>NZ_RJKQ01000016.1 GCF_003751845.1 Enterobacter sp. BIGb0383 | reverse complement strand
CACTATCGTTAAGTGAATACATAGCTTAACGAAGCGAACCGGGGGAACTGAAACATCTAAGTACCCCGAGGAAAAGAAATCAACCGAGATTCCCCCAGTAGCGGCGAGCGAACGGGGAACAGCCCAGAGTCTGAATCAGCGCGTGTGTTAGTGGAACGGTCTGGAAAGTCCGACGGTACAGAGTGATAGTCTCGTACACTAAAATGCACACGTTGTGAACTCGAAGAGTAGGGCGGGACACGTGGTATCCTGTCTGAATATGGGGGGACCATCCTCCAAGGCTAAATACTCCTGACTGACCGATAGTGAACCAGTACCGTGAGGGAAAGGCGAAAAGAACCCCGGCGAGGGGAGTGAAACAGAACCTGAAACCGTGTACGTACAAGCAGTGGGAGCCTCTTTTATGGGGTGACTGCGTACCTTTTGTATAATGGGTCAGCGACTTATATTCTGTAGCAAGGTTAACCGTATAGGGGAGCCGAAGGGAAACCGAGTCTTAACTGGGCGTTAAGTTGCAGGGTATAGACCCGAAACCCGGTGATCTAGCCATGGGCAGGTTGAAGGTTGGGTAACACTAACTGGAGGACCGAACCGACTAATGTTGAAAAATTAGCGGATGACTTGTGGCTGGGGGTGAAAGGCCAATCAAACCGGGAGATAGCTGGTTCTCCCCGAAAGCTATTTAGGTAGCGCCTCGTGAACTCATCTTCGGGGGTAGAGCACTGTTTCGGCTAGGGGGTCATCCCGACTTACCAACCCGATGCAAACTACGAATACCGAAGAATGTTATCACGGGAGACACACGGCGGGTGCTAACGTCCGTCGTGAAGAGGGAAACAACCCAGACCGCCAGCTAAGGTCCCAAAGTCATGGTTAAGTGGGAAACGATGTGGGAAGGCACAGACAGCCAGGATGTTGGCTTAGAAGCAGCCATCATTTAAAGAAAGCGTAATAGCTCACTGGTCGAGTCGGCCTGCGCGGAAGATGTAACGGGGCTAAACCATGCACCGAAGCTGCGGCAGCGACGCTTATGCGTTGTTGGGTAGGGGAGCGTTCTGTAAGCCGT
>NZ_RJKQ01000015.1 GCF_003751845.1 Enterobacter sp. BIGb0383 | reverse complement strand
CAAGGGAGAACTCATCTCGGGGCAAGTTTCGTGCTTAGATGCTTTCAGCACTTATCTTTTCCGCATTTAGCTACCGGGCAATGCCATTGGCATGACAACCCGAACACCAGTGATGCGTCCACTCCGGTCCTCTCGTACTAGGAGCAGCCCCCCTCAATTCTCCAGCGCCCACGGCAGATAGGGACCGAACTGTCTCACGACGTTCTAAACCCAGCTCGCGTACCACTTTAAATGGCGAACAGCCATACCCTTGGGACCTACTTCAGCCCCAGGATGTGATGAGCCGACATCGAGGTGCCAAACACCGCCGTCGATATGAACTCTTGGGCGGTATCAGCCTGTTATCCCCGGAGTACCTTTTATCCGTTGAGCGATGGCCCTTCCATTCAGAACCACCGGATCACTATGACCTGCTTTCGCACCTGCTCGCGCCGTCACGCTCGCAGTCAAGCTAGCTTATGCCATTGCACTAACCTCCTGATGTCCGACCAGGATTAGCTAACCTTCGTGCTCCTCCGTTACGCTTTAGGAGGAGACCGCCCCAGTCAAACTACCCACCAGACACTGTCCGCAACCCGGATTACGGGTCTACGTTAGAACATCAAACATTAAAGGGTGGTATTTCAAGGTTGGCTCCACGCAGACTGGCGTCCACGCTTCAAAGCCTCCCACCTATCCTACACATCAAGGCTCAATGTTCAGTGTCAAGCTATAGTAAAGGTTCACGGGGTCTTTCCGTCTTGCCGCGGGTACACTGCATCTTCACAGCGAGTTCAATTTCACTGAGTCTCGGGTGGAGACAGCCTGGCCATCATTACGCCATTCGTGCAGGTCGGAACTTACCCGACAAGGAATTTCGCTACCTTAGGACCGTTATAGTTACGGCCGCCGTTTACCGGGGCTTCGATCAAGAGCTTCTCCTTGCGGATAACCCCATCAATTAACCTTCCGGCACCGGGCAGGCGTCACACCGTATACGTCCACTTTCGTGTTTGCACAGTGCTGTGTTTTTAATAAACAGTTGCAGCCAGCTGGTATCTTCGACTGGTTTCAGCTCCGTGAGCAAGTCACTTCACCTAC
>NZ_RJKQ01000014.1 GCF_003751845.1 Enterobacter sp. BIGb0383 | reverse complement strand
GCACTGCTCTTTAACAATTTATCAGACAATCTGTGTGGGCACTCGAAGATACGGATTCTTAACGTCGCAAGACGAAAAATGAATACCAAGTCTCAGAGTGAACAACAGTAAATTCATTTATGAATGAACAGTTTTAATTCTCGAGCATCAAACTTTAAATTGAAGAGTTTGATCATGGCTCAGATTGAACGCTGGCGGCAGGCCTAACACATGCAAGTCGAGCGGTAGCACAGAGAGCTTGCTCTCGGGTGACGAGCGGCGGACGGGTGAGTAATGTCTGGGAAACTGCCTGATGGAGGGGGATAACTACTGGAAACGGTAGCTAATACCGCATAATGTCGCAAGACCAAAGAGGGGGACCTTCGGGCCTCTTGCCATCAGATGTGCCCAGATGGGATTAGCTAGTAGGTGGGGTAATGGCTCACCTAGGCGACGATCCCTAGCTGGTCTGAGAGGATGACCAGCCACACTGGAACTGAGACACGGTCCAGACTCCTACGGGAGGCAGCAGTGGGGAATATTGCACAATGGGCGCAAGCCTGATGCAGCCATGCCGCGTGTGTGAAGAAGGCCTTCGGGTTGTAAAGCACTTTCAGCGAGGAGGAAGGCATTAAGGTTAATAACCTTAGTGATTGACGTTACTCGCAGAAGAAGCACCGGCTAACTCCGTGCCAGCAGCCGCGGTAATACGGAGGGTGCAAGCGTTAATCGGAATTACTGGGCGTAAAGCGCACGCAGGCGGTCTGTCAAGTCGGATGTGAAATCCCCGGGCTCAACCTGGGAACTGCATTCGAAACTGGCAGGCTAGAGTCTTGTAGAGGGGGGTAGAATTCCAGGTGTAGCGGTGAAATGCGTAGAGATCTGGAGGAATACCGGTGGCGAAGGCGGCCCCCTGGACAAAGACTGACGCTCAGGTGCGAAAGCGTGGGGAGCAAACAGGATTAGATACCCTGGTAGTCCACGCCGTAAACGATGTCGACTTGGAGGTTGTTCCCTTGAGGAGTGGCTTCCGGAGCTAACGCGTTAAGTCGACCGCCTGGGGAGTACGGCCGCAAGGTTAAAACTCAAATGAATTGACGGGGGCCCGCACAAGCGGTGGAGCATGTGGTTTAATTCGATGCAACGCGAAGAACCTTACCTACTCTTGACATCCACGGAATTTAGCAGAGATGCTTTAGTGCCTTCGGGAACCGTGAGACAGGTGCTGCATGGCTGTCGTCAGCTCGTGTTGTGAAATGTTGGGTTAAGTCCCGCAACGAGCGCAACCCTTATCCTTTGTTGCCAGCGGTTCGGCCGGGAACTCAAAGGAGACTGCCAGTGATAAACTGGAGGAAGGTGGGGATGACGTCAAGTCATCATGGCCCTTACGAGTAGGGCTACACACGTGCTACAATGGCGCATACAAAGAGAAGCGAACTCGCGAGAGCAAGCGGACCTCATAAAGTGCGTCGTAGTCCGGATTGGAGTCTGCAACTCGACTCCATGAAGTCGGAATCGCTAGTAATCGTAGATCAGAATGCTACGGTGAATACGTTCCCGGGCCTTGTACACACCGCCCGTCACACCATGGGAGTGGGTTGCAAAAGAAGTAGGTAGCTTAACCTTCGGGAGGGCGCTTACCACTTTGTGATTCATGACTGGGGTGAAGTCGTAACAAGGTAACCGTAGGGGAACCTGCGGTTGGATCACCTCCTTACCTGAAAGAACCTGCCTTCGCAGTGTCCACACAGATTGTCTGATGAAAA
>NZ_RJKQ01000013.1 GCF_003751845.1 Enterobacter sp. BIGb0383 | reverse complement strand
TTAATGGATTCAGTAATGGAAACGGAAATGGGCGATGTGACCTTAAGTAAGGAGGAGATAGATTTAAGTTACCGCTATATTTATCCGGTTTTTGCCGTCGGCTACAACTGGCTACAGTCGAATGCTGACTCTGCGAAAGACTTGGGTAATAAAATCGACGAAACCATAAGATTTTACAGGGAAAAGGGGCGCAAGTGTGAAAAGGTGATACTCATTACCCACTCTATGGGCAGCCTGGTTGCACGTCACTATACTCAAAATATGGACGGTGAAAAAAATGTGTTGGGTGTGGTGCATGGCGTGATGCCTTCTCTCGGGGCCGCGGCCACCTATCGGAGAATGAAGGCGGGTACAGAAAACCCGCAAGGAGATGTAAAGGGGTGGCTTGCTTCTCAAGTGTTGGGCGCTGATTCCTGGGCTATGACGGCGGTCCTGTCGCAGTCACCGGGACCGCTACAGCTTCTTCCCGGACGTGAATATGGCAGCCACTGGCTAAAAATTATCGATGGAAAATATACGTACTCTTATCCTGATAATAACCCTTATGAAGATATCTACCTCCAGCGAGATAAGTGGTGGGGTTTATGTGATGATTCGCTTATTAATCCGGGGAAAAGCTATACACAACAAGCGCTAAATAATGACTGGTTGTCATTTTCGGCGATTATTGAAAGAAAAGTAATGAGATTTATTGAGGATCTTGCTGGAAAATATCACCACAATACCTATGCCTTTTACAGTGCAGATAAAGCATTCGCTTCTTATGGCGATATCTGCTGGCAGGCAAAGACGCCGCCAGTTGACGAGTGGATAAACCGCCACCGCTCCAGGGATGCCAGCCAGGGACGAATTGTGGATAAAAGCGAACGTCAGGATATACGGACCATAGCCAGTCCCTTGTCTGGAGCAGGATGGGCCAAAGGCATAAAACAGACCTACCAGATCCTGCCAGCAGAAGAAGGGGGAGACGGTACGGTGCCGGTACGTTCCGGTCGGATCCCTGAGAGTCGGTTAAAGGCGCGTTATCAGGTATCAGTTGGCCATGAGCCTGCCTATCAAAGCCCGCTGGCACAGGAATTTACCCTACGGGCGCTGGTAAAGACTACCCAAAAAATCAAATCCAGTTAAAAGGCGCGCATATGAAGCTCAAAAAAACACTTGCCGTTGCCGTGCTACTGGCAGCCTGTTTTGCCGGCTGGTGCTGGTACAGTTTTCTTCCCCCACAGATAACACTGAATAATAAGGAGCGTGTAAACGTGGAGCATTTTTTACAGGAAATGAAGCCTCGCTGTATTGGCCGCTATGCGATTGACCTGCCGGATACTTTTACTACCGATCCCGCTAATGTGATGGCATTTATCGGTAAATCACCTGTCCGCTATAAACGGATTTACCGACCGGCTTTTCAGCAGAAAGTTCGTATGCGAGAGAATGAGTTACAAAATATAAAAACCTCCGATATGCTTGATATGCCATTTTTGAAAAAAACACATCCTCTACCAATTGGTCTGGAAGGGGTTATATTTGAAAGGAATTAAAGTGTTTCAATATCGGATGTTGGTCGCGTTCTTGAAGCACATCTATATACTAATGGAGTGGCGGTGGAAATTGAAGTGTCAGCCGATAATGGTCTGGCTGAACGTTATTCAGAGAGGCGAAATCTTCACCCGGAACTATATGGAAATAATGTACCTCAAAGGCTGGCTGAACTTATAAGTCTACTAACACGGATTTCGGGTAAAAAAGAAACAGATATTCCAGTAACACCAGGTTTTTGTCTGCCGGAAATTTTTATTGCTGATGATCAAGAAGAGCAGGAAGAAAGTATTGATGTTATTTATAAACCTTCAGGTTATCCGATGTTAAAAATTAGTTTTTATACAGATAACGTCAGTCGCCCGGGAAGTTCACAGCTTGAAAGGAGTGCGCTGATGAAGCAAAAAATCAGTGAAGCAGAAGGGCGCACGCTTGAGAGTGGGAAACGTAATATAAACGGGTTATATGCGGAACAGTGGCTGGCTGAAGGTAATACCGGTGACGGGATCGGCGAGAAAGCATTTCGTTTTGCAGTGAATATTCATGAAAAAACAGCGGGGCCAACAACTCCCCAGCTGTCGGTCAACTTTGTCCAAAGAGGTCTTGAGGGGAACGGGTTACTATCCGAAAATGAGGCGATAAGTGTATGGCAGACAATCACTGATACGTTAAGAATGCGGCCCGGCGCATACTGAGATTGTCCAGTTAAGAGATGTAAAAAATGAAGAGG
>NZ_RJKQ01000012.1 GCF_003751845.1 Enterobacter sp. BIGb0383 | reverse complement strand
TAGTGGCGAGTCGGGGTGTCATATTCAACGTGAGAAGTGTTGATGGTGATACCACGAGCTTTTTCTTCCGGTGCGTTATCGATCTGGTCGAATGCGCGAGCAGAACCACCGTAGGTTTTAGCCAGAACGGTAGTGATTGCAGCGGTCAGCGTTGTTTTACCATGGTCAACGTGGCCGATAGTACCGACGTTAACGTGCGGTTTTGTACGTTCAAACTTTTCTTTAGACATCGATTGTCCCTCTAAGACACGGATAAATCGGTGATATCACCACATCAACCAGGCAACATGCCTGACTTGTTGAATGCAAGTAAAGTAACAGAGAGAAACGGGAGGGAGAAAAGAAGTGGTGCTGATACCCAGAGTCGAACTGGGGACCTCACCCTTACCAAGGGTGCGCTCTACCAACTGAGCCATATCAGCACGTCTGGAGCGGGCAGCGGGAATCGAACCCGCATCATCAGCTTGGAAGGCTGAGGTAATAGCCATTATACGATGCCCGCATCCTGGAAACTCGGCTACCCAGTTCTTTCTGTACAAAAAAAGAGATTGCTCTCTTTTTATTGTTTGAGTCGATTCGGTTTTCTGAATCAACTCAGGCGACGTAAAACGTTGCCAGAAAGTGGTGGTGGGGGAAGGATTCGAACCTTCGAAGTCTGTGACGGCAGATTTACAGTCTGCTCCCTTTGGCCGCTCGGGAACCCCACCGGACTTGATGGTGCCGACTACCGGAATCGAACTGGTGACCTACTGATTACAAGTCAGTTGCTCTACCTACTGAGCTAAGTCGGCATCAAGTAGCGCGCATTCTAGGTAGAGCAGCGAGCGCTTGCAACTAAAAAATTGCATAAAACGTTCTATCGCTCACATTTTGCGCTCCGGCAGGCAAAAACGATGCAAATTCACACAATAAGGGATAAAAATTCGGGATCGGGTCAGGTTGAGCGCCATGACTGGCGCACAGAAAGTATCCTCTGTCCGATGATTTCGTGATGCTTTTCCGGGAAAGCGGCAGTCGATCGTATTTTTTCTTATAATCACCGGCATCTGGTGTTAACCTCCTGCCCATTGTCCGGATTAACCTAAACAAAAACGCCATTTCACTTTCCGGGAGGCGATGTTCCCGGTAGATATCCTCAGAAGTGGCGAGAAGAAGCATGTTTATGAGCCAAAAAGTGCAGACGCTAATGACGCCGTACCTGGAGTTCAATCGTAGTCAGTGGGCTGCGCTTCGTGATTCCGTGCCGATGACCCTGACAGAGGGTGAAATCGCACGCTTAAAAGGGATTAACGAAGACCTTTCGCTGGATGAAGTGGCAGAGATCTATCTTCCTCTGTCGCGCTTGCTCAATTTTTATATCAGTTCCAACCTGCGTCGACAGGCGGTGCTGGAGCAGTTCCTTGGCACTAACGGCCAGCGCATTCCTTATATCATTAGCATTGCCGGTAGCGTTGCCGTCGGTAAAAGCACAACCGCACGCGTACTGCAGGCTCTGCTCAGCCGCTGGCCGGAGCATCGTCGGGTTGAGCTGATCACCACCGACGGTTTTCTTCATCCTAATCAGGTGCTGAAAGACCGCGGGATAATGAAGAAGAAGGGCTTCCCTCAGTCCTATGATATGCACCGACTGGTGAAGTTTGTGTCCGACCTGAAATCCGGCGCGACGGACGTCACCGCTCCGGTCTATTCGCATCTCATCTATGATGTCATCCCGGATGGTGATAAAACCGTTGCGCAGCCGGATATCCTCATTCTGGAGGGGCTGAACGTACTGCAGAGCGGAATGGATTATCCTCACGATCCGCATCACGTGTTTGTCTCCGACTTCGTTGATTTCTCTATCTATGTCGATGCGCCTGAAGAGATGCTGCAGAGATGGTATATCAACCGCTTCCTGAAGTTCCGTGAAGGCGCGTTCACTGACCCGGATTCCTATTTCCATAATTACGCCCGGCTATCGGAAGAGGAATCGATTGAGGTTGCTTCCTCACTGTGGAAAGAGATCAACGGTCTGAACCTGAAAGAAAATATTCTTCCGACCCGGGAGAGGGCCAGCCTGATCCTCACGAAAAGTGCAAATCACGCCGTTGAGCAGGTCAGATTAAGAAAGTGACAGAAAGCAAAAAGGGAGCCTCGGCTCCCTTTTTCTTACTCCGCGCTGCGTAGCGAGATTTCACCGCCCATCCAGGGCTTCACCGTGCCGTTTTGCTCCAGAAGGAGCGCGCCCTGTGCGTCAATACCGCGTGAAATGCCGAGGATTTCCTTATCGCCGATAATCAGTTTGACCTGTCGGTTCAGGAAGTTATCCAGCTTATCCCAGCGGGAAAGATAAGGCCCAAGGCCCTCTTGCTCAAATACCGTTAACGCCGCACGTAGCTCTTTTATCAGCTGCACCACAAGCGTGTTGCGATTGATGGTCACCCCCGCCTCCTGCAGCGTAACCCATGCCTGATTGACCACATCGCTTTCCACTTTTCGCATCACCATATTGATGCCTGTACCAATCACGATATGCGCAGCATCTCCGGTTTTTCCCGTTAATTCAACGAGGATCCCAGCCAGTTTACGATCGTCAAGGTAGAGGTCATTGGGCCATTTAACGCGCACCCGATCGGCCCCTAAACTCTGCAATACTTCGGCAATCACGATCCCAATGACCAGGCTTAAACCGATGGCGGCAGCGGGTCCCTGCTCCAGTTTCCAGTACATAGAGAAGTAAAGATTAGCGCCAAAGGGGGAGAACCATTTCCGACCGCGACGACCGCGGCCTGCCTGCTGATATTCGGCGACGCAGGTATCACCGGAGCGCAGTTCAGCCAGCCGGTCGAGCAGGTACTGGTTCGTCGAGTCAATCACCGGCAGCACCGCGACGTGGCCCTGATTCACCTGTGCCTGGATAAAGGACTCATCCAGCAGTTGAATCGGCTCGGGCAGGCTGTAGCCCTTTCCGGGGACGGTAAAGACATCAATCCCCCAGTCACGCAGGGTCTGAATATGTTTGTTAATCCCCGCCCGGCTCATGCCCAGCGTTTCACCCAGTTGCTCACCAGAATGAAATTCGCCGTCAGCAAGGAGGGAAATCAGGGTTAATGGAATAGTATTGTCCTTCACGCGATCGTCTCCACTGCATTCACCTCACCCCGGGCGCCGATAAAGCGAACTTCCGGCTCCAGCCAGACGTCAAATTTTGCCCCGACCTGCTGACGTACGTAGTGCGCCAGCTGCACAACATCGTCACTGACGGCATGATCAATATTCACCAGGACCAGCGCCTGCTGACGATGTACCGCCGCGCCGCCGATGGCCTTACCTTTCAGCTGACACTGGTCGATAAGCCATCCGGCAGCCAATTTTACGCTGCCGTCGGCCTGCGGATAATGGGGTGCCGAAGGAAACAGGGCCAGCAACGTCTGCGCCTGCTCAGGGCTCACTACCGGGTTTTTAAAGAAGCTCCCGGCATTACCGTTCACTTTCGGGTCAGGCAGCTTTGTCATGCGCATACGGCACACGGAGTCAAAGACGTCGCGTGGCGTGACGGTAACGGGATCGAGACGGGTCAGATCGCCATAGGTTAATACCGGCTGCCAGGATTTTGCTAAACGCAGACCGACGCCGACGATGACATAGCGATCCTGATATTCATGTTTGAAAATACTGTCGCGATAGCCAAAGTGACATGCCTGGGCAGAGAGGCGGTGCGCCTTCCCACTTTCCAGCTCGATGCAGTCAACATAGGCGCAAACTTGCTGCAGTTCGACGCCGTAGGCACCAATATTCTGGATCGGAGAAGATCCTACGCAGCCGGGGATCAATGCCAGATTTTCCAGCCCGGCGATGCCTTTATCGAGGGTAAACTGCACCAGAGCATGCCAGTTTTCACCGGCTCCGACGTGCAGGCACCAGGCATCATCCTCTTCCGTTATTTCAATGCCCATAATGCGGTTAACGATCACCGTTCCGGCATAGTCTTCCAGGAACAGGACGTTACTGCCCTCGCCCAGGATCAGCACCGGCTGTCCTTCACTCACTGCGCCCTGCCAGGCATCCAGTAGCTGCTGTTGATTCTCAGCGCGCACGATATTGTTCGCACGACGCTCGATGCCAAACGTATTCCAGGGTTTTAGGGAGTGGTTCATAGATGCTTTCCTGATGCAAAATCCCGGCTATTTTACCGTATCTGCGGGGGGAAGGCTTGTGTGGATTGGCAAACAACAGATAAAACAAAAGGCCCAGTCTTTCGACTGAGCCTTTCGTTTTATTTGATGCCTGGCAGTTCCCTACTCTCGCATGGGGAGACCCCACACTACCATCGGCGCTACGGCGTTTCACTTCTGAGTTCGGCATGGGGT
>NZ_RJKQ01000011.1 GCF_003751845.1 Enterobacter sp. BIGb0383 | reverse complement strand
CGCGTTATACAGTTCGTCACCATATATTCTGGTCCTGCTCCCACCATTCTAGGCTGTAACTCGAAACTTCCCTGCTGATACTGATTAAACATCTGACTGGCACTCTGGCCACCAAATTTCTGCCATACCGCTGCCCGCTGAATAATTTTATCCGGTGCGCCACTTTCCACCTCGCCGTTTCCTATCCGCAAATAGGCTCCACCACTGCCTACCAGCAAAATATCCTGCTCTGCACGAATGATAATTTTGCCCTCGCTGCTACTGATACGTACATCCTTCAGCGCGTCCAGCGACATCTCATCGCCCTGAGCCTGGATTTCTACTCTTCCCTTAGCCGCAAATAACTTTATCCCCATCTTTTGTGCAAACAGGCTGATCGCCTCACCCGCAGCGACAGTAAAGGTTTTCAGCACGCTAAAATCGGTATTTCCACCACTCGTTGCCATGAGATTTTCGCCCGCCGACATATGCACACTTTTAGGAGTGCTCTGCGCAATACCTGCCGGTGCCGAAAGTAAAAGTGCAGACTGTTTAAGTTCGGTGAGCACATCACTGAGTAATGCCTTTTGCTTTTGTAAATCTGCCAGCTCTGCTTTTGCTACTTCCGCCGCACCGCGCAAAGACTCGGTTAAACGTTGAGCCTGCTGAAGCTGCCCAAGCGTGGCTTCCATTGCCAGCATCTGCCCCTGCGCCTGTGACTGCGTATCCGCACTAATAAACACCCCTTTCCCCCCACGGATACTCACCCACTTATCCGTTCGCAGCTCCGCGCCTTCTCCCCGCCGCGCTCTGGACGCATCGACGTTATGGCCCAGGTTCAGCTGCGTTTTGCCCCCGTATTCGGTGCTGAGCTTGATATGCTCCTCGCCCCGCTTGTCTTCCATTCGCAGTTTGTTCAGTCCGGCGGTGCGGATAACGTTGCGGGTGCTGTTTTTCTCGGTGACATGATCAACATGCCGGGAGTCGTGCAGGGCGTGGGCGATGTAGGGGCGGTCGGGGTCACCTTCGTGGAAGGCGATAGCGACTTCCGTACCCTGGATTAGCGGGAAGTGAATGCCGTATTTGTCTCCACCATAGGGTTTGGCCAGACGTACCGGCATGCTCTCCTGGCCCTGGGCTTTGTCATCCCGGTCGGCGTCAAATTTTACCCGGTACAAACCGGCACCATCCTGCCAGGCATAGATATCACCCTCTTTCGCGCTGGTAATGCGCGCCGTCAGCGTCCCGCTGATTACCGGCCGTCGGCCTGCGAGTGGACGCCAGCAGAGGGTTTCGCTGTAGGGCATCGCCAGCCATTCTACCTGCAGGGCATTTTTACGGTTCGCCATATAGCCCGTGCGGACGATAACCAGGCCGTTTTCTACCGCGGTCGGCAGGGTTGGCGGCAGCACCCGTTCGGTGATGGTCAGGACCTGGGCCGGACTGAGCGTTGCCGCCGAACTGTTCCCGGTGACGCTGGTCTGGCGGGACAGAAAACGCTCATGCTCCAGACGCGCCCAGAAGTTACCGGTTTCGGCGGACGGGTTGATCTTGTCGCCGCTTTCCAGATGGCGCGACCGGTAGTGATACACATCCCCGTAGGTCACGCCATCCCCGTCGCCCCGGGTCATATCCGCAGGCGCGGAAGCCAGGATCCTCTGCGCTTCACGGTAGTTGTAATCGCTGGCGGTGACCGAACTTTCCACCACGCTTTGACGGACATGCACATTCCAGACGGAGTCTGCGCCCTGGTCATCCAGTCCCGACGGACTGCTGAGCGGCAGCGTTTTCCCGAACGTCCAGGCGCTCTGCTTGTCGGCAAAATGCACCACTTCCGTCTGCGTATCCGGATGCAGGCTGAAGAAGTAAAATATCCCCACCTCCGACAGCAGGCGTTCAATAAAGACCAGGTCATTTTCCTGATACTGGTTGATCTGTTCACGCTTCGGGTACTCCGCCTTCAGCACAAACTCATATTCCCACCCTTTCAGGCCGTGCTCCTGCAGCACCTGGGTCACCACTTCCGGCACCGATTTATTGACAAAGAAACGGTGGGTGCGGAACTGATGACGCAGCAGCGCCAGGAAGGGTTCAATAATAATCTGGTACGTGACCTGATCCGCCGAACCGCTGATGCGTTTAAAATGTGTCACCACACCGTGGACCACTTTTTGCCCGTCCAGCACCATTAAAGGGCCTATTCCCATGGTCAGCGTGGCGGGCTTGCTTAGCAGCTGCGCAGAACTGATATTTCGCTCCGGGCTGGTAAACAGGATCGTGTAGTGATACAGCTCGCTCATCGACTCTTTGCCGCTGAACTCTTCGACATCCAGAGAAGCGGTGCAGGAGGGAATATCCAGCCGGTAACGGTTCAGTCCCGTTCCGGTAACGGCCGATACCGCTTTTTGCAGCGTGTCTGTCAGGTTCATGATAGTGGCTCCATTAGTGAAGATCTGCTGTCCATAAATGCGTTCAGAGGGCCTGTTGGCTTTTTGTATCTGGCAGGTAGCGGAAAATAATATTATTGGTTTCGCAGCATTTCGCTGTAGGGCCGGGCCATCTCACTGTCGTCAGGTCGGATGCTTGTGATATGACGACCTTCTACCTCCAGCGCTGAAACTATCTTTCTCGGCGGTGCGGACTTTTGGGTCGAGATAAGAATAGCCCGAATAAAAAAAGAACCATCACGATCAAACTGATAGAATGTTGGCGGAATACAAAGGTGCTCATTCACGATATTAAGGGCAGGATCAAAGATAATTTTTTCGTCTTTTGAAGGTGTTCCTCTGGGGTTGATTGAAATCGCGCCGACACGGTAATAAGCACTATCGGGAACAGGGAAACACACATTTCCGTTGTTCACCGTAATGACCCCCTCCTCATCGAAGCGAAGCTGATATCCTTTTTCGGGACAACCTGTTATCGCAAGCATACTGATGAACACACAGAGTAGTGGCACAGTGATTCTTTTTACATTCATCACCATGGAAAACCTCTCAATGTCCTCTTATATTTACTCCTTATAGCCAACTCTGTAATGTCACCATCAAGTGTCACCTCATGCGTTAGCCTCAAACTCAACCAACCGGCATACCCTTCTTTCTCAAGAGTAAAGTTATCTGCAATAATTTGCGCCTGTTGCTCCATTGGATATTCACTTAACAATCGGTCATCCAGCACGTATCGATAGCTCACAACTCCACTCATTAGCCCACGGAAGATCACATTCATTCCCTTCTCTCGCTGCCATACATGGCTCATCTCATGTATAAAAAGATGTTGCAAAAAAGGTAACGTAATAGAGAAATCATCCCGATACCATTGAAGAAAGTAAATCTCGCCATTGGGTGTCATCGCGACATTATTCCCTTGCATACCAAGTGGTAAATAACTCTCGTGATGGATTTTAACTTTCTTATAATCGATGCGTTCACCAAATACCGATTTTGCTAAATCGATTTCACCAGAAGTGAGCTCCCTTATCTGCTTATCTTCATCCTGTTTTTTACTATCTTTATCCTGTTGCTTGCTATCTTTATTCTTATTGCCATCATGAATAGACATCCCCCGCCTCCCGCTCAGCCTTCGGTAGTTGCCGCAGTAAACTCAAGCGCAATGCCGTCTTCTTCACTCCAGCCCAGGGTGAGCGAGACGGGTTTCTGCTTCGCCGCCATCTGCGTCAGCAACTGCTGGCTCAGCACCGGCAGGATCTGCTGATTCAGCAGGCTGTCGACGTTACGGGCACCGGTATCCGGCAGCAGACAGGCGGCGCTCAGGGCGTCGTAGAGGCTCTCTTCGATATGGGTGATAAGCCCATAATGGCGATTCAGGCGCTGACTGACCTGCGCAAGCTTCATTTCGACAATGGTGCGCATCGCGGCTTCCGCCAGCGGGCGGTAGATTACCGTCTGGAATCGCGCCAGCAGCGCGGGCTGGAAGTGGTCGCGCAGGATCGGACGCAGACGTTCCTGCAAATCCCCCTCTGAAGCGTCCGGCTGCTCCTGAAGAAGCTGCATCAGCGGGTCGCTGCCGAGGTTGGCGGTCATCAGAATCACCGTGTTGCGGAAGTCGATTTCCCGGCCTTCGCCGTCGCGCATAAAGCCCCGGTCGAAGACCTGGTAGAAGAGATTCATCACGTCCCGGTGGGCTTTTTCTACCTCATCCAGCAGGACCACGCTGTAGGGACGCTTGCGGACCGCCTCGGTCAGGATGCCGCCCTGGCCATAGCCGACGTAGCCCGGCGGAGAACCTTTTAGCTGGGAGACGGTGTGGGGTTCCTGATACTCCGACAGGTTGATGGTAATCAGGGATTTTTCACCGCCGTACAGACTGTCGGCCAGCGCCAGGGCGGTTTCGGTTTTTCCGACGCCGCTCGGCCCTACCAGCAGAAAGACGCCCTGAGGGCCGTTCTCGGAGGTCAGGCCGGTTTTGGCCGCCCGCAGGCGCTGGGCAATGGCGTGCAGAGGCACGTCCTGGCCCACGACTCTTTTCCCCATCTCATTTTCCAGGCTCAGCAGCCCGGTCTGCTCATCCTTCATCAGGGAAGAGAGCGGGACACCGGTCCAGTCGGCGATCACGTTAGCCACGGTCCGGGTATCGACATCCACCTGGATCAGGGCGCTCTCCTGTCCGACTTCGGTCAGCTGCTGCTGCAGTTCCCCCGCCTCTGACTGGCGGCTGCTGTCCTGACGGCAGGCAATCAGCGCCTGCGCCAGCCCTTTCTCGCGGTCAAAACGCCCTTCCAGCGTTTCCTGCTCGCGGCTCAACGCGGTCCGCTGGCGTTCAATCGCGGCCAGACGGTCATCCTGCGGAGGGTTTCCGGCGGCCAGATCCTCCAGCAGAGCCTGCTCTTCCAGGGTCAGGGCGGTGATCTGCGCCTTCAGACGCACGATCACGTCCGGTATCGTCTCCAGGCTCATACGTACCCGGGCACTGGCGGTATCGAGCAGATCCACGGCTTTATCCGGCAGCTGGCGACCGGTCAGATAGCGGCGGGAGAGCGTGACCGCAGCGCGTACTGCCGCATCGGTGATATGTACCCCGTGGTGCTGTGCATAGCGGGATTTCAGGCCTCTGAGCATCAGGCAGGCGGTGTCGTCATCCGGCTCATCCACTTTGACCATCTGGAACCGGCGTTCGAGGGCCGCATCGCGTTCGAAATACTGCTTGTACTCACTCCAGGTGGTGGCCGCGATAGTGCGCAGCTCCCCACGAGCAAGCGCCGGTTTCAGCAGGTTAGCGGCATCCGCACCGCCCGCCTGGTTTCCGGCGCCGATAATGGTATGGGCTTCGTCGATAAATAGCAGGATCGGAGTCGGCGACTGCTGCACGGCGGCAATCACATTTTTCAGCCGCTGCTCAAATTCGCCCTTCACTCCGGCACCTGCCTGCAGCAGACCGAGATCGAGGGTGCGCAGTATGACGGGCTTCAGGCTTTCCGGCACGTTACCCTCGGTAATGCGCAGCGCCAGTCCTTCCACCAGCGCGGTTTTGCCGACGCCCGGCTCGCCGACCAGAATGGGGTTGTTTTTACGGCGGCGGGAGAGAATATCGACCATCTGGCGGATCTCGGTATCGCGACCAAATACCGGATCGATGCTGCCCTCACGGGCTTTGGCCGTGACGTCGAGGGTAAACTTATCCAGCGCCCCCTGTAGAGCAGGGGTCAGTTCACCCTCTTTCAGGTCCGCATCGACCGGGCGACCCACAAATTCAATGCCCTCACCCGATGATGCCTGCAACTCAGCGTCCTGCTGGGCTTCCGGGCGCTCGTCGGACTGCGCATCCAGCAGCGGACGCAGGCGCTCAAGCTGGCTCTGTCCCAGAGTCTGCAGCGGCCACAGGCCGTCACAGCGCAGCAGATTCTGTTTATCCGTCAGGGCCATCAGGAGGTGAACGCTGCGGATTTGTGTTTCGCCGGCCAGCGATGCCAGTAGCCAGGCCTCCTGAAGCAGGATTTGAATATTGTCAGAAAGCTGCGGACGACTGCGTACCGAGCGCGGGAGATTGTCCAGCCAGGCCAGCAACGCCTGCCAGACCGCATCCATATCCCACTCGTAACGGCGCGCCAGCACCATCAGGTCCCCTTCTCCCTGCTCGAGCAGTTTCAGCAGCCAGTGCTCCGGCAGGATCTCCGCGTGGGCACGGGTCTGGCACAGCGACGCCGCGCCTTCCATCGCCCGGGCACAATAAGGGTTAAGACGACGCAGCAGAATTGCTGGATTTTCCATGTTCTTTAAACTCCCTGTCAGGGACCTTCAGGCACGCTACCGCCCATCGCCGTAACCAAAGCGCATCCGGTCAGATTTTCGATTGTGGACTATTTTCCTCAGTACCCGTCAGGCAGGTACTGAGGAAAACTGCGGACGGGAAACCCCGCCCGCACAGGACTTACGCCGTGGCGCGTTCATTCCAGGAATCGGAATGAATGATGTTGCCGTCTTTGTAGGTCCAGGTGATTTTCTCGTAGCGCAGTTCGAGCTGTTCGAGGTGGTTGTGTTTCTCGTAAGCGGGATCCTTGATGTCGTGCATCACCGGATTCACTTTCACCACCTTCACGTTCTCGAGTTTGGTGTTGAAGTACTCCACTTCCTGGCCAGCGTCGTTGATTTTGTACCACTTGAATTCCGCAGATTTCAGGGTCTGCCCGGTGGTAACCGCCTTGTAGAGATACGGGCTGGAGGAGTCGATCTCTTTGGTTATCAGGAACGGCGTGTGAACGCGGGTGCCGGTCAGCTTGCCGGTGTTGTTATCGGTAGGGATGTACAGCTTGTGCTCCTGTGCGACCACTTCAATGCTGCCTTCACGATCCTGAACGTCCACCGATCCTTTGATGTCCGCGCCGCCGTCGTCCTTCAGCCAAAGATAAACAGGAATTGCCATGGCATTACTCTCCATTTTTTTGTAAAGCGTCATCATCCTGCGATGACGCGGGGGTTTCGCCCGGTAGCGAACAGGCATTCGCCTGCGGCACCAGGCTGATTTCGACTCGCCGGTTGAGTCCTCGCCCTTCCGGCGTGTCATTGGTTGCGACAGGGCGGCTTGCACCATAGCCCTGTACCGCAAAACAGCTTTCCGGTACGTCACCGGTGTCACGCACCCAGTCGCGCACCGCTTCGGCACGTTTCATGGAGAGCGTCTGATTCAGTTGTGGATTGCCGGTGTTGTCCGTGTGGCCCGCCACCACGATCAGCCAGCCCGGTTTCGCTTTTATGCCCACCAGGGAGTTGACCAGCAGCCGGGTCGATCCCGCTTTCAGGTCATACTTGCCGGAGGCAAACAGGGACATGCTGTCGAGGCGTATCGTCTCTGGTCCCTGTACGATTTGTTTGATAACCGCCGCAGGGGGAACCGGCGGTGCCCAGTTGCCAATCGCCGCGTCCAGCATCGGTATCAGGCGCAGCCCCTGATACAAGCCCAGGCGATAACGCTGAGGCTCACCACGACGCAGCCAGTCGTCGAGCAGCGCGGCGTCGGCGCGCAGGCGCTGCTGCGCCCGGAGTTTTGGCGCCGTCGGCTCTCCGCTGAGTTTTTGGTATAAAGAAAGATGATCGCCGACACTGCGGATAAGCCGCTGGTTATTCATAAAGGAAGCCAGCATGGCCAGGACGAGGAAAATGGCCCCCAGCAGACCCACCCTGCGCCAGAAAATTTTCATCCGGCTTAGGCTGCCGGAACGTAGCAACGCCGATAACAGCAGCTCAGGCAGCGGCACAGGCCGGGTGTTTTCAGTCAGGGCCGGTGCCAGGGCCGTGATGGCGGCAATATGCTGCTGCCAGAGGTTGTCAGGCAGCCCTTTTACCGGCGTGAAGCAAATTCCGTGCGCGCAGGGGATCGCATCAGCCCGTTCACCCTGGCGGGCGGGCTGGGTCTGCCAGGCAAGCAGGCTCTCCAGCCATAGCGTCAGGCTCAGACGGCTCAGACGTCCGGACGCGTCCGTTTCCTGAGCCCATTCGGCCAGCGATACATTGCCCAGTCCGGGCTGATGAACCTGAATACCCGATCGGGTGTCGGTCAGGGTAAACCAGACCGGCTCCCCGTCAGGCCAGGCAGCAGGTGGCGATATCCAGGTGACGGTGCAGACTGGCGGCATCCTGCCGAGCGTGCTGCGGGTCTGCGCCAGCGCACGCTGCCAGCCACGCTGATCCTGGGTGAAATCATCCGCAGAGAGATGGGTTTCCGGCAGGATCGCAAGCAGCACGGCGATCCGGGATACCAGTGCAGGTCGGGCAATACTCAGGTGCTGCGCCAGCAAAGGAAGCTGCTCAGCATTCTGAACTTTCAGATACCAGCCCTGGCGGGTTTCACGGTGCCGCCGTTCAGCAGTAAAGAGTAAAGCGTTATCACCGCAGGCCAGGATGACCGCGCCCAGGAAATCCTCCGGCGGCAGGCTGTCATCCTCGATATCCCTGACAGCTTCGTCACGGACGCGGGTCAGAACCCGCTGCCGCCACAGCATCCCCACGCAAATCAGGATGACGACCAGGCTCAGCGCAACCCGACTGCCCACCGACAGCGGCCAGAACCCGAGAATCAGCCACAGGCTCAGCACGGCGGCTAGCACCGTCAGCAGATACCGTTCAGAATAGCGCCCCATTTACCCCATACTCCCTGTACGGGTCACCAGATCCGCGAGGGAAGATGAGAGGACAAACCAGAGCGTAATCAGCAGAGCGGTACCTGCAATCCAGGAAAGCCAGTATCCACGGCGACCGCTGCGCAGGTGCGATGCCCGCACCACAATGGGTGCATCCAGCGCTGGTGTTAACGGGGGAACCCGCTCACCTAACGCCCTGATAATATCTTCACGGCGTTCATCCTTTTCAGCCGAATACTGACCGACAAAACCCAGCTGCAGGGTCCGGTACAGGCAGATCAGCACGGCCGTATCCGGCGCCGTCTCTTTCAGAATATGGCGAATGCGCTCCCACAGCTCTTCGCCGGCATTCAGCGAGCCGAAAAAACGGGCCTGCAGCGGGTCCCGGTGCCAGACCCGATAGCCATCATCGGGGGTACCACGATTGAGGACGCTTTCATCCAGCAGTGCGCACAGGGCATAGACCATATGGTCACGGCTGATATCGCTGTACCCCGCCCCGGTCAGCGCGGTTTTTGCCTCCTCAACCAGACGGCTGGCACGCCGGTAGAGGTTTTCACCGTCACGGACGTCCTGTCCGCCACGCAGCTGGCTGGCCATCAACCAGCCGGGATAGAAAATACGTTCTATCTGACGCAGTTCAGATTTATTCATGTCCGCAATACCGCATAGAGTTCCAGTTTCACGTCACCCAGTGATAACGGGGTATAGAAAGTGCAGCTGCCCGCTTCCAGCATGGCCCGTGCCGCATCGGTACTCAGATCCAGCGAAAAGTACTGATTTTCAAGACGTAATGGGATAGCGGCAGGCACATGGCTCAGAGGCTTAATGACCATGCCGCTCAGCGCCGTATTGACGACATCGGAAACGTCATCAAGGCTGCCGGCCTTACAGAGCTGAGGAAATTTGATCTGCAGTTCATGATTAGGCATCGATGAACGCACGGAGAGATAGAAATCCGCCCCTTCCCGCAGACGCGCATCGTGCAGCGAGCCTTTCCAGAGCCGATCGTCATGTTCAAGCGAGATACTGACCACGCGTGACGGCAGGCTGGCTTCAAGCAGTTTATCCAGCAATGCCAGTAACGGCGGGAATACCTGCTCCGGTGTCCCATGCAGCCAGAGCGGAATTTCACCGGCATCATGCTCCAGTGAGAACGTCAGAAGGCTGCCTGCCAGACGGACCAGTTCCCGATACAGCAGTTCAGGATGACGAGAAGGCGTCTGCAGGAGTTCGGTCAGTACCGGCTCCGCGCTGTTTAGCGCATTGAGCAGCCAGAACAGGGAAACATCCGCCACGGCAAAATCCGCCATCCGCTCATTACTCTCGCGACGCATGGCCATCAGACGGCGGCGTCTTGCCTGCAGACGGATCAGTAAAGATCCCAGCTCCGCGATCAGTAACGGGCTGGCAGAAAGCGCAAGTAAGGGAGGAATAAATGACCCGTCGCGGCTCCATTGCCCCTGCGCATTACGCGCCAGACGCGCAACCGGACAGGTCAGCCAGGCCGTGTTTTCCTGGCTGGATAAGCGCAGGGTGATCGCATGACGCAGAACTGCCAGCTCGCCGCTTTCGTGGCCCGCCAGCTCCTGAACGTTGACGCGCTCGGCTTTCCAGCGGCGGGGACGCTCGCTGTCCAGGCCGTTATCGAGATTGTTGCCGCTGGCGCTCAGCAAAGGCAGCGCCAGCAGTACCTCGACAGATTCACGGTCCGTTACGCCACTGAGATCGCAGACGGGCGGAAGGTTATCCGACACATCCGTATCAACAACGGTACCATCCTGAAATCGGACCACCATTCGGGTGGCATTCAGGCGGGACAGCGCCAGCGCGGCATCATCAAATTCTGCTGCTATCACGCCCCACGGATGCGCGATTGCCATCCGGGCGACATGCTCTGCAACATAGGTATCCCAGCGGGCCTGCTGCTGGAACTGTTGCGGGGCCAGCGCGGCCCCGTCCTCCCATAGTGGACGATAAATTTTCATCCCTGATTGTCCCTCGCCTTATGCTTTGGCTTTTGGCATCTGAGAAACCAGAGACAGGTTGACGTCCATCCCTTCGACCTGGAAATGCGGCACCGCATAGAGTTTCACCCGGAAGAACCCCGGATTGTCCTCAATGTCCTCCACCACCACTTTCGCATCCCGCAGCGGGTGAGAAGCCTGCAGTTCATCCCCCGGATCCGTCATCTCCGTCACCAGACCCCGCACCCAGGTGTTCAGCTCCAGCTCCAGCAGACGCCGGTCTTTGGTGGT
>NZ_RJKQ01000010.1 GCF_003751845.1 Enterobacter sp. BIGb0383 | reverse complement strand
CCTCATTTTTCAGAAGTTTTCTCTCGTCGACTCTGCGGTACATCGTGAAGTTGTTCACATGTTCCGTGTCGATGGAGGCGCATTATAGGGAGCCGAATTTTTTGCACAAGACTTTTCTCGATCTTTTTTTCCGACTGCTGTTTTTTCGCGCCTTTCGCTGAGATCGTACACGATCCGCCTAAAAAGTAAGTCATTTAAGGCTTGCGCAGACCCCATAATCCCACCAAAGTCATAAAGAAAACCCAATTCGAATGATGAGGTAACTATGTCTGCAGTACTCCGTCCCTATAAGGATCTTTTCCCGCAGCAGGGAAAACGCGTGATGATCGATAGTTCCAGCGTAGCGATCGGCGATGTCAGAATCGCGGACGATGTCGGTATCTGGCCGCTGGTCGTCATCCGCGGCGATGTCAATTATGTGCAAATTGGCGCACGCAGTAATATTCAGGACGGTAGCGTACTGCACGTCACCCATAAATCTTCATATAACCCGGAGGGGAATCCGCTGATCGTTGGCGAGGATGTTACCGTCGGGCATAAGGTCATGCTGCACGGCTGCACCATTGGCAACCGGGTTCTGGTCGGGATGGGATCGATCCTGCTGGACGGCGTTATTGTTGAGGATGATGTGATGATTGGTGCCGGTAGCCTGGTGCCGCAGAATAAGCGTCTGGAGAAAGGCTATCTCTATTTAGGCAGTCCGGTAAAACAGATACGCCCGCTGACGGACGCCGAGATCGCCGGTCTGACGTACTCGGCGAATAACTATGTTAAGTGGAAAGATGACTATCTGGCTCAGGATAACCAGAGCCAGCCCTGATCGTCTTCCTGCTGGGCACGGATCTGCTGCTCCGCTTCTTCTTCCAGATCCCAGCGATGTTCACGGAATGCCGCCAGCCACTGCGCTGGCGTCTCCCCGCCAAAACGCTGGGCGAGCGAATCCCCCTTAATCGCACAGGTTAGCTGCATACCGCTGACCAGCACCGGAAAGCAGACCGCGAGCAGTTGAGCATTCCACTCCTCGCGATCCGGAAACTGAATCGCCTGATTCACGCGGCCAGCTCTCGCTTCATGATATCAATCACCGGTGCAACGTCAGGCAATACCCCATGCCACAATAACGCGGCGTGCGCCGCCTGCCCCACCAGCATCCCCAGACCATCGGCACACTGATGCGCGCCCTGCTGCTGACACCATTGTAAGAATGGCGTGGGCCCTTTCTGATAAAACATGTCATAGCAATAAAGGTGCGGATGGATCAGCGACGCCGGGATCGCCGGGACATCACCCGCGATCCCGCTGGATGTTGCATTCACGATCAGATCGAACTTCTGCCCGGCAAGATCGTCCAGCGCACGCGCACTCACGCTACCGGTGTGGGTAAATAGCTGTGCCAGCGTCTGAGCCCGGGAAAAAGTCCGGTTCGTTATTGTCACGGCGCAATCCAGGGAGAGCAGCGGCAGCAGTACGCCCCGCGATGCTCCACCAGCACCGATTAGCAGGATACGCATCCCCGGACGTATAAAGGAGAGACGCTCCAGATCGCTCAGCAATCCTATGCCGTCGGTGTTATCCCCCAGCAGACGTCCATCCTCCAGACGTTTAAGCGTATTGACCGCTCCGGCGAGCGATGCCCGCTCAGAAAGAACATCCGCACGGGCAAAAGCCTCTTCTTTAAATGGCACCGTCACATTCGCCCCTTTACCACCAGCTTCAAAAAAGGCGTTCAGGGTCGCAACAAAATCATCCACCGGCGCCAGAACACGGCCATAGGGATAATCCAGCTGCAGCTGCTGCGCAAACTGCTGATGAATAAACGGCGATTTGCTGTGTGCAATGGGGTTACCGAATACGGCGTAGGTTTCCATATACTTATCCCTGGCGGAACTGCTCGCCTGTCAGTGCATCGCGAATTTCAGAAGGGTTAGTCCGGCCGCCCGTCGGGCCGTCGACCACGGGAAAATCCGCGCCAAACTGGGCAATGACTTCTGCCGTCGTCCGACACGGCGGCTGACCGGTCAGGTTCGCGCTGGTCGACACCAGCGGTTTACCGAAGGCGCGGCAGAGCTCAACTACCAGCGGGTGATCCGTCACACGCACGGCTAAGGAATCAAAACGTCCGGTTAACCAGTTCGGCGTCGTCGCCCTGGCCGGAAACACAAAGGTGACCGGGCCGGGCCAGCAGGCAAAAATGGCCTGCCGCTGATCTTCTGTTAACTGCGAATCGTCGATATAGGGTTTCAGCTGCTCAAAGTCGGCCGCGATCAGGATAAGTCCTTTCTCGACGGGCCGTTGTTTGAGCGCCAGCAGGCGCATAACCGCCTCTTCGCTGTCGGGATCGCAACCGACGCCAAAGACGGCTTCGGTAGGATAGGCGATGACCTGATTATTGTGCAGGACGTCCACCGTCTGAGCGATGGCACTGGATGGCAGGTTTTTATTCACTGATTTTATCCGCCGGAACCGGCTTTCCACATTGTTTACTGGCGCAGAAGTATTTCACTCCCTGCGCGGTTTTCTTTTCAAACAGCAGCGGGTAATGGCACTCCGGGCACTCACCCGCTACCGGTTTGTTATTAATGGCGAACTGGCACTCCGGGAAACGTTCACAGGAGTGAAACGTCTTGCCGAATCGCGAACGACGCTGCACCAGTTTGCCCTGCTGACACTGGGGACAGGTGATTGCCGTACTGTCAGGCTTGTCGATAAGCTCGGTATGCCCGCATTCAGGGTAATGACTGCAGCCGACAAACATCCCGAAACGCCCCTGGCGCAATACGAGCGTGGCGTCGCAGAGCGGACAGTGTTGCCCGTCCAGCACTTTAACGACATGCCCGTCCGCCTGACTTTTCAGGGGACGGACATAATCACATTCCGGATAGTGGGAACAACCGAGGAACGGACCGTGTTTCCCGGACCGAATGACAAGTTCAGCCCCGCACTGTGGGCAGGGCTCATTGTTACGCACGTTGAACAGTGCTGATTTGGCCATAACGACTCTTGATTGATGCTGTACAGATAATTAGTGCAGCATACCTTCATTCACCTCAAAGAGTAATTCTTCCATCTGCTGATAGGCGTTTTCACATCCCGGAATATTGAACAACACCATCAGAATGACCCATTTCAGGTCTTCCAGTTCAAAATCCGCCGTGTCCAGCGCCATCACGCGTTCAATCACCATTTCCCGCGTTTCGAGGTTTAGCACCTGAATTTGCTCCAGGAATAACAAGAATCCCCGACAGCTGGCATCTAATCGCTCGCACTCTTCCGCCGTGAAGATACGCACCGAAAGCGGGTCGGAAGCGAGCTGCATGGGTTCAACCAGGCCTTCCTGATAATCAGCCAGCTTTTCCAGCCACAGTAGAGCATTGTATATGTCTTCGCGATCGAAGCCCTCGTCGGTAAGGTCCCGCGTTAACTTGTCCTGATCCACACGCATTTCTGCTTCATTGTGGATATACGTCTCAAACAAATACATCAGTACGTCGAACATGGCATGCCCTCCTCAATCGGACATAGCCGCCGGGTACAGCTGCGATCCATCCTGCTAACTCCAGTTCGAGTAATTGGGCTACCGTCACTGGCACAGGTTGGCCGGCACGTTCAGCGACAACGTCAACAGGTGTTACCTCATCTCCTACGTTAGCCAGGAGCTCAGGAAATGGCAATGCCAGCGGTTCCTGTTGTGATGAATAAATCGCATTTTCCACCACATCTGGTGGCCAATGTAGCCCATATTGCAAATTCTCAACGATATCTATCGGCGAAGTAACCGCCACGGCGCCCTGGCGGATAAGCCAGTGAGGGCCTTCACTGCCGGGATTGCCCAACGCACCCGGTAACGCAAAGACCTCCCGCCCCTGTTCCAGCGCACAGCGCGCGGTCACCAGTGACCCGCTTCTTAGCGCGGCCTCCACGACCAGCACGCCGTGACTTAACCCGCTGATAATCCTGTTCCGACGTGGAAAATGAGCGGGCAACGGCGGCGTGGCAAGAGGGAATTCCGAGACCAGTGCGCCGCCGGCATCCACAATTTGCGAAGCCAGAGAACGATGACGGCGGGGATAGATGTCATACAGCCCATTGCCCAGCACGGCGACGGTCTGACCGTTGACCCGCAGCGCGCCACGGTGAGCGACACCATCGATACCCAGCGCCAGGCCGCTGGTAATCGTCAGCCCCGCTGACGCCAGCGTTTCGCAAAACAGACTCCCCCACTGCTCCCCATAGAGTGAGTGAACGCGGCTCCCCACCACCGCCAGCTGCGGTACGTTCAACGCATACAGATTGCCTTTGACGAAAAGGGCCGCGGGATAGTCGCGGATCGCACGTAAGGCGATAGGGTAAAGGGGGCTATTCGCCAGTAGCAGATGGTGGCCCGGCTGTTCCAGCCAGCGCAGACTGGCGTCGATACTCTGCCCTGAGACCGACTGCAAGCGCGCCCACTGCCTGGCCGTCAGTCCGGCACGGGTCGACACCCCATGACGGATTAAACTCCCGGCAATATCAACCATCTTATCGCCCCAGAGCGTCCCGACGTGCATCAGGCGTATCCATATCTCCGTGGGTGTCATCTTTCCCCCTGCCACAAGCGCCTTGCGCAATCTTTGCGATTGGTCAGCGATGCTGTCAATCAGAGGGCTATTTGTCTAGAATAGAGCTTATTAATGTTCCAACTCCTGAACTCAACTCTGGATCTCTATGTCAGTTTTGCACGTGTTACATATTCCGGACGAGCGTCTGCGCATCGTCGCCGCCCCGGTAAAAGAAGTGAATGCGGATATTGAGCGTATCGTCGATGATATGTTCGAAACCATGTACGCCGAAGAAGGGATTGGCCTTGCCGCTACCCAGGTAGATATCCATCAGCGCATTATCGTTATCGATGTCTCTGAAAATCGTGAGCAGCAGTTGGTGTTGATCAACCCGGAGTTGCTGGAGCAAAGCGGCGAAACCGGCATCGAAGAAGGCTGCCTGTCTATTCCGGAACAGCGTGCTCTCGTGCCGCGTGCGGAAAAAGTCAAAATTCGCGCCCTCGATCGCCACGGCAAAACCTTTGAGCTGGAAGCCGACGGCCTGCTGGCAATCTGTATTCAGCATGAAATGGACCACCTGATTGGCAAGCTGTTTATTGATTATCTGTCGCCGCTGAAACAGCAGCGCATCCGCCAGAAAGTGGAAAAACTCGATCGCCTGAACGCCCGGGCTTAAGGACAAGAATTAACGTGGCAGATTCTCTACGTATCATTTTTGCTGGCACCCCTGATTTTGCAGCGCGTCATCTCGACGCGCTGCTCTCTTCTGGCCACCAGGTCGTCGGGGTCTTTACCCAGCCAGACCGCCCGGCAGGGCGCGGTAAAAAGCTCATGCCGAGCCCGGTCAAAGTGCTGGCCGAAGAAAAAGGTCTCCCTGTCTTCCAGCCGGTTTCTCTGCGTCCGCAGGATAACCAGCAGCTGGTTGCCGACCTGAACGCCGATGTGATGGTGGTCGTGGCCTACGGGCTGATACTGCCAAAAGCGGTACTGGATATGCCGCGCCTTGGCTGCATTAATGTTCACGGTTCCCTGCTGCCACGCTGGCGCGGTGCGGCCCCCATTCAGCGTTCGCTGTGGGCCGGCGATGCCGAAACCGGCGTGACCATTATGCAGATGGATGTCGGCCTGGATACGGGCGATATGCTGCATAAACTCTCCTGCCCGATTACCACGCAGGACACCAGCGCCACGCTGTATGACAAGCTGGCCGGTCTGGGTCCACAAGGTCTGATCGAAACCCTGCGCCAGCTGGCGGAAGGGACCGCGAAGCCAGAAGTTCAGGATGAGTCGCAGGTGACCTATGCAGAAAAGCTGAGCAAAGAAGAAGCGCGCATCGACTGGACGCTTTCTGCCTCACAGCTTGAGCGCTGTATTCGAGCCTTCAATCCGTGGCCAATGAGCTGGCTGGAAATTGACGGACAGCCGGTAAAAGTCTGGCAGGCATCCGTGATTCACTCGCCGGTCAGCGCCGAACCCGGAACCATTATCGACGTCAGCAAACAGGGCATCCAGGTTGCCACCTCAGAAGGGATCCTGAATCTGGAGTCACTCCAGCCTGCAGGTAAAAAAGCCATGAGTGCTCAGGACCTGCTAAATTCTCGTCGGGAATGGTTTGTGCCCGGTAGTCGCCTGTTCTGACGGTTAAATCTATTCAGCCCGGTTCCTCCGGGCATTTTTATTTTTGTGGTTATGAAAAAACAAATCAACTTACGCAGTATGGCGGCGCAGGCCGTTGAACAGGTCGTCGAAAACGGACAGTCGCTGAGCAATGTGCTGCCTGCAATGCAGCAAAAGGTCGGCGAGAAAGACCGCGCCCTGCTCCAGGAGCTCAGTTTTGGCGTCCTGCGCACCCTTTCGCAGATGGAATGGCTGATCACGCGCCTTATGTCACGCCCGATGACCGGCAAACAGCGCACGCTGCACTATCTGATCATGGTGGGTCTCTATCAACTGCTGCACACCCGCGTGCCGCCGCACGCCGCCCTGGCGGAAACGGTAGAAGGCGCAGTGGCGATCAAACGCATGCAGTTTAAAGGTCTGGTCAACGGCGTCCTGCGTCAGTTCCAGCGCGAGCAGGAAAATCTGCTGGCAGAATTTGAGAAGAGCGATGCCCGCTACCTGCACCCATCCTGGTTGCTCAAGCGGTTACAGCTTGCCTGGCCTTCCCGCTGGAAGGGGATTGTTGAAGCCAATAATCAGCGTCCTCCGATGTGGCTGCGCGTAAACCGTAACCATCACAGCCGTGATGCCTGGCTTGCGCTTCTGACCGAGGCCGGACACACCGGCTTCACGCACCCGGACTACCCGGATGCCGTCAGGCTGGAAGCGCCGATGGCCGTCAGCGCGCTGCCCGGCTTTGATCAAGGCTGGGTAACCGTCCAGGACGCCTCCGCCCAGGGCTGTATGCGCTTTCTCGAACCGCAAAACGGTGAGCAGATCCTCGATCTCTGTGCCGCGCCCGGCGGTAAAACCACCCATATTCTCGAAGTGACGCCAGAAGCCAGTGTCCTGGCCGTCGATGTCGATGAGTCGCGTCTTTCCCGCGTCTACGACAACCTGAAGCGCCTCGGCATGAAGGCGACCGTGCGTCAGGGTGACGGACGTTTCCCGTCACAGTGGTGTGAGGATAAAAAGTTCGACCGCATCCTGCTCGATGCCCCCTGCTCCGCCACTGGCGTTATCCGTCGTCATTCCGACATTAAATGGCTGCGCCGCGATCGCGATATTGCCGAACTGGCAAAGCTGCAGTCCACGATCCTTGATGCCATCTGGCCGCATCTGAAGTCCGGCGGCGTACTGGTTTATGCTACCTGTTCAGTGCTGCCGGAAGAGAACAGTCAGCAGGTTGCGGCGTTCCTGAAACGCACGCCGGATGCCGAGCTCAGTGAAACCGGTACGCCGGAACAGCCTGGCCTGCAAAACCTGCCGGCGGCGGATGAGGGCGACGGCTTCTTTTACGCTAAGCTAATCAAACAGTAACTGAGATGACGGGCAGCAACCGATGAAAATAATCATTCTGGGTGCCGGACAGGTTGGCGGAACGCTGGCAGAGAACCTGGTCGGCGAGAATAATGATATTACCGTCGTCGACACCAACGGCGAACGTCTGCACAGCCTGCAGGATAAGTTCGATCTGCGCGTCGTTCAGGGTCACGGTTCTCATCCGCGCGTCCTGCGTGAAGCGGGAGCCGATGATGCCGATATGCTGGTTGCAGTAACCAGTTCGGATGAAACCAATATGGTGGCCTGCCAGGTCGCCTATTCCCTGTTTAACACGCCAAACCGCATCGCCCGTATCCGCTCGCCGGACTACATTCGCGATGCCGAGAAGCTGTTTCATTCGGAAGCGGTGCCCATCGATCACCTGATCGCCCCGGAACAGCTGGTTATCGACAGTATTTATCGACTGATTGAATACCCTGGCGCACTGCAGGTGGTGAATTTCGCCGAAGGGAAAGTCAGTCTCGCCGTGGTGAAAGCCTACTATGGTGGCCCGCTGGTCGGAAACGCCCTGTCGACCATGCGCGAGCATATGCCGCATATCGATACCCGCGTTGCCGCTATTTTCCGTCACGACCGTCCTATCCGTCCGCAGGGATCAACCATTGTTGAAGCCGGCGATGAAGTCTTTTTTATCGCCGCATCCCAGCATATCCGGGCGGTAATGAGCGAACTTCAGCGTCTGGAAAAACCCTACAAGCGCATTATGCTGGTCGGCGGCGGTAACGTCGGGGCCGGACTGGCGCGTCAGCTGGAAAAAGATTACAGCGTCAAACTGATCGAACGGGATCAGCAGCGTGCCGCCGAGCTCGCGGAGAAACTGCAAAATACGGTCGTCTTCTTTGGCGACGCATCGGATCAGGAGCTGCTGGCGGAAGAGCATATCGATCAGGTCGATCTCTTTATCGCGGTCACCAACGATGACGAAGCGAACATCATGTCCGCCATGCTGGCAAAAAGAATGGGTGCCAAGAAAGTGATGGTGCTGATCCAGCGTCGGGCCTATGTCGATCTGGTGCAGGGTAGCGTGATTGATATTGCGATTTCACCGCAGCAGGCGACGATTTCAGCGCTGCTGAGCCACGTGCGTAAAGCGGATATCGTCGGAGTTTCTTCCCTGCGCCGCGGCGTTGCCGAAGCCATCGAGGCGGTTGCCCACGGAGATGAAACAACGTCCAGAGTTGTCGGCAGGGTTATCGATGAAATTAAGCTGCCGCCAGGCACCATCATTGGCGCTGTGGTTCGCGGTAACGACGTCATGATCGCCAATGATAATCTGCGCATTGAGCAGGGCGATCACGTGATTATGTTCCTGACCGACAAGAAGTTTATTACCGACGTCGAACGCTTATTCCAGCCAAGTCCCTTCTTCCTGTAATTCTCATGGGCGTTCAATTGAACGCCTTTTTTATTTAACCCTTTATTTATTCTGGGTTAATTCATGACAACATCACTGTACCTTAAATGGAAAATCACTAAACATTTGTTAGACTTAGTGTGTCTTTGGCTTAAGGGGAACAATAATGAGTTTATTAAAAGAGTTTCGCGAATTTGCGATGCGCGGAAATGTGGTGGATTTAGCCGTCGGTGTCATCATTGGTGCAGCATTTGGTAAGATCGTATCATCTCTGGTGGCCGATATTATTATGCCACCGCTGGGACTGCTGATCGGCGGGGTCGATTTCCGTCAGTTCGCGATCACGCTGCGGGCTGCCCAGGGGGAAATCCCGGCAGTGGTAATGCACTACGGCGTATTTCTCCAGAACGTATTTGATTTTGTGATTGTCGCCTTTGCCATCTTTATGGCGATTAAAGTCATCAACCGGCTCAACCGTCAGAAAAAAGAAGAACCTAAAACCCCACCGGCACCAAGTAAAGAAGAGGTGCTGCTGTCTGAAATCCGCGATTTGTTAAAAGAACAAAACAGTCGTTCTTAACAGCCGGTCGCAGAAAGCAGAAGGCCAGTGGTAAAAAAGCACTCTGCTCTTTTGCCACTGGCCTCTTGGTGACCTCGTTTTGTATGTTTATCTTTTCGTAAATAGCTGCCTTTCCCTTTCTTGTTCTTCTCAATGCGCTGGCGAAACAGCGGGTCATGGAGCAGTGCCTCAATGGCATTATCGTTAATCTGCCCTTTGGTATGCTGATAACGGCTCATACGTTCTCCTGATTGTGTAATAAAACGCCGAGAGTGTAGTCCTGCGCGCCGACAAAATCAACAGCTGCCGGTGGTCATGTCCCGTGCTGCTCCCTGCTCCAGCGCCTCAAGAATAGAACAGTAAACGCTACTGTGTGCGGTGCCGCAGCAGGCGTCGTTCAGACGCTGCAGAGAAAGACGCATTGTCTGCAGTTCAGCGATGCGAGCTTCTACCTCACTCAGTCGTGCCTGGACAATACTCTTCGATTCCTGGCAGGTATGATGCTCGGGATCGACGCGGATCGACAGCAGTTCGCGGATCGCCTCAAGGGTAAAACCGAGCTGTCGTCCGTGGCGAATAAACTTCAGCCGCTGCAGATCCTTTCCGGTGTAAAGACGAAAACCCCCTTCGGTACGGACTTCATGATCCATCATCTGCTGCTTTTCATAGTAGCGGATGGTATCTGGCGTCACGTCAGCCAGCTTCGCAAGTTCACCAATACGGTACATGGTTACACCTCAACAAGAGTAATAGAGTGAGTGTAGCAAGGCGGGAGGGGAGAGGACAGGCGTAAAAAAACCCGCCGAAGCGGGTTTTTCATTTGCTTCTACAGATTACTCTGCAGCAGCTTCTGCTTTCGATTCTGAACGATCAACCAGCTCGATGTAAGCCATCGGCGCGTTGTCGCCTGCACGGAAGCCACACTTCATAATGCGAGTGTAACCACCGGCACGGCTCGCGAAACGCGGGCCCAGTTCGTTAAACAGTTTTGCCACGATCTCGTTATCACGAGTGCGGGCGAATGCCAGACGACGATTAGCTACGCTGTCAGTCTTGGCAAGAGTAATCAGCGGCTCAACTACGCGACGCAGCTCTTTCGCTTTCGGCAGGGTCGTCTTGATGATCTCATGACGAACCAGAGAACCAGCCATGTTGCGGAACATAGCCTGGCGATGGCTGCTGTTGCGGTTCAGTTGACGACCACTCTTACGATGGCGCATGACCTTATCCTTCTCAGTAAAACCTTAACCTGTGATCCGGTTACTCGTCAGCAATGCTTGCCGGTGGCCAGTTTTCCAGGCGCATGCCCAGAGACAGACCACGTGAAGCCAGCACGTCTTTAATCTCGGTAAGAGATTTTTTACCCAGGTTAGGCGTTTTAAGCAGCTCAACCTCGGTACGCTGTACCAGATCACCGATATAGTGGATTGCTTCTGCCTTAAGGCAGTTAGCAGAGCGGACAGTCAATTCCAGATCGTCAACAGGGCGCAGCAGGATCGGATCGAATTCTGGTTTCTCTTCTTTCACTTCCGGCTGACGTACATCACGTAAGTCAACGAAAGCTTCCAGTTGTTCTGCCAGGATGGTTGCCGCACGACGAATCGCCTCTTCAGGATCGATTGTGCCGTTGGTTTCCATTTCGATGACCAGCTTGTCCAGGTCGGTACGCTGTTCTACACGCGCTGCTTCAACATTGTAGGCAATACGCTCTACAGGGCTGTAGCAGGCGTCGACCAACAGACGGCCGATCGGGCGCTCATCTTCTTCCGAATGAATTCGGGCAGAAGCCGGCACATAACCACGACCGCGCTGAACTTTGATACGCATGCTAATAGCTGCGTTCTCATCGGTCAGGTGGCAGATCACGTGCTGCGGCTTGACGATTTCGACATCACCATCATGGGTGATATCGGCTGCAGTCACAGGGCCAATGCCAGATTTATTCAGAGTAAGAACAACTTCATCTTTACCCTGAACTCTCACCGCCAGCCCTTTCAGGTTGAGCAGGATTTCCAGGATGTCTTCCTGAACGCCTTCTTTGGTGCTGTACTCATGCAGTACACCATCAATCTCAACCTCGGTCACCGCGCAACCCGGCATCGATGAGAGCAGAATACGGCGCAGTGCGTTACCCAGAGTGTGGCCAAAGCCACGCTCTAAAGGCTCAAGGGTCACCTTGGCGTGCGTCGAACTCACTTGCTCGATATCTACCAGGCGCGGTTTTAGAAACTCTGTCACAGAACCCTGCATTGTGTCCTCTCTTTGGTACTAAGCCTTACTTGGAGTAAAGCTCGACGATCAGGTGTTCGTTAATGTCCGCAGACAGATCAGAACGCTCCGGCTTACGCTTGAACGTGCCTTCCATCTTGCCAGCATCAACTTCCAGCCAGGTTGGCTTTTCACGCTGCTCAGCCAGCTCCAGAGCGGCTTTCACGCGAGACTGCTTTTTCGCTTTCTCACGAATGCTAACAACGTCATTCGGGTTAACCTGATAAGAAGCGATGTTAACAACACGACCGTTTACCATGATAGCCTTGTGGCTAACCAGCTGGCGTGCTTCAGCACGAGTGGCGCCAAAGCCCATACGGTATACAACGTTGTCCAGACGACCTTCCAGCAGACCCAACAGGTTTTCACCGGTGTTGCCTTTCAGACGAGCTGCATCTTTATAGTAGTTACGGAACTGACGCTCCAGCACGCCGTAGGTACGACGAACTTTCTGTTTTTCACGTAACTGAACACCATAGTCAGACAGACGCGGTTTACGCGCACCGTGCTGGCCAGGAGCTTGTTCAATTTTACACTTGGTATCGATCGCGCGAACGCCAGACTTAAGGAATAAGTCGGTGCCCTCACGACGGCTAAGCTTGAGCTTAGGACCCAAATATCTTGCCATTTTCTTTCTCCAACAAACCTAGAAATGAAGCGTTATACGCGACGTTTCTTCGGCGGACGACAACCGTTGTGGGGGATAGGAGTCACATCAGTAATATTAGTGATGCGGAAACCTGCGGCGTTCAGAGCACGAATGGTAGATTCGCGACCCGGACCCGGTCCCTTGACCATAACTTCCAGATTCTTGATGCCGTATTCTTTTACGGCTTCAGCGCAACGCTCTGCTGCAACCTGAGCTGCGAACGGAGTTGATTTGCGTGAACCACGGAAACCGGAACCACCGGCTGTTGCCCAACCCAGCGCATTACCCTGACGATCGGTAATAGTCACGATGGTGTTGTTGAAAGACGCATGGACATGAGCCACGCCGTCAGAGACTTGTTTTCTTACACGCTTGCGTGCACGAACTGGTGCCTTTGCCATTATTCAATCACCCCGATTATTTCTTGATCGGTTTACGCGGACCCTTACGGGTACGTGCGTTGGTCTTGGTACGCTGACCGCGAACCGGGAGACCACGACGATGGCGCAAACCACGATAGCAACCAAGGTCCATCAGACGCTTGATGCTAAGGGTAATTTCACGACGCAGGTCGCCTTCAACGACGAATTTACTTACTTCGTCACGCAGCGTTTCGATTTGTTCTTCAGACAGCTCTCTGATCTTAACATTCTCAGCGATCCCGGCAGAGGCGCAAATGGCCTTAGAACGGGTTTTGCCGATACCGAAAATTGCAGTTAATGCGATTACGGTATGTTTCTGATCAGGAATGTTAATGCCTGCTATACGGGCCACTATGCACTCCTACATTTTTATAAGTACGTTCCATACCGAAAAGCCCGTTTTCAGGATACTCAAATGGAAACGTACAGACATACAAAAGATTGGCTGGCTAATCTAGCCAGCTCAATCCAACTTTGCAAGAAAAATATGCGAAATAATCAGCCTTGGCGCTGTTTATGTTTCGGCTCGGCACTGCAAATCACACGGATGACACCATCACGCTTAACGATTTTGCAGTTACGGCATAATTTCTTGACGGAAGCACGAACTTTCATTTTTACTCTCCGTAACTTCTCGGGCGACCAGTTAGCGGCCGTAGCCTTTCAGGTTCGCCTTCTTCAATGCAGACTCGTACTGACTTGACATCATCAGAGTTTGCACTTGAGCCATAAAGTCCATTATCACGACAACAACGATAAGCAGGGACGTCCCACCGAAGTAGAACGGTACTTTCATTGCATCACGCATGAACTCCGGGATCAGGCAGATAAAGGTAATGTACATCGCACCAACCAGAGTCAGGCGGGTCATTACTTTATCGATATACTTTGCCGTTTGCTCTCCCGGACGAATTCCTGGTACAAATGCACCGGACTTCTTCAGGTTATCTGCTGTTTCACGCGGGTTGAAAACCAACGCCGTGTAGAAGAAACAGAAGAAGATGATTGCAGACGCATAGAGTAACACATAAAGCGGCTTTCCTGGCTCCAACAACTGTGAAATTGTTGTCAACCAGTTCCAACCGGTGCCGCCCCCGAACCATGATGTGATGGTCGCCGGAAACAGAATAATGCTGGATGCGAAAATAGCCGGGATAACCCCCGCCATGTTCACTTTCAGCGGTAAATGTGTGCTCTGCGCAGCATATACACGACGACCCTGCTGACGCTTCGCGTAGTTCACCACAATGCGGCGTTGACCACGTTCAACGAAAACAACAAAGAACGTCACTGCAAATACTAAGACTGCAACCAACAGCAACAGGAGGAAGTGCAGTTCGCCTAGACGTGCTTGCTCGATAGTATGGGCAATGGCCGGCGGGAGACCCGCAACGATACCGGCGAAGATAATGATCGAGATACCGTTACCGATACCACGCTCAGTAATCTGTTCGCCGAGCCACATCAGGAACATCGTCCCTGTGACCAGACTTACAACAGCAGTGAAATAGAATGCAAAGCCCGGATTCATCACCAGGCCCTGCATACCAGGCATATTCGGCAGACCGGTCGCAATACCGACCGACTGGAATATTGCCAGCACCAGAGTACCGTAGCGGGTGTACTGGCTGATCTTACGACGACCAGACTCCCCTTCTTTCTTTATTTCTGCCAGGGTGGGGTGAACCACCGTCAGCAGCTGGATAATAATCGACGCCGAAATATACGGCATGATACCCAGGGCAAAGATAGAAGCACGGCTGAGAGCACCACCAGAGAACATGTTAAACATTTCAATGATGGTGCCTTGCTGTTGCTCAAGCAGTTTGGCAAGTACAGCGGCATCGATACCAGGGATCGGAATGAAAGAACCAATGCGGAACACAATAAGTGCACCGATCACAAACAACAGTCTGCGCTTCAGTTCACCCAGCCCACCTTTGGCGCTTTGAAAATCTAATCCCGGTTGCTTAGCCATCTGCTACTTATTCCTCGATTTTACCGCCAGCAGCGTCAATCGCAGCACGAGCACCTTTAGATACGCGCAGGCCACGAACAGTTACCGGACGAGTTACTTCACCAGCCAGGATCACTTTCGCGAACTCGATCTGGATGCCGATAATGTTAGCCGCTTTCAGCGTATTCAGGTCTACAATATCGCCTTCCACTTTCGCCAGATCGGAGAGACGAATCTCTGCAGTGATCATAGCTTTACGTGAAGTGAAGCCGAATTTCGGCAGACGACGATACAGAGGCATCTGACCGCCCTCGAAACCGCGACGTACGCCACCGCCAGAACGAGAGTTCTGACCTTTGTGACCACGACCACCGGTTTTACCGAGGCCAGAACCGATACCACGACCCAGACGGCGACCCGCCTTTTTGGAGCCTTCGGCCGGAGACAGAGTATTTAAACGCATCTCTTACTCCTCAACTTTAACCATGAAGGAAACCGCGTTGACCATACCACGTACAGCGGGAGTATCTTCGCGCTCTACGGTGTGGCCAATACGACGCAGACCCAGGCCAAGCAGCGTTGCCTTGTGTTTCGGCAGACGACCGATTGCACTGCGGGTTTGAGTAATTTTAATAGTCTTTGCCATGGTTCTTACCCCAGAATTTCTTCAACGGATTTACCACGCTTGGCAGCGACCATTTCTGGAGAATTCATATTTTCCAGGCCATCGATAGTTGCACGAACCACGTTAATCGGGTTAGTAGAACCATACGCTTTAGCCAGAACGTTACGAACTCCAGCAACTTCCAGGACGGCGCGCATTGCACCACCGGCGATAATACCGGTACCTTCGGAAGCCGGCTGCATGAAGACACGAGAACCCGTGTGAGTACCCTTAACAGGGTGCTGCAGGGTGCCGTGGTTCAGCGCGACGTTAATCATGTTGCGACGGGCTTTTTCCATCGCTTTCTGGATCGCTGCTGGAACTTCACGCGCTTTACCGTAACCAAAACCAACGCGACCGTTACCATCGCCAACTACAGTCAGAGCTGTGAAGGAGAAAATACGACCACCTTTTACGGTTTTAGATACGCGGTTAACCGCGATCAGCTTTTCCTGCAGTTCGCCAGCTTGTTTTTCGATGTGAGCCATCTTACACCTCTACCTTAGAACTGAAGGCCAGCTTCACGGGCAGCATCTGCCAGTGCCTGGACACGACCATGATATTGGAACCCGGAACGGTCAAAGGAAACTACTTTGATCCCTTTTTCCAGAGCGCGTTCAGCAACAGCTTTACCCACAGCTGCAGCAGCGTCTTTGTTGCCGGTGTACTTCAATTGTTCAGTGATAGCTTTTTCTGCAGTAGAAGCAGCTACCAGAACTTCAGAACCGTTCGGTGCAATTACCTGTGCGTAAATATGACGCGGGGTACGATGTACCACCAGGCGAGTTGCACCAAGCTCCTGGAGCTTGCGGCGTGCGCGGGTCGCACGACGGATACGAGCAGATTTCTTATCCATAGTGTTACCTTACTTCTTCTTAGCCTCTTTGGTACGCACGACTTCGTCGGCGTAACGAACACCCTTGCCTTTGTAAGGCTCAGGACGACGGTAGGCGCGCAGATCTGCTGCAACCTGACCAACTACCTGCTTATCAGCGCCTTTCAGCACGATTTCAGTCTGAGTCGGACATTCTGCAGTGATACCGGCCGGCAGCGGATGCTCAACAGGGTGTGAGAAGCCAAGGGCCAGGCTCACAGAGTTCCCTTTGATCGCTGCGCGATAACCTACACCAACCAGCTGCAGCTTCTTAGTGAAGCCTTCGGTAACACCGACAACCATTGAGTTCAGCAGGGCACGCGCGGTACCAGCCTGAGCCCATCCGTCTACGTAACCAGTACGCGGACCGAAGGTCAGTGCATTATCTGCATGATTAACTTCAACAGCATCGTTGAGAGTACGAGTCAGCTCGCCGTTTTTACCTTTGATCGTAATAACCTGACCGTTGATTTTTACATCAACGCCGGCAGGAATAACGACCGGTGCTTTAGCAACACGAGACATTGTTATCCTCCGATTAGGCTACGTAGCAGATAATTTCGCCGCCAAGACCAGCCTGGCGCGCTGCACGATCAGTCATAACACCTTTAGAGGTAGAAACAACTGCGATACCCAGACCAGCCATAACCTTCGGCAGTTCGTCTTTGCGCTTGTAGATGCGCAGACCTGGGCGGCTAACACGCTGAATGCTTTCTACAACAGCTTTACCCTGGAAGTACTTAAGAGTCACTTCCAGTTCCGGCTTGGTGTCGCCTTCAACTTTGAAATCTTCAATAAAACCTTCTTCCTTCAGCACGTTGGCAATTGCCACTTTCAGCTTGGAGGAAGGCATGGTGACCGCAACTTTGTTCGCGGCCTGACCGTTACGGATACGGGTCAGCATATCCGCGATCGGATCTTGCATGCTCATCTGTCTTTACTCCCGTGATTCAATTGGTAATTACCAGCTAGCCTTTTTCAAGCCCGGTACTTCACCGCGCATAGCGGCTTCACGAAGCTTGATACGGCTCAACCCAAACTTGCCCACATAACCATGTGGACGACCTGTTTGACGGCAGCGGTTACGCTGACGAGACGGGCTGGAATCACGCGGCAGAGTTTGCAGCTTCAGAACAGCATTCCAACGATCTTCATCGGAAGCGTTCACATCAGAGATGATCGCCTTCAGTTCAGCGCGTTTCGCGAAGTACTTATCAGCTAAAGCTACGCGTTTTACTTCGCGTGCTTTCATTGATTGCTTTGCCATGATAGTAACCCTGGTTTACTTGCGGAACGGGAAGTCAAAGGCAGCCAGCAGAGCACGGCCTTCATCGTCAGATTTCGCAGTAGTGGTAATGGTAATATCCAAACCACGAACGCGATCGACTTTGTCGTAGTCGATTTCTGGGAAGATGATCTGCTCACGGACACCCATGCTGTAGTTACCACGGCCATCGAATGACTTAGCGGACAGGCCACGGAAGTCACGGATACGCGGTACAGCAATAGTGATCAGACGCTCAAGGAACTCCCACATGCGTTCGCCACGCAGAGTTACTTTACAGCCGATCGGATAGCCCTGACGGATTTTGAAGCCTGCAACAGATTTGCGTGCTTTGGTGATCAGCGGTTTTTGACCGGAGATTGCTGTCAGATCAGCTGCTGCGTTATCCAGCAGTTTCTTGTCAGCGATCGCTTCACCAACACCCATGTTCAGGGTGATCTTCTCGACCCGAGGGACTTGCATGACAGAATTGTAGTTAAACTCAGTCATGAGTTTCTTAACTACTTCGTCTTTGTAGTAATCATGCAGTTTCGCCATCGTACTACTCCAAATTACTTGATAGTTTCGCTGTTAGACTTGAAGAAACGGACTTTTTTGCCGTCTTCGAATCTAAAGCCTACACGGTCAGCCTTGCCGGTTGCCGCATTGAAGAGTGCAACGTTAGAAACCTGAATAGCAGCTTCTTTTTCAACGATGCCACCCGCCTGGTTCAGGGCCGGAACCGGCTTCTGATGTTTTTTTACCAGGTTGATGCCTTCAACAACGATTTTGCCGGAAGACAGAACATTTTTTACTTTACCGCGCTTACCTTTATCTTTACCGGTTAACACGATAACTTCGTCATCACGACGGATTTTAGCTGCCATGATTCGCTCCTTAGAGTACTTCTGGTGCCAGAGAGATAATTTTCATGAACTTTTCAGTACGAAGTTCACGAGTTACCGGCCCAAAGATACGCGTACCGATGGGCTGCTCGCTGTTATTGTTTAAAATAACGCATGCATTACCATCAAAGCGAATGACAGAACCGTCCGGGCGACGAACACCCTTCCTGGTGCGCACCACTACCGCCTTCAGCACATCACCTTTCTTGACCTTACCACGCGGAATTGCTTCTTTGATGGTGATCTTGATGATGTCGCCTACGCCTGCGTAGCGACGGTGCGAGCCACCCAGAACCTTGATACACATTACGCGACGTGCACCGGAGTTGTCGGCGACGGTCAGCATAGTCTGTTCTTGGATCATTTTAGTGCTCCGCTAATGTCAACTACTACTGAGACTCAATTTTCAGAGTCGTTAAAAAGCCCCATATCGAGGGCGCGGCATTATAACACCGGTTTTCGGATATGGGTAGAAAAAATAGACGGCCCATAGCTGGGCCGTCTATTTTATTTCAGAGAGGCTGTTCTGGATTACAGAACCGCTTTCTCTACAACGCGAACCAGAGTCCAGGACTTAGTCTTGGACAGCGGGCGGCATTCGCGGATGATAACCACGTCGCCGGTACCGCATTCGTTGTTCTCGTCATGTACGTGCAGTTTGGTCGTACGCTTGATGAATTTACCGTAGATCGGGTGTTTCACGAAACGTTCGATAGCTACAACAATGGATTTCTCCATTTTGTCACTAACAACACGACCTTGCAGAGTACGGATTTTATCGGTCATTACGCATCCGCCTTCTCAGTCAGTAAAGTCTTAACGCGTGCGACATCACGACGCACTTGCTTCAACAGGTGAGTCTGTTGCAGCTGGCCACTCGCTGCCTGCATACGCAGGTTGAACTGCTCACGCAGCAGATTCAGCAGCTCGGTGTTCAGCTCTTCAACGTTTTTCTCACGCAGCTCTTTAGCTTTCATTACATCACCGTCTTAGTTACAAAGGTGGTTTTGATAGGCAGTTTCGCTGCTGCCAGGCTGAAGGCTTCACGGGCCAGCTCTTCCGGAACACCGTCCATTTCATACAGGACTTTACCCGGTTGAATCAAGGCAACCCAATACTCCACGTTACCTTTACCTTTACCCATACGAACTTCCAGCGGCTTCTCGGTGATCGGTTTGTCCGGGAATACACGGATCCAGATCTTACCTTGACGCTTAACAGCACGGGTCATAGCACGACGTGCAGCTTCGATCTGACGTGCAGTCAGACGGCCACGGCCAACAGCTTTCAGACCGAAAGTGCCGAAGCTAACATCCGTACCCTGCGCCAGACCACGGTTGCGGCCTTTGTGCACTTTACGGAATTTTGTACGCTTTGGTTGTAACATCAGCGACGCTCCTTATTTACGGCCTTTACGCTGCTGCTTTTTAGGTTGAGCAGCCGGTTCCGGTTGTTCAACAGCAGCCATACCACCCAGGATCTCGCCTTTGAAGATCCATACCTTAACGCCGATTACACCGTAAGTGGTGTGCGCTTCAGAGGTGTTGTAGTCGATGTCAGCACGCAGTGTGTGCAACGGTACGCGACCTTCGCGGTACCATTCGGTACGTGCGATTTCCGCGCCGCCCAGACGGCCGCTAACTTCAACTTTAATACCTTTAGCGCCCAGACGCATGGCGTTCTGTACCGCACGCTTCATAGCACGACGGAACATCACACGACGCTCCAGCTGTGAAGTGATGCTGTCAGCAACCAGTTTTGCGTCCAGTTCAGGCTTACGAACTTCGGCGATGTTGATCTGAGCAGGAACGCCAGCGATATCCGCTACGACCTTACGCAGTTTCTCGACGTCTTCGCCTTTCTTACCGATAACGATACCCGGGCGAGCAGTGTGAATAGTCACACGGATGCTCTTAGCCGGACGCTCGATAACGATACGAGATACGGACGCCTTAGCCAGTTCCTTAGTCAGGAACTGACGGACTTTAAAATCGCTGTCCAGGTTGTCAGCGAATTCTTTGGTGTTCGCAAACCAGGTTGAGTTCCATGGTTTTACAATACCCAGGCGAATACCATTAGGATGTACTTTCTGACCCATTGCTAGTCTCCAGAGTCTCAGCGATCGGACACAACCACAGTAATGTGGCTGGTGCGCTTCAGGATGCGATCTGCACGACCTTTCGCACGCGGCATAATGCGCTTCATGCTCGGGCCTTCGTCTACGAAAATTTTCGTAATTTTCAGATCGTCAATGTCAGCGCCATCGTTGTGTTCAGCGTTAGCAATGGCAGATTCCAGTACTTTCTTGACCAATACCGCAGCTTTCTTGTTGGTATAGGTCAGGATGTCCAGGGCCTGCGACACTTTCTTACCGCGAATCAGGTCAGCAACAAGGCGAACCTTCTGAGCAGAAGAACGAGCATGGCGATGTTGAGCTAAAGTTTCCATCTCTTCCTCCTACCTTATTTCTTCTTCGCTTTTTTATCAGCAGCGTGGCCGCGATAAGTACGAGTCGGTGCGAATTCACCCAGTTTGTGACCAACCATTTCGTCGGAAACAAAGACTGGAACGTGCTGACGACCATTATGGACAGCGATGGTCAAACCGATCATGTTAGGAAAGATCGTTGAACGACGGGACCAAGTGCGCAGGGGCTTCTTGTCACCGCTTTCCACCGCTTTCTCTACCTTCTTCAGCAAGTGCAGGTCAATAAAAGGACCTTTCTTGAGAGAACGTGGCATGGCTTATCCTCTAATATTATTTGCTACGGCGACGTACGATAAATTTATCAGTACGCTTGTTGCTACGGGTCTTCTTACCTTTGGTCTGCAGGCCCCACGGGGATACCGGGTGCTTACCAAAGTTACGACCTTCACCACCACCATGTGGGTGATCGACCGGGTTCATCGCAGTACCGCGAACGGTAGGACGAACACCACGCCAGCGTGCAGCACCTGCTTTACCCAGAACGCGCAGCATATGCTCAGCATTGCCAACTTCGCCCAGAGTTGCGCGGCAGTCAGCTTCGACTTTGCGCATTTCGCCAGAACGCAGACGCAGGGTGACATAAGCACCATCGCGAGCAACGATCTGAACGTAGGTACCGGCTGAACGCGCCAGCTGACCGCCTTTACCTGGTTTCATTTCTACGTTATGAACGGTAGAACCAACCGGGATATTGCGCATCGGCAGGGTGTTACCCGCTTTGATCGCAGCATCAACGCCAGACTGAATCTGATCGCCAGCTTTCAGGCCTTTAGGGGCCAGGATGTAACGGCGCTCGCCGTCTTTGTACAGAACCAGCGCGATGTTCGCGGAGCGGTTCGGATCGTACTCAAGACGTTCAACAGTTGCCGGGATACCGTCTTTGTTGCGTTTGAAGTCAACAATACGGTAAGCCTGCTTGTGACCACCACCGATATGACGGGTAGTGATGCGACCATTGTTGTTACGGCCACCGGATTTGCTGTTTTTTTCTACCAGCGGGGCAAATGGTTTGCCCTTGTGCAGCTCCGCGTTTACCACTTTAACTACATGGCGACGACCCGGAGATGTCGGTTTACATTTAACAACTGCCATTGTTCTTCTCCTCCGACTTACTCAGCGCCGCCAACGAAGTCCAGATTCTGGCCTTCTTTCAGGGTGACGTAAGCTTTTTTCCAGTCGTTACGACGACCAATACGCTGTCCGGAACGTTTAACTTTCCCTTTAACAACCAGGGTGTTAACGACCTCTACTTCCACTTCGAAAAGTTTCTGTACAGCGGCTTTGATTTCTGATTTGGTCGCGTCTTTAGCAACTTTGAGAACGATGGTATTGGTTTTTTCCATCGCAGCAGACGCTTTTTCAGAAACGTGCGGTGCACGCAGCACCTTCAGCAGACGTTCTTCACGAATCATGCCAGCATCTCCTCAACTTGCTTAACCGCATCAGCAGTCATGACGACTTTGTCGAAGGCGATCAGGCTAACCGGGTCGATACCTGTTGCGTCGCGAACGTCAACCTTGTGCAGGTTACGTGCGGCCAGGAACAGATTTTCGTCCAGCTCACCGGTGATGATCAGCACATCTTCCAGAGCCATGTCTTTCAGTTTCTGAGCCAGAAGCTTAGTTTTCGGCGCTTCCAGAGAGAACTGCTCGACAACGATCAGACGATCCTGACGTACCAGTTCGGACAGGATGCTTTTCAGCGCGCCGCGGTACATCTTTTTGTTAACTTTTTGACTGTGGTCCTGCGGACGCGCAGCGAAAGTCACACCACCTGAACGCCAGATCGGGCTCTTGATAGAACCTGAACGCGCACGGCCGGTGCCTTTCTGGCGCCACGGCTTTTTACCAGAACCAGTTACTTCAGCACGGGTCTTCTGAGCACGAGTACCCTGACGAGCACCAGCTGCATAAGCTACAACAACCTGGTGTACCAGCGCTTCGTTGAAGTCACGGCCGAAGGTAGTTTCGGAAACAGTCAGCGCGCTCTGCGCGTCTTTCAATACTAATTCCATTGCTATCCCCTTACGCCTTCACAGCTGGTTTAACGATAAGGTCGCTACCGGTAGCACCCGGGACAGCACCTTTAACCAGCAGCAGGTTGCGCTCAGCGTCAACACGTACTACGTCCAGGCTCTGAACAGTTACACGTTCGTTGCCCAGCTGACCTGCCATCTTCTTGCCTTTGAACACTTTGCCCGGAGTCTGGTTCTGACCGATAGAACCCGGAACGCGGTGAGACAAGGAGTTACCGTGGGTAGCGTCCTGGGTACGGAAGTTCCAGCGCTTAACGGTACCGGCGAAACCTTTACCTTTAGAGGTACCGGTTACGTCAACTTTTTTAACTTCAGCAAACAGCTCAACGCTAATGTCCTGACCTACGGTGAACTCTTCGCCTTCTGACAGACGGAATTCCCACAGACCACGGCCAGCTTCAACGCCAGCTTTAGCGAAGTGACCCGCTTCCGGCTTGGTTACGCGGTTAGCTTTTTTAGCACCGGTGGTAACCTGAACAGCACGGTAGCCGTCGTTAGCCAGATCTTTAACCTGAGTAACGCGGTTTGCTTCAACTTCGATTACGGTTACTGGGATAGATACGCCATCTTCAGTGAAGATGCGGGTCATGCCCACTTTTTTACCGACTAAACCAATCATTGTTTCAACCTCTCAATCGCTCGATGACCTGATTAACCCAGGCTGATCTGCACGTCTACACCGGCAGCCAGATCCAGACGCATCAGAGCATCAACGGTTTTCTCAGTTGGCTCAACGATGTCAACCAGACGCTTGTGAGTGCGGATTTCGTACTGATCACGCGCGTCTTTATTGACGTGCGGGGAGATCAGAACGGTAAAGCGCTCTTTGCGGGTCGGCAGCGGGATCGGACCACGTACCTGCGCACCAGTGCGCTTGGCAGTCTCGACGATTTCGGCGGTTGATTGATCGATCAGACGATGATCAAACGCTTTAAGGCGGATACGGATTCTTTGGTTCTGCATGAGACCAGAGCTCCAATTATTTTATAAACGAAAATGACTACTTCTCGCACCCATTACGATTGATGGGGGAGCGTAATCGTTCTTACATAGTTCCCCAATTGGGAACATTGTTTGACGGCACAAGAAGACGCCGTCGGGTTCTGTCGAACCAGCGTGTCAATTACGACAAGCCCGCGCATTATACGCAAATCTGGAGTGGAAGCAAGGGGTGTTTATAATTCGGACACCCGTGAGTCGCTGCACGCCGCGCAAATAATCTGTCTCTGACAGCAACTCCCTGAAAAGCTTTCGAACGGGTACGCAGAGCAGGATTTTCCCGTTTGCACCCCGGAGCCATGGCGCAGAGTCTACACCAAAACCTTGCTGAGGAGCGCCGCGTGTTTCCCGACCTCTGTTTCTTCTTTCTCTACCTCATCTTTTGCCTGCTGCTTTGCCGCCAGGATATCGCCTATGGCCTGCTGCCCGACCGCTTCACCTGTCCTTTACTGTGGAGTGGGCTGCTCTGGCATCTCTGCTGTCGACCGCAGCGACTTGATGCTGCCGTATGGGGAGCCATCGCCGGCTACGCGGGGTTGGCTTTTATCTACTGGGCATACCGCCTGCTGCGGCGGCGTGAGGGGCTCGGCTATGGCGATGTCAAATTTCTGGCCGCGCTCGGGGCCTGGCACGGCTGGGCATTGCTCCCTCAATTAGTGGTCATTGCCACTTTACTGGCCGGTATGCTCCTGGCTTTTCGCCTGTGCTGGCGGGGCAAACTCGAGACATTAAAAAACCCGCTGCCCTTTGGCCCTTTTCTGGCCGCAGCGGGTTTGCTCACACTCGGACAAACCGTGAGTGGTACGCCGTTTACTCTACTTTGATCTGCGACTGCAGGTAGTTCTGCAAACCAATCTTCGAAATCAGGTCCAGTTCGGTTTCCAGCCAGTCGATGTGGTGTTCTTCTTCCGCGAGAATTTCAATCATCATATCGCGGCTGACATAGTCATGTACGCTGTCGGCGTAGGCGATAGCTTCACGTAGATCCTTCGCGCCTTCGAGTTCCAGCTTGAGATCGGACTGGAACATCTCCTCAACGTCTTCACCGATATACAGTTTGCCGAGGTCCTGCAGGTTAGGAATGCCTTCAAGGAACAAAATACGCTCGATGTACTTATCGGCGTGCTTCATTTCATCAATGGATTCATGGTACTCGACATCGTTGAGGCGCATCAGGCCCCAGTTTTTGAACATTCTTGCATGGAGAAAATACTGATTGATTGCGACAAGCTCATTTCCCAATAATTTATTGAGATAATTTATGATTTTAACATCACCTTTCATTATATAGTCCCTCCGCTTCCACTTATTGAAGCGTAGATGGGGCTACGGGGATGTCAAAAAAAAGAAGGCTGCCTCAGGCGATCTCTTTATATTCCGGGATCTGAGTTAATTCATCCTGCATAATTTCACGCGCGGCACGAATGCATTTACCACATTGATTTCCAACGGGAATAAACTTGCGGAGCTGCTGAAAGGACTGGGGATTGAACTGGCGCACGGCCTGGCGGATTTTTTTATCACTCACACCATTACACAAACAAACGTACATGATGACTCCCGTTTAATTTCTGCACAAAGTGTAAATGAGAATAATTATAATTACAATAGCGAAAACCAGTACAAAATATAACTACGGGAAAGATAAGTAAATTTCGGGCAATAAAAAAGGGCGCCGAAGCGCCCTTTTCAAATTAACGCTAATTAAGCGATAACTTTAGCAACAACGCCCGCACCAACAGTACGGCCGCCTTCACGGATTGCGAAACGCAGACCGTCGTCCATCGCGATCGGGTGG
>NZ_RJKQ01000009.1 GCF_003751845.1 Enterobacter sp. BIGb0383 | reverse complement strand
ACCTCATTTTTCAGAAGTTTTCTCTCGTCGACTCTGCGGTACATCGTGAAGTTGTTCACATGTTCCGTGTCGATGGAGGCGCATTATAGGGAGTTCTCTGACGCCCGCAATAGAAAAATGACAAAAAGATGACTGACTGCTGCATTCCACAGCAAAACGCGGGTTTATACCTTTTTACACACAGAGTTATCCACAAAAGCCAGTCACCACGCGGGTTGATCGTGCTCCGTCAGACCTTATAAAGGAAGTTATCTGGCGCGATCTTTAGGGGTGATAAAAAATCACGAGCGGTGCGCAAACGTTTTCGTTACAATGCCCGCGCAAAATTAACGCGCCCCGTCCGGGGCGTTAGCTGAATTCTGGGATCCTGAGGATCCGAAAATTCAGCTAACGCTCTCTGTAACGATCAAATCCTGGGGATTTACTACCATGCAACAACGTCGTCCAGTCCGCCGCGCTCTGCTCAGTGTTTCTGATAAAGCCGGTATCGTCGAATTCGCACAGGCTCTCTCTCAGCGCGGCGTCGAGCTGCTCTCTACAGGTGGTACCGCACGCCTGCTCGCAGATAAAGGCCTGCCGGTCACCGAAGTCTCCGATTACACCGGCTTCCCGGAAATGATGGATGGACGCGTTAAGACCCTGCACCCGAAAGTGCACGGCGGCATCCTGGGCCGTCGCGGTCAGGATGATGCGATCATGGCAGAACATGCGATCGCGCCGATCGATATGGTGGTCGTGAACCTTTACCCGTTTGCTCAGACCGTCGCGCGCGAAGGCTGCTCCCTGGAAGACGCGGTCGAGAACATCGATATCGGCGGCCCGACCATGGTGCGCTCCGCCGCCAAGAACCATAAGGACGTTGCCATCGTCGTTAAGAGCAGCGACTACGCTTCTATTATTAGTGAGATGGATACCCACGACGGTTCCCTGACCCTGGAAACCCGTTTTGACCTCGCGATTAAAGCCTTCGAACATACCGCCGCCTATGACAGTATGATCGCTAACTACTTCGGCAGCCTGGTTCCGGCGTATCACGGCGAAAGCAAAGAACCTGCCGGTCGCTTCCCGCGTACCCTGAATCTGAACTTTATTAAGAAGCAGGATATGCGCTATGGCGAGAACAGCCATCAGCAGGCTGCCTTCTATATAGAAGAAGAAATTAACGAAGCCTCCGTTGCCACCGCGCAGCAGCTGCAGGGCAAAGCACTCTCCTATAACAATATCGCCGATACCGATGCAGCCCTTGAGTGTGTTAAAGAGTTCGATGAACCTGCCTGCGTCATTGTGAAGCACGCCAACCCGTGTGGCGTTGCCGTGGGCGGTTCCGTTCTCGACGCTTACGACCGCGCGTACAAGACCGACCCGACCTCCGCTTTCGGTGGCATCATTGCCTTTAACCGCGAGCTGGACGTCGAAACCGCGCAGGCGATTATCTCCCGTCAGTTCGTTGAGGTGATCATTGCCCCGTCCGCCAGTGAAGAAGCCCTGAAAGTCACCGCCGCGAAACAGAACGTCCGCGTCCTGATTTGCGGCCAGTGGGCGCAGCGCGTGCCGGGACTGGATTTCAAACGTGTTAACGGCGGCCTGCTGGTTCAGGATCGCGATCTGGGCATGGTGACTGCCGGTGAGCTGCGCGTGGTGACTAAGCGTCAGCCGAGCGAGCAGGAGCTGCGCGATGCGCTGTTCTGCTGGAAGGTGGCGAAATTCGTGAAATCCAACGCCATTGTTTACGCTAAAGAGAATATGACCATCGGTATAGGTGCAGGCCAGATGAGCCGCGTTTACTCGGCGAAGATCGCCGGGATCAAAGCCGGTGATGAAGGACTGGAAGTGAAAGGCTCCGCCATGGCCTCCGATGCCTTCTTCCCGTTCCGCGACGGTATTGATGCCGCAGCCGCCGTTGGCGTGAGCTGCGTGATCCAGCCGGGTGGTTCGATCCGCGACGACGAAGTGATTGCCGCCGCAGACGAGCACGGCATCGCGATGATCTTCACCGATATGCGTCACTTCCGCCATTAATTCACGGAGCAGACAATGAAAGTATTAGTGATTGGTAACGGCGGCCGCGAGCACGCCCTGGCGTGGAAAGCAGCTCAGTCGCCGCTGGTTGATACCGTTTTCGTTGCGCCAGGTAATGCCGGCACGGCGCTGGAACCCACCCTGCAAAATGTGGCTATCGGCGTAACGGATATCCCTGGCCTGCTGAGCTTCGCGCAAAATGAAAAAATCGATCTGACCATCGTCGGTCCGGAAGCACCGCTGGTGATTGGCGTGGTTAACGCATTCCGCGCTGCCGGGCTGAAGATCTTCGGTCCAACTGAAGGTGCGGCGCAGCTGGAAGGCTCCAAAGCCTTTACCAAAGATTTCCTCGCCCGCCATAACATCCCGACGGCCGAATACCAGAACTTCACCGAAGTGGAACCGGCCCTGGCGTATCTGCGCGAGAAAGGCGCGCCTATCGTAATCAAGGCCGACGGCCTTGCTGCCGGTAAAGGCGTGATCGTCGCGATGACCCTCGGCGAAGCCGAAGCGGCGGTAAACGATATGCTGGCAGGCAACGCCTTTGGCGATGCGGGTCACCGTATCGTGATCGAGGAGTTCCTCGACGGGGAAGAAGCCAGCTTTATTGTGATGGTTGATGGTGAGCACGTGCTGCCGATGGCCACCAGCCAGGATCACAAGCGCGTTGGCGACGGCGACAGCGGCCCGAATACCGGCGGCATGGGCGCCTACTCTCCGGCTCCCGTGGTCACTGATGAAGTCCATCAGCGCACCATGGAACGTATTATCTGGCCAACCGTGCGCGGCATGGCGGCGGAAGGCAATACCTATACCGGTTTCCTGTATGCCGGGCTGATGATCGACAAGCAGGGCAACCCGAAGGTGATTGAATTCAACTGCCGCTTTGGCGATCCGGAAACTCAGCCCATCATGCTGCGCATGCAGTCTGACCTGGTCGAACTTTGTCTGGCCGCCTGCGAAGGCAAGCTGGACGAGAAAACCTCAGAGTGGGACCCGCGCGCTTCTCTGGGCGTGGTGATCGCTGCCGGAGGTTATCCGGGCGACTATCACACTGGTGATGTGATCCACGGCCTGCCGCTGGAAGAAGTTGCCGACGGTAAAGTCTTCCATGCCGGAACCCGACTCTCTGATGACGAGCAGGTGCTGACCAGCGGTGGTCGCGTGCTTTGTGTGACGGCGCTGGGCGATACCGTGGCACAGGCACAGCAACAGGCCTATGCCCTGATGACGAATATTCACTGGGACGGCAGCTTCAGCCGCAAGGATATTGGTTATCGTGCAATAGCACGTGAGCAGGGTAAGTAAGTCATCCCGTCAACTCCCTCTCGCAGCCGCGAGGGGGAAACTAGAAGTTCTTTTCCATCGGCTGCCAGTGGCAATAATCTTCGTTCGCCACCAGTAAAAGCTGCGCACCTTCAGGCGCTTCAAGCCAGGCGATACTTACCGCAAGCGAAGAGCGCTCCTGTCGCCGTTTAATATGATTCAGCGCGATACTATCCAGAGCAGGACGAAGTGTCTGGCCTTCACAGGTCGTCACGGTGCCATCGGGCTGCCATCGGCCCTGACGCAGCACAACACGCCCCTGACGCAGCGCATCGCTGGTCTGGCGGATCTGTTCACCGCGGTAGCGATACAACGCAACCCGATCGCTTGAAAGCTGCTGTTTTTGATCGCCCGTCTCACGCTGCATAAAACTCAGCTCGCCACGATCGTCAAACCGTACGCGGATATGTTCCCGTGGTTTACCGTAGATATTGAGTTCAATCAGCGACAGGGTATCGCCCTGCCAGCGGTATTCACCGGTCGAGGTCTCGCCGTTACGCCACGGACTGAATACCGTCAGCAAGCGTACCTCATCTGCGGAATCTTTACGCCAGATACGTACCGCACCCTGATCGTCGGCATAGCCGCTGGCGGTAAAAGGGGGAAGCGAGGATGTACTGCTGCAGGCAGCCAGCAGCATGATTCCAGGAATCAGTGCCAGACGCCAGATGGACAAAAGGGGCGAAGCCGCCCCTTTAGCAAAACTGTTCACTGCCACGCGTCTTACTTAACTGCGTCTTTCAGTGCTTTACCAGAAACAAATGCCGGCACGTTAGCTGCGGCGATTTTGATTTCTTTACCGGTCTGCGGGTTGCGGCCAGTGCGCTCAGCGCGGTGGTTCACTTTGAAGGTACCGAAACCAACCAGTTGTACAGCATCGCCTTCTTTCAGAGACTCAGTAATAGCAGCCAGGGTGGATTCCAGTGCAGCTTTCGCCTGCACTTTAGACAGGTCAGCCTTGTCTGCAATTACATCAATCAGTTGAGTCTTGTTCATAAGTTATCCTTACAATGTGTTTATCGCTTGCTAAGCATCGAGTGCGACGGAAATGCCTCAAAAGCACTCTCCTGCGTACACGCACCGATAGCCACTTATTTTCGCCCCCCAAATGTAGACCAGACGGGGGTGGGAAGGGAAGCCTTCAGTCGCGACAATTCAGGCTGTAAATCACGTTTTATTGCCTTATTGGTTAAAATTTATACCAATGTTGCTCTCACCCGCTTCCCGCAGGTCGGCACGCAGCCCTTTTATCAGTTCAACGTCGCGTTCTTCACAGGCTGCCAGCAGGCGGAAAATCTCCCACTGAATGTCCCATTCTTGCTCAACGGCGGGGTTAGCTTTGAGCTCTTCATCGGTCATTTCCCGACCTTCACCGGTCATTTCCAGCATCGCGACCGTGGTGATTGAGGTTTCGCTCACCTCAATCGCATGCTCCAGCGTTTCACCGCTAAGGCGGGAGTGGATTAATTCGCTCAGGGCAACGCAGGCGTCGATAGCCGGATAGACACCGTACATATCGTAATCGTCCGCCTGAGGGATAGCTTCTTCCAGCTTTTCCAGCTGGCTGTCAAAGTTCACCTTCGCGTCTTTGACCGTCAGGGTTTCCCATATCAGGTCGAGGATCCGCCGGTAAAGCTGACCATCAGCAAACCCGGTCTCTTTGCAGAACATGGCATAGTTGGGATACATGCGCTCACACAGGCAGGCCATAAAGGTGACGTGCTGCCAGCTTTCCAGCTTTTCCAGACGCAGATGAATCGGGTTCTGTAACATGATGAAGTCTCAGGATCGTAAATTAGCGGCAGTGTACCTGAATCAGAGCTGATTTTCCTGCCAACGGATAAACCCAGGGCGTCGGGACGCGACCGCATCGGCCCAGCGTGTCGGCTCCGGCAGACGATAGCCCTTCATACAGCGCTGTACCCACATCAGCGCGCTGTCCAGACTCACGCGATGCCCCGTCGAGACAAACAGCGGGTTACAGCGCGCTTTGCTGCGCCACACCCACGCCAGTTGCTCGTTTTTATCCATCAGCGGGGCAACAGCGCCTGTATCCGCAGAGGGAAGCTCGAACTTGCCGCACAGGCGTTTCTTCGCCACCCCAATGGTGGGCACGTCCACCAGCAGGCCAAAATGGCTGGCAACGCCCAGGCGACGCGGATGAGAAATACCGTGACCATCCACAAACAGCAGATCGGGTTTTTGTGAGAGTTGCTCCCACGCTGCCAGCAGCGCGGGATATTCACGGAAGGAGAGAAAGCCGGGGATATAGGGCATGGTGGTAGCGATACGCGCTACCTTATATTCGACCAGCTCCAGCGAGGGATACCGCAGCAGCACCATCGCGGCTCGCGTCACTTCTCCGCCCTGCTCAAATCCGACATCCGCACCGGCAATCAATTCCGGCGGGTTCTTCTCCGGGCAATCCTCACGGATGACCGAAGCGGCAAGTTCAATTTGCTGAGCGCGTAGCGACGCGAGATCCATAATCACTCCTTACTTGTGGTACTGAGCCGAAAGCCGGTGCACCGCCTCCACAAATGCGCCAGCGTGTTCCGGCGGGACGTCCTGATGAATACCGTGGCCGAGGTTAAAGACATGGCCTTCCCCCTCACCGAAGCCCGCGAGAATACCCGCGACTTCCTCTTCGATACGCGCCGGCGGTGCATAGAGCATGGACGGGTCCATATTGCCCTGCAGCGCCACTTTATCGCCCACCCGACGACGGGCGTCGGCGATATCGGTGGTCCAGTCAAGCCCCAGCGCGTCGCAGCCGGTCGCCGCCATCGCTTCCAGCCACTGGCCGCCGCCTTTAGTGAACAGCGTTACCGGCACGCGACGGCCTTCGTTTTCACGCAGCAGGCCATCAATAATTTTATGCATGTAGTACAGGGAGAACTGCTGATAATCACGCCCGGTCAGTACCCCGCCCCAGGTGTCAAAAATCATCACCGACTGGGCACCTGCGCGGATCTGCGCGTTCAGGTACAGGGTGACGCTTTTCGCCAGCTTATCAAGCAGCGTGTGCAGCGTTTGCGGGTCGGCGTACATCATCTTTTTAATCACGGTGAAGGCTTTACTGCTGCCGCCTTCCACCATATAGGTCGCCAGCGTCCACGGGCTGCCGGAGAAGCCGATCAGCGGCACTTCGCCTTTCAGCTCGCGGCGGATGGTGCGCACCGCGTTCATCACGTAGCCCAGCTCCTGTTCAGGATCGGGGATCGGCAGTTTGTCGACGTCGGCTTTACCGGTGATGGGCGAGGAGAAGCGTGGGCCTTCGCCCGCTTCAAAATAGAGCCCAAGGCCCATCGCATCGGGAATGGTCAGAATATCCGAGAAGAGGATCGCCGCATCCAGCGGGTAGCGGCGCAGAGGCTGGAGCGTAACTTCGCAGGCCAGCTCGGCGTTTTTGCACAGGGACATAAAGTCGCCCGCGACGGCTCGGGTGGCTTTGTACTCCGGTAAATAGCGCCCCGCCTGGCGCATCATCCATACCGGGGTAACATCAACGGGCTGGCGCAGCAGCGCACGCAGATAACGATCGTTCTTCAGTTCGGTCATTTTGCAGTTCCTTAATGCGTCAGCGCGTAGTGTACCATCACTCGTACTCGGCCCGACACAGCGCCACGGTATCTTCAATCAGGCGACGCGCCACGGTGCCCGGCGGCGGCAACAGCGGGAGATCGTCATAACGATACCAGTTTGCTTCCAGCAGCTCTTTTTGATCGATAACGATTTCGCCGCTGTCATATTCGGCCATAAAGGCGGTCATTAAAGACTGCGGGAACGGCCAGGGCTGAGAAGTCACGTAGCGGAGGTTTTTGACTTTAATGCTGCTCTCTTCCATCACCTCACGGGCCACGGCCTGCTCAAGCGTTTCGCCCACTTCGACAAATCCGGCCAGCACGGTGTGAATACCGTTGCGATGGCGGGTATGCTGCGCCAGCAGGATTTTGTCGTCGCGGCGAATGGCGACGATAATGCAGGGCGCAATCTGTGGGTAGTAGCGCTCCCGACAGAGGCTGCACAGCATCGCCCATTCTGTTTTACTCGGATGCATGCCGTGCCCGCAGTAGCCGCAGAACTTATGCGAACGATAAAACTCGGCGAGCTGAACCCCGCGTCCGGCAAGCTGGAAAAGCCCCACATCCTGATCGATAACCTGACGAACCGATCCCATATCCTGGCGGCGATTCTGCTGCACCAGCCAGACGGGATCGCCCTGCCACTCACCGATCTGTAATGCGCGCTGCCCCACAAGATCGAAATTTCCTGCCTCCCCATATGGTAATTCACCGCCGGGCAACCATAATTTTTGTTCATGGCTGACGATCCACCAGCCACGATCTGCATTTTCGATAAGACGATCCATAATTTATTGCACTACCTTAGTTTCACTGGCATTTTCAATATTCTTTTCACATTCTGGGTGAGCAGTACTTTTCGCTTAAAATCACGGAGTTGACCATGTTAAACCAGTTAGAAAGTCTGACAGAACGCCTTGGCGGCAGTAATGAACTTGTCGATCACTGGTTTCGTGTACGTAAGCAGCTGCTCGTCGCGTACTACAATCTGGTTGGTATTAAGCCTGGCAAAGAATCCTTCGTCCGTCTGAACGAGAAAGCGCTGGACGATTTTTGCCAGAACCTGGTGGATTATCTGTCCGCCGGGCATTTCAATATTTATGAACGCATTATCAGCGGAATGGAAGGGAGTAGCCCACTTTCTGCAGCAACAAGACTCTATCCGCTCCTGGAAGCGAATACTCAGCAGCTAATGGAGTATTACGATTCGAGTCTGGAAAATGCCATCGATCACGACAACTGCATCGAATTCCAGCAGGCGCTGTCTGGCATTGGCGAAGCCCTGGCCGCGCGCTTTGCGCTGGAAGATGAGCTGGTCCTGCTGGCGTTTGACCATAACCTGCACGCCAGCGCCAACGATGAAAGCATCGTTGCACGCCCGGCTTGAGTTCTGATGCGTTAACGCGTAGTTTACATAAGCCCCTTCAATGGAAGGGGTTCACTGAGTCTTGTTCCGCATGTGAGCAATACTGAGTTTTTCTTGTCGGAGTGCCCAGTGCGCGAGCACGGGCTGAGACCGTTAATTCGGGATCCGCGGAACCTGATCGGGTTAAGACCTGCGAAGGGAACAAGAGTAATTCTGCACGGGGCTCTTCCCGTGGGCAGATCATATCTATTACTCCATCCGTCGTCTGACAAGCCATGTCCTTTACTACTACTGGAATGCGCTATGTCTACAACAAAACTGTCCCGCCGCGAACAACGCGAGCACGCCCAACGCTTTATCGACACCTTAGAAGGCACGGCCTTCCCTCGCTCACAGCGTATCTATATCAGCGGTGAGCAGGCGGATATCCGCGTCCCGATGCGTGAGATCCAGCTTAGCCCGACGCTTATCGGCGGCGCGCAGGACAATCCGCAGTATGAAGAAAACGAGCCGGTACCGGTGTATGACACATCCGGTCCCTACGGCGATCCGGACATTGCGATTGACGTCCGCCAGGGGCTGGAGAAACTGCGCCAGCCATGGATCGACGCCCGCAGCGACACCGAATCCCTTTCCGGGCTCAGCTCTGCATACACCAACGAGCGACTGGCGGACGACACCCTGGATAACCTGCGTTTTAGCGGTCTGCTGACGCCGAAACGGGCGAAAGCCGGTCAGTGCGTCACCCAGCTTCACTACGCCCGCAAAGGCATCGTCACGCCGGAGATGACCTTTATCGCCATTCGCGAAAATATGGGCCGCGAGCGCATCCGCAGCGAAGTCCTGCGCCAGCAGCACCCGGGCGAAGGCTTTGGTGCCCGCCTGCCGGAAAATATCACCCCGGAATTTGTTCGCGACGAAGTCGCCGCCGGTCGCGCCATTATTCCCGCCAATATTAACCACCCTGAATCGGAGCCGATGATTATCGGCCGCAACTTCCTGGTTAAAGTGAACGCCAATATCGGCAACTCGGCGGTCACCTCCTCTATTGAAGAGGAAGTGGAAAAACTGGTCTGGTCCACCCGCTGGGGCGCAGACACGGTGATGGATCTTTCCACCGGCCGCTATATTCACGAAACCCGCGAATGGATCCTGCGTAACAGCCCGGTCCCGATCGGCACCGTCCCGATCTATCAGGCGCTGGAGAAGGTCAACGGGATCGCCGAGGATCTAACATGGGAAGCCTTCCGCGATACGCTACTGGAGCAGGCCGAGCAGGGCGTGGACTACTTCACCATTCATGCAGGCGTGCTGCTGCGCTATGTCCCGATGACTGCGAAGCGCCTGACCGGCATCGTCTCTCGCGGCGGTTCGATTATGGCGAAATGGTGCCTCTCTCATCATCAGGAAAACTTCCTCTATCAGCACTTCCGCGAAATCTGTGAAATCTGCGCCGCCTATGATGTCTCCCTCTCACTCGGCGACGGCCTGCGTCCGGGATCGATCCAGGACGCTAACGATGAAGCCCAGTTTGCCGAGCTGCATACCCTCGGGGAGCTGACCAAAATTGCCTGGGAGTATGATGTCCAGGTGATGATTGAAGGCCCGGGCCACGTTCCGATGCAGATGATCCGTCGCAATATGACCGAAGAGCTGGAGCACTGCCACGAAGCGCCGTTCTATACGCTGGGACCGTTGACCACCGATATCGCGCCGGGCTACGACCACTTCACCTCCGGGATTGGGGCCGCGATGATCGGCTGGTTCGGCTGCGCCATGCTGTGCTACGTCACGCCGAAAGAGCACCTTGGCCTGCCGAATAAAGAGGATGTGAAACAGGGTCTGATCACCTACAAGATTGCGGCCCACGCCGCCGATCTTGCTAAAGGCCATCCGGGCGCGCAGATCCGCGATAACGCCATGTCCAAAGCACGTTTCGAATTCCGCTGGGAAGATCAGTTTAACCTCGCTCTGGATCCTTTCACCGCCCGAGCCTATCACGACGAAACCCTGCCGCAGGAGTCCGGCAAAGTGGCCCACTTCTGCTCCATGTGCGGACCCAAATTTTGCTCGATGAAAATCAGCCAGGAGGTCCGCGACTATGCGGCGAAACAGGTGATTGAAGTCGGCATGGCCGATATGTCCGATAACTTCCGCGCCAGAGGCGGCGAAATCTACCTCAAAAAAGAGGAGGCATAATGTACCTGCCTGACTTTCCCCCGGTCCCATTGCGGCTGGGACTCTATCCTGTCGTCGATAGCGTAGAGTGGATTGAACGCCTGCTGGAGGCGGGCGTACGCACGATCCAGCTACGGATCAAAGATAAGCGTGATAGTGAGGTGGAAGCCGACGTGATGGCCGCCATTGCGCTGGGACGTCGCTATAACGCCCGACTCTTTATCAACGATTACTGGCAGCTGGCCGTTAAACATCAGGCTTACGGTGTCCATCTGGGTCAGGAAGACCTGGAAACGACCGATCTCAGCGCGATTCGCGCGGCGGGCCTGCGGCTGGGCGTCTCCACCCACGACGATATGGAAATCGACGTGGCGCTGGCGGCGCGTCCGTCTTATATCGCTCTCGGCCACGTTTTCCCGACGCAGACCAAGCAGATGCCCTCTGCGCCGCAGGGTGTGGCGCAGCTGGCGCAGCATATTCGTCGCCTGGCCGACTATCCGACCGTCGCCATTGGCGGCATTAGCCTTGAGCGTGCCCCTGAGGTGCTGGCAACCGGCGTCGGCAGCATTGCCGTCGTCAGCGCCATCACCCATGCACAGGACTGGGAAGCAGCAACGGTACAGCTCCTGAAGCTGGCAGGAGCAGGCGATGAATGACAGCGACTTTATGCGCTACAGCCGCCAGATCCTGCTGGAGGATATCGCCATTGAAGGCCAGCAGAAACTGCTCGCCAGCCGGGTACTGATCGTCGGCCTCGGCGGTTTAGGTGCGCCAGCGGCGCTATATCTGGCGGGCGCGGGGATCGGCACGCTGGTGCTGGCGGACGATGACGAGGTGCATCTCAGCAATCTGCAGCGGCAGATCCTCTTCACCCATCAGGATGTCGCCCGGCCCAAAGCGCAAACCGCGCAGCAGCGACTGCAGGCGCTTAATCCGGATATTGCGCTTATCGCTCTGCCGGAAAGGCTCAGCGGCGAGCGACTGCACTGCGAGGTCGCTCGCGCCGACGTGGTGCTGGACTGTAGCGATAATATGGCCACGCGCCAGGCCATCAACGCCGCCTGCATTGCGCTGGATACCCCGCTGGTGACCGCCAGCGCCGTCGGCTTTGCCGGGCAGATGATGGTCCTGACGCCGCCGTGGAGCCAGGGATGCTACCGCTGTCTGTGGCCAGAGGATGTCGAACCCGAGCGCAACTGCAGTACCGCAGGTATTGTCGGCCCGGTGGTGGGCGTGATGGGCACATTACAGGCGCTGGAAGCCATCAAACTGCTGAGCGAGATGGAGACCGCACGCAATGAACTCCGCCTGTTTGACGGGCGCTCAGGCCACTGGCGGCATCTGGCGCTGCACCGCGCCGAAACCTGCCCGGTATGCGGAGGTCAGCATGCGGATCCTGTTTAACGATGACCCCATGCAGTGCGCCGACGGGCTCACCGTCGCCGCCCTGCTCGACCAGCTTGGTCAGTTAAAACCCGGCGTCGCGCTGGCGCTGAATCAACAGATCCTGCCCCGCGACCAGTGGGCGTTTCAGCAGGTTAACGAGGACGATCGGATCCTGCTTTTTCAGGTGATCGCCGGAGGCTAAGATGTTACGTATTGCAGATAAAACCTTTGATTCACATCTCTTTACCGGTACAGGCAAGTTCGCCTCACCGTCGCTGATGGTGGACGCCATCCGCGCATCCGGCAGCCAGCTGGTCACCCTGGCAATGAAACGCGTGGATTTACGTCAGCACAATGACGCGATCCTGGCCCCGCTGCTGGCAGCGGGCGTCACGCTGCTGCCGAATACCTCCGGCGCGAAAACCGCCGAGGAAGCGGTATTTGCCGCCCGGCTGGCACGTGAAGCGCTGGGCACCCGCTGGCTGAAACTGGAGATCCATCCCGATGCCCGCTGGCTCTTGCCGGATCCCATTGAAACCCTGAAGGCGGCCACGCTGCTGGTTAAAGAGGGCTTTGTGGTACTGCCCTACTGCGGAGCCGATCCGGTGCTGTGCAAACGGCTGGAGGAAGTGGGTTGCGCAGCGGTGATGCCGCTGGGTGCACCAATTGGCTCTAACCAGGGTCTGGAAACCCGGGCCATGCTGGAGATTATTATTGCCCAGGCCACCGTACCGGTCGTGGTGGATGCGGGGATTGGCGTACCCAGCCACGCCGCACAGGCGCTGGAGATGGGTGCCGACGCGGTGCTGGTCAATACGGCGATAGCCGTCGCCGACGATCCGGTTGTCATGGCGCAGGCCTTCCGACTGGCGGTGGAAGCGGGCTTACTGGCGCGTCAGGCCGGACCGGGTTCGCGAAGTACACAGGCGCAGGCCACCAGCCCACTGACGGGCTTCCTGGAGGTGCTCTCATGACCACCTTCACCGACCGCTGGCGGCAGCTCAACTGGGACGATATTCGCCTGCGGATCAACAGCAAAACGTCCGCCGATGTCGAGCGGGCCTTACAGACTCGCCAGCCAACCCGCGACGATATGATGGCGCTACTCTCTCCCGCCGCTGACGCCTTTCTGGAGCCGATGGCGCAGCGGGCACAGCGGCTTACCCGCCAGCGCTTCGGCAACACGGTAAGCTTTTACGTCCCGCTCTACCTCTCCAACCTCTGCGCCAACGACTGCACCTACTGTGGCTTCTCCATGAGCAACCGCATTAAGCGTAAGACTCTGGACGAGAACGAAATTCTCCGCGAGTGCGACGCCATCCGTGAGATGGGTTTTGAGCATCTGCTGCTGGTGACCGGCGAACATCAGGGCAAGGTCGGCATGGACTATTTCCGCCAGCACGTCCCTGCCATCCGCCGTCGCTTTGCCTCGCTGCAGATGGAGGTACAGCCCCTGGCGCAGGAAGAGTATGCCGAGCTGAAAACCCTCGGACTGGACGGGGTGATGGTCTACCAGGAGACGTATCATGAGGCGGTCTACGCCCGGCACCACCTGAAGGGGAAAAAGCAGGACTTTTTCTGGCGGCTGGAAACGCCGGACAGGCTTGGCCGGGCCGGGATCGATAAGATCGGACTGGGCGCGCTGATTGGCCTGTCCGATAGCTGGCGCGTCGACTGCTTTATGCTGGCAGAGCATCTTCTCTGGCTCCAGCAGCACTACTGGCAGACCCGCTATTCAATCTCCTTCCCGCGTCTGCGCCCCTGCGCGGGTGGCATTGCCCCGGCTTCGCTAATGGATGAGCGCCAGCTGGTGCAAACCATCTGCGCTTTCCGTCTGCTGGCACCGGAAGTGGAGCTGTCTCTCTCCACCCGCGAGTCGCCACAGTTCCGCGACCGGGTGATCCCACTGGCGATCAACAATGTAAGCGCATTCTCAAAAACGCAGCCGGGCGGCTACGCCGATAATCATCCTGAACTGGAGCAGTTTGCTCCGCACGATGAGCGACGACCTGAAGAGGTCGCCCGTGCGCTGGAGCTTAGCGGCCTGCAGCCCGTCTGGAAGGACTGGGATAGCTATCTGGGACGCGCTACGCATTCAGCGTGAAAGAAAAGTAACCGCATAAAACGGCTTTCGCCCACGTGCGCAATACGGATAATGGGACGTCGCATCAGCGCGTCCCATTTTTTATGCTGAGCGGGTCGGTCAAGGAGGCTGACCAGGGCGATGCATTTTCCTCTCCTGTCGCCCTGCCCTCAATGGAGATAACGGCATGTGAAAGGGATATATTGTTCCCCCCCGCATGGGATCTCTTATAATCACCTCGTTACCCTGAGTGAATAACAGGTTATGAAAATCCATAGCAGAAAACTGTCGTTTACAAGGCCGATTCTGGCGAGTTTCTCCGGTATCCTGGTGAGCTTTATCCTGATTGCTGCGGCGGTGATACTGAGCCAGCGCAAAGATATTCTCGACGACTACCACAGCATGAACCGTAACTTTACCCATAACCTTGCAGTGCTCTATACCGCGTCGGTTCTGCGCGAGAATGAGCATATGCTCGACCGCGCCGCAGGCTTTCTTTCCCACAACGACGAGCTAAACAGTACCGTCATTACGGACAGAAAAAAGGGGCTACAGCAGCTAATGCAGCTCCTGGTGCTGATGCCTTCGGTCTCTTCGATTTCCGTGGCGGATGTTGACGGTCATTATCTGCGGGCGCCGGAAATCCGCACATCGGCCAATGAACCAGCGATCGATGTCAAAAGCCGCCCCTGGTTTGCCCATCAGGCGGAAGCCAGCATGTTCAGCCACTACACCTCAACCTATACCGATTACTTTACCCATCGTTCGACCATCAGCCTGTATAAGCCGGTGATCTCTCCGGAAGGCAATCTGAAAGGTACTCTGGCTTTTCACCTCGATCTTACTTCGATGGGCTATACGCTGCGCCAGATGAAGGCACCGGTACAGGGTGAGTTTTTTGTCGTCGATCGCCAGGGGCAAGTCCTGCTCCATCCGGATACCGGCGCAATGTTCCGCCACGCGATCGGTACAGACTTGATGGAGAGCATGACCAGCGGCGAAGGCGCCATTTATGACCAGAAAAGCCAGACCTGGTACTACTACTACGCCTTTACCAACCCGGGATGGTTTGTGATTTATAACGTCTCTGACGCCACGCTCAGCGACCTGGCCCGCCACGAAACCCTGATCGTCATCTGGGGATTCGGGATGGCTGCCGTGGTGATTGTGCTGTTTGGCCTCTACCTGCGCCACAGTGCCAGCGGCGTGCTGATGAATATTATTAACGCCATCAAAACGGGCGATATTAAACAGACGCCGAAGCTGGAAGCCATGCTCAGCACCGCGATCAGGAACAGCAAAGCGCGTGAGCAGGCTTATCAACGGCAGGCGACTATCGATGCGCTGACCGGCTGTCGCAACCGCGGCGCTTTTGATAAGGATATTGCCGCACTGGTTGCACAGGGTCATCCCTTCGCGCTGGCGCTGGTTGATATCGACAATTTCAAATCCATCAATGATACCTGGGGCCATCTCAACGGCGATATCGTCCTGCGTAACGTGGCGCGCGAAGGTATTCAGGTGATGCAGCCCCATGCCGTCTCCGTCTATCGCTACGGTGGCGAAGAGTTCGCGGTCCTGTTTGCGGAGCCCCTGCTGGAACAGGCTGAATCCCTGCTTAACGACTGGCGTCTTAACGTTACCCGGCGCGACTGGCGGGAAGAGGGTCTGCATGTCACCTTTAGCGGCGGGCTGGGCGAATGGCGTATGGAGCCGCCTGAACAGCTTATCGCAACGGTCGATGAAGCGCTCTACAAGGCCAAGCAGCAGGGAAAAAATCGCATTCTTATCGCTTCCCCCCGTTAGTTCCGATCCGCTCCGGTGGGTCTTTTGGCTTTAATGCTTCCAGCCATGCAACCGGTTTCAGTACGAAAAACCTTTCTTTGTGATGTTTTACACACAATTACGGCAAAGCGGTTGTTCAACCCTCTGGGGCGGGATAAAGATGGCGTACTGAAGGGAACCATTGAGGCGAAATATGAAAAACATCGTTTTATGCTGTGCTGCAGGTATGTCCACCAGCATGCTGGTTCAACGTATGAAAGACGCAGCGCAAAAGAAAGGCGTTGAGGTCTCCATCAAGGCCGTGCCGGTCGCTGAATTTAAAGACAATATTGCCACCGCCGATATCGTGCTGCTGGGTCCGCAGGTGAAGTACGAACTGGCGAACCTGCAGATGCAGGCCGACCCGCTGGGTAAAAAAGTCGCGGTGATCGATATGATGGATTACGGCATGATGAAAGGCGATGTCGTTCTCGAGAAAGCCCTCAAGCTGATGGAGTAAGCCATGGAAGATTTAGAAACGATCATCATGGAGCTGCTGGTTAACGCCGGTGCTGCACGCAGCTCGGCCCTCACCGCACTGCAGCTGGCGCGTAAAGGCGATTTCGACGGTGCCGAAGCCGCAATGGCGGAATCACGTGAATTTGTGAAGCAGGCACATACCATTCAGACTCAGCTTATCGGCATCGATGAAGGCACCGGTAAGCTACCGGTCAATCTGATCACCGTCCATTCGCAGGATCATCTGATGAATGCCATGGTTATTCAGGATCTGGCCGGGGATATGATTGAACTCTACCGCCGTCTCCCACCCCTGAAGTAACCCACTCTCGTTCGCCAGCGGCCTGGCCGCTGGCATCTCCGTATTAATGCGCACTGTGCTTGTAATCAAACACCGGCAACCCCAGCTTCCAGCGGATCGCCAGCAGTCGGGCCGTAAAGCCGAACAGTAGCGTCGCGATCACCACCACGTCGTGGCTGGTAACAAAATGCCCAAGTACGATATACAGCACGGCTGACGCGAACGCGATCCCGGCGTACAACTCTTTCTGGAACACCAGCGGGATACGTTTGCAGAACATATCCCGCAATACGCCGCCAAACACGCCGGTTACCACCGCCGCAATAATCGCGATAATCGGCCCTTCTCCCATATCGAGGGCAACCTGGGCCCCGATAATGGAAAAGACCACCAGCCCAAGCGCATCCAGCACCAGAAACAGTCGACGCAAATGCGGCATTACCGGCGCAAATATCGTGGTCAGTACCGCCGCGGCCGCCACGATAATGACGTATTCCGGATGCTTCACCCAGCCCAGCGGATAGTGGCCCAGCAGAATATCGCGAACCGAACCGCCGCCGAGTGCCGTAGCCGTCGCAATGATAATCACACCAAAGGTATCCATACGCCGACGTCCCGCGGCAAGTGCGCCGGTCATCGCTTCTGCGGTGATGCCAATAAGATAAAGAGTGTATAGCAGCATAATGCCCCCGTAGTTGCTGGCGGCAGAGTAACGTTTTACGCGCGTCATCTCGATTGAGATTTTCTAAGGCTGGGTCAAAAAGACCTTTATTTTCTTATCACAGCACGCCAAAAATCAAATCATTACTGTTTGATTTAAAATGAAATACTGTAAAACACACGTTGAAATTCGTTATTTTGTGATTAGAAAAACTAATCCTTAATCAGGCTGGTATTACCTTATCCCCCGACAACGCCCCTGGCCGGAAAAATCCGTAAGAACCAATAACCCTAAAATATAAAAGGAATTAATACCTGTTTCTTCATTTTATGCGTAATTAAAACCATCGGTATTGTTCCTGAGTTTATTATTTACCCACCATACCCATTATTTTTGTAATGGTACTCAGCATATTCAAAGATTACTTTTTGAGCGAATCACAACCCTATGAGTTCACAAAACGACCCAGATAAAATAACCAATTGATTTAACTGAACAATTAAAATAAAAAAACTGACTAAACTACGTTTTAATAAAAGAAAATCATATTTATTAATAACTAACAGCGCATTATTAATGAAAAAATTTAATTCAAATTTAGCGCTAAAGTATTTCTCTGTTGCTGCCGTTATAGTTAATACGCCGGCACCCGCGCGGCGATAACCAATGAAAAAGTAAGGTAACCAACGAGTTATGAGAGCTTTGCTGCGCGTAATTTTTAGACTCGCGCTTTTTTGCCCGGTTATTTTACTTGTTGGCTGTGCGGCTTCCGGAAAAGAGAAGGCCGCAGTCATTGCCGCCAGCGCTGGACTAAGAGAGCAGATCGTCACGACATCCCTGTTTAGCTATCAAAGCTTTCAGCGGATCGCCGATCCCGCACTGCCGGTAAACGTCTATATCGAAGGCGACGGGCGGGCATGGATTTCACGCACTCAACCGTCCAGCGATCCCACGCCATCAGAGCCGGTGGCCCTCTACCTTGCCGCCCGCGATCCGGCAAAGAATGTCGTCTGGCTGGCACGTCCGTGCCAGTTTGTCGGTGCCGGAGATAACCTTCGCTGCCAGCAAACCTACTGGACCGATAAACGCTTTGCGCCGGAAATTATTGACTCGATGTCGCAGGCGATAGACAGGATTTTGCAGCACAGCGGCACGAAAAAAATCGCGCTGACGGGCTACTCCGGCGGTGGAACCGTTGCTGCCCTGCTGGCGGCAAAGCGCCAGGATGTGGTTTCCCTGCGCACCGTCGCAGGCTATCTGGATATCGCCTGGGTAAATCAGCAGCACCGCGTCTCGCCGATGCCGGACTCGCTGAACCCGATTGAAACAGCGGTAAAAACGGCAGCCATTCCTCAGATTCATTTTAGCGGTGAATCTGACGCCATCATCTCACCTGCGGTCGCACAGCGATTTGTCCGCAGCGTGGGAGGCCGATGTGCCAGAGCCATGAGCATTCCGGCAATGACGCATCGCGGGCCATGGGAAACCCCGTGGCCGACATTACTCACTATCGCACCAGGCTGTGGCCAATAAGACCGGCACCAGGTCGGTTATTTATAATAATTCGGAGAAGTTTATGATGAAGCGTGCTTTCACTCTTAAGCCCACGATGCTGGCGGTTATTGCGGCATTAGGGGTGACTTATTCACCTGTGATATTTGCCGGAGGGCTTGATACACGTTATATCGACGCCAATGAAAGCGCTGTGTTTTTCCCACAGAGTACTCATTACGATGTGGTTGAGATAACGCCGGAAGGAAGCGTTACGGGCAGTCAGGGTATTCGTAACATGGGTATCATCGGTAAGCTGAACAACTTGGGCACTATCACGGTTGGCGGCTACGGGGTTTATAACAACGGCACCATCAATGAGCTCAATAACTATGGAACGATGACCACGACCGGTGGAAATCTTATCAGTAATGCTCAGGGCGGCACTCTTTCCGCCATTAACAACTACGGTACGATCCAGGGCGCCGGTTTTGGAACGCCCGTGCTGGTTAACTGGAATCCCTCCACGATGGGGTTACTCACCAATAGCGGCACTATCGCTGGCGATATTACCATCTTCACTGGGCAGGGACTGGAGATCGCAGGCGGGGCTGACGATAGGATCGGCGTCCTGACGGGAGCCGGTTCGACGCCTTCCACGCTGGAAGTCGGTAATATCACTATCCAGTCAGGCAGTTTGTCCTTCGTCTCGGGCAACCAGCTGTTAAACAATCATGTTAACGTTGAGGCCGGCGGGGTATATAACGAGCGCGGCAACCTGTATATCGCTAACCCGATTGAGATCCGTGGAGAATATTATCAGTCTGGCGATGCCTCTCTGAACCTGTACGTTTCCAGCGACGCCATCACTGGCGGGGTCTACGGTCAGGATCGTGGATATGGCCAGCTACGTGTTCTCGGTTCGGCGACAATCGCGCCGAGCTCCACCGTTAATCTGGTCAGCCAGGGCTACGCATTTGCGACGGGTCAGCGCTACGTTGTGGTCCTCGCCACCGATGGGGCGCATACAAATTACAACGAAACAACGCTTCACTACTCCGCCACGTCCTGGAATGGCCTGATTAAAGGGACGGCCGTTACGGATAATGAGAGCCAGATGCTGGTCGTACAATTAGGCCCGGATCAGGAAAATTCAAACGGCGGTTCCGAAGGTAACAACCCGAACCCTGATGTTGAGGATAACAACGGCGGTTCCGAAGGTAACAACCCGAACCCTGATATTGAGGATAACAGCGGCGGTTCCGAAGGTAACAACCCGAATCCTGATGTTAAGGATAACACCGGCGGTTCCGAAGGTAACAACCCGAATCCTGATGTTAAGGATAACACCGGCGGTAAGAAGCCGCTTCCGACTCAGCCTAACGCCACCTCTTCCCTGGCCGGTCTGCAGAAATACAGCGGCGTGAAGGATGCGGGCCTGCTGAATCTGTATAACGCCTCCCTGGCGATTGGCTCCACCGCCGAAGCGAACAAAGCCGGAGAGCAGCTCTCTCCGGGTCAGTCTCTGAACGCACGCACCGCCGTCAGCACCACTACCTTCGATATGCTGAATGTCGTCGGCGCACGCGTTGCCTCCGTACAGCTGGCACGAAACAACGGCGGGCAGAGCGGCATCGCAGCGGGTGATGCGGCAGAAGATAGCGCGGTCTGGGGCCAGGTCTTTAACGGCTGGGTCAACCAGGGTACAACGGACAAGATCTCCGGTTATAAAGCCAACTATACCGGCCTTGTCATCGGTGCCGACCGCAATATCACCGATGAAATCTTGCTGGGTGGTGCAGTCAGCTACACCTCCACCAACGTCAAAGGTCAGGATAACGCGTCAGGTTCTAACGCCTACGTGAACTCCTGGGGTCTGACCGCCTATGCGTCTTATAAAGCACAGGACTGGTACAGCAGTCTGTATGCAACGGCGGTAAACCAGGATTATCGCACTCAGCGCCAGATTGATTTCACCGGTTACTCCGGCATTGCTAACGGTAAATTCTCCGGCCAGCAGTATGCGCTGAAAGGTGAGTTCGGTTACCCGCTGGCGTTAACCCAGACGACAAACCTGACCCCGCTGGCAACCCTGAGCTATAGCTATATGCGTCAGGACGGCTATACCGAAACTAACGGCAACGGTGCAGCATTACGCATAGAGCGTTCGCACAGCGATACGCTGAAGTCGGGTCTGGGTGCAAAACTGGAAACGACTCAGGCAACACCGTGGGGCGATGTCGTGCCTTACATTCAGGTGCTGTGGGGCCATCAGTATGACAACAAAGCCAATGACGTTACTGCAAGCTATGCGGCTTCCGTGAATGATACCCGCTTTGTCTCCCAGGGCAGCACGCCTGAAAAAGACAGCGTAGATGTTAACGTCGGTGCGACTCTGCTGCAGTCTGACACCACCAGCATCAGCGCCTACTACGATATCAGCGCGGCACAGGACTACACCAACCAGTCCGTCAGCCTGCGTCTGCGTAAGCTGTTCTAATTTCGCTATCCCTGCAAGCCACCTCCCCGGAGGTGGCTTTTTTATTTCTGTATTCCGGACGTGTGTTTCACACCGTTTTGTGGCACAACATTCCCCTGTGAGCTGTTCTTTTCCGTACAGGTATTCCATGCCGGCTATTCCCTTCCCCTGGTACACCTTATCCATTCTGCTGATTTTACTGCTCAAGATTTGCCTGCAACGCCCTGCAGGCTATCGCAGCAGCGCCACTTTTATTGTGGGGTGTTCGCTGCTGGTGCTGATGTCGGCTCTGCGCTGGCAGTTCGATCATATTCTGCTGCGCCAGCTACAGTCCATCGTGGCTATCGTTCTTCCGCCCCTGGCCTGGCACTGCTTTGCCTGCTTTACAGGGCAGCGCTTCCGGCAAAAAATGGCCGCCTTTGTGGTACCGCCAACCCTCGCTCTCGCCCTGAATCTTATCGCCCCGGCCACCACCGATGCCGTACTGATGCTGCTCTATATCGGCTATGGCTCGGCGCTAATCCGAACGGCGCGTCAGGGCGGGGATCGCTTTATCTTCACGCGGCTAAGCGATACCCGCACAACATCCTTACTCGCTTTTATCGCCGGCGGCTTCCTGTGTTTTTCCGGGCTGACCGATCTGGTCATCGCCCTCGACTTTCATTTTTATCAGGGTCAGCAGGCGCCGCAGCTGGTCGCGATCTCGCAGGCCATCCTGCTCCCCTTTATCTGTTTTGCCATTGTCTGCAGCAGTCGTCCACCGCTTCCTGCTGAGGATTCAGTATCGCCACCCGAAGACCTTAAGGAGAGCGATAGCGAAGAATATGCTGCTACTTATCAGCGGATCGAAATGCTGATAAGCGAACAGCAGCTGTTTCTCAATCCGGATCTGACGCTGAATGCGCTGGCGAGAAAAGCCGGGATCCCCGCACGCCAGATTTCAAAAGCGGTGAATCTGACGCGCGGCTGCAATGTCTCGCAGTGGATCAATGGCTTTCGTATTGACTACGCCCGGCGGCTGTTACGCAGCACTCCTCTGCCGGTGACGGAAATCATGCTGGAGGCGGGGTTTGCCACCAAATCAAATTTCCATCGCGAGTTTTTGCGTATCAGCGGGGTGAGTCCGACGGATTACCGCCGTGCTGCGGCTGAAAATCCAGTGCCTGATTGAGAAAGACGCTGATATCCTGGGCGAGCTGGCGATGAATATCGGCCCTGCTCAGGGTGCCGCCATCCTGGCAGACAATCTCATCACCCGGATCTTTTTCGGCAATTAGCGCGCCCGCACCGGGTTTGCACAGCTGCATAAAGCTAAAGTGGGTAGCCCCTTCCACACTCCGATCGCGCCTTACGGCAGCAGGGATATGCTCTGCCAGATAGCCGGATTCCAGCTTCGCGGGTAATTCGTCGCTATCCGCCTGTGCCGCCATAATCAGCGTCGGGATCGCAATCTGTGAAAGCGATTCGGGCGTGAAACCGCGGGCCAGGCCCAGATCGAGTGACACAACGGCCTTGATTTTCGGTTCGCGTGCGTTTGCCGCAAGCCGTTCAGCGGCGTGATTAATACCCAGTGTCTGAATTAGCTTACAGGCTGACAGCCCCGCATGTGCCCGGCAATCGGTCTGGAAGCGTTCCGCGTCAAAGCGTGCTCCCGCCAGTTCCAGCACCGTCCAGCCGCCAAGAGAGTGCCCGGCGGCGGCGATTCGCTGCGTATCAACCTGTCCGGCAAGAGATGGCGTCGCGAGAATTGTCGCCATCACCCACTGGAGATCCTGCGGGCGTCGCCAGAGCTGCTTCGCATCCTCCGGGTTTTTATTCAGTGTGGTGGTGCCGGGATGATCGACCGCCGCCACGATGTAGCCCTGAGCCGCCATGGCGGATGCCAGCCAGTTCAGATTTCGCCAGTTGCCACCATAGCCGTGAGACAGCAGAAGCAGCGGATGTACGCCCGCTTCTGGCTTCGCCTCACGCAGCGCGGAGGTGCCATAAAACACAATATTATCGCCCACCTTTTCCGGACTGCCGGTTTCGGCGGTGGGATACCAGACGGCAATATTGAGAGGACGAGAGCCCTCCTCGTTGATGCTCAGCTGGCGAAAAGCCGTGTCGGCCCAGGTTGTTGCGCTAAAGAGGAAGCTGAGAAGTAAGAAAGATAAGCGTCGTAGCATGATAGTCTCCGGTGAATTAACAGAGACGCATTCTGGTCACGATCGCCCGGTTCACGCGTCCTGAAACGCGATCGAGGACCTTTTTTGGCAGATTACAGACATAAAAAAACCCGCCGAAGCGGGTTTTTATTACGCAGAACGATTACTCGTTGTCGGAACCGCCCAGACCTGCGTTCAGCAGTTCTGCCAGGCTGGCAGACGCATCTTCAGCAGTAACCTGAGGTGCTGCTGGCGCTTCGCCAGCAGCACGACGACGGATACGATCCTGGTGGTACGCATAACCGGTACCGGCCGGGATCAGACGACCCACGATAACGTTCTCTTTCAGACCGCGCAGTTCATCACGTTTACCTGCAACGGCAGCTTCGGTCAGGACACGCGTGGTCTCCTGGAAGGATGCTGCAGAGATGAAGGACTCGGTTGCCAGAGACGCTTTGGTGATACCCAGCAGGTCGCGAGCATAGGTTGCTGCAACTTTGCCATTCGTTTCCAGATCGCGGTTAGCAATCTTGACGCGAGAGTATTCGACCTGCTCGCCTTCCAGGAAGTCGGAGCTACCTGCGCTGGCGATGGTTGCTTTACGCAGCATCTGACGAACGATAACTTCGATGTGCTTATCGTTAATCTTAACGCCCTGCAGACGGTAAACGTCCTGCACTTCGTTAGTGATGTAACGGGTAACAGCATGCACACCACGCAGACGCAGAATGTCGTGCGGCGCTTCCGGACCGTCAGAAACCACGTCACCACGTTCAACACGCTCGCCTTCGAACACGTTGAGCTGACGCCATTTCGGAATCATCTCTTCGTACGGCTCGCTACCGTCTAACGGAGTGATAACCAGACGACGTTTCCCTTTGGTTTCTTTACCGAAGGAAATGATGCCGGTGATTTCCGCCAGGATTGCAGGCTCTTTCGGACGACGGGCTTCAAACAGGTCAGCAACGCGTGGCAGACCACCGGTGATATCTTTGGTACCGCTGGATTCCTGCGGAATACGCGCCAGAGCATCACCCGCACCGATCTGGATACCATCTTCCAGCTGAACAATCGCTTTACCTGGCAGGAAGTACTGAGCAGGCATATCGGTACCTGGGATCAGAACATCGTTACCGTTAGCATCAACGATTTTCAGTGCCGGACGCAGGTCTTTACCACCCGCAGTACGTTCTGCAGAATCCAGAACCACCAGCGAAGAGAGACCGGTCAGTTCGTCGGTCTGACGAGTAATCGTCTGGCCGTCGATCATATCGGTGAAGCGGATGAAACCAGCCACTTCGGTGATAACCGGCATGGTATGCGGATCCCAGTTTGCTACGGTTTCGCCGCCTGCAACCTGCTCACCATCACCTTTGCCCATTACCGCACCGTAAGGCACTTTATAGCTCTCTTTGGTACGACCGAATTCGTCGATCAGTTTCAGCTCGGTGTTACGGGAGGTCACCACCAGCTTACCGCTGGAGTTCACAACCGACTTCGCGTTGCTGAGCTTGATGCTACCTTTGTTTTTCACCTGGATGCTGGATTCAGCAGCCGCACGAGATGCCGCACCACCGATGTGGAACGTACGCATCGTCAGCTGTGTACCCGGCTCACCGATGGACTGTGCCGCGATAACGCCGATGGCTTCACCTTTGTTGATGATGTGGCCACGCGCCAGGTCACGACCGTAGCAGTGCGCACACACACCAAAGTCGGTGTCACAGGATACAACGGAACGCACTTTGACGGAGTCAACAGAGTTCGCTTCCAGCAGATCACACCAGTGCTCGTGCAGCAGGGTGTTACGCGGAACCAGAATGTCTGCGGTGCCCGGCTTCAGAATATCTTCAGCGGTCACACGACCCAGAACACGATCGCGCAGCGGCTCTTTAACATCACCACCCTCGATAACCGGGGTCATGGTGATACCTTCGAGGGTGCCACAGTCGTCTTCGGTCACGACCAGATCCTGCGCAACGTCTACCAGACGACGAGTCAGGTAACCGGAGTTCGCCGTTTTCAGTGCGGTATCCGCCAGACCTTTACGCGCACCGTGCGTGGAGATGAAGTACTGGAGTACGTTCAGACCTTCACGGAAGTTCGCGGTGATCGGCGTTTCGATGATGGAGCCATCCGGCTTCGCCATCAGACCACGCATACCAGCAAGCTGACGAATCTGGGCTGCAGAACCACGCGCACCGGAGTCGGCCATCATGTAGATGCTGTTAAAGGAAACCTGCTGCTCTTCAACGCCGTCACGGTTAATAACGGTTTCAGTCTGCAGGTTATCCATCATCGCTTTGGAAACGCGATCGTTCGCCGCGGCCCAGATATCGATGACTTTGTTGTAGCGTTCGCCGGCGGTTACCAGACCAGACTGGAACTGCTCCTGGATCTCAGCAACTTCCGCTTCCGCTTCAGAGATGATCTCGTGTTTCTTCTCCGGGATGACCATGTCATCGATACCAACGGATGCACCTGAACGCGCTGCATAAGCAAAGCCGGTGTACATCGTCTGGTCCGCGAAGATAACGGTCGGTTTCAGACCCAGAATGCGGTAACAGGTGTTCAGCATTTTGGAGATCGCTTTCTTGCCCAGCGCCTGGTTGACGATGGAGAAAGGCAGACCTTTCGGTACGATCATCCACAGAATCGCACGGCCAACGGTCGTGTCTTTCAGGCTGGTAACCGCAACGAACTCGCCGTTTTCATCTTTTTCATATTCGGTGATACGCACTTTAACGCGCGCATGCAGAGAGGCCAGGCCAGCGCGATAAATACGCTCGGCTTCTTTCGGGCCAGTCAGCACCATGCCTTCGCCTTTGGCGTTAACACAGTCACGGGTCATGTAGTACAGACCCAGTACAACGTCCTGAGACGGAACGATGATAGGTTCGCCGTTCGCCGGGGACAGGATGTTGTTGGTAGACATCATCAGCGCACGCGCTTCGAGCTGGGCTTCCAGCGTCAGCGGTACGTGAACAGCCATCTGGTCACCATCGAAGTCGGCGTTATAGGCCGCACAAACCAGCGGGTGCAGCTGGATAGCTTTACCTTCGATCAGTACTGGCTCAAATGCCTGGATACCCAGACGGTGCAGTGTTGGTGCACGGTTCAGCAGTACCGGGTGTTCGCGGATCACTTCATCCAGGATATCCCAGACGACAGCTTCTTCGCGCTCAACCATTTTCTTAGCGGCTTTGATGGTGGTGGCCAGGCCACGCAGTTCCAGCTTGCCGTAGATGAACGGTTTGAACAGCTCCAGCGCCATTTTCTTCGGCAGACCGCACTGATGCAGACGCAGGTATGGACCTACGGTGATTACAGAACGACCGGAGTAGTCAACACGCTTACCGAGCAGGTTCTGACGGAAACGACCCTGCTTACCTTTGATCATATCGGCCAAAGATTTCAGCGGACGCTTGTTAGAACCGGTGATCGCACGACCGCGACGACCGTTATCCAGCAGGGCATCTACCGCTTCCTGCAGCATACGTTTTTCGTTACGTACGATGATATCCGGCGCAGCCAGATCCAGCAGACGTTTCAGACGGTTGTTACGGTTGATCACGCGACGGTACAGATCGTTCAGATCCGACGTTGCGAAACGACCACCATCCAGCGGAACCAGCGGACGCAGATCTGGCGGCAGAACCGGCAGAACGGTCAGGATCATCCACTCCGGCTTGTTGCCAGACTGAACGAAAGCTTCAAGCAGTTTGATACGCTTGGTCAGCTTCTTACGCTTGGTTTCGGAGTTGGTTTCGTTCAGCTCTTCGCGCAGCTGCTCGCATTCCTGCTCCAGGTCCATGCTCTTCAGCAGAGCCTGGATCGCTTCCGCACCCATCTTGGCGTCGAATTCGTCACCGAACTCTTCCAGCGCATCCAGATACTGCTCTTCAGTCAGGATCTGATTACGTTCCAGGTTGGTCATCCCGCCTTCGATTACCACATAGGATTCGAAGTACAGTACGCGTTCGATATCACGCAGCGGCATATCCAGCAGCAGGCCGATACGGGACGGCAGAGATTTCAGGAACCAGATGTGGGCAGTCGGAGACGCCAGCTCGATGTGGCCCATGCGCTCACGACGCACTTTGGTCTGGGTCACTTCAACGCCGCACTTCTCACAAATAACACCACGGTGTTTCAGGCGCTTGTACTTACCGCACAGGCACTCGTAGTCTTTTACCGGCCCAAAGATACGGGCGCAGAACAGACCGTCACGCTCAGGTTTGAACGTACGGTAGTTAATGGTTTCCGGCTTTTTAACTTCACCGAAAGACCATGAACGGATCATGTCTGGCGAGGCCAGAGCAATTTTGATCGCATCAAACTCTTCGGTTTTAGTTTGCGCTTTCAGAAACTTTAGTAAGTCTTTCACGGATTTGCTCCCGTCGGAGTTAGCACAATCTGGCGCCGGGTATCACCCCGGCACCAGTGACCTGTTTGAGCGAGAGTTACTCGTCTTCCAGTTCGATGTTGATACCCAGCGAACGAATCTCTTTCAACAGTACGTTGAAGGACTCTGGCATGCCCGGTTCCATCTGATGGTTGCCGTCCACGATGTTTTTATACATCTTGGTACGACCGTTGACGTCATCAGACTTAACGGTGAGCATTTCCTGCAGGGTGTATGCCGCGCCGTATGCTTCCAGCGCCCACACTTCCATCTCCCCGAAGCGCTGACCACCGAACTGCGCCTTACCACCCAGCGGCTGCTGAGTAACCAGGCTGTAAGAACCGGTAGAACGCGCATGCATTTTGTCATCAACCAGGTGGTTCAGTTTCAGCATATACATGTAGCCAACGGTAACCTGGCGCTCGAATTGCTCACCGGTACGACCGTCGAACAGTGTGATCTGACCGGAAGTCGGCAGGCCACCCAGCTGTAACAGTTCCTTGATTTCAGACTCTTTCGCACCGTCGAATACCGGCGTTGCGATAGGCATACCTTTTTTCAGGTTCTCAGCCAGACGCAGGACTTCTTCATCGCTGAAGGTGTTCAGGTCGACTTTCTGACGAACATCAGAGCCCAGATCATACGCACGCTGGATGAACTCGCGCAGTTTGGCGACTTCCTGCTGCTGTTTCAGCATGGCGTTGATCTTATCGCCGATACCTTTCGCAGCCATACCCAGGTGGGTTTCCAGAATCTGACCGATGTTCATACGAGACGGTACGCCCAGCGGGTTCAGTACGATGTCTACCGGCGTGCCGTTTTCATCGTAAGGCATGTCTTCGATCGGGTTGATCTTAGAGATAACACCCTTGTTACCGTGACGACCCGCCATTTTGTCACCAGGCTGAATCTGACGTTTAACGGCCAGATACACTTTCACAATCTTCAGCACGCCCGGTGCCAGATCGTCGCCCTGAGTGATTTTGCGGCGTTTCGCTTCGAGTTTTTTCTCGAACTCGTGTTTCAGCTCGTCATACTGCTCAGCCAGCTGTTCCAGCTGATTCTGTTTCTCTTCGTCGGTCAGGCCCAGTTCCAGCCAGCGATCGCGCGGCAGCTTGTCGAGCTTCTCAGCTTCAACACCACCGGCAACCAGCACCGCGTAGATACGACCAAACAGGCCAGCTTCGAGGATCTGCAGTTCTTCAGACAGGTCTTTCTTAGCCTGTTTGAGCTGCATCTCTTCGATTTCCAGCGCACGTTTGTCTTTTTCCACGCCATCGCGGGTGAAGACCTGAACGTCGATGATCGTACCGGACACACCGTTAGGTACGCGCAGAGAAGAGTCTTTAACGTCAGACGCTTTCTCACCGAAGATCGCACGCAGCAGTTTCTCTTCTGGCGTCAGCTGGGTTTCACCTTTCGGCGTTACCTTACCAACCAGAATGTCGCCGCCGGTCACTTCTGCACCGATGTAAACGATACCGGATTCATCCAATTTGGAGAGCGCAGCTTCACCCACGTTCGGGATGTCAGCGGTGATCTCTTCCGGCCCCAGCTTGGTGTCACGGGACACACACGCCAGTTCCTGGATATGAATCGTGGTGAAACGATCTTCCTGAACCACACGCTCGGAGACGAGGATGGAGTCTTCGAAGTTGTAACCATTCCACGGCATGAACGCTACGCGCATGTTCTGACCGAGCGCCAGCTCACCGAGGTCGGTGGACGGACCATCTGCCAGCACGTCGCCGCGCTCAATTGGCTCACCCAGAGACACACACGGCATCTGGTTGATACAGGTGTTCTGGTTAGAACGGGTGTATTTGGTCAGGTTATAGATGTCGATACCCGCTTCGCCCGCGTGCATCTCGTCTTCGTTAACTTTGATAACGATACGGGAAGCATCAACGTACTGAACGGTACCGCCACGCTTAGCCACTGCAGTAACACCGGAGTCAACGGCAACAGCACGTTCCATACCGGTACCAACCAGCGGCTTATCAGCGCGCAGGGTCGGAACCGCCTGACGTTGCATGTTCGCACCCATCAGGGCACGGTTGGCGTCATCGTGTTCCAGGAACGGGATCAGGGACGCACCGACGGAAACCACCTGCTGGGTGGATACGTCCATGTAGTCAACCTGGTCTGCGCTGAACAGGCTGGACTCGCCGTTGCTACGGCAGGTAACCAGATCTTCAGCAAAACCGCCTTCGTCAGTCAGGTTGGTGTTCGCCTGAGCAATAACGTAGTTACCTTCTTCGATTGCAGAAAGGTAATGGATTTCATCGGTCACGATACCGTCGGTCACTTTACGATACGGGGTCTCAAGGAAACCGTATTCGTTTGTCTGTGCGTACACGGACAGGGAGTTGATCAGACCGATGTTCGGACCTTCAGGCGTTTCGATTGGACATACGCGACCGTAGTGAGTCGGGTGTACGTCTCGAACTTCAAAGCCTGCGCGTTCACGGGTCAGACCACCCGGGCCGAGTGCAGAGATACGGCGTTTGTGCGTAATCTCAGACAGCGGGTTGTTCTGGTCCATAAACTGGGACAGCTGGCTGGAACCGAAGAACTCTTTCACCGCCGCCGAAATCGGCTTGGCGTTGATCATGTCCTGCGGCATCAGGGTATCCAGATCGCCCAGAGACAGACGCTCTTTCACCGCACGTTCTACACGCACCAGGCCAACGCGGAACTGGTTTTCCGCCATTTCGCCAACGGAACGGATACGACGGTTGCCGAGGTGGTCGATATCGTCCACTTCGCCTTTGCCGTTACGGATACCGATGAGCTTTTTCATCACTTCGATGATGTCTTCTTTGCTCAGGATACCGGAACCTTCAATGCTGTCGCGCAGCAGAGAACGGTTGAACTTCATACGGCCAACCGCGGACAGATCGTAGCGGTCTTCAGAGAAGAACAGGTTCTCAAACAGGCTTTCAGCCGCTTCACGGGTCGGCGGCTCGCCCGGGCGCATCATGCGGTAGATTTCTACCAGCGCGCTCAGACGATCGGTGGTCGGGTCGACACGTACGGTTTCGGACATGTACGAACCGTGATCCAGGTCGTTGGTGAACAGGGTTTCGATGTGCTTGTGACCTGCCTGGCTCAGTTTAGCCAGCAGATCCAGCGACAGCTCCATGTTCGCCGGGCAAATCAGTTCGCCCGTGGATGCGTCAACGTAGTCTTTAGAGGAGACTTTACCCGCGATGTACTCAACCGGCACTTCGATATGTTTAATATCGTCTTTTTCCAGCTGACGGATATGGCGCGCGGTAATACGGCGGCCTTTCTCAACGTACACTTTGCCGTCGGCTTCGATATCGAAAGATGCGGTTTCACCACGCAGGCGCTCAGGCACGAGCTCCATCTGCAGCTTGTTGTCGCGAATTTCAAACACCACTTTGTCGAAGAAGATATCGAGGATCTGTTCGGTGGTGTATTGCAGCGCGCGCAGAATGATGGTCGCCGGCAGTTTACGACGACGGTCAATACGCACGAACAGGTTGTCTTTCGGGTCGAACTCGAAATCCAGCCAGGAGCCGCGGTAAGGAATGATGCGCGCGTTATACAGCACTTTACCCGAAGAGTGGGTTTTACCTTTGTCGCTGTCGAAGAAGACGCCAGGACTACGGTGCAGCTGAGAAACGATAACACGCTCGGTGCCGTTGATAACAAAGGTACCATTGTCGGTCATGAGCGGAATTTCGCCCATGTAGACTTCTTGTTCTTTGATGTCTTTAACGGTGCCTTCCGGCGCTTCGCGCTCGTAGATCACCAGACGCAGCTTAACGCGCAGCGGTGCCGAATAGGTCACGCCACGGATCTGACATTCAGTTACGTCAAAGACCGGCTCACCCAAACGGTAGCTGACATACTGCAGCTCAGAGTTACCGCTGTAGCTCTTGATCGGGAATACGGAACGGAATGCCGCTTCCAGACCATACTGGCCTTCAGGATCTTGCTCGATGAACTTCTGGAACGAGTCAAGCTGGATAGAAAGGAGATAAGGAATGTCCAGCACTTGCGGACGTTTTCCAAAATCCTTACGAATACGTTTTTTCTCGGTATAGGAGTAAACCATTAGGGTTCCTCAGCTCGCTGACAAGTCGACCCACTCTGTCCATTGGAGGACAGTTTATGCGACACCATTTTGTTGACCGGAAAATGGAACACTTTCCGCAATGCGTGTTGCTATCACTCTTAAATCATTTCGTTGCGTTGTACCGCAATATATTAAGTCGTCGATAGAAACAAACATTGAAAGGCAAGCCAGCAGTCAAACGGTGTGAAATGCTACTGACGCCCTACAGCGCAAAAAGGCTGGTGACTAAAAAGTCACCAGCCATCAGCCTAATTTCTCAGGCTGCAACCGGAAGGGTTGGCTTATTTAACTTCAACTTCAGCGCCAGCTTCTTCCAGAGATTTTTTCAGAGCTTCAGCGTCATCTTTGCTCACGCCTTCTTTCAGAGCGGCCGGAGCAGATTCTACCAGGTCTTTAGCTTCTTTCAGACCCAGGCCAGTAGCGCTACGTACTGCTTTGATTACAGCAACTTTGTTAGCACCAGCAGCTTTCAGAATAACGTCGAACTCGGTTTTCTCTTCAGCAGCTTCAGCAGCCGGGCCAGCAGCAACAGCTACAGCGGCAGCAGCAGAAACACCGAATTTTTCTTCCATTGCAGAGATCAGTTCTACAACGTCCATTACGGACATAGCTGCAACTGCTTCAATGATTTGATCTTTAGTGATAGACATTTAAATTGTTCCTGAATATCAGAATAAGTTTATACGTAAGCAAATGCTTTACAAAGATAACTGCGATTACGCAGCTTCTTTGGCATCGCGAACAGCAGCCAGAGTGCGAACCAGTTTGCCAGCCGAAGCTTCTTTCATGGTTGCCATCAGGCGTGCAATTGCTTCTTCGTAGGTCGGCAGAGTTGCCAGGCGGTCGATCTGAGACGCCGGGATCAGCTCGCCTTCAAAGGCAGCGGCTTTAACCTCAAATTTTGCATTCGCTTTCGCGAAATCTTTGAACAGACGAGCAGCAGCGCCCGGGTGTTCCATAGAATATGCAATCAGGGTCGGACCAACAAACGTGTCTTTCAGGCACTCGAACGGAGTACCTTCAACGACGCGGCGCAGCAGGGTGTTACGAACAACACGCATGTATACGCCAGCTTCACGACCTGCTTTACGCAGTTCAGTCATTTTATCTACAGTCACGCCACGGGAATCCGCAACTACTGCAGACAGCGCGCCTTTGGCTACTTCGCTGACTTCAGCAACAATCGCTTGTTTGTCTTGAAGATTTAAAGCCATTAGCTTTGCTCCTGGATGTTTGCCCAGGGCTCATGCCCTGGAACTCACTTCACTCTTCTCAAAGAAAAGAGCGTCTTAATACGGTGAGCAGAAACAAGCCAAAGATACTTATAAAAATGTCTTCAGGTTCTGTCACCGTCTACGCAGGAAATTAAGCTTCTTGCGAAACACCTGCGGTCTTGGACGGAGGCCTGGATAAGGCCAGGCTCCAACCGAAAATTCTTTCTACCTGCTAACTTTCGTTAGCAAACGTGGGGGTAAGATTGTAGACAAATCCACCGCCCACGTAAAGGTATTAGTTTGCAGAAGCGCTCAGGCCAGCCTGATCAACTGCAACACCTGCACCCATGGTGGTGGAGATGCTAACTTTCTTGATGTACACGCCTTTCGCCTGAGTCGGTTTTGCTTTTTTCAGCGCAACCAGCAGAGATTCCAGGTTTTCTTTCAGTTTGTCAGCGTCAAAGTCCACTTTACCGATGGTGGTGTGGATGATGCCGTTTTTGTCGTTACGGTAACGAACCTGACCTGCTTTAGCATTTTTAACTGCTTCAGCAACGTTCGGAGTTACAGTACCAACTTTCGGGTTAGGCATCAGGCCACGCGGACCCAGAACCTGGCCCAGCTGGCCAACAACGCGCATTGCATCCGGGGAAGCAATAACAACGTCGAAGTTCATTTCGCCTTTCTTGATCTGGTCAGCCAGATCTTCCATACCTACCAGCTCAGCGCCAGCTGCTTTAGCAGCTTCGGCGTTCGGGCCCTGGGCAAATACGGCTACGCGAACGGAACGGCCAGTACCGTGCGGCAGTACAGTTGCACCACGTACGTTCTGGTCAGATTTACGTGCGTCGATGCCGAGGTTAACGGCAACGTCTACGCTTTCTACGAATTTAGCGGTGGCCAGCTCTTTCAGCAGAGCAAGGGCTTCGTTGATGTCGTACTGCTTAGCAACGTCAACTTTGTCACGGATCACGCGCATACGCTTGGTCAGTTTAGCCATGTCTTAATCCTCCACTACCAGGCCCATGGAACGTGCAGTACCTTCGATTGAGCGAGTCATCGCTTCAATGTCAGAACCCGTCATGTCGGCAGCTTTGGTCTGCGCGATTTCCTGCAGCTGAGCGCGGGAAATTTTACCTACTTTGTCTTTGTTCGGCTTACCGGAACCAGACTTAATACCAGCCGCTTTCTTCAGCAGAACTGCTGCCGGAGGCGTTTTGGTAACGAAGGTGAAAGAACGGTCAGCGTAAACGGTAATAACAACCGGAATCGGCAGACCTTTTTCCAGGGAATCTGTCTTAGCGTTGAATGCTTTACAGAATTCCATGATGTTAACACCCTGCTGACCCAGAGCCGGACCAACCGGTGGGCTCGGGTTAGCCATGCCAGCTGCAACCTGCAGCTTGACGTAGGCTTGTACTTTCTTAGCCATTGCAAAATCCTCGTTTGGGTAATAGCGCCCGAAGGCTCCCCGGTTAAATACGTTTTATGGGCGAGGCCCATAAAAACAAAAGGCGCGAAATTGTATGCCAATCTCGCGCCCTGTGCAACGGTTAAATCGCCGCTTTTTTACTCGTCGACTTAGGCTTTCTCAACCTGGCCGAAGTCCAGCTCTACCGGGGTCGCACGACCGAAGATAGAAACGGAAACCTTCAGGCGGGACTTCTCGTAGTCCACTTCTTCAACCACGCCGTTAAAGTCAGCAAACGGACCATCGCTAACGCGAACCATTTCACCCGGCTCAAACATCGTTTTCGGCCGCGGCTTATCACCCACCTGCTGCAGGCGGTTCATGATCGCATCGACTTCTTTGTCGCTGATTGGCGCCGGACGGTCAGAGGTACCGCCAATGAAGCCCATCACACGCGGTACGCTGCGCACCAGGTGCCAGCTTGCGTCGTTCATCACCATCTGAACCAGCACGTAACCCGGGAAGAATTTGCGCTCGCTTTTGCGACGCTGGCCGCCACGGATTTCGACCACTTCTTCGGTCGGAACCATGACTTCACCAAACAACTCTTCCATGTTGTGTAATTTGATATGCTCACGCAGCGAGGTGGCTACGCGGCCTTCAAAACCGGAAAACGCCTGAACGACGTACCAGCGCTTTTTAGGAGCTTCAGACATCTCAGAACCTCAGGCCAGTGATAAAGGAGACCAGGCGGACCAGAATACCATCCAGCCCCCACAGGATCAGGGACATTACTGCAGTAACTGCGGCTACGATCAGCGTGGTGTGCAAGGTTTCCTGGCGAGTTGGCCAAATAACCTTACGCACTTCAGTTCTCGCTTCACGCGCAAAAGCAACGGTCGCTTTACCTTTGACGGTAAGCAGCGCGACACCGCCTGCAGCAGCGATCAGAGCCACTACAGCCAGTGCACGCAGCGGCAGTATCATATCGCTAAAGGCAAGGTTACCGCCGATGGCAGCAGCCAGCAGTAAAGCAACAACGATCCACTTAATCGCTTCCAGGCCGCGCCCGCTCCCTTGAGCTTCGGTATTCGCACTCATAAACCAACCTGTCAGAAGAATTCTACAAATATAATCACCCCGCATACGCGAGGCTAACCAGATAACCTAACTTGAGCTTTAAGCTCAACGCCCTCTTCAGAGCCTGTCTCAGCAATGATTATGACAAAAAAAATCACTGATGAGCCAGGTTCTGGTTCGAAAGCGTGCAAAAAGGGCATCAAATGATGCCCCTTTCATGCGCATTGCGTCAAATGTTATCAGCGATTAAGCGATAACTTTAGCAACAACGCCCGCACCAACAGTACGGCCGCCTTCACGGATTGCGAAACGCAGACCGTCGTCCATCGCGATCGGGTGGATCAGGGTAACAACCATTTTGATGTTGTCGCCCGGCATTACCATCTCAACACCTTCCGGCAGTTCGATGGTGCCAGTCACGTCAGTTGTACGGAAGTAGAACTGCGGACGGTAGCCTTTGAAGAACGGAGTATGACGGCCGCCTTC
>NZ_RJKQ01000008.1 GCF_003751845.1 Enterobacter sp. BIGb0383 | reverse complement strand
GTCAGGCCGGTGTTTATGCCGTTGTGCCGTGTCAGTGGAGGCGCATTATAGGGAGTTATTCCGGGCTGACAAGAGGAAATTTAAAAAAAGATTCTGTTCGCTCAATTTCCAGGCATAACGTCCGTTTTCTTACCATTTAGCGCACAAGATGAGCGATTTCACGGGCAAAATGAGCCACCTGCTGCCAGTCCGTATAGACCACTTCTTTACGCGTATCCGTTTCCCCGCCCGTCATCTTCATAATCAGCCGGATCATAAAGCGGTCAAACCAGCGATAGCGTGGGTAACGCAGCGCACCGGCAAAGACCGCACACTTATCTGGCTGCCACGGCGAGTTGAGTAAAAACTTGCGCGTATAGTTGTTGGTCTGAGGCGTTCGCTTTTCTGCTTTACGTGCGACCAGATTTACCGAGTAGAACGCGCCAGGCAAACTGTTGAGCGTTTCGGCATGCTTCTTAACAAAGCGATCCAGCGCCGGGTGAAAGTGACCATAGCGAATTGAAGCACCAATCACCACGCGCTCATAGCCGCGCCAGTCAATCTCATCGGTACGGTTCAGGTTAACCAGGTCGGCAGACACCCCCAGCTCTTTCAGCTCAGAGGCAATACACGCTGCGATCTCTCGTGTTTGACCATCGCGCGTGGAGAAGAGAATTAATGTTTTCATAGTGCGCTCCTGTTAGTCGCGCCAGAACGTGGGAGTGAACAGCACCAGTAGCGTGAACACTTCCAGGCGGCCGAACAGCATATTCACAATCAGGATCCACTTCGCGACCGGATTCATACTGGCAAAGTTATCCGCCACGACGCCCAGTCCGGGACCCAGGTTGTTCAGGGTCGCCGCGACGGAGGCAAAGGCCGAGAAGTCATCTACGCCGGTGGCGATGATCGCCAGCATGCTGACAATAAAGACCAGCGCGTAAGCGGAGAAGAATCCCCATACCGCTTCCAGAATACGCTCCGGCAGCGCACGACTACCAAGCTTAATACTGTAGACCGCATTGGGATGTACCAGACGTTTCAGTTCGCGGTTGCCCTGCTTAAAGAGAAGAAGGATACGAATGACCTTCAGGCCACCGCCCGTCGAACCGGCGCAGCCGCCAATAAACGCAGAGCACAGCAACAGGACCGGCAGGAACAATGGCCAGCGGGCGATGCTGTCTGTCGTAAAGCCGGCGGTGGTCGCCATCGACACCACCTGGAAGAAGGCCTGATTCAGCGTCGTCATTGCCGAGTCATAGGTATCATGGAACCACAGTACCAGCGTGCAGATGAAGACCAGCGTCAACTGCACGCCGATAAACATGCGAAATTCCGGATCGCGGGAATAGACCTTCAGGCTGCGGCCGCTAAGCAGCGAAAAATGCAGGCCATAGTTACAGCCGGAGATCAGCAGGAAGATAGCAATAATAGTGTTAATCGTCGGACTGGCAAAATACCCCACGCTGGCGTCATGCGTTGAGAACCCCCCGATCGCAATCGTCGAGAAGCTGTGCCCAATGGCATCAAACGCAGGCATTCCCGCAAACCACAGCGCCAGCGCGCAGGCCACGGTCAGCAAGACGTAGATAAGCCACAGGGTCTTGGCCGTTTCCGCAATACGCGGGCGCATTTTGTTGTCTTTTAGCGGGCCGGGCATTTCCGCACGATAGAGCTGCATCCCCCCGACGCCCAGAATAGGCAGAATCGCCACCGCCAGTACGATGATCCCCATCCCGCCAAACCACTGCAGCATTTGACGGTAGAAAAGGATGGCGTGCGGAAGCGAGTCCAGTCCAACCAGAGTGGTCGCCCCGGTGGTCGTTAAACCCGAAAAGGATTCAAAGAACGCATCGGTTACCGTCAGGTTAGGACTTTCAGCGAAGATAAAGGGCAGCGCACCGACGCTGCCCAGTACGGTCCAGAACAGAACGACGATCAGGAAGCCTTCGCGGGATTTCAGCTCGCCTTTTTCACGGCGATTCGGCCACCACAAAAGAGAGCCAATCACCAGCGCAGCAAAAAAGGTCTGGGTAAATGCCCGTCCGGCACCATCACGGTAAATCAGGGCTACCAGCCCGGGAAGAATCATGGTCCCGGAGAACAGAATGACCAGCAGTCCAACGATTCGGGTTATGGCGCGAAAATGCATTTCTGCCGCTTCCTTAAATAGCCAAAAAAGTAAACCGGGGATTATTCTTCAATCGGCAGCAATTGCAACGCGCCGCGGCTAAAATCGGCCAGTTTTTTCGAAAAGGCCGTCAGTTCAGATTGAGGAAGCGCCACGCGCAGACGGACAGAGGCCTGGTAATCGCTGGAGACAATCTGCCCGGCAAATTGCCCAAGCAGCGTGTCGATACCGGCCAGCTGCCCATACTCGCACTGCAAAGTATATTCGGTTAACGGCGTTTTGCGGGTCGTTATCAGCAGATTCAGCGCCTGCGATACGCCACCGCCATAGGCCTTCACCAGCCCGCCGGTACCCAGCAGAATACCGCCATAGTAGCGGACCACCACGGCGGTGATCTCACCGACGCCGCAGCCCATAAGCTGGGCCAGCATCGGTTTGCCTGCGGTCCCTGCCGGTTCACCGTCGTCTGAAAAGCCCAGCTGCTGAGAGTCATTGGGCGGCCCGGCTACCCAGGCCACGCAATGGTGACGGGCATCGGGATGCGCCGCCCTGACCGACTCAACAAAGGCTTTCGCCGCCTCCACGCCGTCCGTATGCGCCAGCAGCGTGATAAACCGGCTCTTCTTTATCTCTTCAACAAAGGTTACCGGTTCAGCCGGGACCAGCCAGCTCTCCATTACGCCAGCTTCAGGTCACGCGTCATATTTTCCACGCTGTTCTCGTGGATCACCACGTTATCTTCGATACGGATGCCGCCAAACGGCTTCAGCGCCTCAATTTTCTGCCAGTTAAAGTGCTTACTGAACGCCCCGTCGCGCCACGGCGCCAGCAGGGATTCAATAAAGTAGATGCCCGGCTCAATCGTCAGCACCATCCGCGGCTGAACCACGCGGGTGCAGCGCAGGTACGGATACTTCGACGGGGCCGCCAGGTGAGTGCCGGTATCGTCCTGCATGAAACCAGCGACATCGTGAACCTGCAGGCCCAGAGGGTGGCCGATACCGTGCGGCATAAAGGGACCGGTAAGATCCTGCTCGACCATCGCCTCTTCACTCATATCGGTGACGATCTGATGGCGGCGCAGCAGTTTGGCAATGCGCTGATGGAATTGGATATGGTACTCGACGTAGTTGATGCCCGCTTTCATCGTCGCGATCAGCGCCAGCTGCTCCTCATTTACGTCTTTGATCAGCGCAGCATAGTCACTGTCGCCGCTGGCAGCCCAGGTACGGGTGAGATCGGCGGCATAGCCGTTGTATTCCGCGCCGGCATCCAGCAGGAAACTGCGGATTTCAGAAGGCGCACGCTGATCCAGCTTCGTGTAGTGCAGCACGGACGCATGTTCGTTCAGCGCCACAATGTTCCCGTAAGGCACATCCGTGTCGCGATGACCGGTGGCGGTGAGGTAAGCGAGGTTGATATCGAACTCGCTCATACCTGAAAGGAAGGCTTCATGAGCGGCACGGTGGCCGATAACCGCGGTTTTCTGCGCTTCACGCATACACGCCAGCTCGTAATCCGTTTTATAGGCGCGGTAGTAGTGCAGATAATCAATTGGCCCTTTTGGGTTGATGTTACTCGCGGCGATCCCCAGACCCAGCGCACGTTCAGGCACCGGTCCGATATAGGCGATATTGTCGCGTGCGGCAGGAAGCAGGCTGCCAATGCCGTCGGCTTTCGGCAGGGCGATAACCTCTATCTCATCGGTCCAGAAGGATTCCGGCAGCGGCTCCACGTTATGCCAGTAATCGACCGGCAGATAAAACCACAGCTTCGGCTTGTTAACGCCGTCGACCAGCAGCCAGCAGTTCGGGACCTGAGTCACCGGCACCCAGGCTTTAAACTGCGGGTTGACCTTAAAGGGATAGGCATGGTCATCAAGGAAGACGTTAAACAGTTCACCAGAGTGAATAAGTAGCGCATCCAGCTTATGACGCGCCAGTACGTCACGCGCACGCTCTTGCAATGTAACAATATGATTTTTATAGAGTCCAGCCAGTGATTCCATTGTTTCACCCTTCTGTTTACGTCACTCGAATATCGGGCATCTTAGCATACCTGCCTGTGGGTGCGTGATTTCCGCTTTGCGTGATCGGCCTTGCATTTTCTTAAACGGAAATTTGCATTTTATTAACATAAAATCCACAATCCGCTCATCTGGTACGACCAGATCACCTTGCTGGATTCAGGAGACTGACATGCTCTATAAAGGCGACACCCTGTACCTCGACTGGCTGGAAGATGGCATCGCCGAACTGGTGTTCGATGCCCCAGGTTCGGTCAATAAGCTCGACACCGCGACGGTGGACAGCCTCGGCCACGCGCTGGAGGTTCTGGAAAAACAGGCGGATTTAAAAGGGCTGCTGCTGCGTTCAGAAAAAGCAGCCTTTATTGTCGGTGCCGATATCACCGAATTCCTTTCACTCTTTCAGGTTCCGGCTGAACAGCTGAGCCAGTGGCTGCATTTTGCCAACGGCGTCTTTAACCGTCTGGAAGATCTGCCCGTCCCGACGATTTCTGCCGTCAACGGCTACGCGCTGGGCGGCGGCTGCGAATGCGTCCTGGCAACCGACTATCGTCTGGCGACGCCGGACCTGCGCATCGGCCTGCCGGAAACCAAACTGGGCATTATGCCGGGCTTCGGCGGCTCGGTGCGGTTACCGCGTCTGCTGGGTGCCGACAGCGCGCTGGAGATCATTGCCGCCGGTAAAGATGTCGATGCACAGCAGGCGCTCAAAATCGGCCTCGTCGATGGCATTGTCAGCCCCGAGAAACTGCGCGAAGGCGCGGTGGCGGTTCTGCGTCAGGCCATCAGCGGCGATCTGGACTGGAAAGCCAAACGGCAGCCGAAGCTGGAGCCGCTTCGCTTAAGCAAAATAGAAGCCACCATGAGCTTCACCATCGCCAAAGGTATGGTGATGCAGACCGCCGGTAAGCATTATCCGGCGCCGCTCACGGCGGTAAAAACCATTGAAGCCGCCGCTCGTCTTGGCCGCGACGAAGCGCTTGCCCTTGAAAATCAAAGCTTCGTCCCGCTGGCTCACAGTAAGGAAGCCAGGGCGCTGGTCGGCATCTTCTTAAACGACCAATACGTCAAAGGCCAGGCGAAGCAGCTCACCAAAAACGTCGAGACGCCTGAACAGGCTGCCGTGCTTGGCGCAGGCATTATGGGCGGCGGTATTGCGTACCAGTCCGCCTGGAAAGGCGTGCCGGTGATCATGAAGGATATTAATGAGAAATCCCTGACGCTGGGGATGAACGAAGCCGGCAAGCTGCTGAACAAGCAGCTGGAGCGCGGGAAAATCAACGGGCTGAAGCTGGCGAGTGTGATTTCAACAATCCAGCCCGTGCTGGAATACAGCGGATTCGATCGCGCCGATGTGGTGGTCGAAGCCGTCGTCGAAAATCCAAAGGTCAAGAAAGCGGTGCTGGCGGAAACGGAAGATAAGGTCCGTTCGGATACCGTGCTGGCCTCCAATACCTCAACGATCCCGATTAGCGAACTGGCCAGCGTCCTCAAGCGACCGGAAAACTTCTGCGGGATGCACTTCTTTAACCCAGTCCACCGTATGCCGCTGGTCGAAGTGATCCGTGGTGAAAAAACCTCGGATGAGACCATCGCCAAAGTGGTGGCCTGGGCCAGTAAGATGGGCAAAACGCCTATTGTGGTCAACGACTGTCCTGGCTTCTTCGTTAACCGCGTGCTGTTCCCTTACTTTGCCGGATTTAGCCAACTCCTGCGCGACGGTGCAGATTTCCGCAAGGTCGACAAAGTGATGGAAAAACAGTTCGGCTGGCCGATGGGCCCGGCTTATCTGCTGGACGTGGTCGGTATCGACACCGCTCACCATGCCCAGGCCGTCATGGCAGCAGGTTTCCCGCAGCGAATGCAGAAAGATTACCGCGATGCCATCGACGCCCTGTTTGAAGCCGGGCGCTTTGGGCAGAAAAACGGCCTCGGGTTCTGGCGCTATAAAGAAGACAGTAAAGGCAAGCCGAAGAAAGAAGAAGATAATGCCGTGGAGAGTCTGCTGGGCAGCGTCTGCCAGCCTCATCGCGACTTCTCAGACGACGAGATTATCGCCCGCATGATGATCCCGATGGTCAACGAAGTGGTGCGCTGTCTGGAAGAGGGCATTATCGCCAGTCCGGCGGAAGCGGATATGGCGCTGGTCTACGGGCTCGGTTTCCCACCGTTCCACGGCGGGGCTTTCCGCTGGCTGGATACGCTCGGCAGCGCCAGATATCTCGATATGGCGCAGCAGTACCAGCATCTGGGCCCGCTGTACGAGGTCCCGAACGGCCTGAGCGAGAAAGCGCGCCACAACGAACCCTACTATCCCCCGGTTGCCCCTGCCCGCCCGGTGGGCGGACTGAAAACGGCTTAAGGAGTCACAATGGAACAGGTTGTCATTGTTGATGCAATTCGCACCCCGATGGGCCGTTCAAAAGGCGGCGCCTTCAGGAATGTACGCGCAGAAGATCTTTCTGCCCACCTGATGCGCAGCCTGCTGGCGCGCAACCCGCAGCTGGATCCGAGCGCCCTCGACGACATTTACTGGGGCTGCGTGCAGCAAACCCTGGAGCAGGGATTTAACATTGCCCGCAACGCTGCCCTGCTGGCGGAAATTCCCCACTCTGTCCCGGCGGTGACCGTTAATCGGCTATGCGGTTCGTCGATGCAGGCGCTGCATGATGCAGCACGGATGATCATGACCGGTGACGCGCAGGCCTGCCTGGTCGGCGGCGTGGAGCATATGGGCCATGTCCCGATGAGCCACGGCGTCGATTTTCATCCGGGAATGAGCCGCAACGTCGCCAAAGCGGCAGGCATGATGGGCCTGACTGCGGAAATGCTGTCGCGCATGCACGGTATCAGCCGGGAAATGCAGGATGCCTTTGCCGCCCGCTCCCATGCCCGCGCCTGGGCCGCAACACAGTCCGGGGCGTTTAAGGGTGAAATCATCCCGACCGGTGGCCATGACGCCGACGGCGTTCTGAAGCAGTTTAGCTATGACGAGGTGATCCGCCCGGAAACCACCGTGGAAGCTCTTTCCACGCTGAGACCGGCTTTTGATCCGGTGAGCGGTACGGTGACGGCCGGAACCTCTTCCGCCCTGTCAGACGGCGCAGCCGCGCTGCTGGTGATGGCCGAAAGTCAGGCCCGAGCCCTGGGTCTGAAGCCGCGTGCCCGCGTGCGCTCTATGGCGGTGGTCGGCTGCGATCCGTCGATTATGGGCTACGGACCGGTTCCGGCGTCAAAGCTGGCGCTGAAAAAAGCCGGACTGTCGGCGAGCGATATCGATCTGTTTGAGATGAACGAGGCCTTTGCCGCGCAGATCCTGCCGTGCATTAAGGATCTGGGACTGATGGAGCAGATCGACGACAAGATCAACCTGAACGGCGGCGCGATTGCCCTCGGGCACCCACTGGGCTGCTCCGGAGCACGTATCAGCACCACTCTGATTAACCTGATGGAGCGCAAAGATGCCCAGTTTGGTCTGGCAACCATGTGCATCGGGCTGGGTCAGGGGATCGCGACGGTATTCGAACGAATATAAGAGGAGTATTCCTCAAAGCCATTGCTGCCATAGCGAGCGCAGCCAACGCAGTTATGGCGACAATGGCGAAGAGAGAATTTAGTTGCCGTTTTTCCCGCCTGTCAGGGGCGGGTTTTTTGTTTAGATAAAGGCAAACGCATCCCCGAACAGGCGGTCTTCACGAGCCTGACGCTCATTGCAGAACAGATCGCGGGCAATTTTCGCCATTTCAAAACGGCCAGCGATGTAGATATCGTGCTCCGCCAGGGTGCCGTAATCCTGCAGCACGGCGGTTAACACCGTCCCCGAACGACCACGCCAGCCCTCTTCCGGCTGCTCGACAACCGGCTCCACCCGCAGATTCGGGTGATCCACGCTCAGCGCTTCCAGCTCCGACAAATCGTACAGATGTTTCTCTTCGCGGCCACCCCAGTAAATGGCGATCTCACGATTCGGGTTCTGTGCCAGAGCGGTCAGCAGAATAGAACGCACGTAGGAGAAACCTGTCCCACCGGCAATCAGCACCAGAGGGCGAGAGTCGTCTTCTCGCAGCCAGGCATCACCGTGTGGAATATCCACGACGATTTCACGCTCTTTCAGAATACGGTCCATGACCGCCATGGCATACAGATTGAGCTCAGACGCACCAATATGTAATTCAATAAACGCTTTTTCGTCCGGCGTAGAGGCCAGGGAAAAAGGACGTTTGTCGCGCTCATCCATTACCACCATCAGGTACTGGCCGGCACGGAAAGAAAACGTCGCTTCCGGTACTAAACGGACGCGGTACACGGTATCGGTGATGGCTTCTACCGAGGTCACTTTACAGCTTAAGGTTGTCATGCGCTCCCTCTGTCGGGTCTGTCTCGTCATACATCGATTGCAGGCGCGTTGGCTGCGTTACTTAGGCTCAGTGATAATAGCCAGCTCATCCCAGATTGCGTCGATACGCGCCACGACGTCAGGATCCTTTTTGATCGGGCGTCCCCATTCACGTTGGGTTTCACCGGGCCACTTGTTGGTCGCATCCAGGCCCATTTTCGACCCCAGACCGGAAACCGGTGAGGCAAAATCCAGATAATCTATCGGCGTGTTTTCCACCAGAACCGTATCACGCGCCGGGTCCATACGGGTAGTAATGGCCCAGATCACATCGTTCCAGTCACGCGCATTAACGTCATCATCACAGACGATAACGAACTTGGTGTACATAAACTGCCGCAGGAAAGACCAGACGCCCATCATGACGCGCTTGGCATGCCCGGCGTACTGTTTTTTCATGGTCACCACGGCAAGGCGGTACGAACACCCTTCCGGCGGCAGGTAGAAATCAACGATTTCCGGGAACTGCTTTTGCAGGATCGGCACAAAGACTTCATTCAGCGCCACGCCCAGCACCGCCGGTTCATCCGGCGGACGCCCGGTATAGGTCGAGTGATAGATCGCATCTTCCCGCTGCGTAATGTGCGTGACGGTAAACACCGGGAAGCTATCAACTTCGTTATAGTAGCCGGTATGGTCGCCGTATGGCCCTTCCGGTGCCATCTCGCCCGGTTCAATATACCCTTCCAGCACGATTTCCGCACTTGCAGGAACTTCAAGATCGTTGGAGAGACATTTCACGACCTCGGTTTTCGTCCCGCGCAGCAAACCGGCAAACGCGTACTCCGAAAGCGTATCCGGAACCGGCGTTACCGCTCCGAGGATAGTGGCAGGGTCGGCCCCTAGCGCGACCGATACCGGGAAACGTTCACCGGGATGCGCCGCACACCACTCCTGAAAATCGAGCGCGCCGCCGCGATGCGACAGCCAGCGCATAATTAATTTGTTTTTGCCGATCAGTTGCTGACGATAAATACCCAGGTTCTGCCGCTCTTTATGCGGGCCACGGGTCACGGTCAGTCCCCAGGTGATCAACGGTGCGGCATCTTCCGGCCAGCACTGCATGATCGGAATGCGGGTCAGATCGACCTCATCACCCTGCTGAACCTTCTGCTGACAGGGCGCACCGCGCAGCCGTTTGGTCGGCATATTGAGCACCTGTTTAAACTGCGGCAGCTTATCGAAGAGATCGCGAAAACCTTTCGGCGGCTCCGGCTCTTTCAGAAACGCCAGCAGCTTACCCACGTCGCGCAATGCGCTAACGTCTTCCTGCCCCATCCCCATTGCCACGCGCTTCGGCGTGCCAAACAGGTTGCACAGCACCGGCATTGAATAGCCTTTTGGGTTTTCAAACAGCAGCGCCGGGCCGCCTGCACGCAGGGTTCGGTCGGCTATTTCAGTGATTTCCAGGATCGGATCAACCTCAAGCGTGATGCGTTTGAGTTCACCCTGCTGTTCGAGCTGCGTCAGAAAGTCGCGTAAGTCGTGGTATTTCATGGCGTTAGTCATGGCCTCTTCGTAAGCCCTTCATTATACGGCGTTCATCAGCGGGATGCTGTCTTTTTGTTAAATTAGCGTGAACTCCGCTGCCCGCGTGGCGCGCGCACGATTATAATCTACTTCACCCCCGCGCCAGGCTTTTGTTATGCTTCGCACCGGATATAAGGGAAAAGAGAGATTATGCAAGCCTGGTATTTACTGTATTGCAAACGTGGCCAGCTTGAACGTGCCCAGGTCCATCTTGAGCGCCAGGCGGTAAATTGCCTGACGCCAATGATAAGCCTGGAAAAAATGGTGCGCGGAAAACGAACCCAGGTCAGCGAACCGCTCTTTCCCAACTATCTGTTTATCGAATTTGACCCTGAGGTCATCCACACCACCACCATCAACGCCACCCGCGGCGTCAGCCACTTCGTACGCTTCGGGACACAGCCCGCGATGGTACCTTCAGTGGTCATCCAGCAGCTGAATCTCCAGCATCCCGACGGGGTTGTCGATCCCGAGACGCCTTATCCCGGTGACAAGGTCCTGATCACCGAAGGGGCTTTTGAAGGCCTGCAGGCCATTTTTACCGAACCTGACGGTGAAATGCGCTCGATGCTGCTGCTCAATATGATGAACCAGCAAATTTCCCAGAGCGTGAAAAACACGGCTTTCCGCAAAGTGGAAGGCCGGTAGGTCGCCTAAAACTGCACGCCAAACAGCGAACGAACATTGTTATCCGTCACCTCTTCCAGCCACTGAACCTCTTCCCCGCGCCAGCCAGCGATACGCTCAAGAATGTGTTTCAGCAGCGCAGGTTCGTTGCGCCGTGAGGCGGGTTTCGGCGACAGATCGCGAGGCAGCAGATAAGGCGCATCCGTCTCAATCAGCAGCCGCTGCGCCGGGATCAGCGGCAGCAGTTCACGCAATTCCAGCCCGCGACGCTCATCACAGACCCAGCCGGTGATCCCCAGATAAAGTCCGCGATCCAGACAGTCCTGCATCTCCTCACGCGTGCCGGTAAAGCAGTGCAGCACCGCGCCGGGCAGTTTTTCCAGCCAGGGATCGAGCAGCGTCAAAAAGCGTGAGTGGGCATCGCGGCAGTGTAAAAAGACCGGCAGAGACAGTTCTGCCGCCAGCGCCAGCTGGGCCGTAAACGCCCGCTCCTGCTCCTCCGGCGTGGAAAAGTTGCGGTTAAAATCGAGGCCGCATTCGCCGATAGCCACCACTTCCGGCATCAGCGCCAGGTCGCGAATGGCTCCGGCGACCTCGGGTGTCCAGCTGCTGCTGTCATGAGGATGCACACCCGCCGTTGACCAGCACTGAAAACGCTGCGCCAGCCGCTGAGCCTGCAGACTTTCCTGGGCGCTGGTGCCGGTTAACAGCATTCCTTTGACGCCGGCAGCCCGCGCCCTTACCACGACCTCATCGCTGTCTTTTGCAAACTGCGAGCTGGTTAAATTAACGCCAATATCAAACATCGGAACTCCCATATGACAACCGCCCTTTCGGGCGGCTGGTTACTCTTTTTCGCTTTCCGCCTCGGTGGCGGCGTCTTCATCGCGGGTCTGGCGCTTGCCGGTATAGAAGCGGGAGAAGAAGACCCCGATTTCAAACAGGCAGTACATGGGGATCGCCAGCAGCGTCTGCGAAAAGACATCCGGTGGCGTCAGCAGCATGCCGACCACAAAAGCCCCGACCAGCACATAAGGGCGTTTGTCTCGCAGAGATTGTGGCGTGGTCACGCCCATCCAGCACAGCAGCACAATCGCCACCGGTACTTCAAAGGAGACCCCGAAAGCGAGGAACAGCGCCATCACAAAGCTCAGGTAGCTGCTGATATCCGTTGAGACCACGACGCCTTCCGGCGCGGTGTTGGCCAGGAAGCCAAAGGCCAGCGGAAAGACCACAAAGTAGGCGAAGGCCATGCCGATATAAAACAGCAGCGAACTGGAAACCAGCAGCGGCACCACCAGACGGCGCTCATGTCGGTACAGCGCCGGGGCAACAAACGCCCAGACCTGATAGAGGATCACCGGTGCAGACAGAATAATCGACACCATAAAGGTCAGCTTGATCGGCGCAAAGAACGGCGACGCCACATCGGTCGCGATCATGGTCGCACCCGCCGGCAGCTGTTTAATCAGCGGGGCAGAAACCAGATGGTAGATATCGTTGGCGAAATACGCCAGCGCCAGGAAAATCACAATCACTGCGATAATGCAGTTCAGCAGGCGCTTGCGTAGCTCGATCAGATGCGAAATCAGCGGTTGAGTATCTTCTACGGCCATGTTTACGCTTTATCACTCGACGAGGAAGGTGTCACGGAAGCAGCGGTCGCTGCAGGCTTGGGTGCGGGTGGTGGCGTCTCAGGCGCCTGAGCTGGCGCACTGGCCTGGCCTTCAGCGTCAGCAGCGGCAGGCGTTACGCCCTGGTGCTGCGCTTCATAATCTTTCACCACCGGATTATGGATGGTATGCGCTTCATCGCTCTGCTTTTCAGGATCGTTGACGCTGTAGGTACGCTTCATGGATTCCGCCGCCTCGCGCAGCTCATCCATCGAGGCTTTCAGCTCCGGCGTCAGGTTCTCCATACTCGCCTTTTCCACCTTTTTCAGGCTGTCCTGAAACTCCTGGAGCTTCAGCTCCTGAGTCAGTTCATTCTGTACGGTGGTGGCAAGAGCGCGCAGGGCGCGAACCCAGCCCGCGACCGTTTTTACGGCAACCGGCAGTCGCTGTGGCCCCAGTACGATGAGGCCGATAACGAAAACCAGCAGCAGCTCGCCAAAACCTATATCGAACACGGATTACACCTGCTCTTTATCGTTACTTTTGGCGGCGTCTTTTTTAACGTCATCCGGCTTGTCGGCAAGCGTCTTAGCCGTGAAGTCTGCATCCTGAGGCGCGTCATCTTTCTTCTGCTTATCGTCATCGCCCATCGCTTTTTTAAAGCCTTTGATGGAGGCGCCCAGATCGGAGCCCAGAGAGCTCAGCTTTTTCGTTCCGAACAGCAGCACAACGATCACAGCAATAATCAATAACTGCCAAATACTGATACCACCCATACCTATTCCTCAATGTTCAGACGATGGTTAACTCTAAGGCCGCATTATAAGTACGCGACGGCCCCTGAGCCACGATAAATTCAGCGCATTTTGCGCCAGCCAATCAGCCACGCAACCACCCCGGCCGCAATCAGCGAAGCGGGCAGATGCTCCCATTCGGGGCGACTCACCAGCAACAGTGTACCGCTAATCAGCAAGGTCGCACCGATTCCTAAGAGGTAGCGCGACTGTCCCTGACGAACATGGTGGTTCTGCAGTTCGCGGGCAATCTTATCAAGACTGTGTTGCAGTTGTTTGCCCTGGCGCAAACTGTCGTAAACCAGTTCAGGGAGTTCGGGCATTTTTTCGATCCAGAACGGTCCTTTCTCTTTAAACGCCCGCACCAGGGCCGGAATGCCGACCTGATCTTTGATCCAGGACTCAAGGAACGGCTTCGCGGTCTTCCACAAGTCTAACTGCGGATAGAGCTGGCGGCCTACACCCTCGATGTAAAGTAATGTTTTTTGAAGTAAAACAAGCTGAGGCTGCACTTCCATATTAAAGCGTCTGGCGGTGTTAAACAGGTTTAACAGCACGTGTCCAAAGGAGATTTCGGCCAGCGGCTTTTCAAAAATGGGTTCGCAAACGGTACGAATGGCAAATTCAAACTCTTCGACGTTGGTATCCGGCGGCACCCAGCCAGAATCAACGTGCAGCTCCGCCACCTTACGGTAGTCGCGGTTGAAAAAGGCGATAAAGTTTTCTGCCAGATAGCGCTTATCTTCCTTGTTCAACGAGCCGACGATACCGCAGTCGATACCGATATACTGAGGGTTTTCGGGGTGTTCATGATTGATAAAAATATTGCCCGGATGCATATCCGCATGGAAGAAGCTGTCGCGGAAGACCTGAGTAAAGAAGACCTGCACGCCGCGCTCGGCCAGCAGCTTCATATCAGTGCCGTTGGCTTCCAGCGCCGCCACATCCGAAACCGGAATACCGTAAATTCGCTCCATCACCAGCATATCCTGGCTACAGTAGTCGGAATAAATCTCCGGAATGTAGAGCATCGGGCTGCCGTCAAAATTGCGGCGCAGCTGAATGGCATTGGCCGCTTCTCGCAGCATATCCAGTTCATCGATCAGCGTTTTTTCGTACTCGCGCACCACCTCAAGCGGGCGCAGACGGCGACCGTCCGGTAGCAGTCGCGGCACCCAGCGCGCCAGGCGATAGATCAGGCGCATGTCGGCTTTAATGATCGGCAAAATATCCGGGCGGATGATTTTGATCACCACCTCTTTGCCATTCTCTTTCAGACGGGCTGTATGCACCTGCGCAATGGACGCGGAGGCTAGCGGCTGAATATCGAAATCATCAAACCAGGCTTCGACCGGCTGGTTGCCCATCGCCTGCTCGATTTTCTGCTTTGCCAGCGCGCCGTCAAAGGGAGGAACCCGGTCCTGCAGCATCGCCAGCTGATCGGCAATCTGCGGCGGGAAGAGATCCCGGCGGGTGGAGAGCATCTGGCCGAACTTAATCCATACCGGCCCCAGCTCCTGCAACGCCAGACGCAGACGCTGGCCCAGCGGCAGCGTTTTGTGGCGGTTTGGCATCCAGAACAGCATTCGCCGCCAGATCCGCAACGGCAGGGTGATGCGCATTTTGGGGATCAGTTCGTCGAGGCCATAACTCAGAAAGGTACGGACGATAAAATAGAGGCGTCGAATTTCGCCTGGCGTCATTTTGCCTCCAGTTTTTCCAGCCGTTTCGCCAGCGCATCAACGTCACGCGCTACGGCAGCGCTCTCTTCAGCAAACCAGGCCACCTCAAGTGAACCCGGAGCCATTCGCCACTCTTCGATCAGGGCTTCAGCAACATAGCGCTGCTGGCGCTGAGCGCTGCGACGCAGGAAGGAGGCGCCACCGCGCAGCAGTTTGCTGACGCTTTCGGCTGCAATATCACCCGTATAGGGAGCCAGCAGTTCCGCGAGATCAAACTCGGCCAGGTCCGCCAGGGCGACAAAATTTTGCACTACCTGGATATCGCCCTGCACTTCCAGATCGCCGCTGCGGATCAGCGACGTCAGCTGCTGGCGATCGCGCAGGCGAGGCAGCACGCTGACGCGAGTGCTCACGGTGCAGTCGGCTTCGCCTTCCCACGCGCCCAGCACGTCGATCTGGCGGTCGCCAAAGACCAGCACCAGCGGCGATGAAAATTCGTTTAGCGCAACGCGCAGTACCTTGCCATACAGGCGCTGACGCGCGGGTTTCAGGGCATTTTCACGCCACAAAAACCGGTTCAGTGCGCCTTCAATGGCGGCGGTCACTAAGGGTTTAAACGGCATCCCCTCATCTCCTGTCAGAACTTGTACCCACGGTGCAGTGCAACAATACCCGCCGTAAGATTGAAGTATTCGACGCTGTCAAAACCGGCGTCCTGCATCATGGCTTTTAAGGTGTCCTGATCCGGGTGCATACGAATGGACTCGGCCAGGTAGCGATAGCTCTCTGCATCGTTAGCCACCGCTTCACCAATACGCGGCAGAACATGGAAAGAGTAGAGGTCGTAGGCTTTGCTCAGCGGTTCAATAATCGGTTTGGAGAACTCCAGCACCAGTAAACGACCGCCCGGTTTGAGCACGCGATACATGGAACGCAGCGCCTTTTCTTTATCGGTCACGTTACGCAGACCGAAGGCGATGGTTATGCAGTCGAAAGAGTTGTCCGGAAACGGCAGCGCTTCCGCGTTGGCCTGGACATACTCCACATTGCCGACAACGCCGAGATTGCGCAGCTTTTCGCGGCCCATTTTCAGCATAGAATCGTTGATATCCGCAAGCACAACGTGACCGGCGTCGCCCACCAGACGGGAGAATTTTGCCGTCAGATCCCCGGTACCACCGGCCAGATCCAGCACGTGTTGCCCGCGACGAACGCCACTACAATCGATAGTAAAGCGCTTCCATACGCGGTGGATACCGAACGACATCAGGTCGTTCATCACATCGTATTTAGACGCGACGGAGTGGAAAACCTCCGCTACTCTATCGGCTTTCTGCGTTTTTGCGACGGTCTGAAAGCCAAAGTGCGTTGTTTCCTGTGAATCCTCAGCCATCTGTGTGTGCCTGCTTAATCAAGAAAGTGTTAGGTTGAAGTGTAACAGATTGGGCGCAATTGCCCTATGAATCAACTCTCTTGTGAAAATCGCCGAACCGGCGGCGTCTGTGGCGTCTCTTGCGCTAAGTCACTGTCCTGATGATGTTCTTCCGCTTCATTATCGTCCTCAAGACGAAACGCTGCGTCCTGCGCGGTGGCCTGTTCGGCTAGATCCGGATTAATCTCGCGCTTTACCTCAACGCCAAGCTCGCGGAAAGCCTCCGCCTGCGCCAGCAAGTTCCCGCGCCCGGTCGTCAGTTTTTTCATCGCCTGGCGGTAGTTATCCTGCGCCTTGTCCAGCCCCTGCCCGACGGCGCTCATATCGTCGATAAACAGGCGCATTTTGTCATACAGGCGGCTGGCCCTGTCGGCGATTTGCTGGGCATTGCGGCTCTGGTGTTCATAGCGCCAGATATTGGCGATGGTGCGCAGCGCCACCAGCAGAGTGGTCGGACTGACCAGCATAATGTTGTTTCTGAGCGCCTCAGAGATCAGCTCAGGCTGCCTGTCCAGCGCCAGCAGAAACGCGGGCTCAACCGGAATAAACATCAGTACGTAGTCGAGTGAGCGCAGGCCGGGAAGCTGCTGGTAGTCTTTACGCCCCAGCAGGCGAATATGGTTACGTACCGCCGCGATATGTTCCTGCAGCGCGGTTTCCCGGGTGTAGTCGTCTTCGGCATTAAAATAGCGCTCGTAGGCCACCAGCGTCATTTTGGCATCGATCACCACGTCTTTATCCTGCGGCAGACGCACGATCACGTCCGGCTGCATCCGCCCGCGGGTATCAGTTTCAATACTGACCTGGGTTTGATACTCATAGCCTTCACGCAGGCCGGAGGCCTCCAGCACGCGGGTGAGCACCACCTCGCCCCAGTTGCCCTGGGTTTTGTTATCCCCTTTCAGGGCGCGGGTCAGATTAACCGCCTCCTGGGCCATCTGCGCATTTAGCTGCTGCAGATTGCGGATCTCATGGGCCAGGGTGTGGCGTTCCCGCGCTTCCTGACCAAAGCTGTCCTGCACCTGACGCCGGAAACCGTCCAGCTGCTCGCGCAGCGGCGTCAGCAGGCCGTGCAGGCTCTGACGGTTTTGTTCATCCACCCGGCGATTGCTGTGCTCAAAAATACGGTTGGCGAGGTTTTCAAACTGTTCGCTCAGGCGCTGTTCGCTGTTGATCATCTGGCGGACTTTGTCTTCCGCATGGAGCTGGGTGGACTCCAGCCGGGTCGTGACCTCGCGCAGATCGGCCTCAAGGGAGGCGTTGATTTCACGCAGACTACGCAGCTCGTTATTCAGCAGTTCGCATTCGTCGCGCCAGTGGTCGCCCTGCGTCAACCGCTGCCGCGCCGCGCTCAGTTCGCCGTAGAGATCGCGCTGCTCAGCCAGCAATTCCGCCTGCTGCTGTGCCGCGCGGTAGCTCGCCACCAGCCAGCCCACCAGCAAACAGACCAGCGCAATACCCGCGCTAACGATGGTTGAGATATCCACAATGCCCCCTGCATGAACGACTTACACAGCAAAATAAAGATTGTGCTGTATAAATGTCCAGTTTGAAAGGGTTTTCCTGCGAGGCGTGACGCAAAAAACAGGGGCCGGACAGGCCGGCCCCGGATAAGGAGGGAAAACTACAGCAGGCGGCGAGCCGCTTCCACAACGATTTTCACCGCGTGGCTTTCGGTCTGCTTCATGGTTTCGGCGTTCGGGATCTCCTGCTGGGTGCGGTTAACGATCACACCCGCCACCATCCCCGCGCGCAGCCCCTGGCTTGCGCACATGGTAAGCAGGGTTGCAGATTCCATTTCGTAGTTCATGACGCCCATGGACTGCCACTCTTCCATCGACCCTTTAAAGCGGTTCACTACGCGGCCTGAGAAGGTGTCATAACGCTCCTGGCCCGGGTAGAACGTGTCGGAAGACGCAGTCACGCCAACGTGGGTGGTAGCCCCGATGGATTTCGCCGCAGCGACCAGGGCGGTGGTGCACTCAAAGTCTGCCACCGCCGGGTATTCCATCGGCGCAAAGTGCAGGCTGGCACCGTCCAGACGCACGGACGCGGTGGTCACCAGCACGTCACCCACATTGATATGCGGCTGAATGGCGCCGGTGGTGCCGATACGCAGGAAGGTACGGATCCCCAGCTGCGCCAGCTCTTCCACGGCAATAGAGGTAGACGGGCCGCCGATGCCGGTAGAGCAAACGATCACCGCTTTGCCGTCCAGCTCCGCACGCCAGGTGGTAAATTCACGATGTGCTGCCAGCTTGACCGGCTTATCCATCAACGCGGCAATCTTCTCCACACGCTCCGGATCGCCCGGAACAATCGCCAGTGTTGCCCCATTTAAATCTTTTTTGGTGAGGCCAAGGTGAAAAACATCAGACCCGGACATAGGTGACTCCTCTGTGAATATGTTTGTCAGAAGCAGCAAAAGGGTACTTTACAGAAGTCATGCGCTTCTTTTCGTGATAGCAATCACTCAAGGCAAATTGCATTGCATCATCTTACTTATAAAATTAGATGTAGATCACATTTATAAGTCTGGTGCGCTGCGCTATGCACAAAAGATAGCCGCTTTCGGGCAATGTGGTTTGCTGACGTGACGCTATAGTTACCTGACGCGCTAAAAAGGGTACGGAGACTGCCATGACAACCACCAAACAACCGGGATTTGCACCTGCTGCTACACCTCATGCGGCAACCCTGATTCAGACCCCAGAAGAGACGATTATCACGGGAGAAACCTCAATCCCCTCCCAGGGCGATACCATGCCGGCCTGGCACGCAAGACCCAAAGTGGTCGGGGGCGATCTGCCCGTGGTTATCGTTGTCCAGGAAATCTTTGGCGTCCATGAACATATCCGCGATCTGTGTCGCAGACTGGCGCAGGAGGGCTATCTCGCTATCGCCCCGGAGCTGTACTTCCGCCAGGGCGATCCCAACGACTTCGCCGACATTCCCACGCTGCTCACCGGCCTGGTCAATAACGTGCCGGATGCGCAGGTCCTGGCCGATCTGGACCACGTTGCCAGCTGGGCGGCACGCAACGGCGGCGATCCGCATCGGTTAATGGTCACCGGTTTCTGCTGGGGCGGGCGAATCACCTGGCTCTACGCGGCCCATAACCCGCAGCTCAAAGCCGCCGTGGCCTGGTACGGTAAGCTGACCGGCGAGAAGAGCATCAACTCACCGAAGCATCCTGTGGATATCGCCACCGACCTTAATGCACCGGTGCTGGGACTCTACGGCGGGGAGGATACGGGGATCCCGCTGGAGAGCGTGGAAACTATGCGCCAGGCGCTGCGGGCGGCAAACGCCAGCGCGGAGATCGTCGTCTACCCGGAGGCCGGGCACGCGTTTAATGCCGATTACCGCCCGAGCTACCATCCTGAATCCGCCCGCGACGGCTGGCAGCGAATGCTGGCGTGGTTCGCTCAGTACGGTAAAAAGTAACCTTATCAGGGCCGATGAGTTAGCACTCGTCGGCTTCTTCCAGCGGCAGGATCCGCCACTCGTTTGCACTCTGGCCCGGCGAAACCCACATCGGTTCGACGTTGCCAATCCTCGCGCCGTAGGGCGTACCCAGCGCATAGCGGCGCAGCACCCGGAAGACCCCGGAGTGGGCCACGACAAGCGGACGCTCATACTGTGTCAGAATGGCATTCAGCGCGTCGACCACGCGGGTACAAAACGCCTCCCAGCTTTCCCCGCCGGGCGGCGTCTCTTCATAAGGCGTCAGTTCAGACCACGGGCGCAGCTCCAGATCGCCCCAGTCCCGTTCGCGCAGACCGTCAAATACCGCGTAGGGCGCATCGGGCAGTGCCAGTTCGGCGGTTTGCCGGGCGCGCAAGAGCGGACTCACGGCAATCCCACTCCAGCGGTAGCGGCTTAACAGCGCTCCGGCCTCCTGGGCCTGCCATTCTCCCTCTTCCGTGAGCGGCACATCGCTCCGCCCTCCGATTAATTTATCGCGGTTCAGCGGCGTTTCGCCGTGGCGAACAAAAACAAAAGGCTTACAGATTATTGGCATCGTTCCGTCTCTATCATGGGGTCGGTAATGATGTGGCAGTTCAATGCCTGCTGCCACTGCGTCGGGCTATCAATAACGGTAAATAGAGGGGCGAACCAGCGACACGACAGCTGCGAAACCAGGGCCTGCAGGCAGGAGAGCGTGGGATGGACATTCCAGCGGCAGAACTCCACCTCACCTGCCAGCCACTGCTGGCGGGCAAGCTGATTCATATGCCCGGTAAACAGGGTTCGGTGATGGAAGTCCTCCCGACCGCGCAGCGTTCCCGCCATACCGTTTATCCCGTCCGGATCGGCGGCCAGCACCAGCTGCGCATCGGCGCTGAACAGCGGCAAAGTCTGCGCCAGCATCTGTAACTCGGCGGCAACCTCAGACTGCAGGCTGCCATCGTTTTGCTCCGCCATCTGAATCAACATCGCACGACAGGCCGCATCCAGCGCGATATCCGTTTTGCCTTCACGTGCGCTGAGCAGCGCCAGCTCCACGGCCCGTCCGGAAGGCGGGACCGGGCAAAGAGTTGGCTGCTGCAGATGGACTCGCAGCTTATCCATCTGCTGGCGCTGGGGGGTGTCGTACAGACCATAGGAGGCATCCACCAGCGCGATATCGGCAGGTGGAGGAGGATCGAAGCGGAACAGCGCCGATTCCATACTGATATCGCCGCTATAAAACAGCCCGCCCGCCACGTCGAGGTGAAACCAGACCCCGCCCCAGGCGTGACCGCAGCTGCCGGTCGTGACCAGAATATCGCCGAGGCGAAACTGGCCGCGTACCGGGATGGGCTGCACGTTGCGTCCCGGCGGCAGGGCCTGAGCGGTGACCTCGCTGCAGTAGATCGGAATGTCCATCGGCAGGCGGCTCAGACCGGCGATATGATCCCCGTGATCGTGGCTCAGCAGGACTGCATCAAGATCGTTCGGGACGGGCCACGGGGCTTCATCCGGCTCCAGCGCTCCGCCCGCGTCCAGCAGGATGCGTTGCCCGGGCGTACTGACGAGAATTGCCGCCGGGGCCTTGCGGTGCAGACCGCTGATAATCTCTATCTTCACGCGGCCTCCAGACGCCAGCCCTGGGTCAAACGCAGGTGAACGCTCTCTCGGGGCGCGACGGGCGAGTGGTGGAAGGCGCTTAGCGTCTGTCCGTCCCTAAGGCGCAGATCCAGTAAATAGCGTTCGCCCTGATAGATGCAGCTTTCGACCTCCGCGCTTAGCCCCTCATCGGCAATCTGGACATGCTCCGGGCGCACCAGCACCGGCTGCGGAGTCCCACTATCACCGGACCTGAAGCCCGCGTGCAGAGAGGCGAAGTCAAGATGCCGGGTGTCGCCCCTTGTTGCCAGCGACAGCACGCTGCCCTTGCCGATAAATCCGGCAACCCAGGCATTTTGCGGCTGCTGATAGAGATCCTGCGGCGCGCCCCACTGTTTTAATTCCCCCTGATGCATCACGGCGATGTGGCTGGCCAGCGCCATCGCCTCCGCCTGATCGTGGGTCACGTAAACAAAGGTCGCCCCGGTACGGCGATGAAATTCGCGGAAGGTCTGCTCCATCGTGGCACGCAGATGCCGGTCCAGGTTCGCCAGGGGTTCATCCAGCAGGACCACCTGCGGCTCGGAAACCAGACAGCGCGCCAGGGCCACGCGCTGACGCTGTCCGCCGCTCAGTTCCTGAGGTGAACGCCCGGCGTAGGCGCCCAGTTCAACCACCTCCAGCGCCGCCATAACCTGTTTCTGACGGGCCGCGCCGTTCACCTTGCGCAACTTAAGCGGATAGCCCACGTTTTCCGCCACCGTCATATGCGGCCAAAGGGCGTAGGACTGAAAAACCATCCCCATATCCCGCAGCTCCGGCGGCGTATGGGTCGCGGCATCCGCCAGCAGGCGATCGCCCAATAGCAGGCGTCCCTCGCTCAAATGTTCCAGCCCGGCCAGAATACGCAGCGTAGTGGTTTTACCGCAGCCGCTCGGCCCCAGCAGCGCGGTAAATGCGCCCTGAGGAATCGTCAGACTTAAATCCCGCACCACGGTCTGATCGCCGAAGACTTTGCTTAGCCGTTCCAGTCTCAGTTCTGCCATGGGATCACTCCTTTGGGTAAATAACGGCCAAGGGCGCTCAGCAACAGCATTACCATTGCCACCAGCGCCACAACCAGGACGGAAATTGCCGACGCCAGCACCTTATTGCCGCTTTCGTCGAGGTTAAAAATGACCACGCCCAGCGTCTCTTTTCCGGCGCTCCAGAGTAGCGCCGAGACCGTCAGTTCATTCACCGCGGTAAGGAAGACCAGCAGCGCCCCGGCAAAGGCCGCAGGCGCTAACAGCGGCAGCACGATATGGCGCAGCCGCTGGGAGAAATTCGCCCCGGCAAGGCTGGCCGCCTCTTCCATCGCCGGATCCAGCTGCAACATGCTGCTGTGCACCGGCTTCAGGCAGACGGTCAGGAAACGGGCCAGATAGGCAAAGAAGATAATCGCCAGCGTCCCGCTCAGGCTGATATCCAGTAAAGGCAGCGGACGGGAGAACAGCAGAATACAGGCAATCGCCAGCACCACGCCGGGCAGCGTATAGGGGATATCGATCAAACTGTGTAGCCAGCGCAAAGGACGACTGGGGAAACGCACCAGCAGCCACGCCAGCGGCAGACTCAGCAGCATCAGCACCGAGGCGGCGGAAACGGAGAGCAGCATACTGTTGGTCAGCGCCCGCCAGGTGGCGCTTTGTTCGTCGAAGATCGCCCGCCATGCGGCAAAGGTTAGCGTCTCACCGGTCAGCGGCACGCCAAGCGTCGGTACTAAAGAGGTCGCGATCAGCGCCAGTAGCGGCGCGACCAGAATGGCGAACAACACCGCGCCCAGCAGCAATTCTGTCGCCAGACGCCAGCGGCCCAGCGTAAAACCGAGCGCCCGCCCGGCCATACCGATCAGCGGCAGCGCGTAGCGCCGCTGCATCCGCCCTGTAGCGTGACGATCCCGATCGCCAGCACGCCCATCAGAACCGACAGCGCCGCAACTTCATTGAGCATCGACGGACCGAAGCTGGAAAGCGTCTGGTAGATATGGACCGGCAGAACGAAATACGAAATGGGGATGCCGAGCATCGCCGGAATACCGAAGTTACCAAGTGCAGAGACAAAGGCAATCGCGGCTCCGGCCCACAGCGCGGTCCGGCACAGCGGCAGGACGATATCGAAGAATACCCGCCACAGGGAAGCACCGTTGAGCCGCGCCGCCTCGATATGCTCTTTCGGCAAACACTGAAGCTGAGTCCGCAGCGCCAGGAAGACCAGCGGCGCGTGCTGGATCCCCAACAGCAGCGCGATCCCTTCCGCCGAGTAGAGCGGATTGCTGCTGCCAAACCCCGGCGCCAGGCCGATACTGTTCAGCAGGATGCTGCTCGGGCCAAAGAGCTGGAGCCAGCTCAGGGCAGTCACCTGCGGCGGGATCATCATCGGCAGCATAAACAGGAACACCCACACCGGTTTCATGCGGATATTGGTCAGCGCCAGACAGAAAGCAAACAGGCTACCCAGCAGCAGAGAGAGTAGCGTCCCCAACCCGCTGGTATAAATACTGTTCCAGAGCGCGACCCAGGTAGAAGGGTTGCTGAGAACGCGCCACAGACTGCTGTCGCTGCCCTGTCGCCAGTCGATCAGCGCCGAGAGCAGCAGCCGCAGACTCGGCAACAGACTTAACAGCGCGACAAGAATAAGCAGCAGCCAGAGCAGCCCCTTGGTCGGGCTGCTGCTGGCGTTGTGACGTAATGTCATGGTGGTCATCGATTAGCGATTTCCGAACAGGTCGGCAAAACGCTTTTTATTGGCATCGGTGTCGGCCAGCGCCTTCGCGGCATCGAACGGCATCAGCTTGATGCTGTCGCGCGGCGGGAAGCCAGCCGGGACCGGCAGCTTCGCATCGGCAGGCAGATAGCCCTGCTGTAGGACCAGCTTTTGCCCCTCGTCAGACAGAACGAAGTCGATAAACGCCTTTGCCCCTTCCGGGTTTTTGGCGTCTTTCATCATCGCCACCGGCTCGGTCACAATGCTGACGCCCTCTTTCGGGAAGACGAAATCAATCGGTGCCCCTTTGGCTTTCTCGCGGATCGCCATGTAGTCCACCAGCACGCCGTAAGCTTTGCTGCCGGATGCAATCGCGCTCATTACCGCGCCGTTACCGGTTTGTGGCATCGCCCCGTTGGCTTTCAGCTTCTCGTAGTACTGCCAGCCCAGCGTCGGATCGTTCATTAACGTGGCCTGGTGGATCTGCGCCGCGCCGGAGTACAGCGGGCTCGGCAGCGTGGTCATATTTTTCAGTTCAGGCTTGAGCAGATCCTGCCACGAAGAGGGTTTGACCGGGGCTTTGGTGTGATACGCAATCCCGGTGGTGATCAGCTTGGTGCCGTAGTAGTAGCCCGCTTTATCGTACAGCTGAGCATCGAAGCGGGCGGCCTGCGGGGATTGATACGCCGCCAGTAAGTTCTGCTGTTTCAGGGACTCCATCGTCACGCTGTCGGCGATCAGCAGGACATCGGGTGCAGCACCTCCGGCGGCGAGTTCAGCCTGCAGGCGAGCAGTGAGCTTAGTGGTTCCGTCGCGGATCCACTTCACTTCAATATCCGGATGGGCTTTTTCAAAGGCGCTGACGGTCATCTGCGCATCTTCATTAGGCTGGCTGGTGTAGAGCGTCAGCGTGGATTTAGCAAAAGCCGAGGTGCTCATGATGGCCAACAGTGCCGCAGCCAGCGCAGTTTTCTTACTCATGGTTCAGTCCCCTTTGTTTTCGTTGCGACGATTAAAACAAGGAAATCTGACAAAAATATGACTGCGGGCTTTCGTAGTAATAACGTCATCTTGCCGCGCTAGCATGAGCGAAAAATGAGTGACAGGAAGGGAACATGACACCGGAAACGCGTCGCAGCGCTATCGTCGCCCTGGTAACAGAACGCGGAGAAACCAGCATTGAAGCGCTCTCTCACCACTTTGGCGTCTCGCTGCAAACCGTGCGCAGCGATCTGCGGGATTTAACGACGCAGGGATTGCTGCTGCGCCGCCACGGGATGGTCGCCACTTTCGCCCGCGAAAATATTGGCTATCAGCAGCGGGAGATCGTCAATATCAACGGCAAACGCTGGATTGGCGAGCGAACCGCGCAGCTTCTGAGCGAGGCGCAGAGCTGCTTTCTCGGCACCGGCACCACCGTCGAGATGGTGGCGCGTGCGCTGCCGGAAACCGCGTCGCTGGCCGCGTTTACCAATAATCTGCATGCGGCGCTGCCGCTCAGCCATCTTACCGGCTGCGAGCTAACGGTGGCGGGCGGACGTATTCGCAAGCGGGATCTGGATATTATTGGCAGCGACGCCCTGACTTTTTTTAGCCGCTACCGGGTCGATGTCGGGGTGGTATCGGTGGGCGGAATCGGTGAATCAGGCGAGCTGTACGATTTTAACGATGACGAAGTGCTGGCGCGTCAGGCGCTGATCGCCAGCGCAGACCTGACGGTACTGGTGGTGGACAGTACCAAATTTGGCCGCACGGCCCTGTGCCGTAACGGCTGCGTCGGGGATTTTGACTATGTGGTCAGCGACCGTGCCCCAACCGATCGTCAGCAGGCGATGCTCTCCCGACGACAGACTCAGTGGCTGTGCCGGGATCGTGCGAAAAAGCTGTGAGCTGTTAAACCGCTCACAACTTTTCACTCTCATTCCACGCTCTTGATTGACTTTTTACCCCCATCCAGACGATATATCGGCACAAGGCGTGTCACTACGTTACGTAGGCAAGACCTGAAGCACTGCTCCTCCCGACCGGAAGCGCAGTGCTTCAGGTCTTTTTTTTTGCTTCCGGTTCTGAAAGGGCGTGATTATGAATCATCTACAAACCGCGCTGGACATCATCACCCACGTGGGCGGTGCGGAAAATATTGAACACTTAGAACACTGCTCCACCCGCCTGCGGCTGAGTCTGTATGACAATGCTAAAGTCGATCAGAGCGCGCTGGAAAAGATCCCCGGCGTGCTCGGCGTGCGGATTAACGTCCAGTGTCAGGTGATCGTCGGCCATGAAGTGGTTCAGGTTTACGAGGCGGCGACATCGCTGGTTGGCCCACAGTCAGATGCGCCCGCCGCCGGTCAAAAAACGGCAAGCGCAGGACGCGGGGCGCAGATTGTCGATTTCGTGATTAGCGTGTTCCAGCCGCTGGTACCCGCGATTGCCGGTGGTGGGGTACTGAAATCCCTGCTGCTGCTGATGGACGTGATGGGCTGGCTGACCCGCGACAGTTCCACCTACAAGGTGCTGGATAATATCGGCACCGCGCCGCTCTACTTCCTGCCGATTCTGGTGGCGATCACGACCGCCATGAAGCTGAAGGTGAATGTGCTGGTTGCCGTTTCTGCAGTTTCGGTAATGGTGCTTCCGGCGATGACCAAACAGCTGGCGGACGGCACCGTCTTCCTCTCTTTCGATCTGAAAAACGTGGCCTACGCCTCGCAGGTCTTCCCGGCCATTCTCTGCGTGCTGTTTTACGCCCAGACGGAGAAACTCTTTAACCGTTACTCCCCCGGCGCGCTGCGTATTTTCCTGTCGCCGATGCTGTCACTACTGGTCACGGTACCGGTTACCCTGCTGATCCTCGGCCCGCTGGGTTATGAGCTGGGTGCAGGCCTGGCAACGGTGATCCTCTGGCTGTACGGCAAACTGGGGTTTGTCGCGACCGGTCTGTTGGCCGCCGCCCTGCCCTTTATGGTCGCCGCCGGGATGCACAAGCCGATGCTGCCCTATGCGGTCGCCTCGATGAGCCAGTTTGGCCGCGAGATGCTCTATCTGCCCGCCTCTCTGGCGCACAACATTGCGGAGTCGGGAACCTGTCTGGCGATAGCGCTAAAAACCAAAGATAAGGTATTGAAGTCCACCGCCTTCTCGGCCGGGATCTCCGCGCTGTTTGGCATTACGGAACCGGCGCTGTACGGCGTGACGCTGCTGAACAAAAAGGCGCTCTACAGCGTGATTATCGGCAGCGTGGTCGGCGGGGCCTTTATCGGCTGGATGGCCATCGAAGCCTTCGCCCTGGTTGGGCCGGGTCTGGCCAGTATTTCGATGTTTGTCTCCCCCGATAACGCGATGAATATCGTCTGGGCCTTCGCCGGTGCGGGGCTCTCCTTTGTGGTCGCCTTTGCCAGCGCCCTGCTGCTGTGGCGCGATAAAGTCGTGGCCCAGGCGGATAATCCTCTGAGTCTCGTTCGTCCGGTCGACGGTCAGGTGATCCCCCTGGATGACGTCAACGACGAGGTCTTCTCCCGCCGCATTATGGGCGACGGCATCGCGATTATTCCCGAGCAGGGCATCCTGCGGGCACCGGCAGCCGGTACCGTGGTCAACGTTTTCGAAACCGGACACGCGGTCAGCCTGCTCACCGACAGCGGCGTCGAGCTGATTTTCCATATCGGGATCGACACCATCAAAATGAACGGCGAGGGCTTCCACCCGCGCGTTGCAGAAGGTCAGCACGTCAGCGTCGGCGAGACGCTGATCGAATTTGATATTAACGCCATCAGGACCGCCGGGTTTGATCCGGTCGTAATGATGGTGGTCACCAACGGCGAGCGTTTCTCGCTGAGCACAGAGAACCCGAAGAAAGAGGGTAATAATCCACACATTATCATGACCTTAAAGGAGTCAGTGTAATGGCTAACAAACCGACATTTCCGGCAGACTTTTTATGGGGTGGCGCTATCGCCGCTAATCAGGCCGAAGGGGCGTGGAACGTTGACGGTAAAGGACCGTCTGTTGCCGACGCGATCACCTGGAAACCGAATCTTTCCGTGAAGGATTACGGCGGCCATATGGCCCTGACCGACGAGAATATTGCCGACGCGTTTAATGGCCGTAACGACGAGCTCTATCCGAAGCGTCGCGGTATCGATTTTTATCATCACTATAAAGAAGACGTCGCCCTGTTTGCCGAAATGGGCTTTAAGACCCTGCGCGTCTCGATTGCCTGGTCGCGTATTTTCCCGAACGGCGAAGACGCTGCACCAAATGAAGCCGGGCTGCAGTTCTATGAAGATCTGTTCCGCGAGCTGCGCCACCACAATATCGAACCGCTGGTCACCCTCTCCCACTACGAGATGCCCCTGGCGCTGAGCGAAAAATATAACGGCTGGGTGCACCGCAACGTAGTGGACGCCTTTGTCCGCTTCAGCAAAGTCTGCTTCGAGCGCTATAAAGATCTGGTCCGCTACTGGCTGACCTTTAATGAGATCGACAGTATCCATCGCCATCCGTTTACTACCGCCGGGATCCGCGAAGAGAAGAGCGCGCCGGGCAAAGCGAAACAGGATATTTACCAGGGCCTGCACCACCAGTTTGTTGCCTCAGCGCTGGTCACCCGCGACTGCCACGAGATCATTCCGGGTAGCCAGGTCGGCTGTATGCTGACCAAGCTGACCACCTATCCGCTTAGCTGCCGCCCGGAAGATGTTGAAGCGACCCTGAAAAAGAATCTGGAAAACATGTTCTATGCCGATGTGCAGGTCTTTGGCGAATATCCAAAGCTGATTACTCGCGATCTGGAACGCCGGGGTATTCATATTGAGATGCGCCCGGAAGACCGTGACATCCTCAAACAGAACACCGTCGATTTTGTCTCCTTCAGCTACTACATGTCGATGACCGAATCGACCCAGCCGGACGCCGAGCGCACCGCCGGGAATACCGTACTCGGGGTGAAAAACCCGTACCTGCCGGCCTCAGAATGGGGCTGGCAGATTGACCCGGTTGGCCTGAAAATCTCTCTGCTTGAGCTGTACGATCGCTATAAAAAACCGCTGTTTATCGTGGAAAATGGCCTCGGCGCAAAAGACGTGGTAGAAAACGGTAAAATCAATGACGACTACCGTATCGACTACTTCCGCGCCCATTTCGAGCAGACGCTGGAAGCCATCGACGAAGGCGTTGAGGTGATGGGCTTTACGACCTGGGGATGTATCGACATTATTAGCGCAGGCACCTCGCAAATGACCAAGCGCTATGGCTTTATTTATGTCGATCAGGATGATGAAGGAAAAGGCACGCTGCAACGACTGAAGAAAGCGTCGTTCTGGTGGTACCAGAGAGTGATCGCCAGCAATGGCGCCGATATGGGCTAACGGCCCGACCAGCCGCAGGAATGACCGTGATTACCGTAAAGAAATCGCTGAATAACAGTATGCTACTGGTCGACTACGACCAACAGGAGATGATCCTGTTTGGCAAAGGGATAGGCTTCGGTACGAAGCCCGGCACGCTGTGCGATATTTCGCATGTCGAAAAGGTCTTTATTCCGCTTCAGGACCTGAAATCCCGGCATTTTCTTTCGCTGACGGACACCATTCCTGCGGCCTTTTTCGATCTGACCCACGATATTATCAGCCAGGCCCAGACCGCGTTTAGCGAGAAGCTGAACTCGGTGCTGTTCTTTACCCTGGCAGAACACCTGTGGTTTGCCGCCGAGCGGCTGGAAAAGGGCCAGCTGTTTATGAACAAGCTGAGCTGGGAAGTGAAGCGCTACTACCCGAAGGAGTTCGCGCTGGGCGAGCAGGCCAGACAGCTTGCCAACGCAAGACTGAACGTCGAGCTGCCGGAAGAGGAAGCGGTCAATATCGCCTTCCATTTGATCAACGCCACCAGCCGGGATAATCACGCCAGCGCCCATCAACAGGTGGAGCTGGTTAACCGTCTGGCGGAGATCGTCCGCTATAAGCTGAACCGCAATATTGATATGCAGTCGGTCAACTATATGCGCTTTATTACCCACCTGCGCTACTTTGCCGAGCGGGTGCTGGCAGGGAAAATTGCCGCCAGCGATACGGAAGATTTTTATCAGGAGCTGCTGCGCCACCGCCCTGATGCCATGGCCGTGTCCTGGGCGATTCGCGATTATGTGCAGGAAAAGTATCAGCTTGCGCTGCCGAAAGATGAGCTGACCTGGCTGAGCATCCATATCAGCCGTCTGATGGAAGGCCACGCCTGATAAAACGGAGGCTTTCGCCTCCGCTGTCTCTGTTACGCCTCGCGCAGGTTCTGCGCCGCCTTCACCATATTGGCTAACGCGCTGCGAGTTTCCGGCCAGCCGCGAGTTTTCAGGCCGCAGTCCGGGTTAACCCACAGACGCTCGGCCGGAATACGGTCGGCGGCTTTCTTCAGCAGGGCCTCGATCCACTCCACGCTTGGCACGTTCGGGGAGTGAATGTCATACACGCCCGGTCCGATTTCGTTCGGGTATTCGAACGCTTCAAACGACTCCAGCAGCTCCATATCCGAACGCGAGGTTTCAATGGTAATCACGTCCGCATCCAGCGCGGCGATGGAATCCATAATGTCGTTAAACTCGCAGTAGCACATATGGGTGTGGATTTGGGTCTCATCCTTCGCCACCGCGGCGTTAATACGGAAGGCTTCCACGCCCCAGGCCAGATATGCCTCCCAGTCGCTGCGGCGCAGGGGTAAACCTTCGCGCAGGGCCGGTTCATCGATCTGAATAATGCCGATACCTGCCGCTTCGAGGTCCGCCACTTCGTCACGCAGGGCCAGAGCAATCTGCTTCGCAATGGTTTCGCGGCTGACATCCTCACGCGGGAAGGACCAGCAGAGAATGGTCACCGGACCGGTCAGCATCCCTTTCACCGGCTTGTCGGTCAGAGACTGGGCGAACTTCGCCCACTCCACGGTAATCGCTTCCGGACGGCTGACATCGCCAATCACCACCGGCGGCTTCACGCAGCGGGAGCCGTAGCTCTGTACCCAACCGTTCTGGGTAAAGACAAACCCGTCCAGATGCTCGCCAAAGTATTCCACCATATCGTTACGCTCGGCTTCGCCGTGCACCAGTACGTCCAGACCCAGACGCTCCTGCTCAACGATCGCCTGTTTAATATGTTCGGCGATGCCGGTGCGGTAGTTATTCGCATCCAGGTTGCCCTTTTTGAAGTCCAGACGCAGGCCGCGGATCTCGGTGGTCTGCGGGAAGGAGCCGATAGTGGTCGTCGGCCAGGCTGGCAGGTTAAAGCGGGTACGCTGGGCCTCGGCACGTTGGGTATAGGGGCTGGTCCGCTGGCTGTCCTGGGCGGTGATCGCCGCCAGGCGTTTTTCCACCGCCGCATTGTGTACGCGGGAAGAGTGGCGGCGAGCCTGAATCGGGGCGCTCCACGCCTCCAGCGGTGCGGTATCGCCCGAACGCAGCGCATCGCGCAGCAGCGTCAGCTCGGCGCATTTCTGCAGGGCGAAGGCAAACCAGCTTTTCACTTCGTCATCGAGCCGGGTTTCGACGCTGAGATCGATAGGGCTGTGCAGCAGGGAGCAGGAGGAAGCCACCCATAGATCGCGCTTACCTGCGATATCTTTAATCTGCGCGTATTTTTCGCTGAGATCGGCGCGCCAGACATTACGCCCATTGACCAGACCGGCCGAGAGCAGCCACTCGGACGGCAGGCGCTTGTGCAGCTCCGCCACGTTATCTTTGCCGTGGACCAGGTCAACGTGCAGACCCTGCACCGGCAGGCGGGTGATGGTATCCAGGTTCGGCGTCACGCCTTCAAAATAGGTGGTCAGCAGCAGCTTAAGCTTGCCGGTAAGCGCGGTATAAGCCGGTTTAAACGCATCCAGCCACGCCTGCGGCAGCTCCAGAACCAGCGCCGGTTCGTCGATTTGCACCCACTGGATGCCGCGCTTCGCCAGCTCGCTCAGCACCTGCTGATAGACCGGGAGGATCTCCTGCAGCAGCGACAGGCGATCGAACGGTTCGCCCTTCACTTTGCCCAGCCACAGATAGGTGATCGGCCCGAGCAGAACCGGCTTAACGTGGTGGCCCAGCGCCAGCGCCTCATCGACTTCGTCAATCAGCTGGGTCCAGGTCAGCGTAAACTGCTGGCCTTGGGTGAATTCGGGGACCATGTAGTGGTAGTTGGTGTTAAACCATTTGGTCATTTCTGCCGCGGCCGCCGGTTCACCGGTCGGCGCACGTCCACGACCGATACGGAACAGGGTGTCGATATCGACAGAGCCGTCCTGGTTCTGGTGACGCGCCGGGACGTTGCCCAGCAGCAGGCTGGTGGTCAGGACATGATCGTACCAGGCGAAATCGCCCACCGGGAGCAGATCGATCCCGGCCTGCTTCTGCTGATCCCAGTGGCGGGCGCGCAGCTCGCGACCCACCGCCAGTAATTCTTCACGACTGGAGTTGCCCGCCCAGTAGCTCTCTTGCGCTTTTTTCAGCTCGCGACGCAGACCGACACGAGGAAAACCGAGGGTGTGATTCAGAATTGCCATTTTATGCCTCCTAATTGGTTGAAATCCGAAGGATTTCGGATTTAGGGAAGGCGGCAAACTCATGAGTCCCCGGGAGCTTACATCAGTAAGTGACCGGGGCGAGTGAGTGCAGCCAACGCACCATAAATTCGAAAGACAAAGGATTTTGGACGTCCAGATGTTTACACTTCCATATTGTGAAGGTACTGTATAATCCTCAAGCGCAAATTGTTCACGCCGAAGTGAAGGACATTCATGATCGAGATTAAACACCTGAAAACGCTGCAAGCGTTACGGAACTGCGGGTCTCTCGCGGCGGCAGCGGCCACGCTGCACCAGACACAATCCGCCCTTTCTCACCAGTTCAGCGATCTGGAGCAGCGACTAGGCTTTAAGCTATTTGTCCGTAAAAGCCAGCCGCTGCGCTTTACGCCGCAGGGCGAGATCCTGCTCCAGCTGGCAAACCAGGTCCTGCCGCAGATCGGCCGCGCCCTGCAGGCCTGCAGTGAGCCGCAGCAAACCCGACTGCGCATCGCCATCGAATGTCATAGCTGTATCCAGTGGCTGACCCCGGCGCTTGAGCAGTTTCGTGAAAGCTGGCCGCAGGTGGAGATGGACTTCAAATCCGGCGTGACCTTCGACCCGCAGCCGTCCCTGCAACAGGGCGAGCTGGACCTGGTTATGACCTCTGATATTTTGCCGCGCAGCGGGCTGTTCTATTCCCCGATGTTCGATTTTGAAGTACGTCTGGTGCTGGCCCCGGAGCATCCGCTGGCGCAAAGAACGCGTATCACGCCGCAGGATCTGGCCGATGAGACGCTGCTGATCTACCCGGTCCAGCGCCAGCGTCTGGATATCTGGCGTCACTTCCTGCAGCCGGCCGGTATCAGCCCACAGCTGAAAAACGTCGACAATACCCTGCTGCTGATTCAGATGGTGTCTGCCCGGATGGGCCTCGCGGCGCTGCCGCACTGGGTGGTGGAGAGTTTTGAGCGCCAGGGTCTGGTAGTAACCAAAACCCTGGGCGAGGGATTGTGGAGCCGACTGTACGCCGCCGTGCGCGATGGCGAGCAGCGTCAGCCGGTAACGGAGGCCTTTATTCGCTCAGCGCGGAACCACGCCTGCGATCATCTCCCGTTTGTGCGGAGCGCGGAGCGACCCAGCGGCGATGGACCCACAGCGACGCCATTATCACCGACCCGCCAATAATAAAGCTCGGCCAGTGCGGCTGCTCCTGCCAGATGGCCAGGTTAACCAGCAGCCCGGCCGGGACGTGTACGTTATTCATAATGCCCAGCGTACCGGCATCGACCTGAGTGGCCCCGTAGTTCCACATAAAGTAGCCCAGCCCTGATGCCACCGCACCCAGCCAGATCAGCACGCCCCACTGCAGCGTGGTGGTCGGCAGTTTCTGCGGATTCCCGAGCATAAACCAGGCGATCACCGCCACCACAAACGCGCCGGTATAGAACCAGGCAAAGGCGTTGTGCTGCGGCATCGGATGCACTTCCATCAGACGCTTATAGCCCACCATCCCGATAGCAAAGCTGATGTTCGCCAACTGGACAAACATCAGGCCGGTCCAGAAATGATCGCTGACTTTGTCGTAGCGAATAATAGCCGCACCAATCACCGCCAGCAGCGCGCTAAGCGCGTAGCCCCAGCGCAGCCGACGACGGCTAAGCACATCGTAAATCAGGGTGATATAGAGCGGCGTCAGCACGGTAAACAGCAGGAATTCCGTCACCGACAGGTACAGATAGGCCTGGAAGCTAAACAGATACATGATGCCCAGCTGCATCGCCCCGACCAGCATATAGAGCGACAGAACTTTCAGGCTCTGCCCGCGCGGACGCAGAAACGGCAGGAACACCAGCATCGCCAGCCCGACGCGCATCAGCACCGAGAAGTAGCTATCGACCTGCCCGGCGAGGTATTCGCCAATCAGGCTAAAGGAAAATGCCCACAGAATTGTGGTAACGATCAGTAACGGCACGGTGCTGTCTCTCAGAAGGAGTGAGGGCACATTGTAGCGAAGCTGATAAGAGGATGCGTGGGTATTTGGTTGACGAGTGGTTGTATATTAATCAATGGTAAATCTAAAAAGCAGGGGCAACTCCACTAACGTTTGCCGTAGCGGCCCGCAATTTTTCGGGATGTATGCAAAATCCGCAGGATACGCACCGCCGTTTTTTCCGCAACATAAACGATGATAAACGGGAAGCGGGGAACAACAAGCTTACGCTGTTTTGCTGTTTTCCCGGCTTTAACGCCTGCCAGGGGATTTTCCCTGAGGATGCTAACCATACTGACGAGTTTATCATCTGTCGCACTGGCGACTGGCAGACCCGCTTCCTGGTACAAATAGCGGAAGATGGCTTCCCTGTCCGCCCGCGCCCCTGTTTCCCACAGAATCTCTGCTGTCACAGCTTACCTCGCGCGGCCTGCGCTTTCAGTTTATCCATATGGCTGTTCATTTCGTCATCGCTGATGAACTGGCTTTCACCGGCATCATAGCGACTAAATGCCAGGGCTATCTCCTGCTCCAGCCAGACGTCGTGCTCGCCAGACTGATACTGACGCTCTTCTGCTGCCAGTTCTTCGGCACGCTGACGCATAATTTCCGTCAGACTTATTTTCTGGCGCTCTGCTGCCTGCATCGCCAGACGCTTGGTTTCTTCATCAATTCTGAAGTGGATTGTGCTCATTCCGCACTCCCTTTGTGGTGTCAGATGTGGTGTCATTATGGCCGTTATTTGCAGGCTTGTCAGGTCTTCTTCCTGGCTGATGCATGCAGCAGTGCGCACCCGCCGTGTTCATAATTTCACACCGTTTCTGCCCTTCTCATCGCATTTATACAATATAACCAGGGATTTCCCTTTATTGTCTCAACACCATACCAGGGCCTGTTTTAAGTAGGATCTGCTTAACAGGATCGTGTAAAGAGTCCATGAATCAGGTCGTTCTTTACCGGGTGCTGAGTCCCTAAGAGGCTAGCGGCGCGGACCCGTTAAGTGGTCGCGAAAGAAACAGGAATAATGTATTAGCGCGGGGCTGAAGTGTTAGCGCACTTCAACCCCGCTAACCACAACTAACTAAACAGGAGTTAATTATGGCTGACCGTGATTTTAAGTCAGAAGTTGCCGCAACTAAAGCACCACAGTCCCCTACCCGCTGCGAGTTTTACGATCGCGCGCGTAATAATTACATTCCGCTCCAGGGGGAATAGATTTCACAGGCGGGCTTTACGCCGGGTATACCAGTCAAAATCCGGGTGATGCCGGACTGTATTGTGATCACCACCCAGAATACCCGCGAGCTGTGGGGCTGCGCGGAAGGGTTAAGCGTCGCCAAATTCAGCAAACGGAAGATGAATCAGTGGATCAAAGCATTTCCCGGTGCGATTAACGATACCGGCGATGTGCCGGTGGTGAAGCGGGGTAATGGGAACGCGGTGTAAGAACTGATAAAACGCTCCCGGCCTGAATGGCCGGGACTCTCTCATTACACCCTTTACGCCAAACCAGTGGATGGCATTTTGAGTTTGCAGAGAGCCTGTCAGTAATTGAGCTCATAGCGTTCATCTTTAACAATATAAGGCTCTGCGATTTCGCTCCATACAACCAGAGCCATTTTCTGCCATTCTGTTGGGTTATTCTGTTTTGAAATACAATCCCGAATTAACTTAACTGATTGGTTAAATTGCCCTTTATCTAACTCAATAAATGAATAAAACTTTAAATACTCACCTTCCTCAGATTTTATCACTTCATGTAACTTAGGATATTTAGGCAGCAATGCTGCATCCAGCAGGTCACCAAATGCATCCCAGTAACTACTGTGAATAAATGCAGACGTAAAGCTATCCTCAATTTTTTCGATACGTTCATCTTTACTAAAAAGAATACAGGCACCCATTAATCACCTCATAATAATAATTTTATCTTGCTGTATTTTGGGTAGTGTCTTTATATATTCCATAAATATCTTTTTATTAGCAGGTGTTAACAATCTAAAATCAACACCATCAACCTGTTTCTGAATACTGGCCCGAATTTTCTCATCAGTTCTCCCAGCCAGGTTGAAAGTATTATTCTCAACGACTAACCTTGTACTGATTCGCCGTGAGCTTTTCTAACTTACCTTTATTAAAAAGACCCTCTAGATTTCGCTTTATTTTATATTTATCATAAAGCTCACTTGAACTGGACTCTAAAAACTGCTGAATTCTCCAGTCATCTATAATCCCATATTCAAAAGGATACACATGTGGATCGACTATGAGATGAGGTGATGGATTTTGCCTTATGAATCTGAAACCTAATCCATGACGTAAAAAAGACCATCCCTCACTATTTAATGTGACGCTCCCTTTTTTAGGAAAATCAATAAAATATTTGAAATCAACGGAGTTAGGATTAGCCTTTTTTAACTCAGTCGTAAGTTGTTCTTGTAAGAAAATGAAATTTAATATTACCTCATACATGATTAATACCTGAATTTATATTCTGCTGTCTAAATGAGCATCTGATCTCCAGCCTCTCTAGAGGTTACTTCATTAATTCTGAATGGAATTTTTTTATCCCAGCCAATTTTGCAGCAGCAGCTCAGTGATGGCCATCAATTATGATCATCTTTCCATTTGCCATAACCACATCAACAGATTGACTCTGATCGAAACCATTTTTTATATCATCAGTATAACGTTTAATATCTGGACCATATACTTCGCTTTTAATTTATGTTCCAAGTAAATTACCTAACTCAACTTATTTGACACTATTGGAGGTAGCAATATAACCTCTCCAGGTGATCGCGCAGCCACCGGCGCACTCATCGCGGAAAACAGATTGAGAATAATCTATCTGTGAACGCTCCGGTGTCTTCGTTTTTTCGTCCGGCTCGGTGGTCTTCTGCTGCTTCGCCGGATGCGTACTCGCATCTACCACCTGTAACACTCAGATGCCCACCCTGTGTATATATCTGCGTACTATTTTTGGCATATAATTAACTCTTTTAAATGCCGAAGACTGATATCATTCCTATCCATTTCGAGTTCATTACAAAGAGTTATAGCTAAATCGTATTCCGCTTGATTAATCGATACTTCATACTCACTTAAATGATCGCAAATAGTTTCGAAGGCTAATTCCGTTTCACCATGACCTACATAGTTAATCGCATCTTGAAGTAGCTCATTGTCTAAACGATCTTTAAAAAGATTGCCAAACAAAACTATTTTTCTATCTAATTCATTCATTTGTGATTAATCCTATTTTTTTATTGGCTTATAAGCAGCTGGCACAGAGGCATTATCAGGAAAAGCTGTAACAACCTTACCGGTTGCTGGTTGAAAAACAACTCTCACTCTGACCCCATCCCTTACTTCGTATGAAACCCAATTAGCAGGCTTCCCTTTACTAGTATAAATACCACCTGTTCCTGTCTGAGCGAACCACTGAGTATCAGGGGAAGTAGCTATGTCTCCGACATCATTGATAATTTTCTCTGCCGACCAGTTATTCGGGAAAGCAGTTTTTCCTGGTCGTCCAGGGAACTGATGACCGCCACTCCCTGGCTTATCGCCATACAAGATATGCTGCTTCATCTCTGGAGATAAAATATCGACATATTCTTGCTTAAGAATCGGTTTATCATAAGGAATGCTATTGCCGTTGAATTTACCATCTATATGTTCAACATTCGTAACTGTTCCATCTGGTTTATAGCTAAACTCACCTTCGCCAGCCTTCCAGGTCAATGGTGGTGTTTCAGGTGTCATTTTTTCCGTTGACGCAATCCCATCTGTGACACTACTGGTTGTCTTTCCTCCCGGCAGACCTTTAGCAGGTATCAGTACTCCCGCAAGGACTCCGGCAACACTCTCCAGTGCTCTCTGATCGCCATTGGCTGCATTGATAGCCGAAGCTTTAATGCCCTCCCATGCGTCGCCGCTAATGATGGCGTTCAGCATACTTGCAGTTGCGGCGTCTTTCTTCGCTAAGTCACTTCGGGCCTGACTACAATACCCATCACCTGTCGCACAGGTAACCAACGCCGCCATCAAATCAAACGCGGTGTCCCCGCCAAGCATTGCCATATCGCCGGTTTCACTGGCAACATTAATCAGACCATTTGCAAGCTGAGATGCCAGATTTTTACCCAGTTTATCCCTAACCTGCTCCTTCCACCATTCGGCACTCTGCTTAACAGCTTCACGGGCTTCATCACCTTTCAGAGAGTTATTCTCAACTTCTACCCGTGCCGCATTCGCCCCACTGCCAATTCCCTGGCTGCTGCCTCCGGCCACGCTACCGCCCACCGCGCCCAGCGCAGTCACAAGGTTAGAGATAACCATTTTCTCGTCCGGGGAAAGCTTATCAGCGCTTTTATCGTAGAACGCCTGCGCCAACGCTTCCGCACTGGAGGCCGCAATAAACCCGCCTGCCGCACCCGCCGCGCTGTTCCCGCCCTGGGCTTTAACCAGCACCGCAGAGGCCAGCGTATGCAGCGCAATACGGGCTGCCGGGTGGCCATCGGCTACGTCCTTAATCAGGCCTGCTACATAAGGGGCTGCACCGGCTGCCATTCCGCTGCTGACGTTGCCGCCCAGCACGCCCGCCAGTAGTCCGGTCAGAGCCGTGCCGTTACGCCAGAACTCACTCCCGACGCCGTACTTTTCATCGACCTTTTTATACTGTTCCGATTTCTCAATCTTCGCGTTGATTTGCTCATCGGACAAGCCCTTAAGCTCGCCGTTCGCCTCCATCTCCGCGCGGATTTTCGCTTTCTCTTCTTCCTGCTTGCTCGTCCGCCAGGCATCCATCGCCTGGGTGCCCAGCGCGACGGCCTGAGTCTGGGTCTCCAGCTGGTCGCGGATTTTGTCCTTGTCGAAGTTGTTTTCCAGCGCCTGATGCGCATTCTCCGTATCACGGCTGAGGTCGGCGATATCCTGCTGCTGTTTGTCCTTATCGCGAATCACAATCTCGCCGTCAGCCACCGCGCTACGCGTGGTGCTGCTGTCGCTGTCCGAGACGCTGGCAAGCGAGGCGGTTGGCAGGCCGCTGGCGATCGGCTTCAGGCTGCCATCCTCTTGCTGCTGGACGCCGCCTGAGACGCTGACCGCATACTGGCTACCGCCGGATTTGGCCTTGTTCTCGATATCGGTCCAGCCGAGCGTCCCGGTGTCGAGACGGTTTTTATCCGCCGTGGCGTCGGAGGCGATGACGGCCCCGTCGAGCTGGGTATGCTCCCCGACATGGACATCAAACCCGCCCTGACCGGCAAAGATCCCACTCTGGTCGATGACCGATTTGTACTCGTTGGTGATCTTGCCGCCCGAGGCATTCGCCGTGCCCGAGACGCTGGATCCGGCGCAGATGGGCGGGACGCAGATACTGACGTTAACCCCTCCGGATTTATTTTTACTCTCGTAGTTCTGCTCGTCCTGCAGGCTGGCAATGGTCAGGTTCCGGCCCACATCGACCGCCACCTTGTCCCCCTTCAGCTCGGTGCCTTTCAGGGTGGTGTCGCGACCGCTGTTCACCGTCAGGGTCTCATCCGCCACAATCTGGCTGTTGTGATGCACCAGGCCGTCGCCGTTCTCTTTATTGCTGTAAGTGCTGGCGCCCAGTTCGATGCTGAAGCCGTTCTGCTGACCGACAAGATTAAAGCCGACGCCAACGGAGAACTGGTTCCCACTAGAGCTGTTTTTCAGCGCCTCTTTATCCTGGGCGGTGGCGAGGATGATATCTCGCCCGGCGTCCAGGCTGACGTTCTTACCGGCAATATTCACACCCGCGCCGGTAATGTCCTTCTCGGCGCTGATATTGACCGATTCCCCGGCCTTAATGGTGGTGCCCTGCTGCTGCTGGCTACTGAAGTCCTGCTCCTGTTTCGAGGAACCTGCCGTGGCGCTGACCGTCACCTTCACGGCGGACGGATTCATATCCGACTGCATGGTCTGGCTGGCAATATTCAGCCCTGCCTGGGCGGCATAAATCGCCGACAGGCGCGGATCGCGATTCTCCTCGACCGAACGGGCAGCATTCTCTACTGCCTGGGCGGCACTCACCACCCAGCCGGATGCAGACGCTTTAACGCCATACTGCGTGTTGGACGATTCGCTGTGGCTTTTCAGAGTGTCTTCGCTGATGTCGAAACGCACGTTCTCGCCGCTGATATTGACCGACTTCCCGGCGCTGATATCCGCCCCGTCAATCGCCACATCCTTCCCGGCCGCAAGCGTCACGTCGCCGTCGCGGCTGGCAATCTGGCTGCGCAGCGTACTCTGCTGGTTCTGATCGAGCTGGGAGGCGTATTTATCCCGGCTCCAGCCCACGGTGCCGCTGTAGCCGTCGCCGCCGAGGCTGCCGATTTGCGTCTGACTGCCGCTGGTCTCTTTAACGACGTGGTTATTGCCGGTATCTACCGTAATCTCGCCGTTTTTCGCCGTCAGCATCAGGTCATTAATCGCCGCCAGCGAGCTGCCGGAGACGTTGACATGTCCGTCTTTGCTGTTGATATAGACGTCTTCGGCGGTAATCTGGCTCCCGGTCTGGGCGGTGGTTTCGTTGTATTCTTTGCTGTTTGATTTGCCATAGCCGAACGGCAGAATGCTGCTGCCGTTGTTCGGCCCGCCGCTGACGGTGCGGATCGCTGAGCCAATGGTCGGCATCGCCGTGGTGACGCTCCAGTTTTTGCTGCTGGATTCGCTGCTGCTGACCTGCTTATCGGTGGAAGCGGTAATATCGACATTGCGCTGGGCGTCGATAATTGCCGCCTCTTTCGCACCGATATTACTGCCATTAATCAGCACATCACCGTTGCCTTTACTTCCTGTCGCGGTGAGCTGTACATTGCCGCCCGACGAGAGCGTACTGCCGACGGCATATTCTCCGGCATAGTGCATTTCACTTTTCGATGACGACTGACCGTAGGTAAAGGGCATTGCGATCTTCATCGCACCGTCGAGGATATCAAACGCGGACGCAGCACCTTCCCCGGCGATGGTTTTCGCCTGGGTAATATTGCTCCCGCCGCTGGTTTTGGCGATATCGCGAATATTGCGCACCGTCTCCATAACCGGGTTCGAGATCGACACACCAAAGCCGCTGCTTTTGGTTTTCTGCTCGACCGAACCGGTCACCACATCTTTCCCGGCCACAATATCGATATCATTGGCTTTGACATCGATATGTCCGGTTTTACGCGTTGTGTCTTCCGTATCGCGTCCGGCAACCATATTGGCGGCTACCAGCGTGGCTTTATCCCCGGCTTCGACAATAATATTCCCTGCGGTGGTACCGATAACGCTGCGGGAGTCGCTTTGCGTGACCTGTGCGCCTTTACGGGTTTCCTGCGCCGACTGGGAGCCGATGGTGAAGCCCAGGCCGTTGCCGAAGAAGCCGCTTTTCGTTGTCTTCTTCATGCTGTAGTCGCTGGCCCGCTCGGTGGCAGCCTCGATGGTGACATCGCCCCCGCCCTTCAGAGCAATATCCCCGTCTGCCGCCACGGCAGAGCCGCGGATCAGCAGATCGTTGCCCGCCTGCAGCGAGACGTTATCGCCGCTTAACAGGGTCGACAATTCGTTGGTGGAGCTATGCTCTTCGACGGTGCGGGTGGTTTTTTTGCTGAGGAAACCACTTTTAATTTTGGTTTTATCTTCGAAGCTGTAATCGCTCTCGGTTGCGGTCAGCAGGCTGATATCGTTTTGCGCCGCAATACCAACATCTTTTTCGGCCAGCACCTGAGTCGCCTGACTTTTGACGTCATGACCGGCCACAATCACCGTATCGCCACCGCTGGTAATCTCCGTGCCCTGCTGGCGGACGTGATCGTTAACGGCCTTGGATAGTCCACCCCAATAGCTGTCACCCCAGGTGGTGGCCTCGGCCAGCAGATTAACGTCACGCCCGGCCTGCAAGCCAGCCAGCTCACCCGCTTTAAGGCTGGCAGCCTGGCTGGTCAGATCCCGCCCGGCGGTAAGGATGAGATTGTCTCCGGCGCTGATACTGCTGCGATCAGCCGAGGAACTGTAGGACCGGTCATAGCTGCTATAGCTATTCTTTGCGGTTTGTCCGGCATTCAATGAAAGATCGTTGCCTGCCGTCAGTTCCGCGCCTTTTGCCACGTCGACGTTGCTGGCCTGAATCGTCAGGTCATCACCGGCAGTGATATCCAGCTTGCCGCCTGATTCAAGGGTGCTGGCCGCGCTGGAACCCGACTTATAGTGCTGCCAGGCCGTATCAAATAGCGTGGCGTTATTATTGGCGAGAATATCAATATTGCTCCCCGCTTTAAGCACGGTATCACCGCCGGCACTCAGCGCAGCACCCGCCACACTGATATTTTTTCCCGCATTTAGCGACAGCGAATCCAGCGCGTCGATAGTGGCTTTTTCATCCTGTTCGATAAACAGCGAACGGTTCCAGCGCGAATCGTTGCGAGTCTGGGTCGTCAACGTCAGGTTATTGATATCGCCCTCAAGACTTTCCAGAGCGACCTGCTTGCCGCTAATCGCGGAACCAACATTATTAATATCGCTCACAGCGCTAAGCTGCAGCCCTTCACCGGCTTTGATAAGCGACGCATTGCGGTTATCAATACCCGTCTGGCTGTCGATCGTCATTCCCTGCTTCGCCAGCAGCGTACTACCGTTATTACTGACGCTATCACCCTCTATCGTCACGTTATTACCGGCAATGATACTGCCGTTATTAACGGCCACGTCTCCGCTGGCCAGATAGAGCTTCGGCACCAGAACGGTCTGGCCGTTAATGGTAGCCGCTTCCCACCAGAGCATACTGCGGTCGAGGGACGCTATCTGGTCGGCGGTCAGGGTAACGCCCGCTTGTAAGCCCAGCGACTGCTGTGCCGCTGCAGCGTTATCCATCAGATACTTCATCTGTTCCAGATCGGAACCCATACCGTTGATATAGCGGTTACCGGTCTGGCTTAGTACGGCATTGCTGACGTAGCGGGTATCGAATGCGGCATCACCGAGGATACGGTAGTCATATTCAGGCTTAAGGTTTAAGCGATCGAGGAAATAGGATGAGCCCAGGAAAGCATTTTGATCCGTATATTGCTGGCGCGTTTCGGCCGGTACCGCGTCAGGCTGCATATTTAATAGCTGGTAGAGATCGCCATAAACGTTTTTATCCAGCGCCCCCAGGCCATTTAGTTTAGGGTTAATCGCGATCAAATAGGGGCTGTCTGGTTTATCAGACACGGCGAAATAGCCATTATCGCCCTGCGGCAACGGATAGGCGCTGGTATCCAGAGGTTTAGCCTGCAGTCCACTAATCTGCTGATTCTGCCGCCAGGGGTTGTCATCCAGCACGGTCACGGTACCGTCGGCCGCGTATTTAATACTGCCCTGTGGATAGTCAGCCAGGTTGACAGTCCGTCCGTCCGGAAGATCCAGCGTGCTGCCGCCATTGACCTGCTGAAGCGCATTCTGCAGCTGGTCACGCCATTCCGGGCTATTAACCGCAATCGGTTTGAATTCAGTCGGCTCCGCCCCGTCAGTTTCCCCACTAAGTGTGAGCTGAACCAGCGTCTGCAGGCCAGGTCGGGTAAGGGTGGGTGCAATGGTGCCGCGTACCTCGGTCGACTCACTGTTATTGACAACGGTACCAAATCGGGTCGTCACATCGCCGTTAGACTGAATCACACCGCGCAGGGACGAACTTCCCTCCGTACGGTATTCATCGGTGGCGATAAAGGTAAGTGTGTCTCCATAGAGCGAATTTGTCGCCGTGCTGGTAAATGGCCACCCGTACGACACCTCAAACGTACTGTCAGGTGCGTTATTACTCTTATAATAAGGTGCTGCAGTATATTTTCGCCATACCGTCTGAGTTCCCGAAAGCCAGGACTGATTGTTTAAACGCTCACCCGTAAGCGACAGAGACTTCCCGGCCAGAATAGAACTGCCCAGATTATCTAGTGAGGTCGTGAGGCCGTAAAGATTCCCCCCTGCCGCGATCCGCCCTGCACTACCCGTCACCTCAGTGGTACTGGTGATCCTAGAAATCGCCGCTTCCTTCACCATTTCCACATTTTTAGGAAATGGTTCGGATACATACGCAGCCCCCTGGCCAAGAGCACCATGATGGAACTCTAGCGTTCTGTAATGAATCTCCTCCGGCGTAAAAATACTCAGCGGCAGCTCCACTGTTCCCGGCGAGTAAGACTTATAGCCCGTGGCTAAGTTTTCCGTTTTACTCTCACCCTGCGTAATCGACTCCCACTGATTCAGCAGATGCCCGGTCTTCAGCGTAATGTCACCGTTGGTGGTTTCGATGGTCCCGGAGGTATTCAGGATCTCACTATTGGCAGCGCCCGCTTTATCGCGCTGCATCCACAGGCTGTCGCCCGCCAGAATATTACCGCCCTGGTTTTTAATGCTGTCCGCCAGCAGCCAGAGGTTATTCGCCGCATAGAGCAGCGCAGTATTCACAATCGTTCCCGGTGCGCTGAGGGTCAGCGTGCCGCCCGTGCCGGTAAAGCCGTTGAGGGTAATATCACCGCGGCTAACCAGGTTGATATCGCCGCCGCCCTGCAGGGAACCGGTGCTGCCGATATCGATTCGGTCACCGGTCAGCGTGCTCGCGCCGTTACCGCTGGTCAGGGTGCCGTTATTGATCAGCGCCCCGTCGGCGCTGAGATCCAGCGCGTCGCCCTGCATGATACCGTGGTTTGTCAGTTCGCCGTTGCTGCTGACGTTGAGCTTTTTACCTGCGGCCAGGGTGCCGCGTCCGCTAAAGCTGTTCACCAGCTTAAGGGTTGCGTCGCCCAGCGCCACGACCTGGCCGAGCTGGTCAAAACCGTTGCTGCTCAGCATCAGGTTGCCGCCGCTCAGCAGTTTGCCCGCCGACTGCAGGTTGATCTGCTGCGCCGTGACGTTAAGCGCGTCGCTGCCCAGCAATGTCCCGTTATTACCGATATTCGCGGCATCAAGGATCAGATCCGTGGCCTGCAGCATACCGTTATTGGCCAGCGTCGGCGCGGTGACGGTGAGTGCGCCGTCGTTGAGAATTTTACCGTCGTTACGCACGCTGTCGGTGGCCATCAGGGTGGATGCATCCCCGCCCTGAATCAGGCCGTAGTTAATCAGTTCCGGTGCGATGAGGGTGACACCTTTCCCGCTGAGCAACGAGCCGGACGCGGTATTGGTCAGGCTGTCGCGCATCGTGAGCTTCAGGCCGTTGTCGCCCTGCAGGCTGCCGCTGTTGGTCAGCGCATTGCCGGTAATGGCCAGGGTATCGGCCTGGATACGCCCCTGGTTATCCAGGTCGGTGACGTTCAGGGCCAGAGAACCGCCACTCTGCAGGGTACTTCCCTGCTGCTGGGTCAGGCCATCGCTGAGATCGAGAGTGAGATCGTTGACGCCGCTTACGGCACCACCGTTGGTCAGGTTAGTCGCTTTCAGGGTCAGGTTTTTGGCGATCCATTCCCCCTGGTTGGTCAGGGTCAGCGCCTGCAGAGCCGCCGTTCCATTGGCGACAATCTTGCTGCCCTCAGCCGACGTCAGGCTATCGTCCAGTACCAGCTGCATATCACCGGCGCTCTGAATATCCCCGCCGTTGTTCAGCCGCTGCGCGTTAAGCAGGATATTTTGCCCCTGCCAGCTGCCGTTATTGGTGACGTTATCGCTGTGAAGGGTTAGATCGCCCTTGGTCAGCATCTCCCCGCCCTGCTCATTACGCAGCTCGCGTTCCGGCTTTGCCATTACCGCCAGCGCCAACCGTCCGGCCACGGCCGGAGCCGCCACCGTCAGAGCGTCGATACCAATCAGCTTACCACTGTTATTCACCTGCCCCTGGCTTAGGGCCAGAGTGAGCCCCTGCACGCTACCGCTGTTTTTCAGACGGTCGCCGCCGAGCGTGATATCTCCGCTGCTCAGAACGGTGCCCCGGTTGTCCAGTTCAGCGGCGTTCAGCTGCATATCGCCCTGGTTCATCAGCTCGCCATCGTTGACCAGCTGATTTGCGACGGTTGCCATCAGGCTGCTGCCGCCAACCAGCGAGCCCTTATGCTGCCAGTCGTCCGCGTCCAGGATGACCTGCTGGCCCTGCAGTTTACCGTCGGTCGTCAGCTGTCCGGCGGTCAGCGCCAGCGTACCGCTGGTGAGCGTGCGGCCATCAGCGGACTGGGTAATCGTGTTGCCACGGGCATTCAGGGTGCGGTTACCCTGCAATAGCCCCAGGTTTTGCAGACGCTCAGCCTCAATCGTCAGGTCATCAGCCATCAGGCGACCGCTGTTCAGCAGGCTGTTCGCCTGCAGATGCGTTGTTCCCTGACTGCGCAGTGAGCCGCTGTTTTCCAGCTTCCCGAGCAGGGTTGCCGTCACCCCCGCAATACCGTTAATGTCACCCCGGTTTGTCAGACTGTCGGCGTTCAGTTCCAGCTGCTGAGCCTGCCACTGTCCATCATTCCTGACATCATCACCGGTGACAGTCATTTTGCCGCCGCTGATAACATTGCCACCGGTCTGGTTCGCGAGATCGCCAAAGGTTGCAGAGAAGGTACTGTCGCCCTGAAGCGTTCCACGGTTGGTCAGCGTATCCCCGCTGACGCTAAGCGACTTCGCCGCCAGCGTCCCGGTATTATCCAGATGCTTTGCCTTCAGCGTAGCGTCTTCCGTCCCCAGCAGCTCTGCGCCCGCGTCGTTTGACAGCGTATCGCGAATATCCAGCGCCAGCCGGTCAGCCTGAAGGCTGCCGCCGTTATTGAGCTGACGCGCCTTAAGATCGAATGTCTCACCGACGTGCAGCAGTCCGTCGTTCTGCAACGTATCGAGTGTTAATGACAGCCCTTTGCCGCTGAGTAGCTCTCCGCCGCTGAGGTTGTTAAGTTTGTCGGTCTTTAGCGTCAGACCGCTTGTGCCCTGCAGGATGCCGCTGTTCTTCAGCTGCGGTGCGCTAAGGGAGAGCCGATCGGCCGCCAGGATCCCCTCATTCACAATGTCTGCCGCGTGAAGATCCAGCGTCTGCGCGCTGCGCAGCAGACCGCTGTTTTGCATCTCTCCGCTCAGGTTTGCCGTCAGGCCATCACCCGCACGGGCGGTCCCGCGGTTATTCCAGTCGTTTGCCGTCACGTCCAGCGTATTCGCCTGCAGCTCACCACGGTTATCCAGCATTCCGGCATCGAGGGTGGTGTTTCCGGCGCTGAGCATCTGCCCACCGACGTTATTTTTCAGCTCGCGTCCGTCCAGAGCCAGACGGTCATCACCCTGCAACAGGCCGCTGTTGACCAGATCTCCGTGCAGCGCCAGGACTTTCGCCACCACCTGTCCGGCGTTATCGGTCGCCGCAACCGTGATATCCAGACCCTGCTGACCGAGAATTTTTCCGTTGTTAGTCAGGGAACCTTTCACCTGCGCCGTCGCGTCCTGCGCGCTCAGGGCGACACCGTCATTACGCCAGTTATCCGCCGTAAGGTTCAGTTGCCCCGCCTGCAGGAGTCCCTCGTTTATCAGCTCGCCGCCGGTGAGGGTAAGCTGTCCATCGCTGAGCAGTTCACCATCACTAAGGTTGGTCAGAGTGTCGGCATCCAGATCCAGCTGGCCCGCCACAATCTGTCCGCCATTATCCAGCCGGGCCTGCGTTAACCGCATTCCGTCCGTTGCCAGCAGGCGTCCGCCCGCCAGATTGTCGACGCGGCCGTAGTCGGACGTCAGGGATGCAGCGTTAATCTCGCCACTATTGCTCAGGCGGTTACCGCTAAGCTGTAGCTGGCCGCCAGCACTGAGCAGGCCGCTATTGGTGAAATCAGGCAGATTAAGGGCGAAATCACCCAGGGTATGGATACTGCCCGATGCCCGGTTATCCAGACGGTTCCCCAGTAGACTCAGGGAGCCGGTGCCCTGCAGCAGACCGCTGTTGATAATGTCGCCGCTCTCCAGCGCCAGATCCGTCGCAGAGAGGGTACCGCCGTTATTCAGCGTATCGCCCGCATTAAGGTGGATCCGCTCTGCACTACTTTTTCCCCCATGCGTCAGCGTATCAGCGCTCACGTTCAGGGTCTGTTTCGCCGCCTGGGTGCCATTCAGTTTCGCATTTGCAGCCTTAAGATCGACGGTTTGTCCCTGGAGTCGGGCCGTGTCGTCGGTATTCAGTGCCTCGCTGTTCAGCGCCAGCAGGCCGCCTGCGTTAATTTCACCGGCAATATCGGCGCTGCGACCGGCGTTTAAGGCGACATCGCCCTCGCTGGTGGTCTGCGCGCCTTTGCCGCTGCTCAGCGTGTCGCTGTTAGCCGCGATCCCTTTACGACCGGAAAGCGTGCCGTTCTGCACCAGTTCGCCGGTGGTGGCGGTAAGTCCGCCATCCACCAGCACGCTGCCGCTGTTATGAATGCTATCGTCAAAGCGTAGCGCGGCGTCACCGCCTGCGCCCAGCGTTCCCGTTTGCGCCAGGCTACGGCCGGAAAGATCCAGCGCACCGGCGCTTTGCAGCGTGCCGCTATTGCTCAGCGTCTCGCTTTTTAGCGTGACCCCGTTACCCTGCAAAGTCCCCTGGTTATCAACGCGCTTGCCTGTGGCATCCAGACGCCCTTTTGCCGCCAGCGTCCCGCTGTTGGAGACGGTTCCGGCATTCAGGCTTATCGCCTGCCCGGCGGTCAGCTGTCCGGCGTTGTTCAGGTCGTTACCTTGCGCATTCAGATCGATGGCGCCTGCAGCGTCGGCAGTACTCGCTTTGTCTATTCCCAGACCTGTTCCCGTCAGGCGGATATTCTCCCCGGCGGTCACTTTGCCGCTGGCGATATCCACACGATCGCCCGCGTCCAGCGATACCGTTTTATCGCTGACCAGTGAGCCCTGTTTTAGCGCGATCTCGTTCTGCGCCGTGACCGTCGCCGCACCAGCGGCTTTGTTGTCCCCGCTGAGCTCCGCATTTTGCGCCTTAACCGTCAGCGCCCCACTACTCAGGCTGTCTTTCAGCACCAGCTTCCCGCTGGCATCGAGCTGAATATCCCCCTGACGCGCATTCAGGTTGCCAAGGTTAACCCCGACGCCTTTCTCGCTGGACACCAGATGAATACGGTTGGCGTACATCCCGCCCAGCGCTCCGGTATCGACTGCGACCGTCGGGGCTGTACCTTCGCCCTCAATGGCAGCCACGCTGCCGTCTGCCCCGACGCGGTTTGCACCGGCGGTGACCGTCAGGTCCTTCGCGTGGATCGCAGCGTTCACTTCCGTTGCCCGGGCGATAATCGACAGGGCATCGCTCTGGCTCGCATCCAGGCCTTTGCCTTCGACGGTAATGGTCCCGCCGGTGACGTTCAGCGCGCTCAGGTTGCCTTTATCATCAAACTGCGGTTTACCGGTGGTCAGGGTGGCGTTCGGCGTATTGATAAAGCCGCAGCCGTCGCAGGTGATGCCGTAAGGGTTCGCCACCATCACATTGGCCGCTTTCCCGGCGACCTCGGTGTAGCCCTGCAGCTGTGAACGGCTCCCGCCGGTGACTTCGTTGATGATGCCCCGGGCTTCCTGGCCGGGACGCAGGTTGGGGTTGTTCTGGATAATCCCGCCCAGCTGGGTCTGATTCAGCTGGCCGGTGGCGTTATTGAGGATCAGTCCCTCTTTGCCGACGTTGTAGTCGTTAAACTGATTATGGGAAATCCCTGCCCCGTTAGGCGTGGCGATATTCAGGACCGGCACGCCGTTGGCGGCGCTGTCCATGCTGGCCGGACCGGTCGGGCTGATGGCGGCGGCGACGGCCGGAGCCATTGGCTGCCAGACCAGGGTGCTGATGATCAGCCAGCTGATGGCGCGCTGGGAGAATTTCACGGGCAGAGAAGTGTTATCCATAATCGTTATCTCTTAAAACATCATGCTGACGCGCCAGTTGACGCTGACGTGATCCGGTCCGAGCCAGTCGGGATACTGTAAAGGGGTGCCGACGGTAAGCTGGCTGGCAGCCCACCGTCCGTTACTGCTCAGCCCCACCGCGCCACCCCACAGAGTGCCGGAGGAGTACTGATCGAACGGGTCTTTACGCAGCCAGCCTCCGTCGAGGGCGACCACTGCGCTAATCTGTCCGACGACCGGCAGCTGGAAAAGGTTGTAGTTGATTTCGTTTCGCCAGTAGCCCCCGATATCACCGGAGATGTACTGCTCTTTAAAGCCGCGCACCGAGCTTTCCCCGCCCAGCGAGAGCCGTTCGCTGCCGTGCAGGCGATCCGGCGACCACTGGCCGTACAGACTGGTCAGCCACATCGCATCGGTGCTTAACGGACGCTGGAAGCTGGCGCTCAGGCTCCATTTGCGGAACTCCGCCCGGGGCTGTTCGGCGGTTTTACCGGCGTCGGTTTCGGCGTTAAACCACGGCATGCCCCGGCTGAATGCGGGGTTAAAGGTCGCCACGCCGCCGAGGAGTTTCTGGGTATGGTTGATGCCGACCATCATGCTGGAGAGATTGCGCGAGCTGGTGCCGAGCTTGACATCATTCAGCCAGTTGCGGCTGCTGCGCTGCGTGATCCCCGCCGCGAAGGCGGTTTTAAGATCGCCATTGCGGTACGCCACCCAGGTACCGCTCAGGCGGTGGGTTTTACTGTCGCCGGTGGAGATCCAGTCAAAGCCCATCTGAGGCACGGTGGAGCGGTAGTTGCTCCAGCTGTAGCTGTAATCGAGCAGGCCGTAGCCGTAAGGCACGCTCAGGCCCGTCTGGAAGGTCTGCGCATCGTAGCGGGTGGCGAAATCGCTGCTACGTCCGCCGCTGATAAAGGTTTTATCCGCGAGGCCCAGCAGGTTATTGCCGCTCAGTACGCCGCTGAGCTGATTCTCGCCGGTACTTTTCTGGCCGCTGTTATCGAAGGTCACACTGGCGCTGAGGGGGAATTCCGGGGTGGCGGTGAGATTCACCACGGAATAACCGGGCTGCTCATCGGGCAGAATTTCAATCTGGACCGGCTGCGTGCGGACGCGGTTAATCTGCTCCATCCCCTGCTCGATATCCCGCAGGTTCAGAACGTTGCCTTTCAGCCCCGGGAAGGCCATCTTCAGCAGGCGCGGAGATTCACCTTCCAGGCGAATATCGCGCAATTTCCCTTCCAGCACCGCAAGACGTAACTCCCCCCGGGATAAGTCCTGTTCGGTCAGAAAAGCACGACTGGTAATATAGCCCCGGCTGATATACCAGTCGGAAACCGATTCGGTAACCGCGGTAATTTGCGCTAAGTTCAGGCAGCGGTTTAGCCAGGGCGAAATAAGTTTTTGCTGTTCGCGAGAGGAAATAAGGGTCGCGCCATCCAGCACAATAGTCTGGATCTCAAAGCAGGGTCCCGCAGGCTGGGCCTGCGGCGCTGCTGGCCCGGAGCGGGGAAGCACAATACTGCGCTCAAGCTCGTCGCGCTGTTGCTGAGTCTGAAGCAGTAATTGTTCCTGCTGCTGACGCACCGCATCGCGGTCCGCGGGTAATAAGGGTTCAACAGCAAAAAGCGGGGTGGTAATAAAGGCCAGCACGGCCACAGAGGCTATACGCAGAGACATCCTGTCCATTCCATTTCAGAGGATTACGTTAATTGTTTTTATCAATAATAAATAGGATAAGACTGAAATACAACAAAGGCGAGGGATAAAGGAAATTGATTGTCATTACTAACCAGAACTGCAATACGATCTATAAACCTAAATAAAATTTACGGCACCTATAAACAAACTTAACTCAAATAAAAATCTTAATTAAGATCGAATGCATAATATATTGAGCCTTGCCGATAAGCGGCAAGGCTCAATAAAAGATCTATTTATCCTGACCGAGATACAGCTCGCGCAGATAATTCGGCACGGCGTTATCGCCGTTGGTGCCGATCACTTCCAGCTCGGGATAGAGATCTTTCAGACGCTGATGGGCATTGCCCATAATGCAGCCTTTACCTGCCATCGACAGCATTTCGGCGTCGTTCATACCATCGCCAAAAGCGATACAGTCTTTAAGGCTGTACCCCATCGCTTTTGCCACTGCTTCCAGCGCATGTCCTTTCGATACGCCGCCCGCCATCACTTCCAGGCAGGTGAGGGTCGAGAAGCTAACGTTGACGCGATCGCCCCAGCGGGCGTTGAACGCCTGCTCCAGCGGCAGCAGTTTTTCATGGCTTTCACAGGTGAAAAAGACTTTGCTGATGCCCGTCGGCTCCAGCAGAGCTGGCTCATACAGCGAATAGTTAAAGACCGCCTCTTTAAAGAAGCGCATTTCGTCCGGACGGTGGCGGTTCATAAACCACTCATCGTCGCGGTAAACGTTGGTGATGATATCCGGGTCGTTATGCATCACGCCGAACAGGTCGGTGGCGATATCGCTGTCCAGATTGTGGGTGAAGACCAGGTTACCATCGGTATCGTGCACCCGCGCACCGTTGGAGGTGATCATCCAGGATTTTATCTCCAGGTTATCGCGGATCTGCCCGACATCGACATGGTGACGGCCGGTGGCAAAAACAAAGTTCACCCCGCGTGCGGTCAGCAGCTTCAGCGTTTCTTTGGCATAGGAGGATAACCGATGGTCGGGGGACAGCAGCGTGCCATCTAAATCAGACGCAACAACCTGGTACATAAGAAAATTCAACCTCTGGATCAAGCGGCATGACGCCGGATTAGTTATGCCTGTCGAAAAAGTCGACGATGGCGTGGAGCGCGACTGAGCGCATAGCGTCCTTTTCGAAAAGGATCTCATGGTAAGCGCCGTTTATGACAAGCGGTTGTTCACCCTCACAGGGCGCTCCCGCCGCGGCGCGCAGTTCGCAGAAGCGACCGTGCATGCGGTTATCCACGACCCGCTCGGCCTCCGCCTGAATCAGCAGCGTCGGGGTTGTGTCCTCCGCGACACCGGCAAGCACCTGCTCACCCGCCAGCATCCCTTCCCGCACCCAGTGCCAGGTCGGGCCGCCCACCTGTAGATGCGGATCGTCAGCGTAAAAACGCAGATTGCGACGATAGCGCGCCTGGCTATGGGTCAGTTGGTTGAGGGCAAAAGGAACCGCCCGCCAGCGCCCGGTGCCGATAGCATAGCCATCCCGGACTTTTGGGTTGCCTTCCGCCCAGTCGAGCAGCGGGCGGACCATCCAGTCAGGCAGGCGTATAACAATCCCGAACATGGGCGCACAGAGGGCGATAGCATCGCACTGATGCGGGTAACGCTGTAAAAACAGCGTGGCGATCGCGCCACCCATAGAGTGGGCCAGAATATAGCGTTTCCGCCATCCGCCCGGCTGAACCTCCTGCTGCCAGAAAGCGTTCAGATCGTCCACGTAATCGCTGAAGTTCATTACGTGACCACGGTGGGTATCGTCCAGCATCCGCCCGGATCGCCCCTGACCACGATGATCGATAATCAGCACGTCAAAGCCCAGGTGGAACAGATCCCAGGCCAGCTCGGCGTATTTTACATAGCTTTCAATACGACCGGGGCAAATCACCACCACCCGATCGTGCTTTTCTGCGCGAAACCGGACGAAGCGTATCGGCACGTCGTCCACGCCGTGAAACTCCGCCTCTTCTCGCTGACGCCAGAAATCCATCAGCGGCCCGGTGGCGAACGCGGCAAACGCGTTTTCTCTGGTTTCCCAGTCCGTTTTCTGCTGAAACATCGGGTTTACGCCCCTGCTAACCGTGTAAAATCGTTTTTTTGCGTCCCGTCACACAACGCTCAAACAATAGCGTATTGTGGCATAAAAAAGAGCAATCAGGGAGTTTCACATGACCTTCGAATGGTGGTTCGCCTACCTGCTGACATCGATCATCCTCAGCGTCTCACCGGGCTCTGGCGCGATCAATACCATGACCACCTCGATTAGCCACGGCTATCGCGGTGCGGCGGCGTCCATCGCCGGTCTGCAAACCGGGCTGGGCATTCATATCGTGCTGGTGGGTATCGGTCTGGGCACGCTGTTTTCCCGCTCGGTGCTGGCCTTCGAGGTGCTGAAGTGGGCCGGTGCAGCCTATCTGATCTGGCTGGGCATTCAGCAGTGGCGCGCCGCAGGCGCGATCGATCTGAATACGCTGGCAAAAACCCAGTCTCGCGGGCGTCTGTTTAAGCGGGCGGTCTTCGTCAACCTGACCAACCCCAAGAGTATCGTTTTTCTCGCCGCCCTGTTCCCGCAGTTTATCGTGCCGCACCAGCCCCAGATTATGCAGTACGTGGTGCTGGGCGTAACCACCATCGTGGTCGATATCGTGGTGATGATTGGCTATGCGACCCTGGCCCAGCGTATCGCAGGCTGGATCAAAGGCCCGCGTCAGATGAAGGCGCTGAACAAGGTGTTTGGTTCGCTGTTTATGCTGATTGGCGCACTGTTGGCGTCGGCGCGTCACGCCTGAGACGTTGACTCGTCCTCACCCAATGGGAGAGGACGAGTCAATAAGAGGGTTTTAGCGGGAAATAATCAGGTGGATACCGAAACCGGCAAAGAGCGCACCAGCAAAACCGTCAATCCACTTCGCCAGACGCTGATAGCCACGGCGCATTTTCGGCAGGGCAAACAGGCTCGCCACCACGGTAAACCAGGCCAGCGTCTCCACGACGATCAGGGCAAAGATCCCCCAGCGTGCGCCAGCGCCAACGCTGTCGCCGACGAACAGTGAGAACACGGAGCCAAAGTAGATAATGGCTTTTGGATTCGCGAGGTTGGTCAGCAGGCCCTTCATAAAGCTCCGCCCGCCCGCCGCCAGCTCCACCGCCGGGGCTTCTGTGCTTTTCTCTTCTTTCTTCAACGCGCCGCGCAGCATCTGGTAGCCCATCCAGCACAGATACAGGCCGCCGCCGACCATAATGATGGTATGCAGCCACGCCATTTTGGCGAGGATCAGGTTCAGACCCAGCAACGCCACGGCCGCCCAGACCATAACGCCTGCGGTGATCCCCAGCACGCCCATCATCGCTTCTTTGCGCGAACGGCTTACGGCCGTTTGTGAGACGAAGAAAAAGTCCGGTCCCGGGCTCATCAGCGCAACGATATGCACCATCGCCACGGTCAGAAATAGCATCAGCATAATTGACTCGCGAAGTAATAATTCATTGGAAAACTATATTGCCACCGTTCACCCCGGCTGGCTACTCGTCATCATCACCGTCCGCATGCTGGCGGATAAGCGTCATAAACGGCTTACCGAAGCGCTCAAGCTTGCGGGTGCCGACGCCGTTCACGCTGAGCATCTCCCCGGCGGAAAGCGGCATCTGCTCAGCCATTTCGATCAGCGTGGCATCGTTAAAGACGACGTACGGCGGAATGTTCTCTTCGTCAGCAATGGCCTTACGCAGTTTGCGCAGCTTGGCAAAGAGTTTGCGGTCATAGTTACCGCCAAAGGATTTCTGCATTGCCCGTGGCTTAAGCGCCACCACGCGAGGAACGGCCAGCATCAGCGGCACTTCGCCACGCAGGACGGGACGTGCGGCCTCGGTCAGCTGCAGCGCCGAATGGCGGGCAATATCCTGGGTGGCGAAGCCCATATGGATCAGCTGGCGGATCACGCTGACCCAGTGCTCATGGCTCTGATCGCGCCCGATGCCGTAGATCGGGAGTTTGTCGTGGGCCATCTCGCGGATACGCTGGTTATTCGCCCCGCGCAGCACTTCAACCACATAGCCCATACCGAAGCGCTGATTGACGCGGTAGATCGCGGAGAGCGCTTTCTGTGCGTCCTGCAAGCCGTCGTACTGACGCGGGGGATCGAGGCAGACATCGCAGTTGCCGCAAGACTCCTGGCGACCTTCACCAAAGTAGTTCAGCAATACCAGACGACGGCAGGTCTGCGCCTCGGCGAAAGCGCCCATCGCATTCAGCTTATGGCGTTCGATATCCAGTAATTGTCCGGCAGGCTTCTCTTCCAGGCAGCGGCGCAGCCAGGCCATATCCGCCGGATCGTAAAACAGCATCGCTTCGGCCGGTAGCCCGTCGCGCCCGGCGCGGCCGGTTTCCTGATAGTAGGATTCGATATTACGCGGAATGTCGAAGTGGACCACAAAGCGCACGTTGGGCTTGTTGATGCCCATGCCGAAGGCGACCGTCGCCACCACGATTTGCAGGTCATCGCGCTGGAATTTTTCCTGCACGTCGGCACGCACGGCGTTATCCAGTCCGGCATGATAGGCGCCCGCGCTGATACCGCGGCTTTGCAGACGGGCGGCGGTGTCTTCCACCTTCGAGCGGCTGTTGCAGTAGATAATACCCGACTTGCCGCGCTGCTCCTGGACGTAGCGCATCAGCTGATCGAGAGGCTTAAATTTCTCCATCAGCATGTAGCGAATATTGGGACGGTCAAAGCTGCTGACCTGAATCAGCGGGTCACGCAGCCCCAGCAGGCGTTCGATATCCCGACGGGTGGTGTCATCCGCCGTCGCCGTCAGTGCCATAAACGGTAGAGCGGGGAAACGCTGGCGTAGCTGCCCTAAGAGAGCATATTCCGGGCGGAAATCGTGCCCCCACTGAGAAATACAGTGCGCTTCATCGACCGCCAGCAGTACCGGGTTCCAGTTGCCAAGATGCTCAAGGAAGTTATCCAGCATCAGGCGTTCCGGCGCGATATAGAGCAGACGAACCTGGCCGTTGCGACAGCCGGCCATAATCTCCTGCTGCTGCTCACGGGTCTGGGTCGAGTTGAGACAGGCGGCGGCTACGCCGTTGGCGAGCAGCTGATCAACCTGATCTTTCATCAGGGAAATCAGCGGGGAAACGACCACCGTCAGGCCGTCGAGAACCAGGGCGGGGACCTGGTAGCACAGGGATTTACCGCCGCCGGTCGGCATTACCACCAGGCAATCGCGCCCGGTAAGCACCGTGTCGATAATCTCGGCCTGTCCCGGGCGGAACTGCTGGTAGCCGAAGGTTTCTTGCAAAACCTGTCTGGCCAGCGATTCCTGATTCAACACTTCCGCCTGCGCCACATCAACCCCGTCTGTCAAAAAATAAAAACAGGCGCTATTTTCAGCGCCTGCGAGAGAAACTGCAATGCTTTACATGAAATCCTTCGTGCCGCGACGCAATCAAAACGCCCGCTGGACAATCGACCGACACGGCTTTGCGAGCCGTCCGGCAGAATAAAGGTTAGAACAGATCGTTAAGCATCACGCCAACGCCAACGCGCGTCTGGTTAAAGTTGTAATCAATCAGCGATTCACCATAGCCGCTATACACCTGGGTATAGAAGCGCACGTGGCGAGTGACCGGATAGCTCACGCCAATTTCCGCACCGCCGTAGCCGGTATTCCAGTTGTACTGCCCTTTCGCGCTCAGTATCGCGTCACCCAGCTGGTAGCCGAGCTTCAGCTGGTAGTAACCCATATATTTGGTGATATTCGGGTTATCGTCGGTGTCGCCGATAACATACCAGGGTTTCACCTCCACCAGCCAGTTACCGTTCTGCGCCATCAGGCGGGTATAGAGGCGGTTCCAGCTGCGGGATGTCGGGTCGGAGCGGCCGTTTGAGTCGTGGTTATACCCGAGTTCAACGTCACGCAGAGTCCAGCCCGCCAGGCGGTAATCGGTCGCGAAACCGAGGAACAGCTGTGGCTCATAGTTGGTTTCACGGAACGGGGAAGATTCACCTTTATTGGAGAGCTGCCACCAGGATTTCTGCGTATAGGAAGCCCCGAGCACGGAGTTGTCCCCGAGGATACCGCGCCACAGCGGGAAAGCGAGGCTCAGCTGGAATTTCACTTCATCCTTACGCGAATGCTCTGCCCAGTTATAAGAGCTAATCGCTTCTTTATTGAGATCGCTGGTCCAGGTATAGAGTAAGTAGTTCGACTCGTAAGGATAGAGGGTGAACGGATTGTCATGTTCCTGCAGCATATTGGCGATAATGCTGCCGCGAACGGCCGGTGTGTCATGGACTTCTTTTACTGTCGCTTCCTGCGCAAATGCTGTAAACGGCAGCGCGGCAGCCGCCAGTAACCAACCCAGTATTGCCCGCATCGGTTGTCTTCTCCTGAACCAGATCTGTGTAAAAGGGGGAAATTTTGCCCTATTTTACAGACTTCCTTAAATCCTGCCCGGTTATCCGTTCTTAAAGTGGAAAGAAACAAAATGGAAGCATAAAATCAACATCTCATTAACCCAAGGAGGGCGTATGACCACCCCATCCCCGCTCACCGCCGAAGAGGCGCTGAAACTGGTCGGCGAAATCTTCGTCTACCATATGCCGTTCAACCGCGCTCTGGGTCTTGAGCTAGAGCGCTATGAGAAAGACTTTGCCCAGCTGGCTTTTAACAATCAGCCGATGATGGTCGGCAACTGGGCGCAAAGTATTCTGCACGGCGGCGTGATCGCCTCCGCTCTGGACGTCGCCGCCGGTCTGGTCTGCGTGGGCAGTACCCTCACCCGCCACGACACCATTAGCGAGGAGGAACTGCGTCAGCGCTTATCCAGAATGGGCACCATCGATTTGCGGGTCGACTATTTGCGTCCGGGACGCGGCAACCGCTTTACTGCCAGCAGCAGCCTGCTGCGTGCCGGTAACAAAGTCGCGGTGGCGCGGGTTGAGTTACACAACGAGGAACAAATCCATATCGCCAGCGCGACCGCCACTTATATGGTGGGTTGAGTACACAAAATCGGGTAAAATACGTTTACATTTCTGCAATGAGTTCTCCCGATGGATGCAAAACAGACGCGGCAAGGGGTCATCCTCGCCCTCGCCGCCTATTTTATTTGGGGCATCGCCCCGGCCTATTTCAAGCTTATTGGGTTCGTCCCCGCCGATGAAATTCTGACCCACCGGGTGATCTGGTCATTTTTCTTTATGGTGGCGCTGATTTCAGTCAGCCGTCAGTGGCCGCAGATGAAAAAACTGCTGCGGATGCCAAAAAAAATCGCCCTGCTGGCGCTGTCGGCGGTGCTGATTGGCGGTAACTGGCTGCTGTTTATCTGGTCGGTCAATCATAATCATATGCTGGAGGCCAGCCTCGGGTACTTTATTAACCCGCTGGTCAATGTGCTACTGGGGATGCTGTTCCTCGGCGAGCGCTTTCGCCGGATGCAGTGGCTGGCAGTGATGCTGGCAGCAACCGGCGTCCTGGTCCAGCTATGGACCTTTGGCTCCCTGCCGGTGATTGCCCTCGGCCTGGCCTTTAGCTTTGCGTTTTATGGCCTGTTGCGTAAGAAAATTGCCGTTGATGCCCAGACCGGCATGCTGGTCGAAACCCTGTGGCTGCTGCCTGTCGCCGCGATCTGGCTGTTTGGCATTACCGACAGCCCGACCAGCCATCTGAGCAGCAATCCCTGGTCGCTAAACCTGCTGCTGATCGCCGCTGGCGTGGTCACCACAATCCCGCTGCTGTGCTTTACCGGCGCGGCGACGCGACTGCGTCTTTCAACTCTGGGCTTCTTCCAGTATATCGGTCCGACCCTGATGTTTTTACTGGCGGTGCTGTTTTACGGCGAGGTGCCAGGAACGGATAAGATGGTGACTTTTGCCTTTATCTGGGCGGCGCTGGCGCTGTTTATCATCGATGCGATTTATACCCAGCGCAGGGTAAGAAAGGGACTGTAGGATATCTTCCCCTCTCCGAAGGAGAGGGGAAAAAGAAAAGATTACAACCAGTTACGACGTTTGAAGTAGAGATACGGCGCCAGGCCGGCAAGCATCATAAAGATGATTGCGCCCGGGTAGCCAAAGCTCCAGTTCAGTTCCGGCATAAATTCGAAGTTCATCCCGTAGCTTGATGCCACCAGCGTTGGCGGCAGAAAGACCACCGAGACCACCGAGAAGATCTTGATAATGCGGTTCTGCTCAATGTTGATAAAGCCCATCGCCGCCTGCATCAGGAAGTTAACCTTCTGGAACAGGGATTCGTTGTGTGGCAGCAGGGATTCGATATCGCGCAGGATTTCACGCGCCTGCTCCAGCTGACCGCCCGGCAGACGCGCCTTACGCACCAGGAAGTTCAGCGCCCGCTGGGTATCCATCAGACACAGACGTACCTTCCAGCCGATATCTTCCTGTTCCGCCAGGGTAGAGAGCGCGGCGTCGTATTCATCGCCCTGTCGCCCTTCCATAATCACCCGGCTTAGCTTTTCCAGATCGCTGTAGATGTTTTCGATCTCATCCGCCAGCTGTTCGATTTTAGTTTCAAACAGATCCAGCAGCAGCTCGTAGGCGTTGCCGTCCATCATGGCCTGACTGCGGGCGCGCATGCGGTAGAGACGAAACGCAGGCAGCTCGCGCTCGCGCAGGGTAAACAGGCGACCGTCGCGGATCGTAAATGCCACGGTGGAGTTACCGGCGTGATCTTCAGCATCTTCGAAGAAGAAAAAGGAGTGGATATGCAGACCGTCTTCGTCTTCAAAGAAGCGCGCCGAGGCCTCGATATCTTCCAGCTCCGGGCGGGTCGCCAGGTTCTGCCCCAGCTCGGTTTGTACGCGTTGTCGCTCGTCGTCGTCCGGTTCGACTAGATCAACCCACACAGCGTCAATTAGAGGCTGTGGCTCATCCGCTTCCAGGCGAGAAAGTTTGTTATTTTCCAGTTGGAATGCGCTCAGCATGACCGGGACTCCCAATGCAAAAAAATTATCGGACAGTTCGGTGGGCACACAGAAACAATTTGGGTTTCAGACCATTAAACAGCCTGACTCAGAGCGACGGGAATAACGCATATCGCTGACAACCACTAAGGCCATCAGCAGGAGGAGATAGCCTTAGGAGTTGTTCCTGATTGACAGGGAATTGAGCCAGCATCTACTGGGTGTGTCCAAGGCGAATGTCCTCTTAGCGTAATCGTGCGCGCATGTTACGCCAGCAGCCATAAGGCGTCAACACGCAACGAAACGCGAAAGGGCAATAATTAACCTCTGGCCTATAAGGCTAGCAGAATATTACAAAATAATGATATTTTTCTGAAAGTTAGACTGTTTCCAGACGGGCATAGGCGGCCACAAGCCACTTGATCCCCTGCCCCTGAAACGCCACCTGCAGCCGACTGTGTTCACCGCTGCCTTCCAGATTGACGATGGTCCCTTCGCCAAATTTCGCATGACGCACGCGCTGGCCCAGCTTGTAGCCGGTGTCGTTTTCCGCCAGCGGCGTGCCCATCCGCTGATGGTTCACCGGGCGACTGACCGTGGCGCGCAGGCGCACCTCTTCCACACAGGCTTCCGGCAGCTCGCCGATAAAGCGTGAGGGCCGATGGTAAACCTCTTTGCCGTAAAGACGGCGGGTTTCGGCGTAGGTCAGGGTCAGCTTCTGCATCGCACGGGTTACGCCCACGTAGGCCAGACGACGCTCCTCTTCAAGACGGCCACCTTCATCCAGCGACATCTGGCTCGGGAACATCCCCTCTTCCATACCGACGATAAACACCTGCGGGAACTCCAGCCCTTTCGCCGAGTGCAGCGTCATCAGCTGCACCGCGTCCTGCCAGCTGTCCGCCTGGCCTTCACCTGCTTCCAGGGCCGCATGGGATAGAAACGCCTGCAGCGGCATCAGATCTTCATCTTCGTCCTGATAGCTGAACTGGCGCGTTGCCGTCACCAGTTCCTCTAAGTTCTCGACGCGGGCCTGACCCTTTTCGCCTTTTTCCTGCTCGTACATGGTGCGCAGCCCGGAGTCGTTGATGACCCGGTCAGTCTGCACATGCAGCGGCATATCAGCGGTTTCCTGCGCCATCGCATCAATCAGCTCGAGGAAACGTTGCATCGCACTGGCGGCACGTCCGGCCAGCGCTTTTTCCTGCAACAGTTCACGGGTCGCCTGCCACAGCGTCAGCTGGCGGTCGCGTGAGGCCTGGCGCACCACGTCGAGAGTACGATCGCCAATGCCGCGGGTCGGCGTATTGACCACGCGCTCGAACGCCGCATCGTCATTGCGATTCGCGATCAGACGCAGATATGAAAGCGCGTCTTTAATTTCCTGACGTTCGAAGAAGCGCATCCCGCCGTAAATTCGGTACGGCATGCTGCCCTGCAGCAGCGCCTCTTCCAGCACGCGTGACTGGGCGTTGCTGCGGTAGAGAATGGCGCACTGGGTCAACTGCCCGCCGTTCTCCTGCCAGGTCTTGATCCGGTTAACGACAAAGCGCGCTTCATCGAGTTCGTTAAAGGCGCAGTAGAGGGAGATCGGTTCGCCTTCGCTGCCGTCGGTCCACAGTTTTTTGCCCAGTCGACCGTCGTTGTTCTCAATCAGGGCGTTGGCCGCATTGAGGATATTGCTGGTTGAGCGATAGTTCTGCTCAAGGCGAATGGTCTCCGCGCCGGGGAAGTCGTTAAGGAAGCGCTGGATGTTTTCCACCTGCGCCCCGCGCCAGCCGTAGATCGACTGGTCATCATCGCCGACGATCATCACTTTGCCGGTTTCGCCCGCCAGCAGGCGGATCCAGGCGTACTGAATATTGTTGGTATCCTGGAATTCGTCTACCAGGATATTGGTAAAGCGCTCGCGATAGTGCTGGAGAATATGCGGCTTGTTCAGCCACAGCTCATGGGCACGCAGCAGCAGCTCGGCGAAATCCACCAGCCCTGCGCGGTCGCAGGCTTCCTGATAGGCCTGATACACCTTCTGCCAGGTCTGCTCGATGGGATTACCGTAGGTTTCAATATGGTGCGGACGCAGCCCCTCGTCCTTCTGGCCGTTGATGTACCACATCCCCTGACGCGCAGGGAACTGCTTCTCGTCGAGGTTCATGGCTTTGATCAGACGTTTCAGCAGACGCAGCTGGTCTTCGCTGTCGAGAATTTGAAAATCCTGCGGCAGCCGGGCATCAAGATGGTGCGCACGCAGCAGACGGTGCGCCAGCCCGTGGAAGGTGCCGACCCACATTCCGCCCTGGGTGGTGCCCATCAGATCGCCGATACGGTGGCGCATCTCGGCGGCGGCTTTGTTGGTGAAGGTCACCGCCATAATGGAATACGGAGAGCAGTTTTCCACGCTGATCAGCCAGGCGATACGGTGCACCAGCACGCGCGTCTTGCCGCTGCCTGCCCCTGCCAGAACCAGCATATTGCTGCGCGTCGCCGCCACGGCGTCGCGCTGTTTGTCATTGAGGCTGTCTAGCAGATAAGAAACGTCCATGGGCACCGTCGGCTAAAAAAGGGGCGCTAAGACCCCTGTTAATATATACAGAACTGCGGTGATTATATCAGCGCGGAGAGGGATGCCAACCGTGAAATTTCCACGTGCGGAAGCAGGCGGCCATCAAGGGCCAGCATCAGGTCGGTATTTTCCGGTTTGATCCAGCAGGCCTGCATCCCGCAGCGAATCGCCCCGGCCACGTCGGTGGTCAGATCGTCCCCGACATGAAGAATCTCATTTAGCGGCAGGTTCAGTCGCCTGGCCGCCAGATGATACATATCCTCAAACGGCTTGGAGCGGCCATCCGGCCCGGCCCGCAGCACAAAGTCAAAATAGCCGTCGAGGCCGCACAGCTCCGGCCGGGCATTGCCGTTGGTGATCGCCACCAGGGGCCATTTTTTAGCCAGCTGGCGCAGGGTTTCATGGGTCTGCTCCGGTACATCAATGCGACTGCGCCAGGACGCGAAGTTTTCCATTGCCGCATCGGCACCGGCCTTCGCTTCATGGCCGCTCAATCCCGCATCCAGCATGGTGCGCTCCACCGCACGCCGCCGCCATTCGGTGACGTCATGGTAAATTTCCGGGTCACTATCGCGCAGCGCCTGACGCATCCGCTGGAAGTCCGCGTTCTGCAGCCCCTTCAGGGCCGGATGGTAATTCTGCACAAACGCCAGCGACTCCTGCTCGGTACGCAGGATCACCGGGCGGTTATCATAAAGGGTGTCATCCAGGTCAAACGTCAGTGCTGAGATATGACCCAGCGGGCGGTAAAAAAGCATTATTTCCCCCGTTTGGCGCGTGGATGCGCCGCATCGTAAACCGAAGCAAGGTGTTGAAAGTCGAGATGGGTATAAATCTGGGTGGTGGAGAGATTGGCGTGGCCCAGCAGCTCCTGTACGCCGCGCAGATCGCCGCTCGACTCCAGCATATGGGTAGCGAAGGAGTGGCGCAGCTTATGGGGATGAACGTGGCTGTTCAGCCCCTGCTTAATCCCCCACTCCGCAAAGCGTTTCTGTACGTTGCGGGCAGAAATACGCTTGCCCAGCTTTGATAAAAACAGCGCGTCGTCATCGGTTCCGAACAGACCGCGCAGATCAAGCCAGTGCTCAATCCATGCCACGGCATTGCGGCCGATCGGCAGACGTCGCTCTTTGCTGCCTTTCCCCATGACCCAGACTTCGCCGCTGTCGAGATCGAGATGGCGAATATCGAGGTTGACCAGTTCGGAAAGACGCAGGCCCGCGCCGTACATCACCTCCAGCATCGCCCGATCGCGTACCGCCAGGGGATCGTTAAGATCGATATCCAGCAGGCGGCTCACATCATCGACGTCGATATTTTTCGGTAAATGGCGGGGCGCTTTCGGCGTCACCACGCCTTTGGCCGGATTAGCCTGTAGCTCGCCCTGACTGACCAGCCAGTCGAAAAAACTGCGCAGCGCGGAGATGCGAAGAGCCAGGCTGGCGGCGCCCAGACCTTTACGGCGGCTGCGTACGGCAAAGGTACGCACCGCGGCAGCGTCACATTGTTGCCAGCTTTTGACGCCGGTTTCCCCGGCTAAGGCAATGATGGCATCAAGCTGACGCTGATAGTTCAGCAGGGTGATCGGGCTGAGCTGGCGCTCAACGCCCAGATAGCGGAGGAATCGGGTAACCGGATCGTGCAGCTCGCTGCTCATACGCGCTCAATCCAGCGCTCCAGCAGGTCGGGTAGCATCAGCGCGATCTCCTGTAGCAGCTGGGTGCCCTGACCCGACTGGTAGTGATGCGCATCGCGGCTGCTGAACAGGATCACCCCCAGATCGCCATCCTGGCCCATCAGCGACATCGCCACGGAGCCGACGGCTTTCGCCTCGGGCAGGACCACCAGCAATTCCGGCCCGTTTAGCTGACCAAGGTAGTGGTTCTGCTGCCCAAGACGCTGAATACGCAGCGGCTCAAAAGCCTGACGGCTCAGCGCCAGTCGGGTAAATCCGGAGGGCGCACCAAGACGCCAGCGATCCGGGAACAGGCGAAGCGTCGCCCCGGCCAGCCCCAGCTCACGCGCCCAGCGGTGAAAGCGATTCAGCATCTCTTCCAGGCTCTGCGCAGAGGCCAGGCGATTTTGCAGGCGCAGCAGGCGATAAAACAGCCCTTCGTTGGCCGTCGCCTGCTCCATCAGCAGGGTCATGTTCTCTTCGAGGGCGTTGATACGGTGGCGCGATCGCGCCATCTGCCACTCAACCAGAGAGACGGTACCGCGCACCGGATGCGGCACCCGCATCTGTTCTACCGCCCGCGCATTGCGGATAAAAAACTCGGGATGCTGCAACAGATAATCCACCACCGTGCTGTCATTGAGTTCGGCGGGGGTTTCCTGCTGTTCTTCCTCGACTTGCTTCATAGATGAATAAACCCGTCATAGACATGTGCTGCCGGGCCGGTCATAAACAGAGGATGACCCGGGCCTTTCCAGGCGATATCGAGACGCCCACCGGGCAGGTCTACCCGCACCTCTTCCGCCAGTAAATCCTGCAGAATTCCGACGGCAACCGCCGCACACGCGCCGCTACCGCAGGCCTGGGTTTCCCCGGCACCGCGTTCAAAGACGCGCAGACGAATATGCTGCCGACTCACGACCTGCATAAAACCGATATTGGCCCGCTCCGGGAAACGCTCATGACTTTCCAGTACCGGACCTAAGGTTTCAACATCGGCCGTTTCCACATCATTAACCTGAATGACGCAGTGTGGGTTACCCATCGATACCACCCCGCACAATACTGTCTGCTCTGCCGCACGCATAATATAGGTCTTTTCCGCTTTGTTAGCGCGGAACGGCACGTCGGACGGCTCAAAATTGGGCTCGCCCATATTCACGCGTACCAGCTCGTCGTCGGTGATGGTCAGAACCATGCGGCCATTGGCGGTGCTGACCCGGATATCACGCTTGTTAGTCAGCCCTTTCAGACGGACAAAACGGGCAAAACAGCGGGCGCCATTGCCGCACTGCGACACTTCGCTACCGTCGGCGTTAAAAATACGGTAGTGGAAATCCAGATCGGGATCGTAAGGCGGTTCAACCACCAGCAGCTGATCGAACCCGACGCCCAGATGGCGATCCGCCAGTCGACGAATCAGCTCCGGGGAAAAAAAGACATTCTGCGTTACCGCGTCGACGACCATAAAATCGTTGCCAAGGCCATGCATTTTAGAGAACTGCATTCTTCACTCCATTCACGCGGGTACACACAATCGGATATCAGTTATTCACCTGAGTCGGGCCACCGCTGTCGCCACGATTGTTGTTATCCGGCATGGAAGGCTGAGTGTTGTTCTCGGCAGGTCGGGTTGGCGCAGGCGCCTTCGTATCCGCAGGAGGGAAATAAAGCGGCCCTTTCAGACCACAGCCGGCCAGACTTAATAGCGCCACCAGCATGGCCAGAGAACGGGTAATATTTTTCATCAGAGATTTGCCTGTAGTTCGTGCTTTCTGCTTTCTATCATCGCAGGAGAAGACGCAAAAGCAAGCGTTTACCGTGTTCCTGCATTGGGATTTGTTTCGCGTTATACTGCGGCCATCACGAAAAACAGGAACGCAAAATGAACGACAGTGAATTTCATCGCCTCGCCGACAGTCTGTGGATGACCATTGAAGAACGTCTCGATGACTGGGACGGTGACAGCGATATCGACTGTGAGATCAACGGCGGCGTGCTGACCATCAGCTTCGAAAACGGCAGCAAAATCATTATTAACCGTCAGGAGCCGCTGCATCAGGTGTGGCTGGCAGCCAAACAGGGCGGCTACCATTTCAATCTGCAGGGTGACGAATGGATCTGCGACCGCAGCGGCACGCCCTTCTGGGAACTGCTTGAGCAGGCGGCAAGCCAGCAGGCGGGAGAGAGCGTCAGCTTCCGCTGAAGGACGATCGGGGCTGGCTTGCCAGCCCTGAACAATTAAGAAAGATACTGCTGCATCAGCGGCGCCGGGCTTTCCGCACTGAGCGGAACGGCGGAGCCAATCACCGGTGAACGAAAGGGGATCACCTGGGTGCGGCCTTCGACCTTCACAATCTGGTAGAACTGCGGCAGGTTGAAGTTGATAAAGCTGGAGCCGTAGGTGAAACGGTCGTGTGACGAAGAGTAGAAACGGCTGACGTCGCGTACCAGCTCTTCCCGACTGCCTTCGCAGTGGTGATACACTTCCGCACGGTTGCTTTCATCCAGAATATAGATGTTAAAGCCGCTGTCGTTACCGCTCTCTTCGAAGAAGAACTGAATAATCCCTTCGCTGGCAAAGCCATCCACCACCGGCGGAAGCTGCACCTGATTGGTTTCAACCTGCACCGACAGGCCGTGCAGTTTGTTATGGGAGATAGCGCCGTAGAACTCAATGGCGTTTTCCAGCTTCTGTACCGACACGTTCAGGCGTTCGAAGAACAAACCCCAGGTTTGTCCCGCCACACGCAGCGCCTTAAAGCGCCCGGTTTCCTGACGCGTACTGGAAAGACGCAGTTCAATACATTCCGACACCAGCTGCTGAACGCGGGTACGAATAAGGCCACGCAGATGCTGGCTATAGCAGAACACTTCTACGCTATCCGGCGGCGCGGCATCCTGGTGCATCTTGCCGAGAATGGTTTTCAGCGCTTCGATCATCGCCTGCTCGCCGTTAAAGTGCAGAGTTCGCACTTCATTCCACGAGTTGCGGTACAGCAGATCCACGCTGCCGACGAGGCAGTTTTGCGCTTCGCCAAAGCTGAGTACGTCCAGCTTGCGGAAGTCGAAATGCACCACCTGATTACGGAAGGCGGACGTCGGGTCATACTCCAGGTTGACGATAATCGCCAGATGGCGAATTTCACACGGGCTGTAGAGCGCTTTCGGCGTCGGTGCAGGCAGACGCAGCGGGAAGTGGTGCGATACGTCGGCCACCATCTCCTGCAGCTTCGCCAGGTCAACCGTGTCGTTGCCCTTGATAAACAGATGGGTACGCGACGTCAGCAGGCCGTTAAACCAGGCCCAGGCCACCAGCTTGTTCAGATAGCGGTTATATTCCAGCGGCTGATGACTGACGATGGAGTCCATATTCGGCGCGCGATTATAGACATACCAGCCGGAACGGTTAGCGCGGCCTGGCGGCACGTGAATAAAGGTCAGATTCGGCTCTGAGAGATCCGGTGAAATCTGCGGGTTCACCAGCGTCACTTTCCCCGGCAGCGCTTCAAAGGCGGCATACAGCTTACGGGTCAGCACGCCAATATCCTGCGGACTGGCGGAGACGCTCAGGTTATTGCGACGGGCAAAACGAATCAGGTTACGGTAGCTCTGCATCATGGCATCGAGCAGTTCGTTATGCGCTTCACGCACCTGGTCAATTTTCCAGTGGGCGCGGTTGTCGAGCATCGCCAGTCGCGCCTCGTCCCACTCCCACTCTTTCACCAGCTGGCTCAGCACTTCACGACGCCAGCCCACGCAGGCGCGTTCACGGCTCAGCTTCTCGCAGACTTTTAAGTAGAAGCAGCGGCGCACCAGATCCAGACGGGTGGTGTCTTCAATCGCGGTGAGATAGGCCGTCACACGTTCCAGCATCATGCAGTAGGCGTCCAGACCGAAAGAGACGATCTCGCCGTCGTGCAGGCGCTGTTTAATGTCTTTCGCCAGCAGGCGCGTGTTGGGATATTCCCAGGAATACGCTTCCAGCAGCAGGGTTTTCAGCACCGCTTTATAAGGGGAGTCGATGCTTTTATACAGCTGCCACAGGCTGGCACCGAAATACTCTTCCGCGGAGAGCGAGCTCAATCCGCCAAGGTCGAGCCATTCATTCGGCGTCAGGACGCCCTGTGCATACAGGGTCATCACGTAATCGTCGTAATGCTCTTCTTCGTCACAGGGCACCATATTCCACAGAATACGCTTACCGGCCAGGCGCACTGCGGTACGGTAGAATTCATCGAGTAACAGGATATGCTGCGTCGAACCGCAGTCTTCCCCGCCGAGGCTGCCGCTCTCATTGTGGCGGAAGCGGTTTTCATCGATCAGGAAGAAGCTGACTTCAACGCCGAGGGAAGCAGCCCAGCTCTCCAGCAGGCTGCACTTACGCTGTAGCCGCTGACGCTCTTCGTTATCCAGCCAGGACTGGTGGCAAACCCAGATATCCAGATCGGAGGTACAGCTCTGCCCAACGGACGAGGTGCTGCCCATAGAGTAGATACCGGTGATCGGCAGTTCGCCCTTGGGCGATTCCTGCGGCGGTATGCCCTGGCTCAGCTCAAGTTCGTCGAGGTAGTGGCGTTGGGTTTCATCAGGCGTGTACAGGCAGATGCCACAGGGAACGTTACCATCAAGGTAACCCGGCATCAGCGGATGATGATAGTGCAGCAATGTCGGCAGTAAACTGTAAACCTGCTGGAAAGCAGGACCCATAGCAGCAAGTGCGCGATCGACACGCAGTTGATTAATGGCATCCAGTCTCTGTTTCAGAGTCTCAATATAGAGGTACAAGACATATCGCCTGATGTTTATACACTCGACCACCGGCCGCTTCTGCCCGCGACCAAAAGCGAGTGTGCTTTCAGTATTCCGAAAACCTTCCCGTCCTTATGATTATGATGGTACAGACGGAAAAATGGCTTAAAACGTGATCAATCTAACACCTGCAGGATTGAGCGTAAAGAATGAAGCGCTAACTGTAAGTGTAGCACCCACCATAATCTGTCAATGAGGCGGTACAGCGCCCGGCCCTGCACGGCATTTCCCCCCAATCACTGACAGCATTCTATTATCAATGGTAGGATGTCGGGGGACGATAATGACGGTAACAAGCATGTTAGACAATGTTTTAAGAATTGCCACACGCCAAAGCCCCCTCGCGCTCTGGCAGGCACATTATGTCAAAGACCGCCTGATGGCTTGCCATCCGGGGCTTCAGGTTGAACTGGTGCCGCTGGTGACGAAAGGCGACGTGATCCTTGACACTCCGCTGGCCAAAGTCGGCGGCAAAGGCCTCTTTGTTAAAGAGCTGGAGACGGCGCTGCTGGAAAATCGCGCCGATATCGCCGTGCACTCAATGAAAGACGTGCCCGTCGAGTTCCCCGCCGGACTGGGTCTTGTGACCATCTGTGAGCGTGAAGATCCGCGCGATGCCTTTGTTTCCAACCATTATGACTCGCTCGAAGCGCTGCCTGCGGGCAGCATCGTGGGCACCTCAAGCCTGCGCCGTCAGTGCCAGATTGCTGAACAGCGCCCCGATCTGGTGATCCGCTCGCTGCGCGGCAATGTCGGTACCCGGCTGAGCAAACTGGATAGCGGCGAATACGATGCGATTATCCTCGCCGTCGCCGGGCTTAAACGCCTGCAGCTTTCGGACCGCGTGCGCGTTGCGCTGCCGCCTGAGCAATCCCTGCCCGCAGTAGGCCAGGGCGCAGTGGGTATTGAGTGCCGTCTCGACGACCAGCATACCCGCGACTTACTGGCCCCGCTGAACCACGATCAAACTGCCACCCGCGTCCTTGCGGAGCGGGCGATGAATACGCGCCTTGAAGGCGGCTGCCAGGTGCCTATCGGCAGCTATGCGGAGCTTATCGACGGCGAGCTGTGGCTGCGGGCGCTGGTCGGCTCGCCGGACGGAGAGCAGGTTATTCGCGGTGAGCGCCGCGGTAAACCGGAAGACGCAGAGCAGCTGGGCGTCTCCCTTGCGGACGAACTACTGGAACGCGGCGCCCGGGCGATTTTAGCCGAGGTGTATAACGGAGCCACGCCGGAATGAATATCCTTGTCACCCGCCCTCTCCCTCAGGGAGAAGAATTAGTGAGCCGACTGCGCGCGCTGGGTCGGGTGGCATGGCACTTTCCGTTAATTGAATTTACGCCGGGCCGCGAGCTGGCAACGCTCGGCGAGCGGCTGGCGGCACTGACGTCAGACGATCTGCTCTTTACCCTGTCGCAGCATGCGGTAGAGTTTGCCCATGCCCGACTTCAGCAGCAACTGCGGCACTGGCCAACGGCTCCGCACTATTTTGCCATCGGGCGGACAACCGCGCTGGCGCTGCACACCGTCAGCGGGCAGCAAATTCGCTATCCTCACGATCGGGAAATCAGCGAAGTCTTGCTACAATTACCTGAATTACAAAATATTGCGGGTAAGCGGGCGCTGATTTTACGCGGTAACGGCGGGCGAGAGCTGCTGGCCGAAACCCTTGCCGCCCGTGGCGCACTCGTCGAGTGCTGCGAGTGCTACCAGCGTGAGCCGGTACACTACGACGGCGCGGAAGAAGCGATGCGCTGGCATCTGCGCGGTGTCGATACGCTGGTGGTGACCAGCGGTGAAATGCTCCAGCGTCTGTGCGAGCTGGTGCCACAGCAATATAGTGAAACATGGTTACTTCGCTGCCGGCTGCTGGTCGTCAGTGAACGTCTGGCGCATCTTGCCCGTGAACTGGGCTGGCAGAATATTCATATTGCCGATGGCGCGGACAACGATGCGCTGCTGCGCGCATTACAATCACTCTGATACGGGAAACCATAATGACGGAACAAAAAAACGCCTCCGCCGTGGTTGAAGAAACCAGGGACGCCGTGGATAACGGTAGGCCACAACCGACGGAACAGACAGAGAGGAAAGAGCGCGGCAATAAAACCGGCCTCGTATTAAGCGTTATCGCCATTGCTATCGCCCTCGCGGCAGGCACCGGACTTTACGGCTGGGGCAAACAGCAGGCCGCCAGTCAAAGTGCCGCCAGCGACACGCTGGCGAATCAGCTGATTGCCCTGCAGAAGTCGCAGGAAACGCAAAAAGCCGAGCTGGAAAATATCATTAAACAGCAGGCAACCCAGCTGGAAGCCGCCGGTCGTCAGCAGGCCGCGCTGACCCAACAGCTTGATGAGGTTCAGCAGAAGGTCGCCAGTATTTCCGGGACCGATGCCAAAACCTGGCTGCTGGCCCAGGCGGATTTTCTGGTCAAGCTGGCCGGTCGTAAGCTGTGGAGCGATCAGGATGTCACCACCGCGGCAGCCCTGCTGAAAAGCGCGGATGCCAGCCTGGCCGATATGAATGACCCCAGCCTTATCGCCGCACGTCGCGCCATCACGGACGATATCGCCGGTCTTTCTGCGGTCGCGCAGATCGACTACGACGGCATTATTCTGAAAGTGAACCAGCTCTCCAACCAGATTGATAACCTGCGCCTCGCGGATAATAACGACGACGATACGCCAATGGATAACGACAGCGGCGAGCTGTCGGCCTCCATCAGCGAGTGGCGCATCAACCTGCAAAAAAGCTGGCGCACCTTTATGGACAGCTTTATTACCGTGCGCCGCCGCGACGAAACAACCGTCCCACTGCTGGCACCTAACCAGGACGTCTATCTGCGCGAAAATATCCGCTCGCGTCTGCTGGTTGCCGCACAGGCCGTGCCGCGCCATCAGGAAGAAACCTACAAGCAGGCGCTGGATAACGTCTCTACCTGGGTTCGCGCCTATTACGACACGGATGACGCGACCACCAAAGCCTTCCTCGAAGACGTAGATAAACTGGGTCAGCAAAGCATCACGATGAACGTACCGGACACGCTACAGAGCCAGCCGCTGCTGGAAAAACTGATGCAGACCCGGGTACGTAATCTGCTGGCACAGCCTGCGGCTGCGTCGCCGACGCCGACAGAGGCTCCGGCCGCCGATGAACCCGCCGCCGCGTCGCAGGGAGAATAATCATGCTGAAAGTATTATTGCTCTTTGCACTGTTGCTTGCTGGCGTCGTGCTGGGACCGATGGTTGCCGGACACCAGGGCTACGTCCTGATCCAGACCGACAATTACAATATCGAAACCAGCGTGACCGGGCTGGTCATCATCCTGATCCTCGCCATGGTGGTCCTGTTTGCCGTCGAGTGGCTGCTGCGCCGTATTTTCCGCACCGGTGCGCATACCCGAGGCTGGTTCACCGGACGCAAGCGCCGTCGCGCCCGTAAACAGACGGAACAGGCGCTGCTGAAACTGGCAGAGGGCGATTATCAGCAGGTTGAAAAGCTGATGTCGAAGAATGCCGATCACGCCGAGCAGCCGGTCGTAAACTATCTGCTGGCGGCGGAAGCGGCCCAGCAACGCGGCGATGAAATCCGCGCTAACCAGCATCTGGAGCGCGCGACGGAGCTGGCCGGTAACGATCTTATCCCGGTGGAAATCACCCGTGTCCGGCTGCAGCTGGCGCGTCATGAAGATCACGCTGCCCGCCACGGTATCGATAAGCTACTGGAAGTGACCCCGCGTCATCCGGAAGTGCTGAGACTGGCAGAACAGGCCTATATCCGCACCGGTGCCTGGGGCTCGCTGCTGGACGTCATTCCGTCCATGGCGAAAGCCAACGTCGGTGATGAAGAGCATCGTGCCGCGCTTGAGCAGCAGGCCTGGATTGGCCTGATGGATCAGGCTCGCGCCGACCAGGGTAGCGAAGGACTGCGCGACTGGTGGAAAAACCAGAGCCGCAAAACGCGTCACCATGTGGCTCTGCAGGTCGCGATGGCGGATCATCTTATTGAGTGTGACGATCATGACACCGCTCAGCAGATCATTATCGACGGTCTGAAACGCCAGTATGACGATCGTCTCCTGCTGCCGATCCCGCGTCTGAAAACCAACAATCCGGAGATGCTGGAAAAAATTCTTCGCCAGCAGATCAAAACCGTCGGCGATCGCCCCCTGCTCTGGAGCACGCTGGGTCAGTCGCTGATGAAACACGGTGAGTGGCAGGAAGCGAGTATCGCTTTCCGTGCGGCGATCAAGCAGCGCCCGGACGCCTTCGACTACGCCTGGCTGGCTGACAGCCTGGATCGCATGAAGCAGCCTGAAGAGGCCGCCACCCTGCGGCGGGATGGACTGATGCTGACGTTAAAGAATAACGGGCAGCCTTAAATACTCAGCGATAACAAAAGGGAGCCACTTCGGCTCCCTTTTTACTGTCCGCGATTTGGCGAATGACAGATAAAAAAACGCCTGCCATAAAGGCAGGCGTTAAAACAGGTCTATTCGACAACATAAGGTGCTTCACTCAACGTTATGTCCATGGTGTCTGATGAGGCCGAAGCGACATCTGTCTGTGGACGATAAGCACCGTAAACGGCTCTGCGTCATTCCTGAGTTTATGAGGCCCTGAGGCGAACATAAGAGATGGAATGAGCATCTACAGGGATATTATTGCACATAGCATGCCAATGTTGTACCCCCGCATAATGGCAGCCGAAAAGCCCGCAAACAGCCGCACTGCACGCGCTTCTCACCACAGCAGGCGCTTCGGACGACATAAAAGTGTCGCCTTACCGCGACAGTTTTGCCGCGTTAACAATAAAACGTTATTTATCAGATAATTATTAGTCACCAATCGGCGACAGAGGAAATGCGCTGTGTCGCACATTGGCAACAGAGGAAAAATAAGCGGAAAAAAGAAAACAAAAAACCCCGCCGAAGCGGGGTTCAAAATTGGTCGGCGAGAGAGGATTCGAACCTCCGACCCACTGGTCCCAAACCAGTTGCGCTACCAAGCTGCGCTACTCGCCGATGTACTGCTTTTTGAATTTTTAGTTCAATTCTTTAAAGTCATGGTGCGAGGGGGGGGACTCGAACCCCCACATCCTAAGGACACTAACACCTGAAGCTAGCGCGTCTACCAATTCCGCCACCTTCGCATATCACAACTTTTAAATAATGGGGTGGCTAATGGGACTCGAACCCACGACAACTGGAATCACAATCCAGGGCTCTACCAACTGAGCTATAGCCACCACTGCAATCTTTTGCGGCCCTGTGTCACTTCCACAGTCCACCTCAGCTCCAGCACCTCACCTAAATGGTGCGCCCGACAGGATTCGAACCTGAGACCTCTGCCTCCGGAGGGCAGCGCTCTATCCAGCTGAGCTACGGGCGCTTAGCGCCGTTGCGGGGGTGGATAGTACGGGCTTCGTGTGCTGCTGTCTAGTGCTTTTTTTAAGAAAATGAGCGTTTGATTATGCTTTGCTCACTTTGCCGCTTATTCCTTCACTCTTGCAGCCTCACCCGTCCGGTGAAAGCCCAAAAGCGTGTAGATCGCGGTCACAATCGCCAGGAAGCCCATTCCCACAAAGAGAGACATACGGGTATCTTCGTTGATGCCCATACCGATCAGCACGCACACCAGGAACGCCATCGTCAGCCAGTTCGCCCACGGGAACAGCATCGAGCGGAAAGGATGCGTCTTAATCGCCTCAGCATGCACGCGGCGGAAGCGCAGCTGGCTAATCAGGATCACAAACCACGGCACCATCCCCGGCAGGACGCTGGCGCTATAGACATAAACGAATACGCGCTGCGGGTTAGGGATAATGTAGTTCAGGCAGGAGCCAACCAGCAGGATAACGATGGAGAGCGCCACGCCCACATAGGGCACGCCGTTGCGGGACACTTTCGCCACCGCCGCCGGCAGCTGACGGTTTTTTGCCAGCGCGTAGAGCATACGCCCGCAGCTGTACATGCCGCTGTTACAACCCGAGAGTGCAGCCGTCAGCACCACAAAGTTAATAATTCCTGCCGCCGCGGTGATACCGATTTTGGCGAAGGTGAGGACAAACGGGCTACCGTTGGTGCCAATCTCATTCCACGGGAAGATGGTCACGATAACGAAGATCGCACCCACATAGAAAATCAGAATGCGCCACAGCACCTTGCTGACCGCGCTACGCAGGGTCACCTGCGGATTTTTCGCTTCACCGGCGGTGATGCCGATCAGCTCCACGCCCTGATAGGATGCCACCACGATACAAAGCGCAGTCAGGAAGCCTTTCCAGCCGCCTGCAAAGAAGCCGCCGTGTTCGGTCAGGTTGCTGAAGCCAATGGAATGGCCGCCGTTACCGAAGCCGAAGAAAATAACCCCCAGGCCGATCACTATCATCACAATAATGGTGGTGACCTTAATCATCGCGAACCAGAACTCAATCTCACCGTAGAGGCGCACCGCCGCCAGGTTCGCCAGCGCCACCAGCCCCACGGCGATCAGCGCCGGGATCCACTGGACCATATCCGGGAACCAGAACTGGACGTAGACACCTATCGCGGTGATTTCAGAGATCCCCACCGCCATCCACATAAACCAGTAGGACCAGGCGGTCAGGTAGCCAAAAAACGGGCTCATATAGCGGTGTGCATAGACAGCGAAAGAACCGGCAACCGGCTCAAGGAACAGCATTTCGCCCATTGAGCGCATGATAAAGAAGACGAACAGCCCGGCGAGAATATAGGCCAGTAGTACCGACGGACCGGCCCACTTGAGGGTGCTTGCCGCGCCCATAAATAGCCCTACGCCGATGGTCCCCCCGAGGGCGATCAGTTCGATATGTCGTGACTCCAGGCCTCGCTGAAGCTCTGGTTTGTTATCTGCCATAGAAACCTCTTGTGTTTGCTTCTGTCCGGACAGGGCCGGTTATTTTTATACGTAACATCGTTGTGGCAAAGCCGCCTTACGCGGTGCGCATGTTTTAACAATTTTTGAAGAATGGCAAATAAAGTATGAGAAAATTGCTGAGGCGGGCTATTTTTTGTGCAACAGACAGCGCAGCGCGTCAGAACGCGCTGCTATCAGGCTCTTATAATTTACCGGTGTAGTGCCAGCGCAAATAGCGCAGCAGACGGATCTGTCGGGTAATGCGACTCGGCTGCGACAGCAGGCGATACAGCCACTCCAGGCCGAGGTTCTGCCAGACCTTAGGCGCACGCTTAACGTGGCCGGTAAAGACGTCGTAGGTGCCGCCTACGCCCATATAGAGCGCCTGCGGATGCACCAGCCGGCAGTCGCGCATCAGGATCTCCTGACGCGGAGACCCCATCGCCACGGTAACAATTTTCGCTCCGCTGTCGCGAATACGCTCAAACAGCGCCTGCCGCTGGTCCGTCTGGAAATAGCCGTCCTGAGTCCCAACAACGTTAACGTTCCACTGGCTGCGCAGCTTCGCTTCCGTTTGCGCCAGTACATCGGGCTTTCCGCCGAGCAGAAATACCGGCGTACCCTGCTCGCCCGCACGCGCCATCAGCGCTTCCCACAGATCGGCACCCGCCACGCGGGAGACTTTCGCCTCCGGGTATTTCGCACGCACGGAGCGCACCACGCTTATGCCGTCCGCATACTTAAATTCTGCGTTCTGAATCAGCGTACGTACCTCGGCGTCATCTTCCACCACCAGCATTTTTTCCGCATTAATCGCGACCAGCGTACCCTGGCGGATTTGCCCGTCTCCGAACAGGAAATCCAGCGCATGCTGCATATCCCGCCAGCCAAGAAGCGCCAGGCCACGCAGATTGTACTGCGGTGCCGAATGCCTATCCGTCATATTCTCCATCCCTTTCAAAGCTGCGGCTGTGTGGAAAGCTTCAGGCGACGTTTTATCAGCCCTGCGCTATCCAACAGCCAGTAAAGCAATTTTGCTACCACCAGGCACGCGCCAAAGATGAGCATAAAGAAAACCACCCGCGAGCCAAATGCATCAAGGCCTTCACGGGCCAGCACAATCATGTTGAAGATGGCACCAAAGCAGAAGCTGTGCAGGATCGCCGCCTTATAGGGATTGGTTTCCCGGTTGCCCAGGCTGTAGAGCCAGTCGAACCATTTAATAATCAGCCCGACCACCACTGCCCCCAGCGGAATAAACCAGACGCCGCCCATCACCACCAGAGAGCCAATCAGCGTCGGCGAAATCGCCAGCCCGGAGTGGTTATTCAGCACTTCCCAGGTGAAGTAGTTGGCGGAGTTCAGCACCGTTCCCGGACGGTCCGGCCACAGCCAGGTCGGAATAAAGACGTAGAAGTCGCGCACGATAGGCGCCAGGCCCTGGAACTCAATCTTGTCGTAGTTTTGCAGGAGGAGCGCCAGGTTCTCCCACGGCGAGAAGGTATCACGCGTCAGATAGAGGAAGGTATAAAACGCCTCATCGCCGCTGACGTCCAGGCCATAGCGACGCAGCGCCAGCCAGAACATGCCGACAATCCCCAGCACGCCCGCCGCCGCCAGCATCCACAGCGAGATCCAGCCGCGAATAATGCCGATAAACAGGAAAATGGCGAAAGCGATAATAATATTGGCCCGCGTGCCGCCGACGATGGCGTAGGTCAGCAGGCCAAAAGTGACGGTGGCGACGAGGAAAAACAGCCAGCCTTTTACGCCCTGGCGCAAAAAGTAGATAACGAGCATTGCCGGAATAAAGAAGTAGAAGAACCGCTTTAACGCCACGCCCGAAACATCGCTGGAAAAAATCTGGCTGTAGGAGGTCAGCTTAAACAGCAGGAAACCGTTGTGCATAAAGAACACGCCCACGCTGAGCAGCGCAATCCCCATCAACAATATCCAGGTCAGATGGGTTTCCACGCGGTTCATGGTGAACAGCGGCCGACGGGGTCGCTCAATGTGGCTCCGAGTCCGCAGCCGGGTTTTATACGCCACATAGTACACCGCGTAAAAACAGGCGGCGGCCAGCAGGGTCTGCAACAGCACCTCCGGCGGAGCCACGCCAACGTCAAAGCGGAAGACCAGTACGCTGGTCAGCGGGAACCCGAAGAAAAAAGTCAGTAAAAACAGCAATGAGAAAAAGACATTGAAGTTAAAGCGTACCCGGCGGAATTCAAACCACGTCAGGGTGGCGATAAACAGCGTCGCCAGCAGCCAGACCACCAGTAATCCACTGAACTGCATCAGGCTCATTGCGCCTCTCCTGCTGCGATAAGCAGCGCCTGATGCCAGGGCGCCAGGTAGTTGGGACGGAAAAACGCGATCTGGCTTTTATCGACCAGCGCCAGCTGCCGTTGCGCTTCGCGCACCACCTGCTCGTTAAGCGTATCAACGGTAAACAGCACCGGAATACCCTGGGCGCTCATATCCTGCCAGAACGGGTTCTCGCGGTTCAGAACGCAGGGCACACCAGCCTGAATCAACAGACACAGCGTGCCGATCCCCTGCTGACGGGCAAAAATGAAATAGCCCAGATCGCAGCGGCGCAGCAGCGCCAGATAGTCGTCAAAGGCCAGCTTATCACGGAGGATCTGCAGGTTATCGCGGCTAAATAACGTCAGCCCTTCCCGCTCAACCTCGGCGATATACGCCCCGTTGTTGGCCGGATAACCCATCGGGACGATGACGTTGACCGTGTCACCAAACTGCTGATGGACCGCCCGCAGCGCCTGCAGATGCTCGTTGCTGCGATCGCCGGAGTTCCCCACCAGCACCGTCAGCTTGCCTTCACGCGGCGTGTCGTTGGCCAGCGTGTTCAGCGTCGGGTCCATGCGGGTCGGGAAATAGAGCAGTTCGCTACGGACCTTCGGGTGCCGCCGCGCAAAATAGTGGATATCGCCCTGAGTGGCGAACACGCAGCCGACGCGGCCCTGGGCTAACCGACGCAGCGGATAGAAGAGGCGGAATTTCCAGCCGCTGGAGACCTCGTAGAGATCCGCACCCCAGATATGCCAGTTAAACTGCTGTGGACGGATACCGCCGCGCAACAGCGCCAGCCACAGGCCGGTATTAAACTGGCCGTGGAAGAAAAAACGCTGCTCAGGGTTTGCCTTCGCCCGGGCGATAACGGCCGCGGCCAGCGATTTTTTATCGGCAAAAAACGTCAGCGCGAGCGCCGGGCAGGCCTGGCTCAGGCCATCGTCCGGACCGGCAACTATAAATTCACGCGCCAGCGCGCTTGTCGGCGCCAGATCGTCGTTAAAGAACCGCAGAACGGTCTGGTTATGGTGTGGGATATTCGATCCCAGTACGTGTATCAGTGCAGTCATGCCCGTCTGTGCCAAAGTAAGAACACCACGCTACAGAGCGTAAAGTAAACGATATAGGTCGCCATATAGGCCTGCGCCGCGCCCAGCGCGCCGTGTGCCGGGATCAGCCAGTATGCAAAGCCGCTCAGCAGCGCAAACTGGCTAATCTCCGCCAGAATGTAAAATCTCAGTGAGGCTTTAGCGATCACCAGGTAGCCATAAACGTAAGCACCCACTTTCAGTACATCGCCCACCAGTTGCCAGGCAAACAGATCCCGCATAGCGGTAAACCGGTCGGAAAACAGTAGCCAGATAGCAAAGTCCCGCAGGAGCCAGACCGTCAGACTGGCGGCCGCAACGGCGGGTAACACAAACTTCAGCGAGCGCATCACTTCCCGGCCAATCGCCGGTTTCTCGGTCAGGCGCGACAGGGTCGGCAGCAGCCAGACGCTGAACGAGGCGGTAATAAACTGGAGATAAGCATCGGAAATGCTGCTGACCCCCTGCCAGATCCCCACTTCGTCCCAGCTGTAGTGCGCCGCCATCAGGTTACGCATCATCACATAGGCTACCGGCAGCGTCACCGACGTGATCAGCGCCATCAGGGTAAACTTACCCAGCTGCCCGGCCAGCCAGCCGTCCCAGCGGGGTTTGAGCCAGGCCAGCGGCACGCGGCCACGTCGCCAGAGCATAATCCCCGCAGGCACCACCACCAGCGCCGGTACCAGCGCCAGACCCAGCAGCGCGCCCTGATAGCCGCCCAGGCGGTAACAGAGATAGTAGGCCGCGACGCCGATCAGGCTACCGGCAATCAGCGACAGCGCATTGCCCGCCGCATCGCGAAAGCCCTTCATTAACGCCAGCAGCAGGTTCGCCCAGGCGATCCCCATCTGCACCAGCGCCACCAGCTGTACCAGTCCCTGATAGTGCGTGTGGCCGAACAGCCCCTGGCTGATGGGTGCCGCCGCCAGCAGAAACACCAGTGCCAGCAGCGTGGAGAAACCCAGCACCATCGCCGATGAGGTGCCGACGACCTTGTTCAACTGCGTCGGATCATCCTGATACTGAGCAACAAACTTTGTTACGCCGTTAAAAATCCCGGCGCCTGCCAGCACGCCCAGTACAGTCACCATCTGGCGAAAGTTACCGGCCTGACCGACCCCTGCCGGCCCGAAGGACACGGCCAGCAGTTTGACCACTACCAGCCCGGCACCAATTTTGATAAGCGTGGACGCAGCCGTCCACAGTGATGCTTTGGCCAGCGACATATCAGCGGAAGTAGCTCAGCAGCGTATTAATCACGTTGCGCTGGTTCACCGATGCCAGGTTATAAAACAGCGGCAGGCGTAGCAAACGCTCACTTTCTTTGGTGGTGTAGCGATCTTCGCCGTGGAATACGCCAAATTTTTCCCCTGCCGGACAGGCATGCAGCGGAATGTAATGGAACACCGCGAGAATTTCGGCCTCTTTCAGCCAGGCAATCAGACGGTTACGATCTTCCATATCGCGCAGCTTAATGTAGAACATATGCGCGTTATGGCCGCAGTCTGCCGGAATGACGGGCAGCTCGATACGCCCGGACTGCGCCAGCGGCAGCAATGCGTCATAGTAGGTCTGCCACAGGGCCAGGCGCTGCTGGTTAATACGCTCTGCGGCTTCAAGCTGTGCCCACAGGTAGGCCGCCTGTAAATCCGACATCAGGTAGCTGGAACCAATATCGCGCCAGGTGTATTTATCCACCTGTCCACGGAAGAACTGGCTGCGGTTGGTCCCCTTCTCGCGAATAATTTCCGCCCGCTCGACCAGCGCCTTATCGTTGATCAAGGTCGCACCGCCTTCACCACCCGCCGTGTAGTTCTTGGTTTCGTGGAAGCTGAAGCAGCCGATATGGCCAATCGACCCCAGCGCACGGCCTTTATAGGTCGACATCACACCCTGCGCGGCGTCTTCCACCACAAACAGGTTATGTTTTTTGGCGATGGCCATAATGGTGTCCATTTCGCAGGCCACGCCAGCGTAATGCACCGGTACGATAGCCCGGGTTTTATCGGTGATCGCCGCTTCAATCAGCGTTTCATCGATGTTCATCGTCTGCGGATGAACATCGACAAAGACGATTTTGGCTCCACGCAGCACAAAAGCATTGGCGGTGGAGACAAAGGTATAGCTGGGCATGATCACTTCATCACCGGCCTGGATATCCAGCAGCAGCGCCGCCATCTCCAGCGAAGCGGTACAGGACGGGGTCAGCAGGACTTTGACGCTGCCAAATCGCTGCTCCATCCACTGCTGGCAGCGTCGCGTGTAGCCACCGTCGCCGCACAGCTTGCCGCTGCCCATAGCTGACTGCATGTAATCCAGTTCCGTGCCGACCACGGGAGGCGCATTAAATGGGATCATGATCTTTTACCTGTATAGCCAGTACGCGGCGCTTTCAACATTGGCCCCGCTCTGAATGTAACGTTTAAGCGCGGCGGTATTCCCGGTCTGGGTTGCCACCCGCAGTGTGGTCAGCTGTCGCGCCTGTGCCCAGCCCAGCGCGGCCTGCATCAGTTCAGCACCCGCCCCGCGTCCTGCCAGCAGGCCAATTCGGGCCTCTTCATCACCGAGCTGACGCAGGGAGACAAAGCCCCGGATATCGCCGTCATCGGCGCGAAGCACCAGGCACTGATGATCGAACAAACCTTTTACCGCATTCTCAATCCAGCGGGCATAAAATCGACCGCTGGCATCGTCTGCATACCAGGGTGTACGAAACCGGCTTTGGGCAAATGCGGCGGCGGCCTGCTGTCGCAGTCGCGGGATATCCGCCTCCGTGGCGATCTCTGCCGTCGTCGCCTGATGTTGACCCACGCGCAGGGAGAGATCGATCTCACCTTCAACCAGTCGAAAGCCCATCTGCTGCAGCGCATCCAGCCAGTCGGCACGTGCCGCCGGGATTTTCACCTGCAGTCGCGCCCAGCCCGCCAGCATCGCTTCACTCAGCGGCGCTGCCGTCTCGTTAATTCGCAGAATCGCGCTGGGCAGGCCGAAGAATTCGCTCTCCCAGCTCAGCGGCTCAATACTGGCGCGGATGGACATGTTACTGGCCCGCCATCAACGCCATACCCCTTTGGTATCGACGATATACGGCTGTGTCACCGTCGCTCCGTCAATCGCTTTGAACGGCTGGTGATCGACCAACATCACCAGTACGTCAGCGGTAGCCAGCGCCTCGTCAATCGTCGCCAGCGTGCACAAGCCATTCAGACGGGCAGGAAGCTGATGAATATTCGGCTCCACCGCCAGCGTTTCTCCGCTGTGCCAGCGGGCCAGCTGTTCGGTAATTTCCATCGCCGGGCTTTCGCGCAGATCGTCGATGTTGGGCTTAAATGCCAGCCCGAAGCAGGCAATTTTGACTTCGCTGGCGCGCTTGCCGCTGGCGGTCAGGCAGTCCGCCACCGCCGCTTTGACCTGGTTAATCACCCAGTGCGGCTTCCCGTCGTTCACTTCACGTGCGGTGCGGATCAGGCGAGCCTGTTCCGGGTTTTGCGCCACGATAAACCAGGGATCGACCGCGATGCAGTGGCCACCCACGCCCGGTCCTGGCTGGAGGATATTGACGCGAGGATGGCGATTCGCCAGACGGATCAGCTCCCAGACGTTAATCTCGCGGTCGGCGCAAATCAGCGACAGCTCGTTGGCAAAGGCAATATTGACGTCGCGGAAGCTGTTTTCCGTCAGTTTGCACATTTCGGCGGTGCGCGAATTCGTCACCACACATTTACCTTCAAGGAAAATGTTATACAACTCGCTGGCGCGGGCCGAGCAAACCGACGTCATCCCGCCGATCACCCGATCGTTTTTAATCAGTTCAATCATGACCTGACCGGGCAGGACGCGCTCCGGGCAGTAGGCGATATTGATATCCGCCTGTTCACCCGCCTGCTGCGGGAAGGTCAGGTCGGGACGCATTTCCGCCAGCCATTCGGCCATCAGCTCGGTGGCACCCACCGGCGAGGTGGACTCGAGGATCACCAGCGCGCCCGCTTTCAGTACCGGCGCGATAGATTTTGCCGCCGCTTCGACATACACCATATCCGGCTCGTGATCGCCCTTAAACGGCGTCGGAACCGCAATCAAATACGCGTCAGCTTCAACCGGCGTGGTGCGAGCCTGCAGATAGCCACCGGCCACCGCCGTTTTGACGACGCTGCCCAGATCGGGTTCAACAATATGGATCTCGCCGCGATTGATGGTATCCACGGCATGCTGGTTGATATCCACACCCACCACGCGCTTCTGACGCGAGGCGAAGGCCGCCGCCGTTGGCAGACCGATATAGCCGAGGCCAATCACGGAAATGGTAGAAAAACTCATAGCGTTATCCGATTATTTTTTAGTTCGTGCAAAATCCGGCCACAGGCCTGGCCATCCCCGTAAGGGTTATGGGCCCGGCTCATGACGTCATATTCTTCTTTGTCATTCAGCAAGCGGGTGACTTCTTCCACGATACGCTGGTTGCTGGTGCCCACCAGTCGAACGGTGCCCGCTTCGATAGCTTCCGGACGTTCGGTGGTATCGCGCATCACCAGTACCGGGGTGCCGAGGGAAGGCGCTTCTTCCTGGATCCCGCCGGAATCGGTCAGGATCAGCCAGGCACGGGTCATCAGCCAGACAAACGGCAGATAATCCTGGGGTTCGATCAGCACCACGTTCGGCACATGGCCGAGAATACGGTTGACCGGCTCGCTAACGTTAGGGTTCAGATGGACGGGATAGACAATCTGCACGTCTTCATGCCGTGCGGCGATATCCGCCAGCGCGTGGCAGATCTGTTCAAATCCGCGACCAAAGCTCTCCCGGCGGTGGCCGGTGACCAGAATCAATTTTTTCTCTTCGTCGAGGAAAGCGTACTTCGCCGCCAGTTTGGCACGCAGCTGTTCATCGGCCAGTACGCTGTCGCGCACCCAGAACAGGGCATCAATCACCGTATTGCCGGTCACGAAGATCTGGCTATCGGAGAGGTTTTCCCGCAGCAGGTTTTGCCGGGAATTCTCCGTCGGCGCAAAGTGGTACATCGCCAGATGGCCGGTCAGGGTCCGGTTCGCCTCTTCCGGCCACGGGGAGTAGAGATCGCCCGTGCGCAGCCCCGCCTCAACGTGCCCGACCGGGATACGCTGATAAAACGCGGCCAGACTGGTGGCCAGCGTGGTGGTGGTGTCGCCGTGAACCAGGACAACATCTGGCTTAAAGGATTCCAGAATAGGCTTCAGGCCTTCCAGAATGCGGCTGGTGATTTCCGTCAGTCCCTGGCCCGGGCGCATAATATTGAGATCGTAATCCGGGACGATGGAAAACAGGTTCAGCACCTGATCGAGCATCTCCCGGTGTTGGGCAGTCACGCAAACTTTCGCCTCAAAATACGGATCCTTTGCCAGCGCATGGACCAGAGGCGCCATCTTTATAGCCTCCGGACGCGTACCAAATACAGTCAGTACTTTCACATCGATTCTCTTCGATTGGATGGTGAAGGCCCGCCGCCTTCACCACGGACGGCAGTTTATATTTTGCGACGGCGGACGAGCGCCACACCTGACCCGATCAACGCACCGACGATTCCCCACATGATCATCAGGAACAGACGGCGCGGGCTGTCGCGTTTAACGGGTTCTTCAGGCGTTCGCAAATAACGGTAGGTCTGGAAACGCGGGTCCAGCGTTGGCCCCACGTTGAGTGTAGTCAGCATTGCCCGGTTCTGGTCGTAGTCGAGGTCATACTCAGCCCCCACGGCCTGCAGATTCTCCAGGCGCCCCTGCAGCATTGGACGACCCAGCAGGAATAGCTCGGAGTCCGGCAGTTCGTCCGCCGGCACGTCCGTTTCACTGCGGGAGATATTGTGCTGCTCGGCAATTTTCAGCGCCTGTTCAATACTGTGGATACGGCGGTTAAAAATGGATTTCGCCACCTCTTCCTGCCGTTTTACCTGCGCTTTCATCTGGATGGTACGGGCAGCCCATGCCCCCTTCAGCTCATCATTGAGATGACCCGCCGCACGCTGGCTGGCGAACGCCACGTACTGGCGCAGCAGGTTATTGGCATCCGCACCGTTTTCCGCCGTCAGCTTGACGCTGTCGTAGACGCTGCGCGCAGCATCGCCGGGCATAAACTGGATATCGTTAATCAACTCATCCAGCAAAGCGGCATCTGCCTTGGAGTTGCCGACCATGCGCTGCTTGTAGTAATCCGTCTGCGACCAGAATTCCCGACGCGTGTCCCAGGACGCCAGCTGCATAATAAATTCTTTGTATGACTCATCCATCACCGAGGGCTGATCGACCGGTGCCAGATTAGCCTTTACGTCAAGGTTGCGCAGGAACTGCTGCTGGGAGTAGAACCCGCCCAGCATATTCACCGTCGGGCGATCGGTGATAGCCGTAGCGCTCCACTCCTGTCGGGCGAAGAAGGTATAGATTAAGGCGACCAGAGCGAATAACAGCGCAATGCCCACTATCCACAACTTTCCCGCCCACAATGTCCGAAACAGGCCGCGGATATCCAGTTCATTCTCAGCGCTCACTTGCTGTGCTCCCGGTAATGGTTGTGTCATCACTTCCCCAGCTTTACTTGGTTAATGTTGAGGTATTGCCGTTCTTCCGCCGCATACGACGCTTCACGCGTTTAATCAGTCTGGCCACTTTCCAGGCCCGTTTAATACAATAGCCATAGAGGAAAAATGCAAGCAAGAATAATGCCAACATTGCCCATTCCGGAACAATCTGAAGATATTCGCCAAGAACACCGATTAGGGCAAGGAGGGCAGCCGCGAGCGTGATCAGCACAAAGGCCTGACGGGAAGTAAACCCTGCGCGCATAATCAGATGGTGAATATGTTGACGATCCGGTGAGAAAGGGCTCATCCCCTTGCGCAGTCGGCGATACATAATGGCGATCATGTCCATCAACGGGATAGCAATGATCCACAGTGCGGTGACAGGGCTGATAGGATGAGTGGCGCCCTGCGTCGTTTCCAGCAGGATCCAAATCACCGTAAAGCCAATCAGCGTACTGCCGGCATCCCCCATAAAGACTTTATATCGGGTACCCAGAACGCCGAGGTTAAGCAGAATGTACGGGAGGATCGCGACGATCATCGCAAAACACCACATCGCGAGGCTGGTCTGTCCATCAAACCACAGAATGATCCCAATCGCCGCGAAGGAGACGCTGGATAGCCCTCCAAGCAGGCCATCGATCCCATCAACCATATTAAAGGCGTTGATCGCAGCCCAGACGGCAAACAGCGTCAGGAAGTAGCCAAACGGACCGAGGACCATTTCCCACGAGCCAAAGATGTATCCCAGACTACTAAGGTAAAGTTTCCCCACCACCATCATAACGATGCCAATAACGGCCTGCACCGTGGCGCGGATTTTGACGCTAATGTCATAGCGATCGTCAAGCGCCCCCACCAGCACCAGCACGCCGGCACAGGCCAGGTACAGCGTGGCATGCGGAATGTAATAATCAGCGATTGCAAAAGAGAAGCAGATCCCAGCGTATACCGAAATACCACCAACCAATGGAATCAGTCCCTGATGTCGCTTACGGAAATTCGGTTTATCCACTAAACCAACCTTTTTAGCCGCCTTGCGCGCAAAAAAAAGGAACAGAGTCGTGAACAAAAAAATACTGAATAGATCAGTACCTGCGGTCAGTAAATTCACAATGCATGTTCTCAGCGTATGTTGATACCTAAAGTATAACCATGAAGCCAGCTCTCCAGAAGGGGGAGTAAGATAAGGAGCCAGCAAATTCGTTTATTTTTCAACCAGACACTCCATTTATGGCCGTCTTATTACTCCCTTAATCATTTTTAGAAACGCTGCAACAGCGAAACTACCGTGCTTAAGCGTATAGGCAGAAATGAAAAACGCCACGTATAAACGTGGCGTTTTTTGACACATACCGGATTACGAGCGTTTCATCATGTCGAAGAAATCGTCGTTGGTCTTGGTCATCGCAAGTTTGTTGATGAGGAACTCCATTGCGTCGATTTCACCCATCGGATGGATGATTTTACGCAGGATCCACATCTTCTGCAGCTCTTCCTGAGTGGTGAGCAGCTCTTCTTTACGGGTACCGGAACGGTTGTAGTCAATCGCCGGGAAGACGCGTTTTTCAGCGATTTTACGTGAGAGGTGCAGCTCCATGTTACCGGTGCCTTTAAACTCTTCGTAAATAACCTCGTCCATTTTGGACCCGGTATCAACCAGCGCCGTCGCGATGATGGTCAGGCTACCGCCCTCTTCCACGTTACGCGCCGCACCGAAGAAACGCTTCGGACGATGCAGGGCGTTAGCGTCCACACCACCGGTCAGTACTTTACCGGAAGCCGGCACCACGGTGTTGTACGCACGCGCCAGACGGGTAATGGAGTCGAGCAGGATGATCACGTCTTTCTTGTGCTCAACCAGGCGCTTGGCCTTCTCGATAACCATTTCCGCAACCTGTACGTGACGGGATGCCGGTTCGTCAAAGGTAGAAGCGATAACTTCACCTTTTACCAGACGCTGCATCTCGGTCACTTCTTCCGGACGTTCGTCGATCAGCAGGACCATCAGCACGCAGTCCGGGTGGTTGTAGGCGATGCTCTGCGCGATATTCTGCAGCAGCATCGTTTTACCGGCTTTCGGCGGTGCCACAATCAGACCACGCTGGCCACGGCCAATCGGTGAAGCCAGATCCAGTACGCGAGCGGTTAAATCCTCGGTCGAACCGTTGCCGCGTTCCATACGCAGACGCGAGTTTGCGTGCAGCGGCGTCAGGTTTTCGAACAGGATTTTATTACGCGCGTTCTCCGGTTTATCGAAGTTCACCTCGTTAACTTTCAGCAACGCAAAGTAACGCTCACCCTCTTTAGGGGGGCGAATCTTACCTGAAATGGTGTCACCAGTACGGAGGTTGAAACGGCGGATTTGGCTAGGGGATACGTAGATGTCGTCGGGGCCTGCGAGGTAGGAACTGTCTCCGGAGCGGAGGAAACCAAATCCGTCCTGCAGTATCTCAAGCACGCCATCGCCAAAGATATCCTCGCCACTCTTCGCGTGCTGCTTCAGGATGGCGAAAATGATGTCCTGTTTGCGCATACGCGCCTGGTTTTCCAGGCCCATATTTTCGCCGAGAGTAATCAGATCAGAAACCGGCGTATTCTTTAATTCGGTAAGATTCATAGTGATGTGGGTTCTTAAACTCGGGGGAAATCTCGAACTTAATGTTGTGAATGGTATGGCAGGAACATCCATGCCTGTTTGCGGCCATCAACTCATGTCTGTTCGCTGCCTGGTCACAGGAGAGTACACAGAACTGAAACGACAAGACGGATTGAGTGACGAGCCCGGAATTTTTTGCTTCTCGCGCTTTGTGAAGCGGGAAGTCTCGGGTAAAGCAAGATTCAACGACTATTAGAGATGTTTAATACGAAGTCAACATTAACTTAGCACGACTCAAGACGGGCGTCCAGCGATCCGAACAATTCAGAATCACCAGACGCCAGAATAAAGGTAGCTTACGCCAGATTGGCGTCAAGGAACTCTTTCAGCTGACCCTTAGACAGCGCACCCACTTTGGTGGCAGCCACTTCGCCGTTTTTAAACAGCAGCAGAGTCGGGATACCACGGATACCGTACTTCGGAGCCGTGCCCGGGTTCTGGTCGATGTTCAGCTTCGCAACGGTCAGTTTGCCGTCATACTCCTCAGCGACTTCATTCAGAATCGGGGCAATCATTTTGCAAGGACCGCACCACTCTGCCCAGAAATCAACAAGAATCGACCCTTCCGCTTTGAGTACATCCGTGTCAAAACTGTCATCAGTCAGGTGAATAATTTTATCGCTCATATATAACTCCACAGGAATAAGCCTGGCGTATTGGTGTAGCATTAACCAACGACTTGATGTCGCATTAGCCAACTAAAGGTTGACTTTATTTCATCGGATACGCTTTCGTAAAGCAATAGTAAGCTGATATTCTACCACACTATGAGCAAAACACATTTAACAGAACAGAAGTTTTCCGACTTCGCCCTGCACCCTCAGGTGATTGAAGCCCTTGAAAGTAAAGGGTTTCATAATTGCACGCACATTCAGGCATTGGCCCTTCCGCTAACGCTGGCGGGTCGTGACGTTGCGGGTCAGGCGCAAACCGGTACCGGAAAAACGATGGCGTTTTTAACGTCAACGTTTCATTACCTACTCACTCACCCGGCAATTGAAGACCGCAAAACCAATCAGCCACGTGCGCTGATTATGGCGCCGACGCGCGAACTGGCGGTACAAATTCACGCCGACGCGGAAGTGCTGGCGCAGGCAACCGGTCTGAAACTGGGCCTGGCCTACGGCGGTGACGGCTACGATAAGCAGCTGAAAGTGCTGGAAAGCGGCGTTGATATTCTGATCGGCACCACCGGTCGTCTGATCGACTACACCAAACAAAACCACATTAATCTGGGTGCAATCCAGGTTGTGGTGCTGGATGAAGCCGATCGCATGTACGATCTCGGCTTTATTAAAGATATCCGCTGGCTGTTCCGCCGTATGCCGGCGACCGATCAGCGTCTGAACATGCTGTTCTCCGCGACGCTCTCTTACCGCGTTCGTGAGCTGGCGTTCGAGCAGATGAACAACGCCGAATACGTTGAAGTGGAACCCGAGCAAAAAACCGGTCACCGCATCAAAGAAGAGCTGTTCTACCCGTCCAACGAAGAGAAAATGCGTTTACTGCAGACGCTCATCGAAGAAGAGTGGCCGGATCGCGCGATTATCTTCGCTAACACCAAGCACCGCTGCGAAGATATCTGGGGCCATCTGGCTGCGGACGGTCATCGCGTTGGCCTGCTGACCGGCGACGTGGCGCAGAAAAAACGCCTGCGTATCCTGGAAGATTTCACCCGTGGCGATCTCGATATTCTGGTCGCAACCGATGTGGCGGCACGCGGCCTGCATATTCCTGCCGTGACCCACGTCTTTAACTACGATCTGCCAGACGACTGCGAAGACTACGTGCACCGTATTGGCCGTACCGGCCGTGCAGGCGCGAGCGGGCACTCCATCAGCCTGGCCTGTGAAGAGTACGCGCTGAACCTGCCGGGAATTGAAACCTATATTGGTCACTCGATTCCGGTGAGTAAGTACAATACGGATGCCCTGATGACCGATCTGCCGAAGGCGAAACGCCTGGTGCGTACGGCCCGTCCCGGCAATGGCCCACGCCGTAGCGGCGGTGGTGCTCCCCGTAATCGTCGTCGCTCAGGTTAAAACATAAATGCTCAGCTCCGCCTCGCTCTATGCAGCTATTGATCTCGGTTCGAATAGTTTTCATATGCTGGTTGTACGCGAGGTGGCAGGAAGCATTCAGACCCTGACGCGCATTAAGCGCAAGGTTCGTCTTGCCGCGGGTCTCAACGGCGAAAACTCACTGTCCGATGAGGCGATGGAGCGGGGCTGGCAGTGTCTGCATCTGTTTGCAGAACGACTGCAGGATATTCCCCCCGCCCAAATCCGTGTGGTGGCAACGGCAACGCTGCGCCTGGCGATAAATGCAGATGCGTTTATCGCCAAAGCACAGGCGATCCTCGGCTGCCCGGTTCAGGTGATCAGCGGTGAAGAAGAAGCCCGCCTGATTTATCAGGGCGTGGCGCACACCACCGGCGGTGCCGATCGCCGTCTGGTCGTTGATATCGGCGGTGCCAGCACCGAGCTGGTGACAGGTACCGGCGCACAAACCACCTCTCTTTTCAGCCTGTCGATGGGCTGCGTCACCTGGCTCGAACGCTACTTTACCGATCGCAACCTCGCCAAAGAAAATTTTGACGAAGCAGAACAGGCTGCCCGGGATGTACTGCGTCCGATCGCCGATGAACTTCGCTATCACGGCTGGAAAGTGTGCGTCGGCGCTTCAGGCACCGTCCAGGCGCTGCAGGAAATTATGATGGCGCAGGGGATGGACGAACGCATTACCCTGCCCAAGCTCCAGCAGCTCAAACAGCGCGCCATTCAGTGTGGACGCCTGGAAGAGCTGGAAATTGAAGGCCTGACGCTAGAGCGGGCGCTGGTTTTCCCCAGCGGTCTGGCCATTCTGATCGCCATTTTCAATGAGCTGAATATTCAGTGCATGACCCTTGCGGGCGGCGCACTGCGCGAAGGCCTGGTCTACGGCATGCTGCATCTGGCGGTCGATCAGGATATCCGTAGCCGCACGCTGCGTCATATCCAGCATCGTTTTATGGTCGATACCGTACAGGCCCACCGCGTAGCCGCACTCGCACGACGGTTTGCCGAATCGGTGCAGGCAGAATGGAACCTGGACAACTACAGCATCGATCTGCTGCAAATGGCCGGTGAACTGCACGAAATTGGGCTGAGCGTTGAGTTTAAGCGCGCACCGCTGCATGCGGCCTGGCTGGTGCAGAATCTTGATTTGCCCGGCTTTACGCCAGCGCAGAAAAAGCTGCTGGCCACGCTGCTGCTTAACCAGACTAATGCGCTCGACCTCTCATCGCTCCACCAGCAAAATGCGGTCCCGCCGCGTGTAGCCGAGCATCTTTGCCGCCTGCTGCGGCTGGCGATTATTTTCTCCGGCCGCCGTCGGGACGACCATCTGGCGGCGATTACGCTGACGGCAGCGGGAGAGACGCTGCACCTCGCGCTGCAGGAAAACTGGCTCGCGGCACATCCGCTGGGTGCGGAGCAGCTTGAACAAGAGAGCCAGTGGCAAAGCTACGTGCACTGGCCGCTGGAAGTCGAGTAACCTCTTATTCCTTACCCTTAGCTTTTGCCAGCATCGCTTTTAAACCGGCAACCCGGCTCTGTCCGGTTTGCATCCGCTCTTCCGCACTCACCACTTTACGTTCGGTTTCCCAGATAAGATCGTCCTGCGGCAGCTCCAGCAGGAAGCGGCTCGGCTCCGGACGCACCAGCTCGCCGTACTGTCGGCGCTCTTTGCAGAGAGTGAAGATCAGCTCCTTCTGCGCACGGGTGATCCCCACATAGGCCAGACGCCGCTCTTCATCGATATTCTCTTCATCAATGCTGCTCTGATGCGGCAGAAGCCCCTCTTCCATTCCGACCAGGAAGACGTAGGGAAACTCCAGCCCCTTCGAGGCGTGCAGCGTCATCAACTGGACCTGATCGGCCTCTTCCTCGCTTTCACCGCGCTCCATCATGTCGCGCAGGGTAAAACGGGTCACCACCTGCGTCAGGGTCATCGGCTCGTCCAGCTCGTTACCCTCCAGCATTTCCGTCATCCAGCCGAACAGGGTGTTAACGTTCTTCATCCGCATTTCGGCTGCTTTCGGGCTGGGCGAGGTTTCATACAGCCAGGACTCGTAATCCACGCCGTGGATCAGATCCCGCACGGCAGCGACCGGTTCCCGTTCGGTGAGGCGCTGTACTTCGCCCAGCCAGTGGGTAAAACGCGTCAGCGATTCATAGCCACGGCCGGTCAACGTCTGGTTCAGGCCCATATCAAAGCTGGCGGCAAACAGGCCTTTATTGCGGGTCATTGCCCACTCGCCCAGTTTTTGTAATGTCGCCGGGCCGATTTCACGCTTCGGCGTATTCACTATACGCAGGAAGGCGCTGTCGTCGTCCGGGTTGGTCAGCACCCGCAGATAGGCCAGCAGATCCTTAATTTCCGGGCGCGAGAAGAACGAAGTCCCACCCGAAATACGGTACGGGATGCGGTTCTGCATCAGGAATTTCTCAAACACCCGCGACTGGTGGTTGCCGCGATACAGGATGGCGTAGTCCTTGTATCCGGTCTTATTCACAAAGTGGTGGGCAATTAGCTCCCCGGTGACCCGCTCCGCCTCATGCTCTTCATGGTTGGCGCTTAGTACTTTCAGCTCGGGACCGTAGCCCAACTCGGAGAACAGCCGCTTCTCGAAAACGTGCGGGTTATTGGCGATCAAGATATTGGCCGCTTTCAGAATGCGCCCGGAAGAACGGTAATTCTGCTCCAGTTTGATCACCTGCAGCGCCGGAAAATCCTGGCTCAGCAGCACCAGGTTTTGTGGCCGGGCGCCACGCCAGGAGTAGATCGATTGATCGTCATCCCCTACGACGGTAAAGCGCGCCCGGTTGCCGACCAGCAGCTTAACCAGTTCATACTGGCTGGTGTTGGTGTCCTGGTACTCATCCACCAGCAGATAGCGAATTTTGTTCTGCCAGCGCTCACGCACCTCTTCATTGCGCTGCAGGAGCAGCGTAGGGAGCATGATCAGATCGTCGAAGTCCAGCACATTGCAGGCCTTCATATGCCGCTCATAGAGGCCATAGCAGTGGGCAAAGATCCTGTCCCGCTCGCCCTGCGCCTGCGCCGCCGCATGCGCGGGCGTCATTAGATCGTTTTTCCAGTTGGAGATCGTCGAGATCAACTGCTGGAGCAGGACTTTGTCATCCTCAAGCAGTTCTTCTGTCAGCTCTTTCAGCAGCGCCGTCTGGTCCGTATCGTCGAACAGGGAGAAGTTGGATTTCATCCCCAGCGCGGCATATTCGCGCTTGATAATATCCAGTCCCAACGTATGGAAGGTGGAGATCATCAGCCCGCGTGCTTCCGCACGTCCCAGCGTTTGCCCGACGCGCTCTTTCATCTCCCGCGCCGCCTTGTTGGTAAAGGTCACCGCCGCGATATGCCGCGCCTGATAGCCGCAACCACGGATCAGGTGCGCAATTTTATTGGTGATAACGCGGGTTTTGCCGGAACCGGCGCCCGCCAGCACCAGACAGGGCCCGGTGACAAATTCGACGGCTTGTTGTTGGCCTGGGTTTAAACGCATGAAGTCCTTCAACGAAAGTCGGGAGGGGGAAAAAAGTGCGTGGTAGTATAGCGAGCGTAATCCATACGACTCAAGGCACGATCATGGCAAAAACAGCGGCAGCAATGCATATTCTTGTAAAAGAAGAGAAACTGGCTCTGGAACTTCTGGAGCAGATCAAAAACGGCGGCGACTTTGAGAAGCTGGCGAAGAAACACTCCACCTGCCCGTCAGGCAAAAAAGGCGGACACTTAGGTGAATTCCGTCAGGGCCAGATGGTTCCGGCTTTTGATAAGGTCGTGTTCTCCTGCCCGGTGCTGGAGCCAACCGGCCCGCTGCACACCCAGTTCGGCTACCACATCATTAAAGTGCTGTACCGCAACTGATTCAGCAATGTAAAAAGGCCGCAATCGCGGCCTTTTTGTTATTCAGAGAACTTATCCAGCAACGGCAATACGTTTCATATCCGTCATATAGCCGCGCAGTTTCTGGCCCACTTCCTCGATAGCGTGGCTGCGAATGGCTTCGTTCACGTCGCGCAGCTGGGCGTTATCTACCGCACCTTCGGTAATCGCTTTGCCCAGATCGCCCGCCTGCAGCGTGGTCATAAACTCTTTCAGCAGCGGTACGCAAGCGTAAGAGAACAGGTAGTTACCGTATTCTGCCGTGTCGGAGATAACCACGTTCATTTCATACAGACGCTTACGGGCAATGGTGTTGGCAATCAGCGGCAGCTCGTGCAGAGACTCGTAGTACGCCGACTCTTCGATGATGCCGGAATCGACCATGGTTTCAAACGCCAGCTCAACGCCCGCTTTCACCATTGCGATCATCAGCACGCCGTGGTCAAAGTACTCCTGCTCGCTGATTTTGCCTTCCTGCTGCGCTGCGGTTTCGAACGCGGTTTTGCCGGTCTCTTCACGCCAGGTCAGCAGGTTTTTGTCGTCGTTAGCCCAGTCAGCCATCATGCCGGACGAGAATGCGCCGGAGATGATGTCATCCATATGTTTCTGGAACAGCGGAGCCATAATGCCTTTCAGCTGCTCGGACAGCGCGTAAGCACGCAGTTTCGCCGGGTTGGAGAGGCGATCCATCATCAGGGTGATGCCGCCCTGCTTCAGCGCTTCGGTGATGGTTTCCCAGCCGAACTGAATCAGTTTTTCCGCATAGGCTGGCTGAGCGCCGTCCGCCACCAGCTTGTCGAAGCACAGCAGAGAACCCGCCTGCAGCATACCGCACAGGATAGTCTGCTCGCCCATCAGGTCAGATTTCACTTCGGCAACGAAAGAGGATTCCAGCACGCCCGCACGGTGACCGCCGGTCGCCGCAGCCCAGGCTTTGGCAATCGCCATGCCTTCGCCTTTCGGATCGTTTTCCGGGTGAACCGCGATCAGGGTCGGTACGCCAAAGCCACGCTTGTACTCTTCACGAACTTCAGTACCCGGACACTTCGGTGCCACCATTACCACGGTGATGTCTTTACGGATCTGCTCGCCCACTTCAACGATGTTGAAGCCGTGAGAGTAACCCAGCGCCGCGCCGTCTTTCATCAGCGGCTGTACCGCACGCACAACGTCAGTGTGCTGCTTGTCCGGCGTCAGGTTAACCACCAGATCCGCCTGCGGGATCAGCTCTTCGTAGGTACCGACTTTAAAACCGTTTTCGGTCGCTTTACGCCAGGAGGCGCGTTTTTCCGCGATGGCTTCTTTGCGCAGGGCGTAAGAGATATCCAGACCGGAATCACGCATGTTCAGACCCTGGTTCAGACCCTGAGCACCACAGCCGACGATGACCACTTTTTTACCCTGAAGGTAGCTTGCGCCATCGGCAAATTCGTCGCGGCCCATAAAGCGACATTTACCCAGCTGCGCCAGCTGCTGGCGCAAGTTCAAAGTATTAAAGTAGTTAGCCATGGTGAAACCTCGTTGTGATGTTGTGCTTATTGTTCGGTTCGCGTTTGCGAGAATGTACTTACTATATGACAGGAAATGCGTTGCTTAAATTGATATATTAACAACGTTATGTTGCAAGAACTGCAACGCCAAAATGTGGAGTCTGTCTCATGGATTTACGCGATCTGAAAACCTTCCTGCACCTGGCAGAGAGCCGCCACTTTGGCCGCAGCGCCCGCGCCATGCATGTCAGTGCCTCCACGCTCTCCCGGCAGATCCAGCGCCTGGAAGAGGATCTCGGCCAGCCGCTGTTTGTCCGCGATAACCGCACCGTCACGCTCACCGAAGCGGGTGAAGAACTGCGCACTTTCGCCCAGCAAACCCTGCTGCAGTATCAGCAGCTGCGTCATACCATCGATCAGCAGGGACCGTCGCTCTCCGGCGAGCTGCATATCTTCTGTTCTGTCACCGCCGCCTACAGCCATCTGCCGCCGATCCTTGACCGCTTCCGCGCCGAGCATCCGTCGGTGGAAATTAAGCTCACCACCGGGGATGCCGCCGATGCGATGGAAAAAGTCGCCACCGGCGAAGCGGACCTGGCCATTGCCGGTAAACCGGAAACCCTGCCGGGTGCGGTGGCGTTTTCGATGCTGGAGAATCTGGCGGTAGTGTTGATCGCCCCGGCGCTGCCCTGCCCGGTGCGTAGTCAGGTTTCGCAACCGGAGCCAGACTGGTCAACGGTGCCGTTTATCATGGCCGATCAGGGCCCGGTCCGCCGTCGTATTGAGCTGTGGTTCCGACGCATGAAAATCAGCAACCCGTCGATTTACGCCACCGTCGGCGGCCATGAGGCGATGGTGTCGATGGTGGCGCTCGGCTGTGGCGTGGCGCTGCTGCCGGAAATCGTGCTGGAAAATAGCCCGGAGCCGGTACGCAACCGCGTGATGATTTTAGAGCGCAGCGATGAGAAAACCCCGTTTGAGCTGGGCGTCTGCGCACAAAAAAAGCGGCTGCATGAGCCGCTTATTGAAGCTTTCTGGAAAATCCTGCCTGGCAACTAGCCCGCGAGGAAGAAGCGGAAGGCCGGGTTCTGACTCTCGTCGTGGCAGTCGTAGCCCAGCTCGTTGAGCCGGGTTTCGAAATCCGGCTCGTGCTCGCCCAGTTCAAAAGCCGCCAGCACGCGGCCATAGTCGGTGCCGTGGCTGCGGTAGTGGAACAGGGAGATATTCCAGTGGGTGCCGAGCGTATGCAGGAATTTCAGCAGTGCACCCGGTGACTCCGGGAATTCAAAGCTGAACAATCTCTCCTGCAACGGTTTCGACGGGCGTCCGCCGACCATATAGCGCACGTGCAGCTTCGCCATCTCATCGTCAGACAGATCCACCACGCCGTAGCCGCCTTCATTCAGCAGGCTGATGATCTCTTTGCGCTCTTCCAGGCCGCGGCTCAGACGTACCCCGACAAAAATGCAGGCGTCTTTGGCATCGGCAAAGCGATAGTTAAACTCGGTGACCGACCGACCACCCAGCAGCTGGCAGAACTTGAGGAAGCTGCCTTTGGTTTCCGGAATGGTTACCGCCAGCAGCGCTTCCCGCTGTTCGCCCAGCTCGCAGCGCTCGGACACATAGCGCAGGCCGTGGAAGTTGACGTTCGCGCCGGAAAGCACGTGCGCCAGTCGTTCACCGCGAATATTGTGCTGCGCGATATATTTTTTCATTCCCGCCAGCGCCAGCGCGCCGGACGGTTCAGCCACCGCACGCACATCTTCAAACAGGTCTTTCATCGCCGCACAGATAGCGTCGCTGTCGACGGTGATAATGTCGTCGAGATACTCCTGGAGCAGGCGGAAGGTTTCGTCTCCGATACGCTTCACCGCCACGCCTTCGGCAAACAGCCCGACGCGAGGCAGATCCACCGGATGCCCGGCATCCAGCGCCGCCTTCAGGCAGGCGGAATCTTCCGCTTCCACCGCAATCACTTTGATTTGCGGCATCAGCTGTTTGATCAGTACCGCCACGCCCGCCGCCAGGCCGCCGCCGCCGACTGGGACAAAGACCCGATCAATATGCGCATCCTGCTGGAGCAGCTCCAGAGCCAGGGTTCCCTGACCGGCGATCACCATCGGATGATCGAACGGCGGCACCCACGTAAAGCCCTGCTGCTGCGCCAGCTCAATCGCTTTGGCTTTCGCCTCGTCGAAATTTGCCCCGTGCAGCAGGACCTCGCCGCCAAAGCCGCGCACCGCATCGACTTTAATATCGGCCGTCGCAACCGGCATCACAATCAGCGCCTTCAGGCCCAGTCTTGCAGAAGAGAACGCCACACCCTGAGCATGATTGCCCGCCGAGGCGGTGATCACGCCCTGCGCTTTCTGCTCCTCCGTCAGACCGGCCATCATCGTGTAGGCGCCGCGCAGCTTAAAACTGTGGACCGGCTGGCGGTCTTCGCGCTTCACCAGGATCACGTTATCGAGGCGCGAAGAGAGCTTGTCCATTTTCTGCAGCGGCGTGACCTGCACCGCTTCATAGACCGGTGCCCGTAGCACCGCCCTGAGATATTCCGCCCCGTCAGGCGTGGCGGAAAGAGGTTGCGGCTCAGCCATCATCAACCTCCGAGTTTGGATTTATCGCGAACCGCGCCTTTATCCGCGCTGGTCGCAAGGCTGGCATAGGCACGCAGGGCGAAGGACACCGCACGCTCGCGCGCTTTCGGGGTCCAGGCCTGGTCACCGCGCGCGTCCTGAGCTTCACGACGTGCCGCCAGATCCGCATCGCTGACCTGCAGCTGGATGCCGCGGTTCGGGATATCGATAGCGATCAGGTCCCCATCTTCGATAAGCCCGATGCTGCCGCCGCTGGCCGCTTCCGGAGAAACGTGGCCGATAGAGAGGCCCGACGTACCACCGGAGAAACGTCCGTCGGTGATCAGCGCACAGGCTTTACCGAGGCCCATTGATTTCAGGAAGGTGGTCGGATAGAGCATTTCCTGCATCCCCGGTCCGCCTTTCGGGCCTTCGTAGCGGATCACCACCACGTCGCCCGCCACCACTTTACCGCCGAGGATCGCCTCGACCGCATCGTCCTGGCTCTCGTAGACTTTTGCCGGACCGGTGAATTTCAGAATGCTGTCATCCACGCCCGCCGTTTTTACAATACAGCCGTTTTCAGCGAAGTTACCGTAGAGCACCGCCAGACCGCCGTCTTTGCTGTAGGCATGTTCCATCGAGCGGATACAGCCATTGGCGCGATCGTCATCGAGGGTATCCCAGCGGCAGCTCTGCGAGAACGCCTTAGTGGTGCGAATGCCCGCCGGACCGGCGCGGAACATCTCTTTGACCGCCTCGTCTTTGGTCAGCATCACGTCATACTGCTCCAGCGACTGGGGCAGCGTCAGGCCCAGAATATTTTTCACTTCGCGATTCAGCAACCCGGCACGGTCCAGCTCGCCGAGGATACCGAGTACGCCACCGGCACGGTGAACGTCCTCCATATGGTATTTCTGGGTGCTGGGCGCCACTTTACACAGCTGCGGCACTTTGCGGGAGAGCTTGTCGATATCGCTCATGGTGAAGTCGATTTCCGCTTCCTGAGCCGCAGCCAGCAGGTGCAGAACGGTATTGGTCGAGCCACCCATGGCGATATCCAGGGTCATCGCGTTTTCAAATGCGGCTTTGTTGGCGATATTACGCGGCAGCGCGCTGTCATCGTCCTGCTCGTAGTAACGCTTGGTCAGCGCAACGATGCGCTTACCGGCATTGAGGAACAGCTGTTCGCGATCGGCGTGGGTCGCCAGCAGAGAGCCGTTGCCCGGCTGGGACAGGCCCAGCGCTTCGGTCAGGCAGTTCATTGAGTTGGCGGTGAACATCCCGGAACAGGAGCCGCAGGTCGGACAGGCAGAACGTTCAACCTGGTCACTCTGCTCGTCGGAGACTTTCGGGTCCGCGCCCTGAATCATCGCATCGACCAGATCCAGCTTGATGATCTGGTCGGAGAGTTTGGTTTTCCCGGCTTCCATCGGGCCGCCGGAAACAAAGATCACCGGGATATTGAGGCGCAGGGAAGCCATCAGCATCCCCGGGGTGATTTTGTCACAGTTGGAGATACACACCATCGCGTCGGCGCAGTGGGCATTCACCATATACTCAACCGAGTCGGCGATCAGTTCGCGGGACGGCAGAGAGTAAAGCATCCCCCCGTGGCCCATAGCGATACCGTCATCGACGGCAATGGTGTTGAACTCTTTGGCGACGCCGCCTGACGCCTCAATTTGCTCCGCAACCAGCTTACCGAGATCGCGCAGGTGCACGTGCCCCGGCACGAACTGGGTAAACGAGTTCACCACGGCAATAATCGGTTTTCCAAAATCGTCGTCGGTCATCCCGGTGGCGCGCCACAGCGCACGGGCACCCGCCATATTACGGCCGTGGGTTGTGGTAGCGGAACGATACTTAGGCATGCTTTGTTACTCCCAATCTTTCTGTTGAATGAGGCGGTGCGTGCCGCCCCATTATTATCTGTCTTAGTTAACCTGATCCAACCAGCCCCATTTATCTTCCGTTTCACCGGTGAAGAGGCCAAAGAATGCATCCTGAATACGTTTTGTCACCGGACCACGGCGACCTTCACCGACCTGGATGCCGTCGACGCTGCGCACCGGCGTAATTTCCGCGGCGGTGCCGGACATAAAGACTTCATCCGCAAGATAGAGCGACTCGCGGGATAGCACCTGCTCGCGCACTTCGATACCCAGATCTTTTGCCAGCTTGATAATGGCGTCGCGGGTAATGCCCGGCAGCGCGGAGGAGGTGAACGGCGGGGTAAACAGAATCCCGTCTTTCACTTCAAACAGGTTTTCGCCTGCGCCTTCGGAGATATAGCCCTGCACGTCCAGAGCGATACCTTCCTGATAGCCGTGGCGACGCGCTTCGCTGCCAACCAGCAGAGAGGAAAGGTAGTTACCGCCGGCTTTTGCCGCCGTCGGAATGGTGTTCGGTGCCGCACGGTTCCAGGAGGAGACCATCGCATCGATGCCCTGCTCCAGCGCTTCCGCACCCAGATATGCGCCCCACGGGAACGCAGCGATGATCACATCGGTGGTGTAGCCTTCAGGCGGGTTTACGCCCATGCCCACGTCACCGACAAAGACCAGCGGACGAATATAGGCGCTGGTCAGGTTGTTTTTGCGCAGGACCTGGCGGCAGGCTTCCATCAGCTCATCAACGCTCTGAGAAACCGGGAAACGGTAGATTTTTGCGGAGTCGCGCAGGCGCTGCATATGTTCACGATGACGGAAAACGACCGGCCCTTTATGAGAATCGTAGCAGCGGATGCCTTCAAACACCGAAGTACCGTAGTGCAGGGCGTGGGACATGACATGAACCTTCGCGTCTTCCCAGCGCACCATTTCACCGTTGGACCAGATGTAGTCAGCTTTTTTCGTCGTCATTTTCGTTCCTATTGCGCTCAGGCGCTGATTTGTTGTGATGATGTTGTCTGTTGCTGGATCTCTACGCGAGCCACGTCGATCAGTTTATTTAACTGACTAAACAGTAAGTCGACAGGTCGGGGGCTGGCAACGGTCAATTCGATATTTATGTTACGGGCGTCGGTGGCGAGCTCCATATTCATGGCACACACCTGGAAACCACGGTGGCGTACCACACGCAGCACGCGCTCTAATGTTTCGGGGTTGAAGCGGGCTTCTACGGCGACCTGATGATGCATCATGATAATTTCTCCAGCATTTGCGAGTTACTGGCGCCAGGTGGCACCAGAGGCCAGACATTTTCAAGCTCATCGATTGAGACATGAAGCAGGTAAGGCCCCTCGCTGTTCAGCATAGTGTCGAGAGCCGTAGCAACCTGGTCTTTACGAGTGATGTGCTGGCCGGGAATACCAAAGGCCTGAGCCAGCATGAGGAAATCGGGGTTATCGGTGAGGGTCGTTTCGCTGTAGCGTTCCTTGAAGAACAGCTGCTGCCACTGGCGGACCATGCCTAAGCGCTGATTATCCAACAGGACGATTTTCAGCGGCAGCTGTTTGCGTTTTACGGTGCCGAGCTCCTGAACATTCATCATGAAGGAGCCGTCACCGGAGATACAGATTACCGTGTCATCCGGCCTTGCAACCTGAGCCCCAACCGCCGCAGGCAGGCCAAAGCCCATCGTACCGAGACCGCTGGAGGTGATGAAATTTTCCGGACGGCTAAAGGCCATATGCTGCGCGGTCCACATCTGATGCTGGCCCACGTCGGTGGTCACCACGCTCTCGGCAGGCATACGCTCTGAAAGCTGTTTCAACAGGAGTGGCGCATAGATAGCCTCGCCCGGATGATCGTAGCGCCATGGATTTGCTTCATTCAGCGCGGCAACCTCCTGCTGCCAGGCGGCAATCTTCAACGGCTGCTGGAGGGCAGGCAGCAGTCGATTCAGGGAGCCTTGCAGAGAAACGTGCGCCTGACGCAGCTTGCTGAACTCGGCCGGGTCGATATCCAGATGAATCACTTTCGCATGTGGCGCAAAGGTATTGAGCTTGCCGGTGACGCGATCGTCAAAGCGTGCCCCAACGGCAATCAGCAGATCGCACGCCTGAACTGCCAGGTTCGCCGCTTTGGTACCGTGCATCCCCAGCATACCGGTGTAAAAAGGGTGTTCAGCCGGGACAGCCCCAAGACCTTTCAGCGTCACGGCCGACGGGATACTTGTGACGGCAATAAATTCGCGCAGAGCAGGAACGGCCTGAGCCATACCGACACCACCGCCGACGTAGAGCATCGGTTTTTCCGCGCTGGCCAGCATGTCGCGGGCCTGCTGCAGCGCGCTATGCGGCAGCGCATCTTCATCTTCTACGGTGGATAACCACGGCTCCAGGTCGCCGCTGGCTAACTGAATATCTTTTGGGATATCAACCAGTACCGGGCCAGGGCGGCCGGAGCTGGCAACCTCAAACGCTTCGGCCATCACGCGCGGGAGGTCCTCAAGGGATTCAACCAGGAAACTGTGCTTGGTGCAGGCCAGCGAGAGGCCCAGCACGTCGACTTCCTGGAAGGCATCGGTGCCGATCAGCGGAGCGGCAACCTGCCCGGTGATGGCGACAACCGGTACGGAATCGAGCAGCGCATCGGCCAGTCCGGTCAGCAGGTTAGTCGCGCCCGGGCCGGATGTGGCGATACACACGCCGGTTTTGCCGGTGGAACGCGCATAGCCGATAGCGGCCATCGCAGCGCCCTGCTCGTGTCTGCACAGCAGGTGCTCCACGCCGCCGTCATACAGTGCATCGTAAACCGGCATAATTGCGCCGCCCGGATAGCCGAAGACCATATCGACACCCTGCGCTCGCAAAGCATGTACCACCCACTGTGCCCCGTTCATAGTTACTTCCCCGTCGTGAATCGAGAGAAACAGAATTTTATGCTACTTATCATTCTCTGCTCCTCGCTTATGTTTTTAGGTCATAAAAAAACCCCCGGACCTTTCGGTGCGGGGGTCTTAGTTCGTTAAGGCTTGATTTTTAAGCCTTTCCTCGTCCAAGTGCAGCCCCGCACGGTGGGATAATAATCACCACCACGCTAATCACGACCAGGCTAATCACTCGTAGAAGGGCTGTCATTTTGTGTTCTTTTGGCTTCTTGTTCGAAGGAATGCCTAAAGAGTTACCATAGACAGAGGTTATGACACAAGAAATATTTGCATTTAATTTTCTGAGCGGGCAAATACTTCCTATGGAAACAATTGTTTTTCATAAGAAAAAAAGAAAATAGCCATATTTTGAGAATTCACAGCCTCCGTTATTCGCCGTACAGGCGCGTCAGCCCAGTTAAAATCACCTTTTGCGAGCCAGCTCGCCATACAAAAGAAAACGTACATTCCGTGGGTAAAATGCAGGAAACCTGCGCGTAAATACGCGATTGACGAGATTACGGCGTAACGAGTTCACAGCATAATCCCCTTTCAGGAGGGGCTATGTCACTATCTATCGTCTATACCCGGGCGGCGCTTGGCGTCTCAGCGCCGTCCATTACCGTCGAGGTCCATATCAGTAACGGGCTACCGGGGCTAACGCTGGTTGGGCTACCGGAAACCACGGTAAAAGAGGCCAGGGATCGCGTGCGCAGCGCGATTATCAACAGCGGTTATACCTTCCCGGCGAAGAAGATAACCATCAACCTCGCTCCTGCCGATCTGCCAAAAGAGGGCGGACGATACGACTTACCTATCGCCATTGCGCTCCTGGCAGCCTCTGAGCAGCTTACGGCGCCGGAACTGGCTTCGTATGAGCTGGTTGGCGAACTGGCGCTTACGGGCGCACTGCGCGGCGTTCCGGGCGCAATTTCATGTGCGATGGAGGCCATCAGGTCCGGTCGACGTATTATCGTCGCCAGCGAAAACGCAGCAGAGGTGGGCCTGCTGGAAGGTAAAGACTGCTTTATTGCCAGCCATCTGCAGGAGGTCTGCGCCTTTCTCGAAGGAAAGTTTACGCTGCCCTCACCGGAACAAAACCGGGAAGAGCCGCCCGCCAGCTCGGACGATCTGTGCGATGTGATTGGCCAGCAGCAGGGAAAGCGGGCGCTGGAAATTGCCGCCAGCGGCGGACATAACTTACTGTTGATTGGCCCGCCCGGTACGGGGAAGACCATGCTGGCCAGCCGACTTAACGGGCTTCTGCCTCCTCTGAGCAACCAGGAGGCGCTGGAGAGCGCGGCCATACAAAGCCTGGTCAATTCCACTTTAATCGCCCGACAGTGGCGACAGCGCCCGTTTCGTGCCCCACATCACAGCGCGTCACTGACGGCTATCGTTGGTGGCGGCTCGATACCCGCGCCCGGCGAGATCTCGCTGGCGCATAATGGCATTCTGTTTCTGGATGAACTTCCCGAGTTCGAAAGGCGTGCGCTGGATGCGCTGCGGGAACCTATCGAGTCCGGGCAGATCCATATTTCCCGCACCAGGGCAAAGGTAACCTATCCCGCCCGCTTTCAGCTGATCGCGGCGATGAACCCCAGCCCGACAGGACACTATCAGGGGAAACACAACCGCTGTACGCCGGAGCAGACCCTGCGCTATCTGGGCAGGCTGTCAGGCCCCTTTCTCGATCGCTTCGACCTGTCTCTGGAAATTCCCCTTCCCCCACCGGGCGTACTGAGCCAGGCGGATCGGGGTGGAGAGAAAAGTGCCGTGGTGCGGCAGCGTGTCATGCAGATTCAGAAGCGACAGCTTACACGGCAGCATAAGCTGAATGCCCGGCTGGAAAATCGCGAGATAGCCGCTCACTGTGTGTTACGGCTTAAGGATGCGCAGTGGCTGGAGGAAACCTTCACCCGCCTGGGGCTCTCTATTCGCGCCTGGCAGCGGCTGCTGAAGGTGGCACGTACCATTGCGGACATTGAGCAGTGTGACGCTATTCAGCGCCAGCATCTGCAGGAGGCGCTCAGCTATCGTGCCATCGACAGGATGCTTATCCATCTGCAAAAGCTTCTGGCGTAAAAAAGGGGCTTTCGCCCCTGTTCTTAATCGTCAGATTCGGTGTAGTCCTCTGCACCTTCCATCTGCGGCTTACCGCCGGACAGCGTATGGAAACGCTTAGGACGCTTAATGCGTGCCATGTACTTAAACCAGACACGCTCCGTCTCGGAATTCGGTTCATCTTCGCCACGGCAAACCGCGACAAAATGTTTTTCTTCTTCCGTTGCAGGCTCACGCTTGCCCAGTTCCAGCTCATTCAGGGCATATCCCAGACGCTCAAGCAGCTGAGCTTCTTTAATGGTGAAATCCCCGTGACGAGAGAACCCGCGCGGATAATTTTTATTATCGAAAAAACGATTAGTTGTCGTAAAGCTTTCCGCCATCCTACACGCTCCTAATTCTTTGGCCGAGCTATTTATGGCGCGGAGTATTAGTTAGGCTTGACATCGTGTAAAACAAAAGATTTAAATCATAACGACAAATTATTTTGTGGAGAAAACTGTGGATACGGACTTGCTTAAAACTTTCCTGGAAGTCAGTCGAACCAGGCACTTCGGTCGGGCCGCTGAAGCGCTCTATTTGACACAGTCAGCCGTCAGTTTTCGAATTCGTCAGCTGGAGAATCAGCTTGGCGTGAATCTGTTCACGCGTCATCGTAATAACATCCGTCTGACCAATGCCGGAGAGAAACTACTGCCTTATGCCGAGACGCTGATGAGCACATGGCAGGCCGCACGCAAAGAAGTCGCGCATACCTCCCGGCATAACGAGTTATCCATCGGCGCCAGCGCGTCTCTGTGGGAGTGCATACTCAGCGAGTGGCTGAGCAAACTCTATCAGACGCATACCAGCCTGCAATTTGATGCCCGGATCGCACAGCGACAGTCGCTGGTTAAGCAACTTCATGAACGACAGCTTGATCTGCTGATCACGACAGAATCGCCCAAGATGGACGAATTTAGCAGCCAGTTGCTGGGACATTTCACGCTGGCACTCTACAGTGCTGAACCGTCGCGCAACAAAGCCGATCTGAATTATTTACGTCTGGAATGGGGGCCTGACTTCCAGCAGCACGAGGCTGGGCTGATCTCTAGCGAGGATATTCCCGTGCTGACAACCAGCTCCGCCGAGCTTGCGCGTAGCCAACTTGCCGGGCTGAATGGCTGCACCTGGCTGCCCGTGCAGTGGGCGAAAGAGAAGGAAAATTTACATGTCGTTGCCGACGGTTCGACGCTATCTCGCCCTTTATATGCTATCTGGCTGCAGAACAGTGACAAGCAGGCGCAGGTCAAAGAGTTGTTGAAAATCAGTATGATAGATTGATTTGTACTACTATGGATGCGGAGATATCGCAAAGGAATGCGATACGCAAAACGGCGGGAGATCCCTATTTTAAAGACAAAAAAAATCCTTTGCCGAAGCAAAGGATTATTTTTTTCTGGCAGGGGCGGAGAGACTCGAACTCCCAACACCCGGTTTTGGAGACCGGTGCTCTACCAATTGAACTACGCCCCTAATAGGGTGGCGGAACGGACGGGACTCGAACCCGCGACCCCCTGCGTGACAGGCAGGTATTCTAACCGACTGAACTACCGCTCCACCGAATTTTTTTACTGTACTTCCACCGGTTGTCACCCCGGCTTACTGCAATTTGATGCCTGGCAGTTCCCTACTCTCGCATGGGGAGACCCCACACTACCATCGGCGCTACGGCGTTTCACTTCTGAGTTCGGCATGGGGTCAG
>NZ_RJKQ01000007.1 GCF_003751845.1 Enterobacter sp. BIGb0383 | reverse complement strand
TGAGACTTGGTATTCATTTTTCGTCTTGCGACGTTAAGAATCCGTATCTTCGAGTGCCCACACAGATTGTCTGATAAATTGTTAAAGAGCAGTGCCGCTTCGCATTTTTTGCTGCGGCGCGGGGTGTGCATATTACGCTTTCCCGCTGTGAAGTCAACCGTTTATTTTCGATTACCTTCAACTGACAGGCCGGTGTTTACGCCGTTGTTCCGTGTCAGTGGAGGCGCATTATAGGGAGTTCTCGGACGTTGACAACCCCTCTTTGCAAAAAAGTTTTCAACCGTCTCTTTTTTGTTCGGAAGACGGTAAAACTGCCAGTTTTTCGAGCATTCCGAAGCCATAACGCGATAAAACGGGCACTAATTGAGCAGCCTGCGCCGTCAGTTCCATGCAAAAAGCGATATTACCGTCGGAAGATTTCGCATCCGGCGCTTCATGTTCAAGCAGCCAGGCCGTTCGACGCGCAATCGCAGCGCCAGAATCCACCAGCCGGGTACCTTCCGGCAGTACCTGCAATAGCTCTTCCTGTAATAGAGGGAAGTGGGTGCAGCCCAGCACTACGGTATCCGGCGGCTCCTGCATACGCAGCCACGGTCGCAGGATCCGGCGCAGTTCATCGAGCGGTACCGCCTCGCCGTGGAGCTTCGCCTCGGCCAGCTCCACCAGCTCTGCCGATCCCAGCATCTCAATACGACACTCGTTGGCAAAGCGCTGAATCAGCTCGTGGGTATAAGGACGCTTAACCGTACCCCGCGTTGCCAGCAGGCCAACAATGCCGTTGGCGGTTAAGCGGGCAGCCGGTTTAATTGCAGGAACGACGCCAACAACCGGGAAGGGAAAGTTATCTCGCAGCGCGGGAAGGGAAACGGTACTGGCGGTGTTACAGGCGATGACCGCCAGCGCCAGCGGGTAGCGCTGCTGTACGGCCGTTACGATCTCAAGGACACGCTCGACAATGAAAGCCTCGCTTTTCTCTCCGTACGGAAAAGCGACGTTGTCGAAGGCGTAAATATAATGCAGGTCCGGCAGCAACTGCCGGATCTCGTCATAGACTGAAAGCCCACCGACACCGGAATCAAACACCAGGACGGTGGGACGTGCTTCAGAAGGTGTAGCTGCCAGACAAGGTGTATTCCCGTCCTGCAGTTTGGTAGCCATAAACTGTCTCGTATTCTTTATCGAACAGGTTGGCTATTTTACCACGAACTGTCAGCTGGGAGGTCACTGGATATGACGCAGAAACATCCCATGTACTCAACCCACCTAAATAGAGTCGATTATAGGGCGATACGCTGTTTGTATCGTAACGCTTACCAAGATACTGATAGGTGACGTTCCATTCCAGCTGATCAATATGGCCGGTAAGATCGTACTTCACCTGCTGCTTCGCACGGCGCAGCAGAGCGATATCCTTTTCATCATCACGCGCATCGGTGTACTGATAGGTCACACGATGGTTCAACGGACCCGTGTCGAAGGAACCTGTCCATTCGAGCCCTTTCACGGTCGCAGACGCAATATTGTCGTAGCTATCCTGGAAGGTCACCGGATCGGAGAAATAGGTAATGAGGTTACGAATTTTGTAGCGATAGGTAGATAAACGCCAGTCCAGAGGACCCGTTAACCCTTCCAGCCCGGCTTCCCACTGACGGCTCTCTTCCGGTTTCAGATCCGGATTAGGCGCGATAACAAACCGCCCTGCACCATGCTGCTGGCCCAGAGAAGGCGCAAGGAAGCCCGTGCCATAAGAGAGGGTGACGCGGTAGTTCTCAACAAACTCCCAGCCAGCCGTTGTCTGCCATGTTCCCTGCCAGCCATATTCCTCGATCTTATCTTCACGGCCTGAGGCTTCGACGGTCACAGAGCCAAACTGTTGCTGTCCTGAGATGAACAGACCCGTATTATCCCGGGTATAACGGTCTTCTTTATAGTCACCGTAGTAATTTTTACCCGCGGTAAACAGGCGTTCCTGTTTCCAGTCGATACCGGCGCTGAAGGCTCCCTGACCTACCGCAACATTGTTCCCCCACTGAAGGTAACGCTGCTCCAGATTGTCCAGAGTGGTTCCATCGTTATGACGCCCCAGCAAGCCGTTGTAGTTGTAGTCCTTCACTTTCTGATAGTTGGCCAGCAGCTGGGATGAGTAGATACCCTTGTTGAATGTCAGCCCGGTATCCCAGTTCTGATTATAAAGCTGATGCTCATCACCGCCGTTGGCGCTGCCAAACGACCCCTGGTCATAGTCAGTGTTGTTGGTATAGCTGTAGATGCGCAGGAACCCGCTGAAATTGTCATCGAATTTATGATCGACGCTTCCCCAGAAGGTTTTTCCACGATGGCCATCTTTATCGCTGTCCGGGCCCCAGGTTGAACGCGGCTGCACATTGAAACCGTCAGTCGTTTGATAAGAACCTGCCAGAGTGGCAACCGTATTACCAAAGCGATGACGGAAAGTCCCATCGTATTCCTGATAGCCCTTCGAACCGACGCCGGCATTAAGCTGTGACTTCTCTTCGTCGCTGCGGGTAATAATATTGATAACCCCGCCGATCGCTCCGGAGCCATACACCGCCGAGCGAGGGCCACGAATAAATTCCAGACGCTCAATGATCGATACCGGAATCTGGTTAAAGTCAGGATCGTTAGAAATACCGGAACGCGCCATCGGAATGCCATCGACCAGTACCAGTACATGCTTAGCCTGAGTGCCACGGACAAATACGGAAGATGACTGACCCATACCGCCATACTGTACAACATCTACGCCCGGCAGCCGACGCATCACATCCAGCACCGTTCTGGACTGCCAGCGATTGATATCATCCTTAGTGACAATATCCGTTGGCGCCAGCACCGTATTCACAGGTTGTTGAAAACGATTTGCTGTCACCACCAGGGTATCCGGGCTGCTGTCCTGCGCCCAGCCGGAAAATGCCGTGACGGAGAGAACCGTCAGCAGCGAGGTTTTTTTAATCATTGTTAAAGCATCCAATAAAATGGAGGATGCCGCAGGTTTCATCGATAGCACGCGATGATGAAGAACCAAATGCGACGTAATCCGGCAGGTATTCGGGCTCGGAGGCGTTTTATGGATGATGACTTCCCACTTTAATCAGCAGTGTCTGCACAATGCACTCATCCCACCTTTCCTTACCGCTGCGCGTCAGCTCCAGATTTGCACTGGATTCCCTGTAAACTCATAAGACCGGAACCCGGATGCTACAATTACTTACGTATAGATGTCCAGACTGCTAATTAAGGATTGTGCTCAGATCTAAGGCTGGACATCCACCGGGCAATCCCTACAATCCCCGCGTACTTTTATTATTCAGGATGCATCATGACCCCAGAACACCTTCCGACAGAGCAGTACGACGCGCAGCTGGCCGAAAAAGTCGTACGTTTGCAAAGTATGATGGCGCCGTTTACCGCGCAGGTACCGGAGGTGTTCCGCTCACCGGTCAGCCACTATCGTATGCGCGCTGAGTTCCGCATCTGGCACGATGGCGATGATATGTATCACATCATCTTCGACCAGCAGAGCAAAAAACCGGTTCGGGTTGATACCTTCCCGGCGGCCAGCGAGCTGATTAACCAGTTAATGACGGCGATACTCGACGGCGTCCGCAATACCCCCATCCTGCGCCACAAACTGTTCCAGATCGATTACCTCACCACGATGAGCAACCAGGCCGTGGTGTCGATGATCTATCACAAAGCGCTGGACGACGAATGGACCCGGGAGGCCACCGCCCTGCGCGACGCGTTGCGGGCGCAGAACATCAATGTGCATATCATTGGTCGCGCTTCCAAAACCAAAATCGTTCTCGGTCAGGACTTTGTTGACGAGCGTCTGCCGGTGGCGGGCAAAGAGATGATTTATCGCCAGGTCGAGAACAGCTTTACCCAGCCGAATGCGGCGATCAATATTCAGATGCTGGAGTGGGCGCTGGAGAGCACCAAAGACGCCAGCGGCGATCTGCTGGAACTGTACTGCGGTAACGGCAACTTCTCCCTCGCGCTGGCGCGTAACTTTAACCGGGTGCTGGCCACGGAAATCGCCAAACCGTCCGTCGCCTCTGCTCAGTACAATATCGCGGCCAACCATATCGATAATGTGCAAATCATTCGAATGGCAGCGGAAGAGTTTACCCAGGCGATGAACGGCGTGCGGGAATTTAACCGCCTGCAGGGGATCGATCTAAAAAGCTATCAGTGCGAAACGATTTTCGTCGACCCGCCGCGCAGCGGGCTGGATAGCGAAACCGAGAAGATGGTGCAGGCGTATCCGCACATTCTGTACATTTCCTGCAACCCGGAAACCCTGTGCCAGAACCTGCAAACCTTGAGCCAGACCCATAACGTTACGCGCCTGGCCCTGTTCGATCAGTTCCCCTACACGCACCATATGGAGTGCGGCGTGCTCCTGACGCGTAAGTAAGATGATACCCGGGCGGTTCACCGCCCGGACATTACTCTGTGACCCGCCGATTACGGATGCGGAAGCCAATCCAGAAGACCAGCGCCACGGACAGCACCGCAGGCAGGAAGTTAGAGCCGATATCCGGATATTCTGCGCGCACCACCGTGCTGTACAGCAACACCCCGAGAATAAAACAGGCGGCGGCCAGACCCGGCAGCCCGACGGGCATGGTGCGATTCTGGTAGCGCTGATGCAGACAGTAGACCGTCAGCACCAGCGAGATCATCGGGAAGAGAGAAAACGGTACAATTGAACTAAACACCGCGGCAAAGGTGCCGTTGATGGAAAGGCCGGCAATCAGCGCCAGCAGTAGCGTACCTTTGTCCTGAACACTCTGTTTCATTGTATCCCCTTCAGATTATTCGACGGATTGCGGACTCTTTTCCTGTTCGCGGCGATACCAGTAGTATGCGCCTTTGGCGATCATCCGCAGCTGTAACACCAGGCGCTCTTCGAGCTGGCGCCGCTGTTCAATGCCAACGTCCAGCGCTTCCGCACCGGCGCTAAACACAATCGTAACCATTGCTTCCGCCTGGGCTTCAGTAAAGGCGCGAGACATATGGTTTTCGAGTTCAAGGTAGTCGGCAAGTTCCGCGATAAAGTGCTGGATTTCGCGGGCGACGGCGGCACGAAACGCCGACGAGGTGCCGGAACGCTCACGCAGCAGCAAACGAAATGCGTTGGGGTTATTGCCGATAAACTCCATAAAAGTGGAGACGGATGTGCGGATCACACTGCCGCCTTTGGCGATACGCTGGCGCGCCTGGCGCATCAACTGACGCAGCATCAGGCCGCTTTCATCGACCATGGTCAGGCCCAGTTCATCCACATCGCGGAAATGGCGATAAAACGATGTCGGTGCAATCCCTGCTTCACGCGCAACCTCACGCAGACTCAGACTGGCAAAACTCCGCTCCGCGCTTAACTGGCTGAATGCCGCTTCCACCAGCGAACGCCGGGTTTTTTCTTTCTGTTGCGCTCTTACGCCCATCACAATATTTGAATCCTTCCAAAAGCCCAGCAGGCACTATACCAGAGAATAAAATTAATCCGTTCATGCTGGATTGTGAATGATTGTTTACGAGATATTCCCGCGGTCTCACAACAAAAAAGCACAGTGATAATTGGGTTATCCCGACGATGATGTTACTATTCTGTTGCTTTTATGTATAAGAACAGGTAATCCATGCCATGCCACATTCTTACGATTACGATGCAATAGTTATAGGCTCAGGCCCGGGCGGCGAAGGCGCGGCCATGGGGCTGGTTAAGCAAGGCGCGCGGGTCGCAGTGGTCGAGCGATACAGCAGCGTCGGCGGCGGCTGTACCCACTGGGGAACCATCCCGTCAAAAGCCCTCCGCCACGCCGTCAGCCGCATTATCGAATTTAATCAAAACCCACTCTACAGCGACCACTCCCGACTTCTGCGCTCCTCCTTTGCCGATATCCTTAATCATGCTGATAACGTGATTACCCAGCAAACGCATATGCGGCAGGGTTTTTATGAGCGTAACCACTGCGAAATTTTACAGGGCGATGCCCGTTTCGTGGATGAACACACGCTGGCGCTGACCTGTCCTGACGGCTCGGTAGAAACTCTGACGGCAGAAAAGTTTGTGATTGCTTGCGGCTCACGCCCCTATCATCCGGCCGACGTCGATTTTTCACATCCGCGCCTCTACGACAGCGACTCAATCCTCAGCCTGCACCACGAACCGCGCCACGTCATTATTTATGGCGCCGGGGTGATCGGCTGCGAATACGCCTCGATTTTCCGCGGGATGAACGTCAAGGTGGATCTGATTAACACCCGCGACCGCCTGCTGGCGTTTCTCGATCAGGAGATGTCCGATTCGCTCTCTTACCACTTCTGGAACAGCGGCGTCGTTATTCGCCATAACGAAGAGTATGAGCGTATCGAAGGCACCGATGACGGGGTGATTATGCACCTGCGTTCCGGCAAGAAGGTCAAGGCGGACTGCCTGCTCTACGCCAACGGCCGTACCGGCAACACCGATAGCCTGGCGCTGGAAAACATTGGTCTGAAGGCGGATGGTCGCGGCCTGCTGAAGGTCAACAGCATGTATCAGACTGCGCTGCCGCATGTCTATGCGGTGGGTGACGTCATTGGCTATCCGAGCCTGGCCTCAGCCGCCTACGACCAGGGGCGTATTTCTGCCCAGGCGATGATGACCGGCGAAGCGACGGCCCATCTGGTGGAGGATATTCCGACCGGTATCTACACCATTCCGGAGATCAGCTCCGTCGGGAAAACCGAGCAGGAACTGACGTCGATGAAAGTGCCTTATGAAGTGGGACGTGCACAGTTTAAACACCTGGCGCGGGCGCAAATCGTCGGAATGAACGTGGGGACGCTGAAGATCCTGTTCCACCGGGAGACCAAAGAGATTCTGGGGATCCACTGCTTTGGTGAACGCGCCGCCGAAATTATTCATATCGGCCAGGCGATTATGGAGCAGAAAGGTGGTGGTAACACCATCGAATACTTTGTTAACACCACCTTTAATTACCCGACCATGGCGGAAGCCTATCGGGTGGCCGCGCTGAACGGCTTAAACCGCCTGTTTTAACCCGCTGTCGAAGTGGGTGCTCATCATCCCGCGTACCGACTCTGCCAGCTGCTCATAGCGGCTGCGCAGGGGCGATCCCGGACGATAAACCAGCCCAACGGTACGACGCGGCTCAGGCTTGATGCACGGCAGATAGACCACCCCATCGCGCTTGCGCTCCTTCGGTACCGCCAGTGCCGGCAACAGCGTGATGCCGCTGCCCGCCGCCACCATATTACGCAGCGTTTCCAGACTGGTCGCCCGGAAGTGGGTGTCTTCATCCGCACCGGCTTCAAAGCAGAAGCCCATCGCCTGATCGCGCAGGCAGTGGCCATCTTCCAGCATCAGCAGTTTCTCGCCCGCCAGATCGGAGAGCGGTACACGATCCCGGTTTGCCCACGGGTGATCCTCATAGATCGCCAGCAGCATTGGCTCGTCAAAGAGAGGGACTTCGATAAAGGACTCGCTCTCTTTGACCAGCGCCAGAATGGCACAGTCCAGTTTGCCGCTATCAAGCTGCGCAAGCAGCTGATGCGTCTGGGCTTCATGCAGGTACATTTCCAGCTTCGGAAACGCCTGGTGCAGCATCGGGATAATATGGGGTAGTAAGTAGGGTCCGACTGTCGGGATTAGGCCGATATGCAATGGACCGGACATGGTCTCTCCTTGCTGGCTCGCCATTTCCTTGAGCACTTTGACCTCACGCAGTACCGTACGTGCCTGATCCACCAGCAGTAAACCTGCCTGAGTGAACAGCACTTTGCGGCTGGTGCGTTCCAGCAGCATTACGCCAAGCTCATCTTCCAGTTTGCGAATTTGCCCACTGAGCGTCGGCTGGCTGACGTGACACGAGTCCGCCGCACGACGAAAATGGCGATGCTCGGCTAACGCGACCAGGTATTCAAGATCACGAATATTCATTATTCATCCTCCGTCACCACGATAGTTCGTGGCGATAGATAGCATAGCAACGAACGATTATCCCTATCAAGCTTTCTGCTTAATAATACGTATCAAGACGAGGCGGCCCTCATTTAACCCTGAAAGCTAACGCCTCGTCTGGAGAGTTTCTCTCGAACAACTAAAGCCAACGTGAACGTTTTGCGGACCCCGTGTCCGCTTTTTTTTATCTGAAAAAGCCCGACTCTCGCCAGGCTTTTCGTGCTTTCGCTTTAATACCGTATCGACGCTTAAACCAATCGTGCTTTGGCATCCGCAATCGCCTGCGCAACCTGCGTCGGAGATACGCCGCCTTTGGCCGCACGTTTATCCAGGCAGGACTGCAGGGAGAGGATCGGGTAAACATCGTCTCCAATCACCGCACTGAATTTTTGCAGATCGACCAGCGCCAGCGCTTCCAGTGGTTTCCCCTGACGAATCGCCTCAACCACCGCTTCGCCGACGATATGGTGCGCTTCACGGAACGGTACGCCTTTCGCGACCAGGTAATCTGCCAGCTCGGTAGCATTAGCATAACCCTGCTGCGCGGCTTCCTGGCAACGCGGACGCTTCACCTGAATACCGTCCAGCACCAGCGCGGCCATATGCAGACAGTCGAGCCAGGTATCGAGCGCGTCGAACAGCCCCTCTTTGTCTTCCTGCATATCTTTGTTATAGGCCAACGGCAGACCTTTCAGGGTCATCATCATGCCGGTCAGCGCGCCCTGCACGCGTCCGCATTTACCACGGATCAGCTCCAGCGCATCCGGGTTTTTCTTCTGCGGCATCAGGGAAGAACCTGACGTTACGCGATCGGACAGCTCGACAAAACCGGCTTCGCCGGAGTTGAAGAAAATCAGGTCTTCGGCAAAACGGGAGAGGTGAACCATACCGATGGAGGCGTCGGACAGCAGCTCCAGGACATGGTCACGATCCGAGACGCTGTCGAGGCTGTTACGGGTAGCGGACGCAAAGCCCAGCCAGCCGGCTAGCTGCTCGCGGTCAATTTCATAGGCGGTCCCCGCCAGCGCGCCGCTGCCCAGCGGGCTGACGTCGAGACGTTTCAGCGTATCCTGCAGGCGGCTCTCATCGCGGGCCAGCATTTCCACATAGGCCAGACACCAGTGGGCAAAGGTCACCGGCTGGGCGCGCTGAAGGTGGGTATAACCCGGCATCACCGCGTCCTGGTTATTCGCTGCGGTTTCCACCAGCGCAGACTGCAGCTGACGGCTGGCCGCCAGCAGTTCAGCAACCGTATCTTTGCACCACAGTTTAAGGTCGGTCGCGACCTGGTCATTACGGCTGCGGCCGGTATGCAGTTTCTTGCCCAGCTGGCCGACTTTGTCGATCAGCTTGCCTTCCACCCAGCTATGAATATCTTCAGCATCGCTTTCGAGGATCTGCTGTGGATTAGCCTGCACCTCTTCCAGCAGCACCTTCAGCGCCTCTTCCAGCTGCAGCTGCTCATCCGCCGTCAGCACACCTACCGTGACCAGCGCTTTGGACCAGGCTACAGAGCCGACGATATCCTGCTCGGCCAGACGGTAGTCAAAGCGCAGCGAGTCGTTAAACTGTTTGAACCGCTGATCCGCTGCCTGTGTAAAACGCCCACCCCAAAGTGCCATAACCGTGCTTCCTTAATTATCTGATATTGACTACACCGGACGACCTCTGCCATCCGGCCTCTAACAACTTACGCCAGAATGCGCGTGCCGATTGGCGTGCCGTTAAACAGCGCCGGTAACTGCTCGGCGTGACGCCAGGAGGCGATATCCACCGGACGACCCAGGGTACGAGCCGCATCCAGCGCCGCATTCACTTTGACAATCATGCCATCGGTAATGATGCCCTGCTCGATCAGCTGCTCTGCTTTCGCCGCCGTCATCTCGGCGATACGCTGCCCTTTGCCGTCGAGAATACCGCTGACGTCCGAGAGCAGGATCAGGTCCGCACCCAGCGTGGCAGCAAGCGCAGTCGCCGCCTGGTCAGCGTTAACGTTCATTAACTGGCCGTCATCGGTCACCCCAATGGAGCTTATCACCGGCAGGAAACCACTCTCCAGCAGGGCGTTAATCAGCTTCGGCGAACCCGGTTTCGCCAGGCCCACGTGGCCCAGTTCTTCATCCAGCTGCGTCACCGACACGCTATCGCCGTCGCCGAGGAACAGCCCCACGCTGGCAATCTGGTTTTTCTTCGCCCACGCCAGCAGCGTTTTGTTGGCGGTCCCGGCCAGCGCACCGGTGATGATGTCAATTTGATCGGCAGGCGTCACGCGCAGGCCATTTTTCTTTTTCACCGGCAGATTCAACTGCTTCATCAGCTCATCCACCACGCAACCGCCGCCGTGGACGATCACCAGCGGACGCTGATGGGATTCGCGGTAGTTCACCAGCGCGGTAAACAGGCGCTCCAGCGCCTCTTCGCTATCCAGCAGTACGCCGCCAAGTTTGATAATTAATGGGTTCATCATCGCACCTTAAATAAGAGCCTGGGTTTCAGCATAGCCGAAACGAATATTTGCACACTGCATCGCCTGTGCCGCCGCGCCTTTCAGCAGATTATCTTCGGCAGCCACCACGATTAAATGTTCGCCCTGCACCGCAAAACCGATATCGCAGAACGGTAGCCCAACCACATTTTTCAGCGCCGGCAGCGTTTTGTCATACAGACGCACCAGCGGTTTATTGCCGTACGCCTGCTGGAAGACTTCCGCCACCTGCTCTTTGCTGACGCCAGGCTTCATGCGGCAGGTAATGGTTTCCAGGATCCCACGCGGGAAGCTCCCCAGATGCGGAGTGAAGATCACCTCTGCCCCCAGGTGGGTCGTAATTTCCGGATGGTGGCGATGGTTAAAGACGCCGTAAGGCTGGAGGCTTACTTCACAGAAGCTATTAGAGACAGCTGCTTTACGTCCTGCGCCGCTGACGCCACTGGTCGCGTTGATCACCGGCCACTGGTTTAGATCCAGCAGCCCGGCTTCGATCAGCGGGCGCAGAGAGAGCTGCGCCGCCGTCGGATAGCAGCCCGGGACGGCAATCAGATTCGCTTCTTTCATCGCCTCGCCGTTCCACTCGGCCAGGCCATACACCGCCTCGGCCAGCAGCTGCGGTTGCTGATGGGTGAAACCATAGTATTTTTCGTAGAAGGCGCTGTCGTTAACGCGGAAAGCCCCGGAGAGATCGAACACCACGCAGCCCGCATCAAGGAACTGCGGCGCCAGATCGTGGCTCACCTCGTGGGCGGTGGCGAGAAACACCACGTCCACACCGGCGCTAAATTCGCTGATATCGGACATCGGCTGCAGGGGCATATCCACGATCCCCTTCAGCTGCGGATGCAAATCGGAGATTAATTTTCCTGCATCATTGCTTTGCGCTGAGACCGTCAAAGCAGTTATGTTCATATGAGGATGGCGATTTACATAGGTCACAAGCTCTGCGCCGGCATAGCCGCTGGCGCCCACTATCAGCGTATTTAACATCGGGGCTGTTCACCTTCTTACGTCATGTTTGTCGGGGAGAGATAGACTTTAGCCTACGGATATCTTCCCTTACCGAGTTCAGCGCGACCAATAACCACTGTGATTATGGGTTTTATTCCGCTCAACGTTAATGTATTTTTATTCACAAATAATGCATGAATATTGATACTATCACGAGCCAGGGTATGTCAACAATGAAAAAGAATTTACCGCCATTTATCGAGATTTACCGCGCTCTGATCGCCACTCCGTCGATCAGCGCAACGGAAGAAGCACTGGATCAGAGCAATGCGTCTTTAATCAATCTGCTGGCAGGCTGGTTTAGCGATCTTGGCTTTGCGGTGGAGGTACAACCCGTTCCGGGAACGCGCAATAAGTTCAACCTGCTTGCCAGTACCGGACAGGGTGCCGGTGGCCTCTTGCTGGCCGGTCACACCGATACGGTGCCGTTTGACGATGGCCGCTGGACCCGCGATCCCTTTACCCTGACCGAACACGACAACAAGCTGTACGGCCTCGGCACCGCCGATATGAAAGGCTTCTTTGCCTTTATTCTTGATGCCCTGCGTGACGTGGACGTGACAACGCTGAAAAAGCCGCTCTATATTCTGGCCACCGCCGATGAAGAGACCAGCATGGCCGGGGCGCGTTATTTCTCAGAAACCACCGCTCTGCGCCCGGACTGCGCCATTATCGGCGAACCGACATCGCTGCAGCCGGTCCGCGCCCATAAAGGCCACCTCTCCAACGCGATCCGCATCCTGGGCCAGTCCGGCCACTCCAGCGATCCGGCGCGCGGCGTCAACGCCATTGAGCTGATGCACGACGCTATCGGCCATATTCTGACCCTGCGCGACACGCTGAAAGAGCGCTATCACTACGAGGCCTTTACCGTGCCTTACCCGACGCTCAACCTCGGCCATATCAGCGGCGGCGACGCGGCCAACCGCATCTGCGCCTGCTGTGAACTGCATATGGATATCCGTCCGCTGCCGGGGATGACCCTCAACGATCTGGACGGACTGCTGAATGATGCTCTGGCCCCGCTCAGCGAGCGCTGGCCGGGCCGCGTGACGATTTCCGAGCTGCACCCGCCGATCCCGGGCTACGAGTGCCCGCCGGACCATCAGCTGGTTGAAGTGGTAGAAAAACTGCTCGGTGCGAAGACCGAAGTAGTGAACTACTGCACCGAAGCGCCGTTTATTCAGACCCTCTGCCCGACGCTGGTGCTGGGGCCAGGCTCTATCAATCAGGCCCACCAGCCGGATGAATACCTGGAAACACGCTTTATTAAGCCAACGCGGGAATTAATTACCCAGGTGGTGCACCACTTCTGCTGGCATTAAATTTTCACCAGCGGGGCCTCTGAACCAAGATTGCCGATAGCCGGCAACCCTTTTAGAGGCCCTTCGCTATTCAGTGAAAGCGCGAGGTTGTATCCCTTCTAATTATATGATTATATCGACTTACCATAATGTAAATATGGAGAAACCACTCTATCTGGCTCAATATATTTATGAAACAAAACAATCCATTCACAAGATAAATAAATATTCCAAATTAAAGAATATTTTAAATTAAGGATGAAATTATAACCCGGGAAGGTGATATTAATGGGTGGTGAAATATTCAGGCAGTATATACGAAACAATCTCAAGTCGCTAAAGCGAACCCTTTGTAACCTGCGTAAAAAATGGAAGTATCGTCACAACGTAGGTGCTGACACTCTCTGGGTTTCACTGGGGGAAAACTGCCTGGCCGATGACATTCTCAGGCGGCATGGCAGAAAATCCTTCAGTTCGGTCTTTTCCTCCGGGCGCTCCAATATTGAATACCTTCTTCAGATGGAGCACGACGGTTATCAGAATCTACTTAAAAAAGAACACCTGCAGCATTTTCCAGATGGTGACCGTTCCGTTGTACGCTCGACGTTTTATAAACACTGCGTGGGGCAGTATAGCGAAAGACATATGCTTGGGTTTGAATTCTCTCATCACGACCCTCTCAGGATTAAAGAAGATAATCGTGCATTCAAACGCCGGGTCGCTCGCCAGTTACAGTATCGTGGTAAAAAGAACTTTGTTTTTCTTTACCATCACCGGATAACAGAGAATTCAGACCTTCGCCTTTTAAGGGCGAACTTAAACGAGTTCCTGTCGCTCTACAACACCGCTGGCTGTAACTGCAAAATCATCCTTTTTTATCAACATATCATCGCAGATTGCGATGCTAAGCATCTCGCCTGTACCTCATACGGCACTGGGTTACTTGAGTTTGTATGTTTCACCCACGAGATATGGGGCGGGGATGATCTGGACACGTTCTGGGCCAGAAAAGACGATCTCCTTTTCGCCGAGATGTTCGATACAGTAGACGATTACAACCGGCTCGGAGGTCAGTCTGCCGTAGCAGGGTTGCAGACGCCCGGTTGTCCCTGACACGGCCAAAAACCCCCGTTTTCATAAGCTATGCTTATCTGGCGCAAAGTGAATTAAATTTCGTAAATTGCCGACATTTTTTCGTTTGCTGAAGCGATTTCGCCGCAATTGACGCACGGGGTTTTACGTGGCTTTATAAAGGACGGTGTCGATATCCGATGTCTCAGGTTCCGGGGCGTCAGGTATAACAAAATAAAATGAGATGGGGTGTCTGGGTTAACATGAACGAACAATATTCCGCATTGCGTAGTAATGTCAGTATGCTCGGCAAAGTGCTGGGAGAGACCATCAAAGACGCGCTGGGAGAGAACATCCTCGACCGCGTAGAGACGATCCGTAAGCTGTCAAAATCCTCCCGCGCGGGCAACGAGGCCAACCGCCAGGAATTGCTCACCACCCTGCAGAATCTGTCGAATGACGAGCTGCTGCCGGTGGCCCGTGCATTCAGCCAGTTTCTGAACCTGGCGAATACCGCCGAGCAATACCACAGCATCTCGCCAAACGGCGAAGGCGCCAGCAACCCGGAAGTGATTGCCCGTACGCTCAGAAAACTCAAAGACCAGCCCGAACTTAACGAAGCGACCATCAAGAAAGCGGTCGAATCCCTTTCGCTGGAATTAGTGCTTACCGCCCACCCGACCGAGATCACCCGCCGTACGCTGATCCACAAAATGGTGGAAGTAAATAACTGCCTGAAGCAGCTCGATAATAAAGAGATTGCCGACTACGAACGCAACCAGCTGATGCGCCGCCTGCGCCAGCTGATTGCCCAGTCCTGGCACACGGATGAAATCCGTAAATATCGCCCAAGCCCGGTTGATGAAGCAAAATGGGGCTTTGCCGTTGTCGAAAATAGCCTGTGGGAAGGTGTACCAAACTACCTGCGCGAGCTGAACGAACAGCTGGAAGAAAACCTGGGCTATCGTCTGCCTGTCGATTTTGTTCCCGTCCGTTTCACCTCCTGGATGGGCGGTGACCGCGATGGCAACCCGAACGTAACCGCCGATATCACCCGCCACGTCCTCCTTCTCAGCCGCTGGAAAGCAACCGATCTGTTCCTGAAAGATATCCAGATCCTGATTTCCGAGCTGTCGATGGTTGAAGCCACGCCTGAGCTGCTGGAGCTGGTCGGTGAAGAGGGAGCCAGCGAGCCATACCGCTACCTGATGAAAACCCTGCGTAGCCAGTTAATGGCGACCCAGGCCTGGCTGGAAGCGCGCCTGAAAGGCCAGCGTCTGCCGAAACCTGCCGGTCTGCTGAGCCAGAACGAGCAGCTGTGGGATCCGCTGTACGCCTGTTATAAATCACTCCAGGCGTGCGGAATGGGCATCATCGCTAACGGTGAACTGCTCGATACCCTGCGCCGCGTGAAGTGTTTTGGCGTGCCGCTGGTGCGTATCGACGTGCGTCAGGAAAGCACCCGCCACACCGAAGCGCTGGGCGAACTGACTCGCTATCTGGGCATTGGCGACTATGAAAGCTGGTCAGAAGCCGATAAACAGGCGTTCCTGATCCGCGAACTGAACTCCAAACGACCTCTGGTGCCGCGCAGCTGGGAGCCGAGCGAAGAGACGCAGGAAGTGTTCAAAACCTGCAAGGCCATCGTCGATGCGCCGAAAGGCTCCGTTGCAGCCTATGTCATCTCCATGGCGAAAACGCCCTCCGACGTGCTGGCGGTTCACCTGCTGCTCAAAGAAGCGGGGATTAGCTTTGCCCTGCCGGTCGCCCCGCTATTTGAAACCCTCGACGACCTGAATAATGCCAACGACGTGATGACCCAGCTACTGAATATCGACTGGTATCGCGGCTTTATTCAGGGCAAACAGATGGTCATGATTGGCTACTCTGACTCCGCTAAAGACGCGGGCGTGATGGCTGCTTCCTGGGCGCAGTATCAGGCTCAGGATGCGCTGATCAAAACCTGCGAGAAAGCCGGTATTGAGCTGACCCTGTTCCACGGACGCGGCGGCTCCATCGGTCGCGGCGGCGCACCGGCACATGCGGCACTGCTCTCGCAGCCGCCGGGCAGCCTGAAAGGTGGCCTGCGTGTGACCGAGCAGGGCGAGATGATCCGCTTCAAGTACGGCCTGCCGGAAGTCACCATCAGCAGCCTGTCGCTCTACACCAGCGCCATTCTGGAAGCCAACCTGCTGCCGCCGCCGGAGCCGAAAGACGACTGGCGTCATATTATGGACGAGCTGTCAGACATCTCCTGCGACCTGTACCGCGGCTACGTGCGTGAAAACAAAGACTTCGTACCTTACTTCCGCTCTGCAACGCCTGAGCAGGAGCTGGGTAAACTGCCGTTGGGTTCGCGCCCGGCCAAACGTCGCCCAACCGGCGGCGTGGAGTCGCTGCGTGCGATCCCGTGGATCTTCGCGTGGACCCAGAACCGCCTGATGCTTCCGGCCTGGCTGGGCGCGGGTGCGGCGCTGCAAAAAGTGATGGAAGACGGCAAGCAGAGCGAGCTGGAAGCCATGTGTCGTGACTGGCCGTTCTTCTCCACCCGCCTGGGTATGCTGGAGATGGTGTTCTCCAAAGCCGACCTGTGGCTGGCGGAGTATTACGATCAGCGCCTGGTAAAACCTGAGCTGTGGAAGCTCGGTAACGAACTGCGCACGCTGCTGGAAGCGGATATCAAAGTGGTGCTGGATATCGCCAACGATTCACATCTGATGGCCGACCTGCCGTGGATTGCCGAGTCCATTCAGCTGCGTAATATCTACACCGACCCGCTGAACGTGCTGCAGGCCGAACTGCTGCACCGTTCGCGTAAAGCGGAAGAAGATGGCCTTGCGCCGGATCCACGCGTCGAGCAGGCGCTGATGGTGACCATCGCAGGCGTTGCCGCCGGGATGCGTAATACGGGCTGATCCTCTCCCTGTCTCACAAATGGCCACACCTCGTGTGGCCTTTTTTTTGCGCCCCGGTTAATGTGGATCCGTCACTTTCGCAATCGTTCAGGGATTATGAACCACGACGTCAGCACGTTACTTCTGCAGTTCACCCGCGGCACCACACCGCTTCGGCATGTCTACTTTGCCAGCGCTGCCAGCCCGCCTCCCGATATCGCCTGGCAGGTCGGTTTTCCACGGCTGGAGATTGTGCTCAACGGAGAAATAACCGACCTCTCTTTTACGCTGACGGAAAATGACGTGCTTTTTATTCCCGCCGGAGGCTGGAACTGTCCGCAGTGGCTTACGCCCGTGACCACGTTAAGCATTCTGTTCGGCAAACAGCAGCTGGGGTTCAGTATTCAGCACTGGGATGGTACTCAATTGCAAAACCTGGCCAAACAGCACGTTGCCCGCCGTGGCCCTCGCGTGGGATCGTTTTTACTCCAGGCGCTGAATGAAACGCTGATGCAGCCGCAGGACAACCACACGCCCCGGCTGATCGTGACCAGTCTGTTAGGCCACTGTGCCGATCTCCTTGGCAGCCAGATCCAGACGGCATCCCGTAGTCAGGCGCTGTTCGAGGCGATTCGCGACCATATCGACAGCCATTCCGCCGAAGCCCTAAACCGCGAATCGGTGGCGAAGGCGTTTTATATTTCGCCGAATTATCTCTCTCACCTGTTTAATAAAAGTAGCGCCCTGGGCTTTAACGAATATCTGAACCACATCCGACTGGAGAAAGCGAAGGCGCTGCTGAAAGGCTATGATATGAAGGTCAAGGAAGTGGCACGCACCTGCGGCTTCACCGACAGCAACTACTTCTGCCGCCTGTTCCGTAAAAACACCGATCGCTCGCCGTCAGAATACCGCCGGCAGTATCACAGCCAGCTGCTTATGACAAAATAAGGTGCGTGTGCTGTGGCGCGGACAGCAGCTTGCGTACCGCACTGATGACTTTTTGCGGATCGCATAAAAAAGCATTAATGCCCGACTGAACATAGCGGGCCTGCGTAAACCGCCCGGCCCCCGCCAGTTCAATATCGGTGATCAGCAGGACGACATCGGCCCGGCTGATCTCTTCCGCGCTCAGGCTGTTTTCTATACCCAGCGCTCCCTGCGTCTCGATTTTAATGTGCCATTTTTCCTGCTGGCACAGTTTTTCCAGCCGCTCGGCCGCCATATAGGTATGCGCAACGCCGCTGACGCATGCCGTGACCGCCACCATAAATCGCCCGTGTGCTGTCGTCATTTCAGCCTCCGACTCTCACCCGAAAACCGGCCCGTTCGGCCATCAATCGCAAGACGCTCACCTCCTCCCGCGTCGGGGGCGGCACATCTTTCATCTCCCAGATTTCACCCAGCAGCCGGTACTTAGGCTCGCCATACGCGTGAAACGGCAGCAGGTGCAGGTCCGTTATACCCAGAGGCTGTAAAAACCGCAAAGCCCGCTGAAAATTATCGTTGCCAAGCGTATACCCCGGGATCAGCGGCAGCCGTGGGATCACCCGGATACCTTCCGCCACCAGCCGTCGAAAATTATCCCGCACCCGCGGCATATTCATTTTGACGTGCTGCTGGGCACGCCGGGCCTGCATAATTTTCAGATCGAACAGGACTTCGTCACATTGCCGGGCCAGCGGCAGCAGGCGGCTGAACGGCGCATCTCCCGCCGTTTCAATCGCCGTATGCACGCCCAGCCTGCGCAGGCGGGTAAGAAAACGCGTGGCAAAAGCCGCCTGCATCAGCACCTCGCCGCCGGAAAGGGTTACGCCTCCGCCGGAGGTCCGGAAAAAGACCTCATCCTTCATCACCTCTCGTTCAAGCGTCTCGATCGTGACGTCGCGCCCGATACGCTCAAACGCGCCTGAAGGGCACTCGTCGGCATCCTGCGGGCAGATGGCGCAGTGCAGGCACTTGCTTTCTCGCCGCACCGTTTCAATTTTGGGCGAGATAGATTCCGGGTTCGCACACCACGGACAGCGGTGCGGGCAGCCCTTAAAAAACACCACCGTACGGATACCGCCCCCATCATTCAGGGAGTAGCGCTGGAGATTAAAAACGCGCGCAGTCTCTGCGCGTCTCTCCGGCTCCTCACAGCTGATGCGCGGTGCGGCGGATAATGTCATCCTGAATCTCCTTTGACAGCTCCACAAAGAAGGCGCTATACCCCGCGACCCGCACCACCAGCCCGGCGAAATTTTGTGGCTGTTTCTGCGCGTCTCGCAGGGTATCGGCATTCACCACGTTGAACTGAATATGCTGCAGCTTTAGCTGGGTAAAGGCGCGCAAAAAGTCGGACAGTTTCTGCAGCCCGGCGTCACCCTCCAGCGTGGCAGGCATAAACTTCACGTTCAGCAGCGTTCCGTTGGAGAGAAGGTAGTTATCCAGCTTGCTGACCGATTTCAGTACCGCCGTCGGCCCCTGCGTATCCTGGCCCACCATCGGCGAAAGCCCGCCATCCGCCAGCTGCTCTCCGGCCAGACGCCCGTCAGGCGTTGCCCCGACCACGGCCCCCAGCGGCACGTGCGCCGATACCGTATAAGAGCCCGGCGTAAACAGCCCGCCGCGGGGGTTACGGTATTTTTCTACCTCTTTACAGTAATATCGCAGCAGTTCGGCGCTAATATTATCGACCTCGTCAATATCGTTGCCGTACTTCTCAAAGCGGTTAATCAGCCGGGCGCGGACTTTTTCACCCTCCGGGGTGGCAAAATTGGCTTTCAGCACCGCCAGTAGCTCATCAAAGCTGAGACGCTGCTGATCGAACACCATACCTTTCAGCGCATGCAGTGAATCGCTGAGGTTGGCGATCCCGATCCCCTGCACGCCGGAGAAGTTGTACCGCGCTCCGCCATCGGTAATATCCCTGCCGTTATGCAGGCAGTCACTGATAAACGAAGAGAGCAGCGGCACTGGTGCCCTGTCCCGGTGGCCGATGTCGCAGATATTGCTGCCTTCAACCATCAGCCGGATGTAATGGTCTATTTTCGTGCGGATATGTTCCAGCAGGCTCTCCCAGGTCAGCGCCGCATTGCCTTCCTGTTCCTGCAGCGCAATCTCCATGACTTTCAGCAGGTTGAACATGGCAATATCGTGCAGGCCATAGGTTTTACCCGGAATAGAGAGCTCCACGCAGCCCACCACCGCGTAGTCGCGCGCGTCCTCCAGCGACACCCCGCGATTTAAAAAGGCGGGAACCACCACTTCATCATTAAAGATTTGCGGAATGCCGGTGCCGAGGCGGATGGTTTCGGCGGTTTTTCGCAGGAATGGCGTATCAATAAGCGCATTAACCCGCACGCCCAGATTCGGCTGGGGCAGCTGCACGCTCTGGTAGGCGTCCAGGCAGAGGAAAGAGAGCACGTTCACCGCGCTGCGGCCGCTCTCCGTCAGCCCGCCCAGCAGCGCCGTGTAGCCGGTCGGAAAACCGGCGAAGTAGCGCGCACTCCCGGTCGAACGCAGTAAGACCACGTCGTTACATTTCACCCACAGCGATTCGAGGATTTCCTGAAGGAATGCGGGCGATTCTCCCTGAGTCAGCGAAGCCTGATAGTAAGGCAGCATATACTGGTCGAAGCGCCCGAGAGACAACGAACTGGCATTGGACTCATACTGCAAAATCACGTTCATATACCAGAACAGCTGACAGGCCTGCCAGAAAGTCTGCGGCCTGTGCCGGGCGTTATGTCGCGAAAGTTCGGCAATGGCCAGCAGCTCTTCACGCCGCTGTGGCTGCTGGCACTGCATCGCCATCTCGTCCGCCAGTGTGGCATAGCGCAGGATATGGCGCTGCGAGGCTTCAAGCAGCAGTAGCGCCGCCTGATAAAAGTCATTTTCCGGCGCACGCTGGCAGTGCGCCCGCATCTGCGCCACCAGCGCGTCGAGACCGTTATCCAGCAGGCGCGGATAGTCGATAATGATATGCCCCTGCCCTTTGTCGGTCTGGTTGACGCTGAAAATGTGCGTCCCTGTCGCGGCCGTGACCTCGTCCGGCATTTGCGCATTAATGAAATCCTTCATTGAACGCGTCGCCCAGTAAGGATACAGCGTCTCACGATAGATCCGCTTATCGTCGTCGCTTATCGCAAAACGGTCCTGCGGCCGCGTCGGGAACGCATCCAGCTCTTTCAGCAGCCAGTAAGGATCCATTTCCGGCGACATAATGCCCGCTCGCGGTTTGACTGTCCGGTTGCCGACGATCAGTTCATCATCACGAATCGCAATCTTGACGCCGTCCAGAATATGCACCGTGGCTTTCGCCCGGCGCAGGATCACCGACTCGCCTTCCGTCTGCCGGTGGCTCTGTGTGTAGAGAAGCGCACGCTCAAGGGAGATTTCACGGGGCTGTGCAAAAAGTGCAGCCTTCAGGCGCTGAATTCGATTCGTCATGGGGCACTCCTTTACAAGAAAAGCCCGCCCTGGCGGGCGGGAAACCAGTCAGGCCATTTGCGCCAGATGCGCTTCGATCTTGTTCATAATGCCGTCAGCGCGCTTAACGGCATCGCTGATGTTCACGCGAACGATCGTCTTACCCTGGAAGCGCTCTTCAAACTTGATGCCAATATCTTTGGTCAGGATCACCAGGTCCGCCGCGGCCACGTCCTCTGCACTCAGCGCGTTCTCCTGCCCAATAGAGCCCTGGGTCTCCACTTTTATCTGCCAGCCTTTGGCCTTTGCCGCGCTTTCCAGCGCTTCAGCCGCCATATAGGTGTGTGCCACGCCTGACGGGCACGCTGTTACTGCAACTATGGTCGTCATCCTTCACCTCGCTTAATGAATTTCAAAATCCAGCTCCAGGTCATCCTGCTTATCATCGACCGGTTTCTGCTGCCTGCGCGCCACGCTTTTCAGAACGTTGACGCTGACCGCCGTCACCACGGCACCCACCGCAACCGCGGCCATATAGCCGAGCTTGCCCTCAACCACCGGCAGCACAATCAGCCCGCCCCACCCGGCATAACACTGTGCGCCGGTCAGCGCTGCCACCACCGCACCGCAGGCCGAGCCAAGCATAATCGAAGGGATCACCCGCAGCGGATCGGCGGCGGCAAACGGGATAGCGCCTTCCGTCACCCCCACGCAGCCCATCACCAGCGCGGCCTTGCCCGCCTCGCGCTCTTCGTCGGTAAAGTTGCTGCGACGCATCAGCGTTGCCAGCCCTAACCCGAGCGGCGGAACGCAGATCGCGACGGCGGCAATGGCCACGACCGCATAGACACCCTGGGCCACGCAAATCAGCATAAAGGCGTAGGCCACTTTGTTAACCGGACCGCCCATATCAAAAGCCAGCATCAGCCCCATCACGACAGCCAGTACAATAATGCTGCCCTGCTGCATCCCCTGTAGCCACTGCGTCAGGCCCTGCGTTAACGCACCAACCGGTTCACCGAGGCCCCACATCATGATCCCGGCAGTCGTCACGGTGCCGATAATCGGGATAACAAAAATAGGCATCACCGAGCGCAGCACTTTCGGAACAGGTATGCGCTTGAGATAAAAGACAATAATGCCGCCGAGGATCCCGGCGATGATGGCGCCAAAGAATCCCGCGCCAAAGCTGTTGCCGACCCAGGCACCGATCGCGCAGGGCGCCAGCGCGGAACGTTCAGCAATGGAGTAGCCGATATAGGCCGCCAGAAAAGGCACCATCAACGTTAAGCCCGCGACGCCGATATCAAAAAGCTTCTTCAGATTCGGGTCTGTCGCCGCATCGGGTACGGCACCCTTACCGTAGAGCATCACGGAAACGGCCAGCAGGATGCCGCCTGCCACCACAAACGGAATCATATGCGACACGCCGGTCATCAAATGCTGACGGGTGTTTTTCAGGATCTGCACCAACTCTTTCATTTGTCGCTCCCGGGCCGGTCGGCCCATCTCCTAAACCTTGATGTGGAAGACAATAGGCAATCAGCGGCGGGACAGACAGTGGACAAACCGACCATTTACTGGATTTTTGTAACATTCGAAGAAAAATGCGATCGCTCTCAAAGAGTCGGCTTTAGCGGTGAAAAACAGAACGGGAAGGCGCCTGTGAGGAAGATCTCACTTTTATACCGACATTACATTTATCCAGTTTTTGGCAGAAATGTCAGATAGTCCGCCGCCTTTTATCCCCTCTATGCTGTCGACCATGCTTTTTGAAATAAGGAGAAAGGTTATGGCCCAGGTAGTGGAGTTCGTCTGCGATCTGCCCAATGGCGTCCATGCGCGTCCCGCCAGCCACGTCGAAACGCTGTGTAATACCTTCATATCGACGATTGAGTGGCATAATTTGCGAACCGGCAGGACGGGCAATGCTAAAAGTGCGCTGTCGCTGATTGGTACCGATACGCTGGCAGGAGACGCCTGTCGACTGTTGATAACCGGCCAGGATGAAGGGGCGGCCGAACAGAAGCTAAGCGCCTGGATACGCAGTGAATTTCCCCGCTGTGACGCCCCCCTGGCAGCGCCTGACAGACAGCCGGTGGCGTCCCTGCCAGAGTCGCTGTCGCGCCTGAACGCAACGCTATTTCGCGCCAGCCCGGTGTGCGGCGGAACCGCCGGAGGCGTGTTAACCCCGCTCGTCTCTCTGGATTTCAGCGACCCCGGACCGCTTCCGGCCGCTCAGGCGCTGCCGGAGGAACAGGCGCTGCTGGAGAAGGGGCTGACAACGCTGGTAAAAACGCTGGCTCTGCGCCTGCTTGACAGCGACGGCACCACGCACGCAATTCTTGAAGCCCATCGCTCTCTGGCGACGGATGCGACGTTACGCCAGCACCTGCAAACCGGCGTCAGCGAGGGGCTGAGCTGCGCCGGAGCTATCGTCCGTAGCGCGGGTCATTTTTGTGACGAGTTCAGCCGCTCCGGCAGCCGCTATCTGCAGGAACGCGCCCTCGACGTCCGCGATGTCTGTTTTCAACTGCTGCAGCAGATCTATGGCGAAGCGCGATTCCCGGCACCGGGCAAGCTGACGCAGCCTGCGATTTGCATGGCGGAAGAGCTAACCCCCAGCCAGTTTCTGGAGCTGGATAAAACGCTGCTGAAAGGTCTGCTGCTGAGGAACGGCGGCACCACATCCCATACGGTGATCCTCGCCCGTTCCTTTAATATTCCGACGCTGGCTGGCGTGGATATCGATCCCCTTGCCCGCTGGAAGCAGCAGCGCATCTGGCTGGACGGCAACGCCGGGGTGATTGCGGTGGAACCTGATAACGCGATAGATCGCTATTATCAGCAGGAAGCACGCGTTCAGGCCGCGCTGCGCCAGCAGGAAAGCCTCTGGCTTCACCGCGAAGCCCGAACCGCCGACGGCGTTCGCCTGGAGGTCGCGGCCAATATTGCCCACGCCGTCGAAGCGCAGGCGGCCTTTAACAACGGTGCAGAGGCCGTTGGCCTGTTTCGCACCGAAATGCTTTATATGGACCGCGCCTGCGAACCCTCGGAAAACGAGCTGTACAACCTCTTTTGCCAGGCGCTCGACGCATCGGACGGGCGTAGCATTATTGTGCGCACCATGGATATTGGCGGTGATAAACCGGTGGATTACCTGAATATTCCTGCAGAGAACAATCCGTTTCTTGGCTATCGCGCCGTGCGAATTTATGAAGAGTACGCCAGCCTGTTTACCACGCAGCTGCGGGCGATCCTCCGCGCCTCTGCGCACGGTAGCCTGAAGATCATGATCCCGATGATCTCCTCTATGGAGGAAATTCTGTGGGTTAAAGAGAAGCTCGCCGACGCAAAGCAGCAGCTGCGGCATGAGCAGGTTCCCTTTGATGAAAAAATCCCGCTCGGCATCATGCTGGAAGTGCCCTCGGTGATGTTTATCATCGATCAGTGCTGTGAAGAGATCGACTTCTTCAGTGTCGGCAGCAATGACCTGACGCAGTATCTGCTGGCGGTCGATCGCGATAACGCCAAAGTGACCCGCCACTACAACAGTCTGAACCCGGCCTTTCTGCGGGCGCTGGATTATGCCGTGCAGGCGGTACATCGTCAGGGAAAATGGGTTGGCCTGTGCGGCGAGCTGGGTGCGAAAGGTTCGGTCCTGCCGCTGCTGGTCGGGCTTGGCCTGGACGAAATCAGCATGAGCGCACCGGCCATTGCGGCGACAAAAGCGCGCCTTGCTAAGCTCGACAGCCGGGCCTGCCGCCAGCTACTCAATCAGGCGATGGCCTGCCGGACGTCGCTGGAGGTTGAACATCTGCTGGCCCAGTTCCGGATGCACCAGCAGGACGCTCCGCTTATCGCCGAATCCTGTATCTCGCTGGATAACGACTGGCAGAGCAAAGAAGAGGTGATGAAGGGGATGACGGACAACCTGCTGCTCGCCGGACGCTGCCGCTACCCGCGCAGGCTGGAGGCCGATCTCTGGGCGCGCGAAGCCGTGTTCTCTACCGGCCTCGGCTTTAGCTTCGCCATTCCACACAGTAAATCAGAGCATATTGAACAATCGACCATCAGCGTCGCCCGCCTGCAAACGCCGGTGCGCTGGGGTGATGAAGACGCACGGTCCATCATTATGCTGACCCTTAACAAACATGCCGCCGGCGACCAGCACATGCGTATTTTCTCCCGACTGGCACGCCGCATTATGCATGAAGAATTTCGTCAGGCTCTGGTCAGCGCCGAATCCGCCCGGGCCATTGCCGGCCTGCTGCAACGTGAACTGGAACTGTAACTTAACGAGGAAGCATCATGGAACTCTATCTGGATACGGCGAACGTCAAAGAAGTCGAGCGCCTGGCACGCATCTGGCCCCTGGCAGGCGTCACCACCAACCCGAGCATTGTGGCAGCAGGAAAAGAACCCCTCTGGGATGTCCTGCCCCGGCTCAGACAAGCCATCGGGCCACAGGGCAGGCTGTTTGCCCAGACAATGGCCCGTGACGCCGCAGGCATGGTCGCTGAAGCGAAACGTCTGACCAATGCGTTTCCCGATCTGGTGGTGAAAATACCGGTGACGGCGGAGGGGCTGACCGCTATCAAACAGCTAAAACAGGCGGGTATTTCCACGCTGGGAACGGCCGTTTACAGCGCCGCCCAGGGATTGCTGGCCGCGATGGCCGGAGCGGAATACGTGGCGCCCTATGTTAACCGTATCGATGCCCAGGGCGGGGATGGCATTCGTACTGTGCAGGAGCTGCAAACGCTATTAAAACTTCACGCTCCGCAGAGCAAAATCCTGGCCGCCAGCTTTAAAACGCCCCGCCAGGCGGTCGATTGTCTGCTCGCTGGATGTGAAGCCATTACCCTTCCATTAGACGTAGCGCAACAAATGCTCGGCACGCCTGCGGTAGAGTCGGCTATTGAGAAGTTTGAGCAGGACTGGAAAAACGTATTTGGCAACCTCAACCTTTAAGGAGTGATAATGGACAGAATCATTCAATCGCCAGGAAAATACATCCAGGGTGCGGACGTGCTTACCCGCCTCGGCGACTACCTCAAACCCCTGTCAGAGCGCTGGCTGATCGTCGGCGACAAGTTTGTTCTCGGTTTTGCCGAAGAGGCGCTACGCAAAAGCCTGACCGATGCCGGGCTGGCGGTGGAAATTGCCCCTTTTGGCGGCGAATGTTCGCAAAATGAAATCGATCGCCTGCGAACGGTAGCGGAAAAATCCCGTTGCGGTGCGGTACTGGGGATTGGCGGCGGCAAGACGCTGGATACCGCCAAGGCGCTGGCGCACTTTATGCATCTCCCGGTGGCGATTGCCCCCACCATTGCTTCGACGGATGCGCCCTGCAGCGCCTTGTCGGTGATTTACACCGACGACGGCGAGTTTGAACGTTACCTGATGCTCCCCAAAAATCCCGAAATGGTGATCGTCGATACCCGTATTGTGGCTGGCGCACCGGCACGGCTGCTGGCCGCCGGGATTGGCGACGCGCTGGCGACCTGGTTTGAAGCCCGCGCCTGCTCCCGCAGCGGCGGTAAAACGATGGCGGGCGGTCAGAGCACCCAGGCCGCACTGGCGCTGGCCGAGCTGTGCTACAACACGCTGGTGGAAGAAGGCGAAAAGGCGATGCTGGCCGCTGAGCAGCATGTGGTTACGGCGGCGCTCGAGCGGGTGGTGGAAGCCAATACCTATCTGAGCGGCGTTGGCTTTGAAAGCGGCGGCCTTGCCGCAGCCCATGCTATCCACAACGGGTTAACGGCCATCCCGGACGCCCACCACTTCTATCACGGTGAAAAAGTGGCGTTCGGCACCCTGACTCAGCTGGTGCTGGAGAACGCGTCGGTAGAAGAGATCGAAACCGTTGCCGCGCTCTGTTACAGCGTAGGTCTGCCCATCACCCTGGCGCAGCTGGATATCAAAACGGATATTCCGGCCAAAATGCGTACCGTGGCGGAAGCTGCCTGCGTCGAAGGGGAAACCATCCACAATATGCCGGGCGGAGCCACGCCGGACCAGGTCTATGCCGCGCTGCTGGTGGCCGATCAGTACGGCCAGCGTTTCCTGCAAGAGTGGGAATAATCCCGATAAAAAAATCCCCGCATCGCTGCGGGGATTGTTATTTTATACGTCAGGTAAAGACTTACAGCAGGTCAAAGCGGTCGAGATTCATCACTTTCACCCATGCCGCCACAAAATCCTTCACGAATTTTTGCTGAGCATCGCTGCTGGCATACACCTCCGCCAGTGCACGCAGTACCGAGTTTGACCCGAAGACCAGATCGGCACGCGTCGCGGTGTATTTCACCTCGCCGCTCAGACGGTCCCGGCCTGCAAAGAACTCGGAAGCGCTGTCCGTGGCTTTCCACTCGGTGCGCATATCCAGCAGGTTGACGAAGAAATCATTGCTCAGCACGCCCGGACGATCGGTGAAGATGCCATGCTGACTCTCATCCGCATTCGCCCCCAGCACGCGTAACCCGCCCAACAGCACCGTCACTTCCGGTGCGGTCAGCGTCAGCTGCTGGGCTTTATCAATCAGCAGTGACTCGGTGGTCGATACGCCAGGTGCCGTACGGTAGTTGCGGAAGCCATCGGCAATCGGCTCGAGCAGGTCAAACATCTCGATATCGGTCTGATCCTGACGCGCATCTACGCGGCCTGGCGTAAAGGGTACGCTGATATCCGTGCCTGCGGCTTTCGCAGCCTGTTCGACACCGACAACACCTGCCAGCACAATAACGTCGGCAAGAGAGACTTTGCCTGACGCCGCCTGAATGGCTTCCAGCTTAGGCAGGACACGGGCGGCAACGGCGTTGACCTCCCATCCTCTCTGCGGTGCCAGCGCCAGGCGCGCACCGTTTGCGCCGCCGCGCTTGTCGCCACCGCGGTAGGTCGATGCAGAAGCCCATGCCACGGAAACCAGTTCGCTGACGGAAAGCCCGGACGCAACAATATCGGCTTTGATGCTCTGGATGTCCTGCGCCATCGGATGCAGCGTCGGCCGCGGCAGCGGATCCTGCCAAATCAGCTCTTCTTTCGGCACTTCCGGGCCAATATAGCGTGCGATCGGCCCCATATCACGGTGTGTCAGTTTGAACCAGGCGCGGGCAAAGGCTTCGTTAAAGGCCTGCGGATCGTTCAGGAAACGACGTGAAATTTTCTCAAACTCAGGATCGAAACGCAGCGTCAGATCCGTTACCAGCATCGTCGGCTTACGCTTTTTCGACGGATCGAACGGATCGGGAATAATTTCCGGCGCATCGACCGCTTCAAACTGAATCGCACCTGCCGGGCTGCGGGTCTGCACCCACTCATATTTGAACAGGTTCTCGAAGAAGTAATTGCTCCACTGGGTGGGCGTCTGTGTCCAGACCACTTCCAGACCCGAGGTAATCGCATCAGCACCTGAACCCGAACCGTAGCTGCTGTTCCAGCCAAAGCCCTGCGCTTCAATCGGCGCGGTTTCAGGATCGTCACTCACGTGCGTCGAGGCCGCAGCACCGTGCGTTTTGCCCAGCGTATGACCACCGGCAATCAGCGCCACGGTCTCTTCGTCATTCATCCCCATATTGCCAAAGGTGGCGCGGATCGCCGAGGCGGCGGAAAGCGGCTCACCGCTGTGCTCCGGCCCTTCAGGGTTAACGTAGATCAGACCCATCTCTGTCGCGCCCAGCGGCGCTTTCGCCAGCGATTCGGGATGACGATGGGTAAGCCAGGCTTTCTCATCGCCCCAGTTCACATCGAGATCCGGCTCCCAGACATCCTCGCGTCCGGCACCAAACCCGAAAGTGCGGAAGCCGGAATTCTCCAGCGCAACGTTACCGGCGAGAACATACAGGTCGGCCCAGGAGATTTTCTGGCCGTATTTCTGTTTGATAGGCCACAGCAGACGACGCGCCTTATCCAGACTGACGTTATCGGGCCAGGAGTTTAAGGGGGCAAAGCGCTGCTGGCCGCGCCCTGCGCCGCCACGACCGTCAACGGATCGGTAGGTGCCTGCGCCGTGCCACGCCATACGGATAAAAAGACCGGCATAGCTGCCCCAGTCCGCAGGCCACCAGGGCTGGGAATCGGTAAGCAGCGCTTTCAGATCGCCTTTAAGCGCTGAATAATCTAATTTGCTGAATTCTTTGCGGTAGTCGAAATCGTCGCCCAACGGATTTGAGCGGCTGGAGTGTTGGTTAAGAAGGTCTGTGCGGAGTTGTTTCGGCCACCAGTCGCGGCTGCCTGTCCCTGCCCCCGCACTCTGATCTGAAGCGCCATGGTGGAAAGGACATTTGCCCGCTGATGTCTTGTTATGGGTATCGTCTGACGTGCTCATCGCTCTGCTCCCTTTATCGTGTATACCGTTACGATATACACCTTCAGAGATCAGATATAGTCGAAAAAATCCACAGATTCGATAGCCAATTCCTTTTATTTACGAACGCTCACAAAAAACGTACTTTTTGAAGGGTTTATCCTTTATATCGCCGGACGCACGCCTAGCGTATGGCAGATGGCATAGCTCATTTCGGCGCGGTTCAGCGTGTAGAAGTGGAAATCCTTCACCCCTTCACGGCTAAGAATCTTCACCATATCCATGGCGATACTGGCCCCGACCAGCTTACGGGTTTCTGCATCGTCATCCAGGCCATTAAACATCTGGGACATCCAGGACGGGATACGCACGTTGGTCATATCGGCGAACTTCTTCGCCTGCTTAAAGTTGGAAACCGGCAGGATCCCGGGAATGATTTCGACATCGATACCGGCGGTGACGCAGCGGTCACGGAAGCGCAGATAGCTTTCGACATCGAAAAAGAACTGGGTAATCGCCCGGTTGGCACCAGCGTCGACTTTACGCTTCAGGTTAAGCAGGTCAGCCTGGGCGCTTTTTGCTTCCGGATGCACTTCCGGGTAGGCGGCAACGGAGATGTCAAAATCCGCCACCTCTTTCAGAAGACAAACCAGATCGGTCGCGTACATATCCGGCTTGCCGCTGCCCGGGGGCAGGTCACCGCGCAGGGCGACGATATGGCGGATGCCGTTGTTCCAGTAATCCTGAGCGATAGCGCGCAGCTCATCACGGGTCGCATCAATACAGGTCAGATGCGGTACGGCCTCAAGGCCGGTGCGATCCTTAATTCCTTTAATGATGCTGTGGGTGCGGTCACGCTCGCCCGAGTTGGCACCGTAGGTCACCGAGACAAATTTCGGCTTCAGGATGCTAAGACGATCGATGGAGTGCCACAGGGTTTGCTCCATTTCACTGGTGCGCGGCGGGAAAAACTCAAAAGAAACGTTAATCTGACCGTGAAGATCGGCCAGATTCTGATTCAGGGCTTCCCGCTGGTTGGCGTGAAAAAAGCTCATACCTTACCTCATCAATCGCTTGTCATTATTCGGCTTTGTGAACTTCTATACGTTTAGACGTCCAGATGCCAAAATGACGGAAAAGCACCCCGTCGTCAACTGAAATATACTGATTAACGGTGAGGAATACTCAGGGAAGGTGAAAAAAATTCAGGAGGGCGACAGGCCCTCATCGCGAGAGCCTGTCGTCAGCGGGATACGCCCGTCAGGAACGTCTGTACAGCGGAAGCCAGAGAGTCAGCCGCAGACCACCCAGCGGGCTGTCATCGGCTTTAACCCAACCACGGTGCTGCTGAATGGCGGTTTCGACAATCGCCAGCCCCAGCCCGGTTCCGCCGGATTCACGATCGCGGGCTTCATCGGTTCGGTAGAACGGTCGGAAAATCTGCTCGCGATCCTCCTGACTGACGCCTGGACCATCATCGTCGACGTTGATGGTGATACCGTCTTTATCCACCGCAAAGCTGACTGAGATTTTGGTGTGCGAGTAACGCAGAGCATTACGCACAATGTTCTCCAGCGCGCTTTCCAGTGCATTCGGGTTACCGTAAAGCGGCCAGGGCCCGGGCGGATATTCCACGGTGAACGATTTGCCGACCTGCTCTGCTTCAAACGCGGCGTTGTCCAGCACCTCATTCCACAGCTGATTCGCCTTCACCGTTTCGCTGACCAGCGCGTTTTTCTGCTGATTGCGCGACATCACCAGCAGATCGTTGATCATACTGTCGAGACGCTGCGCTTCGGTTTCAATACGCTCCAGCTCTTTGCTCTCACCGCTGCGGCGACGCAGCAATGCCGTACCCAGCTGCAGACGCGTCAGCGGCGTACGCAGTTCATGGGAGATATCGGAGAGCAGGCGCTGCTGGGTGGTCATCATACGCTCCAGCGCCGTCACCATCTGGTTAAAGCTGGCCCCCGCTGCCAGAAACTCCTGCGGCCCGGCTTCCAGTTCCGGATGCTGTCGCAGGTTGCCCTGCGCCACTTCGTCCGCCGCGTTTTTCAGCTTACGCGCCGGTTTCGCCAGGCTCCACGCCAGCCATAACAGCAGCGGCGAGCTCACCAGCATAGTGACAATCAGCAGCAGCAGCGGACGGTCAAACAGCAGGTTAATAAAGTCAGACTGAGAGTTACTTGCCGGACGGATCAGGTAGAGCTGGTAATTATCTTCCCCGTCCCGGATAGAAAATGGCCCGACCATCTCCACCCGGCCGTATTTCTTTTTCTGCGGATGATCGGCGTTATCCGACTGCCCGATAAAGTTACGGATGACCTGCATTTCATTGCGCTCCGCGCCGATCACCCGACCTTCACTGGTCACTAATAATAAACGCTGCCCCGGCGGGGCCCATTTATCAATCGCGCGAAATAGTCGCCGCCACCACATCAGATCGTTAGGGGGATCGTTAGCCAGCTCTTCCGCCACGTGCTGTTCAATCATCAGCCCCTGGCGCTGCTCGCTTTCCAGCAGCTCGGTCATCTGACGCGAGTCCAGCTTCGGCAGCATCAATACCAGCATCAACACCAGCGCCAGCGTTAACCAGAAAATGGCGAAAATGCGGGCGGTCAGGCTGCCTATCATGAAGCGGACACCATCAGATAGCCGCGCCCACGCAAGGTTTTAAACCACGGGTGCCCGTCCTTACGCTCCGGCAGCTTGCGGCGCAGGTTGGAGATATGCATATCGATAGCACGGTCAAACGGCGTTAAACGCTTGCCCAGCACTTCCTGGCTCAGGTGCTCACGGGACACCACCTGGCCAAGATGCTGCGCCAGCAGGTATAGCAGAGTGAACTCCGTCCCGGTCAGTTCCAGCGTCAGCCCGTCGAAACTGGCTTCCTGGCGGCCCGGATTGAGGCTCAGCCCGTCAACTTCCACGGTCGGTGAGCTGCTGTCGCTGTTTTGCTGCTGTTCGCTCCAGTGTGAACGGCGCAAAATAGCGCGAATACGCGCTACCAGTTCGCGGTCATTAAAGGGTTTAGGTAAATAGTCATCCGCGCCCAGTTCAAGGCCAAGCACGCGGTCCAGCTCGCTGCCACGAGCGGTCAACATAATCACGGGGGTCTGGTGTGTCTGACGTAGCTCTTTAAGGGTGTCGATACCGTTTTTCTTCGGCATCATCACGTCGAGCAAAAGCAGGTCGATACTGTCGTCAAGAAGCGCCAGCGCCTGTTCCCCATCATGGGCAACCTGCACATTAAAGCCTTCCATCTCGAGCAGCTCCTTTAACAGGGAGGTGAGCTCCCGGTCATCATCTACTAACAGGATTTTATTCATTGTTTAAATACCTCCGAGGCAGAAATTACGTCATCAAGGCGCGCTAATCCATGACTTTACGTTGTTTTACACCCCCTGACGCATGTTTGCAGCCTGAATCGTAGACTCTCTATCGTTGAATCGCGACAGAGAAAGATTTTGGGAGCAAGTGATGCGCAGAGTGACCGTTGCCGTCATGGCCTCAACGCTAGCGCTAAGTGCAACAAGCCAGGCCGCTGAAGTCGTTTCCGGCGTGAACTGGCACCCGAGCGAAGCACTTACGCAACGTGGTAGTCAGACCAATATGTTCGATGGCATTAGTTTAACCGAACATCAGCGACAGCAAATGCGGGATCTGATGCAACAGGCGCGGCACGACAGGCCTCCTGTTAATGTTAGCGAAATGGAGACAATGCACAGCCTTGTCACCGCAGAAAATTTTGACGAAAACGCCGTGCGCGTTCAGGCCGAAAAGATGGCGCGGGAACAGGTTACCCGCCAGGTAGAGATGGCGAAGGTTCGTAACCAGATGTTCCGCCTCTTAACGCCCGAGCAGCAAGCGATTTTGAATGAGAAACATGAGCAACGTATGCAGCAGCTGCGCGACATCGCGCAAATGCAGCGCGAGTCCTCATCGAAGCTTTTGAGTAGTAGCAGTAGTAGCACCCAGTAACAAACCCTGTTTTTCCTTGCCATAGACACCATCCCTGTCTTCCCCCACATGATGTGGGGGTTTTTTTTGCCCTTTTTACACCGTCTCCTCAATCACCCACACGCTCACACCACCGCCGTTGCAGGTAAAGACCCCTTCCCCGTTCTCATCCGTTGTGACCGTCCCCTCGCGGTTGCCGAGGAAATCACACCAAACTTTGTTACCGTAGTTCTCACCCAACGTCAGCGTTTTTTCGCCGTCGTCGCCGTTAGAGAGCACCACCACGCAGCCCGGTGCCTCGTCGGTGCCACTGCGGCTGAAGGCGATACAGTTGGGGTGATCGAACCACAGGGTCTGAACACCGTGGGCAAAACGCTGGCGGGCGAGGATTAACTGCGCCAGATCGTCAATAACCGGCATCTCTATCGGATACGTTTCACCATCGCCGCCGGTTCCTTCATAGCTTGCGCCATAGAGATCCGGATAAAACACGGAGGGTACGCCGTTTTCCCGCAGCAGGATCAGCGCATAGGCCAGCGGCTTAAACCAGGCCTCAACCGGTGCTTCCAGGGCCTGCAGCGGCTGGGTATCGTGGTTGGCCACCAGCGTTACCGCATGGAAAGGGTCGGCTTCCACCAGGGTGCCGGTGAAAATCTGCGTCATGTCGTAATCACGGCCCTGCAGCGACGCTTCGTGAAATTTCATTTGCAGCGGAGCGTCAAACAGCATGGTTTTGCCTTCGACCTGGTGAATGTACTGCTGGAGCTTGTCCACCTCGTGGGACCAGTACTCTGCCACGATAAACAGCGGTTTCGGGGCCACTTCCTGGACGTGCTCAATCCACTCTTTATAGAACCAGGCCGGGATATGTTTGACCGCATCGAGGCGAAAACCGTCGCAGTGGGTTTGCTCCATCACCCAGCGCGCCCAGTATTTGATCTCCTCCGTCACCGCGTGGTTACGAAAATCCGTGTTGGCCCCCATCAGATAATCGAAGTTGCCCAGTTCATCATCGACCTGATCGTTCCAGCCGTCCCCGGTGTAATCGTTGACGATCTTGAACACCCCATCCTCGTCGGGATTTTCAATATGGTCGATGCCGCTAAAGCATTTGAAATCCCAGATAAACCGGGAGTATTGCCCGGCGCGGGCGGGAAAGGTGTAGCGCGTCCAGGCCTCACACTCAACGACCTCCTCATCGATTTGCGTGCGGTCCTGCTCATTCACCCGATTCACGCGGATCGCCTCTTTTTCATCCGCCCCCATCTTGTGGTTCACCACCACGTCGAGCAGCACGGCAATCTCGTTCTGCTGTAGCGCCTGAATCGCGGTAAGCAGCTGGTTTTTATCGCCGTACTTCGTGGCGACCGAACCTTTCTGATCAAATTCACCTAAATCGAATAAATCATAGGTATCGTAGCCCACGGAATAGCCACCGGAAGCGCCCTTAGAAACCGGCGGGAGCCAGACCATATTGATGCCCATATCGTTAAAACCGCCGGCCCGCTCGCGAAGTTCAGCCCAGAGTTTGCCGTCGCCAGGGTAATACCAGTGAAAAGTTTGCAACAGAGTGGGATTGTTCATGTGTCGTGCTCCAGAATGCGACTTCTGGAAGTATGGATGAAAAGGCCAAATTTAGCGCAACCTGAGAATCCGCTATACTGGCGCCAGCAACTGCAGGAGTGTTTATGGATCAATCTTACGGGCGCCTGGTCAGCCGGGCGGCCATCGCCGCCACGGTGATGGCATCGTCATTGCTGGTGATTAAAATTTTTGCCTGGTGGTATACCGGGTCGGTCAGCATTCTGGCTGCGCTGGTGGATTCACTGGTCGATATCGCCGCGTCGCTGACCAATCTGCTGGTGGTACGTTACTCGCTCCAGCCCGCGGATAAAGAGCATACCTTTGGTCACGGCAAGGCCGAATCGCTGGCCGCGCTGGCGCAAAGTATGTTTATTTCCGGTTCAGCCCTGTTCCTGTTCTTAACCGGCATTCAGCACCTGGCGCGCCCGGAGCCGATGAACGCGCCCGGCATCGGGGTCGCCGTTACGCTCGTTGCCCTTCTGTCTACCCTGGTGTTGGTAACCTACCAGCGCTGGGTGGTGCGGAAGACAAAAAGCCAGGCGGTGCGGGCAGATATGCTTCATTATCAGTCTGATGTTATGATGAACGGTGCCATTCTGGTGGCCCTCGGCCTGTCGTGGTACGGCTGGCATCGCGCGGATGCGCTGTTTGCATTGGGCATCGGCGTCTATATTTTATATAGCGCGCTGCGCATGGGCTACGAGGCAGTACAGTCATTGCTGGACCGGGCGCTGCCCGAAGAGGAACGGCAGGAAATCGTTGCTATCGTTAACGCCTGGCCTGGGGTTAGCGGGGCACACGACCTTCGCACGCGGCAGTCAGGGCCGACACGCTTTATTCAAATGCATCTGGAAATGGAAGACAACCTGCCGCTGGTGCTGGCACATCAGATTGCCGACGAAGTTGAACAGGCAATTCTGCGACGTTTTCCGGATTCGGATGTCATTATTCATCAGGATCCCTGCTCGGTGGTTCCACCGGAACAACAAGGGCATTTCGAACTTTCTTAATGTGTTGTAAAAAGTGTGGGCTGGACCGGCATTTTTTGTATAAATTACCGCCATTTGGTCTGACCTGAATCAATTCAGCAGAGAGTGGCTGATATACTATCTGCAGTATTCGTGAACGTACTTCCGTAGAAACCGAAGGCGTTTCAGCAACAGATTTCATTTTGCATTCTAAGCTCAGAGGTAGTCATGATTAAGAAAATCGGTGTGTTGACAAGTGGCGGTGATGCGCCGGGCATGAACGCAGCCATTCGCGGCGTTGTCCGTTCTGCGCTGGCGGAAGGCCTGGAAGTCTTCGGTATCTATGATGGCTATCTGGGTCTGTATGAAGATCGTATGGTTCAGCTCGACCGCTACAGCGTTTCCGACATGATCAACCGCGGCGGCACCTTCCTCGGTTCGGCCCGTTTCCCGGAATTCCGCGATGATAAAGTACGTGAGATCGCGATTGAGAACATGAAGAAACGCGGCCTTGATGCGCTGGTGGTTATCGGCGGTGACGGCTCCTATATGGGCGCAAAACGCCTGACCGAAATGGGCTTCCCGTGCATCGGTCTGCCGGGCACCATCGATAACGATATCAAAGGCACCGACTACACCATCGGCTACTTCACCGCGCTGGGTACGGTCGTGGAAGCGATTGACCGCCTGCGCGACACCTCTTCTTCACACCAGCGTATCTCTATCGTTGAAGTGATGGGCCGCTACTGCGGCGACCTGACCCTGGCGGCGGCTATCGCCGGCGGCTGTGAGTTCGTGGTGGTGCCGGAAGTGGAATTTAGCCGTGAAGACCTGGTGGCAGAAATCAAAGCCGGGATCGCCAAAGGTAAGAAACACGCTATCGTCGCCATTACCGAGCACATCTGCGACGTTGATGAACTGGCACGCTTTATCGAAACCGAAACCAAACGCGAAACCCGCTCCACCGTTCTCGGCCATATTCAGCGCGGCGGTTCCCCGGTTCCTTACGACCGTATCCTGGCATCCCGTATGGGCGCTTACGCCATTGAACTGCTGCAGCAGGGCTACGGCGGCCGCTGCGTCGGTATTCAGAACGAGAAGCTGGTTCACCACGACATTATCGACGCCATCGAAAATATGAAGCGTCCGTTTAAAGGTGACTGGCTGGACTGCGCGAAAAAGCTGTACTGATAGCGCGGCGCGGGACGAGAAACAAAAAGGCCATCGCGATGCGATGGCCTTTTTTTATGTTACTCGATATCGAGCGGATCTTCGGAGAGGATAATCCCGGTATTGTCGGCATACAGATGGTCACCGGAGAAGAAGGTCACGCCGCCGAAATTGACGCGAACGTCGCTTTCGCCAACGCCTTCACCGGCGGCACCAACCGGAATAGCGGCCATAGCCTGAATGCCGATATCCAGCTCTTCAAGGTCATCCACCTGGCGCACCGCACCGTAGACCACCATGCCTTCCCATTCATTCTGTACCGCAAGACGGGCCAGATCCGCATCGATTAATGCGCGTCGAACAGAACCCCCGCCGTCGACCAGTAAAATCCTGCCACGGCCGTTCTCTTCGAGCAGATCGTAAAGCAACCCGTTGTCCTCGAAACATTTTACCGTGATGATTTGACCGCCAAACGACGACCGTCCGCCAAAGTTGGAGAACAGTGGTTCCACGACGTTGACATCTTCCTGATAGATGTCACAAAGCTCGGAAGTATCGTATTTCATAGGCTCAACGTTCAGTTGCTGCGAGAAGTTTCAGTATATCGCGGCAACTGCACTGTTGGCAAAATCATCAGTTGTTCGTTGATTTCTGTCAGTTAAACCCGGTATGGCTAACGACAATGCCGATAACAAACAGCAGATGGGTCAATAACGCGGCCTTCACCGTGCGTTCGAGCATCGGCCGCATCGCCATCGGATCCTGCTCCCGCAGCACATAGCGCGCCTGTTTAACCAGCAGCGGCACCGCCAGCAGGAACAGCCATCCCCACGGACTGCGCAGCGAAATCAGATTAAACAGCGCCAGACAGACCACCGCGCCCGCCAGCAGGCAGGCGTGGTAGACGCGCGCTTTTTTCGGCCCCAGGCGAACCACCAGGGTGTCTTTACCGTTTTCCCGATCGCTATTGATATCGCGCAGGTTGTTAATATTCAGCACCGCCGTTGACAGCAGGCCACAGGCCGTGGCCGGCAGGAAGGTCATAAGGTCAATGGTGTGCGCCTGCAGATACCAGGTCCCCATCACGCTCAGCCAGCCGAAGAAAATCAGCACCGACATATCCCCCAGCCCGATATAGCCATACGGGCGACGGCCGACCGTATAGGTAATGGCGGCGATAATCGACAGCCCACCCAGCACCAGGAAACCAATAAAATCAGCAAACGTCCGGTATGACACCACCAGCAGCCCCAGGCCGCTCAGGCAAATCAACACAACGGTAATGATCAGCGCCTTTTTCATCTGCGCCTGGGTGATCGCGCCTTTCTGCATGCCGCGCAGCGGCCCGATACGTTCCGGCGTATCGCTGCCTTTGACCGCATCGCCATAGTCGTTTGCCAGATTGGAGAGGATTTGCAGCAGACCGGCGGTGACCAGGGCCAGCAGCGCCACCAGCGGATCGAAATGGCCCTGCCACCAGGCGAGGGCGGAGCCCACGATAATGGCCGCAACGGCCAGCGGCAGCGTTTTGGGTCGCAGGCTTTCGAGCCAGGCTTGAGTGGGACTCAGGGATTGTTCAGTCATTAGTAACCAGCCAATAAAAATGGGGCTAATTAGCCCCATCAACAGTGATGAAAACGTATTGGACGCGATTATAAGATAAAACGGCTCAGATCTTCATCTGCAACCAGCGCATCCAGATGTTTGCTCACATAATCAGCATCAATTGTTATGCTTTCACCGTGCAAATCGCTGGCGTCATAGGAGATATCTTCCATCAGACGTTCCAGAACCGTATGCAAACGACGGGCACCGATGTTCTCGGTGGTTTCGTTTACCTGCCACGCGGCCTGGGCGATACGCTTGATGCCATCCTGGGTAAACTCAATGTTCACCCCTTCAGTGCCCATTAGCGCTTTGTACTGAACGGTGATCGACGCATTCGGCTCGGTCAGGATACGCTCGAAGTCTTCGGTGGTCAGCGCCTGCAGCTCCACGCGAATCGGTAAACGACCCTGCAGTTCCGGGATCAGATCCGACGGACTGGCAACCTGGAACGCCCCGGAGGCGATAAACAGAATGTGGTCGGTTTTTACCATCCCGTGTTTGGTTGAGACGGTGCAGCCTTCCACCAGCGGCAGCAGGTCGCGCTGCACGCCTTCACGAGAAACGTCCGGGCCGGAGCTATTGCCTCCGCGCTTACAGATTTTGTCGATCTCGTCGATAAACACGATACCGTGCTGCTCAACCGCATCGATAGCATCCTGCTTCAGCTCTTCCGGGTTCACCAGCTTCGCGGCTTCTTCTTCCACCAGCAGCTTCATCGCATCTTTGATTTTCAGCTTGCGCGGCTTCTGCTTCTGTCCGCCCAGATTCTGGAACATGGACTGCAGCTGGCTGGTCATCTCTTCCATGCCCGGAGGTGCCATGATCTCCACGCCCATCGGTGCAGCGGCGAGATCGATTTCAATCTCTTTGTCATCCAGCTGCCCTTCGCGCAGCTTTTTGCGGAATGACTGGCGCGCAGCGGATGGCTCCTGAGGCGCTTCCGACTGGCCCCAGTTGTTTTTCGCCGGTGGGATCAGCACGTCGAGAATGCGCTCTTCCGCCAGCTCTTCTGCGCGGTAGCGGTTTTTCTCAATCGACTGCATGCGCACCATTTTCACCGCGGCATCGGTCAGATCGCGGATAATCGAGTCCACTTCTTTCCCGACATAGCCCACTTCGGTGAACTTGGTCGCTTCAACCTTGATAAAAGGCGCGTTGGCCAGCTTCGCCAGACGACGGGCGATTTCGGTTTTACCGACGCCGGTCGGGCCGATCATCAGAATGTTTTTCGGTGTCACCTCGTGACGCAGCTCTTCATCAAGCTGCATACGACGCCAGCGGTTACGCAGGGCGATAGCAACAGAACGCTTGGCGGCGTCCTGACCGATAATATGTTTGTCCAGTTCGCTGACAATTTCGCGTGGGGTCATTTCAGACATGGGCGATCCTTACGCTTTAGAGGGTAATTCTTCGATGGTATGGAAGTGGTTGGTGTAGATACAGATATCACCTGCAATCCCCAACGCCTTCTCAGCAATATCGCGCGCACCGAGCTCGGTGTTTTCCAGCAGGGCACGGGCAGCGGCCTGGGCGTACGGACCGCCAGAGCCGATAGCAATCAGATCTTCTTCCGGCTGAATGACATCGCCATTACCGGTGATAATCAGCGAGGCGTTTTCATCCGCCACCGCCAGCAGCGCTTCCAGCTTGCGCAGCATACGGTCGGTGCGCCAGTCCTTCGCCAGCTCGACCGCCGCCTTCACCAGATGCCCCTGGTGCATTTCCAGCTTGCGTTCAAACAGCTCAAACAGCGTAAAGGCATCGGCAGTACCGCCAGCAAAACCGGCGATCACTTTGTCGTTATACAGGCGACGGACCTTCTTCACGTTGCCTTTCATCACGGTGTTACCCAGCGTGGCCTGGCCATCACCGGCGATCACGACATGGCCGTTACGGCGAACACTTACAATTGTTGTCACGGGCAGACCCCCTGGTTGCATAAAACGAATACAGGCCCCGTACCGCGTACGGGGCAGATTGCAATTATAGATGGGGGAGATTTTGGGGGTTTCAACCCCCGGAGGCGAGCCGAATGCAGTTTGCGTGTCCCGCCAGTTTCAGGCGGCCAAGCGTATTGTCGGCATTTTCTTTGCCTTTTATCGGTCCCATCACCACACGATTCCAGCTGTTGCTGCTGGTAATGCGGGAATCGAAACCTTCAAATGCCAGCTGCGCACGCACGGTTTCCGCCTGATCGACGCCTTTGAACGAGCCGCACTGAACCATCCAGCGGCGTTCATCTTTCTTCTCCGCCGTTGGCTTCGGTGCTTCCGGTTCACGGGTCACCGGCGCGGCCTGCTGCGCTTTCGGCGCTGCCGCAGAGGTATGCGCTGGCGTCTGGAGCAGATCCTGATACGCCTGCTGCTGAGCGGCCGTTTGCTTCGGCGGCTGTGCAGGCTGTGTCTGACGCGGCGGCGTGGTGGTCGTACGCGGCGCTTCCGTCACGCGTGGCGGCTGTTGCACAGGCTGCGTCTGCGTGACGATCTGCTGTTGCTGAGCGGCCTGCTGTTTTTGTCGCTGCTGCGCCACCGTCTGCTGACGCTGCTCGGCCGTTTGCTCATTCCACGGCACCTCGTTCAGCTGCGTAGGCTGCTGACGCATATCCGCCTGCATCTGGGCCAGCAGCTGGCGCTGCTCGTCGGTCAGCTGATTCGGGTTCTTCACTTCGCCGCCCGCTGAAGGTTCGGTAGGCGCACGTACGCCCGGCTGGCGGCTTTCCAGCTCTTTAATATAGCGCCAGCGCTCCTCCGGCTTAGGTGGAAGTCCATTCCCGGTCGCCTGACGTCCCTGCAGCGTATCCGACTCTTCTTTTTTATGGTGGGTGATAAAGTACAATCCACCGATAAACGCAATCAGCGCAGCCACAGCAACCACGACCATGACTGGCGATACCGCAGAGGATCGACTCTGCTTTTTCCGTGGTGTGCTCTTTTTGCGCCGCGAAGGAGCCGGTTGGCTGCGGCGTACATAATCTCGTTGTGCCACTGTCGTTTCGCTGTATTTATTTCGTTTGTCAGCCCGCCATGTTACTTAAGCGGCGGGCCTTTGACCAGCAAGGCGAGTCCGAAAGCCCTGTCCGGTTAAACCTGGCGCGCCAGGGTACTCCCCCGCACCACCAGTTCGCAGTCCAGCAGACGCGATCCGCTGCTGACGTTGATGCCCTGCAGCTGGTCGAGCAGCAGCATCATCGCTTCACGGCCAATCTCAAAGCGCGGCTGGGAAACGGTGGTCAGCGGCGGGTCGCAGAACTCAGCCAGAGCGATATTATCAAAGCCGATAATCGACAGATCCTGAGGCACCTGCAATCCACGACGCTTCGCATGGGACAGCGCGCCCAGCGCCATCACATCGCTGTGGCAAAAGACGGCGGTCGGCGGTTTCGGCAGTGCTAATAGCTGCTCCAGCGCCTGCGCCCCGGCCTCATAGGTAAAGTCGCCGCGAGCAATATAGTGCGGATCGACCTCAAGCCCGCTGCGACGCAGCGCCTGCACATAGCCCTGCAGGCGATAGTGACACAGAGGCATCTCTTCCGGCCCGGCAATACAGCCAATGCTTTCGTGGCCCAGCTCATGCAGATAGTTGACGGCATTAAAGGCGGCGGTGAGGTTATCGATATGCACCGTCGGCAGCTCCAGCTCGGGCGCAAATTCGTTGGCCATCACCATCGGCGGCAAATTGCGCTGCTCTTCGATGCTGGCATCGAACGGCAGGCGAGAGCCCAGCAGCAGCATGCCATCGATCTGCTTGGTGATAATCAGGTCGATAAACGTCTTTTCCTGCTGATTCTGGTGGGCGCAGTCGCCAATCAGCACCAGATAGCCGTTTGCCGCCGCGGCGGTTTCGATCCCGCGGATAATCTCGCTAAAAAACGGATCGCAAATATCCGGGACGATCGTCAGGATCGTCCGCGATTCGCTGCGTTTCATATTTCGACCGGACATCTGCGGAAAATAACCGACGTCGATGGCCGCCTGCTCCACCCGGTTACGGGTCGAGAGAGAGACTTTATCGGGGTTCATTAACGCCCGTGATACGGTTGCCGTCGAGACTTTCGCCTTCAGGGCAACATCCTTCATTGTTGCTGATGCAACCTGTTTCTTCGGCTTCACCTTTTTCTCCTTGCATGCACCGCGCAGGCACAGACACGTCCGCTGTAATCTGACATCCGACACATTTTTATCAGATCGTTACGCACGGCGGTTACAGAAATTTCATTAAAAATGTGACGGTCGTTAAATTTTACGATCCACCTCGCATCCCAGGAGGCTCAGCCTTCAATCGGATCGACGTCGAGAACCCATTTGACCTTGCGGGATTCAGGCAGGGTGTTAATCAATACCAGCGCGCCGCTGACAATATGCTGCAGCCGGATTCGGGAAGGATGCTGGAGCAAAATCTGCCAGCGGTAGCGGCCGCCGCGTTTCGGCGCCAGCGCCGGTACCGGCCCCAGCACCCAGAGTTTATCGTCCGCCAGCGGGCTGGCCTGCAGCAAATTGCGCAGTTGCTGGAGGAACAACGGCGCCTGCTGATTATTGTGATCCTCGGCGCGGATCAGGACATGGCTGGTCCAGGGCGGCAGCTGCAGCGTTTGCCGCTCCGCCAGCGCCTGCTGCGCAAAGGCCTCGTAGCCCTGATGCAGGAGCGTCTGCAGCAGCGGATGATCGGGATGGTGGGTTTGTAGCACCACTTCGCCCTGCTTACCGGCACGTCCGGCACGGCCCGCCACCTGGGTGTAGAGCTGGGCAAAACGCTCTGCGGCGCGGAAATCCGCCGAGAACAGGGCGCCGTCAACGTCCAGCAGTGCCACCAGCGTCACATCGGGAAAGTGATGGCCTTTGGCCAGCATCTGGGTGCCGATCAGGATCCGCGCCCCGCCGCGATGCACCTCTGCCAGCTGCTGCTCCAGCGCGCCTTTGCGGCTGGTGGTGTCCCTGTCGATACGTGAAATCGCCACGCCGGGGAAGAACGGCGCCAGGGTTTGCTCCAGCTGTTCGGTACCCAGGCCGACCGGCACCATATGGGTAGAGCCGCAGGACGGGCACTGGCGCGGCACCGGCCGCTGGCTGTCACAGTGGTGGCAGCGCAGATGATGCTGGGCCTGATGCAGGGTGTAGTAGTGGTCGCAGCGCGGACATTCGGCGATCCAGCCGCAGTCGTGGCACAGCAGGGCCGGAGCAAAGCCCCGACGGTTCAGGAACAGGATCACCTGGTTATTGGCCTGCAAATGCTGGCGCATACGCTGAATCAGTGCCGGAGCGAGCCCGGCCTGAACCTGCTGCCCTTTCAGATCCAGCACGTGCTGGGTCGCCGGGCGCGCATTGCCCGCCCGACGGGTGAGGCGCAGCATGCGGTACTTGCCCTGGCGGACATTGTGCAGAGTTTCCAGCGCCGGGGTTGCCGAGCCGAGGATAATGGGAATTTGCTCGCTATGGGCCCGGTACACCGCCAGGTCACGGGCGTGATAGCGCCAGCCTTCCTGCTGTTTATAGGAGCTGTCGTGCTCCTCGTCGATCACAATCACGCCCAGGTTTTTAAACGGGGTAAACAGCGACGAGCGGGTGCCGATCACAATCGCCGCCTCGCCGTTTTTCGCCTTCAGCCAGGCGGAAAGCCGCTCGGTATCGTTAAGGCCGGAGTGAAGCACCTCCACCGGCGCCTGGAAGCGCTGACGAAAGCGGGCAATAGTCTGCGGCGTCAGGCCGATTTCCGGCACCATGACCAGCGCCTGTTTGCCCTGCGCCAGCACGTTTTCCAGCACGCTCAGATAGACTTCGGTTTTACCGGATCCGGTGATCCCGTCCAGCAGCCAGGCCGAGAAGGTGTCGGAGGCGCTGTGGATCGCGCCGACGGCGGTGGCCTGCTCGGTATTGAGCCGCAGACGATCGCCCGCCACCTCGTAGCCATCACGCCAGTCGCGCAGAGCAGGCGTTTCGCTCGCCAGCTCGCACAGCCCTTTTTTGCGCAGCCCCTGTAGCGCCGCGTCATTAAATTCCAGCTCGGCGACCTGGTGACGCCAGATTTTCCCCTGCCGCAGCGCGGCCAGGGCCTGCTGCTGTTTGGGCGAGCGCTTCAGGCCGTTGATATCCATCGCCATACCCTGCTCGGTGGCAAACCAGTACCACATCGGCGCGCCGCTGGCGGGTTTCCCCTGGCGCAGCAAAATGGGCAGGGCATGGAACAGGACATCGCCAACAGGATGGTGATAGTAGTCTGCCGCCCACATCAGCAGACACCAGACGGAAGGGGAAAAAACCGGCTCGCTATCGAGCACCTCAAGCACGCTTTTCAGGTCTTTCAGCGGCAGGTCGCTTGTCTCGCCAACGGCCACCACGATGCCTACCCGCTGCTGGTTGCCAAAAGGCACGCGCACGCGACAACCGGCGCTGACGCTGCTGCCTGAGGGCAGCAAATAGTCAAACGTGCGGGGTAGCGGTACCGGCAAGGCAACATGGGCGACGGGCATTGAATCATCCTGACGTGAAAACTGGCGGGTTAGTATACACATACTGGAGAGGCGACGCGGATCAGTTTGCACAGGCTGGTTAAATTCTGTATGATTCGCCGCCTTTGGTACAGATTCGTATCAGGGATTATCAATTAACATCGCGTGGTGTCTGGCGTTAGGGCTGGAAGAGCGACGCGGCCTTAAACTGAGGTTTCCCCCATGAAAAAAGATATTCACCCGAATTATGCAGAAGTTACTGCAAACTGCTCCTGCGGCAACGTGATCACCATCCGTTCTACCGTAGGCCATAACCTGAACCTGGACGTGTGCGGCAAATGCCACCCGTTCTACACTGGCAAGCAGCGTGACGTTGCTTCCGGTGGCCGCGTTGACCGCTTCAACAAGCGCTTCAGCGTACCAGGCAGCAAGTAATAGTCTGCAAGAAAAAGGCGCCTTCAGGGCGCCTTTTTTGTATCCGCGATTTAGTATTCCCACGTATCCGGGTCGATCCCCAGTTCACGCATAATCACTTTCGCCTCTTCCGGGATCTCATCACTGCGCTCTTTACGCAGATCTTCATCATTCGGCAAAGGCTGTCCGGTAAACGCATGCAGGAACGCTTCACATAACAGCTCGCTGTTTGTGGCGTGACGCAGGTTGTTGACCTGACGACGTGTACGTTCATCGGTAAGGGTTTTTAACACTTTCAGAGGAATGGAGACCGTAATTTTTTTTACTTGCTCACTCTTCTTACCGTGCTCAGCGTAGGGGCTGATATATTCGCCGCTCCATTCAGCCATGAGATACCTTTAATCCTCTCAGTCATTAATAAAGGGCCAGACTCATGATCGTTCGCATGGTTCAGGCCATAATCTCGCGTAGTTTACCGTAGAGGCCGTAGCCTGACACGGCTATTGCATCTGCCAGCAAGATCTAATGCGTATGATTTTAACGGCTATTGGCGTTTTGCTCAATCTATACGCAAAGAAGTTTAGATGTCCAGATGTATTGACGTCCATCATCACAATGTTTACTCTGGATCTGACTTTCACCGATTAAGCCAGGAATAGCTCACTATGACGCGTAAACAGGCCACCATCGCAGTGCGTAGCGGATTAAACGACGACGAGCAGTACGGCTGCGTTGTCCCGCCCATCCACCTCTCCAGTACCTATAACTTCACCGGCTTCAACGAACCTCGCGCCCATGACTACTCCCGTCGCGGTAACCCGACGCGTGACGTGGTGCAACGTGCGCTGGCGGAACTGGAAGGCGGCGCGGGCGCGGTGTTGACCAATACCGGCATGTCGGCGATCCACCTGGTGACCACGGTGTTCCTGAAGCCTGGCGATATCCTGCTGGCTCCCCACGACTGCTACGGCGGCAGCTACCGTCTGTTCGACAGCCTGGCAAAACGCGGCTGCTACCAGGTGCGCTTTGTCGATCAGAATAATGAGCAAGCCCTGCGTGCGGCGCTGGCGGAAAAGCCGAAGCTGGTGCTGGTCGAAACCCCAAGCAACCCGCTGCTGCGGGTCGTGGATATCGCGAAAATCTGCGGTCTGGCGCGGGAAGCCGGGGCGATTAGCGTGGTGGATAACACCTTCCTGAGCCCGGCGCTACAAAACCCGCTGGCCCTGGGCGCGGACCTGGTGCTGCACTCCTGCACCAAATACCTCAACGGCCACTCCGATGTGGTGGCGGGCGTGGTCATTGCAAAAGATCCTGATACCGTCACAGAACTGGCATGGTGGGCGAATAATATCGGCGTCACCGGCGGCGCCTTCGACAGCTATCTGCTGCTGCGCGGCCTGCGCACGCTCTCGCCGCGTATGGAAGTGGCCCAGCGTAACGCTCAGGCCATCGTGGATTTCCTGAAAAAACAGCCGCTGGTGAAAAAGCTGTATCACCCGTCTCTGCCGGAAAACCAGGGCCACGAGATCGCCGCCCGCCAGCAGAAAGGCTTTGGTGCGATGCTCAGTTTTGAACTGGATGGCGATGAACAAACGCTGCGCCGCTTCCTTAGCGGGCTCTCTTTGTTTACGCTGGCAGAATCGTTAGGCGGAGTGGAAAGCCTGATTTCCCATGCCGCCACCATGACCCACGCGGGTATGGCCCCGGAAGCGCGTGCCGCCGCCGGGATCTCCGAGACGCTATTACGCATCTCAACCGGTATTGAAGACAGTGAAGATTTAATTGCCGATCTGGAAAATGGCTTCCGGATCGCAGCAGAGGGATAAACATGAGTGTGATTGCGCAGGCAGGGACGACGGGTCGTCAGCTACACAAGTTTGGCGGGAGTAGTCTGGCAGATGTGAAATGTTATCTGCGCGTCACCGGGATTATGGCGGAGTATTCGCATCCCGGCGACATGATGGTCGTTTCGGCCGCAGGCAGCACCACCAACCAGCTGATTAGCTGGCTGAAGTTAAGCCAGACCGATCGCCTTTCTGCGCATCAGGTTCAACAATCTCTGCGCCGTTACCAGAGCGAGCTGATCGGCGGCCTGTTGCCGCCGGAAGAGGCCGACGTGCTGGTCGCGGCGTTTATCCAGGATCTGGAGCATCTTGCGGGCCTGCTCGACGGCGGCGTGACCGACGCGGTCTATGCCGAAGTCGTCGGTCACGGCGAAATCTGGTCCGCCCGTCTGATGTCTGCGGTCCTCAATCAGCAAGGGCTGGAGGCTGCCTGGCTGGACGCCCGCACCTTCCTGCGCGCAGAGCGTGCCGCTCAGCCGCAGGTGGATGAAGGCCTGTCATGGCCTCTGCTGCAGCAGCTTCTGACCCAGCATCCCAATAAACGTCTGGTCGTGACCGGCTTTATCAGCCGCAACGAGGCAGGCGAAACCGTGCTGCTTGGCCGTAACGGCTCCGACTATTCCGCCACGCAAATTGGCGCCCTGGCCGGTGCCTCTCGCGTCACCATCTGGAGCGACGTGGCGGGCGTCTACAGCGCCGACCCGCGTAAAGTGAAAGATGCCTGTCTGCTGCCGCTGCTGCGGCTGGACGAGGCCAGCGAGCTGGCGCGTCTGGCAGCACCGGTCCTGCACGCCCGTACTCTGCAGCCGGTTTCCGGCAGCGATATCGACCTTCAACTGCGCTGTAGCTACACGCCGGAACAGGGTTCCACCCGCATCGAACGCGTCCTGGCCTCCGGGACCGGCGCACGGATCGTCACCAGTCATGACGACGTCTGCCTGATCGAGTTCCAGGTGCCTGCCAGCCAGGATTTTAAACTGGCGTACAAAGAGATAGACCTGGTGCTGAAGCGCACTCAGGTTCGGCCGCTGGCGGTAGGGGTGCATCCCGATCGCCAGCTGCTGCAATTCTGCTACACCGCTGAAGTGGCGGATAGCGCCCTGAAGCTGCTGGATGAAGCCGGACTGCCGGGCGAACTGCGCCTGCGCCAGGGTCTGGCCCTGGTGGCGATGGTCGGCGCGGGCGTCAGCCGTAACCCGCTTCACTGCCACCGTTTCTGGCAGCAGCTGAAAGGCCAGCCGGTGGAGTTTACCTGGCAGTCAGAAGAGGGTATCAGCCTGGTGGCGGTGCTGCGTACCGGGCCGACCGAAAGCCTGATTCAGGGGCTGCATCAGTCTCTGTTCCGCGCTGAAAAACGCATCGGCCTGGTGCTGTTCGGCAAAGGCAATATAGGCTCCCGCTGGCTGGAGCTGTTCGCCCGCGAGCAGAGCACCCTCTCCGCCCGCACCGGTTTTGAATTTGTGCTGGCTGGCGTGGTGGACAGCCGCCGCAGCCTGCTCAGTTATGACGGGCTGGATGCCAGCCGGGCGCTGGCGTTCTTTAACGATGAAGCGGTTGAGCAGGATGAAGAATCTCTGTTCCTGTGGATGCGCGCTCACCCCTATGATGATCTGGTGGTACTGGACGTGACCGCCAGCGAGCAGCTGGCCGATCAGTATCTCGACTTCGCCAGCCACGGTTTCCACGTGATCAGCGCCAACAAGCTGGCCGGCGCCAGCACCAGCGATAAATACCGCCAGATCCACGACGCCTTTGAAAAAACCGGCCGTCGCTGGCTCTATAACGCCACCGTCGGCGCAGGCCTGCCGGTTAACCATACGGTACGCGACCTGATCGACAGCGGCGACAGCATTCTGGCGATCAGCGGTATCTTCTCCGGCACGCTTTCGTGGCTGTTCCTGCAGTTTGACGGCTCGGTGCCCTTTACCGACCTGGTGGATCAGGCCTGGCAGCAGGGACTGACCGAACCGGACCCGCGCGTTGACCTTTCCGGTAAAGACGTGATGCGCAAGCTGGTGATTCTGGCCCGTGAGGCGGGCTATGACATTGAGCCGGACCAGGTCCGCGTCGAATCGCTGGTGCCGTCCCACTGTGAGGAAGGGTCGGTCGATCACTTCTTTGAGAACGGCGATGAGCTGAACGAGCAGATGGCGCAACGGTTTGAAGCCGCTCAGGAGATGGGACTGGTCCTGCGCTACGTGGCGCGTTTTGATGCCAACGGCAAAGCCCGCGTCGGCGTCGAAGCCGTTCGTCCCGAACATCCGCTGGCCTCGCTGCTGCCCTGCGACAACGTCTTCGCCATCGAAAGCCGCTGGTATCGCGATAACCCGCTGGTGATCCGCGGCCCGGGTGCAGGTCGCGATGTCACCGCCGGAGCAATTCAGTCGGATATTAACCGGCTGGCGCAGCTGCTGTAGCTGTAAACAAAAAGTGGTCCCGCATGGGACCACTTCGTTGAGCGCGATACCTACTGCCCGAACATATCTTTTGCGTCGCCGCCCGACTCGTCTTCGATTGTGACCTCAACGACCGTAACACCCTGGGTGAGGCCTTTCAGTGGGTCCGTATACCAGTCCAGACGCCCAATACTCGTCACTCTGTAGCGGGCCTGGGAACTAATATATATTTCCCCTCCATGGAGAGAAGAAAACCTTGCCCCGTTATGAGCAAGGGATAACGGATCGTTAATCACAAATAAAACAACAGGATAGCCATATTTATCCGGCCCTCCGACACCATCACCAAAGGTGTTATTGGGCCAGTCATTATAAAACCAGTCATCGGGGATCTCTGTATTAACGCCAGTACATCCCATACTCATCGCTTTGCTTATGGCAAAAGCCGGGCTGGCATGCGCGATAATGGGAATTTTAGCACTAATAAGATCGCCGGTAATAATACCATAATCACCTTCGGCAACAACCGAAGGATCGTTGCGGTACAGCATCTTATTTTGACGATAATTAAATGCAGAAGGTTCACAGGTGGGTACAAATGGATAAAAATATTTCAGTCCTTCCATCTCATTACTCCACCATGCAACATCGTACTGCCGGGTATTCGTATTCTCTAATTGAGCAATAGCGTTGTCGGTATAGCTCACCAGATTTACAGTACTGATATCTGTGGCAGCATAAATCAAATAAGAAATAAAACTCGGATAGAATACATTATTAGTGCCACTATATTTTATACCAATATAAAAGTCCGGGGATTGACTGAGCATCCTGAGCATCCCTTTGTCTATTGGCGAGAGGTCCTCATTTGCACTGGCATTAATACCAACATGAGTAAGATATTGGTTAGCCATACCAGCCTTCATTAATGTCTTATCCAGAAAGCAGTCAATATCCCTGGGAACTTCAACATTAGCCCCTTTACCAAACAACCTCTCTCTAATAAAGAAATCATTATAATGGTCATTGTAGTGATAACGCCAAAAATCAGGTAAGTTTTTAAGCAAGGTTGCATAAATTGGGTTTACGCCTTTCATTTTTCACCCCCATTTAATTTTGGAATGGTGACATCCGTCCCGGTCATGATATTTTTAGCTTCCACCACAAGCGCTCCTTCGGCCGGTGTTAACTCTTGTAGAGCCACCAACAAACCATAGGTGGGATCGGCTTCGATACTGACAACCCGAAAGAGTGAATTTAATGGAAAGAGAATTTCAGCCTGGTTTAATTGTGTCATCGGAACAATCAGTCGGCCAGAGAGCATATCAATGCGGAAAAAAACGCGTCTGAAGTGTGCATCCACGCTAATTGCGGGTTCAACTCCTCCCGGCCATACTGCCGTTTGCCGGATAACAAACTCTGCTGCAACGGAAGGATGGGCGCTGGTTGACATAAAATCCGTATTGGTCACGATATCGTTCACGTGAATAACACGGTCTCCGATTACCGACCCGTTATAATCATATATGGTTCCCGAAGCCTGCCCCGGATTAGGTGCCGTTAACGCGCCACGGAAAACCATCATGCCGCTGTAGCCCTGAGTCCACCAACTGACATCATATTCATCAGGGTTCAGCAGTCCAATTTGGGTTAATGCCGAACTTAATATACTCACCGTTCGTAGCCCCACCTCCCGATTTGGGAAGTATCGCGCAATATAGGCGGGATCGATATCCTCGTATTCTGCCTGTAAATCCCAGCAGCGGGTGATCGCATGGAAAGGGACAGAATTCATAGTATAAAGATGAAGCACGACTAATTGCTCAGAGCTCAGACGCCCAAGGAATCTGTCCGGCGCTCGGCGCAGCGCTAAATGCAACAGATAATTATGTGTTCGTGCACAAACCTCCTGTATATCATCAGAGAACGTCGTTAAATTTCTCGGCATGGGTAAGGATTCATTGGTTGATGGTACAGAATCAGCAGCCATCCACGTATCGTATTCATTGTTCGCTAATCGACGAAAAAAACGCGGTGCCGATAGCATAAACTCCGGTATATATTGAAAAGATCCAGGATTTACGGGCATAAAAATCTCCTTTTTATTTAAACACATTGCGTGATTAATTAAAAACAAGGTACAGATGAATTAGTAAGCCTATCCACATTAATTGAAATGCGGAATGTTTCCATCATATTTACGCGCAAAGCCCGGCGTCTATCAAATAGAATTAACACATCCTGCCAACAAATCAAAAAGAACATTTAAGATTAAGGGGCATTAATAGTTAGAACGTTCACTCATTAACACATCAAAAAGACTAAATAACATTAACATGCATTTATTTATTAGCCCCAATAAATGTAGCCACTTCCTCAACGTCAGGTAGATGTCCTCTGGCACCCAGAGCCGTGATGCTAATTGCTGCCGTAGCGGAAGCAAACTCCAGCGCAGAACTGAGCGTGGCATGGTTAATGATTGAATAAATAAACGCGCCATTAAAGGCATCACCCGCCCCGGTGGTATCAATGACCGACACGTCAAAGCATGCCCGTTTCTCACTCTCATTTTCCGTCACCGCAACCACGCCTTCAGCATCCAGCGTTACCACCACCGCATCCAGCTGATACTGCTGCCGTAGCCGCTGTAAACTTTCTGGTTCGGGCTCTTCACCGCAGCCAGAAATAAATCCGGCCTTGTTAAAAATAACAATATCCGCCAATGAAAAAATGGTATTGAGCCTTTCGGGAGTACCGGCAATATGAGGTTCGATATCAACGATGATTTTTGTTTTCGCCTGTTGGGCAAGCGCAGCCATTTTCTGAAATTTATCAATATCTGAAGGCATCGTATAAATATAATAGCTTTGTTCGATAGCCATTCTGGCACACTCTTCGTCCCACTCGGGCGTATCGCCGGGGGCATAGACCAGAGACTTCTCGCCGGTATCATCAATTAAGATCACCGCCATATTCGCAGCATGTCCGGGGATCGTGCGTACAAAATCGCAGTTCACGCTAAATTTTTTAAAATCACTGAGGATTTTCTGGCCGTTGCTGTCATCCCCGCAGCAGGAAACAGACGTAACGCGAACGCCCAGACGCGCCATCGCACATGCGCTATTGGCAACGGTTCCTCCGACTTGCTGATCCAGAAGCTGTCCGACAACCTTCCCTCCCCGCTCAGGAAGTGACGGCACGCCAAGAATAATATCAACGTTCCCACTCCCTAACGCCGCAACATCATACTTTTTCATTTAGTAACTCTCCTGGTGACGGACTCTTTGCCCACCCTGTTCAATAAAATCGACGGCCAGATACCAGCTCATCTCATAGAGATGCTGCAGAAGGCAAAAAAGGTGACTGGCTTCATCAGCGTTCGGCGGCACATCAATCATTTCGCAGCTGGCACCTTGATTCAGCAGTGCGTCCCGGGTCTGGAAATAGAACGTGCGTTCAGAACGAGAGCCGGGGAGTAATATGAAGTGTTCGCCTGCTTTAACCTGATTCAGACGCAAGGCGTGGTGGAACTCTTCCAGCGGAAAAGCGTATGAGCGGATCTGAGGTCCACACGACAGCAAATTCGCCCCCGTCAGAGCCGCCCCCCAGGTCAGATGATTCCCCAGAAAGGTCACCATGCTTTCCCGATAAAGGCGCCTCTCTTTCGTCTTCCAGGCTTCCCCAATCTCACTGAACGAGCCCGGCGGTAAACCCGATACGCCATTGAACCCCGGAGAGACGCCCTCTATGACATCAACCAGTCGCAGTAATAAATAGAGCGTCGCGCTGGTACTTTGCGTCGGCATACCGCGTTTTGTTGCACCGATGAAGACAAGGCTGTCCGTCAACCGGCTAAAAGGGGTTCCACCCACATTGGTTAAGCCCAGAACCTGAGCCTGCGACGCGTTTGCGTACGTTATTGCCTCAGTCACCGGCGATAGCCGACCGCTGGCGCTGATCGCCACAATCAGTGTTTCCCTGCCGTATCGCGTCAGATCGGTACTCAGGAAATCAAAGGTCTGGCGAGCCACGCAGGACAGGACGCTGTGACGTTCAATCCAGGCCGCCGCAATCAGTGCGGCAGTCCACGAATCGCCTGACCCCACCAGGATGAGATGTCGGAGCTTATCGACCTCCAGGCGATGACCGACAAACAGACTGCGCCACGTCAGATCCAGTCGTTTCAGAAATGAAAATGTGGTGTCAATCTCTTCACGCGTTGCCGCCAGAGGCATGATCGATTGTGCATCCACTTCCCACACGTTCATATTGGTTACGCCTCCAGAGACTGATAAGCCAGCTCTGAAAGCCCTTCCGCAATACGCTCCAGATTAAAATCCCGGCTATTAACGGAACGGAAAAACGCATACTTATCTTGCGGCAGCGCGCTAAACCCTTTCCACGCTCCGGCAATCGCCCCGGCCATGGTGGCAATACTGTCCGTATCATTACCGACATTACTGCACGCATAAATGGTTTCCCAGGGTTCACCTTTGCTGTAGATCAGCAGCCCAATCGCTGCCGGAATTGCTTCATGAGCGGCGACGGAGTTACCAACAAGGCCCTCCATTTCCCTCAGGCAGCCTTCAAAACTCTCCGCACGTAACGCAATTTCAGACGCGAGCCGAATACGCATCGCAATCGAAGGGCCAGCAACACAGCGGGCATGCTGTTTTGCCAGGGTTTCTCCATATTCAGCGCCCCACAGAGAGGCCCTGTAGATATCGTCCAGCGTACTGTCGGCCAGCATCGCCTGGGATGTCGCGGCGGCAATGGCGCAGGCGCTGGCAATCGCAATATTGGTATCATGTGACGGCAAGCAGGTGATCAGTGCCAGCTCACAGGCCTCTTTCAGTTTTCCCGGCCAGACAAGCCCGGCTGGGGCGACGCGCATCCCGGCACCGTTTGTGGTACCGATATTCGGCGCCTGCCGCGAGGATGTTCCGATTCGACCAATAGTATTGGTCGGGCGACCTTCTTTAAGCGCACTAACCACCTGTTCCGTGGTCGGGCCTTTATAGTTGCTATAAGGCTGCATATCTGCCCAACGCAGCAGGCATTTAACCCAGTCGGCATTGGTAAACTGATTAAAGCCTGCGGCGATTAACCCCTCAGATAAAACATACATCTGGCTGGAGTCATCCGTGATTAGCCCTGCGACGCCGTTCAGAGAACCGGCGAACGTATCACGCGGTGGCTCGACAAAATCATCCAGCCATCCGCCCCATTTTTGTTTGATTTCATCGATGCTGTATAACTCTGTCGCCGCCCCTAAGGCATCGCCCATACCGGCACAGGCCAGTGAGCCAAGAATTTTTTCATAAAGCACTGATTTACTGTTTTTTTTCATAACATTCCCTTAATCACACACTGAAGCTGTCTTTCGTAATACGGGTCTTCCAGGAGTAGCGGCTTGCCGCATAAACCATCTCGACATATTCAACGGGCTTTCGCTCAACCGACAGGGTAATTCGGGTGCAGTTCAGCACCACATCATCGGCCCCGAGTTCCAGCCATGTTCGTTCATTGGGTGAAGGCAGACGGGCAGAAATCGTCTCTGTCGCCTCCAGCAGTTTTATCGACAGCATGTCTTCCAGCAGCGCGTAGAGTGAACCTTTCATCAGTAACGCCTCTTCCGTGAAGGCCGTGTTGCCGTTCAGCGCCAGCCAGGATGACTGTATTCCCAGCGGAGTTGTCCCCATATAACGAACGCGTTTAACAAAAAAAACCTGCTGAATATTGGCGTCGAGCATCAGGTGCTGGCGGATAATGTCACTGAGCGGAACATAACCTATTTCGAGTATTCGCTGAGCAGGCTTTCCCCCTTTCGCGTTAACATCATCGGTAAAACTATGCAGTAAATGGTTTTCCCGACTTCGGGGAGGCAGAACAAAGGTGCCCTTACCATGGACACTGTGTAAATAGCCCCGCTGCTTCAGGCTCTCTATCGCTTTTCGAAGCGTTGTGCGGCTGCAATAAAAATAATCTGCCAGCACCCTTTCCGTTGGAATGGCTCTGTTTTCTTTCCACTCTCCCGCATTTATTTTCTTCTTGATGATGTCGAAAATTTCCCGGTGTTTTAACTGAGCTTTACTGGGGCCAGCGAGTTTACGCATTGTAATTTCATCACCTCATGTGGTTGATACCAACCTTACCTTTTTGAGTAACAAGGATGAAAATCCGCAGCGATAATTATGCAGGCGAAATCACAAAAAACCTCAAATAACCTTTAAAAACAACACATTAACTCAAAGATGGTTTTTCTGTGAGTCCATTCAATAAATTGATAGCTGCATATTGTGGTCTTAACCAATGCACGCTTATTGTCGCAACGTCTGATGCAACCCTAATAACTTATTATGACGACACTTAATATTTACCGTCTGTATATTTTCATTTGCATTATTTATAGGACATATGGTTATGAAATTATCGATAAGAGAAAAAATTGGCTTTGGGGCCGGTGACTCAAGCGTCGCTATTGTTTTAATGTCGACAATCCTTTTTCTTTCTTTTTTTTACACCGACATTTTTGGTCTAAAACCGACGGATATGGGGATCATGTTTATCGTGGTAAAGGTCTTTGACGCTATCATTGATCCTTTAATTGGCATCGCCACCGACCATACCAAAACAAGATGGGGAAAGTATCGCCCGTATCTTCTCTTTAGCGCCATTCCGTTCGGCATCTCAATATGGCTGCTCTTTACCACCCCCAGCGTTGATTACTCCCTGAAGCTGGCCTGGGCCTATGCCACCTATGTGGTGATGACCCTGTTTTTCACTCTGGTGTCGATCCCGTACGTTTCATTAATTGGGGTAATCTCTGACGATCCTCAGGAACGACTGAGCGCCAATAGCTACCGTTTTGTCATGACAAAAATAGTGATGTTTGCCGTCGGCTACATCGTTCCCCTGGGCGCTAACTATTTCGGTAAAGGCAGTCCGCAGGCAGGGTATCAAATCACCATGGGTGCTATGGCCATCCTCGCGACCCTGCTCTGTTTATACTGTTTTGCCACCGTCAAAGAGCGCGTGCATCATCCGAAGTCCGATCTGAGTCTGAAAGACCAGATGAAGAGCCTGTTTAAAAATGAGCAATGGCTGATACTGGCGATCACCATTGCCGTTATGATGGCGGGCGGTGTTATTCGGGGATCGGTGAGTTTTTACTATGCCCTGTACTATCTCACTGATAGCGACTACTCCTGGGTTTCCCTCTTCTTTGTCGCAGGTGTTGTGGCTTCGGTTCTCTCTATGCTCTCCTGCTCAACCTTCACACGCGCCTATGACAAAATAAAGGTCTTCAGACACACTCAGTTTCTTGCATTTGCCCTGGGCGTGCTGATGTATTTTATTGTGCAACCCGGCGATCTCATGTTGGGGCTGATTTTTTATGTGCTGATAACGTATTTCGCTGAAATGCAGTTGCCTATCTACTGGGCTTCTATTGCAGAGGCCGTAGATTATGGCGAAGCCAAAACCGGTAAACGCGTATCAGGCCTCGCTTTTGGTTTTATCCTTTTCTTCCAGAAAATAGGGATCGCGGCAGCCGGGGGCTTTGTCGGATTTGCACTCACGTATTACGGCTATCAGCCGGGCACGACTCAGTCGGCGGCAACACTAGTTGGGCTGTCATTAATGATGACGATTTTTCCGGCCCTGACTAATTTGATGGTCAGTCTGATAATGAAAAAATACATTATTAACGATAAATATTACGAAGAGATTAAAAAAACACTAAGGGCAAATATATGAAAAGGACCTATGCTATAGCTCTGGCGACTATTATTATTAGTAGTAGTGTTACCGCTGCTGATTATTCTCAGGATCGCAATAAGAATGATTCCCGGTGGTTCAGGTTTAACTATATGTATGCTATCAACGAGCTGCCGGGTGAATCCAATCATGATTACATTGAAATGGAATTCGGTGGTCGCTCCGGGATATTTGATGTCTATGGTTATGTAGATATATTCAACCCCAGCAACAACAAAAGCAGTGACAAATATGAGAGGGAGAAACTGTACATGAAAGTATCTCCCAGGATGTCTATTGACGGATTATTACAGAAAGACTTGTCCTTCGGTGCAGTCCAGGAACTCTATGTTGCAGGAATTATGTCAATCGGAGGGGCCGGGCATGTTGCCGACGATAGCTCGGCCAACGGCGGCCTTGTTGGCCTCAGCGCTGATATTAATGTTCCTTTTATGGGCGTTATGGGCTGGGGATTGTATGGTCAATATGACATAAATGACCAGAAGTGGAATGGATATCAAATTTCAGCGGGCTGGTTCACACCATTATATACCTTTGCTAATAAATCATTTATTTCATATCAGGGTTATGCCGACCTCAACTTTGGTATGAAGCACCATCCTTCCCGCGATCTTTCATCAACCGCAGCGGATATGTTTAATGGTTTTTACTGGCACCATGGCAAGCTTTCACTGGGTTATGGCCTGAAACTATTTAAAGATATTTATGGTTTGAACAATGGCGGTTTTGCTGGAAAAACCACCGGTGCGGCACATTATTTCAGTGCAGGCTATTTATGGTAAGGACTATCCACAGCGTTATTTATAAATAATAGCTAACACAGGGAATCTCATTATGAAAAAAAGAATCATTTTTTTTACGACGATGGCATTTTTTAGTTGTGGCGTTAGCAGCTCACAGGCAGCCCTTCATTATGCAGGCGAATATGCAATAGCCACAGGCGCGAAAAATAATGGTATCGAACCCTACGGCCTGTCCGCTATCACCTGGGATAAAAAAAACAACATCTATTACGCCATCAACGACAGCAGAAATAATGAATTAGAGGGAGAAGCCTCTTTATATAAAATAAGCATGAAGCTGTCGGAAAAGGGGATATCGGACGTAAAATTCCTTGAGCAACACCCTCTGCTGGACACTGTGGGTCAGCATTTTCCCAAAGAAACGGTAGATGGTGAAGGGCTGGCGCTGACGCCTGACGGACGTTCCCTGCTCTGGAGTTCGGAACTGGGCGCGCCTCTGCGCCTGAGTGATAAAAACGGCATGATGAAAAAAGAGTTCACCTCACTCTTCCCTGCACATTTTAACGTGACCGGAGGCAAGGAGAGTCCCACAGGCGTGCGGAGTAACCTGTCGTGGGAAAGCGTCACATTCGTACCCGGGGGTCAGGCTCTGTTTATGGCGGTGGAAGGGACTCTCAAGCAGGATGGAGAACTGGCTGGCCCGTTAAACTCCGGGAGTTCCAGAATATTGAAATTCAGCTCGGACTCTTCAGGCCAGCCGCTGGAACGGCTTCATGAGTATGTTTATATCACCGACCCTGTGCCCAAAGTCACCGAGTTTGGCATCAACGATAATGGCGTATCGGATATGCTTGCCCTCAACGATCATCAGCTTCTGGTCATTGAACGTTCTGGCCGAAATGTCAGCGCGGGTTTTAACGACTGGGATTTCGATGTCCGCGTTTATCTCGCGGAGACGTCCGCAGCAACGGATATTGGCCATATTGAGTCATTACGTGATTATAAAGAGAGATCCAAAATACAGCCTGTATCTAAAAAGCTAATGATTAATTTCAGTGATTACACAGAGCAGCCCGATTGTATTGAAGGCATCACTTTTGGACCCGATATTAATGGCCATAAAACCCTTCTTTTTGTTACCGACAACAACCAGCAGCCCTATCAAAAAACAAAGTTCTATCTCTTTATTGATGCCGATGATGAATTAGGTCGTTTAATGCAAAAGTAAAATATGGCAATCCCACATTCAACGGAGAAATTTTATGCAGCCAGGGAAAATAACACAATTACTCTTCATCAGTGGCATGGTGCTGATCCCACCGGTCATCGCTTATGCCGAACAACCTCATGGTTTTGTTGACTACCGGCATGAGTATCTCGATAAATCCCGAACCCACGGCGATCGGGTAGAGTTTGGCACATTTTTCAGCAATGGAATCGGGTTACTGGGGGAGATCAGATACAATACCGATGAAGGCAAGAAAGATAAGTTTGACCCTTCCGGGTTCGCCAACAACGGTCATGGGTTATCCATTCTCTATCGGTTTAAGCCCGTGGATGAGATGAAACTCTGGCTTGAACCTTCCTTCTGGCTTGATTCCACGTCCTTCTGGACCACTTATGAGTATGGATTAACCGCAGGCTATGATTTCAGCAAAGAATGGAAAGTCTCCGGTCGTTTTCGCTATGACATGGATAAAGCAACGGCGAAATCCCTGAGCTATGGTAATGAGGATCGCAATAACCGTCGCTATGATGTCTGGATTGACTATCGCCCGGACACGACGAATTTCCAGTACCAGTTAAACCTGGTTTACTATGATAACAATTACAAGACATGGAATAACGGTAATAAAAACTACACCGTCTCCTTTAAGACCGCGTACAAAATGGGTTCATGGACGCCTTATATCAGCGTTGCTGACTATAAAGGTATTGATAAAACGTCCAGCAACCGCCAGATCCGCTGGCGTCTGGGAATGACCTACAGCTTCTGAATCGGGATAATTATGAATATAATTAAAGGACTAACGCTGTTTGCCACTGCTGCTTTTGTGACTATTTCGGCCAATGCCGCTGTCAGCATTATCAAAACGACAGACTACGCAATAATAGAAGACGTTATCAGGCAACAGGACCTCAAATATAGACCCGAAAACGTATTACTGGTTTTTGATATTGATAATACGTTACTGACCAGCGGTACAAAGCTCGGTGGAGACATATGGTATCAGTGGCAAACCGACAAACTCCCCAATAAGCCAGCCGCCGGGGAGAAGGTTCCCTGCCTGTATGATAACGCCATCACCTTGCTCTATGAGCTTGGCCCGATGAGCCTGACGGAGCCACAGGTTCCGGCCCTGTTACATCAGTGGCAGCAGAAACATACCGTCTTTGCGCTGACCTCGCGCTCTCAGGATACGCAGTCCTCTACGCTGCGGGAGCTAAAAAGACACGATCTCGATTTCAGCGTGTCTCCTCTGGCCGAAGCGGGTACGACGGTGCCTTTTGAGAAAGGCAGGCTGAAGCGGTCGTGGCTTTACACCCAGGGGATCCTGTTCTCTTCAGGGCAGGATAAGGGCATGGTGATTGATTTTTTGCTTAACAAAACGGGGCGCCATTTTAAATCAATCGTCTTTGTCGATGATGGTGCGGCCAATATCGCGGCGGTCCGGAAGATGTTCAGCTCCTCATCCTGGTCTGATGTAGAAACCATCGGGGTTCACTACACCCGTGTTGAAGATGCGCTGATTGCGCAGCAAGGCATGGTCCTGACACCGACTCAGGCACGTACGCTGACGCAGGAGTGGGCATTGTTAACAAAATCCCTGACGGCCGTGTTTCCGGACAGGAACCAGCTATGTGCTCTTGCTGAATAATACGTCGTCCCCTGGCCGGGATCGCAGGATCGGGTTCCGGCCATTGATACCGCTACGCCTTCCCCCACAAACGCCGCGAGTTATCTTCAATCACCCCGGAGAGACGGCGTTTCTGCATGGTCCGCGCCCAGCTTGCCGACAATCCTGCCGCCGAAAGTAAACGTCGGTACTGCTCGTCGTCGAAGGGCTGATACCAGGCAATCACGCCCGCTTCAAGCACGGAGATATCGCTGAGCCTGGAAACAAGCTCCAGCGGGGCATCGGCAGAAACCTCGCCTTCGGCGACCACCCGGTAGAGCCAGCCCGTACGGCCGCTCTCCTGCATCGTTGATGCCATATCGGGGATCGCAAAGTGAAAATTGAGCTTAAAGCAGGGCGAGCGCGGCTGCGTGACCTGGATCAGGGCATCGCCCCAGCGGAAGATATCGCCAATAAAGACATTGTGCTCGGTCAGCCCCTCGGTAGAGAGATTTTCCCCGAATGCTGGCGCACTAAACAGCGCCGCCTGTTCAGGGAAGCGTGCCGCCCAGTACGCATAGTGCTCACGCGGGTAGTGGCACAGGGCGCGATCCGGGCCGCCATGAATGACTTTTTCCGCCTGCTGATCCCCTTCCAGGCCCAGCGGACGAAGCGTCAGGGCGCCATCGACCTGCCGTTTGCCAATGGCGCTGGGGCGGCTGCCTTCGTAGGCCCGGATCTGCCCAATAAATACGTTTGCCGGATAGCGCATCTTACGATTCCCCTCTTCTTTGCCCGTCGACTGCACAAAATGAGAGACGGGTTCACCTGTCCGGCCAGCGGACATGCTATGACTATTCTTGTTTTTGAAACGCCATTTCACCAATAAGGAGTCAACGACGTGACTATCCAATCGCAATTTTCCGGCGTCTGGTGCCCTTCGATAACGCCGATGGAGGATGACGGCAGCCTGGATCTCAACGGCCTCGCCCGCCATATTAACCGCCTTACCGAAGCCCGACTCGACGTGATCCTGCTGATGGGCAGCATCGGCGAGTTCGCTTCGCTGACGATGGACGAACGCCTGCTGCTGATCCGCGAAGCCAGAGCGATGTCGCCGCTGCCGATGGTGGCAAACGTGTCCGCCACCAGCTTCAGCGATATTCTGCGGCTGGCGAAAGAGGCCGACCGCTGCGGCTACGATGCCGTGATGGTCCTGCCGCCTTACTATTACGGGCAGACCACCCGCCAGCTACTGCATTACTATCGGGCGCTCGGCCAGAAGCTGCCGGGAAAATGGTTCGCCTATAACTTCCCGGCGCGCACTGGCTGCGATATCACGCCGGAGCTGGTTGCCACCCTGGTCGCCGAGTTTAGCAACTTTGCCGGGATTAAAGACACCGTTGACTGCCAGTCCCACACCCGCAACATTATTCTGGCCGTGCAGGATGTGCGCCCGGACTTCGCCGTGCTCTCCGGCTACGATGAATATCTGATTCCGAACCTGCTGGCGGGCGGGGCCGGGATTATCTCCGGCCTGAACAATATTATGCCCGAACGCTTTGTGCAGGCGAAGCAGGCGTGGGCGCAGGGCGATCTCGCCATGCTGCATCAAATCCAGAAAGATATCAGCCGTTTCTCCGCCATTTACGCCATCGGCGACGATTTTGTCACCACGATTAAAACCGTCGTTTCACGCAAATTCGGCTACTGCGGCACCACCGCACGTAACTTCGGCGGCGAGCTGGATGACGCGGCCTGCCGGACGGTCGATACGCTGTTCGGGATAGACAGATAGCGGACATAAAAAAAGGTGGCACCAGGCCACCTTATCCAGCTTAACGAAAAAACTTATTTTTTCGCGGCGAAACGCGCTGCTGCTTCGTCCCAGTTAACCACGTCCCAGAATGCTTTGATGTAGTCCGGACGACGGTTCTGGAATTTCAGGTAGTAAGCGTGCTCCCACACGTCCAGGCCCACAATCGGGAAGCCGGATGCGCCAGAGATGGCTTCACCCATCAGCGGGGAGTCCTGGTTAGCAGTAGACACTACCGCCAGTTTGTCGCCTTTCAGTACCAGCCACGCCCAGCCGGAGCCGAAACGGGTAGCAGCGGCTTTTTCGAACTCTTCTTTGAATTTATCAACGGAGCCGAAGTCACGCTCGATAGCTGCTTTCAGGTCGCCCTGCAGGGTAGTACCGGTTTTCAGGCCTTTCCAGAACAGGCTGTGGTTAGCGTGGCCGCCTGCGTTGTTGCGCAGTACGGTTTTCTTATCGGCCGGCAGCTGATCCAGTTTGGTGATCAGTTCTTCAGCAGACAGGCTGGCGAATTCTGGCAGGCTTTCCAGCGCCGCGTTGGAGTTGTTCACATAAGTCTGATGATGCTTAGTGTGATGGATTTCCATCGTCTGCTTGTCGAAGTGCGGTTCCAGTGCATCATAAGCGTACGGCAGGGATGGCAGTGTATAACTCATAATCATCTCCATTATTATCGGGCGGCAGAGTGGTGTTAAAGCCGCGTAAGCAGTTGGTTCATTATAGTTAATTAAATGATATTGAAAATGTTTATCAATGCCGCATTTTCTATATGGTTATAACCGTTGGTTATGTTGCTTAAATTGTGAGCTTAATCACCCACTTAACGCGTTCATTGCCAGCCTCGTCGATCCGGCGGCAAGCTCCCTAAGGTAAATCAGGCGGCCGATTTTTAGACTCATCGGGTCGGATGGATATCCGACCATAAAAACGATGAGGATGAAAAAATGAGTAACGCGATTACGATGGGTATTTTTTGGCATTTGATAGGTGCAGCCAGTGCAGCCTGTTTCTATGCCCCGTTTAAAAAGGTCAAAAGTTGGTCATGGGAAACCATGTGGTCCGTCGGTGGGATAGTCTCGTGGCTCATCCTGCCCTGGACCGTCAGCGCCCTGCTCCTGCCTGATTTCTGGGCCTACTTCCGCAGCTTTGACGCTGCGACCCTGCTGCCGGTGTTTCTGTTCGGGGCCATGTGGGGGATCGGCAATATCAACTACGGTCTCACCATGCGCTATCTCGGGATGTCGATGGGGATAGGCATTGCCATCGGCATTACGCTGATTGTCGGCACCCTGATGACGCCGGTGATCAACGGTAATTTCGATGTGCTGATCGGCACGCCCGGCGGGCGCATGACCCTGCTTGGCGTGCTGGTTGCGCTGGCGGGCGTCGCGATTGTCACCCGCGCAGGCCAGATGAAAGAGCGCAAAATGGGCGTTAAAGCCGCCGAATTTAACCTCAAAAAAGGGCTGGCGCTGGCGGTGATGTGCGGTATTTTCTCCGCCGGGATGTCCTTTGCCATGAACGCCGCGAAGCCGATGCACGAAGCGGCCGCCGCGCTGGGCGTCGACCCGCTGTACGTGGCACTGCCGAGCTACGTGGTGATTATGGCCGGCGGTGCGCTGGTCAACCTGGGCTTCTGTTTTATCCGCCTGGCCAAAATGAAAGATCTGTCGATAAAAGCCGACTTCTCGCTGGCAAAATCGCTGATTATCAGCAATATCCTGCTATCTGCACTTGGCGGGCTGATGTGGTATCTGCAGTTCTTCTTCTACGCCTGGGGCCACGCCAGCATTCCGCCGCAGTACGACTACATTAGCTGGATGCTGCATATGAGCTTCTACGTACTGTGCGGTGGGATTGTCGGGCTGGTGCTGAAGGAGTGGAGCAACGCCGGGCGACGTCCGGTCGCCGTACTGGGCCTGGGCTGCATGGTGATTATCGTCGCCGCCAATATCGTTGGCCTCGGCATGGCGAGCTAATCAGGCGGCGGCGCGACTGCGATGACGCCACTGGCCTGGCGTCATCCCGATTTCGCGGTTAAAGACCACCGAAAAGTAGTTACTGTCCTCAAACCCGCACTGCATGGCGATTTCGCCGATCATCATCTCCGTATGCTGCAGCAGATATTGAGCATGGCAGATACGCAATTGCCGCAGGTAGTGATTGACGGTCATCCCCGTCTGGTTGCGGAACTGCTGGCGCAGGGTGCGCTCGCTGCACTGCTGCTGTTCGCAGAATTTATCGAGAATAAACGAACGGTTCAGGCTACCGGCCAGGGCGGTGATCAGTTTATCGAGCAGCGCCTCCTGGGTGCTGGCCTCCGGGTTATCCGTGGCATAGCGATAGCGCTTCAGGGTCATCACCAGCTGGGCAAAAAGCGCTTCCGCCATGCTGTTGGCCAGCGCATCCTCTTTCAGACACTCCTGCTCAAGCTGGGTAATCAGCTGGCGCACCAGATTCATCCCGCCGCTGCCCAGCCGCCAGTGTGGGGTGCTGTCCGGGCCGTTGAAGCCGGGGATCGAGGCGGCCCAGTCAAGGTTCAGCTTCAGCCGCTCCGGGCAGTAGATGACGTTTTGCAGCACCAGGTCGTTGACCGAGGCGTAGGAGTGTTTGTCTTCAGCGCGGATATAAAACAGGTCGCCACGGGTAATGCGGTACGGGCGATCGTTGAGCACGTGCAGGCCGTTGCCGCGCCACACCAGCACCAGTTCGCAGAACTCGTGGGTATGCTCGGCAAAAACGTTTTGCGGATAGCGATCCGCCACCCCGACAGCCTGCTCCGGGGTGGAGAAGAAGTCGGCTTTACGGAGAATTAACTGGCCCGGCACGGGGTCACCTCAACGGCTAATAACCCGTCATTATTAGCCGGTTTGCGGTAAAAAAACGGTGATACCCTTCGCGTTACTGAAGAGAGGTATCCCGCCCCTGGCGAATATCGCGCGGGGACCAGTCGAATTCGCGGCGGAACAGAGTCGAGAAGTGGTTACTGTCGCCAAACCCGCAGCGGTAGGCGATATCGGTCACGCTGGCATCGCTGTGACGCAGCAAATGGCGCGCTTTAATCAGCCGCAGACGGTTCAGATAGCGCTGGGGCGTCAGGCCCGTGTGCTGTTTGAGCTGGCGGTGCAGCGTGCGCAGCGAAAGCGTGAAATCCCCGGCAATCGACTCCCAGCACACCTCCTCGGCGTAGTGATCCTCCAGCCAGGCCAGGAGCTGATTCAGCCGCGCATCGTTATTTTCCGCCCCTTCCTCCAGGCTGCTTTTACGCAGCAGCACCAGCAGCTGCATAAACAAGATTTCGCGGTTAGCGAGGGCGTGAGCGTCAACCTGCCCCTCCGAGCCTTCCATCTGGCCGATGATCTGCCGAACCTGTCCCAGCGTGCTCTGATTCACCCGCCAGTGGGACGGATAGTGCCCGTCCTGCTCCTGCGGCAGCAGCTGATTCAGCCCGGCGAGGAACTGGAAACCTTCCGGCGAGCGGTAGAGCACGTTGGTCAGGCAGAGGTTATCCGTATGCTCATACAGATGCCGGTCGTGATCGCGCACAAAGCAGACGGTCCCGCCGCTGATGGTATAGGGCTGGCCGTTAAACACGTGAATGCCGGTGCCATGTTCAACAATCACGATTTCATGGAAATCATGGTAGTGCTCAGGAAACGCCGCCTGTGGCAGCCGCGGTTCAATCGCGACAGGTGACTGACCTGACGGAAAAAAATCCACGCTATGCAGTACGGTCATGATGGCTCCGGCTACTGAGAAAAGTTCTCAAAATACTAATTAAGGATGCTGAACCTCACCTTCAACTTTCGACAGCAATCCGTGCAAAGGCTGTCGATTTTTCAAGAATCGCCGGGAAAGATCGGGAAATGCGGTCACGGTCACAGCGCCTGCCACCCGCGCTTTTAGCGGAAATTGTGAACTCCCTCACGTTCATCTTTGCTTTCTTGCCAGCGGCGAAATCCCCCTGTCAGTAACAAGAAGGTCGGAAAAACGGGCTTTTTTTAGACTGGTCTGCAATGACTCTCAGAAGGACCCCATCATGACTTTTCGCCATTGTGTCGCGGTTGACTTAGGTGCCTCCAGCGGACGTGTAATGCTGGCGCGCTATGACCGCGAACAGCGATCCCTGACGCTTCGCGAAATCCACCGTTTCGTAAACTGTCTGCAAAAAACAGACGGCTTCGACTGCTGGGATATTGACAGCCTGGAGGCGGAAATCCGCTGCGGGCTGGAGAAAGTCTGCGCGCAAGGGATTGCCATCGATAGCATCGGGATCGATACCTGGGGCGTCGACTACGTCCTGCTTAACGCCCGGGGAGAACGCGTTGGCCTGCCCGTTGCCTATCGGGACAAGCGCACGGACGGCGTGATGCTGCGCGCCCAGAAGCAGATCGGCAAAGCCGAGATCTACCGCCGCAGCGGCATCCAGTTTTTACCCTTTAACACCCTCTATCAGCTGCGCGCCCTGGTCGAACAGCAGGGAAGCCAGGTGGATCAGGTCGCCCATGCGTTGCTGATCCCCGATTACTTCAGCTACCGGCTAACCGGCAATCTCAACTGGGAATACACCAACGCCACCACCACCCAACTGGTCAATATCAACACCGATAACTGGGATGAAACACTGCTGGCGTGGACCGGTGCCTCCGCCGACTGGTTTGGTACGCCGACCCATCCCGGCAATGTGATCGGTCACTGGCGCTGCCCGCAGGGCAATGCGATCCCGGTGGTCGCCGTCGCCAGTCACGATACCGCCAGCGCGGTGATCGCCGCACCGCTGGCGGGTAAAGATGCGGCTTACCTCTCTTCCGGAACCTGGTCGCTGATGGGCTTTGAAAGCAAAACCCCCTGTACCAGCGAGGAAGCGCTGGCGGCCAATATCACCAATGAAGGCGGGGCCGAAGGCCGCTACCGGGTGCTGAAAAACATTATGGGGCTGTGGCTGCTGCAGCGGGTGCTGAAGGAGCAAAACATTAGCGATCTGCCCGCGCTGATCGCCCGCACGGAGCAGCTGCCCGCCTGTCGCTTTCTGATCCACCCCAACGATGACCGTTTTATCAACCCGGACGATATGAGCGCCGAGATCCAGGCCGCCTGCCGGGAAACCGGTCAGCCCGTGCCGGAGAACGCCGCCGAACTGGCGCGCTGCATCTTCGACAGCCTGGCGCTGCTCTACGCCGACGTGCTGAGTGAGCTTGCCGCCCTGCGCGGGAAGCCGTTCAGCCAGCTGCATATTGTCGGCGGCGGCGGCCAGAACCAGCTGCTTAACCAGCTCTGCGCCGACGCCTGCGGCATCCGCGTGGTCGCGGGTCCCGTCGAAGCCTCGACCCTGGGCAATATCGGCGTGCAGCTGATGACCCTCGACGAACTGAGCAACGTCGACGACTTCCGTCAGGTGGTCACCGCCAGCCACGCGCTGACGACCTATCTTCCCCATTCCGATCATGAAATTGCCCGCTACGCCGCGCAGTTTCAGCAAAAACGACAGACAAAGGAGCTTTGCGCATGACCACTCAACTTGAACAAGCCTGGGACCTGGCTAAACAACGTTTTGCCGCCGTCGGTGTGGATGTCGAGGAGGCGCTGCGCCAGCTTGATCGTTTGCCCGTCTCGATGCACTGCTGGCAGGGCGATGATGTTGCCGGATTTGAAAACCCGGAAGGCGCCCTGACCGGCGGTATCCAGGCCACGGGCAACTATCCGGGCAAAGCGCGTAATGCCGTCGAGCTGCGCGCCGATCTTGAGCAGGCCCTGAGCCTGATCCCGGGACCAAAGCGCCTGAATCTTCATGCGATTTACCTGGAGTCAGAAACGCCGGTCGGGCGCGATCAAATCAAGCCGGAGCACTTTAAAAACTGGGTGGAATGGGCCAAAGCCAACAAGCTGGGGCTGGATTTTAACCCGTCCTGCTTCTCACACCCGCTGAGTGCCGACGGTTTTACCCTCTCCCACGCCGACGACAAAACCCGCCAGTTCTGGATTGACCATGTGAAGGCCAGCCGCCGCGTCTCGGCGTACTTCGGCGAGCAGCTGGGCACGCCGTCGGTGATGAATATCTGGATCCCGGACGGGATGAAAGACGTCACCGTTGACCGCCTGGCCCCGCGCCAGCGCCTGCTTAATGCCCTGGACGAGATCATCAGCGAGAAGCTCAATCCGGCCCACCATATCGACGCCGTGGAGAGCAAGCTGTTCGGTATCGGCGCGGAGAGCTACACCGTCGGCTCGAACGAGTTTTATATGGGCTACGCCACCAGCCGCCAGACCGCGCTGTGCCTGGATGCGGGCCACTTCCATCCGACCGAAGTAATTTCCGACAAGATCTCCGCCGCCATGCTCTATGTTCCGCGTCTGCTGCTGCACGTCAGCCGCCCGGTGCGCTGGGACAGCGACCACGTGGTGCTGCTGGATGACGAAACCCAGGCCATCGCCAGCGAAATCATCCGCCATAACCTCTTTGACCGCGTCCATATCGGCCTCGACTTCTTCGACGCTTCCATCAACCGTATTGCCGCCTGGGTGATCGGCACCCGCAATATGAAACGCGCTCTGCTGCGCGCTCTGCTGGAACCGACTGAGCAGCTGCGTCAGCTGGAAGCCGACGGTGATTACACCGCCCGTCTGGCGCTGCTGGAAGAGCAAAAATCCCTGCCGTGGCAGGCGGTATGGGAGATGTACTGTCAGCGCCATGACACCCCGGCTAACAGCCAGTGGCTGGAAAGCGTGCGCGCCTATGAAAAAACCATTTTGAGCCAGCGTGGGTAACAGACCCTTAGCGATTTAACAGGAACCAAAAGACTATGCAGAACATTACCGACGCCTGGTTTGTCCAGGGCATGATTAAAGCCACCACCGATGCCTGGCTGAAAGGCTGGGACGAGCGCAACGGCGGCAACCTGACCCTGCGTCTGGACGAGGCCGATATCGCGCCGTACAGCGCCGATTTCCACGCGCAGCCGCGCTATATCGCCCTGAGCCAGCCGATGCCGCTGCTGGCTAACACGCCGTTTATCGTCACCGGCTCCGGCAAATTCTTCCGTAACGTCCAGCTCGACCCGCAGGCAAATATTGGCGTGGTAAAAGTGGACAGCGACGGCGCGGGCTACCACATTCTTTGGGGGTTGACGCACGAAGCGGTGCCGACATCCGAACTGCCGGCGCACTTCCTGTCCCACTGCTCGCGCATCAAGGCGACCAACGGCAAAGACAGAGTGATTATGCACTGCCACGCCACCAACCTGATTGCCCTGACCTATGTCCTGGAAAACGACACGGACCTGATCACCCGCAAACTGTGGGAAGGCAGCACCGAGTGTCTGGTCGTGTTCCCTGACGGCGTCGGCATTCTGCCGTGGATGGTGCCGGGCACGGATGAGATCGGCCAGGCGACCGCCAACGAGATGGTGCAGCACTCGCTGGTGCTGTGGCCGTTCCACGGCGTGTTCGGCAGCGGTCCGACCCTGGATGAAGCCTTTGGCCTTATCGACACCGCGGAGAAATCCGCAGAAGTGCTGGTGAAAATCTACTCGATGGGCGGCATGAAGCAGACCATCACCCGGCAAGAACTGGTTGCCCTGGGTCAGCGTTTCGGCGTCACCCCAATGCAGTCAGCGTTAGACCTTTATCAATAACAACATCGCGCCCCGCTCACCGAGACGGGGCGAACTCTGTATCACCTGCAAACCCCTACACTCGTCTATGTGGAGTAAAAGCAATGAAAACAAAAGCAAGCTTGATCCTCACCGTTGCCATCCTGGCGTTGTCCGGTTCCGCCTTAGCTGAAGTCAAAATCGCCCTGGTGGCGAAATCCTTAGGAAATGGTTTCTTCGAAGCGGCGAACGTTGGCGCACAGGAGGCGGCCAAAGAGTTAGGCGATGTCAAAGTCATCTATACCGGCCCGACCACCACCACCGCCGAAGCGCAGATCGAAGTGCTTAACGGTCTGATCGCCCAAGGCGTGGATGCGATCGCGATCTCCGCCAACGATCCCGATGCCGTGGTGCCGGTGCTGAAAAAAGCGATGCAGCGCGGTATCAAAGTCGTTTCCTGGGATTCCGGCGTGGCAAAAGCCGGGCGCCAGATCCACCTTAACCCGTCCAATAACGCGCTGATTGGCGAAACCAACGTCAAGCTGGCCGCCGATGCGCTGAAAGCGCTGAATGTAGACAAAGGCGAAGTGGCGATTCTCAGCGCCACGCCAACCTCCACCAACCAGAACACCTGGATTGCCGAGATGAAAAAGGTGCTGCCGCAGTACCCGTCCGTCAATCTGGTGACCGTCGCCTACGGGGACGATCTCTCCGATAAAAGCTACCGCGAAGCGGTCGGCCTGCTGAAAACCTGGCCTGATCTGAAAGTCATTGTCTCTCCGTCCTCGGTGGGCATTGTCGCCGCCGCGCAGGCGGTAAAAGACCAGGGCAAGATTGGCAAAGTGTACGTCACCGGCCTGGGACTGCCGTCCGAAATGGCCGGCGCGATTAAATCCGGGGCCAGCAAAAGCTTCGCCATCTGGAACCCGATCGATCTGGGCTATGCCGCCACATATCTGGCGAACGACCTGGTCAAAGGTACCGCCACCAAAACCGAAGCCAGCATGGGCAAGCTTGGCAAAGTGACGCTGGATGCCGACGGCAACGGGGCGATGGCCGAGCCCTTTGTCTACGATGCCAGCAACATTGATAAGTTCTCGAAGATTTTCTAATGCCAGCGCCCTCTTCTGACGGAAGAGGGCATCTACCGGAGAACTATCATGACGGCATCCACACCGCTGCTGTCGCTCAAGGGGATCAGTAAAATCTTCCCCGGCGTGCGCGCGCTTGAGAACGTACAGCTCGACCTCTGGCCCGGCAAAGTGACCGCCCTGATCGGCGAAAACGGCGCGGGTAAATCGACGCTGGTCAAAGTCATGACCGGCATTTACCAGCCCGAAGAGGGCGAAATCCTCTATAAAGCCATCCCTATTCAACTTCCCAACCCCGAATCGGCGCATAAAGTCGGCATCACCGCCATCCACCAGGAGACGGTGCTGTTTGACGAGCTGTCGGTGACGGAGAATATTTTTGTCGGCCAGTATCTGTATAAAGGCTGGCTGAAAAAGCTCGACTGGCCTGCAATGCACGCGAAAGCGCAGGCGCTGCTTACCCGCCTGGAGGTGCAGATTGACCCCAGATCGACGCTGAAAACGCTGAGTATCGCCCAGCGCCATATGGTGGCTATCGCCCGCGCGCTCTCTTTTGATGCTCAGGTAGTGATCCTCGACGAGCCGACCGCCGCGCTGTCGCAGCATGAGATTCTGGAGTTTTATCAAATCGTTGAGCGTCTGAAGCAGGAAGGCAAAGCCATCCTGTTTATCTCGCATAAGTTTGATGAAATCTTCGAGCTGGCAGACCACTACACGATTCTGCGCGACGGCGTCTATGTTGGCTCCGGCAGCATCAACGACATTACCGAAGAGCGGATGGTGGCGATGATGGTCGGGCGCGCCATTACCCAGACTTACCCTAAAGGCACCAGCGAGCCAGGCGAGACGGTACTGGAAGTGCGCGATCTCTGCCACCCGACGGAGTTTGCCCATATCGACTTCTCTCTGCGGAAAGGGGAGATCCTCGGCTTCTATGGCCTGGTGGGCGCGGGGCGCACGGAGCTAATGCAGGCGCTGTCCGGCATCTCACGCCCGAGCAGCGGCGACATTATCCTCAACGGTCACCGGGTGCAGTTCCGCCAGCCCGCCGACGCCATCCGGGCCGGTATTGTCTGCGTCCCGGAAGAGCGCCAGCGGCAGGGCGCGATTATCGAACTCTCCGTGGCCCATAACATCAGCCTGCCCCAGCTCAGCAAGCTCAATCCTTCCGGCGTGCTGAATGACGCTCGCGAGTGGGCGCTGGCCGACGAATACGCCCGCCGTCTGCAGGTTAAAGCCTTTAGCTGGAAACAGGCGGTCAGCACGCTCTCCGGCGGTAATCAGCAGAAGGTGGTGATCGGTAAATGGCTGGCGACACACCCGGAGGTCATCATTCTCGATGAGCCAACCAAAGGGATCGATATCGGCTCCAAAGCGGCGGTCCATCAGTTTATGTCAGAGCTGGTGGCTCAGGGGCTGGCGGTGATCATGGTCTCTTCAGAATTGCCGGAAGTGATGGGCATGGCGGACCGGATTATCGTCATGCATGAAGGGTTGATGGTTGCGCAGTATCGCGCCGGGGACGTGACGGCGGAAACCATCGTCAGCGCCGCCAGCGGCGTCAGTCAGGAGGCGGCATAATGTGGCAACAGCTGCTTAAACACCGCGAAGCCCTGCTGGGTGCGGTGATCGTATTAATGGTGGCGGCGATTGGCAGTCGTGTGCCGTCGTTTGTCAGTCCCAACAACCTGGTGGAGATCTTTAACGATACCGCCATCCTGATTATCCTCGCCCTCGGCCAGATGATGGTCCTGCTGACCAAAGGCATTGATTTGTCGATGGCCGCCAACCTGGCGCTGACCGGCATGATTGTCGCCCTGCTTAACTTCCACTATCCGGCGATCCCGGTCGGAGCGCTGCTGCTCCTCGCCACCGGGCTGGGGCTAGTCATGGGTATGATTAACGGCCTGCTGGTGTGGAAACTGGGTATCCCGGCGATTGTGGTGACGCTCGGCACCATGAGCATTTATCGCGGCATTATCTTCCTGCTCTCCGAGGGCGGCTGGATCAACGCCCATCAGATGAGCCCGGCATTCCTGGCCCTGCCGCGCACGGTGGTGCTGGGCCTGCCATTGCTGAGCTGGTGCGCCGTCGCTGCGCTATTGGTGGTGGGCTACTTCCTGCGCTATAGCCGGACCGGCCGCGCCCTGTATACCGCTGGCGGCAACGCCACCGCCGCCTGGTACACCGGGATCAACGCCGGAAAAATGCAGTTTGTCAGCTTCTGCCTCTCCGGGGCGCTGGCGGGCTTCTGCGGCTATTTATGGATTTCCCGCTTTGCCGTCGCCTATGTTGACGTCGCTAACGGTTTTGAACTGCAGGTCGTGGCAGCCTGCGTCATTGGCGGTATCAGTACCATGGGCGGCACCGGTCGGGTGCTCGGCTGTCTCTTTGGTGCGCTGTTCCTCGGCGTGATCAACAACGCTCTGCCAGTGATTGGCATTTCGCCCTTCTGGCAGATGGCGATTTCCGGGGCGGTGATTGTGATCGCCGTGGTGCTGAACGAACGCGGCAATAAGCGCAAAGGTCGACTGATCCTGCGCGATGCGGCGCTGGCCAGACAAAAACAGGCGGTGAGCTCATGAGCAAAATACTGACCTCTGAAGAGATACAACAGACCCCAACGGCAACGCCGTTTTTCCAGCGCCTGCTGTGCTGGGAAGGCTTTCTGCTGGCGGTCACCCTGGCGGTATTCGTGGTGAACGCGCTCGCCTCACCTTACTTCCTGAATATCTGGAACCTCTCAGACGCCACCTTTAACTTCACGGAAAAGGCAATCATCGTCCTGCCGATGGCGATGCTGATCATCGCCCGCGAGATTGATTTGTCGGTGGCCTCAACCATCGCCCTGAGTTCGACCGCAATGGGCTTTTGCGCGGCGGCGGGCGTTGATACGCCGCTGCTGGTGTGCGTCGGCCTCGGCGTCGGGTTGCTGTGCGGGCTGTTTAACGGTTTGCTGGTGACCCGCTTTAACCTCTCCTCCATCGTGATCACTATCGGCACCATGAGCCTCTATCGCGGCATCACCTATATCCTGCTGGGCGACAAGGCGCTGAATCAGTACCCGGAGAGCTTTGCCTGGTTCGGTCAGGGCTACGTCTGGGGCGCGCTCTCCTTTGAGTTCGCCCTGTTCCTGCTGCTGGCGGCGCTGTTTGTCTTTCTGCTGCACCGTACCAACTTCGGCCGCCGGACCTACGCTATCGGCAATAACCCGACCGCAGCCTGGTTCTCAGGTATCAACGTCAAGCGTCATAACCTGCTGCTGTTCGCGCTGGTGGGGCTGATGGCCGGGCTGGCCTCGGTGCTGCTGACCTCGCGCCTCGGCAGTACCCGCCCGACCATTGCGATGGGCTGGGAGCTGGCGGTGGTGACCATGGCGGTGCTCGGCGGGGTCAATATTCTCGGCGGCGCGGGCAGTATGCCCGGCGTGATTATCGCCGCCTTTTTGATGGGGCTGGTGACCTTCGGTCTGAGCCTGCTTAACGTTCCCGGCATAGTGATGTCGATAATCATCGGCGCGATGCTGATCGTGGTGATCTCGCTGCCCATTATCACCCGCAGGGTGATGCAGCGAAGACGGATTTAAGCCGGGGGGCGGTATGCCGCCCGGCAAGAAAATCACAGTAATCAAGGAGAGTAATCATGAGTTTTATGCTGGCACTACCCAAAATCAGCCTGCATGGCGCAGGCGCTATTGGCGATATGGTCAATCTGGTGGCAGGCAAGCAGTGGGGCAAAGCGCTGATTGTCACCGACGGGCAGCTGGTCAAGATGGGCCTGCTCGACAGCCTGTTTACCGCGCTGGACGCGCATAAGATGTCGTATCAGCTGTTCGACGAGGTGTTTCCCAACCCGACAGAAGAGCTGGTGCAAAAAGGCTATGCTGCTTACCAGGAAGCCGGGTGCGACTACGTCATCGCCTTCGGCGGCGGTAGCCCAATCGATACCGCCAAAGCGGTAAAAATCCTGACCGCCAACCCCGGTCCGTCCACCGCCTATTCCGGCGTCGGTAAAGTAAAAAATGCCGGCGTACCGTTGGTGGCAATCAACACCACCGCCGGAACCGCAGCGGAGATGACCAGCAACGCGGTGATTATCGACAGCGCCCGCCAGGTGAAAGAGGTGATTATCGATCCGAATATCATCCCCGATATTGCCGTGGATGACGCCAGCGTGATGCTGGATATTCCGGCCTCGGTGACCGCCGCAACCGGCATGGACGCTCTGACCCACGCCATCGAAGCCTATGTTTCCGTCGGGGCCCATCCCCTGACCGACGCCAACGCCCTTGAGGCAATTCGTCTCATTACCCTGTGGCTGCCTGCCGCCGTGGATAACGGCCAGAATCTGGAAGCGCGGGAGCAGATGGCCTTCGGCCAGTACCTGGCAGGAATGGCCTTTAATAGCGCCGGTCTGGGTCTGGTCCATGCTCTGGCCCACCAGCCGGGCGCGACCCATAACCTGCCCCACGGCGTCTGCAACGCTATCCTGCTGCCGATTATCGAAAACTTTAACCGCCCGAATGCCATCCCGCGCTTTGCCCGCGTGGCCCAGGCGATGGGCGTTGATACCCGTGGCATGAGCGACGAAGCGGCAAGCCAGGCGGCGATTAACGCCATCCGCGAACTGAGCGCCCGCGTCGGTATCCCGTCCGGGTTCAGCAAGCTGGGCGTCACCAAAGCGGATATCGAAGGCTGGCTGGATAAAGCCCTCGCCGATCCCTGCGCGCCCTGTAACCCGCGCACCGCCAGCCGCGATGAGGTCCGCGAGCTGTATCTGGAGGCACTATGATCCGCAAAGCCTTTGTGATGCAGGTTAACCCCAACATGCACGAAGAGTATGAGCGTCGCCATAGCCCAATCTGGCCCGAGCTGGAAGCGGTACTGAAAGATCATGGCGCGCACCACTACGCGATCTGGCTCGATAAAGAGCGCAACCTGCTGTTTGCCACGGTGGAGATCGAATCGGAAGAGCGCTGGAACGCGGTCGCCCATACGGACGTGTGCCAGCGCTGGTGGAAGCATATGCGCGACGTGATGCCCGCGAATCCGGATAACAGCCCGGTGAGCGCGTCGCTGAAAGAGGTGTTTTACCTGCCGTAATCAAACGCGCTGCCGCTGTCGCGGCAGCGCGTTTTTTTAGCTGGCCTTCGCCGTTTGTGCATCGCCAACGGCCGGTGCAACGGGGCGTTTCGACAGAGTGAAGGCTGAGATAATCGTCACCGTCAGCACAATACAGCCCAGAATCAGGTAGGTATCCTGGAAGCCGATCCGGTCATACATATTCCCGGCAAAAGCGGAGAGGAAAATCGCCGCCAGCTGTTTGGCAAAATTGAAACCCACCAGATAGATCGTCGCCGACAGGCGGGTATCAAATACGCCGGTAATGTATTTAAACGCGCCCACCAGCAGGAACGGCACTTCCAGCGCGTGCAGCATCTTCAGCGCCACCACTTCATACACCGAAGTTGCAAAGGCCGAGCCGATAATACGGGTGGTCATAATGGCCCCGGCGATCAGCAGGGTATTTTTCGCACCGATACGGTTAATGATCCACGGCGAGCAGAACATAATAATGGCGTTGCAAAGCTCCCCGGCGGTGGTCGCAAAACCAAAGGCCTGGGTGCCCGCCTGCGGCGTGGAGAAGAAGGATTTAAAGAAGGTGGCGAACTGCTGGTCGAAGACGTCATACACGCAGGCGACGCCGATCACGTAGAGAATAAACATCCACATTTTGCGCTGACGGAACAGGTTTACCACCATTTTCAGGCTAATCTGCGGCTGGTTCGCCCCCAGCGCATCAATGACCTGGGCATTGGGATTCACCCCCGGTTTCGCCACCAGCAGCAGGATCATCAGCAGCACCGCCGCCGCCGACCCCATCCAGAACACCCACTCCGGGTTAATGCTGAACAGCATCCCCGCCGTCGAAGCACATAGCCCCCAGCCGAGGCAGCCAAACATCCTTGCCTTACCGTACTCAAAGTTGCTGTTGCGGCTAACGCGCTCAACGTAGGCCTCAATCGCCCCCGATCCGGCAGCGAACACAAAGCCGATATACAGCCCGCCGCTTAGCGCCCCCAGCCAGATATTGACCCGCAGTAGCGGCGCAAAGACATAGAGGAAGAAAGGCGCGAACAGGAACAGCAGGATGGCAATCACCCACAGCAGGTTCTTCTTCAGCCCCAGCTTGTCGGAAATAATACCCAGCACGGGCTGGAACGAAATTGCCGACAGGGAAATACAGGAGAAGACGATACCGGTATGGGTTTTACTCAGGCCAATGACATCCGACAGCCAGATCGGCAGGAACGGAAAGCAGGTGGCCATGATGAAGAAATAGAGAAAGACAAACGAACCAAAAATCCAGAAGTTAGGGTTATTTTTATGGGTACAGGTACTGGCAGTCATGTTGTTATCCTCAGTCAGGGGCCGCAGAGCGGCCCCGTCTCCACTATATACCCGTCATACTTCAAGTTGCCTCTTTGTTGGCTGCACTCGTTCACCCCAGTCACTTAGTTATCTAAGCTCCTGGGGATTCACTCGTTTGCCGCCGCGATGCAACTCGAATTATTTTGGGTATACGCGTTCCAGCCCGATTAAAATGGCGCTTTCCGGATCCAGCACCGGCAGCGTTATCCCGGCCTTCATCAGCCATTCACCGCTGACCGTCTGCGGCGTCATCATCCAGCCGGGAAGCTTGCGCATGGTATGGCCGCCTTCCCCGGTAATCTGAATATTGGGGTGGTCCAGCAGCGTGACGCTATAGCGGGCGCTGGCCTCCAGACCCGGAATACGCAGCGGCGCCAGCAGCGTGTAATCCGGCATCGCCAGTTGGCTGATAAGGTACAGCGCCTGGCGTTTATCCTCGCTGACAATCCCCTGAATCTGCGTTGTCTTATCGGGAGCGTCCACGCGCCACTGGGTGCCGGAGTGGATCAGCTTGCGCCACTGTTTATACAGTGCCGCATAGTGGCGATAGCCTTCCCGTTCCCGGGCGTCGGCGCTGACCGGATCCAGCTCCAGCCCCATATGGCCGAAGAGCGCGGTCAGGCCGCGAAACTCGATACTGTGCTGGCGGAAGGTGGCGTGGCAGTGGCGGTTGCCGATATGCGCGCCCATCACTTCCGGCGGGAAGAAATAGCTCATGCCGCGCTGGATGGTGTTGCGCTCCAGGGCGTCGTTATTGTCGGAAGCCCAGAAGCGGTGGCAGCGGGTAAGCACCTCATAGTCGATGCGTCCGCCCCCGGCAGAGCAGGATTCAAACTCCACCTGCGGGAAGCGGGCGCGCAGGGTATCCAGCAGGCGATAGTACTGGTGGGTTTGGGCATCGGCGGCGGCCAGCCCCTGATGGCCCGGCTGCACCAGCTCGCGGTTCATATCCCACTTCACATAGTCGACCTGATGCTCGCCCAGCAGCCAGCTCATACGTTCCAGCAGGTAGTCGAAAGCTTCCGGGATGTTCAGGTTCAGCACCAGCTGATGACGGCCGGTAAGCAGCTTGTAGCCCGGCAGCGCCAGCACCCAGTCCGGATGCGCCCGATAGAGATCTGAATCCGGGTTAATCATCTCCGGCTCAATCCAGATCCCAAACTGCATCCCGCAGGCTTTGACATGATCGATAACCGGTCCCAGTCCCTGAGGATATTTCTTCTCATCGAGATACCAGTCGCCCAGCGCAGCGTAATCATCGTTGCGGCCTTTAAACCAGCCGTCGTCGATAATAAAGCGCTCGACGCCCAGCGCCGCCGCCTCGTCCGCCATCTTCATAATGTAATCAGGGTGGTGGTCGAAGTAGATCCCTTCCCAGGTATTGAGATGCACCGGACGCGTTTTACCGTTGGGGAAACGGATCACTTGCTCACGCAGATAGCGGTGGAACTGCTGGCTCATGCCATTCAGGCCGCTGGCGGAGTAGCTGGCATACAGATACGGCGTCCACAGGGTTTCCCCCGGATTCAGCATTTTTTCGCCCGGCATCCACAGCGCTTCGGCCTGCAGATAGCGGCGGCCGTCAGTTTTCACCTCGGCGCGCAGGCGATGGTTGCCGCTCCAGCCTAAATGCACGCCCCAGACGTCGCCCTGCTGTTCGCTGAAGCCGCCGCTGCCGGTGATGATAGCCGGGAAGTGTTCATGGGAGGTGCGACCGCGGCGGTTCTCAAGCACAAAGCTGTCGTGCTCAAGGCGCAGACGGTGGGGCTGGAACTCACGGATCCAGCGCCCGTGAAAGGCCATGACATCCCGGGCGTACTCCGCTACCGGCAGGGTGATTGCCAGACGCTCTGCCTGCCACACCGTAGTTTGCAGATTGGTCAGGCCGTGGCGAATTTTCAGGACCCCGCTGCTATCCAGCAGCAGCTCGCTGGTCAGGCGCAGCCCGGCGTGCACATCCTCGCTGATTAACGTCAGGGTATTGCCCTGCTGGTGCACCTCGATAGTAGAAAAGACCGGTGAACTGCACAGCCCGGCGCGATGACCTTCGATGCCGGGCGTACCGAACAGGCCGTGCCCCAGCTCCGCCATTAGCGTGACCGGGGAATCAACATCCAGCCGACCGTTGGCCACCGGGCGGTCAAGGCTCAGCGCATCTTCCGGGGAGAAGGCGTCTAAATGCGGTCCCCAGTAGACAATTTCGGCGTAAGGGTGGGTTTTTAGCACCACGTCGGCGCTGGCGCTTTCCAGGCGCAGGTAAACGGATTCCATAAGACATCTCCGGTGATTTTATGTCTTAACTGTTGATCCGAAACGTTTCGGATGCAAAGCCAAACGTTTCGGATATGTGACGAGCGTTAAAAATTCAGCGGGAAAACGGGAGTGTTAGCTGGTGATACCCGGATGAAATTCAGGCTGCCAGAGCACCTGCAGCTGACGGATATCGTCCCCGGCGATAAGACGCTGGATCATGGCAGCAATCTGCACGCCAACGCCCTCGCGGGTAGACTGGATCACCGCCCCCACGTCGGTGGTAACAATGCTGTCCGCCGGTAAACCGTCGTAGACCACCAGCGCAACGCGCGCATCGCCGCTCAGGCGGTTTAGCTGGGCAAGCGCCATCGCAGCCCCGTCACCGTGGGTGTTACAGTCGGTGATAATCGCCGTCGGCGGCTGGGGCAGCGCCAGCAGTTCAAGGGTCTGCTGATAGCCCGCTCGCCTGGACGGCGACAGCGTCCGCTGCCATTCCGTCGACAGTCCGTGTTCGCTCAGCGCATCGAGAAAGCCCTGCCGACGCTGGGAAATAAACGCCTGGCTGTTGTGCTCGCCCAGCAGCGCAATGCGCGTATGGCCGCTGGCAATCAGATGAGAGGTAGCCTGATACGTTCCGGCGTAGTTATCAAAATCAAACCACGCATAGGGCTGCGTCAGCTGGCTACGACCGAGGGCGAGGAACGGGAAACCCGCCGCCTGTAGCTCTTCAAGACGGGGATCGTGCTCCAGGGTGTGGGCGACAATCAGCGCATCCACCCGACGACTCTGCACCAGCCGCATATAGCTGTGCTTATCGGACAGATCGTCATCGGCAATCAAGAGCAGATCGATTTCATGGCGCGCCAGCTCGCGGCTGATCTCGCCGACCATATCCATAAAGACGCTGTTATTGAGCGGCACCGGATGGACCGGAAAAACCAGCCCGACCGCATCGATTTTGCCCATCTTCAGCCGACGCGCAAGGGTATTTGGCCGGTAGCCGCGTCGCTTCGCCTCCGCTTCAACGCGGGCACGCGTCTCGTCGGCGACGTCATCATAACCATTCAGCGCCCGGCTTACCGTGGTAACGGACAGCCCCAGGTCTTTAGCGATGGATTTAAGCGACATATCTTTCCTTGTCAGTAAGTCAGAGTCATGGGATCAGTGTTCCGCAACCATCAGCGCCAGGGTATCCGGCTCCAGCGCCCGGAAAATATGCGCCTGGTCCGCCGGATAGCAGATGTAATCCCCGGGATTCAACTCTTCCGGCGACTCGGTGAGACCGACCAGCGCCCGGCCCTGGGTAACAATAATATGCTCAATAGATCCGGCAGGATGCGGATGGGAAAGGCGATCGCTCCCCGGCTGCGCCATCAGCAGGAAAATGTCACGACGTGCGCCCGGCGGGCAGTTCGCCAGCAGGATAGCCTGAAAGTTCGCGTGTTCCGACACCACTTTCGGGCCTTCACCGCGACGAATCACCTGGGTTTTGCTGGCCTGTGGCTCAAGAAGGCGAGCAAAGGGGATATCCAGCGCCACGCACAGGGACCAGAGGGTTTCCAGGCTGGGATTACCGTTACCGGCCTCCAGCTGGGACAGCGTCGATTTGGCGATCCCGGCGCGACGGGCAATCTCCGCCAGCGACAGGCCAGTACGCTGACGCTCCCGCACCAGGCTTTTGGCAATCACGCTAATTGGCTGTGTCATAGCACGGCTCCAGTGTTCATTAAATCGAACGATCGTTCGTCTTGTAAAACGATTGTAGTGCGTTCATTATAATGGATACCCGTTCGATATGGCTAAAAAGCATGTTTAAAAATCTCTTTTCCTCTCTGCAAGGCGACACGGTTAAAGCGATCCTGCTGGTGTGCCTGGCGGTCGGCGTGGTCGGTGTCTCCTACGGCTCGCTGGCGATGGCCTACGGTTTTCCCCTGTGGGTCCCGATGGCGCTCTCTATGCTGGTCGTGGCAGGCGCATCCGAATTTATGTTTATCGGGATTGTCGCCAGCGGCGGTAATCCGCTGGCCGCCGCCGCTGCGGGCCTGCTGGTTAACGCACGCCATCTGCCGTTTGGCGTGACGGTCCGTGACCTGGTGGGCAAACGCGCTGCGGGTCTTCTTGGCTGTCACATCATGAATGATGAAAGCGTGGTGTTCGGTCTTTCACAGAAGACGCCGGAGCAGCGTAAAGCCGCCTACTGGCTCTGCGGGCTGGGCGTTATGGTGCTCTGGCCTCTGGGAGTCTTAATCGGCAGCGGAATCGGCCAGCTGCTTCCGGCCCCGGAAACTATCGGCCTTGACGCGGTATTCCCGGCCATTCTGCTGGCGCTGGTGCTGCCCGCGCTGAAGAAAAAAACCACGCTGATCCGCGCCTCCAGCGGCGCAGCGCTCTCCCTGGCCGCAGTGCCTTTTGCCCCCGTGGGCCTGCCGGTGCTGCTGTCGCTGCTTGGCTTACTGACGAGGAAGAAATAGATGGCCAGTACCACGCTGATTATCGGCGGTATCGCCCTGCTGTCGGTGGGAACTTATCTGATGCGCTTCGGCGGCGCAAAGCTGGGGAATAAGCTGGCGCTTTCAGAGCGGGCGCAGGCGCTGCTGTCCGATGCAGCCACCACCTTGCTCTTTGCCGTGGCGCTGGCCGCGACGCTGTATGAAAATGCGAGTTTTGCCGGAATGGCGCGGGTGCTGGGCGTGGCGTTTGCTCTGTTTCTGGCCTGGCGTAAAGTCCCGCTTATCCTGGTCATACTCTCTGCGGCGGTGGTGACGGCGCTGCTGCGGCTGGCGGGTATAAAATAAAAAAGCGCCCTGAGGCGCTCTTTCGACGTTGGAACCGGCTTATTTGGTCAGTTCGGCGGTCATATGAACCTGGTTGCCGTTGAACGCTTCAGTGATCTGGTAAGAAGATGCACCAGCGGCCTGAGCCTGAGCGGCGATTTTGGCTTCAGCACCGGACAGAGTACCGGCAGTTGCGGTCACGGTCTGAGCTGCGAAAGAACCGAAAGAAGTAGCCAGAGCGATAACTGCGACAAAAGTTTTGATGCTTTTCATAGTATAAATCCTTCACGTTGGTTGTTTAGATAAGGCACCGTGCCTTGATGTGATAATAATAGGCCGGATAACGAACAACTAAAAGCGGAAGGATTTGCTGATAACGTTCAATTTATTTGACCATAAAAACCCCCAACCACAAAAACAAAAAAAGCGCCCCGAGGGCGCTCTTTCGACATTGGAACCGGCTTATTTGGTCAGTTCGGCGGTCATATGAACCTGGTTGCCGTTGAAGGCTTCGGTGATCTGGTAAGAAGAGGCACCAGCGGCCTGAGCCTGAGCGGCGATTTTGGCTTCAGCACCGGACAGAGTACCGGCAGTTGCGGTCACAGTCTGAGCAGCGAAAGAACCGAAAGAAGTAGCCAGAGCGATAACTGCGACAAAAGTTTTGATGCTTTTCATGATATAAACCCTTCAGATTAGTTGTTTGTATAAGGCACCTCGCCTTGATTTGATAATAATAGGCCGGATAACGAACAACTAAAAGCGGAAGGATTTGCTGATATAATTCAATTTATTTGAACAAATAGAGTCTTCACTGACTGGCTGAAATCAATCGCTGCGGATGGGTATAGATGGTCGCCCTGCCCGGTTTGCAAAAGCCCACCAGCGTCAGGTTGCAGCGCTCCGCGACTTCTACTGCCAGAGTGGTGGCCGCAGAGACGGCAAAAACAATTTCCACGCCGCACATGGCCGATTTCTGCACCATCTCGTAGCTGGCGCGGCTGGAAACCAGCACCGCGCCCGGCAGCCAGCTTTCGCCCTCGCGGGCGCGACGCCCCAGCAGTTTATCCAGCGCCACATGACGTCCCACATCCTCATGCCCGCCCGCCAGCACACCGTCAGGCCTGAGCCAGGCGGCGGCGTGGGTACAGCCGGTCAGCTGACCCAGCGGCTGGAAATCCCGCAAATGGGGGAGCGCATGGTCGAGTAGATCGAGAGAGAAGCTTTGCGTAAACGGCAGCGGCGCGACAGGGCGGCCAATATCGTCCAGCTGTTCAACGCCGCAAACGCCGCAGCCGGTGCGTCCGGCCAGCGCCCGACGCCGTTCTTTCAGCCCCATAAAGCGGCGGCTGGACAACTCAATACGCACCTCAAGACCGTTGCAGGAGGGCACCACGTCCATTGCGTAGATCTCGCGTGGATTCTCGATAATCCCTTCGGATAAAGAAAAACCGATAGCGAAAATCTCCAGATCCTTCGGCGAGGCCATCATTACCACGTGGGAAATACCGTTATAGACCAGCGCGACCGGCACCTCTTCCGCCAGGCGGTCAGGCAAGGTCTTCTGCAGGTCGTCCCGCTGCCACAGGGCAACCTCACGACACCCTGTGATATCAGTCACATTTTCAACTGTCTCTGGATGGTTTTTATTCACTTTATATTAACCGTTTTAAAACAAGCGTAATCACATTGTGGTATTCTGCTATTACGCCCTTTATTTATGGGGGCTTGTTCAAACAATTCTGAACTCTTGCGGCGTTGACCGCAAAGAAAACAATAATCCCTGTGCATCTGAAAACCGCAACCAGGGACAAGCAATGTCGAGAAAAGGAGTAAACCATGCAGGTCAGCAGAAGGCAGTTCTTTAAGATCTGCGCTGGCGGTATGGCAGGCACTACGGCAGCAGCGCTGGGCTTTGCCCCCGGCGTCGCGCTGGCGGAAACACGGCAGTATAAGCTGCTGCGCTCCCGCGAAACCCGTAACACCTGTACGTACTGCTCGGTCGGCTGTGGGCTGTTGATGTATAGCCTCGGTGACGGCGCAAAGAACGCAAAATCCTCAATTTTCCATATCGAAGGTGACCCGGACCACCCGGTAAACCGCGGCGCACTGTGCCCGAAAGGGGCCGGCCTGGTGGATTTCATCCACTCCGAATCGCGCCTGAAATACCCCGAATACCGCGCACCAGGTTCAGATAAATGGCAGCGAATCAGCTGGGACGATGCCTTTGACCGCATCGCGAAGCGAATTAAAGAAGACCGCGACGCTAACTACATCGCGCAGAATAGCGAAGGCACCACCGTTAACCGCTGGCTCTCCACCGGGATGCTGTGCGCCTCTGCCTCCAGTAATGAAACCGGCTATTTAACCCAGAAATTTACCCGCGCACTCGGCATGTTAGCCGTCGATAACCAGGCGCGTGTCTGACACGGACCAACGGTAGCAAGTCTTGCTCCAACATTTGGTCGCGGTGCGATGACCAACCACTGGGTCGACATGAAGAACGCCAACCTCATCGTTGTGATGGGTGGGAACGCGGCAGAAGCGCATCCGGTGGGATTCCGCTGGGCGATGGAAGCCAAGATCCACAATGGCGCTAAGCTGATTGTTATCGATCCACGCTTTACGCGAACCGCTTCAGTAGCGGATTTCTATACGCCGATTCGTTCCGGTACTGACATTGCCTTCCTGTCAGGCGTGTTGCTGTACCTGTTAACCAACGAAAAATACAACCGCGAATATACCGAAGCCTACACCAACGCCAGCCTGATCGTGCGCGAAGACTTTGGCTTCGACGATGGTCTGTTTACCGGCTACGACGCGGATAACCGCAAATATGACAAAACCAGCTGGCACTACGAGCTGGATGAAAACGGCTTTGCCAAACGCGACACCACTCTGACGCACCCGCGCTGCGTGTGGAACCTGCTGAAAACGCACGTTTCCCGCTATACGCCGGACGTCGTGGAAAACGTCTGCGGAACGCCAAAAGCCGACTTCCTGAAAGTCTGCGAGTACATCGCTGAAACCTGCGTGCACGACAAAACTGCGTCCTTCCTCTACGCGCTGGGCTGGACTCAACACTCTGTCGGTGCGCAGAACATCCGCACCATGGCGATGATCCAGCTGCTGCTCGGCAATATGGGGATGGCTGGCGGCGGCGTTAACGCCCTGCGTGGCCACTCGAATATTCAGGGTCTGACCGATCTTGGCCTGCTGTCGCAGAGCCTGACCGGCTATATGAACCTGCCGAGTGAAAAACAGGCCGACCTGCAGACCTATCTTGCTGCGAATACGCCAAAACCGCTGCTGGACGGCCAGGTTAACTACTGGAGCAACTATCCGAAGTTCTTCGTCTCGCTGATGAAAGCCTTCTACGGCGACAAGGCGACGGCGGATAACAGCTGGGGCTTTGACTGGCTGCCGAAGTGGGATAAGGGCTACGACGTGCTGCAGTATTTCGAGATGATGAACCAGGGCAAAGTGAATGGCTATATCTGCCAGGGCTTTAACCCGGTGGCCTCATTCCCGAATAAAAACAAGGTTGTGGCCTCGCTGTCGAAGCTGAAGTTCCTGGTCACTATCGATCCGCTGAACACCGAAACCTCGACCTTCTGGCAGAACCATGGCGAACATAACGACGTGGATACCGCCAGTATTCAGACAGAAGTATTCCGCCTGCCGTCCACCTGCTTTGCGGAGGAGAACGGCTCTATCGTCAACTCCGGCCGCTGGCTGCAGTGGCACTGGAAAGGCGCGGACGGTCCGGGTGAAGCCGTGACCGACGGTGAGATCCTCGCCGGTATCTTCACGCGTCTGCGCAAGATGTATGCCGAAGAGGGCGGTGCGTGCCCGGAACAGGTCCTCAATATGACCTGGAACTACAGCACGCCGCATGAACCGGCGTCGGAAGAAGTGGCGATGGAGAGCAACGGCCGGGCGCTGGCGGATATTACCGATCCTGCAACCGGTGCCGTACTGGTGAAAAAAGGCCAGCTGCTGAGTACGTTCGCCCATCTGCGCGATGACGGCACCACCTCCAGCGGCTGCTGGATTTTCGCCGGGAGCTGGACGCCGGAAGGCAACCAGATGGCGCGACGCGATAACGCCGATCCATCCGGGCTGGGCAATACCCTGGGCTGGGCATGGGCGTGGCCGCTGAACCGCCGCATCCTGTACAACCGCGCCTCCGCTGACCCGCAGGGCAACCCGTGGGATCCGAAACGTCAGCTGCTGAAGTGGGACGGTACAAAATGGGGCGGCGCCGATATTCCGGACTACAGCACCGCCGCGCCGGGCAGCAATGTCGGGCCGTTTATCATGCAGCCGGAAGGGATGGGACGTCTGTTTGCCCTCGACAAGATGGCAGAAGGACCGTTCCCGGAACACTACGAGCCGTTTGAAACGCCGCTGGGCACCAACCCGCTGCACCCGAACGTGGTATCCAACCCGGCCGCCCGCGTGTTTAAAGGCGATCTGGAAGCGATGGGTAAAGCCGATAAGTTCCCGTATGTCGGCACCACCTACCGTCTGACGGAGCACTTCCACTACTGGACCAAACACGCGCTGCTGAACGCCATTGCGCAGCCGGAACAGTTTGTGGAGATCGGCGAGAAGCTGGCCAATAAGCTCGGCATCACTCAGGGCGATACGGTCAGGGTCTCTTCGAACCGCGGCTATATCAAGGCGAAAGCGGTGGTAACCAAGCGTATTCGCACCCTGAAAGTGAACGGTCAGGATGTCGATACCATCGGCATTCCAATCCACTGGGGCTACGAGGGCGTGGCGAAGAAGGGCTTTATCGCCAATACCCTGACCCCGTTCGTCGGTGATGCAAACACCCAGACGCCGGAGTTCAAGGCGTTCCTGGTGAATGTGGAAAAGGTATAGCGGAGACGAATTATGGCTTATCAATCTCAAGATATTATCCGTCGTTCCGCGACTAACGGTTTCACGCCCGCGCCGCAGGCGCGGGATCACCAGCAGGAAGTGGCGAAGCTTATCGACGTCACCACCTGTATCGGCTGCAAAGCCTGTCAGGTGGCCTGTTCAGAGTGGAACGATATCCGTGACGAGGTGGGTCACAACGTCGGGGTGTACGACAACCCGGCGGACCTGACCGCCAAATCCTGGACGGTGATGCGCTTCTCGGAAGTGGAGCAGAACGACAAACTGGAGTGGCTGATCCGCAAGGATGGCTGTATGCACTGCGCCGACCCGGGCTGCCTGAAGGCGTGTCCGTCGGAAGGGGCTATCATTCAGTATGCCAACGGAATTGTCGACTTCCAGTCCGAGCAGTGCATTGGCTGTGGCTACTGCATCGCCGGCTGTCCGTTCGACGTGCCGCGTATGAACCCGGAAGACAACCGCGTCTATAAATGCACCCTGTGCGTGGATCGCGTGAACGTCGGCCAGGAGCCTGCGTGCGTGAAAACCTGCCCGACCGGCGCTATCCATTTCGGGTCGAAAGAGGAGATGAAGCAGCTGGCGGGCGAGCGCGTAACGGAGCTGAAAACCCGTGGTTACGACAACGCGGGCCTGTACGATCCGGCGGGCGTCGGCGGAACGCACGTGATGTACGTGCTGCACCATGCCGACAAGCCGAATCTCTATCACGGCCTGCCGGAGAACCCGGAAATCAGCGCCACCGTGAAGTTCTGGAAAGGCATCTGGAAACCTCTTGCGGCGGTGGGCTTTGCGGCCACCTTCGCGGCCAGCATCTTCCACTATGTCGGGGTCGGTCCGAACCGTGCGGATGAGGAAGATGACAACCTGCATGAAGAGAAAGACGAGGTGCGCAAATGAAAAAACGTGACACCATCGTGCGCTATACGGCGCCGGAACGCATCAACCACTGGATCACCGCCTTCTGTTTCATACTGGCAGCGGTGAGCGGACTGGGGTTTTTCTTCCCATCTTTTAACTGGTTAATGGGGATCCTCGGTACGCCGCAGCTGGCGCGCATTCTGCATCCGTTTGTCGGCGTGGTGATGTTCGCTTCGTTTATCATTATGTTCTTTCGCTACTGGCACCATAACCTCATCAATCGGGAGGATATCTTTTGGGCGAAGAATATACGTAAAATAGTGGTCAACGAAGAAGTGGGTGACACCGGGCGCTATAATTTCGGTCAGAAGTGCGTCTTCTGGGCGGCGATTATTTTCCTGGTGCTGCTGCTGGTAAGCGGCGTGATTATCTGGCGTCCTTACTTTGCACCCGCCTTCCCTATTCCGCTTATCCGCGCCGCGCTGCTGGTACATTCATTTGCAGCCGTGGCCCTGATTGTGGTTATCATGGTGCACATTTACGCCGCCCTGTGGGTAAAAGGCACCATCACCGCTATGGTGGAGGGATGGGTTACCAGCGCGTGGGCGAAGAAACATCACCCGCGCTGGTACCGTGAAATCCGCAAGACAACGGAAAAAGAGACTGAATGAGCATTCGCATTATCCCGCAAGATGAGCTGGAGAAGAGCGAGAAACGCACGGCGGAAGCAATTCCGCCGCTGTTGTTCCCCAGACTGAAAAACCTCTATAACCGCCGCGCCGAGCGTCTGCGCGAGCTGGCGGAAAACAACCCGCTGGGCGACTATCTGCGCTTCGCGGCGCTGATCGCCCACGCTCAGGAAGTGGTGCTCTACGACCACCCGCTGCAGCTGGATCTCAGCGCGCGCCTGAAAGAGGCCGCTGCCCAGGAAAAACCGCCGCTGGATATTCACGTCCTGCCGCGCGATAAGCACTGGCACATGCTGCTGCACTCCCTGATCGCCGAGCTGAAGCCGGAAATGAGCGGTCCTGCGCTGGCGGTGATTGAGAACCTGGAGAAAGCGTCTGAGCAGGAGCTGGAGCAGATGGCCAGTGCGCTGTTTGCCTCTGATTTTTCGCAGGTCAGCAGCGATAAGGCCCCGTTTATCTGGGCTGCACTCTCCCTGTACTGGGCACAGATGGCCAGCCTGATCCCGGGCAAAGCGCGTGCCGAATACGGCGAACAGCGCCAGTTCTGCCCGGTCTGCGGCAGTATGCCTGTATCCAGCGTGGTACAGATTGGTACTACCCAGGGTCTGCGGTATCTGCACTGCAATCTGTGTGAATCAGAATGGCACGTGGTACGCGTGAAGTGCAGCAACTGCGAGCAAAGCCGTGACCTGCACTACTGGTCGCTGGATAACGAGCAGGCACCGGTGAAAGCGGAAAGCTGTGGCGACTGTGGGACGTACCTGAAGATTCTTTATCAGGAAAAAGACCCGAAAGTCGAAGCGGTTGCCGATGACCTGGCCTCGCTGGTGCTCGACGCCCGTATGGAGCAGGAGGGCTTCGCCCGCAGCTCCATCAACCCGTTCCTGTTCCCGGGTGAAGGCGAGTAATCCTCCGATGAATGCCGGGCTTGCCCGGCATTCACTATTATCCGTTCAACGATCCCATCGCGCTTTAGATTGGTCTTATTTTAGGGGGAGGGGTAATGTGGCGGGTAATAGATAATCGCGGATTTGATTTTTATTATTTAGAACAAAACAAAAAACCACATCAAATAAAGAACACCTGAAATAATTTCAGATACCCAGCAAGCCAGGCTTGCCAGATATCCGCATTCAGATATTAATGAACGTTAAATTACGGGCGATTCCCTGGATCGTTAGCATCGATACAGCCAACGGGTGCCGGGAAGCAAACACAGGTGATGCCATCCTGAGTTTGCGGCGTACATTGACTGGCGATGGCATTAACAGAATATGACACGCCTGATAAAGCAGCTAAAATAACAGCCAATTTAATTACCTTCATTTTTATTCCCTTCCTTTGCTGAGTGATTGATTTTATTAAATCATGAATAAGTTAAACGAAAGAGAAACAAAATAATTCAGCTCTGGGAGAGTATCTTTTCCACCCAGACACATTATCAAATACAACGTCAGAAATACAAAATAATAAAAACCCAGTAAAAAAGGACCCTAAATAATATCAAATTAAGCAAACTTTCCCTGTTTGCCGATAAAAAGGTGTCAGGTCGGGCTTACGCTGGCGGGCTTTTTTATTGGGCCAGCGCGGCGATCACGTGCAGCGGGTCGTTGGCAATCGCACGCAGCAGCGCTTTTGCCGGCCCGGTTGGCGAACGGCGGCCCTGCTCCCAGTTACGCAGGGTATCCACGCTGACGGAAATCAGGCTGGCGAATTTCGCCTGCGACAGCCCCGATACCTGGCGAATCTCTTTAATTTTTAAAGCATCTATATGAAAGGTTCGGGAAGGCTGACGAGCGCCTTCATCGATCTCATTCATCTGCGTCATGCTTGCGGTTAAGCGTTCAAACAGCGCCTTATCCATCTACCACCTCTCGTTTAGTGTGCGAAGCATCACTTTTTCCTGTGGGGAAAGATCGTCTTTGATTCCTTTACGGTAGATCAGCAGTAAGCGAATCTCAGATCGACTGACCTGGTGAAAATAGATGACTCTTACTCCACCGCGTTTTCCTTTCCCCTGTGCCGCCCAGCGAACTTTTCTCAGGCCACCCGTCCCGGGAATGAGTGCGCCACGCTCAGGCTGTACGGCAAGAAACACCTGAAAAATTCGGTATTCGTCATCATCCAGCAGTTCTTTGACGTCTTCAGTAAAGATTTCCGTTTCTATGAACACCATAAAATATACGCCATTGGCTTATAATAACAGGAATCAAATGTACGTCAATGACGTACCCCTCACGATTACGTTACGAGCCTGAACAGCGCAATGCCAGCGGTTACCCAAGGGAGTTTTTCTTTTGCGAGGCACTTTCCACAATCCCACCGATGGCGATATCCCCCCTTTCACTTTCTCAGGAAACCAGGGTATAAACCTGTATATCCATACAGAAAAAGGGAATGGAAATGACACTGGAAAAAGGCATTGCGCTCCTCGTTGAGGACTTTATCGCGGCGGGTCGCCCCTCATCGCGGAAGAAGAGTATTGATGACCGGAGAGCAGGCTATGTCGCCAGCGCCGTGCTGGCAGGCGAAACAGAAACCCGCGTGCAGGTGGAGGATATAACCCTGGAGGGCCTCACCCTGCGGGTGGTTTCTCCGCCGAACGCCTCGGGCGCATTGCCGACGGTCATTTACTATCACGGCGGCTGTTTTATCAGCGGTGGCTTTGCGACCCACGATAATCAGCTACGTCAGTTGGCGTACTACAGCGGCTGTCGGGTGATTGCGGTGCAGTATCGTCTGGCACCTGAGCATATCTGGCCTGCCGCGCATGATGACGCCGAACGTGGTGCCCAGCTGGTCTGGCGCTATGCGGAAAAACTGGGGGTGGATAAACAACACATCACCCTCGCCGGAGACAGCGCGGGTGGGCATCTGGCACTGATAACAGCCCTGCGGCTGAAGGCCAGCGGAGAGTGGCAGCCCCACAGACTACTGCTGATCTACCCGATGCTGGATGCCACCGCCAGCCATAAGAGCTATACCACTAACGGCGAGGACTACATTATCACCCACCATACCCTGCTCAGTGGATATGAGATGTACCTGCCTGACGTCGATCCGCGCCACCCGGAGGCCAGCCCATTATGGCGGAATGATTTTAGCGGCCTGCCGCCGGTGCATATTGTCACCGCCGAGTTTGACCCGCTGCGTGATGAAGGTGAAGCGCTGTACCAGCATCTGACTGAACAAGGTGTTGATTGCACCTGCCAGCGCTGGTCAGGCGTGATCCACGGCTTCTTCCAGCTTGGCGGAATAAGCCCGGCGGCTCGCGGATTAATGCGGGATTTGGCCTGGCGGGCGGCTGAATAAGCCACCCGCAGGGACCAGCCGCTTACTCCTCTTCGTTACCGCCTTCTATATACGGTCCGAAAGGTCTCGCAGGCAGCACCAGATAGGTGCCTTCAAAGATAGCGCCCGAGGTCTCGTCGCCGAACAGCTCGACCTGCATCTGTACACGCGACTTACGTCCGCGCGCCAGACGGTCGAGATCGCCGCTGAGGGAGCCGAGATCGGCGATCGCGCTGGGTTTACCCGTGATGGGCTTGCTGTAGCGGATATGCGCATCCGCCAGAATAATGGTGCCGCCCAGATGGCGTTCACGCAGCATCAGCCAGATAAGCCCCCAGCCGGTCAGCGTCGCCAGCGAAAACAGGCTACCGGCGAACAGGGTATGGTGCGGGTTCTGATTGCCCGTTTCCGGCATGGTGGTGATAAATTTCTGCCCGGTATACTGCTGAATGCGCACCCCCATTTTTTCACTCAGGGGAATATGCTCATACCAGGCCTGCTGTAGCTGCCCGCACCAGTCGCCGCGATGGAGAATATCGTCAAGGGTAGCGACAGGTTTAATCATCAGAAAATGGCGGACCGGCGTGGTCTGCGGGGTGGTGATTTCGCCCTGATTGACAAATCCGAGCTTGGCAAAGAATTCAACGGCATCCTCGCGGGCACTACAGGTCACGCGCTTCACGCCTTCCTGACGCGCCACCGACTCCAGGGTCATCGCCATCAGTGTCCCCAGGCCTTTCTCCTGTACCGCAGGATCTACCGCCATAAAGCGGATAGACGCCTCGTTATCGGCGTTGATATAGAGTCGCCCGACGGCAACCGGGTTGTCATCTTCATCCACCACCATCTGGTGGTGCGCCAGGGCATCCCAGGCATCACGCTCGGAGCCTTTCGGCTGATGCAGCGGCTTGCGCAGCATTTCCCAGCGGAACTGGTAATAACGCTCAAGTTCTTCTTCCGTTTGCGGCACACGCAGGTGATACATAGCGATACTCTCTCTTGTTGCCCGCAGCCGTACAGGGAGCTGGTTCATACCTGCAACCAGAAGGTTACGGGGCCATCATTGACCAGCGACACCTGCATATCCGCAGCGAATCGCCCGGTTTGCGTTGCCATCTCCTGCGTACGGCAGCGCTCAACAAAGTAGTCATACAGGGCTTCTGCCCGATCCGGCGAAGCGCCCCGGGAAAAGCCCGGACGATTTCCGCGTTCGGTATCGGCCACAAGCGTAAACTGCGACACCACCAGCAGGCTGCCGCCTGCCTGCTGTACGTTAAGGTTCATCCGGCCTTCAGGGTCGCTGAATACGCGGTAGTTCAGTACCCGCTCGCACAGACGGTTCGCTTTCTGTTCATCGTCATCCTTTTCGACACCCAACAACACCAAAAGTCCCGGACCGATTTCACCCGTCACTTCCCCCTCCACGGTGACGCTGGCCCGGGATACGCGCTGAATTAATGCAATCATGGCTGTTCTTCTTCTTGTTCTGCGTTGTGTTTAAGTTTGCGGTATTCACCGAGAGTGACAGTTATTTCAGCGCCAAGCAAGACGATACACCAGGTCCAGTAGACCCAGACGAACAGGATAGGCACCACCGCCAGCACGCCATAAATCAGCTGCCAGGAGGGGAACATGGTGATGTAGAGGGTAAAGATTTTTTTGCCCAGCTCGAAGAACACCGCCGCCACAAACGCCCCGACCAGCGCATCGCGGTTCGGTACCCGGGTGGTCGGTACAATGCTGTAGAGCAGCCAGAAGGAGATCCAGGAGAGAAGAAGAGGGAAGATACGCAGCAGGTTATCCACCACCCCGTTGAACTCGCTGGCCCAGCGCAGTGACAGCAGATAAGAGCTGATCGCCAGGCTTGCCCCGGCAAGCAGCGGTCCCAGCGTCAGGATCATCCAGTACACGGCAAACGAGTACACCGGCGGCCTGACCCGCGTGCTGCGCCAGATAGTATTCAGGGCGCTATCGATGGCATACATCAGCAGTAGCGAAGTGACGATCAGCCCGCAGGCTCCCACCGCGGTCATTTTGCTGGAGTTCGCCACAAACTGCTCGATATAGCGCTGAATCACGTCCCCGGTGGCGGGAATGAAGTTCGCGAAAATAAAATGGCGCAGCTGAACGCTGACTTCGGAAAACATCGGAAATGCGGCAAACAGCGCAAAAATCACCGCCACCAGCGGCACCAGCGACAACAGAGAGACGTAGGCGAGGTTCCCCGCCAGCGTCGTCATATTGTCCTCATCGATGCGTCGCCAGAGCAGTTTCAACCACGCCCATAGCGGGCGGGTATGGTGCTTTGCTTTATGCCGCACGTTTTTCAGCATAGCGTCTTCGCAAAATAAGCCGGGATCGTCTCCCTGTCGGTGACCAGAATGCTGGTCAGCCCCAGCTGATTCGCCCCGGCAATATTATCAGCGTTATCGTCGAAAAAGACGGCGTCATCTACTGAGAAGCCTTCCAGCTCAAGCACTTTCTGGTAGATTCGCGCCTCTGGCTTACGCATCCCCATCTCCTGAGACAGATAGATATGATCGGCGGCCTCACGAACCTCCGGGAATTCATCCGGCCAGAAGGTGGTATGCAGACGGTTGGTATTGGAGAGCACCACCACGCGATGCCCCTGCTCGCGCAGTCGGTGCATCACGTCAATCACCTCGGGCCGTAGGCCGACAAACACCGCCTGCCAGCCGTGAGAAAATTGCTCATAGCTAAGCGGCAGCTCCAGCTCATGACAGAGCGCTTCGGCAAAGGCTTCATCGCTGATTTCGCCTCGCTCGTGCTGATGGAAGGCCTCTCCCATCGTGAAGTTTTGCGTCAGCGTCGCCAGCGGTACACGGCTAAAGTCGCTCCATGCGCCCAGCACCCTATTGAAGTCAATATCGACAATCACATTACCTAAATCAAAGATATAGAGCATGATCCTCTCCTTGCTTGCCGTGGAGAGTTAACTGTAGCGGTAAAGTCTGGAGTTGAATAGTTCCCCCGCTCACGCCCTGTAAATTGCGCTTAAGGCCAGCACGTCTCGATACAGGTCTGAACCGCCGATAACGACGATGCCTGGAGCAGAGTAAAGAGCGCGGACTCATTGCCTGTCAGCCGGTTCAGCGCGTCAAGGATCGCAATATGGGAAAGGTCATGGGAGGGAACCAGAATAATAATCAGCAGCGGCGAAAGATTTGCCGCAAAGCGCCCAAAATCAAGCGGCCGCTTCATTTTTAGCAGAGATAGCGCTCCGGTGGAGGTTCCCGCAGGCGGTGCGGCGTGGAGAAGTAAAACCTGCGGTGTGAGGTAGGTCGTAACACCCGATTTCTCAATGTGCCTGATGATCCGTTCTCCGTAATGGTGGCTGACCACGCCCTCCCCCACCAGTGGCTGAACCGCCGTCCGGATAGCCTGCCGCCAGCTCAGTTGACGACCGCAGAACTGAATACGCTGATGCAGATAGTCTGCCAGCGTTAGCGGCAGCGGCGCCAGCCGTTCGCTCTCCATAAAATGGCCGACAATCGCGCTGAAGGTCTGCTCCAGCTCGGCTTTTGCCTCAGGGGCATAGTGCCCGACGGCGGCCACCAGCGCCTGAACCAGCTCGCGGGAATCACCGATCCCGCCGGGGTTTTCCAGCATTAGTCGGATCTGCTGTCGGTCTGCACTTGTCAGCATATGCTGCACCTGAATAAACGGAACCGCGTCGGGCCGCTCGCCCTGTAGCGGGATGGTGCTAACAATCAGCCGCGTCTGCGCCGGGATGCCCTGCTGCTCCAGCTGGCTCACCGAGCAGGGAACGATCTCCAGCGGTACCACGGTCAGGTTTCGCAGCTGGTTTTCAAGAATTGCCGTCGAGGAAAGCCCCCCTTCCGTCAGCAGTAAAACCTGCTGCTCGCCCGTTTCCGGCCGCCGGTCCAGCCAGGCGGCAAAACTGACCGCGATATAGCTCAGCTCATCATCATTCACGACAATACGGTACTCCTGCTCCAGGGTGACGATCGTTTGCCGGCACAGGCGAAAAATCAGCGGATAGCGCTGGCTCACTTCATCCCGCAGGACATTTTCGTGCTGGATCCCAAACAGACTGCGGTGGATAGCCGGGCCAAGATGAGCAAACAGACGGGCAACCAGCCGGGAAACATCGGCCAGATAGATCCCGGAGAGAGCCTGAAACTGCGTAATCATCGCCTGAATCACCCCGACAAGTCGGCGATCCTCCGTCGACCCTGTCGGACTGGCGTGAAGGCGTTTACTGGTGGAGAGCAGCAGGCAGAAAAACAGCGTGTTATCGAAGAATGCCGGAACGGACAAGGCCGTTGCCAGGTGGCGATTCAACAGCGCCGCCGTTTCGCACTCGGGCTGTTCACTCAGGAATCCGGTCTGCTGCGCCGAAAAATGAATATGGCTTCCCCTGAGAGCATCCAGCAGGCTGAACATCAGCATATAGTGCAGCAGCCGCTTATCCTTATCGGTAAAGGTCCGACCCCGACTGTGCTCGATCAGCTGCAGCCCCTGCTCTATCGCCCGCTGCGTTCGGTCCGCTGCCATCCCGCAGCCGCTGAGGTATCCCTGTATCACGTGGGCAATACGGGTTTCCGTCTGGGTATCTGAATACTTCAGGTTGCGCTGCAGCAGCTGCTGCACACACAGACGTAGCGCCAGGCGGCTCCCCTCAATGTGGTAGCCCTGTTTTTTACCTACCGTCAGGGTAAGCGCATGTTTATCCAGTAAGAACCGCTTTAGCAGATGCAGGTCTTCCAGCGTGGTATTGCGGCTGACGTGGTTGATTTCGCTCAGTTGCTGAGTAAAAAGAGGGGTCGCATTGCAGGTAAGATGCAGCAGGAGATGGTCGCGGCGTTCCCCGGCGCTCAGCTTATAGTGATGGCCATAAAGCACCGCCAGTTGGCGAAGGATAGCCCCGGTTTCACCGGCCTGTAACCGCACGCCCTGCTGGCCTGAGCAGGACAGCGGCGCGTATCCTTCCTCCATCAGCCAGTCATTAATGCGCGACCGCCGATAGTAAAAATGCCGCTGCGCCAGGCCGATACGCTCGCACAGTCCCTTAATCGACATGCCCGGCTCCGCCGCGACCTTCTTCAGAATAGTGACAGCCTGGTGGTCGAGTTGCATATCACCTCCTGATATGGCGGGCACCGGAGGTGCCCGACACGCTAAGACTCAGAGGAAGGAAGGGAAAGGTAAATCCGTTTCTGCCTCAAAGATATCCGGGAATCCACGCGGATGCTGATAAACGCGGCGATCGCGATCCTGCGGATAAACAAACTTCCCGCCCGGCTGCCAGATGAAGGGGACAAATCGGTACTGCAGGCGGTGGCGACGCATCTCGAACAGGGTCAGGATTTCATTGGTGTCGGCCAGCATATTGCACCAGATATCGTGATGGAACGGGATCATCACCCTGGTACGCAGCGCTTCCCCCATACGCAGAATATCAACGGCGGTCATTTTGTCGGTGATACCGACCGGGTTTTCACCAAATGACCCCAGGGCCACGTCGATGTCGTACTGTTTACCGTGCCAGGCATACATATTCGAGTAGTGCGAATCACCGGAGTGGTAGATATTACCGCCGGGCGTTTTCAGCAGATAATTGACGGAGCGCAGGTCCATATCGGGGATCGCGCTGTCGCTGTCCGCCAGCGGTTTTGGCGGATCGGTAATCAGGATAGTGCGGTCCGACGAGGCCAGCACCACAATCTCCATATCCTTGATTCTGATAACGTCTCCGGGTTTAACGACCCGGCAGCGTTCCGCCGGAACGCCCCACTGCATCCATAAATCAACGCAGGCCTGCGGCCCGATAAAAGGCACATCGTCAGACGCATTTTTTAATACGGCGGCGGCCACGTTAATATCAATATGGTCAGCGTGATAATGAGTCGCCAGCACCGCGTCTATCTGGCGGATAGAAAACGGATCCATCACCAGCGGCGTGCTGCGCAGATTCGGCTGGGCGATACGCGCCCCGCTCATTCTGGCCATCTGGTGGCCCGGTTTCATCGCCGGCAGATCCTTACGGCGCTTGCCGGTACCGCACCAGAAGTCGACGCTGATATTGGCCCCCGCCGGGGTTTTCACCCACAGCCCGACGCACCCCAGCCACCACATAGCGACCGACCCCGGCGCGACGTTCTCCGCCTCAATTTCATCATTCAGCCAGCATCCCCACTCCGGAAACGTATTCAGTACCCATGATTCACGCGTAATTTCATTCACCTGAGACATTTTTTTCTCCTTACAGGTCGCAGGACTGCGCTATGTTCTGAAAGGCGATAGCCGCATCCCGACAGCTGCTCGCCTTGAGAATGGCACCGCCGACAATGGCGATATTCGGATTCAGTTGTTGCCTGATAGCAGGCAAAGTATCGAGGCTAATCCCGCCCGCCAGGGCTATGGGTAAGCCGGTGGCTTCACGCACGTCCAGAAACTCACGGAAGGCGGCCTCCGGATCATCGCCACAGTCGGCATTCTTATGCACGCAAAGCAGCGTGGCTCCCAGCGTCTGTAGCGCCAGGGCGCGCTGAACCGGATCGACAACGGACTGCAAATCAAAGACCACTCTGGCCTGATTTTCACCGGCAATGGCCAGCACCTTTTTCACCGCCGTGTCGCTGGCCACCGCCAGCATGGAGTAGTATTCCGCCCCGCACCGGGCCATTAAGGTCGCCTCACGTTCCGGGCCATCAATGATTTTCATATCGAGAAACAGCGGCTTGCCCGGGCAGATAGCGCGGATCTCCTCGACAATGGCGATCCCACAGCGCTTCAGCAGGGAGGTCCCCACCTCAATAATGTCGACATAAGGCCCCGCCTCACGCACCACTTTCAGCGCCTGCTGGCGGTCAAGCAGGTCCAGCGCCAGTTGAATTTTCATCTCATTCTCCATCGTCGTTATGCCACCAGGCCAAACAGCGCCCCGATGAACTTCAGCAGATAAAGCAGCGGCAGCCAGACCAGGGTGAAGTCGATGTTGGAGAACATCAGCCCGGAGCCGTACAGGGAACCCATCAGCGGGTAGAGCAGAATAACGCCGCTATGGGCGAGCAGGCTGGTGATAAAGCCCGCGGCCAGCGCGCCTTTATAGCCACCATATTTGTTACCGAAGACCCCCATCGTGCAGCCGTCAAAGAACATGATGATCGGACTGGGAAAGACGATAATCGGGCACTGAAGCAGAATGGTTGCCCCCATCACCACCAGCGCACCAGCAACCGAAGCGATAAAACCCAGCATCGCTCCCGTCGGCGAGTAAGGGTAAAAAGCCGGGCAGTCGAGGGCGGGAACGGCATCGGGCAACAGGCGGTCGGAGATGCCTTTAAACGCCGGGACAATCGAACCAATAAACATCCTGACACCCACCAGCAGTACCACTACGCCTGCGGTGAAGGTCAGGCCCTGCATCAGCAGCCAGATCACCCAGTTCGTTTTACCGCTGAGTTCGCCAATCCCTTCTGCGCCAACGGCGAAGCCAATGCCCATAAAAATCAGCGGCATCAAAAAAGCGAGGGAGATCGTATTGTCGCGAAACAGGGACAGAAAGCCCGGCAGATGCAGGGATTCCGCATCCTGAGAAACGTTGCCGCAGACGCGGGCAATCTTACTGGCGACCCACGCCCCAACCTGCTGATGGTGGCCCAGAGTGAGATCGTCCCCGACAAAATGCTGCGCCAGTCCCCGCGTAATGGCCGGTGTCAGCGTCCAGTACAGAGCGCAAAGCACCGCTCCGGTCACAATCAGCGGCAGCCCGGAAAGCCCCAGCGCACCCGGCAGCGACAGCACCAGAAAGGTGGCGAGAAAAAGCTGGATGTGCACGGTCAGATAGACGTTTTTACAGCGTTTAAACGGGATCAGATAGACGAATAACAGATGCAGAACAAACCCCAGGATAAACGTCAGGGTGACATCGTTGGCCAGTTTGAGCATCGCAATGCCAAAAGCGGCCTCATTCGCCGGCAGGACGCCCTGGATCCCAAGCGTCGTATTCAGCTTGCCCATCACCGGTGCCAGCGAGGTTAGCAGAGTGCCTGAGCCGATAGTCAGCACCAGCAGACCGACGATGGTTTTCACCGTGCCATCCACCACTTCACTGGCTTTTTTGCGTTGCAGCATCAGGCCCAGCAGCGCAATACATCCCAGAAAAAGCGGTGCCTTATCCAGTATCTGGAAGATAATAAAATCGATAATGTCTTTCATATGCAACCGTCCTTGCGTGGCTGTTTACGGCACCAGGTGTTTGATGTACGCCTCCATACAGCTTTCAATCTCCACCTTGCGCACAAAGTTCGTCAGAACGACGGTTTTATCCTGGAGCTCCGCGGGCATATTGATCGCCAGCTCGCGCGTCGTCACATACAGATCCGCCGCAACGCTGCGCACGCTGCGCACGCTGCCCAGGTCACAGGTATCGACGGTGGCGGAAATGCCCATATTTTTCAGGACCTGCTCAATGTTCATTTTGGCGATAACGCTGGAACCCAGCCCCATGCCACAGACGCAAATGATGTGCATCCTGGTCTCCTTATTTCAGATGATTGATGGCGAGATAAAGGGTATTAACGTCGGTCGCGCTTTCTAACAGCGCGATGTTTTGCGGGTCGTCCAGGAACTGGACGAGCTGAGAGAGCATCTCAATGTGGTTGTGGTTATCGGTCGCACACAGGCCGAAGACGATATGAACGGGATCGTTCTCTTCGCTGCCAAAATTCACCGGCGTTGCCAGCGTGACCAGGCTAAGACCGGTCTTGATGACGCTGGCTGCCGGACGGGAGTGTGCAAGGGCCAGGCCCGGTGCCACGACAATGTAAGGTCCGAGGGTTTCAACCGCCTCGATCATCTCGCGGGTATAGTCCGGGGTCGTATAGCCACCTGCGACCAGCAGATCGCCTGCCGCACGGATCGCCTGACGCCAGTCCGCAGCCGCCGTTTTTAGCTGGATATTCTGGCCGGGAATAATTTCGTTCATCATTGCCACGCTCCTGTGAAAAATCTGCGGCAATGCTAGGGCGAAATTCCACCGGGGGAAAAAACAATTTAGGTTAAGGGGAGAGTCGACAAACTGGGCGCATGTCCGGGATCGGGATATATCCGGGAGAGGTGCATCACGGAAAAAGCCACCAGCGACGTTTTTTCGCGAGGTTAAGCGGAAGAACAGGGGGAAAGATAAGGTGTGGAAATTTGACCCGCTTCAAATCGGGCGCATAAAAAAGCCGCTGAATTCAGCGGCTTTTTTGGACGAAACGCTAATGCTTAGTCGCGAGGACCACGCATTGCACGTTTACGATCGTTCTCGGTCAGGTGACGTTTACGGATACGGACAGAGGTCGGGGTGACTTCTACCAGTTCGTCGTCATCAATGAACTCAAGAGCCTGTTCCAGGGACATTTTCTGAGGCGGAACCAGAGTGGTCGCTTCATCAGTACCTGACGCACGCATGTTGGTCAGTTTCTTACCGGTCAGGCAGTTAACGGTCAGGTCGTTAGAACGGCTGTGAATACCGATGATCTGGCCTTCATAGACTTCCGCACCGTGGCCCAGGAACAGCTTACCGCGGTCCTGCAGGCTGAACAGTGCAAACGCAACTGCTTTACCCTGGCCGTTGGAAATCAGCACGCCGTTCTGGCGCTGGCCGATTTCACCGGTACGCACGTCGTCGTAGTGGCTGAAAGTGGAGTACAGCAGACCGGTACCGGAAGTCATGGTCATGAACTCGGTACGGAAGCCGATCAGACCACGCGCCGGGATCAGGTAGTCCAGACGAATACGGCCTTTGCCGTCAGGGATCATGTCTTTGACATCGCCCTTACGCTCGCCCATCGCCTGCATCACGGAACCCTGATGCTGTTCTTCGATATCCAGGGTCACGTTCTCGAACGGCTCCTGCATACGACCGTCGATCATACGGTTGATAACTTTCGGACGGGAAACCGCCAGCTCAAAGCCTTCACGACGCATGTTTTCGATCAGTACGGACAGGTGCAGCTCACCACGACCGGATACGCGGAACGCGTCCGCATCTTCGGTTTCGTCAACGCGCAGCGCAACGTTATGCACCAGTTCTTTGTTCAGACGGTCAAGGATCTGACGTGAAGTCACGAACTTGCCTTCTTTACCACAGAACGGAGAGGTGTTGACGTTGAAGAACATGGTTACGGTCGGCTCATCAACGGACAGCGCCGGCAGCGCTTCAACATTTGCAGGATCGCAAATGGTGTCGGAGATGTTCAGCTCGCCCAGGCCGGTGATTGCGATGATGTCGCCCGCTTCAGCTTCAGCGGCTTCAATACGCTCCAGACCCAGGTGACCCAGCACTTTGCCCACTTTACCGTTGCGAGTTTTACCTTCGCTATCGATAACGGTGATCTGCTGGTTCGGCTTCACTTTACCGCGCTTGATACGACCAATGCCGATGACACCAACGTAGTTGTTGTAGTCGAGCTGAGAGATCTGCATCTGCAGCGGACCGTCAAGGTCAACGCTCGGCGCTTTAACGTGGTCAACAATCGCCTGGTACAGCGGGGTCATGTCTTCCGCCATATCGGTGTGGTCGTTGCCCGCGATACCCATCAGTGCGGATGCATAGATGATAGGGAAATCGAGCTGCTCGTCGGTCGCGTCGAGGTTAACGAACAGGTCGAAGACCTGGTCAACAACCCAGTCAGGACGCGCGCCAGGACGGTCAACTTTGTTAATTACAACAATTGGCTTCAGGCCATGGGCAAACGCTTTTTTGGTTACAAAGCGAGTCTGCGGCATTGGGCCATCCATTGCGTCAACAACCAGCAGGACGGAGTCTACCATGGACATTACACGTTCAACTTCACCACCGAAGTCGGCGTGACCCGGGGTATCAACGATGTTGATACGGTAGTCATTCCATTTGATAGCGGTGTTTTTAGCGAGGATGGTAATCCCACGCTCTTTCTCCAAATCGTTGGAGTCCATCACGCGTTCAGTAGCCTCAGCACGTTCGCTGAAGGTACCAGATTGTTGCAGCAGCTTGTCAACCAGGGTCGTTTTCCCATGGTCAACGTGCGCAATGATGGCGATGTTACGCAGATTTTCGATCACAACTTTGCCTCAGGCATTAGAAATAGCGCGTTATTGTACACGTATTAATCGAAGGACTAAACAGGATCACAAAGAACCTTTACAAACAATACCGAAAGTAAGGGTTTGTGATCGTTTTCACGGAGCGGTAAAAGGGCACCCAACGTAAATTGCACCAATACAGTGCTTGTTGTTCACTTAAAAGCACTACATTGGTGCAAGGTAACCATTGTGGTGCAGCCCTTTTGCACTATGACGTGCATGATAACGCCTTTTGGGGGGCATTTGAAAGTTGGCACAGATTTCGCTTAATCATTTTTATGGCAACAACGCCAGCTTAACGCTGAGTTTGAAGACCTCGTTACCACGACGACACTGACCAATCCGGGAGAGTTTAAGTATGTCCGCTGAACACGTTTTGACGATGCTGAATGAACATGAAGTGAAGTTTGTCGATCTGCGCTTCACCGATACCAAAGGCAAAGAGCAGCACGTCACAATCCCTGCTCACCAGGTGAACGCCGAATTCTTCGAAGAAGGCAAAATGTTTGACGGCTCCTCGATTGGTGGCTGGAAAGGTATCAACGAATCTGACATGGTTCTGATGCCGGACGCTTCTACCGCGCTGATTGACCCGTTCTACGAAGAATCTACCCTGATCATTCGTTGTGACATTCTTGAGCCAGGCACCCTGCAGGGCTACGACCGTGACCCGCGCTCCATCGCTAAACGCGCTGAAGAGTACCTGCGCTCTACCGGTCTGGCCGATACTGTTCTGTTCGGACCAGAGCCGGAGTTCTTCCTGTTCGACGACATCCGTTTCGGTGCATCTATCTCCGGTTCTCACGTGGCTATCGACGATATCGAAGGCGCATGGAACTCCTCCACCAAATATGAAGGCGGTAACAAAGGTCACCGTCCTGGCGTGAAAGGCGGCTACTTCCCGGTTCCTCCGGTCGATTCCTCTCAGGATATCCGTTCTACCATGTGTCTGATCATGGAAGAGATGGGTCTGGTTGTTGAAGCCCACCACCACGAAGTGGCGACCGCTGGCCAGAACGAAATCGCAACCCGCTTTAACACTATGACCAAAAAAGCGGACGAGATTCAGATCTACAAATATGTCGTGCACAACGTGGCTCACCGCTTCGGTAAGACCGCGACCTTTATGCCGAAGCCGATGTTTGGCGATAACGGCTCCGGTATGCACTGCCATATGTCCCTGTCCAAGAACGGCGTAAACCTGTTCTCTGGCGACAAATATGCCGGTCTGTCCGAGCAGGCGCTGTTCTACATCGGTGGCGTTATCAAGCACGCTAAAGCAATCAACGCCCTGGCAAACCCGACCACCAACTCCTACAAGCGTCTGGTCCCGGGTTACGAAGCGCCGGTAATGCTGGCCTACTCTGCCCGTAACCGCTCTGCGTCTATCCGTATTCCGGTGGTGGCTTCTCCGAAAGCGCGTCGTATCGAAGTACGCTTCCCGGACCCGGCTGCTAACCCGTACCTGTGCTTTGCTGCCCTGCTGATGGCCGGCCTTGACGGTATTAAGAACAAGATCCACCCGGGCGAAGCCATGGACAAAAACCTGTATGACCTGCCGCCGGAAGAAGCGAAAGAGATCCCACAGGTTGCTGGCTCTCTGGAAGAAGCCCTGAACGCGCTGAACGAAGACCGCGAGTTCCTGACCGCCGGTGGCGTATTCACCGATGACGCTATCGATGCCTACATCGCCCTGCGTATCGAAGAAAACGACCGTGTGCGCATGACGCCGCACCCGGTAGAGTTTGAACTCTATTACAGCGTTTAATTTCTACTGCATGTTGCGGAATAATCAGCCCATCTCCGGATGGGCTTTTTTCTCCACCAACAACCTGATCTATCGCGCTTTTTAACCATAAAAAGCTATACTGCACTAAATTGGTGCACCTCTTTTTTGGGAGACTGCTGGATGGCAACAGGCGTGCTGCCCGATGCTGGGCAGATCCTTAACTCACTGATTAACAGCATCCTGCTGGTTGATGACGACCTGGCAGTGCATTACGCGAACCCCGCCGCGCAGCAGCTGCTGGCGCAGAGTTCCCGTAAGCTTTTTGGTGCCCCGCTGCCGGAGCTGCTGAGCTACTTCTCGCTCAATATCGGCCTGATGAATGAGAGCCTGCTGGCGGGCCAGGGCTTTACCGATAATGAAGTCACCCTGGTGATCGACGGCCGCTCACATATTCTTTCCCTGACCGCGCAGCGTCTGCCGGACGGCCTGATCCTGCTGGAGATGTCGCCGATGGATAATCAGCGCCGCCTCAGTCAGGAGCAGCTACAGCATGCCCAGCAGGTCGCGGCACGCGATCTGGTCCGTGGCCTGGCACATGAGATTAAAAACCCGCTGGGTGGCCTGCGCGGCGCGGCACAGCTGCTGGCTAAAGCGCTGCCCGATCCGGCGCTGACCGAATACACCAAGGTGATTATCGAGCAGGCCGACCGTCTGCGGAATCTGGTGGACCGTCTGCTTGGGCCGCAGCAACCCGGTATGCACGTCACCCAGAGCATCCATAAGGTCGCAGAACGGGTGGTCAAGCTGGTGTCGATGGAGCTGCCGGATAACGTCACCCTGGTGCGCGATTACGATCCCAGCCTGCCGGAACTGCCGCACGATCCTGACCAGATAGAACAGGTTCTGCTGAATATCGTGCGCAATGCGCTGCAGGCGCTGGGAACGGAAGGCGGGGAGATTATCCTGCGCACCCGCACCGCGTTCCAGCTGACGCTGCACGGCACGCGCTACAGGCTGGCGGCGCGTATTGACGTAGAAGATAACGGGCCGGGTATCCCTTCTCATCTGCAGGACACGCTGTTCTACCCGATGGTGAGCGGACGTGAAGGGGGTACGGGTCTGGGGCTGTCCATTGCCCGCAACTTGATCGATCAACACTCCGGAAAAATTGAATTTACCAGCTGGCCGGGTCATACCGAATTCTCGGTTTATCTGCCCATCAGAAAATAGACACAGGGTCATTCCGGCGGCAGTGGCCGTCAGAAGATAAGTGTACACAGAGGTGTTTATGCAACGAGGGATAGTCTGGATCGTTGATGACGATAGCTCCATCCGTTGGGTGCTTGAACGCGCGCTCACCGGAGCGGGCCTGAATTGTACGACTTTTGAAAATGGTAATGAGGTGCTTGATGCGCTGACCACCAAAACCCCGGACGTTCTGCTGTCAGATATTCGCATGCCGGGAATGGACGGTCTGGCGCTGTTAAAGCAGATTAAGCAGCGCCATCCGATGCTTCCGGTCATCATAATGACCGCGCATTCGGATCTGGATGCCGCCGTCAGCGCTTATCAGCAGGGCGCGTTTGACTATCTGCCAAAGCCGTTCGATATCGACGAGGCCGTGGCGCTGGTTGAGCGTGCGATCAGCCATTATCAGGAGCAGCAGCAGCCGCGTAATGTGCAGGTGAACGGGCCAACCACCGATATTATCGGCGAAGCCCCGGCGATGCAGGATGTGTTCCGCATTATTGGTCGTCTGTCGCGCTCTTCCATCAGCGTGCTGATCAACGGCGAATCCGGCACCGGTAAAGAGCTGGTTGCCCATGCTCTGCACCGCCACAGCCCGCGCGTAAAAGCGCCGTTTATCGCGCTGAATATGGCCGCCATCCCCAAAGACCTGATCGAGTCCGAGCTGTTCGGTCACGAAAAAGGGGCGTTTACCGGTGCGAATACCATTCGCCAGGGGCGCTTTGAGCAGGCCGATGGCGGCACGCTGTTTCTGGATGAGATCGGCGATATGCCGCTGGATGTGCAGACTCGCCTGCTGCGCGTGCTGGCCGACGGCCAGTTCTATCGCGTCGGTGGCTATGCGCCGGTAAAGGTGGATGTGCGTATTATTGCCGCCACCCATCAGAATCTGGAGCTGCGCGTCCAGGAAGGGAAATTCCGTGAGGATCTCTTTCACCGTCTGAACGTGATCCGCGTGCATCTGCCGCCGCTGCGCGAGCGTCGGGAAGATATTCCGCGCCTGGCGCGTCACTTCCTGCAGGTAGCAGCCCGCGAGCTGGGCGTCGAAGCCAAACTGCTGCACCCTGAAACGGAAGCCGCATTAACCCGGCTGGCGTGGGCGGGTAACGTTCGCCAGCTGGAGAATACCTGTCGCTGGCTGACGGTGATGGCTGCTGGCCAGGAGGTGCTGATCCAGGATCTCCCCGCCGAGCTGTTTGAAACCACGATCCCGGATAGCCCGTCGCAGGCGTTACCGGATAGCTGGGCAACGCTGCTGGCGCAGTGGGCCGACAGAGCGCTGCGTTCCGGTCATCAAAACCTGCTTTCCGAAGCCCAGCCAGAGATGGAGCGCACCCTGTTAACCACCGCGCTGCGCCACACGCAGGGCCATAAACAGGAAGCGGCTCGCCTGCTGGGATGGGGGCGTAATACCCTGACCCGCAAGCTGAAAGAGCTGGGAATGGAGTAGCGCGCACGGAAATGTAAATATGCGCATTAGAGCGCAAATTGCTGCATTTTCGTACTTTACTGCGTCGAAGAGTCCAGTATGATCTGCCCGGCGAATGGGGGGAGTCATCATGCTGGAATCATTAATGAGCCTGTTGTCAGGCGGTGCGGAAGTGGGAATGGCGGCAAGCCAGTCTCCGCAAACGGCACTGGCTGCCGTACTGTGCGCGGCGCTGGTTGGGCTGTTTAGCTAAGACAAGGCCCTCTCATCGGAGAGGGCCTTGTGATATCAGATAACCCGTGAGAACTGCTGCATCCGCGCCTTCTGGCGCAGGTAAGCATCGAAGCACATACAGATATTACGGATCAGCAACCGGCCTTTTGCCGTGACCTGAATCGCCCGGTCAGTGACATCCACCAGCCCGTCTTTTGCCAGCGGCGCCAGCAGACGCAAATCCTCGGCAAAGTAATCCGCAAAGTTCAGATCCCACTGCCGCTCCACCTCCGCCATATCGAGGCGGAAGTTGCAGATCAGCGCTTTAATCACATCCCGACGAATGCAATCATCGTGGGTTAAGACAATCCCGCGCCACAGGGCGTTACCGGTGTCATCAACCTGCTGATAATAGTGCTTCAGCTCTTTCTGGTTCTGCGCATAGCAGTCGCCAAGCATACTGATTGCCGATACGCCCATCCCCAGCAGATCCGTATCACCCTGGGTGGTGTAACCCTGGAAATTACGGTGCAGAACGCCTTCACGCTGGGCAATCGCCAGCTCGTTATCCGGGCGGGCAAAGTGGTCCATGCCGATAAACTGGTAGCCGTTGTCGGTCAGGGAGGTGATGGTTTGCTGCAGGATATCCAGCTTGTGCTGGGCCGACGGCAGATCGGCATCTTTGATTTTACGCTGGGCTGCAAACAGCGTCGGCAGATGCGCATAGTTAAAGACGCTCAGCCGGTCCGGGTTCAGTTCCGCCACGCGCTCTAAGGTGAAAGCGAAGCTTTCCGGGGTCTGTTTTGGCAGGCCGTAGATCAGATCGATATTGGTCGAGGTGAAGCCGATATCCCGGGCGCGACGCAGTAATGCAAAGATAAAGTCTTCATCCTGCTCCCGGTTAACCAGGCGCTGAACCTCTTTATTGAAGTCCTGCACGCCCATGCTCAGCCGGTTAAAACCCTCGGCGCGCAGGTGATCGAGCACGTCGAGCTCGATTTCACGCGGGTCGACCTCGATGGAGATCTCCGCATCCGCCTCAAAGCTGAAGTGGCCGCGCAGCAGCGTCATCAGCCGGGTGATTTGCGCTTTATTGAGGTAGGTTGGCGTCCCGCCGCCCCAGTGCAGCTGGCTGACCCGACGTCCGCTAAACAGCGGCGCACGGTGCAGGATCTCCTGCTCCAGGGCATCGAGATACTGATCGGCCTTATGCTGCTGGCGGGTGACGATTTTATTGCAGCCGCAGAAGTAGCACAGCTTATGGCAAAACGGGATATGGACGTACAGGGATAGCGGACGCTCAGGGTAGCGCGCCACCGCCTGCTGAAATTCAGCATCGCCAAAATCTTCGGAAAATTCGAGGGCGGTAGGGTATGACGTATAGCGCGGCCCGGAATAATTATATTTTTGGATCAGGGCCAGATCCCAGTCGATTAACTGCTCAGACATGCTCACTCCTTCCGATGGTGTCGCAAACGACGGCGGCGTACCGGCCTGACCGCACCGCGGGTCAGAAGCCGGTTGCGCAGCAGCTTCTGACGCTGCGACAACCGCCGTAGTTTAACGAATAACCAGCCCAGATAACATATAACCGGAAGGGTTATAAGGAGTACGACCAGGCCGACAGGATGCAAACGTTAGTTTCCACCTTTCAGCAGGCGCATCATGTCTTCTTTACCTTCTTCCTCTTCCTCGTCATCTTCATCATCCCAGGAGAGGCCGAGCTGCTTCATCAGTTCATCAATACGATCCAGTTTGGCGTCAACCCAGGACTGCTCTTCCGCGCTCAGGGTTTCACCACCTTCCAGTCGTTCCAGCAGCGCGTCCAGGCGCTCGTCCGTTTCCAGCATATCCAGCTCTTCCTGCGGTGAAAGCATAGGTTTCTTCTCGCTCTTAGGTTTGGGTGCTTTTTTGGTCACCGGAACGTCGGTTACGCCCAGCGGAATGGGTTTCTTGCTGCCGGTACGCGGATCTTTGGTCGGCTTTTGCTGGCGGCTACCGGACGATTCTCCCGTGCCATTTGCACGGCTGCCCGCCGTGTTACCGCGGTGTTTTTTATCGTTTTTACGATCGCGAGCCTGCTGGTTCAGCTCTTCACGGCTTTTACGCTTGTCTTTTGCGGAGCTTTTGCCACGCGCTGGGGTCGTTGTTTTCATTATCGGGTCGTCATCTTCAGGCGTTGTTGTTCAGTATATACTCTAAATAATTCGAATTGCAGGTGGCTCAGCCTCTGAAACCTGAAGTATGACGAGTATGGATTTGCGGCGGAATCTAGCAGAAAGCAGAGAAAGAAAAAAGGCGACAGAGCAATCTGTCGCCTTTTTTCTGACTCGCTGCCCTTAACGGGCTCAACATTCCCTGTACGCTAATGACAACCCCTGTCTTCCTTTAGCCTGAACATTCCCTGTTCCTGTTCCCTGTCCTTTGTATAACGCCCTCCGGACGTTTGTCTTCCTGACAAATCCCGTGTCTTCGCCTTCCTGGCGCGCCTGACACTCATCCTGAGTCGTTATTCCATCGTCAGCATCCTGCCTGTGATGAGCACTTTACGCCGATACGCTACGCTAACAAGGTAGGGCAAATATCTGAAGATCGTCAAAATCACACATTTTGCCATTAACTGAATGATTTATATCAATTTCAGTTTTTTCGCCGCCTCTCTCTTTCCCGGATATCGCATAGCACTAATGGGCGATCTCTCACACAGGCCAGGGGATTTGCTTACACAGAAGGAGAGCCGAAAAAACAGTCTTTTTCTGCTGTTCAGGTATAATCGCCGCCAATTGCATGATTTAACGGAGACGACCGTTTTGACTAACTGGAACTACCAACTGACGCATTTTGTCACCAGTGCCCCGGATATTCGCCATTTACCGGCTGATACCGGCATTGAAGTGGCGTTTGCCGGCCGCTCCAACGCGGGGAAATCCAGCGCCCTGAATACGCTGACCAACCAGAAAGGTCTCGCACGCACCTCTAAAACGCCGGGCCGCACGCAGCTGATCAACCTGTTCCAGGTAGCTGACGGGAAGACTCTGGTGGATTTACCCGGCTACGGCTATGCCGAAGTTCCGGAAGAGATTAAGCGCAAATGGCAGAAAGCGCTGGCTGAATATCTGGAAAAACGCCAGTGTCTTCAGGGTCTGGTGGTGCTGATGGATATCCGCCATCCGCTGAAAGATCTCGATAAGCAGATGATCCTGTGGGCGGTTGAGAGCAATATTCAGGTACTGGTGCTGCTGACCAAGGCTGACAAACTGGCCAGCGGTGCGCGCAAAGCACAGCTGAATATGGTCCGCGAAGCGGTACTGGAATTTAACGGTGACGTTCAGGTAGAAGCTTTCTCATCGCTGAAAAAACTGGGCGTGGATAAGCTGCGACAGAAGCTGGACAGCTGGTTTAACGACCTACCGCCGGTCGAGGCTGAGGCCGAAGAGGAATAAAACAGCGCGCGATATGATTCGCGCGTTTTTTTTGTTTCGCGCAATAAAAAACGCCCCAGCCATAAATGACTGGGGCGGCTAAAATATTCAGCCAAATCCGATTACGTGAAGTAAAAGGTCTGAAAGATAGAACATCTTACCTCTGTACCCTACGCGAATAACTCTACTCTTTTTCTGGTCAGTAACAAAGCACTTTTTGTAATTTCTTTTCATAATTTACAGAAAAATTTTTAACGATCATCACAAAAATTCCGCTTTTGCGTTGCTTACTTACGAAAAAGAGCCTTATGCATTGGACACTTAGTGCGCGAGATCCCAGTTTTCGCCACTGCCCACTTCCACCAGCAACGGCACGTCCAGCTGAGTACAATTTTCCATCAATTGATGGATCTGCTTCGTGACAGCCTCGACGTCGTCCTTGTGCACTTCGAACACCAGTTCATCGTGCACCTGCATGATCATCTTCACCCGCGGTTTATCCTTCAGGAGCCAGGCATCCACGGCGATCATGGCGCGCTTAATAATATCCGCCGCCGTTCCCTGCATCGGGGCGTTAATCGCCGCACGCTCGGCACCGGCGCGGCGCGCACCGTTGCTGGACGTGATATCCGGCAGATAGAGGCGGCGGCCTTCCAGCGTTTCCACATAGCCGAGCTCTTTCGCCTGCTCGCGCGTGCGTTCCATATATTCGCGCACGCCAGGATAGCGTTCGAAGTAGAGATCCATATATTTCTGCGACTCTTTGCGTGAAATGCCGAGTCTTTTTGCAAGACCAAAGGCACTCATACCGTAGATCAAACCAAAGTTAATAGCTTTTGCACTACGGCGCTGCTCATTAGTGACGCTCTCCAGCGGCAAACCGAAAACTTCCGCGGCCGTTGCCCGGTGAATATCTTGCCCTTCAGCAAAAGCGGTAAGCAGCCCTTTATCTCGCGACAGATGCGCCATAATACGCAGTTCAATTTGCGAGTAATCAGCAGAGACAATCACATAATCATCAGGTGCGATAAACGCCTGACGAATGCGACGACCTTCTTCGCTACGTACAGGGATATTTTGCAAATTAGGATCAGTTGAAGAAAAGCGCCCTGTCGCGGCACCCGCCTGGTGATAGGAAGTATGCACCCGCCCGGTTTTCGGGTTGATCATCAAAGGTAATTTGTCGGTATAGGTCGATTTCAGCTTCGCCAGCCCACGGTACTCAAGGATCACTTTCGGCAGAGGATAATCCAACGCCAGCTCTTTCAACACCTCTTCAGACGTGGAAGGTGCACCACCAGAGGTTTTCTTCAGCGGCTTAATGCCCTGCTTTTCAAACAGGATCGTCTGTAGCTGCTTCGGTGAAGAGAGGTTGAACGGCTCACCGGCAATCTCATGCGCTTTTTGCTCAAGCTCGATCAGCCGTGTGGCAAGCTCGGCAGAGTGACGGTGCAGCACATCCGGGTCAATCTTCACACCGTTACGCTCAGTACGGGAGAGCACTGGCACCAGTGGCATTTCAATATTGCTAAATATATTTAGCGGACCGGCATTTTTTTGCAGCTCCGGCCACATCTTCAGATGCAGCTGTAGCGTTACGTCGGCGTCTTCCGCCGCGTACGGCCCGGCCTGTTCCAGCGCAATCTGGTTAAAGGTCAGCTGATTTTTACCTTTACCCGCAATCTCTTCGAAAGTGATGGTTTTATGGTTCAGCCAGCGCATTGCAAGGCTGTCCATATCGAATTTCTTATTAAGCTCGCTCTCCAGAGCAAAGGACTCCAGCATGGTATCGAACGCTATGCCGCGCAGCTCAATATCGTAATTGGCCAGAATACCGCGGTCATACTTCAGGTTTTGCCCCACCTTCAGCTGTTTGTCATCCTCAAGCAGAGGTTTCAACAGCTCAAGCGCCCGCTCAAGGGCGATCTGATCCGGCGCATCGAGGTAGTCATGCGCCACCGGCACGTAAGCAGCCAGGCCAGGTTCAACGGCAAAGGAGAGCCCTACAAGCCTTGCGGAGACATTTTCCAGACTGTCGGTTTCGGTATCAAACGCAAAGATCGGCGCATTTTTCAGTTTCTCAATCCAGTCGACAAGCGTCGGTTCATCGAGAATAGTGACGTAGTTTTCTGCGGACAGCGTCGCGGCAGGCACATCATCCTCAGCAGCAACCACAATCGTTTCCTGCGGCTTAGCCGCCGGTTTGCTGCCTTTCGCCTGCAGCCACTTACCGGCTTCGACATCGGTAACCCAGCGTTTGAATTCGTATTTTTTAAACAGCGCCAGCAGATCGTCGGCCAGCGGCTGACGAACTTCAAGCTGCTCACAGCTCAGCTCCAGCTCAACGTCCGTTTTAATGGTCGCCAGTTTATAGGAGAGATACGCCAGCTCTTTATTCTGTTCGAGTTTCGCCGCCATGGTTTTCGCCCCACGGAAGCTCAGCGCAGCAATTTTATCCGGCTCGCCATACAGCGTGTCCAGACCACCCAGCCCCTGCAGCAGCGCCTGGGCCGTTTTCTCCCCCACGCCCGGAACACCCGGAATGTTATCCGAGGAGTCGCCCATCAGCGCCAGGAAATCGATAATCAACTCCGGCGGCACGCCGTATTTCGTCACCACCTCTTCAGGCCCAAGGATGGTATTCGTCATGGTATTGATCAGGGTGATGCCCGGCGTGACCAGCTGGGCCATATCTTTATCTCCGGTACTGATCAGCACCGGACGACCAAAACCTTCGGCTTCACGCGCCAGGGTGCCGATCACATCGTCAGCCTCGACGCCGGATACGGCCATCAGCGGCAGACCCATCGCCCTGACCATGTCGTGCAGCGGTTCAATCTGCGCCCGCAGATCGTCCGGCATCGGCGGACGGTGGGATTTGTAATCCTCAAACAGTTCATCACGGAAGGTCTTACCCTTAGCGTCGAACACAACCACCGCATGGCTTGGCTGATACTGCAGGAGCAGGCTGCGCAGCATATTGAGCACGCCATACATCGCTCCGGTGGGTTCACCCGCGCTGTTGGTCAGGGGCGGAAACGCGTGATAGGCCCGGTAAAGGTATGACGAGCCATCAACAAGGATAAGGGGGTTTTCGGGGATCTGAACCATAATGTCCGTGCCTGTTTATCAATTTATGGGTAAAGGATGCCACAGACAGGATAAAAACATGAGTTTTTCACCCCATTTGGCGCAAAAGATTTGCAGATCGTCGGGATCGCTCGAGGATCGGAGTTGTGGATAACTTTGTGCATATTTTTATAAGCAAAGCTAAATAGTTCTATTGACAGAAAGGAAATAAACAAATACTCTTTTATTTTCAATGCATTACAAATATAGTCAGTCCTTATGTGATATATTGATGACTATTTACTCCATGTGGATATAAGTCCCGGATTTTTTCCATTCCGGGAAGATTCGTCATTTGCCGTTATTTACGATATATCAGCGCCCTGCGCCGCGATATTACCGGTTATTCACGGCTAACTCGTTGAACGGATGAAAAAAAAGCCCGGCGGGAGCCAGGCTTTCATACAACAACACCGGTCATTGACCGGCTGTCATTTATTTCTTCTCAACCAGGTATTTCACGGTATTTGCATATTCCTGCAGGAAAATATCCATGCTGCTGGTATCCATGCCCTGCATGTTCAGCTGGTACTTGCCGTTAACAAACATTGCCGGAACGCCTTTCAGCTGCAGATCGGCAGCCGCTTTTTCCTGCTGAGCAACCAGGGATTTCACCACAAAGCTGTTCCAGGCCGCGTCATACTCTTCACCCTTCACACCCGCATCAACAAAGACTTTGCGGATATCAGCGGCGTTCTGCACGGTCTGAGTTTTCTGGACGGCTTCAAACATCGGCGAGGTGATTTTATCTTCAACGCCCAGCGCCATTGCCACAGCCCAGGCCTGGGTGATTTCTTTACCCAAAGGTCCCAGGAACTCAACGTGGTATTTGGTCATTTTGGTGCCTTCCGGCAGCTTTTTCTTCACCGCATCAGAAACATGCAGAACCTGCTCGAACTGATAGCAGTGCGGGCAGTAGAAGGAGAAGAACTCCAGAACCTGCGGCTCACCGGCTACCGGCTGCGGGAGGGTTACAAACTGTTTGCCGTCGGTAAACTGCGCTGCCGATGCGCTAAATGCCAGAATCATACCGGCCAGCGCCAGCCAAATCTTTTTCATGGTTCACTCTCTCCTGGAAATGTCAGATTAATACATGGGCGTTAATTGCAGGGGCGGTTCCTGAAGAACCTTCGCCTGCTCTAAAAATGTGGTGGTCTGTCTCAGCCAGTAATCTTCCCCGGTAAGCCACGGGAAGTTTTTGGGGAACGCGGGATCATCCCAGCGCCGCAGTAGCCATGCAAGATAGTAAACCATTCGCATCGCTCTCAGCGGCTCGATAAGTCCGATTTCGTCCGTGTTGAACTCGCTAAACTCTTCATAGGCTTCAATAATTGTCTCAAGCTGCATACGCCGCTCGGCGTTATCGCCATTGAGCAGCATCCACAGATCCTGGATCGCCGGACCGCTTCTGGCATCATCGAGATCGACAAACAGCGGACCATCGCGCCACAGAATATTACCGGCATGGCAGTCGCCGTGCAGACGGAGCGTATTGAAACGGCCGTGCCACTGGCCCATTACCGCCTCAATTAACGTATCTGTCGCCTTCAGAAAAGCGGCTTTAAGCCCGGCGGGGATCAGCGTTGAGCTTTCAAAGACCTGTCGGGGCTCAATCAGATACTCTTTCACTCCCATTTCAGGACGGGCAATAAAGCGTTTTTTACTGCCGGTCTGGTGGATACGTCCCAGGTAGCGACCCACCCACTCCATCTGATCGATATTGTCAGACTCAAACTGACGGCCACCGAGGCTCGGGAAAATGGCGTAATAAAAACCCTGATGGGTTAACAGGGTTTGCTGCCCGAAGGCGAGGGGTGCGGCTACGGGGACCTCATCAGCCAGCAGCTCCAGCGCAAACTGGTGCTCTTCCTGAATCTGTTCCGCCGTCCAGCGTTGAGGACGATAGAACTTCACCACAAAACGGCGACGATCTTCATCCTGGAACTGATAAACGCGGTTCTCATAGCTGTTTAACGGCGTGAGTCCGGAATCCACCCGAATTCCCTGCGCGAACAGCGCATCCATGATGGTATCCGGGTGTAATGTCTGGAAAGTAAAGGCGTTGTCGTTCATCCCATCATCCGGAAATCTTTACGAATGACAAAGAATATCATTTTGCAGCGCCAGCGGTTGCGCCGCTTACAAGGTTTTACTCTTTAATTACGCCGCGGGCGCGCAGCAGGGCGGTTTTAAAATCTTCTTCATAGTCTTTCTGAATACCGGGGATCACCGCGTCTTTCGTTGAATCACGCATTTTAAGGTGGTAGATCAGAATATCGTCAGAAAGATCGGCAAGTTCGCCGTCATAACCTGACTCCTGCGCCAGTTTTTGCAAAAATTGCACCAGATTCAGCTCGGGTTCTTTCTGCCAGGCTGGCTGGAGGAGTTCAATAACTTCGTTCAGACGTTTACATTTCATGGTGATGCTCCTTACGCGTAAGAAAGACACGTTAACAGGGACAATCCCACAAGAAAAGAGGCGATATTGGTGAATGATGCGGACAAGGTAACGGGCGTTGTGCTGGCCGGAGGAAAAGCCACGCGCATGGGCGGCAACGATAAGGGTTTGTTAGTCCTCAACGGTAAGCCGCTATGGCAGCACGTGGCCGATATCCTGGCGCCGCAGGTGGCGCAGATGGCGATCAGCGCGAACCGGAACCTCGATATCTATAAGGCCAGCGGTTTGACGGTGGTCCGCGATACGCTGACGGATTATCCCGGTCCGCTGGCGGGGATGCTGTCGGCAATGCAGCAGATCGACTCGCCGTGGTTCCTGTTTTCCCCATGTGATACGCCGCATATACCGGATACGCTGCTGGCGCGTTTGCAGCAGCAGCGAGATCGGGCTCCGGTGGTCTGGGTACAGGACGGTGAGCGCGATCATCCGACGATTGCGTTGGTTCATCGCCGGGTTTTGCCCGCGATGCAGGCTTATCTCGCCAGCGGCGAGCGTAGGGTAATGGTGTTTATGCGCCAGACAGGTGGCCATGCGGTGGACTGCAGCGATATAAAATCAGCTTTTAGCAACGTAAATACCCCGGACGATCTCGACCGGTGGCAGGAGACGCGATGATTCCGGTTCTGGCTATTGCCGCGTGGAGCGGTACAGGAAAGACGACGCTGCTTAAAAAGCTTATTCCGCTTCTTTGCGAGAAAGGTATCCGGCCAGGCTTAATCAAACATACGCATCACAATATGGATGTCGATAAGCCAGGAAAAGACAGCTACGAGCTGCGTAAAGCCGGTGCAGCCCAGACGATTGTTGCCAGCGCGCAGCGCTGGGCGCTGATGACCGAAACGCCGGACGAACCTGAGATCGATTTAGCGTATCTGGTCAGCCGGATGGATGCTTCAACGCTGGATCTGGTCCTGGTTGAAGGCTTCAAGCACGAGCCGGTCGCAAAGATCCTGCTGTTCCGTGAAGGCTGCGGGCATAGCAGGGATGAACTTGTCGTAGATGAATATACGATCGCGATTGCCAGTGACGTGCCGCTTGAAGTAGATGTTCCGGTATTAAATTTGAACGATCCGGAAGGCATTGTGGGGTTTATTCAGGTATGGATGATGGAGAAACGTGCATTCTGATGCACTTTTCTCGCAAGCAGAAACGCAAAAAGGCCATCCTTTCGGATGGCCTTCTGCTTTATTTGATGCCTGGCAGTTCCCTACTCTCGCATGGGGAGACCCCACACTACCATCG
>NZ_RJKQ01000006.1 GCF_003751845.1 Enterobacter sp. BIGb0383 | reverse complement strand
TGGGGATCCGTAGCCTTTACCAGTTATGCGACCTTTCTGGATTGGTTGCAGTGCTGTCTGAATGACTTCGACGAGTATAAAAACGGAGAGCGTTACCGTTTAATGGATTCAGTAATGGAAACGGAAATGGGCGATGTGACCTTAAGTAAGGAGGAGATAGATTTAAGTTACCGCTATATTTATCCGGTTTTTGCGGTCGGTTATAACTGGCTACAGTCGAATGCTGACTCTGCGAAAGACTTGGGTAATAAAATCGACGAAACCATTAAGTTTTACAGGGAAAAGGGGCGTAAGTGTGAAAAGGTGATACTCATTACCCACTCTATGGGCGGCCTGGTTGCACGTCACTATACTCAAAATATGGACGGTGAAAAAAATGTGTTGGGTGTGGTGCATGGCGTGATGCCGTCTCTCGGGGCCGCGGCCACCTATCGGAGAATGAAGGCGGGTACAGAAAACCCACAAGGAGATGTAAAGGGGTGGTTTGCTTCTCAAGTGTTGGGCGCTGATTCCTGGGCTATGACGGCGGTCCTGTCGCAGTCACCGGGACCACTACAGCTTCTGCCTGGACGTGAATATGGCAGCCACTGGCTAAAAATTATCGATGGAAAATATACATACTCTTATCCTGATAATAATCCTTATGAAGATATCTACCTCCAGCGAGATAAGTGGTGGGGTTTATGTGATGATTCGCTTATTAATCCGGGGAAAAGCTATACACAACAAGCGCTAAATAATGACTGGTTGTCATTTGCGACAATAATAAAAGAAGATGTGGCCATTTTTATTGAATCCCTATCAGGTAAATATCATTCTAATACCTACTCTTTTTATAGTGCAGATAAGGCATTAACCTCTTATGGTGATGTCTGCTGGCAGGCAAAGACGCCGCCAGTTGACGAGTGGATAAACCGCCACCGCTCCAGGGATGCCAGCCAGGGACGAATTGTGGATAAAAGCGAACGTCAGGAGATACGGACCATAGCCAGTCCCTTGTCTGAAGGAGGATGGGCCAAAGGCATAAAACAGACTTACCAGATCCTGCCAGCAGAAGAAGGGGGAGACGGTACGGTACCGGTACGTTCCGGTCGTATCCCTGAGAATCGGTTAAAGGCGCGTTATCAGGTATCAGTTGGCCATGAGCCTGCCTATCAAAGCCCGCTGGCACAGGAATTTACCCTACGGGCGCTGGTAAAGATTACCCAAAAAATTAAATCCAGTTAAAAGGCGCGCATATGAAGCTCAAAAAAACACTTGCCGTTGCCGTGCTACTGGCAGCCGGTTTTGCCGGCTGGTGCTGGTACAGTTTTCTTCCCCCACAGATAACACTAAATAATAAGGAGCGTGTAAACGTGGAGCATTTTTTACAGGAAATGAAGCCTCGCTGTATTGGCCGCTATGCGATTGACCTGCCGGATACTTTTACTACCGACCCCGCTAATGTGATGGCATTTATCAATAAATCACCTGTCCGCTATAAACGGATTTACCGACCGGCATTTGAGCAAAAAGTGCGACTGCGAGAGGCTGCGTTAAAAGAAGAGAAGACGCTAAATGCGCTGGATTTACCATTTCTTAAAAAAGTATATTCCCTACCGGTGGGAATGGAAGGGGTGATATTTGAAAGGAATGATAGTCAATCGCGGCCGGACTCTGCGCGTGTTCTTGAAGCTCACTTATATACAAATGGGGTTGCAGTTGAAATTGAGTTTAAATCAAGAAATGGATTGTCTTCACGATACAATGATGACAGGCAAAGTATTCCGGAGTTATATGGCAATAATGTACCTCAAAGGCTGGCTGAACTTATAAATCTGCTAACACGGATTTCGGGTAAAAAAGAAACGGATATTCCAGTAGTACCAGGTTTTTGTCTGCCGGAAATTTTTATTGCTGATGGTCAAGAAGAGCAGGAAGAAAGTATTGATGTTATTTATAAACCTTCAGGTTATCCGATGTTAAAAATCAGTTTTGATACAGATAACGTCAGTCGCCCGGGAAGTTCACTGCTGGAAAGGAGTGTGCTGATGAAGCAAAAAATCAGCGAAGCAGAAGGGCGCACGCTTGATAATGGGGAACGTAATATAAACGGGTTATATGCGGAACAGTGGCTGGCTGAAGGTAATACAGGTGACGGGATCGGCGAGAAAGCATTTCGTTTTGCAGTGAATATTCATGAAAAAACAGCGGGGCCAACAACTCCCCGGCTGTCGGTCAGCTTTGTCCAAAGAGGTCTTGAGGGGAACGGATTACTATCCGAAAATGAAGCGATAAGTGTATGGCAGACAATCACTGATACGTTAAGAATGCGGCCCGGCGCATACTGAGATTGTCCAGTTAAGAGATGTAAAAAATGAAGAGGATTATTGCTGCTGTAAGAATATTTTACGTTAAAGGATAGGACTGGATGGCAGGAAGGAGGAGGTATGCGCGTAAAATTATTATGGGTTGGTTTATTTCTTGGCCTGGCCTTGGTAAGCATAGTGTTAACCCGAACGTTACAGGCCAATCCTGTAGCAACAGAAACGGCTCATGTGAAAGAATTATTGAGCGAAATGAAAACGCACTGTGTAGGGCGCTATTTATTTGATTTGCCTGTATCTTTCTCTCTATCTACAGGAACAGAACCGCTGGAAAAAGATAGTTGGATTGCCGTTATCAACTGGCCAGATCGCACTTATAAAACCTATATCACCAGTAAGCGTATGTACTACCCGGCGTTTGAACAAATGCTCAAAAGACGAGAGCAGGAATTGCGTGAAACCCGAACTGATAATCCCCTCAATATGCCATTCTTGAAAAAAACTTGGCCGTTATCAGCTGATATGAAAGGGGTTGTTTTTGAAAGGAATCTGGATGTTAACTCCAATGACTCGGTTCGTACGCTTGAAGCCTATCTTTATTCAAATGGTGTGGCTATTAAACTACAAAAGGAAAGTATAAATGATTTGGCCCCTCGCTATCAAAAGGATCGCGAAAGGCGAGGTGGTGAAACAAATTACATTCCTGGCGATCTTGAAAAACTTAGGGAATTGTTCTCCCGAATAAGAGGTCGGGGTAAAGACGAAATTCCAAATGAATCGGGAAGTTGTATTGCTAATGCCTTTATTGAAAGGCGTTTAAATGATAGCGAGCAGGAAGATATCACTCATTTATTTTCCAGCGAAAACCTGCCAGGCTTTGATGTAGAGGTAAATACTAATAACTTTCAATGTGATGAAGAAGGTATACTGGAGCGAGCAGAAGACATTGGTGAGGCTTTGTCTGGAGTTAATGCAAGGATAATACATAAAGGGAGTCGTGAGATAAACCTCCTGAAGGCAAGTGAAATGTTAATAACCGGTCCTAAACCTAATAATGATTACCCTGTTTATATATTTGATTTGTATGCTAATGAAAAACGCGGTAGCAATAAAAGCCCTTGGGTTAATATCAGTCTGAGTAATGAAGGTAATGTGAATATTCCACCTGCTGATTATAATCAAGAGGAGTTGCTCATCTTTTGGAATGCCATTACCCGGACAGTTCGGATGCGGCCTGTTGCGGAATGATTGCGAGCTGATGTCAGTGTTTTCATGGTTTATACTTCTTCATGATTTAGATAATAAAATAGATGTTATTTTTTTCACTTCCACATATTTAACGCTCATAACTACTTAAAGAGGTAAATGTTATGCCTGCACTGGCTTGCCTTGGCGATGCGACGACGCATGGCGGTAAGATTATATCTGCTTCATCTTCGATGTTTATTAATGGTCTTCAGGTGGCATTGGCTGGAGATATAATATCCTGCCCTATCCATGGTCCTAACCGCATCATTGAGGGAGATCCTCGTGCCTTTGAAAATGGTGTCTCGGTTGTAGTACATGCTTGTCTGTGTGAATGTGGCTGTAGAATAATCAGTTCACAGACTCACAGCATGATTGAGTCCTGAACATGTCCTGGCCTATCCCGAATATTCCTGTAAAGGCTGTCATGTCTTCTCCGGATTATAAGCGCTGGAGTATCATTTTGCTGGCGATGTCGCTGGCAGGTGTGTTACTCGCGATTTATCCCGGAAACTCGACAAGTTATGGTCAGATTTTACTGTATGGCCTGTTGCCTGCAATATTGCTCTGGTTGTGTTTTTTTGGAGGGGTATTTTATCGCTATCAACGCTCTATTAATGCTCTCCTGCTATGGAGTGCGGAAACGAAGAGAACCAAACAACTGTGGCAGCGCTGGAGCAGAAAGCAACAGATTGTGGTAAGTAATGTCGTACTGACTCCGGAGGAAAACGGTGTTTTATCCCTGCTGGGAGAACCTGCAGATGTTCCGGCTTATCCGGCAAAAGCGCGAGCATTATTTACTGAATTATCCACGCTGGAAAAGCGCCTGGCCTATATCGATCGGGAAACGGAAAAGCAATGTCCCGGCTATCGTCATCATCTCGGGAAGATTGAGATTCAATATTCGGCGAGATATCAGACAGGAGTCATTGAACAGGCTGTTTATAATCGATGGGATCTCTTTCCTGAGTGTACAAACACAAAAGAATCATTTTGTGCCGATGATAACAATGAACAGAGTGGGCTGATTCTGCTACTTTGCGTGCAAGACTGGGGGGGGAGCCAGGCAGAGCAATACAGCGAATTTATCACTGCGCAGCTGATCGTTTCGGAGCATTTCACCAGCAGGGCGGTATTTCCTGTGATTGCCGGTGTGGGACGGTTACTCTCTTCAAATTCCCTGCCCGACGCGCTGGATATGTTGGTTGAATATAATCGTCTGGAAACGACGAAAATGCGTTATGTTTGGTTATCAGGTATGGATAATGATGAACGAGTACGATTGATTCAGCACTTAACATTAAAACAGTGGCCATTACCTGAAAGACATCCTTTCATTTCCCTCGACCACTCATTCGGACCACCTGGTCCTCTAATGTTTCCGGTAGCGATTTCTCTTTTGACCGATGCCGTTAAATTTACCAACGAAAATCAGTTGATTATATTCGTCGATGCGAAAAATAATTATTCAATATGTTTTATTACCCGGGAGCTATTTTTATGACCAAGGATGTGTCATTACGGAAGAATCATTATAGCATAACCGGATATATGATACTCGTCATTGCTCTGGCGGGCATTTGTGCTTTGCTTATCTTTATCTGGCAGGATGAACTCTCTGCCAGACAAATAACAAAACACATAGCATGGACGGTCTGGGGCGTTTTTTTTTCCTTTTTGCTGATTCTTGCCGTCATGTTTTTTTTTCTACAGCGGCATCAGTACAAAAAAGCACATGTATCCTATCGACCAGAAAACATTCTTTCTGGGACAGAGAATAAAGAGTTACAGGCGCCCCCGGCCGTCAGCCAGTTACCTTCAGTTGATGAAATTCGTCAGACTCTGCGCCACCTCTATGGTCGTTTCTGGTACCAAAAAATCCGTATCCTCCTTATCGCCGGCTCTCCGGACGACGTGGAGTCATTGCTTCCCGGCCTCACCACCCAACTCTGGCAAGAAGATAAAGCCACCCTTTTACTCTGGGGCGGTGATTTCAACCCCCCGGAAAACGACCCCTGGCTGGCCGCGCTGCGCACGCTGCGCCGTCGTCCTGCGGACGGGCTGGTCTGGGTGACCTCGGCCTTCGACAGGCTTGCCGCGCCAGAACTGTCGCAGCCGCAGCCGGTTCCCTCTGAGAGCATGGTGGACCGGATTGCCCACGCTATCAGCAGCAAAATGGACGCGCTGGGCTGGCAGCTGCCGCTGTATGTCTGGTCCCTGCATCCCCGGGCCGGAGAGCCGCAGGGGCGATTATCCCAGGCCACGGGCTGTCTTTTGGCCGGTGAAAAGCATGTTGATGAGTTAATCGCTCGTCTCCAGGCGCTGTCGTCGGCGCTGCTGGCCCCGGGGATCGAGCAGCTGTGCGGCTCAACGCGGGATCGCTTCCTGCTGACGCTGGCCGACCAGCTGATTCGCGAGCCTGGTAGCGTGGCGGAGCCGCTGTCTGTGATGCGTAACCCATACCGGCCGCTGCCGCTGGCGGGCGTGGTGTTCAGCCAGGTGACTGCCGGGACCGAACGCAGCGGGCAGCATCGCTGGGGGATGGATAAACGCTGGGATATCCTGCCCCTGTCCGTCCGCGCGCTGCCGTCCGGGCTTCGCCCGCGTCGGCCGGGCGTGCCCTGGCGTCGGGCTATGGCCCCGACGGCTGCGGTCCTGATGGGCCTGTGTGCAGGCTGGATAGTGCTCTCCTTTATCAACAATCGCAGCATGATTGCGGAGTCTCAGCGCCAGGCAACTCTGGCCTCGGCGCAGCAGCAGCCGTTAGCCGAACGTCTGCAGGCTCTGGCGGCGCTGCAGAAAACGCTGGCCCGCCTGCAGTACCGTTCTCAGCACGGGGTTCCCTGGTATGAACGCGCCGGGCTGAGCCAGAACAGCGCCCAGCTTAATGCCCTGTGGCCGCGTTATCGCGCCTCGGCGCAGCCTCTTCTGCGCGATGCCGCCGCCGGTCATCTTCTGATCCGCCTGAACGCTTTTACGACGCTCCCGCCGGGCAGCCCGCTGCGCGAGCAGCGGGCGAAAGCGGCTTACGAGCAGCTGAAGCTCTATCTGATGCTGACGCGTCCTGAACATATGAATGCCGCCTGGTTCAGCACCACGCTTGTCGCTCAGTGGCCGCAGCGTGAAGACGTCAAAAATAGCCTCTGGCAGGGGATGGCGCCCTCGCTGCTGTCGTTCTACGGCGCAGCGCTGGCGGCGCATCCGGGGTGGCGCTTACCGGCGGACGAAAGCCGGATCGGCCAGACGCGATCCCTGCTGATCAACCTGATGGGGGTCCGCAACAGCGAATCGACGCTCTATCAGAAAATGCTCGCGCAGGTGGCGCATCTCTACAGAGATATGCAGCTGAGCGATATGACCGGGGACACCGATGCGCCCCGGCTGTTCAGTACCACGGAGGTGGTGCCGGGGATGTTCACCCGTCAGGCGTGGGAGCAGGCGGTCCAGCCCGCGATTGCCAGAGTGGTAAAAGAGCGCCGGGATGAAATGGACTGGGTACTGACGGACAGCCAGCAACAGCCGCAGCAGGAAGGCTCCCCGGAAGCGCTGCAGCAGCGGCTGACCGGGCGCTATTTTGCGGACTTTGGCGGGGCATGGCTGGCGTTTCTTAACAGCCTGCGCTGGAACCGCACCGCCACGCTGTCCGACTCCATTGACCAGCTAATCCTGATGGCGGATGTGCGCCAGTCTCCGCTGGTCGCTCTGATGAATACCCTTAACGTGCAGGGACGTACCGGCCAGACGGGCGGGGCCATCGCGGACTCGCTGGTTAAGTCGGCAAAGAACCTGCTCGGCAGGGAGAGCCAGGATGCCATTGACCAGAGCGCCGGCGTTCAGGGGCCGCTGGATGCCACTTTTGGTCCGGTGCTGGCCCTGCTCGATAAAAACCGTGCCGGTACCCAGTCCCAGAGCCTGCAGTCTTACCTGACGCGGGTGACCCAGGTGCGTCTGCGTCTGCAGCAGGTCACTAACGCTGCGGATCCGCAGGCGATGACCCGGACCCTGGCGCAGACCGTGTTCCAGGGCAACGCCGTCGACCTGACCGAAACCCGGGACTACGGCAGCCTGGTGGCTGCCGGGCTGGGCCAGGAGTGGAGCGGCTTTGGCCGGATGATCTTTGTCCTGCCGATGGAACAGGCCTGGCAGCAGGTTCTTACGCCGGCGGCGGACAGCCTTAATGCCCAGTGGCGGCAGGCCGTGCTTAGCGAATGGAACAGCGCCTTTGGCGGCCGTTACCCGTTCAGCAATGCCAGCAGCGATGTCTCTCTGCCCCTGCTGGCGAAATACCTCAACGCCGACGGCGGGCGCATCACGCAGTTCCTGCAGACGCGGCTTAACGGCGTTCTGCACCGGGAAGGCAGCCACTGGGTACCGGACAGCATTAACGCGCAGGGGCTGACCTTTAACCCGGCGTTTTTGCAGGCGATGAATACCCTGAGCCATATCTCGGATGTGGCGTTTACTCAGGGCAATGCCGGAATGAATTTTGAACTGCGGCCGGGTACCTCGGCGGGCGTGATGCAGACCGGAATGATTATCGACAGCCAGAAACTGACGTACGTTAACCAGATGCCGCAGTGGAAGCGTTTCACCTGGCCTGCGGATACCGAAGCGCCGGGGGCGAGTCTGAGCTGGATCAGCAGCCAGGCCGGTACTCGCCAGTATGCGGATATGCCCGGTGCCTGGGGATGGATACGCCTGCTGGACAGCGCCTCGGTCAGCGCGTACCCGGGTGTAAACAGCAGCTACAGCCTGAGCTGGAAAGCGCAGGACGGACGCGCCCTCAATTACACCCTGCGCACGGAGGCGGGAGAAGGGCCGCTGGTGCTGCTAAAACTGCGCAATTTTCGCCTGCCGGAGACTATTTTTAGCGTGGATACCTCACCGTCCCGGACGGACATAGATGATGCTGATACCCAGGAGATTGACTGATGTCCTCATTGAATGTACTGCTCAGCGCCTGTCAGGCAGAGCGTGAGACATTGCTACAACAGAGCCGTGAACGTATCACCCTGTGGGAGAACTGGCTGCTGCCCGTTCCCGGGAGTTCGCCGGTAGGGGAAGACCCTGGCTACGACGACGACTTTCAGCAGATGCGGGAAGAGGTGAATAAGCTCTCCGGCGCTGACACGGAGCTTATCTGCCAGCTGGCAGAGAAACTGCTGACCTCCACGGCCAAGGATATTCGCGTAGCAACCTACTACTGCTGGGCGAAGCTGCACCGGGAGGGCGAGCGGGGCCTGGCGGATGGTTTAGCGCTGCTGGGTGGATTACTGGAGCGATTTGGTTCTCAGCTGCATCCTCAGCGCGGCCGCAGCCGTAAAGCCGCGCTGGAGTGGCTGGCGGGTTCGCGAATGATGGACAGCCTCTCCCTCTATCCGGAAGTAGTCCGGGAAGATGCCCTGCGTACCACGGGGGCGCTGCTGCTGATTGCCGGTATCACCGACCCTGAGCCGGACGACACGCGTCCGGCGCTCGGAGGACTTTACAGCGCCCTGGAATCGCGTTTGATCAAAGCGGGCGGCGTGGATGCGGTGGTGCCACAGAACGTCGGCGACGGCGGGCCCGTGGTTCGCAACGAGGTGCCGGAACTGAGCCGTATCACCTCCGGACAGGATTTACTGACCCAGGCGCGCACGCTTACCGCATACCTGCGGGAACAGCCCGATGGCTGGCTGGCGGCACACCATCTGATGAAGAGCCTGCGCCATGACACCCTGCACAACATTCCTGCGCCGGATGCGGCAGGGCGGACCCGCATCGAACCGCCGAGGGCCGATCAGCGGTCGCTGCTTAAACGACTCTACCTGCAGCAGAGCTGGAGCGAAATTCTGGAGCAGGCCGACAGCGCCTTCTCTCGCGGGGCAAATCATCTCTGGCTCGATCTCCAGTGGTATATCCACCAGGCGTTGCTTAAATCCGGTCAGGACGTCCTGGCCGCCATGATTATCGCCGATCTCAAGGGGCTGCTTAACCGCCTGATCGGCCTCGAAGGTCTGGCGTTTAGCGACGGCACGCCGTTTGCGGATGAAGTGACCCAGACCTGGATACGCCAGGAGGTGATGGCGTCGGCGGGCGAGTGGGGCGGCAAAATGGCCGTTGCGTCCCCTGCCGACCACAGCGACGACATCCTGCAGCTGGAGCCGGAAGCCTTGGCGCTCGCGGACGGGGAAGGTATCGAAGCGGCGCTGATCTGGCTGCAGAGCCGTCCCGGTATTCACTCTGCGCGGCAGAAATGGCTGCTGCGGCTGCTGATGGCCCGGGTAGCCGAGCAGTACGGCAAGAATGATCTCGCTGTCCATCTGCTTGCCGAACTGGGCGAGCAGGCAGAGGACGTTACGCTGGGGCAGTGGGAGCCGGGGCTGCTGTTTGAAGTGCTGGCCCGGCATTTGAAACTGCTGCGCATCAAAGCCGGGAGAAGCGAAGCGGATAAAGCTCGGCTGAATCCCGTGATGGAACAACTCCTTGCCGGGCTGATTACGCTCGATCCGGCGCGTGCGGCCGTGCTGTGCGGCTAACGTTATAAATCGGAACCTATCAAAACATGGAAGATTTAACCCTGCGTTATTACGACGCTGAAATGCGTTACCTTCGGGAAGCCGGAAAGGAGTTTGCCGAGACCCATCCCGACCGGGCCGCCCTGCTAGATCTGGATAAAGCCGGAACGCCGGACCCGTTTGTCGAGCGCCTCTTTGAGGGCTTTGCGTTCTCGATGGGGCGGCTGCGGGAAAAAATTGATGACGATCTGCCGGAGCTGACGGAGGGCGTCGTCAGCATGCTCTGGCCGCACTATCTGCGCACCATTCCGTCACTCTCCATCGTCGCGTTCTCGCCCGCGCTGCAGGCGATGAAAATGGCCGAAAAGGTCGCTCCCGGGCTGGAGGTCTACTCCCGACCGGTCGGGCCGAAGAATACCGTCTGCCGCTATCGCACCACCCGCGAGATGATGCTTAATCCGCTTGCCGTCGCCGGGATCACCATGACCACGGAGCCGGACGGCCGTTCCCTGCTGAGGATCCGCTTTGCCTGCAGCGAGCAGGCTGACTGGTTGCAGGCCGACCTCAGCCGCCTGAGCCTCTATCTGGGTGCTGAGGCACCGGTGAGCACTCAACTGCACCTGATGCTGACCCGTCGTCAGGCCGGGCTCTATCTGCGTTTGCCCGGACAGCATGACCGTATCCGGCTGGATGGCCGGTTCTCGCCGGGTGGATTCGGGGAAGAGGATGGCCTTTGGCCGAAGGGCGACACGGCTTTCAGCGGTTATCAGCTGCTGCTGGAGTACTTTACCTTCCGCGACAAGTTTATGTTCGTCCATCTTCATGGCCTGGAAGGCATCACCCTGCCTGCCGGAACCGGGTACTTTGATATTGAGGTGGTCTTTAATCAGCAGTGGCCGTCGGAACTGCCGATGACAGATGATGCCCTCCGTCTGCACTGTGTGCCGGTGGTCAATCTGTTCACGCTGGAAGCCGATCCGCTGACGCTGTCCGGGCTGGAGAGTGAATACCTGCTGCGACCAAAACGTCTCCAGGACGGGCATACGGAGATCTACTCCGTGGATGCCGTGAGCGGCTCAAATCGCACCCATGATGCGGAGTACGTGCCGTTCAGCAGTTTTCGTCACAAAGGCGGCATGATGCGCCGGCATGCGCCGCCGCGTTACTACCATACGCGCGTAAAGCGCGGCGTGAGCGGGTTGCACGACACCTGGCTCATTCTGGGCGGATTGCACTGGGAAGAGGATCGCACCTTCGCCCGGGAGACCGTCTCGCTGCAAATCACCGGTACCAACGGGCAGTTACCTCGCCGGGCGCTGCAGAGCACGCTGCTCGACCGCTGTGAGCAGGTGGTGCAGACCAGCATGACGGTAAGAAACCTCTGCAAGCCGACGCTGCCGGTTTACCCCCCCGTTGAAGACCGCTTCCACTGGCGCGTGCTGAGCCATCTTGGCTCCGGCTTTCTCAATATGATGAGCAGCGCTGAGGTGCTGCGTGGGACGCTGGCGCTCTATAACTGGCAGGAGGATGAGCTGAATAATCGCCGACTTGATGCGATACAGCGCGTGGAGCACCACCGTATCCAGCGTTTTGAAAGGGGGTTTTTGCTTCGCGGGCTGGATATTGAGGTCACGCTCGACGGCCAGGGTTTCACCGGGGAAGGGGATATCTTCCTGTTTGGTGAACTGCTTAACCGCTTCTTTGCCCTCTATGCCGATATGAACCAGTTTAACCAGCTCACCCTGATTGTTCAGCCAGAAGGAAAATGCATCCGGTGGAAAGAGAATCACTCCCCGCGTCTGCCCGGCTGATGGCGCAGCTGGGTGACCGGCTGTCGTCGGTCAATTTTTACCGCTTCTGTCAGCTGCTGGAGCAGTGCGAACCCGACAGCGCCGTGATCGGCAGCAGCTGGCAGGTACGCCACGAACCGGTCCGCTTTCGTCCCCATCCGGGAATGGGGTTTCCGGCCTCTGAACTGAAAGACCTGGAAGCCTCTGAGTATCCCCATCTGCCGCCCACCGTCCGGGTGACATTTATGGGATTGTACGGGGTCGAGTCGCCGCTGCCGACGCACTATATCGATGATATTACCCAGCGTCGGGAAGGCGTTGAGGCCACGACTGACTTCCTCGATATCTTCAACCACCGCCTGATCGCCCAGTACTATCGCATCTGGCGCAAGTACTCTTATCCCGCGACCTTCAGGGAGGGTGGGAAAGATGAAACCTCCCGGTATCTGCTGGGGCTGGTCGGCCTGGGTATTGAGGGCTGTGCCGAAAATATTGCCACGCCGGTATCCCGCTTTCTGGCCCTGCTGCCGGTGATGCTGCTGCCGGGGCGGACGGCGGAAGGGATGGCGTCTCTGGTGCGGCTGCTGGCTCCGGGGACGCAGGCAAAAATCTGGCACCATGACAAACGCCGCGTGCCGCTGAAAAAGGCGCTGACGATGCAGGTTCGTCAGCCGACCACCCTTGAAGGCGGGCCGGTGATGGGCGCCTATGCCACGGACGTCAATAGCCAGGTCCTGATGCAGCTGACCACCGCCTGTCCGGAGGAGGTTCAGGGATGGCTGCCGGGTGGCGATCTTCATAGCGATTTAATGGCCCTGCTACACGTCTATCTGGGTTCCCGACTCGATGTCCGGCTGCAGCTCTGCGTGGCGCGGCATCTCCTGCCGGATGCCACGCTCAACAGCACGCCAGGTGCAGGCCATGCTCAGCTGGGGCGCACGGCGATCATGCGTCCGCTTAATGCGGCTAACCCGGCGCAATTCGCGAAAACAATAACCATTAATCTGGGGCGCTATGAGCGTGTTCAGGAAAATATTCACCGCAGGGAGACCGATGAAAATGGAGATTATCACTGGTAGAGGTACCCGACTTGCTCTGGCATCGGGTATCGCAATACTGCTGGCAGGCTGTGGCCTGACCCAGAAAGTCACGGAGGGAACGGTCGCGATGACCCAATCCCTTTTTTATAAGCAGGTAAAAACCCTGCATCTTGATATTCATGCCCGTGAAGCCATCAATAACAACGCGGGCGGTATTGCTCTCTCCACGGTGATACGGGTTTATCAGCTGAAAGAGAGGACCGGTTTCGACAGCACCGATTATCCGTCCCTGTTCGCCGATGATAGCCAGGCGATAAAAGCGGATCTGCTGGCGGAAAAAGATATCCGTTTACAGCCGGGCGGGGCGGTTACCGTAGATATGCCGATGGACAAAAATGCGCAATACGTTGCCGTTGCCGGGATGTTTATCTCACCGGACCAGGTGAATAACACCTGGCGGGTGGTGCTCTCGCGGGACGATCTCGATCCTGACAAGGCCCGGGTTATTGAGGCGAGCAACCATAGCCTGACGCTTCTGCCGTCAGAGGAGAAGTGAAATGAAACAACCGTCGCTTTATGAAATGCTTTACGGCAACTTCTCGGGGGGACTCGACCTGGACCAGGTCAGTGAAGAGAACCAGGTGATCCTCTCCGTGCTCGATAATATGCAGCAGATCCTGAATTGTCGCGCCGGTTCGCTGGCGCATCTCCCTGACTACGGCCTGCCGGATATGACCAAAATCCTGCAGGGCATGCCCGGAACCGCCCACCAGTTAATGGACATCTTTTCAGCCGTGCTGTTGAAATATGAACCGCGGCTGAAAAAAGTGTCCGTGGCGCTGCTGGAGCAAACCCAGCCCGGCAAACTACGTTACGCGATTGATGCCGAACTAAAAGGAGTCGGCCTTGTGCGCTACGGTACCGAATTTATGCCGGAGGGCAAAGTGTTGCTACGCCACCTCAGGCAACAGCAGCTGATGTCGAATCGACCGGTTTATTAATCCTCCCTCCTTACTTTTTACTCTTTGACGGAACAAACCCTGTGAAAAAGGATAAACATCTGCGGGTTGGCGACGACCCTCGTGCACTCCCCGATTATATCGCCCTGCGCGATGAACTGATGAAGCTGTCCCACCCTGCGCGCCCGGACGTGGACTGGAAATCCGCCGGGCAGCTCTGCCTCGCCCTGTTTGAACATAACGGCGTCGATCTGCAAACGGCGGCCTGGTATACCCTGGCGCGAACGCATATTGCCGGTCTGGCGGGGGTCAACGAAGGGCTGGCGCTGATTAATGCCCTGACCATGTACCAGTGGCCGATGATGTGGCCGGGAAGTACCCCGGCGCGGGTGGAGATCCTCACCGCGCTGCACCAGCGGCTGCAGAATGCGTTCCGCAGGCTGCCCCTTAACGATCGGGACGATCTGCCCCTGCTTTATCAGACCGAAAAAAGCCTGGCGGCGCTTACGGAAACCCTGGCCCGGCACGAGCTAAAGCAGGCCTGCCGTCTGGATGTGCTGCAGCAACAGGTCGACCAGGCCATTACCCGGCAGGAAAATATGCCGCACGATGCCAGTTCGGAAGCGGCTACCCCGCTGCCCGAACAGGCGATGAAGGTCATACCTGCACAAAGCGCAACGGAAGCGGCGCGGCTGGTTTTTGTCGTGCGTCAGGAGCCACCGGTCCAGGTCGCCGTTGTCACTCCGCCCGCAGAGCGGGGCAGGGCGAGAGCCTTTATTGCTGGCGCAGGCAGCGCACTTATCGTCGGTGGACTCCTGCTCTGGGGCTGGAAAGGGCTGTATGCCTCTTCCCCGGCACAGCAGCAGCTGGCGGCATCCCTGACGCCGCTGCCGCCGTCCCTCTCTGCGGAACAGTTAACCGCGCTTCGCCAGGCGTCCAGCCGGGACGCCCGACTGGTCGAGCGCACCGGGGAACAGCTGGCCTGGCTGATGTCGCTGCCGCCGGACTGGCCATTGCGCTACGGGCAACGGCTGGTTTCACAGACGCAGGCTATCCTGCCGGAGGATCCCGCCGTCGCGCAGATGCATAAAGCATGGCAGCAGCAGATCGCGGCGTCAGCCCTGGCACCGGCGTCCCTGAATAGCTGGCACAACGGGATGACCCGACTGCAGAAACTGGCGGATCGCCTGAACAGCCTGGATGAAAAGCGCGGCAAATACATGACCGTCAGCGAACTGAAGTCGGACGTCTTTGCGGTGACCCAGGCCTTTAATCAACATCCGCCGGTAGAAGAATCCCTGCGTTTGCTGGCGGAGAGTCGTCCGGAGAATGGATCAGCAGAAGCGCAAAAGAGGCAGAGCGAGTTAATGCTCAGGCAGTTACTCGCCCGCTACGCGCTGCAGACGCAGGCGGAAGCGGTTAAATAACACAACGGGCAGGGGTTTATCTGTTCGCTGTACAGGGAGCCCGGCCTTTTACAAAAGGAATTGAGATATGAGTAATCATCCCCCCGTTCGTTACAGTCACAGCCATCATCTGCTGGCCGTCAAAGGCTGTGATGCCTCGCTGGATGTACTGGCCTTCGAAGGTGAAGAAAGCCTGAGTAGACCGTTCAGCTACCGTATTGAATTTACCTGCAGTAACCATCATCTCACTCGTGAGCTGATGCTGATGAAATCCGCCTCCCTGACACTCCAGGCTCCGCTGGACCAGGGCTATGGCATCGCCGTTCAGAAGCCGCTTCGGGTTATCCAGGGCGTGGTGACCGGATTTGAGCGATTCAGTACCTCAAAAGATGAAACCCACTATGCCCTGACTCTGCAGCCGCGTATGGCATTGCTGAGCCGTTCTCACCAGAACGCTATCTACCAGGATATGTCCGTTGCGCAAATCGTCGAGAAAATCCTCCGGGAACGTCACGGTATGCGCGGCCAGGATTTTCTGTTCTCCCTCACCCGGGAATACCCCCGTCGTGAACAGGTGATGCAGTATGGCGAAGACGACCTGCGATTTATCACCCGTCTGCTCGGGGAGACGGGGATCTGGTTTCGTTTCACTACCGACACACGTCTGCATATTGACGTGGTCGAGTTTTACGACAGCCGGGAAGGATACGAACGGGGGCGCGTGCTGCCGTCCGTCCCGCCGTCGGGGCAGCTTGACGGGGGCGTGGAATCGGTCCGGGAGATGGAAAGCCGCTACCAGGTCGTTGAGAAACAGGTCAGTACCCGCGACTACAACTACCGTCAGGCGCAGGATGAGATGGATCAGCAGATCGACATCACCCGGGGCGACACAACTACCTACGGCGAGGCGTACCATTTTGCCGAGAACTACCTGACGCCGGGGAACCGGTACGAGCGTCATCCGGCTCCGGAGTCCGGAGCGTTTTATGCTCGTCTGCGCCATGAGCGCTGCCTCAACCGCCAGACGGTGCTGTCCGGTATCGTCACCTGCGCCACGCTTTCTCCCGGGCAGGTGCTGAAAGTGACCGGGGGCGAGGAAGTGACGGAGGCGTTTAGCCGGGGCGTGGCCATTACAGCTCTGGTTAGCCGGGCACGGCGGGACAGCAGCTTTGAAGCGCGGTTTGAGGCCATCCCTGACAATCCGGACTACGGTTATCGCCCGGAGCCGCCCACGCGTCCCCTGATGGCCGGAACATTACCGGCCCGCGTCACCAGTACCCAGATCAACGACACCTACGGGCATATCGACCGGGACGGGCGCTACCGGGTAAATATGCTGTTTGACCGGGAGGCCTGGGATACGGGATATGAAAGCCTGTGGGTTCGTCAGTCCCGCCCCTACGCGGGGGATACGTACGGCCTGCATCTGCCCCTGCTGGCGGGCACCGAGGTGGCGATAGGTTTTGAAGACGGCAACCCGGACCGGCCCTATATCGCCGGAGTCCTGCACGACTCTGCTCACCCGGACCACGTCACCATCCGCAACTATAAACGCAACGTCCTGCGGACCCCGGCCAATAACAAAATCCGCCTCGACGATTACCGGGGTCAGGAGCATATCAAGATTTCCACGGAGCACGGGGGCAAGAGTCAGGTCAGCCTCGGTCATCTGGTGGATCGCGAAAGAAAGATGCGCGGGGAAGGATTTGAGCTGCGCACGGACAGCTGGGGGGCGATACGGGCGCAGAAAGGGCTGCTGATTACGGCGGATGGTCGGGCCCAGGCGCAGGGTCAGCAGCGGGATATGCAGGAAGCAAAGCGGCAGCTGCAGGATGCGGTGGCCCTTGCGGAGTCACTGCATGAGGCCGCCTCGGTGGCAAAAGCGGAGCTGGCCGATCTGGCGGAACAAAAAGCCCTGCTGACGCAGAGGCTGGATGAACTAAAGCAGGCGGGGTTGCTGCTTAGCGCCCCGGCGGGTATTGCCCTGACCACGCCGAAAACGGTTCAGTTAAACGCCGGAGATAATCTGGCCTTCACGGCCGGTCATCAGGCCGACTTCTCGGTACTGAAGCACATCACCCTGGCGGCGGGGAAAGCCATCAGCCTGTTCGCCCGCGAAGCCGGGATAAAACTGTTTGCGGCAAAAGGGAAAGTGGAATTACAGGCGCAGAGCGATGAGATGCACCTCTCCTCTCTGAAAGACCTGACCCTGACCAGCCACGGAGGCAAAACCATCGTGGCGGCAAAAGAGGAGCTGCTGCTGACCTGCGGCGGGGCCTTTATTCGAATGAAGGGAGGGCAGATAGAGTATGGCAGTCCTGGCAACCAGACGGTGAAGGCCGCCAACTGGGTGGTAACCGGGGGAGATAAGATGGATCTCAGCCATCAGAGCTGGCCCCAGAGCGTACCAAAACAAAAGCTGCGCTTTTTGATCGGCGGCACACCGCAGAGTGCCACTAAACCTCGCGCCTTCGAACCCTACACGCTGATGGCTAATGGTGCGGTCGTGCAAAAAGGCCTGACGGACGCGGATGGAACGATTGAGATCGACCATCAAATCCCAACCAGTAAGTATCAGGTTGAGTTAGTGAGCGGCGAAAAATACGCCATTAACATGATCAATGAAGAGGAAGAAAAGTCAGAAAATGTCACCGCACGCCGGGGATTCCGTGCGGTGGATCCGGGGGTGACTCAGGATGCGGACGATCTGGGTGCCCGAATAATGGATGTATTCCACGGGTTCCTGAACCCAATGGAAGATAAGGATAATCGCGATGAGTAACATCAAACCTTCAGAGCAAATCTGTACTGCCGTGCCGGGCCTGACGCGTGAAATCATCCTCACGCCACAGTGGATACCGGAAAAGGGGGAATATCCGCTCTGCAGAGCCGCCTATGCACCTTTGATTTGTGGTGAACACACGTTCGCCGTGATTGCCAAAGCCATTGAAAGCGCGACGAAAAGCATTGATATCATTACCTGGGGCTTTCAGGCATCAATGTATTTAACCCGCGGAGGACAGGGGCCACATAAAATGGTGGGCGAACTGCTGGAAGAGGCCGCAAACCGGGGCGTGCAGGTCCGTCTCTTAGTCTGGTTTAGCGGCACGGCGCAGAATTTTGCAGGCCCCAGTTTTCCCGGCTGGGGTGCATGGGGCTCGGTGGCACAAAGGAAGGGAGAAACGATATGGAATTTAAGCGCCAAAGGTAACAAACTCGATTACGAAACCGCCGAACAGTACGAATTCGATAAGAAATGGCATTTTCGCGCCGGTAGGTATGATATTAAAGGCTTAAGGGTACTTTCCCGTACCATGGATATGGCTTCATTAGGCTACCGGTTAGATGAGCTGCCTTATAAGGTTAACCGCGACTCTTCCCTGACGCGAAAAATGGCGCTTGAGCATGGCGGCACGCACCATCAAAAAATGATTTTAATTGACTATGAAGATCCGGAATTAGCCGTCGGATTTGTTATGGGCCACAATATGCTGTCACAATACTGGGATACTCAAAAACACCCCTGGCAGAGAGGCTATAGCGCAGCACCGGATCAGGGCCGGGATGGTTATACCGGATGGCAGGATATCTCTTCCTGTGTTTATGGTGAGGTATTAAAACACCTGAATGATAATTTTGTTCAGGCGTGGGATAAAGCCGAGCTGGATTACCAGCCCTTACAGCTTATATCCTTGACGGAAACTCGCGCATCGATAAAAAAAGATCTGTTTATCCCCACGGCGAAACGTCTTGCCGCAATTAAAAACCGACTTGGCGACGGCGCGTTTAACTTTACGCTAACGCCCGTGATGGGGAAAATATGCCGGACACAGCCACAGTACAAAGCCTACGATATTCTGAAGGCGTATATGGAGAGCGTAAACAGAACCCGACACTATATTTATATTGAAAACCAGTACTTCCGTTTTACCGAGCTGGCGGAACAGATATTAAAAAGAGCCAAAGACCTGATCTGCGCCGGGGTTAATCCTGAAGAGCATGGTTATCTCTATCTGTTTGTCGTCACCAACAGCACCACCGATCCGGACGTGGTGACTGGCGGGCTACGCACCTGGGAAATGTTAGATATGCTGGGCCGTGGCGACCGGATGCCCGATTATACCGCCATGGTGCATAATCAGGACCCCAACAATAAAGATGACCAGTGGGAAGCCAGCAAGATCGATATCCAGGATATTCCCGGACTCAAAGCGCATATCTGCACTCTGGTCTGCCCCGACTCCCCGCAGGGGTCGCGGTTACGTACCTATGTCCACAGTAAACTAATGATGATTGATGATATTTTTCTGATCCAGGGCTCGGCAAATATAAACCTGAGAAGTATGGCGTTTGACAGTGAAATTGCGATTGCGCTTCAGGATACGGATCAGGGGAATATTGTTAAAAAGATGCGGAATGAGTTGTGGGGGTTGCATACGAATAATGGTGAGGGGTGTACTGGGGATGATTTTCGTGGCATTTATAAGGAGTGGAATGATTTATTGGCGAAGAACACTGCCATTTGGGCCTCATTAAATGGTGGTGAGTTGAAGGCATCAATTATTAATTTTATCGATAATAGCATATCCTTAGAGGACAAGGATTAATGGAATACCTGTCAAAGTATATTATCACAATAATTTCCATATTACATTTAACTGGCTGCGATAACGAAAAAGGACACGATATGCAGGATATTACTCTGTCATTTAGCTGTATAAAAGAAACGGATCATCTCCCCCCTCTCGATCCCCAGGCTGAGATCTGGTTTAGTCTTGCTCGCAGTATGCAAAAAGCAGCGGGCGAGAAAAATTTTGATGTGATTGCGAATCTTTACCGACAGGCAACCGAGAAAGACCACTATAAGGCGATGATTAATCTTCAGAATATTCTGTCCCGAAGGCTTGCTACGCCAGTAAAAGGTAAATCCCCTCAGGAGGAGGTGATCGCGATTACTGAGCGTATGATGCAGATTAATATTCCCGCTGGTTATTATCTTATGGGACATTATCTTGAAATCGGCTATGGTGTTAAAAGGGATAAAACTGCGGCATTAGCCTATTTTCGTAAAGCCGCCGATCTGGGTAACCCGGAGGCGCAGAACTATCTGGGCCAACTTTTTCTGACTGAACAGTTTGAAGATTATACCGAGCCTAAAACGCTTAGGGTTCATTTTAAAAAGAATCCTGTTTTCAATCCGAAAGTTGGTGAGGCGATGCTGGATTGTTCCATAAACCAAGGGAATGGTGATGCAGCATATAAACTTGCCATTTGGTTTAGTGTGTTAAAATATGATTATCCGAATGGATTACATTACTATCAGCAAGGAGTTAAAAATGGTAGCGTTCTATCTGCATTAACATTAAAATCGACGTTTAATGCTCCCAAGTCAAATAACAGAGGAACTTACCTCGGAGTTGAAAAAGATCCAGAACGAGTTCGTCGTTACTCTTTAATAGAAAAAGAAATTGACCGTAACCCTTCAGCCCGATTTCCCGATATCGATAAAATCGTCCCTTTACCCCCAGAAAAACTTCCCGACTGGGACGGAACTTTTGAATATAAAAAAGTTTCGCAGGAGGGCAAGAGCTAATGAATTATCGAATACGGTATCTCTGTGCCGTCGCAATCATATGGGCTTTAACCGGCTGCAATAATGAAAAAGCGTCGGAACCGAAGGATATAACCCTGTCATTTAGCTGTTCAACAGAAAACGAGCATCTTCCCCCTCTGGATCCTCAGAGCGACCTCTGGTTCCGAGAAGCCCGTAATATGCAAAAAGCAGCGGGCGAGAAAAATTTTGATAAGATAGCGAATCTTTACCGTCAGGCGGCAGGAAAAGACCACTATAAAGCAATGATCAATTTGCAAAATATGCTTGCTCGAAGACTTGCTACACCGCTCAAGGGAAAATCTGCTCAGGAGGAAGCGATCACGATTACTGAACGTATGATGCAGAAAAATATTCCCGCAGGCTACCATTTAATGGGGCATTACCTTCAAACCGGCTATGGTGTTAAAAGGGATAAAACCGCGGCATTAGCTTATTTTCGTAAAGCCGCCGATCTGGGTAGTCCGGAGGCGCAGAACTATCTGGGCCAGCTGTTTCTGACTGAACAGTTTGAGGACTATACCGAGCCTAAAACACTTAGGGTTCATTTTAAAAAGAATCCGGTATTCAATCCGAAAATTGGTGAGGCGATGCTGGATTGTTCCGCAAACCAGGGGAATGGAGAAGCCGCAGACTGGTTGGCTGGATGGTTTCACTTGTTAAAAATAAAAGATTATTCGAAAGCAATAAAATATTATCAGCTAGGTGTGAAGAATGGGAATACTTACTCTGCTTTAAGATTAGTCGGTGCATTCAATGCACCATCGCCTGAACATAGTTATGATTTTCTATCTGTCGATAAAGATCCAGAACGAGTTCGTCGTTACTCTTTAATAGAGAAAGAAATTGACCGTAACCCTTCAGCCCGATTTCCCGATATTGATAAAATCGTCCCATTACCACCAGAAAAACTTCCCGACTGGGACGGAACCTTTGAATATAAAAAAGCACGGTAACCACACGCCTTAACGGTTCGAATAAAAAAACCAGTATTACCCATAACAGACAGAAAGGAGGCGCTATGCGCGCATTTATACGTCTCGGTGACGGGACCGATCACGGCGGGAAGGTGATAACGGCCTCCGGTCCGCAAGTGTATGGAAAAAACGTGGCGCTGGTGGACGATAAAGTGAGCTGTCCGATGCCGGGGCATGGCGTGAACGCCATTCTGCCCGGCAGCACGCGGATTATGATCGGCGGGCGACAGGCTGCGTTACACCAGTTTAAAACCGAATGTGGCTGCAGTCTGCTTGCCAGCCTGAGTCAGGCGGGAGAGGAGTAAAACGTGAACTGGACAATACCTGTCATGGACGATACGCCGCGCCCGGCTTTCCCCCGCGTGTGGCCGTGGGGCGGCGGACTGCTGGTTATTCTGGTTATGGGATTTATGCTGGCGATCTTTATCCTGCCAGAGACGGAGCTCCAGGATAAGCGTCATCTGCTCAACGTGGCCTGCGGCGGCCCTTTTCTTGTCTGGCTTCTGCTCTTTGGCGTCAGACTTTCTGCCTACGAGTTGACTGTTTTTCGCATACACGCCCGTAATGGGGCCCTTGCGGTTCGCCGCCGCCAGTGGCAGCGCTGGGCAAATCAGGGAAGCTGCGTACTGATAAGCGCACGCCATACGGTTCCCGAGCAGCAGGGGGCGAGGCTCATTGCCGGTGGTATCGTCCCCCTTAATCAAAATAATCGCCTGACGTTTGAGGCTCTTGAGGGGATGCTGGCATGGACACGCTGTGCCTCACTGCTTTCCCCTGTACTTGACCCCGTGTCGGCTTACCTCCGGCAGCACGCGCTGCCCGGGCCGGTGAATCTTTATTTTCAGTGTCCGGAGGGCGAGGCCACCCTCTGGCAGGAAGCCATTGAGAAGGAAGCAAAAAGGCTGGAGCTGCCTCTGGCAGAGCTTCAGCCGCTGGATAAGGAGGGACTCCCGGGCTGGCTGCTGGCGGCAAGCGATTGTGCGCCGCAGGGACCGACCTGCCTGATTTTTACCGAGCTGGACGGCAGACCGGAAGCCAGCGAGGAGATAGCCAGTTTGCTGCTGGCCTCTCCGGCATTCTGCCACGCCCATAAGCTTACCCCGGCCAGCCACCTGCCTCGATCCCTGATGACGCCCTTTGCGCATTTGTCTGAGGCGATGGTGCTGATGTTTCAACAACAGCTTCCGGCCGGAAAAATACCCCATGTCAGCCACACGCTTCTGCCGACGCCGCAGACGGAAAAATTACAGTTGCTGCGTGCGGAACAGATGACCGCCTGTCCTGCTCTGTTTGATGTGGATAGCGCCCTGGGTCATCCCGGCTGTGCGCGAACCGCAGTCCAGCTGACGCTCGCCGCACAGTCCCTGTCACCCACCTTGCTTCTCTCCATGTACCAGGGTCAGTGCTGGCTGCAGCAGGTTATACCCGGAGGTGACAGATGGTCGGATTAATCGTGACCCTGCTTGCCGGAAGCCTGCTCTGGTTGCTGCGTGATAACTGGATGCCCCATTCACTGGCCCGGGAACTGGGATCGCCTTCCCTGGAGGGATGGCTTATTGTCGTCAACGTGCTGCTGCTTATCGGCCTGCTGATTGTGCTGTGGATACGGCGCAGCGCGCCGCAAAAACTTGACCAGCAGGGAATTACCGCACCCCCGTTATCGCAGGACGATCGTGAAACCCTGCCGCCTTCTCTGATCAACCTCAGCGATCTCAGACACCACCTGCAGCGTGAGAGCCGCTGGGGCTGGAAACGCCACCGTTCATGGCTTCTATTGACGGGCAGGCCTTCGCAGGTGGAGCAGATAGCGCCCGGCCTGACCTCGCAGGGTTGGCTACGCTGTGGTGGCGCGGTGCTACTGTGGGGCGGGGATATGGCGTCGGGGGGCAATCGTCACGACCTCAACGCGCTGAGAGCCCTGCGCGGGCGCAGGCCCGTTGATGCGCTGATTTATGCGGCGGACGATACGGTCCTGTCTGCGGTCGACACCGATACCCTGCAGCGCGGGCTGTGGTCAATGCAGGACGAACTGCGCTGGCAGCCGCCTTTTTACCGGCTGGAGGTCACGACATCCCTCTGGCCGCAGGACCTGGCTCAGCATCCCCTGGTGGCGGCATTATCGGATACGGCGTTCAGTACCGATACGCTGGCGGCATCATTGAACACGCTCGCCAGCCGCCTGATTCCCCCCGGCATGCAGAGCCTGGCCCACAATCCCCGCCAGGATTATCTGCTGCGCCTCTCATCCCGGCTGAAAGAAGAGGGTGTGGCCCGTCTGGTGGCCTTCTTCCGTGCTTTCAGTGATGAAGCGACGCCTCTCCGGCTGCACGGGATGCTCTTTACCTCATCGCTGGTTAAGAACGAGACTGACTTTCTGTATCAGCAGCGCATGGGCGCTATCTGGCGTGGAATTACCGGGCACTGCGAAGGCCTGCCGGGGAAAAATATCACCACCGATATCCGCACGGTGCTGCTCTGGTGTCTGTGGGCATTGCTGGCGCTGTGGGGGATGGGGACGATCGTTTCAGGTGCCAGCAATTTTAGCCTTTTGCGCCAGACGCAGGCACTGCTTATCACTTCCACAGCCTCTGACCCACAGTTGGAGGCCGTCCAGGCTCATTTGCAGGCGCTGATCGACCAGCAGCACACGGGAACCCCCTGGTATCGTCGCTTCGGGATGGATATTTCAGACCGGCTGCCGCCGCTTCTGTGGCCGGAATATCTCCGTCTGGCCAGCGCCCGGATAGCCTTACCGGCCCGACGTGCGCTTGAGCATCAGCTTGTCTCACCCTCCATGGACCCGACAACCCGCTATGATCGTCTTAAAGCGCTGCTGATGCTATCCATGCCGGAACGCACCGGGGATGAAGCGGCACGGCGCTTTCTGACCGGACAGCTGAAAGTCGTCCTGCCACAGCTTCCGCTATCGCAGCTGGCCTGGTTTGCCGCACGGCTGCACGATTATCCGGTGCTGCGTATCACTCCTGATAAGGCGTTGGTTTCTCAGGCGCGCCTGGTGCTGGTGGAAGAGATGAAGGGGCCCCGGGCGGAAGCGAAGCGCTGGCAGGCGATCGTTGACCAGGCCCGTCGCCACCATGCCGATATGTCACTGAGCCAGCTGAGCGGAGATGCTGACCTGAACGGTTTTTATCAATCAACGGCCACCGTCCCAGGGGAATTCACCCGCGCCGCCTGGGAAGAGCAGGTGCGTCCGGCGATTGAGCAACAGGTTCAGGCTATTCAGGAGCAGACCGCCTGGGTCCTGGGTCCACAGCAGGGGGAATTGAGTCCTGAAGCGATGCGTAGCCGCCTTAGATCGCGATATTTCACGGAATATGCGGCCGCCTGGCAGCAGATGCTTAACCAGATAACCTGGACTGCTCCCCAAAGCCGCACGGAACAACTGGCAGGTCTGGCCGATCCGAACCGTTCGCCCCTGATCGCGCTGATGCACGAGCTAAGCTGGCAGGGACTGGCGGGCAGCCCGGATGAAACCCGGGGTCAGGTGCATACTTTGCTGGAGCCGGTGTTTGGTGGGCTGGTGGCCATGGAGAAAGGGCGTCCGCTCCCGGGAGATAATGGCATCACGCTCCGGCAGTGGATCTCCCAGGCCGCACGGCTTCGTGACCAGATGCGCAATATTGATGCGGCCTCGGGTCGGGCCCGGGCGCTGGCAACGTCCATATTTAAAGGGACGCAGCTGAACAACAGCGCCGCTGAACTGCCGGAACGAATACGCAATCAGCTGGGCGGAAAACTGAGCCCGGCCGGGAATGCGCTTTTTATCGCCCCGTTCGGCTACGCATGGCAGGACGTGATGCAGCAAGGGATCGGCAGGATGAATAGCCGGTGGCAGGAAGAGATCGTGACCCTCTGGCACCGACGTTTTGACGGCAAATATCCCTTCAGCAGCGCCGGTGCCGACGCGAATCTGGCAGAGATTGGCGAGTTTATCCGTCCCGACATCGGTCATCTTGCCTTTTTTATCCGCGATAATTTACAGGGCGTGCTGGAATTCAGGGGCAACCGCTGGCAGGTCGCAAAAACATTACCGCCAGGACTGACGGTCAGCCCCGCGTTTCTGACGGCCCTGAACCGGCTTAACCGGATCGGAATGACGCTGTTCAGCGAGACTACTGGCGTGAAATTTCGTCTGCAGCCCGAAACCGCTCGCGATGTGGTGAGTACCCGGCTGTTTATTGACGGGCAGCGGCTGGATTACGCCAACCAGATGCCTTTCTGGCGGGACATTCACTGGCCGGGGGAGACGTATCAGCCGGGAACCTCTCTGATGTGGAACAGCGCCAGGGCCGGCGCGCGATTGTATAGCGACCTGCCAGGGCAGTGGGGATTTATCCGTCTGCTGGCGCAGGCAAAGGTCACGCCGCAGGGGCTTAACCGGTATCGTCTGACCTGGACGGCACAGGATGGTTTACCCCTGAATTACCTGCTGGACGCCGCGGAATGGCAAAACCCGCTGGATATTTTATTGTTGCAGGGATTCCGTCTGCCTGAGGTCATTTTTATCCCGGCGACAAGGTGATTTTATGGCTGCAGAAAGTCATATTTTGTTACCTTCCCCTTTTATGAAGTATAAGAGTTGCTTATCTATTGCGTCGGGGAACGACGTCAGCATCGCGGGAAGATCCTGTTGCAGGATATTAACAGCGGCGGCTGAACCGGGAGGGATTCACTATGCTTAGTGATACACGATGCAGATAGCGCTCTTATCTGTCGATCGTCAGGTGAAAGAATCCTCTTTTACTGAATGCAGTATGATGACTAACCCAGTGGAGGTCAGCAATGGCAAACCATCGTGGCGGTTCCGGCAACTTTGCCGAAGACCGTTCAAGAGCATCAGAAGCAGGTCGTAAAGGGGGCCAGCAGAGCGGCGGGAATTTCAAAAATGACCCGCAGCGGGCCTCGGAAGCAGGTAAAAAAGGAGGCAAAAATAGTCACGGTAGCCGCAGCAGCTAGTCTGCCAGACCCGGGACACCGATCAAGGCGTCCCCCAGCCATGTAATGCCTTCGCCGCCGGACTCCTCCGGCGGTTTTTATTTGCCACGGTTGCGCTTCCCGCCATCAGAACGCACACTAGCGGGCTGACTCTCTGGCAGGTGTACCATGTCTTTACTCTCCCGTTGCAAACTCTCTGTCTCACCGCAGGAATCACTGTTGATCGTGATCACCATGTTCTGGGGTGGCACTTTCCTGGCCGTGCAATATGCGGTCACCCTTAGCGGCCCGTTCTTTTTTGTCGGCCTGCGCTTTGCCATGGCGGCCCTGGCGGTGGCGCTTCTGTCCCTGCGAACCCTTCGTGGCCTGACCCTGACCGAGCTAAAAGCCGGGGTGGCGATTGGTGTCGCTATCGCCATGGGATACAGCCTGCAGACCTGGGGCCTGCAGTCTATCTCCAGCAGTAAATCCGCCTTTATTACCGCCATGTATGTTCCGCTGGTTCCTTTGCTACAGTGGCTCTGCCTCGGGCGACTGCCGGGGGTGAAGTCCTGTATCGGGATTATACTGGCCTTTATTGGTCTGATTCTGCTGGCCGGGCCGGGCGACAATCTGCTGGCGCTGGGCGAAGGGGAGCTGATTACCCTCGTCGGGGCGCTGGCTATCGCGGCAGAGATTATTTTGATTAGCGCCTGGGCCGGTAAAGTTGACGTGCGCCGGGTGACGGTTGTGCAGCTCGCGACCGCCTCGCTGGTGGCCTTTATCGCGATGGTGCCCGCCGGCGAATCGGTCCCGCCGCTGTCGCCATCGCTGCTGATGGTTGGCGCAGGGCTGGGCATTTTCAGTGCCATTATCCAGGTGGTGATGAACTGGGCCCAGCGCAGCGTGTCGCCGACGCGGGCTACGGTGATCTACACCGGAGAGCCGGTCTGGGCCGGGATTTTCGGGCGCATCGCCGGTGAGCGACTGCCCGGGCTGGCGCTGCTGGGCGGAGCCTTCATTATTCTTGGCGTGCTGGTGAGCGAGCTGAAGCTGAAAAAGAAAAAAGTCGCAGGGCCCTCCAGCGAAGGCTCGCTTAATCAGGAATCCTGAGCCGCGATTTGCTATGCTCCCGGCAACGCAAAAAGGAGATGGCGATGAGTGAGGATGCAGCGAAAAAAACGGGTAAGCGGTCGCGTTCGGTAAGCGCAAAGCGTCAGGCCATCCTGAGTGCAGCCCTGGATATCTTCTCCCGCGTGGGTATCCACGGCTCGCGTCTGGAACAGGTGGCGGAACTGGCGGGCATATCGAAAACCAACCTGCTGTACTACTACCCGTCCAAAGAGGCGCTCTATATCGCGGTGCTGCAGCAGATCCTCGATATCTGGCTGGCACCGCTAAAGGCTTTTCGTGAGGATTGCGCCCCGCTGGTGTCGATTCGTGAATATATCCGTCTGAAGCTCGAAGTCTCAAGGGATCATCCCCAGGCCTCAAGGCTGTTCTGTCTGGAGATGCTTCAGGGCGCACCGCTGTTGATGGCCCGGCTAAGCGGGGATCTGAAGGCGCTGGTGGATGAGAAATCGGCGATCATTGCCGGCTGGATCGATCAGGGCAAGCTGGCGGCGGTTGATCCCCAGCATCTGATTTTTATGATCTGGGCCACCACGCAACACTATGCGGATTTCGCCACTCAGGTGGAAGCCGTGAGCGGGTCTACGCTACAGGATCCGGTGTTCTTTCAGGGCACGGTCGATAATGTGCAGCGCATGATTATCGAAGGGATCCGCGTTCGCGAGTGATTTTTCCTTTTAAAAAAGGCTCCTGCACGGCAGGAGCCTTTTTCATCTGGCGCTAGCCGATAGTCATCAGGCTGGCGTTGCCCCCGGCGGCGGCGGTGTTAATGCTGAGCGAGCGCTCAACATACAGCCGTTCCAGCTGCAGATGGGTTTCCCCGCGGGCAAAACCCTGTACCGACACAATAGCGCCGTCCCTTGACGCGACCTGCTGGCAGAGTTCACGCAGCTGGTCAGAGTCGCCGTGGTAGATCACGGCGTCAAAGTCCTGGGTCATCACGGTATCTTCAGGCGCCAGCTGAATACGCTGCGTCACCTCCGGCGGAAGCGACTGCGCAAGCTGGTGGAGCACCGGAGTATCCGGCAGCAGGGCTTCGCTGGCAACGGCGAGGACGGCGGCCAGTTGAATCAGGGCGTCCTCTTCGTTATCAGCCATACAGAGCACGCGTTCACGCGGCATCAGCGTCCAGCTGTTACGCTCGCCGGTTGGCCCCGGCAGCAGGCGCTGAGTCCCGGACTGGCTGCGTTCGGCAAACTGCTGGCACAGAGCCTGTAAAGCGGGTCGGCCTTCGGCCCAGCGGGTAAGCGCGTCCAGGGGCTGCAACAGCTGCGCTTTCAGCTGAGCATCAACCGGGCGGACGGCATCCTGGCGGGCGAGGGTGACCAGAGAAGCCGTATCCGGCTGGCTGCCCAGCAGGCGGTACAGATAGAGCGGCCCACCGGCTTTCGGACCGGTGCCGGACAGCCCTTCGCCGCCAAACGGCTGTACGCCCACGACCGCGCCAACCATATTACGGTTCACGTACAGATTGCCGACGTTAGCCTGCCCGGTCACCTTCGCAATGGTCTCATCGATGCGGGTATGTACGCCCAGCGTCAGGCCGTAGCCGGAGGCGTTAATCTGCGCGATCAGGGCATCGATATCTTTACGACGATAGCGGACCACGTGCAGCACCGGGCCAAAGATCTCCTGCTTCAGCTCATCAAAGCTCTCCAGCTCAATCAGGGTCGGGGTGACAAAGGTGCCGCTCCGCCACTCGCGGACATCGTCAGGGTTGTCCCGGGCGGCCTGGAATACGTTGCGGCCTTTATCGCGCATGGCCTGAATATGCTGTTCAATCCCGGCTTTGGCTTCTGCATCGATCACCGGACCGATATCGGTACTCAGGCGGCCGGGGTTGCCCATCCGGCACTCCGCCATCGCACCGCGCAGCATGGTCAGGGTATGGTCGGCGATCTCGTCCTGCAGACAGAGCACGCGCAGGGCCGAGCAGCGCTGGCCCGCACTGTCAAACGCCGAGGCCAGGACATCGATGACCACCTGTTCGGTCAGCGCCGACGAGTCGACGATCATGGCGTTCATGCCGCCGGTTTCGGCGATAAGCGGCGTCGGGCGTCCCTGGGGATCCAGACGCGTGGCGATATTGCGCTGCAGCAGGGTGGCGACCGCCGTCGAACCGGTAAACATCACTCCGCGCACCCGGTCATCGCCGCTAAGCTGTGCGCCCACGGTTTCGCCACGGCCGGGCAGAAGCTGCACCACGCCAGGTGGGACACCGGCTTCCAGCAGGATCGCAATACCCTGAGCGGCAATCAGCGGTGTCTGCTCCGCCGGTTTCGCCAGCACGCAGTTACCGGCAGCCAGCGCCGCGGCGACCTGGCCGGTAAAGATGGCCAGCGGGAAGTTCCACGGGCTGATACAGACCACCGGGCCAAGCGGGCGGTGGGTTTCGTTATCGAAATCGTCGCGGACCTGACCGGCATAATAGTGCAGGAAATCCACCGCTTCGCGCACTTCGGCAATGGCGTTACTGAAGGTTTTCCCCGCTTCACGGACCAGGATACCAATAAGCTGCTGCATCTGGCCTTCCATCAATATAGCGGCGCGCTCAAGGATCGCTGCCCGCGCCTGCGGCGGGGTCGCAAACCAGATAGGCGCGTTGTTCACCGCGTTGCTGAGCGCCAGTTCCACTTCGTCACGGCTGGCTTCCCGCACGAAGCCCACGGTATCCCGCGGCTCTGCCGGGTTGATGACCGGCGTCATTTCACCCTCGTCAACCGGCTGCTCCAGCATCGGCTTCGCCTGCCATTTTTGCAGGGCGCTGTTTAGCAGGGCGGAGGAGAGAGAGGCCAGACGGTGCTCGTTGGCTAAATCCAGACCCGCCGAATTCCTGCGTCCTTCGCCATAAAGATCCCGGGGCAGGGCGATTTTGGGATGCGGCAGACCGGCCTGGCCCTCCTGCGCCGCCAGTTTCTCTACCGCCGTGACCGGATCGGCCACCAGTTCGTCCAGCGGCAGGGTGGTATCGGCAATACGGTTTACGAAGGAGGTGTTGGCCCCGTTTTCGAGCAGACGGCGCACCAGATAGGCCAGCAGGGTCTCGTGGGTGCCGACCGGGGCATAGATACGGCATGGTCGGTTAAGCTTGCCGTCAGCAATTTTGCCGACCACCTGCTCATATAGCGGTTCACCCATCCCGTGCAGGCACTGGAACTCATACTGACCGGGATAGTAGTTCTGTCCGGCCAGATGATAGATGGCGGCCAGGGTGTGGGCATTGTGGGTGGCGAACTGGGGGTAGATAAGATTCGGCACTGCCAGCAGCTTTTTGGCGCAGGCCAGGTAGGAGACGTCGGTATAAACCTTGCGGGTATAGACCGGATAGCCTTCCAGCCCCTCCATCTGCGCACGCTTAATTTCGCTATCCCAGTAGGCGCCCTTCACCAGGCGAATCATCAGGCGTCGGCGGCTGCGCGTCGCCAGGTCGATCAGGGAATCAATCACCATCGGGCAGCGCTTCAGATAGGCCTGGATAACAAAGCCAATCCCGTTCCAGCCTGCCAGCTCAGGTTCAAAGCAGAGCTTCTCCAGCAGGTCGAGGGAGAGCTCCAGCCGGTCCGCTTCCTCGGCGTCAATATTAATCCCGATATCATACTGACGCGCCAGCAGGGTCAGGGACTTAAGCTGAGGATAGAGTTCTTCCATCACCCGATCGTACTGAGCGCGGCTATAGCGCGGGTGCAGGGCAGAAAGCTTGATGGAGATCCCCGGACCTTCGTAAATCCCGCGTCCGTTAGAGGCTTTGCCGATGGCGTGGATCGCCTGCTGATAGGAGAGCAGATAGGCCTGGGCATCGGCGGCGGTGAGCGCCGCTTCACCCAGCATATCGTAAGAGTAGCGGAAGCCTTTCTCTTCCAGCTTGCGGGCGTTAGCCAGCGCCTCGGCGATGGTTTCGCCGGTAACAAACTGTTCGCCCATCAGGCGCATCGCCATATCCACCCCTTTGCGGATCAGCGGCTCGCCGCTTTTACCGATAATACGGTTCAGGGAGTGGGACAGATTCGCCTCATTATGGGTGGCGACCAGGCGGCCGGTAAACAGCAGCCCCCAGGTGGCCGCATTCACAAACAGCGACGGACTGCGGCCAATATGCGACTGCCAGTTACCGGTGCTGATCTTGTCGCGGATCAGCGCATCGCGGGTCGCTTTATCCGGAATACGCAACAGGGCTTCGGCGAGGCACATCAGGGCAACGCCCTCCTGAGAAGAGAGAGAGAACTCCTGCAGCAGCCCCTGTACCATCCCGGCGCGGCCACCGGCATTCTTCTGATGGCGGAGTTTATCCGCCAGCTGATAAGCCAGCTTGTGCGCCTGTTCGGCGATGGGCTGCGGCAGTCGGGCCTGTTCAAGCAGCATCGGCACGGCCTCGGTTTCCGGGCGACGCCAGGCGGCGGTGATCGCCGCACGGGCGACCGACTGAGGCAGGATCTGCTCGGCAAAATCGAGGAACGGCTGGTGGTTTTCATCCGCCCGCATGCCCGTCTCTTCACGCTCATCGTCTGCGGCCGACTGTCCGGTCAACTCCGGCAGAGACGCGTCGCTTTCGAGTTTTTCCAGATAATTAAAAATGGCCTGCTTAATCAGCCAGTGCGGCGTGCGATCAATACGGGCGGCGGCGGCCTTAATTCGTTCGCGCGCGGCGTCGTCCAGCTTAACCCCCATGGTGGTGGTGCCCATGCCGTTCACTCCTGTTGTATTTGGTTCGATAAGTTTGGTTAGCAAGGAATATCCGCTATGTTGCAACTTTGTGCAACCTTGTTAATTCAGGTCTGTGCGCAGGATTAAAAATGAATAAGTTGTTAATAAATAAAGCGGTGATTCCGCGAGATGGATTTCATGTATTACATTGATTTTATGCGGTGCATAACACTTTTTTATGGTACAACCCGTAAAACCGTGAGCGAGTGCAACCTATAGAAAAATGGTATGAAAGCCGGGATGAATTTGATGTAAATGCCGTGTTAAAAAGATTGTGAATGCAAAACACATGCGGCAGGATACGTCGCTTTCTGTAAATCCTCCTCCCTGATACCTCGTTCCGGTAGAAGAAAAACAGGCAGTCTGAAAATAATTCTGGAGACCTTTAATGGCGACAATAAGTACACCGATGCTGGTGACGTTTCTTGTTTATATCTTTGGCATGATCCTAATTGGATTTGTGGCCTGGCGTTCAACCAGAAATTTCGATGACTATATTCTTGGCGGGCGCAGCCTGGGTCCGATGGTGACCGCGCTGTCTGCCGGTGCATCCGATATGAGCGGCTGGCTGCTGATGGGATTACCCGGTGCGATTTTTATTGCCGGGATCTCCGAAAGCTGGATTGCCATTGGTCTGACGCTGGGCGCATGGGTTAACTGGAAACTGGTGGCCGGACGCCTGCGCGTGCACACCGAAGTGAACAATAACGCTCTGACGTTACCGGATTATTTCACCGGTCGCTTTGAAGATAACAGCCGCCTGCTGCGTATTATCTCTGCGGTCGTGATTCTGGTCTTCTTCACCATCTACTGCGCCTCCGGCATCGTTGCGGGTGCCCGCCTGTTCGAAAGCACCTTCGGGATGAGCTACGAAACCGCGCTCTGGGCCGGGGCAGCGGCGACTATCGTCTATACCTTTATCGGCGGTTTCCTCGCCGTTAGCTGGACCGATACGGTCCAGGCCAGCCTGATGATTTTTGCCCTGATCCTGACGCCGGTGATGGTGGTTATCCACGTTGGCGGCTTCGGTGATTCTCTGGAAGTGATCAAGCAGAAAAGCATTGAGAACGTCGATATGCTGAAGGGCCTGAACTTTGTAGCGATTATCTCGCTGATGGGCTGGGGGCTGGGCTACTTTGGTCAGCCGCACATTCTGGCGCGCTTTATGGCGGCCGATTCCCATCACACTATCGTGCACGCCCGCCGTATCAGCATGACCTGGATGATCCTCTGCCTGGCGGGTGCCGTGGCGGTGGGGTTCTTCGGGATCGCGTACTACGAAAACAATCCGCTGATGGCCGGTTCGGTTAATCAGAATGCCGAGCGTATCTTTATCGAGCTGGCGCAGCTGCTGTTTAACCCGTGGATTGCCGGGATCCTGCTGTCGGCGATTCTGGCGGCGGTGATGTCGACCCTGAGCTGCCAGCTGCTGGTCTGTTCCAGTGCGATTACCGAAGATCTTTATAAAGCTTTCCTGCGCAAAGGGGCGAGTCAGATCGAGCTGGTCTGGGTCGGGCGCTTTATGGTCCTGCTGGTGGCGCTGGTCTCCATCGCGATGGCGGCAAACCCGGAAAACCGCGTGCTGGGTCTGGTGAGCTACGCCTGGGCCGGCTTCGGCGCTGCGTTTGGGCCGGTGGTGCTTTTCTCCGTGCTCTGGTCGCGTATGACCCGCAACGGCGCGCTGGCCGGGATGATCATCGGTGCGGTCACCGTGCTGGTCTGGAAGCACTACGCGTGGCTGGATCTGTATGAAATTATTCCGGGATTCCTCTTCGGCAGCATCGGGATTGTGGTCTTTAGCCTGATCGGTAAGGCCCCGTCTGCCGCGATGCAGCAGCGCTTTGCCGAGGCCGATGCCCATTACCACTCTCCGGCACCGGCGTTGGCGAAGGTAAAATAACCGCTGTACGGTAAACAGGCTCGCTTCGGCGGGCCTTTTTCTTGCCAGCGGCAACGAAATACGCTGATATCAAAACACAAATAACAATGAGGATAGCGAACTATGAGGATCAAGACAGGCCTGGCGGTCGTGTTGCTGGCGGCGCTGGCGACAGGGTGTACGACGGTATCTGCGCCCCGGACGGCGGCGGACTGCGCTGCTGATAACCAGATGATGCAAACTACGCTCTATTTCGGCTTAAACCGCCCGGCCGGGGAGGCGATTACGGCTGCAGAGTGGCAGAGTTTTGTCGATGGCGACGTGACGCCGCGTTTTCGCGATGGCCTGACTGTGTTTGATGCGCGGGGGCAGTGGCTGGGCAATGACGGTAAGGTCGCCCGCGAAGCCAGCAAAGCGTTGATGCTGATCCACGGTAAAGATGCCCGCAGTAACAGCGATATCGAAGCGCTGCGTGGGATCTATAAATCGCGCTTTGCCCAGGAGTCGGTGATGCGGGTTGACCAGAAAGTCTGCGTACAGTTTTAAGAAAAACGGCGGGTTTCCCCGCCGTTTTCATTACAGTACCAGCCCGGCAAAGCTGGCGGAAAGCAGGCTGACCAGGGTTGCGCCGTAAACCAGGCGCAGGCCGAAGCGGGAAACCACGTTGCCCTGTTGCTCATTCAGGCCTTTGATGGCTCCGGCAATAATGCCGATAGAGGCAAAGTTGGCAAACGACACCAGGAATACCGAGAGGATCCCCAGGCCGCGCGGTGTCATCTCTGCTGCAACCTTCTGCAGTTCAATCATCGCCACAAACTCGTTCGCAACCAGCTTGGTCGCCATAATGCTGCCCGCGTTAAGCGCATCGCTCAGAGGGATGCCCACCAGCCAGGCCAGCGGGTAGAAAACATATCCCAGAAGCTGCTGGAAGCTGAGGCCGAAGAGCGCAGAGAAGAGGGCGTTAACCGCGCTGATCAGCGCGATAAAGCCGATCAGCATCGCCAGAATAATCATCGCCACCTTGAAACCGGCGAGAATATACTCCCCCAGCATCTCAAAGAAGCTCTGCGATTCATGCAGTTTTTCCAGCTTCACGTCAGGCTCATCCTGCGGAGCGCTCGGGTTGATAACCGACAGAATAATAAAGGTGCTGAACATATTCAGGATCAGTGCTGCCACCACGTACTGCGCCGACAGCATGGTCATATAAGCCCCGACGATGGAGAGCGACACCGTCGACATGGCGGTGGCCGCCATGGTGAACAGACGGCGGGAAGAGAGATCGCCCAGCACGCCTTTATAGGCAATAAAGTTTTCCGACTGGCCGAGGATAAGCGAGCTGACGGCGTTAAACGACTCCAGCTTGCCCAGACCGTTCAGCTTCGACAGCAGGGTGCCAATCAGGCGAATAAATATCGGCAGGATCTTCCAGTGTTGCAGGATCCCAATCAGCGCAGAGATAAAGATAATCGGGCACAGCACGCCAAGGAAAATAAACGCCAGGCCTTTTTCACCCATCCCACCGAAGACAAAACCGCTGCCCTCTGCGGCAAACTTAAGCAGAGATTCAAAAAGCCCGGAGACGGTTTTGATCATCGACAATCCGCTTTCGGCGTGCAGGAAAAACCATGCCAGCGCGACTTCAATCACGATGAGCTGCAGGACAAACCGGTAACGAATTTTGCGACGATCGAAACTGACCAGCCAGGCCAGGGCAAGGATCACCACCAGCGCCAGCAGGAAATGCAGAAGAGTTAACATGTTATTAATTTCGCAGGTAAACAGGTCGCACATTTAGCCATAAGGCAGGGTGGGCGTAAACCACCTTCTGCGACCTCTCTTTGCCGATGAATTTGCAGCAGATCAATTTCGACTGTAACCGTGCGCGCAGTTTTTACATCCTGTCATCAATCTGCCGATATTTCGCTTGAGTTTCCCGTTGCCGTAATGATAATCACTATCATAACATTTACCTGTTTTTACACTAAATGACTGCGACTCACATTCGAGGATGTCTGGCATGTTTGTTCCATTTCTCATTATGTTACGCGAAGGGCTTGAGGCCGCGCTGATTGTCAGCCTCATTGCCAGCTATCTGAAGCGCACCCAGCGCGGGCATTTTATCGGCGTGATGTGGCTTGGGGTGTTTCTGGCGGCAGGCCTTTGTCTGGGGCTGGGCATCTTTATCAATGAAACCACCGGTGAATTTCCGCAAAAAGAGCAGGAGTTGTTTGAGGGGATCGTTGCGGTCATTGCGGTCATCGTGTTGACCTGGATGGTGTTCTGGATGCGCAAAGTTTCCCGCAATGTGAAAGCGGAGCTGGAAAGCGCCGTCGATAACGCGCTGCGTCGCGGCAATCACCAGGGCTGGGCGCTGGTGATGATGGTCTTCTTTGCCGTGGCCCGCGAAGGCCTGGAGTCGGTCTTCTTTCTGCTTGCTGCCTTCCAGCAGGATGTCGGTATCTGGCCGCCCGTTGGAGCGATTCTGGGACTGCTGAGTGCGGTTGTGCTGGGCTTTCTTCTCTACTGGGGCGGGATCCGCCTCAATCTGGGCGCATTTTTCAAATGGACCAGCCTGTTTATTTTGCTGGTGGCGGCCGGGCTGGCTGCGGGGGCAATTCGCGCCTTCCATGAGGCAGGCCTGTGGAACCACTTCCAGGATATCGCCTTTGACCTGAGCAATGTGCTCTCGACCCACTCGCTGTTCGGTACGCTGCTGGAAGGCGTCTTCGGTTACCAGGAAGCGCCGAGCGTCAGCGAAGTCGCGGTCTACTTTATCTATCTGATTCCGGCGCTGGTGCTGTTTGCGCTGCCGCCTCGTACCGGTACGACGGCTTCACGCGCCGCACCCTGATCGCTTCTGGTCGTTACAGCATACGTAGTTACAACATACTTTTAAGGGATGGAACATGACGATTAACTTCCGCCGTAGTGCTTTGCAGGTTGCTCTTACCGCTCTGTTGTCCGGCGCGTTTGCCGCGCAGGCCGCCGATATTCCCCAGGTTAACGTTACCGTAACCGATAAACAGTGCGAGCCGATGAGCATTACGGTCAACTCGGGAAAAACCCAGTTCATTATTAAAAACCACAGCCAGAAAGCGCTGGAGTGGGAGATCCTTAAAGGGGTGATGGTGGTTGAGGAGCGTGAAAACATCGCGCCGGGCTTTAGCCAGAAGATGACGGCCAACCTCCAGCCGGGCGAGTATGAGATGACCTGCGGCCTGCTGACCAACCCGAAAGGCAAGCTGATTGTCAAAGGTGAGGCAACGGCCGATGCTGCACAGGGTGAAGCTCTGCTCAGCCTGGGCGGAGCGATTACCGAGTATAAAAACTACGTTATGGCGGAAACCGCGGCGCTGGTGACCGGGACGAAAGCCTTCACCGATGCGGTGAAAGCCGGTGATGTGGCCAAAGCGCAGTCTCTGTATGCGCCGACTCGCCAACACTATGAGCGTATCGAGCCTATTGCCGAGCTGTTCTCCGATCTGGACGGTAGCATTGACGCCCGTGAAGATGACTACGAGCAGAAAGCGGCCGATCCGAAATTCACCGGTTTCCACCGTCTGGAAAAAGCCCTGTTCGGGGATAAGAGCGTGAAGGGCATGGATAACTATGCTGACCAGCTCTATACCGACGTCGTCGATCTGCAAAAACGCATCAGCGAGCTGGCATTCCCGCCGTCAAAAGTGGTCGGTGGTGCGGCGGGTCTGATTGAAGAAGTGGCCGCCAGCAAAATCAGCGGTGAAGAAGATCGCTACAGCCATACGGATCTGTGGGATTTCCAGGCCAACATTGACGGTGCGAAGAAAATCGTCGACCTGCTGCGCCCGCAGCTGCAAAAAGGGAATGCGGAACTGCTGGCGAAAGTGGATGCCAACTTTGCCAAAGTGGATGCGATCCTGGCGAAGTATCGCACCAAAGAGGGCTTTGAAACCTACGATAAGCTGACCGATGCCGACCGCAACGCGCTGAAAGGGCCGATTACCGCGCTGGCGGAAGATCTGGCTCAGCTGCGCGGCGTGCTGGGTCTGGACTAAGTATCATGACTGAACAGGATTCTGAGAACGTAAGCGAGCCGTCAAGGCGTCGCTTACTAAAAGGAATGGGTGCGCTGGGAGGCGCGCTCGCACTGGTCGGCGGCTGCCCGGTTGCGCATGCGGCAAAACCGCAAAGCGCCCCGGGAACATTATCGCCATCGGCGCGAATGGAAACGCAGCCCTTTTATGGTGTTCATCAGGCGGGCGTGCTGACGCCACAGCAGGCGTCGATGATGCTGGTCGCCTTTGACGTGCTGGCCAGCGATAAAGCCGGGCTGGAGCGTTTGTTTCGTCTGCTGACGGCGAGAATTGCGTTTCTGACAACCGGCGGGCCTGCGCCGGATACGCCCAACACGCGTCTGCCGCCGATGGACTCGGGCATTCTCGGCGGCTTTATTGCGCCGGATAACCTGACGATAACGGTATCCGTTGGCGATGCGCTGTTTGATGACCGCTTCGGTTTACAGGCGCACCGGCCAAAGCGCCTGCAGAAAATGACCCGCTTCCCGAATGATTCGCTGGATGCTGCGTTGTGCCACGGCGATCTGCTCCTGCAAATCTGCGCCAATACCCAGGATACGGTGATTCATGCCCTGCGCGACGTCATCAAGCATACGCCTGACCTGCTCAGCGTGCGCTGGAAGCGGGAAGGGTTTATCTCCGATCACGCCGCCCGCAGCCAGGGGAAAGAGACGCCGATTAACCTGCTGGGATTTAAAGACGGTACGGCCAATCCCGACAGCCGCGATGCGGCCCTGATGGATGCGGTGGTCTGGGTCACACCGGATCAGAATGAACCGCCGTGGACGGTGGGAGGCAGCTATCAGGCAGCGCGGATTATTCAGTTCCGGGTTGAGTTCTGGGATCGTACGCCGCTGAAAGAGCAGCAGACCATTTTTGGCCGGGATAAGCAGAGCGGGGCGCCGTTAGGCATGCAGAATGAGCATGATGTGCCGGACTATGCTCAGGATCCTGAGGGCAATCTGATTGCCCTGGACAGCCATATTCGGCTGGCCAATCCCCGCACCCGTGAGACGGACTCCAGCCTGATGATGCGCCGTGGCTATAGCTACTCGCTGGGGGTGACCCTCTCAGGACAGCTGGATATGGGGTTGCTGTTTGTGTGCTACCAGCACGATCTGGAGAAAGGTTTCCTGACCGTGCAGAAGCGGCTGAATGGTGAAGCGCTGGAGGAGTACATCAAGCCCATCGGCGGCGGCTATTTCTTTGTGCTGCCCGGTGTTCGCGATGCCACAGGCTATCTGGCACAGCCGTTGCTTGAAGCCTGATAACGCAATTCCGCCGGGCGCGGAATTGCGGTTTTCACTGAAAAACATAATTTTTTCGTATGTACGGCCGACTGTTATATTTCTGTAATATAAATTTCAGACACTCCTGAAAGCAGGGAAATCGATGCTCGTTATGAATCAGTAAAAATATTGTTGCATTTATGATAATTTTTGCTGTATTAATTAACTATGCGGTAGTTCCCGGCTGTGATGTTTTTCACTATGGAGATCGCGAATGGTAAAGTCCTGCACTGGACAATTTAGTAAGATCCACCGCAAGACCCGGCGCGGAGGCCCCACCTCCGGCAGCGATTTCCTCACCGCCAAATTTTCACCCTCCCCACTGAATCATGTGTCCTCTGAAATAACCGGCGATCCTTCCGGACGCTGTGCTATTTCCTCTTCGACAACAAGCAATGGCTTACAAGGAAGCCAAACCTCAGACGTTTGTGCGCATAATCGCGTTGAGTCCGACGCGTGTGATGTAAACCAACAACTCAAGGTGCTATCCATGGGAAGACAAAAAGCAGTGATCAAAGCTCGTCGTGAAGCAAAACGTGTGCTGAGACGGGATTCACGTAGCCATAAACAGCGTGAAGAAGAATCGGTCACCTCGCTTGTGCAGATGGGCGGCGTAGAAGCCATTGGCATGGCGCGCGACAGTCGCGACACCTCGCCAATTGCAGCGCGTAATGAGGCTCAGGCGCACTACCTGAATGCTATCGAGAGTAAACAGCTGATCTTTGCAACCGGTGAAGCGGGCTGCGGTAAAACCTGGATCAGCGCAGCGAAAGCGGCGGAAGCCCTGATTCATAAGGATGTGGACAGGATCATTGTCACCCGACCGGTCCTGCAAGCCGACGAAGATCTCGGCTTCTTACCCGGCGATATCTCGGAGAAGTTCGCGCCTTACTTCCGGCCAGTCTACGACATTCTGGTAAAACGGCTGGGCGCGTCCTTTATGCAATACTGCCTGCGACCAGAGATCGGTAAGGTGGAAATCGCGCCGTTCGCCTATATGCGCGGACGTACATTTGAAAATGCGGTCGTCATTCTTGACGAGGCTCAGAACGTGACCGCTGCGCAAATGAAAATGTTTTTAACTCGCCTCGGGGAAAACGTGACCGTCATTGTGAACGGGGATATTACCCAGTGTGATTTACCGCGAGGGGTGCAGTCTGGCCTCAGCGATGCGCTGGCGCGTTTTGAGGAAGATGAGATGGTGGGAGTGGTTCGCTTTACCAAAGATGACTGCGTCCGCTCGGCGCTCTGTCAGCGTACGCTACGCGCTTACAACTAGCGATTGAAATCCGAAAACCGGTGCACCAGACGTGTACCGGTTTTTTCTTTTCAAGGGCATATCAATGGATTGGGGTGAATCTATTGATATTTCGTATAGTCAATACTCGCTACAATGTCTGGTAGTTTACTTAGCTGAGTAGCGATTTTTTTTCGGATTCCTCCTGTTCCGTTGTAATATTCCTCTCAGTTTTCCGCGCCCGCGGCCATCTTCTATCTACCGCTATAAAAGAGACTCACATGTCTGTTATCGACGTCAAAAAAGTCACGGAACTCAATCTTGCTGAGAATGCGCCGCCCGTCGTATTGCAGGACAGAGAGACCGATATTCTTGAGTTAGTCAGTGTGCTTTATGAGGCGAAAAAGCAAATTGTGGCCGGGATCGTCGCCTTTGCGCTAATGGGGCTGGCGATTGCCTCTTTGCTGCCGCAGAAATGGAGCAGTCAGGCCATTGTGACGCCGGCGGAAACGATGCAGTGGCATGAAATGCAGCAGCAACTGGTGAAGCTTCAGGTTTTGGATATCGATACCCAGATTACCCGCGGTAGCGTTTTCGAACTCTTTATCAAAAAATTCCAGTCGCAGTCTCTGCTGGAGGAGTATCTGGCCTCTTCCCCCTATATCCTTGAACAGCTGAAAGGGGCGGATATTAACCCTGCCGAGCTGCATCGTGCCGTGGTGAATCTGGCGGCGAAAATGAAATCAACGAGTAACCACAACCCGGCAGATGCTGCAGGCTCACCCTATTTAGCCTGGACACTCAGCTTTGTTGCGCCGACGGCACAGGATGCTCAGGTGGTCCTGCAAGGGTATATCGATTATGTCTCTGCAGCCGTTGATAAAGAGACAATGCAAAATATCACTAATGCGGTCACGGTAAAAATTCTGCTGGAGGACAGTCGTCTGGAGCAGAAGCGTGTCCATCTGACCAATCTTCGTAATGCAAATATTCAGCGACTGAACTATGCCCTGGAGATTGCCAATGCGGCAGGGATCAAAAAACCTGTGTACAGCAGCGGCATGGCGGTAAAAGACGATCCGGATTTCTCGGTAGTGCTTGGTGCTGACGGGATTGAACGGAAATTAGCCATTGAAAAATCGATTACCGATGTGGCTCAGCTTGATGCAGATTTCAACAACCATCAGTACCAGCTGGATCAGCTGCGGAAAATCACGGTTGAGGATACGCAGTTTGAGCCCTTCAAATATCAGCTCTCGCCCTCTTTACCGGTGACAAAAGATAATCCGGGAAAAGCGATTGTGATACTGCTGGCTGCTATGATCGGTGGCGTGCTGGCCTGTGCTGTTGTTCTTCTTCGCCACGCGATGAGCGCCCGTAGAGTTTGACCTGAATACATAGCTTTGCCTGAAACGCCTGATGAGTCCTGTCAGGCGTTTCAGGCATGAGCATTCATCTCAACAGTCTCCTGCCACTCACTTATACTTTTGCCTGAAAAAAAAGTCTTTATCAGCAAGAACAACCCATATCGTAATAATCATTAAGATGCCAGTCTGAATGATTTTACTGTCTGGGTGAGGGTTGAAAATCTCATTAAAGAGCCCAGCCGTAACATGAAATACGACAGCCACAGAAATATTTCTTTCTGTTTTGTAATAAAGCCAGTTCATCAAAAAAACGAAGGGTATAAGACTTAGCAAAAAATTCACGCTATAGAGTAGACCCGTTACAACGAGATCGTTGTGGTAATAACCTGGAATAGCTGACAGCGGCATGTGCCAGATCCCCCAGAATAATGCAAAGATAACGCTGGTTATAAAAAGATTATATTTACGTCGCAGGCAGTCAGTACCATAGCTATGCCATCCCAACTCCTCAAGAACCGGGGCTGCAATCAGAATCAGCCATGCGGGAAAAATACCAGACGTAAAGCTAAATTGGGTGTCGATGACAAACTGCCTGTCGCTGTAACCAAACAGAAGAGAGATCCCCATGGCGATCGCTATCGTCAGCGGCATAAGAACGCACGCCAGTAAATAGTAACGACCAGGGGCGCGCCATTGTAACAGCCGGGAGAAGACGTCACGACGCAGCATCCTGTTCGTGCCAATGAGGAATCCGGCGATAAGCATCGGAGTACAGAGCCCCGTAAGTGCCAGAAAACTGGCGGACGAGCTGAGCGTAGCTCCCTCCCGGCTAATCCATGCGGCACCAAACCAGCACGCCCAGGGAATCAGGGTAGAGAGTAAGTAGAAAAGTACGGTGTGACGGTACAACGTAATCATTTCAGACCTCCTTGTCCCGGCGACTATTAAAACGCCGGTGGTTACTTTTGATGCCTTACCTGGCTTCAGCTATCCTGCGGCATCAGAATGTGTGACAGTAGATTAATTATTAATGGCGCAATAAACACTTCTGTAACGCCGGTGCTACCGTATTCGGTGCAGCTCCGAGAGCTCTCTCAATAAGCTTGAACATCGCCTCAAAGCGTGCCAGTTTCTCCTCCGGAGTCCAATTAAAGGTATTTTCACCCAGTAAGAAATCTGCCCCTGCGAGAATAAACTGAATGGTGCTCAGCGGGTCGTCTACCTGAAACAGATTCTCTCTGACGCCCTGCGCAATAACATCAGCAAACACCGGTCCAAGCGATAAAACAGTTTCAATGGCCACGCGATCGTGTAGTTCCTTATTCCCTACCTGATGAAGCCCGGCGACAACGTCTCCTCCTGCATCCTTAACTTGATTCTGCTGCATAATAATGCCGCATATTTTCTCAATGGCAGTGAGATCGGGTTTCTCTGCAACTTTTGAAGCGCGCAGTACCATCTCATTCACCATCTGTTCGGCCAGCGACTCCAGCACGTCAGATTTTGTTTTGAAGTAGTAATAAAAGGTTCCTTTTGCAATTTTCGCTTCGGCAACAATGTCTGCAACCGATGTCCCGGCATACCCCTGACGTGTAAAAAGAGCCTTTGCCGTTTCCAGGATTTCCGCCCTACGTACATCGGGGGCTTTTACGATTCTCATGCTTATCCTTCCCTCACGCTATCTGGGTTATAAAAGAAGATAACCATTGACTGACGGTCAGTCAATGGTTGGGTGGCAAAATTTGCCATCAAGGAATCTTAAAGAGTTATTCTGAGAGATATATTGTAACAACAGGATATTCAGATGAAAAAAAAAGCTCACATTTTCATGCGAGCTCTTCTTTAAATATGGCGGTGAGAGAGGGGTTCGAACCCTCGATACGTTGCCGTATACACACTTTCCAGGCGTGCTCCTTCAGCCACTCGGACACCTCACCGTATTGTATTGCTGCCTTCCGGTTAGGGGGGCAACGGGGCGCTACTATAGGGAGTCGGGTGAAAACGGTCAAGCAGATTTTATTCTTTTGATCTCGTTCGGTTAAGCCTTGAGCAAAGGGCAGGGAGCTGGCTTAGACAGGACGCAGCTGTGCGTTTTGTTTGTCGGCTTCTTGTTTCGCAGACGAAAAAAAGCCCGCATTTTCATGCGGGCTCTTCTTTGAAGATGGCGGTGAGAGAGGGGTTCGAACCCTCGATACGTTGCCGTATACACACTTTCCAGGCGTGCTCCTTCAGCCACTCGGACACCTCACCGTATTATCTTTCCGACGCTGTCGGAACGGTCGCTAATGTAGGGAAAAGTACCTCCAGCGTCAATCTTCTTTTTCGATAAATCAGCGCGTTTAAACAAACTTCAGCCAACTTGCTTCTTAAACAATCTGAAACTGACCTTTTTACAATCAATGCTTGTCAGCGGTCTGTAAAATAAACCTGTTATGCTGCAAGATGATACAAACAGATAGCAGTACATTTCCCATTGAGTAATGAGCAATTTTCAGCGCGTTTAACACCTGCCAGGAGACATGATGGATATTATTTTTTACCACCCGACCTTCGATGCGAAGCACTGGCTCCCGTTACTGGAAAAACGCCTTCCCGAAGCCCGCATTCGTCTGTGGCAGGCGGGCGATAACGATCCTGCGGATTACGCCCTGGTCTGGCACCCGCCGGTTGAGATGTTGAAGGGACGCGAGCTGAAGGGCGTTTTTGCCCTGGGGGCCGGGGTGGACTCGATACTCGGCCAGCTTAAGGCGCACCCGGAAATGCTGCCGATGCATATCCCGCTATTTCGTCTTGAAGATACCGGTATGGGGCTGCAGATGCAGGAATATGCCGTCAGCCAGGTGCTGCACTGGTTCCGTCGCTTTGACGACTACCAGGCGTTAAAACAGCAGGCGCGCTGGGAATCGCTGGAAGACTATGACCGGGACGATTTCTCTGTCGGTATTCTGGGGGCTGGCGTTCTGGGGGCGAAGGTCGCCGAGAGCCTGAAGGCCTGGGGCTTCCCGGTAAACTGCTGGAGCCGCAGCCGAAAAGCGTGGCCCGGCGTGACGAGTTATGCCGGTGGGGATGAGCTGGCCGATTTTCTGCGCCACAGCCGGGTGCTGATAAATCTGCTGCCCAATACCGCAGAAACCGCCGGGATGATTAATGCGTCCCTGCTCGGTCGGCTGCCGGATAACAGCTATGTCCTTAATCTTGCCCGCGGCGTACATGTGGTGGAAGCTGACCTTCTGGCCGCGCTCGATAGCGGCAAAGTGAAAGCGGCGATGCTGGATGTGTTCAGTAAAGAGCCGCTGCCGGCCGATAACCCGCTCTGGGCGCATCCGCGAGTGGCGATAACGCCCCACGTCGCGGCGGTAACCCGTCCGGCAGAGGCCGTGGACTACATTGCCCGCACGATCCAGCAGATTGAGGCCGGAAATCAGGCGTCAGGACAGGTCGATCGTATTCGTGGCTACTGATGACAAAACCCGGCGCAGGTCGGGTTTTTGCTCATCACGGCCGGTAATTCCTGCTATCCTTGCCTGAAAAAGAAAGAGGAGAGAGTGATGTATCCTGTTGACCTGCATATGCACACCGTCGCCAGCACCCATGCCTACAGTACCCTCCACGATTATATTGCCGAAGCAAAACGTAAAGGGATTAAGCTGTTTGCCATTACTGACCACGGTCCGGATATGGCGGATGCGCCGCACTACTGGCACTTCGTCAATATGCGCATCTGGCCGCGTCTGGTCGACGGCGTTGGCATTTTGCGCGGTATCGAAGCCAATATTAAAAATACCCTCGGCGAGATCGACTGCACCGGGCCGATGCTGACCTCGCTGGATATGATTATCGCGGGCTTTCACGAGCCGGTGTTTGCGCCACAGGATCGCGAGACGCATACCGAAGCGATGATTGCGACCATGGCCAGCGGTAATGTGCATATTATTAGCCACCCCGGTAACCCCAGGTATCCCGTCGATATACCGGCCATTGCCGCCGCCGCCGCAAAGTACCAGGTTGCGCTGGAAATTAATAACTCCTCGTTTATCCATTCGCGAAAGGGCAGTGAAGCGAACTGTCGCGCAGTGGCTGCAGCGGTCCGCGACGCGGGAGGCTGGGTGGCGCTGGGCTCTGATTCACATACTGCTTTTACCCTTGGCGACTTTAGCGAATGTCGCAAGGTACTGGATGAAGTGGGTTTCCCGGAAGATCGTATCCTGAACGTCTCTCCGCGACGCCTGCTGGATTTTCTGGAATCTCGCGGTATGCCGCCTATTCCTGAGTTTGCACAACTGTAATGTCACAAAACGGAATCACTGAATGAACGAGCTTTCTGTCCTCTGCCGCGTGCTGGGTTCTCTCTATTATCGCCAGCCGCAGGATCCGCTGCTGGTGCCGCTGTTCACCCTGATTAGCGAAGGTAAGCTGGCCGCCAGCTGGCCGCTGGAGCAGGATGAACTGCTGACGCGTCTGCAAAAAAGCTGCGATCTGCCGCAGATTGCCGCGGACTATAATGCGCTGTTTGTCGGGGATGAGTGCAGCGTGTCCCCGTACCGCAGCGCCTGGGTCGAAGGCGCTACGCAAGAGGACGTTCGTTCCTTTCTCTCCGCGCGCGGTATGCCATTAGCCGATACACCGGCCGATCATATCGGCACGCTGCTGCTGGCCGCCTCCTGGCTGGAAGATAACGCGGCAGAAGACGAGAGCGAAGCGCTTGAGACGCTGTTTGCCGACTTTATTATGCCGTGGTACGACACCTTCTTCGGCAAAATTGAAGCCCATGCAACAACGCCGTTCTGGCGCACGCTGGCGATCGTTACCCGCGATGCCATCGGCGCGATATGGGAAGAGTTGCAGGAAGAAGATGAACAATAAATTGTGATTAACATCACAGTTAAAATGTAATGAAGACTGTTGTGTTGCAATAATCTTGCTTCCGATCGCATTACTTCGGCGCGCATCTGCTATGATGCGCGCCATGAACAAACTTATTTCTCTCGCACTGACAACCGGTATCCTCTCCGCTCTGTGGGGCTGGGTTGCCGTCTCTCTTGGCCTGCTAAGCTGGGCCGGATTTCTGGGCTGTACCGTCTGGTTTGCTTCCCCCCGGGGCGGCGTCAAAGGTTTGCTGACCGCAGGCTGTACCATGGTGAGCGGCGTGGTCTGGGCGCTGGTGATTATTCACGGCAGCGCGCTGGCCCCGCATCTGGAAATTCTTAGCTATGCCATGACCGGCGTTGTGGCGTTTCTGATGTGTCTGCAGGCCAGCCAGCTGCTGCTGTCGTTTGTCCCTGGCACCTTTATCGGCGCCTGCGCCACGTTTGCCGCTGAAGGCGACTGGCGGCTGGTCGTGCCTTCTCTGCTGCTGGGATTAGCCTTCGGTTTTGCCATGAAAAGCAGCGGTGTGTGGCTGGCACAGCGTACTGAAGGCAAACAGAATGCGGCGCCTGTCAGCGAATAGTCTCCGGCATGGCGCGCTGCCGCCATGCCTTCTCCCTTTTATCCCCCGAATTACACTCGTCAAATCAAACGATTGCATTGAAATAATGAATGTTAAATATGTTGATGATTTGTTGCTTGTATGTTTCTATTAATCGGTTCGCCATTGGCTGAACATTAAGGAAACGACGATCCCCCTCATGGATGGCCCCCTTATTGAGGCAATCTTTATGACGCTATCCATCTATCATGCTGTTCCCCTGCTGTGTGCGCTGTTTGCAACTCAGGCGCTTGCCGCAGAGGCATCTTCTCCCCACACATTCGGTGGCACCATCCGATTCACCGGCCAGATTGTTGAGCCAGTTTGTGAAACCGCGCCCGACGCCCGACAGCAGCACCTGGAGATGCGCTGTGAGCGTGATGGCGTGCAGTCGGTCGAGCGCTGGCCGCTGGCATCCCTCGCCCAGAAGAGGGTGCGCTCATCCCTGGCGTCGGTGGATCTTCGCTATCTTGATGCGCAGCGCAAACTGGCAATACTGAACGTCACCTACGAGTAGTTGACGTACCGACGGGCAACAATTCTCTCCCTCCTGCAAACCCTGCGATAAACTTAACGATATCGTTGTCAGCAGGAGGGCCTCTGTTATGTCCAGGATCCAGGTTGTTCAGGGTGATATCACCACCCTTCAGGTCGACGTGATTGTGAATGCAGCGAACCCCTCTCTGCTGGGCGGCGGCGGGGTGGATGGCGCTATCCATCGCGCCGCAGGTCCGGCGCTGTTGGCGGCCTGTAAACAGATACGCCAGCAGCAGGGAGAGTGCGCCCCCGGACAGGCGGTGATCACCCCCGCAGGGGATTTACCGGCGAAGGCGGTGATCCATACGGTCGGGCCGGTCTGGCGCGGCGGCGAACACAATGAACCGCAGCTTCTGCAGGATGCCTACCGTAATAGCCTCCAGCTGGCGGCAGCCAACGGCTATGAATCGATAGCCTTTCCGGCCATCAGCACCGGCGTGTACGGCTATCCGAAAGCGGCTGCTGCGCAAATCGCACTCAATACGGTGATGGCTTACCTGCCTGACAGCCCCGTGCCGGAACAGATCTATTTCGTTTGCTTTGACGAAGAAAATACCAGCCTGTATCAACGGTTGCTGGTTCAGTCGCAGGAGTAGGGGAGAGCGGCCTTCCGTAAGCGGAAGGCCGAAGACGTTAACCGGCGGTTGCGCCTGGTTTGGGCGCGCTGTTTTGCGGCTTGCCGGAGAATAAAAAGCGTAGCAGCGGAATACGCAGATGAATTTCATACAGCAGGATGGCCGTCCCCACCACAAACACCAGCCCGGTAATAAAGCCCAGCGTATTGGATGGAATAAACGGCGTTATCCACGCGCCGAAGAACAGCGTCAGCGGGTGGTGGACCAGGTAAATAAACAGCGACGCGTTAACGAAGTAGGTCACCCGCGAGGACTTGAAGTTCAGCAGGCGGTGGCCGAGCGCAAACACCACGTTCACCATCCACAGTCCCAGCAGCATGGTAATCACGTACTCCACTTCGTACATCCAGGCATCGCCGCTGCCGAAGTGCTGGTTAAGCAGGTAGGCAACGAAAGCCAGAGCCGCTCCGATAAGGCAGCCTCTCGACGGCGTGGTAAAGAGCGCCTTCAGGCGCGGATGAATAAAGGCCAGCGCGCCAAGCATAAAGAAGGGCAAATAAAACAGGCTCTGCATCACCACAAAATTAAACAGGCCGTCGCTGAGGATCGGCGGATAGACGATCAGCAGCGTGCGGCGGATAACGCCGTAACACAGGCCCAGCAGCATAAAGATCAGCGACAATTTGCCCATTGTCAGCCCGGCCATAAAGCCGTTCGGATTATCCTGCGGGTGATTTTTTAAGGTACGGAACAGCCACAGACTGGAGGTGGTTAACACCACCAGCACCAGCAGGAACCACAAATGCGAGATTAATTCCCACATCAGCGTATTGTACTTGTCATACAGCGACAGAGTATGCCAGCTCTCGGTTTTGCCTTTGACATACTGCAACATCAGAAACTGAGGCAGGGTCAGCAGCGGGATGGCCGTCAGCATTGGGATGCCGACGCGTTCGACGCGCACCGTCCACCACTTCTTCATGGGGTAGCGCAGGAACAGCATGTATGAAAAGTAACCGGAAATGACAAAGAAGACCTGCATCCGGAAAGAGTGGATAAAATCATTAAACAGGGTCAGCCACCAGGAGGGCTCTGCGCTGTTAACATGCCAGACATGGCTGGAGTAAATTAAGGAAATATGGAACGGGATCCCTAACAGCATTAACCATGCGCGAATGGAATCAAGGAAATATTCACGTTGTGCGGGTACATTACTCATAGCGTTAATGGCATTCTCGGACTATTCGTCTTATCGCTGTCGACGATAATGTTTAGATTCGCAGCCACCCTACACCAACCCGAAAATCCTGTCTCCAGGAATGCGCGTAAACTGAAAATGCATTTCGGTGTTGTTTAATCCCTGAGCCAGTAAGTTGAACAAGAAGGGGATTATGTTGTCGGATTGCCTGAGTTTCCATTAAAATGGATCGGATCGATTTAAGCACACAAAGGGGGAAGTGCTTAGTTACTATGAAACACAAATCTCAAATGATGAAAATGCGTTGGTTAGGCGCAGCCATTCTGTTGTCTCTGGGCACCTCATCCGCATGGGCGTTCACCATCGATGACGTTGCGAAGCAGGCACAAACGTTAGCCGGCAAGAGCTACGAGGCGCCTAAAAGTAACCTGCCCTCCGTGTTCCGCGATATGAAATACGCGGACTATCAACAGATTCAGTTCAACCACGACAAAGCGTACTGGAACAACGCTAAGACCCCGTTCAAACTCGAATTCTATCACCAGGGGATGTACTTCGACTCCCCGGTGACGATCAACGAAGTGACCGCTACGGCCGTACGTAAAATCAAGTACAGCCCTGATTACTTCAATTTCGGCAACGTCCAGCATGACAAAGACACGGTAAAAGACCTTGGCTTCGCCGGTTTTAAAGTGCTCTACCCGATCAACAGCAAAGATAAAAATGACGAGATCGTCAGCATGCTTGGCGCCAGCTACTTCCGTGTGATTGGCCAGGGCCAGGTTTATGGCCTTTCCGCACGCGGTCTGGCCATCGATACGGCGCTGCCGTCCGGTGAAGAGTTCCCGCGTTTTCGCGAGTTCTGGATCGAGCGTCCTAATCCGACTGACAAACGCCTGACGATCTATGCGCTACTGGATTCCCCGCGTGCGACCGGTGCCTACCGTTTTGTGATTATTCCGGGCCGCGACAGCGTGGTGGACGTCCAGTCCAAGGTCTATCTGCGCGACAAAGTGGGCAAGCTGGGCGTGGCGCCATTGACCAGCATGTTCCTGTTCGGGCCGAATCAGCCGTCGCCGGCAACCAACTACCGTCCGGCACTGCATGACTCCAACGGGCTCTCCATCCGCGCCGGTAACGGCGAGTGGATCTGGCGTCCGCTGAACAACCCGAAACATCTCGCCGTCAGCAGCTTTGCGATGGAAAACCCGCAGGGCTTCGGTCTGCTGCAGCGCGGCCGTCAGTTCTCGCGCTTTGAAGATCTCGACGATCGTTATGACCTGCGTCCAAGCGGCTGGATCACGCCGAAAGGGGACTGGGGTAAAGGTAAAATCGAGCTGGTTGAAATTCCGACCAACGATGAAACCAACGATAACATCGTGACCTACTGGACCCCGGATCAGCTGCCGGAGCCGGGTAAAGAGATGAACTTCAAATACACCATCACCTTTAGCCGCGATGAGGACAAACTGCACTCGCCGGAGAGCGCCTGGGTTCAGCAGACTCGCCGTTCAACCGGTGATGTGAAACAGTCCAACCTTATTCGTCAGCCGGACGGCACCATTGCGTTCATGGTTGATTTTGCCGGTACGGACATGAAAAAGCTGCCGCAGGATACGCCGCTGACCGCACAGGCCAGTATTGGTGAAAATGGTGAGATCGTTGAAAACAGCGTCCGCTACAATCCGGTAACCAAAGGCTGGCGTCTGATGCTGCGTGTGAAAGTCAAAGATGCCAAACAGCCGACCGAAATGCGTGCTGCGCTGGTTAATGGCGATCAGACGCTGAGTGAAACCTGGAGCTATCAGCTACCTGCTAATGAATAAGATAACTGAGTATATCGACGCGCTGCCGCTCCCGGATGCTGAAAAAGCGTTGCTGCCTGCCACGGATATCCGTGGCGTGCACGTGGCGCTCAGCGAAAACGGCGAAGCTTTGGCAGAGATGCGTGATGACGATACGCCCCTGAAGTCCGTTGAAAAACGTCTTCAGGGAAGTTGGCCTGACTCCCTGGCGGAAGGGCAGCTGGTGGCGGACGATGAAGGCCGTGCCCAGCTGCAGGCGATGCCGAAGGCAAAACGTTCCTCCATGTTCCCGGATCAGTGGCGCACCAACCCCCTTGGTCGCTTCTGGGACCGTCTGCGTGGACGTGACGTGACGCCGCGCTACCTGTCCCGTCTGACCAAAGAGCAGCAGGCCAGCGAGCAGAAGTGGCGTACCGTCGGCAGTATTCGCCGTTACATTCTGCTGCTGCTGACCCTGGCCCAGACCGTGGTCGCCACCTGGTATATGAAAACCATTCTGCCTTACCAGGGCTGGGCGCTGATCAATCCGACGGATATGGTCGGTCAGGATCTGTGGGTCTCCTTTATGCAGCTCCTGCCTTATATCCTGCAGTCGGGGATCCTGATCCTGTTTGCGGTACTGTTCTGCTGGGTTTCAGCCGGATTCTGGACGGCATTGATGGGCTTCCTGCAATTGCTGATCGGTCGGGATAAATACAGTATCTCCGCCTCGACGGTAGGGGATGAAGCGCTGAACCCGGAACACCGCACGGCGCTGATTATGCCGATCTGTAACGAAGACGTGGATCGCGTTTTCGCCGGCCTGCGTGCGACCTGGGAATCGGTGAAAGCCACCGGCAACGCTGCGCACTTTGATGTCTATATCCTGAGCGACAGCTACAACCCGGATATCTGCGTCGCCGAACAGAAAGCGTGGATGGAGCTGATCGCCGAAGTGCAGGGTGAAGGGCAGATCTTCTATCGTCGCCGCCGCCGCCGCGTTAAGCGCAAAAGCGGCAACATCGATGACTTCTGCCGTCGCTGGGGCAGTCAGTACAGCTATATGGTGGTGCTGGACGCCGACTCTGTGATGACCGGTGACTGTCTGACCGGGCTGGTGCGTCTGATGGAAGCCAACCCGAACGCCGGTATCATCCAGTCTTCACCGAAAGCATCCGGTATGGACACGCTCTATGCGCGCTGCCAGCAGTTTGCGACACGCGTTTATGGGCCCTTGTTTACCGCCGGTCTGCACTTCTGGCAGCTGGGTGAGTCCCACTACTGGGGCCATAATGCGATCATCCGCGTGAAACCCTTTATCGAGCACTGCGCCCTCGCGCCGCTGCCGGGTGAAGGCTCCTTTGCCGGTTCGATTCTGTCCCATGACTTTGTTGAAGCTGCGCTGATGCGTCGTGCCGGCTGGGGCGTGTGGATCGCCTACGATCTGCCGGGTTCCTATGAGGAGCTGCCGCCAAACCTGCTCGATGAGCTTAAGCGCGACCGTCGCTGGTGCCACGGCAACCTGATGAACTTCCGTCTGTTCCTGGTGAAAGGAATGCATCCGGTACACCGTGCCGTGTTCCTGACCGGGGTGATGTCCTATCTCTCTGCGCCGCTGTGGTTTATGTTCCTCGCCCTGTCGACCGCATTGCAGGTGGTGCATGCCCTCACGGAGCCGCAATACTTCCTGCAACCCCGGCAGCTGTTCCCGGTGTGGCCGCAGTGGCGTCCGGAGCTGGCGATTGCGCTCTTTGCTTCAACCATGGTGCTGCTGTTCCTGCCGAAGCTGCTCAGTATCATTCTGATCTGGTGTAAAGGCTCGAAAGAGTTCGGTGGCTTCCTGCGCGTGACCCTGTCGCTGCTGCTGGAAGTGCTGTTCTCGGTGCTGCTCGCGCCGGTGCGTATGCTCTTCCACACCGTGTTTGTGGTCAGCGCCTTCCTCGGCTGGGAAGTGGTCTGGAACTCGCCGCAGCGCGATGACGACTCGACTCCGTGGAGCGAAGCGTTTATGCGCCACGGCTCGCAGCTGCTGCTGGGCCTCGTCTGGGCAGTCGGGATGGCGTGGCTGGATCTGCGTTTCCTGTTCTGGCTGGCGCCGATTGTCTTCTCGCTGATCCTGTCGCCGTTTGTCTCGGTGATCTCCAGTCGGTCGACTATCGGTCTGCGAACCAAACGCTGGAAGCTGTTCCTGATCCCGGAAGAGTACTCCCCGCCGCAGGTACTGGTTGATACGGACAAATATCTGACCCTGAACCGCAGCCGCACCCTGGACGATGGTTTTATGCACGCGGTGTTTAACCCGTCATTCAACGCCCTGGCCACGGCGATGGCCACGGCGCGTCACCGCGCCAGCCACGTGCTGGATATCGCCCGCGACCGTCACGTTGAGCAGGCGCTGAATGAAACACCGGATAAACTCAATCGCGATCGTCGTCTGGTGCTTTTGAGCGATCCTGTGACGCTGTCCCGACTACACTATCGTGTATGGGCGGCACCTGAGAAGTATTCGTCATGGGTAAGCCACTACCAGGCGCTGGAGCTGAACCCGCAGGCACTGCCAGCGAAATAAGCTTCAGGTAAAGGAAAATACCGGCCATCGTGCCGGTATTTTTTTGACTGATAACACTGAACGGAGGCCACGCGTGAAGTTTTTTACCGTCACTATCATGGTGCTGCTGCTCAGCGGCTGCGGCAGCATTATCAGCCGGACGATCCCCGGCCAGGGGCATGGCAACCAGTATTATCCTGGCGTGCAGTGGGATGTGCGGGATTCCGGCTGGCGTTTCCTGACCATCCTCGACCTGCCGCTTTCGCTGGTGTTTGACACCTTGCTGTTGCCGATAGATGCGCAGCACGGACCTTACGAGTAAGGCCCGTCAGGGAGGCGTTAGTCGTAGAGCGGGAGAGCGCCTTCCGGGCGCGTTTTAAAGCGGCGATGCAGCCACATATACTGCTCTGGGGCCATCAGAATGCACTGCTCGACAATGGTGTTCATCCAGGCGGCGGTGGTTTCGGCGTCGTCCAGCGGTGGCGCGCACTCCGGTTCGAGAATGATCAGCTCATACCCTTTACCATTCGGTTTACGACGCGGAACGAAAGGCACGATGCAGGCCTGAGAGAGACGCGCCAGAGTCCAGGTCCCGGAGGTGGTGGCGGCCTGCTCGACGGCGAACAGCGGTACAAAGACACTGCTGTTGGGGCCGTAATCGTGATCGGGTGCGTACCAGATCACTTCACCGCTTTTTAGCGCCCGAATCATTCCCTTCAGATCTTTACGGTCGAGCATCGACTTATTGGAGCGCATACGGCCCCAGGTCTGCAGCCAGTCGATAAGCGGGTTATCATTGGGACGGTAAACTCCGATGCCGGGTGCGGACAAACCAAACATGCGCGCACCCATTTCGAGGGTGAGGAAGTGGATGCCGATCAGCAGGATCCCGCGCTTCTGGGCCTGTAACTCACGCAGGTAGTGAACGCCGCTGGGCTCGGTCCAGCGCGTGATCCGGCGATCTGACCAGAACCAGGCCATACCGGTTTCCATCACGCCCATTCCAACCGATTCGAAATTTTCACGTACCTTGCGGCGGCGCTCCTGCGCGCTCATCTGCGGGAAACAGAGTTCAAGATTGCGCTCGGCGATTTTCACCCGTCGCGGCATTAAGCGCTGTGCCAGGCGACCCAGCGCGCAGCCCAGACGGTAAATGACCGGGTAGGGAAGCTGGACGATCAACCACAAAACCACAATACCGCACCAGGTTAACCAGTAGCGGGGATGCAGCAGCGCGGCGGAAAATTTGGGTAACTGAGTCATGCCACTCCTGTCTCTTTTTCTTTCAAACGCACTCTATTGTTACATTTTTTTGTTTTACGCCAAAATTACGCGGCACAAAAAGCAACAGCAACGCTATATTCCATCGCAAAAAAAAGCGGGGTGACGAAAATGTAGCGTAAAATGTGTGGATGTAAATTAACGCGGTTTACTATATTATCCGCCGCGTTTAAACCGCTCATCAACGACTGCAGGACAGGAACACCATGCCAGTGTTACACAACCGCATTTCGAATGAGGAACTGAGGGCGCGCATGCTGGCCGAAACCGAGCCGCGCACCACGATCTCATTCTATAAGTACTTCACCATTGTTGACCCGAAGGCAACCCGGGATACGCTCTATAAAGCGTTGACCGAACTTGATGTCTTTGGGCGTATTTACCTGGCCCGCGAGGGCATCAACGCCCAGATTAGCGTACCGCAAAGCAAAGTTGAGGCGCTCCGGACGCTGCTCAACGCTTTTGATCCGGCCCTGAACGGACTGCGCCTGAATGTCGCGCTGGATGACGACGGCAAATCATTCTGGGTGCTGCGGATGAAAGTGCGTGAGCGCATTGTGGCCGACGGCATCGACGACCCGACCTTTAATGCCGCCGACGTGGGCGAATACCTGAAGGCGGCGGAAGTTAACGCCATGCTTGACGATCCTGACGCGGTGTTTATCGATATGCGCAACCACTACGAATACGAAGTGGGCCATTTTGAGGACGCGATGGAGATCCCGGCGGACACCTTCCGCGAACAGCTCCCGAAAGCCGTGGAGATGATGCAGGAACATAAGGACAAGAAAATCGTTATGTACTGCACCGGCGGTATCCGCTGTGAAAAGGCCAGCGCCTGGATGAAGCACAACGGCTTCAGTAAAGTCTGGCATATTGAAGGTGGCATTATCGAATACGCCCGTCGGGCACGCGAGCAGGGGCTGCCGGTACGTTTTGTCGGCAAGAACTTTGTTTTCGACGAGCGTATGGGGGAGCGCATCTCCGACGAGATAATTTCCCACTGCCACCAGTGTGGCACACCCTGCGACGACCATACCAACTGTCTGAATGACGGCTGTCATCTGCTGTTTATTCAGTGTCCTGCGTGCGCGGAGAAGTTTGCCGGATGCTGTAGCGAAGCCTGTCAGGAAGAGAGTGCGTTGCCGGAAGAGGAGCAGCGTCGGCGTCGTGCCGGTCGTGAAAACGGCAATAAAATCTTTAATAAGTCTCGCGGAAGGCTGAATACCCGACTGGGCATTCCCGATCCGGATACGGAAAGTTCTTCCTGATAAAAATAACGCCCGGCTGATGCCGGGCGTTGTCTTTATTTCTGCTGGATGCCTTCAACAGAGATAATCAACTCCACGTCCTGAGAAGCCGGGCCCAGGTCAGTGGTGATGTTAAAGTCTTTCAGGCTGATTTTACCGTTGGCTTCGAAACCGGCGCGTTTATTACCCCAGGGATCGTCACCCTGACCGATAAGTTGCGCAGTCAGGGTGACCGGTTTGGTCACGCCGTTCAGCGTCAGGTTGCCGGTAATATCCAGTTTCTCACCCTCTTTTTTCACCGCGGTAGAGGCGAAGGTCGCCTGCGGGAACTTACCTGCATTGAGGAAATCGGCGCTGCGCAGATGCTTGTCACGCTCGGCATGGTTGGTATCCAGGCTGGTGGTGTTAATGGTGACGTTGACTTTATCCGCTGCCGGATTTTTTTCATCGAAGGTGAAGGTCCCGTCGAAATCCTTGAAGGTCCCGTACAGCCAGCTGTAGCCAAGGTGCTGAATGCGGAAGTTGACGAAGGCGTGCTGACCTTCTTTATCAATCTTGTAGTCGGCAGCGGTGGCCGCGCCCGTGGCGAACAGCAGTGTTCCCAGGGTGAATCCCAGCAGGCTCTTTTTCATATCTCAGGCTCCAGATTGTGAGGACGATTTACCCAGCATACGGCGCAGGGTGTCGTCTTTATCGATGAAATGGTGTTTGATGGCGGCCAGCGCATGCAGGGCGGAAAGGATCACCACGCTCCAGGCCAGCCACAGGTGAATTTGTCCCGCCAGGTCGGCCTGAGCACCCGCGTCGCTGAGCGTCGCAGGGATATCGAACCAGCCAAAGACGCTAATGGGCTTACCGTCGGCGGTAGAGATCAGATAGCCGCTAATCAAAATAGCGAACAGCAGCAGATAAAGCAGGGCGTGTGCCACGACGGCAGCCACCCGCGTCATACGGGAGTAACTCTTAAGCGCCGGAGGCGGTGGAGAGACTGCGCGCCAGATCAGGCGGAACACCAGCCCCATCATCAGCAGAATGCCGATACTTTTATGGATCTCCGGGGCCTGATGATACCAGCCGTCGTAGTAGCTAAGGGTGACCATCCACAGGCCGAGAGCAAACATGCCGTATACGACGATAGCGACCGACCAGTGCAGCACCATGGACACGATGCCGAAACACTGAGTTGTATTACGCAGCTGCATGTTACATACCACTAAAAAGAGTTAAGTGGCGTAACAATTGATCGCAGGAAATATAAAATCAACAAAAAATAAACATTTGCATTTGTTATTTTTAGATAATCAAATTAATTGATTTTAATATTGGTTTATTGTCAGTGTGATAGATGGGGTTTGAGGTTTTTGCCACTGCAAGTCCTGTTTATACAGGATTTTGTTTTTTTCTTATGATTCAATTATTTTGAGCGTTATTTGTATTTTTTAAAGTTAATGTCAATTATTGTCAGTGTTTTGTCAGTCATAATTGACCGTATATAAATAAGCGGCCCGAAAAGGGCCGCAATTTTCAGGAGAGGTTAAAGCGTGCCAGTGAGAACGGGGTAATATCCAGCGGGAATACGGCATCTCTGGCAAAACTGACCGCCAGCTCACCCAGTACCGGGGCAAATTTGAAGCCGTGGCCGCTGAGGCCGGTAATCAGCAGCGTATTCGGGTGGCCGGGGAGGGTATCGATAATAAAATCCTCATCCGGTGAATTGTCATAGGTGCAGGATGCGCCATAGAGACAGCCGCCGATGCCCGGGAGCACGTTACGCAGGAAGCTGAAGGATTCCGAGCCGTCGCTGGCAATGCTGCCGAACGGGACGCGTTCTTCGGGGCTGTTAATGACCTGCCCGCCGTTATGCTTGCCGATTTTGAGCGCGTCGTCCTCGGCGGGGAAACCGTAAAACTGATCGCCGTTTGGCAGCTCGCCAGTGAAGGCCGGGAAGTTATTTTTACGGCTGTAGCGCCCGTCCGCCTGGTGCCAGGCGAAAATCTTACGCACCGGCTGTACGGGAAGATTGGGGATGAGCTGAGAGACCCAGGTTCCGGCGCTGACCAGCAGCTTACTGCCGCTGTACTCCCCGTCGGCGGTATCGATGGTGATGCCGTCATCATGATGGTGAATCGCGGTCACCGGGCAGTTAAAGAGCTGCGCGCAGCCTGCTTCCCGGGCAAGGTCAATCCAGGTTTTGATCGCCAGCTCGCTGCGCAGCACCCCGGACTGGCTTTCGAACAGGCCAATATAGTCTTCCGGTACGCGGATTTCCGGCCAGCGAGCCATCACCGCCGCGGCATCCAGGGTCTCAACGTCCAGTTCCCAGCGGCGGGCGCTTTCGCCGACGTTACGCAAAAATTCAGAACTGGCGGGGCCGAGGTTAATCACGCCGGTGCGTTCAAATACCTGTTCACCGCTCTCTGCGGCCAGTTCGTCCCACAGCGTCTGCGCTCTGAGCACCAGCGGAACGTACTTTTCCCCTTCGCCGTAGGCGTGACGGATAAGCCGGGTGTCGCCGTGGTGGCTGCCTTCCTTATGCGGTGGCATATGTGCATCGGTCATCAGTACCTTCAGCCCGGCACGGCTGGCGTAATATCCTGCGGCGGCACCGACGGAACCGCTGCCAATAATGATCAGATCGTATTTCATGCTGTTCTCATTGCCCGTATTTTATTAGCAGAGTAATTAACCTGGAGAAGTTAGACAAGTCTGAAATAATAAAGGCACCCGTTGGGTGCCTGTGAATGAGAATTATCCCGGGTATTAACCCCGAAACGCGTGCAGGTTTAATGCCTGCGATACTCATTTACCTGGTATTCGCCTGATTCAATTTTGGCGATGCCCGCTTCCAGAATAGAAATAAACTGGCGGGCCACATCGGTCGTTAGCCATAGCGTCTGGCCAATCTCAGCCTGGTCGGTCACGGTCTGATTGGGGGTCTGGTAGTGCAAGCGCAGCATCATCGCATCATAGCTGTCGACGGTGCTGATGTCCCATCCGACGAGGGGATGGGTCTGGATGACTTCATTATTCTTGTTCATTATAACCCCTTTCTACGTGTTAAAAGATAACGACTCATGAGGTTCAATGCGTATTATCGAAGCAATTTAATTATATCAACAGTCATAGGAAATGCATCTGAAATAAATACTCTGCAACAAATTTATCCATATCGTCCCGTTTTTCGAACAACAATGCGGGATTTTATTCGTTATTTTTTAATGTTTTCGGCTGGATTTCAGATATGTGCTTAAAAAATGGCAGGCTAAAGACAGAAAAAAGCCGGGGCGACCCGGCAAAAAAACACAAAGAGAGCAAAAATTAGTCGGTGATAAACCAGTCGTCGGCGCTTTCCCAGGTCTCCTGCAGAATTTCACTGATCCTGTCTTTGTCTTCTTTAGCACCGCCGATCACGGAGAGGTTATTGGCACCGGCATAGCGCACGGTGATTTTGTCACCCACATCCGGGAAATGGTCCTGAATACGACGGGAAAACTCCTGCGACAGCGCATCGATAGCGCCGGGCGGTAACGGTTTGGTTTTGGCGATGGTCACTTCAATACGCATAATTGCCCCCTGTGTTATTTACTGTTTATATATACAGTATATTGCGCAGGGGGCGCAACTCTTTCTTATTTTACGCGCCAGCGAACGTTTTCACCGGCAAGGAACGGCACCAGAGTGTCGTCAGGCAGAGCGATGGTTTCCGGGACCTGATAAGGTTCCTGTACCAGCTCAATAAAATCCTCATTCACCGGCAGGCCGTAAAAACGTGGGCCGTTCAGGGAGCAGAAGGCTTCAAAGTGCTCCAGCGCATTCATCTCTTCAAAGACGGTGGCGTAGCTGGCCAGCGCGCTTGGCGCATTAAAACAGCCGGCGCAGCCGCAGCTGGCCTCTTTACGGTGGCGGGCGTGCGGGGCGGAGTCGGTTCCGAGGAAAGCACGGGTGAAGCCGCTGGCGACCAGTTCACGCAGCGCCTGCTGGTGGATATTACGTTTTAGTACCGGCAGACAGTACAGGTGCGGACGGATGCCACCCACCAGCATATGGTTGCGGTTGAACATCAGGTGCTGGGGCGTAATGGTGGCGGCCAGCAGTTCGTTGCCGTCGCGGACATACTCAGCGGCATCTTTGGTGGTGATATGTTCGAAGACCACCTTCAGGCCCGGCAGACGTTGACGCAGGGGATCCATCACGCTTTCGATAAAACGCGCTTCGCGGTCAAAAATGTCGATCTCCGCATGGGTGACTTCACCGTGAACCAGCAGCGGCATCCCCAGTTTTTCCATCCGCTCCAGAACCGGCATAATGGCATCCGTACTGGTCACGCCGTGGCTGGAGTTGGTGGTGGCATTGGCCGGATAGAGTTTGGCGGCGGTAAACACCCCTTCGTTAAAGCCGCGCTCAAGCTCGGCCGGATCCAGGGTGTCGGTCAGATAGCAGGTCATCAGCGGGGTAAAGTTATGCCCGGCCGGAATCGCATCAAGAATACGCTGACGATAGGCGATCGCGGCGTCAACGGTGGTCACCGGCGGCACCAGATTCGGCATCACAATCGCCCGGCCATACACCTCGCTGGTATAGGGAACAACGGTGTTCAGCATCTCGCCATCGCGCAGATGAATGTGCCAGTCGTCAGGACGGCGGATCTTTAACAGCTGAGGGGTTGGTGTCATGGAGTGCTCCGGCTTGGTGAGAATCAGTCATCAATGGCTGCTTTTTGCCGGGCACTAAGGATAAGCGTAAACGTTTTCGTTTGCACTCGTTTTCCATAAAAAAGGGCGCAATATGCGCCCTGACAGAATTAGTCGGTAAGCGGAATAATGATTTCGCCGGGTTTGACTTCGATACCCTTGGCGAATTTTTTCGCCAGCGCTTCGCCCTTGCTGGCGTCCTCGCGCAGAACATACGCCGGCTGCTGATTAAAGTAGCTACGCAGGGCCTGATTAAGATACGGCGTCAGCATTTGCAGCACGGTCTGCATTTTCTCCGGGGTCACGGTCGCATCCACCACTTCCATTTCCTGGAGATAGATAGCCCCGCGCTCTTTATTAAACACCGGCAGCGCTTTCAGCTTCAGTTTCATGGTGGCTTTCTGGCTGCCAAACAGCGAATTGATATCCACTAGGGCATCACCGTTGAGCGTAACCTTGTTCGGTTCTTCGCGGCCAATGGCGCTGACGAGATTCGTCAGAACAATATGCGCGCCCGCCACGCCGGGCAGGTCAATATCTTTGGCAAAGTTATTGCGCTTTTGCAGCGCCTGATTGATTTCCTGCTCGCTGACGCTGTATTGCGTAAGCTGGTTACAGCCTGCCAGCAGGGTTGATACCGCCAGCGCGGCGGCAATAAGTATTTTCTTCATGAGGTTCCTCAACGCAATGCCTGTCCGTCTATCCTGACATAAAGCATCATGGCCTGTCAGCCGGGAAGGTACCAGAGGAATGGGCCGAAAATGACGGCGGGGGATTGACCGCCCGCCGTGTGGTCAGATAGCCATCGATGACAGCAGGTTTATCTGCGTCTGTTTGGCCATATTATCCCGATAGTCGGCGACTCGGGTGGGCCAGTTAACGCCGGCGACCAGCGTCAGGTTGCGCAGAAGCGGGAACAGATGAATATCATCTTCAGACAGCTCGCCGTTCAGCGCATTCGGCTGGACGATAAGCTTATCCAGGCGCAGCAGATCGTCGCTGATATTCTTAATCAGCCCGGCAGAGTGGCTGAGGTGTTCGGCAAAATCACCGATTGCCGCCTCTTTTTTCTCGACGAAATACGCCCGGGCTTTTGGGGTGGAAAACTCATCGAAGGCGGATTTGGCAAAGCGCGGGATCAGCAGGCGATTAACATAGCCGTTGACCTTACGCAGCCACTCTTCAATGGCCGGGTTACGTTTACCGGTTAACAGCGGCTTATGGTCGAGTTTATCGACATAGTGGACGATATCCAGACTTTCCGGCAGATAGCGGCTGTCGTCCTTTTGCAGGATCGGCGCCATTTTCTGGCCAATCATCCGGGTAGGGGTATCGACATCGTCGCTAAGCAGAACGTTGAGTTCGACAGGGATGTTCTTCAGGCCGAAGATCATACGGGCTTTAACACAGAAAGGGCAGTGGTCGTAAATATAGAGCTTCACGTTTCTCCTCCAGGTAGTTGCCGTTCAGCATTCAGTATGGAAGAGAAACAAGCCCTTATCAAATTAGCCCAGGGGTTCAGGCATACGCGGCTCCACGCGGCGCAGGCTAAACTGCCAGTACAGCGCCAGCAGCGTAATCAGCCCGACCAGGGCCAGCATCGCCCAGGGGAGCTCCGGCTGACCCATCGCTTTTCCGGCATCAAAGAACCAGCCACCGCCGGCATAGCCGAGCGCGCCGCCAAAGGCCAGGCCCAGACGGCTAAAGCCCATATAGCTGCCGCGCGCGCGGGAATCGGCAAGCGAAGCGCCGAGGGTTTCACGGGCCGGTTCAGAAATAATTGAACCGATATAGAAGGTGCAGATCAGCATAAACAGCTGCTGCAGGCTGCTGACCATGCCGATGGGCAGCATGCTCAGGGTCATCAGCAGCAGTCCGGCCATCAGGCGCTGCTCAAGACGAAAACGTTTTTCGCTCCAGCGGGCAATAGGGTAAAGCAGCGTCAGGGAAAGCGCCGCTTCAATGGCGTACATCCACTTCACCGCAGAGGCAGAACCGGCGATGTCATTGACCATCAGAGGCAGCATCAGCATCACCTGCACCGCCAGCATATAGTAGCCCGTCAGCGTCAGCACATAGGCAACAAAACGCTTATCCTGCAGCACGCGCTGCAGCCCTTCCTTCACCGGGGCTTTAACCGTAGAGAGTTTCCAGTCCGGCAGCAGCCAGGCGTTGAACAGGGCGCAGAGGATAAACAGCACCGCGCCTGCGGCACAGACCAGGCGGAAATCATACTGCAGCAGCCAGCTACCCAGCAGGGCACCGATCACCGCACCGGCGCTGTCCTGCATCATTAGCAGAGAGAAAAAACGGCCGCGCTGCTGCGGACGTACCAGCTTCACCACCAGCGCCGATCGCGGCGGATCGAACAGGGTGCCGCCAAGGCCAGAAAGCAGGCAGGAGAGCCAGAGTACCCAGGGCTCGTGAGCGATCCCCATTGCGGCAAAACCGCCCGCACGCATCAGCATACCGGTGACGATCATCGGTTTGGCACCAAAACGGTCGGCGAGGGCGCCGCCGAATATTCCCAACCCCTGCTGAACGAACTGACGCAGGCCGAGCGCTATTCCCACCATTAATGCCGCCCAGCCCATCTGATCGACGAAGCGGATGGAAATCAGTGGAAATACCACGAAAAAGCCGAGGACAACCAGCATGTTGTCGACTAAAAGGAAGTATTTACCCAGGTTCCGTGCCTGCGATACGCGGGACATTTCCCCTCCAGGGAAATAAAAAGAGGTGTGCCACGCTATTCTGCGGGGTTAATGCGCGTTTTCCCATCGTAACGGTGACAATATTTTTTTATCAAAAGCGTGCTTTGATTGACGTTGTTAATCGAAAATGTCGTGATGAGACAGAAAAACGTATGTTGCTGTTTTCACAGAGCCCTCGTGGGCGGGTATAGTTAGAGGAAAGATGAACGGGCCCTGAGGAGGGGTATCGATGTTTGGCTATCGCAGTAACGTGCCGAAAGTGCGCTTAACGACGGACCGACTGGTGGTGCGCCTGGTGTTTGAGCGCGATGCCTGGCGTCTGGCGGACTACTATGCGGAGAACCGGCAGTTCCTGAAACCCTGGGAGCCGATTCGTGATGACAGCCACTGCTATCCCTCCGGCTGGCAGGCGCGGCTGAGTATGATCAACGAATTCCATAAGCAGGGCACCGCCTTCTATTTTGCCCTGCTGGACCCGGAAGAGAAGGAAGTGATCGGCGTGGCCAACTTCTCGAACGTGGTACGCGGATCTTTCCACGCCTGTTATCTGGGATACTCTATCGGGCAGAAATGGCAGGGGCAGGGACTGATGTTCGAGGCCCTCACGGCTGCGATCCGGTATATGCAGCGCACTCAGCATATCCACCGCATTATGGCGAACTATATGCCGCACAATAAGCGCAGCGGCGGCCTTCTGGCGAGGCTGGGCTTTGAAAAAGAGGGATACGCCAAAGACTATCTGCTGATTGACGGCGAGTGGCGCGACCATGTCTTAACCGCGTTGATCACCCCGAACTGGACTGCAGGGCGTTAAGGAGAAAAGATGAAGTATCAGCTAAGCGCTAACGAAGCGCGTGTCATCGGCAGCCTGCTGGAGAAGCAGGTGACGACGCCGGAGCAATATCCGCTTTCGGTGAATGGCGTCGTTACCGCCTGTAATCAGAAAACGAACCGCGAGCCGGTGCTCTCCCTCAGTGAGAGCGAGGTACAGGATCTGCTGGATGCGCTGGTGAAGCGCCACTATCTGCGCACGGTCAGCGGCTTCGGCAATCGGGTCACGAAATATGAGCAGCGCTTCTGTAACTCTGAATTCGGTGATTTAAAACTCAGCCCGGCCGAAGTGGCGCTGATCGCGACCCTGCTACTGCGTGGCGCGCAGACGCCGGGGGAATTGCGCAGCCGCGCTCAGCGGATGCACGAATTCAGCGATATGGCCGAGGTGGAAAATACCCTGGACGCGCTGGCCGCCAGAGAAGACGGCCCCTTTGTTGCTCGTCTGCCGCGTGAACCCGGTAAACGAGAGAGCCGCTATATGCAGTTATTCTGCGGCGACACCATCCCGCAGGTTGAGACGAGCGAACCTGCGACTTCAGGCGATGAACTGACGGCGCGCGTCGAGGCGCTGGAGACAGAAGTCGCGGAACTAAAACAACGGCTGGCATCGCTGCTGGCACACCTGGGAGAATAACCGTGACGGCAAAATTAAAAATAGGCGTGGTGGGTCTGGGTGGGATTGCGCAGAAGGCGTGGCTACCGGTACTGAGTGCCGCGACGGACTGGACCCTGCAGACGGCCTGGTCCCCGGGCAAAGAGAAAGCGCAGCGGATCTGCGAAAGCTATCGTCTGCCCTGCGCCGATTCCCTGCAGAGTCTGGCCGCTGACTGCGACGCGGTCTTCGTTCATACCTCGACGGCATCCCATTTCGACGTGGTCAGCGAGTTGCTGAACGCGGGCGTACACGTCTGCGTCGATAAGCCGCTGGCGGAAAACCTGCCGGACGCCGAGCGCCTTGTCGAGCTGGCGGCACGGAAAAAACTCACTCTGATGGTGGGCTTTAACCGTCGCTTTTCCCCCCTGTATCGCGATCTCAAAAGCCAGCCTGGCGCGCTGGCATCGCTGCGCATGGACAAACACCGGACCGACAGCGTTGGGCCGCACGATCTGCGTTTTACCCTGCTGGATGATTATCTCCACGTGGTCGATACGGCCCTGTGGCTCACGGGTGGCAACGCCCGCCTCGATAACGGGACGCTGCTGACCAATGAACAGGGCGAAATGCTCTACGCCGAGCATCATTTTAGCCATGAGCACCTTCAGGTGACCACCAGCATGCATCGCCGGGCCGGTAGCCAGCGGGAGTGGGTGCAGGCGGTGACCGACGGTGGGCTGTACGACATTACCGATATGCGCGAATGGCGGGAAGAGAAGGGCGCGGGCGTGGTGACGCGGCCGGTCGCTGGCTGGATGAGTACTCTGGAGCAGCGTGGCTTTGTCGGCTGCGCGCGCCACTTTATCGAATGCGTGCAAAATCAGACGGTTCCGGAAACCGCTGGCGAGCAGGCGCTGGTGGCCCAGCGAGTGGTCGAAAAGCTGTGGCAGGAGGCGATCAGCGAATAACCTGCTGTAACATCTGTGAGTAGTAATTCACTTCAATCGGGGTAGACTACTCGCCTCATCGAATGCCCGCCCGTGCGCGGGCATTCTGCTCCAGGGTCCGGAACCATAATAATGAATCTGTTAAAATCGCTGGCGGCCGTCAGCTCAATGACCATGTTTTCGCGCGTGTTGGGTTTTGCGCGCGATGCCATTGTGGCAAGGGTGTTCGGTGCGGGAATGGCAACAGATGCCTTTTTCGTCGCGTTTAAACTGCCTAACCTGTTGCGGCGTATTTTTGCCGAAGGCGCATTCTCTCAGGCATTTGTACCCATTCTGGCGGAATACAAATCCAAACAGGGCGAAGACGCGACCCGCGTCTTTGTCGCCTATGTTTCCGGTCTGCTGACGCTGGCACTGGCCATTGTCACTATCGTCGGAATGCTCGCCGCACCCTGGGTGATTGCGGTGACCGCGCCGGGGTTCGCCAATAGCGCTGACAAATTCGCGTTAACCTCGTCGCTGCTGCGTATTACCTTTCCTTATATCCTACTGATCTCGCTGGCCTCGCTGGTGGGGGCGATCCTCAATACCTGGAACCGCTTCTCGGTCCCGGCGTTTGCCCCGACTTTCCTGAACGTCAGTATGATCGGCTTTGCCCTGTTCGCCGCGCCTTACTTCGATCCGCCGATTCTGGCCCTGGCCTGGGCGGTGACCGTCGGGGGTGTGCTGCAGCTGGGCTGGCAGCTCCCGCATCTGAAGAAAATCGGCATGCTGGTGCTGCCGCGTATTAACCTGCGGGATACGGGCGCAATGCGGGTGGTTAAGCAGATGGGCCCGGCAATTCTCGGGGTATCCGTCAGCCAGATTTCGCTGATCATCAATACCATTTTCGCCTCGTTCCTGGTATCCGGCTCCGTCTCCTGGATGTATTACGCCGACCGGCTAATGGAGTTTCCGTCCGGGGTGCTGGGCGTGGCGCTGGGTACGATTCTGCTGCCCTCCCTGTCGCGGAGCTTTGCCAGCGGCGATCACGATGCCTACTGTCGACTGCTGGACTGGGGCCTGCGCCTCTGTTTCCTGCTGGCGCTGCCGAGTGCCGTCGCGCTGGGCGTGCTGGCCCAGCCGCTGACGGTAGCCCTGTTCCAGTACGGCAAATTTACCGCGTTTGATGCCGCCATGACCCAGCAGGCGCTGGTGGCCTACTCGGTGGGGCTGATGGGGATTATCGTCGTGAAGGTGCTGGCGCCGGGCTTCTATTCCCGCCAGGACATTAAAACGCCGGTGCGGATTGCTATCGTGACCCTGATTGTGACTCAGCTGATGAACCTGGCGTTTATTGGGCCGTTCAGACATGCGGGACTTGCGCTCTCTATCGGCCTGGGAGCCTGTCTGAATGCCGGCCTGCTCTACTGGCAGATGCGCAAGCGCAATATTTTTACCCCTCAGCCGGGCTGGGGATCTTTCCTGGTGCGTATTGTGGTCGCGGTCGTGGTGATGACCGCCGCGCTAATCGGCGTGCTCTATGTGATGCCGTCGTGGTCAGAGGGAACCATGCTGGTGCGTCTGCTCCGGCTGACGGTGGTCGTCGTGGTGGGCGCTGCGGCCTATTTTGCCGCGCTGGCATTGCTGGGCTTTCGTCTTAAGGCCTTTGTCCAGCGGACGATATAACCAAAAAAGAGAACGACAAAAAGACGGTCATTGCCGTCTTTTTGCTTTTTTCGCTACGCGGGAATGTCAGTTCAGATAGAGAACTTTTTACCGCCGCCGTGCGAAAAAGAGGAAGCCTGACCATCTGCGCCGTAGAGTCCGGTCGTCTGATGGGGCTTCAGTACAGCCAGCGCCTGCTGGTTGCGCTCAATCTGGCTTTCAAGCAGCCAGCCATTGTGCTGGTTCAGCTCGCGCAGCTGCTGCGACTTTTGCGTAATCGTCAGCCAGCGTCCCGCAACGTCATCATTGGCGCCGCGAGTGGCATTTTGTTCGCCACGACGCTGCTGCTCAAGGTAGTCGAGCGTTGACAGTAACGAGCTCTTATCTTCCGTAATCCGCTGCAGTTCGCTGCCGTTAAGACTACCAGCAGAGAGCTGCAGCTGCTCGGCATCCATCACCTCTTTTAGCGAGTTGAGGATAGCGGTCATTTGATCCAGTATTTCCGACAGGCGACTCATGCGGTTATTTACTCTGCAAATAACTCTGGGCGTCTTCCAGCAGTGCATCCGCAATCTTACCGGTGTCCATTTTCAGTTCACCGTTACGAATGGCGGTTTTCAATGCTTCAACACGCTCCATGTTGATATCAGCGGGACCCGGCTGCATCAGTTTTGCCTGCCCATCGCTCAGGGTCACGCTGGTACTGTTGGCAGCCGAAGATTTCTCCTGGCGCGTTTTAGCAACAGAAGAGTCGGTGGTCTCGCGAGATTGAACAGTTGTTACTGGTTTCAGTGGCGATGTACGGTCAATGCTCATATCAGGTCCTCATTGAGGTTTCGCGGCGTTTATGGCCTGCTTCGTCATTTGTTAATTTCTTATCGGCAGGAGCCGTGAATTCTTTACAGCGATTATAAATTAATAAGAATATTCCCATCAGAATCGACGGTGCCGCTGACTATCTGGCCTGAAGCCATTCTGACACGCGCATTCTGCGCAACGGAAGCATTATTCAGCGCCTGACCTTCACCATTTACACTAAAGCCATCGCCGGAGGCGACAACCTGCACCTTCTGCCCGGCTTTGACCCGCCAGACCTGGCGCAGCATCGACAGCTGAAGCGGCTGACCCGGAGCCAGATCGCGCAGGCTGACCGATTCCTGCGCCTGATTGATATCGAGCATCGTACGCGGAGGAAGCTGATCGAGACGGCCACGCTTAAGCTCTACGCTACTGCTTTGCAGCGTACTGCCGCGGACGATCGGTTCAGCCGCAACAACATAGTTACCGACAGCCTGTACCTGGACCTGCAAATAGCGTTTCTCACCGGCGCAACGCGCCAGCACATTCAGATTTCCCCACAGCTTTGCGCTGGAAAGAACGCTGAGCTGAGGCTGCTCGCATGTCGGCCACATCTTTTCCGCGGTGCGCACTTTAACCGTCACTTCATCACTGAACCCGGACAGACGCTGAACAAAAAAATCTGTCAGCTGAGCATTGAGATCCTGCGCCAGCGCAAGGGGACTCAATAGCAGCAAGATCGCGGCAATACTGCCTTTAACGGTGTACATCGCAAGCTCCGGTCTGTTCAGGAATGGCCTCATTCTACCCGCGCACAAGATCTATCAACGCAATAAATAGCGACGCATTTAGCGCTTATTCTGACGATGGTGCGGGCATAAGGAGAATTAAGCTGTTGACTGAAAATTTACCACCAGCGGAGGAAACATGATCGATAAGCTCGATGCCGCGTTTCGTTTCCAACAGGAAGCGCTGAATCTACGCGCGCAGCGCCAGGAGATTCTGGCTGCCAACATCGCCAACGCGGATACCCCCGGGTATCAGGCGCGCGATGTGGATTTTTCCAGTGAACTGAAAAAAGTGATGGAGCGAGGAAGGGCGGAAAACAGTGGCGTTTCTCTGGCACTGACATCTTCTCGTCATATTCCGGCCCAGACTATTTCTACTCCTTCTGTCGATCTGTTGTACCGCATTCCCGACCAGCCTGCGCTGGATGGTAATACCGTCGATATGGATCGCGAGAGGACGCAGTTTGCTGATAACAGCCTGCAGTACCAGACCGGTCTGACCCTGCTGGGAAGCCAGATCAAAGGCATGATGACCGTCCTGCAAGGGGGGAATTAATAGATGGCGTTGCTGAATATTTTTGAAATCTCCGGTTCAGCGCTGACCGCCCAGTCCAAACGACTGAACGTTGCCGCCAGTAACCTGGCCAACGCCGACAGCGTTACCGGACCGGACGGACAGCCGTACCGTGCAAAACAGGTTGTCTTCCAGCTTGATGCAGCACCGGGTGCGGCGACGGGCGGGGTGAAGGTGTCTGACGTTGTGGAAAGTCAGGCCCCGGACAAGCTGGTTTATCAGCCAGGCAACCCGCTGGCGGATGCCAACGGTTATGTGAAGATGCCAAACGTGGATGTGGTAGGCGAAATGGTGAACACCATGTCCGCATCCCGCAGCTACCAGGCAAACGTTGAAGTACTTAACACCGTCAAGAGCATGCTGCTCAAGACGCTGACTCTTGGCCAGTAAAGGAGGCTCTGATGTCTATTGCAGTAAATGTTAACGACACATACAGCAGCTCCGCGACCAGCAGCACCTCGGCGACGGGCACGAACAGCGCCTCCGATCTGCAGAGCAGCTTCCTGACGCTGCTGGTGGCGCAGTTGAAAAACCAGGATCCGACCAACCCGCTACAGAACAACGAACTGACCACTCAGTTGGCGCAGATCAGTACCGTAAGCGGCATTGAAAAATTGAACACCACTCTGGGTTCTATTTCCGGTCAGATCGACAACAGCCAGTCGCTGGCGGCCAGTAACCTGATCGGTCACGGTGTCATGATCCCGGGGACGAAAGTTCTTGCGGGGAGTGAAACCACTACGCCATTTGGTATTGAGCTGCAGCAGCCGGCGGACAAAGTCACCGTCACCGTCACCGACAAGAGCGGTGCCGTGGTTCGGACCATTGATATCGGCGCACTCAAGGCAGGGGTTCACTCCTTTACCTGGGATGGCTCCATGACCGATGGTTCAACAGCCCCGGACGGTGCTTATAACGTCAGCATTGCCGCCAGCAGTGGCAGCACCCAGCTTGTTGCCCAGCCGCTGCAGTTTGCGCTGGTGCAGGGTGTTACCCGCAGCAGTACCGGTAACTTGTTAGACCTGGGTACTTACGGTACCACCACACTCGATGAAGTTCGGCAGATCATCTAAGACTTAAAACTATCAGGAGTAAGTCATGGCCTTTTCTCAAGCGGTTAGCGGCCTGAATGCTGCGGCCACCAACCTCGATGTCATTGGTAACAACATCGCCAACTCCGCCACCTATGGCTTTAAGTCTGGCTCCGTCTCTTTTGCCGATATGTTTGCCGGTTCGAAAGCGGGTCTGGGCGTAAAAGTACAGGCGATTACCCAGGACTTTGCCGACGGTACCACCACCAACACCGGTCGTGGCCTGGACGTGGCGATCAGCCAGAGCGGCTTCTTCCGCCTGACTGACGACAGCGGCGCGGTGTACTACAGCCGTAACGGCCAGTTCAAACTGGATTCCGACCGTAACATCGTCAACATGAACGGCATGAAGCTGACGGGCTATCCGGCAACCGGCACACCGCCGACCATTCAGCAGGGTGCTGCACCGACGCCGATCACCATTCCTAACGGACTGATGCCGGCCAGCGCCACCACCAGCGGTACGCTGGTGATGAACCTGAACTCAACGGATAAAGTTCCGACCATTACCCCGTTCAACCCGACCAACGTCGACAGCTATAACAAAAGCGTGCCGATGACCGTCTATGACAGCCTGGGTAATGAGCACAACCTGAACATGTACTACGTCAAGACTGGCGACAATGTCTGGAATGTCTACTCCATGGACGCCAGCACCGGTGAAACCTGGCCTGCGGGCGGTAAAGCCGCTCTGACCACCATGACCTTCAATACCAATGGTGTTCTGACCGGTATGACCAACGAAGTTGCTCCCGGTGGTAACCGTACGATCGGCGTGCCGATTGCGGCCCTGAACGGGTCTGCGCCATCGACATTCTCGCTGAATATGCTGGGCTCCATCCAGCAGAACAACGGCGCAACCTCCATTGGCTCCAATACTCAGAACGGCTACAAGCCGGGCGAGCTGGTGAAATACGCGATTAACGACGACGGCACCGTAACCGGCACTTACTCGAACGAGCAGAGCCAGCTGCTGGGCCAGATCGTGATGGCAAACTTCGCCAACAACGAAGGTCTGCAGTCCGAAGGTGACAACGTCTGGTCCGCCACTCAGGCTTCCGGCGTTCCGCTGCTTGGCCTCGCCGGTACCGGTAACTTCGGTAAGCTGACCAACGGTGCACTGGAGTCCTCGAACGTCGATCTGAGTAAAGAGCTGGTCAACATGATCGTCGCGCAGCGTAACTATCAGTCGAACGCGCAGACCATCAAGACTCAGGACTCGATCCTTAACACGCTGGTTAACCTGCGCTAAGCGCCTGACGGGATGGCTTAATGGATCACGCAATATATACCGCGATGGGGGCCGCCAGCCAGACGCTGAATCAGCAGGCTGTCACCGCAAGCAACCTCGCCAACGCCTCCACGCCGGGCTTCCGTGCGCAGCTTAATGCGCTGCGTGCGGTGCCGGTTGAAGGCCTGTCGCTGCCAACGCGTACGCTGGTTACGGCGTCCACGCCGGGTGCCGACATGACGCCGGGTAAGTTTGATTACACTTCCCGTCCGCTGGACGTTGCCCTGCAGCAGGATGGCTGGCTGGCGGTGCAAACGCAGGACGGTACGGAAGGGTATACCCGTAACGGTAATATTCAGGTGAGCGCCACCGGGCAGTTAACCATTCAGGGCCGTCCGGTCGTGGGTGAAGCCGGGGTGATTACGGTTCCGGAAGGCAGCCAGATCACGATCGCCGCCGACGGGACTATCTCCGCGATGAACCCGGGCGATCCGCCGAACACCGTGGCACCGGTTGGCCGGCTCAAGCTGGTCAAAGCCGATGCCAATGAAGTGGTTCGCGGTGACGACGGTGTTTTCCGTCTGAGCCAGGCGGCGACCGCGGCGCGTGGTCCTGTTCTGCAGGCTGATGCCACCATCCGCGTGATGTCGGGCGTGCTGGAAGGCAGTAACGTAAGCGCCGTTGACGCGATGACCGATATGATCGCCAACGCCCGCCGGTTTGAAATGCAAATGAAGGTTATCGGCAGCGTGGACGAGAACGCGCAGCGTGCTAACCAGCTGCTGAACATGAGTTAATAACGGGATATTTATGATCAATTCATTGTGGATTGCTAAAACCGGTCTGGACGCTCAGCAAACCAATATGGACGTGATCGCCAACAACCTGGCGAACGTAAGCACCAATGGTTTCAAGCGTCAGCGTGCGGTCTTTGAAGATCTGCTGTACCAGACAATTCGTCAGCCGGGCGCACAGTCCTCCGAGCAGACTAACCTGCCGTCTGGCCTGCAGATTGGTACCGGTGTTCGTCCGGTAGCGACTGAACGCCTGCATAGCCAGGGTAACCTGTCGCAGACCAACAACAGTAAAGACGTGGCGATTAAAGGCCAGGGCTTCTTCCAGGTGGCGCTGCCAGACGGAACGGCTGCTTACACCCGCGACGGTTCTTTCCAGGTCGATCAGAATGGTCAGCTGGTTACCGCCGGTGGCTTCCAGGTTCAGCCGGCGATTACCATTCCGGCCAACAGCCTGAGCATCACCATCGGGCGTGACGGTGTGGTTAGCGTTACCCAGCAGGGTCAGGCTGCGCCTGTCCAGGTGGGCCAGCTCAACCTGACCACCTTTATGAACGATACCGGTCTTGAGAGTATTGGTGAAAACCTCTACACCGAAACCCTCTCTTCCGGCGCGCCGACCGACAGCACGCCTGGGTTGAACGGTGCCGGTCTGCTGTACCAGGGGTATGTTGAAACCTCTAACGTTAACGTAGCCGAAGAGCTGGTCAATATGATCCAGGTTCAGCGCGCTTACGAAATTAACAGCAAGGCCGTGTCGACGACCGATCAGATGCTGCAAAAACTGACGCAACTCTAAGGCGTAGCCGGTGTGGCTTTGGCTGCACCGGCACCCTGATTTTGAAGATGAAAGCAATGCTAAAAACTGCTGCGTTACGCTATCCGCTCCTGGCCATACTGGCGATATCCCTGACCGGATGCGCCCTGGTTCCCTCTAAACCGCTGGTCGCCGGTGCCACGACGGCACAGCCGACGCCTGGCCCTGTAATGGTAGCGAACGGGTCTATTTTCCAGATTGCGCAGCCTGTTAACACCGGCTATCAGCCGCTGTTTGAAGACCGTCGCCCGCGCAATATCGGCGATACGCTGACGATTGTCCTCCAGGAAAACGTCAGTGCCAGTAAGAGTTCTTCGGCCAATGCCAGCCGTACCAGCAACAGCTCGTTTGGCTTCGATACCGTACCGCGTTATCTGCAGGGACTGTTCGGCAATGCGCGCGCTGATATGAGCGCGTCCGGCGGGAACACCTTTGACGGTAAAGGCGGCGCCAACGCTACCAACACCTTTAGCGGCACGCTGACCGTGACCGTCGATCAGGTCCTGGTGAACGGCAATTTACACGTCGTGGGTGAAAAACAGATTGCCATCAACCAGGGCACTGAATTCATCCGCTTCTCCGGTGTGGTTAACCCCCGCACCATTAGTGGCAGCAACTCCGTACCCTCCACTCAGGTGGCGGATGCGCGCATTGAGTATGTCGGCAACGGCTACATCAACGAAGCGCAGAATATGGGCTGGCTGCAACGTTTCTTCCTGAATTTATCGCCGATGTAAGCGAGGTGACTATGTTTAAATCACTGATTTGTGTTGTGTTGACGCTGGCGGCAACCTTTGCCCAGGCCGAGCGCATCCGTGATCTCACCAGCGTACAGGGCGTGCGTGGAAACTCACTGATTGGTTATGGTCTGGTGGTCGGTCTGGACGGAACGGGTGACCAGACGACCCAGACTCCGTTTACGACGCAGAGTCTTAACAACATGTTGTCCCAGATGGGGATTACCGTTCCCACGGGCACCAACATGCAGCTGAAAAACGTGGCTGCGGTGATGGTGACGGCCAACTTCCCGGCGTTTGCTCGCCAGGGGCAGGGCATCGACGTGGTGGTTTCCTCTATGGGTAACGCCAAAAGTCTGCGTGGCGGTACGCTGCTGATGACGCCGCTGAAAGGCGTTGATAACCAGGTTTACGCCCTCGCGCAGGGTAACATCCTGGTCGGCGGTGCCGGTGCGGCGGCTGGCGGCAGTAGCGTTCAGGTCAACCAGCTTAACGGTGGTCGTATCACTAACGGTGCAACTATCGAGCGTGAGCTGCCGACCCAGTTTGGTGCCGGTAACAGCATTAACCTGCAGCTGAACCAGGAAGACTTTACGATGGCGCAGCAGATTGCTGACACCATCAATCGTCGCGGCGGTTTCGGCAGCGCCACGGCGCTGGATGCTCGTACCGTCCAGGTTCGCGCCTCATCGGGTGCCAGTAATCAGGTCCGTCTGCTGGCCGATATCCAGAACCTGGAAGTCAATGTTCCGGTTCAGGATGCCAAAATCATTATCAACTCGCGTACCGGTTCGGTGGTAATGAACCGCGAAGTGACGCTCGACACCTGTGCTATTGCTCAGGGTAATCTGTCCGTGACGGTTAACCAGACCGCGAACGTCAGCCAGCCGAACACGCCGTTTGGCGGTGGGCAGACGGTGGTCACCCCGCAAACGCAGATCGATATGCGTCAGAGCGGCGGCTCCCTGCAGAGCGTGCGTTCCAGCGCCAACCTGAACAGCGTGGTGCGGGCACTGAATGCGCTTGGCGCAACGCCGATCGATTTAATGTCGATTATTCAGTCAATGCAAACCGCGGGCTGCCTGCGCGCTAAAGTGGAAATCATCTAATGCTGACCGATAGCCGATTGCTCTCCAGTGCGGCATGGGATGCCCAGTCGCTGAACGAACTGAAATCCAGCACCCGACAGGATCCGCAGGCGAATCTCAAGCCTGTGGCCCGTCAGGTGGAAGGGATGTTTGTCCAGATGATGCTGAAAAGCATGCGTGAAGCGCTGCCGAAGGACGGTTTATTCAGCAGCGATTCAACCCGGCTATACACCAGTATGTATGACCAGCAAATTGCCCAGCAGATGACGGCGGGCAAGGGGCTGGGACTGGCGGATATGATGGTGAAGCAGATGACGGCAGCCCAGGGACCGACGGATGAAACCCCGCAGGTGCCGATGAAGTTCGATCTCGAAACGGTGACCAGCTATCAGAATCAGGCGCTGACGCAGATGGTACGTAAAGCCATGCCGAAAGCGCCGGATGGTTCTGATGCCGATCTCTCCGGTGACAGTAAAGACTTCCTGGCCCAGCTCTCGCTGCCTGCGCGTCTGGCGAGCCAGCAGAGCGGGATCCCGCATCATCTGATTCTGGCCCAGGCGGCGCTGGAATCGGGCTGGGGTCAGCGGCAGATTCGCCGTGAAAACGGCGATCCGAGCTTTAACCTGTTTGGTGTGAAAGCGTCTGGCAACTGGAAAGGTCCGGTCACGGAAATTACCACCACCGAATTTGAAAACGGCGAAGCGAAGAAGGTGAAAGCCAAATTCCGCGTCTATAGCTCTTATCTTGAAGCGCTGTCCGACTATGTTGGTCTGCTGACCCGTAACCCGCGCTACGCCGCGGTGACTACGGCATCGACCGCAGAGCAGGGCGCACAGGCGCTGCAGAGCGCAGGCTATGCCACTGACCCGAACTATGCCCGTAAGCTGACCAGTATGATCCAGCAGATGAAATCGATGGGTGAAAAAGTCAGCAAAGCTTACAGCAACGATATCGAAAATCTGTTCTGAAACGTCTCAAGTTCATGGCACTGGTGCCGATAAAGATAATCAAGACTTCAGTCTGAACGAGTATAAGGAATCTCCATGTCGAGTTTGATTAACAGCGCCATGAGCGGGCTAAGCGGAGCCCAGGCTGCTCTGAATACCGCCAGTAACAACATTGCCAGCTATAACGTTGCTGGCTATACCCGCCAGACGACGCTGTTGGGTCAGTCGAACAACACGCTGACCTCGGGCGGCTGGATCGGTAACGGTGTTTACGTGGCCGGCGTGCAGCGTGAATATGATTCGTTTATCACCAATCAGCTGCGCGGTGCGCAGACCCAGAGTGCCGGTCTGACCACGCAGTATGAGCAGATGTCGAAAATCGACAATATTCTCTCTGGCTCAACCAACACGCTCTCCAGCACGCTGCAGAGCTTCTTCTCGACGCTGCAAACCCTGGCCGGTAACGCAGAAGACCCGGCGTCGCGCCAGTCTCTGCTGGGTCAGGCTGAAGGACTGGTTAACCAGTTTAAAGTCACCGACCAGTACCTGCGCGATCAGGATAAACAGGTCAATCTCGCGGTGACCTCCAGCGTTGAGCAGATCAATACCTACAGCAAGCAAATCGCCTCGCTTAACGAGCAGATTTCTCGCCTGACCGCGGTGGGCGGCGGTGCATCGCCGAACGACCTGCTGGATCAGCGCGATCAGCTGGTCAGCAACCTGAATAAAATTGTCGGTGTTGATGTCTCCGTCCAGGACGGCAAGAACTACAACATCACCATGGCGAACGGCTACACCCTGGTTCAGGGCAGCACCGCACGTCAGCTGGCGGCAGTACCGTCCAGCGCGGACCCAACCCGTACTACCGTTGCCTATGTTGATGCCCTGGCCGGTAACATTGAAATTCCTGAGAAGCTGATTACCAACGGTAGCCTTGGCGGCCTGCTGAGCTTCCGCAGCAAAGATCTGGACGGCGCGCGTAACAGCGTCAACCAGCTGGCTATGGCCTTCGGCAGCGCGTTTAACGCCCAGCATAAGCAGGGTATCGATGCCGACGGCGCTGACGGCACCGACTTCTTTAAACTGGGTCAGCCGTATTCTCTGAATAACACCAAAAACGCCGGTAATGCGGTGTTGACGCCGACTATTCAGACGGCAAAAGACGTGACGGCATCCGACTATAAAGTTGCGTTTACCGGCGGGACCTGGCAGGTGACGCGTCTATCCGATAACGCGCCCGTTGCCGCAAACTTCGATGCCGGTGCCGGGACGCTGACCTTCGGCGGAATGGAAGTCTCCATCGCCGGAACGGCCGCCGAAAATGACAGCTTTACCGTTCGTCCGGTCAGCGACACCATTATCAATATGGAACTGCTGATTAAAGACGAATCGAAAATTGCCCTTGGGGTGGACGATGCGGATAACGGCGCGAGCGATAACCGTAACGGCCAGAAACTGCTGGATCTGCAGAAAGACGGCACCCTCGTTGGCGGCAAAAAAAGCTTTAACGATGCCTATGCGACCCTGGTCAGCGAAGTGGGTAACACCACCAAGAGCCTGAAAACCACCAGCACCACGCAGGCCAACGTTGTGACACAACTGAGCAACCAGCAGCAGTCCATCTCTGGCGTCAACCTTGACGAAGAGTACGGCAATCTGCAGCGTTATCAGCAGTACTATCTGGCTAATGCCCAGGTTCTGCAAACCGCCAACGCGCTTTTTGACGCGATACTGGGCATTCGCTAAGGAGTAATGAAAGATGCGTATTAGTACTCAAATGATGTATGACCAGAATATGCGTAGCGTCACCAGCAGCCAGGCCGAATGGCTGAAGAGCGGTGAGCAGATGTCGACCGGTAAACGCGTCGTCAACGCCTCTGACGACCCGGTTGCGGCGGCGCAGGCGGTTGTGCTCTCCCAGGCGCAGGCGCAGAACAGCCAGTATGCGACGGCGCGTGGCTTTGCTTATCAGCGCGTGGCGCTTGAAGATAGCGTTCTGGGTAATGTTGCTACTGTTATTTCATCTGCTCAATCAACGCTGATTCAGGCTAACACCGGCGTACTGGCAGATTCTGACCGTGCTTCTCTGGCCACGCAATTGCAGGGGATTCGCGATCAGCTGATGAACCTGGCCAATACGTCTGATGGCAACGGTCGCTATATTTTTGGTGGCTTTAAAACGGAAGACCCCTCATTCGATCCGGCGACCGGTGTCTATCAGGGCGGAACGAATGCGGTAACCCAGCAGGTTGATGCGGCTCGTTCGATGGTCATTGGTCATACGGGCAAGCAAATTTTTGACAGCATCACCAGTAATGCGACTCAGGAAGCCAACCCTGCGGATACGGAAACCAGTCTTTTTGTCATGCTTGACACGGCTATTGCTGCCCTGAAAACGCCGACTGACGGTGATGCCACCGCACAGGCTGCACAAACGGCGCGTATCGAAAAAAGTCAACGTGGGCTGAAAAACTCACTGGATAACGTTGTTACTGTACGCGCTGAAGTCGGTGTCCAGATGCAGGAACTGACAGCACTGAACGAACTGGGTGAAGACCGTGAACTGGGTCAGAAAGAGCAGATGAGTAATCTGGTTGATGTGGATACCACCGCGGCCATTTCGTCTTACATCATGAATCAGGCGGCGCTTCAGGCCTCCTATAAAGCGTTTAGCGACCTGCAGGGAATGTCCCTGTTCCAGCTGAATAGATAACACGATTGAATCTTCGCTTTAAAACATGCTTCGAAACTGGGTATGTTTTGTCTGCCCGCTCCACCACCCCGGAGCGGGCTTTTTTTTATTCCGCGTGTGAAATTTGTACTCTGGCAAGGCGTGCACTTTCTGCGATGCGGATAGCCAGGGCAATCCCTCCCGTCACCGTTGCCAGTATCACCACGCCCGGCCAGCCTGCCAGGGTATAAAGCTTGCTGCCCACCGCTGAACCCAACGCCATCCCGATAAACACGCCGGTAAACAGCAGAGCGTTAAGGCGGCCACGCGCCTGGGGTTCAAGACCGTACACCAGGTTCTGGTGCGCCACCAGGCTGGACTGCAGGCCAAGGTCAAATCCTACCGCCGACAGCGCAATCAGCACCAGCTGAGCATGCGGCGGCAGTGCGGGGAGGAAGAACATTAGCGCAAAAGAGGCGGTAACCAGGGCTGCACCCAGTTGGGTCACCCGTTCGGCACCGATTTTGTCCGCCAGGCCACCTGCCAGAGGCGCGGCGAGCGCACCTGCGGCCCCGGCAATACCGAACCCCCCGGCAATAGCGCTGCCCATCTGATAGCGTTCCAGCAGCATCACGGCCAGAGTTGACCAGAAGGCGCTAAAGGCAATGGAAAGGAACCCCTGAGCCAGCGCGGCACGGCGCAGAGCCGGGTAGCGCTGCCAGAGCTGAGCCATCGAACGCATCAGTGCCGGGTAACTCAAATCTGACTGGACGGTAAAGTGTGGCAGGACGCGCCACATCAGGATACCGATCAGCGCGATACAGGCCGCCGCAGCCTGATACATGATTCGCCAGCCGAACGCGGCACCGACCAGACCACTGACGGTACGCGACAGCAGGATCCCCAGCAGCAGACCGGTCATCACCGTTCCGACCATTTTACCCTGTTGACCGGCAGGGGCGAGGATCGCCGCCGCCGGGACAATATCCTGTGCCATGGTGGCTGCCATCCCCAGCAGCAGGCTCATCACCAGAAGGGAGTTGAGCTGCCCGGAGAGGCTGCAGGCGAACAGCAGTAAGGCCAGTACGGCGCTCTTGACCAGGATCAGCGTCCGGCGGTCATAGCGGTCGCCCAGCGGCAGCAGAAAGAGAATGCCCAGGGCATAGCCCGCCTGGGTCAGCGTCGGCACCAGCCCCATTCCTTCAACGCTAAGATGCAGATCGTTGCCGATCAGCGGGAGCAGGGGTTGGGCGTAGTAAATTGCGGCAACGCTGGTGCCGGCGCCGAGGGCAAGGATAAAAATTATCCAGCGGGCGGCGGCAGATGGAGCTGTATGGGTCGTCATGGTTGTTTCCTCAACATCAAAGTGAGGCTATTTTTACCCGCCGGACGCTGGCGCGGTAGCCGCTGCGGTGGTAAAACGGTTATACATGTAGCGTATAACTATGGCGATAATGAAAAGAGCTGAGCGTATAGACCGTATTGAGCTGATGCGGACGTTTGTCCGTATCGTGGAGGCGGGTTCCCTGTCGGCGGCGGCAGGGCAGATGGCGACAACCCAGGCGACGATCAGCCGCCGTCTGCAGTCGCTTGAGCTGCTCCTGGGCGCGAAGCTGATCCTGCGTACCACGCACGCCATGAAGCTGACCGATGACGGCGAGCGCTGCTATCAGCATGCGAAGCAGCTCATCGACGGCTGGCTGGCGCTGGAAGATGAGCTCCAGCAGTCCGGGGACGATCCGGTCGGGGTATTGCGGGTGCGGGCACCTCACGCGTTTGGTCAGCAGCAGCTGTTAACGCCGCTGGTTGCCTTTCTCACCCGCCATCCGAAACTGGACGTGGAGTGGATGCTGAATGATAAAGCCGTCGATTTTCTCAGCGACAATATCGACTGTGCGATCCGGGTTGGGGCGGAGATTGACCCGGCCACGGTAACGGTACAGCTGGCGGAGGTGCCCCGCAGCCTGGTCGCCGTCCCGTCACTTGCGGCCTCTCTTGATAACCCTCACGACCCGCAATCGCTCTCCGCACTGCCGTGGATTGCCGTCAGCTCCTTTTACCGGCACCAGGTTGTGCTGACGCATCGGGACGGGCAGCAGACGGCAACCATCGCGATTTCGCCGCGGCTCAGCACGGACAGCATTTACGTGGCGCGTAACAGCGCGCTGGCCGGTCTGGGCGTGGCGATTGTCTCCAGCTGGACCGTGGAAGAGGATATTCGTGAGGGACGCCTGGTTGAGCTGCTTCCCGAGTGGCAGGCGGCACCGCTCCCGGTGCATCTGGTCTATCCGTGGGCGCGATACTATCCGGCGCGTCTGCGTAAGTTTCTCGAGCTGATGCGCGAGGTTATGCCGCAGGTTTCCGGGATGCGTAAATCGCAGGCATAAAAAAACCGGCCATCAGGCCGGTTTTTCAGAGCGCGTTCGCTTAGTCAACAGACTGCGGACGCGTCGCTTCTGCGGTGGCAGTGTGGGTTGCGCTATGGCCACCCGCAGCACCTTTACCCTCGAAGTCGAACGCCGGGCGAACCCAGTCGCTGTGACGCGGTGCTTCCGCGACGTAGGCCGGTGCCGGAGCACGGGTCATCGGCGCGGTGGCGTAACGGGTCGGCGCAGCAACAACAGGTGCAGCAACAACAGGTGCCGCTGCAACAGGTGCCGCTGCAACAGGCTCAGGCTGCGGCTGTACCACCGGCGCTGGCTCAGCGGCAACAACTGGCTCTTCTGCTACCGGTGCTTCGGCAGCCGGTTCAGCAGCGTCAGCGGTCTCTTCAGCAACAACGCGATCCTGCGGTTCAATCAGCTCAGGCTGCTCGTCAACCGGGGCAGCAATCACTTCAGGATGGGCAGTCTCAACGACCGGAGCCTGCGGTTCGCTAACCGGAGCTTCTGGCTCAGCAATGACGGCCTGCTCAACCTGTTCAGCGACAACGGCGTCGTTAACGGTTTCTGCAACCGGCTGTGCGATCTCTTGCTCAACCTGCTCTTCAACAATCTGCTCCTGCTCTTGCTGACGCGGCAGAGAGTAGTTGATCCACACTTTGCCGGAGGCCATTTCAGGTGAGGCACAGGCGATGGACAGCGGCATCGGGGACTGCAGCGGGTAACGCTCGTCACGATAGCGACGACGACGCTGGCCGCTGACGCGCAGATGGCGAGGTGAACGGCGTGAACGACGCGGCATACCTGAGGTATCACGTGATTCTGTGTTTTCATCCTGCTCAACCGGCGTCTCGACGACGGCAGGAAGATCGCGTTTTGCAACTTCCGGCGTGCCGGTCTCAACCTTGTCCTGTACCTGAGCGACGGCAGCGCTTTCGGCTGCGGCATCGGCCTCAGACGTGAAGCGCACTTTCTTGCTCAGCTGACGCGGTTTACGACGCGTCATCACCTGACCGCGGGTTTCCTGATCGTCTTCCTGAACCGCGACCGGCTGCTGTTCGTCAATGGCTTTAACGTCCTGCGACTCCTGACGCTTCTCATCGCTGTTACGGCGACGATTGCGTTCGCGGCGCGGCTGCTGCTCTTCACGTCCTTTGGCCTTCTCGCTATCGTCGGCCTGCGGCTGCTGGCGAGCGTCACGCGTTTCGGCGTTCTGCTGCGGGGCCTGGCGGCGATTACGGCGGTTGTCATCACGACCCTCGCGGCCTTCACGGTTTTCACGACCTTCGCGATTCTCACGGCCTTCGCGGGCTTCACCGCCTTCGGCGCGATTATCACGGCGATCGTTACGGTCGTTGCGGTCACGACGGTTGTTCTGGCGCGGCTTACGGCGTTCCTGAGAACGTTCCTGCTTCTGTTCTTTCTTCTCGGTGACGACTTCTTCAGCCGGTTTGCTTTCCGGCGTACCGGCAAATAGCTGTTTCAGACCACCAAAGAAGCGGCTAAGCAGGCCAGGTGCGGCCGGGGCAGCAGCTGGCGCTGTGGCTGTAGCGGCAGGCGCGTTACGCGGTGCATTTTCAGCCGGCGGTGCTGGCGGTACGTCAGGCATGACGAAAGCGGCCAGGGCTGGCTGCTCCGGAAGCTTACGTTCGGTGCGCTCTTCATCCGACGGCATCGCCATCGCTTCTTCATGCACCTTCGGCAGCAGGTAGCTGAGGGCGGAAATCTCTTCACCTTTACGCACGCGCAGCACGGAGTAGTGCGGCGTTTGCATCTGGTCGTTCGGCACGATCACGCAGCGCACGCCGCCCTGACGGGCTTCGATAGCGCTGACGGCCGCACGTTTTTCGTTCAGCAGGTAGGAGGCTACCGGTACCGGGACGATGGCGTGAACTTCCAGCGTATTTTCTTTCAGCGCTTCTTCTTCGATCAGACGAAGGATAGACAGCGACAGGGATTCGTTATCACGAACGGTGCCGGTGCCGCTACAGCGCGGGCAGACATGATGGCTGGACTCGCCGAGGGACGGGCTCAGACGCTGGCGGGACATCTCCAGCAGGCCAAAACGTGAAATATGGCTGATCTGGATACGCGCACGATCCTGACGCACCGCTTCACGCAGGCGATTTTCCACCGCGCGCTGGTGACGGACCGGCGTCATATCGATAAAGTCGATAACGATCAGACCGCCGAGGTCGCGCAAACGCAGCTGACGAGCGATCTCATCGGCGGCTTCCAGGTTGGTGTTGAACGCGGTTTCTTCGATATCACCGCCGCGGGTAGCACGTGCGGAGTTGATGTCGATGGCGGTCAGGGCTTCGGTGGAATCGATAACGATAGAACCACCGGACGGCAGACGGACTTCGCGCTGGAAGGCCGATTCGATCTGCGATTCGATCTGATAGTGGCTGAACAGCGGAATTTCGCCGCTATAGAGCTTAATTTTGCTGCTGAAATCCGGACGGCCCAGGGCGGCGATATGCTGGCGAGCCAGCTCCAGCACTTTCGGGTTGTCGATCAGGATTTCGCCGATGTCCTGGCGCAGATAGTCGCGGAAGGCGCGCACGATAACGTTGCTTTCCTGATGGATCAGGAACGGAGCAGGGCGGCTGTCGGCGGCTTTCTTGATGGCTTCCCAGTGTTTCATGCGGAAGCTCAGGTCCCACTGCAGCGCTTCGGCAGACTTGCCTACGCCTGCGGTGCGTACGATAAGACCCATACCGTCCGGCAGTTCAAGGCTGGACAGCGCTTCTTTCAGCTCGGTGCGGTCGTCACCCTCGATGCGACGGGAGATACCGCCAGCGCGTGGGTTATTCGGCATCAGCACCAGGTAGCTGCCGGCCAGGCTGATAAAGGTGGTCAGGGCGGCGCCCTTGTTGCCACGTTCTTCTTTATCGATCTGGACAATGACTTCCTGGCCTTCGCGCAGCACGTCTTTGATGTTCGGACGGCCGTGAGAATTGTAGTTAGCTGGGAAGTATTCGCGGGCAATTTCTTTCAGAGGCAGGAAACCATGACGTTCTGCGCCGTAGTCGACAAACGCAGCTTCAAGGCTTGGTTCAATACGGGTAATTTTGCCTTTGTAGATGTTCGCTTTTTTCTGTTCGTGTCCCGGGCTTTCGATATCCAGGTCGTACAGCCGCTGCCCATCAACGAGGGCGACACGCAACTCTTCTTGCTGAGTTGCGTTGATCAACATTCTTTTCATCGTAACTTACTCATTATTCTATCATTGACGATAGAGCTACGGGCATGGTGATGTCTTTCCGGGTGTGAACCGATGGCCTCGTGACTGTGCACGTCGCCAACCTCACGGTTGTCGTACGCTTAAGAGGCGCAAAGTGTCGGTTGCCTGCATTTCATACGGAAACACAGCGCAATTATTCAGGGGGAACAGCCTGGGAACACTCTCCAGAGAAGATTCCATTTACCGGTAAGCACTGCAACCCGCAGCCCGCTAACAATCTGAAAGATCAATACGTCTTATGCCATTGCTGCGTAGATGATCGGACAGATAAAACTGGTCATTCCGTAACATGCTTGTTTTAACAAGAATCAGCACGGAAAACCGCATCATTATTCCATTGCTGGCCTTGTTATAGCAAGATGACTTTTACCATTTATCACCCGGTTACTCACAGTTTTTTCACTTATCCCCGGCTGATTGTTTTAATAACCATCAACTAACGATAAAGCGAGGCTGTAAGAGCAGGGTAAAGATAAATATAAGCACAGAAAAAGGAGTGGCGCTATCTGGCACAGCTAATTAGAATCGCCCCCCATGAAAACTGAGAATCCTTCCGTAAAAATCGTTGCTATTACCGCTGATGAAGCGGGGCAGCGTATTGATAACTTTTTGCGCACCCAGCTTAAGGGCGTGCCGAAGAGTATGATTTACCGCATCCTTCGCAAAGGCGAAGTGCGGGTGAATAAAAAACGCATCAAGCCAGAGTATAAGCTGGAAGATGGTGATGAAGTCCGTATTCCGCCTGTACGCGTTGCGGAGCGGGATGACGAGGCGGTATCGCCCCATCTGAAAAAGGTGGCCGCGCTGGAAGGCGTGATCCTCTATGAAGACGACCATCTGCTGGTGCTGAATAAACCTTCCGGTACGGCGGTACACGGCGGCAGCGGGCTGAGCTTCGGCGTGATCGAAGGCCTGCGCGCCCTGCGTCCGGAAGCGCGCTTCCTGGAACTGGTTCACCGTCTGGACCGCGATACCTCCGGCGTGCTGCTGATTGCCAAAAAACGTTCGGCCCTGCGTTCGCTGCATGAGCAGCTGCGTGAAAAGGGGATGCAGAAAGATTATTTTGCCCTGGTACGCGGACAGTGGCAGTCGCATGTGAAAGTGGTCCAGGCCCCGCTGCTGAAAAATATTCTCCAGAGCGGAGAGCGTATTGTTCGGGTGAACAGCGAAGGTAAACCGTCAGAAACGCGCTTTAAAGTAGAAGAACGCTATGAGAGCGCAACGCTGGTGCGCTGCAGTCCGGTGACCGGACGTACGCATCAGATCCGCGTTCATGCGCTCCATGCCGGGCATCCTATCGCCTTTGACGACCGCTACGGCGACCGCGAGTTCGACGCCCAACTGGCCAACACCGGCCTGAGCCGTCTGTTCCTGCACGCGGCCGCGTTAACCTTTACCCATCCTGGTACTGGTGAAACGCTACGTATGGAAGCGCCGATGGATAACCAACTGAAACGCTGCCTGCAGATCCTGCGCAACGCGAAGTAATCCAGCGTGCGGGCGTTCTGCCCGCACGTTTCCACCTTCAACTCAGGGTTTAAGCCACTTATCCAGCCAGGGGAAGACCTCGTCCTGCTGCTGCTGATAAAACACGTGGCCCAGATCCGGCCAGCTACGGGTGATCAGCTTATCCTGCGCCTGCTGTGACGCCCACACCTTATGCACCTTGTTAAAGGCTTCCTCGACCGCCTGGGGCGGGAACAGTTTATCCTGGCCGCCGCTGTAGATAAGCATTGGCTTCGGCGCGGCGATACTGGCGATATCCGGAATATCCAGTCTTGCCGACACGCCAGGATGCAGCATATAAAACGCCGACTGCCCGCGCAGGACATTGTTGCCCGGCTGCATCAGTCCGTTCCAGGTGCCGAACCAGGAGATTACCGCCGTCGCGGCAACCTTCTCTGAGAGGGCTGCCAGCTGCCAGGCGCGATAGCCGCCCATTGAAAAGCCCAGCACGCCAATACGCGTTTTATCGATGCCCGGGAGACCGGCAAGGAAATCGACGGTGCGCATATCTTCGTAGGCCACTTCGCCCGCCAGAGAGCGACCGAGGTTAAAATAGTTACTGGCCAGCGCCTGCTGCTGTTCATAAACCATCGGGCCACGATCGCCCCAGCCGGTGCTGTCGATAGCGATCACCACATAGCCACGTTTTGCCAGTTCATCCCCGACAAAGCGACCGCTGAAAAACTTATCTGCCCAGGCCTGCGCGCTGGCGAGCTTCGCAGGATCCTGCCAGGGACGGATCATCTTCTCTTTGCCAATATCGAATTTTGAACCGTGATCGTGGAGCAGCACGATAGCCGGATGCGGGCCGGGTGATTTTGGCGTCAGCATCAGGGCCGCAATGCGATTGTCATCGGTAATATTGAGGGCCAGCTTTTGGGCGGTATAGCTGCCGCGATCCTCCTCAGAGAGGGTTTGCGGCGAGAAGGGGCGGGTAGATTCTGGCGTTAGCAGCGCCTGGCGCAGGATCTGGCGGCTGTGGCTCTGCCAGGCGGAAAAATCGCTGTACTGGCCCGAGAGCCAGGAGTCCGGGTAGCGCATCTGCGTCTTGAGTGCCTGCCAGCTGGCAGGGAGATTACCTTCAACCACGCCCTGCGTTTGCCAGCTATCCTGAGCGCAGGCGACGCTGGCACCCAGCAGGCCGAGGGCCAGCGCCCAGTGATGGGAAGCTTTCATCATCTCTCCTTAAATTAAAACGACGTTTTAATATCAAGGAGGACTCTACGTGCTGCTTAAAAAAGAAACTGTGATCGGTAAAGCATTAGCTTAACAAGGGGTTACGCTCTTCCCGCCGCAGCATCTGGCACAGCGCGATCAGCGGCAGGCCAATCAGCGTATTGGGATCGCGTCCTTCCAGCCGTTCAAACAGGGCGATCCCCAGGCCTTCGCACTTAAAACTGCCCGCACAGTGGAGGGGACGTTCTTTACGCACGTAGTCATCGATTTCCTGCTCGCTTAGGTGGCGGAAATGGACGTCGAAGGGTTCACATTCGGTTTGTAACGCCCCGGTGGCGGAGTTATACAGCGCCAGGCCCGTATAGAAGGTCACGATATTGCCGCTGGCGAGGCTGAGCTGTCGGCGCGCATTTTCCTCCGTTTTTGGCTTGCCGGTGATTTCACCGCCGAGCAGACACACCTGATCGCTGCCAATGATTAAGTGCTGCGGGTAGCGTTCAGCCATCGCCTGGGCTTTGGCCTGCGCCAGGCGCAGTACCAGGTGGCGGGGGGATTCGCCGTCGTGCGGGGTTTCATCAACCTCCGGGGCCACGCACTCAAAAGGCAGCCCCAGTTTTTCCAGCAGCTGACGGCGAAACGGAGAAGTGGAAGCAAGAACCAGATTCGTCATATTTTTTTCGCTCACATATAGCGTATTGGATTGCGTCATTTTAAACTACTGGCCGCAATGTGTGCGAATAACTGGCGAAAGGCAACCTCAGGCTGCCTTTTTCTTTGACTCTATGACGTTACGAAGTTAATATGCGCGCCCTATGCAAAAGGTAAAATTACCCCTGACTCTTGATCCGGTTCGCACGGCTCAAAAACGCCTCGATTACCAGGGTGTCTACTCTGGCGATCAGGCTGAGCGTGTCACGGCTTCAGTCGTCAGTGTGGACAGTGATGTGGAATGCGAGATGTCATTCGCTATCGATAACCAACGCCTCGCGGTCATTACCGGTGATGCGAAGGTATCGGTAACACTGGCATGTCAGCGTTGCGGGAAACCGTTCCCTTATCATGTCCACACAACCTATTGTTTCAGTCCGATTCGTTCACGCGAGCAGGCTGAAGCACTACCGGAAGCGTACGAACCGATTGAGGTTAACGAATTCGGTGAAATCGATCTGCTGGCGCTGGTAGAAGATGAAATCATCCTCTCCCTGCCGGTAGTTCCGGTGCATGATTCTGAACACTGTGAAGTGTCCGAGGCGGACATGGTCTTTGGCGAATTGCCTGATGAAGCGCAAAAACCAAACCCATTTGCCGTATTAGCCAGCTTAAAGCGTAAGTAATAGGTATTTCCCCGGTATAAACGGGGATGAACCGTAATTGAGGAGTAAGGTCCATGGCCGTACAACAAAATAAACCAACCCGTTCCAAACGTGGCATGCGTCGTTCTCATGACGCTCTGACCGCAGTCACCAGCCTGTCTGTAGACAAAACTTCTGGTGAAACCCACCTGCGTCACCACATGACTGCCGACGGTTTCTACCGCGGTCGCAAGGTCATCACTAAGTAATCACGCGTATGCGTGGTGAAGCTTAGTGAGGATTTCCCCGCTCACGCGGGGAATGACCTGACCAGGCAGCGATGATACTTTGACACGTCTAACCCTGGCGTTAGATGTCATGGGAGGGGATTCTGGACCTTCCGTGACGGTGCCTGCAGCACTGCAGGCACTGGATTCTAATCCGCAACTCACACTTCTTTTAGTCGGCGATCCCGACACAATCACGCCATTACTTGCCAGAGCAGATTTCGAACAACGTTCACGTCTGCAGATTATCCCTGCGCAATCGGTGATTGCTGGTGATGCGCGTCCGTCGCAGGCAATACGCGCAAGCCGCGGGACCTCGATGCGTGTGGCGCTGGAAATGGTAAAAGAAGGGCGGGCTGAGGCCTGCGTGAGTGCGGGGAATACCGGGGCGCTGATGGGGCTGGCTAAGCTGCTCCTCAGGCCTATTGAAGGGATTGAGCGCCCGGCGCTGGTGACGATTTTACCGCACCAGCAGAAAGGGAAAACGGTCGTGCTCGACCTCGGCGCAAACCTCGACTGCGACAGCAGTATGCTGGTGCAGTTTGCGGTGATGGGGTCGGTGCTGGCGGAAGAGGTCGTGGGGATGAACCACCCGCGCGTCGCCCTGCTCAATATTGGCGAAGAAGAGAATAAAGGTCATGACGCGATTCGTGACGCTTCTGCGCGACTGAAAACGGTTTCTTCGATTAACTACATCGGTTATCTGGAAGCGAATGAACTGCTGACCGGGAAAACCGATGTGCTGGTTTGTGACGGATTTACGGGAAACGTCACATTAAAAACCATGGAAGGGGTTGTCAGACTCTTTCTTTCACTGCTGAAATCTCAGGGTGAGGGGAAAAAAAGGTCGTGGTGGCTGTGGTTATTAAAACGTTGGTTACAAAAAAGCCTGGCAAGGCGATTCGGTCACCTCAACCCCGACCAGTATAATGGCGCCTGTCTGTTAGGATTGCGCGGCACGGTGGTGAAGAGCCACGGTGCGGCCAATCAGCGAGCGTTTGCCGTCGCGATTGAACAGGCAGTGCAGGCGGTGCAGCGGCAGGTTCCCCAGCGGATTGCCGCTCGCCTGGAATTGTTATATCCAGCCGGTTTCGGGCAAAGTGAAACGGCGGGTATGTTACCCAAGAGTGACTGAGCGTACATGTACACGAAGATTATTGGTACCGGCAGCTATCTGCCCGAGCAAGTGCGAACTAACGCCGATCTGGAAAAAATGGTCGAAACGACCGACGAGTGGATTGTCACCCGTACGGGCATCCGTGAACGCCGTATTGCAGCAGCGGATGAAACCGTTGCGACGATGGGCTTTGAAGCGGCTAAACGTGCGCTGGAAATGGCGGGCGTTGATAAAGACCAGGTGGGTCTGATCATCGTGGCGACCACTTCTGCGACCCATGCTTTCCCGAGCGCGGCCTGTCAGGTTCAGGCGATGCTGGAAATCAAAGGCTGCCCGGCGTTTGACGTGGCGGCGGCCTGTGCCGGTTTTACCTACGCGTTAAGCGTGGCCGATATGTACGTGAAATCCGGCGCGGTTAAACATGCGCTGGTCATCGGCGCCGACGTGCTGGCGCGGACTTGTAATCCGGAAGATCGCGGCACTATCATTATTTTCGGTGATGGCGCAGGCGCTGTGCTGCTGGGCGCTTCCGAGGAGCCAGGCATTATTTCGACTCACCTGCATGCCGACGGCAGCTACGGTGAGCTGTTGACGCTGCCGAATATCGACCGCGTTAACCCGGAAAACCCGACCTTCCTGACGATGGCCGGTAACGAAGTCTTTAAAGTGGCTGTCACCGAGCTGGCGCATATTGTTGATGAGACGCTGGCGGCGAATAATCTCGATCGCAGCGAGCTGGACTGGCTGGTGCCGCATCAGGCGAACCTGCGCATTATCAGCGCGACCGCCAGAAAGCTCGGGATGTCGATGGACAACGTCGTTGTCACCCTCGATCGCCACGGTAATACGTCTGCCGCGTCGGTGCCTAGTGCGCTGGACGAAGCGGTGCGTGATGGACGAATTAAACCAGGTCAGCTGGTACTGCTTGAGGCCTTTGGTGGCGGGTTCACCTGGGGTTCTGCGCTGGTTCGTTTCTAACTAAGGATTTAAAAGATGACGCAATTTGCATTTGTGTTTCCGGGACAGGGTTCCCAGACCGTTGGGATGCTGTCGGACATCGCGGCAGAATACCCGATTGTGACAGAAACTTTTGCTGAGGCTTCGGCCGCGCTGGGTTACGATCTCTGGGCGCTGACCCAGCAGGGTCCGGCGGAAGAACTGAACAAAACCTGGCAGACTCAGCCTGCGCTGCTGACCGCTTCCGTGGCGCTGTACCGTGTCTGGGAACAGCAGGGCGGTAAAGCGCCTGCTCTGCTGGCAGGTCATAGCCTGGGTGAATACTCTGCGCTGGTTTGCGCCGGGGTGATCCCGTTCGCCGACGCCGTTCGCCTGGTCGAACTGCGCGGTAAATTTATGCAGGAAGCCGTGCCGGAAGGCACCGGCGCGATGTCAGCGATTATCGGTCTTGATGATGCTGCTATCGCGAAAGCCTGCGAAGAGTCTGCCGAAGGGCAGGTTGTCTCTCCGGTGAACTTTAACTCGCCGGGCCAGGTGGTTATCGCCGGCAATAAAGAAGCCGTTGAGCGTGCAGGCGCTGCCTGTAAAGCTGCAGGCGCTAAACGTGCGCTGCCGCTGCCGGTCAGCGTGCCGTCTCACTGTGCGCTGATGAAGCCTGCCGCTGAGAAACTGGCCGTTGAACTGAACAAAATCACCTTCAGCGCTCCGACCATTCCGGTGGTGAACAACGTTGACGTGAAGTGTGAAACCACGCCTGAGGCTATCCGCGATGCGCTGGTGCGCCAGCTCTATAGCCCGGTGCAGTGGACGAAGAGCGTTGAATTTATGGCCTCCCAGGGTGTCGAACACCTGTATGAAGTGGGACCGGGTAAAGTACTGACCGGCCTGACCAAACGTATTGTAGATACCCTGACCGCAGCGGCCATTAATGAGCCAGCAGCGCTGTCAGCGGCACTTGCGCAATAAAAGAGGAACACCATGAGTTTTGAAGGAAAAATCGCGCTGGTTACCGGTGCAAGCCGCGGTATTGGCCGTGCTATCGCTGAAACCCTCGTTGCGCGTGGCGCAAAAGTTATCGGTACTGCCACCAGCGAAAGCGGCGCGCAGGCGATTAGCGAGTATTTAGGGGCGAACGGTAAAGGTCTGGCGTTAAACGTGACCGATCCGGCGTCTATCGACTCTGTGCTTGAAACCATCCGTGCGGAATTTGGCGAAGTGGATATTCTGGTGAACAACGCCGGGATCACACGCGACAATCTGCTGATGCGTATGAAAGACGATGAGTGGAACGATATTCTGGAAACCAACCTGTCATCGGTTTTCCGTCTGTCAAAAGCGGTAATGCGGGCTATGATGAAAAAGCGTCATGGCCGTATTATCACTATCGGTTCTGTGGTTGGTACCATGGGAAATGCCGGTCAGGCCAACTACGCTGCGGCGAAGGCGGGTCTTATCGGTTTCAGTAAATCGCTGGCGCGTGAAGTCGCGTCTCGCGGTATTACGGTGAACGTTGTTGCTCCGGGCTTTATTGAAACGGACATGACGCGTGCGCTCTCTGACGAGCAGCGTGCGGGTATTCTGGCGCAGGTTCCTGCGGGTCGCCTCGGCGGCGCTCAGGAAATCGCCAGCGCGGTTGCATTTTTAGCCTCTGACGAAGCAGCTTACATCTCTGGTGAGACGTTGCACGTCAATGGCGGGATGTATATGGTCTAATCCGCGATAAAACATTTGCGTTATTTGGGCGAATAGCCGCAAAATAGCGTAAAATCGTGGTAAGACCTGCCGGGATTTAGTTGCAAATTTTTCAACATTTTATACACTACGAAAACCATCGCGAAAGCGAGTTTTGATAGGAAATTTAAGAGTATGAGCACTATCGAAGAACGCGTTAAGAAAATTATCGGCGAGCAGCTGGGCGTTAAGCAGGAAGAAGTTGTAAACACCGCTTCCTTCGTTGAGGACCTGGGCGCTGATTCTCTTGACACTGTTGAGCTGGTAATGGCTCTGGAAGAAGAGTTTGATACTGAGATTCCGGACGAAGAAGCTGAGAAAATCACCACCGTTCAGGCTGCCATTGATTACATCAACGGTCACCAGGCGTAAGTGAACATCTCCAGGCGGTCATTCGACCGCCTGAGTTTTATCTGATTCTCCCATAAGTCTCTTTTTTCCCTCCCTGGAGGACAAACGTGTCTAAGCGTCGTGTAGTTGTGACCGGACTGGGCATGTTGTCTCCTGTCGGCAATACCGTAGAGTCTACCTGGAAAGCTCTCCTTGCCGGTCAGAGTGGCATCAGCCTGATCGACCATTTCGATACTACCGCCTATGCAACGAAATTTGCTGGCTTAGTAAAGGATTTTAACTGTGATGACATTATCTCGCGCAAAGAACAGCGCAAGATGGATGCCTTCATTCAATATGGAATTGTCGCCGGTGTCCAGGCCATGCATGATTCTGGTCTTGAGATCACAGAAGAGAACGCCACGCGTATCGGTGCCGCTATCGGCTCCGGCATTGGCGGTCTTGGCTTAATTGAAGAAAACCATGCTTCGCTGGTGCAGGGCGGTCCGCGTAAAATCAGTCCGTTCTTCGTACCCTCGACGATTGTTAATATGGTCGCTGGCCATCTGACAATTATGTTCGGCCTGCGTGGTCCGAGCATCTCTATCGCGACAGCCTGTACCTCCGGTGTGCATAACATCGGCCAGGCCGCGCGGATGATCGCCTATGGCGACGCCGATGCGATGGTGGCAGGTGGCGCAGAAAAAGCCAGTACCCCGCTTGGCGTGGGTGGCTTTGGTGCAGCGCGTGCGCTCTCTACCCATAATGAAAATCCGCAGGCGGCAAGCCGTCCGTGGGATAAAGATCGCGACGGCTTCGTGCTGGGCGACGGTGCGGGTATGGTGGTACTCGAAGAGTACGAGCACGCGAAAAAACGCGGCGCGAAAATCTATGCTGAACTGGTCGGTTTTGGTATGAGCAGCGATGCTTACCATATGACCTCTCCGCCGGAAAACGGCGCGGGTGCGGCACTGGCGATGGTCAATGCGCTGCGTGATGCCGGCGTTACGCCATCTCAGGTTGGCTACGTCAACGCCCACGGCACCTCGACCCCGGCAGGCGACAAAGCCGAAGCCCAGGCGGTGAAGTCCGTATTTGGTGCGGAAGCCAGCCGCGTGCTGGTCAGCTCCACCAAATCGATGACCGGGCACCTGCTGGGTGCGGCGGGCGCGGTAGAGTCAATCTACTCGATCCTTGCCCTGCGCGATCAGGCCGTTCCGCCAACCATCAACCTGGATAACCCGGATGAAGGTTGCGATCTGGACTTCGTCCCGCACGAAGCGCGTCAGGTCAGCGGAATGGAGTACACCCTGTGTAACTCCTTCGGCTTCGGTGGCACCAACGGTTCTCTGATCTTTAAAAAGATCTGATCCCGTCGGTATGCAGCCCAGAAAGGCCCGGTTTCCGGGCCTTTCTGCTATATGCAGCTTGTGTTCAGGAGCCTCTATGTTCTTTATTAACGGCAAACCGCAGAACGAACTTCCGGCTGACGACCGCGCCACCCAGTTTGGCGATGGCTGTTTCACTACCGCCAGGGTGACGGAAGGGCAGATCCACCTCCTGTCGGCGCATCTGCAGCGGCTGCGCGATGCCTGCCAGCGTCTGATGATCCCCTTTACCGAATGGTCTGCGTTAGAGCAGGAGATGGTTTCTTACGCCTGCGAACATCAGCAGGCCGTGCTGAAGGTGTTGCTCAGTCGCGGCAGCGGCGGACGTGGCTACAGCGGCAGCGCCTGCGTTCAGCCGACGCGGATGCTGAGCATTTCCGCCTGGCCATCCCACTATGCACGCTGGCGTGAAGAGGGCATTACCCTGACGCTCAGTCCTGTCAGGCTGGGGCGGAATCCGCTGCTTGCCGGGATCAAACATCTTAACCGGCTCGAACAGGTACTGATCCGTGCCCATCTTGAGCAGACGGAAGCCGATGATGCCCTGGTGCTTGACAGCGACGGGTGGCTTACGGAATGCTGTGCCGCGAATATATTCTGGCGACAGGGTAACGCCGTTTTTACCCCGCGGCTCGATCAGGCGGGCGTTAACGGTATTATGCGTCAGCACTGTATCCAGCTGCTGGCAGGATCGCATTTTGACGTGCGGGAAGTTAACGCGCCGGTCTCGGCCCTGGCAGAGGCCGATGAGGTGATTGTCTGTAATGCGCTGATGCCGGTGATCCCCGTCAGGGCGTACGGCGCGCAGCGCTGGACTTCCCGCGAGCTGTACCACTTTTTGGCCCCTCGTTGTGAGCAGTTGATTGCGTTATGAAAAAACTATTACGTCTGATTTTTGTATTGTTAATCCTCGCCGGTATCGCTGCTGGCGTGGGCGTATGGAAAGTGCGCCAGATGGCAGACAGCGCGCTGCTGATTAAAGAAGAGACGATTTTCAGCCTGAAAGCCGGGACCGGACGTCTGGCCCTGGGCGAACAGCTTTATGCTGAGAAAGTCATCAACCGGCCGCGGGTCTTCCAGTGGCTACTGCGCGTCGAGCCGGATTTAGCGAATTTTAAAGCCGGAACCTATCGCCTGACGCCAGATATGACCGTTCGCGAGATGCTTCTGCTGCTGGAGAGCGGCAAAGAGGCCCAGTTCCCGCTGCGGCTGGTTGAAGGCATGCGTCTGAGCGACTATCTCCGCCAGCTGCGCGATGCGCCCTGGGTGACCCATACGCTGAAAGATGACAGCTATGCAACGGTTGCCGAGGCGCTGAAGTTTGAGCATCCTGAGTGGGTCGAAGGCTGGTTCTGGCCGGATACCTGGATGTATACCGCCCATACTACCGACGTGGCGCTGCTGAAACGCGCCCACGACAAGATGGTTTCTGCCGTCAATAAGACCTGGGAAGGGCGTGCGGAAGGTCTGCCGTACAAAGACCAGAATGAGCTGGTCACCATGGCGTCAATTATTGAAAAAGAGACGGCGGTAGCCAGCGAGCGCGACCGCGTGGCCTCGGTGTTTATCAACCGTCTGCGCCTGGGGATGCGTCTGCAAACCGACCCCACCGTCATCTACGGAATGGGCGAACGCTATCAGGGCAGGCTGTCGCGTAAAGACCTGGAGACGCCAACCGCGTACAATACCTATGTGATTGGCGGAATGCCGCCGGGTCCGATTGCCGCGCCGGGCGCGGCATCCCTGCAGGCTGCCGCACACCCGGCGAAAACGCCGTATCTCTATTTTGTTGCCGACGGTAAAGGCGGCCACACGTTTAATACCAATCTTGCCAGCCATAACCAGTCTGTGCGGGATTATCTGAAAGTACTTAAGGAAAAAAATGGCCAGTAACTACATCGTCATTGAAGGCCTGGAAGGCGCGGGAAAAACCACGGCGCGTAACACCGTGGTGGAGACGCTTCAACAGCTGGGCATTCAGGATCTGGTCTTTACCCGCGAGCCGGGCGGCACCGTGCTGGCCGAAAAGCTGCGCAGCCTGGTGCTGGACATTCGCTCTACCGGGGATGAGGTCATTGTCGATAAAGCGGAAGTGCTGATGTTTTATGCCGCCCGCGTTCAACTGGTCGAGACGGTGATCAAACCGGCGCTGGCGAAGGGAGAGTGGGTGATTGGCGACCGTCATGATCTCTCGACCCAGGCCTATCAGGGCGGCGGACGCGGAATCGACCGGCAGATGCTCTCAACGCTGCGCGATGCGGTGCTGGGGGATTTCCGCCCGAATCTGACCCTCTATCTGGATGTGACCCCGGAAGTGGGCCTGAAACGCGCCCGCGCCCGTGGTGAGCTGGATCGCATTGAGCAGGAGTCTTATGACTTCTTCCATCGTACCCGCGCCCGCTATCTGGAACTGGCGGAGCAGGATGATTCCATTCGTACCATCGATGCCACCCAGCCGCTGGAGAACGTGATGGCGGATATCCGTCAGACGGTGACCGCCTGGGTGCAGGAGCAGGGCGCATGAAATGGTATCCGTGGCTACGGCCCGATTTTGAGCAGCTGATCGCCAGCTACCAGGCCGGACGCGGACACCATGCGCTGATGATCCAGGCGCTGCCCGGAATGGGTGAAGATGCCCTGATTTATGCGATTGCCCGCTATCTGATGTGCCAGACGCCGCAGGATAATAAAAGCTGCGGACACTGCCATAGCTGTCAGCTAATGCAGGCGGGAACGCATCCCGATTACTACGTGATGGCCCCGGAGAAAGGCAAGGCGACGTTGGGCGTGGATGCCGTGCGTGAAATCGGCGAAAAAATGTATGAGCACGCCAGGCTTGGCGGAGCGAAGGTGGTCTGGATCCAGAATGCCGAACTGCTGACCGATGCAGCCGCTAACGCCCTGCTGAAAACCCTTGAAGAACCACCGGCTAACAGCTGGTTTTTCCTCGCCTGCCGTGAACCGGCGCGTTTGCTGGCGACCCTGCGCAGCCGCTGCCGCTGGCATCATCTGGCACCGCCCGCTGAGTCTTATGCGCAGGCCTGGCTGGCCCGTGAAGCGCCGACGATGACAGGTGAGGCGCAGCTGACCGCGCTGCGCTTGTGCGGCGGTTCGCCGGGTGCGGCGCTGGCGCTGCTGACGGCAGGAGGATGGAACCAGCGACAGCAGCTCTGTCAGGCGCTGGACGGTACGCTGGACAGCGGGGACTGGCTGGCACTGTTACCGGCCCTGAACCATGATAATGCCGCAGAGCGTCTTCACTGGCTGGCTTCACTGCTGCTGGATGCGATCAAAGCGCGGCAGCGTATTACCCTGCTGAGCAATGCAGATGCGGTTCCTCTGGTGAACCGGCTGGCACAGCAGATGTCGGATACCGTCCTGCGGCTGCTGATGCAGCAGGCCTGTGAGCACCGGGAACAGCTGCTGAGCGTTAGCGGCCTGAACCGGGAGCTTGTCCTGACCGAACAGTTATTAAACTGGGAGCACTACCTGCAACCGGGCGCGGTGCTTCCTGTATCCCACCTTTGAGAGAGACATCATGTTTTTAGTCGACTCCCACTGCCATCTCGATGGCCTGGATTATCAATCTTTACATCAAAACGTTGATGACGTGCTGGCGAAAGCCGCCGCCCGCGACGTTAAGTTCTGCCTGGCGGTCGCCACGACCCTGCCGGGCTATCGTGCAATGCGCGAGCTGGTCGGTGAGCGTCCCGACGTTGCGTTCTCCTGCGGCGTACACCCGCTGAATCAGGATGAAGACTACGCGTTTGAGGATCTGCGCCGTCTGGCGGCGGAAGAGGGCGTGGTGGCGATGGGTGAAACCGGCCTTGATTATTTCTACACGCCGGAAACAAAAGCCCGTCAGCAGGAATCTTTCCGTCAGCATATCCGTATTGGCCGCGAGCTGAACAAGCCGGTGATTGTGCATACCCGCGACGCCCGCGCCGACACGCTGGATATTCTGCGTGAGGAAAAGGTGACCGACTGCGGCGGCGTGCTGCACTGCTTTACCGAGGATCGGGAAACGGCAGGTAAGCTGCTGGATATGGGTTTCTATATCTCTTTCTCCGGTATCGTGACCTTCCGCAACGCTGAACAACTGCGTGATGCGGCGCGCTACGTGCCGCTGGATCGCCTGCTGGTGGAAACCGACTCCCCGTATCTGGCGCCGGTTCCCCATCGCGGCAAAGAGAACCAGCCGGCGATGGTGCGCGACGTGGCTGAGTATATGGCCGTGCTGAAAGGCGTCTCTCTGGACGCGCTGGCGCAGCAGACCAGCGAAAACTTCTCCCGCCTGTTCCATGTAGACCTCTCCCGCCTGCAATCCGCCTGAAGATTACGGTTATTTCAAGGCTCGTAATTAATAATTAAAGCGAGTAGAGTTCACCGCCATGAAAGTGGCGGTGAAGGATACCGTTTAAGCGAATTTCGACTACTTTTGTATCTGTATGAAAGTTTTACGTCTGGGGCTAGCTGAAACGTGATAGCCGTCAAACAAACTTTCAGGTAATTATTTTACTCTGTGTAATAAATAAAGGACGCTCAGATGTCCTGTCCACGGCGAGGTTCTCCCCCCTCGCCAATGCGTAAAAAGCATGAAAAATACACCACGTTATTCGCGCTGGCACAAAACGGCATGACGCAGCCGACAGCGGGCTAAGGCGAAGGACAACGTGTAAAAGCACAAATACTCAGGAGCACTCTCAATTATGTTTAAGAATGCATTTGCTAACCTGCAGAAGGTCGGTAAATCGCTGATGCTGCCGGTTTCCGTACTGCCGATCGCAGGTATCCTGCTCGGCGTCGGTTCCGCAAACTTCAGCTGGCTGCCAGCCGTTGTTTCCCACGTTATGGCCGAAGCGGGCGGTTCCGTTTTTGCCAACATGCCGCTGATCTTCGCAATCGGCGTGGCGCTGGGCTTTACCAATAACGACGGTGTATCCGGCCTGGCTGCGGTTGTGGCCTACGGCATCATGGTGAAAACCATGGCCGTGGTTGCGCCGCTGGTGCTGCAGTTACCGGCAGAAGAGATCGCCGCTAAGCACCTCGCTGATACCGGTGTTCTCGGCGGGATTATCGCCGGTTCTATTGCGGCCTATATGTTCAACCGCTTCTACCGTATCAAGCTGCCTGAGTATCTGGGCTTCTTCGCCGGCAAGCGCTTTGTACCGATTATCTCCGGTATGACCGCTATCGTCTTCGGCGTAGTGCTGTCCTTTATCTGGCCGCCGATTGGTTCCGCTATCCAGACCTTCTCCCAGTGGGCTGCTTACCAGAACCCGGTTGTGGCTTTCGGTATCTACGGTTTCGTAGAACGTAGCCTGGTGCCGTTCGGTCTGCACCATATCTGGAACGTTCCTTTCCAGATGCAGATCGGTGAGTTCACCAACGCGGCCGGTCAGGTCTTCCACGGCGATATTCCTCGCTATATGGCAGGCGACCCGACTGCGGGCATGCTGTCCGGTGGCTTCCTGTTCAAAATGTACGGTCTGCCGGCAGCGGCTATCGCTATCTGGCACTCTGCGAAACCGGAAAACCGCGCCAAAGTGGGCGGGATCATGATCTCCGCCGCGCTGACCTCGTTCCTGACCGGTATTACCGAGCCGATCGAGTTCTCCTTTATGTTCGTGGCGCCGATCCTGTACGGGATCCATGCCATCCTGGCCGGTCTGGCCTTCCCGATTGCTATCCTGCTGGGTATGCGTGACGGGACGTCCTTCTCCCACGGTCTGATCGACTTTATCGTGCTCAGCGGCAACGGCAGCAAGCTCTGGCTGTTCCCGATTGTGGGTCTCGGCTATGCGGCTATTTACTACACCGTATTCCGCGTGCTGATCAAGGCGCTGGATCTGAAAACCCCGGGCCGTGAAGAAGCAACCGACGATGCGAAAACCACTGGCTCCAGTGAAATGGCTCCGGCTCTGGTTTCTGCCTTCGGCGGTAAAGAGAACATCACCAACCTCGACGCCTGTATTACGCGTCTGCGCGTCAGCGTAGCCGACGTGGCGAAAGTGGATCAGGCTGGCCTGAAGAAACTGGGTGCGGCGGGTGTGGTTGTTGCAGGCTCCGGCGTTCAGGCGATTTTCGGTACGAAATCCGATAACCTGAAAACCGAGATGGATGAGTACATCCGCAACAACTGATAGATAGTCTGGGGAGACTGAGGGAGCCGAATGGCTCCCTTTTTTAATGCCCGGAAAACATGCCAAAAAAAGGGAGCCATTCGGCTCCCTCGCTAACGTATCACTCAAAGATTAGAAGCTGTAGCTTGCACTCACAGAGAAGTTACGTGGTGCACCATAGACACCATAGGTGCCAAGGTAGTCGTAATACTCTTTGTCAAAGACGTTATTCAGATTCGCCTGAATTGCCAGGTTTTTAGTCGCCTGGTAACGGGTAAACAGGTCAACAACCGTGTAGCCGCTCTGCGTAATCTTGCTGATGTTATTAGGACCTTCGATGTACTGCCAGGTTTTATTCTGCCAGCGGGCGCCACCGCCAATAGCCAGTTCTGGAAGCATCGGCAACTGGTAACGAGTAAACAGCTTCATTGTTGTACGAGCCTGACCTGGATTGACTGCCTTGCCGGTGTCGTCTTCAGCCATATAGCGGCTTGCACCGAAGGTTAACTGCAGGTTGTCGGTAAGCGCTCCATTCAGCTCCAGTTCAATACCTTTACTCACAGTACCATCGAGTGATTGATACGCTGTCTGGTTCCCGGAGTTAGGAATGGTTTTGTTCGTTGATACCGCGACATTATCCTGCTCGGTGCGGAAAACGGAAACAGAGGCTGTCAGACGAGTATTGAACCAGTCGCCTTTAACCCCTGCTTCATAGCTCTGACCGGTTGTTGGCTTGAGGAATTCACTGTTGATATCACGCTGCCCAGTAGGCTGGAAGATAGAGGTGTAGCTACCGTATACAGACCAGGTGTCGTCAATATCATAAACCAGTCCGGCATAAGGTGTGATGTCGTCAAATTTGACGTTGCGGACTTCATCCGGTTTACGTTCCAGATTGTACTTGGCGCTCCACTCCGTATAGCGAGCTCCGAGGATTAAATGCAGCGGGTCAGCCAGTGAAATTCGCGTTGCGGCATAGAGTGATTTCTGACGAATGATGTCACGCTGATAAAATGCGAAATCAGACCAGGTCGGGTTAGCCAGCGTTTGGCCGTTGTAATTGTGAATATCGCCGACATCCATCAGGCCAGAGTTATTATTTACCGGGTAGGAGTTATCATAGTTATTGCGCTGACGGCTGTAGCTACCACCAAACATAAGCTCATGCTGGCGATCGAATAAATCGTACCCACCGCGGGCGAAGACATCGACGGAATCCTGCTTACGTTCACCGACATTCCAGCCACCCCAGGCACCATGCCATTTCGTTGCATCGAAAAGACCCGTTGTCTTATCCGGGAACCCATCGATATACATCAGACGGCTATCAAAGTTAGTTTCCGCATGCATCGCATTGACTTTAGCTTCCCAGCCGTTGTCAAAGCGCTGTGTCAGGTTGGCGAAAATTTTCGTCGAATCTGAGTTAGAGTAAGCCCAGTCAGCCGCTGTGCTGAAGTGGCGAGAGAAGTTAGTCCGGCTGCCATCGCTGTAGAGTGACGGGAAGCCACCCCAGGTCGGGCTATCTTCTTCGCTTTCCTGGTAGTCATAACCCACTGTGAGTGTTGTGGAATCAGTAATATCAGCGTCGATAACACCGTAGACAAATTTCTTGCGGTAATGGTTCCGATCAACCCAGGAATCATTATCCTGATAGCCAGTAATGACACGGCCGCGGACATTACCTGTTTCTGTCAGCGGAGCCTGCAGGTCCAGCACATAGCGCTGTTTGTCCCAGCTACCGTATGTTGCAGACGCTGAACCTTTAAATTCCTTGCTGTCCGCATGCTTACGCACCATATTGACATATGCTGAGGGGTTACCAGTGCCACTCATTAGTCCCGAAGAACCACGAACGACCTCAATCTTTTCGTAAATCGCAGTGTCGCCAGCGGTATCACCAAAATTCCAGCGATTATCGAGGAATGTAGGCATATCTTCATAGGCAAAGTTGCTAATAAAGAAACCGCGCGCATAGAAGTTAGTACGGCTTGTATCGATACGTGAGGCGCTTACACCGATTGTATTATCCAGAACCTGCCCGATAGACGTCAGTTCCTGATCCTGCATACGTTGTTGACTGATGACACTCACTGACTGGGGAATATCACGGGGAACCAGCAAAAGTTTCGTGCCGGTGGTGGTGGTTTTTACGCTGTAGTCCTGATCCTGGCCGTCGGAGGTGCTGAGCCCGGTACCTTCAACGATCATAGTTTCATCGGCAGCGGCGGTTTCAGCGGCAAACGCGGCAGAAGGTAGCAGGGCCATTGCTATGCAGGCAGCAAGCAGTGATGGCCCGGTGGCAGGCAGGCGCTGTCCGGTCCTGGCGTGAACGGTGAAAGACATTTTAACCCCTTAATTATACTGGAAATTTGTGCCGCTTTCGGTGCGATGCCGTCAGGCGTGCACGATTTCTGGAACGATTTGGCAATGCGCATGAAAATGCAAATGGGAAATATACTCATTCGAGTTATCGCTGTAAACATTTGTTACTCTGCTAATGGAACTTTGTTTTAGTTTGGTGTTCGCGCTGGGTAAGTGCAGAGCCAATAAAGAAAAAGAGGGATAAGGTTGAAAGAACAGGACTAACTCGATCATACTCTCAGGATTCTGTCCTGCCCGTGCAGCCTGTCCTGTATGATGGGTGGGAAAAGTACGGGATTCATCTATAAGGAAAAGGTCATGGCCGAAGAAACCATCTTCAGTAAAATTATTCGCCGCGAAATCCCCTCGGATATCGTCTATCAGGATGAACTGGTCACCGCGTTTCGCGATATCTCCCCGCAGGCACCGACCCATATTCTGATTGTACCGAATATCTTGATCCCGACGGTTAATGATGTGACGGCTGAACATGAGCAGGCCCTGGGCCGTATGCTGACCGCTGCGGCGAAAATCGCGCAGCAGGAAGGGATCGCCGAAGATGGCTACCGTCTGATTATGAACTGTAACCGTCACGGCGGGCAGGAAGTCTACCATATTCATATGCATCTGGTGGGCGGTCACGCCTTAGGCCCGATGCTGTCCCATAAGGACAGATAAGATGACACGGGGACGTTGTGCCGTGCTGTTAACGGGCCTGCTGCTGGCAGGCTGTGGTTCGCATCCGGAAATTCCGGTCAGCGATAAACAGCCGCTGGTGATGGAGTCGAGCGTACTGGCGGCGGGCATTAGCGCCCAGGAGCCAGAGCTTAACACCGGGGAGATTCAGCCCTCTGCCTCTTCGCGGCTGTATAACGAACGCAGCGAACCGGTCACCGTCCACTATCGCTTTTTCTGGTATGACGCCAGAGGTCTGGAAATGCACCCGCTTGAAGCCGCGCGCAGCGTGACCATCCCGGCGAAGTCGTCGGTGACCGTCTACGGTAGCGCGAATTTCCTGGGTGCCCATAAGGTCAGACTGTATCTCTATTTATAAGGGGTGAACCTTGAAGAAGACTCTGCATCGCTATGGCCTGGTCACGGCGCTGGCACTTTTACTCTCAGGCTGTGTGCTGGATAACAACCAGCCCGCACCGGTCGATCAGGTCCCGACGCCAGAGCAACCGGCGGAGCCTCAGCAGCCGGTACCGACCGTGCCTTCCGTGCCGACCATCCCGCAGCAGCCAGGGCCGATTGAACGCCCGGACGAAACGCCTGCGCCACGGGTTCGCCACTATGACTGGAACGGGGCGGTTCAGCCGATGATGGGCAAAATGCTGCAGTCCAGCGGGGCGACGGCCGGCAGCGTCCTGCTGGTGGACAGCGTCAATAACCGGACCAACGGTTCGCTGAACACGGCGGAAGCCACCGAGGTGCTGCGCAACGCGCTGGCCAACAACGGCAAATTTACGCTGGTGTCGGCTCAGCAGCTGGCGCTGGCAAAGCAGCAGCTTGGTCTGTCACCGCAGGATAGCCTGGGCAGCCGCAGCAAGGCGATGGGTATCGCCCGCAACGTCGGGGCGCAGTATGTGCTCTATTCCAGCGCCTCGGGCAGCGCCAACGCGCCGGGTCTCCAGCTGCAGCTGATGCTGGTGCAGACCGGCGAAATAGTCTGGTCAGGTAAAGGTGCGGTCCAGCAACAGTAAGCTCACTCGCGCCGAAGTGCTGGCGCGCTATTTCCCCGGTTATCAACCCGCCGCCGCGCAGACTCTTCAGGGTCTGAGCGGCGGTGGCTGTTTGATCGTCCGCGATGAACAGCGGCTGGTGCTCCGTGAACAACGGGCGTCGGCGCTGTCGCATGCCCAGTTTCTGCGCCAGTATCGTGCGCTGCGCCGGTTGCCGGATACGCTGACCGCCACGGCGCGTTTCTGCGCGGCGGGCTGGATGGCGGTGGATTATCTTCCGGGCGAGGTAAAAACCGCCTTACCGGATGCCGACGAGCTTGCCAGCGTGCTCTCTCAGCTGCACCACCAGCCGCGTTTTGGCTGGCGAGTCCTGCTGCTGCCTCTGCTGGAACAGTACTGGCAGGCGTGCGAGCCGGGCCGACGTTCGGCAGGCTGGCTGCGGGAGCTAAAACGGCTGACCGCGCAGGGCGAGCCGCAGCCTTTAAGATTGTCGCCGCTGCATATGGACATCCATGCGGGTAATCTGGTCCATACTGCGGACGGCCTTCGTCTGATTGACTGGGAATACGCCGGAGACGGGGATATTGCCCTTGAGCTGTCTGCCGTGTGGACTGAAGACCGCGAAGCTCTGGTGATAGCCTATGCCAGGGAGGCCCGGATGGATGCCGTGCTGCTAAGGCGGCAGGTGCTGCGCTGGCGGCCCTGGGTGCTGATGCTGATGGCCGGATGGTATGAATGTCGCTGGCAGCAAACCGGCGATCGACAGTTTATTACGCTGGCGGATGAGATATGGCGCCAGCGGGGAATCAAAGACTAAGAGAGGTATTTGTGGGTCCGGTGATGTTGGATGTCGAAGGGTATGAACTGGATGCGGAAGAGCGCGAGATTCTGGCGCATCCGCTGGTGGGTGGGCTGATTCTGTTTACCCGCAGCTACCACGATCCTGCCCAGCTTCGTGAGCTGGTGCGGCAAATACGCGCCGCATCGCACCACCGGCTGGTGGTGGCCGTCGATCAGGAAGGCGGTCGGGTACAGCGTTTTCGTGAAGGCTTTACGCGCCTGCCTGCCGCTCAGTCCTTTGCCGCGCTGCTCGGCATGGAAGAGGGCGGTCAGATGGCGGAAGAGGCGGGCTGGCTGATGGCCAGCGAAATGATCGCCATGGATATTGATATCAGCTTTGCCCCGGTGCTGGATGTCGGACACATCAGCGCGGCAATCGGCGAACGCGCGTATCACGAAGACCCGCAGAAGGCGCTGGCCATTGCCAGCCGCTTTATCGACGGGATGCACAGCGCGGGAATGAAAACGACGGGTAAACACTTCCCCGGTCACGGAGCGGTCACCGCCGACTCCCACAAAGAGACGCCGCGCGATCCGCGTACGCAGGCGGCGATCCGCGCCCGCGATATGGACGTGTTTAAAAAGCTGATCGGCACCGGAAAGCTGGATGCCATTATGCCCGCGCATGTTATTTATGAAGATGCCGACCCGCGCCCGGCCAGCGGCTCGCCGTACTGGCTGAAAACGGTGCTGCGAAAAGAACTTGGCTTTAACGGGGTCATCTTCTCCGACGATCTGTCGATGGAAGGTGCCGCGATTATGGGCAGCTACGCCGAACGCGGACAGGCATCGCTCGATGCCGGTTGCGATATGATCCTGGTCTGCAATAATCGTAAAGGCGCAGTAAGCGTGCTGGATAACCTGTCGCCGATCAAAGCTGAGCGTGTTACGAATTTGTATCATAAAGGTTCGTTTACTCGTCAGGCGTTAATGGACTCCGCGCGCTGGAAGACGGCAAGCGCGCAGCTGGAGGCGCTCCATGAGCGCTGGCAGGCGCACAAAGCGGAACATTAACGCTCCCGCAACAGGCGGTTATGTGCAGTGAGGATCCGATGATTATCTATTTACACGGTTTTGACTCTAACAGTCCTGGTAACCATGAGAAGGTGCTGCAGCTGCAGTTTATCGACCCGGATGTGCGGCTGATCAGCTACAGCACCCGGCACCCGAAGCATGATATGCAGCATCTGCTGAAAGAGGTCGACAAGATGCTACAGCTTAGCGCCGATGAACGGCCGCTGATCTGCGGCGTCGGACTGGGCGGCTACTGGGCCGAGCGGATTGGTTTTCTTTGCGATATGCGGCAGGTGGTCTTTAATCCGAACCTCCATCCGAATGAGAATATGGAAGGGAAGATCGACCGCCCGGAAGAGTATGTCGATATCGCCACCAAGTGCGTGAGTAACTTCCGCGAGAAGAACCGCGACCGCTGTATGGTGATCCTCTCCCGGCAGGATGAAGCCCTGAACAGCCAGGACACTTCAGCGCTGCTGCATCATTACTACGAAATCGTCTGGGACGAAGAGCAGACCCACAAATTTAAAAATATCTCGCCGCACCTGCAGCGTATCAAAGCGTTTAAAACCCTCGGCTGAAGCCGCTTCCTCCGGCCCGCAGGCAGACCCGGCGGGCCGTCATTCCCCTCTTTTTTGCCGTTGGCCTGCTGGCCGACTGCTACACTTGTTCATCTTTTCAGCGGCAAAACTTGATGCATATCAATTTTGGTATGACCAATGCACCGTTCGTGTTACTCTCCTTGTGTAGCGATGCTTTAACATCGCTAACCTGTTGTTAATTAAAAGTTATTTGAATAACTTTTAATTAACAATTGGTTAATAATTTAGGGGGTCACGTTGACTACACCATTGAAAAAAATTGTGATTGTGGGTGGTGGTGCTGGCGGCCTGGAACTGGCTACTCAACTGGGTAAAAAGCTGGGCCGGGGTAAAAAAGCCAAAATCACGCTGGTAGATCGCAACCACAGCCATCTGTGGAAACCGCTGCTGCACGAAGTGGCGACCGGATCGCTGGATGAAGGCGTTGATGCCCTGAGCTATCTGGCGCATGCCCGCAACCATGGCTTTGAGTTCCAGCTGGGATCGGTCGTGGATATCAACCGTGACGGTAAGACCCTGACCCTGGCGCCGCTTCACGATGAAAAAGGCGAGCTGCTGGTGCCGGAACGTAAGCTGGCCTACGACACCCTGGTGATGGCGCTGGGTAGTACCTCCAACGACTTCAACACCCCGGGCGTGAAAGAGCACTGTATCTTCCTCGATAACCCGCATCAGGCGCGTCGCTTCCATCAGGAAATGCTCAACCTGTTCCTGAAATACTCCAGCAACCTGGGCGCAAACGGCAAGGTGAACATTGCCATCGTTGGCGGTGGGGCGACCGGGGTAGAGCTGTCTGCGGAACTGCACAACGCGGTGAAACAGCTGCACAGCTACGGCTATAAAGGTCTGACCAATGAAGCGCTGAACGTAACGCTGGTGGAAGCGGGTGAACGTATTCTGCCTGCGCTGCCGCCGCGTATCTCCGGTGCCGCGCAGCATGAGCTGACTAAGCTTGGCGTGCGCGTGCTGACCCAGACGATGGTCACCAGCGCCGATGAAGGCGGTCTGCACACCAAAGACGGTGAGTATATCGAAGCGGACCTGATGGTCTGGGCGGCCGGGATCAAAGCGCCGGACTTTATGAAGGATATCGGCGGTCTGGAAACGAACCGTATCAACCAGCTGGTGGTGGAGCCGACGCTGCAGACGACGCTGGATGCGGATATCTTCGCCATCGGCGACTGCGCGTCCTGCGCCCGTCCGGAAGGGGGCTTTGTGCCGCCGCGTGCGCAGGCTGCGCACCAGATGGCTTCCTGCGCGCAGCACAACATCCTCGCGCAGATCAAAGGCAAAACGCTGAAGTCCTACGTCTATAAGGATCACGGCTCGCTGGTGTCCCTGTCGAACTTCTCTACCGTCGGTAGCCTGATGGGTAACCTGATGCGTGGCTCGATGATGGTCGAAGGGCGCATCGCGCGTATCGTCTATATCTCCCTGTACCGTATGCACCAGATTGCGCTGCACGGATACTTTAAAACCGGTCTGATGATGCTGGTCGGCAGCATTAACCGTGTGATCCGTCCACGTCTGAAACTGCACTAAATATTTCTGCCGGGCAGTCCCTCTGCCCGGCACCTTTCCCCGCCTCAGAGTCCTCTGAATCAACGCCTTTTGGCGTATTTCTCCTGTGTTTTAGGCGCTATTCCGATGTGCAAACCGCTTGACGAGTTGCAGAATTGTTACAATAGCAAACGAAGGAGAAAATCCTGTGAATAAATCTATGTTGGCAGGTATGGGGATTGGCGTAGCCGCTGCACTGGGCGTGGCCGCCGTCGCCAGTTTAAACGTCTTTGAACGCGGTCCGCAGTATGCGCAGGTGGTTTCGGCCACGCCGATCAAAGAGAGCATCAAAACACCGCGTAATGAGTGCCGTGATGTGACGGTCACCCATCGTCGTCCGGTCCAGGATGAAAACCGCATTGCGGGTTCCGTTCTGGGTGCCGTTGCCGGGGGCGTGCTTGGCCATCAGTTCGGCGGTGGACGTGGTAAGGATCTCGCAACCGTAGCCGGTGCGCTGGGCGGCGGCTATGCCGGTAACCAGGTCCAGGGCGCGATGCAGGACAGAGATACCTATACAACGACTCAGCAGCGTTGCAAAACGGTGTATGACAAGTCAGAAAAAATGCTCGGCTACGATGTCACCTATAAAATCGGCGATCAGCAGGGGAAAATCCGTATGGATAACGATCCTGGTACCCAGATCCCGCTGGACGGCAACGGACAGTTGATTCTGAATAAAAAAGCGTAAAATAAAGCAGTACGTTATTGATTGGCTTCCCATTCGCTCAGGCTGGGAAGCCTTTTTTGTTTACTTAATCCTTCAGCATCTCAGGCCACAGACGCAGCGTTGTGGCGGCAATTTGCATCAGCTTGTCAAAATCGGCCCCTTCGCGGGCGGTGACCGACATCCCTCGCAGAATACAGCTGAGGAACTGCGCCAGCTCTTCAGGATCTTTCCCTGCCGGGATTTCGCCGCGCTGTTGGCGTTTTTCCAGAAATGCACGCAGGGTCTGTTCCTGCTGCGCATGTCGGCATTTCAGCATCCGGGCGACCTCTTTTGACGAGGCGGCAAGGGTGGCGGAGGTGTTGATCAGAAAGCAGCCCGCGGGCGTGTCTTTGCTGGTATAGCAGCGGGCGACGGCGGTGAAATAGTCCGCCAGGGCTTCGCTGACCGGTTTATCCTCACAAAAAAGCTGTGCCTCATGTCGATCGGCAAAGTGCGCGATATAGCGCTCAAGTACCGCACGGAACAGCCCCTCTTTATTGACGAATTCCGCATACAGCGTGGGCGCTTTGGCGCCGGTTGCCTCGACCAGATCGGAGAGTGATGTGGCTTCATAGCCGTGCTGCCAGAAGAGTGTCATGGCCTTGTCGAGCGCCGCTTCCCTGTCGAACACTTTCGGTCGGCCACGGCTTTTTTTTGTGCAACAGGTAACGTCTGTTGTCATGGTGCCGTTGTACCTCTGTTGGTGTGTTGAACGACCATTATAAAAATAATTTGCATCAGAGGCCAGCGACAAAACAGCACAAATAATTAAATCATATGCTTATGATAATTAAGGTATTTATAAATTAGTTATCAATCGTTATAAAATAATGTTGACCTGTGATGTAGATCACACTTATCATTTGGTTATCGATCGTTAAGTAAATAACTGCGATCACCCTTCATCTGCAAAAGGTCACTGATTATGAAAACCATGAATGCGCTGTTTATTGCCGCTGCTCTTAGCTCACTCTCATTCGCAAGCGTCGCTGCCGTTGAAGTTCAGGCGACACCTGCTGGCCAGCAGGCGGTGGGCTCCATCGCTGCCAATGCGGGTCCTAATCTGGATTCACTCCAGCAGGAGCTGGCCCAGAAAGCCGAGGCTGCGGGTGCGAAATCTTTCCGTATCACGTCGGTGACCGGTCCGAATAACCTGCACGGTACTGCGGTTATCTATAAATAAGCGATAACCCTCGCTGCCACTGCTAAATAAAAAAAGCCCTGCGGATATGCAACCGCAGGGCTTTTTGCTGTCTGGCGTCGGAATGTTACAGCGTTTGCTGTCCGACCGGCAGATGACTACTGACGTCAACCGGCATCCCGGAACGCAGTTCAATGGCGTAGTCCATCACGCCAGCATCCGTGGACGGTGAGGCTTTAAACGTCTGCATCCCGGCATTGAGCGTGATTGGCAGAGTGCGCGGATCGTCCTCAATGGATTTTGACAGCGGCTGGTGGACTTCGACCAGACGGCGGCCATCCGGCTCGACGGAGGCTTTGATCGGGGTATTAATAATATTCACTTTCGTGCCCGGCGTAACCGCCGCAAACAGGGCGGAAATATCATCATCGCGCAGGCGGATACAGCCGGAGCTGACGCGCATTCCGATACCGAAATCGGCGTTAGTTCCGTGGATCAGGTAGACACCGCCGTAGGCCGCCAGGCGAATAGCGTGGTGGCCCATCGGGTTTTCCGGACCGGCAGGGACCACCGCAGGCAGGTTAATACCCTGGGCTTTATAACGGGCGCGGATATTGGCCGTTGGCGTCCAGGTTGGGTTCGCGCGTTTATCGGACACGGTCGTCACCATTGTCGGCGTCAGCGTGTCGCCGTCCAACTGGCCGATGCCGATAGGGTAAATGGTGACGGTGTTTTTGCCCGGCGCGTAGTAGTAAAGACGCAGCTCCGCGAGATTCATCACAATGCCTTCACGCGGCGCATCCGGCAGCAGGGTCTGCAGCGGGATGGTCAGCACGCTGCCCGGGCGCGGTACGTAGGGGTCAACGCCGGGGTTGGCCTGCAGCAGGGCCAGAAATCCAACCCCGTACTCCTTAGCGATAGCCTCCAGCGAGCCGCCGTCGTTTTTCACCACGTGAAAGCGGTTTTCGCCCACCAGCCTGCTGCCGTTAGCGGGTAAAGGCCAGGTATTTGCGCGGGCGGGCAGCGCCAGTGCGACGGTCGCTGCAACGGCCAAAAGTGCCAGCCAGCGAGTAAAACGCGTGTGTTTAATCATCACCACATACCCATATTAATTATAAGGTTATTGTTTTATAAAGAATTAGTGACAATTATGGCGAGAACCTGTGTCGAAAAACCCAGGCGGATTGCAAAGGATTTGTAAATATTACAGGCTGGCCGGGAGCGATTCGGCCAGCCTGTACAGAACATCAGGCGAGAGCGTTCTCTTCCAGCTCCTGGATAAACTGGCGTACCCACTCCATACGCGTTTTGCGCTCGGCGAGATCCTGGAAGAATTTCAGCCGCGTCGGTCCATCAAGGCGGAAATGCTGGGGCTGTTTTTGCAGCAGGCCAATCAGCCAGCCAGGGTTGACGTGGTTTTTCTCACCGAACTCAACCATGCCGCCCTTGTCATTGCCTTCCAGTTTGCGGATCCCCAGCTTCTGCGCCTGCTGGCGCAGACGGGCGATATCCAGCAGATTACGCGCCGGGTCCGGCAGCAGACCGAAGCGGTCAATCAGCTCGACTTTCAGCTCCTCCAGCTCACCGGCGGTTTTGGCGCTGGCGATGCGTTTATAGAAGGAGAGGCGCGTGTTGACGTCGGGAATAAAATCATCCGGCAGCAGGGAAGGCATGCGCAGCTCCACTTCCGTTTGCTGGCTGGTAAGATCTTCCAGCGAGGGCTCGCGACCCTCTTTTAACGCATCGACGGCATTTTCCAGCAGTTCCATATAGAGCGAGAAACCGATGGTCTCCATCTGACCGCTCTGGTCTTCGCCGAGCAGTTCACCCGCGCCGCGAATTTCCAGGTCGTGGGTCGCTAATGCAAAGCCTGCGCCCAGATCCTCCAGCGAGGCAATGGCCTCCAGGCGTTTTTGCGCGTCGGTGGTCATCGATTTCGGGTGCGGCGTCAGCAGCCAGGCATAGGCCTGGTGGTGTGAGCGCCCGACGCGGCCGCGAAGCTGGTGCAGCTGGGCCAGACCGAAGTGATCCGCACGTTCAATAATAATGGTGTTGGCCGTCGGGATGTCGATCCCGGTTTCAATAATGGTGGTACAGACCAGCACATTGAAACGCTGATGGTGGAAGTCGTTCATTACCCGTTCCAGCTCGCGCTCGCGCATCTGCCCGTGGCCGATGGCAATGCGCGCCTCCGGCACCAGGGCGGCCAGCCTGTCCGCCGCTTTCTGGATATTTTCAACATCGTTGAAGAGGTAGTACACCTGACCCCCACGCAGGATCTCGCGCAGCATGGCCTCACGAACCACCAGGCTATCGTACTCGCGGACAAAGGTTTTCACCGCCAGGCGACGCGCCGGTGGCGTAGCAATAATCGACAGATCGCGCATGCCGGTCATCGCCATATTCAGCGTACGCGGGATCGGCGTCGCGGTCAGGGTCAGAATATCCACCTCGGCGCGCATCGCCTTGATACGCTCTTTATGGCGCACGCCGAAACGGTGCTCTTCATCGACAATCAGCAGGCCTAAATCACTCCATTTGACGTCGCTCTGCAACAATTTATGGGTGCCGATCAGAATATCGATTTTCCCCTCGGCGGCCTGCTCCAGGATCTGCGCCTGCTCTTTGGCTGTGCGGAAACGGGAAAGCATCTCGATACGCACCGGCCAGTTGGCGAAGCGGTCGCGGAAGTTATCATAGTGCTGCTGGGCGAGCAGGGTGGTGGGCACCAGCACCGCCACCTGTTTGTTGTTCTCAATCGCCAGGAAGGCGGCGCGCATAGCGACTTCCGTCTTACCGAAGCCCACGTCCCCGCACACCAGGCGGTCCATCGCCAGGGGCTGGCACATATCGCTGAGGACCGCATTGATGGCCTGGGCCTGATCGGGCGTGGTTTCGAAGGGGAAGCCGTCGCAGAAGAGCTGATACTGTTCGCGATCGTGCTTAAAGGCGAAGCCATGTTTGGCCGCACGCTGGGCATAAATATCCAGCAGTTCAGCCGCCGCATCACGGACTTTTTCCGCCGCTTTCTGCCGCGCACGCGTCCAGGCATCGCTGCCAAGCTTGTGCAGCGGCGCATTCTCTTCGGCCCCGCCCGCATAGCGGCTGATCAGGTGCAAAGAGGAGACGGGGACGTAAAGTTTCGCGTCACCCGCATAGGTCAGCATCAGGTATTCACCAACGATGCCACCGGCTTCAAGGGTGGTCATTCCGGCGTAGCGTCCAACGCCGTGTTCCAGATGCACCACCGGCTGGCCGGTGTGCAGCTCCGCCAGGTTGCGGATCAGCGTATCAGGGTTGATGGTCCGGCGACTGTCCTGACGACGGCGCGCCACGCGCTCGCCGAGCAGATCGCTTTCGCAAATTAACGTCCGATTGCGCAGGGTATCAATAAAACCGTGTTCCGCCGCACCGGTGATCAGGTAGCGGCCACCGTCGACGGCTTCATCAAGATGCTGAATGCGCTTCGGGGCCAGCTTGATCCGCGCCAGCAGTTCGCCCAGAGCTTCGCGACGGCCTTCGCTTTCAACCGAGAAGACGACCGCGCCGCTAAAGGATTCCAGGAAACGCCGCAGATTATCCAGCGGGGCTTTTTGCTGAGCCTGAACCGCCAGGTCCGGCAGGCGCTGGTACTGCAGGTTAACGTTGGCGGCTTTTTTCGCCAGTTGGTCGGTTCTGAGCTGGATACGCGGCCAGGCTTTCAGCTCGCTGAACAGTTCATCACCGCGCAGCCAGAGCTGCTCAGGAGGCAGCAGCGGGCGCATCGGGTCGACGCCGCGATTTTCAAAACGCGCCCGGGCCTCATTCTGGAAGCGCTCAGCGCTGGTTTCCAGATCGCCGGTATTAACGATTAGCGTCCCGGCAGGGAAGTAGCTGAACAGCGTGGTCAGCGGCTCGCTAAAGAACAGCGGCTGCCAGTATTCGATCCCGGCAGGCAGCGTGCCTTTGCTGACCTGCTGGTAGATATGTTCCGCATCACGCTTGACCTCAAAACGATCCCGCCACTGGCTGCGGAACAGCTCAATGGCCGTCTTATCGGTCGGGAATTCGTGGGCGGGAAGCAGGTTGATGGCCTCAACCTCTTCCAGGGTGCGCTGGGTGTCAGCGTCGAACAGGCGCAGGCTGTCGATTTCATCGTCGAAGAAATCGAGGCGATAGGGCTGCTCGCTGCCCATCGGGTACAGGTCCAGCAGCGCGCCGCGAGTAGCATATTCACCATGCTCCATCACCTGGTCGACATGACGATAGCCCGCGCTGTCCAGCTGCGCCCGCAGGGCATCACGGGAGAGGCGCTGGCCTTTTTTCATCACCAGCGCGTGGCCGTGCAGATAGCTGTGCGGGCAGACGCGCTGCATCAGGGTGCTGACGGCAACAATCAGGACGCCGCGCTTCAGGGTGGGGAGTTGATAGAGGGTCGACAGGCGTGAGGAGATAATCTCCTGGTGCGGGGAGAAGCTGTCGTAGGGCAGCGTTTCCCAGTCCGCCAGATTGGTCACCATACGATCGGTAAACTGCCGGATTTCGTCGTGAAGGCGCAGGGCATTTTGCATATCGGGCGCAATCAGCACCAGCGGCCCAGCGTGGCGCTCAACGATTTCCGCCACTTCCACGGCACAGGCCGCACCGGTCAACTCGCCAAGCAGACGCTGTTCGCCTGCTTTGACAGGCAGTGAATAACGATTGTGATCGGACATTCTTATATCGGGATCCCTGAAGGTCTGGTGCCGTTGATATGGGGGCAGACCATTGATACTCAATGCTGTTTATTATCCTTGATCGCCGGTCATTAGCAAATCGAATCGCCCCACGAAAGTGGGGCGTCAGGGTTAGCGGGTTGCCGGAGCGGCCACCAGCGGTCTGGGCGGCGTAAAGAGGACGTCGCTGAAGATAAAGGCAGAAAGTCGACGCGTTGCCAGGCCAAACAGCGTACAGATCGCCAGGCTGGCAAACGGATAGACCAGCAGGATTGCCAGCTCAACCGGGCGAGAGAGCAGGCTCTGATTCAGCTGTGCCAGCAGCGCCAGGCTGAAGGCTTCAATCAGGATCCGGTGCGTCGTGTAGATAGCGATAGTATTGGTACCGACCACGTTCAGCAGACCTTTTTCTTTCGGTGTGACGATAGTGCTGAAGGTATAGAACAGCTTCATGATCATAAAGATAGAGACCAGTGAAATCAGCAGCGGCACGCCGAGGAAATAGAGCGGTACCGACACACACGTCAGCACGGCCAGCGGCAGCGCGTAGCGGCGAAAATGCAGCGTTTTCATCTGGTCCAGCAGGAATGCGCCATACCAGGAGCCTAGCGCATAGAAGATAACGTTACGCAGAACGCTGTTCATACCCCACCATGGCGTTGGCAGGAAGTTAATCGCGATACTGAGCGCCGCCAGCGGTACCAGCATCGGCGCTTTCCAGTTGCTGAAGATTTTGCAGAACGGGAAGTAAAGGATCATCGCATATAGATACCACAGGCTGGTACTGGCGGTGAGCATCCCCTTCAGGAACTCGCCAAACGAACCGGCATAGGCGGCGTTAGAGGCGTTGCTGAGATCGCGTTCCGGTGCCAGCCACTGGTTCACCAGCGTTAAGCCACCCCACTGGATCAGTCCCCATAGCGCCAGCACCCAGACGATAGACCAGATCCGTTTATCCACGCAGCCCTGCCAGGGAACATCGTCGATATAGCGTCGGATCAGCAGCCCGGAGATAAAGAAGAAGACCGGCATACGGAACGGGGCCAGATAGAGATTGAAGTAGATCCAGCATTTCGCCAGGATTTCTGACCACGGGTGCTGAAAAACATCCAGATGTGGATAAAAAGTAATCACCGAGTGGTAGATAACCACCAGGCAGATACTGAGTCCCTTAATCTGGTTAATCCATAAGGCTTTTTGTTTCATAATGATCGCAGACCTGTTTGCCATAAACAAAACGTTAATCCTGAACAGGGGGAGGGCGGGCGTAAACCGGTAACAGTCTGTATCTGGATATTTTAGGAAAAAGGTCAGGCTGTTTTGCGCTGCAATTGGCCTGGTGAACGACTAAAGGGGCGTTTTGCTGGAAGGAATAGAATACTGATTTGATTTATAGGCGTTTTTTGGTTTTCGGGTGACAAAAACTTACCGTTTCACTCATTTACGCTCCCCGGATTCGCTTATATACTCTGGGGCCTGCTATCAGCAAACAGACGGATGTTATGTACCAACCTGTCGCTCTATTCATTGGCCTGCGTTATATGCGTGGGCGTGCAGCGGACCGCTTCGGTCGCTTTGTCTCCTGGCTTTCGACCATCGGCATTACGCTTGGCGTGATGGCGCTGGTGACCGTCCTGTCGGTGATGAACGGTTTTGAACGCGAACTGCAAAATAATATCCTCGGCCTGATGCCGCAGGCGGTGCTTAGCGCGGAGAAGGGCTCGCTCAATCCGCAGCAGCTGCCGGCAAGCGAGGTCAAACTGCAGGGCGTCAGCCGTATGGCACCGTTGACCACCGGCGACGTGGTGCTGCAGAGCGCCCGCAACGTCTCGGTTGGGGTGATGCTCGGCATTGACCCGGCTCAGCCCGACCCTTTAACGCCCTGGCTGGTTAACGTTAAGCAAACCGACCTGCAGCCGGGCAAGTACAATATTATTCTCGGTGAACAGCTTGCCGGTCAGATGGGCGTCAATCGCGGCGACCAGATCCGGGTGATGGTTCCTTCCGCCAGCCAGTTTACGCCGATGGGCCGCCTGCCAAGTCAGCGTCTGTTTACGGTGATTGGCACCTTTGCTGCAAGCAGTGAAGTGGACGGCTATCAGATGCTGGTCAATATTCAGGACGCGTCGCGCCTGATGCGTTACCCGGCCGGGAATATTACCGGCTGGCGCCTGTGGCTGAATGAGCCGCTGACCGTGGACGTGCTCAGCCAGCAGACGCTGCCGGAAGGCACTAAGTGGCAGGACTGGCGCGAGCGTAAGGGCGAGCTCTTCCAGGCCGTGAAGATGGAAAAAAATATGATGGGGCTGCTGCTGAGCCTGATCGTTGCGGTCGCCGCGTTCAACATCATTACCTCTCTGGGATTAATGGTGATGGAGAAGCAGGGCGAAGTGGCGATCCTGCAAACGCAGGGGCTGACGCCGCGACAGATTATGGCCGTCTTTATGGTGCAGGGGGCCAGCGCCGGGATTATCGGTGCGCTGCTGGGTGCGCTGCTGGGCGTACTGCTGGCCAGCCAGCTCAACAATCTGATGCCGGTGATCGGCGCAATCCTCGATGGCGCAGCGCTGCCGGTTGCCATTGAGCCGCTCCAGGTTATCGTGATAGCGCTGGTGGCGATGCTGATTGCGCTTGTTTCTACGCTGTACCCTTCCTGGCGCGCCGCCGCCACTCAACCCGCTGAGGCTTTACGTTATGAATAAGATCCTGTTGCAATGCGACAACCTGTGCAAACGCTATCAGGAAGGCAGCGTGCAGACCGATGTGCTGCACGATGTCAGCTTTAGCCTCAATCAGGGCGATATGATGGCGATCGTCGGCAGCTCCGGGTCCGGTAAAAGTACGCTGCTGCATCTGCTTGGCGGTCTGGATTCGCCGACCAGCGGCGATGTGATTTTTGACGGCCAGGCGATGAGCAAGCTCTCCTCCTCGGCAAAAGCGGAGCTGCGCAATCGCGAGCTGGGCTTTATTTATCAGTTCCACCATCTGCTGCCGGACTTTACCGCCGAGGAAAATGTCGGAATGCCGCTGCTGATTGGCCGCCAGAAACCGGCGGATATTCGTCGTCGTTCGCTGGATATGCTGCGTGCGGTTGGCCTTGAGCACCGCGCCAGTCACCGTCCTTCCGAACTGTCCGGCGGCGAGCGTCAGCGCGTTGCCATTGCCCGTGCGCTGGTCAACAACCCGCGGCTGGTGATGGCGGATGAGCCGACCGGTAACCTTGACGCCCGCAATGCGGAGAGCATTTTCCAGCTGCTGGGTGAACTGAACGCCTCCCAGGGCACCGCCTTCCTGGTGGTGACCCACGATCTGCATCTGGCGAAGCGGATGCGTACCCAGCTTGAAATGCGCGACGGGCGGCTGAGCGAGCAACTCTCCCTGATGGGGGCCGAGTAATGGCATCGCCTCTGTCACTTTTGATCGGCCTGCGCTTCAGCCGGGGCCGTCGGCGCAGTGGGATGGTGTCGCTGATTTCGGTAATCTCAACGGTCGGCATTGCGCTGGGTGTGGCGGTACTGATTGTCGGCCTGAGCGCGATGAACGGATTCGAGCGCGAGCTGAACAACCGCATTCTGGCGGTCGTGCCGCACGGAGAGATCGAACCGGTTAACCAGCCCTGGAATAACTGGAACAGCGCGCTGGCGAAAGTCGAAAAAGTACCCGGCGTGCTTGCTGCCGCGCCCTATATTCAGTTTACCGGCCTGATGGAGAGCGGTGCAAATCTGCGGGCTATCCAGATTAAGGGCGTTGACCCGCAGCAGGAAAGCCGTCTCAGCACGCTGCCGCAGTTTGTGCAGAACGGCGCATGGAGCCAGTTTAAAGGCGGCGAACAGCAGATTATCATCGGCAAAGGCGTCGCGGATGCGCTAAAAGTGAAGCAGGGTGACTGGGTCTCTATCATGATCCCCAACGCCAATGCGGATAACAAGCTCCTGCAGCCGAAGCGCGTCAGACTGCAGGTGGCGGGTATCCTGCAGTTAAGCGGCCAGCTGGACCACAGTTTTGCCATGATCCCGATTGACGATGCCCGCCAGTATCTGGAGATGGGCGACAGCGTGACCGGGATTGCTATCAAGGTTCAGGATGTCTTTAACGCGAATGTGCTGGTGCGCGATGCCGGCGAGGTGACCAACAGCTATGTCTATATCAAGAGCTGGATTGGCACCTACGGCTATATGTACCGTGATATTCAGATGATCCGCGCCATTATGTACCTGGCGATGGTGCTGGTGATTGGGGTGGCCTGTTTTAATATCGTCTCCACCCTGGTGATGGCGGTGAAAGAGAAAAGTAGCGATATTGCGGTATTGCGCACGCTGGGGGCGAAAGATGGCCTGATCCGTGCGATTTTCGTATGGTATGGTTTGCTTGCCGGACTGCTGGGCAGCCTGTGCGGCGTTGTTGTTGGCGTGGTTGCTGCTCTGCAGCTGACGCCCATCATCAAGGGCATTGAGCGACTGATCGGCCATCGTTTTCTGTCGGGTGATATTTACTTTATCGATTTTCTGCCGTCAGAGCTGCACTGGATGGATGTGGTCTATGTTCTGGCTACCGCGCTGGCGCTGAGCCTGCTGGCCAGCTGGTATCCGGCCAGACGCGCCAGCAATATTGACCCTGCAAGGGTATTGAGCGGACAGTAAATCCCTACAAGGAGCGGCAATGCATTACGGGTTCGATATCGGTGGCAGTAAGATCGCGCTGGGCGTGTTTGATGCGGCGAGAAACCTGCAGTGGGAAACGCGCATTGCCACGCCTCGCGACAGCTATGCGTCCTTTCTGAGCGCGGTCTGCGATCTGGTCGCCGTGGCCGACGCCCGTTTTGGCTGTGAAGGCACCGTCGGGATTGGTATTCCCGGCATGCCGGAAACCGATGACGGCACCCTGTATGCGGCGAATGTCCCGGCCGCCAGCGGTCAACCGCTGCGGGCCGATCTGAGCCAGCGCCTTCAGCGTGACGTCCGTCTGGACAACGATGCCAACTGTTTTACCCTTTCCGAAGCCTGGGATGACGAATTCCGTTCCTATCCGGTGGTGATGGGGCTAATCCTCGGCACCGGCGTCGGTGGCGGTATTGTGGTGAACGGAAAATCCGTCACCGGACGGAGCTATATTACCGGCGAATTCGGCCATATTCGTCTGCCGGTTGATGCGTTGACCCTGCTGGGGTTTGATTTTCCATTGACCCGCTGCGGCTGTGGTCAGCTGGGCTGTATCGAGAACTATCTGTCCGGCCGTGGGTTTGCATGGCTCTGGCATCACTTCTACCATGAATCGTTGCAGGCACCTGAGATTATTGCGCGCTGGGAAGCCGGCGATGCCAATGCCCGCGAGCACGTGGAACGCTATCTGGATTTGCTGGCAGTGTGCATGGGATCGATACTGACCATCGTCGATCCGCATATTGTTGTACTGGGCGGCGGCCTGTCGAATTTTTCCCGGCTGGCCAGCGGCCTGGAAGAGCGTCTGGCACAGCATTTGTTGCCGGCCGCACGCGTACCCCGCATTGCGCTCGCGCGTCACGGCGATGCCGGTGGCATGCGCGGCGCGGCGTTTCTTCATATAACTAGTGAGTAAACCGAGGCTGATATGCAGTCGCGTCGTCTACATCGGGTTTGTCGTTTTCGCAGAAATAAGCGCCGGTTACGCGACCGCCTGCGTCAGCGTATTTTTTTCAGAGACAGGATGCCGGAAAAAATGGAAAAGCCTAGAGTATTGGTACTGACAGGAGCCGGAATCTCGGCGGAATCGGGTATTCGTACCTTTCGCGCCGCTGACGGCCTGTGGGAAGAGCACCGGGTTGAGGATGTCGCCACGCCGGATGGTTTTGCGCGCAACCCTGAACTGGTGCAGTCATTTTATAACGCTCGCCGCCGTCAGCTGCAGCAGCCAGAAATTACCCCCAACGCCGCGCATCAGGCGCTGGCGCGGCTGGAAGCCGAGCTTGGCGATCGCTTTATGCTGGTGACGCAGAATATCGACAATCTGCACGAGCGTGCGGGGAGCCAGAACGTTATCCATATGCACGGCGAGCTGTTAAAGGTGCGCTGTACGCAAAGCGGGCAGGTTATTGACTGGGAAGGCGAGGTGACGGCGGACGATAAGTGCCACTGCTGCCAGTTCCCCGCGCCGCTGCGTCCGCACGTGGTGTGGTTCGGTGAGATGCCGCTGGATATGGATCATATCTATATGGCACTGCAGATGGCCGATATCTTTATTGCCATCGGCACGTCCGGGCACGTTTATCCTGCCGCCGGTTTTGTCCACGAAGCCAAACTGCACGGCGCGCATACGGTTGAGCTAAACCTTGAGCCGAGCCAGGTGGGAAGCGAATTTGAAGAGAAGCACTACGGGCTGGCCAGTGAAGTGGTGCCGGAGTATATCGACAGGTTGCTAAAAGATCTCTAACCGTCTGAGTTCGCCCTCTCCTGTGGAGAGGGCGAGGTCTGTTTAACGACCCGCTTTCAGTTTCTGATAGTAGCTTTCATAGAGGGCGCTGGTGTCGCCCACGTCGTTCTGCCACTCACCCTGACTGATGGTTTTAGCGTCCGGATAGAGCGACTTATCGTTCGCCACGTCCGGGCTGAGCAGCTTGCGCGCCGCCAGATTTGGCGTCGGGTAGCCAATGGTTTCCGCCACTTCTTTCGCCACTTCCGGGCGCAGCAGGAAGTTAATTAGCTGCAGCGCAGCGTCTTTGTTTTTCGCATTGGCCGGAATGGCCAGGCTATCCATCCAGAAGATCCCGCCTTCTTTCGGCCAGACAATCTCCAGCGGGGTGCCTTCCTGACGGGCAACCCACGCCGAGCCGTTCCACACCATCCCGAGATTCACTTCCCCTTCCATATACGGGTTAGCCGGGTTATCGGAGTTAAACGCCGCCACGTTAGGCATCAGCTTCTGCAGTTCGTGGTAAGCGGCTTCAATCTCTTTCGGGTCCGTGGTATTGCCGGAGTAGCCAAGCTTGCGCAGGGCTATCTGGAAGACTTCCCGGGCATCGTCGGTCAGCAGCAGGCTGCTTTTGTATTCCGGTTTCCACAGGTCGGCCCAGCCGGTGATGGTTTTCGGATCGATCTCGTCGCTGTTCACGCCAATGGCCGTCGCACCCCAGATATAGGGGATGGAGTAGTCGTTGTTCGGATCAAACGGCTTATTGAGCATATCCGGGTCGAGATTGTGGAAGTTGCTCAGGGACGATTTGTCGATCTTCTGGATCATCCCCTCTTTACGCATTTTATCCACGTAGTAGGTGGAAGGCACGACCAGGTCGTATGCGCCGTCCTGATAGGTCTTCAGCTTGGCGTACATGGTCTCATTCGACTCATAGGTCGAATAGATAACCTTGATGCCGGTCTCTTTGGTGAACTGTTCCAGCAGTCCCGGCGGGACGTACTCGGTCCAGTTATAGAAGTAGAGCGTTTTGCCATCATCGGCGTGTGCCGCGCTCATGCCCAGTGCCAGAGCACCCGCAGCAAGCAGGTGGCGTGACCATTTCATCATTTTGACGTCCCCTGAGTTTTATCACGTGCAATAAGCTGGCTGGCGATCACCATAACCAGCGACAGAACTAACAGAATGGTTGCCAGCGCATTCACCTCAGGCGATACGCCGACTTTCACCATCGAATAAATCTTCAACGGCAGAATTTCATAACCCGGCCCGGTCACAAACGACGACACCACCACGTCATCCATCGACAGGGTAAAGCTCAGCAGCCAGCCGGCAGCGACCGCAGGCATGGCCAGCGGCATAATGATTTTGCGCAGAATGGTGATTTCGCTGGCGCCCAGGTCCTTCGCCGCTTCCAGCATTCGCACGTCGAAGCCTTTCAGGCGGGCATAGACGGTCACAACCACAAAGGGCAGGCAGAAGGTGATATGGGAAAACAGCAGCGACCAGAAGCCCAGCTGGATACCCAGCAGCATAAACAGCACCAGCAGAGAGATGGCCATCACGATATCCGGCGACATCATCACCACAAACAGCATGCCGCTGACGAAGGGTTTACCGCGAAAACGGTAGCGATAGAGCGCTACCGCCGTCAGGGAACCCATCAGCGTGGCGAAGGTGGCGGAAAAGACCGCCATCGTCAGCGAGTGCTTCGCCGCCTGCAGCAGGCTATCGTTGTTCATTAGCAGGCTATACCATTTGGTGGTAAAACCCTGCCAGTTGATCCCGAATCGCGAACTGTTAAAGGAGTTCACGATCAGGATGATAATCGGAATATACAGGTACGCGTAAATGGCGGTCATAAAACCGCCGCGAAGCAGTCGACCGATCATTCAAGTTCCCCTTTTTTATTCAGCATGCGTGCGGCGCGCCAGTAAACCAGCAGCATCAGGCCCATCACCAGCGTCAGCGTAATGCTGGTCGCCGCGCCGAACGGCCAGTCGCGAATATTGAGGAACTGACTCTTAATGATGTTGCCGATCAGCAGGTTTTTCGCGCCGCCCATCAGGTCCGACACATAAAAGAGGCCCATTGCCGGCAGCATCACCAGCAGGCATCCGGCGATAATCCCCGGCATAGTCAGCGGAATAATAATGCGGATAAAGGTCTGCAGGCGGCTGGCACCGAGATCCTTCGCGGCCTCCAGCAGCGGTTTATCGAGCTTTTCAATGCTGGAATAGAGCGGCATCACCATAAACGGCAGCAGAATGTAAACCAGGCCGATAATCACCGCCGACGGCGTAAACATAAGGCGAATCGGCTCATCGATAACCCCCAGCCACAGGAGGAACTCGTTCATATAACCTTTGGTGCTGAGGAAGATCTTCAGCCCATAGATGCGGATAAGCGAGTTGGTCCAGAACGGGACAATCAGCAGGAACAGCAGCAGCGGACGGACCCGGCGCGGCAGACGCGCCAGAAACCAGGCGAACGGGTAACCGAGCGCCAGGCAGGCGAGGGTGGCGATCAGCGCCATATTCAGAGAGTGCAGCAGCACCTGAAAATAGAGCGGATCGAGCAGCCGGGCGTAGTTATCCAGCGTAAAGACCATTTTGACAAAGCTGTCGTTGTCGCGGGTCAGGAAGCTGGTGCCGATGATCATCAGGTTGGGCAGGAAGACAAACAACACAAGCCAGCCGACGATAGTGGCGATCACCAGATTCTGGAATTTACTTGTGTTCTTCATCAGGCAGGACGACCTCCCAGCTTTCTACCCAGTTAACGGCCATTTTCTGGTCGAGAGAGTGGTCGAAGTCCGGGTCGTCCTCATTAAAGAATTCGCTGACCATGACCATTTTGCCGTTTTCCAGCTCGACGACCGATTCCAGGGTCATGCCCTTATAGTTACGCTCGCGGATATAGCCGATCAGGCCGTCTACGTTACTGTCGTCGTTAATTTCGTCGACGCGCAGATCCTCCGGGCGCAGCATGACGTGCAGGCGCTGGCCGGGTTCAACCGGGAAATTAACGAAGATATTGCACTCGCGGCCTTCGACGTTCGCCAGTACGCGGGTGTCGTCGAGGCGCTGGATAACCGTGGCGTCGAAGATATTAATCTCACCGATAAAGCTGGCAACAAACAGGTTTTTTGGCTCTTCGTAGATTTCGCGCGGGGTGCCATCCTGTTCAATCTTACCGTCGCGCATGACCACGATACGGTCGGACATGGTCAGGGCTTCTTCCTGATCGTGGGTGACGAACACAAAGGTGATACCCAGCTTACGCTGCAGGGCTTTTAACTCATTCTGCATCTGCTTGCGCAGCTTATAATCCAGCGCGGAGAGGGATTCATCGAGCAGCAGCAGGCGGGGTTTATTAACGACCGCACGGGCGATGGCCACGCGCTGCTGCTGGCCGCCGGAGAGTTGATGCGGTTTGCGCTGGGCGAAGGATTCCAGCTGCACCATACGTAGCGCATCCAGCACGCGTGGGCTAATCTCTGCGGCGGGGGTTTTCTGCATTCGCAGACCAAAGGCGACGTTTTCAAACACGGTCATATGGGGAAACAACGCGTAGCTTTGAAAGACGGTGTTCACATGACGATGCTCTGCCGGAACCTGGGTAATATCCTGATGGTCCAGCGCGATCTGTCCGCTATCGACGCTTTCCAGCCCGGCTATCAGGCGCAGAACTGTGGTTTTGCCGCAGCCGGAGGGGCCAAGCAGCGTGAGGAACTCACCGTGATTGATGGTTAAATTAAGGTCGGAGATGACCTCCTTGCCATCAAAGCCTTTGCAGATCCCCGTCAGCTCAACCAACGGCGATCGCGAACGCGATTGTGTATTCAATTTTTTACTCTGTCCCATGTAGACGCAGCGGAAGGCGAAATGCTGCGGGGTTTGTCGTTAACCACCTTAGGGTCTGACTTTTGATTAAGGGCAGGCATTCTACGGCATCCCACCGTTATCGCCAATGGGTGTCGCGCATGGATTGGCAGATAAGCCGCGTTATTATGCACAATGAAGGCAACAAGGGAGAAATATTCTCATTTGCCGGAGGAAAAGTGACCTGACGCAATACTTATGTTTTCGTGCTTATTAATAATGTTGCGACGAAAAGTGGGGGTGACTATGGATAAATTACTTGAGCGTTTTTTACAGTACGTGTCTCTGGATACACAATCTAAAGCTGGCGTGCGCCAGGTACCCAGCACGGAAGGACAGTGGAAGCTGTTACGGTTGCTCAAACTGCAGCTCGAAGAGATGGGGCTGGTCAATGTAACCCTGAGCGACAAAGGCACCGTGATGGCCACGCTGCCGTCGAATGTGCCACACGCTGTTCCGGTGATTGGCTTTATCTCCCACGTTGATACCGCGCCCGATTTCAGCGGCAAAAACGTGAAGCCGCAGATTGTCGAAAACTATCGCGGCGGCGACATTGCGCTGGGAATGGGGGATGAAATTCTCTCCCCGGTGATGTTCCCGGTTCTGCACCAGCTGCTCGGGCAGACCCTGATCACTACCGACGGCAAAACCCTGCTGGGCGCAGATGACAAAGCGGGCGTGGCGGAGATCATGACCGCGCTGGCGGTAATGAAACACAAAAAAATCCCGCACGGCGATATTCGCGTGGCCTTCACGCCGGATGAAGAAGTGGGCAAAGGCGCGAAGCATTTTGACGTGACGGCCTTTGACGCGCAGTGGGCCTATACAGTTGACGGCGGCGGCGTGGGTGAGCTGGAGTTTGAAAACTTTAACGCCGCGTCCGTGACCATCAAAATCGTCGGCAATAACGTCCACCCGGGCACGGCCAAAGGGGTGATGGTTAACGCCCTGTCGCTGGCCGCCCGTATTCACGCCGAGGTGCCGGCAGACGAAAGCCCGGAAAATACCGAAGGCTACGAGGGTTTTTACCATCTGGCCAGCATGAAGGGCAGCGTCGATCGCGCTGAAATGCACTACATCATCCGTGATTTTGAGCGAAAATCCTTTGAAGCCCGCAAGCGCAAGATTATGGAGATCGCCAAAAAGGTCGGTAAAGGGCTGCACCCGGATTGCTACATCGAACTGATCTTCGAGGACAGCTACTACAATATGCGCGAGAAAGTGGCGGCGTTTCCGCACATTGTCGAGATTGCCGAGCAGGCGATGCGCGACTGCGATATTGAACCGGATATGAAGCCTATTCGCGGCGGGACCGATGGGGCTCAGCTTTCGTTTATGGGACTGCCCTGTCCTAACCTGTTTACCGGCGGCTATAACTACCACGGCAAGCACGAGTTTGTGACGCTGGAGGGGATGGAAAAAGCGGTGCAGGTGATTGTACGTATCGCCGAGCTGACCGCGAAGCCGGTCTGAAAATCATGCCCGGCGCGTTCTGTGCGCCGGGCAGGTTTATTTAATCCTCAAAGAACCAGTAGCCGCTGTTGACCAGCGCCGCCAGCATGGCGAGGAACGACGGATCTTCCAGCGCATCGCCGAATTTCTCCGCATCCAGCACCATATGACCGGCCAGAGCGATTAGCGCCGGACGATGCGGGGTATCGATCTTCTCACCGTTAGCAAAGACATCGTCACCGATCCGCAGCACGCGCAGGCCGCCGAGGCGCACCAGCTTATCGCCCTGCTGCAGCGCGTCATAGATTTCATCGGGCTGGTAAGGCGGCTCCGGCGGAGAGACGTCCAGCTCGTGGCGCGACTGGGAGATAAACTCGCCAAACCACTGCTGGAAGTGCTCAGGCTGGTCGATCAGGTCCAGCATCATCTTGCGTACGGCATCGACTTCCTGGGGCAGAATATCCGCTGCCAGCTCGCGGGAGGGGACGTCCGGATCGCTGTAACGGTAGCTGCCCAGCTCGCGCTGCAATACGTAGTCGGCGAAACCGCTGATCAGCTCCCGGCCATTGGGCGCCCGGAAACCGACGGAGTAGTTCAGGGAGTTTTCCAGAGAGTAGCCTTCGTGCGGGAATCCCGGCGGAATGTAGAGAATATCGCCCGGCTCCAGCTCTTCATCAATAATCGCCTCAAACGGGTCGACCTGGAGCAGATCCGGGTGAGGGCAGTGCTGCTTCATCGGGATTTTTTCGCCGACGCGCCAGCGGCGACGGCCGGTTCCCTGAATGATAAAGACATCGTACTGATCGAGGTGCGGACCTACGCCGCCGCCCGGCACCGAGAAGGAGATCATCAGGTCATCCATCCGCCAGTCCGGCAGCGCCCGGAACGGACGCATCAGCGCGGCGGCAGGCTCGTGCCAGTGATCGACGGCCTGTACCAGCAGCGACCAGTTGCTTTCGCCAAGGTGATCGTAGCTTTCAAAGGGGCCGTGCCCGACCTGCCATTTGCCGTCGAGATGGCTGACCAGACGGCTGTCCACTTCCTCTTCCATCGCCAGCCCGGCCAGTTCATCCGGGGTGATAGGGTCGACAAAATTGGCGATGCCGCGTTTCAGCACTACCGGGCGTTTTTGCCAGTAGCGTTCGAGAAAGTCGGGCCAGTTGAGCGTTAAATGATAATCCATGTTTTTTTGTCCGCAGGCAGGAATCTGACACGGATTATAACGTGCCCACGCGGAATTATCGCGTGAGCTTTGCGTTCTCTTTGCTGCCGGGGTGCTGACGGCCAAAAACGGCTTCCATTTGCGCCCCGCCGAGTGGGCTGTCGGCGGTGAGGATTTTCCCTTCATACTGCTCGACAATTTCGCGGGCGACCGACAGCCCAACCCCCTGGCCCGGGCGCAATGTATCAATGCGCTGTCCGCGGTCGAAGACCAGATCGCGCTTGCTGTGCGGGATACCGGGACCATCGTCCTCGACGATAACGTGCAGCGCGTCGTCGCTCAGGCGGGCGGTCACCTCAACGAACTCAAGGCAGTACTTACAGGCGTTATCGAGGATATTGCCCATCACCTCCATAAAGTCATTCTGCTCGCCGACAAAGCTAATTTCCGGGGAGATATCCAGCGTGATATTGACGCCTTTACGCTGATAAACCTTGTTTAACGCGGAGATCAGACTGTCGAGCAGCGGCGCAACCGGATGCAGCTCACGGCTGGTGAGACCGCCGCTGCCGCGCATGCTGGCGCGATGCAGGTAGTAGCCGATTTGCTGGGAGATACGGCTGATCTGCTCCAGCATCACCGGCTCCGCCTCTGCGACGCTCAGCGTATTGCCGCGCAGGGAGCGCAGGGTGCTCTGCAGTACCGCCAGAGGTGTTTTCAGGCTATGGGTTAAATCGGTGAGGGTGGTGCGGTACTTCTGATAGCGGTCGCGCTCGCTTTTCAGCAGGCGGTTAAGGTTACGCACCAGGCTGGTGAGTTCACGGGTGGTTGCCGGGTTGAGCAGCTCGCGATTGTGCTCTTCGAGTTCACGCACCTCTTTTGCCAGCGCTTCGATAGGGCGCAGGCTCCACCAGGCCGCGAGCCACAGCAGGGGCAGCACCAGCAACAGATTGGCGGCAAGCACGTAGACGAACCAGTTCCAGACCATATATGAGCGTTTTAGCTCAATCGGGATGGTATCAATCACCACAATCGTTAGCTGCGGCATCTGCGACGTGGCTGGATAAACGTTAATCGCCACGGAGTGCGTCATTTCCGCATCCGCGTCATATTCGCGAATAGCCTGCAGGGACTCCTGCGACTGGGCATCGCTGCGCAACAGGATACTGGTATCGCCCGCATCGGCCTCAATTTCATGGAAGCCGTTGGTTTTCAGCCACTCAGGGCGAATACGCTTGACCAGCCAGGGCACATCGCGCTGCGCCCACAGCAGCTGGCCGCGATCGTTGTAGATCAGCGCCATGCTCGGGCTTTGCTGGTTAAGATTCTCCGGCAGCTCGACGTAAAGACGGTTGTCCTGCCATTTTGCCAGAGTATAAAAAAGATTACTTTCGCCGCGCAGCAGGCGGAAGGTGGTTTTGTCGAAGCTGACGCTGTAACCCACCAGCGCCACCATGCCGTAGGCCAGGGACAGCACCAGAACCACCGCAGCGGTTGCCAGCAGGAAGCGAACCCGCAGTGACAGAGGGAAAAAATGGCGCAGCAGTTTATTCATCCGCGGAGTTCGAAGAGATAGCCCTGACCGCGTACGGTACTGATCACTTCCTGCGGATACTGCGCCTGAATTTTCTTGCGCAGACGGCCCATCAGGACGTCAATCGTATGGCTTTCGCGCAGCTCGGCATCCGGATAAAGCTGGAGCATCAGGGAATCCTTGCTGACGACTTTGCCGCTGTTGCGGATCAGGGTTTCCATAATGGTGTATTCAAAGGCGGTCAGCTTGATCGCCTCTTCATTGATGGAGAGTTCGCGGCGAGATAAATCCACCAGGAAAGGGGGAATAGAGATAACCTGCGATGCCAGACCGCTGTTACGGCGCAGCAAGGCCTGCATACGAGCAACCACTTCTTCAATATGGAAGGGTTTGGTGACGTAATCATCGGCCCCGGCGCTCAGCACCTCAACCTTATCCTGCCAGCCTTCGCGGGCCGTCAGCACCAGAACGGGCAGGGAGACGTCGTGGCTACGCCAGCGGCGGATCAGTGACAGGCCATCTTCGTCCGGGAGCCCCAGATCGACAATGGCAATATCGGGAACATGTTCGCCCAGATAATAGTCGGCTTCTTTGGCGTCTTCGGCCGCGTCAACCTGATGACCCTGTTCCTGCAATTGCACCTTCAGATGATGGCGCAGTAGAGCATTGTCTTCCACCACGAGTACGCGCATGTCTGTTCTCCCCTAACAATGATTGCTGAATAGTTTAATGCCAATTATGGGATCGCAGTGATAAACATTTATTAAATGGGGAGAAAAGACCCCTTTCCGGGCGGAAAGGGGCGGGAAAAGCTTACTTCAGTTCATCCACCATGGTGATGGCCCGGCCGATATAGTTCGCCGGGGTCATCGCTTTCAGGCGTGTTTTTTCCTCTTCCGGCAGCGCAAGACCGTCGATAAACTGCTTCATACCTTCCGCGTCGACGCGCTTGCCGCGGGTCAGCTCTTTCAGTTTTTCATACGGCTTTTCAATGCCGTAGCGACGCATTACCGTCTGAATCGGCTCTGCCAGCACTTCCCAGTTGTGGTCCAGTTCATCAAGCAGATGCTGACGGTTCACTTCCAGTTTACTGACGCCTTTAAGCGTGGACTGGTAGGCAATCAGAGCGTAGCCGACGCCGACGCCGAGGTTACGCAGCACGGTGGAGTCGGTCAGGTCACGCTGCCAGCGGGAAACCGGGAGTTTGCTGGCCAGATGCTGGAACATCGCATTCGCCAGGCCCAGGTTGCCCTCTGAGTTTTCGAAGTCAATCGGGTTCACTTTATGCGGCATGGTGGAAGAGCCGATCTCACCGGCAACGGTCTTCTGCTTAAAGTGGTTGAGGGCAATATAGCCCCACACATCGCGGTCAAAGTCGATCAGGATGGTGTTAAAGCGCGCCATGCAGTCGAACAGCTCGGCAATGTAGTCGTGCGGCTCGATCTGGGTGGTGTACGGGTTCCACTGAATGCCCAGAGAGGTCACAAACTCTTCGCTGAACTGGTGCCAGTCGACTTCCGGGTAGGCGACGATATGGGCGTTGTAGTTACCTACCGCGCCGTTGATTTTGCCCAGGATCTCGACCTGGTTCAGCTGGCGGTACTGGCGCTCCATACGGTAAGCCACGTTGGCCATCTCTTTCCCGATCGTGGACGGCGTAGCCGGCTGGCCGTGGGTGCGCGACAGCAGCGGGATATCACGATACTGAACCGCCAGATCTTTTACCGAATCAATAAGCTTACGCCAGTAAGGCAGGATCACCTCGTCACGAGCCGTTTTCAGCATCAGGGCGTGGGAGAGGTTGTTAATATCTTCTGAGGTGCAGGCAAAGTGGATAAATTCCGATACCGCATGTAGCTCAGGAATCGCTGCGACTTTCTCTTTCAGGAAATATTCGACTGCTTTAACGTCGTGATTAGTCGTGCGCTCAATGGTTTTAATGCGCGCAGCGTCTTCTTCGTTAAAGTCAGCGACGATTTTATCGAGGTAACCGTTTGCGTCGTCAGCAAAAGCAGGAACTTCCTTGATCGCTGCCTGCGCGGCCAGTTTTTGCAGCCAGCGGACTTCCACCTGGACACGGAATTTCAGCAAACCGTATTCGCTGAAAATCCCGCGCAGCGCGCTGACTTTATCGCCGTAGCGTCCATCGACAGGGGAAACGGCGGTCAGTGAGGATAATTCCATAGGTCAAGACTCCGGGGTTAACAATGAGCAAGAATATTTTTAGCCTGCGTTGACAGGCGATTACGAGAAAACATGAGCTGCAGACGGCCACCGCCGACCTGTTGCCAGAGTACCGCTGCGCGGATACCGGCCAGCAGGGTGGCGCGCACCTTCGCCTGGACCTGCGAGCTTTGCAACACCGCTGGCGAGCCGGTCACCTGAATACGCGGGCCGAGCGGGCTTATCACATCGACATAGATACCGGCCATGGCGCTCAGCAGCGTTTCGGACTGCAAATCAAAGTGTTCAAGCTGGCGATGAAGACCTGCAATGCTGTTGCCCAGCGCATCCATCGCGCCTTTTGTCGAGGCGAGCTTGCGCTCCAGCACCATCAGACTCAGGGTGTAGCGGGTGAGTTCCGCATTCAGCCCCTCACGGCTGCTGGCGTTGATGACGCCCAGCAATGTTTCCAGACCGAGGCGAAGGTTCGCTTCACTGCCGCCGAACACGGCGAGAGTTGAATCCGGGCTCTGGTCGATGACGCTATTCAGTGAAACATGCAGAGCATCGCTATCGCAGTGGCCTTCATGCGCCAGCTGCTGCACCAGACGGGCTGACTGGCAGATACCGGCCAGCGCCAGGGTGATGTCATAGTAATTCTTCGCCACACAAACTCCTTGTCGTCCCGCTGCGGCGACAGCCTTACGCCGCAGGGGATTGCTGTATATTAAACCGGCAGCGGTAAACGCTGCTCGATAATGCCGCCGCCCAGGCACACATCGCCGCTGTAAAACACGGCGGACTGGCCGGGCGTGACCGCGGCGACCGGCTCGTCAAAGCGAACCTCAATGCGTTCATCATCCAGTACGGTGACGGTGCAGGGAATATCGGCCTGACGGTAGCGGGTTTTCACCGTGCAGCGTAGTTCCCCCTGCAGCGGCTCGCGATCCACCCAGTGCAGCTGCTGGGCAATCAGGCCCACCGACATCAGGCGCGGGTGTTCATGACCCTGAGCCACCACCAGAATGTTGTTCTCGACGTCTTTATCGACCACGTACCACGGATCTTCGCCGCCGTCTTTGATCCCGCCGATCCCCAGCCCTTTACGCTGGCCGAGGGTATGATACATCAGACCCTGATGTTCACCGACTTCATCGCCGTCGACGCTGATAATTTTACCCGGCTGAGCCGGCAGATAGCGGCCAAGGAATTCGCGGAATTTACGCTCGCCGATAAAGCAGATACCGGTAGAGTCTTTCTTCTTCGCGGTGATCAGATCCAGCTCTTCGGCGATTTTACGCACCTCCGGCTTTTCCAGCTCGCCGACCGGGAACAGGCTCTGGGCAATCTGCTCATGGCCGAGCGTATAGAGGAAGTAGCTCTGATCCTTGTTGCCGTCGAGGCCGCGCAGCAGGCGGCTTTTGCCGTCGACATCCGCCCGGCGGACATAGTGACCGGTGGCGATATAGTCGGCGCCGAGATCTTCTGCGGCAAACTCAAGGAAGGCTTTAAATTTGATCTCTTTGTTACACAGAATATCCGGGTTCGGCGTGCGTCCGGCTTTATATTCAGCCAGGAAATGCTCGAAAACGTTATCCCAGTATTCGGCGGCAAAGTTGACGGTGTGCAGCTCAATGCCCAGCTTATCGCACACCGCCTGCGCATCGGCGAGATCCGCTGCGGCGGTGCAGTATTCCTCGCCGTCGTCCTCTTCCCAGTTCTTCATGAACAGGCCTACCACCTTATAGCCCTGTTGCTGCAACAGGTAAGCGGAAACGGAGGAATCGACACCGCCGGACATGCCGACGATCACTTTTTTTGGGCTTGCAGACATAGAATACTCACAACATGGGACATCAAAGCGGCGTATTCTACCACGCACGTCGCGCTCAGGCATCCCCTGTAAACGGCCAGCTAAACTCGCCGATCAGCGCCAGCGGATAGCGGGTGCTCTGCTGATAACAGCGAATACTCTCGGCCACCAGCGCAGATCGCAGATGTGGGGCGGTCAGGATCTCGTCGGCGGTGACCCACAGGCAGCGGTCAATATCGCTGTCGTGCGGCTCTGTAGCGCACATTTCGTCAAGATCGAGGGTGAACAAAAAGCGCAGGAACGGCGTATTGTCAGGAGCGATCCACTGGTGCACGCGCAGAAAATGCTGAGGCAGGGCGCGGATCCCGGTCTCTTCCCACAGTTCGCGGCTTGCCGCCTGGACCAGCGTCTCATCGGCTTCAAGGTGCCCGGCGGGCTGATTCCACAGCGCTTTGCCCTTGATGGTCTCTTCAACGACCAGAAACTTGCCCTGCGCCTGCACCACGCAGGCTACCGTCACATGGGGTTTAAACATATCGCTCTCCTGTTAAGCCGTTAGCGGTCAATTTCACGCCACTCCCCGTTGGCCAGCCCGTCAAGGCTGTAGCCGCCCATTGCGTAGCGGATCAGCCGCAGGGTCGGGAAACCAATGTGCGCGGTCATCCGTCGTAGCTGACGGTTGCGCCCTTCATACAGTGTGACTTTTAGCCAGGCGGTAGGGATCGCCTTACGTTCGCGAACCGGCGGCGTGCGCGGCCATAGCCAGGCGGGCTCATCCACCCGTTCTACCTCGGCGGGCAGGGTAGGGCCGTCTTTCAGCGGCAAACTGAGACGAAATGCCGCCAGCGCTTCTTCTGTCGGTTCACCTTCGACCTGTACATAATAGATCTTGCCCGTACGCTTCCCCGGCTGGGTCAACTGCGCCTGCAGCTTGCCGTCGTTGGTCAGCACCAGCAGCCCTTCGCTGTCGCGATCGAGACGACCCGCAGCATAAACCCCGGCCACCGGGATAAAATCCTTCAGCGTGCTGCGGCCGGACTCATCGGTAAACTGCGGCAGTACATCATAGGGTTTATTGAACAGAATCACCCGCGAAGGCCCGGATTGCTGAGGCGCACTGCTGATTCGTTTGCTGTTGAATCGCGCCGATGGCGGTTTTCTGAAAGAGGTACCGGTACCTTTAGGGGATTTCATGACAAAAGCTTCTCGTATCGCAGTGGGCGCAGATCAAATTGCTGAGCGTTTAAACAGGCAGTTTATATTCAAACTTAGAGACTTCAAGATCACCAGCCTGCTCAATGGCGTCGGAAAGCGCGGGATAATACTTATCGAGACCGTAAGCCTCTACCGCTTTCAGCTGCTCACGTATCGGAGCACAGAACAGTTCGGCATTACCCGCTGCGACGCGTTTGTTGTTCGGCGGCAGAACGCCCGTAATCGCCCTGAACCAGGTTCGCACTGCCGCTTTATAGGTGGCGGGGACTTTTGAAATATCCTCATGCCCGGTCAGGATATGCAGCGTCGGGAATTCGTCATGATTTGCCGCTTCTTTGAGCCGGGCAAAGAAGGTTGTGAACATCTCCAGCGACTTCATATCAGCGATTTTGGGTGCGGTAGATTTACCGTGCTTGTTGCCCGTCGTCCCTTTTATCGGACTGGCGGCAGTCGCGGATAACGTCCTGGCATTTTTTAGCTGGAGATCAAAAAGAAGCCCGGCGTGGAGGCGACGATCTTCCACGTCAGGGAACATATCGAGGAAAGATTTAATAAAATCAACAATGGGGAGGTCGTACATTTCATTGTTGATTAACCAGCGTTCTCTCAGGAAGTCACCCAGATCCGGGAACCAGGGAGGAACAACGGTGGTTATCGGCTTCAGTTTGCCTTTCCCGTCGAATTCGACAAACTCCGCGCCATCGCCAAATGCAAAGCAACAATTTTTGAGCGTCACCAGCGGCTGCCCTGCCGCAAAATCAATCGTGCCTCTGATCCATTCGACGACAGACGGGGAAATTGAATAGGTGGTGTCCTTGTCATCACGTATGACATAGCTCAGGTCGGCGGGGGTTTCAACGCCGGGCCTGATCCCTTTAATCTCAAGAAAAATGTGTGCCATGTAAAAAGTCCTGTTATCTGTCTGTCGTACTTAGCGTACCACAGCAGAGTTAAACAAGTCATTAACATGAATTTTGATTGAGTTATGAACAAGGCGTACATCACACTTTTATCATTATAAGACAATAGTCAGCAATGGCATTGACTGGTTTATCTGAGTTCACCGATATAGACTTTATCTTTCATCAATCTGACTTTACCGCTGTTATAGATAATCACCAGGTATAACCCCTGCTGATAGACTGTTGCTTTTTCGGTGGTCTCTTCAATGACTGCAGGTTTACTGTCAACGTAAACCAGCCCGTCAGCATGTCTTTCAACGGTCACGCCAAACCCTTTCCAGGTCTTATGCGAACGCGCTGCGGCCTGCGCATGTTGTACCGGGTAGAGAGCCTGTGCATTCTCCATGGCCTGTTTCTCAGCAACGGCGTTAATCGACGCTTTGCGATTCTGTTCGGCAATGTAGCAGGCATCGCGAGAAACGCCCTGTGCCTGACAATCCGCCATACGCTGCGCGGAGGAAGTACAGCCACTAAACAGGATCACGGCAAGCAGCGAGAGTAAAAACTTATTTTTTTTCATTAGGGTGCTATCTCATTAATGGAATAACGTTGAGGCGCTGGCATCTTCGAACGGCACGGACTGACAGGGTGGGTATCTGTGCCCACCCTTTGTCACGCTCGATTAGAAATCGCCAGAAAAACCGACGGAAGCCATGTAGCCGCCATCCATTGAGGTCGATGCCTGAACGGTTGCCGCAGTATGCTGCGTGAATCCGTGAGACAGACCGCCAGCCAGCGCGGCGCCTTCACCGTTCGCGGTACCCACTGACAACGCGTAGGCATCATTTGAGTGGTAATGCAGACCCGTCATTGCCGCCGCATTGTTCAGGCCACGTTTCAGATCTTCGCGAGTCTCATCGATGCGTTTAGCATTGCGGTCAATGCGCTGACCGTCGGTGTCAATACGCTGGGCGTTCTGAGCGATGGTGGCTGAGTTATGGGAGACTACCTGATCCATGGTCTGGACGTGATCGCCCTGCGTCTGTTGCTCATCGATAACTGCACGGAGTGACGTTGTGTTATCGGAAACCTGTGCCTGGGTTGTGGTATCAGGTTCTGCTGGCGTTGCCACACGCTGGCTCGCCGTGCGATCGCGGTTAGCCTGTTCAAGCTGCATACCGACAACCGCGCTGTCGGTTTTCTGGAGCATATGCAGTGCGGCAGTGGCATTGGTGTTGGCATGGTTAGCGCTATGCTCAACGCCGTCAACGCGCTGGTCGACCGTGGTGACGTCATTCTGGACAACGGCAATGTCTTTTTGATTCTGAACGACGGCATTGTCCGTATTCTGGAGCATATGCAGGGCAGCGTTGGCATTTGCGTTGGCGTGGTTAGCGGTATGCTCAACGCCGTCGACGCGCTGGTCAACCGTCATGACCTCTTTCTGAACAACGTCAACTTTGCCATTCACTTGCGCCGCATTTGACATCGCACTGTCAGCGGTATGCTGCGCAGCGGCAATATCTTTCTGATTCTGGGCGACAGTACTGTCAGTGGTCTGGATCATATGAAGGGCAGCACTGGCATTCGCGTTGGCATGTGCCACCGGGTCAAAGGTTACCGCTGGCGCAGGCGCCATGCGCGCTGTGGGAGCGGGGGTTGCTGCTACCGGATGGGCTGCACGGAGAAATTCCTGCGTTTTCTCTACGTTCCAGCCCTGTGGAACGACGGCCTGATGGCCTCGCGCTTCGGCAGAACCTATTACATCGCGGATCATCCCTTCATGATTCGTCTTATCAGCAATCCCCGCAACGACCATTCTGTCACGCGCATTCAGGTTATCGAACGCGTTGACTGCTTCATTATAAAGATCATGGCGATCGGTGTGATCTATTGCTGTCTGAGCCTTCACCAGAAATGCGTTCACATCAATATTGGATGCCTGAGCGGTACCCACGGAAGCCACACCCAGTAAGGCCAACATCATCGCTCTTCGTGCAGACTGTGCCATCACTGATATATTGAAGACTGACTGTGCTGCCTGATATAAGGGGAGTACGTGGGTCAGCGCGGCAATAAACGTTTTATGTTCGGTCATATCGTGGGTTACGCAATAGGCACCAGCGGTGAGTTCGACAATGCTGGTTACCGTTTTAGCGGATTCGGCGAGGGTGATTTTCCAGTAGCCAGGAATCACCTGTTGGGTATTTTTCTGCAGAGTACTGATAGTGATTTTAGACATGAGTTTGACTTCCATAAAAGAGTTTTGGTAGTGACTGGTGGATTGATTATGCCGCGCATCTTACTCTTTGGTTGATTGTCTTCAAGTCTTTTTAATCACTTATTTTAGTCATTATTGCAATCTTCTGAAAAGATAAGGTATTTAGTTTTTAAGTCATCCAATAGTCTTTCGGGGGATGTGATGAAGAGTGCAAGGGGTGCTGCAAAAGTCTTTATCACAAAAGCAACGCATTTTACGTTGATGTTCAGTAAGTTACATTGTTCACTTGAACGAATTCATAAATACCAGCATTGTTATAAAGTAAGTTTTACGCAGGGTATTTTCAGTGATGACCGATTGTCGCATTATGCCTGTACAACGAACGCCTTTCCTGGCGCTCCACAATCGGTTAGTATGAATCTGCTTATTACAAATCGTTAACAAAGTAAATTATAACCAGAAGCGCTCGAAGGAGAGGTGAATGGAAAGCAAAGTAGTTGTTCCGGCGGAAGGTAAAAAGATCACCCTACAAAACGGCAAGCTGAACGTTCCGAATAACCCGATCATTCCCTTCATTGAAGGTGATGGTATCGGCGTGGATGTAACGCCTGCGATGTTAAAAGTGGTCGATGCCGCTGTCGAGAAAGCCTATAAAGGTGAGCGTAAGATTTCCTGGATGGAGATTTATACCGGAGAGAAATCGACGCAGGTTTACGGCCAGGATGTCTGGCTGCCAACTGAAACCCTCGATCTTATTCGTGAATATCGTGTGGCCATTAAAGGCCCGCTGACCACCCCGGTCGGTGGCGGTATCCGCTCCCTGAACGTTGCTCTGCGTCAGGAACTGGATCTCTACATCTGTCTGCGCCCGGTGCGTTACTACCAGGGTACACCAAGCCCGGTAAAACACCCTGAACTGACCGATATGGTGATCTTCCGTGAAAACTCTGAAGACATCTACGCCGGTATCGAGTGGAAAGCCGACAGCGCCGAAGCGGAAAAAGTGATTAAATTCCTGCGCGACGAGATGGGCGTGAAGAAAATTCGCTTCCCGGAGCATTGCGGTATCGGCATCAAGCCGTGCTCGGAAGAGGGCACTAAACGCCTGGTGCGTGCGGCCATTGAGTATGCGATCACTAACGAACGCGACTCCGTGACGCTGGTCCACAAAGGCAACATCATGAAGTTCACCGAAGGTGCCTTCAAAGACTGGGGCTATGCCCTGGCGCGCGAAGAGTTCGGCGGTGAGCTGATTGACGGTGGTCCGTGGGTGAAAATCAAAAACCCGAACACAGGTAAAGATATCATCGTCAAAGACGTTATCGCCGACGCCTTCCTGCAGCAAATCCTGCTGCGCCCGGCGGAGTACGACGTTATCGCCTGTATGAACCTCAACGGCGACTATATCTCCGACGCCCTGGCCGCTCAGGTTGGCGGGATTGGTATCGCACCGGGCGCGAACATCGGTGACGAATGCGCGCTGTTCGAAGCGACTCACGGTACTGCGCCGAAGTATGCCGGCCAGGACAAAGTGAACCCGGGTTCGATTATCCTTTCTGCTGAGATGATGCTCCGCCATATGGAGTGGTTCGAAGCCGCAGACCTGATCGTTAAGGGCACCGAAGGCGCAATCGCTGCCAAAACCGTGACCTACGATTTTGAACGTCTGATGGAAGGCGCTAAGCTGCTGAAATGTTCAGAGTTTGGCGACGCGATTATCAAGAATATGTAATCAGCCCCGGCTGAGATGCACGTGCGGGAGCCGATGGCTCCCGCGATTTTTTCTTATCTGTCAGAGTGGTTAGCCTTTCCTCCCGGGCTCCAGAATGCTTTCCCATTATCCGTCTCAAGTCCCTTTTTCTTGCGCGCTCTGTCAGACAATTATGCTCTATTTTGACTACTTTCGGAATTAATAAGCCCTGTATTAAATATCCCTTTCGTTATATAAACTCGTAATCGATATTAATTATCCTTACCTGTTTTTCTTTCTCGATCCATTTTTAGTCGTTCTTCTAAGATAATTCCCTAAGATATTTCTTGTCAGGGCATGATCCATTTATTGTTCTGATTTAAATCAATGCTGCATCGTTTTCAAATAAAATCCTGACGTTATCATCGTGCGCGACAGATATTCCTGGTATTTGGCTTTTTATCAACCGAAAGAGAGGGTTTCTGGTCCTTTTTCCGGTCTTTTTTTGTCCTGTTGTAGTCATAAATTCTTAGGATTTTTCTAATTGCAGATCGAAGATCTCAATATTTGATCATTGTGAGCGTAATGTTCTATTATGCCACTGCACGGACCAGTAGCTGGCAAATGATTAAACAGCAATATATAAGAGGGAATTATGGGCGATAGCTTCCAGCAGGAAATACCAAAAGCACGTATTAACCTGAAACTCGATCTGCATACCGGTGGCGCACAGAAAAAAACGGAGCTCCCACTGAAATTACTGGTGACCGGTGATTTCAGCAACGGCAGGGAGACTGCGGCGGTCTCTGAACGTAACCGGATCAACATCAACAAAAATAACTTTAACAGCGTCCTCGCGGATTATTCTCCCGCCGTCAACCTGACCGTGGAAAACACCCTCGCCGGTGACGGCAGCGAGGAGAATGTCCGCCTGACCTTCCGCGATATGAATGACTTCACGCCGGAGCAGGTGGCGCGTCAGATCCCCCAGCTGAAAGCCATGCTTGCCATGCGCAATCTTCTCCGCGACCTGAAAGCCAACCTGCTTGATAACCAGGCCTTCCGCAAAGAGCTGGAGAAAATCCTGCTCGACCCGGCCCTGAGCCAGGAGTTGCGCACCGAGCTGACTGCCCTGGTGCCGCAACAGGCCTGACCGGT
>NZ_RJKQ01000005.1 GCF_003751845.1 Enterobacter sp. BIGb0383 | reverse complement strand
CAGTAAAAAAATTCGGTGGAGCGGTAGTTCAGTCGGTTAGAATACCTGCCTGTCACGCAGGGGGTCGCGGGTTCGAGTCCCGTCCGTTCCGCCACTTATTAAGAGCCCTGAGCATTTGCTCAGGGCTTTTTCTTTTTCTGCTGTCTGACAACTTCTTAGACAGACTGCGGTATATTCTCGCTCAGAAAATCGATAAAGGCGCGGATGCGCGTACTGACGGCTCGGTCGCTGTAATAAACGGCGCTGAACTGCATCGCAACAGGCAGACGCTGATCCGCCAGCACTTCTACCAGCTCTCCCCGGGCAATTTCCTTATCAATCATATAGTCGGACAGACAGGCAATGCCGTTTCCACTCAGGCATAGCTGCTTAATGGTTTCGCCGCTATTGGACGAAAGGTCGGGCGTAACTTCAAGTAGCTGACCATCACAGCAGGTCACCGGCCAGCTATTTAACGTCATAGGTTCCGTAAAGCCGATACAGGTATGTTCGAGAAGCGCTTCTACCGTCTCTGGCGTACCGTGCTGCTCAAGATACGTCGGTGAGGCAATCACGCGGCGATAGCTGGTAAACAGCGGTCGTGCGCGCAGGCTGGAGTCGGTCAGCGTGCCGACGCGAATGGCGACATCTACTTTACGCTCGATAAGATTGATAAAGGTCTCGGAAGACACCAGCGACAGGGTCATTTCCGGGTAGCGCTCGCGGAACGGTTTGATCAGCGGCATCAGGTAGTGGAGCACCACCGGCGTCGCCGCATCGATACGCAGAAGTCCACGAGGCACGCTACGGGCTTCCAGAATCTCATTTTCTGCTGCGGCCATTTCCTGCAGGATCCCCTGGGCACGTCGGAAATAGCGTTCACCTTCTTCCGTCAGGCTAAGCTGCCGGGTGGTACGATTCAGGAGACTGACATCCAGCTTCATCTCCAGTTTTTTCACCGAACGGCTTACCGCAGAGTTTGCCTGTCCAAGCTGCTCAGCAGCCCGGCTGAAGCTGCCGCTTTCCACTACGGCAACGAAGATCGCCATTTCTTCAGACGTTGTTTTCATTGTTGCACCTGACGCAATATTTTCCCGCTACTTTTCTATTTCGTTATTTAATCATCCCGATGCAGGCCTGTCATCCCGATCCTGACGACCTGGCACGCTGGAAAGTAAGCACCCGCTTACAAAAAGCCCGAAAGGTATCTGGCAAATAGCGTTGAAACTGCGTGCTAAAATCCCTATAACAGAAGAACCTGGTTATTGAGGTCTTGAACCGAAGTGCGAAAAAATACCTATGCCATGCGCTATGTTGCCGGACAGCCTGCGGAGCGAATTTTGCCGCCAGGGTCGTTTGCGGGCATCGGCCAGGCATTGCCCGCCGGTGTGCCTATCAGTAGCGAAGAGCGAATTCGGGTGCTGGTGTGGAATATTTTTAAACAGCAGCGTGCGGAGTGGTTATCGGTACTGAAGGATTTTGGTAAGGATGCCCATCTGGTCCTGCTGCAGGAGGCGCAGACCACGCCCGAGCTGGTCAGGTATGCGACCACCCACTATCTTGCTGCCGATCAGGTTCCGGCCTTTGTTTTGCCGCAGCATCCCTCGGGAGTGATGACCCTGGCTGCCGCCCATCCGGTCTACTGTTGTCCGCTGCGCGAGCGTGAGCCGATCCTGCGTCTGGCGAAATCAGCCCTGGTGACCGTCTATCCGCTGCCGGATACCACCCTGTTAATGGTCGTCAATATTCACGCGGTTAACTTCAGCCTTGGGGTGGATGTCTACAGCAAACAACTCCTGCCTATTGGCGATCAAATTGCCCGCCACAGCGGCCCGGTGATTATGGCCGGCGATTTTAATGCCTGGAGCCGTCCGCGGATGAATGCGCTTTATCGCTTCGCCCGGGAGATGTCGCTGCGGGAAGTCCGCTTTACCGATGACCAGCGTCGTCGTGCCTTTGGCCGTCCGCTGGATTTCGTGTTCTATCGTGGTCTAAACGTGCATGAAGCCTCCGTTCTGGTCACTCGCGCCTCCGATCACAACCCGCTACTCGTCGAATTCAGTCCCGGCAAACCTGTCTGAACAAGATACGTCAGGTCTGCCGTTGGGCAGGCCTGACGTGGGTGCTGCCCTTTATTTCAACCAACCAAAGGACATCACCATGACAGCAGGCTCCCATCACGACAATGTGGAAAAACAGTTTGGCTCACAGGCCGAGGCCTATTTAACCAGCGCGGTGCACGCCTCAGGGCGAGATTTACAGCGGCTGAGTGAACGACTGTCCCACTTTCCCCATGCCAGCGTGCTCGATATGGGGTGCGGTGCCGGACATGCCAGCTTTGTTGCCGCCGCGCAGGTGAGTCAGGTCACCGCGTATGACTTATCCAGCCAGATGCTGGAGGTGGTTGCCGGTGCTGCAAGAGAGAAAGAACTCAACAATATCATTACTCGTCAGGGCTATGCGGAAAAACTCCCGTTTGCCGACGCGACTTTTGATGTGGTCATCACGCGCTATTCCGCACACCACTGGCACGATGTCGGGCAGGCGCTGCGTGAAGTGACGCGTGTTCTGAAACCCGGCGGCGTACTGATTTTAATGGATATCCTCTCTCCGGGTCATCCAGTGCGGGATATCTGGCTGCAGACCGTTGAAGCCCTGCGCGATACCTCACATGTCCGCAACTACTCCAGCGGTGAGTGGCTGTCGATGGTCAATGACGCAGGATTGATAACGACCAGCCTGCACACCGATCGTCTGGTGCTGGAGTTCAGCTCCTGGGTGGCAAGAATGCGAACGCCTGATGTGCTGTGTGATGCGATTCGGCTGTATCAGCAAAGCGCTTCGCAGGAGGTGAAAGTGTATTTTGAGCTGCAGGAGGATGGCTCATTCACCAGCGATAATCTGATGCTGGAAGCGCGCAAGGCAGGATAAAAAAGAAAAAGGCACCGGGGGAAGTCGGTGCCTTTTTTTATGCAGAGTTGAAAACTGTCAGGAATCGGGCGTCGTGCTGTTATTGACAAACAGCGTCAGCCGGTCGCCAGGCTGCAGCTTGTCAGTATCGTTGTTCCAGCGCATCACATCTTTGATGTTCACGCCGTGACGTTTCGCGATACTCGACAGCGAGTCGCCTTTGCGCACGCGATAGGTAATGCTATCGCTGTTATTCGCCAGACGCTGCGCACTGGTGCCTGCACCTACGGTCAGATTTTGTCCGATCTTCAGGCCAGAGCCGCGCAGATTATTCCACTGCTGCAGATCTTTCGCCGTCACGCCGAGGCGCGATGCGATGCCTGAAAGCGTATCGCCTGAACGTACCTTGTAGCTACGACTCGGAAGCGGGGTGTTATCCGCAACCAGCGTCGGCTGCACGGCAGCAATTTCACCCGAGGCCAGCGATTCACGCAGCTGGTCCGCATGTTTCTGCGGGACCATTACATACTGCGGGCCGCTGGCACCCAGCGTAGAACCCTTAACGCCTGCGTTAAAGGTCTTCAGCTTATTGACAGGCATACCCGCCATATCGGCCAGCTGCGCTATCTCTACCGGGTTGTTCAGTCGAACACGCGCCAGTGCACGGCTTTCGTCTGTGGTTGGCAGACTGACACCGTAGCGTTTGCTGTTTTTGAGAATATCACTCAACGCCAGCAGTTTAGGCACGTAGATCTTCGTTTCCTGCGGCAGTGAAAGCGACCAGAAGTCCGTGGGTTTACCCCGCGCCTTATTGGCTTTCATTGCCTTCATTACCCGCCCTTCGCCGCTGTTATAGGCTGCGACCGTTAATAACCAGTCGCCGTCAAACATACGGTTCAGACGCTGCATCATGTCGAGTGCTGCCGTTGTAGAGGCAACAACATCACGACGCGCATCGTAGCTGCGGGTCTGTTTCAAACCATAATTTCGCCCTGTGCTCGGTATGATTTGCCAGATGCCTGCGGCATTGGCACCAGACGTTGCGTGCGGGTTAAAAGCGCTCTCCACTATGGGTAGTAGTACCAGTTCCATGGGCATGTTACGTTTTTTAACTTGCCCTGCTATCCAGTACATATACGGCTCTGCCCGTAAAGTTACATCGTGGAGATAGCTCTTATTACTCAAATACTTCTGTTTCTGTTCGCGAATCCGGGTATTTTCCGGAATTCCCATCTTTAGCTCGCCACCTATGAAAGCCCATAAGTCCTGTTCCTGCGCGAGGGATGTTCCATCGTCCATCCAGCGCGCCTGACTTATAAACTTTCCAGCTTCCCCTTGACCAGCTGCAGAAAGGCTCTGTGCGTGCTGCTTAACGTTGCCATCATTTGATGCCTGGCAACCCACCAGCAGGACAGAGGCGAATAATATCGCTTTTGCCTTCATGTGTGTGTCAAATTTTAGTTGCTTAAAAGACGAGCAATGATAACGGCGAAGTCTGGCGATGACAAGTAAGAATTGTCAGAAGTTGTCTTTCTTTGCCCGTAACCAGGCAAAACGCTCTTCAGGTTGTTGCAAATTTGTTTCTTTGCTAATTTCTTTAATTAAATCAGCATCATCCGTGCGTAAGAATATATTTATTTCCCGCTCAGTTTTCAGATTTGTAGGGAGTGTCATTTGGTTTTTTGCGCGTAACTCATTAACTTTTCGATAAAAATCACTAATGTGCGGATCGTGCGGCAGAAGGCTATGAGAAAACTTCATATTTGCTAATGTATACTCGTGCGCGCAACAAATCAGCGTATCCTCCGGAAGTGCATTTATCTTCTGGAAGGATTGATACATCTGCGTTGCCGTTCCTTCAAACAGACGTCCACAGCCGCCGGCGAACATCGTGTCCCCGCAGAAAAGATAAGGAAAACTGAAGAAACAGATATGTCCTAAAGTGTGTCCCGGCGTGCTGAATATGCTAAGCGTCAGGCCCAGTTCGCTGACATTTTCACCGTCTTTTACGCAGTGGGTGATGCCTTTATCGCGGGTTTCTTCCGGTCCGTACACCCGTAGTTCGGGGAAGTGTTCACGTAACGTACTGACGCCGCCAACATGGTCATTGTGATGATGGGTAAGCAGAATGGCCTGCGGCTGCCAGCCATTTTCAGCAATAGCTTTCAGTACCGGGGCCGCTTCGCCGGGATCGACAATCAGGCAGCGTCCGTCATCATCGTTCAGCACCCAGATGTAGTTATCCTGAAATGCGGGAATACTGTTAAGATTCATAAATTACCTCTCAAAGCGGACGGTTGTGATGAAACCAGCAAGGAAATCTGAGATTGTCGCGGCGCCTGAAGGCTGGGCCGGGATCCCCAGAGGGGAGTATTATCGCGAAGCGCTGGAGCAGCAACTCAAACCCTGGTTTGCCAAAATGTACGGCTTTCACCTGCTTAAAATTGGCAACCTCAGCGCGGAAATCAATTCCGAAGCCTGCGCAATCTCACATCAGGTGAATGTGTCACAGCAGGGAAGCCCTGTACAGGTTCAGGCCGACCCGCTGCAGCTGCCTTTTGCGGAAAAATCGGTGGATGCCTGCCTTCTCGCCCATACGCTGCCCTGGTGTTCCGATCCTCATCGCCTGCTACGGGAAGCGGATCGGGTACTGATCGACGATGGCTGGCTGGTTATCAGCGGTTTTAACCCGATAAGCCTGCTGGGGATCCGCAAACTGATGCCTCTGCTACGCAACAGGCCGCCCGCCAGTAGCCGTATGTTTACCCTTATGCGTCAGATGGACTGGCTATCGCTGCTGAACTTTGAGGTTCTGCACTACGGGCGTTTTCATGTGCTGCCCTGGACAAAGCAGGGCGGCAAAATGCTCAGTACGCATCTTCCTGCGCTGGGCTGCCTGCAGGTGATTGTTGCCCGTAAGCGGACCATCCCGCTCACCCTCAACCCAATGAAGCAGCGGAAGACCAAAACTCCGCTGCGATCTGCCGTCGGGGCCACGCGGCAGTATCGCCATCGTCAGGATGAGTAATAAAGAAAGGGCCGACTACTCGGGCTTATAGCCGACGTCATCCTGGGTTGGATTGCCCGCTGCGGCACGCGCCAGTTCATCACAGCGTTCGTTCTCAGGGTGCCCGGCATGGCCTTTGACCCATTCCCAGCGAATCTGATGGTGGCTCAGCGCGCTATCCAGCCGCTGCCACAGATCAACATTCTTCACCGGTTTTTTGTCCGCCGTTTTCCAGCCGCGTTTTTTCCAGTTGTGGATCCACTGGGTGATCCCCTGACGCACATACTGGCTGTCGGTACTGATCACGATATCGCACGGCTCTTTCAGTGCCTCCAGCGAGACAATGGCTGCCATCAGCTCCATACGATTATTGGTGGTGAGTCGATAGCCGCCGCTAAAGCTTTTCTCATGCTGTTGATAGCGTAGAATGGCACCATAACCGCCTGGCCCCGGATTACCGAGGCAAGATCCGTCGGTGAAAATCTCTACCTGTTTGCGCATCTCTGGTAGACTTCCTGTGTTAAAAACGACAAGTCTGACACAAATGACCGCTATGAGCACTGCAATTACACGACAGATCGTCCTCGATACTGAAACCACCGGTATGAATCAGATCGGTGCCCACTATGAAGGGCACAAGATCATTGAAATCGGTGCCGTTGAAGTGATCAACCGCCGTCTGACCGGGAATAACTTCCACGTCTACCTGAAGCCCGACCGGCTGGTGGATCCGGAAGCCTTTGGCGTTCACGGTATCGCCGATGAGTTCCTGCTGGATAAGCCAACCTTCGCCGACGTCGCCGACGAGTTTATGGACTACATTCGCGGTGCTGAACTGGTCATCCATAACGCGTCGTTCGATATCGGCTTTATGGACTATGAGTTCGGCAAGCTTAACCGCGGGATCCCGAAAACGGATACCTTCTGTAAAGTAACCGACAGCCTGGCGATGGCGCGGCGAATGTTCCCGGGCAAGCGCAACAGCCTTGACGCACTGTGCTCACGCTATGAAATAGACAACTCTAAGCGAACGCTGCACGGGGCACTGCTCGACTCCCAAATTCTGGCGGATGTCTTCCTGCTGATGACCGGCGGTCAGACATCGATGAAGTTTTCAATGGAAGGAGAGGGCCAGCAGCAGCAGGGCGAGGCTGAGATCCAGCGGATTGTTCGCCAGGCCAGTAAGTTACGGGTGGTATTAGCCAGTGATGACGAACTGGTCGCCCATGAAACGCGCCTCGACCTGGTGCAAAAGAAGGGCGGAAGCTGCCTCTGGCGGGCCTGACGGCACGCAAGCGGCATGAAAACGACCATTCGGGTTGTTTTTCCAGCAAACGATTCAAAGTGAAAGAAAAAGCGTTGACGAAAATCGAGGTGAACCGTAATATTCGCCTCGTTCCCTCAGGGGGACAGTGGAGCGGTAGTTCAGTCGGTTAGAATACCTGCCTGTCACGCAGGGGGTCGCGGGTTCGAGTCCCGTCCGTTCCGCCACTATTCAGAAGGCCTGAATCAGCAATGATTCAGGCCTTCGTCGTTTCCCCCCCTTCACGCTTTATTTGTCTGTTTTGTTCATCCGGTATATAACGTTTTCTGCTGTGGATGCCTCGGGAGAATACTTAAGGATGAATAATGACGCTCTATGACATAAAGCCACGCTTTCAGGATCTGCTCAGGCCGCTGGTCAAACGCCTGTGGTCGTGGGGCATTACTGCTAATCAGGTCACCTGCACGGCGATGCTGCTATCTATTGCCTGTGGCGCAGCGCTTGCCTGGTTCCCGCATCCTGAACTCTTTCTGATCCTGCCTTTCTTCCTGTTCCTGCGGATGGCGCTGAATGCTATCGACGGGATGCTGGCACGCGAATTCAATCAAAAAACATCCCTGGGTGCGATACTCAATGAGGTGGGCGATCTGGTTTCCGATGCCGCCCTCTATCTCGCATTTGCCATGCTGCCGGGCGTTTCCGTCGGGCTGGTCGTCGGTACGGTGCTGCTGGCCTGGCTGACCGAGTTTTGCGGTATTATCGCCCAGACTCTTAACGGGCAGCGGGACTACAAAGGGCCGCTGGGGAAAAGCGATCGTGCGCTGCTGTTTGGTGCTCTGGGACTGGCCATTGCGCTATGGGATGGCGCACTGGGCTACGGCAACGCCATATTCTGGCTGGCGGCTGTGCTGTCAGTCTGGACCTGTATTAACCGCTGCCGTGCCGCCATTGGCACGCAAAAAAACTAATTCACTATCAGGGAGAGAGAGATGATCGCGCAAAACCGACCATGTGATGAGGCTATATTTACCGCCAGCGATGGAACCGAACTGTTCTTTCGTCGCTGGACAGCGACAGAAACCGCAGCACCGCGGGTGATTGTGATGTTTCACCGCGGGCATGAGCACTCCGGGCGTATGCAGCATGTTGTGGATGAACTGCACCTGCCGGATACCGCTTTTTATGCCTGGGATGCGCGTGGCCACGGGCGTTCACCGGGGGATCGCGGCTACAGCCCGAGCCTGGCGCGTTCCGTTCAGGATGTGGATGAGTTTATTCAGTTTGTCGCCCGCGATGCCGGCGTGCAGATCGGCGATATTATGGTGATTGCCCAGAGCGTCGGTGCCGTGCTGGTCTCCACCTGGGTTCATGATTACGCCCCGAAAATTCGCGGTATGATCCTGGCTTCCCCGGCCTTTAAAGTGAAGCTGTACGTGCCCTTTGCCCGTCCGGGCCTGGCGCTGATGAAGCGGCTGCGCGGTCTGTTTTACGTTAACTCCTACGTGAAAGGGAAATACCTGACTCACGATCCTGAGCGTATTGCCAGCTTTGAGCAGGATACACTTATTACCCGGCCGATTGCCGTCAATATCCTGCTGGATCTCTATCGTACCGCAGAGCGTATTGTCGCCGACGCGCAGGCGATTACCGTTCCGACACAGCTGCTGATCTCCGGGAGCGACTTTGTTGTCCATCATAAGCCGCAAAAACAGTTCTATCGTGGTTTACGCAGTCCGATAAAAGAGCAGCATATTCTCCCCGGTTTCTATCACGACACCCTGGGAGAAAAAGACAGGCATCTGGCTTTCGACAAGATGCGGGCATTTATCGACAGGCTCTATGCGCAACCCGTGCAGCATTTTGATTATGCCGAAGAAGATCGCTTTAGCCCCGGAGCGGATGCGTATCGCGAGCTGCTGGCGCCGCCACCGCGCAACTCTCCTGAAGGCATAACCTATCGTCTGCTGCGCTACGGAATGGCGACGCTGGGTCAAAAATCCGCGGGCGTCCGTCTGGGCTTTGAGACCGGTTTTGATTCCGGCAGTACGCTGGACTATGTCTATCGCAATGAACCGCAGGGCGAAGGCCGCATTGGGCGCTTCTTCGATAAAGTCTATCTGGATAGCATTGGCTGGAAAGGCATCCGCGTTCGCAAAACAAACCTGCAGAAAACCATCCTCGATGCCGTCGCGCAACTGCGTGCGCAGCAGATGCCGGTTCGCGTGGTGGATATCGCCGCCGGTCATGGTCGCTACGTGCTGGATGCGCTGGAGGGCGTGGCGGATATCGAACAGATCCTGCTGCGTGATTACAGCGAGCTTAATGTCAGCCAGGGGCAGCAGCGTATTGAAGAGCGTGGTCTGCAGCAGCTTGCCCGCTTTGAGCAGGGCAACGCCTTTGATTATGACTCGCTGGCCTCGCTCAATCCGGCCCCAACGCTGGGCATTGTTTCCGGTCTTTATGAATTGTTCCCCGGTAACAGGGATATTAAAGCTTCACTTGCCGGGCTGGCTGCGGCCATTCCTCCCGGCGGCATCCTGGTCTACACCGGGCAGCCGTGGCATCCGCAGCTGAAGACCATCGCCTGGAGTCTGACGAGTCATCAGAATAATGCGCCCTGGGTGATGCGGGTGCGCACTCAGGGAGAAATGGATGCGCTGGTCGAAGAGGCCGGTTTTGAGAAGCAGACTCAGCTTATCGATGAGTACGGTATCTTTACCGTGTCTCTGGCGGTGAGACGTGTGAATGACCACTAATGTGTTTATTCCCGGTGCGCCCGGCCTCTGGAAGCGGGCCGTGCTCTGGCTGCTATTGCTGGCTCCGCTGTTTTTTATCAGCTACGGGCAGGTAAACCACTTCACGGCCACGCGGGCGGATGTTCAGAGCGTGGTTTTCGCCTGGGAACATCGGATCCCCTTTGTTCCCTGGACCATTATTCCGTACTGGAGTATCGATCTTCTGTACGGTATTTCCCTGCTTGTCTGCACCTCGCGCCGGGAGCTTGATCGTCATGCGCTGCGGCTGGTGGCGGCATCGCTGGTGGCCTGCGTCGGCTTTCTGCTTTTCCCGCTGCAGTTTACCTTCCAGCGCCCTGAAACCGGCGGGGTGGCCGGACTGCTGTTTCGCCAGCTGGAGCAGTTCGATCTGCCCTATAACCAGGCGCCGTCGCTGCATATTATTCTGGCCTGGCTGCTGTGGTTGCGTTTTCGGGCGCACCTGTCGGCAGGCTGGCGTAAAGTCTCGAGCGCCTGGTTTTTACTGATCGGCCTGTCGGTGCTGACCACCTGGCAGCACCACGTCATTGACGTCTTCAGCGGACTGATTGTCGGCGTGATCATCAGCTATCTGTTGCCCATAAGCTGGCAAGGTCGGGGAAGGGGGCTTCGGCCCTCAAACTACGGGCTGGCGAAGCGCTATGGCCTGGGCGGGCTGCTCTTTTTTGTCGCCGGTCTCTTTCTGCCGCAGGGCTACCTGCTGTTCTGGCCCGCGCTGGCGATGATTATCGTCGCCTGCGGCTACCTTGGGCTAAGAGAAGCGGTCTGGCAAAAAGACAGCAAAGGACAGATCTCGCTCTCTGCATGGATACTCCTTTTGCCGGTGATAGTGGGCGCTCACCTTTCTCGTCGCTATTTCTGTCGTCGTTTATCCCCGGTCAGCGAAATCAGCGAGGGTGTTGCTATCGGCTACTGGCCCGTCAGTATCGTGACGCAGGCATCGGTGCTGGACCTGACGGCGGAATTTAACGCCAGTCCGGCCGTGAAGGGGCGACCCTGTGTCTGTTATCCGCTGCTGGATCTCACCGTGCCCGATCGTCAGCAGTTACAGGAGGCGGTGGAGACACTCCGGCATCTGCATCTCCAGTATGGCTCCGTGCTGGTGCACTGTGCGCTGGGGCTATCCCGCAGCGCGCTGGTGGTGGCTGCCTGGCTGATGACAGCGCGGGGATTAACGGCCGCTCAGGCGGTCGAAACCCTGCGCGCTCGCCGCCCGGAAATCGTTCTCTCCGCCGCGCATATCGCGCTCCTGGAGGAGATCTCGTGAACGAGACGGAAATGACTCACCGGGTTATGCAGGCACACTGCGCCGCATGGCGCTATTTTGCTGCCCTGAGCCTGCCCGCGTTCGGGCTGATGCTGTGGCTGCCGTTAAGCCTCTTCAGCCCGGCGATAGCCCTGGTGTTCCTGGCGATGCACTATTTTTGCTGGCGTCTGTGGCTGGATGAACGCCTCTTTGCCCTGTTGATAAACAGCGACGATCCTGACCTGTTCGATCGTGGGCTACGGCGGATATGGCCCGGGAAAAACACGGTGCCCCGATCCTGGGAATCACGCTGGCAGGGCACCCGCACGCTGTTTTTCCGCGCGGGTGGCTGTTTGCTGCTGCTGTGGCTGCTGTCCTTTGCAGCCTTATTCATTGCGCTCTGGTAATCCTGCCTACGCCGCCAGCCCACCCGAACTCACCCCAGCGTAAAGGGATCGGCATCCTGCTGCGCGGGAAATTTCTCCCGGTATTCGCGTAGCGCGCTCATCGACAGATCGGCATCAATGCGCGTCGCCAGATGCGGCTCGGCGGTGGCGAGGATCTCGCCCTGAGGGCTGATAATCCGGCTGTCGCCGCGATAGTGGTGTCCGTTGCCGTCGGTGCCAACGCGGTTGCATCCGGCGACGTAGGCCAGGTTCTCAATAGCGCGAGCCACCAGCAGGGACTGCCAGTGCAGGGAGCGTGGGGCTGGCCAGTTGGCGACATACAGGGCCAGATCGTAATCGTCGCGGTTGCGTGACCAGACCGGGAAACGCAGGTCGTAGCAGACCAGCGGCAGAATGCGCCAGCCGCGCCACTCAAAGACCACGCGCGTATCGCCCGCTTCGTAGTGATGGTGCTCGTCGGCCATCCGGAACAGATGCCGCTTGTCGTAGAAGTGGACTTTGCCTTCCGGCTCGACCAGCAGAAAACGGTTTACCGGACCGCGTTCGCTTTGCAGCGCTGCGCTACCGGCAATCAGCGCGCCGGTCTCCTGCGCTTTAGCCTGCATCCAGGCCACGACCTCTTCCTGCGGCAGGGACTGCACCGCCGCTTCCATGGCAAAACCGGTGGTGAACATTTCCGGCAGAACGATAATGTCGCGTCCGGTTATCTCTTCCAGCTGGCGATCGAAATGACGAAGATTCGCCGGCCCATCCATCCAGACCAGCGGTTGTTGTAACAGGGTGATTTTTAAGCCAGGCACAATAGCGACTCCCTTAAATACTGCGTTTTCACACTCTAGCATGTCGGGAGCAATAAAAAAGCCCCGCAGAATGCGGGGCCAGGAGGAGTGATGTTATGCCGCTTCAGGCTTGCGGACTTTCTCCGGCACCTTTACCGGCTGGGTCGCCAGCGCTTCAGGCTCAAAGTCATCGACGTTGATACTGCGCAGACGGCTGGTTTCAGCGGTCACCAGAATTTCAGCCTCATCCGGGGTGATAATGCCCTGGGCCAGCGCCTGCTGGGCCAGCTCATCCAGTCGGGTGAAGGAGAGGTTTTTACCCAGCTCTTTACAGATACGCTGGTGGATAGGATCGGCGGCCATCACGTCCAGCAGCGCCTGCTCCATCAGCCCTGCCGGGTTAAACTCGCTCGGCGTCAGATACTGGCCGCGGCCAATACGTGAACGCGTCGCGCAAGGCGTTTGCAGGATCTTCGCCACCTTGTGGTCCAGCTTATCGGACGGCGCGTGGTAGTGACGTCCGGTCGGGAAGATCACCACGCTCAGCAAACCGGCAACAACGCGATTCGGGAAGTTCTTCAGCAGATCGTCCATCGCCTGTTCCGCCTGATACAGCGCATCCTGCACGCCCCAGTGGACCAGAGGCAGATCCGCTTCCTGACGGCCTTCGTCGTCGTAGCGTTTCAGGACCGCGGAGGCCAGGTACATCTGGCTCAGCACGTCGCCGAGGCGCGCAGAGATACGTTCCCGGCGCTTGAGGCTGCCGCCCAGCACGGCCATCGACACGTCCGACAGCAGCGCCAGGTTGGCGCTCAGGCGGTTAATGTGCTGATAGTAGCGGCGCGTCGCATCGCTGGTCGGCGTGGCGCTCGTCAGGCCGCGAGTCAGGCCCAGCCACAGGCTGCGTACTTTATTGCTGCCCACGTGTCCGATATGTTTGAACAGCAGTTTGTCGAAGGCATCCACATCGTTATTCTGCGCGGCGGCCATCTCTTCCAGCACGTACGGATGGCAGCGGATCGCCCCCTGGCCGAAGATCATCATGCTGCGGGTCAGGATATTGGCACCCTCAACGGTAATGGCAATCGGTGAGCCCTGGTATGCACGGGCGAGGAAGTTGCTTTCGCCGAGCATAATGCCTTTCCCACCGGTAATATCCATCGCGTCAATAATGGCGCGCTGGCCGCGATGGGTGCAGTGGTATTTCACAATCGCCGACAGCACCGCCGGTTTTTCACCGAGCATAATGCCGTAGGTAATCAGGGATGCGGCCGCGTCCATGACGTAGGCGTTACCGGCAATCCGCGCCAGCGGCTCTTCAATGCCCTCCATCTTGCCGATGGAAATTTTGAACTGGCGACGAATATGGGCGTAGGCACCGGTGGCCATCGCCACGGATTTCAGGCCACCCGTCGCGTTGGACGGCAGGGTGATGCCGCGTCCGACCGACAGACATTCCACCAGCATACGCCAGCCCTGACCGGCCATTTTCGGGCCGCCAATAATGTAATCAATCGGGACAAAGATATCGTCGCCGCGGGTCGGACCGTTCTGGAACGGCACGTTCAGCGGGAAGTGGCGACGGCCAATTTCCACGCCCGGCGTCGAGGTTGGGATCAGCGCACAGGTGATGCCCGGCTCTTCGTCTTCGCTCAGCAGATGGTCCGGGTCGGAAAGCTTAAACGCCAGGCCCAGCACGGTAGCGATAGGGGCAAGCGTAATATAGCGTTTGTTCCAGGTCAGGCGCATACCCAGCACCTGCTGGCCCTGCCATTCACCCATACAGACCACGCCGACATCCGGGATGGCGCCTGCGTCAGATCCCGCTTCCGGGCTGGTCAGCGCAAAGCAGGGGATCTCCAGGCCACGCGCCAGGCGCGGCAGGTAGTGATTCTTCTGCTCGTCGGTGCCGTAGTGCTGCAGCAGTTCGCCCGGGCCGAGGGAGTTCGGTACCCCAACGGTGATCGACAGGATCCCGGAAACGCCGGAGAGTTTTTGCAGAACCCGCGACTGGGCATAGGCGGAGAATTCCAGACCGCCGTACTCTTTCTTGATGATCATCGCAAAGAAGCGATGCTCTTTCAGGAAGGCCCACAGTTCCGGCGGCAGGTCGGCCAGTTCGTGGGTGATCTGGTAGTCGTTCGCCATCCGGCAGGCTTCTTCCACCGGGCCGTCAATAAAGGCCTGCTCTTCCGCCGTCAGCTGCGGCTGCGGATAGTTATGCAGCTTTTTCCAGTCCGGGTTACCCTGGAACAGGTCGCCTTCCCACCAGGTCGTCCCGGCATCGATAGCCTCTTTTTCGGTGCGCGACATCGGCGGCATCACCTTACGGAAGCTGCGGAATGCCGGAGCGGAGATCATCGCCTTGCGCATCGGCGGCAGGTTAAAGGGCACCAGCATGATGGCCAGCGGCAGCAGCACCCAGAGTGTCCACAGGCCCGCAAAACCCAGCGCCGCAGTCCAGGCCAGCAGTGCCAGGCTGCTGAGAACCAGGCTGACGCGATGATAAAACAGGACGCCGATCAGGATAAGCGTTGCGACAATACTCAAAATCATCATAGAGAATAACTCCCTTTCTTGTAGGAGGTCTGACCACTTGTGATGATTAGGTTGTAGTGGATGTGAATTCCTTTAGCAATCTGTTTACAAGATAATTACAACCTGGTTCACATTGTTGCCGTTTAACGGGGCACGCAAAATCAAAAGTCCGGCGGATATCTGTGGCTTTATCTTCTCGCTGTTCCCGCTATCCGGTAAACTGCCCTCTGTTATTTTCATCCATACTGAAGGATCTCCTCATGTACCAGGATCTCATTCGTAACGAACTGAACGAAGCGGCGGAAACGCTGGCTAATTTTCTGAAAGATGATGCCAATATTCACGCTATTCAGCGCGCAGCCGTTCTGCTGGCGGACAGCTTTAAAGCCGGGGGCAAAGTGCTCTCCTGCGGCAACGGCGGTTCCCACTGCGACGCCATGCACTTTGCTGAAGAGCTGACCGGTCGTTACCGTGATAACCGTCCTGCCTACCCGGCGATTGCGATTTCCGACGTCAGCCATATCTCATGCGTCAGTAACGATTTCGGCTACGATCATGTCTTCTCCCGCTATGTTGAAGGCGTGGGCCGCGAAGGCGACGTGCTGCTGGGCATCTCCACTTCCGGCAACTCTGCCAACGTGATTAAGGCCATTGAAGCTGCGCGTGCGAAGGGGATGAAAGTCATTACCCTGACCGGCAAAGATGGTGGCAAAATGGACGGCAGCGCGGACGTTGAAATTCGCGTTCCGCATTTCGGCTATGCTGACCGTATTCAGGAGATCCACATTAAAGTGATCCATATCCTGATCCAGCTTATCGAAAAAGAGATGGTTAAAGCATAAGTCATCGCGGGGGCGCTGGCCCCCGCTGTATACGGTGGGGGCGAAGTATGTGCGAATTGCTCGGGATGAGCGCCAATGTGCCAACCGATATCTGCTTTAGTTTTGCCGGGCTGGTTCAGCGCGGCGGCGGCACCGGGCCGCATAAAGATGGCTGGGGTATCACCTTTTACGAGGGCAAAGGCTGTCGTACTTTTAAGGATCCGCAGCCGAGCTTTAACTCGCCGATTGCCCGCCTGGTGCAGGAATACCCGATCAAATCCTGCTCGGTGATTGCCCATATCCGCCAGGCTAACCGGGGTCAGGTGGCGCTGGAAAACACCCATCCCTTTACCCGCGAGCTGTGGGGCCGCAACTGGACCTACGCCCATAACGGGCAGCTTACCGGCTATAAAACGCTGGAGACGGGGAATTTCCGTCCGGTAGGGGAAACCGACAGCGAGAAAGCCTTCTGCTGGCTCCTGCATAAGCTGACCCAGCGCTACCCGCGCACGCCGGGCAATATGGCGGCGGTGTTTAAATACATTGCGTCGCTGGCCGGGGAATTACGCGAGAAGGGCGTCTTTAATATGCTGCTCTCTGACGGTCGTTACGTCATGGCCTTCTGCTCGACCAATCTGTACTGGATCACCCGTCGAGCGCCTTTTGGCAAAGCGAAGCTGCTGGATCAGGATGTGGAGATCGACTTTAGCGCCGAAACCACACTAAACGATGTGGTTACGGTTATCGCCACTCAGCCGCTGACGGGCAATGAAACTTGGCATCAGATTATGCCAGGCGAGTGGATGCTATTTTGTCTCGGGGAGCCGGTAGTTTGAGGCCAGCTGCGGCTGGATGGCGTTGCTCAGCGGTTTATTGACCACGTAATTGCCATCCGCCACGGAGACGACCGGCGGCTGGCGCGTGGCGACGAAGTAGTCGTAGCCCGGCTTCAGTTGCTTCCAGAAGTCGATATAGTTTGAATACTTGTGGCGCTGCATATTGTCATCGGTCATGCGAAACGGATAGATGCTGACCTGCACGTTCGGCTGGCCAAACACCAGCGCGGCGGTGACAAACTGGAAGATCTCATCAATACCGCTGTCGGTCATGGCATAGCAGCCAACCGAGACGCAGGCACCGTGAATCATCAAGTAATTTCCCTGATAGCCGTGGGCGCGGTCGAACGCGTTAGGGAAGCCGATATTGATCGCTTTATAAAAGCGGCTGTCGGGCTTGAGCTGATTGCGCTGGACCGAGTAAAACCCTTCCGGGCTTTTGAAATCACCCTGTTTACGCTTGGGGCCCAGGCCACCGGAAAAGTTGCAGATTTTATAGCTGTCGAGGAGCTGATACTGCTCACCCATTTTGACGTACAGCTCAAGGATGCGCTCTTGTTTAAAGATCTGAATAAACACCGGCGAGCCCATCAGCTGCTGTTTATATTCTTTGCTAATCGGCGTGGGGGAACTGTTACTGCCTGTCAGACCGGCAAACGACACACACGGAATCAAAAGCATCGCAATAAAGAATGCGATTTTGCGCATACAACATGTTCCTTGATAGAGCGGTGATGACGGCCTGAGCGGCAGCGGGAACCGGAATTCAGACAATTCTGTATTAAGTGCGCTCACATTAGCATCACGGTAATTTTTCGCAAGCGCGGCCTGCGCGGATTTACGCTTTCATACATCTATTATCATTATTCTTCTCATGACCTGCTTCGATACGTTCCGGAATGCGCCAGGTGTATAAGAAATCGACTTCTCAATCGAGCCAGTAATGCTGTATACTTATCCAGTAACTGGGCGAGGTCAACGATGCGCAAAATCATACATGTCGATATGGATTGCTTCTTCGCGGCGGTAGAAATGCGCGATAACCCGGCCCTGCGCGATATTCCCATTGCCATCGGCGGCAGCCGGGTACAGCGTGGGGTGATCAGCACCGCCAACTATCCCGCCCGCAAATACGGCGTGCGCAGCGCCATGCCCACGGGAATGGCGCTGAAGCTCTGTCCGCACCTGACCCTCCTGCCTGGCCGTTACGAAGCCTATAAAGAGGCCTCCGTCCATATCCGTGAAATCTTCTCCCGCTATACCTCGCTGATTGAGCCGCTATCGCTGGATGAGGCCTTCCTCGACGTGACCGACTGCACCCGCTGTCAGGGTTCAGCGACCCTGATAGCCCAGGAGATCCGCCAGACCATTTTTGACGAGCTGCAGCTGACGGCGTCGGCAGGTATTGCCCCGGTCAAATTTCTGGCGAAAATAGCCTCCGATCTGAATAAGCCCAACGGCCAGTATGTGATCACCCCGGCTCAGGTTCCTGCGTTTCTGAAAACGCTGCCGCTGGGCAAAATACCCGGCGTCGGCAAAGTCTCGGCGGCTAAGCTCGAAACTATGGGGCTGCGCACCTGCGAAGATGTGCAGAACAGCGACCTGGCACAGCTCCTGAAACGCTTCGGTAAGTTCGGCCGCGTGCTGTGGGAACGCAGTCAGGGGATCGACGAGCGCAGTATCAACAACGAGCGGCTGCGTAAATCTATCGGCGTGGAGCGTACCCTTGCGGAGGATATTCATCAGTGGGATGAGTGTGCGGCGATTATCGAGCGCCTCTATCCCGAGCTGGAGCGTCGGCTGGCGCAGGTTAAGCCGGACCTGCTGATTGCCCGCCAGGGCGTAAAGCTGAAGTTTAACGACTTCCAGCTCACCACCCAGGAGCATGTCTGGCCGCGGTTAAATAAAGATGACATGCTCGCCACCGCCCGCAAATCCTGGGATGAACGGCGGGGCGGACGTGGCGTCCGGCTGGTGGGGCTGCACGTCACTCTCCTCGATCCGCAGCTGGAGCGCCAGCTGGTGCTGGGGCTGTAGAACCCGGCAACTTCCTGCTACAGTTTGTTCCATCTGACTGTAATTCAAGGACCTCTTATGCCGACAGCCGCGCAGCTACTTGCTAAATATCCTACCGCTACCGCCTGGTCCTTTGGCGATTCCCCTAAGCTTGCCGACGAACTGGCCGCGCTGGTGCTCTCCGGCAAAAAAACGGCGACCTGCAGCGCCATGCAGGCCTGTATTCAGGAAAATGCGCTGCCGGTTGTCGGGGCGATCAGCATTATTCTCGACGGTCGCGGCAAGCCGGTGTGCGCCATCCGTACCCTGGTGACCCGGCTCCTGCGTTTTAATGAGGTGACGGAATCTCTGGCCCGCAAAGAGGGCGAGGGGGATCTCTCTCTGGCGCACTGGCAGAAGGAGCATCAGCGTTTCTTCAGTCGGGAGGGAACCTGGTCGGCGGAGATGGAGCTGGTCTTCGAGGAATTTGCGCTGATCGAGCGCTTCTGAGAGGAAAACCATCCGCGCCGGGCGGCGCGGATGGTAAGGTCGTGATTACTTCGCCGGAATCGCTTTCAGCAGCGCCGTCAGCAGGGTCCAGTACTGGCCCACGCTTTCGATATGTACCTGCTCGTCCGGGGAGTGCGGACCGGTGATGGTCGGCCCAATCGACACCATATCCATCTCCGGATACGGTTTTTTAAACAGACCGCATTCCAGACCTGCGTGGATAATCTGGATGTTCGGCGTTTTGTCGAACAGACGCTGATAGGTTTCACGCACCAGCGCCATAACCGGGGAGCTGGCGTCAGGCTGCCAGCCAGGGTAGCCGCCTTTTGGCTGGGTTTTCGCGCCCGCCAGGCTGCCCAGGGATTCCAGGGTGCTAACCACGTAATCTTTACCGCTGTCGATCAGGGAGCGGATCAGGCAGATAATTTCTGCGCTGTCGTCGGAGAAGGTCACCACGCCGACGTTCAGAGAGGTTTCCACCACGCCTTTTGCCACGTCAGAGTTGCGGATCACGCCGTTCGGCGTGGCGTTCAGCAGCTTAACGAAGGCATCACGGGACTGTGCGGTCAGCGCCGGACGGTCACCGGCTGCGGTTTCCAGCAGCACCACGAGGTTTTTCTCTTTCGCTTCCAGCTCGTTTTTCAGGATTGCCTGAAACTCGCTCGCCAGCGTCTGCAGCGCGGCGGCTTTGTCCGCCGGAACCGCAACGGTAGCGAAGGCTTCACGCGGGATGGCGTTGCGCAGGGTGCCGCCGTTAAAATCAACCAGGCGCAGATCCAGCTCTGCCGCATGACCGGCCAGGAAGCGTGCCAGCAGCTTGTTGGCGTTGCCGAGGCCGAGGTGAATATCGGCGCCGGAGTGGCCGCCTTTCAGTCCCTTCAGGGTCAGCTTAAAGGTGCTGAAACCTGCCGGAACGGCTTCGCGGGACAGGGGCAGGGTGGTGATAAAGTCGATCCCACCGGCGCAGCCCATATAGATCTCACCCTCTTCTTCAGAGTCGGTGTTGATCAGAATATCCGCCTGCAGCCAGTTAGCCTGCAGACCGAATGCGCCGTCCATACCGGCTTCTTCCGTCATGGTCAGCAGCACTTCCAGCGGACCGTGCTCAACGCGGTCATCGGCCAGCACCGCCAGGGCAGAGGCCATACCGATACCGTTATCTGCGCCAAGCGTGGTGCCACGGGCTTTCACCCACTCGCCATCAACGTAGGGCAGGATCGGATCTTTGGTGAAGTCGTGAACGGTGTCGTTATTTTTCTGCGGCACCATATCGAGGTGCGCCTGCATCACGACCGGCTTGCGGTTTTCCATACCTTTGGTTGCCGGTTTACGGATCAGGATATTGCCGACCGCGTCGCGCTCAGCGTGAAAACCTTTCTCCTTCGCCCAGCCCATGATGTATTCGGCGAGTTGTTCTTCATGGTAGGAAGGGTGAGGGATGGAGCAAATTTTGGCAAAAATATCCCACAGCGGCTGCGGGGATAATTGAGACAACTCAGACACGATAGGTCTCCTTACGGCATCCTGCAAACGCACGTGCAGGTCAGCGGGTTAGCAAATAGACAGTCAGCACAAGCCAGGCTTGCGAGAGACTTTCGAGAATACCATTTTCCTCGCCTGCGGGTAGCCTAAAGCACGTAAAAACTCTGCCTGATGCTGGTTTGCACTGGTTTTTAGCGCTGCAGATCTCTATAATCTCGCGCAACCTATTCCCCCCTCGAACACTTTTTAAGCCGTATAAAAACAGGCTGGGACACATCACATGAGCGAAAAATACGTCGTCACCTGGGACATGTTGCAGATTCACGCACGCAAACTGGCTGCCCGCCTGATGCCTGCCGAGCAGTGGAAAGGCATTATTGCCGTGAGCCGTGGCGGTCTGGTACCGGGCGCACTGCTGGCGCGTGAACTGGGCATCCGTCACGTTGATACCGTATGTATCTCCAGCTATGACCATGACAACCAGCGCGAGCTGACCGTGATCAAACGCGCCGAAGGCGACGGTGAAGGCTTCATTGTTATTGACGATCTGGTCGATACCGGCGGTACCGCCGTGGCGATCCGCGAAATGTATCCGAAAGCGCATTTCGTCACCATCTTCGCCAAGCCTGCGGGTCAGCCGCTGGTGGATGACTACGTGATCGATATCCCGCAGGATACGTGGATCGAACAGCCGTGGGATATGGGCGTGGTCTTTGTGCCGCCCTTGTCCGGCCGCTAATCCCCTTCATACTTCAAGCTGCCTCTGCGTTGGCTGCGATCGCTCACCCCAGTCACTTACTGGTGTAAGCTCCCGGGGACTCGCTCCCTTGCCGCCTTGATGCAGCTTGAATTATTTTGGGGATAATATTTTAAACGCCCGCTTTTGCCGGGCGTTTTTTTTACCTGTCATCAGGTTACAATACCCCCATTGACGTACTTATGGAGGTTGTACGATGACCAAGGCCAATCTTAGCGAAACCCTGTTTAAACCCCGATACAACCAGCCGGAAACCTCGACTCTGGTGCGTCGGCAGCGTCATTACCATCAGCCTGACGTGCAGTCTCCGCTGGACGGGAAAAATGCGCCTCACTGGTACCGCATGATTAACCGCCTGCTGTGGTCATGGCGCGGGGTCGATCCGCGTGAAATTCTCGATGTACAGTCCCGGATCGTGATGAGCAACGCCGAGCGTACCGACCCGGCCCTGTATGACACCGTTAAAGGCTACCGCAGCGGCAACTGGGTATTCGAGTGGTCAAACCAGGCTATGCAGTGGCAGCAAAAAGCCTGTCAGGAAGAAGACTCAACCCTCAGCGGCCGTCACTGGCTGCATGCGGCAAACCTCTACAGCATTGCCGCCTACCCCCATCTGAAAGGCGATGAGCTGGCCGAGCAGGCGCAGGTGCTGGCGAATCGTGCCTATGAAGAGGCGGCCCAGCGTCTGCCGGTCGAAATGCGCGAGCTGGAATTCACCATTCCCGGCGGCGCGTCGGTCACCGGCTTCCTGCATATGCCGAAAGGCGACGGTCCTTTCCCGACGGTGCTGATGTGTGGCGGGCTGGATGGCCTGCAAAGCGATTACTACAGCCTGTATGAGCAATACTTCGCTCCGGCAGGGATAGCGATGCTGACTCTGGATATGCCCTCTATCGGCTTCTCTTCAAAATGGAAACTGACGCAGGACTCCAGCTTCCTGCACCAGCACGTGCTGAAAGCGCTGCCGAATATTCCCTGGGTCGATCACACCCGCGTGGCCGCCTTCGGCTTTCGCTTCGGGGCTAACGTGGCGGTGCGGCTGGCGTATCTTGAATCTCCGCGCCTGAAAGCGGTCGCCTGCCTGGGGCCGGTGGTGCATTGCCTGCTGAACGATCCCCTGCGTCAGGGCCGGGTGCCGGATATGTACCTTGACGTGCTGGCCAGTCGCCTCGGTATGGTGGATGCCTCCGATGAGGCTCTGCGTGTGGAGCTGAACCGCTATTCGCTCAAGACCCAGGGGCTGCTGGGCCGCCGCTGCCCGACGCCGATGCTGTCGGGGTTCTGGACGGACGATCCCTTTAGTCCGGAAGAGGAGTCGCGTTTAATCGTCTCGTCATCTTCCGATGGCAAACTGCTGCCGATCCCGTTCAACCCCGTTTATCGCAACTTTGACAAAGCGCTGCAGGAAATAACCGGCTGGATCCAGCAGAGATTGCGTTAAGTAATTGCTAAATTTCTCTGTTTTGGTAAAACAAATGACTCACAACAGGAGATCGCAATGACGTTACCGAGTGGACACCCGAGACCCAGACTGATTAAAAAGTTCACCGCGCTGGGCCCCTATATCCGGGAAGAGCAGTGCGATGAGACGCGTTTCTTTTTTGACTGTCTGGCCGTATGCGTCAACGTAAAACCGGCACCGGAAGAGCGCGAGTTCTGGGGCTGGTGGATGGAAATGAACGCGGAAGAAACACGCTTTACCTACAGTTACCACTTCGGCCTGTTCGATAAATCCGGCAAGTGGGAAAGCGTCAAAATCAAAGATCCTGAAGTGAAAGCGCGCCTGGAGGAGACCCTGAAAGGCTTCCATGAGCGCGCCCGTGAGCTGCTGGCCTCCCTCTCCCTGGCCCTGGAGCCGGCGGATGACTTTGCCGATGAGCCGGTGAAGCTCTCTGCCTGATGAATCAAAAAGCCCAAAGAAAAAGCCCTCTCGCGAGGGCTTTTGTATAACGAGGGCACTACAGACACAGATTAGAACTGGTAGGTCAGACCCACGGCTACGATATCGTCGTCAGCCAGCCCCAGTTTGTTGTCGCTGTCGAGCTGGTTGATTTTGTAGTCAACCATCGCGGACATGTTCTTGTTGAAGTAGTAAGTCAGACCAACATCGACATACTTCACGAGGTCTTCGTTACCCACGCCTTCGATATCTTTGCCCTTGGACTGTACGTAGCCCAGGGACGGACGCAGACCGAAGTCGAACTGGTACTGAGCAACCACTTCAAAGTTCTGCGCTTTGTTGGCAAAACCGCTTACACCGTTAACTGTTACCGGCGTCATATTGCGGGATTCAGCATACATCGCGGCCAGATAGATATTGTTGGCATCATACTTAATGCTGGAACCCCAGCCTTCAGCACGTTCACCCGTACCCACGGTACCGCCCTGCTGAGCGTTGGTACGGTCGGAGCTGGCATATGCGCCAGCGATGGTCACCGGGCTGCCGCCGAAGTCATAGCTCAGAGACGCGCCGTAGCCGTCGCCATTCTGTTTAGAGGTGCTGCGGCCTTCATTTTTACCCTGATACTGCAGGCCGAGGTCCAGACCGTCTACCGCGCCGAAGAAATCGCTATTGCGGTAAGTTGCAACACCGGTGGTGCGCTTGGTCATAAAGTTATCGGTTTTGCCCAGCGAGTCGCCGCCGAATTCCGGGAACATATCGGTAGCTGCCTGTGCATCGTACAGGATACCGAGGTTACGGCCGTAGTCGATGGAGCCGAAGTCTTTCAGTTTCAGACCGGCAAACGCCAGGCGGGTTTTCTGGCCTGAAGTGTTTTCATCGTTGTTGCCAGCGAACTGGGCTTCCCAGCGACCGTAGCCGGTCAGCTGATCGTTAATCTGGGTTTCACCTTTAAAGCCGAGACGGACATAGGTCTGGTCACCGTCGTTACCTTTGTCATCGCTCATATAGTGCATGGCTTTAACGCGACCATACAGGTCCAGCTTGTTGCCGTTCTTATTATAAACTTCTGCTGCCTGCGCTGCGGAAGATGCAACAATCGCCGTTACCACTAATGCCAGTGTGCTTTTTTTCATTTTCAAATCCTGAATTGTATACGCGCTTATCATCGCTGAACAAAGAACCGCCACTCTGAGGTTCGCGCTTCTGTTCCGTGGAAAAACAGGATGGTTTTTAACGTTTGTGGATTAAAGATTTATGACAAGTTCAGAATATTTCGAAAAAAATGAAATAAAGATTTACCTTCATAAAAATGTCAAAAAGCGCCGCTACGCTTGCCGATCCTCGCAGCATTTCAGGGCGGGTCATGCGATGAGAGTTGGCAAGCGCTTCTGGTCCTGTTACAACGTTTGTTTCGTATCACAATTTCCTATTTGTTGAATGGCAGAGAATCATGAGTGACAGCCAGACGCTGGTGGTAAAACTCGGTACCAGTGTGTTAACGGGCGGATCGCGCCGCCTGAATCGCGCCCATATCGTTGAGCTGGTTCGCCAGTGCGCGCAGCTGCATGCTGCAGGACATCGTATTGTTATTGTCACGTCAGGCGCGATTGCCGCCGGGCGCGAGCACCTGGGCTATCCGGAACTGCCGGCGACCATCGCGTCGAAGCAGCTACTGGCGGCGGTTGGCCAGAGCCGACTGATTCAACTCTGGGAACAGCTGTTCTCTATCTACGGCATTCATATCGGGCAGATGCTGCTGACCCGCGCCGATATGGAAGACCGTGAACGCTTCCTCAACGCCCGCGATACCCTGCGGGCGCTGCTTGATAACAATATTGTGCCGGTCATTAATGAGAATGACGCCGTCGCCACCGCCGAGATTAAGGTTGGCGATAACGATAACCTCTCGGCGCTGGCGGCGATCCTGGCCGGTGCCGATAAGCTGCTTCTGCTGACCGATCAGCAAGGGCTGTTCACCGCTGACCCGCGTACTAACCCGCAGGCGGAGCTGATCAAAGACGTTCACGGCATCGATGACGCTCTGCGAGCCATTGCGGGCGATAGCGTTTCCGGGCTCGGAACTGGCGGAATGGGCACCAAGCTGCAGGCCGCCGACGTGGCCTGTCGCGCGGGTATTGATACCATTATTGCCGCCGGAAGTCGTCCGGGCGTGATTGGCGACGTGATGGAAGGGATTTCCGTCGGCACACGCTTCCACGCGGGCGCCTCGCCGCTGGAAAACCGTAAGCGCTGGATCTTTGGCGCACCGCCAGCGGGAGAAATCACCGTTGACGAAGGCGCAACGTCGGCAATCCTTGAACGCGGTAGCTCTCTGCTGCCTAAAGGCATTAAAAACGTCACCGGCAACTTCTCCCGCGGCGAAGTCATCCGTATTCGCAGCCTCGACGGGCGCGATATTGCCCACGGCGTCAGCCGCTATAACAGCGATGCGCTGCGGCGTATTGCCGGGCACCATTCACAGCAGATCGACGCGATCCTCGGCTACGAGTACGGCCCGGTTGCGGTCCATCGCGACGACATGATCATTCGCTAAGGAGCCAGATATGCTGGAACAAATGGGCATTGCGGCCAAAGCCGCCTCATACAAGCTGGCGCTGCTCTCAAGCCGCGAAAAAAACCAGGTCCTCGAAACCATCGCCGACGCGCTGGAAGCGCAGACCGACGGCATCCTCAGCGCTAACGCCCAGGATCTTGCCGACGCCCGCACTGCTGGCCTGAGCGAAGCAATGCTGGACCGTCTGGCGCTGACGCCCGCGCGTCTGAAAAGCATCGCCGACGACGTTCGTCAGGTGTGCAGCCTCGCCGATCCGGTGGGCCAGGTGATTGACGGCGGGCTGCTCGACAGCGGCCTGCGTATCGAACGCCGCCGCGTCCCACTGGGCGTTATCGGCGTGATTTATGAAGCACGTCCTAACGTTACCCTCGACGTTGCCGCCCTGTGCCTGAAAACCGGCAACGCGGCTATCCTGCGCGGCGGGAAAGAGACCTGGCGCACCAACGCCGCGACGGTAAAAGTCATCCAGCAGGCGCTGGAAACCTGCGGCCTGCCGGCCGGTGCGGTACAGGCGATTGAAAGCCCGGACCGGGCGCTGGTCAGCGAAATGCTGAAGATGGACAAATACATCGACATGCTGATCCCACGCGGGGGCGCAGGCCTGCACAAGCTGTGCCGCGAACAGTCCACCATTCCGGTGATCACCGGCGGTATCGGCGTCTGCCATATCTACGTTGATGACACTGCGGAAATCGCCCCGGCGCTGAACATTATCGTCAACGCCAAAACCCAGCGTCCGAGCACCTGTAACACCGTCGAAACTCTGCTGGTACATCAGGGCATCGCTGACCGCTTCCTGCCTGCGCTGAGTAAGCAGATGGCCAAAAGCGGCGTTACCCTCCACGCGGAGTCGAACGCGCTGCCACAGCTGCAAGACGGTCCGGCAAAGGTTGAGGCGGTCAAAGCGGAACAGTATGACGACGAATATCTCTCGCTGGATCTCAACGTCAAAGTGGTTGCTGACCTGGACGATGCTATCGCCCATATCCGCGCTCACGGCACCCAGCATTCGGACGCCATCCTGACGCGCACCCTGAGCAACGCTAACCGCTTTATCAACGAGGTCGATTCCTCGGCGGTTTACGTCAACGCCTCCACGCGCTTCACCGACGGCGGCCAGTTTGGCCTCGGCGCGGAAGTAGCGGTCAGCACCCAGAAACTGCACGCCCGCGGCCCGATGGGCCTCGAAGCCCTCACCACCTACAAGTGGATCGGCTTCGGTGACGATACGGTTCGTGCGTAAAATCACCCCGGGTGATGCAAAAATAGCCGTTTGATTGCAAAGGGCATTGACGCATCACCCGCATAGTTTTAACCTCTTGCCCCGTGGTCACGCTCGTGACCCTGTCTTAACGCCGATATAGCTCAGTTGGTAGAGCAGCGCATTCGTAATGCGAAGGTCGGAGGTTCGACTCCTCTTATCGGCACCACTCCAGCTTTCTTATTACACCAAAAGTAAGCTCGTATCAGACCTCCACACTCCATATTCTCCGTGATCGATGTTTCTTTGTTTATAATGTATTAAATAATTGTTTATATAATGTTAACCACAGGCTAGCATAAACAAAACCCCTTGGGCTCAGGCTCACACTGGTTTTTGTGCATAGAAAGATGATCAATACATCTTAAGTTTTATGTTTTGTCTGATATTTTACTGATGATTCACCCTTGCGTGGTTTTTTGTACTGAGATGTGATTTTTCTCTGGTTTTAAATAAAAAGCCTTTCATTTTTTAACGTCTTGTTTTTCAGATAAAAAAGTCGCCTGTCATTTTCACACGAAAAAAGAAACGAAAATATGTCTACTCTCTAGAGTATCCAGGGAGAGTGGATCTCTGTTTCATTTTTTTTGAGTTATTGTTCTGAACGTTTTCCCGAAAGAGATAAAACTGCCCGGTCTTGTCGGGGGGAGGGGTCGGTTTGACGTTAATCTATTGAAATAAAACGTGATTCTAAACTTCATCCCAGGTCGCCACAAATCAATCTACGTCGATTTTTATCTGATGCCCGAGGTTTCCTGTTATCACTCCTATCGGATGACTACTGAGGATATTGCGATGCCATTCGTCAGCAAAATGAAAGAATACAATGAAATATCAGAACAAAGTCATGAAGAAGTAGATTCTTTGTTCCTGGAGGTTCTTGACGAAATATCCGAGGAAGACGACCCGCAACAGTCTCAGCCGTTATCAGGGGATAATTTTCATTTGCCTCCGGATAATAACGAGGGAAATTCTTCCTCACCATCAGATAAAGGAGATAACAACCGGTTTGGTGCATTTTTGCAGCAGGGTGTTGGGCTGATAAACATCATTGAGGGTGAGTTTCAGCAAAAGCGACCGGAATTCGAAGAGTACCTGCGTAAGGGATATAACATCAGGGGAGTAGACCGCAATGCGCTGAGTCGATTAGAGGCCATGCTGCATAGCACGTCTTCTGTCGATAACCATCCGGCCTGGCTGGGCATACTGATGGAGGCAAGGAGATATCTGCAAAACATAGCAAGGTTAGCGGATCCGTCGGAAACCTCGCCTGAAATACAGGAAGCTTTGGACCAGGCGAATGATATGACCGGTAACATTCGTGTTGCTCTGGAAGCACTTGACGCTGCTGGTATGGTCGGAGAAAAAGGATGGGCAGCAAAGGTTGATGAGGAGGTTAACAGGCATCTGCATGCGCTGGCGGGGGAGGCAATAACAAGACTCAATGCACATGGTGTGTTAACGGCCAGCAGCGATGATTACATCCGGACCAAAAACGAGCTTATGGGCCTGATGTCGAGTAAGGGGAATGAATTCAGGACGGAAAACGCCAAATTCAGCAAATTAAAACATTCGCTGCTGGCAGAAGATCGGGTCATGCGAATAAAAATGGCGACATATCTGGACAGCACGGCTGACCGACTGCTTGACGGTGCCAGAGATGCCAGAGAATATGCCCTGCGCTATCTTCATATTCGGGTATTCTCAGGAAATACCCCGCCGGACTCTTCGGGACCACAAAAGCGTGATGAGCCTGTTCATATCAGGATAGCCCGCCTCATTCTCCCCGTGACAGCGGCACTGATGGAGGTGGCAGCGACACTCCGGCAGCAGAGCGCGGACCTTCGTCCTGTGGACGAGGAAAGCCCTGAGGTCTATCAGGATCCCGTGGACGAGGCTATCGCCCTGATCAGACAGACTCCCAAAAAGCTGCGCACCCAACAACAGGGTCTCTATTTCGCTACCAGCAGTGTGGGGACGGCGCTCAAAGAAACCGTGTGGAAAGCGCGCCCCTTGCTGGGCTGGCAACCCGCCATCGGGTCTGATGGTGTCAAAAGCTCAGTCAAAGAAACGGGACTGCTGCTGCTGGACGAATTACACCAGATTGAGCGTCGGTTAAGGCTGTTACCCACAGCGGCCTGGGAGCTGCAGGAGTCGGTGGAGCAGCATCAGAGCCTGCTGGCGCAGACGGTTTATTTTAGCCCCCGGCATGTGCTCAATGCGGTACTCGATGAACAGTTAGATCAGGAAACGGTACGCTGGAAGGGGAAAATTCAGCGATCGGAGGATAAATTAACGGAGCTGATTGCGCCGGTAATCCTGTTTGCACAGGAAAAATGGGCCGATGATTTTTATTACGGGCTATCGGAGATACTAAGAGAGAAAAAATCGGACAAAGGAGAGTGGCAGGGAATTGACCAGTTTGATGGCGTCATGACAACAGCGATCAATAAAATTGCCATCATTGCACGTGATATTGAAGGTTCTGCGGTCCGCCTGGCCCGGCACGGGCATGCCGGCGGACAAGATCTGAGAAAGGAAGTGCAACGTTGGCTGCGCGAATTAAGTCTTCTTAAAGGCAGAGTCAGTGAGGGGGTAGCGAGGATCACCGGTGAATCCCTGAGTTATTACTCCCGCGCCGGCATGCTGGCACGCGGCGTCGCAGAATGGGCGGAGGATTTAAAACAGAGTTATCTGCGGGAGACAGAGCCTAAAAACCCGGAGGCTGCAGCCGCCGAATTTGAGCAGAGTCTGATGAGTGTGGTGAGAGATAACCCCCATTCTTTCCGCAAAAAGACAGATCCCGGGGCTGAGAGATTCCAGCAGCGGCTGAAACTGGAATTAAAACACGCGGCTCGGCATACGACGACCTGGCCCGCGACCCCGGAAGAGATTCTGGCGGGAACACGTACTTTACCGGACGATATAAAGCGCTGGGCACAGAAGAAAGTTGTCAGCGGTGCCATTTCTGCCGCCATAAGACAGGGGTTCAAAGTGGTCTCCAGCCCTGCTTCTCTACCGGGACGGCTTGTTCTTCGGAGTGCAAGAACTGGACTAGAGATGTTCCGGGGAATTAAAGCCATAGAGCGTGGTGTTAAATTTGGCCAGGGTCCGGCCACACGGATTAAAGCACAATTTATAGAAAATCAGCTTTCCAGAGGGGCATTCAGGCTGACCATGTCGCTTTCGCCTCTGGTAGGTCTGGGCGTATCTGCGGCAATCACGGTCGAGCGCTTATTCCGGGAAGATAAATACGCCAGGAAATTTGTTACCGAAACGCTAACCGATCTGCCGGAAGACATGCTCTGGCGGGGAGGTTATGCCGGGGTTAATCAGGTATTTAACGCGGTGTATGGGCTGGCCAAAGAAAAAGCAGCCACCGAACAAATGCACCAAATTCTGGAAGAATATAATCGTTCGAATACTGCCGCGGAAATAAAATTACATTCCTCAGTAAAATCCCCTATCACTTCTGCACGGGATAATGATGCGAAAGTGTCTGTTCTTGGTCACGGTAGTGAGGAATCCTCATCAAAGAGAAAAAAACGTTCTATTCAATCTTCGGCCAAACCTCTTCATGAACTTAGTGAGACTGAGAAAGAAAAGGCAGCGGCCGTGCAAATGAAGGCGTATCTGGATAAGTATAATAATTCGAATGCTGCTGAAGACATCGAATTAACTTCCGGAGTGAGCGCTCATGAGGAGCCTTTATCAGGCATAAATAAACGCTCTGCTCAATCCTCAGGCAGTCCCCTTTATGAGCTTGAGCTTAGTGATGCCGAAATAGAAGATATTGTGAAAAATACTCCGAAGGCGGTGAAATGGGAAAACTATTCAGAGGATGATGTCGATTTTGCCGTGCTAAAATGGTATATGGACGGTAAAGTTAAACAAGGCTGTCGACCTTATGCACCGCCTGAATTTTCCCCTGCTATGGAAGAGGGGGATGTTCTGGATATAAGTTATAACGATGAATATGGCAACCTCATTAGAGAGGAATATAACTGGGTTTATCTCAGTGGGCAATACTGGAATGTGCGAAATGTTGGGGGGCAGGAATTATCTATCCTTGTAGGCGATCAAGCTTTTTCGATCAATCCAGTTCCTGGGGGGGCAAAAAGATGGAAATTTGTCGGCAAGGAAAATATCAAGGCTGAGTATTTTTTATCAAGACTGGTTAAACATGATGGTGAAGTGTTTCGTGTATTAAGAGAAGATGCTAATAATATAATAAAACATCAAAATGTAGATTTCGACACATTTGCTCTGTATCTTGATGCTGCGATTAGTCGTCATATAACAAAAGCCAGTGATAATGGTGATGAAATTATCATGAGAGCTTTCCAGCGTGTTAATACTGAGGTTGAAAATAGTATTGTGGACCTGCGGCGTGATGACTCCGTAGTATCATTGACTCAAGAGAATAATTATCAACCTGCAGATGTTTTAGATCGAGAACAACAGAGCGGCCCTATCCTGGGAGCATCAAACTATCTATACGATATACCTGGTAATCTTAATCTTGATGATAACCAGGTTATTGATTACCTGTCGAAAATTAACAAGGCAGATGTACAGTACTACCGTGGTTTAGAAAAATGTATTGAGGATGTAAGTGTCGCGGAGGGGGTATATAGCATATCACTGCATCAATATTTTAAATTGAAGGGGGTATCAAAGGATAAATTTGATTCTGAAGATGACATTTTAAATGATTTAAAATTGAATTCAAATAACGAAGATCGAGACATCTCTGACGCGAGTAAAAAATGCATTGTGGATTTAAATTATATTAAATCCACAAGGGATAAGTTACGTGAATATATAGAAGGGAATAAAACTGATGCAGCACTGCGTTATGAGTTTTCGAACATCGCCGAAGATATTGACTCCAGGCCGCAAATTGCATCTACATATGATATTAAAATCCAGGATCTTCAAAGCAAAATAAAAATTGTAAAAGAAGAGCTTGATGCCAGTGGAGGAGGGTATAATGGTGATATGCAAGAACTTGCAAAACTTAAATTTAAGGCGATCCATTATCAATGGTTACGTAAAATAGCGAGTGATGAGGCTGCAAGTGAAGCTGAGGATGACCGTTATAGTAAACTAATTCCTGAGTATAAGTCACTAGCTTATTACAACGCAATGAAATATGTGCTTTTGAAAATTGAGAACGATAAAACGATTTCTCCCCTGGCGCGCATAAATGCTTATGAGGCAAGGATCGGGAAAGAACGTGTTACCAGTGTTGATATCTATGGTTATGAACTTCTTAATTGCTTCTTTATTCCGGATAGCTTCGGTGCTAAGACAGGGGTTCTGGTTGATCTGGATTCGCCCAAAGAATATAGCTATATTGAAGGTGAGAGTGATCTTAGTTCAGCACTTGAGGAACGCCTGCCTTCCACGTCCATCGACGGTCATAATATGTACACCAACGGGCCTCATGCGTTCCGGGACGTAAAATCTGGGGACTTCAAGTTTGAGGATTACTTTAATTATACCCCAAAGGCCCGGACGGATATTATCAGTCTGTCCGACCAGATTTCCAAAGCTTTTGATGATGATAAAGAGGCTGCAGAAAGTCGGTTAGACAGTAGTGCCTGGGTGGGCACAAAAAAAGTAGCACACTATGACGAGTGGGTTAAAAACAAAAATGTAATAAAGAAATCAATCTCCGGGCTTGACGTTAGCGACTCGGGTTTCCTTCGCACCAGAACATTATATTCAGGAGAGGGTAATGATATTCTCCCCTGGCACATAAAAATTATGCGAGGTATTGAACGTCCAGCTGAAACTATTTCAGTTGCAGTGCAAAAAAACAAAAGCATTGCCAACAGAGAGTCTCAGGAGCAAGCACAGATAAATATAAAAGCAGCGGCGAGAAAAGGGCAGTGGATTGACGCAACACTTTCCGCTGTCATAATATTTATCCCCGGTGGGGCTACCATAGGAATAGCACAGGCTTCTTCGGCAATATCTGCTGATATACTTGAAGGTAAGGATCCCGACACTTTCCAGGTGGCCAGTTTAGCTGTTAATTTGATTCCTGAAGCTAAAGTTGCTAAAGCCGTCGGGAAGTTCAGCAAGGCTGGGGCAAAAGTCGCCAAATACTCTATCATATTTGGTAAAAAATCCATGGATGCGGCTGGGCTTGGTATAAGCATAAAGACGGCTATAGAAACTGGGGATCCTCTCCATATTTATCAGGCTCTTCTCAACGCTGGTATAAGTAGTAAAGATGCCTGGTATACGGCAAGGCGCATTTTCTTAAATGTTAAAATGAGTTCGCCTCCACCTGTGGATAGTTTTTCGGTTAAGCCGCAGGAAAGTCGTCAGGCTACACCGCATGAAACTGCTGATCGAACCGTTCCGAGTCATCGCCCCGCAGGCGATGAAAGAAATATGCCATACAATGCAGATGTAAGTTCCGCAGATGTGAGGATACCCCCTGCAGAGAGAATTCATCCGTTCACTATTCGTGGAACAATAATTCTTGGCAGGAAGAAAAACGAAACGATAGAGATTTCCCGTGATAATGGAATGACCTGGAAGCAGGGGAATAATATCCATATGCTCGCGTATGTGCTACAAAACGCTGGCGGGAAATCTGCACTTCCTGATGCTGGAAGTCCTGCAATTGAGACATCATCGGCAGGAACCAGTACGAGTCCAGGATCCTCGAATGAGCAAGGTCTTAGCGATGCCCTGGAAAGGAGAGAGCAGCCAGATAACTATTTCCAGAATATCAAGAAGACTACTCCTGATGAAAGCGTAAGATCTTTTAAATACTTTAGCTCTTATATCAGGGGCAGGGTTCGTGATGGTGTTTTTGAGATGTCAAAAGATGGTGATAATAAATAGGTTAGGGGTTCCTGGATACATGAAACTCTATGGCGTTATAGATCTTTAGGGAAAGTAAGCGCAGCGGATCTCGATAAAAAAATTAACCTGGAGAGTAAAAGGCAAGGTGCTGGATCCTATTCTAATATCTGTTATGGCACTGCAATTAGAAATGCCGGTCAGGCTGAGGTTATTACACCTAAACAAACTGACTGGTTGTTAAATACAATTGCAAAGAAGGATAAGCGAGGGGAGGTTATGGGCTCCGAACATTATCGTGATGTATTTGGTTTGCAGAATAAAACGCCTTTAACAAAATTTGCGTCTGCCGCTATTACTGAATCCGGTTTTATACATGTAGGTGAACGGCGTAAAGACGGTAATGTAGTTTATGACCATATAGCATACGTACACGTTACCGATAAGGAAATATATCTTTATCAGGCCAATGGTGCTGATTTCTTAGACGCGATGAATGGAATTGATCGTAGCAAGGAATATAATAAAATTGGCAGGAATGTCTCTGGAAGTCATTATAAGCACCCTATGTCTGGAAAAGGGATGAGCCAATTTGATAGTTATTTTGAAAAACCTGATAAAGATGGGGTTCAGGCTTTTTTTGTATTTACCTCCGCCAGCGAAGTACAGGAAAAATATTATCAAAAATTGGCTTCAGAGGATGCGCAGAAGCCTGTAGCCTCTGAAGCCGGGCCATCATCTTTAAATCGTAATGGCGGTATCGAGCCGACACCACGTGAACCTGTACTTGTCGCTCAGGAGTATAAGCCGGCAACTGAGACTGAAACGGAACTCATCAGGAGTGTAACAACTGACCTGAAGTCAGGCATGGGTAATGATTACAATGCCTATATAACGCATCCAAAAGAAAATTGTGCAAATGCTGCTGTATCTATCAAAAAGATATTAAGTCAAAAGGGTTATGGCGATGCCAGAATAGTCGAGCTAGGCATTTGGCCTAACGGTGGGCCAGATACAATGCCGCTTAATCACTACGTGGTTATGGTCAAGAAAGATGGCTCAGAAATGGTTGTTGATTTGACGGCAGGTCAGTTTGCACAATATGAATTTACCGGACCTGTTATTGATACAAAAAGTAACTGGATTGCCCGATGGCAGGATGGGCTGAGAAATAAAACGAAGACGTTGGTTAAATTGGTTCCTGTTACCGGAGGAGTTAATACCTCACCCTTTAGCTCATATTCCGAATATACTAATTCCCACAAGGTCATTCCTGATGGTGAGCTGCTCAAGTCACCATCATGGTATCAAAATATAGGTGCGAAAGTCACTCCCAGCCAACCAGCCCCCTTATTCTACCCAATCGAAGATGCGAAGCCGGCAACCAGCGATCGTACAGGTAGCTCCGTAAGTGAGCCTGAAGTAACGAGAGATGCTTCCTCTTCTCAATCGGCAAACAATTATTACAAACCTTTCGGCCCTGACAGTTATATCGAGATGGGCCCCAATAATAGTATCGTAATTATCCGGGCTCATGGATACCCTGGAGACACAGGACATTATACCGCAAAGGCCGTTAGCGAAGTTATTCGTGACTATCTTAGCTCACGCGGAATCCCTATTGAGCAGGTCAGATATATAGACTTGCAATCCTGTTATGGCAAGACGATGGGGGCGTTGTCACAGGCGCAGGCAATAGCAAATAAACTGGGGGTGAAAGTTAAAGCATACTACGGTAAATTCACACCGTTACGTGGCTTAGACCCTGGCGAAAGTTCATTTTCCAAACCGCACAGAAATCCAGTCGCAGCGACAGCCTCAAATATGGGTAATGCCGCAGTTTATCACTTATCTGAAGCAACCCTTGCGGTCAGACGAAAACTGGGTATTGGGCGTTCTTCAGCAACTCAGAGTGAAAGACCCCCGGTTTATCCCCTGGCAAACGCATCTGATCTGGATGTACCGCCGAGTCAGAAAACAAAGGCAGGGTTGCTTATGGAGGGCATGCTTAAATTAGGCAGTATAGATGCCACTGACGGGAGGAATAAGTATGATGCGGATAGCGCTCGATTTGCACTTACAACTGTAGGAAAAAATTTATCAGATATCCTGGTATTAAAAAATGCAGATGATTCAGATCTCCAGATAATTACACAACAATATTTTGGCGATCAGGATTTAAGCCAGGACGATATGTCAAAAATAATTTTATTTATGAGCAAGGTAAAAATGTCATCAACCAGTGATCAGTTAGAAGGTCTTTTCTCAGGGAAGATCCCGGAAGACTGTCCAGATAATATATCCGCCATTTTAGAACGTGTTTCTCCAGCACAAATACTCTCGTTTTATTTGCATGTTTTCGGAGATAACGCCGTGGATAGTTAGCTCTTTAAACATGAGCGAACGCCCCAGAGATTCTATTTTTCTGGGGCGCAATGCATTTCACACGAATGCAAAAATGCTCTGCGTTTACAGAGGGATAAAGCTCTGGTGGGATCAGGTCACGGCGTGCGTAGTCGTCGAATAAATGTTTTCAAAATACTTATTTTTTGGTTTGCGCTTTGTCGGGATCACTTTCGTTAGTGCTCCACTCTGCCTGTTTAACGTTGATTTATTTATTCTCAGTATTGCTGATTCTGTATCTTTGACATTTTCAGGTGGAGATGAAATGGTCTTTGGGTAAGATAATGATATAAAATAGCGTGCTGTCACTAATCGTGCAGCCCATCTTCTCTATCTGGCCCAATCCCATCGAACATTGTCCCTTAGCCATATCACTCCCTCTGCACGCTCTTTTTATACTGGTCGTATCGTTAATCACATCGCCAGGATAACCATGAAACTGACTCAAATTCGTAATGCCACGCTGCTGCTGGAGTATGCCGGAACCACCTTTCTTATCGACCCGATGCTGGCGGAGAAAGAGGCCTGGGAAGGCTTTGCCGGCACGGCGCGTTCCCATCTGCGCAATCCGATGGTCGCGCTTCCGGTGCAGGTTGAGACGCTGCTTGCAGCCGATATTGTTATTGTGACCCACACCCATATGGATCACTGGGATGACGCCGCCCAGAAATGCATTCCGTCGAATAAGCTGATTTACACCCAGCACCAGGCGGATGCAGAGCTGATCCGCTCTCAGGGGTTCACGAATGTGCGCGTCCTGCAGGATGAAAACGTCTTTACCGACGGGCTGACTATTTACAAGATCGAGGGCCAGCACGGTAGCAACGACGCTTATGCGGTGCCTCCTGTGGCCGAAAGACTGGGGGATGCCTGCGGGCTGGTCTTTACCCATCATGATGAGCAAACGCTCTATATTGCGGGCGATACGGTGTGGGTTAAACCCTATCTTAAGGCGCTACAGCGTTTTGCGCCGGATGTGGTGGTACTGAATATCGGTGATGCGCATATCGATGAGTTTGGCCCGATTATTATGGGCGCACAGGATACGCTGCGTACGCTTCAGGTGTTGCCTGCGGCGACGCTGGTCGCGTCACATATGGAAGCAATCAACCACTGTCTGCTTAGCCGTCGTGAGCTGCGCGAGTTCACGCAGCAGCAGGGGATTGCAGACAGGGTAGCGATCCCGGAAGATGGTGAAAGCCTGACCTTCTGAATCTGAGGAACCCGATGCCAGCACTTTCCGTTGCGGTCGTCGCCACGCCCGGCGTAAGCCCTTTCCATTTCTCCGTTCCCCTGATGCTGTTTGGGCAGGCGGTGACGGAGCCTGGTTTGTTTGAGGTGATGGTCTGCGCCGAAACCCCCGGCGTGGTGCGTTCCTCTATGGGCTTCTCTATTGAGGTTGAGCACGGGCTGGAGCCGCTGCGCAGCGCCGATATCATTGTGATCCCTTACTGGCATCATCCGGATGAAAAGCCCGGCCAGCCATTGCTTGATGCGATTTGTGACGCCTGGGCACGCGGTGCGGAGGTGGTCGGGCTGTGTCTCGGTGCCTATGTGCTGGCCTATGCGGGATTGCTGGATAACCGGCGTGCGGCCACGCACTGGGAGTTTGAGCAGGATTTTCGGGCGCGTTTTCCTCAGGTTCATCTGGACAGTAATTCTCTCTATACCAGCGATGAGCGGCTGATTACCTCTGCCGGAACCGCCGCCGGTATCGACTGCTGTCTGAATATTGTGCGTCAGCACTACGGCAGCAGCGTGGCGAACCATGCCGCGCGCAGGATGGTGGTTCCTCCCTATCGGGAAGGCGGTCAGGCGCAGTTTATTGAGCATCCCGTACCGACCAACACCAGGGATGAGGCGATCAACACGCTGCTCGACTACCTTCGCCGCAATCTCGAAAAAAACTACGATCTGGACGCACTGGCCCGCGTTGCCAGTATGAGCCGCCGCACCTTTACCCGACACTTCCTGAAAGCAACGGGCGTGACCGTCGGGGAGTGGCTCAACGCCCAGCGGCTTCAGCGCAGTCAGGAACTGCTGGAAACCACCAGCGCCAGTATTGAAAGCGTCGCAGAGATGGCCGGTTTCCAGTCGCCGGTTTCATTTCGTCAGAGCTTTAAGGCGCGTTTTAACGTTAGTCCCAGCGAGTGGCGACGGGCATTTCGTGGCCCCGAATCCCTTCATCAGGGCGTTTGCCCGGAGAAACGATGATCCCTGGTGTCAGCGACTGCCGTCGGGCACTCGGGAAAGAGTCCTGGCTATCGCTTCGCCTATCTCCGCGCAGACGGTCAGGCCCTGAACAAAGGGCCGGTTATGCATCAGCCAGGGCAGAGCGCCCAGGGCGATACGACCTCGTACGCTGGCAGGCTCCAGCAAAAAATAGTTGTCATCAACAGGCGGTACGTCCTTGCCGTCTGCCATCAGCTGCTGGCGCAGGGTCGGGAACGGCAGGTCTTTGGTCTTCATTGCCTTCTGTCCACGAGCATCAATAAACACATCGAATTGATGTACTCGCTGCTGGACGGTGATAAGCGTGCGCTGCGCCGCAACCTCCATTTTATAATCCGGTCCGAGCGCCAGAATACAGGCAATACCTGCCTCACGAAGCGCCAGCAGCCTGCGGATCGACTGCGGTGGTATCGCCGCGTAGTTATCAATAAAGACGCGGGCAAGACCTGCATTGAAGCGCTTTCTGTCACGGGCGTTCAGATGCTCAACGGCAGGTTCAATGGCTTCGTGCAGGCGTAGCACCGTGTAGCGCCACGGCACCGTCAGCCTGTCACGCTTATTATGTTCCACTTCCGCGAGGTTGGCCTGTGCCCAGCGAAAAGGGTCGCGCGCTTTGCGGTCAGCAAACCAGGCCTCGCTGAAGCTGTCGGCATTAAGCCTCTGAAGAGCAATACGCTCGCTCCATTGCGGGTCTGCCTGTTCAAGTTCCTGCACCATCAGCTGAAAAACCCTGTCCAGTAGTCCCTCGCTTCCGGCGGCAATCGCTTTATTCAGGGTGCTTTCGGTAACGACCAGCAGCGGTTCCCAGGGAATAGGGCAGTAGAAGTCCGCTTCCGGCAGAATGCCCGAGCGGGACATCAGGGCAATCTTCAGCGCCTTACTGCCTTTATCAGGACCGTACTGGACGCTGTTATCATCCTGTTCAGTAAAAGTACCGTGCTGTATCGCCACGGCCATTGCCGCGTCGATCCCGCTCAGGGAAGTGCCCATAATGCCGACGTTGCAGGGCGGGATACTGGCCTCCATCAGCCCTGACCAGGGGCTGGGGAAAAAGGAACGCGTGGACGGGTCTTCCTCGGGCCAGACATGTCCGGTGGCGATCACGGCCGTATCGTACTGCTCTGGCGCATTCTGTCCCTCCGTCCACAGCAGCACCCCGTCCGGCAGCGCCTGCAGATCGGTCACCCGACAGGATTCATGAACCTCTACCACAAAACCGCACGCTTTCGCCTGCGCAAGTAGCGCCAGAAACCGATCCCGGAAATACTCTCCGAGCAGCATCCGCGGCAGAAACTGCCGCTCGTGCAGGGAGTCCTTATGCACGTGATAGCGCGCCAGATGGGCCTCGCTCTGGTTGCGAAGCCAGTCAATATAGGAGATGAAAATGGGGGGGATCTCAATGCTGGCAATATTAGCCAGCATCATTTTTGAATTCTCTTCATCGCTGTAGGGCATCCCGACGCCCGCTTTATCCGCCTGCTCGTAAAGGGAGAGTGCAAGCGGTATGCCATTTTTAAGCAGTGAGAAGAGGGTATAAACACCCGTCGGCCCGGCACCGATAATCGCGATTTTTTTCACTAAGCTGCACCCATTCTTATCTTTATTGATAAAAACAAGTGTGGTCGAAAACGCGTATTGGGCCAGTGGTGCTGGGGGAAAAGGCGGAACGAGGGGCCCAGGACAGGAGAGGGAAGGGTAGTGTGGCAGACAATCCGTTACGTTCTACAACCCGCGCAGACGCAGCCTGTCCGGTAATCGGCTTTGATGGAGTATGCCAACAATGGTAATTCCATGAGACGCGGGCAGATAGTAAATCGTATGGCTGACATAGATAAAATGCCATAGCCCTTTGATATCAATCCCTTCGGTGTTACTGGTGCCCATTTTACTGTTTTCCGACAGGCGCTGCATACAGACCTGCAACCCAGCCAGGTAATCACGTGTTACCAGTACGCCAAATTGCTTTAGTGAATACTTTTTTATTTCGCGAAGATCCTCTCGCGCATCATCGGTTAACTGGTATCGGGGCATCAGAGATCCTTCATCAGCTCATCAAAAACTTTATCACCGTCGTGTACATGACCCGCTTCTGCCTGGGCAATAGAATGCGCAAGGCGATCGCGCAGTTGCTGAAGCTTTAGCTCCTCGTAGGCCTGGTAGTCTTCGATCGACATTACTACCACAGAGGGCTTACCGTTTTTTGTAATGCTTATTGGTTCACGCTGCGCTTTTGCGAGCAGTTCGCCAAACTGGGTTTTTGCCTGGTTCGCAGTAAAACTGAACATGCTTACCTCCTCAAATGGCACTAATCGTTCGATTCGTTCGTATTTTAATCGCTTTTTGTCTCCTTCGCTACCTTTTCCTCCCCAAAAAAACTGCCGGGGATCACGCCCCCAGCAGATACTTCAGCACCAGTATGCCCACCATCCCGGCAATCACCGTGACAAACAGGCTGCGGGTCACGATCCCACACACTGTTGCCAGCGCGGCGGCCATCAGTGACATGCTGAGTCCGGACGGCGAGAGCAGCGGCTTATGGACAAGTTCGCTGGTGATAATCGCCGCCATAATGGCGGAGGGGATAAAGCCCAGCCAGTTCTGCACCACCGGTGCCATTCTGAAGCGGGAGAGCAGGATCAGCGGCACGGTGCGCATCAGGGCGGTGATACCTGCGGATAACAGAATAGTGATAAGCAGGCTGGTGCTCATTTGCTCTCTCCTTTAGCGGTGAACCTCAGCGCCAGCGTGGCGAGGGTTGCGGCGAGGGTGGCGGCCAGGATCACGACCAGGCTGGCCTCGAGGTGCTCAACGGTCACCAGCGTAACGACCACGGCGACGGCGATGGTCAGGCTCTCCAGGGTTTTACGGCGGCTGGCGAACCAGGTCATCAGCAGCAGGCCGATAAACATAGAGACCAGGCTAAAGCTCAGGCCGTCAATCAGCGACGCGGGCAGGGCGGTCGCCAGCCAGGCGCCGACCACGCAGGCGAGGATCCAGTTAAGCCAGGCGACCACGTTGAGCCCCAGCATCCAGGCGAAGGGGATCGATCCGTTGCGGCTACCGTACTGGGCCGCCACGCCAAAGGTTTCGTCGGTCAGCAGCAGGCCGCTAATCAGCTTTTGCATCGTGGTCGAATCACGGAACCAGAGGCTTAAAGAAGAACTCATCAGCAGATAGCGCATATTGACCAGCAGGACGCTCAGCACCACCGACAGCATCTCCGCGCCTGCGGCCCACAGGGAGTAAAACAGGAACTGCGCCGAACCGGTGTACAGCAGACCGGCCAGCAGGGCGGTTTCAAGGACGGAGAACCCCGCCAGCGTGCCGATAGCCCCGGCGGCAAAGCCGATGCTCCAGTAGCCCGGCACGGTGGGCAGGCAGGCGATAACCCCACTGCGAAATGCGCTGGCACCGTGCTCTGCGGGTGCTTCTTCGATATTGAGTGACATTTTGTGTTCCAGTAGACTCGATAACATAGCGTTAGTGTATAAGAATGGTCCGGCGGAGATAGCATAATCCTGCTGTTTGCGTTCCGATAACCGACCGGTGTGGATGATGAACAACAAGCGTGATGATATTAAACTGTGGCGGGACAACGGTCTGTCGGGCGGGATGGAGATCCTGCGCGCCTCCTGTTTCGAGCACAGCTATCCGGCGCACTTTCACAATGAATTTGTGATTGCCGCCTTTGCCCGTGGGGCGCAGCGCCATCGCGTCTGTCGCCATGCGGGCGTCGCGGCTGCCGGGACGGTGATGATTATTCACCCCGGCGAAGTGCATACCGGCGAGGCGCTGCAGCGGGATAAAGGCTGGGACTACAGCGCCTTTTATCCGTCTGAATCGCTGGTGGAAGAGGCGGCGGCGTCGGTGCTGGGCGGAAGGGGCAGCGTGAACTTCGGGCGCGATGTGATGCGCCACGACCCTAAGGTAGCCCGTGGCCTGCTGCAGGCTTCGCTGCTAATGACCCAAAGCCAGGATCCGCTGGAAAAAGAGTGCGCGCTCTTTCAGATGCTCGGAATGGTTATCGGCCACTACGGGCAGCGTACCCACAGAGGGGCTGCCACGCGCGCCCTGCGTGCGGATATGCGCAGGGCGACCGACTTTTTACAGACGGCGTATCACCAGCCGGTCACGGTGGGAGAAGTGGCAAGCATCGTCGGGCTGAGCGAGTTCCACTTTATGCGGACTTTCCAGGCCAGTACCGGGCTGTCTGTGCACCGCTATCTTACCCAGATCCGCCTCGCCAGAGCGAAAACGCTGCTGGCCCAGGGCGTCAGCGCGGCCCAGACGGCGCTGGACGTCGGCTTTTTTGACCAGAGCCACTTTACCCGCCACTTCCGCACCCACTTCGGTATTACGCCCGGGGCATTCGGGGCTGCCTGTCGCTAAACCGTTCGTATCATAAAAAAACGCCAGCCCGGACCCGGGACTGGCGTTTTTTGGGTTTATTCACGCTTAACGGAACGGCGCGTTCAGCGGTACTTCGGCATCCGGCTGTTTAGTGATGCGGTTGCGCAGATCGCGGCGGATCAGCTCAATCGCCCAGAACCAGAAGACGTGACCGAGGATCTCAGAGATATACTCGTGCGCCGGCAGCTCGCTCAGCGGTGGCGTCAGGTGCAGCAGCGGGAAGCTGATACCGTGGACGAACAGCGTCGCCAGCAGACCGGCCATCGCGCCCTGCCACAGCTTCACTTTCGGGAAGACTTCTGCCACGACGCAGTAGCCGATCGCGAACACCAGGGAGAAGATGATATGGGTGATCATCACCGGGTTGATAATGTGCTCAGAGAAGGTATAGACGGTGCTGGTGGGGTCGATACCCAGGTAGTCACGCAGGAACAGGTACGGCGGGTTGAATTCGTTACGTCCGCCGGTGAAGGTACGCGGCGGCAGCGGAACCTCTGCACCCCATTTCACAAACGCCGACATAATCCCGCCGATGATCCCGACAAAGAACGCGACGCCATAGCGGCGGCGGCTCGGATCGGTGGTCTGGAATAAATCCTTTAGATTCATGGTGCTGGTTACCTTCCTTTACATAAGATTACATAAAGAGTAAGGCGTTCAGCGGCGGATTCAATCTGTTTTGTGATGTGAAACGCACTTCCATGACTTTAAGCAATTCCTTTTGAACTACGTCGTTCAGGATCTACCTGGAAATAGTGGATTGTAAAAAGGGGAGTATAATGCTCCGTCCGAAACGTTTCGGATCAAAACAATGTTTCATATTTTAGGCGGCGGAAAAGAGCATCGCGCGGGCGTTATAGACGAGGCTGAAAAGCGCTACGGCGAGCAAAAAAAGTGCGGAAAACGTCTCCATTTTTGCCATCCAGCGCGGGGATAACCAGCGTGTTACCGCAAAGATATAGAGTGAAAGCACGGTCAAATCTAGCAGGATCCAGACCAGGGTCAGCAGCGTCAGGCTGGTGCCGATCCCCGGCGTAACGGCAATAAACTGCGGAAAGAACGAGACGAAAAACAGAATATCTTTCGGGTTGGCGACGCCGGTCAGATAGCCTGCAATAAGCCCTGAGTGTGCTGTTGGCTCCTTTTCAGATAGGGTCTGCTGCTGGCGACGAGGCAGCAGACTGCCGAGGGCAATGACGCCAATATAGATCGCCCCCAGGATCCCCAGACCGGCCAGCCAGTGTGGGTTTAGCGCCACGATACCGGTCAACATCAGCGCGGCACCGGCAATCAGGGTCAGCGATGCCAGATTGGTGCCGATCATCGTGCGTACGGCGCTGCCATAGCCGTCGCGTGCGGCGGCGCGGGTGACCAGCGCAATCACCGGTCCGGGCGTGAGCAGCAGGGTCAGGATCGACAGGATATAGGCGGCCAGCAGCGGCTTATTCATGATAATTACTCACTCTTTGATAGCGAAGAGTTCGTATTGTCATGCTTAGTAAAAGGATTGAAAAACGGATAATAGTGCGATTAACTGTGAGTAAAACTCACTCTTATCCCGGTGAAATATGTCCCTTCCTCCTCTCTACGCCCTGCGCGCCTTTGAATCCGCCGCGCGGCTGGGGTCATTCAGCCTGGCCGCCGCAGAGCTGCACGTTACACCCGGCGCCGTCAGCCGACATATCAGCACTCTGGAATCCTGGTTTGACTGCCAGCTGTTTATTCGCCACGGTCCAAAGGTAGAGGTCACCGGAGCCGGGCGGCTGCTGGCGAACGAGCTGGCCGTGGGGTTTCAGTCAATTGAGCGGGCCTGTCAGGCCTTTCGCCATCGCGCCGGCAGGCTGCGGTTGAAAGCGCCCTCAACCCTGACCATGCGCTGGCTGCTTAATGTGCTGCAGGCGTTTCATCAACGGCAGGCCCGGTCGGTGGTCGATATGACCAGCGTCTGGATGGACATGGACAGCGTCGATTTTGCCCGCGAGCCGTATGATTGCGCGGTCCTGCTCGGTAACGGGCAGTTTGGACCGGATACCGACAGCGCCCTGCTGTTCAGGGAGTGGCTGATCCCGGTGTGTGCGCCCGCGATGGCCGGGCAGGCGGCAGGCGATCTCTCCCGCTGCGAACTGATCCACCCGTCTGCCGACCGGCGCGACTGGCGGCGCTGGCTGAAAAAAACGACCGCCTGTCCTGGGCTGCAGATAACCGGAGGGAAGGTATTCGAGACGCTGGAGCAGGGCAATATGGCAGCCATCAGCGGCCACGGCGTCTCGGTCGGGGATCTGCTCCTCAGCCTCGATGCCGTGCGCGACGGCCTGCTGGCACTGCCGTTTTCGCAGGCGGTTGCCACCGGCGACGGCTACTACCTGATCTGGCCGAAACAGGCGGTACAGCAGGCCACGGTCCGCCAGTTGCTCGACTTTATGCTGCAGCATCTCCCCGGCGACATACCGGAGGGGATCCAGCTACTGGAGTGAAACCCGTTTGTTGGGTAGCCAGCGCCGCGCCAGCAGGCTTAAGCCGCAGCACAGCAGATAATAGACCGCGCCGGTAAAGACAAAGATCGCTACCGGGTAGATCTGCACCCGGCTGTTAACCTGGCCTGCGACCGTGGTCAGCTCCGGCACGTTAACGATAAAGGCCAGCGAAGTATCTTTCAGCAGGCCGATAAAAATGCCCACCAGCGAGGGCAGAACGTTGGGCAGCGCCTGGGGCAGCAGGATCAGCCGAAGGGTTTTCCCGCTGCTGAAGCCCTGGGTCAGCGCCGCTTCACGCTGGCCTGAGGGCAGGGCATATAGCCCGGCCAGGACCGAATGCATCACCGAGGCGGCGGTAAACCAGGCCAGTGCCAGGGTCACCGTCATGGCACCGGGCAGATCGCTTCCGGTGAGCATCGGCAGCAGATACCAGAGCCAGAAAATCACAAAGATCAGCGGGATACCGCGAATGATCTCCGCCCACAGAAACAGCACCCGGCGCACCAGCCCGCCGAAACGCCAGGCCAGACAGGCCAGCAGGATCCCGCCCGGCAGGGCCAGCGCGGCGGCGCCGATCGCCATCAGCAGGGTCAGCACCACGCCGCCGGGCTGGCCTTCCGGCAGCCGTCCCCACAGCAGATAGTCAAGGTTATCGCTAATCACATTCAGGTTGGCGATCATGTTCTTCGTACCTCAGGCCGGGAGCCGGTAAACGGTGTCAGCCGGGTCAGCAGTACGCCAAAAATCACACCGGTCAATAAATAGAGCAGGGTTCCCACGGCAAAGGCTTCCAGCGCGTGGGCGTTATAGCTCTCGACCTGTCGCACCTGATAGGTCAGCTCGGCAAAGCCAATCCCGCTGGCTAAGGATGAGAGCTTCATCAGGTTCAGATACTGGCCGACAATCGGCTGCCAGGCGTTTGCCAGCCCCTGAGGCAGCAGAATATGGCGAAACAGCCCCAGGGTTGAAAAGCCCTGAGTGAGGGCCGCTTCGCGCTGGCCGTCGGGAATGGCACGCAGGCCGGAGGCGATCTCCTCAATCAGGAAGGCGGAGGTAAACACCCCCAGTCCCCACATGGCGCAGAGAAACTCCGGCGTCAGCCACCAGACGTTGCCCGGCAGAATCGACCAGCCGTGCTCGTCGTTAACAAAATCCTTTACCGTCAGCGGCAGAAGGTTCCAGGCCGCGAAGTACCAGAACAGGAGCTGAACCAGCAGGGGCGTATTGCGGAACAGTGACACCCAGCAGGCGACCAGCGCCCGTCCGGGGCGTCCGCCCGCCAGCCTGAGCCCCAGCAGCATAATGGCCAGTAAGGTTGCCAGCACGATCCCGGCGACGCTGACCCACAGGGTGGTCAGAAAGCCGGAGATCAACCATTGCAGAGGCGGTCCGCTGAACACGCCCTGCCAGTCGAGAACAGGGTTCACCCGGCGGACTCCTGATGCAGCGGGTCGAGCACTTTTTGCAGAAAGCGACGGGTGCGGGGATGCTGTGGCCGGGCGAAGAACTCGGCGGCGGGTGCGGCTTCGAGAATATCCCCGCCGTCAATAAACACCACCCGATCGGCAATCTCCCGGGCAAACTGCATTTCATGGGTGACGACGATCATGGTGATCCCGCTGTGTGCCAGCGCCTTCATGACCGCCAGCACTTCGCCGATCATCTCCGGATCCAGGGCTGAGGTTGGCTCATCGAACAGAATAATCTCCGGCGAGGAGGCGAGGGCGCGCGCGATAGCCACTCGCTGCTGCTGGCCGCCCGAGAGCTGCGACGGCATGTGTTCTGCCTTGTCTGCCAGGCCAACCTGCGTCAGCAGAGCCAGCGCCCGTTCACGGGCGGCGGCTTTCTGCCAGCCGTGAACGAACTCCAGCGCCGTGGCGACGTTGTCCCGGGCGTTAAGGTGTGCGTAGAGATTAAACTGCTGGAAGACAAAGCCCACGTGGCTGCGCAGCTGATATAGCTGCCTGCCCTGCAGCCGTCGGGTGGGCTTACCGTCGATCAGAATCTCACCGGCGCTGAGGGTTTCCAGCTGGCTTATCAGGCGGATCAGCGTCGATTTTCCCGAGCCGGATGGGCCGAGGATCGCCACCACCTCGCCGGGCTGAATGGTCAGGTTGATACCGTTAAGCACCCGGCGATCGCCATACGTTTTCACCACGTCGCGAAATTCAACGCTGGCGCTGTCCAGACGTGAAAAATCCGCGGCACCGGCCGCGGAACGTGTTAATAGGGAAAACCGCATATTATTTTGCTTCTATGGTAAACGAGCGTGGCTGCGGCGTAGTGGTGGACGGGCCAAACCAGACGTCATAAATCTTCGCCGCCTGGCCGTTTTGTTCAAGCTTCACCAGCTCATCGTTAACCGCCTTCAGTAGCGCGGTTTCACCCTTTTTCACGCCCACGCCGATCTCTTCTTTACTCAGCAGGTCGGGAATGATTTTAAAATTCGCTTTATCCGGCGCGCCCGCCAGCAGACCCGCCAGGATGGTGCTGTCCTGGGTAATCGCCTGTACGTTACCGTTGCGCAGCGCGGTCAGGGCCAGCGGGATATCGTCATAGGCCAGCACGCGTGCCTGCGGGAAGCGCTGATGCAGCGCCTGTTCGCCCGTGGTGCCTTTGACTGCGCCGATACGCGCCCGGCCGTAGTCATCCAGCTTATCGCCAGATTTAGCCGGCACCAGGAACTGCTGGCCGGTCACAAAATAGGGCGTCGAGAAATCAATCACCTGGGCGCGTTCCGGGGTGATGGTAATATCCGCCACGATCAGGTCGGCTTTACCGGACTGCAGCAGCGGAATACGGTTGGCCGGGTTGGTAGCAACCAGCTCCAGCTTCACGCCCAGCGCTTTTGCCAGGGCGTTGGCGAAATCAACATCGTAGCCGACGATTTGGTGGGTATTTGCGTCCACCGAACCAAACGGCGGGTTGGCGTCGAAGGTGGCCACTTTTACCACGCCCGCCGCCTTAATATCCGCCAGCTGATCGGCCTGCGCCACTGTTGCAAATGCGCCACCGAATCCCAGCAGGCCTAAAGCCAGCGCCAGTTTTTTATACGTCTCAATAGGTTGTGCCATAGATTCCTCTGATATCCCTTGTTTTTTATTTTGTCCTGTTACGCTCCCACAATTAATTTCCGCCGCCAAAGACGAATTTATTCTTATTTATCTCAGAAAGGTTATTAGTAAAAGTTATGTTATTGGCAGGTTATCAAGAAGGAATATTCGGCTATTACCGGGAAATGGCAAAACTCCGCCGGAATTCGCATTTCACCCGGCGAATAAACCAGGCTTTACTGCAGGGAAGACAACGACAGGAGGGTGAAAAATGAAACATCGGAGACGACAATCTGACGGCCCGACGGTTTTCCAGCGCCTGACCCGGCTGTGGACCGGTAAGCCGGAGCACAGCACCCGGGGTCTTTTAGAATCCGTTCTGCCGGTTGCCAGCCTTTATGGTGTGGATACGGCCAATATCGACCCGGAGTGGTTCCGTGAACAAAGAACACGCTGAACATCGCCTGACGCGCGAAACTTACTGGAACGAGCTGTGCGAAGCGGTACGTATTACGCGATGCAGATCCGATCCCGCCCGCTTTGCTTGGCCTGATAGAGCGCCGCATCGGCCTGATTAATCACCGCACCCAGATTAAAGCCCGGGCCCATCACCGTACTGTACAAACCAATACTCACCGTCACATTCAGATCCAGTGGGTACGTCGCCTCATGGATCCGCTGCATAATCTGCTGTGCTTCCTCAAAACTTTGCGCCCCGTCGACCCGAGGGAACGCCAGAATAAACTCCTCTCCACCCCAGCGGCACAGCTGCTCATGATGTTTCACCGAGCGGCTAAGGGTTTTTGCCACCTGCTGCAGGACGTCGTCGCCAACCCGATGCCCGTGCTGGTCGTTGATCTGCTTAAAATGGTCGATATCGATAAAGATAATCGAGAAGGGTGTTCCCGTTTCGACCCGTTTTAAATAGCGCTCCTGGGCGGATAAAAAGGCCCGGCGCAGGGTGGTGCCCGTCAGGCTATCAATATCCGCAATATGCTTCAGACGGCGGACCAGACGTCGGTTCTGGGTGATATAGAAGGAGATCATCACGATAGTCAGGGTCAGGATTGCGATACCCATACGCGAGGAGTTGGTCAGATTGAACAGTAGTTCCTGAGGGATCGTATCCTGATACAGCTCAATATGGCTGACGTAAATTACGCTCAGCACTGTCGAGGTATAGGCGCAGAGCAGCGCCATCAGCGTCAGAGAGTAGCGCACGGCGCAGAGGGCCAGCGGCAGCAGGGTCAGCACCACTCCGCCGATGGTAAAGAACCAGGCCAGCCCCACCTGAAAGGTGATCAGTGAGAAGACCAGCAGACCGCTCTGGCGCAGAGACGCGACGGGACGGCGGGCGATACTCAGCAAAAAACTTTTGGTCCGCCGGTAAAACATCAGCGGCAGGATCAGCATAGTGCAGGTCGCGAGCTGCTCGCTAAACCAGAGGATAAAGGCTTCCGACGGGTCCGGCAGTTCAGCGCGTGCGACCAGCAGGTAGTAGGTCAGGGCCCCGGAAAACGCGATTGCGGCGGCACAGGTAAAAAGCAGAATAATCAGCAGATTATGCGATCGCTTAACCACCGCCGGGAACAGTTTCAGCAGTACAATCAGTCCTGCCAGAACGCCCAGGGTATCGCACAGCCCGTAGCGCATCCGATCGAACAGCGGCACCTGGGGCAAAATCAGCTGCGAGGCGCTGATTTGCCCGGCGTAATAGGCCAGCAGCATGGTCGCAATCATCGACACGGTGAGCCCGCTGCGCGGGCGCAAATGAACGCAAAGAGCGAAACCGGATACCGCAACGGGCCATAAAATCGAGAGGCCGCTGTCGTCGTGGATTTGTAAGAAGGTCAGCGCAAGAAAAAAGGCCGCGAAAAAGAGAATACCCATCCGCAGGAGGTGAATAAGGCTCTGGCGGAAGAACGAATTAAAAGGGATTCCGGGCATAGTCTCTGGCCTTTTGGTATGGAGCCTGGCGAATTTTTCAGGCCAATAAGCGCAGGAATTGTATGCCATTACGCCGTAAACCAGAGGCTAGGATGCCCTGTTAGCTACTTTTTTTCTATTCCTTCCGTGATATTTATTGCGCCTCATCGCTCAGCTCAGGCAGCGCCGCCAGATACATCTCCCGCACCTGTTGCGTCACCGGTCCCGGCGTGCCGTCGCCGATGGGCTGTCCGTCGACGGCGACGACCGGCCAGACAAAGGTGGTGGCGGAGCTGATAAAGACTTCGCGGGCCTGCAGCACCTCATCGAGAGTAAACCGACGCTCCTCTACCGTCAGGCCCTGCGCCTGCGCCAGACGCAGAATCGCCTGGCGGGTGATGCCGGGCAAAATAGTGTTGCCGAGCGGGCGCGTGACAATCGTACGATCGCCCTGAACCAGGTAGCAGTTGCAGGCGCTGCCTTCGGTGATATAGCCATCTTCCACCAGTAGCGCATCGTCCGCGCCCTGGGCGTGGGCCAGGGCTTTGGCAAGCGAGGGAGCCAGCAGCTGAACGGTTTTAATATCCCGCCGCTGCCAGCGGATATCCGGGCAGGTAATCACCCGGATCCCGCTTTTTGCCTGGGGTGGGTTGAGTACGGCACGGGCCTGGGTAAAGAGCAGCAGGGTGGGCGGTACGGTGGGTGAGGGGAAGTTAAAATCCCGATCGCCGCTGCTGCCGCGAGTTAGCTGTAGATAGATGCCGCCTTCCAGCAGAGCGTTGTCGGCAATCAGCCTGCGGTGGAGGGCTAGTAGCTCTGCCTTATCGACCGGAAGCTCTAGCTGCAGCTCCCGACAGGAGCGCTGAAGGCGGGCGTAGTGCCCGGCAAAATCGACCAGTCGGCCATTAACCACCGCCGTCACTTCATACACCGCATCGGCGAACAGAAAACCACGGTCAAAAACCGATACCGTAGCCTGGGTTTCCGGCAGCCAGTTGCCGTTAAGATATACCGTGCGGGGCATTGCTCTCTCCTTACCTGCAGTGGGATCGTCGACGGCCAGAATTAATTATGCGTAGTACCGGAAAAATTATCCGGATATATTCCGTAGTCGTCGGGATTATTGCCTTTAAATCGGGACAGGCTTTATTCTGCACGTTACGGCGGCGCTGGCTAATTTTGTTTTCTTATTCTTACTAGCGCTATGGTAGTCTGTGCATCTGTCTGAAATCATTATGACGTTCGCCCATAGCCCGGCAGTTTGCGTAATAAGGTGACCCGGTGACAATAAAAAACCTGGCAGCCATTTTGGGGCTGTCACATTCCACAGTATCACGGGCGTTAAACAATCATCCGGCCATCAGCCAGGCCACCAAAGAGAGCGTGATGCAGGCGGCGCGGGAATATGGCTATATTCCCAATAATGCGGCCAGGGCATTGCGCAATGCCGGTAGCGGCGCGTTCGGGCTGATTATTCCTGATATTCAGAATGACTTTTTTATTGCCGTCACCAATGCGCTGGCCCGTGAGTCGGCGGAAAGCGACTGGCAGATGATGCTGGCGATCACCGACGACCGCCCTGAAACGGAGCTTAATGCCCTGCGGCGGATGATGGCCGCCAGCGTCGACGGCATCATTATTGCCCCTTCGGCCCGGCCGCTGGCAGAAACCGAAGCGCTCATCACCCGCACCCGGGCGGTGCAGCTCCTGCGCCAGCATCCCGGGATCCAGGCGCCAGGCATCGCCATCGATGAGTACAACGGTATCCAGCTGGCGGTGCAGCATCTCCAGCAGCTCGGCCACACCCGCATCGGCTATATCGGTTCCTCAGGCGAACTGAGCACCGGCAGAGCGCGTCTTCAGGGTTTTCTGCAGCAGTTTGCCCCCGGTCAGCAGGCGGCGCTGCGGGAGATTATTCATACCGGCCCGCCGCAGGTTGCCTTCGGCGTTGAGGCTTTCAGCCAGATGATGGACAGTGCCCGACCACCCAGTGCCCTGGTGCTGGGCAGCCAGCGTTACACCCTGGATATCCTGCTGGCGGCAAAGGCGCGGGGTATCCGTATTCCCGAGGATCTCTCCCTGGTCGCCTACGGGGATGTGCCCTGGGGCGGGCTGCTGGAGATGACGTTAACCCGGGTAAGCCTCCCGGCGCAGGCGATCGTCGACGCCTGCCTGGAGCGCATTCGTCAGATTATGGGCGATGAGAGCGATGCCCTTAGCAACGCGATTTTCGCGCCGCAGCTGGTGGAAGGTGATTCCAGCAGGGCGTTATAAAAAAAATGGATGTGTGCCGGGCACACATCCCAATTGAACTACCAGCAGGTTGTACAACGGACACTCAGGCGGATCAGCTAAACTTAGCTAACAGCTGCTCCGCGCCTTTGGTCATCAGCCCCTGATCGGAGCCGATAGCAATCATGGTGAATCCCAGTTCGATATAGCGGCGGGTTTGCGCCTCGTCGGTACAGAGAATGCCTGCCGCTTTACCGGCTGCCCGGATCCGGCGACCGGCCTCTTCAATGGTTTTTACCACCTCCGGGTGCATCGGCTGCCCGATATAGCCCAGGCTGGCGGCCAGATCGCCGGGGCCGATAAAAAAGGCGTCCACGCCGTCAATTGCCGCCATGGCGTCGAGGTTCTCCAGCGCGGCGGTGGTTTCCGGCATCACAATCAGGCAAATTTCCCGATCGCAGGCGGTGGCGTAATCCTTAATCCGGCCAAACTTTGACGCCCTCGGTGCGCCGCAGTAGCCGCGAATACCGTGGGGTGGATAGCGTACCGCCGACACCAGCGCGCGGGCCTGCTCGACGGTGTCGACCTGCGGCACCATCAGGGTATTCACCCCGGCATCCAGATAGCGTTTGATCAGCGAAATATCCTGATTGGGCAGGCGCACCATCGGCTGCGTCGGGCCACCGGCGGCGCAGGCCTGTAGCTGGGCGTAGATATCCCGGTAGTCGCTGGGACCGTGCTCTGCGTCGAGACCGATAAAGTCATAGCCGCATCCGGCGAGGATTTCGGCGGCGATTTCGCTGCCCAGCTGGGTCCAGATCCCAAGCTGAGTGCGGCCATGCAGAATGGCGTGTTTGAAGTGGTTCTGCTCAAGTTCCATGCGTTTCTCCTCTCCTGATTAGCGGGCGAAGGTGGTGGTCACCGTGCCCAGACCGGATATTTCGGCGGTGAAAACATCTCCGGGCGCGGCGGCAATGGCCGGACCCAGCGCGCCGGTGATCACAAACTCGCCCGCACGCAGTGGATTTCCGGCGCGAACCAGCTCGTCCGCCAGCCACTGCAGCGCCGCCAGCGGGTGGCCCAGACAGGCAGAAGCGGAACCTTCGGACACCACCGTATCGCCCCGGCGAGTGACCATCTGGCTGCGGGTGATATCAACCTCCGTCAGCCTGACCGGCCTGGTGCCGAGCACGACCAGGCTGGCGGAGGTGTTATCGGCGATAAAATCGCAGGATTTGACGTTCCAGCCGGTGACCCGGCTGTCGACGATTTCAAAGGCCGGAAGCAGATAGTCGCAGGCGTTGATCATGTCGATGATGGTGTGCCGCTCACGGGTCAGATCCCGCTTCAGTACCACCGCAATTTCTGTCTCCACGCGCTGCTCGGTGAGCGCCCGGCGGACGATCTCCGTGCCTTCGGCCTGGACCATATCGGCATAGAGGGTGCCATAGCAGGGCTGAGACATGCCGAACTGCTGCTGGACCGCCTTACTGGTGAGCGCCAGCTTGCGCCCGACCCGACGACGTCCCTCGGCCTGCCAGATCCGGTCGTTGTACGCCTGGATCATATAGCCGCTCAGGGCATCGTCGGCGGTGAAGTTATCCCGCACCGGCTCACCCGCGCGACCGTTTTCCCAGGCGGCGCGTAGCTGTCCGGCGGCGTGAATAATGGCATTTTCCATCGTCTGGCTCCTTATTTCCCCTGGCCGTCGACCCGGTTCTGCGAGCGACCGGCCAGGAAGGCGTGAATGTTATCCACGGTGGTGTCGAGAATGCGCCCGCGCGCCTCGACCGAGGCCCAGGCGATATGCGGCGTCACCAGGCAGTTTGTTGCCGACAGCAGCGGGTTATCACGCGGCGGCGGTTCCTGAGTCAGGACATCAACCGCCGCACCGGCGATCCGTCCGGCGTTAAGCGCCTGGGCCAGGTCGGCCTCGTTGATCAGGTCGCCCCGCGAGGCGTTCAGCAGCAGCACCGACTTTTTCATTTTGTCGAGGGCGGCGGCGTTGATCATGCCCTGGGTTTTCGGGGTCAGCAGACAGTGGAGGCTGATCACATCCGCTTCGGCATAGAGCGTATCGAGGTCAACATAGCGCACCCGCTGATTCTCCTGGGCCGGATCGCGATACTCGTCATAGGCCAGCACCTGCATACCCAGCGCCTGAGCCACCGCGCCAAACGCCTGACCAATACGGCCGTAGCCGATAATGCCGACGTTTTTCCCGGCCAGCTCCAGCATCGGGTGCAGCCAGTAGCAGAAATCCGTTTTTTCACTCCAGCCGCCCGCGCTGACGTCGGCGGCGTGCTCGCTAACCCGGTTACACAGCGCCAGCAGCAGGGCGGTCGTGAACTGAGCCACGGTAGCGGTGCCGTAGGTTGGCACATTGGCGACGGCGATGCCGCGCGCTCTGGCGGCGGCAAGGTCGATGATGTTATAGCCGGTGGCGGTGACCGCAATCAGCTTCAGATTCGCGCACTGCGCCAGGATGTCGGCCCCCAGCGCCACTTTATTCACGATGACGACCTGCGCATCGCCGATGCGCTCCACCACCTGCTCCGGGGCGGTGTTGTCATACACTTTCAGCGCGCCGATTTTTTCCAGTGCATCCCATGACAGATCGCCGGGGTTCAGTACGCCCCCATCCAGTACCACAAGTTTCATAAGCCTTCCCGTACGGTAAAGGGCAGCGCCATTGGGCGCTGCCGTGTGTTAAGCGCTTTAATGCAGTTCGACCTGCTGATTAATTGCCGTTTGTTTATGATCCAGGGTCCAGACAGCGGCCAGGCTCAGGAGCGCATTCAGTCCAAGCCAGACGCCGACCATGGCGTTGCTGTCAAAGGTGTGGTTCAGCCAGGTACAGATTGCCGGCGTCAGTCCACCCAGCACGGCGGCGGCCACGGCCTGGGCAAAGGAGTAGCCTGCGGTGCGCGCATGAGCCGGCACCAGTTCCACCATTGCCGCCACCTGAACCGAGCTATAACTGGCGTAGATAAAGGAGAACCACAGCTCAAAGACCACAAACTTAGTGACCGTTGGCTCGGCGGCGAGCCAGGAGAGCATCGGCCAGGCGGTGATCGCCGCCGCCAGGGTGACAACAATCAGCATGGTGCGGCGGTTGACCCGGTCGGCAATCATCGCCGTAATCGGCAGCCAGAAGAGGATCGACAGGCCGACAAAGAAGAGGGTAATAAAGCCGACGTGTTCGCCAAGGTTCAGGCTTTTAATAAAGGTCGGGGCATAGGTGGTAACAATTTGCGCCGTCACCGTCGCCATCGCGACCATCCCCATACAGGTGAGGATCACCCGCCAGCCTGAGACCAGGCTGCCGCAGATCTCCCGCATGGTCGGGGTGGTTTTTTTCTTCGCGAAGACTTCGGTTTCCTGCAGATTCGAGCGCAGCCAGAACATCAGCGGGATCACCGCACAGCCCAGCAGCAGCGGGATACGCCAGCCCCAGTCGTGCAGCGCTTCCGTTGACATCGTATTCAGCAGCACCAGACCCACGATGGAGGCGGCCATCACCGCAAACTGCTGAGAACCCGCCTGCCAGCAGGTGTAGAAGGCCCGGCGGTTGCGCGGGGCGATCTCTGCCAGATAGACCACCACGCCGCCCAGCTCAGCACCCGCCGAGAAGCCCTGTAGCAGCCTGCCGAGAATAACGATAATGGGGGCAGCAATGCCGATGCTGGCGTAGGACGGGGTGCAGGCCACGCACATAATGCCGATGGACATCAGTGACAGGGCCATAATCAACCCTTTACGTCGTCCGTGGCGGTCGGTGTAAGAGCCTAAAATAATCGCCCCGAACGGGCGGGCAAAGAACCCGAGGGCGAAGGTCATGAGCGTCAGCATCAGCGAAACATATTCGTTATCCGACGGAAAATAGGCCTGCGAAATATAGCGGGCGTAATAGCCGTACACCATAAAGTCATATATTTCGAGGGCGTTACCGGCGCCAACCTGGACGATAGGTTTGACCTGCATTTTGTGTCTGGCGGCGGGGATTGCCGCGCTACTGTATTCGGCCATTCTTGAATCTCCTGTAGGGGTACAGATTTGAAATTCATCTAAACGGAACAAACAGTTAAAAAACGTCAGGTTGGCTCCTTCACCTATAGATAACGCCTGTTCAGGGTGTCAGGGTCTGGTTATTTTCGCCCCAGTGCCCGGGTGCCGAAGAACGTCAGCGCGTTAGAATCTTCCAGCCGGATGGCCTCGTTCCATTTCGCAGTGCGTTCGGCGCGGGTGATGGAGCCTACCTTCAGCTGTCCGGCATTGAGCCCCAGCGCAAGGTGGACGATGATGTGGTCTTCGGTTTCGCCGGAGCGGGCGGAAACGATCGTGCCGTAGCCAGCCTCTTGCGCTGCGCTATAGGCCTGGCGCAGCTGGCTGATGGTGCCCGCCTGGTTGGCCTTCAATAGCACAGCATTGCAGGCGGATTTCGCCGCGCCGTCGCGAACCCGTTCGGCGCTGGTGACAAAGTAGTCGTCACCAACGATCTGCACTCTGCTGCCCGCCGCTTTGGTAAAGGCGATAAGCCCGGCTTCGTCATCTTCCGCCAGCGGATCTTCAATCGACAGGATCGGATAGCGATCCAGCCAGCCCAGCAGCAGCTCGCACATCCCGTCCGAGTCATACTCCGTGGACTCCAGGGCCAGCCGATAGCGGCCGTTTTTACCAAATTCAGACGAGGCGATATCCAGCGCCAGAGAGACATCCTGCCCCGGCGTAAAGCCCGCACCCTCGATGGCCTGGACCAGCGTATCCAGCGCCTGCTCGTTGCTGGCAAACTCTGGCCACCATCCGCCTTCGTCGGCCACGCCGTGCAGATGGCCGCGCTGGCGCATAATTCGCCCGGCGCTATGATAGACCTCGGCAGTCATCTCCAGCGCCTGCTGGAACGAGGTGGCGCCGTTGGCAATCACCATCAGATCCTGAATATCGATCCGTCGTCCGGCGTGTGCGCCGCCGCCAAAGATCTGGATCTGCGGTAGCGGCATCTCCACTTTTCTGTCACCGGCCAGGTATTTCCACAGAGGCAGTCCGGCGTCACTGGCGGCGGCGTTGAGTGCCGCCATCGAGCAGGCCACCGCCGCATTGCCGCCGAGGCGGGAAAAGGTCCCGGTCCCGTCGAGCTCAATCAGAATGTTGTCGATAAGCCTCTGGTCGTGGATGGCGATCCCCGCCAGTGCCGGGGAGATCTCCCGGCGAATGCGGGTGAGGGCGTGCTGCACGTCTTTGCCGCCCAGTACGCTGCCGCCGTCGCGCAGTTCCACCGCTTCATGGGTACCGCAGGAAGCTCCTGCCGGCGCCATGCCGCGCCCGGTAATACCGTTAGCGAGATGCACCTCCGCCTCGACGGTGGGCCAGCCGCGTGAATCCCACACCCGGCGGGCGACGATATGTTTGATAGTGCTCATGCGCAGATCTCCTGAGTCCAGAATGCCTGGATATGTGATAGCTGAAGGGGTTGCTGTTCCAGTAGCTGGCAGGCGGCGCGTCGTACCCTGGAAGCCGCCTGCTCACTGAGATATTCCACCGGGGATTTACCGTCCACACGGGCCAGCAGCAGGCAGGGCAGCAATGTCGCCACCCGCGCCTCCAGAGCGGCAGACGGTTCCCATTTCGCGCCGCCAAGCCAGGCCTCTCCAAGCTGCCGGAAACACTGCATTAGCCTCTGCTGCGTCTCCGGGTCTTCCGCGTGCGCGGCTTTGAGCAGGAAATGGTTCAGGCAGAACGCCGCATCAAACGCCGGATCGCCGTACCAGGCGCACTCGGCGTCGAGGATCGTCGGACCCGAGGGACCACGCAGAATATTTTTCGGGCTGATATCGCCGTGCACCAGAGCGATACGCGTGTTCCGGGTGCGCTCCAGCACGGCGTGGATCCGCCCGGCATACTGCGGATACTGGCGGGCGATCTCGCCCAGATAGGGGTCGAGACGCAGGGAGAAAAAGTGGTCGTCATACGCAAACTGGCGCGCCAGCTCCTGATTATGCGCGGTGTGGCTGTGGATGCTGCTCAGCAGCTCGCCCAGCCGTGCGGCGAAGTGGCTGTCAATCTCGCCCGCCAGCAGCTGGTTTTTCCAGTTGGGGAAGCTGTCGGCGGGCAGGTAGTCCATCACAAAACAGAGCCGGGATTTATCGACGCCGACAATACGCGGTACCGCCTCTGGCCGGATGGCCGCGATGGTTTTCATCCAGTCGATTTCGGCGAAGACGCGTTCCAGCGGGGCGTGCCACTCTTTGGCGACCTTGAGGGTGGGCAGAGCCTGCTTCAGGCAAAACTCTCCCGCAGCGGTCGCGATCTTCAGGATATTGGACGAGACGCCGCCGGTGAGGGCGGAGACCTGCAGCGGCTGTTCAGCCTGCAGCAGACCCATATTCTGCAGTACGCTGCGTATGGCCTGCCGGTCGGTGGAGAGGTCGATAAAACGCTGTTCCATGATTCACCTGTTTGCCCGTTTTAATGGTCACAATCGGGATCCTGAGGGCGTAAAAAGCCCATCGACCTGCGAGGCCGATCCCGGAAACTGAATCTTTTGGTTGCCAGAAAAAGCGCCGGTTTTGATTCACCGGCTGTTTTCTGAATCACTGCATAGCGGTTGATGCGTTCCCGTATTTCAGGAACGTATTAATTTATGCACACGTGTGCATTGAGGTCAACGCAGGCAAATTTTGTTTTGTGAGGAAGGTGGAAAAAAATAGCAGGCGAAGTAATTATCCCATTGTTTTATAAATGGAATAATTAGTGTGATTTAGATCGTATTTAATAATGTTGGCGCTAACAAGGTAGCGCCTCGAGAGCATCGAAAAGAATGCTTAGCCCGGAAAGAGGGTGGGGAAGTGAGGGCTATTTTCGCCCCTGATAACCGTCCATATAGGTGGTCGTTATTGCGGCGATCATCGCCTTACGTTCCTGCGTGGAGACCGACTTATTGTTGTCGTAATCCTTACCGGCAAACGATGTTTTCCCCCGTACGGAGGCCAGGAACTCATCGCTGGTATAGGAGGCTACACGCTGGCGCACAGCTTCCGCCGTTAAGCCCGCGTCGCGGTCTTTTTTCCCCGCCTGCCAGAACTGGTCGAAGAACGGAACCATCATTCGGGCGGTATCGGCCTTGTTGGTTCTGAAATTAGGGTCAAACCCGTCATCAGCGGCGTAGACATAGTGGCGGGATTCGCGTTCCGCGCTGGTGCCAGGCTGCGTGCAGCCGGAGAGAACAAACAAGGAGAGCAATGCAGAGGCGGCCAGCGCCAGACGAGTTCCATTCATCGGATATTCCCTGATTTAACGGTTTATGCATCAGTGCGTTAGACGGGGAAGGTAGCATAAATGCGTAAAAAACGCACTGCCTGAAATGGCGGGAAAAAAGGGCGTACTGCGAGTGCATGGGTTACGTATGGTGCAGCACGCCCAAAAATTATTCTGTAATCACCGCCCCCGCGTCTTTCTGCAGGACCGGACCCGCTTTCACCGTCACCTTCAGGCCTTTGGTTTCCAGTTCGGCGTTGCGTACCCGGATCCCGCGATCGGCTTCAATGGAGACGTTGGTAAAGTGGAAGCCGCTCAGCGGTGCTTCCGGGGTGCCGATAATATAGGCCGCCGCCTTGCTGTTGCCGGTAGAGGTCAGGTTCTCCACGGTGATATTGCTGAAGTGCGGCGTCTTATGCTGGTCGAACGGCTGCTTCGGATCGCTGTCCGGCGGATAGATCTGCTCCCCGAGGGTAAAGCCACCGGCTTTCAACTGCTCGTCCACTTCGGCCTGCACGATCGGCGCGGCTTTGTAGTAGGCGGAGAACACCAGCGGGACTTCGACATTGTGCATTTTGGTATCGCGGTAGACGATATTCTTCACCTCACCGCCTTTACCCCGTGGGCTCTTAATTCGCAGACCGTACATCGATCCTTCGAAGGTATTATTTTCGACCACCACGTTATTTACGCCGCCGGCGCTTTCGCTGCCGATGGAAATACCCCTGCCTTGTTTCAGGGTATTATTAGCGATATAGATATTGTCGACCACGCCATCCGGGAAACGGCTGTCCGGTTTTTCCGCTTTAATGGCGATATGATCGTCATTACAGTCAATATAGTTATTGGTAATGCGGATATTCTGGCTATCGATTGGGTCGATCGCGTCGGTATTTGGCGCATGCCACGGGGATAAAATACGCGTGCCGTTCACGTCCACATCATGGGAATAGCGCATGACTACGTGGAAGCTGGGGGAATGGGTCAGGGTGACGCCGTCCACCAGGACGTTGCTGGAGCGTTTGATATAAATCAGACGCGGGCGGTCGGTACTGCCTTTTTTACCGGTAGCGCGAATGTTTTCACGCCAGCGCTCCCACCAGACCGCGCCCTGGCCGTCGATGGTGCCTTCGCCGGTAATGGCGACGTTTTTCGCGTCGGCGATGCTGATAAACGGCAGCCAGCCGTTCTCCGCTTCTGCGTATTTGGTTTGCTCATTAGCCCGATAGGCGGCGACTTCCGTCGAGGCGACGATAGTGGCGTCTTTCTCCAGCTTGAGCTGAACATTACTCTTTAAAAATAAGGGGTTGGTCAGGTAGTTACCGCGCGGCACCAGCACCGTACCGCCGCCCGCCTGGGCGCAGTCGTCGATGGCTTTCTGAAAGGCTTCGGTATTCAGGGCAATCTGCAGACGATGGCCTTCAGCGCCATATTGCGTCACGTTGCAAATTTTGTCCGGAAATTTTACATCACTTGCAGCAGAGGCAGAGGTAAAGGGTAATGCGCTGGCAAGACACGCCAACGCGCAAGACAGACCGATCCTGTTTCGCATCTCTATTCCTTATTGAAATAATGTTTCTAAAAATTAACACCATTATTTCTTTTATGTTTTCGAGTAGATCACGCTTTATTCAAAATCGTTAATTTGCCTGGTTTTTGTTGCTATTTTGTGGCCCAGTCGACACGTTTTTCGGGCAAATGTCTATTGCCCTGAGAGGTGGCGCATTTTCATCCGATTCTGAATCAGGAGAGTGACGAGGAGCCAGGAAATAAATCCGGGGAGCTGCCACAGTTTGATTATCATCAGACAGGACGGAGGTGTTTATGGCCTGGCGACCGATACTCTATGTGATTGTGACCGCGTATCCGCTGCGGACGCCGCCGCGGGGGAGACTGGTGCTGATTCGCTGATGCTCTTCAGCCTGTTGCCTTCCTTCTCGCTTTTTCTTTACAAAAGCGCTATAACGTACGTCATTTAGCAGTTTAGATGTCCATACGTTTAGAAGGTAATATGCAAACAGAACCGCAGGGTGGGCAGCTTAAGCGCACCATGAAAACCCGCCATCTGGTGATGCTCTCCCTCGGCGGAGTGATTGGCACCGGCCTGTTTTTTAACACCGGCTATATCATCTCCACCACGGGCGCAGCAGGCACGCTGCTGGCCTACGCTATCGGCGCGCTGGTGGTCTGGCTGGTCATGCAGTGCCTCGGCGAGCTCTCGGTGGCGATGCCGGAAACCGGCGCCTTTCACGTTTATGCTGCCCGCTATCTCGGACCGGCGACGGGCTATACCGTGGCCTGGCTCTACTGGCTGACCTGGACCGTGGCGCTCGGGTCGAGCTTTACCGCCGCCGGGTTCTGCATGCAGTACTGGTTTCCGCAGGTGCCTATCTGGGCGTGGTGCGGCCTCTTCTGTGCGGTGATCTTCGCCCTCAACGTGATCTCTACTCGCTTCTTTGCCGAAGGGGAATTCTGGTTCTCACTGGTGAAGGTGATCACCATCATCGCTTTTATTCTTCTCGGCGGAGCGGCAATCTTTGGCTTTATCCCGATGCAGGATGGCTCACCCGCGCCGGGCCTGTCGAACATTACCGCTGAGGGCTGGTTCCCGCACGGCGGCCTGCCGATCCTGATGACCATGGTGGCGGTAAACTTCGCCTTCTCCGGCACCGAGCTGATCGGGATTGCCGCCGGTGAAACGGAAAATCCGCATAAGGTTATCCCGGTTGCCATTCGCACCACCATTGCCCGGCTGATTATCTTCTTTATCGGCACCGTATTTGTGCTGGCGGCGCTGATCCCGATGGAGCAGGCGGGCGTGGAGAAAAGCCCCTTTGTGCTGGTCTTTGAAAAGGTGGGGATCCCTTATGCGGCGGATATCTTTAACGTTGTGATCCTGACGGCGATCCTCTCCGCGGCCAACTCCGGGCTGTATGCCTCCGGTCGTATGCTGTGGTCCCTGTCGAACCAGAAAACACTGCCGGCCTGCTTTGCCCGGGTCAATAAAAATGGCGTGCCGCTGACGGCGCTGTCGGTCTCCATGCTTGGCGGCGTGCTGGCGCTGTTCTCAAGCGTGGTCGCGCCGGATACGGTGTTTGTTGCCCTGTCGGCAATTTCCGGCTTTGCGGTTGTGGCGGTATGGATCAGCATCTGTGCCGCGCATTTTGTCTTCCGCCGTCGCCATCTGCAGGCCGGGAAAACCCTGGCGGATCTGCAGTATCGCGCTCCCTGGTATCCGCTGGTGCCGGTACTGGGCTTTGTACTTTGCCTGGTGGCCTGCGTCGGACTGGCTTTTGATCCCAGCCAGCGCATCGCCCTTTACTGTGGGCTGCCGTTTGTCGCGCTGTGTTATGGTGCGTACTTCTTAACGCGTCCTAAATTTGTGCAGGAGCCTGAACATGTCGCAGAATAATCCGCTTACCGCCCTCCTTGAACGCCCCTTTGTGGTGCTGGACGGGGCGATGGCGACGGAGCTGGAAGCGCGAGGTTGTAACCTGGCCGATAGCCTGTGGTCCGCCAAAGTGCTGATGGAAAACCCATCGCTTATCCGCGATGTCCATCTGGACTATTTCCGCGCCGGGGCGCAGGTGGCGATCACCGCCAGTTACCAGGCGACGCCGGCCGGTTTTGCCGCGCGTGGTCTGGACGAGGCGCAGTCCCGTGCGCTGATTGGTAAAAGCGTGGAGCTGGCGCGTAAAGCGCGTGAGGCGTATCTGGCCGAGAACGCGAATGCCGGCACCCTGCTGGTGGCCGGTTCCGTGGGGCCGTACGGCGCGTACCTTGCCGATGGCTCGGAGTATCGCGGCGACTATGTGCGCAGCGAAGAGACTTTTATCGATTTTCACCGCCCGCGCGTCGAAGCGCTGCTGGACGCCGGGGCCGACCTGCTGGCCTGTGAAACCCTGCCCTCGTTTGCGGAAATCCGCGCCCTGACGGCGCTGCTGGCAGAGTATCCTCGCGCCCGGGCATGGTTCTCCTTTACCCTGCGCGACAGTGAACATCTCAGCGACGGCACGCCACTGCGCGAGGTGGTGGCCTGGCTTGCGGAATGCCCGCAGGCGGTGGCGCTGGGGATTAACTGCATTGCGCTGGAAAATACCACGGCGGCGCTTGCGCATCTGCATAGCCTGACCGCGCTACCGCTGGTGGTCTATCCCAACTCCGGTGAGCACTATGATGCGGTCAGCAAAACCTGGCATCACCACGGTGAAGCCTGTGAAACGCTGGCGGGATATTTGCCGCAGTGGCTGGCGGCGGGGGCGAAGCTGATTGGCGGCTGCTGTCGGACAACGCCGAAGGATATTGCGGGGCTGGTGGCGACGCGGTAGTCATATTCCCCTCTGCCAAAAACGGGAGAGGGGAATATCCGGTTTTATTTATGCGGCATCCGCCAGCACAAACATCCCGTACGGGTGGATCTCCAGATAGTAGCTTTCCCCTACGTCCGGCTGCAGTCGGGTCGCATTGACCTGCAGCAGGATCTGCTGCCCGTGCCACTCCACCATCACCTCATACTGCGGTCCCATATAGGCCACGTGACGGATAATACAGCGCTGGCTCTCCGTCCCGCGATCGCTCAGGGTAATGGCTTCCGGACGTACGCCAACGGTGCCGTTGCCGCTGCTGATAAAGTGCGCCGGGCGCGGCAGCGCATAGCCGTAAATATCCACATGATCCGCCGTGAAGGTGGCCGGGAAGAGGTTGGCATCGCCCATAAAACTGGCCATAAAGCGTGACGCCGGCTGGCGATAGAGATCCTGCGGCGAGCCGATCTGCATAATATTCCCCTTGTTCATGACCAGCACCGTATCGGAGACGGCAAAGGCTTCGCTCTGATCGTGGGTGACGTACAGGGAGGTAATATTAAACTGCTTTTGCAGTTCGCGAATTTTATCGCGCATGCTGCGGCGCAGGTTGGCATCGAGGTTACTTAATGGCTCATCAAACAGAAGTACCTTCGGCTTGAGGATCAGCGCACGGGCCAGGGCCACACGCTGCTGCTGACCGCCGGAAATCTGATCGACATAGCGGTCTCCAAATCCTTCCAGATCGACCATCGCCAGCGCCTCGTGCACCCGCGTTTTAATCTCACTTCGCGACACGCCCAGCATCTTGAGGCCGTAGCCGACGTTCTCGCCCAGTGACATATGCGGGAAGAGCGCGTAGGACTGGAACACCATACAGATATCGCGCTGCTGAATTGAGCGATGGGTGACGTCCTCACCGTCGATAAAAATCTGCCCTTCGCTGGGTTTCTCCAGTCCGGCGACCAGACGCAGCACGGTGGTTTTGCCGCAGCCCGACGGCCCGAGCAGGGTCACCATCTCACCCTGAGGGATGGCGAGGTTGATATTTTCAATCACGCTATTGCTGCCAAAGCGTTTGCTGACGTTGCGCAGCTCAACAAAATGTTTCTGAGTCATAGTATTACGCCTGGTTTTTGGCTTTGGAGCGGGAAATACGTGCTTCACCGATCAGCCAGTCAAAGAGGAAAATAATCGCCAGCATCACGACGATCAGAATGGAGCCGTAGGCGATAGCCACGCCGTATTCGCCGTCTTCCACGCGGTTCAGGATATAGGCCGTCGCGACGCGGGTATCCGGCGTGACGAGGAACACAATGGCGCTGACGGTGGTGATCGCACGCACGAAGCTGTAGATCAGCGCCGAGAGGATCGCCGGGCGCAGCAGCGGCAGCAGGATATGCGTGATGGTACGCAGGGACCCGGCGCGCAGGCTAAGAGAAGCTTCATCCAGCGACTTGTCGATCTGACCCAGACCGGCGATACCGGCGCGGATACCGACCGGCACGTTACGCATTACCATCGAAATAATCACGATGGCCGCCGTCCCGGTGAGATACACCGGCGCGCTGTTAAAGGCGAGGATATAGGAGACCCCGGCCACGGTGCCCGGCACCGCAAAGCAGAGCATGGTGGTGAACTCGATGGTCTTCTTGCCCTTAAACTGCTGGCGCACCACAACCCAGGCAATCAGCAGGCCAAAGATAGCGGTAATCGGTGCCGCGATCCCGGCGTAGAGCAGGGTATCGAGCAGGGAAGGCCACGCGCCGTCGCTCATGCCCTGGCCGAACAGCTTGATAAAGTTATCGAAGGTCAGTGTGTAGTCCACGCCCCAGTTCACCGTAAAGCTGCCGTAGAAAATGCTGCCGTAGAGCAGGGCGTTAAAGGCGATCCACACCGCCAGCAGGGCCAGCACGCTCCAGACCAGGGTAACCGGCAGCGGCTGAACATCGCCACGGTAGGACTTGCCGGACACGGTGACGTAGGAGCGCTTGCCGATCCACATATACTGTACGCAGAACACCAGCAGCGAGAACAGCAGCAGGAACGCGCCCAGGGTACTGGCGGCCTGATAGTCGAGCTGGGAACCGGTGATATAGAAGTAAATTTGCGTTGCCAGCACGTCGAAGTTGCCGCCGAGCACCAGCGGGTTACTGAAGTCCGCCAGCGACTGCACCACCACGATCAGGAAGGCGTTCGCCAGGGCCGGTTTCAGCAACTGAACAAAGACGCCGTTAAAGGTCTGCCAGCGGCTGGCGCGCAGGGTATAGGACGCCTCTTCCAGCGACGGATGGATCGTCTTGATCGCCCCGTCGAGGATCATAAAGGCCATCGGGGTAAAGGCCAGTACCTGCGCCAGCCAGATCCCGGTAAAGCCGTACAGCCAGTTGGTATTGGTCAGCCCGAACCAGTCCACCATCAGCTCGGTAATATAGCCGGATCGGCCCATCATCAGGGTTACGCCGAGGCCAACCACAAACGGCGGCGTCACGATCGGCAGGATCGAGAAGATACGGCCAATAATGGCTCCGCGCTGTGCAATACGGGTGGTGTAGATCGCCAGCACCAGGCCAAAGAAGGTACAGCCGACGCCCACGGCGATAGAGAGAAGAATCGAGTTCAGGATGACCTGAATGATATGGGCCTGGGACAGGACGTTTATAAACGCCAGCGGGGCGAATTCACCCGCGTCGTTGCTGAACATCGGGATAAAAATCGCGATGCTGGGCCAGACGATAAAAATACCGATCAGCGCAACGATGGCGATAAGCGAGCCGATCACAAACCGGTCGCCGCCCAGCCATTCCAGACGGGTTAAGGCCTGAGCCATAATGGCCCCGAGAGCCACAAACAGTACGATGGTGGCGTAGCCCAGACCGCGACCTTCCACGGTAGCGCTGACGGCGATAAAGGCGATGCACAGCAGCGCCCAGCCCGCGTCAAACCAGTGGCGGCCACGGGCTTCGCGTCGGGCTTCACGCCACGGGCGCACCAGCAGGAGCGTTGGCAGCAGATACCACAGCCAGCTCAGGTTAGGCTCTGACCAGCCGTAGGCCGCGTAGATTTCGTCCGAGGTGGACTCCAGCAGGCCGTAATCCAGGCTCCAGCTCGGCAGCAGGGCAAACGCCAGCCAGCCGAGTAAAACCCACAGGAATACCGCATCCCGTTTTTTGACGGGAGGGAGAGTGATTGCATGTGACATAGTGGCACCGAGTTGACTGGCCCGACAGCGACGCGCCGCCGGGCGATAAGGCTCTTCTTATGGCGGGCTTATTTGCCCATCTTCACTTCGCTAACCCATTTGTTGATCAGCGCTTTACGCACGTCAGTAGAACCGTACTTGTCCATGTCGTAATTAATCAGCTTCAGATCATCCAGTTTGAGCGAGTTCGGTGAGGTTTCGGCGGTGGTGTTGGTCAGGATCTGATAGGACTTCCCTTTTTTCCACGCCAGCTCCTGGGCTTCTTTCGACAGCACCCAGTCCACGAACAGCTTCGCATTATCCGCGTTGCGTGCCCCTTTCAGGATGCTGACGCCGCCGATTTCATACCCGGTGCCTTCGCACGGAGAAACTAGCGTCAGCGGTGCTCCCTGCTCTTTTTCCAGGGAGTAGTCGTGGAGGAAGCCGATACCGATAGCGGTTTCACCGCGGGCGGCGTTACGCGCCGGGGCGATACCGGACTTGGTGTACTGGGAAACGTTGGCATTTAGCTGTTTCAGATATTCGAAAGCCGGTTCATCGCCCCACAGCTGGGCGAAGGTCGCCAGCGCGGTGTAGGCGGTGCCGGAGCTTTGCGGGTCGGCAATCTGGATTTCGCCTTTGTATTCCGGCTTGGTCAGATCTTTCCAGCAGGCCGGTACAGGCAGGTTTTTCTCTTTCAGACGCTGGGTGTTCACGCCAAAGCCGAGAATGCCGACGTAAACGGCGGAGGAGTAGTTACCTTTTACCTTTGCCGGATCGCGGAACTGCTCCATGATATTTTTCAGCTCGGGCGACTTGTACGCCTGCAGCAGGCCCATTTCACCAGCCTGAGATTGCGGGTCGAGGGTGCCACCGTACCAGACGTCGGCCTGCGGGTTTTTCTTCTCGGCGTCGATTTTCGCCAGCGTGCTGCCGGAGCCGTTGCGGATAAACGAGGTTTTGACATCATACTTTTCGCCGAAGGCTTTGGTTTCGGCCTCGCACATCTCGTTGGTGGCGCTGCAGTAAACCACCAGGCGGCCTTTGGCCTGGGCGGCGCCCGCAAGGGTTGCCAGCGTAATACCGGCGGCGATCAGGGTACAGAGCGGTGTCATTTTCATTATTGTGTCCTTTATCATTTCAGGTGACTGCGTGAGGCGGTTATCCCCGCCATCAGCAGCGGCATCAGCAATAAACCCATCAGTACGGCGGCAACCGAGAGCAGGCTGAACATTCCGGACCAGCCGTAGCGTTCAATCACCTGCGACAGCGGCCATCCCGCCAGTGCGGCTCCCAGGTAGGCAAAGACCCCAAGGAAGCCGGTTATCGAACCCGCAGCCCCTTTATGGCCACACTCGACGGCGGCGAGGCCAATCAGCATTTGCGGGCCAAAGACAAAAAATCCGACGCTAAAGAAGCACATCGACAGCAAAACATAGTGATGCACCGGCGCCAGCCAGAGGGCGGCAACCGACACCACCAGCCCGAGAGTAAACAGCAAAATCATCGGTGCGCGCTGGCCGCTGAACAGCAGGTCGGAACCCCATCCCGCAAAGAGCGCGCCCAGTAATCCGCCCACTTCAAACAGCATCACCGCGCCGTTAGCGCTCAGCAGGTTGATACCGTGGCTTTCCGTCAGCCAGATATTGCCCCAGTCGTTAAGCGCAATGCGGATGAGATATACCAGTACATAGGAGACGCCCAGTAGCCAGATCAGTGGGTTATGCAGCATCGTTGTGCGCAGCATCTGCCACAGTCCCATCGGCGGGCTGGCGGCGGTCTGTCGCAGCTCCAGCGGATCGTGCCGCCATTCACCCACCGTCGGCAGACCCTCTTCCTGCGGTGTTCCCCGCAGTTGCGTGGTCAGCCATATCCCCAGTGCCATGCTGATGATCCCCGGTGTCAGCATCGCCGCCTGCCAGCCCCACAAATGGGCGGCAAAGGCGCAAATCAGCGGGATAATCGCCCCGCCGATATTGATTGAGGCATTCCAGCATCCCCACCACAGTCCGCGTTCGTTGCGCGAGTACCAGTGAGTCAGCAGGCGAGCGCAGGGAGGCCATCCCCATCCCTGAAAAAATCCGTTCAGCGTCCAGACCACCAGCAGCATCGGCAGCGATTCGCCAAAGGCGAAAAGTACGTTCAGCACGCCGGTAGCGAACAGCCCGACGCCCATAAACCACTTCTGTCCATGGCTGTCGTGCCACAGTCCGGCGGCAAATTTCGACAGCCCGTAGCTGAGATAAAACAGCGAGCCGAGCAGGCCGATATCACCTTTATCTAACCCCAGATCCGTCTGCAGGGCGGGCAGGATGGTGTTCACGCTTTTTCGCGTCAGGTAAAACGCGGCGTAACCTATCACCATGCACAGCAACAATCGCGGGCGCAGGGCCCGGTACTGCTGGTTGATTTGATCTGCGCGCATACGGCCTCCACTGGCGCTGACTATAAGTAAGTGGCTAAGAAAGGGGATGAGACAAAGTCCGGCGTGACTAAGACTTTTTCCTGGTTAGCGTGGGGTTTGTTGCAAAAGTGTGGGCAGGTTAACAATTACGCGCGTGCCCTGACGTGATTCCAGGGTTAGCTCACCGCCGAGCGCGCTGACGCGCTCGCGCATTCCCTGGATGCCGAAACCTGGCTGGCCGCCGCTGACAAGGCCGACGCCGTTATCCCTGACCGCCAGATGCAGGCGATCGTTCTGCTGCCAGAGGGCGATGCTGACCTCGCTGGCGTCCGCGTGTTTGCAGACGTTGTTCAGCAGTTCCTGAAGCAGGCGGTAGAGGGTAAAAACCAGGGTTTCACTCTGTGGCGGCTGCGCCAGACGGTAGTCAAAACGGCACTGAATGCCGCGTTCGGCAAAGGCGAATTCGTTGACCAGATGGTGCAGGGCCTCTTCAAGCGATAATTCATCCAGTACCGGCGGACGCAGCTGGCGCAGGAGCTGGCGCGTAGAGTGGTGAATACGCCGTGCCAGTTCGTTAATCTGCCCGGCCGCCGCCAGCGCCAGGTCCGTATCGCTGCTGCGCTTGACCAGCTGGGTCTGGATTTGAATGGCGGTAATGTTCTGGCCGATCTCATCGTGCAGCTCCCGGGCCAGGCTTTTACGGGTGTCTTCCTCGCTGTGGATCAGCTTCTCCGTTAGCTGGCGACGGGCATCCAGCTCCGCTTCCAGCCTTCGGCGGTAGTGGTCCAGGTTCTGGGCCAGGTGCTGCTGACGGCTGATGGCGATCCCCAGACCGATTCCCAGCAGTGACTGGGTGGAGAGAAAAATCTCCAGTTCAATCAGGCTGCTGAATCCCACGCCGACCTGGCGGGCGATGGTAATCATCATGCTCCCCAGCAGCCCGGCCAGCACGCCGCCCTGCCAGCCAAACTTCCACGCCATCACCACGTTCGGTAAAAACACCACGATCAGCAGCAGGCGCTCGATCTGGGGTGACATCACCATCTGGGTGCCGATACCGATGATAAAGAACAGGCTGCACCAGATAATCAGGGAGGTGCGCAGCGGCGGGTTGCTGGTATCCAGCCCCAGCAGGTGGTAGCGATGCTGCTGACGCAGAAACTCAAAGATCAGATAGACAAAGGGCGTCAGCAGTACGCCGCCGGTAAAGGCCGCCATGCCGATCATAATGGCGCTGCTGTGCAGGAAGGGTGCCAGCAGCAGGGTGTTAAGCAACGAGGCGAAGGTCACGGCACCGAGCAGCAGCGATAGCCGCTGCCAGTAGAGGGGAAAGCGATGCCAGTAGTGCTGGGCCACCAGCGCCGGGATCAGGTTGATCAGCGGCGTGGCCAGCATGGTGTAGCTGGTGAGCAACTGTTCGCTGTGCAACCAGAGCGTCGCGACCAGCTGAGGCAGCACCAGCGCGGGCCAGAAGCGCCGGGAGAGTAAAATCAGCAGCGCGAGGCTGACGCCGTGGGGCAGAAACAGTACTGCCTGCTGGCCGTTCTGAGTGAGGTAGACGCTAAGCGTCCACAGCATCAGCCAGCCGGATCCCCAGGCGAGGGTAATAAACAGGGACAGTACGGTCAAACGCAGGGATCGCGACATCAGTGGCCTGCCAGCAGCTGATTATCCAGCGCGAAGTGCACCAGCTCGATGGTGCTGGTGCACTGGAGTTTGCCCAGCACATTAGCCCGGTGAACATGGACGGTTTTATGGCTGAGATCGAGGCGGAAGGCAATCTCCTTCACGCTGTGGCCCTGTACCAGCAGGGTAAAGACTTCCCGCTCGCGTGGGGTCAGGGCATCCAGCACCGCAGGCGTTCGCTCGCCGCCGCGCAGGGCTTTTAGCGCATCAGAGCAGAGATAGTGGCCGCCGAGCCCGACGGATCGCACCGCATGGACCAGCTCTTCCGGCCCGCAGCGCTTGGTCAGATAGCCGCTGGCGCCTGCATCCATCGCGCTCTGCACAAACGCCGGGGTGTCATAAATACTGAGGATAATCGCGCGGAAGGCGGGGCGCTGCTGGCGAAGGCGCTTCAGCAGGCTCAGGCCATTTTCATCCGGCATGGCAACGTCGAGAACCGCCACGTCAACGTCATCGCGCAGCAGCGCGGGCCAGGCGGCAGCGGCGCTGCTGAACTGATCGGTAACCTGCAAATCCTCTTCCAGATTTAACAGCTGGGAGAATCCGGAGCGTACTACCACATGGTCGTCCACCAGTATCACTCGAATCATAACGTCATTCTCTTGCCATAAAAGGATATATCATGCCTGCCAGGATGGGGCAGGCAACGTACTTATTTCTGGAATGTAACGGATGTAACATAAATGCAATAGTCACATTTCAGGAAATCCATCCGCTATTTGCCTTGCTGTAAAAATGACAAAATGCTATTTGTTATTTCGCATAAAGAAATAACCTTGTTGTATCAAGGCAGGAAATAAATAAACGTAATGCTTATGCATATGACAAATAACGTGATTTATTTCACCGGGTAAGCCGTAATAGACCGATAGCTGACCGCTATCCGACTGAAAATGACACAGGAATTTCGCAATGAAAAATAAGCGTTCTTATCGCCATTCAGGCAGCCGGCTACTGATGCTCACTATCGGTGCTCTCTTTTCGCTGCAAAGTGCCGCTTTTAGTGGGGTAACGCAGCCGGAAGCGAGCTTTGACCAGTACGTTACGCAGCGACAGACCGTCGATATGCTGGTCGCCGACGCGCTGCAGGCTTTTAAAAATCCGGCCCGTATCTCCGGGGCTGGATTTACCGGAAAAACTGCCTCCAATATGGAAATTGTGGCGGAGAAATTACTCCAGGCCCATCAGCTGGAACCCTACCGCGTCGACCTGCTATTCAGCGCGGCCAGCGCGTATATCTATAATGGCAATATCGACAAAGCCGTTGCGTTATACCAGCAGATTTTGTCTGACGCGCCGGGAGACGTGGATGCGCTGATCTACCTTTCCGCCTGGAATCGCTTCCTGAAACAGAATGCCGAGAGCGAAAAGTCTCTGGCCGCGCTGAAAGAGATCGATCCCCTGCAGGCAGAAAAAGTGACGCGTTTCTTTAAGGCGATAGACGATGCTTCGGCGATAAAAATTACCGATAGCCTTACTGCGGCCCAGGTTGAGCAGATCAACGCCGACGGCAGTACTCCGGCAATCGTAACGCTGGGCTATGCCCTGAATCCGGACGGCACCATGAATGAGGTGCTGATCCAGCGACTGGAAAAAACGCTGGAAGTCGCAAAACAGCTGCCGGAGTCTCTGATTATCGTGACCGGCGGCGTGCCGCAGAATGGCAAAACCGAAGGCAAGCTGATGGCCGACTGGCTGGTCAGCAAGGGCGTTGACGCCAAACGCATTTATCAGGAGAACTACGCCCGCTCCACCGTTGAGAACGCCCTCTACAGCCGCTACGGGCTGGCGAAGCATCGGGTGAAAGACGCGGTGATTATTAGCTCCGGCAGCCACGTTCGTCGCGCCGAAGCTATCTTCCAGATTGCCGGATGGCAAACCGGCCCTCACGACATCCGCTTTACCACCGTTGCTGCGCTGGACAAACCGCTCAAAGATCTCCAGACCATGGGACGCCCTGAACTGCAGGGTATCTACCGCGACGGCCTGAAAGCACTGGGCCTGTGGAGCTTCCGCAGCCCGCCGCTGGAAGAGAGATAAGCCTTCCCGGCACAGGTAAATACAACGCCTCTATCCCGTTTGTTTCATTAAGCGGGCCAGGGGCAGATTGCTTATTCAGAGGGGAAAGATTTCCATGACAACGAAACGTTTTCTCGATTGCAGCGCGTCTGACCTGGCAGCGATGAACAAAGATGAGCTGTTGTACGCCTTACGCGCCAGCGAAGGGCGGGTGATGGTAAGCGAAACCATCGCGGTGACTCAGCCACTGTTAAACAATGTCACCAACGCTGAACTGGCCGCGTCACAGGGCGCAGATATTCTGCTGATCAATATGTTTGACAGCGAAAACCCGCAGATCCAGGGAATGCCTGCGAACACGCCGCCTGAAGAGGTACTGCGCACGCTGCAGCATCTGACCGGGCGGATTATTGGCGTCAACCTTGAAGCCGTGGATCCGGCGTACGCCAGCAGCCATGACGAGATCTGGAAAATGAAGCAGGGACGGGCGGCGACGGCAGCCAACGCCCGGAAACTGGTCGCGATGGGCGCCAGAATCCTGGTGCTGACGGGCAATCCAGGTAACGGCGTCAGCAACCGTGCCCTGGGCGAGGCGGTCCGGGAAATCCGCGAGGCCGTCGGTGATACCGCCGTATTGATTACCGGCAAGATGCATGGTGCGGGCATCGTCAGAGAAAGCGGCAGCGCCATTATCAGCGAAGAGGATGTGACCTGGTTTGCCAGCCAGGGCGCTGACATCGTGCTTGTTCCTGCGCCCGGTACTATTCCGGGTATGAGCCAGCAAAAAGTCGCTGCGCTGATTGAGTGTGCCCATGCCTGTGGCGTCATGGCGATGACCGCAGTGGGCACCTCTCAGGAAGGCGCTGATGTGAATACGATCCGCCAGATTGCCTTAATGAGCAAAATGGCCGGCGCTGACCTGCACCATATTGGCGATACGGGCTATATGGGCATTGCGCTGCCGGAAAATATCCTCGCCTACAGCATTGTGATTCGCGGTGTGCGCCATACCTATACCAGACTGGCGAGATCGGTTAACCGCTGATTCTTATTTCCCGACGTGTGACTAAGCTTTGCCGCTTTTTTGCTAAAAACAGAAAGGAATTAAAAAGAATTTTTAATTCCTTTATCAATATCCGCCGCCTGGAAATACTGCGCCCATAACAGCAAAAACGGGAGCAGGACAATGGGCATCACATCGCGTATTTCACTCTTAGCCGCAGCAGCGGTTATGACATTCCAGGCGCAGGCGGTCAACGTCACCGTTGCGTATCAGACCTCTGCCGAACCGGCCAAAGTTGCCCAGGCAGACAGCACCTTCGCCCGTGAAAGCGGGGCCAGCGTTGACTGGCGTAAATTCGACAGCGGCGCCAGCGTGGTGCGTGCTCTCGCCTCCGGCGACGTACAGATCGGTAATATCGGTTCCAGTCCGCTGGCAGTCGCTGCCAGCCAGCAGGTGCCGATCGAAGTCTTCCTGCTCGCCTCTCAGCTTGGTAACTCCGAAGCGCTGGTGGTGAAAAAAGGCATCACTAAACCGCAGGATCTGATCGGCAAGCGTATCGCGGTGCCCTTTATCTCCACCACCCACTACAGCCTGCTGGCGGCCCTGAAGCACTGGGGCATTAAGCCAGGTCAGGTGCAGATCCTTAATCTTCAGCCCCCGGCGATTATCGCCGCCTGGCAGCGGGGTGATATCGACGGAGCCTACGTATGGGCGCCTGCGGTCAATGAGCTGGAAAAAGACGGCACCGTACTGACGGATTCCGCCCAGGTCGGGCAGTGGGGCTCGCCAACTCTCGACGTCTGGGTCGTGCGCAAAGACTTTGCCGAGAAACATCCTGAAGTCGTGCGCGCCTTTGCTCACAGCGCTCTCGAAGCCCAGCGTCCCTATATCGAAAACCCGGAAGCCTGGCTGAAACAGCCGGACAACCTTAGCAAGCTGTCGCGCCTGAGCGGCGTGCCGGAAGCGGACGTGCCGGGCCTGGTGAAGGGCAATACCTACCTTACCGCTGCCCAGCAGGTCACCCAGCTTACCGGTCCGGTCAATAAGGCGATTATCGACACCGCGCAGTTCCTGAAAGAGCAGGGCAAAGTCCCGGCGGTGTCGGACGACTATAGCCAGTACGTGACCGACCGCTTTGTGAAGTAACCGGAGGACGGATGCTACAGATAGCGAATCTTTATGCCGACTACGGCGGGCGACCGGCGCTGGAAGATATCAACCTGACCCTCGATAGCGGCGAGCTGCTGGTGGTGCTTGGCCCGTCCGGCTGCGGCAAAACCACGCTGCTGAACCTGGTGGCCGGGTTTATCCCGCTACGTCACGGCAGTATCACGCTGCAGGGGAAACGTATTGAAGGGCCGGGCGCGGAGCGCGGGGTGGTGTTTCAGAATGAAGGGCTGCTGCCCTGGCGTAGCGTGCTGGATAACGTTGCGCTCGGTCTGCAGATTGCGGGCGTTGAAAAAGAAGAGCGTCGGCAGACCGCCCGGCAGATGCTGAAGACCGTCGGGCTGGAAGGGGCGGAAAACCGCTTTATCTGGCAGCTCTCCGGCGGCCAGCGTCAGCGGGTCGGCATCGCCCGTGCGCTTGCTGCGAACCCGCAGCTTCTGCTGCTGGACGAACCCTTCGGGGCGCTGGATGCCTTTACCCGGGAGCAGATGCAGACTCTGCTGCTGCGGCTGTGGAATGAAACCGGCAAGCAGGTATTGCTGATCACCCACGATATTGAAGAGGCGGTGTTTATGGCCAGTGAGCTGGTGCTGCTCTCGCCAGGACCGGGCCGGGTGCAGGAGCGCCTGCATCTCGACTTTGGCCGCCGCTTTGTGGCGGGTGAATCCTGCCGCAGCATTAAATCCGACCCGCAGTTTATCCAGCAGCGCGAGTACGTGCTGAGCCGGGTCTTTGACCAGCGGGAGGCGTTTCAATGAGCGTGGTCATCAATGATAAACCCCGTCGACGCAGTCTTAACCTGCACTGGCCGCTGTCCCGCCAGCTGACGTTAAGCCTCGGCACGCTGCTGGTGCTGCTGGCCATCTGGTGGGCGGTTGCGGCCCTGCAGGTGGTAAGCCCGCTGTTTCTGCCGCCGCCGGGTCAGGTGCTGCAAAAGCTGCTGCTCGTTGCCAGCCCTCAGGGTTTTATGGACGCTACGCTGTGGCAGCATCTGGCAGCCAGCCTGAGCCGTATCTTAGTGGCGCTGCTGGCGGCGGTGGCCCTTGGTGTCCCGGTGGGGATTGCCATGGGTCTCAGCCCTACGGTGCGCGGTATTCTTGACCCGCTAATTGAACTCTATCGTCCGGTGCCGCCGCTGGCCTATCTGCCGCTGATGGTGATCTGGTTCGGCATCGGCGAGACCTCGAAAATTTTACTGATTTATCTGGCGATATTCGCCCCCGTTGCCATGTCGGCGCTGGCGGGCGTGAAGAGTGCGCAGCAGGTGCGGATTCGCGCTGCCCAGTCTCTGGGCGCCAGCCGGGTGCAGGTACTGTGGTGGGTGATCCTCCCCGGTGCGCTCCCGGAAATCCTTACCGGGGTGCGTATTGGCCTGGGTGTTGGCTGGTCCACGCTGGTGGCGGCGGAGCTGATTGCCGCCACCCGGGGATTAGGTTTTATGGTGCAGTCGGCGGGTGAATTTCTGGCAACCGATGTGGTGTTGGCCGGGATCGCGGTGATTGCTGTTATCGCTTTTGCGTTAGAGCTGGGGCTGCGCGCGCTACAGCGTCGCCTGACCCCCTGGCATGGAGAAGTCCAGTGAGTGAACGTCTGAACATTACCCCGCTGGGGCCGTATATTGGCGCGCAGGTTTCCGGCGCTGACTTGACCCGTCCTCTGAGCGACAACCAGTTTGAGCAGCTCTACCATGCGTTGCTGCGCCATCAGGTGATTTTCCTGCGTAATCAGGCCATCACGCCCGCGCTGCAGCGCGACCTGGCCCTGCGGTTCGGAGATCTGCATATCCACCCGGTTTATCCTCAGGCCGAGGGCGTGAAAGAGATTATCGTGCTGGATACCCATAACGATAATCCTCCGGATAACGACAACTGGCACACTGACGTCACCTTTATCGACACGCCGCCTGCGGGTGCGATTCTGGCCGCCAAAGAGCTGCCGTCCACCGGAGGCGATACCCTCTGGACCAGCGGTATCGCCGCCTTTGAGGCGCTGTCGACGCCGTTGCAGACGCTGCTCAGCGGCCTGCACGCCGAGCACGACTTCCGCAAATCTTTCCAGGAGTATAAATTCCGCAAGACCGAAGAAGAGCACCAGCGCTGGCTGGACGCGGTTACGAAAAACCCGCCGCTGCTCCACCCGGTCGTGCGCACCCATCCGGTCAGCGGCAAGCAGGCGTTGTTCGTTAACGAAGGCTTTACCACAAGGATTGTCGATCTGAGCGAAAAAGAGAGCGAGGCACTGCTGGGCTTCCTGTTCGCCCATATCACCAAACCAGAGTTTCAGGTGCGGTGGCGCTGGCAGCCGGATGATATCGCCATCTGGGATAACCGAGTCACCCAGCACTACGCCAATGCCGACTATCTGCCACAAAGGCGCATTATGCATCGGGCAACCATTCTGGGGGATAAGCCGTTTTATCGGGCATAAAGTGCAACGAACTATTCCTTCGGCATTTCACCGGACGCTTAATCGGGGTCTGGTGGAATCAAAGGTTGTGATACCGACAGGATGGTAGCGATCTACAGCCGATACGATAGCGAGGATTTTATCTGCCGGGTCGATGCTGAGCGCATTGGGATTCCAGTGTGATATTTGCTGTTCACTGAGCCGCAGGGCGTCCCAGGGTTTAAAACCGTCGATGCCGATACCGCCCTGGGCCAGAACATCTACGAAGTGCTTTTGGGTATCGTCATAAACCTGAACCCGGCCAATCTGGAGCATTCCGCTAGCCCAGATTTTTGCGCCAAAGACAGTCTGATGATTGTCGCTAATGATATGCCGATACCAGTTTAACAAGAACGCATAGACTGTCCGGGCCATTGTCTTTTTCTCTTTAGATGGCTGAACAAAAGCACCTTTTATCTGAATGCCCGTCTCTGTACCTGCCCGGGAGCGAAAGAGGAAATCTTTATAAACGAAGCGGGCGATCTGTTTTTCGTCATCATCTTCTGACTCGCCAACGATTCTGCGAATGCAGTGAATGACATCTTCTTCGCTTTCATCGTCGAGGCGAAGCTCAAGGGCAAGTTCACGCAGCCACGCATTATCTTGGCCACCCACGATCGAGACGGTGACACAGTAGCGGTATTTTTCGGGGGAGTTAGTGAGTTTCCATTCTGTAAGACGTAGCACATCAAATACCGGGGAGATTAAATAACCCACCCGGTGTTTTACACAAAAATCACAATCAGGAAATGAATCCAGGTCCTTGGTATAACTGACAATTATCGATGGGCCCATTGATTATCGGCGCGCCTCTTCACTGAGGGTTTATTGCGCACCAGACTAACATCGACCCTGTACTTGCTCTTCAGGAATTGCGCAAGATTGCGTTCGATCTCTGAGAAAATCTCGTCTTCACTACCGGCGATTTCAGGATACTGTGTTTCAGGCATCACAACGAAACGAAGACGATTATTGAGCACAACCAGTTCAGCAAAAGGTTTAATGGAAAACGTAGCCTTATCAACATCACTTCTGACCGTAATGATGAAATGCTGATCGCGAAGCGCACCTTCGCTTTTCAGGTGACGGATCTGGAGTGCATCATCCCAATGACGTAGCGGAACCGTTGCGATCATATCGGTGCAATCTCTGATTGTCTGAACTGAGCGAGATGAATTAAGTGCGTTTAGCATTTTTCCGCCTTGGCCGGGACGGTGCCCGGTAATCCCGTGGGGATTAAGAAACGACGAAGATGAGGTGTTTCGCCGCGTAAATATGGTGGATGGTATCGTCGTCAACTGTTCAGAAAATCTACGCCTTTAGCCGACAAAGATCAATCTGCCCTCGGGTTATGCCTGATAAACAGAGTCTAAGGCCTTAGACATTTTTTCAGCGCCCGCATAGCCTCTCCGGCAACCTCCCGGGGAGGTTTTTGACGTAGCACATCACTGAACACTTCCAGTCCCAGCGGTCCCTGATAGCGGTTTACTGCCAGATAATCGAGCAGGGTATGCAGGGGGAAATTCCCCTCACCCGGTAGCAGGCGATGGTGCCGCGCCGTCTCTATTATGTCCCCGGCTTCAGGCAGCACCTGGAGATCCGAGAGCTGTACCAGGAATATTTTGTCCATCGGGATACCGGCCAGGTCGGCAACGGTACGGTTGCGGGCAAAGATATGAAAGGCATCGATCACCAGTCCCAGATTCGGCTCATTAATTTGTTCCACGCAGCGCCATGCCGCATCCGTGGTATTGATATGTGTGCTCCACGCCATGGCTTCAAATGCCACTTTGAGATCCCGCTTTGCGGCTTCGCGACTAAGCCAGTACAGGTCGTCCGTTTCACGTTCGGCCATACAGTCCGGATGCGTGGAGGCGGGAGCTAACAGCGTTGTGGCCCCCAACGCTGCGGCGGTATCGAGCATCGCCAGCGCTTCTTCGCGCTTCTGTTTTTGCATTCCATCTGGCGCGCCATCGAAATCCAGCAATACCTGATAATCCGTCAGTCCGAGATGATGATGCCGTAACTGCCTGACAATCTCTGCGGTGTTTCCGCCCACGGCCTCTATATCCTGCCGCCATATTTCAATCTGGGTAAACCCCGCGTCGGCGGCGGCGCGGATTTTTTGCTCCGTTGTGCCACCGAGCAGGACGGTATTGATAAACAGCTTGTTAACGTTAAAACGCACTTTTCCTCCGGCCTGGTGATTAACATATTGATTGTAGTAGAAATGGCATGAGGGTAACGGACGGGCTAAGGCGCGTTGGCTGCACCTTAGCCAGAAAGAATGGAAAGGATTAGTGCAGGCTCTCCAGAGAGATCGTCTCACCACCGGTTTTCAGCCAGCGCGGCGCTTTTACGGTGTCAGCGAAATAATCGACCAGCTCGCAGAGCAGCTCCGCGATAACCGTTTCTGTTTCTGCTGCCAGTGCTCCCCCCATCAGCAGACCGGTCAGTGCCTGACAATAGCCTGCCAGCTGTGTGGCCTCTGGCTCAAATGCAGGACGATGTGCAGGAATATCCTCTACCGTCAGACTGGGTTTTAAACAGTCCGGAACAGGATCATTAAGCGTCGGCTGTAGCAGGGCGAGGCAGGCAGAGAGTCGGCCGCAGAGGGCCATCTTTTGCAGTGGCTCGTCGCTGCTCGCGATCCCGTGAGCGAAACGTTCGCAGTGATCGGCCAGCTCGGTAAAGTCGGTCACGTGGGTAAAGGGCAGGGTGAACAAAGAGTGGTATTGGGTTGGGTAGACAGGCATAGATAGCCTCCAGTGAATAGTCTTTATCACCACCACCCGAGGTTCCAATCTCATTGGTGGTGGAGCCGGGCAGGGTTGGAACTACTGGCTTCACTGACACCAGCGCACTTTTCAGTGCCCCCGCCCGGTCCACCATGGAGATGTAGCCGAGCGCACGACACAAAAGTAGTGTCGTCAGTGAAGTGATTCAGGGTTCCAATCCTGGCACCTGATTTTGCAGGTGCGGGAAGACCATACTGCTCACCGAAACGGACGACAAGGCTTTTACGCCGAGCTGAGCTGCACTTTATCACTTACCCGAGCCGCCTCGCAAAAAACGCCTAAAATTGCAGTTTGTTTCACTTTGAATTGTCCTTTGACTATAGACAATGAGAGGACGGAAATTATGTTTCTTATTTCGATGCATAAAATATTCATTGCTAATCGAGAAGGGGGGCTGTATTGAAGGTGAGTCTTATTTATATGATATATGTTGCTTTTGTGGGGTTCTAAATTAACATTTGTCATGGCTTTATTTACTTTTAGGGGGTACGGCTAATCCTCCTTCATTTTTCCTTGGTCCCTCGCGCACGTAGGTTTCTTCGAGCCCTATATGCGCAAGGGGAGCATAAACATCGTAAATATTAAGCAATGCTGTGTATGTATGCCACTTTAAGCAAAGGACTCAATCTTTGCGAAGAAATTTTCCTCATTAAATTCTTCAACAACTCTGCCTGCATGGTTACTTGTAACGATAACCCAGCCCTCGTACTGCTCCGGTACACCCTGCGCTCGTAAAGCCCTGTCACGCATATGAAGATTAAATGTTTGAGTATTAGGAGCTCTGCTCATATTGATAATTTTTACTGTGAGCGACCCAGTGATTCCGCCTGCGAACCTAAGGCCTTCAGGATCGATTGAAAGAGTTTTTTCCCCATTTCGGAGAAAAAGTGAAACTACATAATTGACCTTACTTGGTTCTATCGTATCGTTAATGGCCTTTCTATCAGTTTTTGCGGTGATAGCGCTCCCTTCAAACCACGATTGTATTTGTGTTAGGAGTTCTAGTGTTTTCTTTTGAAACTCATCTAACTCTCTATTAAATGATTCTTTGAAGTTTTTAGTTGCTTCATTATTTTCACCTACTTTCTGAAAAAAAATCTCGCGTGAATTCATCTTTCCTCCGTCTGTAATCAATAGTTTCAAAGGTATGATAACTTGCATCAATGGATTTGCATCTGTAGATACTGACTATACACACTTTAAAGCTCTGTTGTACTGGATTCATTTTCTGCAGTGCCCGTCTGAAGATAGGTCTGAGTGGGGGGATAAAAAATAGTTTTTAAGCATGCCAAAAGAGTATGTAGATACAACTCATGGCTTCGTAAACGCTTCTCTTGATAATCTGAAACACGTTCAGGTTATGGTGGAGTGAGCGCTGTGTCTTGCAAAAAGCTCCGACAGTTACCGTTTATTTCATTGTTTTTACTGTGTAAAGCGCATGAGTATGTAAAAAAATTGAAGTTGGCGGATATTCAAACAAGGTAACGTACGATGACAATTTATCGCAGTGCAGGGAAATCTTCTGAGTTTCTTAAACGAGGAAAGCCCACCTAAGGTGAGCTTTCAGTAGCGCGTTGCCTGTAGTGCAATGCGACTAGAACCAGTTAAGGGGAAGTTAGCGTTGCAGGCGGGTTCGCAGAAACCCTACGGATAACAAGTAAGCAAGTCAATCTGTAGAGTTTATAGGGAATAAGAATCTGTGATGTGCAGCAGAATATTCCGCTGAACATCACACGGCCAACATTCCCAGGAGACTGCACTCACGCCGCCGTCTCCTCAATCCCCACACCCCTGTGCGCCCCAATATACCGCTGATACCGGTTTGCCTTCAGATAGGTCAGGTCCACCAGCACCAGGCCGTCGACGCAGTCGTTAAACGCCGGGTCGCTGCCGAAGTCGATAAACTGCACGCCGCCGGGCTCACACAGCTCTGAATACTGCTTATAGAGCGGTGGGATACCGCAGCCGAGATTGCCCAGCAGCGACTTAAGGCGCGTCAGATCTTCCGTATAATCTTCTCCGCCGAACTGCGCCAGTACATCCGGGAGCGTTGCCGGATACGGACGGCGTGAGGCGGCCAGCGGATGGCTTGCCGGGAACCACAGGCGATAGAAAGCGACCAGCAGATCCCGTGCGGCAGGTGGCAGGCCGCCGGAGATGGAGACCGGACCAAACAGATAGCGGTATTGCGGATAGCGCGCCAGATAGGCCCCGATACCGGACCAGAGATAATCCAGGCCGCGACGACCCCAGTAGCGCGGCTGAATAAAGCTGCGCCCCAGCTCGATGCCCTGGCGCAGAACATCGTCCATCTGCTCGCCGTAGTGGAAAAGGCTGTGGCTGTAGAGGCCTTCCTCGCCGTGCTTTTCCACCTGACCGGCGGTAGGCATAAAGCGGTAGGCGCCGACAATCTCCAGATCCTCTTCATCCCACAGGATCAGGTGCAGATAGTCGTCGTCGTAGCTGTCCGTATCCCGGCGTTTGCCGCTGCCTTCGCCCACGGCGCGGAAGGCGATTTCGCGCAGGCGTCCCAGCTCGCGCAGTACCGGCACATCTTCCTGACCGTTACGCTGCCAGAGATAGATAACCTTGCCGTCGGCGGTGCGGCCCAGGCATTCGGCACGCAGCAGTTCTCGCTTAAGCGTGGCGCGGTCTTCCGGACGGGCAATGGCGCTTTCAGTTTTAAAGATACCTTCCTTGCCTTTGCCCAGTCGAATGACGTGTCGACGGCACTTCTCGGCCAGTTCGCGGGACGGCGTACCGGCGTGGTACCAGTTGGACCAGGCGATCTGCTTGCCGATGGAAATAGGCAGGCAGCTGTCGCGACGGCGAAACATTTGCTGCATCAGCAGAAGCATCGGCAGAGTCGGGGAGATCAGGGTGCTGCAGTAAAACAGCATACTGTTGCGGGCGCGGATATGCATCGGCAGCAGCGGGGCGCGGAATTTCGCCGCCAGCTTGATAAAGCCGGTATGCCAGCGCTTATCGCGAATACCTTTACGCGTCGGGCGCGAGACTTCGCCCGCCGGGAAGAAGATCAGGGCACCGGCGCTTTGCAGATGCTGTTCCATCTGCTGCAAAGAGGTTTTGCTGGTGCGGCCATTAATATTATCCACCGGAATAAACAGAGAGCTCAGCGGTTCGAGGTGGCTGAGCATCCGGTTGGTCACCACTTTCACATCGCGACGCACGCGGGAAACTGCGTACAGCAGCGCCAGACCGTCAAGGGTGCCGGTCGGATGGTTGGCGATAATCACCAGTGGGCCATGTTCGGGGATTTGTTCGAGGTCGTGGGCCGGAATGGCGCAGCGAATGGCAAGGTGGTCGAGTACCTGTTCCACCATATCCAGCCCTTTCAGGTGGCGGTGGTGTGCAGCAAAGGACTGGAATTCCTCTTCGTACAATAAACGTTTGAGAACACTTTTTTGCCAGGGGGCGGGTTTCGCCTCAGGCCACAGGTCATCGAGTACGTTGTCGAGACTAAACATGGTCGCTTCTCCTCACGTCTTGCCCAGACAGTAGAAGCGAAATATGACGGTGACATTGCAGAGCGATGAACATTTAGAAGGGCGGGGGATCAACCCGCCCTGAGGGATCAGAGGATGTTTTTCTCCGCCAGATCGAGAGCGAAGTAGCTGAAGATCAGATCGGCACCGGCGCGCTTGATTGCACCCAGGCTTTCCAGAACCACTTTCTCTTCGTCGATGGCCCCGGCCTGCGCCGCGAACTTGATCATCGCGTATTCACCGCTGACCTGGTAAGCGCCAATTGGCAGCTGGGTGCGTTCGCGGATATCGCGCAGGATATCGAGGTAGGCACCGGCCGGTTTGACCATCAGGCAGTCCGCGCCCTGGGCTTCGTCCAGCAGGGATTCACGGATGGCTTCGCGACGGTTAAGCGGGTTCATCTGATAGGTTTTACGGTCGCCTTTCAGCGCGGTACCGGCGGCTTCACGGAACGGGCCGTAGAACGAGGAAGCGAACTTAGTGGAGTAGGACATAATCGCGGTATCGATAAAACCCGCCTTGTCCAGCGCCTGGCGGATCGCCTGTACCTGACCATCCATCGCCGCAGAAGGGGCGATAAAGTCGGCTCCGGCCGCGGCAGCAACCACTGCCTGCTTGCCGAGGTTCTCCAGGGTCGCGTCGTTATCCACGCCGTGGTCGCACAGCACGCCACAGTGACCGTGAGAGGTGTATTCGCAGAAGCAGGTATCGGACATGACGATCATTTCCGGCACCGCGTCTTTGCAGATACGTGACATGCGCGCTACCAGACCATTTTCCTGCCAGGCATCGCTGCCGGTGGCGTCAGTGTGGTGAGAGATACCGAAAGTCATCACCGAGCGGATCCCTGCGCGGGCGATACGTTCGATCTCGCGCGCCAGATATTTTTCCGGAATGCGCATGACGCCAGGCATCGCTTCGATGGCTTTATAGTCGTCGATCTCTTCTTCAACAAAGATGGGCAACACCAGATCGTTTCGGGTCAGGGTTGTCTCTTCAAACATGGCGCGCAGCGCAGGGGACTGGCGCAGGCGGCGCGGACGGGTGATTAAATCGGTCATGGTTTGCCTGAAGGTTGTGCAACGAAGTGAGCAGTCTACCAAATATGGTCGTGGGGTGTTTTGCAAAAGTTATCTTTACCTTCCACGACCATTATGGGATTACGGACGAGCTTTATTGGTACTCAGCTCTGAGACCAGGTCGTTCAGACCGTCGCTCATATTGGTAAAGCGGGTCAGCGGTGAGCGGGTGATCACCACAAAAGCGCCGACGTTATGCTGCGGCACCATCGCCATATAGGTAATAAAGCCTGCGGCACCGCCGGTTTTCTGCACGATCCCCGGGCGGCCCTCTTTCGGTGCCATATACACCCAGCCGAGACCGAGTGCGTCGGCTTTGCCCGGTACGTCCATACCGACCACGCGGGTAAGCTGGCTGCGCGGGTAGATAAGCGTCTGCATCCGGTCCGCCTGCGGGCTGCGGGTGTAGAAGTCTGATGACAGGAACTGCTGCATCCAGCGCATCATATCTCCCGGCGTAGAGTAGATACCCCCGCTGCCGATCGCGGCCAGGGTGTTATTGCACGGGCTGGCGCTTTTTTCCGGCACCATCAAACGGCGGCACTGGTCCGGCGATGGGGTATAGGTCGTATCTTTCATCCCCAGCGGGCGAGCGATTTGCTCCTGAAAGAGCTGGGGGTAAGGCTTACCGGCGGCGGTGGAGAGCGCATCTGCCAGCAGGTCGAACCCAAGATTGGAGTAGTTAGCCTGGGTGCCGGGCGTCGCCTTCAGATTTGCCGTGGAGATCCAGCTCCAGCGCTGGGCGCGGGTCGGCCAGATAAACACATGACGGTTGGCCGCGCCGCCGGGCTGCTCACGCGGCAAAATGCTGGTGTGGGTCGCCAGGTTCTTCAGGGTAATCGGTGCGCCCTGATACGTCGGCACGCGTGCGCCGGGCGGAGCGAACTTGCTCAGGGGATCGTCGAGTTTTACCACACCCTGATCCATCAGCTTCACCAGCATTTCACTGGTCATCACTTTTGTCAGGGACGCTATGCGGATCACTGAATCAAGCTGGGGATGGACGTTACTGCCGGGGCGAGTCTCACCGAAGCTGCGAAACACCCGCTGATTACCGTCGATAACCACCATCGCCATACCGGTAGCGCCGCTACCGTAGAAGATATGGTTGGCGTAACGATCGACGATATCGGACGCGAAAACGGGGTCGGTTAACGGCTGCGCCGCCTGGACCTGTGTCAGTGACGCCGCAGCCAGGGCGGCAGAAAAAAGCAGACTACGTTTCAACGAAGGTATCCATAAGCTAAGTGGAAAAAAGTAAGCGTATTTATACTATGGGCGGGTGCGTTGCAAAGCGCCTTTCACACAATCATAGCGGCTAAAACGTAACTATGAGTAAACGTCGGCGGTTTTTTATGCTCTGGCGAGCACCACAGGAGCTGGCGATGAGGGTCTCAACACGTTTTTTGCATTGGGGTATTCTAAAAATTGCCGATGTTATTTTCGGTTTTGTGTTATTTGTCTGGCTTATTGAGTTAATTTAAATATCACATCTTGTTTTTATTATTGCATTAGAGAATGTATTTTTAGGTTTTTATTTCGTTAATCTATAAAATGTTTTAAATTGAATTGTTAAGAGTTCCCTTGCTACGATGGCGATCGAATAGTTATTTTTTCATTGGGAGAATATTCCAGCCAATAATAAGGTGGGAGCTATGTATTGTATTGATGATATTCTGGATAAAATTAACCATGTAAATACTTCAGGCGTCCGCAGCCTGTCCGCCAGCGAGTCGAAGATTACCCTTTCCGATATTATGGTCCGCTCATTTTCTGAGGTAAAAGACCTTGCCGGGGAGAGTCTTAGCTGGGGAGAGAGCAATTATCTCTACCAGCAGGCGCAGACGGCGTTAAAAGAAAATAAACTGGCAGAGTCGCGTATTCTCAGTCTGGCAAATCCCCAACTGGCCAAAGCGGTAAACCTCGGGATCCGCCAGTCCTCCATGCTGAAGAGCTACGACGGTTTTTTCCCGCAGCGTGCCCGTTCGTTCGTTAAGCCGGGCTCTGTAGCCTCGATGTTTTCGCCCGCGGGCTATCTGACGGAGCTGTATCGTGAAGCAAGGGACCTTCATCCGGAGGTGAGCGAGTACCGGCTTGATACTCGTCGTCCTGATTTAGTGGAGCTGCCGCTTTCCCAAAGCAATATGGATGATGAGCTGTCAACACTGACACTTTCCAGTGAATTGCTGATGAATAATATTCAAAAGTATGATGACAAGAGTTATGACGGCGTGCTGGAGAATTTGTCCATCTGGCGACACTCCGGTATGACTCCGTTCCATTTGCCGTATGAAGCGACGCGCCGCTCAATCATGTTGCAGGATGAGACTTTTTCCGCTTTCCGGCGTAACCCGGAGGTCGCGCAACTGATGGATAGCTCGTCGCTGCTGGGGCTTGAGTCGGATATTTCTCCGGATTTATTCGCTATTCTGACGGAGGAGGTGACGGAGAAAAATGCGGCAGAGCTTGTTAATAAAAATTTTGGCGAGATCGATGTCGATTATTTTCAGGACTTCCAGTTTCTGTCTAAATATTATGGGATAAGCCATGATGAAATGGCCCTTTTCCTTGAGATGGTCACTGAAAATAATGGCTATGCTGATGATGTTTTAAATTCATATGTGGTCGATGAAACGGGCATGTTGCAGCGTTATCGCATTACCCGAACAAAAGGAAGTCACTACGATGCGCAAACGCACTTTATAGATTTATTTAAAGTTTCGGGAAACCGGTTTTATGTCAGGGTTAAGTTCAGGGACGATTATGGTTCGGTCAGCGTCAGAATGGACTCCCCGAGGGAAGAATATCTGTGCGAAATCAACGGGTCGACGATGGCGAATGTCGTCTATCAGTCGCCTGAGTTTCTGTTAACCGATACCGATCTGGCCGACGAGTTTGGACTCTATCTGTACCGATATGGTGAAAAAGGTAGTGATAAAAAAATATCGACCAGGGTAAAGTTTCGTTTTGAACAGGTCCAGTCCGGGACTGATACGGGTATGGGGGCCACTCGCCTGACTAACCTTCTCCTGCTCAAAATGAATAAACTGATCCGTCTGTATAAAGCGACCGGTATTTCGCCTGGTGACATTCGCAGCGTTGTTGAGAACAGTAACAATTATCTCGAGATTACCAGCAAGGTACTCAGTGAATTGTTCTGGGTACACTATTATATGCAACGCTATCAGACTACGCTCTCTGATAGCCTGATCCTCGCCGGTGCGGCAATCAATCAAACCAGCTATCGCCACCGCCCTTCTGCATTTACCCGGTTATTTAATTCACCGCCCTTAAACGGTCAGATTTTTTCCGCTGATGGCGCATCGATTGTGCTGGAACCCTCGATGGTGACCGACACCTTCCGCACCGGGGTAATGAAAGGGGCTTTTCAGGTCAATGATACCGAACTTTATACCCTGTGGACGCTGGCGAAGGGGAAAAGTACCCAGGTGCATTTCACCTGTACTATTGACGATCTCTCCGCGCTGTATCGGGTTAAACTACTGGCCGATGCGCATGGGCTGAGCGTCACGGAACTGGCTGCACTACTGTCCGTCTCACCTTATGCATCGACCGCTATCGCGACGCTTTCAGGCCAGGCGCTGGCTAATCTGGTTAGTTTTATCGGCCTCTGTACCGAATGGCTCAGGGAGCAAAACCTGACCATCAGCGATCTCTGGCTAATGACCACGACGCGTTATAGCACCGCCCTGTCGCCGGATATTGAAAACCTGCTGACGACGCTAAAAAATGGTTTAGGCGACCGGACGTTTAGCGACTGGAATGAACGTTCGCTCGCGCTGGCGCCTTTCGTGGCCGCCGCCACGCAGCTGGATTCGGCGGATATCGCCTGGTATCTGCTGGTCTGGCTTAACAATTTGCAGCCTCAGGGGCTGACGCTTTCGGCTTTTCTGACGCTGGTGATGAAGGAAGGCCGCACGGCCGCAGAGACGACAAAAGTGGTCGGTTTTAGTCAGGTGCTGGGGCAGCTGGCATTAATGGTCAGCACGCTGAAGCTGACAGCCGGGGAACTCGCCCTGGCGGTGATGTCGCCAGCGAAATTCCAGGAGAACGCGGGTGTCACAAACCTGCCGCATAGTCTGTCCACGATGCGTGGGCTGACTCGCCTTCACCACTGGCTACAGCGCTGCGGTTCTTCGGCTACGGAAGTGCTGTCTGCACTGGGCGAGGGAAAACTAACGCCTGCACGGTTGGCGCAGGCGATGATGCTTGATGAACAGCTGGTTGCCCAGGGCCTGACTCAGCATAACGGTGTCGCGTTGACCTTCAGTAGCTGGCGGGATATTGATGTGACCCTGCAGTGGGTGGATATCGCCACCTCGCTGGGGATAACGCCTGCGGGCGTGGCCAGGTTGATGGGCATGAAATACACCACCTCAAATAGTTCGCCTGCCTATGCTGACTGGAAGGCGATGGGTCAGATTCTACAGTCGGGGCTTAATACCCGGCAGAAGACCGAGCTACAGGCGGCCCTGGATGAACGTCTTAGCGCCGCGCTTAGCGCCTACGCGATTAAGTATATCACCCCCGCCTGGGTGACGGACCGCGATAAACTCTACAGTTGGCTGCTGATTGATAATAAGATCTCCGCGCAGGTAAAAACCACCCGTCTGGCAGAAGCGATTGCCAGCCTGCAGCTGTATGTCAACCGGGCGCTGACGGGGATTGAAGACGGAGTAACAAACAGCGTCAAATCCCGGCCATTTTTTACCGACTGGGATCTCTGGAACAAGCGCTATAGCACCTGGGCAGGCGTTTCGCAGCTGGTTTACTATCCGGAAAACTATATCGACCCGACCCTGCGTATTGGCCAGACCGGTATGATGGATGAGATGCTTCAGTCGCTGAGCCAGAGCCAGCTGTCGAGCGATACCGTGGAAGATGGGTTTAAAACCTATATGACCCGCTTCGAGGAGATCGCTAACCTGAAGGTGATCGGCGGCTACCACGATAGCGTCACCGACCAGTATGGTCTGACGTATATCATTGGACGAGCGGCGAATGGCGATTATTACTGGCGTTCAGCGGATATTGGTAAAATGGCAAATGGCACGCTACCGGCCAATGCCTGGCGTGAATGGACAAAAATTAGCGTCGCGATTAGCGCCGTCAACGATCTGGTGCGTCCGGTCATCTTCCAGTCGCGGCTGCATATTTGTTGGGTGGAAAGCCGGGAAATTTCTGTCACCAGCGGCAGCACAACCACCCGGTCCATTGAGTATCAGCTGAAATATGCGCATATTCTGCATGACGGCACCTGGAGTGTTCCGGTATCGGTGACCTCAGCACGGAATATTTTGCCCCCGCAAAGTATCCCGATTAGTGCTATGGGAATGTACTGCGGCTGTGATACGCATAATGAACGGCTTTATTTCTTTTTCCATAAAAAACTCGCCAGCTATGGTAATAAATTATCAAATATTTCCGGGGTGCGTATTTTGCCCGATGGTCATATTGAGGAGCTTGCCGAAGCGGCGGCTCAGGAGTTAGCTGCGCCTGTCTCCTCTCAGCTAAGTACGACCTCTGCGGTACTTTTGAATTCACGCTATTGTAGTGTTGGTGTTTCGAAACCGGTAAGTCTGGGCTATGGATGGGGGGATGGTTATTATTCAATAATGAATGGCAGCTCGGTATCGCCTGTCAATGTCTCCTTGACGAATAACGGAAAAGTGGCGCTGAAAATTAATGCCACTGCAAAAGTAATTTATAATGGCTATAAAGGTGCACGGAGCGGCACTCTGGTCGACATGATGAAGCAGTCCGGTCTTATGGGCGAAGAGTTCTATCTTCCACGAAGTGTGTCGGTAGGGAGTTATGCCTCATCACAAAAGTATGTTGTAGATTGTCTAATCAAAAAAAACAGTCGCCTTGTATTTTTAAGTGCATCATCACAGTATATCAATGGGGGGTTTGTTCCTCATTTCAGAATAGCCGATATTCCTGCATCAAATAAGGATTCGCAGGCTGCATTTAAATGGGGGGAGTTATATCGGGCGGTGTCAAAATATACAGTGGCACATCCTCCAGCTCCGGTATCGGTTTGTCGGAGTAACCCATTCCCGTCAGCCGGGCCTGATTTTACCTTCAGCAGTTTTGAGTATATTAATACCACTATTAACCCTGCGGATGTGAAAATTACGGTGACGGGAGGCGGTAACGTAAGCTTTATCTCCGACCGACGTTCTAAATTTACATTTGGCGAATCACTCTTTTTGTTTGAAAATAAAACAATCGAAGTGCCGCTAAGCGCATTTGTTAACAACACCCTTGACCTTACGCTCACCTGCAGCGCATCCGCGCCGGCCGGAGACGGGCGCTCGCTGGGTAAGGAAAGCTTCCGCGTGACGCTGACCCTCGACGCCGTACCCGTTATTACGCTAAACCAGACGACGACCTCTGCGCAGTATCTGCAGTATGGCGTTCACCGTATCAGGGTCAATACGCTCTTTGCTAAACAGCTGGTTACCCGGGCGAATACCGGTCTTAACACCGTGCTGTCAATGGAAACCCAGCTATTACAGGAACCCCAGCTGGGGAAAGGCTTCTATGTGGATTTTGTGCTGCCCCGCTATAGCGCAAGCGTTCACGGAAGCAGCCGCAAATTTTACCTCAGCCTTAAACATGTGGTAGATAACGACGCGCACGTTGTTTATACCGGTATGCTGGCCGATACCGAATTGAGCGTGCGGCTATTTATTCCTCTGGATGCGACACCGCTCAATACGGAATATTGCGCCCGCGTCTTTTTAACCACCGATAAAATGGGTGATAGCTCATGGCTGGGTGCCCACTTCAAGTATGTGGACGACACCCGGACCGCGATAGAAATTAATAGTCAGTCAAAACTCTCGATGTTTGAAAACGTGGTAATTCTCGATCTGCAGACGGAACCCATGGATTTTAACGGGGCTAACGCCCTCTATTTTTGGGAGATGTTCTACTATGTGCCGATGATGGTCTTTAAGCGTCTGCTGCAGGAGAGTCGATTTACCGAGGCGACCCGCTGGATTAAATATATCTGGAGTCCCGAAGGGTATCTGCTTGATGGTCAGCCTGCCGCCTGGCAATGGAATGTACGCCCGCTGGAAGACGATATTTCCTGGAATGCCAGCCCGCTGGATTCGGTAGATCCGGATGCGGTAGCGCAGGCAGACCCGATGCACTATAAAGTGGCGACCTTTATGTCCTGGCTTGATCTGCTAATTGCCCGGGGTGATGCCGCCTACCGCCTGCTTGAGCGCGATACTCTTAACGAAGCCAAAATGTGGTATGTCCAGGCGCTGAGCGTGCTCGGTGACGAACCCTGGCTGACCTTTAGTGCCGACTGGAGCAATCCTCGTCTGGGAAATGCCGCGGATCAAACATTGAAAACTCGCACCCTGCAGGCGCTGGAGGCGGTACGCCAGCAAACTGACTCGGTGGAACTCTTTACCGCCAATTCGCTGACCGACCTGTTTCTGCCGCAGCAGAACGATAAGTTGATTGGCTACTGGCAGACCCTGGCACAGCGTCTGTATAACCTGCGTCACCATCTCTCCATTGACGGGCAACCTCTGTCGCTGGCGATCTATGCCGCGCCCGCCGATCCGGCGGCGCTGTTGAGTGCTGCCGTTATTGCATCTCAGGGCGGGAGCAACCTGCCTGCGGCAGTGATGCCGCTGTATCGCTTCCCGGTCATGCTGGAGAACGCCCGTGGGATGGTTAATCAGTTAACCCAGTTTGGCAGTAATCTGCTCAGTATCACGGAGCGCCAGGATGCAGAAGCGCTCTCGGAGTTATTACTGACTCAGGGGGCGGAGCTGATGCTGCAAAGCCTTTCCCTGCAGCAAAAAAATATTACCGAGATCGACGCTGACCAACTGGCGCTTGAAGAGAGTCGCCATGGGGCGCAGTCGCGCCATAGCCACTACAGCAAACTCTATGACGAAGATGTCAATCGCGGAGAGACGCAGGCTATGGAGCTTGCCCTGAGTTCGGCCGTATTGTCCACTACGGCACGCGCGGCCTATACCGTTGCTGCGGGCCTGGATGCGGTGCCCAATATTTACGGTATGGCATTCGGCGGTTCCCGCTATGGTGCTATCGCTAAGGCAGTGGGAACCGGTATTGAGATAGGGGCTTCTGCTTCGCATGCCGCTGCAGAGCGTATCACCCAGTCTGAAGCCTATCGTCGTCGCCGTCAGGAGTGGGACGTTCAGCGTAATACGGCAGAGTGTGAGATGAAGCAAATTGACGCTCAGCTGGCCGCGCTGGCGATTAAGCGTGAGGCGGCGGTAATGCAGAAAACGTATCTGGAGACGCAGCAGACCCAGACCCGGGCGCAGATGACCTTCCTGCAAAATAAATTCACCAACAAAGCCCTTTACAGCTGGCTGCGTGGCAAGCTGGCGGCGATTTATTACCAGTTCTACGATCTGACCGTGTCCCGCTGTCTGATGGCGCAGGAAGCCTGGAAATGGACGATGGGGACGGCGAGCGCCACGTTTATCCGTCCTGGTGCCTGGCAGGGAACCTATGCCGGTTTAATGGCAGGTGAGACGCTACAGCTCAGTCTGGCGCAGATGGAAGAACGTTATTTACAGGCCGACGAGCGGGAAAAAGAGGTGACGCGTACCGTCTGTCTGTCTGAGGTTTATGCCGGGCTGGCCGGGAAGGATGCCTTTACGCTGGCAACGGCGGTCACGACCCTGGTCACTGCGGGCAAAGGCAGTGCCGGGGCTGCCGTTAACGGCCTGACCGTGACATCGGATAAGCGGCTGCAGGCTTCTCTGAAGCTCTCCGACCTTAAGATCGATAAGGATTATCCGGACGCGCTGGGTAAAACGCGACGCATCAAGCAAATCAGCGTCACGCTGCCCGCCCTCACCGGCCCGTATCAGGACGTGCGGGCGGTGCTCAGCTACGGCGGCAGCGTGGTTTTGCCACGCGGGTGTGATGCGCTGGCGGTCTCTCATGGGATGAATGACAGCGGTCAGTTCCAGCTCGATTTCAATGACAGCCGCTGGCTGCCGTTTGAAGGGATCCCGGTGGAGGATACCGGGACGCTGGTCCTGAGTTTCCCGGACATTGGGGACCGACAGAAAGCGTTGCTGCTCAGTCTGACGGACATCATTCTGCATATCCGCTACACCATCATCGGTTAATTCTTGTATCTGCTATCAGGCTCCCCTGCGGGGAGCCTGAGGAGAGTCTATTATGCAAAATTCAGAGAATTTAGCCCTGACCGCGCCTTCTCTTCCCGAGGGCGGTGGCGCGATAAGCGGGCTGAAGGGGGATATTGCCGCTGCCGGTCCGGATGGTGCGGCGATGCTATCGGTACCTTTACCCGTCAGTGCCGGACGGGGCTATGCTCCGCCCCTGACGCTGAACTACCACAGCCGCAGCGGTAACGGACCGTTCGGGATGGGATGGAATATCCACCGTCCGGCGGTCCGTCTGCGAACCCACAAAGGCGTGCCAGCCTATGACGGCACCGATACCTTCACCGGACCGGACGGCGAAGTCCTGGTACCGGTACTGACGAAGAGCGGCATGGCGGAGATCCGCAGCGCCACGACACTCCTCGGCGTCAAAGTCGGTGGGAACTACCGGGTTCATGCGTACCGCTCGCGGGTGGAAACCGATTTTAGCCGCCTGGAGTACTGGGTGCCGGAGACGGCAGGCCAGCAGGACTTTTGGGTGTTATATCGCCCGGACGGTCAGGTGCATCTGCTGGGCCGCACTGCCCAGGCCCGTATCAGTCATCCGGACGATCTGTCCCGGACCGCCGTATGGCTTGAGGAGTCCTCCGTCTCAGCGACCGGGGAGCAGATCTACTATCAGTATCGGGATGAAAATGGCGCTAACTGCGACGCAGAAGAGCTTGCCCAACACCCCGCCGCGACGGCCCAGCGCTATCTGGCTGCGGCCTGGTATGGCAATAAGCAGGCCGGTCGCACGCTGCCCGCGCTGGTGCTGCCGCCCAAAGAGGATGACTGGCTGTTTGTGGTGGTGTGCGACTACGGCGATCGTCAGAGCGGTGATGCAGATATCCCGACATGGCAAAACCCTGACGCCGGAAACTGGCCGTGCCGCCAGGACTGCTTTTCCAGCTGGGAATACGGCTTCGAGGTCCGTACCCGACGTCTTTGTCATGAGATCCTGCTGTTTCATCGGCTGCAGACCCTGGCCGGTGTGCAGGAAGAGAATGAAACCCCTGAACCGATCTCTCGCCTGCAGCTGAACTATGCTCAGGCCCCGACCATGACGACACTAACTTCCGCTTACACGGTAGGCTATGAAGCGGATGGCGCTCCGTGTGCTTTGCCTCCGCTGACCTTTGGCTGGCAGGCATTTGCGCCGCCGGAGAGGGCGGAGTGGCAGCAGCGTGACGATATGGGGGCGCTGAATACGTTACAGCCGTACCAGATGGTGGATCTCAACGGTGAAGGGACCGCCGGTATTCTGTATCAGGACCGCGAAGCCTGGTGGTATCGGGCACCGGTGCGCCAGCCAGGGGATGATGCGGATGCCGTTACCTGGGATCAGGCCATGCCGCTACCTTCGCAGCCTTCCCTGCGGGACGGCGCGGTTCTGGCCGATTTCAACGGCGACGGACGGCTGGAGTGGCTGGTAACTGCCCCCGAGGTGGCCGGGCAGTATGCACGAACGGCTGAGCGGGAGTGGCGGAACTTTACACCGTTGTCTGCTCTGCCGGTGGAATATCATCACCCGCGTGCACAGCTGGCGGATATCCGCGGTGCGGGTCTGGCGGATCTGGTGCTGATCGGGCCGAAAAGCGTACGGCTCTACAGCGGAACCGGTGCCGGCTGGAGCAAAGCGCAGACGGTGCTTCAGCCCGAGGGTATCACGCTGCCGATCCCCGGAACGGATGCCAGGGTACTGGTTGCCTTTAGCGATATGGCCGGCAGCGGTCAGCAGCATCTGGTGGAGGTGCGGGCAGAAGGGGTTTGCTACTGGCCCAATCTCGGACATGGCCGCTTTGCGCCACCGATTATCATGCCGGGTTTTACTCAGCCTGCTGTGTCTTTTAATCCTGACCAGCTTTTTCTGGCGGACATCGATGGCTCCGGCACCACCGATCTTATTTATGCCCTCAGCGACCGGCTCCTGATTTACCGCAACCAGAGCGGGAACGACTTTACGGCTCCGTTCAGCGTGAGTCTGCCGGACGGGGTACGCTATGAGCGAACCAGCAGCCTGCAGCTGGCCGATATCCAGGGGCTTGGGGTTGCCAGTCTGATACTGACGGTCACGCATCCGCAGCCGCGCCATTATGTTTGTCCGCTGACTGACAGCAAACCCTGGCTGCTAAATGCCATGAGTAACGGTATGGGGGCCAGTCACGCACTGCTTTACCGTAGCTCGGCCCAGTTCTGGCTCGATGAGAAAGCCGACGCAGCGGCGGCGGGAAAATCTGCGCCGGTATGCTATTTGCCGTTTGCCCTGCATACGCTCCGGCGCACGGAAACACGCGATGAGATTAGCGGTAACCAGCTAATCAGCACCATCCGCTACCGGCACGGCGTGTGGGATTCGCAGGAGCGTGAGTTTCGCGGGTTTGGCTTTGTGGAGTCCCGCGATGCCGATACCCTGGTGGGACAGAGCACGACGGCCAGTATTCAGCGCAGCTGGTATGCCACCGGTTTACCGGAGGTGGATGATCGGCTTGCGGATGAGTACTGGAAAGGCGATACGCAGGCTTTCGGGCTATTCAGACCCCGATTTACCGTCGGAAGCGGTGAGGATGAACAGGTCTGTATGCCCGATGCGTCGACTCTGTTCTGGCTGCGTCGGGGCCTGAAAGGCCAGCCGCTGCGTGGCGAGCTTTTTGGCGCTGACGATCCCCGCGTCCCTTATTCGGTGACGGAACATCGTCCCCAGGTGCGACTGGTGGCGTCCAAAGGAGACGCGCCGGTTATCGCGCCGGCGATTGTGGAAAGCCGGACTTACCTTTATGAGCGGGTCAGCAGCGATCCGCAGTGTCGCCAGCAGGTGGTGCTCAGCCGCGATCCTTACGGTCAGCCGCTACAGCAGGTCAATATCTGCTATCCACGGCGAACTCAGACTTCGGCAAGCCCCTATTCAGCTGAGCTGCCGGAAACCCTGTTTGCTGCCAGCTTCGATGAACAGCAGCAGGTGCTGCGGCTTGAACGGATCCAGGAGAGCTGGCACTGCCTGGCGAATATCGAACAGGGAGTCTGGCTCCCCGGTCTGGCGGATGCCACCCGTCGAGATGCGTTTACGTATCCCGTGACTGCCGTTCCGGCGGGCGGGCTGAGCCTGGAATCTCTCCGCGACGCTGGCACGCTGCTGGCCGACAGTCAGCCTTATCTCCTGGCCGGGCAGGAGCAGGCCTGGTATCTGGACGCCCAAAATAACGCCACGGTCCAGGCTCCGGCGTTTCCACCCCGGCGGGCTTTTAGCGAAACGGCCGTTTTTGATGAGGCGATCGTCAGCGCGCTGGCGGAAACGATCCCAACTCAAACGCTCTCTGACGCAGGCTGGCTGCAGGCCAGCTATCTTTTTGCGCGCCCTGCGGAAGCGAGCAAAAAACTGTGGGTGGGGCGTCAGGGCTATACCACCTGGGCATCGGCAGCGCACTTCTGGCAGCCTGAAACCTGGCGCGACAGTCTGCTCACCGGGGCGGTCACGGTGACGCGCGATGCGTATGACTGCGCGATCCTGCAGCTGAAGGATGCCGCCGGGCTGACCACCACCGCCGAATATGACTGGCGCTTTCTGTTGCCGGTCAGGGTTACGGACGTGAACGACAATGTGCACGCCGTCACCCTGGATGCGCTGGGACGGGTAACCTCGCGGCGCATTCGTGGGACGGAAAATGGGGTTGCAGCCGGATACAGCGATACCGCTATGGCGATCCCGAAGACGGCAGATCAGGCGCTGGCCCTGGCGGCACCGCTACCGATCTCACTTTGCCTGATCTATGTTGCCGACAGCTGGTTAGAAACCGGGGATGCGAAGCTGCCGCCGCATGTGGTGACTCTGGCCACCGACCGCTATGACAGCGATCCGCAGCAGCAAATTCGTCAGCAGGTGACGTTCAGCGATGGTTTTGGCCGGGAGCTGCAGACGGCAAGCCGCCAGACGAACGGTGAAGCCTGGCAGCGAACGGCATCCGGTGCGCTGGCGACCCGCTCAGACGGTACGCCGGTGCTCGCGGAAACAACGTTTCGCTGGGCGGTCACCGGCAGGACGGAGTTCGACAACAAGGGCCAGCCGGTTCGCGTGTATCAGCCCTATTTCCTCGATAGCTGGAAATATGTCAGCGATGACAGCGCCCGTCAGGACCTGTATGCCGATACCCACTGCTACGACTCGACCGGGCGCGAGTGGCAGGTTGTGACGGCAAAAGGCTGGCTGCGTCGAACCCTGTTCACGCCCTGGTTTGTGGTCAGTGAAGATGAAAACGACACGGCCAGCGGAATCGCCGTGTAATGCGATACCGGCAGCGCTGCTGCCGGTGTTTCTGGAATGATTTACCCATGGAGTTCTCTTATGAGTGCATCCCTTTATGCGAAAACCCCCTCGGTCACCGTGCTGGATGGCCGTGGGCTGGCCGTGCGCGATATTGTCTATTACCGGCATCCTGATAGCCAGGATAACACCGAAGAGCGCATCACCCGCCATCAGTACGATGCCCGTGCTGCGTTGGTGCAAAGCACCGACCCGCGTCTGTTCCGCTCCGGCGTGGCAAATATTAATTACCTGCGCGATCTGTCCGACAGAGTATTACGGACCACCAGCGCGGATGCCGGGGTTTCCGTTCTCGTGAACGATCCTGCCAGGCGGCCTGCCGTGACGGTCGATGCCCTGGGGACGGTTGGGACGTTTCAGTATGAAAGCGCGGAATTACCTGGACGCCCGCTGAGTATGACGGAGCAGGTGAAGGGGGAGAATGCGCGGATCGCGGAGCGTTTTGTCTATGCCGACAACGCCGTCGCCAATAAAGCGCTAAATCGGGCCGGTCAGTGCGTGAGCCACTACGACACGGCGGGGCTGATGCAAACGGAGAGCTTCTCTCTTACAGGCGTCCCGCTGTCCGTCACGCGGCAGTTGCTGAAGGCGGCTGATACGGTCGACTGGCAGGGGAAAGATCCTTCTGTCTGGAACGGCCTGCTGGCCTCTGAGGCTTACACCACGCTGACCACTACCGATACAACGGGTGGGGTACTGACCACGCGTGATGCGCTCGGTCATCTGCAGCGCATGGCCTATGACGTGGCAGGCCAGCTTTCGGCAAGCTGGCTGACGCGAAAAGGCGGGAAGGAACAGGCTATCGTCCGCTCCCTGACCTGGTCTGCCGCCGGTCAGAAGCTACGTGAAGAGCACGGTAATGGCGTAGTAACGATCTCCGTTTACGAGCCGGAAACCGGGCGGCTGAGTCGGATCACCACCGTACGGCCGACGGGGCACCCTGGCGGTGCTAAAGTGCTGCAGGATCTGCACTACGCGTACGATCCGGTGGGCAATGTGCTGCGTATTCATAATGACGCGGAGGATGTCCGCTTCTGGCGCAATCAGAAAGTGCTGCCTGAAAATACCTGTACCTATGACAGTCTGTACCAGCTGGTCAGTGCGACCGGGCGTGAAATGGCAAATGCGGGTCGGCAGGGTAGCGCGCTTCCTGCACTCTCTTCTTTCGACGATGTGACTTACACCTCATATACCCGAGTGTACACCTACGATACCGCTGGCAATCTGACGCAAATACGCCACAGCGCCCCGGCCAGCGGTAACAACTACACCGCGGATATCACGGTCAGCAACCGCAGTAACCGGGCGGTACTGAGCACGCTGACGAAAAACCCGGCAGAGGTGGATGTACTGTTTACGGCGGGCGGGCAACAGAAACAGTTATCGCCGGGTCAGGATCTGCTCTGGACGCCGCGAGGAGAGTTGTCGAGGGTGATGCCGGTGGTACGTGACGGTGCTGAGGATGATCGGGAAGAGTACCGCTACGACAGTGACAGCCAGCGTATTTTGAAAACGCGCTGGCAGAAGATAAACGGCGGCACGCAAACGCAGCGCACGCTCTACCTGCCTGGTCTTGAGTGGCAAACCACGGCAAGAGGCAGTGCGATAATGGAAAGCCTGCAGGTCATCACTCAGGGTGAAGCCGGGCAAACTCAAGTACGTCTTCTGCACTGGGAGAGCGGAAAGCCGGACGATATCGGCAATGATTCGCTGCGCTGGAGTTATGGCACGCTTACCGGCAGCAGTGCCCTGGAGCTGGACGCCGACGGTGCGACGATCGGTATGGAAGAGTTTTACCCCTTCGGCGGCACGGCGGTCTGGACGTCGCGTAGCCAGGCGGAGGCGGATAATAAAACGCGGCGTTATTCGGGAAAAGAACGTGATGCGACCGGTCTCTATTATTACGGCTACCGCTACTATCAGCCCTGGCTGGGACGCTGGTTGAGCGCGGATCCGGCAGGCACCGTAGATGGACTGAATTTATATCGAATGGTGAGGAATAATCCTTTGTTATACGTTGATAAAAAGGGGTGTGCCCCTGTAAAACCAGATATTGATCTGGTTGATGAAATGTTGAGTGCGATTGTGGCAGAAAGACCCCACGACATAAAACCCAAAGAGGTTGCCCGCTCGGACCGGATGGTGAATAAGCTGTTTAACCTCGGTGAGGAAATATCTCCGGCTTTACCTGATACCGGGAATATTGCCCCTGTGACAGGTCAGACGTCATTAGTGAGCGTTGAGCGACATCCTGCGCTGAATGCCTACAGGGCGGAGCGTGCAGTATTTAAGGATATTTGTAATGAACAATTTAGTAGCCTGATTAAACATGCAGCGATTGAGAAACTGCCCGAATATTCTGGCGCTGGCAGGCATTTTAGTGACGATTCTTCAGTGATGGTAAATTATCAGTCGAAATTACAGGAGTACACTTTATTCCGTCATGCTCAGGCGAATATGGCAAAGGCTAAAAAAGATGTTCGCACGGAGATTATTCAACATTTTCGTTGAGTTATTCTAAGCCATTATTTATTTAACCGGTGAGGAGAAGTGCGTTACGGCGCACTTCCCCTCTTTGCTCACGCCTGCTGCAGTCGCGCCAGGGTTCTGGTAACCTCCTCTTTTACCTTATTCAGGAGAGGGACAATGGCGGGTAAGCGGGTAGTGATGGTCGTAGATATGCAGCAGGGTGTGTTTGCCACGCCGCGTATTCAGCGCGAGCAGTGCGTGGCGCAAATCAACAGGCTGACCCTGGCGGCCGACCAGGTCATTTTTATTCAGCATGCCGAAGCGGGCGGGCTGGAGGAGGGGAGTGAGGGCTTTGCGCTGCTGCCCGAGCTGGAGCAGCCGTCGGGCGCACTCTTTGTAACCAAAACCGCCTGCGATGCGTTTTACCGTACTGAGCTGGAGCAGGTGCTGCGCGAGCACGCCATCGATAGTTTTGTGATGTGCGGCTGTGCAACCGACTACTGCGTCGATACCACCCTGAAAAACGGTGCCAGCCGGGGCTATGCCATCACCGTGGCGGAAGATGCCCACACGACCGCCAATCGTCCTGCCGCTCCGGCAACCACGCTGATCGCTCACTACAACGAGGTGTGGCGAAACCTGACGGTACCGGGTAATCCGGTGACTGTGAAACCTGTCGCAACAATTCTTAACGACTGGCAGACGAACTAAGTCTCTGCATTCCTGTCAGAAAAATCAGCCCTGCATCGCTGAGGCGGTGGCGGGGCTTTATATGTAGTGCACAGCAACAGTGATAACGATAAGAAGTAAGCAGGAGAGTCATGTCGTATGTTTAAGTCCTTTTTCCCGCAGCCGAAGCTGTTTTTTTTGTCGGCTTTTATCTGGACCGTTCTGACGGTGATGTTATGGCAGTTTGGCGGCAGCGCCTGGCTGATGCGTATTACCGGTGCCAGCAGTGAGGTACCCATTGGTTCGGCCCGCTTCTGGTCCCTGAGCTACCTGCTGTTCTACGCGTACTATTTTCTCTGTACCGGGCTGTTCGCCCTGTTCTGGCACATTCGCGCGCCGCACCGCTGGCAGCGCTGGTCCGTGCTGGGCACCGCCCTGATTATCTTTGTGACCTGGTTTATGGTGCAGGTCAGCGTCGCCATTAACGCCTGGTACGCGCCTTTTTATGACCTGATCCAGACCGGTCTCAGCGCGCCACATAAGGTGACCATCGACGAGTTTTACAGCGGTATTGCCACCTTCTTAGGGATCGCCCTGATTGCGGTCACGGTGGCGGTGCTGAATAACTTCTTTGTCAGCCACTATGTCTTCCGCTGGCGTACGGCGATGAACGAATACTATATGGCGCACTGGCAGTCCCTGCGGCATATCGAAGGCGCTGCTCAGCGCGTACAGGAAGATACCATGCGTTTCTCCACCACCCTGGAAGGGATGGGGGTTAGCCTGCTGAAGTCGATTATGACGCTGATTGCGTTTCTGCCGGTGCTGGTGGTGCTCTCAGCCCACGTGCCTGAGCTGCCGATTGTCGGCTATGTGCCTTACGGGCTGGTGATCGCAGCCATACTCTGGTCCCTGTTGGGTACCGGTCTGCTGGCGGTGGTCGGGATTAAGCTGCCGGGGCTGGAGTTTAATAACCAACGCGTCGAGGCTGCCTACCGTAAAGAGCTGGTTTACGGGGAAGATCACGCCGACCGCGCCGCGCCGCCGACCATGCAGGCGCTGTTTTCCGCCGTGCGGTTTAACTATTTCCGCCTCTATTTCCACTATCTGTATTTCAATATCGCCCGTATTTTCTATCTGCAGATGGATAACGTTTTCGGCCTGTTCCTGCTGTTCCCGTCGATCGTTGCCGGTACGATTACGCTGGGTCTGATGACGCAGATAACCAACGTTTTCGGCCAGGTGAGCAGCTCGTTCCAGTACCTGATTAACTCATGGGTAACGCTGGTGGAGCTGATGTCGATTTATAAACGTCTGCGCAGCTTTGAGCGCACGCTGGATAATCAGGACAGCCTGCCGGTGATTAACACGCTTGGCTGAAAAGGATAGATAAGCAGTCAGGCGTGCGGTACTGCACGCCTGACGGTTACAGGTAGCGGCGCCAGCGCAGAAACAGCGCCACGCTGCCGAGGAGCAGGCAACCCATCAGGAAGGGCACCAGACCAAACAGGGTGCCGACCGCCAGGCCGATTTCAACTTTCGGGCGGCTAACGTCCTGAATTTGCATCAAATGCTCATAAACCCCTGGGGTGTGAACCAGCAGGTTTAAGAGCTGGGCACCGGCCCAGAAGCACAGCAGAACAAACAGCGCATACGCGATATTACCCGGGGTGGAGGAATCCCTTTTCTTTCCACTGGCAATCGACTTTGTCAGGGTGAACTCTGCCATAAAAGACCTCCGAAACATTCTCTTAACGCTGGCATCATGCCAGGTGGTACGAGAGTAAGTTTGTCAGGTCATAAGGATTGTCAATATCAGATTGATGACAATTTGCGCTTCGGAACCCCCCTGAATTTTCATTTTTTGCTTTTTGTCACAAAAAAGGGCTTTAAGTTAAATTTAAGTGACGTTTGTAATTTTCTGTTGAGGTCGCTGACGCGCGCGGGGAAGTGTGCGAGGATGCTTTTTTTCCTGCCGGAGTTGTTATGAAGCTGCCCGTAAAAATCCGCCGTGACTGGCACTACTATGCGTTCGCCATTGGTCTGATTTTCATTCTGAATGGTGTGGTCGGTCTGCTGGGATTTGAGGCTCAGGGCTGGCAAACCTATGCCGTCGGGCTGGTGACGTGGGTTATCAGTTTCTGGCTGTCGGGGCTGGTGATCCGCCGCCGCGTCGATGAAAGCGAGGACGCGACGGCAAAAGAGTGATTAGCCGTTAACGGAGGTTTTCAGTCCGCTGTTGGCGCGGTGACGCTTCAGCGCCAGCTCAATCAGGCGGGTAATCAGGTCGCGGTAGCTCAGGCCGCTGGCCTGCCACAGTTTCGGGTACATGCTGATATTGGTAAAGCCGGGCAGGGTGTTGATCTCGTTGATCACCACCTGGTTTTCATCCGTTAAAAACACATCTACCCGCGCCAGGCCGCTGCAGCCCAGTGCGCTGTAGGCTTCTACGGCAATCCGGCGGATCCGGTCGTTGACCTCAGGTGCAATCGCCGCCGGGACTTCCACTCGCGCACCGTTATCGTCGATATACTTGGTGTCGTAGGCGTAGAAGTCGCTGTTCAGCACGATCTCGCCGCAGACGCTGGCTTCCGGGCTGTCGTTACCCAGCACGGCACACTCAATTTCTCGCCCTTTAATCCCCTGTTCCACAATCACTTTATGGTCGAATTCAAAGGCCAGATCGACCGCCTGCTGATACTGCTCCTCACGGGTCACTTTGCTGACGCCCACGGAAGAGCCCTGGTTGGCCGGCTTCACAAACAGCGGGAGTCCAAGCTTTTCAACAACCTCAGCAAAGCCGATGCGCTGACGATTAACTCGCGTCAGGGTGATAAACGGGGCAATGGCCAGACCCGCGTCGCGCAGCAGGCGTTTGGTCACGTCTTTATCCATACAGGCGGCGGAGGCCAGCACATCAGAGCCGACAAACGGCAGGTCAGCCATACGCAGCATCCCCTGCAGGGAGCCGTCTTCGCCGAGGGTGCCGTGCACAATCGGGAAGATAACGTCAATGGCGGGCAGAGGTTGACCACTGCTGGCATCGATTAGCGACTGGCCGGTACGACCTGGGATTTGTGCCAGGGTGTTGTCGGACGGGCGCAGGGCGATATGGGCCGGATCGTTGGCGTTAAGCAGGAAATTACCCGCATCGTTGACATGCCACTGACCCTGTTTGTCGATGCCCAGCAATGCCACCTCAAAACGCGACTTATCGATCGCATCGGCAATGTTTTTCGCCGACTGGAGGGACACTTCATGCTCCGCCGATTTACCGCCAAAGACGATCCCTACCCGTAACTTCGCCATCTCACACTCACCCATCACATAACGGAAAGCCGATAACATACCACGTCAAAATCGTGCTATCTGCCATAATGTTGTTTTTATTGCGCGGGAGGGATGGTGAGAGGAAAAGGGGCAATTTTTTTAATCCTGGTACTGGGGGCCGGGTGGCTGGGCTACCGTTTTCTGCCGCCGCATTACAATCCCTTTGCGCCGTTACAGCTCAGCGATCCGCCGGGAAGAATCACCCAGTTTAAGCTGCGGCGGCTGACGCCTGAGGCGTGCTCCGTCCTGCTGGATGAGGCAAACCGGCAGCGGCTAATTAGCAGTCAGCCGGTGGCGGATACCCAGGGCACCTGCCCGCTGGAGAACGTGGTGCGGGTGCGTAATTTTGGCAGCGTGGCCCTGAGCAGCAGTTTTCTCGCCAGCTGCCCGCTGGCATTAAGCAGTGCGCTCTTTGTTGAACAGCAGGCAAAGCCGCTGGCCAGAGATCTCGTCGGTAGCTCGCTACGGCAAATAGACCATCTTGGCAGCTACGCCTGTCGGAATATTTATAACCGGCCGGATGCCCGCCGCAGCGAGCATGCCAGCGCGGAGGCCCTGGATATCGCCGCCTTTCGTTTTGCTGACGGGCGGCGGGTGGCGGTATTAAACGGCTGGCGTCAGTCGGATACCCAGCCTTTCCTGCGTGCGCTGCTGGATAGCGCCTGCCAGTATTACGGCAACGGGCTTGGCCCGGAATACAACGCCGCCCATGCGGATCACTTCCATCTTGGAATGCGTGGCTATGGGCTCTGCCGCTGAGGATAATGCTCTGCGTGCTAATGATTTTTTTGTGACATATTTCACGGTAAGTAGCGTTAGGGCGATAAAACCCTGAACTCAGCGCGTGGGCATTTCTGGTCATTACGCGCTGGCCGCAACTTGCTAAGCTAAATAACCCCTGACAAAACAATGTAATGACGCCTGTTTATGGAATCCTGGAAGGTTAATCTTATTTCGGTCTGGTTCGGCTGCTTTTTTACAGGACTGGCGATCAGCCAGATCCTGCCGTTTTTGCCGCTCTACATTGCCGAGTTGGGCGTCACCTCCCATGAAGCTCTCTCCATGTGGTCGGGGCTGACCTTCAGCGTCACCTTTTTGATCTCGGCGATTGTCTCCCCGATGTGGGGCAGCCTGGCCGACCGCAAAGGCCGCAAGCTGATGCTGCTTCGCGCCTCCCTGGGAATGGCGGTGGCCATACTCTTACAGGCGTTCGCCACCAACGTCTGGCAGCTGTTTTTCCTGCGGGCGCTGATGGGTCTGACCTCCGGCTATATCCCTAACGCCATGGCGCTGGTGGCCTCGCAGGTGCCGCGCGAACGCAGCGGCTGGGCGTTGAGTACCCTGGCGACCGCGCAGATTAGCGGCGTGATCGGTGGGCCGCTGCTGGGGGGCTTCCTGGCCGATCACGTTGGCCTGAGGCCGGTCTTTTTTATCACTGCCATACTGCTGATGGCCAGCTTCACGGTAACGCTATTTCTGATCAAAGAGGGTGCCCGGCCGCAGGTTTCCCGTGCACAACAGCCGGGCCTGCGAGCGGTCTTTGCTTCACTGCCCTATCCGGGACTGGTGATCAGCCTGTTTTTCACCACGCTGGTGGTACAGCTTTGTAACGGTTCCGTGGGGCCGATTCTGGCACTGTTTATCCAGTCGATGAGCCCGGACAGCCAGAATATCGCTTTTTTGAGCGGAATGATCGCCGCTATCCCCGGCGTCTCGGCGCTGATTTCCGCGCCCCGGCTGGGCAAGCTGGGGGACCGCATCGGGACGGGAAGGATCCTGCTGGCGACGCTGCTGTGCTCGGTAGTCCTGTTCTTCGCCATGTCTTTTGTCACCTCGCCGCTACAGCTTGGCGTTCTGCGTTTTCTGCTGGGCTTTGCCGACGGCGCGATGCTGCCTGCGGTCCAGACCCTGCTGCTAAAGTACTCCAGTGACCAGATCACCGGGCGTATCTTCGGCTACAATCAATCCTTCATGTATCTGGGCAACGTGGTGGGGCCGCTGATGGGGGCCGGTATTTCAGCCATGGCCGGTTTCCGCTGGGTCTTTATTGCCACGGCGGTCGTGGTGGCGATTAACCTCTGGCAGCTATGGGCCGCGCTGCGTCGCAGCCAGCTCCAGGCTGACATTTCCCGCGCCGGTTAACCCCGGCGTATTAAGCAATAATATTCCCTTATCTACCTAACAGTTAATAATAGCTAAAACATCTGTTTAGCCACAGTAAATAATATCCGTGAGCGACTTCTTTTAAATTCTGCAATAAAAACGTTTCGCTGGCCTCTTTATTATTTGTTTCCTGGTAAATATTATTTTTGTCATAAAATAGTTTTTATTTTCACTGGCTAATATTCGTTGCGGGTGTTACCGTCAGCGGAAATATCCTGGGGGATGCGCGATGAAAAACTTAATTGCAGAGTTATTGCTGAGACTGGCTCAAAAGGAAGAGGAGTCAAAAGAACTGACGGCGCAGGTTGAAGCGCTCGAGGTGATGCTGACTGCCCTGCTGCGCCAGATGCCACAGGTGCAACAGCGGGATCTGTTTGAGCGGATTGACGTCGTGCTCGACCATACCAGCCCTGAAGCTCAGGTTTTCCTGCGCGACAATGAAGTCCTGCGCCAGTATATACATAAGGCCGTTCAGGCTTCCGCATGACGGAATTAATTCACGGGTGGAGAAGCCACCATCCACCCGTGATAAATCGTTCCTGCTCAGGATTTACTGAGCTTCTCTGATTTTTCCATACATTTGTTCATTGCTTCGATCACCGCCGCACGGAATCCGCGATCTTCCAGTACGCGCACGGCTTCAATGGTGGTGCCGCCGGGTGAACAGACCATATCTTTCAGTTCACCGGGGTGTTTCCCGGTTTCCAGCACCATTTTGGCGGAGCCCATCACCGCCTGGGCGGCGAACTTATAGGCCTGGGCGCGCGGCATACCGCCAAGCACGGCGGCATCAGCCATGGCTTCAATAAACATAAATACGTACGCCGGAGCAGAGCCGCTGACGCCCACCACCGGGTGGATCATCGCTTCAGCGACGACCTCAACGTCTCCCACACTGCGGAAAATGGTCAGCACATCAGCGATATCTTCCGGCGTGGCCAGCGCGTTAGGGGTGACGGAGGTCATCCCGGCATTGACCAGCGACGGGGTGTTGGGCATGGTGCGGATAATTTTACGATCGTGACCCATTGCGCGGGCCAGCTGATCGAGCGTAATGCCTGCGGCAATAGAAACCACCAGCGTCTCTTTATTGAGGCTGGAGGTGATGTCGCTCAGGACTTTGATCATGATGCCCGGTTTGACTGCGCCGAAAACAATATCGGCCACCTGGGCGACTTCCTGGGCGCTCTGCGCGACGTTAATACCGTAGCGATCGCGCAGTGCGGAGAGTTTATCCGGCGAAGGGGTGTAGACCCAAACTTGCCCGGGCTGCACCTGTCCACTGGCGATCAAACCACCGAGGATCGCCTGGCCCATATTGCCGCAGCCAATAAAGCCGATTTTCTTATCCATCTCCATCCCTCTGCTGGTAATTGATTAAAGCTTTCCTATTGTGGCATCTGCGGCTTTGCGCGCAAGCAAAAGCAGGCGACAATAGTCTTTTGGTTAACGACAGCGACATCACAATGGCGATATGGGTAGATGCGGACGCCTGTCCGAACGTAATTAAGCAGATTTTATTTCGTGCCGCCGAGCGCACGCAGACGCCGCTGACGTTGGTCGCAAACCAGACCCTGCGCGTGCCGCCTTCGCCGCTGATCCGCTCACTCAGGGTGCCGGCCGGTTTTGACGTTGCCGATAACGAGATCGTACGCCTGTGTGCGGCAGGAGATCTGGTGATCACCGCCGATATTCCGCTGGCGGCGGAAGTGCTGGGAAAAGGCGCGGTGGCGCTGAACCCTCGTGGGGAGCGCTACAGCGAGGCGACGATTCGCGAGCGGCTGACGATGCGCGATTTTATGGATACCCTGCGCGCCAGTGGGATCCAGACCGGCGGGCCGGACACGCTCTCCCAGCGCGATCGCCAGCAGTTCGCCGCCGAGCTGGACAAATGGCTGCTGGAAGTACAGCGGCGCGGAAAGTAAAAATTCACCGCGTTGTCATCATTATTTTCCCTACGTCGCGTAAGGTGACAGCGCATCGGGCTTGTCAGCGGGCGTCACTTTACAGTATGGTGGCCCGCATACTCTCCATGCCATCATAACTTTACATCTCTCGATCCCTTGTGATATCTGAATTTCTGCTCAATATGAAGCAGATATTGTCCGTTGATTGTAGCGATTAATTTACGCTTAGTTATGTACTAGTTTGATGGTATTATTTTTTTCCATTGCTGAGATCCCGCACCGTTGCGGCATCAAGGGGAACATCTTGTTTATGACGCAACCCATCTTTCTTATCGGCGCCCGGGGTTCGGGAAAAACCACGGTCGGTCAGCTGCTGGCTCGCGCACGTCATTATCCGTTTGTTGATACGGATCGCTGGCTGCAGGACACGGCGCAGATGACGGTGGCGACGATTGTTGAACAGGAAGGATGGGAACAGTTTCGCGCCAGAGAGAGCCAGGCACTGGAGGCGGTAACGCATCCTGAGACGGTCATTGCCACCGGCGGCGGCATTGTGCTGGCGGAGCGTAACCGGCTGTTTATGCGCCAGCACGGGATCGTGGTTTATCTGTCGGCTCCCGCTGAAACTCTGGCCGGTCGGCTGGAGGCGTTCCCGGACGAGGGTTTGCGCCCGACGCTGACCGGCAAACCCGTTAGTGAAGAGGTTCGCGAGGTGCTTGAGCAGCGCGATGCGCTTTACCGCGATGCGGCACACTATATTGTGGATGCTGCACGTCCCGCCGATGAGGTGGTTGATGCAATCCAGACTCTTCTGCGATCTGGCGAGGTCAGCGAGGGCTATACTCATTATTCCCCTGCTGACAAGGACACACTATGCCAACAAGACCTCCCTATCCGCGAGAAGCCCGAATCGTCACCGTTGAAAAGGGCGTAGCAGGACGCAGCGAGACCTGGTATCAGCTGCGCGCCGATCATCCTAAACCCGATTCGCTAATTAGCGAGCATCCCAGCGAGCAGGAAGCGCGGGATGCCAAAAAACGTTACGAAGATCCGGATAAGGACTGAGTACGTCCGCGTCGGCTGCCGCGTTCTGAGGGGCCGGAAGTCGACGCAAATCACATTTTTACACCCTGACACAGATGCGGAAAAAAAGTAATTATCAGCAATAACAGGAAGATTCTGGAATTAATCGGAATTTTTATCCTCGCTGCCCACCATCGGCTGCTACGCTTGTGAGCGGTTATTCTTTCGGCGACGGTAAACCGGATCGTCATCAGCTTTAAAGCAGTGGCAGGAGAGAAGGTAAAAATGAGTACGACCCTGGCTATTCTTACGATCGGCGTGCTGCCGTTTCGTGAGGTTCTGCCGTTGTTAACTGAACATATTCCTGAAGAGCAGATCACCCACAAGACGCTGCTGGGGAATCTGCCCCGCGAAGAGGTGATGGCCCGCTATGCCATTGAGCCGGGCGAGGATGACGTTCTCACCCTACTCAGCGATAGCACTATTGCCAGTATCTCCCGTCAGAAAGTTGAGCGCGACCTGCAGGCTGTGATCGAAGTGCTGGATAACCAGGGCTACGACGTGATCCTGCTGATGAGCACCGCGGATATCAGCGGACTGTCTGCCCGTAACGCCATTCTGCTTGAACCGCGACGCATTATCCCACCGCTGGTCGCGTCTATCGTCGACGGGCATCAGGTCGGGGTCATCGTCCCGCTGGTCGAGCAACTCTCTGCCCAGCAGCGTAAATGGCAGATGCTGGAAAATGCCCCTCTCTACGCTATCGCCAGTCCGATACATGATAGCGACAGTACCCTGATTGCCGCAGGGAGTCAGCTGCTGGCGCAGGGCGCGGACGTACTCATGCTCGACTGTCTCGGTTTCCATCAGCACCATCGCGACGTACTCCAGAAAGCGCTGGAGGTGCCGGTCCTGCTCTCTAACGTCATGCTGGCGCGTCTGGCATCGGAATTACTGGTCTGACGGATTGTGCGTGACAGCCGCGAAGCTCTGCCCCTATATTGGTTGTTTCAGTCAGCGATAATAAGGGCCAGTTTATGCTTCAAAGTAATGAATACTTTTCCGGTAAAGTGAAATCGATTGGTTTTACCAGCAGCAGCACTGGCCGCGCCAGCGTTGGCGTGATGGTTGAAGGCGAATACACCTTTGGTACCGCAGAGCCTGAAGATATGACCGTGGTAAGCGGCGCGCTGCGCGTTTTATTGCCGGGGGAAACTGAGTGGAGAACCTACGTCGCCGGGGACGGATTTAACGTGCCGGGCCACAGCGAGTTCCATCTGCAGGTTGCGGAGCCGACCTCTTACCTCTGCCGCTATCTGTAATGCTTTTTGCCCGGTCGCCTTGCGCTGACCGGGCTACCTGCTTTTAGCGCTGGGCTTCGCCGCCCAGGCCTTCCACTAGATCCTTGATCAGCGCGGCCAGTTCGCCGGTCATCAGGATCGAGTCGGCGTCAAAACGTCCGGCAAAATCTTCCCGCTCAATATCGTCATTCTGATCGCGCAGCTCGTCGGCGAATTTCAGACGTTTGATCGAGGCATCGTCGCAGATCATAAACTGAATACGCTGCTGCCAGTCGAGTGCCAGCTTAGTCACGACTTTCCCGGCTTCGATATGGGTCGCGATCTCATCGCTGACCAGATCCTGTTTCTTACAGCGGATCACGCCGCCGTCATCCAGCAGGGCTTTCAGCTCGGCTTCGTCCAGCAGCTGGAAGCCCTGGGCGACGTTGCCGGAGCGGACCCACTCGGTCAGCGTCAGCTCAATCGGGTTTTCCAGCACCAGCGGAACGACCGGCAGAGAGCCGAGGCTTTTACGCAGCAGGGCGAGCGTGTCTTCCGCTTTTTTGGCGCTGGCGCAGTCGACCATAATCAGGCCGTTGACCGTATCGATCCACATCATGGTCTGACTGAAGCGGCTAAAGGCGCGTGGCAGCAGAGAGTGAAGCACTTCATCTTTCAGCGCGTCTTTTTCAGTTTTACGCAGCTTGCGGCCCTGATCGGCTTCGAGGCGGGAAATTTTGGCTTCCAGCGTCTGCTTGATCACCGGCGTCGGCAGAATTTTCTCTTCTTTGCGTGCGCAAATAATAATCTGGCCGTTATTCTCGTGGGTTAAGGCTTCGCTCTTTGAACCCATCGGCGGAACCCAGCCGGTTTTGGCCATATCCTGGCTGCCGCACGGGGTGAATGAGAACTCCGCTAACTGTTTTTCCATCTCGTCCGCACGCAGCGAAACGTCGCGGCTGAGGCGGTAAACCATTAAATTTTTAAACCACAGCATGATAATTTCCACGGCCTTGTCATTAAATTTCAGCGGGCATAATAACGAATTGTCGACGGGCTTGCATTGCCAATCCCGTGGGACAGCTCTACTCTCTTGTTATTTCAGACATTGATAAGGAACGGCCCGTGCGTATTGGTATTGACTTAGGCGGTACAAAAACGGAAGTCATCGCGCTTGGCGAACGGGGCGAACAGCTATTTCGCCATCGTCTGCCCACGCCGCGTGATGACTACGCGCAGACCATCGAAACCATTGCCACTCTGGTGGCGATGGCCGAGCGTGAAACCGGCCAGCCCGGGTCCGTCGGCGTGGGGATCCCCGGGTCGATTTCGCCCTTTACCGGCAGGGTAAAGAACGCCAATTCCACCTGGCTGAACGGGCAGCCCTTCGATAAGGATTTAAGCCAGCGGCTGAATCGTGAGGTGCGGCTGGCCAATGACGCTAACTGTCTGGCGGTTTCCGAGGCGGTTGACGGCGCGGCAGCGGGTGCGCAAACCGTCTTCGCCGTCATTATCGGCACCGGCTGCGGTTCCGGCGTGGCCATCAACGGTCGTGCCCACGCGGGCGGTAACGGCACGGCGGGCGAGTGGGGGCATAATCCGCTGCCGTGGATGGATGAGGACGAGTTGCGCTATCGCCAGGAAGTGCCCTGCTACTGCGGCAAACAGGGCTGTATCGAAACCTTTATCTCCGGCACTGGCTTTGCCACCGACTATCATCGCCTGAGCGGAAAACGGCTGCAGGGCAGCGAGATTATTCGTCTGGCAGAGGAACAGGATCCGCTGGCCGAGCTGGCCCTGAGTCGCTATGAACTGCGGCTGGCAAAGTCGCTGGCCCACGTGGTGAATATTCTCGACCCGGATGTGATTGTGTTGGGCGGCGGGATGAGCAACGTCGACCGGCTCTATAAAACCGTCCCGGAGTACGTCAAACAGTGGGTGTTTGGCGGCGAGTGCGCGACGTCGATTCGCAAGGCGGTCCACGGCGATTCCAGCGGCGTACGCGGGGCGGCCTGGCTGTGGGGAGAGGTATAGCCCCATCCACTGTATCCGCTATGACCTGAGCTTTATGGCTCGCAACCAGAAATCGACCTGCCCGAACGCATCTTGCTGCCATTGCTCCGGGGTGCGTTCATTGAGCAGGCGGGTCTCCTGAACAAACTCTTTTACACAGGTTGGGCCATAGCCATCGAAACTATCAAATTTTCTGTTGATATAGCCATACCCGGTGGCAGCACTTGCGTGTGCAAGTAAGGGAATGCATTTCTCAGCAAGGGCTTGCGGGCCACCCTCATAATTACGGATGCAATAGTAGATGTCGTAGGCGTCTTTGCGCTTGTGCCGATTATTAAGTGCATACCCTTTCATGGCCAGCAACGCTGGCACTGAGCATACGGTAATTTCAACGCTGTTTTTACCTCCTCCGGGCATAGTGCCATCCAGCGTGATAAGTTCGTTAAAATCAATAGCGAGGTCTGCCCCGGATGCCGGAATAACTGCAAAATCTTTGACAAGTGGGGGATTGTTTTTTTCAATGGCCGCATTTTCTGGCCTGAGAAAATCAATGACAATATCAATATCTGCCCCGCCATCTGTGGCTTTAACCGTACGAATCAGCTGAAAGAAGCGAGCGTCTTTTCGTTGCTCATAACCCTGAGTCATCAGGCTATCAACGAGTGTGGCATACTCCCCGTCGCCAAGTGCTTCTGAATCAAGTCCGAGGTCGATATCCAGTGTGCCGACGTGTGGCATATCTTCGCTGTGTAGCAACAGCCAGGGAACGGCTCCCCCGATGACAGCGAACTTACCCCTGTAACTTCCTAAAATTTGTCCGATTTCAATCAGGACTGATTTAACGGCTGCCGTGGTTCGGTCTTCATATTCTGCTGCTGATTGTGGTTCTTGTTTTGTCATTTTTACCATATTCCCTGGTTTCTAAGATGTTCTGCCGCTTCGAGGCCGCGTTCTCCATAGGTTGTAAGATCAAGGTAAGTTTGTACCGCACCCGTTGAGAATACGCCTTCTGCAGGTTCAATTGAGTCACGGAATATCCCCGAATCCTTAGGGAGGGTGATCAGGATATTTGCGCCTTTTAATGATGGGCTTAGTTGCAACGCTGAGACTAATTTCTCCAGACCTTTTTTATCCGCGTAGAAGTAATCGACACCCGTTCGGCCATAGGGAGCAAGCCACTGCGCGGCCGAAAATGAGGCAAGGATTGCTTTACCCGCTTTTTCGCTACAGCACAGCACTTCACGCAGGCGAGATTCAAGGGTGCTACCGTGCAGTGTGGTATAAAAGCTCAGCGCCTCTCCTGCGGGAGGCTGATAACTTGTTTTCCACGCATCAAGAATTAAATCGGGCTTCAGGACGCTCAAACCATTGTTATGCACAATGGCCCAATTTCGGTTAAGTAAGCTCTGTCGTACGTTGCTTACCTGCCCGAGGCTAACATGACTTTCTTCGGCAAGCTCCAGTACCCGCCAGATTCTGTGGGGATCTTTGAGTATTGTTCTGAGAACTTGCGCTGATTTCGGGCTAAAGAGAGAGCGAAGGCTGCGTTTTTCGACAGCTGGTTTGTTGGTCGTTTGGTGTTCAATATAGATCCCACCGAACATGATCCGGGCATTACCTTCCATATCAAGAAAGGCAATGCCGTTTTCGTTGCACAGAGCCTGAGCCTCGGGAGAGAGCCAGGGAGCAATAATGACGGGGACAAAAGCGTCCTCTGCACTGAACATGAAAGCCTGCAGCTGGGCTATTGCTGCCTGAATAAATCTGGGCTGGCCATTACTTTTTACTTCGCAGGCAAGTAAATACGCGGTGTTCCCTGTTCTGACATTAAGCACGGCATCAACACGGCTGAACTGTTTTTCAGCATCAACGTTGTCAATGACGGGAACCTGACGAAGCAATCCACAAAGCTGTGTTATGGCTTGATCCTCAAAGACATCTTTCTCTTTCACTATAAACTCCCATTTCATCATTTGCTGAAATGCTACTTTTTAGTGAAATCTACTTTGCCAGTCTTATCAAATTTTACAAGTCATGGGATCGAATTTCACTATCAAAATCACTTTCAGCAAATGCTGAAAGTGCCATTTTCAATGAAAAAGAGCATTGCTTAGTTGCTTAGACCGCAAACCCTTTATCCAGCTTGCTGTACCCCAGCCCGTTGATTTTTTTCACCTTGATCTGCACCGGGATCCGCTCCTTCATTGCCTCGACGTGGCTAATCACGCCGATGGTTTTGCCGCTGGCGTTCAGGGCATCCAGCGCATCGAGCGCCGCATCAAGCGTTTCGCTATCCAGCGTGCCGAAGCCTTCGTCGAGGAACAGGGAGTCGATTTTGGTTTTATGGCTGACCAGATCCGAGAGCGCCAGCGCCAGCGCAAGGCTGACGAGGAAGCTTTCGCCACCGGAGAGGGTGCGGGTATCGCGCACCGCATCGGCCTGCCAGGTATCAATCACCTCCAGCTCCAGCGCCTCGCTGGCTTTGCGCTGAAGCAGATAGCGACCGTGCAGGCGCGTGAGCTGGTTATTGGCCAGCCAGACCAGGTTATCGAGCGTCAGACCCTGGGCGAATTTACGGAACTTATCCCCCTCTTTTGAGCCGATCAGCGCGTTGAGATAATCCCAGTCCTCCAGTCGCTGTACCGCACCGGCTATCTCCTGCATCAGTGCTTGCTGGCGCTGGCGGTTATCGGCATCCTGCTTAAGCTGCTGGCGGATCTCGCCCTGGGCCGCGCTGTTTTCCCGCACCTGCTGATTAAGCAGGGCAAGCCGGGTCTGAACCTGTTCCAGCGGCGCCTCGATATCCGCATCCTGCGGCGGGTGTTGCAGGTGCTGCTCCTGCATCTGCTGCGCCTGGGTCGCCAGCACCTGGCTTTGCTGTAACGCCTGCTCGCGGGCCTGTTTTAAGGCTTCCAGCTCCCGGCGAACGGTGTCGTCGAGCAGCGCGGCAAGAAACGCCTCGCGATCGGCAAAGGGGCTGGCGGCAAGGCTCTCTTCGAACTGGGTTTGCGCCTGCTGTAAGCGCTGGTTTTCCAGCGTTTCCTGCTGCTGTAAGGTCTGCTGGCTGGCCTGCAAAGAGACGCACTCATCGGCAATCTGTCGCCAGCCGTCGAGCGGTACGGCATCAAACGGACCGTCAGACTGCGGCTGCGGCAGCGATTCCAGCACCGCTGCCAGCTGTGCGAGCTGTTCGCTGATGCCCTGGTATTCGGTCTGCTGCGCCTGCCAGCTGCGGGCCTCTGCCTCGCGGGCGGCCAGCCAGACCTGCTCTTCACCGGCTTCAGGTTGAGGCAGATTAAAGGCCGTCAGGCTTTCATTAAGCGACTGCTGCAGGCCGTTAATCTCCTGCTCCAGCTCGCTGATGTGCTGCTCGAGCTGGAGCTGGCGCTCATACTCATCCTGCTTATCCAGCCAGGCGGTAATATCGTCCTCGGGCGTCAGGGCAATCTGTAGCCCGGCGATAACCTCCTGCCACTGCTGATTCAGGGACTGGGCCTGCTGCTCCAGGGATTCGGCCTCGCGGGCCTCCTTTTCCTGCTGCTGAAGGCGAGCTTCCCGCTGGCCGCGCAGGGCCGCGCCCTCTTCGGCGAGTTTGCGGACGCTTTTTTCCAGCTCATCCCTGCGTTGACGGTTGGCATCCGGCGTCAGGGCCTGGTAAGCGGCAATCGCGGGATGGTCCGTTGCGCCGCACAGTGGGCAGGGTGCGCCGGGCTGAAGGCGGGCACGCTCGGCCTCAAGACGAAGAATGGTTGCTTCCAGATCGCAGATAGCCCGTACGTCGGTAAGCTGCTGGTTTTGCTCTTTATACTGCTGGCGGCGCTGGCTCAGGCTGACATCGAGTTCGGCCAGCGCTTTTTGCGAGGCCTGCAGGCTGGTCTCCAGCTGCTGACGCCGCCGGGCTAACGGCGCAAGCTGGACATGCAGACTGCTGAGCCGCTGGCGTAGCGGACGTGCCTGACGATGTTGCTCCAGTGCCGGAGCCAGCGCGTCAGCCGCAAGGGCGAGGTCGGTGGTCCGCTGCTGTTCGAACGAGCGAAGTTTACCGCTTCGCTCATTCAGCCGGGTAAATGTCGCCCGCCATCCGGTCAGTTCATTCCCCAGCAGGCGGAAACGGTCATGCTCCGTCAGCCAGTCGCTAAGGGTTTTGCCGCGGGCCTGCTGTGTCTGATGCTGCTGACGGGCGCTGGCGTAAATCGCGTCGCGCAGGCGCTGTTTGTCCAGTAAGCGAGTATTCACTTCCTGCGTCTGCAGGCGGGTCTGCTCGGCAACGGCGGTCTGGTCCTGCAGGCGTGTCCACTGGGGACGCAGTCGCTCTGCCGGCTGGGCGCGGGTCAGGGCATCCAGCTGGGGCCGGGCGGCATCGAGGGCCTGCTGTGCGGCGTTCAGGGCGGCCTGCGCCCGCTGGTTTTCACCGTTCAGCTCCAAGCGGCGGGTAAGCCACTGGTGCAACGCCTGGGCCTGCGCCTGCTCGCTAAGCTGCTGGCGCTCTTCGTCAGTAAGTACCTGCAAACGTTGCAGCAGCGCCTGCTGCTGCTCTTCGCCCAGCAGGGTTACGCCGTCGGCCAGAGCCTGAAGCTTATCCAGCTCGCCGCGTGCGGCTTTATGTTTCTCAAACACCATGGACGAAATCTGCCCGTAAATCTCGGTGCCGGTCAGCTCTTCCAGCAGCTCGGCCCGCTCTTTAGGTTTGGCGTTGAGGAAGGCGGCAAACTGCCCCTGAGAGAGCAGCATGGAGCGGGTAAAGCGGCCATAGTCGAGGCCGGTCAACGAGGCGGTCAGTTCCAGCTTATCCTTCACTTTATCCGCGAGGATCTTACCGTCATCCCGACGCGCCAGCTCCACGCGCGGCGCCTGCAGGTTGCCGTCGGGCTGGTTGCGGGCGCGGTTCTGGCTCCAGAAGGCGCGATACGCCACGCCCTGTACCTCAAATTCGACCTCGGCCAGGCATTCGGCGGTATCGCGGGTCATCAAATCGTTTTGCGACTGGGAGAGGGTATTGAGGCGCGGCGTCTCGTGATAGAGCGCCAGGCAGATGGCGTCGAGCAGGGTGGTTTTGCCCGCGCCGGTGGGCCCGGTAATGGCAAACAGACCGTTGCTGGCGAAGGGTTCCGCCGTAAAATCAATTTTCCATTCTCCCTTCAGGGAGTTGAGGTTTTTCAGCCGCAGGGTCAGGATTTTCATGCGTCTTTCTCCTCGTCCAGCGCCTGACGGGCGCGGTTAAAGCAGTCGTACAGCCGGGACTGACGGGCCTCATCCAGTTCTTCCAGCGCCAGGCGGCGGGCAAAAACATCTTCCACTTTCAGTTCGCTGAGGGTTTCCCGCTGAACGCTGGCCATAATGCGCGCCCGCTGCTCGCGGCTGCGGCGCACCAGCAGAACCTCAACGGGAAGTCCCTCGGTCAACGCCTGAATTTTGCGCTGCATATTGTGGAGGTAATCATCGGTAGTGATTTCAATATCCAGCCAGACGGGCGGTTCGTGCTGCCCGTCGCGGAAAACCTCAAGCTGCTCGCTAATCGACGCCAGGTCGCCCTTCAGCACCGCCAGCGGCTGGGTGATCGGCACCACAAGGGGCGTGATTTCCGTCAGCTTACCGTCGGCAAACACCACCAGGTTGACGATTTTATCTTTGCCGGTTTCATCGAAGCTCAAAGGGATCGGCGAACCGCAGTAGCGAATATGCTCTCCGCTGCCCACCCGCTGCGGACGATGGATATGTCCCAGCGCAATATAGTCGGCGGGCGGGAAATTCTGCGCCGGGAAGGCATCAAGGGTGCCAATATAGATGTCGCGCACGGCGTCGCTTTTGCTGGCCCCGACGGTTGTCAGATGGCCGGTGGCGACAATGGGCAGGGACCGATCGCCACGCAGGGTGCAGGCGGCATCATACTGCTGCTGATAGTAGTCGGTAATGGCCCCCAGCAGATGCTGCTGCTTTTCACTGCCCGACAGCCCCGCCTGGCTGGTGATAATATCCCGTGGGCGCAGGAAAGGAACCGGGCAGAGCACCGCGCCCGCCTCGCCGTCGCGGCGATACAGGAGCTGTGGCGCGTGACCGGCGCTGGCGACCACCGTAGTATTAAGGAAGGCGAGGATTTCACGCGATTCATTCAGCGTGGCGACCGAGTCATGGTTACCCGCCAGCACCACCAGATGGCAGCCCGTCTGCTGGAGCTGCACCACGAAGCGGTTATAAAGTTCACGGGCGTAGCTTGGTGGCGAGCCGGTATCAAAAATATCTCCCGCCACGATAATGGCATCGACCTGCTGCGCCTGTGCCGTTTCCAGCAGCCAGTCGAGAAAAGCCTGGTGCTCTGCGGCCCGGCTTTTGCTGTAAAAATTCTGGCCAAGATGCCAGTCAGAGGTGTGGAGCAGGCGCATAGCGATCCCGTGGCAAAAAAGCGTAAAGAGGATTATAAACATTCAGCCGCTTGAAGAAAGCGAAGATAGTCAGTGGCTTTGCGCCTGTCATAAAGGTTTTCAGTCCGTCATAAGACGGTCATCTTTTTCATAAAAGTGTCATAAATCTGACGCATAATGACGCCGCAACATATACTGTGACTAATATTAAACAGGGCAAATCATGGCGAGACGTATTCTGGTCGTAGAAGACGAAGCTCCAATTCGTGAGATGGTGTGTTTCGTGCTCGAGCAAAATGGCTTTCAGCCTGTCGAAGCGGAAGACTATGACAGCGCGGTAAACCAGTTAAATGAACCCTGGCCCGATCTGATTCTGCTGGACTGGATGCTGCCCGGCGGTTCGGGTATCCAGTTTATTAAGCATATCAAACGCGAAGCCCTGACCCGCGATATCCCGGTGGTGATGCTGACCGCCCGTGGTGAAGAAGAAGACCGCGTTCGCGGCCTGGAAACCGGCGCGGATGATTACATTACCAAACCCTTTTCGCCAAAAGAGCTGGTGGCGCGTATCAAAGCCGTGATGCGGCGGATCTCGCCGATGGCGGTTGAAGAAGTGATTGAAATGCAGGGCCTGAGCCTTGATCCCTCCTCACATCGCGTGATGACCGGCGACAATCCGCTGGATATGGGACCCACCGAATTTAAGCTTTTACACTTCTTTATGACGCACCCTGAGCGGGTTTACAGCCGTGAACAGCTGCTGAACCACGTCTGGGGAACCAATGTTTACGTTGAAGACAGAACGGTAGATGTGCATATTCGCCGCCTGCGCAAAGCGCTGGAGCACAGCGGCCACGACAGGATGGTGCAGACGGTGCGCGGCACGGGTTATCGCTTCTCAACCCGTTTCTAAATTTTGACAGGAGTGTGACGCGTGCTGGAACGGCTGTCATGGAAAAGACTGGTCCTTGAACTGGTCTTGTGCTGTATCCCGGCCTTGTTACTCGGTGCGGTGTTTGGCTATTTACCGTGGTTTTTACTGGTCGCGGTGACCGGGTTACTGGTCTGGCATTTCTGGAATTTGCTGCGCCTGTCATGGTGGCTGTGGGTCGACCGAAGTATGACCCCGCCGCCGGGTAGTGGCAGCTGGGAACCTCTGCTGTACGGGCTGCACCAGATGCAGCTGCGCAATAAAAAGCGCCGCCGCGAGCTGGGCAATCTGATCAAACGCTTTCGTAGCGGAGCGGAATCTCTGCCCGATGCGGTGATTCTGACCACCGAAGAGGGCACCATCTTCTGGTGTAACGGTCTGGCTCAGCAGCTGCTTGGGCTGCGCTGGCCTGACGACAGCGGGCAAAATATCCTCAACCTGCTGCGCTACCCGGAATTTTCACTCTATCTGAAGAACCGTGACTTTGCCCGGCCGCACAATCTGATCCTGAACAACGGTCGCCACCTCGAAATCCGCGTTATGCCCTACAGCGAGCAGCAGTGGCTGATGGTGGCCCGCGACGTGACGCAGATGCATCAGTTGGAAGGCGCCAGACGTAACTTCTTTGCCAACGTCAGCCACGAGCTGCGCACGCCGCTGACGGTGCTGCAGGGCTATCTGGAGATGATGCAGGAGCAGATTCTGGAGGGCGCCACGCGAGAAAAAGCGCTGCATACCATGCGTGAGCAGACCCAGCGTATGGAAGGGCTGGTCAAACAGTTGCTCACGCTGTCGAAAATTGAAGCTTCCCCGATACTGTCGCTGAACGAGCGTATTGATATGCCGGTGATGCTGAAAATCGTTGAGCGCGAAGCGCAGACCCTGGGGCCGAAGCATCTGCTGCACTTCGAGATTGAAGAGGGGCTGAAAGTGCTGGGCAACGAGGAGCAGCTGCGCAGCGCCGTTTCTAACCTGGTCTATAACGCCGTGAATCATACCCCGCCCGGCACGCAGATTACCGTGCGCTGGCATCGAATTGCCCACGGCGTGGAGTTCAGCGTAGAGGATAACGGCCCGGGCATCGCGCCTGAGCATCTTCCGCGTCTGACCGAGCGTTTTTACCGGGTGGACAAAGCCCGTTCGCGGCAGACCGGCGGCAGCGGGCTGGGGCTGGCGATCGTCAAGCACGCGGTCAATCACCACGAAGGTCGGCTGAACATCGACAGTACCCCGGGCAAAGGCACGCGATTCAGTTTCACCTTACCGGAACGTTTAATTGCCACAAACCCGCTCTGACCGGCGAATTGTCAGGAATAGTTGCCACAGACCAGCTTCGGCTGGTCTTTTTTATTGGCAGCAGGCTGGATAAACGTCGTTTGCTGAATTTTTGTTCGCATGATTGGCCATTTGTTTTTCTTATATATAGCGTTTAGAACTAGTCTGGTTTGGCTTTCTGGCATAATCATCTGGTTTTACGATCCCACCTTGCTTTAAAACGTTATAAGCGTTTAAATTGCGCCCCTGACACGACTGGACCGACTGTGTTTGCGTGGTAAATCGAAAAACTATTCTTCGCCACGCCTGGAGAGGAGCATTTCTCGCTGGAATTGCGTGCAATTACCGCGGGATTGTCCCACAGGGAAGTCAAAAATTTTAACGTTTCAACACCACATCCACAGGCAGTAAATACGCTATGACCCATCAGTTAAAATCGCGTGACATCATCGCTCTGGGCTTTATGACCTTTGCGCTGTTTGTTGGCGCCGGTAATATCATTTTTCCCCCTATGGTTGGCCTGCAGGCCGGTCCGCACGTCTGGACGGCGGCATTTGGCTTTCTGATCACGGCCGTGGGCCTGCCGGTGCTGACGGTTGTCGCCCTGGCGAAAGTGGGCGGCGGCGTTGACAGCCTGAGCACCCCGATTGGCAAAGTGGCTGGCGTACTGCTGGCTACCGTCTGCTATCTGGCCGTCGGTCCGCTGTTTGCCACGCCGCGTACCGCGACGGTTTCCTTCGAAGTGGGGATTGCCCCGCTGACCGGTAACGGTCCGCTGCCGCTGTTTATCTACAGCCTGGTTTACTTTGCGCTGGTGATCCTGGTCTCTCTCTATCCGGGCAAGCTGCTGGATACGGTGGGTAACTTCCTTGCGCCGCTGAAAATTGTGGCGCTGGTGATCCTGGCTATCGCTGCGGTCGTCTGGCCGGCTGGCCCGATCAGCCATGCGATGGAAGCCTACGAAAACGCCGCCTTCTCAAACGGCTTCGTTAATGGCTATCTGACGATGGACACCCTGGGCGCGATGGTCTTCGGTATCGTGATTGTTAACGCGGCTCGCTCTCGCGGCGTGACCGAAGCGCGTCTGCTGACCCGCTACACTATCTGGGCGGGTCTGATGGCCGGTGTCGGCCTGACGCTGCTTTATCTGGCCCTGTTCCGTCTGGGTTCCGACAGCGGCAGCCTGGTTGAGCAGTCGGCAAACGGTGCGGCAATTCTGCATGCTTATGTCCAGCACACCTTTGGCGGCGCGGGCAGTATGCTGCTGGCGGCGCTGATCTTCCTCGCCTGTCTGGTGACGGCGGTTGGCCTGACCTGCGCCTGTGCCGAGTTCTTTGCTCAGTATCTGCCGCTCTCTTATCGCAGCCTGGTGTTTATCCTCGGCGGCTTCTCGATGGCGGTCTCTAACCTGGGCCTGAGCCATCTGATCCAGATCTCTATCCCGGTACTGACGACCATCTATCCGCCGTGCATCGTGCTGGTGGTGCTGAGCTTTACTCGTTCATGGTGGAATAATTCCTCACGCATTATTGCGCCGGCCATGTTTATCAGCCTGCTTTTTGGTATCATCGACGGCATCAAGGCGTCGGCTTTTGGTGAGATGTTACCGGCCTGGACCCAGCGCTTGCCGCTGGCGGAACAGGGACTGGCCTGGTTGATGCCAACCGCAGTCATGGCCATTCTCGCTGTTATCTGGGATCGTGCGGCAGGACGACAGGTCGCCTACAAAGCTCACTAAAAAAAGCGGATTGTTTAACCACGGGGCTACAGGCCCCGTGGTTTTTTATTTGTTCTGATTGGTATGGAAAAAGATGGAAAGCACTAACACGCTAAAGCGGGGGCTTACCGCCCGGCATATCCGCTTTATGGCTCTTGGTTCGGCGATTGGCACCGGCCTGTTTTACGGTTCGGCGGATGCTATCAAGATGGCCGGGCCCAGCGTCCTGCTGGCCTATATTATCGGCGGCGTCGCGGCCTATATCATTATGCGTGCGCTCGGCGAGATGTCGGTGCACAATCCCTCTTCCAGCTCCTTCTCACGCTATGCCCAGGAAAACCTCGGGCCGCTGGCGGGTTATGTCACCGGCTGGACCTACTGCTTCGAAATGCTGATTGTCGCCATCGCCGACGTGACCGCCTTTGGTATTTATATGGGCGTCTGGTTCCCGGCTGTGCCGCACTGGGTCTGGGTACTGAGCGTGGTGCTGCTGATTTTCGCCATCAACCTGATGAGCGTAAAAGTCTTCGGCGAAATGGAGTTCTGGCTCTCCTTCTTTAAAGTCGCCACCATTATCATCATGATTGCCGCTGGTTTCGGCATCATTATCTGGGGTATCGGCAACGGCGGCGAGCCGACCGGTATCCATAATTTGTGGACCAACGGCGGCTTCTTCAGTAATGGCTGGCTGGGGATGATTATGTCCCTGCAGATGGTGATGTTCGCCTACGGCGGTATCGAAATTATCGGTATCACCGCTGGTGAAGCCAAAGATCCGGAGAAGTCGATTCCCCGCGCCATTAACTCGGTCCCGATGCGTATTCTGGTGTTCTATGTCGGTACCCTGTTCGTGATTATGTCCATCTACCCGTGGAACCAGGTCGGCACCGGCGGCAGTCCCTTTGTCCTGACCTTCCAGCACATGGGCATTACCTTCGCTGCGAGCATCCTTAACTTTGTGGTGCTGACCGCGTCGCTCTCGGCAATCAACAGCGACGTGTTTGGCGTCGGACGTATGCTGCACGGGATGGCAGAGCAGGGCAACGCGCCAAAGATTTTCGCCAAAACCTCCCGTCGCGGTATTCCGTGGGTGACGGTCACGGTGATGACCCTGGCGCTGCTGATTGCGGTGTATCTTAACTACATCATGCCGGAAAACGTCTTCCTGGTGATTGCGTCGCTGGCGACCTTCGCAACCGTCTGGGTGTGGATCATGATCCTGCTGTCGCAGATCGCCTTCCGCCGTCGTCTGCCGCCGGAAGAGGTGAAAGCCCTGAAATTCCGCGTGCCGGGCGGCGTGCCGACCACCGTCGTTGGCGTGATTTTCCTGGTCTTTATTATTGGCCTGATTGGCTGGCACCCGGAAACCCGCATCTCCCTGTACGTCGGGTTTGCGTGGATTGGGCTGCTGCTGGTGGGCTGGATGATTAAGCGCCGTCATACGGCGTAAGAAACGGGGGGATTTCCCCCCGATAATGGCTTAAACCGGCGTGTTCACGCTGCCTTCGCGGAAGTAGCGCAGCAGGTTATCAATCGCCAGGCTGGCCATTGCCTGACGGGTTTCGGCGGTATTACTCGCCAGATGCGGAAGGAGCACTACGTTGTCCATCTCGCACAGGGCGGGCGGGATCTGCGGCTCCTGCTCAAACACGTCCAGCCCCGCGCCGCGGATCTGCCCGCTGTGCAGGGCACCGATCAGCGCATCCGTATCGACCACCGATCCACGGGCGATATTGATCAGAATACCCTCCGGCCCCAGCGCCTTCAGTACCTCTGCGTTAATAATATGTCGGGTGGCCGCGCCGCCCGGTAGCGTCAGCACCAGAAAATCGACCGCGGCAGCCAGCTCCTCGATGGAGTTGTGGCGCTGCCACTGCGGCTCCTGGGCATCACGCGGGCTAAAGTAGTGTATCGGCATCTTAAAGCCGGCTACCCGCTGCGCGACTTCCCGGCCAATATTGCCCATTCCGACGATACCACAGCGCTTGCCGGTCATCTTCCATGCCATCGGATAGCCGCGTTTTAACCACTCGCCGCTGCGGGCAAAGCGGTCGGCGTTACAAATCGTGCGCGTGACCGCCAGCATCAGCGCCAGCCCGGTATCGGCCACGCACTCGTCCAGCACGCGCGGCGTATTGCTGACCAGGATCCCACGCGCCCGCGCTTTGGGCAGGTCAATGGCGTCCACGCCGACGCCAAAGCTGCTGATCACTTCCAGATTCGGCAGGCTGTCGATCAGTTCCCCGCTGATGCCCTGATTCCCGCGGGTAAAGGCACCGCGGATCTGCGTGGCGTAGTCGCGCAGCAGCTGAGGCTGGTCGGCCTGCCACCCTTTATGCAGGGTAAAGCGTTCGGACAGGGCGTCGAGCATTGGCTGAGTCAGTTCGCTGACGATCAGAATATGGGGCTTGTTGCTCATGCTAACTCCAGGAAAAATAAGCGTGTCGGTAAGTATAGAAACCCGCCGCCGCTGGCTCTTCATGCATAAGCCCTAACCGCCAGGGCAATTGTTTGCCAGTTGCCCGTCAGGTCTTGTGCGGGATCACAAAACCGCCTTTCTGCGCCCCCGTTCTCCCCCGGGCAAAAAGCGGGAAGAGAGGAGGGCGACGCGTCGTGCCTGTGGCATGGTGGCGGAATACTGCATTAAGGGAGGATCGTGATGTTGAATGCCTGGCATTTGCCGGTCGCACCGTTTGTGACCCGGCGCGAAGACCGTCTGACGATAACGCTGTGGCTGACGGGGAACGCGCAGCCGACGCGGGTTTCCCTGCGTGCCGAGCGGGACAATGAAGAGATCCATCTGCTGATGACGCGCCTGAAGCGTGCGCCGCAGCCGGGCGTCAGTGCCTGGCAGGTGACGCTGGCGATCCACGACGGCCAGCCGCGTCGCCGCTACAGCTTTAAGCTGCTGTGGCCCGACCGCCAGCGCTGGTTTACGCCGCAGGGCTTCAGCGATTTTCCCCCGGCGAGGCTGGAGCAGTTTGCCGTGGACGTGCCGGATAACGGGCCGCAGTGGGTCGCGGACCGGATTTTTTACCAAATCTTCCCCGACCGCTTTGCCCGCAGCGAACCGCGCAGTCCGGAGCAGGACAAGGTCTACTGGCACGCTGCCGCCGGGCGGGAAATCATTCTGCGCGACTGGGATGAACCGCTCACCGCCGAAGCCGGTGGCTCCACCTTTTACGGCGGCGATCTCGACGGCATCCGCCAGAAGTTACCGTATCTGAAGGCGCTCGGCGTTAATGCGCTCTACCTCAACCCGGTCTTTGTCGCGCCGAGCGTGCATAAGTACGATACGGAGGACTATCGCCGCGTGGATCCGCAGTTTGGCGGCGACGAGGCGCTGCTGCGCCTGCGCGAAGCGACACGCAAAGCCGGGATGCGGCTGGTGCTGGACGGCGTCTTTAACCACAGCGGCGATTCGCACGCCTGGTTTGACCGCCACCGGCGCGGTGAGGGCGGGGCCTGTCACTCTCCCGACTCCGCCAGCCGATCATGGTACAGTTTTTCCCCTGAAGGACTGGCCCTTGACTGGCTGGGCTACAGCAGCCTGCCCAAGCTCGACTATCGTTCGCCCACGCTGGTGGAGGAGGTTTATCAGGGCAGCGACAGCATCGTGCGCCACTGGCTGAAAGCGCCCTGGGAGATGGACGGCTGGCGACTCGACGTGGTGCATATGCTGGGTGAGGGCGGCGGTGCCGCAAATAACTTACAGCACGTGGCCGGGATTAGCCGGGCGGCAAAGGAAACCCGACCCGATGCGTATATTCTCGGCGAGCATTTCGGTGATGCTCGCCAGTGGCTGCAGGCGGATGCCGAAGATGCGGCGATGAACTATCGCGGCTTTACCTTCCCTCTGTGGGCATTCCTTTCCCGGACCGATATCTCCGGTGATCCGCAGCATATCAGCGCCCGTACCTGCATGGAGTGGATGGATAACTACCGCGCGGGGCTGTCGCATCAGCAGCAGCTCAGAATGTTTAACCAGCTCGACAGCCACGATACGCCGCGCTTTAAAACCCTGCTGGGCCGCGATATCGCCCGCCTGCCGCTGGCGGTGGTATGGCTGTTTAGCTGGCCCGGCGTGCCCTGCATCTATTACGGGGATGAGGTGGGCCTTGATGGGGAGCAGGATCCGTTCTGCCGTAAGCCTTTCCCCTGGGATAAGACACGCCAGGATACCGAACTGCTGGGGCTGTATCAGCGGCTGGCCCGCCTGCGCAAAGACAGTTTGCCTCTGCGTCAGGGAGGCTGTCAGGTTCTCTATGCCGAAGAGGATGTGGTGGTCTTTGTCCGGGTCTGGAAGCAGCAGCGCGTGCTGGTAGCGATCAATCGGGGTGACGCCTGTGAAGTTGTGCTGGGGGATTCGCCGCTGTTACGGGAAAAAAACTGGCAGCTTAATGAAGGTAACGGTAGGCTACAGGCCGATACATTGATGCTCTCCGCGGTGAGTGCATCGGTCTGGTCCGCCACCTGAACCGGAGTGCTCACGGGGGCGGGCGCACAGTGGCGCGTCACGCCACCTTTGAGTCAAGGTGAAAGTACATGGACGGTCTTTTATTTTTGGGCGCAGCCATACTCATCCTGGTGCTGGTCGTGGTGCCTATGGTGGCATTCTCTGCCAGGCGGCGCAGCATCGCCGTGCAGGATGAGCTTCAGCAACTAAAGCAGAGGCTGGCTGTCCTTGAGCAGCGTTCAGTCGAGCCGGAGGCCATTGCCAGACCTGCGCCGTTGGCCCCGGAGGTGGAGCCTCTTTCCGTCGAGGCCAGCGAGCCTGTCGATGTCCCACCGCCGCCGAGAAACGTCTGGGCGCGCAGCGCCACCACGGTATCGTCAACCCCATCCCCCGTTGCACAAGCAAAACCGCCTGAGTCTGCTTCCTGGGGCATCGTGACCTCACTGGTGCGCTGGTTTATGCAGGGGAATCCGCTGGCAAAGCTGGGGATTGTGCTGCTGTTTATCGGCCTCTCGTTTCTGCTGCGTTATACGGCCGAATATGCCCTCTTTCCGCTGGAACTGCGGCTGGTGTCGGTGGCCCTGGCGGCGATGGTCCTGCTGGGGCTTGGCTGGCGTCTGCGGCATAAGCAGACGGTTTTTGCTCTTATCCTGCAGGGCGGCGCGGTGGGTGCCCTCTACCTGACGGTATTTGGCGCGTTCCGGCTATGGCAGATGTTGCCGATGACCCTGGCCTTTGCTTTGCTGATTGTCATCTGTGCAGCCAGCGTTGGGCTGGCAGTGCTGCAGCGGGCATTAAGCCTTGCGCTGCTGGCAAGCCTCGGCGGCTATCTTGCGCCCATTCTGCTCTCTACCGGCGGCGGGAGCCATACGGCCCTGTTCTCATTCTATCTGCTGCTCTCCATCGGCATTCTTGCTATCAGCGTCTGGCAGCACTGGCGCGAACTGAATCTGCTGGGGATGCTGTTCTCCTTCGGCGTGGCCGGGATGTGGGGGCTGCAAAATTACCGCCCGGAATACTATCTCAGCTGCCAGCTGTTCCTGATTGCCAATATCCTGCTCTTCGGGGTGCTGAGCGTTGGGTTATCGCTGCGTGCGCAGCATCAGCGTGAACGCATTATTGATGGCGTGATGCTGTTTGCCCCGCCGCTGGTCGGGTTCGGGATGCAGTACGCGATTGTGCAACATTGGGTATACGGCCCGGCGTTTAGCGCCCTGGGATTCGGCCTCGTCTATATCACCCTCGCCTGGGGCGTACTTAAACGTTATCCCGGTGCAGGAAAACCGCTGGTGCTGGCGGGGCTGGCCCTCGGTGGTGCCTTTGTGACGCTGGCGATCCCGCTGGCCCTGTCGGCCCGCTGGACGGCGATGGCCTGGGCCCTGGAAGGTCTGGGGATCCTGTGGCTGGGCATGCAACAGCAGCAGAGGCGGATGAGCTATAGCGGCACGGCCCTGCTGATACTGGCGCTGTTTAGTGCGATGTGGGCCGGTGTTGATGGCCTGACGTCGCTCTCTGCGCTGCTGATTTGTACCGTACTCAGCGGCTGCTGGATGGCTGCCGCTTTGCTATGGCGTCCCGTACAGAACCTTGTCGGCAGGCTGCTGCTGGTTGGCGCGATCCTGCTGTGGATGATTGCCCTGGGCGCTGCGGCAAAGCTAATGCTGTCCGCCGTGGACGATATCGGCGTGGGCTTCCTGGTCCTGCTGAGCGGCTCGGTCTGGCTATGGCGTGCGTTAAGCCAGCGTCTGGCATGGCGGGATCTGGGCTACGCTCAGTGGCTGCTGTGGCCGGCGATGCTCTCTCTGGTGGGCTGGCAGTTAGGGGAACAGGGGCATATTCTGGCCGCCGGGTGGTACAACCTCGTCTGGTGTCTGGCGCTGCCTTCGGCGCTGATCCTGCTGTACAGGGACGCGGGCGCTGCGCCGTCTATTCTGTCGAAGAGCCTCCATATTTCACTTTTCTGGATCCTGTTACTGGCGGCGCTTGGCGAGCTGTGGTGGCTGGTTGATACATTCGAGTGGGGCTGGCTTGCCTGGCGGTTCGGCCTACCGATGGCGGCGGGTGGCGTGGTGATAACCCTGGTGCTGGCTGCCATTCGTCGCGATAACTGGCCGTTTCGGACCTGGCCCGTGCTGTACGGCACGCTCGGCCTGCTTCCTTTAGCGATCCCGCTGTTTATTGCGCTGATTGTTGCCAATCTTCTGGATGGAACGGTGTTCGGTATGCCGTATCTGCCGCTGATCAATCCGTTGGAGGAAGGGGCGCTGTTCGCGTTCTTTGGCCTGTGGGGCTATTGTCGTTTTGTCGAAACTCACTTTGCCCCCTGGACTCCCCGAGGCTGGCGTCTGTGGCTATTTGTGGTTCCGGGCTTCTGGTGGCTCAACGGCGCGCTGCTGCGCGCCCTGGCCGACTATGGTGAGGTGGCCTGGGAAGTCGAAAGCCTGTGGGCATCGCGACTGGTCCAGACCAGCTTTGCGCTGTTCTGGATGCTGATTGCCCTGGTCGTGATGGTCATGGCGACGCGTCGCCACATGCGGCGCGAGTGGCTGGGCGGTAGCGTACTGTTAGGGATTGTACTGGTTAAGCTGATGCTGGTGGATAGCGCTGGCGGCGGGGGATTATCACGCGCCATTGCGTTTATTGGCGTGGCCGTTCTGGTGCTGATCGTGGGGTATTTTGCCCCGTTGCCGCCAAAACCGGCTCAGGAGCAGAGTAAGGGAGAAGAACCATGAAAGGGCTGCACGGAGTGTTTTTAGTGGCGTTATTAAGCGTGTGTGGATCGGCGTTTAGCCAGGAGACGACGCCCGAACGTCCGCAGGATTACGCCTGGGGTGCGGAGCTGGAGCTGCCCGAGGCATCGTCATGGTATCGCGTCGATCTGCCGTCCGGGGTGTATGCCCGCAGCGTATGGCCCGACTTACGCGATGTGCGCGTGTTTAACCACGATGGTGAGCGGGTGCCGTTTACCCTGGTGACGCGGCATATCGAGGCCGCCGAACCTGAGGCGATACCGCTGCGTCTTTTTCCTCTGGCGGCAAAAGAGGAAGAGAGCGGCGTTGTTCAGCTGCGTTCCCCGGACGGGGTGGATATTCGCATTGAAGGACGCCGCGTCAACAACGTCGGGCAGAGCTATCTCCTGGCGCTACCTGAGACGATGCCGGAGCGCTTTGCGCTGACGCAGCTGGGGCTGACCTGGAGCCAGCCCGCAGAGCGCTGGCAGGCTAAGGCGACGCTTTTTTATAGTGACGACCTGCGTCGCTGGACGCTATTGCAGGAGGATGCGCCGCTGATGGAGCTGACCAGCGGTAGCGACCGCCTGAAGATCGATACTATTCCTGTCAACAGACGACTGACGGCCCGCTATTTGCTGATGGTGTTTGATGCGCCGCGTCTGCCGGTGACGATAACCCAGGCGACGGCCACTCTGGGCCGGGAGGAAACACCCCTGGAGCAGGTGAAATTAGTCAGCGAAGGGCAGTCGGTTTCTTCCACCGAGGCGCTGTATCAGTGGACGCAGCCGCAGCCGTTCAGTTCCCTGGCCGTTGAGCTGGCGGAAGAGGGCGTATTGCCGGTGGATATCGCCTGGCGCAGCGCGCAAAACGACCCCTGGCAGCCTCTGCGTAAAGAGGTTCTGTGGCGGCGTGATGGACAATCTCAGGCGGAGATTCCCCTTCCGGGTTCGGTCGTGCAGGCCGTGCGTATCACCACTCTGGATGCCCACCTGCCTGCCGCGTTGCCGAAGGTGGTCGGGAGCCGGGATCGTCAGGTGCTGGTGTTCAATACCCAGGGCAAGAAGCCCTTTATGCTGGCGTGGGGCAATAAAGCGGCCCAGCCTGCGGCAGTAAGCCTGGATGGATTAATTCCAGAGGCCCTGCGTAAGCAGGTTGATCCGGCGGCGCTGCCTGAAGCGCAGGTAAAAGCGGCTGTGACGCTGGGTGGGGAAGCGCGGCTGAGTGCGACCTCGCAGGCCGAACGGCAGGAGCTGTGGAAAACGGTGCTGGTCTGGGGAGCGCTGCTGCTGGGCGTTGCCGGGCTGGTGTGGATGGGCCTTGGCGTCTGGCGCGATGTCAAATCGCGTTAAGCGGGCGGGGAAAGAAAGAGAAAAGGCTCGCATCGCGAGCCTTTTTTATACAGCCGGATAATTACAGGCTGGAGACGTTTTCGCTCAGGTATTTCGCAACGCCGTCCGGAGACGCGTTCATACCTTCTTTGCCTTTTTCCCACTGAGCCGGGCACACTTCGCCGTGCTCTTCGTGGAACTGCAGCGCGTCAACCATACGCAGCATCTCGTCGATGTTACGGCCCAGCGGCAGGTCGTTAACAACCTGGTGACGAACGATGCCGTTAGCGTCGATCAGGAAAGAGCCGCGCAGCGCAACGCCTGCGTCCGGATGCTCGATGCCGTATGCCTGCTGAACTTCACGTTTGATATCAGCAACCATTGCATATTTAACCTGGCCGATACCGCCTTTGTCGACCGGGGTGTTACGCCATGCGTTGTGTACGAACTCGGAGTCAAAGGAGACGCCAACCACTTCCACGCCGCGCTTCTGGAACTCTTCGTAACGCTTGTCGAAGGCAATCAGCTCAGACGGGCAAACGAAGGTGAAGTCCATCGGCCAGAAGAACAGAACGGTGGCTTTACCGCTGGTGTGCTGTTTGAAGTTGAAGTTTTCAACGATTTCACCGTTGCCCAGAACGGCAGCAGCTGTGAAGTCCGGAGCCGGACGAGTGACCAGAACCATGGTGTTCTCCTGTTAACAGTAGGGATATTTAGAACGCAACGCGGGTCAGTATAGGGAGCCGGATTGGTGAATACAACGCGACCCTGACAATCGATAATATAGGCTGGGCCTATCAGGATTCATAGGTATAACCGTTCTACAGCTGCTGATTTTTTGCCTGCGCCATCATGCGTGGATAGAGCTGCCAGAAACGCTCGCTCAGGGCATCATAGTGGGTGTCCAGATCCTGCCAGCTATCGCGCAGCGCTTCCAGACGCGGGCGGCGGCTGGCCATCCCGTTCAGCACGCGCTGAATAAAGTCCATCTCGCCGTAGCGCACCAGCCAGCGCTCCGACCACAGATATTCATTGAGGTTAACAAAGCGCGGCGGCGAGTCAGGCAGGATCGTGCTGACCTGCTGGTGAGCATAGCGGACGAAATCTTCCAGCGGCAGATCGGGCGATAGCTGTGCCCAGTGGCGGGAAAGGAAGTGGTCCCACATCACGTCCAGCGCAATGGGCGCAACGCGGCGGGTTTGCGGACGGAACCAGGTTTTGGCCTCCGTCACCTCCGGGAGGTTATCGGTCAGTACGTCGATGCGCCGGTGCATAAAAATCCCCGCAACCACGTCCGCCGGATAGTCGGCTTCCGGGTTACCGCGCACAAAATCGGCCAGCAGGTTGCCGGAAAGGGAGCTGTTGGCGAGGTGCGCCAGGTGCAGGTGAGCAAGAAAATTCATCGGTTATTACCTGTCCGGAGGCGGCTAACGGTTGCAGCGAAGGGGCGTCAGCACTAGACTACCCGCCTCTTATTTTGTCCTGAGTTAGTGTCATGCGCGTTGCAGATTTTTCGTTTGAGTTACCTGAATCCCTGATTGCCCACTATCCACAGCCGGAACGTAGCGGCTGCCGCTTACTGTCGCTGGATGGGCCAACAGGTGCGCTGACGCATGGTACTTTCACCGATTTGCTCGATAAGCTCAACCCCGGCGATCTGCTGGTCTTTAATAATACCCGGGTGATCCCGGCACGTCTGTTTGGCCGTAAAGCCAGCGGCGGCAAGATTGAAGTGCTGGTTGAGCGGATGCTCGATGATAAGCGCATTCTGGCGCATATCCGCGCCTCGAAAGCGCCAAAGCCGGGTGCCGAGCTGCTGCTGGGCGATGACGAAAGCATCAATGCCACCATGGTGGCCCGTCACGATGCCCTCTTCGAAGTCGAGTTTAACGACGAACGTCCGGTGCTGGATATTCTGAACGCCATCGGCCATATGCCGCTGCCGCCCTATATCGACCGTCCTGACGAAGAGTCGGACCGCGAGCTGTATCAGACCGTTTATAGCCAGAAACCCGGCGCGGTTGCCGCCCCGACCGCCGGGCTGCACTTTGATGAGCCCCTGCTGGCTCGCCTGCGCGAAAAAGGCGTTGAGCTGGCCTTTGTGACCCTGCACGTCGGGGCCGGTACCTTCCAGCCGGTGCGCGTCGACAGCATCGAAGACCATATTATGCACTCCGAGTATGCGGAAGTGCCGCAGGAGGTCGTCGACGCCGTGCTGGCCGCCAAAGCGCGCGGTAACCGGGTGATTGCCGTCGGGACCACCTCGGTGCGTTCCCTGGAGAGCGCCGCTCAGGCGACCAAAGAGGGGCTGATTGCGCCGTTCTTTGGCGATACCCAGATCTTTATCTTCCCCGGCTATCAGTACCAGGTGATCGATGCCCTGGTGACCAACTTCCACCTGCCGGAATCGACGCTGATTATGCTGGTGTCGGCCTTTGCCGGCTATCAGCACACCATGAATGCCTATAAATCGGCGGTAGACGAAAAATATCGTTTCTTTAGCTACGGCGACGCGATGTTTATCACGTACAATCCGTCAGCCATTACTGAACGCGTCGGGGAATAAGTCCCGGGCGCAGGTTTTATTCGTCAGACTGTTTTTCTGGCGTCGGAGAAAGCATGAAATTTGAACTCGATACCACCGACGGCCGCGCTCGCCGCGGTCGCCTGGTGTTTGATCGCGGCGTGGTTGAAACGCCTGCGTTTATGCCCGTTGGCACCTACGGCACCGTCAAAGGGATGACCCCGGAAGAGGTTGAGGCCACCGGCGCGCAAATCATTCTCGGTAACACCTTCCACCTGTGGCTGCGCCCGGGTCAGGAGATCATGAAGCTGCACGGCGATCTGCACGATTTCATGCAGTGGAAAGGTCCGATCCTGACCGATTCCGGCGGCTTCCAGGTCTTTAGCCTCGGTGATATCCGCAAGATCACCGAAAAGGGCGTGCACTTCCGCAACCCGATCAACGGCGATCCGATTTTCCTCGATCCGGAAAAATCGATGGAGATTCAATACGATCTCGGTTCCGACATCGTGATGATCTTCGACGAATGTACGCCGTATCCGGCGGACTGGGATTACGCTAAACGCTCGATGGAAATGTCCCTGCGCTGGGCGCAGCGCAGCCGCGACCGTTTTGACGGCCTCGGCAACAAAAACGCGCTCTTTGGCATCATTCAGGGCAGTGTTTACGAAGATTTACGTGATATCTCGGTCAAAGGTCTGGTAGAGATAGGCTTTGATGGCTACGCTGTCGGCGGTTTGGCTGTCGGTGAGCCGAAGGAAGATATGCACCGTATTCTGGAGCACGTCTGCCCGCAGATCCCGGCCGACAAACCACGATACCTGATGGGCGTGGGTAAGCCGGAAGATCTGGTTGAAGGCGTGCGTCGCGGCATTGATATGTTCGACTGCGTGATGCCGACGCGCAACGCCCGCAACGGTCATCTGTTTGTGACCGACGGCGTAGTAAAAATCCGTAACGCGAAGTACAAAAGCGATACCGAATCCCTGGATGCCGAGTGCGATTGCTACACCTGTCGCCACTATTCACGGGCCTATTTGCATCATCTTGACCGTTGTAATGAAATATTGGGCGCGCGTCTCAACACGATTCATAACCTTCGCTACTATCAGCGCTTAATGGCTGGTTTACGGAAGGCTATCGAAGAAGGTAAATTAGAGGGCTTCGTGACTGATTTTTACCAACGCCAGGGTCGACCGGTTCCACCTTTGAACGTTGATTAATTTAATAATGAGGGAATTTGAATGAGCTTTTTTATTTCTGATGCGGTAGCGGCAACTGGTGCTTCGGCGCAGGGCAGCCCGATGTCTCTGATCCTGATGCTGGCGGTATTCGGTCTGATTTTCTACTTCATGATCCTGCGCCCACAGCAGAAACGCACCAAAGAGCACAAAAAGCTGATGGACTCCATCGCCAAAGGTGACGAAGTGCTGACCAACGGTGGCCTGGTGGGTCGCGTAACCAAAGTAGCAGAAAGCGGCTACGTTGTGATCGCACTGAACGACACCAATGAAGTGGTTATCAAACGTGACTTCGTAGCTGCCGTTCTGCCGAAAGGCACGATGAAGGCGCTGTAATCTTTTGTTTTCCCAAAGGGAACTGCCGTGTTAAACCGTTATCCTTTGTGGAAGTACATTATGCTGGTCGTCGTGATTGTCGTCGGCCTGCTTTACGCACTTCCCAACCTGTATGGTGAGGATCCGGCTGTTCAGATCACTGGTGCGCGCGGTGTCGCCGCCAGTGAGCAAACGCTGATCCAGGTCCAGAAAACGTTACAAGAAGAAAAAATTACCGCGAAGTCTGTGGCGCTGGAAGAGGGTGCAATTCTTGCGCGCTTCGACTCCACCGATACCCAGCTGCGCGCCCGTGAAGCGCTGATGAGCGAAATGGGTGAGCAATATGTGGTGGCGCTTAACCTTGCTCCGGCAACTCCGCGCTGGCTGTCGACGATTTACGCCGAGCCGATGAAACTAGGCCTTGACCTGCGTGGCGGCGTGCACTTCCTGATGGAAGTGGATATGGAAACGGCGCTGGGCAAGCTGCAAGAGCAAAGCATCGACAACCTGCGTAGCGGCCTGCGTGAGCAGAGCATTCCTTACACCAACGTGCGTAAAGCCGATAACTACGGCGTGGCTATCACTTTCCGCGACGGCGCTGCCCGCGATAAAGCGAATACTTTCCTCACCGCTCGCCACCGCGATATGGTTATCCGAAATCAGGGCAGTAATGGCCTGGTCGCGGTGATGACCGACGCGCGTCTGAGCGAAGCCCGTGAGTATGCCGTTCAGCAGAACATTAATATCCTGCGTAACCGCGTTAACCAGCTCGGCGTTGCCGAACCGCTGGTACAGCGTCAGGGCGCCGACCGCATCGTGGTTGAGCTGCCGGGTATTCAGGATACCGCACGTGCTAAAGAGATCCTTGGCGCGACCGCGACCCTCGAATTCCGTCTGGTCAATGCAAACGTCGATCCGTCTGCCGCCGCCTCTGGTCGCGTACCGGGCGACTCGGAAGTGAAGCAGATGCGTGATGGACAGCCGGTTGTGCTGTACAAGCGCGTGATCCTGACCGGTGACCATATCACCGACTCCACTTCCAGCCAGGATGAATACAACCAGCCGCAGGTTAACATCTCGCTCGATAGCGCGGGTGGTAACATCATGTCTAACTTCACCAAGGACAGCATCGGCAAGCCGATGGCGACCCTGTTTGTGGAGTACAAAGACAGCGGCAGGAAAGATGCCAACGGCCGTTCGATTCTGGTGAAACAGGAAGAGGTGATTAACGTCGCCAATATCCAGTCCCGTCTCGGCAGCAGTTTCCGCATCACTGGTATCAACAACCCGAACGAAGCACGCCAGCTCTCTCTGCTGCTGCGCGCCGGTGCGCTGATTGCGCCGATTCAGATTGTTGAAGAACGCACCATCGGTCCGACCCTGGGTATGCAGAATATCCAGCAGGGTCTGGAAGCCTGTCTGGCCGGTCTGGCGGTGTCGATCCTGTTTATGCTGATCTTCTATAAGAAGTTTGGTCTGATTGCGACCACTGCGCTGCTGGCGAACCTGGTGCTGATTGTCGGCATTATGTCGCTGCTGCCTGGTGCGACGTTGACCATGCCGGGTATCGCGGGGATCGTGTTAACCCTTGCGGTGGCGGTCGACGCCAACGTACTGATTAACGAACGTATTAAAGAAGAGCTGAGCAACGGTCGTTCCGTACAGCAGGCGATTGATGAAGGGTACAAAGGCGCGTTCAGTTCCATCTTTGATGCGAACATCACCACGCTGATTAAAGTCATCATTCTGTATGCGGTCGGTACCGGTGCAATTAAAGGCTTTGCGATCACTACCGGTATTGGTGTGGCGACGTCCATGTTTACCGCAATTGTCGGTACCCGTGCCATCGTGAACCTGCTGTACGGCGGCAAACGCATCAAAAAGCTGTCTATCTGAGGAGTGCGTTGTGGCACAGGAATATACTGTTGAACAATTGAACCACGGCCGTAAAGTCTGGGACTTTATGCGCTGGGACTACTGGGCCTTCGGCATTTCCGGTTTTCTGCTGATCGTGTCGATTATTATTATCGGCGTGCGCGGTTTTAACTGGGGTCTCGATTTCACCGGCGGTACGGTCATTGAAATTTCCCTGGAAAAACCAGCGGATGTGGAAGTGATGCGTGCTGCGCTGGAGAAAGCCGGCTTCGCCGATCCGCTGCTGCAGAACTTTGGCAGCAGCCGCGACATCATGGTGCGCATGCCGCCTGCTGAGGGTGAAACCGGCGGTCAGGTGCTGGGCAGCAAAGTCGTTAGCGTGATCAACGAAGCGACCAACCAGAATGCGGCGGTCAAACGTATCGAATTTGTTGGGCCAAGCGTGGGTGCCGATCTGGCGCAGACCGGGGCAATGGCGCTGATCGTGGCGCTGATCTCGATTCTTATCTACGTCGGTATTCGCTTTGAATGGCGTCTGGCGGCGGGGGTGGTTATCGCCCTTGCGCACGACGTGATCATCACCATGGGCGTGCTCTCTCTCTTTAGTATCGAGATTGACCTGACCATCGTGGCGTCGCTGATGTCGGTTATCGGCTACTCGCTGAACGACAGCATCGTGGTATCGGACCGTATTCGTGAGAACTTCCGCAAGATCCGTCGCGGTACGCCTTACGAGATATTTAACGTGTCGCTGACCCAGACGCTGCACCGAACCTTGATCACATCCGGGACCACCTTAGTGGTTATCCTGATGCTGTATCTGTTCGGTGGTGCAATGCTGCAGGGCTTCTCCCTGACCATGCTGATCGGTGTCTCCATCGGTACCGCGTCCTCTATCTACGTGGCATCCGCACTGGCACTGAAACTGGGTATGAAGCGCGAGCATCTGATCCAGCAGAAAGTCGAGAAAGAAGGGGCGGATCAACCGTCAATTCTGCCGTAATCCCGTTTCGGGGTAATAAAAAACCGCAGCTTTCGGGCTGCGGTTTTTTTATGGCCGGGGAATAATAAATCAAACGCCTTCGAGCAAACGCACCTGGCTCATCGACAATGGGCGGGAATATACATAGCCCTGGAAACCGATGCTGTTATATTCTTTCAGTTTCGCTATATTGAATTCTTTATTACGCCCTTCATATATTATCTCGGCGCCAGAGTGACGACAGCTTTCAATAAGCGAATGGCATTTTTCCTCTTCGCAAATTCGCGTTTTATCGATCTTAATGCTATCGAAACCGAAGGACGAAAGGACTTCCGCAGGGCGTTCGCCGATGCTGATAGCGTCCAGCGCGATTTTAAACCCGTAGCGCCTGGCCAGCAGCAGGAAGTTAAGGTTCTCAATCAGCTGCGCGGCAGCGATCTCCTCGCTAAGCTCAATCTCAATCTGCTCCGGCGCGATACCGAGGATCTCGCAGCGGGCGTGCATTTTTGCCAAAAACGCTTCATCGCCAAGCAGCGATTTTGGAAAATGGAAAGAGGCGCGCAGCTCGTTCTTACGGATCAGCAAACTGCAGGTTAAATTAAATATAATTTCCGTAACCTGACGTATTACTGCTCTGTTGGCGGCGCTTTCTGCAATGTCCGTTGCGGCCACACCGTCACCAGCAATATTTTCTAATCTGCCCAGCGACTCATATTTATATATCTTTTGCGAGCTCAGTGAATAAACAGGCTTGAAGGCTGTAGAAACCGAAAACTCTTCGCCTGATATAATGACAGTATTCATTATCGACTCTTAGTTTACTCATCGTTGGAAGATGACAGGGGGGACCGATCTTATGATTATTGACGATCATTTAAAAATTGTTTTCATCGATCAATATTACTTTAAGTAATAGTTTTAATCTATTAGTTTGATCCGAATGATCGCTTGAATCTATTGTACTGTGGCCAGAAAACGAGATAGTTTGCTATAAGTCGATGTATATTCTTTTCTTTTGATAAATAACAGATTTTTAATTCTTTTGCGCCCTTCCAATGCAGATTTTCATCTAAATTTGATCTGCATCAAGAATATCGCAAGTAATTTAAAAGATCACGATCTCAAGGATCTTTTTTGTCTTTATTTTCGCCAGTCAAAAAGATCGTCGCGCCGGGCGCGATGTTTATTTGTGCAATAAGAAGAGGACTCCTGACAGTATGCTGTCAGGAGGGGGGTTTTAGAGTGTTCCTGAACTTAATTGATAGCACAGGAGCTATGATGAAAAACGTAATCAACTGGTTTGAAATTATCGTCGAGGATCTGGAACGCGCCGTTGGGTTTTATGAGGCGGTCATGGCGGTATCGCTGCGCCGGGAAACCCTGTCCGAGTTTGCTATGGCCATCTTCCCGCACGATCCGGCTCAGCCGGGCGGAGCGCTGGTTAAATGTTCGCAAATGAAGCCGTCCGCAGAGGGCGCTCTACTTTATCTGCATACGGATGATATCGCCGCCACGCTCAAGCGAGTGACGGAGAACGGCGGTGAATGTGCCTTTGGCCCGCAGATTTTACCCAACGATATTGGTACGATTGCGCTCTTTACCGACAGTGAAGGCAACCGAATTGGCCTGCATCAACCGGCATAATTCGATACTCATGGAGTCATAATGTCCCGACGCGCCGACCGGCTTTTTCAGATTGTGCAGATCCTGCGCGGCAGACGCCTGACCACGGCCGCGCTGCTGGCAGAGCGGTTGAGCGTGTCGGAACGCACCATTTACCGCGATATCCGCGACCTGTCGCTCTCCGGTGTGCCGGTGGAAGGGGAGGCGGGCAGCGGTTACCGCCTGATGGCGGGTTTCGATCTGCCGCCGCTAATGCTGACAACCCAGGAATCGGAAGCGCTGATGGTGGCGATCCGCCTGCTAAAAACCTGGGGAGGCGAGTCTCTCTCTAAGTCGCTGGAATCCGCACAGGAGAAAGTGCTGGCGATACTCCCGGCGGAAAGCCGTCGCAAAGCGGAACAGACCCGCGTCTATGCGCCTGCCTTTGGCGCGCAGCAGCACTCGAAAAGCGACTTTGATCTGATGCACCAGGCGGTTTCGGGGCAACAGGTACTGGCGCTGCATTACCGCGATGAGAGCGGGCAGCTTTCACGGCGGGACGTGCAGCCGCTGGGGCTTTTTTTCTGGGGAGAACACTGGCTGCTGGTGGCCTGGTGCGAGCTGCGGAAGGATTATCGCTGCTTTCGTCTCGACCGCTGCCTGGCGATAACGCCTGTCGCACGCCGGTTTAGCGAACGGGCTGACTGCTCGTTAAATGACTTTTTCCGCAAAATTAAGCCGATGGTCAGACAATAAAAAACGGGCCGCCGTGGCGACCCGTAGTGTTAACTGCTGGCGGATTAGAAGTTGTAACCGGCCACCAGGTACCAGCCGAAGCCGTTGGATTTAACACGTTCAGTCTGGAAGAAAGGCTGGTCGCCATCTTTCCACTGGCCGCCGTTATGGAAGTAACGCGCAACCACGGAGTAGTGCCAGTGATCGTAGTTCAGCGCCAGTACGTGGCTGGAAGCGATGGAGTTGCTGGTGCGGTACTGCTCGTCACCCAGATCGGAGCCCCAGTCGAAGTTGGTGAAGCCGATATAGTTCAGCTGGCCGCCCCAGAGCGGAGTCAGCGGAACAAAGTATTTGATCTTAAAGCGGTAGCCATCCCACTCATTCTCGTTATTGGCGTTGTAGTTCTGCCACTGGTATTTAGCATAGATGTTCAGGGAGAGGCTCATCGGCAGGCCGGTATCGATATCGGTGCCCAGACCCATATACCAGGTGCTCTGACGGTTATCTGCGTTACGACCCATATCGTAGATATAGTTGTTCGCGAAGTACCACTCTTTGAACGGACCGAAGCTCAGGTCGGTATTGGTCAGCTTATCGATGGAGAAGCGCGGTTCGATCTCCATAAACAGTGGGGAACCGTGGTTCCAGATACCACGGGACTTGCTGTCACCGCCGACGGAACGCGGGGCATCAACGTAGCCGTAGAAATCAAACCAGTCTTTTTTCGCGAACGCTTCATATTCCAGGTAGGTATCGTTACGCAGCGTTGGTCCGAAGCGGGTGTGATAGCTTCCCACCACGTTGACGCTCTGGTGCCACCAGTCGGAAACGTATTCCGGTTTTGACGTTTCTTCCGCCGCGTTAGCGGTGAAAGTCATGGAGAGTGCCAGCGCAGCGCCAGCTGCAAGAATTGTTTTTTTCATAGTAATGCCACTGTTTGAAGAAAGACACGCCTGAGCGTCGTAGTTATAGCGTTTTGTGCGGCCTATTATATAAATCCGTGCTCACAAAAATACGTAGTGTTTCACATTATTGCGTTCTACGTAATCGATTGCGTTCACGTTTGCGCGCTTTAAACGGCCGGGATTGTACTGGCTTTTGTCAAAGGTGCCAATAGCCACCGAAAAATCGGGGAATTAACGAACAGAAAACGGGCAGGGATAACCTGCCCGGAGGGGATTACTGTACCGGAGGCTGGATATCGTGAATGCGCACGAATCCAAGCTGGTCAGGCGTGACGCCATCCAGCTGGAGGGGGATATCCACATCGCTCGGGGCCAGTTGGCTTGCCGGGGCGTTGATCAGCTGATTGCGGACGTTCACTTCCTGATAGTTCTGGGTCGTGCCCTGAATCTGACCCCACTCCACCGTGCCGCTAAAGGCAGGCAGTGGCGTGTTGGATTCACCCTGGATGCGCAGGGTCAGACGCGTACCGTCCGCATTGGGCGCGATATTCAGAAGAGACATACGCAGCATCCCGATCTGGCTGTTAAGCCGGGCTGGCGTACGAGCGCCAGGCAGCAGATAGACCCCGCTGCCGGATTTTTTGTTCAGGGCGTTTTGCTGGGTGATCTTCACCGTCTGCTGGTTAAGCTGATCCATCTCTTTGTTCAGCGTATTAACGCTCTGATTCATCTGGCTAACGCCGCCCTGCTGGGCACAGGCGCTCAGGGTTAGCAGGCTGCCCAGCACCAGCGTTTTAATATAACCGCTTGTCATCATGTTGTTTTCCTTACCCTTGACCGTTTCCCCAATGGTAGCCTGCCGCGCTGCACTTGCCATCACTCTTTATCTCAAAATATACCCGTCATACTTCAAGTTGCATGTGCGTTGGCTTCCTCGCTCACCCCAGTCACTTACTGATGTAAGCTCCCGGGGATTCGCTGCGTTGCCGCCTTCCTGCAACTCGAATTATTTTGGGTATAAATCTCTTCCTTTTATCACAAAAAGCGCTCTTCCTTTGTTGTCCCGCCACTTCGCGGTAAACTATCCTTCTGTGAAATTATTCGTCAGGACGCGCTATGCATTGCCCCTTCTGTTTCGCCGTAGATACCAAAGTGATCGACTCCCGTCTGGTGGGCGAGGGTTCCTCCGTGCGCCGCCGTCGGCAGTGTCTGGTGTGTAACGAACGTTTCACGACCTTTGAGGTGGCGGAGCTGGTGATGCCGCGGGTAGTAAAAAGCGATGATGTGCGCGAACCCTTTAATGAAGATAAGCTGCGTCGCGGTATGCTGAAGGCGCTGGAAAAGCGCCCGGTCAGCTCAGACGACGTCGAAATGTCTCTGAACCACATTAAGTCCCAACTGCGCGGTACCGGCGAGCGTGAAGTGCCGAGCAAACTGATTGGCAGTCTGGTGATGGATCAACTGAAAAAACTGGATAAAGTCGCCTACGTGCGTTTTGCCTCGGTTTACCGCAGCTTCGAAGATATTCGCGAGTTCGGCGAAGAGATCGCCCGCCTACAGGATTAACGTCATGCACGACGAGCAGTATATGGCGCGCGCCCTGAAACTGGCGCAGCGCGGACGCTTTACCACTCATCCGAACCCTAACGTCGGCTGCGTGATTGTCAAAGACGGTGAGATCGTGGGAGAAGGCTTCCACTATCGCGCCGGTGAACCCCATGCCGAAGTCCATGCTCTGCGCATGGCCGGTGAAAAGGCGCGCGGCGCGACCGCCTACGTGACTCTTGAGCCCTGCAGTCATCACGGGCGTACGCCGCCGTGCTGCGATGCGCTGATCGCCGCCGGTGTTTCCCGCGTGGTTGCGGCAATGCAGGACCCGAACCCGCAGGTGGCGGGGCGCGGCCTGTATCGCTTACAGCAGGCGGGTATCGACGTCAGCCACGGGGTGATGATGAACGACGCCGAAGCGCTGAATAAAGGCTTTCTCAAGCGCATGCGGACCGGTTTCCCCTACGTACAGCTGAAAATGGGGGCTTCCCTGGACGGCCGTACGGCGATGGCCAGCGGCGAAAGCCAGTGGATCACCTCCCCGCAGGCGCGACGTGATGTCCAGCGCCTCAGGGCGCAAAGTCACGCTATTCTGACCAGTAGCGCCACCGTCCTGGCGGACGATCCGCAGCTGACCGTGCGCTGGGACGAGCTGAATGAAGAGACCCGCGAGCTGTATCCTCAGGATGCGCTGCGTCAGCCGGTCAGAATTGTTGTCGACAGCCAGAATCGGGTCACGCCGCAGCATCGTCTGGTGCAGCAGCCCGGCGAAACCTGGTTTGCCCGTACCCGTCATGACGATCGCGACTGGCCGGAAAATACCCAGCAGCTGCTGGTACCGGAACATAACGGCCATGCGGACCTGGTGGTACTGATGATGCAGCTGGGCAAGCGGCAGATTAACAGCGTCTGGGTTGAAGCCGGCGCGCAGATGGCCGGTGCGCTGCTGCAGTCAGGCCTGGTCGACGAGCTGGTGATTTATATGGCGCCGGTGCTGCTGGGCAGCGACGCTCGCGGGCTGTGCGTGCTGCCGGGGCTTGAAACCCTCGCAGAGGCTCCGCGCTTTAAATTCAAAGAGATACGCCAGACAGGCCCCGATATTTGCCTGCATTTAATCAACGCGTAATACGCTTCCTAATATAGGAAGCAGTACGCGAAATATTATGATAAAATCCGCCCCCCTGCGGGGTTCTGAAGAACTCGAAAGGAAGAGTATGAACATTATTGAAGCTACCGTTGCTACCCCGGACGCTCGCGTCGCCATCACCATTGCGCGTTTCAACAACTTCATCAACGACAGCCTGCTTGACGGTGCGGTAGACGCCCTGAAACGCATCGGCCAGGTAAAAGATGAAAACATTACCGTTGTCTGGGTTCCAGGCGCTTACGAACTGCCGTTGGCAGCGGATGCGCTGGCGAAAACCGGCAAATATGACGCGGTGATTGCGCTGGGTACGGTGATCCGCGGCGGTACCGCCCACTTTGAATATGTTGCGGGCGGTGCAAGCAACGGTCTGGCGCACGTTGCGCAGGAATCTGGAATTCCTGTCGCCTTCGGCGTGCTGACCACTGAAAGTATTGAACAGGCCATCGAACGCGCTGGTACTAAAGCCGGTAACAAAGGTGCAGAAGCTGCACTGACCGCGCTGGAAATGATTAATGTATTGAAGGCCATCAAAGGCTGATTTTTTTGTAAGGGGAATTCCGTGAAACCTGCTGCTCGTCGTCGTGCCCGTGAGTGTGCCGTCCAGGCGCTTTACTCCTGGCAGTTGTCCCAGAACGACATCACTGATGTTGAATACCAGTTCCTGGCGGAACAGGACGTTAAAGATGTGGACGTTCTGTATTTCCGTGAACTGCTCTCCGGGGTGGCGACCAACAGCGCATATCTCGACGGCCTGATGAAGCCGTACCTGTCCCGCCTGCTCGAAGAGCTGGGCCAGGTAGAGAAAGCGGTGCTGCGCATCGCGCTGTTTGAGCTGTCAAAGCGTGACGATGTGCCGTACAAAGTGGCCATCAACGAGGCTATCGAGCTGGCGAAAACCTTCGGTGCCGAAGACAGCCACAAGTTCGTTAACGGCGTGCTGGATAAAGCTGCACCGTCTATCCGTCCCCACAAAAAATGACCCGCAAGCCGGAGTCGGAGGCTGCCACTGGCGGCCCCGTTCCGGCTTTTCTTTTTCTTAGCTGAGGCATAACGTATGGCATGCGGCGAGTTCTCCCTGATTGCCCGTTATTTTGATCGCGTAAGAAGCTCCCGTCTTGATGTTGAAACCGGTATCGGTGACGACTGCGCACTCCTGAATATTCCTGAAAAACAGACTCTGGCGATCAGCACCGACACGCTGGTCTGCGGTAACCATTTTCTCGAGGATATCGATCCGGCCGATCTGGCGTATAAAGCGCTGGCGGTCAATATCAGCGACCTTGCGGCAATGGGCGCGGATCCGGCATGGCTGACGCTGGCGCTGACCTTACCCTCAGTCGATGAAGCCTGGCTGGCGGCATTTAGCGACAGCCTGTTTGAACAACTCAATTACTACGATATGCAGCTGATTGGCGGCGACACCACCCGTGGTCCGCTGTCGATGACGCTGGGTATTCACGGCTATGTGCCGCTCGGACGCGCCATTAAGCGTTCCGGGGCGAAACCGGGCGACTGGATTTATGTGACCGGTACGCCGGGTGACAGCGCCGCCGGGCTGGCTATTTTGCAGAAGCGTCTGTCCGTCGCCGACAGCGATGATGCCGCTTATCTGGTTCGTCGCCATCTGCGCCCGACGCCGCGCATTCTGCAGGGCCAGGCGATGCGCGACCGGGCCAGCGCGGCGATTGACCTCTCCGACGGTCTGATCTCCGACCTGGGGCATATTCTCAAGGCCAGTCAGTGCGGCGCCCGTATCGATCTCGACGCGATGCCGCTGTCGGATGCGCTGCGTCGCCACGTGGATATCGACCAGGCCCTGCGCTGGGCCATTGCCGGTGGTGAAGATTACGAGCTGTGCTTTACCGTACCGGAACTCAATCGCGGCGCGCTGGATATGGCCATGAGCCAACTGGGCGTGCCCTGTACCTGCGTCGGTCAAATCAGCGGCGAGATTGACGGCCTGCAGCTGATGCGGTCGGGCAAGCCGGTTGAGTTTGAGGTGAAGGGGTACGATCACTTCGCGTAACCATAAGGCGGTTGGCTCTGCTGACCGCCGTTCAGAACTTATAGTGCTCCTTGCTCAGACCATACTTTTTCATTCTCAGATAAAGCTTCTTACGCGGGATATGCAGATGCTCCGCGACGTCGTTAATGCGTCCCTGATGGATATTTAGCGCGTCGGTGATGATCTGCCGCTCGTACTCTTCGACCCGCCGATCCAGCGGCGCGGGCTCTGCCTGATGTCGCTGTGGATGGGGCGTTTCCGCCAACGGTAAAACGCCGACGGCCAGCAGTTCAGCCGCATTCGCCAGCTCCCGGACATTGCTGGGCCAGGTGCGATGCATCAATCTTTTTAGCAGGTTGTTATCCACGTCCGGAACCGGGTGATTCAGGCGCAGGCAGGCTTTTTTCAGATAGTGCCGGAACAGCGGGGCAAAGTCGTCCGGCCGCTTCGCCAGAGGCTGGCAGGCTATCTGGGTTAGCGTAAAACAGGCGTAGAGCTCCGCCGCGATCTGCTGGGTTGCCGCCAGCTCCACCAGCGGCGTGTCTCCGATGGCAATCAGTCGGAAAGGGCGTTGCTCCAGGCTCTGCAAATGAACCAGATGATGCTGCTGATCGCGCGTCAGACACGCAATATGACTTAGCACGAGCGTGCCGCCCTGCGCCTGAGCGATATAGTCGTTGAGCAAGGGGGCGCTATTGCCGGTCAGCTCACAGCGAATAAGCGGTCCCTGCGCGCTGCGCCCCAGCTGATGCAGATAGCGCGCGCCGGTCATGCGTCCGGTGCCCGGCTCGCCATAAAACCAGACGGCGATATCGGTTTCCGCCAGCTGCTGCAGACGCTGACGGTAGTGATGCAGCCATTCGCTCTCGCCAATCAGTTCGGCCAGCAATGTCTCCTGACAGCGCTGGCGGCGGGCGATAACCGACGCACGTTGACGTAAGGCCTCTGCAATTCGCGAGAGCAGCTGAGCCGGATCGACCGGCTTTTGCAGAAAATCCCAGGCCCCTTTCTTAACCGCGTCGACGGCCATAGGCACATCGCCGTGGCCGGTGATCAGCAGGACGGGCAGCTGTTTATCCTGTTGATGAAACAGGGTCATCAGGTCAATGCCGGAACAGCCGGGCATGCAGACATCGCTCAGGACAATACCCGGCCAGTCTGGCTGAAGCCAGGCCTGCGCCGTAAAGGGATTATCACAGGCGCAGACGCGGTAGCCCCCCTGTTCCAGCAGTTGGGTATAAGCGTCCAGTACATCGGCATCATCATCAATGAGCAGAATCGAACAGTCATGAGGTCGCATCTTTTACATCCGATAACGTGAATTGCAGTACCACGCAGGCATTGCGCGCTGGCGTTGAGGCGAGAAACAGCTCGCCCTCCATCTGCGTCATTAACGATACGCAGATCGACAGGCCAATCCCGAGGCCGACGGCCTTGCTGGTGGTGAAGGGTTTCAGTAAAGAGGGGAGTAATGCCACCGGCCAGCCGGGGCCATTATCCGTGATAAAAACGCGCAGCTTACGGCCTTCCGTTTGCCAGCTCACCGTAATTTGAGCCCGGGTCGGGCAGGCGTCGAGGGCATTTTTCAGAACGTTGACCAGCACCTGCTGAATGCGCACCTCATCGCCCCTGACCCACACCGCGTCGGCGGGCAGTGAGAGCATGCCCGGCTGCGACCTGTGGCGCATCGCCAGTAATTCCCATGCGGCGGTGAGCGTTTGCCGGATATCAACCGGATAGAGCGGTGTATCCAGCTCCGCCCGGCGGGTGAACTGACGCAGCGAGCGGATAATGGCATCAATGCGATTAATCAGACGCTCCGCTTTGCCCAGGGTTGTTCTTGCCAGATCGGATTGCCCATGGTCAACGGCGCGCCCCGCGGTGAAAAGGTACATTGATAGCGCATTAAGGGGCTGGTTTATCTCGTGCGCCAGCGTCGTCATTGTCTGTCCCACGACGGCCAGTTTTGCTGTCTGGATAAGTTCATCCTGGGTTGCCCGCAGATCGGATTCTATCTGTTTGCGCTCGGCGATCTCCTGCTCCAGCTGCCGCTTTTGCGCATTAAGCTGGCCCAGCGTGCGACGCAGCAAACGGGCGATCCTCCCCAGTTCATCCGGTCCGTAAACCGGAATGGTGGCGTCGGTCCTGCCGAGACCAATTTGCACGACGGCCTGGTTTAATACCGTAAAACGCTTCACCAGCCGCGAGCGGATAAAATAGTGGTTCAGTCCCCACGCCAGCAGCAGCGCCAGCAGCGTCGCGACCAGAATTAATCCACTGCTGATGCGGACCGTCTGTTCCATCCGCTGGTTCAGCATCTGCATCTGCCGGTGGCTACTTCCCAGCTGAGCCTCAAGCAGCGTACGAAAGCGGCCCAGCGTTATCTCTCTGGCGCGGCTGGCCTCTACCAGCGCCCGCCTGGCCGCTACATAGTCGCGCAGGGTATCCGGCATTCTGTTTTTTACCATCCCTATATCCAGCAGCTCATCGATCGTCTGTCGTAGCGTGATGGTGCTGGGCCAGTTGTTCAGCGTGCGGATGTTTTCATCTGCCGTCTGCTTCAGATTCTGAAGATAACGAATGTGCGTCTCGACCTGAATGTCGTCGTCATTATCGGACTGCAGCGCATTAAGACGGTCGCGCAGATCATCGACAATCTGGTTTTCTATTCTCGCCAGGGTGTAGACCTGCTGCTGTTCGTCCTGGACTTCACGGGAGCGCTTCAGGTACTGCGCGGCATCCCCTTTTTGCGCTTCTATCTGATCCAGCAGCGTGCCCTGCTGCCAGGTAAAATCCTGTACCAGCGAGTTCATCTCGCTGGTGAAGTCCTCATGGAGCCAGTTAACCCGCGCCGACAGCTCCGCCACCTTTTCCCGCACCAGAAACAGGTTATAGAGCACCCGATCCAGCCCGGACAGCAGCGTGTGGCTCTCCTGTAAGATCTCCGTGAGCTGCTGCCGTTCTGCCCGCTGTAGCCCCTGACTGAGCTGCTCAATTTTATCCAGATGCTGAACGATCTGTTTGCGTAGCTGCAGGCGGACGGTGGTATTCGGCGCCAGCAGGAATTCATTAAGCTGATCGACCACCAGGTTCAGGTTTCCCTCGATCAGAAACGCAGAATGAATACGGGGAAAGTAATCATCCAGCGAGTAGCGTGTCTGAGCGCTCTGCTCGTGCAGGGAGTACAGGCTGGCACCGCTGACAACGAGCGTCAGCAGCGCCCCCACCAGAAACGCGCCCCGCAGGCTGCCGCTGATACTGTGCTGCCATCCCGATCCCCGCGTCATTTCAACTCTTCCAGCCGGGTAATCGCCAGGCGCTGGTTTCTGAGAAACCAGAACTGCCACTCCATCATCTGCTGCTCGGCAAAACGTTTATTATCGAACTGCGCCAGCCAGGCCTCATCTTCACTGCTCGCCGCATCGACGGGGACGCTGGTCAGCAGCGTGCGGATAGCGGGCAGCGGGTGTTTCAGCCGGGCTTCGGCGCTATGCAGCGCCCGCCAGGCATCCTTTAGCTGGGCAAGACGGAAGCTGATCGCCGTATCGAACATCCGCTGCACCAGCTGCTGACGTTTAAGGATCAGCCGGTAGTCGAGCGGCGGCTGACTGAGCAGACGCCTTTGCTGCACCGAACGGGGATTGTCGGCTTCCAGCGGCGCGATCGGGTATTTTCCGGTATTGGCATCGGCCAGAACTTGCTGTCCCGCCGGGCTTAGCAGGTAGCGGATAAAGCGCCGCGCTTCGCTGTTTCGCTGGCTGTTTTTAAGAACGGCAATATAGGTCGGCGATGCTGCCGACTGAGGGAAATAGAGAAAGGAGAGATTCGGATCGCTGAGCAGCAGATTGGCATAGTTATCAATCACCGGGCCGGCCACGCCCGATCCGCTTTTGACTTTGTCGGCGACGCCAAAGCTGCGGGACGAAATGGTGACCAGATTGCCCGCGCTGGTCAGCAGGGTTTCCCATCCTTCCGCCCAGCCTTTTTGTTGCAGCAGGGCTTCGACCATCAGATGGCTGGTATCCGAACGCGAGGGGCTGCTCATCAGCAGCGCGCCCTGATACCCTGGATGGCCCAGGGCCTCCCAGTTATCGGGCGGCGAAAGCTGTCTGGCCGCCAGCGCGGAGTGGTTAATCAGTAAACCAAAGCCTGATATGGCCACGGCCACCGACGTTGCACGAATAGATTCCGGCACCAGGCGCTGATTGTCCTGCGGGGCGCCCTCAAAAGGCGCGAGCTTTTGATGTTCCTGAAGATGCTGGAGCAGCATCGGCGAGGAGGTCAGAATCAGGTCGACATTTTCCCCCTCCGTATCAAGCAGCCGTTCCAGTGACGCGCTGGTGCGATTGAGCGTACGGATCCTGACCGCGCCAGGAGCTTTCTGCCAGTGCTGGATAATCCACGCCGTCGCACCGGGCGAAAATGTCGTTGCCATGACCAGTTCATCACTGAGTGCCGACGTTGGCCTGAGAATTAACAGCCCTAAAAGGAGGGCGCTAATAACCTTTCCACTAATATGGCGGCGCGGGAGTGTGAGGCGGTTCATAAATATCACTCTATTAATAAAATAATCCTGAGACAAAATTAACCCGTCCATGAAATAAGGAGAAAGACTATCAAACAACGCAGTGTAAATTTGCTATCCGCCGCACAAAGCGTTTTGTTTAGTCAGCATTTGATTTCATTTTGTGTTAAAAATATCCTTATAAATCAGTTTTTTGTGTCATTTTTGACACATTTTCATCACTTGAGTTTTACTCTCGTTTGCTGAATCCTGCCTGCTAAATAAGACGGACGTTTATTTTCAATGCAGAATACAGGTGATGACATGCTATCGATACTAAAAAAAAGGCAATCAGCAAGGGCAGTAGCAGAAGATAAAATTCAGGAAACCTATGGGCGATACCGTATACAGGCGCTGCTTAGCGTATTTATGGGCTATCTGGCGTACTATATTGTGCGCAATAACTTCACCTTATCGACGCCCTGGCTAAAAGAGCAGCTGGATCTCAGCGCCACGCAAATCGGCCTGCTCAGTAGCTGCATGCTGATTGCCTATGGGATCAGTAAAGGCGTCATGAGCAGCCTGGCGGATAAGGCCAGCCCTAAAGTCTTTATGGCCTGCGGCCTGGTGCTATGTGCGATTGTTAACGTGGGGCTGGGCTTCAGTAACGCATTCTGGATCTTCGTCGCGCTGGTGGTCCTCAACGGGCTGTTCCAGGGCATGGGCGTCGGTCCCTCGTTTATTACCATCGCCAACTGGTTCCCGCGTCGGGAGCGAGGCCGTGTCGGTGCATTCTGGAATATTTCGCATAATATCGGCGGCGGTGTGGTTGCGCCGATTGTCGGTGCGGCATTCGCTATTCTGGGCAACGAGCACTGGCAAAGCGCCAGCTACATTGTGCCTGCCTGCGTAGCGGTACTTTTCGCGCTGATTGTGCTGGCGCTCGGCAAAGGTTCACCGCGTGAGGAAGGGCTTCCCTCGCTGGAAGAGATGATGCCGGAAGAGAAGGTCGTGCTGAGTCATCAGCCCACCGTTAGCGCCCCGGAAAACATGAGCGCCTTCCAGATATTTTGTACCTACGTATTGCGCAATAAAAATGCCTGGTACGTTTCGCTGGTGGATGTTTTTGTCTATATGGTGCGTTTCGGCATGATCAGTTGGCTGCCGATCTATCTTCTGACGGAAAAGCATTTTTCAAAAGAGCAGATGAGCGTGGCGTTTCTGTTTTTTGAATGGGCAGCTATTCCCTCAACGCTGCTGGCAGGCTGGCTAACGGACAAGCTGTTTAAAGGCCGCCGGATGCCGTTAGCGATGATCTGTATGGCGCTGATTTTCGTCTGTCTGATCGGCTACTGGAAAAGTGAATCCCTGCTGATGGTCACCGTATTTGCCGCCGTGGTGGGCTGCCTGATCTACGTGCCGCAATTCCTGGCATCGGTACAGACCATGGAGATTGTGCCCAGCTTTGCTGTTGGTTCCGCCGTCGGCCTGCGCGGGTTTATGAGCTATATCTTTGGCGCATCTTTGGGCACCAGCCTGTTTGGCGTGATGGTTGATAAAATGGGCTGGCACGGTGGCTTCTATCTGTTGATGGGTGGGATCCTCTGCTGCATTCTGTTTTGCTACCTTTCCCATCGCGGCGCTCTGGAGCTGGAGCAGCAACGCCAGAGAGAGGCGTCGCTACAGCCTGCAGAGGCGAAGTGAATCACGCGCCAGCAACGCTGGCGCCTGGTGTTTACTTAAACCCGACCTGGGGATGTCGCTGATAGGGCGTCTCCAGCTCGGCGATCTGGACCTGGGTCAGCGTCAGATCGACCGCCTGCAATAGCTCCTCCAGCTGCTCTTCACGCGAAGTACCCACTATCGGTGCCGCAATGCCCGGTTTGCTAAGCAGCCAGGCCAGCGCGACCTGTGCTCGTGTGGCACCGGTCTCTTCGGCAACCCCCGTCAGGCGTTCGGCAATCTGCGCGTCGTTGGCATCGGTGGCGTTATAGAGGGTCTGACCAAACTCATCCGAGACCAGTCGGGCGGTGGTTTCACCCCATGGGCGGGTCAGGCGACCACGGGCCAGCGGGCTCCAGGGGATCACCGCCACCTTCTCCCGATAGCAGAGCGGCAGCATGGCCTCTTCTTCTTCGCGATAGATCAGATTGTAGTGATCCTGCATGGTGACAAAGCGGCCCAGGCCGTTTTCCGCCTGCAGCGTCAGAGCCTGGGCGAACTGCTCCGGGTGCATAGATGACGCGCCGAGATAACGAACCTTACCGGCTTTAACCACTTCATCCAGCGCCTGCAGCGTCTCTTCGAGGGGCGTGTTGTAGTCCCAGCGGTGGATCTGCAGCAGGTCAATGTACTCCATGCCCAGACGGCGCAGGCTGTCGTCGACAGAGCGCAGGATCTGCGCCCGGGAGAGGCCCTCCGCCAGGTCGCCGACCTGGTGATAGACCTTGGTGGCCACTACCACCTCGTCGCGGCGGGCGAAGTCGCGCAGCGCCCGGCCAACAATCTCTTCGCTGCTGCCGTCGGAGTAGCTGTTGGCGGTGTCGAAGAAGTTGATGCCGCCTTCGAGGGCACGCTGGATAATCGGGCGGCTGCTCTCTTCCGGCAGGGTCCAGGCGTGTTTGCCCCGGTCCGGCTCGCCAAAGGTCATACAGCCCAGGCAAAGACGGGAAACGTTAAGGTCGGTCGTTCCTAATTGATTGTATTTCATGGTTCCGCTCCGGCTGGTTGCTTAAAACATTATCCTTAAGCATAGCAGGAGCGGAAAGAGGGAAAGGATCAGGCAAGCCAGCTGCGGATGCGGGCTTCAATACCGGCGGCGTCGAGACCCAGCTCAGCGCGGGCTTCTTCCTGGCTGCCCTGAGGAACAAAGCTGTCCGGCAGGCCGAGGTTGAGCACCGGTACGACTTTACGGCGGGACATCAGTACCTCGTTAACGCCGCTGCCCGCGCCGCCGATAATGGCGTTCTCTTCCACGGTCACCAGCGAGTCGTGACGGGCGGCCATCTCCAGGATCAGCGCCTCATCGAGCGGCTTAACAAAGCGCATATCGACGAGGGTGGCATTAAGGTTTTCTGCTGCAACGGCGGCCTCTGTGAGCAGCGTGCCGAAGCAGAGGATCGCGACGTTTTCACCCTGACGTTTTACCAGACCTTTGCCTATTGGCATCTTTTCCAGCGGCTGCAGCTCGGCACCGGTGCCGGTGCCACGCGGGTAGCGCACCGCGCTCGGTCCCTGCTGATAGTGGTAGCCGGTAAACAGCATCTGGCGACATTCGTTCTCGTCGCTCGGGGTCATAATCACCATTTCCGGGATGCAGCGCAGATAGGAGATATCAAACGCGCCCTGGTGCGTCTGGCCGTCGGCACCGACGATACCGGCACGGTCGATGGCGAACAGCACCGGCAGCTTCTGGATCGCCACATCATGAATCACCTGATCGTAGGCGCGCTGCAGGAATGTGGAGTAGATCGCCACCACCGGCTTGTAGCCGCCGATGGCAAGACCGGCGGCAAAGGTCACCGCGTGCTGCTCGGCGATCGCTACGTCAAAATACTGATCCGGATGACGGCGTGAGAACTCCACCATGCCGGAGCCTTCGCGCATGGCAGGCGTGATCGCCATCAGCTTGTTATCACGGGCGGCTGTTTCGCACAGCCAGTCACCGAAAATTTTCGAGTAGGAGGGCAGACCGCCGCTGCTTTTCGGCAGCACCCCGCTGGTGTGGTCAAACTTTGGCACCGCGTGGAAGGTGATCGGGTCTTTTTCTGCCGGCTCATAGCCGCGCCCTTTTTTGGTCATAATATGCAGGAACTGCGGGCCTTTAAGGTCGCGCATATTCTTCAGGGTATTAACCAGACCCTGCACGTCGTGACCGTCAACCGGGCCGATATAGTTAAAGCCCAGCTCTTCGAACAGGGTGCCAGGCACCACCATTCCTTTAATATGTTCTTCGGTGCGTTTCAGCAGCTCTTTAATCGGCGGTACGCCGGAGAAGACTTTTTTGCCGCCTTCGCGCAGGGAAGAGTAGAGCTTGCCGGAGAGCAGCTGCGCCAGATGATTATTCAGCGCGCCGACGTTCTCCGAAATCGACATTTCGTTGTCATTCAGCACCACCAGCATATCCGGGCGGATATCCCCGGCGTGGTTCATGGCCTCAAAAGCCATACCGGCGGTGATCGCACCGTCGCCAATCACACAGACCGTGCGGCGCTGTTTGCCCTCTTTGGCTGCGGCAACCGCGATACCGATACCGGCGGAGATGGAAGTGGAGGAGTGGCCGACGCTGAGCACGTCATACTCGCTCTCTTCGCGCCACGGGAACGGATGCAGACCGCCTTTCTGACGGATAGTGCCAATTTTGTCGCGACGCCCGGTGAGGATCTTATGCGGATAGGCCTGGTGACCCACGTCCCAGATCAGCTTATCGAACGGCGTGTTATAGACATAGTGCAGCGCGACGGTGAGTTCCACCGTGCCAAGCCCGGAGGCAAAGTGCCCGCTGGAGCGGCTCACGCTGTCGAGCAGATAGCGACGCAGTTCGTCGCACAGCTTCGGCAGGCTCTCTTTCGGCAGCAGGCGCAGATCCTGGGTGGAGTCCACCAGTGCCAGCGTCGGGTATTTGGCAATATCAAAACTCATCAGAGACTCATCGCGGTGTTTTTACACTACTCATCTTTCAGGCGGCCTGAGGGATGGAAGGTATTGTTTATTTATTACGCTGGATTATATAGTCCGCTAGCGCTTCCAGTGCCGTGGTATCAAGGGATTGCGCGGCCAGTTCGGCAAGGGACCGGTTCGCATCGGCAATCAGATCACGGGCTTTATTACGGGCTTGCTCAAGGCCCAGTAGTGCGGGATAGGTGCTCTTGCCAAGCTGCTGGTCAGCACCCTGGCGTTTTCCGAGCGTCGCAGTATCCCCCACCACGTCGAGAATGTCATCCTGAACCTGGAAGGCCAGACCGATGCTTTCGGCATAGCTATCCAGCAGTGGCAGCGCTTCACGGCCGCGAGCACCGGCGCTTAGCGCACCCAGTCTTACCGCCGCACGGATTAACGCGCCGGTTTTATGGCGGTGAATACGCTCCAGCTCTGCGAGACTTACCTGCGCTTTGCCTTCGGCTTCAAGATCCAGCGCCTGGCCGCCGCACATACCGGCAACGCCGCTGGCCTGCGCCAGCTCAGAGACCATCGCCAGCCTGTCGCGATCCGCGACTTCCGGCATCTCTGCATCGCTCAGGATGGAGAAGGCCAGAGTCTGCAACGCATCGCCGGCCAGAATCGCGTTCGCTTCGCCAAATTTAATATGGCAGGTTGGCTGGCCGCGGCGTAAATCGTCATCGTCCATCGCCGGGAGGTCGTCATGCATCAGCGAGTAGGCGTGGATACACTCAACGGCGGCGGCGGGCGCGTCAAGGGTCGTCAGGCTAACGCCAAACATATTGCCGGTGGCGTACACCAGGAAAGGACGCAGACGCTTACCGCCTAATAATGCGCCATAGTGCATCGCTTCAACCAGCGGAGTGTTCTGAAAGGGCTGCGGCTCGATAAAGCGGCGCAGCGCGGCATTGGCCCGATCAACGCAGGAATTTAACTGTTCGCTGAAGTGCATTTATTCGGCGTCCGGACTGAAGGGCGAAAGCGGGGCGTCTTCGGTGTCAGACAGCAGGATCTGCACGCGCTGTTCTGCCTGCTGCAGTTTAGACTGACCCTGGCGGGCAAGCTGCACGCCGCGTTCAAACTGATTCAGCGCCTCTTCCAGCGGCAGATCGCCACTTTCCAGGCGGGTAACGATGCTTTCGAGTTCGGTCAGCGCGGTTTCGAAACTGGCTGGCGCTTCATTTTTTTTCGGCATAGTGAATGTCTGACTCTTCTGTAACGCGATAGCGCGTATGGTAGCGAAATCCCGGCGGTTATTAAATAACACTCGCCCCAAAGTGCACAGGGACTATGCGTTGGTGGTATACTTGCGCGTCCTGGATGCAGGCACCTCTGTGCGCTGCAGTACCGCTTACTTGCTAAAGCCCCTGCGGGCTTGCCAACGAACCTAATTGTCGCCATGAAGTTTATCATTAAATTGTTCCCGGAAATCACCATCAAAAGCCAATCTGTGCGTTTGCGCTTTATTAAAGTGTTGACCGGCAACATTCGTAACGTTCTGAAACCCTACGATGAAACCCTCGCTGTGGTTCGCCACTGGGATCATATTGAAGTCCGTGCGAAGGACGAAAATCAGCGTTTAGCCATTCGTGAGGCCCTGACCCGTATTCCGGGGATCCACCATATTCTGGAAGTGGAGGACGAAGCCTTCACCTCCCTGCACGATATCTTTGAGAAAGCCCTCGCGCTCTACCGTGACCAGCTCGAAGGCAAAACCTTCTGCGTGCGTATTAAACGCCGCGGTAAGCATGAGTTCTCTTCCATTGACGCTGAACGTTACATCGGCGGCGGACTGAATCAGCATATTGAATCCGCGAAGGTGAAGCTGACCCATCCTGACGTTACCGTGAATCTGGAAATTGAAAACGATCGCGTCCTGCTGGTGAAAGGCCGTTACGAATGCATTGGCGGCTACCCGCTGGGGACTCAGGAAGACGTGCTGTCCCTGATTTCAGGCGGCTTCGACTCCGGCGTCTCCAGCTATATGCTGATGCGTCGCGGCTGTCGCGTGCACTACTGCTTCTTTAACCTTGGCGGTGCGGCCCATGAAATCGGCGTGCGTCAGGTGGCTCACTACCTGTGGAACCGCTACAGCAGCTCCCATAAGGTGCGCTTTGTGGCGATCAACTTTGAGCCAGTGGTCGGTGAGATCCTCGAAAAGGTCGAAGACGGCCAGATGGGCGTGGTGCTGAAACGTATGATGGTCCGTGCCGCATCCCAGGTGGCTGAACGCTATGGCGTGCAGGCGCTGGTGACCGGCGAGGCTCTCGGCCAGGTCTCAAGCCAGACCCTGACCAACCTGCGTCTGATCGACAACGTCTCCGATACGCTGATCCTGCGCCCGCTGATCTCTCACGATAAAGAGCACATTATCGATCTGGCGCGTGAAATCGGCACCGCCGACTTTGCCCGCACCATGCCGGAATACTGCGGCGTGATCTCCAAAAGCCCGACTGTGAAGGCGGTGAAGGCGAAGATCGAAGCCGAAGAGCAGAACTTCGACTTTGCGATCCTCGATAAAGTGGTGCAGGAAGCCAGCAATATCGATATCCGCGAGATTGCGAATCAGACGCAGGAGCAGGTGGTGGAAGTGGAAACCGTCAGCGGTTTCGGTGCCAACGATGCGATCCTCGATATTCGTTCTATCGACGAACAGGATGAGAAGCCGCTACAGGTAGAGGGTGTGGAAGTGGTTTCCCTGCCGTTCTATAAGCTGAGCACCAAATTCGGCGACCTCGACCAGAGCAAAACCTGGCTGCTGTGGTGCGAACGCGGCGTGATGAGCCGTCTGCAGGCGCTCTATCTGCGCGAGCAGGGCTTTGCCAATGTGAAGGTATATCGTCCGTAACTATCGGATAAGATAAAAAAGCAGAGAAGGGCGACCTTCTCTGCTTTTTTTATGCTCAGAACAGCGCAAACTCAATCGGCAGAACTTTGTCACCTGCGTGCCACTCGCCGATGTATTTCCCTTCCGCCTGCGTCAGAGTAATCGTCTCCGTTACGCCGTCCTCGCTATAGGTTTTCATGACGTACGGCTGGTCGCTGCCTGTCGGGCAGGTGCCGTGCAGCTCAATGGCGGCGCCAAAACGGCTGTAGAAATAAGCTCCGTCGAGCGAGGTTTCGCGGCAGGTAATATTCAGCACTACGGGCGTTTTCTCACCCAGCGTACCGTATAACAGGCGTCCGTTTAGCGAGGGTGGCGGCGCTACCGTGCTGGTGGAATCGGGGGTAAGAAGGCTTAAACCATAGGGTGTCAGCTGGCTGCGCATATCGGCAACGGGAACCTTGCTGGTGAAGGTGTCCAGCTCATCCAGCGCCCGGCTGGCATGGTTGCTGCAGCGCTCATTGTGAAAAACAAAGTTGTTTTTCGCCAGGGAGAAGTCATTCGCGTAGTACGTCCCGGTTTCGGTTCTTGCCAGGCAGGAGGCATAGAATTCCTGATAATCAACGTATTCGTCGTCTTCGAGCCGCTGCTCCTCTGTCGACAGCGCCTTCTGCTGCGCAACAAAGGTGGTGATTTGCTGGCGTACATCGGCTCTGACGAGATCGTTCAGCCGGGTCCGGGTGTCCGGCGTGACCACATCATCAAGGTTGATCAGGGTGCCGCTGCGTAAGTCAAAGCTCAGGAAGGTATCCCAGGATTCACAGTAGGCACCGCAGCCTTCGGCAAAAATATCCAGCGTCAGGATCCGTGGCGTCGTCTCTACCCGCGACCAGGAGAGGCTGGCTATCGGGTCCATACCGGCTTTCGCGAGGCGGTTAAGCGTCGCCTGAGGATCTTTACCGGGGAGATGCGAGGCAAAACGGCTAAAGATATAGTCGTTGATTCGACGGGCGGCCTGCGGATTATCTTTTATCGTGACCCAGGGAAGAAGGTACTGTTTCTCTTTACTGTCAGGGTAGTTGTAACTGATTTCGCTAATTTTTACCTGACTTGCCAGTACGGAAGACGACAGCAACAGGGCTGCGGCTCCCGCCAGAAATCCTTTCATTAATAAACCTCGTTAAACAGCAGACTGTTATTCTATTCTTCGTAGTGATTGTAAATCCCGGCCGCGATCACCAGCTGTGACGCGACCTCGTGGGCTTTTTTCTGTCCGACCAGCAGGTCGATAATCTTCAGGGCGAAATCAATAGAGGTTCCCGGTCCCTGACTGGTCAGCAGGTTTACTCTCGGGTCCCATACCACGCGCTTATCCATCCACTGCTCTTCGGGGATTTTATCTTTCAGCGTCGGAAAACCGGTCATATTGCCGACGGGGAAAATATTGTGCGGCACCAGCACGGTGGCTGCCGCAGCGCAAATGGCGGCAACAATACGTCCGGAGCGGTGGAACTGTTTAACGGTTTCGACCAGCAGCGGGCTGTCCCGGAAGCATTCAGCGCCTTTAAGGCCGCCGGGCAGCACGATAATGTCGTAGTCTCCGTCCGCGACGGTAACCAGCGGAGCATCCGCCAGCAGGCGTACGCCGCGAGAGCAGACGATGGTCAGGTCGCCATCGCTGGCGACGCTGGCAGTGGTGACGCGAATACCACCGCGTACCAGAAGGTCGATGGTGGTGACCGCTTCGGTCTCTTCGCTACCAGGGGCGAGGCATATCAGTGCTGACGCGCTCATACTCACTCTCCTTGCGTTTTACCAGCTCATACAGGCGGGTGTTTTCAGGAACCGGTACGCCGTGCGCACGCGCGCGACGGATCAGATATCCGGTGATGTAGTCCAGCTCCGTGCGCCGCTGTGCGCGAATGTCCTGTAGCATAGAAGAGGTATTTTCTGCCGCGCTTTCAATAACCTGGTTGGTATAGTACAGCAGATCTTCGGTCGAGGTATGGTGGCCTTCACGGGCCATCACCGCCGCAACTTCGCTACACAGGGCTTCTATCAGAACCTGCTCGTCGCGCAGTTCACCGTTAGTACAGTCGCGCAGGGCGGTCAGCGGGTTAATCACGCAGTTGACCGCCAGCTTACGCCACAGGGGCGTATGAATGCTGTTGTACCAGGCGACGTCCGGCAGGACATGCTGCAGGGTATCGGCAAGCGCGCTGTAGTCCTGCTCGTAGGGTTTGGCCGGGCCTATCTGGGTGGTTCCGCTGGCAACATGAATAATCACGTTACCATCGTGACGTGCGGCATGGGTCGTTGCCGCCAGCAGCAGCGGCTGACGCAGACCGGCCAGCTCATCGACGGTGCCCATACCGTTGTGGATCAGCAGGATTGGCGTGGTGGATGGCAGACGTGCGGCCAGGCTTTTGACGGCGTCGGAAACCTGCCATGCCTTGAGCGTGACCAGCAGCAGGTCGCTCTGCAGCAGAAAATCCGGATCGTTGGCGATCAGGGACTCGTTGAAAATCGTCCCGTCTTCTTCTATCAGATTCACACTGCAATAGGGCTGCGGTACGCGTAGCCAGCCCTGAACCTCGTGGCCGTGTTTACACAGTGCGGTCAGCCACAGCTGCCCCAGCGCACCGCATCCCAGCACGGTAACTTTCATTGTTCCTCCTCACCCGCAACTGCGCCAGGTGCTTTTTGTCTATTATAGCGCTGTCTGCCAGGCTTCAGGTGATTACTCGTTGTGTTATGCCCGGTTGAAGGTATCATGCATCGCAACAAAAATAGAGGGAGAACAACCCATGCCATCTTTTGATATTGTCTCTGAAATCGATCTTCAGGAAGTTCAGAATGCGGTAGACAACGCCAGCCGTGAAGTGGAGACCCGTTTCGATTTTCGTAACGTGGAAGCCTCTTTCGCCCTGAATGAGAAAAATCAGACCATTAAGGTGCTGAGTGAATCCGATTTCCAGGTCAACCAGCTGCTGGATATCCTCCGCGCTAAGCTGCTGAAACGCGGGATTGAAGGCGCGTCTATCGAGGTGCCGGAAGAGTTCGTGCACAGCGGTAAAACCTGGAGCGTCGAGGCCAAACTTAAGCAGGGTATCGACAGCCCGACGGCGAAGAAAATCGTTAAGCTGATTAAAGACAGCAAGATCAAAGTCCAGACCCAGATCCAGGGCGAAGAGCTGCGCGTGACGGGCAAAGCCCGCGACGATCTGCAGGCGACCATGGCGCTGGTGCGCGGCGGCAATCTGGGACAGCCATTCCAGTTTAAAAACTTCCGCGATTAAGCGTAAAAAAGCGGGTTACCCCGCTTTTTTTACGCCCCTTTGACGACCTGCTCAACTTCAAAGCGATTGGTCACCTTACTGTCAATTTTGACGTAGGCGCTCTGCTCTTCGGCCACCACCAGCACTTCACTCACACCCTCTATGGCTAACAGACGCGCCTTCAGCGCCTCATCGGCCACGACATCTTCAGGTAGCGCAATGCGCAGACTACTGACGTAGGGCGGCTCTTTCATGGTGCTCGCGACCAGCAACCACAGCGTGGAGAGCAGGGCACCGGCAAGAAACACCGTCTGTGAATCAAACATGCCGTCGACCCAGCCGCCCAGCGCGCCACCGATGGCGACGCCGATAAACTGGCTGGTGGAGTAAATCCCCATCGCCGTGCCTTTATAGCCCGCTGGAGACTCTTTACTGATCAGCGACGGCAGCAGGGCTTCCATCAGGTTAAAGGCGATAAAGAAAATCTGCACGCCGAGCACCAGCTCCCAAAACCAGGTCCCGGATCCCCAGAGCACAATCTCGGCGATCAGCAGCAGCACCACACAAAGCAGGAATACCCGCTTCATCCGGCGCTTCACTTCCGCATAGATAATAAAAGGCACCACCGAGACGAAGGAGATCAGCATGGTGACCAGATACACTTTCCAGTGATCCGCAGGCGCTAATCCCGCCGCTTCCAGCTGGCCGGGAAGGGCTACAAAGGTGGACATCAGCAGGATATGCAGACACATAATGCCGAAGTTAAGTTTCAGCAGCTTCGGGTTAGCCAGCACCAGCTTAAAGCTGCCTTTAACCATCCCGGATTCGCGGTTCAGGACGTGATCGCGGCTGTTCGGCACCACCCAGATGGTCAGGGCAATCGCCAGGGTAGCCAGCAGGGCAATCATCCAGAACAGGGCGTGCAGCCCGAGCTTATGGGTAATGACCGGCCCGGCGACCATCGCAATGGCGAAGGTGACCCCAAAGCTGACGCCGATAAAGGCCATCGCTTTGGTGCGGTTCTGTTCGCGGGTTAAGTCAGACAGCAGGGCCATCACCGCGGCGGCAATCGCCCCGGAGCCCTGTAGCGCCCGGCCGAGGATAATGCCCCAGATAGAGTCTGAGAGGGCGGCGATAATACTGCCGACGACAAAAATCGCCAGCCCGCCGACGATCAGCGGTTTACGGCCAATGCGGTCTGAGAGCAGACCAAAGGGCACCTGGAAAACGGCCTGGGCCAGGCCATAGATACCAATCGCCAGACCGATCAGCGCTTCGCTTGCGCCCTGCAGCGCCATGCCGTACGTGGTCAGAACGGGCAGGACCATAAACATGCCGAGCATGCGCAGAGAGAATACGGTCCCTAAACCCCAGGTCGCGCGCAACTCGCCCGGCGTCATTTTAAAATCGTTCATTGCCACCTCAGTGTGAAAGCCGGGCATAGTGTAATCTGCGGAAGGGGGAGGGTAAACAGCGGGTTTCTTAGCAAATATTACACGGCGGGGTGTTTAGCCCGGACATAAAAAAAGGGTGCCGAAGCACCCTTTTTAGCGTGGAGTGTTTACCAGACGTAAGTCAGCAGGCTGTGGGAGTCCGGGACCATAAAGTCGACGGACATCATCACGCTCAGGGAGGTAATAGCCACGATAGAGAAGACGAACAGCTTGCGCGCCCACACCTTATCGTTTTCCGCTTTATAGCCGCGAAGGGCCATACCCAGCCACCAGACGCTCACCGCTGCGGCCACCACCAGATACTTGTAGCCAGCGTATCCGCCCAGAGAGAGCATCAGCGTGGCGACAGCAAAGGCGATGATATACAGCGTGATATGGTTTTTTGCGACGGAAATACCTTTCACCACCGGCAGCACGGGAATATTGGCTGCCTGATAATCCTTAAAGCGGAAAATCGCGATGGCGTAAGAGTGCGGCATCTGCCACAGGCTGAAAATCGCCAGCAGGATAGCCGCGCCGCTATCAAAATCACCGGTTACCGCACAGTAGCCGATCACCGGCGGCGCAGCGCCGGAGAGCGAGCCAATCAGCGTGCCGTAGACGGAGTGGCGCTTCATGTACAGGCTGTAAACGCCGACATAAACCACAAACCCCATCACCCCCAGCCAGCAGGCCAGAGGGTTGGCGCCAAACCACAGCAGCATAAAGCCAGCAATACCCAACAAGGTGGCGTACACCAGCGAGACTTTTGGCGAGATCAGCCCCTTGACCAGCACCCGGTTTTTTGTGCGCTCCATCTTCCTGTCGATGTCACGGTCGATGAAGTTGTTAAAGACACAACCAGAGGCGACAACCAGGGACACGCCAACCAGCGTGTACGCAAACAGCGGATAATCGATGCTGCCCTTAGAGGCCAGCAGGAAACCGCCGATGACCGAAATCAGGTTGCCAAAAATGATGCCTGGCTTTGTTACTTGCAGGTATTGCTTAAACATCATACTCGCCGCTCTTAGTGAACCATCATGTTGTAGTTCAGGTTCCACATAATCCAGATGGATCCCACTACCACGATAGCGATGATAATGACGGTAAAGATAAAGGCCGTCAGGTTCCAGCGCTCCTCAGAAGAGGTATTCATGTGCAGGAAGCAGACCAGGTGCACCAGAATCTGTACCACTGCCGCCACCAGGATAGTACCCAGGATGGCTGCTTTTGATGCGGATCCGTCCATTACCATCCAGAACGGAATCACCGTCAGGATGACCGACAGAATAAAGCCAATCATATAGGTCTTTACGCTGCCGTGGGACGCGCCGTGATCGGTAGAATGACTCATTACATCGCCCCCATCAGATAAACAACAGTGAACACACAGATCCAGACCACGTCGAGGAAGTGCCAGAACATGCTCAGGCACATCAGACGGGTGCGGTTGGTGCTGGTCAGGCCGCGACGCGCAACCTGAACCATCATTACCGCCATCCAGATCAGACCAGAGGTCACGTGCAGACCGTGGGTACCGACCAGCGCAAAGAACGCTGACAGGAAGCCACTGCGATCCGGACCCATACCGTTAACAATCAGGTGATGGAATTCATAGATCTCCATCCCGATGAAGCCCGCACCGAACAGGAAGGTGAGGCCGAGCCAGGTAAGAACCTGACTCTTGTTATTTTTGTACATGGCGATAGCCGCCATGCCGTAGGTAATGGAGCTGAACAACAGCAGGAAGGTTTCTACCAGCACGAACGGCAGTTCAAAAATATCCTTGCCGGTCGGGCCGCCTGCCGTACCGTTCACCAGAACGGCATAGGTTGCGAAGAGCGTTGCAAAGATAATGCAGTCGCTCATCAGGTAGATCCAGAACCCAAAGACCTTATTCGGGCCTGCGTCGTGGTGCCCGTGATCGTGCGCGTGGGCATCCGCGTGGGTGAGGGTATCAGTTGCCATTTTTCAGCCCCGCTTTAGAAATCTCATCGAAATGCTGGTTTTCGATTTTTTCAACTTCACTTACCGGTACGTAGTAATCCACGTCTTCATCAAAGCTCTTCACAATCCAGCTCGCGATAACAGCCACGAAGCTCGCGATTGCCAGCCACCAGATATGCCAGATCATGGCAAAACCGAAGATGGTGGTGAACAGGGCGATGATGATTCCGGCACCGCTGTTTTTCGGCATATGAATTTCTTCATACTGCGCAGGCTGCTTGTAGGCTTCGCCTTTCTCTTTCATTTCCCAGAATGCATCGCGTTCGTGGATCTGCGGCACAATGGCAAAGTTATAGAATGGCGGCGGAGAGGAGGTTGCCCACTCCAGCGTACGAGCGCCCCACGGGTCACCGGTCAGATCGCGGTTTTTCTCACGGTCACGAATGGAGACAACGATCTGAATCAGCTGGCTTGCGATACCGCAGGCAATCAGCACCGCACCAAACGCAGCAACCATCAGCAGCGGGTGGAACTGCGGATCGATCTGCTGGCTCAGACGACGGGTCATACCCATAAAGCCAAGCACGTACAGCGGCATAAACGCTACGAAGAAGCCGATGATCCAGAACCAGAATGCGCGAACACCCCATTTCTCATCGAGAGTAAAGCCGAAAGCTTTTGGCCACCAGTAGGTCATACCTGCGAAGCAGCCGAAGACCACGCCGCCGATAATCACGTTATGGAAGTGCGCAATCAGGAACAGGCTGTTGTGCAGAACGAAGTTCGCGCCCGGCACTGCCAGCAGAACGCCGGTCATACCGCCAACGGTAAAGGTGACGATAAAGCCGATGGTCCACAGCATCGCGGAGTTAAACACGATGCGGCCCTGGTACATGGTGAACAGCCAGTTGAAGATCTTCACCCCGGTCGGGATGGCGATAATCATGGTTGTAATACCAAAGAAGGCGTTTACGTTCGCGCCTGCACCCATGGTGAAGAAGTGGTGCAGCCAGACGATGAACGACAGAATGGTAATACAGACGGTTGCCCACACCAGCGAGGTGTAGCCGAACAGACGTTTACGCGAGAAGGTGGCGGCGATTTCGGAGAACACCCCGAAGACCGGCAGCACCAGAATGTACACTTCCGGATGGCCCCAGGCCCATATCAGGTTGATGTACATCATCATGTTGCCACCCATATCATTGGTAAAGAAATGGGTGCCCAGATAGCGATCCAGGGTCAACAGGGCGACGGTCACCGTCAGAATCGGGAAGGAGGCGATAATCAGAATGTTGGCGCACAGAGAAGCCCAGGTAAAGACAGGCATCTTGAACATATCCATGCCAGGCGCGCGCATTTTGAGGATCGTCACGAAGAAGTTAATCCCCGTCAGAGTCGTACCGATACCGGATAGCTGAATACTCCATATCCAGTAATCGACCCCGACCCCTGGACTGTACTCAATCCCCGACAGCGGCGGGTAAGCCAGCCAGCCGGTCTGACCGAATTCACCCAGCCCGAGGGACAGGTTAACCAGGATCACACCAACGACGGTAAACCAGAAGCTGAGGTTGTTCAGGAACGGGTACGCCACGTCGCGGGCACCGATCTGCAGCGGAACAACAATGTTCATCAGACCGATAACGAAAGGCATCGCCACGAAGAAGATCATGATCACGCCGTGAGCGGTGAAGATCTGATCGTAGTGGTGCGGGTTCAGGAACCCGGCTTCGCCCGCGGAGGCCAGCGCCTGCTGGCTACGCATCATGATGGCATCAGCAAAACCACGCAGCAGCATAACGAATGCCACGATGATATACATGATACCCAGGCGTTTGTGGTCAACGGAGGTCAGCCACTCATTCCACAGATATGACCACTTACCGAAGTAGGTGATCGCGGCCAGTAAGCCCAGGCCGCCGATGATAATTGCAGCCACCGTAACCATGATAATGGGTTCATGGTACGGAACGGCATCCAGTGTAAGTTTTCCCAACATCGTATTATTCCTCGGCCCCTTAGTGAGAGGTTTCCGCGTGGTTCATGTCCATGCCTTCATGTGAGCTGTGCTCACCTGCTGGCTGGTTCATGTCCATGCCTTCCATTCCTTCATGTGAGGTTTTCTCACCTTCAGGCTGGGTCATGTCCATGCTATGGCCGTGTCCCATAAACTTGTTCGTGACGTCTTTGAACAAATCAGGTTTCACGCTGGAGAAGTATTCAACCTTGTTGTACTCGCTCGGTGCGGCAATTTTCTCGTAGGCGGCCATATCATTGATGCTGCCTGAAGACTGCTTAACCTTCGCGACCCACTGGTCGAAACCTGCGCGATCCGGCGTCGCAATAGCTTTGAACTTCATGCCCGAGAAACCCGGACCGCTATAGCTTGCGGAAATCCCGTCGTAGGTGCCGGCTTCGTTGGCAATCAGGTGCAGGTTAGTCTGCATCCCGGCCATCGCATAAATCTGGCTGCCCAGTCGCGGAATAAAGAACGAGTTCATCACCGAGTTAGAGGTGATCTTGAACTGCACGTTGGTATTTGCCGGGAAGGCAACTTCGTTGATTGTGGCGATACCCTGTTCCGGGTAAATGAAGAACCACTTCCAGTCCATTGAGATGACTTCGATGGTGACCGTCTTCTCACCGTTGTCCGCCAGCGCTTTGCTGGGTTCTAACGCGTGAGTGGTTTTCCAGGTCAGCACGGCGAGGAAGATGATGATCAGAATCGGCACCGTCCAGACCACAGCTTCCACTTTATTGGAGTGTGACCAGTTAGGGCTATACTTCGCATCTTTATTGCTCGCACGGTACTTCCAGGCGAAACCAACAGCCATCAAAATGGCTGGAATCACGACGATCATCATCAGGCCGAAAGCCGTCAGTATCAGCGACCGTTGTTCCAGGCCAATCTGTCCTTTGGGGTTGAGAAGTGCAGAATCACAGCCACTGAGTAAAACAGTGCCTGCGATTAATGACAGCAGTCCCAAACTTTTATTGTATTTCCTGAGTCTCATTTAACGACCTCAATTCCACGGGATCTGGTGGCGTTCAAAGTGTGGGGGCATTTTACGGGAAGGTTACATTACTGTAAACATGAATGGACTCCTGTCAGTTCGGTGTTACCGGGTTCTGCCGGACATGTCACACATGTTGCTAGTTGTGTCTAAAACGCGACCAAAAAAAGCCTGCAGCCCTTGTTATAACGAAAGGTCGGGGGAGGGCTGATGACCATGGGCAATTGGTATAACCACAACAAATGCATACAGTAGATTAACATTTAATTATCAAATCAAAGACAAAATAAGAACGAAAAATTAAATGCTTTTTGGCTGAAACGGTTAATTTGTTCATCGCCTTTCAGAAACTACCAATAATTTCCGAAATTCTATTGCGCACAAAAGTGCAAATATTTTTGTAAAGATATGGCGTTATTTTGAGCGATATAATTGCAGGCCGTTATTACAAGGACAAATATGCGCTATTTTGCGTTATCCATTGAGGATATCTGGCGAAGCGAACGGTAGTCGAGCACGCCTCCGAGGACAACACCGCTTAACGCCAGGACGGCACCTGCTTCAAATAACAGTGTCAGCCAGGGTAAGTCGGTGAGATGGAGAGCATCAAGCCCCAGCAGTACCAGCCACAGGATCATCACAAACGTGCCGGCCAGCAGCAGGCGCAGGGCGAAGCGATAACCGGCGCTAAAACGGGTGCGCGGCATAAAGCTTTCGGTCAGCCGGGTATATTCCAGCGTCTGACGACAGACCAGCAGTAGCGCGATCCCGGGCAGTGCGGCAAAAATGGAGAAGAGATAGAACAGAGGCCAGCCCCAGGATTCCACGAACCAGCCGGCAATGGGGCCGACGTATACGCGTCCGACCGCGGACAGAGCCGACAGCAGCGCAAACTGAGTGGCGGAAAAGGATTTGTTGCACAGGGTCATCAGCAGGGCGACAAAGGCCGCGGTGCCCATACCTCCGCACAGATTTTCAAAAAACACCACGCCAGCCATGCTGACAATATGTTTATCGGTGATGGCCAGCAGCCAGTAACCGGCGTTAGACGCCGCCTGCAGCAGGCCAAAAATCAGCAGTGCGCGGAACAGGGTCATTCGCTGCATCAGCACGCCGCCGTACAGCGCCCCGATAATGGTGGCCAGCAGCCCCAGCGATTTATTCACCATCCCGACCTGGCCGGGATCAAAGCCGAGGCCGCGAATCAAAAAGGGCGTGGTCAGGGTCATGGCGAAGGCATCACCGAGCTTATAAAGGACAATCAGCAGCAGAATAAGCCAGGCGTTATTACGGCCAAAAAAGTCGCGCAGCGGGGCGGTAACCGCCTGCTCAAGGCTGCGCGGCGCAGGAATGGCATCCTGCGGGTCCGGTGCCAGCAGGGTCGCGATAATACAGGGGATCAGCAGCGCCGCCATTAGCCAGTACATCCCCTGCCAGCCGAGCCAGCGGTCGGCGAACCACAGGGCCAGCCCGCCGGAAACCAGCATCGCCAGCCGGTAGCCGAGCACGCTGATCGCCGCCCCGGCTCCGCGCTCCTCCTGGGACAGGACGTCGGTTTTCCAGGCGTCGAAGACAATATCCTGCGAGGCGGAACAGAAGGCGATCACCACCGCCAGCGCAGCCATCCAGCGCAGATGGGTGGAGGGCTCCATAAAGCCCATCCCGGCAATGGCGCACAGCAACAGAATCTGGGTTGCGAGCAGCCAGCCGCGACGACGGCCGAGGAACGGCGGCGTGTAGCGGTCCATCAGCGGCGACCAGAGGAATTTAAAGACGTACGCCTGACCCACCAGTGAGAAGAAACCGATGGTTTTCAGGTCGATATTTTCGACGGTCATCCACGCCTGCAGGGTGCCGGAGGTCAGCGCCAGCGGTAAACCGGAGGCGAAGCCCAGTATCAGCAGAATGGCCGATTTTGGCTGGCGGAATATGTGCAGGTAGTGGCTAAACATGACGTGGCTACAGGCCCGACGGATGTCGGGCCATGCAGGGCAATATTAACGGGCGTTTTGCTTGATAAAGTCGTGAATGCTGGTGTCCTGCGCCATGTCGGCGATGGTGTCAGTCAGCACGCTGTTCACGGCGTTAGCGATATTTTCGTTAGAGGCCTGGAAGGCGCCCTCTACGGTATAGCTCGCACGGTAGTTCTTGTTCATTTTGTTGCCGTTCGCCGCGGTGGCGATGATGGCGATATCGGCTTTAGTGGCGATGTTGTAACGCACGTTACCCTGGGATACGTCAGCGTAGAGCTGGTTAACAATAATCTGCAGGCTCACGGCGCCGCTTGGGCCAATCATATAACCGCGGGCGGTCATCTGTTTTTCCAGCACTTCCTGCAGCAGGAAGCGCAGGTCGCGGTTGGCGGTCAGGGTAACCAGCTGATTGTTGCGGGTCACTTTCGCCAGGGCCTGATCCTGACGCTGGTCGGCGCCATTGATGCTGACGGTAACGCCCATCAGGCTCGGATCCTGCTGTGGCAGGGTGATTTTCGGCGTAACGTTAATGGTGGTCGGCGGGGTAACGCAGCCAGCCAGCATAAAAACAGCAACCAACGGGAATAAAAGTTTCTTAAACATATTCAGGATCTCAGCGCAGCGTTGAGTTATTAGAGAAAAATTGCCGCCATCATAACATCGCCAACGGCGAGGGCAATCGGACAACGCACGTAAATTCACCGTTTTGCCGGTTTTCTTTTCATCATCCCGTGGTCGGGAGGATCGTGGGGGCAAAACAGGCGGCAGGACGCGGCGCACAAAAGCTAAATATTTGTTGTGTTCCTGTAACGAAGCCGGTAAAAGCGGCTAACATTTAAAGACATGGGCGACAGCTCAGCGTTGTCGGAGGAGTCATTTATGATGATACGCGAACAGATTGAAGAAAAACTGCGGGAGGAATTTTCCCCGGAATTTCTCGAAGTTGTCGACGAAAGCTATCGTCACAATGTACCGGCTGGATCTGAAAGCCATTTTAAAGTCGTGTTAGTCAGCGACCGCTTCAGCGGTGAGCGCTTCCTGAATCGTCATCGGATGATATACGGAACCTTAAAGGAAGAGCTGGCAACGACGGTGCACGCGCTGGCGCTGCATACCTATACCGCTAAAGAGTGGGAAGGGTTACAGGATGCGGTCTTTGCGTCCCCGCCATGCCGCGGTGCAGGCACCCTCGCATAATCTACCCTTCTGCAACTCGAATGACTTTGGGTAGATAAATCACATTTGCAACAGCCTGAGCTTTTCCAGTATGTTGCGTAGGTTGATGAGAAAACGGCCCGCGGGCCGTTTTGTTTTGTCTGAATTTTGTGCGCATCTGCCAGCATTCAGACAAAAATTAGCCGGGAATTGTGAAAAAAGCCGCAGCATGAGGCGATAACCGTTCTCGACTCATATAAATGATGCCGCTATAATGCGGCGTCTAATTTTTCGTAACGTCTTCGGGATGATTCTGGTAACAGGGAATGTCTTTCTGATTGAAGAGAACATCCCGTTCTGTGAAGCAGGGACTGATGCTTCCAGAGTAAGAGTTGACCGAGCACCGTGATTTTTTTGAGGTAACAAGATGCAAGTTTCAGTGGAAACCACTCAGGGCCTTGGGCGCCGTTTAACGATTACTATCGCAGCTGACAGCATCGAGAGCGCTGTAAAAAGCGAACTGGCCAACGTCGCGAAGAAAGTGCGTATCGACGGCTTCCGTAAAGGTAAAGTACCGCATACCGTTATTGCTCAGCGTTATGGCGCTTCCGTTCGTCAGGACGTGCTGGGCGAGCTGATGAGCCGCAACTTTATTGATGCGATCATCAAAGAGAAAATCAACCCGGCTGGCGCACCGAACTACGTTCCGGGCGAATACAAACTGGGCGAAGACTTCACCTACACCGTAGAGTTCGAAGTGTACCCGGAAGTTGAGCTGAAAGGTCTGGAAGCAATCGAAGTTGAAAAACCGGTTGTTGACGTGACTGAAGCTGACGTTGACGGCATGCTGGACACTCTGCGTAAGCAGCAGGCTGAATGGTCTGACAAAGACGGCGCTGCAGAAGCAGAAGACCGCGTAACCATCGACTTCTCCGGCTCCGTAGACGGCGAAGAGTTCGAAGGCGGCAAAGCGTCTGACTTCGTACTGGCGATGGGCCAGGGTCGTATGATCCCGGGCTTCGAAGAAGGCATCAAAGGCCACAAGGCTGGCGAAGAATTCACCATCGACGTGACCTTCCCGGAAGAGTACCACGCTGAAACCCTGAAAGGTAAAGCGGCGAAATTCGAAATCACCCTGAAGAAAGTTGAAGGCCGCGAGCTGCCGGAACTGACCGCTGAATTCATCAAACGTTTCGGCGTTGAGGATGGTTCTATCGAAGGTCTGCGTGCTGAAGTGCGTAAAAACATGGATCGCGAACTGAAAGGCGCCGTGCGTAACCGCATCAAGTCTCAGGCTATCGACGGTCTGGTTAACGCCAACAACATCGACGTGCCGGCTGCCCTGATCGACAGCGAAATCGACGTTCTGCGTCGCCAGGCTGCTCAGCGTTTCGGTGGCAACGAGAAACAGGCTCTGGAACTGCCGCGTGAGCTGTTCGAAGAGCAGGCTAAACGCCGCGTAGTTGTTGGTCTGCTGCTGGGCGAAGTGATTCGTACCCACGAGCTGAAAGCTGACGAAGACCGCGTTAAGACGCTGATCGAAGAGATGGCTTCTGCCTACGAAGATCCGTCAGAAGTTATCGAGTTCTACAGCAAAAACAAAGAGCTGATGGACAATATGCGTAACGTGGCTCTGGAAGAGCAGGCTGTTGAAGCCGTTCTGGCGAAAGCGAAAGTGGCTGATAAAGCAACTTCCTTCAACGAGCTGATGAACCAGCAGGCGTAATCTACGCTTAGCCGTGTTAAAACAGAAAGCCCGTCACCTGAAGGTGACGGGCTTTTTTTGTCAGCATGCGGGATTTGCCGACGACGTAAATCATCGTTTCGGTATTAGCGTAACTGCAAAAGCTTGTTATGCTTGAAATATGATGACGTCGTACCCATTACAGGGAACATGAGTTTACGAGAATCATTCGGGTTGTATCAGGACGATATAAACAGAGGTTGCCTGAACTGAGGAACGTAGAAAGAGTCTGGCTGATAATCCGTCCATAAGGTTACAATCAGTACAGCAGGTTTTTTCATTTTTTATCCAGGAGACGGACATGTCATACAGTGGCGAACGAGATAACTTTGCACCCCACATGGCTCTGGTGCCAATGGTCATTGAACAGACCTCACGGGGTGAGCGTTCATTCGATATCTATTCCCGTCTGCTCAAGGAGCGTGTTATTTTCCTGACCGGTCAGGTTGAAGACCATATGGCCAACCTGATTGTGGCGCAGATGCTGTTTCTGGAAGCGGAAAACCCAGAAAAAGACATCTACCTGTACATTAACTCTCCTGGTGGCGTGATTACCGCAGGGATGTCGATTTACGACACCATGCAATTTATTAAGCCGGACGTTAGCACCATTTGTATGGGGCAGGCGGCGTCAATGGGCGCTTTCCTGCTGACGGCCGGTGCAAAAGGCAAGCGTTTCTGCCTGCCAAACTCACGCGTGATGATCCACCAGCCGCTGGGTGGCTATCAGGGACAGGCGACGGATATTGAGATCCACGCCCGTGAAATCCTGAAGGTGAAAGGACGCATGAATGAACTTATGGCGCAGCACACGGGTCAATCCCTTGAGCAAATCGAGCGCGACACAGAACGAGATCGTTTCCTGTCCGCTCCTGAAGCCGTAGAGTACGGCTTAGTTGACTCCATATTGACCCATCGTAATTGATGCCCCATGAAGCACCTGTGCCGCTATACTGGTTATCGGGACGGATAACGAGCGGCACAGTGCTTGTGTAGCAGCTTGCGCTTTTGAATGGCATTTGCGTCGTCAAGTGCGGCACAAAGAACAGAAAAGAGGTTTTGACTCATGACAGATAAACGCAAAGAGGGTTCGGGCAAACTGTTGTACTGCTCCTTCTGCGGCAAAAGCCAGCATGAAGTGCGGAAACTGATTGCCGGGCCGTCGGTGTATATCTGCGATGAATGCGTCGATCTTTGTAACGACATCATTCGCGAAGAGATTAAAGAAGTTGCGCCGCACCGCGAGCGCAGCGCTCTGCCGACGCCGCACGAAATCCGTGACCATCTCGATGACTACGTCATCGGACAGGAACCGGCCAAAAAAGTGCTGGCGGTTGCGGTATACAACCACTACAAACGTCTGCGTAACGGCGACACCAGCAACGGCGTTGAGCTCGGCAAAAGTAACATTCTGCTGATCGGTCCGACCGGCTCCGGTAAAACGCTGCTGGCGGAAACCTTAGCGCGCCTGCTGGATGTGCCTTTCACCATGGCGGATGCCACCACCCTGACCGAAGCCGGTTACGTGGGTGAAGACGTGGAAAACATCATCCAGAAACTGCTGCAGAAGTGCGACTACGACGTACAGAAAGCGCAGCGCGGTATCGTTTATATCGATGAGATCGACAAAATCTCGCGTAAATCCGATAACCCGTCCATTACCCGCGACGTGTCCGGCGAAGGCGTGCAGCAGGCGCTGCTGAAGCTTATCGAAGGCACCGTGGCAGCGGTTCCGCCGCAGGGCGGCCGTAAGCATCCGCAGCAGGAGTTTTTGCAGGTTGATACCTCAAAAATCCTCTTTATCTGCGGCGGCGCGTTTGCCGGTCTGGATAAAGTGATCGCCAACCGTGTGGAAACCGGTTCAGGGATTGGCTTTGGTGCAACGGTGAAAGCCAAGTCTGAAAAAGCCAGTGAAGGCCAGCTGCTGTCGCAGGTCGAGCCGGAAGATCTGATCAAATTTGGTCTGATTCCGGAGTTTATCGGTCGTCTGCCGGTGGTGGCAACCCTTACCGAGCTGAGCGAAGAAGCGCTGATTCAGATCCTGAAAGAGCCGAAAAACGCCCTGACCAAGCAGTATCAGGCGCTGTTTAATCTGGAAGGTGTGGATCTGGAATTCCGTGACGAAGCGCTGGACGCTATCGCCAAGAAAGCCATGGTACGTAAAACCGGTGCACGTGGTCTGCGTTCCATCGTGGAAGCGGCGCTGCTGGATACCATGTACGACCTGCCTTCCCTGGAGGACGTCGAAAAAGTGGTGATCGACGAGTCGGTTATCGCCGGTCAGAGCAAACCGCTGCTGATCTACGGCAAGCCGGAAGCGCAGCAGGCATCTGGCGAATAATTAGTCAGTCCATACAATCGGTTAATAAAAAAAGGGGGAATTTATTCCCCCTTTTACTTTTCCGCTATTCCCGGCGTTGAATGTGTGGGAAACATCCCCATATACTGGTTTACATGTTAAAAGATGTCATTAAGCATAGCCTTGTCATCTGATTGCCGGGCGGACACTAACTAAGAGAGAGCTCTATGAATCCTGAGCGTTCTGAACGCATTGAAATCCCCGTATTGCCGCTGCGCGATGTGGTGGTTTATCCGCACATGGTCATACCCCTGTTCGTCGGGCGGGAAAAGTCGATCCGTTGTCTTGAAGCGGCGATGGACCATGACAAAAAAATCATGCTGGTCGCCCAGAAAGATGCGTCAACGGACGAACCGGGCGTGGGCGATCTTTTCACCGTCGGGACCGTGGCGTCTATTCTGCAGATGCTGAAACTGCCGGACGGTACGGTAAAAGTGCTGGTTGAAGGCCTGCAGCGTGCGCGTATCTCCACGCTGTCGGACGACGGTGAGTACTTCAGTGCAAAAGCTGAATACCTTGAGTCACCGGCGATTGAAGAGCGCGAGCAGGAAGTGCTGGTGCGCACTGCGATTAGCCAGTTTGAAGGCTATATCAAGCTCAACAAAAAAATTCCGCCGGAAGTGCTGACCTCTTTGAACAGCATTGACGATCCTGCGCGTCTGGCCGACACCATTGCGGCACATATGCCGCTGAAGCTGGCTGATAAACAGTCCGTACTGGAAATGTCCGACGTCAATGAGCGTCTGGAATATCTGATGGCGATGATGGAATCGGAAATCGACCTGCTGCAGGTCGAGAAACGTATCCGCAATCGCGTCAAAAAACAGATGGAGAAATCCCAGCGCGAGTACTATCTGAATGAGCAAATGAAAGCGATTCAGAAAGAGCTCGGCGAGATGGACGACGCGCCGGACGAAAACGAAGCGCTGAAGCGTAAAATCGACGCGGCTAAAATGCCGAAAGAGGCCAAAGAGAAGGCCGAAGCCGAGCTGCAGAAGCTGAAAATGATGTCCCCGATGTCGGCAGAAGCGACGGTGGTACGCGGCTATATCGAATGGATGGTACAGGTACCGTGGAACGCCCGTAGCAAGGTCAAAAAAGACCTGCGTCAGGCCCAGGAGATTCTCGATACCGACCATTACGGCCTGGAGCGCGTCAAAGACCGCATCCTTGAGTACCTCGCGGTACAGAGCCGTGTTAACAAAATCAAAGGGCCGATCCTGTGCCTGGTTGGACCGCCGGGGGTAGGTAAAACCTCGCTCGGTCAGTCCATTGCCCGAGCCACGGGGCGTAAATACGTGCGTATGGCGCTGGGCGGCGTGCGTGATGAAGCGGAAATCCGCGGTCACCGCCGGACCTATATCGGCTCCATGCCGGGTAAACTGATCCAGAAAATGGCGAAAGTGGGCGTTAAAAACCCGCTGTTCCTGCTCGATGAGATCGACAAAATGTCTTCCGACATGCGCGGCGATCCGGCTTCTGCACTGCTTGAGGTGCTGGATCCTGAGCAGAACGTCGCCTTCAGCGATCACTACCTGGAAGTGGATTACGATCTCAGCGACGTGATGTTCGTGGCGACCTCGAACTCCATGAACATTCCTGCGCCGCTGCTGGATCGTATGGAAGTGATTCGTCTCTCCGGCTACACGGAAGATGAGAAGCTGAACATCGCCACCCGTCACCTGCTGCCGAAACAGCTGGAACGCAACGCGCTGAAAGAGAGCGAGCTGACGGTTGAAGATAGCGCCATTATCGGCATTATTCGCTACTACACCCGCGAAGCGGGTGTGCGTAGTCTGGAACGTGAAATTTCCAAACTGTGTCGTAAAGCGGTTAAACAGCTGCTGCTGGATAAATCCCTGAAGCACATCACTATTAACGGTGAAAACCTGCATGATTTCCTCGGCGTGCAGCGTTACGACTACGGTCGTGCCGACAGCGAAAACCGCGTCGGTCAGGTAACCGGTCTGGCGTGGACGGAAGTGGGCGGCGATCTGCTGACCATTGAAACCGCCTGCGTACCGGGCAAAGGCAAACTGACCTACACCGGCTCGCTGGGTGAAGTGATGCAGGAATCCATCCAGGCTGCGCTGACCGTGGTGCGTGCGCGTGCGGAAAAACTGGGTATCAACGCCGATTTCTATGAGAAACGCGATATCCACGTTCACGTCCCGGAAGGGGCAACGCCGAAAGATGGCCCGAGCGCCGGTATTGCGATGTGCACCGCGCTGGTCTCCTGTCTGACCGGCAACCCGGTGCGCGCCGACGTGGCGATGACCGGTGAGATCACTCTGCGCGGTCAGGTTCTGCCGATCGGCGGCCTGAAAGAAAAACTGCTGGCAGCGCATCGCGGCGGAATCAAAACGGTGCTGATCCCGGACGAGAACAAACGCGATCTGGAAGAGATTCCGGACAACGTGATTGCCGATCTGGAGATCCATCCGGTGAAGCGTATTGATGAGGTGCTGGCCCTTGCACTGCAGAATGCGCCGTTCGGGATGCAGGTTGTAACGGCAAAATAGTGACGCCGCGCAAAGAGCACTGATAAAAACAAGGCTGGAGAGCGATTTCGTGCTTGCCAGCCTTTTTTTGTATAGCTAATTTAGATTGCTGGTTGGTCATCCCATAATTAACGGGTGTTGTAAGCTCAGGGCAGGCCTGCTATAACTGCTGCGCGGTCGCGTTCTGACGGACTCAGGCGCGATATAAATTATAAAGAGAGGAAGAGAACAGTGAATAAATCTCAACTGATTGACAAAATTGCTGCAGGTGCTGATATCTCCAAAGCAGCAGCTGGACGTGCGTTAGATGCATTAATTGCTTCTGTTACCGAATCTCTGCAGTCTGGGGAAGACGTTGCGCTGGTAGGTTTTGGTACCTTTGCTGTAAAAGAGCGTGCTGCCCGTACTGGTCGCAACCCGCAGACAGGTAAAGAGATCACCATCGCTGCCGCTAAAGTGCCGGGCTTCCGTGCAGGTAAAGCGCTGAAAGACGCAGTAAACTGATCGCTTCCCTGCCGGGAATGTTGAAAAGTACAAGGGCGCATCGTTTGATGTGCCTTTTTTATTGGTGATTACCTGACTTTCTGCACGTTGTGGGCTGACAATTGCCCCGGTTTCTTGTCACAATACGTGTTTACGCGCGGCGGTGCCGTGTGAGGTTTATAGACCCAAAATACTTCGAGTTGCATGCAACCTGAAGTATGAAGGGGATAGTCACTTACAGCGGAGTGTTGCTACACCATGATGGACAATTTACGCACGGCGGCAAATAGCCTCGCGATCAAGATCATTTTCGGTATCATTATCGTGTCGTTCATATTGACCGGCGTCAGTGGCTACCTGATTGGTGGTTCCAGTAATTATGCTGCGAAAGTTAACGGTCAGGAAATCGGCCGTGGACAGTTTGAAAACGCCTTCGCCAGCGAGCGTGAGCGGATGCAGCAGCAGCTGGGGGATCAGTTCTCCGAGCTGGCTGCCAACGAAAACTACATGAAATCTGTACGTCAGCAGGTGCTGAATCGTCTGATTGACGAAGCGCTGCTGGACCAGTACGCCCAAAAGCTGAATCTGAACATCAGCGATGAGCAGGTCCGTGAGGCGATCTTTGCGACTCAGGCCTTCCAGACCGACGGCAAATTCGATAACAACCGCTACAACGCTATCGTCCGTCAGATGGGCATGAGTGCCGATCAGTACGCGGATGCGCTGCGCAGGCAGCTGGCGACCCAGCAGCTGATCAACGCCGTTGCCGGTACCGACTTTATGCTCAGCGGCGAAACCGATTCGCTGGCGACCCTGGTCGCGCAGCAGCGCGTGGTGCGTGAGGCGACCATCGACGTTAACGCCCTGGCCGCGAAACAGCAGGTCAGCGACGCGGAAATTACCAGCTACTACGAGCAGAACAAAGGCAGCTTCCTCTCCCCTGAGCAGTTCCGCGTGAGCTATATCAAGCTCGATGCCGCTACCATGCAGGCTACGGTAACTGACGAAGATATTCAGGCATATTACGACCAGCACCAGTCTGAGTTCACCCAGCCGCAGCGCAATCGCTACAGCGTGATTCAGACCAAAACCGAGGCTGATGCGAAAGCCTTGCTGGATGAGCTGAATAAAGGGGCCGACTTCGCGACCCTGGCAAAAGAAAAATCCACCGACATCATCAGCGCCCGCAACGGCGGTGATATGGGCTGGCTGGAAGAGGGTTCCACCCCGGACGAACTGAAAAACGCCGGTCTGAAAGAGAAAGGCCAGCTGTCAGGCGTGATTAGCTCTTCCGTTGGCTTCCTCGTGGCGCGTCTTGATGATGTGCAGCCGGTGAAAGTCAAACCGCTGGCTGAAGTCCGCGATGCGCTGGCTGAAAAAGTGAAACAGGGTAAGGTGCTGGATGCCTGGTACGCGCTGCAGCAGAAAGTGAGTGAGGCTGCCAGCAATGACAACGAATCCCTGGTCGGTGCTGAAGAGGTTGCCGGTGTTAAAGCGGTTCAGACCGAGTGGTTTGGGCGCGATAACCTGCCGGAAGCGCTGAACTTCAAACCGGTTTCTGACGCCATTTTCAACGGCGGTCTGGTGGGTGAAAACGGCGCGCCGGGCAGCAACTCCGATATCATCACCGTCGACGGCGACCGCGCGTTCGTGCTGCGTATCAGCGAGCACAAACCAGAAGCGGAAAAACCGCTGGATGCGGTTAAAGACCAGGTGAGCGGGATTGTTAAGCACAACAAAGCCCTGCAGCAGGCGAAGCTGGATGCGGACAAACTGGTTGCCGAGCTGAAAGACGGTAAAGGCAGCGAGACGATGAAAGCCGCCGGTCTGAGCTTTGGCGAGGCCAAAACCCTGAGCCGTACCGGTCAGGACCCGATCACCCAGGCCGCGTTCGGTCTGCCGCTGCCGGCGAAAGACAAACCGGTCTACGGCGTTACTGACGATATGCAGGGCAACGTGGTCGTGCTGGCGCTGGATGAAGTGAAGAACGGCACCATGCCGGAAGCGCAGAAGAAAGCGATGGTTCAGGGCATTACCCAGAACAACGCGCAAATCGCCTTTGAGGCGCTGATGAGCAACCTGCGCAAAGAAGCGAAAATCAAGCTGGGTGACCTGGCTGAACCGCAGCAGTAATCGCGGTCGCTTCCAGATTTTTGTCACCTTAGTGCAATAACAAAAGGCCGCGTTCGCGGCCTTTTCCATTTCTGTTATCTGCTATTTGTGCCGCTTTCTCCTCTCCCGCTATCCTGACTCCGCTGCCAACACACAGGGAGAAACAGCATGAAACGTGGAATCAAAACGCTGGCAATCACGCTGGCGCTCATCTGGGGCGGGGCGCTGGCTCACGCAGCGCCAAAGGCCGGGGAAGTCACACCTGCGCCGCAGCCGAAAGTCGTCGCATCACCGTCGGCGGGCAAAACCACCGATAGCGTGCAGAGCCTCAGCGGGGAAAACATCAAGGTCAGTATCAATAGCGCTTCCGCCGAAGAGTTAGCCCGGGCCATGAACGGCGTCGGCCTGAAAAAAGCCCAGGCGATTGTCAGCTATCGCGAAGAGTACGGACCGTTTAACAGCCTTGACGATCTGCGTCAGGTTCCAGGCCTTGGCGGTTCACTGGTTGAGCGCAATCTCGCGGTTCTGACGTTGTAGATGTCCTGACAGGTTGCAGAATTGTTATTTTTTGCCAGGATAAAGAGGTCATACCAGTGGGGTGACCTCTGTTTCTACTATTACAAAGAAAGGCTATTGCACTATGCAGACCCAAATCAAAGTTCGCGGTTACCATCTCGATGTCTACCAGCATGTGAATAATGCCCGCTATCTGGAGTTTCTCGAAGAGGCGCGCTGGGACGGGCTGGAAAGCAGTGAAAGCTTCCAGTGGATGACCGCTCAACGCATCGCTTTCGTGGTGGCAAATATCAATATCAACTATCGCCGTCCGGCGGTGCTCGGCGACCGACTCACGGTCACCAGCCATGTCCAGCAGCTAAACGGCAGAAGCGGCGTGCTGAGCCAGGTGGTGACTCTGGACCCTGAGGGCGAAGTGGTGGCGGACGCGCTGATTACCTTTGTCTGTATCGATCTGAAAACCCAGAAGGCGCTACCGCTGGAAGGGGAACTGCGGGAGAAGCTTGAACTGATGATGGAAGCGCAGGGTTAAGTCATCCGGCCCTTGTAGAAAGGGCCGGTTTTCAGGCTTATTTCAGCCCGGTTTTCTGCTTCATGGCGGCCATAATCACCGGCTTATCGGCGAGATAACCGTTCAGCCCGTTAGCACGCAGGTTGCAGGCGGCACACTGGCCACAGCCGCTGCCCTTAATGCCGTTGTAGCAGGTCAGCGTCTCTTCACGCACCAGGTCCAGCTTGCCCCAGTAGTCCGCCAGCGCCCAGGTTTCCGCTTTATCCAGCCACATCAGGGGTGTTTCAAAGCGAATATCTTTCGCCATCCCTAAGCTGACCGCGTGATTCAGCGCTTTAACAAATTCATCCCGGCAGTCCGGGTAGCCGGAAAAATCGGTTTCGCAGACGCCGGTGATCACCGCCTCGGCCTGTACCTGATACGCGTAAATTGCCGTCAGCGTTAAGAACAGAATGTTGCGGCCTGGTACAAAGGTGTTCGGAATGCCGCTGGCGTCGGGTTCATAGTCCGGGACCGGGATGCTGTCGCGGGTCAGGCTGCTGACCGCCAGTTCGTTCAGCAGGGTCACGTCCAGTACCTTGTGCGCCCGTGCACCCAGGGTAATGCAGAGATCGCGTGCAACATCGATCTCCGCACGATGACGCTGGCCGTAGTCAAAGGTGACGCAGTGCACCTCATCATACTGCTGTAAAGCCTGAACCAGGCAGGTGGTGGAGTCTTGTCCTCCGCTGAAGACGACGACGGCACGTTTCATGGCAAATCCTGACGAAAGTAAAAACGTTATGGTAGCGCCTGAGGGCGACGGCGACCAGCTTCTTCACGACTCCGGTGCGGGCAGCCAGGCCCGGCTGAAGTCAAACCAGCCGAGCGTGTTCAGCCGGATACCGTTGACGCCGGGCGGAGCGCTGACCTGGTAGTGATAGTTAAACAGCGGCGTCAGGGTGGCATCGTCCATGAGAGAGGTCAGGACGGATTGCAGCGCGCTACTGCGCTGTGCATCGTCCGGCTGGGCCTGGACCGCATCAAGCGTCGTTTGCAAATGGGTGAACTGCGCGGGGCAGAGCAGGTTTGGCCACAGGGGATCGTAGCGTAGCCACTGCTCCAGGGCGTACTCAGGAGCTTCGCCGATCAGCCGGTCGCCCATCAGGATATCGGCGTCGGCCAGCGTGTTGCAGCCATCCCAGGACTTGCCGTCGTGGAAAACCATTGTCAGCTCGCAGCCCAGCGCGGCAAGGGCCCGCTTTAGCTGCTGCGCCATGGTATGCAGCTCAATCGGAAGATGGTAGAGCAGCGTCAGCCTGTCCGGCAGCGGCGTGCTGTCGTCATCCGGCCAGCGGGGGAGCGTCCAGCCAGGCAGCAGGGCGTCGCTGGGGGTAATCAGACCCTCCTCCAGCGGGAGTTGGTGCAGCAGCGGGGTCTGGTGAATGATCTGTACGATCCGCCGTGCCTGGGCCTGCGTCAGGCGTGCACTTTTACGCATCGCCAGCCAGCAGAAGCCGAGGCTGATGCTGCTGCTGACCATACGAAGCTGGCTTAGCTCGTCAGGCTGGCCGATAGCAACCTGCACCGGATGGCGACAGCTGGAGCCTAAATCCTGGTCAAATAGCTGCGGAGTGATCCAGTATTCCACCGCCTGTAGCAGGGGATGGCTGAGGTGATAGCGCTCATGGCTTTCCAGCCGCACCAGATCGGCGTCGAACCGCGTCAGGCGGAAGGGACCGCAGCCAATCTGCGCATCGTCTGGATGGGCCAGCACGCTGCAGTAGCTGGCCAGGCGATGCGGCAGCCAGTAATCGGCCCGGTGGAGTTTAAAGGTCAGGCACTGGGCATGGGTTGCCTCAACGTTGCTCACGCTGGCAAACAGGGTACGCAGGGATGGCAGCGTCAGAAGCTGGTTAAAGCGCCGCTGTAGCTGCTCCGTGGTGATGGCGTCGCCGTTATGCCAGTAGAGCGGAGAGCGAATATAGAATCGCCAGCGCAGACCGTCTGCCGAAATCTCCCAGTGGTGGGCAAGGTCGCCTTCCGGCTGCGATTGCTCGTGGACAAAACGGGTCAGGCCGCAGAATACCTGCCCGACCAGATGCTGCTCAGCGCGGCCCGGCTGAAAGCCGGGTCTCAGCGGTGCCAGCGGGCGATAGTAGGGGATACGCAGCGTCGGGGTATTGTTCTGCCAGCGTCCGCCCAGAAAAGGGGAGAGCAGGGAGCGAAGCTCTTCCGGAGCCAGCTGGGCCAGCTCCAGGGCATTTTGCTGGCGGCCTTTATCCAGCGCCTGCTCCATCATCTGGTTGCGCAGGGTGGCGGGCGTCACCAGAAAGCGCAGGGTGCCGCGCTTGCCGCGCCCGGACTGTGCCTGCCACGTCAGCCAGCCCGCCTCCTGAGCCTGACGCAGCAGCGTCCGGACATGGCGTTCGCTGCAAAAACAGCGTGCGGCCAGTTCCGCTACCGTTGCCTGCTGCGGCTCACCGGAAGAGGGCAGCCACAGACGCTGATACTGATGAAGCCGATTAAGCAGACGCATAGAAACCCTGAACAATTAGCCAAAAGTATTCACTATTACTTCCGTATATATCACGCAATACTGCTCTGCAAGTGAAACGCATCGCAGGAATGAGAAACGGTTATGGCAAAACTCGCGGCTTTTGATATGGACGGCACTCTGTTGATGCCGGATCACCGTCTGGGTGATAAAACCCTGACGGCCCTGCGACAGCTGAGCGAGCGGGGTGTAGCCCTGACGTTTGCGACCGGTCGTCACGCCCTTGAGATGCGTCATATTGCCGGTACGCTGGCGCTGGATGCCTGGCTGATTACCGGCAACGGGACGCGTATTCATAGCCGTGAGGGCGATGTGCTGTATCGCCAGGATCTCGACCCGGCGGTGGCCGATCGGGTGCTGCACACGAAATGGGATACGCAGGCCAGTATGCATGTCTTTAACGATAGCGGCTGGCTGACGAATTATGCCGAGCCCTGGATGCTGGAGGCCCACAGCATTAGCGGGTTTAGCTGCCAACTGACGGACCTCAAGCGTATTCCGGCCCACGACGTGACCAAAATCTGCTTCTGCGGCGATCATGACGATCTCTGCCGCCTGCGTATCCAGCTTAATGAAGCCCTGGGTGAACGGGCGCATCTCTGCTTCTCAGGTTTTGACTGTCTGGAGGTGCTGCCGCTCGGCTGTAATAAGGGCGCGGCTCTGACAACGCTGGGTCTGCATCTGGGAATTGGGCTGCACGACTGTATGGCCTTTGGCGACGCGATGAACGATCGTGAAATGCTCGGCAGCGTCGGACGCGGGCTGATTATGGGTAACGCCATGCCGCAGCTGATCGCTGCCCTGCCACATCTTCCGGTTATCGGACACTGCCAGAATCAGGCCGTGTCCCACTTTTTAACTCACTGGCTGAATGACCCTGACCTTCCATATTCCCCCGAATAGCAAGGCGCTTAACAGCCACCGGGCAGGTCTGTTCTGGACCGGCCCGTTTTTTTATTTTACCCTTCATACTTCAAGTCGCCTCTGCGTTGGCTGCGCTCGCTCACCCCAGTCACTTACTGGTGTAAGCTCCCGGGGATTCACTCCCTTGCCGCCTTGATCCAGCTCGAATTATTTTGGGTAAACCAGCGCCTGAATCTGCGCGGTCCAGGGCGCAATATCCCCGATATTGTTGCTGACCCACTGTGGGTTGTAGTAGGTGTCCAGATAGCGTTCACCGCTATCGCACAGCAGGGTGACGATAGAGCCGCTGCGGCCCTCTTCGCGCATCCGCACCGCCAGCTGCAAAGCGCCCCACATATTGGTCCCGGTCGAGGCGCCCACCTTGCGGCCCAGCTGCGTTTCCAGCCAGTGGGCCATTGCCACGCTGGCGGCGTCCGGGACGCGCATCATTTCATCCACCACGTCGGGAATAAACGACGGCTCCACGCGCGGGCGGCCGATACCTTCGATTTTGCTGCCAACGGTGCTGCGCAGCCCGGCGTCACGGCTCTGCCAGTAATCGAGAAATACCGAGTTCTGCGGGTCGACGACCATCAGCTGCGTATCGTAGCCCTGGCAGCGGATATAGCGGCCAATGGTTGCGGAGGTGCCGCCGGTCCCGGCGCTCATCACAATGTAATCCGGCTCCGGGTGCGGTTCGTTTTTCATCTGACGGAAGATGCTGTCGGCAATGTTGTTATTGCCGCGCCAGTCGGTGGCGCGCTCGGCGAAGGTGAACTGGTCCATATAATGACCGTTCAGCTCCCGGGCCAGGGTTTCCGACGCGGCGTAGATTTCACAGGCGCTGTCGACGAAGTGGCAGCGGCCACCGTAAAAAGTAATTTGCTCAACTTTGCGTCTGGCGGTGCAGGAGGGCATCACCGCGATAAACGGCAGGCCCAGCAGGCGCGCAAACCAGGCCTCCGACACCGCCGTGGAACCGGAGGAGGATTCGATAATCGTCGTGCCTTCGTTAATCCAGCCGTTGCACAGGCCGTAGAGAAACAGGGAACGCGCCAGACGGTGCTTCAGGCTGCCGGTGGGATGGGTGCTTTCATCCTTCAGATAGAGCTGGATCCCGGGAAAACCGGGGAGGGCAAGGCGAATCAGGTGCGTGTCCGCCGAGCGCTGCGCATCGGCATTGATTTCATTAATAGCGTATTTGACCCAGTTGCTGTTCATGATGGCGTTCCGTTTGTCAATTTGTGCCCAGAATAGCCGAAAGCGGGGAAAAAATTGTTGCCATTTAGCCTTTGGAATAGAATGAAGGGAGAAATTTTTTCTACGGGAATGGGCGATGATAGATAAAATTGACCGAAAACTGCTGGCGCTCTTACAGCAGGACTGTACGCTCTCTTTGCAGGCGCTGGCCGATGCCGTTAATCTGACCACCACTCCCTGCTGGAAACGCCTTAGACGACTCGAAGACGAAGGCGTTTTACGGGCGAAAGTCGCTCTGCTGGATCCCGAAAAATTGGGGCTGGGTCTGACGGCTTTTGTGCTGATCAAGACCCAGCAGCACAGCAGCGACTGGTATAATCGCTTTACCGCTGAGGTGGCGAACATGCCGGAAGTGCTCGGTTTCTGGCGTATGGCGGGAGAGTACGACTACCTGTTGCGGGTGCAGGTGGCGGATATGAAGCGCTATGATGACTTCTATAAACGGCTGGTGAATAGCGTGCCCGGTCTGTCGGATGTCACTTCAAGCTTTGCCATGGAACAGATAAAATACACCACGGCTTTACCCATTGAATAACCCTCCCGGTCGCAGGTATTGCGGACCGGAAAATCACGTTCAGGATATAACTGCGTGCGATTATTTGCTCAACTAGGTTGGTACTTCCGTCGGGAATGGCGTCGCTATCTCGGCGCCGTTGCCCTGCTTATCATTATTGCCATACTGCAGCTGATCCCGCCGAAAGTGGTGGGCATTATCGTTGACGGCGTTAGCGAAGATCACGCCACCGCCCAGCGTATTTTGCTGTGGATCGGCGCGCTGGTACTGGTGGCTATCGCGACCTATCTGCTGCGCTATGTCTGGCGCGTCCTGCTGTTCGGGGCGTCTTACCAGCTTGCCGTCGAGCTACGGGAAGATTTCTACCGTCAGCTTAGCCGCCAGCATCCGGAATTCTATCTGCGCCACCGCACCGGGGATCTGATGGCCCGCGCCACCAACGATGTGGATCGCGTGGTATTTGCCGCCGGGGAAGGCGTGCTGACGCTGGTGGACTCGCTGGTGATGGGCTGCGTGGTACTGATTGTCATGTCCACCCAGATTAGCTGGCAGCTGACCCTGCTGGCGCTGCTGCCGATGCCGATTATGGCGCTGGTGATCAAGCGCTACGGCGACCAGCTCCACGAGCGCTTTAAGCAGGCTCAGGCCGCCTTTTCCGTGCTCAATGACCGGACCCAGGAGAGCATGACCAGCATCCGGATGATCAAAGCCTTCGGGCTTGAGGATCGCCAGTCGTCGCTGTTTGCCGAAGAGGCAGCCGATACCGGGGCGAAAAATATGCGCGTTGCCCGCGTGGACGCCCGCTTTGACCCGACTATCTATATCGCCATTGGTATGGCGAACCTGCTGGCTATCGGCGGCGGAAGCTGGATGGTTGTGCATCAGCAGCTGACTCTCGGCCAGCTGACCAGCTTCCTGATGTATCTCGGCCTGATGATCTGGCCGATGCTGGCGCTGGCCTGGATGTTCAATATCGTCGAACGCGGCAGCGCCGCCTACAGCCGTATCCGCGCCATGCTGGCGGAAGCGCCGGTCGTCAATGACGGCAGCGAAACCCTGCCGGAAGGGCGCGGAGTGTTGACCGTTGCCCTGCGCGAATTCCGCTATCCCCAGACGGATCGCGCCACCCTGAGCGATCTGGATATCACCCTTCATCCGGGCCAGATGCTGGGCATTTGCGGTCCGACCGGATCGGGCAAAAGTACCCTGCTGTCGCTTATTCAGCGCCACTTCGATATCGATGACGGTGAAATTCGTTTCCACGACAGACCGTTGACGAAGCTACAGCTCGATAGCTGGCGCAGTCGGCTGGCGGTTGTCAGCCAGACGCCGTTCCTGTTCTCCGACACCGTGGCGCAGAATATTGCCCTCGGCCATCCTCAGGCAACGCAGGAGGAGATTGAGCGGGCAGCGGCGCTGGCCTGCGTTCATGACGATATTCTGCGTCTGCCCCAGGGGTATGACACCGAAGTGGGTGAACGCGGCGTGATGCTCTCCGGCGGCCAGAAACAGCGTATTTCCATTGCGCGTGCGCTGCTGCTGGAGGCGGAAATTCTGCTGCTGGACGATGCGCTCTCGGCGGTTGACGGCCGTACCGAACATCAAATTTTACACAACCTGCGCCAGTGGAGCGACGGACGAACGGTGATTATCAGCGCCCATCGCCTGTCTGCCTTGACGGAAGCGAATGAAATCATCGTGCTGCAGCATGGACACGTTGGCCAGCGCGGGCGACACGAACAGCTGGTGACGCAGCCGGGCTGGTACCGGGACATGTACCGCTATCAACAACTGGAAGCGGCGCTGAACGATGCGCCGGATGTGGGCGAGGAGAGTGCCGATGCGTAATAAAGGACCGCTCTGGCCAACATTGAAACGGCTGCTGGCCTACGGCTCTGTGTGGCGAAAACAGCTGGCGACTGCGGTGGTGATGCTGTGGGTTGCGGCGGCGGCGGAGGTCAGCGGCCCGCTGCTTATCAGCTACTTTATCGATAATATGGTCGCCAAAGAGTGGCTGCCGCTGGGATTAATCGCCGGGTTGGCCGTGGCTTATATCGGGCTACAGCTGCTGGCGGCCTGGCTGCACTATGCCCAGTCGCTGCTCTTTAACCAGGCTGCCGTCGGCGTGGTGCAAAAGCTGCGCATCGACGTGATGGACGCCGCCCTGCGCCAGCCGATTAGCGCGTTTGATACCCAGCCGGTGGGGCAGCTTATCTCCCGCGTGACCAACGACACGGAGGTCATTCGCGATCTCTACGTGACCGTGGTGGCGACGGTGCTGCGCAGCGCAGCGCTGATCGGCGCGATGCTGGTGGCGATGTTCAGCCTCGACTGGCGAATGGCGCTGATCGCCATCGCTATTTTCCCGGCGGTGCTGGTGGTAATGGTGATTTACCAGCGCTTCAGTACGCCCATCGTGCGTCGGCTTCGCGCCTACCTGGCGGACATTAACGACGGTTTTAACGAAGTGATCGGCGGCATGAGCGTGATCCAGCAGTTCCGCCAGCAGGCACGCTTTGGCGAGCGGATGGGGGTGGCCAGCCGTTCCCACTATCTGGCGAGAATGCAGACCCTGCGGCTCGACGGCTTCCTGCTGCGTCCGCTGCTGAGCCTCTTCTCGGCGCTGATCCTCTGCGGCCTGCTGATGCTGTTTGGTTTTTCCGCGCCCGGTAGCGTCGAGGTCGGGGTGCTGTATGCCTTTATCAGCTATCTCGGGCGTCTGAATGAACCGTTAATCGAACTCACCACCCAGCAGTCGATGCTCCAGCAGGCGGTGGTGGCCGGTGAGCGCGTCTTTGAACTGATGGACCGTCCGCGGCAGACCTACGGTGACGATAGTCGTCCTCTGCAGAGCGGTGCTATCGACATTGCCGATCTGTCATTTGCCTATCGTGATGACGTGCGCGTGCTGCACGACATTAACCTGCATATTCCCTCGCGGGGGTTTGTGGCTCTGGTCGGGCATACGGGCAGCGGCAAGAGCACGCTGGCCAGCCTGCTGATGGGCTACTATCCGCTCAGCGAGGGAAGGATTAGCCTTGACGGTAGACCGCTGGAGACGCTCAGTCACGGCGCGCTGCGTCAGGGGATCGCGATGGTGCAGCAGGATCCGGTGGTGATGGCGGATACCTTTTTCGCTAACGTGACCCTGGGCCGCGATATCAGCGAAGAGCAGGTCTGGCAGACGCTGGAAACGGTCCAGCTGGCAGAGCTTGCGCGCGGCATGAGCGACGGGATCCACACCCGGCTGGGCGAGCAGGGCAATAACCTGTCCGTCGGACAGAAACAGCTGCTGGCGATGGCCCGCGTGCTGGTAGCCACGCCGCAGATCCTGATCCTTGATGAGGCCACCGCCAGCATTGATTCTGGCACCGAGCGCGCCATCCAGCAGGCGCTGGCCAGCGTGCGCCAGCATACGACGCTGGTGGTGATTGCTCACCGACTCTCGACGATCGTCGATGCCGATACCATTCTGGTGCTGCATCGCGGCCAGGCCGTGGAGCGGGGAACACACCGGCAGCTGCTTGAGGCAAAAGGGCGCTACTGGCAGATGTACCAGCTACAGCTGGCGGGAGAGGAGCTGCAGGTGAGCACCCGCGAAGAGTCTCTTAACGCCTGATGCACCAAAATCAGGCGTGCTGACCGGGCCTGTTTTCTCTGGTGCAAAAACGTAACGCATCATGCACTGTCATGGTGCGTTTTTCTTTTTACAGAACAATCTTAATCCCGATCACACTTTTCTCATTTCAGCGACCCGCCTGCGGCGCGGCTCTGTGGCCTGAAAAATCCCTTTTTTCCATTTCTGGCATGCCCCTTGCTTATCTCTATTCGTGTTCGCTGCTACTACTGAATTCTGACTGGAGGGGATCTATGAAGCTGGTTACCGTGGTAATCAAACCGTTCAAACTCGAAGACGTCCGCGAAGCGCTGTCTTCCATTGGTATTCAGGGACTGACCGTCACCGAAGTGAAAGGCTTCGGTCGACAGAAGGGTCATGCCGAGCTGTACCGCGGCGCGGAATATAGCGTCAACTTTCTGCCGAAGGTGAAGATCGATGTGGCGATTGCGGACGATCAGCTTGATGAAGTGATCGATGTGATCAGTAAGGCTGCCTATACCGGCAAAATTGGCGACGGCAAAATTTTCGTTGCCGAGCTGCAACGCGTCATTCGTATTCGTACCGGCGAAGCCGACGAAGCGGCACTGTAACTCCTGCACACAGTGATGGGGATGGAAAAGATGAAGATAGCAACAATTAAAACAACACTGGCTTCACTGGCGCTGCTGCCGGGCCTGGCCATGGCCGCACCTGCCGTGGCCGATAAAGCCGATAACGCCTTTATGATGATCTGCACCGCGCTGGTGCTGTTTATGACCGTCCCGGGGATTGCGCTGTTCTACGGTGGCCTGATCCGCGGCAAAAACGTCCTCTCCATGCTGACGCAGGTCGCGGTGACCTTTGCGCTGGTCTGTATCCTGTGGGTGGTGTACGGCTACTCGCTGGCCTTCGGTGAAGGCAACAACTTCTTCGGCAGCTTTAACTGGGCGATGCTGAAAAACATTGAGCTGACGGCGGTGACCGGTAGCTTCTATCAGTATATCCACGTGGCCTTCCAGGGCTCGTTCGCGGCGATTACCGTCGGCCTTATTGTCGGTGCGCTGGCCGAGCGTATTCGCTTCTCCGCGGTCCTGATCTTCGTGGTGGTGTGGATGACTCTCTCCTATGTGCCTATCGCACATATGGTATGGGGCGGTGGCCTGCTGGCTTCCCACGGCGCGATGGACTTTGCGGGGGGGACCGTTGTACACATCAACGCCGCCGTGGCGGGTCTGGTGGGTGCTTACCTGATGGGCAAACGCGTGGGCTTCGGCAAAGAAGCCTTCAAACCGCATAACCTGCCGATGGTCTTTACCGGCACGGCGATCCTCTATATCGGCTGGTTTGGCTTTAACGCCGGCTCTGCGGGTTCTGCAAACGAAATCGCCGCGCTGGCATTCGTTAACACCGTGGTCGCGACCGCTGCCGCTATCCTGGCCTGGGTCTTCGGCGAGTGGGTTGTTCGCGGCAAGCCGTCCTTACTGGGTGCGTGCTCCGGTGCTATCGCGGGTCTGGTGGGTATTACTCCGGCCTGTGGCTATGTTGGTGTGGGTGGCGCAATGCTTATCGGTCTGGCTGCGGGTCTGGCCGGTCTGTGGGGTGTTACCGCGCTGAAACGCTGGCTGCGCGTTGATGACCCGTGCGATGTCTTCGGTGTGCACGGCGTGTGCGGTATCGTCGGCTGCGTGCTGACCGCTATCTTCGCGTCAACGTCGCTGGGCGGCGTGGGCTATGCGGAAGGCGTGACCATGGGCCATCAGCTGCTGGTTCAGCTGGAGAGTATCGGCCTCACCGCCGTCTGGTCCGCCGTTGTCGCTTACGTTGGCTTTAAACTGGCTGATATCACCGTCGGTCTGCGCGTGCCGGAAGAGCAGGAGCGCGAAGGTCTGGACGTCAACAGCCACGGCGAGAACGCCTACAACGCCTGATTTTTTGAGTGGTCTCCATAAGCAGCAAAGCCTCCCACGGGAGGCTTTTTTACATTCTGCGTCTTATCAACTGCGATTACGCATTACGCCTTCCTGCACGGTAGAAGCAACCAGTACGCCGTCCTGAGTATAAAACTCGCCGCGCACAAAGCCGCGTGCGCTGGAGGCTGAGGTGCTCTCCACGCTGTAGAGCAGCCACTCGTTCATATCAAACGGGCGGTGGAACCACATCGAGTGATCGATAGTGGCGACCTGCATCCCCGGTTCGAGGAAGCCGACGCCGTGGGGCTGTAGCGCCACCGGGAGGAAGTTAAAGTCGGAGGCGTAGCCCAGCAGATACTGATGAACCCGCAGATCTTCCGGCATCTGCCCGTTGGCGCGGATCCATACCTGGCGGGCCGGTTCAGCCGTATGGCCTTTCATCGGGTTATGGAACTCGACCGGGCGGATCTCCAGCGGCTTATCGCTGAGGAATTTTTCCCGCACCGTCGGCGGCAGCAGATGCGCCAGGGCGCGGGCAATATCGGTTTCAGACTTCAGATTGTCCGGCGCGGGGGCTGCGGGCATCGCTTTCTGATGTTCATACCCGGTTTCAGCCGCCTGGAAAGACGCCGTCATATAGAAAATGGGCTTGCCGTTCTGAACGGCGGCCACGCGGCGGGCACTAAAGCTGTTGCCGTCGCGCAGCACTTCTACGTCATAGACGATGGGCTTCTGGCTGTCGCCGGGGCGCAGAAAGTAGCTGTGAAAAGAGTGAACAAAGCGCTCTGCGGGCACGGTTTCCTTCGCCGCGTACAGCGCCTGACCCACCACCTGGCCACCAAAGACCTGGCGTAAACCCAGATCCTCACTCTGGCCGCGGAATAATCCCTCTTCGATTTTCTCCAGGTTTAACAACGTCAGCAGATTATTTAATGCCTGGCTCATAGATGTCCTCATTATGATAAAACCGCAGCGGCGGGGGATACAGGCTGATTATAACCCAGAATTGCAAGTGGTCCGATGGGTGCAATAATCTGAATAACGGGGCATTTACAGGCCATTATAAAAGATCTGTGCCAGACTTATGCTCGTTAATACAGTGTTGACCACTCACTCTGGTGGGCGATGTCTCACTGGTGCATAGATGATAAGGAGAACGCCAATGAAATTCGTGCACATGTTTAGTGGTTTAGCGATGGCGGTTGCGCTGGCGGCCTGCGCCGATAAAAGTGCAGATATCCAGACGCCCGCGCCAAACCCGAATGCCTCTGCGTCGGCGACTCAGCCTGTTATTCAGCAACCTAACGTGTCCGGTACGGTGTGGATCCGCCAGAAAGTCGCTCTGCCGCCGGATGCCGTTTTAACCGTCACGATCTCTGACGCGTCGCTTGCCGATGCGCCATCGAAAGTGATTGCCCAGCGCGCCGTGCGTACCGAAGGGAAACAGGCGCCGTTCAGCTTTGAGCTGCCGTTTGACCCGAAGGATATTCAGCCTAACGCGCGTATCCTGCTGAGTGCGGCGATTACCGTCAATGATAAGCTGGTCTTTATCACCGATGCCGTGAAACCGGTGATTAATCAAGGCGGCACCAAAGCCGATCTGACCCTGGTTCCGGTTCCGCAGACGGCGGTCCCGGTGCAGCAAAGCGGTGGGGCGGCGACGACCGTTCCGGCGACCTCGCCAACGCAGGTCAGCCCGTCATCGGCAACCCCGGCCCCGACGCAGATGCCTTAAACCATGATAACCGCCCGCAAGGGCGGTTTTTTCTAGTACACCCAGCGATAGCGCTGAAGATCGATCTCGCCTTTCCCCGACACCTGCACACCTTCCGCCAGCAACGCCTGGCGCTGACGCTGTAAATCCGGCCCGCTCAGCGAAATCGCGCCGTGACGATTCACTACCCGATACCAGGGCAGGGTGCTGCCTTCCGGCAGACGTTTAAGCACGCCGCCCACCTGCCGCGCCGCACGCGGTGAACCCGCCAGTCGCGCCACGTCGCCGTAGGTGGTGACATAGCCTTCAGGTATAGAGGCGACAATTTGCCACACGCGCTGGGGGAATGAGTCGTGAGATTCCATAATGTTCCTTCCCGGTAGAAGTGGCAGCATAGTCGGCCCGACGGGCGCTGTGAAGAGGGTATTGTGCAAGAAACCATCGACCGGTCGTCGATGGCTTGCAATTGAGGGATACACCACGGATAATGCGACCGCGCGTTGGTTAACAACGCTCTCAATGGGGGCCCTGTTGGTTCTCCCGCAACGCTACTCTGTTCACCAGGTCAGGTCCGGAAGGAAGCAGCCAGGGCAGATGACGTGTGTGCCGGGATGTAGCTGGCAGGGCCCCCACCCAATTCTGGCTTTACCTCCTCTCTTTTTCTTTTATCCCGCTGCTTAAATACCTTCTTAAATTGTGGTTATTATTCTCTGTACAATATATTGTCATTAAAATGAAATATTATTGTCATTATTCTGTCATGTTGTGGTGACACACTCGAAATGCGATTCTGTGCCCGTTATGTTTTTTAAAATATATCGCTGGATCAGGCTGTTAACTTCGTGTATTAATTAAAGGGTTAATTCACAAGGGAAGCGCTAAATATGGCCACTGTGGTATTGAATGTTAAAATCGACGAAGTGCTGAAAGAGAAACTTCGTCAGTATGCGGAAGTGAATAACGAGAACCTGGGCACGACAACAGAGAAACTGCTGCTGATTGCATTTGATGCAGTGGACGAGGCGGGAGTATCGGAAGAAGACGTTGACAGTCAGCATACGGAAGAAGAAGTCGTTTCGCCTTTTACTCCTAAAGAGATCAAAGCATTACGCAAGATTCTGAAGAAGAAAAAATGAAACAGACACCCTCAACAGCCTGTAACTACGGCGAAGCCTGTGACCTGCTGCGATCGGGCTATGTAAAACAAGTTCGACTCAAGTGGAATATCGGCAGCGATGAATTTTTTCGTATCGCCTCCGACTGGTGTGATACCGGTGCGAAAATAAAAAAAGACGGGGATGAGTTTGTTATATCCCTGAAGGGTTTTGCGATCCCCCGTCAGGCGTAATTGTTTTTTCATCGCTGCGTCATCAAAATATCATGCAGTAATGTGATGATGCTCAAAAATAAGAAAGACACTACACCATCTCATGTGCTTCATGGACGATTGTTGCGACGAGCCTTTACGGCTCGTCGATATTTTCTCAGATAATTTTTCGCTCTCTGCCGCTCGACGGCTGATCCATCAACGACTGCCACAGTGGTTGTAGCGTGCTGAATGCCGCACGCAGATCCGTATCCTCCAGACTAAACGGAATGCGCAGGTTGCGCTCGAATGCGCCAGCCAGACCAAACCGCGTACCGGTTCCCAGATGAATGCCCACCGTTTCCGCCCTGGCGGCAAAGCGCGTTGCCAGCCTGTCAGGCAAATCCACCCAGAATGATAAGCCGCCTTCCGGCGTGACGAAGTGCCATTCCGGGAAAAATTGCTGCATCAGAGAGGCGCACATCTCCCGACGCGTGGCCAGCATCTGGCGACGAGCGGGGAGAAAATTTTCCGCCTGTTCAAGCAGCCAGAGCGTCGCCAGTTGCTCAAGCAGCGGCGTGCCTAAATCCAGGGTATCGCGGGTTTGTACCAGCGTTGCGAGAGTGCGGGTCGAGGCGCGGATCCAGCCCAGCCGCAAACCACCCCAGAAACTTTTTCCGGTTGAGCCCAGAGTGATAACCGGTGCTTCGCTGTTAAAGGCCGCCAGCGGCGGCGGCGGCGGGGCGTCGTACCAGAGATCGACCATGGTTTCGTCCACCACCAGCGTGGTGCGGGTGCGGGCGGCGATATCGGCGATAGCCTGCCTTGTTGCGATATCCATACAGCGCCCGGTCGGGTTATGAAAATCGGGCATCAGATACGCCAGACGGGGAGCCGTCTGGGCGATGGTCGCCGCCAGCCCATCCGTATCCCAGCCATTTTCCGGAAGCGTTACGCCAACCGGGCGGCAGGACGCGCCCTGAATAGCGGCAATGGCCAGCGGGTAGGTCGGCGTATCCACCACGACCCGGTCGCCGGGACCGGTGAGCTGGCGCAGGACCAGGGCGAGGCCGCTGACCGCGCCGTTTACCACCATGATCTCTTCCGCTTTCGTGGGCAGCCCCCGGTCGCGATAGCGCCTGGCAATCGCCTCCCGCAGCGCCGGCAGACCCTGCTGATCGTAGCCGGTACTGCCGAGGTGCTGCGGTAATAGCGTCAGGGCATGCTGATAGGCGTGGTGGATCTCCGGCCCGGCACCGAGTGCGGCGGTGGAGAGATCCAGCGCGGTCGCTGCGGTGGTGCGGGTCGGCACGGTGCGGCTGTTTTCCGGCAGCACCACCCAGGAGCCGCTTCCCTGGCGGCTGGCGAGATACCCTTCCTCCCGCAGCTGTGCCAGGGCGCTGGCGATGGTGGTCCGGCTAACCTCAAGCGCCGAGGCCAGTTCCCGCTCGCCGGGCAGGCGACTGTCCAGCGCCAGTCGACCATCAAGAATAAGCAGACGCAGGGCGAGAGCCAGCTGCCGCCAGAGCGGGGTGCGGGAAGGGCTCTCCTGCCAGCGGCCAAGCAGGCGCGCCAGCGACTGAGTTGCGGTACGGCGTGACATATTAGCAGTCCACTTTTTAAAAACTGGTCATTAATTATGGTGCCATTTTTAGTGATGATGACGCAACACTCCTGCTTCAGAGGTTTTTTTAATGCTGCGTCGCCTGCTGCAACTTTATATTGGCCTGAGCCTTTACGGTGTATCGACCGCCATGTTTGTGCGTGCCGATCTGGGGGCCGATCCGTGGAACGTTTTCCACCTGGGGGCTGCTGCCCTGCTGTCGATGAATATTGGCATTGTGATTATCGCGACCGGCGTGCTGGTACTGCTGCTGTGGATCCCGCTGCGTCAGCGGCCAGGGCTGGGGACGATCAGTAATGTGTTTGCCATCGGGCTTGCGGCAGATGCCACGCTTGCGCTTTTACCGCCCGTTGAATCCCTGCTGGCCCGTAGCGTGCTTCTGGTTGCGGCCGTGGTGGTCAACGCCCTGGCAACCGGTCTGTATATCGGGGCTGGATTCGGGGCCGGACCGCGTGACGGTCTGATGACCGGGGTTCACGCTCGTACCGGCTGGCCCGTGCGGAGGATCCGCACCACTATTGAAGTGAGTGTGCTGCTGGTCGGCTGGCTGCTCGGCGGGGTGGTTGGCCCCGGGACGGTGCTTTATGCCCTGGCGATTGGTCCGCTGATTCAGATCTGCCTGCCGTGGTTCAGTACGCGGTCCGTAGTAAAGCCTCTCGCTGAAAAAGCGCAGGCAACGGGCTAAATTGCGAAGCGCTCACGGTCAGCGATAAAACTTTAAGGTACACTTACCGGGTTTCTTATCGCTGACCGGATCTTATGAAAGCCATTACGCTGTATGACGTGGCCCGCCTGGCGGGCGTTTCCTACCAGACCGTTTCTCGGGTGATCAACGAGGCCGAGCACGTTTCATCCCGTACCCGGGAAAAGGTGCTGCAGGCGATGGCGGAACTGAATTATGTGCCCAACCGTGGCGCACAGCAGCTGGCGGGTAAACGCACCCTCTCTCTGGGATTGATGACCGCCGACCTTGCCCTGCACGCTCCCTCGCAAATTGCTTCCTCCGTCAAATCCCGCGCCAGCAAGGCCGGTTTTGCCGTGCTGATCTCGATGGTGGAAAACAATAGCGAAGCGGCCTGCCTGCTGGCATTGCAGGAGCTGCTTGCCCAGCGCGTCAGCGGCCTGCTGATCAACGTTCCGCTGGAGGACGCTCAGGCCGAACGCCTGGCCGCACTGGCCGCGCCGCTTCCGGTGCTATTTCTGGATGTCAGCCCGACGGCGGCGGTGAATAGCCTGGTCTTTGATGCGGAGCAGGGCGCACGGCTGAGCGTTGAGCACCTGCTGGCGCTCGGTCGTCGACGCATTGCGCTGCTGGGCGGTCCGGAAAGTTCCGTCTCGGCGCGAGCGCGTTTTTCCGGCTGGCTGCATCATCTGGCCCGGGCCGGTCTGACGCCGTCTGGCGCGGAGCAGGGCGACTGGAGCGCGGCATCGGGCTTTGAAAAGGCGCACCGTCTGCTGGCCGACAGCGAGTGGCCGGATGCCATACTGGTGGCAAACGATCAGATGGCGCTCGGCGTGCTGCGGGCCTGCGCGGCGAAAGGCATTGCCGTCCCGACGCAGCTCTCGGTCATTGGCTATGATGACACCACCGACAGCGCCTGGTTTACGCCGCCGCTGACCACGGTGCGCCAGGCGTTTAAGGATGCCGGGCAGCAGAGCGTTGAGTGGCTGGAAGCGCGGTTAAAAAGCGACGCAGAGGATCTGAGCCGCAGGCAGCTGGCGGTGACCCTGGTGACGCGTGGATCTACCGCCCGCGTTGACGAGGCCGCTGCGGCCAGCGAGACGCTGGCCCGACTGCAGGCGCTGGCGACCGCCGCTCTGCGTCTGACGGGACGCGAATAGTTTGTGATCCCTCTCGCTTCTTCTTGTCAGGGGACTTTACCGTCCCCGAATAACGGTGCACTGTGATACCAAATTGTGAGCGCTTCACATAGAGGTTAATATGAATCCGAAATCTGCCCTGACCTTAGATGCCCTGATCGCCCGCCGCGACTGGGAGAACCCCGTCGTTACCGGCTGCAACCGCCTGCCGGCCCATGCGCCGATGCACAGCTGGCGCGATCCTAAACTCGCGCGCGACGAGGGTGAATCTTCCAGCCAGCGTTCGCTGAACGGCGAGTGGCGCTTTCAGCTGTACGCTTCGCCTGAAGCGGTTCCGGCGAACTGGCTGACGGAGCAGAGCGATGGGGAGGTGACGATACCCGTACCGTCGAACTGGCAGATGCACGGCTTCGATACGCCCATCTATACCAACGTGACCTATCCTATCCCGGTCACGCCGCCGACGGTTCCGGCAGAAAACCCGACCGGTTGTTACTCGCTCACATTTGATGTGGACAGCAAGTGGCTTGCCAGCGGGCAGACGCGAATTGTCTTTGAGGGGGTGAACTCGGCGTTTTATCTCTGGTGTAACGGAGAGTGGATCGGCTACTCCCAGGACAGCCGCCTGCCCGCCGAGTTTGACCTCAGCGCAATACTGAAGCCGGGTGACAACGAACTGAAAGTGATGGTGCTGCGCTGGTGTGACGGGAGCTACCTGGAAGATCAGGACATGTGGCGGATGAGCGGGATCTTCCGCGACGTGCGGCTGCAGCATAAACCGGCTACGCGTATTGCCGACTATATTATGAAGCCGACGCTGAATAGCGAATTCAGCCACGGTACTCTGGCGGCAGAGGTGACCCTGGAGGGCAAAGCCTTTGCCGACGCGCAGGTTGAGCTTTCCCTGTGGCGCGACGGACAGATGCTGGGCAACGTCAGCGGCAAGGCGGGCAGCGACATTATCGACGAGCGGGGAAGCTGGGCCGAGCGCCTGACGTTAACCCTGCCGGTGCCGCACCCTGCGCTGTGGAGTGCCGAGATCCCGAATCTCTATCGTGCTGTGCTGGTCCTGCGCACGGCAAGCGGCCAGGTGCTGGAAAGTGAAGCCTGCGACATCGGTTTCCGCCACGTGGAGATCAGCAACGGGCTGCTGAAAGTGAACGGCAGAGCGCTGTTAATTCGCGGGGTTAATCGCCACGAGCATCATCCTGAAACCGGGCAGACGGTGGATGAAGCCACTATGCGCCGCGACATCGAGCTGATGAAGCAGCATAACTTTAACGCCGTGCGCTGCTCCCACTATCCGAACCATCCTCTGTGGTACAAACTTTGCGACCACTACGGTCTGTACGTGGTGGACGAGGCCAATATTGAAACCCACGGTATGGTGCCGATGCGTCGTCTTTCCGACGATCCGCGCTGGCTCCCGGCGATGAGCGAGCGCGTGACCCGCATGGTGGCCCGCGACCGCAACCATCCGTCGATTATTATCTGGTCCCTGGGCAATGAGTCCGGCCACGGCGCCAGCCATGACGCGCTCTATCGCTGGCTGAAAACCACCGATCCGTCGCGCCCGGTACAGTACGAAGGCGGCGGGGCCAACAGCGCCGCGACGGATATCGTCTGCCCGATGTACGCTCGCGTGGACCAGGACCAGCCGTTCCCGGCGGTGCCGAAATGGTCGATCAAAAAGTGGATCGGCATGCCGGATGAAACCCGGCCTCTCATCCTCTGCGAATATGCCCATGCGATGGGCAACAGCTTCGGCGGCTTTGCCAAATACTGGCAGGCGTTCCGCGAGTTTCCGCGCCTGCAGGGCGGGTTTGTCTGGGACTGGGTCGATCAGGCCCTGAGCAAAACCGATGAAAACGGCGAGCGTTTCTGGGCCTACGGCGGCGACTTCGGCGATACGCCGAACGACCGTCAGTTCTGTATGAACGGGCTTGTCTTCCCGGACCGCACGCCGCACCCCACGCTGTATGAAGCCCAGCGTGCGCAGCAGTTCTTCCAGTTCCGCCTGGTGAGTACCGCGCCGCTGGTGATTGAGGCGACCAGCGAATACCTGTTCCGCCGCAGCGACAACGAAAAACTGCGCTGGACCATCGCCCGCGACGGCAAGCTGCTGGCCGAAGGTGAATGCAGTCTGGAAATTGCCCCGCAGGGTTCTCAGCGTATTGAGATAACCATACCGGTGCTGGATGCGCTGCCGGGCGAAGTCTGGCTTAGCGTCGGCGTCTGGCAGCCGCAGGCAACGTCCTGGTCTCCGGCCGGGCATCTCTGCGCCTGGGATCAATGGCGCTTACCGGCGCCGCTGGCGATTGTGATCCCTGATGCGCCCGCCGGGCAGGCGCAGCTGGAGACCTACGACACGCACTACGATATTGTTCACGATAATCAGCGCTGGCAGTTCAGCCGCACCAGCGGCGAGCTGGAGCAGTGGTGGCGCGATGGGCAGCCGACGCTGCTGAGCCCGCTGCGGGACAGTTTTACCCGTGCGCCAATTGATAACGACATTGGCGTCAGCGAAGTGACCCGGATCGATCCCAACGCCTGGGTTGAACGCTGGAAAGCGGCGGGCATGTACGAGATGACCTCGCGCCTGCTGCGCTGTGAGGCGATAGCGCAGGGTACGGATGTGCTGATCAACACGCTGCACGCCTGGGAGGCGCAGGGTGAAACCCTGTTCCTGAGCGACAAGCGCTGGCGTATCGACGGTGATGGGATCCTGCATGTGGAGGTCGAGGTACAGGTTGCCACCACCGCCCCGTCTCCCGGACGTATCGGCCTGAGCTGCCAGCTGCGCGACATCGCGCCGACGGCAAGCTGGCTGGGACTGGGTCCGCATGAAAACTATCCCGACCGTAAGCTGGCCGCCCGTCAGGGACGCTGGACCCTGCCGCTGGAGGCGCTGCATACGGCCTATATCTTCCCGGGTGATAACGGCCTGCGCTGCGACACTCGTGAACTGGATTTCGGGGCTCACCGGCTGCAAGGCCAGTTCCACTTCGCCCTGAGCCGTTACGGCCAGGAACAGCTCCGCCAGACGACTCATCACCATCTTCTGCGTGAGGAGCCGGGCTGCTGGCTTCACCTTGATGGCTTCCATATGGGCCTCGGCGGGGATGACTCCTGGAGCCCAAGCGTGTCGCCCGAATTTCTGCTGAACGAGGAGCGGGTGCGCTACGCCTTTAGCTGGCGACAGGCGTAATCAGGCGGTTCAACTGGTATGCTCTGGTGATAAGCCAACATGCGGTATCTGCCCGATGAAAAAAAGAGAGTTTGTTACCCAGGATCTGCTGAGTAAGATCTACCAGACCAGCGACGCCGGGCCGCGCAAATTGCCGCCCGAACGTCAGCTGGCGGAGGAGTACGGCGTTTCGCGCTTTACCGTCCGTCAGGCGCTGGAGAAGCTGGCGGATATTGGCGTGGTGCGTATCGTGCAGGGGTCGGGGATCTGGATCAACGAGCAGGCGCGTAATAATCCGCTGGTCTACAACTCGATTACTGAAAAACGCTTCGAGCGGATCCGCTCCCGAATGGTCAGCCTGCGCAAGACACGGCCAAACCGCGATGAGCAGCAGATCTTTGGTATGACGGATGAGGAGTTTATCTGGCAGTTTTGTCGGCTGCGTTTTGTTGACGATGAGCCAGTGCAGATTGAAGTATCAAGAATGCCGGTCAATCTGTTTCCCGACCTCAATCAGCAGACGATCGAACGGTCGATCCAGCAGTACGTTCTGGGTAAGGGGTATCAGATTTCCCATATGCTGACCTCGTACCGGGCGGTGAGCGTCAGCCGGGATCAGGCTGAACTGCTGGGCTGTAAAAAGAACAGCCCGGCAATGTATATCAACAACCGCGGGATTCTGGACGGCGGTCAGGTGTATGAGATAAGCGATATTATCGATATCAACTACAGCTGTACCTACATTATCCCGCACAACCGCGATAACCTGGCCTTTCGCCAGAGCGGCGGCTGACTATGGCGTATGGATCGCGCCGTCGGGCAGGCGGCTCTGGGTCCACTCATGCGGGCGATACATCAGCGGGTAGGCCGCGGCCTGCTGCTCATCAAAGCCCACCCCAATACCCGGTTTTTCCGGCGGATAGAGATAGCCATCGTTGACCACCGGCGCGCCGGGGAAGACCGCATCGGTGCTGGCCGAACGCGGAATAAACTCCTGGATGGCAGCATTGTGCAGATGAATATTCAGATGCGTATTCACCGCCACGCCAATCGGCGTCATATCGCCCGGGCCGTGCCAGGCCAGACGCACGCCAAAGGCCTGACAGAGCACCGCCAGCTTCAGCGCTGGGGTGATGCCGCCAATCTGCGACACGTGGCAGCGGATAAAATCGATGCGCCGGTTAACAATCAAATCGTGCCACTCTGCCGGGTTGTTAAACAGCTCGCCCATCGCCAGCGGGACGCTGCTGTGCTGGCGCACCTGCTCAAGCCAGGCGCTCTGCTGCGGCGGCAGAATATCTTCGAGGAAGTAAGGCTGGAACGGCTCAAGCTGTTTCGCCAGTTGCACGGCCTGCTGAGGGAAAAGGCGTTCGTGGACGTCGTGCAGCAGGTGCAGGCGGTAGCCGTATTTCTCACGTAGGGCGCGGAACATCTCTACGGTGTTAGCCATATACTCGTGCTGATCGAACCAGGCGCCCGGCGTCGGGTTCTGCGGCGCATGCAGTTCGGCAGGCGTGCCGCCGTAGAAGCCGAGCTGGCAGCGGATATGGCGATAGCCCTGGGCCAGCAGTCCGTCGACGGAGCTGAAAAGCGCCTCAAGAGTATCGCCGCTGGCGTGGCTGTAGGCGGCGATAGCATCCCGCGATTTGCCGCCCAGCAGCTGGTAGAGCGGCATTCCGGCCAGTTGGCTTTTGATATCCCACAGGGCCATATCGACGCCGGAGATGGCGTTGTTCATCGCCGGGCCGTTACGCCAGTAGGCGTTAACGTTCATCATCTGCCAGAGGTCTTCGATATTATTGGCATCGCGGCCAATCAGCAGCGGCTTCAGATACTCGTCGACCAGGGTTTTGACCGCCAGCGGGCGTTGCTGGAAGGTGGCGCAGCCGTGGCCGACGGTGCCTTTGTTGGTGGTGACGCGCACGGCGACCAGGTTATGCCTGTCGGGGCGGGTAATAAAGCAGGAAACATCGGTAATAAGCGTCGGCTGCACGGCGAAGACTCCTTGCGGCAGGGTAAAAAGAATAGCGGAATGGCAATTATCATCACCTTAAAAACCCGGCAAGGTAAACTCTTTTTTTATTTAAATTTTTTGGTTTGTTATTGGCTTTGTTTTTAATTAAAAACCAGACCAATTATCGTTTTGTGGTGTTTTTTGTGGGCTTTGGGAGGTTGTTTGTGATGGCGATCATGTTTTATTGGTTTGTTTTGTTGTTTCGGTTTCCTTACCATTTATCGCAGTGATTAAAACGACAACAGGCAGCGGGAGTTATTATGGGGACGCAAGAGGCTATCGCCAGTATTATTCGGCTGGTGGGCGGCCAGGACAATATTAATAAAGTCTGGCACTGCATGACGCGGCTGCGTTTTGACCTCGTCGACGACAATAAAGTGGATCAGGGCGAGATTAAAAAGCTGCCTGGCGTCCTGGGCGCGCAGCTGCAAAGTGACCAGTTCCAGATCATTATCGGGCCGAAGGTGAATAGCTGGTATGAACAGCTTTCCTCCCTGCTGGGTCAGGATACGACGGCGGAGAAAGAGACGGGCAAAGGCCGTAAAAGCCTGGTTTCGCTCTTTATGGATACGGTCTCCGGGGTGTTTGGTCCTATCGTGCCCGCGATTGCGGGTGCCGGGATGATCAAAGGCCTGCTGGCCGGGCTGGTCGCGCTACAGGTGGTCTCGCCGAAAAGCGATACGGTGATTGTGATCGACCTGATTGCCAGCGGCGTCTTCTGGTTCCTGCCGTTCTTCCTCGCGGTATCAGCGGCGAAGATCTTTAAAACTAACGAATATCTGGCCGCTGCGCTGGCCGCCTGTCTGATGTATCCGTCGCTGATCGAGGCGGCGAAGGCTCTGGCTGCGCATCAGGAAGGGGCCGTCAGCGTCTTCTGGCTGCTGAATACCATTCCGGTATCGGTGTTTAACTATGGCTCCAGCGTGATCCCGGTGATCTTCTCCGTGCTGGCGCTGAAGTATATCCACCGCTGGGTGGATTCGGTCATGCCGGAAGTGCTGAAGACCGTCTTTACGCCGACGCTGACTCTGTTTATTGGTGCGCTGGCGGCGCTGGTGATTATCGGGCCAATTGGTATCTGGCTGGGTAAAGGGCTGGCGTGGTTTATCGAAGGCCTGTTTGGCATCTCGGCGAGCTTTGCCGGGCTGGTGGTTGGGGCGATTCGTCCGGTGGCGATCCTGACCGGGATGCACCACGCGATGACCCCGATTGCGCTGCAGAACTTCACCGACCGCGGCTACGATATGCTGATGCCGATGATGTGTATGGCCAATATAGCGATTGCCGGTTCGACCTTCGCCATCTGGCGTCTGAGCCGTGACCGTCAGGAACGTACTATTGCCCTGTCGGCCGGTGTCTCTGCGCTGCTGGGGATTACCGAACCGGCGTTGTTTGGCGTCCTGACCCGCTATAAGAAAGCGTTTATTGCGGCCACGATTGCCAGCTCCCTGGCGTCCGCATACATCGCGTTCTTTGGCGTGCGGCTGTATGGCTATATTCTGTCGAGCATCTTCAGCCTGCCCGCGTATATTGGTCCGTACTTCCTCTATGCCGTCAGCGGGATGGCTATCTCGGTTGCGCTGGCGTTTACCCTGACGACGGTGCTGGTTGGCCGCGAACAGTCCGGCAAGTAAGTGATTTACCGGCGGTGCGCCAGACTGCGCACCAGCCGTTCCCCCGACATCTGGACGCCCTGTACCAGGGCGACCAGAATCAGTACGGTGCCGACCATCACCTGATCATTAAAGCGCTGATAACCGTAGCGAATCGCCAGATCTCCCAGCCCACCGCCGCCGATCACCCCGGCCATCGATGAAAAGCCAATCAGCATCACAATCGTCAGCGTGGTTCCCGCCAGCAGCGCGGGCAGAGCTTCCGGTAGCAGCGCTTTACTGATGACGTGCCACGCATTGCCGCCCATCGCCAGAATCGCCTCGCTACGACCCGATTCCACTTCATCCAGCGCGCTTTCCGTCAGGCGGGCAAAGAACGGAAATGCCCCGATAGTGATGGGGACCACCGCGGCGGTGCTGCCCAGCGTGGTGCCGATCAGCAGCCGGGTAAAGGGGATCAGGGCGATCAGCAGGACGATAAACGGCAAAGATCGGCCAAAATTAACCACCGCGCCCAGCGTGGCGTTTACCCGTGGAAGCGGGATCACTCCATCCCGGCGGGAGACAAACAGCAGCACCCCGACCGGCAGGCCAATCAGCACGGTAAACAGCGTCGCCAGTGTGACCATATACAGCGTCTCCAGGGTGCCGTTCAGCAGCAGCGGCCAGAGATCTTCCCAGTTCATGCTACCCCGCATAGCGCTCTCTCCTCGATACCGTGACGCAGCAGAAACTGGCGCTCAACCTCCGGGTTGGGCAGCAGCATTTTACGCAGGCGTGACCAGGGTGTGGTCAGCAGATCGGCGATTTTCCCGTGCTCAATCAGCTCGCCGCTTTCCAGAAGCGCCGCGTGGTCGCACAGGGTTTTGACCACCTCAAGCTGATGCGTGATCAGCACGATAGTCAGGCCAAGCTGGCGGTTAATGTCCGCCAGCAGTGCCAGTACTGAAGCGGTGGTGTCCGGGTCCAGCGCGCTGGTGGCTTCATCACACAGCAGGATATCAGGCCGGGAGGCCAGAGCTCTGGCGATCCCGACCCGCTGTTTCTGCCCGCCGGAAAGCTGGGACGGAAAGGCGCGGGCCTTGTCACTCAGCCCCACCAGATGCAGCAGTTCTTCTACCCGTGCCTGGCGCTCGGCTTTCGGCACGCCGGCGATTTCCAGCGGCACCGCGACGTTATCGGCCACGTTGCGGGCATGAAGCAAATTGAAGTGCTGAAAAATCATGCTGGTCCGGCGACGGTGCGCTTGCAGCCCGGCCTTATCAAGCAGGGTAATGTCTTCATCATCCAGCAGGATACGGCCTGCGCTGGGACGCTCCAGTAAATTCAGACAGCGGATCAGGGTGCTTTTGCCCGCGCCGCTGCGCCCGAGAATACCGTAGACCGCACCTCGCGGGACGGTGAAAGAGACATTGTGCAGCGCCGGTTGGCCGGTTCCGGCATAGGTTTTACTCAGCCCTTCAATCACGATCATGACTGAGGTGCCGCCACCGGAATGACCGAACCGTTGTACTGTTTACGGATAAACTCCGCCACCTGCGGCGAGGTCAGATCCTTTGCCAACTCCTTGATGCGCGGATCGTTAGCCAGATTTGGGTTGGTTACCAGGATATTGGCGTAGGGATTATGGCTGGCGCTCTCAAGCCCCAGCGCATCTTTGGATGGCGTTAGCCCGGCTTCCAGAGCGTAGTTACCGTTGATAACGGCCAGATCGACATCGTCCAGCGAGCGGGGGATCTGCGGGGATTCGATCTCAAGGATTTTCAGGTGCTTCGGATTTTCCGCGATATCCTTCGGCGTGGCCTGAGTGGTGGCCGGATCGGTAAATTTCGCGTCCAGCTTAATCAATCCCTGGCTTTGCAGCAGGAACAGGGCGCGGCTGAGGTTGGTGGCATTATTCGGCACCGCCACGGTGGCATTTTCCGGAATAGCCTTCAGATCCTGGTATTTGCGCGAGTAAATACCCAGCGGTTCGATATGCACGGTGGCGGCCACGGCGAAGGTTTTACCGAGCGCTTTTTCCTGATCCTTCAGATAGGGGACGTGCTGGAAATAGTTAGCATCCACGTCACCATTTGCCAGCAGCTCGTTGGCATTGGCCCCGCTGGTCAGCTCGACGATTTTAATATCCAGTTTAGGATCGATTTTCTTAACAAAATTAAGGATCTCAGCGTGCGGCACCGGATCGGCGGCAATACGCAGAGCTTCAGCATGGGCGCTGCCCAGGGCCAGTGAGAGTGACAGAGCAACCCCTGCCAGAGTGAAAGCGGCATTTTTCATTATGTGATTCCTTTAGTCGTTATTTGGGTTCAGACAATCAGCTGTTCGACGCGCTCGCGCAGGACGTCGCGATAATATTTTTCCGCCACGTCCGGATGGGAGCGCAGGCGGCCCTTCAGGTAGTTCCATCCCACATCACGCAGCAGCGGGTTCTGCGGATCGCTTTCCGGGCCCAGGGCTTCCCGCGCCAGCGCGTCCGGCAGGGCGTAGACTGGCACCACCGCATCCAGCTGTGCGCCGAGGAAAAAGGCGATAGAGAGACGTTCCTGCTGCGCAGGTGGTGAGACTACCCGATGGACGGTGGCGCGCAGATAGCCATTGGTTGCCAGCTCCAGCAGTTCGCCAATATTGACCACAAAGCTGCCCGCCAGCGGGGTGACATCTATCCAGTTGTTCGGGGACACTTCTACCTGCAGACCTTTCTGCTGGTCCTGTAACAGGAAGCTGAGAAAGCCGGAATCTTTATGGGCGCCCACGCCCTGAGCGCTCTGGTCTGGTGCGCGACCGGGGTAGCGGATCAGCTTGATATGCTCGTTCGGCTTATCGCCATAGAGTGTGTCAAACGAATCCGGCGGCAGATTCAGGGATTCGGCAAAGGCGCGCAGCAGCGTAATCGCCATCTCGGTCATCGCCTGCTGCCAGGCGAGCAGGGCAGGCCGGAGCGTGGGCTGAGCATCCGGCCACAGGTTTGGACCCTGCAGACGCTGCCATGAAGGCGCGCTATTTTCCCGCGGCAGCGCCGGACGTTCGGCACCGATATCAAACTGTTCCCGCCAGTCCGGTTGGCCGCGCGTCAGCTCCGAGGCCGCACGGTTATAGCCGCGAAAGTGCGGGGAGTGGATCATTGCCACCTGCTGCTTCTGGTCCGCAGCGAGGGCAAAGAAGTGGCGGGCTTCACGCTGCACGGCCTGCTGGAGCGCATCGTCAATACCGTGGTTGGTGAGATAGAAAAAACCGATATCGCGAGCCGCATGGCGCAGCTGCGTCAGGAAGGCCTGCTTGTCAGCCGGGTTGTGTAACCGGGCGAGATCGAGAATAGGTAGGGTGGTCGCGCTCATCGCTATCTCCGCAAATAAAAGGGTCAGGGTATCGGTTGAGATTCAGGGTTCGGGAGCAACAACAGCGCATCATGATGGTGACCTCTTTGTGGGGGATAAAAACAGAGTGCCGGATTGCGATACATCCGACCAATAACGTTCTTGTCTAATTTATGTTCGCGGCGGGTCATGAGCATTTGCGAAAAATGGATAACGAGAACGACTTGTATTTACGATGGCGCACGAGTAGACTTTTGTTATGTTATAACAATACAGGTTGTTGCCATGAAAGCTAATATCCACCCGCACTACCGTACGGTAGTGTTCCACGACACCGGCGTTGATGAGTACTTTAAGGTTGGGTCGACGATCAAAACGGAGCGCGAGATTGAACTGGAAGGCGTGACGTATCCGTATGTAACGCTGGATGTTTCTTCCGCATCGCACCCTTACTACACCGGCAAGCAGAAGACGTTTTCGAACGAGGGCAGCACCGCCCGTTTCCAGCAGCGCTTTGGCCGCTTTCTTGGCGGTAAGAAGGAGTAATCATGCAGGTACTGAATTCATTACGCAGCGCGAAGCAGCGTCATCCGGACTGTCAGATCGTTAAACGCAAGGGTCGCCTTTACGTGATCTGTAAAAGCAACCCGCGTTTTAAAGCGGTGCAGGGACGTAAGAAGCGTCGTTAATTACGGCTCTGGCGTTTGTCGCCAGCTCTCAAGCGTTCGCTTCTGGCTGCCGTCGGCATGGAAATTGTCGATGGCCAGCCAGTTCTGCAGGGCGCGATCGACCGCGGGCCACTCGCTATCAATAATCGAAAACCAGTCGGTATCACGATTGCGACCTTTCACCACTCTTGCCTGACGAAAACACCCTTCAAACTGAAAGCCGAGCCGCAGTGCAGCGCGACGAGATGGCGCATTCAGGCTGTCACATTTCCATTCGTAGCGGCGATAGCCGAGCGTTTCAAAGGCGTAGCGCATCAGCAGCCACTGGGCCTCCGTCGCCATCGGCGTGCGGCTGAGCAGCGGCGAAAAGTGGACGTGTCCGACTTCCATTACGCCATCTGAAGGTTCAATCCTCATCAGGGCCAGCGATCCGACCGCCTGCCCGCTCTTAATGTCGATCACCGCAAAATGGAGAGGATCGCTATGTGCTTCAGTGCTGGCAACCCACTGTCCATACCCTTCAGCAGTGCTGTCCTGCTCGCGCGGCAGCCATGTCCAGTGACGGGCGTCTTTGGCCTGACTGTGGGCGGCAAAAAGAGCAGGCGCGTGCGCTTTGGTCAGCGGCTCCAGCCGACAGTAGCGACCGCTTAAGGTCACGCGCTGCGGGCGACTGCGCGGTTGCCAGTCGGCCAGAGTGTCACCGACCGGTTGCCCGAACTGATTCTGAGTTGTCATTACGCGGTTTCTGTTTTGGTCAGGGAAAAAACATCGTAAAAAGAGAGTTCACCCTTACGGGCCACCATCTGCTGCAGCTGGGATTTCTGCGATGACTCTACGCGAGGAGAGTGCAGGATTGCCTCAATCAGATGCGGCGGCACGAAGCGGGTGTTGTACCACTCGCCGTTATAACAGACGCGGAGATCCAGCACGTCAATATCGTCGTAGCGATAGCGCGGATAGACGTCAAAGAAGAAGAAGGCGTTGAGCAGCACAAACAGCACCACCAGCAGCCAGACGGAATCCACAAGGGTAGGTGAGACCAGCATAACGGCAAGCGTGGCAAACCAGGCGATATACATACCGACAAACAGACCCGGATGATTACGGATAAAACTGATACTAAAACGCGGTCGGTTATCCCGCTTTTCCAGGCGGTTGATATCGTCGATGGTTTCGCTGAGAAGTCGCTGTATCTCTGTCATTTTGTGCCTTTGCATTCAGTCCCGGGCGGGTAACAGCCTATTTTACGTGCTGGTACACCCGGCGAAAAGTAACAGAAACGTTACTAAAAAGCATAACAGTTTGAAAGCTCAGTAAACATTTTCTTAAACAAAAACACTTACGTGGACCCGTAACAAACCCTGGACAGATGGTGTGAGATATTAACGAATAAACTTCCATACGGAGGTAGGGATCTTGTCGTAAAGCTTATTCATGGTCAATTCTGCAAGACGATGATCGGCAGCTGAATAAAATACAGCCAGTTCATTATCAGGAAGTTCGTATTTATTTTTTTCGATCACGCGTTCCAGGGTATCAATTGACTGACAACGTCTCAGACGCATCAAATAATCGGTTTTGGTTAATGGTGTAGCAGACATATGTTTACCTTAATTTTTAATCATTTTAACAGGACAAGCTGGCGGGATTCTCCCGACTCACGCTTGAGAAACGACGGAAAAGCCGATTGCCGGACTGCCGCCACTTCTGTAAATCCTGCGTATTAATGCCATAGTTGCTGAACAACATAAAGGTGTCGTCCAGGTATTCGTCGATTTGTTCGACAAGGTTATTGTCTTCGTTGTACTTAATTTTATAATTCAGCGCGAAGGTCGCTATGTGTTCAATCAGTTCGTTGAGCTGAAGGTTCATTGCCGAAGTTGGGTCGTTAACCCAGCCGTGGTTGCTCTCTTCAAGATTCGCAAGGCCGTCATGATACAGGCTTTCGCAGATAAATTTAAGCTGCGCGATATCATGCCTTTTTGGTGAGTATTCGTCCATAACGCATCCCCTTCTCGTCGTCATTAAAACTCGCTGAAAACCGCTTTGGGATGGGTACTACTGTTAATACTGACCTGCAACTGTGCACTACTGTTGATAACTATAATCTACTCCGTGCAATATTTCACCGCGCTATTACGAAAAATTACAATTAAGTCATTTTTTTGCATTATCCCGATAACCTTGATGGACGGGCGTTTGCTGCGGGAGACGTGCGTGGTATCTGAAAATACTCAGCCTTACAAATCATCAAGTTATCATTCTGCTTTGAGATAAAAGCATTCTTAATTCACAATTCCTTCTTTTTCTTCCAGGAATATTCTTAATGAAACCGGTTTACTCTGTGAATAAAGATTCGCCTGGTTAGCGCAGGGATATTGCCGGGGGGATCATTATATCTTATTTCGTCTTCATAAAATAAAAGAACGTACAATAAGGCGTTTCTGGTTTCGGATGAAAGGCAAAAAAAAGGCCGCTTTCGCGGCCTTCAGAAGAAGAGGGGGATTAATGATGCTCAACCTTATGGCTGTGCTCAATATCTTCGCTTTTGCGGCTAAAGCGGCGGCGTACCACCACAAAGAACACCGGTACGAAGAAGATAGCCAGCACGGTTGCCGTGACCATCCCACCCAGAACGCCGGTACCTACCGCATTCTGTGCGCCGGAACCTGCACCGGAGCTGATCACCAGCGGCATAACGCCGAGCATAAATGCCAGTGAGGTCATCAGAATAGGACGCAGACGCATACGGACAGCATCGAGCGTTGCCTCAATCAGGCCTTTACCTTCTTTATCCATCAGATCTTTGGCGAATTCGACGATCAATATCGCGTTCTTCGCCGACAGGCCAATGGTTGTCAGCAGGCCCACCTTGAAGTAAACGTCGTTAGACATTTCGCGGAAGGTGGCCGCCATCAGCGCGCCGATAACCCCAAGCGGGACCACCAGCATAACCGAGAACGGAATCGACCAGCTCTCATACAGCGCGGCCAGACACAGGAAGACCACGATCAGCGAGATGGCGTACAGGGCGGTGGACTGGTTCCCGGACAGACGTTCCTGATAGGACATGCCCGTCCAGTCATAGCCAATACCCGCAGGCAGTTTACCCGCCAGGCTTTCCATCATCGCCATCGCTTCACCGGTACTCTTGCCCGGGACGGCCTCACCCTGGATCTGCATCGACGGCTGACCGTTATAGCGTTCCAGACGCGGTGAACCGTACTCCCAGCGGGTGGTGGCGAAGGCGTTCAGCGGCACCATCTGCCCTGAGCTACCGCGTACGTACCAGTTGGAAATGTCTTTCGGCAGCATGCGGTACTCCGCTTCGGACATCAGATAGACTTTTTTCACGCGACCGCGGTCGATAAAGTCATTCACGTAGCTGCCGCCCCAGGCGGTCGCCAGCGTGGTATTGATGTCGCTAAGGGAGACGCCCAGCGCCTGCGCTTTTTCCTGATCGATATCGATCTTGAACTGCGGTGTATCTTCCAGACCGTTAGGACGGACACCCGCCAGCAAATCAGGATGCTGGGCGGCTTCGCCAAGCAGCTGGTTACGGGCCTGCGTCAGTTTCTCGTGACCCAGGTTAGCCTCATCGATCAGCTGGAAGTCAAAGCCGGTTGCGGTACCCAGCTCAACGATTGCCGGCAGGTTAAAGGCGAACACCATCGCATCTTTAATCTGCGAGAACGCGCCCATTGCCCGGCCGGTAATGGCGTCAACCTTGTTCTCAGCACCCGGACGGTCACCCCAGTCTTTCAGCGACACGAAGGCAATACCGGTGTTCTGGCCACGACCTGCAAAACCGAAGCCGTTAACGGCGAACACGGAGTTCACGTTATCTTTTTCGTTTTTCAGGTAGTAGTCAGTCACGCCATCCAGTACCTTCTGCGTCCGCTCCTGAGTCGCGCCCGCAGGCAGCTGAACCATGGTCAGGAACACGCCCTGATCCTCAGACGGCAGGAACGAGCTTGGCAGGCGCACAAACAGCACGGCCATACCGGCAACGATGACCACGTAGAGCAGCAGGTAACGACCCGTGCTGCGCAGAATACGGCCTACGCTGTCGGTGTAGTGGTTGGTGCTGGTCTCAAACATGCGGTTAAACCAGCCGAAGAAGCCTTTTTTCCCTTCGCCGTGGTCGCCCTTAGCAACAGGTTTCAGCATGGTGGCACAGAGTGCCGGCGTCAGGATCAACGCCACCAGCACCGACAGCACCATCGCGGAAACGATGGTAATGGAGAACTGACGGTAAATCGCACCGGTCGAGCCACCAAAGAAGGCCATCGGAATAAATACCGCAGAGAGCACCATGGCAATACCGACCAGCGCGCTCTGAATCTGCCCCATGGACTTGCGGGTTGCCTCTTTCGGCGGCAGCCCTTCTTCCACCATCACGCGCTCGACGTTTTCCACCACCACGATGGCGTCATCGACCAGCAGGCCTATCGCCAGCACCATCGCGAACATCGTCAGGGTGTTTATCGAGTAGCCAAACGCCGAGAGGATAGCGAAGGTCCCGAGCAGTACCACCGGCACCGCAATGGTCGGGATAAGCGTGGCCCGGAAGTTCTGCAGGAACAGATACATCACGATAAAGACCAGGATGATCGCTTCCGTCAGCGTTTTCACCACTTCGAAGATAGAGATCTTAACGAACGGTGTGGTGTCGTACGGATAAACGATTTCCAGACCGGCCGGGAAGCTGGCCTTCATGCGATCGAGCTCGGCACGGACCGCGTTAGCGGTATCCAGCGCGTTCGCCCCTGTTGCCAGTTTGATCCCCAGACCGGAAGCCGGTTTGTTATTAAAGCGGGCAATGATGTCGTAGTTTTCACCACCCAGCTCAATACGCGCGACGTCGCTCAGGCGAACCTGCGAACCGTCCTGGTTAACCTTCAGCAGAATTTTGCCGAACTCTTCCGTGGAGGTCAGACGGGTTTGCGCGATGATCGAGGCGTTCAGCTGCTGGCCTGCAACCGGCGGCGTACCGCCAAGCTGGCCTGCGGCGATCTGGGCGTTCTGCGCTTTAATCGCGGCAATCACGTCGACCGGCGTCAGTGCGAAGTTGTTCAGCTTCGTCGGGTCCATCCAGATACGCATTGCGTACTGGGAACCGAACAGCTGCACGTCACCTACGCCGGAAGTTCGGCTGATAGGATCCTTCATGTTCGCTGCGACGTAGTCGGAAATGTCGTTCTGGTCCATGGAGCCGTCGGCGCTGATGACGCCAACAACCATCAGGAAGCTACTTGACGATTTCTCGACGCTCACGCCCTGCTGCTGTACTTCCTGAGGAAGCAACGGCATTGCCAGCTGCAGTTTGTTCTGCACCTGAACCTGAGCGATATCGGCATTGGTATCGGAATCAAAGGTCAGCGTAATCTGTACGGAGCCCGTAGAATCACTGGCGGAGGACATGTACAACAGGCCATCGATACCGTTCATATTCTGTTCGATAACCTGGGTTACGGTGTCCTGCACCGTTTTTGCGTCAGCGCCGGGATAGTTCGCGGATACTGTAATCGCAGGTGGCGCAATCGTTGGATATTGCGCGACCGGCAGCTTCAGTATCGCAAGCCCCCCCGCCAGCATGACGATGATGGCGATCACCCATGCGAATATGGGGCGATCGATAAAGAAATTTGGCATGTCTTAACGGCTCCTGTTTAAGTTAAGACTTGGGCTGTTCCGCCTGAGCACCGCCAGCGGACTGCTCTTTACTGTCTTCTTTCGTCACTTCCTGAGCTTTAACCTGAGCGCCAGGGCGGACTTTCTGCAGACCCGTAACAATCACGCGGTCGCCGGTTTTCAGACCATCCGTTACCAGCCATTTGTCGCCAATCGCCTGAGTGGCGGTAATCTGACGAACTTCGACCTTATCACCTTCACCCACGACCATCGCAGTCGCGTCGCCGCGTGGCGTACGGGAGACGCCCTGTTGCGGAACCAGCATGGCGTTCGGGTTAACCCCTTCTTCCAGTTTGGCGCGGACAAACATGCCCGGCAGCAGAGTGTTATCCGGGTTCGGGAAGACGGCGCGCAGCGTGATAGAGCCGGTGGTCTGGTCAACGCTGACGTCGGAAAACTCCAGGGTACCGGTCTGCGGGTATTTGCTACCGTCATTGGTCACCAGCTCAACCTTCGCCTTGCCGTTTTCCTGTTTCAGGGTGCCGTTAGCCAGCTCCTGTTTCAGGCGCAGATAGTCGTTGCTGGACTGGGTCACATCAACGTAGAGCGGGTCCAGCTGCTGAACGGTTGCCAGCGCGGTCGCCTGACCGCTCTGTACCAGCGCGCCTTCGGTCACGGAGGATTTACCAATGCGCCCGCTGATAGGCGAGGTCACTTTGGTATAGGCCAGATTAATACGGGCCGTTTCCACCGCGGCTTTCGCAGCGATAACCGAGGCGTTTGCCTGCAGTGCATCCGCCTGGGCCGTATCGTAATCCTGCTGGCTGATGTACTGAGTACCCAGCAGTTTCTGATAACGTTTCAGCGTTAACTGCGCGATGCTGGCCGCAGCCTGAGCTTTCGCCAGGTCGCCTTTGGCGCTTTCATACGCTGCCTGATAGGTAGCAGGATCAATCTGATAGAGTGAAACACCCGCTTCTACGTCGCTCCCTTCGGTAAAGTGACGCTTCAGGATAATGCCGCTAACCTGAGGGCGTACTTCCGCGATGCGGTATGCGCTGGTGCGACCGGGAAGTTCAGTTGTTATCTGGAGAGGCTCGGCTTTCAGCGTGACGATGCCAACTTCCGGCATCTGCTGCCCGCCTTGCTGAGCCTGATTATCGTCACATCCTGTAAGCGCTAAGCCGCCAGAGAGCAAGAGAACGATCGCCAGAGGCGTGAATCCTCTGTTTTTGTTCATAGGTAAACCTCGAGTGTCCGATTTCAAATTGATCAATGGATCACAAAGTCCATAAACCCATTGCTGCGTTTATATTATCGTCGTGCTATGTTACAAACATTCACTAACGTATGTAAGACCAGCTCCTGTAAATTCACCGACATATGGCACGAAAAACCAAACAACAAGCGCTTGAGACTCGTCAGCATATCCTCGATGTGGCACTGCGTTTGTTCTCTCAACAAGGTGTTTCCTCTACCTCTCTGGCAGAGATCGCACAGGCTGCTGGTGTGACGCGTGGCGCTATTTACTGGCACTTTAAAAACAAGTCTGATTTGTTTAATGAGATATGGGAGTTGTCGGAGTCCAGCATTACCGATCTTGAGATTGAGTATCGGGCAAAATTCCCCGGCGATCCACTGTCAGTTTTGAGAGAAATTTTGGTTTATATCCTTGAAGCGACAGTTAATGAAGAGCGCCGACGTTTAATGATGGAAATCATTTTTCATAAGTGTGAGTTTGTTGGCGAAATGGCGGTGGTGCAGCAGGCGCAGCGCAGCTTGTGCCTGGAGAGTTATGACCGAATCGAGCAAACGCTCAATGACTGTATTGCGGCAAAAATGCTGCCGGTCAATTTACTCACGCGCCGGACGGCCATTCTGATGCGCAGCTTTATTTCCGGCATTATGGAGAACTGGCTGTTCGCCCCGCAGTCATTCGATCTGAAAAAAGAAGCCCGCGACTACGTGGCGATCCTGCTGGAAATGCTCCAGCTTTGCCCCACGCTGCGCACGCGGGCGGACAGCGTGACGGCCTGAGCCCCATTCATTCACGAAATAGATTATTCCTGGCGTCAGGCGCTATCCGGCTGACGCTCCGGCGTGGTATTCTTGCGCGCTACATCCCCGGTCTCTCCGGCCCCTGAATTCACTCACGCTGAAACTATGCTGCACTTTACTCGTTCGCTAAAAGCGTTCTCCACTCTGCTTGTCGCTTTGATGTTGTATTTTGCCGGTCTGCTGCTGGCCGATGCCCACGCGGCGACGGCTAATGAGATCCCCGATCGTGCTGATATCCAGAGCCAGCTTGCCACGCTCAACAAGCAAAAAGAGCTCTCCGGGCAGGACAAGCTCATCCAACAGGATCTGACTCAAACCCTGGAAGCGCTGGATAAAATCGACCGCCTGAAACAGGATACCGCCCAGCTTCGTCAGCGGGTGGCGCAGGCGCCGGAGCAGATGCGTAAGGCCAGTGACGGGCTTAATGCGCTGAACAACCCGGACAGCGATGAGGCGGTGAAGCAGAATCTGAATCAGATGTCTCTGCGTCAGCTGGAAAACCGCCTGAGCAAGCTGCTGGAAGATTTGCAAAACGCCCAGAACGATCTCGCCACGTATAATAGCCAGCTGGTTTCGCTGCAAACCCAGCCCGAGCGCGTTCAGAACGCCATGTACAACGCCTCGCAGCAGCTTCAGCTGCTGCGCAATCGCCTGAGCGGCTCTGCGCCGGGCGAGCAGCCGCTGCGTCCGACTCAGCAGACGCTGATGCTGGCACAGCAGGGGCTACTCAATGCGGAGATCGAGCAGCAGCGTAAGAGCCTTGAAGGCAATACGACCTTGCAGGACACGCTGCAGAAGCAGAGAGATTTCGCCACGGCGAACATTAACCAGCTTGAGCATCAGCTCCAGCTGTTGCAGGAAGCGGTAAACAGCAAGCGTCTGATCCTGACTGAGAAAACGGCTCAGGAAGCGGTAACCCCGGACGAGACGGCGCGCATCCAGGAAAATCCGCTGGTGAAACAGGAGCTGGAACTTAACCATCAGCTCAGCCAGCGGCTGATTGCGGCGACGGAGCAGGGCAATACCCTGGTGCAGCAGAATATCCGCGTCAAAAACTGGCTCGACCGCGCCCTGCAGTCCGAGCGCAATATTAAAGAGCAGATCGCGGTGCTCAAAGGCAGCCTGCTGCTGTCGCGTATTCTCTATCAGCAACAGCAGACCCTGCCTTCCCCTGGCGATCTGAAAGATATGACCACCCGCATTGCCGACCTGCGCCTTGAGCAGTTCGAAATCAACGAGCAGCGTGACGCCCTGTTCCAGAGCGACGTCTGGGCCGCGAAAGTGGAAGAGGGGCACCAGAGCGAGGTGAACGATGACGTTCACGATGCGCTGCTGCAGGTGGCGGATATGCGCCGCGAGCTGCTGGACCAGCTCAACAAACAGCTGGGCAGTCAGCTGATGATGGCAATTAACCTCCAGGTTAACCAACAGCAGCTGATGAGCGTATCGACAAACCTTCAGCAGATCCTCACCCAGCAGATGTTCTGGGTAAACAGCAACAAACCGATGGACTGGGAGTGGGTTAAGGCGTTCCCGCAGGCGCTAAAAGATCAATTCTCGGCGATGAAAATTACCGTTAACTGGGAAAAAGCCGGGCCGGCGGTACTGATGGCCTTCCTGGCCGGTCTGCCTCTGTTGCTGATTGCCGGGGTCATTCGCTGGCGGCTTAAGTGGTTGAAAAAATGGCAGGCGAAGCTCGCCGACGACGTTGGCTCCCTGCGTAACGACAGCCAGCTGCATACGCCGAAGGCGATTCTTATCGATCTGATCCGCGCTCTGCCGGTGTGCCTGCTGATCCTCGCGGCGGGGCTGATTCTGCTGACCATGCAGCTTAATATCAGCGAACTGCTGTGGGCATTCAGTAAAAAACTCACCATGTTCTGGCTGGTGTTCGGCCTGTGCTGGAAAGTGCTGGAAAAAGACGGTGTCGCCATCCGGCACTTCAATATGCCGGTAGAGCTGACCAGCCACTGGCGGCGACAGATTGTGCGCATCAGCCTGGCCCTGCTGCCGCTGCATTTCTGGTCTGTGGTGGCCGAACTCTCCCCGCTGCATCTGATGGACGATGCGATGGGGCAGTTTGTGATCCTGCTGAATCTGCTGCTGATTGCGGTGCTGGTATGGCCCATGTGTCGCGAAAGCTGGCGAGACAAAGAGTCCCATACCCTGCGGCTGGTGACCATCACGGTGCTGTCGATTGTTCCCGTTGCGCTGATGGTGCTGACGGCGACCGGCTATTTCTATACCACGCTGCGCCTGTCCGGGCGCTGGATTGAAACCGTCTACCTGGTGATCTTCTGGAACCTCCTGTTCCAGACGGTGCTGCGCGGCCTCAGCGTGGCGGCACGGCGTATCGCCTATCGCCGTGCGCTGGCACGTCGCCAGAATCTGGTGAAAGAGGGCGCAGAAGGCGCCGAGCCGCTGGAAGAGCCGACCATCGCGCTGGAGCAGGTGAACCAGCAGACGCTGCGCATCACGATGCTGGTGATGGTGGCCCTGTTCGGGGTGCTGTTCTGGGCGATCTGGTCAGATCTGATTTCCGTGTTTGCCTATCTGGATAGCATTACCCTCTGGCACTACAACGGCACCGAAGCCGGCGTGGCGATGGTGAAAAGCGTCACCCTGGGCAGCCTGCTGTTTGCGGTGGTGTCGGCGATGGTGGCCTGGGCGCTGATCCGCAACCTGCCGGGGCTGCTCGAAGTGCTGATCCTTTCCCGGCTCAATATGCGTCAGGGAGCCTCCTACGCCATTACCTCGATCCTGAACTACGGCATTATTGGCGTGGGGGCAATGACGGTATTTGGTTCGCTGGGCGTCTCCTGGGACAAACTGCAGTGGCTGGCGGCGGCGTTATCGGTCGGCCTTGGTTTTGGCCTGCAGGAGATCTTCGGTAACTTTGTCTCCGGCCTGATCATCCTCTTTGAACGCCCGGTGCGCATTGGCGATACGGTGACTATCGGGACATTCTCCGGCACGGTCAGTAAGATCCGTATCCGCGCCACGACCATCACCGATTTCGATCGTAAAGAGGTGATCATTCCGAACAAGGCGTTTGTGACCGAGCGGCTGATCAACTGGTCCCTGAGCGATACCATTACCCGCGTGGTGGTGCGTCTTGGCGTGGCCTACGGTTCGGATCTGGATAAGGTGAAAGAGGTGCTGCTGCAGGCGGCGAAAGAGCATCCAAAAGTGATGCACGATCCCGAGCCGTCGGTATTCTTTACCACCTTCGGAGCCAGCACCCTCGATCACGAGCTGCGCCTGTACGTGCGTGAGCTGCGCGATCGCAGCTATACCGTGGATGAGCTGAACCGCACTATCGATCGTCTGTGCCGTGAAAACGGGATCGATATTGCGTTCAACCAGCTGGAAGTGCATCTGCGCAACGATAAAGGCGATGAGCAGAAGATTATCGGCGGCGAGAAGCCGGTGCTCTAATCCTGTCTTCCCCCTCTGCTTTTTACTGAGAGGGGGAAGCGGCCTTAAGCTTGTTCTCAAAATCCCGCTTCACGATCGCCAGCGCGTTCAGCACCGTCTCCGGCGGGATCTCATGTTCTTCCAGCAGCATAATCAAATCCACCGCCAGCTTGACGTCATCCGGGGCATTGTCGAGCGACATTCGGGTTACTCCTTTTTATTAGCGGGTCATGCGCGCCAGGCTTGCATCAATGGCGCTTAGCGCCTGCTGGCATCGGGTCAGGCGTTCGCCGTAAAGCTGGATTTCGCGCAGCAGCCGCTGCTGTTCATCCAGGCTTGTCGCCCGGGCCAGGCGCTGCTCACGTTCGGTTTTCATCTCTATCAGGCGGCGTTCAAATTCCTGATGCTGAAGCCGCTTCCGTTGCCAGCGGGCGATACCCGGCGAAGGGCTATCCCAGCCGCGCAGGGACCAGCTTGCCGCTTCCCGGCTTATCGCCGCCATCTGGCAGGCCAGGTGTTCCGCAAGCCAGGCGACCTGCGGTAGCCGGGCCTCGTCTACCGCCTGGCGCAGCGCCTGCAGATTATCGTCCGCTTCGTTCAGGCAGGCCCGCAGTTGGGTGCTGCGCGTGCGAAAGAGCTGGCGATCGAAGCGGGCGCTCAGGGCGGTATGATCGGCCAGCGGCATCACCTGCTGGCGCAGTTCCGCTAACTGCCGTTCAAGGGTTTGTAAAAGCCGCGCCGTTTTCACATCTCTCTCCGCTGTAAATTTCACGGGCTATGCTACAGTAGCCGCCAGGTTTGATAACGATTCGCATTATGAAACGTACTATTCTACTCATCATTGGCTGGCTGGCGGTAGCCCTGGGTACGCTGGGTGTGGTTTTACCCCTGCTGCCGACAACGCCTTTTATTCTGCTGGCCGCCTGGTGTTTTGCCCGCTCATCGCCACGCTTTCACCACTGGCTACTCTATCGTTCCTGGTTCGGCGGCTACCTGCGCCACTGGCAGGAACACCGCGCGATGCCGCCTGGCGCTAAGCCGCGGGCGATTGCTGTTATTCTGATCACCTTTGCGATTTCTCTCTGGCTGGTGAATATGCTGTGGGTGCGTTTTTTACTGCTGGGTATCCTCACCTGCCTGCTGATTTTTATGTGGCGCATCCCCGTGGTTGACGAAAAGCAACAAAAGCCGTAGCGGGCAGCAAAGTCAGTTGCAATTGTCCCGCGCAAACAGTAAATTCGACCGTTTTCGAGCACGGGTACCGGTGGTTAAAGGTTAAACAATTGTTACCTTTAATTCGACGCGGATGCCTTGTGAGCAATACCGTATTAATCAGGCACAAAACCTATGACCGCAACTGCGCAGCAGCTTGAATTTCTTAAAAACAGCATTAAAAGCATCCAGGACTATCCGAAACCTGGCATTCTTTTCCGTGACGTCACCAGCCTGCTGGAAGACCCGAAAGCCTATGCCCTGAGCATTGAATTGCTGGTAGAGCGCTATAAAGACGCCGGTATCACCAAAGTGGTGGGTACCGAGGCGCGTGGCTTCCTGTTTGGGGCGCCGGTGGCACTGGCGATGGGCGTAGGTTTCGTCCCGGTGCGCAAACCGCGCAAACTGCCGCGTGAAACCATCGCTGAAAGCTACGAGCTGGAATACGGCACCGATCAGCTGGAGATTCACGTTGATGCCATCAATGCCGGTGACAAAGTGCTGGTGGTCGATGACCTGCTGGCAACCGGCGGCACCATTGAAGCCACCGTCAAACTGATCCGCCGTCTGGGTGGGGAAGTGACCGACGCGGCCTTTATTATCAACCTGTTCGATCTGGGCGGCGAACAGCGCCTGGAAAAACAGGGCATCACCAGCTTTAGCCTGGTGCCGTTCCCGGGCCACTAATTCTTCATATATATACCCAAAATAATTCGAGTTGCATCGCGGCGGCAAACGAGTGAACCCCCAGGAGCTTAGATAACTAAGTGACTGGGGTGAGCGAGTGCAGCCAACAAAGAGGCAACTTGAAGTATGAAGGGTATAACAGCCTCGCCCACAGGGTGGGGCTGTGTTAGCATAATCCCCTCGTGAATCCACCTTCCAGGCGTTTCTGAGTCAGCAATGAGTTATCAGGTCTTAGCCCGAAAATGGCGCCCACAAACCTTCGCTGACGTTGTCGGCCAGGAACATGTGCTGACAGCACTGGCGAACGGCTTATCGCTGGGGCGCATTCATCACGCATATCTCTTTTCCGGCACCCGTGGGGTCGGAAAAACCTCTATTGCCCGCCTGCTTGCCAGGGGGCTGAACTGCGAAACCGGGATTACCGCCACGCCCTGCGGCGTCTGCGATAACTGCCGGGAAATCGAGCAGGGGCGCTTTGTCGATCTGATTGAGATCGATGCCGCGTCGCGCACGAAAGTCGAAGACACCCGCGATCTGCTGGACAACGTCCAGTACGCGCCGGCGCGTGGCCGCTTTAAGGTCTACCTGATCGATGAAGTGCATATGCTCTCGCGGCATAGCTTTAACGCGCTGTTGAAAACGCTGGAAGAGCCGCCTTCGCACGTTAAATTCCTGCTGGCTACCACCGATCCGCAGAAGCTGCCGGTGACCATTCTGTCCCGCTGCCTGCAGTTCCATCTTAAGGCGCTGGACGTTGAACAGATCCGCGCCCAGCTGGAGCGCGTCCTTACCGCAGAGCAGATTAGCTTCGAGCCACGCGCATTGCAGCTTCTGTCCCGCGCTGCCGACGGCAGCCTGCGCGACGCGCTGAGCCTGACCGATCAGGCGATTGCCAGCGGCGCAGGGCAGCTGAACGGCGACGTCGTCAGCACCATGCTTGGCACCCTTGATGACGATCAGGCTCTCTCCTTAATCGAGGCGATTATCGCCGCCGACGGCGAGCAGATGATGACCCGGGTTAACGAAGCCGCAGCCCGCGGCGTTGAGTGGGACGCCCTGCTGGTCGAGATGCAAAGCCTGCTGCATCGGGTTGCGATGGTGCAACTGTCGCCGTCCGCGCTGGGCAGCGATATGGCGACGGTAGAGCATCGGATGCGCGAACTGGCGCGGACGGTTTCGCCGACGGATATTCAGCTTTACTACCAGACGCTGCTGATGGGCCGCAAAGAGCTGCCTTTCGCACCGGACCGCCGCATGGGGATCGAAATGACCCTGCTGCGCGCGCTGGCGTTCCATCCGCAGAAACCGCTGCCGGAACCGGTACAGCAGTCCTTCGCGCCGGTGGCCCCCACCGCAGTTGTTAACCCTACTCAGGTGGTATCAACGCCGCCTGCGGATCTCGCGCCACCTGCGCCACAGTATGATGCACCGCTGCCGGACAGCACCAGCCAGGTGCTGGCGGCCCGCAGCCAGCTGCAGCGCGCTCAGGGAGCGACCAAAACAAAAAAGAGTGAACCGGCAGCCGCTTCCCGCGTGCGGCCGGTGAATAACGCCGCGCTGGAAAGACTGGCCTCCGTGACCGAACGGGTGCAGTCTCGCCCTTCGTCGCCGAAAGCGCCGTCTGCGCCGGTGAAAGAAGAGGCCTACCGCTGGAAGGCCACGACCGTAACGGAAGTGGTGAAAGAAGAAGTTGCCACGCCGAAGGCGCTGAAAAAGGCGCTTGAGCATGAAAAAACGCCGGAGCTGGCGGCAAAACTGGCCGTCGAAGCCATCGAACGCGACGACTGGGCGGCACAGGTGAGCCAGCTGAAGCTGCCGAAGCTGGTGGAGCAGGTGGCGCTGAACGCCTGGAAAGAGCAGAACGGTCAGACGGTATGTCTGCATCTGCGTTCCAGCCAGCGGCATCTGAATTCTGCCGGGGCGCAAAAGCTGCTGACAGAGGCAATGAGCGCCTTACAGGGCGTACCCGTTGAATTGACTATCATTGAAGATGATAATCCGACGGAGCGTACGCCGCTTGAATGGCGACAGGCCATTTATGAAGAGAAACTCGGCCAGGCGCGCGAGTCGATTATTGCGGATAATAACATCCAGACCCTGCGTCGTTTCTTCGATGCCGATCTGGATGAAGAGAGTATTCGTCCTATCTGATCGTAAGTTAACTTACGATCGTCAACCCTTGATGAGAGAGAGCCTATGTTTGGAAAAGGCGGTCTGGGTAACCTGATGAAACAGGCCCAGCAGATGCAGGAAAAAATGCAGCAGGCGCAGGCAGAGATCGCGCAGATCGAAGTTACCGGTGAATCCGGCGCGGGCCTGGTGAAAGTGACCATCAACGGCGCGCATAACTGCCGTCGCGTGGAGATCGATCCGAGCCTCTTCGACGATGACAAAGACATGCTGGAAGATCTGGTTGCTGCCGCATTTAACGATGCCGCTCGCCGTATCGATGAAACCCAGAAAGAGAAAATGGCCTCTGTTTCCTCCGGAATGCAGCTGCCACCAGGCTTTAAGATGCCGTTCTGATGCAAACCAGTCCGCTGTTAACTCAGCTGATGGAAGCACTGCGCTGCCTGCCGGGCGTTGGCCCGAAGTCGGCGCAGCGCATGGCGTTTACCCTGCTGCAGCGCGATCGCAGCGGCGGTATGCGCCTGGCGCAGTCTCTGACGCGTGCCATGTCGGAAATCGGCCACTGCGCCGATTGCCGCACCTTTACCGAGCAGGAACACTGCAATATCTGCACCAATCCGCGTCGTCAGGAGAACGGTCAAATCTGTGTGGTAGAGAGTCCTGCGGACATCTACGCCATTGAGCAGACCGGGCAGTTTTCCGGCCGTTACTTTGTGCTGATGGGCCATCTGTCGCCGCTTGACGGCATCGGGCCGGATGATATCGGTCTCGATCGCCTGGAGCAGCGTCTGGAGTCTGAAAAGCTGACGGAAGTGATCCTCGCCACCAACCCGACGGTGGAAGGGGAGGCGACCGCCAACTATATCGCCGAGCTTTGCGCGCAGTACGGCGTTGAAGCCAGCCGAATCGCCCACGGCGTGCCGGTCGGCGGCGAGCTGGAAATGGTCGACGGCACCACACTGTCCCACTCCCTTGCCGGACGCCATAAGATTCGTTTTTAAACAAACGGGAGCGGAAATTCCGTCTCCCGCTTGAAATACTTTTCCCCTGTCCCCATTTCTCCCTCAATCTGTTTTTCTCCAAATGGCATTGTTGAGGTCGAACTACATGAAAGGACAAGAAACCCGCGGCTTTCAGTCAGAAGTAAAACAACTTCTGCATCTGATGATCCATTCTCTCTACTCCAACAAAGAAATCTTCCTGCGCGAGCTTATCTCTAACGCGTCGGACGCGGCGGATAAACTGCGTTTCCGCGCGCTATCCAGCCCGGACCTCTATGAAGGCGACGGCGAACTGCGCGTCCGCGTTTCGTTTGATCAGGAAAAACGTACGCTGACCATCGCCGATAACGGCATCGGGATGAACCGTGAAGAGGTGATCGATCACCTCGGCACCATCGCTAAATCCGGCACCAAAGCCTTCCTGCAGTCGATGGGTTCCGATCAGGCCAAAGACAGCCAGCTGATCGGCCAGTTTGGCGTGGGCTTCTACTCTGCCTTTATCGTCGCTGACAAAGTCACCGTGCGTACCCGTGCGGCGGGCGACAGCGCGGAGAACGGCGTATTCTGGGAATCCGCTGGCGAAGGCGACTACACCGTGGCCGATATCAGCAAGGCGGATCGCGGGACTGAAATTACCCTGCACCTGCGCGAAGGGGAAGATGACTTCCTGAACGACTGGCGCGTGCGTTCGATTATCAGCAAGTACTCCGACCATATTGCCCTGCCGGTAGAGATCGAAAAACAGGAAGAGCAGGACGGTGAAACCGTTGTTTCCTGGGAGAAGATCAACAAGGCTCAGGCCCTGTGGACCCGCAGCAAGTCTGAAATCAAAGACGAAGAGTACACCGAGTTCTATAAGCATATCGCCCATGACTTCACCGATCCGCTGAGCTGGAGCCATAACCGCGTTGAGGGCAAGCAGGAGTACACCAGCCTGCTTTATATCCCGGCGCAGGCACCGTGGGATATGTGGAACCGCGATCATAAACACGGCCTGAAACTGTACGTGCAGCGCGTGTTTATCATGGACGAAGCCGAGCAGTTTATGCCGAACTACCTGCGCTTCGTGCGCGGCCTGATCGACTCCAACGATCTGCCGCTGAACGTGTCGCGTGAAATTCTGCAGGACAGCACCGTCACCCGCAATCTGCGTACCGCCCTGACCAAACGTGCGCTGCAGATGCTGGAAAAACTGGCTAAAGACGACGCGGAAAAATACCAGACCTTCTGGCAGCAGTTCGGTATGGCGCTGAAAGAGGGACCGGCGGAAGATAACGCTAACCTGCAGACCATCGCAAAACTGCTGCGCTTTGCCTCCACCCATACCGACTCTTCCGAGCAGAACGTCTCTCTGGACGAGTACGTCGCCCGCATGAAAGAAGGGCAGGAGAAGATCTACTTTATTACTGCCGACAGCTATGCGGCCGCGAAGAGCAGCCCGCATCTGGAACTGCTGCGTAAGAAAGGGATCGAGGTACTGCTGCTCTCCGATCGTATCGACGAGTGGATGATGAGCTACCTGACCGAGTTTGACGGTAAGGCGTTCCAGTCCGTCTCGAAAGCAGATGAGTCACTGGATAAGCTGGCGGATGAAGTGGACGACAGCACCAAAGAGGCAGAAAAACTGCTGACGCCGTTTGTTGAGCGCGTGAAAACCCTGCTGGGCGAGCGTGTGAAAGAAGTGCGTCTGACCCACCGTCTGACCGATACGCCGGCGATTGTGACCACGGAAAATGACGAAATGAGCACCCAGATGGCGAAGCTGTTTGCCGCTGCGGGCCAGAGCGTGCCGGACGTGAAGTATATCTTTGAGCTGAACCCGGACCATCCGCTGGTGAAACGCGTTGCCGACACCGAAGATGAACCTCGCTTTAACGAGTGGGTTGAGCTGCTGCTCGATCAGGCGCTGTTTGCGGAACGCGGCACCCTGGAAGATCCGAACCAGTTTATCCGTCGTATGAACCAGCTCCTGGTATCATAATCCCTGTGCGGCCAGTCGCCTGACTGGCCGCCATTCAGAGTCGTATTACCGTTCCCAGTAAGCCTCTTCCAGACTGTCTTCCCGATCCGGCAATCCGCGACTTAAGCGCGGCGAGTGCTGATTCAGCACCTGATAGCTGACGCGGTTAGCGTATTTGCACACCTGGGCCAGCGACGAGTAGGTCAGCCAGGTACACTTGTGCTTGCTGGAGTTAGGCACGTTCACCCGATGGTAATTATTGGCGGTGATATCGTGCAGCAGCGCGGCCAGCGCGCCGTCTCCGGCTCCGTTGGTGTTCATGATCTTTTCCGGCCCGCCCATATAAGGGGCGATATGGGAGTAGACCCGCAGCGGGTTGTCGCAATCCTGGAAACGCATGGCGCGGCTGAACTCATACTGGTTAAATTCGGCAATCGCGCCCGGCAGCAGCGGATGCTGGGTTTTGCGTTTTGCCTCATCTTCCGTATAGCCCGCCATAAACAGACCGACAGGTCCTGCGGTGCAGAGCACCAGATCGACCCACTCCAGCGCCTTATCGGCGGCCAGGAGCGGATCGCTTTCGCCGGTCAGGGCCAGGCCCTCTTCTTCGTTCATCGCCAGAATCGAGACGTTCTCTTTCAGGAAGGTCTGCCACCACTCCGGGTTGTCGGCAATGACGTATTTGGTGCCGAGGGTCAGCACCACCGGGACATTATGCTTCTTCGCATACGCAACGGCGGTCATGGTGGCTTCCGGCATCGGCTCGCCCGGCTTACAGCGCACCAGATAGGAGGTCAGCACCAGCGCGGAAGCACCGGCAATGACCGATTCAGGAATACTGTCGGCGCGCAGCTGGTTCATATGGCCCGGGCTGATGGCAAAGGTACGCTCGCCAGAATCGCTGATAAGGGTAAAGCAGCGGCCAATCGCGCCGTCGACGCCCTGAAGGTAGTTCAGGTCGGTGCGGCTGGAGGTATTGCACAGATAGCGGTAGGCATAGCCACCGATTTCAATATTGCTGCACATCACGCCCAGCAGGACCGAGCGGTCATCCGCCAGCACGGAGTAGTTGTGCATGGTATTGCCGATAGTGCCGCCGGCAAACTGGTGGGTAATTAAATTCTCGCGTACCAGCTCCTGGTACAGGGCTTCCGCCACCTCGTCGTCGATCACCAGAGAGTGACCGGCGCTTAAACCATAGCGGGTGATAAAGTCGTCATCCACTTTGGCTTCGATATCCACGAGGGTCTGATCGATGCCGACCACCCAGCTGGAGCCGACTTCGCTCTCCGGCTGAGTTTGCTGCAGCAGCGGATCGCGGGCGTTGACGGGGAAATAGTGTTTAGACTTGCGTTTACCGGGAAATTTCATGCGATTGACTGGGCTGACGAACGAAGGGGGGAATAGTAGCATATTCCCCCGAGCGGATGCGATCAGCGCCAGGGCGCGGTGAGGTTGGCCATCATCTCGATATGGCCTGCAGAAGCGTTAAGTGCTGGGATGTACTCATATTTTTTGCCACCGGCCTCAAGGAAAAATTCCTTATTCTGCACGGCAATCTCTTCCAGGGTTTCCAGACAGTCCGAGGCAAAGCCCGGGCAGAGGACCTGGATATGCCCGACGCCTTTTTCACCGAGCATTTTCAGCGTTTCATCCGTATAGGGCGTCAGCCACGGCTCACGGCCAAAGCGCGACTGGAAGGTCATCATGACTTTATCCGGGTCGATCCCGAGCGCCGAGACCAGCTCCCGGGTGGTGGCCCGGCAGCGCTGGGGATAGTCGTCGCCTTCATCAGCGTAGCGTTGAGGAATACCGTGATAGGAGAGCAGGAGCAGATCCGGCTCGCCGTGTTCGGCAAAGGAGGCGCGAACGCTGTCGGCCAGAGCCTGAATATAGTCCGGGTGTTCCGCGTAATCGCGAATAAAGGAGATACCGGGAATGGCGCGCTTCGTCGCCAGAATACGCGCCAGCTCGTCCCAGACGGCGGCAACGGTGGAGCAGGAGTACTGCGGATAGAGCGACAGCAGGACGATTTGCTCTACGCCCTGTGACAGAAGCTCATCGACCGCGCTGGCCAACGACGGTGAGCCGTAGCTCATGCCCAGCACGACGGGAACGTCCGGCAAACGGGCGGCAAGCGCCTGCTGCTGCTGGCGGCTGTAGACCATCAGCGGCGAACCTTCTTCCATCCACACAGACTGATACAGCTTTGCGACGCGCGGTGAGCGCAGCGGCAGGATCACCCCGCGCAGCAGCGGCCACCACAGCAGCCGGGGCGTATCCACCACGCGTTTATCGCTGAGGAATTGACGCAGATAGCGTTTTACCGCGTCCGGTGTCGGCGCATCAGGAGTGCCAAGGTTTGCCAGCAGGATGCCTGTTTTCGTCTTACCCATTACCGCCTCTTATCCATTAAATGGCTGATAATTGTAGCTGAAATGCGCTTAAACGGAACCAATCGAATTAACAGGCGGGAACAAAGAGGGGAGATTCCCCGACGTCTGTCGGGGAATAGTGGCTTAGCCGAGGATCTTTTCCAGCTCTGCACGTACCGCAGCAACGGCCTGATTGCCGTCTACTTTGGCGTACTGGGTGTTGCCCAGTTTAGCTTCGTTCTGGTAGTAGCCGATCAGCGGAGCGGTCATCTGATGGTATTCCACCAGGCGCTTACGCACGGTCTCTTCCTGATCGTCTTTACGGGTGCTCAGCTCTTCGCCGGTCACATCGTCTTTTCCTTCCACCTTCGGCGGATTGAATTTGATGTGGTAAACGCGGCCGGAAGCCGCATGGACGCGACGACCTACGATGCGATCAACAATCAGCTCATCCGGCACGTCGAATTCGAGAACGTAATCGACGTTAATACCGGCTTCTTTCATGGCGTCAGCCTGCGGAATGGTGCGCGGGAACCCGTCCAACAGGAAACCGTTACGGCAATCTTCCTGAGAGATGCGTTCTTTCACCAGGGCGATAACCAGTTCGTCAGTGACCAGTTTACCGGCATCCATGATGTCTTTTGCTTGTTTGCCCAGCTCGCTGCCGGATTTGACAGCCGCGCGCAGCATGTCACCAGTAGAGATCTGCGGAATGCCGTATTTCTCCATGATGAACTGAGCCTGAGTGCCTTTACCTGCGCCCGGAGCGCCGAGCAGAATGATACGCATTGCGTAGTTCCTCTACGTGTGAATTCTTGAGTATGTCAATTTGGGGGGAAAACCATATCACTAAAGCAGGTATCATCACAAGGAAGCGAGAGGGCGGGGAGCGGTTTCAGCCGCGTATCACGCGCCAAATCGCTCCCCTTTTATGGATAAATTCAGAGGGTTAACCGGTAACGGCAGTTTCCAGCGGCGGTTTTTCCAGCAGCTGCAGCATGGTATTGGCAATTTCACGTTCGCCCATCACCACCTGATTCGCGCCGCGCTCGGTAATATAGTCCACCTCATCGTCGTAGTGGGCGCGGGCAATAATCTCAATATTCGGACACTTCTCACGGGCGGAAGCGGCTATTTCACCGGCCTCGTAGCCGTTCGGCACCGTCAGCAGCAGCCAGCGGGCGCAGTCCAGATGCGCCAGATTCATGATCTCTTCATTGGCGGCGTTACCGAGTACCGCACGGATACCTCGCTCGCGCAGCTCGTCCACGCGGGTGCGCGACGTTTCAATGACGACCAGCGGAATGCCCTGCGCCATTAACTTCTCACCGAGCAGGCTACCCACGCGGCCAAAGCCGACCAGCAGCGCATGGTTGCAGATATCCACCGGGATCTGCTTCTCTTCTTCGATAGCCTCTTCCAGGGTCTGCTCTTCCAGAGTTTCGGTCTTGTCGAGATACTTCTCCAGCAGCGCAAACAGGATCGGGTTGAGCATAATCGACAGGATTGCGCCCGCCAGGACCAGGTTCTGTCCGGTCTGCGGCAGCAGATCCAGCGCCATGCCAAGACCGGCGAGGATAAAGGCGAATTCCCCGATTTGCGCCAGGCTGGTGGAGATGGTCAGCGCGGTGCGCTGGGAGTGACCAAACATGCGTACGATGAGGAATGCGGCCAGAGACTTACCGAAGATAATGATCGCCAGGGTGCCCAGCACGGCCAGCGGCTGTTCAATCAGGATCAGCGGGTCAAACAGCATCCCGACGGAGACAAAGAACAGGACCGCAAAGGCATCGCGCAGCGGCAGCGTATCATGCGCTGCACGGTGGCTTAGCTCAGATTCGTTCAGCACCATACCGGCAAAGAAAGCGCCGAGGGCGAAGGAGACATCGAACAGCTCAACCGCGCCGAAGGCGATACCGAGCGCCAGCGCCAGCACGGAGAGGGTGAACAGCTCGCGGGAGCCGGTGGCGGCGCTGCGGGCCAGAATCCACGGCACCAGGCGGCGGCCTACGACCATCATAATGACGATAAAGGCGACCACTTTGCCGATGGTAATGCCCATATCAACGGCCAGCGATGCCAGGCCGACGTTGCCTTTTTCGAGCATACCGGCAATGGCGGGCAGCAGCACCAGCGTCAGGACCATCACCAGGTCTTCGACTATCAGCCAGCCGATGGCAATCTGCCCGCGCTGACTGTCTATAAGCTGTCGTTCTTCAAGCGCGCGCAGCAGCACCACGGTACTGGCGGTCGACAGACAGAGGCCAAATACGATACCGGTCATTAATGACCAGCCCAGCAGGGACGAAAGCGCCATACCCAGCAGCGTCGCGACGGCTATCTGCGCGATAGCGCCGGGAATGGCGATAGACTTTACCGCCATCAAATCCTTGAGAGAGAAATGCAGCCCCACGCCAAACATCAGCAGGATAACGCCAAGCTCGGCCAGTTCGGGCGCGAGTTTAGTGTCGGCAACAAAACCGGGCGTAAAGGGACCCGCGAGAACCCCTGCTAACAGGTAGCCCACCAGAGGCGAGATGCGTAATCGTTGTGCAAGCATACCAAGGATAAAGGCCAGTACGAGGCCGCCAACAATGGTGGTGATAAGCGGGGTGGCGTGATGCATTCCGTCTCCTTTCGACTGTGGTTGATCCATTTCCGGTTATAAAACCAAAAGTCCTGGTAATAGTTTATGACAGTTTTGGCTCGGATGTTTATGAATTATTGTTGAATTTTGAAGAAAATTGGATGTTGGCTGCAAAACAGCACGGATCGGAAAGTATTGCCCGGTCTTGAAGGCGAAGTCGCGCTACAGCAGGAAAGGAGAGCGGCTAAAGTTTTACTTTAGCCGCGGAAAAGTCAGTCGTGGTGACGATTATCAGGCAGGAATATGGTCAGTATCCCCAAAAGTGGCAGGAAAGCACAGATTTTATAGACCAGTTCAATACTGGTATGGTCGGCAACCAGCCCAAGCACGGCGGCTCCAAGGCCACCCATGCCAAAAGCGAAACCGAAAAACAGACCCGAAACCATGCCAATTCTGCCCGGAAGTAGCTCCTGGGCGTAGACCAGGATAGCAGAAAATGCCGAGGCGAGAATAAAACCGATTATCACGGTTAAAATCCCCGTCCAGTAGAGGGTTGCATAGGGTAAAAGCAGCGTGAAGGGCGCAACGCCGAGGATAGAGCCCCAAATGACATATTTACGCCCAATCTTATCGCCGACAGGCCCGCCAATCACCGTTCCTGCCGCAACGGCAAACAGGAAAGCAAACAGATGAATCTGTGCGTTCTGCACCGATAATCCGAATTTATGCATCAGATAAAAGGTGTAATAGCTGCTAATGCTCGCCATATAGAAGTATTTGGAGAAAATCAGCATTAACAGCACGGCTATTGCCAGCATGGTTTTATTGCGCGGTAGCGGATTGGCCTTCGGCGCGGCGGCTTTTCCGCCCGCGCTGCGATGCTGCATCGCATACCAGCGGCTGATCTGTATCAGAACCACAATGGCTAACAGCGCGGCGAAGACAAACCATGCGACGTTACCTTTTCCGTAGGGGGCGATGATTACCGCCGCCAGTAGCGGACCCAGGGAGCTGCCGAAATTGCCGCCGACCTGGAAGATGGACTGGGCCAGACCGTGACGGCCGCCGGAGGCCATACGCGCCACGCGAGACGATTCAGGGTGGAAGACGGAAGAGCCCGTGCCGACCAGCGCCGCGGCCAGCAGTACCATGCCGAAACTGCCCGCCATCGCCAGCAGGATCAGGCCGCTCAGGGTAAAGCACATGCCGATGGGCAGCGACCAGGGCATGGGATGTTTATCGGTCCAGGCGCCCACCACCGGCTGTAGCAGCGATGATGAAAGCTGGAAGGTCAGGGTAATCATGCCTATTTGGACGAACGACAGGGAGAACTCATCCTGTAGCAGCGGATAAATCGCCAGGATCAGGGACTGGATCATGTCGTTCAGCAGGTGGGAGAGGCTGATCGCGCCCAGAATACCAAACGCGGTACGCGCCTTAGGCGGCGCACTGGAGCCAGGGGGCGCCTGGCGGATTTCACTCATTGCCATAAAATTCACTTCTGTTTTGTTATGAGATATCAGGGAAGGTGCGATGTGTAATTGTTATGCACCTAACAATACCTGCCCATATGATTTGAAGAAAGTCGCAATTCTGAAATCTTATTTGTTTATTGTTTCAGGTCGCTGTAATTTCAGCGCTTACCACTGGATCAGGGAGAGAAAAATGAAATTGTTATCGCGTAGCGTTGCACTGGCGCTGCTGGCAGCGGCAGCCGTTACCAGCCAGCCGCTGCAGGCCTATGAGAAAGACAAAACCTACAGCATTACCATCCTGCACACTAACGATCACCACGGCCACTTCTGGCGCAGCGACTACGGCGAATACGGCCTCTCAGCGCAGAAAACGCTGGTGGACGGCATCCGTCAGGAAGTGGCGGAGAAGGGCGGTAGCGTGCTGCTGCTTTCCGGGGGAGATATCAATACCGGGGTGCCTGAGTCCGACCTACAGGATGCCGAACCTGATTTCCGTGGCATGAACCTGATCGGCTACGACGCGATGGCGGTAGGCAACCATGAATTTGATAACCCGATTGCGGTGCTGCGTCAGCAGGAGAAGTGGGCGAAGTTTCCTTTCCTCTCCGCCAACATCTACCAGAAAAGCACCGGCGAGCGCCTGTTTAAACCCTGGGCACTGTTCGATCGCCAGGGCGTAAAAATTGCCGTGATCGGCTTAACCACCGACGATACGGCCAAAATTGGCAACCCGGAGTTCTTTACCGACATCGAGTTCCGTAAACCGGCAGAAGAAGCGAAACTGGTCATCGACGAGCTGAAGCAGAAAGAGAAGCCGGACCTGATTATCGCCGCCACCCATATGGGACACTATGACGACGGTGAGCACGGCTCCAATGCGCCGGGCGACGTCGAAATGGCACGCAGCCTGCCGGAAGGATCGCTTGCGATGATCGTTGGCGGTCACTCGCAGGATCCGGTGTGCATGGCCAAAGATAACCAGAAGCAGGTTGATTACGTTCCGGGCACCCCGTGTGCGCCGGATCGCCAGAACGGGATCTGGATTGTCCAGGCTCACGAGTGGGGGAAATACGTGGGTCGTGCCGACTTCACCTTCCGCAATGGCGAGATGAAACTGGTCAACTACCAGCTGATCCCGGTCAACCTGAAGAAGAAAATCACCTACGACAACGGCCAGAGCGAGCGCGTGCTCTACACGCCTGAAATCGCTGAGAGCACGCAGATGCTCTCTCTGCTGACGCCGTTCCAGAATAAAGGCAAGGCTCAGCTTGAGGTGAAAATCGGCAGTACCAACGACTTCCTGCAGGGCGATCGCAGCAAAGTGCGTTTCGTGCAGACTAACCTCGGTCATCTGCTGCTGGCGGCGCAGATAGCGCGTACCGGTGCCGATCTGGGCGTGATGAGCGGCGGTGGGGTTCGCGATTCGATTGAAGCGGGCGATATTACCTATAAAGATGTGCTCAAGGTCCAGCCGTTTGGCAACGTCGTGGTCTATGCCGATATGACCGGTGCCGCGCTGACCGAGTATCTGACGGCGGTGGCGAAGATGAAACCGGACTCCGGTGCCTATCCGCAGTTTGCCAATGTCAGTTTTGTGGCGCGTGATGGCCAATTGGACGATCTGAAAATCAAAGGTGAGCCCGTCGATCCGGCGAAAACCTACCGTCTGGCAACCCTGAGCTTTAACGCGACTGGCGGCGACGGTTATCCGCGTCTCGACGACAAGCCCGGCTATGTGAACACCGGGTTTATCGATGCGGAAGTGCTGAAGGAGTATATCCAGAAGAACTCACCGCTGGACGTGAAGAAATATGATCCAGCAGGCGAAGTGAGCTGGCAGTAGTTAATCCCGGCGGGCGATCTCGGCGAACTGCGCATTGAGCATTTTCGCCAGATCGTCTGCCGCCAGTTCAATATCCAGCCCGCGTTTGCCGCCGGAAATATAGATGGTGGCAAACGTCCGGGCCGGTGCATCAATCAGCGTCGGCAGGCGCTTCTTCTGCCCCAGCGGGCTAATCCCACCCACCAGATAACCCGTGGTGCGCTGTGCGACCATCGGATCGGCCATATCGACTTTCTTCGCGCCCAGCGCTTTTGCGACCTTTTTTAAGTCCAGCTGCCCGGCAACCGGCGTTACGGCCACCGCCAGCTGTTTCATATCGCCGTTAACGGCCACCAGCAGCGTTTTATACACCTGGTCGGCATTCAGCCCCAGTTTGCGCACCACCTCATCACCAAAATTGGTTTCATTCGGGTCGTGATCGTAGCTGTGGATCTGAAAAGAGATCTTGTTTTTTTCGAGTAATTTTACGGCGGGCGTCATAGCAATCCTTACCCCGGACAGACAATATCGTGCCATCAGCTTACGCCTGTCGGTGGGCGAAAAAATAGTACTATCTTGCGCAATAGTATTGGCAGTGATGATGACTTTGAGCGACAATTCACCACATCCGGGGCCCGGCCCCGGCATAATAATAATGATGAAATTCCTCTTTGACGGGCCAATAGCGATATTGGCCATTTTTTTATTTCAGCATCTCCACCAGATTATCGCTGCCGTACAGATGCAGGGCACCCACGGCGACAACGTAGCGTCCGGGCGGCAGTTCCCGCAGGCGCTCGCACCAGCGGCGGTTACGCTGATGCATCAGCACATCAAACAGGGATTCGCTAAAGGTACTGGGCAGCGCCGCCAGCCCGCTGTTTGTCGGCGGGTGCTCCAGCCACCAGCTCACCATTAACTGCAGCAGCCGGGCGTTGGTATGCCAGTGGTTCAGGCTATCTTCCAGCAGAGCCAGCCCGCCGTCGGGCAGCTCGCGCAGGAGCGTAATCTGATCGTCAGTCCCCTCCAGTTCGATAATGTTCACCTGCTCACGACGGGCCGCTCTCAGCAGCTGAAAATCGATGCCGTAATCGGCCCGCAGCCCCAGTTGCTGGGCCTGGGAGGCCTGCAGAACCATGGCGATTTGCCACAGGGGCTGAGTGGTTAACGCCGAGAGGGAAATCCCCAGTTCCTGAGCCCGCTTTTCCAGCTCCGCCATCTGCGCTTCGGACAGGCGTTCGTCCAGCGGTGGGCAGGCGGGCAGATCGCGGAAGGGGCTGTCGTTGAGGGAAACATCGGCTTCGACAATCAGCGCATCGGCCTGACGGACTTTTTTCAGCAGCCGTGCTGGCAGAGGCGACATATCACGGGTGCCCATATGAATACTGCCCACGAGATGCAGCTCGCGACCACCGGGCAGGGAGATATCCTGTGCGGGCCACGGATAGCTACCGGCAAACAGCGTGTACCACAGGGTTTTTATTCGGTTAAACAGACCCATACGCGCTCCCTGAAAGGAAAACACCATGCTAGCGCGCCGCCGGGTCGGGTGCAAATCAGACAACTCCCTCTCCGGCGGGACCGGAGAGGGAGAAGCGTTACTCTTTTGGCGTGAAACGCAGCAGTCGGTTGGCGTTGCTCACGACGGTAATCGAGGAAAGCGCCATCGCCGCACCGGCGACCACCGGGTTCAGCAGCGTGCCGGTCAGCGGCCAGAGAATACCCGCGGCGATGGGAATGCCCAGTGAATTGTAGATAAAGGCACCCAGCAGGTTCTGTTTCATATTGCGCAGGGTGGCGCGGGAGATCGCCAGCGCATCGGCAACCCCGGCCACGCTGTGGCGCATCAGGGTAATGGCCGCCGTTTCAATCGCCACGTCGCTGCCGCCGCCCATCGCAATACCGACATCGGCCTGGGCCAGGGCCGGAGCATCGTTAATGCCGTCGCCAATCATCGCCACCCGGCGTCCCTGTTTTTGCAAATCGATAATCGCATCGGCTTTGCCGTCCGGACGAACGCCGGCGATCACCTCATCGATGCCCGCCTCACGGGCGATAGCGCGGGCGGTATCCTGATTGTCACCGGTCAGCATCACCAGCCGGTACCCGGCACGGTGTAGCCGTTGCAGGGCTGCCGCGCTGTCTGCCCGCAGCGGATCGCGAATGGCGAAAAGCGCTACAGCCTTGCCGTCTATTGCCAGCAACACCGGCGTGGCGCCCTGCGTTGCCTGGGCGGTGATGGCGTCGTCCAGCATCGCCGTATCGATCTGGTGCTCCTTCAGCAGGTCGGCGTTACCGAGCAGCAGCGTATGGCCTTCAGCGTCGCCGCTTACGCCCAGTCCGCGGAGGGTACGGAAACCGCTGACCGCAGGCAGTGTCTGCTCGCCCGCTTTTTGCAAAATGGCACGCGCCAGCGGGTGCGCGGAACCCTGCTCCAGCGCGGCGGCCAGACGAATTGCCTGCGTTTCGCTAAAGGTATCCACCGTATTCACCGCGACGACCTGAGGTTTCCCCTCGGTCAGGGTACCGGTTTTATCGAACACCAGGGTATCGAGAGTGCTGGCGCGCTGCAGCGCATCGGCGTCGCGAACCAGCACGCCAAACTCTGCCGCACGCCCTACGCCGGAAATAATCGACATTGGCGTAGCCAGTCCCAGCGCGCAGGGACAGGCGATGATGAGTACCGTGGTGGCAATCACCAGAGTGTAAACAATCTGCGGTGCCGGGCCGAAGACGTACCAGATTGCGGCGCTGAAGAGCGCAATCAGTACCACGACGGGGACAAATACGGCGGAAATTTTATCGGCCAGCTGGCCGATCTCCGGTTTGCTGCTCTGAGCCTGACGAACCAGACGGATAATGCGGGCCAGGGTGGTGTTGCTCCCCGTCGCGCCGGCCCGGAACAGCACGCTGCCATCCTGCACCAGGGTTCCGGCATGGACGCTGTCGCCGCCGCTCTTCTGCAGCGGGACTGGCTCGCCGGTCAGCATCGCCTCATCCAGCCAGGCTTCGCCGTCGGTAATCTCTCCGTCAACGGGAACCCGATCGCCGGTGGCGAGGCGCAGGATCATGCCGGTTTCAACGTCCGCCAGGGGGATCGTCTTGTCGCCATCTTCACCCACCACGCGGGCCGTTGGCGGGGTTAAATCGAGCAGAGCCTCCAGGGCACGCGACGAACGCGCCCGGGCTCTGGCTTCCAGCATATGACCGAGATTGATCAGGCCGATAATCATGGCGCTGGCTTCGTAATAGAGATGGCGCGCCTCCATCGGGAAGGCGGATGGCCAGATATTGACGGTAATAGAGTAGAGCCATGCCACGCCGGTGCCGAGTGCTACCAGGGTATCCATCGTGGCCGTGCGGTTGCGTAAACTTTTCCACGCGCTACGGTAAAAATGCCCACCGGCAAAGACCATCACCGCCAGAGTCAGTACCCCGATAGTCAGCCACAGGCTGCGGTTCTCCTCGGTGACCATCATATTGTCGCCGAGCATCCCCCATACCATCACCGGGACCCCGAGTAAGAGGGCGACAATGGCCTGCCAGCGGAAGCGCTTCATGGTGCTCTGTGCCGTCGCCTGCTGGCGCTCCCGACGCTCGCGATCGTCTTCGATGGCTTCGGCGCCGTAGCCAGCCTGCTCTACGGCGCTCACTAATTCGCTGGCGGAGGCGCGACCGGTAATCAATGCGGTGCGCTCCGCCAGATTAACCCGTGCCTGGGCGACGCCGGGAACAGACTGCAGAGCTTTCTGTACGCGGCTAACGCAGCTGGCGCAGCTCATCCCGTCGATCAACAGCTGGATGCTGTCATCGTCGGACGTGGCTGCCGGAAGCGCATAAGGGACCGCTGTCAGCGCTTCCGACGGAGTTGATGACTCTGTCAGCGGTTCAGCCTTTGGGTGGTTCAGCGTCGCGTCGTACCCGGCCTGTTTAATGGTGTCGATCAGTGACTGCGCGTCAGCGCTGCCGGTGATATGCGCTTCGGTGATGCTAACGTCCGCCAGCTCCACGTCGTCGCGCTGCTCAAGGCTCTCTTTAACACGTTTGACGCAGTGGCCGCAGGTCAGCCCCTCAAGCGCCAGATCGATAGTCTGAGACATAACAAAACTCCCTCTCTAGTTAAACTGTGAACAAGGGTAAACCTTCCCGCAAGGGGAAGGTCAAGCATGAGCGGGCAGTCTGGAAAGAATTATTTTTATTGGTTTTCGAAAAGCTTTTCGATCGATTTGGTGGGGTAGAAGAGGGCACGTTCATTTGTGCCCGTCAGCGCGATGAAGCCCAGGCTGATATAAAAGGATTTAGCATTTTCGTTCAGCGCCTCAACAAATAATCCGTGGACTCCAACGGCTTGAGATGCGCCGTAGACAATTTTCATGGCGTGAGCGACCAGTGTGGCTCCCCAGCCACAGCCCTGAAGGGATTTATCCACGGCCAGTCGGCCCAGAGTGATGCTGGGAACGTTGTGGTAGGGAACGCTCTTTCGCTGTGATTTTGACGGCAATTGTTCTTTCTCAAAGCTACTGCCGGATAGGGTGTAATAGCCTAAGACACGTGCCTCTGGCATAGCCGTTCTTAGGATGTAAGCCCGCAGAATACGGCTATTGTGCTGGCGTCTGAGATGATCGATAAGAAACGCGTTCAAAGAGGGTTCGGTGCAATCAAAACCGTTGAGTTGATAATCCGTTTCTCCTGAGAATATCTCAATCGTCAGATCGTCCATGCTCTACTCCATGTTTTGCAGACGACGGGCTGCACGTTTCAGTTTATCACTCGGTTCTGGCGGATTCTCTATGGCGTCCATCACCTGGTTCCATGACGCTTCGCTGAGGAGCAGTCGACGGTGCTGCTCAATCACCTCAGCGGCGCGCTCTGAGGCACTGTTTACCAGGAACTGCGTCACCGTCTGGTTGGTCATTGCCGCAGCCTCTTCGATCATACTCTTATCAGCTTCGGTTAATCGTAGATCGATGCGCTGTTTTTTCAGGACTGTCATCGGGGTAAGTCTCCATGACGGCGATATTAGCAAGAAGGCCGTCAGTCTCTGTTGGCGGGTTCGTTAAATTGATTTGTACGGATTTAAACCGTACAGGTAATCTAATCGTCAGAGCGGCAGAGTGCAATTTAAATATTCTTTAAAAGCGCCTATCGGGCCAGCATCACCAGCGGCAGCCGTTCAACAGGATCGTCAATCACCGAAATCTCTGCACGATAGAGCCGGCTCAGCGCCGGTTCGGTCAGGACCTGCTGCGGCGGGCCGTTTGCCACCACCCGGCCTTTTTCCAGCAGAACAATCCGGTCGGCGTAGCGTGCGGCCAGGTTGAGGTCGTGCAGAACACAGCAGACGTTAAACTGCCGTTCATGCACCAGGCCGCGCAGCAGGCGAAACAGCAGCTGCTGGTGGTGGATATCCAGGGCGGAAGTGGGTTCATCGAGGAACAGCCACTTTGGCGACGGCGTGGATCCCCAGAGCTGAACCAGCAGGCGGGCGACCTGGACTCGCTGCTGTTCCCCGCCGGAGAGCTGGCGATAGTCGCGCCCGGCAAGTTCGTCACAGCCGCACAGGACCATAATTCGTTCACTGTCATCTTCACGGCTACGACTTCCGTGGGGATGGCGGCCCATCTGGATCACTTCACGTACGCTAAAGGGGAAGGCCATATGATTATTCTGGCGCATCACCGCCCGGACGCGTGCCAGGTCGGCGGGTAGCCACTGGGTGAGCGGTTTACCCAGCAGCGAGCAGATGCCGCTGTTCGGCTGAAGATAGCCGGTAAGCTGGCGCAGCAGGGTCGATTTTCCGGCACCGTTGGGCCCGAGGATCGCGACGATTTCTCCGCCGGGAAAATGCAGGCTGACGTTATCGGTCAGCCGCTGGCCGTTGATGGTGTAGGTCAGGTTTTGCGCGTTAAGCATCAGCGTCTCCGGCTGCGCAGGATAAGCCACAGAAAATAGGGGCCGCCGATCAGGCTGGTCAGTAGCCCAACCGGCATTTCGGCGGGCTGAACGAGAGTGCGGGCCAGAGTATCCGCCAGCAGAAGCAGCGCGCCGCCGGTCAGGGCGGAGCAGGGCAGCAGCCAGCGGTGATCCGCGCCGATCACCATTCGCATCAGATGGGGCACGACCAGACCGATAAAGCCTACGATGCCGCTGACCGATACCGCCGCGCCCACCAGCAGGGAACTCAGCAACAGCAACTGCTGGCGTCGCCGTTTCACGTTGACCCCGAGGTAGTGCGCGTCTTCATCGCCCAGCTGGAGCAGATTGAGCGTGGTTGCCAGCCAGAGAGTGGCCACCATCGCCGGAACGGCAAAAGAGGCGGCAATCATGAGCGTTGACCACTGGGCCTGACCCAGACTGCCCATCATCCACAGCGTCAGCTGACGCAGCTGTTGCTCGTCGCCGACATAGCTCAGTACGCCGATTGCCGAGCCGCACAGGGCATTAATCGCGATCCCCACCAGCAGCAGCTGCAGCATACCGCCGTGGGCATGCCGCTGACCGATCAGAAAGATCGCCGTGCAGACCGCCAGACTCCCGAGAACGGCAAACATCATCAGTTCGTAGTGCATCAGCGCGGCGGGCAGGGCGAGCGGGAAGACAATCGCCACCCCGACCATCAATGCCGATCCGCTGCTGACGCCCAGCAGGCCGGGGTCGGCCATCGGGTTACGAAACAGACCCTGCATGGCGACGCCGGAGGTCGCCAGGGCGCTCCCAACCAGCACCGCCAGCAGCACGCGCGGCAGGCGGATATTGAGCCAGATATCGCGGTACTGCGGGTCCTGCAGGCTATAGAACGGGATCTTCAGTGCACCCTGACTTAGCGCCACCAGCGTCAGAGCGACCAGCGTCATCACCAGGCCAATCAGGACGCTGATGGAGGAGAGTGAGTCCTTCAATAGCGAATCTCCGGGCTACGCAGGCGTAAGGTCGGGATCGACCAGACTGTAGATTTGCCGAGCCAGCGCCGGGTCTGCCGCCAGAGCCTGAATATGGGCGGCCACGTCGGCCCGGGTAACAAACCCGTGGATCTCCTGATTCTGAACGCGCCGGGCCTGTCCGGTTTCCGCCTTGTTAAGCAGGCCGCCGGGACGCAGAATGGCAAAGTCGAGAGCGCTGGTTTGCAGCCAGCTTTCCGCCAGTGACTTTTCACGCACGGCCTGACCAAATGCTGCCCTGGCGCGGGCTGAAAGCCAGATCCAGCTGTCACCGCATCCCAGAGAGGTTACCAGAATCATCTGCGTCAGACCGGCCTGCTCCGCCGCGTCGATAATGCAGCGGTTGGCCAGATACTCGTGCTCGCCGCCGAGGGTTGAAATCACGAGTGCCTCTTTGCCCGCCGTTTCGCAGGCGCGGGCAACGGCGATTGGATCGCAGGCGTCGCCGACAATCACCGTCACGCCTCTCTCCTGCAGACGCGCAGCGGCATCCACATTGCGTACCAGAGCGATAACCGGGCGCTGTTCCGCCAGCGCCCGTTCTGCCGTCAGCGCACCGACGCCGCTGCCACCGGCCCCAAAGATCAGCCACGGCCTCATGCGGTCACGCCCGACAGCGTTTTTGCCAGATTACGGAAGGCATCCACCTGGGCGGTTAAGAGCTGGCGATGCTCGTCGCGGCCGAGGAAGATCTTAAACATGGCGCTGCCCGCCGCGTTAAAGAACAGAATCGAGGCGGTATCCATCCCCATAAATTTGCGTTCCACCAGGGCAATATGCGCACAGTTTTCCGCCTTAATATGTCCGGTCATGCCGTTTCTGCCGCGCAGATTAAAGTAGCCGTGGCGGTGGAATCCCGACGGCAGTTCGCCGGTAAATTCGAGGATCACATCGGCGGTATGCACCAGCGTGGTGACGTTGCCCCATTCGCAGACGGTATCCCAGACCGTATCAAAGCTGTCGCCGCCGGTCAGAGTGAAGGCCGGTAAATGCTGCACCACGTCCAGCAGGGTGGTGTTATAACGATCGGCGACCGCTTCCAGAGTGCCGTCGGGGTCGGTGGCTAAAAACTCGCGTAAAGAATTCGGTTGCATCATTGCTCCTGTTTAATTTTTGGCTGTGAGAGTTGTTGAATCAATTCCTGCAGAGACTGCAGAATATTGCTGGCCCAAAAGCGCCCTTCATCGGTCAGGCGCAGGCAGCTGGAAGTATCCCGGGTCAATCCGGCGCGGTGCCACTGGCTCAGCAGCGGCGCAAGCTGTCCGGCATGCGGGGTGAGTTCATCGAGCGGGACGCGGGCGGTTTCCACCCCGGCCTGAAGCTTATGCCGCCACTGGAAAGCAGGGTCGACGGTGCGCATCATCATCATGAGCGGCTTTTTGCCTGCGGCGATGGCTTCGTGCCAGGTATTGAGATCGCGCTCCACCATCCACGAATAGCCGTTTACCGAGCCGCCCGCACCTGATCCAAAGGCGAGGCAGTCCGCACCCTGTTTAATCAGCAGGTTATAGAGATTGCGCTCGCGGGTCGTGCGCGCCCAGTGGCTGTTGCTGATGCAGCGCCAGCCTGCGGCGTCCATAAAGTCGCAGCCCTGCAGGTAAAGATCCCGGCGTTCGGCGGGCGAGGGAAGGGCGACGCGGCCATTTTCCACCGCTTTTCCCAGCGGCGTTTTCGGCAGCAAATTCAGGGCGTAAAGATCGACGCCATCAAGGCCGATATCGCGGGCAATCGCCAGATCTTCTGCCCAGATGGCGGCATCCTGTCCCGGCAGACCGAACAGCAGATCGCAGACCACCGCCGCGCGATCCCGGCGCACCAGCCCCTCCATAAACGCTCTGGCCGTTGCGCCGTCTGAGGTGCGGGCCATCTTCTTGCGGATCTGGCTATTAAACGACTGAATACCGATGGAGAAGCGGTTGGCACCCGCATCCAGGCAGGCGTCAATGCGTCCATCGTCGAAATTCAGCACCCGGCCTTCAATGGTGATTTCGCAGTCCGGTGCCAGCGGCAGCCGTTCGCGCAGGCGGGTGATAATGCGCGCCAGGTCGTGCGCCGACAGGGCCGATGGCGTACCTCCGCCAAAATAGACCGCGTGGATCGGGGCCGACTGGTGCAGAACGCTGTCGGCTTCCAGGTCTATCTCACGCAGTAGCGCATCCGTATAGCGCGTGCAGTGGTCTTCCTCATAACGATTCTGGTAGAAGCCGCAGAACGTACAGTGGGTCGCGCAAAAAGGAATATGGAGGTACACCAGCCGTTTGCGAACCGGTGCGGTCTGGCTTACCAGCGCCTGCCAGCTTGCCTCCTGCTGCTCTTTGGGGATCGGCATCGCACCGCGCCACGGCATGGTGGCGTGACGATCTTTAAACGGCTGCCCGCCTTCCAGCGCAAAGTGGGGGGTTAAATCCAGTGTGGTTGTCATTGTTCACTCTTCCCTTCACGCGGCCAGAATTGCTGATGCAGGGTTTCGACGGCATCGGCGATGCGCGGGCCCATGCCAAGGATCAGCGCCTGGTCAACGGTGATAATTCTCTGATTCTTCCATGCTGTGGTGTGGGTGATACCGGCGATAGCGGCAAGGCGGTTGAGATCGCCCTGCACCATTTGGGAAGTCACCACGATAACGTCCGGGTTTGCCGCAATCAGCGCTTCAGCGCTGTAGCCCTTGTACTGGCTGTGCTGCGCCGCGTTGTGTGCCCCTGCCAGCGTCATAATGGCATCGGCCACGCTGCCCTGGCCCGCCACCTGCGGCGCGCTGCCGCCCGCAGAGAGGATAAATAGCGCGTTGACCGGTTTCATTTGCGCATTGCGCAGGGCGACGGTTTCCAGCCGCTGGCGCAGAGAACTCACCAGTTCATCGCCTTTTTGCTGTTCGCCCAGCGCTGCCGACAGAGTATGAATGTTGGCATACATCTGTTCGACCGTGGCCGGAACGCGTGGCAGCGTCAGCACCTTCACCTTTTGCGTGCGCAGCTGTTCGAGGACCAGGGAAGGCCCGGCATCCTGCCAGGTGATAACGCTGTCCGGACGCAGGGATAAAATGCCTTCGCTGCTAAGCTGTTTCCAGTAGCCGATATGCGGCAGGTCGGCGGTTTCCGGTGGGAAAGAGGTGGTTTCATCCACGCCCACCACCCGATCACCCGCGCCGATGGCATATACCAGCTCGGTCAGCGAGCCTCCGGCCACCACCAGTCGTTCGGCGGCGCTGGCGCTGAGGGCGCAGCACAGCGCCACTAATCCCAGGATAATCTTTTTCATCATCAGAATTTCCAGGCAAAGCCGACCGCCGCGTTAAAGCCCGCCGCAGGGATGGACTCGTGCGCCGTCTGGTAGCGTTTATCGGTCAGATTATTCAGCGCCAGGTTAATCTGGTATTGGTCGTCCGGCCCAAACTCGCTGTTAAATGCCAGGTTCAGCGTTGCCCAGCCGGGGTAGCGGGTTTCGGTTGCGCCGGTGCTGTCTTTAGCGCTGGATGCCGCCCGGATATAGATGTCGGAGGTCAGGTTAAGCGCATTCAACAGCAGGGTATGTTTCACCCCGAATCGCCCGGTCGCGGTCGGCTCCCCGGTATTCTGAGTTTTCAGCGTTGCCCCTTCATACTGACGACGGATCAGGTTGCCGCTCAGATAAGGCGAAACCGCCCAGCCGCTGTATTCAGCCGTCAGCTCCATGCCCCAGGTTTTGGCCTTGTCGATATTGTCGTAGTAGTAATAGCCGCTGCGGGTGGTATTGGTATTCCCGTTGCAGACGCTCTGACCGGAGCAGGCGACGCTGGCGATATAGTCTTTGGCCTCGGAGTAGTAGACCGCCCCGTCGACCAGCCACAGATTGCCCTTATAGCGCGCGCCCAGCTCGTAGTTATTGGAGTGTTCGGCCGTCAGCCCTGAATTGCCGTAGGTGACGCCGCCGCCCGCAGAGGTCTCGGTAAAGAGCTGGACTAAGGTCGGGGAGACATAGCCCTGGGCGAAGGCGGCGCGCAGTTCCAGATTATCGAAGCCGGAGTAGCGGAGGCTGGATGCGGCCACCAGCGCGTCATCGCGGGTGGTATTTCGGTCCATGCTTGTGGTTGTGGTGACGCCGCTGGTAGTAGATTGCGTTTCACCGTCGGTCAGGCGCGATGACAGCCAGGATTGACGGGCACCCAGGGTCCATGTCCAGTTATCGGCGAACTGCCAGTCGTTCTGCGCAAACAGTGACGTGCTGTTCTGAACGGCCTCGTTATGGGAACGTTTATCGGTTTCAGTATCAAAGAAGCCGGTGGCGGCGGTCTGTCGGGTATAGCCGTTACTGGTTTGGGTAATTTTGTCGCGCAGGTACTGTGCGCCGAGCACCAGATTATTACTGGCCGGCAGGCTGTAGTTCGACTGCAGCGTTACGCCCTGGGTGTACTGTTTATCGTTGGTGCGCGTCTGGTTTGTTATGGTCAACGCCCGAATCAGGGGGCTGGGGATGACCTGAGTCGTCACCAGATCGTTTTCAAACCTGCGCTCGACGGTCTGGTTATACGCATCTAAATGGACCGATTTCAGGAATTCGCCGTCGACAGCGTAATCGTAGAACAGGCCGATCTTCTCCCGCTCCACCTTAGGAAGCCTTACGCTAAAGGACTCAAGCTCGCCGTCATAGTAAGTCTGGGTGGTGAGCTTATAGCGATCCAGAGAGAGGCCCACCTTATGACGATCAACGTTATAGCCCAGCCAGATGCCCTGGCCGTTATTTCGGTTATGGGTGTTAGGGAGTCGGCCATCGGGCGTTTTACGATCGCCCTGATCCGAGTAGCTGCCGTTGATACGGTAATCAAATCCGCCGATGCTTCCCCAGGCTGCGGCCGACTCCTGCCAGCCCGCCGTCGACGAGTCATAAACGGCTTTCACAATACCGGCCAGCGGTTTATCGCCGCCTTTTTTGGTAATAAAATTCACCACGCCGCCGATGGCCTTCGAGCCGTACAGCACGGAATACGGGCCTTTGACCACTTCGATCCGTTCGAGCGCGGAGGTGTCGATCAGCAGACCCGCACCGTAGTTCTCCCCGGCGCGTTGATAGGTGACTTCCTGACCGTCGATCAGCACCAGCACGCGTGAGGACGCTTCGCCACGGATACGTACCTGCTTGCGTCCTGCCAGTGCGTTATCGGTTACCTCAACCCCGGGAATATCCCGTAGTTCGTCCGCGAGCGTGTTACGGGTTGTTTTTTCCAGCGTCTGGTTGTCGATGACCTGGATCGTCGCCGGACTGTTCCACAGGCTGGATTCAGCCCGGTTTGCCGTTACGACAAGCGTTTCGCCGCGGGAGTTTGTGGTCTGCTGTGTGCTGGTCGACGCTGCTGATACGGTACCAGCAACAAATAAAGACAGGGCTGAAAGTACAAACGCGCCCGGGCAAATACGCTGCAACATGGAGGTAACCTTTATTATTGAATGTAAGTGATAATTAATATCATTCGTTTTTATATTGAAGGTCTGTCGCCGCGTCTATAGACAAAATTGCAAATAAAAAGCATGTTTGATTTTGGTCAATTTATTACCCTACTGAAATAGAAAAATGTGACCTGACACAGTTGAAAAACAAGGAATATATTGTGGTTATTTGCGTAACACGCTTGCTTAAATGAGGCTGACAGGATAAACGTCGCCGCCGTGGGGTATACTGGGCCTCCTGCATCGCGGCAGACGCGGGCAACCCGGAGGACATATGAACATCAGCGATGTGGCAAAAAAAACCGGTTTAACCAGCAAAGCAATTCGTTTTTATGAAGAGAAAGGGCTGGTGACGCCGCCGCTGCGCGGGGATAACGGCTACCGTAGCTATACGGCACAGCATCTGAACGAGCTGACGCTGCTGCGCCAGGCGCGGCAGGTGGGCTTTAACCTTGAAGAGTGCGGCGAGCTGGTGAACTTATTTAACGATCCCACCCGCCACAGCGCGGACGTTAAAGCCCGCACGCTGCAGAAGGTTGCGGAGATCGAACGCCATATTGATGAGCTTCAGCAGATGAGGCGTCAGCTGCTGAAGCTGGCGGAGAGTTGTCCGGGCGATGACGGCGCTGACTGCCCGATCATTGATAATCTGGCCGGCTGCTGCCATCACCGCGTCAGGGATTGAGCAGAAATACCACGATCCCGCGATACCAGGGAGAGGCGCTAAGTCGGATTTCTTCCTGGATATCCCACTCGCCGTTTTGCACAATCCCGACCTTAAAGGGGATGCGCAGCCGGGACAGGGCGGGAAGATAGTCGGCGTAATGTTGAACGGTGCGACGTCCCTGATAGCTCTGTACCACCAACTCATCCACCGGGAGGGTGTTTAGCGTCGCAACGCTGCCGGTTTTCGCCCAGTCCAGCAGACCGGTGACGCCCAGCGCAAACGCAGGTGGAAGCGCTGCCCGCGCCCGCCGCAGAAACGCGCCATAGTCGTCGAGGTTGTGCGTACCCGCGTCAAAATCAATCTGTAATCCCACCACGGTATTCCCTGCCGCCTGCCAGCGCAGCAGCAGGCGACCCAGACGCTCCAGCATCTCATCTGATACGTCCAGAGTGGTAAAACGCACCGTCAGCCACAGTCGGGGAAAGGAGAGTTTACTGACCGGCAGGCCCTTACGCTCAAACACCGGCAGGCCATCGTGGAGGAGGATATCCCCCTGATGCAGGTACATCAGCTGCGCGTTTTGTAGCGCCTCCGTGGGCCTGACGCCGGACCAGAGCCAGAACGCCTGGCGCTCGCCCACCGCAGCGGGCGTCTGCGCACCGGCGGCAGGGGAGAGCAGGCTGGCGACCAGCAGGATCACCAGTAGTATTTGAGATCCTGCGCCCATACGCTGCCCGGATAGCTGGTTTTCAGTTGGCGGAACCACTCTTTGCGTACCGATTTATCCACACTTTCATTGCTGCAGCTGTTGTAGCCTGACGGGGCGTAGCAGCGGATTGCGCGGTACAGCGCATAGCTTTTATCTTCCGGCTCGGCTTTTGGAGCATTAATGACCCGCTGATAGAGTGCCAGCATCCGTGGGGCCTCGGGCTGCATTCCTCCGGTTGCCGCATCGAGGGCGACGTTGGCGCCGCGCTCGATGTCCGTATCGACACGCGCCTGTGTTTGATGGAAAAACTCAGCCAGGCAATTCAGCGCGTGGGCATCTCCCGGTTTTCCGGCCAGCGTGGTGACGGTACTTTCCAGCGAGGCGCAGTAATACGCGTGCGTTTTGTCGGTGCCTGCCCAATTAAAGACGCTTAAGTTCACATCGTTAAAGGCTTCACCGATAACCGGCGGCGTGATGGCGGCGATCTGTTTCTTGTCTTCCAGCCAGTCGCTATAGCGTCCCGTCATCAGATCGCGCACCAGCAGGGTATGCAGAGCGATAGTGCGCTCTTCAGTGCTGGCACCCTCAATAGCCCGCTGGCGCAGTAGGGGCATTGTGGCCCTGGTCTTCAGCACCAGCGAGCGATAGCTAAGCCAGGTCACCGGACTGTCCGCCGCGAATACGGCCGCCGCCTCATCGTTGAACACCAGAGCAGCCGCCAGGTTTCCCTGCAGCAGGCGCAGCTGTTCGCGGTCTTTACTCAGACTGAATAGATGTTTCCATCCGTCCCGGGCGGCGGGCCACTGCTTCTGTTCCATCAGGCTATCGACCCGCAGCACCTGCTCGCTGAACTGCAGAATATTATTGTCTGATAAGGTCTTCGCCGGAGGGATATCGCGTGCAAGGGTGGCGTAATCCTGATGGATAAAGGCAAGGCGCAGGCGCAGATAATTCCACAGTTCGAGGCGTTGATGCCGGGCAAAGTCTGCCTTCAGGCTGTTTAAATATTCCTCATCGATACAGGGGGCCCTGCCATCACAATCCATGCTGCGCATCAGGCGCAGGGTCTGGACAAAGGTCAGCAGTGGCGCATCCGGTGCGCTGACGAAATAGCTGCTGTTCCAGAACATATCTTTACTGATTAATTTATTGTCGCTTTCGGCCACCAGAGCCCACAGCGCATCTTCACTACTGGCCTGCGAAAGCGCCTGTTCATACTGTATCGCCAGTGCATTCCAGTCCTGCAAATACCAGTTGATCCGTCGCTGCATTCCCCGGGTTGAGTCGGCATACTGCCCTTCAGGCCACTGTTGCAGATAGGCATCCGCAGCCTCTTTAGCCCGTGTGGCCTGCGCGCGATCCGCCTTCTCTGCGTCAAAGCTGCCGTACTCGCTGCGGGCATTCTGCGTACTGGCATTCAGGGCATTACGCATCAACATATAGCTGGCGGTTTCGGCAATCCAGGGCTGAGAACGGCTTTTGAGAGCAGAAAACTGTGCGTCAGCTTGCGGATAGTCACCGGCATAAAACTGATTAGCGGCCAGCAGATAAGCGCGAAAATCCTGAGCTGGTGTGCCCTCAGTAGCCTCAATCGCGGCGAGGGTTGCCTGCGCTTCAGCGCTGCCGTTGACCGCAAGACGGGCCGTCGCCAGCGCATGGCGCTGCTCCGGGGTCAGCGTGGTTTCGGCAATCAGGGCGGCGAAAAAGCCTGACAGGGTTTCCTGGTTGCGGGAGACAAAGCGGTTTTCCTCTTCGTACTGATGTTTGGTGGCATCAATCACGGCCTGTGGCTCCAGCCCCAGCGAGGCAAGCTGCACCATCAGCGCGTCGGGTAACGTCGGGGTTTCGGCAGAAGAGATGGGGTACCCGGTGCTGATAAGCGTGGAGTCCTGGCGTTCGCGACTGTGTATTTGGCCGTCGGCGGCCTGAGGCGTTGCCTCTTTGTGTTTATCCATCAGACGAAACAGGTTATCCCGGGTATCGGTGTTCACCCCGAGCACCGGAGGGCTGGTGAGTGCGCAATATTTGCTCCACCATGTGCAGGATTCTTGTATATCAGAAGAGGCCAGCGCGGGTGCGCTGGCGGCAAAGGAGAAGCATAACCCTAACGCAAGGCGAGTTTTTATCGCTTTCATTCCCTGAATCTCTGTATGTTGTTAATTATTTTGAATTTTAATATGCAGTGTGATGCCTTCGACGGCGGTCACTTCAATCCGGGTTCCGGCGCTCAGATCGTCTTCTGCGCGCACTGGCCAGGAGCTGTCACCCACCCGCAAATGGCCGCGGCCGTTAACGACCGGCGCATCGAGGGTAAAGCGCTGCCCCACCAGCTGCTGGCCGCGCTGATTTAACGCGCCGCTGCCGGTGTTGCTCTGACGGCTGACCCGACGGGCCAGCCAGCGCCACCACAGCCAGACGGCAAGCAGGGTCAGCACTGCAAACAGCGCGCCCTGCGATTCCCAGCCCAGCGGCAGAACCCAGACCAGCAGTCCGGTGACCAGAGCGGCCACGCCGCTCCACAGCAGGTAGCCGTTACCCCCGAGCATCTCCGCTGCCAGCAGCAGCCCGCCGAGGCTCAGCCAGACGATATGCGGGTTGGCGAGGAGTGTGGCAATCATGATCTTTTCCGGTCGCTGCTGCTTTCTCTGATCAGCTCACTGATCCCGGCGATAGAGCCCATCAGGCTACTGGCATCGAGCGGCATCATCACCACTTTGCTGTTATTCGCCGAGCCGATTTGCTGCAGCGCGTCGGTATATTTCTGCGCCACGAAGTAGTTCACCGCCTGGATATCCCCGGCGGCAATCGCCTCGGACACCATCTGGGTGGCCCGGGCTTCCGCTTCCGCCGAACGTTCACGCGCTTCCGCCTGCAGGAACGCGGACTGACGGTCACCTTCCGCCTTGAGGATCTGCGACTGCTTTTCCCCTTCGGCTTTCAGAATTTCGGCCTGACGCACGCCTTCTGCTTCGAGGATATAGGCACGCTTGGTACGTTCCGCTTTCATCTGGGCGTTCATCGAGGCGATAAGCTCCGCCGGTGGGCGCACATCGCGGATCTCGATACGGGTGACCTTCACGCCCCACGGATTCGTGGCCTCATCGACAATATGCAGCAGGCGGGTGTTAATGCTGTCGCGCTGGGAGAGCATTTCGTCCAGCTCCATGGAACCGAGCACGGTACGAATATTGGTCATCGTCAGGTTGAGGATCGACAGCTCAAGATTGCTGACCTCATAGGCCGCTTTCGGGGCGTCAATGACCTGAATAAAGCACACGGCGTCGATGGTGACGTTGGCGTTATCCTTGGAGATGATCTCCTGGGATGGGATATCAAGCACCTGCTCCATCATATTGATCTTGCGACCAATGCGATCCATAAACGGCACGACCAGGTTTAAGCCAGGCTGCAGCGTTTTGGTGTAGCGGCCGAAGCGCTCTACGGTCCACTGATAACCCTGCGGGACGATTTTCACACCGGAGATAACAATCACCAGCGCAACGAGAATAAAGATTGGGATGATAAAGACCATCGGTAAACCTCCTGTTTTAAACGGCAAATACGCACATTTCCTGAGCGACAGTATACCGTTTAATCACCGGCACTTCCCCCCTAAAATAAAGCAGCGCAGGGGGGAAATGGCCGAAGAGGTTTAGTAGAGCAGAGAGTAGAGCTGGCGGCGATACTTAGAGGCCAGCGCGTCGCCGGTACCGAGTGCGACGAGGATTTCCTGCATCATTTTGCGGGCCTGACCGTCGGCGGCACCGAGATCTTTCTTCAGATGGCTGAACAGCAGTTCCAGCGCCTCTTCATTACGACCGACCTGATGCAGCTGCAGCGCCAGCTGGCTGGCGAGCGCGGCATCTTCCGGGTTTTGCTCAACCTGTTGCTGAAGCAGCTGGATTTCCGGGGTATCGGCGGCCTGTTTCAGCAGCTCAATCTGCGCAACCAGGCCCTGATAGCGGGAATCCTGATCCTGCATCGGGATGGTTTTCAGTACCGCTTCGGCTTCGTCGCTGCGGCTCAGGGCAATCTGGGTTTCCGCCAGCAGCAGGCCAATTTCGCTGTTCTGCGGCGCAAGCTGGCGCGCATCGCGCAGCAGCGGCAGGGCATCGGCGTAGTTACCTTCCTGGATAAGCAGCTGTGCCTGCTGCATTTTCAGCTCTTCTTCACGCGGCAGGACTTTATCCAGCAGGGCGCGAATGGCTTCTTCCGGCTGCGGTCCCTGGAAGCCGTCGACCGGCTGACCGTTCTGGAATAGATACACCGTCGGGATGGCGCGCAGACCAAACTGGGAGGCCACCATCTGCTCGGCGTCGCAGTCGACGCTGGCGAAAATAAACTGACCGTTATACTGGGCGGCCAGGTTTTCCAGCACCGGTGTTAGCTGCTGGCAGTGCTGGCTGCGATCGGACCAGAAGTAGAACAGCACCGGCGTGGTCATTGACTGTTCAAGGACCTGGTGCAGATTGGCTTCGGTAATGATGACGCTATTCTGTACGGACATGTGATTCTCTTTTGGCGTTCGTATTTATTATGTTAGATGGGGGTGAACCCCTTACCTTCAACTCACCCCTGCAAAAATTTCTCCATCAGCCGGCCCGGCAGCAGGCGCTTCAGCACCACAACGGCCCAGGTGACAAGCGTGACGGGATAGCGCAGCCGCGGGCTGTCGCTTTCAAAAGCATGGCGCACTTTGGCGACCACCGCCTCAGGACCGAGAGTGAAACGGGCGGCGATGCCGGGATTTTCTACCGGCTTATCGCTCTGAGTCTGATTCACATTGTCGGTAAAGCGGGTGCGGATGGGGCCAGGCTCAATCAGGCTAACCTTCACCCCGCTGTGGCGCAGCTCCATACGCAGGGCATCTGACCAGGCTTCCAGCGCGTATTTACTGGCGGCGTAAGCGCCACGGCCCGGCGTGGAGATCAGCCCCATCACCGAGGAGGTCATCACAATACGGCCTTCGCCGTGGGGAACCATGGCGGGCAGAAGACGCATCGTCAGTTGGTGAGTGCCGAAAAAGTTGCTGGAAAACTGCTGCTCCAGCTGCGTGCGGCTGATGGTGGTCAGCGGGCCGTAGAGACCGTAACCGGCATTGTTAAACAGGCCGTACAGTCGGCCGTCGGTCAGGGCAAGGATTTCATCCGCCGCACGATCGACGCTCTCTGGCGAATCCAGGTCGAGCTGTACGCCGGTAAAGCCATATTCTGACATCCGTGCGACGTCTTCAGGTTTACGGCAGGCGGCCAGAATACGAAAGCCCTGACGCTTCAGTTCAAGCGCGCTTTCGAGACCAATCCCGCTGGAACACCCTGTAATTAAGACCGATTTTTGCATAACTTTACCCGTCGGGCGCCCCGATTATTTATGAGTCATGGTTTACTAGTGGAGCCAGTCGCGTTGCCATCCAGTCGGCAATAAACGGCTGGGCATCGCGATTAGGGTGAATTCCATCGTCCTGCATCCACTGCGGTTTCAGATAAACCTCTTCCATAAAAAAGGGAACCAGAGGAATATCAAACTCTTTGGCAAGCGCAGGATAGATTGCGCTAAAGGCCTCATTATAGCGACGACCGTAGTTGGCGGGCAGCCGAATTTGCATAATCAGCGGGGCGGCGTTAGCCGCTTTCACGTCCTGCAGAATGGTGCGCAGGGTTTGCGCCGTTTGCTGTGGCTGAAAACCGCGCAGGCCGTCGTTGCCGCCCAGTTCTACCAGCACCCAGCGCGGCTGGTGCTGCTTGAGCAGCGCGGGAAGACGCGCCAGCGCCTGGCCGGCGGTATCGCCGCTGATGCTGGCGTTAACCACGGTGGTATCCGGGCGCCATTTTTCATTGAGCAGCGCGGGCCACGCGCTGGTTGCTGCCATCCGATACCCGGCGCTCAGGCTATCTCCCAGAATCAATAACGTGTCGGCAGCCGCCGCGCGAACGCTAAACAGAATCAGGAACAGGAACGGCAAATGCCAGCGGAAAACATTGTTGAAGTTCATCATCTTAAGAAGTCCGTCGGTCAGGGTGAGCATGAGCTTTCCATCCTCACCGGAGTTGAACTGGTTGTCAAACCGGGACAGACCATCGCCCTGATTGGCGAGTCCGGTTCGGGTAAATCAACCCTGCTGGCTATTCTTGCCGGGCTGGATGACGGCAGCAGCGGGGAGGTGAACCTGGTGGGTCAGCCGCTGCACAAGATGGATGAAGAAGCGCGTGCTCAGCTGCGGGCACAGCATGTGGGGTTTGTTTTTCAATCCTTTATGCTGATCCCGACCCTGAACGCCCTGGAAAACGTCGAACTCCCGGCGCTGCTGCGCGGTGAGAACAGCGCCAGCAGCCGTCAGCATGCCCGCGCCCTGCTGGAGCAGCTCGGGCTGGGCAAGCGTCTGGACCATCTCCCGGCCCAGCTCTCCGGCGGCGAGCAGCAGCGCGTGGCGCTGGCCCGCGCCTTTAACGGCCGTCCGGGCCTGCTGTTTGCCGATGAACCTACCGGCAACCTCGACCGCCAGACCGGGGATAAAATTGCCGACCTGCTGTTTTCCCTTAACCGTGAGCACGGCACCACGCTTATCCTCGTGACCCACGATCCGCAGCTGGCGGCGCGCTGTGACCGCCGACTGCGCCTGGTGAATGGGCAGCTGCAGGAGGAAGCATGATTGCGCGCTGGTTCTGGCGGGAATGGCGTTCGCCATCGCTGCTGATCGTCTGGATGGCCCTGAGCCTGGCCGTAGCCTGCGTGCTGGCGCTGGGTAATATCAGCGATCGTATGGAAAAAGGCCTCAGCCAGCAGAGCCGCGAGTTTCTGGCCGGAGACCGGGCGCTGCGCAGTTCCCGGCTGGTGCCGACGGAGTGGCTCGACAAGGCCCGGGAAACAGGGCTGAAGGTGGGAGAACAGCTGACCTTTACGACGATGACGTTTGCCGGTGATACCCCGCAGCTGGCGAACGTCAAAGCGGTGGATGATGTCTATCCGATGTACGGCGAGCTGCAGACCAGCCCGCCCGGCGTTAAACCGCAGGCCGGAACGGTGCTGCTGGCGCCGCGCTTAATGTCGCTGCTGAACCTGAAAACCGGTGACAACATCGACGTTGGCGACGCCACTTTGCGCATTGCCGGTGAAGTGATCCAGGAGCCGGACTCCGGCTTTAACCCGTTCGAAATGGCCCCGCGCCTGCTGATGAACACCGCCGACGTGGCGAAAACCGGCGCGGTACAGCCGGGCAGCCGCGTTAGCTGGCGCTACAAGTTTGGCGGCACCCCGCAGCAGCTGGAAGCTTACGAAAAGTGGCTGCTGCCGCAGCTTAAGCCGGAGCACCGCTGGTACGGGCTGGAGCAGGACGAAGGCGCGCTCGGCAAATCCCTTGAACGCTCCCAGCAGTTCCTGCTGCTGTCGGCGCTATTGACCCTGCTGCTGGCGATTGCCGCCGTCGCGGTGGCGATGGGGCACTACTGCCGCAGCCGCTACGATCTGGTGGCGATCCTCAAAACCCTCGGCGCCGGACGGGCGCAGCTGCGCAAGCTGATTGTCGGCCAGTTTGCGATGCTGCTGGCGCTTGCCGCCGTGACCGGCGGGGCGATGGGGCTGCTGTTTGAACAGGTGCTGCTGGTCCTGCTTAAGCCGGTGCTGCCGGTGGCGTTGCCCGCCGCCAGCCTCTGGCCGTGGCTGTGGGCCACCGGCGCGATGACGGTGATTTCGCTGCTGGTGGGGCTGCGTCCTTACCGACTGCTGCTGGCGACCCAGCCGCTGCGCGTCCTGCGCCGGGACGTGGTGGCCAGCGTCTGGCCGCTAAAAATCTATCTGCCGGTGATAAGCGCGGTGGTTGTGGCGCTGCTGGCCTGGCTGATGGGCAGCAGTCCGCTGCTCTGGTCGGTGCTGGGCGGCACCCTGGTGCTGGCCCTGCTCTGCGGCGTGGTAGGCTGGCTGCTGCTGGCGGGGCTTAAACGCCTGACGCTGAAAGCGCTGCCTCTGCGGCTGGCGGTCAATCGTCTGCTGCGTCAGCCCTGGGCGACCCTCAGCCAGCTGGCGGCGTTCTCCCTGTCGTTCATGCTGCTGGCGCTGCTGCTGGTCCTGCGCGGCGATCTGCTGGATCGCTGGCAGCAGCAGATCCCGCCGGAAAGCCCGAACTATTTCCTGATCAATATCGCGCCGGAGCAGGTGACGCCGGTGAAAACCTTCCTCGCCGGCCATCAGGTGATCCCGCGTGATTTCTACCCCATCGTGCGGGCGCGGATGACGGAGATTAACGGCAAGACCACGGACGGCAATAAAGATGAGGCGCTGAACCGCGAGCTGAACCTGACCTGGCAGGATGCCCGCCTGGATCATAATCCGATTGTTTCCGGCCAGTGGCCGCCGAAGGCCGGGGAAGTGTCGATGGAGGTCGAACTGGCGAAACGGCTGAATATTAGCCTCGGCGATACGCTGACCTTTATGGGCGATACTCAAAGCTTTAGCGCCACCGTCAGCAGCCTGCGCAAGGTGGACTGGGAAAGTCTGCGGCCCAACTTCTTCTTTATCTTCCCGGCGGGCGCGCTGGACGAACAGCCTCAGAGCTGGCTGACCAGCTTCCGCAGCGAGGGAAACAACGGCATGCTGACCCAGCTTAACCGCGAGTTCCCGACCATCAGCCTGCTGGATATTGGCGCGATCCTTAAACAGGTCAGCCAGGTCCTGCAGCAGGTCAGCCGGGCGCTGGAGGTCATGGTGGTGCTGGTCACCCTGTGCGGTGTTCTGCTGCTGCTGGCTCAGGTGCAGGTGGGGATGCGCCAGCGTCACCAGGAACTGGTGGTCTATCGCACGCTGGGGGCGGGTAAGAAGCTGCTTCGCGCCACCTTATGGAGCGAGTTTGCCCTGCTGGGTCTGGTCTCAGGGCTGGTAGCCGCTATCGGGGCGGAAACCGCTCTGGCGTTGCTGCAAACCCGGGTGTTTGATTTCCCGTGGGAGCCGGACTGGCAGGTGTGGGTCGCGCTGCCGGTGAGCGGAGCGATTCTGCTTTCCCTGTGCGGTGGCTGGCTGGGAAGCCGGTTATTAAAAGGCCGGGCGTTGTTCCGTCAGTTCAACCAGTAATTCAGTCGTGTTATGATTGCGCGCCGGTATTTATACCGGCGCGTTTTACTTATGTAGCATTTATTGTTATCTCTCCGTTGTTTAGCAGCACAAAACATTAAAAACCCGCCGACACCGCCGCATTAATTAGAGGTAGTATTTGCAAGTCAAATAATTGGCAGGCTATTTATATCAAGGGAATTTAATGTCCATAAAAAAAACAGCGCTGGCGATGACGATCGGCGCAGCAGTGGCCGCGACGTCTTTCGCAACTCAGGCAGAAATCACCGTACTTAAGCAGGACGTTCAGGCGGGTAACCCGCTGAGCCGTCTTAACCTGACCGTGGGCGGCAGTATCCGTCCGCAGTTCAACAATATGAACGGCCCGGATGGCAAAAACGCTTACAAACGTAACGGCTTCGACGGCGGCACCCGCTTCCGCTTCGCAGCAGATTACTACCTGTTCGACGACATCAGCTGGGTGAGCTACTACGAGCTGGGCGTCAATATTCCGGCCGCGCTTGACTGGGATAACCACCATGCTGAAGGTGCACATAACACCTCCCGCCGCATGCTCTACACCGGTCTGAAAAGCGACACCTGGGGCACCCTGACCTTCGGTCAGCAGAACAGCGCCTACTACGACGTTGTCGGTGCTAAAACTGATATCTGGGACTACGACATGGTCGGCCAGGCTTCCGGTAACGGGGTTAACGGCGACTACGACGGTTCTTATCGTTCACGCAAAATGCTGAAGTATAAGAAAACCGTCGGTGACGCGGATATCTATGCGGCATACCTGTTTAACGATTCTGACTATCAGGTTGGCAAAGGCGTGCGCTACGGCCGTAAAGGCGGTGGCTCGCTGGCGGTGGATTACCATCTGACCGACGATCTGAGCTGGGGTACCGCGTGGAACTACACCCGTGCCGAAGTGCGTAATCCGGGCAGCGAAAACGGCAAAACCTGGGATCAGACCATTATCGGTTCCGCGCTGAGCTGGACCCCGGATAACTGGACCCTGTCCTTCGGCGGCGGCTGGTACCAGAACTTTATGGTGCTGAACAAAGCCTCCGCGCAGAACTTCTTCGCCGGTGATGCCTGGGGTATTGAATACTTTGCGGGCTACACCATTCCGGTGGGCCAGTTCGCGCTGAAATCCGTTCAGCCGTACGTGATGGGCGACCGTATTGAGTTTGCTAACGGCCGCAACTACCAGCGTATCGATAACGGCGTGGGTATCAGCTTCAAACTGGATTACGGTTTCCGTGTTGACTACGAACACGTGTTTACCTCCAGCACCGACAACCTGGGTGATATGAACCTGGTCCGTCTGCGCTACGACTTCTGATAACTCAGGGCGGCTCCGGCCGCCCTGTTTGATACTTTTTCAGATTTACTTAGCTAAAAAATGCATAAAGAGCGAGGCGGCTTTCTCCTTTCTCTTTGTGCATCATTATCTTACTCCTGACGTAACTCCCCATCTTTCAGTGACATAGTTCACAACATCATGAATTAATTTCAATTACGCCCGTCCCGCCTTTATGCCATCTTAACGGTCAGCCTTATTTATAGGGCGAAAATGACCTGCGTCGCACTGTACGGCGCGCGCCCGCACAGCAACACAACATTTAAAACGGAGTACTTATGGGATTGCGTTCGAATCTTCGCGCGGCCACCGGCATTCTGCTGCTGGCCTGCAGCGTCCAGTTTGCACAGGCTAACAGTGACCCACAGACCATCGTGTTTGGCGTGGCACCGGGACCCTATGGCGATATGGTGAAGCAGGCGATTGCGCCGTCGCTGAAAGAGAAGGGCTATAAGGTCGTGGTGCGCGAGTTCAGCGACTACGTGCAGCCGAATATGGCCCTGTCTAACGGCAGTATCGATGCCAACCTGTTCCAGCACAGCCTCTACTTCGATAAATTCACCGCCGACAAAGGCCTGAAGCTGACCCGACTGCTGGCGGTGCCGACGGCGGGGATGGGCTTTTATTCGCGTAAAATCAGCAGCCTCGACGAGCTGAAAAAAGGCGATATCGTTACGATCTCTAACGACCCGACCAACCTGGCGCGCGGCCTGCGTTTTCTGCAGTCTCTCGGCCTGATCACCATTAAAGACAATATCGATCCGACCAAAGCCTCCGAGCGCGATATCGCCAGCAACCCGAAAGGGCTGGTGTTTAAACCGCTGGAAGCGGCGCAATTGCCGCGTACCCTCGACGGCGTGACTGCTTCGCTGGTTAACGGTAACTTTGCGATTGCCGCCGGTCTGAAACTCTCCAGCGCCCTGAAACAGGAGCAGCTGGATGAGAACCTGAAAAATATTATCGCCGTGCGCAGCGAAGATGCCGACAAGCCCTTTGCGAAGGATATTGTTGAGGCGGTGAAATCCCCGGCCTATCGGGCGGTGATTGACGATCCGAATAACGTCTATAACGCTTTCCAGAAACCAGAGTGGATGGCGGCGGAAAAACAGTAAGGTTCTCCGCAGGACTTCGGGGCAGCTGGTCTGCCCCTTTTTGCATTTCTGAGGTTTGCATGATTGAGATAGACAAGGTTTGCGTCGACTTTGCTGGCGGTGGCGGCGCATCGACGCGGGCCGTGGATGAGGTCAGCCTGCATATTCAGGCGGGCGACATCTTTGGTATTGTCGGCACCAGCGGGGCCGGAAAAAGTACGCTGCTGCGCACGCTTAACGCGCTGACACGGCCCAGCCAGGGCAGCGTCAGGGTCAACGGCGTGGAAATCTCCGCGCTACAGGGGCGAGAACTGCGCAGCGCTCGCCAGCGTATTGGTATGATTTTCCAGCACTTTAATTTGATGCACACCCGCACCGTGGCGCAGAACGTGGCCTTCAGCCTGAAGTCGGCCGGCTGGGAGCGCAGCAAAATCGCCCCCAGAGTGGCGGAGATCCTTGAGCTGGTGGGTCTGACCGACAAGGCGAACCGTTTTCCGGTGCAGCTGAGCGGCGGGCAGAAGCAGCGCGTGGGAATTGCCCGTGCTATCGCCAACCACCCGGACGTGCTGCTCTGTGATGAACCGACCTCGGCGCTGGATCTTGAAACCTCCGCGACGATCCTGGCGCTGCTGAAGCAGATCAACCAGCAGCTGGGGATCACTATCGTACTGATCACCCACGAGATGGACGTGATCAAAAGTATCTGCGACCGTGTCGCGGTCATGTCCGGCGGTAAAGTGGTGGAGCAGGGGACGGTATTTGATGTCTTCGCGCATCCGCAGCATCCGTTCAGCCAGCAGCTGGTGTCCCATACTCTCAACCTGACGCTGCCGGAAAGGCTGCGGGAGCACCTGCCCGGCCAGCTGTTAAAGATCCTGTTTATCGGTGATTCCGCCGAGCAGCCGGTCCTGTCGGATGTGGCCATACGCTTTGGCGTGTCGGTCAATATTCTGCACGGCAAAATTGAGTATATCGGCGAGCGGGCGCTGGGGATCCTGGTGGTACAGCTGAGCGCCGGAGAGGATACCCAGTCGGTAGACGCGGCGGTCGACCATATTCGTCAACATACCGCACAGGTGGAGGTGATCCGTGGATGATTTAATCGCTGACTTAGGCCTCGCCTTTGGCGAAACCTTCCAGATGTTGAGTATTTCAACGGTGCTGGCCATCGTGGGTGGCCTGCCGCTGGGCTTTCTGATCTTTGTCACCGATCGTAACCTGTTCTGGCAGAACCGTGTGGTTTACCTGGTCAGTACCGTACTGGTCAATATTATCCGCTCGGTGCCGTTTGTGATCCTGCTGGTGCTCCTGCTGCCGCTGACGCAGTTTCTGCTCGGCAACACCATCGGGCCGATTGCTGCCTCCGTGCCGCTGTCAGTCGCGGCGATTGCCTTCTACGCCCGGCTGGTGGACGGCGCCCTGCGCGAAGTGGACAAAGGCATTATCGAGGCGGCGGAAGCCTTTGGTGCCAGCCCGATGCGGATTATCTGCACCGTGCTGCTGCCGGAAGCCAGCGCCGGACTGCTGCGCGGCCTGACCATTACCCTTGTCAGCCTGATCGGCTACTCGGCAATGGCCGGGATTGTCGGTGGTGGTGGGGTCGGGGATCTGGCCATTCGCTACGGCTACTACCGCTACGAAACCCAGGTCATGATCGTCACCGTGGTGGCGCTGATCGTGCTGGTCCAGGTGGTGCAGGTGCTGGGGGACTGGCTGGCGAAGCGCGCCGATAAGCGCGACCGACATTAAATAAGAAGGGCCGTCTGAGACGGCCCTTTGTTTTCTGGATCGATAGCTTAACGCAGTTTCGCCTGGGCCCAGGTCAGGCCGCTGTCATACTCGGGCGGCAGCAGCGGGCGCAGCGCTTCCAGAGTCGCATCAAGGCGAGCCGTATCGCTGTCGTTCAGGTTGAGATGGCCCACTTTGCGTCCCGGACGAACCTCTTTGTCATACCAGTGCAGGTGCACCAGCGGTAGCTTCAGCCAGTCGTAGTTCAGGTCGCTGCCAATCAGGTTCACCATCACCGACGGGCTGTTAACCACCGGCGTCGGCAGGGGAAGATCCACTACCGCGCGCAGATGCAGCTCAAACTGGCTGATGGAGGCACCGTTTTGCGTCCAGTGGCCGCTGTTGTGTACGCGCGGGGCCAGCTCGTTGATCAGCAGGCCTGACGGCGTCACGAAGCACTCCATTGCCATCACGCCCACATAGCCCAACTCGTTCATAATGGCGGTCAGCATCGCTTCAGCCTGTTCCTGCTGACGCTGGCTGGCCTGCGGGAAGGCGACGCTGATGCGCAGAATGCCATCCTGATGCAGGTTGTGGGTCAGCGGGTAAAATACTGTGCTGCCGTCGTGGCCGCGAGCGCCCACCAGAGAGACTTCGCCGGAGAAGTTAATTCCCTGCTCGACAATACACTCTCCGTAGCACTCGTCAGGAAGCTGGTCGGTTTCCGTGGCGCGCAGTCGCCACTGACCGCGTCCGTCGTAGCCGCCGGTGCGGCGTTTAACGATCGCCAGCTCGCCGAGACGAGCAAAGACCGACGGCCATTCGCCCTTGTCGGTCAGCAGTTGCCAGGGGGCGGTCGGCAGACTGAGCTTGTCGAAGAGCTGCTTTTGCGTCAGGCGATCGGCAATAATCGGGAAGACGTCGCGATTCACAAACGCCGGATGGCGCGCCAGTTCGCGAGTCAGGGCCGTTTCCGGCCAGCGTTCAATTTCGGCGGTAATCACGCTCTGCTGAACCGGCACCGCTTCCGGCTCGGCGTCCAGCCCAACCGGCCAGACGGCGATCCCTAAGGGCTCACCGGCCTGGCGCAGCATTCGGCCAAGCTGGCCGTTACCGAGCACGCATACCTGTTTCATGCCGCACCCCGCGGGTCCGGGTTATCCAGGACCTCGTCGGTCTGGGTGCGACGCCAGTCTGCCAGACGCTGGTGCAGCTCTGTATCGTGCGTGGCGAGGATCTGTGCGGCTAGCAGAGCGGCGTTGGCCGCACCGGCTTTACCGATCGCCAGCGTGCCGACCGGAATGCCGCGTGGCATCTGAACAATGGAATAAAGGCTGTCGACGCCGCTCAGGGCGGCGCTCTGGACCGGCACACCCAGCACCGGCACCAGGGTTTTGGCGGCAATCATGCCCGGCAGATGTGCCGCGCCGCCTGCGCCGGCAATAATCACCTGATAACCGTTTTCCTCTGCGCCTTCGGCAAAGCTAAACAGTTTATCGGGAGTGCGGTGCGCGGAGACAACTTCTACATGATGGGGAACATTCAGGGCGTCGAGGATTTCAGCGGCAAACTGCATGGTAGCCCAGTCGCTTTTGGACCCCATCACGATGGCGATGCGTGGCGGATGATTGCGCGAAGACATGCGTCTTATAACTCCTGTGGGTGTGCTTCAGACAGCTTTCGAGGGCACAGAGAATAGCACGGAATACGGGCAAGGAAAACGGTTGCGTGGCCGGTTTTAAGGCAAAAAAGCCCCCGGCCAGCGGACTGTCGATTAGCTCCTCGTGTTCACCTGCGGGCGATTATCCAGTCGGCGGATCGCCGGTGTCAGCATGGTGAGCGCCGTCGCAATCACCACCGCAGCGGCGGCGGCCAGCAGCAGATGCGTGGTGCCAAACCAGAGCGCCAGCGGCCCGGCCGCCAGTTCGCCGATGGGGATCGCCACAAAGGAACCCACCGCGTCATAGGCGTAGACCCGCGCCAGCTTATCGGCGGGGATATGGGTTTGCAGAGAGTGCGCCCAGGTGACGCCAAACTGGCCGAAGCCGACCCCGGCGAGGAAGAACGCCGCCATCAGTACCGGCGTAGAGGGAACCAGCCCCAGCAGCGCAATGGGCACGGCACAGAGCGCGACCAGAATCACGCCGATCAGCAGATCGCGACGGGGACGCCAGCGCAGGGCGATCAGCGACCCGACAATCAGGCCGACGCTTTCTGCGGCGACCACCAGACCCCAGCCTGCGCGGCCAAATGAGGTATCGGCGATAACCGGGCCGAGTACCATCACCAGCCCGCTAAAGGCGGCGTTGATCACCGTAAACTGGACCACGATAGCCCAGACCCAGGCGCGGGAGATAAACTCCTTCCAGCCGTCGCGCAGATCCTGGAGCATATTCGAGGTGGATTCAGCCGACTTCTGCGCGGCGATACGCGTGCGCAGATAGAGCGGGGCGGCGGCGGCAAACCCCAGAGCATCGACTGCCAGTCCCCAGCCGGGACCGATGGTGCTGATCAACAGCCCGCCGAGAGAGGCGCCGATAACGGTGCCGCCGTAAATACTGAGCTGAATAAAGGCGTTCGCTTCACGCAGGGCGTGCACCGGCACCGTGTGTGGCACCATTGAGGCGGAGGCGGGCATCGAGATACCGGCCGCCGCGCCGTTTATCGCGCTCAGCACGGTCAGCAGGACGATAGTGGCGGAGCCGTCCAGCACCAGACCGGCGACGATGCCCTGAGAAAGCGCGGCAATCAGGGAAGAGAACAGCAGCACCCGGCTGCGGGAGTAGCGGTCCGCCAGCACGCCGCCCAGCAGCAGAAAGCCGACGTTAAACAGGGAGCGTGCCGCGACCACGATACCGAGATCGGCAACGCTGCCGCCGATATCAATCACCGCAAAGGCCAGGGCAATAGGCGCGATACCGTTACCGAGTACGGTCAGCAGGCGGGCGAAAAACAGATTGCGAAAAGGCGCGTAGTAAAAGGCCCGCCGGGAAGCGGAAGCGGTCGCCGCATTCACAGGAATACCCCGCAACGGCGCGTCATCGTAGATATTTTATGGCCGGACGTCATTGATTCTCTCAGGCACTTTCGTGATGGGTGTGCCGTATTCTGCCTGCGTTTTGCCCGACCCGGGTAGTTTTTCCTGCGTTAACAGCCTGCTGCGATAAAGTCGCCGTTGCTGCTCACCGGAATGGTGGTCAGGAACAGCACGGTGGCAAACAAAATCAGCAGCATGCCACCGGCCACTTTGGCTATCGGCAGCAGCCAGCGCAGGGTGCCATTTTGTTCGCCAAACAGGGCGATTGTCCGGCTGCGTGCGTAGCGCACCGCCAGCGACAGGCCGAAAATTGACAGTGCCGTACCGAGCGACATGGCCATCACCGCCGCGATCCCCCAGGTGACGATCCCCAGGGCGTTAGAAAAGAGCAGGATCATAATCGCCCCGCTGCACGGACGGGCGCCCACGGCGAGAATTACGCCGATCCGGGTGCGCCAGCTGCTGCCGTGCAGATCGACGCCGACGCCGTGATGTCCGCAGCCGCAGGCCTCTGAATGGGTATGATCTCCGGTTGGTCGCAGCCCGCGAATCCGCAGCTTCTGCGGTCGCAAACGCTTCAGGGCCTGCCAGATAATCAGCGCCCCAAAACTACCAATCAGTACCGCGCTGATTTTCTCCACGTACCAGCGACTCTGGCTGAGATCGCCCGCCGCAAGGTTAAAGCCCACCGCCAGAATAAAGACAAACAGAATAGCGCTGACGCCCTGCATCAGACTGCCAAAAAAGGGCACCAGTCGGGTTGCCGTCAGGCTCTCCTGGTGAGTGGAAAGCCAGGTGGTGACGATAAACTTGCCGTGTCCCGGACCAATGGCGTGTAAAACCCCGTACATAAAGGCCCCGGTCAACAACCACAGACCCGCCGTGTACTGATGATTATTGAGCTGGAGGAGATACATCACCAGGTAGCGGTGCAGGGTGATCTGTACGCTCAGGCACCACTGCATAAACGCGCTCCAGTTTGCATAGAGCGACAGGGCGGCGAACAGCACAACGCTTGCCAGCAGAAACAGAGTAGGGAGTCGCAGGTTGCGGGCAAGTGTCTGTGCGGTCATGAATTTGCCGTATGCCGGGGGGAATAAACAGAGAGTATAGGCGAGGATTAACCGCTAAAGGGAAAAACAATCAGCGCTACGTCGTCGCGGGTGACCTTAATCATCGAGCTTTCCGTATGCCATGCCCCGAGGACGGCGCGAAACGCCGGGGCGTCATTGGCGATCAGCTCATGGACGGCAGGACGGTGAGTATGACCGTGGATCAGCCACTGCACCCGATGCTTTTCCATCGTGTTCACCACCGCCTGGGGATTGACGTCCATAATCTCCAGCGACTTGCTGCTGTTGGCGGCTTTGCTCCCGGCGCGCATTCTGGCGGCCACGCGGCTGCGGATAAACAGCGGCAGGGCGAGAAACAGCGTTTGTAGCCAGGGCTGGTGGACTTTGGCGCGAAATGCGAGGTAACCCACGTCGTCGGTACAGAGGGTGTCGCCGTGCATAATCAGCACCCGACGGCCGTACAGATCCAGCACCTTCTCTTCCGGCAGCAGGGTCATGCCGCTCCGGCGGGCGAAGCGCTTGCCGACAAGGAAATCGCGGTTGCCGTGGATAAAGTAGCAGGGGACACCAGAATCGACGACGGCACGGATGGCGGTCGCCACCTCGGCATGCAGCGGATTCGGGTCGTCATCGCCAATCCAGGCTTCAAACAGATCGCCGAGAATATAGAGCGCGTCGGCCCGGCGGGCTTCGTCGCCCAGAAAACGCAGAAAACCGGCGGTAATCGCCGGTTCTTCCGTGCACAGATGAAGATCTGCAATAAACAGCGTTGCCACGAATTACTCGCCGAGGGTCACGCGCTCAATGATCACATCTTCTTTCGGTACATCCTGGTGCATACCGCTGCGGCCGGTGGAAACCGCTTTGATTTTTTCTACCACGTCCATCCCTTCAACCACTTCGGCAAACACGCAATAGCCCCAGCCTTGCAGGTTTTCACCGCTAAAGTTAAGGAAGTCGTTATCCGCAACGTTGATAAAGAACTGCGCGGTGGCGGAGTGCGGCGCCTGAGTACGGGCCATCGCCAGAGTACCACGGGTGTTTTTCAGGCCGTTGTTGGCTTCGTTCTGGATAGCGTCTTTGGTGTCTTTCTGCTTCATGCCCGGCTCAAAACCGCCGCCCTGGATCATAAAGCCGTTAATAACACGGTGGAAAATGGTGTTGTTGTAAAAACCTTCGCGGCAGTAGTCCAGGAAGTTTTTAACTGTTTCAGGCGCTTTGTCATCAAAAGTGTTAATTACGATGTCGCCGTGATTGGTGTGGAAAGTAACCATTTTTGCATCCTGTTCCGTTATAGTGGTGCTTCGACCCGCGAGTGGGCCATATACAGGGGCTTGTTATAGCATAACCGCCGGGTTCGATCACCTTGCAAAGTGTGCTGCTTCGGGGTTGAATTACGGGTAATATAAGTCGCTTTTACACCACACACGTCTACACGGAATCTTCGATGTTAAAAATCTTTAATACACTGACGCGCCAAAAAGAGGAATTTAAACCCATTCACGCTGGTGAAGTGGGCATGTATGTGTGTGGTATCACCGTTTACGATCTCTGTCATATCGGCCATGGTCGCACCTTTGTTGCCTTTGACGTCGTGGCCCGCTACCTGCGTTTTCTCGGCTACAAGCTGAAGTACGTGCGCAATATCACCGATATCGATGACAAAATCATCAAGCGCGCTAATGAGAACGGTGAGGAATTTACCGCGCTGGTGGAGCGTATGGTTAACGAGATGCATGCGGATTTTGACGCATTAAATATTCTGCGTCCCGACAGCGAGCCGCGTGCCACCCACCATATTCATGAGATTATTGAGATCGTCAGTCGTCTGATCGAGCGCGATCACGCCTACGTGGCGGAAAACGGTGACGTTATGTTCTCGGTGCCAACCGATCCGAACTACGGCCAGCTTTCCCGCCAGGATCTGGATCAGCTCCAGGCCGGCGCACGCGTGGAAACCTCCGAGATCAAACGTAACCCGATGGACTTCGTGCTGTGGAAAATGTCCAAGCCGGGCGAGCCGAGCTGGACATCTCCGTGGGGCGAAGGACGTCCGGGCTGGCATATTGAATGTTCGGCGATGAACTGCAAACAGCTGGGCAGCCACTTTGATATTCACGGCGGCGGTTCGGACCTGATGTTCCCGCACCATGAAAACGAAATCGCCCAGTCGACCTGCGCCCACGACGGCGAGTACGTTAACTACTGGATGCACTCCGGGATGGTCATGGTTGACCGCGAGAAGATGTCCAAGTCGCTGGATAACTTCTTTACCGTGCGCGACGTGCTCAAGTACTACGACGCGGAAACCATTCGCTACTTCCTGATGTCCGGCCACTATCGTAGCCAGCTGAACTACAGCGAAGAGAACCTCAAGCAGGCCCGCGCCTCACTGGAGCGTCTCTATACCGCCCTGCGCGGCACCGATACCTCCGTCGCACCTGCCGGTGGTGAGGCCTTTGAGGCACGCTTTGTTGAGGCAATGGATGACGACTTCAACACCCCGGAAGCCTATTCCGCGCTGTTCGATATGGCTCGCGAAGTGAACCGCCTGAAAACGGAAGATATCGCCGCCGCCAACGCCCTGGCCGCGCATCTGCGCAAGCTGTCGGCGGTGCTCGGCCTGCTGGAGCAGGAGCCGGATGCCTTCCTGCAAAGCGGTGCGCAGGCGGATGACGGTGAAACGGCGGAAATCGAAGCCCTGATCCAGCAGCGTCTGGATGCGCGTAAAGCCAAAGACTGGGCCGCGGCCGATGCGGCACGCGACCGTCTTAACGAGATGGGTATCGTGCTGGAAGACGGTGCGCAGGGGACGACCTGGCGTCGTAAGTAAGCGTTGAGAGAGTGAGGGCGATGGCCCTCACTTTTCTATGTATGGAGCTTTTAAGGACGATGTGCGGGTTTACAGGGCGTTATCCAGCTTTCCCAACGATTGCTTAACTTTTGAAATGGTGGACCGTCCGCAATTGACTTCTTTTTGAATGTCGCTGTAGCTTGCCCCAGAAAGAAGCAGCACGGAAATACGATAATGCAACGCTGAATCGACCGGTCTACCCGCTGCCGACTTAATTTCAGTGTCAGGCGGTGATTGGCGTTTTGCAAACTCGGGACTGGTTTGTATGAAATTTATCGCGCCTTCAGTCAATTCCATCAATGTGTTCGTCGATGCTCTGGCAGCAAGGCGTTCTGCAGGGTTTAAAGCATGCAGGCAGTGCAGGGTTGATTTGAGATTCAATGCTGCGATATTCACGCCAGCCTCAGTGGCGATCTGCAGATTTAACCACTCATCTTTCGGTAAGCGGATCAATCCAATCATTCGATATACTAAAATGACATCTCCGGGCTGCGCAAGGCTCAGTAATGATTCAAATCCCGTAATACTGTCGTTAACCAGCTCTTCAAAGATCCGATCAATTTTAAACCCAACTGTCTGACAGGCATGGTTTAAAGCAATTTTTGCCAGGTCGCATTCATCATTTTTAGGGATATAAGCAAATATTTTCATATGCCTGCGCGTTTTAAGACGTTTGAACATCCTCATTTTATAGCGAGGTAAACAAGCTATCAAGGTTTACCTGGCAGGGCTGCTTTTCATTAAGGAATGAAAAGAAAGCCTGACAACGATATGCCTCTTTTATTGATCTCCCTCATGTTACCTTGCCTTTTTATCCAGATGAGCACTTAAAGCACAAGGTTAAGGGACTGGTCTCGTTATTGTTGTTTACACGGTTAACGCTACCACTGGAAGATAATGCATGAGCTGAATTTTATTTCAGGCTGGATTGAATATCATTGTCCCTTTTAAAACACATTATCTTTTAGAACGGCAAAAAAAACACGTCTGACACTGTCTGATTTTGCAGGCAGGAATAACTGTATTCTGAATTTAATATTCTGGAGCACTCAAAAATGTTAAAACTTTCACCATTAACAAAATGTATTATGTTAACTCTTTCTCCCGCCCTACTCTCCGTTGCAGGCATATCTTCTGCATTTGGCGAAGAATGCGGGGCAGCACCGACAACAACCTGTGGTGTCTCAACAATCAAGGGACCGGATCTGTATGTTAATAATAATTCAGGAACGGCTTTCGTTAATAACCCCTCCAGTTCGGGAAGTATATATATGGATGCCAGGAAGCCATCTGATACCCAGTCGCTGACGGTGTCCGGGACTAATATGTCAGGGGAATATATTCAGGGGAGTAATACTGGCACAGCAAACATTACTCTCGAAAACAACGCGCAGGCTGACATGATCGAAGTCGGGGCAGATATTCATTCAACTAATACGAATATTATTATTGATGATTCTATTCTGAACGGTGAACAGGATAGCGTTGAGTATAAAGACCATGTGGGTGATAAAAATTATATGATGGGCGCAGCCATTTTCATTGATCCCCTGGATAATGGTGAGCACAACGTGGATGTCCGTAACAACAGTCAGTTACATGGCAGTATTATCTCCGGTGGCGGTGCTTCACAAACAATCAATATGGAAAACAGTAGCCTGGATAAAGGTGGGATTTACGCCCTGAGCTACGCCTCGGATAACACGGTTTCACTGACTAATGCGCAGATTGATGCGAGTCAAAGTCCTGTTGCTCAGGAAATTTCAGCCATTGCACAGCAAATCAGTGAGAAAAGTCCCTTTGATATCCCGCTTCAAATGAGTAATTTCGATGATATGGCAATTGGAATGTTCAGCACCGAAAACAACCTGTTATCACTGAATCAGTCTGACGTTACAGGGGACATAGGCCTGTTAAACCAGGCAGGTCTGAATCTGATATCGATGACCGACAGTACAGTAGATGGCAGTGTGATGCTGGCGAGCAACACAGGGGAAACGCAGTTGAATGCCTCAGGGAGCAGTATAACCGGAGACGTGACCTTATCCGGCAGTGGTCAGATGCAGCTGGCACTGAGCAACCAAAGCATCATAAAGGGTGATCTGACGCTTGAAGACCCCAGTACGCCATCCCTGAAACGCCAAAGCGGTCTGGGAGAAAATAGCGATACTTTTGCGCAGGTGTCACTTTCTGATAGTGCCGTACAGGGCAACCTCAGGGTTGATAAAAGCGATGCTCAGGTAAGTGTGGCACTGGATAATAGTTCTGTTGGGGGTGACCTCACTGTTTCTACTGGTGAGGGGGATACTGCTTTGACGTTACAGAATAACAGTCAGGTCGGTGGGGACGTGACGCTTGAAGGCTCGGGTAACGCCCAGGTAATGATTTCCGGCAGTCAGTTGAATGGCGATTTAGATACCTCAGCCAATGTGGGTGACACCAGCATCATTATCGGTGATACCTCCACTGTTGCCGGTAATGTCACAACCGGTGCGGGGAGCGACAGTATCGTGGTTGCCGGAGGGTCAAAAGTAGAAGGGAATATTGATGGAGGAAGCGGCACCAATAATCTCATTCTGGATAATAACAGCAGCGTGGACGGCGGAATAAGCAATGTTAACGCGGTGTATGCGACCCAGAATAACTCAATCGTCACGCCAAATATCGATAGCGGCACAAATTACAGCCTGATGAACGGTTCTATGCTGGTGGGGCAAACCATGTCGGATGCCAATATCACAATGAGTACTGACAGCGCAGTCGTTGTAACTGGCGCGGCAACAGGTATGAATACCCTGACGATCAGCCAGATGGCAGAAGTGTCTCATGAAGGAACGTCGGTGGTCGGGTCTTTCAATGATTTATCACAGGGCACCGTTAATTATCAATTCGCCAATGGCGAACAGCAGGTTGCCGCACGCTCTGGTGCATGGAACTACGATGTCACAGCCTCTACTGTGGACATGAATAATCCGACCGCAGGAAGCGAGATTGTCGTGACACAAAAGCACACCGGTCTGGCAAACGATGTTAAGGGGATGATTGCAGGGCTGGACGGTGCAAAACAGTCTGGCCAGGCCGTAGTGGCGGATATCGCCAACCGCATGGACAATCTGCGTAGTAGTTACCTGCTCAATGGTGTAAGTGAGGGGCAGCACATTTGGGGTGATTATCTTTACCAGAATGGGAATTACTCAGACGATGTGGATTACCACAGTAATCTGCAAGGTTTCCAGGGAGGCGTAGACTGGAGTCACCTTCGTGATAATGGAGATGTCCTGACGGGGGGGATTGCACTCGCTTATACGCGTAACCGCGTCAGCGAGGGGGACACTCAGGGTAACTTCGATAACAGCGTATATGGTAACTTCTACAGTGTTTATGGTGGGTGGCAGCAACACCTGCGTGATAATCACTGGGGTTTGTTCATTGACGGCAGTTTCAGCTATGGCGATATGCGGTATTCAATGTCAGCGCACAACGTTCAAAGTTCCACAACGGGCATACAGGAAGCACTGAACGGCACGTATAATGGCAATATGTATGATGCTGAAACCCGTGCGGGGGTAAATATCAAGAACGCCGAAAATATGCTAATTCAGCCTTATGCCGTTCTCGGTTGGAATAAAGTAGAAAGCAACGCGTTTTCGGATGCACAAATTTCATTTGGTAAAAACCAGGTTTCTTCTATGCATGCGGGCGGGGGTATGCGTATTTCCGGTGATATTGCTGCAGCAAATATGCACATCATGCCATGGGCCGATGCACGTTATATCTCAGAATTGAATGATGACTCTACGGTTAATGCTGCAGATTACCGCGCCAATTCTGGCCACAATCAAAAAATGGCTATTGTAGGTGCTGGTGTCAATGTCGGGGTTACCAGCAATTTACAATTTACCAGCGGGGTTTATACCGGTGGTGGAGATGTAGATAACAGCGTCAGCGTACAGGCAGGTTTTAATTTTCGTTTTTGAATACGTTTGGCCTCTCTTCGGAGAGGTCTCTTCAAGCATAGTGTTAATGTGGACACGCTCCCAGTCGAGTTGGACTCTTGATAACATGCTGAGCTGAGCTCAACAAAAAGCGTGGCTTAGGTATACAGGAGCCTTTTAATAGATGAGCGAAAATGGTGATGTTTGCTTTTCGCTCAGGATTCCCCTCTTCTACACAGATTGGCTGGCGCAATGATAGTGATGGGTTTTATCCAGACCATGGTAATCTGGCAAAACAGCCCTTAAGCCATCATATCGTTAGCATCCAGCCCAGATAAAATCCCAAGCGGAGTGAATACATGCTGACCACATTGATATACCGCAGTCTGGTCAATCCTGAGCTGCAGCAGGCCAGCATTCATCAGCTTGTACAGGATGCGCTGTGTAAAAATAACGCGAATCATGTCACAGGCATTTTGCTTTTTGATGGTGCAGAGTTCTTCCAGGTACTTGAGGGAGAAGAAGCGGTCATCAATGCACTCTTCAGCCGAATCAGGGCCGATCTGCGGCACAATTCTGTAGTCCTGCTGATGCAGGACTATTCAGCCTACAGACGATTTCATGACACCGGCATGCGGCTGTTTGACGCAGGCAGCCGTACTGTGGAGTCCATACTTGCGGAGATACGAAACCTCAGTCATTTCAGGGGCTGCTATCTTCAGGATGAAAGGATATTCAGGCTTGCCAGCACATTTCTCGCTCAAAGGGGTCTACACGCCGTACCGCCAGAATTTAACGCCTCGCGGTGGCGCAGGGAAGGCAGGGAGCACTTTACACTCTCTCAATGGCCCGATCTTATTGTGGAAAAACCATGCCAGTTTGCCCTGCAGCCTATCGTTGAGGCGCTGACGGGCAAAGTGTCCTCCTGGGAGGCTCTGATCCGGAGCCCTTCGGGAGAGTCTCCTGCCAGAATGTTTGAATCTGTTCCTGCTGACAGGCTTTATCACTTTGATCTTGAGACAAAAGCACATGCATTCGCACTGGGAAACCGGATGCTGAAAAACAATGAGAAATTGTCAGTGAATCTTCTGCCCGGTGTCCTTTCTTCGATACCCGGGGCGGTGGACACTCTGGTAAAACAGATCGGCGCTGCGGGTCTCAGGCCAGAGCAGATCATTATTGAAGTCACGGAAACGGAAGCCATCACGGATCAGGATGCGTTTTACCAGGCGTTAAAAGCGCTGCGCATTGCAGGAACAGGCCTTGCGATCGATGACTTTGGCTCCGGTTATTCCGGACTGGCATTGCTGGCACGGTTTCAGCCAGACAAGATCAAGATCGATATGGCTTTGATCGAGGGCATCCATCTCAGCGGCGTCAAACAGGCAATAGTGCGATCCATTGCCCGGTGCTGCGAGGAGCTCGGAATAACGGTTGTTGCCGAAGGCGTGGAGACAATGGAAGAGTGGTGCTGGCTGGAGTCTATCGGCATCCATCTGTTTCAGGGGTATTTTTTTTCGCGTCCCATCCTCAACGATGTCGGCAACATACAGTGGCCGGTCAGAATTTAGCCGAGTATTCACGGCCAATCACAGACACAAAAAAGCCCGCAAAACTTACGCTTTGCGGGCTTTCGACTTCATCAGACGGTTCTGGTGGCCGCTGACGGAGGATTTTGGTGGAGCTGGCGGAGTCTGAATAATTGTCTCAATACATTAAATATAAAGGGTTTTTGCGTATTCAACTTTCAGTTGTGTACCTAAACGTGTACCAATTATGAAATGTCATAGTAATACGATCCCTCCTTAGAAATGTGTCTCTTTTTTCATGTGGTCTTTTTTCTTAAACAATAAGCACTGAAAAAAGTTTTTTTGCATTTAACTGTTCACACTGTTCACCTTGATTATTTTTCATTTTATATCATGTGGTTAGGTGGTGAAGGGTTGGTGAAGAGTGAACAGTCGACTCTTCACCTTTGAGATTTTTCGCTCACGCTGAATTATAGGGGGGTAAAAAGTTTTTTTAGGTTTTACTGTTCACTCTGTTTATCTTTGATTTTTTTATATATTTTTCATGGTGTTAAGAGGTGGTTGGACTGTGAAGGGCGAGCAGTCGATTGTTCACCTCGCGAGACTGTCAGGCATAAAAAGACCGGCATATGTCGGTCTGGGTAGGTTATGTTGCGGTGGGTTCGTCGCACTTTGGCAGCCAGTCACCGTTGCTTTCATCCTTAAGCGTCAGGTTGATTTGCGTGCCCTGCTTGGTGTGCCGTTTCTCATAATTCATCCCGTACTCTTTCAGCATCATCGGCAGCCCCAACCCGAATGCTTTTAGGCTCAGCACGTGCCTGTAACCGTTGGCCCCCATATAGACCAGATAGGCATGATAGAGATAGTTACGTGGCTGGCGCGGGATAATATCGGCGTTCCCCATAAACATCCCGTTCGTCTGCGGCAGCGCTTCCAGACAGCCGCAAAAATCAAATGTCGGGTTGGCATCGCGCTTGATGCTGAGCGCCTCGCCGGAGTTCTGCTGTGACTGGAGCAGTGCGCGGGCGCTCATCGGGTCGCTGAACTACTGCATAAGCTGTCGAACAATAACGACCATCTCGCAGGTAATTTTGTCCTTAAGCTGCGGTTCGCATTCTGTTCCGGGAAGTGAATAATTACCCGGCGACGGGAAACATCGCGCTGCGGTAGGTAAAGCGCATCGGGTCGGAATAGGAACAAATTTAACAGGTTAATCGTATGATCTTTAATGGTTTTTATAGATTCGAGAAAAAAACTATACATAGATATAGAGACGTTCAAATGGTGCGCAAGGTTTGATTAGTAAATAGTTTTTTTATGAAAAACTGTTCACACTGTTCACACTGTTCACCTGCCAATTTAGTTCATATAAATCATGGGATTATGATATTAACACTTAGTGAATAGTGCACACTGTAGTGTTCACTCGTGCTGTACTCAATGAATTTTAAGCCTTACCTGAACGTTGTAGGGATTAGCCTCTTTAAATGTCCGCTCAGTGCCAAGAGCGGACGTTGCTAAAGTGACTTGTGATATACGGAGTTAGGGGTAGTCAAAACATTACTGACATAACCGTGTATCGATCAACCGATAGCAAAGTTAATGCGTGGTTTATTAGGTGTACAGAAGTAGGCTTGAGGATGTACTTAGGCCGCCTGAAGGCTGTTGGGGATTGATTTTTCAAGATATGGTATCCTACCTAATAATGGTTTATAAAACTTATCATCTAACAACACATTGCTATACATTCACGGTTTGTATGATATACATCCAGCCAGTATGATAGATGGGCTTTAACCCAGTTACAGGTTGAAGCATACAAGGAGTCAGATAATGTACTTACCATCAAAAAGTCTTCATGACATTTTAGCATCAGAACAAGTTGGAGTTTTTTGTGAGTCTAATTCTTCAGACGATAAAGCGTTAGTAGCAAAATTACCTACATCAGTCATTAAGTCCATTTTGCTTGGTGCTAAGATAGAATTTTATCTATTTGTTAAAATAAATCCCCCGCATAATATCGCATTGGCCTTGAAAGTATTTGATAATAAATCATCACCTTTCCATGCGATACTTGCTCAACGTTGGAATAATCGTAATAATATTTTTGATGATTCATTCTTAGACTCAGATATCCACCTATCTTTATTCGACGAGACTGACGCGAGCGTTGTGTATGGAACAATAAATATAAAAACTAACTTTAGAAACAAAAGAGCTTATAACATAATTGCAAACTTTGAATTTTCTTCAGCAAACAATCATCTAGATAACATTAAATTCACTGATTCGGTATGTGCCTCATTAGGTTCTGATGATGCTAAACATGCGGGATTCAATGTGTTAAAATTTCACTTTCCCGTTAAGGTTAAAGAACTTAAGGCTATCCTTACGCATCACGTAAATCCTCAAGGCTCATCAAGTTATGAAGTGGCTACAGAGATTGATGGTGCGCGTCAGGAGCGTCAGATTTATCAGGCACTTTGCCTGATGAATAACTCCTCAACGACCTTGTCTCCAATGGTAAAGATTGGAAAAAAGGAAAGAGAACTAACAGATGTATTAACTTGCTCGCTAAACAATAAAGTAATTGCGATTGAGTCTAAATGCCTACAAGTAAACGTATCGACCCTGGATAAATCTCGTGAACGAGCTTCATCGAGCATGATTAAGCACTGCAGGAAAGCAATTAATCAATTGGAAGGGGTTTATAAAGTAATCAATAGAGGTGAGAAAATATATAACTCTGCTGGAATAGCGATCTTGCATGGTGGCGATTATGATTTCTATGGAATAGTCCTAATAGATGAATATAGAGAGTCAAAAGAGTGGCCTGAAATAATTGAATTAATAGAAGAGGTCAGCAGGCGCCACAAAGTTTGCATAAATGTTATCAGCGTGTCAGAAATCATTTACAACATGAAGTTAAGCTCATCAAATACTAACACGTTCATTAGCATGCTTCAAAAGCGGCATGAGCTATGCTTAAAAAAGAATAGTATTGACATTAAGATCATTAACTCATCATTACCAGCTATGTTTGACTGACAGTTACACTACTGATTGGACCCCGACCTGTAAAAAGCCACTTTAGATCGGGGGATAAATCTAAGGATAGTAGGAGTCATGCACAACTAATAGAAACTTGGGTCTGCTCCCATTGATTAGTTGAGGGGCATGTATGTAACGTATCGATAAATATAAATAATGAACTTCCGCTCCTCGCTCACAGTGGACCATGCGATGCTTCAGGTGGCGAGCTTTGTGCCAACAGCAGACATTGGCTTACCAACAAAGTAGCCGTGATGTGTTTTCATTAATCCGGGTTACGTTAGAATGGCCTCGTTGAAACGAGAAAACTGGAGTGTAAATGTTTGCTGATTTTGGTGTCGTGAATTTCTGGACGTACCTGCTTGGTGCGACGCTGATAGTCCTTATGCCTGGCCCTGAAACCATGTTCGTGATCAAAACGAGCATTACCAGCGGCATCAAGCGGGGCTTCGCTGCAATATTCTCCATCCTCCTGAGCGACGTTATTTTAGTTCTGCTGACATGGTGTGGGCTGACCGCGGTCATAAGCTCAACCCCTGCCTTATTTAACGCCATCAAATACGCAGGAGCTGCTTATCTTTTCTATCTCGGTGTCCAGACGATACGCGCTATCTTTAAGCCAGCTGTAGAAACGAGTCAGGAAAAGAAATCTCCAGCTGATGGCAAGGGGATCATTGGGCGCGGAATGCTGGTTACTCTACTGAATCCGAAGACGCTGCTGTTCTATATCTCTTTCTTCGCCCAGTTCATCAATATTCAGGCTGAACATTCCTGGATGGCGTTTATAATTCTGGCAGCAGTAATGTTCGCAATTACTCTCGTTTATTTCGGCTTTCTCGTTTTCTGCGGCTCTTATCTTCTAAGCCGTCTGAAAGGCAACCGACGTCTGTCTGCAATCGGAAACGCGTTGGTAGGGATGTTCTTCCTTGGATTTGCAGCACGACTCGCAAGCGCAACTTCCTGACTGGAAAGCTAAACTGCCGTGAGACGGTTTTTTTACGCTCTTTCGCTGGATGGGACGTTCGCTACTCGCTCACAGCGGACCATGCGATGCTTCAGGTGGCGAGCTTTGTGCCAATAACGGACGTTGTTAAGCTCATGCAGTATAGATTCACGAAGAACATACGTTTTATTTTGTCCTGATTGACTCGGGATGAAAGCTCCTGATGGCTCTCTTTTTGCTCGCTGTAACGATCTGCAAGATAACCGGTTTGTCCCTTAAGCAGTACTGTTATTTTAAACAGCTCCTCGGCTACATCGATGGAACTAAATTTTTCTCGACTATTCTCTAAGGCAACTTGCGGCCTATACAAAAAAGAGCCGGGTGATACCCGGCTCTTTTTAGCTGATTTCAAAATCTTTTAATTCCCCACCTTCAGCAATCAGACTTGAGATCCGCTTCGGCATTCGCCCCTGACCTGACCATGTTTTTGACTCTCCAGTTTCGTCAGTATATCGATACTTCGCGGGGCGGGGGGAACGCGTCCTTTTAACCTTACCCGGAGAGCCAACAAAAGCCATAAGTTCGGATGGATCGATATCCTCATCAAGCATCATCTGACGAAGTGATTCCAGTTTATCGCGGCGCTGACTTTCATTTGCAAGACGTAATGTCTCTTCTTCTCGTCGTTCTATAAGAATAATTTTAAACTTTTCCAGAACATCTTCCAGTACTTCTAATGACATTTGGCGAGTCTGAGAACGTAAGGTACGGATATTGTTTAACTGTGTAAGAGCATCTGACATAAGGAGACCTTTTAAAGTTATTTCGTTGTTCAGTAAATACTGATGTCGACGGTTGCTCATCAACCCGATTTTTCTTACTGAGCACTTTGATCCGATTGGTATATATTGTTATTAACAAGGTTTAAACTACTTATATAAATCTCATATTGCAAGACAAAGCTAAGAAGAATGTGCAAGAACTAAATTCTAACTCCTACGAAATGCCCCTGTATTTTTGAAGGTACTTAAAACTATGATGCCAGGAGCCATCCGGAGAGCCTTTTTATACCCTCATAACTTATTGCTTCAGTCATACCTGATGAGCTTTAAATCAGGAGAGGCATTTTGTGAATTAGTGCCGCCACTTAGCCAGGTTTTTCACAAATGGCAAGATGGCACGCAGGGGAGAGACACCTGCATTTTGTCAGAGGGTAGCGAATCACTCTCTCTTTATAGAGGTGTTTCTAAAAAAGTGTAATGTAAAAAAAAGCCTGCTGTTAGCAGGCCATAAATGTTTTTAACTCATTTTTTGTTCGATTCTGATAAATAGGGTAAGCATGCAATTAAACGTGGAGCAGAGAGCATAGCAAAAATGCTATAAATATCTCCTGGCCGCATCAAGTATCTCCTGTGACGTTAACTCTCTGTCAGTAGCCACGTAAACAATGCCATGATCGCCAGTTAAGGAAGGAAAACCTGCAGACATAATCCGAAGATGTGTTTCTTCACCGTTTGGATATTCCTGCCTGATAGAAGATATATCTTCCAGAACTGTCCTGATTTTACAGGATTCAGCATTAAAGAAAACAAGGACTTTTATCATATTCTATTATCCTGTTCTCGCGTGAATGTTAACTGGCAGATGCCATTAAGGTAAAAGCAAAGACGTGATGCTTTCGGAGGCAGCCTCGCCTCTTACGCACTTTATTATTTAACAAGCAGTTAGCTTCTGCTTTCAGACTTTTATGCAGCAGTCCTGCACTTCATCACATCGGTCAGCACACTCATAATTGCGAAAAATATGCTGGCCTGATATTAAGAATAAACGACTTTCATCTGATTTAAGTTATGGATCTGTCTACTCAGGAACAATCCTTCATCGTTATCGCAGATCCACAATTATTTATTTATCGCAAAGTATTACGTTTGCAGCAGCAGGACCTTTGTCTCCGATCTGAATGGCGAATTCAACTTTCTGTCCTTCAAATAAAGTTTTAAAGTTGTCGCCATTAAGCGCGGAAAAATGGACGACGATATCTTTGCTGCCATCAAGAGGAGAGATGAAGCCAAAACCTTTGTCTTCGTTAAACCATTTTACCAGGCCTTTAATTCTAGAGGTCATACTGACTCCTGTTATACATCATTGTATTGATAGTAAACGTATGGACTCAAAAAAGGGGATATCAACGATAGCGCCTGGTAATGAGAACTGCCCGGAAAATTTCTAACTTTCATTAGTACATCGAACTGATGGGATTCATTAAGGCACAGGGAATCGATATAAGCAAATTATCTTTTAGCCGTCCAGAGGTCCTGCAGGGAAAATAAAAGTGGCTGAATGCCATTTCCAATGTATAGTCTTTAAGTGTTTTCAATAAGGAATTGACTTGTCCCATAAAATGACCGGAATTGTCAAAAACTTTGATATTCTTAGTGGTAAAGGCCTCATCATCCCATCTGATGGACGAAAAGACGTTCTGCTTCACATTTCAGCCGTTAACTCCCGCGAATCAGAATTACTCATCCCTGGAAGGCGCATAGAGTTTTGCCGGATAAACGGTCTCAGGGGACCTGTGGCTGCGAACATTTATCTTTCCTGATTTTCAGTGTGTCAAAATAAATAGATTAAAACTTAACCATATGTGGTACGGTGAATCTCATTCATTGAAAGGTTAATGGCTATGTCTGTTATCAATTACGCAATGAAACTCTTCAGCAGTGCGTCTACTTCCGCTGCTGCCTGTCCTGTTTGTGGCTTAAAATCAGCACAACCGTTGTCAAAAATCCGGCTCAACCAGACCATGCTTTGCCCCGGATGTAAGGCTCTGTTTATCTCCCGACGCTAGCTCGACAAAAACCGCATAACAGAGCTCATGTCCTATACTTATGTTAGATTACGGCAGCTGTTAAATCCCTGATGCCTGACGCCCATCCTGAGAGAACGTTTCTGAACTGATTTCGCAACTGCTCCTGCGCGCTAACGTCGCATCAGAGCAATGCTATGAAAATGAACCCAAGAGCGTGGTTTAACCGTTCCCGTATTCTGATGAATGCTGCCAAAAACATAACGTTTTCGGCGAACGATCCTGCCGGTGAAAGCTCGCCGCGGTCAGAACTCTTTTCGACCGTCCAGATGGAACGCTACGGCCAGAAGCTGGCGCGGACTCATAAAGTTTCACCGGATAAGCATCCTTATTATCTTCTGAAACGGCTTTGCGACAATGAGGCCGTCATTACCCAAAACTGCTATGAGCTTAACGCGGGTAAAAAGACCAGTATCATGCCCGCCGGTGAATGGCTGCTGGACAATTATTATCTGATTGAGGAACAAATCCGCACTGTCCGCCAGCATCTGCCGAAAAGCTTTGGCAAAGGTCTTCCATCGCTGGTATCGCCGCTGAATTGCCCACGAATTTATCATATCGCATCAGAGGCAGTTGCTCACGGTGATGGCCGCTGGGATGCCGCCAGCCTGACCAGCTATCTCACTGCCTATCAACAGGTGACACCGCTGACGCTGGGTGAAGTCTGGGCGTTACCGGGAATGCTGCGCCTGGCGCTGATTGAAAATCTTCGTCGTATCAGCATGGAAGTGATAAAAGCGCAGCAGGACAGAAACCTTGCCGATACGTGGATAACAAGGATTGTCGAATGCGCAGAGAGTGCGCCTGGTGATTTAATCATGGTGGTTGCCGATATGGCGCGCTCCCGACCTCCGTTAACCAGTGCGTTTGTCGCAGAGCTGGTGCGGCGCCTGCAGGGGCATGGCAACGCGCTGTCGTTACCTCTGACCTGGGTTGATCAGTGCCTTCGGGAACAGGGGTTCACCACTGACGTTCTCATACATAGTTTCAATCAGCAGCTTGCCGCCAGCCAGCTGTCCGTCAGTAACAGCATCGCGGGCCTGCGTTTATTGAGTGAAACGGACTGGGCTGATTTCGCCGAAACGATAAGCGTTGTCGAACAGGCATTACGCAATGATCCTGCCGGCATCTATCCCCGAATGCACTTTAATACCCGGGATCATTACCGGCACGTAGTTGAGGTTCTGGCCAGAGACAGCGGTCTCAGCGAGCCTGAGGTTGCTGAGAAGGCGCTGGCGTTTTCAGAGGAAAAAGCGCCCGAGACACCGGAACATCATGTTGGTTATTATCTTGCAGGCGAAGGTCGACAGGCGCTGGATATTCATCTCCTGGCAGACGCCTCAAGGCTCATACGCTTGCGGCACAGTTTCAACAGAATAACCTTGCTGTCATGGCTTGGAAGCCTGGCGTTGCTGACAACCGCAGCAACCGCAGCAATATTGCACGAAACCGCCATGCAGGGCGCAGACTGGCTATTGATCGCGGTGATATTACCTCTGATTATCGCTTTAACTCAGTTAATGAGCGATTTGCTCAGTGATGCAGCCACCCGTTTTCGCGTTCCTCGACCCTTGCCGGGGATGGATTTTTCAGCCGGTATTCCCGCTGACAGTGCAACCATGTTAGTCATTCCCTGCATGTTGACCAGCCACGAAAGTTTCAGCCAGCTCCTCACCAGTCTTGAAGTTTGCTGGTTGGGGAATGAAAACGAAAATCTCAGGTTCGCGCTGCTTACAGACTTCGCTGATTCTGAAAATGAACCCTCGCCGGAAAGTCACGCGCTGCTCAGAAAGGCTATCGCCGATACGCAGGCGCTTAATCGCCGCTACCCCTCCGGCCGACCACGTTTTTATCTGTTACATCGTCAGCCTGAATGGAACCCCTCGGAAGGAGCGTGGATGGGCTATGAACGCAAGCGGGGGAAACTGGCGTTACTGAACAGCTGGTTGCGCCATCCGGGAACGCAATTCGTCAGCGTTGCAGACATGCCTGCCCATCTTTTACCGGGCCACATAAAATACGTCATTACCTTGGACAGCGATACGGTGCTCCCGCGCGATACGGCACACAAACTCGTCGCGACGATGGCGCATCCGCTGAATACGCCTGAGTATGATCCGGCACGCCAGAGGGTTGTCAAAGGATTCGGTATTTTACAGCCCGGTCTTGCGGAGGAGATACCACGCAACGGTCAGGGGCGTTACGCAGCCCTGCGCAGCAGCGTACCGGGCAATAACCCTTATTCGATGATGTCTTCGGATATCTATCAGGATCTCTTTGGGGAAGGCTCGTTTGTGGGTAAAGGGATTTACGATGTTGATATTTTTATGCAGGCCACTACCAACATCTGCCCGGAAAATCTGGTACTCAGCCACGATCTGCTTGAAGGATGCTATGCACGTTCGGGTCTGCTGAGCGAGGTGTTACTGTACGAACAGTACCCTAATAATTATCTGTCGGATGTTGCACGACGTTCACGCTGGATCCGGGGTGACTGGCAACTGCTTAACTGGCTAAAACCACGCGTCAGAAAAGCCGATGGAACCCGGGTCAGGAATCCGCTGACCGCGCTTTCTTACTGGAAATTACTCGATAATCTACGTCGCAGTCTGGTCGCCCCCTCCTTACTGGTGTTGCTGTTCTTCACTCTGCTTTGGGTACCCAATCCGGTTTACTGGCTGGGCATACTGTTGCTGATATGGCTGTTGCCAGCCATCCTCTGCATTAGCCATGACCTTCTGCATAAACCTCTGCGTCGCCGCGTGAAGCCGCATATGTTACTGGTGGGGGCGGGCGCGCTAAAGCGTCTGTCAGGTATCAGCCTTAATTTTGCGATACTGCCGCACGAAGCCGGATATTCGCTGAAAGCGATCGCCGTGACGCTATGGCGACTGGGGATAAGCAGGCGTCACCTCAGCCAGTGGGTCAGCCACAGCCAGGACAGCAGTCAGGCCAGATCCACTGTTGCACGTTTTTATCAGGCGATGTGGCTGAATGTTGCCGGTGGCGTGGTGCTGATAATTCTGACCGGAAAATTTGCCCCCCAGCTGCTGGGGATTGTGTTACCGATCGGTTTGGTATGGTGTGTGGCCCCGCTGCTGATGAGCTGGCTGAGTCGTCAGCCCGTGCGTAAGGTTTTTTCGCCAACTCAGGAACAAAAACAGCTGTTACGCCAGACAAGCCGTGAAATCTGGGCATTTTTTGAAACCTTTGCCACAGAAAAAGAGAACTGGCTTCCGCCTGATAATTATCAGGAAATACCACAACCGACGGTGGCACACCGAACTTCTCCTACCAATATTGGTCTTTCCCTTATGGCTAACCTGACGGCATGGGACTTTGGCTACCTGCCTGGCGGAGAGGTGCTCCGGCGCGTGTCGCTCACGCTCGACACGCTGGATAATATGGAGCACTACCGGGGCCATCTCTACAACTGGTATGACACCCGTACGCTGGTCCCCCTCAGTCCACGCTATATCTCCAGCGTCGACAGCGGCAACATGGCCGGGCATTTGTTGACCCTGCGTGCAGGCCTGTCCGCCATGCGTCATCAGCCTGTCTTAAGCAGCCAACAGATACTGGCAGGACTGAACGATACGCTGGATATTCTGGAAAAACAGTGGGGTAAGAACCCACCTGACAGCCTGAGACTGCTGCGCAAGCATTGCCTGAATGCGGTGTCGCTCTCTCCGCAGGCGTTTATCAGCGAACTGAAAAGCATGCGCACCCAGTGCAACCATCTGACCAGCGCATGTCATCAGGGATCTCCTCTTCAGATGCGCTGGGCTGGACATCTGGAGCATCAACTGGTTCAGCTTTGCCATGAGTGGTCTCTGTTGCTTGGCTGGTTACCTGTATCCTGGAATGAACAGATGCTGCCGACGCTGAGCGAGCTTGCCCGTCCGACATTAACCGGTACAGAAACGCCTCCGGCGTCAGTGGCGGAGCAGGCCCGAATGCGACTCAATATTATCACCGAGCTGGAACAGCGGCTGGATGAGCATGCCCGGATGGATTTCGCCTTTCTGTACAGTGAAGCAACCAGTCTGCTCAGCGTCGGTTATAACTGTGACACGAATACGCCTGACAAGAGCCACTACGATCTCCTGCCGTCTGAAATCCGCCTGACCAGTTTTCTTGCTATTGCGACTAATCAGCTGCCTCTTAAAAGCTGGTACGCGCTGGGTCGATTGTTTACCACGATTGATAATGAAACTGCCCTGATGTCATGGAGCGGATCCATGTTTGAATATCTGATGCCGAATCTGGTGATGCCCACTTGGCCCGGCAGCCTGCTCGATGAAATGAGTCAGTCGGCGGTTATGCGCCAGATTCACTGGGGGAAAGAACGCGGGGTACCATGGGGTGTTTCAGAGTCTGGCTATCATGCTTTTGATGTTCAGCATAATTATCAGTATCAGGCATTTGGCGTACCGGGGCTCGGTCTGCGCAGGGGGCTTGCCGATGACATGGTTGTTGCTCCTTACGCCACGCTGCTGGCGCTGATGGTTTCCCCGCAAAAAGCCTGTGAGAACCTGTTCAGGCTGCAAAAAAATGGTGCACGCGGAGAATACGGTTTTTATGAAGCGCTGGACTATACCCCCTCACGTCTTGCAACCGGTCAGCTCTATGCGGTGGTACAGTCCTGGATGGCGCATCACCAGGGTATGGCATTTCAGGCGCTTGCTCATGTGCTGCTTGACGCCCCCATGACTGAACGCTTTATGTCCAGTACGGTATTCCGGTCAGCGAGTCTGCTGTTACAGGAGCGCGTGCCGGATGCGGTCGATCTGTACAGTCCGCGCCGTCACTTTGAATCTCATGAGGGCAGGGTCAAGCCCGTTCGCTATGAACCCCGTATTTTCTATAGCGTGGATACACCAGCTCCTGATATTCAACTCCTGTCCAACGGCCATTATCATCTGATGTTGACCGCGGGCGGCGGTGGTTACAGTCGCTGGAATGATATTGCACTCACACGCTGGCGCAGTGATACCACCCGTGATAACTGGGGAGCATTCTGCTATATCCGCGATACCCAGACGGGAGATGTGTGGAGCAATACCTGGCAACCGACAGGCTACATCAGCGGACAAGACGAGGAAGTGTTATTCACCGATGCGGGGGCAGAATTCAGACGCAGCTTCGGGGGACTCAGCGTCAAAACTCAGGTGGTGATCTCTCCGGAGGATGATGTTGAATTGCGACGGCTCACACTGATTCATCGTGGTCGCAAGCCTCGCTCTCTGGAGCTGACAACCTATGCTGAAGTGGTACTGGCAACTGATGCCAGCGATCTGGCACACCCGGCATTCAGCAATTTGTTTATTCAGACTGAGCTGGCTCCTGAGCGTGACGCTATTCTTTGCCACCGGCGCCCGCGCTCACCGGATGAACCGGGCCCTTGCCTGTTTCACATGATGGTGGTGCGCGGCGATAACCGACATAACGTGTCGTTTGAAACGGACAGGGCAAGGTTTATTGGACGTGGCAGAAACCCTGCGAATGCCCTGGCAATAGAGACGGGAGGGATGCTGAGCAACACGTCGGGCTCGGTGCTGGATCCGATACTAGCAATTCGCAACGCCATCATTCTGCAGCCGGGGCAGCCGGTTACGATTGATATCATTTATGGCATCAGCGAGACCCGTCAGCAGAGCCTGGCGTTGCTGGAGAAATATCGCGATTACCCTATCGCCGATCGCGTCTTTGAACTGGCCTGGTCTCACAGTCTGGTGGTATTGCGCCAGATGAACGCCAGTGAAGATGATGCCACGTTGTTCAATAGTCTCGCCAGCGCTGTGCTTTACCCTGTCCAGGAGATGCGCGCCGAAGGCCAGGCGATCGGCCGCAACCGGCGTGGCCAGTCCGGACTGTGGGGCTGGGCAATTTCAGGGGATCTGCCGATAGTGCTGCTGAGTATAACTAGCGAGGAAAGTATCACCTCAGTGACCACACTGATTCAGGCACACCGTTACTGGAGACAGAAAGGGCTGGATGTTGATTTGGTTATCCTGAATAACAGCCCAGGCGGCTACCAGCAGGGATTACAAAATCAGATTATGGAGTTAATTTATGCCGGGTCTGAAGCCAGTCTGCTGGATAAAAAGGGCGGGCTATTTGTCCGCAACGGTGAGCATCTCTCCGCTGAGGATAAGTTGCTTTTGATGAGCGTGGCCTGTCTTTATCTTGATGATCGCGCAGGGGGTATTAATGAGCAGCTTAACCAGCGTATTCATACCCTGAAATCGCCGGCAAGGGCATTCATTCCGCGTGCTGTGCGCGAGCGTAATCAACATACGGACTGGAGCCCTGATACCAGTCAGCTATGCCATTTCAATGGGTACGGTGGATTTTCTCAGGATGGGCGGGAGTATCAGATCGTCCTTCGGGAAAATGCGCTTACACCGGCTCCCTGGTCGAACATACTGGCAAATTCCCGTTTTGGCAGCGTGATTTCAGAGGCAGGGCAGGCCTATACCTGGTATGAGAATGCCCATGAATACCGGTTGACGCCGTGGGAGAACGATCCGGTGAGCGATCGCAGCGGCGAGGCATTTTACCTGCGCGATGAAGAGAGCGGAGAGTGCTGGTCGCCGACGGCTTTACCTGTTCGCGGACACGGTGATTACCTGACCCGCCATGGTTTTGGCTACAGCGTTTTTGCCCATCGTGAGAGTGGTATAGACAGCGAGTTGACGGTCCTGGTTACCGAAGCGGATCCGGTTAAACTGGTGCTCCTGACGCTCAGTAACTCTTCGGGACGGACACGTCAACTATCCGTCACAGGCTATGTAGAGTGGACGCTCGGAGAAACACGAACGCGCTCAGCCCCTCACATTGTGACACATGTGGCCAGAACGCCCGGCGGCTGCGGGGTGCTTGCGAATAACTTTTATGGTGATAATGGTGGCGGCCGAACTGCATTTTTTGCCGTCAGCGGTAATGACTGTTCTCTGACAGGGGACCGCCGGGAGTTTATTGGCCGTAATGGTTCCCTTCACGCCCCGTCGGCCATGAAACTGCAAAAGCTTTCTGGTAAGACGGGGGCCGGTCTGGATCCCTGCGGAGCGGTGCAATCGGCGGTTACATTAATCGACGGGGACCAGAGGACGTTTATTTTTATCCTCGGCGCAGAGGAGAATGATGTTTGTGCACAGGAGACGCTGGCCCGCTACATGAATGAGGATACGGTTCGCCAGGAGCTGAACCGGATTCATAATCACTGGCACAATGTGCTCGATAAAATCGTAGTTAATACCCCCGATACGTCCGTAAATTTACTGGTTAATGGCTGGCTGTTGTATCAGACGGTAGCCTGTCGTCTTATGGCACGGAGTGGTTACTATCAGTCTGGCGGTGCATTTGGTTTTCGCGATCAGCTGCAGGATACGCTGGCACTGAGCCACGCTGCTCCGAACCGGATGAGTGAACAGATAATACTCTGTGCATCACGGCAGTTTATCGAGGGGGATGTGCAGCACTGGTGGCACCCGCCACATGGCAACGGTGTGCGTACCCGCTGTTCCGATGACTATCTTTGGCTGCCGCTTGCCGTTTGCCACTATGTTGAAACGACGGGGGATATGGATGCACTGGAAATACGCATTCCTTATCTGGAGGGACGCCCGCTTCAGCCTGGTGAAGAGTCTGTCTATGACACGCCGGTCATCAGCGGCACCGAAGAGACACTCTGGCTACATTGCGTCAAAGCTATTCACTATGGACTTCGCTTCGGGGAGCATGGCCTGCCGCTGATGGGGGCTGGTGACTGGAATGACGGGATGAACCGGGTGGGTATCGAAGGCAAAGGTGAAAGCGTCTGGCTGGGCTTCTTCCTGTACGACATTTTGCAGCGGTTTGCAGCGCTGGCGGATCGCAGGCTGGATGAAAGCGTCGCCGCGATGTGCCGTTCACAGGCTCTGCGCCTGCAAAGCAATCTCGAAGCCCACGCCTGGGATGGGGAATGGTACCGTCGCGGGTATTTTGACGATGGTACTCCTCTGGGATCGAAAACCTCACAGGACTGCCGGATTGATGCGATTGCGCAGAGCTGGTCTGTATTGTCCGGCGCCGCGAGCCCGGGACGGTGCGCAAAGGCCATGCAGGCGCTGGATAAGCACCTTGTGGATAACGAAGGAGGGCTGATCAAACTGTTAACGCCTCCTTTCGACGGACACGGTCCAAATCCGGGCTACATACAGGGGTATCTGCCCGGCGTGCGGGAAAATGGAGGGCAGTATACGCATGGCGCCATCTGGGCAGTGATGGCCTTTGCCCGAATGGGGAATGCCGAACGAGCCTGGCAACTCTGGTCAATGCTCAACCCTATAAATCATACCCTGAATGCGGGCCTGGTCGGGATTTATAAAGCTGAGCCTTATGTTATGAGTGCTGATGTCTACAGCGTCGCTCCCCATACCGGACGTGCAGGGTGGAGCTGGTATACCGGTTCCGCAGGCTGGGCCTGGCGTTTACTTACCGAGGAATTACTGGGGATAAAATGTTCCGGCACTGACTTTAGTGTTCATGCCCGGTTACCGGATGAGTGGTCGTCTTTTTCTATGGCATATCAATATGGTGAAAGCCATTATCAGGTTAGTGTTTCACGCGGCGATGCAGAATATTCCGTGACGCTAGATGGTGTTCTCCTCCCTGATGACAGAATACCGCTGAAGGATGATGGACAAAACCATACGGTTGAGATCATTCAGAACTGAAACTGATCCCGGAGGTGCATTAACGTCTGCCGTTAATGCGCTGATTATCCCTGAGAACATCAATCGCAGTCTGCATGGCGATTTTGTCATCCCGCCTTTTTTGTTTGCCCTGCATGACCTGAAGGTATTCCAGCAAGGTGCGGGTATTAATCGGTCGGCCCTGTTTACCCACAGCCAGCACGGCTTCGCCAAGAATAATTTTCACAGGCGGTAGTTGTGCCGGATACCAGTCAAGGGTGTCTTCTGATTTCATCTTAAATTTCTCACGGAAGGGTAGTGTATCATAAATCAGACGTTCAATTTCAAATATCTGACATTCTGATTCAGACACAACTTAACATAAATTATGTCAGTTATTTTCATATTAAAGCGTATAATAATTACTGTATTCCTCAGGGGCATTATTAATGCCTTATACAAAAGGGCTCAGATATTTTAAAGAAAGACCGGTTCATGTTGCCTGCCCGGTATCGCTAAAGACGAATTGCCTCATTGTTTTCCTTTTGCGTTATAACCTTCATTAGCATTAAGGAAATTTATGGCACAGACTTTTACTCATAATTTACTTCATCCTCGCCACTGGCTTACCTGGTCTGGTTTGGGTCTGCTGTGGCTTCTCGTTCAACTTCCCTACCCGGTTTTACATATTCTGGGCTCTGGCCTTGGAAAAATATCCAGACCCTTTCTGAAACGCCGGGAAGGTATTGCGATTAGAAATATCGAACTGTGCTTTCCCGAGATGACACCGTTTGCCCGGAGCCAGATGGTCAATAAAAACTTTGTTTCTCTCGGGCTGGGACTAATGGAAACAGGAATGGCCTGGTTCTGGAGCGATGCGAGAGTCAAAAAATGGTTTGATGTCGAAGGGCTTGAAAACCTGACCGGTGCGACAAGAGGAGTAATTGTTGTCGGGATTCATTTTATGTCCCTTGAGTTGTGTGGAAGAGTAATGGGGTTATGCCATCCTATGATGGCAACGTATCGCCCACACAATAATCCATTAATGGAATGGGTACAGACAAAAGGGCGTATGCGTTCAAATAAAACCATGATTAATCGACGTAATTTATCTGGTTTTGTTCATGCGCTAAAAGCTGGTGAAGCCGTTTGGTTTGCACCAGACCAGGATTATGGGGCTAAGGGAAGCGTTTTTGCACCTTTTTTCTCGGTAAAAAAAGCAGCCACGACGAACGGAACGTATGCTCTGTCAAAACTCGCTGGTGCATACTTGATCACACTTAGCATGATTCGACGTAGCGATAAAAAAGGTTATCACATGTATATCAGCAATCCGTTGTCAGGCTATCCTGGGGAAGACAAGGTCGCCGCAGCGGCTTATATGAACAAGATCATCGAGCGTGAAATTCTCCGTGCCCCTGAGCAATACCTGTGGATGCATCGCAGGTTCAAAACGCGTCCTGAAGGCGAAGTCTCTTTATACAAATGAATCACTCTGCTTGTCATGAGCAAGAATCTATCTTTCTTGCCACTGTGTATTTGTAAAAAATGGATAGGGAATTATTCGATCGGCTTCATGTTAACGATGGCGTAACTGACAGCCAAGGCTAATCAATGGAACCTGTTAGGATTTGAAGGTCCGTTTTTCGCTCTTAGCGGACCTTCAGTTTCCAGCATTTACATTTGTGAAGGCATATCTAATATCGGGACATATGGGAACAATATCGATACCGGCGGGATATCGAGGTGTGATGCTCTGTCGTTTTGATTAAACGTCCCCAGCCAACTGGCCGGGGAAATTCATGCCCGGCTTTAAATGCTATTCAGGACAGGCTCTCTTGTTCCAGGTTCATCGCAACGGGGCAGCCAGTCAGCATTGCTCTCCTCTTTCAGGGCGAGATTGGTCTGCATCCCCTGGTTGGTACGCCGCTTGTCGTATTCCAGCCCGTACTCTTTCAGCATCGCTGGCAGCCCCTTGCCAAACATGGTGAGGCTGAGGGTATTTTTGTAGCCGTGTGCCTCCATGTACACCAGATAGGCATGGTACAGATACTGGCGGGGCTGGCGCGGGACAATGTTGGCATTGCCCATATACATTCCGTCGGTTCCCGTTTGTGCCTCAAGGTATCCGCAAAAATCAAACGCAGGGTCGGCATCACGCTTGATGCTGAGCGCTTCAATGGAGTTCTGCTGCGCCTGGAGCAGCGTGCGGGCGGCCATCGGGTCGCTGAACTGCTGCATCAGCTGGCGCACAATGACGGCCAGCTCGCGGGCAATTTTGTCTTTAAGCTGCGGGTCGCGCTCTTCCGGGGCAATCTGCTCCGGGAAGTGAATAATTACCCGACGGCGGGAGACTCCTCCGCTGCGGTCGGTAAAGCGCATTGGGTTGTTGTTCACGGCCAGAATCACCGCCGGAATATGGGTTGAATAGGCGTTCTGGTATTTCGGGTCAACGGAGACGGCATCCCCCCCGGTAATGGCCTTCAGGCCAGCCCCGTCGCCACTCCATTTCTCCTGGTCCGGCAGACGTATCAGCGAGAAACCAATCAGGGCTGCACGCTCGCGGGAGGACTCCAGCGTCTCGATGGTGGCTGAGGTGGCGTTGTCTTCTCCGGCGAGCATCGTGGCGATTTCGGCCAGAATACTTTTCCCGCTCCCGCCCGGTCCGGTGACCTCGAGGAAGAGCTGCCAGTCGTAGCGGTTCGCCAGCACCATAAACAGAGCGGCGAGAATGACGTCACGTTTTGCTGCACTGCTCCCTGCGGCGCGGTCCAGCCAGCGCCAGAAATTCGGGGCGTGAGTTTCCAGGGTTTCGCCCGTGACCGGCGGGGTGAAATCCACGTCACAGAGCGTGCGCAGCCAGTGGGCTTTACTGTGCGGGCTGAATACACCGGTGCCGGTATCGAGCACGCCGTTGCGAAAACCAATCAGACGACGCGCCGGGGCGGCCTGCTGGGGAATAATCAGTTTCAGGGTATCGACCACAGACGCAATTCGCCCGGACGAGAACGGGGCGCGCAGGCGCTGGAACAGACCGGCCACGTCGCGGGCAAAGTCAGAGGGCGGTATCACTTTCCAGATACCCTGCTCATAGCGGGACAGAAGCTGGCCGTTCGCATCCACCGCCAGCGCTTCGCCGTAGTGCTCATGCACCCGCATCGCTTTCTCACTGGCGCTCATGGCGGTAAACTCCGCCTCGCTCATGGTGTCGAACGGGCTTTGTGCCGGGGGCTGTATCGCGGTGTTAATCGCCCTGCGGGTGGCGTCTTCCCCCTGCTGCATAAACGCATCATTCCAGTCCCCGAATACCGGTGGCAGAGCCACGATACCCTGACAGGCACCTGCGGCCACAGCGGCTTTATTCTGGCCGTCACCGTTCAGGTCCCGGTCAGCGGCGAGGACAATCTGACAGGCCGGGTGTTTAGTCCGGGCCAGGCTCGCCAGAGAAAGGAGGTTCACGGAAGAGAGCGCCACCATCACGGTTTCGCCGGTGAGGTGATGGACGGTCAGGGCCGTGGCATAGCCCTCCGCTATCCACAGGCGTTTTCCGGCCTGTTTCTGTCCTTCGATGATATGGCATGCCCCTTTGACCTGTCCGCCCTTCAGGGTGCGTTTAAGGCCCTCTGCGTTAATAAGCTGAAGGTTAACCAGCGTGCCGGTTTCGTCTGTCAGAGGGACGACCATATCCCCGGCGCGAAAGGTCACGCCGCCGGTTTTGTGTGTCGCCATCAGTGTCAGGCATTCCGTACCGGAGAAGCCCTTACGGGTCAGATAGGCATTGCCGGGGGTCAGACGGGTTTTCTCCATCAGGGAGGCGGCAAGTACCGCCGCAGCGCGCCTGCTGGTCTCCGTTTCAGCTTCCGCATCCGCAATCACCTCCGGGGCAACCGGGGACAGGCTCCCGGTCACAGCATTCACCTTCAGGGCAGCCTCTGAGGCCGACACGCCGAAGGCTTTTTCCACCAGGCTCAGGCCGTCACCCGCACCGCACTGGTTGCAGAACCAGGTGCCGCGCCCCTCTTTGTCGTCGAAGCGGAAACGGTCAGAGCCGCCACATACCGGGCAGGCCTGATGCCGGTTCTTAGCCACCTTCACACCCAGGGCCGGAAGAATGCGCGGCCAGTGGCCGCACGCCTGCTTTACAGTTTCACTAACATTCATTTTAGCCATGCTTAACTCTCCCTCAGTGCAGAACCGGCGCGGTGATATGGCGGGCGCAGAGTTCATCCATCACGGCCAGCCCGAGAAAGGACAGCGACGGCGCGGCCTTCAGGGGACCAGCTTCCATTAAATCTTCCAGCAGGGCACAGGCAATCTGGCGTCCTTTCTCCTCGCCGTGCTGGCACAGGTAGAAACCCTCCAGCTCGTCAGCGATAGCAGATTCGAGTATCTCAAGGGTGAGGTGTGCATAGCGGTGCTGGCGTGCGCATACGGCCAGCCAGGCACAGGCCACGGCACGACGATACAGCGCAGCGCGCAGGGCGGGAGGCAGGGGCGTTTTCATACGTTGTCCTCCCCGGTCAGCCAGCGCTGATGGCAGCGCTCCACCAGGCCGTCGAGCTGGGCGGTCATCAGGTAAATCACGGAGTTAAGCTGCGACTGCTGGAGGGCCTCAGGACGTACATTCGCGCAGTCCTGCACCAGGGCCATCTCATTGACCAGCAGGCCGACATTACGCAGGTGCTCCAGGCAGGCAAGGTCATGGTGAGTCAGGGTGTGCATCAGGTCTTTCACAGGCCCACCTCCGTCACCGGCAGACGACCGGCAAACGCGAGGATGTAATCGCGAGCGAGAGTAAGACGTGCAGCCTGTTCATCACCGGCCACGGTGCGAAGCATACAGATACGGGGTTGACGGTCTGCGCGCAGAACGGCGGCAAACATGAAGACGAATTGTGGGTGTGACGGGGTGAGGGTCGTCGCCATAAGGGCAATATCCTTGAAGTAGTTTAAAAAACTACCACCGGAAACGCCAATTTCACTGGTGGTAGCCCGAGCGGGGTTGGCGTAACCGGCCTTCAAGGGAACCGGCCAGCCCGAAGGCTGCCCCGCCCGGGCCACCATTATCTGATACGAACCCCAGCAAAAAAACCAGAGTCCAGAAAAAGGGTGTGCCTGAGCAACGACATAAAAAAACACGCATGGCGCGTGTCGTGTCGCCTTGAAGTTATTCGGGACGCCAATCCCGGCTGCCGATTTTGCGACAGCTGGAAAACTGTACCAGGAAACACACAACAGATGCAAGCCAGAAAAAGGGGCTTTGTGCAGGGCAACCATCGTCATGCGTCATAGCCCTGGTTACGGGCGGCGATACGGTCGGTCATCCAGGCGGTAATTTCGGTGTGCGCCCAGGCCACGTTCTTGCCCCCGAGAGAAATCTGTTTCGGGAAAGCTTCACGGCTGATGAGGTCATAAATCGTGGAGCGGGACAGGCCGCAGAGGTGCATCACTTCCGGCAGACGGATAAAGCGCTCCTGAACGGTGTCAGAAAAGGGCATCGGGGGGACCGCCGGGGCGGAGGAAGGGGAAGAAAAAGCGGTTTGCATCAGGCTACCTCATTAAGTCCATACAGGGCCGGTCGTGTCCGTCCGGCTTCGGGTAGCTTCCTATTTTGTGAATATTTTGCCCGGGAGCAACAAGTCAATATGTATGGGCCCACCACACAACAGAACGATTTTTATACAGTGGCAAACGCTGACAATCTTGTGGTCATCAATGGCAAACTGATAGCCCATTCCTGATGACTTTTATTTATGTATTCCCCTCCGCTTAACCGGAAAAAAGTCTGAGCAAGCCAGCCGGACAAAACACAGCGAGTGAACACTTGTGAACAGTCGATGAACACTCTTCTCTCAACTGTTCACCCTTTAATTTATTGTATTACTTATCTTTTTCTTTTAGGTGAAGAGTAGTGAATAGTTATAAGTAAAAAAACAAACGGTGAGACAGGTTTTCCTGAGACATTTCTCTGGCAAGCAGGGGGTTATGCATTGTTTTGTGTCAGGGATACCACAACGGCATTACGTCGTGTTGTTGTCTGAAGGTCGGCAGAATGGCATCAGGTTGAAAACACAGAGAGCCAGAGAATGAAAACGAACGTCACCAGTGCAGTACGCAAAATCACGGGCAGTAAGCCGGAGCCACAAACCGGCTATCGCATCAATGACAACCTGAGCCGGGTCACAGCAAAAGACAGCCTGCAGGCGGAGGTGAAGTCATGATGCGCTGTCCGTACTGCAAAAAGGCCGCCCACGTGCGCACCAGTCGCTATTTATCGGATAACGTCAAACAGAGCTATCTTCAGTGCGTCAACGTGTTCTGCTCGGCCACCTTCCGCACCCTGGAATCCATTGATGAAATTATTCGCCCTCCGGCACAGACAGAAGCTCCCGCCCCGGCAGCTGTCCCCGTTCTTCCTCCTGTCCTCCAGGACCGGGCCCGCGTGTCACAGCGGCACTGACAGCGCCAGAAAATAATTAATCCGGGGCAGGTCTTTTCAGGCCTGCCCCGCTCAGAAAACCCACCCAAAAAACAACTAAATCAGCTCGATTTTTCGCCTGTCCAAACGCCGTCCCGCCCATAAAAAATCGAATTAAATTCCCGAAAATTGCCGTATTTTTTATAAAAATAGGACTGCATGCACCAGGTGCATGAATTTGCATGCAAAACGCTGAATTTTTTATCCCGCTCCGGGCCAGTGCTGACACGGCCTGAGCCCCTTCATGCAACTGCATGAAAACCGACCCATAAAGCGGGCAGGCGTGGCGGGGAAAGCATTGCGCGCTGGCGTATTAATTATTTAATTTCGGAGCATGAGTATGCTGCTGTGCGGATTAACTGGAGTGTTAGTACCAGGAGCTTAGATATTTATAGTGACTTAAAGCCCCTGACAGGGGGAGAACGCAGACTGGAAAATGAGGATAAATCATTGAGCCCGGAGTTGGTGGTATAGCTTGTGAAGCAGCTCACCACCGACCCTATTCTTTGGCCTAATTTCTGCTGGATGGGGTCATTAGTACAGTCGTGTGACCATAACCCTACAGTATGGTAGAGTTTTTCGTACGACAATTGATTCTTTATCTAATAGATGTTCAACCTTGGGGGGGCTTGAGGGGGATGATTCATTGCTTGTGAGAATTTGATTTATTTGATGGTTTTTGCATTCACCACCATCAATTAATAGTGGTGAATGCAGTATGTATTACTTGTTGGAATTCATTATTTTCATTGCGTGAGTTACAGCTCTAATTAAAGCTTCGTCATCAAAACAACTTTGATTTAATGCGATTGAAACGTATTTCTGTAAGGTTTCTTTAGCATGTTGGTGTTGCGGGTTGATACTAAGAATTTTAGATAGCTGTGAGCATAGTGTAGTGTATGGATATGAGTCAGCTGTCCTTGTTTTTATTTCACCCTCGAGCCATTGAACGCCCTCAAGGTATTCCTGTTCATCCTTCATCCCTTCGGCTGTGTATTTTTTTAATAAGAGATGCCCAAGAGCATGTCGAATTTGGAAGGAGTCGTACAAATCAAGCCCTCGACGGAAACAGTGCAAAGCCTCAGGGATTTGTTTGTCCTTCTCGAGAAAAAGACCATATTGAAGCCAGAACACACCATCGTGCGCATAGAGAGATTGGCAGGTTGAATATATTTCATGTATGTATTTATAGTCGCTTGTCTTAGCAAAAACTTGTTCGGAAAGGAAATGGTAAGATAAAATGCTTCTATAGATTCTGTAGCTTATAGGGTGCATTTTGATATCACTAATAGTGAATTTCTTCGACATACACTGCATTAGTTTAATGATGTGGTTTTTAATCGTCTCTTTATGGAAGCATTTTGTTAAATGGAATTCAGCTATTGTGTAATGCCTGGCTGTTATGCTAATGGTTGATTTGTTGTGTTCACGTATATGGATTTTTCCTTCCAGGTCTTTTTTTAAGTACTGCATTGCGGTGTTGACTGATATGTTTTCACTGTCGGATAAATAGTTTAGCGGTAGAGGAAGTTTGCATGCTGTGACCAAAGAAATGATTTCATATAAAGATTTTGCTTCTGGTGATGTTATCTCACGATATTCATCGTTTAATTTGTCGCGATATGATTCTCCTGATGATAGATCATAAAGTGTTGCTAATAGATCGCCTTTGTAACCTTTATCGAAACTGATAACTTTCTCAACTCGCTTGTGATTATTTAAGCCCTTCAATTTCTCATAGATTACACCAAGTGAATCGGCTTTTTCCAATAGGATTGAGGCGTCATTTCTATCAAGAGTGTTGAGAGTGATTTTATGAATTATCTTATGAGGTATTTGATATAAGTGACGGTTATTAAGATAATATTGAATTGAACGATCTTCCGTTATCACACATAGTTTACAGCCTGTATTGCTATCTAGTGCTCTTTCTATAATATTGTTTACCGCGTAAAAATGATTTGCTGCGGAATCAATGTAAATAACAACTAGTCCTTTGACGTCTTTAATTACATTCCATAAGTTTTCGACATGTATACCATTTACGCCGATGAAATTGTATATGTTGTCTTGGGTGCTGGAAAGAATTGAAAGTGCCTGTAGTGCAACTGTTGTTTTTCCTGATCCAATTGATCCGATTATGTGAATTAGATTGGCTTTGTCGTTAGAGTTTTTGAAAGATAATACGGTTCTGACTAAATTGTCAACATAGCTAAATTTGGCTGGTACGTTATGGCTTATATAAAACCAGTCAGGCATATCCCCGAAATAAAATCTTGTAAATGGTCCCGTTTTCGTTGACCAGTGCTTAATTGCATCTCTTACTGACTCCAGGTTTTCAGAAAACCAGGATAGAGCTTTGGTGTTATTTGTTGTGTTTGCTAGGAATGGGGCTTTACGCTTTATAAACTTCGCTGGAGATATATATTGAATATTATCATAAAGCAAGTTGAATATTTCATCTGCAGTGCATTTTAGTGGCTTTATGCCTCGGCGTAAGTAGGCTTTTTCCTCCATAGATGAAAAATCTTTTATTGCGATCCAGTTTGTTAAGTTAGCGCCATTATTATCCCAATTTTTCCTTTGTCGTATCGCGAATTCAATATCACTTTCTTTAAATTTGGAACCGACGAAAAGGCAATGCCCATGAGTTATATGTAAAGCACTGCGGCTTATCCAGTCGCTCTGCTTGACGGTGTTGTCAGCATAGCTAACTGTATCAAAAACGAATCCATCTTTTATTTTATTGACGCACCCGTGTAGTTTTACAACTTCTGGAGCTGTAGGGATTCGAAAAACAGGTTCTCTATCTAAATAATTAAATACTTGATAATCTGGGTATGATTTATCATCTTTTTTTAAGGTTTCTATACATTTCTCAGGGACATCGTCAATGTTTGTCGTAAATATGATTCTCCACCAAAGTCTGAAAATGTTAATTTGCCATGATAAAGGTCTTTCACAGATGAAATTTGAAATCAGGAAGTTCTCAAAGTTATCTATTTCATCTTGGCCCACACCGAATGCAGTTTGGAGGTCTGTATTTGTATCATCTTCATCGTCATAATCACAAGCCTCACAAATCCTTTTCACCAATTGCCCAGATGAAGGGATTGTCAGTGTGTTAATTGAAGGGGTGCCGATACTTGCTCCTGCCCCGAGAAAAAGAGCAAGCTCCCCTTTTTCTACCAGAGGTAAAATTTCTTTGAGTATTATATCTCTAGTTTCGATATCCATAAGCCCTCATTTCATGGTTATATTTAGTTTGATACTTTGTTTTTATTTACCGACGGGATGAAGCTGATCTTATCATTTCGCCCCACCATTGCATGAGCTCTTCTCTTTGGCTCAGATAGGTTGCCCTGTTGTAAGCTTTACGGACTGAGTTTTTCTCAATGTGAGCTAAGGAAGATTCAATAACATCAGGGTTGAAGTTAGCTTCATTCATTGCGGTGCTTGCTATGGAGCGTAATCCATGTGCAACTAATTTACCACTAAAACCAATTCGCTTTAAAGCTGCGTTAGCCGTTTGGCTACTCATCGGCTGTTTTGGGTCATTTCGACTTGGGAATACATGCTCGCGATGGGCGCTAATAGGTATCATTATCTCAAGGACATTTAACGCCTGAGATGATAAAGGAACTACATGTTCTCGTTTAGCTTTCATGCGTTCGGCTGGAATGGTCCAGAGCTTTTTACCAAGATCGATCTCTACCCATCGAGCGCCGGAAGCCTCGGAAGGACGTACAAGCGTAAGGAGTTGCCATTCAATCAGGCAGCGAGTTGGAACTGAGAGGTTTGACATAATTAAAGAACGCATCAGCATTGGGAGTTCCTCCGGGCGCAGCGTAGGCATGTTTTGTTTTTTGGGTTTCTCAAAAGCCATACCTACACCTGATGACGGATTTACATCAATAAGGCCGGTGTTAACCGAAAAAATCATTATTTCATTTATACGCTGCACCAGGCGACGAACGGTCTCAAGAGCGCCACGAGCTTTGATTGGCTCCAGTGCTTCAACAATCGTTCTGGCTTTAACTTCTTGCACTGGTATTGCGCCGATCGCCGGGAACACGTCTTTATCTAATGAACGCCAAATGTCTTTCGCATAATCCTCTGTGACGCTTTTCCTTTTAATCTGGAACCAGTTGGCGGCCACAGTTGAGAAAATGCTATCCATCTCTATCTGACGTTGTTCTGACGCTTGCTCCTGCTGCTGCTGTGGATCAATGCCTTGCGCGAGTGTGGTTAAATGCTGATCGCGTATCTGACGAGCTGTTGCGAGAGTGAGGGCAGGGTATGGACCGAGACTTAAATTTGTCCGGCTACCACTTACCGGACGTTGGTAACGAAAACGCCAGAGCTTTTTACCGGAGGCCTTTATCAGTAAGAACAGGCCATCACCATCGTGCAGGGTAAAGTCTTTTTCACGGGGCTTAGCTTTGAGGATCTCGTTGTTTGTGAGAGGGCGTGTGATGCGCGCCATGTTGGTATCCCTTCCATAATTGGTACACGTTTAATGGACCACAGTATAGCGTGTACCTAAACGTGTACCAATTATCTCTGGATTTGGCTGGATTTTCTCGGACAATAACAGACACAAAAAAGCCCGCAGAGCTTGTGCCATGCGGGCTTTCTGTACTTCGCCGGACGTATCCGGATCATAATGTGGTGGAGCTGGCGGGAGTTGAACCCGCGTCCGAAATTTCTACATCCTCGGCACTACATGCTTAGTCAGTCTTTACATTCACCTGCCAGCTGCGGACAGACACGCCACTGACAAACTAGCCTGATTAGTTTTAGCACTTCAACCCCAGGCAAGGCATCCGCGCGATCTCTTTTGGGTTTGACCTCTCTTGATCCCCGTCCTAAGAGCGGAGGCTAGGGAGAGAGGGCTCTTAGCAGGTTATTAAGCTGCTAAAGCGTAGTTTTCGTCGTTTGCGACTATTTTTTGCGACTTTTTTACGAGGCCTGCCGCAACCTCGGCATGCACCTTGGGTTTCGCAAATCCCGTCGAATCCAGAATCAGCCCCACAGTGTTCGCGCAGTATAACAGAGTTGTGACGTGCAGCGCTAGTCCCTGACGCAGGCGGGTTTTGTGGTTAAATTCCGTACAAATAAGGTGGGTGTGCACGCGACCGGATTTTACTGAAATAATTAAAAAGGGAATTATTAATCGTGCGAACCTTAACGAAAATGTCATTTAAACCTGCATGATATATTATATTTAATTTCTCCCTCCTATTTATAGTGGGATGTTTTAATGCCGCTTAAATATCATTACGGAGTAGTTTAGTATAACTTAAGTATACCCATTTTACTGTCGAGTAGCCCATCACCTGCATTTTGTGAAATAAACTTATTTATTGTTTTTATTTGCTTAAATACAGTGACCTTGTTATAGATTTTAATACGATCACTCAGATGGTTGTAATGCAATGAATTGATTATTCTTTTGCCAATCAATGTCTTGCGATTGAATTCATTATTCTAATTTCAAGGTGATGCCCGTTTTCAGGTGCTTTGCCCCTGTTTACCGCCGCCGTGCGTAATTACCTTGCAGCGAGAGGAACATCAAGATGGCTGAACCAAATGCACTTTCTCCTACCGTGGATATTATTAGTCGCGAAAATGGGAACGAGATCACACATTATCCGCAAAGTGCTGACAGGGTCGTTAATCTCTCGCAAAGCAGCGTGGTGAAAATTAATGCTTCACCCGAGTCGGTTAATTTCTATGAGCGTCAGGGTAATGACCTTATTGTTCATATGAAGGACGGGACCACCGTACGCTATCAAAGCTTTTTTACCCTCGATGCGAATGGGTTACACAGCGAGCTGGTTTTTGAAGATGTAACGGGCGTGCATCGTGCCGCCTTTCCGTTTGCCACGGAAGCCGGTCCGGCGGTCGCTGAGGCCGTGGTTCCCTCTATTGCCACCACGTCGGTGGGTGCACTGACGGGGGCGGCCGGGATCTCGACGCTGGGCATCCTGGGCGGGCTTGCGGGCGCGCTCGCGATTGGTGGCGTTGCCGCGGCGGCCAGCAGCGGTGGAGGCGGCGGCGGTGGGAATAAAGGTCAGCAGCCACAGCCCGAACCGCAGCCGGAACCGGAACCGCAACCCGAGCCACAACCTGAGCCGGAGCCAGAACCCGTCACCCCCAGAATCTTTATCCGTAACTTTGCCCGTAATAACGAACTTAATTCAGCCGAAGTTAAACTGAGCCAGCTGCTGTGGGGGACATCAGAGAACATCGATCCCGGACAGATGGTCTCCATCAGGCTGAACGGCAAAAACTATTTTGCCCGGATTGGCGGTGATGGCCTGTGGCGCGTCGAGATCCCGTCAGCGGATCTCCAGGCGCTGGCTAACGGTTCGCAGGTCGTGACCGTCAGCTATACCGATAAAAACGGCAATGTGGTCACCAGCAACCAGTCGATTAACGTCGATACCAGCCAGCCCGCCGTCGCCATCGCGATCCTCTCTACCGATAACCATCTGAGCGCGGCGGAAGCCGAGCAGCCGATGGAAGTTCGGGGGATCACCAGCCTGTACGGCCCGGGGGTCACGCTGATCGTGACCTTTAACGGGAAAAATTATGTTGCAACCGTCGATAACGCCGGTAACTGGAGCGCCACGATCCCCGCTGCGGATCTGCAGTTGCTGCAGGACGGCAACCAGACGGTGACCGCCAGAGTTCAGAGTGGTAGTCAGTCGGCGCAAGCGACCCAGGACCTGGATGTGATGATCCACACCCAGCCTGCACCCACCCTGAATACACCTCTTGGCGATGGCTATATCAATATCGTGGATATGGCGTCTTCCCAGACCCTGTCGGGGAACACGGGCGTGAAAGGCAACTGGCAGACGGTAACCGTCACTATCGGGGGCACAACCTGGGAGACCTTTGCCGATGCCAATGGGGCGTGGACGCTGTTGATTAGCGCCTCCCTGATGGCACAGATGACCCAGGGAACCTGGCCGGTGGTCGTGATTGCCAAAGACGCAGCAGGAAATACCGGTCAGGTACAGAGCAGCGTTACCGTTGACCTGACCCCGCCATCGCTGTCAGTGCTGTCGCTGACCAGCGATAATATTCTCAGCCAGCAGGAAGCCAGTGCGGGCCAGGTACTGAGCGGGACCGCCTCGGTTGAGGATCAGGGGCGGAGCGTGTCCGTTACGCTGAACGGTAAAAACTACACGGCGCTCGTCGGCGTGGACGGTAAATGGGAGATCGCCCTGTCGCCTGCCGATCTGGCTGCGCTCCCGCAGGGAAATAACACCCTGGTGGCGACCCTGTCGGATGCGGCGGGCAACACCACCACGGTGAATACCGCGTTTAACGTCAAAACCCTCTCGCCGACCATTAGCGTATCAACATTCGCCGGCGATGACGCCCTGAATGCCGCCGAGATAAAAACCGACCAGATCCTGTCCGGCAGCACGCAAAATGCGGCAGCGGGCAGTACGGTGCAGGTCACCATAGGCGATCATCGCTACACCACGCAGGTCGATGCCAGCGGTAACTGGAGCGTGGCGATAAGCGCCGCCGATCTACAAAAACTGCAGCAGGGCGATAATGTTGTCGGCGTTACCGTGACCGATCTGGCCGGACAAACGGGAACGGGAAGCAAAACGGTTAATGTGAATACCACCCAGGGCGGGGTGGCCATCAGCATCATTGCCGGTGATGATTTCATCAACAGAGATGAAGCCACCGGGCAGGTTACGATCCGTGGGACCAGCGCCGGATTAAGTCCAAATACCACCGTGACGCTGGCGGTTGGCGGGCGGACATACCCGGCATCCACCGATGCCAACGGCAACTGGTCGGTGACGCTGCCAGCAGGCACTCTGCTGGTGCAGCCTGACGGGGCACTTGCCATCACCGCGTCGGCCAACGGGCCGAATGGCGCGGTGAGCGATAACCATACGCTGAATATTCGTATTAATACTCTTCCGGAAATTAGCCTCGATACGCCGTTCGGCGACGGGGTGTTGAATGCGCAGGAAATTGGGCAGAACCAGACCCTGGTCGGAAAAACCGGCATTGAAGGTGCCGGACAGAAAGTGGTTGTCACTCTCGATGGCGTTAACTACCAGGGCACGGTGGATGCCAGCGGTAACTGGAGTGCCGTGATCCCATCCGGTGCGCTCTCCGGGCTGACCAATGCCAGCTCACCGTTAAACGTCACGATTGTTGCCACCGATATCGCCGGAAATACCGGCACTCAGGTCGTGAATGTTCCCGTTGATGTGGTACCGCCGGTGGTCACCGTGGCCGATTTCGCCGGTAACAACTTCCTTAACGTCAGTGAGGCGAATATCACTCAGACGCTGAGCGGCACGGCAACCGGAGTGCAGCAAGGAGATAGCGTCACACTGCAGTTGAACGGCAAAACCTACACCACCACCATCGGGCAGAACGGGGCCTGGTCTATTCCTGTCACCTCGGCGGATCTGAAAGCGCTGCCGGACGGCACTGTCAATATGACCGTGACGGTGACCGATAGCGCGGGCAATGCGACCGTGACCACCCGTCCGATCCAGGTCGCCGTCGATCCGACCAAACAGCCGGTGCTGAGCGTGGATCCCGTCACCAGCAACAATATTCTCGACGCAGCCGAACTGAACGAGGCAGTCACCCTAACCGGTAAGTCGCTCAACGTTCAGACCGGGCAGACGGTGACTGTCTTCCTCGGGACTCAGTCCTGGACCGGAACCGTGGATGCCAGCGGTAACTGGTCGGTACAGATCCCGCAGGGCGATCTGGCCTCGCTGACTAACAATGGCTATACCCTGGTGGTCAGCGTCAGCGACCAGGCGGGCAATGCCGCGTCGACCCAGCATAATTTCACCGTCGATACGGACCTTTCCGCTATCAGCGTGCTGCCGATCACCGGGGATAATGCGATCAATGTTGCGGAGGCCGCTACGGGCTTCACGATCAGCGGTATTTCCAGCAATCTGGCGGCCAGTAGCCCCATTACCGCAACCATGAACGGTAAAAGCTACTTCGTGACGCTAGGGAGCAACGGCAACTGGAGCGTATCAGTACCACCGGAAGATGCCCAGGCGCTGGCCGATGGCAAAGCCACCCTGACCGTGAGCGCCGTTGATGAACTGGGGAACCCGATTAGCGCCAGCCATGATTTTACGGTGATGATTAATAAAGTACCGTCGGCGACGATCAATACCCCGTTCGGCGACGGCGTGCTGAACGCCGCTGAGGCGGCGGGTACTCCGACGCTGACCGGCAGCACCGGCGTGCTCGGGGCCGGACAGACGGTGGTGGTGAATATCGGTGGTACCAACTACAGCGCCATCGTCGATGCCAACGGCAACTGGTCCCTGGCCACGCCTGCCGCTCTGTTGAATATGCCTGATACGGGTATCACTCCTGTTCCCTACACCGTCACCGCGAGTGATGCGGCCGGAAATACCAGTATTATCAGCGGGTCCATCGATATCGATAAAACACCGCCTGCGCTTGGGCTGCAGGCGGTAAGCGGGGGCTACGTTAACGCGGCTGAAGTAGGGCAGGTCGTGCCGATTACCGGTACCGGTGGGCCATACGATCCCGACCATCCGCATACGATTGTGGTGGTGGTTAACAACCAGACCTATACCACCACGCTATTAAGTAACGGGACCTGGAGCATTTCCCTGCCGGCGGGCGCGCTGGCGGGACTGCCCGATGGCCCGGTGAGCTATACGGTCACCATCAGTGATTCTGCCGGTAACCCGACCGTGCTGAATAACAGCTTTATTCTTGATGCCAACCCGGCGACCCTGCCGACTATCACCATCAATCCTCTCTCCGGCGATGACTTTATCAATGTGAATGAAGCTTCGCAGCCGCTGGTGATTAGCGGTAAAACCACCTATATCGAGGCAAACAGTAACGTCAGCGTGGTGTTTAACGGCGTCACTTATCAGGGCATTCTGGTCCAGCCCAACGGTACCTGGTCGCTGACGCTGCCTTCCTCGTCGATGACCGGACTGACCAGCGGCACCCAGGTTATCACCGTCACCGCAAGCGATGCGGCAGGTAATACGGCCACCGATAACCATAATCTGACCTTTGTGGCTGATGCCACCAAACTGCCTTCCCTCACCGTCAACGTGATCGCTGGCGATGATGTGATTAATGCCATCGAGCATCTGCAGGCGCTGACCATCGACGGTACTTCCCTGAATCTTACCGCCGGTCGCGTGGTGACCGTCACGCTGAACGGTAAAAGCTATACCGGGCTGGTGGACAGCACCGGTAAATGGAGCGTCGAAGTGCCGGCGGCCGATGTCCAGGCACTTTCCAGCGGCACAGGCTCGCAGCCGTACACGGTGACGGCGAATGCAACGGATATCGCCAATAACGCCGCGACCCCCGTCAACCATACGGTAACGGTGGATCTGATTGGGCCGGCGATCACTCTGGACTCCGGCAGCTTTGTCGCCGATGGCAAAGTGAGTATTAGCGAAACGGCTGCCACCCAGGTGCTGTCGGGGACAGCCCCGGAAGGGCAGATCGTTACGCTGAACGTGGGCGGTAACATTGTTGAGACCGTGGCTGGGGCGGGCAATACCTGGTCAATGACTGTTCCTCTGGGGATCCTGCAGAACCTCACTCAGGGCACCGCCGAGTGGACGCTGAGCGCGACGGATAAAGACGGCAACACCACAGAGGTGAAAATTCCTGTCGATGTAAACAGCACCACGGCACCGACCCTGACCATGGGGACGCCTTTCGGCGACGCGCTGGTCAATATTAACGATGCTCAGCAGGGCACCACGGTCACCGGCACCAGTACCGGTCTGGCGGTCGGCACCATTGTGACGCTCAGCATTGACGGCACCACGGTGAGAACCGGCACCGTCGGCAGCGACGGCAACTGGAGTATTATACTTGGCAGTAGTGATATTCCGGCCAACAGCAGCGGCACGCATGTCTATACGGTCAGCGCTCAGGATGGCTGGAGCAACCAGGCCGGGGCCACGGCGAACGTCGACTATCTGCTGACCCAGCCAACCCTTCCGTCTCTGAGCGGCCTGTTTGGCGGCGACGGTAAGATTAACTTTGTCGAGGCGAGCGCGGGTCAGATCCTGACCGGTTCGACCTCGGTGACCGGGCCGGGCCAGACCGTGACCATCAGTATCGACGGGAGTAACCCGATCACGGTGCCGGTCAACAATGACGGCAGCTGGGCGTTAACGCTGCCGCCAGCCGCGTTGCTGGCGCTGAACGACGGTTCCCATTTGATGACCGTCGTGGTCAGCGACCGGGCCGGGAACACCTCGACCGGCAGCACCAGCTTTACGGTGCAGACCGATGCGCTGCCGGAGCCGACCCTGGCGATGCCGTTTACCGACGGTATTCTGAATATAGTGGAATCCGACGCGGTAACGGGCACATTAGGCGGTTCTACCGGCCTGGCGAGGGCCAATATTCAGAGCGTAACCATTCGTATTAACGGGGCCGATTACGGTCCGGCCACCATCAATGCCGACGGTACCTGGAGCCTGTCGATAACCTCCGGCCAGATGAAAGCCTTCCCGGACGGTAACGTCAGCGTTGAGATTACCGTGACCGACAGCGCCGCCAACGTGATAACGGGCAGCGGTAGCTTTATCGCCGCGACGCATTCAGCGCCTGTGCTGGGGCCGGTAGTGGCCTTTACCGACGGCGTGCTGAACCATGTCGAATCAACCAGCGACCAGACCATTTCCGGCACCACCAATATTGCCGGTGCCGGACAAAAAGTGTCGCTGGTGTTAAACGGGATCACTTACAACGGCACCGTGCTGCAGGATGGCAGCTGGACGATCGATCTGCCCGGCGCCGTCCTGCAAAATCTGCCTAACGGCAGCACCCAGACGCTGAATATCACCGCGACAGACGCTTCGGGTAACACCAACTCCCTGCCGGTGAACTTCACCGTTCAGACCACGCTGCCCTCGCCGTCCATCATCGACCTGTTTGGCTCTGATAACCTGCTAAGCGTTGGTGAAGCCAGCCTGCCGCTGACCCTGACCGGGACGACTGGCGTCACGGGCAGCAATCAGTACGTGAAGCTGACCATCGATGTTAACGGTGTCAGCTACCAGGCGACGGTGCTGCCGAATGGCAACTGGATACTGCCGCTGCCGGCCAATGCGCTGAATGGCCTTACTAACGGTGAACATACCATTACGGTGACCGCCGAAGACCAGTACGGCAACGTCAATGAATCGGTGCGCGATTTCTCGGCTGCGCTGAGCAATCCGGCGGTGACCCTCGCCTCGGCGTTTGGCGACGGCTACGTCAGCCTGAGCGATGTGACAAGTCCTATGACGCTGACCGGTACTCTGACGACAGCGATCCCTGGCACCACGGTTGTATCGGTGACTATCGGCGGTAAGGAGTTCTTTGGTGTGGTTAACCCGGCGGGAACGGGCTGGTCGCTGACCCTGAATCAGGCCGACTGGAGCGGCGTGACGAACGGCCTGCAGAGCATCGATGTGAAAGTGACCGATGTGGCGAATAACGTCACCACGATTACGCAGCCAGTCAATATTGCCCTGATCCAGCCGACGATCAGCGTCACTTCGGCCTTTGCCGGTGGCACCCTGGACTACGGCGAGTCGCTGGCGGTGCAGACGCTCAGTGGCACCTCGACAAATCTGGAAGCCGGGCAGACGATTACGATTACTATCGGCGGCAAGCCCTTCCAGGCAACGGTGCAAAGCGATCATAGCTGGAGCCTGCAGGTGACGCCGGAGCAGATGGTGGGAATGACCAGCGGTACCATTACGCTAACGGCGACCGATAAAGCCGGTAACCCGACAACCGTCACCGGCACTACGGATCTGGGCCTGATTATTGATATCACCCCGCCGGCTGCGTGGGTCACCATCGACACCATCGGCCTTAATAACTCGCTGAATGCGGCGGCGCTGGCTTCGGGCAACACGACGATCAGTGGTAAAAGCGGCAATGTTTCCGGCGTGATTACCCTGGTGATTGGCGGGACCACCTATAACAATATTCCGATTGGCAGCGACGGTAGCTGGCAGGTCACCGTTCCCGGAACGGCTCTCAGCGAGGGGCCAAACAGCATTACCGCCAGTGGGACGGGGGCTGCCAATGCGGCGGTGAACGTCACGGTGGATACCGTGGCGCCGAGCCTGGCGATTGATCCGTTTGCCGATCTGAACAGTGCCGGAAAAGCTGTCGATCAGACCTTAACCGGTACATCCGATGCGAACGGCCGTGAAGTGCGTATCGAACTGCTGAACTCGGCGGGTACGGTGGTGAAAGTCTACTACTCCACCGTCGCGGGCGGTAACTGGTCTGCCTCCATTCCGAAAGGCGATCTGGCGGGTCTTACCGACGGGAACTATACCTTCCAGGCTTCGGTTAGCGACAGCGCCGGTAATCCGCAGCAGACAACAGAAGGCTTCACCCTGGATGCGACGCCGCCGCTGCTGGATGTGGATTTCGACCTGCTCCCTGCCGTGCTTAACACCCTCAGCACCGCCAACGGACTGTTGATTTCCGGGGAAGGCAAGCAGGGCGAAAGTCTGATCATCAGGATCGGGCCGCTATCACTTCCGGCCACCGTAGGCCCTGACGGAAAATGGTCCGTGACCTTCCCGAAAGCCAATTTGCTGACCTTAACCGACGGTGCGCAGGTGGTGAGTATTACCGCGACGGATGCGGCCGGTAACACCAGCACGGATTCTGTGACCCTCAACGTCGCCCTGAACCAGGGCCTGGGCGTGGCCATTGACAGCGTCTTTGGCAACGACGGCGTGCTTAATGTCGCCGAGTCTCAGGTCAGCCAGATCCTCACCGGCCATGTGAACGGGGATTATCGCGGGGCGACCGTTAAGCTGACCATCGCCGGAACCGAAATCAGTGTGCCGGTCGGCAACGACGGCAAATTCTCTATTAGCCTGCCGCCGTCACTGTGGCAGGGGCTGTCTACCCAGACTCTGTCATTAGCACTGCTCGTCACCGACGCCAACGGTAATGTTGTGCCGAGCAATAGCGCCGATCCGCTGGCGAACGTGCGCCTGTCGCTGGGCGACCTGCCGAAAGCGGTTGAGGCCGTTACGCTGGCCGTGGGTAACGTTATCGATGTCGATAATGTGATCAACAATGTTGAAAGTGCCACTGCCCATACCATTAGCGGCCTGGTCAGTAACGCCGCCAAAGTGGGCAGCGTGGTGCTGATTATCGGGGGACAGACAATTACCGGTGCGATAGATGCCGTGACGGGGCTCTGGTCAGCTACGCTGGGATCCTCTCTGCTTCAGGGGCTGCAGGACGGGACCATCACCGGGAAGGTGAATATTACCGACCTCGACGGGAACCTGGTCAGCACCGATATCAGCTTTGGCGTGGCGAAAACGCTGCCAACCATTACTCTGGGATCGCTGTTTGGTGACGGCACGCTTTCGCTGAACGAACTGGTTTCCGGCGTGCTGAGCGGGACCACCACAGGGCTGGCGGGACGGCAAGTGACGATTACCATTGGCAGCACGGCGTCCTTTACTGCCACGGTAGACAGTACCGGTAAATGGTCTGTCAGCCTGCCGTCCACCGTTGCTGACGCGCTGAAAGCGCTGGGTACCGCCGGGCCGCTGACCGTCACCATGGCGGCAACGGATCAGTACGGTAACAGCGCGACCAGCGCCAGCGGTTCGCTGAAGCTGGATCTGCTGTCGCCAGTCCTGAACTCGCTGACGCTGTTTGGTTCTAACACCCTGAGCGCAATAGGTGCGCAGACCGATAAACTGATTACCGGTAGCGTGGCCAATGCGGTTGACGGCTCGCTGGTGCAGGTGAACGTCGGCGGCAAGATCTTTACCGGTACGGTCATCGGCGGCGCATTTAGCATTACCGCCAAAAGTACCGATCTGCTCGGCCTGACGGATGGCAACCTGACTGCCAACGTGACAGTCACCACCCCATCCGGCAATACGCTCCTCGATGCGACCCACAACGCTATCGTTAATCTGACCAAACTGCCGGTGGTCAATATCACCTCCCTGTTTGGCAACGACGGCTATCTGAATCTGAGTGAGGCCAATCTTGGGCAGACCATTGGCGGCACGGTCACTAACATGACCAACGGCACCATTAGGGTGACGCTTGGCGGTGTGATTCATGACGTTGCCGTTATCAACGGTGCCTGGTCGCTGGGCCTGACCACCGCAGAGCTGAAAGGTCTCGGTGACGGTAGCCTGACCCTGAAGGCGTCGGTCACCGACAGCGCCGGTAACCAGGCGACGGGATCCCAGGTCATCACCTCTATTGTGACCAACGTACCCAACATCACCCTTAACCCGCTGTTTGGCGGTAATGGACTGGACCTGAACGACCTGCTGAGTCAGCAATTTATTAGCGGGAGCGTCACCAACCTGGCGGCGGGCGCGCAGGTTAAAATCGTCCTCGGTGGTTTTAATTACACCGCTACCGTTAACGCGGATGGGACCTGGAAAGCGGCGTTGCCGACGGTTGACCTACAGAAACTTGCCGACGGCCTGCTGAACGTCAGCGTGTCGGTGCAGGATGTGGCCGGTAACTCTGCAACGGCGGCCGTGACGCCTTCGGTGGCGATTAACACCCTGCCGACGCTGGTGGTGAACAGCATCTTCGGCGACGGCGGGCTGAGCATTGCAGACCTGCTGAAAGCGCAGGTGATCTCCGGGACCACCAATGACAGTGGGATTGGGTCGCAGGTACAGGTCACGCTGGGGACGCACACCTATACCGCAACGGTTGGGGCGGATAAAACATGGTCCATTTCGGTGCCGACCGGCGATCTGAGCCAGCTGCTGGATGGCAATCTGACGGTGGGGGTTTCACTGACTAACCCGGCCGGTAAGACCGTCACGGGCAGCGGGGCCCTGGCGGTGCTGTCGCATAACGCGCCGTCTATCTCCCTGACCTCGCTGTTTGGTAATGACGGCTGGCTGAATATCAGTGAAGCCAGTACCGCCCAGACCATTACCGGGAAAATCACCGGCCTGGCCGACGGGGCAAAAGTGGTTGTCACCGTCGGCAACACAATCCTCGACCCGGGTAAAATCACGGTGAACGCAAACGGGACCTGGACGGCGACCGTTGACTCTAACATTCTGAAAGGGCTGACCGATGGTGCGCTGAAAGTGAAGGTCGACGTCACCGATAAGGTGGGTAACACCAGCAGCAGCGTTGTGGACGTCAACAGCAAACAGACGGCGCCGACGGTGCAGATTAACGCGCTGAGCTCAATCCTGGGCCTGCTGACGCTGTCAATCAGCGGTAAATCGACCAATGTGGGTGCCGGTGGTTCGATCCGGGTTTCGCTGGCAAACAGTGCGGTATATGCCGTGGTGACGCCGGATGCTAACGGTAACTGGACCGCGTCTCTGGGCTCGGTGCTGAACCTTGGCGTTATCCTCAGCCTTACCAGTATCCTGAATATCGATGCGGTGGATGCGGCCGGGAACCACACCTACCTTAACGTCGGCCTGAACGGCAATATTATTTCCACCACGCCGCCGGCCACGCTGATGGCGCTCGAAGCCGACACCCTGTCGGTTCTGGCGGCCAGCGAGTCCTCTGACGATCACAGCTCGCTGTCCACCGCGACGGCGGCGAAGGTCAGCGCCCTCTCCGCCAGCACGGTTGAGGCACAGAGTGCAGAAAATCAACAAACTACGGAAGAAAATGTCGCCAGTGGTGCCTACACTATTGGAGGCGTCACCATCACGCTGGCCGACGGTACTCAGCACAGCGGGGATTCCGTTGAGGGCAGCGCCGGTAACGACACCATCCATCTCTCGTCTCTGGGGTTAACCCATATCGACGGTGGTGCCGGGACCGATACGCTGATCCTTGACGGGCAAAATATCCTGCTCGACCTGACGGCGCTTGGCGAAAAAATCGAGAATATCGAAATTGTCGATTTAGGTTCGTCCGGAACCAACAGCATTACCCTTGACCTGCAACAGGCTTTACGCATTACCGATAAACCAGAAGACGACCTGCTGATTAAAGGCGGGGCCGGCGATCGGGTGAATCTGGTACAAGGGCAGGGGGATATCTGGAGCGTCAGCGGACAGCGTGATATCGATGGGCTTCAGTTCGATGTTTACCACAACAGTTCACAAAACAATACGTTAGGCGATGTTCTCATCCAGCACGGGCTGCATGTCAATATGGTGTAAACCGGTTGTCGCCTCAGGGATGAGGCGGGTCAGGGTGTAAAAATATCACCGGGGTAACCTAAGGTGGAATGAATGAGTAAAACGATACTGCGTTGCACAATGCTGGCGACGCTGTTGATGGTATCCGCGGGTAGCGCACACAGTGCAGAAGAGTACAACTGGCAGGCGGCACCGGGAGACGCTTACCAGGCGCAGCTCACCATAAAAGAAGCTATTTTGCGCGCCTTCGGGCGCAACCCGAATATCGCCATGGCCGCGGCGCAAATTCGCGTTGGCCAGGCCAATCTTAGCGAAGCGGAAAGCGGCTGGTTTCCGCAGATTTCCCTGCAGGGGAACACCGGGCGTTCGCACCGGACCGACTCGTCGGGATCGCTGAACAATAACGCCTCCGCCGGGCTTAACCTGCGGCAGCTGCTGTGGGATTTTGGCAAAACCAGCGGCAGCATTGATGAGCAACACAAACTCTCGGATGCTTACCGCTATCAGCTCTATGACGCCCTGAATCAGGTCGGCATGGAGACGCTGCAAACCTATTTGCAGGTGAAGCGTTATCAGGCACTGGAACAGTCGGCGAAGGCCAATATCGACTCGCTGAACCGGGTACTGGATATGGCTAACCTGCGTGCGGAAGCCGGACTGAGTTCGCAGTCTGACGTCCTGCAGGCGCAAACCCGTATCGCCGGGCTGAATGCGACCATGGCTCAGTATCATGCGCAAAAAATCTCCGCTCAGGCCGCGCTGAGCGTACTGACCGGGGTCACCTCCGACACCTTACCCGACCTACCGGTCGACCTGTTAAAACAAAAGATCACCCTGAAAACCCTGCCCTATGAGCAGAGCTATGCCGTTCGTAGCGCAAGGGCGAAGCAACTTGCTGCGGATGAGCGCGTTCGCCAGGCCCAGGCTCAGCACTGGCCTACGCTATCGGTACAGGCAGGGCGAACCCGCTATCAAAACAGCAACAGCAATTACTGGGATGACCAGGTTCAGCTGGTGGTTGATGCGCCGCTGTACCAGGGCGGTGCCGTCAGTGCCAGAGTTGACGCGGCGGAGGGCGATCGGGCCAACGCCCGGGCTGAGGTTGAGGCCAGCAAGCTCAGTATCAACCAGAAGGCCGCGACCGCCTGGGCGGACCTGACCGGTGCCCAGCAGCGCCAGCAGGCTGGTGAAATGCAGTTTGCCAGCGCCGAACGGGCGCGCGGCGTCTATCAGGACGAGTATCGCCTCAGCAAACGCAGCCTCAACGATTTGCTCAGTATTGAACAGGATGTTTTCCAGGCCGATACCGCGGCTATCGCCGCACGCTATGACGGCTGGGATGCGGCCGTGCGCTATGCGGCGGCGGCGGACAACTTGCTCGACATGTTAGGTATTGAGCGTAGCCGTACCGTGGGCGACACGCTGCCTTCTCTTTAAACGCACAGGGTACAGGAGATGTAGATGCAACAGCCCGATACCGAAAGTTGGATCAGTGTAATGGTCCGGGCGGCGGGGCGGTTTGGCCTGCCAGCCGATGCACCCGCGGTGCGTCAGCAAATGCGCTGGTTTGAATCTCTGCCCCTTAACGCACGCCTGGAGCGGCTGAGTGGATTAATGGGTCTGCAGGTCCGCAGCGCCGAGCTGAAAAATATGCGCTGGAATGCCCAGACCCTGCCGGTGATCGTCCAGCTGGAGTCCGGCGAGCTGATGCTGCTGGAGGCCATCGATGCCGACGGCCTGGTCAGCTACTGGCTAAGCGACGGCGGCGATCTGGTCCGTGAAGAACCGCTGGAAAGCCTGTTGACCCGGGTGAAACCCGAAGTTGTGCTGCTGGGGATCGCTGCACGCGGCCGCGACTCGCGCATCGATGAGTTTACCCGCCCCTGGGAAGCCCACTGGTTCTGGAAGCATTTCCGCCATACCGGGCGCAAGCTAAGCGAGATTGCCCTGGCCTCCATTGTCGGCAACGTCCTGGCGCTCGGGGGGATCCTCTTTTCGATGCAGGTGTATGACCGGGTGATCCCGGCCCAGTCGATCCCGACCCTGTGGGTGCTGTTCTTCGGCGTGCTGATGGCGGCGGGGCTGGAGTACTTTATCCGCCTTGCGCGTACCCATGTTTCCGACATTATGGGGAAACATATCGACCTTAAAGTCTCTTCGCTCTTCTTTGCCAGGGCGATGGCGATAAAAAACGATGCCCGCCCCAAATCCACCGGTTCGTTCATCTCCCAGCTGCGTGAAATCGACCAGGTGCGCGAGCTCCTGACGTCAACCACCGTCGGCGCGGCGATGGATATGCCCTTTGTTTTTCTGTTCCTTGGGATTATGGCGCTGGTGGGCGGTCCGCTGGTGATTATCCCGCTGATTGCCATCCCGCTGATTGTGATCCCCGGCCTGCTGGTGCAGTGGCCGATGGCGAAGCTGGCAAAAGAGGGGATGCGCGAGAGCGCGATCCGTAACGCGGTGCTGGTGGAGTCGATCGAAGGGATCGAGGATATCAAAGCCCTGCAGGCGGAACCCTACTTCCAGCGCCAGTGGGAACATACCCACTCGGTCGGGGCCGGGATCAGCATGAAACAGCGCGTATGGGGCGCACGGCTTAGCGGCTGGGCTTCGACGGTTCAGCAGATTACCTATGCCGGTATGCTGGTGTTTGGCTGTTACCTGGTGCTCGACGGCGGGATCACAACCGGGACCCTGGTGGCCTGTAGCCTGCTCTCCTCCCGTACCATTGCGCCGCTGATGCAGCTAACGATGGTCTTTTCACGCTGGCAGCATGCGAAATCGGCCATGACCGGGCTGAACGAGCTGCTGAAAAAACCGCTCGATAAAGAAGCCGACAAAAAAATGGCCCACTGCCCGGTGCTGGCGGGCCACTATCAGCTGCAGGGTCTGCAGTACAGCTATGACGAAGAGAAGGGCGACCAGGCGGTACAAATCGGCGAGCTGGAGATCAAACCCGGCGAGCGGGTGGCGATCCTCGGCAAAACCGGTGCCGGTAAATCGACCCTGCTGAAACTGCTCTCGGGACAGGCGCTGGCCAGCAAAGGCAAAACCATCATCGACGGTGTCGATATAGCGCATATCGATCCCGACGATGTTCGCCGCCAGGTGGGCTACCTCTCCCAGGATTCACGCCTCTTCTTCGGTACCCTGCGGCAAAACCTGATGCTGGGTCATCCTCACGCTACCGAGGCGGAGCTGATCCAGGCCCTGCGTATCAGCGGGGCGATCACCATGGTGCAGCAGGACGCCGCCAGCCTCGACAGATTGATCAACGAGGGCGGACGCGGGCTTTCCGGCGGTCAACGGCAGATGGTGCTGCTCAGCCGGTTGATTGTACGTAATCCGCAGATTGTCCTGCTGGATGAGCCTACCGCCTCGATGGATGAACAGCTTGAAGCCTGGGTTATTCGCCAGCTACAGCAGTGGCTGACCGGGCGCACGCTGATTCTGGTCACCCACCGCCCGGCGCTGCTCAACCTGGTGGACAGGATCGTGGTCATGGAGAACGGCAAAGTGATTGCCGACGGTCCGCGAGATTCGCTGCTTAAGCAGGCGCAAAATAACAGTAACGTGGCGTCAATCGCCTGAGGATAACCTATGAGCCAACTGGGGATGCAGGATGAACTGGCGCGTCAGGGCCGGTTTTACTCTTCGGTTATCTGGCTGTCGCTGCTTGGGCTGGTGGTGTTTATCGCCTGGGCGTGGTGGGCCATACTGGATGAAGTCACCGTGGGTACCGGCAAAATTACGCCTTCCACCCATGCGCAGGTCATTGAGAGCCTGGACGGCGGGATCATTAAATCGCTGGCGGTGCGTGAAGGGGATATTGTCGAGCAGGGACAGGTGCTGGCCCGGCTCGACCCGACGCGCTTTCAGTCCAATTACGGCGAGGCGGCTGCCCGGGCCAGAGCGCTACGCGCCTCCAGCGAGCGTCTGCGATCTGAGTTGACCGGTGCGCCGCTGAAATTCAGCGCTGAATCCCTGCGCGAGCCGGACCTGGTCGCCCGCGAGCAGCAGCTGTATGAGTCTCGTCGTCGTAACCTGAATGAAACGGTCGCTAACCTGCAGAAAAACTATCAGCTGGTGATGTCCGAACTGCGGATGACCCAGCCGCTGGTGCAGAAAGGGGCGGCAAGTCAGGTAGAGGTGATTCGTCTTCAGCGTCAGGCGACGGAGCTACAGGGGAAAATTGATGAGGCGCGCAATCAGTTTGCGGTGCGGGCCAGGGAAGAGCAGGTCAAAACCAATGCCGATCTGGATGCCCAGCTGCAGCTGATGGCCGGGAAAGCGGATCAGCTGGATCGCGCCACGCTCTTCTCCCCGGTGCGTGGGGTGGTGAAAGATATCCAGATCACTACCGTCGGCGGCGTGCTGCAGCCCGGCGGCAAGCTGATGGAGATCGTTCCGCTGGAGGATCAGCTGCTGGTTGAAACGCGGATTAACCCGCGTGATATCGCCTATATTCGTCCCGGTCTTGCTGCCACGGTGAAGGTCACCGCCTACGACACCTCAATCTATGGCGATCTCGACGGTACGGTCGAAGTGGTTTCCCCGGATACGTTACAGGATGAAGTCCGACGGGATCAGTTCTACTACCGCGTCTACGTGCGGACCGGCAGCGCCGAACTGCACAATAAAGCGGGGCAGAGTTTCCCGATCCTGCCAGGTATGGTGGCCAGCGTGGAGATCAAAACCGGGCAGAAATCGGTGCTCGATTATCTGATTAAACCGCTGAATAAGGTGAACGAAGCGCTGCGTGAGCGCTAGGGTGGAGCGAAGACCCTCTCCCACGGGAGAGGGGGATGCAACGAGGATTAACGGCCTGCGTGCTTCATGATGCGGGCTTTATCCACCTGCCACTCGCGATCTTTCAGATCGGTACGCTTGTCGTGCTGTTTCTTACCCTTCGCCACGCCGATTTTGACTTTACACCAGGCGTTCTTCCAGTACATAGACAGCGCCACGACGGTATAGCCTTCGCGGTTGATTCGCCCGTAGAGGTTTTCCAGCTCGCGCTTGTTAAGCAGCAGCTTACGGGTACGGGTTGGGTCGCAGACCACGTGGGTGGAGGCGACATTCAGCGGCGTGAAGCTTGAACCGAACAGGAAAGCTTCGCCCTCTTTCAGAATGACGTAGCTGTCGCTAATGTTGGCCTTCCCGGCACGCAGCGATTTAACTTCCCAGCCCTGAAGGGCCAGACCCGCTTCAAATTCATCTTCGATGAAGTATTCATGACGGGCGCGCTTATTTTGCGCGATGGTGGCAGAGCCTGGTTTATGTGCTTTTTTCTTGGTCATAGGTGTCGTGACATCTTGCGGTAATCAGTGACTGAAAAGACCTCATTCCATCCTGTGAGGTTTAAGGCGCTTATCATAGCACGAGATAAGGCTTAGCGTTTTTTTTAACAGGCGATAAATGGTATTATTCGCCGGTTGTGTGACCTTGGAAACCGCTATGCCGCAGATTAGCCGTAACGCGCTGGTGCCTTACAGCGTGGAACAGATGTATCAGTTAGTGAATGACGTGCAGTCCTATCCGGACTTTATCCCGGGCTGTACGGGAAGCCGCGTGCTGGAGTCCAGCCCGACCCAGATGACGGCGGCCGTTGATGTCTCCAAAGCCGGGATCAGCAAAACATTCACCACCCGCAATACGCTAACCAGCAACCAGAGCATCCTGATGCATCTGGTCGATGGCCCGTTTAAATCCCTGATTGGCTGCTGGAAGTTCACTCCGCTTAGCCCCGAAGCCTGCCGGATTGAGTTTCAGCTCGACTTTGAGTTTACCAATAAGCTGATCGAACTGGCTTTTGGACGTATTTTCAAAGAGCTGGCATCCAATATGGTGCAGGCATTCACCGTGCGCGCCAAAGAGGTTTACCGTGTCGGCTAAGATTGTGGTGGAAGTGGCCTACGCGCTGCCGGAAAAGCAGTATCTGCAGCGGGTTACGCTGGAAGACGGGGCGACGGTTGAGCAGGCCATTCAGGCTTCCGGCCTGCTGAGCCTGCGCACGGATATCGATCTGGCGCGTAATAAAGTCGGTATTTTTAGCCGCCCTGCCAAACTGCAGGATACGGTGCAGGACGGCGATCGCGTGGAAATCTACCGTCCGCTGACGGCCGATCCAAAAGAGCTGCGCCGTATGCGGGCTGAGAAGAGCAGCGAAAAATAATTGCGTTTGTGGATGTGGCTTCAGGCCTCTGCGGGCAGCGTTTTTAGCAGGGCATTCAGACGGGTACTGGCGTTAGCGTAGGGTGATACGCAGTTGAACTGAATCATTCGCCCTCGCGTCCACTTTCCGTACCAGGGCTGATGATACAGCGCGTCATCGCTGTAGCTCTCGATAAGCGTAATCAGCTGCCGGTGACCGTGCTCAAGTCGGGTGCAAAGCGCCGGCCAGCTGTCGATATCGGCATAGTCGGCATAAAATTTTTGGGCCAGTTTGCCAAGTTCATTCCATTTAAAGCCGCGCGCCGGAAAATCAATCTCTTCCCCGGCCGCTTCCTGCTTATGCCACAGCAAGACCTGTTCACCCCAGCCGATCAGATAGCTGACCAGATTAGCAGCGCTCATCTGCGTGCCGCTGCTGTGGCCTTCCATACGCGGTTTGAAGGCGTAGCTTTCCGGGACGCGCGCCAGTTTTTTAGCCAGCGCCAGCCAGGTTTTGTCCATTGCGGCCAGCAGTTGTTCTTTGCTCTGTGGAACGGCCATGCTTCCTCCCTGAAACAAAAAAGGTGCCGGAGGCACCTTTTGCTTTGATTCCCTTACGCTTTGTTCAGCGCAGGTTTGTTATCAATATTGGTCAACACGCCGCTGCTGTCAAAGGTCAGGGTCAGCGTTTGCTGGGTAATGCTTTCATGACCTGGCTGCTGACGGAACACGTAGAACCAGGTATTGGAGCCGAACGGATCGGACATCATCGGGGTGCCCAGCGCGTAGGCGACCTGCTGCTGCGTCATGCCGACACGAATTTTTGCTACATCGTTAGGGACCAGGTAATTTCCCTGGTTGATATCAGGGCGGTAAACCACTCGCTCCAGAGTGGAACAGCCTGCGGTCAACATCAGAAGGACCGCTGCGGCAGCAGTCAGCATTTTACAACGCATAGTGATTTGATTCCTTTTCGGGCCCGAGCTGTACGCGGCTCATCTGTATTATGCCGATGATAATAGACCTTTCGTCAGTTTAAAACCTCTGCCGACAGGTCATGAGGCGTTTTTATCGAGAACTCAGACTCCGGGAGCGCAAAAAAGTTTAGGCAGCCAGCAATTCTTTGGCGTTCGCCAGCGTGTTGCGCGTGACTTCACTTCCGCCAAGCAGGCGCGCCAGCTCCTGCAGACGCGCACGTTTATCCAGCGCCTGCATACGGGTTTCGGTCATTGCACCGTCGGTCTCTTTACTGACAAAGAAGTGATGATGACCACAGCCAGCGACCTGCGGCAGGTGGGTGACGCACATCACCTGGGTGGACTCACCGAGCTGGCGAAGCAGTTTGCCCACCACGGCGGCCGTCGGGCCGCTGATGCCGGTATCCACTTCGTCGAAGATCAGCGCCGGGGTTTCCATTTTACGAGCGGTGATCACCTGCATGGCCAGGGCGATACGCGACAGCTCCCCACCGGAGGCAACTTTGGCGATCGGCTGCAGAGGTTGACCCGGGTTGGTGGTCACGCGGAACTCCACGCGGTCAGCCCCTTCAGCCGTCAGGTGGCGTTCTTCGAAGTTAACGTCGATGGTAAACAGGCCGTGCGGCAACGAAAGTGAGTGCATACTCTCGGTGATCAGCCCGCCCAGCTCCTGGGCCGAGGCAACGCGACGTTCGTGCAGTTGACGGGCGGTGTCCATCGCCTGACGGTGATGCTGCGCTACCGCGAAATTAAGGGTTTCCAGTGAGTCAGCCTGATCGTCGAGCTGCTGCTGCTCATCAAGCAGGGACTGATGGAACTGCGGGAGCGCCTCCGGGCTGACGTGGTGCTTACGCGCCAGCGAGATCTGTCGGGAGATGCGCTGTTCCAGTTCGAAGAGGCGATTCGGGTCCATATCGAGGCGATCGCAGTAGTGGCGCAGTTCATCGCTGGCTTCCGTCAGCTGAATACCGGCATCTTCCAGCATATCCAGCAGGCCGGAGAGTTTGCTGTCCATACCGGCCAGCTCCGTGACCAGCTGCTTTACCGCGTACAGCTGGCTTTGCAGATTGGCCTCTTCGCCGTCGGCGAGGATCGCCAGCGCGTGCTGGCTGGTCGTCAGCAGCTGGCCGCTGTTCGCCAGGCGCTTGTACTCTTCGTCGATCTGCTCGTATTCACCGGCCTGCGGATTAAATTCATTCAGCTCTTTGAGCTGATACTGCAGCAGTTCTGCCCGCGCAGCGCGATCCTGGCTCTGCTGCTGGTGCTGGGCCAGCTCGCGACAGCTCTGGTGCCACAGGCGGTAATGCTCTGCCATCTGGTGGGTGAGGGCATATTCGCCCGTATAGCCGTCGAGCAGGGATTTTTGATATTCCGGTTTTACCAGCAGCTGGTGCGCGTGCTGGCCGTGGATTTGGATAAGCAGCTGGCCCAGCTCGCGAAGCTGAGAAAGCGGAACGGCGGTACCGTTAATAAAACCACGGGAACGCCCGTCGCTGCTGATGACGCGGCGAAGTAAACACTCACGCCCGTCTTCGAGCTGGTTCTCTTCCAGCCAGCGCAATGCGGCGGGGGTATCTTTCAGGGAGAAGCGGGCGCAGAGATCGGCGCGGGTGGCGCCGGCGCGGACGATATTTGATTCGGCACGGCCGCCCAGGCACAGACCGAGGGCATCAATGGCAATCGATTTACCGGCCCCGGTTTCACCGGTGATAGCCGTCATTCCGCTGTGAAAGTCGATCTCAAGCTCGCGAACAATCGCGAAATTGCTGATGGTCAGTTGTGCCAGCATAGCCGCTTTTCCTGTATGAAAAAACATTACTGTGTTTGTGTACAGTATAAACGGGTTTTTTATCCAGTAAAGCGGCTTTGCACAAAATCAGAACAATTTTTTCGACCAGCCGAGTTTTGTGCTTAACGTATTGAAATAGTTATAGTCTTTCGGGTGAATCAGATTCAGGTGATAGTCGCAGCGGCGGATCAGAACATCTTCACCTTCCTGGATAGGCAGGGCGATCTGGCTGTCGCAGCTGATCTCCAGGTCGCTGCGGCGATGGGAAAAGCGCAGTCGGATAGTGCTGGAGCTGTTAATGACCAGCGGGCGCGCCGACAGGGTGTGCGGGAACATCGGCACCAGGGTAATGGCATCCAGCTGGGGCGTCAGTATCGGTCCCCCCGCCGAGAGGGAGTAAGCGGTCGAGCCGGTTGGCGTGGAGATAATCAGGCCGTCTGAGCGCTGGGAAAACGCAAAAACTTCATCAATATAGACCTCAAACTCAATCATATGCGCCACTTTACCGGGATGCAGCACGACTTCATTGATGGCGGTGCTCAGGCGCTTCTGCTGGTTTTGCTGGCACACCTGGGCCTCCAGCAGGAAACGCTGCTCGGCAATGTAGTGGCCTTCAAGCACGTCGGCCAGTTGCTGCTGCGCGTTATCAGGGTCGAGGTCCGTCAGAAAGCCGAGGTTGCCACGGTTAATCCCGATGACCTTGATGTCATAGCGTGCCAGCGTCCGCGCCGCGCCCAGCATATTGCCATCGCCACCCACGACAACCGCCAGATCCGCCTGCTGGCCAATCTCCGCCAGCGTGCCGGTACGCACGGCCGTGAGCTTCAGCTCTTTGGCAATTTGCTGTTCGACCATCACGTCATAGCCCTTTTCACTCAGCCAGCGATAGAGCATTTCATGTGTAGTCAACGCGGTAGGATGACGCGGATGGCCGACGATGCCAATACACTTGAAATGATTATTCATTTTCAGGATGTCCTTTATGCCGAATGAATGATGACAAAACGCCTTGTTCCCTTGAAACCCGGAAACGGATCCCCATAATAAGCCAGGTTAGCGAAATGATTGTGAAAAAACGCGGAGAAATTCATGAGTAGTAAAGAACAGAAAACGCCTGAGGGGCAAGCCCCGGAAGAAATTATCATGGAACAGCAGGAAGAGGTTGAGGTTGCTGGTACCGACAACTCCGCTGAGCAGGTGGATCCGCGCGATGAAAAAATTGCGAACCTCGAAGCTCAGCTGGTTGACGCGCAAAATCGCGAGCGTGATGGCGTGCTGCGTATCAAAGCCGAAATGGAAAACCTGCGCCGCCGTACCGAGCAGGACGTTGAGAAAGCGCATAAGTTCGCGCTGGAAAAATTCGTCAACGAACTGCTGCCGGTGATCGACAGCCTGGATCGCGCGCTGGAAGTGGCTGATAAAGCCAACCAGGATCTGCTGCCGATGATTGAAGGGATCGAACTGACCCTGAAATCGATGCTGGATGTGGTGCGTAAGTTTGGCGTTGAGGTTGTCGGTGATATCAACGTGCCGCTCGATCCGAACGTGCATCAGGCGATTGCGATGGTTGAATCCGATGAGGTTGCCGCGGGTAACGTTCTGATGGTGATGCAGAAAGGCTACACCCTGAACGGCCGCACCATTCGCGCCGCGATGGTCAGCGTGGCGAAAGCGAAAGCCTGATAGACTCGTGTCGTATTCAGACCTTCTTCCCGCCAGGGGAGAAGGTCTGCTTTAGCCTGCCGCGCTGTCGCGAATCGCCGTGACGGGCATAACGTTTACCCGCTTAATCATATTGTCCTGTACGTCGAGTATCTCGATATCGTACTGCGCAATACGCACTTGTGTTCCCGGCGTCGGGATCTCCTCCAGCACTTCAAGCAGCATACCGTTGACGGTGCGCGCTTCTTCCTCCGGCAGATGCCAGTTAAAGGCTTTATTCAGCTCGCGTACGCTGGCGCTTCCGTCGATGAGCACCGATCCGTCATCCTGGGGCGTCGCCTCCTCGGCAAGCCCTGGCGACATGGAGGTGGTGAAGTCGCCCACAATCTCTTCAAGAATATCTTCGACCGTCACCAGCCCTTTGATATCGCCGTATTCATCCACCACCAGGCCGACTTTCTTCTTATTCCGCTGGAATTTCACCAGCTGGATGCTGAGCGGTGTGCCTTCCGGGATCACGTAGATTTCATCCGCAGCGCGCAGCATCACCTCTTTGGTGAACTCTTTTTTCTCATTCATCAGCCGCCAGGCTTCGCGCACCCGCAGCATACCGATGGCGTCGTCCAGCGAATCGCGGTACAGCACGATACGACCGTGCGGGGAGTGGGTAAGCTGACGAACAATGGCTTTCCAGTCGTCGTTGATGTCGATCCCGACGATATCGCTGCGCGGCACCATAATGTCGTCCACGCTGACTTTTTCCAGATCGAGCACTGACAGAAGCATATCCTGGTTGCGGCGGGAGATTTGGGTGCGGGATTCATTGACCAGGGTGCGCAGCTCGTCTTTATTGAGCGCGCTGCTGATCACCGTATTGACCTTCATGCCCATCATCCGCATCAGCAGCTTCGCGATGGTATTCAGCAGCCAGACCAGCGGTAGCATCACGATCTGCAGCGGTGCCAGCAGGAGGCTGCTGGGATAGGCAATTTTTTCCGGGTAGAGCGCGGCGATAGTTTTCGGCAGCACTTCGGCAAAGACAAGGATCACAAAGGTCAGGGTGCCGGTTGCGATGGCGACACCGGCATTGCCGAACAGGCGCATCCCGACGATGGTGCCGAGCGCCGAGGCCAGAATATTGACGAGGTTATTGCCGATCAGGACCAGGCTTATCAGGCGGTCAGGCTTGCGCAGCAGCTTCTCTACGCGCTTCGCCTGGCGGTTACCCTGTTTCGCCCGATGCCGTAAACGGTAGCGGTTCAGCGTCATCATGCTGGTTTCGGAACCGGCAAACCAGGCGGAGATCACCACCATCACCAGAAGCGTGACGATCAGTGAGGTGGTGGAGATATGTTCCAGGGGGAACTCCTTACATCAGCTCGATGCGAACTGCTGCAGAACGCGGCTGCCGAAATAGGCGAGAGTCAGCAGACCGGCACCGGCGACGTTAAACCAGACCACCCGGCGGCCGCGCCAGCCTTCGTGGTAGTGACCCCACAGCAGCACGATATAAACAAACCACGCAATAATAGAGAGGACCGCCTTGTCGATGTTCTCCGCGCTGAACAGGTTCTGCATATAGAACAGCCCGGTCGCCAGGGTCAGGGTCAACAGCACCACACCGACCTGGGTGATATGGAACATCTTACGTTCGATGCTCATCAGCGGCGGCATCTCGCTGAATACCAGCCGTTTGTTTTTCAGCTGATAGTCTATCCACGCTAACTGTAGCGCATAAAGCGCGGCGATGATCAGCGTCGCGTAGGAGAACAGCGACAGCCCGATATGCACCATCATGCCGGGCGTTGTCTCCAGGTGAGTGATGTACTCATTGGGGACAAAGGTGGCGAAGGCGAGGTTGATCAGCGCAAAGGTATAGATGATGGGCAGCAGCAGCCAGCCACGGTTGTGCGAGGCGACGAAGGTCATCACCGAGCAGATCATCAGGCTGACCAGCGAGCCGACGTTCAGCAGGCTGAGATTTTGTCCGCTTCCTTCACCCGGAAATATCCGCGCTTCCAGAGCAAAAGCGTGGCATACCAGCGCAATCACCGCAGAGACAATGGCCATACGCCGCCAGCCGCTGTTTTTTTGCAGCAGACCGGGAACGATCAGCGCGAGGCTGACGGAGTAGGCGACAAGCGCGAGTAGTGCGAAAACAGGCATATAGGTGTCGACAGTTGGCAAGACGTAAAGAGAAGCAGTATAGCGTTAGCGTGCGCTGGCTCCAACCGTTGCATCACAACTCGTTGTCGGTCGTGTTATACTCCCCCAAATTTCTGGCTTTGTGTCGCTGCGGCGGCCGACCGTTTCCACCTCAGGCGAGAGACAATGTTTGATAATTTAACCGACCGTTTATCGAAGACGCTGCGCAACATCAGCGGCCGTGGACGTCTGACCGAAGACAATATTAAAGACACCCTGCGCGAAGTGCGCATGGCGCTGCTGGAAGCGGACGTTGCGCTGCCGGTAGTGCGTGATTTTATCAACCGCGTCAAAGAGAAAGCGGTTGGCCATGACGTTAATAAGAGCCTGACCCCGGGTCAGGAGTTCGTCAAAATCGTGCGCGGCGAGCTGGTTGCGGCGATGGGCGAAGAGAACCAGACGCTGAATCTGGCAGCACAGCCGCCGGCCGTGGTGCTGATGGCGGGCCTGCAGGGTGCCGGTAAAACGACCAGCGTCGGTAAGCTCGGTAAGTTCCTGCATGAGAAGCACAAGAAGAAAGTGCTGGTGGTTTCCGCGGACGTCTATCGCCCGGCGGCGATCAAACAGCTGGAGACCCTGGCCGAGCAGGTCGGCGTCGATTTCTTCCCGTCAGACGTGGCTCAGAAGCCGGTCGATATCGTTAACGCTGCGCTCAAAGAAGCGAAGCTGAAATTCTACGACGTGCTGCTGGTGGATACCGCCGGTCGTCTGCACGTTGACGAAGCGATGATGGATGAAATCAAACAGGTGCATGCCTCCATCAATCCGGTGGAAACCCTGTTTGTTGTCGATGCCATGACCGGTCAGGATGCCGCCAACACCGCGAAAGCCTTTAACGAAGCCCTGCCATTAACCGGCGTGGTGCTGACTAAAGTCGACGGTGACGCCCGCGGCGGTGCGGCCCTCTCTATTCGTCATATTACCGGCAAGCCGATCAAGTTCCTCGGCGTCGGTGAGAAAACCGAAGCGCTGGAGCCGTTCCACCCGGATCGTATCGCCTCCCGTATCCTCGGTATGGGCGACGTGCTGTCGCTGATCGAAGATATCGAAAGCAAGGTTGACCGCGCCCAGGCTGAAAAACTCGCCTCCAAGCTGAAGAAAGGCGACGGCTTCGACCTGACCGACTTCCTTGAGCAGCTGCGCCAGATGAAAAACATGGGCGGCATGGCAAGCCTGATGGGCAAGCTGCCGGGCATGGGCCAGATCCCCGATAACGTCAAATCCCAGATGGATGACAAGGTGCTGGTGCGGATGGAAGCGATCATCAACTCGATGACGCTGAAAGAGCGCGCGAAGCCTGAAATCATCAAAGGCTCCCGCAAGCGCCGTATTGCCGCAGGCTGTGGCATGCAGGTGCAGGACGTTAACCGTCTCCTGAAACAGTTCGACGACATGCAGCGCATGATGAAGAAAATGAAGAAGGGCGGGATGGCGAAAATGATGCGTGGCATGAAGGGTATGATGCCCCCCGGCTTCCCTGGACGCTAATAACGGCCTGGCTTGTTTGCCATTTTGGCACCGGGGTGTGCTCGCCATCCTCACGTACTACGTGTACGCTCCGGTGGCTGCGCGCACGCCGGCACCAAACTGGCTGCACCGCCGACGGCCTTTTGCATCAGAGTTATTAACTGTTGATTGCAATTTCCCCAGAAATCAGTAAAATTTTCGGGCTTTTAATATGACACCAGGCTCCGTTCCTCGATGGGGCCCGGTGTTTTATTCACACAAGAGGATGTTATGGTAACTATTCGTTTAGCTCGTCACGGCGCTAAAAAGCGTCCGTTCTACCAGGTAGTCGTAACTGACAGCCGCAATGCACGTAACGGCCGCTTCATCGAGCGCGTTGGTTTCTTCAACCCGATCGCGAGCGGTCAGGAAGAAGGCACCCGCCTGGATCTGGACCGTATTGCACACTGGGTTGGCCAGGGCGCAACTATCTCCGATCGCGTTTCCGCGCTGATCAAAGAAGCAAAAAAAGCAGCTTAATCTGTCACGGTGGTCATGATGAGCAAGCAACTCGCCGCACAAGTTCCTGTTGAGCCGATTGTTCTCGGCAAAATTGGTTCTTCCTACGGGATTCGTGGTTGGCTCAGAGTGTTTTCTTCCACCGAGCATGCCGACAGTATCTTTGACTATCAGCCCTGGTTTATCCAGAAGGCGGGTCAGTGGCAGGCGATTGAGCTGGAAAGCTGGCGCCACCACAATCAGGACATCATCATCAAGCTGAAAGGCATTGAAGATCGTGATGCCGCGAATATCCTGACTAATTGCGAAATTGTCGTGGATTCTTCGCAGCTGCCGCAGCTGGGAGAGGGCGACTACTACTGGAAAGACCTTATTGGTTGCCAGGTGGTCACTTCCGAAGGTTATGGCCTTGGTAAAGTCATCGATATGATGGAAACCGGGTCGAATGACGTTCTCGTCATTAAGGCAAACCTGAAAGATGCGTTCGGTATCAAGGAGCGGCTGGTTCCGTTCCTCGATGGGCAGGTTATCAAGAAAGTCGATCTCGCGACTCGTTCAATCGAGGTAGAGTGGGATCCTGGTTTTTAAACCACCGGATAAACGGTAATAAGACGGCGTTATGTGGATTGGCATAATAAGCCTGTTTCCAGAAATGTTCCGCGCGATTACCGATTACGGGGTAACTGGCCGGGCAGTAAAAAGTGGCCTGCTGAGCATCGAGAGCTGGAGTCCTCGCGACTTCGCTCATGACCGGCACCGTACCGTGGACGAACGTCCTTACGGCGGCGGACCGGGGATGCTAATGATGGTGCAACCCTTGCGGGATGCTATTCATGCAGCAAAAGCCGCGGCTGGTGAAGGCGCAAAGGTGATTTATCTGTCACCTCAGGGACGCAAGCTTGATCAAGCGGGCGTCAGCGAACTGGCAACGAATCAGAAACTGATTCTGGTGTGCGGTCGCTACGAAGGTATCGATGAGCGCGTGATTCAAACCGAAATTGATGAAGAATGGTCAATCGGCGATTACGTTCTCAGCGGTGGTGAGTTACCAGCAATGACGCTGATTGACTCAGTTTCCCGGTTTATTCCGGGCGTACTGGGACATGAAGCATCGGCAACGGAAGATTCCTTTGCTGAAGGGTTGCTGGACTGTCCACACTATACGCGTCCTGAAGTGTTAGAAGGGATGGAAGTACCGTCAGTTTTACTGTCGGGGAACCATGCCGGAATACGTCGCTGGCGTTTGAAGCAGTCGCTGGGCCGAACCTGGCTTAGAAGACCTGAACTTCTGGAAAACCTGGCTCTGACTGAAGAGCAAGTACGGTTGCTGGCCGAGTTCAAAAAAGAGCACGCGCAACAGCAACATAAACATGATGGGCAAGCGTAATCCGCTCCCGAATATCAGTTTACCCAGGATAAGAGATTAAATTATGAGCAACATTATTAAGCAAATTGAACAAGAGCAGATGAAGCAGGACGTACCTTCCTTCCGTCCGGGTGATACCGTGGAAGTGAAAGTATGGGTTGTTGAAGGTTCCAAAAAACGTCTGCAGGCATTCGAGGGCGTGGTTATCGCTATTCGTAACCGCGGTCTGCACTCTGCATTCACTGTTCGCAAAATTTCCAACGGCGAAGGCGTTGAGCGTGTCTTCCAGACTCACTCTCCGGTTGTTGACAGCATTGCTGTTAAACGTCGTGGTGCCGTTCGTAAAGCTAAACTGTACTACCTGCGTGAGCGTACCGGTAAGTCTGCGCGTATCAAAGAGCGTCTGAACTAAGGTATCGCTTTAGCGACATCCAAAAGCTTGTTGTAAATAAGGGGTCAGCATCTGCTGGCCCCTTTTTTGATCGCGGAGTGTTGCGCGAATCAAAGATCGCTGAACATCTCATCAAAGGTTTCGCGGGCGAAATCGTTGCGCCATGCGGTGTCTTTGTCCTGCGGTACCATGCTGATGGCGAAAGTGCCTTTGTACTCAAAGCTGGCCGGTACGGTATAGGTTGCCTGCAGTTTCTTCAGTTCGCTGGTGCACTCAGCGGCACTGCAGTTGCTTTTGGCAATACGATGGATGCCGTTAGCCCATGTTTCGTTGGTTTTCACCAGCGTACAGGAGAAGGCCACTTCTGTCGTCAGGACGCCGTTGGCATCTTTCTGTGCTTCACCTGCGGAGAGCGCTTTACACTGGGACGACTGGCGGGCTTTCTGCACGGTAGTCATCAGTTCAATCAGCGGGGCTTTCAGTGAGCCACGTACTGCTTCAGGGAAGAGCGGCATCGCCATATCGGCGATTTCACCCGGGAAGGCTTTATCTGCGGCTTTCAGATCGGCAGCGCTTGCATAGTCGGCGCTACGGCCTGAGCGCAGACGGTCGGGGCGCAGGTAGTCGTTAAGTTTGCTGATGGCCTGTTCATCATGGTTCACCAGCGTGCGGATATAGAGATCGGCAACGGCGGTTGGCGCCAGGGTGTCTGCTGCGTGTGAAGAGAAAGCGATGGAAAGCATAAGTGAAGGAAGTGCGATCTTCAGGGAGTGTTTCATTGACATTCCTGTAATGTTTATCTTTATTTAAGAACGACAGAGTCCATCTGCCGACAGTATTCGCTGAATAAAATCAACGAGATACTTTATCATCGACCCGATTTTCTGGCCAGATTCAAAATTGGTAGGGTATTTAACTCAAATTTACACGGCATGTTAATAATTCATTTAACCGAATATTGTTAAATAATGCTTTATATAATTCACGGCGCTATTCGGCGCTGCATATGGAAATAAATGCAATGTTATTTCATTTGTAGAGCTAAGTGCGTTATCTATCACATAAACGATCCTTTTTATAATAAAGCTTTTTACCTCGGCCCAGTGATGCTTTATTTTCCTCAAAACGGATTGTGACTGCGATTTACGCAGGCAAAACCTGAACCCCAGTGATATGGGGTTCAGGTTTTTTTTTGTGTCATGGAAACTAAAAATCAACGCAGGGGATGCTATGAGGAAAATAACCAAATATGCAGGCACGCTTTTTATGTTATCGGTGGGCTGTGCTTCAGCGGCACAACCGCCTGGCCCTTTTATAGAGGGCGGATGGGCGGATGCGCCGTTGTTTAGCCAGTCACACTTAACGCTCAATGCCAGAAATTACTGGAAGTATTTAAAAGAGGACGAGTCGCAGCCTAAAGAAGTACACAATGCCTGGGGGCAGGCGATAACGCTGGATTACCGTTCGGGGTATCTGTTTGACACCATTGGTTTTGATGCTTCTTACACCGGGGTGATTAAACTTGCCGCCAGTGATTACTTCTCCACGCGTGCGCTGCTCTATAACGACGGTGCGGGCTTTGAGAAGGGCAATGCCAAAGGCTATAACAAGCTCGGCCAGCGTTATCTGAAGCTCAAGCTCGGTGATGAAAGCCTTGGGTTGAATGCAAAAGCCGGTTGGCAGGTGCTGAAAAACTACGGCGTGCTGACGGCTTCCCACCGTCTGACGCAGAACAGCTATGCGGGCTACAGCGCCAGGCTGCATGCGGACAATCTGTTCGTCGATGCGGCGTGGGTCACCAGCGGAATTAACCGTGACTCGCCGAATAAAACCGCGTTCCTGACCGCCGATAAACAGCGTATTTCCTCTATTTCTACTCTCGGCGCAACCTGGAAAGATCCCGCGCTGCTTCTCTCCCTGAACTACGGTGAGGCTGAGAGCTACCTGACGCGTCAGGTGATCGAAATGGCGTGGCGTCCCGAGAAGAAACTAACGCTGGGCAGCCAGATTTACGGCACCCAGGCCCTCGGAAAGTACGACAGCATGAGCGCCAGCCGCAAAGCCTTTGATGATAGTGCCTGGCACTATGCGGCAGATGTGAAGTGGCAGGAGCCGGACTGGAGCATCAAATTTGGTCTGGGCTGGACCGATGCGCAAAAAAATTCCGGGTTAGGCTATTACGATCGCCATATCGCAAAGAATATGCGCGGTCGCTTTAATGCCATGACCAGCGCCGGGGTTGATTACATGCGCGATGGTGAGCTTGCATTAACAACGCTTGGGGAATATCAGTTCGTGAAGGGGATCACCACCGGGTTGCAGCTTAATTATGGTCAGTTTAACTTCAGTAATAACACCATAAGAACGGGAGAGGTGAGTCTTATTAATCACTGGGCACCTGCCGAAGGCAGATTTAAAAACCTCTCGGTCTTCTCGATGTTTGGCTATGGCTGGTCTTACAAACAGGATAATAAAACGCCGCGCTTAAATAGCGAGGGGCATTATCAGCGCTCACCTAATTTATCCGGTGAAATCATTATCGACTACAAGTTTAACCTTCTGTAATACACCAGGGAAATATAATGAAAACTTTAGCAAAGGCTTGTCTGACCGTTTTTATTTTGTTCTTCGCCACGGCAAACGCGTTTGCCGCCGATGTGTATCTCTATGTCACCCGACATGGTAAGACGATGTTTAATACCGTTCACCGGGCGCAGGGCTGGGCCGATACGCCTCTCACCGCGCCGGGAATTGAGGTGGCTAAGCAGCTGGGACGGGGCGTAAAAGATATCAATTTCCTCGCCACCTACTCCAGCGATCTTGGCCGCGCACGGGAAACGGCGCGCATCGTTCTGGAAGCGAAAGGCGCGCCTGCGGACATCACGGAAATGCGCCAGCTGCGCGAAGTTTGCTTTGGTCAGTTTGAGGGCGACCTCGATCCCAATATGTGGGGGCCGGCGGCGAAGCATCTTGGTTATGCTTCGGAAGCCGCGCTGATGGCTGACTTTGCTAAAGGCAATATTGCCATTAACAGAATGACCGATGCCATTGCGGCCGTCGATCAAACAGGGCAGGCGGAAACCTACCAGCAGGTCAAAAGTCGCATGCAGGAAGCGTTAACGAAGATTGCGAAGCAGGCACAGGAGAAGGGCGGTGGTAACGTGCTGGTTGTTTCCCACGGCATGGCAATCACCGCGATGATCCATGAGATGACCGATATCCCCGTGACCCGCCCGCTGGGCAATGCCAGCGTGACCCGCATTCGCTATACGGACAAAGGCCAGTTTATCGTCGAGAGTATCGATGATATGAGCTACGTCGAAAAAGGGAAGTCGTAACGCACTGCGATTGACGCAGCCGCCCGGCAACGGGCGGCAATCTAATATTAACGTTGTGGCAATAAATCCATTACACTACCGGCTCTACTGAAACCCGGATGAGCGGATGTATGACGACGCGTAACGACACCCTTGTGAGAACAGCCTGGCTTGCGCTGTTTGCGATGGCGTTGATTATTGTCGCTCCGCTGATCTCCATTGCGCTGCAAAAAGATCCCATGAGCGCCATGCCGGGTATGCATCATGATATGAGCGCGATGCCGAAGACGCATATGCACCATGATAGCGGGCAGAGCCATTCTCAGCATGGCGAGCCGCCGGTCATGATGCCGGTGGACCATGCCGAGGCCTGCGGCTACTGCGTACTGCTGGCACACGTTACCGGCGTTATGCTGCTGGTACTGCTGTTCCTGTGTGGACGTGTCCCACCCGAACGACCTGCGCCCCTGCACCGACGCGTTCATTTCCGCCGCTTTTTCCCCTGGCAGTGGCCGGATACCCGCGCCCCGCCTCACCCGTCTGCTTTTACCCTTATTTTATAAGAGTGTTGTGCGCGATAGCGTCACGACAACTTTTTGCTTTTATTAAGGAAAAGTATGACAACCTGCACTCCACGCGCGGCATGGACAGACCTGCTGCGGCGTCTCCATTTCTATATCGGCCTGTTCGTCGGCCCCTTTATCTTCGTGGCTGCGCTGACCGGCACGCTGTACGTTGCCACCCCACAGCTGGAAAACGCCCTCTATCACGATGCGCTTTCCGGTGAGGTTCAGGGGGCGCGGCAGCCTCTTGGCCCGCAGATAGCCATTGCTCAACAGGCTACCGGCGGCCATCTGTCGCTTTACGCGGTACGCCCGTCCCTGACCGCGGGGGAAACGACCCGGGTGATGTTCTCCGACCCGGCATTAGGGGAGTCTGAAACCCGGGCGGTCTTTATCGATCCCGTTACGCTGCAGGTGAAAGGCGATATGACGGTGTATGGCACCAGTGGGATCCTGCCGCTTCGTCAGTGGATTGATTATGCTCATCGCTCTCTGCTGCTGGGCAATGCGGGCCGCGCCTACAGCGAACTGGCCGCCTCCTGGATGTGGATTGCCGCGCTGGGCGGCATCGCGCTGTGGTTTTTTACCCGTCCAAAACGCCGCATTAATAACCGCTTCCAGAACACCCGACGACTGCACGTTGTGCTGGGCTGGAGCCTGCTGGCGGGGATGTTGCTGTTCTCGGCGACCGGCCTGACCTGGTCTCAGTGGGCCGGTGCTAACGTCGACAAAATGCGATCCGCTTTTAACTGGCTGACCCCGCAGGTGAATACCCAACTGGACGGCGCGATGATGGCTCACGATCCCCACGCGGAGCATCACGCGCATCATCCGGCCGCCTCTGAGCCGGAAACATTGGTGCTCCCAACGCAGTTTGATGACGCGATGAACCTTGCTCAGGCGGCGGGGCTGACGGCCGACAAGCTGGAGATCCGCCCTCCGCGTGCGGCAGATAAGGCCTGGACGGTAACGGAAATTGACCGCAGCTGGCCGACACGGGTGGATGCGGTTGCCATCGACGGCAGCAGGATGACGGTGATCGACCGCACCCGTTTTGCCGATTTTCCGCTGATGGCGAAGCTGACCCGCTGGGGCGTCGATTTCCATATGGGGGTGCTGTTTGGCTGGCCTAACCAGATCCTGCTGATTATCTTTGGTCTGGGGCTGTGTGTGTCGATCCTCTTTGGCTACCGGATGTGGTGGATCCGCCGTCCGACGGGATCGGCTGCCAGCCCGGTGCGCACGCTGCTACAAAGCTGGCTGGCGCTGGGGAGCGTCGGGCGCGGCATCACGCTGGCTATCGCGCTTCTGCTGGGGCTGGCACTGCCGGTCATGGGGGCAAGTCTGGCGCTGTTTGTGCTGATTGATTGCCTGCGCTGGTGGCGAAATCGTCAACGCCTGCTGGCGTCGTCCGTTTAATGTTGTCCGGCGCGGGATAACCTCGCGCCGTTCATTTTGTAAATATAACTTTCCACTTTTTTCGTTTTAAGCGGCGTTTAATTGCTGGTGTAAAGATAATTGTACGTATTTTGGATTGATATCTTTACCGTCTGTGGTATTGTTAGGTCCTCCTCGCTGAGGAATCAACTATCGCAAACGAGCTACTCAGGATCGCCATCATGCAAAAAGACGCGCTGAACAACGTACATATCACCGACGAACAGGTACTGATCACCCCGGAACAGCTGAAAGCCGAATTCCCGCTGACCGCTGCACAACAGGCTCAAATTGCCGAATCCCGTAAGGTTATCTCCGACATTACTGCCGGGCGCGATCCGCGTCTGCTGGTCGTCTGTGGGCCGTGCTCTATCCACGATCCTGAAGCCGCGATTGAATATGCCCGTCGTTTTAAAGCCCTTGCCGCAGAGGTCAGCGATAGCCTCTATCTGGTGATGCGCGTCTATTTTGAAAAACCCCGTACCACCGTCGGCTGGAAGGGGCTGATTAACGATCCGCATATGGATGGCTCGTTTGATGTGGAAGCCGGTCTGAAGATTGCCCGCAGCCTGCTGGTTGAACTGGTGAATATGGGCCTGCCGCTGGCGACCGAAGCGCTCGATCCGAACAGCCCTCAGTACCTGGGCGACCTGTTCAGCTGGTCGGCGATTGGCGCGCGCACCACTGAATCACAAACTCACCGTGAAATGGCCTCCGGCCTGTCGATGCCGGTAGGCTTCAAAAACGGCACCGACGGCAGCCTGGCAACGGCGATCAATGCCATGCGCGCTGCGGCACAGTCGCACCGTTTTGTCGGTATTAACCAGGCGGGCCAGGTTTGTCTCCTGCAAACTCAGGGCAATCCTGACGGCCATGTGATCCTGCGCGGCGGTAAAGCGCCGAACTACAGCCCGGCGGATGTCGAACAGTGCGAAAAAGAGATGCAGCAGGCGGGACTCAAACCGGCGCTGATGGTAGATTGCAGTCATGGTAACTCCAATAAAGATTACCGCCGCCAGCCGGCCGTGGCCGAATCCGTCGTTGCCCAGATCAAAGACGGTAACCGGTCAATTATCGGCCTGATGATTGAAAGCAATATCCACGAAGGCAACCAGTCCTCGGAACAGCCTCGCAGCGAAATGAAATACGGCGTGTCGGTGACCGATGCCTGTATCAGCTGGGAAGCGACGGATGCGTTACTGCGTGAAATCAATCAGGATCTGAAAAGCCAGCTGGCGGCGCGTCGGGCTTAAGGGAATGGTTATGGTTGCTGAACTGACCGCGCTGCGCGATCAAATTGATGAAGTTGATAAGGCGCTGCTGGATTTGCTGGCGCGTCGTCTGGAGCTGGTTGCCGAAGTGGGTGAAGTAAAAAGCCGCTACGGTTTACCTATTTACGTGCCCGAGCGCGAAGCCTCAATGCTGGCATCGCGCCGCGCAGAAGCGCAGGCGTTGGGTGTTCCGCCCGATTTAATTGAGGATGTCCTGCGTCGCGTGATGCGCGAATCCTATGCCAGCGAAAACGATAAAGGGTTTAAGACTCTGCGTCCGGGTCTGCGCCCGGTGGTGATCGTTGGCGGCGGCGGCCAGATGGGGCGCCTGTTTGAAAAAATGCTCACCCTGTCCGGCTACCAGGTTCGCATCCTGGAAAAAGAGGACTGGGCGCAGGCTGAAGCCATTGTTGCCGATGCCGGAATGGTGATGGTCAGCGTGCCGATCCACGTTACCGAAGAGATTATTGCCCGACTGCCGCCGCTGCCTGCGGACTGCATTCTGGTGGATCTGGCTTCGGTGAAGGCGGGACCGCTGCAGGCGATGCTGGCGGCACACGAAGGTCCGGTTCTTGGGCTGCACCCGATGTTTGGCCCGGACAGCGGCAGCCTGGCCAAGCAGGTGGTGGTCTACTGCGACGGTCGTCAGCCGGAGGCTTACCAGTGGTTCCTGGAACAAATTCAGGTCTGGGGCGCACGACTGCATCGCATCAGCGCCGTCGAACACGATCAGAATATGGCGTTTATTCAGGCTCTCCGTCACTTTGCGACCTTTGCCTACGGTCTGCATCTGGCGGAAGAGAACGTCCAGCTGGAACAGCTTCTGGCGCTTTCATCGCCTATCTATCGCCTTGAGCTGGCGATGGTCGGGCGTCTGTTTGCCCAGGATCCGCAGCTGTATGCGGACATTATCATGTCGTCCGGTAATAACCTGGCCCTGATTAAACGCTACTACCGCCGGTTCGGTGAGGCGATTGCGTTGCTGGAGCAGGGCAATAAGCAGGCCTTTATCGACAGCTTCCGTAAGGTCGAGCACTGGTTCGGGGACTATGCTCACCGCTTCCAGAGTGAGAGCCGGGTACTGCTGCGTCAGGCAAACGACAGCCGTCAGTAGACATTTACAAAAACGTTTTATACTGAAAGCCAGAGGGACAACCCGCTGGCTTTTTTTTATCAGGATAAAACCATGGCTGAGCCGCAACCGCTGTTTGACTACGCCGGGCATCTGCCCGAATGCCCGACCTGGAGCGAATCCGAACAGGCACTCTACTGGACCGATATTCTGCAATGTGAAATCCACCGTTATCATCTGCAAAGCGGCGAGCATCGGGTATTACAGTTCCCCGAAGAGCCGGGATGTTTCGCGTTGCGCGAGCAGGGCGGTTTTATTGTGGCCCTGCGCAGCGCGATCTGGCTGACGGATGCGTGCGGCCTGCTGCAAAAGAAAGTCTGCGATAACCCGAGTAATCCACGGCTGGCGCGGTTTAACGACGGCGGCACCGATCGCGACGGGCGATTTTACGCCGGCACCTTCTGGGGGCCGGGAGATTACAACGGAGCGCTGCTGGTCAGAGTGGATAACGCGCTCACGCCGAAAGTTGTCCAGTGTGATATTCACGGCGCTAATGGTCTGGCCTTTAGCGACGATAAGCAGTGGATGTACACCTCCGATACGCCAAACCGGGTGATTTATCGCACCCCGCTGGATGCGCAGGGCGAGCCTGGCGTGCGTGAGACGTTCCGCTCATTTGCGGCGGAAGAAGGGATGCCTGACGGTGCGGCGATGGACGTTGAAGGCTGCTACTGGACGGCGCTGTTTGACGGCTGGCGGATTGCCCGTTTCTCGCCGCAGGGTGAAACGCTTGAGGAGTATCGCCTGCCGGTGCGCTGTCCGACGATGCTCTGTTTTGGCGGGGAGGGGATGAAGACGCTGTTTATCACCACCACCCGGGAAAATATGGATGAGGACGAAATCCGGCGGTATCCGCTCTCGGGGGCTATCTTCACCCTGCCGGTGACGGTGGCAGGGATGAAGAAGCCGCGCTTCATCGAACGTTAAGCCGGATCGACCGGCACCACGTTTTCACTCGGGTAGCAGCCGAGCACCTTCAGGGAGCGGGTAATCCCGGTCAGCTCTTTCAGCGCTTTTTGCATCTCCGCAGAGTGCTGGTTGGCCTGGATATCCAGATAGAACATCTCTTCCCACGGATTACCGTAGATCGGGCGTGACTCCAGACGTGTCATGATCAGATGGTGATTACGCAGCACCAGCAGGGCTTCAACCAGCGCACCCGCCTGCTGTCCGGTCGCCATCAGCAGCGTGGTTTTGGCCGGGACCTGATCCGACACCTCGATAGATTTGCGTGCCAGCACGATAAAGCGGGTGATGTTCTGGGTCTGGTTGGCAAGATTGCGTTCCAGCACCTGCAGCCCGTAGAGGGCACCGCCGGCTTCGCTGCCGAGCGCGGCGACCTGCGGGGAACCGGCCTGGGCAACTTTTTCCATTGCGGCTGAGGTACTCTCGGTATATTCGATTTTCCAGTGCGGATAACGGTTCAGGAACTGGCTGCACTGCTGGAACGGCTGCGGATGGCTGTAGACGGTCTCAATCTGGCTAAGGTCCGTAGAGCCGGAAACCAGCACGCAGTGGTCGATGGGGATCGTCAGCTCGCCGACAATCGCCAGGCTGGTGTGCTGCAGCAGATCGTAAACGTCGTTGATGGCGCCGGAGCTGGTGTTTTCAATCGGCACCACGGCATAGTCGGCCTGGCCGGTTTCAACCTGATTAAAGATATCGGCGAACTTCGGACAGCCGCTTTCAATAAATTCTTCAAAGTGGCGTGCTGCGTACTGACGGGCGGCCAGGTGCGAGTAAGAGCCTTTCGGCCCGAGAAACGCCACGCGTGCAGAATGCGGATTGGTTTTATTGAGATGTTGCTGGAGCAGCGCCTGCTGCGTCAGAACGGAATCTTCAATAATCAGCTGGAACAGGCGGGTAATATAGTGGGCGTCGAGGTGCTGCTCTTTACCCAGCGTAATCAGGCGCTCCAGCAGATCGCGCTCGCGATCGATATCGCGGACCGGGCGGTGCGATGAGAGCTTCGCCTTGCCTACTTCCACTGCCAGCTCGCGGCGTTCTGCCAGCAACGCCAGTAATTTTACGTCCAGCGCGCTTATCTTATCGCGCAGGGCCAGTAACGGGTTTTCCGAAGTCATAGTGTTGTTGCCTTTCTTGTTATCAATAAAAAAGGCCCCCCGGAGTGGGAGGCCTTATTGTTCGTCTTCGCATTCTTTATCATACGACGAAACGCCTCCCGGTCAGGGGAAGGTAAAAAAGAATGCGAAGAAAAACGGGACAAGTTTCATATAGGGTTCCTGAAATCACTCCCTGTAAAGTACCCGTACTGTTTTGATGCTGTCAATAAAAAACGCGCCCGAAGGCGCGTTGGCAATACACACAGTGTTGAGGATTACTCTTCTTCTTCCACGAAGCTAGCGTCTTTCACCGATGTAGTGGCGCGACGGGCTTCACCTTTGTGCTGCACTTTATTAAGCTGCCGTTCCAGCTTGTTGATCAAATCGTTGATAGCGGTGTACATATCTTCATGTCTGGCACTGGCGACCAGATGTCCGTTTGGCGTGTTGATGGTGGCATCAGCGATGAAGCCCTGTGGCTCTTTGGACAGAATGATATGAGGATTAATCAGATGAGTTTGCCATTTATCCAGCTTGGCGAGACGGTCTGTGACATGCTGGCGAATTGCCGGAGTAATTTCCATTTGTTTACTGGTAATGTTCATTGTCATAAATGTTACCTCTTGTCTCTTACCCGTCTTGGTAACTCCAGCATAACGCGGTGAATGTCAAAATGTGTGATTTGAATCACGTTATTTTGTCACATTTTGTCAATGAAAGGGTTTTGTGAGGCAGGACAGGAACAGGCAGGATTTTACTTGTCGGAATGACAAAAGCAGGCCATATTTGATGAGTTGTGTTGGGCAGAAGGCCCGGTGCAGACAACGCATTACGGATAAAAAAACGGCAGCCTGCAGGCTGCCGTTTTGCTGTTCAGCTTTTAGCGGATCAGCTGTTGTTGCCGTTAGAGGCGATAATCTTCGCCACTTTTTCTGCCTGCGCGTTCATCTGCAGCTCGCGGTAGGCATTTTCCATCTTCGGCAGGGCGTCGCGGGTTGCCTGAGTATCCGGGAAGTCACGCAGCATCCCTTCAACGCGGTTCACGACGGCGACCCATGCACCACGGTCGGTGTAGTAGTTAACGACCGACAGTTCATATTTCGCCAGGCGATCTTTCAGGAAAACCAGACGTTTGCTGGCATCGGTGGCATACTGGCTTTTCGGGTAGCCGCGCACCAGTTTTGAAAAATCGGTAAACGCGCTACGGGCATGCTGCGGATCGCGATCGGAACGATCGACGCCGAAGAAGCCCTGCAGGGCGCTGTCATCCAGGGCCATATTGGTCAGGCCGCGCATATACATGACGTAGTCGATATTCGGGTGCGTCGGATTCAGACGGATAAAGCGGTCAATGGCCGCCTGAGCCAGCGGCAGATCGGCGTTTTTATAGTACGCGTAGATCAGATCCAGCTGCACCTGCTGAGAATAAGGGCCAAAAGGATAACGGTTATCCAACGCTTCCAGTTGCGTTATCGCCGCTTTCCAGTTACCGTCCTGCAGTTTTTGCTGAGCAGTCGCGTAGATTTCACTCGGCGGATTGTCAGGGACCTCTTCCTTAGAACCGGAGCAGCCAACTAAAGCCAGGCTCAACGTGGCCGCTGCCACCAGATATTTCATGCGCGTCATGACGTTTTGACTTTCCTCGAAATGTTTATGCGGGAGATTCTCTGTTCCTGCTCCCGGTGAAGACCAGCTACAATAGCACACTATATTATACGGCATAGCCGTAAAACCCAACGTTAACGAAGAAGCTGTATATGGCACAACGAGTACAACTCACCGCAACGGTGGCCGAAAACCAACTTGGCCAACGGTTAGATCAGGCTTTGGCCGAATTGTTCCCTGATTATTCACGTTCACGCATAAAAGAGTGGATTCTGGACCAGCGCGTCGAGGTCAACGGCAAGATTTGCGACACCCCGAAAGAGAAAGTTCTGGGCGGAGAAAGCGTCGCAATCAACGCTGAAATCGAAGAAGAAGCGCGTTTTGAGCCGCAGGATATTCCGCTCAACATCGTCTATGAAGATGACGACATCATCGTTATCAACAAGCCGCGTGGGCTGGTGGTTCACCCTGGCGCCGGTAACCCGGATGGGACGGTACTGAATGCGCTTCTGCATTATTACCCGCCGATTGTTGATGTTCCGCGCGCGGGCATTGTTCACCGTCTGGATAAAGACACCACCGGTCTGATGGTGGTCGCGAAAACGGTACCGGCACAGACGCGTCTGGTGGAATCCCTGCAGCTGCGTGAAATCACCCGCGAGTATGAAGCGGTGGCGATTGGGCATATGACGTCCGGCGGCACGGTAGAGCAGCCGATCAGCCGTCACCCGACCAAGCGCACCCATATGTCGGTTCACCCGATGGGCAAACCGGCGGTCACGCACTATCGCATTATGGAGCACTTCCGTATCCACACGCGCCTGCGTCTGCGTCTGGAAACCGGTCGTACGCACCAGATCCGCGTGCACATGGCCCATATCACTCACCCGCTGGTGGGCGATCAGCTGTACGGTGGCCGTCCGCGTCCGCCAAAAGGGGCATCGGACGAATTTATTAGCGCCCTGCGCCTGTTCGACCGCCAGGCACTGCACGCGACAATGCTGCGTCTCTACCATCCGATCACCGGTATCGAAATGGAATGGCACGCGCCAATCCCGCAGGATATGGTGGATCTGATTGACGCGATGCGTGCTGATTTCGAAGAACACAAAGATAACGTGGACTGGTTATGACCAAACTGATTGTCCCCCAGTGGCCGCTGCCGGAAGGCGTCGCAGCCTGTAGTTCAACCCGCATCGGCGGCGTTAGCCTGGCACCTTATGATTCACTGAATCTGGGCGCGCACTGCGGTGACAATCCGGAGCACGTTGAAGAGAACCGTCGGCGACTGTTCGCCGCGGGTGCTCTGCCATCCAACCCCGTCTGGCTGGAACAGGTGCACGGCACCCATGTCCTCAGCCTGGACGGCGGCCCATACGATTCAAAACGTGCGGATGCGTCTTATAGCCGTACGCCGGGAACGGTATGCGCGGTGATGACCGCCGACTGTTTGCCCGTGCTGTTCTGTAATCTCGACGGGACCGAAGTTGCTGCAGCCCATGCGGGCTGGCGCGGCCTGTGCGAAGGCGTACTGGAAGAGACCGTCTCCCGCTTTAGCGACAAGCCCGGCAATATCCTTGCCTGGCTGGGGCCGGCGATTGGTCCGACGGCGTTCGAAGTCGGACCGGAAGTGCGTGACGCGTTTATGGCTAAAGACCCGCAGGCCGCGACGGCGTTTCATCCCCACGGCGAAAAATATTTCGCCGATCTCTATCAGCTGGCGCGTCAGCGGCTGGCGAACGCTGGCGTAGAGCAGGTCTACGGTGGCGAGCATTGCACCTTCAGCCAGCCGGAGGATTTCTTCTCTTATCGCCGCGACAAAACCACGGGTCGCCTGGCAAGTTTCATTTGGCTGATATAACCTACAAATCAAGACGATCCAGAGCATTGATTTATTTTTCGCATAGTCCAGGTCTCTAACCTTGAATAATTGAGGGATGACCTCATTTAATCTCCAGTAGCAAATTTGACCTGTTATGGGAGGAATTATGCGTCTGGATCGTCTTACTAACAAATTCCAGCTTGCTCTTGCCGATGCCCAGTCTCTTGCACTGGGGCACGACAACCAATTTATCGATCCCCTGCACTTAATGAGCGCTCTCCTGAATCAGGAGGGGGGATCCGTTCGTCCATTATTGACCTCGGCCGGCGTGAATGCCGGGCAGCTTCGTACCGCTATCGAACAGGCGTTGAGCCGTCTTCCGCAGGTGGAAGGGACCGGTGGCGATGTCCAGCCGTCGCAGGATTTAGTGCGCGTGCTGAACCTGTGCGACAAACTGGCGCAAAAGCGCGGGGACAACTTTATCTCGTCAGAGCTGTTTGTGCTGGCGGCGCTTGAATCACGCGGTACGCTGACCGACCTGCTGAAATCGGCCGGTGCGACGACCGCCAGCGTGACGCAGGCGATTGAACAGATGCGCGGAGGCGATAGCGTGAACGATCAAGGTGCGGAAGATCAGCGCCAGGCCCTGAAAAAATACACGCTCGATCTTACCGAGCGTGCCGAGCAGGGCAAACTCGACCCGGTGATTGGCCGTGACGAAGAGATCCGTCGGACGATTCAGGTTCTGCAGCGTCGAACCAAAAATAACCCGGTGCTGATCGGCGAACCGGGCGTGGGTAAAACCGCCATCGTTGAAGGACTGGCCCAGCGTATTGTTAACGGTGAAGTGCCCGAAGGTCTGAAGGGTCGCCGGGTGCTGGCGCTGGATATGGGCGCGCTGGTGGCCGGGGCTAAATATCGCGGCGAGTTTGAAGAGCGCCTGAAAGGGGTACTTAGCGACCTGTCGAAACAGGAAGGCAACGTTATCCTGTTTATCGATGAGCTGCATACCATGGTCGGTGCCGGTAAAGCCGATGGCGCCATGGACGCCGGGAATATGCTGAAACCCGCTCTGGCGCGTGGGGAACTCCACTGCGTCGGGGCGACGACGCTCGATGAGTATCGTCAGTATATTGAGAAAGACGCCGCGCTGGAGCGTCGTTTCCAGAAGGTGTTTGTTGCTGAGCCGACGGTGGAAGACACCATCGCCATTCTGCGTGGTCTGAAAGAACGTTATGAACTGCACCACCACGTGCAGATCACCGACCCGGCCATTGTGGCGGCGGCAACGCTTTCGCATCGTTATATTGCCGACAGGCAGCTGCCGGATAAAGCCATCGACCTTATCGATGAAGCCGCATCCAGCATCCGTATGCAGATCGACTCGAAGCCGGAAGAGCTGGACAGGCTCGAACGGCGCATTATTCAGCTCAAGCTGGAACAGCAGGCGCTTAAAAAAGAGTCTGATGAAGCCAGCCTTAAACGTCTGGATATGCTTAATGAAGAGCTGGACGATAAAGAGCGTCAGTATTCTGAGTTAGAAGAAGAGTGGAAGGCGGAGAAAGCGTCGCTTTCCGGCACCCAGACGCTGAAAAGCGAGCTGGAACAGGCGAAAATTGCCATCGAGCAGGCGCGTCGTATGGGCGACCTGGCGCGGATGTCCGAACTGCAGTACGGCAAAATTCCCGATCTGGAAAAACAGCTGGCGCTGGCTTCACAGGCAGAAGGGAAAACCCTGCGCCTGCTGCGTAATCGGGTGACCGATGCGGAGATTGCCGATGTGCTGGCGCGCTGGACCGGTATCCCGGTCGCCAGAATGCTGGAAGGTGAGCGCGACAAGTTGCTGCGGATGGAGAAGGACCTGCACCAGCGGGTGATTGGCCAGGATGAAGCGGTAGAGGCGGTATCCAATGCGATTCGCCGTAGCCGTGCCGGGCTGTCCGATCCTAACCGGCCGATTGGTTCGTTCCTGTTCCTTGGCCCGACCGGGGTGGGGAAAACCGAGCTCTGTAAGGCGCTGGCTAACTTTATGTTCGACAGCGACGACGCCATGGTGCGAATCGATATGTCCGAGTTTATGGAGAAACACTCCGTATCTCGTCTGGTCGGTGCGCCTCCGGGCTATGTCGGTTATGAGGAGGGCGGTTATCTGACTGAAGCGGTTCGCCGTCGTCCCTATTCCGTCATCCTGCTGGATGAAGTAGAGAAGGCGCATCCGGATGTGTTCAACATTCTGCTGCAGGTTCTCGACGACGGTCGTCTGACCGACGGGCAGGGCAGAACGGTGGACTTCCGTAATACGGTGGTGATCATGACCTCTAACCTGGGGTCCGATCTGATTCAGGAACGCTTCGGCGAACTTGATTACCCGCATATGAAGGATCTGGTACTGGGCGTGGTCAGCCAGAGCTTCCGCCCGGAGTTCATCAACCGTATTGATGAGGTGGTGGTCTTCCATCCGCTGGGTGAGCAGCATATTGCTTCTATTGCGCAGATCCAGCTTCAGCGTTTGTACCAGCGTCTGGAAGAGCGCGGCTATGCCGTCAACATCTCCGATGACGCGCTGCATCTGCTGAGCGCCAACGGCTATGACCCGGTATATGGTGCACGTCCGTTGAAACGCGCTATTCAGCAGCAGATTGAAAACCCGCTGGCGCAGCAAATCCTCTCTGGAGAGCTGATACCGGGTAAAACCGTGCGTCTGGAAGTAAAAGAGGGGCGTATCGTCGCCGTGCAGTAAAAAGACATGTCGTTAAAAACGGGCCTTTCTGGCCCGTTTTTGTTTGTTCTTTCGGCGAATAACTGCTTTTTTGACCGTTCCGGGCGGAAAAGTAAGCGAACGAAAAGTTTTTTTAAATTTCCCCTTGTCAGCCCCGAATAACTCCCTATAATGCGCCTCCATCGACACGGAACATGTGAACAACTTCACGATGTACCGCAGAGTCGACGAGAGAAAACTTCTGAAAAATGAGGTTG
>NZ_RJKQ01000004.1:236928-445358 GCF_003751845.1 Enterobacter sp. BIGb0383 | reverse complement strand
TAGTGGCGAGTCGGGGTGTCATATTCAACGTGAGAAGTGTTGATGGTGATACCACGAGCTTTTTCTTCCGGTGCGTTATCGATCTGGTCGAATGCACGAGCAGAACCGCCGTAGGTTTTAGCCAGAACGGTGGTGATTGCAGCAGTCAGGGTAGTTTTACCGTGGTCAACGTGGCCGATAGTACCAACGTTAACGTGCGGTTTTGTACGTTCAAATTTTTCTTTAGACACGGCTATATTCCTTACTATAGTGCTCCCCCCTGAGGAGAGAGCACGGGATTTTGGTTTTAATCCTGTGGATTACTTACCACGGGCTTCAATAACGGCCTGAGCAACGTTGTTCGGTGCATCATCATACTTCAGGAATTCCATGGAGTATGATGCGCGACCTTTGGTCAGAGAACGCAGCTGAGTTGCATATCCGAACATTTCAGACAGCGGAACTTCAGCATGAATCTGAACGCCAGTAGCGTTAGATTCCTGACCTTTCAGCTGACCACGACGACGGCTAAGGTCACCGATAACGTCACCAGTGTTCTCTTCCGGAGTCTCTACTTCAACCTTCATGATCGGCTCAAGCAGAACCGGCTTCGCTTTCTTAAAGCCATCTTTGAAGGCAATAGATGCAGCCAGTTTAAACGCCAGCTCGGAGGAGTCAACGTCATGGTAAGAACCGAAGTGCAGACGCACGCCCAGATCCACTACCGGGTAGCCAGCCAGCGGACCAGACTTCAGCTGTTCCTGGAGGCCTTTATCAACGGCAGGGATGTATTCCGTTGGGATCACACCACCTTTGATGTCGTTGACGAACTCGTAACCTTTCGGGTTAGAGCCCGGCTCCAGTGGGTACATGTCGATAACAACATGACCGTACTGACCACGACCACCAGACTGCTTAGCGTGTTTACCTTCAATATCGGTAACTTTCGCACGAATCGCTTCGCGGTAAGCAACCTGAGGTTTACCAACGTTAGCTTCAACGTTGAATTCACGCTTCATACGGTCAACGATGATGTCGAGGTGAAGTTCACCCATACCAGCGATGATGGTCTGGTTGGTTTCTTCATCAGTCCATACGCGGAATGACGGGTCTTCTTTAGCCAGACGACCCAGAGCCAGACCCATTTTTTCCTGGTCAGCTTTGGTTTTCGGTTCAACAGCGATGGAGATTACTGGTTCAGGGAACTCCATACGCTCCAGAATGATCACATGGTCCTGATCACACAGGGTATCACCGGTAGTCACTTCTTTCAGACCAATAGCTGCAGCGATGTCGCCAGCGCGAACTTCTTTGATCTCTTCACGTTTGTTGGCGTGCATCTGTACGATACGGCCCAGACGCTCACGCGCTGATTTCACCGGGTTGAACACGGTGTCACCAGAGTTAACCACGCCAGAGTACACGCGGAAGAACGTCAGGTTACCAACGAACGGGTCAGTTGCGATTTTGAACGCCAGAGCAGCAAACGGCTCGTTGTCGTCAGAGTGACGAACTGCCGGAGTGTCTTTACCGTCGTCCAGCATACCGTTAATCGCGGTAACATCAGTCGGCGCCGGCAGGTATTCAACAACCGCATCCAGCATCGCCTGAACACCTTTGTTCTTAAATGCAGAACCACAGGTTACCAGGATGATTTCGTTGTTCAGTACGCGTTTACGCAGAGAAAGTTTGATCTCTTCTTCAGTCAGCTCTTCGCCACCAAAGAATTTCTCCATCAGCTCGTCAGAACCTTCAGCAGCGGCTTCAACCAGTTTCTGGCGCCATTCTTCGGCCAGTTCCTGCATATCAGCTGGGATATCTTCGTATTCGAAGGTCACGCCCTGATCGGCTTCGTTCCAGTTGATCGCTTTCATTTTCACCAGGTCAACAACACCGGTGAATTTCTCTTCCGCGCCGATAGCCAGTTGCAGTGGCACCGGAGTTGCGCCCAGACGTTTTTCAATCTGATCGACAACTTTCAGGAAGTTAGCGCCCATACGGTCCATTTTGTTAACGAACGCGATACGCGGAACTTTATATTTGTTTGCCTGACGCCATACGGTCTCAGACTGTGGCTGAACACCACCAACAGCACAGTAAACCATTACCGCACCATCAAGAACACGCATGGAACGTTCAACTTCAATGGTGAAGTCAACGTGCCCTGGGGTGTCAATGATGTTGATGTGGTGTGGTTCGAACTGTTTAGCCATACCTGACCAGAAACAGGTAGTCGCAGCGGACGTGATGGTGATACCACGTTCCTGCTCCTGCTCCATCCAGTCCATGGTGGCTGCGCCGTCATGAACTTCACCGATTTTGTGGTTTACACCGGTGTAGAACAGAACACGTTCGGTAGTCGTTGTCTTACCGGCGTCGATGTGAGCACTGATACCAATGTTACGATAGCGCTCAATGGGTGTTTTACGAGCCATTTGATTCCTCTATATCCTGTGACGTTCAGTTTAAGTAACCCAAAGCGGGCAGCTTTTTTGAAGCGCCCGCCTGGTGACTAACACTACGAAGGGTTTATTACCAACGGTAGTGTGCGAACGCCTTGTTGGCTTCTGCCATACGGTGAACGTCTTCACGTTTCTTAACTGCAGTACCTTTGTTGTCTGCAGCATCAGAAAGTTCGTTCGCCAGGCGCAGAGCCATCGATTTATCACCGCGTTTACGAGCAGCTTCAACGATCCAACGCATTGCCAGGGCATTACGACGAACCGGACGGACTTCAACTGGAACCTGGTAAGTAGAACCACCTACACGGCGGGACTTAACTTCGACAGTCGGGCGCACGTTATCGAGCGCAACGTCAAAGGCTTCCAGGGCAGTTTTACCAGAACGCTGAGCCAGGGTCTCAAGCGCGCTGTATACGATTGCTTCTGCAGTAGATTTTTTACCGTCTACCATCAGGATATTTACAAATTTAGCCAGCAGCTCTGATCCGAACTTAGGATCCGGCAGAATTTTACGCTGACCAATCACGCGACGACGTGGCATAGGAATACTCCGTTGTTAATTCAGGATTGTCCAAAACTCAAAGAGTTTGATGACATTAAAATAAATCAGTTTGGCCTTACTTAACGGAGAACCATTAAGCCTTAGGACGCTTCACGCCGTACTTGGAGCGAGCCTGCTTACGGTCTTTAACGCCGGAACAGTCAAGTGCACCACGAACGGTGTGGTAACGAACACCCGGAAGGTCTTTTACACGACCGCCACGGATCAGGATCACGGAGTGCTCCTGCAGGTTGTGACCTTCACCACCGATGTAGGAAGTCACTTCGAAACCGTTAGTCAGACGAACACGGCATACTTTACGCAGTGCGGAGTTCGGTTTTTTCGGAGTGGTGGTATATACGCGAGTACATACACCACGTTTTTGCGGGCAGGCTTCCAGCGCAGGCACGTTGCTCTTTGCAACTTTGCGTGCGCGTGGTTTGCGTACCAGCTGGTTAACTGTTGCCATTAAATAGCTCCTGGTTTTAGCTTTTGCTTCGTAAACACGTAATAAAACGACCTCATACAATATGAGGACGCGGAATTCTAGGACTGTGCAGAAGGGGTGTCAAGAAATATACAGCGATCCCGCTTCACCAGGCCATCTGCGCGGAATGTTTTACTGTCAGTCTGACGAAGTCAGTATAGTCAACCCTGACGACACTGCCTGAAATTTGAGCAGAAAACCCGCGCGCGCGAATGTCATCTTCCAGCACGTAGATCGTTATGGGGGCATTTAGCAGGGATTCAAGGTAGCGGCCGCCTTCCAGCGCCGCATTGACGCCGTCCTGCATGAGCAGTAGATCGTCGCCAGCCTGCAGCATACGGATCAGTTCTGCGATATCACACTGCCATGGCGAGTGGCGAAGAGTATGCAACATAGACACCTCAGAAGGTCAGCACGACATCATAATCATCAAGCTTACGGCGCAGCGCCTGCGGCTCCAGAATTTCAGCGTCAAGCACCCGGGGATGTGAATCGCCCAATCCGCGCTCGCGCAGCGATTCGCCGCAGAGCCAGCAGTTTTCGATATCGTAGAGCGGCAAAATTTTGAACGTAGAAATATAGTCACGCGCCAGCACCGCATCGGGCGCTTGCCCGGCCAGCAGCTGAAACACGCCGTCGCCGACAAAGAAGACGCCGATATCCTCGCTCAACGCTGAGGTCGCCAGCAGCGCATCCAGCCCTTCCCGTCCGGAAGAGGAGCCGTGCGGCGCCGAGGTAAATACGAAAGCAACACGTTTCATCAGAACTGCACCACCCGGTCGCAGGTCAACGCGGCTTCCGCCAGCGCGCCCAGACCGCTCAGGCTAAAGCCAGGCTGCAGGTTGGCAGCGGCCAGGCCGAGACGATGTGCTTCAGCCTCATCGCTTACCCCGCGACGCAGCGCGGCAGCAACGCAAATATGCAGCTCGACGCCGTGCTGTTCACTCAGGGTCTGCCAGGCCCGCACCAGATCGAATTCGTCGCTGGCCGGTGCGGTCAACTGATTGGCGTTATAGACGCCTTCGCGATAGAAAAAGATGCGGCTCAGCTCATGGCCTTCGGCCAGCACGGCACGGGCAAACTGCCAAGCGCTACTGGCCTGTTGAGTGCCATAGGCCGGGCCGGTGACCAGAAGCGCAAAACGCATTACTTATCGTGTCCGCTAAAATCGCCGCTCTTAAACTGGCGAATGTAGAGGTAGACCGTATGCTTGGAGATGTTCAGCCGGTCCGCGACCTGGTTGATCGCATCTTTAATGTCAAAAATCCCTTTCTCGTACAGGTTAAGCACGATCTGGCGATTCTTGGCATTATTGGAAACGTTACGATCGGCATTCACTTCTTCGATGGTGAATTCCAGCGTTTGCGTCACCAGATCTTCTACCGACGAGGCAAAGTTGACCGACGAGTTCACTTCCGGTGTTTCCGGCGGAATAAAGGTGCTCATAATTTGCGAGAAAGGCACATCAAGGTTCATGTTGATGCAAAGCAGACCAATCACTCTGTGGTCACGGTTACGAATGGCAATGGTGACGGACTTCATCAGCACGCCGCTTTTCGCACGGGTGAAATAACACTTCGAGACGCTGCTGTCCGCGCCGGTCATGTCGTGCAGCATGCGCAGCGCCAGATCGGTAATCGGGGAGCCAATTTTCCGCCCGGTGTGCTCGCCGTTGGCGATGCGGATGGCGGAACATTTCAGGTCCTGCAAAGAGTGCAGAACAATTTCGCAATGGGAGCCAATGAGCATCGCTAACCCGTCCACCACCGCTTCGTAGGATTTTAGAATATCGAAGTCGGTCTGATCGAAAGGACGTTGATCCAGCAAATCAAGTTCACTGGTTTCGTTGGTTAAAAGCGACCTGGACATGAAAAAAAGCACTCCTTTTCAGGAGCCTGTCGTTAGGTTGTCAGGGCAGGCTCAGTATTATCATCATCAAAATTAAGGCATCTAAAGTAATACGCACCTCGGGCGCTTTCCAGTGTTAATTATATTGCGCCCAATAAAAACCGCCGCCATTCAGGCGGCGGTTTTCTTTGCGTTTACTTTTTGCTGGCGTCAGCAGCAGGCGCTTCAGGCTGTGCATCCGCCTTCGGAGCCGGTTTGATGTCCAGCAGTTCGACATCGAAGACCAGCGTGGAGTTAGCCGGAATACCCGGAACGCCATTTTTGCCGTAGGCCAGCTCTGGTGGGATAACCAGCTGAATTTTGCCGCCTTTCTTGATGTTTTTCAGGCCTTCGGTCCAGCCTGGGATCACGCCATCAAGACGGAAGGAGAGCGGCTCACCACGGGTATAGGAGTTATCAAACTCTTTACCGTCGGTCAGCGTACCTTTGTAGTTCACCACCACGGTATCGCTATCTTTCGGCGCAGCGCCGGTTCCTTCTTTCTCAACCTTGTACAGCAGGCCGGTGGAGGAGGTCTTCACGCCCTTCTCTTTGGCGAAGGTGTCACGGAAAGCTTTGCCCTTGGCTTCGCTTTCCGCAGCGTCTTTTTCCATCTTCTGCTGAGCAGCAGTTTTCACGCGGGTTTCAAAAGCCTGCAGGGTCTGTTCGATTTCCTGGTCGGACAGTTTGCTCTTATCAGCAAATGCATCCTGAACACCGGCGATCAGCTGAGCTTTATCCAGCTTGATGCCCAGTTTTTCCTGCTCGGTCAGAGAGTTCTCCATGTAACGACCCAGCGATGCGCCCAGCGCGTAAGCGGATTTCTGGTCGTCGTTTTTAAATGCGGCAGCTTTGCTGTCTGCGGCCGGTGCAGCTTTCGCGGCAGCAGCATCAGCGGCAAAGGTCAGCGGTGCATTCAGGGCAACGGCCATGGTGGTCGCCAGCAACGTTACTTTAAACAGTGATTTCATCCATCTCTCCAGGGTCGGGGCCTCTCACCCCAGGTTAAACACAATTGAGAAACGTACTATAAAGCGTTGTAGAAGAAATCTACATACGAACACTCCCGTTTCTCACACGTTTTAGGACTATTTTTGTTTAAATTAGTTTCCTGCTCTGGCTGAGGATGCTGCACGATCGGGGAAAGTTAAGTAGAATTCGCCCCGCCAGCGAAAACCATGCCGGATACAACAACGAGGTGAATCATGCAGGAAAAGAATTTAGACGCGCGTCTGGCGGAACTGGAGAGCCGACTGGCCTTTCAGGAAATCACCATTGATGACCTGAACAAAACGGTCACCGCCCACGAGCTGGAAATGGCGAAATTGCGCGACCTGTTGCGCCTGTTGACGGAAAAAGTGAAGTCAACGCAGTCTTCATACATCGCTTCACAGGCCGAAGAGACGCCACCACCCCACTATTAAGACGTAAAAAAAGCGGGTTTCCCCGCTTTTTTATCATGACCTAATACGCTATGGATTTCGGTCTGTGGCAAGGCGTAAACAACGCAGCTACAGCTCGAAAGACGACGCGTATTTTAGTGGCAGCCGCAGCCGCCATTGCCACCACAGCCACCTTTTTTACCGTGGTCGTGACCATGGTCGTGGTCGTGGCTATGGCCGTGACCGCCGCAGCAGCCATCGTGGTCATGGTCGTGATCGTGGTGATGACCGTCAGCGCCGTGAACGTGGCCGTGGGCCAGCTCTTCTTCCGTCGCTTCGCGGATAGCAACCACTTCCACGTTGAATTTCAGGTTCTGACCGGCCAGCATGTGGTTACCGTCAACCACAACGTGATCGTCTTCCACTTCGGTGATTTCTACCGGTACCGGACCCTGGTCAGTTTCAGCCAGGAAACGCATGCCAACCTGCAGCTCGTCAACGCCCATAAAGACGTCTTTAGGAACGCGCTGAACCAGGTTATCGTCGTACTGACCGTATGCGTCATCGGTGCCAACATCAACATCGAACTTATCGCCGACGTCGTGGCCTTCCAGCGCATTTTCCAGACCGGAAATCAGGGAACCGTGACCATGCAGGTAGTCCAGCGGCGCGCTAACCGGAGACTCATCAACCAACACACCGTCTTCTGTACGTACCTGATAGGCCAGGCTGACCACCAGGTCTTTTGCTACTTTCATGATAACTCCTGAGCATGGAAATATGACTGGCGCAGATTGTAGCGGAATTCTGCCCCCGTGTACCCCTTAGCTTAAAAAAACCTGGCCAGGATCGCTAGTCCGGATGGAAAATCCCGATAACTTGCTCTTCTTTGCGGACATGCTCGCGAACGCTTTTGTCCGCCTCACGCATCTGGTGTCCGCACTTCACGCACTCCACCACGTCAACGCTGTTTTCCTGCCACATCGCCAGGGAATCCTGGGCCTTACAGGCCGGACAGGTCGCACCGGCAATAAATCGTTTACGCACCGCCATCGCTCTTACCCTTACTCAAATTCATCCCAGCCATCATACTGACGACGTTCCTGCTGCATTTCACGCTGGAAAATTTCCTCCAGCTCGCGCCGCGACTCGCGCACGCGGGATATCTGCCCGGCATCAGTATGCGTGGGGATCAGCTCGCGCAGCATCCGCATATCCAGCCGCCGAAAGTGCAGCTGCGCACGCTGCGCCTGATGCGGATGCATCCCCAGCGAAATTAACGCCTTACGCCCCAGCTCCAGCGCACTGGAGAAGGTTTCACGCGAGAACTGCGACACGCCCATCTGCAGCAGCTCGTGCGCCTCCACACGTCCACGCGCGCGGGCCAGGATCGTCAGATGGGGAAAATGCTGCTGGCAGATCTCTACCAGCTTCATCGTATCTTCCGGATCGTTGCAGGTGATCACAATCGATTCCGCCGCTTCCGCCCCGGCGGAACGCAGCAGCTCAACCTGAGTCGCATCGCCGTAATAAACCTTATAGCCATATTTACGCATCAGGTTAACGGCGCTGATATCGCGCTCCAGTACGGTAATGCGCATCCGGTTGGCCATCAGCAGACGACCAATCACCTGACCGAAGCGCCCGAAGCCCACCACGATAACCTGCGGCTTGTCGTCTTCAACCCACGGAGCTTCACCTTCCTCTTCCGGCCCGTTGAAGCGCCGGGACAGCCATTTATCGACGGCTTTCATCAGTAGCGGCGTGGTCATCATCGACAGGGTGACCGCCACCAGCAGCAACGCCATCTGATCGCCCTGGAACAGGCGTTGGGATGACGCGGTCGAAAACAGGACGAAAGCAAACTCACCGCCCTGGCTCAGCACGGTCGCAAACTGCATTCGCTCCGAACTTCGCAGGCCATAAATGCGCGCCAGCAGATACAGCACCAGCAGCTTCACCGCCACCAGTACCGCGACGCTTGCGATCACCCACATTAGATGGGTATAGAGCACGCCCAGATTGAGCGCCATCCCGACCGAGATAAAAAACAGCCCCAGCAGTAATCCTTTAAACGGCTCAATGGCGATCTCCAGCTCGTGGCGATACTCACTCTCCGCCAGCAGGACACCGGCGATAAAGGTACCCAGCGCCATCGACAGGCCCAGCGCATCCATAAACAGTGCCGAACCCAGTACCAGCAGCAGCGTCGCGGCGGTAAAGACCTCGCGCACGCCGGAGTCGGCGATAAAGCGGAAGACCGGGCGCAGCAGATAGCGTCCGCCAATCAGCATTCCGGCAAAGGCCACGACCTTCAGACCGATTTTAAACCAGTCCAGGTGTTCATCGCCGCCGCCCGCCAGCAACGGGACCAGCGCCAGGGCCGGGATCACCGCCAGATCCTGGAACAGCAGCACGGAAAAACCCAGCTGCCCGGATTCGCTGCGGTTCATCCCCTTCTCGCGCATGAGCTGCAGCGCCATCGCCGTCGAAGACATCGCGAGGCCGATCCCGCCCACGACCGCCGCCTGCCAGGAAAAATCGGTCAGCATCAGCAAACCACCCAGCAGACCCGCGCTCAGCAAGACCTGGGCCGCACCGACGCCAAAAATCGAGCGCCGCAGCTGCCAGAGCTTGGACGGATTCAGCTCAAGCCCGATGATAAACATCAGGAATACCACGCCCAGCTCGGAGAAGTGCAGGATCTCCTCAACGTCGCTGATAAAGCCCAGACCCCACGGGCCGATGGCGATCCCCGCCAGCAGATAACCCAGCACCGCGCCGATACCCAGGCGCGCAGCCAGCGGCACGGCAACGACCGCAGAAAACAGAAACAGAACGCCGGCCAGTAACAGATCGGAACCTTCCATCAGCGTCCTCCCTGCGTGACGGGAGATGCCAGCCACTCGCCGTAGGCACGGGCATGACTGGCCAGCTCCTGGGGCGACTGTCGACGCGCCCAGTAGATAATCATCGGGTTCATCCAGTGCATCCGGCACATCGCCGCCGTCATCTCGAACGGGCGCAAAATATCGCTCATCGGATAGCGGTTCAGCGCATCATGCCGATAGGCACTTTCCGGCTCCCCGGTGGTGATCACGCTGCGCCAGAACTTTCCCGCCAGCTGATTCCCTCCCGGTCCGCTGGCAAAACCGCGGCTCAGCACGCGATCCAGCCACTCTTTCAGTAACGCCGGGCAACTCCAGGTATAGAGAGGATGCTGGAACACGATCACATCATGCTCGCGCAGCAGCGCCTGCTCGTGCGGAATATCGATAAAAAAATCAGGATAGTGTGCATAAAGATCGTGCACGGTGACGTTGTGCAGCTGCGTTGCCGGCTTGAGCAAAACCCGGTTTGCCACCGAGTCCTGTGATTCCGGATGGGCATACAGCAGCAAGACTTTCGCTGTCTGAGACATCATTCCCCTCCCGGGTGTTCTCCACATCTTTGTTTTGGGCTACCATTGCGCCCCTGCGCGGCCATTTGCCCGCAACCTTACAGTATCATAATGACAAATTAACATAGTCGGAACATACGGCGCCTTATGATTGTTTTCTCCTCGTTACAAATTCGTCGCGGCGTGCGCGTCCTGCTGGACAACGCCACAGCCACCATTAACCCGGGCCAGAAAGTTGGCCTGGTGGGTAAAAACGGCTGCGGCAAATCCACGCTGCTTGCGCTGTTGAAAAACGAGATTGGCGCCGACGGCGGCAGCGCAACATTCCCCGGCAACTGGCAACTGGCCTGGGTGAATCAGGAAACCCCGGCGCTGGCGGAGCCGGCTCTCGACTACGTCATCGACGGTGACCGTGAATATCGTCAGCTGGAAGCTGAGCTGAAGGCGGCCAACGAGCGCGACGACGGCCACGCTATTGCCACCGTTCACGGCAAGCTGGACGCCATCGACGCCTGGACTATCCGCGCCCGCGCCTCCAGCCTGCTGCACGGCCTGGGCTTCAGCAACGAACAGCTGGAACGTCCGGTCAGCGACTTCTCCGGCGGCTGGCGCATGCGCCTTAACCTCGCCCAGGCTCTGGTCTGTCGCTCCGATCTGCTCCTGCTCGATGAACCGACCAACCACCTCGATCTCGATGCGGTTATCTGGCTGGAAAAATGGCTTAAAAGCTATCAGGGCACGCTGATCCTGATTTCCCACGACCGCGATTTCCTCGATCCGGTGGTGGATAAGATTATTCATATCGAACAAGAGTCGATGTTCGAATATACCGGCAACTACAGCTCCTTTGAGCGCCAGCGCGCAACGCGCCTGGCCCAGCAGCAGGCCACCTACGAAAGCCAGCAGCTGCGCGTGGCGCATCTGCAGAGCTTTATCGATCGCTTTAAGGCCAAAGCCAGCAAGGCGAAACAGGCTCAGAGCCGTATCAAAATGCTGGAGCGCATGGAGCTGATTGCCCCTGCCCTCGTCGATAACCCGTTCCACTTCAGCTTCCGCGCGCCGGAAAGCCTGCCCAATCCATTATTGAAGATGGAGAAAGTGAGCGCGGGCTACGGCGAGCGGATTATTCTCGATGCGATCAAGCTGAACCTGGTCCCGGGTTCACGTATCGGCCTGCTCGGTCGCAACGGCGCAGGTAAATCGACGCTGATCAAAATGCTGGCCGGCGATCTGGCCCCGCTGAGCGGCGAAATCGGTCTGGCGAAAGGCATTAAGCTCGGCTACTTCGCCCAGCATCAGCTGGAGTTTTTACGCGCCGACGAATCCCCTATTCAGCATCTGGTCCGCATTGCCCCTCAGGAGCTGGAACAGAAGCTGCGGGATTATCTCGGCGGCTTCGGCTTCCAGGGCGACAAAGTCAGCGAGCCAACCGCCCGTTTCTCCGGCGGTGAAAAGGCCCGTCTGGTGCTGGCGCTGATTGTCTGGCAGCGCCCGAACCTGCTCCTGCTCGATGAACCGACCAACCACCTGGATCTCGATATGCGTCAGGCGCTGACCGATGCGCTGATTGAGTTTGAAGGTGCGCTGGTTGTCGTCTCGCACGACCGCCACCTGCTGCGCTCAACCACCGACGACCTTTATCTGGTCCACGGCGGCAAGGTTGAACCTTTCGATGGCGATCTTGACGATTATCAGCAGTGGCTGACCGATGTCCAGAAGCTGGAAAACCAGTCGGAAGAGACGGCCAAAGAGAACAGCAACAGCGCCCAGTCCCGTAAAGATCAGAAGCGCCGCGACGCGGAGCTGCGTACTCTTACGCAGCCGCTGCGTAAAGAGATTACCCGTCTGGAAAAAGAGATGGAGAAACTCAACGCTCAGCTGAGCGCCGCCGAAGAGAAGCTCGGCGACAGCGGACTCTATGACCAGAGCCGCAAGGCTGAACTCACCGAGTGCCTGCAAAGTCAGGCCACGGCGAAATCCGGACTCGAAGAGTGTGAGATGGCGTGGCTGGAAGCCCAGGAGCAGCTTGAAGCGCTGACCCAGGGCGAATAATGCAATCAGGGCTACCCCTTGGGTGGCCTTTTTTTTACGCATAAAAAAGGCATAACCATGAATCCAGCGATTGCCAACGACATTACCTTCCGCAAGCTCAGCATCTTTATGACCTTTATGGAAAAAGGCAATATCGCCCGCACGGCAGAAACGCTGGAAATTAGCGGCGTCAGCGTCCATCGCGCGCTGCATACGCTGGAGGAAAATGTCCGCTGCCCGCTGTTTACACACAAGGGCCGCAATCTTATCCCTCTGCCCTCCGCCTGGACTCTGCTGGAGTACTGTCAGGAAATTACCCAGCTAATGGAACGCGGACTGGAAGAGACGCGGAAAACGGCGGGTATCGGTCAGGGTCGCCTGCGCGTCGGCACGCTTTACTCATTGACGCTGGAAACGGTGCCGCGCCTGATTATGGGCATGAAGCTGCGCTGCCCGGATCTGGAGATGGCTCTGACCATGGGTTCCAACGACACCCTGCTGCATATGCTGGACGAGGGCAGCCTTGACGCCATTCTGATCTCCATCTCCGAAAGCGATATCGACCGCAACAGCCTGGAAGTGCTGCCGCTGTTCCACGACGATATCTTCCTTGCCGCACCGGCTGCCGCCACGCTGAATACCGACGGGCTGGCCGACCTGCGGGACTATAAAGACCAGAAATTTGTTTCGCTGGCGGAAGGGTTTGCCACCTATGCCGGTTTCCAGGACGCATTCCAGATTGCCGGGTTCGAACCGGAGATCGTCACCCGGGTGAACGACATTTTTTCCATGCTGAGTCTGGTGCAGGCAGGCGTTGGCTTTACGCTGATGCCGGGCCGGATGAAGAAAGTCTATGAAGGGTCGGTGCAGATGCTAAAACTGGCGCAGCCTTATCAGATGCAGCAGCTTATCGCCGTGGTCTTTGCCCGCAACCGCGAGCACGATCCAAGCCTGCGGGCACTGGCCGCCGAGGGCCGGATGTACGCCCGCAGTCTTTAAGAACAGGCTACGCCTGCGCCATAAGACGCTTCGCCAGGTGGGCCACCACCTCAATACCGCTGCGCGCCACGGCGACAGACTCGCCCTGCCACGCCGCCTGACGCGTCAGGCAGGTGAGTACGCCACCGGGCGGCATCTCTACGGCAAGCCGTGCCTCACGCTCGTTAGCGGCAATCACCGCCTCCTGCCAGCGCACCGTGCGCGCCATATTCATCGCCAGGTCGTCGGCTATTTTTTCCGGCTGCCACAGGACCCGACCGGTACTGCCGCTCAGGTACGCACAGCGCGGACGCGCCAGCGTGACCTGACTGAACGCCTGCGCCAGTTCTCCGGCGGGTTGATCGAGCAGCGCACAGTGGGAAGGCACGCTGACCGCCAGACGCTGGGCTTTGGTCGCCCCTTTCGCCAGCGCTCGCTGCGCCACCTGGGCCATCGCCTCATCGCGACCGGCAATCACAATCTGCGTTTCCGCATTCAAGTTAGCAATATAGGTTCCGCTCTCTTCCAGTAGCCCTTCCACCTGGGAAAGCGTCAGGCCCATAATCGCCGTCAGACCATAGCCGTGGGGATACGCCTGCTCCATCAGATCGCCACGCAGGGCCACCAGCCTTAATGCATCGGCAAAATCCAGCGCGCCCGCGACCACTGCCGCCGGATACGCGCCGATAGAGAGGCCGCTCACGATATCGGGCTTCACGCCGCGCTGTTCCAGCGCCCGGGCCCAGGAAACACCGGCAATCAGCAGCGAAAGCTGGACCGCACGGGTATGACGCAGTGCGTCAGGAGAATCCAGCGCGTCCACTTCCGCGCCGAGAACCGCCCTGGCCTCCTCTTTTTCCGGGCCGGGCAGGTGTTGCAGCATTCCGGGGTGCTGTGCGCCCTGCCCCGGAAAAGTAAACAGAATCTTCATTTAGGCCTCCCTGTTCCAGGGATCGCTCACCAGACGCGGTCCCCGGTGTGTTTTCAACAGCGCCCTGCCGTCCCGTAGCCATTCGGCCAGCGCCACGGCGCCAGAAGACGTTTCCAGCTGGGTATCCGCCCGGCACAGCGCGCCGTCCAGCTGTTGCTGCCAGCGGGTGAATTCTTCCGGCGACAGCGGCTGCGGCGCACGGATCAGCAGATCGAGATCGCTGGCGGCGTGGATCACCGGGATACCCGTTGCCAGTGCGTAGCCGGTACTGCCGGTGACTCCCCAGCGCCAGGGCCAGGATTGCTGCGCCAGCATCAGCGCAAGCTGTACGGGCTGCTGGCTGATAAACGGCGAACGCAGCAGCGACTGCGGGTCGCTAAGATCCTCGGGTGATACCACCCGCGTAACCTGCTCAGGCTTAACCCATCCCGCCGCACGCTGGTCGCGACGCATCCCACGTACGCCGACGGGGATGCGTCCGTCACCATCAACATCACGTCGCACCACCACCGGCAGGCCGGTATGCCAGAGGGTTTTCACCCAGTCATCGGCAATGCCTTCCAGCGCCTCGCGTGAGGCAAGCCAGATAAGGTCGTGGGGACGTAATGTTGTGGTCATGATTTACATTCCTGAAGTCAGCGAGATAAACAGCGGCAGCGACAGGATACAGAGTACCGAGCTCAGCAGCAGGACCGCTTCCGCATCCGGAGACTGTACGCCAAAGCGGTTACCGAAGACCACGCCGAAGAAACCGGCTGACAGCGCAATCATCAGGATCGCGGTGATGGCAACCGGACCAGAAAGGCCAAAGGCCAGCACGATACCCCAGGCAATAGCCGGTTGAATCAGCAATTTGGCGATGGTGGACGAAATCACCACGGTATTGATCTGCAGCTTACGGGCGGAGAGGATCACCCCGGTCAGGAACAGCGCAGCGGCGGTCGCCGACAGGCCCAGCGGCTTAATGGAGGCCAGCAGCAGCTCCGGCATTTTAATGCCGATAGCCGACAGCACCACGCCCAGCAGCGGACCGAGCACAATCGGTTTTTTCACCGAGCGCCACATCAGCACCGGCAGCATCGCCAGCGTGGAGCCGGTATTGCCCCCGGCGGCGCGGGCTTTTTCGCGTTCCAGAATCAGCAGGCAGAACGGGGTCATCAGTACGGAACCGCAGGCAATCGAGACGGCGACGGAAAGCGACGTTGCCGACCCTTCCCCCAGCACGCTGCCCAGAATCGGCAGGCCCAGCGCCGCATAGTTCGGCAGTGCCACGGTCAGGGTCAGCACGGCCGCATCCTGCGGGGATTTCTTAAATACGCCGGTCGCAAGGAAGTAGATGATGGCGTAGGTGATCCACATCGCCAGCGTCAGCACCAGAATCAGCGGCGACTGGGCAATAATCCCGGTCCACGGCGTTTGTACCGTGGCGCTGAACAGCGCGGCGGGCAGAGCAAAATCCATTACGAAGATATTGAGCAGGGAGACATTTTTGTTGTCGACCATTTTGGCCTTTCCCGCCCAGAAACCCAGCAGCATGATGATGAAAATCGGTGCAAGGGCATGAACAATTACGTAAGTCATAAATCACCTGTAGTTTTAAAAAGTAGCACTGGCGCGATGATTATTATTTTTCGGATACCGACGCTGCGGTGGTCGCTGCGTCGGTCCGGCAGGTCTCTCTTTTACTTTCTACTTACCAGCTCGCACGCATACGTTCACGGACGAGGGACGAGCTGCGGCGATTGTCGGCTCCCAGTCGGTTTTTCAGGGTGTTATCCTGACGCGCATCCTGGATGGCCTGATGCAGCGTGTTGTTCACCTGGGTCAGATCGGCGGCGGACGGCGCATCCGGGTTGCTGATATCCAGCAGACTGGAAAGCAGGCCCAGGGTGGCATAGTTGCTGATGTCGTAGGCCATCGGCGGGATGGTGGCGGCCAGTTTTTCCAGCGCCTCCACGGTGCGCAGCGTAATACGCGCCGCCGACTCTTTCCCCATCGCGTGGATCAGCACGCCCGGATCGTTAAAGGCGATCAGCTTGTTAGCCTGATAGCCGTGCGCCAGGAAGGCACCGGACATCGCTTTACCGACGATCAGCCCAATCACCGGATGACCGGCAAGACGGGCGTTGGCATAGGCACCAGCCGCACCGGCTAAGGCCTGGTGAATACCAAAACCCTCTTCCCGGCGACCGTAGGCCTGACTCGGCACGTCAATCACCGCAATAATCGGGCGCTTAACGGCTTTGTCTGCGTCGGCGGCAATGGTTTCGCTCACGACTTTGGCCAGTGTCCAGCCCTCAAGCAGACCCACTTCGCCGCCTGCGGCGCGTGGATAGTGATTGTTGGCATCGGGGACCACGGCGATAAAACGCACCGCCTCGCCGTTAAGTTCACTGTCTGCCACCTGGACGGAGGCACAAAGCCCGCTCAGACGCGTGGCATTTGGCGCCAGTTTTTCCAGCCACAGGGCGCCGCGGCTTACTGTATGACTCATGCTTTTTCCTCCCGGGCAAAGAGCGCCTGAATTTGCGCTGAATCGGCCTGTTGACGGGTGTCGAACTGGGTCAGACGTTGCAGATACCAGTCGTAGTTATCGGTGCGGTGTCTGGCCGGTACGCCTTTGGCAATGGCGTCGCTCATCGCCTGCTTCACGGCGTTAATCCCGTCGCCGACCAGCGCATCCACGAGTCCGCTCTGATAGCGGACTTCGCCGCCGGTCATGCTCCAGATAAACGGACGGTCGCGGGAGTCGTACTCTTCAATACCGGCTTCCTGCTCAATCACCTGCGGGCCGTTCAGGCCCAGACGAGCTTCGCGGGTCACAATCAGGTAACTGCACAGGGCGGCGGCGATAGACATCCCGCCAAAGCACCCGACGGTCCCGGTGACGATCCCGACGACCGGCGTATAGCGACGTAAATCGACAATGGCCGCGTGAATATCGGCGATAGCCGCCAGACCCAGGTTCGCTTCCTGGAGACGGACACCGCCGGTTTCCAGGCTCAGTACCGCCTGGGTCGGAATACCGTTGCGGTTATCTTCCGCCGCCAGCTCCAGCGCCGCCGCCATTTTAGCGCCGGACACTTCGCCCATGCTGCCGCCCTGGAACGCGCCTTCAATCGCCACAACCACCGCCGGTTGACCGTTGATAGTGCCTTTCGCCACCACCATGCCGTCGTCCGCCTGTGGGACAATGCCCTGCGCACCCAGCCACGGGGAGACGATCCCCTCGAACGGATCCAGCAGTTCGCGATAGCTGCCGCTGTCCAGCAGCGCCTGCGCACGCTGGCGCGCTTTTAATTCAATAAAACTGCGGTCATTACGCATAGCTCACCTCTTCGAAGACCTGTTCGATACGAATGCGTGCAACGCCGGGCGTTGCGCCAAAATCGTGGACGGTAAGTCGACCCGCAGGCAGGCTGCTGACGGTGGCGAGGCGCGTAAACAGCGCTTCCCAGCGTCCGCGGCTGTTATCCACGGAGGTGGTAATATCGATGGTCAGCGTCTGCCCCTGGTCGGCGGTGAATAACACCTCCATATCCCCGGAGCCGACAACGCCTGCCAGTGCTTTGCCGCTTAGCGTGCGGCTGGCGGGCATAGCGATCGTAATCTTTTCCATAACATCCTCTTAATTCGGTAAATTGGGCGTGGCGATGCGGTCGAGAAACAGCGTGGCGGCCAGTAAATCTGCCGCGCCGCCCGGCGAGGCGTTTAGCATCAGCATCTGCGCATCAAGCCGGGCCAGCGCCTGCTGCCCTGCCACACAGACGGTGCCGCCCGCCTGCAGAACGGCACGTGCGCCGTTTTGCATCGCCTGCAGACCTTCCATTCCGGCACGGGAGAGTACGCAGGTATCGCTCAGCGAGGTCATGATGGCCATCAGCGCATCGATCCTCGCCTGCGCCTCGCTGGCACCGTCGCGACGGCTACGCTGCAGCTGCGGTAGCGCAAGCGCCATCACGTGCGGAAAAGCCTGCTGCGCTTCCTCGCGTGCGCCCGGCACCCGATAACGGTGCGTGGCACGCAGCCCCTTACTAAACACTTTTGGTGCCGCATCGTCCGGCAGCGCGGCAAGCTGTGCTGCGATGGCGGTGATCGCCTGAGCAGAAGCGCTGCCGCCGAGCATGGCAACCGCGCTCACCAGCAGGCCCAGCGCCCAGATTGCGCCGCGGTGGGTGTTCACTCCGCCGGTTGCCGCCATCATCTGCTGCTCGCCTTCCCGACCGAGTCGACCGATGGTCTGACGAAGGGCGATATCGGCCGGCCGCTGCCAGCTTTGCTGCGCCAGATTCTGAAACGTGGGGGTCAGGCTGTGCGCGGATGTCTCCATCAGCGACAGCGTCAGGTCGTGGTGCGCCCCGTTCCCCCGACTGTCCACCAGACCAGGCTTCGGGCTTAAACGTGCTTCGTCAATCAGACAGTGGGTGGCGGCTCGCGCCAGCCATTCGGCACCGCCCTCGGCCTGAATCTGTGGCAGAAGTTTCATTACCAGCTCCGGAATTTCGCAGGTGGGTTATACAGACCGTCAGACCACTCAACGAGGTCAGAGACGCTGCTGGCCGCCAGCAGAGAACGGGTGGCGTCGGTACGACGAATACCCATATCTTCCGGATAGGCGACTTTGCCGCTTTTACGCAGTTCGGCAACGCGTTTCGCGTCAACGCCCAGGCCGATATCGGTGATCCCGGCAACCGCAGCCACCATCGCCCGACGCTCTTCCAGGCTGTTGGCACGATAGAGGTAGGCAATCCCCTCTTCGGTCAGGACGTGGGTCACGTCATCGCCGTAGATCATGACCGGGGCCAGCGGCATGCCGGTGGATTTCGCGACCTCAACCGCATCGAGTTTCTCAACAAACGTCGGTTTCACACCGGCCTGGAAGGTTTCCACCATCTGCACCACCAGTTTTTTACCGCGCTGCATCGGATCCGGCTCGTTGATCATATTCAGCCAGGCCGGGGTGGCATGGCGGCGACCGTGCGGGTCATGGCCCATATTTGGCGCACCGCCAAAGCCGGAAAGACGACCGCGGGTCACGGTAGAGGAGTTCGCATCACCATCCACCTGCAGGGTGGAGCCGATAAACATATCCACCGCGTACTGGCCGGCCAGCTGACAGAAGGCACGGTTGGAGCGCATGGAGCCATCGGCACCGGTATAGAAGATATCGGGACGGGCGCGAATGTACTCTTCCATTCCCAGTTCACCGCCGAAGCAGTGCACGCTCTCCACCCAGCCGCTTTCAATGGCGGGGATCAGCGTCGGATGCGGGTTCAGAGTCCAGTGCTTACAGATTTTACCTTTCAGCCCCAGCTGTTCGCCGTAGGTCGGCAGCAGCAGCTCAATGGCGGCGGTGTTAAAACCAATCCCGTGGTTCAGGGACTGCACCTGGTGCTCAGCGTAGATACCCTTGATCGCCATCATCGCCATCAGGATATGTTCCTGCTTAATCAGGCGCGGATCGCGGGTAAACAGCGGTTCGATAAAGAACGGCTTATCGGCAACGACCACGTAGTCAATCCAGGAGCCGGGAATATCGACGCGCGGCAGGTCGGTTTCGTCATCAACCAGTTCATTCACCTGGGCAATCACGATCCCGTCGCGGAACGCGGCGGCTTCCACCAGCGCCGGAGTATCTTCGGTACTGGCTCCGGTATAGAGGTTACCTTTGCGGTCAGCTTTAAAACCGGCAATCAGCGCCACGTTAGGGGCGAGGTCGACGTAAAGACGGGAGTAAAGTTCGATATAGGTGTGGATGGCGCCGATTTCCAGCAGGCCATCTTCCAGCAGCTGCGAAATACGCAGGCTCTGGGTACCGGAGAAGGAGAAGTCCAGCTTGCGGGCGATCCCTTTTTCAAAAATATCCAGGTGCTCGCTGCGCCCGACGCTCGGCATAATCATATGCAGGTCGTGCACTTTTTGCGGGTTTACTTCCGCCAGCATGCGGGAGAGAAAATCCGCCTGCTTCTGGTTGTTCCCTTCCAGTACCACTCTGTCGCCCGGCGCGATCAGTTTTTCCAGCATAGCAACAAGGTCGCCGGTCGGCAGTACCTTGCCCTGCACGGGAACGGACGCCATGCGCCGCTGTTTTTCCGTGCGGCGCGTGTTCCACACCCGAGCTGGTGTTTGCGCAGATAACATTATTAACCTCCTGATTCAGCACATCATTTTGATTTGCTTAACGCTAAAACCAGTGTGCGCCCTGCTGAGAAATGCATCAATTAAGCCCGTGGCCAGATCGTTAGCCTGAGAGTAACGATTGATGCGACAAAAACGTGAGATGGATCAGATAAGGAGTAATTAAAAGGAGGTATGCGTGCAGCAGGCAACGAAGGGGCTGTTTTGCGTGCCGTGCCGCAAAATAGTCAACACCGTCGCCAACAGGCGTTATAGTAGTCCGCGAATTCATAAGAAAACATCGCACAGAATATGGCCCAGATAACTCCCGTTGACCTTCCCCTTACCGCTGAGGATAGCCAGGCGTTCCGCCCGATGGTCGGCCTGCGCAACCGGCATCTGCAGACTATGCTGCCGCGTATTTTACGCCGCCGTCTGCAGTTTACGCCGCACTGGCAGCGCCTTGAGCTGCCGGATGATGATTTTGTCGACCTGGCGTGGAGCGAAGATCCGCAGCAGGCGAAGCACAAACCCCGGCTGGTGGTGTTCCACGGGCTGGAAGGCAGCCTGCACAGCCCTTACGCCCACGGTTTAATCCAGGCCGCCAGCGAACGCGGCTGGCTGGGCGTGGTAATGCACTTTCGCGGCTGCAGCGGCGAGCCTAACCGGCAAAAGCGTATTTACCACTCTGGCGAAACGGAAGATGGAACCTGGTTTCTGCACTGGCTGAAGCGCGAACTTGGCGAGGCGCCTACCGCCGCCGTCGGCTATTCGCTGGGCGGCAATATGCTGGCCTGCCTGCTGGCAAAAACCGGCCATGACGCGCCGCTGGATGCGGCGGTGATTGTCTCCGCGCCGTTCCTGCTGGAAGCCTGTAGCTACCATATGGAAAAAGGCTTCTCCCGCGTCTATCAGCGCTATCTGCTGAACCTGCTGAAAGCTAATGCCACCCGCAAGCTCAAAGCCTGGCCCGGCACGTTGCCCATCGATTTACCGCAGTTGAAAAAAGTACGTCGCCTGCGCGAGTTTGACGATCTGATCACCGCCCGCATTCACGGCTTTAGCGATGCCATCGACTACTATCGCCGCTGTAGCGCCCTGCCGCTGCTGAATCAGATAGCCAAACCAACGCTGATTATCCACGCGAAGGACGATCCGTTTATGGATAGCCAGGTGATACCCGATGTGACAACGCTCCCGCCGCACGTGGAGTACCAGCTAACCGAACACGGCGGCCACGTGGGCTTTGTCGGCGGTACTCTGCGACGTCCGAAAATGTGGCTGGAGACCCGAATCCCCGACTGGCTGACGCATTATCTGGAGCGTGCGAAATGATGATCCCCTGGCAGGAGCTGACGCCTGAGACGCTGGATAGTCTGATTGAAAGCTTTGTCTTGCGTGAAGGGACCGATTATGGTGAACATGAACGTTCGCTTGAACAAAAGGTCGCCGATGTAAAAAGTCAGCTACAGCGCGGCGAGGCCGTGCTGGTGTGGTCAGAGCTGCACGAGACGGTCAATATTATGCCACGCGCGCACTTCCGTGGCTGACGTTACAGGCAATCACTCCGTCACGCTGCCTGAAGGGTGATGGGTCTATACTCAATTCCACCGCCTTTCAGGGAGTAGTTCCTTATGTCTGCCAAACATCCGGTGATCGCCGTGACCGGCTCCAGCGGCGCGGGCACCACCACCACCAGCCTCGCGTTTCGCAAAATCTTTGCCCAGCTTAATCTGCGCGCCGCAGAGGTTGAGGGCGACAGTTTTCATCACTACACCCGTCCGGAAATGGATATGGCGATCCGCAAAGCGCGGGATCTTGGCCGTCATATCAGCTATTTCGGCCCGGAAGCCAACGACTTTGGCCTGCTGGAACAAACCTTTATCGAGTACGGCAACGGCGGCACGGGCCAGTCGCGAAAGTATCTGCATACCTATGATGAGGCGGTGCCGTGGAATCAGGTGCCCGGTACCTTTACGCCCTGGCAGCCGCTGCCGGAACCGACGGATATTCTCTTCTACGAAGGGTTGCACGGCGGCGTCGTGGACGATCGTCATGACGTCGCGCAGCATGTGGATCTGCTGGTCGGGGTGGTGCCGATCGTTAACCTGGAGTGGATCCAGAAGCTGGTTCGCGACACCAGCGAACGCGGGCATTCCCGGGAAACCGTGATGGACTCGGTGGTGCGGTCGATGGATGACTATATTAACTACATTACGCCGCAGTTCTCACGCACCCATATTAACTTCCAGCGCGTGCCGACCGTCGATACCTCTAACCCGTTTGCCGCCAAAACGATTCCCTCGCTGGATGAGAGCCTGGTGGTGATCCACTTCCGCAATCTGGAAGATATTGATTATCCCTGGCTGCTGGCAATGCTGCAGGGCTCATTCATTTCTCAGATGAATACGTTGGTGGTGCCAGGGGGTAAAATGGGGCTGGCGATGGAGCTGATTATGATGCCGCTGGTGCAGCGACTGATGGAAGGCAAAAAAATCGAATAGCGAAAGAAGCCCGGCGGCACGCTGCCTGCCGGGCCAGACCGACCAGGCTTAGCCTTCCACCACTTCGTAAGAGTGGGTGATATTGACCGCCTTCTCCAGCATCAGGGCAACGGAGCAGTACTTCTCCGCCGACAGATCCACCGCTCTGGACACCGCCGCATCCTTCAGATCCTTACCGGTCACGACAAAGTGCAGATTGATATGCGTGAACAGACGCGGAGCCTCTTCCCGACGCTCGGAGGTCAGCTTCACTTCGCAGTCGGTAACCGCATGACGCCCCTTCTGCAGAATCGACACTACGTCAATGGCGCTGCATCCACCTGCCGCCATCAGCACCATTTCCATCGGGCTGGGTGCCTTATCACCGGCATTGCCGTCCATCATGATCTGGTGCCCGGAAGCCGACTCGCCCAGGAATGTTAGCCCTTCAACCCATTTCACACGCGCATGCATAATATTTAACTCCGGATTCCCAATTTTCCCCACAGATTACGCGCACATAACAAAACTCGCAACGGAAGGCGACCTGCGTCATGCTGAAGCGAGACACCAGGAGACAGGCGGCAAAAGCTATGCTAAAACAGTCTCGATACTACGGTAATTCATTGATGATTTGCATGTATGCAGAGGACATCACATTACAGGCTGCAGAGGATCTGACAGCCATCTTCCCAGGAATCGGGAAGTATACGATTGCAACCCCAGAGACGGTACCTTACACCTGGCTCTGGAGACCGCTTATAACAGAGGATAACCGCGCATGGTGCTTGGCAAACCGCAAACAGACCCGACTCTCGAATGGTTCTTGTCTCATTGCCACATCCATAAGTACCCGTCTAAGAGCACGCTGATTCACCAGGGTGAAAAAGCAGAAACGCTGTATTACATCGTTAAAGGCTCTGTGGCAGTGCTTATTAAGGATGAGGAAGGAAAAGAAATGATCCTCTCTTACCTTAACCAGGGCGACTTCATTGGTGAATTAGGCCTGTTTGAAGAGGGTCAGGAACGCAGTGCATGGGTTCGCGCTAAAACCGCTTGTGAAGTAGCTGAAATCTCCTATAAAAAATTCCGTCAGCTGATCCAGGTTAACCCGGATATCTTAATGCGACTCTCCTCGCAGATGGCGCGTCGTCTGCAGGTGACTTCTGAAAAAGTGGGCAACCTCGCCTTCCTGGACGTGACCGGCCGTATCGCACAGACGCTGCTGAATCTGGCAAAACAGCCGGATGCGATGACCCACCCGGACGGAATGCAGATCAAAATCACCCGTCAGGAGATCGGCCAGATCGTCGGCTGCTCCCGCGAAACCGTTGGCCGTATTCTGAAAATGCTGGAAGATCAAAACCTGATCTCCGCGCACGGTAAAACCATCGTCGTTTACGGCACCCGTTAAGCCTGCGTTGAAGCGGCGCGTTACTCGTTAATGCGCCGTTTTTGTTTATTCCTCTATGTGGCGCAGGCTGATTTACCATCCGGAAATCAACTACGCACTGCGTCAAACGCTGGTGCTCTGTTTGCCCGTGGCCGTTGGCCTGCTGTTCGGCCATCTACAGCAGGGTCTGCTGTTCTCGCTGGTGCCCGCCTGCTGCAATATTGCCGGTCTTGATACCCCGCATAAGCGTTTCTTTAAACGGCTGATCGTCGGCGCGTCGCTATTCTGCGGCAGCAGCCTGGCGATGCAGCTCCTGCTGGCTGATGCAGTCCCGTTACCGGTTATCCTGTGTGGTATCACGCTGCTGCTCGGCGTGACCGCGGAGATTAGCCCGCTGCACGCCCGGCTTCTGCCCGCCTCGCTGATTGCCGCCATCTTTACCCTGAGCCTGGCGGGCAACATGCCACTTTGGGCACCGCTGCTGATCTACGCGCTCGGCACGCTCTGGTACGGTCTGTTTAACTGGTTCTGGTTCCGGCTGTGGCGCGAGCAGCCGTTGCGGGAATCCCTGAGCCTGCTCTATCGCCAGCTGGCGGACTACTGCGAAACCAAATACAGCCTGCTGACCCAGCACACCGATCCGGAAACCGCCCTGCCGCCGCTGCTGGCGCGCCAGCAAAAAGCGGTCGACCTGATTACCCAGTGCTACCAGCAGCTGCATATGCTGGCGGCCAGCCAGAACAGCGATTACAAACGGTTGCTGCGATCCTTCCAGGTCGCACTGGATTTACAGGAGCATATCTCGGTCAGCCTGCACCAGCCTGGCGAAGTGCAAAAACTGGTGGAGCGCAGCCACGCCGAAGCGGTGATCCGCTGGAATGCGCAGACGGTCGCCGCCCGGCTGCGCGAGCTGGCGGACGATATCCTTTACCATCGCTTCTCCACCCGCTTTACCATGGATAAGCAGGCCGGTGCGCTGGATAAAATTGCCCGCCATCACCCCGACAACCCGGTCGGCCAGTTCTGCGCCTGGCACTTTAGCCGCATTGCCCGTCTGCTGCGTACCCAGCGGCCGCTCTACGTCCGCGATCTGATGGCGGATAAACAGCGTCGTCTGCCGCTATTCCCGGCGCTGAAAAGCTATCTTTCGTTCTCCTCTCCGGCCCTGCGCAACGCCGCGCGTATCTGTGTGATGCTCAGCATCGGTAGCCTGATGGGCATGGCTCTGCATCTACCGAAGCCCTGGTGGATCCTGATGACCATTATGTTTGTCACGCAGAACGGCTACGGCGCGACGCGGGTGCGTATTCTGCACCGGGCTGCCGGCACCCTGGCGGGGCTGCTGATTGCCGCCGCCACGCTCCATTTCCAGGTCAGCGAAGCCATTACCCTGACGGCGATGCTGGCCATCACGCTGATTAGCTATCTGATTATCCGCACCAGCTACGGCTGGGCGATGGTTGGCTTTACGGTCACCGCCGTGTATACCCTGCAGCTGCTGACCCTGAACGGGGATCAGTTTATCGCCACCCGGCTTATCGACACCCTGATTGGCTGCCTGATCGCCTTTGGTGGCGTGCTCTGGCTGTGGCCTCAGTGGCAAACCGGCCTGCTGCGCAAAAATGCCCATGATGCTCTGGAGGCCGATCAGGATGCGCTGCGGCTGATCCTGAGTGAAAACCCGGAGGCCACGCCGCTGGCCTGGCAACGTATGCGGGTGAATCAGGCGCATAACACCCTGTTTAACTCCCTGAATCAGGCGATGCAGGAGCCGGGGTTCAACACGCTCTATCTGCAGGATATGAAACTGTGGGTGACCCACAGCCAGTTTATCGTCGAGCATATCAACGCCATGACCACTCTGGCCCGCGAACACACGAGCCTGACGCCGGCGCTGGCGCAGGATTATCTTCAGTCCTGTGAAATTGCGATTCAGCGCTGTCAGCAGCGGCTGGAGTATGACGACGCGGGGGAAAGCGGGGACGTGAATATAATGGAAGCCCCGCAAACGCTATCCCAGAGCCCGGTCGGTACTCTGGAACAGCATCTGCAGCGGGTGGTGTCGCATCTTGGTACCATGCACACCATTTCGTCGGTGGCCTGGCGAGCCAGGCCGCATCACGGTATCTGGCTGACGCGGCGTCTGCGACGTTAGGCCTTCACCACCGCCGCAACGGCACGGGCAAAGCGCTGCATCCCTTCATCGATATCCACCGTGTCCACCACCAGCGATGGCGCAAAGCGCATCACGTTCGGCCCGGCATTGAGAACCATCACGCCAGCATCGGCAGCGGCCATCAGGAAGTCACGCGCGCGTCCCTGGTAAGCGGGCGCCAGTTCGGCACCGATCAGCAGCCCCATGCCGCGAATATCGCTAAAGACACCGTGCTCCGCGTTGATCTGCTCTAAATGGTGGACAAACTGCTGGCGCTTATCATTGACGCCGTTCAGCACTTCCGGCGTATTGATAATGTCGAACGCCGCCCCGGCGACCGCACAGGCCAGCGGATTGCCACCGTAGGTCGAACCGTGAGAGCCCGGCTGGAAGGCGCTGGCGATCTCCTGGGTGGTCAACATGGCGCTGACCGGGAAGCCGCCGCCCAGCGCTTTCGCGCTGGTGAGAATATCCGGCGTCACGCCATAGTGCATATAGGCAAACAGCTCCCCGGTACGCCCCATCCCCGACTGCACTTCATCAAACACCAGCAGCGCCTGATGTTGGTCGCACAGGTCGCGCAGGCCCTGTAAAAATTCCGGCGTCGCGGCGGTCACGCCGCCTTCGCCCTGAATCGGCTCAACCACCACCGCGCAGGTGTGATCGTCCATCACCGCTTTGACCGCGTGCAGGTCGTTAAAGGGAACGTGAATGATATCCGCCGGTTTCGGCCCGAAGCCGTCAGAGTATTTCGGCTGGCCGCCGACGGACACGGTAAACAGCGAACGGCCGTGGAAGGCGTTATGGAAAGCAATGATTTTGCTTTTGTACGGACTATGACGGGTGGAAGCGTAATAGCGGGCCAGCTTGAAGGCCGTTTCGTTGGCTTCGGTGCCGGAGTTCATAAACACCACGCGCTCGGCAAAGCTGGCATCGATGATTTTACGTGCCAGGCGCAGCGCCGGTTCGTTGGTAAATACGTTGCTGATATGCCACAGGGTTTCGCCCTGGCTTTTCAGCGCCTCCACCAGCGCAGGATGGCAGTGGCCCAGCGCCGTCACCGCAATACCGCCGGCGAAATCAACATACTCTTTACCCTGCTGATCCCACACCCGGCTGCCCTTGCCCTTCACCGGAATAAATTCAGCCGGGGCGAAAATAGGCAGGATTACCTCATCAAAGGTTGCACGCGTTACTGCAGGTTGTTCTGTTGCCATGTCATGCCATCCTGGTTAATCAGCAATGAATGTGAAATTATAATCACAAAATATGCATAAAAAATCACTGCATGGCAACCACTAACGCATCAGCGGTTAAGGAAATTTGCCAGCAGCGCGTGACCCTGCTCACTCAGGATACTTTCCGGGTGGAACTGAACGCCCTCCAGATCCCAGTCGCGATGGCGGATCCCCATGATCTCCTGCGTATCACTCCATGCCGTTACCTCAAAGCAGTCCGGCAGCGTGGGCGGATCAATCACCAGCGAGTGGTAGCGGGTGACGGTCAGGGGATTATTCAGATTGCGGAAGACACCGGTATTACCGTGGGTCACCGGGGAGGTTTTTCCGTGCATCACCTTTGCCGCATGTACGATGGTGGCGCCGAAGGCCTGGGCAATCGCCTGATGGCCCAGACACACGCCGAGCAGCGGGATCCGACCGGCGCAGTGGCGGATAGCCTCAAGAGAGATACCGGCTTCCGTCGGCGTGCAGGGACCGGGTGAAATGACGATCTTCTGCGGGGCCAGCGCATCTATCTGCGCCAGCGTCAGCTCGTCGTTGCGGTGAACGCAGACCTCTGCTCCCAGTTCACAAAAGTACTGGTACAGGTTCCAGGTGAAGGAATCATAGTTATCGATAAGCAGGATCATAGCGGCTCCGGGAAACGCAAACCGCGCTAGTTTACTCGGTTTCCCGCCCGTCATTCACCACCTTATCGAAGATATCCTCCAGCGGCTGCAGCTTGCCCATCGCGCCGCTCTGATTCGCCTGGCTCCAGGCGTCAGGATCGATACCCTGCCAGTCCAGCGCATAGCCCGCGTGAATCGCTAACTGTTCGAAGAAGATACGCTGAGCCAGACCGTTACCGAGCCGGAACGGATGCAGGACGTTGATTTCGCAATAGTAGTGCGCCAGGCGGGCGATAAAGGTTGGCCTTTCCAGTTCGGCCAGGTAGTGCTCCTCTTCCAGCGCCCGCATCAGCGCATTGCCCTCTTTCTCGATATAGCCAAAGTGGCAGAATCGGGTATCACCCTGATAGATATCGACCTCGCGGAACTGACCGGCCCAGTCGAAAACATCCTGATAGAGATGCTGATGGATGGCACACAGATGTGGCAGGCCGCGCACCAGCGGCCCAATCGGCATGGTCGCCGCACGCAGCGCCGTCATTTCATACGCCGCCTGCTCAAGGCGCTGCGCCTGATGGATGCCCAGCCGGTTACGCAGCACGTTAAGGCCGGGATAAAGGTAAGGGTCGCGCCCGTGGCCAAATTTATCGCTCATAATGCCTCCTTAACGCTTCCAGCCTCTCCAGCGCCTCGTCCGCCGTCAGGGTAACCAGAGGAATATCGACGCCCTCAAGACGACGACTGGCCTGAAAATTGTGATTGCGCGTGCGTTCCCAGAGACGGGTTTTTTGCTTGTCAGTGAGCGTGTTCACTTTCGCCTCCCTAATCATGCCCAGGTGCCACAAGTATAAGCAGCGATTCCAGGTTATGCAGAGAGGCAAGGCGTGCGCGACCCGACGGGTCGCGCAAAGGAGAATTAAGGCAGGACTTTCGCGGACAGGATAACTATCGGTTTTGTCGGCACATTCTGGTATGGCCCGACGTTATGGCTTTGCGCCTGAGAGATCTTGTCAGCCACATCCATCCCTTTCACAACTTTACCAAACACCGCGTAGCCAAAATCACGCTGGCCGTGGTCGAGGAAGGCGTTATCGGCAACGTTGATAAAGAACTGGCTGGTGGCGCTGTCCTGATCGGCGGTACGCGCCATGGCAACGGTGCCGCGCGTGTTGCGCAGGCCGTTATCCGCTTCGTTTTTAATAGGTGCATTCGGCTTGCTCTGCTGCATCTGCTCGTTAAAGCCGCCGCCCTGCACCATAAAGCCCGGGATAACGCGGTGGAAAATGGTGTTGTTATAGAAACCGCTATTCACATAGCCGAGAAAGTTTTCTACCGAAACAGGCGCTTTCTGGGTGTTCAGCTCCAGCTCAATATTGCCGGCGGAGGTGGTCAGCAGGACGTGAGGAGCGCCTTTCGCCGCCAGTGCGGAAGTGGATACGGCGGAAAGAGCGAAAACAGTTGCGACGGCCGCCAGAGTCAATTTGAGCATGAGGGTTCCTTAAGAAGAACGGTGAACAAACGCGTGGCCTGATTGTAAAGAGCCTTCCCGCTCCAGGCCACCCATTTACCTAATTTTACCAACCTGAAACAGATGTAACTGACGTGTACGATATCGTTTTCGGCAGTCAATTGTGACTTTTATCACAACAAATCCTGTAACCAGGAAATATATTGCAAATAAACATTTAAATTGGTCACTGGAATGACTAAAATCCGGCCACTTCCGGCGCTGTCAATGCGCTTTACACTTCTATTCACAGGCGAGTCATGACTAACAGCAACCGCATCAAGCTCACATGGATCAGCTTTTTCTCCTACGCCCTGACCGGGGCGCTGGTGATTGTCACCGGGATGGTGATGGGAAACATCGCAGAGTATTTCCAGCTGCCCGTTTCCAGCATGAGTAACACCTTTACCTTCCTGAACGCCGGGATCCTGATCTCTATCTTCCTGAATGCCTGGCTGATGGAGATCGTGCCGCTGAAAACCCAGCTGCGCTTCGGCTTCGTGCTGATGGTGGCGGCCGTTGCCGGGCTGATGTTCAGCCACAGCCTGGCGCTGTTCTCCGCCGCGATGTTTGTTCTCGGCCTGGTCAGCGGTATTACCATGTCGATCGGGACCTTCCTGATCACCCATATGTATGAAGGCCGTCAGCGCGGTTCCCGCCTGCTGTTTACCGACTCCTTCTTCAGCATGGCCGGGATGATCTTCCCGATGCTCGCCGCCTGGCTGCTGGCGCGCACCATCGAATGGTACTGGGTCTATGCGGCTATCGGTCTGGTGTACGTGGCGATCTTTATCCTGACCTTTGGCTGTGATTTCCCGGTACTGGGTAAGAAAGCCGTTAAGGAAAGCGAGCCGGTGGCAAAAGAAAAATGGGGCATCGGCGTGCTGTTCCTGTCCATTGCCGCCCTGTGCTACATCCTCGGTCAGCTGGGCTTTATCTCCTGGGTACCGGAATACGCCAAAAGCCTGGGCCTGAGCCTCAGCGATGCCGGTAAGCTGGTCAGCGATTTCTGGATGTCGTATATGTTCGGCATGTGGGCGTTCAGCTTTATCCTGCGCTTCTTCGACCTGCAGCGCATCCTGACCGTCCTGGCAGGGCTGGCGACCGTGCTGATGTACCTGTTTATCAACGGCGCGCCGGAACATATGGTCTGGTTTATTCTGACGCTCGGTTTCTTCTCCAGCGCCATTTACACCTCGATTATCACCCTCGGCTCCCTGCAGACTAAAATTGCCTCGCCGAAGCTGGTGAACTTTATTCTGACCTGCGGCACCGTCGGCACCATGCTGACCTTTATCGTCACCGGTCCGATTGTGGCAAATCAGGGCGTAAAAGCGGCGCTGATGACCGCTAACGGCCTGTATGCCGTGGTCTTTGTGATGTGTCTGGTGCTGGGCTTTGTAACCCGTCACCGTCTGCACGCAAACCACTAATCACTCCTGCCCCTCTTCATCATGAAGAGGGGTTGTTTCCCCCCTCAAATTTGTACATAAAACCCGCACCCTGGAAAAGCCAGAGATTTCCACCACTTACAAAAAACCTCTAAAATCAAAGTCATACTCATTAAGTGGTAGGCAAAGACGCACTTGATTTGCATCAATACCCCCTTTAGCTGAATCGTTAAGGTAGAGGTATTAAAATAGAAATCGAGGCAAAAATGAGCAAAGTCAGACTCGCTATCATCGGTAACGGGATGGTTGGCCACCGGTTTATCGAGGACCTCCTCGATAAAGCCCCGGCCAGCCAGTTCGCCATTACTATATTCTGTGAAGAGCCGCGCATCGCCTATGACCGCGTGCACCTCTCCTCCTACTTCTCTCACCATACGGCAGAAGAGCTGTCGCTGGTCCGCGAAGGCTTTTATGAAAAGCATGACGTTAAGGTGCTGGTCGGCGAACGCGCCATCACCATTAACCGCGAAGAGAAGGTCATTCACTCCAGCGCCGGACGTACGGTCTATTACGATAAGCTGATTATGGCGACCGGCTCTTATCCGTGGATCCCGCCGATTAAAGGCTCGGAAACCCAGGACTGTTTTGTCTACCGCACCATTGAAGATCTCAACGCCATTGAAGCCTGCGCCCGCCGCAGCAAACGCGGGGCGGTGGTCGGTGGCGGTCTGCTGGGCCTGGAAGCGGCCGGCGCGCTGAAAAACCTCGGCGTCGAAACCCACGTGATCGAGTTTGCGCCGATGCTGATGGCCGAACAGCTGGATACGATGGGCGGCGAGCAGCTGAAGCGCAAAATCGAAAGCATGGGCGTGCGCGTGCACACCAGCAAAAACACCAAAGAGATCGTGCAGCAGGGCACCGAAGCCCGTAAAACCATGCAGTTTGCCGACGGCAGCGAGCTGCAGGTCGACTTTATCGTCTTCTCTACCGGTATCCGCCCACGCGATAAGCTGGCCACCCAGTGCGGCCTGGCGGTCGCGCAGCGCGGCGGGATCGTGATTAACGACACCTGCCAGACCTCGGACCCGGACATTTACGCCATCGGCGAGTGCGCCAGCTGGGAAAACCGGACCTTCGGCCTGGTCGCACCCGGCTATAAAATGGCGCAGGTCGCCGTTGACCATATCCTTGGCACGCCGAACGTGTTCCAGGGCGCAGACCTCAGCGCCAAGCTGAAACTGCTGGGCGTAGACGTTGGCGGCATCGGCGATGCCCACGGTCGTACGCCAAATTCCCGCAGCTACGTCTATCTCGACGAGAGCAAAGAGGTCTACAAACGCCTTATCGTCAGCGAAGATAACAAAACCCTGCTCGGAGCGGTGCTGGTCGGTGATACCAGCGACTTTGGCAACCTGCTGCAGCTGGTCCTGAACGCTATCGAGCTGCCGGAAAACCCGGACGCGCTGATCCTCCCGGCGCACGCCGCGGGTGGAAAACCGTCGATTGGCGTCGATAAACTGCCGGACAGCGCGCAAATCTGCTCCTGCTTTGACGTCACCAAAGGCGACCTGGTTGCCGCCATCAATAAAGGCTGCCACACCGTCGCCGCCCTGAAAGCGGAAACCAAAGCCGGTACCGGCTGCGGCGGCTGTATCGCGCTGGTGACCCAGGTCCTGAATGCCGAACTGGCGAAACAGGGCATCGAAGTGAACAACAATCTGTGTGAACACTTCGCCTTCTCCCGTCAGGAGCTGTATCACCTGATCCGCGTGGAAGGGATCAAATCCTTCGACGCGCTGCTGGCAAAATACGGTACCGGCTACGGCTGCGAAGTCTGTAAACCAACCGTCGGCTCCCTGCTGGCCTCCTGCTGGAATGAGTACATCCTGCGTCCGCAGCACACGCCGCTGCAGGATACCAACGATAACTTCCTCGCCAATATCCAGAAGGACGGCACCTACTCGGTGATCCCACGTTCTGCGGGCGGCGAAATCACGCCGGAAGGGCTGATGGAAGTGGGCCGTATCGCCCGCGAGTTTAATCTCTACACCAAAATCACCGGCTCTCAGCGTCTTGGCCTGTTCGGGGCGCAGAAAGATGACCTGCCGGAAATCTGGCGTCAGCTGATCGCCGCCGGTTTCGAAACGGGTCATGCCTATGCCAAAGCGCTGCGCATGGCGAAAACCTGCGTCGGCAGTACCTGGTGCCGCTACGGCGTGGGCGACAGCGTCGGCTTTGGTGTCGAGCTGGAGAACCGCTACAAGGGTATCCGTACTCCGCACAAAATGAAGTTCGGCGTCTCGGGCTGTACCCGCGAATGTGCGGAAGCCCAGGGCAAAGACGTGGGCATTATCGCCACCGAAAAAGGCTGGAACCTGTACGTCTGCGGCAACGGCGGGATGAAACCACGCCATGCGGATCTGCTGGCAGCGGATCTCGACCGCGACACCCTGATCCACTACCTCGACCGCTTTATGATGTTCTATATCCGCACCGCCGATAAGCTGACCCGTACCGCGTCCTGGCTGGAAGGCATGGAAGGCGGCATCGAGTACCTGAAGAGCGTCATTATCGATGACAAGCTGGGCTTTGATGCCCAGCTGGAAGCTGAGATGACTCGTCTGCGTGCGGCGGTCACCTGTGAATGGACAGAAACCGTCAACGACCCGCAGGCCCAGGTCCGCTTCCATCACTTTATCAACAGCGCCCAGCGCGATCCGAACGTGCAGGTGGTATCAGAACGTCAGCAGCATCGTCCGGCAACCCCGTACGAGCGCATCCCGGTTACTCTGGTGGAGGAAAACGCATGAGCCAGTGGCACAGTATCTGTCAGCTAAGCGACATTATCCCGGCCACCGGCGTCTGTGCGCTGGTGGGTAGTGAGCAGGTCGCGGTCTTTCGCCCCCGCGATGACGAACAGGTGTTCGCCATCAGTAACATCGACCCTTTCTTCTCCGCCAGCGTGCTCTCCCGCGGCCTTATCGCCGAACACCAGGGCGAGCTGTGGGTTGCCAGCCCGCTGAAAAAGCAGCGCTTCCGTCTGCGTGACGGGCTCTGCATGGAAGATGAAGGCCATTCGATCGCCCACTATGACGTCCGGGTAAAAGACGGCGTCATCCAGCTGAAAGCCTGATACCGACGGGGGCGCTGCCCCCGTTTTTTCCCTCCTGCCGATACTTTTTCTGGCGCCGTATTTCTGTGCGCGGGTTGCTGCTATGCTAACCGCAAAAAAACGAAACGCCCTCCCGAAGCTGGCGACGTCTTATTATGAGGAAATGTCGTGGATCACTTGCCCATCTTCTGTCAGTTACGCGATCGCCCCTGCCTGCTGGTCGGCGGCGGCGACGTGGCTGAACGTAAAGCACGATTGCTTATGGAAGCCGGTGCCCGGCTGACGGTTAACGCCCTCGCGTTTGCTCCGCAGTTCGAAGTCTGGGCGCAGGCAGGGATGCTCACCCTGGCCGAAGGCCCATTTGATGAGGCTCTGCTGGATCCTTGCTGGCTGGCTATCGCCGCGACCGATGACGATGCGGTAAACCAGCATGTCAGCGAGGCAGCAGAAGCCCGCCGTATTTTCTGTAACGTGGTAGATGCGCCAAAACAGGCCAGCTTTATTATGCCGTCAATTATCGATCGCTCTCCGCTGATGGTGGCCGTCTCCTCCGGCGGCACCTCGCCGGTCCTGGCCCGCCTTCTGCGGGAAAAGCTGGAGTCGGTTCTGCCCCAGCATCTTGGCAAAGTCGCCCACTACGCCGGGCAGCTGCGTGGGCGGGTCAAAAAGCAGTTTGCTACCATCAGCGAGCGTCGCCGCTTCTGGGAAAAATTCTTTATCAACGACCGGCTTGCCCAGTCGCTTGCCAACCAGGATGAGCAGTCCGTCACCGCCATTACCGATCGGATGCTCGGTGAGTCGCTCGATCATCGCGGTGAAGTGGTACTGGTCGGCGCAGGACCCGGCGATGCGGGCCTGCTGACCTTAAAGGGCCTGCAGCAAATCCAGCAGGCCGACGTGGTGGTCTATGACCGGCTGGTTTCCGACGAGATCATGAACCTGGTCCGTCGCGATGCGGATCGCATTTTTGTCGGCAAGCGTGCGGGCTATCACTGTGTGCCGCAGGAGGAGATCAACCAGATCCTGCTCAAAGAAGCACAGCAGGGTAAGCGCGTGGTGCGTCTGAAGGGCGGCGATCCCTTTATCTTTGGCCGCGGTGGCGAAGAGCTGGAAACCCTGTGTGACGGCGGTATTCCCTTCTCGGTCGTACCGGGGATCACCGCCGCCTCCGGCTGCTCCGCCTATTCCGGTATACCGCTGACCCACCGGGACTATGCCCAAAGCGTGCGGCTGGTTACCGGCCATCTGAAAACCGGCGGCGAGCTGGACTGGGAAAACCTGGCCGCAGAGAAACAGACCCTGGTGTTCTATATGGGGCTGAATCAGGCCGCGGCTATTCAGGCGAAGCTTATTGAGTTCGGTATGTCGGCAGAGATGCCGGTGGCGCTGGTCGAAAATGGCACCTCGGTGCAGCAGCGGGTCGTGGACGGCAATTTGTCACAGCTGGGGGAACTGGCAGGCCAGGTCGCCAGTCCGGCGCTGATTATCGTTGGCCGGGTGGTGGGGCTGAGGAGCAAGCTTAACTGGTTCTCAAACCACTAAAAGGCAAAAGGGCAGGATAATCCTGCCCTTTTTTATGGGTCTGACGACTTACGGGTGGGCAACAAACCCAATCGCTTCGTAGACTTTTTTCAGCGTCTCAGACGCGCGAGCACGGGCTTTTTCCGCCCCGTCTTTCATCACCTGACGCAGGAACTCTTCATCATTGCGATAGCGGTGATAGCGCTCCTGCAGCTCGGTCAGCATCCCGGAAACGGCATCGGCCACTTCCCCTTTCAGGTGACCATACATTTTACCTTCGAAGTGCTGCTCCAGCTCGGGAATGCTCTGCCCGGTTACGGCGGAGAGAATATCCAGCAGGTTAGAGACGCCCGCTTTGTTCTTCACGTCGTAACGCACGACCGGCGGCTCTTCGGAGTCGGTGACCGCACGCTTAATTTTCTTCACCACCGACTTCGGATCTTCCAGCAGGCCGATCACGTTATTGCGGTTATCGTCAGACTTGGACATTTTCTTCGTCGGTTCCAGCAGCGACATGACGCGGGCGCCGGACTTCGGAATAAACGGCTCGGGCACTTTGAAGATCTCGCCGTAGAGGGCATTGAAGCGGCTCGCCACGTCGCGGCTCAGCTCAAGGTGCTGTTTCTGATCCTCGCCCACCGGGACCTGAGTGGTCTGGTACAGCAGAATGTCTGCCGCCATCAGCACCGGGTAGTCGAACAGACCGGCGTTGATGTTTTCTTCATAGCGCGCTGACTTGTCTTTAAACTGCGTCATGCGGCTCAGCTCGCCGAAATAGGTGTAGCAGTTCAGCGCCCAGCCGAGCTGCGCATGCTCCGGGACGTGGGACTGAACGAAAATCGTGCTTTTTTGCGGATCGATACCGCAGGCCAGATAGAGCGCCAGCGTGTCCAGCGTGGCTTTACGCAGGCTGGCCGGGTCCTGACGAACGGTAATGGCATGTTGGTCAACGATACAGTAGATGCAGTGGTAGTCGTCCTGCATGTTGACCCACTGACGCAGCGCACCCATGTAGTTACCGATGGTCAATTCACCTGAGGGCTGTGCGCCACTGAATACGATGGGCTTAGTCATTGTTCGATTCCTGATTTTCACTGTGCGGTAGCCCGAGAGCGGGCAACAGATCGTTAAAACGCGCAAACACGTAGTCCGGTTTGCTGAGTTCAATCGCTTCGCCGTAGTTATAGCCGTAGGTTAACCCGACGGAACAGCAGCCTGCGGCCTGGGCTGCCTGAATATCATTGCGCGAATCGCCCACGAAGAGCAATTCTGCCGGGGCAAGGTCCAGCCGCTCCGCCACCAGCAGCAGCGGTTCCGGATGCGGTTTCTTGTTCTTCACGTCGTCGCCGCCAATCACCACGCCGAAGTAGCGTGCGATATCGAGGGCTTCCAGCAGCGGTGCGACAAAGGGCGTCGGCTTATTGGTCACCAGCGCCAGCGGCAGCCCCTTCGCATGCAGCGCGGCCAGGGTGGTCGCGACGTCAGGGAACAGGAAACTGCCCTCTTCCACGGTATCCTGGTAGTAACGGTCGAACAGCTTACGCAGCATGCGCACCTGCTCTTCCTGCGGAATATCCGCATGGTCAACGCCAGGCTTACCCTGCGCCATACGCTGGCTGGCTCGCTCCTGGCGAGACCAGGTCAGGGCACGTTCCATCAGAACATCTGCACCGTTGCCAATCCAGGTAATCACCCGCTCTTCGCCCGCCTGCGGCAGTTCCAGCGCGTAGAGCGCCATATCCACGGCGGCGGTTAACCCCGGGGCGCTGTCCACCAGCGTACCGTCGAGATCGAAGGCAACGCCGCGAATCGTCTGTAATTTATCCATGACTTACCTTCGCCAGCTCCTGACGCATCTCATCAATGACCGCTTTGTAATCCGGCTGGCCGAAAATAGCCGAACCGGCAACGAACATGTCGGCACCCGCGGCGGCAATCTCGCCGATATTGCTGGCCTTAACGCCGCCGTCCACTTCCAGGCGGATATCAAAGCCTGAAGCGTCAATGCGCTGGCGCACTTCACGCAGTTTATCCAGCGTGTGCGGAATAAAGGACTGTCCGCCAAAGCCCGGGTTAACGGACATCAGCAGGATCACATCCAGTTTATCCATGACATAGTCGAGGTAGCTCAGCGACGTCGCCGGATTGAAAACCAGCCCGGCTTTACAGCCGTGCTCTTTAATCAGCTGCAGGGTACGGTCAACGTGTTCGGAGGCTTCCGGATGGAAAGTAATGATGCTGGCACCGGCGGCGGCGAAGTCGGGCACCAGCCTGTCGACCGGTTTGACCATCAGATGCACATCAATGGGCGCGGTAATACCGTAGTCGCGCAGCGATTTAAGCACCATTGGCCCGATGGTCAGATTCGGCACGTAGTGATTATCCATCACATCGAAGTGCACCACGTCCGCACCTGCGGCCAGCGCTTTTGCCGTATCCTCACCCAGGCGGGCAAAATCAGCTGACAGAATTGAAGGGGCAATCAAATACTGTTTCATCCGCATCTCCTTGAAAATTATTTGCCGGTGGGCGCTGGCTTAAAGAGCGCCAGCAGTTCATCCACCTTTTTACGCGTACCGCCATTGCTACTGATGCTACGTCTGACCTTCACCACATTCAGCTTTGCCGGCTTGTACCAGACACGCGTCAGGGCGGTATCGTGATTGGAAATCAGCACCGGGATCTGTCGCCTGGACAGGCCTTCTGCAAGGGCAGCCAGTTCGGCCTGCTGGTCGAGGCTAAAGCTGTTGGTGTGATACGCCGTAAAGTTTGCGGTCGCCGACAGCGGGGCATACGGCGGATCGCAGTACACCACCGAACGCTCATCGGCACGCGCCATACTGTCGCTGTAGGACTCACAGAAGAAAGAGGCATTCTGCGCTTTCTCTGCAAAGTGATACAGCTCGGCTTCCGGGAAGTAGGGACGCTTATAGCGGCCAAAAGGCACGTTAAACTCACCGCGAAGATTGTACCGGCACAGGCCGTTGTAGCCATGGCGATTCAGATACAAAAACAGCGTCGCACGGCGAAAGGCTTCCCGGGTCTGGTTGAACTCTTTACGCAGCTGGTAGTAGACCTCTGCGTTGTTCGTCTCCGGGGTAAATAGCTCCCGCGCAGCGGCAACATAGGCATCCGGCTGCGTTTTAACGATGTTGTAGAGATCGATCAGATCGCTGTTGATATCAGCAAGCACATAACGAGAAAAGTCGGTATTAAGAAATACCGACCCCGCGCCAACGAACGGCTCAATTAAACAATCGCCCTGCGGCAAATGTCGTTTTATATCGTCAAGCAGGGGGTATTTCCCCCCTGCCCATTTCAGAAAAGCGCGATTTTTTTTCATGCTGACTGCTTAGTTACACCTTCTCCGGCTGTGGAGAAAGCTCCGACAGCATACTGCGCTTTATCACTCTGTCCGACCATTACTTCAGTTCGGCCTGGACCTGACGCATCGGCTTGGTCCATGGGTTTTTGGCCTGAACGTCGGCAGGCAACGCGGAGACGGCACGCTTCGCGTCGTCTTTCGATGCATACACGCCGCTCACCAGTACATACCACGGCTGGCCGTTGCGGGTCGTCTGATAGACGACGTAATTCTTCAGATTGGCTTTCTTCGCCCAGCTATTCAGATTGTTGTAGTTGGACGAACTGCTCAGCTGCAGCGTGTAGTGACTACCCGGCGCTGATTTCAGCGCATTCACGTCACCGGCTGCTGCGCGACTGGTGCTGGCTGGCGGCGTGGCCGTGCTGGCCGTCGCCTTCGGCTGTGCCGCAGTCGGCGCGGTGACCGGCGCGCGCGGGGTCGAAGACTCTACACGTTTCGGCTGCGCTGCGGCAGGTTTGGCTTCGGTCACCGGCGCTTTCGCCGTGGACTGCGGCTTCGCCTCAATCACCACGTGCTGACGCCCCTGGTTCGCCGTGGTTGCCGGCTGGCGCGGCTGAGATTCATTCCCCGTCGCGGCGGCCTGGCGCGGAGTGGCACCGTTACGCAGCGGCGCGACCGTTGCAGGTTCAGTCGGCAGCGTCGAGTTCGCGACAACGTTATCCAGCTGGCCCTGCTGCTGAGACAGCGCGCTGTTCAGATCGCCCTGCACTTCGACACGCTGCTGGCCTTCCGGCGCGGCGGCCGTCTGACCCTGGGTCGGAGTAGAGGCGATTGGCGGCAGAGAAACATCCTGTGAAGGCTGAGCCCCTGCGTTAGATTCGGTGGACGCGGCAGCAGGCGTGGCCTGTGCGCCATTGTTCTGATCTGCCGGTGCAGTCTGACCTGCGCCATCGTTGCCCGAAAGATCGATACTCTTCTCTGAGGAACTCTCGCTGTTGTTGGCGGTTACCGGCGACTTAAGGGCCGAGCCAATACCGGCGATCAGCAATAACAGCACCAGAATCCCGACGGCCATCATGACATACTGGCGGGATGCCGACTTACCGGCCAGCGCCTTTTTACGCTTAGCCGGACGGCGATCGGTCTGCTCGTCCTCATCTTCGTCAGCGTAATCGTCATCCGCGTCATCATACTCATCTTCACGCGGCTTGCGACCACGTGGTGGACGACGTTCATCGGTATCCAGATCAACATCATCAAAGTTGATCTGCGGTTCATTATCGCGATCGGAAACCTGCCGAGAACGACCAGTACGACGATCGCTGGGATCGGGTTTCAGATCGTCTTCTGGTTTGAATTCATCCATTTAACACCCCACTAAAAGGCTTGTGCCAACAGCCATTGCACAGCGCCGCAGTTAAAACACTACGCCTAAGCGTAGCCAGACCTTTTTTTAATTACGCCTGCTGACAATCCGCAATAGCGCCGAGAACCACTTCGTGCGACACACCGCCGCGTACTTCGCTTTTCCCTATCCCCAGCGGCAGCACCAGACGCAGCTGACCCGCCAGAACTTTTTTGTCGCGCATCATATGGGGTAGATATGCCTGCGCGGACATCTCCTGCGGCCCGCTCACCGGCAAACCGGCGCGCTGTAGCAGGGTGATAATGCGCTGTGTCTCTGCGGCGGTAAATTGCCCCAGGCGTTCAGACGTACGCGCCGCCATCACCATCCCGGCAGCAACTGCTTCACCATGCAGCCAGTTGCCGTAACCCATTTCGGCTTCAATAGCATGGCCGAACGTATGCCCCAGATTCAGTAAAGCACGTAAGCCGGTTTCTCGCTCATCGGCGGCCACGACGTCGGCTTTCAGTTCGCAGCAGCGACGAATGCAGTACGCCATGGTTTTTTCATCCAGCGCCAGCAGAGCATCCATATGCTCTTCCAGCCACGCGAAGAAATCCGCGTCCAGAATGATGCCGTATTTAATGACTTCGGCCAGGCCAGAAGCCAGCTCGCGGGCGGGCAAGGATTGCAGACAGTCCAGATCGACAACCACGGATACGGGCTGCCAGAAGGCACCGATCATGTTTTTGCCGAGAGGATGATTGACTGCGGTCTTGCCGCCAACGGAAGAGTCCACCTGCGAGAGCAGCGTGGTAGGAACCTGAATAAAGCGCACGCCACGCTGATAGCTGGCGGCGGCAAAACCGGTAAGATCGCCAATGACACCGCCGCCGAGAGCAATCAGCGTGGTGTCGCGACCATGCGGTTTCTGCAGCAGAGCAGTGAAGACCGTATCCATCACCGCCAGGCTTTTGTACTTCTCGCCGTCGGGCAGAATAACGCTGTCAACCTTGACGCCCGACTGCTCCAGAACCGTTCGGACCTTGTCCAGATACAACGGCGCCAGCGTTTCGTTGGTGACCAGCATAACCTGGTCGCCTGCTGTAAGTGGCAAGAAGGAAGCTGGATCGTTAAACAAACCAGCCGCGATGATAATCGGGTAACTCCGTTCCCCGAGAGTGACCGTAAGTCTCTCCATAACGCGACCTCTACCTCAGTTGCTATAACCCGCTGGCGTTGTTGTATTAAGCCAGAATTAGTTGCTTTCCAGCATATGAATAATCTGGTTTGCGACCACTTTTGCGCTCTGATCGTCGGTACGAATCGTGACATCCGCAATCTCTTCATACAGAGGATTACGTTCGTCAGCCAGCGCTTCCAGGACTTCACGCGGTGGCGTCTCTACCTGCAGCAGAGGACGTTTTTTATCACGCTGGGTACGAGCCAGCTGTTTTTCGATGGTCGTTTCCAGGTACACCACGACGCCGCGTGCGGACAGGCGGTTACGGGTTTCTCGTGATTTTACAGAACCGCCGCCAGTTGCCAGCACAATGCCCTGTTTTTCCGTCAATTCATTGATGACTTTTTCTTCACGATCGCGGAAACCGTCTTCGCCTTCAACGTCGAAGACCCAGCCCACATCAGCTCCGGTACGTTTCTCAATCTCGTGGTCGGAATCGTAAAATTCCATGTTGAGTTGTTGAGCTAACTGACGCCCAATAGTGCTTTTGCCGGCACCCATAGGCCCAACCAGAAAGATATTGCGTTTCTCTGCCATGTTTTTTGGTACTACTAAGACTATTCGTTAATAATAAATCCGCTCCGCGTATACCCGGCGTAGCAGGACATGAACTGAAACCTCATATGCGATAGTGCGAGAGTCAGACGAAAAATTATCTCAATACTCCGGCGGGTTTGGCAACAGAATAAATCACCGGACGCGGGGGACGCGTGTTAGCAAGGTACAACCTGTCTTGCCGACTCTCAAATCGGTTCCCCTTGTAAGCTAAATCCTCTCTCACGTCAAACACCTGAAGCGAGTCAGGAAGAAAAACATAAGTGCAAGTGGTGAATTTAACGTTCCGTCACTAAACGCGGCGTGATAAACACGACCAGTTCGCGGCGCTGACGATCTTGGCCTGCATGGCGAAACAGGCGGCCCAGCAGGGGGATATCCCCGAGTAACGGAACGCGGTCGTCAGTGGTGCGGTTCCTGCGTTGAAAAATGCCCCCCAGCGCCAGGGTTTCACCGCTCTTCACTTCGACAACGGTTTCAATCTCCTGCTTGTCGATGGTCAGCGTTTCTCCCTCGCCCTGCTTCAGCACCTGTCCGGGCATATTCTGGCTGATGCGCAATTTCAGGCGAATGCGATCCTGTTGCAGCACGGTCGGCGTCACTTCCATCCCCAGGACCGCCTCTTTAAACTCAACGGAGGTGACACCTTTTTCACCGCTGGACACCTGATAGGGTATCTCGCTGCCCTGCTTGATGCTGGCAGGCTGCCTATGCGCCGTCAGCAGCCGTGGGCTGGCGATAATCTCCAGCTGCTGTTTTTGCTCCAGCGCCGACAGCTCCAGTGCCAGCAGGCGTCCGTTAATACGGCCGATATTAAAACCCAGCCGTGACGTGGCCGCGCTGGCTGACACATCGGCCAGAAGAGAGGAGACATTTCCGACCCCGGCGCTGCCCTCCGCCAGCTGCCACTTCACACCCAGCGCCTTCAGGCTCTCTGCGTTGATCGTCACGATATGCGCCGCCAGCTCCACCTGCCCTACCGGTAAGTCCATCCGGGCGACCCAGGCCAGAAAAGCCTGCACCGTAGCTTTATCGTCACGAAGCAGAAGACGGTTCATACGCGTATCCACCGTCAAGGTGCCCCGTGCGCTGAGCAGTTTATCTCCGGCTTTCGCCAGCTCGCTCGCGTCCGCATAGCGGACCGTAATGCTATCGTCGATCAGCGGCAGATTCTGTTGCTTTCGCGCCTGCTCCGCCGCCAGCTGCGTCTGTCTCTCCTGTCGCCGCGCCTGCGAATCGACGTATAAAATGGTGCCCTGCTGGCGTAAAACCAGCCCGGCGCTGCTCGCCACGGCCTGCAGCGCCTGCGACAGAGGCACCTCATGCAGCTGCAGCGAGAGCGTGCCCTTGACGCCGGGCGCGACCACCAGGCTCTGCCCGCCTATCTCAGCCAGCGATTGCAGAACCTGAACCACCGGAACCTCATCGACCGTCATCGACACTGGCGGGCTCTGTATCGCCGTACCGGGCAACGGCAGCAGCGCTATCAGCAACATCGCTATCCCTGACTTCATTTTTCTGGCTCTCCCGTTGCCACCGCCAACGGGCCGGCTCGCACCCGGCCCCCGTCGTAATCAACATTTCCCGTTCCGTAAACTGCCGTATCTGCCACCCTGCTGGCAGCTGGCTTTCCGGCTGTACTCTGCGCCAGTTCCCGGTTGCGTCGCGCAGCAGACCGATTTGCCGCGTCTGACTGGCAATGACGCCGTAATAGCGCCACAGAGGCAGCTGGGCTATCCGGCAGGGATCATCGGGCGGCTGGAAAGGGTCACGCATCCCCAGCAGTAGCGGCAGGGCCAGCACAATAGCGAGCCCGTGTTTAGCGCTCACGGAACGACTCCAGATGCAGCGTAAAGTGCAGCAGCCTGCCTTCGGGCTCAATCGCAAAGGACGCGGGCGTCATATCCTGTTCCGCCAGGTGCTGAAACATTGCCGGAAGCGGCGACCAGGACGTCTCCAGCACCAGCTCGCCACCCTTTTCATCGGGCTTCCAGCTCACCAGTTGGGCCTCTGCGGACTGAAAATTCAGCGCGGAGAAAGGGACCAGCCGGACCGTCTGCTCTGCGCTGTCTCGCGCCAGAGCCTGCTCCTGTTCCCGGAGTTGCCGCCGCTGTGCCCTCAGTGCCGCCTGCTGCCCCTGCAACTCTGCGTCGGCGCTTCTGTGCGCCTGATACGGTCCCAACAAAAAACCACCTGCCCATAGCGCCGCCAGCGCGCAGAGGGTTCCCAGCCAGATAACCACCCGCACGCCTGGCCGCAGATCTCGCCAGCGCTCAGGGTTCGGTAACACGGTTCGGCTCCCTGCTTAACTGATAATGGAACCGCCAGCGCCCCTGCGCCTCCCGACGGGTTTGACCCGCCTTGCCGTGCCGCAGCCCCGGTATATCCGCCAGCGCAGCGTCCAGCCGACTGAGATCGCTCAGCGTGAGGCTATAGCCGTTCAGCGTCAGAATCCCCTGACGAAATTCAAGCTCCGTCAGCCATATCCGCCCGGGTAGCCGATCGGCAATCTCAACAAGAGTCTGCTGCCAGAGACGCGTATACGCCCGCTGCTGTCGCCTGACCTTCATCGCCTCAACCTGCTGTTGACGAAGAGCGAGCTGCTGCCGGTGTACCGCCAGTCGCTGGAGCAGCAGCGCATTGCCATTTTGCTTCGCGCTCTGCATCGCCCGGTCAGCCGCCAGCAGACGATGCAGCGAAAAGGTCAGCAGACAGGTGACCAGCACGCCACCGACCCACAGCAGGCACCAGAAGCGCCAGAACCGATGCCGACGCTGCTGACGCCAGGGTAATAAGTTGACCCGCGTCATCATCCGTTGACCTCCCCCAGCGCCAGGGCGATGGCCACCGTGAACGCTTCGGCCGATACCGGTAGCGGTGGCTGAAGCCGGGCAATGGCCTGCCACGGGTCAAAATGGCCGCATGACATCAGCTGTTCTTCAGGCAGGCTCAGCCGGGCTGCCAGCTGTGACAGCGCGGGCGCGTCACGCCGTGCGCAGCGTCCCCAGCGCTGTTCTGTCGCCCACAGCCACTGCTCGCTGTCCGACCATGCCAGCCCGCACGCCGGTACCGTCAGCCACGGCAGGAAGCGCTGCAGGGCGCAGGCGTCCGGGACGATTGCCGTCACGTTCAGATGCAGCTGCGCCGCCAGCGTTCGCAGGGGCGTAAGATCCTGGTGCTGTGCGGCGGTCACGTGCCAGCGTCGGGCGGGCTTCTCCTCGATGTAGTCCACGCAGAGCGTATCCGGCGTCATTTCCAGCGCCTGGCCCATCGCGCTGGCAACCCACTGCACCTGTTGGGACTCCCGCAGCACCATGGCCGGTTCCGGCAGCGTCTTTTGCAATGTGCGTTCGGCCGGAAAAGAGAGCGAGATATCATGCTGACGCGGCAGTTCCTTACGCCAGTCGCGCAGCGCGGATACCAGCGCCGCCGGATGCAGGATGTGTCCGTTATCCACCGTGCCAGCCGCCAGGGGAATGTCCCACCAGCGGCACAGACGCCAGTGGGACTTGCCGCGCTGAAGTGCGACAATCGCGATCTTATCTTGTTGAATATGAAGGCCTACCTGCCAGTGCCCGAATGCCATATCTGAGGCTCTCCTTGTCCGCCATCAAACCGACAGCTCTATCAATGCATCAGGCTTGCCTTTATACTACCGCGCAGCTGTTTATAAACTGCCCAATTAAAACCAGATGGGAAATTTCCGGTGAAGTTCGTAAAGTATTTATTAATCCTTGCAGTCGCTTGCATACTGCTGGGAGCGGGTTCGATTTACGGTTTGTACAAATATGTCGAGCCACAGTTACCTGATGTCGCCACGCTCAGAGACGTGCGGCTACAAATCCCGATGCAGGTCTACAGCGCCGATGGCGAGCTGATTGCGCAATACGGCGAGAAACGCCGTATCCCGGTCACGCTTAGCCAGATGCCACCTCAGATGGTGAAAGCCTTTATCGCCACCGAAGATAGCCGCTTCTATGAGCACCACGGCGTCGATCCGGTGGGGATATTCCGTGCTGCCAGCGTGGCGCTCTTCTCAGGCCACGCCTCGCAGGGGGCCAGTACCATCACTCAGCAGCTTGCGCGTAACTTCTTCCTGAGTCCGGAACGGACCCTGATGCGTAAGATCAAAGAGGTGTTCCTGGCGATCCGCATCGAGCAGTTGCTGACAAAAGACGAGATCCTCGAGCTTTACCTGAATAAAATTTACCTCGGATACCGCGCCTACGGCGTCGGTGCTGCAGCGCAGGTTTATTTCGGTAAGTCCGTCGAGGAGCTGACCCTGAGCGAAATGGCGGTGATTGCCGGCTTGCCTAAGGCACCGTCGACCTTTAACCCGCTCTACTCTCTCGATCGCGCCACCTCCCGTCGCAACGTCGTGCTGGCGCGTATGGTGAGCGAAGGCTATATCGATCAGGCGCAGTATAATCAGGCGCGCAGCGAGGCGATTGACGCCAGCTACCACACGCCGGAAATCGCCTTCTCGGCGCCGTATCTGTCGGAAATGGTGCGTCAGGAGATGGTCAGCCGCTACGGCGAACAGGCCTACGAAGATGGCTATCGCATCTACACCACCGTGACCCGCAAAGGTCAGCAGGCGGGCCAGGATGCTGTACGTAACAATATCCTCGATTACGATATGCGCCACGGCTATCGCGGTCCGGCGAACGTGCTGTGGAAAGTCGGCGAACCGGCATGGGACAGCGCTAAAATCCGTCAGTCCCTGAAAACGCTGCCGAACTATGGGCCGCTCATGCCGGCGGTGGTCACCACCGCTGACCCGCAGGAAGCGACAGCGACAATGGCGGATGGCACCTCCGTTTCTCTGCGTATGGAAGGCGTTCGCTGGGCACGGCCCTGGCGCTCCGATACCCAGCAGGGCGCAACGCCACGCCGGGTAACGGACGCGGTGCAGGCCGGACAGCAGATTTGGGTACGCCAGGTTGGCGACAGCTGGTGGCTGGCACAGGTGCCGGACGTCAACTCGGCGCTGGTGTCCATCAACCCGCAGAATGGCGCCATTATTGCGCTGGTAGGCGGCTTTGATTTCAACCAGAGCAAGTTTAACCGCGCCACCCAGGCGCTGCGTCAGGTCGGCTCTAACATCAAGCCGTTCCTGTATACCGCCGCAATGGACAAGGGTCTGACGCTGGCAAGCATCCTGAACGACGTGCCGATCTCCCGCTGGGATGCCGGTGCCGGTTCCGACTGGCAGCCGAAAAACTCACCGGCTGAATACGCTGGTCCGATTCGTCTGCGTCAGGGGCTGGGTCAGTCGAAAAACGTGGTGATGGTGCGTGCGATGCGTGCGATGGGCGTCGATTACGCGGCGGAATATCTACAGCGTTTCGGCTTCCCGGCACAAAATATTGTGCATACGGAATCACTGGCACTCGGTTCAGCCTCCTTTACGCCGCTGCAGGTCGCACGCGGTTATTCGGTGATGGCGAACGGCGGCTTCCTGATCGATCCTTACTTCATCGCTAAGATCGAAAACGATCAGGGCGGCGTCCTGTTCGAAGCACGGCCGAAAATTGCCTGTGCCGACTGCGATATTCCGGTGATTTACGGCGAGACACAGAAAGCCGACGTGCTGGAAAACCGCAATATGGAAGACGTGGCCATGTCGCAGGAACAGCGTAATGCCAGCGTACCGATGCCCAGCCTGGAGCAGGCCAACCAGAATCTGGTGGCCCAAACCGGCGCACAGGAGTATGCCCCGCACGTGGTGAACACCCCGCTGGCCTTCCTGATCAAAAGCGCGCTGAACAGTAACGTGTTCGGCGAACCGGGCTGGCAGGGTACGGGCTGGCGCGCAGGCCGCGATCTGAAACGTCAGGATGTCGGCGGCAAAACCGGCACCACCAACAGCTCGAAAGACGCCTGGTTCTCCGGCTACGGCCCTGGCGTCGTGACCTCCGTGTGGATCGGCTTCGACGATCACCGTCGCGATCTGGGACGAACCACAGCCTCCGGTGCGATTAAAGACCAGATTTCCGGCTATGAAGGCGGCGCCAAGAGCGCGCAGCCTGCCTGGGATGCCTTTATGAAAGTCGTTCTGACGGGCGTACCGGAGCAGCCGCTCACGCCGCCGCCTGGCGTCGTGACGGTCAATATCGACCGCAGCACCGGCCAGTTGGCGAACGGCGGCAACAGCCGCGCCGAGTACTTTATCGAAGGCACGCAGCCCACACAGCAGGCGGTGCATGAGGTGGGAACCACCCTTATCGATAACGGTGAAACGCACGAACTGTTCTGATCAAAAAAGGGCGCGAAAGCGCCCTTTTCTTCGTCTGATATTCTTACAGCCTGCCCTGCATTTTCAGCCACTCGCGAACCAGGAACAGCGCGCTGACGTTTCGCGCCTCGCTAAAGTCCGGATCCTCAAGCAGGTCCATCAGATGCTTCAGCGGCCAGCGCTCCTGCACCAGCGGCTCAGGCTCATCGCCTTCCAGCGATTCAGGGTAGAGATCTTCCGCAATCAGGATATTCATTTTGCTGGAGAAGTAAGACGGGGCCATGCTCAGCTTTTTGATAAAGGTCAGCGAACGTGCGCCAAACCCCACTTCCTCTTTGAGCTCGCGGTTTGCCGCCTCGTGGATCGTTTCACCCGGGTCAATCAGCCCTTTGGTAAAGCCCAGCTCGTAGGATTCGGTTCCCACCGCGTATTCGCGAATCAAGATCAGATGATCGTCGATAATCGGCACAATCATCACGGCTTCACGGGTGGAAGGACGCATCCGCTCGTAGACCCGCCGCACGCCGTTGCTGAACTCAAGATCCACGCTTTCCACGTTGAACAGCCGCGAACGCGCCACGGTTTCAACATTGAGAATAATCGGTTTTTTTAATGATTTGCTCATCGTGATGGGATCTATGCAGTGAAAACTGGCAACATTGTGCGACATCCGGCACTGTCAGAGCAATGCGAATTGCATCCCATTTACATTCTTGCAACCGAATAAATCCAATCTCTCATTTCAGTGAAAAAGTCAAGACGTTGAAATAAAACCAGGAATTTACTGATACTCCGTCGCGTTATGTTTTGCTACGCTTTCTGCGCTTGCTGTATTCATGTATAAAAAACTCAAGTTCACTACCAGGCGTGCCGATAGCTATCTACGGGATCACGTTGACTTTAGTTCGCGGTAAATGTGCAACCGACAACACCTGTATGAAAGAGATGGAAAGAGCATGGGCACCTTTTTAATTATTTTCGCTGCTATGCTGGCTTGCGCGTTGCTTGCAGGATGGTTGTACCGATTCAGAACCAACCACCGGCTTCGGCTGCCGCTGCTTCACGCTTTTAGCGGTGCCACCACCCGTAAGCTCACCCCGGAAGAACGCAGCGCCGTAGAAAACTACCTCGATACCCTGAGCAACCTGCTCCAGGTACCGGCATCCGGTGCCAGCGTGCCGCCGGTCGCTCTGACGCTCAACGCCCAGAGCAACATTGTGCTGGCCGTTACCCGCTCTATTACCCGCTACGGGATCACCACAGACGCCCCCAATAAATGGCGCTATTACCTGGATTCGGTTGAAGTCCATCTCCCGCCGTTCTGGGAGCAGTACATCACCGATGAAAACAGCGTCGAACTGATCCAGACGGATACGCTGCCGCTGGTGATTTCACTCAACGGCCATACCCTTAATGCCGATGAGCACGAAGCTCGCGGCTACGCGCTGGAGCTGACATCCCCAACGCAGGCTTCGATTCGCGGCGAAGAAAGCGAACAAATTGAACTGCTCAACATCCGCCAGGAAACCCACGAAGAACATGCTCTGACACGCCCGGACGGGCTGCGTGAAGCTCTGCTGATGGTCTCGGCCTTCGTGCTGCTGTTTTTCTGCCTGGTCGCGCCGGAAGTGTTTGTTCCCTGGCTGGCAGTTGCAGCTACCCTGATGCTGGCCGCCGGACTGTGGGGCATTTTCGCCCCGCCGGTAAAAAATACGCTGCGCGAAATTCACTGTCTTCGCGGGACGCCTAAGCGCTGGGGGCTGTTCGGCGAGAATAATCAGGAACACATCAATAATATTTCCCTCGGCATTATCGATCTGATTTATCCCCGCCACTGGCAGCCGTTTATTGCCCAGGATCTGGGGCAGCAGACCGACGTCGATATTTATCTCGATCGCCACGTTGTGCGCCAGGGCCGTTTTCTGTCTCTGCACGATGAAGTCAAAAACTTTCCGCTTCAGCACTGGATGCGCAGCCTGGCTATCGCCTCAGGGGCACTGCTGGTCATCCTTATGCTGCTGATTACCGTTCCGCTGGATATGCCGCTGAAGTTTTCACTTTCCTGGCTCAAGGGCGCGCAAACGGTGGAAGCCACCAGCGTGGACCAGCTGGAAAAGGCTGGCGTCCGCGTTGGGGATACCCTGCGCCTGCAGGGAACCGGTATGTGTAACATCCATACCTCCACCAGTTGGAACACGCGGACAGGCTCGGCCTTCGCGCCATTCGACTGTTCGCAGATCGTCTGGAATGATGCCCCTTCCCTGCCGCTGCCGGAATCCGATACCGTCACCAAAGCTACCGCGCTGGCGCAGACGGTCAATCGCCAACTGCACCCCACAGAGGCAGAAGACGCACGTATCAACCCGGTCCTGCGCTCGACAGTCAAGAAGCAGGAGATGGTCCTGCTGAATGATTTCACCGATATCGTCCTGAAAACCCAGGAGCTCTGTTCGGCTGAAGACGACTGCCTGCGGCTAAAGAACGCGCTGGTCAACCTTGGCAATACCAAAGACTGGAAAACGCTAACCCAGCGCGCCAGCACCGGCAAACTGGGCGGGATGAGTGTTATCCTGCGCCCGGTCAGCGCCGAATCGCTGGATAATCTGGTGACCACTTCCACCGCGCCTTTCGTCATGCGTGAAACGACGCGAGCCGCACAGGCGCTGAATAGCCCCGCGCCGGGCGGATTCCTGATCAGCAGCGATGAAGGCAGCGATCTGGTTTCTCAGCCGTGGCCGTCCATCAGCCTCTATGACTACCCGGCCCACGAACAGTGGAACGAGTTCCAGAAGCTTGCGGAAATGCTGATGCATACGCCGTTCAGCGCCGAAGGGATTGTCACCAATCTGTATACCGATGCTAACGGCACGAAGCATATCAGCCTGCACGGCATTCCGAATAACGCCCAGCTGTGGCGTTACCTTGGTACCGCGCTCCTGATGATGGCGATGGTCGTCTGCGCCTTCTACAACGGCGTTCAGGCCTTCAGGCGCTATCTGCGCCACCGTTCGCGTATCGCCGAAATCCAGAAATACTACGCCAGCTGCATCAACCCGGTCCTGATCCCTTCCCCGGATAACCTGATGTAAGCCACAACGCGACGGGTTGTGCTAATCTGTCGCGCATTTCTTCTGGCCGGGAACTCTTATGCATTTTGACATTGACTGGCAGGCGGTTGATACCGTCCTGCTGGATATGGACGGCACGCTACTCGATCTCGCGTTTGATAACTTCTTCTGGCAAAAACTGGTCCCGGAAACGTTCGGCGCTGCGCGAGGCATTAGCCCGCAGGCGGCACAGGAATATATCGGTCAACAGTATCAGGCGGTGCAGCATACGCTAAACTGGTACTGTCTGGATTACTGGAGCGAGTGCCTGGACCTGGATATTCGTGCGATGACCACCGAGCAGGGGCCACGGGCCGCTCTGCGCGACGATACGTTCCCCTTTCTGGATGCGCTTAAAGCCTGCGGGAAGCGGCGGATTTTGCTGACCAATGCTCATCCGCATAATCTCGCCGTGAAGCTTGAGCACACCGGTCTGGCCTCACACCTTGATTTATTACTTTCCACCCACACATTTGGTTATCCGAAAGAGGATCAGCGGCTCTGGCAGGCCGTGGCTGACGAGACAGGGCTTGACCCGCAGCGCACGCTGTTTATTGACGACAGTGAAGCGATTCTCGACGCCGCCACGCAGTTTGGTATTCGCTACTGCCTGGGCGTAACCAATCCGGATTCCGGTCTGGCGGATAAGCGCTACCAGCGTCATCCGGCCCTGAATGACTACCGTCGGCTTATACCGCATCTGTCGTGAAGGAGAGATCATGAAAGAGAAGCAGGAGCAGGCGGTACGCCTGGATAAATGGCTCTGGGCGGCGCGTTTTTATAAAACGCGCGCGCTGGCTCGCGAAATGGTTGAAGGCGGCAAGGTGCATTACAACGGCCAGCGCAGTAAACCCGGCAAGGCCGTTGAGCTGAACGCCGTACTCACGCTGCGTCAGGGCAATGACGACCGCACCGTGGTCATTGTCGGTATCAGCGAACAGCGCAGGCCCGCTAACGAAGCCACGACAATGTACGAAGAGACGCAGGAAAGTATCGAGAAGCGTGAAAAAATGGCCCAGGCGCGCAAGCTCAATGCCCTGACCATGCCGCACCCCGACAGGCGACCGGATAAAAAAGAACGCCGCGACCTGATGAAATTTAAACACGGCGATCGCGAGTAATCGCCGGTTCCCGCAAGAGAGAAAATTATGACTCAACACGATCAATTACATCGCTATCTGTTTGAAAACTATGCTGTACGCGGCGAACTGGTGACGGTATCGGAAACCTGGAAACAGATTCTGGAAAACCACAGCTATCCGCAGCCGGTTAAAAACATTCTTGGCGAGTTGCTGGTTGCGACCAGCCTGTTGACCGCGACGCTGAAATTCGCCGGTGATATTACCGTTCAGCTGCAGGGTGATGGCCCGATAACGCTGGCGGTGATTAACGGCAACAACCACCAGCAGATGCGCGGCGTGGCCCGCTTTCAGGGCGATGTGCCCGAGAATGCAGACCTCAAGACGCTGATTGGCAACGGCTATCTGGTGATCACCATTACGCCGGAAGAAGGCGAACGTTACCAGGGCGTGGTCGGTCTGGAGGGCGATACCCTCGCAGCCTGCCTGGAGGATTACTTTATGCGTTCCGAACAGCTGCCGACACGCCTGTTTATCCGTACCGGCGACGTTGACGGCCAGCCAGCCGCAGGCGGAATGCTGCTGCAGGTGATGCCGGCACAGAACGCGCAAACTCAGGACTTTGAGCACCTGGCGACGCTGACCGAAACCATCAAAGCGGAAGAGCTGTTCACCCTCTCGGCGACCGACGTCCTGTGGCGTCTGTATCACGAAGAAGAAGTCACCCTGTACGATCCGCAGGACGTGGAGTTTAAATGTACCTGTTCACACGAACGCTGTGCGGACGCGCTGAAAACGCTACCCGATGAAGAGATCGACAGCATTATGGCGGAAGAAGGCGAAATTGATATGCACTGCGACTACTGCGGTAGCCACTATGTGTTTAACGCGATGGATATTGCTGAAATCCGTAACAACGCCTCTCCGGCGGACCCACAGGTTCACTAATTCCCACTCTGTATTTCAGGCGCTGCCATCCGGCGGCGCTTTTTTTATGCCCTTCCTGTCCTGATACAGATCGTAGGCCGTGAAAGTATTACGAAACTGAATTTCATAGTTAAGCGATTACACTCACATTATTCCAGTTTTTTATGCCATCTTTTAATGAATTAAGAACATTTCCCACAAGTCAGCGCCAGTTCCTGCCATAATCTGCACCCGTTCGTGATGCGATTCACAGTATTTTCCGTAAATGAGCGCGTTGCTGATACGTAAATCTATGAGCCTCGTCGCGGTTAATCACCCTGGTAAAACCCTACAATTTCAGGCAGTACATCTTGGCTAAGGAGCAGTGATATGCGTGTTAATAAGTTAACCCCGCAGGATCTCGAGGCTTATGGAATCCACGACGTGCAGGAGATCGTCTACAACCCCGACTACGATACGCTGTACCAGGAGGAGATTAATCCGGACCTGGAAGGCTACGAGCGGGGCATGGAAACCGATCTGGGTGCCATTGCCGTCGATACCGGTATCTTTACCGGCCGTTCGCCGAAAGATAAATACATTGTTCGGGATGACACCACCCGCGATACCGTCTGGTGGTCCGACAAAGGCAAAGGCAAGAACGACAACAAACCGCTCTCCCCTGATACCTGGAAGCATTTGAAAGGTATCGTTACCCGGCAGCTCTCAGGCAAGCGCTTATTTATTATCGATGCTTACTGTGGCGCTAACGCCGATACCCGTCTGTCCGTACGTTTTGTTACCGAAGTGGCCTGGCAGGCTCACTTCGTCAAAAACATGTTTATCCGTCCTTCTGAGGAAGAGCTGGCCAACTTCAAGCCTGATTTTATCGTGATGAACGGCGCGAAGTGCACCAACCCTCAGTGGCAGGAGCAGGGTCTGAATTCCGAAAACTTCGTGGCCTTTAACCTGACCGAGCGCATCCAGCTGATCGGCGGCACCTGGTACGGTGGGGAAATGAAGAAGGGTATGTTCTCTATCATGAACTACCTGCTGCCGCTGCGCGGTATTGCGTCGATGCATTGCTCGGCTAACGTCGGGGAAAAAGGCGACGTGGCGGTCTTCTTCGGCCTCTCCGGTACCGGTAAGACCACCCTCTCCACCGATCCGAAGCGCCGTCTTATCGGCGATGACGAACACGGCTGGGATGACGACGGCGTGTTTAACTTCGAAGGCGGCTGCTATGCCAAAACCATTAAGCTGTCGGAAGAGGCCGAGCCGGATATTTACCACGCCATCCGCCGCGATGCGCTGCTGGAAAACGTCACCATCCTCGCCGATGGCAGCGTGGACTTCAACGACGGCAGCAAGACGGAGAACACCCGCGTTTCCTATCCTATTTACCATATCGGGAATATCGTTAAGCCGGTGTCAAAAGCCGGTCACGCCACCAAAGTGATCTTCCTGACGGCGGATGCCTTCGGCGTACTGCCGCCGGTTTCACGTCTGACCGCCAGCCAGACGCAGTATCACTTCCTGTCAGGCTTTACCGCCAAGCTGGCGGGGACAGAGCGCGGCGTAACCGAACCGACGCCGACCTTCTCTGCCTGCTTCGGTGCGGCGTTCCTTACGCTGCATCCGACGCAGTATGCGGAAGTGCTGGTGAAACGGATGCAGGCGTCCGGGGCGCAGGCATATCTGGTGAATACCGGCTGGAACGGTACTGGCAAACGTATCTCCATCAAGGATACCCGCGCCATTATTGACGCAATCCTCGACGGCTCGCTGGATAACGCCGAAACCTTCACGCTGCCCATCTTCGACCTGGCGATCCCGACTGAGCTGCCAGGTGTGAATACGCATATCCTCGACCCGCGCAATACCTACGCAGGACGGGAGCAGTGGCAGGAGAAAGCGACCCAGCTGGCAACGTTATTTAGCGATAACTTTGAGAAGTACACCGACACGCCTGCGGGCGCGGCGCTGGTTAAGGCGGGGCCGAAGCTGTAAGCCCCACATTATGGAAAAGACCACCTCGGTGGTCTTTTTTTAACTCTCTTTCGTCACGCCGCTTTTTGGCAACGCCGGTGTGCGGTTTACCGGAACCGGTAGCCAGGCGCGGATGCACAGCCCGCCGCGTTCGCTGGTGCCGATTTCCAGTAGGCCGTTGTGGTTGTCGATAATACGCTGAACAATCGCCAGGCCCAGGCCGGTGCCGCTGGTGCTGCGGGCGCTGTCGCCACGCACAAACGGCTGGAACAGATGCTGACGCTGCTCGGGCTGAATGCCGGGACCATCATCTTCAACCTGGAACCAGGCGCGGTTTGGCTCGCTGCCGCTGCTGACTTTAATCCAGCCGTTGCCGTAGCGGGCGGCGTTAACCACCATATTGGCCACGGCACGCTTGATGGAGAGCGGATGCATACGCAGCAGGATATCCCCCGGCTGCAGGCCGGTTTCTATCTCACGCTCATAACCGCTTTCGGATGCCACCACCTCGCCAAGAATGGCGTTCAGGTCGGCCAGCTCCATCGGCATCTCCTGCCCGGTACGCAGGTAGTCGATAAACTGCTCAATGATGGCGTTGCACTCTTCGATATCTTTATTGATGGATTCGGCGAGATAGCCATCCTGTTCGCCCATCATTTCCGTCGCCAGACGAATACGCGTCAGCGGCGTACGGAGATCGTGGCTCACCCCCGCCATCAGCAGGGTACGATCGTCCGCCAGCTGTTTGACTCCGGCGGCCATATGGTTAAACGCCCGGGTTACCGAGCGCACCTCCGACGCGCCGTATTCACGCAGCGGCGGCGGAATAATGCCCCGCCCGACCTGTAGCGCCGCGTGTTCGAGGTCCACCAGCGGTCGGTTCTGGATACGGATAAACAGCCAGGCACCGCCTATCGCCAGCAGCATAATCGCCAGGGTATAGCGGAACAGCGGCGAGAAGTCGCCCTGGTGAATCTCCGTCAGCGGCACCCGCACCCAGATATTCGGCGACAGCCAGGTCTTCAGCCAGACGACCGGCGAGCTTTTATTGACCTCAACGCGGACTTCCGTCGGGCCGCCAAGCTGCTGCGCCATCTGCTGACTTAAAAATTCATAATGCTGCGCCCAGCGCAGGCCTGCGTCTTCCGCCGCCTCATCGGAATAGAGGGAGATGCCCAGCTCGCGATAGATTTCGCGGCGAAACGCAGGTGGAACCACCAGCTGCGTGCCGTCTTCCAGCTGGAGTTTATCGGTCATCAGCATACGAACTTCGTAGGCCAGAACCTTATTAAACTGCTGGAGGCTGGGCAAAATCGCAAAGTTCAGCACCACCAGATAGGTCGTCACCAGGCTGACAAACAGCAGGGTGACGATCAGCAGCAGGGTGCGTGCAAACGAACTTCGCGGCGAGAAACGCATTCGCCTCATGCTTTAGCGCCGTCCGGGACAAAGACGTAACCCAGGCCCCATACGGTCTGGATATAGCGCGGATGGGCCGGATCTTCTTCCACCATTCGACGCAGACGGGAGATCTGCACGTCAATGGAACGCTCCATCGCGGAGTACTCGCGACCGCGGGCAAGGTTCATCAGCTTATCGCGGGAAAGCGGCTCACGCGGGTGGCTAACCAGCGCCTTCAGCACGGCGAATTCACCGCTGGTCAACGGCATCGGCTCATCTTCGCGGAACATTTCGCGGGTGCCAAGGTTCAGCTTGAACTTACCGAAGGCGATGACCGCCTCTTCCTGCGACGGCGCGCCGGGCAGTTCATTAGCCTGACGACGCAGCACGGCACGGATACGCGCCAGCAGCTCACGCGGGTTAAACGGCTTAGGAATGTAGTCGTCGGCACCGATTTCCAGGCCCACGATACGGTCAACTTCTTCCCCTTTCGCCGTCACCATAATGATCGGCATCGGGTTGCTCTGACTGCGCAGACGGCGGCAGATAGAGAGGCCATCTTCGCCAGGTAGCATCAGGTCCAGCACCATCAGATGGAAAGACTCACGCGTCAGCAGGCGGTCCATCTGTTCGGCATTGGCTACGCTACGAACCTGGAAGCCCTGCTCGGTGAGATAACGCTCCAGCAGCGCACGCAAACGCATGTCGTCATCGACCACCAGAATCTTATAATTCTCTTGCATTGTTGATACTCCCACAGGTTCACTACATCGTAAGTGAGTATTCTAAAAAAGCCCGGGCCAGCCACCAGCTAAATCTGGTGTACATCCAGGCTAAATTGTTACAAAGCATATTTTACAGCAGGTTAACTACACATTTAATCATATGACATCTTACTTATTCTGTCGGTATTATCATGCGAAATGCATCACAGGCGATCGCAGGATGCCGAAAGGTAAAACGACACAATGAAAACGCCCCTGATTACCCGCGAAGGGTACGAAAAACTGAAGAAAGAGATGGATTATCTCTGGCGCGAAGAGCGTCCTGAGGTCACCAAAAAAGTGACCTGGGCCGCCAGCCTCGGCGACCGCAGCGAGAACGCCGATTATCAGTACAACAAAAAACGCCTGCGTGAAATCGATCGCCGCGTTCGCTACCTCACCAAATGCCTGGAACATCTGAAGATCGTCGATTACTCGCCGCAGCAGGAGGGCAAAGTGTTCTTCGGTGCCTGGGTGGAGATCGAAAATGACGACGGCGACCTTAAACGTTTTCGTATCGTCGGCTACGATGAAATTTTCGGTCGTAAGGATTACATCTCCATCGATTCTCCGATGGCGCGGGCGCTGCTGAAAAAAGAGGTCGGAGACCTGGCCATCGTGCAGACGCCGGGCGGCGAAGCCAGCTGGTACGTGAACACCATCGACTATGTGAAATAACCCATCAGGAACACTCCGGGAATGCGGCCAACGGCTGGCATTTTTGCCGGTCAGTCCGTATAACTATCCCCTGATTTTTGACCCTAAAGATGAAACCAAGCCATGATGAATGATTCGCTCTGCCGCATTATTGCGGGTGAACTTCAGGCCAGAGCCGAACAGGTAGAATCTGCCGTTCGCCTGCTTGATGAAGGGAACACCGTGCCGTTTATCGCACGCTATCGTAAGGAAGTCACCGGCGGTCTGGACGACACGCAGCTGCGTCAGCTGGAAACCCGACTGGGCTATCTGCGTGAACTTGAGGACAGGCGTCAAACCATTCTCAAATCTATTAATGAGCAGGGTAAGCTGACCGACGCGCTGGCCAGCGCCATTGCCGGTACGCTCAGCAAAACCGAGCTTGAAGACCTCTACCTGCCCTATAAACAGAAACGCCGCACGCGCGGGCAGATCGCCATTGAAGCCGGTCTTGAGCCACTCGCAGATCTGCTGTGGAACGATCCGTCCCATGACCCGGAAACGGAAGCGGCGAAGTATATCAATAGCGAAAACGGCGTGGCCGACAGTAAAGCGGCTCTCGACGGCGCGCGTTACATCCTGATGGAACGCTTTGCGGAAGACGCCGTGCTGCTCTCCCGCGTGCGTGATTATCTGTGGAAAAACGCCCATCTGGTCGCCACCGTGGTCAGCGGCAAAGAGGAAGAAGGCGCGAAATTCCGCGACTACTTCGATCACCATGAGCCAATTGCCACCGCGCCTTCTCACCGTGCGCTGGCGATGTTCCGTGGCCGCAACGAAGGTATTCTGCAGCTGGCGCTGAACGCCGACCCGCAGTTTGACGAGCCGCCGAAAGAGAGTCACTGCGAGCAGATTATTATCGACCACCTCAGCCTGCGGCTGAATAACGCCCCGGCGGACAGCTGGCGGCGTGCCGTGGTGAGCTGGACCTGGCGTATCAAGGTGCTGATGCATCTGGAAACCGAGCTGATGAGCACCGTGCGCGAGCGTGCGGAAGATGAAGCCATCAACGTCTTCGCCCGCAACCTGCACGATCTGCTAATGGCAGCACCGGCGGGCCTGCGCGCCACTATGGGTCTCGATCCCGGTCTGCGTACCGGCGTTAAGGTCGCCGTGGTCGATGCAACCGGCAAGCTGGTCGCTACCGACACCATCTACCCGCATACGGGCCAGACAGCAAAAGCGGCCGTTGCCGTCGCCGCGCTGTGCGAGAAATATAACGTTGAGCTGGTGGCTATCGGTAACGGTACTGCCTCCCGTGAAACTGAACGTTTCTTCCTCGACGTGCAGAAGCAGTTCCCGAAGATTGTTGCCCAGAAGGTGATCGTCAGCGAAGCCGGAGCTTCGGTCTATTCAGCCTCCGAACTGGCCGCGCTGGAGTTCCCGGACCTGGATGTTTCCATTCGCGGTGCGGTCTCTATCGCGCGTCGTCTGCAGGATCCGCTGGCGGAGCTGGTAAAAATCGACCCGAAATCTATCGGCGTGGGCCAGTATCAGCATGACGTCAGCCAGAGCCAGCTGGCGCGTAAGCTGGATGCGGTGGTGGAAGACTGCGTGAACGCCGTCGGCGTCGATCTCAACACCGCGTCTATCCCGCTGTTGACCCGCGTCGCCGGTTTAACCCGCATGATGGCGCAGAATATCGTCGCCTGGCGTGACGAGAACGGCCAGTTTAACGATCGCCAGCAGCTGCTGAAAGTCAGCCGTCTGGGGCCGAAAGCCTTTGAGCAGTGCGCCGGGTTCCTGCGCATTAACCACGGCGATAACCCACTGGATGCCTCAACCGTTCACCCGGAAGCCTATCCGGTCGTCGAGCGTATTCTGGCGGCCACTCAGCAGTCGCTTCGCGCCCTGATGGGCAACAGCGGCGGGCTGAAGGGCATCAAAGCCTCGGACTTTACCGACGAGCGTTTTGGTGTACCAACGGTGACCGACATTATTAAAGAGCTGGAGAAACCCGGCCGCGATCCGCGTCCCGAGTTTAAAACCGCGCAGTTTGCCGACGGCGTTGAGACGATGAACGATCTGCTCCCGGGGATGGTCCTCGAAGGCGCGGTCACCAACGTCACCAACTTCGGTGCCTTTGTCGATATCGGCGTCCATCAGGACGGGCTGGTGCATATCTCCTCCCTGGCGGATAAGTTCGTTGAAGATCCGCACACCGTGGTGAAAGCAGGCGATATCGTTAAAGTGAAGGTGCTGGAAGTCGATATGCAGCGTAAGCGTATTGCCCTGACCATGCGCCTCGACGAACAGCCTGGCGACAGCAACAGCCGTCGCTCCGGCGGTCAGCGCGAGCAGAACAACCGCCCGGCGGCGAAAGCGGCCAAACCACGCGGACGCGATACGCAACCGGCGGGCAACAGTGCAATGATGGATGCGCTGGCGGCCGCTATGGGTAAAAAACGCTAGTTTTTCCCGCCTGCCCTCGTCGCACGACGGGGGCAGGAATAATGAAACAAATAATTAACTCACAGTCTTAAATAACACTGAAATAGATAAGTCCCTCTGCCGATTAATAATTATCAGTTCATTAACAACTGCGCCAATTATTAAACAACCTTAAGAAACACCGTCGTTTATTGAGAAATATCAACCCAGGCATTAATTCATCGCCATCAACGCCTCTGTTCAACGTTTGTTGATTGAAGATAAAAACCATTCTCATTATTATTGTCTCACAGGTGAATTATTATTCCTTCCTGCATCTCCAGGCTTCATCTCCCTTACGGCGGATGAAAACGTCCAGGCTAATGAAACTAAAGTAGGCCTTATGCAATTTACTCCTGACAGTACGTGGAAAATTACCGGCTTTGCGCGTGAAATCAGCCCGGCATACCGCCAGAAGCTGCTTTCACTGGGCATGCTGCCCGGCTCCTCCTTTAATGTCGTCCGCGTTGCGCCTCTGGGCGATCCGGTACATATCGAAACCCGACGCGTAAATCTGGTATTACGTAAAAAAGATCTGGCGTTATTAGAAGTGGAATCGGTTTCACATTAAAAAAGCCTGAGACGGTGAGTTACAAAATGAAAAAATTAACCCTTGGTTTAATTGGCAATCCTAATTCTGGCAAGACAACGTTATTCAACCAATTAACCGGTGCGCGGCAGCGCGTAGGCAACTGGGCTGGCGTCACGGTCGAACGTAAAGAAGGCACCTTTAATACCACCGACCACCAAATAACCCTGGTTGACCTACCGGGTACCTATTCCCTGACCACGATTTCATCGCAAACGTCCCTCGATGAACAGATCGCCTGCCACGCGATTCTGAGCGGCGACGCCAATATGCTGATTAACGTGGTGGATGCCTCCAATCTTGAGCGTAACCTCTATCTGACGCTGCAGCTGCTGGAGCTGGGTATTCCCTGCATCGTGGCGCTGAACATGCTCGATATCGCCGAGAAACAGCACATCCGTATCGACATCGACGCGCTGGCTCACCGCCTGGGCTGCCCGGTGGTGCCGCTGGTATCGACGCGCGGTCGCGGTATTGACGCCCTGAAACTGGCGATTGACCGTCATCAGGCTAATGACGATATCGAACTGGTGCACTACTCGCAGCCGCTGCTGCGCGAAGCGAATACTCTGGCCGATACCATGTCGCCGGAGCTGCCCCTCAAGCAGCGTCGCTGGCTCGGGCTGCAAATGCTCGACGGGGATATCTACAGCCGCGACTGGGCTGGCGACACGACCCAGAGCCTGCCCGCCGCGCTGCAACGACTGAGCAAAGAAATTGACGATCCCGCTCTGCATATCGCCGATGCGCGCTATCAAAGCATCGCCGCCATCTGCGACGTCGTCAGCAATACCCTCACCGCAGAGCCAAGCAGGCTGACCACCGCGATAGACAAAGTGGTGATTAATCGCTTCCTCGGCCTGCCGGTCTTCCTGCTGGTGATGTACGTGATGTTTCTGCTGGCCATTAATATCGGCGGCGCGCTACAGCCGCTCTTTGATGTCGGGTCGGTGGCGATTTTTGTCCACGGTATCCAGTGGCTGGGTTACCAGCTGCATCTCCCTGAGTGGCTGACGATTTTCCTTGCCCAGGGGCTGGGTGGCGGTATCAACACCGTTCTGCCGCTGGTGCCGCAAATCGGCATGATGTATCTGTTCCTCTCCTTCCTTGAAGATTCCGGCTATATGGCGCGGGCGGCGTTTGTGATGGACCGCCTGATGCAGTCGCTGGGTCTGCCGGGGAAATCTTTCGTCCCGCTGATCGTCGGCTTTGGCTGCAACGTACCGTCGGTCATGGGCGCGCGTACCCTGGATGCGCCGCGTGAACGCCTGATGACCATTATGATGGCCCCCTTTATGTCCTGCGGGGCGCGCCTGGCCATTTTTGCCGTCTTTGCCGCCGCTTTCTTTGGGCAGCAGGGTGCGCTGGCAGTCTTCTCCCTGTACGTACTGGGGATCGTCATGGCGGTACTGACCGGCCTGATGCTTAAACACACGATTATGCGCGGCGAAGCTTCCCCGTTCGTGATGGAGCTGCCGGTCTACCACGTTCCGCATCTGAAAAGCCTGCTGCTCCAGACCTGGCAGCGCCTGAAAGGCTTTGTGGTGCGTGCAGGTAAAGTGATTATCGTGGTCAGTATCTTCCTGAGCGCCCTGAACAGCTTCTCGCTGGACGGCAAGACCGTTAACAATATCAACGATTCTGCGCTGGCTTCGGTCAGCCGCGTCTTCACCCCGCTGCTGAAACCTATCGGTATCCATGAGGATCACTGGCAGGCGACGGTTGGCCTGTTCACCGGTGCGATGGCGAAAGAGGTGGTCGTCGGTACGCTGAATACGCTCTATACCGCAGAGAATATTCAGGAGGAAGAATTCGATCCTGCCACCTTTAACCTGAAGGATGAGCTGTTCAGTGCCGTAGAAGAAACCTGGCAGAGCCTGCAGGACACCTTCAGCCTGAGCGTACTGGCAAACCCGATTGAGGCCAGCAAAGGCGATGGCGAAATGGCCACCGGGGCGATGGGCGTGATGAGCAGCAAGTTCGGCAGCGCTTCTGCGGCCTACAGCTATCTGATTTTCGTCCTGCTCTACATCCCGTGCATTTCGGTGATGGGTGCGGTAGCACGCGAAACCAGCCGCGGCTGGATGGGCTTCTCCATTCTGTGGGGGCTGAATATTGCGTACTCCCTGTCGACCCTGTTCTATCAGGCCGTTAACTTCAGCCAGCATCCGCAGTACAGCCTGGTCTGCATTCTGATCGTGGTGCTGTTTAACGTGGTACTGATAGGCGCCCTGCGCCGGATGCGTAGCCGTGTCGACGTCAATCTGCTGGCGACCCGCAACCCGGCCAGCCGCTGTTGCGAAAGCCCGGCCGGCGACTGTCACTAGAGGAACGAAGCATGGCATCGTTAATTGAGGTTCGCGATACGCTGGCGCAGTGGGGACGTCTGGAAGCGCGTCAGCTCAGCATCAATCTGCAAACGCCCCAGCCGATGATCGATGCCATGCTGTGTCGCCTTGAAGCGATGGGGAAGGTAAAACGTATCCAGGAGGATGCCGACGACTGTCTCAGCGGCAGCTGTAAAAGCTGCCCGCAGGGAAAAGCCTGCCTGCGGGAGTGGTGGGCACTGCAATAAATCAAGAGCGGGTCAGACGACCCGCTTTTCAGCTATTTAAAAACTTCGGCAGTGACATGGGTATGACCGCTTTTTTTCATGTCGCTGGTGACAACATAGTACTTTCCACCGGCCTCATCCGCCTTTTTGGACAGCTCAGCTTTGACAGACGTCGGTTCGGTCCCTGCCGACGCTGCGATATCCCCGACTTTCGTCAGGTTCATTTTCGCTACGTCATCTTTTTGGATCTCATCTGCCGCAAAAGCGCCGAATGAGAGTAATACGGTGACAAGAGAAGCGACAATGCCGTTGACAATTTTCATCGATTTTTCTCTCCTGAAAAGTTGATTTTTTTACCCTGTTGCGTCCGCTTTTCGCTTAAATCACCGGAACGCAACGCTAAAAGTATTAGCGCGAAATTCGGGTTTTGCCACTTATGAAAGCACGTCAGCCTTCAGCTCAATCAGCGCCTCGCAAAATGCGCCCGGATGCGAAATAAAAGGTGCGTGGGCCGCTTTGTCTATCACCCGCGAGCGGCTCGCGGGCCATAACGCATCAAGTTGCGGAACGATTTTGCGCGGCACCAGCCCGTCAAGGCGGCCATAAAGCCGCAGGAACGGCATTGTCAGCGGGATCAGCGCCTGGCGAAGGTCGGCCGTTTTAAGGATCTCCAGGCCACCGTTCAGCACCGCCGTGTCCGGCATCGGCAGCGCCAGCACCGCGCTTTTCAGCCTGCGCGCATCCTGTCTGGCGGTTTCCGTTCCCAGGGTTTGCAGCGCCAGGAAACGCTCGACGGTGCGCTGGAAGTCTTCGCTGAGCTGCTGCTGAAAATCCGAAAGCACGGTAGATTTAATGCCCGGCCAGCCCTCATGCTCGCTAAAGCAGGGCGATGAGGCCACCGTGACCAGGGCCTGAACGCGCTCCGGATGCGTTAACGCGACCTGGCTGGCGACCAGCCCGCCCAGGCTCCAGCCGAGCCATATCGCCTGTTCCGGGGCCTGCTCCAGCACGGCCCCGGCCATCGCCTCCAGCGACATGGCCCCAAACCCCTGGCTGCGGCCAAACCCCGGCAGGTCCACCAGATGCAGCGTAAAATGCGCGCTGAGTGGGTCGATGATGCAATCCCAGACTTCCGCATTCAGTCCCCATCCGTGCAGCAGCACAAGATGACACTTTCCTTCGCCTTTGGATTGCCACCAGATGTCGTTCATCAGTTACTGTTCCCACTCATCGATTTCGAGGTGCAATATGCTAACAGCCTGGGGCTTGTGCTGGCTATGCCGAATGCCGCTGGCGCAGCCGCGTCGGGGAGTCTGCTCGCGCTGTAGCGCGGCCCTGCTGCTGCCACGCCTGCTCTGCCCGCAGTGTGGTCTGCCTGCGGGCCGTACCGACCTGCCGTGCGGGCGCTGCCTGCAAAAACCGCCCCCGTGGCAGCGGCTGATTGCCGTCAGCGATTACGCCCCGCCCTTACGCCCGCTGCTGCATCGCTTTAAGTTTTCCCGCCAGCCAGAACTGGCGCCCGCGCTGGCGAGGCTCCTGCTGCTGGCCTGGCTACAGACCCGACGCAGCGCAGGGCTGGCCCGTCCGGACGTGATACTCAGCGTCCCGCTCTTCCCGCGTCGCCACTGGCGTCGCGGCTTTAATCAGAGCGACCTGCTGTGTCGGCCGCTGGCACACTGGCTTGGCTGCCGGTACGCAGAAAACGCCATCGAACGGGTGAGGCCGACACAAATTCAGCACCGTCTGACGGCTGCCCGACGACGGCGTAACCTGAAAAATGCCTTTCGACTTGAATTCTCCCCCAGGGGTCGCCATATGGTTGTTGTGGATGATGTCGTCACAACCGGCAGCACCGTTGCGGAAATTTCGCGTCTGTTACTCGGCGCGGGCGCAGCGACTGTCCAGATATGGTGCCTCTGTCGAACCTTGTAGAGCCTCGATGATGGGCGTATTATAACCAGGTAAAATAGTCAACTATTAGGCCATTGCTATGATCCGTATTTCCGATACTGCGCAAGCGCACTTTTCTAAACTGCTGGCAAATCAGGAAGAAGGGACGCAGATCCGCGTTTTTGTCATTAACCCCGGTACACCTAACGCCGAGTGCGGCGTCTCCTACTGCCCGCCGGATGCCGTAGAAGCTACCGATACCGCGCTGCCGTTTGAGCAGCTGACCGCCTATGTTGATGAGCTGAGCGCCCCGTATCTGGAAGATGCAGAAATCGACTTTGTCACCGATCAACTGGGTTCTCAGCTGACGCTGAAAGCGCCAAACGCCAAAATGCGCAAAGTCTCCGATGACGCCCCGCTGATGGAGCGCGTCGAGTATATGCTGCAGGCGCAGATTAACCCGCAGCTGGCTGGCCACGGCGGTAAGGTCACGCTGATGGAGATCACCGATGAAGGCTTCGCCATCCTGCAGTTCGGCGGCGGCTGTAACGGGTGTTCCATGGTCGATGTCACCCTGAAAGAAGGCATCGAAAAACAGCTGCTGAATGAATTCCCCGACCTGAAAGGCGTTCGCGATCTGACCGAACACCAGCGCGGCGAGCACTCCTACTACTAAGTCGTGCCTCCCTCACCCGGCCTCATCGCAACCAGGCCGGGTGCGGTTAAACCTGCCACCAGAACATCCTCACCTGCAATCAACTCAAAGAGACACTATGGATCAGTTCGAATGTATTAACGTGGAGCAGGCGCACCAGATGCTGCTTCAGGGTACCGCGGTGATGGTCGATATCCGCGACCCGCAAAGCTATGCGATGGGTCATATGCCGGATGCCTTCCACCTGACCAACGCCAGCCTTGCCACTTTTATGCAGCAGACCGATTTTGAAACCCCGGTGCTGGTCATGTGCTATCACGGCAACAGCAGCAAAGGCGCGGCCCAGTATCTGCTGGAGCAGGGCTACGACCGGGTTTACAGCGTTGACGGCGGCTTTGACGCCTGGCATCGCCATTTCCCGGCGGAAGTCGCTCACGGCGGGATGTAAAGCCCAAAAGGCAGCCTGAAGGATGAAGTGTTTATGTTGATGATCACCTCTTTTACCAATCCCCGCGTCGCGCAGGCGTTCGTCGACTATATGGCGACGCGGGGTGTTATTTTGACCATTCAGCAGCATACGCATACCGACGTCTGGCTGGCGGATGAAAGCCAGGCCGAACAGGTCAAAAGCGAGCTGGCACGTTTTCTGGAAAACCCCGCCGACCCGCGCTATCTGGCGGCCAGCTGGCATTCGGGCCAGACCAACGCCGGGCTGCATTATCGTCGCTACCCTTTTCTCGCCACCCTGCGTGAACGCGCCGGACCGGTGACGCTGCTGGTGGCGGCAGCCTGTATCCTGGTGTTCATTCTGATGAACGCGCTCAGCGCTCAGGAAGTGATGGTCTGGCTGGCCTGGCCCTACGACCCCTCTCTGCGCCTCGATATCTGGCGTTACTTCAGCCACGCGCTGATGCACTTTTCCCTGATGCATATTCTGTTTAATCTGCTGTGGTGGTGGTATCTCGGCGGCGCGGTAGAAAAGCGGCTGGGCAGCGGTAAGCTTGTCGTGATTACCGTTATCAGCGCCCTGCTGAGCGGATTTATTCAGCATAAATTTAGCGGCCCGTGGTTTGGCGGCCTGTCCGGCGTGGTCTATGCGCTGATTGGTTACGTCTGGCTCAGGGGCGAGCGGGAGCCGCAAAGCGGGATCTACTTACAGCGCGGCATGATGGCCTTTGCTCTGGTATGGTTAGTGGTTGGATGGTTCGATCTGTTCGGGATGTCGATAGCTAATGGCGCCCACGTTACCGGGCTGCTGGTCGGGCTCGCCATGGCACTGGTTGACAGCAAAAATAAGCGCTAACGGATGCAAAATAATAAATGAAACAGACACAACGTCATGACGCTATCGTCGAACGGGTAAAACAGCAGGGCTATGTCAGTACCGAAGAGTTGGTGGAACAGTTTTCCGTCAGCCCCCAGACCATCCGCCGCGATCTCAACGATCTGGCGGAACAGAATCTCATCCTGCGCCACCACGGCGGCGCGGCGCTGCCCTCCAGCTCCGTTAACACCTCCTGGCATGACCGTAAGGCCACCCAGACGGCAGAGAAAGAGCGCATTGCCCGTAAAGTCGCCAGCCAGATCCCCAACGGTGCAACCCTGTTTATCGATATCGGTACCACTCCGGAAGCCGTGGCGCATGCCCTCCTCGATCACACCAACCTGCGCATCGTCACCAATAACCTGAACGTGGCGAACACGCTGATGGCGAAAGAGGATTTCCGCATTATTCTGGCGGGCGGTGAACTGCGCAGCCGCGACGGCGGGATTATCGGCGAAGCGACGCTGGATTTTATCTCCCAGTTCCGTCTGGATTTCGGCATTCTGGGGATCAGCGGCGTGGACAGCGACGGCTCGCTGCTGGAGTTTGACTATCACGAAGTCCGCACCAAGCGGGCGATTATTGAAAATTCGCGCCACGTGATGCTGGTCGTGGATCACTCCAAATTTGGCCGCAACGCGATGGTCAATATGGGCAGCATCAGCATGGTGGATGCGGTCTACACCGACATTCTGCCACCGCCGGGCGTCATGCAGGTCATTACCGATAACAACCTGCAGCTGGAGCTGTGCTGATCCCTTCCGGAGCCTGAAAACTCAGGCTCCGCTAGACCCCGTAGCCCATCATTTTCAGCAGTCGCTGAGCATGCTGCACCGCATCCTGGCGATGCGCGACCCCAAGCTTTTGATACAGATTGCGGATATGCGTTTTGATGGTGGTGGCCGCCACCGCCAGCTCACCGGCAATCTGTTCATTGCTGTAGCCGGAATAGATCAGTCCCAGCACCTGCCACTCGCGCTGGGTCAGCGGGCTGGTGCGGATCAGCTCAGGAACTTCCGGGTGGTTAAGCAGACGCTCGACAAACCCCTCATCAAAATGGGCGAACTTATGCCGGTGGTGCTGGTTAATCTCGCGCAGAATGCGCTGAGCACGATGCTGTTCCAGCTCCGGGAGCCGGTTAAGCTGGATCAGCTGGCGTAGCTGCTGGGCCATCGCCTCGCCCTCAATCACAAAATGGCTGATAAAACCGGTCCGGTTAGCCAGCCGCAGCGCTTCCAGCAGTACCCGCTGAGCATCACTTTTGCGATCCGCCTGCCAGTAAAGCTGATTCAACAGCAGCAAATTACGGTTAAGATCGCTCATCAAACGCAGGCTGCGGGCGTTTTCGTTCAGCTCTTCCAGCACAATTTCCGCCGGTTCAAACTCGCCCAGCAGGATCTGCGCCCGGGCGATGTTGCGCCACTGACTTTGCAGAAAATGGTTATTAGCAAACGCCGGTTTCGGCGTCTGGCGCAGCCACTGCGCGGCCGCGGCTTGATCTCCGGTCATCTGCCAGTAAATCACCCTGACCTTATCGGCATTGGACACCCAGTCGCTGTGGTAATAGCCGTTACCCAGCAGGTTTTCCAGTCGGCTCAAATGGCTGCGGGCGTTATCAAGATTGCCTCGCGCCAGCGACACCTGCACCAGCAGCGCCAGGCACTGAAGCTGCTGCTGAGGCTGATAGGCTTCCAGCACCGCCATACCGCTGCGAGCCGTGCTTTCCGCATCGTCCAGCCGCGCCCAGGCCCACAGCAGCTGGGAACGGATACGCAGTAAAAATTCATGCAGCGGGAGCTGTTCAAGGTGCTGCTCGCGGATCAGCTGGAATGCCTTCTCCTGGCTCTCCCACGCGGCCTGCAAAAAGCCCTGGGCGAAGAGAATTTCGCTCTGCTGGATCAGGCTCCACAGCCCGTAATGCCACACCTCGTGACGGCGTGCCATCATTTCCGTCTGCTTCATGACCGCCAGCGAGTCGCTCAGCTGCCCCTTGCAGTGCAGCACTTCTCCGTGCACGGAGGTCGCCACAATGCGGCTGTAGAAGCTGGCGACCGGCAGCGTCTCCAGCGCGACCATTGCCAGCCGCTCGGCCTCTTCCTGATCGCCGTCGTTGATCGCCACCTGCGCACGCAGAGCATTAAAATCGCCGTGCAGGGAATCATCCATTTCACCGCGCATCTCCTGCTCGGCGCGGGCCAGCAGGGTGTTCACCTCGCTGTAGCGATGCTGGCTCTGCATCAGCCAGGCCTGCAGCAGCACCAGCTTCGGATTTTCCAGCAGACTTTGCCACTCCAGCGCCTGCAGGGACGCCTCCAGCAGGGTCAGCTCACTATGGTTAAACAGTCCCCAGGCGTGGTTCAGCAGAATATCGCGCAGCATACTGCCGTCTCCGGCCTCCAGCGCATGATGGATCGCTTCGCTGGGAAACCCCTGTGCCATCCAGCTTTCGGCCGCCGCACGATGAATATCGGGCAGCGACTGAGCCAGCTCCCACTGACAGCGCTGACGCAGAAAACTGCCGAACAGCGGATGAAAGGAGAACCACTCCCCGGAATCATCCATCCGCTGCAGAAACAGGCCCTGTCGCTCAATCTCTTCCAGCCGCATCTGACCGTTCTCTTCCCCGGTGACCCGAACGATAAGCGCATCGTTCATCGAGCGCAGAAGCGCACTTTTCAGCAGAAAATGGCGGGTACTGAGATCGACGTTATCCAGCACTTCATCCACCAGATAGTCGGAGAGATGGCTGGCGTTAATTCCGGATAGCCTGCGCGCCGAGTGCTGCACCGCCCCGCTATTTTGCCGGGCGGAGAGCGCAATCAGCTGCAGCGCCGTCGCCCAGCCTGCCACGTCGTCGCACAGGCGGCTGCTTTCGGTGGCTTCAATGGGCGAGGTCAGACGACGGTCAAAGAACTGCTTCGCTTCCTGATGGGTAAACGCCAGCTGCTGGCTGCCGACTTCCAGCAGCTGATCGCGCACGCGCAGATTGGCGATGCCCAGCTGGGGCAGGTTGCGCGACAGTACAACCAGGGTCAGGTTTTCCGGCTGATGACGCAGGAAGAAGCGCATCGCATCATGGATAACGGGGTTGGTCACCAGGTGGTAATCATCAATCACCAGATAGAGCGGCCGTTCCCAGGCCGCCAGTTCGATAAACAGCTGCGCAAACAGCGAAGAAAGGCTGGCATACTGTCGTTTCTGCGCCATCACTTCGCTACTGGCGCAGTGGCCACCCGTCGCCAGCTGGACAGCCGCGATCAGGTAGCTGGCAAAACGCTCCTGCTGATTGTCGCCTTCATCCAGCGAAAACCACCCCAGTTCACGCCTGCCCGCCGCCCACTGCGAGACAAGCGTGGTTTTTCCGTAGCCGGCGGGGCTGGTGATCAGCAGTAAACGATAATTGTGCGCACCGGAGAGCTTCGCCAGGAGCCGATCGCGAACCACGGTATGGTCAAGGCGCACCGGACGACTTAATTTAGATGGAATCAGCATAATTAATCACTTCACTGTGAAGGATGAAGAGCGGGATTTTTTTTGCGCTTCGTAATTAATGATTAATACGTTCGGACAGTTTGCGATTTATTGCAAGTTATGTCCGACTCGGGTATCGCTGAATTTGCACCCTGTCACACTTCTAATTATCGCACCTCGCCGCAGATATTCTCTGCAAGCGGCGCAAGACGCGGCCTGCATCGAGACGCCTTTCCATTCCCGCAAAAAGCCGATCTTCCTGATGCTATTAAAAGCCATAGCGGACACTTTCTGGAAATAAAGAAATAACCGCACCATCACCGTGGAAAATGTTATTCCACCGCACCGTCCCTTCCCGCACGGGCTAATTTTTACAGAAACAGGATTTCATTTTGTTAATCAACCTGAGCAAATTTTCTCCACCCGTCGGGGAGAAAGAGTGCGCACACTTCGCGTAAGCGACTAACTTTAAGAGGGATTGATCACATTTCTCGCTCATCCCCGCGACTCCTCCCTGGCTAATCCCCGGCGGGAGGAGGAAGTCAGCCGGGCACACTGACACACTGACCTTAACGTTTTTAATGCTAAAGGACCGGATTTCCCTATGTCACAGCAGACTTTCCACCCCGAACATTTTCAGGCTGCCCTGACACGTCAGTGGCAGCGCTTTGGTCTATCCGCCGCGCAGGAGATGACGCAGCGCCAGTGGTGGCAGGCGGTGAGCGGCGCGCTGGCGGAGTTGCTCGGCGATCTGCCCGCACAGCCTGCGGTCAGTAAACAGCGCCACGTAAACTATATCTCGATGGAATTTCTGATTGGCCGCCTGACCGGCAATAACCTGCTGAATCTCGGCTGGTATCAGCAGGTCAGCGATCTGCTTAAAGCGCAGGACATCAATCTGAGCGACCTGCTGGAGGCGGAAACCGATCCCGCGCTGGGCAACGGCGGCCTTGGCCGACTGGCGGCCTGTTTCCTTGACTCCATGGCCACCGTCGGCCAGTCCGCGACCGGTTACGGGCTGAACTATCAGTACGGCCTGTTCCGCCAGTCCTTTGTTGACGGCCACCAGACGGAAGCGCCGGACGACTGGCACCGCGCCAGCTATCCCTGGTTCCGCCACAATGAGGCCCTGGATGTGCAGGTTGGCATCGGCGGGAAGGTGGTCAAAGGCCACTGGAAACCGGAATTTACCCTGACTGGCGAAGCCTGGGATCTCCCGGTGCTCGGCTACCGTAACGGCGTCTCCCAGCCGCTGCGGCTGTGGCAGGCAAAACACGCCCATCCCTTTGATCTGACCAAATTTAACGACGGCGACTTCCTGCGCGCCGAACGCCAGGGGATCGATGCGGAAAAGCTGACCAAAGTGCTCTATCCGAACGACAACCATCTTGCCGGGAAAAAACTGCGCCTGATGCAACAGTATTTCCAGTGCGCCTGCTCGGTGGCAGACATTCTGCGTCGCCATCACCAGGCCGGACGCAAACTGCGCGAGCTGGCGGATTACGAAGTGATCCAGCTTAACGATACCCACCCGACGATTGCCATCCCTGAACTCCTGCGGGTACTGCTCGACGAGCATCAACTGAGCTGGGACGACGCCTGGGCAATCACCAGCAACACCTTCGCCTACACCAACCATACCCTGATGCCGGAAGCGCTTGAGTGCTGGGACCAGAAGCTGGTGAAGGCTCTGCTGCCGCGCCATATGCAGATTATCGACGCCATCAACGACCGCTTCCACGAACGGGTTAAGCAAACCTGGCCCGGCGATAAAGCCGTCTGGGAGAAGCTGGCGGTGGTGCACAGCAGGCAGGTACGGATGGCCAACCTGTGCGTGGTCAGCGGCTTTGCGGTGAACGGCGTGGCCGCGCTGCACTCGGACCTGGTGGTGAAAGACCTGTTCCCCGAGTACCACCAGCTGTGGCCGAACAAGTTCCATAACGTCACCAACGGCATTACGCCTCGCCGCTGGATCAAACAGTGCAATCCGCAGCTCGCCGCCCTGCTGGATAAAACGCTGAAGAAAGAGTGGGCTAACGATCTCGACCGCCTGATTGCGCTGGAAAAATCGGCCGACGATAAGAAATTCCGTCAGGCGTACCGCAAGATTAAGCAGGAGAATAAAGTCCGGCTGGCTGAATTTGTTAAGGCCCGCACCGGGATTGAAATTAACCCGCAGGCGATTTTCGATATTCAGATCAAGCGCCTGCATGAGTACAAACGCCAGCATCTGAACCTGCTGCATATTCTGGCCCTGTACAAAGAACTGCGTGACGATCCGAAGGCTGACCGCGTACCGCGCGTATTCCTGTTCGGTGCCAAGGCCGCTCCGGGCTATTACCTCGCGAAAAACATTATCCTGGCAATTAACAAGGTTGCTGAGGTCATCAATAACGACCCGCAGGTGGGCGATAAGCTGAAGGTGGTGTTCCTTCCGGACTACTGTGTCTCGGCGGCCGAGATGCTGATCCCGGCAGCGGACATTTCCGAGCAGATCTCTACCGCCGGTAAAGAGGCCTCCGGCACCGGCAATATGAAGCTGGCCCTGAACGGGGCGCTGACGGTGGGCACTCTCGACGGTGCCAACGTCGAGATCGCCGAACAGGTTGGCGAGGAGAATATCTTTATCTTCGGCAACACGGTGGAGCAGGTCAAAGCCCTGAAGGCCAAAGGCTACGATCCGGTGAAATGGCGTAAGAAAGACAAGCTGCTGGACGCGGTGCTGAAAGAACTGGAGAGCGGAAAATACAGCGGCGGAGACAAACACGCCTTCGACCAGATGCTGCACAGCCTCGGCAAGCAGGGCGGCGATCCGTATCTGCTGCTGGCCGACTTTGCAGGCTATGTCGAAGCGCAAAAACGGGTGGATGTGCTGTACCGGGATGAAGAAGCCTGGACCCGGGCGACCATCCTGAATACCGCTCGCTGCGGGATGTTCAGCTCTGACCGCTCTATTCGCGATTATCAGCAACGTATCTGGCAGGCAAAACGCTAAGGACCGGCTTATGGAGAGCAAACACCTTAACCGCGATGCGCTGGCGGCCGGGATTGGCCCCAGCTATATCAACGCCCACGGCAAGCCACAGTCGATCGGCGCAGAGACAAAGCGCCGTCTGCTGGCGGCGATGCATATGCCGTCCACGGACGACAGCGCGGCGATCCCCCCCGTGCTGGTCTGCCGACAGGGGCTAAAAAAGTCTCTACCGGTTGCGGGCAAAGGCACCTTTGAATGGCGGCTGACCACGGAAGCAGGTCGCCAGTACCAGGGGCAGATCCGTGGCGGTGAAAGCCTGCCGCTCCCTGCCCGTCTGGCCCAGGGCTACCACGACCTGACCCTGACGCAGGCAGATCAACGCTGGCACTGCCGGGTGATTATCGCCCCGGCACGCTGCTACGAGCCAGAGGCGCTGAAAGCGCAACAAAAGCTCTGGGGCGCCTGTATCCAGCTCTATACCCTGCGCTCAGAGCATAACTGGGGGATCGGTGATTTCGGCGACTTACGGGCGATGCTGCCGGAAATCGCCCGTCGTGGCGGGGCCTTTATTGGTCTGAATCCCATTCATGCCCTCTACCCGGCAAGCCCGGAGAGTGCCAGCCCTTACAGCCCCTCTTCCCGCCGCTGGCTGAACGTTCTCTATATCGACGTTAACGCGGTGGAGGATTTCCGCCGCAGCGCGGAAGCACAACGCTGGTGGGATCGACCCGCCACCCGCAAAACCCTGAAATCCGTCCGGGACGCGGAGCAGGTCGACTACACCATTGTTACAGGGCTCAAGCTCCACGCGCTTCAGCTGGCCTGGAAAGGCTTCACCTCTCGCCCGGCGGACGACCACGCCGTCGTGACCTTTCGCCAGTTTGTGACCGGTCAGGGCGAGGGTCTGTACTGGCAGGCCGCCTTCGATGCCCTGCACGCCCGGCAGATGCAGGAAGATACCACCCGCTGGGGCTGGCCCGTCTGGCCTGAGGCGTATCAGCAGATCGATAGCCCCGAGGTACAGCAGTTCTGTCAGCAGCACGCCGACGAGGTCGATTTTTATCTGTGGCTCCAGTGGCTGGCCCACGTTCAGTTCGCCGAGTGCTGGGCCGAATGCCAGCGCCTGGCGATGCCGATCGGGCTCTATCGCGACCTGGCGGTAGGCGTTGCGGAAGGCGGATCTGAGAGCTGGTGCGATCGGGAGCTGTACTGTCTGAAAGCCTCCGTTGGCGCACCGCCGGATATTCTGGGCCCGCTGGGCCAAAACTGGGGCCTGCCGCCGATGGACCCGCATATTATGGCTGCCCGGGCCTACGCGCCCTTTATCGAGATGCTGCGCGCCAATATGCAACACTGCGGGGCGCTGCGAATTGACCATGTCATGTCGATGCTGCGCCTGTGGTGGATCCCCTACGGAGAAACCGCCGACTACGGTGCTTATGTCCACTATCCGGTGGACGATCTGCTGGCGATCCTCGCCCTCGAAAGCCATCGCCATCGCTGTATGGTGATCGGCGAAGATCTGGGCACCGTCCCGGAGGAGATCGTCGGCAAGTTGCATAAAGGCGGCGTTTACTCCTATAAGGTGCTCTATTTCGAAAATACGGCACAGGCCACGTTTCGCGCACCCAGGGCGTATGTACAGCAGTCAATGGCCGTCGCCACCACCCACGATCTGCCCACCCTGCGCGGCTACTGGGAAGCCGGCGATTTAGCCCTCGGCGAGACGCTGGGACTCTACCCGGACAAGGTCATCCTGGGCGGTTTGTATGAAGATCGCGCCCGGGCCAAACAGGGGCTGCTCGATGCTCTGCATCGCTATGGCTGCCTGCCGAAACGTACCGGACATCATGCCGGGCGGATGAAGATGACGCCGATCCTTAACCGTGGAATGCAACGCTATATTGCCGACAGCAACAGCGCCCTGCTGGGGCTGCAGCCGGAAGACTGGCTGGATATGGCCACACCGGTCAACGTTCCCGGCACCAGCGACCAGTATCCCAACTGGCGGCGCAAACTGAGCCTCTCCCTGGAAAAGCTGTTCGCCGATGAGGGTATCAATCGCCTGATTAAAGACCTCGATACACGGCGCAGAGCCGCCACCCGTCAGCGCCGATAATTGATTTACACTACCCACCCGACCGGTATCCGGTCGGGTATTCCCGCGTTTTACCGAACCTGACGCCCATTGTGTTACACCCATCACCCTTAAATGTTTTTTTCATGTTACCAAATGCGCTTTCCTTTGCTATTATGAGCGATAACGAACATTTATGAGCTTTAACGAAAGTGTGAAGGTGGCAAGCATGGAAACGAAAGATCTGATTGTGATAGGCGGCGGTATTAATGGCGCGGGGATCGCGGCAGACGCCGCCGGTCGCGGTTTATCCGTACTGATGCTGGAAGCGCAGGACCTGGCCTGTGCCACCTCCAGCGCCAGCTCAAAGCTGATTCACGGCGGGCTGCGCTACCTTGAGCACTACGAATTCCGTCTGGTCAGTGAAGCGCTGGCCGAACGTGAAGTGCTGCTGAAAATGGCCCCGCATATCGCCTTCCCGATGCGCTTTCGTTTACCTCACCGCCCGCACCTGCGCCCGGCCTGGATGATCCGTATCGGTTTGTTTATGTACGATAATCTGGGAAAACGCACCAGCCTGCCGGGTTCGAAAGGTTTGCGTTTTGGCGCAGAATCGGTGCTGAAACCGGAAATCGTGCGCGGTTTCGAATATTCTGACTGCTGGGTGGACGATGCCCGACTGGTCGTCGCGAACGCTCAGATGGTTGAGCGTAAAGGTGGCGAAGTACGCACCCGCACCCGCGCCGTTTCCGCCCGCCGCGAAAACGGTCTGTGGATCGTGGAAGCGGAAGATATCGATACCGGCGAGAAATTTAGCTGGCAGGCGCGCGGTCTGGTGAACGCCACCGGCCCCTGGGTGAAACAGTTCTTCGATGAAGGGATGCACCTGCCGTCGCCGTACGGCATCCGCCTCATTAAAGGCAGTCATATTGTGGTGCCGCGCGTGCATACGCAGAAACAGGCTTATATCCTGCAGAATGAAGATAAGCGTATCGTGTTTGTGATCCCGTGGATGGACGAATTCTCCATCATCGGCACCACCGACGTGGAATACAACGGCGATCCAAAAAATGTCGAAATCGACGAAAACGAGATTAACTACCTGCTGAAGGTGTATAACGGCCACTTTAAACAGCAACTGTCGCGGGACGATATCGCCTGGACCTACTCCGGCGTGCGTCCGCTGTGCGATGACGAATCCGACTCGCCGCAGGCCATCACCCGCGACTATACGCTCGATATTCATGACGAAAATGGTCAGGCTCCGCTGCTGTCGGTGTTCGGCGGCAAGCTAACCACCTACCGCAAGCTGGCCGAGCACGCGATGGAAAAACTGGCCTCCTACTACCAGGGGATCGGCCCGGCCTGGACCCGCAACGCCGTAATGCCCGGCGGCGATATCGGTGGCGATCGCGACGACTATGCCGCGAAGCTGCGCCGTCGCTATCCGTTTATCAGCGAAGCGATGGCACGCCACTACGCCCGCACCTACGGCAGCAACAGCGAGAAGGTACTTGGCGAGGCGCAGAGCCTGAGCGATCTGGGGGAACACTTCGGTCACGATCTCTACGAAGCAGAGCTGCGCTACCTGGTCGAGCACGAGTGGGTACGCCGTCTGGATGACGCTATCTGGCGTCGTACCAAACTGGGCATGTGGCTGAACGCCGATGAACAGTCCCGCGTTGCCCAGTGGCTGACGCAGCATGCGGGAAAGCGTGAGCTGTCTTTAGCATCGTAAGTCTTAAAACGCCCCTCACCGTGACCGGATGAGGGGCGCATTTCTACAGCCTGACCGGATCGATATGCCAGATCTTATCCGCGTACTCCTGAATCGTCCTGTCAGAAGAGAAATAGCCCATATTGGCGATATTACGCATCGCTTTGGTGGCCCACTCTTCCTGATGACGATAGAGCTCGTCCACTTTCTCATGGCAGTCCACGTAGCTGCGGTAATCCGCGAGCACCTGATAGTGGTCGCCAAAGTTAATCAGCGAATCCACCAGATCGCGGTAGCGGCCCGGCTCGTCAGGGCTGAACAGACCGGTGCCAATTTGCGTCAGTACCTGGCGTAACTCTTCATCTTTTTCATAGTATTCACGGGGTTTGTAGCCCGCAGCACGCAGTGCGTCCACCTCTTCCGCCGTATTCCCGAAGATAAAGATATTTTCCGCGCCCACATGTTCCAGCATCTCGACGTTGGCCCCGTCGAGGGTGCCGATGGTCAGCGCCCCGTTAAGCGCAAATTTCATATTGCTGGTGCCGGAGGCTTCGGTCCCGGCCAGCGAGATCTGCTCGGAGAGATCCGCCGCCGGAATGATGATCTGCGCCAGGCTGACGCTGTAGTTCGGGATAAACACCACCTTTAACTTATCGCCGATTTGCGGATCGTTATTGATCACGGCCGCCACGTCGTTGATCAGGTGGATAATGTGCTTCGCCATATAGTAGGCCGAGGCGGCTTTCCCGGCGAACACGTTGACCCGCGGCACCCAGTTGGCATCCGGCTCGGCCTTAATGCGGTTGTAGCGGGTAATGATATGCAGCACGTTCATCAGCTGGCGCTTGTACTCGTGAATACGCTTGATCTGCACGTCAAACAGCGCCTTAGGATTGACCACCAGGTTCTGCTGCTGCGCCAGCAGGGCCGCCAGCCGTTTTTTGTTATCCAGCTTGGCCTGCCGTACCGCCTGATTGACCAGCGGATAGTCCAGGTGCTGCTCCAGTTCGCTTAGCTGGCTTAAATCCGTCCGCCAGGTGCGCCCAATATGCTCATCCAGGACGTCGGAGAGCGGCGGATTCGCCAGCGCCAGCCAGCGGCGCGGCGTGACGCCGTTGGTCACGTTGGTAAAGCGGTTGGGGAAGATGTCGGCGAAATCGGAAAACAGGGACTGCACCATCAGGTTCGAGTGCAGTTCCGATACGCCGTTAACTTTATGGCTGACCACGACTGCCAGCCAGGCCATCCGCACCTGGCGACCGTGGGACTCATCGATAATCGAGGTCCGGCTCAGCAGCCCGGCATCGCTGGGATACTGCTCCTGCAGGGTTTTCAGGAAGTAGTCGTTGATCTCAAAGATAATCTGCAGATGGCGCGGCAGGATTTTACCCAGCATATCCACCGGCCAGGTTTCCAGGGCTTCGCTCATCAGGGTGTGGTTGGTGTAGGAGAAGACCTGGCAGGTCACCTCAAACGCCTCATCCCAGGCAAACTTATGCTCGTCGATCAGCAGGCGCATCAGCTCCGGAATCGACAGCACCGGGTGAGTGTCGTTCAGATGGATAGCGATTTTATCCGCCAGGTTGCTGTAGGTCTGGTGCAGCTGATAGTGGCGGCTGAGAATATCCTGCACCGTGGCGGAGACCAGGAAGTACTCCTGGCGCAGGCGCAGTTCGCGCCCGGAATAGGTGGAGTCGTCCGGATAAAGCACCCTGGAGACGTTTTCCGAGTGGTTTTTATCCTCGACCGCCGCGAAGTAATCCCCCTGGTTAAACTTACCGAGATTGATTTCACTACTGGCCTGCGCGCTCCACAGCCTCAGCGTGTTCGTGGCGTCAGTATCGTAGCCGGGGATAATCTGGTCGTAGGCAACGGCCAGGATCTCCTCAGTTTCAAGCCAGCGGGATGTCTTGCCCTCCTGCTGGATACGGCCACCAAAACGCACTTTATAGCGCGTGTTGTGGCGCTTAAATTCCCACGGATTACCATATTCCAGCCAGTAATCGGGGGACTCTTTTTGTCGCCCGTCGACGATATTTTGCCGGAACATACCGTAGTCGTAGCGGATACCGTATCCGCGCCCCGGCAGACCGAGAGTGGCCAGCGAGTCGAGGAAACAGGCGGCCAGTCTCCCCAGGCCGCCGTTGCCCAGTCCCGGGTCGTTTTCTTCATCAATCAGTTCCGCCAGGTCCAGGCCCATTCCCGCCAGCGCGTCGTTGACGTCGTCATAGATCCCGAGCGACAGCAGCGCATTGGAGAGGGTCCGGCCAATCAGAAATTCCATCGACAGGTAGTAAACCTGACGCGTTTCCTGCGATAGCTGCGCCCGGTTAGAACGCAGCCAGCGCTCCACCATCCGGTCGCGTACCGCAAAAAGCGCCGCATTCAGCCATTCATGCTTGTTAGCAATGGCCGGGTCCTTGCCGATGGTAAACATCAACTTGTAGGCAATGGAGTTTTTCAGCGCTTCGGCACTGAGCGTGGGTGAAGCGTAAGTAAAAGGTGCGTTCATTTAAGTGTTCCTGGAAGCTACTTCAACCGAAAGTAAAGATCGCGGTAGGACTGCGCCGCCACCTGCCAGCTAAAATCCATGCTCATCGCCTGACGCTGCACATAGCGCCAGAGTGACGGGCGGGACCACAACACGAAAGCACGCCGGATCGCCCTGAGCAGCGACCAGGCATTACTGTCTTCAAAAACAAAGCCACTGGCGACACCATCTGCCAGATTTTCCAGCGAACTATCCGATACCGTATCGGCAAGCCCGCCGGTACGTCGAACTAACGGCAGAGTGCCGTATTTCAACCCGTACAACTGCGTTAAGCCGCAGGGTTCAAAGCGGCTCGGGACCAGGATAACGTCCGAGCCGCCCATAATCCGGTGCGAGAAGGCTTCGTGGTAACCTATCTGCACGCCCACCTGTCCGGGATGCTCGGCGGCGGCGGCCAGAAAACCTTCCTGCAGCACCGGGTCGCCCGCTCCCAACAGCGCCAGCTGTCCGCCCTGTTCCAGCAGGCCAGGCAGCGCTTCCAGCACCAGATCCAGCCCCTTCTGGCTGGTCAGTCGGCTGACCACCGCAAATAGCGGGACTTTGTCATTCACCTTCAGCCCCATCGCAATTTGCAGCTGACGTTTGTTCTCTGCCTTCTCTTCCAGCGAGTCGCGGGTGTAGCGCGCCGCCAGCAGCAGATCGTTGTCCGGATCCCAGATTTTTTCATCCACGCCGTTAAGGATCCCCGACAGTCTCCCCTCTTTATGGCGCTGGCGTAGCAGCCCCTCCATTCCGTAGCCAAACTCCGGCTCGGTGATCTCACGGGCGTAGGTGGGGCTGACCGCCGTAATGTGATCAGCGTAATAGAGCCCGGCCTTGAGAAACGAAATCTGGCCGTTAAATTCCAGCCCGTGCATGTTGTAGAACGACCAGGGCAGGTCGATCTCACTCATATGGTGCGCGTAGTACATACCCTGATAGGCCAGGTTATGCACCGTAAAGACCGACTTCGCCGGACGCCCGCGTGCGGCAAGGTAGGCCGGAGCCAGCCCCGCGTGCCAGTCGTGGGCGTGTACCACGTCCGGACGCCAGAACGGATCCAGCCCGCAGGCCATTTCCGCCCCCACCCAGCCGAGCAGCGCAAAGCGCAGCACGTTATCCGTATAAGCGTGCAGATGCGTATCGTGATACGGGCTGCCGGGACGTTCATACAGATGCGGGGCATCAATCATATAAATGCCCACGCCGTTATAGCGCCCGAACAGCAGGCTGATGCGACCGGCAAAGGTGTCACGCCGGGTCACCACCTGAGCATCGGGCACGCCACGACGGATATCGGGAAATGCCGGGATCAGCACCCGCGCATCCACGCCATCGGCAATTTGCGCCGCAGGCAGCGCCCCCAGCACGTCCGCCAGTCCGCCGGTTTTCAGCAGCGGAAACATCTCAGAACATACGTGTAAAACCTGCATCATTGCTCCTGCTCATGCCCGGCAACGCCTCGCGTCGGCGGTAAAACAGCGCGCGGACCCCTTCCGCGCAAGGTCATAACGAGTGCTGTTAATCCTGTAAGTTGCGCAGCATTTCGCGCGTAACCAGCACAATGCCTTCTTCTGAACGATAAAAACGGCGGGCGTCTTCTTCCGCGTTCTCACCAATCACCATGCCTTCAGGGATCTCACAGGCACGATCGATAATGCAGCGCCGCAGACGGCATGAGCGTCCTACCCAGACATCCGGCAGCAGAACCGTCGAGTCGATATTGCAAAACGAGTTGATCCGTACCCGTGGAAACAGGACCGACTGCACCACCACCGAACCGGAAATAATGCAGCCGCCGGAGACCAGCGAGTTCAGGGTCATGCCGTAGCTCCCGGAACGATCCTGGACAAATTTCGCCGACGGCAGCGGCTCCATATGGGTACGAATCGGCCAGGTCCGGTCGTACATATCCAGCTCCGGCGTTACGGAAGCCAGGTCAAGATTGGCTTTCCAGTAGGCTTCCAGGGTGCCAACATCACGCCAGTAAGGTTCAGCCTGCGGATCGGACTGCACGCAGGAGAGCGGGAAAGGATGCGCCCAGGCCTCGCCCGCTTTGGTCACGCGGGGAAGAATGTCCTTGCCGAAGTCATGGCTGGAGTTTTCGTCGCGATCGTCCTCCTCCAGCAGGGTATAGAGATAGTCCGCATCGAAGATGTAGATCCCCATACTGGCCAGCGACTTTGTGGCATCCCCCGGCATGGCGGGCGGTTTAGCGGGCTTCTCAATAAAATCGATCACCCGGCTGTTTTCATCCACGGCCATCACGCCGAAAGCGCTCGCTTCCGCCAGGGGCACCGGCAGGCAGGCCACGGTGCAGCGGGCATTTTTCTCGACGTGGTCCAGCAGCATCCGCGAGTAGTCCTGCTTGTAAATATGGTCACCGGCGAGGATCACGATGTACTCGGCCTGATAGCGGCGAATAATATCGAGGTTCTGCGTCACCGCATCCGCCGTGCCGCGATACCAGTTCTCCGCATGCACGCGCTGCTGGGCGGGCAGCAGGTCGACAAACTCATTCATCTCTTCGTTTAAGAAGGACCAGCCGCGCTGGATATGCTGCACCAGGGTATGGGACTGGTACTGGGTAATCACCCCGATACGGCGAATACCAGAGTTGATGCAGTTAGAGAGTGCAAAATCGATAATGCGAAACTTGCCGCCAAAGTGGACCGCTGGCTTGGCGCGTTTTTTGGTTAAATCTTTTAGCCGCGTGCCGCGCCCTCCGGCCAGAATCAGGGCGACCGATTTCAGCGGCAGCTGCCGCGCCAGCATCATAGAAGTGTTCTTATCAAGCTGAACCATAAATCACTCCGTTGTTATGACCTGTGAAAAACGCAAACTCCCTGTGCGGGCCCATGCCAGACGGTCAGAGTGACGGGATTGTCCTCTCCGGCAAAAGGAGGAATGGCGCGCCACTCTCCTTCGGGTAACACCATCTCCACCGCGCTGGCGGTGGCATTTATTGCAATTAACCAGTGCTCACTCAGTTGGATCAGCAGGCTGTGCGCACCCTGCTGCCACTCCCCGGCGTTCAGCGGCTGGCCCTGCGGGTTCAGCCAGCGCACGCTACCGTCATTTTCCTGCCACCACGCGTCGCGGGTCAGCGCGGGAATACGCTGCCGCAGCTGGATAAGCGCGGCGGTAAACCCGGTCAGCCCCTCGTCGGCATTTTTCCAATCCAGCCACGTCAGGGCGTTGTCCTGGCAGTAGGCATTGTTATTACCATGCTGGCTGTGGCCGTGCTCATCCCCGGCCAGCAGCATCGGCGTGCCCTGCGCCAGCAGCAGAGTCGTCAGCAAACCGTGAACGCTGGCGCGACGTCGCTCAACCACCTGATGACTGACGTCCAGGCCTTCCTTACCGTGGTTATTGCTGTAGTTGCTGCCGGTGCCGTCGCGGTTATCTTCCCCGTTCGCTTCGTTGTGCTTATGCCCGAAGCTCACGCAGTCCTGCAGGGTGAAACCGTCGTGCGCCGTGACCAGATTGACTGAGGCGGACGGCAGGCGGCCACCGCGCTGGAAGACATCGCTGGAGGCGGCAAAACGCCGGGCCAGATCGCCGTTAGATACGTCCCGGAGCAGCCAGAAGCGACGGGCGGTATCGCGGAAATGGTCGTTCCACTCGGCAAAGGGCGGTGGGAAGTTGCCCACCTGATAGCCGCCCGGACCGATATCCCAGGGTTCAGCAATAAGCTTCACGGCCGATAGCAGGGGATCGTTTTTCATCGCAGCAAACAGCGGTGCGTCCTGGCGGAAGTCGGGTGTCCGTCCCATCACCGAGGCTAAATCAAAGCGGAAACCGTCAACGTGGCAAACATCAACCCAGTAGCGCAGGCACTGCAGGGCATACTCCACCACACCAGGATGGCTTAAATTGAGGGTGTTACCGCAGCCGGTCCAGTTGTGATAATCCCCATCCTCTCTGATCCAATAATAGCTGCGGTTATCGATTCCGCGCAGGGAGACGGTCGGACCATCGAGATCGATCTCGGCGCTGTGGTTCAGCACTACGTCGAGGATCACTTCAATTCCGGCCTTGTGCAGCGCCTTCACCGCATCACGAAACTCGTTGAGTCCGTTTTCCGGGCTGCTGGCGTAGTCGGGATGCAGCGCGAAGTGTGCCAGCGGGTTATAGCCCCAGTAATTGCTGAGTCCGAGGCGCTGCAGGCGCGGCTCGCTGGCGAAATGCGTGACCGGCAACAGTTCCAGGGCGGTGATGCCGAGCCGCTGCAGATGGGCAATCATGGCCGGATGCGCCAGCGCCTGCCAGCGGCCACGGATGGCCTCAGGGATCGCCGGGTGCAGAGTCGTCAGGCCCTTAACGTGCGCCTCGTAAATTACCGTTTTGCCCCAGGGCGTACGCGGTGGTACGTCATCTTCCCAGTCGTAGTGGGTATCGACGACCACCGATTTTGGCATCCTGGCGGCGCTGTCATGCGGGTCAGGCGTGTCGTAGCCACCGTGAAAAACGGGATCGTCAGGCAGGTCACCGTCTATGCGCCGGGCGCAGGGATCGATAAGCAGCTTCGCCGGATTAAACCGGTGTCCCTGAGCAGGCTCCCAGGGACCGTGCACCCGGTAGCCATAGCGCTGGCCCGGCTTCAGTCCGGCGAAGTAGCCGTGCCAGATATCGCCGCTGCGCTCGGGGAGATCGAACCGCTGTTCGTTGCCTTCGGCATCGAACAGGCACAGCTCAACCCGCTCTGCATGAGCGGAGAACAGCGTGAAATTCACCCCGTTGCCATCGTGGTGCGCGCCCAGCGGCGTCGGAGAGCCTGCCGTGAGTCGGGTCATTCGCCCTCCCGAATCAGCCAGATCGTCGCCAGTGGCGGCAGGGTGATATTCAGGGAGTGCGGACGCCCGTGACTCTCAATGTCGTCGCTGTAGACCCCGCCGCCGTTGCCGGTATTGCTGCCGTGATAGTGCATCGAGTCGGTATTCAGCTCTTCGCGCCAGCGGCCTGGCTGGTTGATGCCAAAGCGGTAGTCGTGACGCGGAACCGGGGTGAAGTTGCTGGCAACGATAATTTCATTGCCCTGCTTATCCCGGCGCACAAAGATAAAGACCGAGCGCTGATGGTCATCCACCACCAGCCATTCAAAACCGTAAGGGTCAAAGTCCAGCTCGTGCAGCGCCCGGTGGTGGCGATAGGTATGGTTCAGGTCACGCACCAGGCGCTGTACGCCGTGGTGCCAGTTATCGCCGCCTTCCAGCAGATGCCAGTCGAGGCTGGCGTCGTGATTCCACTCGCGGCCCTGGGCAAACTCATTGCCCATAAACAGCAGCTTTTTACCGGGGAAGGCAAACAGCCAGCCGTAGTAGGCCCGCAGATTGGCAAATTTCTGCCAGGCATCTCCCGGCATCCGATCGAGGATCGATTTTTTGCCGTGCACGACCTCATCGTGCGAGAGCGGCAGCACGAAGTTTTCGCTGTAGTTGTAGAACATGCCGAAGGTCAGCTTATCGTGGTGATACGGGCGATAAACCGGGTCCAGCTTCATATAGTCGAGGGTGTCGTGCATCCAGCCGAGGTTCCACTTAAACCAGAATCCCAGCCCGCCCATTGTTGAAGGGCGCGAGACGCCGGAAAAGTCGGTGGACTCTTCCGCCATGCTGACCGCGCCAGGCACCTGCTCGCCAAGAATGCGGTTGGTATTGCGCAGAAACTCAATGGCTTCGAGGTTTTCCCGTCCACCGTATTCGTTCGGCACCCACTCATCCTGATGACGGCTGTAGTCGCGATAAATCATCGAGGCCACCGCATCCACCCGCAGCGCATCAATCCCGAAACGTTCGATCCAGTAGAGGGCGTTACCCACCAGGTAATTACTAACTTCCCGGCGGCCGTAGTTGTAGATCAGCGTGTTCCAGTCCTGGTGATAGCCTTCGCGGGGGTCGCCGTGCTCATAGAGCGCGGTGCCGTCAAACTGCGCCAGACCAAAATCATCGGACGGAAAATGCCCCGGCACCCAGTCAAGGATCACGCTCAACCCGGCTGCGTGGGCGGCATTGATAAAATAACGAAAGTCGTCCCGGGTGCCGAAACGCCGGGTGGGCGCGTATAGACCGGTCGGCTGATAGCCCCAGCTACCGTCAAAGGGATGCTCGTTAACCGGAAGCAGTTCCAGATGGGTGAAGCCCATCCACTTTGCGTAAGGCACCAGTTGGTCCGCCAGCTCGCGATAGCTAAGCCAGAAGTTATTGTCGGTATGTCGCCGCCAGGAGCCGAGATGCACCTCATAGATGGAGATGGGCGCATCGAAGCGGTTGGCCGCTTTGCGCGCCTCGCTCTGGACCACTTTCTCCGGCAGGCCGCAAATCAGCGACGCGGTTTCCGGGCGCATCTGCGCTTCAAAGGCGTAAGGGTCAGCCTTAATGCGCAGCTTGCCGTGAGCATCGATCATCTCGAATTTATAGAGCTGGCCATTGTGGGCGCCGGGAATAAATAGTTCCCAAATTCCGCTCTCGTTACGCAGACGCATCGGATGGCGGCGACCATCCCAGTAGTTAAACTGGCCGACGACGGAGACGCGACGTGCGTTAGGTGCCCAGACCGAAAAGCGGGTGCCGGTCACGCCGTCCATCGTGTCCGCATGTGCGCCCAGGGTTTCGTAGGGCCGCAGGTGGGTCCCTTCCGACAGGAGCCAGCTGTCCATCTCCTGCAGCAGCGGGCCAAATCGGTAAGGATCGTCAATCAGGTTTTGCTGACCGTGCCAGGTGACCGCCAGCTGATAGCGAAAGGGATTTTTACGCCGCGGAACCACGCCGCAAAAAAAGCCGCGGGAATCGAGGCTATCCAGCCCGGCAACCTTACGCCCGGTTTTGGTTTCAATCACCCAGGCTTCCGTAGCGTCAGGCAGCAGTGCACGCACTTCCAGGCCATTTTCCGTGCTGTGCATACCGAGAACGGAGAAAGGATCCGCAAAATGCCCGGCAATTAGCGCGTTAATCACATCTCGATCGATACACAGGGACATGTTTTTTCATCCTGTTTTATCGTGCCGACTCTTCCGGACAATACGGCACTTTTTTAACCTGTACGGTGCAGCACCAGCGTGCATCCTCTTTGCGCCGTCCAATTTTCAGGCAACAGTTTTAAGAATAGCCAGGGCTGAACCGGACCCCTGAAAAATTTGAACATTTATTGTTTTTCCCTATGAGAGAGATAAAAAAAGGGGTGCCGATGGCACCCCTTGTTCAACGTTCGGGAAAGATTATGCGAGCTGGCGCAGCATGCGGCGCAGCGGTTCGGCCGCGCCCCACAGCAGCTGATCGCCAACGGTGAAGGCGGATAGGTATTCCGGGCCCATATTCAGCTTACGCAGACGGCCAACCGGCGTGGTCAGCGTGCCGGTTACCGCGGCAGGCGTCAGTTCACGCATGGAGATTTCACGGTCATTCGGCACCACTTTCGCCCACGGGTTATGGGCTGCCAGCAGCTCTTCCACCGTCGCAATGGAGACATCTTTTTTCAGCTTGAGGGTAAACGCCTGGCTGTGGCAGCGCAGCGCGCCGATACGGACACAGAGGCCATCAACCGGGATGGTGGAGGATGTCGCCAGAATTTTGTTGGTTTCGGCCTGCCCTTTCCACTCTTCGCGGCTCTGACCGTTATCCAGCTGTTTATCGATCCACGGGATCAGGCTTCCGGCCAGCGGTACGCCGAAGTTGTCCACCGCCAGTTCGCCGCTGCGCGTCAGCGCCGTGACTTTACGTTCGATATCGAGGATCGCCGAGGCCGGGTTAGCCAGCTCTTCCGCAACGTGATGCTGCAACTGGCCCATCTGGGTCAGCAGCTCGCGCATATGGCGTGCGCCACCGCCGGATGCGGCCTGATAGGTTGCCACAGACGCCCACTCCACCAGGTCATTGGCGAAGAGACCACCCAGCGACATCAGCATCAGGCTGACGGTACAGTTGCCGCCGACAAAGGTTTTGATCCCGTTGTTCAGGCCGTCGGTAATCACCGCCTGGTTTACCGGGTCGAGGATAATAATCGCGTCATCTTTCATGCGCAGAGAAGACGCCGCATCAATCCAGTAACCCTGCCAGCCGCTTTCACGAAGCTTTGGATAGATTTCGTTGGTATAATCGCCGCCCTGGCAGGTGACAATGATGTCGAGTGCCTTCAACGCGTCCAGATTAAATGCGTCCTGCAGCGTGCCGGTGTGGCTGCCGAAAGCCGGTGCTGCCTGGCCGAACTGGGAGGTTGAGAAGAAAACAGGGCGAATGGCGTCGAAATCACGCTCCTCAACCATGCGTTGCATGAGTACGGAGCCGACCATTCCGCGCCAGCCGATAAAACCAACATTTTTCATAGCGTGTTTCCTGCAAAGATGTGTGCTGTAGCCAATATTTGGTGGATATAGTTCTCACCTTACAAAATGCAGCTAAAGTCGCAAGTGAAATTAATCAATGATTGTGCGGCGATCAGAAACAGAACTTATTTTATATAATTTATGAACAGGGACCATGCAGTATGACTGAAATTATCTCCGCGACTGTTTTACTGATTCTTATCATGGACCCGCTCGGCAATTTGCCGATTTTTATGTCCGTGCTCAAGCATACGGAGCCGAAGCGTCGCCGGGCGATTATGATCCGCGAGCTGCTGATCGCGCTGCTCCTGATGCTGATCTTCCTGTTCGCCGGGGAGAAAATTCTCTCCTTCCTGAATCTGCGCGCCGAAACGGTTTCGATCTCCGGCGGGATTATTCTGTTCCTGATCGCTATCAAGATGATTTTCCCCAGCGCCACGGGCAGCACGACCGGCTTACCCGCCGGTGAAGAACCGTTTATCGTGCCGCTGGCGATCCCGCTGGTTGCCGGTCCAACCCTGCTGGCAACGCTGATGCTGCTGTCGCACCAGTACCCGAATCAAATGGGGCATCTGGTTATCGCCCTGCTGATTGCCTGGGGCGGCACGGTGGCAATCCTGCTGCAGTCATCGCTGTTCCTGCGCCTGCTGGGCGAGAAAGGCGTCAACGCCCTTGAGCGCCTGATGGGACTGATTCTGGTCATGCTGGCCACCCAGATGTTCCTGGACGGTATCCGGGCGTGGATGAAAGGGTAAAATCTCGTGCCCCCGGCCACCGCGGCCGGGTCGTTACAGCGAGCGGATAAGATTCAGCATGGAAGGTTCGCGCTCCAGCAGGCGCAGAACCTTTAAGCTGCTGCCGCGAGGGGTACGGTTTTTCTGTTCCCAGGCTTCAACCAGTGAAGGCGACACGCCCACCGCGCTGGCAAATTCGGTCTGAGTCAGCCCGGCAACTGCACGGATGGCTTTAACATCAGGAAGGACAAAAGTCGTCACACGCGCAGGCTGTTTCAGGCCCTGGCGAATTTCCGTCGCTTCGCGGACGCTGTCAATTAGCTCGCTGAACAGTTCATCTTTCATCAGGTATTCTCCAGTCTTGTCATGTACTTTCTGAGCACACTCTTCTGCTCATCCGTGAGGTCATCCTGTTCATTTTTGGCAAAAGCCTGCAGGAGATAGATCTCCCCAGCATCCGCCAGATAGTAGTAGATGGCCCGTATTCCGCCGCGCTTCCCCTTTCCCTGGATAGCCCAATGGACCTTACGACAGCCACCGGTTCCGGAAATGATAGCCCCCGAATCCGGCCAGAACCGCAGGTATTCCTGAAAAATCCGGTACTCTTCCCGGCTCAGCAGCGCATCTATCCTGCGCTGAAATGCAGTCGTTTCAACAAAGTGAAGCAGTGTCATCCTGACCCTCTCCCTTTACGGATGAATAATAACCTTACACAGTAAGGCAAGCAACCCTGGAATTGTTTCCCGGGTCACATCCTGCCGCCAAAAAAGCAATAAAAAAACCGGGCCGCATAAACGATGCGGCCCGGCTTCAGCGTTATTTCTCTCCTTTCAGGAGAGTTGCATGAAAAACTTAACTTAACAGGCTAAACGCAATCATCCCGACTATCGCGCCCGTGGTGCCGAGGATGGTTTCCATCATCGTCCAGGTCTTCAGCGTCTGCGCTTCGGTTGCGCCGGTAAATTTACCGAACAGCCAGAAGCCAGCGTCGTTCACGTGACTCACCACGATAGAACCGCCCGCGATACAGATGGAGAGTGCCGCCATCTGCGCGCCGGAGTAGTTAAGCTGTTCGATAACCGGCATCACCAGCCCGACCGCGGTTAAACAGGCGACCGTTGCCGAACCCTGAATAATGCGCACCGCGGCGGCCAGAATAAAGCAGGTGATCGCCACCGGCATACCCATACCGGTCAGCGCCTCACCCAACGCAGGGCCGACGCCGGAATCTACCAGTACCTGTTTGAATACGCCGCCCGCACCGATCACCAGCAGGATAATCCCGGCCGGCTGCAGCGCGTGACCACAGATCTCCATCACCTTATCTTTCGGCATGCCCTGACGCATCGCCAGACCATAAATTGCCACCAGACAGGCCACCAGAATGGCGGTAAACGGATGGCCGACAAACTCGAACCATTCGTAGGCCGTGGAGCCTTCGGCGACAAAACGTGCGGCGATGGTTTTCAGACCCACCAGCACCAGCGGCAGCAGGATCAGCGCCAGACTAAAGCCAAAGGAGGGCATTTTACCTTCGCCGAGATGCGGTTCGCTGATGTCGTCAGGAATATGCAGCTCAACGTAGCGACTGATAAAGTTGCCCCACAGCGGCCCAGCGATAATCATCCCCGGGATCGCGGCGCACAGGCCAATCAGGATCATCCAGCCAAAGTCGGCGTGCATCTGGGAGGCCAGCAGCATCGGCGCAGGCCCCGGCAGCAGGAATGCGGCCGCAGCGGCGACGCCGGCAAACAGCGGGATCACCAGCTTCACCAGGTTGGTACCGGTGTGGCGCGCCATCGAGAACGCGACGCTAATCAGCAGCACAATCGCCACCTCAAAGAACAGCGGCAGCGCACAGATAAGCCCGGCCAGGCCGATAGCGTAGTGGGCACGGCTATGACCAAAGGATTTCAGCATTTTGACGGCTATCTGATCGACCGCGCCGGTTTCATGCAAAATCTTGCCAAACATCGCGCCCAGCGCCACCACAATCGCCAGGAAGCCCAGCGTACCACCCATCCCTTTTTCCATGGTCGCTGCGATCTTATCGAGCGGCATACCGGAAAACAGACCGGCACCAATGGACACCACCATCAAGGCCACAAAGGCATGCATACGCGCCTTCATGACTAAAAACAGCAGCAGCAATACCGAGCCGACCGCTGTTAAAACTAGCGTTAAAGTACTCACTTTTTACTGCCTTTTTTAGTTATTAATCACTGCAATGGTGCTGGCAACAACGCCTTCAAGCGGCTGATCAATATCCACAATCAGCACGTCAGATTCGTCCGCACCCGGTTCTTCCAGGGTTTCGAACTGAGTCACCAGCATCTGGGTTTTGAAGAAGTGACCTTTACGCGCCTTCAGGCGGCTTTCGATCACTTCGAAATCCCCTTTCAGGTAGATAAAGGAGAGGTTCGGGTTGCCGTCGCGCAGAATGTCACGGTAGTGCTTTTTCAGCGCCGAGCAGACGATCAGGGAAACTTTGTTGGTACGCTGCATCGCAAAAGCGGCATCGTTCAGGGCCTGCAGCCAGGGCTTACGGTCGTCATCGTTCAGCGGCTCACCGGCGGTCATTTTGGCAATATTGCAGCGCGGGTGGAGGAAGTCGCCATCAAGGAACGCGGCGCTCATCTGATGGGCTACTTCACTGGCAACGGCGGATTTGCCGCTGCCCGATACGCCCATCAGGACGTAGATGCGGTGATCATGGTTAGTCGTGCTCAAGGCGTCGCTCCCACAGAAAGGTTAAAGAGGCTGTTACGGGTAACTGTTATCGGTAACATTGTCCTGCCGGGGTAAAATGGACGCAATAACCATTCGTGCCAGAAGTGGATAAGTGTGAGCTAGTTCAAATTTTACAGCTTAAATAGATCCACCCGGCGACAACGTGAAACCTAAATCTAACATTTTAGGCGTCACGATCTCCCCGCGAATGCGCGCCAGCAGGCGTTCGGCACCGATTCGTCCCATCCGCTCACGCGGCGTCAGGACGCTGGCCAGCCGGGGTTCCATCACCTGGCCGATATCGTGGCCGTGGAAACCGGCAATCGCCATATCCTCCGGGATACGCAGACCCAGGCGCTGGCACTCAAAGGCCGCGCCGACCGCCAGGTCATCGTTGGTGCAGAAAATACTGTCGAGCTGCGGATATTCACGCCGCGCCTGACGTAGCAGCTCGCTCCCGGTGGAGTAGGAGGAGGCCTGCTCAATCATCACGCTGTACGGCGTCAGACCGGCATCGCGCATCGCCTGTTCATACCCCTGCTGTTTGATGATAGTTCGTTCGTCGAGACGTGCCCCCAGATAGGCCACATGCTGGCGACCACGCTGGATAATCGCGGCGGTCATCTGTCGGGCGGCTTCAAAGTTATCGAAGCCAACGGCGATATCAAGGCAGGGAGACTGGCTGTCCATCAGCTCCACCACCGGAATACCGGAGACTTCAATCATCTTCAGGGTGCGGGCGGTGTGGGTGCGTTCGGTCAGGATCAGGCCGTCGATATTCCACGACAGCATCGATTCCAGGCGCTCTTCTTCCAGCTCGGCTTTATAGCCGTAGTGGGCAAGCATGGTCTGATAGCCGTGCGCATCCGTCACGCTTTCAATGCCGCGCAGAACTTCAGCAAATACCTGGTTGGTTAAGGAGGGAAGCAGAACGCCAATCGCACGGCTGGTCGCATTGGATAGCATATCCGGCGCACGGTTGGGGATATAACCCAGTTCATCAAGCGCCGCGGCGATCTTACCCCGTAACGCCTCAGACACCTGCTCCGGGTTACGTAAGAAACGGCTGACCGTCATTTTGGTCACGCCAACGCGATCGGCAACATCCTGAAGTACGGGTCTTTTCTTTTTCATCGTCCTGTGAACATGCGCTGAGAAAACATTTCCCCAGTTTATCACGGACTAAGCAGAACCTTCCCCTTAACGGGGAAGGTTACGTACTTTATTTACCGGAGATCAAACCGGTGGCAGATCGAACAGCAGGATTTCGCTGTCGCTGTCGGCATGCACGGAGAGCGCCTGCTCGTCCCAAATCGCCAGACCATCTGCGGTGGTGGCTTTGGTGCCGTTGATCGTCACGTTGCCTTTTACGACCTGGATCCACACCCGACGTTCGGCAGCAATCTGGTACACGGACTGCTCATCTTTCAGCAGCGCCCAGCGATACAGTTCCATATCCTGGTGCACTTTCAGCGACCCGTCGCGGGCATCCGGCGACAGTACCAGCTGGCGGCCCTGAGTAGCGTCAAACCGGCGCTGCTCATAGCGCGGTGCGATGCCATTTTTTTCCGGCATGATCCAGATTTGATACAGGTGCAGACGTTCAGTTTCGCTCGGGTTGTACTCCGAGTGCTGAACCCCGGTACCGGCGCTCATAATCTGGAACTCACCGGCAGGAACCTGCTCTTTGTTGCCCATGCTGTCTTTATGCTCGACCGCCCCTTCCAGCACATAGGTCAGGATTTCCATATCTTTATGCGGGTGGGTACCAAACCCCTGGCCTGCATCGATAACGTCATCGTTGATCACTCTCAGCGCCGAGAAGCCCATAAAGTTAGGGTCATAATAGTTGGCGAAAGAGAAGGTGTGCCAGGAATCCAGCCAGCCATGATTAGCATGCCCACGGTCGTTCGCTTTGCGTAAGTAAATCATTTGTCTTTCCCCATGTTCGTTTCGATGGAGTCAGTTTGTACTCGAATGGCTCAGGATGATAGAGGGTGAAAATTGACTCCTCTGTTCAAAAAATGTGAACAAGTGCAGAGGAGTCTGTGAAAGCTATTTAGCAAGCGTTACAGTCGAGGGAGAAGCCTGTTCGAAGGCCCGTTCGAGGATCTCAAGATTGGTGAGTACTTCAGTTTCCTTGACGTAATTGTCTGTACCCGCTGTCAGAGTGTTATAGAGCGCATCGTAGACATAACCGTAGTCTCCGATTTCGCTGGCGAGCTCTTCGCGTACGCTCTCGCCCGCGTCGTTAACGTACTCCAGCAGACTGACGCTGCTATCCGCGGCAAAGCCCGGCTCACCAGGCATGATATTGGCCTTGAGGCTGGTTTCCTGCTGGTCGATACCGTATTTGATCAACGAGCCTTTGCTGCCGTGAACGATAAATTTCGGGTAGTCGATTTTCACAAGGTGGCTGGTTTTCACAATCGCCTTGAGATCGCCATAGAACAGCTGCGCCTCAAAGGTATCGTCCGGGTTGGCCTTGTTGCGCAGGCTGCGGATGTCGTAAGCGACGTGGTCCGGGCGACCGAACAGGGAGATAATCTGATCCATCGTATGCACGCCAAGGCCGTAAAAAGCGCCATCCTGCGGCAGGCCGGGTTTGGTTTCGGCAACCGGACGGTAGTAGTCGAAGTGGCTTTCAATTTCGACGATATCGCCGAGCTTACCGCTCTCAATCACCTTTTTGACCGTCAGGAAGCAGGCGTCAAAGCGACGGTTCTGATAGGGCGTGACGGTCAGCCCTTTGCTTCTCGCCAGCGCGAACAGCGTCTTCGCTTCAGCCATCGTCGGCGTAAAGGGTTTTTCTACCAGCACATTTTTCCCCGCCTCCAGCGCGCGCTTCGCATAGTCAAAATGGCTGTCGGCGTGGGTACAGACAATCACCAGCTTCACCTGCGGGTCGTTTAAGACCTCATCCAGATCGCTGGTAAAGTGGATATGCTGATACTGGGGTTGCTGCTCTTCCGGCTTCGCGCTGCGACGAAAAATATGCGCAACGTGCCAGTTCTCTTTGCGGTTGAGAACGTAGGGAAGATGATAGCGGGTGGTACTTTTACCAAAACCAATAAAGGCGCAATGAAGAGTCATAATCGCTTCCTGAAGGTATGCAGACTCCGTTTACCTTAACGCCAGATGACGCTGTTCGCCATTTCCCTTTGTAAACAGCTTATTAAAAATCCCAAAAATAGCCCCATACTCTTGACCCGGCCCTGAAGTTCCCGGATAACCATGCCGATAAGAAACAAATGCTTTATCAATACACCCAACCACACAGCGGTCGCGGTGCAGCTCTTTTTGCCGTAGACAACGCCGCACGGTCGCTAATGGAGTAGCCATCAGTTCAGCATGGGAAGAGTCTATCTTTTTCTGAATACCGCATTTTTTTTCTGGTCACTCTCGCTGGTGGCCTGGTGTTATGACGCCCATTCCTGGGCGCTGCTGACCGCAGCGCTTGCCATTATTGCCTTCGTTATTCACGCCTTACACAAGCAGGTTAATCATATGTTTGGAAAAAACAAAGCAGCCGAAGCAGCGACGCAAACCCCCGTTGTCAGTACTCCCGCCTCAGCGCCCATCGTCGAGAAAGAGGTTCCTCGCGATGAGAAGCAGAGCAATACCGTGATCGCCAGCGGTGTACGCTTCGACGGGAATATCACCTCTAACGGTCAGGTTTACATTTACGGTACGGTCCACGGCAATATCGACGCCAAAGAAGGCCTGATTAAAATTATGCGTAACGGCGTGGTGGAAGGCGATATCACCAGCCGGGAGCTGATTATCGACGGCGTTGTTAACGGCAACTGCCGCAGCGAAACCATCGACGTGTATGAGAATGGCAATATCACCGGCACGCTCGTCTGGAATTCGCTGACCATTAAAAAAGGCGCTGTCTTTAACGGCAAATCCGAGCAGCTCCAGCCTGTGCAAGAAAAAACCAACGTGGTAGGCCTGCTGGCCGAGACCTCTTCCGCCCCGGAAGCGCTGCCGCTCGCCGAAAGCGACGTAAAAGGTAAAAAACGCGTCTAATGCGCACTGTGGCGGGCCACTGCCCGCCCGCTTCCCGTTTTCTTTCCCCGAATTTCAGGCAAAAAAAAGCCAGCACCCGGCTGGCTAAAATAATACTGGAAGCAATGTGAGCAATGTCGTGCTTTCAGGTTCTCCACGGGGGTCTCCCTGAACGCATGACAATAATAATCATTATCATTCGCACTTGTCTACCCCTTTTTTGCAAAAAATGGCAGTTGACTGGGATCCGAAAGTCAATAACGTTAAAAGGGAATACTTGCCCCTAAACGGAGAGAAACAATGAGTGAGATAGTGATACGCCCTGCTGAAACCCGCGATGCCGAGTCCATTCGCCAGATTTACGCGCAGCCTGAGGTGTATCGCGACGTGCTACAGCTACCCCATCCCACGCTGGACGGGTGGCAGGAGCGCCTCACGCCGACGGCAGGCCGCCGACATCTGCTGGCCTGCATTGACGACAGGGTGGCAGGAAACCTGACCCTGCTCGTGGAGCAGAACCCGCGCCGCAGCCACGTTGCCACCTTTGGTATCGGCGTCTCCCCCGCCTTTCAGGGACGCGGCGTCGCCAGTGCGCTGATGGCCGAAATGGTAAACCTCTGCGACAACTGGCTGCGCATCACGCGTATTGAGCTGACGGTCTATACCGACAACCCTGCCGCGCTGGCGCTTTACCGCAAGTATGGTTTCGAGGTGGAAGGCACCGGCAGGCAATACGCTCTGCGCGACGGGGAATACGTGGATGCGTACTTTATGGCGCGAATGAAGTAAGCAGGAAAACCCTCTCCCGGTGTGGGAGAGGGAAACGCGATTAATATCCGGCGGTTAAATCATCCACCGAACGCGGATCAGACGCCCCGTACAGCGTGCCATCCGGGCCGACGACAATGCTCTGGGTGCTGCCCATCGCCTCTTTTACCGCCACTTTCTGCCCTTTCTGCTCCAGCAGCTTCAGCGTGTCCGGGCTAAAGCCCTTCTCCACCCGCAGCTCGTCCGGTAGCCACTGATGATGGAAGCGTGGCGCATTGGTGGCTTCGGCGATGTTCATTCCAAAATCGATGCTGTTTACCACCATTTGCAGCACGGTGGTGATAATCCGGCTACCGCCAGGGCTGCCGGTGACCAGCCAGGTTTTTCCGTCTTTCACCACGATGGTCGGCGACATGGACGACAGCGGTCGTTTCTTCGGCCCGACGGCGTTGGCATCGCCGCCCACCAGCCCGTAAACATTCGGCACGCCGGGCTTGGCAGAGAAGTCATCCATTTCATTGTTCAGCAGAATACCGGTATTACCCGCCACAATCCCCGACCCAAAGGTGGTGTTCAGGGTATAGGTGACCGCGACCGCATTGCCGTCTTTATCCACCACCGAGTAATGGGTGGTCTGATTACTTTCATACGGCTCCAGCTTGCCGGGACGGATCTGACTCGACGGCTTCGCTTTGGCCGGATCGATCTGCGCCGCTATCGATTTGGCGTACGCTTTGCTGGTTAATGCCTGCCAGGGGACGCGAACAAAATCCGGGTCGCCGAGGTATTCGGAGCGATCGGCATAGGCATATTTTTCCGCCTCCGCCATCAGATGCATCGCATCGGCGCTGCCGAAGCCCGCCTTCGCCAGATCGAAGTTCTCCAGGATATTGAGGATCTGCACAATATGGATCCCGCCGGAGGACGGTGGCGGCATCGAGAAGACCTGATAGCCGCGATACTCACCGCTTATCGGCTCCCGCTCCACCGCCCGGTAGTTGGCTAGATCGTTTTTATCGATTAAGCCATCGTGCTTTTTCATCTCGGCGGCAATCTGGTCGGCGATCTCCCCTTTGTAGAAAGCATCCGATCCCTGGTCAGCGATCAGCGCCAGACTTTTCGCCAGGTTAGCCTGCACCAGCCTGTCGCCCTTTTTCAGCGGTTCACCCGCCTTCCAGAAGATGGCTTTGCTGTTCTCATGGTTGGGGAGCACCTCGCTGCCGTAGGTTTTCAGATCGTCAGCAAGGGCGTCGTTAACCACAAAGCCCTCTTTCGCCAGTTTCAGCGCGGGCTGAATCACTTTTTTCAGCGGCAGCGTGCCATATTTCTCCAGAGCCAGCGAGAAACCGGCAACCGTGCCCGGTACGCCGGAGGCCAGATGTGAGGTCAGGGATTTTTTACTGTCGGGGTTGCCCTGGTCATCGAGAAACATATCCCGTGTAGCCGCAGCCGGGGCCATTTCACGGAAATCGATAGCGGTGGTCTTTCCCTCTTTGGTGCGCAGCATCATAAAGCCGCCACCGCCGAGATTCCCGGCCTGAGGATGCGTCACCGCCAGGACATACCCCACCGCCACGGCGGCGTCGACGGCGTTGCCGCCCTGCTCTAGAATTTCCACCCCGGCACGGGTGGCGGCGGCATCCACCGAGGCGACCATGCCCTGCTTCGCCCGCACGGGATGAAACACATCGGCTTCGACACCGTAGGAAACGGGCGGTGCGGCGGGTTGTGGCGCGGCGGTAACGCTAAAACAGGCGGCGGCGGTCAGCGCAGCAATCGCCGCCCAACGTACCAGGTGTGGTTTGATCATCGTTGTTCTCCAGAGCTATGGGCTACAGTCCCCGTATAAGCCTGGTGCACAACTCCTAAAAAAACATGCTGTCGATGGAAAAGGGGTAAACTTAAGCTATCCCTGACGGGAGGAGAAAATGATGAAACGACTCTTACTTTTGGCCGCGCTGGTGCCCTTCGCGGGCCTGGCACAGCCGCTGAACACCACCAATAACCCTAATCTGCCGGGCTACCAGAACCCCAGCCAGCAGCGAATGCAGACCCAGATGCTGAATCAGCAAAGCCAGCAGCAGGGCATGCTGAAACAGCAGATGCAGAGTCAGACGCAGCTTCAGCAGCAGCATCTACAGACGCAGCTCAATAGCAATACCCAGCGTATTCAGCAGGCCCAGCCGGGCAACCTGCAGCCGCTGCCCAACAACGGCAAAGGGTTGCTGACGTCCACTGAGCGCGCCACCGGTCAGCAGCATCTGCTGCAGGAAAGGCACAACGGCGATATGCTGAAAAAGCCGCAGACCGTACCGCTTAATCCTTAAGGGCGGAAATCCGGGCCGATCTCATCGATGTTATCGGTACAGATGCAGTCCACGCCCCAGGTCAACAGCTCTGCCGCACGGCGGGGCTGATTGACGGTATAGACCAGAATACGCAGACCGGCGTCCTTCAGCATTGCGACGCGTGCCTCGTCCAGCAGCTGATGATTCAGGTGGATAGAGACGCACTCGAGGCGATCCGTTAACTCACGCCAGTCATCCCGCCACTCATCCAGCAACAGACCGCGCGGCAACTCCGGTGCAGCCTGATGTGCCGCTTCCAGCGCATCAATCTCAAAAGAAGAGAGCAGCGGCGCAGGCATCCCGCGCCACAGTTCACGCGCTGCCCGGGCAACCACGTTCCCCGTATGCGGCCCGGTACCGGTCGTGGGTTTAATTTCGATATTGGCCATCATCCCGTGCTCACGGCAGCGCATCGCAACGTCAGAAAGCAGCGGCAGCTGCTCGCCTTTAAATTCACCGCTAAACCAGCTCCCGGCATCGACCCTCAGCAGGTCATTCCATAACAGGTCGCCCGCGACGCCCCAGCCATTGCTGGTGCGTTCGAGGTTGTCGTCATGAAGCAGGAAGATGTAACCATCTTTCGATAATTTAACGTCAAATTCGATCATGGCGTGGCCGTAGTGCGCACCCATGTCGATAGCCGCCAGCGTATTTTCAGGCGCCCGTTTGCCGCCGCCCCGATGGGCGACAATATGCGGATAAGGCCAGTTGCTCATACACGTTGTCCTGTTTCACCGTCAAAGAGGTGCAGGTGGTTTTCCGGAAGATGCAGCCACAGGGTGGTGCCTGCCGCCGGGCGCTCCTGGTGTGCCAGTCGGACCACCATTTTCTGCTCGCCCCAGCGACCGTGCGCCAGATTATCGGCGCCCAGCATCTCCAGCGTATCCATCACCAGCGGGATACCGCCTGCAGCCTGAGAGCTTAACCCAATATGTTCCGGGCGAATACCCAGCGTCATTTTTCGCCCGGCGAGGTTACGGTAATTCCAGTTAATCGGCAGCGCCATCCCGCTTCCCAGATCAAAGTGCGCGCCGTCGTCGCTGATACGCCCTTCCAGCAAGTTCATGGCCGGACTGCCGATAAAGCTCGCCACAAAACGGCTGGCGGGCTTTTCATACACTTCGACCGGGGTACCGATCTGCTCCGCCACGCCTTTGTTCATCACCATTACCCGCTGGGCGAGAGTCATGGCTTCCACCTGATCGTGGGTCACATACAGCGACGTGGTTTTCAGACGACGGTGTAGCTGTTGCAGCTCCAGACGCATCTGCACGCGCAGCTTGGCGTCGAGGTTAGAGAGCGGTTCATCGAACAGGAATACTGCCGGATCGCGCACAATCGCACGGCCCATGGCCACACGCTGACGCTGGCCACCGGAAAGCTCACGCGGGCGACGCTTAAGCAGACCGTCCAGCTCCAGAATCCTTGCCGCTTCCTGCACGCGCTCGGCGATATGCACCTTGCCCATACCGCGAATTTTCAGGCCCCAGGCCATGTTCTCTTCCACGCTCATATGCGGATAGAGGGCGTAATTCTGGAAGACCATAGCAATACCGCGCTCTTTGGGTTCCATCTCCGTCACCCGCTGACGGTCAATCCAGATATCACCGCTGGTCACGCGCTCCAGCCCGGCCACCATACGCAGCAGGGTCGATTTTCCGCAGCCCGACGGGCCCACCATCACGATAAATTCGCCGTCGGCAACGTCGAGCGTCAGCGGCTGAATCACCTGGGTTTTCCCGTTGTCCCAGCTCTTCGCTACTGCCTGTAATTTTAATCCGGCCATATACTATTTCTCACTGTCTACCAGGCCACGCACAAAGGCGCGCTGCATTGCTAATACGATAATGACCGGTGGGATCAGGGTCAGCAGCATCGCCGCCATCACCTGGTTCCAGGCCGTGGTGCCTTCACCGGCGGAGATCATGCCCTTAATCCCGGCGACCGCCGTCCCGAGGTTGACGTCGCTGACGATCAGCAGCGGCCACAGGTACTGGTTCCAGCCGTAGATAAAGGTGATCACAAACAGCGCCGCAAGATTGGTTTTTGACAGCGGCAGGACGATGTCGCGGAAAAAGCGCATCGGCGAGGCGCCGTCAATCCTGGCGGCTTCAATCAGCTCGTCCGGCAGCGTCATAAAGAACTGGCGGAACAGGAAGGTGGCGGTGGCCGACGCCATCAGCGGCAGCGTCAGGCCGGTGTAGCTGTCGAGCATATTAAGGTTGGCGATGACCTCTACCGTCGGGAAAATACGCACTTCAACCGGCAGCATCAGGGTGATAAAAATCATCCAGAAGAAGAGGTTACGCAGCGGAAAACGGAACCAGACAATGGCAAAGGCCGACAGCATCGAGACGGTGATTTTGCCGACGGTGATCCCGAAGGCCATCACAAAGCTGTTAAACAGCATCAGCCAGAACGGCGCGCTGTTCGCACCCACGCCCTGGAGCCAGATGGTCTTCATATTTTCCAGCAGATGACCACCGGGGATCAGGGTCATCGGCGTGTCATACACCGCCTGGTTGTCCAGCGTCGCCGCCACAAAGGCGACGTACAGCGGAAACAGAATGACGGCGATCCCGAGGATCAGCATCAGATGGCTGAAAATGGTCAGCCCGCGACGGTTCTCAATCATTGGTAACGCACCTTACTTTCCACATAGCGGAACTGAACCACCGTCAACACAATCACCAGCCCCATCAGGATCACCGACTGCGCAGCAGAGGCCGACAGATCCAGTCCGGCAAAGCCTTCGCGGTAAATTTTGTAGATAAGCGTCGTGGTCGCCTGTACCGGGCCACCGGCCGTCGCGGCGTCAATCACCGGGAAGGTATCAAAGAAGGCGTAGACCAGGTTAACCACCAGCAGGAAGAAGCTGACCGGCGCAATCAGCGGCAGCGACAGCTTAAAGAAGCGGCGTACCGGTCCGGCACCGTCCATCGCGGCAGCTTCCACCAGCGAACGGGGAATCGACTGCAGCGCGGCAAAGAAGAACAGGAAGTTGTAACTAATCTGCTTCCAGACCGACGCAAACACCACCAGGAACATGGCCTGCCCGCTGTTCTGAGCATGGTTCCAGTCATAGCCGAACTGCTCCAGCAGGTGGGTTATCAGGCCGCGTCCTGGGTTAAACAGGAAAATCCACAGTACCGCAGCAACGGCGGGCGCAACGGCGTAGGGCAGCAGCATCAGCGTTTGATACATGCGGCTGCCGCGCACCACATAATCCACCAGCGCGGCAAAGAACAGGGACGACAGCAGGCCGCTGACGGTCACCAGGGTGCTGAATTTAATGGTGGTCCAGAAAGAGTCGAGATAGTAGCTGTCGTGGAACAGCGCCACGAAGTTATCCAGGCCGACAAACTGGCTGGAAAGGCCAAAAGGATCAACGCTTTGCAGTGAGTACCACAGCGCTTCGCCCGCGGGCCAGATAAAGAAGATAACAGTGATGACCAGCTGCGGCGCGACCAGCAGGTAGGGCAGCCAGCGCGAGCGGAATACCGGACGGGATGATGACATAGTTAGGCTCAGCGTTAGATATGCCCTCACCCCGATCCCTCGGGACGAGGGCCGGAGTGAGGGTAAGAAAGATTACGACTTAGTGGACTGCTCGAAGCGACGCAGCAGCTGATTACCACGCTCAACGGCGGTATCCAGCGCCTGCTGCGGGGTTTTCTTACCGGTCCATACGCTTTCCAGCTCTTCATCAACGATGGTACGGATCTGCGGCATATTGCCCAGGCGCAGGCCTTTGGTGAACGGCAACGGCGGCTTGTTCAGCATCTGACGAGTCGCGATATCGGCACCCGGGTTCTTATCATAGAAGCCCTGCTCGCGGGTCAGATCGTACGCTGCGGTCGTGATCGGCAGATAGCCGGTTTTCTGGTGCCATTCAGCAGCATTTTCCGGTTTAGCCAGGAACTCGAGGAACTTCGCCACGCCGGTATAGGTCGGCTTGTCTTTGCCCTGCATAACCCACAGGCTCGCTCCGCCGATAATGGCGTTCTGCGGTGCACCTTTAACGTCTGCGTCGTAAGGCATCATGCCCACGCCGTAGTTAAATTTGGCGTACTGGCGAATATCGGCCAGCGAACCGGAAGAGGCGGTGGTGATGGCGCAGTCGCCGCTGTAGAACTTCTCGGTGGATTCGTCTTTACGACCGAAGTAGCTGAAATCGCCCTTCTTGTTCAGTTCCTGCAGCATGGCGATATGTTTCACCTGCTCAGGTTTGTTGAACTCCAGAACCGCATCGGTGCCGTCAAAGCCGTTGTTTTTCGTCGCAACCGGCAGACCGTGCCAGGCGCTGAAGTTTTCAATCTGGATCCAGCCCTGCCAGCCGCTGGCGTAACCACACTTCATGCCTGCTGCTTTCAGCTTCGCGGTATAGGCGGCCAGGTCCTGCCAGGTTTTCGGCGGCTGCTCCGGATCTAAACCGGCTTTTTTGAAGGCGTCTTTGTTGTAGTACAGCACCGGCGTGGAGCTGTTGAACGGCTGGGACAGCAGGTGACCCGTTTTAGAGTCGGTGTAGTAACCAGACACGGTCGGAACAAACTGGGATTCGTCAAACTTGATGCCCGCATCGCTGAAGACTTCATACACCGGCTTGATCGCCTTAGACGCCATCATGGTGGCGGTGCCGACTTCGTATACCTGCAGCATCGCCGGGGCGTTACCGGTACGGAACGCCGCAATGCCCGCGCTCAGGCTCTGCTCGTAGTTGCCTTTGTACACCGGCACAATTTTGTAATCCGGGTTGGCCGCGTTAAAACGTTGCGCCAGGGAGTCAACTTCTTTGCCTAACTCACCTTCCATAGAGTGCCAGAACGGAATGGAGGTAACGGCCATCGCATTGCCTGCAAATGCCAGCGTTAATGCCATGCCTAAAGCTGTATGTCGTAACGATTTCATTCGGTTATCTCTCTTGTTGTGCCGGATGCGCGAAATCACGCGTTTGATGCTCGCGAGGTAACATGACATGCTCGAATGACAGAAAAATAACCTTTTAATTACAAAACGATGACAGCCAGGCGTCAGGAAGATGGCGAGGGGATGATAGTAACGTGATGGAAAGGTGACGGAAAAATGGCGGGGTTATCCGCGCAGGCGAATAGCTATCTCATCCAGCGACAGTTTACCCGCTGCAGCATCAACCGTCAGGTCAACAAAACCAGGGTTAGCCACCAGATCGATATTATTACGTTTGAGGAACAGCAAAGTAATAAACAGCGCAGTACGTTTATTGCCGTCGTTAAAAATATGTCCACGAGAAATCGCCAGCAGATGCATAGCCGCAAGCTGCCAGATATCCGTGACACCTTCATATAGATACTGATTAAGAACGCGGAACAATAACGCTTCGGCACGTCCAGGCTCGGGCATTCCCGCAACACCCGGCGTCACACTTAGAAGCCGATCGTGAAAACGGATTATCTCTTCCGCTGAGATAAACTGTATTGTCATTTATCCGCCAGTTCTCGAATCTCATTACCATGAATCGCCATGATTGCAGCAAACTCTGCGTCCATCCTGGCCGCCTGATAACGTTCAAACTCTTCCGAGCTGATAATTACCGCCGATTTATGCCCACGGCGAGTAATAGTAACGGGCGTACCCGTTGTTGCCGTATCCAGCGCTTCCGCCAGATTTTGCCGGGCTTCGCTGTAATTCATAGTGCGCATAGGTCCTCCCGGAAATGCTGTACATCTTAATTGTACAACTATAGCGTACAAAAAAGGAGCCTTTCGGCTCCTTTTTCAACTTTGGAATACTAACCGCCTAAGTACGCGCTTCTTACCGCCTCGTTCGCCAGCAGCGCGTCTCCGGTATCTTCCAGCACCACGTGGCCGTTTTCCAGCACGTAGCCACGGTCGGCGAGCTTCAGCGCCTGGTTGGCGTTCTGCTCGACGAGGAAGATGGTCATCCCCTCTTCACGCAGCTGTTCGATGGTGTCGAAGATCTGCTGGATAATGATCGGGGCCAGGCCCAGGGACGGCTCATCCAGCAGCAGCAGGCGCGGCTGGCTCATCAGAGCACGGCCAATTGCCAGCATCTGCTGTTCACCGCCGGACATGGTGCCCGCACGCTGGATACGACGTTCTTTCAGACGCGGGAACAGGTCATAGACGCGCTCGATACGCTGCTGGAACTGGTCACGTTCGGCAAAGAAGCCGCCCATCGCCAGGTTCTCTTCCACCGTCATACGGGAGAAGACGCGACGGCCTTCCGGCACGATGGCGACCGCTTCGCGCATGATCTTCGCCGTTTGCCAGTCGGTAATGTCCTTACCGTCAAACACGATCCGGCCGCTGGTCGCACGCGGGTCACCGCAGAGCGTGCCCAGCAGGGTGGTTTTGCCCGCGCCGTTGGCGCCAATCAGGGTCACGATCTCACCCTGATTGATATGCAGGCTTACCTCGTGCAGCGCCTGAATCTTGCCGTAGTGGGCGCTTACTTTGTCAAAAGACAGCATTACATTTTCCATCTTATGCCTCGCCCAGATACGCGCGGATCACATCCGGGTTATTACGAATCTCTTCCGGCGTACCGTTGGCCAGCGGCGTTCCCTGATTGACCACATAAATGCGGTCGGAAATGCCCATCACCAGCTTCATATCGTGCTCAATCAGCAGGATAGAGGTGTTGTGGTGGTCACGCAGCTCAACAATCAGCTCGTCCAACTCTTTGGTCTCTTTCGGGTTCAGGCCCGCAGCCGGTTCATCGAGCATCAGGATTTCCGGCTGGGTCACCATACAGCGAACGATCTCCAGACGACGCTGGTCACCATAAGCCAGATTGCTGGCCTGACGGTTAGCGTGCGCTAACAAACCAATACGGTCCAGCCAGGTCGCGGCTCTGTCGAGGGCTTCATCCTGCGCCCGACGAAACGCCGGGGTCTTTAGCAGGCCGGAGAAGACGCCGGTTTTCAGATGCTGGTGTTGCGCCACCAGCAGGTTCTCAATCACCGTCATTTCGCGGAACAGACGCACGTGCTGGAAGGTACGCACCACGCCCATACGGGCAATCTGCTGCCCCGGCAGCCCTTCCAGGTGCTGGTCACGCAGCATAATGGTGCCGCCGGTCGGCTTATAGAAGCCGGTCAGGCAGTTAAATACCGTGGTTTTCCCGGCGCCGTTAGGGCCAATCAGGGAAACAATCTCCTGCGCACGCAGCTCCAGAGAGACGTTATTGACGGCCAGCAGGCCGCCAAAGCGCATCATCAGGCCGCTGACGGATAATAATGGCTGGCTCATGCCTGCTCTCCTTTTGCTTGCCCGGCCTTCAGCTTCAGCTGCGGACGGGTCATCGGCAGCAGACCCTGCGGACGCCAGATCATCATCAGCACCATCAGACCACCCAGCATCAGCATGCTGTACTCATTGAAGTCGCGCATCAGCTCACGCGATACCACCAGCAATACTGCCGCCAGAATCACCGCGAACTGCGAGCCCATACCGCCCAGCACCACAATCGCCAGCACAAAGGCAGATTCGGCGAAGGTGAAGGATTCCGGGCTGACAAAGCCCTGACGGGCAGCAAACAGCGTCCCGGCAAAACCGGCAAAGGCGGCGCTGATGGTAAAGGCGGTCAGCTTGATACGCGTCGGGCTGAGGCCCAGCGAACGACAGGCGATCTCATCTTCACGCAGGGCTTCCCACGCCCGACCCAGCGGCATACGCAGGAGACGGTTAATCACGAACAGGGTCAGCACAACCAGCAGCAGCGCCACCAGATAGAGGAACACGACACGGTCGCTGGGATCGTACTTGACGTTAAAGAAGTTGCTGAAGGTATCCCAGCCGCCTTCGCGAGCGGTACGGCTGAACTCCAGACCAAACAGGGTCGGTTTCGGGATCTGGCTGATACCGTTCGGGCCGCCGGTCACCTCGGTATTGTTCAGCAGCAGGATACGCACGATCTCGCCGAAGCCCAGCGTCACAATCGCCAGATAGTCGCCGCGCAGACGCAGCACCGGGAAGCCCAGCAGGAATCCGGCCGCCGCCGATACCAGCCCGGCCAGCGGCAGGCAGGTCCAGAAGCCAAGACCGTAGTAGTTATTCAGCAGGGCAAAGGTATAGGCACCGATGGCATAGAAGCCGCCGTAGCCCAGCACCAGCAGGCCAGAGAGCCCTACCACCACGTTCAGACCGAGGCCGAGGATGATATAAATCATCGTCAGTGTGGCGATATCCACCGTCCCGCGCGACACCATAAACGGCCAGGCGACGGCAATCACCAGCAGCGCAATCAGAAACAGCTTCTGCTTAACCGTCGAGCCATCAATAGCGGGCAGAACGAATTTCGGCCCGGAGACGTTCTTGAGGGTTTTCTGGAACAGAGGACGTAGCAGCTGGAAGAAGAAGACCACTGCGGTGCCGACAAAGACCCACTGCCAGCGGATATCGGTCGCCGAACCCACCACCAGTTTAGTGCCGTCCAGCTGCAGCTGGACGCCCATAAAGACGCCCGCCAGTACGAAGAAGATCGCCGCAGAGAGCAGCGCCATCGCAAAATGCATCGGTTTCATACTTTCTCTACCTCCGGACGGCCCAGGATACCGGTCGGCATCACCAGCAGCACGCCAATCAGCAGGGCAAACGACACCACGTCCTTATACTCTGTGCTTAAGTAAGCGGAGGTCAGCGCTTCGGCAACGCCGAGGATCAGGCCGCCAATCATCGCGCCAGGGATACTGCCGATGCCGCCCAGTACCGCTGCGGTAAAGGCTTTCATCCCGGCCATAAAGCCGATATAGGGGCTAATCACGCCGTAGAACTGGCCGAGCAGCACCCCGGCAACCGCTGCCATTGCGGCACCAATCACAAAGGTCAGTGAAATCACGCGGTCGGTGTTGATGCCGAGCAGGCTGGCCATTTTCAGGTCTTCCGCACAGGCGCGGCAGGCGCGTCCCATACGGGAGTAGCGGATAAACAGCGTCAGAGCCAGCATCGCCAGGAAGGTCACGACCCAGATAACCAGCTGCATGGTGGTAATCGAGGCGGAGAAGTTTTCACTGCTGCCGACCACCCACTGGCCGTTAAACAGGCTCGGCAGGGCGATATCACGCGAACCTTCTGTCAGGCTGACGTAGTTCTGCAGGAAGATGGACATCCCGATTGCCGAAATCAGCGCAATCAGGCGCTTGGAGCTACGCACCGGTCGGTAGGCCACCCGTTCGATGCTCCAGCCGTAGGTACTGGCAATAATAATCGCCCCGACGAAGCCGGCACCGACCAGCAGCCAGCTGGTGTCGATACCCATCATCATTAGCGCGGCGATGATCATAAAGGAGACATAGCTGCCGATCATATAGACCTCGCCGTGGGCGAAGTTGATCATGCCGATAATGCCGTACACCATGGTGTAGCCGATGGCGATCAGCGCATAGGTGCTTCCCAGCGTTACGCCGTTAAACATCTGCTGCAAAAAATAGAGAAACTGCTCTGACATAAAATAACCTTTCGCAATCTGCTCAGGCCCGAAGCCTGAGCAGCGAGATAACAGTTTGCGTCGACCTTATTTTGCTACGCTTGACGAACCGTCGGCGTGCCACTGGAAGACACCGAATTCAAATCCTTTCAGATCGCCTTTTTCATCCCAGTTCAGCGGCCCAATCACGGTTTTCGCGCCGTGCGCTTTTAAATCTTTTACCAGGTCCAGCGGCTCACGGCTGTCGACACGCTCAAGTGCGGTGGCCAGAGACTGCATTGCGGCATAGGTGATCCACACATACGGGCCGCTCGGATCTTTTTTCTCTGCTTTCAGGGCTGCCACGATAGCGCTATTGGCCGGGTCCTGGTCATAGCGTTTTGGCATGGTCACCAGCAGGCCTTCGCCCGCGTCGCCCGCGATATTGGACAGAGAGGCGTTACCCACGCCTTCCGGTCCCATAAACTGGGTTTTCAGGCCGGTTGCACGCGCCTGACGCAGCATCTGCCCCATTTCCGGGTAGTAGCCGCCGTAGTAAACAAAGTCGATATTCTCTTTCTGCAGGCGGGCAATCAGGGCGGAGAAATCTTTCTCACCGGCGGTGATGCCGTCAAAGAACACCACGTTAGCGCCGACCGCTTTCAGTCCGGTCTGCACGGAACGCGCCAGGCCTTCACCGTACTGCTGTTTGTCGTGAATAATAGCAACGCGCTGCGGCTTCACTTTTTCCACGATGTACTTCGCCGCCGTGGGTCCCTGGGAGGAGTCAAGGCCCGCGGTACGCATAATGTGCTGATAGCCGCGCTGGGTCAGTTCCGGGTTAGTCGCACCCGGAGTGATCATCAGAATGCCTTCGTCTTCATAGATATCGGAAGCGGGCTGCGTGGAAGAAGAGCACAGGTGGCCGATTACGTACTGAATACCGTCATTAATGATTTTGTTGGCAACGGCAACCGCCTGTTTCGGGTCGCAGGCATCGTCATATTCAACGCCGACCAGCTTGTCGCCTTTAATACCACCGGCGGCATTAATGTCCTTAATCGCCTGGCGAGCGCCGTTAAACTCCATATCGCCCCATTGAGCAACCGGACCGGACATTGCCCCAACGATAGCCACCTTAATATCGTCCGCCATCGCCGCGTGGGAAATCGCCAATGCAACCATCCCCGCGATTACTGCTTTCGCGTTCCTTTTCATACTGTGAAATCCCCATTCGTGATGTCGTTTCTGCACGTCACGGGCCACTGCGGAAAACCACGCGGCCTCGTTGTGTAGATATTTTGTTTTATTATGGTTAAAAAGCATTCTGTACTTTTAATGCACAACGCTATTTTTACCAGCGTCATTAATGGTTTAGCGTAGTTTTTTGCCAAAAACCAGACTAAAACCCCTATATTTCAGCCAATTAAGCACAGATAATATTCTGTATTACGTCGAAGATAAACAAAAAAAGTCCGGGATACAGCATAAAATAACGGTACAAAGAACGGAATAAAACGCTACCTTTTAGGGGAAAATTCTGCCTGCTTTTCGATCCGTGACGTTTAAAACTACGCCAGCGTCGCTAGCACAATTAATCCCCTAATGAAACGACCTGAAAAGAGGCGTCACCCATCGCCGAAAGCGGGTACACTTTCTGTCATCATTGTGAAATGGACTGGGCCGTCAATGAAACTGACCATTATCCGTCTGGAAAACTTTAGCGAGCAGGATCATATCGATCTGGGGAAAATATGGCCGGAGTATTCTCCCGCCTCGTTTGATGTCGATGACATCTACCGCATTTACGCCGCCCGTTTTAACGAACGCCTGCTCGGCGCGGTTCGCGTCACCCTTAGCTTCGGCCACGGGGCGCTGGACTCATTACGCGTGCGGGAGATCACCCGCCGTCGCGGCGTCGGGCAATATTTGCTGGAAGAGTTGATACGCGATAACCCGGACATCACCACCTGGTGGATGACCGATATTGGCGTTGAAGACTATGACGCGATGAACGCGTTTATGCAGGCGCTCGGCTTTACGCAGCAGTCGGGCGGCTGGAAAAAACGGCTGGATCAATAAGGGCGGACGGCATCACTGCCGGTCCGCCCCTGTTATACAACGCGCGAAACGAAATTACTTCGCGTCGGTCGCGGTGCCGTCAGCATGCCAGGTAAACACGCCAAACTCGAAGCCTTTCAGGTCGCCTTTCTCATCCCAGGAGAGCGGGCCCATTACCGTTTCGACGGAGTTGGCTTTCAGGTATTTAGCGATTTCAGCCGGTTCAGCTGACTGCTCCAGGCCTGCCTGCAGAGACTGCAGCGCGGCATAGGTGGTCCACACGAACGCGCCGCTCGGATCCTGTTTCTTCGCCTTGATGGCATCCACAATCGGTTTGTTCGCCGGCACCTGGTCGTAGTTCTTCGGCTTGGTGACCAGCATCCCTTCCGCTGACTCACCTGCGATGTTAGACAGGGAAACGTTAGCCACGCCTTCCGGCCCCATAAATTTGGTTGTCAGACCGGCCGCACGGGACTGGCGCAGGATCTGCCCCATCTCCGGGTGGTAACCGCCGTAGTAGACGAAGTCGATATTGTCTTTCTTCAGACGGGCAACCAGGGTGGAGAAGTCTTTCTCACCGGCGGTGATACCGTCAAAGAACACCACGTCGGCGCCGCCTTTTTTCAGGCCTTCCTGCACCGCACGGGCCAGACCTTCGCCGTACTGCTGTTTGTCATGGATCACCGCGATACGCTTCGGCTTCACGCTGTCCAGAATGTATTTCGCTGCGGTCGGGCCCTGGTCGGAGTCCAGACCGGTGGTGCGCAGCACCAGCTCATAGCCGCGAGCGGTCAGCTCGGGCGCGGTTGCCGCCGGCGTGATCATCAGAATGCCTTCGTCTTCATAGATATCAGACGCAGGCTGAGTCGAAGAGGAGCAGAGGTGGCCGATTACATATTTGATGCCGTCGTTAACCACTTTGTTAGCAACCGCGACCGCCTGTTTCGGGTCACAGGCGTCGTCATATTTCACCGCGACCAGCTTATTGCCCTTAATACCGCCTTTGGCATTAATGTCGGCAATCGCCTGCTCAGCCCCGGTAAACTCCTGATCGCCATACTGCGCAACCGGACCGGACATCGCACCGACCACGGCCACTTTGATATCTTCAGCAAGTGCCATGTTGCTCATCGCCAGCGCGATACATCCTGCCAGTAACGCTTTACCCTTCATTTTCATCCTGAGGTTCCCCATTGTTATGGTGATTGCATTTGTTGTGATGTTTTTGTGTGACACATTATTTTGCTTACAGCCATAAGAGAAGCATATGATAGTTGTAAACCGGGATGCCGCCCGTGCCTTAGCAGCATACTCTGCTAAAACATACCCCATTTTTCGGAATTTGGAACAACAATTTTCGCCATCAGTGACTTAGCGAACGGGCGATAATCTCCAGCGCTTTACGGAACTGGGCGTCAGGAATGGTCAGCGGATAGAGGAAGCGGATAACGTTGCCGTAGACCCCGCAGCTCAGCAGAAGCAGCCCTTCACGCAGGGCAGCATCCTGTACCCGACGGGTGAACTCCGCGCAAGGTTCTCCGCTCTGCGGATCGTTAAACTCCACCGCCACCATCGACCCCTGCGCACGAATCTCAGCGAGATACGGGCAGCCTGTCCGCGCCCGGGTCAGCACCTCAACCAGCTCCTGCCCCAGCGTGTCAGCGCGTGCGCACAGGTGCTCTTCGTCAATGACATCCAGCACGGCGTGGGCCGCAGCCATCGCCAGCGGATTACCGGCATAGGTCCCGCCCAGCCCGCCGGGTGCAGGCGCATCCATCACGTCTGCGCGACCCGCGACGGCCGAAAGCGGCAGCCCTCCGGCCAGGCTTTTCGCCATGGTGATCAGATCCGCTTTGCTGGCGTAGTGTTCCATCGCGAATAGCTTGCCGGTACGGGCAAACCCGCTCTGGACTTCGTCGGCAATCAGCAGGATGCCGTGGGTATCACACAGCTGCCGCAGGCCCTGAATAAAGTCGTCGGGCGCCACGTTGAAACCGCCCTCACCCTGTACCGGTTCCAGCAGAATAGCGGCCACCTGATCCGGCGCGATATCGGCTTTAAAAATACGGTCGAGGCTTTTCAGGGCCTCTTCGGTACTGACCCCGTGCAATGCGTTCGGGTACTGAGCATGAAAAATCGAGCCGGGGAATGGGCCGAAGCCCACCTTGTAGGGGACCACTTTGCCGGTCAGGGCCATGGTCATAAAGGTACGGCCATGAAAACCGCCGCCGAAGGTGATGATCCCGGGCCGACGGGTGAAGGTCCGGGCAATTTTCACCGCGTTTTCCACCGCTTCCGCGCCGGTAGAGAAAAAGGCGGTTTTCGCCGGGCCGGAGATCGGCACGCGCTGGTTAATGCGTTCAGCCAGCGCGATATAGCTCTCATAGGGCACGATTTGGTATGCGGTATGGGTAAACGCCTGCAGCTGCTGCTCCACCGCCGCAACCACCCGCGGATGGCGATGTCCGGTATTGAGCACGGCGATCCCGGCGGCAAAATCGATGACTTCATTCCCTTCCACATCCCACAGGGTGGCATTTTCCGCCCGCTGAGCATAGAACCCGCACATCACCCCGATACCCCGCGGCGTTGCCTGCAGGCGCCGTTGATTTAATTCGTTATTCTTCACCCTGCACTCCCCGTCATTGGATCGTTACGCGCTGATCTCCAGCCACTTTGAGCATAGCAGCGGGGTCGTTTTCCTGCCGCAAGGAACGGAGGTGAAAAAGAAAGAGATATGACAACGCGGTCCTGCCAGAAGGCATAACTGTGGGGAGTTTAAAAACGGGGGAATGGAGAACCGGTAGCGCGGCGGCTACCGGTTAATCTTGCGCTTACGCCTCGATGGCGGCGCGCAGTTTTTTCATGGCGTTCTTTTCGAGCTGGCGCACGCGCTCGGCGGACACGCCGTAGCGATCGGCCAGTTCCTGCAGGGTGGACTTGTTGTCTTCGTCCAGCCAGCGGGCGCGGATAATCGCCTGGCTACGCTCGTCCAGACCGCTCATCGCGTGGGTCAGTTTGTTTGCCGCCTGCTCGTCCCAGTTGTCATCTTCAATGCTGTCGGCAAAGTTAGAGGACTTATCCTGCAGATAGAGCACCGGGGCCATCGGCTGGCTGTCGGACTCATCGTCAGACGACATGTCGAAGGTCATATCCTGCGCGGCCATACGCGATTCCATTTCACGCACGTCTTTGCTGGACACGCCCAGCTCGCGGGCAACCATTTCCACTTCATCCTGGTTGAACCAGCCCAGACGCTGCTTGGCTTTGCGCAGGTTAAAGAACAGCTTACGCTGTGCTTTGGTGGTGGCAACCTTGACGATACGCCAGTTGCGCAGCACGTATTCGTGAATTTCCGCTTTGATCCAGTGCACCGCGAAGGAGACCAGACGGACACCCACTTCCGGGTTGAAACGGCGTACGGCTTTCATCAGGCCGATATTGCCTTCCTGAATCAGATCCGCCTGCGGCAGGCCATAGCCCGAATAGTTACGAGCAATATGAACAACAAAGCGCAGGTGGGACAGGATCAGCGTTTTAGCTGCTTCCAGCGAGCCCTGGTAATGCAGCTGTTCAGCAAGCTCCCGCTCTTCATCAGCCGATAACATCGGCCATGAGTTGGCGGCCCGGATATAGGATTCCAGGTTACCGACAGGGGCTAAGGCTAAATTTTGCATTTCTTTGGTCATTCAAATCCTCTCAAATTACTTCTTTCTGGCGGCGGTCAGTCCCCATCAGGCAACTAACATGCCAGAACGTATAAGCGACGAGAATAGCATCCACTTTTGTATCAGACAGTGATTTTATCCACAAGTTCAATGCAACTGTGTGAATAGATTACGCACAAAATGTGACACAGTCAGGAGGATGGAAGGGGTCAACACCAGGTTTCTCATCCCCTGCCGGAGGGAACTCGTGGCAGGGGATGATTATAACAGAGATTTTTTAGTCAGGGGTAAAGTGACGTAAATGTTGAACGGTGGCCAGCCAGGCGGCGATCCAGCCGATCATTGAGCACAGCAGCAACAGAAGCAGGCACTCGTCAAACGACAGGCCGCTCAGCTCGAACTGGGTGCCGAACACCTTCGCCACCTCGGTCACCGCCGAGGAGAGACGCATCACCAGAATCTCGGACAGGATCAGCGACAAAAATGCCCCGGAAAAGCCGAGCAGCGCGCCGCCGTAGAGGAACGGGCGCAGGATAAAGCCGTCGGTCGCGCCAATCAGCTTCTGTACATTGATGGTATCGCGACGGGCAAAGATACTCAGACGCACGCTGTTACCAATAACCAGGAAGACGGCAGCAATCATCAGCACGCCGATCATCGCCGACACGCGGCCAACCAGCCCGGTCAGCGCCGCCAGTCGGGCAAACCAGCTGTCGTCCATGCGCACTTCGTCAATGCCCTGAACCTGCGAGATACGATCGCGCAGGGTGTTCAGCTCCTGCGTCCCCTGGAAGTCGATCTTCGGCACCACCACCGCGACCGCAGGTAGCGGGTTCTCTTCCAGCATATCCAGCGCGCCACCAAACCCGGACCAGTTACGGAACTCGCCCAGCGCCTCGTCGCGCGAAAGATAGTTAACCTTATCCACGCCCGATTCCGCCTGTAGCTGCCCGACCACCCGTGCCGCCGCGTCGTCGTCCAGCGCCTTATCGAGGTAGACGGTGATCTGCGGGGAAGGATAATACTGAGAGGCTGCCTGGTTAACGTTTTTGTAAACCATATAGCAGACGCTCGGCAGGGTCAGGGAGATAGCAATCACCATCACCGTCAGGAAGGTGGCAAAGGGTTTGCTTTTCAGATCCTGCAGTGCGCCCTGCCAGGCGTAGCGCACCTGTTCGTTAAAGACGTTGGTTTTCCGGGAGCCGGCATTTGAAGACGGCTTATTGCCGCGCTTCGGCGTATTACGATTGCTGTCGCCGCCGACAGATTTACGCATCCGGTCAAACCGGCTGCCGAACTGTTTGATATGGTTCATCGCTTCGCGCTTATTCACCGGCCAGGCCTCCATGCAAATGCCCGTCGCTCAGGCTCAGCATCCGGTACGAACGACGCGAAATCAGCCCCATATCGTGGGTTGCCATCAGCACCGTCACGCCGACGCGGTTAAACTCTTCAAACAGGCGCAAAATGCCCTCGGAGAGCGCATCGTCCAGGTTACCGGTCGGTTCATCCGCCAGCAGCACCGCCGGTTTATTCACCACCGCACGGGCAATACCCACGCGCTGCTGTTCACCCCCGGAGAGCTGGATCGGGAAACTTTTCGCTTTGTCGAGCAGCCCGACTTTATCCAGCGCAGCCGAGACGCGGCGACGAATATCGTCCCCGCTGGCGCCCGCAATGATCAGCGGGATCGCCACGTTGTCGAAGACCGTGCGATCCATCAGCAGATGGTGATCCTGAAAGATCATCCCAATCTGCCGACGCAGGAACGGCACTTCGCGGTTTTTCAGGCGGCTGATATCGTGCCCGCCAAACCAAATTTTGCCGTCGCTCGGGCGCTCAATGCCGCAAATCAGCTTGAGCAGGGTACTTTTCCCCGCGCCAGAATGGCCGGTCAGAAACGCCATCTCGCCCTGTCGCAGGTGGAAAGTGACACCCTGCAACGCTTGTCTCCCACCGAGATAGGCTTTGCTGACATGTTCAAAGCGAATCATTGTTAATCCTCTCGGGCAAAAAGCGCCTCAATAAAATCGCCCGCATTAAACGGACGCAAGTCCTCAATACGTTCACCCACGCCAATATAGCGGATGGGGATAGCAAACTGATCCGCCACCGAGAAGATCACCCCCCCTTTGGCAGTACCGTCCAGCTTGGTCAGGGTAATCCCGGTCAGCCCGACGGCCTCGTGGAACAGTTTGGCCTGGCTAATCGCATTCTGCCCGGTGCTGGCGTCAATCGTCAGCATGACTTCGTGCGGTGCATCAACGTCGAGCTTTTTCATCACCCGGACGATTTTCTTCAGCTCTTCCATCAGGTGCGCTTTGTTCTGCAGGCGCCCGGCGGTGTCGGCAATCAGCACATCAATCTTGCGCGCCTTCGCCGCCTGAATAGCGTCAAAAATCACCGATGCGGAATCCGCGCCGGTATGCTGGGCAATCACCGGGATATTGTTGCGCTGTCCCCAGACCTGGAGCTGTTCAACCGCGGCGGCACGGAAGGTATCGCCCGCGGCCAGCATCACCGATTTACCCTGCTGCTCAAACTGGCGCGCCAGCTTGCCGATGGTGGTGGTTTTCCCCACGCCGTTAACGCCGACCATCAGGATCACGAAAGGCATTTTGCCTTCCACGTTCAGCGGTTGATCGACACCGGCGAGGATCTCGCTCATTTTCTCTTTCAGCAGACCGTAGAGCGCTTCCGCGTCTTTCAGCTGCTTGCGGCTGGCCGTTTCGGTCAGATGCGTGATAATTTTGCGGGTGGTTTCCACGCCTACATCGGCAATCAACAGCTGCTCTTCCAGCTCGTCAAAGAGATCATCGTCGATTTTTTTGCCACGGAACAGACTGATAAATCCGGAACCGAGATTCTCTTTTGTTTTCAGCAGGCTACGTTTTAAACGGGCAAAGAAGCCTTCTTTGGTCGGCTTTTCCTGCTCCTGTACCGGCTCGTCGTCAGCGACGATCAGCGCTTCCTGAGCAGCCTCGGCGGCGGTTGCGGCCAGGGCCTGCTCTTCCAGCTCTTCATCGCTTATCGGCGTTTCGTCTTCGATAGCCGGTTCCGGCTCTGGCGTGAGCTCGGTCTGCGCTTCGATAACCGGCGCTTCGGGTTCCGGCTCTGGCTCTGGTTCCGGTTCTGGCTCAACAATAGCGGCTTCCGGCACGTCTTCGACCGGGGTCGGCTCAGCCTCTGCAACCTGCTCCGTTACCTCAACAACCTCAGCAGCGAAGGCTTCAGCCTCAGGCGTTGCCTTTTCGCTCTCTTGTTCAGGCGTCGGCTGCTCGATTTTTTGTTCTTCGTCAGCGACCTGCTCAGGCTCTTTCTGACCAAAGCCCAGCCAGGAAAAAAGGCCACGTTTTTTCTGATCCGCCATTTGCGACCACACTCCTCGCTGTTATTTCATGGCACAGCCCGGTCTGATGCCGACCGACGCTGAAAATTTTTGAGAATGAATACGTTAGTCTATCACTTTCCGTGCAGCGCATCACCGCCTGAAAATCAGCTTCACGACGCGCCACGGGCTTCATATCGACAAAATGTAACAAAGGTTTCACCTAAAGCGCGTCATCGTTAGAATAGCGGCCATTCCATAGGGTCTGAGAACCAAATAATGAAAAAAACCTCTTCTGCGGCCAGCGGCCAGATCCGCCTGATTGGCGGCCAGTGGCGCGGACGTAAACTGCCGGTGCCCGACAGCCCGGGCCTGCGCCCGACAACGGATCGGGTCCGGGAAACCCTGTTTAACTGGCTGGCCCCGTCGATGGTCGATGCCCGCTGCCTGGACTGTTTTGCTGGTAGCGGTGCGCTGGGTCTGGAAGCCCTCTCCCGCTATGCCGCCCGCGCCACGCTGCTGGAAATGGAACGCGGCGTCGCACAGCAGTTACAAAAAAATCTGGCTACGCTAAAAGCAGGCAACGCCCAGGTGGTCAACACCAATACGCTGGCGTTTCTGGCGCAGACCGGCACGCCGCACGATATCGTCTTTGTCGATCCGCCGTTTCGCAAAGGGCTGTTAGAAGAGACGCTGACGCTGCTGGAAAGCAACGGCTGGCTGGCGGATGACGCGCTGATCTACGTTGAGAGCGAAGTCGAAAATGGCCTGCCGCCCGTCCCCGCCAGCTGGCAGCTGCACCGCGAAAAAGTGGCGGGCCAGGTCGCCTACCGGCTCTATCACCGTGAAGTGCAAGGAGAGAGTAATGCTGATTAATCTGGGGCGTTTGCTGATGCTGGGCGTCTGGGCATTTTTGCTGCTGAACCTGGTGCAACCTTTTCCGCGTCCGCTGAATATTTTCGTTAACGTGGCGCTGGTGTTTATGGTGCTGATGCACGGTTTACAAATGGCGCTGCTCAAGTCGACGCTGCCCGCGGACGGCCCGCAAATGACCAACGCTGAGAAGGCACGGCTGTTCCTGTTTGGCGTGTTTGAACTGCTGGTGTGGCAGAAAAAACTGACGCCGAAGAAAAAAGGCTAAAAATGCAAGATTCAGCATAGTCTGCCCTGTCTGCCGTTGTCATCTGCTACTCCCGGACACTACACTGACCGGACAGAGTCGTAAGCAAGGTGCTTATGTGACAACAACGGATTCAGGGACTTACTATGCTTTGGTCTTTTATCGCCGTCTGTTTTTCCGCCTGGCTGTACGTTGATGCCTCCTACCGTGGCCCCGCCTGGCAACGCTGGCTGTTCAAACCGGTCACGCTATTACTGCTGCTGTTGATGGCCTGGCAGGCTCCGATGCTCAGCGCCGTTAGCTATCTGGTGCTCGCCGGGCTGTGCGCCTCGTTGATTGGCGATGCCTTAACGCTGCTGTCGCGCCAGCAGCAGCTCTACGCCGTCGGTGCCTTCTTCCTTTCTCATCTGCTCTATACCATCTACTTTGCCAGCCAGATGACGCTGTCGTTCTTCTGGCCGCTGCCGCTGGTCCTGCTGATTATTGGCGCCCTGCTGCTGGCGACCATCTGGTCACGACTTGAGGCGCTACGGCTACCCGTCAGCACCTTTATTGCGATTACCCTGGTGATGGTCTGGCTGGCCGGTGAACTGTGGTTCTTCCTGCCGTCGGGTCCGGCACTGTCGGCATTCTGCGGTGCCGTGCTGCTGCTGATCGGCAACGTTGTCTGGCTGTTCAGCCATTATCGCCGCCGCTTTAAGGCCGATAACGCCATTTCCGCCGCCTGTTACTTTATCGGCCACTTCCTGATAGTGCGTTCACTTTATCTCTGATGAGGTCTTGACTCTGGAGTCGACTCCAGAGTGTATGCTCCGGTTAATGAGAAAATTATCATTAACCGGAGGCCACCATGCCGACCTCAGAATTCGATAAAAAAAGTCCCCCGCAGTTCGCCACGCTGAAGTTTGCGCCCGCTGCCGAAAAGGCGGCCTGCTGCGATAGCTGCGAGGATCGCAGCGAGCCACAGTCAGTGCCGGACGACGCACGCTATAGCTGGATTGTGACCGGTATGGACTGCGCCGCCTGCGCCAGGAAAGTGGAAAATGCGGTGCGTCAGGTTGCGGGCGTCAGCCGGGTTCAGGTCCTGTTTGCCACCGAGAAACTCTTTGTTGATGCCGACCAGGATATCCGCCAGCAGGTAGAACAGGCCGTACAGCAGGCGGGATATACCCTGCGGGATACCGCTGCGCCCGCGCCGCTGCCCACCTCCCGGCTGCGGGAAAACCTGCCGCTGATTGCCCTGATCCTGATGATGGCCGTCAGCTGGGGGCTGGAGCGGTTTAACCACCCTCTCGGCAATCTGGCCTTTATCGCCACCACGCTCGTCGGGCTGTGGCCGATTGCACGCCAGGCCCTGCGCCTGATGAAAAGCGGGAGCTGGTTCGCCATCGAAACCCTGATGAGCGTGGCGGCTATTGGCGCGCTGTTTATCGGTGCGACCGCCGAAGCGGCGATGGTCCTGCTGCTGTTCCTGATCGGTGAACGGCTTGAAGGCTGGGCCGCCGGTCGGGCACGCCGTGGCGTCAGCGCCCTGATGGCGCTCCGACCGGAAACCGCCGTGCGTCTGATAAACGGTGAACGGCAGACCGTCGCGATTGCGCAGCTGCGTCCTGGCGACACCATCGAAGTGGCCGCGGGCGGTCGCCTGCCGGCCGACGGGAAACTGATCTCCTCCTTCGCCAGCTTCGATGAAAGCGCCCTGACCGGTGAATCCGTCCCGGTTGAACGCAGCAGCGGGGAGCGGGTCGCCGCCGGAGCCACCAGCGTCGATCGTCTGGTGACGCTGGAAGTGGTGTCAGAACCTGGTGACAGCGCTATCGACCGCATCCTGCGGCTGATTGAAGAAGCCGAAGAGCGCCGGGCCCCCATTGAGCGCTTTATCGATCGCTTCAGCCGTGTCTACACGCCGATCATAATGGCTCTGGCGCTACTGGTTGCCGTGGTGCCGCCGCTGCTGTTCGCCGCGCCGTGGATGGAGTGGATTTACAAAGGCCTGACCCTGCTGCTGATCGGCTGCCCGTGCGCGCTGGTGATCTCAACCCCGGCGGCGATTACCTCCGGGCTGGCCGCAGCGGCGCGTCTTGGGGCGCTGGTCAAAGGCGGCGCGGCGCTGGAGCAACTGGCCCACGTGCGCCAGGTCGCCTTCGATAAAACCGGGACGCTGACCGTCGGGAAACCGCAGGTTACGGCCATTATCCCGGAAGCGGGTCAGACGGAAGAACGCCTCCTGGCGCTGGCTGCCGCCGTTGAGCAGGGGTCGAGCCACCCGCTGGCCCAGGCTATCGTGCGTGAAGCCAGCGCGCGTCAGCTGACGATCCCGGTAGCTCACGACCAGCGCGCCCTGCCGGGTTCCGGCATTGAGGCGGAGGTGGACGGTCAGCGGGTGCTGATTTGCGCCCCGCAGCAGTCGCCGTATAACGGCTCTGCCGACAAGGTCAGCGAGCTGGAAAGCGCCGGGCAAACGGTGGTCATGGTGATGCAGGAGAATACCCCGCTGGGTCTGCTGGCCCTGCGCGATACCCTGCGCGAAGACGCACATGAGGCAATACAGGCTCTGAATCAGCTGGGTATCAGCGGGGTGATCCTGACCGGGGATAATCCGCGTGCGGCGGCCGCCATTGCCGGAGAGCTGGGGATGGAGTACCGCGCCGGGCTGCTGCCCGTCGACAAAGTGCGGGCGGTGAATGCGCTGAATCAGCAGTCGCCGCTGGCGATGGTCGGAGATGGGATCAACGATGCTCCGGCGATGAAGGCAGCTTCCATCGGTATTGCAATGGGCAGCGGGACCGACGTGGCGCTGGAAACCGCCGATGCCGCCCTGACCCATAACCGTCTGACCGGGCTGGCGAAGATGATAAGTCTGGCCCGCGCCACCCGCGCCAATATTCGGCAGAACATTGCCCTGGCGCTCGGACTGAAGGCGATTTTCCTGGTGACGACGCTGCTGGGCATCACCGGTCTGTGGCTGGCGGTGCTGGCGGATACCGGGGCAACAGTGCTGGTCACGGCCAATGCGCTGCGACTGCTGCGCAAAGGCGCTTAGTGACTTTTACGCAGCAGATAACGGAAAGGCAGTGATTCCGACTGTTCGGCGACCAGCTCGTGATCCATAAAACGGCAGAAGCCGGGAATATCGCGGGTGGTGGCCGGATCGTCGGCCAGAATCAGCAGGGTTTCACCGACCTGCATATTGCGCACGGTTTTACGTACCATCATGACGGGCTCCGGGCAGCGGAGTCCCAGCGCATCAAGCGTGTGGTCGGGGCTGTTGAACAGGTCGGTCATGGTGGTCTCACGTCATCAAAAACGGCCATAGTTTACGCCGGCTGCTTCCTGACGCAAGGTCAGGTTGTGCCAGGTTAACGATTGCGTGAAAAATAGCCGTTGCAATCCCTGTGTCACACAGTATTATGCAGCGGTTTTTTATTGGGTTCCCTCACCCCAACCACCAAAAAGGCTACAACATGATGCAATTCAATTCTGCACAGCGCATGAAAGCGCTGTTCTGGCTGTCGCTATTCCATTTGCTGGTGATCACCTCCAGTAACTATCTGGTGCAGCTGCCGGTGTCGATTTTCGGTTTTCATACCACCTGGGGCGCGTTTAGTTTCCCCTTTATCTTCCTGGCAACCGATCTCACCGTCCGTTTCTTCGGCGCACCGCTGGCGCGGCGGATTATCTTTGCCGTGATGATCCCCGCCCTGCTGATCTCTTACGTGGTCTCGGCCCTGTTTTATATGGGCTCCTGGCAAGGGTTCGCGGCGCTGGGCAACTTCAACCTGTTCGTGGCCCGTATCGCTATTGCCAGCTTTATGGCCTATGCGCTGGGGCAGATCCTCGACGTCCACGTCTTTAACCGTCTGCGTCAGAGCCCGCGCTGGTGGCTGGCCCCGACCGCGTCGACCTTCCTTGGCAATGCCAGCGATACGTTAGCCTTCTTCTCCATCGCCTTTTGGCGCAGTCCGGACCCGTTTATGGCCGAGCACTGGACGGAAATTGCACTCGTCGATTACTGCTTCAAGGTGTTAATCAGCACGCTGTTCTTCCTGCCGATGTACGGCCTGCTGCTGAATATGCTGATGAAAAAGCTGGCAGATAAATCCGAAACGCCGGCATTTCAGTGCCGATAAAGGTTCGCCAGACGGGTTGTGATAAGATGCTCGCATGAGCCGTTAATGGCCGTTTATCGAAAGGAAGAAGTCAATGCGCAATCTGGTTAAATATGTCGGTATTGGCCTGCTGGTTGCGGGCCTCGCAGCCTGTGATAACAGCGACACGAAAGCATCGGCACAGGGGGCTTCTGCCGAAAGCAGCGCCAGCGGTCAGCCGATTTCCCTGCTGGAAGGTAAACTCACGTTCTCTCTCCCGGCGGATATGACCGATCAGAGCGGCAAGCTGGGCACTCAGGCAAACAATATGCACGTTTACTCTGACGCCAGCGGCCAGAAAGCGATGATTGTTATCGTCGGGGACAATACCAGTGAAGAGCTGTCAGTGCTGGCAAAACGTCTGGAAGACCAGCAGCGCGCCCGCGACCCGCAGCTTCAGGTGGTGACCAACAAATCCATCGAGGTGAAAGGCCACACCCTGCAGCAGCTGGACAGCATTATCTCCGCCAAAGGTCAGACGGCCTACTCTTCCGTTGTGCTGGGTAAGATCGATAACCAGCTGCTGACCCTGCAGGTCACGCTCCCGGCGGATAACCAGCAGGAAGCGCAGACCACGGCAGAAAACATTATCAATACCGTCGCGATCAACTGATCACTCCGGTGAAGACCCGGCCTCCGTTGCCTGCAACGGGGGCCGTTTTTTTAGCCGCCATGCCAGCAGCAGCGCTACCGCCACCAGCCCCGCGGCCGCCATATAGATAACCGACACGCCTGCCCAGGCCATCAGCAATCCCGCCAGCGGCCCGGTGACCCCCAGCGATAAATCCATAAATACCGTATAGGTCGCCAGCGCCGCGCCCTGATTCTGCTGCGGCACCGCTTTTACCGCCACCACGCCCAGCGCCGGGAAGACCAGCGAGAAACCGGCCCCGGCCAGGAAGGTGCCGATTTTCGCCACCAGCGGCGTCGCGGCAATCCCCACCAGCAGCAGGCCGATAATCTCTACGACAAAGCAGATCATCGCCACGTTCAGCCCGCCCAGACGGTTGATCCCGTTGGGGAAAAATAGCCGGGTGCCGACGAAGGCGCAGCTAAAGAGCGTCAGGGCAAAGGCCGCGCCGTCCCAGCCTTTGGCGTCGTAGAACAGAGTAATAAAGGTGGCGATCACCCCGAAACCGGCAGAAGCCAGCGCCAGCGCCATACCGTAGAGCCACACTCTGCCCAGCACCGCCCTGAACGGCATCGGCTTGCCCTTGCTGGCCTTCACCGCCGAACGCGGCAGCGCGGCGATAATCGCCACCAGCGCCACACCCATAATGGTCAGCGCCAGTCCGCGCAGGCCGCCATACTGGTAAAACAACACGCCCAGCGGCGCGCCAATGGCCATCGCACCGTAGGTGACAATCCCGTTCCAGGAGATCACCCGGCCAATATGCAGCGAACCCACCGCGCCAACGCCCCAGAGGGTAGAACCGGTTCCGGCAAAGCTCTGACCGACGCCCAGAATCAGACGCCCCACACAGAGCAGGACCATACTGAGCACCGCAAACTGGGTGCTCGTCGCCGCCAGCAGGTAGCTCAGGCCACTGAGGAAGCAGCCGCACAGGCCAAAGATAACGACTTTTTTCGGCCCCAGCAGATCGGCGTAGCGACCCGCATGAGGGCGGCTCAGCAGGGTAGCAAAGTATTGCAGACTGATAACCAGACCGGCCCAGAAGGCGCTAAAACCCATCACGTCATGGACGTAGCCGGGCAGTACCGCCAGGGGTAAGCCAATTGTGAGGTAACTTGCGAAGTTAAAAGCGGCAATAGAGACAATGCGTAGATTGAGACGTAATCCACTAAGCGCCGGTTCGACGGCGGGCTCGGCCATAGTATTCACCTGATTTTGCAACAGTGTTTCAATGTTACATGCCAGCGTTATGAAAGTCGCCGCGACTTTAAGATTTTCTACGGCGAACAACGCACTACACTTAGTTACCAGGATAAAAAAAGGAATTACCCATGACCACCCCTCTTCCCGACAAAACGGGAATGCATATTTTATTGAAACTGGCCGCACTGGTCATCATCCTGGCAGGGATCCACGCGGCAGCGGACATTATCGTCCAGCTGCTGCTGGCGCTGTTTTTCGCGATAGTCCTTAACCCGCTGGTGAGCTGGTTTATGCGCCGCGGTATCAAGCGCCCGGTTGCCATTACCATCGTGGTGATAGTGATGCTGGTGGCGCTGACGGCATTAGTGGGCATTCTGGCCGCCTCGGTGAGCGAGTTTATTGCCCAGTCTTCCAGCTTTAATAAAGAGCTCACCCGCAAGCTGGGCGCGCTGCAGGAGATGCTCCCCTTCCTGAATGTCCATGTTTCCCCCGAACGGCTGATACAGCGTATCGACTCGGATAAGCTGATGACCTTCGCCACCGCGCTGATGACTCAGCTCTCCAATGCGATGGCCAGTATCGTGCTGCTGGTGATGACGGTAGTCTTTATGCTGTTTGAAGTGCGCCATGTGCCCTACAAGCTGCGTTTCGCCCTTGCCCGACCGCAAGTCCACATCGCCGGGCTGCACCGGGCGCTGAAGGATGTCTCCCACTATCTGGCGCTTAAGACGCTGCTTAGCCTGTGGACCGGGGCCATCGTCTGGCTGGGGCTGGTTTTAATGGACGTGCAGTTTGCCCTGATGTGGGGCGTGCTGGCGTTTTTACTCAACTATGTCCCCAATATTGGTTCGGTGATTTCCGCCGTGCCGCCGATGATCCAGGCCCTGCTGTTCAATGGATTCTACGAGTTTGTGCTGGTGGGAACCCTGTTCCTGGTGGTGCATATGGTACTCGGCAATATGGTGGAACCCCGTATGATGGGACACCGCCTCGGGATGTCGACGCTGGTGGTGTTTCTGTCATTGTTGATCTGGGGATGGCTGCTGGGACCCATCGGAATGCTGCTGTCGGTGCCGCTGACCAGCATCTGCAAAATCTGGATGGAAACCACCGAAGGCGGCAGCAAGCTGGCAATCCTGCTGGGCCCCGGCAGACCGAAGAGTCGACTACCGGGGTAGTGCGCTAGAGCAGATTGCGCGGAAAATCTTTCGGCAATTCGCTGGCCGGGCAATCAATCACGCTCTCATTGTTGGGACCGCAGTCACGCACAAAGGTGATGGTCGCAAATTCGTCAATCACCTCGGTCGGATACGCCGGGCCGGCATCGCGATACGCGTTCATCTGCGGGATATGCTGGTTCTGGAAACAGACGGTTTTTTCCGGGTTGTTGATGACCCAGCGCGGGAAAAAGATCGTCCCATGGAACAGTCGGTCACCGAGGTTCGCGATCAGGCTGACGTCGGTGCCGGTCGGTTCGGTCCAGGAAATTTTATAGATGCTCTCACCCACCCGCACAATGTACGCCTGCTGATCTTTAACCCAGCGATTCGCCACAATCCCGCTATGAATACGGTAATCCAGGGTGTTTTCGTTTTTAACGTAAATCTCGTAGTTCCAGCCATTATCGTAGGTATAAACCAGATGTTTGCCGACAAAGCCGCTCAGATCCTGTTTATTAAACGTGTTCATATAACCCTCCTGTTGAGTTGATATGAGGATCGTACCCCTTCAAAAATTGAATGAATAACGCTATGTTTGAATCAAATTCATCCAATTTTTCGATGGGTATGCATAAAACAACGCTGGAGCAATGGAGCCTGCTGGAGCAGGTGGTGACGCTGGGCAGTTTCGCCCGCGCGGCAGAGGCAACCCACCGCAGCCAGTCCTCGGTGAGCTACAATTTGACGCTGCTACAGGAGCGGCTCGGCGTTCCGCTGCTTAAGCAGGAGGGCCGCCGTGCGGTGCTTACGCCAGCGGGTGAGCTGCTTCTCGGCCAGGTAAAACCGCTGCTGAAAGCCTTCTCCTGGGTGGAAACCCGCGCCGTCACGCTGCGGGACGGGATGCGTACCCGGCTGGATCTGGTGGTCGACAGTATCTTCCCCCGCAAACGCCTGTTCGCCATCCTGCGGCAGTTTCAACAGCGCTATCCACAAACGCAAATTCGCCTGACGGAAGTGCTGGAAAATGCTGCCCAGGAGCCAACCACCCATAGCGATGCCGATGTGATGGTGCTGACCCGCCGCCAGGATATTACCGGTCGTGGAGAATGGCTGATGAATATCGACTTTATTGCCGTCGCCCACCGGGAGCATCCCCTGAGCCAGCAAACGACACCGCTGAATGATGACGCCCTGGCCAGCTGGCCGCTGATTCGTATCGCCGAGCGCGACAGCGTCCGGCAGCCAGAGCGGGAGGCGTGGACATTCTCAACCATTGATGCCGCCATCGAGGCGGTGATGTATCAGGTCGGCTACGGCTGGCTACCGGAAGAGCGTATCCAGCCGCTGCTGGATCGCGGTGAGCTGGTGCCGCTGCAGCTGCATCACGGGGCACGCCGCGCCACGCCGCTGCACCTGATCGTCAAACGCGATATGGCCCCGCCGGACGAGCAGGTCACCGCCCTGTTGGCACTGTTCAGTCACGCCTGAGCATTTTTTTCCAGATGGTGTATATTTCTTGAACCGACGGTTCAAAAATGCATCTTCTGGTGGCGTTCTATGAATAGTCCCCTCTCGCCAAAAATAAAAAACTTCGACCGTAAGCTCTCTCTTAACACTAAATTAAGCACCGGATCCTTTATTTTATTTGGATTGTCACTCACCCTGGCCCTCGGATTGTTTCTCATCATCGGAAAATCTTATTTTGATGCCAGGGAAAATCACCACCGAATTATCATCTACCGTAATGTCCTGATTGCCGCCAATAAAATCTCTGCGGAACGCGGGCCAATCAATACGCTATTGGGCGGGGATTATCCTGATGATTCCCCCGTCAGAAAAAGGCTGTGGCAGTTTCGTCGGGAGACGGACGACATCTTAAATATTCTCGAAAATACCCTGCCGAAAGACGATAAAGCGATGCTATACCACGCCAGATCGTTACTGAGCGATGCCCGAAAACGGACCGACCAGATCCTGGCGATCCCCTTTAGTCAGCGAACATTAAGCACGCTGACGCAGCCTGCCAGGATGATGTTTGCAGCCGTCGATGCGATGCTGCCCTTAACCAATGCCACCGCCCTGAGCCTGTCGCCAGACGACGGAATGGCCGATGAGCCATTGATTGGAAAAAAGTTATTAGAAATAAGAGATTACGCCGGTAGGCTGGGGTCAATCCTCACGCCCTATATCGCGAAAAGAGAGGCGATCAGCGAGGCCGACCGTGACCAGCTCCAGCGCACCGTCGGTAAGATCCAGCAGCTGTGGGAGCTGGTTTACCCGAATCTGAAGCGCTTTCCATCGCTGGCGGCATCGACTTCCGTTGTTGAAAGCCGGTTTTTCGGCGATGGTCTGTATCTTATTACCCGGCTGGAAGAGGAGGCCAGAAGCGGCCAGTACACTTACACCACCCGGATGATGACCGATGAACTGGTCCCCACGCTGCTGCCTCTGGAAGAAACCCGTCTGGCTTATCTGAACCTGATGCTGAACCAGGACGACGAACGACTACAGAGCACCGCATTATGGTTTTTTATTGTCACGGTTCTGACCCTGTTAATTATCACCATCAATATTACGCTGATCGTCGCCACCCAGCGTCTGATCTTCTATCCGCTATTAAAAGCCCGGGATGATATCGTGGCGATTTCGGAAGAGCGCGATCTGCAGAATGCGAGCGCCGCCCTGCACGGTGGCCCGGAAATTGAAGAGGTCTTCCGCGCCATTAACATCCTGCGCTCCAAGCTGCTGGAACGTCAGCAGCTTACCGCGACGCTGCAGCATCAGGCGTCAACGGACGGTCTGACAGGACTGCTCAATCGACGGGTCTTTGACACCATCATCACCGGTCAGGGGTATTTTGAAGATATCGATAGCCATGTCGGGCTGATTCTTATCGATATCGATAAGTTTAAGAGCATCAATGATAATTACGGCCACGAAGTCGGCGATATTATCCTGAAGAGCGTTGCCGACTGTATTAAACGCAACGTCCGCTTTGATGATTTCGTGGCCCGATACGGTGGTGAAGAATTTGCCATTATCCTGCCCGGAAGCGAGCTCGCCATATTTGCCCATATCGCCGAGAGTTTACGCCTCGCCATTGCGGAAGATCCCTTCGACATCGGCGAAGAGAAGGTGCTGGCGGTCACGGCAAGCTTTGGCGTCGCCGTCGGTCAGCGTGGGGAAGAGAGCTGGCAGGATCTGTTTCGGGCGGCGGATAAAGCGCTGTATGAGGCGAAACGGAGCGGCAGAAACCAGGTTTGCACGGGGTAAATACGCCTCTCCCGAAAGAGAGGCGCTGCGGTAAAACGCGATCAGGCAATAAAGCGATCGACCAGCGTAGACATGGCTTCCGACTGGCCGTCAAGCATCTGGCTGGCGGTCGCCGCCTGGGACACCAGCGCGGCGTTTTGCTGGGTCACCTGCTCCAGTTGGTTCAGCGCCTGATGTACCTGCGCCACGCCCAGGGACTGCTCATTGGCGGCGCGGGCAATATCACTCACGTACTGCTTCATCCGCCCGGTATTGTCCGCCGCCGCTTTCAGGGCCGTGCCGGACGCGGTAACGCGGTCCACCCCTTCACCGATCTTATCCATATTCTGGTTAATCAGTTCGCGGATCAGGCTGGCCTCTCTGGCGCAGCGCTGAGAGAGGTTGCGCACTTCCGTCGCCACAACCGCAAAGCCTTTGCCGAGCTCGCCGGCACGCGCCGCTTCAACGGCGGCGTTAAGCGCCAGCAGGTTTGTCTGGAAAGAGATCTCATCAATAGAGCCGACGATCTTAGAGATCTGCTCGCTGGAGGAGCGGATCTCCGCCATGCTCTCGCTGGCCTCGTTCGAAACGCGGTTAGCCTCAAGCACGTCGCGTTCCATCGCATGGGTCAGGCGCTCCGCCTCGCTTGCGTTGTCGGCGGTCTGGGTAATGGCGGTCGATATCTGCTCCATGCTGGCGGCAGTTTCCACAATCGAGGCTGCCTGTTCGTCGGTACGCTGAGCCAGATCCTGGTTACCGGCAGCAATATCGCTGCTGGCGCTGCGCAGCACCACCGCGCCGGATTTAATCTCCTGCACGATATGCTGAATGCTCTCAATCGACTGGTTATACGCGCGGTTCAGGGCAGAAAGCTCATCGCTTCCCGGCACATCCAGGCGACGGGTCAGATCGCCATCCATTTCGGCAATGCTTCTCAGGGTGCCGTTAAGCTGCTGCTGGATACTGCGCGCCACTATCACCGCAAAGGCGATGGCAATCAGCAGGGCAATCAGGCTGATTGCCAGGAAGGATTGCCAGTCAACGCGGGCATTGTGAGCCAGGGCTGCGGCATGGGCCTGGAGGGTGTCGGCCGTATGATTTTCCACCTTACGCAGCGTTTCAATACGCTGAGTCTGGGCGGTAAACCAGTCGGTCGGGTTGACGCCAAAACCGCCCTCGGCCGCCTTATCGAAGGCCGTATTTCGCAGTTCAAGGGCGCGGGTGGCATCGGCAGACTGAAGCGCTTTCTCCAGTTCACCCGCCTGGGCTGGGGTGCTAAAGCGGCGGGCCGCCGTCAGCCAGGCCTCCTGTTTGCCCACCACATCGCTAAACATACGGAACTGGCCGTCGTCAAAGCGATCCATCGAGAAGATATTGGAGAGCAGCGCACGCTCAACGCCGGCCTGCTCCTTTAAATTCAGCAGGCTGTAGTAGGCCGCCAGTTCATTGACCATCGAGCCGGAGGTGCTTAAGTGCCCCATTCCGCCGACAAAATTCAGCACGCCAGCAATCGTCTGCGTATAAAACTGACTCGCTTTAGGTGAATCCAGCCCCAGCCCGCTGATGGCCGTACGCGTCGTCCCCAGAGACTGAATACTCTCATTAAAGGTTTTCAGCGTGGCGGCAATATTGCCCTGGAGAAGATCTTTATCCGTGTCGGCAATCACCTGGTTTAATTTCGCCAGCGCCTCATCGGTTAATGTCCGCTGAGCGGCTAATTCATCGCGGAACTGCTGCCCGCGTGCGCCGATAAATCCGGCGCTCATTCCACGTTCACGCTGGAGCTGGTGAACCACATCACCGGCGCTGCGGGCCAGGGTGGTGAGCTGCCCGATGGTGTTCATCTGTTGTTCAGTATCGATACGGCTGACCATGCCCGAACCGGCAAACCAGATCAGAGCAAGCAGTAGGGGGAAGAGTGCAATAAACAACTTCATTTTCATTGAAATACGATAAATCCATGACATATCGATATTTTCCTTATTTTCTGGCGGGGATCATAAGGGTTATCGGTAAATGTCCTCATAAGCTTTACGTCTATTGGGTTATGACAACCCGGTTTGTTATTCGCAGAAGGGGAAAAGACCACCAAAGGATTAATTAGTAAGAAGTATATTGATAACACCAAAGTTTGGTAGTCGACGTTTAACGAAATACGCTGTCCTTGCGTAAGCGTTCAATATGGATCGCCAGAAAGGCAATTTCATCGTAGGTGAGCGTATGCTGATAATTCTGTTTAACCCAGCCGCTCAGTTTCAGAGCGCAGCCCCAGGACTGGGCCAGACGCCTATCGATATCATCGTAGAGAGATTCCTGCTGATGCGCGACAAAATCCCGTGACAGCAGGCGCTGGGTAAAAAACTTCAGGTGCGTAATAAATCGTTGATAGTTCAGGTTATGCTCATCCCAGCTGATATTGAGATCGTACTTGACGATATTGAGCATATTCTTGACGATTTCAGTGCCTGTCATCACGTTCTGCATGTTATTTTCACCCGCCGCATTAACGATATGCAGGGTGATAAAACCGATTTCGTCTTCCGGTAAATCGAGCTTCAGGGTGTCATTAATGAGCTGTAGCGCCCGCTGGCCCACCGCATACTCCTCGGGATAGAAACGACGAATTTCCCAGAGCAGCGGATTTTTTATTTCCATCCCTTTTTGATGGCGTAATACGGCGAAATTAATATGATCGCTGAGGGCAATAAACAGCGTGTCCTGAAGGTCGATATTCAGGGCATCACGCGCCATCGCCACAATTTTTTCAGTGACGGCCAGATACACCGGGGGGATCTCGGCAAGAATGTCGGCAAAAAAGGCCGAAAGATCTTCCTGCGTTTTCAGAAAGCGGCTCTCAATCAGCGCCTCATCCACGCAATCACCGGTTTTCTTACCGAAACCGATACCTTTGCCCAGGACGACACACTCTTCACCTTTATCGGTGATCGCCAGTACCGCATTGTTACTTAAGATCCTGTCAATTTTCATGGCATTGCCCGTTATCCTGGCCGCCGTGCGCGGCCTTATTGTCGTCCCGCTGGCAGCGGTGTGCTCAGGTTAGCATAATAATCGGCTCGCCCACCTGCTGCTGCTTTACCGGCAGCGTGGCAACGCCCTGATAAGCCTCAACGTTTGTGATGACCACCGGCGTTACCAGCTGATACCCGGCCTCGCGGATCGCCCCGATATCAAACTCGATAAGCAGCTGGCCTGGCGCGATCCTCTCTCCTTCCTTCACATGCAGCGTGAAGTGTTTACCCTGCAGCTGGACCGTATCGATACCGATATGAATCAGGATTTCCGCTCCGGCGTCAGAGCGCAGGCCGATGGCATGCCCGCTCTCAAAGGTGTGCGCCACATAACCTGCGACCGGAGAATAGACGGCCCCCTCTTCCGGGAGGATCGCCACGCCCTGGCCGACGACGCCCGAGGAGAAGACCTTATCGTCGACGGCCTCCAGGGCGATCAGCTGGCCTTTCAGCGGCATGGCGATGGTTTCACCGGCCACCTTCAGCGTCTCCGGCACTGTCGGCGCCGGCGCGATGACGGTTTCGGGTTCCACATCCTTAAAGCCGACCACCAGGGTCAGGATAAAGCTGGCGGCAAAGGCAAGCAGACAACCAATGACAAAGCCCATAAAGCCGTCGCCGTAGAAAATCGGCACCGTCAGCAGGCTGGTCATCCCCATCGAGATCGCCGAGCTTTGCGCATAGCCGACCACGGCCCCGCCGATGGCCGCCGCAATCACCGCGCAGATAAACGGCTTTTTCAGCTTCAGGGTGACGCCATAAACGCCAGGCTCGGTGATGCCAAACAGCGAGGCGATAAAGCTACTGCCCGCCAGCGCTTTCATTTTCTTATCGCGGGTGCGCAGCATCACCGCCAGCAGCGCCCCGGACTGGGAGAAGACCGCCGGACCGGTGGCGGCTTTCAGATAGCTGTGGCCCAGTACCGAAAGGTCGTTAATAAACAGGGTCACAAAGCCCCAGTGAACGCCGAAGATGACAAACACCTGCCATAGCGCGGCAAACAGGGCGCTGGCGAGGATCGGATTGAAGTGATAGATGCTGACGAAAAGGTGCGCGACCCATTCGCTCACCGTGATACTGATCGGCCCGATGGTGATCAGCGTCAGCGGGACCATAATCAGCAGCAGGAAGAACGGCGTCAGGATATTGCGCACGCTTTCATGGAAACGGCTATTCAGGAAACGCTCCAGATAGCTCATCACCCACACGCTGAGGATAATCGGCAGGACCGAGGAGGTGTATTTCATCATCACCACCGGAATGCCCCAGAACATCACTTCGCGACCGCTGTCGAACAGCGTCTGAATGCTCGGATAGACCAGTGCCCCGGCAAGCGACACCGCAACAAAGACGTTGGCACCAAATTTACGCGCCGAGGTGATCGCCAGCAGCAGCGGCAGGAAGTAGAAAAGGCTATCGGAGGCGGCCTGCAGAATAATGTATTCCGACTGGCTGGTACGCATCCAGCCTGCGGCAATTACAATTGCCAGCGCGCCTTTAAGCACACCGGCTGCCGCCATCGCGCCCAGCAGCGGGGTAAAGATCGAGGCCACGACGTCCACCAGCCGACCGAGCAGGGAACCCCCATCGTCAGCCTGTGCCTGCGGCTCGCGGCTGTCGTTCAACAGCGAAGAGATCGGGCCAAACTCGCGGTAGACTTCCGAAACCCGGTTGCCGATCACCACCTGCAGCTGACCGGCCGCACGCACCACGGTAATCACCCCGTCGAGCGCTTCCAGCTCGGCTAATTTGACCTGCTGTAAATCAACAATTTTAAAGCGTAAGCGGGTCGCGCAGTGGACCAGGCTGGCCACGTTTTTTTCGCCCCCGACGCTTTGCAAGATTTGCTCCGCCAGCCGTTTTGTATTCATAGTTGATGCCCCGTTGTTGCTGTTATCCTCAGCACGCCTGAAAAAATGCAAAAAAAAACCTGGTCCGACAGCTATCTCGTGAGAAATAGCTGCCGAACCAGGTCTCGCTCAGGCTACTGCCTGATGACGTCCTGCAGAGAAATTTATAAATTCCTGCGCCGATTGCGGCAAGGAAAACAGTTGTCTTATGTGACCGCTATCACCTTAAGAAATAAAGGTTTTAGCGCTTATTTTTCCAGGCAGTGATTACAGTGATTCGCCGTTGCTGCCGATCACATCCCGATACCACCAGAAGCTCTTTTTCCGCGTCCGTTGCAGAGTGCCCTGCCCTTCATCATCGCGATCCACATAGATAAAACCGTAGCGCTTGGACATCTGTGCCGTTCCGGCGCTGACCAGATCGATCGGCCCCCAGCTGGTATAACCCAGCAGTTGCACGCCATCGTTAATCGCTTCGCGTACCTGCAGCAGATGCTGGCGCAGATAGTCGATACGATAGCCATCATTGATCGTCCCGTCCGCTTCTACCACGTCGCGGGCACCGAGACCATTTTCAACAATAAACAGCGGTTTTTGATAGCGATCCCACAGGTCGTTAAGCAGGATACGCAGCCCCTCCGGGTCAATCTGCCAGCCCCACTCCGACGCTTCCAGATGCGGGTTAGGGATCAGGCGCACAATATTGCCGCGAGAGGCCGTATATTTTTCCGGCTCGAAGGTCGCGCAGCCGCTCATGTAATAGCTGAAGGAGACAAAATCCACGGTGTGACGCAGCGCATGGCGGTCTTCATCGGTGATATGCAGTTCAATATTGTTCTCACGGAAATAGCGCCCGGTCCATGCCGGGTAGTCGCCGCGGACCTGAACATCGCCGAAGAAGAGCCATTCCCGGTTTTTCTTCTGGCTCTCCAGCACGTCGCCGGGATGGCAGGTCATCGGGTAGCGTAAGGCACCGAGCAGCATATTGCCGATTTGCGCATCCGCAATAATCTCATGGCAGGCTTTGACCGCCAGCGCGCTGGCCACCAGCTGGTGATGAATGGCCTGGTAGATCTCCTGCTTTGACGGCTCGCCGGTTAAGCCAATCCCGGTAAAGGGTGAATGCAGCGCCATATTGATTTCATTAAAGGTCAGCCAGTACTTCACCTTATGCTGGTAACGGGTAAAAACGGTCCGGGCATACTTCTCGAAGTGGGCAATCGTCTCGCGGCTGCCCCAGCCACGGTATTTTTCCACCAGCCCATAGGGCATCTCATAGTGCGAGAGGGTAATTAACGGCTGGATCTGGTACTTCGCCATCTCGTCGAACAGGCGGTCATAAAAGGCCAGCCCGGCTTCACAAGGCTCGGCTTCGTCTCCCTGCGGGTAGATACGCGTCCAGGCGATCGAGGTACGTAGCACCTTAAAGCCCATTTCGGCGAAGAGCTTAATATCTTCCGGATAGTAATGATAAAAATCGATGGCGGTGTCTTTAATGCAGCTATCACCGGGCTGGCGCGGCGTAACCTCGCCATGTAACCCTTTAAACTGGACGTCGGAGGTCGATATTCCTTTACCGTCCCGATCCCACGCGCCTTCGACCTGGTTCGCAGCAACCGAACCGCCCCATAAAAATCCTGCGGGAAATGCCTTCATGTTTGCTCTCCTTTTATCGTGCTGCCTGGCCGCAGCGCAAAAAAAACCTGGGCAAAGAAGCGTGTGAGTTAACGCCTCTTTGCCCAGGTCTCGCCCGCTATCGCGGTTACGTCCTTTGCCACAGCACAGTAACGGATCCGTTTCGCCGGGGAAATTGGTAAGGGTGGGTTATGTGACAACTATCACGACAAAGGGTCTTCATCCTCGCTGAATCTGGCATCTGAAAAACAACCTTTAATTTTGTACAAATGTACTATTAACAAAATTTAAATCCATTACTGTTAACAATAAACTTAACTAATGAATTTAAAATCCATTTAAACACAAATAAAAAGAATCAAAAACCCAACAAAACAATCACATAATTTGAACATCTTGTTCAGGTGAGGAGGATTTTCATCATTCAGGGCCGGGCGTAGCATGCCCTGCATCGACGGGAAACCGCGATGTAACGGTAACCAACACCCTCAGTTCGGAAGGTAAAACTATGTCCATCGCCTTAACGCCTGCAAAAATTATTGCTTTAGCCTTATCGGCGGCTATCCCTGCAAGCTATGCAGCGGTCGCCCCGGAAAAACAAACGCTCGACCAGCTCTATCAAAATGCGCTCAAAGAAGGCGGCGAAGTTATCGTCTATGCCGGCGGCGATACGCCAGGGCAGCAGGATGGGATCAAGCAGGCTTTTGAAAAACGCTTTCCCGGCGTGAAGCTGAATGTGATCGTCGATTACAGCAAGTTCCACGACGCCCGTATTGATAATCAGCTCGCCACCAACAGCCTGGTCCCGGACGTGGTGCAACTCCAGACGCTGCAGGACTACCCGCGCTGGAAGCAGGAAGGTGTCCTGATGAACTACAAACCGGCCGGCTGGGATAAAATCTGGCCCGCCTTCCGCGATAACGACGGCGCATGGACCGGCGTGTTTGTGGATGCCTTCTCTAACGTCGTCAACACCCGCCAGCTACCGGAAGCACAGTGGCCTCGCGAAGCCAAAGATTACCTGAACCCGGCGCTGAAGGATAAAATCGTGCTGACCTGGCCGAACGACGACGATGCCGTGCTGTTCTGGTTTAAGCAGGTGGTGGATCAGTATGGCTGGGACTACGTTGCTAAGCTGAAGGCGCAAAATCCGATGCTGGTACGCGGCACTCAGGCTCCTGCCGACGACGTTGAAAGCGGTAAGGCGCTGGCAACCTTCTCCACCGACGGTATGCTGAGCCCGGATGCGCAGGCCAACTCCCGCTTTATGCTGCCGACCCACGATCCGTTTGTCTCCTGGGCACAGCGGGCCGCTATCTTCAAAAAAGCCAAACATCCGGAAACCGCAAAACTGTATCTGAACTGGCTGCTGGATAAGAACACCCAGTCGAACGTCTGGTATATGTGGTCCGTCCGTACGGACGTTGCACCGGCCAAAGGTTACAAACACATCTGGGAATATAAAAACACCCATCCTGAAGCCTTTGAGAAGTTTATGAGCAACAGAGCTGAAGTCGAACGCTTCCGCGCCCAGATGACGCTCTACTTTGGCGAAGTGACCGGTGAGCCGTCTCCAGGCTGGCCAGGTCTGCACCCGAGCACAGCGCTGGCGCATTAATCGCCAGCCTCAGAGGGCCATCACAGGATGGCCCTTTTCTTTTGGAACCCCTGTGGAATAACGTATCATCGTGCAGATATGATTCTGCCGCCCGTCAGGAAAAGGTTAATGTCCCGGTCGAAAAGTGAGCTCACCAAAGAAAAAATCATTCGCGCTGCGGCAGAGGTTATTCGTCGGGATGGCCTGCAGGCCTGCACCCACCGGGCCGTGGCGGAAGAGGCTGGCGTCTCGCTGGGCACCACCACCTATCAGTTTGCCACCCTCGATGCGCTTCTGAGCGCGGTGATGCAGCTGGCCATCGAGGACTTTACCGACAGCACGCGCCGCTGGCTGGATCTCAACCGCGAGGGCGCACCGGAAGCTGTCCTGACCCGATTCGTGTTATGGACGCTAAGCGAGCGGTCGCGACTGAATACGGAGTATGAGCTGTTTGTCGCCGCCGTATCACGTCCGCTACTGCGTCCCTGCGCCATGAACTGGCTCCATGTGCATGAATCGCTGCTCAGCGAATATCTGCACCTGACGGCAGAACAATCCAGAGCGGCGGTCTCCTTTATTGATGCCTGGCTAATGCGCGGCATTCTGGATGAACCGGATGCCTTTCTTAATGAAGCGCTGATCCATCAGGTATTTCGGGCGATTGTGATTGAAAAACCTGCGACATAGCGCATCTAAAATCCCGGCCCACTCAGATATGATATCCAGCGCCAACACGACATTGCACGGGTGCTCAAGGGAATGTAATGAAGAGATCAAAATCAGAGGGAAACCCAGACGGTGAAGTCAGTGAGTCTGTAAACACAACGTTGAGCGAACAAGACGAAGCAGTACTGGCAAAAATTGCGAAACTGCCAAAAGAGCTTTTCAGTAAATGTGAGAAATTAGTGAGTAAAGGGACGGAAGCGTATCGGCTCCAACACGAATCACACAAGGGAAATAGTGTCTTTTTCAACCAAAACGGGCAGGACTGTCGTTACAATTTAGTCGATGGAAAAACCGGCTCGATGTACCTTGCCGAGACGCCTGAAACCGCATTGAAAGAGGTGTTCCAGAACAAGAAAGGACTGAAAGAGTCAGATCTCGACGAGTTCTATATGGGCGTTGTCGCCCTGGATAAAGATATAACGGTTCTGCAGGTTGATGAGCTGATTAAACACTCCAGGATAACAGTCAATGATGTCACGATATCAACACGCTCTGTCACTCAGGAACTGGCAAGAAAAGTACGTAAAGCTGGGTTCGATGGGATGAAATATAGATCGAACGTTACCAGTGAGCCATGTCTGGTGGTCTGGCATAACGATCCTTCAGGGAAAGGCGTTGCTACAACACGTAAGCAAATCTGTTTAACTACACTTGACTGGAATGGCCGGGAAACCGCCGACATCCTTGTCAATGATATGGGGATTCCTGTAGAGGAAGGCTAAGGCCAAATAACAGGAACCACTCCTGGTTTATTAAGCCGGATCCTGTGAGCCAAAAAGTCTGCCCAGACGATGTAACTCCTCCATCACAACAGGGTCAGGATTACTCTTCAGAACGTCGGCAACGGTATAAGTGTTTCCCTTTGGATTAAAGCCATCCAGCACAGTATTACGCTCTTCCATGAAAAAAGAATACTGCATACGGTCGCTAAATTTATCCAAATGGCTCAGTAGCGCTTTCAGGCCTTTCAGTACACCTTCATCCGAAATTTTCTCATCATCAGTAAACTGAAAAATGGGATAGTAAAATTCCCCATCCAGATCAAGAGCCAGGAGCCTGCCATTTTTTCTCCAGGTATTCACCGTTGTCTTTGTTTTACCCAGAGCTTCCGCAGTCTCTGCGGTTGAAAGGACGCCGCCATCCGCTTCCAGTGTTTGAGCAAACATAATCTTGCTCTTCAAACGCCTCTGGAGACGTTTTTTCTCTTTGGTCTGGCTTTGGATCGCATGTTCGGTGGAATATTGAACAAGCAGGTCGAACGCAAAAAGCATATCGGTTTGCGACATGCTTTCAGAGCTGACACTTGTTCTGCCTGCGCGAATATTCTCAGCGATTTCACCGACAATGTTTTGCAGGCGGTCTGCTGACATCATGGAAAAACGATTATCGAAGGCGCGATCGTGCACATTGCGTTTTTGTGTAGTCGTCGTCATAGCAACCCCCACTTTTCGATTTCAACAAATTGATGATAGCTGAAATCGAAAAGTAGCACAACATTTGCTCAAGCCAGGCTTGTTGCGGTCCCACTCATCGGGAGCTCTCCACCAGCGCCTGCGCACACGCCCACGCGCTGGCCCAGGCCCACTGGAAGTTATAGCCGCCAAGCCAGCCGGTGACATCCACCACCTCGCCGATAAAGTAGAGTCCGGGTACGTTACGGGCTTCCATGGTGCGTGACGACAATTCATGGGTATCCACGCCGCCCAATGTCACTTCCGCCGTGCGATAGCCTTCGGTGCCGTTAGGCTGTACCCGCCAGGCGGTCAGGGTTTCCACCAGCGTTTGCTGGTCACGGCTATTCAGTTGCTTAAGGGTGACGTCCGGGATTTGCCCCAGCAGCTGTAAGCATTCCACCAGCCGTTTCGGAAGCTGCATTGCCAGGGTGTTTTTCAGGCTTTGATTGGGATGGGATGCGCGCTGCTCGTCGAGCCAGCTTGCCAGACTGCACTCCGGAAGCAGGTTGATGGTGACGAATTCACCGGCCTGCCAGAAGCTGGAGATCTGCAGCACCGCAGGACCGGAGAGGCCCCGATGGGTAAACAGCAGGCTTTCGCGGAATACCGTTCCGTCTTCGGCGGTAATTACCGACGGGACGGAGACGCCGGAAAGCACCTGGAGCTGCTCAAGCAGGGGTTTATGCAGGGTAAAAGGCACCAGCCCGGCGCGAGTTGGCAGGACCGTCAGGCCAAACTGCTCGGCGATTTTGTAGCCGAAGGGGGAAGCGCCCAGACCCGGCATCGACAGGCCGCCGCTGGCAATAACCAGCTTAGGCGTACGAACGGTCGCACCGTTTAGCGTCAGCAGATAGCCTTCGTCATCACGGGTCACGCTGAGCACTTCGCTGCGCAGACGTATCGTGACGCCGCCTTTCTCGCACTCCGCCACCAGCATATCGACAATTTGCTGCGCCGAATCGTCACAAAACAGCTGGCCGAGGGTCTTCTCATGCCAGGCGATGCCGTGTTTGCCGACCAGATCGATAAAATCCCACTGGGTGTAGCGCGCCAGCGCCGACTTACAGAAATGCGGATTGTTGCTGAGGTAGGCCGCCGGTTCAGCGTAGAGATTGGTGAAGTTGCAGCGACCGCCGCCGGACATCAGGATCTTGCGGCCCGGTTTTTTGCCATTATCCAGCAGCAGCACGCTGCATCCCGCCTGACCGGCCTGCGCCGCACAGAACATTCCTGCCGCTCCGGCCCCAATTACAATGGCATCAAACCTTTCCACACGCTTATCCTCACGAAAAATTCGTCGCGAATTGTAAAGTTTCCGCAAAGGCCATACCAGTGCAATAACGCCCGGACAAAGACATAACCTTGAAATATATGCAGTAATTCTTTACAGCCGGATGACAGTCCCTAAGAAATATCAAAAAAAACCACATTTCACTTTGCCCGCGCCGCCAAACTCCCCGATAATGCGCCGCGTTCATGTCCTCAAAATGGCGTAACGTCAATGCTACATATATTTGCTGGCCTGGATTTGCATACCGGCCTTTTATTATTGCTTGCTCTGGGATTTGTTCTGTTCTACGAAGCCATCAACGGTTTCCATGATACGGCAAATGCAGTAGCCACAGTTATCTACACCCGCGCGATGCGCTCACAGGTTGCGGTCGTCATGGCTGCGGTCTTTAACTTCCTTGGCGTATTGCTCGGCGGTCTGAGCGTAGCCTATGCCATTGTGCATATGCTACCAACGGATCTGCTGCTCAATGTCAGCTCATCTCACGGTCTGGCGATGGTCTTCTCCATGCTGCTGGCCGCGATTATCTGGAACCTCGGCACCTGGTATTTTGGTCTGCCGGCCTCCAGTTCTCACACCCTGATTGGCGCGATTATCGGGATTGGTTTAACCAACGCCCTGATGAACGGCACGTCGGTGGTGGATGCGCTGAATATCCCGAAAGTGATCAACATTTTCGGCTCGCTGATCGTCTCCCCGATTGTCGGTCTGGTGTTCGCCGGTGGCCTGGTGTTTATCCTGCGTCGCTACTGGAGCGGTACCAAAAAACGTTCACGTATTCACCTCACTCCGGCCGAGCGTGAAAAGAAAGACGGCAAGAAAAAGCCGCCGTTCTGGACCCGTATCGCCCTGATCATCTCAGCGATCGGCGTGGCTTTCTCTCACGGCGCGAATGACGGCCAGAAAGGTATCGGCCTGATTATGCTGGTTCTGATTGGCGTGGCACCGGCGGGCTTTGTGGTCAATATGAACGCTTCCGGCTACGACATTACGCGTACCCGCGATGCGGTCAATAACGTGGAAACCTTCTTCCAGCAGCGTCCTGAACTCCTGCTGAAAGCGACCGGCGTGGATCCGCTGATCCCGACCCCGGAAGAGGTCGCCACCACCCCGAACGAATTCCACTGCCACGCGGGACGCGCGATTGCCGCCCTGGACCGTGCGAAAGCGATGCTGACCGGTATCGAAAGCTATGAGCAGATCACCGTTGAGCAGCGCGGTCAGCTGCGTCGCATTATGCTGTGTATCTCTGATACCACAGATAGCGTGGCGAAGTTGCCGGACGTTAGCGCCGACGATAAGCGTCTGCTGAAAAAGCTGAAAACCGATATGCTGAATACCATTGAGTACGCGCCTGTCTGGATCATTATGGCCGTCGCGCTGGCGCTGGGTATCGGCACCATGATTGGCTGGCGTCGTGTCGCCACCACCATCGGTGAAAAAATCGGTAAGAAAGGCATGACCTACGCTCAGGGGATGTCCGCACAGATGACCGCTGCGGTGTCTATCGGGCTGGCCAGCTACACCGGGATGCCGGTCTCCACCACCCACGTGCTCTCCTCCTCCGTGGCGGGGACAATGATCGTGGACGGCGGTGGCCTGCAGCGCAAAACCGTGACCAATATTCTGATGGCCTGGGTCTTTACCCTCCCGGCCTCGATTATTATGTCCGGCGGGCTGTACTGGCTGTCGCTGAAGATTATCTAAGTCTTCGGCGCAGAAAAAAGCGGGTCAGGAAACTGACCCGCTTTTTTTATTCCCGCTCAGTGCCAGAGCATCAGCGCTATCAGGCTAATCACCACCAGTCCACAAAGGGCGCTGGTCAACACAAAGAGCCGACGCACGCGATCGCAGCGGCGAATGAACTCGTCATCATGATGATCCAGATAGCGCTGGGCGTAGATATACCAGACCAGGCGCACCTGCTTGCCCGGCTGTCCGTGGGACGTGAAAAACCCGCCGCCATCGACATATTGATAGAGCAAAGGATCGCAACCCCGAAGTACCACTAACAGCGCGCGTAACGATGAAAAGTAGCGCACCATGTTAACCACACACACGATACATAAAGCCCAAAACAGCGCGATGGTGCTGATCATAACCCCTCCCCGGCGACATACCCACGGAGAAGACCCCAGGGTTACCGCTCCCCGAAAACAGGACAAATGAGAAAAAGCGTGTTGATGGAAGCCGAGCTGGATCACATTTATTTATCCGAGCGGCACATTAAATAGTGTAGGAGATCCGTAAATTTTTTTACCACAACGTTAAGCCTTATCAATGCCTCAAACAGAAATATTTGTTTCACTTATCTGACAACGGGACGCATTGACGCAGGTTTCAGGTCGCTATAAGGTAGAAATGTCTTCTACAATTAGATTGTTATGAGGATTTTATACGCCTCAAAACAGGACCCATCATTGGATCCACGGGTCATCGACAACTTATGGAAGGAGTAACACCATGGCTTACAAACACATACTTATCGCCGTCGATCTTTCACCGGAAAGTAAAGTACTGGTAGATAAAGCGGTATCGATGGCGCGCCCGTATAACGCGAAAGTCTCTCTGATTCATGTCGATGTGAATTACTCCGACCTCTATACCGGTCTGATCGACGTCAATCTGGGTGATATGCAAAAACGCATCTCGGAAGAGACGCATCATGCCCTGAGCGAGCTGTCGACGAACGCAGGTTATCCGATCACCGAAACCCTGAGCGGCAGCGGCGATCTGGGTCAGGTGCTGGTTGATGCGATCAAGAAATACGATATGGACCTGGTGGTCTGCGGTCATCACCAGGACTTCTGGAGCAAACTGATGTCCTCCGCCCGTCAGCTTATCAATACCGTCCACGTCGATATGCTGATTGTTCCGCTGCGCGACGAAGACGAAGAGTAATGCCCGTGCGCCTTCATCCTCTCCCGGCGGGAGAGGATGAAGCATTACGCATCTGGCGTTCCCGGATAAATATCAAATCGATGCCCTTTGGTGACCACGGCATTGGTGGTCGCGACCTCCGCCAGCGGCGGCGCGTAGTCGGGGCGTTTTACCACCACCCGTTTTGTCGCCAGCCTCATCGCCGGCGCCAACAGGCCGTCGGCGTCCAGATCCGGTCCCACCAGAGACTGAAACACCCGCATCTCCTTTTTCACCAGCGCGCTCTTCTGCTTGTGCGGGAACATCGGGTCGAGATAGACCACCTGCGGGCGCGGGCGAATATCCTCCAGCGCCGTCAGGCTGGACGCGTGGATCAGCAGCAAACGTTCCTGTAACCAGGGGCCGATTTCCGCATCGGCATAGCCGCGGGCCAGACCGTCGTCGAGCAGAGCGGCCACCACCGGATTACGCTCCAGCATCCGCACCCGGCAGCCCACGGCGGCCAGCACAAAGGCATCGCGTCCCAGACCGGCCGTGGCATCCACAACGTCCGGCAGATAGCTGCCCTTGACCCCAACCGCTTTCGCCACCGCCTCGCCGCGACCCCCGCCGAATTTACGCCGGTGGGCCATTGCGCCCCCGACGAAATCGACAAAGATCCCGCCGAGCTTCAGCTCGTCGCGCTTGCGTAGCTCCAGATGTTCCGGCGTCAGCACCAGCGCCATCGGATTGTCGGCATCGTGTTCAAGCCCCCAGCGGGTCGCCAGAACAGATAAGGCGCCGTCTCCGGCGCCCGTTTCATCAAGTAAACAGATTTTCACCCGTGCTTCAGCCTTCGATACCGTAGTGCGCCAGCATCGCATCCAGCTGCGGTTCACGGCCACGGAAGCGACGGAACAGCTCCATCGGCTCTTCAGAGCCGCCGCGGGTCAGGATATTGTCGAGGAACGACTGACCGGTTTCGCGGTTGAAAATTCCTTCGTCTTCAAAGCGCGAATACGCATCCGCCGCCAGCACGTCCGCCCACAGATAGCTGTAGTAACCGGCCGCATAGCCACCGGCAAAGATATGGCTGAACGCATGCGGGAAGCGGCCCCATTTCGGACCCGGGATCACGGCAACCTGCTGCTTGATCTCGGCCAGGGTTTCGAGGATTTTCGCGCCCTGCTGCGGGTTAAATTCCGCGTGCAGACGGAAGTCGAACAGGCCGAACTCCAGCTGGCGCAGGATAAACATCGCCGCCTGGTAGTTTTTCGCCGCCAGCATTTTCTCAAGCAAAGCCTGAGGCAGCGGTTCTCCGGTTTCATAGTGGCCGGAGATAAACGCCAGCGCCTCCGGCTCCCAGCACCAGTTTTCCATAAACTGGCTCGGCAGTTCGACCGCATCCCACGGCACGCCGTTAATACCGGCAACGCCCGCGGTGTCGATACGGGTCAGCATATGGTGCAGACCGTGGCCGAACTCGTGGAACAGGGTGATCACTTCATCGTGGGTAAAGAGCGCAGGCTTGCCGCTGACCGGACGGTTAAAGTTACAGGTCAGATAGGCAACCGGCTTCTGCAGCGAACCGTCGGCTTTACGCAGCTGACCGACGCAGTCATCCATCCAGGCCCCGCCGCGTTTGTGTTCACGGGCGTAAAGGTCAAGGTAGAAGCTGCCGCGCAGGGTATTGCTGTCATCGTACAGCTCGAAGAAGCGCACATCCTGGTGCCAGACGTCGATATCGGTACGCTCTTTGGCGGTGATGCCGTAGATGCGCTTAACCACTTCGAACAGGCCGTTAACCGCTTTGTTTTCCGGGAAGTACGGGCGCAGCTGCTCGTCGCTGATGCTGTACAGATGCTGTTTCTGTTTTTCGCTGTAGTACGCGATATCCCAGGGCTGCAGATCCTCAACGCCGAACTCGGCTTTGGCAAAGGCGCGCAGCTGGGCGAGCTCTTTTTCACCCTGCGGACGGGCGCGTTTCGCCAGGTCGGTTAAGAAATCCAGCACCTGCTGCGGGTTTTCCGCCATTTTGGTAGCCAGAGACTTATGGGCATAGCTGTCAAAGCCCAGCAGCTCCGCCAGCTCGTGGCGCAGGGCGAGGATTTCCGCCATCACCGGGCTGTTATCCCATTTGCCCGCGTTCGGCCCCTGATCGGAGGCGCGGGTGCCGTAGGCGCGATACATCTCTTCGCGCAGGGCCGCGTTATCACAGTAGGTCATCACCGGCAGATAGCTCGGGATATCGAGGGTCAGCAGCCAGCCCTGCTGCTCTTTAGCTTCGGCCTGGGCTTTCGCCGCCGCCAGGGCGCTTTCCGGCATACCGGACAGTTCGCTCTCGTCACTGACCAGCTTCGTCCAGCCCATGGTGGCGTCGAGCACGTTATTGCTGTAGCTGTTGCCAAGCTCGGAGAGACGTGCGGCAATTTCGCCGTAGCGTTTCTGTTTCTCTTTTGCCAGACCAATCCCGGACAGTTCGAAATCGCGCAGGGCGTTATCGACGGATTTTTTCTGCGCCACGCTCAGCGCCGCATAGTGCTCGCCGTCGCGCAGATTGCGGTACGCCTGATACAGGCCTTCATGCTGACCGACCCAGGTGCTGTACTCGGAAAGCAGCGGGAGCGTTTGCTCGTAGGCTTCGCGCAGCTCAGGACTGTTTTTCACCGAGTTAAGATGGCTGACCGGCGAGAAAAGACGCCCCAGCACATCGTCCACTTCCGCCAGCGGCTGGCACAGGTTTTCCCAGCTGTAAGGCGCACCCTGGGCCACAACGCGCTCGACGTTTTCACGGCAATCATTCAGCGCTTTTGTGACCGCAGGCACCACATGTTCAGGCAAGATTTTAGAAAACGGGGGTAATTCGAAGGGTGTCAGTAATGGATTGGTCATTAGCGCTGTCCTGTTGAATAAGTGTCATTAAGCGCAATCTCCGGCGCCTTACTTGTTTTGTCTAGCATGGGGTTTAGTGTAGATAATTTCAATGCCGGACGCTGCGCTTTCGCGGCGGGCGCGACTTTTCGGTATACTGTAGGCAACCCTTTTTTTATCAGGCTTTCCGGAACATTTTCCCATGCTTAGTTATCGTCACAGCTTCCACGCCGGCAACCATGCCGACGTGCTTAAACACACCGTTCAGAGTCTGATCATTGAGTCCCTTAAAGAGAAAGAGAAACCTTTCCTTTATCTGGATACCCACGCGGGTGCAGGTCGCTATCAGCTGAGCGGCGAACACGCCGAACGTACCGGTGAATATCTGGAAGGGATTGCCCGCATCTGGCAGCAGGACGACCTGCCTGCCGAGCTGGAGCCCTATATGAGCGTAGTGTCTCACTTCAATCGTAGCGGTCAGCTTCGTTACTACCCGGGTTCCCCGCTGATTGCACGCCAGTTGCTGCGCGAGCAGGACAGCCTGCAGCTGACCGAGCTGCACCCCAGCGACTTCCCGCTGCTGCGTTCTGAATTCCAGAAAGACAGCCGCACCCGCGTTGAGCGCGCCGACGGTTACCAGCAGCTGAAAGCCAAACTCCCGCCGGTTTCCCGCCGTGGGCTGGTGCTGATCGACCCGCCGTACGAAGTCAAAACCGATTATCAGGCGGTGGTTACCGGCATCAACGAGGGCTATAAGCGCTTCGCCACCGGCACCTACGCACTGTGGTATCCGGTGGTCATGCGCGCGCAAATCAAACGTATGATCAAAGACCTGGAAGCCACAGGCATCCGCCGTATTCTGCAAATCGAGCTGGCGGTACGCCCGGACAGCGACCAGCGCGGAATGACCGCTTCCGGCATGATTGTGATTAACCCGCCGTGGAAGCTGGAACAGCAGATGAACACCGTGCTGCCGTGGCTGCACCGTAAACTGGTTCCGACGGGGACCGGCCATGCGACCGTTAGCTGGATCGTACCGGAGTAATCGCAGCCATAGGTGGCGTCTATGACGCTTCGGGCTACAATCACCGCAACTCATAATAAGAGATGACTGGAATGACTAAGCACTATGACTACATCGCCATCGGCGGCGGCAGCGGCGGTATCGCCTCCATCAACCGTGCCGCTATGTACGGCCAGAAATGCGCGCTGATTGAAGCCAAAGCGCTCGGCGGCACCTGTGTGAACGTCGGTTGCGTGCCGAAGAAAGTGATGTGGCATGCGGCGCAGATCCGCGAAGCCATCACGATGTACGGCCCGGACTACGGCTTCGACGCCACCATCGACAGCTTTAACTGGAGCAAGCTGGTTGCCAGCCGCACCGCCTATATCGACCGCATCCATACCTCGTACGATAACGTGCTGGGCAAAAATAACGTCGATGTAATCCGGGGCTTCGCCCGCTTTGTCGATGCGAAAACCATTGAGGTTAACGGCGAAACCCTGACGGCCGACCATATCCTGATCGCCACGGGCGGCCGCCCTTCCCATCCGGATATTCCGGGCGCGGAGTACGGCATCGACTCCGACGGCTTCTTCGAGCTGCCAGCGCTGCCGGAGCGCGTGGCGGTTGTCGGCGCAGGCTATATCGCCGTTGAGCTGGCGGGCGTGATTAACGGCCTCGGCGCGAAAACGCACCTGTACGTGCGTAAACACAGCCCGCTGCGCAGCTTCGATCCGCTGCTGAGCGAAACCCTGGTCGAAGTGATGGCGGCGGAAGGCCCGGCACTGCACACACAGGCGATCCCGAAATCGGTAGAGAAAAATGCCGACGGCAGCCTGACGCTGACCCTGGAAGATGGCCGCAGCGAAATCGTTGACTGCCTGATCTGGGCAATTGGTCGTGAACCGGCCACCGACAGCTTCAACCTGGCGGTAACCGGCGTGAAAACCAATGAAAAAGGTCATATCGTCGTCGATAAGTTCCAGAACACCAGCGTTGAGGGTATTTACGCGGTGGGCGACAATACCGGTGCCGTTGAACTGACCCCGGTTGCCGTTGCCGCTGGCCGTCGCCTCTCCGAGCGCCTGTTTAACAACAAGCCGGACGAGCATCTGGACTACAGCAATATCCCGACGGTGGTCTTCAGCCATCCGCCAATCGGTACCGTCGGCCTGAGCGAGCCGCAGGCGCGCGAACAGTACGGTGACGACCAGGTCAAAGTGTACAAGTCGTCCTTTACGGCGATGTACACGGCCGTGACGTCCCATCGTCAGCCGTGCCGCATGAAGCTGGTCTGCGTCGGACCGGAAGAGAAAATCGTCGGCATCCACGGTATCGGCTTTGGTATGGATGAAATGCTGCAGGGCTTTGCGGTGGCGCTGAAAATGGGCGCGACCAAGAAAGACTTCGACAATACGGTGGCGATCCACCCGACGGCGGCAGAAGAGTTTGTGACCATGCGCTAAGCACGGCCCTCGGAACGATCTAAACCCCACGCAGCGTCGTGGGGTTTATTTTATTGGCGCGTGTAGCTGGCGAGGATCTGAGTGGCCAGGGCTTTATCGGATACCACCTGCGAGTATCCATTGCCTGTTCTTAACGCGGACACGATTTTCGTTTTTAAAAACGCGTCAGAATTAAAGGTGGCGGTGACATCAGACCCGACATTTCGGCTAAAGAAATGGTCGAGTGCGTCAGAACAGTCAGGGCTCTTCTTGATACTCAGGAAAAGAGAGACTGTCGGAAAAAATCGCCACGCGACCGCGTCTTCTCGCAGATTAACGCCCGTGACGCAGCGTTGATGTAAAGGGAACGCGTCATTATTTGCCGTGTAGATGATAATGTCTTTTTGTGACTCCGCAGAGAACGCGGCCGGTGACGCCAGGGTCAGGCTTATCAGCAGTGCTTTGAACATGATTCCTTTCACAAAAACCCCTTAAATATTATTGAGTAAACGATATTCAGTCGATGAAATACTATGTTCAATCGTCGACAAAATACACTCTTTTCTCTCCTCACCCGTCACCCTGAACGGGCCAGGCGACATTCATAATTCGTTGCAAAATCCACCCGCCAGTCTCTGCCAATAACACGCTTATCATTTACAGTTAAAAAAGAGTCGCTTAGCAAAACGCTGCTGACGTCACCCGGGCTGAAATCGTGATCTCTCGCACAATTCTGATTTCGCTGACCGAAGCGAGTGTCTACGCTTAATAGAGAGTCGGAGCACGCTCCGCACCTGATACTGACGCAAGCAGGAGGTTCTTATTACTATGCTCAACCAGAAAATACGCAACCCTGAGTCCGACGTATTCCCGCTCGACGTGGAGCTGTGCTACGAGACAGACCCGTGCGAGCTAAAACTGGATGACATGACCGACGTCGAACCGGAACCGGAGATGATCGAGGGGCTGCCCGCCTCCGATGCGCTCACCCCTGCCGATCGCTATCTGGAACTGTTTGAACACGTGCAGTCGACCCGCATCTTTAGCGATAGCAAAACCTTTCCCGACTGCGCGCCGAAAATGGACCCGCTCGATATTCTGATCCGCTATCGCCGGGTGAAACGTCGGCCCGGGTTTGATCTTCGCCAGTTTGTCGAAGACCATTTCTGGCTGCCCGATAACCTCGACAGCGCCTACGTTTCCGACCCGGAAAACTCGCTGAAAGAGCATATCGACAATCTGTGGCCGGTGTTAACCCGCACGCCGCAGGATCATATCCCCTGGTCGTCGCTGCTGGCGCTGCCTCAGTCCTATATTGTCCCCGGCGGACGTTTTAGCGAAACCTACTACTGGGATTCCTACTACACCATGCTCGGCCTCGCGGAGAGTGGCCGCGGGGATCTGCTGCGCTGCATGGCGGATAACTTTGCCTGGATGATTGAGCGCTACGGCCATATTCCCAACGGCAATCGCACCTACTACCTGAGCCGCTCCCAGCCGCCGGTTTTCGCCCTGATGGTGGAATTGTTCGAAGAGGACGGCGTACGCGGGGCGCGACGCTACCTCGAACATCTGATGATGGAGTACCAGTTCTGGATGGAGGGTTCGGAGTCGCTGGTGCTGAACCAGGCCTGGCGGCGCGTGGTGCGTATGCCCGACGGCGCACTGCTTAACCGCTACTGGGACGACCGCGACACGCCGAGGGATGAGTCCTGGCTGGAAGACGTGGAAACCGCCAAACACTCCGGTCGCCCGCCCGGCGAAGTCTACCGGGACCTGCGTGCCGGGGCAGAGTCCGGCTGGGATTACTCTTCCCGCTGGCTGCGTGACCCGAGCCGGCTGGCCAGCATTCGCACGACCCAGTTTATCCCGGTCGATCTCAATGCGTTTCTCTACAAGCTGGAGAGCACCATCGCCAATATTGCCGGGCTGAAAAACGAGCGGGAAATGGAAACCGCCTTTCGCCAGAAGGCACGCGACCGGCGCGAGGCGCTGACCCGCTACCTGTGGGACGAGGAGAACGGCTGCTTCCGCGACTATGACTGGCGTCGTGAACAGCAGGCGCTGTTTTCCGCCGCCAGCATTGTGCCGCTGTATGTCGACATGGCCACCCACGAGCAGGCGGACCGGCTGGCCGACGCCGTTCGCACGCGCCTGCTGACGCCGGGCGGGATCCTCGCTACCGAATATGAAACCGGTGAGCAGTGGGATAATCCCAACGGCTGGGCCCCGCTACAGTGGATGGCGATCCAGGGCTTTAAACGTTACGGCCACGATGCGCTGGGCGATGAGATCGCGCGCAGCTGGCTACAGACCGTCAACCACGTGTATCAGCGGCACCATAAGCTGGTGGAAAAGTACCATATTGCCGGCGGTACGCCGCGCAAAGGAGGCGGCGGTGAGTATCCTCTGCAGGACGGCTTTGGCTGGACCAACGGGGTGGTGCGCCGCCTGATTGGCTTATACGGGGAGCCTTAGCTCCCCGGCAGATCAGCGGATCACGTCGTAGACCGCTTCCTGAATATCCAGCCACTTCTGGCTCTGGGCATCCGGTGACGCCTGCGCCCGCAGGCGCGCCTGCTCGGTTTCATAGCGCTGGCGCTCAACCACCGCCGGACGGGTACAGAAGGAGCGCAGGTAATTTTTGCGCATTGAGGTCAGGTTACGCCCATTGGCCATTTCATGGGTCACCGTGTTGATAAAGCGTCGGCACGGTTTCTCTTCGTCCATCTGAATCCGGTAGCGCAGCAGCAGAGAGAGCACGTCGTCGTAACCGACCGCCTGGGCCTGCTCCGTCCAGGAGAGTTTCCAGTTCATTCCTCCCTGCAGGAACAGCAGCACCACGTCGGTGTCGTTACGATCGATGGCCGAGCGCATATTGTAGACATCCCAGCGAATACCCATTTTCGCCAGCTTATCGCGCGGCAGCTGGCCGCTGCGGTTAATATTCTCTTCGCTGTCTGCGGACATTGCGTAAGCATTTGACCGCGGCGTAGCGGGATCGGACATCACCATCCACACCCCGCCAATCGCCATTAACAGCGCCATCGCCCCCACCGCGCCCCACAGGATATTCGCGATAAACTGATCCCGGTCTTCCGGGCTGCGTTTGACCTTGTGTACCGGACGTTCCATCGCATCGCGCACGTTCGCCACATCGCCGCCCGCTTCTTTATCTTTTTTACGTGCGTTGACCCAGAATTTTTCCAGCTCACCGGCGTCCACCGACATAAAGCTGGCCGGATTTACCTTCGTCCGGCCCCGGTCGAAGGCACGCTGGATCGGGCCGGTGATTTGAGTCGTATAGCTATCCAGGAGCATCAGCTGCGTGCCGGTTAGCGACTCATCGGCCAGAACCCTGTTACGGATCTGTCGGCAATCATCGAGGAATGTTTGCAGCGTTTTGCGCGGATCGACGAACAGCGTCAGCGCCGAGGCATCACTAAACAGATTCGAGTAGTGGCTGGAGTACTCTTTTTTATCGGAAATCAGCAGCGCCTTCTCGCTAAACAGCATCCCGCTCAGGATATCGTCGCGGTTGCCCCGTTTCAGCCAGTTGCGCACCCGGTCAACGCCGAACTGCACCTTGAGGTGGGTGTTCAGTTTCTGCCTGTCTGGCCAGGCCCGCTCCACCATATCATTGAGCGTCATTTCCAGCGCCCGCAGCTGTTGCATGGCCAGCAGCTGCTGCTGAGCTTCGTCTTCTTCGTTAAAATCGGTGCTGTAGGTGAGCTGTGGCTGACGCTGGCGTAAGTTCTCCAGCGAACCGACAAAGCGCAGGGCGGCAATACGCTGGTTGTCACTGACGTCCTGGCCGCCGTCGTACTGGGGGACATACTGCTGGAGATGACGAAGCTGGAGGGTAAACTGGCTGAGAGAGGCGTCATCGAGGTTCAGGCGTTTTGCCACCGCACCCCAGCCGCCCAGGTTCATACGGGCCTGATCGAGCTGCTCCAGAAACCAGCGCGGATCTTTGCCTTCCGCCACGTAAATCTTTAGCAGAAGCAAGATCTCAACCGAAGCCTGGCGGATAATCGCCAGGCAACGCTCAAATTGCGCGCGCGCCTGCGGCGAAGGAGTATTCGTCATCATGATCCTTACAATACGGCAATTTTTGTCTGGCAGATTGCGGATACGGCCCGCTATTTTTTATTTTGTGCAGCCCAAACATATAACAGATTATGATGAATAAAAGTGATCGCCCCTAAATCATCACAAAATATAATGAGAGCAACCCGGTGCCCCTATTTAAAACTGAACGACTGAGCTGCGCGCCGCTTCAACAGGAAGACTGGCCTTTTTACCTGATGCTACAGCAGCACCCGGACGTGATGCGCTATGTCTCTGATAAAAGGCCGGAAAGTGCCATTGCCGAGGGATTCAACTCAAGACTACCGGCATGGTCGCCGGGCAGCGAACACTGGCTCTGTCTGGTGGTTCGCGCCCGTGAAACCGGCGAGCCACTGGGCGTGACGGGCTATATTCACCGCGACACCGACAGTGCCGAGGTCGGCTTTCTCTTTTCCCCGGCCGCACAAGGTCAGGGCTACGGCTATGAATCCCTGCGCGCACTGTGCGACTACGCCTTTCGGGAGGGCGGTATTCGCCGCCTGACTGCCACGGTTACGGCAGGGAATGTCGCGTCCCGACGTTTACTGGAAAAAACGGGATTTATTCAGGAGGGTGAACTGCGGCAGAACTATTTCCTGGACGGAAAATGGCACAGTGACTGGATTTTTGGCCTGCTAAAAGATGAATATATTTAATATTTATTAAAGTGACTTAAGTTAAATAAGCAAAGCAGGCGCCTGGCCTGCTTTAATATTGTTCTCAAATATAACTTCCGGTTATAAAAACATGCCGCCGGAGATTTCAACCCGCTGCGCGGTCATCCAGCCCAGCTCATCGCTCAGCAGTGCGGCAATCGCATTGCCGATATCGTCCGGCAGGCCAACGCGGCCCAGCGCGGTTTGCGATGCCACAAACTGGTTCATCTGCGCATTATCTCGTACCTGTCCGCCGCCAAAGTCGGTTTCAATCGCGCCTGGCGCAATGATGTTCACGGCAATACCGCGCGCGCCCAGCTCTTTCGCCTGATAGCGAGTCAGCACTTCCATTCCGCCCTTCATCGCCGCATAGGCCGCGTAGCCCGGCAGCGCAAAACGCGCCAGCCCGCTGGACACATTGAGAATGCGCCCGCCATCTTTCAGCAGCGGCAGCAGACGCTGCGTAAGGAAGAACGGCCCTTTTAAATGGATGTTCATCAGCTCATCAAACTGGGCTTCCGAGGTCTGTGCAAAAGGCACATTTATCCCGATTCCGGCGTTGTTGATTAAATAATCAAAGCTCTCACGCTGCCAGACCTGCTGGAGCTGTTTTTGCACATCGCTGGCAAATGCCTCAAAGCTGGAACTATCACCGACGTTTAACGCTAATGTCGCCGCTTTCACGCCATAACTCTCAATTTCACGGACGACATCGAGCGCATCCTGCTGGTTATTTCGGTACGTCAGAATAATTCCGATTCCCTTCTGCGCCAGCTTCAGCGCTGCGTTTTTCCCCAGGCCACGGCTGCCGCCGGTCACTAATGCGATGGATTGTGTCATAAGAAACCTCGTCTCGGATGATATGAAGAACGAAAACCAGCTTATTGGATGCACTACTATCAATAAAGGCGCTAAAATAAGCTTCACTGTTTCATCTACAGCAACAACGGTGCAAAAGTATGGATAAAATTCACGCAATGCAGCTGTTTATCCGCGTCGCGGAAGTGGAGAGTTTTTCCCGCGCCGCCGACTCACTCGGCCTGCCTAAAGGTAGCGTATCCCGCCAGATCCAGGCGCTGGAAAATCATCTCGGCACCCGCCTGCTGCACCGCACAACCCGACGCGTCCAGCTTACCCAGGACGGCATGGTCTATTTCGAGCGGGCCAAAGATCTGCTCAGTAATCTGGATGAGCTGGATGGACTCTTTCAGCAGGACTCCAGCAGCATCAGCGGCCGACTGCGGGTCGATATGCCGGTGACGATGGCGAGAAATCTACTTATCCCCCGGCTGCCGACGTTTTTGCAGCAGTATCCCGGTATCGAACTGGAGCTCAGCAGCAGCGACAGGCTGGTGGACGTGGTCCGCGAAGGTTTTGACTGCGTCGTGCGCGTCGGCACGCTGAAGGATTCAGGGCTGATTGCCCGCCAGATCGGCAAGCTGTCGATCATCAACTGCGCCAGCCCCGACTATCTGTCGCGGTTTGGCTATCCGGAAACGCTGGACGATCTCGCGGATCACGCGGTGATCCACTATGCGGTGAATCTCGGCAGCCGTCCGTCGGGTTTCGAAGTCTTCAGTGATAACGCCACCCGCTGGATTAAAACCGGCGGCATGCTGACGGTGAACAGCACTGAAACCTATCACGCGGCCTGTCTGGCCGGGCTGGGGATTATTCAGGCTCCGCGCACCGGCGTCCGGGAGGCATTGCGCAGCGGGAAGCTGGTCGAAGTCCTGCCGCAGTACCGCGCAGAGTCCATGCCCGTCTCGCTGCTCTATCCCCATCGCCGCAACCTTTCCCGCCGCGTCCATCTGTTTATGGAGTGGCTGAGCGGGGTAGTAAAAGACTATGTTGATTAACCTGGGTCTATAATTTGCGTTATATCAGGTCAAAATCAGTAAGGAAGCAATCACGCATGAAGCAAGAAAACGAGAAAGGCAAGGCCAGTAAAGCCCTGGAAACCGTCACCGATACCGCGCAAAAAATCCAGCGAAACCCGGTGATTGCGCACCTGCTGCGGGCAGCCGAGCGCTTTAATGACCGGCTCGGTAATCAGTTCGGGGCGGCTATCACCTACTTCTCTTTCCTGTCGATGATCCCGATTCTGATGGTTTCGTTTGCGGCCGCCGGTTTTGTCCTCGCCTCGCACCCGACCCTGCTGCAGGATATCTTCGATAAAATCCTGGCTAACGTCAGCGATCCGACGCTGGCGATGACCCTAAAAAGTACGATTAGCACGGCCGTCCAGCAGCGCACCACCGTCGGGCTGGTCGGGCTGCTGATAGCCCTCTATTCCGGCATTAACTGGATGGGTAACCTGCGCGAGGCGATCCGTGCCCAGTCCCGCGATGTCTGGGAGCGCACCGCTCAGGATGAAGAGAAAATCTGGGTGAAATACTTCCGCGACTTTATCTCGCTGATTGGATTATTGTTCGCGCTTATCGTTACGCTGTCGATCACCTCGATTTCCGGTGCCGCACAGCAGCTGATTATCTCCCTGCTCTATCTCGACAATATCGAGTGGCTGAAACCGGCCTGGCGCGTTATCGGTCTCGCCATTTCCATCTTCGCCAACTATCTGCTCTTCTTCTGGATTTTCTGGCGTCTGCCGCGCCATCGCCCGCGCAGAAAGGCGCTGATCCGCGGCACTTTTATCGCCGCCATTGGCTTTGAGGTGATTAAAATCATCATGACCTGGACTCTGCCCGCGCTGGTGAAATCACCGTCCGGGGCCGCCTTTGGTTCGGTGCTTGGCCTGATGGCCTTCTTCTACTTCTTCGCCCGCCTGACCCTGTTCTGCGCGGCCTGGATCGCCACCGCCGAATACAAAGATGACCCGCAGATGCCGGGACGGGCGGGCCGTCGAATCGATAACCAGGTTGAATAAAAAAGCAAAATTTCAGCCCAGCGAGGCATTTCAGCAGATAAATCCAGGTTGTAACTTTTATTTAACCAAAACCTGGTTTTATCTGCTGAGTTTCAAATTCTGTGAAGCATTTCATAGAAGCGAATTCGCCTGCCTGAACATTATCCCCTTTTTGCCTGTTTTTCGCCCAATCCGCCGCCCGGTTACAGATTGAAATGTCGCTTTTGCTATGCGTAATATGGTCGTTCGTTCGCTATAAAATAAGAAAAGACTATGCAAGCTACCGCCACAACACTCGACAACGAACAGGACGCCGCGCCGGTTAACTCGCGCAATAAGGTCGTCGTTGCCTCACTCATTGGGACCGCCATTGAGTTCTTCGATTTCTATATTTACGCTACCGCTGCGGTGATTGTCTTCCCGCATATCTTCTTCCCGCAGGGCGACCCGACGGCAGCGACGCTACAGTCGCTGGCGACCTTCGCCATTGCCTTTATCGCACGCCCGATTGGCTCTGCCGTATTTGGTCACTTTGGCGACCGCGTTGGCCGTAAAGTCACGCTGGTGGCGTCGCTGCTGACGATGGGGATCTCGACGGTCGCTATCGGCCTGCTGCCGGGCTATGAAACCATCGGTATTTTCGCGCCGCTGCTGCTGGCGCTGGCACGCTTTGGTCAGGGTCTGGGCCTGGGCGGTGAATGGGGTGGCGCGGCGCTGCTCGCCACCGAGAACGCACCGGCGAATAAACGTGCGCTGTACGGCTCCTTCCCGCAGCTGGGCGCACCGATTGGCTTCTTCTTCGCTAACGGCACCTTCCTGCTGCTCTCCTGGCTGCTGACCGACGAGCAGTTTATGAGCTGGGGCTGGCGCGTGCCGTTTATCTTCTCCGCGGTGCTGGTTCTGATCGGCCTGTACGTGCGCGTTTCCCTGCATGAAACCCCGGTATTTGCCAAAGTGGCTGCCGCGAAGAAACAGGTAAAAATCCCGATGGGCACCCTGCTGACGAAGCACGTTCGCGTCACGATTCTGGGTACCTTTATCATGCTGGCGACCTACACCCTGTTCTACATCATGACGGTTTACTCCATGACCTTCAGTACCGCCGCGCAGCCGGTCGGCCTGGGTCTGCCGCGTAATGAAGTGCTGTGGATGCTGATGATGGCGGTCATTGGCTTTGGCGTGATGGTGCCGATTGCGGGCCTGCTGGCTGACCGTTTTGGCCGCCGCAAGAGCATGATTGTGATCACTTCGCTGATTATTCTATTCGCGCTGTTCGTCTTCCCGCCGCTGCTGGGTTCCGGTAATCCGACGCTGATCATGGCCTACCTGCTGATTGGCCTGAGCCTGATGGGGCTGACCTTCGGCCCGATGGGTGCGCTGCTGCCGGAGCTGTTCCCGACGGAAGTGCGCTATACCGGCGCATCCTTCTCCTACAACGTCTCGTCGATTCTCGGCGCGTCCGTGGCACCGTATATCGCGGCCTGGCTGCAGGCTAACTATGGCCTGATGTACGTTGGCTTCTACCTGGCGGCCATGGCGGCACTGACGCTGATAGCACTGCTGCTGACCCACGAAACGAAGCACCAGTCTCTGTAACGCCTTTGCCCTCTCCCATCCGGGAGAGGGCTCACTGCTCACCGTTTCATCTGGGACAAAATCGTCCGACACTGATTAGCTTCCCCTTCTGAAGGCGATACCAGCGCCAGCAGCGCAGCCGCAGGCGTCACCAGCGTGGCCAGCGCAGCAGCCACCGCCCCACGAGCAAGCAGCGGCCCTGCCTTCACGCCCGCATCGGGGTTTTTAAAGGTTCCACGTACGTACAGCGGCGAACGCAGGGTAATAATGCGGATGCCTTTGCTTTCCGGATCGATGGTTAAATCCAGCCGCTCCGAGGCAAAGCTCGCGTTGCCGGTCACGTTAATCACCGCATTTTCCGTATCGAAGGCGAAAATCTGCGGACGCGCAACGCCGTTCACGATATCCAGATTGGCCGCCGCACAGTTCACCTGGACCTCATCGTCGCCAAACAGCTCGCCGACCAGATAGTTCCCTACGTTCAGCCCGAGGATCTCCATCAGGTTGCGGCTAATCAGGCCGTCGTTCATCAGTAGCTTCAGGTTACCGTTGCCGCTGCCGAGCAGTGCGGCGACCGAGTTACCGGTGCCGCGGATCCTGGCATCGCCGTTCATCTCCCCGAGGGTTTTCTGCATCAGCTCGACGTTGGGCATCAGCTCTTTCAGCTTGAGGCGACGCGCCTGGATATCCGCGCTGCCCTGCATCGGCTTTTTGTCCCCCTCAAGATGGATGGTGGAGGAGATACTGCCGCCCGCCAGGCCGAACTTAAGCGGGTTCAGCCGCAGATCGCCGTTTTTTAGCGTCAGATGGGTGGAGAGATCGCTGATGGGCAGCGTGCTCCCGTGCTCGATATGGCGGCCCTTAAAGCGCACATCGGCATCCATCACGTTCCACTTGTCGGTTTCGAAGCGGTCATAGGGCAGGACTTTGTCAGCAGGCTGCGCCGTTTTCTCACCTTTGCGCGCCTCGGCCTGCTTCGTCTTCTCCGCGTCCTTGCCGGAATCGACGCCGATCAGCGGGCCCAGATCGGCCAGCCGCAGCTGTCGGGACTCCAGGTCGCCCTCAAGCTTCGGTCGCGGTTTACCGGTGGTGTAGGTCAGCGAGCCATGAATATCGCTGTCGCCGATACGCCCGTTAAAGTTGCGGTAGGCAAAACGGGAGCCCTGTTTCTCGTTAAAGGTGGCAACCAACCGACCGTCGGTTTTAAAGGGCGGCGTATCCGGCAACAGCACACCGGTCAGATCGTACAGCTCGCCCAGCGAATCCCCGGAGAAGGTCAGCTGCAGATCGGCCCCGCCCATATTCAGCGGGTCATTCAGGGTTCCCGTCAGCGCCACCCGGGTATTGCCGGAGCGGAAATCCGCCTGCAGCGGGAACGGCGTGCCTTCGCTACGCAGGGCCAGCATCCCGCCGATTTTTCCCGTCCCGGTCAGAGCCTGCCCGTTATAGCGCCCCTTCGCACTCAGACCAAAAACATAGTCCCCCACTTTCGCGGATTTCTCCCCGCTGCCGGTGACTTCGCTGAACGGCAACGGCTTGCCCAGCGGATTGACATCAATCGCCACCGCTGCGCGGGTGACGCGGTCATCCACGGTGATCCGACCGGTATCGAAGAGAATATTATCCAGCCGGAATGACCAGGCCGACGGCGTGGTTTCTGCCGTTTTACCCTGTTCGCCTGCGAGACTAAAGGTCCAGTTATTGAGTTTTTCCGAACGGCGGATCAGCCGGGCGTCAGGCTTCACCAGCTTGATCCACGGCAGATAGACGGTCTTGCTCAGCAGCGACAGCGGAGCAATGGTCGCCTCCACGCGCGGCAGATGCACCATGGTGATTTCGTCGATCCCCGGCGGGTTACCCAGCAGCACGTCTTCCGCATGGATACGTGGCCAGGGTACCCAGCTGCGCCAGCCGGTTTCGCCCTCCGGGCGCGCCCAGACGACGCCGAGATCGCCGCGAATGGCGAACTGACGGTTAAGTTCGGTTGAGACTTTCTGATTGATAGTGGGTTTGAGACGGTTCCAGTCAAAGGTCGCGATAACGACAATCACCAGTACAATCAAGAGCAACAGCGTCCCTGAAATAATGGCAATCGCTTTGCTTGTTTTTGACATGCCCTGTTTCCTTTCTGTTTTCCTCACCTGTCCTGACTATAGTTGAGGTCAACAGAAAGGGCCTGTTTACGGCTCAGGCCATCTGGATAAGCACGTTATCGAGCGTCTCGATAGGGACCGGTCGGGAAAGGAAATAGCCCTGCGCGGCCCAGGCCGGGGAGTGCTGGACATCACGCCACTCTTCCAGGGTTTCGACCCCTTCAACGATCACGCCGTGGCAGTAGTGGTTCATCAGCTGCAGCAGGAGCGTGAACAGATTGCGGCCTTCCGGGGTTTTACGCAGCATAATAAACAGCTCGCGTGCTACCTTAATGTAGTCGTAGTGGACTTCGCTCAGTGCAGAGAAGTTCGCCATACCGGTACCAAAATCATCCAGCCACAGCGGGCCAAACTCGCAGAGGTTGGCAACGCTGGAGTCCTGCGGCAGACGGATATGTTCCACCAGCTCGAAACGCAGCCAGGGCATCGTCTCAATCAGCGCCAGCAGCGCTTTGTCTTCACGCATCGCCAGCAGCGTCGGACCATCGACGTTGACCGAAGCCAGAATCGCGTTATCCGCAAAGAACGCTTTCTTCTTATCCAGAACCGCAAGCTGCTCTTTTACCACATCAATACGGTGGCGAACCGCCACTTCAGCGAAATAGCGATCCGGCGCGATACGCTTATCGGGGTTGGACGGATGGGTCACCACCGTCAACAGCTCGATAGCCATCAGACGGCCGTCGGTTTTGTAAATCGGCTGATAAGTATAAGCAAGCTCACACTGCAGCCAGTAGCGTCTATCCTGCAAGCTTTCAACGCTGTCAGCGCTTGCCTCCGGAATGCTCAGGCGCTGGATTACCTGCTCTAACTTCATCTCTGATGTCCTGTTGACTGGGAAAAAGAGCCGAATGGCTCGTTTTGGGATTATCGGCGCAGAAAGTGAGAACTTTATGTCCAGCACAGGGGCAAATTTAAAAAGCGGGATCGCCATAATATGAGAGGAACACGCGCCAGCTCAAAAAAATAATGGAACGTTGTTTTAATATAGTTGACCATAAAAAACCCACAGCGCACACTAGCGCTAATTTCCCGATTCAGATCCAGGTTGACGACTATGTCTAAAAAAATTGCCGTAATTGGCGAATGCATGATTGAACTGTCACAGAAAGGTACGGAAGTTAACCGTGGCTTCGGTGGCGATACGCTGAACACTTCCGTCTATATCGCTCGTCAGGTTGATAACGCCGCGCTGGCCGTCGAGTACGTGACCGCGCTGGGTACGGATAACTTTAGCCAGCAGATGCTGGACGCCTGGCAGAACGAAGCCGTCGGAACCCGACTGATTCAGCGGATGGACAATCGTCTGCCTGGCCTGTACTACATCGAAACGGACAGCACCGGCGAGCGCACCTTCTACTACTGGCGTAACGAGGCGGCGGCCAAATTCTGGCTGGAAAGCCCGCAGGCTGCCGGTATTTGCGAAGAGCTGGCGACCTTTGACTACCTCTACCTGAGCGGTATCAGCCTGGCTATCCTCAGCGACAGCAGCCGCGAAAAACTGCTCTCCCTGCTGCGCGAATGCCGCGCCAACGGTGGCAAGATTATTTTCGATAACAACTACCGTCCGCGCCTGTGGGCCAGCAAAGAAGAGACTCAGCGCGTTTATCAGCAGATGCTGGAATGCACCGATATCGCCTTCCTGACCCTCGACGATGAAGATCTGCTCTGGGGCGAGAAGCCGGTTGACGAAGTGATTGCCCGTACTCAGGCGGCAGGCGTGCAAGAAGTGGTCATTAAGCGCGGGGCCGACTCCTGCCTGGTGGCCGTTGGCGACCAGCCTGTCGTTGACGTTCCGGCCATCAAGCTGGCGAAAGAGAGCGTGGTGGATACCACTGCCGCTGGCGACTCCTTCAGCGCAGGCTACCTGGCGGTGCGACTGACCGGCGGTGATGCCGAAGCGGCTGCGAAACGCGGTCATCTGACGGCCAGCACCGTCATTCAGTATCGTGGCGCTATCATTCCGCGCGACGCGATGCCGGACTGATTTTCTGTACCATTAAAAAAGGCGGACAGCACAATGCGGTCCGCCTTTTTTTGTTCTGAAAGCAGGATTACTGCGCCGCCGGAGCCTCAGCCGCCGCGCCTTCCGCACTCTCTTCCACCGGAGCCGGTGCATCCGCCGCTGGCGTTGCGGGAGCCATAATCTTCAGCCAGGCCGCCTGCAGATCCTTCATGTTGTATTCCGGTTCGCCGTTCGGCTGGAGCAGTACCAGCGCCATCTCCTGCGACAGCTGCTGGTGCAGATCCTGATTGAGCATTTGCAGCGTCAGGCCGTTAAGGAAGTCCGCACGCAGCTTCTGATACTGCTCCGGTGCGATATCCACCACCTGGTTTTGCAGAGAGCGCATACGCTGGCCAATCAGCACGTCCGTATCCATGCGGGCATAGGTCGCGAACAGCTTCTGCAGCTCCAGGTTTTTCTGCTCAACCAGAGCTTTAAATTCCTCTTCCGACAGCCCCTTTTCGCGCACCTGAGCCAGCTCGCGGGCGACCACGTCCAGGCTGTTCCCCAGTTTCTCATTGGGGGAGTCGATATTGATGGCGCACTGGGCGCGCAGGAACAGAACACGGCAGTCAAAGCCGAGGCCGATATCCTTAACGTTATTTTTACTCAGGCTCTGCTGGACGTGCCAGAACAGCGCTTCGCGGGCTAAATCGGCGCGCCAGTAGCGCAGCAGCCCGGCGGATTCGCGGATCGGTTGCCATGGGTTATCCCACATCAGCGCCAGACGGTCCTGGCGTACCGTGTCGGTCATAATACTTACCGGCTCGTGGCTCAGAGGCGCCAGCGTCGGTATCGGCGCGGGCGTTTCTCGTTTATTGGTCAGAGTGCCAAAGGTCTTGTTGATTTGTTCAACAATACTACGGTGATCGACATTGCCTACCACAATCAGCGTCATCGCATCCGGGGTATACCACTTATGATAAAACGCCTCCAGCTGGGCGATATCCACCGGCTGTTTCAGCACCTCCGCCGGATCGTGCCCCAGCATAGCCGAGCCTTTCAGGCGATAGCGCCACCAGCTTTCTTTGGTATCGGCAGGCCAGGTGGCGATCATATCTTCACTACTCAGGGCGTAATCGACGGTTTTCTGCGTGATGCTCAGTCTGCCGGAGGTATCTGCCAGCCAGCTCAGGGCTTCTTTCAGCAGATCGTTACGGTTATTGGGCAGGCTGAGATTAAATTGCGTGTAGTCATAGGAGACAATCGCGGGCGGAAGCGGGCGGTTGGGATCGATGCCCTGCTGCCATAAAGAACGTGCCTGCATGGCCTGCAGACTGCCGCTCTGGGTCAGCGCCAGGCGCGGAATAAAATGGCTGTAGCCGCTCTGCTGCGTGGCTTCGGTCAGCGAGCCGGTATTGATCGTCAACCGAATCTCAATGCGGTCGCTCGGCCGCTGAGGGGTTGCCAGTACCTGCCACTGGAAACCGTTCGCCAGCGTCCCCTGCTGCCATGCAGGGTCAGGCTGGAGTGCATCTGCCTGCACAGAACCGGCAGCGGCCACCATCAGCAAACCACCCGCCAAACGTAGAATTTTTGTGCCCTGCATGTGAACCCCTGATCAACAATCCCGGTTAGTAAGAGAACCCCCATAGCCGGGATAATCCAGTAATATCGAAAACACTTCGTGTTAGACCGCGTGAAGAGGAAAAAGTCGCGCCGTCAGAGAAAATTTACCCGTAACGCTCAGTATGCCATTGAAAAACCAGAAACTGAAAATTAGTGGGTAGAAAGGGGTAACGATGCCTTTAAAATCCGTCAAAAATAAAATCCAGTGCATTTTTGATGCTTTGCCTGTGAGGTCGGGCATCCAGGACTTCATCACCCATCTGGGATAAACGAACGCTGGCCATCTCGTGCGTCATCACCAGGTAATCATCATTTTCAATATTGATTATCGGGGTCAGCCGTCTGGCGGGAGGATTTGCCAGCCATTTTAGTGGGTAAAGCGGGATAACCAGGCGAGTATGTAGTTCATCAATGATATCGCTCTGAACATCCAGCAAAAATGGATATGCCTTACTGTTTCCGTTATTACGATAAACAACATATTGCATGATTAAAACGTCCTGTATTCGTCTGACAACAGCCCATGTTCATCAGTGATACGATTAAGTTCCTGTAACGCCGCCCGATTTTCCATCTTCCAGCGTTCAGCCCCTGTGGCATCGATTTCCTGTTTCAGAGCCTGAGTGAGCACTGCCGATAGATTAATTCCGGCATCACGGGCCTGCTGAAGCAACGCGGGTTCCAGCGTAACGCTGACCGTTTTCTTGTATCGAGTATTCATACCAGACATGCTGCCTCCATTTGCACGTGTAAATTACGCGTGTAAAAAGTATGCGACAGAGCATAACAAATAGCAATCAGGCAGACTTCTGCTTTGCGTAGAGGGATTATGCGTAAGGAGCGCGCCGCCCGGCAAGTGACGACGCGTTAATGGCCGTCATTCTTCGAGCTGCCTCGAAAAATGACGACCGGAGGGGATCAGGAGGAGAGTTCCTGCGGTTTACTGTCGGAGGTACGGTTATTCAGGGTCTCGTTAAGCTTTTTGTGGTCCAGCTCTTTTACCCATTTCGCCACCACGATGGTCGCCACGCCGTTACCGACCAGGTTGGTCAGGGCGCGGGCTTCCGACATAAAGCGGTCGATGCCGAGGATCAGCGCCAGACCCGCCACCGGCAGGTGTCCGACCGCTGAAAGCGTTGCCGCCAGTACGATAAAGCCGCTTCCGGTCACGCCCGCCGCGCCTTTCGACGACAGCAGCAGCACAACCAGCAGCGTAATCTGATGGACCAGGTCCATCTGGCTATTGGTTGCCTGGGCGATAAAGACCGCCGCCATCGTCAGGTAGATGGAGGTGCCGTCCAGGTTGAAGGAGTAACCCGTCGGGATCACCAGCCCCACTACCGACTTGCGGCAGCCCAGCTTTTCCATCTTATCGAGCATACGCGGCAGCACCGACTCGGAGGAGGAGGTTCCCAGCACGATCAGCAGTTCTTCGCGAATGTAGCGGATAAACTTAAAGATGCTGAATCCGGCCGCACGGGCGATAGAGCCAAGCACCAGTACCACGAACAAAATACAGGTGGCGTAGAAGCAGATAATCAGCTGACCAAGCTGCACCAGGGTGCCAACACCGTATTTACCGATGGTAAAGGCCATCGCCCCGAATGCCCCAATCGGTGCCAGGCGCATAATCATGTTGATGATGCCGAAGATGACCAACGAGAAGCTTTCGATCACGTTGAAAATCATCTGGCCTTTGCTGCCCAGACGATGCAGGGCAAAGCCAAACATCACCGCAAACAGCAGGACCTGCAGAATGTTACCGCTGGCAAAGGCGCCAATCACGCTGGCAGGGATCACATCCAGCAGGAAGGCAACCACACCCTGCTGCTGCGCCTGATCGGCGTAGACGGCGACGGCTTTGGCGTCCAGCGAGGCCGGATCAACGTTCATTCCCGCGCCGGGCTGAACAACATTCACCACAATAAGGCCAATAATCAGCGCGAAGGTGCTGACGATTTCGAAATAGAGTAGCGCCACCGCACCGGTGCGCCCTACCGCCTTCATACTTTCCATACCGGCAATACCGGTGACGACGGTACAGAAAATCACCGGCGCGATAATCATTTTGATAAGTTTAACGAACGCATCGCCCAGCGGCTTCATCTGCGCGCCGATATCAGGGTAGAAATGGCCAAGCAGAATACCGACGGCAATTGCCACCAGCACCTGAAAATAGAGGCTTTTGAACAGAGAGGCTTTCATAGGGTGTCCTTTGGATAACCACAGGCCGTGTAGGGTTTTGTGTGGCCCGCGTCCATAAAATAACACCCAGGAAACATTACAGAAATAAAGCAAACCCAAAAATGAAACATAATTGTTAAGATTTTTGAGCCAGCTCTCACAACGACTGTCGTTTTTTACACCGTTTCGCTTGCGTCAGATGACGGGAGAAAGGCTTTTTCAAACGCCTCAGGCGCCACGGCTCTGGCAAACAGAAAACCCTGCACGATATCGACGCCGGCCTCTTTCAGCCAGTCATACTGCGGCTGGGTTTCCACGCCCTCGGCGACAAGATGCAGCTCCAGGCTGCGCGCCAGCAGGATAATCGCCGTCACCATGCTGGCGTCGTCCGGCAGGCCATCAACAAAGGTTTTGTCGATTTTGAGGATATCCACCGGCAGGGATTTCATATGCTGGAGCTGGCGCAGGCTGGCATAGCCCATGCCAAAATCATCCAGCGCAATTCGCACCCCGGCATTTCGCAGGGGACGCAGAATGGCAATCGCCGCCTGAGGATCGTCAATACGGCGGCTCTCCGTCACTTCCAGAATCAGCGTGCCGGGCGCAATACGGTAGCGATGCAGCAGCTCAAGCATATCGGCCACCATATCGTGGTGCATCAGCTGCAACGCCGACAGGTTAACCGACAGCGGCAGCATAATCCCCCGGCTTTGCCAGGCGGCAAGCTGACGACAGGACTCCTCCAGCACCCAGTAACCGACCGACACCATCATCCCACAGGACTCGATACGCTCGATCAGCCCTTCCGGCAGTTCCCAACGGCCATCTTCCTGCCGCTGGCGCAGCAGCACTTCCGCACTGCACATCTCGCCAGACCGGGTATCGATCTGCGGCTGAAGCCAGATAGCGAACTGATGGTTATCGAGGGCGTGGAGAATATCGCTCTCTTCGGTCAGACGACGCTGAGCTTCTTCCATCTGCTCGGGATCGAAGAACTCAATCTGATTCTTGCCCTTACGCCTTGCGGTAAAGGCCGCCGATACGGCACGGCGATAGAACTGCTCCGCGCTCAGGTCGCCATAGTACATGGCAATCCCGATACTAGCGCTGGGACGTAGCTGGATCCCCTGCACCGGCAGGCGCTCGTTGATCACGGTAAGGATTTGCTGGCTGAGAGTCACAGCATGCCACGGCTCTTTCACGCCGTTGGCGAGGATCACAAAATCGTAGCCGCTGACCTGGGTCAGGACCATTCTCGGGGCCAGTACCGATTTCAGTTTTTCCACCAGCGTCAGCAGCAGCATCTCCCGCTGGGTCTCTTTCAGCACGCCCGCCGTGTCCTGAAGCGTCTCACAGGCCACCGCCAGCAGAGCGGTCGTTTGCTGACGCGCCACCGTCTGCTCCAGCAGCCCCATCAGAAACGCTTTATTCGGCAGCTCGGACACCGGGAAACGGGTCGACTGGCTGTTAAGCTCATTCTGCTGGCGCAGGATCGCCTGCTGATTGCGGTTGTAGCTGCGCACCAGCATGCCAATTTCATCGTCATGATGCAGAGCCGGCAAGGGGAGCTGATGTCCCACCAGCTCCTGGGATGACACATCATTCAGCATCCGCGAAATAGTGCGCAGCGGACGCACGATCAGGCGGCTGATGGACCAGGCAATCGCCACGGTCACAATCAGCACCAGCAGAAGATACGTAGTCACCAGCGTTGCCAGGGTACTCATAACGAATTTGTACATCCGCCACGAGTCGGCCTGCAGAACCAGATAGGCCAGCGGCTGAGGGTTAGCAGGCCGCTCAAGGGAGTAGATAGGCAGCGAAATTTGCACCGGCAGTTCGAACATACGGGTGATGGTGACCGGCACCGCCCGTTCGGGAATAAAGCGCATCCGCAGGGCCTGGAACTGATTGGGCAGCACCACATCGGCCCGGCTGACAATCCCGGCGGGCTGGATGCGGCTTAAAATCGTTTCGGCTTCGGGAATATCTGCCTTCAGGATAGCGGCGGAGAGCGGTTCTCTGACCGAACGGGCAATACTTTCCAGCTGCGTCGCCGTGTTATAGCGATTCTGCTGTACGAAGTGGAAGAGCAAAATAGAGCAAAAAAGGAAAATAAATACCGCAGCAATGGCCGCAACCATTGCCATCTGTTTGATTGTTAACGACCGACTGACACGCAAATTGACTCTCCACGGAAACGCTGGCGCAAGGCAGCCATATGCTGCCTTACTGCCGCCGGATTATACCCGATCGCGACGGCCCTGGAGAGACTGGTGCAGGAATGAAGATTATTCCGGTTACCGGTCGGCGTAAGGCACCAGCGGCTGAGGTGGCAGGTTCATATCACCCTGCCATCCGGCTTGAGAATAGCGCACAAAAATCAGTGCATGACTGGGAGTGTAATCTTTTGCCTGCTGAATATCGATCCCCGCGCCAACAGACCAGTTATCGGTCAGACGACGTTCAATAACAGCACGCGCCGTATACCCCGTGCCGGAAGAAGAACCGCCTGCGACCGGCGCGTCGATATCCTGATACGGCCCGACATCCGCCGCCAGGCTTCTGTCGCGAGGAATCAGCCCCTGCAGCGGATAACGCATACCCGATTTGGTGCGGGAGTGTGACCAGGAGACCGAGCCGCCCAGCTCCCAGGACCAGTTTTCGGTGCGCTTACGCCAGTTAACGGGCAGCGAGAAGGAGACATACTCCTGCGGGCTGTAGTAGCCGCCCTGGCCGAGCGTGTAGCCGCTGAGATCTTTTTCATAGTGCCAGATCATATTGTTGGCACCGACGGTGAGACGTTCGTTGTCTTCGTTGATCAGCTTATAGTAATAGCCGGTCATCCAGCGTACCCGCCAGTTATCCGCGACGTTCTTGCCCGTAATGGTGTCACCGCCGAGGCTCGCCCAGACGCCGTGCGCCTCGCCCTTATCGTAGCTCAGCCCGACCGCCGCACCGGTGGCGCGAACCCCGCCCCAGGTGGTGCCGGTGTTGATATCTTTCTGCCCGCCGAAGGCCAGCATGGAGCTGGAAATTGGCCGACGCTGTGCGCTCAGGGTGTAGCCTACCGGGCCGAGATCGCTGCTGTAGCTCAGGCCGCCGACCACATCCACGACCTTAAAGCCCATCGGCGTAGTGCCGATATCCCCTGACCAGGTCTCATTCTGCCAGCCCACCGCCACGCTGGCCCCGTGGGCACTCTGGGCATGACCACCGGGAGCATGAGGCGTCGCGTTACTGGTGCCCCACTGCGGTGTCGTGGACGTGAAGGAGCCGACATCCATATTCACCACGTCGGTACGGAAGAACATCCGACCGTCGGCCAGAGGCGCATCGGCCTGTAACATCGTGGTGTGCGCTTTCAGATCGGAATAACCGCCGGTACCGCTGGATCCCCAGTAGTCATGCTGAAGCATGACATTGATATCCTGCTGCTTATAGAGTTCCGCCGCATCGCTGCGCACGCCGCGCTTGAGCCAGTCATCCTGCGGATCGTTACGCATCAAATACGTAAATGCCGCGTTATCCTGCGGCTTCGCCGGGGTGATACCCGCGGCGACCATCGCCGCTTTCCAGGTTTCCAGCGCCTGCTGCGGCTCGCCCTGCTGTGTCTGGAAACGCGCAGCGTCGCGCAGAACCAGAGCGGTATCCATTGACGGCGGCTGCGCCTCGGCCTGCGGCATAATGCGGGCGAAAATCTCCCGGGCCTGGGCATCATCACCGAGGCCCGCCTGCGCCAGGGCGACCCGGCGCTGAGTACTCAGGGATGGCGCTTCCGTCGTGTTATTGACGGCCACTTTTTGCAACTCCTGACGAGCAGCGACTTTATCTCCACCGGCCAGATACACTTCCGTCAGCCCGAGTCGGGCATCCAGATTATCCGCCTCTTTGCCGAGGACGCTGTTGTAATGCGCGGCGGCGGCGCTGTAGTCGCCCCGCTGCTGCGCCCAGTCGGCGAGGGTCAGTTCGATACGCGTTGAGGCAGGCTGCCTTTTCAGCAACGCTTCGGCTTCAGCCTCTTTGCCGCTGTCACGCAGGCCATTGGCGGTCGCCAGCAGCTCATTGGCCTGCAGGCGATCGGAAAGCTCACGAATATTGTCCGTCCAGCGGTCGCGCGGCAGGGCATTGATATGCGCCAGCGCGGCGCGCGGCTGGTTATTGCCGGAGAGGTAAAGCCCATTGGCATAAATCTGTTCAGGATCCTGCGGTTTCTGGCGCGCCAGCTCCCGCATCAGCGTATCCGCCTCGTTGCGCTGTCCGGCGCTCACCAGATTGCCGGCCAGCCGGAAGGTGATCCAGACATCGCCCGGCGTCATCGCCAGCCGCTGACGCTGTACCGCCGCAGCATCAGCCCAGCGGCCCTGGCCTTCCAGCGCCGTGGCCTGTTTCTCCAGGCGTTCATTGGTCAGGCTGCGTTCGATATCATCGATACTGCGCCGCTGGCTGGCGGACAGCGAGCGAATATACGCCTCCGCTTTTTCCGGCGACTCTGCCCGGTAAATATTGGCCAGCCCGCGCACCGCGTTGCTGTTGCCGCTGTCGATACGCAGCGCCTGCTGGTAGTAACGTTCCGCTGCCACCGGATCCTTCTGCGCCGCGGCAGCGTCCCCCAGACCCAGCACCGCATAGCTGTCGGTGCCGTCGAGCGCGTGAGCCTGCTGGAAATAGCGGGCGGCCTGTTCCGGGTTGTTGGCTTTCAGGGCCGCATCACCCTGCTCAATCAGCAGCCAGTAGCGGTTAACCTGAAGTAAGCTTTCCCAGGTGCTGCGGTTAGAACTTTCCGGGGCCATGGCGATTGCTTTTTGCAGCTGGGTCACCGCCAGCGCCCGATTGCCGCGCTGGGAGTAGGCCAGCCCCAGTGCACCAATGGCTTCACTGTCTTTATTATCGGCCTTCACCGCCTGCTGGAGTTCGCCTATCGCTCTGCCACCCTGACCGGCGTCGACCGCCGCCAGCCCTTCGGCTCGGGCACGGAAATTCGGGTCAGCCAGCTGCCGCTGTTGTTCCGTCAATTGAGCCCGGGCTGCCGTCACCGTATCGCCGTCGGTAAAGACCGTCAGAAAGCGCTGCAGCGCCTGCACGCTGGCGTCGCTTACCGGCATATTTTTCACCTGCTGGTACCAGATATCCGCCGCCGCACTGCGGTTGGTACCCGAATGCGACATTTGCTGTAGTACCGTAAACGCCTCGTCATTGCGTCCGCTGGCGAAAAGCTGCTGTACCAGCGCGGTCTGCACGGTGCCGTTGCCCGGCAAGCTTGCGCTCAGCGCCTGCAGCTGGTTTATGGCTTCATCGCGTCTGCCCGGGGCTCTGCCCACCAGCGTCCAGTACTCTGCCGCCAGCTCATTTTCCGGCGGTTTGCCTTTAAAGAGCGTCTCGTAAGCGGCCAGGGCTTCCTGTTCATGCCCGGTCGTTGCCAGCAGACGCGCCTGCTGCAGTGCCTGACGACCTTCCGCCGTGGAGAGCTGCATCGCGGTACGCGACGCCTTCATCGCGTCACCATTCGGGGCCAGCTGCGCCAGGCGGTCCAGCTGCTTCTGCGCACCGGCCGTATCGCCCTGACGTAGCAGGTAGCGCAGACGGGCGGCGATCACGTCGGGGTTATCGGGATCCATCAGTTCGAGGCGATAGAGGGACTGACGTACCAGTTCCTCGCGCCGTGTCGCTTCCCCCAGCCGCACCTGATCCAGCAGCTGCTGCTGAGCGGAGGGCGTGGAAGGGGCGGCATGCGCCATGGGCATCAGGGCGATGCTCAGTGAAAAGCTGAGCAGACTCAGTGTGAACTTGCGCATTGCAGGCCCCAGTCAGGTAGTAATTCACCGCGGGCGGTGAAACGAAAACGGTGTTGATCCCAGCCCTGCCCGAACAGCGTCAGGACAAAACTGTAATAGGCATCGGCATCAGGAAAATGGTCCGCAACGCGCTGACGCTGCACCGCCTGAGCATCCCTGTCCTGCAGGAAAGGCAGCAGCGCCGCAGAGAAGCCCACCGGCCCATTGCCGGTCACCTTCCCGCTGGCAACATCAACTTTTTCCGGCGGAAGACCATTTTTAGCGGTCCAGTCGGCCATCGGTTTAAAACGTTTAAGCAGACGCGCTTTTTGCGGATCTTTGTCGTGCATCATGCCGACCCAGAGATAAACCCGAATGGCGTCATAGCTGCTCACCAGCGTTTTTTCGGGTTTTAGCTGCCAGCCCTTGCCTGCCTCATAGCGAACCCAGTCCGGCGAAAAGCCTTTCGGTGCCGTCTCCTGCAACAGACGCAGATTGGTTTCGCGCAGGGTACTCCAGGGCGCACCGAACTGGCTGAAGTAGCTGGCCAGCTGCGGCGGCAAATAGCTGGGATTCAGACGCCAGCTTTTCGCTTCGGCAAAGCCGATTTTCCCCGGCAGCAGCATCGAGCCCAGGCCCGGGACAGTGACCACTTCTTCTTTGGCGATGCGGGAGAGCAGCGCTTTGCCGAGATCCTTATAGCGCGTCTCTTTCCACAGGCGTCCGGCCTCCATCAGGGACCAGGCAATCCACAGGTCCGCATCCGAGGCCGAATTGCTGTCCAGCACCTGCCAGGCGTTATCGCCGCTCTTTCCCCATAGCCAGGCGGGAAGATGATCGGCCAGGGAACCCTGGGCCAGATTGTTCTCCGTCCAGCCGAGGATTTTAGCGAAGGCGTCGCGGTCATTGGCGGCCAGGGCGAAGAACAGCGCGTAGCTCTGCCCTTCAGAGGTAGTGATCTTCCGGGCGTCGCCGGGGTCAATCACCCGCCCTTCCTGACTTATATAGTGCTCGCTGAACTGCGTCCAGGCGGGCCAGCTACAGGCAGCGCGTCCCTGCGCCGCCACCAGCATCAACATAACCAGCGCCCATCCCCGTACCCGACTCATCATCGATTACTCGTGAGGATCCAGACGACGACGGCTCAGAATACGCAGCAGACGCCACAGTACCCAGGCCAGCAGCACCACGCTCAGCGCGGCCAGCACCGCCAGCAGGATCGGGTGATTCGACAGCGCATACCAGACGCGCTCAAACCACGGCAGATGCCCGACATAGTAGGTATCGCCAACCCGTAGGCTGTTCACGCCAGATTCACGCACCACCGAGACGGAGCCAAACATCGCCGCCCGTTTTCCGGTGTCGTTCATGGCCTGATTCAGCAGTTCATACCCGCGCGGGCTGTCGGCTAACAGCGCCACCACGCTACGCTGATCGTCAAACGGCGACTGGAAGCCAATCACTGCAGCCATTGCCCCGGAGGAGGAGACGGCGGTTTGCGCATTAGCCTGGCGGTCGCTGCTGTCCAGCATAATGTCCGGCAGATCGTTGTGCCGCTGCGGCGTTTTCACCCAGCTGCGGGTGGCATCGACCAGCAGATCGATACGCTTCTCGTCTTTCAGCGCATCCGGGATGGATCCAATCACCATAATATCGGCGTTTTTGCCCTGCAACTGGCTGCCGTCATCGGTCAGGGTCAGATTGATCGCCGGGAAACCGGTCTGGGCACCGATGGTACCAACCGCCTCCAGCAGCGTGCTGACCTGAGTCTGGTCCGGCGTCTTAGGCATCACGACGATGGATTCAGACAGGTCTGCCATCCGGCTGAACGGGAAACCGGCGTTAGCAAAGGCGCGCAGGTCCGGCATCGCCAGGAAGTGATAGTAGTTAGAGAAGTCGATGGTTGAATCATCGGCAATCACCACCCGATTCGGCACCGACTGGAAGGTGATACAGTTTTCGATCGTACCGCCCGGAAGCGGGTTCATATACTGGAAGTCGAAGCGCAGCTGGTTAACCGCGCCCAGCTGCAGAGCCGGGATCGCCACGTCGGTTTTGCCATCAAGCAGACCCTGGATCACCGGCAGACGCATCAGCAGCTGATTGGTCTCCTGACCGCCGGTCAGGCTAAAGGAGCGCAGGAACTGATTGTTCAGGCTGATATCCATCCGCGAACTGTCTTTGGTCGGCGGCGCGGTGTAACGGTAATTGAGTTTCATATCAATCCCGTTGGTGCGCAGCAGATAGAGATCCGGCGGCAGATTCAGCGACAGGTTAATCGCTGAAGGCTGAAGGCCGGTGGCCTGCAGCTGCTCGGCATAATTCTTCAGTTCGCCAAAGTTGACGGCGCGATCCGTTCTCACCCAGTTAGGCGCATCGTATGGCTGACGAGCCAGCAGAGGCTTAACCTCATCGACCGCCACGCTGCTGCCGCGGAACAGGATATTGCCCTGGGCAATGCCTTTCGCCGCCTGGAGCAGATCCTTATCATCACGGCCCATCACCACCAGCAGCTTCACATAAGGGTCGCTCGGGTGGTTCATCATCTCTACGGTCGGTCCGGTTACCGCCGGGTGGTCACGCAGGAAGTCAGGGCGTTTATCGTTGGTGGCGAACACCATCGCGTGGCGATTCGGCAGGCTGTTATAGAGCACCGGGAAGTTCTGTCCGCGCCAGCCTGAGCGGGAGCCAAACCAGGACGCGACGATGGCCGCTGCCTGCTGCTGCGCGCTGTCCGGCGAGGCGGCAAACACCACCGGCAGAGTCAGGGGACGGTTATCACGCGGGTCAAAGAACGGCACCGGGAAGTGGGAGAGATCGTTTTTCACCGCCAGCGTCTGATAGGTCAGCTCCAGGGCGCTGCTGCGGCCCACGTCCAGCCACAGGGTGCTGCTGGCCGGGTTTTCGCAGACGTCGCGATAGTGGCCGACAAACTCCAGCCGGACACGGTTAAAATCCGAAATATAGAGCGGGTCGATAGGCAGCTGGGCGAAGGTTTTCTTACCCAGCTGCTCTTTGGTCACCGGCAGCACGCCCATCAGCTCGTCGTTAAGATAGACCTTCAGCTGGGACTGCACCGGCAGCAACGACGGCGACGGCGTATATTCGAGGTTCAGCAGCGCCTTCGACACCACTTCGTCGCTGCGCATGCCAAACTCCACGCTGCCGTCCGGGTTCACTCCACGCAGTACCATGCTGCCCGGCGGCGGCGCGATCTGCGCAAAAGTTAGCTTCACATCACGCGATGGAGCACCGGACGCCACTATCGGCGCATTGGCCCCGGTGACGCCGGGCATAACCTGCCCTACCGGCGTCTCGGCGGGCGCAATCGCCCCGGGTTCCGTTTGCGTCGGCGTCGCCTGCATGGCTGCCGGCGCTGCGTTTGCCATCCAGGCAGGTAATACACTCATCCCCACCGCCACTGCACAAATCAAGGAAAGTTTTGTTTTCATCGCGTTATCATCATCGTTGAGCCATGGCCGGTTCAGCCTGCGTTTCTGCGTTATCCCGCGCCGGACGGCGAGGAATAAACGAGACAACCCAGGAGACCAGCGAGGTGAGTGACCGGAAAATCACTTTCACAGAAGCCGGAGCAAATTCCGCAAGGTGGCGATAGCCGCGGAAGCCCAGCTTCAGAATATCCAGCAGGCTTTCCAGAGGCTTATCTTCCGGGAAGCTGTCCTGCCAAAGCGCCCATGTATCCGCACGGGCGAACGTACACTGCACAAAATCGATATGCTGGCGGGTGGTCATCGGCAGCAGCTGCAGACCCAGCTCGCTGCCGTTCACGCGGGCCACCTGCGCCGGGAAGGCGTACTCCTGCTGCCCACGTTTAAGCAGCAGGGAGACTTTCTGCCCTTCCAGCACCTGCGACTGGCCGTGGATCTTGACCCCCAGACCGCCGTCGGAGAAGTCGTGCACGGTACAGGAGAAGAGATGGCCGTCTTCACGTGCCACCGCCGCCGGCATCGAGATTTCAACGCGATGCGCACGACGCACCTGTTTACTTTCCACCGACACCGCCACCGCGCCGCCGAGAATAATCAGGTTATAGAACACCCACGCGATACTGACGATCACCGTCAGCATCTCGTTTTCCGGGCCGTAGAAGTAGCGCCAGACGCCGACGGCAACCCCCACCAGGTTAAGCAGGACCAGGAAGATATAGGGCCGGGAGATCACCCAGTCGATATACTCATCCTCAACCAGCCCGCCTTTGGCGGTGACGTTAAACTTGCCTTTATGCGGGTTAATCAGCGCCACCATGGTCGGCGGCGCAATATACCAGGCCAGCACCGTTTCGTAGATCTCACTCCAGAAGGAGTGGCGGTATTTTCCCTGAATCTTCGAGTTAGTCAGACTGGCGTGGACCATATGCGGCAGCACGAACAGCGCAATCATCAGCGCCGGAGCGTAAATGATATAGGCATGGAGCAGTAAAAACGCCAGCGGCGCGGTGAGGAAGATCAGCCTCGGGATGCCCGACAGGAAGTGGAACATGGCGTTGACGTAGCATAGCCGCTGGGCCATCTTCAGCCCCTTGCCGAGCAGGGGGTTGTCGAGACGGAAGATTTGCACCATCCCTCGCGCCCAGCGGATACGCTGGCCGATATGCGCCGAGAGGCTCTCCGTCGCCAGGCCCGCCGCCTGCGGAATACGCATATAGGCGGACGAGTAGCCGAGACGGTGGAGACGCAGCGAGGTATGGGCATCCTCGGTCACCGTTTCGACGGCGATACCGCCAATCTCATCCAGCGGCTTGCGGCGGATCACCGCGCAGGAGCCGCAGAAGAAGGTGGCATCCCACATATCGTTCCCGTCCTGCACCAGGCCATAGAACAGCGTGCCTTCGTTCGGCGTTTTTCGGAATCGGCCCAGATTTCGCTCGAAGGGATCGGGCGAGAAGAAGTGGTGCGGCGTCTGCATCATCGCCAGGGTTTTATCTTTCAGGAACCAGCCCATGGTCATCTGCAGGAAGGAGCGCGTCGGGACGTGGTCGCAGTCGAATATCGACACAAACTCGCCGGTCGCGTACTTCAGGGCGTTGTTAATATTCCCCGCCTTGGCGTGCTCATGGGTGGTACGTGCGATATAGCGAACCCCGACATCGTCGGCAAACTGGCGGAATGCCTCACGCCCGCCGTCATCGAGGATCCAGATGGTCAGCTTGTCCTTCGGCCAGTCGATGCCCAGCGACGCATAAATGGTGTTTTTCACCACGTTCAGGTCTTCGTTATAGGTCGGCACGAAAATATCGACGCTCGGCCAGGTCGAGGTGTCTTTCGGCATCGGTACCGGCTGGCGATTCAGCGGCCAGGCGACCTGGAAGTAGCCCAGCACCAGCACAATCCAGGCGTAGGTTTCGGCGAACAGCAGCACCAGGCCGCAGACCAGGCTTACCGGATCGTTCCAGTTCAGCGTCGAGGTGTAGCGCCACCAGATATAGCGGCAGGAGACGGTCAGGGACAAGACGATCAGCATCAGGGCCGAGAAGCGCCCCGGAATACGCCGTACCAGCAGCGCGATCCCCCACAGCAGGATCAGGAAGATAAACTGCGACAGCGGGTTAAAGGGCTGAGTGATACAGACCACCGCCAGAATCAGCGAGAAGAAGACGATCACGCCAAGGATAATGCGCCTGACGGCGGGGCTCAGATGACCGAGCTCTTTATGATTATCCAGATGTCCCGTCTGCTGGCTAAAGCGGTCGGGCAGGGTTTCCAGCCAGTGATGATAGCGTTCCCGCAGCTTATTCAACCGACGCTCACGGGGTTTACGCACGGCGGCGGTCGCGGACGCGGTGCTGACAAGCAGCCACAGGCCCTGGATCAGGTAACGCAGCGGGTCCAGCGGACGCGGACGCTGGGGATTGATATGGGGAAAGAACTCATGCTGTCCGGCGCGAATACGCTGCCAGCGCGGGTGTTCCAGCGGGATAAACATCCAGGCGAGGATCGCCCACAGACAGCCCAGCGCGGCAGAAAATGCCGACGCACCGTGCTGACGATAGCCCCGATAGCGAACGCTCAGGCGCTCGCTGACCGGAGGAATAAGCAGCCAGGACGCAAGGCGGCTCATACCGCGCTCCCGGCGGATTTACTCTCCCCCGCGCAGTGCAGCAGACACCAGTTAGCCAGGGTGAGGATCTCTTCCGCCGCCAGCGAATCGCCACGGTATTCACCCAGCGGCTGCTTGGCGGCCAGGCATTCTGACAGCGCCTCATCCCGATGGATCGCCATCGGCAGCAGACGACGGTGGCTCTGGAGCCAGAGCTGGTACAGGTCGTCCTGAATCTGGCTGCCGATACGTAAATCATTAATCAGCAGATACGCGCTGGCGGGCAGCGCCTGCTGATGCAGGCGAATATGGCAGTTGGCGTCGACGTTAGCGACCGCCAGAATCGTATCGCAGGCAGCGATCAGCGGCCGACTCCAGGGCGTTGCCCCGTGCGGCAGATCGATAATAATCCACGAGTAACGCTGCTGTTCCCCGAGGGCCGCAACCATCTGCCCCACCGCCTCCGGCGAGAGCGGCAGCACATTTTCCCGTTCCGCAGCGGAGAGTTGACCAAAAGGCAGCACATCCAGCTGGCTGGTATAGCGCAGCCCGGCATCCTGCCAGTCATGACCATCGAGCATCGCCCGCGCCCAGCCTTCCGTACGGGTGAAATCAACGTTAAATGACATGCGCAGCAAATTATCCGGGCAGGCGTCCACCACCAGGACGGATTCTCCCAGCACCTGTAATGACCGGGCCAGCGCTGACGCAATCGATGTGGTTCCCACACCGCCGCGCACGCCTTGTAATCCCAGAATGGCCATCGGTGATTCCCTTATTTCTGTTGGGCTAATTCGGCCAGCAGCGGCCAGCGTTTCAGCGCAGCCGCCAGTTGTTCTTGTTGCGATATATCGGTGTAATCTATTTCAGGCAAAGAAAACGCGCGGCTTAACGCCAGAAAATCGTTCTGAAAGGTATAACCAGGGGCTGAGCCAGACTGGGAGACCGGTTGTTCATTAGACATGGAAAGCTCATCCCTTTGGATAAAAAAACGCTAACGCAGACTCAGCATGGCATCCTGCTAACGAAAATAGATTTACATGCTAAATCTGATGTTCTTTAATTTCAATGTTAGGTTTATTTCCAGGCTTTCGCTAGTAAACTAATACAGAGATAAATTAGCCTCAAGAGGGACACCGTGGACCCTGTATATTCTATTGGCATTCACTCGTTATGGGATGAACTGCGCCAAATGCCCACCGGCGGCGTCTGGTGGATTAATACCGATCGCCGTGAAGATGCCATCAGTCTGGCAAATCAGACCCTGTCCGCTCAGGACAAGGACGCGCAGGTCGCGGCGATCTGTCTGGGTGAAGATCCGCAAAAAATCATGCGATTAGAGGGCGAAGGCGGTCCGGAAAGCGTGCGCCTTTTTTCCATGCCGGATCGGGAAAACAGTCTACACTTTATGCGCCGTGATTTACTCTGTTCATTAGATCCCGATCGCCATCTGCTTATCCTGCTGTCTCCTCAGCAGGCGTGGAAAAATATATCCGCAGAAAATATGCGGTTGTGGCTGGCGAAATCAAGGAACTGGGCTAAATATCACAATTGCACACTGTTAATTATCAACCACGGTAACAATAATGACCGTCAGCATTCGCTGCTCATGAACGAATTTCGCTCTCTCTTTGGCCTGGCGAGTTTGCGCTACGAAAATGACACCCATCTTTTTGACATTGCCTTCTGGTGTAATGAAAAAGGCGTCAGCGCACGCCAGCAGCTTATTGTTGAGCATAAAGAGAAGGGCTGGCAATTAGCGCCACGTGAAGAGGCAAGCATCCAGCCGCGCAGCGATGAAAAAACCATTCTGAGCCATATTACCGTCCTGGAAGGGGCACCGGCCCTGTCCGAACACTGGTCGCTGTTTGATACCAACGAAGCCTTGTTCAATGTGGCACGCACCGCCCAGGCGGCAACGCTTATCTTCTCGGTGACGCAAAATAACCAGATTGAACCGCTCGCCCGTATCCTGCATACCCTGCGACGCCAGCGTGGCACCGCCCTGAAAATCGTGGTCCGGGAAAATCAGGCCTGCCTGCGCGCCACCGACGAGCGCCTGCTATTAGGCTGCGGAGCCAATATGGTTATCCCGTGGAACGCGCCGCTCTCCCGCTGCCTGACTCTGCTGGAAAGCGTTCAGGGACAGCAGTTTACGCGCCTTGTCCCGGAAGATATCACGACCCTGCTGACCATGACCCAGCCGCTGAAGCTGCGCGGCTTCCAGAAGTGGGACCACTTCTGCGATGCGGTCGGCAATATGCTCAATAACCCCCTGCTGACGGATAACGGCAGAGGCGTGATGGTCGCCCTGCGTCCGGTGCCCGGTATCCGTATCGAGCAGGCCCTGACGCTGTGTCGGCCAAATCGCGTGGGCGATATTATGACCATCGGCGATAACCGGCTGGTCCTGTTCCTCTCCTTCTGCCGGGTGAACGACCTCGATACCGCCCTGAACCATATTTTCCCGCTGCCGACCGGCGATATTTTCTCTAACCGGATGGTGTGGTTCGAAGATAACCAGATCGCCGCAGAACTCGTGCAAATGCGCAGCGTTGCGCCGGAACACTGGGCCAAACCGCTGGCCGTTGCCGCCTCGGACACGCCGGTACTCAACGCCGAGCATGATGGACGCAGCTGGCGCCGCATTCCGACGCCCCACCGGTTATTCAGCGATGCCACGGAGCAGACCTCATGATGTCGATAAGCGATATTCTCCAGCTCGTTGTGCTGTGCGCGCTGATTTTCATCCCGCTGGGTTACGTGATGCGCCATCATATGGGCCGAATTAAAATGGTGGCCCGCTTGCTGCTGCTCAAACCTCGTTACGTCAAACCGGCCGGAACGCTCCGCCGCGCCCCGCTTGTCAAGGCAGACCCAAAACATGACTAATCAGACCAAAATCCCTGCAAAACCGTCTCCGCTCTGGCAATACTGGCGAGGTCTTTCCGGCTGGAACTTTTACTTCCTGGTGAAGTTCGGCCTGCTGTGGGCGGGCTACCTCAATTTCCATCCGATGCTGAACCTGGTGTTTATGGCGTTCCTGCTGGTGCCGCTCCCCCGGCTCTCCCTGCATCGCCTGCGCCACTGGATAGCCATTCCGATTGGCTTCGGGCTGTTCTGGCACGACACCTGGCTGCCGGGACCGCAAAGCCTGATGAGCCAGGGGTCGCAGGTCGCGGCTTTCAGCACCGATTACCTGGTCGATCTGGTCACTCGCTTTATTAACTGGCAGATGCTTGGGGCGGTCTTCGTCCTGCTGGTCGCCTGGCTGTTCCTCTCCCAGTGGATCCGGGTGACGGTATTCGTAGTGGCAATCATGGTCTGGCTTAACGTCCTGACCATCACCGGGCCGGTATTTTCCCTGTGGCCCGCCGGTCAGCCGACCAGTACCGTCACCACCACCGGTGCTACGGCGGCCCCGACCGTCGCGGCGGCGGGCGCGACGCCGGTCGTCGGCGATATTCCTGCGCAGACAGCACCACCAACCACGGCCAACCTGAATGCCTGGCTGACCAGCTTCTACACCGCCGAAGAGAAGCGCCAGACCCGCTTCCCGACGCAGCTACCGGAGGATGCCCAGCCGTTCGAGCTGCTGGTGATCAACATCTGCTCTCTCTCCTGGGCGGATATCGAAGCCGCTGGCCTGATGTCGCACCCGCTGTGGTCCCATTTTGATATCGTCTTTAAGCAGTTCAACGGCGGAACCTCTTACAGCGGTCCGGCGGCAATTCGTCTGCTACGCGCCAGCTGCGGCCAGCCGTCGCATACCAATCTCTACCAGCCGGCCAGCAATCAGTGCTACCTGTTTGATAACCTCAGCAAACTGGGCTTCGACCAGCATCTGATGATGGATCACAACGGTATTTTCGGCGGCTTCCTCGACGAAGTGCGTAACAACGGCGGAATGCAAAGCCCGCTGATGAACCAGGCCGGCCTGCCGGTTTCCCTGCTCTCCTTCGACGGTTCTCCGGTGTATGACGATACGGCGGTGCTGAACCGCTGGCTGGAGTCGGAAGAGCGCCAGAAAAACCCGCGCAGCGCCACCTTCTTTAATATGCTGCCGCTGCACGACGGTAACCACTTCCCGGGCGTCAGCAAAACGGCCGACTACAAAGTCCGGGCACAGAAGATGTTTGATGAGCTGGACGGCTTCTTTACCAGCCTTGAGAAATCCGGGCGTAAAGTGATGGTCGTGCTGGTACCGGAACACGGCGCGGCGCTGCAGGGCGATAAAATGCAGGTTTCCGGCCTGCGCGATATCCCCAGCCCGTCGATTACTAACGTTCCGGCCGCGGTGAAATTCTTCGGCATGAAAGCGCCGCATCAGGGCGCAGCCATTGAGATCGCCCAGCCCAGCAGCTTCCTCGCTATCTCTGAGCTGGTGCTGCGCGCGGTGGACGGCAAGCTGTTTGTCGAAGACAACGTGAACTGGGAACAGCTGGCCTCGGGCCTGCCGCAGACGGCTCCGGTATCGGAGAACGCCAACGCGGTGGTGATCCAGTACCAGGGTAAACCCTATGTGCGCCTGAACGGCGGCGACTGGGTGCCGTATCCGCAGTAGCCCATCGCAATGACGAAAAACCCCGCTGCTGCCCGCGCGGGGTTTTTTATGCGCATAAATAGCACTTTTTGCATTTCGCTATATCTGCGCATTCTGCGCAACTTCTTGCTCAACTTTCAGAACAAATCACTTTTTTGGCAATAAACGCCGTGAATCTGAATGGTTTGCGCAACTTCTTGCTCAAACGACCGTTCAGAAAAACGCTTGATTTTATTTTATCTTTATAAATCAATAAAATAAAAATTGGCACGCAAATTGCTATCTCTTTAACGCGTTATTACACACACGTTAACTCAGCAAGGAGCATGACTATGCCAACCCCATGTTATATCAGCATCGAAGGTAAAACTCAGGGCAACATTACCGCTGGTGCCTTCACCTCTGATTCCGTCGGCAACATCTATGTCGAAGGCCACGAAGACGAGATGCTGGTCCAGGAATTCAAACACGTGGTGACCGTCCCGACTGACCCGCAGTCCGGTCAGCCGTCCGGCCAGCGCGTACACAAACCGTTTAAATTCACCGTCGCGCTGAACAAAGCCGTTCCGCTGATGTACAACGCCCTGGCTTCCGGCGAGATGCTGCCGACCATCACCCTGAAATGGTACCGCACCTCCGTGGAAGGTAAGCAGGAGCACTTCTTCTCTACCACCCTGACCGACGCGACCATCGTGGATATCGACTGCCAGATGCCGCACTGCCAGGACCCGCAGAAATCTGACTTCACTCAGTTGATCGAAGTTTCCGTGGCCTACCGCAAAATCGACTGGGAACACACCGTCGCCGGCACCTCTGGCTCTGACGACTGGCGTGCGCCGATCGAAGCGTAAGCAACTGCCCCGGGCTACGGCCCGGGCTTTTTAGTTGCTGTACTCAGGTGTGGCCTCAGCCAGACCTGAGCACAGCTATTTTTCAGGCACTACCGCTCTCACACACGATGTCCATCGGGTGTGCGGTAGCCATGGGAACAGGGACATAAGGAGAGGAACGGTGGCAAATCTCACGGGACTTCAGTTTACGGTGACGCTCGGCGATCTGCCGGCAGGCACCTTTGCAGTGGTGGATTTTGAGCTACGGGAAGCGCTGAACACGCCCTTCTCCCTGTCGATTAATCTCGCCAGCCCCCAGCCGGGGATCGATTTTGGCGCAGTGCTTGACCAGACCTGCGAGCTACAGGTCTGGTACGAAGGTGTCCTCCAGCGTCGTATCAGCGGCATCGTCAGCCGCTTTACCCAGGGCGACACCGGCTTTCGCCGCACCCGCTATCAGGCGGAAGTGCGTCCGGCCCTGTGGCGCAGCAGCCTGCGCACCAACGCCCGTATCTTCCAGACCAAAAAGCCCGATGAAATTATCAGCAGCCTGCTGCAGGAAGCCGGTATCACCGATTATGCCTTTGCCCTGCGCCATGACCATGCTGTGCGGGAATACTGTGTCCAGTACCGGGAGAGCGACCTCGACTTTATCAACCGCCTCGCAGCCGAAGAGGGCATGTACTGGTTCCATGAGTACGAAGCGGGCAAACACCGGGTGGTATTTTCCGATGACGCGGGCGCGCTGGAAAAAGGCGAACCGCTGTTCTTTAACCTCGCCAGCCAGGGCCTGGCCCACGGCGCGTTTATCCGTCGTTTTCGCTATGCCGAAACGGTCAGCACCGCAGGCGTGGAGCTGAAGGATTACAGCTTTAAAACCCCGGCCTACGGTCTCTCCCATAAGAAAATGAGCAACGCTCTGGACCATCAGCGGGAGCAGTACGAGCACTACGACTATCCCGGCCGTTTTAAGCAGGACCCGAGCGGGAAAGCGTTTACCGGGTTCCGCCTCGATGCCCTGCGTAACGATGCCGCCACCGGCCAGGGTGAATCCAACTGTGCAGCGCTGCGCCCGGGTTATAGCTTCCCGATGACGGAACACCCCAACGCGACGCTGAATATCGCCTGGCAGGTGGTGGGCGTGGTGCACGTGGGTCGCCAGCCGCAGGCTCTCGAAGAGGAAGGCGGAGGCGAGCCGACCACGCTCAATAATACCTTCGACGCGATCAAAGCGGCCAGTACCTGGCGACCGCAGCTATCCCACAAACCGATGGTGGACGGACCGCAGATCGCCATCGTTACCGGCCCGGCGGGCGAGGAGATTTACTGCGACAAATACGGCCGCATCAAAGTCCAGTTCCCGTGGGATCGCTACGGCGCGAGCGATGACCAGAGCTCATGCTGGGTACGCGTCAGCCAGGGCTGGGCGGGCGGACAGTACGGGATGATGGCTATCCCGCGTATCGGCCATGAGGTGGTGGTCAGTTTCCTCGAAGGCGATCCTGACCAACCCATCGTCACCGGACGCACCTTCCACGCCACCAACCTTGCCCCCTACCCGCTGCCGCAGCACAAAACCAAAACGGTTATCCGCTCCCAGAGCCATAAGGGCAAAGGCTTTAACGAGCTGCGCTTTGAGGATGAGGCCGGGCAGGAAGAGATCTTTATCCACGCCCAGAAAAATATGAACGTGCGGGTGCTGAACTCAAGCAATGAGCGCGTGGACTACAACCGCACCACCAGTATCGGACATGACGAGGAGCTGGTTGTCGCGAATCACCGCAAGGTGACGGTGGAAGGCAATCAGGATCATAAAACCACCGGTAACAGCCTGTCGATGATCGACGGGGATGCGGGCCTACAGATTAAAGGCGACCTCGCCCAAAAAATTGGCGGCATCTTTAGCCTGGACGTCAACGGCGACCTGACCATCCAGAGCGGCAGCAAGCTGACGCTGCGCGTGGGCGGCAGCTTTGTGGTAGTCCATGCCGGCGGCGTCGATGTTAAAGGCCCGGCCATCAACCTTAACTCCGGCGGCAGCCCGGGTGACCTGGCGATACCGGCAGATCCGGCGATCTTAAAGGCCGCTGCGGCGCAGGGGACGATGTTTGTGGCGCACTGTCCGATGGAGGAAAAAAACCAAAATGAGTGAAGCAACCACATGGGCAATCGTTGATACCGCCGCGGAACCGGGACTGTCAGCAATGCTGGACGATCTCGACCCACCGCATGCCAGCCTGTATGCAGACCCGGTCCCCGAGGAGATAGGGCGTCTGGCCCCCTGGCTGGTTCAGGTTGATGACGCAGTACGGCACTGGCTTATGCAGCGGGAGACTCCCTGGGGCATTTTTCTGGAAAGTCAGGCCTCGCTGAAAGATCTGCGCCAGCATTTACGAAAATATCTGCATGTGCAGATCCCGAATGAAGAAAAACCCGTTTTCTTCCGATTCTACGACCCGCGCAATATCTGGTCGTTTCTGTCTGTCCTTTCCCCCTGGGAGCAGCATTCATTCCTCGGGCCGATAGATACGATAGCAACCCACTGGCAGGGAAACCTGCATCGCGAAAATTTTGCTGAATTAAAAGAAACCTATCCTTCGGGCAGCGTCTCGAAAAGGAAGATGATGCGGATCACCCAGGAACAGATGGATGGTCTGACAGTCATCTTTGAGCAACGGTACGTTGATGGACTGGTGGAAAAAGTTAAAGCCTGGACTCCCCCTGAAACCGTTGTCGATGCAAAAAATATAGGGGAAATATTTCGCTGGCTAAAAGAACAGGGCATTACGGACGATCGTAGTATTCGGGGATTGTTCTATTTGTTCAGTGAACACCATTGCCTTGACCTGGAGAGTATCCCATCAGAATTCAAGTCAGTACTCTGCACAGAGTTTGAAGATGGTGCGTACAAAGCAGAAAGCCTCTTACTTGTTGAATTAGGTAATGTTCCACTGTAAAAAGGATTAAAAATGTTAAGCTTAACAGCAGGCTCACCATCGTGTAATTGCAAAAACCCTGACTCATGCATTCACTCCTTCACCTTAAGCGTCGGAAAAAAAACATATACATATAAACAGGATGTTTTTGCATCATCAATAAAAATAATAAACAAAGATGTAAACCCACTCTCAATAAAACTAAAACTGGTTGGAAAAGGATGTATTTCAAACAATCCAGAGTGCCCCAAGGGGGTTATTTATGACATATCTAAAAAAGATACACTCAAGTCGTTTACGAAAGCTGAAATTGACTACGACGTCAACTATGACAAATCAAAAGCCAAAGAGTTAAATAAAGATGACGCCGTGAGTTTTCTTGGTAAAAACATACTAGGAAAAGATGCTTTAGATTGGATCCCTGCAAACAAGTACATTCTTCGCGTTGGCCAATGCCAAGGGGAATCTTTCGTTAACGGAGAGATAAATTTTGTTGACGGCGTTAAGCAGATATTGAATATCTCCCCACGCGACCGTTTTATGTCAATAATATCTATTTATCCAAAATACAAATGGAACGTAGGTGTTACCATTGGTTTAAAACAGGACGTTTCTGAGCTTTCTGACAAGACACTTATAAAAGAAAAACGTAAGGAAAACAAAGATGCCGGAATGGAAAATAGAGATGCTCGTGGCTGGACAAAACTTCCACGATATTCAATAACAGACTCACTAGATATTGACGGCACCATTTCCTATGAAATAGGGAAAGAGCCACCCCATGATTTCTCACAAAAGATAAAAGCCGATTTTAAAAAAAGAGCCAAAGACCTGTCGTTGCTTCAGGATACAACAAGAGCAATAGGTCTAATCGGAAAATCGCTATCTACAAATGAAGGTAAGGGGGTGCAATTCAAGATACTGGACACGGAAATACTCTATCCTAAACTGTCGATAAACGGTGGCGCTGAGCTGACAGAGGATGATAAAACTAACACCGTTTATATGAAAGGAAAATTATCTGTAGGACTTAAACCACTAGCTGGAATTCGAGTAACTCTCGATTTACTTCAGGCGTTTGCAGCATGGTATGGCGTTGAAAGCGTAACAGACATTATCAGGCAGCAGCTTGCAGCACGTGAAAAAGCGGTCAATGAGGGAAAGGATGGTGCTTATGCGGGCTTAAAGTTCAACCTGATTGCCTCAGGAACGATCAACGTTGCCCTGGCATTTGAGTCAGGACCGGATAATGCATGGGACTGGCGAGTAGAAGGGGATAATGAAGTAAAATTTGCGCTTTCCGTAGAAGCAAATGCCAGAGCAGGAGTGACGTTTACTGTCATTGAGGGCGTTTTTGCTATTGACGCTTCGGTCGAGATATTTGGCAAAGCCTCTGCAGAAGGGATTGTCGCATTCGATACGACCGCGCAAAAACGAATCGAGATGATATTCTATCACAATGGTGTCAAACTAGAGGTTGGTGCAAGTGCAAGCGCTGGCATTTCAAAAGGCAAAGGCCGGGCGAAGGCCACAAATGGTCAACGTGTTTCTGAAACCACGTCTACAACTGGAACTGCAAAACAGTCTTATGTAGATAACAAAAAAGAATGGATCTTACATGATAAACTTGAGAAAGAAAAATCAAAATGGCGTTTATCTATGCTGTAGTCTTTTACTAGGCTTCATTTTCACTTCCGAATTAAGAGCTGAACCCATGAATGATATAAGATACCTTGCTTCATTTAAAACAACCCGAGCCGCCTGCATGGTCAGGGTGAACGATTTCCCTATGATTGACAATTTCAGTTACTCTAGCGGGACTATCTCCACAGGTTTTAATATTACTGCCTTTGCTGAAAACGGGAAAAATAAAATAGAAGTCCTGATGGGGGCTCTGGATCCTGAAGATAAAAGCACGCTATATCCCGACGCCAAATGTGAGCTCGTCATTACGGCAGATACAGAAAATAACAGCCAGCAAATTACCCGAATTACGCTATCAGTTGATAAGCAAGGTGAAATAATATCATCCGACTCATCAAACTATAACAATACGCAAAAAGAACCCCGTATTGATGAGACGCAATTAGCGGAAGACCAGCCATTACGGTTACACCGAGTCGGCCGCGATGTTAATTTGACCAATATTCCCACCTGGTCATGGGTCAATGCAACCCCGGTATCAGAAAAAGCCATCCCCAAGATTCAAGAAGTTTATCGTGTTATCTGGAATACAATGAAAGCCAGAAATATTGATTTAATGAAGGAAATGGCCACTATCTCCAGTGCGGAGATGGCGATAACCGAAGGGATGACGCCGGATGATATTTTCAAATCTTACGGCTTACCCGAAAATGTTATGAACAGCGAGCTGTCACCCATTAATTTTAATTTGAGTGATTATAAGCTGATGACTTACTGCAACGGACGCGTTTTCAGGCTGGCTCAGGGCATAGACCAAAACTCCCCTCTGCGTCTGCAGGATAAAGATGGCGAAATTGTTTTCGCCTACAACCCTTACTTCTCAATTATCAAAGGGAAGATTTTTATTATCAGATAAGGATAGCGATATGGGCAATGCCGTTAAATTAGGTGATACGGGAACCAACCACGGTAGCCATCCCCCGACGCCGGTTACCGCAGGTTCCGGGACCGTGAAAGTGGACAATATGCCGCTGGCCCGCCAGGGCGATCCTCTGGCACCGCATGGGCATCCGCGGGCCATCAGCGGAGGCTCTGCGACTGTCTTCGTTGACGGTAAACCCGCCGCTCGTACCGGCGATGCGGTGAGTTGTGGTGGGGTTGTTATCGGCGGTGGCACGGTGAATATTGGATGATGAAACGTATTTTACTACCCGCGCTACTGGTTCTGTCCGCAAATTGCGCGGCAAACTCGAACGTTGAAATCCGATCTATCTTCGATATCAATCAGATGTTTTGTGCGATAAAAACCAACGGCGTCACCGGTCAGGATAATCGCTACTCCGCTGCAACGGGTAGAGGGGTAGGCACATCCAGCACCAATTCGATGCTGGTTCTCGAAAACGGTGAGAATGACATTACCCTTGAAGTGGGTGCATTAGGCTGGTTTTCAGATAAGCCGCTGAGTCCATCCTCACGCGAGGCCTTTAGCCCTGATTCACATTGCAAAGTCTCGTTGGCCTTATTTAAGGGCGCAGATCGGAAAGTCCTCGCTGAGTTCACCGTATCGCCGGGAAGCGACGGAATTCTGCACGCCGCCGTCTCTGGTGACAATAAAAGCGAAGTGCTGGCAGAAAAAATAGCCGCAATACAGGTGGAGAAAGGCCATCTTGAAGAACGCTACGTTATTAAAAATTATTTTCCAGCCGACATGACGCTGTATAAATTTACCCAGAAGGTCACCGTAAACGGCATTCCGCAGTGGCGCTGGGTCAACGCGACGCCTTTTACGGGAAAACCGCAGCAGGTCCAGGCATTACAAGCGGCTTATGAAGAACTATGGCGTCTGTTCGCCGCCAGGGACAATGCCGCGATAAAACAAAATATGAAAGAACTGTTGAATGCATGGACGCGCGCGACGGATAGCTCAAGAGAGGCGTTGTACAACAACCATAAATTTGTCGACGGCTTTAAAAACCCGGGTTTTGAGATGATCCCGATCAACTGGGATGATTACACTGTCGAAGTCATGAACAAAGGCCGTCTGGTCAGGTTCGTCAATAAATCTGACCCGACGGTTTATCCGCTTTCATACTATGTGACCGGTGATGACGGAAAGAGAAAGATGCGTTGGTTTACGCCCCTCTTTTCCCTGGTGGATGGCAAATTTATGCCGGTCATTTAAGGCAATCGAGCAACTATTTCCGCTCCGCCAGCCACACCAGCATTTTCAGGCTCGCCGAATAGTAGTCATCCTGAGCCGTGATCTGCGGCTCGCCGATGGGTTCGCCCATCGTTAAATCGCGGATCGCCAGCAGCCCACCCTGGGCCATATAGGGAGCCGGATCGTTGGTCGTGACGTTAATCCACGCCGGGGTTTTGTCGCGGCCAAACTGCTGCCACCAGCGCTGCCAGGGCGCCAGCAGCGGGCTTTGCGGATCGGCCCACGCCAGATAGAGCGGAATACGCACGGCGTCATAGCTCATTCGCGGCGGCCAGCCGTTGGCCGGGGTTAGCTTGCCGTCGGCGGCCAGCGATACCCAGTCGGTGGGCAGATTTGCCTTACCCGAGCCCATTTTTCCCAGCAGCGTCTGGCTATCCGTAATCAGCTCACGCCAGGCGACCAGGTGGCTGCGGTTGGCGAAGGCCTGCCAGGCAGGGAAAATAAAGTAGGAAGGGTTAAGGGTCACGGAGGTATTGAGATTAAACCCGCTGGCACCGGGCAGCATGACCCGGTAACCAGCAAATTTTACCGTGGTGTGGGCCAGCAGCGCTTTGGTGATGGCGTCCGAGGCGGCGCTGTAGCGGGCATCACGCCAGCGTTCGTCCGCCTGCAGCAGCGCCCAGGCGATCATAATATCCCCGTCTGAGGCGTTGTTTTTATCGGTGATGGGATCCGGCGCGGTCGGGTTATAGCGCCAGAAAAACAGGCCGTTGGCCTTGTTTTTCAGGGTGCGATTGGTCCACTGCCACATCCGGTCAAAGCTGGCTTTATCGTCGTTCGCCACCGCCATCAGCATGGCGAACCCCTGCCCTTCCGTATGGGAGATGCTGCCGTTGCCGGTATCGACAATCCGCCCGTCCGGCATCAGAAAGCGGGATTTATACTGGGTCCAGGCCTGTGTTTCCGCCCGTGACGGGGCAGAAACCAGCAGAGTAAACAGCACCGCCAGGGCGGCCAGAATGCGTATCACCATCGACAAATTCAACTCACTGCGGGTTATGGTAACGGAACTGCACATCCGTCACGGAGTGAAGACGTTCACGCTGAACCACCACGTGCGCCTGACCACCCTGCTCCTGAAGCCAGCGGGCGTAAAGCCCTTCCAGTATGGCACAGAATGCATTGCACCAGAGGCTCTGGCGAGCCGCGTCATTGCAGGTCGGCAGGGCCTGGTGACGAAGATTCAGACCGCTGTCGTCGGCAACAATATCTACGCATCCCCAGTGAAATTGCGCCAGCCGGGCGTTGATTTGCCCCTCCAGTTCGCCCAGCGTCTGCGGCGTTGACAGCGGATACTCCGCCGCCATTACCGCCCCCATCTGCTGCAGGAAAGGTCTGCTCTCCTGCTCGCCCGCATTGCTCACCATCCCGTCAACCATAATGGTCAGCAGGCTGAACCAGCCCGGAGCGGTTTGCTGCTGCTGAAAATAGCGCATCAGTTCTGGATTCGCCGTCTGTAAGGTCATTAGTTATTCCCCAGCATATAGCGGAAATAGACGCCCGCCGTGCTTTCGTTATAGTTGCCAAAGGTGTCGTAGCCGAGCTTGCCGCCAATGGTCATCTTCTTGCTCACGTTATAATCTGCCCCGGCGCGAACGGTATAGCCAATACCGCTTTGTGAGGCACCGGCATAGCGAGCCTCTTTGGCGAAACCGTTGTCGGCAAGCGTCGTCAGCTGCTCCTGCCAGGCCGATTCGGTCGGGAAATAGTCGCTGCCGTCCTGGGTATAGGACTGATAGCCAACCGAGCCGCCGACGTTAAGCTTCCAGCTGTCGAATTTCTGCGAGAAATCGACCGGCAGCGCGACGCTGACGTAGTTCTGCGGGCTGAAATAGCCGCCCTGGCCGAAGGTGAACTGGCCGAGGTTTTTCGAGAAGTCCATCCAGCTCATGCTCAGGCCGGTCTGGATCTGGCGGTCTTCATCGCGCAGAGGACGCAGATAGACGCCCGCGCTGGCGTTAACGCTGGTGTTACTGGCCACGTTTTCGCCGAGGTAGCTATAGCCACCGCCGCCAACGTAGAACCCGGCATCGCCATCGTCATAGCTCAGCTGCAGCGAGCCGCCGTTCTTCGTAACCTGCCCCCAGCGTTTGCCTGAGTATTTGTCTTCCAGCCCGACGTAAGAGAGCAGGCTGTCGGTCACCGCCCGGCGTTCGCCGATCATGATCAGCGACAGGTAGTTGGTCAGCTTCGGCGACAGCTTCACGCCACCGACCAGCGAACTCAGCTCCTGACCCAGCGGAGTGGTGCCGATATCAAACCGGTAGCTTTCCCCGCCCAGGGCCATATTCAGCTCAACGCCGCTGGCTTTCTGCGAGTCGGTGGTATCTTTGCCCGGCAGGTCAACGTTCGGCTTGTTATTCGAGGCATCAAGATACGCCCGCAGATTGTCACCGCTTAACGCACCCAGTTTTGTCCGACCTGCCAGGCTGGTCAGGTTGTAATCGGTACCTGTCAGAGGACTGGCATTCAGCGCGGCTTCCGCACCAGGGTTGGCAAGGAAGTAGTCGTCGATCTGGGCCTGGGTCATCCCCTCCAGCCGCGTTTTCAGCGCCGTTTGCTCACCTTTCAGAGTGGTATTGAGGTTCGACACGGCATTGGCCAGCGGGTTACTGCCGGAGCGACGCCAGGCATCGCCCGACGCGCTGCCGGAACTGAGCGACATCGGCGTGGCGGTAAATTCAAAGCGCGATTCGCCGAACGGTGAACTGGACCAGGTCAGCGGGGCTTTCGCTTCCGTCAGCTTGCTGGTGCCGGACTCGCCGTCACGGCCGCGAATATCCAGACCGCCCTGCAGCCACATGCCGGTCTTCTGATCCATCGTCTGCATCATCTCATCGACCTGACGCAGCGTCCGGGCCTGAGCGGTCTGCGCGGGGAGATCGGTACGCATCGTGCCCGGCAGTACGCTACCCGGCTCGCGGGCAACCTGATTCACCTGCCACGGCAGCACGCCGGAGGACGCGGTATTCAGGGCGGTATTCGCTTTACGGGTCGTGCCGACAAAGGGATTATCCGCCAGCAGCACGCCACCCACGCTCGGGGTTGCCGCGCTGTTAGTAGACTGTAAGCCCATCAGCTTGCCACGGGCGCTACGCAGCAGGGTCATCGCCTGCTGGTGATTGCCCTTCGCCTCTTCCAGACGCGCCAGCAGCACCAGCCGCTCCGGCGTGTTGTTGCTGCGTAATCCTGCGGCCAGGGACTCGGCCTTCTCAACGTTGTCGTCCGCCAGGGCCACGTCAATCGCACCCGCACGAGCGGCCTGATCGTCCGTATCCCGGGAGAGCAGATAGTTATAGACCTCCCCGGCTTCGGTATTCATTTTGCCGGTCTGATACAGACGCGCCATCGCGAACATCAGATCCGTATTCTGCGGATCCTGCTGCATCGCCCGGACTAAGGTGTCATAGGCTGCCGCATAGTTGCCCTGCTCGCGCAGACGGTCGGCCTGATTAATCACGTCGCCGTTACGCACCCCGGCCAGCTGGGTGGGGGTACTGCGGGCGGCGATTTCCGGGCTGGCAAGAAACGCCTGCGCTTCCTGATTCAGCCCGGCCTGATTCAGCACCGCGACCTGATCGGCATAGTCACCGGCATTCCCCTGCACGCCGCTCCGCATATTGTCGCGCACCAGCGCGACCGCTCCGGTCATATCACCGCTCTGGGCCAGCATCCGCGCCAGCTTACCGGCATCCGCCGGGCTAGCGGGCGGCTGAGAAGTCAGCGCCCGCAGGGTATTACCCGCCGCCAGGCTATTGCCCTGGGCCAGATAACGCTCCGCCGTCGCCATTTGCAGGTTGTAGTTCACCCGCTGCGCCAGAGCGCGGGTTTCACCGTTCTGGCTGGCGGGCGAGATCCGCCCGAGCAGGCTACGCGCCTGCTGCCAGCCGCCGTTTTCGCTGGCAAACAGCGCCGCAGCGTACAGGGAGCTGGCACCGGCCTGCGGAGACATGGCCGGTATCATCACGTTTGCGGCTTCGGCGGTATTACCGCTTTTTTGCAGGGCGCGGGCCAGATCCAGACGCAGCCAGGGGTCGTTCGGCAGCTGCATCACGCCCTGACGCAAAATAGCGATAGCCTGCGCCGTATCACCGGCCGCCAGCGCCTGCTGCGCCTGACGACGAATCGGGTCGCCGGGCAGGCCGCTGACCGCACGCGGCTGCAGCTTCGCCTGTAAACCGGCGGGCAGCGTGCGCAGCATCGCCTGCGCTTCAGCCGTTTTGTTCTGATCCCGCAGGACGTAATAGAGGTTTTCCCGCGCCGCTGCGTTTTGCGGCTGCTGCGAAAGCACCTCGCGCAGGGTCTGCTCCGCCTGCGGATAATCTTTACTGCGGCGCAGTACATCGGCGCGGAACAGGCGCGCTGCCATGCCCTGCTCGCCGGACTGCTGTGCCAGCGGGGTTGACAGGGCCAGAGCCTGGTTTACATCACCCTGCTTCAACGCCTGCTGAGCACCGGCCAGCTGACCGTAAAATGCGGCATCCTGCGCCTGGGTCTGACGCTCGGCGGAGGCGTCGCCACCCAGACTCGCAGCACGACCCAGATACTGCGCGGCGGCCTGATAGTCGCCGCTACGCTGGGCGACGTAGCCCATCCCGGCCAGCGCATCCGCATCTTCCGGGTTAGTTTGCAGGGTCTTTTCAAACTGCTGGCGGGCGGTGAGGTTATCGCCGCTATTCAGGGCATCATAACCAATGCCTTTCGCCATCCCGCCGATGTTCTTGCGATAGTAAGTCTGCAGCTCACTGTCCTGAGGATGACGCTGCAGCCAGGTTTCATAGAGCGGTTCATCCCCCGACTGCGGTCCCAGCCACAGCAGCGCCTGACGCAGACCGCTGTCCGCCTCTTTGCTGCCGTCGGCCATCGGCGCCAGTAGCGCAATCCCCTCGCGACGGGAATCTTCCTGCCAGGTCAGCGCCTTACCCAGTGCAACACGCGCGGCGTTATCCTGCGGGTTTCTCGCCGTCAGGTCGCGCAGAGCAGCAACGCCCTGGGCATAGCTGGCTTTATCGCTGGCCATGGTCAGCCAGTATTCCGCTGCCAGGCCCGCCGGAGGCGTATCGCCATTAAACAGCGTATGCCAGGTGGCAAGCGCCGCCGGGATATTGCCGCTGCGCGCCTGCTGGCGGGCCAGATTTAGCTGTCCCTGCGGAACCTGAGAAACCTGTTTGGCGTTATCCAGCGCCTGCAGGCCACCATCGGCCGGAGCAACCTGCGCCAGCCGCGTCCGCCACTGGGTCGCGGTTTTCAGATCGCCTTTTTGCTGCGCCCACAGCGCCATCAGATAGAGCGCCTGCGCGTTGTTCGGATCGACCATCAGGACTTTTTGCAGCGACTGGGTTGCCAGCTCATCCCGGGATTTTTCATGCCAGTAGTTGGCCTGATCGAACAGCGCCTTGAGGGCGGCGTCGTTTTGCGTTGCCAGCGCCTGCCCCGCCGTCGCCAGCGTCAGGACGCCGGACAGACAGAGCGTGGAGAAACGGCGGGCCGTTTTAATGTTCATCTTTTTCACCCTTTTACTCTCCACCCTGTGGATCGAGGCGCTTCACCGCGCGCTTTTTCAACACCACATACAGTCCCAGTCCGGCCACCATGCTGAAAATCAGGCCGAAGATCGCCAGCAGCATCGGATGCTGGTTGGCGTACCAGACCACCATCATATGGCCCGGCATCTCTCCGCTGGGGAACTGCTGGCCGACGCGGAAACTGCGCACGCCGTTCTCACTGGTAATAAGCGACGCGTCGCCGCGAATACCGGCGTTAATTTTCGGGCTGGTTAAATCATCGTGCAGACGGGCAAGCTGTGCATCGCTGCTGCCGAGGGCCAGCACCACCAACCGTTCGCCGTTCCACGGCGAGCGGAAGCTGACAAACCCGCGCCAGGCTTCATTGGAGGAGAAGTAGCGATCGGCATCGGTAGCGTCGGCGTTCCAGTCTCCGTCCAGCCAGCGGCTGATTTTTTTCCAGAGTGAAACCTCGCGCACGCCAAAGGTGCTGGCGCGGGCCACAAAAGGCGAATCCGCCAGCAGCGCACGGTTAAACTCCTGCTGCTCAAGGCCGCTTACCGCCAGCACGTCGCGGGTACGCAGGAGCTCAAGGCCCGCGCCGCCCGTTGGCATACCCATCACCACGCGGTTATTGTTCAGCGCGGTGCCGGTGGCATTACCCGAACGCGCCGCCAGATTCAGCAGGGTCGCCATCTCGGTTTCCGACGGCTTCGCCGGCAGCAGCAGCACGGTTTGCGAGTAGTCCGCCAGCCGCGAGAACGGGAATGACGCCCCGACAAAGTAAGAGAGATTCGGCAGCAGCGTGAAGTGACGGGTATGGCTCAGGTCAATCCACGAATTGTCGTCGATACGGCTCTTAATATTGTTATTTAACAGCACGCTACAGGGCGCATCCGCTTTCGGCACAATATTGAAATAGAGCGACAGCTGGTTATCACCGTAGATCATGTACGGCGACAGGGGCATATCGAAGGTTTCCTGCCGCGCATCGCCGCCCAGCTTGTGCCACAGACCTTCCAGCGCGCCCTGCTTATTGACCGGCAGGTTATGCAGGAAGGTGTCGTTCATGGTCAGGCTCAGCCGGGAACGATTTTCATCAATCCAGCTTTCCGTCGGGAAGCGATAGTTAATGTGCAGCGGAATGGTTTCCCCGTCCCACAGGAACAGGTCCGGTGCGGCGCGGAAGGCCACCTGCAATGGCTCATGCCAGAGTCCGTTAACGGTCAGGCTTTGATCTTTGCGGATCAGCTCCGACAGCTGCACCGGACGATCCGTCGGGATCCAGCGCGGCGCATCATAAGGTCGGCTCTGCGGGATCGTCTGCGGCTCTACCGCCGCGCTGGCCGTTTGCGGCGCAAAATTACCCCGGGTTAAACGCCAGGCCGCGGCGCGCAGGGCCGTTTCATCTTTTCCGACCACCAGCAGCAGCTTGTAGACCGGGTTCGCCGGGTTATCGATAACCTGCAGCTGCGTGCCGCCTTCCGGCAGTTTCAGCCCGCCAACGGTCTCGCCGGGATGGCCGATCACAATCCCGTTTTTCTCCGGGAGGCGATCCTCTGCGGTCTCAAACGCGATGCCGCGATAGTCCGCCTGAATACCCATCCAGGAAGCGATCAGCGCCGCCGCGCTCAGGGTATCCGCACGCGGAGCCGCAGGGAAAGCAAAGGCCAGGCTGGCCTGGGTCATCTGCATATTGTCAAAGAAGGGGCGCGGGAACTGGCTCAGATCGGCCCCGACGTTCAGCTGCTGTCCTTCGAGGTCGAAACGCGAGTCCGGCAGGATCGTGACCTGATATTTATCGCTTAAATCACGCTGGCACTGCATAGCCTCGCCATCAATGATATTCACGCTCAGGCTGTTGGCCGAAACCAGTAGCGCGCCGGGAACGTCCAGCTGGAAGCGCGACACGTCGCTTTCCGCCGCGCCCAGCGGCACCACGCCCAGCGGCTGGCCGTTAAGCATCAACTGCAGGCTGGCGTTGCGCGTGGCCATCGCCGGAGAGATGCGCAGGTTAAGCGACAGGCGAGCATTGAGGATCACCCGGTCTTCCGGCAGGGTGAAGTCGATCCCGCCCTGAAGCTGTCCGCCGCTCAGCACGATGCCGTGCGGCTGGCCCATTTGCGCCACGCTGATACTGCTGACCGCGGCGGTGAGCGGCATGGCGGACAGCACCGGTGCCGGTAAATTCAGCGGTGGCAGCAGCGCTTCCACCGGGGTTTCTTCGCTATGGAGTCCCGGCGCGAACAGGGTCGCCGCCAGCATCGCCAGAGTTGTCAGACGTTTCATACGCTACCGTCCTCCTGCACCGCACGTGGTGTACGATTCTCGCGACGGAATTTCCACGTCAGCCAGAAGAGGTCAAACACGCTGCGCATAATGGTCAACATCGAGCGGAACGGGTTGTCCTGCGGCATCGGTGGATGAATCCACGCATCGGCGCGGGCCAGCACCACGCGTACCAGCTCACGACGGCGCGCCAGCGGAATATCATGGAACATCAGGCGGATATGCTCATCGTCTGCGCCAACGGTTTTCACCGGAATGCTGATCGCCCCGGACTGCAGCAGCAGCTCAATCTCTTCGATTTCATCGTTCTGATGACGCGCATCCGGCACCGTAATACGGCAGCCACCCATCGACAGATCCGCCGTTTCGCTGCGCGAGGCGATACCGCTGGCGTAGTGGATCAGCACAGGAATCGAGACATCAATACGGATGGTACGGCGCGTCTGACGGGTTTCCCGCGCCACGGCAATCGCCGCCAGCAGGAAGATCAGGCTGTACAGCCCCCAGCCAACGTTCAGGGCAATGACCCAGGGATCGACCCCGAAGTAGTCATGGGCAAAGGCGCGGACCAGACCGGCAATCACCCCTGCAGCCAGCAGCACGGCAATCACCAGATGCGGGCGCACGATACTGAAGTCGAAATAGCCCACGTTCAGCAGGCCGCCTTTGTCGGTGACGTTAAATTTGCCGCGTTTCGGGAACATCATGGTCACGACCGTCGGCAGCACCAGATGGAAGGCCATCACCAGGTCGTAGATCTCGCCCCAGAAGCTATAGCGGTGACGCCCGTTTAGCCGCGAGTTGACGTAAATCGCCAGGAACAGATGCGGCAGCGCGTAGGCAAAGACCAGCCCGGCGGAGGAGTAAATGATGTTCAGGTTGAACAGCAGATAGGCCAGCGGCGCGGTCAGGAAGGCGATACGCGGCAGTGCAAACTGGTAATAGAGCATCGCGCTGAGGTAGCAGAGACGCTGCTGCACGGTCAGTCCGCGGCCAAACAGCGGGTTATCCAGACGGAAAATCTGCGTCATCCCTCGCGCCCAGCGGGTACGCTGGATCACGTGCAGCACCAGGCGCTCGGTCGCCAGACCGGCCGCCAGCGGAATATCGAGGAAGGAGGATTTCCATCCCAGACGCTGCATTTTCAGCGCGGTATGCGCATCTTCGGTGACGGTTTCCACCGCAAAGCCGCCGATCTCTTCCAGGGCGCTGCGGCGGATCACCGCGCAGGAGCCGCAGAAGAAGGTGGCATTCCAGTTGTCGTTACCCGGCTGGATCGCGCCGTAGAACAGCGCCCCTTCGTTCGGGATATTGCGCCCGACGGAGAGGTTACGCTCAAACGGATCCGGCGAATAGAAGTAGTGCGGAGTCTGCACCAGCGCCAGTTTCGGATCCTGAAGGAAGCCGCCTACCGTCGCCTGCAGGAAAATACGGGTCGCCACGTGGTCGCAGTCAAAGACGCAGATCAGCTCGCCCTGGGTCAGCTTCATGGCATGGTTCAGGTTGCCCGCTTTGGCGAACGCGTTGTCGTTACGGGTGATGTACCCCACGCCAACATCGGCGGCAAAGACCGCAAATTCACTGCGCTTGCCGTCATCCAGCAGGTAAATTTTGATTTTATCGCGCGGGTAATCCATGCACTGCGCGGCCAGCACCGTATCGCGCACCACGTCCAGCGGTTCGTTATAGGTCGGAATATAGACATCCACCGTCGGCCAGCGGGTCATATCATCCGGCAGCGGGACAATGCCGCGCTTGAGCGGCCAGACCGTCTGCAGATAGTTCAGCAGCAGCATGATCCAGATATAGACTTCCGCCAGAAACAGGCCGATCCCCAGCAGGGTTTCGATTTCTGAGTTGAAATGCAGAGTCTGGGTGACGCGGAAATACATATAGCGCGTCGACATCAGCACCGACATCACCACCATAATGACGGAGACGCTGCGGCGTTTGCTGAAGCCCATTAAGAAAAGAATGCCGATACTGAGAAAGGCAAAAATATACTGCTTCTGGCTATCCATCGGGGTGATAACCACAAGCGAAGCTACCGGCACCATAACGAGTGCCAGTAGAGAGAACCAAAACTTTTTCATAGGTGATACCGAATTAGAACCCTGACATACCTGGCGCGCTGTGAACCGTGCCATCCCCTACGTTGATATCCAGAATGCAGGCTATCCTTCGGGCAATAAGTTCGATATCAAACGCCGCAGACGACGCGGGGTTAAAATCGAAAATCGCCTGCTGAGAGGCGTTAGCTTCGCTGACGCTTTCATCCCGGTGGATCACGCCGAGCACGTTTTCGCCCAGACGTTCTTCTACTAATGTGGTCACGTCGCGGCTGAGCTGGCGACGGTTGTCACTCTGGTTCAGCACCACGTACTGCCCGGCTTTCTGGTTGAGGGCTTCGCCGGTCAGACGATTGTTTTCAACGTGCGGCAGCAGCGAGAGAGAGGCGGTATCCGCCATCAGGGTCACCAGATGCAGGTCCGCCAGCCGTGAAACGGCCTTCAGTGCAGGCGACGGGCCTGCCGGGAAGTCGGCGATAATAATCAGGCCCGGATAGTTCAGCAAAGAACTCAGGCCGCGACTAAGAAAGTGTTCATCACGGGTCAGGCACTCTTCGAAAGCCCAGCGCTGGGCTTCGCTGACGTCACCGTAGGGCAGGACAAACAGGTTGCTGCCGGTGCTCAGTACCGACTGGCTCCAGTCGGCAGATTCCGCAGCCCGGGCCGCGTAGCCGCGTCCGTCGGTCAACGGCACGCCGAAATGCAGGCGCAGCGCATTCTGCACGTCAAAATCGAGCGCCAGGACTTTGTTACCGGCACGTGCCAGCGCCCAGGCCAGGTTTGCAGCAAGAGTGGTTTTCCCCACGCCGCCCTTCGGAGAACAAACACAAATTAACGGCATGTAGCAATCCTTTCTAACAATGACTGAAGCGGCTGATTCTTTTCAACGGTTCGGGACGTCTCTGCCGGCGGTGCGGCAAAGAGGCGAGAGAAGTTTGTTGGCGGCGCAGGCACGACGACAGGCTCAGGCAAAGGTCCCGTCGCGGGCGCGACAGCGGGTGCAGCCTGCACTGCCAGGGTCTTCACAATAGACGGCGATGACGCCGGTACGGTGGCTGGCGCGGGTGCGGGGACATCATTAAGCACAAAGGTTTGCGGATCGACGGCCTGGGGAATGGGCTGTGTGACATTCCCTCCCTTCGCCAGCGAAACGGTGCCAGGCCCGGTAGCCATTTGGTTCACAATGGACCAGTTACCCTGTTCCCGATTGCGATTTTGTGATGAAAGATCCCTGAAAGTGAGCGTGCTGGTGCGAGTCTTATCCTTAAATCTCTGCAAATCATCATAATGATGCATAGTTATTCTCATGATTTACAAAACAATCACGCCCACTCGCATCGATAAAATGAGAATGTTTTCCCTGGTAGGATGGCGCTTTATTCAATTGCAGATGAAGCGGTACCTTATGGTTTTCACCATAAAGTCCATTTTTTTAGCGTGGTTTATTACTTCCTGAATAACGCACTGCTTATTTTCCGCAAATATATAAACATTAGTGGTACAGACGCTACCTTTTTCTTACCTTTAAAACAGTTAAGCGTACAATCGCAAAACAAACGCAAACAACCAGTTAATTTCGCCATTAAATAACGAATATAATGGAATTTAAATCCATATTAAATCAAATAAAAAGAGTTAAACACCACAGCAAAAAACAGGCAAATTAATTAATTGTTACCCACAGAAATATCCTGAAATATATTTACGATCGCAAATACACGCTGTTTTCACGTTAACCCTTTATTCTGAATGGAGTTATTTCTCTGATTCCCTGTCCGGGAAAGCGGCAAAAAAAAACCGCAGCCACGGGCTACGGTTTTTCTTATTTTAGCGAAACGGAGTTTCAGAGAGCGGGTTTCTCACCGTTTTCATCCTGATCGACCGCGAAACAGGCCACCAGTTGTCCACCGTACTCTTTCAGCTGCGGCTGTAGCTGAGTACAGGTACCGAAGCTACGACGGCAGCGGGCGTTAAAGGCACAGCCCGGCGGCGGATTCAGCGGGCTGGGAAGCTCGCCGGTCAGCTTGATACGCTCCCGGCGCTCGTCCGGGTTCAGGCGCGGTGTCGCAGAGAGCAGCGCCTGAGTGTACGGATGACGCGGGTTACCGAAGATCTGATCCTTACTGCCTTTCTCCACGCAGCGACCGAGGTACATCACCATCACTTCATCGGCGATATGCTCCACCACCGACAGGTCGTGGGAGATAAAGACGTAGGAGAGGCCCATATCCTGCTGTAAATCCATCATCAGGTTCAGGACCTGAGCGCGAACGGACACGTCCAGCGCCGATACCGGCTCATCGGCAATCACCACGTCCGGGTCGAGCATCAGACCGCGGGCAATGGCAATACGCTGACGCTGGCCGCCGGAGAACATATGCGGATAGCGATCGTAGTGTTCGGTTTTCAGGCCGACCTTCGCCATCATCTCCAGCGCTTTTTCCCGACGCTCGGCGGCGCTCAGCGGGGTATTGATCTGCAGCGGCTCTTCCAGAATCTGCCCGACTTTTTTACGCGGGTTCAGAGAACCGTACGGGTTCTGGAAAACGATCTGAATTTTCTGCCGACGCAGTTTCTGCGCCTGCGGATCGTGCTTTAACAGATCCTGACCCTGCCAGTAGAGCTCACCCCCGGTCGGGGTTTCGATCATCGTCAGCAGGCGACCCAGGGTCGATTTACCGCAGCCGGATTCGCCCACCACCGCCAGCGTTTTACCGCGTTCGAGGGTGAATGAGACGCCGTCCAGCGCTTTTACCAGCCGCTCCGGGGCAAACATCCCCTTCTTGACCGGATAGTGTTTTTTCAGGTCGATAGCCTGTAGCAGCGGCTGCTGCGGGGTGGCCTCGTGCGTACTCATAGTGTGGGCCTCCCGGCATCATCGAGTGGGTAGTGACATTTCGACTGACGGCCGTCGCTCAGGGTATTGAGTTCCGGCTCGTCGCTGCGGCAGGTGTCGGTCGCATAGGGGCAGCGCGGATTAAGCAGACAGCCTGACGGGCGGTCGTACTTACCGGGCACCACGCCCGGCAGCGACGCCAGACGCGCTTTATCCTGGGCAAACTCCGGCAGCGCACGCAGCAGCGCCTGGGTGTACGGATGACGCGGCGCACGGAAAATCTCCGTTGCGCTGCCGGTTTCCACCACCTGACCTGCGTACATCACGATAATTTTGTGCGCCGACTCGGCCACCAGCGCCAGATCGTGAGTGATCAGGATCAGCGCCATATTCTCTTTCTGCTGCAGCTCAAGCAGCAGCTCGATAATCTGCGCCTGGATAGTCACATCCAGCGCGGTCGTCGGTTCATCGGCGATCAGCAGCTTCGGACGACAGGCGATAGCCATCGCGATCATCACGCGCTGGCTCATCCCGCCGGAGAGCTGGTGCGGGTAGACGTCAAGACGCGACGCCGGATCCGGAATACCCACCAGGTTCAGCAGGTCAATCGCCCGCTGACGGCGGGTTTTCTTGTTGCCGCCCTGATGCACCTTAATCGCTTCCATAATCTGGAAACCAACGGTGTAACACGGGTTCAGGCTGGTCATCGGGTCCTGGAAGATCATCGCGACTTCAGAGCCCACCAGCTGGCGGCGCTCTTTTTCTGAGATGCGTTTCAGATCCCGACCGTTAAATTCCATGCTTTCCGCCATTACGCGGCCCGGATAGTCAATCAGGCCCATAATCGCCAGAGAGCTGACGGATTTACCGGAGCCGGACTCGCCGACAATACCGATAACTTCGCCCTGGTCCACACTGTAGCTTATGCGGTCTACGGCACGGAACGGGGTGCCTTCGTCGCCGAAGTGCACCGATAATTTATCTACATTCAATAACGCCATCTCGTGCCTCTTACTGCTTCAGTTTGGGGTCAAGCGCATCGCGCAGACCGTCACCCATCAGGTTAAATGCCAGCACCGTCAGCAGGATCGCCAGACCCGGGAAGGTCACGACCCACCAGGCACTTTGTGCGAACTGCAACACGTCGGAGAGCATGGTGCCCCACTCCGGTGTCGGCGGCTGCGCACCCATGCCGAGGAAGCCAAGGGCGGCCATATCGAGAATGGCGTTAGAGAAACCGAGCGACGCCTGAACAATCAGCGGCGCAAGGCAGTTAGGAAGAATATTGACGAACATCTGACGCATCGCACCGGCACCCGCCACGCGGGAAGCGGTAACGTAATCACGGTTCACTTCCACCAGCACCGCACCGCGCGTCAGACGCACATAGTGCGGCAGCGCCACAAAGGTCAGCGCCAGCGAGGCGTTCACGATGGACGGCCCAAAGACCGCCACCAGCACCAGAGCCAGTAGCAGGCTCGGCAGGGCCAGCATAATATCGACGACGCGCATGATGATAGAGTCCACCACGCCGCCGAAATAGCCCGCCATCAGGCCGAGAACCACGCCCATCACCAGGGAGAGCACCACCACCAGACAGCCAACCAGCAGCGACAGACGCGCGCCGTACATCAGGCGCGACATCACGTCGCGGCCTACGTCGTCGGTGCCGAGAATATGTGCCCAGGTACCGCCATCCTGCCAGACCGGCGGAGCCAGCAGCGAATCGCGGAACTGTTCCGCCGGGTTGTGCGGTGCGATCCAGTTGGCAAACACGGCGATGATAATCACCGCCACCACGTAAACCAGACCAACGACGGCACCTTTATTACGCTTAAAGTAGTGCCAGAACTCCTGCAGCGGCGTCATCGGCACCGGTGCAGCGATAGCTTTATTTTCAGTAACTTGTGACATGATGGCCCCTTACTTCTTATGCCGAATACGCGGGTTCACCACGCCGTACAGCAGGTCGACCAGCAGGTTCACCACGATAATCATCGTCGCAACCAGCAGCACGCCACCCTGCACCACCGGATAATCGCGGCGCTGGAGCGCGTCGATCAGCCAGCGTCCCAGTCCAGGCCAGGAGAAGATGGTTTCGGTCAGGATCGCCCCGGCCAGCATCGTACCGACCTGCAGGCCAATCACCGTCACCACCGGCAGCATGGCGTTACGCAGGGCGTGGACCACGATCACCCGCATCCGGGTCAGACCTTTAGCGCGGGCGGTACGGATATAGTCCTCGCCCAGCACTTCCAGCATCGCCGAACGCGTCATACGCACAATCACCGCCAGCGGAATGGTGCCCAGCACCATCGCGGGGAGGACCATATGTGCCAGCGCATCGATAAAGTTGCCCTCTTCGCCCCAGATAGCCGTGTCGATCAGCATAAAGCCGGTCAGCGGGTTAGTGTCGTCAAGGAACACCATATCGCTCACCCGCCCGGATACCGGGGTCAGGTTCCACTGCACCGAGACCAGCATAATCAGCATCATGCCCCACCAGAAGATAGGCATGGAGTAGCCAGTCAGGGCCAGGCCCACGGCGGTATGGTCAAAAATAGAACCGCGTTTGACGGCAGCCAGAACCCCGACGGGGATCCCTACCGACACCGCGAAAATCATGGCGCATACGCCCAGTTCGAACGTCGCCTGGAAGCGCGGTACGAACTCTTCCCATACCGGGAGGCGGCTTTTCAGGGAGATGCCCAGATCGCCGTGCAGAACGCCCCAGATATAGTTGGCGTACTGCTGCCACAGCGGCTTATCAAGGCCCAGCTCGGCCAGCAGTTGCGCATGCCGCTCAGGCGAAAGTCCTCGCTCACCTGCCATGATCATCACCGGATCGCCGGGGATCATATGAACAAAGGCAAAGGTGAGAAGGGTAATACCGATGAACGTCGGAATAACCAATCCCAGACGTCGGAGGATGAACTGCAACATAACCCGGATTCTCTGTAATGACGCACCCCTGGCGAGGTGGGTCTGTATTGCTCACAAATGTAAATTCCCTCTCTTTACAGAAGAGGGTAAGGGCGAGAAGGCTGTTACGCGCTCCTCGCCCCGCCCCTCTCCACAAGGGAGAGGGAATATCTGTTTATTATTCTACAGATACGTTTTCGAAGTGGTGTTTACCTAACGGATCAACCACATAGCCCTTCACTTCTTTACGCACTGGCTCGTAAACGGTGGAGTGAGCGATGATCAGCGCCGGAGCCTGGTCATGCATCACCACCTGAGCCTGTTTGTAGAGCTCGATACGTTTGTTGTGGTCGTCGGTGGAACGCGCCGGCTGAATCAGATCTTCAAACGGCTTGTGGCACCAGCGAGAGTAGTTGGAGCCCTGTTTTGCCGCGTCGCAGCTGAACAGCGTGGCCAGGAAGTTATCCGGGTCCCCATTGTCCCCGGTCCAGCCCATCATAACGGTCTGGTGCTCACCGGCTTTGGCACGTTTCAGGTACTCGCCCCACTCATAGGTCACGATTTTAGCCTGTACGCCCACTTTCGCCCAGTCAGCCTGAATCATCTCAGCCATACGACGCGCGTTCGGGTTGTACGGACGCTGCACCGGCATTGCCCACAGATCGATGGTGAAGCCTTTTTCCATACCCGCTTCTTTCAGCAGCTGTTTGGCTTTTTCCGGATCGTAGGTGTAATCCTTCACATCATCGTTATAGCCCCACATGGTCGGCGGCAGCAGGTTTTTCGCCGGCTGGCCCGCGCCCTGGTAAACGGCTTTGATGATGGCGTCTTTGTTGACCGCATAGGTCAGCGCCTGACGCACTTTCAGGTTATCCAGCGGTTTTTTCTCAACGTTAAAGGAGAGATAGCCCACGTTCAGACCCGCCTGCTCCATCAGGTTGATGTTTTTATCTTCCTTCATGCGCGCGATATCTGCCGGGTTCGGATACGGCATCACCTGGCACTCGTTTTTCTGTAGTTTGGCGTAACGTACAGACGCGTCCGGAGTGATAGAGAACACCATGCGGTCGATCTGCGGCTTGGTGCCCCAGAAGCCGTCAAACGCTTTGTACAGGATACGGGAGTCTTTCTGATACTGCTGCAGCTGGAACGGACCGGTACCGATTGGGTTCAGGTCCAGTTTTTCCGGGCTGCCGGCTTTCAGCATGTTGTCCGCATACTCTTTGGACAGAATAGAGGCGAAGTCCATTGCCAGGTCGGCGAGGAACGGCGCTTCCGGACGGCTCAGCACGAACTGCACGGTGTGATCGTCAACTTTTTTCACTTCGCTAATCAGCTCAGAGAAGCCCATGCCTTCAAAGTATTCATAGCTGCCGCCGGACACTTTGTGGTACGGGTTCTGGTCATTTTTCTGACGATCGAAGGAGAAGACGATGTCGTCGGCGTTTAACTCACGCGTCGGTTTAAATTCTTTATTGTCCTGCCACTTCACGCCCTTACGCAGGTGGAAGGTATAGGTTTTGCCATCCGGGCTGATATCCCACTTCTCAGCCAGGCCCGGAACCACTTCAGTGGTGCCGATTTTAAACTCGACCAGACGGTTATAGATTGGCACGGAGCTGGCATCGTAGGTGGTACCAGAGGTGAACAGCTGTGGGTTAAAGCCTTCCGGCGAACCTTCTGAACAGTAAACCAGGGTTTTAGCCTGCACGCTTGCTGCGACAGTCATTGCCACTAAGCTCAGACCAAGCTTCAGCATCCCTGACTTCTTCAAGGAAATACTCATTATCTTCTGCTCCAATGTGATATGTGTTGTTTACCCTTGCAGGGGGTATTACCGCCGAAACCTTTATTTGTGTTTTGCCCGGTCTGGTCGGTTGTGCCCGAAGGCGTAATGAGAGATGGGGAATCCTTTCACAAGGTTGACTGAGTTGCAGTGCAGATTCTCCTTGAAATGCCCCTCACGCCCTACAATCTGTCAACAGAATGAAGAAACGTCAATACAGGTAACGGGGATTTACAACAAGGGTGAGAATCCGTAAACAAAGATTAAAAAAAGTTAAGGGCGCTATTTGCAGCAGGGAAATTTGTGCTACGCCGCCCATGCCAGAACAATTCGCCACTGATTAGCCTTTCACCAGAGATTCACAACGGTAAAGATTGTGAAAAATTTCTTACATAATGCTGAATATCTGAGCGATTAATACCGTGAACGCTAAAACGCACAGCGAATAATGCTGATGTCATCCATAAGCAACGCGAAAAAAGATTCATTTATATATAAAAAAATACGATGGAAAATGTCAGAAAATAGAGGGCTGGCAGAGCGAAACGAGGGAAAGAGGATTTTTATATTTGTGACTGAAAATAACTTCCCCGGAGGTTCTCATCCTCATTGGGCTTCATATAGCAAAAAACCCAACCTTGCGGTTGGGTCTTTTTGAATTTGGTCGGTGATAGAGGATGACTCGCCACTGCGTGGCTCGCCCTGCGGGCCGTTGCTGCGCAACGTTCTCTTCGCTTCGCTCGAGTCGAACCTCTGCCCCCGGAGGTTCTCATCCTCTTCGGGCTT
>NZ_RJKQ01000004.1:0-236921 GCF_003751845.1 Enterobacter sp. BIGb0383 | reverse complement strand
CTGCGTGGCTCGCCCTGCGGGCCGTTGCTGCGCAACGTTCTCTTCGCTTCGCTCGAGTCGAACCTCTGCCCCCGGAGGTTCTCATCCTCTTCGGGCTTCATATAGCAAAAAACCCAACCTTGCGGTTGGGTCTTTTTGAATTTGGTCGGTGATAGAGGATGACTCGCCACTACGTGGCTCGCCCTGCGGGCCGTTGCTGCGCAACGTTCTCTTCGCTTCGCTCGAGTCGAACCTCTGCCCCCGGAGGTTCTCATCCTCTTCGGGCTTCATATAGCAAAAAACCCAACCTTGCGGTTGGGTCTTTTTGAATTTGGTCGGTGATAGAGGATTCGAACCTCCGACCCCTTCGTCCCGAACGAAGTGCGCTACCAGGCTGCGCCAATCACCGAATGCGGGGCGCATCTTACTGCGCTGGGGTTACCCCGTCAATCCCTGACGGGAAAAAAGCCTTTCGATCGCTGATAAAGCCAGCAGAGTGGCTACTTCGCCGCCGAATCAGGCAGACGGCACCAGTTATTTTTCTCGTTGATACCGCCGTCCGGAGAGGTGTAGCCCAGACAACCCATCACCGAGTCGTACAGCTCTTCATGACGACGCGGAGTTTTCATCTCGGCCTGCTTTTTCAGCTGGGCAAACATCTGTGCCTTCTGCGGGTCGGCGAGCGTCTTGTCGGACATCCACACCATCATCGGTACGCGGAACTGCTCCGGCGGAGCCATCTTACGTGGGGTACCATGCAGATGCTCTTTCTCATTGATCGACTCGCCGTGGTCGGCAGCGTAGAACACGATGGCCTTCTTATCGCGCAGCTGGTCAAAAACGCTGGTAATAAAGTGGTCAACGTAGGTCACCGAATTATCGAAGGAATTAATCAGCTGCTCTTTTGTGCACTTGCCATCAACGCCAACGCACTCGGGCGTCCAGCGGGCAAAACTGCGCGGATAACGCTGGGTATAGTTAAAGTGCGAGCCTTTGGTGTGCAGAATAATCAGGTGCTTGCCGTCGTTTTCCGGCGTCACCACACGCTTCATCTCCTCCACCAGCAGCATATCGTCAACGAATTTCCCACGGTTGCGCGGTTCGGCACCGATCTGTTCGCGGTAGGCAATATTGTCGGTCAGCGTATTGCCGTAGAACCAGATCTCGCTCTGCATCGCAAAGAGATCCGACCTAAAGCCCAGCTGATTAAGCACGGCAAAAACGTTCTGCTCTTTCAGGGTACGCTGAGGGTTATCCGCCGCACCGCCCTCGCGCACAAACATGCAGCGCAGAGAGAGTTTGGTGGCGGTATCGCAGGACTCACCGCGGAAGGCCACCAGGTTTTTCTCCTGCGCCAGTTTCGGCGTGGTGTCCCGGGAGTAGCCCAGAATGCCCATATGATCCCAGCGGGTGGTTTCGCCGATAATAAAGACCACATAAGTATCATCCAGATCCGCAGGCGCAGTATAGGTGAACTTTTTAGCCGGGTTCATCAGGGAGCGGTTGTCCGCAGACTCATCGACCTGCGCCCAGGCGTACAGCCCCAGCGCCGAGAGCCAGTTCGATGGCAGGTAGGAGTTCGCCACTACGCCGCCGTAGCTTGGCAGATCGACGCCGGTGCTCCGCTCGACCTTCTTCTGCTGGATATCCAGCAGGCGAATCGGCCCCCAGACCATCAGGCCGGCGAGCACCACCGCCGCCACGCTGCGCACGCGCAGGCCCGGCGTACGTAACTGACGCAATAAGGTATAGCGACAGCGGTTATTCCAGATAAACAGCAGCGGCGGTGTCGCCACCGCCAGCAGCCAGAGCGCAAAGCCCCAGCCCACCACCTCTTTAGAGAGATCGATATCCGTGGTCATCACCGAGGCAATAATGCCGTAGCCGATCACCACGTTCAGGAACGTCATATAGTAGCTGGCGCCAGCGGAAAACAGCACCACAAGGGTGGCGAGTACGCGCCACACCCGACGCCCGAACAAAGAGAGGATGCGCAGCAGGAAGAAGGTGACCAGCACGGTCGCTACCAGTTCAACCGCGGCGGAGGCCCCTTTTAGTAGCGTAAATTCATGTGCGTAACCGTCAAACCGGCGGAAAAAGACCGCGCCGTTCATAAACAGCCCGATATAGAGCGCTAACAGAAAGCTCAGTCTCTGCTGTGTCATCGTTCGAATGTATTTCATGCAAGCTAACCTGGCGAAACGGAATCAAGAAAACCTGAGCACAATCAAGGCTAATCTCAGGTTAATAAAACGCAGTAAATGACAGAATCAGAGATGTCTTTAAGCGCGGCTAAATAGACCACAGGCAAAATGAAAAGTGTCAGAAAAATGTTATAAAACGAAAACATTTACAAAAAACTGCGATAGTCCACGAAATTTGACGCAAGTAAGCGCTCACATTTTAACCATGCCACGTCTTACGCGCTCCCTTGCTCCCGGTCATTCTACATCAACGACACCCACATCCCTGATACCTGTTTTAAATTTCGAGAAACGGCACATGATTTTACTGAAACCCCTTTTCAATATTTGCGCATAGGCTACTCTCATAATTGAAGTGAGTATGTCCGTTAAGCCCTTCCCTGTTTCTCATCACAGTTAATAAGTTGGCCCCCAATCAGCATCACCCTGACTGGGCAATATTTTTTAAATATGGAGCCATCAACGTGACCGAACCACTGAGCACTGGGGCTGCTGCTGCCTCAACGGTAACAGGCATCACGCTAGTCAGCCTCTTCGGTCCTCTTGATGGACCAACGGTCATAGGGGCCTTTGCTGGCGCATCCATTTTTATTGCTTCTGCCAGGGATTTCCGGATCTGGTGGCGCCTGTTTCTGGGAACACTCTCCTTTGCGATCGGAATTATTGCCGCCCCATTCTCAGCAGACCTGATTGAATCCGTTATTCCGCATACGACTTCTGTCGGTACACCCGTTGGCGCACTTGCCGCATCGGCCGCCGTTGTTCGTATTCTTATGCTCCTCAGTAGTAAAGACGGCCCATCAATCCTTTCCCGGCTTCGTGGAGGAAACCATTGATGCTACAAGAAATATTTCTGAATCTGAACGCGATCATCTGCGCCGCCGCAGCAATACGCCTGGTAACGTTCCGCCGAAACCACACGGGTCATAACCGGCAGATAGCCTGGCTTGCGTGGTTATTAACCGTCGCAACAGGGAGTGTGCCTATCCGGGTATTAACCGGAGAATATTTCTACACGGACTGGACCGACGTTTTTATTAACTTATTGCTCTGCATCATGATTTTCCGGGCGCGAGGAAACGTTGCCCACCTTTTAAAAGGCAAATCAGATGACTATCAGCAAGGTGAGGCCAGACCAAATTAAACACTTCGGCAATTACCGGTAAACGGTCCGACAGAGAGCCGTTGCTGCAGATATGATGCGGAAATGACATTCACACAGCGGGAGGCAGAGCGCGCTCTGTTTTTATTATGATCCTATTCCTGGTGAAGTACTGGAAGCCAATGGTAATCACGCTGCTGGTTGGGTTGTTAGTCGGGTGGAGTTATTCGGCTGGATATAAAAAAGCGGATTCAGCCTGGCAACTGCGCTGGACGCAGAGAGATCTTGCTGACACAACGGCCACGTTAGAACGTACCGCGGCGGAACGAAAAGAAGAACAACGCCGTCAACAAAAAACCGATGAGGAACAAAAACATGCTGACCAGTTACTGGAGCAAGCGCGTTCCGATGCTGCTGATGCCGATCGTGCTGCTGATGGGTTGCGGAACCAACTCACACAGCTCAGGAATCAGCTCGCAGGAAGTGAAGCCAGCCGCATTTCCACCGTTACCACAGCAAGCAAGGCAAAAAACGAGGCCAGCATATTGCTTACCCAGTTGCTCAGCGAATCTGACGAAATGGCGGGAAGATACGCAAAAGAGGCTGACGACAATTATATCGCCGGAAACACCTGCGAGCGGGTCTACGACGAAGTGACGGAAAAAAAATAAACTACGTTCAACGCGTTGAACGTAGTTTTTCAGGCGGGAATATTGACGGTTATGCGTGCGCTTCGCGCCAGCTTTCACGGTGCGGCTGACGAATGGTGGTCGACAGCGCCAGGGAGATAATCAGCAGCGCGAAGATGACACAGAAGGTGACATAGAAGCCGCCGAACAGAGAGGCAATCAGCGAACCGCAGATGCTGCCGATGCCGAAGCCCAGGTAAATCACCCCGTAGTTCTTCGCCAGGTTATTCAGGCCGAAGAACTCGCTGACCAGTGACGGGAAGACGGTGATGGTGCCACCGAAGTTAAAGGCCACGCAGGCGATAGCCGCAAAGAAGGTCGTCGCGTTCAGCGGAGCAAACAGCAGGGCCGCCATACCGACCAGCGAGACCACCTGACCAAGCGTGATAACGCGGATACGGGCAATTTTATCGGACAGAATGCCCAGCACCAGACGACCACTCAGGTTCGCAATGGCAATAATCGTTACCGCATTGGCGGCGGTTGCCACATCGAGATGTACCATGCCCTGAGCAATATCTTTCGCCACGCCAATCACATACAGGCCGCTCATACAGGCGGTGAGGAACATCACTGCCAGCATCCAGTACTGCGGTTTACGCATCGACTGGGCCAGGGTGAAATCGTTCTGCACCACGCCGTTGACCACCTGTGCTTCCTGCTGCGGAGCGTCTTTCATCAGCATGGCACCCGCCACAATCATCACCAGCACGATAGCGCCCCAGATGATAAAGGTCTGTTCGAGGCCAACGCTTGCCAGCAGATGGCTGGTGATAAATTTGAAGCCCAGGCTACCCAGACCATAGGAGCCAATAGCAAAGGCGGAAATCAGCCCCTTGCGTTCCGGGAACCACTTAACGCAGTTGGATAGCGTCAGCAGATAGCCTGCACCGTCGGCCAGACCGACCAGCACGCCCGCGCTCAGCCACAGCATAATCAGACTGTCAGAGTGCGCCGTCAGGAAGAAGCCCACGCCCAGCAGAATACCGGAGGCGATGGTGACGCGTTTTACGCCAAAACGTTCCTGCAGTTTACCGGCAACGGATGAGGAGATAGCCAGCCCGAGGCTGAGCAGACCGAAGGAGAGCGCGACCTGGCTGACCGGCTCGTCCAGTTTTTCCGACAGCGCGCTGTTAAACAGGCTCCAGGTATATACCGATCCGAGCGCGAATTGGGTAATGATGGTGCCGAATAGCGTTAGCCAGCGGGTGCGATTGGAAGTTGATAGATTCATGGCAGTTGTCCTGCATCGGAAAAGTGAGGGAATTAACTGCCTCTAACCTTAACGAAGTGCATTTCATGCCGGGGGCAAAAAGGCATGAAATGCAGCCAGGACGGAATGAAATGCACCAGAAACGGAATGAATGACATTGCCAAAATAGGGTCGGGAAAAATATTTTCGTTAAGTAAGCACCCACTATCGTCACACAGCGCGTTAAATAAGACCCCGAGTTGTAAACAGGTTGTTTAATTTGTTCATTTAAAGACCACAAAAGTCCGACTGCGCGATCCCTGTCCCAGGTATGACGTTTCGTCGTATGATTTTGCGGGCCAGTAACGCTATATTCCTGTTGCAGGCAGGATACCGGAAAGAGGACAAAAGCATGCAACGCTGTAGCTGGGTTAGCCAGGATCCGCTCTATATCGCCTACCACGACACGGAATGGGGCGTGGCGCAAAAAGACAATCAAAAACTGTTCGAGATGATCTGCCTTGAGGGGCAACAGGCGGGACTTTCATGGATCACCGTCCTGAAAAAACGTGAGAATTACCGCGTCGCCTTCCATCATTTCGATCCGCAGAAAGTGGCCGCAATGGGGCCTGACGACGTTGAGGTGCTGCTGCAAAACGCCGGGATTATTCGCCATCGTGGGAAGATTCAGGCGATTATCGGTAACGCCCGCGCCATGCTCCTGATGCAGGAAAACAGCGAGTCGCTTGCCGATTTTGTCTGGTCCTTTGTCGACCATACGCCGCAGGTGACCCATGCCGATAGCGGTGCCGGGATCCCCACCACCACGCCGGCTTCTGATGCCCTGTCGAAAGCGCTTAAAAAGCGTGGTTTTAAGTTTGTCGGCTCAACCATCTGCTACTCCTTTATGCAGGCCTGTGGGCTGGTCAACGATCACGTTACCGCCTGTTTTTGTCATCCCGGAGGTGCTGATGATCGTCCGCTGGAGCCATGACGACGACGCCCCGCTGCTCTCCCTGTGGCTGGAGAGCACCATTGCGGGCCATCCGTTTATCGACGAACAGTACTGGCACGAGAGCCGCCCGATAGTGCGCGATATCTATCTTCCCGCCGCACAGACCTGGATCTGGCGCAGCAAGGAGGCAATTGACGGCTTTATCAGCGTGATGGATGCGCGTTTTGTCGGGGCCTTGTTTGTCCGGCCTTCGGCGCAGGGTCAGGGCATTGGCGGTGCGCTGCTTAACCACGTTAAGCAGCACTTTCCGTTACTCAGTCTTGAGGTCTACCAGAAGAACTGTCGGGCGGTGAATTTCTACCACGCTCAGGGCTTTCGCATTGAAGACAGCGCCTGGCAGGAAGAGACCCAGCACCCGACCTGGATCATGAGCTGGCAGGCGGGTCAAACGCCGTCAGCGTAAGCGACGGGCCGGTATATTTCTCCAGCCAGGCAACGGCGGTATTTCCGGCACAGCCGTTCCCCAGCCGGGAGCTGGGCAGGTCTTTGGTCAGCACGTTAACCGCACCGTTTTTGCAGATCCCGCCGGCGGTCAGGTCGAGATCTGGCCAGCCACCTTCGTGAATGCAGATCACGCCAGGCCGGATCCCGTCCGTCACGACGGCACCCGCCAGCACATGTCCGCGGCCGTTCCATACCCGCACCGTATCGCCATCAACAATGCCACGCGCCTGCGCATCCTGAGGATGGATAGTCACCGGCTCGCGCCCGGCGATCGCATACTGCTCACGCAGATGGGTATAGTTAAGCTGGCTGTGAAGACGGTGCGCCGGATGGGCCGACAGCAGCTGTAGCTGCTCCGGCTCGGCATTGCCCTGCCACTCGTCAGGCTCTAGCCACATCGGATGCGGCGGGCAATCCGCATAGCCGAAACCGGCGATGCGCTGCGAGTAAATTTCAATTTTTCCACTGTCGGTTTTCAGCGGATTAGCCTCGGGATCTTCACGGAACGCGGCGAAACGGATAAAGCGGGCGTTATCGTCACTCTCGGGCATTTCGATCAGGGCGTTATCCTGCCAGAAGCGGTCGAACGGCGGCAGCGTGACCTGCTGGCTTGCACCGCGCTGGGCGGCGATCTGATAGAAAGTCTCCAGCCACTGCAGATCGGTCTTCCCTTCGGTAAAGCGCTCACGACCGCCCGCTTCCCATAGTTCACTCAGATCGGCAAAGACATCCAGGTCATCCCGCGCCTCGTCACGCGGCGGCACAACCTGCTTCATCGGGACCAGGTGCTGGTTACTGTAGTCCCCGGTCATGGTCAGATCGTTGCGTTCAAAGGAGGTGGTGGCGGGCAGCACGATATCGGCATGTTTCGCCGCAGCGGTCCAGAAGCACTCGGAGATCACCACCAACTCCGGCTTTTGCCAGGCGCGGATCAGGCGGTTGGTGTCCTGATGATGGGTAAAGTTGGCGCCGCCCGCCCACCAGACGAAGCGGATATCCGGGAAGTGTCTGTCCATCCCGTTATGCTGATACGCGCCGCCTGGGTTTTCCAGCGCCTCGACAATACGCGCCACCGGGATTTTATCTACCGCATCGGTACCGCCCTGCACGCTGCCCTGCATAGAGGCCAGCACCGCAGCGCGGCGGGTCGGGTTGCCGCCGTTAGCAAAGTGGTAGGAGAGACCGAAGCCGCCGCCCGGTGTGCCAATCTGCCCGAGCATCGCCGCCAGGGTCACCAGCATCCAGTGCTTCTGCTCGCCAAACTGCTGGCGCTGCATGCCCCAGCCGGACATCAGCATGGTGGTGTTGGTGTGGAACAGCGCCGCCAGCTCGCGGATTTTGCTCGCCTCAATGCCGCAGATCTCCGCCGCCCACTCTGCCGTTTTCGCCACGCCGTCGCTGGACCCCGTCAGATAAGCGGCAAAAATGTCATAGCCGGTGGTGCAGCGGGCCAGGAATTCGCCGTCGTGCCAGTTATTTTCCACCAGCGTATGAGCGATCCCCAGCATCAACGCCACGTCGGTGCCCATATGGGGCGCAATCCACTCCCCGGCATCGCCGAAGAAATCGACCGTTTCCGATCGCATAGGATCGATACAGATCAGCCGCTTGCCGCTCTTTCTGAGCTGGTCAAAGTAAGGAATGCCCTGCTCATCCGAGGCATTCCAGGCAATTTTCAGGGTGTTAAGCGGGTTGGCGCTCCAGAGCACCACCACATCGCTATGCTCCAGCACCAGCGGCCAGCTGGTTTGCTGCTGATAGACCTCATTACCGCCGACGACGTAGGGCATAATCGCCTGCGCCGCGCCGGTGGAGTAATCCCCGAGATGCCCCGTATAGCCGCCTGCCAGGCTCATATAGCGCTGCAGCAGCGTGGCGGCCTTGTGCAGCACGCCGTTAGAGCGCCAGCCGTAGGAACCGGCAAAGATGGACTGCGGGCCGTGCTGGCTGCGGATACGCTGATGCTGAGCGTGGATCAGATCCAGCGCCTCCTGCCAGCTGACGCGAACATACTCATCCTGTCCGCGCACGCCCTGTGGGCTGTCCGGCGAGGCGAGAAAGCCTTTACGCACCATGGGAAAACGGACCCGGGTTTTGCTGTGGACCTGATCGCGGACGGCGGTTTGCAGGGAGTTACTGAACTCGCCCGCCAGCGCCCCGCGCGACGACAGGACGGTTTCACCGTCGGTTTCCACCAGCATTGGCCCCCAGTGGGCCGCCGTCAGTACCGTTTTTGTTGCAGATGGGTGTGCCAAAGTGCGTGCTCCTGAATCTCTGTGCAGGTGGCGGCGGGTTGCCGCTATCGTTTTTATTAGGGAAATGAACAGAGGATTTTCATCATATTCAGCGCCGGGAATCAACCGTAAACATTACCGGGATTAGGGAGTAGCCATCAGCCCCCTGAATGGCTTACTCTCAAGATAAGCCTGCTAAGCATTTGATGATTCTGCTTTCCTGATTCCATCCTGACTACGGAGATCCGCATGAAGCCGTCCGTTATTCTGTATAAAGCTTTACCTGACGACCTGCTCCACCGCCTGCAAGAACAGGCCAACGTGACCCAGGTTCCTGACCTGAAGCCCGCCACCGTGGCGCAGTATGCCGACGCCTTTGCCAGCGCGGAGGGGCTGCTGGGCTCCAGCGAGAACGTCGATGCCGCCCTGCTGGAAAAGATGCCGAAGCTGCGTGCCACCTCGACCATCTCCGTGGGCTACGATAATTTCGACGTCGCGGCGCTGAATGCCCGCCGCATCCTGCTGATGCATACCCCGACCGTGCTGACGGAAACCGTCGCCGACACCATGATGGCCCTCGTTCTGGGTGCGGCCCGTCGGGTCGTTGAGCTGGCCGAGCGCGTCAAAAAAGGCGAGTGGAAAACCGGCGTTGGCCCGGACTGGTTCGGCGTTGATGTGCACCATAAAACCATGGGCATCATCGGCATGGGCCGTATCGGCCTGGCCCTGGCCCAGCGCGCGCACTTTGGCTTCGGGATGCCGATCCTCTATAACGCCCGTCGTCACCACGCGGAGGCGGAAGAGCGCTTCAACGCCCGCTACTGCGATCTGGATACCATCCTGAAGGAGTCCGACTTTATCTGCCTGGTCCTGCCGCTGACGCCGGAAACCCACCATCTGATCGGCGAGAAGCAGTTTGCCAGCATGAAGCCGTCGGCCATCTTTATTAATGCCGGTCGCGGTGCGGTCGTGGATGAACAGGCGATGATCGCCGCCCTGAAAAAGGGCCAGATCCACGCCGCCGGGCTTGACGTCTTCGAACAGGAGCCGCTGCCCGCCAGCTCTGAACTGCTATCGCTGCCAAACGTCGTCGCGCTGCCGCACGTCGGCTCCGCCACCCACGAAACACGCTACGGTATGGCCGCCTGTGCGGTGGATAACCTGCTTGCCGCGCTGAGCGGAAAGGTGGAGATCAACTGCGTCAATCCTGAGGTCGCGGGGAAATAAGGGAAGAGAGATGAAGTGAGGCGAGCATTCGCCTCACTCTGAAGCACTTACTGCGTAGCGTTAACCGCGGCAGTCCAGGCCTGAGTAAATGCCTGATGCTGCGACGCCAGCGGACCAATCAGGGTGTTGTACTGGCTGGCCTGCTGAGAGGTCGGGAACTGGATCCCGTTCGCCACAAAGCTGACCTGCGTATCCTGCTGAGCAATAAAGTCACCCATCTGCACCAGCTGCTGGGTAAAGACCTGTGCGGCCGGGATCAGCGGTTGCAGCGCGTTCGACGGCGCGGTGACCACTTTGCTGTACACCTGCTCGAAGACCGGCTTCAGATCGTCCGCCTGCTTGAGCGCAGAATGCGCGGCATCGGCCTGCATTTTGGCGTTCTGCAGCTGCTGGCTCAGCACGCCCAGCGCGCCGTTCGCCTGGCGCAGCGGTTCACGCTGGGTCAGATAATCCTGCGGGACGCGGATTGCATTCACGCTGTCCACCACCGGGCGCAGACCGGCATCCATCGCCTGGTTCACCTGCCGGGAATAGCCGTACAGTACCGCATAGTCGGAGACAAATGGCCCGAACTGTTTTTTCTGATCGGCAGTCAGCGTCGGTAAACGCTCGCCGCTACGCATCACCGTATTCTGCAGAAAGTCGATAAACGCTTTGCGTTGATCGCCTTCTTTATCAAAACACCCGCTCAGGCTAACTACCATCAATAATGCCGCAAGCGGCGCAAACCAGCGCGAGCAGGACATTCCTGTCGTCATCATTCGACTCCTCAAACCCAAAAAAGCGCAAACCGGCACCCGTGTGCCCGACGCTGACAAGGATAGTGCAGGTCGGCCTCGCAGGATACCCTTTCATGACAATCCCCGCGTAAATTCCCCGTCGGTCGATCCGGCGCTTCGCCTTATGCTATTCACGTCGGTAATACGAAAAAATTATGCTGAGTCTTTACAAATCTATACCGGTCTTAGCGGGCTAATGATTAATCAGTCGCTTAGAGTGATAACGCATTCATTTTAGCCTTATCGAAACGTCTCTCTCACTGGATGCGCACGATTCGCCACAGCCAGGCGCCTTCACGCTTTGGTTTCCCCGCTATTCTTAATGAGACCTCTGTTGTTCACGATCCCGCTGTGTGATTTTTAGGAGTTCTCAATGGAATATAAAGATCCTGAATTTGAGTTGCTTAGCAGTCTGGAACTGATTGTTTTTAAAGATTCGCCGCAGACGGTTACTTTACCGCGCACCTCCCTGACAGAGATTGAACAGGTGCGCAAAGGTACGGGACTTAAGATTGATGATTTCGCCCGCGCAATGGGCGTGAGTGTGACCATGGTGCAGGAGTGGGAGTCAAAACGCCTGCGGCCAACCAGTACCGAGATGAATTTGATGCGGCTGATCCAGGCTAACCCCCGACTCAGCAAGCAGTTAATGGAGTAAGGTTTTTCAGTGCCCCCGCATTTGGCGGGGGTTTGTGTTTTCAGATTATCTCATTCCCATCTGACCATACATTTCGTCCCCAGGCACACCATTCTGTAGAAGAGTTGAACGCGATCTCCAGCTATTATCTGCCCGAAGATTAGAACCAGCCGGGGTGGCAGGTATGACAGAACGTCTGAAACGTATTCAGTGTATGGCTCAGCGTTACAACAAATCAGGTGTTGTGAAAGATGAGACCGTGGCCTCTATTGAGGCAGCGGTTTATGCCCGTCAGAACCAAGAGAGCGGAGAAGGTAAGCGCACGATAAAATACCTCCGACCGCTTTAATGAGGCAGTGATGAAAATCAGGAATGTTTCAGCAATTCTCTTCTGGCCAGCTCAGCCAAAAAACCGCTCCGGCTGGAATATTCGCCGTTTCGCATAACATAGCTATCTATTTTGCTTAATAAATTCTGCGGTAAAGTAATATTTAACTTAATCGCTTTGCCTTCAAAGCGACTGATATCAATATCGACAAATCCCCACAGACCATCCCGACAGTCCTCATCATTTTTATGATCGTTGATCGTTTTCGCTATCGGTACATCCAACCCTTTCTCACTTTGATATTCCAGATACATATCAATAGCAGCGTGCGCATCAGCAATCGCATCATCGATCGTATCGCCTGCGAAGTAGCAACCTTCAATATCCGGAACGAAACCCGAGTATGCACCGCTTTCTGCCTGATGTAAGTAGACGGGATATTTCATGACTTTTCCTCTTTAAAAGCAGCTGTACACGCTTTACTTACTTTTCACCTAGTTGCTTCAGGATCTTGCGCAATGTTCCTGTCGCAAGGTCTTTCGTGGGATGGGGAACCACTATCGAACCAGGTTCACCTTCTTTTTCAAAGATGCGATGAGAGCCTCTGGTTCGCACGTGTTTCCATCCGGCCTTAAGTATCTTCCTGATCAGCTCTTCACTTTTCATTCATCCCTCAGCGACTAGTAGGTACTATACCCACCATCTGAAACAAAATCAAGCAAACGGTAGGTATAGTGGGTATATGATCATTCCGTCATTTAAGAGAAAAAATGACCGAAAAAATCATTGCTGACGAATCTACAATTTTTAAAATGCGTCTCTGACCCGACATTTATTCTCTGGTTTTCATCGTAAGTGCATATTTTTGCGAGGAGGTTTGAGGAAATGATAAAGTGCGTAACGGCACGACGTAAAAGCCTTGTCGCCAGTCAGCGTGAGCAGTATGGTTGCCGCGCATCTGCAAAATCAGATGCCGGGATTGACCTCCTGAAAACAGTTACGGGAAACACTTAAAACCGTTTCTGGAGACTTACCCTATGACTACCACTCACATATCTTCTTTATTTACCCAGCCCGTATCCCATACCACCGACTTCACCGCGCTGGCAGAAAGCTGCGAACAGTTTGCGGATGCCCTTATTGTGTGCGACGACCCGGTGCAAAAGATGGCGCTCTGCGGACGCCTTTCCGCCTGCCTTGCCCTGCTGCAGCCCACGCTGAACGATCCCATACCGGAGCCGTTAAAAGAGAGTCTGACCGTGGCGGATATCCCCGCCCACTTTCCCGTTTTTGAGCCAGAGGCGGTACAGCTTGCCGACTACTGCCAGGTGCTGGCCCACCTGCTGATAAACGGCGGCCTGGCGGCGGAAACAGAACGTACTCTTACCAGCCTGCTCTACGATCTGACCGGCTACTTTGCCGGCACGCTTAAAGCGCCGCGCTGGTTAAGAACGGAGAACGATGTGATCTCTCTGGAAACGTTTCACTAAAGCAACCGAAAGCAGGCCGCCGCGCTTATGGCAGGCGGCCGGGCTGAATAGCAGCAAGGGCATCGACTGCCTCAATAACCGATATCAATCTCTTTCGGGATCGGGTACTCGCCGGTTTTACGATCGAATGCCTGGGTAAAGCTTTTATCGATTTTTTTGCCTTCCAGCATACCGGTTGCATGAATAATCATATCCGGATACGGCTCCGTCTCGTTGTCAGCAAAAGCGACGGTGCTAACCAGCTCATCCAGCTTGCAGCCCTCGACGACGCTCGGGTCACAATATCCCGCATTGCTGGAGTACACCGGCAGATGAGCGAGTTTTTCAACATCCTGCAGATTCGCTACAACGTCCCGCTCCTTCGGCACATAGAAGGAATAAAACGTCTGCACAAAGCCCTGTAGTGCGTAGCCGGTTTCCAGCACCACGCCCCAGCGGGAACCGATTTTCGCCGCGCTGGCGCTGCCGGAGCTGCCGTAACGCCCGCCACCTTCGATGATCTTCTCAGCCGTCACGCGGTCGTTCTCCAGATACCAGATATCAAAGAAACCGGTATCGACGCCGCTGTTATGGTTCTCATCCCCATCTCCGCACATCACCACGATACGCTGCTGTGCATCGGTCTGCTGATTCAGGCAGGCCGTATAGATAAACCCGGGATTATCCGCCTTTTGCCAGGTCGGGTTTTCCTGGCCGCCCAGCGCCTGGTACTGACTCGCGACCGCCTGCGGCAGGGCATCCGCCGCCAGCACCGGCAGGCTCAGGCAGAGCGGCAACAACGAAAGAAGGACTTTTTTCATTTTAATCCCTTAAAAAAGTTAAAAAAAAACCCGCCGAACGGCGGGCTTGTTCACAGCAGTTACATTACTGCAGCAGCGAAATATCCGCTACCTGCAGGAACAGCTCACGCAGCTTCGTCAGCAACGTCAGGCGGTTGAGACGCACGTCTTTGTCTTCCGCATTAACCATCACCGTATCGAAGAACGCATCCACCGGCTCGCGCAGCTGCGCCAGCTCGATCAGCGCTTCCTGATAGCGACCGGCAGCAAACAGCGGTTCCAGCTTATCGCGCAGCACGACCAGGTTAGTGGCCAGCTTGATCTCCGCCGACTCTTTCAGCACCGAAGCGTGAACATGGTCGTTAAGGGTCTCATCAGACTTAGCGAGGATGTTAGACACGCGCTTGTTGGCTGCCGCCAGCGCTGCCGCTTCATCCAGCGTACGGAAGTGGGAAACCGCCTTCATACGCGCATCGAAGTCTGCCGGTTTGGTCGGACGACGTGCCAGCACCGCCTGAATGGTGTCAACGGTGTAGCCTTCGTCCTGATACCAGGCGCGGAAGCGGCCGAGCATAAAGTCGATAACGTCGTCGACCACCTTCGCGTTGGTCAGCTTGTCGCCATACAAACGCACGGCTTCTTCGGTCAGGGTCTGCAGATCCAGAGAGAGGTTCTTCTCAACGATAATACGCAGCACGCCCAGCGCAGCACGACGCAGCGCAAACGGGTCTTTATCGCCTTTCGGATGCTGGCCGATACCAAAGATACCCGCCAGGGTGTCCATCTTATCCGCAATCGCGACCGCACAGGCAACCGGGTTGGACGGCAGGTCGTCACCGGCAAAGCGCGGCTGATACTGCTCGTTCAGGGCCACAGCCACGTCTTCCGCTTCGCCGTCATGGCGCGCGTAGTGCATACCCATCACGCCCTGGGTGTCGGTGAACTCGAAGACCATATTGGTCATCAGGTCGCACTTGGACAGCAGGCCCGCACGTTTCGCATGCTCAACGTCCGCACCAATCTGCGGAGCAATCCAGCCGGACAGCGCCGCGATACGGTCGGTCTTGTCGCGCAGGGTACCCAGCTGCTGCTGGAACAGGACGGTCTGCAGGCGCGGAAGATGGTCTTCCAGACGCTTTTTACGGTCGGTGTTGAAGAAGAACTCGGCATCCGCCAGACGCGGGCGCACGACCTTCTCGTTACCGGAGATAATCTGCTGCGGATCTTTTGAATCGATGTTGGCAACAAAGATAAAGTTCGGCAGCAGCTTGCCGTCGGCGGCGTAGACAGGGAAGTACTTCTGGTCACCCTTCATGGTGTAGACCAGCGCTTCCGCCGGAACGGCGAGGAATTTCTCTTCGAAGGTCGCGGTCAGCACCACCGGCCATTCGACCAGGGAGGTGACTTCTTCCAGCAGGCTTTCGCTCAGATCGGCATTGCCGCCAATTTTGCGGGCCGCCGCTTCGGCATCGGCCTTGATGGTCGCTTTACGCGCATCGTAGTCGGCGATGACTTTGCCGCGTTCCTGCAGGATTTGCGGGTACTGATCGGCATTGTCGATGGTGAACTCCGGCTCGCCCATAAAGCGGTGGCCGCGGATCACGCGATCGGAAGCGATACCCAGGATGGTTGCCGGGATCAGTTTTTCACCCAGCAACAGGGTCACGGTGTGAACCGGACGCACAAACTGTACATCGCTCGCGCCCCAGCGCATCAGTTTCGGGATCGGCAGCTTCGCGAGCGAGGTGGCGATCATTTCCGGGAGCAGGGTTTCCGCGCTTTCACCTTTGAGGTGGGCACGATAAAGCAGCCACTCGCCTTTGTCGGTGGTCAGACGCTCGGCCTGGTCTACGGTGATACCGCAGCCACGCGCCCAGCCTTCCGCCGCTTTGCTCGGGTTGCCTTCGGCGTCAAACGCCTGGGCGATCGCCGGACCACGTTTTTCGACTTCGCGATCCGCCTGGGATGCCGCAAGGTTGGCCACTTTCAGCGCCAGACGACGCGGCGCGGCAAACCATTTAACGTCACCGTGCGCGAGGCCGGCATTGTCCAGCTCTGCGGTCAGGTTGGCAGCAAAGGACTCGGCCAGGCTGCGCAGGGCTTTCGGCGGCAGCTCTTCAGTGCCGATTTCCACCAGGAAAGTTTTCTCAGACATGGCCGCCTCTTATTTGTTTCTGTTGCACATCGGGAAGCCGAGGGCTTCACGGGAAGCGTAATAGGCTTCAGCTACCGCTTTGGTCAGGGTACGAATGCGCAGGATATAGCGCTGACGTTCGGTGACGGAGATGGCTTTACGCGCATCCAGCAGGTTGAAGCTATGGGCGGCTTTCAGAATACGTTCATAGGCCGGCAGCGGCAGCGGAGTCTCCAGCGCCAGCAGATGCTGGGCTTCTTTCTCATACTGCTCGAAGCAGGTGAACAGGAAGTCCACGTCGGCGTATTCAAAGTTGTAGGTGGACTGCTCCACTTCGTTCTGATGGAACACGTCGCCGTAGGTGGTTTTACCCAGCGGACCGTCGCTCCAGACCAGATCGTAGACGCTGTCGACGCCCTGGATATACATCGCCAGACGTTCCAGGCCGTAGGTGATCTCGCCGGTAATCGGTTTGCACTCAAGACCGCCAACCTGCTGGAAGTAAGTGAACTGGGTCACTTCCATCCCGTTCAGCCACACTTCCCAGCCCAGACCCCAGGCACCCAGGGTTGGGTTTTCCCAGTTGTCTTCGACGAAGCGAATATCGTGAATGGTCGGATCCAGCCCCAGCTCTTTCAGAGAACCGAGATACAGCTCCTGGATATTGTCCGGGGAAGGTTTAATCACTACCTGGAACTGATAGTAGTGCTGCAAACGGTTCGGGTTCTCGCCATAGCGGCCATCGGTCGGGCGACGGGATGGCTGGACATACGCGGTCGCCATCGGTTCCGGCCCCAACGCACGCAGGCTGGTCATCGGATGTGAGGTACCGGCGCCCACTTCCATGTCCAGTGGTTGAACAATGGTGCAGCCCTGACGAGCCCAGTAATCCTGTAACGTCAGGATCAGGCCCTGGAAGGTCTTAGTATCAAACTTTTGCATAGTATTTCGTGCTGGATACGTGTGGATTTAAAGGAAGGGGTCAGTATACCCGCTGGCTGCGAGATATACAGTATCAATGCGGTTTGTTTACCGAAAAAGGGCCATTTCATCCGCAACTGCAGCGGCTAGCGCATCGAAAGATGCGAAAACTGCCCCTCAGGATCAAACGCACAGACAAAGCCCTCTTTCCGTGAGGTATAGCCGCGCATCTCATAGCTGGCCTGATACTGCTCAAGGCCGGTCACGGTGAGTTTTTCCGGTCCGGTGTTGTAGCGACGGGCCGCCTCGATCCGGCACAGCTGCTCCATATCCAGCGTGCGGGAAACGCTGACCTGCGCTTTTTGCGCCCGCTGTTCCGGCGGGGCTGCCGTGCAGCCGACCAGCGCTATCACGAGCATCAGCGGCGGGAAATACTTGATTATCATTTTTTCTCTGCCACCTTTCTCACGGGCTGTTATTTTTAATAAGAAATACTTTTAGATACAGCGTAGTCGGGCATTCTGGGAATCTGCAAAAAAGAGCGCAAGCAGCGGGCGAAAAACTCAGAATTATCCAGCCAGACAGCGCCACCCCCGGACTGTCAAAGGCTGGAGTATCACGGGCAACAAACAGAGGAACTGATGGCGTCAAAAATTTACTGGATTGAGAATCTGCGAGGGATAGCCTGCTTAATGGTGGTGATGATCCATACCACCACCTGGTATATCACCAATGCCGCAGCCGTCAGCCCGCTGAACTGGGATATTGCCAACGTGCTTAACTCGGCATCCCGCGTCAGCGTCCCGCTCTTCTTTATGATTTCAGGCTATCTGTTTTTCGGCGAGCGCAGCGCGCAGCCCCGCCACTTCCTGCGTATCGCCGCCTGCCTGCTGTTCTACAGCATCCTGTCGCTGGCCTACATTACTTTTTTCACCTCTATTGACCCGGCGCTGTCCCTGAAAAACCTGCTGCAGAAACCGGTGTTCTATCACCTGTGGTTTTTCTTCGCCATTTTCGTGATCTACCTGCTTTCACCGCTTATCCAGGTTAAAACCGTTAGCGGGAAAATGCTGCTGGCGCTGATGCTGGTCATCGGGATCGTCGCCAACCCGAATACGGTGGCGCTGAAGGCGAGCGGCGTCGAATGGCTGCCGGTCAATCTTTATATCAACGGAGACACGTTTTACTACGTGATCTACGGCCTGCTGGGTCGGGCAATTGGCTCGATGGAGACGGACAAAAAACCGCTGACGCTGCTGTGCGCCGCGCTCTTTGTCGTCGCGGTGTTTATTATCTCGCGCGGCACGCTGCACGAGCTGACCTGGCGCGGCAACTTCGCCGACACCTGGTATCTCTACTGCGGACCGATGGTGTTTATCTGCGCCGCGTCGCTGCTGACGCTGGTGAAAAATACCCTGAACCAGCGCGCCCTGCCCGGGCTGGGCCTGATTTCCCGCCACTCGCTGGGCATTTACGGTTTTCACGCGCTAATTATCCACGCGCTGCGCACGCGCGGCGTGGAGCTTAAAAGCTGGCCCGTGCTCGATATGGCGTGGATTTTCTGCGCGACGCTGGCGGTCAGTTTGCTGCTGTCGATGCTGGTGCAGCGAATCGATACCCGACGGTTCGTCAGTTGAGGACACTCAGGCCCGACCAAAGGCCGGGCCTGAGATCATCACCGTTACTCGGGAGCATCATCCGTCTTGAAAAAGGGCTCACTCGCTGAACCATCCCAGCGGTCGCGCACGTTTTTCTGGACGGCAACGGCACCGAACAGGCTTAAAAAGAATGCCAGACCGTAGAACCCTTTTTCGCTCAGTAATAGCGTGGCATTCCACAAACCGACAACCAGTAACGCAATCGAAATGACAAACGCAATAAAGCACGTCATATAATAAAGCGAGGTGGTCGGGATACCGTCATATTTATCCCGGACGGTCTTCTGATACGATGCCGCGGAGAAAAGTCCTAATATCAGCACCGCAAAATAGTAGCCTTTTTCATTGAGTTGCATCTCAGCATTCCATAAACCGATCAGGTATACCGTAATACCCCCGATTAATGCCACCCATGAAATAATATTAAAAGCCGGTGAAAATGTGGCTGTTCTGTTATCCATAACACGATATCCTCAATAAAATAAGTGAGGCATTATGAAACAGCTATAATAAATAAACAACAACGAAATAAAGGTGCCTGCGCCATATTAATAACTGTCAAAAATATAATTTAGCCAACCCATACAATATATAAATATTATTTCCTTACCTGCTCCGCAGCGCGGAGCAGGTCGACTGTCAGGACATCAGCGGCCTGAGCTGCTGATAAATCTCCCGGAACCGGACCCGGCGTTCAGCATACCTTTCGAACCGCGCAGTCTCCGGACGATGGGCCTGCTCAAGCGGCAGCGACGGCAAGACCGCCGCCAGAGGCTGCGTCGGGTTCAGCGCAATCTGCGCCAGCCGGGCGGCCCCTAACGCCGGGCCAACGTCGCCGCCGCGCCGGTAGTCCAGCGGCATCCCGCTGATATCCGCCAGCATCTGCCGCCAGTACGGGCTACGTGCGCCACCGCCAATCAGCGTCACGCTCTCGGGCCGCACGCCGCAGTCGTGCACCACGTCCATTCCGTCGGCCAGGGCATAACCTACCCCTTCCAGTACCGCACGCGCCAGCTCTGCCGGGCCGTGTTGATGGGTGAGGCCAAAGAAGACGCCCGTCGCCTGCGGGTTATTATGCGGGGTGCGTTCTCCGGAGAGATAGGGCAGGAACCACAGCGGCTGAGCGTTATCGTCGGCACTTTCCGCCGCCGCCAGCAGCGCAGGGACCGTGCCGAGGCCGGTCAGCTTCACCGCCCAGTCAAGGCAGGAGGCGGCGCTGAGCATCACCGACATCAGATGCCAGCGTTCCGGCAGCGCGTGGCAGAAGCTGTGTACCGCGCTTTCCGGGCGGCTGAGAAAACCATCGCTGACCGCGAAATAGACCCCGGAGGTGCCCAGCGAAAGCATCGCATCCCCCGCGTCCGCCATGCCGATGCCGACCGCCCCCGCGGCGTTATCTCCACCGCCGGCTACGACCGGAACCGCAGGGATATTCCAGGCCTGTGCCACCTCAGGCCGCAGGGTACCGGTTATCTCGCAGCCTTCAAACAGCGCGGGCATCTGCGCCCGCGTCAGCTGGCAGGCTTCCAGCATGGCGTCGCTCCAGTCGCGCTTCGCCACGTCCATCCACAGCGTACCCGCCGCATCGGACATATCGCTGGCCAGCTCCCCGGTCATCCGCAGGCGTAGGTAGTCCTTCGGCAGCAGGACCTTATCGATCTGACGAAAGATTTCCACCTCGTGGCGCTGGACCCAGGCCAGTTTTGGCGCGGTAAAGCCGGGCATCATCAGGTTGCCGGTAATGGCGCGGGAACGCGGCTCCCGCGCCTCCAGCAGGCTGCACTCTTCCCCGCTGCGGCCATCGTTCCATAAGATCGCCGGACGCAACACCCGCCGCTGGCTGTCCAGCAGCGTCGCGCCGTGCATCTGCCCGGCCAGCCCTATCGCTTTCACCTCACGCAGAGAGTGCGCGTCGCCCAGGGCTTTTATGGCCCGATCCGTTGCCTGCCACCACTGCTCAGGATCCTGTTCCGACCAGAGCGGATGCGGGCGGGACACGCTAAGAGGCTGGGTATTTGCCGCCACCACCTCGCCCTGCTCGTTCAGCAGAATGGCTTTTACGCCGGAGGTACCGAGATCGATCCCGATATACATTGTCACCGCTCCTTGTTATGCGCCGCCCAAAGGGCGGCGCAGGCTGCTTATCTGTCGAACAGATAGTGATTCACCAGGTTTTCCAGCTGCTCCTGATGGCCGCTCTGATGCTGCGGTGCCAGATTGTGCTGCTGCGCGTAAGCCGCCACCTCGGCCAGAGACAGCTCCCCTTTAAGGATTTGCTGCCCCAGTTCGCCGTTCCAGCCCGCATAGCGTCTGGCAACGCGCCGATCCAGTTCGCCATCCTCAATCATCCGCGCCGCCACTTTCAGCGCCAGAGCCATGGTATCCATCGCCCCGATATGGCCATAGAAGAGATCGTATTTATCGGTGCTCTGACGACGCACTTTGGCATCGAAATTCAGCCCGCCGGTGGTAAATCCGCCCGCCTTAATGATCTCATACATCACCAGGGCGTTCTCTTCCACGCTGTTGGGGAACTGGTCCGTATCCCAGCCCAGCTGCGGGTCGCCACGGTTAGCATCCACCGAACCAAATACGCCCAGCGCAATCGCCGAGGCAATCTCATGGTGGAACGAGTGGCCTGCCAGCGTCGCGTGGTTGGCTTCGATATTGAGCTTAATCTCTTTTTCCAGACCAAACTGTTTCAGGAAGCCATACACCGTCGCCACATCATAATCATACTGGTGTTTAGTCGGCTCCTGCGGTTTGGGTTCAATCAATAGCGTGCCACGGAAGCCGATTTTATGCTTATGTTCGACCACCATCTGCATAAAGCGGCCGATCTGCTCCCGCTCCTGACGAAGATCGGTATTCAGCAGGGTTTCATACCCTTCGCGACCGCCCCACAGGACGTAGTTCTCCCCGCCGAGTCGGTGAGTGGCGTTCATGGCCGTTGCCACCTGGGTTGCCGCCCAGCTAAAGATTTCCGGGTCAGGGCTGGTGGCCGCACCGGCTCCGTAGCGCGGGTGGGTAAAGCAGTTGGCGGTGCCCCACAGCAGCTTCACGCCGCTCTGTTTCTGCTTCTCTTCCAGCACATCAACCATGCGCGCGACGTTATCCAGCCAGCTTTTCAGGGAGTCGCCTTCCGGAGCCACGTCCACATCGTGGAAGCAGTAATAGGGAACGTTCAGCTTATGGAAAAACTCAAAGGCCACGTCGGCTTTTTGTTTTGCCAGCGCCAGAGCATCGCCGGGCTGCTGCCAGGGGCGGTCGAAGGCCCCGACGCCAAACATATCCGCCCCGCCCCAGCAGAAGGTATGCCAGTAGCAGGCGGCAAAGCGAAGATGATCCTCCATACGCTTGCCCAGCACCTTCTCGTCCGGGTTGTAGTGGCGAAACGCCAGCGGGTTGGTGGTATTCGGGCCTTCATAACGGACGCGCTCAAGTTGATCGAAATACGCTTGCATAAATAAACTCCATCGCCAGGTGAAATGACAGGAAAGTGCTCATGGCGTAATACTGGATATTCATTTCAACTTGCTCAATTACGTTATTTCACACCGGGATTAAGAGAATCCACAAACGTGCGCCAGCTCGCAAAATAAAAAACCAGGTTCGACACCTGACGAATTAAATACTTACTGAATTTAAAAGCCGATCGCCGTCAAAGTTTAAGAAATAAACCAAATATCGTAAGCTCAAGATAAAAATCTGTAATTGCCAGTCGGCATTTCCCCGTTAAAAATCAGCTGCGTCCAGTACAGAATTTGCTTCTTTTATCTCAACCCTACCCACATAAAAGGTAAGACTATTATGATGATAAAGAACCTTTGCCTTACGCTCTGCGCCGCAGCGCTGCTTGCCAGTACCGCAGGCTATGCCAAAGAAGTAAAAATTGGTATGGCTATCGATGACCTGCGCCTTGAGCGCTGGCAGAAAGACCGGGATATTTTCGTCAGCAAGGCCGAGTCATTAGGCGCCAAAGTATTTGTGCAATCCGCCAACGGCAATGAAGAAACCCAGATGTCGCAAATTGAAAATATGATCAATCGCGGCGTGGATGTTCTGGTGATTATTCCCTATAACGGCCAGGTACTGAGTAATGTGATTAAAGAGGCGAAACAGGAAGGGATAAAAGTCCTCGCCTATGACCGTATGATTAATAATGCCGATATCGATTTTTATATCTCCTTCGATAACGAAAAAGTCGGCGAACTGCAGGCCCGTAGCCTGGTCGAAAAAGTGCCCCAGGGTAACTACTTCCTGATGGGCGGTTCGCCGGTCGATAACAATGCCAAGCTGTTCCGCGCCGGGCAGATGAACGTGCTGAAACCCTATGTCGATAGCGGAAAAATTAAAATCGTCGGCGATCAGTGGGTGGACGGCTGGCTGCCGGACAACGCGCTGAAAATTATGGAAAACGCGCTCACCGCCAACAATAACAAAATCGATGCCGTCGTCGCGTCTAACGACGCCACCGCCGGAGGCGCTATCCAGGCCCTCAGCGCGCAGGGGCTGTCGGGGAAAGTGGCTATTTCCGGCCAGGATGCGGATCTCGCCGGGATCAAACGCATTATTAACGGCAGCCAGACCATGACCGTCTATAAGCCCATTACCCAACTGGCAAATACGGCGGCGGAGATCGCCGTTGAGCTGGGGAACGGACAGCAGCCGAAAGCGGATACCACCCTGAATAACGGTCTGAAAGATGTTCCGTCCCGCCTGCTGACGCCCATCGAAGTCAATAAAGACAATATCGATGAGACGGTGATCAAAGACGGCTTCCATCAGAAGAACCAGCTGTAACCCTGCCCCGCGCCCTGGTTTATACGAAGGCGCGGGCATGTTTTGTTACCCAGCAGGAGCCGTTATGCCTTATTTACTTGAAATGAAAAACATCACCAAAGCCTTTGGCGCGGTAAAGGCGGTCGACAACGTCAGCCTGCGGCTGAACGCGGGCGAAATCGTCTCCCTGTGCGGGGAAAACGGCTCGGGTAAATCGACGCTGATGAAGGTGCTGTGCGGCATCTACCCGCACGGAAGCTACGAGGGAGAGATCCTCTTCGCCAGTGAGCCGCTTATGGCCAGCCATATCCGTGATACGGAGCGTAAAGGCATCGCGATTATTCACCAGGAGCTGGCGCTGGTGAAGGAGCTGACCGTGCTGGAGAATATTTTTCTCGGCGCGGAGATGACCCGCCACGGCCTCCTCGACTATGACGTCATGACCCTACGCTGCGAAAAATTGCTGGCCCAGGTTAGCCTGGCGATTTCTCCCCACGTCCGCGTGGGCGATCTTGGCCTCGGCCAGCGCCAGCTGGTGGAGATCGCAAAAGCCCTCAACAAGCAGGTACGGCTGCTGATCCTCGATGAACCTACCGCCTCGCTGACGGAGCAGGAAACCGCCGTGCTGCTGGCGATTATCCGCGACCTGCAGCACCACGGCATCGCCTGTATTTATATCTCCCACAAGCTGAATGAAGTGAAGGCCATTTCGGACACCATCTGCGTGATCCGCGACGGACAGCATATCGGCACCCGCGACGCCGCCGGAATGAGCGAAGACGACATTATCACCATGATGGTCGGCCGGGAGCTGACGGCCCTCTACCCCAGCGAACCGCATACGCCAGGCGATGAGATCCTGCGCGTGGACCACCTTACGGCCTGGCATCCGGTGAATCGCCATATTAAGCGGGTCAATGACGTCTCATTCAGCCTCCGACGCGGAGAAATCCTCGGCGTTGCCGGGCTGGTCGGAGCCGGACGAACGGAGGTGATGCAGTGCCTGTTCGGCGTCTGGCCCGGACGCCAGGAAGGCGCCATCGCTATCGACGGACAGCCGGTCACTATCCGCAACTGCCAGCAGGCTATCGCTCAGGGCATCGCCATGGTGCCGGAAGACCGTAAAAAGGACGGCATTGTGCCGGTGATGGCGGTCGGACAGAACATCACCCTGGCCGCGCTGGAGCAGTTTTGCGGCCCGTTCAGTAGCCTGAAAGAGGCCACCGAGCGTCGCTGTATTCTTGACTCAATTACCCGCTTAAAAGTGAAAACCTCGTCTCCCGACCTGGCGATTGGTCGGTTAAGCGGCGGCAATCAGCAGAAGGCGATCCTCGCCCGCTGCCTGCTGCTGAACCCGCGGATTCTGATCCTTGATGAACCCACCCGCGGAATTGATATCGGTGCCAAGTATGAGATCTACAAGCTGATTAACCTGCTGGTGCAGCAGGGCATTGCCGTCATCGTCATCTCGTCGGAGCTGCCGGAAGTACTCGGCCTGTGCGACCGGGTACTGGTGATGCATGAAGGGAAACTGAAAGCCAATCTGGTTAACGATCGCCTGACCCAGGAGCAGGTGATGGAAGCCGCGCTGAGGAGTGAACAGTATGTCGAAGAGTAATCTGGCCGCCACACCCGCCCGCGCTTTTCAGGGACTAAAGGCGATTAATTTTCAGGTATTTGTGATGCTCGCTGCGATTCTGGCGATCGCCCTGTTCTTTACCTGGAGCACGGACGGCGCCTGGCTTAGCGCCCGCAACGTCTCTAACCTTCTACGGCAAACCGCCATTACCGGGATCCTGGCCGTCGGCATGGTGTTTGTGATTATCTCGGCGGAAATCGATCTCTCCGTGGGCTCGATGATGGGCCTGCTGGGCGGCGCGGCGGCGATTTTTGATGTCTGGCTGGGCTGGCCGCTGCCCCTGACCATTATCGTTACGCTGGCCCTTGGCCTGCTGCTGGGCGCGTGGAACGGCTGGTGGGTGGCCTACCGCAAAGTCCCGTCGTTTATCGTCACCCTCGCGGGGATGCTGGCCTTTCGCGGCGTGCTGATCGGCATCACCAACGGGACCACCGTCTCGCCGACCAGCCCGGGCATGTCGCAAATCGGCCAGAGCTATCTCTCCGACTCTACCGGCTTCCTGCTGGGCGCGCTGGGCCTGGTGGGATTTGTGGCCTGGCAGTGGCGAGGACGTCAGCGCCGTCAGGCGCTGGGGCTGGAAACGCCTGCGGCGGTCAGCACCGTCGGGCGTCAGGCTCTGACGGCGGTGATTATTCTCGGCGCTATCTGGCTGCTCAATGACTATCGCGGCGTACCGACGCCGGTCCTGCTGTTAACCCTGCTGCTGCTGGCAGGCATGTTTATGGCGACGCGGACGGCTTTTGGCCGGCGGATTTACGCCATTGGCGGCAATATCGACGCCGCAAGGCTCTCCGGGATCAACGTCGAGCGCACCAAAATGGCCGTCTTCGCCATTAATGGTCTGATGGTGGCCATTGCCGGGCTGATCCTCAGCGCCCGGCTCGGCGCCGGTTCACCCTCGGCGGGGAATATCGCGGAGCTGGATGCCATCGCCGCCTGCGTGATCGGCGGAACCAGCCTTGCGGGCGGCGTCGGCAGCGTGGCCGGAGCGGTGATGGGCGCGTTTATTATGGCTTCCCTCGACAACGGAATGAGCATGATGGATGTCCCCACCTTCTGGCAATATATCGTCAAAGGAGCCATTTTGCTGCTGGCCGTATGGATGGATTCTGCAACCAAACGACGGGCCTGATAATCCGTCCTTCCGGGATGACCCTATGATGACCAGACGCCACCGTATCACGCTGTTATTTAACGCCAACAAAGCCTATGACCGTCAGGTCGTCGAAGGGGTCGGCGAATATTTGCAGGCCTCCCAGTCGGAGTGGGATATTTTTATCGAAGAGGATTTTCGCGCCCGCATCGAGAATATTAAAGAGTGGCTCGGCGACGGGGTGATTGCCGACTATGACGATGACCGCATCATCCATCACCTGGCCGACGTCAGCGTGCCCATCGTCGGCGTCGGTGGCTCTTATCACCAGCCGGAACACTATCCCCCGGTGCACTATATCGCCACCGACAACGACGCACTGGTGGAAAGCGCCTTTATGCACCTGAAAGAGAAAGGCGTCCACCGCTTTGCTTTCTACGGTCTGCCGCCCGCCAGCGGCAAGCGTTGGGCAGCGGAGCGCGAAAACGCGTTCTGTCGTCTGGTCGCACGGGAGAAGTATCGCGGCGTGGTGTACCAGGGGCTGGAAACCGCGCCGGAGCACTGGCAGCACGCGCAGAACCGTCTCGCCGACTGGCTGCAAACCCTCCCACCGCAAACCGGGATTATCGCCGTTACCGACGCCCGCGCCCGGCACCTGCTGCAGGTCTGCGAACATCTGCATATTCCGGTGCCGGAAAAGCTGTGCGTGATTGGGATCGATAACGAAGAGCTGACCCGCTATCTGTCACGCGTCGGGCTCTCTTCCGTGGCCCAGGGCGCACGCCAGATGGGCTATCAGGCGGCGAAACTGCTGCACCGTCTGCTGGATAACGAAACCCTGCCGCTTCAGCGTTTACTGGTCCCGCCCCTGCGCGTAGTGGAACGACGCTCCACCGATTATCGCTCCCTTAACGACCCGGCGGTAATTCAGGCGATGCACTACATCCGCAATCAAGCCTGCAAGGGCATCAAGGTGGATCAGGTGCTGGATGCGGTAGGTATTTCGCGCTCGAATCTGGAGAAACGCTTTAAAGAGGAGGTGGGAGAAACCATTCACGCGGTGATCCATATGGAGAAACTGAAAAAAGCCCGCAGCCTGCTGGTCTCCACCTCTTTACCGATCAATGAGGTATCGCAGATGTGCGGCTACCCGTCGCTGCAGTATTTCTACTCGGTGTTTAAAAAAGAGTACGACAGCACGCCGCGGGATTATCGCGACCGTCACAGTGAAGCGCTGATGTAACAATGAAAAACGCCTTCCGGCTGGAAGGCGTTTGGGGAATTACATATGGGAGGCGATCAGCCGCTGATTATCCTGATACATGGCGAACAGGTAATTGTTATAGCTCTGACCTTTGGTTGAGTAGCCTTCCAGCTTGTGGATCATCGCGCTGGCGGTCACTTCCTGGTCAGCCTGACGCAGCTGATTACGGGACTTACGGAAAGAGGCGTAGGCCGGATGGGTGTTAAGATTCACCACATAGGCGTTAACCGACTCCTTGACCGAATCAAAGCTGGAGTAGCCTTTCACTTTACCCGCTGCGTTAGTGCAGCTCCCTTTCGCGCATTTCATACCGAAAAGGTTGTTGTTAAGACGCGCCAGTTTGGACGTGCCCCAGCCGCTTTCCGCTGCGGCCATCGTCGCCACCATGCTGGTCGGGATAATGTCCACGCGCTCCATCAGCGTATTCCACGGAATATGGCGCGTATTGCCGGACCAGCTAACCTTGTAACGTTTAGCGATCTCTTTTAAACGCGTACGCTCGGAGGGCGCCCACTTGTTCTGATATCGTTTGGATATCAACCAGTTGCGCTCTGCGGTAATCTCCGCGTTCTGGCTGGTAATAAAAGGCATCACTGTCCGGAGAAACGCTTTCTTTCTTGCTGTTCCGGAAGGGTATTTTCGCAAATCAGGAAGTGAACTGCTCTTTGCACTATTGCGAGAATACTCTTGTTTACTGCTTGCCTGCTTTTTACTACTGGCCTTGATTATATGGGCTTTTTCACTCGTTGTTGCTGCATGTGTCTTTGCCAGCACCCCACCCGAAAATATCATGGTGAGTAACATGAGTATCGCAGCCCCATATCGTCGTATGGGAATCGATATCATCAGGTCTCCTGGTCGGATTTAATTATCCCAACCCCTTGTTCTTAACAAAAATTCGATAACGGAATCGCGTATTGTAGCAAAAATAGCCGCTCAAAGCACCCCCATGGAATAGTCCAATTCCTAAACCCTGTCATCCGGCAGCGTTTGAGGCTGTGGAGGTGGTCACATAATAAACAATTTTACACCATCTATACCGCCCTGCCCTCTCGCGATATTAACGGCAATTCCACCCACGGCAGGGTTGTGGCGGCGCGCTCAAACCAAAGACAAATTTCAGTATTTTTCACCACTAACAAAACATTACTCAGCACAAAGTAACGATCAAGCCTGAAGAGATGCATTTGCACCCCGCTATCCGTAGCGTTATCGTTAGCCACTTTTACAATAAGCCCGATAGATCACCTGCTATGACATTTTCACTTTTCGGCGACAAATTTACCCGCCATTCAGGCATTACGCGCCTGATGGAGGATCTCAACGACGGCCTGCGCACCCCCGGCGCGATTATGCTCGGCGGCGGAAATCCGGCTCAAATCCCTGAGATGAACGATTACTTCCAGCAGCTGCTGGCCGATATGCTCACCAGCGGCAAAGCCACTGATGCTCTGTGCAATTATGACGGTCCTCAGGGTAAGAGCGAGCTACTCGCCGCCCTCGCGGCCATGCTGCGGGAAAAATTAGGTTGGGATATCGAACCACAGAATATTGCGCTGACAAATGGCAGTCAGAGCGCATTTTTCTACTTGTTTAACCTGTTTGCAGGCCGTCGGGCAGATGGCAGCACGCGTAAGGTGCTGTTCCCACTGGCCCCGGAGTATATCGGCTACGCCGATTCGGGCCTGGAAGAGGAACTCTTTGTCTCTGCAAGGCCGAATATTGAACTGCTTCCGGAAGGTCAGTTTAAGTATCACGTCGATTTTGAACACCTGCATATCGGAGAAGAGACGGGGATGATTTGCGTCTCCCGCCCGACCAACCCGACGGGCAACGTGATCACCGACGAAGAGCTGATTAAGCTGGACGCGCTGGCGCACCAGCACAATATCCCACTGGTGATTGATAACGCCTACGGCGTGCCTTTCCCCGGCATTATCTTTAGCGAAGCTCGTCCGCTGTGGAACCCGAATATCGTTCTGTGCATGAGCCTGTCGAAGCTGGGCCTGCCGGGTAGCCGCTGCGGGATCATTATTGCCAATGAAAAAATCATCACCGCCATCACCAATATGAACGGCATTATCAGCCTTGCGCCCGGCGGTATCGGTCCGGCCATGATGCTGGAGATGATCAAGCGTAACGATCTGCTGCGCCTGTCGGAAACGGTGATTAAGCCCTTCTACTACCAGCGCGTGCAGGAAACTATCGCCGTGATCCGCCGCTATCTGTCACCAGAGCGCTGCCTGATCCACAAGCCGGAAGGGGCCATTTTCCTGTGGCTGTGGTTTAAAGATCTGCCGATTAGCACCGAACTGCTCTATCAGCGCCTGAAAAAACGCGGCGTGCTGATGGTGCCGGGCGACTACTTCTTCCCGGGACTGGATAAACCCTGGCCGCATACCCATCAGTGTATGCGTATGAACTACGTTCCCGACCCGGAAAAAATCGAAGCCGGCGTCAAAATTCTGACGGAAGAAGTTGAGCGCGCCTGGCGCGAAGAGGGGCAATAATCCCGTCGGCCTCCGGTAACGGAGGCCTTATTTTCTGTTTTGTGATTCGACGCACCTTTCTATTTTTAACATCTCAACAGCCTCCTGTTTTATTTATGTTATTTCCCTCGGGAAATAAAAATCGCCACTCTTAAATATTAGGATAAGTCTTATTTTAAAGAGTGGGTTAACTGAAACTTAATTTAAATATATGATTGTTAAGCGTGGCTAACATCTATTTATTTTTTCAACTCATTGATCTTTATAATATATAAAATTGATTTGCGTTAAGTCTATTTTCTGGTTTGATTATTCAGCCAAACCACAATAACCCAAGGGAAATAATAAAAGCGCAATTCTAAAATTCCTGCTTACACTAATTAGTACGCCGTCCGGCGTTTAATTCAGTGGAGTATTGTTATGACTTCTAATAACGTTAGCCACTTTAGCGTCATCGCGGTGGCAGTGCTTCTCGCCTTCTCCCTCTCAGCCTGTAGCGGCAGCGGTGGGGGCTCAGGCTCAGCATCCAGAACAGCTTCAACTATCGGCGGCGGCAATGGTGGTACTGACGGTGGCGGCAATGGCGGTACCGACGGCGGCGGCAACGGCGGTATTGACGGCGGCGGCAACGGCGGTACTAACGGCGGCGGCAACGGTGGTAGTAACGGCGGCGGAAACGGCGGTACTGACGGCGGCGGTAGCGGCACAACCGCCAACAACTCCGTCAGCACTATCGTCGGTGAAACCGGCGAAACCGTATCCAGCGTCGGCGATGTCCTTGACGGACTGGGCAGCCAAATCGGCACCAGCAACCCGATTACCTCAACGGTTTCCACCACCGTCAGCGGCGTGGGCGATGTGGTCGATACCCTGGGTAGCGGCGTCACCAACGGGATCGGTAATACCAGCAACCCCAACGGCGTAGGGACCACTCTTGAGGGCGTCACCGGCTCGGTAACCTCACTCGGTAATACGGTTTCCGACGTAGGCACCAGCCTGGCTTCAACCGGCAGCAACTCGCAGCTCGGCGGCGTAACCGGCCTGGTCGGGAACGTGGTCAATACCGCAGGCGACGTGGTCAGCGGCACCGGAACCGGACTCACCGGCGTGGTCCAGAGTGATGCCGTTAGCGGCCTGACCACCAACGTCACCACCGCCCTGAACTCAACGGTCGGTACGGTACAGAACGTCACTCAGGGTGTCGGCACCGCGACCGGGCTGGGCGCACCGGTGAACAATCTGGTCACTCAGGTCGGGACTGCCGTTAGCGGCGTCGGCAGCAATATCAGCAGCTCAAACTCGGGCCTGAGCGGCGTTGGCGGCGTGGTTGAGAATCTTGGCAACACGGTGACTGCCGTAGGTGGCCTGGTACAACCGGCGACCACTTCCAGCAGTTCAGGAAATGCCAGCTCCGGCGGCCTGCTCTCTATCACCAGCACTCTGACGGCCAGCAGCGCAACCGCCAGTGCGACCGTCGAGACACCGACAGCAAATAATCCTGTATCGGGCTTAACCGGCTCGCTGAAATCCCTGCTTTCGCCTAATAATTAATCATCACTTCTTTTCTTTATGTGCCCCCGCCCGGGGGCACTTTAAACACAGCAACTTTCGTGTAGTAACAGATAAGGGATTACGCGATGAAACGACCACTTTTCTGGCTAATGGCAGGCAGTGCGGTTTTCAGCATTGCCCGCGCAGATATTCTCCCCGCGCTTATCGATCAAAATAACCCGGCACAGCCCGCCCGTGGCGTCACGCCTCCCACCGCAGATACTGCCGCACAGCCACAGGTTAAAGTGACCCGGCCGGAGATCCAGCTAACGCCGGAAACCCCGATTGCGGTGAAACATATTCAGTTTATTGGTGGCACGGTTTACCCGCTAAAAGAGCTGCTGCAGCCGTTTCGCCCCTACGCACAAAAAACCGTCCCGCTCAAAACGATTATTGGCCTGGTCAATGAGATCACCGCCCGTTATCAGGCCGATGGCTATCCGCTCTCCTACGCCTGGCTGCCGGATGATAATTTTCAGGACGGCAATATTCGCATTGTGCTGGTGGAAGGCTATGTGGCACACAGCGATATTCAGAGTGACAACAGCGCGACCGCCGCCCGCCTGAAACGGTTAACGCAAAACATCATGGCCGAGAAACCGCTGCGTCAGGAAACCTTTGAGCGCAATAGCCTGCTCATGGCCCGAACGCCGGGCAGCAAAGTCGAAGCCAACGCCCTGCTGCCGAAAAATATTTACGGCGCGGGTGTGATGAAGGTGAAGGCCACCCAGCCCCATATCTGGGATGTCTCCTCCACGCTCGACGTGCGTAAAGGCCAGAACCTGGCGCTGGTCAACGGTACGCTGAGCAACCTGACCAGCTACGGCGACCAGCTTGGGATCGCCACCCTGATCCCGCTGGATAACGACACCCGCAAGACCTATTTCGGCCTGAACTATCAGCAGTATCTCAACGATGACGGCCTGACGATGCAGCTAAAAGGCAGCTTTCTGAATGACGATCAGAAAGACTTTACCCCGCTGATTTACGGCGCGAACAACAGCCTGATCGACTACCGTAAAAAAGCGACCCAGTACACCGGCGGCGTCAGCTTCGGCTACCCGCTTATCCTGATGCAGAAAAAACAGCTCAGCGTCAGTGGCGGCCTGGATTACACCGACAAACGGGATGATTTCACCTTTCGTGAACGCCTGAATGGCCAGACGATCGGTACCGGCGAGCAGCACCAGCATATCCGCTATCCGGCGCTGGAATTCAGCGTTAACGGCCTGCGCGCCTTCGATAAGGCCAGCATCAGTTCCCGCCTGACCGTTCGTCAGGGGCTGGATGCCCTGGGAGCAGACGTCGCCCCGTCAGCCGGGACCGACATCAATTTCACCCAGTGGAAAGGTAACGTCGACGCCAGTTGGCTGATTGGGGAGAAATGGCGGCTGGGCAGCTCCCTGGACGGCATGTGGTCAGATAACGACCTGCCGGAACCGGAGCGCGTCAGCTACGGCGCTCAGCGCTATGGCCGCGGCTACTCGGATGGTGAGGCCACGGGAGATTATGGGTACGGAGGACAGGTCGAACTGCGCTATCTGCATATGCGCAAAGAGAGTACCTGGCTTTCTACCGTTCAGCCTTACGTGCTGGCGGACACGGCGCAAACCTGGTTTAACCGGCCGGGGCTTCGTCACCAGCGCCTCGCCTCGGTTGCTGCGGGGGTGACCATTGGCGACACGCGTCACTATAGTCTGAGCGTAGAGGCCGCCCGTCCGGTCGGGGATAAACCCATCGACAGCGCCGGTCGCGACTGGCGCTATAGCCTGACCGTCTCCTGGAACTTTAACAATCTGCGCTAATCAGGCGCTGATGCGGGTGGCGCGAAGGCGTGCCGCCCGCAGACGAACGGGATCGACACACTCTATGGCCTGGGTCGGGCAGGCTTCAACGCAGGCCGGGCCAGCCTCGCGCTGCCAGCACAGATCGCATTTTACCGCCTGGACACGCTCCTGCTGAACGACCACCTGCATCGCCCCAAACGGGCAGGCCAGCATACAGCTTTTGCAGCCGATACAGCGGGACTGCTCAACGAAGATATGCCCCTGTTCACGGCGGATCGCGCCGACCGGGCAGGCATTGCCGCAGGGGGCATCTTCGCACTGGTGGCAGGCAACGGGCACCGAAAAGTGGCTGTCTTTCACCACCCGTATGCGCGGCGTAAATTCAGCAGCAGAGAGAGAAGTGCAGCTCTGATGTTCCTGATGGGATACCACGCAGGCCACTTCGCAGGTGCGGCAGCCAATGCACTTTTGCGCATCCGCGACGATAAACCGGTTCATACCCTCTCCCTTGAGTGTTAAAAACGTCAGACTGCCAGAAAAACCACGGTGGGTACTTTGATCGGACGCGGGAAAACGGCCAGTTTTGTCAGATGCATAAGGCTATCTGGTCGTCTGTCGGGGTAATACGGGCCGCCTCCCTGCGGCCCGCGCCGGGATCAGAACAGTCCCAGCGGCTTATCGGAGTAGCTGACCAGCAGGCATTTGGTCTGCTGATAGTGCTCCAGCATCATTTTGTGGGTCTCGCGGCCGATCCCCGACTGTTTATAGCCGCCAAAGGCCGCATGGGCCGGATAGGCGTGATAGCAGTTGGTCCAGACGCGCCCGGCCTGGATCCCGCGGCCCATTTTATAGGCCAGGCTGCCGTTGCGGCTCCAGACGCCCGCGCCAAGCCCGTAGGGGGTATCATTGGCCAGCTCCAGCGCCTCGTCCATGGTTTTAAAGGTAGTGACCGCCAGCACCGGGCCGAAGATCTCCTCCTGGAACACGCGCATGGAGTTCTTGCCGAACAGAATGGTAGGCTCCAGGTAGTAGCCCTCTTTCAGATCGCCGTCCAGCACCTTACGCCGCCCGCCGGTCAGCACATCGGCCCCCTCTTTTTTACCGATATCGATATAGTTGAGGATGGTTTCCAGCTGGCCGTGAGAGACCTGCGCGCCCATCTGGGTGGCGGCATCGAGCGGGTTGCCGCTGCGAATGCTCTCCACCCGGCGGATAGCCCGTTCCATAAAGCGCTCGTAGATAGACTCCTGCACCAGCGCCCGACTAGGACAGGTACAGACCTCGCCCTGATTGAACGCAAAGAGGGCAAAACCTTCCAGAGCCTTATCAAAGAAGGCGTCCTCTTCATCCATCACGTCGGCAAAGAAGATATTCGGCGATTTGCCCCCCAGCTCCAGGGTCACCGGAATAATATTTTGCGTGGCGTACTGCATAATCTGCTGGCCCACTTCGGTAGAACCGGTAAAGGCCACCTTGGCGATACGTTTTGAGGTCGCCAGATATTCGCCAATCTCGCCGCCCGCACCGTTCACCACGTTCAGCACGCCGGGCGGGAGTAGATCGCCCACCACTTCCATCAGCAGCAGGACCGAGAGCGGCGTCAGCCTGGCGGGCTTGAGGACGATACAGTTACCGGCCGCCAGCGCCGGCGCCATTTTCCAGCTGGCCATCAGCAGCGGGAAGTTCCACGGAATAATCTGCCCGACGACACCAAGCGGCTCGTGGAAATGATAAGCCACGGTATCGTTGTCTACCTCGCTGATCCCCCCCTCCTGGGCGCGGATACAGGAGGCAAAATAGCGGAAATGATCAATCGCCAGCGGCACGTCGGCGGCGCTGGTTTCGCGGATAGGTTTGCCATTGTCCCAGGTCTCTGCCGCCGCCAGCAGCTCAAGGTTCTGCTCCATACGGTCGGCGATTTTCAGCAGCACCGCCGCCCGATCCTGGACCGAGGTCTGCGCCCAGGCGGTTTTGGCCGCGTGCGCCGCATCCAGCGCCAGATCGATATCCTTCTTACCGGACGAGGCCACTTCACATAGCGGCTGTCCGGTGATCGGGGTCAGGTTCTGGTAATACTCGCCCTCGACGGGAGGGACCCATTCACCACCGATAAAGTTGTCGTAGCGGGGTTTAAGTTTCAGGGGGTAGCCGTATTCGCCAGGCATTATGCGATTTGAGGGAGGATTGTTGGTCATCGACTTCTCCTTGTTGAGTGAACTCACACAAGGCTAAGAATAGCCGTGACTGGCGAAATAATCGCCAGTGCATATTCCGCTTTACGACAGGTATCACATCAGGGTGTCGGATACCGTGTCCTGTGCAGGAAATAGCATCGTATCGCGCAGGACATGATCGTTGCCGCGACGTCGGGTAAAGCCAATACGATCAAAATATTCGAGGATCTGCACCGCCAGCTTGCGTCCGACGTTCAGCCTGTCGCGAAAATCCGCCGCGCTGGTCGAGCCCTGCTGGCTGTCCAGCTCGCGGATCAGCCCGGCAAACTCAACAATCCGGGCGTGACGATAGTAGCGATCCTTGACGATCGCCGTAATCATCCCCATCCGGGCAACCTGCAGTAACGCGCCGCGCAGTACTTGTTCGTCGCTGCCGGTTTCCCGCGCTAAATCGCGCACCCACCAGGCTTCGTCATCCAGCAACGGCATCACGCGCTGCCAGACAGCAAGCTGTTCCTCGCTGAGCCCGGGTTTATGGTCGGGCATATGCAGCCAGCCGTGATGGCTGTGAATAACACCGCTGGCACGCATCTGCTCAATCAGCGTCAGGACCAGGGTGGGCTCTTCCGTCGGCAGGACAATACGGCGCAGGCGTTCACGTCCCGGCCCGGGCTCATCCTGATGCTGGCGGTGATATTCTGTCAGCGCCTCCAGCAACCTCCGCTGCCAGCCTGCCGCCAGCGGCGCACCCAGCAGGTAGCCACCGGCCTGGAGCAGGCCAGGCTGTTCAACCAGCGCGGCCAGCCCCACGGGGCTTAGCTGCCGCGCCCAGCCAAATTCAGCCAGCGACACCGCATCCCGCTCCAGCTGGACGGCCAACGCCTGCGCATCACTCCGGGCGGCGGCACGGCCAGCCAGCCAGCCCAGATAGTCCGGCTTACGTTTGCCTCGACGGGGAGAATTGAGCATCACCACCCGCGCCCCGGCCAGGGTCTGGCGGGCGGAGATATCCCGCAGCACCAGCCTGTCGTTATCCGCCAGATACAGAGGCGTATCCAGCACCAGCTCCGCCAGATTGTTCTCCAGCAGCGAGACGCGACCGGTAATATGGCGGGCGGCGTGATGAATATGCAGCGGCTGCCACTGGGTGAGCGGCGTCAGCGTTTGTAGTTCGATAATGGCACGTTCAACGGGTACGGGCGGTTCACTCGCCAGCAGCCAGTCCCCACGCGTCACCTGCTGTTTCTCTGCGTCACCGGCGATATTCAGGGCGATACGCTGCCCGGCATACGCCCGTTCCACCGGCTGATTCTGCGCATGCAGACCCCTCACCCGCATCGGCCTGTCGGCGCCGGTCAGCCACAGCGAATCGCCAATGCTCACCTCGCCCGACAGCGCGGTGCCGGTAACCACCAGCCCGGCACCCTTAACGGTAAAGGCCCGGTCAATCGCCAGGCGAAAGCGCTGATGCTGAGGATGTGGACGTTCCGCCAGAGCCAGCAGGTGCTGACGCAGTGAGTCGATGCCGCGCAGCGCTGTCGCGGCGGTAACAAACAGCCCCGACGCGGCAAAACCCAGCGCCTGCAGTTCAGCCTCGACCTGAATGCGCACCTGCTCCACGCGCGCCTCATCCACCCGGTCGGCTTTGGTCAGGGCCACGGTCAGGGTCGGCCTGCCGGTCAGAGCCAGAATCGCGAGGTGTTCGCGGGTCTGGGCCATCACGCCGTCGTCGCAGGCCACCACCAGCAGGGCATGATCGATCCCGCCGACCCCGGCCAGCATATTAGCGAGGAATTTTTCATGCCCCGGTACGTCAATAAACCCCGGCACGCGGCCGTCGGGCTGGGGCCAGTAGGCGTACCCCAGGTCGATGGTCATCCCGCGCTGTTTCTCTTCCGGCAGCCGGTCGGCATTGACGCCGGTAATCGCTTCCAGCAGGGTGGTTTTGCCGTGGTCGACGTGACCGGCGGTGGCAATAATCATCGTAGTAGCATCTCCAGCAGGCGCGTTTCGTCTTCCAGACAGCGCAGATCAAGCCACAGGCGGCCATCATAAATTCGGCCAATTACCGGTACGGGCAGCGTCCGCCAGCGAGCGGCGAGCGCCTCAAGGCGACTGCCGCGTCCGTCGCGCGGCGCAAAGGTCAGCGCCGCGCCTGGCAGACTCTCGACCGGCAGCGAGCCGCTGCCTATCTGGGACCGACAGGCTTCTACCTGAATATCAAAATCAGCGTAGTGGGCCAGGAGCTGCGGCAGGAGTCGTTCCGCCTGCCGACGAATATCCTCGGCCTGGCGGGTCAGCAGACGCAGGGTCGGCAAACGCTGCGCCAGGGTTTCCGGATGGAGATAGAGGCGCAGGGTCGCTTCCAGCGCCGCCAGGATAATTTTGTCTGCGCGCAGGGCACGCTTAAGCGGGTGCTGCTGGAGTCGTTCAATCAGCGCTTTTTTGCCGACGATAATCCCCGCCTGCGGCCCGCCGAGCAGCTTATCGCCGGAGAAGCTCACCAGGCTGACACCGGCGGCAATCAGCGCCTGGGGCATCGGCTCTTTCGGCAATCCGTACTGGCTGAGGTCCACCAGCGAACCGCTGCCCAGATCCACCGCGACGGGCACATTATGCTCCGCCCCGATGGCCGCCAGCTCCGCTTCATCCACCGCTTTGGTGAAGCCCTGGATGCTGTAGTTGCTGGTGTGTACTTTCATCAGCAGGCCGGTATTGTCATTGATAGCCTGGCGATAATCTTTGGCGTGGGTCCGGTTGGTGGTCCCGACCTCATGCAGAATACAGCCTGCCTGACGCATCACGTCGGGGATGCGAAACGCCCCGCCGATCTCGACCAGCTCACCACGGGACACCACCACCTCACGGCCTGGCGCAACCGTTGCCAGCATCAGCAGCACGGCGGCGGCATTGTTATTGACGATGCAGGCGTCTTCCGCCCCGGTCAGGCGGCACAGTAAATCCGCTAGCGCCCGGTCGCGATGACCGCGTCCCGCCCCGTCGAGATCGTATTCAAGGGTCACCGGCATCCGCATCGCTTCCGCCACCGCCTCAACCGCGGTTTCCGCCTGCAGAGCGCGGCCCAGATTGGTATGCAGTACGGTGCCGGTCAGGTTAAAGACCGGACGCAGCGCCCTCTGCTCCAGCTTTTCCAGACGCTCTCGCGTGGCCTGCGCCCAGTTATCGCACCAGCCGGGAAGCTGCTGGCGTTCGCGGATCGCCGTGCGGGCTTCATCCTGCAGCAGATGCAGCGTATCGACCACCCGCTGGTGGCCCCAGCCCTCAAGCAGAGGGGTAAAGGTACTTTCACGTAATAAACGGTCGGTGCCCGGAAGCTGCGTGTAGAGTGAATGCGTATCGGCTGTCATGCGATAACCTGGCTGTGGATTGCCCCTCCCATCAGGGGAATCATCAATGATGAGAGGAGTTTACCCTTTTTATTCCCGTGGACACAAAGCGGTATCAGGCTTTTGGCGGCTCGGTGCGGGCAAAGCTTTCACGCTGGAACAGGTTCTCTACCAGCGCGACCAGATTTGGCCGATCGACGCACCAGCCCGGCGCGACGCGGCGGAAATTGAGATAGCCAATGGCGCAGGCAACGGCGACGGTGGCCAGGTTCAGATCGCTGACTTTTAAGGTCCCTTCGGCGACCAGCACCTCAAAGGCATCCAGGCCACGATTGATTTTTTCCCGCTGACGCAACAGCTCCGTTTCTGACTGCTGCTGTGGCGGGCGCGCCTGCTCGCGGACCGAAACCAGCGCCGCATCCATAATACCGTCGGCCAGAGCTTCCAGCTGGCGAAGCTTCAGCGCCGCTTTGGCATCCTGCGGCAGCATCGCCGGAGCGATATCCAGCAGTTCAATATAGTCGGCAATAATGGGCGAATTGAACCAGCACTCGCCCTCACCGGTGACCAGCGCGGGGACTTTGCCTAACGGGTTGTACTGCGCCACCCCGTTATCTTCGCTGTAGGGCTGGTCATTAACAAACTCGAAGGTAATGCCCTTTTCCAGCAGGATCACGGAAATCTTACGCACGAAAGGGCTGGTGTAGCTGCCGATTAACTTCATTGCCTGCTCCTGATGGCCGCAAAAGGATCAGTATGGCGTAAGCGCGAATAAACTGTTTCATCAATATGAAAAAATTCCCTGTCAGGCTGACCCGGAAGCCTGCGTTATATGTAAGGGAGTTACAGCCCATTTTTTCGCCAATGCCACAGTTTGTGGCCGATCACAGTAAGAAAAGTCCTGGCGAAAATAAATTGTGATCAACATCACAAACATAAGACAAAGGCGGGAGTGCAAAATGTGAATAACATCACATTAACAGTCGTTCTACGGGGGATTTTTGCGCATTGTTCTTTTTTTACGCTTGTCATTTGTGATCGCGATCACTCTATTACGTGGTCTACCCCCTATATTAATGTGACTTAGATCACACTAAATGACGTTCTCTGGACAGGTGGGCAATTCGGTGCCAGATTTCGCATCATCAAACAGGGTCCGGCTACCTCTGCCGACAGATTCACAACAAACCTCGGGCATTAAGCCTGCGCGATAGCAAACATAAGAAGGGGTTTTTATGTCATCCGATATCAAGATCAAAGTGCAAAGCTTTGGTCGTTTCCTCAGCAATATGGTGATGCCAAATATCGGCGCGTTTATCGCGTGGGGGATTATCACCGCTTTATTTATTCCGACGGGATGGTTGCCTAACGAGACGCTGGCCAAACTGGTTGGCCCGATGATCACCTATCTGCTGCCGTTGCTGATCGGTTATACCGGTGGTCGCCTGATTGGCGGCGAGCGCGGCGGCGTGGTGGGTGCGATTACCACCATGGGCGTTATCGTCGGCGCAGATATGCCGATGTTCCTCGGTGCAATGATTGCCGGCCCGCTGGGCGGCTACTGCATCAAGAAATTCGATGCGGCCGTAGACGGTAAGATCAAGTCCGGTTTCGAAATGCTGGTGAATAACTTCTCCGCCGGCATTATCGGTATGATCCTCGCCCTGCTGGCGTTCCTCGGCATTGGCCCGGCGGTTGAGGTGCTGTCTAAAGTCCTCGCGGCTGGCGTTAACTTCATGGTTGTCCATGACATGCTGCCGCTGGCGTCTATCTTTGTTGAACCGGCGAAAATCCTGTTCCTCAATAACGCCATCAACCACGGTATCTTCTCGCCGCTGGGGATTCAGCAGTCTCACGATCTCGGCAAGTCTATCTTCTTCCTGATCGAAGCTAACCCGGGTCCAGGTATGGGTATCCTGCTGGCCTATATGTTCTTTGGCCGTGGCAGCGCGAAACAGTCTGCTGGTGGTGCTGCAATCATCCACTTCCTGGGCGGTATTCACGAAATTTACTTCCCGTACGTGCTGATGAACCCGCGTCTGATTATTGCCGTTATCCTCGGCGGTATGACCGGCGTGTTCACCCTGAGCGTGCTGGGCGGTGGCCTGGTGTCTCCGGCGTCTCCGGGCTCCATCCTGGCGGTGCTGGCGATGACCCCGAAAGGCGCCTACTTCGCTAACATCATTGCCATTATTGCGGCAATGGCCGTCTCCTTCGTGATTGCTGCCGTACTGCTGAAAACCAGCAAGGTGAAAGAAGAAGACGATATCGAAGCCGCTAACCGTCGCATGCAGGACATGAAAGCCCAGTCCAAAGGCGGCACCGCGCCGACCGCGGGCGACGCCACCAACGACCTGAGCCACGTGCGTAAAATCATCGTTGCCTGCGATGCCGGTATGGGTTCCAGCGCCATGGGCGCGGGCGTACTGCGTAAGAAAGTGCAGGACGCGGGCCTGAGCCATATCTCCGTCACCAACAGCGCCATTAACAGCCTGCCGGCCGACGTAGACCTGGTCATTACCCACCGTGACCTGACCGAGCGTGCGATGCGTCAGGTTCCGCAGGCACAGCATATCTCGCTGACTAACTTCCTCGACAGCGGTCTGTATACCGGCCTGACTGAACGTCTGGTTGCGGCCCAGCGCCACACGGACAACGAAGAGAAAGTGCGTACCAGCCTGCAGGATAGCTTTGACGCAGACGATAGCCGCCTGTTCAAACTGGGCGCGGATAACATCTTCCTTGGCCGTACCGCGGCTAACAAAGAAGAGGCGATTCGCTTTGCCGGTGAGCAACTGGTGAAAGGTGGCTACGTTGAGCCAGAATACGTCGACGCGATGCTGGAACGTGAGAAGCTGACCCCGACCTACCTGGGCGAGTCCATCGCAGTTCCGCACGGCACCGTGGAAGCAAAAGACCGCGTGCTGAAGACCGGCGTGGTGTTCTGCCAGTACCCGGAAGGCGTTCGCTTCGGTGAAGAAGAAGATGATATCGCCCGTCTGGTTATCGGTATCGCCGCCCGCAATAACGAACACATTCAGGTGATTACCAGCCTGACCAACGCGCTGGATGACGATTCCGTCATTGCGCGCCTGGCGACCACCAAAAATGTGGAAGATGTGCTCGCGCTGCTGTCCGGTAAGAAAGCATAATCTGCCTTCCCTCTCCCCCTGCGGGGAGAGGGCTTGGGTGAGGGGAATTAACGTGGTTCCTCACCCCAGCCCTCTCGGGTGAAAACATTAATTAAGGTTAATACTATGAAAGCATTACATTTTGGCGCAGGTAATATCGGACGTGGCTTTATCGGTAAACTGCTTGCCGACGCGGGGATTACCCTGACGTTCGCCGATGTGAACCAGGTCGTGCTCGATGCCCTGAATGCCCGTCATAGCTATCAGGTGCACGTGGTCGGTGAAAACGAGCAGGTCGATACCGTCTCCGGCGTTAACGCCGTCAGCAGCGTTGGCGATGAAGTCGTTGAGCTGATTGCTCAGGTTGACCTTGTCACCACCGCCGTCGGCCCGGTCGTTCTGGAGCGTATCGCTCCGGCCATTGCTAAAGGGCTGGCCAAGCGTAAAGCCCAGGGTATTGAGACCCCGCTGAATATTATCGCTTGTGAAAATATGGTGCGCGGCACCACCCAGCTGAAAGGCCACGTTCTGGCCGCGCTGGCTGAGGAAGACAAAGCCTGGGTCGAAGCCCACGTCGGCTTCGTCGATTCCGCCGTTGACCGTATCGTCCCGCCTTCTGCGTCCGCCACCAACGACCCGCTGGAAGTGACCGTGGAAACCTTTAGCGAGTGGATTGTCGATAAAACCCAGTTTAAAGGCACGCTGCCTGCTATTCCGGGCATGGAGCTGACCGACAACCTGATGGCCTTTGTTGAGCGCAAGCTCTTCACCCTGAACACCGGACATGCTATAACCGCGTACCTCGGAAAACTGGTCGGCCATCAGACCATTCGCGACGCTATCCTGGATGAAAAAATCCGTGCGGTCGTGAAAGGCGCAATGGAAGAGAGCGGCGCGGTTCTGATTAAGCGATACGGCTTCGATGCCGATAAGCACGCTGCCTATATCCAGAAGATCCTCGGTCGCTTCGAAAACCCGTATCTGAAAGATGATGTTGAGCGCGTGGGCCGTCAGCCGCTGCGTAAACTGAGCGCCGGTGACCGTCTGATTAAACCGCTGCTCGGCACCCTGGAATACGGCCTCCCGCGTGCGAACCTGGTCGAGGGCATTGCCGCCGCGATGCACTATCGCAGCGAGGAAGATCCGCAGGCCCAGGAACTGGCGACGCTTATCGCAGACAAAGGTCCGCAGGCCGCGCTGGCCCAGGTTTCTGGCCTGGATACCAACAGCGATGCCGTGATCGAGGCGGTCAACGCGTACAGCGCGAAGGCATGATGCTAACTCAGGCGCGGGAGCTCCCGCGCCCGTTAATAAGATTGTCAGATATGCAGGCAATAATGGAAGAAACGCAAGCCTTTGAAAACCGTGTGCTTGAGCGTCTGAATGCTGGCAAAACCGTACGAAGTTTCCTGATCGCCGCCGTGGAGCTACTGACCGAGGCGGTGAATATTCTGGTCCTTCGGGTGTTCCGCAAAGACGACTACGCGGTGAAATACGCCGTGGAGCCTCTGCTTGACGGCAGCGGGCCGCTGGGCGACCTTTCGGTGCGCCTGAAGCTGATCTACGGCCTCGGCGTGATCAGCAGGCCGGAGTACGAAGACGCCGAGCTTCTGATGGCCCTACGCGAAGAGCTGAACGACGACGGCAGCGAATACGCCTTTACCGATGATGAAATTCTCGGCCCCTTCGGTGAGCTGCACTGCGTCAGCGCCCTGCCGCCCATGCCGCTGTTCGATACCAGCGATGCCGATCTGTACGTGATGCAAAAACAGCGTTACCTGCAGGCCGTGCGCTCAACGATGGTCCTTTCCCTGACGGAGCTGATTTCCCGAATCAGCTTAAAAAAGGCGTTTCAGAAGTAAGCCTGCGCACAATCGTGTATCCTTTGCGGTAATTCCCCGAATTCAGAGTTATTTGTCATGAAAGAAATCGAAAAGAACGAAATTAAGCGCCTGAGCGACCGTCTGGATCTGATCCGCCACCAGCAGGCCTCCCTGCCGCTGGTCGAAGGCGCAGAGAAGTACGCCGAAATGGAAAAAGAGAAAGAGACTCTGGAAGCCGAGATCGCCCGTCTGCAGGGCGTTCGTAGCCAGAAGCTGAGCCAAGAAGCGCAAAAACTGATGGCCATGCCGTTCCGCCGGGCAATCACTAAAAAAGAGCAGGCCGATATGGGCAAGCTGAAAAAAAGCGCCCGTGGTCTGGTGGTGGTACACCCGATGACCGCCCTGGGCCGCGAAATGGATCTGAAAGAGATGACCGGCTTCGCGAAGACCGAGTTTTAAGGTTCCAGCCAGCCCTCAGTGCGAGGGCTAAAGCACCAGCCGTCCTTCACTGAGCGTCAATTGATTCTGCGCCAGCGCCTCTATCTCTCGCGGCTCATGTGAGACCAGCAGTAACGTCACGGAAAGATGAGCCTGAATCTCCTGAATCACCTTCCACAGCCGCAGCCTCACCGGCCAGTCAAGGCTGGAAAAAGGCTCATCAAGCAAAAGTATCCCCGGCTCGCCGATCAGCGCCCTGGCGAGCGCCGCACGCTGCTGCTCGCCGCCGGAGATCTGCCCCGGATAGCGTTTCGCTAAATGCCCAATTTCCATCAATGCTAACAGCGCCGCTCTTTTTTCTCTGTCCTGCGGCTTACCGGCCGCGTACTGCGCAAGGCGCAGATTATTGTCGATGGACAGATAAGGGAACAAGTAGAGGCGCTGGTTGAGATAGCGGCAGGGACGATGCCAGACAGGCTGCGTGTCCATGCATTTCCCGCCAATGGTAATCGAGCCTGTGTAAGCGATATTGCCGACAATGGCATTCAGCAGGGTGGTTTTTCCACTCCCGGACGGGCCGCTGACGGCGGTACAGGTCCCGTATTCCACCGAGAAGTCGATCTCCTGCAGAATACCGCAGGAAAGATTATTCACGCTGAGCATGGACGGTATCCTTCTGCTGCAGCAGGTGCAGCGCAATTAACAGCAGCATTGAAAACAGAATCAGCAGCAGGGCACAGCCCACCGCAAGGGGAAAGTCGCCGCTGGCAATATTCAGGAAGACGGCAACCGGCAGGGTTTCCGTTTTCAGCCGGGTGGCACCGGCCAGCATCAGCGTGGCGCCGAATTCGCCGAGCGCGCGCGACATCGCCAGCACGCAGCCGCTCAACAGCGATCGCCAGACCAGAGGTATTTCCACCAGACAGAACGTTTTCAGCGGCGTGAGTCCCAGATTATACGCCGTGTGCACATAGGCCGGAGAGATAGAGGCGAAGGCCGCCAGCGCGCTGCGGGTAAGTATTGAGCTGGCCACGTAAGTCTGGGCAATCACGATCCCAAAGGGCGAGAACAGCCATCGGGCAAGCCCCGGAACCCACTGCCCAACGGCCCCTTCCCGACCCAGCAGGAGCAGCAGGCCAATGCCGACCACCAGAGGTGGCATCACCATAGGTAAATCCAGCAGGATGTTGATCGCCCGCTTGCCCGGCACCGGAAGGCGGGTCATGGCCCAGGCGGCGGGCAGGCTGATCATGCAGGCCAGCAGCAGAGATATCATTGCGGTGGTCACGGACAGCACCAGCGCAAACTGAATCTCCTCATCGGCCAGCAGGCCAATAAACTGACCAACGCTAAGCTGGGTGACCAGTGAGAACAGCGACCCGACAATTAAAAAAAGCAGTATCGCCAGAGGAAGTAGCGCCAGCCTGGCCATGCCTGCGGTTAGCCTTTTTTAACGGGCAGATAGCCCAGTCCGGTAAACGCCGCTATCCCCTGCGGCGAAGCAAACCAGGTGGCCAGCTGCCCGGCGATCTCAGGATGGGCACTGGTTTTAAGTACCGCGACCGTGGCGACTTCTTCCGGCGTACCCTCAGGCGAAGGCAGCAGGTTTAGCGTATCCTGGTGCTTCACCGCGTCGGATCGGCCAATGACCGCCGCATCCACATCGCCATTCTGTAAGTAAATCATCAGCTGTTTGATTGTCGTCGCCTGAACAACGACCTTCTCTTTCAGGGCCTTCTCATAGCCGCTGGCGACAAGCAGTTTATCGCCGCTTTTACCCAGCGCGATCGCTTTAGGGTCGCCCATCCCGATCCTGAGATCGCTTTTTGCCAGCTCGGCCAGAGTATGAATCTGTCCACCGGTCGCCTTTCTCACCACCATGACCGGCGTATGGAGCACCAGAGGATAAGCGGCAATCACCTGCCCCTCCTGCTGCAGTTTTTCAACGTAGTCCGCAGAGCCCGGAAGGAAGAGATCCCCGGTTTTGGTCAGATTAAATCGCGTCAGTATCTGCCCGGAACCACCGTACTCAATCACGACGTTGTGTCCGGTTTTTTGTTCAAACTGTTTGACCACCGCCTCAACCGGCTGGCGCAGGCCGGCTCCGGCATAAAGGTGAAGCTCAGCGGCACTTGCGGTACCAGCGGTTAACAGCAGGGTGAGAAGCGTAAGGGTTTTGGTTATCAGACGAGGCATGGGTTTTCTCATTATTATTGAAGGGATTGCCAGCTGGCATCGATATGTATTCTTTTATATAGCGATAGTCAATTTAACATGCACCTGAAATGAAACAACGCCAGCCTGGTAAAAATCACTGTGGCATAACGCTCCCACTGAAATTGGCCCAACCAATTCTCCCTTATACTGGTTCATGGTTCACAGTTCCCCAATATCGCGTCACATCTGCATTGCCTAAAAATAACATCTGATTAACCATTCATTGTCATTACCCCTACACTACAATATTGGCAGGACCACTTTTACAGAATATGTGACGCCAGATGAGCGCAGACTCACCGCCGGACATATCAGATTGTGGTTCACAGGAGACCTGCATGAGCCTCTGGCAACAAAACTATGACCCGGCCGGGAATCTCTGGCTGTCCAGTCTGATCGCATCGCTACCGATCCTGTTTTTCTTTTTCGCCCTGATTAAGCTGAAGCTGAAAGGCTACGTGGCCGCCAGCTGGACCGTGGCAATCGCCCTGGCCGTGGCGCTGCTGTTCTACGATATGCCGGTGAATAACGCCCTGGCATCGGTGGTGTACGGCTTCTTCTACGGCCTGTGGCCTATCGCGTGGATTATTATCGCCGCGGTATTCGTCTACAAAATCTCGGTGAAGACCGGCCAGTTCGACATTATCCGCTCGTCGATCCTCTCCATTACGCCGGACCAGCGCCTGCAGATGATCATCGTAGGCTTCTGCTTCGGGGCGTTCCTCGAAGGCGCGGCAGGCTTTGGCGCACCGGTTGCCATTACCGCCGCTCTGCTGGTCGGGCTGGGCTTTAAGCCGCTTTATGCCGCCGGTCTGTGCCTGATTGTGAATACCGCGCCGGTGGCTTTCGGCGCAATGGGGATCCCGATTCTGGTCGCCGGTCAGGTTACCGGGCTGGACAGTTTTGAAATCGGCCAGATGGTCGGCCGTCAACTGCCGTTCCTGACCGTGATCGTGCTGTTCTGGATTATGGCGATTATGGACGGCTGGCGCGGCGTGAAAGAGACCTGGCCTGCGGTGATGGTGGCCGGTGGCTCCTTCGCCATTGCCCAGTTCCTCAGCTCCAACTTTATCGGCCCTGAGCTGCCGGACATTATCTCCTCTCTGGTCTCGCTGGTCTGTCTGACGCTGTTCCTCAGACGCTGGCAGCCGGTGCGTATTTTCCGCTTTGATACCGCAGGGCAGGAAGAAGCAACCACGGAACGCACTCGCTATAGCGCCGGGCAGATCCTGCGCGCCTGGTCACCCTTCCTGTTCCTGACCGCCACTGTGACTATCTGGAGCGTGCCGCCGTTTAAAGCCCTGTTTGCGCCGGGCGGCGCTTTGTACGATTGGGTCGTCACGGTTTCCGTGCCGCATCTCGATAAGCTGGTCGAGCGTATGCCGCCGGTGGTCAGCGCCGCGACGCCGTATGCGGCGGTGTATAAGTTCGACTGGTTCTCCGCCACCGGCACCGCGATCCTGTTTGCTGCCCTGCTCTCTATCGCCTGGCTGCGCATGAAGCCGAAAGATGCCATTCACACCTTTGGCAGCACCCTGAAAGAGCTGGCCCTGCCGATTTACTCCATCGGGATGGTGCTGGCCTTTGCGTTTATCTCCAACTACTCCGGGCTGTCATCGACCCTGGCTCTGGCCCTGTCCCATACCGGCAGCGCCTTCCCCTTCTTCTCGCCGTTCCTCGGCTGGCTGGGGGTGTTCCTGACCGGGTCGGATACGTCATCGAATGCGCTGTTTGCCGCGCTTCAGGCGACTGCCGCCCAGCAGATCGGCGTCTCCGACGTGCTGATGGTGGCGGCCAACACGACCGGCGGCGTGACCGGCAAGATGATTTCGCCTCAGTCCATCGCCATTGCCTGCGCGGCGGTTGGCCTGGTGGGGAAAGAGTCGGACCTGTTCCGCTTTACCGTCAAACACAGCCTGATCTTCACCTGTATGGTGGGTGTGATCACCACCCTGCAGGCCTATGTCCTGACCTGGATGATCCCATGATAGTGATGCCCAGACGCCTGGTGGACGAGGTCGCTGACCGGGTCCGGGCGCTGATTGAAGAACAAAACCTGGAGGCGGGGATGAAGCTCCCCGCCGAGCGCCAGCTCGCGACCCGACTGGGCGTTTCACGCAACTCTCTGCGCGAAGCGTTGGCGAAACTGGTCAGCGAAGGCGTCCTGCTGAGCCGCCGCGGCGGCGGTACCTTCGTGCGCTGGCAGCATGAAGCCTGGTCTGAACAAAATATCGTCCAGCCGCTGAAAACGCTGCTGGCTGACGATCCGGACTACAGCTTTGACATTCTGGAAGCCCGCCACGCCATCGAGGCCAGCACCGCCTGGCACGCGGCGCTGCGCGGGACGGCGGCGGATAAAGAGAAGATTCGCCTCTGCTTCGAGGCCACCCTGAGCGATGACCCGGATCTGGCCTCGCAGGCGGATGTCCGCTTCCATCTGGCAATAGCGGAGGCCTCGCACAACGTGGTGCTGCTGCAGACCATGCGCGGCTTCTTCGACCTGCTGCAATCCTCGGTTAAGCAGAGCCGCCAGCGGATGTACCTGGTGCCGCCGGTCTTCGCCGGGCTGACCGAGCAGCATCGGGCGGTGCTGGACGCGATTCTGGCCGGTGATGCCGAAGGCGCACGCAAAGCGATGATGGGACACCTGCGCTTTGTTCACGCCACCATTAAACAATTCGATGAAGATCAGGCCCGTCTGGCGCGTATTACCCGCCTGCCGGGTGAAAATGAACAACCCTGGGAGAACGAAGGATGATCATTTCTGCAGCCAGCGATTATCGGGCCGCGGCCCAACGCATTCTGCCGCCGTTTCTGTTTCACTATATCGACGGCGGTGCCTATGCCGAATATACCCTGCGCCGTAACGTCGAGGATCTGTCCCAGGTCGCGCTGCGCCAGCGCGTCCTGAAGAACATGTCCGATCTCAGTCTGGAAACCACCCTGTTTAACGAGACGCTGTCGATGCCGGTGGCTCTGGCGCCGGTCGGCCTGTGCGGAATGTACGCCCGCCGCGGTGAGGTACAGGCCGCCGCCGCCGCTGACGCAAAAGGGATTCCGTTTACGCTGTCGACGGTTTCCGTCTGCCCGATTGAAGAAGTGGCCCCGACCATCAAGCGCCCGATGTGGTTCCAGCTGTACGTCCTGCGCGATCGCGGCTTTATGCGTAACGCCCTTGAGCGCGCTAAAGCGGCGGGCTGCTCCACGCTGGTGTTTACCGTCGATATGCCCACCCCCGGCGCCCGCTACCGTGACGCCCATTCCGGTATGAGCGGTGCAAACGCGGCGATGCGCCGCTACTGGCAGGCGGTGACCCATCCGCAGTGGGCCTGGGACGTCGGCCTTAACGGCCGCCCGCACGATCTGGGCAATATCTCCACCTATCTCGGGAAGCCTACCGGGCTGGAAGATTACATCGGCTGGCTGGCGAATAACTTCGATCCCTCCATCTCCTGGAAAGACCTGGAGTGGATCCGCGAATTCTGGGACGGTCCGATGGTGATCAAGGGGATCCTCGATGCCGAAGACGCCCGCGACGCCGTTCGCTTCGGCGCTGACGGGATTGTGGTCTCCAACCACGGTGGCCGCCAGCTGGACGGCGTGCTCTCCTCGGCCCGCGCCCTGCCCGCTATCGCCGACGCGGTAAAAGGGGATATCGCGATCCTCGCCGACAGCGGTATCCGTAACGGTCTGGACGTGGTGCGTATGATTGCGCTTGGCGCTGACAGCGTCCTGCTGGGCCGCGCGTATCTCTATGCGCTGGCCACCCACGGGCAGCAGGGCGTGGCAAATCTGCTGAATCTGATCGAAAAAGAGATGAAGGTCGCCATGACCCTGACCGGGGCAAGATCGATTAGCGAAATCAGCAAGGATTCGCTGGTACAGGAGAAGGCGCAGCTGACGGCGGCGCTGGCTCCGCTGACACCGTAAGCGTTATGCGCTATCCTGCCCCCGCTATTTAAGGGGGCAGTATGCTTAACATCGTTTTATTCGAACCGGAAATCCCACCCAATACCGGGAATATCATCCGCCTGTGCGCCAACACGGGCTTTCGTCTGCATATTATCGAACCGATGGGCTTTGCCTGGGACGATAAGCGCCTGCGTCGTGCCGGACTGGATTACCACGAGTTTACCGCCGTGACCCGCCATAAGGACTACGCCGCCTTCGAGGCCGCAGAGCAGCCGCAGCGCCTGTTTGCCCTGACCACCAAAGGTACGCCCGCCCACAGCGCGGTAAGCTATCAGGACGGCGACTATCTGATGTTTGGCCCGGAAACGCGCGGTCTGCCGGGCACCATCCTCGATGCCCTGCCCGCGACGCAAAAAATTCGTATTCCGATGATGCCGGACAGCCGCAGCATGAATCTGTCTAACGCGGTGTCGGTGGTGGTGTATGAAGCCTGGCGCCAGCTGGGATATGCGGGCGCCGTACTGCGGGATTAAATACCGTCTCCATTTTCGAAGCCGTGGTTTATCCCATTGAAATATTGATCCATATCCATCGCCGGCTTGTCGCTTTCCGGCTTGCCGACGATACGTGCCGGTACGCCTGCGGCGGTGGTATGCGGCGGAACGGGCTGTAGCACCACGGAACCGGCACCAATTTTGGCCCCGCGTCCGACTTCGATATTGCCGAGGATCTTCGCTCCGGCGCCAATCATCACGCCTTCACGGATTTTCGGGTGACGGTCGCCGCTGGTTTTACCGGTACCGCCGAGGGTGACCGACTGCAGGATAGAGACGTCGTCTTCAATGACCGCCGTTTCCCCCACCACAATTCCGGTTGCATGGTCGAAGAGGATCCCCCGGCCAATTTTTGCCGCCGGATGGATATCGACCTGGAAGGTAACCGACACCTGATTTTGCAGGAAAATCGCCAGCGCACGACGGCCCTGATGCCACAGCCAGTGGCCGATACGGTAGGACTGCAGGGCGTGGAAACCTTTCAGATAGAGCAGCGGGGTGGAGTATTTATCCACCGCCGGGTCGCGAGTACGCACCGCCTGAATATCACAGGCGGCGGAGGCGATCATTTCCGGGTCGGCAGCGTAGGCCTCTTCAACCACTTCGCGGATGGCGATAGCGGGCATAATGGGTGATGCCAGCTTGTTAGCCAGCATATAGCTCAGCGCACTGCCGAGGTTTTCGTGCTTGAGCAGCGTCGCGTGATAAAAACTGGCCAGCATTGGCTCGCAGTCGGCCAGCGCACGGGCCTCCGCTTTAATATGGTTCCAGACGGTATCCAGTTCTTCACACGGCATTGCTTGCTCCAGACGATAAAAAGCGATCGGCCACTCTCTGATGGCCTGATCGTCAGTACAGAGGGGGATTAACGGCTGCTACGTTCATCCTTACGGGCGCGGCCTAACAGGGTCAATGCTGCCTCGCGCGCGTTTTTTCCGCAATACAATACCTGATAAATTTCCTCGGTAATGGGCATTTCGACACCAAAACGATGTGCCAGCTCGCGGACTTCTTTGGTATTGCGGTAACCTTCGACCACCTGGCCGATGCTCTGCTGTGCGCCATCGACATCCTTGCCCTGGCCAAGCATCATGCCGAAACGGCGGTTGCGCGACTGATTATCGGTACAGGTCAGCACCAGATCGCCAAGCCCCGCCATCCCCATAAAGGTGGCAGGATCGGCCCCCAGCGCCGCGCCAAGACGCGACATTTCGGTTAACCCACGGGTGATCAGCGCCGTACGGGCGTTCGCACCAAAGCCGATGCCGTCAGACATCCCCGCGCCAATTGCAATCACGTTCTTCACCGCGCCGCCAAGCTGGACGCCGATAAAGTCAGGGTTGCTGTAAACGCGGAAGCTTTTACCGCAGTGCAGCTTCTGCTGAAGATCTTCAGCGAAAGTCTCATCGGTCGCGGCCAGGGAGATGGCCGTCGGCAGACCCGCTGCCAGCTCTTTCGCAAAGGTCGGGCCGGAAATGACCGCCAGTGGGATCGACTCGCCCAGCGCATCGCGGGCGACATCCTGCAAGAGGCGTCCGGTTTCCGCTTCCAGCCCTTTGGTCGCCCAGACCACCCGCGCATCGCTGCGCATCAGCGGTTTAATCTGCGCCAGTACCTGACCAAAGACATGGCTCGGCACGACCACCAGAATATCGCGGCTGGCCGCCAGCGCGGTGGCTAAGTCGCTTTCCAGGTGGAGCGTGTCGGGGAAGAGAACATCGGGAAGGAAAGCCACGTTACAACGATCGCGCTGCAGCGTCGCGATATGCTGAGGGTCGTGGCCCCACAGAACCACCTCGTGACCATTGCGGGCCAGAGTGATAGCAAGAGCGGTGCCGTAAGAGCCGGCACCGATCACAGTCATTGAAGCATTACGTGCGTTCATCAGGCATCCTGATGTTGTTCAGCACCTTCGCCTGACTGCTGCTGCAGATAATTCATAAACAGCGCGTCAAAGTTAACCGGCGCCAGATTCAGCTGCGGGAAAGTCCCACGGGAAACCAGGCTGGTGATGCATTCGCGGGCATACGGGAACAGAATGTTCGGGCAGTATGCACCCAGGCAATGCGCCATCTGCGAACCGTCAATGCCTTCAACGGAGAAGATACCCGCCTGCTGCACTTCGCACAGGAATGCGGTTTCTTCGCCCAGGCTTGCGGTTACGGTAACACGCAGGACCACTTCATAAACGCTTTCAGCCAGCTGGCTGGACGCAGTATCCAGATCCAGTTTAACTTCCGGCTGCCAGTCTTTCTGGAACACGTGCGGCGCACTCGGCGCTTCGAAAGAAACATCCTTGGTATAAATACGTTGGATCTGGAACGCCATTTCTGTGTTGTTTTGTTCTGACATGTGTAGAAAACCCTTTAGTGTTGTCCTTAAACCCGCGTCGCCTGAAGACTGCGCTGGCGACGTGAATATGATTATCTATGCCTTAGCGCAGCAGGGGATCGAGTCCACCACGTGCATCCAGAGCATACAAGTCATCACAGCCACCAATGTGCTGTGCATCAATAAAAATCTGCGGCACCGTCGTACGACCGCTGCGCTGAATCATCTCTTCACGCTTCTGCGCATCGCCGTCGATCGGCAGCTCTTCAAAGGTCACGCCCTTGCTGCTCAGCAGCGCTTTTGCGCGATGGCAAAACGGGCAGGTCGCTTTGGTGTACATTTCAATATTGGCCATGACCGTTTCCTTTTTTACCCTATGGATTTCATGTTGCAAACCACCAATAATGATTTGCGCCTGAACGGCACGGGTAAATTACTTCCCGCGCACCAGCGGCAGGTTCTCGCCGCGCCAGCCAGCAATACCGTCTTTCAGCAGATAAACCTGCTCAAACCCGGCTTTAATCAGCAGGTTAGCAGATTCCTGTGACTGCATGCCGGAAGCATCAGCCACGATAACAGGTTTGCTTTTGTGCTTGTCCAGCTCGCCGAAGTTATTGGCTTTGATTTCGGTCGGCAGCACGTTCAGTGAGTCAACGATGTGCCCTTTGCGGAAGTCATCACGCTGACGCAGGTCAACCACGATGCCCTCTTCTTTGTTGATCAGACGCGTTGCTTCGCCGCGCGTAATCACTTTGACCTTCGAGGCTAAGCCCTTAAACGTGGTATAGAGCACGGCGGCAAAAATCACAACCCACGCGATACAGAGTATGGTGTTGCGGCCGATGAATTGCATAATTTCTTGCATGGGGGTAACGACTCCCGACTCAGTGATTAAAAAAACCAGGCAAGGAGTATACCTGTGCGCTGTAGCAAATACAGCCAGAGAGCGCGATGTAATGCATTTTCTGCGGACTGTTACGGAAAAAATGACGTAACGACAGTAATCAGCAGCATACACAGGCGCATTCTTTGATCTTCCGAGGCTATCTTAACGATTCAGCTGTAGTAAAATTACACAAAAATTTCATTCTTATAAGCATGAGGTTATTGCAATGCCGGCTTCAAAAAAACCAATGGTACTGGTGATTCTCGATGGCTACGGCTACCGCGAAGAGCAGCAGGATAACGCCATCTATAGCGCGAAAACCCCGGTGATGGACGCCCTGTGGGCCAAACGCCCGCATACCCTGATTGACGCTTCCGGCCTGGAAGTGGGCCTGCCGGATCGCCAGATGGGCAACTCCGAAGTGGGCCACGTTAACCTGGGTGCCGGCCGTATCGTCTATCAGGACCTGACCCGCCTCGACGTTGAAATTAAAGAACGCACTTTCTTCACTAATCCGGCGCTGACCGGTGCCGTCGACAAAGCGGCCGCGGCCGGTAAAGCGGTGCATATTATGGGCCTGCTCTCGGCAGGCGGCGTGCACAGCCATGAAGATCACATTATGGCGATGGCCGAACTGGCCGCAGAGCGCGGCGCAGAAAAAATCTATCTGCACGCCTTCCTCGACGGCCGCGATACGCCGCCGCGTAGCGCCGAGTCCTCCCTGAAAGCCTTCGAAGAGAAGTTTGCCGCGCTGGGCAAAGGCCGCGTGGCCACGATTATCGGTCGCTACTTTGCTATGGATCGCGATAACCGCTGGGATCGCGTTGAACTGGCCTATGATCTCATGACCCAGGCTAAGGGCGAGTTTGTGGCTGACTCCGCCGTTGCAGGCCTGCAGGCAGCCTACTCCCGTGATGAAAACGACGAATTCGTTAAGCCGACCGTGATCCGCGCAGCAGGCGATGCCGACGCGGCAATGGAAGACGGCGACGCGCTGATCTTTATGAACTTCCGCGCCGACCGTGCACGCCAGATTACCCGCGCCTTTGTTAATGCGGACTTCGACGGTTTTGCGCGTAAGAAAGTGGTGCAGTTCTCTGATTTCGTGATGCTGAGCCAGTACGCGGCCGACATCAACACGTCCTGCGCCTACCCACCGACCTCGCTGGAAAATACCCTTGGTGAGTGGATGGCAAAAAACGACAAGACCCAGCTGCGCATCTCTGAAACCGAGAAATACGCCCACGTCACCTTCTTTTTTAACGGCGGTGTGGAAGAGCCTTTCCCGGGCGAAGACCGTATTCTGATCAACTCCCCGAAAGTGGCAACCTACGATCTGCAGCCGGAAATGAGCTCTGCGGAGCTAACCGAAAAACTGGTCGGTGCCATCGAAAGCGGCAAGTACGACACCATTATCTGTAACTACCCTAATGGCGATATGGTCGGCCATACGGGCGTTTTCGACGCGGCGATTGCCGCAGTAGAAACTCTGGATAACTGCATTGCTCAGGTTGCCCGTGCGGTTGAAAACGTTGGCGGCCAGCTGCTGGTGACCGCTGACCACGGCAACGCCGAGCAGATGCGCGATCCGTCCACCGGCCAGGCGCACACCGCGCACACTAACCTGCCGGTGCCGCTGATCTACGTTGGTGCAAAATCGGTGAAAGCGGTTGAAGGCGGCAAGCTTTCCGATATCGCCCCGACCATGCTGACGCTGATGGGCATGGAAATCCCGCAACAGATGACTGGTAAGCCGCTGTTCATCGTGGAATAATCGCTCCCCATGAGGGGAAAGGCGATTTTTTCATTCAAATGGGCTGATTTCAGGCCCCTGCTTTGCGCCAGCGCACTCAGCGCTGGCGTTTTGCTGTGCGCCTTTTCCGCCCACGCGGACGACCGCGACCAGCTCAAATCCATTCAGGCCGATATCGCCGCCAAAGAGCGTGCGGTTCGCCAGCAGCAACAGCAGCGCAGCGGCCTGCAGGCACAGCTGAAAGAGCAGGAAGTGGCGATCTCCGCCGCGGCCCGTGCGCTTCGCGAAACCCAGAACACCCTCGCCCAGCTCAATAAACAAGTCGATGAGATGAGCGCCTCTCTGGCCCGGCTGGAACAGCAGAAAACCAGCCAGGAACGCAATCTTGCGGCCCAGTTGGATGCCGCGTTCCGTCAGGGCGAGCATACCGGCATGCAGATGCTGCTGAGCGGTGAAGAGAGCCAGCGCGGTCAGCGGCTACAGGCCTATTTCGGCTATCTGAACCAGGCCCGCCAGGAGACGATCGCCCAGCTTAAACAGACGCGGGAAGAGGTCGCCACGCAGAAGGCGGCGCTGGAAGAGAAACAGAGCCAGCAGCAGACATTGCTGTACGAACAGCGCGCCCAGCAGGCGAAGCTGGAGCAGGCCCGCAACGAACGTAAGAAAACCCTCTCCGGGCTGGAATCTTCGATTCAGGCAGGTCAGCAGCAGCTGGGCGAGATGCGGGCTAACGAATCCCGTCTGCGCGGCAGTATCGCCAAAGCGGAAGCGGCGGCCAAAGCCCGCGCCGAGCGTGAAGCCCGCGAGGCCCAGGCGGTCCGTAATCGCCAGCAGGAAGCCACCCGCAAAGGTTCCACCTACAAGCCAACGGAGAGTGAAAAATCTCTGATGGCACGCACCGACGGCCTGGGCGCTCCGCGCGGACAGGCCTACTGGCCCGTCCGTGGCTCAACGATCCATCGCTATGGCGAACAGCTCCAGGGTGAGCTACGTTGGAAGGGGATGGTCATCGCGGCGGCCGAAGGCACCGAGGTTAAAGCCATCGCCGATGGCCGCGTGATCCTCGCCGACTGGCTACAGGGCTATGGCCTTGTGGTAGTGGTAGAGCACGGGAAAGGCGATATGAGTCTTTACGGCTATAATCAAAGCGCGCTGGTCAGCGTCGGCACCCAGGTTCGTGCGGGTCAGCCGATTGCTCTGGTGGGCAGCAGCGGAGGTCAGGGCAGACCGTCGCTCTATTTCGAAATTCGCCGCCAGGGTCAGGCGGTCAATCCACAGCCGTGGTTGGGAAGATAAGTTTTGCTTCAATTTCGTCGACTGTTATGTGTTGTCGTCGGCGCGCTAGCCTTAGCCGCGCCGGTTTTTGCCGGAAAGCTCGCCATCGTTATTGACGATTTTGGCTACCGCCCGCATACCGAAAACCAGGTCCTGGCGATGCCACCGGCCCTCTCCGTTGCCGTCTTACCGAACGCACCTCACGCCCGAGAAATGGCAACCAAAGCCCATCAGGCAGGGCACGAAGTGCTTATTCACCTGCCGATGGCACCGCTCAGCAAACAGCCGCTGGAGAAAGACACCCTGCGCCCGGATATGAGCAGCGATGAAATTGAGCGCATTATCCGCGAGGCGGTCAACAGCGTGCCTTACGCTGTCGGGCTGAACAATCATATGGGCAGCGCCATGACCTCCAGTCTGTTCGGCATGCAGAAAGTGATGCAGGCGCTGGAACGCTACAACCTTTACTTCCTGGATAGCATGACGATTGGCAACAGCCAGGCCATGCGCGCAGCGGCAGGAACCGGGGTGAAGGTGATTAAGCGCAAAGTGTTCCTCGACGATACCCAGAACGAGGCCGATATTCGCCGCCAGTTTACCCGGGCGGTCGAACTGGCGCGCCGCAACGGATCGGCTATCGCTATCGGGCACCCGCATCCCTCGACGGTGCGCGTCCTGCAGCAAATGCTGCCGACACTGCCTTCTGATATCACCCTGGTCCAGGCCAGCAGCCTGCTGAACGAGCCGCAGACCGATACCTCAACGCCAAATCTGACGCCGCCGGGCAATACGCCACGTAATCCGTTCCGGGGCGTGAAGCTATGCCAGCCGAAGCAGCCCCTCGCGCCCGTACCCACCAGCCGCTTCTTCACCGTGATAAGTGAAAGCTTTAATGAAAGCGCCCTGGTGAACTATTACCGCCATCAGTGGCAGGGCTGGAAGTAATAAAAAACCTGCCGACGGCAGGTTTTTTATTTAGGGTCTCGCAAGCGCGATATAAAGCCGTAGCAGGAACCACAGCTTACGTCCGCTATTCACGCCTTTAAGCAGATCCCCAAAGCGCACCTGCTGGCGGAACTGTGCTCTCGCGTAGGGTTTATCTTTGGTTTTCTTCCGGTATATTCCGAAGAAGTGGCGGGCTTCCTCGACCGCGTGGATCAACAGCGCCCGTTTGACGTCGTGATAGCGCGCCTCATTCGCCCAGCAAATCAGCTGGCTTATCACGCCAATATAGCTGAGGGTGCGCGAGTCGAAATATTTTTTGCTATGGGTAATGGAATTCTGGTTGTCACAATAGACGTAGTCAGGCTTATCAGAAATATAAAAACGGCCGTTGCCTAATCCCAGTTCGGTAGTCCAGAGAATATCTTTATGGCTGCTACCCAGCTGGAAAGTTAACTGCAGCTGGTTGATATATTCCGACCTGACAATTTGCAGCCACAGATAGTGCGGCCATTCACGGGCGCAAACCACGTGGTTAATCCAGCGAAAGCCGTTGATCGCCTGGTTGTAAGGCTGATGACGATGAATCATGTCGCAGCGATGACCTTCGCGTGGCGCATTACGCCAGCCGTTGGCGATATAGACATCCACATCGTGGCGGTTAGCTTCGCAAAAACGGTCAAAAATCATATCATCGGTAAAATCGTCATCGGCATCCAGCAGAATAAGCCAGTCGCCGCGGCGGGCGGCAATACCCGCATTACGGGCAGCATAGACGCCCTGGTTTTCCTGATATATCACGGTAAGTCGGGGATCGTTAAAAGTTTGCAGAACGTCAGCGGTATTATCCGTGGAGCCATCATTAACGACGATAAGCTGCAGATTAATTCGGTCTTCGCGGAGGATTTTTTCCAGCATCGTTCCTAAGGCATCACCGCCGTTATAGACAGGAATAACAATGCTTACATCGATCTTCGCCGTGCTCATTAGCCGTCCAGTTTTCACTATTTTTGACGCTGGGAGTATATGATAAAGATCGGGGGGAAAGAAACCGGCCCGCGTAATACGCGGCCCGGCTTACAGATTAGTCCCAACTGAGGATCACTTTCCCCGACTGGCCTGAACGCATCGCGTCAAAGCCCTGCTGGAATTCATCAATGCTGAAGCGGTGGGTAATAATCGGGGACAGATCCAGACCAGACTGGATAAGGGCCGCCATTTTGTACCAGGTCTCGAACATTTCGCGACCGTAGATGCCTTTAATAAACAGACCTTTAAAGATCACTTTATTCCAGTCGATAGACATCTCCGACGGCGGGATACCCAGCATGGCGATACGGCCGCCGTGGTTCATGGTATCGAGCATCGTGCGGAACGCCGGCGGCGCACCGGACATCTCCAGGCCCACATCAAAGCCTTCGGTCATGCCCAGCTCGGCCATCACGTCCGTCAGGCTCTCCTTCGCCACGTTCACCGCCCGGGTGACGCCCATTTTGCGCGCCAGCTCCAGACGGTATTCGTTGACGTCGGTAATCACCACATGGCGTGCGCCAACGTGTTTTGCCACCGCAGCGGCCATAATGCCAATCGGCCCGGCACCGGACACCAGCACATCTTCACCCACGAGATCGAAGGAGAGCGCGGTATGAACAGCGTTGCCGAACGGGTCAAAGATAGAAGCCAGATCGTCAGAAATATTGTCGGGGATTTTGAAGGCGTTAAAGGCCGGGATCACCAGCTGTTCGGCAAAGCAGCCCTGACGGTTGACGCCAACGCCAACGGTGTTACGGCACAGATGCGTGCGTCCGGCGCGGCAGTTACGGCAGTGGCCGCAGGTAATATGGCCTTCACCGGAGACGCGATCGCCAATTTTAAAGCCTTTCACTTCCTGGCCAATGCCAATAACTTCACCCACGTACTCATGACCGACAACCATCGGAACCGGAATGGTCTTCTGCGACCACTCATCCCAGTTGTAGATATGCACATCGGTGCCGCAAATCGCGGTTTTGCGGATCTTAATCAGCAGGTCGTTATGGCCGACTTCCGGTGTCGGAACATCGGTCATCCAAATCCCTTCTTCCGCTTTCAGTTTGGACAATGCTTTCATTTTACGTCCTCAGGCAATCACGCCCAGTTGTTTGCCGATACGGGTAAAGGCCTCAACCGCACGCTCAATTTGTTCCGGGGTGTGGGCAGCAGACATCTGGGTACGGATGCGCGCCTGACCTTTTGGCACCACCGGGAAGAAGAAGCCGGTGACATAAATCCCCTCTTTTTGCAGCTCGCGGGCAAAGTTTTGCGCCACCACCGCGTCACCCAGCATCACCGGGATAATGGCGTGATCGGCCCCGGCCAGGGTAAAGCCTGCAGCGGTCATTTTTTCACGGAACAGACGTGCGTTGGCCCACAGGCGGCCGCGCAGTTCAGCCCCGGACTCGACCATCTCCAGTACCTTAATAGAAGCGGCCACAATTGCCGGTGCCAGGGAGTTAGAGAACAGATACGGGCGGGAGCGCTGACGCAGCCATTCAACCACCTCTTTACGCGCTGCCGTATAGCCGCCGGACGCGCCGCCCAGGGCTTTGCCGAGGGTACCGGTAATAATGTCTACCCGGCCCATCACCTCACAATATTCGTGGGAGCCGCGACCGTTATCGCCAACAAAGCCCACGGCGTGAGAGTCATCAACCATCACCAGCGCGTTATATTTGTCTGCCAGGTCACAGACGCCTTTCAGGTTGGCAATCACGCCATCCATCGAGAAGACGCCATCTGTCGCGATCAGGATATGGCGAGCGCCCGCATCGCGGGCTTCTTGCAGGCGCGTTTCCAGCTCCTGCATATCGTTGTTGGCGTAGCGGAAGCGCTTCGCTTTACACAGGCGCACGCCGTCGATGATCGACGCGTGGTTCAGGGCATCGGAAATAATCGCATCTTCGGCACCCAGCAGAGTTTCAAACAGGCCGCCGTTGGCGTCAAAGCAGGAGGAGTAGAGAATGGCATCTTCCATGCCTAAGAAATCGGCCAGCTTTTTCTCCAGCATCTTATGACTGTCCTGGGTGCCACAGATAAAGCGCACCGACGCCATCCCAAAACCGTGGCTGTCCATTCCCGCTTTCGCGGCGGCAATCAGTTCGGGGTGATTCGCCAGGCCAAGGTAGTTGTTGGCGCAAAAGTTGATCACGTGGCTACCGTCGCCAACCGTGATATCCGCCTGCTGTGCGGACGTGATAATGCGTTCTTCTTTGAATAACCCTTCCGCACGTGCGGTCTCCAGGTCATTCGCCAGCTGTTGATAAAAATCCCCACGCATAGTCGTTCTCCAGACTCAGCAAATTTCGGCACATCTTACCGAAAGCTATACTGTGATACGAGATGACACATCATGAGTTGTCGGTTTTGCAGCATAAATCACGTGCATCTCCGGTTAACGGTGAATGGCTGATGGCAGGACAATGTAATGGTATGATAGTCGGCATTCGTCTCCGGGACGGTCCCGGAACCCCACATTTTGAAGGTTAGCGTAATGATTATTGTGACTGGCGGCGCAGGTTTTATTGGCAGCAACATTGTTAAGGCCCTGAACGACAAAGGCATTACCGATATTCTGGTCGTAGACAACCTCAAAGACGGCACCAAGTTCGTTAACCTGGTTGACCTGGACATCGCCGACTATATGGATAAAGAGGATTTCCTTATCCAGATTATGGCCGGTGAAGAGTTTGACGACATTGAGGCGATTTTCCACGAAGGCGCCTGCTCTTCCACCACGGAGTGGGACGGCAAGTACATGATGGATAACAACTATCAGTACTCGAAAGAGCTGCTGCACTTCTGCCTGGAGCGTGAAATTCCTTTCCTTTATGCGTCCTCTGCAGCCACCTACGGCGGCCGCACCTCCGACTTTATTGAATCCCGCGAATACGAGAAGCCGCTGAACGTCTACGGCTACTCCAAATTCCTGTTCGATGAATACGTCCGTCAGATCCTGCCGGAAGCGAACTCTCCGGTCGTGGGCTTCCGCTACTTCAACGTCTACGGACCGCGTGAAGGCCACAAAGGCAGCATGGCGAGCGTCGCTTTCCATCTCAACACCCAGTTGAACAACGGCGAAAGTCCGAAACTGTTCTCCGGTAGCGAAAACTTCAAGCGCGATTTCGTCTACGTTGGCGACGTGGCGGCGGTGAACCTGTGGTTCTGGGAAAACGGCGTATCCGGTATCTACAACCTCGGTACCGGCCGGGCAGAATCCTTCCAGGCCGTGGCCGATGCCACCCTGGCATTCCACCAGAAAGGCAGCATCGAATACATCCCGTTCCCGGACAAACTGAAAGGCCGCTACCAGGCCTTCACCCAGGCAGATCTGACTAACCTGCGCGCGGCGGGCTATGATAAGCCGTTCAAAACCGTTGCCGAAGGCGTAACGGAATATATGGCCTGGCTGAACCAGGACGCGTAAGCAGGAGCCGTATGAAGATTTTGGTGATCGGCCCGTCATGGGTGGGCGACATGATGATGTCGCAAAGTCTCTATCGCACGCTCAGGGCGCGTTATCCCCAGGCGATGATCGACGTGATGGCACCCGCGTGGTGCCGTCCGCTGTTATCGCGGATGCCGGAAGTCAACGAAGCGATCCCGATGCCGCTTGGCCACGGGGCGCTGGAAATCGGCGCACGCCGTAAGCTGGGCCACAGCCTGCGCGAGCGCCGTTACGACCGCGCATTTGTTCTGCCCAACTCGTTTAAATCTGCTCTGGTGCCGTTCTTCGCCGCAATACCCCAGCGTACCGGCTGGCGCGGCGAGATGCGCTACGGTCTGCTCAACGACGCCCGCGTGCTGGATAAAACCGCCTGGCCGCTGATGGTAGAGCGCTATGTGGCGCTGGCCTATGACAAAGGTGCGATGCACACGGCGAAAGACTTGCCGCAGCCGCTGCTGTGGCCGCAGCTGCAGGTGAACGATAGCGAAAAAGCGCAGACCTGCGAGGCTTTTGCTCTTTCCTCAGAGCGTCCGCTTATCGGTTTCTGCCCCGGCGCGGAATTTGGCCCGGCGAAGCGCTGGCCGCACTACCATTATGCGGAACTGGCGAAACAGCTGATCGATGAAGGCTATCAGATCGTTCTTTTCGGTTCGGCAAAAGACCACGAAGCCGGTAACGAAATCCTCGCAACGCTCAGCATGGAGCAGCAGGCCTGGTGCCGCAATCTGGCGGGCGAAACCCAGCTGGAACAGGCAGTAATCCTGATTGCCGCCTGTAAAGCCGTCGTCTCCAACGACTCAGGGCTGATGCACGTTGCCGCCGCGCTGAACCGCCCGCTGGTTGCCCTGTATGGTCCCAGCAGCCCGGACTTTACGCCACCGCTTTCCCATAAAGCGCGCGTTATCCGCCTGATTACCGGCTACCACAAGGTGCGTAAAGGCGATGCCGCCGAAGGTTATCATCAAAGCCTGATCGACATTACGCCGCAGCGCGTGCTCGATGAACTCAACGACTTACTGTTAAACGAAGAAGGGTAACGAATGCGGGTACTGATCGTTAAAACCTCTTCGATGGGTGACGTATTGCATACGCTACCCGCCTTAACGGACGCGGTGCAGGCCATTCCGGGCATCCGTTTTGACTGGGTGGTAGAAGAGGGCTTCGCCCAGATCCCGTCCTGGCATGAGGCTGTTGATCGGGTCATACCGGTGGCAATCCGCCGCTGGCGTAAAGCCTGGTTCTCTGCACCGGTGAAGGCCGAACGCCAGGCCTTTCGCGATGCCGTTCGCGCCGTTCGCTACGATGCCATTATCGATGCCCAGGGGCTGGTGAAAAGCGCAGCGCTGGTGACCCGCCTGGCGCACGGTGTTAAGCACGGTATGGACTGGAGCACGGCCCGCGAGCCTTTGGCGAGTCTGTTTTATAACCGCAAGCACCACATTGCCAGACAGCAGCACGCGGTCGAACGCACCCGGGAACTGTTTGCCGCAAGCCTGGGCTATGCCAAACCACAAACTCAGGGTGATTACGCCATTGCCCGGCATTTTACCGGCAACGCCGCTACCCCGCCCTATGCGGTCTTCCTGCACGCCACCACCCGCGATGATAAGCACTGGCCGGAAGAACACTGGCGTGCGCTGATCGCCCTGCTCGCCGACAGCGGCCTGCGGATTAAGCTTCCCTGGGGCGCTCCCCATGAAGAGGCACGAGCGCGGCGCCTGGCCGACGGATTTGATTGTGTGGATGTTCTGCCCAAAATGAGCCTGAGCGATGTGGCGCAAACCCTGGCCGGAGCACGCTTTGTGGTCTCCGTCGATACCGGATTAAGTCATTTGACCGCCGCACTGGACCGACCGAATGTCACGCTTTATGGTCCGACGGATCCGGGTTTAATTGGCGGATACGGAAAAAACCAATATGCACGCAGGAGTGATTCGGGGAAGATGCAGACTCTTGATGCGAATGCAGTCAAGTTAACGCTTGTTGAAGCTCATTGTTTATAACATGTAAGAGATTAAGTATGCTTCGTGGACTCCTGTGTTCTGGTTTTATCCGCAGCGCAAAAAATAATCCATATGATTTGATCTACTTTTTTATTTACGCTGCATTTTTTTCGACCCTGACCCTACTGCTGGTTAATCCGGACAGCGCTCTGAAGCTATTCATTTTGAGCGCGCTGCTGGCGCTGCCGCTTATCGGGAAAAATCGAGAACTTATTCTCTCAAATAAGAAAAATCTGTTTTTACCCTTGATGCTGCTGCTCTTTGGATTAGTGCAAATTGTTTGGGTTGAGATATTCAAGGAACCCAACTCAAACTTTGCAGCGGCGTATCGTTCATACCAGAATGGTGGCAAGGTGATGATTTTTGCAGCACTGGTTATGACAGCTCTACAGTCTCACACGCAGTACATCATCAAAAGCCGCATAAGCAATTTTTGGGTTATAGCAACGGCATTAGGTCTGTACTGCATGGCTGGCTACCAGTTCTCCACCGCTCCTGCTCCCTTCAATTATCAAGTTGCGCTTGGTTTTGAGCATGCAACGGGAGCGGCTTACACCCTGACACTCATTGCGCTGCTGGCATCACAGGCCATTATTAATCTGCGTCTAAAACATACCGTCACGCTCTATTTATTGCATTTCCTGGTATCGCTGGCGGTTATCGTAACGACACAGACCCGGGCAGCCATTCTGGTTTACCCTCTTCTGAGCATAGCCCTCTTTACCCTGCATTATCGCCATCAACGCGCCATTTTGCTGCGTGCGCTACTGGGTTTCATCCTGTTGGTCGGATTGACAGCAATCCCATTAAGATCGGTGATTGAAAATCGCTACCACAGCTTTATGAGCGATATACATTCTTATAGCCAAAGCAATAGTCACACCTCTATTGGTGCCCGACTGGCAATGCAACGTGTAGGAATGAGTGCAGGAACAGCCCATCAATGGGGGCAATCGCTTGAACAACGCGGCGCTGAAATTCAGGCTCTGACACAAGAAGACGCATCGTTGGCAGGAGCCCTGACATACATTAACGTCCATCTGCATAACGAAGTGATTGATACGTTTTCGCTTAAAGGCATTCCCGGCGTTATAGTGCTACTCTTTCTGTATATGGCGATGTTTCTAAGAGCTTGCACCCAAAGAAGCCCTCTACTATTCATCATTTCAAGTGCTATCGTGCTCTACGGTTTGAGTGATGTAATACTTTATGCCAAAGGTGAAGCCCTGAGCTGTGTATTGGCTTTATGTGCGGCAGCAATGCTGACGCCAGGCCCGATGAGAGAGTTATCAAATGACTAACGCTACAGGTTATTTACTGAGCATTATTGTACCAACATACAATAATGCAGAATTTATCACAGATACTCTGACGTCTCTCCATAAGGGCATAACCGAAGAAGTTGAGTTAATAATCGTCAATGATGGCTCAACGGATTCAACTGAAGAGCGCATTAATGCGTTTTATCGCAATCGAAACGACAATAATGTGAAATATATTGCGCAAAAAAATCAAGGCGTCGCTATTGCCCGCAACGTTGGGCTTGCGCAAGCAACAGGAAAATATATTGGTTTTGTCGACAGTGATGACCTTGTTAGTCCTGATTATTTTTCGGTCCTTCTTCCAAAATTAAGGGAAGAAAAATACGATATTATTGATTTTAATTTAACTCGTGACATAAGAAATATTCACAGCGCCTCTAAAGACATAGAATCTGATATTATAGAGCGTGAGTTCATCTTTTCGGATGCCAAATTTTCTTCTCTAACACCAATATTCCGCGCAGGGCAATGGCATTTGATGACCAAAGTCTTTCATCGTAATATTATCGGTGAAGATCGCTTTGAAGAGCATCGCCGCTATGAAGATATGATTTTTTGCCCATTTCAATACTTTAAATGCAAGAAAATATTAAAAATTGATAATAACCTCTACTATTACAGATTAAACAATAAAAGCATTACTGAAAACATAATCGAAGGCGATGCTGAAAGCATTTTTTTTGCGATGCGTAAAATGTGTAACTTTATAAATAACAACAGTGAAAAACGTACTGTCGCAACATTAATGATCATCAATTGCTTTATGGAAGGGCGCAAACTCTTGCGCAAGAAAAAAGGCTATTACTGCTACAGAGAAAACATGATTAATGATATACAGAACGCGTTAGCATGCTGTGATAATTCGGTCATAAGTAAAAAAACATTTTACAAGATGAAATACCCACATCTTGATTGTTATTTTTCTAAAATGAAATTTATAGCCAAGAAAAGTTACAGTGTTTTTTTTGTACCAAAAGGGAATTAGTATGCATAAAAAAATAGAGCGCATACTTATTAGTAAGCTAAAATTCTATGGCGATGTGTTGTTAATCACGCCGGTTATTGCCAGTCTTCAGAATCGTTATCCTGATGCTAAAATCGATCTCCTTCTTTATAAAGAAACAAAGTCGATTTTAGCCGCCAGTGATAGCATAAATGCCTTTTATCTTATTGAGAAGAAGAAAGGGCTGCTCGCCACAGTAAAAAATTATATTGCAGTACGTCATCAGCTGAAAAAAAATCGCTATGACCTGATTATTAATTTGACCGAACAGTGGCCTATCGGGGTGCTTATTGCCTCCTTACATCGCCCTTCTATTGCATTTGAGCGAGAAAAAAAGCTCTGGAACCGCTTGTTTACCCGGGTCATACCCTCAGCCGGAACGCATATTGTTGAGCAGAATGTCTCTATCCTGAAAGGCATTGGTTTTGATGATAGTGAGTTAAAAAAAGAGCTGTCACTTAACTATCGCAAGGATGACTATCAATTTCTCGTGTCTCAGTTGCCAGAACTGCCGATGCAAAAATATGTAGTTATTCAGCCCACCGCGCGACAGACTTTCAAATGCTGGGATGACGATAAATTTGCTGATGTCATCGATAATCTGCATCAGCGAGGCCTGCATGTTTATCTCACCTGTGGTCCGGCAGTCAATGAGCAACAGCAGGTCAAACGTATTGCAGAATTGTGCAAAACGGCACCAGATCTGACGCTGGCAGGTAAAACGTCTTTCCTGCAGCTGGCGGCTTTAATCGATCATGCCGTGCTCTATATTGGTGTGGACTCCGCGCCAATGCATATGGCAGCCGCATTAGGTACCCCACAGGTATGTCTGTTTGGCGCCACCAATTATGAACAATGGAAGCCCTGGTCAGATAAAGCTGCCGTCATTTGGGCTGGTCATTATCATACAATGCCGTCGCGCAGCGATCTTGACCGCTCAAAAAAATATTTAACATGGATACCGGCACAGGCCGTTATTGACGCTATCGATACGGTACTTCATGATAGCGATTCAGATTCGGGGATTGAGAAACCGTAAATGGATAATAAAAACCGCACTATTAATATTGCTTACTGTACAGATGCTAATTATCTGGAATATGTAGCCGTATCTATTATGTCCATCATAATAAATAATCCGGAACAAGCCCTGCAGTTTTTCGTGTTTGTTTATGATGTTAGTGAAGAAGATATCAAAAAACTACAGTCAGCCAGTGATAAAATTCAGGTCATTAATATTGACAAAGCTGAAATTGAAAAATATAACAACGACTTTGCGATCAAACATCTTAATCGCTCAACCTATATGCGTTTGGCCGTACCACGTTTGCTAAAAGACAAAGTGGAGAATTTCATCTATTTAGATGCTGACACTCTGTGCTTCGATAAAATCGAAGAGATTAATAACATTGATATTCATGATGTTATTTGTGCCGTCAGCCATGATTCTCTTAATGTCCACGATAACAAACATGCCAAACGCTTAGGACTCAGTACCAACCATTATTTTAATGCTGGTTTTCTATATATAAATATCGCCAACTGGATCCTTAATGATATTGAAAACAAAGCTAATACTGTGCTGTTTGAAAAGGGAAGAGAACTACCTTATTTTGATCAGGACGCGCTAAATATCGCCATCGATGGAAATATTAAGTTTATTGATAACCGCTGGAATTATTTATTTAATTGGTTTACTGATGAACAACGAGAAAGTTTCTTCTATCATCAGGAAACGCTTCCCAGAATTATCCATTTCACCGGCGGAAGAAAACCATGGTATAAGGAGCATACTGGTCTTTCACAACAGCTCTATATTTTCTACCACCATTTCACCCCGTGGAGAAATACAGAATTACGGTCTTATGCATCACGTATGAGGCCCACAGATTATCGGGTATACTCCCGGCAGGCCGCGAAGAGAGGAGACTATTTCTCAGCTCTTAGGTGGTATAGTAAGTATCTTAAAGCTAAGTTTTTATAAAAAAAACTCCCTTCCGGGAGTTTTTTTATTTACCTTTGACTTTTTCTTTCAGATAGCCAATGTAACTTAAAATTGAAGATATGTACTTACCCTGCAATCTTTCATGCCGTGATTTCTTTTTATACTGCTTTGGCGTTCTCGCGGGCAATAGCGGAACATCGGCCCAGGGCGAAGCCTTCCATGCATCTACAAAATATTGCGCCGATGGATAGTTTGCCCAGGAATTCCATGGTTTTGTCACACCAATATAATGGATAAGAATGGTATCTTCCGTAATATATTCTTTATAGCTTGACAGGTTTTTGCTTTTCAATTCCTGTTTGATTCCATATATCGCATCATAAATTCGTGGTAAGAAAATTGTTTTACCACGGAACATAATGTTTAATACATCCTGATCAAGAAAAGCAAATTTATTATTCTTATCTAATAAAATAGAAAACGCTTTGCTAAAGAACTCTTGTTTTTTCCACTCTCTCAAATTGGCATAGATCACGCCAGCATTGAAATACTCATCATTAAATTCTGGAATATTAAGCCGCTCTGCCGCATATGAACGGCTTTCCTCAACATCCTGAATAACGGCCGCAACCCGGTCGTCAAACTGAATCTTAGTTAATTCAATGAGTGAACCTTTGCATACGACATCAGCATCAATATAAAGCAGTTCATCAATTTTTTCACTGAGGTATTCAAATGCAATAAACCTAAAATAGGTTGCATGCGACCAGGCATTACCACAAGGTAAGACCTTTAGTCCTTCAGCATTGATAATATAAATAGATATATTGGTGGAAAACTGTTTTGCCAGGGTGATGACTTTCTGCTGATAGTCATCATCGAAATAGTCAGTTAAAAGATGAAAGTGAATATTTAAATCACTATTGTGCTGCAGCACTGAAGTCATAGAGATTGCAGCACCAAACATGAAGTTTTTATCAACTCCCCAGGCAACATTAAGCTGAGAATCCTGACCAACCGGCGCATGGTTGAACTCAAGAATTTTTTTAATCGACTGATGACAATCAAATATCATTCGTTATACCCGTTTGTTTAATTATCAATAAGTTGTTGATAGTGTTTTAATTTACTTTGGCTTTAGACAGTTTAGCCTTTATATACATCAGGTGGCTAAGAATTGAACGAATGTATTTGCGTTGTATTCTTTCATGTCGCGACTTACGCTTATATAGCCTTGCCGATGTTGCATTTAGTAAAGATTTTTCTGCCCATGCTGATTTCTCATATGCCTCGATAAAGAACTTTGCGACAGGGTATTTCGCCCATGTGTGCCATGGTTTCGTGACGCCAACATAATGAATTAATACGGTGTCATCATTAATATAATCCTGATAAACATCATCACTTTTATTCTTAAGTTCTTGATCGACACCGTAGATACAATTGAAATCTCTGCGAAGCAAAATTGTATGCCCCACAAACAGTATATTTAAAACATCCTGATCGAAATAAAGCAGGTCCTTTTGACGTTCCTGCAGGATAGAAAATGCTTGGGTCAGAAGATTTTTTTCCTTCCAGACATCCAGGTTAGCAAACACAACACCTGAATTAAAATATCCATTATTCAGTTCCGGAATACCAAGTCTGGAACCTGATTTTAAACGCACTTCATCTATATCATTGATGACGGCAGCATACTCACTGTGGAAATTAATATCTGCAAGCTCACGTAGTGAGCCTTTACAGATAACATCGGCATCAAGGTACAGTACAGCACTTAGTGTGGTACATAAATATTCGAACGCAAAATAACGATAGTACATGGCATAGGTCCACGACTTCGTACTCGGGAGTTTGCGAAAAGCCTCGTTATCGAAAACAAGTATCGTCACCGTCGTACTGTACATTTTGGTTAGTCGTTCAACACTTTCCAGGTAATCGTTATCAATATAGTCGGTTGCTATATAAAAATGAACATCAATGTCAGCATTATTCACTAAAACTGATGTCATTGAAATTCCAGTGCCAAACAAGAAATTACGATCGACACCATATGCTACATTTATTTTTTTACTTCTCGGCTGCACCGAGCTATTAAACTCATGTTTTTCAATTATTATTTCTTGAAAATCAATATTCATAATTAAACAACCTCAAATTTTATATTCATAACGCTTTTCTTATTGTTCTGTGCTTTATTTTTTGCGCTTTTGTAATAGCTCGTTCAAACAATGCAGCTTCCAGACGGAAAATTTCACGCAATGGCATTGAGAAATAAATGCGTAAAAATCGATAAATATCCCGGGATGTTAACCCGATATCAAGCGAAGAAAAATAGAGTCCAATCAGGTCCTTATCACGCCAACGGCGAGGTACCTGGCGACGTATCTGTGCGCGATGCAGGTCGATCATTGACAGCGTGATATCCGCAATATTTGCTGGCAGCGGCAGCTGCAGTAAAAAGTGACAGATATAACAATCCCGATGGTTTACTCCACCACGGTGCATGTTCCTTACCATCTCCGCCACACGGGCAATAATGGTGCGCTTAACGGTAAACGCAGGGCGTTCTACACGCCATCCGGCGCAAAAATCTTCCAGGCTGACGGCTGGCGAAAGATCTTCCGTGATAATAAATGATGTCCGCCGTAAGGGATTCACGCCCTTCTGCCCAAAGGCAACGCCGGTCATCGTATCAACATTTAGCGCTTTCAGACGATGAATCGCCAGCCACTCCCGGTCTGCACCCAGAACAGGCATACGCAAAGAAATAAGGTTTTTTAGCACTTCCTTTAAGGTCGTACCATGGTGATATTTAAGGAAATATCCCTTGCCCATCATCTCAAACCGCAGAGTACGCCGCGTTTCAAGGGCGCGGAATACCTCACCATCAAGCTTACGAACTTCCGTAAACGGATCTTTGCCTTGCCACTGTGTGGCGAATGGTTCTTTTAACTCAATCATTCTCAATGACCTAAAATGATATCTGCAGCTTTATCCGCCAGGCTGTAGAGATCTTCTGTATCGGCAAAATGTCGTGCACTGTTGGCCCAGCCCTCTCTCAGCGCAGCATTTTCCAGCGCTTCACGAAGTGCGTTATCCAGCTTGATTTGCTCAAAAGGCTCAGGAATCACCACTCCGCATTGGGCGGCATTGATATAATCAGCATATCCGCACACTTCGGTGGTCAATACCGGTAGCCCTGCAACAACAGCCTCCAGCAATACAATACCCGCGGCTTCCTGAACGGCAGGATGAAGCAGCAAATCAGCAGCAGACATCAGTTCAGCAATATCATCACGTCCTGAGAAGAACTGGACCTGCTTCTCAATACCCAACCGACGCGCCTGAGCACGGTAGCGATCGTCTTTATCCTGGCCTACCACCATCAGCTGCGTACGCAGGCGTATTCCATCAGGTAAAGAGGCGACCGCCAACAGTGTTCTTGGCACACCCTTACGTTTAAAATCCGATCCCACCTGTAGGAGCAAAAACTGTTCCGACCCAATATCATGTTTTGCCCTGACAGTCTGTCGGCTGTTTTCAGGCTGCTGGCTGTATTTCCGGTCCGGATATATCCCCGGCGGTAAAATATGAAAGCGTTGACTCTCAGTCCGGTAATAATTTTTAAAATCACCGATTTGCTTATTCGTTAACATCAATAACTGCGTGTGAGCACCTTGCTGAAAGGTGGCTTTTTCGAACGCGGCGTAATGCCTGTAACGGCGCGTTAGCCTGTAAAAAAAACCTTTCTCACGGGCGACTTTTTCCGCATAACACACATCGGCAGCATAGTAGACATCAAGCCCGGGCATTTTATTAAACCCCACGACACGATCGACAGCGTGCTGGCTTAAATACTGTTTAACTGATTGGTAGTACTGTTCATTTTTCCCATGATTAGTTCTGGATGTTACCGGGAAAAGGATGATTTCAAGGCCCTCAGGACGCTCACCCTGCCATTGCTGGGTAAGAACCTTAACATCATGGCCCCGTGCCGCTAGCGTATGGGCAATCCGCAAGAAATCACGCTGTAACCCGCCATAGGGAAAATACTTGTACAAACAAAGAGCAATGACCATGCGATAATACCCGCGTCGCGTCGCCAGACATACCCGGCCTGGTCCACAAAAGCGTCGTCGTCTCTGACCATGCTTCCCAGGGCATCCCCTGAGTTTCCAGGTGTTTAAGGCTGCCAGCTATCTGAAATTTCGCAGTAGTATATCATTAATTAACACTCGATCCGAAATGATTGTTTTTTGCACAAAAACAAAAATAATCATTAAAAAACATAAGGATAAAGCCATTTTATTTTGATGGCCAACGAATACCGCACAATGCATTAAGTCTGTAGACTGTGATTTTTTGAGGAAGCGGATAATGGTTTACCTGAACAATACCTTGTCAATTCAGGCGTTTTAGTACAACCTGGATAAAAATGATGGTAAAGCCACTACTAAATACATAGAATCCCAGCACATCCACAGGTCAGCTATTTACTATGCTCGCATTGCTTTACACCGCCCTTTTCTATCTTATTCAGCCATTTATTTGGATACGGCTTTGGGTGCGCGGACGTAAAGCTCCGGCCTATCGTAAACGCTGGGGTGAGCGCTACGGTTTTTACCGTAACCCGCTGAAGCCCGGCGGCATTATGCTGCACTCTGTCTCCGTCGGGGAAACCCTGGCGGCGATCCCTTTAGTGCGTGCTCTGCGGCATCGCTATCCCCAGCTGCCCATCACCGTTACCACAATGACACCAACAGGTTCAGAGCGCGTTCACTCCGCTTTTGGTGGCGATGTTCAGCACGTCTATCTGCCCTATGATTTGCCCGATGCCCTTAACCGTTTCCTGGATAAAGTTGATCCCAAGCTGGTGTTAATTATGGAAACGGAATTATGGCCAAACCTGATTGCAGCCCTCGACAAGCGTCATATTCCGCTGGTCATTGCCAACGCACGCCTTTCAGCCCGGTCGGCAGCTGGCTACGCGAAACTGGGTAAATTTGTTGGTCGACTATTGCGCCGCATCACGCTGATCGCCGCGCAGAATGAAGAAGATGGGGAACGCTTTGTCACCCTGGGTGCGAAAAACAATCAGGTGACGGTCACCGGTAGCCTGAAGTTTGATATTTCTGTTACCCCACAGCTTGCGGCAAAAGCGGTGACGTTACGTCGCCAGTGGGCGCCGCATCGCCCGGTATGGATTGCTACCAGCACTCACGATGGTGAAGAAAGCATTATTATCGCTGCGCATCAGGCGTTATTGCACCAGTTCCCCAGTCTTTTACTGATTCTGGTCCCCCGACATCCTGAACGTTTTCCGGATGCGATTAACCTTGTTCGCCAGGCTGGGCTAAGCTATACCACACGTTCATCGGGGGAAGTGCCCTCTTCAGGCACCCAGGTGGTGGTTGGCGATACCATGGGTGAACTGATGCTGCTGTACGGTATTGCCGACCTTGCTTTTGTCGGCGGTTCGCTGGTTGAACGCGGGGGCCACAATCCTTTAGAAGCGGCAGCACACGCCATCCCCGTACTGATGGGCCCGCATACCTTTAACTTCAAAGATATTTGCGCGCGTCTGGGGCAGGCAAGTGGATTAATCACCGTCACCGATGCCCCGGGCCTGGTAAAAGAGGTCTCCTCTTTGCTGACCGATGAAGATTATCGTAATTTTTATGGTCGCCATGCGGTTGAAGTGCTCTACCAAAACCAGGGGGCGTTACAGCGCCTGCTGCAACTACTGGAACCTTACCTGCCACCCAAAACCCACTGAGGGCTGTCATGGAAAAACGGGCGATCTACCCGGGAACCTTCGATCCCATCACTAACGGCCATATCGATATCATTACCCGTGCGGCCGGGATGTTTGACAAGGTCGTGCTGGCGATAGCCGCCAGTCCGAGTAAAAAACCACTGTTCGACCTGGAAGAGCGCGTGGCGTTAGCCACGGAGGCGACGTCGCATCTGGACAACATCGAGGTGGTGGGGTTTAGCGATCTGATGGCTAACTTCGCTCGCAGTCAACAGGCGAACATCCTGATCCGCGGTCTGCGTGCGGTGGCGGACTTCGAATATGAGATGCAGCTGGCGCATATGAATCGCCATCTGATGCCGGAGCTGGAGAGCGTGTTCCTGATGCCGTCGACAGAGTGGTCATTTATCTCGTCGTCGCTGGTCAAGGAAGTGGCGCGCCACCAGGGTGATGTCACCCACTTCCTGCCTGCCAACGTTCACCAGGCGCTGCTGGCGAAGCTGTAGACGCTACTTCTGACAGCGGCGGCAGTAAAAGGTCGCACGCTGAGCATGCTTTGTCGCCACAATCGGCGTCCCACATACGCGGCAGGGTTCGCCTTTACGGCCGTAGACCTGCAATTCCTGCGCAAAATATCCCGGCTTTCCGTCACTTTGCAGAAAATCTTTCAGGGTCGTGCCGCCCTGTTCGATCGATCGCAGCAGTACGGCCTTGATCACCTGAACCAGCAGTTCACATTCACGCTGAGAAAGAGAAGAAGCCAGCCGATCGGGATGGATCCCGGCGGCAAACAAGGATTCGCTGGCATAGATATTGCCGACGCCCACCACCAGCTTGTTATCCATCAGCCAGGGTTTGATGGCGGTTTTCTTCTTCGCGCACTTCTGCTGCAGGTAGTCAGCGTTAAAGTCGTCACTCAGCGGCTCCGGGCCCAGATGTGCCAGTACATTGTGCCCTTCCAGCACCGGCGTCCACAGCCATGCGCCGAAACGACGCGGATCGGTATAACGCAGCACTTTGCCGTTGCTCATCACCAGATCGACGTGGTCATGTTTTGCCGGGGGCAACTCTTCAGTGAGCACGCGCAGGCTACCGGACATCCCCAGATGGATGATGATCCAGCCGTCGGGCAACTCCAGCAGCAGGTACTTTGCGCGCCGCTGCACGCTCAGCACCGGAACGTCGCTCAGACGATGGATCTCTTCCGACACCGGCCAGCGCAGCCGTCCGTTGCGTACCACCGCGTGCAAAATGGTCGCCCCGACCAGATGGGGCTCAATGCCGCGGCGGCTGGTTTCTACCTCTGGTAATTCCGGCATGCTGTCTTCTCCCGGCCCTTAAAACACAAAAACCCCGCCGAAGCGGGGTTTTCATACAATCCACTAAAATTATTTAATTTTAGCTTCTTTGTACAGTACATGCTGGCGTACAACTGGATCGAATTTTTTCAGTTCCAGTTTTTCCGGCTTAGTACGTTTGTTCTTCGTGGTGGTATAGAAGTGACCAGTACCAGCAGAAGAAACCAGCTTGATTTTCTCACGAATACCTTTAGCCATGATTTATTTCCTCTAAGTACTTAGTACTTTTCGCCACGGGCACGCAGTTCAGAAAGAACTGTATCGATGCCTTTTTTATCGATTACACGCATACCTTTAGCAGATACGCGCAGGGTGACAAAACGCTTCTCGCTCTCAACCCAGAAACGGTGAGAGTGCAGGTTCGGCAGGAAACGGCGTTTGGTCGCGTTCAGTGCGTGGGAACGGTTATTACCGGTCACCGGACGCTTGCCAGTAACTTGGCAGACTCGGGACATGTCTATTCTCCAAAAATCAAATTAGCTCGAGCTTCGTATAGGGTTATGGCGCCTCGTCAGGCTGCAAGCCTGGTCTCTGGCGGTTCAATGCGAACCCACAGTGCCAGGCCCATAATGCCAAACCCGAGATTCTCAAAGGTGGCGTAGTATACGCTGCATCAGCGGTGTGCTCAAGTCCCGAACAGACAAAGATCCCAATGGATCGTGCAGAATGGTCTAAATCCAACCACGTTCAGCAAAAGAAACGTACTCTCCGCGACCGATCACCAGATGGTCGAGCACCCGAATATCCATGAAGCGACAGCACTTTACCACTCTTTCGGTGATAAGTTTATCAGAACGACTCGGTTCAGCGCGACCAGAAGGATGATTGTGCGCAAGGATCACCCCCGCTGCGTTAACTTTAATCGCTTCGCGGACGATCTCGCGCGGATGGACCTCGACGTGGCTCAGGGTGCCGGAAAACATCCGGCAGTGCTTCAGCACCCGATTCTGGGTGTCGAGAAAGATCACCATAAAGATCTCGCGCTCTTCGCCGGTGAGCTGGCTTTGTAAAAATTCCCGCGTCAGTTCCGGGCTCATCAGGGTCTGCTCCGCCAGCACACGAACGCTGTAATAGCGTCGTGCCAGTTCGGCAACGCCGCGCAGCTGCGCATACTTGGCGACCCCGATACCGCGTATGGCATGGAACTCCGCCAGGTCCGCCGAGAGTAAATCATACAGCGAGCCGAAATGCTGCAGTAGGTCGCGGGCCAGCGTCATTACATTTTTCCCCTGGCTGCCGGTGCGTAAAAACAGCGCCAGTAGCTCTACGTCGCTCAACGCATCAATTCCAAAACGCAGCATCTTTTCACGCGGTAATAGCCGATCCGTCAGTTCCATAGACTCGTTCTCCTTCGTCACCTGGCCTATGTTGCCACAGCGGATTTCGCCGGACGATGGACGAATAACGCAGTTACGCGGTGGCTCGCAAAGTGAATGCGGACCGTGCGCACGACGAACCTGGTATTGTGATAAAATCCTCGTCTTGTGGTGAACCCAAACAGGAAAGAAGCATGATGAGCCTGGCCGGTAAAAAGATTGTTCTCGGCGTGAGCGGCGGCATTGCCGCCTACAAAACGCCTGAGCTGGTACGTCGTCTGCGCGATCGCGGCGCGGATGTCCGGGTAGTAATGACCGATGCCGCAAAAGCCTTTATCACGCCGCTGAGCCTGCAGGCCGTTTCAGGCTATCCGGTTTCCGATAGTCTGCTCGATCCGGCTGCGGAAGCGGCAATGGGCCATATCGAACTGGGCAAATGGGCCGATCTGGTCATTCTTGCCCCGGCAACGGCAGACTTAATCGCCCGTATTGCAGCCGGTATGGCTAACGATCTGGTGACAACCATTTGCCTGGCAACGCCGTCGCCTGTGGCGGTGGTTCCGGCCATGAATCAGCAGATGTACCGGGCCACGGCGACCCAGCATAATCTTGGCGTCATCGCCTCTCGCGGCCTGCTGGTGTGGGGCCCGGATAGCGGCAGCCAGGCCTGCGGCGACGTGGGGCCGGGACGCATGCTCGACCCGATGACCATCGTTGAGATGGCCGCAGGGCATTTCTCGCCTGTCAAAGACCTGCAACATCTGAATATCATGATTACCGCAGGCCCGACCCGTGAGCCGCTGGATCCGGTGCGCTATATCACCAATCTCAGCTCCGGTAAGATGGGCTTCGCCATTGCGGCAGCAGCGGCACGGCGCGGCGCTAACGTCACGCTGGTCAGCGGTCCGGTGTCGTTGCCGACGCCGCCATTTGTTCAGCGCGTGGACGTCGTTACCGCCCTGGAAATGGAAGCGGCCGTGCAGGCCGGTGCCCAGTCGCAGCATATTTTTATCGGCTGTGCGGCGGTTGCCGACTATCGGGCGATGGAAATTGCCGATCAAAAAATTAAAAAACAGGGCGATGAATTAATCATAAAAATGGTTAAAAATCCGGACATTGTCGCCGGCGTCGGTGCCCTCCAGGCCAACCGACCCTATGTGGTAGGATTTGCCGCAGAAACAAATAATGTGGAAGAATATGCCCGGCAAAAACGCGCCCGCAAAAACCTCGATCTGATCTGTGCAAACGATGTATCGCTTGCCGGTCAGGGGTTTAACAGCGACAGCAATGCCCTGCACCTTTTCTGGCATGACGGCGACAAGCCTCTGCCGCTGGAGCGCAAAGAGCGCCTGGGCGAACTATTACTGGACGAGATCGTTACCCGCTATGATGAAAAAAATCGACGTTAAGATTCTGGACCCGCGTATTGGCCAGCAGTTCCCGCTGCCAACCTATGCCACCTCCGGCTCTGCCGGACTTGACCTGCGTGCCTGTCTCGATGACGCCGTAGAGCTGGCGCCGGGTGCCACCACTCTGCTGCCAACCGGCCTGGCCATTCATATCGCCGACCCGTCTCTGGCGGCGGTGATCCTGCCGCGCTCCGGCCTGGGTCATAAGCATGGTATTGTACTGGGCAATCTGGTGGGCCTGATCGACTCTGACTACCAGGGTCAACTGATGGTTTCCGTCTGGAACCGTGGGCAGGATAGCTTTACCATTCAGCCGGGCGAACGCGTCGCGCAGATGGTATTCGTGCCGGTCGTACAGGCTGAATTTAACCTGGTCACCGATTTTGACGCCACGGATCGTGGCGAGGGTGGCTTCGGCCACTCAGGGCGCCAGTAAGTCGCCCTTAACCACACCCGCCTTTATTCTGAGTGCGGGTGTGTCTGTTTAAACGCATCCCACGGCGTAATAATGCCATAACATCATCGCAGGCCCGGTTTGCGGTCGCTGTGTGGGTGCTCGCCTGACAAGTGCTTATTTTCTGGGGTATTTTGTAACATGGCAGAAAAACAAACTGCGAAAAGGAATCGTCGCGAAGAAATACTTCAGTCTCTGGCGCTGATGCTGGAATCCAGTGACGGTAGCCAGCGCATCACGACCGCGAAACTGGCGGCCTCTGTCGGCGTGTCGGAAGCGGCGCTGTATCGCCATTTCCCCAGCAAAACGCGGATGTTCGATAGCCTGATTGAGTTTATCGAAGACAGCCTGACCACCCGCATTAACCTGATCCTCAAAGACGAGAAGGACACCAACGGGCGTTTACGCCTGATTGTCCTGCTGGTTCTGGGCTTTGGTGAACGCAACCCTGGCCTGACCCGCATCCTGACCGGCCACGCGCTGATGTTTGAACAGGATCGCCTGCAGGGGCGGATTAACCAGCTGTTCGAACGTATCGAAGCCCAGCTGCGCCAGGTTCTGCGCGAGCGCAAAATGCGTGAAGGCGAAGGCTATATTACCGATGAATCTCTGCTCGCCAGCCAGCTAATGGCCTACTGTGAAGGGATGCTCTCTCGCTTCGTGCGCAGCGAATTTAAATATCGCCCGACCGATGATTTCGATGCACGCTGGCCGCTGCTTTCTGCACAGCTCCAGTAATACAGGTGCAGCCACGACGGCTGCATTCTTTTATTCCCGTCGTTCATCTTACGCTTTGTAAAAAAGCCCAGGAACATTCGTTTAATTGCCAGATGTTCTGCCCCGGCACATTCTCTACCCTCCCTCTGGAAGGATCGCTGTACCTAAACAAAATAATAAGCCAGATACCCTACAGATAAGGAGAGACCGGATGGCCACATCCCGGCGTGAACTGTTAAAACTGGGCGGCATTGCAACCGCCTCCCTGCTCCTCAGCCCAAAAAGCTTCGCCTCATGGGAACCCTCGCCCCGCTACCCCGACCCGCGTATCGCTGCCCTGGATGACAGCTTTCGCGGCTATATGCTCTCCAGCGCAAAAGTAGAGCAAATCGCCACCGGCTGCCGCTGGGCGGAAGGTCCGGTCTGGTTTGGCGATAGCCGGATGTTGCTCTGGAGCGATATCCCCAACAACGCCATTATGCGCTGGGATGAGATAACCGGTGAAACCAGCGTATTCCGCCAGCCGTCGAACTTCGCTAACGGCCACGCCCGCGATCGCCAGGGGCGACTCATCAGCTGCGAGCACGACACCCGGCGCATTACCCGAACCGAATACGACGGCACCATTACCGTGCTGGCGGACGGATTTGAGGGCAAACCGTTTAACTCCCCCAACGATATCGTGGTGAAGTCGGACGGCTCCATCTGGTTTACCGATCCGCCGTTTGGCATCGCCGGGTTTTATGAAGGACATCAGGCTAAACCTGAACTGCCGCAGAACGTCTATCGTCTGGACCCGGAAACCCGCAAGCTCAGCGTCGCTGTCGGCGATGTGAAAGGCCCGAACGGGATCTGTTTTTCCCCGGATGAAAAAATCCTCTATGTCGTGGAGAGCCGGGCTACGCCCAATCGCCTGATTCTGGCGTGGGACGTGGTGGATAACCAGCTGAAAAATCGGCGGGTGCATATCGACTGCGGCAACGGTACGGCGGACGGTATTGCCTGCGATATCGACGGCAATCTGTGGTGCGGCTGGGGAATGGGAACGGAAGAGCTCGACGGCGTGCGGGTCTTTAACACCGCAGGGAAGGCTATCGGCATGATCCATCTGCCAGAGCGCTGCGCTAACCTCTGCTTCGGCGGACGGGCCAGCAACCGCCTGTTTATGGCCTCCAGCACCTCGATCTACGCGCTGTATGTTAATACCCAGGGCGCGAAGCTGCTGTAACGCGTGATACCCGGCAGCCAGGCTGCCGGGTGAACGTCTTAAACGCCGAACTGCTCGCGGTAGGCGCGGACCGAAGCCAGATGGTCGGCCATCTCCGGCTTCTCTTCCAGCCAGCTAATCAGCTCTTTCAGGGTGATAATCGAAATCACCTGACAGCCGTAGTCCCGCTCGACTTCCTGAATCGCCGAGATATCCGCACGCCCACGCTCCTGGCGGTCCAGCGCAATCAACACGCCGGCCAGAGTGGCGCCGTTGGCCTGGATAATTTCCATCGACTCACGGATCGCGGTACCGGCGGTGATCACATCATCCACCAGCATCACGCGGCCCTGTAGCGCGCTACCCACCAGGCTGCCGCCTTCGCCGTGGTCTTTGGCCTCTTTGCGGTTAAAGCAGTAAGGCACATCGCGCTCGTGATGCTCAGCCAGCGCCACGGCGGTCGTCGTGGCAATCGGGATGCCTTTATAGGCCGGGCCAAACAGCAGGTCGAAATCGATCGCAGAATCCACCAGCGCCTCGGCGTAAAAACGGCCTAACAGTGCCAGATCGCGCCCGGTGTTAAACAGCCCGGCGTTGAAGAAATAGGGGCTTTTGCGCCCGGATTTCAGGGTGAACTCGCCGAACTTCAGGACCTGCTTGTTAAGCGCAAATTCAATAAACTGGCGCTGATACGGTTTCATGGATTTGCTCCTCACTTTTCTACAGACAAAAAAAAGGCGACTCTTCAGTCGCCTTCAATTTTAATTTTCTAACGCCGCCTTCTGGGCGACGACAATGGATTCGATTCCCCCTCTGGCCAGCGCCAGCAGGGTCAATAACTCTTCATGACTGAACGGTTCGCCTTCGGCGGTGCCCTGGACTTCAATCATGCGGCCATCTTCGGTCATCACCACGTTCATATCGGTTTCTGCCGCGGAGTCTTCAACGTACTCCAGATCGCAGAGCGCTTCTCCATTGACGATGCCCACGGAGACCGCTGCCACCATTCCTTTCAGCGGGCTGGCCTTCAGTTTACCGGCGGCAACCAGGCCGTTCAGGGCATCGGCCAGCGCCACACAGGCGCCGGAAATGGACGCGGTACGGGTACCGCCATCGGCCTGAATAACGTCGCAGTCGAGGGTAATGGTGAATTCACCAAGCGCTTTCAGATCGACCGCCGCACGCAGAGCGCGGGCAATCAGACGCTGGATTTCCATGGTGCGGCCGCCCTGTTTCCCCTTCGCCGCTTCGCGGGCGTTACGGGTGTGGGTGGCGCGCGGCAACATACCGTATTCGGCAGTGATCCAGCCCTGGCCCTGGCCTTTCAGAAAGCGCGGCACGCCCTCTTCAACGGTGGCGGTACAGAGCACTTTGGTCTCACCAAACTCAACCAGCACGGCGCCTTCTGCGTGTTTTGTGTAATTACGGGTCAGGGTGATAGGGCGAACCTGATGAACGCTACGGCCTGCTGGACGCATGATGATTTCTCCGGCGATGACGAATGTGGCTGCGCATTATACGGACTTCCCGAGCTTATTCCTATCCTGCAAGGGCCGTGAAAGCTATAATCCCCCATCTCTTCTTTAAAAACAGGAACGTCTATGATCCGCAGCATGACCGCCTACGCCCGCCGGGAAATCAAAGGTACATGGGGCTCTGCCTCCTGGGAACTGCGCTCGGTAAACCAGCGTTATCTGGAAACCTATTTCCGCATGCCGGAACAGTTCCGTAGCCTTGAGCCGGTGGTCCGCGAGCGTATCCGTGCCCGCCTGACGCGCGGTAAAGTTGAATGCAACCTGCGCTTTGAGCCGGACGCCAGCGCCCAGGGAGAGCTGCTGCTGAATGAAAAACTGGCTAAACAGCTGGTTACCGCTGCGAACTGGGTCAAAATGCAGAGCGACGAAGGGGAAATTAACCCGGTTGATATCCTGCGCTGGCCGGGCGTGATGTCTGCTCAGGAGCAGGATCTGGACGCCATCACCGCCGAAATCCTTTCTGCCCTCGACGGCGCACTGGACGACTTTATCGAAGCCCGCGAAACCGAAGGGCAGGCGTTAAAAGCGCTGATTGAGCAGCGTCTGCAGGGCGTCAGTGACGAAGTGGTCAGGGTTCGCTCGCATATGCCGGAAATCCTCGTGTGGCAGCGTGAACGTCTGGTCGCCAAACTGGAAGACGCGCAGGTTCAGCTGGAAAACAACCGCCTGGAGCAGGAACTGGTCCTGATGGCGCAGCGTATCGACGTTGCCGAAGAACTGGATCGTCTGGAAGCGCACGTTAAAGAAACCTACAACATCCTGAAGAAAAAAGAGGCCGTTGGCCGCCGCCTCGACTTTATGATGCAGGAGTTCAACCGCGAGTCGAACACTCTGGCATCAAAATCTATCAATGCTGACGTCACCAATGCCGCCATTGAGCTGAAAGTGCTGATCGAGCAAATGCGCGAGCAGATTCAGAATATCGAGTAAGTTCTCTCAAAATCCATTGAATTACACAAGCCCATGCTTTATGGGCTTTTTTATTTAAATGACAGTATCTAAAAGACTATCTCAATCCAACAAAAAACACTGATAAGTGGGGAGTATGATGGGGAGGGTTTTAGCTTTACCAGGCAGAAAAGTACGTTTATAACCATGTAGTCCCCCTATGAAATTTAGTCAGGATGTAAGCATACCCGTTTTGGCTCCACGCACTTTTTGAGATTTGCTTGTTTTCAGCCATCACCCGGTATTCTTCCGGCGTCAGGTTATGCAGGGATTCATGAGACCGTTCGCTGTTATAGTCAGCCAGTTCAGGGCTCGTGCCAAACCGAAACTGGCGAATCCACTACTCACTCCTGTGCATAGAGGATTGCCAGTGCATTCTGTTGAAACACGCTCCCACTTAGCTGATATCATTCTGCTTCCGGGTTTGTGCCTCCCAAAAAAATAAACACCATCAAGTGTAGATATCAAAAAATCAATTAAATTTCTCGCGCTTAACTGCTGAAAACTCAATGATCATTATTGATGCTGCTCGAGGTGTTATTTGGACTGCATAGCAAGAATAAGAAAACATGCACTGTGCATATGAACCTGCTTTTCTAAACATAAGTACCGGGCCATCTGGTCGCTCCAGATAAATATACTCATCCCCTTTTCTTGTTATTTTTATCCCCTGGGTCGCTATTCTCTCCGTTTTTTCCAGTCGTGACCACTGCAAAAAATCCGCCAATTCTTTTATTCTCTTATCAATATTTTCTTTCCCCGGCCCACCTCTCATGACAAACCCCGTCATGTTGCCCGGTTCACTATAATAGCTGATATAATCACCATCCAGCGCCTTTGAATAACGAAAACCGAAAGGATGCTCATATACCCGAAGGGTGTCAGGAATCTTGCTGCCATCAGTAGTACTGAGGGTACTTATATCAGCAGCTCTGACCGCAACAGTTGTAAATTTTGCTTCCGAGTGATACCACTCTTCAGTGAGTGGTATATATCCATATCCTGTACAGCCGGACAGAGTACATACCAATAATAAAAACAAAAAATTATAGAAAAATCGCATCTTAAAATCCCTGTTTGACAGAAATACATCCTACCCGGAAACACCCAGATAACTGATCAACACATTTTGATGTGTAATGTTATCGGCTAAACGAAGCAAATGTTTATGCGTAGTTACCCATCCTATTCAATAGCGACCAGATACGACCTCACAGCCCAACCTCACTTAACCCACGGTTTAAAAAGACTCACCACACAAGATTCAATCGAATAAACCGCAGTATCATGCTAATACATGAACCTCGTTAAATGGACGGCCCCGTAAGTGGGCTTCTTATTCCCACCGTCTGAGACCCGCTATCACCGCCCCACAAACCCCGAAATCCCCTGTCCCGCCAGCCACTCGGCCAGCGCCGCGATATCCTCGTGAGTAAGCCAGCGCTGTAGCTGCCGAACGCGTTCATCTCCCACGCCTGGCAACGTTCGCCACTGTCTGTCGCTACGCGCAATAAGTTCCTGCCAGTGGCTGGCACCCAGCGCATTTAATGCCGCCTGAGTGAGCGGGATCCCCATCACGTTGACCCAGCGAATAAACGGCCGGTCACGTACCAGATTAAAACAGTGCCAGAGTAGTTCTCCTCTGGCAGGCGAGATACCCGGCGTCGCCTGCAGCTGGGCTTTGGTCAGCGCCAGCCAGGAGAAGATATGACCGAAGCGGTGCGTCTGATGCAGCAATCGCCAGCTCGCCTCGCTGATGCCTTCTATATTGAGTCCCTGCGCAGAACCCAGCCATACCAGCCGGGCGATAAACTGCTCCGCACAGCCAACGGAGGCGTAAAAACACGTCAGCGAGGTCAATTCCGCTTCCGGCGGCGTCGGCTTATGGCGCACGGTGGAGCGCCATACAACACGGTCAATCCTGGGGATCCCCTGCCCGGCAAGGCTGACCTGGACCTGATCCCCCGGTGCGATATCGAGCGTATTCCAGCGCTTCAGCGAGCCGATGTTCACCCTTTGTACCCGTTTATCATCCAGCTGTACCGGCTCAAGCTGCGCCACCACCGCCAGCCTGCCGGTGCGCCCGACGGCAAACTGAATCGCCCGGACGTCGGCTACCTGAGCGACGGGCGGATATTTCCAGGCCACGATCCACTCCCCCTGCCCGGGCATCCAGTGCTGCCCATCGGGTTCCGTCGCCGTTCTGACCACCACGCCGTCGGTCACAAAAGGCAGCGGTTCGCTGAACCAGCGGGAGCGTTGTTCGGCAACGGCCTGTACATCCTTCACCGGCAGGGTGTAACGAGCGCTCAGCCCGAAGCCTCCGGTACGAAGCTCAGCCAGCCTCTGCGTCATGTTCGCCGGGCCGTCCGGCCAGGCCCAGACGAAGAGGCCGATTTCCCGCAGTAAAGGCGAAGGCGCGTTGCGCATCATGGCACCGGCAACCTTCGACCTGGCGTTAATCCCGCCCATCCGCTTCTGGCTATGCCCTTCGCGCAGCAAAAACAGCTCCCCCTGCAGCACGCTATTGGCAAACGCGCCCGTAACGCGCTGCGGAATCGACGGGATCTGCCGGACGTTTGCCGTCCAGTCTTCGCCCTTCAGGCCGTTGCCCCGACTGATCGCCTGCTGCAATACTCCGTTGCGATAGACCAGGGTGACCGCAACCCCATCGACTTTGGGCTGCACCCACAGCTCCCCTTTATTCGCCATCCAGCGGGCAAGCTGGCGTTCATCCGCCAGTTTGCGCACGCCCGTATGGGCAACGGGATGAATAACGGTGCCGACAATAGGCGGCGTTTCCATATCGTCGACCGCCGTCAGGGAAAAACAGCGCCGCCAGTACGCCAGCCGCTCGCTGAGCCGGTCATAGACCTCATCGTTTACCGCGCTGGCACCCTGCTTCCAGTAGTCGTCATTCCATTGCGCAAGCTGCTGATGCAGGCGCGTGACCTCCTGCTGCGCCCTGGCGGGCGACCATACCGGGCAATCCGCCAGGCCTTGCGCGCAGTACAGCAGAATGAGTACCGCGCCGATCATCCTTTGCCACATAGCCGTCCCTCCCGAAGTCGTTGCGGAAGATATAACCGAGGAGAGGAAAGGCACGCGAGCCGCAAAAATCAGCTCTGCGTAGAGGCTCGTGGCTTTTTTATCAGGTTGCTGTAATCGGAGGAGAAAACAGGAAAACCCGCCGCATAATCGAATAATCCGCCTGAAAAAGTGTGACAAAGGCTACGTCGCGCAGCGCCGCCGTGTATAATGAGCCCGTATGTAAGCCCTTATTCACACGCACATACACAAGACTCTCATGGCCCAAGGTACGCTTTATATTGTTTCAGCCCCCAGCGGGGCGGGTAAATCCAGCCTGATTCAGGCTTTATTAAAAACCCAGCCGCTGTACGACACCCAGGTTTCTGTTTCACACACCACGCGTGCGCCGCGTCCGGGTGAAGTGCACGGGGAACACTATTTCTTTGTGAATCACGACGATTTCCGGACGATGATTGGCAGAGAAGCGTTTCTGGAACACGCGGAAGTGTTTGGTAACTACTACGGCACCTCACGCGAAACCATTGAGCAGGTACTGGCTACCGGCGTGGATGTGTTCCTGGATATCGACTGGCAGGGCGCGCAGCAAATTCGCGTAAAAATGCCTCAGGCACGCAGTATCTTTATTCTGCCGCCGTCGAAAGACGAGCTGGATCGCCGCCTGCGCGGTCGCGGTCAGGATAGCGAAGAGGTCATCGGCAAGCGCATGGCGCTGGCCGTAGCGGAAATGAGTCACTACGCCGAATATGATTACCTTATTGTGAATGATGATTTCGATACCGCCCTGGGCGATCTGAAAACCATTATTCGCGCCGAACGTCTGCGCATGGGCCGCCAAAAGCAGCGACATGACGCTTTAATCAGCAAACTGTTGGCAGACTGACACCACTTTCAGTATCATGCCCAGTCATTTCTTCACCTGTGGAGCATTTTAAATATGGCACGCGTAACTGTTCAGGACGCTGTAGAGAAAATTGGTAACCGTTTTGACCTGGTTCTGGTCGCCGCGCGTCGCGCTCGTCAGATGCAGACAGGCGGTAAAGATCCGCTGGTACCGGAAGAAAACGATAAAACCACCGTTATCGCACTGCGCGAAATCGAAGAAGGTCTGATCACCAACCAGATCCTCGACGTACGTGAGCGCCAGGAACAGCAAGAGCAGGAAGCCGCAGAACTGCAGGCCGTCACTGCCATTGCTGAAGGTCGTCGTTAATTAAACCTGCGGGTCGCCCTTGTATCTGTTTGAAAGCCTGAATCAGCTGATTCAAACCTACCTGCCGGAAGACCAGATTAAGCGTCTCCAGCAGGCGTATCTCGTTGCACGTGACGCTCACGAGGGCCAGACACGTTCAAGCGGTGAACCCTACATCACGCATCCGGTAGCGGTGGCCTCTATTCTGGCCGAGATGAAACTCGACCATGAAACGCTGATGGCCGCGCTGCTGCATGACGTGATTGAAGACACCCCTGCCACCTACCAGGATATGGAACAGCTGTTTGGCAAAAGCGTTGCCGAGCTGGTGGAAGGGGTATCCAAACTTGATAAGCTCAAGTTCCAGGATAAAAAAGAGGCGCAGGCCGAAAACTTCCGCAAGATGATTATGGCGATGGTGCAGGATATCCGCGTCATCCTTATCAAGCTTGCCGACCGCACCCACAATATGCGCACCCTGGGCTCTCTTCGCCCGGACAAACGTCGCCGCATCGCCCGTGAAACCCTCGAGATCTACAGCCCCCTGGCACACCGTTTAGGTATTCATCACATTAAAACCGAGCTGGAAGAGCTGGGTTTTGAGGCGCTGTACCCAAACCGCTTCCGGGTGATCAAAGAGGTAGTGAAAGCCGCACGTGGCAACCGTAAAGAGATGATTCAGAAGATCCTGTCGGAAATCGAAGGGCGTCTTCAGGAAGCGGGAATCGCCTGCCGCGTCAGCGGTCGCGAAAAGCATCTCTACTCGATCTACTGCAAAATGGTGCTGAAAGAGCAGCGTTTTCACTCGATCATGGATATCTACGCCTTCCGCGTGATTGTCCACGATCTGGATACCTGCTACCGCGTACTCGGCCAGATGCACAGCCTCTATAAGCCACGTCCGGGTCGCGTGAAAGACTATATCGCTATCCCCAAGGCGAACGGATATCAGTCCCTGCACACCTCGATGATCGGCCCGCACGGCGTTCCGGTTGAGGTGCAGATCCGCACTGAGGATATGGACCAGATGGCGGAGATGGGGGTTGCGGCACACTGGGCTTATAAAGAGCACGTCGAAAGCAGCACCACTGCGCAAATTCGCGCCCAGCGCTGGCTGCAGAGCCTGCTGGAACTTCAACAGAGCGCGGGCAGCTCCTTTGAATTTATCGAGAGCGTTAAATCCGATCTTTTCCCGGATGAGATTTACGTTTTCACCCCGGAAGGCCGCATTGTCGAACTGCCTGCGGGCGCCACGCCGGTGGACTTCGCCTATGCGGTGCATACGGACATCGGCCACGCCTGCGTTGGCGCACGCGTCGACCGACAGCCTTATCCGCTGTCCCAGTCCCTGACCAGCGGCCAGACGGTAGAAATCATCACCGCACCGGGCGCACGTCCAAACGCGGCCTGGCTGAACTTTGTCGTCAGCTCGAAAGCACGCGCCAAAATTCGCCAGATGCTGAAAAACCTCAAGCGCGATGACTCCGTCAGCCTGGGTCGTCGCCTGCTGAATCATGCCCTTGGCGGCAGCCGCAAGCTGGCCGAAATCCCGCAGGATAATATCCAGCGCGAAATCGACCGCATGAAGCTCGCCACCCTTGACGATCTGCTGGCGGAAATCGGCCTCGGCAACGCCATGAGCGTCGTCGTGGCAAGAAATCTGCAGCAGGGCGAAGACGGTGCAACCTCACTGGGAACCCAGAGCGGTCACCTGCCGATTAAAGGCGCTGACGGGGTGTTAATCACCTTCGCCAAGTGCTGTCGTCCGATCCCCGGCGACCCGATTATCGCCCACGTCAGCCCTGGTAAAGGGCTGGTTATCCACCATGAGTCCTGTCGTAACATCCGTGGCTACCAGAAAGAGCCAGAGAAGTTTATGGCGGTGGAGTGGGACAAAGACACCGGCCAGGAGCTGATCACCGAAATCAAGGTGGATATGTTCAACCACCAGGGTGCGCTGGCTAACCTGACCGCGGCAATCAACACTGCCTCTTCCAATATTCAGAGCCTGAATACCGAAGAGAAAGACGGCCGCGTCTACAGCGCCTTTATTCGTCTGACGGCGCGCGATCGCGTCCATCTGGCAAATATTATGCGCAAAATCCGCGTGATGCCGGACGTGATTAAAGTCACCCGCAACCGAAACTAGCGCGATGAGCCCGGAACGTTATCAACGGATCTGTGAAATGCTCGCCAGACGTCAGCCCGATCTGACGGTCTGCATGGAGCAGGTCCATAAACCGCATAACGTGTCCGCTATTGTCCGCACCGCAGACGCCATCGGCGTGCATGAAGTCCACGCCGTCTGGGCGAACAGCAAAGCGCGTCCGGGCCTCTCCGCCGCCGCAGGCAGCAGCAGCTGGGTAAAGCTGAAAACCCACGCCACCATCGGCGATGCTGTTGCCCACCTCAAAAGCAGCGGTATGCAAATCCTCGCGACGCATCTTTCTGATAACGCAGTAGATTTCCGCGAAGTCGACTACACGAAACCGTCCTGTATTCTGATGGGCCAGGAGAAAAGCGGGATCACCCGGGAAGCGCTGGACCTGGCGGATCGGGATATTGTTATCCCGATGACTGGCATGGTGCAGTCTCTTAACGTCTCGGTGGCCTCGGCCCTTATCCTTTATGAAGCCCAGCGCCAGCGGCAGAACGCCGGGATGTACCGGCGTGAAAACAGCCTGCTGGAACAGGACGAGCAGCAGCGCCTGCTGTTTGAAGGCGGCTATCCGGTCCTGGCCAGAGTGGCGAAACGCAAAGGCCTGCCCTATCCCCATATCAATGCGCAGGGCGAAATCGACGCCGATGCCGCATGGTGGGCCACTATGCAGGCGGCGAAGTAAACGATGAAAGGCCGCCTGTTAGACGCCATTCCACTCAATTCACTAACGGGCGTTGGCGCCGCGCAAAGCAGCAAGCTTGCCAAAATCGGCCTGCATACGGTGCAGGATCTCCTGCTCCACCTGCCTCTGCGCTATGAAGACCGCACCCAGCTCTATCCGATAGGCGACCTGCTGCCCGGTATCTACGCCACCGTGGAAGGCGAAGTCCTCAACAGCAATATCACCTTCGGCGGCCGCCGGATGATGACCTGCCAGATCAGCGACGGCTCTGGCATCCTTACGATGCGCTTTTTCAACTTTAACGCCGCGATGAAAAACAGCCTCGCCACCGGCCGCCGCGTACTGGCCTACGGTGAGGCGAAGCGCGGAAAATACGGCGCGGAGATGATCCACCCGGAGTATCGGGTACAGGGCGATCTCAGCACTCCGGATTTGCAGGAAACCCTGACGCCGGTCTATCCGACCACGGAAGGTATTAAGCAGGCAACGCTGCGCAAGCTGACTGACCAGGCGCTGGATCTGCTGGACACCTGCGCCATCAGCGAACTGCTGCCGCCGGAACTCGCTCAGGGCCTGATCAGCCTGCCCGCCGCGCTGCGCACCCTGCACCGCCCGCCGCCGTCGTTACAATTAAGCGACCTTGAGAGCGGCCAGCATCCTGCCCAGCGGCGTTTGATCCTCGAAGAGCTACTGGCTCATAACCTGAGTATGCTGGCGCTACGCGCCGGGGCTCAGCGCTATTATGCTCAGGCGCTCAGCGCCGAGGATAGTCTCAAAGCAGGCCTGCTGGCGGCGCTGCCGTTTAAACCTACCGGCGCTCAGGCGCGGGTGGTGGCGGAAATCGAAAAGGATATGGCTCAGAGCGTGCCGATGATGCGCCTGGTCCAGGGCGATGTTGGCTCAGGCAAAACCCTGGTGGCGGCACTGGCGGCGCTGCGGGCCATCGCCAACGGCAAGCAGGTCGCCCTGATGGCCCCGACCGAACTGCTGGCAGAGCAGCACGCCAGTAACTTCCGCAGCTGGTTTGCGCCGCTCGGCGTTGAAGTGGGCTGGCTGGCGGGTAAACAGAAGGGCAAAGCCCGCCTGGCACAGCAGGAAGCCATTGCCAGCGGTCAGGTGCAGATGGTGGTCGGCACCCACGCGATTTTCCAGGAACAGGTACAGTTTAGCGGCCTGGCGCTGGTGATTATTGACGAACAGCACCGTTTCGGCGTCCACCAGCGTCTGGCGCTGCGGGAAAAAGGCGAGCAGCAGGGTTTCCACCCGCATCAGCTGATTATGACCGCCACGCCGATCCCACGTACGCTGGCGATGACCGCCTACGCTGATCTTGATACCTCCGTCATTGACGAACTGCCGCCGGGCCGTACGCCGGTGACCACCGTTGCCATTCCCGATACGCGCCGAAGCGAGATTATCGACCGCGTACGCAGCGCCTGTACCGGCGAAGGCCGTCAGGCCTACTGGGTCTGCACCCTGATTGAAGAGTCCGATCTGCTGGAAGCCCAGGCCGCCGAAGCCACCTGGGAAGAGCTGAAGCTGACCCTGCCGGAGCTGAATATTGGCCTGGTCCACGGACGCATGAAACCGACAGAGAAACAGGCGGTAATGCAGGCCTTTAAAGCGGGCGAGCTGCATCTTCTGGTCGCCACCACGGTGATTGAAGTGGGCGTCGACGTGCCCAATGCCAGCCTGATGATTATCGAAAACCCGGAGCGTCTGGGCCTTGCGCAACTCCACCAGCTCAGAGGCCGCGTCGGCCGTGGCGCCGTCGCCTCCCACTGCGTGCTGCTGTTTAAAGCGCCCCTGTCGAAAACGGCGCAAAAGCGCCTCCAGGTGCTGCGCGACAGCAACGACGGCTTCGTGATTGCGCAAAAAGATTTAGAGATCCGCGGGCCGGGCGAACTGCTCGGCACCCGTCAGACCGGCAACGCCGAATTTAAGGTCGCCGACCTGCTGCGCGATCAGGCCATGATCCCCGAAGTTCAGCGCATCGCCCGCCACGTTCATGAACGTTACCCTGAACAGGCCGCGGCGCTGATCGACCGCTGGATGCCGGAAACCGAACGCTATTCCAATGCGTAGTATCCGCTGCGCGTCATCTTTACCGCTAAACGAGTGAGTTATGAGACGAGAGCTTGCCATCGAATTTTCCCGCGTGACCGAAGCCGCCGCCCTGGCCGGCTATAAATGGCTGGGCCGCGGCGATAAGAATATCGCCGACGGCGCGGCGGTCCACGCCATGCGCATTATGCTGAACCAGGTCAATATCGACGGTACCATCGTCATTGGCGAAGGGGAAATCGATGAAGCGCCGATGCTCTATATCGGTGAGAAAGTCGGGACCGGCGAGGGCGATGCGGTAGATATCGCCGTCGACCCTATCGAAGGCACCCGCATGACGGCGATGGGCCAGGCCAACGCTCTGGCGGTACTGGCCGTCGGCGACAAAGGCAGCTTCCTGAACGCGCCGGATATGTATATGGAGAAGCTGATTGTCGGCCCCGGTGCGAAAGGCGCCATCGACCTTAACCTTCCCCTGGCAGAAAACCTGCGCAATATCGCCGCCGCGCTGGATAAGCCTCTGAGCGAACTGACGGTCACCATTCTCGCTAAACCGCGCCATGATGCGACCATCGTTGAAATGCAGCAGCTCGGCGTGCGCGTCTTCGCCATTCCTGACGGTGACGTAGCCGCTTCGATTCTGACCTGTATGCCGGACAGCGAAGTCGACGTGCTGTACGGTATCGGCGGCGCGCCGGAAGGTGTGATTTCTGCCGCCGTGATCCGCGCCCTCGACGGCGATATGCACGGCCGCCTGCTGGCCCGTCACGACGTCAAAGGCGACAGCCCGGAAAACCGTCTGATCGGTGAAAGCGAGCTGGCCCGCTGCCAGGCCATGGGGATCGAAGCCGGTCGCGTCCTGCGCCTGGACGATATGGCCCGCAACGATAATGTGGTGTTTTCCGCCACCGGCATCACGAAAGGCGATCTGCTGGACGGGATTACCCGCAAGGGCAATATGGCCACCACGGAAACCCTGCTGATCCGCGGCAAATCACGCACCATCCGCCGTATCAAGTCGATTCACTACCTGGATCGCAAAGACCCGGACGTGCAGCGCCATATTCTGTAGCCGTAACGATTTATCTCTGAGAGCTTTCCGGTCCCGTTGGGCTGGAAATCTCCCGCCAGAGTGGCGAAGATAGGGCATCCAATCAGAACAGGAGATTATTATGGCGGACTGGGTTACCGGAAAAGTAACAAAAGTGGAGTTCTGGACCGATTCATTGTTCAGCCTCACCGTTCATGCACCTGTTCTGCCCTTCACCGCCGGGCAGTTTGCCAAGCTGGGGTTAGAGATTGACGGCGAACGCGTCCAGCGCGCCTACTCTTACGTTAATCCCCCTTCCAGCCCCGATCTTGAGTTCTACCTGGTGACCGTCCCGGAAGGTAAACTCAGCCCGCACCTGGCGGCAATGAAGCCGGGCGATGAGATTCAGGTGGTGAGCGAAGCAGCGGGTTTCTTTGTGCTTGAGGAAGTGCCTGACTGCGAAACCCTGTGGATGCTGGCGACCGGTACCGCGCTTGGGCCGTATCTCTCTATTCTGCAGGAAGGCAAAGATCTTGAGCGCTTTAAGCATCTGGTACTGGTGCACGCGGTGCGCTACGCCGCCGACCTCAGCTATCTGCCATTAATGCTGGAGCTGCAGCAACGCTATGAAGGCAAGCTGCGTATTCAGACCGTGGTCAGCCGTGAAACCATTCCCGGTTCACTGACCGGCCGCGTACCGGCGCTGATCGACAGCGGGGCGCTGGAAGCGGCCGTCGGCCTGCCGATGAACACCGAAACCAGCCATGTGATGCTGTGCGGTAACCCGCAAATGGTGCGCGACACCCAGCAGTTGCTGAAGGATACCCGGCAGATGACCAAACACCTGCGCCGTCGGCCGGGCCATATGACCGCCGAACACTACTGGTGATCAGCGGTATTTAACGGTCTGGGTGTCCTTGCCGAACTTGTTTTCCCCCTGGGTGCCGACAAACGCGCCCAGGTCGATCAGCATCATCACCATGATAAGCGTCGGAATAAAGCGCCCTACCGCCCATTCCCAGATGCCCGTCAGCATCACCCAGTTACCGGCCAGCAGCATCCAGGCGACAATCATCATCAGCGCCCAGAAGCCTGACTTGCCGCGATCGTGCAGGCGTTTAACGGTCACCGCCGCCGTCGGCCACAGCAGGCAGACCAGCATAAAGGCCGCCGTTTGCAGGCTCAGCATCCCGCCACCGGCGAGCGAGAACAGCACCACCATTGCCAGCACCCAGATGCCGATCCAAATCCAGAAGTCGCGGCGTCCAATGCGCCCGTTAATCGAGAACAACCACTGCTGCAGGGTCATATCCGGTTCCTTATTTTTATCAGGGACGTAGTTTACCCTTTTACGCTCAGCTTTTGACAACACCTGCAGTTATCGTTTTAATCATTCGGCTGAAGACGAAAAGGGTTACCTGAATGAAGACACGGCGCTATCCATTTTTACTCCTGCTGGCCATTTGCCTGAGCGGTCCGACGGCCTTTGCTGCCGAGCCAGAGGCGGCAGCCGCTGCGCCTTATCTGCTGTCGGGCGCCCCCGCGTTTGACCAGTCCATCAGCCAATTCCGCGAGAAATTTAACCAGGACAACCCGACCCTGCCGCTCGGCGAATTTCGCGCCATCGACACCCGCCGGGACAATCTGAACCTGACCCGCGCCGCCAGCAAGATTAACGAAAACCTCTACGCCTCCACCGCCCTTGAGCGCGGTACGATGAAAATTAAGTCGATGCAGGTGACCTGGCTACCGATTCAGGGCCCCGAGCAAAAAGCGGCGAAAGCAAAGGCCATGGAGTATATGTCCGCGATGATTCGTAACTTTTCCCCGGGCTTAACGCCCGAACAGAGCCAGAAAAAGCTGCAGGCGTTATTAGCCAGCGGCAAGGACAAACACTACTACGCTGAGACGGAAGGGCCGATCCGCTATGTTGTGGCTGATAATGGTGAAAAAGGGCTGACCTTCGCTGTTGAACCGATTAAGCTGGCGCTATCTGATAGTCTCGAAAGTGGCAATAAGTGACGAAAAGCAAAGCCTCAGAGGCGATCAATCTCTATACTGATTCACAGACCATGCTGCCCTGAAGGGTGGCCGTAATCCTTAATTCGCTAACAAAGCGTGGAGAATTGAAATGCGACATCCTTTAGTGATGGGTAACTGGAAACTGAACGGCAGCCGCCATATGGTTAACGAGCTGATTGCCAACCTGCGTACCGAACTGGCTGGCGTGACCGGCTGTGGCGTGGCTATCGCTCCGCCGGATCTGTACCTGGACATCGCCAAACACGCGGCGGCAGGCAGCCATATCCACCTGGGCGCGCAGAACGTTGACGTTAACCTGTCCGGCGCATTCACCGGTGAAACTTCCGCTGAAATGCTGAAAGATATCGGCGCGAAATACATCATTATCGGCCACTCTGAGCGTCGTACTTACCACAAAGAATCCGACGAATTTATCGCTAAAAAATTCGCCGTGCTGAAAGAGCAGGGTCTGATCCCGGTACTGTGCATCGGTGAAACCGAAGCAGAAAACGAAGCGGGCAAAACCGAAGAAGTGTGCGCTCGTCAGATCGACGCGGTCCTGAAAACGCAGGGCGCTGCAGCGTTCGAAGGCGTTGTGATTGCCTACGAACCAGTATGGGCTATCGGTACCGGCAAATCCGCGACTCCGGCTCAGGCTCAGGCGGTTCACAAATTTATCCGTGACCACATTGCCAAAGCCGACGCGAAAATCGCTGAACAGGTCATTATCCAGTACGGCGGTTCCGTTAACGCGGCAAACGCAGCAGAGCTGTTCACCCAGCCGGATATCGACGGCGCGCTGGTTGGCGGTGCTTCCCTGAAAGCGGACGCCTTCGCGGTGATCGTGAAAGCAGCAGAAGCAGCAAAACAGGCGTAATCGCTCTGTTTATCACGCTCTCCCCACGGGGAGAGCGTTTCACTTCCTAGAGTTTCCCCAGCACCCTGAACCAGGCATAGTCCAGCGGCAACAGCAGCAGATAGGTCGCGGCCGCCAGGGCCAGACAGAGCATCATCCCAGCCCGCGCGGGCACCTTACCTAACGCCATCGCCACCACAATCGGCGACGCCTGATACGGCAGCAGCGGCGTGGAATATCCCAGGACCTGAATCATAATCACCGACAGCAGCGGGAAACCGGTCGCGTCGGCAAAGCGTTCCGCAAGCGTCGTGTAGAGCGCCGGTACACCGTTGGCGGTCATAATAAAGTTCATCGCGGTGGTAATGCCGGTCAGGGCCAGGAAACTGGTAAAGGGCCGTTCCGGGTCCAGAGGCATCACCTGCAGCAGGGCTTCGCCGACCGCGCCGCCGATACCGGTAGCGGTCACGGTGATCGCCAGTCCGAGAATACCCGCAACATAGATACAGGTGCGGATATTTACCCCGGCGGAAAACTCTTCCCCGTTAATAAAGCCCACGCGCGGCAGCAGCGTCACGCAGGCTGCCGCCAGACCGGTCCAGGCCGGGCCGATACCGTGCCAGGCTTCCGTGACCCACAGCCCCAGCACCACCGCCAGCAGCCAGGCCAGACGCTTTTCCGCGCCGCTCATCGGCGTCACGGCCAGCTGCTCTTTCGGCACCTCAGGACGACCGGGGAACATCCAGCAGATCAGCATAATCAGGATCAGACACTTGAGCAGGCCCAGCACCGGGGTATGCAGCAGCAGATAGGGCAGATAGTTAAGATGGATCCCCCAGGAGCCTTCCGCCGCGCCGCTCATCACCAGGTTAGGCACGTTAGCCGGCAGAATAGTGGCCGAAAGCTGGAAGGTACCGAAGCCGACCGCCAGCGCCAGGCCATACCAGGGACGGGTCCCGTCCTGGATCCCGGCCCGCGCAGCCATCGCCGCCACAATCGGCATCAGCAGCGCGATGCGTCCCATATTAGAGGGCATGACGAACGCCAGGGCATAGCTGAGCAGCACCACGCTGGTGACCATTCGCGGCCAGGAGTCCGTCAGACGAGCCGACAGCGCCCTTGCGGCCCTGTCCGCCAGGCCGGTTTTGCGGATCGCCACGCCGAGCACAAAACCGCTGAACACCAGCCAGAATGCGGAAGAAGCAAAGCCGCCGAACAGCACATCCGGCGGCGCGATTTTTGCCACCATCGCCACGGTAAAGAACAGCAGCGCGGTAATAAACTCGGGCAACAGCGAGGTCGCCCAGAGCACAATGGTCACGCCGAGGATCAGCGAAGGAAGGAACAGAGGGTGAGAAAACCAGAGCGACATACCTGTCTCCTGTCGAATTTTCCAGCAAGTCTACGCCGACAGGCTCCTTGCTTACAACGCCAATTCTGGTGAGGTTAATTAAGGATATCGCATTGATGATCCTGAATTTCCTCAGCGGATGCGCGGTTAAAACGCAGCAAATTACGCTCGGTCGCGAGCAGCACAAAGCTGTTATCCGCCTGACGGGCCATCGCCAGGGCGTAGCGCCCCATATGCTCCCGCGCTTCCGGCACCTCTTCCGCCAGCATTAAAAACGGACTGCGCTGGGCCAGCTCCGCCTCGGTGACCCGTCGGGCCAGATAAACATTGCCGCGCAGCCCGCCGGGGAACGGCAGCCAGCGGGTGCTGATCTGCGCCATATGGGTATTAAGCTGTTCACGCACGTCGGGACGCAGGCAGGAGATATGGATATGCAGATGGTTCTGGGTGCGCCCGCTGCGGGAATTAATGGTCAGCGACACGGCCTCATCCGGCAGCGGCGTACCCCGGCGTTCACTGAGGAAACGGCGCGCCTGCCAGGCCTGCCAGAAGTAGTTCGGCGTGTGCGGGTCCAGCAGCATCGGGCTTTCCGTGCCGTTCACGCGCCAGGTCGGCATCAGCAGATACTGAAGCGGGCCGTTGCGATCTTTCAGTACCGCATAGCCGCCCTGCAGATTCACCTCGGCACAGGGCGCAGGAGACTGACGCTGCATTTCTCCCGGCACGCACTGTTCGGTCACAATCCGCCGCAGCGCGTCGCGCTCGTCGGAATGCAGCCAGACCCATCCACCGGCAGCAGAAGCCAGCAGCAGTAAGAGAATAAGCAGAGCGATGATGCGCGTTTTCATGGTGTGTTCCCTGACCAGACGAAACAGCAGGGTAACCGATTAGGGTGACAAATGAAAAACGGCCCCGCAGGGCCGCTTGTTTTACCAGCGTTAGCGCTTGCTAATCTGGTCGAAGGTACCGCCGTTAGAGAAGTGCTCTTTCTGCGCTTTCGCCCAGCCGCCGAACTCATCATCGATGGTGAAGAGCTTCAGTTTCGGGAACGCATTTTCATACTTCGCCGCCACCTGGGCATCACGTGGACGGTAGTAGTTCTTCGCCGCGATCTCCTGGCCTTCCGGCGAGTAGAGGTATTTCAGATAGGCTTCCGCCACGGCGGTGGTGCCTTTTTTCTCGGCCACTTTATCCACGACGGAGACGGTTGGCTCGGCCAGAATCGACTCGCTCGGGGTGACGATTTCAAACTTGTCCGCGCCCAGCTCGTGGGTCGCCAGCAGGGCTTCGTTTTCCCACGCAATCAGCACATCGCCGATACCGCGCTCAACAAAGGTGTTGGTTGCGCCACGCGCGCCGGAGTCCAGCACTTCGACGTTTTTGAACAGGGATTTCACGAACTCCTGCGCTTTAGCCTGGTCACCGTTATTCTGGTGCAGGGCGTAGCCCCAGGCCGCCAGGTAGTTCCAGCGTGCGCCGCCGGAGCTTTTCGGGTTCGGGGTAATAACCGACACGCCTGGCTTAATCAGATCGTTCCAGTCGTGGATCTGTTTCGGGTTGCCTTTACGCACCAGGAACACGATGGTCGAGGTATAAGGCGCGGAGTTGTCCGGCAGGCGTTTAATCCAGTTTTTGTCGATGCGGCCACGCTCGGCAATGGCATCAACATCATAGGCCAGCGCCAGAGTCACCACATCGGCGTCGATACCGTTGATCACGGACGTCGCCTGTTTGCCGGAGCCGCCGTGCGACTGACGGATAGTGACATTATCGCCGGTTTCCTGTTTCCAGTGCGCGCTAAACGCTTTGTTGTACTGATCGTACAGCTCGCGCGTCGGATCGTACGACACGTTTAACAGCGTAATGTCTTTTGCCAGAACGCTGGTCGATGCCAGCAATAAAGTCAGTCCCACGCCCCACTTATTCATCGCCCACTCTCTCTGAAGTTGTTTTGATGAAGGTAGCGTGCCAGAAAGACTTCCAATGATTAAAGAATAAAAAAAGATTGGCTATAACTTGGTGGAATAAAAAGCGGGGAGATATCGCCCTCCCCGAAGGAGGAGGGCAAAGGGGATCAGACTTCTTCCATCCGACCCAGCAGCGCCTGCAGACGATCCTGCCAGCCGCTCTGCTGTTCTTTCAGCTGGTTGTTTTCGCGCTCCAGATCTTCACGACCCTGCTGGGCGGACTGAATTTCCTGCACCAGGCTGCCGTTCTTTTCTTTCAGCTCTTCAATTTCCATCTGCAGCAGGGTGATGGTATCAATCGCCTGCTGTACTTTCGATTCCAGTTTCTCAAACACTTCTAATGACATTGTCATACCTCTCCTGATTGCAAGGCGTTGATGGATACGCTCCCTCAGGGTCGCTCCTCGTCCCGAAAAACGGCGACGCCTTCGCGTAAATTAGCGCATAGATTAATAGTCCCGATTGTATGAAGCCCCGCCGCCCCTGTCCAGCGGCATCCCGCGCTGTTTGCGGTTTGCAACACTTTTCAGCCTGGTCCTGGAGCAATTTCGCCATCTACCTCTAAATTGTTAACTCTTTAGTTAATGAAATGATTCAGCTCACACTCACGCGTCGGTGAAAAAACACGCTAAATAGCGCGAAAACGCTCATTTTATTGACGCGGCACACAGATTTTAATTTCGATATTTCTCGTTTTTGCTCGTTAACGATAAATTAACACCACGCCTACATGGCAAAAGGGTCGTATTCGACCTCCACACCAACAAAAACCTTCAAACGTCTTCAGGATCCCGATTATGAGTCAAACATCCACCTTGAAAGGCCAGTGCATCGCCGAGTTCCTTGGTACCGGGCTGTTGATCTTTTTCGGCGTCGGATGCGTTGCGGCACTCAAAGTAGCAGGAGCCAGCTTTGGGCAATGGGAAATCAGCATTATCTGGGGTCTGGGTGTGGCGATGGCCATCTACCTGACCGCAGGCGTTTCCGGCGCACATCTGAATCCGGCGGTGACCATCGCCCTGTGGCTCTTTGCCTGCTTTGACGGGCGCAAAGTTGCTCCCTTTATTGTTTCTCAGTTTGCCGGCGCGTTTTGCGCAGCGGCGTTGGTTTACGGGCTTTATTACAATCTTTTCATCGACTTCGAACAGACGCACAATATGGTGCGCGGCAGCGTCGAGAGTCTTGAGCTGGCCGGCATCTTCTCAACCTATCCGAACCCACATATCAATCTTGTGCAGGCCTTCGCGGTTGAAATGGTGATTACTGCTATCCTGATGGGCCTGATTATGGCGCTGACCGATGACGGTAACGGCGTGCCGCGTGGCCCGCTGGGACCGCTGCTGATTGGTCTGGTTATCGCCGTAATCGGTGCCTCAATGGGGCCGCTGACCGGCTTTGCCATGAACCCGGCGCGTGATATCGGACCGAAAGCCTTCGCCTGGCTTGCAGGCTGGGGCGATGTTGCCTTTACCGGCGGGAAGGATATTCCTTACTTCCTGGTGCCGCTGTTCGGGCCGATTGTCGGGGCTGCGCTGGGCGCATTCAGCTACCGCAAGCTGATTGGCCGCAATCTGCCATGTGATACCTGCGACGTGGAAGAGACGCCTGAGAAAGGCTCGTCCACCACCACACGCAATGCTTCGCTGTAATGTGACTACGGGACAAATACCATGACTGACAAGAAATATATCGTTGCGCTCGACCAGGGCACTACCAGCTCCCGCGCCGTTGTAATGGACCACGATGCCAACATCATTGGCACTTCACAGCGTGAATTCGAACAAATTTATCCGAAGCCAGGCTGGGTTGAGCACGACCCGATGGAGATCTGGGCGACCCAGAGCTCCACGCTGAACGAAGTGATGGCCAAGGTTGATATTACTTCTGACCAGATCGCCGCTATCGGCATTACCAACCAGCGTGAAACCGCGGTGGTCTGGGATCGTGAAACCGGTAAGCCGATTTATAACGCTATCGTCTGGCAGTGTCGCCGTACGGCAGATATCTGCGAGAAGCTGAAACACGATGGCCTGGAAGAGTACATCCGCAAAACCACCGGCCTGGTGGTGGACCCGTACTTCTCCGGAACTAAAGTGAAGTGGATCCTCGACCACGTTGAGGGTTCCCGCGAGCGTGCCCGCCGCGGCGAGCTGCTGTTCGGCACCATCGATACCTGGCTTATCTGGAAAATGACCCAGGGGCGCGTACACGTCACCGACTACACCAACGCCTCCCGTACCATGCTGTTCAATATTCACAAGCTGGACTGGGACGACAAAATGCTGGAGGTGCTGGATATTCCCCGCGCCATGCTCCCGCAGGTGCGTAAATCCTCCGAAGTGTATGGCCAGACCAACCTCGGCGGTAAAGGCGGCACCCGTATTCCGATCGCCGGCATCGCCGGTGACCAGCAGGCGGCGCTGTTCGGCCAGCTGTGCGTCAAAGAAGGGATGGCGAAAAACACCTACGGCACCGGCTGCTTTATGCTGATGAACACCGGTGAAAAAGCGGTGACCTCCGAAAACGGCCTACTGACCACTATCGCCTGCGGCCCGAAAGGCGAGGTGAACTACGCTCTGGAAGGCGCGGTCTTTATGGCCGGTGCGTCCATCCAGTGGCTGCGCGACGAAATGAAACTGATCAGCGACGCGTTCGACTCCGAGTATTTCGCGACCAAAGTGAAAGACACCAACGGCGTGTACGTCGTACCTGCCTTTACCGGTCTCGGTGCGCCATACTGGGACCCGTATGCCCGTGGCGCGATCTTCGGCCTGACCCGCGGCGTGAATTCGAACCATATTATTCGCGCTACCCTGGAATCTATCGCCTATCAGACCCGCGACGTGCTGGAAGCGATGCAGGCCGACTCCGGTATTCGTCTGCACGCCCTGCGCGTGGACGGCGGCGCGGTTGCCAACAACTTCCTGATGCAGTTCCAGTCCGATATTCTCGGCACCCGCGTGGAGCGTCCGGAAGTGCGTGAAGTCACGGCGCTCGGCGCGGCCTACCTGGCCGGTCTGGCGGTCGGTTTCTGGCAGAACCTCGACGAGCTGCAGGAAAAAGCGGTTATCGAGCGCGAGTTCCGTCCGGGGATCGAAACCACCGAGCGTAACGTTCGCTACAGCGGCTGGAAAAAAGCGGTGAAACGCGCCCTGGCGTGGGAAGATCACGGCGAGTAAGACCCGTCCCCTCACCGCCCGGCATTCCCCCGCCGGGCGGTGTTTTCCCCACCCAATCTCCTTCGATTCAGCTATAAGAAAACCCTGTGTAAAAATATTTCATTCGCCGCGTGGCAAACGTTTGCTTTTACCAACCAGTCCGATAAAATCCCCCCTTTTCCACCACGGGATTGCCACCGATGTCTGCTAACACCGTCGAGTCTGATAATGCGCAACCGATTGCGCATACGCCAAACAGCGAACTGATTTACCGTCTTGAAGATCGTCCTCCCCTGCCGCAGACCCTGTTTGCTGCCTGTCAGCACCTGCTGGCGATGTTTATCGCGGTGATCACCCCGGCGCTGCTGATCTGTCAGGCGCTCGGACTCCCGGCGCAGGACACTCAGCACATTATCAGCATGTCCCTGTTTGCCTCCGGTGTGGCATCCATTATCCAGATTAAAGCCTGGGGTCCGGTTGGCTCCGGGCTGCTCTCTATTCAGGGCACCAGCTTTAACTTTGTTGCGCCGCTGATTATGGGCGGTACGGCGCTGAAAACCGGCGGGGCAGATGTCCCGACGATGATGGCGGCGCTGTTCGGCACCCTGATGCTGGCAAGCTGCACCGAGATGGTGATCTCCCGCTTCCTGCACCTGGCGCGCCGCATTATTACCCCGCTGGTCTCCGGCGTGGTGGTGATGATTATCGGGCTCTCCCTGATTCAGGTCGGTCTGACCTCCATCGGCGGCGGCTATGCCGCCATGAGTAACAACACCTTTGGCGCACCGCAGAATCTGATGCTGGCGGGCGTGGTGCTGGCGCTGATTATTCTGCTCAACCGCCAGCGCAACGCTTACCTGCGTGTGGCTTCCCTGGTGATCGCGATGGCGGCGGGCTACGCCGTGGCCTGGGCGATGGGGATGCTGCCGGAGAACACCGCCCCGACCAACGCCTCGCTGATTATGGTCCCGACCCCGCTCTATTACGGCCTGGGTATCGACTGGAACCTGCTCCTGCCGCTGATGCTGGTGTTTATGATCACCTCCCTGGAAACCATCGGCGACATTACCGCGACCTCTGACGTTTCCGAGCAGCCGGTGTCCGGCCCGCTCTATATGAAGCGTCTGAAGGGCGGCGTGCTGGCTAACGGCCTGAACTCCTTTGTCTCGGCGGTGTTTAACACCTTCCCGAACTCCTGTTTCGGCCAGAACAACGGCGTGATCCAGTTGACCGGCGTTGCCAGTCGCTATGTTGGTTTTGTGGTGGCGCTGATGCTGATCGTGCTCGGCCTGTTCCCGGCGGTCAGCGGCTTTGTGCAGCATATCCCTGAGCCGGTGCTCGGCGGTGCAACCCTGGTGATGTTCGGTACTATCGCCGCGTCCGGCGTGCGTATCGTCTCCCGTGAGCCGCTGAACCGTCGTGCGATTATGATTATCGCCCTGTCGCTGGCGGTCGGGATGGGCGTTTCTCAGCAGCCGCTGATCCTCCAGTTCGCCCCGGAGTGGGTGAAAAACCTGCTCTCTTCCGGCATCGCCGCGGGCGGTATCACCGCTATCGTGCTGAACCTGATTTTCCCGCCAGAGAAAAACTGATGCGCCCCTTCCGCAGTGGGGATTTTCCCCGCTGCGGAAACCTTCTTTCATCATTCCTCCCTTGAGCATTGCGCATAATTCGTGCATAACACGGTAATGTGCCTGTTTCGGGATGGAAGACCATGAAATTTATTGGAAAGCTACTCGCCGTTATCGCGCTTTTGCTGGCGCTGCTGATCGTCGCGGCTTATTTTCTGCTGCAGACCCGCTGGGGTGCCACCCAGGTCAGCGCCTGGGTCAGCAAACACAGCGGCTATCAGCTGACTTTTGACGCGCTGGATCACCGCTTTTCATCCCCCTCGCATCTGATCCTGAAAAACGTCACCTTTGGCCGGGACGGCAAACCCGCCACCCTGGTTGCCCGCACCGTCGATATCGGCCTGAGCAGCCGCCAGATCACCGACCCGCTGCACGTTGATACTATCCTGCTTCGGCAGGGCACCCTGAACTTATCCCCCACTACCGCCCCGCTGCCGTTCCAGGCCGACCGCCTGCAGCTGAATGATATGGCCTTTAACAGCCCGCAGACTGCCTGGCAGCTCAGCGCTCAGCGGGTAACCGGCGGCGTGGTGCCCTGGCAGCCGGAAGCGGGTAACGTGCTGGGGAAAAAAGCGCAGATCCAGGTCAGCGCCGGCTCCTTAACGCTTAACGGCATTCCGGCCAGCAACGTGCTGATTCAGGGCGCGATTAACGGCCGGGAAGTAGCCCTGACCACTATCGGGGCCGACGTCGCACGCGGGGCGCTGACCGGCAACGTCCAGCGCAACGCCGACGGGAGCTGGGTGGTGAATATGCTGCGGCTCAACGATATCCGCCTGCAAAGCGACAAATCGCTGACGGATTTCTTTGCGCCGCTGACCTCCGTTTCCGCGCTGAAAATCGGCCGGGTGGAAGTCACCGACGCTCGCCTGCAGGGCCCGGACTGGGCGGTAACCGATCTTGATCTTAGCCTGCGCAACCTGACCCTCAGCAAGGGCGACTGGCAGACCGCCGAAGGCAAGCTGTCGATGAACGCCAGCGAGTTTATCTTTGGCTCCCTGCACTTCCTCGACCCGATCCTTAACGCCGAGTTCTCGCCCCAGGGCATCGCCCTGCGCCAGTTCACCACCCGCTGGGAAGGCGGGATGGTCCGCACCTCCGGCAACTGGCTGCGCAACACTAAAACCCTCGTCCTGGACGACGCCGCCTTTGCCGGGCTGGAGTACACTCTGCCGGAGAACTGGAAACAGCAGTGGATGACGCCACTCCCGACCTGGCTTAACGGCGTGGTATTGCAGAGATTCAGCGCCAGCCGCAATCTACTGATCGATATCGACCCGACCTTCCCGTGGCAGCTCACCGCTCTCGACGGCTACGGCGCGAACCTGCGCCTGGCTCAGGACCATAAATGGGGCGTCTGGGGCGGCAGCGCCACGCTTAACGCCGCCGCCGGTACCTTTAACCGGGTCGACGTCCGCCGTCCGTCCCTGTCCCTGACGGCCAACGCCAGCACGGTCAATATCAGCGAACTGAGCGCCTTTACCGAACGCGGCCTGCTGGAAGCCACCGCCACCGTCTCTCAGTTACCTGCCCGCCAGACCAGCCTGAGCCTTAACGCCCGCGGCGTGCCGCTCGACGTCATGCAGCGCTGGGGCTGGCCAGCTATTCCCCTTACCGGCGACGGCAATATCCAGCTCACCGCCAGCGGCAACGTTGTGGCCGATGCACCACTGAAGCCGACCGTTAACGGCGAGCTAAAAGCGCTGAATACGGATAAAAAACAGGTGGTGCAGACGATGCGAGGCGGGGAGATTAGCGGGACGAATGTGAGCGGGGGTGAAGCGGCTTCCGCGCCGCAGCCAGAAGCATCTTCTTCTCAGTAACAGAGGGAAGCCCCTCTCCCTTTTGACTTTGGGAGAGGGGAAAACACAACGCTACAGCGTAATCACCATCTCATTTCCTTCTGCCGTCACGACCACGCCCCATTCGCTGCCTTTATGTGAAGCGCCTTGCACGCCGGCGACCTGCTGCACGTTGCGCAAACACACCGACCAGTTCCGCGCATCGCCTTCACCTTTCAGGGTGACGATATTGCCGTTGCGCGTGGCTGTAAGCCGGAACGCCACGGTCCCATCCGTCGCAGGAACTTCACAGCGCGCAGTATGACCATCCGCCAGGTTAAACAGCTGGAAGGCCGTTCCCTCGTTCCAGGCATAATCGGGCTTCTGGCTGTTATTGCCCAGCGCCAGGAGCGTGTTGTCACGGACATACACCGGCAGGCTCAGGAAGTCATGCTGCTGTTTGTGCCAGCGACTGCCCTGGATCTCGTCGTTATGCCACAGGTGCGTCCAGCGCCCTTCCGGGAGATAAAACTGCACATCCCCCGCTTCGCTGAATACCGGCGCGACCATCAGCGCATCGCCCAGCATGTACTGGCGGTCGAGGTAATCACACGCCGGATCGTCCGGGAACTCCAGCATCATGGCGCGCAGCATCGGCGTACCCGCCTCGCGCGCCAGCGCCGCCTGGCGATACAGATACGGCATCATCCGGCATTTGAGCTGCGTAAAGTGGCGAACCACGTCGCAGGATTCGTCATCGTACAGCCACGGCACGCGGTAGGATTTGCTGCCGTGCAGGCGACTGTGGCTTGAGAACAGCCCGAACGCACACCAGCGTTTATAGACATGCGCAGGCGCGGTGTTCTCGAACCCGCCGATATCGTGGCTCCAGAACCCGAAGCCCGACAGGCCAATAGAAAGCCCACCGCGCAGGCTTTCCGCCATCGATTCGTAGTTTGCGTAGCAGTCGCCGCCCCAGTGCACCGGAAACTTCTGCGCACCAACGGAGGCGGAACGGGCAAACAGCACCGCCTCCTCTTCGCCCACTGTCTCTTTCAGGACATCCCAGACCAGCGCGTTGTAGATATATGCATAGTGGTTATGCATCTTCTGCGGGTCAGCGCCGTCGTGCCACGCCACATCGGTCGGGATACGCTCGCCAAAGTCGGTCTTGAAACAGTCGACGCCCATCGCTACCAGGTTTTTCAACTGGTCGGCATACCACTGGCAGGCATCCGGGTTGGTGAAATCATAGATCGCCAGCCCCGGCTGCCACTTGTCCCATTGCCAGACGGAACCGTCCTCACGCTTAAGCAGATAGCCTTTCTCTTTCAGCTCCCTGAACAACGGCGATTTCTGCCCGATATAGGGGTTGATCCACACGCAGATTTTCAGCCCTTTGTCTTTCAGGCGGCGAATCATCCCTTCGGGGTCGGGGAAGGTAACGGGATCCCAGATAAAATCGCACCACTGGAACGCCTTCATCCAGAAACAGTCGAAATGGAACACGTGCAGCGGCAGATCGCGCTCGGCCATCCCGTCGATAAAGCTGTTGACCGTGGCCTCATCGTAATTGGTGGTAAAGGAGGTGGTGAGCCACAGACCAAATGACCAGGCCGGTGGCAGCGACGGGCGACCGGTAAACGCCGTATAGCGGTTCAGCACCTCTTTCGGCGTCGGGCCGTCGATCACGAAATATTCCAGATACTCGCCTTCCACGCTGAACTGCACTTTGGAGACTTTTTCGGAACCCACTTCAAAGGAGACGTTTTCCGGATGATTCACCAGCACGCCGTAGCCACGGTTGGTCAGGTAAAACGGGATATTTTTATACGACTGCTCGGTGCTGGTCCCGCCATCGCGGTTCCAGGTTTCGACCGTCTGGCCGTTGCGCACCAGCGCGGTAAAGCGCTCGCCTAAACCATAAACCGCTTCGCCGACGCCCAGATCCAGACGCTCGAACATATAATTTTTGTCGGTACTGGCGTCCTGAACATAGCCATTATTTTTCAGCTGGCTGCCGGTAATGCGCTGCCCGTCGCGCAGGAAATCCAGCGCCCAGAACTCACCTTTGGTGACGCGCACGCTGATATTGCCGCTTTTCAGCTCGGCAAATGCCTCTACGTTCTGAATCTCAACCTTCACGTCTTTCAGGACGTTCAGCGGATAGTGCGGACCCTTATCCAGCGCACCCTGGAAGTGTTCAATGCGCACGCCGACGATACCTTCCCGTGGGGAGAACAGACGCACCGTAAACATCAGGGTATCCAGTTGCCAGGTGCGCTCGCGCACATCGCGCGGTGCAACGTAGATCATCAGGTCATTACCCTGTTGTTCGACATCGAAGACCTGCACCGGATATGTCACGTTCAGACCCGCCTGGATTAGCCAGTTTCCATCACTGATTTTCATTTTCTCGTCCTCTTAGTGCTGAGATTGTTTACTGACCGGCAGGTCATTAAATTCCTGCTGATTCCGACGGGCGCTATGCGCCAGTTCATCCATGATTTTGAGCAGGAAGGGGGTTTTAAGCGTGTAGTAGCGCTTAGCGATAATCGCGCTCAGTACATAGCAAACTGCCGGAACAAGCGTGAACAGGCCAATGATAATGCTGATGGTCGCGCTGTTCTGGGTGGTGGCTGAGGCATCGTAACCGCCGCCCGCCAGCGTCCAGCCAATCATGGCCCCGCCGAGCGCCAGACCCAGCTTCAGCACAAACAGCGTCCCCGCGAAGCTGATACCGGTCAGACGCTTGCCGTTGGTCCATTCACCGTAATCCACGGTATCGGACATCATCACCCACTGGATCGGCGTCACCAGCTGGTGCAGCACGCCAATCACAAAGATAAAGCCGAACATCACAACGCTGGCACCGATCGGGACGAAGAACATTGCCACGCTGGCCACCGCCAGCAGGGCGTTGGTCCACCAGAAGACGCTGACTTTGCACTTCCAGTCGGTGAGCGGTTTTGCCAGCGCGGAGCCAATCAGATTGCCGACGCAGTAAGTGGTGAGGAAGGCGACGAAGATTTCCGGCGAGCCCATAATCCAGGTGCAGTAATACATCATCGCACCGCCGCGCACGCAGACAGCGAGGATGTTGAGAATGGTCAGCAGGCCGACGATGCGCCACTGATCGTTTTGCCAGATATCGCGCAAGTCTTCACGCATGGAGGTGGTGCTCGGCGGCACCTGGATACGCTCTTTGGTGGTGAAGAAGCAGAATGCCAGCATCAGGAAGGCCACAAACGACAGCACGGCGATCCCGCCCTGGAAACCGAGGGCTTTGTCCTCGCCACCAATCAGATTGACCAGCGGCATCATCAGTACCGTGGAGAGCATCCCGCCCGCCGTCGCCAGCACAAAACGCCAGGATTGCAGGGAGATGCGCTGTGTCGGGTCGTCGGTGATCACGCCGCCGAGCGCGCAGTAGGGAATATTGACCACGGTATACAGCAGCGTGAGCAGCGTATAAGTGGCGGCAGCGTATATCATCTTGCCGTTCAGACTCAGGTCCGGCGTGGTATAGGCCAGCACGCAGACAAGCCCAAACGGGATGGCACCAAAGATAATCCACGGCCGGAACTTGCCCCAGCGGCTGCGGGTACGGTCCGCCAGCAGGCCCATATACGGGTCCGAAATTGCATCCAGCGCACGCGCCACCAGGAACATGGTGCCGACAAAGCCTGCGGGGATACCGAAAATATCAGTATAAAAGAACATCATATACAGCATGACGTTATCAAAAACGATATGGCTGGCGGCATCACCCATGCCGTAACCAATCTTTTCCTTAACGGACAGAATTTCGCTCTTCATTTTTATCCTCTGACGCTCCATGGCACTGAGACGGGTTACCAAGGTTGTAAATCATTCGCAGAGGGGCGCGTATTCTGTTTTCTGGTTACTCCGTTACGTTTCTTCTCTTTTGTGATCGCAGTAAAACTTGCAGTGCAAAAGCTAACCTGAGGATTTTCTTAATAATTAAAACGGAGTGGTGAATGCAGGGGAAAAAAACGGTGTAAAAAGCGCGCAAAACGCAGCGTTTTCGACCTTTTTCACCCGGTCTCAAAAGCAAATTAACCCCTTGTCAGACGGGCAAAAACCGGGATTGAGAGGGATTCATCTAAGGCCGTGATTGCTTAGATGAAAAGGGTTCTAAAAAAGATGCGCGGGGGATGTGGTAACGTAACGAAAGTAGCTATAATGCGCCCCGCCTCCATGTAGCAATGCAGGCGCGGAAGATCGTCGTCTCCGGTGAGGCGGCTGGACTTCAACTCCAGTTGGGACCGCCAGCGGCCCCGGGCAGGTTCGACTCCTGTGATCTTCCGCCACTTTAGTTCTCTCGAAATCTCCCACATTCAACTACCCCCTCTATTTTACTGACTTAAGCTCTAATTTCCCTCTCTCTGAGTCAACTGGATTCTACCCCCATCAATAAACATTTGGGGGTGCTAAAGGGGGTGTAAAATTGTATGCTCTTTTTTGACACCCCCAAATCTGCCTTGCCACTCGTTCAGACTTAGACTGGCGTGCCATCTCGCATGCCGCTACTCGTATTTTTAATGGAGATGGATATGCCACTCACGGACATAAAAGTAAAAACAGCCAAGCCGATGGAGAAAGCCTACAAGCTGGCTGACGGCGGTGGCATGTATCTGCTTATCAATACCAATGGTTCAAAATACTGGCGCTTAAAGTACCGCTATGCAGGTAAAGAAAAGATGCTTTCGATTGGTGTCTATCCTGATATCTCGCTAGCTGATGCACGTCAGAAAAGAGATGCAGCACGCAAGCTATTAGCTGCTGGCAGCGATCCTGGAGAAGTTAAGAAAGCAGAGAAACTGGCGCAGAAGCTTTCGTTTAATAACACTTTTGGTGTCATTGCCCGTGAATGGCACAAACAGAAAGCCGATCGCTGGTCACCACGCTATCGTGATGAAATTATCGATACATTCGAGAAAGATATCTTCCCCTACATCGGTCAGCGTCCCATTGCTGAAATCAAACCGATGGAGTTGCTGGAAGCCCTGCGCCGTATGGAAAAGCGTGGAGCACTGGAGAAAATGCGTAAGGTGCGCCAGCGCTGTGGAGAAGTCTTTCGCTATGCCATCGTTACCGGGCGTGCAGAGTACAATCCGGCTCCTGACCTTGCCACTGCGCTGGCTACTCCGAAGAAAACCCATTTTCCGTTCTTAACGGCAGAAGAACTCCCCCACTTTCTGAAAGATTTGGCGGGTTATACCGGCAGCATAATCACTAAAACGGCGACACAGATCATCATGCTAACCGGAGTGCGTACTCAGGAGCTGCGTTTTGCCCGTTGGGAGAATATCGATTTTGAAAAGCGGCTTTGGGAAATCCCTGCTGAAGTGATGAAGATGAAGCGACCCCATATCGTTCCATTGTCGGAGCAGGTTGTGGAGCTTTTTCAGTCGCTGAAACCGATTACCGACATATATCCGTTGGTATTTATTGGCAGGAATGACCGGACAAAACCAATCTCGAAGGAGAGTGTAAATCAGGTTATTGAGCTGTTGGGGTACAAGGGGAGGCTGACGGGGCACGGCTTTCGCCACACCATGAGCACGATCCTGCATGAAGAGGGTTTCAACTCAGCATGGATTGAAACGCAGCTGGCCCATGTGGATAAGAATGCCATTCGTGGCACCTATAACCATGCGCAGTATCTGGAAGGTAGGCGGGAGATGATGCAGTGGTATGGGGATTACATTGATGGATTGACGATAAATGGATCAGTCATAATCGGTAAATTTTCTGTAAAAACAGAATGTTAATAAACTTAAATAATGTATTTGCTTCGATACTTAAGCAGCCCTTAAAAGACAAGTCGCGTAAATTATAACCAGATTTATCGTCAATAATTCGATGCTAAACTTCGAAGGTGTTGTCTATAGAGATTGTACTGCACTTATTTTAGTTGTTGACGACTCTTTTTTTTTGCTCCATCATAAACAAATCGACCACACTTTTATTGCAGTACCATATCTATAGAGATTGGTGTGGTGGTGCGACAGGGTGCAACCTGTCGCGATGATATAAATCCCAACGTCGAAATCAGGAGATAACATCTATGTCAGTATATCAAATCAACTACGATCTGCGTAAGCAGAAAGACTATTCCTCGCTTATTAAGCGCATCAAGGGGTACCCCAAATGGTGCAATCCTCTCGAATCCGCCTGGATTATCGTTACAAACCAGTCCGCTTCACAGATACGTGATCATCTCACAGCGGTTATGGATAGTGATGATGGCCTATTAGTCACTCGTTTGCAGTGGGAATGGGCTGGATCTGGGTTATCCAAAGAAATTTATGATTGGCTCAGAAGCCAATCAGTTACGACTGCTTTCTAAAAAGTGCGCCAGGGACGGCGCTATAACTAGAGGACTATATGCCTACACCCCTAAAGAAATTAGGTGAGATTGCAGATATCCGTTCAGGCTACACCTTAAGGGAGGCAATCACGGCAGTGCCTGGAGGAGATGTCCGCATCTTGCAGATTAAAGATATCGAGCGGGGTTGGCAGTGGGACCCTGATATTTTGCCTGCGATTGCCTGGGAACAACATGCTTTACCACCGCTGTTGGAACAGGGTCAGATTGTGGTTGCCGCTCGAGGGAATCGCAATACCGCTGCCGTTTACCGTGGGGATATTCCTGTCGTTGCTACTAACCAGTTTCTAGTTGTCACGCTGAAAAAGAAAGAGAGTGAATTTGTTCCAGAGTATTTGGGCTGGGTCCTCAATCAACCCATGATTCAGTTGGAGTTTCAGCGTAGTGGTTCAAACATCCAGTTGATTACTAAATCAGCATTAATGCAAGTCTCGATACCTGTACCCGCGATAGAAACGCAGCATCAGATTGGCCACCTTCAACGCATATGGCACCACGAAGACGATCTCATAAAGAAGCTACAAAACAACCGTCGCCAGCTTGAAGTTGGTATTTTGCAAAAATTACTTAAGGATTAGAACGTTATGAGCAACATGATCGATCAAGAACGTATCAACCGCGTGCTGTGGGGGGTATGTGACACCTTCCGTGGCACCATCAGCCCTGATACTTACAAAGACTTTATTCTTACCATGCTGTTTCTGAAGTACATCTCAGATGTCTGGCAGGATCACTATGATAATTATCAGTCACAGTATGGTGACGAACCTGAACTGATTGAAGAGATGATGAAGAACGAACGTTTTGTTCTACCTCGAGATGCCAGTTTTTATGCACTTTTTGCTCGTCGCAATGAACCGGGTAATGGTGAACGCATCGATCAGGCGTTACACGCACTTGAAGAAGCCAACGGGACCAAGCTTAAAGATGGCGGTAAAAGTGTGTTCCAGGACATTTCTTTTAACACCGATAAGTTGGGTGAAGTAAAACAAAGGAATTTAATTCTTAAACAACTTCTCGAGGATTTCACTCATCCAGAGCTGAATTTAAAACCAAGCCGCGTCGGTGGCCTAGATGTAATTGGTAATGCTTACGAATATCTTATCGGTAGATTTGCTGCTAACAGCGGCCAGAAAGCGGGTGAGTACTATACGCCACCTGAAGTTTCCGATCTGCTGGCAGCGTTACTTGACCCACAGCCCGGCGAGTCTATCTGTGACCCAACCTGTGGTTCTGCTTCGCTACTGATGAAGTGTGGTAAGTGGGTAGCTGAACAACATCATAGTAAGAATTATGAGCTTTACGGGCAGGAAGCGATCGGTTCAACCTGGTCGCTGGCTAAAATGAATATGTTTCTGCACGGCGAGGATAACCATAAAATCGAGTGGGGCGACACCATCCGCAACCCCAAGTTGCTGGATAAAAATGCCAACTTGATGCTGTTTGATGTGGTAACCGCCAACCCACCTTTCTCACTGGAAAAATGGGGGCTTGATGATATCTCTGACGATCATTTTGGTCGGTTCCGCCGTGGTCTGCCACCTAAAACCAAGGGCGACTATGCGTTTATTCTGCATATGATCGAAACTATGAAGCCGAAAACTGGACGAATGGGAGTGGTGGTTCCTCATGGCGTGCTGTTCCGAGGTTCTAGCGAAGGCAAAATCCGTCAGAAATTGATTGATGAGAATCTCCTTGATGCGGTGATTGGTTTGCCAGAAAAGCTGTTTTTCGGTACAGGAATACCTGCGGCAATACTGATTTTTAAAAAGAGTAAAGTGAACGATAACGTGTTGTTTATCGATGCCAGCCGTGATTTTAAGTCGGGAAAAAATCAGAATCAGCTAAGTGTGGATAATATTTCCACGATCGTTAAAACCTACCGTAATGGGGATAATGTCGACAAATTTGCTTATCTTGCCAGCTTAGAGGAAGTCCGTGATAACGACTACAATCTGAATATTCCACGATATGTTGATACCTTTGTTGAAGAAGAGAAAATTGATCTGATATCGGTCCGTGCTGAACGTAAAAAATTACAAGCGAAATTGGCTGAGTTAGAAGTGGAAATGTCTAACTATCTGAAGGAGTTGGATTATGGCTCGTAATCTTGAGGCTGCCGCGATTCCTGATGACTGGGAGTACGATCTACTTGATAAGTTCGCAGTAAGATGCAGTGGCCATACTCCTAGCAAAAGTAATCCTGAGTATTGGAATGGTGGGATTAAATGGATTTCACTTACTGATAGCTACAAGTTAGATAAAGGCTATATATATGAGACTGACAAGGAAATTTCGATAGCGGGAATAAGCAATAGCTCAGCAGAAGTGCATCCTGCTGAAACAGTCGTATTATCTCGTGATGCTGGTATTGGAAAAAGTGGGGTCATGGCCGAAGCCATGGCAGTAAGTCAACACTTTATCGCTTGGAAGTGTGATAACAAGGAAAAATTAAATAGTTGGTTTTTGTATAACTGGCTTCAATTTAACAAAGCGGAATTTGAACGACAAGCAGTTGGTTCAACGATAAAAACAATTGGTTTGCCATATTTTAAGAAACTAAAAATCGCGATTCCACCTTATCCAGAGCAAAAAAAAATCGCCCGAATTCTTTCTGTCTGGGATAAGGCGATAGCAAACACTGAGCAACTTCTTTTCAATAATCAACAGCAGAAAAAAGCGCTGATGCAGAAATTGCTCACCGGTCAGAAGCGTTTTCCGGAATTCAAAGGGGAATGGATAGAAATTCCTCTACGCAAAATATTTCATCGTGTGATGAAGAAGAATTCTGGATGCAGTACTAATGTTGTCACAATATCTGGACAGCATGGTTTGATACGGCAGAATGAATTTTTTAAAAAAAATATTGCATCAGAAATATTAGACGATTATTTCTTGATTAAGAAAGGTCAATTTGCATACAACAAGAGCTACTCAATCGGCTATCCCATGGGGGCAATCAAGCGGCTTAATCGTTATGAACTCGGCGTTGTTACGACATTATATATATGCTTTGAGCTAAGTGATTTTGACATCGCAGATAGTGATTATTTTGAACATTATTTTGAATCAGGGCTGCTAAATAAAGGGCTAACACAAATCGCCCATGAAGGTGGTAGGGCTCATGGATTATTAAATGTCAAGCCGTCAGATTTCTTTTCTTTGAATGTTTTTTTACCTTCAATTGCTGAGCAGAAAAAAATAGCTGGAATTTTAACGACCGCAGATTGTGAAATTAAAGCATTAGAACAAAAGCTCCACTACCTAAAAAAAGAAAAAAAAGCCCTGATGCAGCAACTACTTACCGGTAAACGCCGGGTTAAGGTGGACGCCGCATGACTGATAAAAACTTACCTCAACCACCAGCAGGTGAATTTCTGCTGTTCCAAAGCGAGGATGGCCGCGCACGCGTTGAGTGCCGCTTTCAGTCAGACACGCTATGGCTCACTCAGGCATCTATGGCTGAACTATACGATAAGGATGTTCGCACCATCAATGAGCATCTGATCAATATCTTTTCAGAAGGCGAACTTGGTCAAAATTCAACTATCCGGAAATTCCGGATAGTTCGCCTGGAAGGAAAGCGTCAGGTTTCCAGAGAGATAGAGCACTATAGCCTCGAAGCCATACTGGCCGTTGGCTATCGTGTTCGTTCAGTTCGGGGGACTCAGTTCCGCCAGTGGGCCACGCAAACCCTGCAGGAATATCTGATTAAAGGGTTTGTGATGGATGATGAGCGGTTGAAGAATCCGCCCGTCGGCTCTTCTGTGGTTCCCGACTACTTTGACGAGATGCTGGAACGCATCCGCGATATTCGTGCCAGCGAGCGGAGAGTCTATCTGCGGGTACGGGAGATTTTCGCACTGGCCGCTGACTACCAGCCATCTCTGAAAGAGACCACGCTTTTCTTTCAGACCATCCAGAATAAGCTGCACTTTGCCTGCACCGGGCGTACAGCCGCTGAGCTAATCCACCAGCGGGCAGATGCCAGCCAACCTCATATGGGGCTCACCAGCTATAAAGGCAATGATGTCCGCAAAGGCGATGTCACAGTCGCTAAAAACTACCTGACCCAGAAAGAGGTCAGTGAGTTGAACCGTGTGGTGAATATGTGGCTGGACTATGCCGAAGATCAGGCACTGCGCCGCCAGCAGGTCTTTTTGCAGGACTGGCAGGAGAAGCTGGATCAGTTCTTGCAGTTCAACGACCGTCATGTGCTCCAGGGCGCGGGCACTGTCAGTAAGAAAATGGCAGATGAAAAAGCTCAGGGAGAATATGCACGATTTGCAGAGCAGCGGCGTTTGTTAAAAGAGGCAGAGGGTGAAAAGGATATTACCGAGCTACTGAACTGGAAAGCCGATAAAGATAAGGGAACATCATGAGCATACAAATCGCGCCAAAATTCCAGGAAGAGTACAGCGCCAAGCTCCCGGCGCTGGCTCTCTTGAGTCATTTAGGCTGGACCTATATTTCACCTCAGCAAGCCTTGTCTGCGCGAGCGGGCAAGGCAGATCAGGTGGTCTTGAACCAGATTTTGCGTGAACAGTTAGCCAAGAGGACGTTTATCTTTGCCGGTAAAGAGCATGCCATTTCTGACAAAGCGATTGATAGCCTGATTGCCGAAGTTAACAGCCCGGCATTAAACCAGGGGTTGATTACCGCCAATGAGCACCTGTACAACCACCTGTTGTACGGCATCTCAGTGACGGAGTTTATCGATGGCAAACGGGCGAACCCAACAATCTCGTTGATCGACTGGAACAACCCGCATAACAACAGCTTTGTTTTCACCGAAGAGTTCAGCGTGACACGCGCTAACGGCATTGAGGCACGCAGGCCCGATATTATCTGCTTTGTGAATGGTATCCCGCTGGTCGTTATCGAGGCTAAGCGCCCGGACGGCAATGCTAAAAAAGGGCCGACTATTGACGAAGGGATCTCTCAAAGCCTGCGAAACCAGCGTCATGATGAAATTCCGCGGCTGTTTGCCTACAGCCAGATCTTACTGTCGATAAACGGCCATGATGGGCGTTACGGGACTTGCGGAACACCGACCAAATTTTGGGCGACATGGCGGGAAGAAGATATCTCCGACCTGGAGATGCTTGCCATTAAAAACCGCAAGCTTACCGCGCAGCAGATGGAGTCAATCTTCAGCCACCGTCCGGTTGCATGCCTGGAATGGTATCAGAACCTGATTACAGGGGGCGAGCTGGCTTTAACGAGCCAGGACCAGCTGCTTATCAGTCTGCTTTTACCTGAACGTCTACTGGATATGGTTCGCTTCTTCACACTGTTTGATAAGAAAGCCGGTAAGGTCATTGCCCGATATCAGCAGGTATTCAGTATCAAACGGCTGCTACAGCGTATCGAAACGAAGAACCCTGATGGCAGCCGCAACGGTGGGGTTATCTGGCATACCACGGGTTCAGGTAAGTCACTGACGATGGTTTTCCTGAGCAAAGCGCTGATTCTGAGTGAAACTCTCAAGCAGTGCCGCATCGTCGTGGTGACCGATCGCGTCGATTTGGAAAACCAGCTCAGTCGCACCTTTATTTCAACCGGGGAACTGGCCGGTAAAAGAGATAAAACCGATGCCATCGCCACCTCTGGCAAGCGTCTGGCCGAACAAATAGGCAAGGGTACGGAGCGCATTCTCTTCTCGTTGATTCAGAAATTTAATACCGCCACCCGCCTGCCCGAGTGTGTGAATACCAGTCCCGATATCATTGTGCTGATTGATGAAGGCCACCGCAGTCATGGCGGTGAAAGTCATCAACGTATGAAGCTGGCTCTACCCAACGCAGCCTTTGTTGCTTTCACCGGTACGCCGTTGCTGAAAGATGATAAGACCACGAATAAATTTGGCCCCATCGTTCATGCTTACACCATGCAGCTTGCGGTGGAGGACAAGACCGTAACCCCGCTTCTTTACGAGGAGCGCCCGCCCGAGCTTAACGTGAACGAACGAGCGATAGATAGCTGGTTTGACCGTATCACCGAGGGGTTAACGGATAAACAAAAAGCCGATTTGAAGCGTAAGTTTGCTAATAAAGGGCAGGTTTATAATGCTGACGATCGCATCCACCTTATTGCACTGGATATCGCCAACCATTTTGTCAAAAACATCGATGATGGCTTGAAAGGGCAACTCGCCTGTGACAGCAAAGCAGCAGCAATCAAATACAAAAAGTATCTTGATGAAGCCGGGCTGTTTGAGTCTGCCGTGGTGATCAGTTCGCCTGACACGCGTGAGGGGAATACCGAGGTGGATGAATCTGGTATCCCTGATGTGACCAAATGGTGGAATGAGAACGTAGGCTCTCAGGATGAGCAGGTTTATACGCGCAATGTCATCGAACGTTTTGATAAAGATGATTCGCTGAAGCTACTGATTGTGGTCGATAAGTTACTTACCGGCTTTGATGAACCCAAAAATGCCGTGCTTTACATCGATAAGCCTCTTAAAGGGCATAACCTGATTCAGGCAATAGCCCGCGTTAACCGCCTTCATCCTAAGAAGAAATTTGGTCTGCTAATCGATTATCGGGGCATCCTCAAAGAGCTGGATACCACCATTGAGGATTATCAGAAGCTGGCATCCCGCACGCAGGGCGGTTTTGATATTGACGATCTGGTGGGGCTGTACGGCCAGATGAGTACGGAGTACAAGCGCCTTCCCCAGCTGTATAAAAATCTGTGGGCGATTTTCGCAGGTGTAAAAAACAAAAACGATATTGAGCAGCTGCGTCAGGTATTGGTGCCGCGCACGGAAGACAAGTACGGCGAAATGGTTGATGTTCATCTTAAAGTCCGTGAAGACTTTTATGAGGCTCTCACACAATTTGCCAGTTGCCTGAAAGTGGCGTTGCAGTCGGCTACCTTCTTTGAGGATAAGAGTTTCAGCGAAGAAGACCGCCAGCACTATAAAGAGACGCTGAGGCAATTTACCAGCCTGCGCCAGTTGGTGAAGCAGGATGCCGGTGAGACGGTAGATTATGACCAGTACACGGAACAGGTTAAAAAGCTGCTGGATAAACACGTTGTTGGCGTAGAAGTCCGCGAGCCTGATGGAGTGTATGAAGTCAGCAAAATGGGACAACGGCCCGAAGAGTGGAGCGAGGATAAAACCCGCAACGAAACGGATATTATCAAAACCCGCGTAACCCGCATGATTGAGCAGGATTTACGTGATGATCCTTATGCCCAGGAAGCCTTCTCGAAGTTACTGCGCCAGGCTATTGAAGAAGCAGAAAAACTGTTTGATCACCCTCTTAAGCAGTACATGCTATTTAGTGAGTTTGAGGAGCAAGTACAGGAGCGGCGACTGAACGACATACCCGACGTGTTTGCCGGTCATCACCATGCACAGGCTTACTTTGGCGTATACAAAAAAGTGTTGCCGGAGGTTTTTGTCGTTACTGCTCCTCAGGTTATCGATAAATGGGTGAAGCTTGCTTTTGAAGTAGACCAGGCTGTTGATATCTCAGTGGCTGAGAATTCGATCAATCCGCAAAATATCGAGGCTGATATCCGCAAGAAACTTCTACCGATGATGTTTAAAGAGTGTAAGGCAATCGGTGGCGGAATGGATCAGGCGAAAAAGATTGTGGAAATGATTGTCCAGATAACTCGTGTAGGGCTGAGAGGAGTTTAAAGCGTGGGCGAAAGATCCATGAGCTTTATCTACGGTGATGAGCGAATTACTTTCGAGCGTAAACCCCGACCGCTGGTGAATGGACGCATTCTGATAAAAGTGCACCCTGACTGCCGGGTTGTGGTCTCCGCGCCGCAGGATACCGATGATCAACAGGTTCTGAACGCTGTTGAAAAGCGCGGGCGCTGGATCTATCAGCAGCTACGGGATTTCCGTAAGCAGCTGGAATATGTCACACCACGGCAGTATATCAGCGGTGAAAGCCACTACTACCTGGGCAAACAGTACATGCTTAAGGTGATAGTGGCTCCCTCTGAAGTTCAGGGCGTTAAAATGTTGCGCGGTAAGCTGGAAGTTACTTTGCGTCATAAGAGCGCTGAAAAGGTGCTGCAGCTGCTGACTGACTGGTATAAGGCCCGTGCCCGGGAAGTATTCGCCAGACGGTTGAGTGCAATGCTGGAGCAAGCGTTGTGGGTCAGTGACTCACCGCCATTGCGCATTCTTACCATGCAGACTCAGTGGGGAAGTTGTTCCCCCAATGGAAGGGTGACCCTGAATCCCAATCTGGTAAAGGCCCCGCGTGAGTGCATCGATTACGTTATTTTGCATGAGCTATGCCATCTGGCGGAACACAACCACAGTGAGAGGTTTTATCGGCTCATGGGGCAGGTAATGCCGGAGTGGGAATTGACAAAAGAGCGACTAGATGGGATGGCATGGCAACTGATTGGTTTTAAACATAAATAATTTTTATTGGAATAATATTACATCGTTCAAACTGACTCGATGTAATGTTTCCAGTAAAATAGTTAATTTATTGAACCATCCGGGTGGAGATACATCCCGCCTTCTAAGTAAACAGAAGCACCAGATTCAACCGTTAAATCTTCGTACAACGCTATCATCCCTGAATTAACCGGATATTTTTCTATCATCCAATAAACATCCACATCATAGTTTTCCTTACGCAGCTCATCATCAGAGGTTACCCCAAGATCCTTCTTTAACCCGATGATATTAAAGATCCATTTCTTACCATCTTTGATGTAATAAGCACCACTGTAAGCATTAATATCGGGAGTTTTTTCATATCCCATATCTAATGCTTTATAACAAGAATGTTTACCTGAAGTTACAGCTTTCATGGGTCATCTCCATATGGTTATTATTCATTAATATATTATTACATTGGTTTGTTTTTATGTTCTAGGTTTCATTAGCCCAAGGTAAAATCCTCATATCAATCCAAAATATCAGTTATGTGAATAGATGATTGGCTGCATTCAGAGTGAATACTGGTTGGTGATGACGATGGAATTGCTCTACACCATAGCGACGTAAGCGTTCCAACCAATCTTCGGCTACCGTACGAGAAATCCCTCGCTCAATGGCAGCTTCACGTAGTAGTGCAAATTCGGTACGCAGTGTAGTCGGCATGATACCTGGATCGTCAGTATTTACCAGCACACGGATTGGGCCACAGCGGAGGCCGTAACGGTTATGCTTAGCGCCGTTGGCCAAGGTGGATTCATCTGGTGGGTTCCAACGAAAGATAGGATGCTCACTGTGCTTACCGACTCGGGAAATATACACATTCGAGGTTGGATTCGTCTCAATTATTAGGCCCTTGCGATCATACTCATGCAATAAATAATCCTGCAAAGCATGCATGAAGCGCAGTTCTTCAGGGCTTTCGCTATCGTGCAGAAGAGCTTCATCGGTCTCTTCTGGGGCATGATTCAATTCACTATGACATTGATTTTTGTGTTGCATGCGTACCACTATCAAAAATGGTGAGGCATTACCGAGGGCCAAGTGTTGGTGGCGTTGGTTGTATAATACCTCTGGTGTTAACCTCCCATCATTAGTATTAACTCGTTGTAGCCGAACTAGATCAGGCACCGAGCATTTTTCCTTGGCACTCAAGATTTGACCATCGCCAATTCTACGGAATTGAAAATAACAATTACGGCGTAGCAGCCACGCTTGGAACAGCAACTCTGGAGTAATGTTCTCATCGTGCTGGCCAACCCAGTATCGCAATTTCTCGCGAAAATTCGTCTTCCCGACCTGGTGTTCAGATGCTTCTGCAGATATTGAACCTGATCCAGCATTAATTTCCGGATAATGCAACCAAGCGCCATAACGGCATATGCGACGTATACGCCGCTCTAACAATGGTAGCACCTGTCCGGCCAATGGTAATCTTGGACTGAGAAGACAGGCGTGGTGCCATGCCCATACCAGATTATCCAAATGTTCGTCCACCGGTAGAATCATATCGCCATGTTGTTCAACCCAGTGCTTAGGTTTGATACCTAGTGCGAGTGCGTGACCCAGTCGATCCCCATCGCGCATTTCGGCAAAGCGCACGGTTTCATCCACATGCCGCAGGCCTGACAGTGGGTGGGCATAATCTTCGCCAGCATGAATGCTAAGGTGAAAACCACTACATGCTTGTGAATCTGGACTGTAAGGATGAGAACCTAAGCGCAACCAGCGAAGTAGGGGAGCAAACCATTCGATTCGTAAGTCATTTTCATTGCCTGCTACATCTAACCCACGCAACCACCGTGCCGGCTCAAAAGAGAAATTCGGGTTCTTTCGGCCGCCAAGAAATTCGTCTCGATTCCAATCAGAAGTGGTCCGCAAGCTGTTCTGCAGTTCTTCGGCATGCTTCCATAATTTCGCCATATCGGGCGCTGATTTCTGACCATCTTTGCCATCCTTTGCTGAGCGGGAAAAATGGGCGCAAAAGTGCCATTGTTCTAATACTCGGATATAGCTTAGCTCGGCTGTATTCAGGGGCTTGGTATGTGTTGTCGCCTCCATATGTGGGAGAACGGGAAGAAGAGATTGACCCAGCGTATCGCCGAGCGCCCTCGCAAATTCGGCTATTTCCTTTGGTTTGAAAAAACTTGGGCCGCCTTTGGCTTCCAGCAGATCGTTTGGGCTGGCCATTAGGTGATGCAGATTAGGAAGGCGAGTATGTTGGTTTGTGGCTGTTTTTCGTAATTTGTTAGCAAAATAATCTTGTGTAAAACGACTCAGACCTAGATCATCCATAATGAGTTGGCGGCGCAGGCTCATGGTTTCTGTCAACAGATACAAGATCGCTACGCGTAGTGTCGGCGGGCTTTCGGGATGACGGTAACGCCGAAGTAAGAAAACCATCAGCCATAACCAACAATTACCTATCCCATCAGGCTTGTTAGCGCGCTGTGCGATTTCGGCTAGTAACCATTCTGGCGAGCCTATCAGTGCTTGTGCATGATATTTTCTTAAGATATCCCAATCGGGAAACGAATCCTTTTTACCGGACAGATCTGGTTCATCATTGCAAGCTTTCTGAAGGATAACTTGGTAGCCGACGTTCTCGCCATTATGCGCGGGTGACCACTTTAGTAGCTCGACTAGAACTCTTTGTAGTCGTTGCAATACGGTTTTTTCTTCGGCCATGTGTTTAGTTGTGTGTAACTTACCAAGCAGTTGTCCGCCCAGAATTAATTTTGCTGCGCTAATACCGCCTAAGTGCACATGACCTTCCGCATATGGAAGGTCTGGATTGGGAAGTGGGGCAAAAAATGGTTTCTGATGGTCGAGTACTCTACGAAGACTCTCAGCACTGGGAGCTTGTAATTCATCCATCCAACCACTGAAATGCCATGCAGCTAAAAGCGTAGGGTCCAGATCGACAGCCAGTCGGCAGTAGACCTGCACTTGAGTCTCGCGATAATGAAGATAGTCACCATGCCGAACCAGTAAGTTATTTGAGAGCTTCTCCAATAAAGGTAGTTGGCCACTGATAAACAGGTCCTTTTGGATGATGGTATCAATCAGCCGGCGCAGATCATTGCGACGGAATTGCCTGGGTCGATCTTTTTCCATGCAGCGCAATAGAGCTTCACGACAGTCTGAGTGCAACGTAGCCAGAGGATTATTTATTCCGTTGTTAATAGGTTTGCTGCGGAGGTACTCCAGCAAAGTTTTTGCCAGCTCATGACTAGAAAAGCATTGCCCACCGACGAGTTCAAGAAGAGAACGTTCTAGCATCAGGATTCTCTCGACTGTTCATTGAAAATTTTACGATATGCTTTTTCTAGCCGAAGTAACGCTTCTGTCTCTGGAAATTGTTCATGCATCCTCTCGAGAATTAATCGAGCTTTTTCCGGGCTCAACTTCTTAAGCTCTTTATCTAGGATGTTTGCAGATATGTTGTCTTTACGACGGGGGGTAATTTCAAGTAATTCACGCAAATACCGATTGGCATGTTCGCCTTTGGCTACATCGGTAATGACTACAGGAGCTGTATTTGAGACTGCTGTATCAATATTTTCTTGAGGTCTGTCTGCAGTTTCTAACCATTCTCGTAACGGGTGGTTCCCTAAGTAATATGTCATTGCGCGCATTACCTTGCCATAGTAGGCAACATCACTATCGATCCCCCCACCTTGAGGGAAAAATGGGAGTATGTTCTGCCGGAATAAGGGGTTCTTCTCAAAAGAAGTGGTTTTGATCAGATTAACCGTAGAAATACTGGCGGGTAAACCGAATAGGGGGCCTTTTTCAAAACTCCCGCAGGCTGACCAGATGCAGTAAAAAGCATGCAAGCCAGTATTGAAGACCTTTTTAGCATAATTTTCATGCTTATCAATCCGCTGGTTACTATTAAAGAATAAAGCTTGATTGAAAACCTTATTGAACACGTTGTATATCAACCACGGAGAAAAGCGTACCAGCTTTAGTTGATGGTTTTTTCGCCAAATACTAATCTCCTCAACGAGGGTATTGATGGCATCGATTGACTTTGGGTCTAGATCTGAGTCTGCAACATCCTCATATTCCTCATGATCATTGGACATGAAGGCTTGAGTTTTAGTGGGTGCTAACATGCTGGTGGAGTAGAATGGTGCGCGATCCAGAAGACTGGCCACATCCGAAGCCGTTACGTCACGAACTAAGCTGGTCACCAGTAGCTCAAATAGGCGGCCGATATTCATTTTGGTGCCTCGGCTAGACTCGCTATAATAGTTGTGATGGGTCAATAGTCTTAGTAATAACCGCCCTTGAGAGCTTTTGGCCGATTGAGTGATATCCCAACGAAGCTGGCCCCACAGCCCACTTTCTGGTAGCGGATAGGGTAGCAGTACTTCTCGTTTGCCAACTTCTTCTAACCAATAGCGAGGTAGTTGTTTTTCAAGCACTCGCGACCAGCTTGCCAATGTGTCCCGTTTACTAAAATCTTTGTAGGATGTTTCAGTATGATTCAGTGGTTGGAATAAAGGAGTGTCGAGGATGCTGCTGCCGGGCTCGTTCTTACCATACCAATGTTGTATGGCTTCCAGTACCAAGCAAGTTGGGCCAGCCTCCTGCTCACTACCAAATTGCTCACGTAGCCGTTTACTTAGTAGCACCGCATCGTTCGCCTGCATTTCTTTTATGGTGTCTTCACTGCGTGTATTTTCTGCCTGTCGGACTGTGTCAGCAAAAGACTTGTAGACGGGCCTGTAGTCACGATCCTTTGCCAGTGCAGCTTCTGCATAATTGGTATTAAAGCGGTCGACCATTTCACTGTTGATTTCTGGAGCTAATTGTCCGGCACGCTTGGCGGCAAGACCACTCTGCGCCTGTCTCAACTCCCTTGGCAGTTTTTCTAACAAGTGATCTTGCCCACAGCGTCGAATCAATTGAGTCAGAGCGCGGATTGAAGGGATAGGTAAAGTTAACTGACTATTTTCCAGCGAATTGACTGGGCCAGCAATAAAACCCTCTAGCCAAGCATGGAAGGCACCTAGAGAGGTAATAGTTCCTTCATACTGATCGGTGCTAGGAATACGTACTTCAATCTGAAAATCACTCAGGTAATCCGCAATATCGGGCATGCGCATACGGTTAGGCACTGGTAGAATTTTACGCTGGTATTCTGTTGCCAGTTGGATTGCCCATTGATTTGCTTGCTCTTCTTTATATCTCGGTGTGGGTTTCACAATTTTCCCATGAAATTCACGCCAGATTACCTCGTAGTACAAATTCAGATCACCACTAATTATGGGTAGCAACAATGGAGTATTTAGATAGCGGCGAACAATTTCTAGGTTTTCATATGCTCTATCGAGTGCAGTATCTACATCGTCTATGGGTAGCACTAGCAAATCTCTACCCAGCAGTGTTAACACACTACGGAAGAAAGCATGTACCTTACTATTGAGCTGTCGGTTGCCAATAAAACTGCGTAACTTATCTAATCCACGCTCATCCTTTTGTGCATCAACGCTTTCAAGCCCGCCAGCCAGATCCTCCAGTGATCTTAACATCGAGCGGTAATTGGGGTCGTCATGTTTAGCCTGTTGTACTTGGTTGTCGCTTAGCACCGCTGCCACAATCACGTGTAGGAATAGATCATCGTGTTCTTCCAGTAGGGTTGGATCCACTGGTTTTAGTATATGAACCCGCGCAAGTAAATCCCTATTCATCTGTGCTCCAGTACGAGGGAGATCACTTCCTTGCTGAGCTTCGTAAGATGTATTCGCTCTTTGTTTTAAGTAGGCGGGAAGGTTAACAAGCACAGTTGATTTCCCTGACCCACGAGCGCCATCAATTAGCACTGCATTGTGGGCACGTAGGCTGTCAAAATCTTGATTTGAATTCTTTAGCACTTTACTTGCTTCGAGCTGAGCCTCACTAATGAGCGTGTATAGGCGGTCATAAACATCCCTAGCGAGCAAGGTCTTCGGGTCACTCAGACTAGCTGTTTCCTGTTGGGCGGCGTTGATATATAGCTTAGCGTTATCGTTCACTGTGTGCTCCCTACTCGTGGATAATTTAATTTTTTTAATCAAACAATCTTGCCATGGCTATCAAACAAAGCCAACAAGATGAGGGTATTACTAACATCGAGATGTGTTAACTAATGGGGGTTTGTTACATAGAAGTTTAAAAAATGATGTTATTACATGGCTTTTGTCACTAATTGTGCACTACGCGAAATAAGTAGGGCTTCCTATTGCTCTGGCTTCTTGTAAGGTCAATGCGAGTGTTTGTCTTTTGTGCAATCGACCTGAGCGAACTAACGTTAAAGATAAACCGAGATTCAGTCGGGACGAAAGATATGTGGCAGTAGCAAAATTTGCTACGCCACTACAAAGTAGCACGTGAATCCGAGATACGTTTTCGAACCCAAGCTTCTACCTCACTCTGTAGCCAACGAGAGCTGCGGCCCAGTTTGATGGGCTTAGGGAATTCGCCGAGCTGAATCAGTTTGTAGAACCACTTGTCACTTAAGGCAGTGAACTGCGTGATAAACGCCATATCGACAAGCTGATCATTTAGAAGGGATGGAGTGTTGGTATTCATGATTAAATCTCCTTTAAGTCAATTGGTTAAAGGAGGAATGACTGTCTTTAAGTTTGTGTTGCAGCCTTCCTCAGTGGATGGAAGGCCGTGTAAAAAAGTACTGATAATCCTAATTTTCAGAATGGTGATGCGTCTGCATTACCTGAAATCTCGTCAGAGTGTTTTCCAACGGTTTTTAGTCTTCATCGAAAGTTCCTTGTGCAGAGACTGAACATCCCAATGTACGTACCTTGTTGCTGTACTGCTTGGTTCGGTGCTTGGCCATGTAATCAATGCGCTGAAACACCGCCTGACAGTCATTGGTGGCCCCCAGCTTGGCCCTGAACAGGTGATAACAAGGGTTTTCCGGGAACGAGACCAGAGCACGGTATTCATCCCCCTTGAGCTTCAGCGCGCTTAACCATGCCTGAGTAATCAGGTCTGCCAGGCTCCCTTTTTTCTGATACTCCCCCAGCCGCCAGAAGGCATCTCGGTTAAACATCAGCAGCGCGTGATAGTGGATCTTCTCCCCGCACTGATTGTTCTCTCTCACCCAGATGTAATGCAGGTCTGATACATGGACTTGCTTACCAGGGGTCTTTTTCTTTTTTCGTTTAAACAAGGCGGTTAGGCGAGACCTGATGGCCGGTGTAAAGGCTTCAATGGCTTTGTTGTCATCAACGCAATAGCCATCCGGAAAACGCAGGTCTACACGGACAGCAAAGGTTCTCGGGTGTGTTATCAGGGCATTGTTCAGCGTGCTACGGAATCGCAAAAGGTAATGGAAGTTATGGGTCTCAGAGATGTTTTTTGTCATGGCGCTGTCTCGGGTTGTTATTTTACAGATAATAACGAGCTCACTTGAAAATGACGGGATGCGTGAGTGAGCGCGTTATCGGATATGGGAAAGCACGGTCAGTGGGGCTGTGGTGTAACCTGTGTTGTGCGTTATTCATTTCTGGCGGAGCGGCTTGGCGGTAAATGTGGGGGGGGTGAGTTTCGCTTCTCACGCTGGGTTTGGGGTTAGGGTTTCGCATAGTATTACTACGGAGTTATTGGCTATCAGGATTGCAGGTGACATATCAAGTCATGTTTATGGGATTGGTTAATATTTATTAAAATAAATATAATTAATTTTGTGTATTAATTTGATTTATATAATCCTTATTATTTATATATAAATATATATTATTATATCCGATAGGATTTTGGTTGATGTGAGGGAAAGTAACCCTGGAGCAATAAGGCCTGGGTGATAGACATTCGGTTTCTCACCCCCTCAATTTTACTCTGGCGTTAGCCTGAACAAGAGTAGAGAAACCATCCCACCCGTGTTCATGGTGATCGCCATTTCCAGAGGGCAGTCCCTAGCTTTACGTTAAGGGGGATTCCTGCGATAACACTCCCTTCTCACCCGGTTGACTATGGCTCCGAGTCCGCTGCTCAGAGAGTTGGCGTGAGCGGTTCAGGTACTCTGCGTTGATGAGACGCGAACGGGTGACCGCGGGTCATCTACTCGATAAGATGCGCAGTTTTTTTTCACTGATTGTCGCCACAATGCCCCCTGCGATGCTCCTCCGTGAGGCATCATGGACGCAATGCGCTTTTTCGTAAGACGGGCTGGTTTTTTATTTATGACGCTAATTTTAATGATAAAAAACAAAAGTAGGTCACTTTTTTATGGTGTTTTTGTCTCTTGAGTCATTTGAAAACTAGACTGTCTTATCTGATTTTTTTCGATTTATAGGTCACTTTAAATTTATAGTGAATGAATAAAGTAGGTTAAAGTTGATTGATATCTTTTGTTTTTGGTCTGAGATTGATGAGGCTGAGATGGCCAGGTAATGTTCGGTTCAGCTTCAGTCAACAGGACTTAGCCAGCAGGCATTTCGGTAAGTTCAGTCATATAAGGGGAATAACATGGGGTACAAATACAAAGCGACGATGTACTATTCTGACGAGGGTATGGAGCGCTTTCTTGCAGAAAAATCCATCAAGCCGAATGGTAAGAAAAGTGCCTCGCAATACCTTTATGCTTTAGTGAGCAGAGAACGAGAAAGTACAGGTAACGCAGACATCGCTAAAGGTGAATCCGGGGTCATCAAACTGTATCCCCAGTTTATCGGCGGGAAGCAAATTGATATTAATGGCCGGGTCGCTTTTTCCTCCCTCGCGACCGCCAGCCTCGGTCGCCAAAAAAAAGCTGAACAACGACTAAAAACAAAGATGCTCATGGAGGAGATTGACAAGGCCATAGTTGAACAAGTTATGTCTGAAGGCTTTTTACAACCAAAAGTCCTGGATAAGGCGCTCGATAATAATGACTTCTCGATCATCCTGAAAACTGAGGTGACCTGCCATTATCATGAAGAGGCATATTTAGATGATTATTGCCAGGGTATCTTTACAGCCAGATGCTTAATCCTTCACATCACCCAATTAGAATGGGAAAGGTTAGATGGCAAGTATGACTTTGAAAATATAAAGTATTTTAAATATGAGGATCTCGCAAAAGTTGAGAAACACACGCAGAGGGGACTGTGTAAAATCGCTGAGCTGTCTCCCAAAGATAACGCTGGTGCGTTCTTTATCCCTGTGCGCGCAACGTCAAGAGCATTTCCATCAGGTAGCGTGCCGATGAATTCTCTCTCTATTCGTGGTGTGGATATCTCCTTCAATAAGAACAGAGTGAAACTGAAAGCCATGAACGCTACCCAGAGGAAAAGGTATTTCGGATTAGGTATGGGCTGAGCCTGTTCAGGTGTAAAAATATTCAGACCGATATCATTTTAGCGAACACGACAACAGCGGTTGCTGTCGTGTTGTGGCTATCTTATGGAGGTCTCCGTGCCCGACAATACCGAACGCGCCTTACACACCCTTAAACAGCACATTTCCCTTCTTCCCGGCCCGCTTGCCCAAACTGTCCTTGAACGATTACGCCAATGTATTAACTACGCGCCGACCATCGGTATGATGGGCAAAAGCGGGGCCGGAAAATCCAGCCTCTGCAATGCCCTGTTTACCTCGCCACCCGCGCCAGTCAGTGCGGTGCAGGCATGTACCCGTCAGGTACAGCGCTATCCTTTTTCCCTTGCGTCACATGCCTTGTTCATCGTGGATTTTCCGGGTATTGGCGAATCTCCGGCATTCGACCCGGTGTATGCACGCCTGTACCGACATTGGCTGAACAAACTGGACCTGATTGTCTGGGTACTCAAAGCCGACGACCGAGCCTGGAATGACGATATTCGTTGTTATAGGCAATTGGTGTCGCACGGTGCCGATCCGGCCCGGTTTATCTTCGTCCTGAACCAGGCAGATAAAATTGAGCCTTGTCGGGAATGGGATGTCGTCAATCACCAACCGTCTTTACATCAACAAGATAACCTGCAGGAAAAAGTGGCTCAGGTGGATGCCGTATTTTCTCCAGTTCATCCTGTTTTGGCGGTTTCTGCCTCTGAAGGTTTTAACATACCTCGATGGGTCGAAACCCTCATCACCGTTTTACCCGACAAAGCCAGCAGTGCGGTTGCCCGTCAGCTTGAGCCTGAGTATCGGACAGAGAAGGTGACCACCACGGCGCAGGAGGGCTTTAGCCGCGTTGTAGGTGACATCTTTGACGCAAGCGTGGAAGCCCTGCTGGAGTCACATACATTAAGAACGTGGTTAAAACAGGTGCGCTCTCGATTGCTCTCTTTGGCCAAATTGCTCTGGCATCGCTTCTTTTAACGTATGCCGAGAAACCTGACTTGTGTTTGATCTGTTTCGCCGATCGAATATAGATTTGTCATAGTTTTTGACTATTGAACTTCAATTAATGATCGTTTATATCGATAGATTTCAGCGATCGGTTTCGGTTTATTGATCTTCACTAACGATTATCCCTCCTCTTTACATCCCGATACGATCCCCTCGCTGGGGAGGTCGTTTAATCCCACCGTTTTCTAATTACTTATTAATAAAGGAATATTTCTCTATGTTGAAACCTTATCCGTTTCTTAAGCAAGACACCTATGCCTGGTGTTTATCCATTGGCCTTCCGGTTATCTGGATACCCTTCGCCATTTTCTTTCCTAAAGAGATTGCTCTTGGTTTGTATATGGTGCTCTCGCTTATTTGGGTGCTGCTCGACCGACTTAACCTGATGAAGCAGGAGATCACACCCCCTTCAATGGGATGGTTCTTGCTTCCGATGGTTTATCTCCGTCAACGTGACGAGCGTCAGGGGAAGCCCTGGCGCTTGTTACAGGTATGGCTGATTTGTACCGTATTGTCAGCCGTGGCCGGTAATCATTTTAAAACGCAATCAGGTACCGAACGGCTTGCGCAAAGTGCTTGCCCGGTGGTCACTAAAATCCTGCAGCGTCAGGGCATAGAGGAGCACTGTATCCGTATCACAGATATTAAAGAGGAGGTGGCAGGCCGTTTTTATCAGGCTCAGGCTTTGTTGAATACCGGCTCAAAAGAGCCGCTGACGATAGAAGTGCGTTCAGGCGGTAATATTTACGTCACGCTAACGGATTCGGAATAAGTGATTTTTATCAAGGAGATGATGAACATGAAAAAAATGATAATGATGTTTACCCTGTTGGTCAGCGCTCTGTTGAGCCAGGCCGTATGCGCAGCGGCGTATGATCCCAAGCCGGTAGAATACCGGAATGTGGTGGCTGACAACGTACAGGTTGAGCATGACCGTATTATGGATGGAGTTGATGAATTTATCATCACCGGCAGGAAAGGGGATATTACGGAGAAATTCAGACTCACCTGCAATACTGGCGAAGCACGTCTTGGCATCCTGTATTACCTGAAAGATATCTATGGCGATAAGGCTGAGGGGGCAACGGGAATGACTCTGCAGTATTACCCCGCTGGGGCTCATCAAATGGACATCAGTATTGATCATCCCGATACGCTGATGGACAGCCTGTTGACGGCTAACCTGTCACTGGCAGTTTCTGCCATGCAGGAGCGTAAGACAGGGACCTTTGTTTTACACTTCTACTACAACGACAGCAGCTTCGATCATGTCCCTCTGGCTTACAGCTTCCAATACCCGGTGAAATTGCTGGCCCCAGCTCTGGGGAAGGCATTGGTTGATGCCAAGACCACATCATGCGATATCAAATCAGGCAATAGCCGGCTATCACCACTCAAGCGTCTTGTTGATCACCTTTAGCTGATTGATTACCGCTATCAGTTTGTTACTCACTTCGAGCCCTGTCGCTGATCGCGACGGGGCTTTTTGATTTTAGGGGCCGAAATGACCTATTTCAGCAATCTCTCGCATTGCTGCTCAATGAGTCCTGAATGCAATGCCATCATGCATATGAATAACTGAAAACAACGGGAATAACCTCATGAATTTAACCTTATCCCCGGCAGTCACTGAACTGCCGTTAAGTTCGCAGCGTACTATCAAACGCGCTCTGTTCTTGCTGGAGACACATCTGCGTGAACCGGGGATCTCACTCACGTCACTTGGTACTGTCAGCGATTGGTTGCGGTTGCGGATGGCTAGATTGGAGCGAGAAGTCTTTATGGTGCTCTGGCTGGACAATCAGCATCGATTGTTAGCCCACGAAACGTTGTTCACCGGCAGTATCAACAGTACCGAAGTCATTGCCATCCCTCCGGCCACGCTGAGCCCAGTGTTGCCGACCGACAAATCACCGGCAAGATTAAAGATGCACTGGCACTGGTTGAGGTCAGGATGCTGGATCACTGTATTGTCGGTGGCATGACGGTGTATTCGTTTGCTGAGCACGGCTTGTTATAGGGGGAGGCACGATGCCATCAATCACTACCCCAGCCTGGGGACTTAAACGCAACGTCACTCCGCAGTTTGGTGCCCGCTTGGTACAAGAAGGCGACCGGCTGCATTTTCTGGCCGACCGTGCCGATATCAGCGGGACCTTCAGCGACGCGCAGCTACGAGATGTAGATAACACTTTCCCGCAGTTCATCAACCACCTGGAACTGATGCTGCTTTCTGGTGAACTCAATCCCCGCTATCAGCACTGCGTCACGCTTTACCGCAATGGACTAACCTGTGAAGCCGATAGCCTGGGATCACACGGCTATGTGTATCTCTCCATTTATCCTACGCCTTCATCAACGGCATAAATCTTCGTTTTTTATCTCTATCACTTTCCCTTTTTTCATCTGACTAACAACGAGATAACCCACATGCAAATCTTACCTGTCACTCCGAAACAGGCGGCTTACGCTTGCCCATCACCCGTTATTGTCTGGCAATTCATGCTCACGTATCTGCTGAAACAGCATTACGGATTGGCGCTTAACGATACCGAGTTCAGTGATGAGGCGGTGATCCACGAACATATTGATGCCGGTATCTCTCTGGCTGATGCGTTGAATTTCACGGTGGAAAAGTTCGACCTGGTTCGCATCGATCGCCGGGGGTTCTCCTGCCAGGAACAATCTCCCTTCATCACGGCTATCGATATTCTCCGTGCCCGTCGAGCCACCGGCCTGATGACCCGTCTGGGTTACCAGACCATCACCTCAGTTATCCAGGGCGAAAAGCAGACATGAGCCTATCCGGATTACTGCTGGCATGCTGATTACCTGTCCACCCAGATTGGCAGATTTTGTTTTTTTGAGGGCAAGTTCGCATTCGATAGGCAATAAAGCTATTAGCCATCTAGGTTTTGCGAAACGCTTTCCACACTATCTTTCCTGAGCTTTATCCCCTTTTTATCTGTTGCATAATACGTCTAACTGATTTGGTAGGCGTGTTTGCTTTTATGTAAGGATTACGATGATGCAAACTGAACCTGAAGTCATAGTTGAACAGAGCGAGGTGATTTGCTCGACCAGCGTAGCGCGAATCGTTGCTGGCCGTGATAGCGCTCTGAAACAGATAGAACAGCTGATCTATCAGCTTAGTGAAATTTCTTCACTCACTTCTTCAATTGGTGGGGGGACTGCTGGCGAGTGGGCGATGAGACAAGGAAGCCGCTATGACTGCTGGTTAATGGAAGTGCCAGACAAAGCTATAAAGTTGATTACCCAAAATATCGATCGCAGTATTTGGCGTGATCTGATGATGAAATCTGGAATGCTGGCTCTCATGGATGCTGAAGCTCGCGAGCAGTGGTATAAAAATTTGGAAGAGGGCGACCTACCAGCTATCAATGAAGACAATATCCTCAGCACTTTTGAACAGCTACATCTGAATAAACAGGATGTATTTGAGCGCGGTGTTATCAATATTTTCAGGGGACTATCATGGGAATATAAAACAAACAGTCCCTGTATGTTCGGCAAAAAAATCATTGTTAACAATCTGGTCACGCATAACCGTTGGGGGTTTAGCTTAAGTTGGGGCTGGCGGCGGGACCAGTTAGTTGATTTGGAGCGAATGTTGTATCTGTTGGATGGTAAGCCCGTTCCTGACAATCGTGGGGATATCTCTGTGCGGTTAATGGAGTATATCCGAGATAACCCTCGTCAACAGAGTTACGAGGATGAGCTTTTTGGTATCCGCTATTTTCAAAAAGGTACCGCGCATGTAATTTTCAAACGCTTGGATCTGGTGGAGAAAATGAATGATATCGTGGCGAAGCACTATCCAGGGATGTTAGCTCGAGAAGAGCGTGCCCTCTATTCATTTTGAAGCGATAAGTGAGCCTGTTTACCGCATCAAAAATGGAGTAAAATCCGCAAGATCCACGAGCCATTCGTTGACTGCTTTTTATACAAAAAGGAGCAAGCAAAAGCATTTGGGGGTGCTTATGGGGGTTACTTAATTATCCATATTAAATAATCCTTTTATTATCATGATATTAATGTTCTTATGCGACTCCTGTGATCTCCATTTTTTCACAGCTAAATATTCTTAGAAAAATCCATCTGTGATTGGATTACAGACAACCGTCTTATCAAACAACCAACAAGCAAATTTTCCGTTAAGCCCAAAAACGGGATATAACGCATGACTTTTGTTCAAACCGAAGAGTCGCACTGCTTAATTCGACCGCCATTATAATACTTACATAAACTTCCAGTTTTAACCGTGATAGTACCTTGTCGATAATACAAAAGTAGAATGAGAGTTATCTAGAACTTATGTAGCTCACTTCATTCTCGACCCCAGATAACTCTCCATTTCTAAAAAACTAAAGCAGTCCTCAAAAATCAATAGACAATTCCCTATCAAGATCTGAGGCCAGACTCAAAGCTTCACTTGGACACTTCCCATTCTCAAGCAATGTATCCCAAAAGTTTTTATCAAAACACCCATCTAAATACAGATATCTGCAAATATGAATAAGGTCACTTCTATCCCAACCATCAGAACTAAAACTCCTTACGCCCAGCTCATCTTCTAGGCCATAAAAGGTAAGATCTTCCTTCTTATGCCAAGCATCATCAAGTCGTTTTAACAGAAATGAAACCTTGTATTGAGAGGTGACAAAAAAATCAGCATAAAGTTCATGCGGCCTGCGAGGCACACTTCCATCTGTATCGCTCATCACCGGATATACACCAGACTCCCAAGCGTAAAGGTATGCATCTCCAAATTCGCCATGATGTTTACCAATATGAAGAACCTGCAGCCTTTGCTGGATAAACAGGGACTCCATAATATCTCGCTCAATCATAAAACCTCCTAATGAATTATTTAAAAATATTTAGCAGAAGTATTTACACCTGCAAAAAATCAATCGCAATCGTCTTATATTATCCAAAAAAAATCATATCCACATAATGAATAAAGATTCATCGCTCAATTTTATGAATGATTCTCTTATCTTCCATCGAAAGAAGCAAAGAAATCAAATCCTTATGAGTGTGATGGGCTTTATGATAAACATCTGGAGCAATCTTTAATATTACGGAGGAGATAACATTAATAAGCTTAATATAGAGCTCACCTATCAATGAGAATTGTTGATTATTTGATATCGGGAAATTTCCAATACAATCAATCTGTTGCATATTAATCACAGATGCAGTATGCACATCAGCACATAGAATGGCATACTTTTCACTTATAAAATTCTTTTCACTTATTGCCTGCTTTAAAAAAACATTATGTGACAAAGCAATTTCTATCACTCGATATACACTTGTTTCATTAACAACATTAATATCAATCAAACTTCCAATTGCTTTCGAAAAATTTTCAATACAACTTCTCATTAATAAGCGCGCCGCTTTATAACACCCATGAATAGCAATAAAGAAAACAGTCCCTAACTCTGACAACACTTCATTCATTCTAGATTTAAATATAACGTCAACTTCACTAGGAATTGTTGGTAAAAAATTATTACCATTAATGAGTTCATGATGTAACGATAAAAACGCGTAATACCTTTTATGCATTTTTTTTACTAGGTTACTAAACATAACATCAGATTCAGAATAAGGTATTTTATATTCACTTATGAATCTCATTAAATCTGAATAATCCAAAGCAATCGCACGCATCATAAATCCTCATTCAAAGATTGAATGACTTCATTCCAACTAAATGTAGTTGAGTTATTTTTTTTATTATAAATTGATTTCTTACGCCCTTCATCTGATACAATTTTCTCTAAGGCCATAACCAATTTTTTCAATCCAACATCATCTAAAAAACTAGCTTCACAAACTACATGCCCGATGATCTCATATTTGGATTTCTTATAATGCCTAGGTATCTTAACGCCAAGAATTTCCTCAGAAAAAATAGCAATTTCGTCATTACTTCCAAACAACTCTTGATCGAGGAAAAGGGTCGGCAAAGCACCAGTCAAAAAATGTTTATTAGGATTTTTAGGGGAGTAACCTATAGAACTTGATATCTCTTTAGTATCAACCAAAGATGAGTCTAATAAATTATAGACCTTCTTAAGATCGGCCGCAGAATACTCCGACATAATCCATGATAGCTCTTCAAGAAGTTTTTTAACCCTAATGATTTCATTTCTCTTTAACATTTATTATGCCTCCGCCCTTTCTATAACTTCTTTTGTAATTCTAGACATAGATATGTTTAAGTCATGATCATCCAAATCTAAAATAAAAGATTGGTTTCCTTGCCCTCTTGCAATGGCTGTTCTTTTAGGCAATGACTTAGATATTCTCTTGCCTTTCCAATATGTATTATTATCAATAAAATCAACAGCATCAGAAAATACTATCGTATTTTCTTCAGCCATCGTGAGAACAACACCCAAGCATGACAAATTTAATCCGTAATTGGAAGTAATACCATTTACAACAACTCTAAGCAAATCAATGCCTGTAGCTGAAAGGGGTTCCGGACGAACTGGTGTTAAATAGTAATCAGATGCAATTAAGGCAGCTGACATCCATGCCGATGGGGTTGGCGGAGTGTCAATAATTACCCAGTCGAATAAATCATTAGTACGCAAATGATTTATGTAGTTTCGGAGACGCATCTCTTTCCCTTGTCCAGACCCCATCTCTAAACGATGCAACTCTAAAGCTCCCGGAAGAAGATCAAATCCATTCCTAATATTATAGGGAATTATTTCCTCTATTTTTTTTGGAGGAATGGTAGTTGTCCCATTAACAGAACTAACAACACTAAGTGGAGTATCATTAAAAACATCAAGAACAGTGTAACCTTTATTTGAGAGATACTCTTTATAACTATTGCCATTCATTATACATTGAGTTGCATTAAATTGAGGGTCTATATCGATAAGTAATACTCTTTTACCTTCTCTTCTATTTAATACATCCGCGAGATTTACCGCCAACGTCGTCTTAGCAACACCGCCTTTCATGTTTACCAAGCTTAATACTTTCATGAAAACACCTCATTTATTATATTATTTAGAAAATAATTAGTAAGAAATGTACTACCCGTTCGGACTAATACCCCTGCTACGCAGCGCCTCCCTCGCCAGTTCCTTCAACCAGCTGGCGAGGCTAACACCTTCTTCCGCCGCAACAGCATCAAGCTGTTCCTTTAATGCTGGATCAATACGCATTTTGAACTGCGGAGACTGGCCTCCACCTTTTGGTTTTTTTTCGCGCGATATTGTTGACATGAGGCCACCTATTTAACTATCCCTGATATATAGGAGGCCACCTAAAGGCATCCTGTACTAACAACGCTCCAGCAGTGTTGGCCCACGACCGGAGCGTCTAACCACACCAACGATCAAGGAGTTGATTATGGCTAATCCGCATTCTATCTCAGACGCCCCGATTGCAGAAACCGAACGCAGCGTAATTGTGGGATACCGCCCGCAGGGCCGGGATAAAAGTACGCCGAAACTACAGCTTTCCGGGAAGTGGCTGCGCGAAGCAGGGTTTGATACCGGGACAAGTATTACAGTGAAGGTGATGGCAGGCCGTATTGTGCTGGAGCCGGTAAGCGCGCTAACAACTGCTTAGCATCGGCCCCGCAACGCAACCTGTAAGGCTTTCTTACAGGTTCACAATGAAACGTCGGAAGATACTCAAAGCTGAACCAGACTTGCGTAATGGTGGCCGGGCCAGGTCGGCAGAAAAAGTCTCTATTCTGGCTGCATAGCCTGATAAACATCGAGTTGTTCGGTTTTACCGAACAACTGCCAGCTATGGCAAAAACGACCGCGTTCAGTACGTGAATCCACCCGAGTGAAACACTCGAGGAAAGATCCTCACCTGCCTGTAATAACTTTACTTTCTGATGTTTCTGACAATTTTAACCATGCACTCAGCGCCATTACGAACAGGCTCACCACCCGAGATACCGCACCCCAGCACCGCTCCCTTCGCCCAATAGATGCAATTTTTTTAACTGTTCATTGAGAATAATCGGAAAACGCCCCTACCCGACCTCACACTTATTTACACATCTTCACAGTTTTCCTATCATCGCGCCTGATTACTTCTTAAGCACCCAATCACAAACTAAGAGACGTAGCAGGGATGATACGCAACACACAGACAGGGACGACCCGAGGCACAACGCCGTTCATTTTTTCAGCGCTTACATTAGTCACGCTGATACATTCCGCTTCCCTGTCCGCAGCGCCTGTCCTGCCGCCTGAGCGTCCGGCGGGCGAAAAAGAGATGATCGACCGGACCCTTCAGTCCCAGCAGCAGCGCCAGAGAGCCCTTGAAGAGACCCTGACGCCGCCGACGCCGGACGTGCGTCTTTCCCCGCCCGCATCCTCTTTTGGCCGGATCACCTTTGAGAAAGAAACGCCCTGTTTCCAGATCGATAAGGTCGAACTGAGCGGTCAGGAAGCCCTGCCGCACTGGCTTCCGCTACAGCGTCTTGCCCGTCAGGGTGAAGGCAATTGTCTTGGTGGAAAAGGCATTAACCTGCTGATGAGCACCCTGCAAAACCGTCTGATTGACCACGGCTATATAACCTCCCGCGTGCTGGCCCCGAATCAGGATCTGACCCGTGGCACGCTGTCGCTGGTGATCCTGCCCGGCTATGTCCGCGAGGTGAAACACACCGCCGACAGCGACCGCTGGCTGACGCTCTATACCGCGTTTCCGGCCCACGAGGGCAATCTGCTGGATCTGCGGGACATTGAGCAGGGGCTGGAGAATCTGCAGCGTCTGCCGACGGTGCAGGCCAATATGGAAGTGGTCCCCGGCGAGCAGCCCGGCGAGAGCGATATCCTGGTGCAGTGGCAGCAGCAAAAAATGTGGCGTCTGGGGGCCTCGCTGGATGACGCGGGATCCGTCGCCACCGGGCGTTATCAGGGCGGCGCAACCCTGTCGCTGGATAATCCCTTCTCACTCAGCGATCTCTTTTATATCTCCGGGACCCGCAGCCTGAAAACCGGCAGCGACAAGGGCAGTAAAAACATCACCGCCCACTACTCCGTGCCCTTCGGCTACTGGATGTTCGGTGCCACGGCCAGCGATTACGACTATCGCCAGACGGTGGCGGGCCTGAACCAGGATTATCTCTACAAAGGCAAACGCAAGAATCTCAACCTTCAGCTGAGCCGGGTCCTGCACCGCAGCGGCACGCAGAAAACCTCCGTCAGCTGGGACGTACTGACCAGCGAATCACGCAACTATATCGAAGATACCGAAGTTGACGTGCAGCACCGTAAAACCTCCGCCTGGCGGCTGGGGCTCGCCCATCGCCACTATATCGGCCAGAGCACGCTGGATGCAGGCATCAGCTATCAGCGCGGCACCCGCTGGTTCGGGGCTATCCCGGCCCCGGAGGAGTATAGCGGCGATGCCACGGCGAAAAGCAAAATCGTCACCCTCAGCGCCGGTCTGGATGTGCCCTTCGAGCTGGCCGGGGAGTCGTTGCGCTACAACGTGCAGTATCAGCGGCAAATCAGCTCGATGGCCCTGACGCCGCAGGATGAGTTCTCCATCGGCGGACGCTGGACGGTGCGCGGCTTTGACGGCGAGCGCAACCTCAGCGCCAGCCGCGGCTGGTACGTGCGCAACGATCTCGCCTGGCGCACGCCGCTGCCGCAGCAGGAGTTCTATCTGGGTGCGGATTACGGCGAAGTCGGCGGCACCAGCAGCTCCGGCATGCTGATCGGTAAACATCTGGCGGGCGGCGTCGCCGGCCTGCGCGGCAATGCTTTCAATACCGGGTACGACCTTTTTGCCGGCGTGCCCTTCTCGAGACCTGACGGCTTTAAAACCAGCTCTTACACCCTGGGCTTTAGCCTGAACTGGAGCTACTGAGTCGTCACCTCACGGAATAACGGGTTTCCGGATATTATTGGGATTTAAGGATGAACAAAAATCTGTATCGTATCGTGTTCAACAAAGTACGCGGTATGCTGGTGGTGGTGGCAGAAATCACCCGGAGCTGTCGTGCGGTAGCCTGCCCGTCTTCCGGGGCCGCAAGCGTGCAGCGTCAGTGCGTGACTCGCCTGAACGCCCTCGCCTTTGGCCTGTTGCTGGCGCTGGGCGCGGTGCAACCGGCAGCGGCCAATGTTGTCGCCGATAAAAGCGCGCCGGGCTCGCAGCAGCCGACCATTATCAACAGCGCCAACGGTACGACGCAGGTCAATATCCAGTCGCCGAGCCAGGGCGGGGTCTCCCGCAACGTCTACAGCCAGTTCGACGTCGATAACAAAGGCGTGATCCTCAATAACAGCCGCAATAATACCCCGACCCAGATCGGCGGGATGGTGGCCGCCAACCCGTGGCTGACGAAGGGCGAAGCGAAAATCATCCTCAATGAAGTCAACTCCCGGGACCCGAGCCGCCTTAATGGCTATGTCGAGGTGGCCGGTAAAAAAGCCCAGGTGGTGATCGCCAACCCGTCGGGCATTACCTGCGACGGCTGCGGCTTTATCAACGCCAACCGCGCGACCCTGACCACCGGCCAGGCGCAGATGAATAACGGCAACCTGACCGGCTATGACGTCAGCAGGGGCGAGATCGTGATTCAGGGCAAGGGGATGGATACCTCCCGCCAGGATTACACCGACATTATTGCCCGTTCGGTCAAAGTGAATGCCGGACTCTGGGCCAACGACCTGAAGGTCACCGCCGGAGCCAACACCGTCGATGCCGCGCATGAAAACGTCGTCGCCAAAGCCGGTGATGCCGAGACCCGTCCTCAGCTGGCGGTGGATGTCGCCAGCCTTGGCGGGATGTACGCAGGCAAAATCCGCCTGACCGGAACCGAAGCGGGCGTTGGCGTGCGTAACGCCGGGAATATCGGTGCCCAGGCCGGAACGGTGGTGGTCACCGCCGACGGCAGGATTGAGAACAGCGGCAACATCAACAGCACGGGCGATATGCAGCTCGCCGCAGGCAGCGTCAGCAATAGCGGCAAACTCTACTCCGGCGGCAGCGCAGACGTCAGCAGCCGGGGCGAAATCGAGCATAGCGGTACCCTCGCCACCGCCGACAACCTGACCCTGCGCGGAAGCCGTATCACCGCAACTGCACAAAGCACCCTTGCCGCCGGTATCGATAAAAACGGGCGCGCGGGCGAGCACGGCGACGTCAGCCTCTCCAGCGACGGCCGTCTGACCCTGCAGGGACAAAATATCGCAGGCGGCACCCTGACCGCCAAAGGTAAAGGGATCGATGCCAGCGGTAGCCGGACGGCAACAGGCAATACTTCCCTCGATGCCGGTGACGGCGATCTGGACCTGCGCCAGGCCAGAGTGGATGCCACCGGCACACTGGAGGCGCGCAGCACCGGCAGCCTGCTGAACGACGGCGGCACCCTGAGCGGCAAAAACGTCAACCTTAACGCCCGCAGCATCGCAAACCGCGAGGGCAACCTTGTGGCCGGGCAGAGAATGGACGTCACGGCTGATGCCGTCAGCGGCGACGGCAAAATCCTCTCCGAAGGCGACCTGATGCTTAGCCTGCAACAGGGCTTTACCAACCAGAGTCAGGTTCTGGCCAATGGCGATCTGACCCTGACCAGCGGCGGCAGTCTCGACAACCAGGGCAAACTGCTGGCGGGTAAAAAACTGACCGTACAGGCCGCCAGCGCCACCAACGGCCAGAAAGCCGAGCTGGGTGGAGATGAAACGCACCTTACCCTGCGCGATTCCCTGACCAACCGCGGCCTGATCGATGGCTCCCTGACCCATATTGAAACCGGCACCCTTTCCAACCTGGGCAGCGGACGTATTTACGGCGACCATCTCGCCATCAAGGCGAATACCCTGGATAACGGCGCAGAGAACGGCGTGGCCGCCACCCTCGCCGCCCGCGACCGGCTGGATATCGGCACCGGAACACTGAACAACACCGGCAATGGCCTGATCTACAGCGCTGGCGCAATGGCTATCGGCGGCGATCTCGACACCAATCTGAACGCAACCGGGATCGGCGCCGTGTTGACCAACCGCGGCGCCACCCTGGAGTCGGGCGGCGATATGCGCCTTGATATGGATACCATCCATAACCTCAACAACCATCTGGTCACGCAGGTGGTGGTGACGGAGACCAGCAATCGCCATGAAGCGGTGCTGAGCGGCAGAACCCAGCGCTACGACTGGAGCGACGTCGATACCAGCAGGAAGAACAAGTACGGCGTACACTCCGCCAGAATGCCGGACGGCAGCAGCGACGACGAATTCTACGAATATAACTACACCCGCACCGTCCAGGAAACTCGCGTGATAGAGAGCGAGCCGGGAAAAATTCTCTCCGGCGGCAACCTCACCATTAACAGCGACCGGATGAATAACCTCGACAGCCAGGTTATCGCGGCGAAGGTGCTGGGTGGCGTGATTCGCCTGCTCAATAACGACCCCACTGACGGGATAAAAATCATCACCGACGTTGGCAGCCAGACCCGCTGGTACGCCAGGAAAAAGAAACGCAAGGTCGGCGGCACCAAAACCTCGCAGGGGAGAGATACCGGGAGCTATCGGCCCTCGCCGGTAACCCAGACCATCTCCCTCAGCACGACGGCATGGGAAGGCAATAACCCTGCCGAGGGCGGCAGCGATCGCCCGGTCGCGTTACCTGCCGGCCAGACCTGGGAGAGCGCGAAAAACAGCACCGGTGAAGTAGTGCGCACCGGCGTCGGGGACACCTCCGTTCCCTCCGGTAGCCTCTACACCGTGCACGCCGAATCGACCAGCCACTACCTGGTGGAGACCGATCCGCGCTTTACCAATGAGCGCACCTGGCTCGGCTCCGACTATATGCAGAACGCCCTGTCACCCAACGGGGACAGAGTCCTGAAACGCCTCGGCGACGGTTTCTATGAGCAGCAGCTGATCCGCAGCCAGGTCGCGAACCTGACCGGCCAGCGCTATCTCAGCGGCTTCGACGATGATAACGCCCAGTACAAAGCCCTGATGGATGCGGGGATCGCCTTCTCACGCGAGCACAACCTCACCCTCGGCGTGGCGCTCAGCGCGGATCAGATGGCTCTGCTGACCTCGGATATGGTGTGGATGGTCGAGCAGACCGTGCAGCTCCCGGACGGCAGCAGCCAGCGCGTGGTGGTTCCGCAGGTCTATGTGCGGGTGAAAGAGGGCGACGTGAACGGCAACGGCTCCCTGCTGGCGGGCAACCGCGTGGCATTGCAGACCGCAGGCGACCTCAACAACGGCGGCACCATTGCCGGGCGCGAGATTGCCGCCATTTCGGCAAACAACGTCAATAACAGCGGTCTGATCCGCGGCGGCACCATCGATATCGCCGCGCTTACCGATTTCAATAACGTCGGTGGCACCCTGCTGGCGGACGATGCCCTGCAGGTCACCGCCGGGCGCAACCTGAACAGTACCAGCACCCTTAGCGGGGATGAGAGCAACCGCAGCCTGGATCGCACCGCCGGGATTTACGTCCAGAACGACGGCGGCAAGCTGGTGTTGCAGGGCGTGAACGATATCAACCTCGACGCCACCCTGGTGGGGAATAACGGCAAAGAGAGCACCACTCTGCTGGCGGCCGGGAACAATATAAACCTCGGCACAATCACCACCACCCACAGCGAACATGGCGACTGGGGAAGCGATAACTACCGCGACCTGGCCCAGCGCAGCGAAGTCGGGAGCGAGATCTCCGGCAGCGGCAGCGTGAAGCTTTCGGCGGGCAACGATCTTAACGCCCGGGCGGCCTCGGTGAATGCCGCCGATGCCCTGAGCGCGGCAGCCGGGAACAATATCAATATTGTCGCCGGGGAGTCAGCGTACCACCTGACCGAACACAGCAAACAGACCAGCAAGGGCTTCCTCTCCGGCAGTTCGCTGGAGACCCACGACGAGATTGAAGCCACCCAGGCAACGGCCAGTAACATTACCGGCGACAGCGTGACGCTGCTGGCCGGAAACGACATGACGGTACGCGGCAGCAACGTGGCGGGCGAGAAAGACGTCCGCCTGGCGGCGGGCAACAACCTGACCCTCGACACGGCGGAAGAGCAGCGCCAGGAAAACCATCTGCGCAAAGAGAGCAAATCCGGCCTGATGGGCACCGGCGGGATCGGCTTCTCCATCGGCAGCCAGAGCATCAAAACCACCGACGACGGCAAAAGTACCAGCCATGCCATCAGCACCGTCGGCAGCAGCGCGGGCAGTCTCAGCCTTGAAGCGGGTAACGACCTCTCCGCCCACAGCGCCGAGCTGATCGCCGCGAAGGATATGAGCCTGGAGGGCAAGAACGTCGCCATCACCGCCGCCAGCGACAGCAGCGAGCAGACCCATAAGGTCGAGCAGAAGAAGAGCGGCTTTACCCTCGCCCTCTCCGGCGCCGTCGGCAGCGCGCTCAATACCGCCGTAGAGACCGTCAACCAGGCGCAGGAGACTCAGGACAGCCGGATCGCCGCGCTGCAGCAGACCAAAGCGGCCCTCTCAGGGGTGCAGGCCGGACAAGCGGCCTGGCTTGCTGCCGAGCAGTACGGGACGCCGGGTGCATCGGACAACGCCATTGGCGTCAGCCTTTCTTACGGCAGCCAGTCCTCGACGTCCACCCAGCACAGCGAGCAGGTCACCGCCCGCGGCGGGAGTCTGACCGCCGGGGATAATGTCAGCATCACCGCTAACGGCAGCGGCGCGAAAGGTACCGACGGCGATATCCTCCTGCAGGGCACCACCGTGCAGGCCGGGAAAGACCTCAACCTGGTCGCTAACCGCGATATCTACCTTGTCTCGGCTCAGAACACCTCCCTGCTGACCGGCAGCAACAAGAGCAGCGGCGGCAGCATCGGGGTGGGTATCGGCTTCGGCGGCTCCCAGACGGGTATCAGCATCTCCGCCAGCCTTAACAAGGGTAAAGGCCACGAAAGCGGCAACGGCACCACCCATACCGAAACCTTGCTGAACGCCGGGCAGACGGTGAACCTGGTCAGCGGCCGCGACACCACCCTGACGGGCGCGCAGGTCAGCGGCGAGACGGTCAAAGCCGACGTCGGCCGCAACCTGACGATGACCAGCGAGCAGGACAGCGACCGCTACGACTCGAAACAGCAGAACGCCAGCGTCGGGGGCAGCTTTACCTTTGGCTCCATGGCCGTTAACGCCAGCGTCAACCTCAGCCGCGACAAGATGCACAGCAACTACGACAGCGTGGTTGAGCAGACCGGTATCTTCGCCGGCAAAGGCGGCTTCGACGTCACCGTCGGCGAACACACCCAGCTCGACGGCGCGGTCATCGGCTCCACCGCCACGGCAGACAAGAATAAACTCGATACCGGCACTCTCGGCTTCAGCGATATCCACAACCAGGCCGACTATAAGGTCGAGCATCAGAGTATCGGCCTGAGTACCGGGGGCAGCATCGCCGGTCAGTTCGCCGGGAATATGGCCAACACCATGCTGGCGGGCGTCAACAAAGACGGCCACGACAGCGGCACCACCAAAGCCGCCGTCAGCGATGGCGCACTGGTTGTCCGCGATCAGGATAAACAAACTCAGGACGTAGCGAACCTCAGCCGCGACGCAGAGAACGCCAACGGCAGCATCAACCAGATATTCGACAAAGAGAAAGAGCAGAAGCGTATTCAGCAGGCGCAGCTGATTGGGGAGTTAAGCACCCAGGTATCGGATATTGTGCGGACCCAGGGTGCTATCGCCGCAGCGACAGATGCCAAAGAGAAGATGGGCAATATCAGCCAGGAAGACCGGGACAAGGCGCGTGCCGACTGGATAAAGGCCAATCCGGGCAAAGAGCCGGATGAGAAGGCGCTCAACAAGCAGGTCTATCAGAACTTCTACGACAAAGCCTTTAACGACACCAAACTCGGCACCGGCGGCGCAGTTCAGCAGGGTATCCAGGCCGCCACCGCTGCGGTCCAGGGTCTGGCTGGCGGCGATATCGCTGCGGCGATTGCTAACGGGGCAGCGCCCTATCTGGCCGAGGTCATCGGTCATAAAATGGGTATCGACAATAACACCGAAGCCAAAGCGATTGCGCACGCCATTGTCGGGGCAGCGCTGGCGGCGGCTCAGGGGCAGAACGCTGCCGCAGGCGCGACCGGCGCGGCACTCGGCGAGATAACGGCGGGGATACTGAAAGACCAGCTGTACGGTGATACCCCCATCGCTGACCTGACCGAAACTCAGAAACAGACCCTGAGCGCTCTGGCCACCCTGTCCTCCGGGCTGGCCGGTGGCCTGGTCGGGGACAGTACGGGAAGCGCGGTGTATGCGGCGCAGGCAGGGAAGACGACGGCGGAGAATAACTATCTTAGCTTTGATGAAGCAAGAGAATTTGATAAAGCAATTACAAAATGCAACGCTGCAGGAACTGACTGTCAACCAGTTATAGACCATTACGCTAAATTAAATAAAACAAACTCAGATAAATACAAAGCAGATTGTGATAGCAATTCACTCAGTTGTACTGCTGGATATGAAAAGTTAAAACTTGATGGCGGCGTTTCGGCTGCAGAAAGACCGACATGGCTATATGGCTCTTTAGACAATGACGATGTCAGAAATGCTGTTCTGTATGAAAATTACAAAGATCTCGAATATGGTATGAGTAAATCAGACAACTGGGATCGGTTTGGAGCGTTTGTTGCAGAACCTGAAAATTTTTTTGGATTATTAGCAGGTGGGCGTTCTCTACTAAGCTCCAATATATCAACTGGCGCTAAATTAATGGGCTCTGGTTTAAGCATGAGCGCTAATGCTGGTGTTCAGATATTTAATGGAAACACAGGCGATAAATTTGATTATTTAAACTTCTTCACTTCAGGTGTTACAGGTTGGGGCGGAACAGGAAAATCACTCCAGACTAACATGGGGCTTAATGTTGGCGGCGCTTATTTTACAAGCAATGTTACAGGGCAAAACTCCGAAGCTGCCATGGTTGGAGCTGGTTTTGGAACCATGATAGGTTACGGGCTAGGATCAACTATTACGGGAAGAATGGAAGCGGCCGAAATTAAGAATCATTTTGGGATGCCTGCGAGTAAAAAAGCTTACGAATACAGTGATAAAGCAAGATATTCTGACTTCATAACAGAAGGCACAAAATTCAGCCCAGTCCCTGGTATTATTGGCAGCGCTGCAGGCTCTGGCACATTAGAATATAGTGGTTCCAAAGTAAATAGCAATATTATTAAAAACAAGAGTAACGGAAGCGCAAATGACACAAAAACACAAGAAAAAAATAAGGTGAATCAATAATGAAAGTTTCACTAAACCACTTAATTATACTTGTAATTATCTGTGGCATCTCATTTTCATTAATATTTATATCCTCAGAATGGATTTTAACTGATAAGTCCATTCCTGAATTAGAATGGGCAGATGGATTTAAGATAGGTAGCATAATTGGCGGTTGTGTTGGTGCCGCCATTTGGCTTATGTATAAATTTAATATACGTTGAGTCGATTTTGATATATCTAAATGGCTTCGCCCAATATCGCAACACTTCTTCCAGCTCATGTCTACATCAGGGGAAGGGATCAAACCTTTCATTACACGTTCCCACAAAAAGGATTACTGTGAAACATCTAAAATATTGTCTTCTGCTCATAGCCTTGACCCTTTCCGGCTGTTCGTTATTCCCCAGCGCCGGACCGCTGGCGGGTAAAGAGTTGGCTGAAATCGATCGCTCAATTATTGATGGTAAAACCACGGTGGCCGAGCTACGTAGCATCTACGAAGATAAACCCATTGTGGAGCCTCTTCCCGAGGGCCGGACGGTAATGAACTGGTATCGCACCTGGAGCGCCGGTTTTACAAAAGATACTACGGTGCTGAGCGTTCTGGTGGAGAACAACGTTGCGGTGAAACACACCGTGCTCAGATTCCGGGTCACCACTGACTTCAGCTTTGTCAGCAGCCTGACCGATTCAGATCTGGCGAAGGTTATCGTGGCCGGGCAGACCACTCGCCAGCAGATTGAGCAGAAATATGGTCAGCCAAATGACAATACCTGGGATGCACAGGGTGATCGGGTCATGCTCTATATCTATGCCGATGCCAGCAGAAGCCAGTATGGCTGGATCCCGAATGTGGGCGGCCTGATTGAAGGGCTGGCGGGCAGTGCGACTACTGATGTCACTATTTTGCGTATTCCCGTTGATGAACACGGTGTCGCAAAGTCCTTCCAGCTTAAGACCACGAAATTTAAACAGGGCCTGGGACTGCTGAATGCGTCAGGGCCAGAAGAAATAAAGTAGCGTACTAATCCCAGTCTGGAAGCGCTATAGAGTTGGCTGTGAGGGGGTCTGAATAATGTTTTTTAAGACCATCGTCATGTCATCCTCGGCCAAATAACCAGGAAGCGCACCAGCGATTCCTGGTTTAGATAAAGGTAGTAAAACCCTGCGTAGAGTCGCAGGAAATTTATATATTAAAAAGGGAACAAGAAAATGATGAAATTTAAAATCACCGCAGCCGCGTTACTGTGTACAGGCCTGTTAGCAAGCACTTACGCACTGGCCGATAACCATACCGTATCAATGGGTTATGCGCAGAGTAAAGTGGAGGATTTTAAGGATATCCGCGGGATTAATGTTCAGTATCGCTATGAGTGGGATTCCCCGCTTAGCGTTATCGGCTCATTCAGCTATATGCAAGGCGATGATACGTATTCAGAGTCGAACGATGGTGGCATGACTACTGAATATAATGGAAAAGTCGATGTCAAATATTATTCACTGATGGCGGGCCCGGGTTATCGCATTAATGACTATATCAGTCTTTATGCGCTTGCCGGACTGGCGCACACAAAATTGAAAGACTCAACAACCTGGAGCACGCAGTATTCAGAGAGTTCCAGCGAAAGTAAGACCTCATTTGCTTATGGTGCGGGGGTCATTATTAATCCAACAGAATACCTGTCAGTCAGTGCCGGATATGAAGGCACCCAGGTAAAATATAATGACAACGTGGCAATAAACGGTTTCAACGTGAATATTGGCTACCGTTTCTGATTTTCTGCTGAACGTTTCAGGGCTTAGATATGTGAAATAGCCCGTAAAATGCCGCTACCCCGTAGCGGCATTTTTTTATCATTATATTGCGCGTCACGTCGTTATTTCTGTCGGTTAAAATCAATCACCTTCAGCCGGGATGACGGCACCCAGCCCAGGTAAATGCGTCCGTCGCGACTCTGATAACGAACGCGGGCGGCACTCTCTTTTGCCACCAGCCAGCGAACCGGCTCATCGGGAAGGATAAAGACGCCGGGAACGGGATTGGTTAATTCCGGGTTCTGATAGAACGTCAGCCGCCCCTTGCCGATAACGCTGTACATGGGTTTCTGCTCGAGACAGCCCGCATAGAGTTGGACATAGCGGCGGTCAAAATCGAGCGCCTCCGGTTTTTTCGGATCGGTCGTGATATCGTCCAGTACGCCGCTGTCGGGATCGTACTGCACCCAGCCGAGCTGTCCCGCACCCGGCGTTTCCGGATCGGGCGTCACGGGAAAAGAGACCTGGGCGATAAGTCGCTGCCCTTCGCGCCGGTCAATATCAGCCCTGACGCTACTCGGGTCGATGCCGGATGTGACAAGCAACGGCAGGCTACTGGTGGAGACCAGCGTATCGAGCACCCATGCACACCGTTCATTATCAGGGTGCTCTGCATCGGTTTCCGGCGGTACGGCCATGCCCGGCAGCGAGGCCAGCGCCAGCAGACCGCCCACGGCGATGTTTATTTTCACGATCTCAGGCTCCGGTTAGTCCGGGGATGAGATGTTTTTCACCGTGGTACCGGACATTTTTTGCTGAAACTCTAACGTTGTGATGCCGCCAGGCTGGAAAATCTCAACCTCCAGCTCATGTTCCGACGCCCATGTATACGTATAAACAAAATCGGCGGCGATCTCCACGCGTGCATTCTTACCCGGACTGATCTCTTCTTTCAACAGCTTAAGGATGCGGTCTTCTTTATACTCTTCACGATATTTTTTATACGTCGTGAGCAGGTCGCTATCAGGATAAAAACAGGTGACGATAAAGCCTATATCAAACACGACTTCCGCTTCATTGCTCCCCGCATGGCAGATGATGCCATCAGACTGCTCGATGATATTCGGCGCAGTCCCACCCTCTTCAGCCCAGGCCCGGTTAACAAAGAGCAAGAAGAGCAGAGCAACGGACAGCGAATAACCTCTTTTCATATACTTTTCCCTGGTTAAATAACCTACACAACCTCTGACCCTCATTCCCGTATACGATTATATCGGCGAATAGCCGGATCGCTTTACCTCTATTTATGACTACAGCTCATAACCACAATCTGTTTTGCCTGGATACTCTCCTGATGCCCGATGGGTAAAATAAGGCCTCGACTCCCTGCCGTCTCCCCTTCTTAATCAGCCAGGATATTATGCCTAACCCTAACCGTGCGGATGCTATCGGCCCGCTTTTTATTGCCATTCTCAGCGCCCTGATGGCCTTTACCTCGCTGTCGACGGATATTTATCTGCCGGCGATGCCGGTGATGGCGACAGAATTGCAGGGCGACGTGGAGCTGACCATCACCGGTTTTTTAATCGGCTTTGCTATCGCCCAGCTGATCTGGGGTCCGATTAGCGATCATCTGGGACGACGGACGCCGCTGTTTATCGGCATGGTGCTGTTTGTGATTGGCTCCGTAGGCTGCGCCGGGTCCACCACCATTAACGAGATTGTCTTCTGGCGCGTCTTTCAGGCGCTGGGCGCCTGTACCGGACCGATGTTGGCCAGAGCGATGATCCGGGATCTGTTCGGCCGCACGCGGGCGGCACAGATGCTCTCTACTCTGACGATTGTGATGGCGATAGCCCCGATTGCCGGGCCGCTGATTGGCGGGCAGATTGTCCGGTTCGGCAGCTGGCACCTTATCTTCTGGCTGCTGGCCGGGATCGGCGTGCTGATGTTTTTCTCACTGCTGTGGCTGCCGGAAACGCTGCCGCAGGAACGACGCGTCAAAGCATCACTGCGCGGTGCCTTCCATAACTATCGTCTGCTGCTCAGCAACCGGCTCTTTATGCGTTACACCCTGAGTCTGACGTGCTACTACGTCGCCGCCTACGCCTTTATTGCCGGATCCCCGTTCGTCTATATCCGCTACTACGGCGTCGACCCTCAGCACTACGGCTGGCTGTTCGCCCTGAATATTGTCGGGGTGATGGGGATGAGCGTGGTCAATCGCCGCCTGGTGCAGCGCTATGCTCTGGAGCATCTGCTGAAATACGCCACCCTGATCGCGGCTGTGGCGGCGCTAAGCCTGGCAGCAGCGGTAAAATTTCAGGTCGGGGGTGTTATCGCTATCGTGGTGACGGTGTTTATCTACTTCTCGATGAACGGCATTATCGCCGCGACCTCCACCGCGGCCGCGCTGGATGAGGTGCCGACCATCGCCGGATCGGCCTCGGCGCTGATCGGCTCCCTGCAGTACGGCAGCGGGATCGTCTCTTCTCTGCTGCTGGCGCTGATGAGTGACGGCACGCCCTGGACGATGGCGTGGATTATCGCGCTCTTCACGGTGGCCAGCGCAGGGATGGTCTTCCGGGCAAGGCGATAATGCCGCGCCCGGCACCCATTCAGGACCTTTTTTTACAAAAAAGTTGAACGGTTGTTGTTGCAGTGAAAGGGCTTTTTTAATAATTCAGCAGAGAGTTAAAACACCCTTTAAATAGAAATCATTTAATGTAATTAACTGATTATCCTCATAAATAGATGTGCTACCGTCAGTGCAACAGTACACTCAGGAGGATAGAATGATATCGGCAGGCAGGTTTCGTCATCGACCCTCGGTCGAAGATATTCTTAGTCAAATTTCACTGAGCCGGGGCGACCTGCTTGAACGCGTTAAGCCCTACGGCTTTATTGAAACCGGCAGTATTATGAGCTTTCTTGAAAACGTCTGTCATGCTCGCCCGGATGAACACGCTTTCCAGTATATTCGCAATAAAATCGATGAGTGCCTGCGCCGTCACGACAACGGGTCGAGCTACTTTAGCGCCCTGCGCAGCCTGCTCAAGGATCTCGATTACCTGCTGTTTCAAAGCGAATGTTTTATTACCCACCGCACGCGATAGCCTGCGGTTTCCCCTCATCCTACCTGTATGCAGCCGCCTTTCCTGGGCTTTCCCTGTGCTATGATGCGTCGCGATAAAAGAGAAGATAAACATCTGTGGGGAAAAAATGGGTTCCAGCAAGAAAGGGATGCTGTACGTTCTGATCGCCGCCGTACTGTGGGGCAGCTCCGGCGTCTGTGCGCAGTTTATTATGGAAAAAAGCCAGGTCGGTGCCTCGTTCCTGACCATGATCCGCCTGCTGTTCTCGGGCTTTATTCTGCTGACCCTCTCGCTGATTCACGGCGACAAGATTTTCGCGATCCTGCGTAACCGAAAAGATGCGATTAGCCTGCTGGTCTTCTCCCTGTTTGGTGCCCTGACCGTACAGCTCACCTTCCTGGTGACCATCGAAAAATCCAACGCCGCCACCGCCACGGTGCTGCAGTTTCTGTCGCCGACGATTATCGTTGCCTGGTTCGCTCTGCGGCTGAAAAAGCGCCCCGGCGCACTGGTATTTACCGCCATTCTGACGTCGCTGCTCGGCACCTTCCTGCTGGTCACCCACGGTAACCCGACTTCCCTGTCTATATCACCGGCGGCGCTGTTCTGGGGGATCGCCTCCGCCTTTGCCGCTGCGTTCTATACCACGTATCCCTCCACGCTGATTGCCCGCTACGGGACATTGCCGGTGGTGGGCTGGAGTATGGCCTTTGCCGGGATTATGCTGCTGCCGTTTTTTGCCGGTCAGGGCGCGGGGATTGCGATACGCGGCGACGTGCTGCTGGCCTTCTTCTACCTGGTGGTGATCGGTACCGCGCTGACGTTCAGCCTGTACCTGCAGGGCGCACAAATGATTGGTGGCCCGAAGGCCAGTATTCTGAGCTGTACCGAGCCGCTGAGCAGCGCACTGTTGTCGGTACTGCTGCTGGGCGTGAGCTTTACCCTGCCGGACTGGCTGGGCACGCTATGTATCCTCTCCTCGGTGGTGCTGATCGCCATGGATTCACGGCGCAATAAAACCCGCGTCTGAGTTTACATACAGCCGGCACAGCTGGTGCAGCGCCAGTCGTCCCGGTTCACCGCGCGGTAAAACGCGCGGTAGTTTTCACTCTCCAGCGCAATACCGTGATCGAAGAAGAAATCGGTCACCCAGTCGACGTTATCAATGATCCACTCATCCTCTTCCAGACCCTGGGCAAAGGTTTCATCTTCCGGGTCGATAATCGAATAGATCCCCCAGGTTCCCATATCCTTCTCCCGCCGGGATTCCGGTAAGGTCAGCGTCTCGCCCTGCCAGGTAATGGTCCAGTGACCGTGACACAGCAGGTTACCTCCCCGGCTCCATTTGGCGGTAAACGGGTTGCTGGCGGGCATGGCAGGCTCCTTTTCGGGATAAATGAAAACGCGTTTCACCTTACGCCTGATTATCTTCCCGGAATATTCCCCTTATGTAGTAGGGACATACGCCACAATACCGCTGGTCGGGATCTGGCTTTTGCACGAAGGGGCGCGTGCGACGAGCGCACGCGCAGATAAAGAGAGGGTTATTTCACGCGGACTTTGAAGGTGACCAGCATCGCGGTCAGCAGCATCAGGATGCCGGAGAGCACCAGAGGCGACAGCAGGCCAAGGTTGTCGAGCGCATAGCCGCCCACCGCCGCGCCACAGGTGTTCGCCAGCTGGATCACCGCCACCTGAATAGACCCGGCTTTTTCCGCCTGATCGGCCAGAGTTCGGGTGATCCACGTGGACCAGCCCACCGGCACCAGGGCAAATGACAGCCCCCAGATCACCGCAATCGCCGAGGCGACAATTTTATCCTGCCCCCACAGCGCCAGCACCAGGGCGCTGATCGCCAGAACCAACGGGGCGCAGGCCAGCGCCGCCTGGACGGAGTAACGCATCACCATCGCCGACAGAGAGGTGCCGATAAAGCTGGCGATACCAAAGCTCAGCAGGACCAGGGTCAGGCCATCCACGCTGAAGTTCGCCAGGGTCATAAAGATGGGGCGAATATAGGTGAAGAAGGCGAACTGCCCGGCAAAGGACATAAAAATGGCGATCATCCCCGCCAGCACGCCCGGGCGCTTCAGCAGCCCCAGCATATTTTGCTGCTGATGGGCCGCTTCGCCAGGCATCGAGGGCAGCGCCCGCCAGACCCAGAAAATACAGAGCACGCCCATCACCGCCGCACCGTTAAAGACGTGTCGCCAGCCGATAATGCCGCCGAGGAAGCTGCCTAACGGGGCCGCGATCACCAGCGCAATCGAAACCGCACCAAAAATCACCGACAGCGCTTTTGGCACCGAGCGGGCCGGCACCAGACGCATGGTCAGCGAGGCGGACATCGCCCAGAATCCACCGAGAGCAAGTCCCAGAAAAGCGCGACCGACCAGCAGCAGCGCAAAACTGTTGGCAAAGGAGACCAGCAGACAGGAGAGGGTCAGCAGAATGGAAAAAATAATCACCACATAGCGGCGATCGGTCGTCCGGATCGCGGTGGTGATAAACAGGCTGGCAAACATGGCCACAAAGGCGGTAACGGTCACCGACTGCCCGGCCAGCCCTTCGGAAATGCCCAAATCCTGCGCCATCGGCGTCAGCAGGCTGACGGGCAGAAACTCCACGGTGATCAGGCAGGCGACGCAGAACGCAACGGCAAATACCGCAGACCAGTTAGGTCGGGTGGGTGCCTGCGCAAAAGCGGGAGGAGGATTGGTCGTCATATTTGTCACCTGGCGTGATTAACTTGCAGTACGGTCGCGAAGTGTATCATTCCCATTGTGACATGCTTAACATTTTGGCAACTATAAAGGGTAATGTGGCTATTTCTCAGTGCAGCCAGTAAACGCCCTCTTCAGGCATAAAAAGCGTGTTATAGCGCTGCTGAAAAGCGTTTAACTCCTGGATATCCGGCTCCAGCTCGCGCAAAAAACCAAAGGCCTGCCGAATATGACCATCGGTTAAGGGTGCCGAGAGTCGGGCTTTGCTGAGCAACCGGTGCCAGTACTGCAGATTCTGCTCGCTGCCATCAACAATCCCTACCTGCCAGATCAGCAGGACCTGCGCAGCATTCAGCAGATGCGCCTCGTCAGGGCGTTCAAGGTAGCGAATAAACTCGTGGCCTGAGGCTTTCCCCATCTGATCGATCATCGATTCTACCGGCATGGGCGTGACGCCCAGACGTTCACTCAGACGACGAATAGCCCGCCGTGAACCCGACGTTAACACCCGAAATCCTATCGCAAAGACCACCACCAGCGTTGCCAGTATTAACCAAATCATGTGCGCTCCCGCCACCGTTCAGGCCGTCCATCATAATGGTAAACCGGGCCTTGTCGAGAGGCGGAAGACGCGCTCCGATCAATTATTCGAAAAACAGCCCCAGCTTGTTAAAGACGCCAGGATCGGTCTGGTGACGGATCACCTGGACCACGTCTTCCAGCTTGTCGATCTGGCTGATCATCTGCTCCAGACGCTGGTCGTTATTAACCAGTAACCAGATACGGCTCTGGTCGGTGTTCTGCAGCGGCAGACAGAGAATGCCCTCAACGTTAAAGGCGCGGCGGGCGAACAGGCCGCACACGTGGGTCATTACGCCCGGGTGGTTGCGCACGGTGAGTTCCAGAATAACGTTGTCATGAGTCGGTAGTTGCATGGCTTATTCCCCCACCATTTCAGTATTGGCCGCGCCCGGCGGCACCATCGGATACACTTTTTCCTGCGGGTCGATGCGCACGTGGATCAGCGCAGGGCCCGGACGCGAAATCGCCTCCTGCAGGGCCGCATGCGGATCCTCCGCAGCGTTCAGATCGCAGGCGTGCAGGCCAAACCCGGCGGCAATCTGCATAAAGTTAATGCGGCTTCCCGCCCAGCTGGCGGAGAAGACGCCCTGGGAGTAGAACAGACTTTGCTGCTGATGCACCAGCCCCAGCGCTTCGTTGTTCATCAGGATGATTTTTACATCGAGATTATGCTCGGACGCCGTCGCCATCTCCTGGATATTCATCATCAGGCTGCCGTCACCGGAGAAGCACAGCACCTTGCGCTGCGGGTTCGCCAGCGCCGCACCTATCGCCGCCGGTAAGCCGAAGCCCATGGTGCCCAGACCGCCGGAGGTCAGCCACTGGCGCGGACGGTTCAGCGGATAGGCCTGAGCGGTCCACATCTGATGCTGACCCACGTCGGTGGTGATAATCGCCTCGTCATCGACGCAGGCGGCTACCGCGTTAATCAGCCCGTAGTGGCTGAGCGGGTCGGCTTCCTCGGGGATCGCGCCGGGGAATTCACGCTGCAGATCGGCCACCAGCTGGTGCCACTCCTCACGCGGATTCGCATCCAGCTGCGGGGTTAAAGCCGCCAGCACGTCGGCAACATCCGCCTGAATGGCGATATGCGGCTGTTTGATTTTACCCAGCTCGGCGCGGTCGATATCCACATGGATAATTTTGGCATTCGGGCAGAATTCAGCGGTTTTGCCAATCGCCCGGTCATCAAAACGCGCGCCCAGCACCACCAGCAAATCGGCTTCCTGGAGGATAAAGTTAGTGCTGCGCGCCCCGTGCATCCCCAGCATGCCCAGCGACAGCGGATGCCGCTTCGGCAGGACGCCTAGGGCCATCAGGGTCATGGTGGTGGGCAGGTGGGCTTTTTCCGCCAGCTGGCGGACCGGCTCGGCGGCATTGATCACCCCGCCGCCCAGGTAGAGCACCGGGCGTTTAGCGGCGTTAATCATCGCCGCCGCCGCCGCAACGGACTGCGGGTCGCATGCCGGGGCGGGCGTTTTTTCGCCCGGCGCAGGCAGCTCACTCAGCTCAATCTCTGCGTTCTGTACATCTTTGGGAATATCGATCCACACCGGGCCGGGACGGCCGGACTGGGCAATGCGGAAGGCGTCAACGATCACCTGCGGCAGCTCGCTGATATCGCGGACCAGATAGTTATGTTTGGTCACCGGGATGGCGATGCCGTAGGTGTCCACTTCCTGGAAGGCATCGGTACCGATCATCGATGCGGGCACCTGGCCGGTGATGCACACCAGCGGGATAGAGTCGAGACGCGCATCGGCAATCGCCGTCACCAGATTGGTCGCACCCGGGCCGCTACAGGCGATACAGACCGCCGGTTTGCCGTCGGTGCGCGCCATCCCCTGGGCAATAAACCCGGCGCCCTGCTCATGGCGGGCAAGGATATGACGAATTTGCTGGCTCTGACTTAAGGCGTCATACAGCGGCAGTACCGTGCCGCCCGGAATACCGCTAACCTGGGTGATGCCCTGCCGTTCCAGTAAGCGAACGATTAACTCTGCGCCGGTATAGCGCGTGGGTTGTGAGATTGTGCCCGAACTTGCCATGCTCCAGTCCTTTTTTATTCTGGGCCGACTTTCCGGGGGGCTAAAACAAGAAACCCCGCCGGTTTGCGCCGGCGGGGTTTGGAATCGTGTTGTTCCGGACCCTACGGCGCATTGCCGACGACGACCACCACACGCACGACGACCACCGCGGCATTGTGCGCGGTTTTTAGTAGGGTCAGTGCGGAACGGGTAGCGTGCATTAGGGGCCTGTTTTGTTGTGTTAGTAACCGGATTTATACAAACACAGCTTTTCACCGCAGACAACCAGTTTGTGTCCGATCGCGAAGAAATGCGCTGGCGATCACATTAAGCCATTACGCGCTGGCAACAATTGTTGCCGGGCCTTGTTTAGAAAACCTGCCTCCCACAGCCCGCCTTTCACGCCACATAACATTGCCATGTCTTCTTTACATGGTAGATTCCTCTGGCTTTTTCGCAATTGACCAGAAATTTATCCTTCAACGCATCCTGAAGACGTACCGGCAAATCATGAAAAGACATAAGAATTTCTCGCTGCTGTTAATGCTGGTACTGCTGGTGGCCGTCGGCCAGATGGCGCAAACCATCTGGATCCCGGCGATGAACGGCATGGCGGCAGACTTTCACGTCCGCGAGGGTGAAATTCAGCACGTGATGGCGGCCTATTTGCTGACCTATGGTCTGTCCCAGCTGGTGTACGGCCCGCTGGCCGACCGACTGGGACGCCGCCCGGTGATCCTCTTCGGAATGACGGTGTTTATGCTGGCAACCCTGCTGGCCATTACCACCCATAGCCTGACGATGCTGATTACCGCCAGCGCCCTGCAGGGGATGGGGACCGGCGTGGGCGGCGTTATGGCCCGCACGCTGCCGCGAGATTTATATCAGGGTACTCAACTGCGCCACGCGAACAGCCTGCTGAATATGGGCATTCTGGTCAGCCCGCTGCTGGCACCGCTGATCGGCGGCGTGCTCGATACGGTGTGGAACTGGCGCGCCTGTTACGCTTTCCTGCTGGTGCTGTGCATCGGCGTCACCTTCAGCATGGCCCGCTGGATGCCGGAAACCCGTCCGCAGGATGCCCCGCGCACCCGGCTTCTCACCAGCTATAAAACGCTGTTTGGCCACGGCGACTTTAACTGCTATCTGCTGATGCTGATCGGCGGCCTGGCCGGGATTGCCGTGTTTGAAGCCTGCTCCGGGGTGCTGATGGGCTCGGTGCTGGGCCTGAGCAGTATGACGGTCAGTATCCTGTTTATTCTGCCCATTCCGGCGGCGTTTTTCGGGGCCTGGTTCGCCGGACGCCCGTCACGGCGCGTCTCAACCCTGATGTGGCAATCGGTGATCAGCTGCCTGCTGGCGGGCCTGATGATGCTAATCCCCGGCCTGCTGGGCATCATGAACGTCTGGACCCTGCTGGTTCCTGCCGCCCTGTTCTTCTTCGGCGCAGGCATGCTGTTTCCGCTGGCGACCAGCGGCGCGATGGAGCCGTTCCCGTTCCTCGCCGGTACCGCCGGGGCGCTGGTGGGCGGCCTGCAGAATATCGGCTCCGGCCTGCTGGCAGGCTTCTCAGCGATGCTGCCGCAAACCGGCCAGTCGAGCATTGGCCTGCTGATGACCCTGATGGGACTGCTGATCCTGCTCTGCTGGCTGCCGCTGGCGTCACGTCTTCCTCGCCATCCTCAGGCGGCATAAAATCCGGCTTCCCGCAGAGACATTTTGCGACAGGCTGTTTACACTGAACAGCCTGAATCTGCCGCTGAAATGAACCGGATCGCGCTATGACTCCATCAGAAATCAACGCGTTAGTAAAAAACTTCCCCCTGCTGAACGATCTTATCGCCCTGAAAGAAACCCGCTGGTTTAACCCTTACACCACTTTGCTGGCAGAAGGCCTGCCTTACGTGGGGCTGACGCAGGAAGACGTAGAGGATGCCCATGCCCGCCTCGCCCGTTTTGCCCCCTGGCTGGCACAGGCGTTTCCGGAAACTGCCGCTTCTGGCGGGCTGATTGAGTCAGACCTGGTGGCGATCCCGGCCATGCAGCAGCGGCTGGAGCGCGAATTTAACCAGCCGATCCCCGGCAGCCTGCTGCTGAAAAAAGACGGTCACCTGCCGATATCGGGGTCGATTAAAGCCCGGGGCGGTATTTATGAAGTGCTCACCCACGCGGAGAAGCTGGCCCTGGCCGCAGGCAGGCTGACCACAGAGGATGACTACACCAGGCTGATGTCGCCCGACTTCCGGGCATTTTTCGGTGGCTACAGCATCGCCGTCGGCTCGACCGGTAATCTCGGACTCTCTATCGGCATTATCAGCGCCCGCCTCGGGTTTAAGGTGACGGTGCATATGTCCGCCGACGCCCGCGAATGGAAAAAGGCGAAGCTGCGCGAGCACGGCGTAGAGGTGGTGGAGTACGCCCAGGATTACGGCGTGGCGGTGGAGCAGGGCCGGAAAGCGGCAGAGGCGGACCCGAACTGTTTCTTTATTGACGATGAAAACTCCCGCACCCTGTTTCTGGGCTACGCCACCGCCGGGAAGCGGCTGAAAGCGCAGATGGAAAAACAGGGGCGCGTGGTGGACGCCGATCACCCGCTGTTTGTCTATCTGCCCTGCGGCGTCGGCGGCGGACCGGGCGGGGTTGCTTTCGGCCTCAAGCTGGCCTTCGGCGATCATGTACGCTGCCTGTTTGCTGAACCGACCCACTCGCCCTGCATGCTGCTGGGCCTGTATACCGGGCGACATGACGGTATTGCGGTGCAGGATTTAGGGATTGATAACCTGACCGCCGCCGACGGTCTGGCGGTGGGCCGCGCATCCGGTTTTGTCGGTCGGGCGATGGCACGACTGCTGGACGGCGTTTATACCCTCGATGACCAGAGCCTGTACGACATGCTCGGCTGGCTGGCGCAGGAAGAGCACATTCAGCTGGAGCCGTCGGCGCTGGCGGGCATGGCCGGACCGCTGTACACCACGACCGACGCAGGCTATCAGCAAATGCAGGAGCTGACGGCGGCGCAGCTGCACAACGCCACGCATCTGGTCTGGGCCACCGGCGGCGGCATGGTACCGGAAATCGAAATGGCGCAGTATCTGGCAAAAAGCCGTTAACCGGTAAACAGGAGCAGAAGCACCCTAAGATGGTTGACGGCAAAAAGTAGCGACAGAGACAGAACAGCCAGGGCAATCAAAAATTTATCGCGCACCGACGAGGGCAGTAAAAAATCACTATTGGCGATATCCATCCTCGTACGGCTGCGGGTATAGCGCCACAGAATCATCGCCGCCAACGCCAGAACCGCGAGCGAAATCCAGAATGGAGTCCCTGACTGTTGCCAGTTATGTTTGATGGCCAGCGCGATCAGTGCACCGTAGCCCAGCAGGGTGCGCAGCCAGGCAAGCGACGTGCGTTCCGGCTGCAGGCCGGGGTCCGTCAAGCGTCGGGCCTTACGGCTATCCGGCATAGAACACCAGCACCATCACCACCAGTGACACCGCCAGCAGTAGCAGACCGATAATGAGCAGGCCGGGCGTGTAGGGTAAATCGTCTTTCAGACGCATGGCTTTTTCATTACGCAACCAGCGCAGATAGCCGTAAATCGCCAGCCCACCGGAAAAGAGGCAGAGCAACAGCGCCAGCACTTCACGAACCAGCGGCGTGGCAAAGTCAGGCGCCAGCTGATCAAGACCGACGCCCGCGGCCAGAAAACCCAGCGCGGTGCGGATCCATGCCAGAAAAGTACGTTCATTAGCCAGAGAAAAACGGTAATCCGGCGCTTCGCCGAGGCGGGACAGTTTCATCTTTTCTCCTGGGATAGTCTGCATGAGGGTGCCATTATCGGTAATGGCACTCTACGATTGCAAGACTAGCTCAACCCCCAGAACAGCACCGTCAGCAGCTGCGGAGTAATAATGCGCAGGAACATCACCAGCGGGTAGACCGTGGCGTAAGAGAGCGCCGCCGCGCCGCTGGTGCCGTGCAGGCCGTTGGCAAAGGCCAGCGCGGGCGGATCGGTCATCGACCCGGCCAGCATCCCGCAGAGGGTCAGATAGTTCATCCCCACCAGCAGTCGGGCCAGCACGCCGACGGTCAGCAGTGGAATGGCGGTGATCAGGATCCCGTAGCCAATCCAGCTCACGCCGTCGCCCTGGGTCAGGGTCTGCACGAAATCACCGCCCGATTTAAGCCCCACCACCGACAGAAATAGCACGATGCCCAGCTCGCGCAGGGCAAGGTTAGCGCTGGGCGGCATAAACCAGTAGAGCTTGCCGATGCTGCCAATACGGCCCAGGATCAGGGCCATAATCAGCGGCCCGCCCGCCAGACCCAGCTTCAGCGCCACCGGAAACCCTGGAATAAACAGAGGCACCGAGCCGAGCAGAACGCCCAGACCAATGCCGATAAACACCGGCAGCATCTGCACCTGCTGAAGCTTTTGCTGCGCGTTGCCGACTTCGGCGGCTACCGCATCAATGGAGGCCTGCCGCCCGACCAGGTTAAGGATATCGCCAAACTGCAGGCTGGCATGGCTGCTGGCCACCAGCTCAACGCCCGCACGGTTCAGGCGCGAAATCACCACGTCATAGCGCTGCTTAAAGTTGAGATCGCGGATTTTCTTGCCCAGCACCTTTTCATTGGTGACCACCACCCGCTCGACGTGCAGATCGGTGCCCCGCGTCGACAGGGAGGTCTCCACCTCTTTACCGATCACCAGTTGCGCATTGTGCAAATCGTCCGGCTGCCCGACCAGGTGCAGCAGGTCGCCTTGCTTGAGGAGAGTCATGGGGGCCGGAACCATCAGCATGTCGTCGCGCTTGAGCCGGGAGCAAATAATTTTATCGCTGTTGAGCACCGGGACGTCCTGGATCGCCAGGTCGTTCAGGTTAGGGTTTTCTACCCGCAGGTTGATGGTCTGCAGATGCGCCTGGCCGTTGCCGCTGTTGGCATCAAACTGCTCCGCCTCGCTATCAACGTTGACGCGGAAAATAAGCCGCAGCAGCCACATCGTCAGCAGGATGCCGCAGATACCAAAGGGATAGGCCATCGCGTAGCTCATCCCCATCTGATCCACCGTCTCGAAAGGCACGCCCAGATCGCGCAGAATCTGCTGTCCCGCGCCCAGCGCGGGCGTGTTAGTGACGGCCCCGGAGAAAATCCCCAGCACCACCGGCAGCGGGATGGCAAAGATTTTGTGTAGCAGAGTGGTGATAAGCCCGCCGAGGACCACGATCAGAATGGCGAACAGGTTAAGCCGCAGGCCCGATACGCGCAGCGAGGCGAAGAACCCCGGTCCGACCTGAATCCCGATGGTGTAGACGAAGAGGATCAGACCAAATTCCTGGATAAAATGCAGCATCGTGCTGCTTAATGCGATCCCTGCCTGGTCGGCAAAATGGCCCACGATAATACCGCCAAATAACACGCCGCCGATCCCGAAGCCGACACCGCGTATTTTGATATTGCCGATCCACAAACCGACAACGGCAACCAGCGCGAGCACGCTGACCGTCAACGCTATATCACTCATAGCCGCATCCCTGTTAATAACTGGAATAACCGTGTGGATTTTGGCAGAGGTGAAGGCGGATGTATGGGCGATCGCGCACAAAAAAGCCCCGTCGTAGCGGGGCTTCTTCAGGCTTCAGCGTTTAGCTGTTGAGCGCCGGGCGTTCGCTAATGGCGATACGCTGCGGGGCCATCGCCTCCGGCACGTTGCGCACCATATCAATATGCAGCAGGCCGTTGGTAAAGGTCGCACCGGCCACCTCCATATGATCCGCCAGGGTAAAGCTCAGGGTGAACGGCTGGGTCACCAGGCCCTGATGCAGCCACTGGGTTTCGGTGTCCGGTTTCGCTGGCGTACCTTTAACGGTCAGGCGCGTGCCTTCACGCTGGATATCGAGCTCCTGCTGGCTAAAACCGGCCAGTGCAAGAGAGATCCGATAGTGGTTATCGTCGCTTTTTTCGATGTTGTAGGGCGGGAAAGTCTGGCTTTCACCACCGGCACCCTGCAGGGTGCTGGCCAGTTTATCGAAACCGATCCATTGACGAAGAAGCGGGGATAAATCGTAGTTACGCATAGTGTTTCTCCTTCTGAGAAGCGAGTGTTAGCGGCAAACCTTCAGGGTTTGCTAAATAGCCCCCATTACGGCGGGCAGATCCGACAGAATTAGTTAATTTCGATACGACGCGGTTTGTTGGCTTCCGGCACCACGCGCTCCAGCTCGACATAGAGCAGGCCGTTGACCAGATTTGCGCCGCGAACGTGAATGTTTTCCGCCAGCTGGAATTTGCGCTCGAAGTTACGCTCGGCGATACCCTGGTAGAGATAGGTACGTTCTTTCTGCTCGGCGACGTGGGAGCCTTTTACCACCAGCAGGTTATCCTGGGCGGTAATGTCCAGCTCGCTCTCGGCAAAGCCCGCGACCGCAATGGCGATGCGATAGTGGTTTTCATCCACCAGCTCAACGTTGTAAGGAGGGTAGCCGCCACCCTGGTTTTGATTGTTTTCCAGCAGGTTGAACAGGCGGTCGAAACCAATGGCAGAACGATAAAGCGGAGAAAGATCAAAGTTACGCATTTACATGACTCCTGAAATCAGCGAGAAAGAGTAACCTTCCATAATGGACAGGTCAGATGTTCCCTCAACACCCCGCAGGCGTGCTGTTTTATCGGGTTACCTTCCTAAAATGGGTCTTCTCCCGGGGCTTTCAAGGGGCGATATTCGACTTTTTTTTTGCAGTTTTTGCTTAATTGCTTAGACTGGGGGGACAGCATGAATTGTTAAATTGCGACTGCCGCTACGGGCGACAGAAGTCAGCAGCCGCACCGATACCCACAGCGATGATTAAATCATGATGATAAACGTTCTTTTTAAGACGATGGTATTCAGTGGGATGATTCTTCTGTGCGGCTGCTCAAGCGTGATGTCGCACACCGGCGGCAAGGAAGGCACCTGGCCCGGCACCCGTGCCAGCGCCGAGATGATGTCGGATGATGAAAATGGCTGGGGCACCAAATCACTGGTGGTGCTGGATTTCCCCTTTACGGCCCTTCTCGACACCCTGCTGCTGCCCTGGGATTTCTACCGCACGGACAGCTCGGTCAAATCGCGGGTTGAGAAGAGCGAAATGGAAACCCAGGCGGTAAACGCCGCCATCCCACCGGCCCCGATGCCCTGATTACTCTCCTGTTTCCGCCTGCCACAGCTGGCGGAAACCGTCCACCTCTTCCATCCAGGCAATACGGGTTCCGTCCGGCGAAAAGACCACCGCATCCGCCGACGGCGGGTTTGCATGATCGACCGTCAGAAAACGAATCTCGCCGCTCTGCGCATCGCAGCAGGCAATGCGGTTATCCAGCACAAAGCCCAGTGCCCGGCCTGAAGGGTGCCAGTTAAACACCGACTGGATACCGGTGGCGGTGCGGGTCAGCTGGCGCGGCTCGCCACCGTCGGCGGCAATCAACCACAGCTGCACCACGCCCGCACTATCGCGCATCAGAAACGCAATTTCCGTCGCCTGCGGGTTAGCGCGCACCCAGTGACGCGGCGTGGTCGCCAGTCCCGGCCAGGGTTGATGATGGGTAAAGGTCAGCCGCCGCTGTACCACGCCCGCAGGCGGTGCAGGCAGGGTACTTTCCGTGCCTTCAAGCGGCGCGGTCCCGGCCCGCTTCCAGCCCTGCTCATCGCGGGGCAGATCGACAATAAACAACTCGGGCACCTTCTCGCCCTTTTCCGACAGCGTATCGCCGATAAAGGCCAGACGGTGATTGCCTACCCAGCCCTCTTCATAGGCGCGATTGATCCCATCGCTGCCTGGCGTCGGGGTTGGGGTGGTCCGGCTGACCAGGACACACCAGTGACTCCCGGCATATTCACGCGGATGAGTGCTCTGCGGGCTGACCGGACCGTAAGGCACGGCAACGCCAACGTTGCGTAAATCCAGCGCCGGATCGCGCTCGTGCAGGACGTGGTCGTTGTAGGTAAAGCTGACATATTCCCCGTCGGGACTAAAAACGTGCACATGACTGCCGCCGCGCAGCGCGCCTGGCGTAAAGGGCGCGGTGATATCCATCGCATCCAGATTACGAGTCTGCCCTTCGCAGGTCACGACGCCCCGGCGATGGTGGAAATCATAGTGCCAGTCGGCATCCGGGTTTTCCGGGCCGTGGATAAAGGCGTAGGCCTCGGCCTGAGGGCTGACCGTCACAACCCCAACGTGGGCACCTTCAGGTGCGGTATAAAGCACCTCGACCTCACCGCTGTCGACATTCACCCGCTCGATAGTTCTGCCGGTAAATGAGGCGCCGGACGGGCGGACGTCAAAGGCCAGCCAATGGCTGTCCGGTGTCCATACGTTGGTGTTGGTAAGCTGATGATGACGGGGAGCGAAGGTGAGTTGCTTCATTAGGAGACCCTGAGGCGCTGTAATCGCCTCAGGGTAACGCAAGGCAGGACGTTAGCCTACCCGTTTAACATCGCCCACCAGCAGGATGTAGGAGAGCGCGCCTAAGAAGGCAACAACGGAGATATAGATCAGCGCCGGACCGAAACCGTAATCCTGCGCCAGATAGCCCACCACCAGCGGTACGGTAATGCCACCCAGGCCGCCGACAAAGTTGAATACCCCGCCAGTCAGACCGATAAGACGCATCGGGGCCAGAGACGACACCAGAGACCAGGTGATCGATGCGAAGCCGTTACCGAAGAACGCCAGCGCCATCAGGCCCATGATCCACATCGGGTCGTTGGTATAGTTCGCGCCCATAATGCAGGTTGAGATCAGCAGCCCGCAGATAATCGGCGTTTTACGCGCCACGCCCAGCGAGTAGCCCTTACGCACCAGACGGTCGGCTACCCAGCCCGACAGCAGCACGCCAAAGAAAGCCGCAAGGAAAGGCACGGTGGTCATAAAGCCTGCCTTCAGCGCGGTGATGCCCTTTTCCTGGGTCAGGTAGTTCGGGAACCAGGTCAGGAAGAACCACAGGGTCGAGGTAACCGCGAACTGCCCTAAATAGACCCCCACCAGCTTACGGTGGAAGACCTGCTTCCAGTCGGCTTTGGTCAGCGGCTGGCGCTCTTCTTTCTTCACCGGCGCATCGCCATCCACCAGACCGCCGCCGTCGCGGATATAGTCCAGCTCGGCTTTGGTAATGCCTTTGGTCAGACGCGGTGGCTGATAGACTTTAAACCAGATAAGCGACCAGATAATGCCGATCCCGCCGGTCACGATAAACACCCAGTGCCAGCTCAGCAGCTCCTGGATCCAGATCAGCAGCGGGGTCAGGAACGCCAGACCAACAAACTGACCAGAGGTGTAAAAACCGACCGCCGAGGCACGTTCATGCTCGGGGAACCAGCTGGTCACCATCCGGTTATTGGTCGGGAACGCCGGCGCTTCAAAAATACCGGTGATCGCACGCAGGCCAATCAGCGACATCAGACCGGTAGCAAAACCCTGGAACAGGGTCGCCACCGACCAGCCCATAATGGCGATAAAGTAGGTCAGTCGCGATCCCACGCGGTCAAGGAACCAGCCGCCCGGGATCTGGCACAGGGTATAAAGCCAGGCAAAGGCGGAAAAAACATAGCCCATTTCTGATTTGGTAATACCAAACTCTTCCTGAATATGGGCGGAGGCTACCGCGAGGTTGGCACGGTCGACATAACAAATAACAACGGTAATAAAGATCATCACCAGTGTCAGATAACGCCGACGCCCTGGTTTTGCAGCAGTAACTGAAATATCCATCCAGGCTGTCTCCAGATTTTGGGCATAGCGAGTCGCCTCACCATGCCCTGTAAATTACAGAGGGTGTGTTTAAAGATTTATTTTTTTAGCTTTTTTAATGCTCTAAATACTTCACGCCGCAGTGGCGTGAAATATGACAAGCATCACCACTCGGCGACCGTTCCGTCCTCGTGACGCCACAATGGGTTGCGCCAGTCCGGGGCATTCTTACTGAGTTCAATCACCTTCTCTTCGTCAATTTCCACCCCAAGACCCGGCTTCATTAACGGTTTAAAGAACCCACCTTCCATATTGAAGTCTTCTTTGTTCTTCACAAAGTCGAGCAGTTCCGCGCCTTTGTTGTAGTGAATCCCCATGCTCTGCTCCTGGAACACCGCATTGTGGGAAACAAAGTCGACGTGCAGACAGGCCGCCAGCGCAACCGGACCCAGCGGGCAGTGCGGCGCCAGTGCCACATCATAGGACTCGGCCATTCCGGCGATTTTATAGCATTCGGTAATACCGCCCGCATGGGAGAGATCCGGCTGCAGAATGGCCACGCCGCCCGCATCGAGCACACGTTTAAATTCAAAGCGGGAGAACATACGCTCCCCGGCGGCAATCGGAATATGCGTTTGCGCAGCCAGCTTCGGATAATATTCCGCCTGCTCGGCCAGCACCGGCTCTTCAATAAACAGCGGGCGATACTGTTCCAGCTCTTTAATTAAGACTTTAGCCATCGGCGCACTGACGCGACCGTGGAAGTCGAGGCCAAATTCAATCTCATTGCCGAAGGTTTCGCGAATTTGCGCCACGGTATTAACCGCTGCGTCAATTTTCTTCGAATTATCGATCAGGGATAACTCTTCGCAGCCGTTTAATTTAAAGGTATCAAAACCGATTTTACGCAGGGTATTAATCCCGTCGATCACATCGGCCGGACGATCGCCGCCAACCCAGCTGTAGGCTTTGATTTTGTCGCGTACCAAGCCGCCCATCAGCTGCCATACGGGCGCGTTCAGCACCTTACCTTTGATGTCCCACAGGGCCTGGTCAATACCGGCAATGGCGCTCATCAGGATCGGGCCGCCGCGGTAGAAGCCCGCACGGTACATAACCTGCCACAGGTCGTTAATTCGCGCCGGGTCCTGACCAATCAGGTATTCACCCAGTTCATGGACCGCTGCCTCTACGGTACGCGCACGGCCTTCGATAACCGGCTCGCCCCAGCCCACAACGCCTTCGTCGGTCTCAATTTTGAGGAACATCCAGCGGGGAGGTAAACGGTAAGTGGTGAGTTTGGTGATTTTCATTGCACTGCCTCTCGATACGCTTTAACAAATGCGGCTGCCTGCTGCGCGGTACGCTCAACGGATTGCCCCGCGCGGTATAAATCGCTGCCCAGACCGGCGCCGATACAGCCCGCGTCCAGCCACTGCTTCAGGTTTTCCGGCGTGACGCCGCCCACGGCAAACACCGGGATCTCCGGCGGCAGAACGGCCTTCAGGGCTTTGATATAGTCCGGGCCAAACGCCGATGACGGGAAGATTTTCAGCGACTGTGCGCCCGCATTAATGGCATCAAAGGCTTCGGTGGCGGTTGCGCAGCCCGGGCAAACCATCATGCCGTGCTCCACCGCGCGGCTAATCAGGGCCGGCTGGATATTGGGCGTGACCATCAGGGTGCAGCCCATCGCGGCAAGCTGCTCCAGTTGCTCCAGCTTGAGCACGGTACCTGCGCCAATCAGCGCTTTATCACCAAACGCCTTCACCATTGCGGGAATGCTGACTTCCCAGTTCGGCGAATTAAGCGGGATCTCGACCGCTTCAAATCCGGCCGCAATCACCGCCTCGACGTGGGCATGCGCCTCATCGGGTTTGATGCCGCGCAGGATCGCGATAAGGGGAAGTCTATTTTGCCACTGCATGAGCGATGCTCCTTATGCCTGCCTGAAATGCCGCGTCGCCGCTGATTGCCGATGCGCTTCGCCCGGCCAGTAAAAAGGCCTGCTGGTAGCGCGCGGTCAAAGAGGGACTGGCGACAAGAGTAACGGCCTGCTCGTGGCTGGCGTGACGGGTCATACTCGCCACCTCGCTGCCAATCAGCAGACCGGAGAGAAATTCGCTGACCTCTTCACGCGCCAGCGCACCGAGTACGTGCGAGGCGCGGACTTCAAACAGACGAGGCAAAAGGTCCGGGGATTCAAGGCCGCGGGTTAGTCCCGCTTCAAAGGCCTGCGCAGAGGCAACCTGCTCCGGTAATCCGGCACCCACCAGGGTGTGCTTAAGCAGGACGTGATGGAGTTCTCCGGTCATCACGGTACGGAAATCGGTGACGGATTCGCCGTCGACGCGCACCCATTTACAGTGCGTGCCCGGCATCACATAGAGAGAGGAAGGCTGTAATTCACGGGCGCCGAGCAGCTGCGTCTCTTCGCCGCGCATCACGTTGTGGTTATCATCCTGCGCCACGCACAGGCCCGGAATAATCCAGACGTTATCGGTGACGGCGGTGAGCTGTTGACCGATATCGCTCAGACGCGCCGGACAGGGCAAATAAGGAACGTTAACCCATCCGGCATTGCTGCCGACCATACCGGCCATGACGACCGGCGTGGTGTCGACGTCCCAGCCCTCGGTCACCTGCGCTAATACCGCTTCGAATGTCCGCCCGTTCAGGCGAGTGACGCCCGCTTCGGACTGCCTGCTGTCCAGACAGTCATCGCCCTGGTATAGCCAGGCGCGAAGATTGGTTGAGCCCCAGTCGATAGCGATATAGCGTGATGTCATGTGATTTCCTTTAGCCTTTGGGTTGAGCTGGCAATCATCGTGAGCGCTGCCTGCTCTGCTGCATTGCCGTCCTGATGCCGTATCGCATCGAACAGCGCTTTATGTTCCTGCAGGGTTTTCGGCATGTTGCCCTCATCCCCCATCCAGGTGCGTTCAAAGACCGCCCGCTGTAGCGAACTGATCGCCACGCTCAGCTGCTGTAAAACCGGGTTGTGCACCGACTGCAGCACCGCCTCGTGGTAGCGAATATCCGCTTCGTTAAAGGCATCCCGGTCCTGGTTGTTGGCGATCATGTCATTGAGCGCCGCCTCAATTTGCGCCAGGTCGCTGGAGGTGGCCCGCTCGGCCGCCCAGCGGGCAATGGCCGGTTCCACCAGGTTACGGACTTCGCTCATCGCGCTAATCAGGCGCGGATCGTAGTCATGCTCCAGCACCCACTGCAGCACCTCGGTATCGAGGTAGTTCCACTGGTTGCGTGCGGCAACAAACGCCCCGCGATAACGCTTCATCTCAATCAGCCGCTTTGCCATCAGGGAGCGGTAGACTTCGCGAATAATATTGCGCGACGTTTCAAACTCTTCGCACAGATCCGCCTCGGAAGGCAGCGCTGCGCCGGGAACATATTTACCGCTGACGATCTGTCGCCCGAGGGTAACGATGATGCGGTCGGTCTTCGTAATGGTCATAAAAGGTCCTTTGAACGGTTTACCGCCATTACTGTATCCCTGTTGACGTAAAAACCCCCAGCATTGAAGTACAAATCTGAGCGGTCTTTATCATCCAGTGACCAGATGGTAGTACAATACATTATAGTTGTACTACAATTCAGATCACAAAAACGACAACTGGTAAGTAAATTGTTATCGGAATGATGTGGGCAGTTAATGACAAGTCTGCATCCTCTTCGCCGACTTCACCCTGACTTCACATCCACGGCGTACGCTTCCTTCCGTTGATACAGGAGGATGATATGCAGCATTTCGACGTGGCGATTATTGGTCTCGGCCCTGCGGGCGCGGCGCTGGCACGGCAGCTGGCGGGTAGCCTGAACGTTATTGCGCTGGATAAGAAACAGCGGGACGGCAACAAGGGATTTAAAAAGCCCTGTGGCGGGCTGCTGGCCCCGGATGCCCAGCGCGCCTTTATTCGCGCCGGTATTACGCTTCCGGTGCAGGTGATGGCCGATCCACAGATTTTTAGCGTGCGGACCGTCGATGTGCAAAGTGCGATCGAACGAAACTATCAGCGCTGTTATCTGAATATCGATCGCCACGCCTTTGATTTATGGATGAAATCGCTGATCCCGCCGTCCGTCACCGTCCATCACGATGCGCTGTGTCGAAAAATCTGGCGTGAGGATGGGCTGTGGCACCTGGTCTTTAGCGCCGAGGGTCAGGAAACACAAATTACCTGCCGCTACCTGGTGGGAGCCGATGGCGCAAACTCAATGGTACGGCGCGTGCTTTACCCCGGCCACGAAATCCGTCAGTACGTGGCGCTGCAGCAGTGGTTTAAAGATCGCCACCCCGCGCCGTTCTACTCCTGCATTTTCGATAACACCACCACCGACTGCTATGCCTGGAGCATCAGTAAAGATGGCTACTTTATCTTTGGTGGGGCGTTCGCACCTAAGCACAGCCGGGAGAATTTTGCCGCGCTAAAAACGCGGCTGGAGAGCGTGAATTTTCATTTTGGCGAGGCGCTGAAAAGCGAGAAATGCACGGTCCTCTGCCCGTCACACTGGTCCGATTTCGTCTGCGGCAAAGAGAATGCGTTTCTCATCGGTGAAGCGGCGGGGTTTATCAGCGCCAGCTCGCTGGAAGGCATTAGCTACGCTCTGGACAGCGCGGAGATACTGAGCGGTATTCTGTGTGCAGCGCCGAAAGATGCCTGTGCGGTATATCGCAGAAAGACCCTGGGCCTGCGGGTGAAACTGCTGGGGAAAATCGTGAAGAATAAGTGCTTAACCACGCCGTGGCTGCGCAGGCTGATTATGCAAAGCGGGATCGCGAATATCCCTCTGACGCCGGAAGGACAGAGCAAACAGGCAGAGGCTTAGTACCTCTGCCTGTCAGAGTCGTTTAATTCAGAACGAACTTCTCAATGGCGTAAGCCACGCCGTCTTCCAGGTTCGATTTGGTGACAAAGTTAGCCGCGTCTTTTACCGCACCGATGGCGTTATCCATCGCCACGCCAACGCCGGCGTATTCGATCATCGCAATGTCGTTTTCCTGATCGCCAATCGCCATAATCTCTTCCGGCTTGATGCCCAGCACGTCGGCCAGAGATTTGACGCCGGTACCTTTATTGACGCGTTTATCCAGCATTTCGAGGAAGTAAGGCGCACTTTTCAGCACGGTGTACTTCTCTTTCACTTCCTGCGGGATACGAGCGATGGCTTTATCGAGGATCTCCGGCTCGTCGATCATCATCACTTTCAGGAACTGGGTATTCGGGTCCATGTTCTCTGCTTCGCAGAACACCAGCGGGATGGTGGCAACATAGGCCTCATGCACGGTGTAGTAGCTGATATCGCGGTTGGCGGTATAGAGCGTATTGCGATCGAGCGCGTGGAAGTGCGAACCCACGTCGCGGGAGAGTTTTTCCAGATAGCGGTAGTCGTCATAGCTCAGCGCAGTCTGGGCGACGGTGCTGCCGTCGCTGGCTTTCTGCACCAGCGCGCCGTTATAGGTGATGCAGTAATCCCCTTCCTGCTCCATATGCAGTTCTTTCAGGTAGCGATGCACGCCAGCGTAAGGGCGGCCGGTGGTCAGAACCACGTTAACGCCTCGTGCACGCGCGGCATCAAGCGCATTTTTAACGCCTGCAGAGATAGTGTGATCGGGCAGCAGCAGCGTGCCGTCCATATCGATTGCGATAAGTTTAATAGCCATGAGGTCCCCGAAAGAAGTAAGTGCTTTCCCATGCTAACGCGATTCCGCTCAAAAAACAGCAGCAGCCTGACGGGAAAAGGGGGAGGAAAACGAGACGGGAACTGCCTCTTTTAATAAAGACGTGCCTCTTTCCAGCGGAAAGAGGCACGGAAGGACTTAGATATCGATATTCGCCGCTTTCAGGGCGTTTTCTTCGATAAAGGCGCGGCGCGGTTCAACGGCATCGCCCATGAGGGTGGTGAACAGCTGGTCGGCGGCAATCGCATCTTTAACGGTAACGCGCAGCATACGACGGCTTTCCGGATCCATGGTGGTTTCCCACAGCTGCTCCGGGTTCATCTCGCCCAGACCTTTATAGCGCTGGATAGCCAGGCCACGACGGGACTCTTTCACCAGCCATTCCAGCGCCTGCTCGAAGCTGGTCACCGGCTGACGGCGTTCGCCACGTTCGATAAAGGCATCGTCTTCGATCAGGCCGCGCAGCTTCTCGCCGAGGGTGCACAGACGGCGGTATTCGCCACCGGTAACAAACTCGTGATCGAGCGGATAGTCGGTATCCACGCCGTGGGTACGCACGCGAACGATCGGTTCAAATTGCTGCTCCGCGTTCTGGCGAACGTCGAGCTGCCACAGGCTACCGTGCGCTTCTTTCTCGTTCAGATCGCTGATCAGGGTGTTGATCCAGCGGGTTACCGTCTGCTCATTGCTCAGGTCGGTTTCGCTCAGCGTCGGCTGATAAACCAGCTCTTTGAGCAGCGCTTTCGGGAAGCGACGCTCCATACGACCGATCATCTTCTGTACGGCGTTGTACTCGGACACCAGTCTTTCCAGCGGCTCACCGGCCAGCGCAGGCGCAGCGGCGTTGGCATGCAGGGTCGCACCGTCGAGAGCGATAGCGATCTGATACTGATCCATCGCTTCGTCATCTTTAATGTACTGTTCCTGCTTACCTTTTTTCACTTTATACAGCGGCGGCTGAGCGATATAGACGTGGCCGCGCTCAACGATTTCCGGCATCTGACGGTAGAAGAAGGTCAGCAGCAGGGTACGGATGTGCGAGCCGTCGACGTCCGCATCGGTCATGATAATGATGCTGTGATAGCGCAGCTTGTCCGGGTTGTATTCGTCGCGGCCAATGCCGCAGCCCAGCGCGGTGATCAGCGTCGCCACTTCCTGAGAGGAGAGCATCTTGTCGAAGCGCGCCTTCTCAACGTTAAGGATTTTACCCTTCAGTGGCAGGATCGCCTGGTTCTTACGGTTACGTCCCTGCTTCGCAGAGCCGCCCGCTGAGTCCCCTTCCACCAGGTAGAGTTCGGACAGCGCCGGGTCACGTTCCTGACAGTCGGCTAGCTTGCCCGGCAGGCCTGCCAGGTCCAGCGCACCTTTACGGCGGGTCATTTCACGGGCTTTACGCGCAGCTTCACGCGCACGTGCCGCATCGATAATTTTGCCGACCACGATTTTCGCGTCGGACGGGTTTTCCAGCAGGTATTCGGCCAGCAGCTCGTTCATCTGCTGCTCTACCGCCGTTTTCACCTCGGAGGAAACCAGTTTGTCTTTGGTCTGCGAGGAGAACTTCGGATCCGGTACCTTCACGGAGACAACGGCAATCAGGCCTTCACGGGCGTCGTCGCCGGTGGCGCTAACCTTGGCTTTTTTGCTGTAGCCTTCTTTGTCCATATAGGCGTTCAGGGTACGGGTCATCGCCGTACGGAAGCCGACAAGGTGCGTACCGCCGTCGCGCTGCGGAATGTTGTTGGTAAAGCAGTAGATGTTTTCCTGGAAACCGTCGTTCCACTGCAGCGCCACTTCCACGCCGATACCGTCTTTTTCGGTGGAGAAGTAGAAGACATTCGGGTGGATCGGCGTTTTGTTTTTGTTGAGGTACTCAACAAACGCCTTGATGCCGCCTTCGTAGTGGAAGTGGTCCTGCTTGCCGTCGCGCTTATCGTTCAGGCGAATAGAGACGCCGGAGTTAAGGAAGGACAGCTCGCGCAGACGCTTCGCCAGGATGTCGTATTCAAACTCGGTAACGTTGCTGAAGGTTTCCAGGCTCGGCCAGAAACGCACGGTGGTCCCGGTTTTTTCCGTGTCACCGGTTACCGCCAGCGGTGCCTGCGGCTCGCCGTGCTGATAAATCTGACGATGCGTTTTGCCTTCGCGGTTAATCACCAGCTCCAGCTTCTGCGACAGAGCGTTAACGACGGAAACGCCCACGCCGTGCAGACCGCCGGAAACTTTATAGGAGTTATCGTCGAATTTACCGCCCGCGTGCAGAACGGTCATGATCACTTCGGCTGCGGAAACGCCCTCTTCCGGGTGAATACCGGTCGGGATCCCACGGCCATCATCCTGTACGGAGACCGAGTTATCGGCATGGATGGTGACAATAATGTCTTTACAGTGCCCTGCGAGCGCTTCGTCGATAGCGTTATCGACCACCTCAAATACCATGTGGTGCAGACCGGTGCCGTCATCCGTATCGCCGATATACATACCCGGGCGCTTACGCACCGCATCCAGCCCTTTGAGGACTTTGATACTGGAGGAGTCATAAGAATTCGACATCAACGTTTCTCGCTCATTTTTTCTTGGGTTAATCCGTTATTTTACCCTTTTCCACGCTGAACATCTTCGAATTTTTGTCCGACATGTCCAGAACGTGTTCAGCGCTGATGGCGCTAACAAAAACCTGCGACTGCGTGGCTTTTAAGCGGCTGGCAAGCAGCCCGCGACGCGTATCATCAAGCTCTGAGGCAAAATCATCTATCAGGTACAGGCAACGCCGCCCGCTTTCGCGGGTTAAAAACTCGCCCTGCGCCAGACGCAGCGCGCACATCAGCAGCTTCAGCTGACCACGCGACAGCGTATCCTCCACCGGCGCACCGTCGGCACGAATGCGAAAATCCGCCTTGTGCGGGCCGTGAGCGGTGTAGGTCAGCATCCGATCGCGCTCGAAGCTGCGTTCCAGCACTTCGGCGTAGTCGGTCTCTTTTTCCCAGCCGCGCTGAAAGCCAAAGCTGAGACTGAATTCGGGTAAAAACTGTTTGCAGGTGTCCGCCATATCATCGGCGATAGCCGCGCTGTACTCGGCGCGCCAGCGGCTGATCTGCTCCGCCAGCGGGATAAGCTCCATATCCCAGGGACGCAGCTGGGCATAGCGGCTGACCTGGCGCAGGGCGGCGTTACGCTGCTTCAGCAGGCGTCGCAGATTGCTCCAGGCGGTAAAGAAACCGGCTTCGTTATGAAAGCAGCCCCAGTCGATAAAGGCCCGACGGTATTTCGGCCCGCCGTTCAGCAGGGTAAAACCTTCCGGGGTGATCAGCTGCATCGGCATCAGCAGCGCCAGCTCGGCCACTTTGTGCCCGTCGCTACCGTCGATACGCACGGTGCTGTCACCCTGCTTATCTTTGGTCAGGCCAATGGAAATCTCGCGATCGGAGCCCTGCAGTCGGCCGTGCAGCACAAAGGATTCCTGCTCGTGGCGGATCACCCTGCCAATCTGCAGGCTGCGAAACGCCCGGCCGTGGCCGAGGGTATAGAGCGCTTCAAGCACGCTGGTTTTGCCGCTGCCGTTGGCACCGACAAGGAAATTAAAACCGGGAGATAAAGCAAGATCCGCGCTTTCGATATTGCGAAAGTCGCGGATCAACAGGCGGGTGAGCGACATTACAGTCTCATAGGCATAACGACATACGCAGCACTTTGAGAGGCCGCATCTTCAATCTGTACGCTCGACACAGAGTCGGTCAGCAGAATACGCACGTTCTCGCACTTCAGCGCATTAAGCACATCCAGCACGTAGCTCACGTTGAAGCCGATTTCCATCTCGGTGCCGCCGTAGGTGACATCGAGGATCTCTTCCGCTTCTTCCTGCTCCGGGTTATTGGCGGTGATTTTGATCTGGTTCTCATGCACAAACAGGCGCACGCCGCGGAATTTCTCATTGGAGAGAATGGCCGCACGGGCAAAAGCTTGCTTCAGCAGATCGCAGCCGGCTTCGAGGGTTTTATCCGGATTCTTCGGCAATACGCGACGATAATCCGGGAAACGACCGTCAACCAGCTTGGAGGTAAAGATAAAGTCGCCGACGTGCGCACGGATATTGTTGCTGCCGATCTGCACGCGCAGCGGAGTATCGCCGCCGTCGAGCATACGCATCAGCTCAATCACGCCTTTACGCGGTACGATCACCGAATGGTTAGGCAGCTCCTGACCAATGGGCATCGAGCAAACCGCCAGGCGGTGGCCGTCGGTCGCCACGGTGCGCAGCTCTTCGCCTTCGGTTTCAAACAGCATCCCGTTCAGGTAGTAGCGCACGTCCTGATGGGCCATTGAGAACTGAGTCGCCTCAATCAGACGCTTCATCGTGGCCTGCGGCAGGGTGAATTCGACCTCGCTCTGCCAGTCATCGAGATTCGGGAAGTCCACGGCGGGCAGGGTAGAGAGCGAGAAGCGGCTGCGTCCTGAACGCACCAGCATACGTTCGCCTTCCAGCTGCAGCGAGATCTCCGCGCCTTCCGGCAGACCACGGCAGATATCGAAGAATTTACGCGCCGGAACGGTGGTGGCACCCGGCTCGTGGGGCTGAGTCAGCGCCACACGTGCGACCATTTCCATTTCCAGATCGGTACCGGTCAGGGAAAGCGTACCGTCCGCGACCTGCAGCAGCAGGTTACCCAGGATCGGCAGCGTAGGACGTCCCCCCAGCGGGCCACTGACCTGCTGAAGCGGTTTTAATAAGAGTTCACGTTCAACGGTAAATTTCATAGCGTCACGAGGATAATGTTCTGATTAAGTTAGAGAAATCTTCTTTAATATCGTGGCTTTCTTCACGCAACTGCTCAATCTTACGGCAGGCGTGCAGCACGGTTGTATGGTCGCGGCCACCAAACGCATCGCCGATTTCCGGCAGGCTATGGTTGGTCAGTTCCTTGGCCAGTGCCATGGCCATCTGGCGCGGACGCGCAACCGAACGGGAACGCCGTTTGGAGAGCAGATCCGCCACCTTAATTTTATAGTACTCCGCCACCGTCTTCTGAATATTGTCGATGGTGACCAGTTTTTCCTGCAGCGCCAGCAGATCGCGCAGGGCTTCACGCACAAAGTCGATGGTGATAGCGCGGCCGGTAAAGTTGGCGTTGGCGATAACGCGGTTCAGCGCGCCTTCCAGCTCACGAACGTTAGACCGCAGACGCTTGGCAATAAAGAACGCCACTTCGCCCGGCAGACGAATGTCGTTTTCGTCGGCCTTTTTCATCAGGATCGCCACGCGGGTTTCCAGTTCAGGCGGCTCGATCGCCACCGTCAGGCCCCAGCCAAAGCGGGATTTCAGACGATCCTCAACCCCGTTGATCTCTTTCGGGTAACGATCCGAGGTCAAAATGATCTGCTGATTGCCTTCAAGAAGGGCGTTGAAGGTGTGGAAGAACTCTTCCTGAGAACGCTCTTTATTAGCAAAGAACTGAATGTCATCGATCAGCAGCGCGTCAACGGAACGGTAGTAGCGTTTAAACTCTTCGATCGCGTTGTTTTGCAGGGCTTTGACCATATCCTGAACAAAGCGCTCGGAGTGCATATACACCACTTTAGCATTGGGCTTGCGCGCAATAATGCCGTTGCCCACCGCATGCAGCAGGTGGGTTTTACCCAGACCCGTACCACCATAAAGGAAGAGTGGGTTATAGGCGCCGCCGGGGTTATCCGCCACCTGGCGTGCCGCCGCACGGGCCAGCTGGTTGGATTTACCTTCAACGAAGTTATCGAACGAATTCTTGAAGTTAACGTTAGGACGGTAGACCGGTTCCGCCGCAGCCGGGACGTTGTCCCAGCTCGAACGCGCTGGCTGGGCCACACGAGCAACCTGGGCCTGAGCCGCCTGCGCCGCAACGCTTGCAGGTTCTCTCAGGGTCTGTACCGCTGGCTTAGTCCCCACCTCAAAACGCAGCTGTGGGGCATCTGCACCGCAGAACTCATTCAGCAGTCCATTGATATTATTTAAATACTTATCTCTTACCCAGTCGAGGACAAAGCGGTTTGGCGCATACAGAGCCAGCGTGCTATCGCTCAGTTCCGCCTGCAAAGGGCGTATCCACATACTGAATTCTGTGGCTGGTAACTCATCCTGCAATCGGGCAAGACACTGCTGCCAAAGCGAAAGTGACACGGCGGACTCCACTCGAACAAAAGTCGATAAAAGGTAAGGCGGAAACATTAATGATTTTTGACGCACACCGACAAGACCCAAAAGGGCGATGCGCGAACCGCTATCTGCGGTTTTTGTCCGATCGTTAACCACGGATCGCGATCGGGACCGCGGATCATAGCCTAAAGTGAGGCAGAGATCTTCTGTTTCTCACAGTTTCTTGCCTGGTTATCCACAGGCAAGGATCGCAACCGGCTAAGTGTAATCGATCCTGGCGAGGGCGCGGCACGATTCAGAACACATATTGAAAATTTAATGAGCAGGGACAAAATCATGCTTAAACGATCTCAGGAAGATCCCGAACGATCCTTGCGCTTTACTGATGAGGCCGTATAATTCTCCACCCGGTGCGTAATGCTCGATTCCGGGCGTCGAAAACGCAGATTTTTTGCGCAAAGATGCGTGGAAAAGTATGCGCAATGCGGTAAAGAGAATTGACTCTGGAGTGTACAATTATTACAATCCGGCCTCTTTAATTACCCATTACTTCGGCGTTAGCTGGTCGTTCGGCGATCGGACATACGCAAAAGTCAGTGAATTTATTCAAGTTTAGGTAGAAATCGCCATGAAACGCACTTTTCAACCGTCTGTACTGAAGCGCAACCGTTCTCACGGCTTCCGTGCTCGTATGGCTACTAAAAATGGTCGTCAGGTTCTGGCACGTCGTCGTGCTAAAGGCCGCGCTCGTCTGACCGTTTCCAAGTAAGAAAGCTAACCCTCGGTGGTTAAGCTAGCATTTCCCAGGGAGTTACGTTTGTTAACTCCCAGTCATTTCACATTCGTCTTCCAGCAGCCACAACGTGCTGGCACGCCGCAAATCACCATCCTCGGCCGCCAGAATTCGCTGGGGCATCCCCGCATCGGTCTTACCGTCGCCAAGAAAAACGTCAAACGTGCGCATGAACGCAACAGGATTAAACGCCTGACGCGCGAAAGCTTCCGCTTGCGTCAACACGAACTGCCGTCAATGGATTTCGTGGTGGTGGCGAAGAAGGGGGTTGCTGACCTCGATAACCGTGCTCTTACGGAAACGTTGGAAAAATTATGGCGCCGCCACTGTCGCCAGGCTCGCGGGTCCTGATAGCCCTTATCAGGGTCTATCAACGCCTGATCAGTCCGCTGCTCGGGCCACACTGTCGTTTCACGCCGACCTGTTCAAGCTATGGAATTGAGGCATTGCGCAGGTTCGGAATGATAAAAGGCAGTTGGTTGACGGTGAAACGCGTATTAAAATGCCACCCTTTACACCCGGGTGGAGACGACCCCGTCCCGCCAGGACCTTCTAAAACCAGAGAACACTAACGATGGATTCGCAACGCAATCTTCTTATCATCGCTTTGTTGTTCGTGTCTTTCATGATCTGGCAAGCCTGGGAGCAGGATAAAAATCCTCAGCCTCAGCAGCAGACCACGCAGACTACGACCACCGCAGCGGGTAGCGCCGCAGACCAGGGCGTGCCGGCCAGTGGCCAGGGGAAACTGATTACGGTTAAAACCGACGTGCTCGAACTGACCATCAACACCCGTGGCGGTGATGTTGAGCAGGCTCGCCTGTTGGGCTACCCGAAAGAGCTCGGTTCAAACGAGCCGTTCCAGTTACTGGAAACCTCATCGCAGTTTATCTACCAGGCGCAGAGCGGTCTGACCGGTCGCGACGGTCCGGATAACCCGGCTAACGGTGAGCGTCCGCTGTACAACGTCGATAGCGACACGTTCGTACTGGCCGATGGTCAGAAAGAGCTGGCGATCCCGATGACCTGGACTGACGAAAAAGGCAACACCTTCACCAAAACCTTCACCCTGAAACGCGGTGAATATGCGGTGAACGTGGGCTATAACGTGCAGAACGCCGGTGAAAAACCGCTGGAGATCTCCACCTTTGGTCAGCTGAAGCAATCCATCAAACTGCCAGCCCACCTCGATACCGGTAGCAGCAACTTTGCGCTGCATACCTTCCGCGGTGCGGCGTTCTCGACGGCGGATACGAAGTACGAGAAGTACAAATTCGACACCATCGCCGAAAACGAACAGCTGAACGTGAATTCTAACGGCGGCTGGGTAGCGATGCTGCAGCAGTACTTCGCCACCGCATGGGTTCCGAACAACGACGGCAGCAATAACTTCTTCACCACTAAAATTGGCAACGACATTGCAGCCATCGGCTACAAATCGCAGCCGGTTGTGGTACAGCCGGGCCAGACTACCGCGCTGAACAGCACGCTGTGGGTCGGGCCGGAAATTCAGGACAAGATGGCCGCCGTTGCGCCGCACCTGGATCTGACCGTTGACTACGGCTGGCTGTGGTTTATCTCTCAGCCGCTGTTCAAACTGCTGAAGTTCATCCACAGCTTCCTGGGCAACTGGGGCTTCTCCATCATCGTGATCACCTTTATCGTGCGCGGTATCATGTACCCGCTGACCAAGGCGCAGTACACCTCGATGGCGAAGATGCGCATGCTGCAGCCGAAGATTCAGGCTATGCGTGAGCGTCTGGGCGATGACAAACAGCGTCAGAGCCAGGAGATGATGGCGCTGTACAAAGCTGAGAAAGTGAACCCACTGGGCGGCTGCTTCCCGCTGCTGATCCAGATGCCAATCTTCCTTGCGCTGTACTACATGCTGATGGGCTCCGTTGAACTGCGTCATGCGCCGTTCGCACTGTGGATCCATGACCTGTCCGCACAGGACCCGTACTACATCCTGCCGATCCTGATGGGCGTAACGATGTTCTTCATTCAGAAGATGTCGCCGACCACCGTGACCGACCCGATGCAGCAGAAGATCATGACCTTTATGCCGGTCATCTTCACCGTCTTCTTCCTGTGGTTCCCGTCAGGCCTGGTGCTGTACTATATCGTCAGCAACCTGGTGACGATCCTTCAGCAGCAGCTGATTTATCGTGGTCTGGAGAAACGTGGCCTGCATAGCCGCGAAAAGAAAAGCTCCTGATTACGTTAAGCAGTAGCTAGAATAAAGGCGGTCAGATGACCGCCTTTTTTTATTGGTATTAAACGAGAAAAACCATGAGCCATAACGACACTATCGTCGCCCAGGCCACCCCACCGGGACGCGGTGGCGTCGGCATTCTGCGTATCTCCGGCCTCGGCGCACGCGACGTCGCTCAGGCGGTACTGGGCAAGCTGCCAAAGCCGCGCTACGCCGATTACCTGCCGTTTAACGATACGGACGGCTCGGCGCTGGATCAGGGGATTGCGCTCTGGTTCCCGGGCCCGAACTCCTTTACCGGCGAAGACGTGCTGGAGCTGCAGGGCCACGGCGGTCCGGTAATCCTCGACCTGCTGTTAAAACGTATTCTTACCCTGCCCGGCGTGCGTATCGCCCGTCCCGGCGAGTTCTCCGAGCGGGCGTTTCTGAACGATAAGCTGGACCTGGCCCAGGCGGAAGCGATCGCCGACCTGATTGACGCCAGTTCAGAGCAGGCCGCACGCTCGGCGCTGAACTCGCTCCAGGGCGCATTCTCTGCCCGCGTTAATCATCTGGTGGAAGCACTTACTCACCTGCGTATCTACGTTGAAGCGGCCATCGATTTCCCGGATGAAGAGATCGATTTCCTCTCCGATGGCAAAATCGAAGCCCTGCTGAATACGACGATCGGCGATCTCGACGCCGTCCGGGCCGAAGCGCGCCAGGGCAGCCTGCTGCGTGAAGGGATGAAGGTGGTGATTGCCGGACGTCCTAACGCCGGTAAATCCAGCCTGCTGAACGCCCTGGCGGGCCGTGAAGCGGCTATTGTGACCGATATTGCCGGGACTACCCGCGACGTGCTGCGCGAGCATATCCATATCGACGGTATGCCGCTGCATATTATCGATACCGCCGGGCTGCGCGACGCCAGCGATGAAGTTGAACGTATCGGGATCGAGCGTGCCTGGCAGGAGATTGAGCAGGCCGACCGCGTCCTGTTTATGGTTGACGGCACCACCACCGACGCCGTCGATCCGGCCAGCATCTGGCCCGACTTTGTCGCCCGTCTACCGGCCAAACTGCCGATTACCGTGGTGCGTAACAAAGCGGATATCACCGGCGAGACGCTGGGTCTCAGCGAGATGAATGGTCACTCACTGGTTCGCCTCTCCGCACGCACCACCGACGGCGTGGACGCGCTGCGCAACCATCTTAAGCAGAGTATGGGCTTTGATACCCGTATGGAAGGTGGCTTCCTCGCCCGTCGTCGCCATCTGCAGGCGCTGGAAACGGCCGCAGAGCATCTGCAACAGGGCAAAGCACAGCTGCTGGGCGCATGGGCCGGCGAACTACTGGCGGAAGAGCTGCGTCTGGCACAGCAGGCGTTAAGCGAGATCACCGGCGAGTTTACCTCAGACGATCTGCTGGGACGGATTTTCTCGAGTTTTTGTATCGGGAAGTAAGGCAGGAAAGCTCTCCCGCAATGCGGGAGAGCTTTTTAAGCGATTATCAGAAACGGAATGTCGCTGTTGCAACGACCTGACGTTCCGCTCCCCAGAAGCAACCATACGTCTGGAAGCAGCTGGCCACGTAGTCACGATCGAGCAGGTTGTTTACGTTGACGGCAATGCTGGAACCCGGCAGAGAGAATCGCGCTAAATCATATTTAACGACGGCATCCATCACCGTGGCACTTCCAACTTTGAAGCTGTTGTCCGGCGAACCATAGGTTGACCCCACGTAACGCCCACCCGTACCTAATGTCAGACCAGAGAGCAGGCCCTCATTAAAGGTGTAATCACCCCAGAGCGATGCCATGTTTTCAGGTACCTGCTCCGGTCGGTTTCCTTTCAGGTTGGTGTCTTTGGTGTATTCAGCATCGGTATAGGTATAAGAAGCGGTCAGGTTAATATTGGCATTGACTGCCGCTTTTGCCTCCAGCTCAATACCACGCACCCTGATCTCACCCGCAGGAACCTGTCCCAGGGGATTTGACGGATCGGCGGTAAGATTATTCGTTTTGGTCAGCTCATAAACCGCCGCCGTCAGAACAACTGGACGATCTTTTGGTACATATTTAACGCCAGCCTCGTATTGCTCTCCTTTTGATGGGGCATAAGACTGACGAGGCGTGCTCCATAAATCGAAGGCGCTTGGTTCGAAGGACTGGCTATAGCTGAAGTAAGGCGTAATACCATTATCGAACAGATAGTTAACCCCACCGCGCCAGGTGAATTTCTTATCGTTACGTTCGACATAACCGCCGCCGTCACCACGTACCGTGGTTGCCTGTTGTGACCAGTCGTAGCGTCCGCCTAAGGTTAAATACCACTTATCCCACTGGGCCTGATCCTGAAGGTAGAGCCCGGTCTGCTTACTTTCATTCAATTGATAAGGTGCGGCATCGCCAAAATCAAAGTCTTCATTAACCGGATTGTAGAGATCTATAGGAGTAGCTGAGCCGAAAGTCGCATTGATGTCATTACGCATACGCATGTAGTCGACACCTGCCAGCAACGTATGATCCACATCACCGGTAGCAAATTTACTTTGAAGCTGGGTATCAACGCTGAAGTTTTGCAGACGCTCGTTATCCACGATCGTGCCGCGCTTCAGATAATGCCCGACATCTGCTGCCGGTACCGTCGGACAGTCGGCAACCGTACAGATCCCCGTACCGTAAGCACTTTTCTGAGCGGTCTTCATTTCACTGAAGCGCAGGTTCTGACGAACGGTAAACGTATCGTTAAAGCCGTGTTCAAAACTGTACCCAACCATCTTCTGGTTGCGGGAATAGGTATTATTTTTGGCCCCTTCATTAAAGCTTGTCGGGAGGCGTGAACCGTCAGGTAACGGTTGTACAGTGCCCTCTTTAGGCAGCCAGCCGTAATAACCTGTTTCCGGTTCATTCTGGAAATATGAAAGGAAGGTAAAGTTGGTCTTATCATCCGGGCGCCATGAGAAAGTCGGCGCTATCGCGTATCGCTGTTGATTATGTTGCTTATCTTGCTGTTCACTGTTCGAACGTGCGACACCCGTCAAACGCCAGGAGAACTCATTATTCTCGTCAAAGGAGTCAGCGAAATCAAAACCGGTCTGGAACAGATTATCCGTTCCCATCTTGAACTGAACTTCCTTCAATGGCTCGGTGCCGGGACGCTTACTCACCATTGAAATGATACCGCCGGGGTTGCTCTTTCCATAAAGCACGGAGGTTGGGCCGCGCATTAATTCAACGCGCTCCAGCATGTAGGGATCGATTACCGCATCATTATAGAAATTACCCTGTAATTTTAACCCATCAAGATAATTGTTCTGACTCAGGCCGACAGAAGTAAAGCCCCTGATAATAACAAAGTCATAGGTGCTTGACGCGCCACGGCTACTGACTGACACGCCAGGAGTATATCCCAGGGCTTCTTTCACCGATTTCGGCTGGTGTATTTCCATTTCCTGCCGCGTCACGATGGAAACGGACTGTGGGGTTTTCTCAACGGGCGTATCGGTTTTGGTGGCGGTTGCAGAACGCTTAGCGGCAATCGTCGGCGCAGGCCCCCACGCGCTCTCTTCCGGAGATGACGCGGAAGAGGTCACGGTGATGGTGTCTTCAGGAGATGCGCCGGTAACGGCAGCCTGAACAGAGAAACAACCCGTTGCGCCAGCAATGAACACTGCCAGCTTACTTACTGAAAAACCTGATTGTTTCAGTGAATGATTAAACATGCTTTTAAACCCTTAAGACAAGCATAAAGAAGCGAATGAGAGTTATTATCGCGTAAAAATTACACTATTTGTAATAAATATTATAAAGAAATTCTTATGTGCCTGGCGAGCCAGTCCCCTCAGGTAATGGCAATTTGTATGTAAATGATATTGAGTGAGATTATCGTTTGCGCTTAAATGTCGGGGCCGAATGCAGAGTGGAATAAAAAACAAAGGGAATTGTATGGTTAACCATTTGAATTTACTAATTATTAATAACAACTCTGCATTGTTAATTTAAATTTATCAGAGAAAATCATGCAAAACCCAAAAAACAAGCAGCTGGCATTGCGCAAAACGATGCTTGCGCTGGCAATTGGCGCGCTGGCGAGTAACGCCCACTCCGCAACCAACACCGCCTCAGCCGCAAAAAATGCGGAAGATACCATTGTGGTACAGGAAAGCGCCGCAAGCGATTTTAAAGCCGGAGGAGATACGCTGGTTCCAGCTTATCTTGACGGGCAGATCGCTAACGGCGGTCGCCTGGGGATGTTAGGCCAGCAGAAAGCGATGGATGTGCCCTTTAATATCATCGGCTATACCTCGAAGCTGGTGGAGGATCAGCAGGCACATACTATTGCCGATGTAGTGGCTAACGACGCAGGGGTTCAGTCCGTAAAAGGCTATGGTAACCAGGCGGAAACCTTCCGCATCCGTGGCCTCAAAATGGATGGCGACGATATGCTGATGGGCGGCCTGCCGGGCATAGTGCCGCGTCAGGTGTTGGATACTCAGATGCTGGAGCGTGTCGAAGTCTTTAAAGGGGCCAACGCGATTCTTAACGGTGCAGCGGGCACCGCCGTTGGCGGGACAATTAACCTTGAGCCGAAACGCGCAGAAGATACACCGATGGCACGTGTTGGTATGGATTATACCTCCGACTCACAGATTGGTACTTCCCTGGATGCGGGCCGTCGCTTCGGCGATAACAACCAGTTTGGCGCCCGCGTTAACCTCCTCCATCGCGAAGGTGAAGGCCGCATAGAGAACGATCGTCGTCGTACCACACTGGCGTCTCTGGGACTGGACTACCGCGGTGATGCCCTGCGCGGCTCCCTGGACTTTGGTTATCAGAAGAAAACGTTCCACGGCTCTAATATGGGCGTCAAAATTGACAATGCTAATCTGACAGAGGTACCTCGTCTGCCGGGCAGCAATAGTACGAACTACAATCAGAAATGGAACTTTAGCGATATCGAAAATCAGTTCGGGATGACACGCGCTGAATACGATATCACCAGCGACTGGACGGTATATGGTGCACTCGGTGGCCAGCATGCGCATGAAGTAGGGGATTACTCTACTCCGACTCTGCTGAATAACACCGGCACGGTGAATGTCAGCCGCATGATAAATAACTACTATATCGATACGTTCAGCACTATGGGAGGCATTCGTGGCGCCTTTGATACGGGCTTTGTCTCTCACAAAGTGAATATTGGTTATGCTGCGACGACCAAAAGAATCAAAAAAGCCTGGGGTATGACAAAAACAGAAGATCGACCGCTGATGGATTTCTATAACCCACAGCAGATTGATCCGCCGAAGCTTGGCTCTTTTGGTGGGAAAAGCTTTAGCGATCCGCTCACCACCGAACGCAGCCGTACGAAAAGCGTACTGCTAAGCGATACACTCGGCGTCCTCGACGATACCCTGCTATTTACTCTCGGTGCCCGTTATCAGGAAGTGGTTGCACGTACTTATGACGTCAATTTCGGGCTCCCGGTAGATGGAGATTCTCAGAATAAAAATCGCTGGTTGCCTGCCTACGGTGTTGTTTATAAGCCATGGGAAGAGGTTTCCTTCTACGCAAACCATACCGAAGCCCTGCAGCCACAGCCCAGTAAAATTAACGGGTTTCCGCAGTATGGTACTCGTATGAATATTGCCCACTCTAAGCAGAATGAAATGGGCGTGAAACTCGACTTTGGCAACGTGGGCGGCACGATGTCGGTCTTCGAAATCCAAAAGCCTTACGTATTCAAGGATCTCTCCCTTGGTGGAGAGCAGCGTAACCGTGGCGTTGAACTGAATGTGTTTGGTGAGCCAGTTCTGGGCCTGCGTCTGAACGGCGGCGTAACCTGGGTGGATGCTGAGCTGACCAAAACAGAGGATCCTGCAAATAAAGGTAATGATGCCATCGGCGTACCGAGCTTTACCGCCGTCCTGGGCGCAGAGTACGACATCAAGCCAGTTGAAGGCCTGACAGCTACCGCACGTGTTAACCATACCGGCTCTCAGTATGCCAACGTGACCAACACTAAGAAACTGGATAACTACACTACCCTGGATCTGGGGGTACGCTACCGTATGCAGCTGAACCAGGATAAAAATCAGATGGTTTGGCGCATGGGCATTAGTAACGTGACCAACGAAAACTACTGGTCTGGTGTGGATGACTCAGGCATTTATCTGTTCCAGGGCGAGCCTCGCACCCTAAAAGTATCAATGAGCTACGACTTCTAATCTCACCGCGTTAAAAAGCTCTCCCGGCGTTTGGGAGAGCTTTCCTGTCATAACATCCTATTCCGCCGCCAGCCGTCGTCGCTCCATACGCCTCTCCTGAAGGGAGGAATAGATAAAGGCAGCGATAAACACCAGCGTAAACAGCAGTACAATCGTCGGCGCGGGCGCGCTATCAATAAAGAACGACAGCCAGACCCCACTCACCGAGATCACCGCAGACAGGCAGGCCGCGAGGATCAGCGCCAGATGGAAACGGCGGGTCAGCAGCACGGCAATCGCACCAGGCGCAATCAGCAGGGAAATCGAGAGGATAATCCCCACGGATTTCAGCGTCGCCACAATGGTCAGCGCCACCATACAGAGCAGGCCATAGTGCAGGAATCCCGTATTCAGACCGCAGGCTCTGGCCTGGTGGGCATCGAAGCAGTAGAGCAGGAAATCACGCCATTTCACCAGCAGCACCAGAATCACCAGCGCAGAGATAATCGCCGTCTGCAGAATATCGCTGCCGTTTACCCCGAGCATATCGCCAAACAGAATATGGTCGAGATGCACTTCCGGCTGCACGGCGATATAGAGGATCAGCCCCGCGCCAAACATGCCGGAGAAGACAATCCCCATCACCGTATCCTGCTTAATGCGGCTGTTATCTTTGATATAGCCGCTGGCCACCGCGCAAAATAGCCCGGCGATAAAGGCCCCGACCGCCAGCGGCGCGCCGACCATCCAGGCCAGCACCACGCCAGGGAAAACCGCATGGCTCATAGCATCGCCCATCAGCGCCCAGCCCTTCAGCACCAGGAAGACCGAGAGCAGCGCACAGGGGATGGAAACAATCAGCGAGATCAGCAATCCGTTGTTCATAAACCCGAACTGCAGGGGTTCCAGAAGGAGTTCAATCATAATGCCTCCTGAGCGGCCAGGCGGGCGCGTCGGCGGTTCGCCAGGATGCCGTGCTTAGGCGCAAAGACAAACGCCACCAGGAATAGCAGCGTCTGGGCGACGACAATAATGCCGCCGGTCGCACCGTCGAGATAATAGCTGGCCCACGCCCCGACAAAACTGGTGATGCTGCCGATCGCCACGGCGATCATCAGCAGGCGCGGAAAGCGATCGGTCAGCAGCCAGGCCGTTGCCCCCGGCGTCACCACCAGGCAGATCACCAGAAACGCGCCAACGGTCTGCAATGCCGCCACCGTCGATACCGCCAGCAGGGTGAAGAACAGCACTTTTAAGCGCTCAGGACGCAGGCCAATGGCGCGGGCGTGGTTCTCGTCAAAGAAGCACACCATCAGGTCTTTCCATTTCAACAGCAGCAGCGCAATGGACACCACGCCTATCACCGTCAGCTGGATAATATCCTCCGGCGCAATCGCCAGAATATTGCCCAGCACGATGGTCTGAATATTTACCGAGGTCGGGTTCAGTGAGACCATAAACAGCCCCAGGCCAAAGAAAGAGGAGAAGATCAGGCCGATAATGGCATCCTCTTTTAGCCGGGTTCGCTGGTTCAGAAACAGCATGCTGCCCGCCGCCAGGCCACCGGAGAGAAACGCTCCCAGCGCAAACGGCAGGCCCAGCATATAGGCTCCGGCGACACCCGGCACAATGGAGTGCGAGAGCGCATCGCCAATCAGGGACCAGCCTTTCAGCATCAGGTAGCAGGATAAAAACGCACACAGACCGCCGACCATCGCGGAGACCCACATGGCGTTAAGCATGTACTGATAGCCGAACGGCTCCAGCAGCCAGCTCATCATGATTCGCTCCGCGGCGCAGGACGGTGAGAGATAAACGGCCGTTCATCATCGGTGATGATGTGCTCTTCCGAACCGCTCAGCACCACGCGACGCAGGACGCCGCTAAACGCCTTCTCCAGATTCTGGGCGGTAAAGGTGGTTTCCGTCGGACCGCTGGCCAGCACGGTGCCTTTCACCATCACCGTGTAGTCGCAGAATTCGGTGACCGATCCGAGATTGTGGGTCGATACCAGCATGGTTTTCCCTTCATCGCGCAGCTCCGCCAGCAGGCTAATAATTTTAGCCTCGGTCTGCACATCCACACCGGTAAAGGGCTCATCCAGCAGGATCACCTGCCCCTGCTGGGCAATGGCCCGCGCCAGAAAGACGCGTTTTTTCTGCCCACCGGAGAGCTCGCCGATTTGCCGGTGGCGGTACTCCAGCATATTGACCCGCTCCAGCGCATCGGTGACGATCTGGTGGTCCTTCTCCTTTGGCCGACGCAGCATGCCCATATGGCCATAGCGGCCCATCATCACCACATCTTCCACCAGCACCGGGAATGACCAGTCCACCTCTTCCGCCTGGGGAACATAGGCCACGCGGTTTTGCCGCAGCGCCTGACGAACCGACATATCGAGAATAGAAATCGTCCCGGAAGAGAGGCGAACAAAGCCCATAATCGCCTTAAACAGGGTCGATTTCCCGGAGCCGTTCACGCCCACCAGCGCAGCAATCGAGCCGCCAGGTACCTGAAAGCTGGCATCGCGCAGTGCGGTATGTCCGTTACGGTAGGTGACGCCGACCTCCCTGACATCAATGGCCGGGCGTCGTTCTTCAGACTGCTGCGCTATGGTCATGGCCTCACTCCTTCAACCCGTCATTGATACCCTGCACCAGGGTGCGCGTCGTGACCTTCAAGAGATCAATATAGGTGGGAACCGGGCCTTTTTCCGCACTGAGGGAGTCGACGTAGAGTACGCCGCCGTAATGCGCGCCCGTTTCACGCGCCACCTGGCGGGCCGGTTTGTCTGAAACGGTGCTCTCACTGAAGATGGCCGGAATCTTGTCCTGCTTCACCTTATCGATAACCTTACGCACCTGCTGCGGCGTTCCCTGCTGATCGGCGTTAATCGGCCACAGATAGAGTTCGCGCAGGCCAAAGTCGCGGGCCAGATAGGAGAAAGCGCCTTCGCTGGTGACTATCCAGCGTTTTTCCTGCGGGATAGCGGCCAGTTCATCGCGGATCGGTGCAATAGCTGCGGTAATTTGCTGCTTATAGGTTTCGGCATTACGCTGATAGGTAGCGGCATTGGCCGGATCGTACTTCACCAGCGCATCGCGGATATTATCAACGTAGATCAGGGCGTTATCCGGCGACATCCAGGCATGGGGATTAGGCTTGCCGTTATAGGGCCCTTCGCTGATGCCCATCGGCGTAATCCCGGTGGTCACCACCACTTCCGGCACCCCTTTCAGATGCTGGTAGAAGCGCTGGAACCACAGTTCCAGGTTCATACCGTTGGAGAGAATAAGCTGCGCACCCTGGGCGCGTTTAATATCCCCCGGCGTCGGCTGGTACTCATGAATCTCTGCCCCGGCGCGGGTGATCGAGGTCACCTCTGCCGCATCACCCGCCACGTTTTTTGCCATATCGGCAATGACCGTAAAGGTGGTGACCACTTTGAACTTTTGTTCAGCCCAGGCGGAAGTCGTCATCGCCGACAGCGCGCAGGCCAGCAGGATCAGTTTTTTGGTTTTCAGGAGCATGCCGGTTTCTCCATAAGATGATTAAAATTACTTCAAATATAGCTCATGCTAATTTATATAGCACAAGCTATATCTAAATGAAAATGATTATCGTTTTAAAAGATTATTGAGAATTTCAACAACAAAGACATTAGGTAGAAAAAAGGGTACGGTGGGTGGCGGTATAAGAAGTGGGCAGAATACCCGCGATCGGGGAGCTGATTCGTAAACAACCCTGATGTTACATCAAAGGAAATGTAAAAAACCCACTTAAGGTCTTCTCATTTACGCATTTACGGATTAAAAACTACGCATATTGAGCGATAATATATTTACCGCCTTTATTTATCATTGACCATTATCACGGAGCGAAAAATGGCAACGCATTTTGCAAGAGGGATCCTTAAGCACGACCATCTCATTCCTCTGAGGCTATCGGACCCTTGTCACAGCGAGGCAAACCGTCTGCCCGAACATCGACGCATTCGTTTTCTGGCTTCCAGAACGCTGCTGGCCGAGCTGATGTTTATGCTTTACGGTATCGGAACGCTGCCGGAAATCATCACTCTGCCTGATGGTAGACCGCGCTTTAAGGATGAACTTCTGCCGCGCTTTTCACTGACGTACACGGGCAATATGGTCGGCGTCGCCCTGACCACCGAAGGTGAATGCGGCCTGGATATGGAGCTTCAGCGCGCCAGCCATGGTTTTCAGCTGCCCCGCGTCACGGAGAAACCGACGTTTTCCAGCAACGAAACCCTGTGGATCAATAACCAGAACGATCCCAACGAAGCCCGCTCCCAGATGACGACCCTGCGTCGTAGCGTCCTGAAGCTGAGCGGCAATCTGCATAACACCGACCCGGCATTTCTGCAGCTACAGCCCGGCGCGGGACGTTTGCGCCTTGCCACCCCGGCGCCCATCGAAGCGATCTGTGATGCAGAAGACGTCCTGGTCTGGTCCGTCGCCGTCAGCCCGGCCATCGAACGCCTGAAAATCTGGGAATATGATAGCCTGCACGGCTGGACGAGCCTGCCCGATGCCCATTCTCGCATTAATGAACCTGCCGGACGCCTGATGCGCTTTACCAGCCTGCCAACGGAAAAAGGATTTACGCTCAACTGATTCGGACGCGGTGAAAAGAGTCCGGTGGGGGAAGCCTGCCCTGACGTAATACGCCAGGGCAGTTTGACGCTTAGTGGGCGTCGATAAACACAATCTTCAGTACGAACAGCAGCGCCACCACAACCACGCACGGGCTGATTTCACGCACACGGCCGGTACCCAACTTCATCACACAGTAAGAGATAAAGCCCAGGGCGATCCCTTCAGTAATGGAGAAGCTGAACGGCATCATCACGGCGGTGATAAAGGCCGGTACGGATTCAGTGAGGTCGTCCCACTTCACGCGTGCCAGGCTGGAGGTCATCAGTACGCCAACGTAAATCAGCGCGCCCGCAGCGGCATACGGCGGCACCATCCCGGCCAGCGGCGACAGGAAGATCACCAGCAGGAACAGCAGGCCCACTACGATGGCCGTCAGGCCGGTACGGCCACCCACGGAAACGCCGGAAGAGGACTCGATATAGGCCGTCACGGAAGAGGTACCAATAAAGGAACCGGCTACCGAGGAAATGCTGTCCACGTACAGCGCCTGCTTCATGCGCGGGAATTTGCCTTTCTCATCGGCCAGACCGGCTTTATCGGTCACGCCAATCAGGGTGCCGGAGGAGTCAAAAAGGTTGACCAGCATAAAGGAGAAAATCACGCCCGCCAGGCCCAGGTTAAAGGAACCGGCAAGGTCAACCTGACCGACCACGCTGGTGACGCTCGGCGGCGCAGAAACAATACCGTGATACTGCACGTCGCCCATCAGCCAGCCCAGCAGGGTGGTCACGATAATCGACACCAGCACCGCAGCATGAATATTGCGGGATGCCAGAATAGCGATGATAAAGAAGCCCAGCGCGCCCAGCAGGACGCTGTGCGAGGTCAGGTTACCGATAGTGACCAGGGTTTCCGGGTTTGCGACAATAATACCGGCGTTTTTCAGCCCCATCATTCCGATAAACAGGCCAATACCGCTGGTAATGCCCACGCGCAGGCTCATCGGAATATTGGCAATCATCCAGTAGCGGACGCGGAAAATCGTCAGCAGCAGCAGGCCAACGGCGCCCCAGAAGATGGCACCCATCCCGATCTGCCACGGCAGACCCATCGCCCCAACGACCACAAAGGCGAAGAAGGCGTTCAGACCCATAGCCGGTGCCAGTGCAACCGGCAGATTGGCGAACAGACCCATTAAAATGCTACCGAACGCGGCGATCAGACAGGTGGTCACAAAGACCGCGCTGGTGTCCATTCCCGCCGCGCCAAGAATTTGCGGGTTAACAAAAACGATGTAAACCATCGTTAAAAAAGTGGTGAAACCGGCGATCACTTCGGTGCGTGCCGTTGTGCCGTGATCACGCAGTTTAAACACGCGTTCAAGCAATCCCGGGTTTGAGGCCTGGGTATTGTGCTGTTGGCTCATTCTCTGTTTCCAAACAATAGGAGGGAAAATTCGTCGCTATCCTATACCAAAATGAGGCACTATTGACGGTTGTCGCATACTTTTTTTCATTGAATTTGCTTATACGGCAACGATTGCGTGCGGAAAATTGTATTACGTAAACGATAAACTAGCAGGGGAAAGTGATGTCCCACATTGAAGCGGTATTTTTTGACTGTGATGGCACGCTGGTCGACAGCGAAGTCATCTGTTCACGCGCCTACGTCCATATGTTCGCGGAATATGGCATCACGCTGGATCTGGAAACCGTCTTTAAGCGGTTTAAGGGCGTTAAGCTCTACGAGATCATCGATATGATTAACGCCGATCACGGGGTTAATCTGGCCAAAACCGATCTGGAACCTGTTTTTCGCGCTGAGGTCGCACGTCTGTTCGACAGCGAACTGCAGGTGATTGCCGGCGCGAATGCGCTGCTGGATGCGCTGAGTGTGCCGATGTGCGTGGTATCGAACGGTCCGGTCAGCAAAATGCAGCACTCTCTGGGCAAAACCGGCATGCTGCACCACTTCCCGGAAAAACTGTTTAGCGGCTACGATATCCAGCGCTGGAAGCCGGACCCGGCCCTGATGTTCCACGCGGCGAAAGCGATGAACGTGAATCCGGAAAACTGCATTCTGGTCGATGACTCTTCAGCGGGGGCGCAGTCGGGAATTGCTGCAGGAATGGAGGTGTACTACTTCTGTGCCGACCCACACAATCAGCCGCTCGATCACCCAAAAGTGACCACCTTTACGGATCTGGCAGCGCTGCCTGAGCTGTGGCGTCAACGCGGGTGGAATATTACCCGCTAAAAAATAAGGCCGGAATCGTATCCGGCCTTTCTGTATCACTCTTTCGGATCTTTACCGGCGAGCAGTTTATCCAGCTCATCACCGCCAACGTGACGGAAATCCTGCCCCTTCACGAAGTAGAAAATAAACTCGCAGATATTCTGGCAGCGGTCGCCGATACGCTCGATAGAACGGGCGCAGAACAGCGCGGTCAGTACGCTCGGGATCGTGCGGGAGTCTTCCATCATGTAGGTCATCAGCTGACGTACAATGCCTTCGTACTCCTGGTCCACTTTCTTGTCTTCACGATAGATACGCACCGCTTCGTCGAGATCCATCCGGGCAAACGCGTCCAGCACATCGTGCAGCATCTGCACGGTGTGACGGCCCAGCGACTCCAGGCTTACCAGCAGCGGCTGGTGCTGCTGGGAGAATTTCTCCAGCGCCGTGCGGCAGATTTTATCCGCCACGTCACCAATACGCTCCAGCTCGGAGATGGTTTTGATAATCGCCATCACCAGACGCAGGTCGCTTGCCGTCGGCTGACGCTTGGCGATAATCCGCACGCAGGCTTCATCGATGGCAACTTCCATCATATTGACCTGCTTGTCGCCGTCGATAACGCGCTTCGCCAGCTCGCCATCCTGATTATGCATCGCGGTGATCGCATCAGATAACTGCTGCTCCACCAGCCCGCCCATGGTCATGACCTGAGTGCGAATATGCTCCAGTTCAGCATTGAACTGGCCGGAAATATGTTTGTTAAGGTTAAGACTGTCCATTGCGCACTCCTGATTAGCCGTAACGACCAGTAATGTAGTCTTCAGTCTGTTTCTTGGCGGGCTTGGTAAACAGATCGTCCGTTTTGCTGTATTCAATCAGCTCGCCAAGATACATAAACGCCGTATGGTCGGAGCAACGTGCAGCCTGCTGCATGTTGTGGGTCACAATCACCACGGTGTAATCCTGCTTCAGCTCGGTGATCAGCTCTTCGATGCGACCGGTAGAGATCGGATCCAGCGCCGAGCACGGTTCGTCCAGCAGCAGTACTTCCGGGCGAATCGCGATACCGCGTGCGATACACAGACGCTGCTGCTGACCACCTGAGAGAGAGTACCCGCTCTGGTGTAACTTATCTTTGCTTTCATTCCACAATGCGGCTTTGGTCAAAGCCCACTGCACGCGCTCGTCCATATCGGCACGCGAGAGTTTCTCAAACAGGCGCACGCCAAAGGCGATGTTGTCATAGATAGACATCGGAAACGGCGTCGGCTTCTGGAAAACCATCCCGACTTTGGCGCGTAGCAGCGCGATATCCTGAGTGTTGGTGAGAATATTGTCACCGTCCAGCAGGATTTCACCTTCCGCACGCTGATCCGGATAGAGCTCGTACATTTTGTTAAAGGTACGCAGCAGCGTGGATTTACCGCAGCCTGACGGCCCGATAAACGCGGTGACCTGGTTTTTCGCGATATCCAGGTTGATGTTTTTCAGCGCATGGAACTTACCGTAGTAGAAGTTCAAATCGCGAACCTGAATCTTGCCCGGAGTCTGTTCAACCATACTCATCTTTGTCTCTTTCCTCATCCGGCACCGCGTTTCGCCGCGCCGCAAAAAATTAGCCGTGTTTATTCTTCGCGAAAATGACGCGCGCCAGAACGTTCAGCAACAGTACGCACAGGGTGATGATCAGCACGCCCGCCCAGGCCAGCTGCTGCCACTCGGCAAACGGGCTCATGGCGAATTTGAAGATGGTCACCGGCAGGTTGGCAATCGGCTGCATCATATCGGTGCTCCAGAACTGGTTGGAGAGCGCGGTAAACAGCAGCGGGGCGGTTTCACCCGCGATACGCGCAATCGCCAGCAGGACGCCGGTGATAATGCCGGAGACTGATGCCCTCAGGGTAATAGAGGAGATCATTTTCCATTTCGGTGTGCCCAGTGCGTAGGCCGCTTCACGCAGGCTGTCCGGCACCAGTTTCATCATGTTCTCAGTGGTACGAATAACGATGGGCACCTGCAGCAGCGCCAGCGCAATCACGCCCGCCCAGCCGGAGAAGTGCTGCATCTGCGCCACCACGATGGTGTAAACGAACAGACCCACAACGATAGACGGCGCGGAGAGCAGAATGTCGTTAATAAAGCGGATCACTTCGGCAATCCATGATTTACGACCGTATTCCGCCAGGTAAATCCCGGCCATAATGCCCAGCGGCGTACCAAAAATGGTCGCCCAGAGGATCAGCAGTCCACTACCCGCCAGGGCGTTAGCCAGACCGCCACCTGCCGTATTCGGCGGCGGGGTCATTTCGGTAAACAGCGCCAGCGACATCCCGTCGATCCCACGCGTCACGGTCGACATCAGGATCCAGATCAGCCAGAACAGACCAAAAGCCATCGTCGCCATCGAGAGCGTCAGCGCCAGACGGTTTTTGTTACGACGACGCGCCTGCATTTTGCGGCGTGATTCCGCAAGCTCCGCGGTAGATTGCATTTCGAGCGTAGCCATTAGCGGGCCCCCTCATTTTTAGCCAGACGCATCACCATAAACTTAGAAATCGCCAGCACAATAAAGGTAATCACAAACAGGATCAGACCGAGTTCCATCAGCGCTGCAACGTGCAGGCCGGATTCCGCTTCCGCGAACTCATTGGCCAGCGCAGAGGTAATACTGTTCCCCGGCATAAACAGGGATACGCTGTCGAGCTGGTAGGTGTTACCGATGATAAAGGTCACCGCCATGGTTTCACCCAGCGCACGGCCTAATCCCAGCATCACCCCGCCTATCACCCCGTTTTTGGTAAAGGGCAAAACGATTCGCCAGATCACTTCCCAGGTGGTGCAGCCAATACCGTAGGCCGACTCTTTCATCATCACCGGGGTTTGTTCGAACACATCGCGCATCACCGCTGCGATGTAAGGAATGATCATAATGGCGAGGATAACGCCCGCAGCCAGGATACCAATACCGAACGCCGGGCCGGAGAAGAGGGCACCCACAAACGGAATGTTCGACAGGACATTGCCCACCGGCTCCTGGAAATAGGTGGCAAACAGGGGAGCAAAGATAAACAGGCCCCACATGCCGTAAACGATACTCGGAATAGCCGCCAGCAGTTCAATCGCGATACCCAGCGGGCGCTTCAGCCAGTTGGGGGCCAGTTCCGTCAGAAACAGAGCAATGCCGAAGCTCACCGGTACGGCGATCAGCAGTGCGATAAAGGAGGTCACCAGGGTGCCGTAGATCGGTACCAGCGCACCGTAAATATCGTTCGGCGCATCCCACTCTTTGGTCCACAAGAACGCAAAGCCAAACTCTTTCATGCTTGGCCAGGAGGAGATAATCAGGGAAACGATAATGCCACCGAGCATCAATAGCACAATCAGCGCAGCCAGTCTGACCAGCGCGCTGAAGATCATGTCACCTTTTTTACCCGGCGGGTTAAAAGCAGGCTTAGTTGCAGCCATATTTCACTCTTTAAGTTTGGACCTGAAAGCGAGCATATTAATCGTTTTTCAGGTAGTTAGCTTTTTATTCTCTCTACCGGAGAGAAAGTTTGGGGTGAGGCGTTTCCGCCTCACCCCGCCCCTTTCCATCAGGTCAGGGTAGCAACATTCTGCTTAGTAGACCGCTTTACCGCTGCTGTCTTTCACGTTAGCTTTCCAGCCAGCGCGAATCTGCTCAACAACGCTTGCCGGCAGGCTGGCGTAGTCCAGATCGCTTGCCTGTTGGCCACCGTTTTTGTAAGCCCAGTCGAAGAACTTCAGCACTTCAGCGCCCTGCTCCGGCTTAGCCTGTTTGGTGTGAACCAGGATGAAAGTGGTGGAAGTAATCGGCCACGCGTTGTCACCTTTCTGGTTGGTCAGATCCTGTGCGAAGGATTTGCTCCAGTCGATGTCTTTGGTTGCGTTAGCAAAGTTTTCTTCAGTCGGGCTAACGTCTTTACCGTCAGCAGACTTCAGTTTGGTGTAGGTCAGGTTGTTCTGCTTGGCATAGGCATACTCAACGTAGCCAATGGAGCCCGGCAGACGCTGTACGAACGCAGCGATACCGTCGTTACCTTTACCGCCCAGACCGGTCGGCCAGTTAACAGTAGAGCCGGAACCGACTTTAGATTTCCACTCTTCGTTCACTTTCGCCAGGTAGCTGGTGAAGACGAAGGAAGTACCGGAACCGTCAGCACGACGCACAACCGCGATGTTCTGCGAAGGCAGCTTAACGCCCGGGTTCAGTTTAGTGATGGCCGCATCATCCCACTTCTTGATTTTACCGAGGTAGATGTCGCCGAGGGTTTTGCCATCCAGCACCAGCTCGCCAGATTTCAGACCCGGAATATTCACTGCCAGAACGATCCCGCCGATCACGGTCGGGAACTGGAACAGGCCTTCCTGAGCCAGTTTTTCGTCAGACAGCGGAGCATCAGAAGCACCGAAATCAACGGTGTTTGCGATAATCTGTTTAACACCACCGGAGGAGCCGATACCCTGGTAGTTTACTTTGTTACCAGTTTCTTTCTGATAGGTATCTGCCCATTTGGCATACACCGGCGCAGGGAAAGTTGCACCCGCGCCAGTCAGGCTCGCTGCAGCGTTAGCAGCAAAAGCACTCAGAGATAAGGTCGCGGCGACAACAGTTGCGACAGTGGTACGCATAACGTTCATAATGTCTCCTGCAGTGATTCGTAAATCGTTGTTTGAGTTGCTACGTTGAGCAAAGTAGGACACTTTGGTGACAGATAAATGTACGAATTATTACAGTTTTATGACAACGATAATCTCATCTTAAATTTTCAATAAAAATCGTTGTAAGTCAAATAGATGACAATCGTTATGACAATGGCTTTGCAGTAAAATTTTATTTTTGTGACACTGAAAAAAGTAGCTGAAGATGACGGTTTGTCATAAATAAATGCAGAAATAATTGATTAAAATCTGGTTTGTTCAGAGGCTTTATCCCTTAACGTAATCCCATCACTTGCTAATCAGGAAGAACATGATGTTCAGAAGAACTGCGTTTACCGTTGGACTGCTGGCGCTGGCGTCCTCAATGTATAGCCATGCCGAAAAAGTAGAATGGAGTCAGGGTTCAGGCCAGAGTGACGGGATCGTTGTCAGTGACGGCGCCAACAATAATGCCAGAACCGCGTATTTATCTATCAGTTCAGCAATCTCAGTCCCGGCAATCAAAAAAACACAGGAGGAGGTCTCTACGCTGAAGAGGGAACTCGCCGAAGTGCAAAGAAATGCCGAAGAAATGAAGCGCCAGCTCAGCACTCAGCAGAATCAGGCAGCATCCGGCCTGAAAGACAGTAGCGCAAACCTTAGCAAAGAGATTGACGATCTGAAAAGAGAGAACCAGTCGCTCAAAAGTGCACTGGATGACGTGAAGCGCCAGCAGAGCCAGACAGCGTCCAGCGGCAGCAGTAATAGCAGCAACGTCAGCCGTGAAATGGACGGTCTGAAAAGGTCGGTGGAAGAGTTAAGCCGCGAAAACGATAAGCTGAGCAGCAGCAACGACAGGCTAAGTCAGAGACTGAATGATATGGATCGCAGCCTGAGCTCGCTGGAAAGCAAAGTGAAATAAAAGAGAACGCCCTGCAGTGCAGGGCGTTTTAGTCTTTACTCTACGGTAACCGATTTTGCAAGGTTACGCGGCTGGTCAACGTCGGTGCCTTTAATCAGCGCCACGTGATAAGCCAGTAACTGTAGCGGCACGGTGTAGAAGATAGGCGCAATCACCTCTTCGACGTGCGGCATATCGATGATGTGCATATTGTCGCTGCTGACAAAACCGGCATCCTGGTCAGCGAAGACGTACAGCTGGCCGCCACGGGCGCGCACTTCTTCAATGTTGGACTTCAGCTTTTCCAGCAGTTCGTTATTCGGTGCCACCACGATAACCGGCATATCCGCGTCAATCAGCGCCAGCGGGCCGTGTTTCAGCTCCCCTGCCGCATAGGCTTCCGCGTGAATGTAGGAGATCTCTTTCAGCTTCAGCGCACCTTCGAGGGCAATAGGGTACTGATCGCCACGACCGAGGAACAGCGCATGATGCTTGTCGGAGAAATCTTCCGCCAGCGCTTCAATACGTTTGTCCTGAGACAGCATCTGCTCGATACGGCTCGGCAGCGCCTGCAGACCGTGCACAATATCGTGCTCAATCGACGCATCCTGACCTTTCAGACGTCCCAGCTTCGCCACCAGCATCAGCAGAACGGTCAGCTGAGTGGTGAAGGCTTTGGTAGAGGCGACGCCAATTTCGGTCCCGGCGTTGGTCATCAGCGCCAGATCGGATTCGCGCACCAGCGACGAGCCAGGCACGTTACACACGGCCAGAGAACCGAGATAGCCCAGTTCTTTGGACAGGCGCAGCGCGGCCAGGGTATCTGCCGTCTCACCGGACTGGGATAGGGTGATCATCAGGCTGTTGCGGCGCACCGCGGATTTGCGGTAGCGGAATTCAGAGGCAATCTCAACGTCACAGGAGACGCCCGCCAGGGCTTCAAACCAGTAACGGGAAACCATCCCGGAGTTATACGAGGTGCCGCAGGCGACGATCTGGATATGCTCAACCTTCTCCAGCAGCGCGTTAGCCTGCGGGCCCAGCTCGCTTAAATCCACTTCGCCGTGGCTGATACGCCCGGTGAGCGTGTTTTTAATCGCGTTCGGCTGCTCGTAGATCTCTTTCTGCATATAGTGACGATAGGCACCTTTGTCGCCCGCGTCGTACTGCAGATTAGATTCGATCTCCTGACGCTTCACCTGCGCGCCGGTGTTATCGAACACCACCACGCTACGACGGGTCACTTCCGCGATATCGCCCTCTTCAAGGAAGATAAAGCGACGGGTCACCGGCAGCAGAGCCAGCTGATCGGAGGCGATAAAGTTTTCACCCATCCCCATACCGATAACCATCGGGCTACCGGAGCGGGCCGCCAGCAGCGTGCTCGGATCGCGGGAGTCCATAATCACCGTGCCGTAGGCACCGCGCAGCTGCGGGATCGCACGCAGTACGGCTTCGCGCAGCGTACCGCCCTGTGCCAGCTCCCAGTGCACCAGGTGAGCAATCACTTCCGTGTCGGTTTCCGAAACGAAAATGTAGCCGCGTTCTTTCAGGGTGTCGCGCAGCGGTTCGTGGTTTTCAATGATGCCGTTATGCACCACCACAATGTGTTCAGAAACATGCGGATGCGCGTTACTTTCGGAAGGTTCACCGTGAGTCGCCCAGCGGGTATGCGCGATGCCGGTACCGCCGTGCAGCGGATGTTCTTCCGCCGCCTGGGAGAGTACCTGCACCTTACCGAGACGACGAAGACGGGACATATTTCCGGCTTCATCCACCACCGCCAGACCGGCTGAGTCATAGCCCCGGTATTCCAGACGGCGTAAACCTTCTAACAGAATTTCCGCTACATCACGTTGCGCGACTGCGCCAACAATTCCACACATAGTATTTGATTCCGATTTTGGCATGATGCCATGCGTTGTCGCTAACCTGTTGTTTGCCCTTTACGGGCACCCCGAGCCTTGTAGAGAGTGGGGTTATTTTTATATTTACTGCCTCGGGACGGGGTAATTATCTTATTACCCTCATCCCAACCTCTCCTGACGGAGAGGGAAAAATTATTTCTTCTTCACCGGGCGCTGCCAGCCTTGCTTGTGAACCTGCGGCACGCGGCTTAATACTAATTCGTTATCGGCAATATCACGGGTCACCGTGGTGCCCGCGGCAATGCTCGCTCCGTTACCAACGCTAACCGGTGCCACTAGCTGTGTATCGGAGCCGACAAAGACGTCATCACCGATCCGGGTCAGGTGTTTGTTGGCACCGTCGTAGTTACAGGTGATGGTACCGGCACCGATATTGACGTTATCGCCGATTTCCGCATCGCCCAGATAGCTCAGATGGCCTGCTTTAGAGCCTTTGCCAAGACGCGCCTTTTTGATTTCCACGAAGTTGCCTACGTGAGCGCCCACCAGCAGCTCTGCGCCCGGGCGCAGGCGGGCGAATGGCCCGATAGTGCACTCGGCTTCCAGACGGGCGTTCTCAACCACGCTGTAAGGACTGATTTCGCAGTCGTCGCCAATCTCGCTGTTTTTAAGCACGCAGCCCGCGCCAATCTTAACGCGATCGCCAAGCACGACGCGGCCTTCGATAATCACGTTAGCATCGATCTCGATATCCCGCCCGTGGACGAGCTCGCCGCGCAGGTCGAAACGTAAAGGGTCGCGCAGCATCACGCCCGCCAGCAGCAGCTTTTCGGCCTGCTCGGACTGATAAATACGCTCCAGACGGGAAAGCTGCAGGCGGTTGTTAACGCCGTCCGTTTCGCTAATGCGCTCAGGATGTACAGCAGCAATCTCACGCCCTTCCTGGTACGCCATCGCAATGATATCGGTGATGTAGTATTCACCCTGGGCATTGTTGTTGGTGAGTTTCGACAACCAGCGTTTCATCTCTGCGCCGTTGGCGATCAGAATGCCGGTGTTAATTTCCTGAATCTGACGCTGGGCCTCGGTCGCATCTTTTTGCTCGACGATGCCGGTTACCGCGCCGTTTTCACGGGTAATACGGCCATAGCCGTTCGGATCGTCAAGCGTGACCGTTAACAGACCGATACCGCCCTGCGGCTTCGCCGCGCGCAGACGCTCGAGGGTGGCGACGGAAATCAGCGGCACGTCGCCGTAGAGCATCAGAATATCTTCGTCATCGGCAAAGAAAGGCGCGGCCTGCTGCATCGCATGGCCCGTTCCCAGCTGTTCCGCCTGCAGGACCCAGTTCAGCGTGTCACCGTGCAGCGCCTGCTTCAGCAGATCGCCACCGTGGCCGTAAACCAGATGCACCTGACGGGAACCCAGATGGTTAGCCGCATCAATAACATGCTGCACCATCGCTTTCCCTGCCAGCGTATGCAGCACTTTCGGGAGATCGGAATACATGCGGGTTCCCTTGCCAGCGGCAAGAATGACCACGCTCATCGCACTGTTTGACATACGCATCCTGACGATAAATTAAGGAGTGAAGTAAACCGTTTCGACGTTGAAAATTCTACATATTTTTCGTCATGAAACGAGATGCAGATAAAACGCTCAATGCCGGCCCGGTACTGTGATTCAGACGGCTATTTTCGACCATTTCACCGCGCTTTGTCGCGGAAAAAAACCGCTCATTTCCCGTACATCGCGCTATCCCAATGCTTTTGCTGTTTTTTTGACACCTGAATAAAGAGAATCCTAAAGCAAAACACTGTTTTAATAAGTGATTATTGTGACGCACAAAAAAGAAACGGCATTTCATTTTGACCATAATAAGGCCAATTTTTACTCAGGAGAATAAGATGAATAATAAGATACCTCTGGCCCTGACCCTTTGTTGTTCTGCTGTTGCCTTTACTACACAAGCAGCTGATACCCCGGTCTGGAAAGCAATTGCTTTTGGCCAGTCGACGGATGTGAATTTCTCATCCAACGTCCTGCCGGAAAAGATCGGCGTGAATAACGTGACGATCGACGGCAAGAAATTGTCCGTGGAGAGCACGGCGGGTCTGGATAAGCCCATCACCATTGAAAGTCGCGGCGGCAAAATCGCCAACTCCCACGATGGCCTCACCTTCTTTTACACCACCCTGCCCGCCAGCGAAAACTTTGTCCTGCAGGCCACGGTGACGGTCGATCACTTCGGCCCGGAAAACGGTGCAAAACCGGCAGCCCAGGAAGGCGCGGGTCTGCTGGTACGCGACATCATTGGTCATCCACGCCAGGAGCCGTTGAAAGAGGGATATGAGGAGTTTCCGGCGGCGTCAAATATGGTGATGAACGCCATTATGACCCAGGATAAAAAGGACGCTAACCGGGTCAAAATGCAGGCTATCGCCCGCGAAGGTATCAGCCAGCCCTGGGGCAATGCCGGCTCATCGATCAAGAAAGAGAGCTACAAAGAAGAGGTGGATCTGCAAAAAACGCCGACCTTCAAACTACGCCTCGAACGCACCAACGACGGCTTTATCACCGGCTGGGCTCCGGCAGGCAGCGACCAGTGGGAAACCAAAACCGTTCCCCATGCTGACCTGGTCACCGTCCAGGATAAGAACCAGTTCTACGTAGGTTTCTTTGCCTCCCGTAACGCAAAAATCACCGTCAGCGATGCGACGCTCACCACCTCCGCCGCGCAAACCGTGCCGTCAAAGCCGTATGTTGCCAAAGCCTGGCCGGTAGTGATGCAGGTTGCTTCCACCAGCAAAAGTACCACTGAGCATTATGTGGTTCAGGCCCGCGCCAACTATGACGGGCAGTTTAGCGTCCGTCAGAACGAAGTGGTGATCGGGTCTGATAAACCAGTGAAGGCCGGGGAAATGTTCACCCTGCCGGCAAAACTGCAGGCGCAGAACAGCTTTAACATTGTCTTCACCCCCACCAGCGGAAAAGACAAAACGCCGGTGGAGCAGAGCCTGAACGTTGAGCGCGTCAGCGCCGTTACCGCATCCACGCTCTATGCTGCGCCGCAGGGTAAAGCCGATGCCAGCGGAACCTCAGCGTCACCGCTGGATCTGGCGACGGCCATTGCCCTGGTACCTGCCGGAGGCAAAATCATCCTGGCCGCCGGTGATTACCCGAAAACCGATATCCCGGTATCGGCCAGCGGCCTGAAGGATAAGCCCAAAGCGCTCGAAGCCGACGGTAAAGCGGTGATCCACGGCATGCTGCTCGACGCCAGCTACTGGCATTTGAAAGGGATTGAGATCACCGAAAAAAGCCTGCGCGTCCAGGGTAGCCATAACCTGATCGAGAACGTAGTGGCGTATAAAAACGACGACACCGGTATTCAGATCTCCTCACCGGATAAGATCGGTCGCCCGCTGTGGGCCAGCCATAATCGGGTGCTGAACTCCGAGTCCTTCAGCAATGAGGATCCGGGCAAAATCAACGCCGACGGTTTTGCGGTGAAAATGCGCGTGGGCGATGGCAACCACCTGGAAGGCTGCTACTCGCACGACAATATCGATGATGGCTTCGATCTGTTTAATAAAATCGAAGACGGCGCGAACGGCGTAGTCACCATTGTTGATTCAATTGCCCGTAACAACACCAGCAACGGCTTTAAGCTGGGCGGCGAAGGTCAGCCGGTGGCCCACGTGGTGCGTAACAGCATTGCGGTGGGTAATCACCTGGACGGCTTCACCGATAACTTCAACCCGGGCAAGCTGGTGGTCGCCGACAACGTTGCGGCCAACAATCTGCGCTTTAACTATATCTTCCGGCCGAGTCCTTACGGCGATGCCAGCACCCAGGCCGTCTTTACTGGCAACCTGTCTCTGCGCAGCGAACCGGGGAAATATGATGATGCGGTGATCGGGAATATTGATGCCACTAACTACTTTATTGTCGATGGAAAGAGCGTCAATAAAGAGGGTAAGGCGCTGGATATGAAAGCGTATAAGTCGCTGGATCTGCCGCAGCCGCTGCTGCGCAACGCCGACGGAAGCTTTAATACCGGGGATTTTCTGCGTAAACCTTAACGTTATGCAGGCCTGAATGCTCAGGCCTGCTTTCTTTCTTCAGAGGCTCAACGTATCGCGCCTCTGTGCTTTACTGATTACCCACCTCATTGCCATAAGGCAGCGTGTCATAATCCCTCAGCGCGTTCTTCTTATAAGGGTTGCCAATCCAGCGGGTTGTCTCAACAAACTGCGGGCTGGTGATTGAGCGGGTTGGCTCATAGCCGTTGTAGGTTAAGCCAGCCAAATCAGACCAGGTGTGGATAAGCTCTGAGCTGCTGTATTTACGGTTAACATCACCCGTGAAGTCCCGGGGATGTTTCTGCTGCCAGGCTGGCGACGTCCAGAGAATAAACGGCACGGTATACATACGGCGCGTAGGGTCGCTTTCGTTGCGTCCCTGGGTCTTATGCGGTGTGGTGTCGTAAACCTCTTCTCCGTGGTCAGAGAAATAGAGCATAAAGCCGTTAGGATCGGTGGCTTTAAAGTCTTTGATCAGCGTCGAGACAATATGGTCGTTGAACAGATTGGCATTATCGTAGCTGTTATACGACTCTTGCTCACTTCCGGTTAAACCTGGAGGTAAATCATCGGTTTTACCGTCAAATTTGTTCCAGCCGTTCGGGTAGCGGAAGTCGTAGCGAATATGCGTTCCCAGCAGATGCACGATGATAAATTTCTTCGGCGCCGGGTCGGCCAGCACTTCTTTAAACGGCGCCAGGACGTTGGAGTCATATTCGCGAGCGCTCTGGGTGCGCTGCTGATTCATATAGTATTGCTTGTCAGTCTGCCTTGAGAACACGGTCAGCATCGTGTTGCGCTCGGTCATCGTCTGCTGGTTGGTTATCCAGAAGCTCTTATAGCCGGCCTGCTTCATCATGTTCATCAGCGACGGCTGGGTCAGATACAGGTCCGGATTTTTTTCGTTCGCAAAGGTCAGCGCCTGCTGCAGAATTTCGATGGTATAAGGACGTGAAGTAACGACGTTATTAAACACCGTCATTTGCGGATCGGTTTTATGCAATGCGTCCAGTTCAGGCGTCGTCTGGCGGTGATAGCCGTACAAACTCATGCGGCCACGCTGCGTGGACTCACCGATCACCAGTACCAGCGTACGCGGCTCGTTACCGGAAGCATCTTTCAGATTCGCCAATGGGGCAAGCGCGTTGTTGGAGGTCAGCAGGCTGTTCAGGCTATCTAACTGAGCGCGGTATTCCGTATAAGCAATGATAAATTGCCAGGGCGCAGCGGGCTCAATGCGGGAAGAAATGCTTGAGAATGAATCCCCGATGCTGTGTTTCTTAATAAGCCACTGTTTACCAACCGGGTTCAGTACCAGGCCAAACAGGATGGCAAAGGAAATCAGCCAACGCCACGGATTGGGAATATAAACCGGCCGCAGGCGCGTCCACAGCAGGATCGCCCCCAGGGTATAGGCAAGCGTAATCAGCAGTAGCTTGATGCTGAAATACTGGCTCAGATACTCGCTGGCTTCGCTGGCGTTGGTTTCAAACATGACAAACAGAACGCTTTGTGAAAACTCCTGTCCGTAAACGACGTAATAACCCAGCGCGGCGACAGAGGCGGCCCAGAGGACGATACCAATAACGGCAGCGATAATGCGCGTACGCTGTGGGAACAGAAAGACGGGAATGAACCACAAAGAGCTGTATAGCAGAGAGTCACGCAGGCCGGTCGAACCGCTGTATCCCGTTGCATAGATGACAATCTGAAGAACCGAAGAGAAATACCAAAAATAGAGCAAAACCCATCCCAGGGCTTTTAAACTGAACTTCCGTTCAGCCTGATTCTGTGTGAAGTGCATACTCTTGCCTGTACGAAAAAAAATAATAACAAACCGTAACGAATGAACCTTAAGAAAGCCTTAGTTATGGACACTACGGTGGCTTTTACTCACTAAAAAAGTCACCCGGGGTGGGTGACTTTTGAGCGCAATATATGAAATATGACAGGATAATGACAGTGAAATTTAAGATGGGTTCAATAACGTGCTCTGGAGCCATAAAAGAAGAGGCCGCAACGTTATCCGTTGCGGCCTCTTTCCGAAGTTTAGCTGACTGGCTTTACGCCATCAGGCGACTTTTTCAACTCTGTTCACACCGCATGTGTTGTCGTTTTAGTTAGCGGTACAGCGTGATGGTTACAGATTGAAAGTACCGAAAGATACGTTCATGTTGTTGAAGAAAGCGATGATTTTGTTGATCAGTTTCATGATGTCTTCCTCGTTTGTTTGAGTGTTCTTTTTTGTGACTTACCTCACAGAAAAGAAGTCTACTCTTCATTTTTTAACCGATCAACATTTTTGTGATGGGAATCACAAAAAATTAAAACATCTTTTCAGTTTCAAATAATCTGAAACGAAAGCAAAAAAAAAGCCAGCCTGGGATCCAGACTGGCCTTTATGCTTTCAAGCCGGTGTTACATCGCTTTTCTGGTCAACTCAATAACACGCAGTTTTGCGATAGCTTTAGACAGCTCCGCAGATGCCTGAGCGTAATCCACGTCACCGTGAGAGTTCTGAATGTGCTCTTCAGCTTTACGCTTCGCTTCCAGGGCTCGCGCTTCGTCGAGATCCTGACCACGAATCGCGGTATCAGCCAGAACGGTCACGCTGCCAGGCTGCACTTCAAGCACACCGCCGGACAGATAGATAAACTCTTCATGACCGTGCTGTTTCACGATGCGGATCATACCAGGCTTAATGGCGGTGAGCAGCGGTGCGTGCCCCGGGTAAATACCCAGTTCACCTTCGCTACCCGTTACCTGGATTTTCTCGACCAGACCAGAGAACATTTGCTGCTCTGCGCTGACGACGTCCAGGTGGTAAGTCATTGCCATATCACCCTCCGATTAAGGCGTTAAAGTTTTTTGGCTTTTTCCACGACTTCGTCGATGGAACCGACCATATAGAACGCCTGCTCCGGCAGGTGATCGTATTCGCCGTCCATAATGCCTTTAAAGCCACGGATGGTGTCTTTCAGCGAGACGTATTTACCCGGAGAACCGGTGAATACTTCTGCAACGAAGAACGGCTGGGACAGGAAGCGCTGGATCTTACGTGCGCGTGCTACCACCAGTTTATCTTCTTCAGACAGTTCATCCATACCCAGGATGGCGATGATGTCTTTCAGCTCCTGGTAACGCTGCAGCAGGGACTGTACGCCACGCGCGGTGTCGTAGTGTTCCTGACCCACAACCAGCGGGTCCAGCTGACGGCTGGTGGAGTCCAGCGGGTCAACGGCCGGGTAGATACCCAGAGACGCGATCTGACGGCTCAGTACCACGGTTGCGTCAAGGTGCGCAAAGGTGGTGGCTGGTGACGGGTCAGTCAGGTCATCCGCAGGTACGTATACCGCCTGAACGGAGGTGATAGAACCGGTTTTGGTAGAGGTGATACGTTCCTGAAGAACACCCATCTCTTCCGCCAGGGTCGGCTGATAACCTACCGCTGAAGGCATACGGCCCAGCAGTGCGGATACTTCAGTACCGGCCAGGGTGTAACGGTAGATGTTGTCTACGAACAGCAGAACGTCACGACCTTCGTCACGGAATTTCTCAGCCATGGTCAGGCCGGTCAGCGCAACGCGCAGACGGTTTCCCGGCGGCTCGTTCATCTGGCCGTAAACCAGGGATACTTTATCGATAACGTTAGAGTCGGTCATTTCGTGGTAGAAGTCGTTACCCTCACGAGTACGCTCACCCACGCCTGCAAACACGGAGTAACCGGAGTGTTCGATCGCGATGTTACGGATCAGCTCCATCATGTTTACGGTTTTACCTACGCCAGCACCACCGAACAGACCGACTTTACCGCCCTTAGCGAACGGACACATCAGGTCGATTACCTTGATGCCGGTTTCCAGCAGCTCCTGAGAGCTGGAGAGCTCTTCATAGGACGGAGCTGAACGGTGAATAGCCCAACGCTCTTCTTCACCGATGTCGCCTTTCATATCGATCGGCTGACCCAGTACGTTCATGATACGACCCAGGGTCGCTTTACCCACCGGAACTTCAATCGGGTGCTGGAGGTCTTTTACTTCCAGACTACGGCGCAGGCCGTCAGAAGAACCCATGGCGATGGTACGTACGATACCGCCGCCGAGCTGCTGCTGAACTTCCAGCACCAGAGTTTCAGAACCATTTGTCACCTCGAGGGCGTCGTACACGCGCGGTACGGCGTCCTGAGGGAACTCGACGTCGACCACGGCGCCGATTACCTGGACAATCTTTCCAGTAGCCATTTTAAATCCTCTACGAATAACCTGGTTATACCGCGGACGCACCACCGACGATCTCGGTAAGTTCCTGAGTAATGCTGGCCTGACGAGCTTTGTTGTATACCAACTGCAGCTCTTTAATCAGGCTGCCACCATTATCGGTTGCGGCTTTCATCGCCACCATACGTGCGGCCTGCTCGCTGGCCAGGTTTTCTACCACGCCCTGATAAACCTGAGATTCGACATAACGACGCAGCAGGGTATCCAGCAGCGCTTTCGGATCGGGTTCATACAGGTAATCCCAGGATTTATGCTTCAGACCATCATCCTCTGATGCCGGCAGCGGCAGCAGCTGGGTGATAGTTGGAGCCTGGGACATGGTGTTAATAAATTTGTTGCTGACAACGTACAGCTTGTCCAGACGGCCTTCATCATAGGCCTGCAACATCACTTTAACCGGACCGATCAGTTCAGACAGGGAAGGGTTATCCCCCATGCCTGTCACCTGTGCGACAACGTTGCCGCCAACGGCGTTAAAGAAAGACACGCCTTTAGAGCCGATCATTGCGAGATCGCACTGAACGCCTTTATCGGACCACTCTTTCATATCCGCCAGCAGTTTCTTGAACAGGTTAATGTTCAAGCCACCGCACAGACCACGGTCGGTCGACACCACCAGGTAGCCCACGCGTTTAACGTCGCGCTCTTCCAGGTAAGGGTGCTTATATTCCAGATTACCGTTAGCAAGGTGACCAATCACTTTGCGCATGGTATCTGCATAAGGACGGCTGGCTGCCATGCGCTCCTGCGATTTACGCATTTTGGAAGCGGCGACCATCTCCATCGCTTTAGTGATCTTTTGCGTGTTCTGGACGCTTGCGATCTTACTACGTATCTCTTTTGCGCCGGCCATGAGCGTCTCCTCAATGCCTTGCGGCCCGCCCTAAGGCAGGCCGTCAGACTTTACCAGGACTGGGTTGCTTTGAAGGAATCGAGGATGCCTTTCAGCTTGCCTTCGATTTCGTCGTTATAGCCACCGGACTGGTTGATCTCTTGCATCAGCGGAGCGTGATCACGGTCGACGTAAGCCAGCAGAGCGGCTTCGAAGCTACCGACTTTCGCCAGTTCCACGTCATCGAGGTAACCGCGTTCCGCCGCGAACAGCACCAGGCCCTGTTGTGCAACAGACATAGGGGCATACTGTTTCTGTTTCAGCAGTTCAGTTACTTTCTGACCGTGGCTCAGCTGCTTACGGGTTGCTTCGTCAAGATCGGATGCGAACTGAGAGAACGCCGCCAGCTCACGATACTGTGCCAGTGCGGTACGAATACCACCGGACAGTTTCTTGATGATCTTGGTCTGCGCTGCACCACCCACACGGGATACGGAGATACCCGGGTTAACCGCCGGACGAATACCGGAGTTAAACAGGTTGGTTTCCAGGAAGATCTGACCATCGGTAATGGAGATTACGTTGGTCGGAACGAACGCAGAAACGTCACCCGCCTGGGTTTCGATGATCGGCAGTGCGGTCAGGGAGCCGGTTTTACCTTTCACTTCACCTTTGGTGAAGTTCTCAACGTATTCCGCGTTTACGCGGGATGCGCGCTCCAGCAGACGAGAGTGGAGGTAAAATACGTCGCCCGGGAAGGCTTCACGTCCTGGCGGACGACGGAGCAGCAGGGAAACCTGACGGTAAGCAACGGCCTGTTTAGACAGGTCATCGTAAACGATCAGTGCATCTTCGCCGCGGTCGCGGAAGTATTCGCCCATTGCGCAACCGGCATACGGTGCCAGGTACTGCAGTGCAGCGGATTCAGACGCGGTCGCTACCACAACGATGGTATTCGCCAGTGCGCCGTGCTCTTCCAGTTTACGAACCACGTTCGAAATGGTGGACGCTTTCTGGCCGATAGCCACGTACACGCATTTGATGCCGGAATCGCGCTGGTTGATGATCGCATCGATCGCCATCGCGGTTTTACCGGTCTGACGGTCACCGATGATCAGCTCACGCTGGCCACGGCCGATTGGGATCATGGCGTCAACGGCTTTATAACCGGTCTGTACAGGCTGATCGACCGACTGACGATCGATTACGCCCGGTGCGATAACTTCGATCGGCGAGAAGCCGTCGTTATCAACTGCACCTTTACCGTCGATCGGCGCACCCAGTGTGTTTACCACACGGCCCAGCATGCCACGACCAACCGGCACTTCCAGAATACGGCCGGTACACTTAACCTTCATGCCTTCGGCAAGGTCAGCATACGGACCCATCACAACTGCACCTACGGAGTCGCGCTCCAGGTTCAGTGCGATAGCGTAACGGTTACCCGGCAGGGAAATCATCTCACCCTGCATACAATCGGCCAGGCCGTGGATGCGGATAACACCGTCACTTACAGAAACAATAGTACCTTCGTTGTGAGCTTCACTCACAACACTGAACTGAGCAATGCGCTGCTTGATCAGTTCGCTGATTTCGGTGGAATTCAGTTGCATGCTCCAGTCCCCTTAAGACTGCAAGACGTCTGCAAGGCGTTCAAGACGGCCGCGTACGCTGCCATCAATGACCATATCACCCGCTCGGATGATTACGCCCGCCATTACAGACTTATCGATTTTGCAATTCAGCTTAACTTTGCGTGACAAACGTTGTTCCATCGCAGCGCTGATCTTCGAAAGCTGTTCTTCACTCAGTGCGCTTGCAGAGGTGACTTCCACATCTGCAATGGCCTCGCTGGCCGCACGTAACTGAATAAACTGCTCAAGAACATCCGGGAGCGCGACAAGACGACCATTCTCAGCCATCACCTTAATCAGGTTCTGACCGTTTTCGTCCAGCTGCTCACCGCAAACGGCGATAAACGACTTCGCAAGTGTTTCCGGCGCCAGTGCGCCAGAAAGTAGCTCTGCCATTTGTTCGTTTTTCGTCACCTCAGCGGCAAACGCCAGCATATCCTGCCAGCGATCGATGCCCTGGTGTTCGACGGCAAAGTCAAAAGCTGCTTTGGCGTAGGGGCGAGCTACCGTAACAAATTCAGACATCAGCCCCTCCCTCCTTACAGTTCAGCGACAAGTTTATCCACGATGTCGCTGTTAGCAGCTTCATCCACGGAACGTTCGATGATCTTCTCGGCGCCAGCAACAGCCAGGATAGCAACTTGCTTACGCAGTTCTTCGCGAGCACGTTTACGCTCGGCGTCAATTTCCGCCTGAGCCTGTGCCACGATTTTGGTACGTTCCTGTTCTGCTTCAGCTTTAGCTTCGTCCAGGATCTGAGCGCGGCGTTTGTTCGCCTGCTCGATGATCACCTGGGCTTCCGCTTTCGCTTTTTTCAGCTGGTCGGTCGCGTTGGCCTGTGCAAGGTCCAAATCCTTCTTAGCCCGTTCAGCAGAAGAGAGACCGTCAGCAATTTCTTTTTGACGCTTCTCAATGGCAGCCATAATCGGCGGCCATACATACTTCATGCAGAACAGAACGAACAGGACAAACGCGATGGCCTGGCCGAGGATTGTTGCGTTAAGATTCACAGCACAATGCCTCTTATCTGGTTAACGTTCTAAATAATTGCTTAGTTAAAGCAACGCTTACGCGACAGCAAACATCACGTACAGACCCAGACCTACAGCGATCATCGGGATAGCATCCACCAGACCCATAACGATAAAGAACTGTGTACGCAGCAGAGGAATCAGATCCGGCTGACGCGCTGCGCCTTCCAGGAATTTACCTCCGAGGATGCCGATACCGATTGCAGCACCGATCGCCGCTAAGCCCATCATAATCGCGGCAGCCATGTACAGCAGATCCATATTCAGGTTTTCCATGACAGTCTCCAGTTTGTTTCAGTTAAAACGTTGTAGTGTTGGTAAAAATCAATGCTCTTCAGACGCCATCGACAGATAGACAATCGTCAGAACCATGAAAATAAAGGCTTGCAGCGTAATGATCAGGATGTGGAAAATGGCCCAAGGCACATTCAGAAGCCACTGAGACCACCACGGCAGCAGACCAGCAATCAGAATGAAAATCAGCTCACCGGCATACATGTTGCCGAACAGTCGCAGACCGAGTGAAATCGGTTTGGACAGCAGGCTTACCCCTTCAAGGATTAAGTTGAACGGAATAAATGCCCAGTGATTGAACGGCTGCAGCGTCAGTTCTTTCGCGAAGCCGCCGATGCCTTTCATTTTGATGCTGTAGAACAGAATCAGGATAAACACGCCCAGCGCCATAGAGAGCGTGACGTTGACGTCCGCAGACGGTACAACACGCAGCGCAGGCAGCCCAAAGACATGCTCACCGATATACGGCAGCAGATCGATTGGCAGTAAATCCATCAGGTTCATCAGGAACACCCAGACGAAGATCGTCAGAGCCAACGGTGCGATAAGCTTGCTTTTGCCATGGTACATGTCGTTCACGCTACCATTAACAAAGCCTATCACCAGCTCAATAAACGTCTGAAACTTACCGGGAACGCCGCTGGTTGCTTTCTTCGCAACGCTACGGAACATCACCAGGAACAACAGACCCAGCACCACCGAGAAGAAAATGGAGTCGATATTGAGCGTCCAGAAGGTGGCTGGGGGGTTATGCGGATCTACCAGCGAGAATGTACGTAAGTCCAGCTGAAGGTTAGTCAGATGGTGGCTTATGTAATCCTGCGGCGTCATATTTTCAGAAGCCATGATGCCTTTACCCTTTGTTGTTAATTACAGCGGGCGCCAGTATCTGAAGTACCAGCACCAAAACCCACGTCACGATAAGCGGCCAAAAAACCGCCTTAAACACAGCCAGCGCCACCACCAGCAGACCAAAGGTCGCTAACACTCTCACCGCTTCACCGAGGGCGAATGACCAGGCCACAAGGCCTTTCGCGGGAGTATGTACCTGATGACGCCAGGCAAAAATCATAAACAGCATGCCGGGCAGTAATACTGCCATACCTCCGCACACTGCGGAAATGCCCCAGAAGGGGTCTTTAAGGCTAAACAGCAATCCACTTGCCATCACTGCCACTAGCTGAATGAACAGAAGCTTACGAGCAACGTTTCGACTCAAGAGCGACAAAGACATCACGTTTTTAACTCCTGCTACCTTTGAGGTATGTCGCGTGTCGTATAAAACGTTCTTTAAGACTGAGAGTCAAGCATCAAAAAGCGGTCAAATTATACGGTGCGCCCCGGTGATTTCAAACAATAAGTAGCGAAAAGGTGAACAAATGTTTAAATATTTTTCCGCCGCGCTATTTTTCAACTTTTCGCCAAACTGTGAACATTCATGCAAAATTGCAAATAACGCGAAAACACTGGCTACAAAGCGTGCACCAGATCACAAATCGAACATTTTCGGCCTAAAGCGAAAAGATAAAGCAGGAATTAGCACCTTTTCATCTTTTTGATATTTAAGATGAAACTCACCAACTCTTTTCAAAACACCCCTTATACATCACAAGAACGATTCATTGACATTCTTAATAAAAATTTAACAAGGGTTATTCGTATTACAACGCCATTTTTAGCAGCCTGATATTTTCAGGGTTTACTATCTTCCCGGTAAACAAAAAATGCGTCGTTGCGTGTTCGAAAAATCTTCGTGACGGCCAGGTTAAATGTACCCCAATCCCCGACCGCCGTTTGCACCCTTTTTTAACACTAAAAAAACAGCACTTTTTCTACTTTTTTTGATAAAAATTAAATCGAGTTTGGCTTAATAACCACCAGATGACGCTCCCCTTCCAGCTGAGGAACCTCCAGTTTTACCACTGACTCTAAGACCAGACCGGACGGGAGCTGCGCAATCTCATCGTCAGGAATCAGGCCCTTGAGCGCGTAAAAACGGCCCTGCTCGCCCGGGAGGTGATGGCACCAGCTGACCATATCATTGAGCGAAGCAAACGCACGGCTAATCACGCCGTCAAACGGCGGTTCGGCCGGGAAGTCCTCCACGCGGCTCTGCACCGGCGTGATGTTGTCGAGCTTCAGCTCATGCTGGACCTGTTTCAGGAAGCGCACGCGCTTGCCAAGGCTGTCCAGCAGGGTGAAATGGCACTCAGGACGCACGATAGAGAGCGGAATACCCGGCAGGCCTGGTCCGGTACCCACGTCGATAAAACGTGTTCCCTGCAGGTAAGGTGCCACCACAATACTGTCAAGAATATGACGAATCAGCATCTCGTTCGGATCACGAACCGACGTCAGGTTGTAGGCCTTGTTCCATTTGTTGAGCATATCGACATAGGCCACCAGCTGTTCCTGCTGGTGAACGGACAGCGAAATGCCTGCTTTATCCAGCAGACGAGAGAGTTTGTTAAGCACGGTAATTACCTGTTGAGAGAGCGAAACGGTCACCCGGCAGCTTCCGCCACCGGGCAAACGCCTGATTATGCGCTGCGGCGCAGCATGCCTTGTTTTTTCAGCCAGACCAGCAGAATGGAGATTGCCGCCGGTGTGACGCCGGAAATACGCGACGCCTGGCCGATAGAGACCGGCTTGTGATCGTTCAGCTTGGCGATCACTTCGTTGGACAGGCCGGTCACCTGACGATAATCCATGTCCGCAGGCAGCTGCGTATTTTCATTGCGCTGCTGCTTGTTGATCTCATCCTGCTGACGGGCGATATAGCCTTCGTATTTGACCTGAATTTCCACCTGCTCTGCGGCCTGCGCATCGGCAAGCGCCGGGGCAAACGGCGTCAGCTGGGTCAGTTGCTGATAGGTCATTTCCGGGCGACGGAGCAGATCTTCACCGCTGGCTTCACGTGAAAGCGGCGCGCTGAGGTGAGCGTTCACTTCGTCGATGTTTTCGGTCTGCGGCATCACCCAGGTGGATTTCAGACGCTGACGCTCGCGTTCGATGTTTTCCAGCTTCTCGTTAAAGCGTGCCCAGCGGGCATCGTCCACCAGGCCCATCTCACGGCCGACTTCGGTCAGTCGCAGATCGGCATTGTCTTCGCGCAGCATCAGGCGATATTCAGCACGGGAGGTGAACATGCGGTAGGGTTCTTTGGTCCCCAGAGTGCAGAGATCGTCGACCAGCACGCCAAGATAAGCCTGATCGCGACGCGGCGCCCAGCCCTCTTTTTCCGCCGAGAAGCGCCCGGCGTTAAGACCGGCCAGCAGGCCCTGGGCCGCGGCTTCTTCGTAACCGGTGGTGCCGTTGATCTGTCCGGCAAAGAACAGACCCTGGATATATTTGCTTTCAAGCGTCGGTTTCAGGTCACGCGGATCGAAGAAATCATACTCAATGGCATAGCCAGGACGAACGATCTTCGCGTTTTCCATCCCCTGCATCGAGCGGACAATTTGCATCTGTACGTCAAACGGCAGGCTGGTGGAGATGCCATTTGGATAAATTTCGTTAGAGGTCAGCCCTTCCGGCTCCAGGAAGATCTGGTGCTGGTTACGATCCGCGAAACGCATCACTTTATCTTCGATCGACGGACAGTAGCGCGGGCCGATCCCTTCGATCACCCCGGCATACATCGGGCTGCGATCGAGGTTATTGCGGATAACGTCGTGGGTTTTCTCGTTGGTGTACGTGATATGGCAGGCCATCTGCTGCGGATGCTGCTCGACGGAACCCATAAACGAGAATACCGGCATCGGGTTATCGCTGTACTGCGCACCGAGCACGCTGAAATCGATAGTGCGGGCGTCAATACGCGGTGGCGTACCGGTTTTCAGACGGCTTACGCGCAGCGGCAGTTCACGCAGACGACGCGACAGGGAGATGGACGGCGGGTCACCGGCACGGCCACCGCTGTAGTTATCCATCCCGATATGAATTTTGCCATCCAGGAAAGTCCCTACGGTCAGCACAACCGCCTTAGCACGGAATTTCAGTCCCATCTGGGTAACGGCCCCGACGACACGATCGTTTTCGACGATCAGATCCTCAACGGCCTGCTGGAAGATCATCAGGTTGGGCTGGTTCTCCAGCGCAGTGCGTACAGCCTGACGATAGAGCACGCGATCCGCCTGAGCACGGGTAGCGCGTACCGCCGGGCCTTTGCTGGCGTTTAGTATTCTAAACTGGATGCCGGCTTTATCGATCGCCTGTGCCATCAGGCCGCCAAGCGCATCCACTTCTTTTACCAGGTGTCCCTTCCCAATACCGCCAATGGCCGGATTGCAGCTCATCTGCCCCAGCGTGTCGATATTGTGTGTCAGCAGCAGCGTTTGCTGGCCCATACGTGCAGCGGCCATCGCGGCCTCTGTGCCTGCATGACCCCCGCCAATGATGATGACGTCAAAAGGATCCGGATAAAACATGGTAATTGCCTCGCGGTGTCGCGGTTTGAAAATGGAGTGAAGCCCGGGCCGTGGATTCTACTCAACTTTAGTCGATGGAGAAAGCACTGGGATCCGGGCTATTAAAAAGAAGATCTTTTTATTTAGAGATCTGTTCTATTGTGATCTCTTATTAGGATCGAGAAGGTCTGTGGATAACCCGGATCCTCAATTTAAGATCAAAAGCTTAGTAAGGATCATTAACTGTGAATGATCGGTGATCCCGGCCCGTATAAGCTGGGATCAAAATGCGGGGTTATGCACAGACCAAAAACTGACCAAGGGTTGTTCCTGGGATAACTACCGGTTGATCAGTGCTTTTAAGCAGACTTATCCACACTCGATCGCGCGATCTTTACACTTATTTGAGTAAATTTTTCCAGGATCCCAGCCAAAGCTCTGCCGGATCCTCCGGAATATCGTGTTCCAGGACGTTGATCTTCAGCGTTTCGCCGATCTGTTTTGCGCCGCAGGCTTTCATTTCTGCATCCAGCTTGTCAATCGCACCGCAGAAGGTGTCATATTCGCGACTGCCGATCCCGATAGCGCCAAAGCGAACGGCCGACAGGTCGGGCTTCTCTTCGCGCAGGTACTCGTAGAACGGCAGCAGATTATCGGGAATGTCGCCCGCGCCGTGTGTGGAGCTGACCACCAGCCAGATACCGTCAGTACTGAGCTCGTCTGCCACAGGACCGTGCAGCGTTTCCGTTGTGAAACCAGCGTCTTCCAGTTGCTCTGCCAGATGTTCTGCGACGTATTCCGCGCCGCCAAGGGTGCTGCCACTAATCAGTGTAATGTCTGCCATGATCGCCCGCCCATTTCATCGAGAGGCACATTCTACGCTGTGTAAGGGCTGGGATCTACCTGTGGATATTGCGGGTATTGCGTGGGGATGAAATCGCCCTGTTACGGGCGAATGGTGCGCATGATCGGGTTCTGCAGGGAGATCAGCGTCTCGGTGGACTGGATCTCGTCGATAGTCTGGATCTTGTTGATAAGTACCTGCTGGAGCGCATCGATCGAGCGGCACATGACCTTAATAAAGATGCTGTAGTGCCCGGTGGTGTAATAGGCTTCGGTCACCTCTTCCAGGCTTTCCAGTCTCGCCAGCGCCGACGGGTAGTCTTTGGCGCTCTTCAGAATGATGCCGATAAAGCAGCACACATCGTAGCCCAGCTGTTTGGGACTGACGTCGATACGCGCCCCGGTAATGATACCCGCCTGTTTCATTTTCTCGACCCGGACGTGGATTGTGCCGGGGCTGACGCCAAACTGTTTGGCCAGTTCGGCATAGGCGGTGCGGGCATTGGCCATCAGTGCCTCCAGGATGCCGCGGTCCAGATTGTCGATCTGATAATTTTCCATAGTATTTTCTTATGATGTTTGATGATTCACTCTATTTTAGCGTCTTATTTTAATGAATCAAAATCGAAGAGGGCTTTTTGTTGTTTGATTATTGAATTTGACGCCGGTTCTGTTGCTTAATCAATACCAACAGGACGCAGGAGTATAAAAATGAAAACCGCTTACATTACAAAACAACGCCAGATCAGTTTCGTTAAATCCCATTTTTCCCGCCAGCTGGAAGACAAGCTTGGACTGGTTGAAGTTCAGGCTCCGATCTTAAGTCGCGTGGGTGACGGGACGCAGGACAACCTTTCTGGCTGCGAAAAAGCGGTACAGGTAAAAGTGAAAACGCTGCCGGATGCCCAGTTTGAAGTGGTGCACTCCCTGGCAAAATGGAAACGTCAAACCCTGGGACAACACGACTTCAGCGCGGGCGAAGGGCTCTACACGCACATGAAAGCCCTTCGCCCCGATGAAGACCGACTCTCCGCGATCCACTCTGTTTACGTCGATCAGTGGGATTGGGAACGCGTAATGGGCGATGGCGAACGCCACACCGGAACGCTGAAGGCGACGGTTGAGGCTATCTGGGCCGGGATTAAAGCCACCGAAACGGCCGCGGCCGCAGAATTTGGCCTGACGCCGTTCCTGCCGGAAACCATCCATTTTGTTCACAGCCAGGCGTTGCTGACCCGCTTCCCGGGTCTCGATGCCAAAGGCCGCGAGCGGGCGATTGCCAAAGAGCTGGGCGCGGTCTTCCTGATTGGGATCGGCGGTAAGCTGAGCGACGGCGCACGTCACGACGTGCGTGCCCCTGATTATGATGACTGGAGCACCTCCGGTGAAGGCGAGCTGGAAGGTCTGAACGGCGATATCCTGGTCTGGAACCCGATTCTGGAAGACGCATTTGAGATTTCATCGATGGGGATCCGCGTGGATGCCGCTGCCCTGCAGCGCCAGCTGAAGATCACCGATGATGAAGATCGCCTGCAGCTTGAGTGGCACCAGGCCCTGCTGCGCGGCGAGATGCCGCAGACCATCGGCGGCGGTATCGGCCAGTCCCGCCTGACAATGCTGCTGCTCCAGCTGCCGCATATCGGTCAGGTTCAGTGCGGCGTATGGCCTGCGCAGGTTCGCGAAAGCGTTGCCGCTCTGCTGTAATCTTTAGCGCCGCCAGCGGCGCAGAAGACGGCTCCGCATCCCGGTATCAAAGCGCCAGATATGATCGAAAATGCGCATGATGCCGGGTTTGCCGTGCGCAGACATCGCCACGGCATGAAAGCGGTGCTGCTGTTTACGCTGTAAATCGCCCACGGCGTTAATCACCTCTTCCGGCAGCCGCTGGGCAATAAAGTCAGAGATCACCACCGCATCCGCATCGGCCCATTCCCGGTTTTGTAAGCGCTCAACGATGGCCCGGAAGCAGCTCGCCATGTCGGTGCCGCCGCGAAAGCGCTGGCTGAGAAAGCGTATGGCCTGCTCCAGCCCGTCCGCGCCTGAGAGTTCGTAGCGCACGACTTCGCTTGAGAAGAGCATAATAAAGCAGCGTCGGTTATCGGCCATAGCGACGCGCATCAGCGCCAGGCAAAAGGCTTTTGCACACTGTTCATTAAAGCCGCCCATCGATCCTGAGGTATCCACGCAGACCACAAAGGGACCGCGGGGCTGTTCTTCTACATCCTGATGGACCACCGGACGTTCGGTCACCTTTTCCCGCCAGGCTTCGCCCTGCAGACGGTAGGTCAGCAGCCGTTTTTCCACCAGTCGACGGTAAAATTCAAACTCCAGCTCGCTGATACCGAGAGTGGCCAGCTCCGTGGGCAGCAGGCGCAAAATATCGTCGCTCTGCTGTAGTCCGTCGACCTGTTCCGGCACGCTGGCAGGCTCCCGCACCAGGGTGCGGAAGGTTTCCATCGGCGCGTCCTTCTTTGGTACGGACTTCGCTTCCCGCGAGCGGCCCAGCTGTTCTGCCAGCTGCTGTAGCTCCGGCTGCTGGTTGAGAAAATCCCCGTAGCGGACGATCAGCTGATAGTCGCCGCGCTTTAGCCGCCCGGCGCTCATATCCCACAGACGCCCGGCCGCATTTTCATTTTCGGTCAGCACCGGTGCCAGCTGGCCGCTGAGAGTCATCCGTTCCTGCACCTCGCTGAGCAGCTGCTCGCGCTCCTCCTCCAGCAATTGCTGATTAAGGGCGGTGGCCTGCACCACCAGGCTTAAACGCCAGCGCTGCAGAAGGAGAGTTTGCAGCGCGGGGGTAAAGACGGCGTTACTCTCCACCAGCTGCTTTGCCTGGCTATAAAAGGGAGAGCGCAGCTGATTGAGCTGTTTCAGCAGAGCCGGAAGCTGGAGAATAAACTGTCCGGTGGAGAGTAGCTGGCTCTGCTGATAGCAAACCAGCTCCATCGCCAGCTCCTGCGGAACGTGCGCTTCTTTAATGCGGCTTTTGATGTTCTCCCGCCACTGAGGAAGATCGTCAAGAACGGCGTTTTTTAAGCGGGGGAATTTTTCGAAGAACACCGCCAGCTGCGGCGAGGCCAGCAGCGCGATCAGCATCTCTTCGATTAACCCCTCTTCACTGACCGCCAGTGCCACATTCAGCGTATCCAGGTTTAGCATTGCTGCGCCTGTTTGATCTGATCAATAACGTCCTGCAGGCTGGCTTCGATACGGCCCAGCCAGTCGTTTTCAATAAACAGGCACTTCTGCTGCTCGCTAAAGCGGGTGTGCTGCTGGTGCCAGTCGTTGTCCAGCGTCTCCAGCTGCTGTTTAATTTCCGCCGGCATATTTTCCTGCGTAGTGCCCGGCAGCGCCAGGCGCGATCCCTGGAGGCTGACGTCGCGCACCACCAGGTGCTGGCTGCTATCGACTTCAAGATTCAGAGTCTGAGCAAAGCCAATGCCGTTGAGCTTGCCGCGGATCTCCCCGCCCTTGAGCAGCCACTGCTCCAGGGCACTGCGCTCAAGCGTCAGGTGGATCACCTCCATATCGTGCAGCTTCAACGGCTTTTGCAGCAGCAGCGTCAGAGTGGCGTCGCTCAGCTCAGGCGGAAGATCGTACTGCGGGCGGCGGCTGAACATGCCCCCGTGGCGGTTAACTTTGACCGCCGTTTTGTCGCTCTGCTGCTGCTGGAGCTGAATACGCCGCTGGACGATGGTTCCCAGGCGGGTCAGCATCGTCTGCTGCTGCCAGCCGTGCACGGTCATCAAAATATCCAGCTGCTGCGAAAGCAGGTTCATGCCCTGCGCATCGTGCCACAGACAATCTTTAAGCAGGATCAGGTCGATAGGTGTGACCGCATCGCGACCGCTGAAGAAAGCGCTGGCCTGCAGCAGGCGGATAGCTTTTTTCCAGCGGCGGTCGGAAACATAGGGCGCACCGGGCATATTCTCCAGCTGTTGGCGTAGCATAAAGACAAGCTCAAATACCGCCTCCGGCAGGCTGACCTCGCCGATCTCCTGCTGCCAGCGGGTAAACTCTTCATCGGTGACCTGCAGCGCGGTGGGGACCGGGTTTTCGCTCTCGTTATGCTGGCTTATCAGCATGGCGCGGAAATTGGATTTCTCCTGCACTTTGTCGAGCCACAGGCGGATCAGCATACGGTCATATAATGCTTCCAGGCTGCCGTCGGCTTCCGGTAATTCATTGGAGGCGGCCACCAGCAGGCGCATGGGAATTTTTTCCTCCGTCGCGCCGTTGCGGAAGTGGCGTTCGTTAATCGCGGTCAGCAGGGTATTGAGGATCGCCGGGCCAGCTTTCCAGATCTCATCCAGAAAGACGATCTCCGCTTCCGGCAGATAGCCAGCGGTCAGACGCTCGTAGCGTCCTTCATCTTTTAGCGCCTGGATCGACAGCGGGCCGAAGACCTCCTCCGGCGTGGAGAAACGGGTCATCAGATACTCAAAGGCCCTTGCGTGGCTAAAAGCGAACTTCAGTCGCCGGGCAATCAGGCTTTTCGCTATCCCCGGAGGGCCAAGCAGGAAAACGCTTTCGCCGCACAGCGCGGCCAGCAGGCACAGGCGAATCGCGTGGCTGCGTTCGAAGAGCCCTTTTTCCAGCGCGGCGCCTAAGCGAGAAATTCTTTCAGCCAATAAATTAGGGTGAGCCATAATAAAATTGCGTCCTTTCGCCGGGTTACGGCTTTATGAAGCGAGTATAGACATTTTGAACCGGGCTAATAGACTGAACAACGGCCATGTTTTCTTTGCGCCAGATTAAACCCGCTTGATATAGAGAGACGAATTTGCCATTAATCATGCATACTGTGCGCCTTTTTGTGGGCGAACGGACTCAGCACACATTTCACCTGGTTAACGAAAGACGAGTCTATGAGCTCTGAGAATAAGCAATCATTGTCCGCGGTTACGCTTGCGGCCATTGGGGTTGTCTATGGTGATATTGGCACCAGCCCACTCTATACCCTTCGTGAATGTCTGTCCGGCCAGTTTGGTTTTGGCGTTGAACGCGACGCCGTCTTTGGTTTTCTGTCCCTGATTTTCTGGCTGCTGATTGTTGTTGTCTCCATTAAATATCTGACCTTCGTTATGCGTGCTGATAATGCCGGTGAAGGGGGGATCTTAACCCTGATGTCGCTGGCCGGGCGCAATACCAGCGCGAGGATGACCTCCGTGCTGGTGATTATGGGGCTTATCGGCGGCAGCTTCTTCTATGGTGAGGTGGTGATCACCCCGGCGATATCGGTGATGTCGGCGATGGAAGGGCTGGAAATCGTCGCACCCTCGCTCGATACCTGGATTGTGCCTCTCTCTATTGTGGTGCTGACGCTGCTGTTTGCTATCCAGAAGCACGGGACCGGCATGGTGGGGAAACTCTTCGCGCCGATTATGCTGGCCTGGTTCCTGATCCTGGCCGTGCTTGGCCTGCGCGGGATAATCAGTAATCCCGAGGTGCTGCAGGCGCTGAATCCGGCCTGGGCGCTGCACTTCTTCCTTGAGTACAAAACCGTCTCCTTTGTTGCGCTTGGCGCGGTGGTGCTGGCAATCACCGGGGTTGAGGCGCTGTATGCCGATATGGGCCACTTCGGCAAGCTGCCGATCCGCCTGGCCTGGTTTTCCCTGGTCCTGCCGTCGCTGGTGTTGAACTATTTTGGCCAGGGCGCGCTGCTGCTGAAAACGCCGGAAGCGATTAAAAACCCCTTCTTCCTGCTGGCGCCCGACTGGGCGCTGATCCCGATGTTAATTATTGCCACTCTGGCGACGGTGATTGCGTCCCAGGCGGTGATCTCCGGTGTCTTCTCCCTGACCCGTCAGGCGGTGCGTCTGGGCTATCTGTCGCCGATGCGCATTATTCACACCTCGGAAATGGAATCAGGGCAGATCTATATCCCGTTTGTTAACTGGATGCTCTACGTCGCGGTGGTGATTGTGATTGTCAGCTTCGAGCACTCCAGCAACCTGGCCGCTGCCTACGGGATTGCGGTGACCGGGACCATGGTACTGACCTCTATTCTTTGCGCCACCGTGGCCCGTAAAAACTGGCAGTGGAGCGGTTGGCTGGTGGGGCTGATGGTGGTGGCCTTCCTGAGCGTGGATGTGCCGCTGTTCTCTGCAAACCTCGATAAGCTGCTGTCCGGCGGCTGGCTGCCGTTAAGCCTCGGCCTGGTGATGTTCGTGATTATGACCACCTGGAAAAGCGAGCGCTTCCGCCTGCTGCGCCGTATGCATGAGCACGGTAATTCTCTGGAGGCGATGATCGCCTCGCTGGAGAAGTCGCCTCCGGTTCGCGTGCCGGGGACCGCCGTCTATATGTCCCGCGCCCAGAAAGTGATCCCCTTTGCGCTGATGCATAACCTCAAGCACAACAAGGTGCTTCACGAGCGGGTGATCCTGCTGACGCTGCGTACGGAAGATGCGCCTTATGTACATAATGTTCGCCGGGTGCAGATCGAGCAGCTGTCGCCGACCTTCTGGCGGGTGGTGGCCAGCTACGGCTGGCGCGAAACGCCCAATGTAGAGGAGGTGTTCCACCGCTGCGGCCTGGAAGGGCTGAGCTGCCGGATGATGGAAACCTCGTTCTTTATGTCGCACGAGTCGCTTATTCTGGGCAAGCGCCCCTGGTATCTGCGCCTGCGCGGCAAGCTCTACCTTCTCCTGCAGCGCAACGCCCTGCGCGCGCCTGACCAGTTCGAGATCCCACCCAACCGGGTCATTGAGCTGGGTACCCAGGTCGAGATTTAAAACGCGAAAACCCGCTTTCTTAAGAGGGTTTTTTATACGTTTCGATCGGTAATTTCCGTTAAAGCTAAAGCCTGATGAACCCTGTCGCGAAACGTTTCGATGGCGATCACATTTCTTTCACTTTGCGGTGGTTTTATGTTCATTACTCATATTACACTCATCATCAGCGAAACGTTTCGCTAATGGAGTAATAAAACAATGAAGAAAGGTTCGGTTCTTAACTCTGAGATTTCGTCAGTCATTTCCCGTCTTGGGCATACTGATACGCTGGTGGTTTGTGACGCCGGTCTGCCAATTCCTGGTAGCACAACGCGTATTGATATGGCGTTAACCCAGGGCGTGCCTGCGTTTATGCAGGTACTGGAAGTGGTCACGGCTGAAATGCAGGTTGAATCGGCTATTCTTGCCGCGGAAATTAAGCAGCACAATCCGCAGCTCCACGAAACGTTGCTCGGCCATATCGGGCAGCTGCAGAAACACCAGGGAAACACCATAGAAATTCGTTACATCACACATGAGCAGTTCAAACAAAAAACCGCAGACAGTCAGGCGGTAATTCGCAGCGGGGAGTGTTCCCCGTATGCGAATATCATTCTCTGTGCTGGCGTCACCTTCTGAGGCCCTCATGGACGCATTATTACAGCTAAAAGGGATCGAAAAATCGTTCCCCGGGGTGAAAGCCCTCTCCGGCGCAGCGTTGAATGTCTACGCTGGCCGCGTTATGGCGCTGGTTGGCGAAAACGGCGCCGGCAAATCCACCATGATGAAAGTCCTGACCGGTATCTATCAGCGCGACGCCGGTTCGCTGCTGTGGCTGGGAAAAGAGACCACGTTTAACGGTCCTAAATCCTCCCAGGAAGCCGGTATCGGGATTATTCACCAGGAGCTGAACCTGATCCCGCAGCTCTCCATTGCCGAGAATATCTTCCTTGGCCGTGAGTACGTGGGGCGCTTTGGCAAAATCGACTGGAAAACCATGTACGCCGAAGCCGATAAGCTGCTGGCGAAGCTGAACCTGCGCTTTAAAAGCGACCGGCTGGTGGGCGAGCTGTCCATCGGCGATCAGCAGATGGTGGAGATCGCCAAAGTGCTGAGCTTCGAGTCGAAAGTCATCGTGATGGATGAACCGACCGATGCCCTGACCGATACCGAAACCGAATCTCTGTTCCGCGTTATTCGTGAGCTGAAAGCTCAGGGACGCGGAATTGTCTATATCTCCCACCGCATGAAAGAGATCTTCGAAATCTGCGATGACGTGACGGTCTTCCGCGACGGCCAGTTTATTGCCGAACGTGAAGTCGTCAGCCTCACGGAAGATTCGCTGATTGAGATGATGGTGGGCCGCAAGCTGGAAGACCAGTACCCGCGTCTGGACAAAGCGCCGGGTAACGTGCGCCTGAAGGTCGATAACCTGTGCGGCTCCGGCGTGAATAACGTCAGCTTTACGCTGCGTGAAGGGGAAATCCTCGGCGTGGCGGGCCTGATGGGCGCGGGTCGTACTGAACTGATGAAGGTGCTCTACGGCGCGCTGCCGCGTGCCAGCGGTTACGTCACCCTCGACGGTCATGAAGTGGTTACCCGCTCTCCGCAGGATGGGCTGGCGAACGGGATTGTGTATATCTCCGAAGACCGTAAGCGCGATGGCCTGGTGCTGGGGATGTCGGTCAAAGAGAACATGTCCCTGACTGCCCTTCGCTACTTTAGCCGCAGCGGCGGCGGCCTGAAACATAAAGATGAACAGCAGGCGGTGGGTGATTTCATCCGTCTGTTTAATGTTAAAACCCCGTCAATGGAACAGGCCATTGGCCTGCTGTCCGGCGGTAATCAGCAAAAGGTGGCGATCGCCCGCGGCTTAATGACCCGGCCGAAAGTGCTGATCCTCGATGAGCCAACCCGCGGGGTGGATGTTGGGGCGAAAAAAGAGATTTATCAATTAATTAACCAGTTTAAAGCCGATGGCCTGAGCATTATTCTGGTCTCATCCGAAATGCCAGAAGTATTAGGTATGAGCGATCGTATTATCGTTATGCATGAAGGGCATCTCGGCGGTGAATTCACGCGCGAGCAGGCCACCCAGGAAGTATTGATGGCTGCCGCTGTGGGCAAGCTTAATCGTGTGAATCAGGAGTAAAAAAGATGACTACCCAGGCTGTTACTGGTCGCCGTTATTTCACCAAAGCGTGGCTGATGGAGCAAAAATCGCTGATTGCCCTGCTGGTGCTGATCGCGATCGTCTCGACCATGAGCCCGAACTTTTTTACCGTCAATAACCTGTTCAATATTCTGCAGCAGACCTCCGTGAACGCCATTATGGCGGTGGGGATGACGCTGGTGATCCTGACCTCGGGGATTGACCTGTCCGTCGGCTCGCTGCTGGCGCTGACCGGTGCGGTTGCTGCCTCTATCGTCGGTTTCGAAGTGAATGCGCTGGTGGCAGTGGCTGCGGCCCTGGCGCTGGGTGCGGCGATTGGCGGGATCACCGGGGTGATTGTTGCTAAAGGTCGGGTGCAGGCATTTATCGCCACTCTGGTGATGATGCTGCTGCTGCGCGGCGTCACCATGGTCTACACCAACGGCAGTCCTGTTAATACCGGCTTCACCGACAACGCCGATGTCTTTGGCTGGTTTGGGATAGGGCGCCCGCTGGGCATTCCGACGCCGGTATGGATTATGGCGATTGTGTTTATCGCGGCCTGGTATATGTTGCATCACACGCGTCTGGGACGTTATATCTATGCCCTCGGCGGCAATGAGTCTGCGACTCGTCTGTCCGGGATTAGCGTCGACAAAGTCAAAATTATCGTTTATTCACTGTGCGGTTTATTGGCTTCGCTGGCGGGTATTATCGAAGTGGCGCGTCTCTCTTCCGCCCAGCCTACGGCGGGGACGGGTTATGAGCTGGATGCGATTGCAGCAGTTGTATTAGGAGGAACCAGTCTGGCAGGCGGTAAAGGCCGGATTGTGGGTACGCTGATCGGTGCGCTGATCCTCGGGTTCCTTAACAATGGTTTGAATTTATTAGGTGTTTCCTCTTACTACCAGATGATTGTAAAAGCCGTGGTGATTTTGCTGGCGGTGCTGGTAGACAACAAGAAGCAGTAAGTACTTCACACATACAGGACATCATAAATATGAACATGAAAAAGCTGGCTACTCTGGTTTCTGCCGTGGCGCTGAGCGCGACGGTGAGCGCAAACGCAATGGCAAAAGACACCATTGCACTGGTTATCTCCACGCTCAACAACCCGTTCTTCGTTTCTCTGAAGGATGGCGCGCAGAAAGAAGCGGACAAACTGGGCTATGACCTGGTTATCCTCGACTCCCAGAATAACCCGGCCAAAGAGCTGGCGAACGTTCAGGACCTGACCGTCCGTGGCGCTAAACTGCTGCTGATCAACCCGACCGATTCCGACGCTGTAGGTAACGCTGTGAAAATGGCTAACCAGGCGAAAATCCCGGTGATCACCCTTGACCGCGTGGCCTCTCAGGGTGAAGTGGTCAGCCACATCGCTTCTGATAACGTGCTGGGCGGCAAAATCGCCGGTAACTACATCGCTAAGCAGGCCGGTGAAGGCGCGAAAGTGATTGAACTGCAGGGCATTGCAGGGACTTCAGCAGCGCGTGAGCGTGGCGAAGGCTTCCAGCAGGCCGTTGCGGCACACAAATTTAACGTTCTGGCCAGCCAGCCTGCTGACTTCGACCGTACTAAAGGTCTGAACGTTATGCAGAACCTGCTGACCGCGCATCCGGACGTGCAGGCTGTATTTGCACAGAACGATGAAATGGCGCTGGGTGCACTGCGTGCGCTGCAGACCGCAGGCAAAACCGACGTGATGGTTGTTGGCTTTGACGGTACGCCGGACGGTGAAAAAGCCGTTAAAGATGGCAAACTGGCGGCAACTATCGCTCAGCTGCCTGAGCAGATCGGTGCTACCGGCGTTGAAACCGCGGATAAAGTCCTGAAAGGCGAAAAAGTTTACGCCAAAATCCCGGTGGATCTGAAACTGGTTATCAAGCAGTAAGAAAGCCATTTGGGTCGCGCCACGGGCAGACGACCTGAAGGACTACGTAAAAGAAAAGCAGGGCACGCGCCACCGGTTCCCGGTGGCGCATCTTAGTGGATATTCTGAACATGAAAACTGCAGGCAGTCTCGTCGTCCTTGGCAGTATCAATGCCGATCACATTCTCAACCTTGAATCCTTCCCTGCACCGGGCGAAACCCTGCTGGGGAGCCAGTACCAGATCGCCTTTGGCGGCAAAGGTGCCAATCAGGCCGTCGCGGCGGGTCGCAGCGGCGCAAAGATTGCGTTTATCGCCTGTACCGGCGATGACGATACCGGCGAACGCGTGCGTAAACAGCTGGCCAGCGACAATATCGACATCGCACCCGTTAGCGTCATTGCGGGTGAATCCACCGGTGTGGCCCTAATCTTTGTTAACGGCGAAGGGGAGAATGTCATCGGTATTCATGCCGGTGCCAACGCGGCATTAACGGTGGAACTGGTTGAAGCTCAGCGCGAGCGTATCGCCGGGGCTTCCGCGCTGCTGATGCAGCTGGAATCGCCGATTGAAAGCGTGCTGGCGGCGGCAAAAATTGCCCGCGAGAACCAGACGCTGGTGGCGCTAAACCCGGCTCCGGCCCGTGAACTGTCAGATGAGCTCCTGTCGCTGCTCGATATCATTACCCCGAACGAAACCGAGGCGGAAAAGCTGACTGGCGTTCGCGTGGATAATGAAGCTGACGCGGCAAAAGCGGCGCAGATCCTCCATGACAAAGGCATCAAAACCGTACTGATCACCCTGGGCAGCCGTGGCGTCTGGGCCAGCGTTAACGGCGAAGGCAGTCGTATTCCCGGCTTTAAAGTGCAGGCCATCGATACTATCGCCGCCGGGGATACCTTCAACGGGGCGTTGATTACGGCGCTGCTGGAAGAGAAACCACTGGCCGAGGCGATTCGCTTTGCCCATGCCGCCGCGGCCATTGCCGTGACGCGCAAAGGTGCGCAGCCTTCGGTTCCCTGGCGCAAAGAGATAGACGAATTCTTAGGTCAGCAGGGGTAAATTTTGGCCACAATGAAGGATGTTGCTCGCCTGGCGGGTGTTTCTACTTCTACCGTCTCTCACGTTATCAATAAAGATCGCTTTGTGAGCGAGGCGATTATTGAAAAAGTGGACGCGGCGATTAAGACGCTCAACTACGCGCCTTCCGCGCTGGCACGCAGTCTTAAGCTGAAGCAGACCCGCACCATCGGCATGCTGATTACCGCCAGCAGCAACCCCTTCTATTCCGAACTGGTTCGCGGCGTCGAGCGCAGCTGTTTTGAGCGTGGCTACAGCCTCGTGCTCTGCAATACTGAAGGCGACGAGCAGCGGATGAACCGCAACCTTGAGATGCTGATGCAAAAACGCGTCGACGGGCTGCTGCTGCTGTGCACCGAAACGCATCAGCCTTCGGTTGAGATTATTCGCCGCTACCCGTCGATCCCGACGGTAATGATGGACTGGTCGCCGTTCGAGGGCGACAGCGATCTGATTCAGGATAACTCTCTGCTGGGTGGCGATATGGCGACCCAGTATCTGATTGATAAAGGCCATACCCGTATCGCCTGCATAACTGGCCCATTGGATAAAACCCCGGCGCGACTTCGTCTTGAAGGTTATCGGGAGGCGATGTCCCGCAGCGGGCTGACCGTTCCGGCAGATTATGAAGTGATTGCCGACTTTGAGTTTGGCGGCGGTTTTGATGCGATGCAGAAACTGCTGGCCCACGCGACGCCACCGGATGCGGTATTTATCGGTAACGATGCGATGGCGGTGGGTGCCTATCAGGCGCTGTATCAGGCCGGGCTGCATATTCCGCAGGATATGGCGATTGTCGGCTATGACGATATCGAACTGGCGCGCTATATGACGCCGCCTCTGACGACAATCCATCAGCCAAAAGATGAACTCGGCGAGCTGGCGATTGATGTGCTGATCAACCGCATGGCGGAGCCGGAACTTGCCCAGCAACGCCTGCAGCTCACCCCGGAACTGATGGTGCGCGGTTCGGTTTAATGCCGCTCCTTAATCAGGTTGCGGCCGTCTTTTGGTTTTAACAGCATAAACATCCCCGCCGACAGAACCGTAATCGCCCCCATGCTAATAAAGGTATAGTGGAACTGATCCACCGTACTGGTGCCCTCTATTCCCTCATAGATACGCAATACCGCCGCGCTTACCGCCACACCCAGACTGATCGACAGCTGCTGCGTAACGGCCAGCACGCTATTGCCACCGCTGGCGCTTTCGTCGGTCAGGTCAGCAAGGGTAATGGTATTCATGGCGGTAAACTGGGTCGACATGGCCATTCCAAGAATAAACAGCGGCAGGATCAGCATCCATACCGGCATCGCCGGGGACTGGAACGAGAACTGCGCAATCATCAGGCCGATAAACAACGTCACGCCAACCAGCGTCTTGCGGTAACCGCACCAGCGCAGTACCTGGGTGACCATCGATTTCGCCAGGATTGAGCCCATCGCCGTTGGTGCCATCATGCAGCCGGCGATCAGCGCCGGGTAACCAAAACCGACCTGGAGCATTAGCGGCATCAAAAAGGGTACGCAGCCGGTGCCGAGACGCGTGGCGAGGTTGCCCGCGATGCCCACCGAGAAGGTGCGGATCTTAAACATCGGTAGCGCAATCAGCGGCGTAGGATGGCGACGGGCGTGGCGGACATAGGCCGCCAGCAGAAGCAGACTGGTGATGATAATGGCCAGCGCAATCCAGCTGGTGACCAGCCGCTCACCGAACATCTCCATCCCGCAGGAAAACAGTACCAGGCTAAAGCCGAACAGCAGAAAGCCAACGCCGTCAAAACGGCGGCGCGGCGTGGTGAAGTTCGGCATATATTTGCGGGCGTAGAGCAGCCCGGCGATACCGATAGGAATATTAATCAGGAAGATCCAGTGCCAGCTGGCCCAGGTGACCAGCACCCCACCCAGCACTGGTCCCAAAATCGGGCCAACCAGCCCCGGCATGGTGACAAAGTTCAGAACCGGGAGCAGTTCGCTGCGCGGATATGCCCGCAGAAGAGCAAGACGCGCCACTGGCATCATCATCGCTCCGCCCACGCCCTGGATAATACGGAAAGTTACCAGCTCGGCCAGCGAGCCGGAAAGAGCACAGGCCAGCGATCCGAGGGTAAAGAGGCTAACCGCCAGCATAAAGACGCGTCGGGTGCCGAAGCGATCTGCCAGCCAGCCGCTGACCGGGATCAGCATCGCAACGGTCAGGGTATAGCTGATAATGGCGGATTGCATCGCCAGCGGCGAGTGGTTGAGGCTTTGGGCGATAGCGGGAAGGGCGGTATTCAGAATGGTCGCGTCGAGCGCCTGCATAAAGAACGCCATCGCGGCGATCCACGGCAGTCCTGCCATACTGCGCGCTTTTTTCTCTGTCATGCCTTGTCCTGTGTGTCGAGGGGAAGGGCGTTGGGTGCCGCCAGCAGAGCCTGACAGGCCAGTAATGCCCGCGTCCCGTCGCTCTCCTGAATGGCATCGACTATCGCCTGATGCAGATCGAGTTTAACCACTTCATTATGGGTAATAGAGGAGAAGTAGTGACGGTACACCGAATGGAACAGCGAAGCGAACGAGGTTAAGAAGGGATTACCGCTCATTTGATAGATATGCTCATGCCAGGCCATATCCACTTCTATCCAGCGCTGGCGGTCAAAGTGCTTCTTCAGCAGCACCATCCCTTCCATCAACGTATTGAGCTGTCCCTTTTGCTCCGCATTACCCTGCGTCGCGGCCAGGAGACAGGCCTGTGGCTCCAGGCTGCTGCGCATAATAAGGAAGTGGCTGATGACCTCTTCAAAGTTATCTTCCGTCATCCACCAGGTCAGCAGCTCTTTATCGAGGAAGTTCCAGCTGCTTTGCGGCATGACGCGAGTGCCAATACGCGGACGCGGCAGAACCATACCTTTGGCGGTCAGGGTCTTGACCGCTTCTCTGACTGCCGTGCGGCTCACGCCGAATTGTTCACCCAGCGCCATCTCTCCGGGCAGAATGGAACCCGGCGCAAATTTACCCGCCAGAATGTGTCGGGCCAGCTTTTCCGCCACTATATATGAGAGATTCTTTTGCGCGGCGAGCTGCTGTGCGCGTAAAGACATAGATGCCGTTCCTTCTTTATGTTCTTTTTACTGCGGCTAAGTATGCCACCAGAGATGTGATTTCGATTACAAAAACGACAAGCAGGGCGTTTAATGGCGCTTTTCTCCCCATTGCGGTGAAAAAATCCCCGCTTAGAATCTTTTTTTAAATTTCCTCTTGTCAGCCCGGAATAACTCCCTATAATGCGCCTCCACTGACACGGCACAACGGCATAAACACCGGCCTGACAGTTGAAGGTAACCGAAAATAAACGGTTGACTTCTCAGAGGGAAAGCGTAATATACGCCACCTCGCGACAGTAAGCCGAAAGGCGCGTCGCACTGCTCTTTAACAATTTATCAGACAATCTGTGTGGGCACTCGAAGATACGGATT
>NZ_RJKQ01000003.1 GCF_003751845.1 Enterobacter sp. BIGb0383 | reverse complement strand
TGAGACTTGGTATTCATTTTTCGTCTTGCGACGTTAAGAATCCGTATCTTCGAGTGCCCACACAGATTGTCTGATAAATTGTTAAAGAGCAGTGCGACGCGCCTTTCGGCTTACTGTCGCGAGGTGGCGTATAATACGCTTTCCTCTTTCAGAGTCAACCTCATTTTTCAGAAGTTTTCTCTCGTCGACTCTGCGGTACATCGTGAAGTTGTTCACATGTTCCGTGTCGATGGAGGCGCATTATAGGGAGCCGTCAGAGGAAGGCAAGAGGAAATAGTAAAAAAAACCACGACCGCTCACGTTTTCGACGCTACGCCTGTTTTTTCAGCTTTTTGATGGCTGCAGGCAGCTCTGCCAGGCTATTAATCACCCAATCCGCTGCATTTTCTGCTTCTTCCGTTACCGGTTTGCCCGTGCGTACCAGTACCTTTGTACCAATATCCGCGGCGGCAGCTGCCTGCATATCTTCAAACTTATCGCCTACCATATAAGAAGAGGCCATATCGATGTGCAGATAGTCGCGGGCAGAGATAAACATTCCCGGATGCGGTTTACGACAGTCACAGGTCTGGCGGAACTCTTCTACGCTACCCTGCGGGTGATGCGGACAGAAATAGATACCGTCGAGATCGACACCGCGATCGGCCAGCGACCAGTCCATCCATTCGGTCAGGGTTTCAAACTGCGCTTCGGTAAACTTACCGCGGGCAATACCGGACTGGTTGGTTACCACCACCAGCGCGTAACCCATTTCTTTTAATTCACGCATTGCATCAATAACGCCATCGATAAACTCGAAGTCGTCGATTTCGTGGACATAGCCGTGATCGACATTAATAGTGCCGTCGCGGTCGAGAAAAATAGCGGGGACGGATTGGGCCACCGTGTTGCTCCTTAATAAGGCATGTTGCGCTAGTATCGCATGTTTCGATGCACAGGAAAGCCATCATCATGCAGCGCTCGATTGCTTTAGCCGTCTGGATGCCTTAACATCCATTTCGTTGACGGCCGTTGCGCTGTTCTGACAGCAGAATATGCCATGGCTCACTAATTTAAGATAATAAACACCCTAATGATTAAACTTTCAAACATCACCAAAGTGTTCCAGCAGGGCAACCGCACCATTCAGGCGCTGAATAATGTCAGCCTGCATGTCCCTGCCGGGCAAATTTACGGCGTGATCGGCGCATCCGGTGCCGGTAAAAGTACGCTTATTCGCTGTGTTAACCTGCTTGAGCGTCCAACAAAGGGCAGCGTGCTGGTCGACGGTCAGGATCTGACCTCTCTTTCCGAGACGCAGCTCACCGCCGCACGTCGCCAGATTGGCATGATTTTCCAGCATTTTAATCTGCTCTCTTCCCGTACCGTTTTCGGTAACGTGGCGCTGCCGCTGGAGCTGGGCAATACCTCTAAGGATGAGATTAAGCGCCGCGTTGGCGAGCTGCTTGATTTGGTTGGACTGTCGGATAAGCACGACAGCTACCCGGCAAACCTGTCCGGTGGGCAGAAACAGCGTGTGGCGATTGCCCGTGCGCTGGCAAGCAATCCGAAAGTACTGCTGTGCGATGAAGCCACCAGCGCGCTGGATCCGGCGACAACCCGCGCCATTCTCGAACTGCTTAAAGATATCAACCGCCGTCTGGGACTGACGATCCTGCTTATCACCCATGAAATGGACGTGGTGAAGCGCATCTGCGACTGCGTTGCCGTTATTAGTGATGGCGAGCTGATTGAACAGGACACGGTGAGCGAAGTCTTCTCTCATCCGAAGACGCCGCTGGCCCAGCAGTTTATTCAGTCGACGCTACACCTGGATATTCCGGAAGATTACAGCCTGCGCCTGAAGCCGGAAGCCTTTGCCGATAGCGTACCGATGTTGCGGATGGAGTTTACCGGCCAGTCGGTCGATGCCCCGCTGCTGTCGGAAACCGCTCGCCGTTTCAATGTTAACAACAATATTATCAGCGCGCAGATGGACTACGCCGGTGGCGTGAAGTTCGGCATTATGCTGACCGAAATGCACGGCACCCAGCAGGAAACGCAAGCCGCCATTGCCTGGCTGCAGGAACACCACGTTAAAGTAGAGGTACTGGGTTATGTCTGAGGCAATGATGTGGTTATTCGCCCGTAGCATCTGGGAAACGCTGTTTATGACGTTCTCCTCAGGCTTCCTCGGCTTTGCTGTGGGTCTGCCTTTTGGCGTGCTGCTCTACGTCAGCCGTCCGGGCCAGATCATGGAGAACCCGAACCTGTACCGTGTGATTTCGGCGCTGGTGAACGTCTTCCGTTCGATCCCCTTCATTATTCTGCTGGTGTGGATGATTCCGTTCACCCGTATGATCGTGGGCACCTCTATCGGTCTGTACGCGGTTATTGTCCCGCTGACCGTGGGCGCAGCTCCCTTTATTGCGCGTATGGTGGAAAACACCCTGCTGGAACTGCCGGCTGGCCTGATTGAAGCTTCCCGGGCGATGGGCGCCACGCCGATGCAGATCGTGCGTAAAGTCCTGCTGCCTGAAGCGCTGCCGGGCCTGGTCAACGCGGCGACCATTACCCTGATTACGCTGGTTGGCTATTCGGCCATGGGCGGCGCGGTCGGTGCCGGTGGTCTGGGTCAGTTGGGTATCCAGTACGGCTACGTTTCCTATAATCCTTTAGTGATGAATACCGTTCTGGTATTGCTGGTCATTCTGGTTTATTTAATTCAAATCTGTGGCGATCGTATCGTCCGGGCTGTGACGCACAAGTAACGTTATACACAACACAAAACTCATAGAGTAAGGAAATAGCATGGCGTTTAAATTCAAAACCTTTGCGGCCGTTGGTGCCCTGATTGGTTCTCTGGCTCTGGTGGGTTGCGGCCAGGATGAAAAAGATCCTAACCATATTAAAGTCGGCGTGATTGTCGGTGCAGAACAGCAGGTTGCTGAAGTCGCCCAGAAAGTGGCCAAAGAGAAATACGGCCTGGACGTCGAGCTGGTGACCTTTAACGACTATGTGCTGCCGAACGAAGCCCTGAGCAAAGGCGATATCGACGCCAACGCCTTCCAGCACAAACCGTACCTGGATCAGCAGATCAAAGATCGCGGCTACAAACTGGTTGCTGCCGGTAACACCTTTGTTTATCCGATTGCTGGCTACTCGAAAAAAATCAAATCTCTGGACGAGCTTCAGGATGGTTCTCAGGTCGCCGTACCGAACGATCCGACCAACCTCGGTCGCTCCCTGCTGCTGCTGCAGAAAGTGGGCCTGATCAAACTGAAAGAAGGTACAGGTCTGCTGCCAAGCGTGCTGGATATCGCTGAAAACCCGAAAAACCTGAAGATTGTTGAGCTCGAAGCTCCGCAGTTGCCGCGTTCCCTGGACGATGCACAGATCGCTCTGGCCGTGATCAACACCACCTACGCCAGCCAGATCGGCCTGACTCCGGCGAAAGACGGCATCTTCGTTGAAGACAAAGACTCCCCGTACGTCAACCTGATCGTGGTTCGCGAAGATAACAAAGATGCGGACAACGTGAAGAAATTCGTTCAGGCCTACCAGTCTGACGAAGTGAGCGAAGCGGCCAACAAAGTATTCAACGGCGGCGCAGTGAAAGGCTGGTAATCTCCTCAGTCTGTAATATCATTCAGGACGGGCGAAAGCCCGTCTTGTCATTTGTACAGGCTGCTGCTTCAATAGCGGCCTCGTTTATTACTCACAGAGGAAATATTATGCGTGCTTTACCGATCTGTTTATTAGCACTCACGCTGAGCGGCTGTAACTTGCTAAGCAGATCTCCCGTTGAACCTGTGCAAAGCACGGCAACACCGAAGCAAGCAGAGCCTGCGAAAGTTAAAGCCCCGCGCCCGGCGCCGGTAAGAGTCTACACCAATGCTGAAGAACTGCTGGGTAAACCGTTCCGCGACCTCGGTGAAGTGACCGGCGACTCCTGCCAGGCAAGCAACCAGGACTCCCCGCCGAATGTCCAGACTGCACGTAAACGCATGCAGATTAATGCCTCACGAATGAAAGCGAACGCCGTTCTTCTGCACAGCTGTGAAATTACCAGCGGCACGCCGGGCTGCTATCGCCAGGCTATTTGCGTAGGCTCCGCGCTCAACGTTCCGGCGCAATGAGTGCATTTCAGTTTGAGCAAATAGGCGTTATACGCTCACCCTATAAAGAAAAGTTCGCCGTTCCACGCCAGCCAGGCCTGGTGAAAAGCGGCAGCGGCGAACTGCACTTACTCCCGCCCTATAATCAGGCCGATGCAGTGCGCGGCCTGGAGGGCTTTAGTCATATCTGGGTGCTGTTCGTCTTTCATCAAACGATGGAAGGCGGCTGGCGTCCGACCGTTCGCCCGCCGCGGCTGGGCGGTAATGCCAGGATGGGCGTCTTTGCCACACGCTCGACGTTCCGCCCCAACCCTGTCGGCATGTCGCTGGTTGAGCTAAAAGGCATCCGCAGCCAGAAAGACCAGGTCATACTGGAGCTGGGCAGTCTGGATTTGGTGGAAGGTACGCCGGTCGTCGATATCAAGCCCTACCTTCCCTTTGCCGAATCGCTCCCCGATGCCCGGGCCAGCTATGCACAGCAGGCTCCTCAGGCCGATATCCCCGTGTACTTTGCCGAGGATATCGCGCAGCAGCTGCCGTCGCTGGAGCAACGCTACCCGCATCTGGGCACCTTTATTCGCGATGTGCTGGCGCAGGATCCACGCCCGGCCTATCGCAAAGAGGAAGAGAGCGGCAAAACCTACGCCGTCTGGCTGCTGGATTTCAACGTGCGCTGGCGGGTGACCGAACGTGGATTTGAAGTCTTTGCGCTGGAAGCGCGCTAATTTTACGCCGCTCTCTTTTGGCAACTCTGCCGGGCTGATAAACTAAACCACTTTTTTTGCATCAGGCTGGCCTTCAGCCTGTTCCAATTGTCCAAATGGAACCGTAACAACATGCGTACTAGCCAATATCTGCTCTCCACCCTGAAGGAGACACCTGCCGACGCCGAAGTGATCAGCCATCAGCTGATGCTGCGCGCCGGGATGATCCGCAAGCTGGCCTCCGGGTTGTACACCTGGCTGCCGACCGGCGTGCGCGTCCTGAAAAAAGTCGAAAACATCGTGCGTGAAGAGATGAACAACGCCGGTGCGGTTGAGGTGTCCATGCCGGTGGTTCAGCCAGCCGACCTGTGGCAGGAGAGCGGTCGTTGGGAGCAGTACGGCCCGGAGCTGCTGCGCTTTGTCGATCGCGGCGAGCGTCCGTTTGTGCTCGGTCCAACCCATGAAGAAGTGATCACCGATCTGATCCGCAACGAGCTGAGCTCTTACAAGCAGCTGCCGCTTAACCTGTTCCAGATCCAGACCAAATTCCGTGACGAAGTGCGCCCGCGCTTTGGGGTGATGCGTTCCCGCGAGTTCCTGATGAAAGATGCCTACTCTTTCCACACCAGCCAGGAATCGCTGCAGGAAACTTATGACGCCATGTACGCAGCCTACAGCAAAATCTTCTCCCGTATGGGACTCGATTTCCGCGCCGTACAGGCAGATACCGGCTCTATCGGCGGCAGCGCTTCCCATGAGTTCCAGGTGCTGGCGCAGAGCGGCGAAGATGATGTGATCTTCTCTGACAGCTCTGACTTCGCGGCCAACATTGAGTTTGCTGAAGCCCTTGCGCCGTCCACGCCGCGCGCAGCCGCAACCGAAGCGATGACGCTGGTCGATACGCCGAACGCCAAAACCATCGCCGAGCTGGTTGAGCAGTTCAATCTGCCGATTGAAAAGACCGTGAAAACCCTGCTGGTGAAAGCCGTTGAAGGCAGCAGCTACCCGCTGGTTGCCCTGCTGGTTCGCGGCGATCACGAGCTGAACGAAGTCAAAGCAGAGAAGCTGCCGCAGGTTGCCAGCCCGCTGACCTTCGCAACCGAAGCAGAAATCCGTGCAATCGTGAACGCCGGTCCGGGTTCTCTGGGTCCGGTGAATATGCCGATTCCGGTGGTGATCGACCGTACCGTCGCGGCGATGAGCGACTTCTCAGCCGGTGCCAACATTGACGGCAAACACTACTTTGGCATTAACTGGGATCGCGATACCGCGACGCCGGAAGTGGCCGATATCCGCAACGTGGTTGCAGGCGATCCGAGCCCGGACGGTCAGGGTACGCTGCTGATCAAACGCGGTATCGAAGTGGGTCATATCTTCCAGCTGGGTACCAAGTACTCCGAAGCGCTGAAAGCGTCAGTCCAGGGCGAAGATGGCCGTAACCAGACCCTGACCATGGGCTGCTACGGTATCGGCGTCACCCGCGTAGTGGCGGCTGCCGTTGAGCAGAACCACGACGACCGCGGCATTATCTGGCCGGACGCTATCGCGCCGTTCCAGGTCGCTATCCTGCCGATGAACATGCACAAATCCTTCCGCGTACAGGAGCTGGCAGAGAAGCTGTATGCCGACCTGCGTGCGCAGGGCGTCGAAGTGCTGATGGACGACCGTAAAGAGCGTCCGGGCGTGATGTTTGCCGATATGGAACTGATCGGCATCCCGCACACGATCGTGATCGGCGACCGCAACCTGGATACCGACGATATTGAATATAAATATCGCCGCAACGGTGAGAAGCAGATGATCAAAACCGGTGATATTCTCGAATATCTTCTGGCGCAGATCCCACGCTAAGCTAATCTACTGCCTGATAACGCCTCACCAATGTGAGGCGTTTTTTTAAGGATGCTGTACTGACAAGGATTTCGGTATGAAAAAGAGTGTGCTACTGCTGTTAATTGCGGCCGGTCTTTCGGGCTGCACGCTGGATATGTCTTCCGGCCAGAATTCCCCCATCCCCGCGTTCGCACTGCAAAGCATCAGTTCTGCTCCGGGAAAAAGCTATCGGGATATCGATGAGTCCCAGCTGTTAACGGGCGATCTGCTGTTTTCTTCCTCCGTGGGCGCGACATCCTTTGGCATCCGCCTGTTCAGTACCTCTTCCGTCAGTCACGTTGCGCTGTATATCGGTGAAGGCCGGGTTGCTGAAGCCGTCGGCTCCGGCGTGCAGATAGTGCCGCTGGCGGACACTATCAAGCATAGCGATAAGCTATTTGTCCTGCGCAGAGCGGATTTAACGGTGGAGCAAACGGCTAAAATCGCCGAATTCGCCACGGCAAAACTGGGACGGGGCTATAACTACGCCGGTATCGTGAAAATGATGCCCTTTATGGTGACTAAACAGCTTTGCTCACTGAATCCCTTTTCCCGGGATTTTCGCCGTCAGTGCCTGAACGGCCTGGCAGCTTCACAATTGGGTAATGATCTCCCGGATCCCGAGCGCTATTTTTGCTCTCAGTTTGTGATCGCGGCCTTCCAGTACAGCGGCCAACCGCTGACCACAGCGGATGCAGGCTGGGTCAGCCCCGCTGATTTACTGCATATGCGGGAAGGCGATGTCCCGACATTGGTCCCGGTTAAACCGCTGCACTATGTCGGGCACCTGAGACCAGGGATCTACTTCAAAGCCCGACACAGTATGCTGCGCTAACGCGAGGCTTGCTGGCCGGGTCATTCCGTCGGACGACGGACTTTGCCACGCATCGACTTCACCGCTGATTTCTGCGATTTTTGCGTCAGCCGACGCTCTTTCGATGCGCGTGTAGGACGCGTGGCCCGGCGACTTTTCTGTTCCGTGGTCAGCTCTTTGATCAGCGCGACCAGCCGTGCAACCGCCGCCTCGCGATTCATCTCCTGACTGCGATATTCCTGGGCCTTGATAATCACCACCCCATCAGCGGTGATCAGATGGTGACTGGCCTCCAGCAGGCGCGTTTTGTAGTACTCCGGCAGGCCGGAGGCGCCAATATCGAAGCGCAGATGGATCGCCGTCGAGGCTTTATTCACATGCTGACCGCCGGCTCCCTGCGCGCGAATAGCGGTGATTTCCAGCTCATCGTCGGTAATCGTCACCGTTCGCGAAATCTCAATCATGCCTGAACCTGCCAGGGCGTCAGGGTCAGCTCCAGATTACTCTCTCCGTCCGACAGCCAGATAATCCCTTCCTGCAGCGTAGCCTGCAGCGTCATGGTCCGGGAGGCCAGGGCGCTAATCTGTGCCAGCTGTTCATCGTCGAGATACCAGATAGTGAGGTTGCGGAACGAAGCCAGCTTGTTCTGATTTTGCTGCCACCAGACCTGCGCAGTGCGCTGGTTATAGGCAAACAGCGCCACCTCGCCGGACTGGGAACAGGCCTTTTTAAGTCGACGTTCATCTGGCAAACCCAGTTCGATCCACAGGTCGATCCCCAGATGATCGTTGCGCAGCCAGATTTCTGGCTCATCCTCCGCAGAGAGGCCACGGGTAAACTGAAGCCGCTCATCGGCATATTTTATCCACGCCAGCAGGCGCAGCATCATGCGTTCCTGGGTTTCTGAAGGATGACGAGCCAGCGTCAGCGAGGCATCAAGGAACTGGTTCCTGTCCATATCCGCCACGTTGACCACTGCTTTGTAAATTGTCGCTTTTAACGCCATGACACTGCTCCTTTACTTAATCGGCCCTATTGTAGCGAAACCACGGGCAAAGCGCTGTCACGTTATGCGTCACTCATGCTGCTGATATTGCTTAAATGACTGTGGTATAGTCACCTTGCTAAACAGAGTTAATCTTCGTAGGCTTATTTATCTCTCACGGTTAAGTCAGGTCACTGACAGGAGGCCATGTGGAACGCTATTGTGAGTTAATTCGCAAGAGGTATGCGGAAATAGCCAGCGGAGACTTAGGGTATGTCCCGGACGCGCTGGGTTGCGTGTTGAACGTGCTGAATGAAGTGGCTGCGGATACAACCATTTCAGAGTCGGTCAAGGAAAAGGCGGCGTATGCTGCCGCGAACTTACTGGTGAGCGATTATGTCAATGAATGATACCTATCAACCCATCAACTGCGATGACTATGACAATCTCGAACTCGCCTGCCAGCATCATCTTCTGCTGACGCTGGAACTGAAAGACGGCGAAGTGCTTAAGGCTAAGGCCAGTGATTTACTGTCACGTAAAAACGTGGAGTACCTGGTGGTAGAAGCGCCCGACGGCGCGCGCGAACTCCGCCTTGATAAGATTGCGAGCTTTAGCCATCCTGAAATCGGCACCGTCGTGGTGAGCGAGTCCTGACAGATATACGGGCAGTTATCTCTTCTGCCCGTCCCTTTCCTGGCGTAGCGTCATTCCCGCCGAGTCCCCTGCCTGCCCTTCCCGCGTAACAAACTGCCCGACTGCGGCAATCAGCGTCTCGCCGTAAAACAGCATTGGCGTGGTATCGCGCAGCCAGGGCGCGACGCCCAGCTCCTGCCAGATTTTTTTCAGCTTGCGTCCGCCGTTGCGCCCGACAATATGCAGCATTCCCGGCGCCTTAAAACGAATCGACACCGCCTCATCGTCGCGGGGTGGCCGCAGTTCGCCACCGGGCGTCAGCCTGAGCTGACCCAGCCCGCCCGGCAAGACGAGCGGGGAAGCGATATCCTGCCAGTTCAGCACGGTTTCACTTTGCCCCGGAAGCGGATTAACCCACCACAGCTGCTGCTGATAGCGACGTACCTCCCACGTCCCCAGGCGCAGACAGGGCGTTGCGTCCTCGCGGGTCAGCGCCACCTCGTGCCAGAGTCGTTCCAGCATCTCCCGCGACGGCATCGCTGCGCCCAGGTTCGCCAGCCAGCGCCGCAACAGCGCAGCCCGGCGCGCGGCGCTTTTTTCCATCAGCGGTGCAATCGAAAGCGCTCCATGAGGAGAGATCAGCCCGGCCAGGTCTTCGGCCAGCAGCTCATCAAGCAGCTGTTCCTGCTCGGCGCAAAGCGACGCGCTGCGGGCAGCCGCCCGGGCGAAATGCGGCCAGCGCTGCAGCAGCAGCGGCAGCACCCGCAGACGCAGGAAATTACGATCGTAGCGATCGTCCTGATTGCTCTCGTCTTCGATCCAGTCAAGCGCATGCTGCTGTGCGTGTGCCAGCAGCTGCGCTCGCGGCGTATTCAGCAGAGGACGCAGCAGGCGCGTCCCGGCAAAGCGCGAGTCTTCCGCCATGGCCGACAGCCCTGCCGGACCGCTGCCGCGCTTTAACGCCAGCAGCAGGGTTTCACTTTGGTCGTCGAGATGCTGGGCGGTAACCAGCACTTCAGCGGGCCGCAACGCGTCGGTAAAAGCCTGATAGCGCGCCTGCCGGGCATGGGCTTCGATACCCAGTCCCTCGTCGCACAGAGTGACGTACTCCACCTGCAATGGTACCTGCCAGCGGGCACAGAGCTGCTGACAGTGAGTCACCCAGCTATCCGCATACGGGCTAAGCCCATGATGGATATGGATGGCCCGGACGCAAATGTCCGGCTGTTGCTCACGCCAGAGCACCAGCTGATGCAGCAGCACGGTCGAATCAAGACCGCCGCTGAAAGCCAGCAGAAAATGGCGGTGCGCGGTCAGAGTTTGAGCAAGGGATAGTGTTGTCATGGGGATGAAAGGTAACCGATCCTGCCCGGCACGTTACCGGGCATTCTCGGTGATGGCAAGCGTTACTGCTGGTAAAGCTCCAGCGGCAGGCCGTCAGGATCGGCAAAAAACGTGAAGCGCTTAGCGGTAAGGGGATCGACCCGGATATCTTCGCAGGCCACGCCCTGCTCCGTCAGATGCGCCACTGCCCGGTCAATATCGTCCACGCTGAAGGCCAGATGCCGCAGGCCGCAGGCTTCGGGATGGCTGGGACGCGCCGGCGGGAACGGAAATGAGAACAGCTCAATCACATACTGACCGTTAAGCGCGAGGTCGCCTTTCCACGAGTCACGCTCGGCGCGATACACTTCGGCCTGCAGCGTAAAACCGAGGGTATCGCAATAGAACGCCTTACTACGCGCATAGTCGGTGGCGATAATGGCGATATGGTGAACCTGTTTTAAACCCAGCATAGCCTCTCCTTTTCTGTTGTCTGCACGTTACCGGTGAAAACCCACAGTGTGCAAGGGGTCAGCCATCTTTTAGGACTCGTACCAGGTAAGCACCCTCTTCATTGCGCTTCGCACCGTGAATATCGGTGTCAAAGCCGGGATAATGACGACCGATCGAACAGAGCATCAGCAGGAAATCGAGTACGGCCCGACTTTCCTCGGTGATCATCTCTCCCGGCATCAACAACGGAACGCCCGGTGGATACGGCAGGATCATACTGGCCGAAACGCGGCCCACCAGCTGTTCGATCTCAATGGTTTCAACCTCACCTTTGATCTGCAGCTGCCAGGCCTGATGCGGCGTCATTTTCATTTCCGGCAGCACGTCGAAGGCCTGCAGCATCAGGCGCGGCAGCTGGTGCTGACGGATCAGGCGGTGGATCCCCTGCCCCAGATCCTGGATGCGCATATTACGGTAGAAATCGGGATCTTCGGCGTAGAGATCCGGCAGCATATTGCGCACCCGAAGATTAAGATCCCAGGCGCGCTTAAACTCCGTCAGGCCACGGAGCAGGCTCATCGCCCGGGTTTTATCAATACCGATACTGAAGAGGAACAGCAGGTTGTAAGGGCCGGTTTTCTCCACCACCACGCCGCGTTCATCCAGGAACTTAGCCACCAGCGCAGCGGGAATACCTTCATCGCTCATCACGCCCTGCTCATCCATGCCCGGCGTCAGGATGGTCACCTTGACCGGATCGAGGAACAGATGATCGGCATCCGCCTCCTGAAAACCGTGCCAGGCTTCACCCGGCGCTACCGGCCAGCACTCCGCCTCGTCGATATCTTCCGGCTGCCAGATATCGAAGAACCAGCCCTCAGACTCTTCCCGCAGGCGCTGGACCTCTTTGCGGAAATGCAGGGCGCGCTCGACCGAGCGATTAATCAGCCGCTTGCCCGGATTGCCGCGCAGCATCGCGGCGGCCGTCTCAATTGACGCCACCAGCGGATAGCTTGGAGAGGTGGTGGTGTGCATCATAAAGGCTTCATTAAAGGTCTCTTCGTCATACTCCCCTTTAATGTGGATCAGCGATGCCTGCGAAAATGCCGCCAGCATTTTGTGGGTCGACTGGGTTTCGAAGAAGACTTTGCCCGGCACCCGCTCGCCGCTCATGCCGCTTTTTCCCTGATAGATCGGGTGGAAATGGGTATAGGGCACCCAGGCGGAATCGAAATGGATCGACGGCACGTCGAGGGTGGCTTTGATCCAGTTAGTGTTATAGAGCAAACCATCGTAGGTGGAATTGGTGATCACCGCATGCACCGGCCAGCTGGCATCGGGCGTCTGCGCCACCTTCTGTTCGATGCTGATACGGGAAAATTCTCGCCGCGGGATCCCGCCGAGGATCCCAAGCGCGTTGCGTCCCGGCTTTAACCATAGCGGCACGACGTCACTCATCATCAGCAGGTGCGCCAGTGATTTATGGCAGTTACGATCGATAAGCAGCGTACTGCCGGCCGGCGCGGCATACATCCCGACGATCTTGTTCGATGTCGAGGTGCCGTTGGTCACCATATAGCTCTGCTCTGCACCAAAGGTGCGGGCGATATACTCCTCCGCCTCCAGATGCGGGCCGGTATGATCGAGGAGCGATCCCAGCTCGGTGACCGAGATCGACACGTCCGCCTTCAGCGTATTACCGCCGAAGAAATCATAGAACAGGCAGCCAACCGGGCTTTTCTGGTAGGCCGTACCCGCCATATGGCCCGGCGTACAGAAGGTATACTTCCCCTCTTTGACATAGGTAAAGAGCGCCCGCGTGAACGGCGGCATAATGTTGTCGATATACTCGGTCGTGTACTGACCAATCCGGGTGGCAATGTCCTGCGCCGCGCCCAGGGAGTATTCAAAGAACCACAGCGCCATACGCATGTCGTGCACACTGACGTCGAGGGTGGAGTGGGTATTGATAAAGGCGTAGAGCGGCAGGTACTCATTAAGCTGGTTGATATCGCTGCAGAGGTCAACGCTGTACTCATCCCAGTCGAAAATGACCCCGCAGATACGCGGATTGTGCTCGATAAACTTCAGCAGGTCGGCGCTGTTCTGCGGCCAGATGATTTTGAACCCCTGCTGTTCCAGCGCCGCTTCCAGCTCTTTGATGGGCTCGTCTTTGTAGTAGACCCCGTGCGGCCCCATGATGGCGATAATATTCACGCGTTCCTCCTGGAAAAAACCTTAGCTAATCATAGCCCAGGTAAACCGCAGCCATAAAAAAAGCCACACGGTCGTGTGGCTTTTTCAGAATGCGTGAGGCTATCAGGCGTAACCGTAGCTCATCAGACGCTGGTAACGACGGTTACGCAGGTCTTCTTTGCTCAGCACGTCGAGATCGGCCAGATCGGCTACCAGCTGCGCTTTCAGAGAAGCCGCAATGGCTTCCGGATTGCGATGCGCACCGCCCAGCGGTTCCGCGATCACGGTATCGATCAGCTTCAGCTCTTTCAGACGCGGAGCGATAATGCCCATTGCTTCTGCTGCCAGCGGAGCCTTGTCGGCGCTCTTCCACAGAATGGAGGCGCAGCCTTCCGGAGAGATAACGGAATAGGTGCTGTATTGCAGCATATTCACTTTATCGCCCACGCCAATGGCCAGCGCGCCGCCGGAGCCGCCTTCACCGATCACAGTACAGATTACCGGTACGTTGAGGCGCGACATTTCACGCAGGTTGCGGGCGATCGCTTCGGACTGACCGCGCTCTTCCGCACCCACACCCGGATAGGCACCAGGGGTATCGATAAAGGTGATAATCGGCATATTAAAGCGCTCGGCCATTTCCATCAGGCGCAGGGCCTTACGGTAACCTTCCGGCGCCGGCATACCGAAGTTGCGGCGGATTTTTTCTTTGGTTTCACGACCTTTCTGATGGCCAATCACCATCACAGGGCGACCATCAAGACGCGCAATACCACCCACGATAGCTTTGTCGTCAGCGTAAGCACGGTCACCGGCCAGTTCGTCAAATTCGTCGAACGCCAGGCGGAGATAATCCAGGGTGTAAGGACGCAGTGGATGGCGTGCCAGCTGGGCTATCTGCCATGCACCAAGATCGGCGAAGATTTTGCGCGTCAGCTCTACGCTTTTTTCGCGCAGACGATGCACTTCTTCGTCGATGTTAATATCCAGTTTTTCATCCTGACGGCTTACCGCTGTCAGAGAATCGATTTTCGCTTCCAGCTCAGCAATCGGCTGTTCGAAATCAAGGAAATTCAGACTCATAGTATTCCTGTATTAGTCAAACTCCAGTTCCACCTGCTCCGGGCCAATAAGGCCGCGCAGATCGTTGAGTAAACGATCGCTCGGAGAGACGCGCCAGCCTGCGCCAAAGCGCAACCGCGCGCGCGCATCCGTCCTCTGATAGTAGAGGTGTACTGGAATGGTTCCCGAACGGTGGGGTTCCAGAGACTGACGGAGTCGGTTTAAAAGCTGGTCATCAATTTGCCTGTCCGTCAGCGAGATAGCAAGCCCGCGAGCATATTTTTCGCGGGCTTCGTCAATGTCCATAACTTCACGGGCCATCATTTTAAGCCCACCGCTGAAGTCATCAAAGCTGACCTGTCCGCTGACGATAAGTATGCGGTCTTTTTCCAGCATATGCTGGTATTTATCCAGCGCGTCGGTGAATAACATCACCTCCAGACGCCCGGAACGGTCATCCAGCGTACAGATGCCGATTCGATTGCCGCGCTTGGTGACCATTACCCGCGCAGCAATAACGAGCCCCGCCGCCGTGGTCATTTTACCACGTTCGGTGGGATGCATGTCTTTCAGGCGATAGCCGCCGACATAACGCTCAATTTCTTTCAGGTACTGGGTGATCGGGTGCCCGGTCAGATAGAGACCCAGCGTTTCCCGTTCCCCATCCAGTACGATCTGTTCCGGCCACGGCTGACAGCTGGCGTAGGACTGCTCGACCACTTCCGGCTCATCGGCCAGGACGCCGAACATATCCGCCTGGCCAATGGCCTCGGCTTTCGCATGCTGATCCGCCGCTTTCAGCGCATCCGCCAGTGAGTTCATCAACGCGGCGCGGTGCGGCCCAAGACGGTCAAACGCCCCGGACATAATCAATTTTTCCAGCACCCGACGGTTCAGCTTTTTAGTATCGGTACGTGCGCACAGATCAAACAGTTCACGGAAATAGCCACCGCTGTTACGTGCTTCAAGAATCGCCTCAATCGGCCCTTCCCCGACGCCTTTAATGGCGCCAATACCGTAGACTATCTCGCCTTCGTCGTTGACGTGGAAATGGTACAGCCCGGAGTTAATGTCCGGCGGCAGGATTTTCAGCCCCATACGCCAGCACTCATCCACCAGGCCAACGACCTTCTCGGTGTTGTCCATATCCGCGGTCATTACCGCCGCCATAAACTCGGCCGGATAGTGCGCCTTCAGCCACAGCGTCTGGTATGACACCAAAGCATAGGCCGCGGAGTGGGATTTGTTAAATCCATACCCGGCGAACTTCTCCACCAGGTCAAAGATTTTCATCGCCAGTTCGCCATCGACGCCGTTTTGCTTCGCGCCTTCTTCGAAGGTGCCACGCTGCTTGGCCATCTCTTCCGGCTTTTTCTTACCCATCGCACGACGCAGCATATCCGCGCCGCCGAGGGTATAGCCGGAAAGCTCCTGGGCAATCTGCATAACCTGTTCCTGGTACAGGATAATGCCGTAGGTTGGCTCCAGCACCGGCTTGAGGCATTCATGCTGCCACTGAACGTCAGGATAGGAGATCTCTTCCCGACCGTGCTTACGGTCGATAAAGTTATCTACCATCCCCGACTGCAGCGGCCCCGGGCGGAACAGCGCCACCAGGGCGATCATATCTTCGAAGCAGTCGGGCTGCAGGCGCTTAATCAGATCTTTCATGCCGCGGGATTCAAGCTGGAAGACCGCGGTGGTCTCCGAGCGCTGCAGCATATCGAAACTTTTCTTATCGTCCAGCGGGATCGCCGCGATATCAATCGGCTCCAGGCCCTGTTTGGCCCGGCGCGGGTTGATCATCTTCAGCGCCCAGTCGATGATGGTGAGCGTACGCAGGCCCAGGAAGTCGAACTTCACCAGCCCGGCGTACTCAACGTCGTTCTTGTCAAACTGGGTGACCGGATGCTGCCCGGATTCATCGCAGTAGAGCGGCGCAAAGTCGGTAATTTTAGTCGGTGCGATCACCACCCCACCGGCGTGTTTCCCGGCGTTACGCGTGACGCCTTCGAGCTTACGCGCCATATCGATCAGCGCTTTAACTTCTTCGTCCGCCTCGTAAATTTCCGGTAGCTGCGGCTCGGCCTCAAAGGCTTTAGCCAGCGTCATCCCCGGATCGGGCGGCACCAGTTTTGAAATTCGGTCAACAAAGCCGTAGGGGTGGCCCAGGACACGGCCTACGTCGCGGATAACCGCCTTGGCCGCCATGGTACCGAAAGTAATGATCTGCGATACCGCATCGCGGCCGTACATCTCCGCCACGTGATCGATAACCTGGTCGCGTTTCTCCATACAGAAGTCAACGTCGAAGTCGGGCATCGACACACGTTCCGGGTTCAGGAAGCGTTCGAACAGCAGGTCGAATTCCAGCGGGTCAAGATCGGTAATTTTCAGCGCATAGGCCACAAGGGAGCCCGCACCGGAACCACGGCCCGGCCCTACCGGCACGCCGTTATCCTTCGACCACTGGATAAATTCCATCACGATAAGGAAGTAGCCAGGGAACCCCATCTGGTTGATAACCTTCAGCTCAATATCGAGGCGGTCATCATACGCCGGGCGCTGCTTCAACCGTTCTTCTTCATCCGGGAACAGGAACACCAGGCGCTCTTCCAGACCCTCTTTCGATTTGACGACCAGGAAATCTTCCGTCGACATCTCACCGGTCGGGAACTGGGGCAGGAAGTACTCACCCAGACGGACCGTAATATTGCAGCGTTTGGCGATCTCGACCGAGTTTTCCAGCGCTTCCGGGATATCGGAGAACAGCTCGCACATCTCCTCTTCGCTGCGCATGTACTGCTGCGGAGAGTAGTTTCGCGGCCGCTTGGGATCGTCGAGCGTAAAGCCGTCGTGGATGGCAACGCGGATTTCATGAGCGTCGAAATCGCCGGTTTCCAGGAAACGCACATCGTTGGTCGCCACTACTGGCAACCCTCGCGCTTCCGCCAGCTCGACGGCGGCATGCAAATAGCTCTCTTCATCCTGACGACCGGTACGGATCAGTTCGAGATAGAAGCGATCGGCAAAGTGCTGCTGATAAAAATCAACGCACTGATCCACCAGCGCGCTGTTGCCACGCATCAGGCTTTTACCCACGTCGCCCATGCGCGCACCGGAGAGCAGGATCAGCCCTTCGTTCAGCTCGACCAGCCACTCGCGGTCAATCCACGGCCCCTGCGGGCCATAGCCACGCTGATAGGCGCGGGAGATCAGTAACGTCAGGTTCTGATAGCCGGTATTATTGGCCGCCAGCACCGTCAGCTGGGTCATTTCGTCGCCGAACAGCTCGCTCTGGACGTGGAAATCCGCACCGACAATCGGCTTGATTCCTGCACCATGCGCCGCTCCGTAGAACTTCACCAGGCCGCAGAGATTGGTAAAATCGACGATCGCCAGCGCAGGCATGCCGAGGGCGGCCGCCTTTTTCACCAGCGGCCCGGTTTTTGCCAGCCCATCGATCATGGAGTAGTCGCTGTGCACCCGAAGGTGTACGAAACGTGGTTCAGCCATTTTCAGAATCCCGCGTTACTTAATATCGTCCGCTCAGGACACCAGACCCAGCGCACGTTTCACCGGACCGAAGCTGCGTCTGTGGTGTGCCGTCGCGCCGTGCTCGGCCAGTCTTTCAAGATGAAAGACGGTCGGATAGCCTTTGTGCTGTGCAAAGCCGTATTGGGGGAATGTGAGGTCCAGCGCAGCCATCTCCGCATCGCGGGTGACTTTAGCCAGAATCGACGCGGCGCTGATTTCAGCTACCCGGCTGTCGCCCTTAACCACCGCCATCGACGGCATCGGCAGGGCCGGACAGCGATTGCCGTCAATCAGCACGTATTCCGGGACGATGCGCAGCCCGGCAACCGCTCGCTGCATCGCCAGCATGGTGGCATGCAGAATATTGAGCTCGTCGATTTCATGCGGCTCTGCGCGGCCAAGGCTCCAGCAGAGGGCTTTTTCTGTGATCTCGTCGAATAGTGCCAGTCGGCGCTTTTCAGACAGTTTCTTGGAATCATTCAGGCCAACGATCGGCCGGGCAGGATCGAGGATCACCGCCGCGGTCACCACCGCGCCCACTAACGGCCCGCGGCCGACTTCATCGACGCCCGCAACCAGGTGGGTATGCGGATAAACAAATTCGATCATTGGGCTAACTCCAGTACGGCTTGTGCCGCCTGCTCGTCGGCATTGCAGCGGATCTGCTGATGCAGCTCGCGGAAAATGTCATGTACCGCATTGCTGGTGCTGCCGCGAGCGAGCAGCGGCTCTAACGCATCGGCAAGCGCCTGCGGCTGGCATTCGTCCTGCAGCAGCTCTTTGACCAGCTCGCGACCCGCCAGCAGATTCGGGAGTGAAACATAGTCGGTTTTCACCAGACGCTTCGCCAGCCAGAAGGTAAAAGGCTTCATGCGATAGCCGACGACCATCGGACATTTCGCCAGCATGCACTCCAGCGCCGCCGTGCCCGAGGCCAGCAGCGCCGCATCGCTGGCGATCATCGCCTCGCGGGCCATGCCGTCCAGCAGATGGACACGGAGATCCGGTGCCACCTCGGCTTTAATCTGCTCAAACTGTTCACGCCGTTTCGCGTTAACCAACGGCACCAGCACTTCCAGATCCGGATAGCGCTGGCGAAGGAGCATCGCGGTACGTAAGAAATCGGCGCTGAGCATTTCGACTTCCGCACCGCGGCTGCCCGGCAGCAGCGCCAGACAGTGGGCATTATGGTCGATTCCCAGCGTATCGCGCGCCGCGTTTTTATCGGGATCCAGCGGCATGGCATCGGCCATGGTGTGGCCGATAAAGCGGCAGGGTACGTTGAAACGATCGTAAAACGCTTTTTCGAAAGGCAGAAATGCGAGCACCAGGTCGGTGGCTCTGCCTATTTTGAAAACGCGTTTCTGTCGCCACGCCCAGACGGACGGACTGACATAGTGAATAGTACGAATGCCGCGTTTTTTCAGGTTCCCCTCAAGGGTAATATTGAAATCGGGGGCATCAATGCCGACGAAAACGTCCGGCTGGAGTTCGCTAAAGCGACGGGTCAAATCGGCGCGGATATGCAGCAGACGACGCAAACGGCCCAGCACCTCAACGATGCCCATAACCGCCAGCTCTTCCATCTCATACCAGGCTTCACAGCCTTCGGCCTGCATGCGCGGTCCGGCAACACCAACAAAACGGGCGTTGGGAACACGCTCCTTTAGCGCACGGATAAGACCGGCACCAAGAATATCGCCGGAGGTTTCTCCGGCGACCAGGGCTATCGTTAATGGACGTGAATCAACCATTAACGGATCAGACCACGCGTTGAGCGCCCAAAGAAGTCATAAAATGCCTGAACTTCAGGGTACTGCGCGGCCAGTTCGGCGATTTCCGGCTTCGCTTCTTCCAGCGTTTTGCCGCTACGGTACAGTTGCTTATACGCGTTGCGGATTGCCGTAATCGACTCGCGGCTAAAGCCACGACGTTTCAGCCCTTCGATGTTCACCCCAAACGGCGTCGCATGGTTACCCTGCGCAATCACGTAAGGAGGAACATCCTGCGCAACACCGGAGCAGCCGCCAACCATCACGTGTGCACCAATGATGCAGAACTGATGGACTGCGGTCATGCCGCCGATAATCACGAAGTCATCGAGAGAGACGTGCCCCGCCAGAGTTGCGTTATTGGCGAGGATACAGCGATTGCCGATCGTACAGTCATGCGCCACGTGCGCATTGATCATCAGCAGGTTATCGCTGCCCACCTTCGTTACCCCACCGCCCTGAGTCGTGCCACGGTGAATGGTGACGCTTTCGCGGATGCGATTGCGATCGCCAATCTCCACGCGAGTCGGTTCACCAGCATATTTCAGATCCTGGTTAACTTCCCCAATGGAGGCGAACTGATAGATCTCGTTATCACGACCAATTTTAGTATGGCCGTTTACGACAACGTGGGACTTCAGTACGGTACCTTCACCGATTTCAACGTCAGGTCCGACAATACAGAACGGGCCGATATGGACGTTAGCACCAATAATGGCGCCCTCTTCCACAATCGCGGCAGGATGAATAAAGGCGGTTTTATCAATCACGTATCAGGCCTCCCGGCTACGCGCACACATCATCGTAGCTTCACAAACAACTTTACCGTCAACCAGTGCCACGCCCTTAAAGCGGGTCAGGCCGCGGCGCGTTTTCTCAAAGGTGACTTCCATAATCATCTGATCGCCTGGCACCACCGGGCGCTTAAAGCGCGCTTCGTCGATACCTGCGAAATAGTAGAGTTCACCCGGCTCCAGTTTGCCGACGCTTTTAAACGCCAGAATACCGGTAGCCTGTGCCATCGCTTCCAGAATCAGTACGCCCGGGAAAATCGGTTTACCCGGGAAGTGCCCCTGGAAAAACGGCTCATTTACCGTAACGTTTTTTACTGCGCGCAGAAAACGACCTTCTTCAAAATCCAGCACGCGATCAACCAGTAAGAACGGAAAACGGTGCGGCAGAAGTTCAAGAATCTCTTCAATGTGCAGAGTATGAGTGTCAGTAGTCAAAATACTCTTCCTGTCAAAATATACTAAAAGACAATAATAACACGGCCCGCGGCAATCTCAGAGATGCCAGCAGGCCGGGGAATGCAAATGCAAGCGGGTAACTATTGGTCTTGTTGATTGATCTTGCGTTCTACTGCTTTGAGACGCTTGCTCATATCATCAATGTTCATTACCAGGGCTGCGGTTTTACGCCACGTCTTATTCGGCTGCAGCGGAATACCGGAGGAATAGACGCCAGGTTCTGTAATCGGACGCATCACCATGCCCATTCCGGTTACCGTCACCTTATCGCAAATTTCCATATGCCCGTTAATCACGCTGGCTCCGCCAATCATGCAGTAACGGCCAATTTTCAGGCTGCCTGCCATAATCACGCCGCCGGCGACTGCGGTATTGTCGCCAATCACAACGTTATGTGCAATCTGGCACTGGTTATCAATGATGACGCCACTACCGATAACGGTGTCATCCAGCGCACCGCGGTCAATGGTGGTACAGGCACCGATCTCGACACGATCGCCGACGATCACTCGTCCAAGCTGGGGTATTTTCACCCAGTTACCGCGATCGTTCGCATAGCCGAAGCCGTCAGAACCGATCACCGTGCCGGACTGGATCAGGCAATTTTCACCGATTTCTATCTCATGATAAACGGTAACGTTGGCCCACAGACGGCTACCAGCACCCACTTTGGTGTCTTTGCCGACGAAGCAGCCTGCGCCGATAATCACGTTATCGCCGAGGGTAACCCCGGATTCGATCACGGCATTCGCCCCGATCGCCACGTTATTACCCAACGTCGCCGTTGAATCAACCACTGCACTCGGGGCAATGTTCTGCGCCGGTTGAGGCGTGGTATCAAGAATTTGAGCCATGCGGGCGTAGGTCAGATACGGGTTTTTGACTACCAGTGCCGCACTTTGGGCGAAAGGCAGATCGTCTGCGGTCATGACGACAGCGGACGCCTGGCACGCGGCCAGGTGTTCACGGTACTTAGGGTTAACCATGAACGTAATTTGACCTGTTTTAGCAGACTGCATGGACGCAACGCCGGTGATGACGAGATCGCCATCACCGTGTAATTCTGCATCCAACTGCTGCGCTAAATCAGACAGTCGAATTGAAGGCATTACTTATTTAACCTGTTTCAGCACATCAGCAGTGATGTCTTTCACGTCGCTGCTGTTGAAGGCAACGGTGTTAGCATCAACAACCAGATCAATGTTCTGATCGTCAGCAACTTTCTTCACGGCAGCCTGGATACGGGTAACCAGTTTGCCACGCTCTTCGTTGGAACGACGTGCACGATCCTGCTCAAACGCCTGTGCTTTCTGACCAAACGTCTGACGCTTAGCCATCACGTCTTTCTCAAGGCTGCTGCGCTCGCTGGCTTTCATGGTAGAACCATCACGCTGCAGACGCTGCATTTTTGATTGCAGATCGGTTTCCATGCCCTGCAGTTCGCTGGCGCGGCCTTTGAACTCGTTTTCCAGGGTGCTGGAGACGCCCGTTTTCTGCGCGACCTGCTGGAACAGATTGCCCATGTTAACAATTGCAATTTTGTCTGCCGCCTGCGCGGAGGTTGCCATTGCTAAACCCAGACCTGCAGCTAATAACCACTTTTTCACAATAAACTCCTCACCATCCCATTTGTACCCGCAGGTACCGTTCTTTGCGGACTTTCGGGCCACTGTGGACCCGTAAAGTCGTCGCTACACTGCCTGGGCAATCCTTTGCTGAGAACAATTACCAGGTTTTACCAATGTTAAACTGGAATTGTTCTGCTTTGTCGCCATCATACTTTTTGTACGGCTGGGCATAGGAGAAGACCAGCGGCCCTAATGGGGACATCCATTGCAACGCGATACCAGCAGACATACGAATGTTGCTCGGATCGCTGTAGTCAGGAATACCTTGCGACTTCATCTGCGCGGTATTCTGCCAGTTTGTATCCCAGACGGTACCCATATCCCAGAAGAAGGAGGTACGGACTGAGTTAGCATACTTGTCGCTGATAAACGGCGTCGGCACAATCAGCTCACCGCTGACCACCGCCATGGCGTTACCGCCCACCGCGTCATCAGAGCTACAGATTGAGTTTGCCGTTGTCGTTTTACAGTTATCCTGGTTGTTACCGCCGTAGTACACCGCTTTCGGACCAATGTTATTGGACTGGAAACCACGTACAGAGCTGGAACCACCGGCATAGAAGTTCTCGTAGAACGGCATCTCTTTACCGCTCAGGCCGTCGCCGTAACCCCAACGGGTACGACCCAGCACGACCCACTTCTCATCTTCATCGATCGGGAAGTAGGAAGCTGAATCCAGCGTGACCTTATAGAACTCGTTGTCTGAACCCGGAATCGTCACCTTACCATTCAGGTTAACGCGCGAACCCTTCGTCGGGAAGTAACCACGGTTCAGGTTATTGTAGGTCCAACCGTAGTTAAAGGTGAAATCATCCGCGGTAAAACCATTATCGTCTGTCTGGGTGTTCATCGTCTGGCCGATCGAGTCCAGATAGCGTTTCATCGCAATCTGTGGCTCCATGTTGGACAGGTCGTTATGCACGTAACCCAGGCCCACACGCAGGGAGTTATACTCGTTGATCGGGAAGCCGAGGGTACCGTCTGCACCATAACTCTGGTTGGTGTAGGTCGACAGATCCGCGTCGTCAGCTTTAAAGTTGTTGTAGAAAATACGCCCGCCCAGGCTCACACCGTCAACCGTAAAGTACGGGTTGGTCACGGAGAGTTCTGAGTAGGTCTGGTAGTCGTTTTTGGTGCCGTTGATGCCGACAGAGTAACCGGTACCTAACCAGTTATCCTGCTGCACACCCACCTGGAAGCTTACGCCGCTTTCAGTACCGTAGCCGATACCAAAGTTGAAGCTACCGGTGTTACGCTCTTTCACCTTGTAAACCACGTCAACCTGGTCCGGGCTGCCGGAGATACGCTGGGTATCAACGTCTACGGTTTCAAAGTAGCCCAGACGGTTCAGACGCTCTTTACCCTGGTCGACCAGGTCGCTGCCCAGCCAGGCACCTTCCATCTGACGCATTTCGCGGCGCAGAACGGCATCTTTCGAGGTGTCATTACCTTCGAAGCGAATCTTACGCACGTAGTAGCGGTTACCGGCATCAACGTTGACATGCAGCTTAACCGTCTTGTCAGCGTCGTTGATTTCCGGCTGCGACTGAACGCGCGGATAGGCATAACCATAGCGACCCAGAAGCTTTTTAATGTCGTCTTCCATACGGGTAACTTTGGCGCCGTTATACAGCTCGCCCGGCTCGATTTTGGTCAGCCCTTCGATTTCCGCAGAGTGACCGGCCAGGTTGCCGCTAACCTGAACGCCGGACAGCTTGTACTGTTCGCCTTCAGTGATGTTAACGGTGATATAGATACCTTTTTTATCCGGCGTCAGGCTGACCTGCGTCGAATCGATATTGAAACGGGCATAGCCACGATCCAGATAGAAGCTGCGGAGGCTTTCGAGGTCACCCGCCAGTTTCTGTTTCTGATATTTACGATCGCCTACCACGTTCCACCACGGCACTTCGTCACGCAGCTGGAACGTTGAAATCAGTTCTTCGGTGCTGAAAGCATGGTTCCCGACGATGTTGATCTGCTGGATCTGCGCCGAGACGCCTTCCTGGAAGACCAGCTTAAGGTCAACGCGGTTACGCGGCAGTGGGGTAACCACGGCTTTCACGCTGGCGCTGTATTTACCGACGCTGTAGTAGAAGTCTTCCAGACCTTTCTCGATATCAGCAAGCGTGGTGCGGTCGAGGGATTCCCCTACGCGCACGCTGGAAGCTTCGAGATTCTGCTTAAGCATGTCATCCTTCACCGACTTGTTGCCGGAGAAAGTGATGCTGGCAATCGTCGGGCGTTCTTTCACCTGAACCAGCAGCGTCTCGCCGTCGCGCAGCACGCGAACATCTTCGAAGTTTCCGGTGGCGAACAGGGCACGAATGGTGTTACTGATGTCTTCATCATTCACCGTGTCACCAGGACGCACAGGCATACTGAGTAGAGCCGCACCAACGGCAACACGCTGCAAGCCTTCGAACTGAATGTCCTGGACTACGAAGCCATCAGCACCGTATACGGTGGCGCTGCTAAACAGCAGCGACGCTATGAGCAACTTTTTCATCGCCATCGTTATTATGCGTTCTTCCTAACACTCTCGCTTACAGCCGAGAGAAATCATTGAAAAGTGCAAGCCCCATTAACAGCACCAGCAGTATTGAGCCAATGCGATAACTAAAGTCTTGAACTCGCTCGGATACCGGCCCGCCTTTCAGCTTTTCAACCGCCAGAAAGAGCAGATGCCCCCCGTCGAGGACGGGTAACGGAAACAGGTTGATAATCCCCAGATTCACGCTGATTAAAGCGAGAAACATCAGATAGTAAATCAACCCAAACTCCGCCGACATTCCCGCTCCCTGGGCGATTGAAATCGGCCCACTGAGATTGTTCAGTTTTACGTCACCGGTGATTAATTTCCCCAGCATGGTCACCGTCAGCTTCATCAGTTGCCAGGTTTTATCCGTGGCTTCTGCAATCGCGCTAAACGGACCATACTGGCGTACTGTCTTGTACTCATCCGGCATCGGGATCACTTTCGGCACGACGCCTGCGAACCCTTCTGCCTTGCTGCTACCGGACTTAGTGTCAGGTATCAGCGTCAAAGACAAGGGACTCCCCTGCCTTTCGATTTCCAGCGCCAGCGGCGTTCCCGGATTGTCACGGACTAACGTCACAAAGGTCGCCCACTGAGTCAGTGGCTGACCATCGACTTTAACGATCCTGTCGCCAGCTTGCAAACCCGCTTTTTGTGCGGCTGAATTTGCCTGTATTTCTGTCAGCACCGGTTCAAGCTGCATACCACGCGGGCGAATCCCCAACGCAGACACCGGATCTTCCTTATCTGGCTCAAACGCCCAGTTATGTAAATCCAGGACTTTGTCCTGGCGCTGATTACTGCCGAAAGGCGCCAGCGTCACCGTTGTACGCTCGTCACCAATCTTCGCCACGAGCTGCAAACGCACAGCATCCCAGTCAGGCGTTTCGATACCGTCAATCGCTTTAAGTTCCGTGCCCGGCATAATTTGTGCGTTCGCGGCGATGGAATTGGGGGTTATTTCACCGACAACCGGACGCACGCCCGGCACGCCGATGATAAACACCAGCCAGTAGGCAAAAATTGCGAAGAGGAAGTTGGCAATCGGCCCGGCAGCGATAATCGCCGCACGCTGACCGACGGTTTTGTTGTTGAACGCGTAGTGACGCAGTTCCGGGGCAACGGGCTCCGCACGCTCATCGAGCATTTTCACGTAGCCGCCCAGCGGGATCAGAGCGATAACAAACTCGGTGCCGTGTTTATCCACACGGCGCCACAGGGATTTGCCAAAGCCGATAGAGAAACGCTCGACGCGCACGCCGCAGCGACGAGCAACCCAGAAGTGACCAAATTCATGCACGGTGATCAAGACACCCAGCGCAACGATGAACGCAGCCAGATTCCAGAGAATGCTCAGCATAAAACCTTCCGTCAAATCGTCCTGAAAACTAACAATAGCAGGCAGGCAAAGACCGGCACCGCAGCCGTCAGGCTGTCAATACGGTCAAGAATACCGCCGTGTCCTGGGATCAGATGCCCGCTGTCTTTAATACCGGCTTCACGCTTGAACATACTTTCCGTGAGATCGCCAAGTACCGAGGCCAGCGTCGCAACAATCGAGCAAATCAGCAACGTCAGCGGTGCGACCGCAAGATCGGCCCACAGGCCGTAAACCCACGAAATCACCGCTGCAGTAAGCAGCCCGCCGAGAAAGCCCTGCCAGGTTTTACCCGGCGACACTTTTGGTGCCAGCTTGTGCTTACCGAACAGCTTACCAAACATATAGGCACCGGAATCCGCGCCCCAAACCAGAATCATCACGTACAGCAGCCAGATGGCACCGCTATAGTGGTTGTCATCATAATGCCAGGCGCGCAGCGCCACCATCCCCCAGAAGAAGGGAACAATGGTCAGCAGGCCGAAAATCAGGCGTAACGTCTTTGAATGACGCCACGTCGTCGCTGAAGAGGGGTAGAACAGCACCATAAACAGCGCAACAACCCACCAGCCCAACGACGCCCATAGCGACCACTCCACCACCGGCTGATGCAGGTTATGGTGGTATTCCGGCAGCGAAAACAGCATCAGCGCCAATAACAGGCCACACAGTACCGCCAGCCATACCCGCTGGGTGCGTGAGCTAAAACCGCTCAGCTGTCCCCATTCCCACGCGGCCAGCATACAGACCACCAGCGTCAGGATAGCGAATCCCGCCGGCGGTAATAAAAACAGCGCGGCGATAACAACGGGTATTAACACAAAAGCAGAAATCAGGCGATACTTCAGCAAGAGCAACCCCCATCAGGCTTTTTCGCCACCAGGCTCGGTGCCGCCGAAACGACGCTCTCGATTAGCAAAGGCATTCAGCGCACCTTCAAAGTCTTGTTCATCAAAATCGGGCCAAAGAACATCCGTAAAGTAAAGCTCAGCATAGGCAATTTGCCACAGCAGAAAGTTACTGATTCGATGCTCTCCCCCTGTCCTAATTACTAAATCTACGGGAGCCAGCTCGTGCATACAGATTTGCTTGCCCAGCATCTCTTCATCGATGAGATCCGGACTCAGCACACCTTCCTGTACCTTCGCAGCCAGCTGCTGTACTCCCTGAATAATATCCCAACGTCCGCCATAATTCGCGGCAATATTGAGGGTCAAGCCCGTATTCTGCTGCGTTAAGCCTTCGGCTTTGCGGATCCGCTCCTGTAAACGCGCATTAAAACGGCTAACGTCGCCGATAATACGCAAACGGACGTTGTGGCGGTTCAGGCTTTTAACCTCGCTATCGAGTGCCCAAACAAACAGCTCCATCAACGCGCTGACTTCCTGCGGCGGACGATTCCAGTTTTCACTGCTAAAGGCATACAGCGTTAAGGCATCAATACCGTTGTTGGCGGCAAAGGAAACTGCGCGACGAACCGACTTCGCCCCTGCTTTGTGCCCAAAGGCGCGAATCTTCCCCTGTCGCTTTGCCCAGCGACCATTGCCATCCATGATTATCGCCACATGGCGACAGCCATGTGCAGGCAAACTTTCGCTTAATGGTTGGTTAGCAGACAACATAACGCGTTTTAGTCCATGAAAAGGATTTGGCGGTACTCTGGAATACCCGACTATGCCGCGCAACGACACACGATTACTCTGGTCGCTCGCGCAATACAATCTATAGCCTTTACGTAAAAAAGCCGTGTCAAACCACGGCTTACCCGATCCACCAACGGCCATCAGGTGGCGCAGACTATATCATTGAAGCCCAACGCTAACAAATATCACTGCCACGAGTGGTGGGATAATCATCAGCCTGCGATACGTATCACCTGTTTCTGCGCGAGGTCACGCGCCAGAGTATCGATAGCCATAACATCCTCCACGCTTTGTGGTTCAGGCACCGCGATCTGTTCCAGCACGGCGAGGTTCAGCGCGGCAATATCGGTAAAGCGAATGCCCGACGCGAGGAATGCTGCAACCGTCACTTCATTTGCCGCATTCAGCGCCGTCGTGGCCGCCTGTCCGTTATCAAACGCGTCCATTGCCAGCTTCAGGCAGGGATAACGCGCATAATCCGGCGCAGCGAAGCTCAGGTTGCTCAGCGCACAGAAATCCAGCGGCTTCACGCCGGAGGGTACCCGATGCGGCCAGGCCATAGTATGCGCGATAGGCGTGCGCATATCCGGCTCGCCCAGCTGCGCCAGAACGCTGCCGTCCTGATAACGCACCATAGAGTGGATAACCGACTGCGGGTGAATCAAAACTTCCATCTGCGCGGCTGAAGCATTAAACAGCCAGCGGGCTTCAATGTATTCCAGACCTTTATTCATCATGGTGGCGGAATCGACGGAGATTTTACGTCCCATCGACCAGTTCGGATGCCGACAGGCCTGATCCGGCGTCATTGCGGCCAGTTCAGAGAGTGCGGTTTCACGAAAAGGGCCACCAGACCCGGTAAGCAGAATCGATGTTACGCCGTTCTGCTCCAGATTAGCGTATCCCAGGTTCTGCTGAATTGTTTCCGGCAAACTCTGAAAAATCGCGTTATGTTCACTATCGACGGGAAGAAGACGGGCTCCACTGTGCTTAACCGCCTCCATAAACAGGCGTCCGCAGGTCACCAGCGACTCTTTATTCGCCAGCAGTACCGTTTTACCGGCGCGGATAGCCGCCAGCGTCGGCAGCAGCCCTGCCGCACCGACAATCGCCGCCATCACCTGGTCAACGTCGTCCAGCGCGGCCATCTCGCAGGCTGCCTGCTGACCGCTCAGCACCTCGGTACGGCTGCCGTGCTGCTGCAGTATTGCGCCCAGCTCGCGTGCGCAGAGCGCATCATCCATCACCGCATAGCGCGGCGTAAATTCCAGACACTGTTCTGCCATACGGCTGACGTTGCGGCCCGCGACCAGCGCGATAACCGAGAACCGATCCGGGTTATGCCGGACAACATCGAGAGTGCTGCAACCGATGGAGCCGGTTGAGCCAAGCACAGTTAATTGCTTCATGGTCTATCCCAAAGCGTATTCGCCGGATAAAAAGCAAAACGCCGTCAGCAAAAATCCGAAAGGATCTTTCTGTACGGCGTTTCAGATGATACAGGCGCCTGCATGACGCCGTATTGTGCGAAGACTCAGAACTGCATCAGTTCCGCTTCTTTGTCCGCCAGCGCCGCATCAACTTTCTTGATAGCCGCGTCGGTCATCTTCTGCACGTCATCCTGTGAACGACGATCGTCATCTTCGCTGATCTCTTTGTCTTTCAGCAGCGCTTTGACTTTGTCATTCGCGTCGCGACGAACGTTACGCACGGAAACGCGCGCCTGCTCGGCTTCACCGCGCACGACTTTGATCAGATCTTTACGACGTTCTTCGGTCAGAGCCGGCAGCGGAACGCGAATATCGGTACCCGCAGAGCTTGGGTTCAGGCCCAGGTCAGACGCCATGATCGCTTTCTCTACGGCCGGGCCGAGAGAACGATCGAAGACGTTGATTTTCAGGGTACGGGTATCTTCAACCGTTACGCTCGCCAGCTGACGCAGCGGGGTCGGGGTGCCGTAGTATTCCACAATGATGCCGTCGAGCAGGCTCGGTGAGGCACGACCGGTACGTATTTTGCTGATTTGGGTTTTGAACGCTTCAACGCATTTTTCCATGCGTACTTCAGCATCTTTTCTGATATCGCTAATCACGTTACGAATCCTTGAAAACTGGTCTCAGGCAGACCATAGGCTTACACACCGGCTAAAGGTGCGCTAAGTATAGTCCCGTTTACTCCACAGCACCCTAAAAGGTGCCAGGCAAGAGACACGAAAATTAAAGCGGAATCTTACCTGTATTTATCGCTGACGGAAATTATTCCGTAATCAAAGTGCCTTCTTTTTCACCCATGACCACGCGACGCAGGGCGCCAGGTTTGTTCATGTTGAAGACGCGAATCGGCAGTTTGTGATCGCGAGCAAGGGTAAAGGCGGCCAGATCCATCACTTTCAGTTCTTTATCCAGCACTTCGGTATAGGTGAGCTGTTCGTACAGGGTCGCCGTCGGATCTTTCATCGGGTCAGCGGAGAATACGCCGTCCACTTTGGTCGCCTTCAGAACCACGTCGGCTTCAATTTCGATACCGCGCAGGCAGGCAGCGGAGTCGGTGGTGAAGAACGGATTACCGGTACCAGCGGAGAGGATCACCACGCGGTTATTGCGCAGCAGGCTGATCGCCTCTGCCCAGCTGTAGTTGTCGCAAACGCCATTCAACGGAATGGCGGACATCAGGCGGGCGTTCACATAGGCGCGGTGCAGCGAATCACGCATCGCAAGACCGTTCATCACGGTTGCCAGCATGCCCATGTGGTCGCCCACAACGCGGTTCATCCCCGCTTTCGCCAGACCCGCTCCACGGAACAGGTTGCCCCCACCAATCACCACACCGACCTGAATGCCCAGCTCAACCAGTTCTTTGATTTCCTGCGCCATACGGTCAAGTATGCTTGCGTCAATACCGAAGCCTTCCGTTCCCTGCAGCGCTTCACCACTTAATTTAAGGAGGATGCGTTTGTAGACGGGTTTTGCATTGGTAGCCATGTTTCTTTCCTGAGACAGTCAACGAGTGAGAGGGGTTAATTCTGGCGACATGATACGTCGCACTTCAGCGCCAGCAATATAGCCTTTCGCTGAATTTTACACATGAGGGGTGCAAAAAGAAGCCGCCCTCAGGCGGCTCCTTTTCGACAATTAAGACTGCTTGGACATCGCAGCAACTTCTGCTGCGAAATCAGTCTCAACTTTCTCGATACCTTCGCCCACTTCGAAGCGGATGAAGTTAGTCACGTCAGCGTTGTGCTCTTTCAGCAGCTGGCCAACGGTTTTGCTCGGTTCCATAACAAAAGGCTGACCGGTCAGGGAGACTTCACCGGTGAATTTCTTCATGCGGCCTTCAACCATCTTCTCAGCGATTTCTTTCGGCTTACCGGACTGCATGGCGATGTCCAGCTGAACCTGGTACTCTTTCTCTACCACTTCAGCAGACACGTCTTCCGGCTTAACGAATTCCGGCTTGCTTGCAGCAACGTGCATTGCCAGCTGCTTAACCAGCTCATCGTCAGCGCCTTTAGCGGCAACCAGAACGCCGATGCGAGCACCGTGCTGGTAGCTACCCAGAACGTCGCCTTCCAGGGAAGCAACGCGACGGATGTTGATGTTCTCACCGATTTTAGCAACCAGGGCAACACGCTCTTCTTCGAACTGTGCTTTCAGAACTTCAACGTCAGTGATTTTGCCAGCAACGGCTGCATCCAGAACTTTGTTAGCGAATGCCTGGAAACCACCATCTTTAGCAACGAAGTCAGTCTGGCAGTTAACTTCCAGAATCACAGCGTAGTTGCCGTCGATTTTAGTGATGATTACGCCGTCAGCAGCAACGTTGCCTGCTTTTTTCGCCGCTTTGATAGCGCCGGACTTACGCATGTTCTCGATTGCCAGCTCGATGTCGCCGTTGGCTTCGGTCAGCGCTTTTTTACAGTCCATCATGCCTGCGCCGGTACGCTCGCGCAGCTCTTTTACCAGGGATGCGGTAATTTCAGCCATTCTTAAATCCTCGGAAGATTTGATCCGCCCGGCCCAATGAACCAGACGGACTAAAAAGTGAAAAAGGGGCCATAAAAAGGCCCCTAACCAAACGTGTTACTACCTGGTCATACCCACTGGGTATTTAAGGGGGCTCTTAAGAGCGTGCCTTATTATTCAGCTTCTACGAAGCTTTCTTCTGCCTGAGTAGCCAGGTCAGAAGAGCGACCTTCACGAACGGTTGCAGCAACTGCATTCAGGTACAGGCTAACAGCACGGATTGCATCGTCGTTACCTGGGATAACGAAGTCAACGCCGTCCGGGTTGGAGTTGGTATCAACGATAGCAAATACCGGGATACCCAGGTTGTTAGCTTCTTTGATAGCGATGTGCTCGTGGTCTGCATCGATAACGAACAGTGCGTCCGGCAGGCCGCCCATGTCCTTGATACCGCCCAGGCTGTTTTCCAGCTTGGCCAGCTCACGGGTGCGCATCAGCGCTTCTTTCTTGGTCAGCTTGTCGAAAGTACCGTCCTGAGACTGAGTTTCCAGATCTTTCAGACGTTTGATTGACTGACGAACGGTTTTCCAGTTAGTCAGCATGCCGCCCAGCCAGCGATGGTTCACGAAGAACTGGTCGCAGCTCAGAGCAGATTCTTTCACCGCTTCGCTTGCAGCGCGTTTGGTACCAACGATCAGGATCTTACCTTTACGGGAAGCGATCTTGTTCAGTTCAGCCAGGGCTTCGTTGAACATCGGTACGGTCTGCTCCAGGTTGATGATGTGAACCTTGTTACGTGCGCCGAAGATGAAAGGCTTCATTTTCGGGTTCCAGTAACGGGTCTGGTGACCAAAGTGAACACCAGCCTTGAGCATGTCGCGCATGGAAACAGTAGCCATGTTTAAAACCTCTATAGATTAAGTTGGGGTTATGCCTCCACGTATCCCATATTACCGACCCCTAAGGGCACCCCGGAATATGTGTCGATACGTGTGTGTAATTACACAAAGTGAGATTTGTGCCCCGGTATCCTGGAAGGATCCGGAGTCCGGCGCGCTTTATACCACAAATATGCGAGAGACTCCAACAGTTGTTGGCACGATGTGCGTTCAATGATTCTCAATTTGGCAGGCTGCCCGCCGGGCTGATACCATTGGCGGTACTTAACACAATTATTGTCGAAAAAATCGACTCTGATGGACTGAATCCATGGCAATCTCTATTAAGACCCCTGAAGAAATCGAAAAAATGCGCGTGGCGGGCCGCCTGGCCGCTGACGTGCTGGAAATGATCGAACCCTTCGTTAAACCCGGCGTCAGCACCGGCGAACTGGACCGTATCTGCAACGACTATATCGTTAACGAGCAGCAGGCCGTTTCCGCCTGCCTCGGCTACCACGGTTTCCCAAAATCCGTCTGCATCTCCATTAATGAAGTGGTGTGCCACGGGATCCCTGACGACGCTAAACTGCTGAAAGACGGCGATATCGTGAATATCGATGTGACCGTCATTAAAGACGAGTACCACGGCGACACCTCGAAGATGTTTATCGTCGGCAAACCGACCATCCTCGGCGAGCGCCTGTGCCGCGTGACGCAGGAGAGCCTCTACCTGGCGCTGAAAATGGTTAAGCCGGGTATTCGCCTGCGCACCATCGGCGCGGCAATCCAGAAATTCGCCGAAGGCGAAGGTTTCTCGGTCGTCCGTGAATACTGCGGACACGGCATTGGCCGCGTCTTCCACGAAGAACCACAGGTTCTGCATTACGATGCGGACGACGGCGGCGTGGTGCTGCAGGCAGGCATGACCTTTACCATCGAACCGATGCTCAACGCCGGTGACTACCGTATCCGCACCATGAAAGATGGCTGGACGGTGAAAACCAAAGACAGAAGCTTGTCTGCGCAGTATGAGCATACTATTGTGGTAACCGAAAACGGCTGCGAAATAATGACGTTGCGAAAGGATGACACCATCCCCGCGATACTCACGCACAACGAATGATAAGAAGCCGGCAAATGCCGGCTTTTTTATTGGTGATAGCTTTTTCTTATGGGCGGCGCCTGATGAGTCACACTTTACCCGAGCAGTATGCGAATACCGCACTCCCCTCTCTTCCCGGTCAGCCTGATAACCCGGGCGTCTGGCCACAGGAATCGCTGAACTGCGCGGGGATAAAAGCCCATCTTGAAACCTTCCAGCACTGGCTTGGCGAGGCTTTTGATAGCGGCATCACGGCGGAGCAGCTGATTGACGCCCGCACGGAATTTATCGATCAGCTGCTGCAGCGACTGTGGATCGATGCCGGTTTCGGCCAGCTCAGCGATGTGGCGCTGGTCGCGGTTGGCGGCTACGGGCGCGGCGAGCTGCACCCACTGTCCGATATCGACCTGCTGATTTTGAGCCGCGTCAGGCTGTCGGATGCCCAGGCGCAAAAAATCGGCGAGCTGCTGACGCTGCTGTGGGATATTAAGCTCGAAGTCGGCCACAGCGTCCGCACCCTCGACGAATGTCTGCTGGAAGGGCTGTCCGATTTAACCGTCGCCACCAACCTGATTGAGTCACGCCTGCTGATCGGCGACGTCGCCCTGTTTCTTGAGCTGCAAAAGCATATCTTCAGCGATGGCTTCTGGCCGTCGGCCACCTTCTTCGCCGCCAAAGTCGAAGAGCAAAACGTCCGCCACCAGCGCTATCACGGCACCAGCTACAACCTTGAACCGGATATTAAAAGCAGCCCGGGCGGCCTGCGCGATATCCACACCCTGCAGTGGGTTGCGCGGCGTCACTTCGGCGCCACCTCGATGGATGAGATGGTCGGTTTCGGCTTCCTGACCGAAGCCGAGCGCAACGAACTTAACGAATGCCAGCACGTGCTGTGGCGTATTCGCTTTGCGCTGCATCTGGTGGTTACCCGCTACGACAACCGCCTGCTGTTCGATCGACAGCTTAGCGTCGCCCAGCGTCTGAACTACAGCGGCGAGGGCAACGAGCCGGTTGAGCATATGATGAAAGACTTCTTCCGCGTCACCCGTCGAGTGGCGGAGCTGAATCATATGCTGCTGCAGCTGTTCGATGAGGCCATTCTGGCCCTCACCGCCGACGAGAAACCCCGTCCCATCGACGATGATTTTCAGCTGCGCGGCACGCTTATCGATCTCCGCGATGAAACCCTGTTTATTCGCCAGCCGCAGGCGATTTTACGCATGTTCCACATCATGGTGCGTAACAGCAGCATTACCGGAATTTACTCGACTACCCTGCGTCATCTGCGCCACGCCCGTCGCCATCTGACCCAGCCTCTGTGCTACATCCCGGAGGCGCGGGAGCTTTTCCTCAGCATGCTGCGCCATCAGGGTGCCGTCAGGCGCGGCCTACTGCCAATGCATCGCCACAGCGTCCTCTGGGCCTATATGCCGCAGTGGTCGCATATTGTCGGCCAGATGCAGTTTGACCTCTTCCACGCCTATACCGTCGATGAGCACACTATCCGCGTGCTGCTGAAGCTGGAAAGTTTCGCCAGTGAAGAGACCCGCTCACGTCATCCCCTGTGCGTGGATCTCTGGCCGCGTCTGACCCACCCGGAACTGATCCTGATCGCCGCCCTGTTCCACGATATCGCCAAAGGCCGCGGGGGCGATCACTCCGAGCTGGGTGCCGGTGACGTGCTGAAATTTGCCGAGCTGCACGGCCTGAACTCGCGGGAAACGCAGCTGGTCGCCTGGCTGGTACGTCATCATCTGCTGATGTCCGTGACCGCCCAGCGCCGGGATATTCAGGATCCGGAAGTGATCAAGCAGTTTGCCGAAGAAGTGCAGACAGAAAACCGCCTGCGCTTCCTCGTCTGCCTGACGGTGGCGGATATCTGCGCCACCAACGAAACCCTGTGGAATAGCTGGAAGCAGAGCCTGCTGCGCGAGCTCTATTTCGCGACCGAAAAACAGCTGCGGCGCGGTATGCAAAATACCCCGGATATGCGCGAACGCGTGCGTCATCATCAGGTCCAGGCGCTGGCGCTCCTGCGGATGGACAACATCGACGAAGAGGCGCTGCACCAGATCTGGACCCGCTGCCGTGCGAACTACTTTGTTCGCCACAGTCCAAATCAGCTGGCGTGGCATGCCCGTCATCTGCTTCAGCACGACCTGAGCAAGCCGCTTATTCTGCTTAGCCCTCAGGCCACGCGCGGCGGCACCGAGATCTTTATCTGGAGCCCTGACCGCCCCTATCTCTTCGCCGCCGTCTGCGCCGAGCTGGACAGGCGCAACCTCAGCGTCCACGACGCGCAGGTTTTCACGACCCGCGACGGTATGGCAATGGACACCTTTATCGTTCTCGAACCGGACGGCAGCCCGCTGTCGCCCGATCGTCACCTGGTCATTAGCCAGGGACTGGAGCAGGCGATCACCCAGCACAGCTGGCAGCCGCCAATTCCACGTCGCCAGCCGGCAAAACTGCGCCACTTTACCGTCGATACCGAGGTCAATTTCCTGCCAACCCATACGGACAGGCGCTCATTCCTTGAGCTGATTGCGCTCGACCAGCCCGGGCTGCTGGCGAGCGTCGGCCAGGTGTTCGCCGACCTCGGAATTTCCCTGCACGGGGCCAGAATTACGACAATTGGTGAGCGAGTAGAAGATTTATTTATAATCGCCACCGCCGACCGGCGTGCTCTTAATAATGCGCTGCAGCTGGAAGTGCAACAACGGTTGACAGAGGCCCTCAATCCAAACGATAAAGGACAGGCGTCGATGTCATGCCCTTAAAGGACGTGACGTAATGTTTATTAATATGGAAAGAGTTTAATAATGCAGCAGTTACAAAACGTGATTGAATCCGCTTTCGAGCGTCGCGCCGAGATTACTCCGGCAAATGTGGATACCGTAACCCGTGAAGCGGTAAACCAGGTGATTTCTCTGCTTGATTCCGGCGCGCTGCGTGTCGCTGAGAAGATCGACGGTCAGTGGGTAACACACCAGTGGCTCAAGAAGGCGGTGCTGCTCTCTTTCCGTATCAACGATAACCAGGTTATCGACGGTGCAGAAAGCCGCTACTTCGATAAAGTGCCGATGAAATTCGCCAACTACGACGAAGCGCGTTTCCAGAAAGAAGGTTTCCGCGTGGTGCCGCCGGCGGCCGTTCGCCAGGGCGCATTTATCGCCCGCAACACCGTGCTGATGCCCTCTTATGTGAACATCGGTGCTTACGTTGATGAAGGCACCATGGTCGACACCTGGGCCACCGTGGGCTCCTGTGCGCAGATCGGTAAAAACGTTCACCTGTCCGGCGGCGTCGGCATCGGTGGCGTACTGGAGCCGCTGCAGGCTAATCCGACCATCATCGAAGACAACTGCTTTATCGGTGCCCGTTCCGAAGTGGTTGAAGGCGTGATCGTGGAAGAAGGTTCGGTGATCTCCATGGGCGTTTACATCGGCCAGAGCACCCGTATTTACGATCGTGAAACCGGTGAAGTGCATTACGGTCGCGTACCGGCCGGTTCCGTCGTGGTTTCGGGTAACCTGCCGTCTAAAGACGGTAAATACAGCCTGTACTGTGCCGTTATCGTGAAAAAAGTGGATGCGAAAACCCGCGGTAAAGTGGGCATTAACGAACTGCTTCGCACCATCGATTAATTTTTTCGCACCGTCTCAAAACGGACGCTTTTTAGCGTCCGTTTTTTATTTCCCCTCTAATAAATTCATTCAAATAATTAATACTCCCGCCATTATTTAATGCGTGAATACAAATAAGAATATTCACAAGTCATTGATCACGAATACAAAAATATAATAGTCGTTGTATTGACAGGTTCTACTAACGCATGTTTACATCGATTCCGATATCACAGGAGAGTGATATTGTTTTTATTTTATGAACAAATTAACAGGAGTTAGAAAATGAAGAAGTTTGCAGGGTTTGCTCTTATTGCTGTTGTTTTGTCTACACTCACAGGCTGCACGGGTAGTGTCTACAACAAAGAAAAGAATTGCGACTATGATTATCTGTTGCATCCGGCTATCTCTATTTCTAAAGTCATCGGCGGCTGTGGCCCTGTTGCACCGCAGAAATAAGCTTTTCTTATACTCCCTGGTTCACGCCGGTCAATTCTGATCGGCGTTTTTTATTCTCAATTCCACTGCTGAAAAAATGCCCATCCCGGCATCTCCTGACGTATAATCGTGTTTCGGCACGCTTTTTTCAAAACGCACACTGGCAAAGCCGTGCGTTTCCGTTAACCATCTAAAGGCTGTAACTTTCTTCGATTAAGGGGAACACACAATGTACGATAATCTGAAAAGCCTTGGCATCACCAATCCAGAAGAGATAGACCGCTACAGCCTGCGTCAGGAAGCCAACAACGATATCCTGAAGATCTACTTTCATAAGGATAAAGGCGAGTTTTTCGCCAAAAGCGTTAAGTTTAAGTACCCCCGCCAGCGCAAAACGGTGGTGGCGGACGGCGTGGGCCAGGGTTACCGGGAAGTCCAGGAAATCAGCCCTAATCTGCGCTATGTGATCGACGAGCTCGATCAGATTTGCCAGCGTGACCGTACCGAAGTCGATCTGAAGCGTAAGATCCTCGACGATCTGCGCCATCTGGAAAGCGTGGTCGCCAACAAGATTAGCGAAATCGAATCAGACCTGGAAAAACTGACCCGTAATAAATAACCGCTGCGCGAATACAACAAGGCCGGGATATCCCCGGCCTTTTTTACGTCTGAACTCAGTGCTGCTCATCAAGCTGCAGCGCTACATACAGCAGCAGCCGGTCGTCAAAATTCCCCAGATCCAGCCCGGTCAGCTCCGAAATACGGTTCAGGCGATACTCCAGCGTATTACGGTGGATAAACAGCGCCTTAGAGGTCGCCAGAGGCTGCACGTTATGGCGGAACCAGGCGGAGAGCGTCCGCCGTAGCAGACCGTTATTGTCCATCGCCTTCAGGCGAGTCAGCGGACGCGCCAGCTCGTTGGCCTGCCAGCCGCCGCGCAGGCTGTCCAGCAGCACCGGCAGCATCAGATCCTGATAAAAATAACTCCGGCTCTCCGGCATACGCTGCTTACCGACCATCATGGTGGTCCGCGCCGTACGGTAGGAGCGGGCAATACTGCCCGGTCCGGTAAAGTAGTTGCCCAGCGAAACGCGAAAACGCAGCTGGCCGTTCTCTTTCATCCGGGCGATCAGCTGCTCGACGCGCTTACGGTGGTCTTCTGCATCCCAGCGACCAAACGGGTTCAGCGCCGGCTTGAGCACCACCATTTCGGTCAGGGACACAATAGCAATCAGGTTATTGCGTTCCGGGGTCGTCAGGGCGTTCTGTAGCTGCTGGAGTTCAGCCATCGCGCTGTCCACGCCCAGCTGGCCGCTGTCGACTTCCACCACCGCCACGACGCGCGGCTGATTTAAATCAATGCCGAGACGCTGGGCCCATTCGGTCAGCGCCGGGGTATTCTCTTCTGCCTGAATCAGGTTCATCACCAGCTCTTCACGCAGGCGGCTGTCCTGGGCCAGCAGGTGCATCAGGCGGGACTGTTCAAGCATCATCTCGGCGGTCATGCACACCAGTTCGCCGTACTTGCGCAGCGATTCCGGCTCGCCGGTCAGGCCGATAACGCCGACGATCTCACCTTCGAGCCGTAATGGGAGGTTGATCCCCTGACGTACGCCGTGCAGATGGCGGGCTACCGCATCATCAATATCAACCACGCGCCCCTGGGAGAGTACCAGCAGCGCGCCTTCGTGCAATTCCCCAATTCGTTCGCGATCGCCGCTGCCGATGATCCGCCCGCGAGCATCCATTACGTTGATATTGGTATCAATGATGCGCATGGTGCGCGCCACGATATCCTGCGCCATTTTGGTATCAAGATGCCAGCCAGCCATGTAACCCTCCCCTAAGCAGTGCTCCAGCATAGGGAAGATGATACACCGCCGCACTGTGCATATGCACAAAGCACCGAGAATAAGTGTGGAGTTGTGGAAAGCTTCACAAATTGAGGTTCCCCTCCTCAGAGCGAGGAGGGGAAAGGCAGATTACTGCATCAGCAGATAGAGGGAGGTATCGCCACGCTGAATATTCAGCGCCAGTATGGAAGGTTTGGTATCAAGGATTTTGCGCAGCTCAGCGATATTTTTCACCGGCTGCTGGTTAGCGCCGAGGATCACATCGCCTTTCTTCAGGCCAATCTGTGCGGCCTGGCTGTTAGCCTTAACGCTGTTCACCACCACGCCTTTGTCCTGACCCTTGTTGCTCATCTCTGCGCCTTCAATGCCGCTAAAGACCGCGCTGGAATCGACCTGAGTCTGACTGCTCTGCTGCAGCTCAATCTCAACGCTCACCGGCTTGCCGTCGCGCAGCAGGCCCAGGGCCACTTTGCTGCCGATTGGCATGGTGCCTACCTGCGCACGCAGCGCGGCAAAGCTGCTGATCGGCTTGCCGTTCAGGGTGGTGATCACATCACCCGCCTTAATCCCGGCTTTTGCCGCCGAAGAGTTCGGCATCACCTGGCTGACAAACGCGCCGCGCTGGGCGTCAACTTTCATCGCCTTCGCCAGCTCGGAGTTCAGCTCGGTGCCCATAATACCCAGCTCGCCGCGACGCACCTGGCCGTACTGCACCATCTGCGAGGTCAGGCTTTTCACCATATTGCTCGGGATAGCAAAGCCGATACCGATGTTGCCGCCGTCCGGGGCCAGAATCGCGGTGTTAATCCCGATCAGCTCACCGTTGAGGTTAACCAGTGCACCACCGGAGTTACCGCGGTTAATGGCGGCATCGGTCTGAATAAAGTTTTCATAGTTCTGCGCGTTCAGGCCGCTACGACCGAGGGCAGAAACGATACCGGAGGTCACGGTTTCACCCAGACCAAACGGGTTACCAATCGCCACCGTGTAGTCACCCACGCGCAGGGCGTCGGAGTCAGCCATCTTAATGGCGGTCAGGTTTTTCGGATCCTGAATCTGGATCAGGGCGATATCGGAGCGCGGATCTTTGCCCACCATTTTGGCTTCCAGCTTACGGCCATCGCTCAGCTGGACTTTAATCGAGGTGGCTTTATCAACCACGTGGTTGTTGGTGACCACATAGCCCTTCGCGGCATCGATAATCACCCCGGAACCGAGGGCCATAAACTTCTGCTGCTGGCCGCCGTCAGCGCCCGGCTGTCCACCGCCACCCTGACAGAATGGCGAACTCTGGAAAGGTGAACCTTCCTGGCAGAACGGCGAATCGTCGCCGAAGAACTGCTGGAAGTTACGCGGCATACGCGGCGTATTCACCGTGGTGCTGCCTTCCACGTTGATGCTCACCACGGAAGGCATAACGGTCTCAAGCATTGGTGCCAGGCTCGGCATCTGCTGTGCGGTTGCTGCCGAAGAGGCAGTTTCCGCCGCCATAGAAAGCGGAGAGATTGCCAGGCCTAAACTTAACGCCAGTGCGCTCATTGCTAATGTGGTTTTTCTCATGTGTCTCAATCTCAATAAACTGAATAGGGTAAAAACGCTGTGTACGTCACATTCAGAGTTGTTTTATACCCTTAAGTTCCGGGCGGACGTTTCGGCAAAAAGTAAAAATTTATTGTCCGTCTTTACAATTCTCAAAGTAATTACTCCACCGCCATTAATCGTCTGTATTCATCCCACGCATAGAGATCGGTCATCCCGCTGATATAGTCCTGCAGCAGCCGACAACGGTAATAATATTCCATCAACGGATAGTCTGCGGCATCGCGAGACAATTTCCCGACCGCTTCCACATAGGCCAGTCGATGGCGGGTGGATAATTTATGCAATAGCCGGGTTTCAATCGGTAAACGACGTACCCGCTCTTTTTCCACCAGCTCGCTGAAATCCTCCAGCGACAGGTTCAGCAGCGGGGAATAGATCTCCAGCAGACCGCTTATCACCCGATAACCCTGTAATTCCAGCTGTTCGACGTCGGGGTGGCTGAACACATGATGTATGGCGACATTTTTATAAAGTTCAAGGAGCTGGCTAAAATCGCTGTCATCTTCCAGCAGGGCGTGATTGAAATCACCGCGATAGATTTGCGCGATATTATCGATAAATCGCTGGGCCGCGTAAGGCACCAGTTTACTGAGCGTATTCACCCGCAAATACATAAAGAACTGATCTTCGGCGCTGCGCTGTAGTGAATTAGATCGCGACTTCTCCCAGGCATTTTCGACTACCTGAGAAAAGAGCGATCCTTTTTCATGGTGGCCCCAGGCGTCATACAAATGCTGATAGAGCTGATCGACACTGAAAATCCGTTTTTCAACGGCGTCTTCGAGGTCCGCGACGCAATACGAAATATCGTCCGCCGCCTCCATAATCCAGGTTAAGGGGAAACGACTGTAAGGCGCCAGATCGAGTTCTTTACGCAGACGCTCGATATAGGCCTCTTCCGCCAGGTAATAACCGGGCTTCTTCATTAAATAGTGATGGCTCTGCGGGATCTCATCGCGCCACCAGGCCGGACGGGTATATTTCAGAATGCACCCCACCTGCGCCCAGGTCAGATTCATGCGCATCAGGGAGTGAACCAGGCGGATCCCCTGGGCGTTACCTTCGAAATGGCAGAGATCCTGGCGCACTTTTAGCCGTAGCGCATTGAGGCTCTCTTCACCTTCCTGCAGGCGTAGCACCGCCACGCTGCAGCGGTCGTCCCTGGCAGGCTGCGGGCAGAGACGCTGGCTAAACCAGTCATTGATCGCCGCTTCGCCAAAATGGCCAAACGGCGGGTTGCCGATGTCGTGCATCAGGCAGGCCATCTCCACAATGCTTTCAAACGGCCCGGCCAGCTCATCCAGGCCGTAGGTTTCCAGCAGCTTCTGCTGCTTCAGGCGGCTAAGCACCTCTTTGGCGATATAGCGCCCGACCTGCTGGACTTCCATGGAGTGGGTGAGCCGGGTACGCACCGCGGCATTGCGTTCCAGAGGGAAAACCTGGGTTTTTTGCTGCAGGCGGCGAATGGCCGGTGAATTGATAATTCGCCCGCGATCGCTCTCAAAAATACGCAGGATCTCGTGTTCGGTCTTCTCCCCTGTCGGGGAACGGTAGCGACGACGCCAGTTAATTTTGTTGCGGAAATCAATCTGTGCCATATCTTCTCCCTCGGGAAATGCGCTGCACCCAGGCTGCATGATAGACTATGCCTTTAATCCTGCCACATCGCGAGTAAATCTATGAAAATTGGCATTATTGCGGCCATGGACGAAGAAGTAACGGTCCTGCGTGACAAAATTGAAAACCGTCAGACTATTCGCCTCGGCGGCAGCGAAATTTACACCGGCCTGCTGAACGGCGTTGAGGTTGCTCTGCTGAAATCCGGCATCGGTAAAGTGGCGGCGGCAATGGGCACCACCCTGCTGCTGGAACATTGCAAACCAGATGTGGTGATTAATACCGGTTCTGCAGGCGGCCTGGCCCCAACGCTGAAAGTCGGCGATATCGTGGTTTCCGACGAAGCCCGCTATCACGATGCGGACGTGACCGCCTTTGGCTACGAGTACGGCCAGCTTCCTGGCTGCCCGGCCGGGTTTAAAGCCGATGAGAAACTGGTTGCGGCAGCCGAAAGCTGCATCACCGAGCTGAAGCTTAATGCCGTTCGCGGTCTGATCGTCAGCGGTGATGCCTTTATCAACGGCGCTGAAGGACTGGCAAAAATTCGCCATAACTTCCCGCAGGCGGTTGCCGTTGAGATGGAAGCCACCGGGATTGCCCACGTGTGCCATAGCTTCAGCGTGCCTTTCGTGGTGGTTCGCGCCATCTCCGACGTGGCAGATAAAGAGTCCCACCTCAGCTTTGATGAGTTCCTGGTCGTGGCCGCGAAGCAGTCCAGCCTGATGGTTGAAACCCTGGTGCAGAAACTGGCGCGTGGGTAAGGTCCGATTCGGCGCGCTTGCTGCGCTGTTACTACTGACACCGGCGTGGCTGCTTGCCGCGCCGCGTGTTATCAGCCTCTCCCCTTCCAATACCGAACTGGCGTTTGCCGCCGGTATCACACCCGTTGCCGTCAGCAGCTACTCCGACTATCCGCCTCCGGCGGCAAAGATTGAGCAGGTGGCCAGTTGGCAGGGGATGAATGTTGAGCGTATCGTCGCCCTGAAGCCCGATCTGGTACTGGCCTGGCGCGGCGGCAACGCCGAGCGTCAGGTGAATCAGTTGGCTTCTCTCGGCATCAACGTCATGTGGCTCAATGTAGACAGCATCGAGCAGGTCGCCCGCTCCCTGGACCAGCTTGCCGACTGGAGCCCGACGCCGGACAAGGCGCATCAGGCTGCACGGCAGATCCGCGATGAATACAGTACGCTGCAACAACGTTACGCCAGCCAACCGCCAAAACGGGTGTTTATGCAGTTTGGCTCCACGCCGCTCTTTACCAGCGGCAAAGGCTCCATCCAGCATCAGGTCCTCTCTCTGTGCGGCGGAGATAACATCTTTGCCGACAGCCGCGTGCCCTGGCCTCAGGTCAGCCGCGAGCAGGTTTTGTCGCGCCATCCTCAGGCGATCGTGATCACCGGTGACAGTGATGAGATCGGCAAAATTGAGCGTTTCTGGCATTCTCAGCTAAAAATTCCCGTTATTCCCGTTACCAGCGACTGGTTTGAACGGGCCGGTCCGCGTATTATCCTCGCCGCAAAACAACTCTGTGGCGCACTGGCGCAGGTAGATTAATCGGGGACCCCATCATGCTCGTCTATTGGCTGGATATTGTCGGTACGGCCGTTTTCGCCATCTCTGGCGTTCTGCTTGCCGGTAAACTGCGGATGGATCCCTTTGGCGTGCTGGTACTCGGCGTGGTGACGGCGGTCGGCGGCGGCACCATTCGTGATATGGCCCTGGCCAACGGTCCGGTCTTCTGGGTGACCGATCCCACCGATCTGGTGGTGGCGATGGTCACCAGTATGCTGACCATTCTTGTGGTCAGGCAGCCGCGTCGCCTGCCGAAATGGGTGCTGCCAGTACTGGATGCGGTGGGACTGGCGGTATTTGTCGGTATCGGCGTAAACAAAGCCTTTCTGGCCGGCACCGGCCCGCTTGTCGCTATCTGTATGGGTGTGGTCACCGGCGTCGGCGGCGGGATTATCCGCGACGTGCTGGCGCGCGAAATTCCGATGATTCTGCGGACCGAAATCTACGCTACGGCCTGTATTGTCGGCGGTATTGTTCATGCCAGCGCCTGGTATGTCTTTGCCGTCCCGCTGGAAATCGCCAGTATGCTGGGTATGGTCGTCACGCTCTCCATCCGCCTGGCGGCGATACGCTGGCATCTAAAACTGCCGACCTTTGCGCTGGATGAAAACAGTAGATAGCAAAAAGCCGTGTCGCAGACACGGCTTTTTTGTCAGAACCTGAAAATCAGATGCTGAAGGACGAACCGCAGCCGCAGGTGCTGGTCGCGTTCGGGTTGGTCACGATAAAGCGGGAACCTTCCAGACCTTCGGTATAGTCAACGGCACCGCCGACCAGATACTGCAGGCTCATTGGGTCAACCACCAGGCCAACGCCCTGCTTCTCGATGGTCATATCGCCTTCATTGACCTGATCGTCAAAGGTGAAACCATACTGGAAGCCGCTACAGCCACCGCCGGTGATGTAAACCCGCAGCTTCATATTCGGGTTATCTTCATCTGCGATCAGGTTTTTTACTTTGCTGGCGGCTGCGTCGGTAAACTGCAGCGGCACTGCAATATCATCACTCATAATATGCTCCCATTGATACTGCGATCCGGGCAAAAAATGACCCGATCATTAGCGTCATTATCCAACACCAGGGTAATACGTTCAAGTATTCTCACGGATGGTCGCACTGACGGACACCTGCTGCTTCGCCAGGGTACGCGCAAGAATGCTCGAATAGAGTGGACTGCCGCCAAGAAACTGCGCGAGCAGTGTCGCACCGAGACAGGTAATAATCATTGGCAAAATAAGCTGGTAATTGTCTGTCATCTCCAGTACCAGCACAATGCCGGTCAGCGGCGCACGCACTGAGGCGGCAAACAGTGCCCCCATTCCAGCAATAGCAAAAGTCCCTGCCTGCAAGTGTAGATCGGGGAACCCGTGCGCGGCGGCTGTACCAAATGCCGTTCCAAGCAGCGTTCCCAGAGACAGCATAGGCGCAAAAATACCGCCCGGTGCGCCAGAGGAAAAACAGAGCAGGGTCGTGAGCGTTCTGGCGAGAAAAAGGAACAGCAGCATCCCGATACCGTAGCTGCCCGCCGCCGCAACGGGGATCAGATTAAATCCCCCGCCCGTCAACGCAGGTGCAATCAGGCCCAGAATACCGCACCCGCCGCCCAGCAGTCCGCCAATCAGCACCCAGCGCCCGGTTCTGCCACCGTGCAGCCGCTGAAACATATCCTGAGTACGTAACACGAGATAGTTGAATGCGGGTCCGACGCAGCCAAACACCATACCCAGTATAAAATAGAGCCACAGAGTATCCACCGGCGCATTACTCAGCTTACCCACTTCGATTACCGCCGCTTCGCCGTTAAACAGGCGAAAGACGATGCTGGACATAATGACGCCGATAAAGACCGCTTTAATTGAGATTAGGTTGTAACGGAACTGCGGCCGCATCTCTTCCAGAATAAAGAGAATGCCTGCCAGCGGTGCGTTAAACGCCGCAGACAACCCGGCAGCCGCACCGGTCGCCAGCAACGTATGGCGCGCTTCCGGGCTACGGAGGTGAAAAATATCCAGAACCATTCGTCCAATATTACCGCCCAACTGGACCGTCGGCCCTTCTCGGCCAAGCACCATTCCCGCACCCAGCGTCCCCATACCGCCGATAAACTTGACCGGAATAACCCGCCACCACCTGACTGGCCGCAGCTCTTCCAGCGCACCCTCAATTTCCGGGATCCCCGATCCTCCGGCCTCGGGTGCAAAACGGCGTACCAGCCAGTAACCCACCATCGCCAGAATGGCTGATAACACAAAGGCCAGCGGCCACAGCAGAAGGCTGCGATCAACGTGATGGGCAAGCGTTGCCAGCCGAAGCGCCAGCACGGCATTAACCGCTTTTTCAAAAGCCACCCCCAGCAGTCCGGCAAGCGTTCCAACCAGCGCGGCCATCACCAGAATAGCCAACGGCGTTTTATCCTGCCTAACAAGACGTTTTATTGTCTCGCTGCGTCGCTGTCGTACTCTTTGACGGGCAGAAAGGGAAGATTCCGCGTTCATCACCATACCTGTCTATTGGTCTGACCAAATTGAGACAGCATTGTACTCGCCTCGCTCTGCAACGTCGCGGGAAAACCCTCTCCTGTTGACGTTCCCGACGGGCAACGCTTTCATAACCCTTATCGAATCCCTTAGAATACCGGCAACCATTTTTCTCAGAACCAGGGATCTCTCAATGAGCCAGTCTGAAAACCTCTACCAGGCCGCACGTCAGCTTATTCCGGGCGGCGTTAACTCACCGGTCCGCGCATTTACCGGCGTGGGCGGTACGCCGCTGTTTATCGAACGTGCCGACGGCGCATATCTGTACGATGTCGACGGCAAGGCCTATATCGATTATGTCGGCTCCTGGGGACCGATGGTGCTGGGTCACAACCACCCGGCCATCCGCAATGCGGTGATTGAAGCGGCCCAGCGCGGCCTGAGCTTCGGCGCGCCGACCGAGATGGAAGTGAAGATGGCGGCGCTGGTGACCGAGCTGGTGCCGACGATGGATATGGTCCGCATGGTGAACTCCGGCACCGAAGCCACCATGAGCGCCATTCGCCTGGCCCGTGGCTTTACCGGCCGCGATAAAATTATCAAGTTCGAAGGCTGCTATCACGGCCACGCCGACTGCCTGCTGGTGAAAGCCGGTTCCGGCGCGCTGACCCTCGGCCAGCCGAACTCCCCGGGCGTTCCGGCAGACTTTGCGCGTCATACTCTGACCTGCACCTATAACGATCTCGACTCCGTCCGCCAGGCCTTTAGCGAATTCCCGCAGGAGATCGCCTGTATTATCGTTGAGCCGGTCGCCGGCAATATGAACTGCATTCCGCCGTCAGCCGAGTTCCTGCCGGGCCTGCGCGCCCTGTGCGACGAGTTCGGCGCGCTGCTGATTATCGATGAAGTAATGACCGGCTTCCGCGTAGCGCTGGCCGGGGCACAGGCTTACTACGACGTGGTGCCGGACCTGACCTGCCTGGGCAAGATTATCGGCGGCGGGATGCCGGTAGGCGCGTTCGGCGGACGCCGTGACGTGATGGAAGCGCTGGCGCCGACCGGGCCGGTCTATCAGGCGGGCACCCTGTCCGGTAACCCGATTGCAATGGCTGCGGGCTACGCCTGTCTGACCGAAGTGGCGCAGCCGGGTATCCATACCACTCTGACCGATCTCACCAATCGCCTGGCCGACGGCCTGCTGAATGCCGCGCAGGAAAACGGTATTGGTCTGGTGGTGAATAACGTTGGCGGGATGTTCGGGATCTTCTTTACCGATGCCGACACCGTGACCTGCTATCAGGACGTGGTGAAATGCGATGTGGAACGCTTTAAGCGTTTCTTCCATCTGATGCTGGAAGAGGGTGTGTACCTTGCGCCGTCGGCGTTTGAGGCGGGCTTTATGTCCGTGGCGCACAGCGAAGCGGATATCGATAAAACCATCGATGCAGCACGCAAGGCGTTTGCAAAACTGTAAGCCGTTTAATACCGGGCTGCGACGGCAGCCCGGTATCCCACCTGATTACCTGCTCTGCTTTCTCAGCAAATAAACAAAGTACGGCGCGCCGATAAAGGTCGACAGCAGCCCGGCCGGGATCTGGAACGGGAACATCAGCATGCGTCCGCACCAGTCAGCCAGCACCAGCAGCACGCCACCGATCAGCGCCGACATCACCATATGCGGCATCGCCCGGCGGAAGCCCATCATTCTGGCAATATGCGGTGCCATCAGGCCGATAAAGCTTAGCGGGCCGATAGTCATAGTGGCGGTCGCTGTCAGACAGGCGGCCAGCAGCAGCAGGCCAACGCGTGAAGGCGTCAGCGCCATTCCCACCGCACGAGCAGTCTCACCGCCCAGCGGCAGAATCGTCAGCCAGCGACGGCACAGCGGCGCAAGCGCCAGCAGCACAACCATGACCGCAAAGGTTTTCACCGCCTGCTCACCGGTCGCCCCGTAGGTTGAACCGGAAATCCAGGTCAGGATCTGGGCCATACGCGGATCGCCGCTGGCCTGCAGCATCATCAGGAGCATGGTAAAGGCGGTACTGAGCGCCATCCCGGCAAGCAGCATCCGGTGCGGCGAAAAGCCCCCGCGCCCGGCGGCAATCAGGATAATCAGCAGCGTTCCGGCAGCACCAAGACTGCCCGCAGGCAGCAGCCAGCCAAAGGCATTGCCGGGCACGAAGAACAGCATCAGCACCACGCCAAAGGCCGCGCCGGAGCTGATCCCCAGCACTTCGGGGCTGGCCATCGGGTTGCCGGTCAGGCGCTGGATAATACAGCCCGCGACCGCCAGCATCATCCCGGCGGTCAGGGCCGCCACAATGCGCGGCCAGCGCCACTCCAGCAGGACATTCAGCACGTCGCCGCTGGCCCAGGTCCAGCCTTGCGCGTCGCGGCCAAAGAATAGCGCCACGGTCGCCGCCAGCAGCAGGAACAGAACACCGCCGAGGGCAAACCACGGCAGATGCTGACGCTCGGCCGGTACGGTGTCTCCGGCATTCATTGCCGGAGCGCTCATACTGCGCAGACGCGGCAGCAGCCACAGCAGCAGCGGCGCGCCGATAAGCGCGGTGATGGCACCGGTGGAGACTTCCATCCATACCCGCGTCAGCCACAGCACTATCTGATCGGACAGCCAGAGGATCAGCGCCCCGATCAGCGGAGCCACCAGCAGGCGCGGCAGAAGTCGGCGCACGCCAACCATCTTCGCCAGCAGCGGCGAAAACAGGCCGATAAAGCCGATAATCCCGACCGCGTTAACCAGCAGTGCGCTTAGCACAATCGCCAGCGTCAGCGCCGCCAGACGAGCCAGAGACAGGGCCAGCCCAAGATTGCGGGCCACGCCGTCATCCAGCCCCATTAAGGTCAGGGGACGCAGCAGAAGCAGGGTCAGCATCGCACCGATCAGCAGCTGTGGCCACAGCCGCTGGACGATACTCCAGTCTGTCTGGGTCAGGCTGCCGGTGCTCCACAGGAACATGCCCTGAAGCTGATCGTGATGGAACAGTACCAGCAGCTGGTTAATCGCCCCGCAGTAGAGGCTGACCACCAGACCGGCCAGGATCAGCGTCACCGGCGATAAACGTTTCCCCCAGGCCACGCCAAACACCAGCGCACCCACCACGCAGGCACCGGCCAGCGCCGCAAACTGCGAGGCCATCACGCCCGGGATCGCCCACAGGGCGGTAATCGTCATCCCCAACTGTGCGCCGGTAGAGACACCCAGCGTGGTCGGCTCGGCCAGCGGGTTACGCAGCACCTGCTGGAACAGCACGCCCACCAGCCCCAGCCCGGCACCCACCAGGAGTGAAATCACCAGCCTCGGCAACAGGCTGTAGTGGAACAGCATCTGCTGGATACGATCCTGGTCAGGCTGCCAGAACGCTTCGCCCCACTGCGCACGCGGCAGGGTATGGGTTAAATTCGACCAGCTTAACAGGGCGGCCAGCACAAAGAGGACGGCCAGCAGCGCCGGGAAGACGAGATTGCGGCGCGTCATGCTTTGCCTCCCAGCGCGCCATCCAGCACACGGGCAAAGTGCATCGCGGAAAGCGTCGCCCCGTAGAACCAGACAGCAGGAACCCGCTGGAAGCGACCGGCACGCACAAAGGGCATCGCCTGCCACAGCGGCGTCGCCATCAGCGTCTGCATATCCGCCTCGTTACCGTGATCGAAGCAGAGCACGTCCACGTCGTCTTTAAAGCTGGCCAGACGGTCGATACCAACGGTCGTGCTACCCCAGAAGGTCTCTTCGCCATGCCAGGCATTCTCGATGCCGTAGCGATCGAGCACTTCCTGGAACAGGCAATTGGAACCAAATACCAGCATATGACGGGTATCGAGCAAGGTCAGCATCAGCAGCGGACGGCTGCCGCGCCCGGCAAAGCGGGGTTTAATTGACTCGATAAGCTGTTCAAATTCGTCGAGATGCTTATTCGCCGCCGCCTGCATATCCAGCAGCTGCGCCATCTCTCCCAGGGAGTTGCGCGCCATCGTCAGCGGCTTTTTGCCGTCGCTAAAGGTAAAGCCGCGGCCGGGCGCAATTTTCGCCAGCGTCGACGAAGAAGGACCGTAGCCTGCCGACCAGACCAGATACGAGGGCTTCATCTGGGTCAGCAGTTCAAGATTGGGTTCGGTACGCAGGCCCACGTCAATCACCGTCGAGGGCAGCGAGGGTTCATTCACCCACAGATTGTAATTATTCACGTCAGCCACGCCATAGGGCATCACGCCCAGCGCCAGCAGCAGCTCAACCGGCAGCCACTCCAGCGCCACGATGCGATGCGGATCGATGCTGGCCGCACGGGCATCGCGCATCTGCCAGAGCAGCGGCGACAGGGCCATAGCCGTCAGTAAGCGACGGCGGCTTATCAGATTCGAAACCATCAGTAGACGAAGCTCACGGGTGCCGCGCCGCCAGGGTGCGGCAGAATACCCATCGGGATCCCGTAGATTTTCTCCAGGGTTTCACCGCGCATCAGCTCATCCGGCGTGCCCTGGGCAATACACTCCCCGCCGCGCAGGGCAACAAGATAATCACAGTAGCGGGCGGCCATATTGATATCGTGCAGCACGGCGATCACCGTCAGGCCACGCTCCTGACTCAGGCGATGCACCAGCGCCAGGACGTCAACCTGGTGAGCGATATCCAGCGCCGAGGTGGGTTCATCCAGCAGCAGGCAGCGACTGTCCTGCGCCACCAGCATGGCGATCCACGCCCGCTGACGCTCCCCGCCGGAGAGGCTGTCTACCAGACGGTGAGCCAGCGGCTTCAGGCCGACCAGCGCAATCGCCTCTTCCACCTTTTCCCGGTCGGCCACGCCGAAACGCCCCAGCGCCCCGTGCCACGGATAGCGACCAATCGCCACCAGCTCGCGCACCGTCATCCCTTCCGCCTGCGGCAGCTGCTGCGGCAGATAGGCCACTTTGCGGGCAAAGGCCTTGCTGTTCCAGCTCTCCAGCGGCTGCGCGTCGAGCAAAATATTGCCGTCTGACGGTGGCTGGTGACGACCGAGCATCTTCAGCAGGGTAGATTTTCCGGAGCCGTTATGGCCAATCAGACCGGTCACTTTTCCCTGCGGAAAGGTCAGCGACAGCGGATGCAGCAGCGTGCGTCCGGGAACGCGGAAAGAGACCTGCGACAGGGCGAAGGTGGTATCAGGATGCGTTTGGTTTTCCTGCATAGCGTCCAACTTGTTGAGCGGGAACAGCACGCCGTGCCCGGATGGCGAAATGATAAGGTAAACGAGAATGATTATTATAGCTGCGAAATAATAGGCGAAACGACGCAGGTTTTTCAAGCGCTATGGGCACTGGCGGGGTTTGAAGGCCTAATTAATAGCCACAATAACACTATTGATTTACGCATAAAAAAAAGCCCCTTGATGATCAAGGGGCCCTGTCACCTAGTTACTGCCGAACATCTCTTTTATCCAGCCAGCGACGCCGTCGCTCTTCTCTTCCTGCTGCTGCGGCGGCTGTTGAGGCTGCTGCTGTTGCGGGTTCTCAGGCTGAGCAAACGGGTTATTGTTTTGCGCCGGCTGATTCTGGTTCAGCTGGCACAGCTGATCCGGTTGGGTGGTCCAGACCGGCAGAGTACGCGTACCGCCACCGCAGACAAAGTTGCCCATATCATCAACGCCCATGTCGACAATATCTTCCGGCGGAGTCAGGTTCAGCGGATTCGGTGGCTGATTCGCCAGATAGCGCTGATAAATAGACATTGCCCCGCTGGAGCCGTACAGCTTCGTCGGCTGGTTGTTATCGCGGCCCACCCAGGTAATCGCGACTTCACGACCGTCGATACCGGCAAACCAGGTATCGACGTTGTTGTTGGTGGTCCCGGTTTTACCCGCCAGATGCATGGACGGATACTTCGCGCCAAGCTGGCGACCGGTACCGCGCTCAATCACCTGCTGCATGGTCCACAGGGTCAGATATGCCGCCTGCGCCGGAACGGCACGTTCCGACTGCGGATAGCTCTGATAGAGCACGTTACCGTCTTCGGCAATGACCGAACGCAGCGAAGAGAGCTGCGCACGATTCCCGCCGCTGGCGATGGTCTGGAACGCCTGGGCCACTTCGACCGGCGTCAGGTTCAGCGCACCCAGCAGCATTGCCGGAACGGCGTGCAGCTGATCTTTCGGCGCGCCAAGCTTCTGCCAGGTATCGGTGACCGCTGGCAGACCCAGCGCCATCCCCAGATTGACCGTCGGGACGTTCATGGAGCGGGTTAAGGCATCCACCAGCATCACCTGCCCGCTAAAGCGACGGTCGTCGTTCTGCGGCGACCAGACCTGGCCATTCGGCTGGCGCAGAGAGATCGGCGCATCGGCAATCCAGGTATTCAGCCGGTACAGATTCGGCTGGCTCAGCGCGGTCAGGTAGGTGGCCGGTTTTGCCAGCGACCCGATAGAACGCCTTGCCTGCATGGCGCGGTTATAGCCCGCAAACTGCGGGTTAGCGCCGCCCACCATGGCGCGAACTTCCCCGCTGTAGCGATCGACAATCACCATCGCCGTTTCAAGATCGGTCAGCTTGCGCTGTTTGATCAGCGCCGGGATCCCTTCGACCACCGCTTTCTCCGCGGCGTCCTGCGCCATCGAGTCAAAGGTGGTAAAGATTTTCACGCCGGAGAGATCTTTCACTTTATCGCCCAGCTTCGCCTGCAGCTCCTGGCGAACCATCTGCATAAAGGCCGGCTGCGGTGAGATCACCCCGCCACGCGGCTGCACGCCCAGCGGACGGGCGCTCAGCATTTCATACAGCTCCTGGTCGATCACCTGCTGCTGCTGCAGCAAGCGCAGCACCAGATTACGGCGTTCGAGGGCCAGTTTCGGGTTGCGCCACGGGTTGTAGACCGACGCCCCTTTGACCATACCCACCAGCAGCGCCTGCTGGTCAAGGCTCAGCTCTTCCACCGGACGGCCAAAGTAGTAAAGGCTGGCCAGCGGGAAGCCGCGAATTTCGCTATCGCCGCTCTGACCGAGATAGACCTCGTTCATATACAGCTCAAGGATGCGATCCTTGCTGTAGCGGGCATCCATAATCAGCGCCATATAGGCTTCGTTGGCTTTACGCCAGTAGGAGCGCTCGCTGGAGAGGAACAGGTTTTTCACCAGCTGCTGGGTCAGCGTACTGGCCCCCTGGACGGTGCGACCGGCGGTCAGGTTTGCCAGCACCGCACGGCCAATGGAGTACACGCTGATCCCGTCATGCTCGTAGAAGTGACGGTCTTCCGTGGCCAGCAGGGTATCCACCAGCAGATCCGGGAAGCCGCTGCGCGGCACAAACAGGCGCTGCTCGCCGTTCGGCGACGAGAGCATGGTGATCAGACGCGGATCGAGACGGAAGAAACCGAACTGACGATTGCTGTCCAGATTCTCGATAGTCTCCAGGCGATCGCCATCAAAGGTCAGACGCGCACGCACCTGGCCCTCTTTGCTGTCCGGGAAATCAAACGGACGGCGGATCATCTCGACGCTGTTGGCCTGAACCGTAAACTCGCCGGGACGGGTCATCTTCGTCACCTGGCGGTACTGGGTGGCCGTCAGCAGCTTCACCATCTCATTTTTGCTGATGGGCATATCCGGTTCGAGGTTGACCATCCGGCCATACACCGCCGCCGGAAGCTGCCATACCTTACCGTCAATGCGGCTGCGGATTTTTTGATCCAGGTAGACGCCATAGATCGCCATCAATACGGCAAAGACAATACCGATTTTCAGCAGCAGCCAGAACCAGCCGCGTTTGCCGCGAGGCCCGCGACCTTTTCCCTTACCTTTACGCGGCATCGGCTCTTCATCCTCATCGTCATCTTCATAGTCGTCGTCATACTCCTCATCACGGAGCTGACGACGGCTCACTTTTTCTTTCGCCGGACGCGTGGTCCTTCCTTTACGTCCAATCGGCTCGCGGTCATTCCCCGCCATGCTCTCTCTCCGCAACATTCAGGCGCAAGGGCCCGATTCTCAATTTTTCTCCCGGCGGGAGAAAGAAGAAATCTCTCAATTTTTCCCGCAGCGGGACACCGCCCGCTACGAGTACTTTTTAGTGCGCCGCGTCGGCGCGGTGTTAGCCGGATCGTCCGGCCAGACATGCTTCGGGTAACGCCCTTTCATCTCTTTTTGCACTTCGCGATACGCGCCCTGCCAGAAGGCGCTGAGATCGCGGGTGATCTGCAGCGGACGCATCGCCGGCGACAGCAGCTCAACCACCAGCGCTACGCGTCCCCGGGCAATCGTCGGCGTTGTCGCCTCGCCAAACATCTCCTGCATTCTGACGGCCAGCACGGGCGGATTCTCCTCGTGATAGCGCAGGGCAACCCGGCTTCCGGTCGGCACAGTGTAATGCGACGGCAGCTCACTATCCAGCCGTTGACGTAATGACCACGGCAGCCACTGCTGTAAGGCCTGGCTGACATCCAGCGCTTTCAGCGCCCGCAGGGAGTGAACGCCCGCCATCTGCGGCAGCAGCCACGCCTCCAGCGACGCCAGCAGCGAGGCATCATCGACCGCCGGCCACGCCTCTTCCGGCAGCCACTGCGCGGCACAGTGTAAACGCAAACGCAGCTGCTCCGCCTCCGGCGTCCAGTTCAGCACCGTCAGGCCTTTTTCGCGGATGCCGTTGAGCATCGCCTGATGCAGCTCCGTCTCAGACGGCTTTGCCAGCGGCTGCACTTTGAGCGTGAGCTGGCCTATCTGGCTGCGGCGCAGCGCTTTTAGCGTTCCCTGGGCGTCATTCCACTCCACCACGTCCGACTGCGTGATCAGCTGCGGGCAGTCGGCAATCAGGGCGTCAATATCCAGCGGCAGCGCCAGCAGAATACGCGCATCCGGCGACGCATTGCCCTGTAAAAGCAGCGGTGCCACCAGCCATTCGTGGCGATTAAGCGGATCGTCACTGTCGAGCATCGCACCCATACCGTTTGCCAGCTGATAGCGCCCTTCTGCACCCCGACGACGGGCAATGCGGTCGGCAAAGGCACAGGCCAGCAGCGACGGCAACAGCGCACTGTCCACCGCGCCGCCGCGGCTATTAAGCCGTTTAAGGAGCTGACTGGCTCGCTGCTGCCAGTTGCTCTGCGAGCGGGAGAATACGGCCCCCAGGTCGCTGGTGCTGCCGCGAGGTGGCTCTTCGAGTAGCCCCGCCAGTCGGGCAGCGGTCGCCTGCGCATCCGCCCCCTCAGCGTTCACCAGCATGGCCGCCAGTCGGGGATCGCAGCCGAGCGCCGCCATTTTTTTGCCGCTGGCGGTGAGCCTGTCCTTCTCCAGCGCCTGTAGCTGGATGAGCAACCGCTGCGCGGCGGCAAGATTTGCCGCCGGAGGTCGATCCAGCCAGCTCAGGCCCGCCGGATCGGCACAGCCCCACTGATGAAGATCGAGCAGCAAACCGGCCAGATCGCTGTGCAGGATCTCCGCATCGCCCTGCGCCGCGGCGCGCTCCGCCAGCTCTTTCGGCAGCAGATGTAGGCAGATCCCCGGCTCCAGTCGCCCCGCACGCCCGGCGCGCTGGGTCATCGACGCCTGGCTGATACGCTGGGTAAAAAGCCGGGTCAGGCCCGTGCGCGGATCAAAATGGGCAACCCGCTCCTGGGCGCTGTCCACCACCAGGCGAATGCCTTCGATGGTCAGACTGGTTTCGGCAATATTGGTGGCCAGCACCACTTTGCGCTTGCCCTCCGGCGCGGGCAGGATCGCCCTGCGCTGCTCGCTCAGAGGCAGCGCGCCATAGAGAGGACAGAGCAGGACATCGTCGCCAACGCGCCCGCTGAGCTGCGTCTGAACCCGCAGGATCTCCCCGACGCCGGGCAAAAACAGCAGCAGCGAGCCGGGTTCATCCCGCAAAAGCGCCGCCGTGGCCTGCGCTATCGCTTCGTCACTGCGCAGCTGGGCCGGAAGGGACTGATAGCGGCGCTCCACCGGGAAGGCGCGCCCCTGAGAAACGATGGTCGGCGCATCGGGCAGAAGCTGCGACAGTCGGTCATTATCGAGGGTGGCGGACATAATCAGCAGTTTTAAGTCTTCCCGCAGACCCTGCTGGACATCGAGCAGCAGCGCCAGGGCCAGATCCGCCTGCAGGCTGCGCTCGTGGAATTCATCGAGGATCACCAGCCCAACGCCGTTCAGCTCGGGATCGTGCTGGATCATCCGGGTTAAGATCCCCTCAGTGACTACCTCCAGCCGGGTCGTCGGCCCGACGCAGGTTTCCGCCCGCATCCGGTAGCCGACGGTCTCGCCCGGCTTCTCATTGAGCAGCTCCGCCAGCCGCTGGGCCACGTTACGGGCCGCCAGTCGACGCGGCTCCAGCAGAATAATGCGACCGGCAATCGCGCCATGCTGCAAAATTTGCAGCGGTAGCCAGGTCGATTTTCCCGCACCGGTCGGGGCATTCAGCAGGACCTGCGGCGCATCAGAGAGGGCGGCAAGCAGTTCAGGCAACACGGCGGCAACCGGCAAAGAGGTCACAAATGGCTCCAGAGGGTTAACATTCAAGGGCGTGCATTGTAGCATCGCCACAAACCATTACCGAGTATCGACCATGTCCGACGCCAAAAGGCTGTTTTTCGCCATCGAACTGCCCGCTGAAGTGCAGCAAAGTCTGATTCACTGGCGCGCCGACAGCTTTGCGCCGGAGGCCGGACGTCCCGTACCTGCGGCTAACCTGCATATGACCCTGGCCTTTCTCGGTGAAATCAGCCCGGAGAAGCAGCGGGCGCTGGAAGCGCTTGCCGGACGTATTCACCAGCCGGGCTTTACTCTGAATCTGGACGATGCCGGCCACTGGCCGCGTTCGCGGGTGGTCTGGCTGGGTACGCGTCAGCCGCCACGCGGTCTGCTTCAGCTGGCGAATATGCTGCGCGCCCAGGCCGCCCGCAGCGGCTGCTATCAAAGCCCACAGCCTTTTCACCCCCATATCACGCTATTGCGCGATGCGCAGAGCGTTCAGGCGATTCCACCACCCGGCTTTCACTGGTCGTTTCCGGTCAAAGAGTTTGTGCTGTATGAATCCAGCTATACGCGGGGGCGCACGCGCTATACCCCGCTGAACCGCTGGACGCTGATGGAATCATAAAGGAACCCCTATGCAGTTTTCTCCCCCTTTACAGGCCGCCACCCTGATTAAACGTTACAAGCGGTTTCTGGCCGACGTGCTCACCCCGGACGGCGAAATTCTTACCCTGCACTGCCCGAATACCGGGGCAATGACCGGCTGCGCTACGCCTGGCGATACGGTCTGGTATTCGACCTCATCGAACCTGAAGCGTAAGTACCCGCACACCTGGGAACTGACCCAGACGCAGCAGGGCGCCTGGATCTGCGTCAATACCCAACAGGCTAACGCGCTGGTGAAAGAGGCGCTGCTGGCGGAAACCCTGCCGCCGTTCGTCGGCTACAGCACGCTGAAAAGCGAGGTGAAATATGGAGCAGAAGGAAGCCGTGTTGACGTGATGTTGCAGGCAGAGGATCGCCGCAACTGCTATATTGAAGTCAAATCGGTAACGCTCGCGGAAAGCGAGTCGGGGTATTTTCCCGATGCGGTTACCGTACGCGGTCAAAAGCATCTTCGGGAATTGATGAGCGTAGCGGCCAGCGGCGATCGGGCGGTTATCCTGTTCGCCGTTCTACACTCAGCGATTACACGTTTTTCCCCCGCGCGCCATATTGATGCGAAGTACGCGCAACTGTTGAGTGAGGCACAAATGAGCGGCGTAGAAATTTGGGCTTATAAAGCTGAACTTTCTGCCGATAATATGACTCTGAAGGAACCGTTACCCGTTTCGCTGTGATATTTTGCGATACGGCTTTTCGGGTTTTGGCCGCGTGCGCAAATACGCTTTTCTTCACAGGCTTGTCAAGAGTAACGTATAGATAATTGCCATGTGGAAAAGCATCTGCTATTTATAGCGGCCAGATTTTCCCCCACACGGGGATCGATAGTGCGTGTTAAGGAGAAGCAACATGCAAGAAGGGCAAAACCGTAAAACATCGTCCCTGAGTATTCTCGCCATTGCAGGGGTAGAGCCGTATCAAGTGAAGCCGGGCGAAGAGTATATGAACGAAGCCCAGCTGACGCACTTCAGACGTATTCTGGAAGCATGGCGTAATCAACTTAGGGATGAAGTCGATCGCACCGTTACCCACATGCAGGACGAAGCTGCTAACTTCCCGGACCCGGTTGACCGTGCGGCCCAGGAAGAAGAGTTCAGCCTCGAACTGCGTAACCGCGATCGCGAGCGTAAGCTGATCAAAAAGATCGAGAAGACGCTGAAAAAAGTTGAAGATGAAGATTTCGGCTACTGCGAATCCTGCGGCGTTGAAATTGGTATTCGTCGCCTGGAAGCGCGTCCGACGGCCGATCTGTGCATCGATTGCAAAACGCTGGCTGAAATCCGCGAAAAACAGATGGCGGGCTGATAGCCGGGTTATCCTGAAGCCAGTACGCTGCAGCTCGCGTCAAACAACGCGATGCCCTGACATCTGGCAACCTGAGGCGGGGTTTCCCCGCCTTTTTTAATCGTATCTTTCGGTATGTCTGAATCACACTATATCGGGCGCTTTGCGCCATCCCCATCCGGTGAGCTGCATTTTGGTTCGCTGATCGCTGCTCTCGGCAGCTACCTCCAGGCCCGCTCGCAGCAGGGTATCTGGTGGGTACGCATCGAAGATATCGACCCTCCCCGCGAAGTCCCCGGTGCCGCCGACGTTATTCTCCGTCAGCTGGAACACTATGGTCTGCACTGGGATGGCGAGGTGCTGTGGCAATCTCAGCGACATGATGCCTATCGTGCGGCGCTGACGTGGCTACAGCAGCAGGGACTGAGCTACTACTGCACCTGTACGCGGGCGCGCATCCAACAGGTCGGCGGGTTCTATGACGGCCACTGCCGTACGCAGCACAACGGCCCGCATAACGCGGCCATTCGCCTGCGCCAGCGACAGCCGGTCATCGGCTTCAACGATAGACTGCGCGGAGAAATCCACGTTGATGAGGCGCTCGCTCGCGAGGACTTTATTATTCACCGTCGCGACGGCCTGTTTGCCTACAATCTGGCGGTCGTGGTCGATGACCATTTTCAGGGCGTCACCGAAATTGTGCGCGGCGCGGATCTAATTGACCCAACGGTGCGGCAAATTTCGCTCTATCAGCACTTCGACTGGCCGGTGCCGGACTATATTCATTTACCGCTGGCGTTAACCCCACAGGGGAATAAACTGTCGAAGCAAAACCACGCCCCGGCCCTGCCAGAGGGCGACCCGAGACCGATTATTATCAGTGCATTACAATTTCTTGGTCAGCCTGTCACAAAAGGCTGGCAGGATCTGAGCCTGGAGGAATTACTGGCCCAGGCGGTGACCAGTTGGTCGCTTGCTGACGTACCGAAAACGGCGGATGTGAATCCGCGATTCTCAAATGCGTCTCGCTGAGCTATGATTAGCCGCTATTTTTTTGTCCTGATGCTGACTGACACTACAGAGGTGTACTATTTTTACCCGAGTCGCTAATTTTTGCCGTAAGGTGCTAAGCCGCGAGGAAAGCGAAATCGAACAGGCGATTGTTCGGCCCGCTATGACGGCGATCCCCCGCGAGCAGCACGCTATTTCCCGCAAAGATATCAGTGAAAACGCCCTGAAGGTGCTCTACCGACTGAATAAAGCCGGTTATGAGGCCTATCTTGTCGGCGGCGGGGTACGCGATCTCCTGCTGGGCACAAAGCCCAAAGACTTTGACGTGACCACCAGTGCCACGCCGGACCAGGTGCGCAAACTTTTCCGTAACTGTCGTCTGGTAGGCCGTCGTTTCCGTCTGGCCCACGTCATGTTCGGCCCGGAAATTATCGAAGTCGCCACTTTCCGTGGTCACCACGACGGTAGCCCGGACGATCGTGCCACTTCCCAGCGCGGCCAGAACGGCATGCTGCTGCGCGACAATATCTTCGGCTCCATCGAAGAAGATGCCCAGCGTCGCGACTTCACCATCAACAGCCTCTATTACAGCGTCGCCGACTTTACCGTTCGTGACTATGTGGGTGGTATGCAGGACCTGAGCGACGGCGTGATCCGTCTGATCGGCGTCCCGGAAACCCGCTACCGCGAAGATCCGGTGCGGATGCTGCGCGCGGTGCGCTTCGCCGCCAAGCTGAACATGACCATCAGCCCGGAAAGCGCCGAGCCGCTGCCGCGTCTGGCAACGCTTATCAACGATGTGCCACCGGCCCGTCTGTTCGAAGAATCGCTCAAGCTGCTGCAGGCCGGTCACGGCTTTGCCACCTATAAGCTGCTGCGCGAATACAGCCTTTTCCAGCCTCTGTTCCCGTCCATCACCCGCTACTTCACCGAACAAGGTGATAGCCCGATGGAACGCATTATTGCCCAGGTGCTGAAGAATACCGACAACCGTATCCAGAACGATATGCGCGTCAATCCGGCCTTCCTGTTCGCAGCGATGTTCTGGTATCCGCTGCTCGAAGCCGCGCAGAAAATCGCCCAGGAAAGCGGTCTGGCCTACTATGACGCCTTTGCGATGGCGATGAACGACGTGCTGGATGAAGCCTGTCGTTCACTGGCGATCCCGAAACGCATCACCACCCTGACCCGCGATATCTGGCAGCTTCAGCTGCGGATCTCCCGTCGCCAGGGCAAGCGTGCCTGGAAACTGATGGAGCATCCGAAGTTCCGCGCCGCCTACGATCTGCTGGCGCTGCGTGCGGAAGTCGAGCACAACGCCGAACTGCAGCGTCTGGTGCAGTGGTGGGGAGAATTCCAGGTTGCCGCACCGCCGGCGCAGAAAGATATGCTTAACGGCCTCGAAGAAGAACCGGCCGCACGCCGCCGTCATCGTCGTCCCCGTAAGCGCGCTCCTCGTCCGTGACCCGCGTCTGGCTGGCTATCGGCAGCAATCTCGCTTCGCCGCTACAGCAGGTTAACGCCGCGCTGGCGGCGCTGGCGCAGATCCCCGATACCCGGGTTGTGACGGTGTCGGCGTTCTACCGCACGCCGCCGCTCGGCCCGCAGGATCAGCCTGACTATCTCAACGCCGCCGTAGCGCTCGATACCGCTCTTGAACCCGAAGTTCTGCTGGATCATACCCAGCGTATAGAGCTGCAGCAGGGTCGCGTTCGCAAAGATGAACGCTGGGGACCGCGCACCCTGGATCTCGATATCATGCTGTTTGGCGACCGGGTGATGAATACCCCACGCCTGACCGTTCCCCACTACGATATGAAAAACCGCGGCTTTATGCTCTGGCCGCTGTTTGAGATCGCCCCCGAGCTGGCCTTCCCTGAGGGTGAAACGCTAGAAGCCGTGCTTCAGCGTCTGGGCGTGCCGTCACCGGCACGCTGGTCCTGATTCTTCATTGCAAGACCTCATACAGACGCAAACTATCTCAAAAAAGCGAAATTTTGAGATAGTTTGCATCCTGACCCGAAATCTATCTCAATTTCGTCAAATTTTGAGATAGTGCGAAGCCATAGAGATACCCCAATCCTCATAGGCATTAGCATGAGAGTAATCTCTCACCATCGCCTAAAAACATTGTCCCTCGCAAAAGCGCTGATTAGAATGCGTCGACATTGCCCGTTCTCAGGATAATTCATGAAGCCGACAACTATCACGGCGCTCTATAAGCGCAAGCAAGAGAAAAAACGTTTTGCCACCCTGACCGCCTACGACTACAGCTTTGCAAAGCTGTTTGCCGATGAAGGGATCGATGTTCTGCTGGTCGGCGATTCGCTGGGTATGACGGTTCAGGGCAACGACTCCACCCTGCCGGTGACGGTCGAAGAGATTGCTTACCATACCCGCGCCGTACGCCGTGGTGCGCCTGCCTGTCTGCTGCTCTCCGACCTGCCGTTTATGGCCTATGCGACGCCGGAGCAGGCGTTTGAAAACGCCGCTATCGTGATGCGCGCAGGGGCCAATATGGTCAAAATCGAAGGCGGAGCCTGGCTTGCACCGACGGTCAAAATGCTGACCGAGCGCGCCGTACCGGTCTGCGGTCATCTGGGCCTGACCCCGCAGTCGGTCAATATCTTCGGCGGCTATAAGGTGCAGGGACGCGGTGACGCGGCCCGGACTCTGCTTGACGATGCGCTGGCCCTTGAAGCGGCCGGTGCACAGCTGCTGGTGCTGGAGTGCGTCCCGGTTGAGCTGGCGAAACGCGTAACCGAGGCGCTTCAGATCCCGGTTATCGGTATTGGTGCCGGTAACGTCACCGACGGCCAGATCCTGGTGATGCATGACGCTTTTGGCATTACCGGCGGCCATATCCCTAAATTTGCGAAGAATTTCCTGATCGAAACGGGCGACATGCGTGCGGCCGTACGGCAGTATATTGCCGACGTTGAATCCGGATCTTATCCGGATGACGAACACAGTTTCCATTAATGCCTGACCTTCAGGACTGAGGAGTATTGTTGTGCTGATTATCGAAACGCTTCCGCTGCTGCGCCAGCATATCCGCCGCCTGCGTGAGCAGGGCCAGCGTATTGCGCTGGTTCCCACGATGGGCAACCTGCACGACGGGCATATGAAGCTGGTCGACGAAGCCCGCGCCCGTGCCGACGTGGTGGTGGTGAGTATTTTTGTCAATCCGATGCAGTTCGACCGGGCGGACGATCTGGCCCGCTACCCGCGCACCCTGCAGCAGGACTGCGAGAAGCTCAACAAGCGCAAAGTGGATCTGGTCTTCGCCCCCGCGCCCGCCGATATCTACCCGCAGGGTACCGACACCCAGACGTTTGTTGACGTTCCCGGCCTGTCGACCATGCTGGAAGGCGCCAGCCGTCCGGGCCATTTCCGCGGTGTCTCCACCATCGTCAGCAAGCTGTTTAACCTCGTCCAGCCGGACGTGGCCTGCTTCGGTGAGAAAGACTTCCAGCAGGTGGCGGTGATCCGCAAAATGGTCGCCGATATGGGCTACGACATCGATATTGTCGGGGTACCGACAGTACGCGCCAAAGATGGCCTGGCACTCAGCTCCCGCAACGGCTATCTGACCGCCGCCGAGCGTAAAATCGCGCCGGGACTGAGCAAAGTGATGAGTGAGATTGGCGACAAGCTGCAGGCAGGCGATCGCAACCTCGACGAAATTATCGCTCTCGCCACGCAGGCTCTGAATGAAAAAGGCTTCCGTACCGACGACATTCAGATCCGCGATGCGGACACCCTGCTTGAGCTGAGCGATGCCAGCCAGCGCGCGACGATCCTGATGGCCGCATGGCTGGGTCAGGCGCGACTGATCGACAATAAAACAGTTGAATTAACCCGCTAGACAGGGGTTATACTGCCCGGCACAGCCCGCCGGGCACACAGTTCAGGTAAGGTAAAGGTTATGATCCGTACAATGCTGCAAGGCAAGCTTCACCGCGTCAAAGTGACCCAGGCCGATCTTCACTATGAAGGCTCCTGCGCCATTGACCAGGATTTCCTTGAGGCGGCCGGTATTCTGGAATACGAAGCCATCGATATTTACAACGTCACCAACGGTAAGCGTTTCTCGACCTACGCCATCTCCGGCGAGCGCGGCTCGCGCATTATTTCCGTCAACGGTGCGGCGGCTCACTGTGCCGACGTCGGCGATATCCTGATTATCGCCAGCTACGTCACCATGCCGGACGAGCAGGCCCGCAGCTGGCAGCCGAAAGTCGCCTACTTTGACGGCGACAATGAGATGAAGCGTAAAGCGAAAGCCGTACCGGTTCAGGTTGCCTGAGTCGTGATTATCCCTGCGGCTGATTGCTGATCAGCCGCGACATCGTTTCCAGCGAGTCCGTTCTTAAGATATAGAGCCGTTTCAGCAGAAACGGATTATCCCCCGGTTTGACCTTCCCCTTCACCGTTGTCACCGCCAGATGGAAACCCGCCGCGCCGGCCGCTTTTACCGCTTTCAGGTCGTAGCCGCCAAATGGATACGAGAGATAGAGCACGTGCGGATTAAACTGCGCCAGCGCCCGACGGGAGCGCTGAAAATCAAACAACACATTGTGATAGCTACGGCTGAGCAGGATCGGATGGCGCAGATCGTCAACCCGGTGCAGAAAATGGGTATGGGACTGGATATCAAAGGTTCCCTGAATGCCTTTCAGCTCTGAAACGCTCATAAACTGCAGAGCTTTCGGGTCCCATTTCTGCGGGTGGCTTTTGATTCGCGACGAAATAATAAAGGCCGTCGCCTTGAAGTCATACTGACGCAATATCGGGTACGCGTAGCGGCTAACCGATTTCAGACCATCATCAAAGGTGATCACCACCGCCTTGGCCGGCAGATTAGCCCGGTTCCGCAGATAGTCCTCCAGCTGATACAGGGTCAGCGTGGTATAGCCCATATCGCGCAGCCAGGTCATCTGGTTGCCGAAGGCGCGTACCGAGGTGGTGGTTGAGGTATGGCGAAAACGGGTGTTCTCTTCATCACGCAGAATATGGTGATACGTCAGCACCGGAATACCGTTATCCTGCTGAGCATCGAGGCTGCTGACCCACGCCAGACGCTGCCCGAGACGGATCTGATACCAGGTCTGATTCAGCCTGTCTTTCAGTTTATTCAGCACCGGATAGCGCAGATTTTCCGCCAGCACGCCCACCTGCGGACTGGTCGCGTCCGCAGCGCTATACAGCGGCGTATCCTTCCAGGTCACCAGGTTCTGATTGCTGAGGGGCTTGTTCAGATCGCCCAGGCTATCCTCTACCCGCCGCGCACCCTGAACGGGCGCGAGATGGCCCTTGTCGATAAAGCCCACGCTGTAACCGAAGCGAAACTCCTCATAGTCACCGGCCCCCGGCGTCACGCTGAGAATTTGCCCGGCGCGCAGATAGCCTACCCGCACCACGTTATTGCCCACCCGGCCCCAGATAGCCGCATCCTGGTTGGTTTGCATATAGCGCCCGCTGTCGTTGCCCTCGCCGAGCAGCACGGCGGAAGCGCTCCCGGAAAGCAGCAACAACAGCGAAAGAACAAAACGCATCCGCATAGAGGATCAGCTACGCAGGCCGCGACCGCGCTGGATCAGATACCAGCACAGCAGGTAGAAGGCCAGGATAAAGACCACCAGCACGGCAACGGTAGTGAACAGCGGTACATCGCTGATCCCGAGGAAGCCGAAGCGGAAACCGCTGATCATATAGACGATAGGGTTAAGGTGCGACAGCGCCTGCCAGAACGGCGGCAGCAGCGTCAGGGAGTAGAACACCCCGCCCAGATAGGTCAGCGGCGTCAGCACGAAGGTCGGGATCAGGCTGATATCGTCAAAGGTGGTGGCAAAGACCGCGTTCAGCAGACCGGCCAGCGAGAAGAGCACCGCCGTCAGCAGCAGCGTCAGCCCTACAAACAGCCACGAATGCACCTGGAACGGCACGAAGAACAGCGATATCGCCGTCACCAGAATACCGACGCACAGGCCGCGTGCCACGCCGCCACCGACGTAGCCCGCGATAATCACGTGGGTCGGCACCGGGGCCACCAGTAGCTCCTCAATATTGCGCTGGAACTTGGCGCTAAAGAAGGAGGAGGCCACGTTGGCATAGGCGTTGGTGATCACCGCCATCATAATCAGACCCGGCACGATAAACTGCATATAGCTGAAGCCGTGCATCTCACCGATACGCGAGCCGATCAGGTTGCCGAAAATAATAAAGTAGAGGGTCATCGTAATGACGGGCGGCACCAGCGTCTGGATCCAGATACGCATAAACCGGTGAATTTCTTTTGCCCAGATACTCTTCAGGGCAATCCAGTAAAGCTGCGTCATGCGTGGTCTCCTCTTTTATCATGTACCAGCGTGACGAACAGCTCTTCCAGACGGTTGGCCTTGTTACGCATACTTAATACCTGCACGCCCTGGGCGCTAAGCTGGCTGAAGACGCTGTTCACGCCCTGCTCGCGCAGCACTTCCACTTCCAGCGTCGAGGTATCCACCAGACGATACTGATAGCCTTCAAGCTTCGGCAGCGGGCTTTTCGGAGCCAGATCGAGGATAAAGGTTTCCGATTTTAGCTTCGACAGCAGCGCCTTCATGGAGGTATTTTCCACCAGTTCGCCGTGCTGAATAATGCCGATATTACGACACAGCATCTCCGCCTCTTCCAGATAGTGGGTGGTCAGAATGATGGTGGTGCCTTTATCATTCAGATCCTTTAAAAAGCCCCACATAGAGCGGCGCAGCTCGATATCAACGCCTGCGGTCGGCTCATCGAGGATCAGCAGCTTCGGCTCGTGCATCAGCGCACGAGCAATCATCAGACGACGCTTCATCCCGCCCGACAGCATCCGCGCACGTTCGTTGCGTTTCTCCCATAGATCGAGCTGCTTCAGGTATTTTTCGCCGCGAGCTAACGCTTCTTTGCGCTCAACGCCGTAGTAGCCTGCCTGGTTAACAACAATCTGGTGCACCGTCTCAAACGGGTTAAAGTTAAACTCCTGCGGCACCAGCCCCAGCTGGCGTTTGGCGTTAACGACGTCTTTGTCCAGATCGTAGCCAAAAACATTTACCCGCCCGCTGGTTTTATTCACCAGCGAGCTGATAATGCCGATGGTGGTCGACTTGCCCGCGCCGTTAGGCCCCAAAAGCGCATAGAAATCACCGGCTTCGACTTTAAGGTCGATCCCACGCAGCGCCTGCATACCGCCGGGATAGGTTTTTTTAAGCTGCTCAAGCTCCAGTGCAATGGTCATGAATAGTGGCTTACCTTTAATCTGACACTTGATGTGTGGTTTAAAAAAAGATGGAGTTGACCTATATTAGCGCAACGCACTTATCTGGTTCACAGGTTGTTAACCTCCATGAAAGACATAGATACACTCATCAGCAATAATTCACTATGGTCAAAAATGCTGGTAGAAGAAGATCCGGGATTTTTTGAGAAACTCGCGCAGGCTCAGAAGCCGCGTTTTCTCTGGATCGGTTGTTCCGATAGCCGCGTTCCTGCGGAACGCCTGACCGGGCTCGAACCTGGCGAACTCTTCGTTCACCGTAATGTTGCCAACCTGGTGATCCACACCGATCTGAACTGTCTCTCGGTTGTGCAGTACGCGGTCGACGTTCTCGAAGTTGAGCACATAATTATCTGCGGCCACTACGGCTGCGGCGGCGTGCAGGCGGCGGTGGAAAACCCGGAGCTGGGTCTGATCGACAACTGGCTGCTGCATATCCGCGATATCTGGTTCAAGCATAGCTCCCTGCTGGGCGATATGCCGCAGGAACGTCGTCTTGATACCCTGTGCGAGCTGAACGTGATGGAACAGGTCTATAACCTGGGCCACTCCACCATTATGCGTTCAGCGTGGAAACGCGGGCAGAAGGTCACCCTTCACGGCCTGGCCTACGGCATTCACGACGGCCTGCTGCGCAACCTGGACGTCACGGCGACCAACCGTGAAACCCTGGAGCAGCGCTACCGTCAGGGCGTGTCTAACCTGTCCCAGAAGCACGTTAACCACAAGTAAAAACAGGGCCCGTCGGGCCCTGTTCTTTTATTCGTCCTGCATCACCACGTTGCCGACGTAAGGCAGATGGCGATAGCGCTGGGCGTAGTCAATCCCGTAGCCCACCACAAACTTATCCTCAATCGAGAAGCCAACAAACTCCACCGGCACCTCGACTTCACGGCGGGAAGGCTTATCCAGCAGCGTACAGATCGCCAGCGACTTCGGCGCGCGCAGGCTTAAGATCTCACGCACTTTCGACAGCGTATTGCCGGAGTCGATAATATCTTCGACGATCAACACGTCCTTGCCGCGAATATCTTCATCGAGATCCTTGAGGATTTTCACATCGCGGGTGGTCGACATCCCGCTGCCGTAGCTGGAGGCGGTCATAAAATCGACTTCATGCGGAACCTGTACGGCGCGGCACAGATCCGCCATAAACATAAAGGACCCGCGCAGCAGGCCCACCAGCACCATCTCGCTGCCGCTGTCCTGATAACGCTCGGTGATCTCACGACCCAGCTCTGCGACACGTGTGGCTAACTCGGCCTCGGAAATCATCACTTCAACAGTATGTTTCATATTACTAACCATCTGATTTAAAGAATAAATCTTTCAAAACCTGTGGCAACCCTTTGGTATTGCCGCGCAAGGCACGCAGTATACCAGCAAAACGCGGACGGCGAAGCATCGACGACTTAAGCTCTTTTTGTGATAAAGATCACACTTGTTACAACCTATACTTAATTGCTAGCAAAATTTTAACAATTAAAGATGGTGTGTTTTTATGGCGAAAAATCAATCCGGGCCGTCGCGACTCCTCGTGCGGCTCACGACCCTGTTCGCAGCGTTCTGCGGACTCTATCTGCTCGCGGGCGGGATCTGGCTGGTCGCCATCGGCGGCTCCTGGTACTACCCACTTGCCGGGCTGGTGATGCTCGGCGTCACCACCCTGCTGTTTCGCGGACAGCGTGCGGCGCTGTGGCTCTACGCCGCCCTGCTGCTGGTAACCATGCTTTGGGGCGTGTACGAAGTCGGCTTTGACTTCTGGGCCCTGACGCCGCGCAGCGATATCCTGGTGTTCTTTGGCATCTGGCTGATCCTGCCCTTTGTCTGGCGTCGACTGCCGGTGCCATCACGCGGGGCGGTAACCGCCCTGGTGGTATCACTGCTGATTAGCGGCGGCATGTTGACCTGGGCGGGCTTCCACGATCCGCAGGAAATCAACGGCACCCTGAACGTCGACACGACGCCCGCAGAGCCGATTTCCCCGGTGGCTGACGGCGACTGGCCGGCCTATGGCCGCAACCAGGAAGGCCAGCGTTTCTCACCTCTGAAGCAGATTAACGCCGATAACGTCCATCAGCTGGAGCAGGCCTGGGTATTCCGCACCGGCGACCTGAAGCAGCCTAACGACCCGGGCGAGATCACCAATGAAGTGACGCCGATTAAAGTGGGCGACACGCTGTTCCTCTGTAGCGCCCACCAGCGCATTTTTGCCCTCGATGCGGCAACCGGGAAAGAGAAGTGGCATTTCGATCCGCAGCTCAATACCGAACCCTCTTTCCAGCACGTGACCTGCCGCGGCGTCTCCTATCATGAGGCCAAAGCCGACAGCAGCAGGCCGGATACGGTTTCCGACTGTCCTCGTCGTATTTTCCTGCCGGTAAACGATGGCCGCCTGTTCGCGCTGAACGCCGATACCGGCAAGCTGTGCGAATCCTTTGGCAACAAAGGCATTCTGAACCTGCAAACCAATATGCCGGTTACCACGCCGGGCATGTACGAGCCGACGTCACCGCCGATCGTCACCGATACGACGATTGTGATTGCCGGTGCGGTCACCGATAACTTCTCTACCCGTGAGCCTTCCGGGGTCATTCGCGGTTTCGACGTTAACAGCGGCGAGCTGCTGTGGGCCTTCGATCCGGGCGCGAAAGATCCCAACGCTATCCCGACGGACGAGCATCACTTTACCGTCAACTCGCCGAACTCCTGGGCACCGGCGGCCTATGATGCGAAGCTGGATCTGGTTTATCTCCCGATGGGCGTCACCACGCCGGATATCTGGGGCGGCAACCGTACGCCGGAGCAGGAGCGCTACGCCAGCTCGATTGTGGCGCTGAACGCCACCACCGGTAAGCTGGCCTGGAGCTATCAGACCGTTCACCACGATCTGTGGGATATGGATATGCCGTCGCAGCCAACGCTGGCGGATATCACCCTGAACGGCGAGACGATTCCGGTGATTTACGCTCCGGCGAAAACCGGCAATATCTTTGTGCTGGACCGGCGGAACGGCAAGCTGGTCGTTCCGGCCCCGGAAAGACCGGTTCCGCAGGGCGCAGCAACAGGCGACTACGTCAGCAAAACCCAGCCCTTCTCCGACCTCAGTTTCCGCCCGAAGAAAGATCTGAGCGGCGCGGATATGTGGGGCGCGACCATGTTCGATCAGCTGGTCTGTCGGGTGATGTTCCAGCAGCTGCGCTATGAAGGGATCTTCACCCCGCCGTCCGAGCAGGGCACGCTGGTCTTCCCGGGTAACCTGGGGATGTTTGAGTGGGGCGGAATTTCGGTCGATCCGCATCGTCAGGTTGCCATTGCCAACCCGATGGCGCTGCCGTTTGTCTCTAAGCTGATCCCACGCGGTCCCGGTAATCCGATGGAGCCGCCGAAGGATGCCAAAGGCAGCGGGTCGGAATCCGGTATTCAGCCGCAGTACGGCGTGCCTTATGGCGTGACCCTGAATCCGTTCCTGTCGCCGTTTGGCCTGCCGTGTAAACAGCCGGCCTGGGGCTATATCTCTGCCCTGGATCTGAAAACCAATCAGGTCGTCTGGAAAAAACGTATCGGTACGCCGCAGGATAGTCTGCCGTTCCCGATGCCGGTTCCGCTGCCGTTTACCATGGGGATGCCGATGCTTGGCGGCCCGATTTCCACCGCCGGTAACGTGCTGTTTATCGGTGCTACCGCTGATAACTACCTGCGTGCGTACGATATGCGTAACGGGGATAAACTGTGGCAGGCGCGTCTGCCCGCCGGAGGCCAGGCCACGCCGATGACCTATGAGGTTAACGGTAAACAGTATGTGGTGATCTCAGCCGGTGGCCACGGCTCCTTTGGCACCAAAATGGGGGATTATATTGTGGCGTATGCCCTGCCGGATAAAACCGAGTAATGTATTTCTTACCCGAAACCTCTCAGGATGAGAGGTTTCGGGCCTTTCTTCAGACCGTAAAGCCCAGCATCATGCCGGTATCTTCGTGCTCAAGCAGATGGCAGTGCGCCATATAGGCGCTCTCTTCTGGCGCGTCATGATCGAAGCGGACCAGCACCTCACTGACGCCGCCCTCCACTTTTACCGTATCTTTCCAGCCGCTGCGGTGGGCCGCCGGTTTTTTGCCGTTCTCGGACAGAATGCGGAACTGGGTACCGTGAATATGGAACGGGTGCAGCATCATATCGCCCTCGCCGGAGATGACCCAGCGCTCATGCTGACCGCGAGCGGCGGCAAACTGAGGCGTATCCATCGCAAAGGCCTGGCCGTTAATACGGTTCGCATGATGCAGATCCAGGCCATGACCGCTGTGATCCATCGATCCCATCGTTCCGTGATTCATGCCCTGACCATGCCCGCCGTGCTGCATCATCGCACCGTGATCCATCCCGTCCATCGCCTGCGCGCCGTATTTGTCCATCAGCGCCTGCATCCCCATCTGGTCGAGCATCGGATCCATCGTCAGCTTCAGGGTCCGCTGCGTTAATCCTTCCAGCGATGGCAGTGCAGGAACCGGAACCAGTTTATCCGGCAGCATGCCGGATGCGACCACCCGCAGCGGCTGAATACTCATAACCGGGTGCGGCTTATCAAAGGGCGCAATGCTCATACCCATCTGGCTGACCGGCAGCGTTACAATATCAAAGGGTTTACCGTCGCGGGTTTCCACCAGCACTTCGAAGCGCTCGCCCGGCATCATCGGCAACTCTGTCACCGCAACAGGCTCAGCCAGCAGCCCGCCGTCGCTGGCAATCACATATAGCGGGCGCTTATCGCTGGTCGCGAAATTAAGCGAGCGGGCATTGCAGCCGTTCAGCAGGCGTAAACGCAGCCAGCCACGCGGCGCGGCATGACGGGGATAAATCGCCCCGTTGGTCAGCAGCGTATCGCCAAACCAGCCCACCGCGGCGCTCATCATGTCCAGCTGGTAATCAATCTCACCGTCGGCGGTGAATTTTTTGTCCTGCACAATCACCGGTACGTCATCCACACCCCAGCTTTTCGGCAGCAGGAGCTGCTGGCTGTGCGGATCCTCAATCAGCACCAGTCCGGCCAGCCCCATCGCCACCTGATAGCCGGTTTTACCGTGCTGATGCGGATGGAACCAGCAGGTCGCCGCCTGCTGAGTGGGCGTAAAGCTGACGCTGCGGCTTTTGCCCGGCGCAATCACGCCCTGCGGGCCGCCGTCGACGCTGCCCGGCACTTCCAGGCCGTGCCAGTGAACGGTGGTCTCCTCGCTAAGCTGGTTGCGGATCTCCACGTTAACCTGCTTGCCCTGCTGCAGTTTCAGCGCAGGCCCGAGCAGATTGCCGTTATAGCCCCAACTTGTAGCGGTATGTTTTCCAAAAGTGGTTTTTCCAGCCTGCACCGTCAGACGGATGCGGCTCTGCGCATCGGCCTCCAGCAGGTCCGGGATGGGCAGAGCCGGACGTTCAGCGGCGAACGCCGACCGACTCCACAGCGGCAGCGCGCTGAATGCGCCCAGCGCCGCAGAGTATTTTAAAAAGTCACGTCGTTGCATGCTCACATCCTTATTCTCAACTGGCGGAAGCGACAGCCTAAACCCTGCCCTAACGGGAAGGTCAAGGTGTACCGCCATACGTTAAATAATAATCGTCGAGGTGCTTCTGATTATGCTAACGTTAAAGTTCCGTGATGCTGTGGTAGAAACAATGAAGACGCTTTTCAGAACAATCCTGTTAGGTAGCCTGCTGGCCGTGTCCGCAAACAGCTACGCGCTTAGCGAGAACGAGGCCGAAGATATGGCCGATTTAACCGCCGTATTTGTATTTCTGAAAAACGACTGTGGTTACCAGAACCTTCCCAATGGTCAGATCCGTCGCGCGCTGGTGTTCTTTGCCCAGCAGAATCAGTGGGATCTCAGCAACTATGACTCCTGGGATATGAAAACCCTGGGCGAAGAGAGCTACCGCGACCTAAGCGGCATCGCCATTCCCGTCGACAAAAAGTGCAAATCGCTGGCCCGTGACTCCCTGAGCCTGCTGGCCTACGTCAAATAATTCCCTGCTTTTATTGATGATTTCCTGACCGTGCAAGCACGGTCATAGTTAGCTATGATGTTACGCCCACTTTTCATGGGTGTTAACGAAGGAGCAACTATGACCGGGAACACGCTGTGGCATGAAACACTGCACGATAAGTTTGGTCAGTACTTTGCCGTTGATAAGGTGCTGTACCACGAGAAAACCGATCATCAGGATTTGATCATTTTCGAAAACGCCGCCTTTGGTCGCGTGATGGCGCTGGACGGCGTGGTGCAGACCACCGAACGTGACGAATTTATTTATCACGAAATGATGACTCACGTTCCGCTGCTGGCCCACGGTCACGCAAAACACGTGCTGATTATCGGCGGCGGCGACGGAGCAATGCTGCGTGAAGTCACCCGCCATAAAAACGTTGAGTCCATTACGATGGTGGAGATCGACGCTGGAGTGGTGTCATTCTGCCGCCAGTATCTGCCTCACCACAACGCAGGCAGCTACGACGATCCGCGCTTTACGCTGGTGATTGACGACGGCGTCAATTTCGTTAACCAGACCGCGCAAACCTTCGACGTGATTATCTCCGACTGTACCGATCCGATTGGACCGGGCGAAAGCCTCTTTACCTCGGCATTCTATGAAGGCTGCAAACGCTGCCTGAATCCGGGCGGGATTTTCGTGGCGCAGAACGGCGTCTGCTTCCTGCAGCAGGAGGAAGCCATCGATAGCCACCGTAAGCTCAGCCACTACTTTGCCGACGTCAGCTTCTATCAGGCGGCGATCCCGACCTACTACGGCGGCATTATGACCTTCGCCTGGGCGACGGATAACGAAGCCCTGCGCCGACTGTCGACGGAGATTATTCAGGCCCGATTCCATACCAGCACGCTGCGCTGCCGCTACTACAATCCTGCCGTTCATACGGCCGCCTTTGCCTTACCGCAATATGTGCAGGATGCCCTGTCCACACCGCAATCCTGAGGAGGTGAGAAAAATTGAAGAAACTTAAACTGCATGGCTTTAACAACCTGACCAAAAGCCTGAGTTTTTGTATTTACGATATCTGCTACGTCAAAACGGCGGAAGAGCGCGATGGTTATATCGCCTATATCGATGAACTCTACAACGCCAACCGACTGACCGAGATCCTGTCAGAAACCTGCTCGATTATCGGGGCCAATATTCTGAATATCGCCCGCCAGGACTACGAGCCGCAGGGCGCCAGCGTGACCATTCTGGTCAGCGAAGAGCCGGTCGACCCGCAGCTTATCGACACCACAGAACATCCTGGCCCGCTGCCGGAAGCCGTGGTTGCCCATCTCGATAAGAGCCATATCTGCGTGCATACCTATCCGGAAAGCCATCCTGAAGGCGGCCTGTGCACCTTCCGCGCCGATATTGAAGTCTCAACCTGCGGGGTGATTTCGCCGCTTAACGCGCTGAACTATCTGATCCACCAGCTGGAATCCGATATTGTGACCATCGACTATCGCGTGCGCGGCTTTACCCGCGACGTGAACGGAATGAAGCACTTTATCGACCACGAGATTAACTCCATCCAGAACTTTATGTCCGAGGATATGAAGTCGCTGTACGATATGATGGATGTGAACGTTTATCAGGAAAACATCTTCCATACCAAGATGTTACTCAAAGAGTTCGATCTGAAGCACTATATGTTCCACACCCGGCCGGAAGACCTTAGCGAGGAAGAGCGCAAGGTGATTACCGACCTGCTGTGGAAAGAGATGCGTGAAATCTACTACGGGCGCAATATCCCGGCGGTGGGGCTGAAATCGTTTTAAAACGTGGCGGGCAGCCTGGCCGCTGCCCGTTTTATATCGTCAGCATCAGCTGAAACGCCTGTCCGTCCATCGCGGTGCAGGCATCGGCGTCGAGATGCCTGTCGGTGATAATATCGGTCAGCGACTGCAGCGGTGAGACGCAGAACAGCGACCAGGAGCCATACTTGCTGCTGTCCGCCAGCAGCACGCGACGACGCGCATTGCCCAGCAGATCCTGCTTCAGCCCGGCCTTTTCTTCCGTCGGCGTCGTAATTCCCTTCTCCAGACTCCATGAGTTACAGCTCACAAACGCAATATCCGGGTTGAGGGTGCGCAGAAAACGGCGGCCGTGATCGCCAATGCACGACTGGCTGGAATCGTCGATCCGCCCGCCGATAATGGTCACTTCAATCTGCTTAAACTCAGAGAGAAACAGCGCGATATGCAGATCGGCGGTGATCACCCGCAGCGGCAGGTGCGTCAGCTGACGCGCCAGCTCAAGCGTGGTGGTCCCGGCATCCAGCACGACCGCGTCTCCGGCTTTGACCAGGCTTGCCGCCTGACGGGCAATCGCCTGTTTCTCGGCCAGATTACGCTGGGATTTCTCCTGGGTGGTGGGCTGCGCCGGAATAAAGCGGTTAAGGGTAACGCCACCGTGAGTACGGCTAATCACCCCTTCCCGATCGAGCTTGATCAGATCCCGGCGGATCGTGGCGGGCGATGCTTCGATCGCCGCCACCAGTTGATCAACAGTGACCAGATTATGGCTTTTCAGATAGTCCATAATCTGATCGAGACGGCTTTGTCCCTTCATAGGCCCTTAGCTTATGCCAGTTGCATCGCGAGTTGGATGGAAATCGCCATGCTCTCAGACTTCGCCTTACCTGTCCAGGCAATATCAAACGCCGTTCCGTGGTCCGCCGAGGTGCGGATAAACGGCAGGCCGGCGGTGATATTGACCCCGTCATAGAAGCCCAGCAGCTTCAGCGGAATATGCCCCTGATCGTGGTACATCGCCACGACCATATCGTACTGACCTTCGTAAGCCTGCAGGAAAACGGTATCCGGCGGACAAGGGCCGTAGACATCGATCCCCTGCTGTTTGATCTCCGCGATGGCCGGGCTGACAATCTTAATCTCTTCATCGCCAAACAGGCCGTTTTCCCCGGCGTGCGGGTTGACGCCCGCCACCGCGATCCGCGGTTGATCAAAGCCCACGCGCTTAAGGAAAGTGTCGGCAATATTGACCACGGTTTTGATCCGTTCACCGTTAAGCGTATCGAGGAATTTGCGCAGGGCGATATGGGTGGAAACGTGGATGACCTTCAGCTTATCGGTATACAGCACCATGGCGAAGTCTTTGCTGTCGGTTAACTTCGCCAGCAGCTCGGTGTGGCCGGGGTACATATGTCCGGCCAGATGTAGCGCCTCTTTGTTCAGCGGCGCGGTAGCGATGGCATGGACTTCACCCGCCATGGCCATTTCGGTGGCACGCTTCACGCAACGGTAAGCCAGATCCCCAGCCTGAGCCTGCACTTTCCCCGGTGCCAGCGCGTTAGGGTTCTCCAGCGGTTCATCAAACACGTTGATGATCCCCGGCGCGAAGCGTGCCTGCGAAACTTGTTCAATCACGTGAAATTCGACGGGCGGCGTAACGCCCAGCGCCTGAATGCGCTGTAACGTCTGCAGGCAGCCGACCACGACGGCGGGCACGCCGGATAGCTCGCCCTCCGCCAGCGCCTTAATAATGATTTCCGGGCCGATCCCCGCAGGATCGCCCATCGTCACCGCAATCGTCTTATTTGCCACTGTACATCTCCTCAATAAAATAAAGTGCATCTCGCAGGGTGGTCTCACCACCAAATCCACCGGCCTTGGTGATCACCGGCAGATCGTCAATTTCGCTGTTTACAAAGGTGCCGCACGGAACGCAGGGCACCACTTCACTGTTGATACGGTAGCCTTCCGCCTTCAGCGCGCGGGCGACGGCAATAGCGATATCGCCGCCGGTCAGGAACAGACCGCCGATTTGCGACTGGCTGATAATGGTCAGCGTGATCTCGCCGAGGGTGGCGCTGATACGCTCTCCCAGCTGCTGGCGCGTCAGCTGATGCTGCTCGCAGAGCGCATCGATCATATTCCGGGCATCCGCATCGCGGCAGGTCCGCAGTACGCAGTGCTGGCGGTCGTTAAGCACGGCGGTGGCCTGGCGGGTAATCTCCGCCATCGCCGTCTCGCTGTCGGGCAGCAGCAGCGCGGCGACGTCAATATCGACAATCCCCAGCGATTTCTCCCCGGCGGCAAAAACGATCTGCTGACGGGTGGCTTCGCTCATGGAACCCGCCACCACCAGCACCGGCAGTTTCTGCTCCGGAGCAAGGTAGCTGCTGGCGGGCAGCGCGTTGGCCAGGCCCGCAGCCCCCACCAGCACGTAGCGGCAGGTCAGCGCGGCAATGGCCTGCGCCAGCAGCGCCAGGTCACCGTCGTTTTCGGCATCGACGACCACAATGCCCGGCGCCGACTGGCTTAACCGCTGCAGTTCGGCCAGCAAGGTGCCGCTTCGCACCTGCGCCAGTCCCAGCTCGCTAACCGGAAGCGTCGTCTGCAGGCCAATCAGCGTTTTAATATGGGAGGAGACAATCGGCGTTTTCGGGTCGGTGGCGAACTCGGTTTCCACCAGCGGTACGCCGTGTACCAGGCACTGGCCGTTAACCGTGACCCGTCCAGCGGCGGGAATAGCCGCCGCGACGATCGCCAGCTGCGCACCGCTGGCAGCCATGGCCGCAGCCACTTCCGCCCCGACGTTACCCCGGAAGGTCGAGTCGATTTTTTTGTAGATAATCGGGGCTTCCTGCTGACCATCAAACCAGGGAGCGGCCGCTTTTCTGACCTTCTCGCCCGCCTGCTCCGGCGTCAGCGCCCGGCTTTCGGTATTCACCACCAGCACATCGGTGCGTCGCGGCGAAAGCTGCTCATTTAGCATCACCTCGGTGCGCGCACCCTTTTTCGCCAGCTGCACGCCCGTATCATTGGCGCCGGTAAAATCATCCGCTATCACAATCATTTTCATGATGTTTTCTCCCCTGTTGCGGTAGCTAAACGCTGCTGGTTACGTTTGGCGACCCAGGATGTCAGCACCGGCGTCAGGATGGCCGTCACAATCACCGAGGTTGCCACCAGCGGCGTGGCCACGGCAACGATCTGACCGAGCGCCGGATCCGCCTGGGCTATCGCCATCGGCGTCGCAACGGCATTGCCCGCCGTGCTGGAAGCGGCCGCCCCAGCGATACCGGTTCCGCCCAGTAAACGGTCGGCTTTGATATTGAAGAAGCCACCGACAAAGGTCGTGATGACGCCCAGCAGGATCCCTGCCAGTCCGCCTTTCAGCAGCATCGCCAGGTCAATGGATGCCCCCAGCGCAAAGGCGAAGAACGGGATCAGCAGCGGACCGCCTTTGGTCAGGAACTCGCGCATTTTCGGATCGAGGTTACCGAGCAGCATGCCGATCAGCATCGGGATCAGCACCACCACAATCGACATCACCGGGATATTGGCCATTCCGGCCGCGCCCAGCGCGATCATGGTCAGGATCGGCCCGTCGCTGAGGGACATCAGCGGCGTGGCGCCCACTTCATTCTCGCTGCCGAATTCACCGGCCAGCGCGGCATACAGCCCGCCGTTGGTATTGCTCATGGCGGCAATAATGGCGACGGAAGAGAGTCCCCAGATCCCCTCAGCACCAAACAGCCGCTCAACGCCGAAGCCCAGCGCCACCGCCACGACAAACTTGGTAAAGGTGATCCCGCCGCCGATCATCAGTGATTTCGGCGCGGCTTTAATATGGATCCCGGCGCCCATACAGAGCAGGAAAGCCCCGATCAACGGCGCGGCACCGTTTTTGAACAGTGCCGTGGTGAAACCGCCGACCTGCAGCGCATCTGGCGCAAAGGTGTTGATTATCGCCCCCAGCACCAGCGGGACTACCATCATCCCACCCGGAATTTTTTCTATCGTCGCTTTGATTTGCATGTCGCCCTCAGAATTTGATTTTATTTAATCATGACTGATTGTATTAAATCAATAATCAGAAAAACATGTGTTAGATCGCAGTTTAAAAAGTTAACAGTGCGTTAAGGAATGATTTATTGAGTGAATATAATCAAAAAGAGGGAAGGCAGCGCCGCAGCGCTGCCGGAGGGACTAACGGTTCTGGAGGAAATCGCGATACGCCTTTACCACGGCAAGAAAGTCTTCCAGACCGCAGAAAGAGAGACTCTCTTCGTCGTAGTAGTTCATCCCCTCTTCCATCTCTTCGCCGGAGAACTCCAGCTGATTGGCGCGGATCATCACCTCTTCGCCATCTAACCACAGCGTGTACTCATGCCCGGCACGCTGCCACTGGCGTTCGCTGCCTTTGACCGTCTGCGCCGCCTGCTCCACTTCATCCAGCAGGGCAAGATTCTCTTTCACTTCTTCATTGAACCAGTGCCCGACCACCTCGTGGCCCATCGACATGCGCACCTTGACGATACCGGTGACGTCACGCAGAAATTCGTATTCCATAATCTGTTCCTCTGCTCAGGCTCTGCATCAGCCTATGCAGTAATTATCGCAGTACAGCGGGAGAAAAAAAGTATCGGGGGACGAAAATCGTGAGGATGCCCTCTCCCCGTCGGAAGAGGGCTAAAGTCTTACTTCAGCGTCTCTACCAGAGCCTTGCGGCTGGACTCAAGGGAGGTGACCCGCTGGCAAACATCTTTACCAAACTGACGGAAATCCGCTTCCTGGTTTTTCCATTCGTTCTGAACGGCGGTCTGCAGGCCGCCGAGATTGCCGAGCACGCTCTCCAGCGGATTGCCGCCGCTTTTCAGTACCGCTTTGGCGCCCATCTCATTAATACTGTCCTGCAGGATGCCGCCCATCGCCCGGTTCACCAGTTGCTGACCGTCGGCACGCACCTGATCGATAGCCTTATAGTGGAAGGTCAGACCGTCGCTGCGACGTTCAATAATGCGGTTCATCTGCTCTTTGAGCTGGCCGTCGAGGGTCACAAGGCGGGTGCGCATTTTGCTGCTCTCCCCGGCCTCTTTGGCGATGATTTTATCCAGCGCCACGCGGCCTTTTTCCACCCGCTCCCGCGCGCCGTTATCGATCCATGGCAGGGCGCTGCGTAGATCGGCCTGATAATCTTTGGCCTGCTCACGCTGGGCGGCGGTGAGATTTTTCTGCTGACCGTTAAACATGACGTTGCCATCCGGCGTCATCACCAGATTGCCGTTCTCGCCGTTAACCTGAACGGTCTGCGGGCTAATGACCACATCGTCACGCGGGGTGACGCTGCACTGGTAGTCGGCCTGAGCGGCAAACGCGGAAACGGAGAGGGCTACAGCCAGTAGCGCTTTGCGCATCATAGAAAAACTCCCTTAAGACAAAACGGGCCAGCAAATGCTGGCCCCTATGTTCTGTTAGTCCCACCAGACGTCAAAAAGTTCGCTGGTGCGCACATCGGACAGCTTGCGATCTTCCAGCCATTTGCGCACCAGAGCCTGATGCTCTTCGGTACACTTGCCGATTTCCTGCATGCAAATCAGCCCTTCCCACGCCAGATAGCCGCTGCCATCAAACGCCAGTTTGTTCGGCTCAATCACTTCATTGATCAGGTCATTCACCGTGGAATCGATGGTCTCTTCAGACGTGCCTTCCGCAAAACGCCAGGCAACGGAAAAACCTAACTCCTGGAATTCGTCGATATGCATTTTTTTACGCAGACGACGGCTACGGTTAATTGCCATTATTTCACCCTCTCGAACATTAAGTCCCATACGCCGTGGCCAAGACGATGGCCACGCTGTTCAAATTTTGTCACCGGACGTGATTCCGGACGCGGTACATAATCGTTGTCCGGGGACAGATTAGTATACCCTTCCATTGATGACATCACGTCGAGCATATGCTGCGCATAAGGCTCCCAGTCGGTCGCCATATGGAAAACGCCGCCGAGCTTCAGCTTGCTCTTAATCAGTTCAGCAAACGGCGGCTGTACGATACGGCGTTTATTGTGGCGCGCTTTGTGCCACGGGTCCGGGAAAAAGAGCTGCACCATGGTCAGGGAGTGATCGGGGATCATCTTATGCAGCACTTCCACCGCGTCGTGGCACATCACGCGCAGGTTGGTAATTCCGGCTTCATCGGCGGAAGAGAGGCAGGCACCGACACCCGGGGAGTGCACTTCAATCCCGAGGAAGTTCTGCTCCGGACGCGCCTGGGCCATGGTCACCAGGGATGCACCCATGCCGAAACCGATCTCCAGCGTCGTCGGCGCTTCACGGCCAAACAGGGTCGGCAGATCCAGCGGCGCTTCGCTGAACTCGACGCCCATCACCGGCCAGAAATGATCCAGCGCGTGCTGCTGCCCTTTGGTCAGGCGACCCTGACGGCGGACAAAACTGCGAATACGGCGAAGCGGGCGGCCGTTTTCATCAAATTCCGGTGAAATGACATCGTTGCTCATAAAAATAGTCTGCCAGTAAGAATGGTCGGGAAACGGGCATTATCCAAAGATAGTTGCCGGATGCAAGGGTTTACAGCCTGCCGCCGCTGTGCTGGAATCACTCTCCCTGATTTAGTGAATTCGATAACCATGCAAGCGGCGCAATTTTCAGCCCAGGTTCTGGACTGGTACGACAAATACGGGCGCAAAACGCTGCCCTGGCAAATTGATAAGACGCCCTACAAAGTATGGCTCTCCGAAGTCATGTTGCAACAAACTCAGGTTGCGACGGTGATTCCCTATTTTCAGCGCTTTATGGAACGCTTCCCGACGGTCACCGATCTGGCCAATGCCCCGCTGGATGAGGTGCTGCATCTGTGGACCGGCCTGGGCTACTACGCCCGCGCCCGTAATCTGCACAAAGCGGCGCAGCAGGTTGCGACCCTGCATAAGGGCGTTTTCCCGCAAACCTTTGAGGAAGTGGCCGACCTGCCCGGCGTCGGGCGTTCTACCGCCGGTGCCGTTCTGTCGCTGTCGTTAGGCAAGCATTTCCCGATCCTCGACGGCAACGTGAAACGCGTGCTGGCCCGCTGCTACGCGGTCGGCGGCTGGCCGGGCAAGAAAGAAGTGGAAAAGCGCCTGTGGGATATCAGCAGCGACGTGACGCCTGCGAAAGGCGTGGAGCGCTTTAACCAGGCGATGATGGATCTCGGGGCGATAGTCTGTACCCGCTCGAAGCCAAAGTGCGAGCTTTGCCCGCTGAACCAGGGCTGCGTGGCGTATGCCAGCCATTCCTGGGCGCAGTATCCGGGGAAAAAACCGAAGCAGACTCTGCCTGAACGCACCGGCTATTTCCTGTTAATGCAGAATGGCGACGAGGTGTTTCTCGCCCAGCGCCCGCCGAGCGGCCTGTGGGGCGGATTATTCTGCTTTCCACAGTTTACGGACGAAGCCGCCTTGCGCGACTGGCTCGCTTCCCGCAGCATTCCGGCTGACGGCCTTACCCAGATGACCGCTTTTCGTCATACTTTCAGCCATTTCCATCTGGATATCGTCCCAATGTGGCTTAACGTGTCCACGGCGGGATCATGCATGGATGAAGGCGGCGCACTCTGGTATAACTTAGCCCAACCGCCGTCAGTAGGACTGGCAGCGCCCGTAGAGCGCCTGTTAAAGCAGTTACGCGCTGGCGCACTGGCATAACGCACCCGCCGACAAAGAGGATTATTTATGAGCAGAACCATTTTTTGTACTTTCCTGCAGCGCGACGCCGAAGGCCAGGATTTCCAGCTCTATCCGGGCGAGCTGGGCAAACGCATTTTTAACGAGATTTCGAAAGAAGCCTGGGGCCAGTGGCAGAAAAAGCAGACCATGCTGATTAACGAAAAGAAACTCAACATGATGAACCCGGAGCACCGCAAACTGCTGGAGCAGGAGATGACTAACTTCCTGTTTGAAGGCAAAGACGTGCATATCGAAGGCTACACGCCGCCGGAACAACAGTAAGGCCCCTGGGCCTTATTGCCACCCAACAGCAGGCATACTCCCGGAATGATGAAAAAACTGATCGCGCTGGCTTTTGTCGCGCCGTTGCTCGTTTCCTGTTCCAGTTCGACGAATAAAGGCGATAGCTATAACGAAGCCTGGATCAAAGACACCAACGGTTTTGACATTCTGATGGGGCAGTTTGCCCATAACATTGAAAATATCTGGGGTCTGAACGAGGTGCTGATTGCGGGTCCGAAGGACTACGTAAAGTATACCGATCAGTACCAGACCCGCAGCCATATCAACTTCGATGCCGGTACCATCACCATCGAAACCATCGCCGGAACCGAACCGGCTGCGCGGCTGCGTAAGGCGATTATTAAAACCCTGCTGATGGGCGATGACCCCAGCGCCGTTGACCTCTACTCCGACGTCGACGACATTCAGGTCTCCAAAGAGCCGTTCCTCTACGGCCAGGTGCTCGACAATACCGGCCAGACCATCCGCTGGGAGGGTCGCGCCTCGAACTTTGCCGACTACCTGCTGCAGAACCGGCTGAAAAGCCGCAATAACGGCCTGCGTATTATCTACAGCGTCACCATTAACCTGGTGCCGAACCACCTCGACAAGCGTGCGCATAAATATCTGGGCATGATCCGTCAGGCGTCGAATAAGTATGGCGTCGACGAGGCGCTAATCCTGGCGATTATGCAGACCGAGTCCTCGTTTAACCCCTATGCGGTCAGCCGTTCCGACGCGCTGGGTCTGATGCAGGTGGTGCAGCATACCGCCGGTAAAGACGTCTTCCGCTCCCAGGGGAAATCCGGCGTGCCGGACCGCAGCTATCTGTTCGATCCGCAGAGCAATATTGATACCGGCACCGCCTACCTGGCGATGCTCAGCAATGTGTATCTCGGCGGGATCAGCAACCCGACCTCACGGCGCTATGCGACGATCACCGCCTATAACGGCGGCGCGGGCAGCGTGCTGCGGGTGTTCTCTGCGGATAAAGTGCAGGCGGCGAACATCATCAACACCATGACGCCGGGGGATGTGTACCAGACCCTGACCTCACGCCATCCGTCGGCGGAGTCGCGGCGCTATCTGTACAAGGTGAATACGGCGCAGAAGAACTATCGCCGTCAGTAAGAATAAGGCCCTCAGCGAGGGCCTTTTTTTCAGGCTTTCAGTACGTTCCCGTACAGGCGCTTAATGCCGTCCGCATCCGTCTCGCTATAGACGCCCTGCAGCTCCGGCGAGAAGCCCGGCAGCAGGTTGACGCCCTCTTCCAGCGCCAGGAAGTAGCGCTGCACCGCGCCGCCCCAGATTTCACCCGGTACCACGCAGAGCACGCCCGGTGGATAAGGCAGCGCGCCCTCGGCGGCAATACGCCCTTCCGCTTCGCTGATCCGCACCAGGTCGACATTGCCGCGAATAAACTCCCGGTTGGCATCCTGCGGGTTCATCGCTACCGCAGGCATGCTCTCCTTGCGGAACATCTCTTTTTGCAGATCTTTCACATCAAAGCTGACGTAGAGATCGTGCATCTCCTGGCACAGCTCGCGCAGCGTATAGTCGCGATAGCGCACCGGGTATTTGTTGAAGATGGTCGGCAGGACGTCGGCCAGCGGCGTGTCGTCTTCGATATGCTGCTCGAACTGGCCGAGCATCGCCACCAGCTGCGCCATCTTCTCCGGGTTTTCCGCTGGGGTCAGCAGGAAGAGGATCGAGTTCAGATCGCACTTCTCCGGCACGATGCCGTTTTCACGCAGATAGTGGGCCAGAATAGTCGCCGGGATCCCAAAGTCGGTGTACTCGCCGGTCTGTGCATCAATGCCTGGCGTGGTCAGCAACAGCTTGCAGGGATCGACAAAATACTGATCCTGCGCGTAGCCCTCAAAGCCGTGCCAGCGGGCACCCGGTTCAAAGCTAAAGAAGCGTCGCTCGCGGGCGATCAGGTCGGTGGGATGATCCTGCCACGGGCGTCCGTCGATCTCCGGCGGGATAAAGGGCTGGATCATCTTACAGTTGGCAACGATCGCCTTGCGGGCTTCGATCCCCATCGCCACGCACTCGGCCCACAGCCGACGCCCGCTCTCGCCTTCGTGAATTTTGGCGTTAACGTCCAGCGCGGCAAACAGCGGATAGAACGGGCTGGTCGAGGCATGGAGCATAAAGGCGTTATTCAGGCGCTTATGGGGACAAAAGCGCGCCTGACCGCGAAGGTGGTTATCTTTCTTGTGGATCTGCGACGTCTGCGAGAACCCGGCCTGCTGCTTGTGCACCGACTGGGTAACAAAAATCCCTGGATCGTTAGCGTTAAGATCCAGCAGCAGCGGCGAGCAGTCGGCCATCATCGGGATAAACTGCTCATAGCCAACCCACGCCGAGTCAAAGAGGATGTAGTCGCAGAGCGCGCCGATCTTATCCACCACCTGACGGGCGTTGTAGATAGTACCGTCGTAGGTGCCGAGCTGGATCACCGCCAGGCGGAACGGCCGTGGCAAATCGGCTTTTTCCGGCGCGACTTCGCGGATCAGCTCGCGCAGATAGCGCTCGTCAAAGCAGTGCTCGTCAATGCCGCCAATAAAGCCAAACGGGTTGCGCGAGGCTTCCAGATAAATCGGCGTCGCACCGGCCTGGATCAGCGCCCCGTGATGGTTAGATTTATGGTTATTGCGGTCAAACAGCACCAGATCGTCGCGGGTCAGCAGCGCATTGGTAACGACCTTGTTGGCCGCCGAGGTGCCGTTCAGCACAAAGTAGGTTTTATCCGCGTGGAAGACCCTGGCGGCAAATTTCTGCGCGTGCTTGGCCGAGCCTTCGTGGATCAGCAGATCCCCGAGCTTCACGTCGGCGTTGCACATATCGGCGCGGAACAGGTTCTCGCCGAAGAACTCAAAGAACTGGCGTCCCGCCGGGTGCTTTTTAAAGAACTCGCCGTGCTGGTGGCCCGGGCAGGCAAAGGTGCTGTTATCCATCGCCACATACTGGCTGAGCGTATTGAAAAACGGCGGCAGCAGTTCTTCTTCATAGCGGCAGGCCGCCGTTTCCAGCTCCAGCCACGCCTGGTCTTTGCCGTCGATCACGCTGACCACTCCCGCAGGCAGCTCCACGGCGTCCTGCGACCACAGAAACACCGGCAGATTAAAGCCGGTACGCGTCAGCAGCGCCAGAATGCCGCTGCGGCTGTCGGCCGCCGTAATGACGACTGCCGCGACGTCGGTAAAATCCGTACCGTCCAGCGCAACCACTTCGCGATGGGTGGACAGCGAGGAGACCAGCGCACCGCTGGCGGCAATTTTCATTGATTTCATAAGCACCCGTACCCGTTTCAGGGAGTGTAAAAGGCCCTGGACAAGTTATTGCCCAACCAAATTAAAACCGGGGTCTGAGGGGTTACCCGCTCCGACCGCCAGACATCAGTAAAAGCAGAGCATGTCCGATCTTACTGTTGTCCTGCAGTGAGCGTCCGTTAACCTCACCGCATGATGAGCATAGTCGGCATTGAGAAAGTACGGGAAGGCCTTCGCAGTATCTGGCGAGGACAGGCGGATGATAATCGTGTCATCGGAGCCTCCGTAGCAGGCGGGAGAAAATTCGCGCAATCATGGCAGTTTTCACCGGGTGGCGCAAGGCGCAAAGGACGTCCCTACCCTGTGCAAAAAAAGAAGCACGCATATAATGACATGCGTAATAATAGAGGCAATTTCGCTTTCGCGTTCAGGAGCTTATTTTGGTTACAGGACCTTTTATCAATGCCGGGGCCGTCTTGCTGGGCGGCGTGCTGGGCGCACTGCTTAGCCACCGATTGCCGGAGCGTATCCGCGTCGCCATGACCTCTATCTTCGGCCTCGCGTCTCTCGGCATTGGTATTCTGCTGATCGTCAAATGTGCCAACCTGCCGGTGATGGTGCTGGCGACTCTGCTCGGCACTCTGCTGGGGGAAATCTGCTGCGTGGAGAAAGGGATTAATGGCCTGGTCAGTCGCGCGGGCAAGCTGTTTGGCCGCAGCGAGAGCGACGCCCAGGAGTCCGTTATTCAGAGCTTTGTGGCTATTATTATCCTCTTCTGCGCCAGCGGCACCGGGATCTTCGGCGCGATGCGTGAAGGGATGACCGGCGACTCTTCTATCTTGATCGCCAAAGCCTTTCTCGATTTCTTTACCGCCACCATCTTCGCCGCCAGCCTCGGCATCGGCGTGGCCGCAATCTGTGTGCCAATGCTGGTCATCCAGCTCAGCCTGGCCGCCAGCGCCTCGCTGATAATGCCGCTGACCACGCCCACGATGATGGCCGACTTTACCGCCGTCGGCGGCCTGCTGCTGTTAGCGACCGGTCTGCGAATCTGCGGCATCAAGATGTTTGCCGTCGCCAATATGCTCCCGGCGCTGGTTATCGCCATGCCAATTTCAGCCCTCTGGACCGCATGGTTCGCCTGACGGGCGGCTATTTATGCAAAACGGTGACAGAATGCTCAGTCCGCTGCAAAATCAATAAATTTCGTTGACGCGGTGGGCCGAATCGGGTTTAATGCGGCCCGTTGCCCGGATAGCTCAGTCGGTAGAGCAGGGGATTGAAAATCCCCGTGTCCTTGGTTCGATTCCGAGTCCGGGCACCACTAATTTAAAGAAACCAGCCTAACGGCTGGTTTTTTGCATTTGGGGAGCCGGACTCTCCATCGAACTCCGTTCGATTATTCGCCGCAGGCGGCTCACCCCTTCGGGGCCAACGCGACAAGCGCGTTGTTCAACGCCTGACGGCGTTAGTCCGAGTCCGGGCACCACTTATTCCAGAAAAACCAGCCTTAGGGCTGGTTTTTTGCTTTTCAGGATACGGACTCTCCATCGAACTCCGTTCGATTATTCGCCGCAGGCGGCAATCCTTCCTTACAGAAGTCTCAATCCCTCAGCCGTACGCAGCCAGCGCGGGGCTTTCATCTCCGCCGCGAAAAGGTTGGTTAACTCGTACAGCAACCAGCCCAGCTGTTTCTCTGTTTCAGAGGCCAACCCCTGCCCGGCAAGGGTTTCTGTCAGGGCGAGGCAGTAGCCGCAAAGCTGCGTACATTCAGGTTCGAAACGCGGGTGAGCGGCAGGTACGGCGTCAACGGTCAGGCTTTCAATAAGATGGGTCGGGATGGGGTCGAGCAGCCCTGGCTGTAACAGCGTCAGGCAGGCGTTAAGTCTGCCGCAGAGCGCCATTTTCAGCGTAGGATCGTCGTCTTCAGTGAGCGTTTGCGCGAAGTGTTCGCAGTAGTCGGCCAGGACAGTAAAGTCCATGCTGGCGTTAAAGGGAACGGTAAGCAGCGGGTGTGTCTGGGTGGGGATCGTAGCCATGATGGCAGCCTCCGATAAGTAGTTTTTAAACCACCACCTGAGGTTCCAATCTCTTGGGTGGTGGACTGAACGGGGTTGGAACTACCGGCCTTATCGGGAACCGGCGCACCTTACGGTGCCCCCGTCCAGCCCACCATTGAGGTGTAGCCGAACGTACGACATAAAAAAGACGCGAGCGCGTCATATGCCGCCGATAAGGTTATTTCAGGGTTCCAATCCCGACACCCGATTTTGCAGGTGCGCGGAAAAGATACCGTTACCGGTGGCAGGCGACAAGCGGTTCTGGCTGCGCTGGAAAAGGATGTTACTAAACTGGAACAGTCCCCGCAAAACTATTTAACCCAATGCAAACGTCCGTCAATAAAGGGAGAAGTCCGCCGTACCAGGACTGAAGCATGGAAGAAGGAAAACCGCGAAGGATGGAAGAGGTCGACAGATTGACCGCCTAATATGCTTCATTTTGCAGGGATACTGACAATTGCATTTATTATGTTAATTATTTATCTTGTTGAATCCGATGACAACTTATCGCGCAAGCATCGCCAAACCAGATTAAAACCTGGCTCGCCCGATAACGGATCTTTTATTCAACGCCTGGATATTTTTAATTTAACTTAAAGGACGTAAGATGCTGTTAAATATTGTTCGCTATACTGCACTCCCTGCACTGATGATCTCGACGGCCCTGTTTTCCAGTACCTCTGCAATGGCCGCGGATAATAACCCTTTCTTTGACGCGGCATTATGCAAACCGGCCTACACCACTAAAAATGCCAGCGCGCTTTACGATGAAGCGGAGAAAATGTCTAAATACCAGATGGTCGGTATGATGGCCGTGTATCCAATGACAGAAGCGGTTGAGAAAGACGGATTTAGCGCGAAGTCTTTTGTTCTTGCAGGCACGACGTATGGCGTTCTGATTGAAGGGCAGAAAGCCGATGAGTTAGCAAAAACCTATAATCTGACACCTGAAGCACCCAATCCGATGATTGTAGCAACCAAAAGCTATATCCGTGTCCTTCCCGATGCCGAGCAGCCTTCGCCGGAAATGGGCCGTGTAGCGATTACAGCACGTGAAGCACAAGGGCTCCCGGGACAAACATTATTGAGCTGTGAATTTACCTCGCTATCCGATCTCGAAACGATGAAGGCAATGGCAAAATAATTGACTAACATCGCCATCTGACAGGGTATGGTCGGTCTGGATTAAATAGCCTGAGTTCGGTATTCGACCGGACTCAGGATTTTTAATTTCAGGTTTACATTTGACGGAAACGCTTTCCCGCTATGATGGTTGAAGAAGAGGCGAAAACACTAACATTTTAGAGAGTCTACAATGAAAATTAATAAATTTGCATTAGCATTGCTATTCACACTTTCCACACAACCCATTGCGTGGGCTGATAACATCAGCCGCAGTTTAGATGAATATGGTAAAAACGTATCAGCAACATCGGAAAAAGGGGCAATAAAATATATAAAAGCATATCAAACGACTGAAAAACCATTAAATGCGTATAGAATGGATTTTGACACCTCTGAAAAGAATCTTTTGAGTGTGCCAAATGCTGCACATGATAAAACCGCCAAACTGCAAAACCTGGCAATAACAAAAGCATGGGAAGTTAAATTTTGCCAACCAGACCTGATTAACTTCATGTTAAAAAATAACATTGATATGATAAGCGGCGCTCTCATAAGTAAAGGTGAGATGCAGAGAATGGCTGTTTGTTTTAAAAGCATGCAAATACCTTAATCAGCATTAGATGAAAAAATATTCTTACAGGTGCATAGCATAATGATATTAGTTCGCCTGAATTCGGTTCTTATTATGAGTCCCTCGTGGGAAGCTGTATTATCTGGCAGTAAACAAGCTGGAAGAGGTTCCAGCTTGTTTACTGCCAGAGCCCCTACTCCCGCAAAAACGCCTTCACCTGCCGCGTAAATTCCGCAGGCTGGTCATACATCACAAAGTGAAAGCTGTTATCAACGCGCGTCAGTTTTACGCCCTTAAGCGCGGAGTAGGCCTGGGTATAAAGCGTGTCGCTTTGCGCCGCCGGAATACCATAGAGCGGGTCCCAGGCGTAGAGGACAGTGACCGGGACGCGGATATGCGGCAGCTGCGGGCGTAAGTCGAGGGTCATAATGTCATAGGTGGCGTCGGCAAGGGTCTGCCGGTCGGAGGTCAGGCTGGCGTTGACCAGCTGCTCACGTGCGGCATCTGTTTTAATCAGCCGGGCCATCGCCTGCTGCTGCTGGCGAGCAAAGTCGGCTTCGCTGGCGGTGAGCAGCATCTGGCGGAACTGATTTGCCTGAGGGGTAACCGACGCTTTTGTTGCCTGCGGATTAAACATCAGGCTAAAGAAAGGCAACGCATCGATGACCGCCACGCGACCGGGTAACTCCGGGTGCTGCGCCGCGATAAGCAGGGCCACTTCACCGCCCAGAGAATGGCCGATAATGGCCGGGTGAGAAAGCGCGTTCTGGCGAATATAGTCAGCGATGGCCTGCGCGACAGGGCCAACAAACTCGCCGTTATCCCGGGTGGCGGGAGCCTGCCCGGCGAAGCCGGCGAGCTGCACTTTATGCAGCGTGTAACCGGAGGATAGCTGAGTCGAGAGGCCATCCCAGACGCTGCGCGACGAGGCAAGGCCGGGAATTAGAATCACGTCCGGCCCCGTCCCTTCGGTAACGACGGTGATCAGCGGCGCAGGGGCTTTAGTATCATTTGCCCACGTCGTGGCGGAAAACAGTAGCGTCAGAGCAACGGGGAATACGCTAAAGAGTCTGTGCATGATATATCCCTTTCATCTACGAAAATGATAATCATACGCATTTATAGAAGTACGTCCATCAAAAGCCGTTATTGCGCACAGCCAAAAGATTGCCCCCTCAATAAATCACGTTTGATTGGCACTACGACACAGATAGGTCGGCAATGTCCCTAATACAAAGAGATAATTTCCGTTCTGCTGTTCAGTAATCCGCATATCAATGCTCTTTTCCGGGTAAATGAAAAACTCTGGCTCATATTTCTCCAGCCAGCTATCCGCAACATTGTCATCCGGGAATTTGATATTCCGCACCGCTGTCAGAAAATAAACATGGTCCTTACGCTCTATCCGAAAGGTTATTTTCCGATTGATCGTTTTGTCCGCATCGCTCTGCAGGCGTCCGTTCATACTGAGCGTCCCGCTCTTCCCGTCGAAGGTATAATTCAGCCACAGGGACAGGGTTTCATCGGGATGATGCTGGATCAGGTTTGCCCGACAGGAGAAGGGCTGAACATAATAACGATGCCAGTAGTAATACCCCGCCAGGATGGCAACCGACACCAGGCCAAGGCAGAGAAGGTAAAGCGCCTGACGGTCACGCACCATGCCAGCTTTCCTCGATAAAATAGTCAGAAATGCAGCGGTTAGTTTCCACCATCGGTCTGTCACAGCGGATAACGGACGTGCGCGGCAGCATGGAATACCTTGCGATATAAACCCAGGGATAACTGCCGCAGCTCTCTGTGAACTTTCCCACGTAGGCCAGCGCACTCTCACGTTCGCTCTGGGTCTGAACATCGTTCTCCAGATAAATACGACATCCTGCCGACTGGGCCACAAAACGATAATCATCAATAAAGTGATTGTCCCGCGCATCGCCGTAACGAATGAGGCTTATACCCACCAGCACGAGCAGGATCGCCAGCCACAGCGGACGTGTTGATAAACGTGCGGTACGTGCATCATCAGGTTTCGGGAGCGATTGTGCGTCTACGGCAGGTACGCCTTCAGCGTCCGGCGGAAGCGGCACCTCTTTTATGGCGATCTGCGTCTCGCTGGACAGCGTTAAGCCAATGCGTGGAATGGTGACAATCGGATCGGTATCGAAACCGATTTTTTTCAGGCCCTTCCTGAGGATCGAGATGTTCTGGTAATAGGTATTGGACGACACCAGCATCCCGCGCTGTAGCCAGACCGATTCCAGAAACTCTTGCTGCGTGACAATGCTTCCGGCCCGTTCGATTAACAGCAACAGGCAGCGTCCCGCGGGAGAATTTAATACCACCACGCTATCCGGATGATTGAGATCGCGTAACGTACCGGCCGCAGGGTGAAATTCAACACTCCCGTTGATGATATAATGCTTATGCATGGGTCTGCTAAAATCCCTGGTTAAACCTTGTCACAAATATGTGAGTGAACTGGAGCGGATCCCTCGCCACACTGAAGTTTAATGTTACTGATAAATTAAGCGCTGTATATCTTTGCCTTTAACGAAAATTCTGATTTTTCTCTCGCCTTCCTCTGGGTTAACTGAAGCGTGATAAACAGCCGATGCCCGCATCATCAGTCCTCGCCTGCCTTCGATATTCGCCGTTCTTAACTTTTGTGAAGTGCAATTAAGATGCCTGAGAGCACAGTAAAAGAACTTAACAATGAAGCTTAACCGACTGAATTACTTATACTTCCACGAAAAAACCTGCACATAGAGGCCTTACGCAAACTAACAGCTTAAAACACTGAGTGTATCGGCCTTTACCAGGCATAAAAGCTGAGGGTTTATATAAAGTGAGATTAATTCAGATTACCTCTGCGCCGTCCTGAGTATAGTGAGCGAACAAAATGCAATGCACTCCCCCCTGGGAAAACCGCCGAAACAATAGAGAAGCGTTCCTGTTGTCGGATTAGCGCTTTAAAAACTCAGCGTTCAGAAAACCAGAGTTCAGGAATAAGACAGATTTGCGGGTTTTTAACCTGCGAGGTCTGCCTGTTGCTGAGCAATTATCGTCATAACAAAACATGGAATTAAGAGAATGAAAGCTCGAATTAATAATAAGATGCTCCTGGCGTTAGGTATTGCGGCGCTGCTGCCTGCAGGTTCAGCCCTGGCGGCAGAGATCAGCGGCGGCACGATTAATTTTAACGGCAGCATTGTGACATCGGCCTGTGCCATCAGCGCCAGCAGCGCCAATATCGAAGTTGATATGGGCCAGGTGCGCACCGCTTCGCTTGCCACTGCGGGCAGCGAGTCCAGCACGGCAAAGGCGTTCTCCATCGTACTTGAGGACTGCGAAATTGCAGATACCTCCGGCTCTACCCCGACCAACCCGATTGCCGCGACAACCGTTGCCGTGACCTTCTCCGGCACGCCGGGCAGCGATCCAGACACCCTCGCCGTCGGCTCCAACGGCGGAACGGCGTCTGCACAGAATGTCGCCATTCGTTTCTATGACGAGCAGGGCACCCTGGTGAAACTGAACGAATCCGCCGCCGCCGTTGCGTTACGCAGTGGCAGTAACACCCTGAATTTCAGCGCCAAATACTACTCTGAGCAGGGCGGTGCCACCGCCGGTGATGCCAGCGCCGTTGCCACCTATACCGTTACCTATTCGTAATTATCAGGCCCGGCCAACCCTGGCCGGGCCTGGATCAGCCGTCAGGAAAAGAAAGATGCGCGCAATAACATGGATTTGCCTTGCTGTCTCCCTGTGCTCCCCGGTGGCATACGCGGGTGGCGTGGGACTGGGCGCAACACGACTGATCTACACGGGTGACACCACCCAGTCGATGCTGCAGGTCAGAAACACCCATTCCGACGCCGCGTTCCTGATCCAGTCCTGGATAGAAAATGCGGATGGTAAAGGTTCGAACGATTTTGTGATTACGCCTCCGCTGTATGTTTTAAAACCGTCGAGCGAAAGCGTGGTGAAAGTCATGTTTAACGGTAAATCTCTGCCTCAGGACCGGGAAACGCTGTACTGGATGACGGTAAAAGCTATACCTCAGCAAAAGCTAAATGCATCCGGTAATTCCCTGCAGTTCGCCTCGGCCAACCGCATTAAAGTCTTCTATCGCCCGGAAGGCATCGGGGACGATGTCGGCGAGGCATGGAAAAAAATCACCGGGAAAACTCACGAAGGCAAGGTCACGCTCGCGAATCCGACGCCCTACTACCTCACCACGGTCAACGTCAAAATTGATGGCAAACCCGTTGAGCCGGTCATGATCCCCCCGAAGAGCTCCGTCACGCTATCGGAATCATTCAGCCAGGTCAGCAACCTTAGCTATCAAACCATCAATGACTATGGCGCGTGGACATCCACCACCAGCATCGTGCTGGCCCGGAACTAAAAAGGCCTCGACGCGTGAAAGTAAAAATCGTGTGTGTGCTGGCGATCTGCCATGCCCTGCAACACACCGCTGCCGCTGAGAGCGATTTGCAGTTCAATCCCGCGTTTCTCAACGGGGAAAACGCCAGCGTTGCCGATCTCTCCTGGGTTAATGCGGGAAGCACCCTGCCGCCCGGTGAGTACAACATCAACGTCTATATCAACAGCAACTGGGCGTTCACCGGGAATGTGACGTTCAGCGTGGATGCACAGAAGACAAAAGGTGATACCGCGCCCTGCTTCACCGCCTCACAGATTAGCGCCCTGGGGATCAATGCCACTCAGGCCAAAGGTCAAACGCTGCCGCCAGCCCGGCCATGCCTTTTTTTGAGTGATGCATTTCCCGGCAGCCACTTTGATTTTGAGCAGAACACGCTGACTCTCAATCTCAGCGTACCGCAACACTATATGCACAACCTGCCCCGCGGCTACGTCAACCCGGACAGCTGGGAGTACGGCATTAGCTCCGCCTGGCTGAACTATGTCATCAACGGTTCCAGTAACGAATACCGTGGCGAAACGCGCACGCGTGAACAGCAGCTGTTTGTCAGCCTCAACAGCGGGATAAACCTGGGCGCATGGCGGCTGCGTGATTTCACCACCTGGACCAAAAACACGCATGAACTCACTCACGTGCAAACCTGGCTGCAGCGGGATATTCCCGCGCTGCGTGCCCAGGCGTTAGCCGGAGAGACCTACACCTCCTCGCAGGTTTTTGATTCCGTCGGCTTGCGCGGTATCGCCCTGAGAACCGATGACAATATGCTGCCTGCCAGCCTGAGTGGCTACGCGCCGGAAGTCCGCGGTATCGCACGCAGTAACGCCACCGTGACCGTACGGCAAAACGGCAATGTTATTTATCAGACCAGCGTGGCGGCGGGGGAATTTGTGCTGAAAGATCTCTACCCCACCTCATCGGGCGGCGATCTGTCAGTCACCATTCAGGAAAACGACGGCAGCCAGACCCAGTACACGGTGCCCTTTGCCAGCGTGCCGAACCTGGTGCGTCCCGGGCAGATAAAATACGCGCTCGGGGCCGGTCAATATCGCCCCACCGGCCATCAGGATTCGCCTTCATTCGCGCAGGGCGAGCTGTTTTTCGGCTGGAAGTACGGCCTCACTTTTTATGGCGGGGCACAGTTTTCATCCCGCTACAGCGGGCTGGCCCTTGGCGTGGGGCAAAATCTGGGACGCTTTGGCGCGTATTCCCTCGATGTGACCCACGCGCGCAGTCGGCTGGCAGATGATAAGTCGTATACCGGCGATTCGGTACGCCTGCGCTACAGCAAGCTGCTGAATGATATTGGTACACGCTTTAATTTCTTCTCATTGCGCTATTCCACACAGGGGTTCTACACCCTCAGCGACACGACCTATAAAGGCATGTCGGGCGGCACGGCTCAACACGTCATCGGGGACGATGGCACGCTGACGACCACCTACGAAAACGTCTATAACCTGCATATGGCGCGCAAAGCAAAGAACCAGCTGCTGCTGTCCCAGCCGATGGGCGAATATGGCTCATTGTCACTTTCATGGAATCAGCAAACCTACTGGAACACGCCCCAAAAAACCCAGAGCCTGCAGTTCGCGTGGAACACCACTTTTCGCAACGTCTCTCTTAGCCTGAGCCTCCAGCGCAGCAACAATCTGTACGATGACCGGAAAGATAATCTTCTGGCGATGTCGATTTCGGTACCGTTTGGCAGGCCAGCGCTTGCCACGCGCACGCGCTTTACCACCACCCACTCTGACAGAACGGGAACCACCCACAGCGCAGGCGTGAGCGGCTACATGCCCGGCGAGGAGAATCTGTTTTACGGCGTCAACCAGCGCTACAGCGCGCGGCAACACTACGGTGGCGATGCCGTACTGCAGTACGGCGGCCCGTGGGGCAATTACCACCTTAGCTACGGCTATGCGGAAGATTCCCGCAACGTTAGCTACGGCATGAGCGGTGGCGCGGTGCTGCATGAAGACGGTCTGACGCTGAGCCCCCCGCTGGGGAATACCAATATTCTGGTCAAAGCCCCGGGCGCCAGTAACGTGGCGGTCCTTAACCATAAAGGTATTAAAACCGACGGTCGCGGCTACGCGGTGATCCCCTATGCCACGCCCTATCGCGTCAACCAGGTCGCGCTGGATGTCACTACCGCCGGAAATGATGTGGAACTGGATAACACCACCGTCAACAAAACGCCGACCGACGGCGCCCTGGTGCGCGCCACCCTCAGCGCGCGTCAGGGGGCGAAAGCGATGTTCATCGTGCGCCGTCGCACGGACGTGCTGCCCTTCGGCACTCTGGTCTCGCTTTCCGATGACCAGGCCAGCAGCATTGTGGGCGATGGCGGCAGTCTTTACGTCTCCGGGCTTCCTCTTCAGGGCCAGCTTATGGCGACGTGGGGAAGCGGCAGCGAGAAAAACTGTACCATCCGCTATCAGCTGGATACGGCCAGCTTTAACCCCCGTACGGGCCTTTATTCACAGGAGGTCCTGTGCCAGTAATGATACGCGTGGCCCTGCTTTTCGCCGCTCTCAGCCTGCCAGCATGGAGTTACGACGTGCTGGTTTCCGTCACCGGCAGGCTGACGGGCAGCACCTGCGTGCTTTCGACCGATTCAGAACAGCAAACGGTTCAGCTCGGGGCCATCGGCACAAAGCAATTCAGCGGCGAAACGTCAGTAAGCAACATCACAACGCCTTTCACGCTCAAGCTTGAAGACTGCGGAACCGAGTTCGCCGGTGTGAAAATCCGCTTTCGCGGCTCGGCTGACGGTAAGCAGAGACTTAAGATAGCGAGCGGCGGCGCAACCGGCGTGGCGGTAAATATTCTCGATAAAAACGGCGCGATGATCCCCGTGGACACCATGACCACGGCCTACGGCACGGCAGGAGAGGAGAGCGTCGAAATGACCTTCTATGCACAGCTGGTCGCCAACGGCGACCCCGTCACCCCGGGTAGCGTATCGGCGGTGGCGATATGGACGATGGAGTATCAATAATGCGCTTGTTCCTGTTTATCGCCGGGTTACTTCTCTCCACCCACGCGACCGCCGTGGACTGGGTATCCAATATTACGATCTCCCCGCAGCCGCTGACCTACAGCGGCCCGGCGGACTCGGTTACACCGGGGACCATTATCGGTTCCACCTGGAGCGCCACGGCCAGCGTTAACCGGGTGTTCTGGTGCGGTCTAATCATGGCCGCCTGCCGGAAGGGAACGCTGCAGCCGGGCAGCGACGCCAGGCCCAGCGGCATGACGGTAACCGTGGACGGCGTGAACTATACCGTTTTTGAAACCAACGTCCCCGGCGTGGGCTATATTATCGGCCTGAAAGATTATAACGGCTCAACCTATATGCCGCTGCAAACCGGCATTACGCAAAGTTATCCTGCGGAGGGTACCAGCGGGTACGCGACGGATTTAGGCTGGTCGGCCAAGGTGACGTTTATAAAGACCGGTACCGCGCTGAAATCGGGCATGTATAACACGGGAACACTTAACGCAGTACTCCTGACGGTCGAAAACGACTACGGCAGCAATACTGCCGAGGTCATTATTGACTCCACCATGATTACGGTCACCGCCAGCGGCTGTACGGTGGGAAGCCAGAGCGCCAGCGTCGATCTGGGCAGCCTCGATATTCACACATTACCCTCTGTGGGGAGCACGTCGCCGTCGGGCACCTTCAATATCAGCCTGACCTGCGATGCGCAGGTGGCCGTTAATGCGGTGATGACCGACCAGACGACGCCGTCAAATACCACCTCCACGGTGACCTTAACGGGAGATTCCACCGCTTCCGGCGTCGGCGTGCAGTTCTTTTACAACGGCACCGGCCCGCTGATGATGGGACCGGACAGCTCCGCCGACGGCACCCTCAATCAATTTTTTATCCAGACCACGACCTCGGCGCAGACGCTGTCGCTCCCGTTCCAGGCGCGTTATATCCGTACCGACAGGATCGGCGCAGGAACCGCCAACGCCCTGGCGAGCATTACATTTTCCTATCAGTAAGGGGGCAATAGCCCCGTCTGAGGGACAGGGCTATCTGTTTGCTGTTGCAGCCGACCGCTATGGGCGAGGTGGGTAATAACCGTTTACCGCGATACAGGCCCTCAACGCCACCTGCGGTGGAATAATAGCAAACGGCTGCGAGCCGCCGGCGGCGGCAATCGTCACCGTACCACCGCTAATGCCCCCCACGCCGCCACCGCTTACGCCCGCCAGGTCAACCTGCGTATCAGTTGCTCCGGCTGCGGGTCCATAAATTTTGGCTGCGGGTCCGGTCGCCGTTGAAAGCTGGTTGTTGGCGGCACTGGGCGTCGCGGAAACCCCGTCTTTGGCGACGGCTTTAACGACGGTGGGCGTTCCAGGAGTGGTACCGGCGGGCGTAAAGGCTGCGGCGTGGCTATGGTTCGGCATCTGAGCCAGCGTCAGGGCATTCGTTTCCGTTCCGCGTTTTTCACCCGGCGTGACCGTTTGGGTCAGGCCTGTTCCCAGCCCTAGCCCAACGGGGCTTCTGCCCCGCAGATCCGGTATGCCAAACGTCGTTCGCGAATCGCCGCCGTAAACGCCACCGACAACGCTGAATAACGCCTGATATTGACTGACGGGCAATATCTGTCCCTGAGCCTCCAGATAATCGTTCGGACAATAGCTTGCGGCGGTAAAACAAACCGAGCCGATATAGGCCTCGCTGGAACAGGTCGCCTGCGCCACCTGGGAAACAGAGAACAGAGAAAGCCCTGTTGCTGCCATGCAGAGATATGTCTTCAGACTACGTTTCATATGAATCTTCCTTATCCCACTGATAAATGCGACAGGGTTTCCCCTGTCACCTGTAAATCCGATATGAATAAAAGAGTCGTGACGCAATACTGGTGACGTTAAGCATCGATAAATAAGTCTGATGATTAAGGTATAGATTCAACCCCCGGTTCGTCAACAGACGTCGAAACAAATAAAATTAACTGAAAAAACAAAGAGATTAAAAACAAGATACAGGATATATAAAGTAATCCCGCAGCCTTATTTAATAATGACTAAAGGCAATTTAAATATAAAAATGCCATCCATAACGGTTATTTCAGGCATGATAGCGGGCCTGGCTGACGCTAAAAACCACTCTCCCTGACCCCGAGCGCGGCAATTCGGCGCCAGACTCCCGTAAACAGCGATTCCGCCTCCCCGTCTATCGTTACCACGCCACGCAGCGGCTGTGCGGGCAGCGTTAAGTCGGCAGCAACATCCAGGCTGACGCCGTACCAGCCCTGAACCGGACGCAGCTGTTTTTGCTCGTCTCGTCTGACCGCGATGGGCCCGCCGTATTCAGAGGCCAGCAGGGTATGTTCGATAAAGGTAATGCCCGTCGGATCAATCTCTTTCAGTTTCACCGGCACCGCAGCACGTGCCGGATCGTCGGCAATAAACTGGCCCGATGCTCCGGCTGAGAGGCGATTGAGCTGGTCCTCACGCAGATAGCCGCGCAGGCGACCGCCGTCCTGACTGACCACGCGCAGCAGAGGCAGGTCAGCATCCAGCCAGCGCCCCGGCGTTAAATCGACGGCCATATCCCTGACCACGCCCGACTGCACCGCCCGGATCTGCAGCCGCTCCTGCTGAGCTTTCAGGCCGCGATACTGTGCCAGCGCCGCGGCCAGCTCCTGCTCCAGAATCAGGGCATCGCCGGCCGTATCGCGGTTCGCCGCCTGACGCCGCATTTGTAACTGCAGGATCCCGGTACGCTGGCGAATAATCGCCAGCCGGAAATCGAGATCGGCAGACGTCAGGGTCAGCAGCACCTCGCCCGCCTCAACCCGCTGCCCATCCTTCACCTGGACCTGCCTGACCTGTGCCGCAACGGGCGCATAGAGCGTACTGACGCGAGATGCTTCCAGGACCGCCGGTATTTCGACCTGGCTGCGCCAGGGGAAAAACAGCACCAGCAGCAGCAAGATTAAGCCCAGCCCGGTACGCCAGACGGCACGCGGCTGCGAACGCCCGCGCTGCTGCCACCACTTTGTGCACTCCTGAACAATCGGCAGCACGATAAACCAGCCCACCTCGACCATCATCAGGAAGAGACCCAGGACTTTGAAAAAGAGGTGATAGACCGCCAGGGCAATCCCGAAGAACAGGAAGAAGCGCCACAGCCAGGAGGCATATCCCCACAGCAGCAGCCTTTTGGTCATGGGAGGAGACCAGCGCTCAGGTGGCGCCTCACCATAACCGAATAATTTTTCCCGCAGATGCCAGCGGCACAGAGCCCAGGCGCGTCCCTGCAGGTTATCGATACGCCAGGCGTCGCTCAGCATAAAGTAGCCATCAAAGCGCATCAGCGGGTTAACGTTGACGATCACGGTCGTTATCCAGGTGGCGCTGGAAAGCAGAAACGCCGCCGAATGCAGCGGCCCTTCCGGCAACAGCGACCAGGCCAGCAGCGCCAGCGTCGCCAGCAGCATTTCTGCCAGTATTCCCCCCGCGCCGATTAACACGCGCGCGCGGTGATCGCTCACCCGCCAGGCATCGCTGACGTCGGTATAGAGCATCGGGAACATGACGATAAACGCCACGCCCATACTCTGCACCCGGCAGCCGGCCTTCTTCGCCATATACGCGTGGCCCAGCTCGTGAATAAATTTGGCAAAGATCAGGGCGCAGCCAAATGCCAGCATCCCCTCAATGCTGAAGAGATGCGGAAATGAGCTGCGATAACGCGGCCAGTCGCGACTGACCAGAAAGACCCCCGCCAGGAGGAGCAGAGGGAAAACCACCCGCAGCAGCGTGATGCCATGGCGCGCCAGCCAGGGCCAGGTTCGGTTCAGAAAAGGATCGGGGCGCCACAGCGGAATGCGAAAAAACAGGTACTGATGCAATACGCGTTTGAACACGCTTTGACGGCGGCCTGTCGCTTTAACGGCATAGCTCGCCCGCTGCTCTCTGTCACTGCCGGCGATCAAATCGTGGGCGCGCAGAAAACGCAGAAACTGCTCCAGGTCATCATTCCCGAGAGGGATGCCCGGCTCTCTGTTGGCCGCCGCCATCACCCGCTCCGGTTCGCCCAGCGCCCAGTGTCGCAGCAGGCGGATGGCCGTGCTGTTCAGTTTAAAGTAGCGGCCGGAAAGGGTATCCGCCAGCGTCCACTGGGGGGAACCGTCCCGCGCAGCCGCAGCCGGAGAGAGGTGTAAGTCGTCACGCAGCGGAGGTAACACGGCCATCAGAAACCGACCGTTTTGCGCAGTGCCGCGACGGGACGGCGGAACAGGTAGACGACCAGCGGGACATATTCACCGTAGATCTTCGCCGTGCCGCGCAGGCCGATACGCGGCGCGTCGGCAAGAAAACGCGCATCGAGCCGGTAGGCCAGCGTGCCGCGATCGGTTAATGCCGCTTCATAGGCGATGCGCTGTAGCGTGGCGTCATGGCGTTTTAGCGGATCGCTGTCAAGAAAGAGCGCCACCGCAGCCTCCGGGGGAAACTGGATCGCATCGCCAACATCCAGCTCAATTTTCAACTCCGCCTGTCGCGGGTCGGCCAGCTCCATCAGGCGTTCACCGGTTCTGACCGGTTTGCCGCGCAGCCTGTCGCCATCGGCAAACACCGCGATACCCTCGCGTTCCGCACGGACCTCACTGCGCGACAGCAGATCGCTGGCATACAGCAGTTCGGCCCGTTTTTGCTCTACCTGCGCCGAGAGCAGATCCAGTTTTGATTTAGAATCCGCATCCTGAAATGCCCGCTGCGACCCGGAACGTAATTCGGCTTCCGCCACCGCCAGCGCCCGTTCCGCCACGTCGGCCTGCGCTTTGAGCGTGGTGTTGTCGAACCGGACCAGCAGCGCGTCTTTCTTCACGACCTGATTCGGCTTGACCGCGACGTCCGCAATTGCGCCATCCAGCGGGGCCGTGACAATACGTCCGTCACGCGGCACCACTTCCGCCGGGGCCAGGACAGACTGACGAACGGGGATCAGCATCACCCCCAGCAATACGCCAGCGGCAATAAGCACTTTCACTTTCGGGATCCCCGGTCGCCATGCTTTACGCGGCTCCAGGGCCAGCCAGGCGTGGGACCAGGCATCGGCCAGCTGTTCCAGCAGTCGACGATCCGTCTCCTGCCAGGGCAGATCCCGCGCGCACCATAATCCACCAATCAGCCGCGCCTGCCGATCCTTCAACGGCACCCAGAGCGCTTCCTGCGCCGAGAGCGTTTGCCAGTCGTGGCGGGTTTGAGCATCAAGCCAGTCGGCATGAACCGTGGTGACCTGCCCGGCGGCCTCTTGCAGGACCAGCTGTTTGCCCGCACGTTCAATAAAGGCGACAAAGGGGGCATGCGGATCGGGAACGGAAACGCCGGTCACGGCGCGTACGCGCCCGTTGATCACCAGCGCAACGTGCCGGAAACCGAACAATCCCTGGCTATCATTGACCATCGAGTAAGCCAGCGTTTCGCTGGTGCTGGCGCTGCGGGCCAGATGCTCCAGATGAATGACTTCGGCGAAAATGCGCTCCGCCGGGGAGACGTGCGATTCGCTCACGGCTGCTCCGTAAAGCGTGCCCCGCCGCTCATACCCGCGAGCAGGCTGTTATCGGGGTTAATCACCCGCCCGATCAGCGTCAGAGTCTGGCTGCTTTCATCAATACGCGCCCCGATACGCAGGACTTCAGCCTGCAACGGCACGCCGGTTTCATCGGGAACAAAGGTAAAGGTCTGTTTCGGTTTGAGTGAGGAGAGCCAGCGGGATGGGACCAGAATGTTGATCTCCAGGTTGCGGTTATCCACGATCTCCAGCAGCGGCATGCCCTGGCCGATATACTCTGAGACCTGCACTTTACGCGATACGACCTGGCCGGAGAACGGAGCAACCACCCGGCAACGGCCGGTCTGGATCTGATAAACCTGGCTCTCTGCCGCCGCCTGCGCCAGCCGCGCTTCCGCCAGTGCAACCGCATTGCGGCCAACGGACTTCAGCTCTGCCAGCTGTCGGTTCTGGCTCAGTTCCTGCTGCGCGGCCCGCATTGCCGCCTGCGAGGCAGCAAGCTGTGCCTGATAGGCTGAACAGTCAAAACGTACCAGCAGATCCCCTTTCTTGAACGATTCACCGTCGCGGAACGGCATCTCAAGCACTTTCGCATTCAGCTCGCCGGACAGCGTGGCCTGATCGACCGCGCGTAATACGCCTCTGGCCTCTCTCGCCGCAGTGCCTGCCGCGACGGGCGTGGCCGGAGCGAGCTGTAGCTCCTCCTCTATTTTTTCCGCCATCGCTGGCGAAAGGAAGGCCATAAGCATCAGAGAGAGTACGGTTTTCTTCAGCAAAGCATTAAGCGTCATGGTGGTGCACAGCAGGTTTGTCTTCTTCAACGTCGTTATCCAGTACACAGTGGATGATGCGGCGGCCCGAAGCGGAAGCCACGGGCCGCGCCACCGTTATTACAGCGAAAGGTTACCGGTCGCCCAGCGCTTCTCGGTTTCATCGAGCGCCTTCCCGACTGACGGGAGATCCGTTAATTTTTGCGTATTCGGCAGAGGATCCAGCCCGGCGGTAACAAAGATCTGACCGTAGGCATTCCGCAATTCCGCATAGGCCAGATCGTTGCGTAATGAGGTATTCACCGCGTTCAGTTCGCCCTGGATCAGCTGCAGTTCACCGATGTTACCCGCCTGATGGCGGTTATTCAGCTGTTCAAGAATATCCACATCCAGTTTCTGCAGCTCTTTCCCCGTGCGGTACTGACGCTGGGCCTCGTTAAAGTTAGCCCGGGCCACATACAGCTGCGCCAGCACTGCCATCGACATCGCCTGACGACGCATTTCAGAGACGGCTTCCCCTGCTTTCGCCACATCGATAGCCGCCGGACCGGAGAAGAGGTTAAACAGGTTCCAGGTCACTTTGACCCCGGCATCCATCCAGTGCTGATTCACCAGGAAGGAGTTGCTGTCATAGTTGCCCCCGACCGACATTTCGATCCCCGGGAGCATGCGCAGCAGCGATTTACGCGTTTCTGCCGCGCTGATACGCACCTGATAATCCTGCTCGCGCAGTTCAGGACGGTTCACCAGTGCGGCCTTTTCCAGCTCGCTAAAGGGCACTTTCAGCTCCGGCTCGACGAGAGCGTTATCCTGCGGCAGAACCAGCTGGTAATCGCTCCCCAGCGGGAGATTCATCAGCGTGGCCAGCTCGGTTTTCGCCAGCGAGAGCGCACGACGCTGCTCTTCCAGCTGACGGGTCGCGTCCAGCAGCGCACGCTGGTAGCTGTAGGCTTCAACAATATCACCCACTTTTTGCGCCGCCATGGTCTGGCTGTTCTCACGCGCCATATTAACGCGTTCAATTAAGGCATCGATACGATGCAGCAGGCGTTCAGCCGCCACCGCACGCCAGTATGCCGACTGCACATCCTGCACGATGGTATGCGTCACTTTGCGGCGACGCTCTTCGGCGATCCAGCGTTTATCCGCCTGCTGGCGAGCCGTCACGTAGCTGACGCCAAAGTCGAGGATATTCCACACCATATTCAGGTCGGCGACGCGGCGGGTCTGATCCTGAGAAGTGGAAGGCTCCAGTGACGTCACGCCCCTTTCGACGCTGCGGCTGCTGGATGCGCTGACGTTGCTGCGTGTCACATAGCCCGCATTGGCCGCCATTTTTGGCAGCATATCAAAGCTGGCCAGATCCACCTGCTGCTGTGCCAGCGCCTCTTCCATCACTTTCAAACGCGCTTCGAGGTTATATTTCAGCGCCCGGGCCATCGCATCATGTAGCGTAATGGGCGCCGTCACCGGCTCCTGATTGCTGAACATCGTGCGCAGATCGGTATCCGCACGTTGGCTGCTTTCGGTTTTATTAATCGGCTGAGTTGAAACCGCACATCCACTGACGATAAGCGCCAGCAGCGTGACGCTGAACATTTTCGCGCATCTTTGCATCATCAATTCCTTACCCTGTTTTTATACTTTGTCTGTTACACCCGGCTATCGCTCTATCAGACGGGTCTGTTCATGTTTTGCAGTGCGCCTTCAAGGGAGGCGATCTGCAGACGTTCATTGTCATCCAGCGCTTTCAGCTGCTGGCTAAAGACGGGTGCACCAAAAACAGAAACCGGCGACGTGAGCGATGTTGTATTGCTCTGTGAGACCGATTGCCAACTGCCGTTGCTGAACACCTCAAGGGCCGTGCTGCCAGGAAGTGGCGCGCTGGCGAACATCCCTGCCAGAGTCGATTTCCCCCCCACCGGCTGACTGATATCGGCGATATGGCTGCGCGTAACACCGACGTCGTAATGCGTGACGCCATCGCTGGCAAACACCGTGGCAATAGCCGACGCGCTGCCCTGCGCCGCAGGGTTAAACACGCTGGCGATCCCCGGCGTGGTGCCTTCCGCTCTGCCGGCATTAAAGAATGAAGAGGAAGCTCCGTTATCCGCCGACGCGCCGAGCGTCAACAGAGAAAGCTGGCTTTGCACCGCCGCATTATGGGCGGGGAGCGCCACCGTCGAACGGCCGCCGTTGGCTTTAAACTCAGGATCGCCGGTCGGTTGCTGAGGTTGAGGCTCAGGCTCGGGCAGCGGCGTTGCGGGCAGCACGCGCAGCACAAAGGTCGCGCTGACGCTCGCCCCTGCCGCATCCGTGGCGGTGACCAGAATCGACACCGCAGCGCCATCCGTACCGGCTGGCGTTCCGCTAAAGGTGCCGGTGGCCGGATCGAAACTCACCCAGGCCGGTAGCGCAGAGCCATCCGCCAGCGTGGCGCTGAGCTGCAGGGTATCGCCCACATCAATATCGGAGAAGGTATTCGCAGGGATAACGAAGCTAAACGCCCCGTCGCCACTGACGGTATGGTCGCTGATACCCGCGGTGACCGGCGCATCATTGACGTTATTCACCACCAGCGTGAAATCACTGGAAACCGGGACGCTGTTTTTATCCGTCGCGGTTACCCGGATCGTCAGCGTACCCACATCACCATTTTCCGGCGTGCCGGAGAAGGTCTGCGTCTGAGGGTTAAACACCAGCCAGGATGGCAGAGCAGAGCCATCGGCTAACGAGACGCCGTAAGTCAGCGTTTCGCCCGGATCGTTATCAACAAAGGCACCGCCCGGCAGCGTGAAGGTAAACGCGCTCCCCTGGCTGGCGGACTGATTCGCGATACCGTTAGCAACCGGCGCGCTATTACTGTGTGTATCGCCGCCGATCCCCTGACCGTTGAGATCGTTACCTGCCAGATCTTTCACGCCGCCGTTATTGCCGGTAAAGACCAGCTGAACGGTGCCCGCGCCGGTGACGTTGGTTAAATCAATGCGGTATGTGGTCGGGCTCAGAGCAACCAGCGCACCGATGGTCGCCGTGGTGCCGCTGCCGTTAACCAGAGAGAAGTCGCCGATATCCAGGCCCGTCACCGCTTCCGAGAAGACCAGCGTGTAGCTGAGAGCCTCGGTTGCTGGGATCCCCGTCAGCGTCAGGCTGACCGGAAGAGGATGGGCGGTATCGATGCTGAAACTGTCGGAGGCGGTCGTCCCCACGCCGACGTTCCCGGCCAGGTCGGTGATGCCGCTGTAGTCCAGGCCAATCGTGGTGCTGGCGCTGGTCACTCCGGCATTCGGGGTAAAGGTCGCCGTCCAGGTAATACCGCCATCGGTACTGCTCAAATTGCTCAGTACTCCGCCGGTGACCGTCAGATTCGCGCTGCTGAAGCCCGCGACCGGTTCGCTAAAGGTGATAGTGACCTGCGCGGTTTCACCGGCTTTCAGGGCGCTGTCGCTCACCTCGATCGTCGCCTCTGGCAGCGTCGTATCTATGCTGATGGTGCCGGATGTTTGCGTCCCGATGTTCGCGTTACCCACCGCGTCGGTGATGCCGGTGTAGTTGAGGATCACCGCCGAACTGGCGTTGGTCACGCTGGCATTCGGCGTCAGGGTAGCCGTCCAGGTTAAGCCGCCATCGCTGCTGCTCAGATTGGTCAGGGTACCGTCCGCCACGGAAAGGTTAGCAAGACTAAAGCCCGTAACCGGTTCGCTGAAGGTGATGGTCACCTGGGTACTCTCCCCGGCTTTCAGCGCATTATCGCCAACCGTTACCAACGCGCTCGCCGCCACGCCGTCGATCACGATAGCCTTCTGCGCCGCCAGCGAGTTAAGGCTATTCAGCCCCGGCAGCGTCAGTACGGCCGTGCGATTTGCATTGTCCGTAATGGTCGCGCCATTAAGGGAAAGCGCAGAGGTACTGACGTAGTTGAGATCGGCACTCCGATCGCCGCTCTGAACGGTGTAGGCAAAGGTTAAGGTGTTGGTGCCCGAACCCGCAACATAGGTCGCGACGCGGTCAATGGTACCTGTTTCAAGTAACAGGTTCGGGATCCCCCCGGTGGTGTCGACCAGCACACTGGCATCAAAGGATACCGTCACCAGGATGGTTTGCCCCGGTCCGTAAGCGCCGTCGGCGGTGGTCGCACTCACGCCGGTAATCGTCGGATTATTGGGATTAACGGTGATGGTAATCACATCAATATCGGTTTGCGCCCCGCCGGAGCCGGTGCCGCCGAGATCGTTACTGGTCATCTGGATCGCCGCGCCGCCGTTATAACCACTGTTGGGGTTAAACGTCAGGCCATTAAGCGCGTTATTAATATCGCTTAATGTGCCTTCGAAGGTCATGGTGCCATTGCCGGCACCGGTCCCGACGAGAAACACCAGCCCGGTGGATGACGACAAGGTCAACAATCCGTGCGTCGCGGTTAGCGTCATCCTCATCGTATTACCGCCAAGATCGACATCGCTGACGGAAATCGGGTTGCCGTTAGCGGCACTGAAGACCAGGGAACCATCCTGCTGTACCGTCTGCCCCGTCGGAACACTGTTAACCGGGGCGTCGTTCACCGCATCAATGTTTAGCGTTATCGCCGTCGATGCGGTTTTGGCGCCGCCGCTTCCCGTATTGCCTTCGTCATTAATGCTGATGGTCAGCGTCACGCTGCCCGTCGCGTTGCTGGCCGGATGAAACATCACGCTGCCGTTCGCGATCGCCGTATTAAGAGCGGCAATGGTGCCGCTCATCGTCAGAGAAGAGCTTTGGCTTCCGTTGAGGCTCAGCATGCCGCTCGTGACAGATAACGTCACGGTAACATTATTGCTGCCGGCATCGACATCCGAGAACGTGATCCCGGTAATGGCCCTGGCCACGTCTTCCGTCACGGAGATAGAAACCGGGACGGAGATGGTCGGGGCATCGTTTACCGCCACCACGCTGACCGTGGATGAGACCGACAGTACCGTCGTATCCACCCCGCCGTTGGCCGTCCCGCCGCTGTCCGTAATGCTCGTCACCGTCACCGTGCGGACGGGGCCGGTGGGGTTTTCGCTGGTATTACGGTAGGTCATACCGTCGATCACCGTCACAGCCGCCGAGGAACTGATACCGCCGGATTTGTTAAGTGTCATGGTGGCGGTTCCGGCCACGATACTAACGGAATACGACAGTCCGTTCGTCGTGGTCGTCCCGCTGTTGCCGTTGATCAACGCAATAGTCGTACCGTCAATTTGCAGCTGTTCGCTGCTGGCATTGGCCAGATTGCTGACAGTCAGCGTGAACCGGGTAATGGTCTGCCCGGCTTCGACCGTACCAACGGACACATTGCTGAAGAGATCGACCGCGCTCCCGTTTTCGGTGTAGGTCGGGTTAGTGCCGGTGGCAGAGAGCGTCGGCGCGTCATTGACGCCGGTCACGCCAACGGCCACCATTGCAGAGGTGCTACCGCCGTCGCCGTCATTCAGGGTCACCGTGACAGTCCGCGTCGCGGTGCTCGGCTCGGTCGTATTGGTGTTTTGATAAGTCAGCGCGCGAATTAAGCCCTGCACCGCCGCAGGCGTCGCATTGGCGTTAAAGGTGACGACCAGATCGTTCGCGCCGCTTCCGCCGCTAAAGGTACCAATCACCACGCCGCCCCAGGTGATCGCCGATCCGATGACGCCTATTTGTCCGATCCCGATCCCCTGATTGAGGATACCTGACACATCTTCACCGACATTGCGGTTAGCCGTTATCGACACCCACAGGCTGCCGCCGTTAAAATCGGCCGAATCCGCATCGCTGACCGTTGCGTTGCCGCCCGCGTCCAGAAGAACCGGCTGCGCGCCCTCGGTGTAGTTAACGCTATCGTTGTTAAAGTTGCCAATCACCGGCGCGGCATTAACTCCGCTAACCGTGATTCCGTTGCCGGTGAGGTCCGCCGTATTGCCGCCGGTAATCGGCCCGTTCCAGTCGTCGGCCGCGGCCAGATTGTAGGTCGTTCCGCCTGACGATGAAGTGCCATTATTATTGAGTATTGCCCCGAGCGCAGCTCTGTCGGTGGCGTTTAACATCACCGTAAAGGACGTGGCACTACCGATTTCTACGCTGCTACTGGTCAGCGTATACGTACTGCCGCCCTGACCGGTGAAGGTCAGCGTAGAGACGTTAATATCGTTATTCGCGCCAACTTGTTTCACCAGGTTAGTGCCCGTCACCGTTAATGTGCCGGTCGAGTTATCGTAAGTCGAAGAGGTAATGGTTGGCGTTTGCACATTGCTAACGGTGACGCCATTGCCCGTCAAATCGGCAGGCGTTGAGGATTGTGTCGCATTCCATCCCGCAGCGGCAGCCAGATTAAAGGTCGTCCCACTGGCAGCAGAGGTTGTCCCGTTTTTATTCAGCAGTCCTTCAACATTGAGTTGATCAAACGTATTCAGGTTGATGGTAAACGTCGTGCTGCTGCTGGCAATGACATTGCTGCTGGTTAAGGTGTAGGCATTGCCGTTTTCCCCCACCAGTGTCAGTCTGGAGACGTCAATCGTGTCGCCCGTTGCCAGGTTGGCACCCGTCACGGTCAACACGTTGGTGCTGGCGTTGTAGGCAGCAGACGTTATCGCTGGAGAGGGTACATTCAGTTTAATATCGGAAATGACGATATCCTGAAAGGCAGAGTATCCATCAGAAGAGATGACGACCTGTGTGACATCATTCATTGCCGAGGGAAAACTCGTTATGGTCGAAAAGCTGTCAGTAACGGCCACATTGAATGACGAAATATTCCCGTTGCTATCAGTCACAGTAAAGGTCAGTATGCCTGACGTCGCGCCGGCTCTGATCCCCGTGATATCGAAAGTATAGCCAGATGGGGGTTTTATCGTTAGTTCGGTATTATCACCGTTTTTAGTTCCGTCGTACGCATAGAGGCCGCCATTCTGCGCCCCGCCATAGCTTGGGTCGACATACAGCCCCCCCGTGCCAATACCACCAGAAAAGGTGACCGACTGACCCTCTACAGGGCGTGTAATTGTGGTTCTGGTCGCATCCAAATCAATATCGTTGTCAAAAAATGTAACCGTCCCCAGCACATCACTATAGGCTTCGATAGCCATGACGTCGGTATCAATACCGCCCGTCGTTTTTTCTAAGATCCAATCCCCACCGATCAGGCTGCTGCCTGTTGCATCCACGGACGCGGCAACATCCGCGCCGGTGGCCTGCGCCAGACTGGACAGGAACGCGTCGCCGTTTGCACCACCGGCAATATCGCAGCCGTAGAGCAGCAGATCGCCTTCGGCGGTTAAGGCCGCGCCCAGAGCCGCAAGCTGCGCCTGCACCTCGCCCGATTTCAGCGAGGCATCCGTCAGTACCTGAGTACCCAGATTCACCTTGCCTTCAGAGCCGTGGGAGAAAATATGGATCGCGTCATAGCCGCTATGGCTGGCCGCCCAGTCGGCGATTTGCTGCAGGCCGTTTTGCGAGCCGTCAATTAAGACCACCTCAACCCCGGGCTTAATGCCCGCCACCAGGGTTTCATAGTCTTTTACCGAGGTATCCACAAAGGCGACTTCTTTGCGTGGGGAGGTCGCGCCGTCCGCTACCGCCGCGACATCAATATCCTGAGTTGCGGTAGCCTGAGTATCGTGAGTGTTTTGATCTGCGGCCGCATCGGCGTGGCTGGCGGTCGGTTCCGCCGTCTCTGCCGCCGTATCATTGACCGTTGCCGCAATGGCACCATCAAACAGAATACGCGGCTCAAGGACATACGCCGGAATAGAAGAGGTTGTTACCGGACGGGTCGAAACAGACTTCGCCGACCGTGGATGCAGAGTAAACCAGTTACGCCACGCCATAGGGGTACTCCTTAAGCATCTTGCCGATATATTTAATTTATGTAATGTATTTTGTGAGTGAAGACCTAAAGTCTGTGTCATTTCTGCCGATAAGGGCGTCGAAAAAGGCGGGAAAGGCGCGACAGATAAGGCTTCGGGGCTATATTTCCACAGATTCACATCCATTAACAATAGATTTTAAAAAGAAACATTTTCACGAAAGCGTTAACACGCTCTAATGAATATATATGCTTTAAAGATCAAAAAACTAACGGACAGTGACAATACTGTTCAGGAGAGCAGCGTGCTGCGCAATGGCCCCTCTGAGCACGACAAAAAGGAGATGTTTGTGAAACTGATTCAAAACCTGATAGTAACGCTGGAACAGTGTATTCCCGGCCTGGACGTCAACCCGCTCTCTTCCGCCCTTCCTGCCAGTACTGAACAACATACCGTCCTGGCATGGCTGTACACGCATCTCAGCGAACAGCGTCTGATGACCTATAAAGAGTGGAATGAATATAGCGGTGAGATTCCCGATTTAGCGCCGCTGGCGGCTTTATCGCTGACTGAAAATGCTGCGGATTTCATTTATGGCCAGCTGGAGAATATCGACTGGTCCGCGGCAAGTATCGATCCGGCAGAGTTACCCTATATTCTCCCCTGGCTTGAGCATCTCAATTTCTACCTTCAGCCTTCGGGACTGAGGCTGGTCGATCTGCTGCCGTTTGAAAACGCCTATATTTTCTGCGTGCGTGACGATGAAGCCCTGCTGGAAAAACTCAACGCTGACCTGCAAGCCTTTGGGATCGGTATCAACGATCGCTCTGCCATGGACCCACAGCAGGTTGCCGATGAGATTGCGTCTCTGCTCTGAGCCCCATAAAAAACCACCCCGAAGGGTGGTTTCATAAAAATCAGAACTCGTAACGCGCACCGAAGTTATAGCGACGACCTTCCAGCTGTGCTATCTGGTTGTAGGTAGTGGTGCGGATAGGGTTCACATCGAACAGGTTGTAAACGCCGGCCATCAGCGTGATGTCCTTATTCAAATGATACCGTGCTCCCATATCCACCAGCGCATAGCCTTCCGTATCGGTGGATTTACCGATATCCGGCGTGCGGCTGCGCCAGCTCGCCTTACTCCACAGATCCAGATCGCTGGTCGCACTCCAGGTCAGGGAAAGGTTCGCCATGCTGGACGGGTATTCATTCAGCGCATAGCCCTTATACTGCCCACTCTGCTGCTCGCTATGGGTATATGTATAGTTCGCGTTCGCCTTCAGGGACGGCGTCACCTGCCAGTCGCCGTTCAGCTCCAGACCGTAGATTTCCGCATCGCTAACGTTGAAGTAGCGTGAGACGCTTAGCGCCTCATAACCATTGTAAACGCATGGATCGGCCTTCGTTCCGGTACAAATGGTGTAGTCACTGATTTTGTTTTTAAATTTGGTATAGAAGACGGTGGCATCCAGCGCCAGGGTATCCTGCTGCCAGTAGATACCCAGCTCGGTATTAACACTCTCTTCCGGCTTCAGGTCATCGTTACCAATACCGATTTCAGAATACGGATAGGAACCGTATACGCTGGTAAAACCGGATTTATTCTCACGCAGATCCGGTTTTTTATAGCCGGAGGAGACGCCGCCTTTCAGCGCCCAGCTTTCGTCAATCGTCCAGTTACCGTAGAGCTTAGGCGTCACGTGGTAGCCAAAGCTACTGTCGTGATCGAGACGGGCGGAGGTCGTCAGCGTAAAGTCCGGCACAATCATCCAGGCATCTTCAGCAAAAACTGCCCAGCCATCGCGGGAGATCTTACTAACAGGCGTTACGCCCGGCACAATTTTGTCTTCAATACCAAAGGTGTCATCCAGCTCGTTACGGGTGTAGTTGGCACCGACCGTCAGCTTATGATCGCCAAAGGAGAAAGTATTGGCGCTGTTGGCTTCAAAATTGTTCTGCTTGACGTACTGCGGGTTCATCCCCGGAACGCGGTATTCCGTCTTCGCTTTTTCATAGCTGATGAAGTTTTTCGCTTCCAGCACATCACCGTACCAGGCGTTCTGCGACAGAGAAACGGCATCGCGATCAAAGCCCCACTCCCACGCCTTATCGTCGTGACTCTTATCCTGATGTCCCTTCACGGCATTCAGCGTCCAGAGCTGGGTGTCCGTGGGCGACATATCGATAGTAGCATCAAGGTTTCCGGCCTGATGCTTCACAAAACGGTTGTTTTTGACACTGTCATCGTCGCGCCTGTCGAGATAGTCCGCACCCACGCTGATCCCGAGTTTACCAGGGATAACTGGCCCCATAACAAAGACGTTGGTCTGGTTAGTGTTACCGTACTCACTCTTCTCCTGGAGGAAGTAGTTATTCTCCAGCACGCCCGCCCATTTATCGAGGTTGTACGCTTTTTTGGTGATGACGTTGACCACGCCGCCAATGGAATCGGAACCATACAGCGAGGACATCGGCCCGCGGATCACCTCAATGCGTTCGATAGCGGCCATAGGCGGCATAAAGGCCGCTTCCGTACCGATATGGTGCCCGTAAGGACGGGACTCACGGGTGCTCTGCTTGATGCCGTTAACCATATAAGCGGTATAGCTCGATCCCATACCGCGCATCTGCACATCACCGCTGGCCAGGCTGCCGTTGCCGCTGCCCACCAGTACACCCGGAATATCCCGAATGGCTTCGGTAACATTCTGGTTGGTTCGGGTATTAATCGCCTTCTCATCGACCACCGAGATTGTTGCCGGTGCCTCGCGACGCTCCTGGCTAAAACCGGTGGCGGTCACCACCATCTGATCTTCGTTTTTCGTTGTGTCATCGGCGGCTGAAACAGCCGCAGGCAGATTGCCGAGGGCCAGGGCAATCGCCACGGCCGTGCGTGTCCATGTCGTCACGTTGGTGCCCTTAGAATTTGGTTAAATCGATCTTGAGGACGTAGTCATCCCCGCCCGCTTTCTCATCCTGCTTCACGCTGGCATAGAGCGTTTTGCTGTCGGCAGAGAGTGCCAGGCTATTCGGCATCGCGGCCGTTTTGATGATGTGCTTGACGCTATGAGTTTTCGCGTCAATCACGCTGATCTCATGGGCATTGCGGTGGGTAACATAGACTTCGTCGCGCCCGGCGTTATAGATCGCCGCAATGGAATTCGGCGTCGGAATGCGGTGCAGCAATTTGCCGGAAGCCAGCTCAACCACCAGCACGTCAGGGGTATTGGTATCGGCGATATAGCCCACGCCAGCGGCGGTATTGAGGGCAATATTCAGGAAGTAGTGCTTAGGCTCTTTGGGATCGACCTTGACGCGGGAAACCAGCCGGGAGGTTTTGCCATCCAGCGTAATCAGCTCCCCGCCACCGTTCACCACGTAGACCTTATCGCCTGCAGTATCAACGGCAAAGCCGACCGGCTCCAGCTTCTCAAGGGTTTCTGCCAGCTGCTGTTTCTCAGTATCCACCACCCACAGCAGGCCCTGGTCTTTGCGACCGATGCCGGAGACATAGAGACGCTGATGTTTCTTATCCAGCACCAGTTCACGAACGTGCGCGGTCTTTTTCGGATCGGCATCGTCGCTCAGCTGAAGGGTTTTAATAACTTTATTGGTGCGGGTATCCAGCAGGCTAACGGAGCCTTCCAGAGAGTTACCCAACCAGAGGATATGATTCTCTTCATCCAGCGCAACGGCAAAAGTGCGGCGCTCGGTGGCGATTTTATCTTTGATCTGGAGTGAATCAGCGCCCAACTGGAAGACCAGACCGGCGGTTTTATCTTTATCAAAAGAGGGTGCCGATGCGGCATACAGCGCCTTTTGCCCGTTATCCACGGCCAGTTCGTAAACCCCGTGCCCAAGAGGCTGCGACGAGAAATCTTTCTCCGAGAAGTCTTTTGCCAGTGCGGAACCGGCGTGGAAGGCAAAGGAAATGGCGAGGGCGCACAGCGAGAGTTTCTTTACAGAGGTCGAAGTCATATTGTTTTTTCTTTACGTTGATTTACGAAAAGAAAATGATAATTAAAACCAATATCATTTGCAATTAGATGCAAATCCTCACTTTTTTGTCATTAATTTGTCATAAAACCGAGAAGGCATGCGGTTTACAGGACTATCGCCATGGCGTAAAACCCGCCTGGCAAGATGTAAAGTACCAATATTGATAGGCGAGCCCTGAAAGGCCCGCCAGCCGGGCCAGGAGGTTATTTTTTCGGATTAACGCCAGATCGCTTACTCCGGGATCACCTTCTCCGCCTTCAGCGTATTAAACAGCCCGGTAAAGGAGTCCAGCGTGGCACGATAGCCGGTAAAGCCCGCCTTACGACTCTTGCTCATATCGGTAAACGCCTCCATCGGACGACCCAGGTCGGCATCGGTATGCCACCAGGAGGCCAGCTTCGTGATATCCGCCTCGCGCAGCTGATAGTGGGCAGCCACTTCTTTCCAGGCCTCCGCCGCTTCCTGCATCCGACCTTCCAGCGGCATCATCTGCGCCGGATAGTCTGCCGCTTCAATCCCGAAATACGCGGCCAGTCGTGGCCAGAGCCAGTTCCAGCGGAATACGTCCCCGTTGACCGCATTGAAATCCTCATTCGCTCCTTCTGCGGCAGTGGCGGCCCACAGGAGCTGCTCTGCCAGCAGACCGGCATCGGTCACATCGGCCAGGCCGTTCCACTGCTCCGGCGAGCCGGGGAAGATAAACGGCCAGCCTTTTTCGCGACACAGGGTGGCGTAGACCGCCAGGGTCAGGCCCATATTCATGGCGTTACCGATGGCGTAGCCAATAATGGTGTGCGGGCGATGGACGCTCCAGCGATAGCCGTATTTTTCGGCCCCGGCGAATACTTCATCTTCCTGGGCATAGTAGAAATTATCCACCGGCTGGCGGCCCTGCTCTTCCCGGAACGGCGTGACCGGCACGACACCTTTACCGTAGGCTTCAAACGGACCGAGATAATGTTTCAGACCCGTAACCAGCGCCACATGCGCGCCATTCAGTCGCTCGCCAAGTGCTGCAATAACGTTGCGGACCATCCCGCCGTTAACGCGAATATTGGCTTTTTCATTTTCCTGCCGGGACCAGACGCTAAAGAACAGCGCATCCGGTTTTTCCTCCGCCAGCACGGCCTGAACCGCGTCGGCATCGGTCAGATCGGCGGTCAGGCTGCGAACGCCCTCGGGTATCGCGCCCTTTCCGCGTGAAAGCCCCGCCACCTGCCAGCCTTCGCGCTGCAGTTTCTCCGCCAGCGCGCGCCCAATCACGCCGCTGATGCCGACAATTAACGCCTGCTTTTGCATTTCAATTCTCCTCAGTTTCAGTAATGATGAGCTTAATAGAGAAATAAATTCTTATCTCTGGCATAAATTCACGACATTACGGAACTGAGTTCATCAATTCATGCACGACAGGCAACTGAAAGATATCGTCCCCTTTGTGGTCAGCGTCGAGACCGGCAGTTTTGCTGCCGCCGCTGAACGCCTGCATCTCACGCCTTCGGCGGTGAGCAAAAGCGTCACGCGGCTGGAGGCCCGGCTGGGTTCGATCCTGCTGGAACGCACCACCCGCAGCCTGAAACTGACCGATGCGGGCAGCGCGTATTACCAGACCTGTCTGCGGATTATGGAAGAGCTGGCAGAGGCCGAGGCGATCCTGGCCGCGCAGCGCACCATCCCATCGGGACGGCTCCGGCTGGCGGTGCCGAGTACCTATGGCCGACTCGGCGTGATGCCGGTGCTGATCCCTTTTTGCCAGCAATTCCCGGATCTGGAAATCAGCATGTCGTTTAGCGATCGCTTTCTCGATCTCTTTGATGAAGGCGTTGATGTGGCGGTCCGTATCGGCGGCTCGCCGGATCTGCCCGCCTCTCTCGGCTGTCGTCAGATGGGACGCGAGCGGATGGTGTTTTGCGCGGCACCGGATTATCTGGCCCGTGAAGGTCGCCCGGAGAGCGAAAACGCGCTGTTAGCGCATCGGGCGATCCTCTACGAGCGCATCGACGGCACGCCCAAACCCTGGCTTTTTACCACCGCCGACGGGCATCCCCACTGGCGCAGCGTGCCGCATCGTCTCTCTTTAGGTGATGTGGATGCGCAGGTACAGGCCGTTTGTGGCGGGCTCGGCGTAGCCCAGACGCCGTCGTGGCTGGTACGGGAACAGCTGGCGCGCGGCGAGCTGGAGATCATCCTGCCGGAGCAGCAGCCCGACGGCCTGCCGCTAACCCTGGTCTGGCCGCGCCGCAAACAGCTGTTGCCGAAAGTGGATGCGCTGCTGGAGGCGTTGGGGGAGTTGCAGATCCGCTAATACAACCCGTTCAGGATCGCAAAAACATGCTGCTTTTTCACTCGATTCATTGTGTATTTCTGCACCAGATCAATAGGTTTCAGCCAGCTTTTTCACTATAATCTCGTGGGTAAAACGGCAGAGAAACGAAGATGGCAACGGCAAATATCAACAGCGAAATGTTAACCTGGGCGCGTACGCGTTCTGGTTACTCTTTGTCCGTATTTGCCAGCAAATGTGCCATCAGTGAAGAGCGTCTGGTGCAGTGGGAATCGGGTACGCACGCCATGACCTTTAACCAGGCAATGCTCTTCGCAGAAAAAGCGCATATTCCTTTCGGCTATTTGTTTCTGGCAACGCCTCCTGTTGAAATGCTTCCTATCCCTGACCTGAGAACCCCCGGCAGCCATCCTGTTCACCAGCCCAGTGCCGAACTACTCGATCTAGTAAAACTGATGCTTCAGCGCCAGGAATGGTACAGGGAGTACCTGCGGCAGCAGTTAGTCGAGCCGAATCCCTGGGTCGGGCGTTTATCCATGCATAGTCGCGTCGATACTATCGTCGATGATATCAGGCAGGCATTGCAGGTCGGCCTGTATCCTGAACGTGGCAACAGCGATGCTTATTACAGAGATCTCATTACTCGCATTGAGTCGCTCGGCATTTTAGTCATGCGGCAGGCTAACCTGGGCCATTTCACGCGTCCTTTACAGGTCGAGGAATTTCGCGGGTTCGCCATTACCGATGAATATGCTCCCATCATCTTTGTGAATCATGCCGACACCCCTGGAGCAAGGCTATTTACACTCATTCATGAGCTGTGCCATATCTGGATAGGGCAGTCCGGTATTTCTGACGGTGACACACGTGCGACGCGGCAAGAAGAACTGTTATGCAACGCAGTAGCCGCTGTGTTTCTGGTGCCGGAAGAGGAGTTCACTCAACTATGGCAGCCTGATACTGAGCACTGGCAGGATAACCTCGCCCCTCTGGAGCTTCACTTTAGAGTCAGTAAATGGGTTCTGGCACGACGGGCGTTGACGCTGAAATTTATTCGTTACGATGACTATGCCCGCTACATTGCAGGACTCAAAGCTGAATGGCAAAAGCGGGAAAAAAGTGACGGAGGCCCTGATTACTATCGGACCAAAAAGGCACAAATTAGTTTGCCTTTTTCCCGTGCAGTCGTCGGTCAGGCACTGAGTGGCCAGCTTTTCCTGCGTGAAGCGAGCTCGCTTCTTGATGGTATAAAACCGGCCAATCTTCCTGTTTTCGCGAAGGAGCTCGGAGTATGAGATACCTGCTGGATGCAAATACGTATATTCAGGCAAGGTTTATTCTGGATTCCTGAATATCCACCCTGGTCTTCGCCATTGTTCCCCCCATCGCAACACTCTGTCCCGTTTCAACAGGATAGTGGTATCGCCATTCTCCTCTTACAATCAATGAATACCGTACTAAAGGAGGTTGCTATGTCTTTTCCCGAAATGACTTATTCCCTCGGCGATCGTCAGGTTGCGCGGCTGGGTTACGGCGCGATGCAGCTGGCGGGACCGCATGTTTTTGGCCCACCGGCGGACGAGGCTCGTGCGCTGCAGGTGCTGCGTGACGCCGTCGCGGCGGGGGTGAATCATATCGATACCAGTGATTTTTACGGCCCGCACGTGACCAATCAGCTGATTAAAAAGGCTCTGCACCCTTACGCCGATGACCTGGTGATCGTCACCAAAGTCGGTGCCCGTCGGGATGAGCAGGCCAACTGGCTGCCCGCGTTTAGCGCTGCCGAGCTGACCCGTGCAGTGGAAGATAACCTGCGCAATCTCGGCCTGGACGTTATCGACGTGGTCAATCTGCGCGCCATGTTTGACACGCACGGCCCGGCAGAAGGCTCGCTGGAGGCGGAGCTGGACACGCTGATTAAGCTTAAAAAACGGGGATTGATTCGCCATATCGGTCTGAGCAACGTGACCGCGAAGCAGGTAGCCGATGCCCAAAGCATGACAACGATTGCCTGCGTGCAGAACCTCTACAATATTGCTAATCGTCAGGATGAAGCCCTGATCCACCAGCTGGCCGAACAGGGGATTCCCTATGTGCCTTTTTTCCCACTCGGCGGTTTTTCCCCGCTGCAGTCGGAACAGCTGAATGAGGTCGCGAAAGAGCTGAACGCCACGCCGATGCAGGTTGCTCTGGCCTGGCTGCTGCAGCATTCGCCCAACATTCTGCTGATACCCGGCACGTCATCCCCGGAACATCTTCAGCAGAATCTGGCAAGCGGCGCGCTGCAGCTAACGCCCGACGTGGTCGCTCGTCTGGATGCGATAAGCCAGAATTAGGTTAGCTGGCCGCAACAAGGCGATATAGCGGCACCCGCCTTGTTGTCCCCGTCAGATTATCTGAGACGTCCGTTTCCGCCGTCGCGATACGCATGCCTCGCTTGCGCAGGGTCGCGATATCGGCGGCAATGCGCTGGCTGCCAAACCAGAACAGGGCATCGAGCGCGGTCACCGCCAGCCCGGACTCCAGCGCCAGCTTCAGGCGATCTTTCGGGGATTTGGTCTCTTTGGCGATCTGCTGAAAGGGCGTGGCGGCGGTACCGGTGTCATCAACGCGGCGAATACGGGTCGCCAGGCTGTAGCGGAACTCATCCGGAATGGTGCTGAGATCGGTTTTCAGGCTGTAGACACAGCCAAAGCGCTTGCCGTTAAAGGTGGCGCTTTTCTGGCTGATCTGCAGCTCATCACGCAGTCCGGCAATCAGCTGAGGCGTGCGCACCAGCAGCAGTCGGAAAGGCAGTTCAAAGCTGGAAACATAGTCCACATTCAGCAGGGCAAGCCGCAGCCGCGCTTCGGCTCCCAGCCCCGCCTGCCGACATTCGTCGCTGACTTCAACCCACTGGCGGGTCAGACGGGGAGATTCGTTCAGTTCCGTGAAGCGATAGTTTTCAATCTGATAATCAATCCGGCCGGTCACGCTGAATGTCCTTGTGATGATGTTTCAGTCTTAGCCGTTCACTTTATCAACATCCACCGATTGCCGGAAGTCAGTTGTAGCGGATAATCGCTACCGCCGAGCCCTTGAGCGCACCCGCCGTCACCTCGCCGGGCGCAGAGAGCACCGAGCGAATATTCACTCTGGTCGTCCCTTTTACCAGCGGAACCGAGGTCAGGTTTCGCGACCAGTTCACATTATCCCTTGAGGCGCTGACGCTACTGGTCACACCGTGGCCGAGATTGACCGTGGCATAAGCGGCGGCGCTATTGTTATCTCCGGTAATCTGCACCGTACCCGTCGCCGCAGAATTACAGGTCACGGAAATAGTGCTGGCCGCCGTTGAATTCTGGATCGCGGAAGGCGTCAGCGTGCCGTGAGCGAGCGTCACCGCACCGGGCATAGAGCAGGAGATATCCGGGTCTACCGGCTGGCCGCCGTCGGAGCGAATTTGGACAGGGACGGTAATCGAATAATTTAAGGGAATATCTCTCCCCGCCGTCGCCCACCAGTAGTTGTAGCCATTCCCGTCCGGGAACCAGGTAGTGGTCGCCCCTACGGGCACCGTGACGTACACCGTATAGTTGCCGTCTGCGACGCCGGAAAGATTATAAAACCAGGCATCAAAGCTGATTTTACGGATAACGTTATCATCCTCTTTGGTCACGCCAATGGCATAGGGCGGTGCGGCATCGATTTGCCCCATCGAGATAAAACCGTCCTGACGCTCGTCATAAAGGACAAAGTTATTGCCTTTGTTGCCACCCATCGGTCCGGCGATCAGCGAGACGATACCGGTCCCGGAGCCAATCGGGACGCCGGTCGTCGTCTTCTGTGCCGCAACCACCAGGCCGCTGGAGCAGCTGCCCATACGGGTATAATTCGGGGTCGTCATACTGTCGGTGCGCGTGCCGGCATCCTGCCAGTCGGAACGGGTAGTTGAGGAGTACCACTTCTTCAGACCCTGATTCGCCACCACGTTCATGGTGATATGGTAGGTGCCGCCGCCCGTCCAGGTTACCACCACGTTAGACATGGAGATCCCGCCTAAACTGGTGGCTTTGTAGTTAACACCGCCGACGATCATGCCCTGGTTACATGGCTTGTCCGCAGCTCTGGCCGTTTTAGTGTGGAGCAGCATCATCGCGCTGATAAACAGGCTCAGCACCAGAATGGCGGGCCATCCTTTTGCGTTATTTTTCATTGTCTTCACTCTTGTCAAAATAGAGGCCGCAGCGTCAGAGATAATTCACTGACATGGTGGCGGTAGCGCTAAAACTGCCCGCTTTCAACACCGTGCTGGCCGCCGCCCAGGGCACCGCCGTAAAGGTCAGCACGGCGTTGCCATTGCCGTTTTCGGCAAAGCCCTGGGTAAGGACATAGCCCAGATTAATACCGTTACTCGTCATGCCATTACCCAGCAGCATGGGCTTGCTCTGGTCGGCGCCCTGATAAAGGGCAATCCCGAAGTTACTCACCGAGCTCGCCAGCACATTGTTCTGGGGAGCGCCCGAGAGCGCCGGGCCGGTGATCCTGACAAAGGGCACGTTATTGGTATAAGGACAGTAAACGCTCACCTGTCGGGTCTGCGGATACTGCCCGCTGCTCAGATTACCGACGGGTAGATTGCCGAAATTAACCTCAATCGTTTTGCCCCCGTTAATCGTGCAGGTGGGGATCTGGACGGTGCCGGTAATGGACACATTCACACTGTCAGCCTGCGCGGCGGATGCCGTCAGAACCAGGGCAAACGCAGCAGCGCGATGGCACAGGTTACTCATCTCTCCCCTCCTCGCCGGGCATTACAGATACCGTACCTGTAGCGTCGAACTGGCCGTAAATTCGCCAGGGGTCAACAGATCCAGGCTGTTTATCCGACCAATCCCGGCCTTCAGGGTTAAGGTTCGTGCCGTACCGGTGCCGGTAACGGAGGAGGTGACGGTGGTTTCTGTTCCCAGCGGCAGCGCCGTCGTACCATCTTTCTGGCGTAAATAGACAACCAGCCCTTCGCTGTACTTTGAGGTTTTCAGCACGCCCTGGGTCGCATTGTGGGCGGAGGATGTGGTCACCGTCAGCCTCGGCGTGCCGGAGGTGTACGGGCAGACGATGGGAATATTGACTTCCCGAAGCTGATAGGGCGTGTTCGCCGCCGCCAGCGTCTGGATCTCCACGTCGCCAAAAGGCACCGTCACCTGGGTATTGTTGTTCACCGTGCACAGGGGAACGACCAGGTTCCCGGTAAAAACCATGCCGGTATCCGCCCCTGCCGTCAGGGGCAGCAGGCAGGAGACCAGCAGCGCGGCGACGCTTTTCTTAACCGTCTTCATCTCGACTTCCTTTTTCCGTTCCATATCACTGGTAGTTAATCTCAAAGGTGGCAATGGCGCTGTACTCCCCGGCCGTCACGCTTCTCTCCGCCAGCGCCTCTGGCGTGGCCTGCACATACGCGCTGAAGTTGAGGGTGACTGCCTCAGCGCTAATCACATCCCCGTTACCCGCGCGATGCGCATCGCCCAGCGCCAGCGGCGTCTGCCCGTCCGTATCGACAATCTGAATCCCCAGCCTGCCCGCATTCACGCCAGCGACTTTTAGCGTCCCCGGCAGGCCCTGTTCCGGTTCGCCGGAGAAGACGACCTTAACCACTTTGCCGATCGACTCCGCCCGGCAGTTGAGCAGTTTGATGGGAAAACGTTTCGCCGGACTTCTGCCCGGCGCGTGGTGAAACTGCGGCAGCGCGCTCTGCATAAAAACCACATCCTGAGCGGCCGAGGTCGGATCTAACTGGCAGGGTCTGTCCAGCAGATTGCCGGTAAAGGCCATATCCGCCGCGCCACTCCCGCTCAGACACAGCAGCATCAGACAGAGGATGAGCTTAGCCATCGTTACGCCTTCTCCGCAGCCGTACACTGGCTGCCCGTGCAGCGGAACGGCAGCGTCGGACGACCGCCGTAGTCGTTAATAAAGGTCAGCCACGGCGTTCGGGTCTGCGGCGCTTTCACGCTTAGATCTGACTTCGGCGCGACCATGACCGCCTCAAACTCCCCGTCCTCGGCATCTTTGCGGGTCACGCCAAAGCCGATAATGGTGATGTAGTACGGCGTCGGGTTAGTGATGCGATATCCACCCGCTTCCGGGTGCAGCACCACCTGATCCTGCCAGGCCTTGTTCGGCTCGGCCTTGATCGCCTCCGGGCGCCAGAAGAGTTTGACCTGGGTCTGCAGGGCTATCTGCAGCACATTTGCTTTATCACTCTTCGGAGGAATTTCGCGCAGGTTAAAATAGAAAAGGCTTTCGCGATCCTGGGGAAGCTGACTGATGCCGGGCGTGGCCATCAGCCTGAGCTGGCTTTTTGCTCCGGCTTCCAGACGCTGGACCGGTGGCGTCACCACCAGCGGGCCGGTAGTGATTTTTTCATGCCGCTCATTTTCCAGCCAGGATTGCGCCAGATAAGGCAGCTGCTCATTTTCATTGGCAATATTCAGGGCCACGGACTTTTCATCACCGTTATAAATAATACGGGTACGGTCCAGTGAAATAGCGGCCTGTCCTGCCGACGCGGCACAAATACCGGCGATCAGCAGCAGCGATTTAAATTTAAACATCTTTATTTCCTCTTACTCTTTCGTTACCGCGCTGACTGGCACGGCAGTAATAATTGTTGGTCGGGTTTAATCACGGCCGGAATATCACTGCGGCACTGAACTTTCCCGTCCCAGTTAATATTAAGGGTTTCACCCGGATTCACGCCGCTGAGCCAGGCAAGGCCGTCATCGCCGACCATACCTAATTCCCGCCCTTTGGCGTTGAGCACGGCGGCACCAAAAGGCGGGTGGCCGTTGTCCGCCATACGCAGCACGGCAAATAACCGCGCCCCTTTCAGCACGTCAAATTTGCGGTAGCCGATGGCACCTTCCGTGAGCGCCGATTCCACCACGGACTGCCGGGCTTCCATGTCCTCCGGCAGCTTGTTGATATCCACGGATACCCTGTTGCGGTAGTAGCTGCTGACATCCGTTACCACGCCGGTTCCCCACAGGTTAGTGAACACTCGCCCACCGTCCACGGGCACACCGCCGATGCCGTCCGTAGAAACCAGCATCCGCGTCCCGCCGTTCATCCCACCCGCGTGCAGAGCGGCACCTTTCGCCGTCAGCGTCGCACCACCGGAGGCGCTTAGCCCCAGCGTGCTGTAGCTGTTCTGCACCGTGGCAAAGGAGGCCGACATATCGGCCAGCGAGCTGTGGCGGCTGTAATAACCGTTCAGCTGTCCACCCCGGCTATCGCTATCGCCGTGGTTTAATCCGGCATTAATGTTGTAACTGTCCATCCCCTCATTCAGGGTGCTGCTATAACCCACCGTCTGCGTAAAACGGCTGTCGTTCATACTGCCGTTATAACTGAGCATGCCATTGCCCAGCGGCACGGAAATACGCAGGTACCCGGCGTCGTTATCGCGGCCGAGATATTTTGTTCGCGATGCCGTCAGCCCGACGGAGAGATTTTTCAGTCCCAGCGCGTCGAAATACTGGTTAAAAGAGACCGTGTAATAATTCGACGCGCCCAGATCCCAGAATGTCTGATGGCTGTACTGAAGATTCACCGACATGCGCTGTTCGGCGAAATATTTATTCAGCGAAACCGTATAGAGCTCTTTATCGCGTCCGGCAATACCTTCCCGATAGCGGGCATCGAGATAGCCCTGCATCGTCATATAATTGCGCTCGGAGAAGCGATAACCCGCAAAGGTGATATCCGTATTGGCCTCATCAAAGCGCTTCGAATAACTCAAACGCCAGGATTTCCCCGTTTGTGTCCCTCTGTCATCCAGACGCGCAACGGACTGGGTAACGTCCGTCGACAGCGCGCCCCACTCATACAGATCCCGACCAATCCCCAGGGCCAGGGCGTTATAGGCATCGGAAAAGACGCCGCCGCCGTAGACCGACCAGTTATTGTCGACGCCCCATGACAGTTCACCGCCGGTAAACACCGGGCCTTCAGTCTCGTGCCCGATATAGCGGGAACGCCCGCCAACCAGCTTGTAGCGTACCTGGCCCGGACGCGTCAGATAAGGCACATAAGCCGTATCGACGTTAAAGGTCTTTCTCTGGCCGTTGCTCTCAATCACCTCCACGTCCAGTCGGCCACGAACGGCGCTATCCAGATCCTGGATGCTGAACGGCCCGGCAGGCACGGTAGAGTCGTACAGCACGCGGCCCTGCTGGGTCACGATCACCCGGGCGTTGGTTTCCGCCAGCCCGGTAATTTGCGGCGCGTAACCGCGCAGCCGGGGCGGCAGCATCCTGTCGTCACTCTCCAGGCTGGCCCCCGTATAGGACCAGGAGCTGAAAATATCCGAGTTAATATAGTTTTCACCCAGCGTCAGCTTTGACTGTAGCTGTGGGATCGCGCGGTACAGATAAAAGCGCGTCCAGGCAGACTGTCGCTGCGTACCGGATGCACTGCCGCCCGTCCGGTTAATGCTCCCCTGATAATCCCCTCTGAATCGCCAGGCATCGACATTAGCGCCCAGGGTGCCGTTATAGCTCAGCGACTGCGTCTGCCCACCCTCATTCGGACGCGTCAGATTGCCGTTCAGGTTGTAATCCACCAGCAGGCCAGGAATACCGTTTTCCCAGCGGGAAGGCGGTAGCCAGGAAGCATCGGAATACTCCAGCAGCGCCCTCGGCAGATTGATATTCAGCACGCCAGCGGCAAGATCCGCCTGAACCGTCGTACCGGATAACGGCGCCAGATCGACACAGGCCTGGTTATTCCACCCTGTCACCTTGCTTTGTGCCGCCTCGGTTAAGCCAATCTGCGCCACCATCTCCGGGGTCAGACAGACTTTTGATGTCGACTGGCCTTCGCCATCCGGCACATCAATAAAAGAGACCGCCGTTTCGCCCGCCGAGACGTTCTGACCATTGACCACCATCTGGAGCTGGTACTCTCCCGGCATGATGTATCCGGCCTGCGAAAAACGGGAAAAATCGATATTTTCACGATCGCTGGAATCAATCACATCGGTATTAAACTCAACAGCCTGTGCGTTTTTAAAAAGACACAGACAGAGCGCGGCCATAGTCATTTTAATGATGGCAAATAGATTATTTTTCATTGCAATACCGGTCATCGTTAAAATAACTAAAAACCATCCCTGGTTCGCTCCTTCCCTGGAAGCAGGGCATCCTGCCCTGCTCCTCTCCGGATTTACTGGTAGCTCAGGTTAAAGTTCGCGACCGCAGTAAAATCGCCCGCAGCAACGGTTTTGCCGGTGGCCTGCTTCACCCAGGTCTGGAACTGCAGCGTGTTCTGACCGGCACCCAGCGGGATAAAGTTGGTGGCGGTACCAAAGCTCAGGTCCGCACCGTTGTTGATGATCACCGCGGTATTGGTCGGGCCGGAGGTCGCCAACTCGGTCGCTACCGGCACCATTGCACCGTCGTCATCCGGTGCAGACAGGGTATTACCGGTAAAGGTGACCTGGACGCCTTTGGCGACATTTTTGATATCGCAGTTAACGAGTTTGATATCCAGGGTCTTCTGCTTAGAGATACCGCCTGCGGCCAGCGTCGCTTTTGAGATCTGACCAAAGTCGATGGACTGATCCGCAGAGTCAGACTCAATCCCGCACGGGGAATCGACGACGGTGCCTTTAAAGTTCACAACGCCTTCGCCCTGCGCTGCGCCTGCGCCAAAAGTTGCCAGCAATACGGAAAGCGCGCTCAGTTTTACTAATTTACTCATCTGTAAATTCCTTGTTTTAGGTTTCATTTAAAAAAGCCATAGGTATACAGAGTCGAGATGACCCCAATTAAAACACCTGCTTTATTTCACTTCAGTTCACGCCCATTTAACTGGCGAGTTCGTTCATCGCTGCAAAAATAGATTTTGCAAACAGATTCGATTATCACACCCTAACTTCAGCATTAAGTTTCTGCGGTGGGTATAAAATGTTTTGTAATTAATGCCTAATTTATCTGCCATCTCCTGATGCGTCGCCCCAACCGACATTAACGCCAGGATCTCTTTTTCACGCTGGGTTAAATTTCTTTTGGTGTGATAGGCACCGGAATCACGCTTAAGCAAAAAAAAATCGAGGATATCCTGCACGCTACTTTTTTTGTCTAAGACGTGGGGCATACCAAATTTTTCAGCCTTATAAAAGGCAATATCATTTGAAACAAAGGCGACTACCTCTTTATCTTCTGGAACGGGAAGAAGATCTTCATCTGCATATTGGCAGTCGAGATCGAAAACGATGAAAAAGTCGTTAAGAAACTCCCGGCTTAACAAGCCACAGAGACCGTAAACGAAAAATGCATCATCTGAAAAAACAGAGTTCGATACAGTCATATTTTTAGCACATCAATTCCATTCGTTTAAAAAAACCAACGCTCGCCCGGGCGTTCTCTTTTTCGCTCAGGCACTACCAGCGTTCAATGCTGGATAAATTATGCAACACCAGCATCTTCCGCCCAACAAAAACCAAACCAAAGACATTAAAAACCACTAATTAATTAAAAAGCAGTCATAAAAACCAAACCAATCGCAACAAGTCAAAATTTAACCCCGGAAAACTTCACAAAGCTAAAACTTAATCCCACACACTTAATAGGATTTTTTTATAACCATCGCGAGCATTGATAGGCGCACCCTTTATCCAGGATTTTTCCTGGGTATCTTTCTTTCATTACGAGAGCTGAAGATTAATCGGCCAGTCCTTACCCCTCCACGGCGGCGATCACCAGGAATGAGGGCCATTGTAGATTTTTCTTAGAAAGTGGCTATTTGTATCGCAAAAAATCACAGATAAGGAACATAATTCTGATTTACAAGAAAATACCAGTCCAATACAGACCAACACACCAGACGCGGAATCCAGTGAAATCATATTTTTCTTTAGAAAAGAAAGGCGTTATGCTTTTTAAGATGATTCTTCCCCCGGGAGTATGGGATGTTCTACACCATTAATAACACCATAAACTTCAGGGATACTGACGGTTTAATCTGGCTGGATCATGATGAAGCCTCCAGCATCGCATTAACCACGACGACGAGCCGCCTGCTGGCTTTTTTACTGGAGAGGCAGGGTGACGTTGTCAGCAGGGATGAAATACTCAGCCATGTCTGGGATGCCCACGGTTTACGCTCCTCAAATAACAGTTTGAATAAATATATTTCCGATCTCAGAAACATTTTTCGCAACCTGGGGCTTAACGAAGAGATAATCGTTACGGTGCCGAGAATAGGATTTATGCTCTCCGCCGATCTGCCGGTTGAAAAACATGTGTTAGGTGAACGGCAGCAGGATGTGCCGGTCCTGGTTATCGAAAATGATCCGAAGAAAAAACGGGGTGCCACCGCCCTTTTCATTACCGCCGGGCTGCTGGTTCTTGTGCTATTTCTGATAGTTAAAGACAGCGTCTTTATCAGTAAAAATAGCGACGAACCGCTTAGCCAAAAAACCTGGTCGGTGGGCGAAGTGAATGGCTGCCGGGTTTTTTCTTTTACGCCCGCAACGCCGGAAACCATCCCCATCAAGCTGGCGATAGTCAAAGATATGCTTGATGCAGAGAAAATGACCTGCCGTCCTGATGGCGATGTCTATTTCCAGGCAGCGGAACCGGTGAACTATGGTTCCAGCGGCCGGGTGTTTTTATCCATCTGCAGAAATACCGATCCGGCCAGAAAGTCGTTCTCTTCCTGCTCCAGTATTTACGAGACAGCTTATGAAATTAAAAAATAAAAAAATCATAATTTCACTGCTCGTGGCGCTGATTATTGTCATACTCGCCACCCTGTGGATCCTGACCCTGCAGGAAAAAACGCAGCGTCTTTTCGGCTCCGACTGTTCGGCTACCCTTTCCATGCGTGATAAATCAGCCCGCTTCGCGGCGAACCTGAATATTTACCTGAATATGCGGGAAGATCGCACCGGCTACTTAGATATGACGGGAACGGTGAACAGCGGGGGAGTCGATGAGAGGGCCGCACGATCCTATAGCTTCGATTATGCACTTCAGAGCGGTAATACCCTGCATTTGACGAATATCGTGCTGGACAAAAGGGCCGCCGATACGGCGAATGACGGCCTGATGGATAAACTGATCTTTAGTATCGATTCTCGCACCGGGCGCTACGTTAAGATCGCGGCATTCAATAATGCCTGGGCCATCGGTAATCTCTACTCGCCGCTGTTCGTCTGCGTGATCAATGCATCTTAATGCTCAAAGACCGCCGGTTTGCGTCATAAACTGCTTAATCACGTTCTTCACTTTTCTCCCCATGCAGAAATCGATCCAGCGGTAGTAAAAGGTAATCACCAGGAACAGTACGCCATAGACCGCTAATCCCTGCATATTGCCGGCAAGCCACTGAGCAATATCAAGGGTAACCTGCCTCGCATTGAAGCCTCCAGCCTCGAAGGCAAAGTAACGATCCAGCCCAATAATGGCGCCATAGCCCAGCACGGGCAGCGACACAATCGCGGTCAGGATACTCGCGATTCGCTTACGGCCGCGGAGTGCCGTAAAGTCAGTGCGTCCAAGGTAGCGTTCAAGCTCCTGAACCTGCGGGACCAGTTCATCCTTAGAAGTAACCGGGATACACTTCGCCTCAATATGCTGATGTAACTTTTTTAACTGCCGTGTGTTGCTGAAAATGCCCATGACTCCCTTCCCTTCTCCATCGTGTTTATTGTTGTTATTGCACATTTATTAAAACGCCAGAGTCTACAAAAATGAAGCCCCCAAAATTGATACGGGTTCTTCTGCAACGCCTTCTTATTTTTCTCGTTGATTTGCTAAACCGGTTTAGTCATATTTATGCCATACACATTATGGGAGAATGACATGTCAGCTCGAGTATGGTGTCTGGGTGATGCCGTCGTAGACCTCTTGCCCGACGGAGACGGAAAGCTACTGCAGTGCCCCGGCGGTGCGCCGGCAAACGTCGCGGTGGGGATTGCGCGCCTGGCGGGCAGCAGCGGCTTTATTGGCCGGGTCGGCGGAGATCCTTTCGGCCACTTTATGCGCCGGACGCTGGCCGCAGAGCAGGTGGACACAACGTATCTGTCGGTCGATTCAGACCAGCGAACCTCAACCGTCGTGGTGGCGCTGGACGATGAGGGCGAGCGCTCCTTTACCTTTATGGTCCGCCCGAGCGCCGACCAGTTTGTGGAGATCGGCGATCTGCCCGCTTTCCAGGCCGGAGAGTGGCTGCACTGCTGCTCGATAGCCCTGGCCTGCGAGCCTTCGCGCTCCACGACCCTGGAAGCCATGCGCCAGGTAAAGGCCGCCGGGGGTTTTGTCAGCTTTGATCCTAATATCCGGGCCGACCTGTGGCCGGATGCGCGGGCGCTACGTCAGTGCCTGGCCGATGCGCTGGCTCTGGCGGACGTGGTGAAACTGTCCGGGGAAGAGCTGGCGTTTATCAGCGGCTCTGTGGAGATCGAAGGCAGGATGCCGCAGCTGGCGGCGCGATTCGGGCTGCAGCTACTGCTGGTCACGCAGGGCAAAGCGGGCGTTTTCGCCTGCTATCAGGGCGAAGTGACGCACTATCCAACGCTGCCGGTTACCAGTATCGATACGACCGGCGCAGGAGATGCCTTTGTCGCCGGTCTGCTGTGGGGTCTGGCGCAGTACGGTCTGCCGCAAAATACGGCCCAGCTGGCGGCCCGCCTGGCCGCCGCCCAGGCCTGTGGGGCGCTGGCCACCACGGCAAAAGGGGCGATGACAGCTCTGCCCCACCTTCCTCAGCTTCAACTGGCCCTTTCCTGAGGTCGGGCCGCCTCTCCGGCGGCCCGTTTTGCGACTCGTCTCACAATCACTAAACCGGTTTAGCTATTTTGATTGCGCCCTGAATTTAAGCGTGATTATGATTCAGCACCTAAACCGGTTTAGCAAACTATTTTCTGACGATAGCCCCTCTTCCTCAGGGATACACAACAATGAAAAAAAGCACGATCGCCATTACTCTCAGCATGCTGTTAGGTTCCGGTTCCGCATGGGCTAACAGCGATATCAACAGTATTGAAGCGCGCCTGGCCGCGATGGAGCAGCGCCTCCAGGCGGCAGAACAGCGAGCCAACGCCGCTGAAAGCCGGGCTAATGCCGCCGAGAAACAGGCGCAGCAGATGGCTCAAACTCAGCAGCAGAGCCAGGTCGCCGCGACGCAGGTGGAGCAGCGCACCGCGAAGCTGGAGCAGAAATCGACCACGGAAAGTGGCTTTGAGTTCCACGGCTACGCCCGCTCCGGCCTGCTGATGAACAACTCCGCGACCAAAACTCAGGGCGGCCCGACCGTCACGCCAGCCGGGGAAACCGGCGGCCACGTGGGGCGTCTGGGTAACGAGCCCGATACCTATGTCGAGCTGAACCTCGAACATAAACAGACCCTGAGCAACGGCGCGACGACCCGCTTTAAAGTGATGCTGGCCGACGGTCAGCGGACCTATAACGACTGGACCGCCGCCAGCAGCGATCTCAACCTGCGCCAGGCCTTTACCGAGCTGGGCCAGCTTCCGACCTTTACCGGAGCCTTTAAGGACGCCACCGTCTGGGCGGGTAAACGCTTCGACCGGGATAACTTCGATATTCACTGGATCGACTCGGACGTGGTGTTCCTCGCCGGGACCGGCGCAGGTATCTACGATATGAAATGGGGCGACGACGCCCGCAGCAATATCTCCCTGTACGGACGCACCTTCGGCGATATCGAGAACAACGAAAATACCGCCCAGAACTATATCCTGTCCCTTAATAACTACGTCGGTCCGCTGCAGCTGATGGTCAGCGGAATGCGCGCCAAAGATAACGACGACCGTCTGGATCTGGACGGCAATAAGGTGAAGAGCGACGCGGCAGAGACGGGCGTACACGCGCTGGTCGGCCTGCATAACGACAGCTTCTACGGCCTGCGTGAAGGCTCGGCAAAAACCGCCCTGCTCTACGGTCACGGCCTGGGGGCGGAGGTGAAATCCATCGGCTCCGATGGTGCCCTGCTGTCCGAAGCCGATACCTGGCGTCTGGCGACCTACGGCATTACGCCGCTCGGCGGCGGCTGGCACATTGCCCCGGCCGTGATGGCCCAGAGCAGCAAAGATCGCTATGTCAAAGGCGACAGCTACGAGTGGGCGACGGTCAATATGCGCTTTATTCAGGAAATCACGCAGAACTTTGAGATGCAGTACGAAGGGACATATCAATATATGGACCTGCGACCAGAGGGCTACAATAGCCGCAACGCAGTTAGCGGTAACTTCTACAAGCTCACGGTGGCACCGACCCTGAAAGCCAGCGACGTGGGCGAGTTCCTGAAACGTCCTGAAATCCGCCTGTTCGCCAGCTGGATGGACTGGGATAAGCGCCTTGATAACTATGCCAGCAGCGACGCATTCGGCAGCACCGGCTTCCAGTCCGGCGGCGAATGGAACTTTGGCGTACAGATGGAAACCTGGTTCTGATAACAGGCCCCTTCGGGGGCCGTTTCGCCGGTTCTGAATCACAAAAACGACAAGACAGAGGTTTTTATGGATTTTGCACAAATTTCCCGGTCGTTACTGCCGCTGCTGGGAGGCAAAGAGAACATTGCCAGCGCCGCCCACTGCGCCACCCGCCTGCGCCTGGTGCTGGTTGAGGACGCCAAAGCCGACACCGCCGCCATCGAGAAAATCGAGGGCGTAAAGGGCTGCTTCCGCAACGCCGGCCAACTGCAGATTATCTTTGGCACCGGGCTGGTCAACAAAGTCTACGCCGCCTTTATCGAAGCGGCGGGCATCAGCGAGGCGAGCAAGTCAGAGGCGGCGGATATTGCCGCCCGCAAGCTGAACCCGTTCCAGCGTATCGCCCGCCTGCTGTCGAATATTTTCGTGCCGATTATTCCGGCTATCGTCGCCTCCGGTCTGCTGATGGGCCTGCTGGGGATGGTCAAAACCTACGGCTGGGTGAACCCGGATAACGCCCTCTATATCATGCTCGACATGTTCAGCTCGGCGGCCTTTATTATCCTGCCGATCCTGATTGGCTTTACCGCCGCCCGCGAGTTTGGCGGCAACCCCTATCTTGGCGCCACCCTTGGCGGCATCCTGACCCATCCTGCGCTGACCAACGCCTGGGGCGTGGCGTCGGGCTTCCACACCATGAACTTCTTCGGCCTTGAAGTCGCCATGATCGGCTATCAGGGCACGGTGTTCCCGGTGCTGCTGGCGGTGTGGTTTATGAGCCTGCTGGAAAAACGGCTGCGTAAAATTATCCCCGACGCGCTGGATCTGATCCTCACCCCGTTCCTGACGGTGATTATCTCCGGCTTTATCGCCATGCTGATCATTGGCCCGGCGGGCCGTGCGCTGGGCGACGGCATCTCCTTTGTGCTGAGCACCCTGATTGCCCACGCTGGCTGGCTGGCGGGACTGCTGTTTGGCGGGCTCTATTCGGCCATCGTGATCACCGGCGTCCACCACAGTTTCCACGCTATCGAAGCCGGACTGCTGGGTAACCCGTCAATTGGCGTGAACTTCCTGCTGCCGATCTGGGCGATGGCGAACGTAGCCCAGGGCGGTGCCTGTCTGGCGGTGTGGTTTAAAACCAAAGATGTGAAGATCAAAGCGATCGCGCTGCCGTCGGCCTTCTCTGCCCTGCTCGGTATTACCGAGGCGGCCATTTTCGGTATCAACCTGCGCTTTATGAAACCCTTTATTGCCGCGCTGATCGGCGGTGCAGTGGGCGGCGCCTGGGTGGTCTCGGTCCATGTCTATATGACGGCGGTCGGGCTGACGGGCATCCCGGGTATGGCGATTGTGCAGGCCAGTTCCCTGCTCAACTATGCTATCGGAATGGTTATCGCCTTTAGCGTGGCCTTTATCGTCTCTTACCTGCTGAAATACAAAACGGACGCTGAATAATGGACGCTCAATCCCTGCTTCCCGCCATTTTACAGGCGGTACTTAAAGGCCAGCCGAAGGCGCTACGGGACGGCTACTACCCGAGCTGGCACCTGGCGCCGCCCACCGGGCTGCTGAACGATCCCAACGGCTTTATCCATTTTGCCGGGCGTTACCATCTGTTTTATCAGTGGAATGCTCTCGGCTGCCAGCATCTGCATAAGTGCTGGGGCCACTGGAGCTCGGCGGACTTAGTCCAGTGGCAGCATGAGCCTATTGCCCTGATGCCGGACCAGGAGTATGACCGCACCGGCTGCTACTCCGGCAGCGCCGTGGATAACGATGGCGTGCTGACCCTGTGCTATACGGGGAATGTGAAATTTGACGATGGCTCCCGCACGGCCTGGCAATGCCTGGCGGTGCAGAACGCCGACGGCGGCTTTGATAAGCTCGGTCCGGTCATTCCGCTGCCGGAAGGCTATACCGGCCACGTCCGCGATCCGAAAGTGTGGAAGCATGAGGAGAGCTGGTACATGGTGCTGGGCGCGCAGGACGCAGAGTTACGTGGCAAGGTTCTGCTGCTGCGGTCTGACGATCTGCAAACCTGGCGCAACCTCGACGAAATCGCCGGAAGCGGCCTCGGCGGGCTGGGGGACGCGGGCTATATGTGGGAGTGCCCGGATATGTTCACCCTCGGCGGTAAAAGCTGGCTGATCTGCTGCCCGCAGGGCATCGCCCGCGAAGAGAAGCGTTTTCTGAATACCCATTGTGCTGCGTATCTGGGTGGTGAGCTTGACTATCAGCAGGCGCGTTTTACCCACGGTGACTTTACCGAACTCGATGCCGGGTTTGAGTTTTATGCCCCGCAAACCACCGAAGACGCCAGCGGACGACGTCTAATGGTTGGCTGGATGGGCGTGCCGGGTGGAGAAGAGATGCGCCAGCCGACGGTCGCCGCAGGCTGGATCCATCAAATGACCTGCCTGCGCGAGCTGAGCGTGCGCGACGGCAGGCTGTATCAAAATCCGGTTGCGGAACTTCAGGCTCTGCGCGGTGAGAAACAGCATTACCAGGGCAGCGTCAGCCAGGCTCCGGCACTCGATGCGCAGCGACTGGAACTGCTCGTCGAACGCCAGGGTGAGATCACCCTCGACTTTGCGAATACCCTGGTTCTGCGCTGGCAGGCGGACGAGCTGCGCCTGGCCCGTCGCAGCCTGGAAACCGGCGAGTGGCAATATCGCTACTGGACCGGCGCGGCCAGTAAGCTGCATATCCTCTGTGACCACTCCAGCGTGGAGATTTTTATCAACGACGGTGAAGGGGTGATGAGCAGCCGCTACTTCCCGAACCATCCGGCCCGCCTCACCTTTAGCGGCGCGGGAGAAGTGCAGGCCAGCTACTGGTCGTTACGCCCCTGCATGGTAGAATAGGTGCTTGTTTCATTAACCGATGCGAAGTCGTGAGAAAAACAAAACGCGTTACCATCAGTGATATCGCCGCGCTGGCAGGGGTGTCCAAAGCCACCGCCAGCCTGGTGCTTAACGGCCGTGGCAAGGAGCTACGCGTGGCGCGGGAGACGCGCGAGCGCGTGCTCAACCTCGCCCGGGAACACCACTATCAGCCGAGTATTCACGCCCGTCTGCTGCGTGAAAACCGCAGCCATACGCTGGGCCTGGTGGTGCCGGAAATCACCAACTACGGTTTCGCCGTTTTTTCTCACGCGCTGGAAAATCTCTGCCGCGAAGCGGGGCTGCAGCTGCTGGTCTCCTGCACCGATGAAAACGCCGGGCAGGAAACGGTGGTGGTCAATAACCTGGTCGCCCGCCAGGTCGATGGCCTGATCGTTGCCTCCAGCATGCTCAGCGACAGCGACTATGTGAAGCTGAGTGAGCAGCTTCCGGTGGTGCTGTTTGACCGCCATATGAGCGATACCCAACTGCCGCTGGTGATCACCGACTCCATTACCCCAACGGCGGATTTAGTCGAACGCCTGGCGCGGGCCAACCCGGATGAGATCTACTTCCTCGGCGGCCAGTCGCGCCTGTCGCCCACCCGAGATCGTCTCGAAGGCTTTATGCAGGGTCTTGCGCGGGCGGGCGTCACGCCCCGCCCGGAGTGGATCATTCATGGTAACTACCACCCCGGCAGCGGGTACGAGATGTTTGCCGCGCTCTGCGCGAAGCTGGGTCGGCCGCCAAAAGCGCTGTTTACCGCCGCCTGCGGCCTGCTGGAAGGGGTACTGCGCTATATGAGCCAGCACCATTTGCTGGAGAGCGAGATCCAGATCGCCAGCTTCGACGATCACTATCTGTACGACTCCCTGTCGATGAAGATCGATACGGTCGAGCAGAACGTGCCGCGCCTTGCCCAGGACTGCTTTGAGATTATCACCCGGATGATAGGCGGCCAGGAGCCCATCGAGCCACAGCGCGTATTGCCAGCCACACTGCGTCTGCGATCCTGAGTCAGCGAAACCCCAGCAGAATGGTATTCAGATGGTGAAAGATAGTGTTCATCAGATCGTTAAAGATCGGTGCAAAGTTAACCATCAGCAGCAGTAGCGCTCCCAGACCGCCGGTAATAGCGAGGGGAAAGCCGATCACAAATATAGAGAGCTGAGGCGTCAGGCGATTGAGCAGGCCGAGGGTCAGATTGAGCGCCAGCAAAAGCGTAATCATCGGCATCCCCACTTTTAGCCCGCAGCTAAAGATAACCCCCGCCGTCTGTAGCAGAAGATAAAAGCCTCCGGCATGAAGGGGCGCGGCGTTAACTGGCAGCAGGGTAAAGCTGTCTGCCAGAACCTGAATCAGATACAGGTGACCATTCAGCGACAGAAAAAGCAGCGTGAACAGCAGGTTCAGCAGCCTGGCGATCACCGGCGTATTCTGGTTACCTGAGGGATCAAAAAAGGAAGCGAACGACAGACCCATCTGCAGACCGATAATTTCCCCGGCGTTGCGCATGGCCGCAAAAATAAACTGAATTGTCAGCCCGATAGCGCTGCCGATGAGGATCTGCTTCGCGGTCACCCACAGCCCGTCCGCTGACACCAGAACGACATGGCTGTCCGGTAAATTCTGCCCAATAAGAAAAGCAATCAGGACGGCCAGCCCGATCTTAACCTTCCTGCCCGCCACTTTTTCGCTAAAAACGGGTGCGGCGCTGAACATCGCCAGAGTGCGGGTTAGCGGCCAGAAATAGTGGCCGATAAGACTGTAGAGATCGGCGAGTGAGAGGCTTTGCATAGCGCTAGCGGATCATCTCCGGGATCGCGGTAAAGACCGTGCGCATATAGTCCATCAGCGTCCCCATCATCCAGGGACCGAGGACAATCATCACCACGACGATCGTCAGTATCTTGGGGATAAAAGAGAGCGTCGATTCATTGATTTGCGTGGATGCCTGCAGGATGCTGACTACCAGCCCCGTAAACATCGAGCCGAGCAGCAGAGGCGCCGCGATGCTTAATGCAACCTTTACGGCCTGGAAACCCAGGCCCATTACGCTTTCTGGCGTCATTTCAGTGTCTCACTTAGCTGTAAAAGCTCTGGGCCAGTGAGCCGATAATCAGCTGCCAGCCGTCCACCAGCACAAAGAGCATCAGCTTGAAGGGAAGCGACATGGTCGCCGGTGGAACCATCATCATCCCCAGCGCCATCAGCACGCTGGCCACCACCAGGTCGATAATGATAAAGGGGACGAAAACGGTAAATCCGATTTGAAACCCGCTTTTCAGCTCGCTGGTCACAAATGCCGGAAGCAGGATACGCAAGGGCACATCGTCCCGGCTCTGGTAATTGGGCTGTTTCGCAATGCGGGTAAAGAGCGCCAGATCGGTTTCACGCGTCTGCTCAAACATAAAGTTACGCATCGGCACGGCGCCTTTATCCAGCGCGTCCTGGAGGCTGATTTTGTCCTGCGACAGAGGGAGCCAGGCCTGATCATAGACCTGGGTAAATACCGGCGACATCACAAAAAAGGTCAGGAACAGCGCCAGCCCCAGCAGTACCTGGTTCGGTGGCGAGGAACCGGTGCCGAGCGCATTGCGCAGCAGCCCCAGCACGATAATGATGCGGGTAAAACCGGTCATCATCAGCAGGACTGCGGGCAGCAGCGTCAGGGATGTCAGCAGCACCAGGGTCTGCACCGGCAGGGACCAGCTCTCCCCGTTGGCGCCATGGCCAATCACAAGATCGCCACCTGCGGCCCACGCCGCCTGCAGGGGCATCATCGCCAGCAGGCAAAATGGCAGAAGGCGGAGAACTAACCGCAGTATGCGCCTCACGAGTTGGCTCCCCGTTTTTCATCCTGCGTCTGGGTCAGAGCCTGCTGGAAAGATCCTGGCGACGGCATTTCGCCCCCGGCAGCACCGGCCAGTTCAGTGAGCAGCGTAATACTGCCGGGCGTCATGCCGAGCAGGAACCGGCGTGCGTCAACGTTGACGATTGCCAGCTGCTCGCGCTGGCCCAGGGAATAGCGCTGCTCAATAGTCAGCGGTGTTTTGCCTTTCGCCAGCGAGGTTCCCCAACCGCGACGGCGAATCAGCCAGCCAATCGCCAGGATCAGGGCCAGGATCAGGAGCAGCGCGCCGCTTAGCTGGAACAGCATCGCGCCTGAGGAGACAGGGTCGGCCGCCATATGGATGGCCTGACTCTGCGGTTGAAGGGGGGTTTTCATTACCGGCTCAGTCGCTGCATTCTTTCTGAAGGCGTAATAATATCGGTGATACGCACGCCAAATTTATCGGAAACGACCACCACTTCACCCTGCGCGATCAGATAACCGTTGATCAAAATATCCAGCGGTTCACCCGCCAGCCCTTCCAGCGGGACCACCGATCCCTGGCTCAGGCGCAGCAGCTCTTTGATGGTCATTTTGGTGCGTCCCAGCTCCACGGTCATTTTGACCGGAATATCCAGGACCAGGTTGAGATCTCCCGACAGGTTCATCATCTGTTCGTCCCGGGAAAGCGCTGGCGTATCCGTGCCGCTGTCGCCGGAGAGCTGTTCACTCATCGCCTCTCCCCAGAGATCGTCCATGGATTGCTCGTCAGCCTCAGACGGCGGATTAGTGGCACTCATCAGGTTATTTCTCCTTATTTAAAGACAGTAGCGAGGAGGCGAGAATTTTTTCGACTTTGATCGCCAGCTGTTTATTAAGCCGGCCATATTTACCGGAAAAGATGGGGTGTCCATCGGCAAAGACTTCAACCTTTTCAGGTTTATCGAGAGGGATAACATCCCCTTTTTGCAGAGTCATAATGCGGGAAACATGCGTGGGAATGTCTGCCAGTCGGGCAATTAACTCCAGCTCCGTATCACGGATCTGCACCGCCATGGTGCTATGCCACTGCTCATCTTCCTGCTTCGAGTTCTCCCGGGGAGGGTTGGTTAACAGTTCACGTAAAGGCTCAATAATACTGAACGGAATACAGATACTCAGCTCACCCACATGCGAACCTATTTCGACGGTGAACGGTGTCGTGATCACAATGTCATTCGGTGACGAGGTAATATTGGTAAATTTTATCTGCGTTTCCGAACGAACATATTGCGTTTTAAGCTTGAAGATAGAACTCCAGGCCTCATCGTAGGAGGACTGTGCCATCGACATAATACGGCGGATAATTCGCTGCTCGGTCGGCGTAAATTCGCGCCCGTCCACTTTTGTCGGAAAACGTCCGTCGCCACCAAACAAGTTATCGACGGCCATCGAAACCATATGCGGTGAGAAGGCAAATAACGCCGTACCGCGCAGCGGATTCATATGCACGAGGTTAAGATTGGTCGGCACCGGCAAATTGCGTGCGAACTCATGGTAAGGCTCTATTTTCATATTGCCGACGGTCACATCCGGGTTGCGGCGCAGGAGGTTAAACAGATCCATCCGGAACTGACGGGCAAACCGCTCATTGATGATCTCCAGCGACTGCATACGATCGCGGATAACGCGACGCTGGGTTCTGGGATCGTAGGGCCGGATATCATCCGTGCCCTCCGGCTCCTGAACACTCTCACTCTCCGTGCTGCTACCGCCATTTAACAGACGGTCAATTTCAGCCTGTGATAATAGACTGTCAGACATATAATCTACCGTAGAATAAATGCATTAAATAATACATCACTGACCATCACGCTATGCTGGTCGGCGAGTGGAAGATTGACCACGTCTTTAATTTTACTCATTAATTCAACCTTCCCATTATCCGTTTCCAGCACGTCAACGGTTTGCTGAGAAAAAAGCATCAGTAAGCGACTGCGGATCTCCGGCATAAATTGTTGCAGCAGCATCTTTGAACCTTCATCTTTCAGGCGCAGCGTTAATCCAATATATAAAACGCGATCGCTGTCCGTTGCTCCGGACTTCAGGCTAACGGTAAAGGTATCTAATGGCACATAAATAGGCGGTGGTAGTGCAATCGATTTTTTTACCGGCGTGGATTGACCGATCTCGCTCTGTATTTCAGATTTCATATTTTTAATTTGATAAAATGCATATCCGGCCAGCACGCCAAGGGCCAGGATCGCCAGAATCATGATTAAAAAAAATAAATGCGTAACCCTTTCCGCGAGCGGATTTTTTTTGTTTTACTTTCGACATTACGTAGAAAAGTCCTGTATATAACTGTGCCAGGCCCGATTAAATTAGTTATCCAATAAGCGGAGCATTCTATTATATCCCCGCACAGAGTAATTGATTTAAAAGGTCGAATTAGTGTCGACAATTGTCAAAATTAAGTGCAACGTCAGGCAAATATATTCACCCCATGGTTATAACTGACTGTTCTGACGGGAGTTTCAACAACCTCTTCGGTTAATACGGCGGGATCCTGCGAGTGCTCCCCGGCAAATTTTTCCTGCGACGTTTGCCCGGACCGGGCCGGATCATTCCACCCGGAGAAGGTCTCTGCCCCTACGCTGCTCTGGCCCAGCTCAATGCCCGACTCGGCCAGGGAGGTACGCAGATGCGGCACCGCCGCCTCAAGCGCGGCGCGAACCTGGTGGCTGGCGGCAACGAAATGCAGCTGCGCCTGCTCGTCTTTCAGCTGTAAATTAATCTGGATGGAGCCGAGTTCCTCCGGATGCAGACGCAGTTCGGCGTGCTGAACGCCACCGCGGGTAAAGCACGCGATCTGCTGACCCAGAGACTGCTGCCAGGCCGGTGTCCCCATGGTTTGCGCCAGAGCGCCCGTGGCTGGCGTGTTGGCCATCTCCGACGCATGGGCTGCGGTGGCCGTCACGTCAGCCAGCGGCGCAAATGTCGGCGTCACGGCGGCCCGCTCGCTTTCATGAGAAAACGTGTCCACCTTCTCAGCAGGCGGATGGGCTTCAATCGCGGGCAGTGGCGACTTCACCGTCTCTGACGGGCTGAACACGGTGGAAACACCCGCATCAGGCTCAGCCGACTTTCCGGAAGCAGAAATGTGCGGCCTGAAGGCGCTGTTTTCACCTGTTTCCGTCACGGGTTCTTTACCCATCCCCGCAGGCGTCATCCCTGGCAGCCGCTGCGCAGCCGTCAGGGCATCGGTTTCTGCAGGCAATTCAGTCGATGGCGCGTCGCTCCCGGCAATCGGCAGTAAAGGGGGAATACCGTCAGGTGAAGGCGGTACGTTTTGCCCGTCAGCACTGTCCGTCAGCGAGGGCAGAGCGTTATCCCCGTCTTCCTCTTTCACGTCGACGCTTGCGTCCAGAGTCTGATTCAGAAGCGTCAGCAGTGCGCTGTTCGCTGTATCCTCCTCATCAACCGGCCGGGTGCGTTCAGCCATTTTATGGAGCGGCGCAGCGGGTGGCTGTTTTACACCCGGCGTCTGCGCGGCCTGTTTCTCACCCAGCACGCTGGCAAACTGCGGCCCCTCAGACGGCGTCTTTTCCGGCGATGATGCCGGGGCGCCCGTCGGGCCAGCGACCGCTATCTTTGCAACTATCATGCGGAGTGTTTCCTTAAAAAGAGTTGGCTGGCGAATTCATCCATCAGCTTCTGTTCCTGACGGTTCTCTTTGGTTCTCGCCATCTCATCAGCACGCGCTTTGAGCGTCGTAAAGGCGTTAAGTCGACGACGATCGTTTTGCCAGTCACCGAGCGTCAGGGTGACGGTACGTTCACAGTCGGCCACGTGGGCACCGTGCTGTTTCACCACCTGACTTAAGGCCTGAATAAACCCCTGGTAGCTGAGGAGATGCATGATGGGCAAGCCGCTGCCGAGCGCTCTGGCCGTCAGCTGCTGCCGGTACTCCTGCTGATATCCCTCAAGCTGGCTAAGCTGGGTCCGTGCCTTTTCACAGCGCTGACGGTCCCGGCCTAGCTGCTGTGTGGTGTCGTTCAGTTTTTCTTCTGCCCGTTCGCGTAGCAGATCCATCGCGGTACGTGGTGCCATGTTAAAGACTCACTTGCGGATCGGTATTTTCAGGGAAAAGGGCATTAAGACGATCAGAGGCTGCGTCATATTCGCAGCACTCTTCAATCCCTTGCTGTAGATAGCTTTCCAGCTGCGGATAGAGCGCAATCGCCCGATCCAGCGTGGGATCGCTGCCTGCCGCATAGGCGCCGACGCTGACCAGGTCGCGGTTGCGCTGATACACGGAGAGCAGCTGTTTAAAGCGCTGAACGTTCTTATAGTGCGTCTTCGCGATCAGCTCCGTCATGGCACGACTAATGGAGGCTTCGATATCGATCGCCGGATAGTGTCCCGACTCGGCAAGACGGCGCGACAGGACGATATGGCCGTCGAGGATCGCCCGGGCAGCGTCAGCAACCGGATCCTGCTGATCGTCGCCCTCGGTCAGTACCGTGTAGAAGGCGGTAATCGATCCGCCGCCTTTAATGCCGTTGCCCGCCCGCTCGACCAGGGCCGGTAGCTTCGCGAACACCGAGGGCGGATAGCCTTTGGTCGCCGGTGGCTCGCCAATCGCCAGCGCTATTTCGCGCTGCGCCATGGCGTAACGCGTCAGCGAATCCATAATCAGCAGTACATCCATGCCGCGTGAGCGGAAATCTTCGGCGATACGCGTGGCATAGTCCGCCCCCTGCATACGCAGTATCGGCGACACATCCGCCGGAGCGGCGATCACCACAGCGCGGCGAAGCCCCTCCTGTCCGAGAATATTTTCAATAAAATCTTTTACTTCGCGGCCGCGCTCGCCGATCAGCCCGACAACAATCACATCGGCTTTGGTGTAACGAGCCATCATGCCCAGCAGGACGCTTTTCCCGACCCCGGAACCGGCAAACAGCCCCATCCGCTGACCGCGCCCGACCGAGAGCAGGCCATTGATCGCCCTGACGCCAACATCCAGCACGTCTTTAATCGGGTCACGCTGCAGGGGATTGAGCGGCGCGCTAAAGAGCGAACCGGTGGTTTTGCAGGTGGGCGGCCCCATGCCATCAAGCGGTCGGCCGTTGGCGTCAAGGACACGACCCAACAGCTCAGGCCCCAGGGGCAGGCTTTTGCCGTGGGCCATCGCCCCGGGATGAACGCAGACGCGTGCGCCGGGCAGGATGCCATCCACATTCTCCAGCGGCATCAGGTACAGGAGGCGATCGTTAAATCCGACCACCTCGCCTTCGACAAAATCCGTGCCGTTGCAGGTCGTCCGCTCAATCAGGCAGAGCGTCCCTATCGGTAAGCTCAGGCCCACGGCTTCCATCACCAGCCCGGTTGCCCGGACCAGTTTTCCGTACTGTTGCCAGGCCGGGCGTGAGACGATTTGTCGCTCGCGTACGTCAATCGCGTCGAGCCATCTTTTCAGGCGCGTGGTCATGGTCGGTACGCTTCCTGGCTGAGATCGCACAACCGTTGCCAGTTAACGGCGAGAGTCGCATCCAGCTCGCCCTCCTCTGCGGTAATACGGCAGTCGCCAGGGGCCATTTTCCCCTCGACGCGTAATGCCCAGCGGCGCGCCTCTAGCGCGTCTCCCAGCTGCGCCTTGACCAGCGGAAAGTCTGCCTCGCTGACCCAGAGTTCAGGGTTGTTGACCAGGCGGAGGTTGTTCTGCATCAGTTGCTGGATCGTCTCCAGCAGACGTTCGGGATCGCAGACAATATGCTTACCCAGCATGGCGCGCACCGCGTTAATCGAGAGCTGAACCAGGCGAGCGGGGATCACGCTATCGAGGCTGTCCAGTGACGCCTCGAATTCATCCACCAGTTGCGTAAAACGGCCAACCAGCGCCTGCTGCCGGGCGCGGGCTTCGGTTTCGCCCTGCTCCAGCCCCTTTTCTCTGCCCTGACTAACGCCCTCTTCGTAGCCTTTCTTCTGGCCCTCTTCCCGCCCGCGACGCTCTCCGGCCGCATAGCCTTCGTGCTCTGCCTGCTGGCGCAGCCGGGCCAGTTCGGCCTGAACCTGCGCATCTGTCACCAGGTCGACAGGCAAACTGGGGGCAGGCACAGCAAGGGGAGGTTCGGGATCCTCCAGCAGGCTTTCAGGCTGCCAGCGCTGCCAGTCCTGATGGAGTCCGCTATCAGACATAGACATCGTCGCTGCCTCCAATCACAATTTCGCCGGTTTCCGCCAGGCGGCGCGCAATCAGCAGAATGCTCTTCTGCTCGGCTTCCACCTGCGACATACGAACCGGACCTCGCGAGTTGAGATCGTCTTTCATGATGTCCGCCTGACGCTTCGACATATTGCGGAAGAACGCATCGCGTAGCGGCTGTTCGGCGCCTTTCAGCGCGATAATCAGCGATTCGTTTTCGATCTCCTGCAGCAGGCGCTGAAGGCTGCGGTCTTCGATCTCTACCAGATTTTCGAACAGGAACATTTCATCGATAATTTTCTGCGCCAGCTCGTGGTCAAACTCACGTACGGCGTCTATCGCCGCCTCTTCCTGCTGAGATTTCATCAGGTTGAGGATCTCAGCCGCCGGGCGCACCCCGCCCATTTTGCTGCGCTTCATATTCTGACCCGTCAGCAGATTATTCAGCACTTCGGTCAGTTCCTGCAGCGCCGCGGGCTGGACGCCGCCAAATGTCGCAATACGCAGCATAATGTCATTACGCTCGCGCTCTTCGAATTTGGTCAGAACATCGGCGGCCTGGCCGCGTTTCAGGTGAACCAGGATGGTGGCAATAATCTGCGGGTGTTCTTCGCGGATCACATCGAAGACCGACTGTGGTTCCATGAAGTTCAGGGTTTCAAGCCCGTTCACCTTCGAATGGGAATCAAGCAGATCTTCCAGCAGGCTGGAGGCCCGTTCCTCGCCCAGCGCCTTGACCAGCACATTGCGCAGGTAGTCGTTGGTATTGAAGTTCAGCGCCGCGAACTCGGACACGTCGTGGCCAAATTCCTTCATCACTTCGGCCAGGTTATCGTGCGTAACGCCGTTCAGGTTGTACATCGCGCTACTAATCTGGGTCACTTCATGCGAATGGAGGTGTTTGAACACCTCAGCAGCGCATTCATCGCCAAGGGTTAACATCACCATGGCACATTTATCGGCCGCATTCATTGCTATTTCTGCCCCTTCATCAGCCACTTACGCACAACAGCAGCGAGAACATGAGGTTCCTGTTCCGCAATGCTTCGCAGATGCTGGGTGGTGATCTCGGTGTCCACTCGCTGCTGTGCCTTCGATTTTTCAATGCTCTCTTTCTTGCGGATCTGAGCATCCAGCTCCGCCTGACGCGCCTCTTTCTCCAGCTCAAGCCGCTGTAGCGCCAGTTCCTGATGTTTTATCCAGAACGGCTGCACCGCTTTGCGCCACAGGATCCAGGCCACCAGCGCAATCAGCAGATAACGCCCCACTTCCAGGAGGAGATGGATCGTTTCCGGCTGTTTCCACAGCGGGATCGTATTTTCTTCATCCGGGGCGCTGAACGGCGAGTTAACAACGCTGAGGCTATCGCCACGCTGAGATGAGAAGCCCATCGCCTCTTTCACCAGCGCGTTAATCTGGTCCATCTGCGCTTTGCTGAGCGCAACGGGCGTACCCGTTTTATCGACGGCATAGTTCACGACCACCGCCGCCGAGAGCTGTTCAATCCCGCCGGGACTGCGGCGAATATGCGTCAGGGTGCGATCGAGCTCGTAGTTGACCGTCTCGTCATTGTGACTGTTCCAGGGAACCAGCTTGCCGCCGTTGCCCGTCGCCGATGGCGCGGAGGTCGTCTGGTCGATGGGCGCCGACGTCGGCACCGGCGGCTGGTTACTTAATGCGCCAGGTACCCCGCCCACCGCGTCTTTCCCTCCCTGTTCACTGCCGCTGGCCTGGCGGCTGCGGACCGCTTTCTTATCCGGGGCGCTGTTAGGCTGGTACTGCTCTGCCGTCTGTTCGTTAACGGAGAAATCGATTTTAGCGGTGACCTGCGCCCGGACGTTGTTGCTGCCCACAATTGGCGCCAGGATGGCCTGAATGCGATGCTGATAGTCTTCTTCAATCTTGTTGGTATAGCGAAGCTGCGAGGTCCGGGTCGCCTGCTCCCCGCCCTGCGTGAGCAGGCGTCCGCTTTGGTCGACAATCGTGACGTTATCGGCGGTCAGGCCCGGTACGGCGCTGGAGATAAGATGAGTAATGGCGCTAACCTGCCCCTCATCCAGCGAGCGTCCGCCCGCCAGTTCAAGCGTTACCGAGGCTGAGGGCGCTTTCTGGTCCTGGATAAACAGCGACTCTTTTGGCGTCGCCAGATGCACGCGGGAACTTTTCACCGGCCCCAGAGTGTCAATGGTGCGCGAGAGTTCCCCTTCCAGCGCACGCTGGAAGTTAACCTGTTCACTGAATTCGCTGATGCCAAATTTTTCCTGGTCGAGCAGCTCAAAGCCCACCGTTCCGCCTTTCGGCAGCCCCTGCTGTGCCAGCTTCAGACGCAGGTCGTAGACCTGCTCTTCCGGCACCAGGATGGCCCCTTGCCGCTCATCAAAGCGATAAGGCACATTCATCTGCGTCAGCTGAGCGACAATGTCCCCACCGTCCCGATCGTTGATATTGCTAAATAACACCCGGTAATCGGGTGCTTTAGCCCAGAATAAAAGCGCAATAATAATAGAAAGCGCGGCGGCGGCGGCAATAAGAAATATAACTCTGGGATTTGAACGAACCCGCTCAATAATTGCCATCAGGTCAGCAGGTTTTTTTATGTTATTACCGTTAGTTGCGGCATTCATACCATATTCCTGTTAAAAATAATGCCACAATGTAAACGTACATTAACGATTAAGGCGCCATTCATTGATAAGCCGCCATGCCGTTATGGCATTCAGGCAAGATAAATCAAGCGGCATATTATGGACAAACTATCGGGAATGTTAATCGGTGATAAGCTAAAACTTCTGCCAGCTATTTACGTTATATTTTCAGCGCAGCCCTCTGTTATCCTGCAGCGGTTGCTCGGGCACTAGCACCGTGCAGGAAAACGTAACCAGGGGTTATCAGGATGTCGATTCAGTCAATGACGGGTATTCTCAATCAGATTCAATTTCAGGCCCGTCAGGCGTCAGGTCTGAATACCAGCGGGAGCGTGCCAGAAACCGCAGGAAACGGCACCTTTTCCGATATGCTGATGGGCAGTATTAATGCCGTTAGCCAGGCGCAAACCACCGCCAAAAGCCAGGCTCAGGCCTATATGAGCGGAGCTTCAGGTATTGAGCTCAATGACGTGATGGTGTCACTGCAAAAATCGTCTCTGGCACTCAACCTGGGGGTCCAGGTCAGAAATAAAATGGTCAGCGCCTATCAGGAGATCATGGGGATGTCTTTATAAACCCCATGCGTTTCGCTGGTGTAATCCAGGGTAAATTATCTTACTAACTATAATGCTGCCGACAGGGCAGCATTGCGTCTTGTATTTGATAAAAAATACACGGACATTTTTATACGTTAAAAAAACAAACACCTGGCCGACAGGAACCTCTGGTATGTCTGATGACACTTACACCCATAATAATGAGCTAACGCATCGCTACGCACAATGTAATCTGACGGAGCAAGAGTTAGCAAAAATCATTACGCTTATTTATCAACGTGCCGGCATTGTCATTACCGACAAGCGACAGGATATGGTTTACAACCGGCTTGCGCCCCGTTTGCGTGCGCTGGGAATGAACAATTTCAGTCAGTATCTGCATTTTTTAGAAAGTGCGCTGAAGCATGACGAATGGCAGCAGTTTATTAATGCGCTGACCACCAATTTGACCTCTTTCTTTCGCGAAGCCTATCACTTCCCGATCCTCGCAGAGCATGCCTCTCGCCGGGCAGGAGGTTACAGCGTCTGGTGTACCGCAGCCTCGACCGGGGAAGAGCCCTGGTCCATTGCCATCACCCTCGATGAGGTTCTGGGGCAGAGCGTTGCCGGACCGCGCATTCTGGCCACCGATATAGATACCAGCGTGTTAGAAAAAGCCCGTCTCGGCACCTATCGCCTGACGGATTTAAACAGTGTTTCCGGGGAGCGGCGAAAAAAGTACTTCTTACGTCGGGCGCAGGCTGGCGGGCAGGAGCAGGTAAAAGTGGGCAGTACGTTGCAAAATGCCGTGCATTTTCAGCAGCTGAATTTAGTGGCCCCGGTCTGGGATATTCCGGCTCCGTTTGACGCGATATTTTGCCGCAATGTCATGATCTATTTCGATAAGAAAAACCAAAGCCAGATCCTGAATCGTTTTGCAAAACTGTTAAAGCCCGGCGGATTGTTGTTTGTCGGTCATTCAGAACATTTTAGTCATATGGATAGCCCGTTCCGATTAAAAGGCCAGTCGGTGTACTGCCTGACGGAGAAAAAAACATGAAAAAAATCAAGGTGCTCTGCGTCGATGATTCAGCCCTCATCCGCAACATTATGACCAGCATTGTGAACCAGCATCCGGATATGGAGATGGTGGCGACGGCGCTCGATCCGCTGATCGCCCGCGACCTGATTAAACAGCATAACCCGGATGTGCTGACCCTGGATGTCGAAATGCCGCGTATGGATGGCCTCGACTTTCTCGAACGCCTGATGCGTCTGCGGCCCATGCCGGTCATTATGGTCTCCTCTCTGACCAGCAAAGGCTCGGATATTACTCTGAGCGCGCTGGAACTGGGCGCGGTGGATTTTGTCACGAAACCACAGATGGGCCTGCAGGACGGCATGATGCAATACAGCGAACTGATTGCGGACAAGATCCGCGCCGCGGCGAAAGCGCATATCAGACGGCGCGATGCGCAAAGCGGGCAGCCGCAGATTATCAGCAGTCCGCTGGTCGGCAGCGAGAAGATTATCGCCATCGGCGCGTCCACCGGCGGTACCGAAGCCATCCGCCATGTCCTGATGCCGATGCCGGCCACCTGCCCGGGCATTGTGATTGCCCAGCATATGCCGCCGGGCTTCACCCGCTCTTTCGCCGAACGACTGGATAAAATTTGCCAGATCTCGGTCAAGGAAGCGGAAGACGGCGATCGCGTCCTGCCGGGCCACGCCTATATTGCGCCGGGTGGCAGGCATATGGAGCTGACCCGCAGCGGAGCCAATTATCATGTGAAGCTCAACGATCTGCCGCCGGTCAATCGCCACCGTCCCTCGGTGGATATGCTGCTGAATTCCGTGGCGAAATCAGCAGGGAAAAACGCCGTCGCCGCGATCCTGACGGGAATGGGCCATGACGGTGCCAGAGGCCTGCTCGCATTGCACCAGACCGGCGCCAGAACCCTGGCACAGAGCGAAAAAACCTGCGTGGTGTATGGCATGCCGCGTGAAGCCGTCGCCCTGAATGCCGTCAGCGAAATTGTCGACCTTGAACTGATCGCCCAAACCATTCTGAAAAGTATTGTCGGGCAGGCTCGCAGAATTTAAGCGTGCGGCCTGACCGATTCTTCTTCATCCCTTTCGCCCCCTTTAGGGCTTTATTACACAGGAACGCCTTATGGCTGATAAAAATTTACGTTTTTTAGTGGTTGATGACTTTGCCACTATGCGCCGCATTGTCCGCAACCTCCTTAAAGACCTTGGTTTTAATAATGTCGAGGAAGCCGAAGATGGCCAGGATGCGTTAAATAAGATGCAGCAAACCCCTTTCGACTTTGTGATTAGCGACTGGAATATGCCCAATATGGATGGCCTGCAGCTGCTGACGGCCATCCGCAATCATGCCGACTGGAAGAGTATCCCGGTATTAATGGTGACCGCCGAAGCCAAAAAAGAAAACATTATCGCTGCGGCTCAGGCCGGGGCCAGTGGCTACGTGGTGAAACCTTTTACCGCAGCCATTCTGGAAGAGAAGTTGAATAAGATTTTTGAAAAAATTGGATGGTAAGCACGTGGACACTCTCACCAATACTGCAGCGGCAGATAATTTTAAAAGCATCTTTTCCCGAATTGGTCATCTGACGCGCCAGCTGCGCACCAGCATGAGCAGCCTCGGCTTAGATCGCGCGATTATGGACGCGGCTGAAGCCATCCCCGATACCCGGGACCGGTTAAGCTATATCGTCAGCAAAACCTCTCAGGCCGCCGACCGGGCGCTGACCTGCGTGGAATCAGCGCGTCCTTTGCAGGACCGCATGCATCAGCAGGCTTCTCATCTGAGTGGGCGCTGGGATGAATGGTTTGAGCAACCGATCGAGCTGCCCGTCGCGCGTGACCTGGTCAGCGATACCCGTGACTTTTTGCGTGACGTCCCTGAGCTGTGCAATCAGACCAATAATGAGCTGATGGAAATCATGATGGCGCAGGATTTTCAGGATCTGACGGGCCAGGTTGTGCAGCGCCTGATGCATCTGATTGAGACTATCGAAAAAGAGCTGATCCAGGTGCTGGTCGAAAATGTGCCGAACATGGTGCCCGACTCGGACAGAGAGCTGGAGAGTCTGAAAAACGGCCCGCAGATTGACCATACCCAGAGCGGCGTGGTGGCCACGCAGGATCAGGTGGACGATCTGCTCGCCGACCTGGGCTTCTGATAGTCGCTGACAAAGATGAATGTAGCCCGTGTCTGACGAAAGCGATGTAGAAAAGACGGAAGAGCCCACGCCCCAGCGACGACAAAAAGCGCGGGAAGAGGGGCAGATCCCCCGCTCGAAAGAACTCACTTCCCTGCTGATGCTGCTGGCCGGCTGGTCGCTGATTTTTATCAGCGGCGAGCGCACCGCCGACCGGCTCGCTCAGCTTCTGCATGACGGACTGGTGTTTGATCGCCTGCTGATTGCCGATCCCACCCGTATGCTGCACAGGGCCAGCGAGCTCCTTTCGCTGATGTTAACCGCCCTGCTGCCTCTGCTGCTGGGATTGTTCTTTGTCGCGATCGCGTCAGGCGCCATTATTGGCGGCCTGCATTTCAGCACTAAATCGCTGAAGGTGGATTTGGCCCGCCTTTCGCCCTTCTCGGGATTTAAGCGCCTGTTCTCATTTCAGGTGGTCTCCGAGCTGATGAAAAGTTTGATGAAAGCTACCCTGGTGGGCTGCGCCTTTATTTTTTATCTGATTAAAAATAAAAGCCATTTTCTTCAGCTGGACAATGAGTCGCTCTCTGATTCCCTGCACGATGCTCACAGTCTGATCTCCCACTGTTTATTGATGGTGATTTGCGCCCTTATCCCGATGGTGGGCTATGACGTTTTTTATCAATTAATGAGCCACGTTAAAAAATTGCGGATGAGCCGCCAGGAGATCCGCGATGAATTTAAACAAAGCGAGGGCGACCCGCATGTAAAAGGGAGGATTAAACAGTTACGCCGCACGCTGGCCCAAAGCCGAATGATGGAAAGTCTTCCCGACGCGGACGTGATCGTGAATAACCCGACGCACTACTCGGTGGCAATCCGCTGGCAGGAAGGCAAGATGTCCGCCCCGGTCGTGCTGGCAAAAGGCGCGGGCGACATCGCCCTGCGCATCCGCGAGAAAGGCGCTGAACTCCGCATCCCCATGCTGGAAGCCGCGCCGCTGGCGCGTGCGCTTTATCGCCACTGCGAACCCGGCGATCCCATCCCGACCGAGCTTTACAGCGTGGTCGCTGAAGTCCTCGCCTGGGTCTACCGCCTGCGTCGCTGGCACAAAGCCGGTGGCAGCCAGCCGAAAAAACCCGAAAACCTTTCAGTGCCGCCGGCGCTGGATTTCGCCCATGAGAGCCAGGAATGATGGCCAATCTAACCACAAAACTCCGTTTACCGAATTTTAAAGAGACGCAATGGCAAATACTGGCCGGTCCGGTATTGATCATGATGATCCTTGCCATGATGGTGCTCCCGCTGCCCGCCTTTGCGCTCGATACGCTGTTTACTTTCAATATCGTGCTTTCCCTGATGATATTGATGGTGGCAATGTTTACGCAAAACACGCTGGATTTTTCCTCATTTCCGGTCGTGCTGTTGTTCTCCACGCTCCTGCGCCTGGCGCTTAATATTGCCTCCACGCGCATCATTCTGATGAAGGGCCATACCGGTGCCGGTGCGGCTGGCCGGGTGATCGAAGCCTTTGGTCATTTCCTGGTCGGCGGCAACTTCGCCATTGGCATCGTGGTGTTCGCCATTCTGATTATTATTAACTTTATGGTCATCACCAAGGGTGCGGGACGCATCGCCGAAGTCGGTGCACGCTTTGTGCTCGACGGGATGCCGGGCAAGCAGATGGCGATTGATGCAGATCTCAACGCCGGTTTGATCGGCGAAGAAGAGGCGAAACGTCGGCGCAGTGACGTGACCCAGGAGTCTGATTTTTACGGTTCGATGGACGGGGCCAGTAAATTTGTCCGCGGCGATGCCATCGCTGGCCTGCTGATCATGGCGATTAACGTGATCGGCGGCCTGATTATCGGCATCGTCCAGCACGACCTCTCCTTCGCCGATGCCGCACAGACCTATACGCTGCTGACCATTGGTGACGGCCTGGTGGCCCAAATCCCGGCCCTGATTATCTCGACGGCGGCGGGCGTCATCGTCACCCGCGTCGCCAGTGAAACCGACGTCGGGGAGCAGATGGTCAGCCAGTTGTTCAACAACCCGCGCGTGATGGTGCTGGCTGCCGGTGTGATCGGTCTGCTGGGGATCATTCCCGGCATGCCAAACCTGGTGTTTTTACTCTTTACCGCCGCGCTACTGGGCCTGGCCTGGTGGCTACGGGGTCAGGAGCTGGAAGGAAAAGGCGGCGCGAATGGCCCTGCCCGGGTGCCGGAGAATGATGACGTCGGCGACGAGGCGCAGGCGCTGGAGGCGTCCTGGTCGGATGTTGAGCTGGAGGATGTACTGGGACTTGAGGTGGGCTACCGCCTGATCCCAATGGTGGATCAGACCCAGGATGGTCAGCTTCTGACGCGTATTCGCGGTATTCGCAAAAAATTTGCCCAGAAGATGGGCTTTCTGCCACCCGCGATACATATTTGTGACAATCTCGATCTCAAACCGACCGGGTATCGCATCCTGCTTAAAGGGGTCGAAGTCGGCAGCGGTGAAGTGAAGCCCGAGCGCTGGATGGCTATCGATCCCGGCTGCGCGGAAGGTGAACTGGACGGTCTGCCCGGGCTGGATCCGGCGTTTGAGCTGCCCGCCGTCTGGATCGATGAAGTCATGCGAGAACGCGCACAGACTATGGGCTACACGGTGGTCGATCCGGCCTCGGTGATCGCCACCCATCTGAATCATTTGATCGATATGCACACCGACGAGCTGTTCAGCCGCCAGGAAACGCAGCTTCTGCTGGAGCGAATTACCAAAGAGATGCCGAAGCTGGTCGAAGATTTTATTCCGGGAATGATCTCGCTCGCACTGTTCCATAAAGTGCTGCAAAACCTGCTGGCGGAACGTATTTCCATCCGCGATATGCGCACCATTATTGACGCGCTGGCCGAACATGCTGGCCCCCACAGCGATGCCGATGAATTGACCGCCCAGGTACGTGTCCGCCTGGGACGCGCTATCACGCACCAGTGGTTCGGCAATAGCCCGGATATCGAGGTAATTGGACTGGATCCGCAGCTGGAAGGGCTGCTGATTCAGGCGACGCAGAATAGCAGCGCCCTTGAGCCGGGCATTGCCGAAAAAATGATTGAACATACGGGACAGGCAATTAGCCAGCAAGGAGGCCAGGGTTTCGCCCCGGTGCTGCTGGTCAGCCAGCCACTGAGGCAGATGCTTTCACGCTTTTTACGCCGGGTCTATCCGCAGCTGGTGGTGCTGTCTAATGCTGAAATTGGCAATAATCGCACGGTACATATGTCCTGCACCATTGGCGGCGCATCATGAGATACCTGCTGTTAACGCTCTGGTTTGGGGTGCTGGCGGCGCAGGCGGCCAGCGGGACCTGGACGGGAGAGAGTGTGGGTGGCCGCGTGAGCGTGGGTCAGCAAATCCTGGCCAGCCGACCGCTGAGCGCGGCAGGTCCGCTATTCTCATCGGCCACGATAACCCGCCTGGCCTGGCATATTGAGCTACTGACGCCGCCCCCGCCCGGCCTGCAGATCAAGCTCTGCGCCCGTTCCGTCTGCTTTCCGCTGGCGGGCTTATCGGGTGTGAAACAAATTAGCGCCCCGCTCTCCCCGGATGAGACCTTTCGTTTTCTCTATTCGGTCAACAGCCGTGGGCCGCTGACGCCCGCGCTGCAGGTCATCAGCAATCAGTTAACGGTGAATTATCATACGCCGTAAGTGCCCGCTTACCGCCGGGACATCTGCGCGGCATACTCCCGGCAGCAGGTCTTACTCTGGTGCAGTTTTGACATCTGCATGGTCAGTACTTTCTGCCGGGAGGCGATACGCTGCGCAATCTCGGCATCATGCACCTGCAGCTGGCGGAGCTGCTTAGTCAGCACCCTTTTTTTATCCGCCGCCGTTTCCTGCTGTGCCTGTGCGATAGCCCGCTGCACGGCCTCGATATACGCCTGCGAGAGGGCCGGAAACGCTTCCCACGCCTCCTGGCGCAGCGTCTCAAGCAGCGCCAGGTTCATCTGCATAAGTTCCGGGAAAATGTCGTGGCCAGGCTCGTTCATCGCTGACCCGCCCTGGCATGAGGCGCTATCGCGTCCCAGGCGCTGGAAATATCCATAATGAATTTATCGGCCAGCATCAGTTTTTCCACGTCGCTGTGCAGATTTGCCTGTATCAACAGCCGGGAAATATAGTCATAGAGCTGTTCAAGATCGGCCGCGATCTCCATCCCTTTTTTATGATCCAGCGCGGCCCGTAGCCCGTTATCAATGATGTTGATCGCTTTGGAGATCATCTCCCCACGCTTTGCCACATTGCCATTTTCAAAATAGATCTTCGCCCGTAATACCGCATTGTGCGCTCCCTCAAACAGCATGGCGATCAGCTGATGCGGCGTTGCGCCTGTCAGCCGACTCTCAAGCGAAACCTGAGCGTAAGCCTGGGGGCCTGATTGTTGATACATGGTTAACTCCGGGAAGATAAACAGGGCGCAATGCCCTGTTCACAGACAGATTAGAGAGAAGACATCAGGGAGGTAATCGATGCACTCATGCCGTTCAGTTTCGACATCACGCTATCCAGATTCTGGAACTGCGTCTTGTAGCGGCTGACCTGGGCATCGATCAACGCCTGGGTTTTATCAATCTGCGTACCGGCGAGGGTAAACTGTTTGTTCAGGTTATCCGTGGCACCTTTGATAATCCCGTCGGTTTTGCTTTCGCTATCCCCGGCATATTTGGTGAGAACCCCTCCCAGGGCGGAGGCCAGCCCCTCAACATCCCCGCTGCCTTTGAACATTTTGCTCAGCTCATCGGCATTGTCGGCAATAGCGTTATCCAGCGTATTCTCACTCAGCGTCATCTGGCCACTTTGCGCATCGATGGTAATGCCCAAATCCGCCAGCGAACCATAGGTAGCCCCTGAGTCGCCGTACCAGCCGTTGGCTGCAGAGCGGATTTCACCGACCATGCCGCGCAGGGTCGAGTCCCCCATCAGCGCCCCGCTGTCATTGCTTTTTGTTGCGACATCATCGCTGCTTAATCCGCTGGTATCCGCGGCCACATATTTGCTCGCGGCCGAGGTTTTCGACAGCAGGGCGTTATACTGGGAGACAAAATCCTGTAGCGTCTTTTTGATTGCGGAGGTGTCTACGGTCAGGGTGAGCTGCTCGGGCTGCTTATCCTTCGAGACCGCATTCAGATTCAGCGTCACGCCGGCCATAATGTCGCTGATATTATTGCTGGAGCGGGTGTAGTCAATCCCGTCCACCGTCAGCAGGGCATCCTGCGCGCCGGTCACCATTGTCATATTGTCCGTGTCGCTGCCGCTTTCGTCGGACCCTTTCCCACCTTTACTGGTGTTAAGAATGCCCGCCAGGCTACTATCGCCGTCAACGCTGACGCTCATTTCACCGGCGGTCCCGGTTTTTTTGGAACTCAGCATCAGCTGATACTGACCGTCGCTGCTGCGCTGAACGGAGGCGTTAACGTTCCCGTCCTGTTTGTTGATCGCGTTGGCAATTTGATGCAGCGACGTTTGATCGTCTTTGAGATCGACAGACACCGTACTGTCGCCCTGCTTGATGGTCAGGGTGCGCGTTGCCCCGTCACCCGCCGGGGTCCCCAGCTGTTTATCCGCGTCATCAATGGCTGCGGTGGTTCTGAGTTTATGTGCCGTCGCGAGCTGGTTAACGGTCACCGAGTGCGCATCCGCACTGGCGCTGGCATCTGCCGTCGCGGTGAATGCCGTATTGGTACTGACCGTCAGGGTATTAAACGCGCTGCCGTTCAGCTTCTTCACCGTGGCCTGGAGCGTGGTCATCGCGCTGCCGATCTGTCCCCAGGTCGAGATCTTACTGCTATAGCCCGTCTGCAATGCGGTATAGGGGGTCAGACGCAGCTGTTCAGCGGCCTGCAGCTGCGTCAGCATGCTGGCGGTATCAATACCACCGGTGCCGACACCCATGGCTGAAAAGCCGGATGAAATAGAGGACATGGTTTCTCCGTTATGATTAAGGTCTTTATAAAAATATCGGCACCGGCAGAGAAAAATAAATATCACTGATAAAATATTCAGCTACGTGTCATACGGTGCTAAAAAAAAGAAATACCAAAGAATACAGCAATAGCGATAGATTCAATATTGCCAGATATGGACACTATTGCGCGCATTTCACGACAATAGAAAAACTTCAGAAGTTTTTCCCCATGCCGATACTTAATATTATGCGAACGAAATCCGCATGATTATTTTGATATTAAATTACGAACAGAGGAATTAATAATGGCACAGGTCATTAACACTAACGCCCTTAGCTTAGTCGCGCAGAACAATCTGAATAAATCTCAGTCCTCACTGGGTACCGCTATTCAGCGTCTCTCCTCCGGTCTGCGTATTAACAGTGCCAAAGACGATGCGGCAGGTCAGGCAATCAGCAACCGTTTCACCTCCAGTATCAACGGCCTGACTCAGGCTTCACGTAACGCCAACGACGGTATCTCTCTCGCTCAGACCACTGAAGGCGCGCTGAATGAAGTGAACGACAACCTGCAGAATATCCGTCGTCTGACCGTGCAGGCAAAAAACGGCACCAACTCCGATAGCGACCGCGCCTCCATTCAGGACGAAATCACCGAACGCCTGTCCGAAATCGACCGTATCTCTGCTCAGACCGAGTTTAACGGCGTTGCGGTACTGGCATCCGATCAGACCCTGAGCATTCAGGTTGGTTCAAACGACGGCCAGACCATCGATATCAACCTGAAGCAGATGGACGCCGATAAACTGGGCATGAAGGATTTTGATGTCAGCACAACATCCGACAGCGACACACTGCTGGATACCGTGGACAAAGCGCTGTCGCAGGTTGACTCCCTGCGTTCTGGCCTGGGTGCGACCCAGAACCGCTTTGACTCGGTGATCAACAACCTCGACAGCACGGTAAACAACCTGTCCCAGTCTCGCTCCCGTATTCAGGACGCCGACTTCGCTACCGAAGTGTCCAATATGAGCCGCGCCAACATCCTGCAGTCAGCCGGTACCGCCGTGCTCTCCCAGGCCAACCAGGTGCCGCAGAACGTCCTGTCCCTGCTGCGCTAATCATAAAAACGATGCCTCGTTAACCCGACCTCTGGTCGGGTTTTTTTGTCTCTGATGAGCGATGGATAGCAAAAAATAAGGCCAGCAGAACGGGTATCCTGCTGGCCTGGCGATAAGAGGGGTCGATTACGCGTCGGGCGCTAACGCGGCACTTTTCTCCACCAGCTCCATCTCTTCGCTGTTGAGCAGCTTTTCAATATCGACCAGGATCAGCATTCTGTCGTCAACCGAACCCAGCCCCTGTAAATACTCCGTTGACAGCGTCACGGAGAAATCGGGAGCCGGGCGAATTTGTTCCGGGACCAGGGTCAGAACATCTGAAACGCCGTCAACAATAATCCCGACAACGCGGTTATCAAAATTGAGAACAATCACCACGGTATTGTCATCAAATTCCGCCGAGGTCAGCTGAAACTTAACGCGTAAATCAACAATAGGGACAATCACGCCGCGCAGGTTGGTGACACCAGCAATAAAAGCAGGGGTGTTCGCAATACGCGTTACGCGCTCACAGCTGCGGATCTCCTGAACTTTCAGAATATCAATACCGTACTCTTCATCCCCCAGTGTAAATACCAGATATTCATGGCCGGTAATATCACCGGCGATCTTATTTTCCGAACCAGATAGATTCATTTTTTTTACCTTCAATGAGGATGTTGTTAATCGGCTTTTTCTGTTTGCCGCTTTTCTTTTGCCAGCGTGGCAAGGACAGCCACGTCAAGTATCAGGGCCACGCTGCCATCACCGAGGATCGTTGCTGCGGAGATGCCAGGCACCTTGCGGTAGTTGAGCTCCAGATTTTTCACCACCACTTGATGCTGACCAATTAACTGATCGACCAGCAGGGCATAACGGCAGCCGGCGCTCTGGACAATAACGGCAATATTCTCGGTAATCGCACTGGCTTCGCCAGGAAGGTCAAAGACCTTACGCAGCTCAATCAGCGGCAGGTATTCTTCGCGTACCTGCAGCATCATTTCGTCGCCGGCCATACGGTAGAGCGCCTTTTCGGTAGGAAGGCGTGACTCCATGACCGTTCCCAGCGGAAGAACGTAGATTTCCTCGCCCACGCGCACGGACATGCCGTCAAGGATGGCCAGCGTCAGCGGCAGAACAATGCGCATCGTCGAGCCTTTATTCTGCTCGGAGCGAATCACCACGTATCCGCCCATCTCCTGAATATTACGCTTCACCACGTCCATGCCGACACCGCGCCCGGAGACGTCGGTGACTTTCTCAGCCGTCGAAAAGCCCGGAGCAAATATCAGCATCCAGACCTCTTCGTCGCTGATGTTGTCGCTCACGGCAAGTCCCTGTGAGCGTGCCCTGGCGAGGATTTTCTCGCGATTCAGTCCGGCACCGTCGTCGATCACCTCAATCACGATATTGCCGCCGTGATGCTCGGCAGAAAGGATAATGTTGCCTTTCGCCGGCTTGCCTTTGGCCAGCCGCTCTTCGACGGATTCGATACCGTGATCGAGGCTGTTGCGCACCAGGTGAGTAAGTGGATCGGTAATTTTTTCAATCAGGCTTTTGTCCAGCTCGGCCGAACCGCCGCGCAGGGTTAACTCCACCTCTTTATTGAGTTTTCCGGCCAGATCGTGCACCAGCCGCGGGAAACGACTGAAGACATACTCCATCGGCATCATACGAATCGACATCACCGATTCCTGCAGATCCCGGGCGTTACGCTCCAGCTGGCTGATACTGCTCATCAGGGCATCATGCTGGGAAGGATCGAGGCGGCCAGAGAGCTGCGTCAGCATGGCCTGAGTAATAATCAGCTCGCCGACCAGGTTGATGATCTGATCAACCTTATCGACAACCACGCGAATGCTGCCGCTCTCACTCTGGGGCGATTTCGCCCGTGCTTTAGACCGGGCCGCTTCAGGCTCCAGCGCGACGGGCGCGGGAGCCGCGACGACCGGAACCGGATGGAATGTTTCCCCGGCGGCTGGCTCAGCCCCGGACGCGGCCGTAATCACAATCTGCTGCGGCTCCAGTACAAAACACATCACCGCAATAATGTCGTCAGCGCTGGCGTCGGTGTTAAGCGTGACCTCGATCCTGTCACCCTGCTGCTGCTGGTGCGTGATGGTTCCCAGGTTGGCCAGCTCTTCCGTTAATGGTCCTTTATCCTGCTCCTTAATGCCCAGCAGGGTGACAGAGAGCGCCGTGCCTGACGATGCCCCCTTATCGTCCGTTATCGGCATCAGCTCTGCCACCGTCGGTTCGGGCTGGAGCAGCGCGGGTGCAGCGGTCGGCGTCTGGACAGATTGACTTTCAACTGCAATCTGACGAAGCACCTCGCAAATATACTTAAAACTGTCGCTATCCGGCTCCTGCGAGGATTTATATGCATCCAGCTGTTCCTGCATAATGTCTTTACTCTCGAGAAAAATATTAATAATTTCACTGGTGAGCGATAGCCCCCCACATCGGGCGTCATCCAGCAAGTTTTCCAGTATATGGGTAGTTTCTTGTAAGACCGTAAAACCAAAGGTTCCCGCGCCGCCTTTAATGGAGTGGGCAGCGCGGAATATTGCGTTCAGCTGTTCTTTATCGGGAGAAAGAGAGTCAAGATCCAGCAGATGCTTTTCCATATCCGCCAGTAACTCATCCGCTTCATCGAAAAAAGTCTGATAAAAATCACTGATATCCATATTATTTTTCTCCCTGCTGCGGGTGAGTGACCAAAGGTTTTACAGAGCGCCCGGGGACGCGTGCATCAGGAGACATAATGGTTAACTCCGATTTTAATTTTGCCGTTTCAGGCGTCGCGGTTAATTTATTTAACAGCGCATCTTCCTTAAGAATCTCGGCTTCTTTTTCTTTGCTGTGGACCAGGAGGGTGATGCGGCGATTAAGCGGGTTGTCATGGTCGGTGCTGTCTACGCTGACGCCATCGGCCATGCCGATAACGCGCAGAAATTTGTCTGCGGCTAGCCCGCCGCTAATGAGTGCCCTACGTGAGGCATTCGCACGGTCGGCCGAGAGTTCCCAGTTACTGTAGGCGGCATCCCCACCGGCGTAGGGCAAGGAGTCGGTATGTCCGGAAAGCGTAATACGATTGGGCAGTTCATTCAGAGCCGGAGCCAGCGCCTGAAGGATCGCACGCATATAAGGTTCGGGTTCCCGGCTGCCAATTCTGAACATAGGTCGATCGTTGCTGTCGGTGATCTGAATCAACAGCCCGCTATCCGTTAAGCGCAGCTGTAAATTTGACTGGAAATTACTCAGACGTGGATCGTTTTTAATCAGGCTGCGAAGTTTATCGCGCAGGTTTTGTAATTTTTCATCCCCCCTGTTTTTTCTTTTTTCCTGGGTCTGTCTGGAAACCTCACCGTCCTGTTTGATGATGTCAGCACCGCCGCCGGGGATCACGCTGTCGCTTAGACTCGACTTGTCCCCGTGCGCCAACGCGACGCTTAGCGGCATCTTAAAATACTCGGCAATCTGTTCACGTGCTTCGGGCGTCGAGGAAGAGAGCAGCCACATCACCAGAAAAAAGGCCATCATCGCCGTCATAAAGTCGGCGTAGGCGATTTTCCATGAGCCACCATGATGGCCGGCATGCTTGCTCTTTCTCTTTTTCCGCACCACCACGGTGGTATGAGAATTTTTACTCATGAGCCCGCTTCCGCCGCCTGGCTCTGCGCGGCCGCTCTCATTTGATGGATATGTTCTTCCAGCTCATAGAAAGTCGGACGAACGGTTGAGAAGAGCGTTTTGCGGCCAAACTCAATGGCGATTTGCGGTGCAGAACCGTTAATCGCTGCCAGCAAAACGGTTTTAATACAGAGCAGAACTTTTATTTTTTCCGCATTTTTCTGGCGCAGCAACGCGGCCAGCGGAGCCACAAAACCGTAGGCCAGCAGGATACCGAGGAAGGTTCCGACCATCGCATGCGCGATCAGCGCACCGAGTTCCGCCGCCGGACGGTCCGCCGAGGCCAGCGCGTGGACCACGCCCATTACCGCCGCGACAATACCAAAGGCAGGCAGGGCATCACCCAACGCATTTAAGCTGTCAGCAGGGACATCGGCCTCATGTTCAGCGGTCTCAATATCCTCATCAATCAACGCTTCAATTTCAAAAGCGTTCATGCTGCCACTTACCATCAAGCGCAGGTAATCCACCACAAAATTCATTATGGCGCTGTCGGCAAGCAGCCGGGGATAGTTCACAAAAATAGCGCTATTGCCGGGATCTTCAATATCGCCTTCCAGCGACATCATGCCGCTCTGACGGCTTTTCGCCAGCAGCTGATACAGCAATGCCAGCAAATCGAGATAGCCGGATTTAGTATATTGCGCACCTTTAAATAACAGCGGCAGAGCCTTCAGCGTAGCCTTCATGGCCTTGCCGTTATTGCCGACAATAAATGCACCAAGGCCTGCACCACCAATAATCAGAAGTTCCGTTGGCTGAAAAAGTGCGCCAAGTTCCCCACCCGATAGCGAAAACCCACCAATAACGGCAGCGAAAACGACAACATAGCCTAAAACAACCAGCACAATGACCTCTTTTATCTATTAATCTTTTATTCGCATACGCCGTCAGAGGGTGCAGGAATGGATAGTGTTGGGGTTGGGAAGTTCCTCTTCCGCAGCCAGGGAATTCACCAGGTTTGTTGATAAGATAATACCGGCATGAATGCCCTGAAGGGCTTCAAGGCGGGAGTTTCTGGTGACAGTATGCAAAACGGATTCGTTATCAATACGCAGCCGACAGATTAGACGATCGGTTGACGCGATCTGAATTAATTGCGGCAACGACAGATCTTTTAATATATCAATCAGGCTATCTTCAATCCCCAGGCTGAAGCCAGCAGCAAAACGGTCCTGTTTTATCATACGCTGAGCCAGTAATAAATAAGAAAGATTCAGGACATAGATACTTTGCAGTCGTTCATCATAGCTGGTGATCATATTATTCACACGCATACCTCAGAATCATATTAATGATAACGCTGACAGAAGGAATGCCACCGAAAACATGACGTTATTTACCTGAATCCATTCTGGCACGTAAACGTTTAATGGCCTGGCTATGCAACTGACTGACTCGCGTCTCGGTGACGCCGAGGATATAGCCGACTTCCTTCATATTTAACTCCTGCTGGTAGTAGAGATTAAGTAACTGCTGCTCCCTCTCCGGCAGGTTTTTTATTTCCTGGCTGATATGGGCTGACAGGCGAGTAAAAAGCGCGTCGTTCAAAGGATTCAACGCTTCATGACGACCATCAGGTTGCTCAAAGCTGTCGCCATATTCTTCCTGAAGCTCCTCCAGCGAATAAATCATACTGTTGTTGCTTTCAGCGAGCATAGAATGATATTCCGCCAGCGACACATTCATCTCTTGTGCAATATCAGCTTCTGAAGCCGACTGACCGCTTTCTTGTTCAAGACGCTGAATCACAGCAGAAAGCTGGCGGGAATTGCTGCGTACACGGCGAGGAACCCAGTCGCGTTCACGTAATTCATCAATAAACGCCCAGCGAATACGCTGAATAAGATAACCGCTGAGGGCAATCCCTTTTTTCGGGTCATAATGCTCAATGGCGTTTAACAATCCAAGCGCGCCGGCCTGGATAAGATCGTCAAGTTCGACACTCGCCGGTAATTTAACCTGTAAACTCAGGGCTTCTTTACGCACCCAATACCGATACTTCAACCACAGCACGCTCTTATCTATAAGACCCTCGGGGGTATAGATCCCATCCAAAATAAAACATTCCAGTGCGACAAAACAGAATGTAATTATTGTCGATGAAGGTCTAATCAAATAGTCTGATAAGCGAAAAGAAGTAAGCGTACTTCGGTCGAAAAAATCACAATCACGTTAACAACGACACCATGCCGTTGTTAACGTGTGATATGACCTCGCGGCTTAGTTAAAAGCTGATCCAGTCCTCTTCCGCTTTGCTTTTGATAAAAGCAGGATCGCGATGCGCGGTTGGTTTTTTCATCACAGCCTGACCCGCCGTTTTTTGAGCACGGACTTCACTCCCCCTTGCACTCTTCTCAAGAGAAAAACGGGAAACGGTACGTTCCAGGTCGTGGGCATTCTCTTCAACGCTACGGGCAATACTTGCCGCCTGCTCGACCATACTGGCATTCTGCTGGGTGACCAGGTCCATCTCGTTGACCGCCTGCGCGATTTGATTGATACCGGTACTTTGCTCCTCAGAAGCAGAGGTGATCTCAGCCATGATATCCGTTACCTGCGTCACCGATTTCACCACTTCCTTCATCGCCGTCCCTGCCAGCTCAACTTCCTGAGAACCGGTATTCATATTGGCGACGCAGACATTGATCAGTTGGCGGATCTCTTTCGCCGCATCCGCGCTGCGCTTCGCCAGGCTGCGGACTTCACCGGCTACCACGGCGAACCCACGCCCCTGCTCACCTGCGCGAGCGGCCTCAACGGCCGCGTTCAGGGCCAGGATGTTGGTCTGGTTAGCAATGCTGTCAATCACGCCATTAATGTCCGCAATCTGGCGCGAGTTTTCGGTAATTTCACGCATAATGCCGTCGAGGTTGACCATGACATCGCCGCCTTTGCGCGCGCTGTTGCTGGCCCCTTCCACCAGCTGTTTAGCGCTGTGGGCGTTATCCGCATTCTGGCGAACGGTAATTTTTAACTCTTCCATACTGGCCGCGGTCTCCTGCAATGCGGAGGCCTGCTGTTCAGTACGCGATGAGAGATCGCTATTGCTGTTGGCAATTTCCTGGGCGCTACCGTAGATACTGGTGGTACCAAGACGGATATCGGACACCGTCGCGGTTAATGACTGGCGCATTTTTTCCAGCTCAACCAGCATCTCACCGATTTCATTGTGCGCGCCCGTCTCAATCGGTCGGCTTAAATCACCGGATGCAATAATGGTGAAATTCTCTTTTGTCTGATCCAGGCGTCGGAAAAGAGCGCTTTTGAGCCACATCCGGGTGAGATAGACAATAATAATGGAGAGGAGCAGAATCATACCGGCAACGGTCAGCATGCGCGTGTTTTGCTGCTCCGTATCCTGCATACGCTGGGCAAGGGTGGTGGACAGTACCCTGTTATAGCTATCCGTTTCGGCTTTTAGCGCTGAGCGCAGCGTGTTTACCTGTACCCCGAGTTCGGTGAGGCTGGGTAACGTTTTCGTCGGATCAATCAGCGCCTCTTTTTGCCTGAGGGTAAACGCCATCAGGTCATCAAAAGCTTTATAAACCCGCACCAGCTCAGCATGTTCTGCCTCAGAGATATCAGGCTGGTCAACAAAATTTTTATAACTTGCTGCGGAGCGCCCGATAAGCATATTAATATTATTGAATGTCTCTTTAGCAGGTGAATAATTTGCGATTCCGCTGCGTTGGTAGCTCTCAAGAACCACTAATCCTACGGAATTATTCAGGTCGCTCACCGCATCCTGCAGGGTATTATTCGCACTGGCGACACTAACGGCCTCGTTGATCTGGCCGGAAAAATTATGGACGTTATTGAAATTTAAAGCGGAGACTGTTGCCAGGAACAGGACAAAAACAATCATCAGAGCATTAAGCCCTGTCGAAATATTTAAATTCTTAAGCATGATAAACCTGTAAAAATAAGAAGAAGCGTAAAAAACTGCACGCCCAATTCGTTGCTTTTTAGCTCACAAAATTGAAAAGTGTCATTTTTTGCATGGTCTGAAATACCGTCATCGAAGAGCTGAGGGCAAACTCTGACATTTTAGACTGGGAGATCAGCGTAATCATGGTGTCGGGATCTGACCCCACCGTCTGCTGATAACGCGACTGTAGGGTGATTTTTTGCGCGTCAGAACTGAACCCGAGTGACTCCAGCTGCTGTAGATTAGTCCCGACCTGGGACTGGATTTTACCAATATTATCAACGCTATTTTTGACAACCTTGTTCACGCTGTCGAGCACGCTCTGTAGCGCGGTACGGTCGTCATCATCGGCGACCGGCTGGTTTAGCGCCGTCACGGCCTTATCAATTGCCGCCAGCAGATCGTTGTCGCTCCCGCTCATAAACAGCTGCTGGCCCGTATGGCCAACCTGCATCTCCACGCTGTCGCCAACCTTCTGCGTCATCGGCGTATCGCCACCGGCATAGCTGCCGTCCTTCGCGAAAGGTTCAGCCCCGGTTTTGTACCCGGAGAAAATATAGCGTCCACTGCTGTTGCGGCTGTTGCCCAAATCGCGCAGATTGCCGCGGATCCCCTCCAGCTCGGTCGCCAGCGCCTGACGATCCTGGTCAGAGTGGGTTCCGTTACCGCCGGACACAATTTTTTCGGACAGGCTTCCCGTGAGAATATTCGCGATACTGCTCAGGACGTTATCCTCCTGCCCTAATGCATCCTGAGCATAGGTTCTGGCCGTATCATACTGGCTCATATCGGCCAACGCTTTTTGATACGTAATCGCCTGCGACGCACCGGCGGGATCGTCGGACGGCGTTAATAAGGTTTGCCCGGCAGAAAGACGGGAATAAATATCATTTCCGCTGGACATTGCTTTAGTCATACTTTCAATATTGTGCTGAAACATATAGTGAGTACTGAGACGCATCGCTATATCCTCTGATTTATTTAATATTCAGGAGCGTATCGAACAGGCTGGTGGCCGTTTGTAGTACCTGAGCATTAGCCTGATAGTATTGCGTGTACATTTGCAGGTTAATGTACTCTTCGTTGATATCCACCCCCGCGACCGACTGCTGCTGCTGTTGCCACTGCGAAGCCACATTGCTTGCGGTCGTGCGGCCTGCGTCCAGTGAAGTCATGGCCGAACCTACCGAACTGGACAGACGAGCGTAGGCCTCGCTTAGCGTTGAGTTCCCGATGACCTGCTGATTCTTTATGTCGATCATCTTTTTGATATTTTCGTTGTTGCTCTCGTCGCTGGCGTCAGAGGAGCTGGATGCCGCAATCTTGTCGCCATCGTCGATCGCCACGCTAATCGAGTCCGCCGCGCCAGAGACTGGGTTAAACACAAAACTATCATTCGCTTCTGGCGTTCCCTGCGGCTTAACCGTCAGCCCGTCAAAGCTGAGCGAGCCATCATCGCCCAGCGTCGGGGTAATGGTCCTGCCATCGCGGGTGGTGACGCTCCAGTCGCTTGCGGAAGGACCGGTGAAGGTCATCGTGTAATCCTGCGCGTTGACGGCCGAAGTGTCGCTACGCGTGATAGCCAGTGAGGCATCACCCGCGTTATTACGATTAGCAAGAGCCTGAGGATCGGCAAGGGAGAAAAGATCCCCACCCGCATCGCCATTCAGGTCGTAGCCCGCTTTATTCACCTCGTTGAATTTATTCGCCATCTGCAGGGCCAGCTGATTAAGCTGGTTGCGGGCATCCGGCAGGTCCGTATTGCGAAAGCTGAACAGTCCACCAAGTGAGCCTTCACTCATGCGGTCTTCATCCAGACGCATAGCATTACCTGACGCATCAATGTACGAGACCACGGTCTTGTTGGGATCTTCCGGCGAAGGCTGGGCCTGTAGCGCACACACGCTATCGCCGTTGACAAGGGAATAACCGTTCGCCAGGGTGACATCGACTCGCCCGGTGGTGCTGTTCTCATTGACCCGGATACCGGTCAGACTGCTTAACTGGCCCAGCATCTGATCCCGTTGATCGAGCAGGTCTGACGGCAGGCTTCCGCTTCCGGCCTGCACCTTCGCGATTTGCTGGTTGAGGCTGGCGAGCTGCTTCGCGCAGCTATTGATATCATCAACCGCCTGGCCGATTTTGGTATTGGTACTTTTTTCCAGTCCGTTCAGCGTGTTGCTATTGCTCCGGTACTGATTAGCCAGCGCTTTGTACTGGGACAGCACTTCCTGGCGTGCGGCTCCGCTGACGGGATCGCTGCTCATTTTTTCCATCGCGCCAAAGGCATTGCCCAGGGTGTTGGAAACATTGTCGGTGTCGTCCCCGAGCATATCGTCAATCTGGCTAAGCTGTTCATAACGCCCCTGCTGCGCCTGGAATTGCGACGTGGCCCCACGAACCTGGTTATTTAAAAAGGCGTCATAGCTGCGCTTAACATCATTCGTCTGGACGCCGTAGCCGAAAAAGCCATTGCGGGTGGTTCGTCCTCCCGCCTCGCCCAGAATAATATTCTGTCGGCTGTATCCTTCCGTCGTCGCGTTACTTAAATTGTTACCAACAACGTTCAGGGCCGACTGCGCAGCGCTTAATCCGCCCTGGGCAATATTAAACAGATTCATTGATTAACTGACCTCATATGTTATGAGGCGAGAGCGCACTCTGGCCTGAAAAATTCACACTGTTATTTATATATCGTGAGTTACGAAAAAAACTAAAACGTCGAATTTCAAAATAATGTGTCAAAATCCTTCTTATAGTTTTCGGCAGCGCCAGAAAGATTCTTTTCAACGTAGCGAATTATATTCATTAACTTCTTCGCATAATTCGGATCGGTGGCATAACCTCCGTTCTGTAATGCGTGTGCCGCATGCTCCAGCGACGGGCTATTGATGACGTTTTGATAACGTGGGTTGCGGGTTAAAAAGGCGGCGTAATCACTCAATGCGTCGGCATAGTTTTTGTAAACCCGGAACGTTGCCTTCACTTTTTCGGCTACCCCGTTGATATATTCCGTGGTGGCTATCTCGGTGGTTGCACCTTTCCAGTCCGGCGTGGCCTTAATTCCAAACAGATTAAAGCTCGGTTTACCCTCGCGGGTCAGGATCTGACGATTCCCCCAGCCAGATTCCAGCGCGGCCTGCGCGATAATCAGCTGATGGGGGATCCCGCTTTTACGTGCAATATCCCGGGCAGGCGACACCAGGCGGGCGACAAAGGCCCCATTATCGGGTGATTCGTCGTCGACACCGGTCTCTCTCTCCGGGTTATCCTGTCTCAGCGCGGCGTGTGCCACCGTTCTCGGATGCTGAGTCGCGGCCAGAAACGAGGAAATCAGCGCCTCGTGGCCCTGCCCACTGGCCGACGCAGGATCGGAGCCGTGCAGCTGTCTGGCGATCAAATCGGCAAATCCCAGCTTGCCCTGGGCCGCAATGTCCTGGGAGATCTGCTGATCGTACAGGGAGGTAAACATCTCTGACTGTTGATTATCAAAGAGCCCCCCTTTAAAGGAGGCATCACGCATACTTTTCAGCATCATCTGGACAAATAATCCTTCAAGCTGCTGTGCCGCGGCTTTCAGACCCTGCTGCGGAGACCGCTTCGCCGCCAGCCTGATGGCATCCAGATTATGCACATCGAAAGCCGCCCCCGACATAACGCCTGGCTTGTCCATTAATCCGTCTCCAGACGCGCGTGCAGGCAGCCTGCGCTTTTCATGGACTGCAGAATCGACATCAAATCGTTGGGCGTTGCCCCCAGGCTATTCAGCGCCCGCACCACGTTATTCAGATCGGCGCTGGTATTGACCCGCTGGAGCGAACCCCCCCCGGATCGGACCGCTACCGACGTATTGGGCGTCACCACGGTCTGCCCACCCGCAAGTGGCGTGCCGGGCTGGCTGACCTGATTGGTGCGCGCAATCTCGACCGTTAAATCCCCCTGCGCAACCGCGCAGGCATCCAGGGTGACATGGCGATTCATCACCACTGAGCCGGTACGCGAGTTGATGATAATTCTGGCATCGCCGGCCCCGGCGTTAATCGGGATATTCTGGATAGTGGCGAGGAAACGCACGCGGGCGGCGCTCTCCTGAGGCGCATACAGGCGAATCGTTCTGCCATCTTCCGCCGCCGCCGTTGCTCCACCGAAGCGACGATTGATCTCATCGCTGATCTGCTGAGCAACGGTGAAATCCTCTTCATTCATTTGTAATTTGAGCACGTTGCCGTTGGCAAAGTTGGTGGGGACTTCACGCTCTACCGTTGCACCGCTGCTGATACGCGCGCCGTTCAGCTGATTCACCTGGACCCGACTGCCACCGGCCTGGGCACCCGCGCCTGTCACCAGCAGATTCCCCTGTGCCAGAGCATAGATCTGGTTATCCACGCCTTTAAGCGGCGTCATCAGCAGCGTCCCGCCGCGCAGACTCTTTGCGTTCCCCATCGAGGAGACCACCACGTCAATTCGGTCGCCGGCATGAGAAAAGGCCGGGAGTTCCGCGGTGACCATCACCGCAGCCACGTTTTTCAGCTGCATATTGGTCCCGGCGGGGACCGTGATCCCCAGTTGAGAGAGCATATTGCTCAGGCTTTGGGTGGTAAAAGGCGTCTGCATGGTCTGATCCCCTGAACCATCCAGCCCGACCACCAGGCCATAGCCCATCAGGGAGTTACTGCGAATGCCCTGCACCGACGTTAAATCGCGGATGCGTTCTGCATGCGCGGCAGGCAGCGCCAGGAGATTCAGGCAAATGCAAAGCAGCCCCAGGGTGCGTGTAAGAAGTGCAATTTTCATGTTCGATGGACTAAAAGGGAGAAAGATTAAGGAATAAACGCTGTAGCCAGCCCATTTGCTGCGCTTCGTTAATGTAGCCATTGCCGACATATTCGATGCGCGCATCGGCGACCTGCGTCGAGGCGACGGTATTGCTGCCGCTGATCGTGCGCGGATTCACCACGCCGGAGAAACGGATAAATTCCGTTCCCTGATTGATTTCAATCTGTTTCTCCCCGACCACCAGCAGGTTGCCGTTTTCAAGTACCTGCTTCACCGTCACGGTGATGGTGCCGCTAAAGGTGTTTTGCGCCGCCGCTCCGCCTTTTCCTGAGAAATCATTTTTGCCGCTAATGGTGGTGTTCGCCCGATCCCCCCCAAAGGCGCCAGCCAGAAACCTTGGCGTCGCGTCGAATGCCAGGGAACCGGAGCCTCCGCGGCTGGTATTCGCGGATGAACTCTTACTGGCACTGACGTTTTCCTGTAGCACAATCGTCAGAATGTCACCCACGTTACGCGGTCGGCGATCTTCAAACATGGGCTGGTAGCCGTAATTCATCGCCTGCCCCGCCTGAAATACCGAGCCATTGATTGTGGCAGGAGCCGTTGGCGAGGGGGCTGCCGTTGTCTTGCCCTCGATCAGAGGCTTGTGCGGAATATAGGCGCAGCCGCTGAGCAGTAGCGTCAGCGTCGAGCACAGTGAAAGAGTGCGCAGGGAGTGCCGCACTGGAAGAGGCGCGATAACCGGTATCGCAGAGCCAGGCTTATTACGCATTTCACAACCAGGTAGTCATAAACGGCGGCAGGCCGCCGTCAGATTTAAAGATTCGATAACCGCTGCAGCATCTGATCCGATGTCGAGACGGCCTTGCTGTTTATTTCATAGGCGCGCTGGGTCTGGATCATATTGACCAGCTCTTCCGCGACGTTAACGTTCGAGGTTTCCACATAGCCCTGCTTCAGCGTGCCGCCGCCGTTAAGACCCGGCGTGGTTTCATTCGGCGCGCCGGAAGACTGGGTTTCGCGATACAGGTTCTCGCCCAGGCTTTCCAGACCGGACTCATTAATAAAGGTGCTGAGCGTCAGCTGGCCCACCTGCTGCGGGGCCGTTTGTCCCGGTACCGTGACGCTAACCAGGCCATCGTTGCCGATGGTCAACGACTGGGCATCCTGCGGGATGGTGATCGCCGGTTGCACCGGATAGCCGCTGGAGGTCACCAACTGGCCATTCTGGTCGAACTGGAAAGCGCCATCGCGGGTATAGGCTGCGGTGCCATCCGGCATCTGGATCTGGAAAAAGCCCCCGCCCTGGATCGCCACATCCTTGGTGTTATTCGTCTGCGTCAGGCTTCCCTGACTGTGGATGCGTTCCGTCGCCACCGGACGCACGCCGGTACCGATCTGCAGGCCGGAAGGAATGGTTGTCTGTTCAGAAGACTGGGCTCCGGGCTGGCGCAGGGTCTGATAAATCAGATCCTCAAATACCGCACGCTGGCGTTTGAAGCCGTTGGTGCTGACGTTCGCCAGGTTGTTGGATATCACATCCATATTGGTCTGCTGTGCTTCGAGACCGGTCTTTGCAATCCATAAGGAACGGATCATGCTCTACATTCTCCTCGCCGGGGATTAGCCCAGCGTTAGCAGCTGATTAGCGTTTTTTTCGTTGTCATCAACGGTGCTGATAATTTTCATATGCATATCGAAGCTGCGGGCGGTGGCTATCATATCCACCATGGTTTTCACCGGGCTGACGTTGCTGCTTTCCAGCATCCCCGGCATCAGCCGCAGATTCGGGTCCATCGGCAGCGGCGCATTGCTCCCTGCTGGGGCGTTATCGTTGGGATGAAATAGCCCGTCGTCGCCCATATGCAGGGCGTCAGCCCGGGCATTGACCATCTTCACTCGCCCCACCGCCGCCAGCGCCTTTGCCTCATCCCCCGCGTTAAGCACACTCAGGGTGCCGTCCGTCCCGATGGTGACCTTCGACTGCGGCGGTACGCTCAGCGGGCCGCCGTCGCCCATCAACGGCAGGCCACGCACGCGCAACCCTCCCTCGCTGTCCACCTCGATATTGCCATCCCGCGTATAGCCTTCACTGCCGTCCGCCATCTGCACGGCAAGCCAGCCATCTTTTGGCAGGGCAACATCCAGGTCGCGATCGGTCTGGTGGACCGCGCCCATCGTGGTGTCGTTAAAGGGGGTAGATTCAGTCACCAGGGTACGTGTCGCTACGGACGGACCGTTCACCGGCACCGCCCGGTACGCCATCAGCTGTGCGCGAAAACCGTTGGTTGAAGCGTTAGCCAGGTTATTCGCCGTAACCGCCTGGCGGTTCAGTGCGGCATTTGCCGCACCCATTGCCGTGTATATCGCACGATCCATAATGCGTTAGCCCAGGTTAACCAGGGTCTGGAGCAGCTCAGACTGGGTTTTGATGGTCTGTGAGTTAGACTGGTAATTGCGCTGATAGACGATCATGTTGACCATCTCTTTACTCAGATCCACATTGGAGGCTTCCAGCTTATTACCGTACAGCGTGCCAAGGTTTCCCGAACCGGAGGTGCCGGTGACCGGCTGACCGGATTCCGGCGTCTCGGTCCAGCAGTTATTCCCCTGCGAGGAGAGGCCGCCCGGGTTGGTAAAGTTGCTTAATACCACCTGTCCCAGCAGCTGCTGCTGGCCATTGCTGTAGGAGGCAATCACCTGGCCGTTATCACCGACGGTATAGCCGTTCATCAGACCCGGCGCATAGCCGGTGGTGCTCGGGCTATTCATCGCCGTTTCAGACGCCTGCTGCGTCATGCCCGTCAGGTCGAAATCAAAATTCAGCGCGTTCCCGCCGTTATACGCCGCACCCTGAACGTTAATCTTTGCCGGATTGGTGGTCAGCTGACCCGAGGCATCAAATTCGAGATCGGTCTGCTGATAGCTGTCGCCCGGCGCGGTAGAATCTTTAGAATAAGCGGTCCACTTGTTATCGGCCGTTTTGGCAAAGTAGATGTTGATGACGTGCTTATTGCCCAGGCTGTCATAGGCGTCGGCCTGCGTCACCGAGCTGTAGCTGGTGTTATCCGTCGGATCGAATGTCTTCGTGGTAACAACATCGGTACCGGAATCGAGGTTGCCGTTAAGCGTACCGGCGTCCGAGGCGCGCGCGGGCATCTGTCCCGTCGGGATTTGAATCGCCCCCACGGCAGCACCCGGTTGGATCGTGGGCGGCGTGCCGGTAGCCTGGTAGCCGGTCAGGAACATCCCCTGATTATTGATGATGTAGCCATTGGCATCGCTTTTGAACTGGCCGTTGCGGCTATAAAAAACGCGGCCGGCTTCATTGGTCAGACGAAAAAAACCGTTGCCCTGGATGCCCATATCCAGGCTGCCTGTCCCCTGCCCCAGGACCCCATCGGTGAAACTCTGGTTAACGGAGGAAACCTGGACGCCCATCCCAATCTGCGAACCCGCAAAAACATCGGCAAAGGCGATAGAGCCAGACTTAAAGCCAACGGTCTGGGAGTTCGCGATGTTGTTACCCACGACATCTAGGGCTTGAGACGCGGCATTCAGACCGCTAAGGCCTTGTGAAAAACTCATTGCTCTTTTTCCTGACAGCTAAACAAAATATTGAAAATTATAAGATTTCGTAAACATCGCCGAGTGAAGCCGTACCGTCGACCCCCAGCTGTAAAACGGAACCCGTAGAGGAGAAGGCCACGCTCTCAACCTTCGCTTTTTTGAGCGACACAATTTCAGGCGCATCACCGTCACCGTTGGCCGCAGCAAAAGACACGCTGTAGCTTGTTCCCCCCGGCGGGGCTGACGGCTGGAAATTACTGATATCATCGAGGCTGTAACTGTGGATCCCCGCCTTAACGTTTTTCAGCTCACCACGGTACGCGTTGCCTTCTTTGTCGGTTAAGGTCACAGCAACCGTGTCCGCATCGCTGTTCAGCGAGAATGAGAAGGATTTGTTCGCACCGTCGGCATCGGTGTTATTCACCACCGGCTGCCCTTCCACCATCACCGTGCGACCCACCCACTCTGCCGCATTCATCTGCTGCATACTGGAAACCAGGGTGCCGACATTGTTTAAAGTGGAGTTCAGCTGCTCCACGCCGGCCGCGGTGTTAAACTGCGCCAGCTGGGAGGTCATCTGATTGTTATCCATCGGGTTAGTCGGGTCCTGGTTTTGCATTTGCGCGACCAGAAGCGTCATAAAGTTATTCATCAAATCGGCGGTGCTGGTCCCGGTTACGCTATCCGCCGTCGTTGCGGCCTTCGTCTTCACACCGGTATTTGCACTGCCCATGACTGGCGCAACTGCCATTCTGTTATTCCTTTATTGACCAAGAGTTAGCGTTTTAAGCATCAGTGACTTCGCCGTATTCATCACATCGACATTGGCCTGATAGCTGCGCGACGCGGAAATGGTGTTGACCATTTCACCCGCCACGTCGACATTCGGCATGTGCAGATAGCCTTTACCGTCGGCTAACGGATTTCCCGGCTCATACACCAGCCGATCCGGTGCCGTGCTCTCCACCACATCGCTGACGCGTACCCCGCCAGTCTCCTCACCGGGAGCGCCATCAACGTTAAAAATCACCTGTTTTGCCCGGTACGGTTTACCGTCCGGCCCGGCAATGCTATCGGCATTGGCCATATTGCTCGCGCTGACGTTGAGTCGCTTAGACTGGGCGGTCATTGCCGAGCCTGAAATATTGAAAATAGTGAACAGTGACATATGGATAATTAGCCCTGATTAATCACACTCATCATGTTTTTAATTTGCGTACCGAGGATCGTCAGGCCGGATTGATACCTGACGCTGTTATCCGCAAAGTTAACCCGCTCGCGGTCCATATCCACCGTATTCCCATCGGCCGAAGGCTGATCGGGAACGCGATATAAAAGACGGCCATCATCGATAGCCGGTGCCGCCGCTGCAATATGTCGACCGGACGTCAGGGTTAATGCCAACGGCCCATTCACCCGCTCATCCCGGGCAACGGCATCTTTTAGCTGGGCTGAAAAATCAATATCCCGGGCCAGATAGCCGGGGGTATCCACATTAGCAACGTTGGCAGCCAGAATATTCTGGCGTTTATTCAGTAACGTTAATGCTTCCTGCTGAAAGCGCAGTTCGCGATCGAGTTTATCAAGCATAGTTTTTTGCTTCAGATAGTTTAATGCCTGCATTTTAGGGGAGAATAAAAAAAACCTATAACCTGAGAAATAAACACAACCAACGTTATTTGGCTGCTTTACTTTCCGCGTGATGAAAAAACCGCTAACAATTGATAAAAATAGCGTCATAGATGCCCGCACTTTCGCCATCCAGAAATTTAATTTTTGCGTACAATAACCTGGCAAAGAAAGTCGGGATTATTACTATGCTTACCTTTTCAATACGTTTTCTATCTATTCTCAGCGAACGACGAGCGCTCTTTCGGGCAGCAACATTGCTACTCTGTTTCGCCGCAGGCATTATTTCCCCGGCGCAGGCGGACGAGACGTCACTCGTCGCTAACATCACGACCCTGGTCAGGGGTTATACGCATGCGCCACCGCAGGCCGGGCTAACTCTGCATGTCACACTGCGCACGCCGCCCGGGCAGCTGGCCACTCTCTGTACCGATCCCGAGCTTTCCCTGAGCGGCAACCTGACCCGACTGGCAGGCCCTCATACTCTTATTGCCCGCTGCTCAGCGCAGCGGCACTTTATCCAGATTGATGTTGATGCCACCGCGACCTGGTGGCAGGCCGCGTATTTATTGCCTGCAGGACAGGCGGTCAGCCAGAACGATATTCGCCCCCAGCGCGGTTCGCTTGCACATTTACCCACAGGGCTGATCCTCGACCCACAGCGGATTATCGGCCGCGTCACCCTGCGCGCCGTGCACCCTGGCGAGAATATTGTGGAGAGTCAGCTTCGCCTGCACTGGGCTATCAGAGCCGGGCAGAGGGTAGAATTGACGCTGGCAGGAACCGGATTCAGCATCAAAGCCACGGGTAAAGCGCTGGAGAATGCTGCCCTCAACGCTCCGCTTCGCGTCCAGACCGCCTCAGGCCAGATCGTTGCCGCTACGGCTATCGCCGACGACAAAGTCGTCATAACGGCAGATTAGCCAAAAGGGGTAAAAGATAACGGCTCGCCACCTTTAGTATTTCCGGAAACTCCCGATTATTAATTAAAGGACTTAAAAATCATTTAGCGAAGCGCTTTTTTGAGGAAAATGATGAGCATCGAACGCACCCAACAGATCTCCCCGGCCACGCTGTCTGAGATCCACCAGGACAGCACCCGACGTGCAAACAGGAATATTTCCCGGCCCGCCTCTGACGCCAGCACGCCCCGCAACGGCACGAAGGTGAGTCTGGGTAATCACATTCAGGCGTTAAAAACCGACGACAGTCAGGATATTAATATCGAACGGCTGGATAAAATAAAAGCCGCGCTGGCCGCGGGCGACCTGCCGATTGATACCGATAAAATTGCTGCATCGCTGACCCAGGATATCTTTCAATTACGTTAATAAAGAGTTGTAAGCAGATGAATAGTCTACGTGCCACACTGAGCAAAATGCAGCACTTACTGGAGGAACTGGAATCGGTACTCTCGGAGGAGCTCAGTCAGTTAAAACGTCCCCAGGTTAATCCCGTTTCTTTGCAAATGTTATCCGACAGTAAAAGTCGGCTGCTATCCGCGATTAATTTTTATGATGAACAGCGTAAGACGGAGGAAAACCTGGCAGGAATTATCGCACCTTATCCCCACCACGCGCCTCTCAGGGCATCCTGGAGCAAAATCGTCGCCATCGTTGCCGTGACAAAAAAACTGAACCTCAGCGTTTACCCTCTTATTGAAATCCATATGCAAAAAGCTGCTTCGCTAAAAAATATGGTTAATAAAGCGGGTTCCGGCACCTCACTGTATAACGCTCACGGAAAATCACAGGATCAGGATACGGGAAAGGCTTACAATATTACTATCTGATTTATTAAATACATTAATATAAACACCTTTTTAAAAAGCTATGCCTTAATACTTTCATAGAAAAACTTATACCTTTCTCACGCTCACTACACAGAGACAGCCCTTCACGCTTCGCAAATTTTAAGCATTTCTTATAAGGACATACCATGAATAGTTTAATGAAAAAAATAAAATATTTTACTCAGTCGCCGCCTTCATCAATCCTCGCCAATGATAATTTCGCGCCTGACCCGGGGCATAATGTTCCCGCCTATGAACGTATTATTTGCTCCCAGTTGCTTAAAGGTGTTTCCACGCTGGAGGTGGTCAGGGACGCGTTACTAAAATCGAGCGAAGATTTGCGCAGTGAGCAGCAGGCCATCGATGAATTAAACAACCGTAATAACGGCGCAAAAAAGTCACTGGAAGATTTAGTCAACCTTATCAGTCAGGTTGATCTGAGCGTCGGCCAGTGTACCGACTCCCTGGCCCGGTTCAGACTCTCTTTTGCCGACATCAACAAATATATCAATGAGATTAACCAACTCTCGCGGCAAACCAACCTCATCGCGATCAACTCGGCGATCGAAGCCGCGCATGTCGGCAACAAAGGCGCAGGCTTTAGCGTGATTGCCAAAGAGATAAAATATCTCTCAGCCCAGGTCAACCGCAGCGCCGACAATATCTCATCCCTGACCACAAGTATTGAAGAGAGCGCCGGTACCGTCTGTTCTGTGGTATCCGATATGCACCCGGTGATCGAACGCATCAACCAGGATATCACCCACGTTGTCGCCTCCATCCAGACCGTGATTGAACGTTCAGCCAGAATGCAGTCGATCATTTCGTTTATTTCGACGCTGCAATTTCTGAATACGGTCAAGCTGGATCACGTTATCTGGAAACTTCAGGTGTATAAACTGCTGCTTGAGAAGCGGGAAGACTACTGCGTCAATGCCCATACGGATTGCCGTCTGGGTAAATGGTATTACGCGGGGGAAGGACGCAACTTCTCACAGCATGTCGCATATCGCCAGCTTGAAGAACCGCATGCCAGAGTTCACTCCGCCGGGCGGCAGGCGCTGGAGGCGTTCTTTAACGCAGACCTGCCCACCATGGAGGCGGAACTGATGGAAATGGAAGAGGCGAGTAATCGCGTTGTCCTGCTGGTGGAAACGCTGGCAACGGATATTAAATGTTAACGTTTGTTCGGCCAGGAACACGAATACAGCGGCGTGGTTCCACACCGCTGTATTCCGATTATTTGTCGTGATTATCCCGCGTGATGTTCCGCGAACGGCGTTGAAGAAACAGCGACACGCTCTTCATCAAAGGTAAATATTTCAACAATATCCGCCAGCGTTTTTGCCTGCACATTCATCTCCTGGGTGATCGCAGACGACTCCACGACCAGTGCCGCGTTCTGCTGCGTGCCGGTGTCCATCTCATTCAGCGCTCTGGCCACCTGATTCACACCGAGACTCTGCTCTTCCGAGGCGTTGCTGATCTCTTTCATAATCGCGCTGACCTGTCCTATTGAAGAGACAATATCATTCATGGCCTGGCCGGCTTCAGAAACCTGTAGCGTTCCCTCATTCACATTCACCATCGAGCCCTGAATCAGCGAACCAATCTCATCGGCGGCCTCTGCACTTCGCCTGGCCAGATTGCGCACCTCAGAGGCCACCACGGCAAAACCACGCCCCTGCACGCCCGCCCTTGCCGCCTCAACGGCCGCATTCAGCGCCAGAATATTGGTCTGATTCGCGATGCCGTTAATCACGCGGTTGATCTCGGCAATTTGTCGGGCACTCTTATCAATTTTCGCCATGCTATCAATGACATTTGTCATTATTCCCGCGCCGGTTTGCGCCACCTCATTGGCCTTTGCTGCCAGGGTGTTTCCATACCGGGCGTTATCGGTGTTCTGCTCCACGGCCGTTTTGATCTGCTCCATATTGGCGGCGGTAAGCTGCAACGCGCCGACCTGCTGCTCGGTTCGCACAGAGAGGTTCTGGTTTCCCTGAGCAACCTCTTCGGCAATATGCTCTATCCGCGACGAGGCGGTTTTCATCGAGGAAGCGATATGGGTTAACGATCCCCGCATTCCGTCCAGTTCGGAGTGAATGCCGTTGATATCTTCGCGATAGTGGCTCTCTTCTTCGGTGAGATCTCCGCGAGAGATACGACGGATATTCTCTTTGATATCCCCGGTGATGGACAGGAAGGCTTTACGCAGAATGCGGTAAATCACAATAGATAAGATCAGCAATACCAGAATGGTTAAGCCGATAATCGTTTCAGCGGTGTCGTAAGCATCGTGAATACTCTCTTTTGTCCCCTGAACATCATACTTGAGAATCAGCCCACGGAAATCGAGGGCCAGTTTATCGAATGCCGCAATATTGGCTTTCGTGGGATCGCGCTTAACGTTGGCAATTGCCGCCTGCATTTCGTGGGTTTTCTGCCTTCCGCTTTCCGATTTGACTGGCGCAATGGCAACAAATTCGTCAAACATCTGCCAGGCGTTTTTCAATGAAGCGGCCCTCTCTTCTGGCGTTTCGCCCTCCTCATGTAGATAGCTGCTGGTCTTCGCCAGATAATCATGCTGGAAAAAGCCAATCGCGAAACTGTCAACACGTTCACTGATCGTCGCCATAGAATATAAAAAGCAGGCGGATATCAACAGGAAAAAAGTCAACAGCAAGACAAAGGTGCCGATAATTTTCCCTTTTAATTTATTCTTTTTAACCTTCATACAACCTCGCATAGATTTATCCCAGGCATTAACATTGAGCCCCAATAAGAATTACACTTCAGAAATTATTAAGCGCAGGAAGGAAATAGAAAGACCACACTAAATTAGCATTTACCTTCACGTCTCTCAATAAAAGGGAAAAAGAGAGAAAACAGCATTCGTGTTGGCTTTTTAACGAACGAGCATATCCTATTGATTTAACTCTTATTACGAATAAAAGCCCCTCAGGCTAGCACCATTCAGCTTCTGCAACGTAGTCTACCAGGATAAAACCCCGATATTTTGTTACTTATTTATGGCTTTACCCCGACTCATTTAATATCCATTGAGATTTATAATGCTATTTTCTGACCGTTATCGATACTACGTAGGTTTGGCGACAGTCATTGTTATGATGTCGTCACTGCGTGAAAAGGATTCACCATAAACACCAGGATGGAAATTAACAAGCAGGTTACAAAACCCAGGAGTAATTACAAATGCCCAACATTGAAGCTCAATATGAGCAAGTGCAAAATATCAATGATCTGAATCTGTCTTATCTGATGCTGGCACAATCTCTGATAAAACAGGACAAAAACGCCGCCTGTTTCCGCCTGGGTTTAACCGACTCGTTAATGGAGCTATTGAAAAATCTTTCCGCCCCGCAACTCATCAAACTCGCCTCAACCAATCAACTTATTTGTCAGTTGCGCATTAACAGTGAGGCGGTGATTGACTGCCTGACCAAAGACTCCCGCATTGATGCCCTGCAGCGGGTTCATACGGGGATCATCCTTTCAACCGACCTGCTCCATTCCCTGTCGAATCCCGGCAGTGCAGAGTGATATTAACGCGATGAAAGACCAAAGTATTCTCAGTGAAGTCAATGATATACATATCGCTATCGCGCTGATTTCCGCAGGCGCACGTATGCAGGTCCTGGAGAGTGAAACCGAACTCAGCCGCAGAAAATTATTGCGACTGTATAAAGAAATTAAGGGGTGTTCACCCGCGAAGGGCATGCTTCCCTTTTCCCCCGACTGGTTTATGTCGTGGGAACAGAACATCCACTCATCGCTGTTCTATAATATTTTCCTGTATCTGCATAAAACGGAAAAAAAACGCTCGGTCGAATCACTGCTGAAGGCCTATCAGCTTTATATTGAGCAGTGTCCGTGCGCAGCAGAGGAAAAACCAGTACTGGAAATAACCCGAGCCTGGACCCTGTTACGTTTTGTCGATTGCGGTATGCTTGAGGTCGTTTCCTGCTCGGGGTGTGGCGGAAGCTTTATTTCAACATCCCGTTACACCAACGCACTATTCACCTGCAGTTTGTGTCACCCACCGTCACGGGCCTGTAAGAAAAACAGTGCCACGACGCAATGATCCCTTAAGATATGTTTACCTTTGCCCACGCGGTGGGCAAAGGTAAATAGCTATTCAGCTTAACGCCTTAGTGAGAAATAAGCTGACAAATGTTTCCGCTACTCCGGCAATATCGGAGAAAACCCATCATGTAAAATACCCCTCGCGCTTAATTAAAAGCCAAGAAATCATTTCGGTAAATCCTCATGAAAAACACGTCTGTATCCTTCGACGACATTGAACAACAGTTCCTCAAGAGCGACGCGAAAGTCTTATCCCTGGACTGTTTTGACACGCTTTTCTGGCGTTACGTCTCGCGACCCTTTGATATATTTACCCGTCTTCAGCCCGGGCTGTGCCCAACCGCCCGCGCAAAAGCTGAAATGCTGGCACGAAGCAAAAAACGTCTGACAACCGGTATGGAAGAAGTCAGCATTGAGGAAATTTATTCGGAACTGAGCGGCCATCTCGATACCGGCGAACAGCAAAAAGTGATTGAGCGCGAGTTGGCACTGGAAATAGAGCATGGATTCCTTTTTCCTCCCGCGCTGGCGCTATTGCGGAAGGCAAAAGCGCGTGGTCTCCGTACTATCATCGTCAGCGATACCTATTTCAACGCGGAGCAGTTGCACCGTCTGCTCCGTTCGCACAGCGATGAACTCCCGACGCTTATCGATCATATCTACTGTTCATCGGAATTCGGCCACGGAAAATGCACCCAACTCTGGCCGGCCATCCTCGGCCAGGAGCAGATCGAGCCCCGGCACATTTTTCATGCGGGTGATAACTCCGAGGCTGATTTTACCCGCCCGATTGCGCTGGGTATTCATGCCGTTCACTTTAAACAAAATGAAGCCGCGATTGTCAGCATCCAGGCACAGCGCCAGGTCGCCGCCAGCATCCTGTTCCCGTCAAGCCACACGACTGCTCCCGTCCCCTCATTTTTCCACGCCTGCCATTCCATCGCCCTGCGCAACGAGATTAGCGGTGAAAAACTGACGGCCTGGACGATGCTCGGCCCAGTGATGTATGCCTTCGCCCATTTTATTAAGCAACAGCGCGATAGCCTCCCCGGCGTAAAGCTGGGTTTTCTGATGCGCGATGGCTATATGCCCCACGCCGCGTACCAGGCTCTCTTTCCGCAGGACACCGACGCCGCCGCACTGAAGATTTCGCGTTTTACCGCGATTTGCAGCGCATTCCATGACCGACAGAGCATCATTAATTATCTGAGCGAAAAGCTGCAGGGGATCACGAGGGTCACCCCTGCCGGATTTGCCCTGATGGCCCGACATCTGATGCTCAGCCAGGCGCGAAGCCAAAAAATCGAAGCCCGGCTGAAAAAGCGGAATTACTCTCCTGAATATCTCGGCAAGGCGCTGCTGGCCAACGATGTGGTACAGGAAACCCTCGCCCGCTCGGCAGCATTTCGCGGACGCCTTATTGCCCATCTGCATAATGCGTTACAGCTTCGGGCGGGCGATACGCTGATGCTGGTCGATTTGGGATACTCCGGCACTGCGCAGAATCTGCTGGCTCCTCTGCTGGAAAAAGCGCTGGGGATAACCGTTCGCGGATGCTATCTGATTGCCGCCTGGATGCCCGGCTGGCATAAAAACCGTACGGCAATGATGAATCCCGACAACGCCGATTTTCGCCTTATCCGTACCCTGACCCGTTTTATCACCTCGTTTGAAATGCTCTGCTCTTCACATGACTTTTCAGTCGTTGACTACAGCGAAGAGGGCGTTCCGCTCGGCGAAAACACGAGTCTGTCCCAGCCTTTTCTGCCGAAGATCCGCCAGATCCAGCAGGAGGCATTAACCTGCATACGTATGGCGGCCGGGCTGGGGATCCCCACCACTCCCGCATTATGGGATGCGGCGGCTATCGACCTTGCCCGCTATATCTATCTCCCTCAGGCAGAAGAAACCCACCTGCTTGCAGGCCTCAACTTTGATATCAATCTGGGCACGGACCTGGTCAAAAAGATGGTCGATGTAACGGAGGCTGTTGACTATATGCGCCGCTACGGCGCATCCCGCCTGACGATGGATGAAAACGATGAGAGCCGGACCAATCACGCTTCCGAACTGCGCAGCTGCGGGATGGAATACGCTCTGTCGCTTTTCGCCAGCGCGCGCTATGCCCTGTCATGGTCGATGGGCAATGGCACCCAGCGCCAGCAGGCTCTCGACGTGATGTTTGTTCAGGACAGCCAGAACGCCAGATGTGAAACCCTGCATGCCACCAGCACCTTTGACGGCTATTATTCACTCTATATTCCGCTGGTCACCCCGGAGCTGGCGATACTGGCAGGCAAAACCCTGCGCGATATGGAAATTCATAGCGCCAGCCTGGTCCCACAGAAAGCCCTGTACAAAGACCGGGAGTCCCGGCAGTCGCAGCCGCTGGTGCTGAACGAGGACTATTTTATTGATGGCGCGACACGTTCGAACAACCTGGTGCTGAATATGCAGGATGACAGTTTTCTCTATTTCCGGCCGCAGCAATGCCCGGAGCCGATGGTTTTACACCTGGTTTACCGGCCGCTGAATGAGAAATCCCCGGCTTATTTGCGCGAGCAGCAGGCAATATAGTTCAGCCGATGGCGGTTGCGGCGAAAGAAGCGGAACATCCCAAGAAAGCGCGCCCGGTTGTCACGAGTGCGCAGGCCGTTAAAGAGGATTTTTGCCGCGCGCGGCAGACCCTCATCGCGGATCAGCCCCGCCGGTGACATCAGGGACATCGCGCCGTGGTGGGTATCTACCGACTGGAAACCGCTGGCGCTAAACAGCGCTTTCCACGCGGGCTGAGTCATCGGGCTAACGTTGGATCTCACAATACTTTCCAGCTGCGTCTGCCTGCCCTCTTCCAGTCGATCGCTGGTGAACATAATGTCGTGGGTCAGCAGGCGACCGCCGGGCTTGAGCACCCGATAATATTCGCCAATCAGCCGGGTTTTGGCCTTGTCCACGTACATGGTCAGCATCGCTTCGTTAATCACCACGTCGAAGGCATTGTCGGCAAAAGGCAGCTTGTTGGCATTGGCCTCAAGCACCTGAATTTTGTCCTGTAGACCGGCGGCGGCAACGTTTTCCCGCGCCTTAATCAACGCGTTCTTATCCATGTCGATGGCGTAAATCGTGCAGCCAAAACGCCGGGCCAGTTCGATAGAGGTCGTGCCCATATTGCAGGCGACTTCCAGCACAATGCTGTCCGGCGTGAGCTGCGAATGACTGAATAGCCACTCCGTTGCGTCAACGCCGCCGGGCCGCAAGCGGGTTTTTCCCAGGCTGGCTAAGAAGGTGTGTCCGGCTTTCTCACTTGCGCTCATGGCTGCGTCTCCGCTCATAACGTGTATTTATAATGCAACTTATCATAAAAACGGGCGAATGCGAATGATTTTCATCAGGCAAAAAAAAGGGAGCTTTCGCTCCCTAAGGGTTAATTACGGTGGGTATTGACCACCTGGCCAATCCCTTTACCTTCCAGGGGTTCATCCGGGTCGGCAAAGAAATCGAGGTTGAAATAAGTGTCGTCGGTCAGCAGCTCAACGCGGTGCCAGTACTGGGGCGGGCTGATACCAAAATGCCCCGCCTCAATCACCACTTCGATCTCCGGCGTCTCATCATGCTCGTCGCGAAAACCGATATACTTCACCGCGCCCTGCATCACCGACAGCCGCCCGAAGACGCCCTTTTTGGTGTTGTGATGGGTCAGCAAAGCCTGAGGAACCGTCTGTTTGTTCCAGAACGGCGTGGACCGGGTATGACGGAAATTTTCAGGAATTTTTAACGCCATGGTGTGATCTCCAGAGTGCAGACATCCGTCGGGGCTACCAGCCGCAAACGTTAGTCTCTTCATCAGATTCGTAGCCGCGAACGATATTCACCAGATCCTTCACCGCATCCGCGACAATAAGGGGATCCTTCAGCTCCTGAAGGCCGTCAAAGTCATTATCCACCGACACCCCATTGTTTTTATTGGTGACGGTGAGGACAAAACCTTTGTCATTATTCGCGGCGGCCGGTAAACCGGCAAGCAGTTGGGATACGGCTTCAATCGCGATATCCGGCACGTATAATGACATGGGTTTCAGATAAATTTTTTCGCTGATTTCGCTGCTGCTGCGGTCAGTCACCGCTAAGGAATAACCTTTATTTTCCGCTGTCATAATGAGTACCTCAGCCTTCAATCAAAATTTTCGGATCGACATAAAAATCGACGCTGAATATTGTGTCATCGGAGAGTGCTTCTATTCGGTGCCATTTCTCTGGCGGAAAAACGCCAAACTCTCCGGCCTCAATGGTCAGGGTTTCAACCGGCTCCGGACTGGTTTCGTCGGCATAGCCGTAATAACGGATAGTCCCCTGCATCACGCTCAGGCGTGGGTAAACGCCCTGCCGCGTTCCCGCGTCGAGATGCCGCTGCCAGATGGACGCGGGGGCCGTTTCTTTGTTCCAGAACGGCGTGGTACGGGTATGGACATGGTTCGCTGGTATAACAATTCGCTGCATGTTTTAACCTCATTCTTTCCCGACCATCGGGTCTGGCCGGAGGGTAAAAACGTATGTTGCATATCATATACCTCTTTTTGAGATTTTGAATGATTTTTTTAATGGATATTTTTCGATAATTTTCAGAACGCCCGATAATAACAACAAAAAACAGTTACCTGCGGTTACCAAACGGGTTTTAAATACTCAGAAGGGGTTATTGTGAAAAAATGAAAAATGCGTAAAACAGGTGCCTGTTATTAATTAAAAATAGGGTCAGTCCGATATGAAAAAGAATGTAAAACTCAGTTCATTCTATTACGGCTTCCCGGTATTTCTCGTCACCACAACGGACGGTAATAACGGAAATGTTAACGTTTGCGCAGCCTCCTCATCTATTTCGCTGGGCGATAAAATTATTATCGGCATCAGCAAGGGCGGTAAAACGCACGCTAACCTGGTGGCCGGTTCCGACGTGGTGATCAACATTCCCGATCCTTCTCTGTGGCAAAAAGTAGAAGCCATCGGCAGGCTGACGGGCGGCGATAGCCTGTCGGAAGGCCAGATCAAGTGGGGCGTGGAAATTTGCCACGATAAGCTCGCCAAAACCGGGCTAAATACGGAAGCCTCCACGGCCGTTGCCCCGCCGCGCATCGCCGAGTGCCCTATTCAGGCCGAGTGCAGGCTGGTCGGCACCACCGATAAGGGTCGCTTTATCCTCGCCGAACTGGATATCGTCCATACCTGGATCGACACCGGCCTGCTGAATGAGGATGACACCGTGGACTCCGCCAAATGGAAGCCGCTGATCTACAACTTCCGCGAATACGACACCACCGGCGACACCCTCGGTTATAACCTTAAGTACGGTCATTAGTCCCGTCGACCAGATGGCAGGCCACCCGGTGCGCATCGCCCACCTCCCGAAGCGCCGGGATCTCCTGGTGACAGCGCGCGCTGGCCTGCGGGCAGCGGGAGGAAAAGCGGCATCCCGACGGCGGGCGTGACGGATCGGGGATTTCACCTCTCACTACCTCAACCGGCTCGCTGTCCGGGTCCATTGTGGGAACGGCCGCCAGCAGGGCCTGGGTGTAGGGATGCAGGGGTCGGCTAAAAAGCGTATCCCGGCTGGCGGTTTCTACCAGCTGCCCGAGATACATCACCGCCACGTCATCACACAGATGCTCCACCACGCCGAGATCGTGGGAGATAAACAGAAAGGTCACGCCGCGTTCATCGCGCAAATCGGCAAACAGATTGATGATCTGCGCCTGAATCGAGACGTCGAGGGCGGAAATCGGCTCGTCGGCGATAATAAAATCCGGGTTCAGGATCAGGGCCCGCGCAATGCCGATCCGTTGACGCTGACCGCCGGAAAACTCATGGGGAAAACGGTTATAGTGCTGCGGGGCCAGGCCGCAAATCTTCATCACCTCAATAACCTTGTCCCGCAGTTCCGCCCGGGTGCAGAGCTTATGCTCCAGCATCGCTTCACCGATGGCGTCGCCGATACGAATGCGCGGGTTCAGGGAGCTGTAAGGGTCCTGAAATACCAGCTGCATTTTCGGCCGCAGCGCCCTGAACTCTTTCGCCGTCAGATTTTCCAGCGCCCGGCCGCGATATCTGACGCTACCGGCGGTTTTATCGTACAGCCCGAGCAGCGTGCGCCCGACGGTGGTTTTGCCGCTGCCGGATTCGCCCACCAGGCCGAAAATGGTGCCCTGACGGATCTTAAAGCTGACGCCGTCGACCGCACGCAGCTGGCCGGTTTCCTGACCAAACAGCCCGTCGCGCAGCGGAAAGTGCATTTTCAGCCCGTCTACTTCAATCACATATTCACTGTTCATAACTCAAGCCCACTGTAAAAACACGCCGCTTTCCGCCTCTGACCCGCAAGCGGAGGGATCCCCTGACGGCAGCGCTCCGTTGCCCGCTCGCAGCGGTCGGTAAACGCGCAGTACGGCGGCAGATCGGCCAGATCCGGTACCTGTCCGGGAATGGAGTAGAGCCTACGACGACGCTCGCCGGGAACAGGCCGGGAGGCGATAAGACCGCGGGTATACGGATGCAGCGGCTGGCGCAGAACGTCGGCGGTCGGTCCCTGCTCGACAATGCGCCCGGCGTACATCACCACCACGTACTCCGCCATCTGAGCGATCACGCCCAGATCGTGGGTGATCAACATCAGGGCCATACGGTGCGCCCGGGCCTGATCCCGCAGCAGGCGCAGGATCTGTGCCTGGACGGTCACGTCGAGGGCGGTCGTGGGTTCGTCTGCAATCAGCAGCTGTGGCTTACAGCTCAGCGCCATGGCGATCATAATGCGCTGCAGCATTCCTCCCGAGAGCTGGTGCGGATACGCAGCCATCAGGCTTTCCGCCCGCGCCAGTCCGACCTCGTTAATTAGCGTAATGGCCTGCTGCCAGGCGTTTTTCGCCGACAGGCCGCGATGGCGGATTAACGGTTCACAGAGCTGCTCCCCGATGGTCAACACCGGATTCAGGGCGGTCATCGGCTCCTGAAAAATCATCGCCAGCTGGTTACCGCGCAGGTCGGCCATCTGCGCGGGCTTCAGCCCGAGCAGATTCTGGTCCTGAAAGGTAATTTCCCCGCCGTCGATACGCGCCGCCTGCGGCGGTAACAGGCCCATCAGGGCCATGGCCGTTACGCTTTTGCCGCAGCCGGACTCGCCGACGATACCCAGGGTCTGCCCCGGCATAACCGAAAACGACACATCCTGCACGGCGCGAACCCGGCCCTGCTCTGCCGCAAAAGAGACGGAGAGGCGGTCAAAGTGAATTAAGGGTGCGGTCATTTCAGCCCCCGCTTCATTTTTGGATCGAGCGCATCACGCAGGGCGTCACCCAGTACGTTAATGACAATTACCGTGATAAAAATGGCGATGCCGGGCGGCATCCACAGCCATGGCCTACGCTGGAAATCGATCAGGCTGTTGGCAGCGTCCATCATATTGCCCCAGGAGGGCGTGGGCGGCACCACGCCAAGGCCGAGATAGCTGAGCGCCGATTCGGTCAGGATGGCGTTGGCCACCGCCATGGTGGCCATCACCACCAGGATGGGTACCGTGTTGGGCAGCAGATGGCCAAACAGACGCCGACGTGGAGAGAGGCCCAGCACCCGGGTCGCCAGCATAAAATCACGCTCGCGCAGGGAGAGGATCTGACCGCGTACCAGCCGGGCCAGCTTCGGCCACTCCAGCAGGCTGAGCATAATCACCACCATCCAGATCCTTGATTCCGGCGAGAAATCCAGCTCCGAAAGCATGGCCCCGGCGACAATCAGCAGCGGCAGGCTGGGAATGGTCATCACCAGATCCGCCAGGCGCATAATCAGCTTATCGGTCAGCCCGCCCGTATAGCCCGACAGCGCCCCGAGCAGATAGCCCAGTGCCACCGACAGCAGCATGGTCAGCAGGCCGATAATCAACGAGATCCGCCCGGCCAGCAGCAGGCGGGTATAGACATCGCGCCCGAGAAAATCGGTGCCCAGCCAGTGCTCTGCGCCGGGCGGCTTATTGATCATCAGGGCATCGGTCGCATCATCCTTCCACGGCGACCACAGGGGGCCGAGCACGCACCAGATGGCCATCACCACCAGCAGGAGCAGGCACAGCATCGCCAGCCGGTTGCGGCGCAGCGCCTGCCAGGCCTGACGCCAGGGAGAAGGCGTTGCCTGCGCCATCGCCGGAATGGTCGCCTTACGCAGGCGACGGGTCGAAAACAGGGTGCTCAACATTATGACCTCACCCGAATGCGCGGGTCGGCCCACGCGTAGAAAACATCGGCAAGCAGATTACCCAAAATCGTCAGCACCGCCAGAAACAGGGTAAACCCCATCAGCACCGGATAGTCGCGGGCGGCCAGCGAGTCGATATGGATATGCCCTGCGCCCGGCCAGTTAAAGACTTTCTCGGTGATAATGGCCCCGGAGAACAGCCCCGGCAGCTCAAACCCCAGCAGCGTGATAATCGGCAATAGCGCATTGCGCAGGGCGTGTTTGAGGATCACCGTACGCTCGCGCAGCCCTTTGGCCCGCGCGGTGCGGATAAAATCCATCTTCACCACGTCCAGCATACTGGCGCGGACATAGCGGGTCAGGCTCCCCGCCTGCAGCATCACCAGCGCCAGCACCGGCAGAACCAGATGCGCTGCGACCTGCATCACCCACCCCCAGCCGCTCTCGTCGCTGCCGGTATTGGTCATGCCGCCAACCGGCAGCCAGTGCAGATCCACCGCGAACCATTTGATCAGCAGCAGGCAGAGGAAAAAAGTGGGGAATGACATGGCGGCAAACACCAGCACGCTGACCAGATAATCAAACGCCGAATTTGGTCTCAGCGCCGACACCACGCCCACCGTCAGCCCGATCCCCCAGTAGAACACCAGCGCCACCGACGCCAGCAGGAAGGAGTTCCAGATGTACTGGTTCAGCAGCGTACTGACCGGGATTTGATACTGTAACGAAAAGCCCAGGTCGCCCTGCAGCAGCTGGCCGAGCCAGTGCAGATAGCGGGTCAATAAAGGCTGGTCGAGGCCGTAGATGGCCTTCAGCTCGGCGGCGCGGGCCACGGTCAGGGTGATATTGCCGTCGATAAAGTCGCCGGGCGTTTTGGCAAACAGCATAAAAATGATAAACGAGGCAAGAAACAGCATCGGCAGGGTTTGCAGCAGACGCCGCAGGATAAAATTTCGCATCACGTTCTCACGGCAGCGGCCCGCTTATCACGGGCCGCTGCGAGTATGGCTGAGTTACTTAACAATCTTCACATCCGGCAGGCTGCCGGTCAGTCCGTTATAGATATCCGGCTTAAAACCGGTCACGCGGGCGCTGCTCGCCGACAGGATCTGGCGATAGCCCAGCAGGATCACCGGCGGATCGTCCGCCAGCACTTTGTAGAGCTGGTGATAGATAGGCTTGCGTTTTTCCACGTCCAGCTCTGCGTTACCGGCGTCAATGAGCTTATCGACCTGAGGATTGTTATAGCCCGACTCTTTCGCTTCGGTGCTGTAGAAATCCCAGACGCCATCATGCGGATCGTTCAGGGTGCTGGTGCTAAAGGAGGCCAGGTCATAGTTGCCTGATTTACGCTGCGCCATCAGGGCGTTGAAATCCACCACCTGAGGTTTAAGCACCACGCCGATCTGCTTCCAGTTCTCTTTAGCAATCGGGATCAGCGCATCGTTAAGCACTTTTTTGCTCGCCAGCAGGGTCAGCTCCAGACGCTTGCCGTCCTTAACGCGGATCCCGTCCGGTCCCGGCTTCCAGCCCGCTTCATCCAGCAGCTTCTCTGCCTGAGCTTTATCGTATTTGTAGGGGTTCACGCCTTCCGGGTTATAGGCCCAGGAGATCGGCGCAATCGGCTCAATCGCCACCTTGCCATATCCCTGATAGACCACGTCGATCAGCTTCTGGCGATCGAGGCCGTAAATCAGCGCCTGGCGGACCTTCACATCCTGCAACGCCGGGCGACGAACGTTAAATTCCACTTCGCTGTAGTCGCTGGAGCCGTAGAGATTGATATTGGCAAAGCCGAGCAGCTGGAGCTGTTCAATATCGTCCGGACGCGAGGTAAAGGCGTCGTAGTCCGTCTCACCGGTCTGGAACAGCTGGAAGTTGGTTGACGGGTTGGTTATCCGGTAGATAAAGCGCGCTGTCGGTGGCGTTCCGCGATAAAAATGGGTATTGGCGTGGAAGCGGATCTCCTGGCCGGGGATGTACTTCTCATAGACATAAGGGCCATTGCCCAGCGGTTTGCCGTGCAGGGTACGCAGATAGTCGAGATTGCCGCGCTGGTACTCTTTCCCGTAGTACGCCTTCGACAATACCGGGCCACCGATTTTAGACAGGGTTGTGGCCCCAGGCTGAGTGGTGGTGACCTGAATGGTTAGCGGGTCAATGACCTTCAGGCCGCTGACGCTGTCGGCTGTTCCGGCCTTATACTCTGCCCCGCCAAGAATATTGGCCTGGGTGATATCAATATCACCGTCATATTTCGGGTCGTAGAGCACGCTAAGGGTAAAGGCGATATCTTCCGCGCTCAGCGCTGAACCGTCGCTGAACGTCAGGTTCGGGCGCAGCTTAATGGTATAGGTCTTGCCGTCCGGGCTGACCGTCCAGCTCTCGGCCAGGCCAGGCACCAGATTACCGTGGCTGTCCCAGTCGATCAGACGTGAGAAAATGACGTTGGTGACATTTTCATCCCAGCCGTTAACAAAAAAGTAAGGGTTAAAAATCCCCTGCGGCTCGGAGATCCCCGCGACCACGGTATCCTTGCGCAGTTTTGCTGCCGCAGGCACCTGACTTGCGTCCGTCGCCGGAGTAATGCCCGTTTTAATCTCATCGGCAAAGGCGGCAGAATTAAACGCCACGGCGCCGCCAAGCAGCGCGATTTTCAGCGCAAGGCTAAAGCGCGTGGGTTTTGTCATTAATGCGTTCAGTAAGCTGGCCAAAAGCGTTCCCTCATCAAAGAATTGCGGCGGAAATTGACAAATCATGACAAAAGATAAGGGTGCTCTTCCCCTGCTGTCCAACAACGAAAAGGCATGACTTATATTCTTTATTTCCATAGGAAGGGCAGCAGATAACACATATCTTTTAATTATATTAATGACCTTATAATTACGTCCTCCGGTTCACTCGGGTAACTATTCACAATGTAATAACCCACAGGGTAAACAACCTTATCCGAAACTCCATATCCCATTATTTTCTAATACCTTTTTGTTCTTAACAAAAAAGCAACTCGGGCCGATGAAATTTATGGCTCGTGTTTTTCACGATCCCGGTGCTATCACCGTTTTTTTATTTATCGAGGTTCCTGCACTGCATTCTTTTAGCAACATTTACCGGGGTTATATATGCAATTAGTAAGTAGTCTTAGAATTAAAGTGGTCATGATGGCTATTTTAATTATTTTCACGCTGATCTGGGGCGGAGTGTCGTTCTTTTCTCTGCACTCGTTGAGCAACCTGACCAAAGAGATCGCCCTCACCAACGTTCAGCAGGTGAACGGCGATATCATCAACAATGCCAGCGACCGCTACTATCAGGTCAAGCTGGCAATGGACAAGGCGATGGTGTATCAGGCCAGCGGCGATGCCGCCAACGGCCAGAAAACGCTGACGCAGATCGGTAAGGATATCGACTTTCTCCAGGGCGGGCTGGATGCCTTTAAAGTGACGGATCACGCCAATATCAGCAGCGCCTCCATCGACAGCATTTACAACAGCTCTCTGACCCTCTTTAACGAAGGGATCAAACCGATGTTTGAGGCGGTAAAGGCCAACAATGCGGAGAGCTTTACCCGCCTGGCCAATGAGAAATACAGCCCGCTGCGCACCGGTTTTACCGAGGCTATCGTGGCCTATAACCAGGAGATCCAGCAGCTGAAAGCGGCGGCAAACGACCGCATTGGCAGCTGGGTATCCCTGTCACGCACCATCATTATTATTGCGATGGTGATCGGTCTCGCGGTGCTGGTGATGACCGAACGTTACCTGGCGCTGTTTATGGGACGCTCGCTGGAATGGGTCAAAAACCATCTGCAGGTGCTCTCTGAAGGCAAGCTGGATAAACCGACGAAGGATCTCGGCAAAAACGAGGTCGGGCAGCTTATCCCCTTCCTCGATACCATGCAGTCCAACTGGGTGAAAACCGTCACCCAGATCCGCAATACCGCCGGGGATATTTATCAGGGCACCAGTGAAATTGCGGCCGGGAATACGGATCTCTCCTCCCGTACCGAAGAGCAGGCTGCAGCCCTGACGCAGACGGCGGCCAGCATGGAAGAGCTGAGCGCGGTCGTTAAGCAAAATGCCGATAACGCGGGTGAAGCCAGCGTGCTGGCAAAAGCGGCCTCAACGGCAGTGAACAAAGGTGAAGAAATGGTGCAGTCGCTTATCGACAGCATGAAGAACATCACCGGCAGTTCGCAGAAGATCAGCGATATTATTAACGTGATCGACAGCATTGCGTTCCAGACCAATATTCTGGCGCTGAACGCGGCCGTTGAAGCGGCCCGCGCCGGCGAGCAAGGCCGCGGCTTTGCCGTGGTCGCCAGCGAAGTGCGTAACCTGGCCCAGCGCAGCGCGGGTGCGGCGAAGGAGATCAAAGGCCTGATCGACGAGTCCGTCACTAACGTTAACAACGGTTATCAGCAGGTTTCTCTCACCAGCGAGTCGATGGACAACATCCTCAAATCGGTCACCAGCGTGACGGATATTATGGGTGAAATCGCCTCAGCCTCGACGGAGCAGAGCAAAGGGATCTCTCAGGTCGGGACGGCCATTTCCCAGATGGACAGCGTCACCCAGCAAAACGCAGCGCTGGTGGAGCAATCCTCCGCGACCTCTGCCTCGCTGGAAGAGCAGGCTTACCGCTTAACGGAAGTGGTCTCGGTCTTTAAGCTGCCGGGCGACGCGCCGGGTGCGGGCCAGCCACAGGCGCGAAAAGTGAAAACCGCAGCCAAAAGCCCGGCGCTTGCCAGCACGGGTAAACCACGTGCTGCCGACGCAGAATGGGAAGCCTTCTGACGCACGCGTAACCCTCCACGGATGCAGAGTTCTGCATCCGTTTTTCCTGCCTCTCATTCCCGGTTTGTATCAACAAATGTAATTAAAGTTTTGTAAATGTGAATTTCTGTGCCCGTCGCAAGATTGTAGACAAGAGTGATTATCATTTAAGGTATCAGTTGCACACTGAAATAGTTCACCTGTTGAATTAATTAGACCGCTAACCACTCTGGAAATCACTCAATGAAACAGTTTGCTTTGCCTCGCACCGGACTGCGCTGCATCACGCTGGCATCCGCTCTGATTGCACCCGTTAGCTTCTCCGCCCTCGCCAGTGACGATCTGACGCTGTACACCACCCGCGAACCGGGCCTGATCCAGCCATTGCTGGATAGCTGGACCAAAAGCAGCGGGATCAAGGTCAACACCGTCTATATCAAGGACGGGATGCTGGAGCGCGTGAAAGCCGAGGGGCAAAACTCCCCGGCCGATCTGCTGATGGCCGTCGATGTTGGCAACCTTGTCGATCTCGTCGAGGCGGGCGTGACCCAGCCGGTAGAGTCTGAGGCGCTGAAAACGGCGATCCCGGCCAACCTGCGCGGTGAGGATAACCAGTGGTTTGCGCTGTCCATGCGTGCCCGCGTGCTCTATGCCGAAAAAGATCTGCCGATCGATAACTGGCACTACGAGCAGCTCGCTAACCCGGAGTACAAAGGCAAGGTCTGCCTGCGCTCCGGCCAGCATCCGTACAATACCGCGCTGGTCGCGGCGATGATTTCTCACCACGGCGAAGCCAAAACGGAAACCTGGCTGCGCGGCGTGAAGGATAACCTGGCGCGTAAAGCGACCGGCGGCGACCGCGACGTTGCCCGCGATATTCTTGGCGGTATCTGCGATATGGGCCTCGCCAACTCCTACTATGTCGGCCAGATGAAGAGCGCCAAAGAGGGCAGCGACGCCCGTAAATGGGGCGACGCCATCAAAGTCGTGAAGCCGACCTTTGAGCAGGGCGGAACCCACGTCAATATCAGCGGTGCGGCCGTTGCACGCCATGCGCCAAACAAAGATAACGCGGTCAAGCTGATGGAGTATCTGGTCTCCGCTCCGGCCCAGCAGATCTATGCCAAAGCGAACTACGAGTTCCCGGTGCTGAAAGGCGTGGCGCTGGACCCGATTATCAGCGAGGCCATCGGTGAGATTAACGTCGACAGCATCCCGCTGACCGAGATTGTGAAACACCGCAAACAGGCGAGCCTGCTGGTAGACAAAGTTGGATTCGATCAATAAATCGTCGGGTTTAACCACGATCCGCGGCCTGGTTTCCGGGCCGCAGTCGCTTTTTACCCCGCTGCATCTTACCGCAACCCTGATTGCGCTGGGCGTCTGCGCCCCGATTCTGGCGCTGGCCTGGCAGGCGTTCCACGCCGATCTCTCCCACTGGGAAAACCTGCTGCGCTTTGTGCTACCCAACGCGGCGATCAATACCGCACTACTGCTCTCCGGCGTGGCGCTGATGGTCACCTTTATCGGCGTCGGCTGCGCCTGGGCGGTGACGGCCTGGGATTTTCCCGGCCGCAGAATTCTGAGCTGGGCACTGCTGCTGCCGCTGGCGATGCCCACCTATATCGTCGCCTTTGCCTGGCTGGATCTGCTGCATCCTATTGGCCCGCTGCAGACCGCCATCCGCTGGCTGCTGGGATACGACAGCCCGCGTCAGTTCCGCCTGCCGGACCTGCGCTCTCTGACCGGCGCGATTTTGCTGCTGGGGATGGTGCTCTACCCCTACGTCTATTTAACCACCCGGGCGATGTTTATCAGCCAGCCGGCCAATCTGCTGGAGGCGGCAAGAACGCTGGGCTGTAGCGCGACCGGTGCGTTTTTCCGGGTGGCATTGCCGATGGCGCGTCCGGCGCTGGCGGTCGGGCTAAGCCTGGCCCTGCTGGAAACCCTTAACGATATCGGCGCGTCGGAATTTCTCGGCGTCCAGACCCTGACGGTCACGGTTTATACCACCTGGATCACCCGCTCCGACCTCGCCGCAGCGGCGCAAATCGCCTGTCTGATGCTGGTGCTGATTTTCGCCATTCTGTCGCTGGAGATTTATGGCCGCTCGAAGCAGGGATTCAGCAGCCGTAGCAGCCGTGACATTGCCCCTGCGAAAGTGGACGGCTGGCGCGGCAGAGTGCTCTGTTCCCTGGTGGCCCTGCCGGTGGTGCTGGGTTTTGTCGCCCCGGTCAGTTTCCTTGCCTGGGAGAGCGCAAAACGGTTGATGGATGAAGCCCCCATTTCTTCCCAGTTGCTGGGTGCCCTGCAAAACACCCTGACCCTGGCCGCAGGCGTCACCCTGGTGGTGGTTGCGGTGAGTATGATCGTGGCCTGGAACGCACGAAATATGGCGATGGGCAATCCGGCTCCGCGCGTGCGTCGCGGCGTGATGCGACTGGCTTCGCTGGGCTACGCGGTACCGGGAACTATTCTGGCGATTGGCTTCCTGACGCCGGCGATGGCGATGGACAAGTGGCTGGCGGACCTGCTGGGAATGCGGGGTCTACCGCTGATGTCGGCGGGCGTGCTGCTGGTTATCTGCTGCGCCATTCGCTTTCAGACCATTGCTATCGGTGCCCTGGATTCCGGGCTGGCGCGCATTCCACCTTCGCTTGAGCAAGCCTCACGTTCGCTGGGTGAAAGCGGCGGCGGCACCTTTGCCCGCGTTCACTTTCCCCTGCTGCGCCCGGCCCTGGTCAGCAGCGCCCTGCTGGTGTTTGCCGACGCGATGAAAGAACTGCCCACCACGCTGCTGCTGCGCCCGGTGAATTTTGAAACCCTCGCCACCCTGCTCTACGCCGAAGCGGCTCGTGGCACTTATGAAGATGGCGCCGTGGCCGCCCTGTTGATTGTGCTGGCGGGCGTCCTGCCGGTGATCCTGCTGATGCGCCATCAGATGCGACGCTAAGGAAGAGATAATGTCAGAGATTGCGCTACGTCTTGAGAATATCCACGTTGCCTACGGCGCAGGCCTGCAGCGGGTACTGAACGGTTTTTCTCTCTCGCTGCGCAAGGGCGAGCTGACCTGTCTGCTGGGCGCATCCGGCTGCGGGAAAACCACCGTCCTGCGCGCCATTGCCGGGTTTGAGCGGGTCAGCGAAGGCGATATCTGGATTGCCCGCCAGCAGGTTGCGGGACACCGGCTGCATCTGCCGCCGGAGAAACGCCAGACTGGAATGGTCTTCCAGGAGTATGCCCTGTTTCCACATCTGACCGCCGAAGAGAATATCGCCTTTGGCCTGCGTCGCCTGCCCCGCGAACAGCAATCGCAGAGAGTCGATACGCTGCTGAAAATGGTCGAGCTCGGCAACCATGCCCGCCACTATCCCCACCAGCTTTCCGGCGGGCAGCAGCAGCGCGTGGCGCTGGCTCGTGCCCTCGCGCCCCGACCGCAAATCCTGCTGCTTGATGAGCCTTTCTCCAGTCTCGACAGCCGCACGCGGGAGCGGATCGGCATCGAGGTACGGGATATTCTGCGCGAAGCGGGCCAGACGGCGCTGATGGTCACCCATAGCGAAACGGAAGCGCAGATGATGGGCGGCCATATCGGCCAGGTTCATCAGGGCCAGTACCGGGCGCTTTAGCGCTGCATACCCCAGCGCTTAACCGTGGCCTTCTCGAGGGTCGAAAACACCACGCCCTCAACCAGCAGGCCGATAATAATCACCGTCGCCAGCCCGGCAAATACCCGGTCGGTAAAGAGTTCATTGCGGTTCTGGAAGATATACCAGCCCAGCCCGCCCTCGCCGCTGGAGGCACCAAACACCAGTTCGGCGGCAATCAGCGTGCGCCAGGCAAAGGCCCAGCCAATTTTCAGCCCGGAGAGGATCGACGGCAGCGAAGCCGGGATCAGGATCGTCAGGACATAGCGCGGACCGCTCAGACCATAGTTACGCCCGGCCATACGCAGAGTTTCCGGCACGCTGCTAAACCCTGACCAGGTATTCAGCGCGATGGGCCACATAACCGAGTGAACCAGCACAAACACCAGGCTGACGTTGCCCAGCCCAAACCACAGCAGCGCCAGCGGCAGTAGCGCAATCGCCGGGAGCGGGTTCAGCATCGCCGTTAAGGTGCTGAGCAGATCGCGGCCAAACCGGGTGGTGATCGCCAGAGCGCTGGCCACCAGCGCCAGCGCGCTGCCGATCAGATAGCCTTTCAGCAGGGTACTCAGAGAATTGACGATCTTCTCCGGCAGCTCGCCGCTGTGCATATCCTCAATAAACGCCCGCAGGGTATCCACAACCCCGGGCAGCATCAGGTCGTTTTGCTGATAGCGGGCCGCCGCTTCCCACAGGGCCAGCACCAGCACGACCACCACGCCTTTGCGCAGCCAGGTCTGGTTCCAGAGTCGTCGGGAGAGCGGCAGCGCTTCATCGACGGCGACATCGCGCAGCGGGGTCAGGCTACGCTCGTATTCAGGACGAATGAACGGTGGCAGTGACATAATCCGGCTCCTGACTCGCGGAAGGTAATGGGGTGTTCACGGCGGGCGGGAACAATAATTGGTGTATATGGCTGGCTGCCGACTGAAAGGCGGGGCTGCCGAAATCATTCAGGCCAAACTGGTGGCAGTTCAGCTCGGCGCGTACCCGGCCTGGATGAGGCGAGAGCACCAGGATGCGGCTGCCGACCACCAGCGCTTCTTCAATCGAGTGGGTGACGAAGAGCAGCGTAAAGCGTTCCTCTTCCCACAGGGCCAGCAGCTCCTCCTGCATGGTTCGTCGCGTCAGGGCATCCAGCGCGGCAAAAGGTTCGTCCATCAGCAGCATCCGCGGGCGCATCGCCAGGGCACGGGCAATGGCAACCCGCTGCTTCATGCCGCCGGAAAGCGTGTGCGGCAGGGCATCCGCAAAGCTGGCCAGCCCGACCTTATCGAGAAAATGCAGCGCCTGCTCACGCGCCTCGGCTCGCTTCGCCTTGCGGCTGGCCAGCAGCGGGAACATGACATTCTCCAGCACCGTTTTCCACGGCGGAAGCTGGTCGAACTCCTGAAAGACCATCATTCTGTCGGGACCGGGTCCGCGAATATCGCTGCCTTCCAGAGCGATCTCACCGCGCAGGGGCTGGATAAAACCGCCCACGGTTTTGAGCAGGCTCGATTTGCCACAGCCCGACGGTCCGAGCAGGATAAAGCGATCCCCCGGCCAGACGTCAAAGCTGACGTCGTGGGTGGCCCGCACCCGCCGCTCGCGTGTGCGGTACTCGATATCAAGCTGCCTGACCTGCAGCAGCGGCTCAATGGTGGCCTGTGGCATATGCCCTCCTGCTTCGCGTTAGCTGCCGGGATTTTCCCAGGCATCGTTAAAGAAATAGTCTTTCCAGGACCCGGCTTTGTTCTTGATAACGCCCAGCTCCTGGAGCTTTTCGGCGTAGACAAAGGTCCGCTCTGGCGACACCGTAAAGCTGATTTCCGGATCGTTGACAATCTTCTGCACCAGCGACAGCGGCAGGCGCGACTTCTCAACCCGGATATAGGTTTCCGCTGCGGCGTTCTTATCGGCATTGATAATCTTCGCCGCCTCGCTCAGCGCGCGATAAAACGCCCGGTAGGTTTTCGGGTTTTCATCGTGGAATTTCTGCGTGGTGTAGAGCACGTTAAAGGTTGCCTGTCCGCCCAGCACGTCATAGGAGCTGAGGATCTTATGCACGTTGTCATGCTCCAGGGCCTGATACTGGAACGGCGGGCTGGAGAAGTGGGTGTTAATCTCCGAACCGCCGGCAATCAGCGCCGCGCTGGCGTCCGGGTGCGGCAGGCTGACGCTGATCCGGTCGAAACGCTTATAGTCGGCGTTGCCATAGAGTTTCGCGGTTTCGATTTGCAGGGTCCGGGACTGGAAGCCCACTCCGGCGGCGGGCACCGCGATGCGGTCTTTATCGCTCAGATCGCCTACGCTTTTTACCGCCGGATTGTTGCTAAGCAGGTAGTTAGGCATCGACCCGAGCGAGGCGATGGCCTTAACGTTCTGCCGCCCGTGGGTGCGATCCCAGAGCGTCAGCAGCGGCGGCACGCCCGCCGAGGCCACGTCCAGCGCGCCGGAGAGTAGCGCCTCGTTCATGGCCGTCGCCCCGGAAAGCGTGCGCCAGTCCACCTCTATCTCCAGCCCCTCTTTTTTGCCCTCTTTTTCAATCAGATTCTGGTCCCGCACCACGTCGAGGATCAGATAACCAATACCAAACTGCTGCGCAATACTGATTTTCCCTTCCGCCTGCACCCCACCGCTGAATGTCGCGAGGGTCACGGCAATGGCCATTCCGGCCAGGAGCTGCTGACGCTTTTTCATCTATTTTCCCGGAGATATTTGGCTAAAGGGAAAACATTGGCGATATTACCCGTAAAAAAGAAATGATTTAATTGGCATTGCTTATACCCATTCTGGAAATAAACTTCCATTGTCGCCAGATGGCACAGCTAAGTTATTTTTCATGGTTATGTTAAAAAACCATTCTGTTTATAGTCGGGACTCAGATTTATTTTAACCCGATAAGGTTACCCTATGCCGGTACTCAGCGCGCAGCAGCTACGAACGCTGTTACAGCACCATCTTTTGCGGGTGGATACCCCCGCCGATACCGCCCGTCAGGTGGCGGATAACCTGGTCGAGGCCTCGCTAAAAGGCCACGATTCCCACGGCGTCACCCTGTTGCCCCGCTATATTCAGGCTATTGAGGCCGGGGATCTCAACCCCCGTGGCGAACTGCGCCTGCTCCGCGATGAGGGCGCGCTGCTCTCTTTTCACGGCCAGCGCGGCTTTGGCCAGGTGCTGGGCCAGAAAGCGATGGATGCGGGTATTCAGCGGGCGCGGGACTACGGGGTCGCCATCATCGGCATTGCCGAAGCGCATCATCTGGGGCGTATCGGGGCCTGGGCTGAACAGGTAGCGGAAGCCGGTCTGGTTTCCCTGCACTTCGCCAACGTCAGCGCCCCGTCGGCGGTATTGCCCTTTGGCGGGCAGCAGCCGCGGCTGGGAACAAACCCGCTCTGCGTCGGTATTCCACGCGCTCAGGGCGATCCGGTGATCCTCGATTTCGCCACCAGCGCTATCGCCGGGAATAAAGCGCGCATTGCCTGGAATGAGGGCCGTCCGCTGCCGGAAGGATGTGCGGTGGATCATCTTGGCAATCCCACCACCGATGCAGGCAGCCTGATGCAGGAGCCACGCGGCTCTCTGCTGGCCTTCGGCGGGCACAAAGGGGCCGGGCTGTCGTTAATCTGTACCCTGCTGGGAGCCGCGCTGACCGGCGGCCAGACCGAGAGCCACCGCTTCCCGCCGCGTCCCGGCATTATCAATAATATGCTGTCGATTCTTATCGATCCGCTGCGTTTAGGGGCCGGAGAGCAGTATCAGCAGGAGGTGGAAGCCCAGCTGGCATGGATCCACTCCTCCGGCGGCGAGGCGCAAATCCCCGGCGAGCCGGAGGCGCGCCACTACGCCCGTCGCAGCGTCGAAGGTATCTCTGTGGATGCGGTGAGCTGGCAGCAGTTTATCGATCTGGACCCGGCCCGACCGCTGTAATACGGCGGGCCGTTTTCTTCAGAAGGCGTGATGGCTGGCGTGCAGCGCCCGCTCAATCGCGCCGGAAGAGACATCGAACGGCAGACGTTTTGCCGCCGCCGGGGAAAGCGCCACGTCGCGGGCGATATCGGCAAACGCCGCGGCGCCGAGCGGAGCGAGAGTGAGCGGCATATCGTACTGGCGCAGAAACGCCAGCAGTTCCGGATCCGGCCCGGTATCACCCCGCTCAAGCAGGGACTGGACCAGCAGACAGTAGCCGACCTTCTCCCCGTGCAGCCAGTGGTGTAGTTCAGATTCCCAGGTCAGACGGTTGTGGATGGCGTGCGCCACGCCCGGCGTGGGCTTGTCTTCGCGGATACTGTTGGCCATTCCGGCCATCGCAATGGCGGCATCAATCACCTGAACCAGGGCTTCGCTGACCACGCCCTGCTGGTTATCGCGCAATGCCTGCGCCCCGTGCTGACGGAAGGTTTCCAGCGCCTGGCGGGCGGTCTGCACCTTCAGATTAAGGGCCAGGCTGACCGGCTCCAGCCGCTGATACGGGGCAAACTCATACCATTTTGCCAGCGCGTCCACGATGCCCGCCTTCAGGTAACGCACGTCGGAGGCGGCAATAATCTCGCTGTCCACCAGCACCGCTTTCGGGAGTTTATCCAGCAGCAGACGGCGCTGATAGCGCCCGGCATCGTCATAAATAATGCTCAGGGGTGACCAGGCCGCACAGGTAGCCGCGATGGTCGGAAAGGTGACGGATTCCGTCTGCGGCAGACCGTTAGCCACCGCTTTGGCGGTGTCCAGCACCCGACCGCCGCCGACGCCCACCACCACGCTGGCATCCAGCTCAACGGCACGCTGAGTCAACCGGGCAATTGTCGTCTCCGAGCATTCGCCGTCCATGATGTCGACCTGCCAGCGCACGCCGTGCTGACGCAGGCTCGCCTCCAGCGCCGGACCGGTTCGCGCCCAGGCCTGCGGGCTGGTAATCAGTAAAACCGTCTGGCCCAGCCCGGAAATGATTTTCCCGGCTTCATGGCGCAGCCCGGCCTGATGGTGATAAGTCTCCGGTGATTTAATTGCCAGCATGGTCCTGTCCATAATAATGCGTTATCGGGAACGCGATAAATTAAAGAGAATTCATTCATGCTACGGCATTAATAATAATGTGCAATCCGCCGTTTCGGCTTTCATTTTCATTATTTCTGCTATCTATAGATAAAAACCAGATAAGGGGGCAAAGCGCTTGCATTTAAATACCCTGAAGAAGACGATGAAACACAATATCTCCCTCAGGAAATAACCTGGTTAATGACAGGCGTACACTTCATGGCATCCCATCCTATCGACTTTCTGTTAATTGGTAATAACTTTTCCACCCCTGAAATGCGCGACGTCTGGTCGGAGAAAAACCGGCTGGCGCAGCACGTTGCCGTCGAGGTGGCGCTGGCTGTGGCTCAGGGCGAGCTGGGCGTAATCCCGCAGACGGCGGCGCAGACCATCGCCGAACGCGCCAATGCCGACGCGCTGGATCCCGCCGATATCGCCCGTCAGGCGGCCACCATGAAGCACTCCTTTATGCCAACCCTGACCGCGCTGCAGGAGCAGTGCGGCGACGCAGGCGAGTATCTGCACTATGGCGCAACCACACAGGATATTGTTGATACCGGCACCGTGCTGCAGCTCAAGTCTGCGCTGGCGATCGTCCGCCGCGATACGGTCGAGGTGGCTCGCGCCCTGTACGCTCTGGCCGACCGCCATCAGCACACCCCGATTGCCGGACGCACTCACGGTATGCAGGCCCAGCCGACCACCTTCGGCTTTAAAGTGGCCGTCTGGCTGGATGAGTTTTTACGTCATCTGACCCGGCTGCAGGAAATCAGCCCCCGGGTGCTGACGGGCAATATCAGCGGGGCCGTCTGTACCTATGCCGCCCTCGGCGAGGTCGGCCCGGCCGTGGAACGCCGTGCGCTAACTCTCCTCGGCCTGCAAACGCCGACCATCGGCTGGCAGGCCGCACGGGACCGCTTTAGTGAATTCGCCTCGGTGGCGGTGCTGATTAGCGGCTCGCTGGGCAAAATCGGCAACGAGCTTTACAACCTGATGCGCAGTGAAATCGGTGAAATCGAAGAGCCGTTCAGTGCCGGTAAGATTGGCTCGACCACCATGCCCCATAAACGTAATCCGGCCCTGCTGGAAGGGCTGGCCAGCCTGACGCCGCCGGTACGCCGCAGCGCGGCGCTGATTTATGAATCGATGCACGTTGAGCACGAGCGTGACGCCATGAGCTGGCGTGCCGAATGGATCGCCCTGCCGGAGATCTGCCTCTATCTTAGCGCCCAGCTCCAGACCGCCATTGGCGTGCTGAAAGGGCTGCAGGTTAACGAGACGAAAATGCTCAGCAACCTGCAGCTGCAAAACGGCCTGCTGCTGTCGGAAAAAATCATGTTTGAAGCGGGGAAAACCCTCGGCAAACAGACCGCGCACCATCTGGTCTACGACTGCGCCATGCGCGCCCAGGAGAGCCATCGCCCCTTCGCCGAGGTGCTCGCAGAAGATCCGCAGATTGCCCGCGCCATTTCCCTTGATGCGCTGAATGCCTGGCTGGATCCGGCCCAGTATATTGGCTGCGCGCCGCAAAAAGTGCAGGCGGTACTGGAGAGCGCCGACCGCTCTGGACTGCTGCAATGACCGAAAGCTATCGTCAGTTGACCTGCGCCGACAGCGGGGCGTTTTTCCGCCTGATGCTGACCGCCTTTGCGCCCATCCGCGAGATGGGGATCCGCTTTGATGCCGCCAGCGTCAGCGAGGCGCAGGCGGTGCAGCATCTGCAGGATCACGGGGTCTTCGGCCTGTTCGTTGACGACCGGCTGGCCGCTTCCATCACCCTGCGCTATCCCTGGGGACCGCTGCCCGGTCCGTTCGGCCTGCCGCATATCGGCTGGTTTGCCGCTGACCCGGCCTTTCGCGGCCAGCATCGGGGACGTCAGCTTCTGGACTGGCTGGAAACGCATATTCTGCGCGAGGTGCTCAAAGCGCCCGCCGTCTCGCTGGGAACCGCCACTCGCCACCCCTGGCTTAAAGAGATGTATCTCAGCTACGGCTTTACGCCCCAGCATGAAAGCGACCTGGGGAAAGGCCATATCACCCTGTTTATGAAAAAGATCCTCGACGACGCGCAGCACGACCGCTGGCTGACGCGACGCTCAGGACATGAATCAAAGGACACCCGATGACCGACATCGCCCTGAATCACTGGCTGACCGAATTCCGCCGCGAGCTGCACCGTTTCCCTGAACTCTCCAATGAGGAGTTTGAAACCACCCGCCGTCTTCGCGAGGCGCTGGAGGCGAAGCAGATTCGGATTCTGGACCTCCCTCTGCGTACCGGCCTGGTGGTCGAAGTGGGCGGACAACGTCCCGGTCCGCTGGTGATCCTGCGTGCCGATATCGACGCCCTGCCGATTGAGGAAGTCTCCGGCGTGCCCTGGCCGTCGGAAAACCCTGGCGTGATGCACGCCTGCGGGCACGATTTTCACTCTGCCGCCGCCCTCGGCGCGGCGATCCTGCTGCGGGAAAAAGAGGAGAGCCTCGCCGGGACCGTGCGTATTATCTTCCAGCCGGCGGAAGAGACCGGCCACGGCGCACCCGCCGTGCTGGCCACCGGCGCCCTTGACGGGGCGAAGGCAATCTTCGGAATTCATAACGATCCGGCCCTGCCGGTCGGGGTTATCGGCAGCAAGGCCGGCGCGCTGACCGCCGGGGTGGATCGCTTTAAGATCGACGTCCGCGGGCGCGGCAGCCATGCGGCACGACCGCACGAAGGTAACGATCCGCTGATTATTGCCGCGCATCTGGTGACCGCCCTGCAAACTCTGATCAGCCGTAACCTCGACTCGCGGGAAAACGCGGTCGTGTCGGTGACCCAGGTTCACGGCGGCAGCACCTGGAACGTGATCCCGGAAACCGCCTGGCTGGAGGGCACGGTCCGCACCTTTAGCCAGAGTGCACGAGAAGGTCTGGAGCGGCGCTTCCACGACGTGACCGAGGGCGTAGCCCGGACCTTTAATGCTGAGGTGACCCTCGACTGGCAGCCCGGCCCACCGTCGATAATTAACACCGCTGAATGGGTCGACTTTGCCCTTGAAGTCGGTGAGAAAAGCGGTTTTGAAACCCGCCGCCTGGAGGAAAACCCTATCGGGGAGGACTTCGCGTTCTATCTGCAAAAGCTACCCGGCGCCTTTATTATGGTCGGATCCGGCGGCCCGTTCGCCCTCCATCACCCGCAGTTCCGGGTCGATGACGCGGCGCTCTACCCGACCGCACAGTGGCTGGCCGGGCTGGCGGAAGCCGCTCTGATCTCGGGTCATCTCAAGTGAGCCTGACCCAAAACCTGGCGCGCCTGATTGTCCAGAGCGCACCGGATGAGACCGCCCGCGAGAGTGCCCGGGAGAGCGTAAAAGATCTGCTGGCCGTCACCCTCCCCGTCCTTAGCGGCACGCTCGCCGATCCCGGCCTGACCGCGCTGCGCCGCATCTGGCCGGGTGCCGATCCACAGACTCAGGCCCTGCTCGGCGGCTACTGCGCCCACGCCCTCGATTTTGACGACTTCCACGCCGATTTTCGCGGCCACCCCGGCGCGGCGATCCTGCCCGCGCTGTTTGCGCTGGTCCAGACCCTGCCCGGGCTGAGCACGGAACGCTTTCTTGACGCCCTGGTTATCGGGGTGGAAACCGCCGGACGGCTGGGACTCGCCATCGGTCAGGGCCACTATGTGCGGGGATTCCACAATACCGGCACGCTCGGCACTCTGGCCGCCAGCGCCGCAGCGGCACGGCTTTGTAGAGTGGATGAAGCCACCGCCATCACCGTGCTCTCCCTCGCCACCAGCCAGGCAGCCGGGCTGCGGGTACAGTTTGGCTCGACCGCCAAGCCTCTGCACGCCGGTCTGGCGGCACGCGGAGCGGTCACCGCTCTGGAGCTGGCCGTCGCGGGCATTGATGCCGGTAGCCCGGACGCGCTGGAGGCGTTTATCACGGCCTATGGCGATAAAGAGAGCCGTCCGGCGGCGCTCACCGACGGCTGGGGCGCGCCCTGGCGTATCGTCACGCCGGGGCTGGAGTATAAAAACTGGCCGACCTGTAGCGGAACCCACGCCGCCGCGGTGGCTACTCTGCAACTGCGTGAACGCGGGGCGTTGCCCACCGACATTGACCATATCACCGTCGCCTTCCCGCCCGGCGGCGATGTGGCCACGGCCATTCATCAGCCGAAAACCGGGATCGAAGCCCGCTTTAGCCTGGAATATGTCATTGCCCACTGCCTGCTGCACGGGGAGCCGCGTATCGCCGACTTCAGCCTCCAGCCCCTGGCCCCGGACACCTCGGCCCTGGCCGCACGGGTTACCCGCACGCCGGACCTGAACGCGCCGCCGGATGCGCTAAACCCTGCAGCGCGTTTTCATGAGGTGACACTCTTTCTGCGCAGCGGCGAGATCCTGCGCCAGCGCATCACTCGCCAGCAGACGCTGGCCCGTGGGGTAAACGTGGAGGAGAAGCTACGCCGCAGTTTGTCGCCGCTCCCCATCGAGGCGCAGCAGCGCTGGTTACGGCTTAGCGAGTTGACAAACGACGCCGGGCTACAGGAACTCGCGGAAGCGCTGCGGCTGCGCTAAACCTGAACATCGGTTACAGAACGGTGGAGAGAAATGCCGAAACGCGGGGATTGCCCGCCTCTTCCAGCACCTGACGCGCCGGGCCGCTGGCGATAATTTTGCCCTCTTCCATAAAGACAATATTGTCCGCCACCTCGCGGGCAAAGCCCACTTCGTGGGTGACCACCACCATGGTAATGCCGGAGTGCGCCAGGGTGCGGATCACCTGCAGAACTTCACCGACCAGCTCGGGATCGAGGGCGGAGGTGGGTTCATCAAACAGCATCACATCCGGGTCCATCGCCAGCGCCCGGGCAATGGCCACGCGCTGCTGCTGACCGCCGGAAAGCTGCTGCGGCCAGTCATTTTCCCGACCGGATAGGCCAACCTGAGCCAGCAGCAGGCGCGCTTTCGCCACCGCGTTAACCCGGCTCTCTTTTTTGACCCTTATCGGGGCATCGATAATGTTCTGCAGCACGGTGCGGTGGGGGAAGAGATTAAACTGCTGAAATACCATGCCAATACGGCTGCGCTGCCGGGCAATCACCCGATCGCTGACTTCATGCAGGTTCGTGCCGCGCTGCTGATACCCGACCAGTTCCCCACCGACGCGGACGGTGCCGCCGTCGAGTTTTTCCAGATGATTAATGCAGCGCAGCAGGGTCGATTTTCCCGAGCCGGATGGCCCCAGAATCACCGTCACCGAGCCTGCGGCAACGGAGAGATCGACCCCGTCGAGCACCGTTTTACCGGAAAAACGCTTGCTGATATTGCGCAGTTCAATTGCTTCAGCCATTGCTTGCTCTCCTTGCGCCCAGGAAAAGGACGGGCAGTTTGCGGGCGATCCACGCGGTTTTCTCCTGACGGTTCACGCCGCGACCAAAGTAGCGCTCAACGTAGAACTGGCCTACCGACAAAACGGAAGTCAGCAGCAGGTACCACAGGGTCGCGACCAGCAGGAGCGGGATCACCTCGTAGGTGCGCTGGTAAATTATTTGCGCCGAGTAGAGCACGTCCTGGAGGGAGATCACCGACACCACCGCAGTGGTTTTTAGCTGACCAATCACTTCGTTACCGGCGGGCGGCAGAATGGCGCGCATCGCCTGGGGCAGAACCGTATGGCGAAAGATTTGTCCGCGACCGTAGCCCAGGGCGCGGGCGGCTTCCAGCTGGCCGCTGCCGACGCTCTGGATCCCGGCGCGAATAATCTCCGCCGCGTAGGCCGACTGGTGCATCACCAGGGCGATCACCGCCGCGCTGAAGGGACTGATTAGCGCGTTCGCTGAGGCGCTCCACAGCTCACCCACGCCCGGCAGGGAGAGAGTGATGGTCGGATAGAGGGCAGCGATGTTGTACCAGAGGAAAAGCTGTACCAGCATCGGCACGCCGCGAAAGAACCAGGTATATCCCCAGCTGACCGCCACCAGCACCGGGTTGGACGACAGACGCATCAGCGCCAGCAGCGTTCCACCGGCAAACCCCAGCACCACGGAGATCGCCGTCAGCTGCAGCGTCATCAGCACGCCCTGGATAATCGACTCTTCGGTAAAGCTGGCGGCAACCACCGACCATTCGAAGCGCGGATTATTCAGCACCGAGTGCAGAAGCCCAACCAGCAGTACCAGCACCAGGGCGGCGCTGAACCAGCGGCCGTAGTATTTTTTACCGACGATGCGCAGGGCATCGTCGTCAGCAGAAGGGGATAGTCGTGACATCAGAAGATCTCTGCATTGCGCTTAGACGCAGGGACCGCGCCATAGCCAATGGACCAGTGGTCGAGGATTTTCTGGTAAGTCCCGTCGGCAATCAGCGCGTTCAGCGCCGCCTGAACCGGGACTTCCAGTTCCGAACCTTTCGGGAAGGCGATAGACACCGGCGCGTCATTCACGGTGATTTGCCCGCTCATGGTCAGGGCTTTTACCTTGTTCACCTGCCAGGTCAGGCCCTCATAGGGGCCAAAGAACAGCGGTACGCGTCCGCTGACCACCGCCTGCACGCCCGCCGGACGATCCGGGAAGGTGGCGATCTTAATCGCCGGTTTTCCCTGCGCCTGACAGGCCTTGCTGGCTTCGCTCAGACGCGTCAGCTGCGTGGTGCCCGCGCCCGCGCCTATTTCCAGACCACAGGCTTCCGTCAGCTGAGTGAAGGGTTTGATGCCCGCATCCTGACGGGAGATCACCCCCAGCCGGGAAGCATCGAAGTAGCTGACAAAATCGACCTGATCCAGCCGTTTTTGGGTGGCGTTAATATTGGACAGTGCCACATCGTAACGCCCGGACTTCAGGCCCGGAATAATATTGTCGAAGCCGCCGGTATCGTGCCACTGAACCTTAACGCCGAGTTTTTCCGCCACGGCGGTCATTACGTCGATTTCCCTGCCCGCCAGGGTTTTATTGTCTTCTTTGTAGAACGTCGTCGGAGGCGTGTTAGGGTTGGTTCCCGCGACAATATAGCCGCGCGTCCGAACCGTCTCCGGCAGGCTGCCGTTAAGCGCGCTGTCGGCACGCGTCTGGAAATTGCTGTCCGCCGGAACCTGGGTTTCAGCTGCCATTACGCCGTGCGTGGCCATCATTGCCAGCAGTACCGCTAATCCTTTTTTTTGCATTTTTAAATCCTGTTTGCCGGAAATATCCGGCGAAAAATAAGCCATAATCTGAGGTCGATTGTGTGGGAGCCGGGGTGATGAGAAAACGAATAAAACCGGCAAAGCATTGCCGCTGCGTGCATAAGTCAGAGGTTTTTTTGCGGTTAGCCCTGACGTGGCAACGCAACGTAGCGGAAACGCCGGAGGATTTGGGTTAAGATTGACGCAATGCGAGGGGAATACGACGCCGGTTAGCGTTTTTTATCGGCGGATAACGCCTGGAAATCAAGAATCCAGCGGCTTTCTTTTATCTTATTAAAACAGTGATATATAATATCGATACGTAGGTGACCGGACGACGGCAGTAAACGTATCTGATGCTTTACAGGTAATGGGGACAAGTGTATGTATTCATTCGTTGCAAGGCAGCCGATTTTCGACGGAAACAGGGTAACAGTAGCCTATGAGCTGCTGTTCCGTGACGGCATGAGCAACCGCTTCCCCACCAATGTCTCGTCCGAGTATGCCACCAAGCGTATTATCTCCGAGCAGTTTTTAAGCACTCCACTACCGGCGCTGGTGGGTCACCACACCTCGTTTATCAACTTCCCGCCCGAACTTATCGTGCAGGGGTTTGCCAGCATTCTGCCGCGCGATCAGGTGGTGATTGAGATCCTCGAACACGATACCCCCAGCGACGAGCTCTATATTGCAGTGCGCAGGCTCTATGCCGACGGTTTCAAGCTGGCGCTGGACGACTTTACCCTCGATCGAAACTGGGATCGTTTTCTGCCCTATATCTCCATTATCAAGTTTGATATCCGGGCGAAAAGCTACGACGAGATCACCCAGTACATTCAGACTAACCGGCACCGCCTGCGTGACGTGAAGTTCCTCGCGGAAAAGGTCGAAACCAAAGAAGAGTTTGACGCCTATAAAGACTACGGCTTTCATCTCTTTCAGGGCTATTTCTACAGCAAGCCGGAGATCATCAAGCGGCGGCGTCTGTCATCAAACGATGTCCTGCTGTTCCGTCTGATCGCCGAAATTAACGTCGGGGAACCGGATTTCCAGCAGATTGAAAAGATCCTGCGTAACGACCTGAATCTGTCGTACAAGATTATGCGCTACGCCAAAAACGTGCTCTACAAGAGCCGCGGCGTCAATATGGCGCGAAACCCCACGCTGAAAGACACTCTGCTCTATCTCGGCCTGTACGAGCTGCGGCGCTTTGTGTCGGTGGCCTGTCTGACCAATATTGAGGACACCAAAGGCAACGAGCTGTACCACACCAGCCTGGTGAGGGGCATGTTCTGCGAGCTGGTGGCGAAGTCGTCAGCCCATCGCACGCTGGTCAACGACGTCTTCTTCTGCGGCCTCTTCTCGCTGCTGGATGTGATTCTGGATATTGCGCCTGAAGATCTGTTTACCCAGATCGGCCTGCCGGAAACGGTGACCGACGCCCTGACCAAAAAAGAAGGGGTGATCTACCAGTTCCTGCGGCTGGCGATTCTGTACGAAAAGCACAGCTGGGACGAAGCCCGCACCGTCGCACGAGAACTGGGCGTCGGCGAAGATACGGTGGTGGATTCCATGCGTCAGGCAACGGAGTGGGCGGATAATATTATTTCCTGACCTAAAAAAATGAACCCTGTGCTGTGCTCAGGGTTCATTTCCATTAATAAGCTTACAGGGGTTAAATTGTCATATCGCCCCACTGCTCGGAGTTTTTATTAAACAGTTCCAGAGATTTATCCCAGCCGTTTACCAGACCGTAAAGAATGCCCTGGGCCATCCCCATCGTCGCTCCCCAAATAGCGCCCCCCAGCATGGAAAACACGCCCAGGCCAAAAATACCACCGGATGAACCTCCTGCAACCCCGCCTTTCATCGCCCCTGCGCTAAGACCCGCCATACCTGCCAGAATTGCACCGCCGATATTGGATAAGCAACCACCCGAAACCGTTTCGAGTTCCATAATAGTTAATTCACGCATTTTCTTTCCTTGAATAGAAATTTAGTTATTAAATGAAAAAAATCCTGAGTGGAGCAATCATTATTAATGAATCACCCTCTCGATTTTATTATTAATAATAAAAACATCAATTTCTTTTCACTCTACCATTCGGAATGCACTTAATAAAACGCGAGGGGGAAACACGATAAAAATCACTACCAGGCTTTGCGCCTGGTAATAAGGCCCACGAGGCGGTAATTCCATTGCACTATTATCGGAATAGTCGCCTCGCCCTGTCTTGCAGCAGATGATGTGACTGCCAGCGCAGGTTAATCCGCTTCCGGGGGCAAAAAGCGTGCCGGCATCTGCCCGGCACGCTTCTGGTGAATATAGTCATGGCGGTAGCGCAATCGCGCCCCGGCGCCCGGTCCGGGCACTATCTCATAGCGATCGATAGTCAGCGGCTGGCCAGTCTCCTTATCCACCACGACAGCCGTTATCGGTCGCCCGCTGGCGGTATCCACCGGCAGCATTGGCGGCTGGCCGTTGACACAGTGGCGATTGCCCCACTCGGTGAGCATCAGCATGATCGGGTGCAGCTCGCGACTTTTATCGGTCAGCCGGTATTCATGACGCGGCGGGGCGCTGGAGTAAGACACCCGGACAAGCAGGCCATCCTTCACCATCTCTTTGAGCCGTCGGGAAAGAATATTCGGCGCCACATTACAGCTTCTCTGGAACTCATCAAAACGCGTCAGCCCGGCGAAAGCATCGCGCAATATCATTAGGGTCCAGCCATCACCCATCCGACCCAGACTGCGGGCTATCGGGCAGGGTGCATTTAACAACGCTTCATTTTTCATGATTATCGACCCGCTCACGCTCCTGTATTGTGCATCACAAAGGTAACCCGCCAGATGGCGGGTTACCTTGCGTCACTTATCAGAACCAGGCTTCCCACATCGCGCCGACGTTAAAGGAGTCGAGCTGTGAATCCTCTGTTCCGTTAACCCGAGCGGTGCGTTTGTTGTCCACCTCGCCGCCGGTCACGTAGAAACGCAGCATCGGGCGGAATTCCGGTCCCATGGCGATAGACATGTTCTGGGACAGAGTGAGTTTCCAGCCGTTGTTATCACCGCCCTGGTCGTAGTCAACGCGCTGATAGCCCGCTTCAAGCCAGGTGGAGTGCACCTCGTTCCACCAGTGCATCGGACGGACGATGGCGACGTAGTTACGACGGTTATCCGTGTTGTCCTTGCTATTGTCGTAGTCATGGAAGCCGAGCAGGTACTCAATCTGCGTCTGCTGAGTGAACTTATAGCTCCCCTCAAAACTGGCGTAGATCGTCGACAGACCGTCGGTTTTGTTATAAACGCTGTTGTCTGCGTTGTCGGAATAGCGCGCAATCACTTTATTGACGCTATTGTCGCCGGTATGGCTCAGCACCACCCCGCCCTGCCAGGCTTTCAGACGGTCGTCGCTCTCAATGGTTTTCGAGTCAAAACCGTAGTTCGCGTACAGCTCTAAATCCAGCGGCCCGACTTTCATACCGTGAATTTTTGAGGTTGCCGCATAGTTGCCTTTATCGCCGGTGCCGGAGCCGCCGGTACAGTTAATGCGTGACGGGTTAGAGCCGTCGTCCAGCACTTCCGGATTACAGGACTCCACGGCCGCCACCGCCGCCACGTCGAACTGTACGCCGCCGATATCGAAGTTTTTCACCCCGGCGCCCTGACCATCATGGGTCATCCAGAAGTAGTCGTTGATCCCCTGCTGCGGACGCTGATGGAAATCACGACCGGCCCAGAAGTAAGCATTCGGGTTGGATTCAAGAATGTTGGTCACGCCCGCATAGGCTTTTTTGAGGTTAACCTCATCGCCCCAGTGGTCGAACATTACGTTCACGTCCCAGATAGCCCCGTTATCGCCTTTAAAGGCTTTAGAGAGCTGGAATTCGCCGCCGTTACCTTCGTTACCCAGACGACCAATACCTGAGGAGCCGTTATAGGAACCGTCCACGCCGATATATTTCTGATCGCCCGCCTTAAAGTGCGCGCCGTAGCGGGCGTAGCCGCTGAACTTCACGCCAAAAGGAATGGCCATATCCGGCGACTGGGCCGCCGTTTGTGGTTCGGTAATCACATCTGCTTTTTTATCGATGGCCGCATCCATTTTGGCCTGGCGCTCGGCGAGCGCCTTATCGACAGCTTTTGCCACAATGGCGTCGATTTGTTCCTGAGTAAATTCCTGCGCGAGTACAGAGCCGGAGCAAAGCGCAGCCATTACTGCCAGTGCAACTGGAAGTTGTTTTTTCATTTTCATGGCTATCTCAATATAGTTAGTTATTTACTTTCCAGACAATAACCAACTCCTTCAGGCCGACATAATTAAATGCCGGACCTGAACGCGTTGATTAATACTTTTACTCACTTCAGTAACAATCTTATTTATTCGGTTCCCAATCCTGAAAACCAGAAAGGGAAATTAACGCTGGTATAAATGAATAATCTCTTCCGAGAGTTCACGGGCCAGCAGCGAATTCATTAAATGATCCTGCGCGTGCACCATGATCAGGGTCATCGGCTGCCGGGCCTCTCCGGCGTCCTGTTCAATCAATTTGGTCTGCATATGGTGAGCCTGACGGGCGTAGCCGTCCGCCTCCTTCAGCAGGCTCTTCGCCTCGTCGAAGTTCCCCTGCCGTGCCGCGTGCAGCGCCTCAAAGCACAGGCTGCGCGACTGACCTGCATTGACGATGATCTCCATCACCGCGTCTTCTAAACCGATCAACGTTGATTCACTCTGATTCAAAACCATTCCTCCCGGCGACCGCAGCAAACCATTCGCCGCTTTTTTTAATCGTTCGCTGCTGGGTGGTTAAATCCAGCTGCACGAATCCGTATCGGTTTTTATAACCGTTACACCAGGACCAGTTATCAATAAAGGTCCACATATGATAGCCAAGGCAGTGAGCCCCTTCGCTAATTCCTTTATGCAACCACGCCAGATGACCGGCGACAAATTCAATACGATAGGCGTCATCAATTTGCCCGTCGTGAATAAATCGCTGTTCATTTTCCACGCCCATTCCATTTTCAGAAATAAAACAGCGAGGGTTGCCGTAGTTCAGCCGTAAATTAGTGAGGATATCGTAAATACCCGGTTCATAAATTTCCCAGCCACGATACGGATTCATTTTACGGCCGGGCATTTCGTAAGCGTCGAATAACCATTCCGGCATAAAAGGCGCATCCGGATTAATCGCGCTGTCGCGGCACTTCACCCGCCGTGGCTGGTAGTAGTTAATCCCCAGCAGATCAATTTTGCCGTCGGCAATCAGCGCTGCGTCGCCGGGCTGGCAGGCGGGAAGCTGGCCGTACTTATCCAGCAGCGCCACCAGATCGGTGGGATATTCGCCCAGCAGCACCGGGTCGAGGAAACTGCGGTTAAACAGCAGATCCGCATGGTGCGCCGCCTTCAGGTCCGCCGGATTCTGCGAACGCGGGTAAGACGGCGTCAGGTTCAGCACAATGCCAATCTCGCCGCCGAATTCCCCGTCGCGGAATGCCCGCACCGCCGAGGCATGTGCCAGCACCGTGTGATACGCCACGGTCGCTGCCCGTTTGAAATCCACCACGTTCGGGTAGTGGAAGTCATACAGATAGCCCCCTTCCACCGGTACAATCGGCTCGTTAAAAGTAAACCAGTGCTGAACCCGGTCGCCAAACAGCTCGAAACATATCCGGGCGTAGCGGCTGAATGCCGCGACGACCTGACGGTTTTCCCAGCCGCCTTTCTCCTGCATCACCATCGGCATATCGAAGTGGAACAGGGTAATAAAGGGTGCGATCCCCCGTGCCAGCAGCTCGTCAATCACCCCGTTATAAAAGGCGACCGCCTCATGATTCACTTCCCCGGTTCCGTCCGGTATCAGTCGTGACCAGCTTATCGAGGTGCGAAAGCTGTTGTGGTTCAGCTCGGTGAGCAGCGCAATGTCATCACGCCAGTTGCGGTAAAACGTCGAGGTCTCATCCGGCCCGATCTGCTGGTGAAAGCGCAGCGGCTGCTGGCTGTACCAGGCATCCCAGGTCGTCGGACTCTTACCGCCACCGCGGCTTTCCCCTTCGGTTTGCAGCGCAGAACAGGCGCTACCCCACCAGAAGCCTTCGGGAAATGTGTATTTCATAACGCGTCTCTCCGCTGTTTTAGTTACTGCTGGCGGTTTCTGCCAGAGGTGCGCCGTTTTGCGCTTTTTGCTCTTCGGTCACCATCAGGGAGCGCTCATAGGCACGCAGGAACGGCAGGTAAATCAGCGCCGACATCAGCATACAAACAAAGCACATGATCACCGGGCTAAAGGCCCAGTTGGCGGCCCAGGAGGCACCGATAGGCGCCGGTGTGGTCCACGGGGTAAGGGAAACCACCTGCGGGATCCAGTCCAGACGGGTGGCGCACCAGGCCAGGATGGCGTTAATCAGCGGCACACAGACGAACGGCAGGAACATCATCGGGTTCATAATGATCGGCGCGCCGAACATGATGGGTTCGTTGATGTTGAAGAAGCTCGGCACCACGCCCATTTTTCCGATGGTACGCAGATGCGTCACGCGACTGCGCAGCAGCAGGAAGGCCAGCGGCAGGGTTGAGCCTACCCCACCAATCAGCAGATAGTGGTCCCAGAAGCCCTGCAGATAGACGTGCGGCAGCGCAGCGCCGGCCGCCAGCGCCGCCTGGTTTGCCGAGAGGTTCGCCATCCAGAACGGGTTCATAATCCCGGTCACGATCAGCGATCCGTGGATCCCGGCGAACCAGAAGATCTGGCACAGCAGGACGGAGAGCAGCACTGCAGGCAGAGAGTCAGATGCGGAAACCAGCGGCTCCAGCACGTGCATAATGGCCTGTGGGATAATCATTCCGGTGGTCGATTCGACCAGCAGATTCAGCGGATGCAGGGTCGCAATCACCACCAGCACCGGGATCAGGATTTCAAAAGAGCGCGCCACGCCGGTCGGCACCTCTTTCGGCAGGCGGATCGTCACGTTGTGCTGCTTCAGCCAGGCATACATCCGGGTGGAGTAGATAGCGGTGATCAGCGCGGTAAAGATCCCCTGCCCGGAGAGATACTGGGTAGAGATTTTGCCGTCCGCGTAGGGCGCAGCCACCAGCAGGAAGGCCATAAAGGCCAGCAGGCCGGACATCACCGGATCGAGATTAAACTGACGGCCCAGACTGGCGCCAATCCCGACCGAAATAAAGAAGGTCATCACGCCCATGCTAAGGTTAAACGGCAGCATCAGCTGTTCACGGTAGGTCTCAGAGAAAGTCAGCCAGCCGCGAGCAAAACCGTTGGTGGTTTCCGCCGAGAACGGTGGAAAAATAAACACCAGCATAAAAGAGCCGATAATCATAAAGGGCAGCGCGGCGGTAAAGCCGTCACGGATTGCAATCACGTACTTCTGCTGGCCCAGTTTTCCCGCCAGGGGCGTGATGGATTGCTCAATCACGGTAATCATGGACTGATATAACGAACTCATAGTGACACCTTTGTTATTGCGCCGCGGCTATCAGCGACAGCGCATAATCGAGCACCTTATCACCGCGCTGCATTCCGTAATCCATCGTGTCGATGGACTGTACCGGAATACCCCGAGCGGCAGCCTTTTGCGACAGCGTCGCCAGCATATACTTCACCTGGGGGCCAAGCAGCACCACCTGGTAGTTGGGAAACTGCTCATCAAATTCCGAAACGCCGTAGGCATCAATCTGCACCGGAGTGCCTCTTTCCTTTGCCACTTCCACCATTTTCCGCACCAGCATGCTGGTGGACATCCCCGCAGAACAGCACAACATAATCCTGTACATCGACTTTATCCTCGAAAATGTAAAAATTGTTTCGAGGCTGATTGGATACTTTACGGAAACCGTTTTCCATCCTTAAAAAACAGAAGTGTGAAATGCTTCAAAAACCGCGTGTGTATTGAGTTCGCGAATTGGATTGGCATCACACATTTTCTTCACAAATGTAAGATTTGGATAAGCTATGGAAAATCGGTTTCCACAAAAAAGCTAAGCCGTTATACTGCCTGTGGTTCTGGAATGTGAGCCACAGCATGTTTTGGCGGCCAGACAAAGGGATTGCCCGTCTGCCAGGAGAGAAAGATGTCTACTATCAACGATGTATCGCGACTTGCCGGGGTTTCCAAAGCCACCGTCTCGCGCGTGTTGAGCGGTTCACGCGGCGTTAAAGAAGCCAGTCGTCTCGCCGTTCTTAAAGCGGCTGAAGAGCTGAACTACCGGCCGAACGTTATTGCCCAGTCGTTATTGAGCCAGTCAACCGGCTGTATCGGGGTGATCTGCGCCCAGGAGAATATCAACCAGAGCACCGCTTATCTCTATGCCCTGGAAAAACAGCTTAGCCAGCATCAGAAGCATCTGCTGCTGCGTTTTGCCAGCAGCCAGGTTGAGGTGCAGAACGCGCTCGACGAGCTGAGCTGCGGCCTGTGCGATGACGTGGTGATTATCGGCGCACGCTTCGAGCTGGAAGTTCCGCATGAGAACGTGATCGTCGTCGACTGTATGGATGCCGATGCCAGCAACAGCATTCAGTTCGACCACGCCTTTGCCGCAGAAACCGCCTGCAACTATCTGATTAGCCAGGGAAGACGGCAAATCGCAGTCATCACGCCGACGGCCAACCGCTTCGCCGAACATATTCTGCTGGGCTACAAGCTGGCGCTGGAAAACAATTTCCTGCCCTTTAACCGCAACCTGGTCTTTATGGAGAACAGCATCTCCTCGCTGGTCGCCCTGCAAATGCTGATGAACAACAGCACCACGCTGAATTTCAATGCGCTGCTGGTGGCCGATGAGCTGGAAGCCCAGCGGGTGATTACCCAGCTCCAGGCCTTTAATAAGCAGGTGCCAAAAGACATTATGGTCTTCAGCCTTGCCGGGTCGCTAAATCTGCCTGGCGTACCGGCGATCCCGGCCATCGAATATCCGGTTGAAGTGATGGCAGCACGTATTGTGAAATGGCTGACTCAGGAGCCACAGAGCACGCCGGTTCCGCAGCTGATGCGCGGCGATCTGGTGGTACCCTGACCCGCAGATTCCTGACGGGATGACATTGGCATCCCGTTCATTTTTGTTAGAGTGTAACCACGATTATCAACAAAAATGAGCAACAGGAGTCAGCATGAGTCAGCAACCAGCCCTCAGCGGCCAGCCGCTGGAGTGGGGCCACGGCCCTCGCACCTTTGAAGTGTTCCTCGAACCTACCTGCCCGTTCTCCGTTCGTGCTTTTAATAAACTGGATGCGCTGCTAAAACACGTCGGTGAAGATAAACTGACCGTTAAGATCCGCCTGCAGTCGCAGCCCTGGCACCTTTTTTCCGGCGTCATCGTCCGCTGTATTCTGGCCGCCTCAACGCTGCCGGACGGCAAGGCCGCGGCGCATAAGGTGATGCAGGCCGTTGCCGATCATCGGGAAGAGTTTGAATTTACCGATCACTGTAGCGGTCCGAATATGGATGCCACCCCGCAGCAAATCGTCGAGCGTATTGAGCGCTACAGCGGTGTGCAGCTGGGAGACGCCTTTGCGGTTCCTGCGCTGCAGAATCTGATTAAGTGGCACTGCAAATATGCCCGCCAGAACGGCATTCACGTGTCGCCGACCTTTATGGTCAACGGCCTGGTCCAGGCGGACCTCGGCAGCGGCGATGATGTCAGCGTCTGGGCCGAGCGCATTCTCGCCTGATCCCTCTTACCCCTCAGCACAAGGCAGAACAGTATGTCAGACAATCAATACCAGCCGCCAAAAGTGTGGACCTGGGAACCGAACGCCAACGGCGGCCCGTTTGCCAATATCAACCGCCCCGTTTCCGGTTCAACCCATGAGAAAGACCTTCCGGTCGGCAAGCATCCGCTCCAGCTTTACTCCCTGGGCACGCCTAACGGCCAGAAAGTGACGATTATGCTCGAAGAGCTGCTGGCCGCCGGCGTCAGCGAGGCAGAGTACGACGCCTGGCTGATCCGCATTGGCGAAGGGGACCAGTTCTCCAGCGGCTTTGTTGACGTTAACCCTAACTCCAAGATCCCGGCTCTGCGCGACCACGCCACCACGCCGCCGACTCGCGTCTTTGAGTCCGGCGCAATCCTGCTCTATCTGGCGGAAAAATTCGGCCACTTCCTGCCGAAAGACCCGGCCGGGCGGACCGAAACCCTGAACTGGCTGTTCTGGCTGCAGGGTTCCGCGCCTTTCCTCGGCGGCGGCTTCGGCCACTTCTATCACTATGCGCCGGTGAAAATTGAGTACGCGATTAACCGCTTTACGATGGAAGCCAAGCGTCAGCTCGACGTGCTGGAACAGCAGCTCGGCCGTCATACCTTTATCGCCGGGGAAGAGTACAGCATCGCCGATATGGCCATCTGGCCCTGGTACGGCAATATCGTGCTCGGCAATGCGTATGAAGCGGCGGAGTTCCTTGATGCCGACAGCTATAAAAACGTGCTGCGCTGGGCGAAGGCTGTCGCTGCTCGTCCGGCGGTTCAGCGTGGTCGTATCGTTAACCGCGCCGTTGGCCCGCTGAACGAACAGCTGCGTGAGCGTCACGATGCGGCAGATTTCGACACGCAGACGGAAGATAAGCGCCAGGCGTAAATAAAAAAAGGGGGCTAAATTAGCCCCCTTTTCAGTTAGTGAGTGTCTGTCAGAATGCGACCCACTCTTCTGCATCGTTGCCTTTTTGCGGGCTACGCGCAGCTGCCGGTCGTTTCAGTTCGGTCGTCACGGCCACCGGCTCTTTGCTGGAGAGGCGGAACTTCTGCACCGAACGCTGGAGATCTTCCGTCTGGCGCTCCAGCGCTGCGGCCGCAGAAGAGACCTGCTCAACCAGCGAGGCGTTCTGCTGGGTAACGCTGTCCATCTCGGTGATCGCGATTCCCACCTGCGAGATGCCTTTGCTCTGCTCTTCCGAAGCGGCAGCAATCTGCTTCATGATGGTGGTCACTTCTTTCACCGCCCGCAGAATCGCTTCCATGGTGGTGCCGGTTTCGTTCACCAGCTGGGCGCCTCTGTCCACGCGATTGACGGAGTCGGCGATCAGCGTTTCGATCTCCTTCGCCGCACCGGCGCTGCGACTGGCCAGGTTACGTACTTCGCCCGCGACCACGGCAAACCCACGCCCCTGTTCACCCGCACGCGCGGCTTCTACCGCGGCGTTCAGCGCCAGAATGTTGGTCTGGAAGGCGATGCTGTTAATCACGTTGGTGATCTCAGCGATCTTCTTCGAGCTGGCGGAGATGCCGGTCATGGTATCGACCACTTCACCGACCAGGGAACCACCTTTGCTGGCGGTGGTGGAGGCCACTTCCGCCAGTTCGCTGGCCTGACGCGCGTTATCCGCGTTCAGTTTCACCGTTGCGGTAATTTGCTCCATACTGGCCGCCGTCTCTTCCAGCGCCGACGCCTGCTCTTCAGTACGCGAAGAGAGGTCGTTATTGCCGGTAGAGATTTCCGTTGCGCCACGCCAGATGTTCTCACTACCCGAACGGATAGAGGCCACGGCTTCACGCAGACTGTCCTGCATCGCGTTAAGCAGCGGCACCAGCTGGCCCACGCAGTTGCGGCCGAAATCACCCAGAGACTGGCTGAGATCGCCCTGGGCAATCTGGCGGAACTGTTCGCGAATAATATCCAGCGGTTTCACCAGCATGGTCACCAGATAGCGATCGGTGAACACCAGGATCAACAAACCAACAATCACGGCGACGATAATGCTGATACGGGTGGTTTTGGTCTGGCCATCAACGGAGACACGCGTTTGATCGAGCATCACGCCCGCCGCCTGGTTGAACGCTTCGGTGCTGGCGCCGAAGGCACGGCTTAAGGGTGGCGTAACGTTGTTAGCCTGCTGACGATATTCGTCCAGCGTTCCCTGCTGGGCGCGCTGCATTTGCGGCACCACACCCTGTTCCAGTAATGCCTGCCAGGCGCTAAGCACCTGTGCCGACACCTGAGGATCCATTGGTCCCGGTGAGACAGCACGCATCTCATCGAGTTTTTTGCGCATATTATCCAGCGCCTGTTGCACGGGAGCAAAGTCAGCATTTGCACCGGCAGCCTTGTTTTCCATCGCCCGGCTCAGGCGCGTAACGAAACGAAAGTACTGGTCATTTCCCTGGCTCAGTACGGTCATTTGCGTTACAAGCTGACGGTCAACTTCATTACCATCCGCTACTTTCGACAGCGCATAGACGCTGTACAGGCCGACGCCCGACCACATAAGACAAAAGATCCCTAATATCACCAGCATGACAAAGCGGATCGTGAAATTGCGAAGAAATTGCATATAAACTCCTGACCGTAAGGGTAGAGTTCTTCAGTTGGAGAACTCATATCCTTGTTATCGGCAAATCGGCGGGAATTTATACCGTTTCGCAATTATTTTTTTTAACAGCTTTTTAACTCAAGTACTTCGCAAACCAGTCCAGGGTTCGCTGCCAGGCTAACTCGGCCGCAGCCTTGTCATAGCGGGGGGTAGAGTCATTATGAAAGCCGTGGTTAACCCCCGGATAAATATGCGCTTCATACACTTTCTTATGCGCTTTCAGGGCCGTTTCCATCGCCGGCCAGCCTTCGTTAATTCGGGTGTCCAGCTCGGCATAATGCAGCAGGATCGGGGCGTTAATACGGGCCACCTCGTCTGCCGGTGCCTGCCGACCATAAAACGGTACCGCACAGGCTAATTCGGGATACGCCACCGCTGCCGCGTTGGAGACGCCGCCGCCGTAGCAAAAGCCGGTAATGCCCACTTTTCCCGTGGCGTCCGGGTATTTTTGCAGGAATTCAACGGCGGCAAAGAAGTCGTTCATCAGCTTTGTCGGGTCCACCTTCTGCTGTAGCTCGCGCCCGGCGTCATCGTTGCCGGGATAGCCGCCCACCGAGCTCAGGCCGTCCGGGGCCAGCGCGATGTAACCCGCTTTGGCGACGCGACGAGCCACATCTTCGATATAGGGATTGAGCCCACGATTTTCGTGAACCACCACCACCGCAGGCACTTTGCCCTCGGCCTTCGCCGGTTTCACCAGATAGCCTCGCACCTCGCCGTGCCCGTTGGGTGAGGGATACTGGATATACTCCGCCTTGATCTCAGGGTCGGTAAACTCAACCTGGGTCGCGAGGGCGTAGTTCGGCTTGAGTAAATTAAACAGCGCCAGGGCCGTTACTCCGCCGACGGCGTACTTTGCCGCCACCTGCAAAAACTCGCGCTTGCTGATCTTGCCGTGTGCGTAATAGTCGTAGTAATCGAGCAGTTCTTGCGGGAAATCTTTCGCTGTGAGTCGGGTCATCAGAGTGTCTCCATCGATTAAGGCCCCTGTAAGCAAAGCATAAAGCGTGCTTTTTGCCCAACGGCGATCCCGGTTCTGAATGCTGAGGGTTGCCGTCAGGTACACAATGGATAGTATAGAAACAGTGTTTCAGAACTGAATATCCTAAGGAGAACTCATGGCCTGGTTTGCCAACCCCGCCCGTTATGAACAGATGCAGTACCGCTACTGTGGAAAGAGCGGACTGCGTCTGCCCGCATTTTCACTGGGACTCTGGCACAGTTTCGGTCACGTTCAAGCCCTGGATTCCCAACGTGCGCTGCTGCGCAAAGCCTTCGATCTGGGCATCACCCACTTTGACCTTGCCAACAACTACGGCCCACCGCCGGGCAGCGCCGAGGAAAACTTTGGCCGCCTGCTGAAAAGCGATTTCGCCGGGTACCGCGACGAACTGTTAATCTCCACCAAAGCCGGATATGACATGTGGCCGGGCCCATACGGGTCAGGCGGATCGCGTAAGTATGTGCTTGCCAGCCTCGACCAGAGCCTCAGCCGTATGGGGCTGGACTATGTCGATATCTTCTACTCCCACCGTGTGGACGAGAATACGCCGATGGAAGAGACCGCCGCCGCGCTGGCTCAGGCGGTGCAAAGCGGCAAGGCGCTCTATATCGGGATCTCCTCTTACTCCAGCGAACGCACGCAAAAAATGGCCGAGCTGCTGCGTGAGTGGAAGGTACCGCTGCTGATCCATCAGCCCTCCTACAATCTGCTCAACCGTTGGGTGGACAGCAGCGGCCTGCTGGATACGCTGGAGAGCAACGGCGTGGGCTGCATCGCCTTTACGCCGCTGGCACAGGGTTTGCTGACCGGTAAATACCTGCAGGGCATTCCGGACGGTTCACGCATGCAGCGCGAAGGCAAAAAGGTGAGAGGCCTGACGGAGAATATGCTGACGGAGAGCAACCTTAACAGCCTGCGGATGCTGGATGAGATGGCGAAACAGCGCGGACAGACGATGGCGCAGATGGCCCTGAGCTGGCTGCTGAAGGATAACCGGGTGACCTCGGTGCTGATCGGCGCGAGCCGCCCGGAACAGCTGGAAGAGAACGTTCTGGCACTGAATAATCTGACCTTCAGCGCGGAAGAACTGGCGCAGATCGACCGGCACGTGGCCGACGGTCAGCTGAATCTGTGGCAGGCGTCGTCGGACAAGTAACCCTCCATAAAAAAGGGCGCCTCGCTGCGCCCTTCTTTCATTTTTTGTCGCGGCTGAGACGGTCCAGATACCCCATCACAAAGGCCGACAGCACAAAGGTCAGGTGGATAATCACGTACCACATCAGCTTGTTGTCGGGCACGCTTTTGGCGTCCATAAAGACCCGCAGCAGATGGATGGAGGAGATCGCCACAATCGACGCCGCCACTTTATTCTTCAGCGAGGTGGCATCCATTTTCCCCAGCCAGCTCAGCTTCTCCCTGCCCTCTTCGATATCCAGCTGGGAAACGAAGTTCTCATAGCCGGAAAACATCACCATCACCAGCAGACCGCCCACCAGGGCCATATCCACCAGCGAGAGTAAAATCAGGATCAGATCGGCTTCCGCCACCGAGAAGATATTGGGCAGGACGTGAAAGATTTCCTGAAAAAACTTGATTGTCAGGGCCAGCAGCCCAAGAGAGAGGCCAAAGTAAACCGGCGCCAGCAGCCAGCGCGACGTATACATGGCATTTTCCAGAAAGCGTTCCATAGTGTCCTGTCAGTCAGTAAAAAAAACGGCGTTCAGTATACCCCAATCAGGCAAACCGATTGCAACAACTGACTAACAGGATCCCGTCAGACCTCGTCCGGGTTGACCTCAGGACGTTCATACTGCGGCCAGACGAGGGCCACAAGAGAGGGGTACGCGTTCATGCTGAACTCGCGGAAACACTGCTGCAGGTTGAGCACGTCGAGGTCAGATCGTGCGACCTTCTCGCCGTTCAGGCAGCGTTTTTTTATATTATCGTAATACTTATACACTGCAGAATTAAGGTCGCTACAACGCCGTTGCGCATCAAATAAACCAGGCGTACTATTTAATTCGGCCATGTTCATGCGCTTTATCGTCGCATGGATAAAATCGATATATTCGTGATTAACCCGCCAGTACCATACCGGGGTAATCGCGTTCATCAGCAACGAGAAATGGTCCTCCCCCTCCTCTTTGCTCATCGGCAGAGCTCCGGATGGTTGGGTGACCTCGGGTTCTGCTCGGCCTTTATTGAATTCTCGCATCAATAAAAGAATAAAGCCGGTGAGTATCAGTAATGTAAATACAAAATAAATCATACGGCTCCCTGAGACTGCTCTCTTTTTTTTGATTTTAAAAGTGTGTCATGATATTGTCAACGAGCCTTGCACTCTTATTTAACATATCCTTCTGAAATTAAAGGATTTTTAACATGTTACCCGAGAATTTAATCCCGGAACGCTTTCACATTTCTGCAGAAGGGAAAGAAACCGGGAAGGTAGAAGCAGAGTCAAATTTAACTCAGGGTAAAAGAACGCTCTCTGACTTTGAAGCTGATATATTAGCCGCTGCAACCCGTTCCGGGCAATCCCGTAATATGTTGCTGGAAGAGCGCGACCGTCATATAACCGACCGACTGTTCCGCGTCATCAAAATTGAAACATTTGCCAGGGTACTCAACGACCTGCAGGAAGAGACCGAGATCGATCCTCAGGAATTAAGTCAAATTATTGCCGAAAAAACCAAAAAAATTAATGAAGAAGGCAATACAATTTGGCTTAATCTGATTACCCGCGATAAAACTGCGCCTATGTTCTACGATTTAGGGGAAGATTAACGTGAGCGAAATTAACAATAATAACGTTTATTTGACTTTAAATGACAAGAATAGCGACGAGTTTATCTTAAAGCATAATCTTGAATTTTTAATTCAGGATAAAAACGCCACTATCGAAGAGATGGCGCATGCCCTGGTCTCTATTCCCGCCGCGCTGGTCCAGCTGAAGTGGAAAAACCGTCGGGAAATTTATGCGTATCAGGTCAAAGAAGAGATCTACGGCGCGGCCATCGCGGAAATTATCGCCCGCAAGCCCGAGCTGAAAGACAAGATAATGGCGCGCATTGAGTCAAATTATCAGCATATGATTTCCCGGGAAACCGCCACCCTGCGCCTGACCCGCAAACTGTCCGGCAGCGGCCACCGCACATCGAATATCAATCAGGTTGCCCCGAAAGAGAAAAAACCCGCTCCGCAGACCGCGAAAACCGCGACATCTTCGGCGAAATTTGTTCCCGGAGCCATGAAGATTAGCCCGACTCCCGCCAAAAAATAGCGCCCCACGCCTAGCCAAAACGGAAGACGGAGATCGCCGCCTTCAGTTCGTCCGTCTGCTCCTGCTGCTGTTGGGCCATCTGAATGGTCTGCGCCACGTGCCGCACGTTCTCCTGCACGCTGGCATCAATGCTGGCGATACTGCCGTTCATCTGCAAAATACTGGCCCGTTGCTGCTCGCTCATGCGGGAAAGATCGTCCACAAATTCCCGCAGCTGTTCAATATGCACAATAATCGACTGCATCGTATTGCCCGCCCGCTCAACTTCTCCGGCTCCCTGCTGCGTCCGCTCAACCGACGTGGCAATCAGCTGACGGATATCCTTTGCCGCCCCTTCGCAACGTAGCGCCAGGGTACGGACTTCCGAGGCCACCACGGCGAACCCTTTACCGTGCTCGCCAGCACGGGCAGCCTCAACTGAGGCATTGAGCGACAGAATATTGGTCTGGAAGGCGATCCCGTCGATCAGCTCCAGAATTCCGTTAATGCGCAGCGACTCATCGCGGATTTGCTCCATTGAGCGGGTGGCAGCAAGAATATCTTCACCGCCTTCGCGGGCCACCTCGCTGGCGTTAATCGCCAGACGTCGCACTTCGCTGGCCTTCTCGCTGGTTTGCGTCGCCGACCCGGTAAGCTGCTCCATCGCGCTGGCGGCATCCGCCAGGGAGGACGCCTGTTTATCCGTGCGTGCCGACAGAGAGGTGTTGCGCTGTAGCATCGCCAGCGATCCTTCCAGCAGCTGTCCGACATTGCGGCTGGCCTGCTGGAGCGTGTTGCGCATGGTATCCAGCGTAGTGCTGAACGTCCGGGCAAAGGTACTGCTGCTGGAATGATCGTCAGCGGCCAGCGTCAGACAGCCCGGCTCGCGGTTGATAATCGCCGCCAGCTGCGCCACCTCGCTGGCGGTACGCGCATCCTGCTCCATGCGGATCGCCAGGAAGATCAGCACGGCCGTCTGCATTACTACAAATAGACCGTGGAATATCACCATATGCAGGCCGGGATGGATAAATACTTTGATGCCAAAAAGCCCCCACTCCTGCAGATAGTTAAAGACCAGATGGTGAACCGCCGCCACGCCCGCCCCCACCAGCAGCGGCAGCCAGTCGCGCCATGCGAGCAGAGCCGACATCAGCACAAAGACCGAGAAATGGTATTCGGTTTCCCCTTCGCCGATTTGGATCAGCAGCGCGGCGAAGGCCAGCAGGATCACCGCATAGCCCACCCGCACCGGCCGAGTACCGTGGAAAAGCGCTTTCAGCAGCGTCGCGGCAATCGCCAGCGCGCTACCGGCGATCAGTGCCAGCCAGAAATCATCATGATGGAAGCCCGCCGCCAGCGAGACCAGCCACAGCGCCCAGATCAGGGTCAGCATCAGGTTATCGGCGCGTCGCCGAATGGCATCGAGGGAAATCAGGTCCTGCTGCGGGGCGTCAGAGTCAAACAGGTTCATCGTCGCCATACGGAGTTCTCGCGCTGTGGAGTCGAAATATTGTCAGAAGGGCTTTCATTAAAGCGTAGAGGCTAACCTGCAGGCCGCTACTTTTTTATAACAATATATTCTTTTTAAACTTTAGTAACTTAAAAGCTTTCTGCGTGATTTTTGTCCCGCCGCCAGCTTAAGGATAATCCTGGTTATTTTGCACAGGGCAGCATGAGCCACCAGGCTTAACCTGATAATTCACTACGATGGAGGTCACTGATGGCGAACAATCGAACAAACATCCGTAACCCGGTCACTCTCTACTATGGAGGGGACTATCCACAGCAGAAACAGCCCGCGCCGGGCGTGCAGGCCCAGATGGTGCCGGTACCCGACTGCGGTGAAAGAAGTTACATCGGACATGCGCGACTTGAGGGACGTAAAGCCCTGGTCACCGGCGGCGATTCCGGGATTGGCAGAGCCGCAGCCATTGCTTACGCGCGTGAAGGGGCCGACGTGGCGATTAACTATCTTCCCGCCGAGGAAGAGGATGCCCAGGCGGTGAAAGCCCTGATTGAGGAAGCCGGACGCAAAGCCGTCCTGTTGCCGGGGGATCTGAGCGATGAGGCCTTTTCCCGTTCGCTGGTCCATCAGGCCCATGATGCGCTGGGCGGGCTGGATATCCTCGCCCTGGTGGCCGGGAAGCAGACCGCCGTCGAAAAGATTACCGATCTCACCAGCGAGCAGTTCCGGCAAACTTACGCGGTCAATGTCTTCGCCCTGTTCTGGATTACTCAGGAGGCTCTGCCTCTCCTGCCCGCCGGAGCCAGCATTATCACCACCTCGTCGATCCAGGCTTATCAGCCCAGCCCGCATCTGCTGGACTACGCCTCGACCAAGGCGGCCATTCTGAACTATAGCCGGGGCCTTGCGAAGCAGGTTGCGGAACAGGGGATTCGGGTCAACGTGGTCGCACCAGGCCCCATCTGGACGGCGCTGCAGATCTCCGGCGGCCAGACTCAGGAGAAAATTCCCCAGTTTGGTCAGAAGACGCCGCTTAAACGCGCCGGACAACCCGCCGAACTGGCCGGGGTCTATGTTTATCTCGCCAGCGAGGAGTCCAGCTACGTGACGGCGGAAGTCCACGGCGTCTGCGGCGGGGAGCATCTGGGCTAAAAAAAAGGCCGACGCTAAGGTCGGCCTTTCTACTTTCGCAGCGCTTACTGCTTCGCGGCAGCGACTTCTTCACCCACCAGGCCTATCTTCAGATAGCCCGCCTGATGCAGCGTATCCATCACTTTCATCATGGTTTCGTAGTCGACCGTTTTATCGGCGCGGAAGAAGATCGTGGTGTCCTTTTTACCTTCCGTCAGCGCATTCAGGGCGCTGACCATATCTTCATCGGTGACCTGATCGTTGCCGATAAACATGCTCTTATCGGCTTTTACTGACAGATACACCGGTTTTTCCGGACGCGGCTGCGGCTGGCTTGAGGACGCCGGCAGATTGACCTTCACATCAACGGTGGCCAGCGGGGCCGCCACCATGAAGATAATCAGCAGAACCAACATAACGTCGATAAACGGCGTGACGTTGATTTCGTGCATTTCGCCGTTATCGTCCAGATTTTCATTAAGACGCATCGCCATGGGGCATTAACCTACACGTAATTTCTGGGCTGCACGCACCGGCTGAGCAGCACCGCCGTTGAGATCGAGGTCGCGGCTCTGCAGCAGCAGTACCTGTGCGGCCACGTCACCGAGGTTGGCTTTATAGCTGCCGATCATACGGGCAAAGATGTTGTAGATAACAACCGCCGGGATTGCCGCAACCAGGCCGATAGCCGTCGCCAGCAGCGCTTCTGCGATACCCGGTGCCACGACCGCCAGGTTAGTGGTCTGGGTCTGAGCAATACCGATAAACGCGTTCATGATCCCCCAGACGGTGCCGAACAGGCCGACAAACGGGGAGATAGCACCGATAGTCGCCAGATAGCCGTTACCACGACCCATATGACGCCCAACAGCAGCAACGCGACGCTCCAGGCGGAAGCCGGTACGTTCTTTGATGCCTTCGTTATCTTCAACGCCTTCAGAAAGTTCCAGCTCGTTCTGCGCTTCGTTAAGGAGAAGCGAGCTGAGGCTCTTGCTGTGGAAACCATCGGCGATTTCGCTGGCGTGATCCAGAGAGCGAGCTTCAGCCAGTAACTGCTGTTCACGTTTCAGACGGCGCTTCTGGGAAAAGAGCTCGGCGCTTTTGCTAAAGAAAATCGCCCAGGTCACAACGGACGCCAGGATCAGGCCAATCATGACCATTTTTACAACGATGTCGGCATGCTGATACATGCCCCAGACGGAGAGATCAGTCTGCATCAAATTATTACCCACGGTGTATCTCCACGACGCAAATCACAAAATCTGCGGCCAATAATATCAAAATGCTCTGGAATTGATAGTGGTTCTCATTAGTATTTACACACTGCCAGAAATTCGCCTCTGTTTCATTGCGCTTACGCAGTAAAAGAAGTGTCAACGCGGGATCCGACAAAATATTCTGCTTTATCGCCCAGGTTACGCGTGCACCCCTCGTTAAACATGGTAGTTTAGACATCCAGACGTATATATAAGGAAGTGCTGCGATGACAGATAAGCATATCGATACCGTGCTGGTGAACGCTGGCCGGAGCAAAAAATACACGCAAGGCTCGGTCAATAGCGTGATTCAGCGGGCGTCTTCTCTGGTTTTCGACACCGTTGAGGCCAAAAAGCACGCCACCCGCAATCGGGCGAAAGGCGAGCTTTTTTATGGCCGTCGCGGCACCCTGACCCATTTCTCTTTGCAGGAAGCGATGTGCGAGCTGGAAGGCGGTGCGGGCTGCGCCCTGTTCCCCTGCGGCGCGGCAGCGGTAGCCAATACCATTCTGGCCTTCGTTGAACAGGGCGACCACGTCCTGATGACCAATACCGCCTACGAACCCAGCCAGGATTTCAGTACCAAGGTGCTCGCCAGACTGGGCGTGACCACCAGCTGGTTTGACCCGATGATCGGCGCCGATATCGCCCACCTTATTCAGCCCAATACACGCATCGTGTTCCTGGAATCTCCCGGCTCTATCACCATGGAAGTTCACGATATCCCGGCCATCGTTGAGGCGGTACGCCGCGTTGCGCCCGAGGCGATCATTATGATCGACAATACCTGGGCGGCCGGCGTGCTGTTTAAGGCGCTGGATTTCGGGATCGATATCTCCATTCAGGCCGGGACCAAATACCTGATAGGCCATTCGGATGCGATGGTCGGCACCGCCGTCGCCAACGCCCGCTGCTGGGAGCAGCTGTGCGAGAACGCCTATCTGATGGGACAGATGGTCGATGCCGATACCGCCTATATGACCAGCCGCGGCATCCGCACGCTGGGTGTCCGCCTGCGTCAGCATCATGAAAGTAGCCTGCAGGTTGCCGAGTGGCTGGCACGCCATCCGCAGGTGGCTGAGGTGAAACATCCGGCACTGCCGGGGAGTAAAGGGCATGAGTTCTGGAAGCGCGATTTTACCGGCAGCAGCGGCCTGTTCTCGTTCGTACTGAACAAGCGTCTGAACGACAAAGAACTTTCAGACTACCTGGACCACTTTAGCCTGTTCAGTATGGCCTACTCCTGGGGCGGCTATGAGTCGCTGATTCTGGCGAACCAGCCGGAACAGCTTGCCACGATCCGCCCCGACGGCGAGGTCGATTTCAGCGGCACGCTGATCCGTCTGCATATCGGCCTGGAAAATGTAGCGGATTTGCTTGCCGATCTTAGCGACGGTTTTGCTCGTATCCGGTAATATAGGCCCGTGCGGCGCGTTTTTTGCACCACTAGCAGAAAAGTCTGCATTTGTTGCGTCCGGGATCAAGGTGTCCCGGGCATTTCAGGCGTACAATAGCGGCAAAGTGCTGTTTCACGGGAATCTCCATGGCTGTAATTCAAGATATTATCGCTGCGCTCTGGCAACACGATTTTGCCGCGCTGGCGAATCCGCACGTGGTTGGCGTTGTCTGGATGGTGATGTTTGCCACGCTGTTTCTGGAAAACGGCCTGCTGCCCGCCTCGTTTTTACCCGGAGACAGTCTGCTGCTGCTGGCCGGTGCGTTAGTGGGCAAAGGCGTGATGGATTTTGTCCCGACGGTGGTGATTCTGACCTCTGCCGCCAGCCTCGGCTGCTGGCTGAGCTATGTCCAGGGACGCTGGCTCGGTAATACCCGCGTGGTGAAAGGCTGGCTGGCCCAGCTGCCGAAAAAATACCACGACCGGGCAACCTTTATGTTCGACCGTCACGGCCTGCTGGCGCTGCTTGCTGGTCGCTTTCTGGCATTTATCCGCACTTTACTGCCCACTATGGCGGGCATTTCCGGCCTGTCGAACCGCCGCTTCCAGTTCTTCAACTGGCTCAGCGCCCTGCTGTGGGTTGGCGGAATTACCGGCCTGGGCTACGCCCTGAGCATGATCCCGTTTGTTAAGCGCCACGAAGACCAGGTGATGACCTGTCTGATGATCCTGCCGATGTTCCTGCTGCTGGCCGGGCTGTTCGGCACTCTGGTGGTGGTGATTAAGAAGAAGTACTGCAGCGCCTGAATCGCATTATGCCCCTCTCTCTGACGAGAGAGGGTTTGCTTTACGCTCCCTGCATCATGCGGATCCGCGCCGCATCCTCACCCGGCGTCACGCCAAAGTAACGTTTAAACTCCCGACTGAACTGGGATGGGCTTTCATAGCCTACCCGTATTGCCGCCGCGCTGGCCTTCATCCCGTCATGGATCATCATCATCCGCGCCTTATGCAGCCGGTAGGTTTTGAGGTACTGCAGCGGCGAGGTACTGGTGACTGATTTAAAATTATGGTGGAACGCGGAGACGCTCATATTGGCTTCCGACGCCAGCTGGTCGACGCTCAGGTTCTCGGTGTACTGGCTTTCAATCCGTTTCAGCACCCGACTAATCAGGCTGAAGTGGGTCTGGCGGCTCACCAGCGCCAGCAGCGCTCCGCCCCGCGGCCCGGTCAGCACGTGATAGAGAATTTCACGGACAATCTGCTGGCCCAGGATACGCGCATCCATCGGCCGCTCCATCACATCCAGCAGCCGCTCGGCGGCGCAGAGGATTTCATCGGAGAGGACGGCAGAGTTGATGCCGCTGGCCGAGCAGCCCGGCTGAAAATGCTCATCCTCGCCAATGTCCATCAGCAGCTCCTGGAGCTGGAGAATATCGACGTTCAGACGCATCCCCGCCAGCGGCACGTCCGGCGTAGCGAAGGTTTCGCACTCAAAGGGCAGCGGCACCGTCAGCAGCAGATATTCATTGGTATCGTAGCGAAACACCCGCTCATTGATATAACCAATCTTATGGCCGGAAAAGAGAAAAACGATGCCCGGCTGATACATCACCGGGGTGCGCGTGCCCGGCTGGGTGCCATACATCAGGCGCACGTCCGGCAGCAGCTCACTCAGCTTATTCTCATTAACTTTCAATTGCTTAACTTTATCCGTCAGCAACTGACAGATGGCCTGACGATTCATAATGGGCCGCTCCGATAATCATTTTCCACCCATGCAGTGTGCGCAGTTTTTCCCATTTTCTCCAGCCCTCTGTAGAAATGGGCAAGACTACGGCAGGAATGTGCATTGAGAGGATTGCCCCGGGCGACCACAATGTTGAGCATCCGGCAAATTCATAACGCCGCCCGTTTTTAACCCAACGAGGGAAAAGAGCAATGAACAATTTTAATCTGCATACCCCCACCCGCATTCTGTTTGGTCAGAACGCTATCGCCGAGCTGCGCGCTCAGGTACCGGCGGACGCCCGGATCCTGATTACCTACGGCGGCGGCAGCGTGAAGAAAACCGGCGTACTGGACCAGGTTTACAGCGCGCTTGAGGGCCTGAACGTGCTGGAGTTTGGCGGTATTGAGCCAAACCCGTCCTACGAGACCCTGATGAAAGCGGTCAAAATTGCCCGCGATGAGAAGGTGACCTTCCTGCTGGCGGTCGGCGGCGGCTCCGTGCTGGACGGCACCAAGTTTATTGCGGCGGCGGCCCACTACCCGGACGGCGTCGATCCCTGGCATATCCTGCAGACCGGCGGCAGTGAGATCAAAAGCGCCATCCCGATGGGCTCTGTCCTGACGCTGCCCGCCACCGGGTCTGAATCCAATAACGGTGGGGTGATTTCCCGTAAAACCACCGGTGACAAACAGGCATTCCGCCATCCTCACGTCCAGCCGATTTTTGCGATTCTGGACCCGGTCTATACCTACACCCTGCCGCCGCGCCAGGTCGCCAACGGCGTAGTCGATGCCTTTGTGCATACGGTTGAGCAGTACGTGACGTATCCGGTTGATGGCAAAATCCAGGACCGCTTTGCGGAAGGTATTCTGCTGACGCTGATCGAAGACGGTCCGCGTGCGCTGACAGAACCGGAAAACTACAACGTGCGCGCCAACGTGATGTGGGCTGCCACTCAGGCGCTGAACGGCCTGATCGGTGCAGGCGTACCGCAGGACTGGGCCACCCATATGCTGGGCCACGAACTGACGGCAATGCACGGCCTGGATCACGCCCAGACCCTGGCGGTGGTGCTGCCTTCCCTGTGGAATGAGAAACGCGACGCCAAGCGTGGGAAGCTACTGCAGTACGCTGAACGCGTCTGGAATATCACCGAAGGTTCAGAGGATGAGCGTATCGATGCGGCCATCGCTGCCACCCGTCGCTTCTTCGAGGAACTCGGCGTGCCGACACGCCTGTCCGGCTACGGTCTGGACGGCAGCTCTATCCCGGCGCTGCTGGCCAAACTGGAAGAACACGGCATGACAAAACTGGGCGAACATCAGGATATTACCCTCGATGTCAGCCGCCGGATTTACGAAGCGGCACGCTAAGTCATTTGACGCAGCGACTTCCGTTTTGGCAGTTTTAGGCCAAACTTAGTGCACACAACCTTACCGGGATTTATTCCCGGTAAGCTTCATCAAAGGAGAACTGCATGACACATCCAACCGTGATTAAGCTCCACGACGGCACCATTATGCCGCAGCTGGGGCTCGGCGTGTGGAAGGCTGGAAACGACGAAGTGGTTGAGGCTATCCATAAAGCGCTGGATGTCGGCTATCGGTCCATCGATACCGCTGCGGCCTATAAGAACGAAGAAGGCACAGGGAAAGCATTACGCAGCGCTGGCGTACCGCGTGATGAACTCTTTATCACCACTAAGCTGTGGAATGGCGATCAGCAGCGGCCAAAAGAGGCCCTGCAGGAGAGCCTGAAGAAGCTTCAGCTGGATCATGTCGATCTCTATCTGATGCACTGGCCTGTGCCGGCGCTGGATTATTTTGTCGACGCCTGGAAAGGCATGATCGAGCTGCAGAAGCAGGGCCTGGCGAAAAGCATCGGCGTCTGTAACTTCCAGATCCACCATCTGCAACGGTTAATCGATGAAACCGGCGTGACCCCGTCGATCAACCAGATCGAGCTGCACCCGCTGATGCAGCAGCGCCAGCTGCACGCATGGAATGCGACGCACAAGATCCAGACCGAATCCTGGAGCCCGCTGGCGCAGGGCGGCGAAGGCGTTTTCGATCAGAAAATTATTCGTGAACTGGCGGATAAATATGGCAAGACCCCGGCACAGATCGTGATCCGCTGGCATCTGGATAGCGGCCTGGTAGTGATCCCGAAATCGGTCACCCCGTCGCGCATTGCCGAAAACTTTGACGTCTGGGATTTCCGTCTGGATAAAGACGAGCTGGGCGAAATCGCTAAACTCGAACAGGGTAAACGTCTGGGGCCGGACCCGGACCAGTTTAGCGGCTAAGTTTTTCCTTATTCTGCCCCCGCAATGGGGGCAGAATAACAGTCTTAGCGCGTGCGCGGCTTATTGCGCTGCTGCTGTTTAATCGGCGTATGTTTCGTTAATGCCGGGCGTGCCGTACGGTTCTGGCGGCGGGCTTCACGCATCTCATCAATTGTCGGCGACGGCACCAGACAGTCGCGGCGACCGCCTATCAGATGTTTTTTCCCCATGCTTTCCAGCGCCTGACGGATCAGCGGCCAGTTAGCCGGATCGTGATAGCGCAGCAGGGCTTTATGCAGACGGCGCTGACGATCCCCACGCGGCACCACCACATCCTCACTCTTATAGTCAATTTTACCCAGCGGGTTCTTGCCGGTGTAATACATGGTGGTCGAGTTGGCCAGCGGCGACGGATAGAAGTTCTGTACCTGATCGAGACGGAAGCGGTGCTGCTTCAGCCACAGGGCCAGATTCACCATATCTTCATCACGTGTTCCCGGATGAGCCGAGATAAAGTAAGGGATCAGATACTGCTCTTTCCCCGCCTGCTTCGAATAGGTATCAAACAGCTCTTTAAAGCGGTGATACGTTCCCATTCCCGGCTTCATCATCTTCGACAGCGGCCCTTCTTCCGTATGCTCAGGCGCAATCTTCAGATAGCCACCGACGTGGTGACTGGCCAGCTCTTTGATATAGCGCGGATCGGCCACGGCCAGATCGTAACGGACGCCTGAGGCGATCAGGATCTTTTTGATGCCTTTCAGATCGCGCGCGCGACGGTAGAGATCGATGGTCGGCTGATGGTTGGTGTCCATATGCGGACAGATTTCCGGGTAGACGCAGGAGAGACGACGACAGGTTTGCTCGGCACGCGGCGAGGTGCAGCGCAGCATATACATGTTGGCCGTCGGCCCGCCCAGATCGGAGATAATTCCGGTAAAACCGGGGACCGAGTCGCGAATGGCTTCGATCTCGTTAATGATCGAGTCTTCCGAACGGCTCTGAATAATGCGCCCTTCATGCTCGGTGATCGAACAGAATGAACACCCGCCAAAGCAGCCGCGCATAATGTTGATCGAGAAACGGATCATATCGTAAGCCGGAATGCGGCTTTTGCCATAGGAAGGATGCGGAATACGCTGGTAGGGCAGCGCAAAGACGCTGTCCATCTCTTCCGTGGAGAGCGGGATCGCCGGAGGGTTGATCCAGATATAGCGATCGCCGTGCTTCTGCATCAGCGCCCTGGCGCAGCCGGGGTTGGTTTCATGATGCAGAATGCGTGACGTGTGGGCATAGAGCACCTTATCGCCCTTCACTTTCTCAAAGGAAGGCAGCAGAACGTAGGTCTTCTCCCAGGGCTTCGGCCGCGGCGGCTGAACGGTGACGCGCTTCGGCTCCTGCGGCTGCACCGGCTTGTTGTCGGCGCAGGGCAGATCGTCCCCGTAAGGGTGCGGGATCGGATCGATACGGCCCGGGGTGTCCAGGCGGGTGGAATCGACGCCGCTCCAGCCCGGCAGCGCCTCTTTCAGCATAATGGCGGTATTACGCACGTCACGGATGCTGGCGATCGGCTCACCGGCGGCCAGACGGTGGGCCACCTCGACCAGCGGGCGCTCGCCGTTGCCAAACATCAGCATATCGGCCTTGGAATCGACCAGGACCGAGCGGCGCACCGTATCGGACCAGTAGTCATAATGGGCGATACGGCGCAGGCTGGCCTCGATGCCGCCGAGGATCACCGGCACGTCTCTCCACGCCTCTTTACAGCGCTGGGTATAGGCCAGCGTGGCGCGGTCCGGGCGCTTGCCCGCCACGTTATCCGGCGTATAGGCGTCGTCATGGCGCAGTTTACGATCCGCCGTGTAGCGGTTGATCATCGAGTCCATATTGCCTGCGGTGACGCCGAAAAAGAGATTCGGTTTGCCGAGGCGCATAAAGTCCTCTTTGCTGTTCCAGTCCGGCTGCGCAATGATCCCTACACGAAATCCCTGCGCTTCCAGCATCCGGCCACAGATCGCCATCCCGAAGCTGGGATGATCGACATAGGCATCGCCCGTGACCAGAATAATGTCGCAGCTATCCCAGCCAAGCTGGTCCATCTCTTCCCGCGACATCGGCAAAAAAGGCGCCGGGCCAAAGCAGGCGGCCCAGTACTGCGGCCAGGAGAAGAGGTCACGATCCGGCTGGATCAGGGATATTGCGCTCATAATGCTTCCGGAAATGGCAAAAAAATAATCAAAGGGCGGGGATTATAAGCCCTATTTCCTTAGAGATCGAAAGGATTATTCGCCCGCCTGATGATTTCCTGCCGCACAGATCTCGCGAATGCGCTGCTCCCCGGAAGGGAAGCGCTCGCCCGCGGCAAGATTGTCCAGTGCTGCCTGTAGCTGCTGACAGGTCAGGCCCGCCTGATAGAGCGCCCAGACGACCTGAGAGCCCTCTTCTTCCGTATAGAAGCTGCGCGCCACCTGCGCCGGAGACCAGGCGGCCTGCTTCCTGAGCATATCGCGCATCACCAGCATTAGGATCTGCGGATCGTCGCCGAAATGGCTGCGTGCCCGGTCAATCGCCGCGTCCAGAATCTTGTTCTCACCCTTCTCATCCTGATAATCGGCCCAGCGGATACGGGTCTTATCAAGCACGGCGGCGATAATCTCGCGCGGGGCATACTGCACCAGCCAGAGCCATAAAGTGGCCGGGTATTCGGAAACAGCGGGAGTATCCAGAATGCCTGGCGTCCGGGCAATCTTATCGACGACCGTCAGATCCCCCAAAATGATCCGCGCCTGAATCAGCTGCATAGTGTTCTCCGGCGGATGGTAGTCCCACAGGAATTTAACCAGTTCCGGATCCGCCGATTTGACGATTTTAGCCCAGGCTGCATCATCGAGCAGCTCCGGCATCTTCGCCAGCAGGATCTGCGCCTTTGCTTTGTACTCTGCGACCTGACGTTCACCGGGTCGGGTGTAGATATAAACCAGCGAACTTAACGGGCCAATCTCCTGCACGTACTCACGCCTGCTTACAACCTCAGGAGAATTGCCAGCCAGCAGCTCGCTGAACAGGCGCAGTGCCGGGCGATTATCGCGGTGAAGCGCGATAATAAACGCCGTCTGCTCGTAGTAGCCCTCTCCCCGTTTACCAAAAGGCGTCGCGCCTTTGTCGAGCAGCGCTTTAAGCGTCGCCTCAGGAATATCAGTGTTGCGGGTGGCGTTCTCCAGCATCCGCTGGCGGAATTCCGGGTCGTCGAGCTCGCGGATAAAGCTCTTGCTGGCCTGGCGAAGATCGCGCAGCTGGTGGAGTTCACGGCCGGTTTGCAGGTCGTGCATCTTGTTCGGTTCGAGATAATGCATCAGACCCAGAAACAGCACCAGGCCGGTGATATGGCCGCACAGCAGCGGAGCCAGCCAGGGCTTCGACTTGCTCGGGATCGCAAAGAACAGCATCGAAAGCATCATGATGGGCGCGGCGAAGAAGTAAATATTACTGTCGACGCCGTAGTAGCTCAGCATGCCCGCCAGCAGCAGCAGCGCCGCGACCTGGGGCAAAACCAGCCATTTGACAATGATCAGACCGCGGGGACGGCGCGACGCCATCACCAGCAGCGCAATGACAATCCCCGCCAGCACGAAGGGAGCCGCCAGCAGAAACAGAATGGTGGCAACATCAAACCAGCTAAAACTTAGCATCGCGCAGTCCTTTGCTATGAATTTACAGAGAGATTAAGGGGCCGGATTCACCAGCAGCTGCCCGGCAGAGCCACGGTCCGCCATTTCCAGCGTCTGGCTGGCGAACTGGAACGGGAAGTGCGGCCAGGAGGGCTGACCAAAATAAACCAGCAGCTCGACCTGCCCGTCGATCCAGACCGTGTCTTTCCAGCCGCGATCTTCCGGGAACGGCATGGCACCGTTAATGTTATCGACCAGGAAGCTGACGCCTTCAATATGAAATGCCTGAGGCATATCCGCCCGTACCGTCCAGCGCTCCCAGCTTCCCTGTTGGGTAGTGATGTCGATTCGCTTAGGATCCCACAGCTGGCCGTTAATCCCCGGCTCGTCACCGAGAGTGATATCGCGGCTGCGTACCGGCGCGCCCTTAAGCACATCGGCAGGCAGCAGGCGCATCGGCAGCGCGCTGGTGACCAGCGGCAGCAGGCCGGTCGGGCGCAGGGTCAGCACCAGAGTAGAGACCAGAATAGAGGAAGGTTCGAAGATCCCACGGATCCGGTCGACAATGCCCGCCGCCTCGCCGCAGGTGAGCGACACCTCGTCGCCGTTGGTCATATCGATCAGAATTTCGCGCCGCTCTCCCGGCGCCAGGGCCAGCTGTTTGACCGCCACGGGCGCAGGCAGGAACCCCTGATCGCCCGCGATCACATGCAGAGCGCGGCCATCGCTGACCTGAAGCTGATAGCGACGGGAGTTGGAGGCGTTGAGCAGGCGCAGACGCACCCAGCCGCGAGAGACCTCAACATAGGGACTCTGCGCGCCGTTGACCAGCAGGATATCGCCGACAAAGCCGCCGCTGCCCGGTTCGCTGTATTCCGGCGTGCCAAAGTTATCCAGTCGCTTGTCCTGGATAATCAGCGGGAAATCATCGACGCCATAGTGGTTAGGGATCGGCAGCGTTTTGCTGACCTCATCCTCTACCAGCCACAGTCCGGCGAGGCCGTTATAGACCTGCTGCGCGGCGTGGTTGGGCGTGTTGGCGCGATACCACAGGGTGGCCGAGCTTTGACGAATCGGCAGCACCGGCGCCCAGTCGGCGCCAGCAGACATCATTCTTGCCGCGCCGCCAATCAGCGCACCGGGAACCTGCAGCCCCTGCACGGTCATGGCGACGTTTTCCGCCAGCCGGTTGCTGTAGATCAGCTTAACGTCATCGCCGCTCCAGACACGAACGGTCGGCCCCAGGTACTGGCCGTTGATGCCCCAGATTGACGCACGGGTCCCCTGGGTAAAGGACCAGTGGGTACGCTGCATCGTCAGGAACAGCGGCTGACCACGGCGGGACTCCAGCAGCGGAGGCACCGGTAGCGGCGGCTGTTTGCCTGCGGCATGCGCCTGTAACGGTAGCGCACCGGCACAAAGTGCCAGTCCCGATGCCTTAATAAAATGACGCCGACTCAGCGACATAATGGCTCCATGAGAGACGGAAAAACATAAGCGGGAAATCATTTCCCGCCGGAAGGCGCGCCCGGGCCTGTACCTTTAAATCTGGCCGGATGCTTCCCGCTCCGCAACTTCTTTATCGAGCTCGGCGATTTTCTCCGCCATCAGCGCGTGGCAATGTGCAGCCAGGTCGCGGACCTGCTCTTTTTCCCAGCGGGTGACATCGATCGGCGGCAGCATTTCAACAATCACCAGGCCGTTCTTCAGACGATTGAGGTTAATTTTGTTGGAGGTGTTTGAGACACACACCGGAATAATCGGCACGCCAGCGGCGATAGCCGCATGGAAAGCACCGGTTTTAAACGGCAGCAGACCGCGACCGCGGCTGCGGGTGCCTTCCGGGAACATCCACACTGAAATTTTACGCTTTTTAATCTGCCCCACCACTTCCGCGATGGTGCCGTGCGCTTTGGTACGGTTGTTACGGTCAATCAGCAGGTTGCCCGTCAGCCAGTACAGCAGGCCAAAGAACGGAACCCACAGCAGGCTTTTTTTACCGACGGTCACCGTCGGAGGCTGAACGATAGCCGCCGCCGTCACCATATCGTAGTTGTTCTGGTGGTTACCGATGTAGATTGCGCTACCCCAGGTTTCGGCATCGGCCGGCTTGCGTTTCTCGACCTTCAGACCAAAAACGGGTGCCAGGCGACCAAACATATGGCCAAAGGTGGCAACATGACGCGGATTACGCGGGCTGAACAGGCAGTAAATACAGCCGAAAACACAGACCAGAATGCTGTAAATCACAACGATGATAAAGCGGAAAATCAATAGCATAGCTACCTCTAAAGCCCGGATATCTGATTATTATACGTGAGCTGTCGGCGGCTAAACCCACTTAGGGCAAGCGCCGTCGAACGCGTATTGTTAATCGCCGCACGGGAATTCACAACGGCTATCCGGGAATAATTCGTGTCGCTCCCTCTGCCGGACGGCAGAGGGAGTGCATGGTCAGTTACTCTTCGCTGTTGCCAGCGTCGACGCTCGCCTGACGAGGAGAGTCAATTTCAACCCGATCGATACGCTGCAGGCCGCGCATCAGCGTCCCACGACGTCCGCGATCGCCGGTCACTTTCTCCAGCTCTTCCGGGCGCAGTTTGATCTTACGTTTGCCGACGTGGAGGGTTAAGGTGCTGTTCGGCGGCAGGACATAGAGATGGGCAAGGCCATCAGCGCCACTCGCGGCATCGGCGGAAGGAATGCCGATAATTTTGTTGCCCTTGCCCTTCGACAGCTGCGGCAGATCGCTGACCGGGAACATCAGCATACGACCCGCATTCGAGATCGCCAGCAGCATATCGCTGTCGTCCTCAATCACCAGCGGCGGCATCACCTTCGCATTTTCCGGCAGAGAGATCAGCGCTTTACCGGCGCGGTTACGGGCAATCAGATCGTTAAAGGTACAGACAAAGCCGTAGCCCGCATCGGAGGCCATCAGCAGTTTCTGATCGTCACCGGAGGTCAGCATATGGTCAACGCTCGCGCCCGGCGGCAGCGTCAGCTTGCCGGTCAGCGGCTCGCCCTGCCCGCGCGCCGACGGCAGCGTAATAGGGTCAATGGCGTAGCTGCGGCCCGTGGAATCCACAAACACCACCGGCTGATTGCTCTTACCTTTAACGGACGCTTTCCAGCTATCACCCGATTTGTAGCTCAGCCCCTGGGCATCGATATCATGGCCTTTGGCGCTGCGCACCCAGCCCATCTGCGACAGGACGATAGTGACCGGTTCAGACGGCTGCATATCGTGTTCGTTCATGGCTTTGGCTTCTTCGCGCTCGTGCAGCGGAGAACGGCGATCGTCCCCGAAGGCTTCGGCGTCAGCCTGCAGCTCTTTCTTCAGCAGGTTGCTCATCTTACGCTCGGAGGCGAGGATGCCCTGCAGATGGTCGCGCTCTTTCTCCAGCTCATCCTGCTCACCGCGAATTTTCATCTCTTCCAGCTTCGCGAGATGGCGCAGTTTCAGTTCGAGGATCGCTTCCGCCTGGGTTTCGCTGATGCCAAAGCGGGCAATCAGCGCCGGTTTCGGCTCATCTTCGGTACGGATGATATGGATGACTTCGTCGATATTGAGAAACGCCACCAGCAAACCTTCAAGGATATGCAGGCGCTTCAGCACTTTCTCCAGACGGAAACTCAGACGACGACGCACGGTGTCGCGGCGGAAGACCAGCCACTCGCTGAGGATCTCCAGCAGGTTTTTCACCGACGGACGTCCGTCGAGGCCGATCATATTCAAGTTAACGCGGTAGCTCTTTTCCAGGTCGGTGGTGGCAAACAGGTGATTCATCACCTGATCCATATCGACGCGGTTAGAACGCGGCACAATCACCAGACGGGTCGGGTTTTCGTGATCCGACTCATCGCGCAGGTCGTCGACCATCGGCAGCTTTTTATTGCGCATCTGGCTGGCGATCTGCTCCAGCACTTTTGCGCCGGACACCTGGTGCGGCAGGGCGCTGATCACCACCGCGCCGTCTTCTTTGGTCCACACCGCACGCATACGCACCGACCCGCGTCCGTTCTGGTAGATCTTACGGATCTCGGCGCGGGGCGTGATGATCTCCGCTTCCGTCGGATAGTCCGGGCCCTGCACAATATCCAGCAGTTCGTCGAGGGTGGTTTTCGGCTGTTCAATCAGAGTTATCGCCGCCTTCGCCACTTCACGCAGGTTATGCGGTGGAATATCGGTGGCCATACCGACCGCGATCCCGGTGGTGCCGTTAAGCAGAATGTTCGGCAGGCGCGCCGGCAGCATTTTCGGCTCCAGCATGGTGCCGTCAAAGTTTGGCACCCACTCTACCGTCCCCTGCCCCAGTTCACTCAGCAGCAGCTCGGCATATTTGGACAGACGAGATTCGGTATAACGCATCGCCGCGAAGGATTTCGGATCGTCCGGCGCCCCCCAGTTACCCTGGCCGTCGACCAGCGGATAACGATAGGAGAACGGCTGGGCCATCAGCACCATCGCTTCATAGCAGGCGCTGTCGCCGTGCGGATGGTATTTACCCAGAACGTCCCCGACGGTACGGGCGGATTTTTTGAACTTCGCGCTGGCGCTCAGCCCCAGCTCCGACATGGCATAGACAATGCGGCGCTGTACCGGCTTCAGGCCATCACCGATAAACGGCAGTGCCCTGTCCATGATGACGTACATGGAGTAGTTTAAATAGGCGTTTTCCGTGAACTCATGTAGCGCGAGGCGCTCTGCCATATCGCTCATTACTGACGATTCCTCAACTGTAAGCCTCAGGCGATACCCGACAGGTGACGGATATCAGCAGGCAATATTGCCGCAGATACTACCTTATATAGAGCGTGGAGTCACAGAGAGGCGAATAACTTTCGTGCGGGGCGGGAAAAGCAAAAGGGCCGATGATTCGGCCCTTTTGGGATCAGTTACTGACTTTACGGATCTGCTTCACGTCGATCTCGACAGAGTTCCAGTCTTTATCGACTTCACCCTGAATTTCAACCGTATCCTGCGGGGTCACGGTCTGCCCGTTCCAGCGCTTGTGGTCGATATCGACATTCACGGTGCCGGAAGCATCTTTAAAGACGTACAGGTCGTCAGAGATACGCTCGGTGATATTGCCGCGCAGCGTAACCCAGGTATCGTCACGCAGGGATTTCGCATTGGCAACGGTGCTGCTGCTGCCGTTGGGTCCCTGGAAACCACCGGTTTGCGTCTGCTGAGTCTGTGTTGTTGCCGGACCGGAAAAACCGCCAGGATTAGCAGCAAAAGCCGGGGCCGAGCACAGTGCCAGAATGGCGGTCATTGCAGCGATTTTTTTCATCTCTATCTCTCCTTGTAAATGCGTTTCATCGCTATTAAACCGCCCAGTCCTTAACGACTTCTTAAATCAAAAAAAGATAATTTTTCTCTGTACAGGCCTCGCCCGGAGAGGGTTTACTGGCCCCAGGCAGGCACTTACCCAGGACGGTACTATGCGCATTTTACTGATCGAAGACGATAAGCTGATTGGCGACGGACTGAAAACCGGGTTGGCCAAAATGGGCTTCAGCCCGGACTGGTTTACCGACGGTAGCGCCGGGAAAAATGCCTTATACAGCGCACCCTATGACGCGGTGATCCTCGACCTGACGCTGCCGGGCATCGACGGGCTGGAGATCCTGCGCGAGTGGCGGGAAAAACGCCATGCTGAACCTGTTCTGATCCTGACCGCCCGCGACGCCCTGAACCAGCGCGTAGAGGGGCTTCGCCTCGGTGCCGACGACTATCTGTGCAAACCCTTTGCCCTGATCGAGGTGGCCGCCCGGCTGGAGGCGCTGATCCGTCGCGCCCACGGCCAGGCCCAAAGCGAACTGCGCCACGGTCGCGTCACCCTGAGCCCGGGCAATCTGGTTGCCACGCTCGACGGTGAAACCCTGGTGCTGAAACCGAAAGAGTTCGCCCTGCTGGAACTGCTGATGCGCAACGCGGGCCGCGTGCTGCCGCGTAAACTGATTGAAGAAAAGCTTTATACCTGGGACGACGACGTCTCCAGTAACGCGGTCGAGGTGCACGTTCACCATCTGCGCCGCAAGCTGGGCAGCGACTTTATCCGCACCGTTCACGGGATTGGCTACACCTTAGGTGATGTATGAAACTGATTTCCCGCCTGCGGCTTAGCCTGCGACTCAGGCTGACGCTCCTTTTCTTACTGCTGGCGCTGATCGCCTGGAGCTGCGCCAGCCTGGTAGCCTGGAAGCAAACCACCCATAAGCTTAATGAGCTGTTCGATACCCAGCAGATGCTGTTCGCCAAGCGCCTGAGCGTGATGAATCTCGATGAGATCCGCACCACGCAGCCGAAGATCCGCACCGCCAAAAAGCTCAAGCACGGCCACCTCGACGATGATGCCCTCGCCTTCGCTATCTTTACCCGCGACGGTAAGATGCTGATTAACGACGGCGATAACGGCGACGACATTCCTTATCACTATCGCCGGGACGGTTTCGACAACGGCAATCTTCGCGGCGACGACGATCCGTGGCGCTTTGTGTGGCTGACCACCCGCGACGGCGAGCATCGCATTGTCGTCGGCCAGGAGTGGGAATACCGTGAGGATATGGCGAGGGACATTGTTATCTCCCAGCTGATGCCCTGGCTGGTAGCGCTGCCGCTGATGCTGCTGCTGCTGATCGTTCTGCTTAGCCGCGAACTGCGGCCGCTGAAAAAACTGACCCAGGCACTGCGCCTGCGCTCGCCGGACGCCACCGATGAACTGGACGCACGCGGCGTACCGGGCGAAGTCCGTCCGCTGGTTGACGCGCTGAACCAGCTGTTTGCCCGCACCCGCGACATGATGGGCCGGGAGCGGCGCTTCACCTCCGACGCCGCTCATGAGCTACGCAGCCCGCTGGCCGCGCTGAAAGTGCAAACCGAAGTGGCCCAGCTCTCGCCGGACGATCCCGACACCCGCAACAAAGCCCTTACCCAACTGCACGAAGGTATCGATCGCGCCAGCCGCCTGGTGGATCAGCTCCTGACGCTCTCCCGGCTGGACTCGCTGGAAAATCTCGACGACGTACAGCGCATTCCGCTGGACGATCTGCTGCAGTCTGCGGTGATGGATATCTGGAGCCACGCCCGCCAGGCCGGTATTGACGTGCGTCTGGATATTCAGGCCTCCGGCGTCGCCCGTACCGGACAGCCGCTGCTACTCAGCCTGCTGGTACGCAATCTACTGGATAACGCGGTGCGCTATAGCCCGTCAGGCAGCATCATCGACATCACGCTTTATCCGCAGCGCTTTACCGTGCGCGATAACGGTCCCGGCGTCAGCGCCGATGCCCTGGTGCGTATCGGCGAGCGCTTCTACCGCCCACCGGGCCAGGATGAAACCGGCAGCGGTCTGGGTTTGTCGATTGTTCAGCGTATCGCGACCCTGCATCAGATGTCGGTCGCCTTTACGAATCATCCCGAAGGGGGTTTCTGCGTGACGGTGAGCTGGTAAGCGTATTATTGCTTTTACAGCAAAAGTCTTTGCACATTTTGCTCATTTAATCGCTCCGCTGCGCGGCGTAGTATGGCGACCAGACGCAATGATTTGAGGAGTGACCCCCATGAGCAATATCCTGATTATTAACGGTGCGAAAAAGTTCGCCCACTCTAACGGCCAGCTGAATGACACCCTGACCGCGGTCGCGGAAAGCTTTTTGCGCGACGTCGGGCATGATGTCCGGGTGACCCGCGCCGATGCCGACTACGACATCGCGGCAGAAGTGCAGAATTTCCTGTGGGCCGATACCATTATCTGGCAAATGCCAGGCTGGTGGATGGGCGCGCCCTGGACCGTGAAGAAATATATCGATGACGTGTTTACCGAAGGCCACGGTTCCCTTTACGCCAGCGACGGACGTACCCGCTCCGACGCCAGCAAAAATTACGGCTCCGGCGGCCTGATCCAGGGCAAAACCTATATGCTCTCCCTGACCTGGAATGCCCCGCTGGAGGCATTCACCGACAAAGAGCAGTTCTTCCACGGCGTGGGCGTGGACGGCGTTTATCTGCCGTTCCATAAGGCGAATCAGTTCCTGGGGATGGAGGCGCTGCCGACCTTTATCGCCAACGATGTGATGAAAATGCCGGACGTCCCACGCTATAGCGCAGAATATCGCAAGCATCTGGCGGAAATTTTTGCTTAACTGGGAGGCTGTGATTAGAAGGAGTTAACCATGTTGACCATTATTGCTGAAATCCGTACCCGTCCGGGCCAACACCACCGTCAGGCCGTGCTGGATGAGTTCGCGAAAATTATCCCTGCCGTACTGCAGGAAGCAGGCTGCCACGGCTACGCGCCGATGGTGGATCACGCCGCTGGCGTGAGCTTCCAGACCACCGCCCCGGACTCCATTATTATGGTGGAGCAGTGGGAAAGCGTGGCGCACCTTGAAGCGCATCTGCAAACGCCGCATATGAAGGCGTGGGGCGAGGCGGTGAAAGGCAGCGTCCTGGAAACCCAGATCCGTATTCTGGAATCCGGGGTTTAAGCCAGTATTGATAGAAACCTGTTCGATTAAAAGCCAGCGTCGCTGGCTTTTTTATTTCCCGCAATCTATTACGCCACTGAAACAATTAAATATCTCACAACGATTATGGGAGCTAATACGCATTTGTTAAATATCACAATCAGATTGTGAAATAACGGAATTGAGCCAGACTGCCGACATCCTCAGGATTAAATCTTTGCAATAGCAAAGGGAATACCTGTATGGCGGGAATACTTAATTACGAAAAAATGCGCATATATAAAAAACAGCCTATCACAATGCTGCGCTCATTAGGTTATGGAATGAATGACCTTAACGGCTCCGCATGGGGAACCCTTGTCGGTTCATATCTGATGCTGTTTCTGACCACTTATGCCGGGCTTAATGCTGGCCTGGTTGGCACGATGCTCTTCGCGTTGAAGATCGTTGATATGGTCGTCTGCGGCGTTATCGGCGGCGTATCCGACCAGCTATTTCGCACCGCAATCGGACGTCGCTTCGGCCGCCGCCACAGCCTGTTTCTTATCGGTGCCATCGTCACCCTGCTCTGCTTCCCGCTGCTATTCACCGTTCATGTCGGTTCGTACCTCTGGTATTTTATCGTTTTACTTCTGCTTGATACCGCGCAGTCATTTAACAGCATCGCGTATGAAACGCTGGCGACGGAAATGACGGATAAAGCAAATGAGCGGGTTAAAATGAGCTCGGTCCGCATGTTTATCTCCGCATTTGGTACTTTCGCGGTCACAGGGCTCCCTGCAATATTACTCTCCGTCCTGGGCAACGATAGCGCAACTGCCTACACTATTTCCGGTATTGTGTTTGGTATTTTCCTGTTTCTTGGCACCATGATTACCTGGTATACGACCTGGGAATTTTCGCCCACCTACGTAGAGAACTTCGAGAAAAAAAACCGGGTTGAAGAAACACGTAATTACCGCACTGCGTTAAATGAATACCGTAATGTCATGCGCACAAAAGCCTGTCGCAGAACCTGTATCATCTATTTTGTCTCCTATTTTGCCAAAGACTGTTTCAATACCTCATTTTTCTTTTACGTCGCGTTTATGCTCGGACTGTCGCAGGCGATGGCGCAGACCGCATCTTCCCTGTCGCTGATTGGCCTGTTCGTTGTGCCCGTCGCCACCTTATGCATGTATAAATTCGGGCCTAAGTGGCTCTGGACGGTCGCATTTTCAATGATGATCGCCGTGCTGGCTTACTACTCCGCACTCTATCTCCTGAATATTCAGCTCTCGAACGCCGTCGCCTTTGCTACCATCCTGGCGCTGACCGCGCTCTTTCAGGTGGGCCGTCAGACTATGGAATACACCGTCTGGAACGTTATTCCGCTGGTTCCCGACGTTGACTCACTGGTGTCGACAAAGCTTCGCGCCGGGACGTTCGCCGCCTGCCAGACCTTTACCCGTAAGCTTACCGGGGCGGTAGGTTCCGCACTCGTTGGCTGGGTTCTGGCCTTCGGCGGGTTTGACAAGTCGCAGTCCGTACAGAGCGACAGCGCTCAGTTAGCGATTATGACCGTCTTTATCGTGATCCCCTTTATCTGCCTGGCGTATTCGCTGTACCTCATCCGCTCCTTCAACCTGAATCCGCAGACCCATAAGGTCATCAAGGATGAGATTGCCCGCCTGCAGCAAGGAGGAAAAAAAAGTGATGTGGATCCGCATACCCGGCGCGTGGTGGAGGATCTGACCGGCTATTCTTATGCTGAGATATGGGACGCGGATAAGTAATGTAAGACACCCACAGCCTTACGTCGGCGAGGTCTGCAACATTCTGCTCGCGCGGCCAGCTCTCGCCTGGCCGCAGCAGTGTTGTTACCAGTAGAGCTTCCAGCTCTGGCTCACGCGCGCCAGGGCTTCAACGTAGAAGTAATCCCCCCAGCTGCTGCACTCGTCCACGCCTTTGTTGCTGGAGAGATGATAGACCGAGTGCTTCAGCACGCCGTTACCCGCCTCCTCAAGCCCGCTGACATAGTGCCGCGACAGGGAGAGCACAATCTCCGTCGCCCAGAGCTGATAGCGTTCCCGGTCCGGATCGGTCACCGGTAGGTGCTTCACCAGCTCCAGCAGGCCACAGGCGGCAATCGCCGCCGAGGAAGAGTCACGCAGTGCATCGGTGCCGACCAGCGCCAGATCCCAGTGACAAACGTGATCCTCCGGCAGGCGGTTAAGGAAGTAGTTCGCCAGCCGCTTCGACAGGGTAATCATGCTCGCATCGCCGGTATAGATATAGCTCAGCAGGAAACCGTAAATCCCCCACGCCTGACCGCGCGACCAGCAGGAGTCGTCCGCATAGCCTTGCTGGGTGTTGCCGTAGCGCGGCTCGCCGGTTTTCACATCCATATAGTAGGTATGGAAGGTCGAGGCATCTTCGCGGATCAGATACTTTGCCGCCTGCATCACGTGGGCCTGCGCCGCACTGGCAAAGCGCGGATCGCCGGTCTGTTCGCTGGCCCAGTAGAGCAGCGGCAGGTTCATATTGCAGTCGATAATCATCCTTCCGGCCTGCTCAGGATCCTGCAAATCGCCCCAGGCCTGGATAATGTGCGCCTTTGGATGGAAACGCTCCAGCAGCGCTTCCGCCGCCTGCAACGCAAAACCACGGGCATCGCGGTTGCCGGTCAGACGCCAGCCCGCCACGCAGGAGAGCGTATACAGGAACCCAAGATCGTGGGTATTGGTGTCCTGACGTCCGGCGATACGCAGCCCGAAGGAGCGCACGTGCTTTTCCGCCATCTCGCGGAAGGTCGCATCACCGCTCATCTCCCACGCCAGCCACAGCTGCCCGGTCCAGAAGCTGGTGGTCCATTCGACGTTGTCGGTCAGCGGGTAGTAGCCTTTAACGCAGGTTTCTGCCGGGAAACGCTCACCGAACTCCGCTAAATGACGGCCTATCAGGGCAAGGACATGACTGCGCGCCGCGCCCAGCTCATCACGCAGCGCCTGCGGATGATGCGGAGTGCCAGGGAAGTCGCGCAGGGTCTCCTCAGCGATATGCTTTAACATATTTCGGTTCCTTTTTTGACAGCAACAAATCGGTTATTCGCATTAACGTGCAGTATGACTTCCGGCAATATCCAGCGGCGCACGCTGGCGCCATTTGCTCTGGCAGGCCGAAAGAGTGAAGGCGGATATCACGGTAAACAGCAGGGCGATGGAGCCCATAATGATATAGGTATGCTCGAAGCCAATCCGGTCATACAGCAGGCCCGCAGGCGAGGAGACCACAACGTTGCCGACGTAGAGCATCGCCTGATAGCCCAGCAGATACATGGTGGCATTCACACGCTTGTCGAAATGCTCGGCGATATATTTAAAGACTGAGACCAGCAGCAGACAGATTTCCAGACCGTAGAGCGGTTTCAGCACGGAAATTAACAGGTGCGAATCGGCGAGCCCGGAAATAATCAGACGTGCACCGACCACCAGCCCGACAATTAACAGACCGCGTTTGGCCCCGATATAATTCACAAACAGCGGGATCACCATATACATCAGGAATTCCATCGCCGACTGCACGGTGCCCAGATAGCCAAAGACGGCGTTGCCCTGATGAATATCGTCGAAGAAGGTGACGAAGTAGCGCGAGAACTGCTGTTCGGCGATAAACATCATCCAGGCTACGCCCGCCACGTACAGACAGAATGCCCAGAATTTGCGACTTTTCAGCAGCGCATAGACGTCCGCCGGAACGATTTTTTCTTTGGCCAGCACTTCACCGGCATGGGCGGAGTTAACGTTCACTTTCAGGCTAAGCAGCACCACCAGCATCACCAGTGACGCCACGCTGCCGAGAATAAAGTTATAGGCCGGAGAGAGGTTAAACAGCAGGCCGGAGAACGATGACGCCACCGCCCAACCCAGCGATCCCCACATGCGGATCTGGCCGAACTCCATGCCGTTCAGGCGGCTAAAGCGGTCGGTATAGGATTCGCAGGCGGCAACACCGGCATACCACGCGAAGCTTAAATAGATCGCCCCGACGACAATCCCCAGCATGGTGTTGGAAATCAGCAGCGGCTGGTAAACATAAATAAAGAACGGAGCCATCAGTGCCGACATGGCGACCACAAAATAGAGCAGGTATTTGCTCATGCCTATTTTGTCGAGAATGTAGCCGTAGATCGGTTTAAGAATTACCGAGAAGATACCGTTAACCGCAAAGACCGTGCCGATTACCGTCCCGCTTAAATTCGCTTTTTGTCCTAACCAGATCGCCAGCAAACCAATACTTGCCGACCAGGTAAAGAAGTACAAAAAGATGAAGGTACTGATTTTGTAATACTCGGTTCTGTTTTTCGTTGGTGTATTTTCCATACTATCCTCGACGAAAGCCTGTAGAGATATCAGTTAAGGGATGTCCGGCTAACGGCCCGGAGGTTAAACAGAGAGCGTGAGCGTCCTGCCGCTGAGCGGGTCGGTTATCGTCAGTCGGTTACCGTCGATAGTCAGATCCGGTCGCAGAGACCAGGGTTTATCGGGGCGTCCACTGGCCGCCACGGCGCAGCACAGCCAGCTTTCACCCCGGGGAATATCGCCCGTCAGTAGCGGGATCGAAACGCAACCGGCAAACATAATGCTGCTGTTGGGCGGCGTCACCACGCTGTCCGCCCGCCGGAGCGGCTGCGGGGAGAGATCGAGGATCGCGCTGGTGCCGTTACTGGCGTTAATCCGGCAGCCACGCTCGCCCAGCGGATCGTGATCCGCCTTCAGTACCGCAAAGCCGCCCTCCACCGTTTTCAGCACGCGTGCGCTGTCGATCTTATGCACCCGCAGATGCCACTCGCCGCAGGCAATCAGCCAGGTCGTGATATGCACATCGTGCCAGGGCGACCAGCGGGAGAGAATGTGATCCTGATGCACCTCCACCGCTTCACACTCGCGCCGTCCCCGGTAGTACTCATCGCCATCCGCCAGCAGCAGCATCGAGTCACAGGCGGCGTGTTTAATGCCGTAGCGACCGCGCTCGATGGTGAAGCCGAACCGGCTGGAGTAGGCAAATTTGGTGTATTTGGCGTCGGTATTAACGTAGTTATTCAGCTCCCGCTGGCCGGATGTCAGCATAGTGACATGCTGCGATCCTGCACTGTGGATAAGGATCTGTCCGGCATGTGGGATTGCCCGACTACCGTCCATCGCGGGAAGCGGCAGCTCTTCGGCCTGCCAGAACGGATGATCCGCAGGCAGGGCCAGGATCAGAAAGACCTTCAGCGCCCAGTAGGGCGATCCCGGCGAGTTATAGTCCTCGCACATCGCCAGGTTCGGATACGCAAAGCCGAGCGTCAGAATCCCGTCGCGATCGAAGATGGGCTGCTTCAGCCACCAGCGCAGATGGCGCAGGATCACGCCTTTGATGATGCCAGGCGACAGCACATCCAGCCCGGCAAAGACTGCCGCACTCCAGAAAGCGACCATCGCAAAGCGGTAGGTCAGGCTGCGGCCAAACGGCACCGATGCGCCGTCTGCTGCCGACATCCAGATAAAATCGGCGGCAAATTACTGAGCGCGTTCGCGCAAAACGGCGCAGCGCTGCGGGTCGTCATCCTGATTGAGCGTGGCATAAATCAGGCCGTAGAAGTGGAAGGCCATCGGGATGTAATAATCTTTCGGCCGCCCGGGACCGTCGGAATACCAGCCGTCGCCCAGGTAGTAAGCTTCCATCATGGCAAAACGACGCTCTACCGCCGCTTTATCCCAGGGCAGCCCGGCGCGTTTAAAACCGAGCTGGACCATAATGGCGAAATAGTTCCAGTTGCTGTCGGGCATCTGCGCGTCGGTGATTTGGTCCAGCCAGCGGTGCAGGTTGTGCAGGGTCTGCGCATCAAACATCTCGTTAAAGCGCTCACCCAGCAGCGACAGGCCCAGGCCGTAGGCGGCCATTTCCACCAGCCGCTGATCGTACGGCCCGGTTTCGCCCCAGTAGCCTTCGCTGTCGGGATCGGTGCCCTGACGAATAGCCTCGCGGTATTTATCAAAGACAGGCACCTCTTCGCCGCCCGCCAGCAGCGGGAACACACCCCACAGCGCACGGGAAAGCCCTTCCATATTGGCGATTTCAACGCTGTAGTGGGCACAGGTCTGGCCCAGAGGAAAACCGGATTTTCCCGCCGGAAACTGCTTATCCAGCGCCGCCAGCATCTCCGTCAGCGCCGCGACAACATCATCCCGCGAAGACAATATTTTTGATGTTTCCACTCTGGTCACCCGCATCCTTTTACCCGCCTGTTAACGTGGGACTAAGGATAGTGAATCGCCGGATGACAGAAATGTTATCTCAGTCACACCGGGAGAATTTGCCCAAACCGCCAGTTGTGGAAATTTAAAAAGGTGGTTTATAAATGGAATTTAACCGCTATAAATTGAGAAATATTGTCCTGTGAAAACCCACTGGCAGGCGGATCGTCTGGAGCCGATCGCGCTTAATAACGCCATCGTCTCCTTTAGTCGGCTGTACGCCAATACGGTGCGCTATCACCACTGGCATCAGTGCCTGGAGGTGCTCTATGTCGAAGAGGGTTACGGCGTGGTGATCGTCGATAATCGCCAGTACACCATGCGGCCGGGGCGACTGTTCTTTTTCCCGTCCTTTACGCTGCACAAGGTGATGGTGGATGAGAAGGTGCAGGACAGCTACCGGCGGACGATTATCCACGTCGACCATCATGCGGTGCTGAAAACCCTGCGCGACTTCCCGCAGAATCAGAGACGTCTTCAGACCCTTACCGCCCGTGGCGGCCCGGCTTTCGTGGCCGATATGGCCGACTGCCACACGCATATCGACCATCTGTTTAGCCGCTACGCACAGCTGGCGGCGCTGAATACGGAAAACGTCGCCAGCCTGCTGCTGACGTTACTGAGCCTGCTGCCCCAGGAGCAGCAACACCTTCCGGAAAGTGACGGCGGCATCGCCAGCGAAGTGATGTTCTGGCTGGAAGAAAACTACCGGCAGAAATTCAGTCTTGATGCGCTATCCCGGGATATCGGTAAATCCCGTAGCTATGTCTCGCGCCGCTTCCATTTTGAGACCGGCGAGCATATCCATCACTACCTCAACACCCTTCGCCTGCGCAAAGCCTGCGAAACGCTGCTGCACAGCGAGACCAGCATCCGCGAGATAGCCGCTGAAGTGGGGTTTTCCGATGTGACCTATTTTATTAGCGCGTTTAAAAAGGGGATTGGTGAAACGCCGCTGCAGTACCGGAAGAAATCAATGGGGAAATAGTGGGCGTTTCGTTTATTGCGAATTTCGTTTATTTCGTTTAATCTTCTCTTAGAACACTGCAGCCTGGCAAGGAAAACAAAACAGCTCGCATTCAGCGATGTTTGTTACATCATCATCCCTATGTTTTCCTGAACACTTATCGCAAATTAATTTTTTCATACTCTCAATGGGAGGAACACCATGACACACTCGCAGCTTAACGGTCTCAGTCTCCCGGCAAAAAAGGAAATAGAGGCCGCCACGCGTGGGCAAAAAGAGCTTGCTACCTGGCTGTCCACGCACCTGGAAACCCAGAAAATCACGATTCAGGATGCAAACGACATTGCCCATCAGATTGAACTGCCCACTTCGGCACTAAAGCTTCTGGTCAACGTCCTCGGAGAGCTGGCGGCAGGAAATGCCGTACAGGTTGTTCCGGTGCATGCTGAACTGACAACGCAGGAGGCTGCCAATATGCTGAACGTTTCTCGCCCTCATCTGGTCAAGCTGCTCGAGGAGGGCAATCTGCCTTTCCATCGGACCGGCCGCCATCGCCGGGTACTTTTCGCTGATCTTATGCACTACAAAGAGCAGCGCGATCGTGACAGTATGCAGGCCATGCAGGCGCTGACGGACCAGGGCCAGGAACTCGGGCTTTACTGATGCTGCATCCCCCGTGGCCCACGGTACTTGATGCCTGTGTGCTTTATCCGTCGCTGCTGCGGGACCTGCTGATGCATCTGGGGCTAACGGGGTTATATCAGCCGAAATGGACCGACCGTATTCAGCAGGAATGGCAGCGAAATCTGCTTATCCACCGCCCTCAAATCTGTGCTGAGCAGCTAAGGCGAACGGAAACCCTGATGAATCAGGCTTTGCCTGATGCCAGGATCGTTGGCTATGAGGATCTTATCGAAGGACTCCGTTTGCCCGATCCCGATGACAGGCACGTACTGGCAGCGGCCATACGCTCCGGAGCCGAAACCATTGTTACGGCGAACCTGAAAGACTTTCCGGCAGAACGTCTGGCTGTATTTGGCATTGAAGCACTGAGCCCGGATACGTTTATTTGCGATCTCTTCGACCTCAATAACGCGCTGGTACTGAGAGCGGCCAGAAATGCTCGTGTTTCTCTCAATAAACCCCCGTTCGGGGCCAATGAGTATCTAGCATGTTTACAGCGTGCAGGCTTGCCTTCGCTGGCCACAGTATTACAGCCCTGGCGGCTTATGTTTTAACCCACACCCAAAAAAAACGGAGCGCACCAGGCGCTCCGTTTTTTCAGCAACAGGCTATCAGGATTCCAGATCCGCCATATCGCCTTTCTCCTGCAGCCAGTTGCGGCGGTCTTCCGAACGCTTCTTGGCCAGCAGCATATCCATCATCGCGTTGGTGCGCTGATCGTCCTCGTCGCTGATGGTCAACTGCACCAGACGACGGGTGTTTGGATCAAGAGTGGTTTCGCGCAGCTGGAGCGGGTTCATTTCACCCAGCCCTTTAAAGCGCTGAACGTTAGGCTTGCCCTTTTTACGCTTCAGCTGTTCCAGCACGCCGGCTTTCTCTTCTTCGGTCAGCGCGTAATAGACCTCTTTGCCGAGGTCGATACGGTACAGCGGCGGCAGCGCCACGTGGACGTGGCCGTGTTTCACCAGCGTACGGAAATGCTTCACAAAGAGCGCACACAACAGCGTGGCGATATGCAGACCATCGGAGTCGGCATCCGCGAGGATACAGATTTTGCCGTAGCGCAGCTGGCTCAGATCGTCGCTGTCCGGATCGATACCGATAGCAACGGAGATATCGTGGACTTCCTGCGAGGCCAGCACTTCGTCGGACGAGACTTCCCAGGTATTCAGGATCTTACCCTTGAGCGGCATGATCGCCTGGTATTCACGGTCACGAGCCTGTTTGGCAGAGCCGCCCGCCGAGTCCCCTTCCACGAGGAAGAGTTCGGTACGGCTTAGGTCCTGCGCGGTACAGTCCGCCAGCTTACCGGGCAGCGCAGGGCCGCTGGTCAGCTTTTTACGCACCACTTTTTTCGCCGCACGTAGACGACGCTGGGCGCTGGAGATCGCCAACTCCGCCAGCATTTCTGCGGCCTGAACGTTCTGGTTCAGCCACAGGCTAAAGGCATCTTTCACCACGCCGGACACAAAGGCCGCGCACTGACGCGAGGAGAGACGCTCTTTGGTCTGACCGGCAAACTGCGGATCCTGCATTTTCACCGACAGCACGTAAGCACAGCGATCCCAGATATCTTCGGCGGAGAGTTTCACCCCACGCGGCAGGATATTGCGGTATTCGCAGAACTCACGCATGGCGTCCAGCAGGCCCTGACGCAGGCCGTTAACGTGGGTGCCGCCCTGCATGGTCGGGATCAGGTTAACGTAGCTTTCCGTCAGCAGCTCACCGCCTTCCGGCAGCCACAGCAGCGCCCAGTCCACCGCTTCGGTCTCACCGTCGAAATTGCCGATAAACGGCTTTTCCGGCAGCAGAGGCAGCCCGTTGACCGCTTCGCTCAGGTAGTCGCTCAGACCATTCTCGTAGCGCCAGGTCTGTTCGGTGCTGTTAACGTGATCTTTAAAGACTATCTCTACGCCAGGGCAGAGCACCGCTTTCGCTTTCAGCAGGTGAGACAGGCGGGAAACGGAGAAACGCGGGCTGTCGAAGAAGCTTTCATCCGGCCAGAAATGGACGCTGGTACCGGTATTGCGCTTGCCGCAGGTGCCGATCACTTCCAGATCCTGAACCTTGTCGCCGTTTTCAAACGCGATGCTGTAGATCTGAGCGTCACGACGCACGGTCACTTCAACACGCTTCGACAGGGCATTGACCACGGAAATCCCGACCCCGTGCAGACCACCGGAGAACTGATAGTTCTTGTTGGAGAACTTACCGCCAGCATGCAGGCGACAGAGGATCAGCTCAACCGCAGGCACGCCCTCTTCCGGATGTATATCCACCGGCATCCCACGGCCATCGTCGATCACTTCCAGCGACTGGTCCGCGTGCAGGATCACCTCCACGCGTTTAGCGTGGCCGGCGAGCGCTTCATCCACGCTGTTATCGATAACTTCCTGACCAAGGTGGTTCGGGCGAGTCGTGTCGGTATACATCCCCGGACGACGGCGCACTGGCTCAAGCCCGGTCAGTACCTCAATGGCATCTGCGTTATAAGATTGCGTCATGGTGTTTTCGTAGAATGTGAACGCATCGTTTCCCGGGCGGCTCAGCGCAGACCGAGAAAATCGATAATCTGTGTGAAATGATCGTCAAAACCCACAAAAGCGTGATTACCACCCTGCTCAATGGTCTGGCGGCAGGAGGCGTAATACGCCACTGCCTGGCGGTAGTCGAGCACTTCATCTCCCGTCTGTTGCAGCAGCCAGAGCAGGTCTGGCGCGTCCAGCGGGTCGATCTGCATGACTTTGAGATCGTAAATATGGCGAGACTCTAGCACATATTGTTGCCCTGTGTAGGGATTCTCGTTCTGACCAAGATAGTTCACCAGCAGCTCAAAGGGTCGCACCGCCGGGTTCACCACCACCGCAGGCAACGTAAAGCACTGGGAGAGCCAGGTGGCGTAATACCCGCCAAGGGAGGAGCCGACAATGCCCATCGGCACGCCGCCTCGTTCAAGCACCAGCGACTCAAGCAGCTCCGCCGCCTCGGCGGGGAATGCGGGCAGCTGCGGCACCACCATCTCAATCTCCGGATAGTGCGTCGCCAGCCACTGCCTGAACTGAGTGGCCTTAGCGGAGCGCGGAGAGCTGTTAAAACCGTGCAGGTAGAGAAGCGTTGACATCAGTAGCCTTCTGAAGCGGTATCCGGGCTGAACTGCGTACTTTGCAGACGGCAGACTTCGGTGGTCACGGTGCCGTCGTCATGCAGTTCCAGCCAGCGCCAGCCGGGTGCGATGGTATCCAGCGTAAAGTTGGCACAGTGCGGTTTGAACTGTACGCAGGTCGATGGCGTCGCCATCATCCGTCGCCCGTTCCAGTCGAGATCCAGTTCCTGATGAATGTGGCCACAGAGCATATGCCTGACGCGGGGATAGCGCGCCAACACGGTATCCAGCGCCGCGCCGTTGCGCAGGCTGTGTTGATCCAGCCAGCTACAGCCTGACGGCAGAGGGTGATGGTGCAGCAGCAACAGCGTATTACGCTCAGGCGCATCGGCCAGCTTGCGCTCCAGCCACTCCAGCTGATAGTCGCTGAGTTCGCCGTAGGGCACGCCGAAGACCTGGCTATCAAGCAACAGGATCTGCCAGTGGTCGCCAATAAACACGCGCTTCGCTGACGAAATTCCCGCTTCCTGCAGGGCGCTATACATCGCTGGCTGGAAGTCATGATTGCCCGGCAGCCAGACGCAGGGCATGGCAAAAGCCGCGATGCTTTCAGCGAAATGCTGATAGGCCTCGGCGGAATGGTCCTGCGCTAAATCACCCGTCGCCACAATTAAATCGCAATCACGCTGTTGAGCATGGATGGCCGCCAGTACGGCCTGATAGCTTTCCCAGGTATTCACACCCAACAGCGTTTCGTGCTTTTGAGCAAACAGGTGAGTATCAGTAATTTGCAGTATCCTGACCCTGGCCCCACCGGCCAGAGGAAGGTTTAACAGGCTTTCCAAATGGTGTCCTTAGGTTCCACTACGCTAACAAACCGGAATCGCCATCGCTCCATGTGCTAAACAGTATCGTAACCAGTCAGCCAGAAACTGGTTAATTTGATGCTTTTCGTCGCGTTGATGCAACTTTTTATTAGGATAATCATAACGCGCTTTAAAGCGAAAGATCTGCTGACTTGAACACACTTCGGCAACCATCGCATCGTGGTAAAGCCGCACCGTCATTGACGGCAGGCTCCAGTAGCTGACTGCCGGGACGGTTTGTTCAATCTCGACCAGCGTAGTGTAGCGGGTCGATTCTGTAATCGTTAACCGGTATTGGGCATTGCTCACCTGATAGCTCACCGTTTCACCTGGCGCATCGTTTTGCGGCAGCAGGCGGCGTAACTGCGCGAAGTTGGTTTCGCACAGGCGCATCATTTCAGGGAAGTCAGGTGTATAACGCTTCATTTTTTCCACTCGTTTCGTAATTCCAGATAATGCAGCTGCAGCCATTGCAAAGCGATGACAGAGGCCGCGTTGTCGATTTTCCCCTCTTCAACCCACTGGTAGGCCTGCTCCCGGCTTACCACATGAACGCGGATATCCTCATTTTCATCCGCCAGGCCGTGTATCCCCTGGGCCGTTGTCGCATCCACTTCCCCCACCAGCAGGGATAAGCGCTCGCTGGTGCCACCGGGGCTTGCCAGATAGCTCATAAATTTCTTCACCCGCCCGACGACCAGCCCGGCTTCCTCTACGGCTTCCCGGCGGGCAACCTCTTCGACCGTTTCGCCCTCTTCGATCATACCGGCGACCAGTTCCAGTAGCCACGGGCTATCGCTGGTGTCATAAGCCGCGATGCGAATTTGCTCGACCAGTACCACTTCATCGCGCACAGGGTCAAAGGGTAGCAAGACTGCGGCATGCCCGCGCTCAAAAATTTCACGTCGGACCTCACCGCTCATTTCGCCGTTGAAAAGGCGGTGGCGAAAACGATACAAATCGAGCGAAAAAAAACCGCGATAAAGCGTTTCACGTGCAATAATTTCTACATCATTTTTAGCGAAAGTAACGGCCTGTTCACGAGGCTGGCTCATCGTTATGTCCTGTTAACTGTGATGAAATTGTGGTTTTAAATTCGGTTTACATAGGCTTTAACCACGGGTGTGGTACATTTGTGCAAATTAGTGCCAGATGGCACATTACGCAAAGCTATCACAGTGGCAGACTCTGGTAGAATCGGCGATTATTTTTCTATTTTGTTCAGCGCTACGATGCTTCACACAAGGAATGCAAATGAAGAAATTGCTCCCCATTCTTATCGGCCTGAGCCTGACGGGCTTCAGCGCGATGAGTCAGGCAGAAAACCTGTTACAGGTTTATCAGCAGGCACGTTTAAGCAACCCGGATTTGCGTAAATCAGCGGCTGACCGTGATTCTGCCTTCGAAAAAATTAATGAAGCACGTAGCCCGCTGCTCCCGCAGCTTGGATTGGGCGCTGACTACGGCTATACACGTGGCTACCGCGATCAGAGCGGGATTAATGGCACCTCCACCAGCGGTTCACTGCAGCTGACGCAGACCATTTTTGATATGTCTAAATGGCGTGCGCTGAGCCTGCAGGAAAAGAACGCCGGTATTCAGGATGTCACCTTCCAGACCGATCAGCAAACGCTGATCCTGAACACCGCGACCGCCTACTTCAACGTACTGAGCGCTATCGACTCGCTCTCCTACACCGAAGCGCAGAAACAGGCTATCTACCGCCAGCTGGACCAGACCACCCAGCGTTTTAACGTGGGTCTGGTTGCCATCACCGACGTACAGAACGCCCGCTCACAGTATGACACCGTGCTGGCGAATGAAGTCACCGCCCGCAACAACCTGGACAACGCGGTGGAAAGCCTGCGTCAGGTCACCGGTAACTACTACCCGGCGCTGGCCTCTCTGAACGTGGACAGCTTTAAAACCGATAAGCCGCAGGCGGTGAATACCCTGCTGAAAGAGGCGGAAAGCCGCAACCTGTCCCTGCTTCAGGCCCGCCTGAGCCAGGATCTGGCGCGCGAGCAAATCCGCCAGGCGCAGGACGGCCATCTGCCGACGCTGGGCCTGACGGCTTCGACGTCCGTTACCGACAGCTCCAACAGCGGCTATAAAACGCGTAACAGCGCACAGTACGACGACAGCAACATTGGTCAGAGCAAAATTGGTCTGAGCTTCTCACTGCCGCTGTATCAGGGTGGGATGGTTAACTCGCAGGTGAAACAGGCGCAGTATGGCTTCGTTGGCGCCAGCGAGCAGCTGGAAAGCGCACACCGCAACGTAGTACAGACCGTGCGTTCTTCGTTTAACAATATCAACGCTTCCATCAGCAGCGTTAACGCTTACAAACAGGCCGTGGTTTCCGCGCAAAGCTCGCTGGATGCCATGGAAGCCGGCTACTCTGTGGGTACGCGTACCATCGTTGACGTGCTGGATGCCACCACTACCCTGTTTAACGCCAAGCAGCAGCTCTCAAGCGCGCGTTACAACTACCTGATTAATCAGCTGAACATCAAATCCGCACTCGGTACGCTTAACGAGCAGGATCTGGTCGCGCTGAATAACACCCTGGGTAAAGCGGTCACCACCGCGCCGGACAGCATCGCGCCGGAAACCGCACAACAGAAATAAGTCATTTCGTATCGCAAACGGGGGCATCAGCCCCCGTTTTTACGTAAGGCAACGTAAAGACCCGCCTGCAACGCCCGTCCCTGCTTCATTTTCAGCCACTCATCCTCTATCCTTAACGCAATTTTTCACGCACTACCACTGGGTCCAGGAAGACAATAATGAAACGGACAAAAAACATTCATCAGGCCACGTTTCGTAAGAGCTGGAGCGCCCGTCATCTGACGCCGGTTGCCCTGGCCGTTACGGCGGTGATTATGCTGGCTGGCTGTGAGCAAAGCGACGAAACGGTGTCGATGTATCAGAACGCCGACGACTGTTCGACGGCGAATCCGGGCAAAAGCGCGGAATGTACCACCACCTATAACAACGCGCTGAAAGAAGCCGAGCGCACCGCGCCGAAATACGCCTCCCGTGAAGACTGCGTGGCCGAATTCGGCGAAGGCCAGTGCCAGCAGACTCCGGCTCAGGCCGGTATGGTGCCGGAGAATCAGGCACAGACGCAGTCCAGCGGCAGCTTCTGGATGCCGTTGATGGCGGGCTATATGATGGGCCGCATGATGAGCGGCGGCGCGCAGCATCAGCCGCTGTTCAGCTCGCGCAACCCGGCAAGCCCGGCCTACGGTCAGTATACCGACGCCGCAGGTAAGAGCTACGGTGCCGCACAGCCAGGCCGTACCACCACGGTTCCGAAAACGGCGATGGCACCGAAACCGGCCACCACCTCCACCATTACCCGTGGCGGCTTTGGCGAGTCCGTGGCGAAGCAAACCACGATGCAGCGTAGCGCGACCGGCAGCACCTCCCGCTCAATGGGTGGCTGATCGGCATGGAAAGAATCAGCATTACCGAGCGTCCGGGCTGGCGTGAAAAAGCCACCGAGTTCGGCTTTAATTTTCACACCATGTACGGCGAACCCTACTGGTGCGAAGAGGCCTACTATAAGCTGAGCCTCGCCCAGGTCGACAAGCTGGAAGAGGTCACCGCTGAACTGCATCAGATGTGCCTGAAGGTCGTGGAAAAAGTGGTCGCCAGCGATGAGCTGATGGCCAAATTCCGCATTCCAAAGCACACCTGGAGCTTTGTCCGCCAGTCGTGGCAAACCCATCAGCCGTCGCTCTACTCGCGTCTGGATCTGGCGTGGGACGGCACGGGTGAACCTAAGCTGCTTGAGAACAACGCCGATACGCCCACGTCCCTGTATGAAGCCGCTTTTTTCCAGTGGCTGTGGCTTGAAGATCAGCTCAACGCCGGTAACCTGCCGGAGAACAGCGATCAGTTCAACAGCCTGCAGGAAAAGCTGATCGAGCGCTTTGCCGCGCTGCGTGAATCCCACGGTTTCCAGCTGCTGCATCTGACCTGCTGTCGCGACACCGTCGAAGATCGCGGTACCGTACAGTATCTGCAGGACTGCGCGGCTGAAGCGGGCGTCGCCACCGAGTTTCTCTATATTGAGGACATCGGCCTCGGTGAGAAAGGTCAGTTTACCGATCTGCAGGACCAGGTGATCGGCAATCTGTTCAAGCTCTACCCGTGGGAGTATATGCTACGCGAGATCTTCTCCACCAAGCTAGAAGACGCTGGCGTTCGCTGGCTGGAGCCGGCGTGGAAAAGCATTATCTCCAATAAAGCGCTGCTGCCGCTGCTGTGGGAAATGTTCCCTGACCACCCGAATCTGCTCCCGGCTTACTTTGCTGACGATGCGTATCCCGCGATGGATAAGTTCGTTATCAAGCCGATCTTCTCTCGCGAAGGCGCTAACGTCTCGATCGTCGAAAACGGCAAAACCATCGAGCAGGTGGAAGGTCCCTACGGTGAAGAAGGGATGATCGTCCAGCAGTTCTGCCCGCTGCCAAAGTTTGGCGACAGCTATATGCTGATCGGCAGCTGGCTAATTAACGACCAGCCTGCGGGAATTGGCATCCGCGAGGATCGCGCCCTGATTACCCAGGATCTCTCCCGCTTCTATCCGCATATTTTTGTTGAGTAAGCGGCGCTGAGCGCAAAAGAAAAACCCGGCTTTTTAAGGCCGGGTTTTTTTATGGCTACATCACACCGAAAAACGTAGGCAGGAATAGCGAGATCGCCGGGATATAGGTCACCAGCATCAGGACAAAGAAGAGGATGGCATAGAACGGCAGCATCGCTTTCACCACCTGTTCAATGGTCTGCTTACTCACCGCACTGGCGACAAACAATACCGATCCTACCGGCGGCGTGATCAGCCCGATACCGAGGTTCACCAGCATGATCATCCCGAAATGGACCGGATCGATCCCCAGGCTGTTGGTCACCGGCAGCAGCACCGGCGTCAGGATCAGGATCAGCGGGGCCATATCCATCAACGTCCCGATCAGCAGCAGCATGATGTTAATGCACATCAGGATCACATACTTGTTATCGCTGATGCTGGTAAAGGCTTCGGTGATCCGCATCGGCAGCTGCATATAGGTCATGATCGCGCCAAACGCAGCGGCAAAACCAATCAGGATCATCACGATGGTCACCGTCTTCACGGTGCGGTACATCAGCTTCGGCAGCTCGGACCATTTGTAGTCACGGTAGATAAACATAGTGACGAAAAAGGCCCACAGACAGGCGATCGCCGCGGATTCAGTGGCGGTGAAAATACCGGACAGGATCCCGCCCATGATGATCACCACGGTCATCAGGCCCCAAAGGGTGTCGACAAAAATCTTCAGCGCCTGACGGAACGGGACCCGCTCACCCTTCGGATAGCCGCGCTTATGGGCAAACAGCACGCACATCACCATCAGGGTCATACTCAGCAGCAGCCCCGGCAGGATACCGGCGATAAACAGCGCGGCAATCGACACCGTACCGCCGGTCGCCAGAGAGTAGATCACCGAGTTATGGCTGGGCGGCGTCAGGATAGCCTGTACCGATCCGCTGGCCGTCACCGCCGCAGCGAAGTCACGCGGATAGCCTTTTTTGTCCATCTCCGGGATCATCACAGAGCCGATAGAGGCGGTATCCGCCACCGACGAACCGGAGATCGCGCCGAAAAAGGTCGAGGCGACGATATTCACCAGCGACAGGCCGCCGCGAATAAAGCCGACAAAGATATAGGCAAAGTTGACCAGCCGACGGGCAATCCCTCCTTCGGCCATAATGGCCCCTGCCAGGATAAAGAACGGGATCGCCAACAGCGAGAACTTGTTTACGCCGTTGGTCAGCTGGATCATGACCGCTTCCAGCGGGATATCAATATACCAGGCGCCAATAATCGCACTGATGCCAACGGCATAGGCAACCGGCACCCCAATCGCCAGCATAATGCCGAGCGTAAAGACCAGAATAAATGCATCCATAGACTTTCCTTACCGGGGGTCCGGCGGTTAACTCGACGAGCCCAGCATAACCACCGGACGATGGTGCTGCGATCCGCACAGAATTTTCTCAAGAATAAACAGGATGGTTATCGCAGAACCGATCGGTAACGGCAGATAGCTTTCACCTGCGGTAAAGACCGGGAACTCAGCCACCGGCTGTTCCCACAGCTCGGCACAGAGTGCAGCGCCGTACCAGAAGATAAACACGCTGATAGCCATCAGCATCAGGTCCGCCAGAATCATGCACAGCCTGCGGGCGTTTTCTCCCAGCCGATCGACCACCATGCTGACCGCAATATGCGAACCGGCGCGATAGCTCACCGCCGCCCCAATAAAGGTAAAAGTCACCATGCAGATAATCGCCACCGGCTCCGGCCAGGAGAGTGCGCTGTTCATGACATAGCGCGCAAAGATCCCCACCGGGATCACCGCCACCATGACCAATAGCGCCAGGCCGGCAATCCACATGGATATTCGATACAGAATATCCATCAATAATGAATAACGCTCACCCATACAATTTGCCCCGGTAATAATATATTTTCGCAAACGGAAAAAGAGCGACAGGAAAACGGGCAGCTATTGCTGCCCGCTCTGGTGTTATTTCACTTCCTGAATACGGTTAATCAGATCCTGGTGATCTTTACCATACTTGTCACGAACGGACTGGGTGGCCTGATAGAAAGGCGCGGTATCCATTTCATGGAACTGAACGCCACCGGCTTTCATCGCTTCCAGTGATTTATCATTGTAGGCTTTCCACAATTCACGCTGCTCGGCCTGGGCTTCTTTCGCCAGCTTGAGAATTAATTCCTGGTCCTCTTTTTTCAGCTTATCCCATTTGGCTTTGGAGAATAAAAACAGCTCGGGAATAATGAAGTGTTTGCTCCAGGTGTAGTTCTTCACCACCGGCAGGTAGTTATGGGCAACAAAGGTCGGCGGGTTATTCTCAGTGCCGTCGATGACCCCGGTTTGCATGCCGCTAAACACCTCGCTCACGCCCATCGCCACCGAGTTCGCCCCCATCGCCTTCAGGGTATCCAGCGCAATCGGGCTGCCCTGCACGCGGATCTTCATGCCTTTTAAATCTTCCGCTTTGGTCACCGGGGCCTTGGTGATCAGGTTGCGGGTGCCCGCATCCATCCAGCCGAGGAAAATCAGACGCGATTTGCTGCTGGCCGAAAGGCGATCGCCGATCTCCTTGCCAATCATGCCGTCGAGCACTTTGTGCATATGATCTTCATCACGGAAAATATAGGGCAGCGTAAAGACGTTGATTTCCGGCAGAATAGCGGCAACCGGCGTCATTGATACACGGATAATATCAATAGCGCCAATCTGTGCCTGTTCAATGACCTGTTTTTCATCGCCTAAGACACCGCCGGGAAACGTTTTAATCTCCAGACGACCATCGGTAGCTGCGCTGAGTTTTTCCCCCATATGCTGAACCGCGACGACGTTGGGATAATCCGCCGGGTGAACGTCGGCGGCACGGAAAGTTTGGGCCATGGTGGTATGAGAGATAAACAGCAATGCAGAGCTAATACAAACGTTGAGCAGTGTTTTCGCAGACTTCATCTTTCTGTTTCTCCAGAGGTTTTAATTTTTCGGAATAACAGTGACCACGGGCAGACCGCCCGGGGTGTAACACCAGATAGGGCTAAAAGAGTGCGTTCAGAATAGAATCAAGAAGAAGAGTAGTCAGTCAGGGGAATTATTGCGATGATAACCTTCACAAAAAACGCGCAGTTCCAGCACAGCGTTTCATTTTTGCAGCGAAGCTCTTTTTATTTTAAAAAAAACGTCATTTCAGTGGCTTTTTTTTGCGATCTGTCTCTTAGTTTTTTTATTTTCACAAAGTTCTGCAGACGCAAAAATGGCGCATTACGCGCCATTTCTGTTTTAGCCAATCAGCACCGACAGCATGCTCAGGGAGCCCATCTCAAGCCCGTCAACCGGAATGGTTATCGGCTCTTCGCCATCCCACGCGCCCAGCATATAGAGCAGCGGCAGGAAGTGATCCGGCGTCGGGTTAGAGAGCGAGCCGCCCTCATGGTCAAGATAGTTCACCAGCGGATGCTGATCTACCGGTCCCTGCCAGCTGAGGTTGTCCTTCACAAACTCATTGAACGATGTCGCCCACGGATACGGCGAGCTATCGCCATGCCAGCGTGCGGTACGCAGGTTATGCACCACGTTACCGCTGGCCACCAGCATAATCCCCTCGTCGCGCAGGGACGCCAGCTTACGGCCCATCTCAAAATGCCAGGCCGCCGGTTTGGTACTGTCGATACTCAGTTGCACCATCGGAATATCAGCATCGGGATACATTTTGATCAGCACGCCCCAGGAGCCGTGGTCAAAACCCCAGGCTTCTTTGTCCAGCGCCACCGGCACGGGTGCCAGCAGTTCCACCAGCTGCTGCGCCAGCGCCGGCGATCCCGGTGCCGGGTAATGGGTGTCGTACAGCGCCTGCGGGAAGCCGCCGAAATCGTGAATGGTCTTCGGTGTTTCCATCGCCGTGACGCCGGTTCCACGGGTAAACCAGTGAGCCGACACGACCACTATCGCTTTCGGGCGCGGCAGCGTCCGGCCCAGCTCGGCCCAGGCACGGGTATAAATATTGTCTTCCAGCACGTTCATCGGGCTGCCGTGACCTAAAAACAACGCGGGCATACGGGACATGATGTGATCCTCAGTGTGACAAGATGTAATAGTGCTACCTTACGCCCTTTTCACAGTAGAGAAACTCAGATAAGCATGATGATGATCATCAGGAAATTTGAATATAAAAAATGCCAGTCGATGACTGGCATTTCAGGCAGAAAGAGACGTCTGCGGGATTAGCTGGCTTTACGCTCGTGCTTGTGGCGATACGCCACCAGATCTTCGATCGTGACCACGGCCATATTGTGCTGCTGTGCAAAGGTGATGCACTCCGGAGCACGGGCCATGGAGCCGTCATCGTTGGTCAGTTCACACAGTACACCGGCCGGTTTAAAGCCTGCCAGGGTGACCAGATCGATGGTCGCTTCGGTATGACCGCCGCGGGTCAGCACGCCACCCGGCTGCGCACGCAGCGGGAACACGTGGCCAGGACGGTTCAGATCGGAAGGTTTCGCACCGTCGGCAATGGCAGCACGCACGGTCGTCACGCGGTCGGCAGCGGAAACGCCGGTGGTCACGCCATGGGCGGCTTCGATGGTCACGGTAAAGCCCGTGCCGTAGGCGCTGGTGTTGTTTTCCACCATCATCGGCAGGTCGAGCTGTTTACGGCGTTCTTCGGTGAGACACAGGCAGACAATCCCGCTACCGTGACGGATGGTCAGCGCCATCTGCTCAACGGTCATGGTTTCTGCTGCAAAGATCATATCGCCTTCGTTTTCACGGCTCTCGTCGTCGAGAACCATGACACCACGGCCTTCACGCAGCGCGGTCAGCGCGAGCTCAACGCGTTCGAGGGAAGAACCGAAAGAGGAAAGTAGCGTCTGATTCATGGTAATAAAACCTCATTAACATTATGGTTACCAGAATCAGGGCAGTCTTAGGAGTCAAAAAAATAACGTGCGCAGGCCGAAGCCTGACAAGATCGTTACTCTCTCCCATCCGGACTTTAACCGTCGGCCCCGGAATTACACCGGATCTGCTGACCTTCAAACCTGGCGGTCTGAAGCGCTCGCGGGCTTTCAGCGTTAAGCTGATTTACCGCCGGTGGGGAATTTCGCCCCGCCCTGAGAATAAGCAGGACAACTATAACGCTATTGACTATCTCCGGCAATGCATTCGAACGAAACATTTGTGGTTTATCACCACCGCCGTTAGCACTACAATGAGTGTATGAATCCAGCCAATCAGGGAATCCTGTTATGATTAACCCGAAAAAAATTGAACAAATTGCGCGTCAGGTCCACGAGTCAATGCCAAAAGGGATCCGCGACCTTGGCGAGGATGTCGAAAAGAAAATTCGCCAGGCCCTGCAGGCGCAGCTGACCCGTCTCGATCTGGTCAGTCGTGAAGAGTTCGACGTGCAGACCCAGGTTCTGCTGCGTACCCGCGAAAAACTGGCCCTGCTTGAGCAGCGTCTGAGCGAGCTGGAAAAACGCGGCGCGGAACCGGCCGTTACGCCCGCACCGGCGATCCCGCCGATCGATACGCAGGAATAAAAAAACGGGCCAGTTGGCCCGTTTTTGATCGCAGAAACAACGCCTTATTTATCGCTGTTGCGCTGGATCTTTTTGATGATATTGGTGGTCGAACAGCCGTCTTCAAAGTTGAGCACCAGCACATCCCCGCCGTTAGCCCACACCTCTTTGCTCCCGGCAATATCCTCCGGCTTATAGTCGCCGCCTTTGACCAGCAGATCCGGCAGGATCCCGGCGATCAGACGCTGCGGGGTGTCTTCTTCAAAGGAAACCACCCAGTCCACCGCTTCCAGCGCGCCCAGCACGATCATCCGCTGCTCCTGCGGGTTCACCGGACGGGTTTCGCCCTTCAGACGACGGGTCGAGGCATCGCTGTTCACCGCCACGATCAGACGATCGCCCAGCTTGCGGGCATTGGCGAGATAGGAGACATGACCGGCGTGCAGAATGTCAAAGACGCCGTTGGTCATCACCACTTTCTCACCGCGCTTACGCGCCGCCGCTACCGCGACCTTCAGCTCTTCTTCGCTCATCACGCCGAAGCCGGTTTCAGAGCGACCACGAACCGCGTTTTCCAGCTCAATCGGCGAAACGGTTGAGGTGCCGAGTTTGCCAACGACGACGCCCGCTGCCGCGTTAGCGAAGTAGCAGGCCTCTTCCAGCGAGTTGCCTGCCGCAAGGGTGGCTGCCAGTACGCCGATCACCGTATCGCCTGCGCCGGTCACGTCATACACTTCCTGCGCCAGCGTCGGCATATGCAGCGGCGCTTTACCCGGCTGCAGCAGCGTCATCCCCTGCTCGGAACGGGTCACCAGCAGCGCGGAGAGCTCGAAGTCGGCGATAATTTTCATCCCGCGTTCGACGATCTGCGCTTCGTCCTGGCATTTACCCGCGACCGCTTCGAACTCGGAGAGGTTCGGCGTCAGCAGGGTCGCACCGCGATAGCGTTCAAAATCGGTGCCTTTCGGGTCAATCAACACAGGAACACCGGCCACGCGTGCCAGCTGAATCATCTGCTGGACGCTTTCCAGCGCGCCTTTGGCGTAGTCGGAGAGCACCAGCGCCCCCACCTGCCCCAGCGCCTGACGGATACGATCGTGCATCGGCTGCGGATCGACTCCGGCAAAGCCCTCTTCAAAATCAAGGCGGATCAGCTGCTGGTTACGTGACAGCACGCGCAGCTTGGTGATGGTCGGATGGGTCGGAACAGAAACGAAATCACACTTCACGTTAACGTCGGCCAGTGCTTTGCTGAGCGCACGTGCCGCATCGTCAATGCCGGTCAGGCCCACCAGGCGTGAGCTGGCGCCCAGCGAGGCAATGTTCATCGCCACGTTTGCCGCGCCGCCCGGACGTTCTTCAATGGTATCGACTTTCACCACCGGCACCGGTGCTTCCGGTGAGATACGGCTGGTTGGGCCGTACCAGTAGCGATCCAGCATTACATCACCGACGACCATGACGCCTGCACGGCCAAACTCGGGCAGCGTTACTTTCATTCCTGACTCCAGAGAGATGTCAAATTTGCGCGCGATAATAACATATAGCAGCAGGATTTCGAGTTGCCACGATGGCTACGCCCCAAGCCACTTATGCCAGCTCTCGCTCACCTGCTTGCGTTCGTCGCTAAAGGCCTCCAGCGGCAGATAGCCCGGCTGCTCCTGTAGCGCAAGGTGATGTAGCTCATCGCGCAGAGTGGTGTAAGCCTCGGTCAGCGCCCGCGCCTCCTGCTCATCCATAATATCGTTCTGCGCCAGCAGCTCCAGAATGCGGACATTATCGGACCAGCGGGTTAACTTCGGCCGCTCGTGAGCGTAGCGCAGCACCAGATACTGGGTAATAAATTCAATATCGGTGATGCCGCCGGCATCGGTTTTAATATCAAAACTGTCGCGGTGCTTGCCGCTAAGATGGCTGCGCATTTTTTCGCGCATCTCGCGCACCTCAGTCTGTAGCTTATCGCCCTCACGCGGCAGGCTGAGAATATCGCGGCGAATGGCGTCAAACTGGACCTTAAGCTGCGGATCGCCGTACACCACCCGCGCCCGGACCAGCGCCTGATGTTCCCAGGTCCAGGCCTCATTGCGCTGATAGTCGGCAAAAGATTCCACGGTGGTCACCAGCATTCCCGCCGCACCGGACGGCCGCAGGCGGGCATCCACCTCATACAGAATCCCCGTCGACGTTCGGGTGCTGAACAGATGCATAATCCGCTGGGCAAGACGGAGATAGAACTGGCGGCCATCGATCTCGCGCTCGCCGTCGGTCATGACGTCCGCCGGACAGTCGTGGAGGAAGACCAGGTCGAGATCGGAACTGTAGCCCAGCTCCCAGCCGCCCAGCTTGCCGTAGCCCACCACCGCAAAACCGCGTCCTTCACGCTCGCGTAAATGCGTCGGCTGGCCGTAACGCGCCACCATTAGACCCCAGGCCTGACGCACTACCGCGTCGATCATCGCCTCCGCCAGCCAGGTTAAGTGATCGCTCACTTTCATCACCGGCAGCGTCCCGGCGATATCCGCCGCCGCTACGCGCAGCAGCTGGGCCTGCTTAAACTGGCGCATCGCCTCCAGCTGTTGCTCCTCGTCCTCTTCCGGCACCCGCAGCAGATACTGCCGCAGCTCGTCGCGATAGGCGTCGGTTGCCGTCGGCTGGTAGAGCGTCGCCGGATCCAGCAGCTCGTCGAGCAGCAGCGGATAGCGTGCCAGCTGGCTGGCAACCATGGGCGACGCAGCGCAGAGGGAGATTAAATGCTTGAGCGCACCGGGGAATTCACTCAGCAGCTCAAGGTAGGTCGTGCGGGTGATAATCCCGGTCAGCAGCGGCGTCATCCGGGAGAGCGGCACCGCCGCATCGGGCCGCGCACAGACGTCGCGCAGCAGAGGCGGCATCAGATTATCCAGCACCTGACGGCCACGCGGGCCAATGGTGCGCCTGTCCAGCTCTTTACGGAAATCGGCAATCAGCGCCACCACCTGATTACGCTGCTCCGCCGGAAGGTGCGCCAGCGCAGAAGGGGTATCATCCTCCTGGAGCGCATCCTGCCACAGCTCCCGCCAGTGTTCGGCCAGCTGGTCATCGGGGCTGGCGCTTTCATCATCGCCGATCAGATCGTTGAAGACCTGGCGGACGCCGTCCATATGCGTGGCCAGCGTACGTTCAAGGCTGGCCCAGTCCTCGCACTGCATTGCCCAGGCCAGACGGGCGCGATTCAGTTCATCCCCGGGCAGGGTCTGGGTCTGCTCGTCGTTAATGCTCTGCAGCAGGTTTTCCAGCCGCCGTAAAAACAGATACGCCTCGCGCAGCCGCCTGGCATCCGCCTCAGGAAGAAGGTGCAGCGCCTCAATCGCGGCCAGGGTGGGCAGCAGCGCACGCAGCTGAAGCGATGGCTCGCGGCCGCCGCGGATCAGCTGGAAGACCTGCACAATAAATTCGATTTCACGGATGCCGCCCGCACCCAGCTTGATATTGTCCTTCAGCCCGCGACGGCGAACTTCACGGGCGATCATGCCCTTCATATTGCGCAGGGACTGGATGACGCTGAAGTCGATATAACGGCGGAAAACAAAGGGTCGCAGCATGGCGCGCAGTTCGCTGGCGTAGGCGCCATCGTCGCCCATAATCCGCGCCTTCACCATCGCATAGCGCTCCCAGTCGCGGCCCTGCTCCTGGTAATAATCCTCCAGCGCGGCAAAGCTCAGTACCAGCGGGCCGCTGTCGCCAAAGGGACGCAGACGCATATCCACTCGATAAACAAAGCCGTCCTGGGTTGGCTGGTCGAGCGCTTTAATCAGCCGCTGGCCGAGACGCGTAAAGAACTGGGCGTTATCCAGCTCCCGCCGCCCGCCGAGGGTGACGCCGTTTTCCGGCCAGGCAAAGATTAAGTCGATATCGGAGGAGAAGTTCAGCTCCCCGCCGCCCAGCTTGCCCATCCCGAGGATCAGCAGCGGCTGCGCGTCTCCGTTCGGCCCGGATGGCGTGCCCCACTCGCGACAGCAGGCGGCATAGAGCCAGTCGCGGGCGGCAATAATCAGGGTTTCCGCCAGCACGCTCAGCTGCTGCAGGGTACTCTCTTCATTGACCAGGCACAGCGTCTGCGCCCAGGCGATACGCACCATAATGCGTCGCCGGAACAGGCGCAGCTCGCGCATCAGCCCCGCTTCATCACCCACTGACGCCAGCGTCTCCTGCAGCCACTGTGCGTAGTGCTGCCACTCTTCCGCTTCTGGCGGGCAGCTCTCCAGCTGCGCCAGCCATTCGGGATGCGCCGTCAGGCTCTGCTGGACGAAATCACTAAAAGTCAGCACCGCAAGCGCCTGCTCGCTCAGCCCTGATAAAGGAAAATCGTCCGGCAGCCTGTCCTGTACCGTCTGCCAGTGCTGCTGTAACTGCGAAGAGAGCGGCGTCATATGAGAGTCCCTGGGTTATTGTTTTCCGCTATGTAACCAGAAAGGCGCCGTTGCCAGCGCGTCGGTACGGCAATCTTCAGTTTCATGACGCCGGTTGGTCAGGATGGCGTAATGCAGCCCCTGCCAGTTATCCAGCCAGGCCTGTACCTTCGCCAGATCGTAATAGCCTGCGAGCAGCAGAACGCTGTCAATCTCACGCGTCAGACGCGGGAGCTGATCTTTGTAGCTGTCGCCCAGAGAGCGTAAGAATGTGCTTTTCAGCTCGGCCGCCGCACGGGAAAGCTGCACGTCTGAAAAACGCTTAAAGGAACCGGCGATTTTTGCCTGCGCCTTCTCGTCGAGGAACGGCTGCCAGCCTCGGCCAATCAGCCATTCGGTGAGGGCCAGCTTCGCCAGCGCCACTTCCGAACTGCAGGCGGCGGTTTGCGCCGAGACATCGGAGGTCAGCGTCGCTTCAGAAAGGGTTAACAGGTCACGTAAGTGAGCGCTCGCTTTTCGCGGGACCAGGCTGCCAAACAGGGTCAGCGCATGGCGAAGTAACGCCACGGCACCCAGCACTTCGGCTTTCGCCTTCGGTACGCCGCGCACCCAGAGTTCTTCATGGTACTGCCACTGGTTCAGCGCCAGCTCCAGCGCGGCTTCCAGACCCTGCTCGATGCTCGCCTTTGGCGCCACCTGCAGGACAGGCGTCGGCCGCAGCAGACGTTCTTCATTGCCCTGGGCCAGATGATACCCGCGTGCCGCCTTGCTCAGGCTCCCCTGGCGCAGTACCGCCTGGCCCACCAGCTGACGCGCCAGCTTGAGCACATCGGCGGTATTGCCCTGCAGCAGTTCCAGTTCCAGCTCGCAAATCGCTTCCTGATGCTCACCGGCTTTCACCTCGCCAAGGTCGAGGGCGATCTCAATCCGGCTCTCACCCACCTCAACCAGCCATTTTTCCCGCAGGAAATCGGTGCTGAACAGCGGCTGCACGCGCTCAGCAAGATCGGCCGGTAGTTGGCCATCGGGCCAGACGTCCGTCGGCAGGCGCGCCAGATCCAGCTCGGCCTGGCTCAGTTCAATATTGTATTCCGGGCGCTGATGCAGCCCGCCAACCACGCGACCGGCGATCTTCATGGTCATTTCATAGCGGCCATTTTCACCACGAATGCGCAGCCCCATATCATGGCTACGCAGCCAGTTATCCGGCGTCTCGTAGTAGATATTCAGCAGCTGGACCGGGGGAACATGCTCCGCGGTCAGCGTATTCAGATGGGCGCGCAGCGTATCCACGCCGTCGGGATTAACGATAAACTTTAATTCGATTTCTTGAGCCATGGCTGCATTCTTATAGTTGTGCCGACGTCACACCCTGAGGGCATGCGGCGAACTTACTTGGGTCTTACTTGTCAGTAGATAGTATTTTGCGTCAAAGCGCCATACAACGCGACCCTGACAAAATGCAAAGTTTGATTGTCATTCAGTTCGACCTGGATGATTCCGATTGATGCTGAATGCTTTGCGTCGTCAGACTGATGACACTACTATTGTTCCACTTTTCAGATATTAACGATGATCTAATGCCAAAATTACGCCTGACCGGACTGATTTTTCTTGCACTTAGCGTTTCCACTGTGGCTCATGCCGAAGAAAAGCGTTATGTCTCTGATGAACTAAGCACCTGGCTGCGCAGCGGCCCGGGCGACAATTTTCGCCTGGTGGGAACGCTGAATGCCGGGGAAGAAGTTGCCCTGCTGCAAACCAACGACAGCACCCGCTATGGCCAGATCCGCGACAATACAGGTCGTACTGCCTGGATCCCGCTGAAAGAGCTGAATACCGATCCCAGCCTGCGCACCCGCGTACCGGAACTGGAAAATCAGGTCAAAACCCTGACCGATAAACTGAACAATATTGACACCACCTGGAACCAGCGCACTGCCGATATGCAGCAGAAAGTGGCGCAGAGCGACGGGGTGATCAACGGGCTGAAAGACGAGAATCAGAAGCTTAGAAATGAGCTGATTGTCGCGCAGAAAAAAGTCAGCGCGGCCAATCTTCAGCTGGATGACAAACAGCGCACCATCATCATGCAGTGGTTTATGTACGGCGGCGGCGTGCTCGGCATGGGTCTGCTGCTCGGCCTGGTGCTCCCGCATATGATCCCTGGCCGTAAACGTAAAGATCGCTGGATGAACTGATCTTCCTGCCCCGGCAAATTCCGGGAGTCGCCTTCTCCTCTACACTTACGTATTATCTGTCAGCAGTGACGTAATGAGGAGAAAGGCGGCGTGAAGAGTTATCTGGTCGGTGGTGCAGTACGGGATACGTTGTTAGGACTACCGGTCAAAGACAGAGATTGGGTGGTAACAGGCAGTACGCCTCAGCAGATGCTGGACGCGGGCTATCAGCAGGTAGGGCGCGATTTCCCGGTCTTTCTGCACCCGCAAACGCGGGAAGAGTATGCCCTGGCGCGTACCGAGCGAAAATCCGGCTCCGGCTATACCGGTTTCACCTGCTATGCCGCACCGGACGTGACTCTCGAGGATGATTTAGAGCGTCGCGATCTCACCATCAATGCGATTGCCCAGGCCGAAGACGGCAGCCATATCGACCCTTACGGCGGCCGTGACGATTTACGCAATCGCCTGCTGCGCCACGTTTCCCCCGCCTTTAGCGAAGATCCCCTGCGCGTTTTACGCGTGGCGCGTTTCGCCGCCCGCTACGCGCACCTTAGCTTCCGCATTGCCGATGAAACCCTGACCTTAATGCGCGATATGACCGCCGCAGGTGAGCTTGAACACCTGACGCCGGAGCGCGTCTGGAAGGAGACGGAAAACGCCCTGCGCAGCCATAACCCTCAGGTTTACTTCCAGGTGCTGCGCGACTGCGGCGCGCTGAAGGTGCTGTTCCCGGAAATTGACGCCCTGTACGGCGTTCCGGCTCCGGCCAAATGGCACCCGGAAATCGACACGGGTATTCATACGCTGATGACGCTGTCGATGGCGGCGATGCTGTCACCGGAGGTCGACATACGCTTTGCCACCCTGTGCCACGATCTCGGCAAAGGATTGACGCCAAAAGCCCTGTGGCCACGCCATCACGGTCACGGCCCGGCGGGCGTCAGGCTGGTTGAACGCGTCTGCCAGCGCCTGCGCGTGCCGAACGAGATCCGCGATCTGGCGAAGCTGGTGGCGGAGTTTCACGATCTGATCCACACCTTCCCGATCCTGCAGGCCAAAACCATCGTTAAGCTGTTCGATAATATTGATGCCTGGCGCAAACCGCACCGTGTCGAGCAGATTGCGCTCACCAGCGAAGCCGACGTACGCGGACGGACCGGTTTTGAAAACTGCGACTATCCGCAGGGACGTCTGCTGCGTGAATCATGGGAAGTGGCAAAGGCCGTCTCGACTCAGGACGTGGTTGCCGCTGGTTTTCAGGGCGCGGCGATCCGCGAGGAGCTGACCAAAAGGCGTATTCGGGCGGTTGAGCAGTGGAAAGCGCAACGTTGTCCCCAGCCGCAGGCCGGGGACAACGAAGAGGATCAGAAGAAGACCACGTAAACCGCCGCGGCGACCACAAAGCGGTAGATTGCGAACGGAATAAACGAGATGCGTTTGATCAGCTGCAGGAAGGTTTTAATCGCCACCAGCGCCACCAGGAACGCGGTGACAAAGCCGACGGCGAACATGGGGATATCCGCCACGGAGAGGAAGTGCCAGCTCTTATAGAGGTCCAGCGCGGTGGCCCCCATCATCATCGGCACCGCCAGCAGGAACGAAAACTCCGAAGCTGCATAGCGGCTGACACCCACCAGCATCCCGCCGGAGATCGTCGCACCCGAGCGGGAAAAGCCCGGCCACAGAGCCAGACACTGGAAGCAACCAATCATAAAGGCCTGGCGATACGTCATATCATCCAGACCCGGCGCACGCGGCTCTTTCGGCTTCAGTAGCTCTGCGGCAATCAGCAAGAAGCCACCGACCACCAGGGCGTACATGACGTTAATCGGGTTAAACAGCGACTTGATGGTATCGTGGAGCAACAGCCCCAGCACCACGGCCGGGATCATCCCCAGCAGGATATGAATCAGCGTCAGGCGACCTTTACCGGTGCCTTCCTGCTGCGGCGGACGCCCAAAATGGATACCAATCAGACCAAACAGACGACGCCAGAACATCACTACCACGGCCAGAATAGAACCGAGTTGGATCACCACTTCAAAGGTCTTCGCCGTTTCGCCCTCGAAGCCGAGAAGATGTCCGACGATGATCATATGGCCGGTACTGGAGACCGGTAAGAACTCCGTCAATCCTTCGACCACACCCAAAATCGCTGCTATCAGCAGGGAGTGCATATCGCTCATCATTAACCCCTAAGAAACATAAAAAAGCGATTCCCCTTTTGAGAAATCGCAGCCAGCCTGTGTAAGACCTGTATAAACTGTTTTAGTTTAATAATGATAGCGTTAGTTAGAGTCTTTCGGATTAACCCCACGCTCGATCAGCACGCCAACGCTTGCCGCGCGCGCCACCGCGCCCGGTTTGCTGACTTTGATTCGCACCCAGGGAGAAGCGAAGCGCGACAGCAGCAGTTCAGCGACCTCTTCAGCCACACGTTCCACCAGGGCAAAACGTCCGCCTTCGACGTGACCGATGACCGCATCGGCGATATCGGCATAGCTCAGGCAGTCGTTAACGTCATCGCTGCGCGCCGCAGCGCGGTTATCCCACGCCATTTCGATATCGAACATAAGCTTCTGTTCGATGGTCTGCTCCCAGTCATAAACACCGATGGTGGTGATTACCGAAAGTTGCTCTATAAATACAATGTCCATCACGCCCCGCCTGCTTTTTGGCTAAACCGGATACCACTCCCGGCGAATTATGCGTATTATCCACGGATGCAGAGAATAAAACGACATTTTCAAAACGGAACAATGTTATGAGTGCAATCGCGCCTGGAATGATTCTCCTCGCCTACCTTTGCGGCTCAATCTCCAGCGCCATTTTGGTCTGCCGCATCGCGGGTCTGCCCGACCCTCGTGAAAATGGCTCAGGTAACCCCGGCGCGACCAATGTTCTGCGCATTGGCGGCAAGGGTGCAGCCGCAGCGGTGCTCGTTTTCGACTTACTGAAAGGCATGCTGCCGGTCTGGGGCGCGTACGCCCTCGGTGTGTCGCCGTTCTGGCTGGGCCTGATCGCCATCGCCGCCTGCCTCGGCCATATCTGGCCCGTTTTCTTTGGTTTTCAGGGTGGTAAAGGCGTGGCCACCGCTTTTGGTGCCATCGCTCCCATCGGCTGGGATTTGACCGGCGTGATGGCCGGAACCTGGCTATTAACCATTCTGCTGAGTGGCTACTCCTCGCTGGGTGCTATCGTCAGCGCCCTGATCGCGCCGTTTTACGTCTGGTGGTTTAAGCCCCAGTTTACCTTCCCGGTCTCGATGCTCTCCTGCCTGATCCTGCTGCGCCACCATGACAATATTCAGCGCCTGTGGCGGCGTCAGGAACCCAAAATCTGGCGCAGGCTGAAGAAGACGCAAAACGCAAAAGACCGGCAGTAAGCCGGTCTTTTCATCTCTGCCATCGGTTCGCCCGATGGTTATGCCGCAGGCAGTTCCGCCAGCGGCCAGCGCGGACGCACGGTCACACCCAGTCCCGCCGTGGTTCCTACCTTCAGACGCACCATGCCCGCATAGGCGATCATCGCCCCGTTGTCGGTGCAGAATTCCGGCCGGGCATAGAATACTTCGCCCCGACGCTTGTGCATCATCTCCCCAAGCCGGGTCCGCAGCGTCCGGTTGGCGCTGACGCCGCCCGCCATGACCAGCCGCGAGAAGCCGGTCTGATCCAGCGCACGTTTGCACTTGATCATCAGAGTATCCACCACCGCATCCTCAAAGGCGCGGGCGATATCGGCGCGGGTTTGGTCGTCGTTGTCGTTATTACGAATGGTGTTGGCGGCGAAGGTCTTCAGGCCAGAGAAGCTAAAATCCAGCCCCGGACGATCGGTCATCGGGCGCGGGAACACAAAGCGCCCTTCCGTGCCTTCTGCCGCCATTTTCGACAGCATCGGACCGCCGGGATAATCCAGCCCCAGCAGCTTGGCGGTTTTGTCGAAGGCTTCCCCGGCGGCGTCATCGATGGACTCGCCCAGCAGCGTATAGTGGCCGATACCGGTCACGCTGATCAGCTGCGTGTGGCCACCGGAAACCAGCAGCGCAACAAACGGAAATTCCGGCGGGTTATCTTCCAGCATCGGGGCCAGCAGGTGCCCTTCCATATGGTGAACGGCAATGGCCGGCACGTTCCAGGCAAATGCCAGCGAACGGCCAACGGTGGCGCCGACCAGCAGCGCACCCACCAGGCCGGGTCCAGCGGTATAGGCCACCGCATCGATATCTTTTGCCGTCAGATTTGACTCTTTCAGCGCCGCCTGGATCAGCGGAACGGTTTTGCGCACATGATCGCGGGAAGCCAGCTCCGGCACCACGCCGCCGTAGTCAGCATGCAATTTCACCTGACTATACAGTTGGTTGGCTAACAGGCCTTTTTCGTCATCATAAATGGCGATGCCGGTTTCATCGCAGGATGTTTCAATTCCCAGTACACGCATGGCTTTTTTACCTCATTTCAATAGCGCGCAGTGTAGGTCGAATGCGGGTCGATGTAAAACTTTGCTCTCCCCAGGTGATGAGTTCGTGTATACTCCTCACCCTTACAAAAGTCCCTGTCAAAAAGGGCGGCGGTGCTTTACAAAGCAGCAGCAGTTGAAGTAAAATTCCGCACCATTTTGAAATAAGCTGACGACGATGTCAGCGAAGAACCGAATTAATCAAAGGTGAGAGGCACATGCCGGTAATTAAAGTACGTGAAAACGAGCCGTTCGACGTAGCTCTGCGTCGCTTCAAGCGTTCCTGTGAAAAAGCAGGTGTTCTGGCGGAAGTTCGTCGTCGTGAGTTCTATGAAAAACCGACTACCGAACGTAAACGCGCCAAAGCTTCTGCTGTGAAACGTCACGCGAAGAAACTGGCTCGCGAAAACGCACGCCGTACTCGTCTGTACTAATCCGTTGAGGGTGTTTCGCCCTCAATAGCAGACAGAGTTGTAGTTGAAAGGCCGTGCTTCCGGAAGGAATGCGCGGCTTGTTTTCGTTTATACTCGTCATAATTCGCATCGCGAGTCCTGAAGAGTATTCACAGCAAGGGGCCTATGGCTGGACGTATCCCACGTGTCTTTATCAGTGACCTGCTGGCGCGAACCGACATCATCGATCTGATCGATGCCCGGGTTAAGCTAAAAAAGCAGGGCAAGAACTGGCACGCATGTTGTCCATTCCATAACGAGAAAAGCCCATCCTTCACCGTTAACGGTGAAAAACAGTTTTATCACTGCTTCGGCTGTGGTGCGCACGGCAACGCTATCGATTTTTTGATGAACTACGACAAGCTCGAGTTTGTTGAAACCGTCGAAGAACTGGCGGCCATGCACAACCTTGAAGTGCCTTACGAAGCCGGCAGTGGGCCGAGCCAGATAGAGCGCCATCAGCGGCAAAATCTGTATCAGCTGATGGACGGCCTGAACGCGTTTTATCAACAATCCCTGAATCAACCCGTCGCGGAACCCGCCCGCCAGTATCTGGCAAAGCGCGGCTTGAGCAGTGAAGTGACTGCCCGTTTCGCGGTTGGCTTTGCCCCGCCCGGCTGGGACAACGTGCTTAAGCGTTTTGGCGGCAACGGCGAAAATCGCCAGTCGCTGATCGATGCGGGCATGCTGGTGACAAACGATCAGGGACGCAGTTACGACCGTTTCCGCGAGCGGGTGATGTTCCCCATTCGCGATAAACGAGGCCGGGTGATTGGCTTTGGTGGACGCGTGCTGGGCGACGCAACGCCGAAGTATCTGAACTCCCCGGAAACCGATATTTTCCATAAGGGCCGCCAGCTTTACGGCCTTTATGAAGCGCAGCAGCACGAGGCTGAACCTCAGCGTCTGCTGGTCGTCGAAGGCTATATGGACGTGGTGGCACTGGCGCAGTACGACATTAACTATGCCGTCGCCTCGCTGGGCACCTCCACCACGGCGGACCATATTCAGCTGCTGTTCCGGGTGACCAATAACGTCATCTGCTGTTACGACGGCGACCGGGCAGGCCGCGACGCCGCATGGCGCGCGCTGGAAACGGCGCTGCCGTATATGACCGACGGCCGTCAGCTGCGCTTTATGTTTCTGCCCGATGGCGAAGACCCGGATACCCTGGTGCGCAAAGAGGGCAAGGAAGCGTTTGAAGCGCGGATGGAGCAGGCTCAGCCGCTCTCCACGTTTCTGTTTAACAGCCTGATGCCGCAGGTTGACCTGAGTACACCGGACGGGCGGGCGCGCCTCAGCACCCTGGCCCTGCCGCTGATTACGCAGGTTCCCGGCGAAACGCTGCGCATTTATCTGCGCCAGGATCTCGGCAAAAAGCTGGGGATCCTGGATGACAGCCAGCTGGAAAAGCTGATGCCGAAGCAGGCAGACAATACGGCGGTTAAAGCCACTCCACAGCTAAAACGCACGACCATGCGTATACTGATTGGACTGCTGGTACAAAACCCGGAGCTGGCCCCACAGGTGCCGCCGCTCAACGGGCTGGACCAGAATAAACTGCCCGGACTTGGCTTATTTGCCGAACTGGTCAACACTTGTCTGTCACAGCCGGGCCTGACCACCGGCCAGCTGCTGGAGCAGTATCGCGGCACAAATGAAGTCGCGACCCTTGAAAAACTGTCGATGTGGGACGATATAGCAGATAAGGACATCGCTGAAAAAACGTTCACCGACTCGCTCAACCATATGTTTGATTCAATGCTTGAACTGCGACAGGAAGAGTTGATTGCTCTCGATCGCACTCAGGGTTTAAGCAGTGAAGAACGCCGGGAACTCTGGACAATAAGTCAGGAACTGGCAAAAAAGTGAATTTAAACGGCTTAAGTGCCGATAATCGTTCGGGTAGATCCCGACAGCCGCATTGAGGGGCGCGGCAAAAATATAAGTAGACCCTCATTTGTGCATACGCAGCATCGTTCAGGTCGCCTCCGGGCGATAACGGCCAGTAACAAGCCGCCTGAAAGATAACGTGTATTATGTTGGCGGCTTTGTTTCGCCGACCGACACCAACCTCATGAATTAAGTGTGGATACCGTCTTATGGAGCAAAACCCGCAGTCACAGCTGAAGCTTCTCGTCACCCGTGGTAAGGAGCAAGGCTATCTGACCTATGCCGAGGTCAATGACCATCTGCCGGAAGATATCGTCGACTCCGATCAGATCGAAGACATCATCCAGATGATCAACGACATGGGCATCCAGGTTGTGGAAGAAGCGCCCGATGCCGATGATCTGATGCTGAACGAAAACAGCAGCGACACCGACGAAGATGCTGCCGAAGCTGCCGCGCAGGTACTGTCCAGCGTAGAATCTGAAATCGGGCGTACTACCGACCCGGTTCGCATGTATATGCGTGAAATGGGTACGGTTGAACTGCTGACCCGTGAAGGCGAAATCAACATCGCCAAACGTATCGAAGACGGGATCAACCAGGTCCAGAGCTCCGTCGCCGAATACCCGGAAGCGATCACCTATCTGCTTGAGCAGTACGATCGCGTCGAAGCGGCCGAAGCGCGCCTGTCCGACCTGATTACCGGCTTCGTCGATCCGAATGCGGAAGAAGATCTGGCCCCGACCGCGACCAACGTCGGCTCTGAATTGTCCAGCGAAGAGATGGACGATGATGACGACGAAGATGAAGACGAAGACGACAGCGACGATGACAACAGCATCGATCCTGAGCTGGCACGTGAGAAGTTTGGCGAACTGCGCACCCAGTATGAAGTCACCCGTGACGTCATCAAAGCGAAAGGCCGCAGCCACGCCGCCGCACAGGAAGAGATCCTGAAGCTGTCTGAAGTCTTCAAACAGTTCCGCCTGGTGCCGAAGCAGTTTGACTATCTGGTCAACAGCATGCGTATCATGATGGATCGCGTCCGTACTCAGGAACGCATCATCATGAAGCTGTGCGTTGAGCAGTGCAAAATGCCGAAGAAAAACTTCATCACCCTGTTCACCGGCAACGAAACCAGCGAAACCTGGTTCAACGCAGCCATTGCGATGGGCAAACCGTGGTCGGAAAAACTGAACGATGTTTCCGAAGACGTGCATCGCGGCCTGATGAAGCTGCAGCAGATTGAAGAAGAAACCGGCCTGACCATTGAACAGGTTAAAGACATCAACCGTCGTATGTCCATTGGCGAAGCGAAAGCCCGCCGTGCGAAGAAAGAGATGGTTGAGGCTAACCTGCGTCTGGTTATCTCTATCGCCAAGAAATATACCAACCGTGGTCTGCAGTTCCTCGATCTGATTCAGGAAGGCAACATCGGTCTGATGAAAGCGGTAGATAAGTTTGAATACCGTCGCGGTTACAAGTTCTCCACCTATGCAACCTGGTGGATCCGTCAGGCGATCACCCGCTCCATCGCGGATCAGGCGCGTACCATCCGTATTCCGGTGCATATGATTGAGACCATCAACAAGCTCAACCGTATCTCCCGCCAGATGCTGCAGGAAATGGGTCGCGAGCCGACGCCGGAAGAGCTGGCCGAGCGCATGCTGATGCCGGAAGACAAAATCCGCAAAGTGCTGAAAATCGCCAAAGAGCCAATCTCCATGGAAACACCGATCGGTGATGATGAAGATTCGCATCTGGGTGACTTCATCGAGGATACCACCCTCGAGCTGCCGCTGGACTCTGCCACCACCGAGAGCCTGCGTGCCGCCACTCACGACGTGCTGGCAGGCCTGACCGCTCGTGAAGCGAAAGTGCTGCGTATGCGCTTCGGTATCGATATGAACACCGACCATACGCTGGAAGAAGTGGGTAAACAGTTCGACGTTACCCGCGAACGTATCCGTCAGATCGAGGCAAAGGCGCTGCGTAAACTGCGTCACCCGAGCCGCTCTGAAGTACTGCGTAGCTTCCTGGACGATTAATCTCTCGTCTACCCGCTTAAAGCCCCGGTTTATACCGGGGCTTTTTTTTATCCCATTAATATCTCTGTGCCCGCCGCCATTTGGCGCTGCCAGGCAGCTCAATCAGCCCTGCGTCTGCACCGTTAAGTCCGTATACGGCAATATCCTGGCCATTGCTGGTAAACTGGTACTGTAGGGTTGCAATAAAGCTTTCGATATCAGGAGAACGGTCGGAAGAGGAACAGGCATCAATATAAATGCCCCCGGTATAGCCAGCAGGGATAATAGGGGAAATATTGCGGTAGCACATTATGCCGTCAATAAAAAAATACCGTCTCTCAGCCAGATCGCCAATAACCGGACGTCCATCTTCGGGAGCCTGAAATGCGCGGTGAGCCAGGATAAATAAATCCTCCTGTGCACCGAGCATAGGTAAACTATGGCGAAATACCTGATAGCGTCGATTAAACACCTGCGGACATCTCAGGACTGAATCAGCCGCAATGCGGTTTAAATAATCATCATCGGTGCAGAAGATCAAAATCATCATGGCTCTCCCTATTTAACGGTCCAGACGTTATCGATATTGAGCGTGACATCAACGCTAAACACGTTCGGGCTGAAGTTAATTTGCTGTGCGTTGGTTATCGATTCCACATCCAGCACCTCACCCTGTTCATAGTTACCGAAGGTCACCCACAAGGCCTGACCTGGCTGGAAGGCATAGGTGATGTTGGGCTGGGCCGATCGGACAAAGACAGCCGCCCCTGACATACCCATGCCGACAGCGGCATAATCAAACGGAACAGAATTGCCGCTGCGTACATACAGGGTTCCCGCATGCTCAGAAACCCTCTGATTAGCAAAGGTCAGGACCCCCTTTTCATTGATAAAATCAACGCTATTACTGGTTGTTAAATCCGCCGTCAGGTTCTGAGATGCATCAAATATCACACCGGGAGCCAGATGCCCCGTTTCATCCCAGACAAAAGAGTAATCAATCGACCATTGAAAACTTACGCGAGTTGTCGGATGTGCCCGGGCAACAAGCCATGCCAGTGACAGCAATCGGGGATCGTCAATATTCGGATTTGTTTGATATACGCAGATAGAGCCATAATTACGACTATAATTACTAACGTTAAGTGAATATTTCTGTGGCATAGTTATTTCCTCATTGAGCGGGAAGTTTCCTACAATGTCCTCATACTTCAGGCTAATTCACTTTCTTCATAAGAGGATGAATTATTCAATGGCAATAAAAAGAACGGGGGAGTATTCCCCAGGGTAAAGACAAGCAAAAAATAGAGAATATATTCCTGCCAATAAGCAGCTAAAACCCTCGCGCCGCCAGTGCCTCATCCAGCTCCCGATAGGCCTCGACCAGCTTATCCAGCGTCGCCCTGTTTAGCCCGCTGGGATTAGGCAGCACCCATACCTGCGTTCCGCCGATGGTCACCGTCTGACGGCCCCACTTAACGCCACGCTGGCTAAAAGCCTGCTCAAACGCCTGCTTGCCGAGTACCGCCAGCGCCGCAGGCTGATAATCCTCAATCTTGCAGATCAGCTCCCGCCCGCCGCTGCGCAGCTCCTGCAGCCCAACTTCGCTTGCCTGCACCGTAGGACGCTCTACCAGCATGGTAATACCGCAGCGCGTATCCAGCAGCATCTGCTCCTCTTCCGGCTTCAGCAGGCGCTCGGTAAACCCGGCCTGGTGGATCACCTTCCAGAAACGGTTCCCCGGGTGGGCAAAGTGGAACCCCGTATGCGCCGATGACTTCCCCGGATTGATGCCGCAAAACACCACCCGCAGCCCCGGAGCAAGAATATCGTTAATCATAGATTCTCCATGGTTATGCCACAGAGTAGCAGTATAAGGGATTGATAATCATTTGTTTATAAAATCGGCAGACAGGCGATTTCGGCTGGATTGCAACCGTGAGTTACTTTATAATTCTGCGCCACGGCCCCTTAGCTCAGTTGGTTAGAGCACGCGACTCATAATCGCTTGGTCGCTGGTTCAAGTCCAGCAGGGGCCACCAAATTATCAAGGGCTTAGATAAGAAATTATCTAAGCCCTTTTTCTTTGCCCGAAATTTGGATCGGGTTGCATACCTGAAAGGCTCATCACACACACTCACGCCAGAGTGACTGCTCAAAATTTAACTGCTAAAATATCTATTCAATTATCTATTCATCTATCTATTCAAAACCATGACAGCTCGCTCAGAAATGGTACGTCAGTTGCTCAGTCAAGGGCCGTTGAAAACTCAGCAACTAATTGAAAAATTAGTGGTTAGCCAGCCTACGGCATCCCGTGCATTGGCGGTTATGGGCGATGATGTCGTTCGGATCGGAGCAGGTACATCTATTCAATATGCCCTGCGCGATGCCCGGCGCGGGTTCAGCGCCGTGCCCATTTACCGTATCACCGTAAAAGGACGCGTTGAGCCGCTCGGCAACCTTATTCCGGTTTATCCGGAAGGATTTGTTCTGGCGCAGACCGGCAAACCGGGCCTCCATAGTGACGGACTACCGTGGTGGCTGTTTGATATGCGGCCTCAGGGGTATCTCGGTCGAGCCTGGGCGTCAAAGTATGCGGGCGAACTCAATCTGCCGACGAATCCAGAGCACTGGACAGACGCAGATGCGATCAGAGCATTGCTCGCACAGGGTCATGATGCTATTGGCAACCTGCTGATCGGAGAGCAGGCACGAGCCAGATTCCTGGAGATGCCGGAACCGGCCCCGGTTGAACGCGCCACAGCGTTACCCGCGCTGGCGCTGGCGGCCGGTGCGGGTGAGGCGCCGGGGTCATCAGCAGGCGGTGAACAACCGAAATTCTGTACCTGTACAGAACGTGGCCATGTGCTGGTAAAATTCTCAGCCCCGGACGATAACCCGGTCAGCGAACGCTGGCGCGACCTTCTGCTGGCCGAACATCTGGCGCTGAAAGTGCTTAGAGTGGAAACAGAGGTATTTGATTTTGGCGGCCAGCGCTTCCTTGAGATCCCCCGATTCGACCGCACGGGTTTGCTGGGTCGTATCGGCGTCTTCTCGCTGCGGGCGCTGGATGCGGAGTTTGTTGGCAATGCCAGAGCCTCCTGGCCTGTTCTGGTCAATAGCCTGGTTACACAGGGGCATGTTCATCCTGATGCCGCCGCTGACACCGCCCGGCTTTGGGCATTCGGGACGCTGATCGGCAATACCGACATGCATCACGGCAACCTGTCATTTATCAATAGCCACGGCCGCCCGTATCACCTCGCCCCGGCCTACGATATTCTGCCTATGGGATTTGCTCCCAGAGCGGGTGGTGCGATCGTGAACACGCTCCGACCGGCAACGCTGTCGGAAGCGATCGACGGGGATACCTGGCGGGAAGCGCTTCGCCTTGCTGAGAACTTCTTTGTTACGGCCAGCCGTTGCGACCGCTTCTCCGCCAGCTTCACTCCATGTCTTGAGGCATTACGCCAGCACCTTGACGAAGCCAGAACGCGTATTGCACGCCTGGGATAAAACACGCGTGCAAATTTACCGATCCACACATCAACAGCGCTATTCCGCCACCGTCGAAAGCAACAGGCGCGTGTAAGGGTGCTGCGGCTGGCTGAAGATCTGCTCTACCGGCCCTGTTTCAACGATATCGCCATCTTTCATGACCGCGATGCGGTGGCTCATGTGCTGGACGACGCCCAGATCGTGGGAGATAAACAGCATTGTCAGCCCCAGCTGACGCTGCAACGCCACCAGCAAATCCAGCACCTGTGCCTGTGTGGTCACGTCCAGCGCCGATACCGGTTCGTCACAGATCAAAATCTCGGGCTCTGAAGCCAGCGCCTGCGCGATGGAAACGCGCTGACGTTGCCCGCCGGACAGCGCACCTGGACGGCGACTCAGCAGGTCGGGCGTCAGGCCGACCTGTGCCAGCAGCGTCAGAATGCGCTGCTGTTTCTCTGCATCGCTTAAATCGTGGCGCAAACGCAGCGGCTGGTGCAGAATCTGCGCGACGGTAAATTGCGGATCAAACGAGCTAAGCGGATCCTGTGTGATCGTCTGAATACGCGCGCGTAACGGTCGTCGTTCGCGCTCTGTTAATGTGCTCCAGGCCTTGTCCGCGAGGCGGACTTCGCCGCTATCCGGCTTTTGCAGCGCCAGAATAACTTTGCCCAGCGTGGTTTTCCCCGAACCCGATTCCCCGACGATGCCCAGCGTTTCGCCGCGCTTGATCCGCAGAGAGACCTGATTGACGGCCTGCATCCGACTACCGTCCGGGCGCCTGAACGACACCACAATCCGATCCGCCGTCAGGGCAATGGCATCATCGGTGCTGGCGCAATCCGCAGCCTGAGAAGCGGATGACGCCGCAATGCCACTCTGGAATGGATCGGTGCCGGCCAGCCACTTCCCACGCGTGGATGCGGTGGGGATCGCCGCCAGCAGCCTGCGGGTGTAGGAATGCGTCGGCGTGGAGAGGATCTGCTGCGCCTCACCGCCTTCTACCAGCGACCCTTGCTGCATGACGATGACACGGTCCGCGACCTCTGCGACGACGGCAAGATCGTGGGTGATCAACAGAACGCCATGCCCTGCCTGCGCCAGCGCCGTGAAGACCTTCAGCACCTGCTTTTGCACCGTAGCATCCAGCGCGGTCGTCGGTTCATCGGCGATCAGCAGCCGTGGGCCTGACGCCAGTGCGGAAGCGATTAGCGCACGCTGACGCAGCCCGCCGGATAGCTCATGCGGATACTGGGCCGCCCGGTGCTCTGGATCGGGAATGCCAGCCTTCGTCAGGAGTTCGGCGACGCGTAGGGGAACCTGCTGACGCGGCAACAGGCGATGGGTCAGAATCGGTTCGGCGACTTCCTGCCCGATCTTACGCAGCGGGTCGAGAGACACCAGCGCATCCTGTAAAACAAAGCCGATTTCACGGCCGCGAATCATCCGCCAGTCCCGGTCGGTCAGAGAGCGTAAATCACACAGGCTGCCGTCATGGCGCGTGAGCGCAATCGCATTGGCCTGTACCCCGGCGTTTTCCCCGGCCAGACCCACCAACGTGCGAGCGGTAACGGATTTTCCCGATCCCGATTCGCCGACCAGCGCCAGAATTTCTCCGGCATTCACCTGAAAAGAGAGGTTTTTAACCGAACGAACGGGACCGAAAGGGCCGGGAAAGGTAACGCTCAGGCCGTCTACGTGCAGCAGCGGCGTGTTTGCGGATGCCTCTGAATTCTGGCTCATCGTGCCTCTCCTTTTGCCAGAATGGCCTGTAAACGACGCCCCAGCAGCGTGATGGAAATGACCGACAGCGCGACGACGCTGGCAGGCAGCAGGCTAACCCAGGGCGCGATATCGAGGAAGTTACGTCCGTCAGCCAGTAGCGCTCCCCATTCGGCGGTCGGTGGGACGACCCCCAGGCCCAGAAAGCTCAGCGCCGAGGCGGACAGCACCGCATGACCAACGCCAATGGTGGCGACAATCAGCAGCGGGCGCAGCGTATTGGGAATGATATGACGAAAAACGATATACAGCGGGTGTTCACCCAGCGCAATCGCGTGCTCAACATAGCCGGATAGCCTGACCTGCAGCACCTGAGAACGGATCAAACGCGCATAGCCAGCAATCCCGGCCAGGCCCACGGCCAGCAGGGTATTTTCCGGGCCGCGTCCCAGTACAGCGATCACCAGCAACGCCAGCAGCAGGTCAGGAAACGCCAGCATGATATCCAGCAGACGCACCAGAACCTGACGGATACGCAGCGGCGCGAGCACCGACAGGGTGCCAAACAGCACGCCACCGAGGCAGGCGATCAGCATCGCGCCGACGCCAATCCCGAGCGACAGTGAGGTGCCATAAATGATGCGGGAAAAAATGTCGCGCCCCAGTTGATCGGTGCCGAACCAGTAAGTGCTATTCGGTGGCTGGAATACCGCGCCCATATCCATTTCGTCGGCGGTCCGGCTGGTCAACAACGCGGGAAAAAAGGCCGCCAGGGCCAGCAGAAAAACGATGGCGACAGGCACCAGCGTCCCTGCGTTCAGCCACAACCGGCGCCAGGGTTTTCTTAATGGCGCTCGTGTGAAGAGCATCGGTTCACTGCTCATGGGCGCTCGCCTTCTTACGTAAACGGGGGTCGATGATGAGATACAGCGCATCCACCAGCAGGTTGATGATGACGAACAGGAACGCGGACAGCATAACGACGCCCAGCACCAGCGGCATGTCGCGATTTTCAATCGCGCTCAGCGTCACCTGTCCGATACCTGCGCGGCCAAAGACCGTTTCGGTCAGCACGGAACCGCCGAGTACGCCGGCCAGCAGCGTGCCGGTCAGCGTTGAGACTGCCAGCGCCGCGTGCCGCAAGCCGTGGCGGAAACGCAGTCGGATTTCGCTAACGCCACGCGTGCGCACGGTGAGTGAGAACGGCTGGGCGAGCGCCTCTTCCAGACCGTCGCGCAGCACCTGACTCAAAATAGCGGCAATCGGCAGACTCAGCGTGACGACGGGCAGCACCAGCGACATCACCCCATCGTTGCCGGTGACCGGAAACCATTGCAGACGAAAGCTGAACACGCTCAGCAGCACGATCCCAATCCAGTAAACCGGTGTGCTAAGCAGCGTCAGTTCCAGCCAGGATACGCAGGTGCGCAGCACGCCGTAGCGACCTGCAGTCAGCAGCGCGCTGGTGATGGCGAGAAGCAGTGCCAGAATCAGCCCGCCGAGCGCCAGCGGCAGGGTTTCATACATCGCATCGCTAATCACGCTACCGACGGGCAGACGATAGAGATAGCTGACGCCAAAATCTCCCTGTAGCGCCTGCCAGCAGTAGCGCAGATATTGCATCCACAGAGGTTGATCGAGCCCGAACTGTTTAATGAGGACGGCGCGATAGGCTTCATCCACCACGTTATCGCCGCCGCTAAGAATGGCGACCGGATCGCCTGGGATCAGTTTGACGGCAATAAACGTCAATGTGGCTGCGCCCCAGAGCACAGCCAGAATGGTGAAGAGACGTTTACTGAACGCGTTCAGATTAACGTTTAATCCAGACATCATAGAAGTTCGGTTTTGCGTTGGTGGCCCAGCTTATGCCCTGCACCTGTCTGGAGAGGCCGAGCTGGTAGGCGGGAATGTACAGCGGCACAACATACGCCTGGTCGATGACTTCACGCTGTATTTCGCTGTAGAGCTGCTTACGTTCGGCTTCACCCGCGCCGATAGCTTTTCTCAGCTTGTCATCCAGCACGCTAATACGCGTAAAGTTGTTGCCGTTCGGCGGCGCATAGGCTGAATCGAAAACGGTACGCAGAATATCCGGCTCAGCGCGCACGAAGAAGTTAGATGCAATATCGTACGCATTGGCATTGGTACGCGTGGTGAATTCACCCGCATCGACCGGCGTCAGCTGAACGTCGAATCCAGCCTGCTTCACCTGATATTGCACTGCCTGGAATAGCGCGACATCCGCAGCCTCAACGTTGGTGGTGGCGTAGACGAAACTGACGCTCAGGCGCTTGCCCTCTTTAGTACGGAAGCCCTCGCCGTCTTTCTGTTTCCAGCCTGCGTTATCCAACAGTTCATTGGCTTTTTTGATATCAAAGCCCCAGCGGGACGCGACGTGCGGATCGTAGTACAGCGTGGCCGGGCCGAGAACGTTATCCGCGGCTTTCTGCGTGCCGAAGAAGGACACTTTCACCACCGCGTTGGTATCCACCGCGCTCTGGAATGCTTTACGTACCGCGACATCCTGGAAAGGGCCTTTGGTGGTGTTGAGATAGAGAACGCGGTTAACACCCGGGTTCTCATAGGTGATCACTTCCAGCTTCGGATTGCGCTTCACCGTCGCGAAATTGGCGGGTGGCACAGCGTCAATCGCCTGAATCTGACCGCTGCTCAGCGCGCCAAGACGCACCGATGCTTCCGGCAGATATTTGAACACCAGACCATCCAGATAAGCCGGGCCAGTGTGTCTGGCATAGCCCGGTCCCCAGTTGTAATCAGGGCGTTTCGTCAGCTTACTGCCGCTGCCTTTCACAAACGAATCAAGGATAAACGGCCCGGAACCCACGACGGTGGTACTGGTGTTGGGTGTTTTCTTCAGATACGTCGGCGATTGAATACCCAGATACGGCAGGCTCAGGCCCTGTAACAAGGCCGCAAACGGTGAGCTGTAGTGGATCACAATCGTGTAGTCATCCGGCGTTGAGATCTTATCGACAGGGCCTAACAGTGATTTCGCGTAGCTGGAGGTCGTTTTTGGATCGAGAATACGCTCGATATTGTATTTCACCGCTTCCGCATCCAGCCGGGTACCGTCGCTGAACGTCACATCTTTACGGAGATGGAAGGTATATTCGGTGTTGTCGTCGTTTATTTTCCAGCTTTCTGCCAGCCAGGGCGTAAAGCGGTTATCTTCCGCCTGCCCTACCAGTGAATCCACCACGTTACGCGCAATCAGCGCGGTAACCCCATAGGCCGTAATATGCGGGTCGATAATCGGCGTATCGCTGCCCAGACCCACATTCAGGATGCCGCCGGAAACCGGTTTTTCGCCGGTTTCTGCAGCGTACGCTCCGGGGTTGAATGCAAAAAGTAACGAGAGTAATCCTGCGGCGAGCGTCTTAACCTGCGGATGATTTTTTTCCATTCCCAGAGTCCCTTATCAATAACGTGAGGTCATATACGGCAATTGTTTCGCTACTCTAAAAGGGAGGGCTTATGCATGTAAAAGAATAAAAATTGATTTTTAATTCCATAAAAAACATATACCCGCCCGGCCGTTACGTGGCGGTTGAAAAGCGATCTCAACTTGCTTTATAAGTAATCACTCACCAGCAAACTCACAGGCAACAAGATGAATATCCACAACATTCCTTTTGGCGTAACGGACTGGAGCAGTATCGAAGCGGTAAAGCATCCCGGTGAACAGGGCTATGCCTTATGGCAAACCGCAAAGTTCAATGATATTCGGGTCCGAATCGTTGAGTATTCGCCGGGCTATATGGCGGATCACTGGTGTTCAAAGGGGCATATCCTTTTTTGCCTTGAAGGAGAGCTCCATACCGAACTGGAAGATGGCCGGACTTTTGTCCTGACACCCGGCACCAGCTATCAAGTTGCCGACAATGCCGAAGCGCACCGCTCATCGACCCCGACGGGGGCGAAACTCTTTATTGTCGATTGACGGGCTTTTGAACCGGAGCATATTTGAGGCATCATCAAAATAGAAGATCATGAGGATTGCCCCTAAAGAAATGACAGGCTGATAACACTCTTGCGGGCCACTACTGATCGAACTAAAATCTAGACCTAAACAGCGAGGCTTTTAGCATGACAAAAAAAACGGCCCATAGTCAGATTACTAAAAACCAAATCTATCGTGCCGTTGCCAGCTCAACTGCCATCGAGACCGGTACTTCTGTGCAAAAAATTGAGCAGCAACTTAAACGTTCTCAGGCTCGGGCGAGAGCGGTTGGCCTCGCTCGTTAATCTGGCAAAATGTCGCTAACCAGTTGCATCATGGGATTGTAGTTTCCCGATACGCCTGCCTGAATTGCCTTAAAGTAAAACATTTTGTGCTCATCCCATAAGCTATAGTCCAGCAACCCCTTGCCCGCCTGGACTGACAGCAGATCGCAAAGCAGTCGCGACAGACGCCCGTTGCCTTCTCTGAATGGGTGGATCAAAATAAACTCTACGTGACACTCAGCCAAATAACGGACCAACTCTGGACGAGGCGAGTGCTTTAGCTCACTCGTTTGCAAAAGAAACACTTTCTCAAAGTCAGTGATTAGCTGTGGGATCCTGTCGGCTGCGGCAAACTGGAAGCCATCCTTAGCCAGGTTAGCGTTACGTAGCCTTCCTGCCCAGTCGTATACGTTACCCAACCATTGCCGATGCCACTCACGGATATGCTCAAAGGCTAGCGTCGCAGGTATCTGTCGTTCGACGAATAGGTGTTCATACAGCATCAGTAGTAAGCCGGACTCAAGCTCCTCCATTTCCTCTGTGTCGGTAATCCCTAACTTATTAGCCAGGACCAGGTCATTAGAACCAGGTTGATACCGCTCTTCCGCTGAATTAATCTCATATTTTGACAAGCGCTTACCCCCGTCCGAACAGGTTTACAATGTTGTTATCCGCTGTTGCTATGAGTCTCCATAGATCCATCTTTTAAAGAAGAAAATGACGAACAATTAAAAATATTCCAACTTATGTTTCATAGTCACCTGACCACTGATTCAAGTCCAGTAGAAACGGCAAATGCTCGCCAGCATCTAACAAGTTACATCATTGCCTAATGATGTACTCACTTTAGTTCTGGAAAAGATAGCCCCCGTCAATACGCTCCCCCCGCCTAAATAACGCCAACAATTAACTTCCCGCTAATGCCATGTTAAAATAGCGTCCCGCACAGCATTATAAAAAAAGGCAAGAGATGAGCATCAAGGGTATTATTGCAAGCGTTTATGTGTTCTTAGGGCTCGTGACTACTATATATGGTAGTATTTGGGGTGATTACAGCTATAAAGGTTTTGCTTACAACTTAGGTGCCGGGCTGGTTTGGCCATGCGTCTGGTTCCCGACGCTGGGCAAGATTGTCGGTGGTATTATTACCGTGATCGTCATTGGCTATATCGTTCTGGCGGCGAACAGAAGATAAGACAGAATAGAATAACCACTTAAGCTTAAGTGGTTATTCTCAGTAAAAAGTTAACCCGCCTTAAATATTAATCCACTTCACGCTGGCAGGAGGCAACCACCACCTGCATCTTACGCATAAAAGCAGAAGAGTTATTCAGGATCATGCGCTGCATATCTTTCGCATCGCCAAACTCAGCGCGCACCTTCGAGTAGGCGCATGAGCATAGCTCATGCTGATAGTCATTTCTCATCCCGCCGGTACAGGCATCCATAAATTCAGCTTTTTCAGGATCGCCGCAGGATGCCAGCAGAGGAATAGCCAGAGCCATGAGTAGTATTTTTTTCATAAACGTAAATCACTATCCTGATTATTTAATTATTCTGGGGTAATGCAACGCCGTCAGCATAAGCGCTGACGGCGAGGGAATTACTGGGAAGCGAGCGTCGACTGCAGATCGCTCAGCTGCTCTTTAAGCTGCTGCAGTTCCATCTGTTTCTGCATGGTCGAGGCGGAAGGGGTGTTCTGTGCCTCTTTCATGCGTTTTTCCAGATCGTTAACCTGCTTCTGCATATCCGCCCGGCCGGCAGATTTTTTCTTAAGCTGGGCCATCAGGTTGTTCATTGAGCGCTCAAGATCCTGCTGCGCCTTACGCTTACTGGCGACGCTGGCATTGCTTTGCGCCTTCTCCTGCTCAATCGCGGCGTACACGGCCTTAAACTCTTTATTCAGCTCTTGTTCGTGCTGTAAGGTTCCTGTTTTTTCTTCAACCCGTTTGTCCCAGGTACCCGAATAGTTACAGTTAAACTTGGTCACGATATTCACGTCACCGGTCGTCGGATCGCAGTCGCGGGGATTGGTCACACAGCCCGCTAACAGCAGCGTCCCGAGTAATAATAAATAGCGCATTCGTCTCTCCCTGATTAGCTAACTTTCAGCGCGGTACGCTGATCGTAAAGACTGTCCAGCTCCTGCTGCAGCGAGTCGATGTTTTTATGCATCTGGGCAATTTCCGTATCCAGCGTCGCCGTGTCGCTACCCGATTTTGACATTTCGCCCGAAACGTCAGTCCACTGAGTTCCGTGTTTTTTCATATCGGTAATCGTATTACGCAAATAGGCAATATTGGCATCGATGCCTTTAACCTGCTTTTTCAAATCGTCTTGCTTAACAGATTTTGCGGCAATCTCTTTATTCAGTCTTGCCAGCGTCGCTTTATCACTGGCAATCACCGACTTCGCCGTGCTGGTTGCCCCCTGGATGCGACGGTTTTCCGACTGCACGTCTCTGATTGCAGCATTAAGCTGTAATTCCTTTGAAGCGTATTTGTTGCGCTGGTTATCCAGATACGCATTGGCACCCACGCCAATACCGCACCCGGCAATGGCTGCCGCAACCATACAGACGGCTTTATTACTGGAGTTACTCAGTGCACAGGCAATCGCCCCCACGGCGGCGCCGCCGGCACAGGCCTGCCATCCCGATTTATTAAAGAACTCGACGTCCTGGTTATTGGCTAATCGGGAATCAACGCCCCCGCTATTACCCAAACCGCCCGAGCTTTGACACCCCACCAGAGCAACAATAAATATGGCCGTCGTTGCTGTGCGCAGTGATTTTAAAAATGCCATCGTAAACACCCTCCTGACCTTTGATTAATTATTTTTTTTACACGCTGCAAGCCACGTATCACGCGCAACTTTGCCATCACCCCAGTACCCCTGAAGGTTTTTCCAGTAGGTATCCAGATATCCATTAAGATTTGTTTTTCCACGCGCGTTGAGCTGCTGCTGTACCACGGTAATTTGCGGCGCAATCATCGCTTTGCTGTACGTTGTTCCCATATCGACCAGCGTGTCAGCGTAATAGCTGGTAATAAACTCCAGCGTTTTCTGATGCTGACCCAGCTGCTCCTGCCGTTTGGCACAGTTGGCATCGAGCTGATTTTCAACCTTGCAGGTTTTGGCGTAGAGCTGATTCAGGCGGTCGAAGAACTCTCCGTCATCTTTCATCTTGGTGCAGAGAAACGCCCCGAGCTGCAGTGAGGTGCGGATGGCCTGATCCCGCTGTTCATCCCGCAGCTGGTTATTGGCCCGCAGTTCGCCACGCAGCTGCTCCAGCTGCTTCTTAAGCGCGTCATCCTGCACTTTGGCTGAGATGGCGTTCAGGTTTTGCAGCGAGTCTGCCGTCTCGGCTTTGCTATCGGATTTTTTCTCCGCGCCCAGCGCCTTCCACTCTTTCTCAATCTCTTTAATGCGATCGCGGGAAGTGAGCGTCGGCGAGACCAGGACCAGCCTCATACCAATGGCTTTCGTGGCATTCTCAGCGGCGTCGGAATAGTAAGGCGCTTCATCCCGCAGGGAGGTACGAATATCCCCCTGGGGCGTCAGGAAGCTCCCGCCTCGCACCACGTAACCCCCGGCTTTGCCGTGCTGGCGATCCAGCTTGTTCAGCCGAAACGGCTCAAACATCATCTCAGAGGCGTTACCCAGCATATCGTGCAGGCCCAGCGGGTTCGGCTTAAGCAGCCCGCCCAGCTGGAGCTTGCCGTTTGCCGACTGCGACCCGGCAAACCAGACATAGCCGTTCAGCCCGTCAGGCATCGGGAAACGCAGGTCCCGGAACTCAGACGGTGAGACGGACAGCCCGCCGCGTGCGGCAAACTCCCACTCGGTTTCCGTCGGCAGGCGTAAAAATCCGGGCTGTCCATCATCCACCGGCAGAGACGCTTTTTTCTCTTTGCGCAGCCAGAGGTTGTACTGGTTCGAGATGCTCATCGCATCCATCCAGCCGATGCTGACTTTCGGCAAACGCCCTTTCATATCGGGCTTAGCGCAGTCACCCGATAGCGCACGGAACTGCAGATCGCTCAGCTCGTATTTCGCCATCAGGTAGTAGCGGCCTTTCTCGTTTTTAGCCGCCGGGAAACTGCCCGCGATATGCTCCTGGCGGGATTGCTCCAGGTATCCCCACTCGTCCCCTTCCTGGCCCAGCGTGATGTTGTAATCCTGCAGAGGCTTATCGAGCGGAATAGCTACCTTGCGAAACGCCATCGCGCCGTCGCAGGGCATCGGCAGAATCACATCGTCCGGGAGCGGTTTCGGGTTCCAGAATTTTTCATCCCAGGTCGCATGGGCGGCAGAGGTGGAGACCAGCCCCGCTATCGTCAGGCTTAGCGCCAGTTTAAATTTCACGTAAACTCTCCGCAGGTTCGATCTTCAGTGCGCGTACCGCGCCAATACCCGCCACGCCCAGCGCCACAACCAGCACGCTGACCAGCGCCGTCGCAAAGTGCGCGGCATCCAGATGACAGACAAACGCCCGGTCGGGCAATGAGCTCCCCAGCAGGCGATTAAACAGCGCGCTGCCAAGAAAATAGAGGATTAACCCGACGCCGAACGCCACGCCGGTCAGGCATAGCGCCTGGATCATGATAAAGACCGTTACCGCCCGCCGCCGGAACCCCAGCAGACGCAGCACGGCCATGTCTTTACGCTTGCGGTCAATATTGGCGATAAAGGCCCCGACCAGCGAGGCGATACAGCCGGAAACGGAGATCCAGGCGATCACTGCGAAAATCATTCCCAGCACGCTGTCGATAGCACGCACGGCATCGATTCGGGCCGACTGCGTCACGGACTCAATATGGTTCTCCTCCAGCCACCGGGCCAGAGGGGCCACATCGTCCAGCGAGCGGGCGTAGAGCCGTGCTCTGGAAAAACGTTCTCTTTCGGGGGCTGGCTGGCCCTCACTGACCGCCAGCAGCGGCACCTGGAAACCATCGCGATAATCTTCCAGCGCCATTAACAACGGCAGCGTGACAAAAATACCGGGCCGCGCAAATTTCGCCTCATCGACGATGCCGGTCACGGTCAGCGCGATCTGCGCTTTCTGGTTCACGCCGTCAATTTTTCGGTTAACCAGCAGGCGGAAGCTGTCATTCACCTTCACATCAAGACGGCGGGCGGCGCTGGCGCTCAGCACCGCCTGGGTAGCCTGCTGTGGAATGGCGAGAGTGCCCAGCAGCGGATCGCCTTTTCCCGTCGGGATCACTTCGGCATTCGCGGCAAAATGCCGGCTGTCGCGAACCAGGTCGGCCTGGGTATTCAGCGAACGCGTCAGGGGAATAGAGAATCCAACTTCGGGACGCTCCGCCAGGGTGGTCAGCCACGCCAGATCGTAGCTGCCATTGCCGGTCATCCGCACTTCACGTATCTGCGGATCGTCCAGTAGCTCATGCCTGAGCTGGCTGACGACGCCGTTTTTCAGGCCAAACAGCAGCAGCAGTGGCGCAATCACCGCAATCAGCGAGAAAATGATGCACAGAGCGACCTTGCGATCGTGAATAAGATCGCGAAACGCCATCTGGATCAGTAAGCCACGCGGCAGGCGTGATTCAGGCAGGGTTGAAGACACTTTGCCCCTCCGATACCGATGCCCGATAGCAGCGCAGACCAAATTCTGCGACGCGCTGCCAGTCGTGGCTGACGACAATCGCGGCCATATCCAGCGAGCGCACCATCTCGATCATCAGGGTAAACAGACGGTTAGCATTATCAGGATCTAACGCCGCCGTCGGCTCATCCGCCAGTAACAGGCGAGGTTGATGCGCAATCGCCCGCACAAACGCCACGCGCTGGCGTTCGCCAATAGAAAGCTGCGACGGCAGCTTAACCAGCAGAGGACGCACCCCAAGCCGATCAATCGCCGTATCCAGCCACGGGGAGTGCGTGGACATACCGACCAGCCGACGCGCGAGCATGATGTTATCGGCGACCGTCAGCCAGGGGAGCAGCCCGCCGTGCTGAAGAACAAACCCCAGCTCCCGGGCACGGATCCCCGCCAGCGTGGCCTCATCTTCGGCCAACAGAGAGGCCGCAATATCCCGCTGGCCCAGCTGATAGCGGGTCAGTCCGTCGGGGCGAAGGATCGCCCCGATCATTTCCAGCAGCGTACTTTTACCGCAGCCGCTGGGCCCGGTGAGCGCCGCAATTTCCCCCGATGAAAGCATCAACTCAGGGAGCGTGACGCGAAAACCCTCCGCGCCACCGCGCCGGATGTCCATATCGCTGATATGTAGCATCAGGGCATGTTTTCCAGCGGAACCGGATAAACGTTGTCCCGGGGATCGCTATCCGGGGCCAGGGCGACCCAGCGGTCGACATCCTGGTTGTAGCGCTGGTAGTAATTCAGTTTGGTGTTGAGACGGCGAATAAAGCGCTCCTGCTCAAGGCCATCCCAGCTCTTCCAGGTCTCTTCGTCGAGGCTCAGCACCTCGCTGAGATACGGCAGCCCTTCGATATACTCGCCCAGCAGCCCCATCTCACCCAGACGGGTCGCATTTTTACCTTTGGCCTGATTCGGGTCATTCCCCATGGTGGCCGCCAGAGAACGCAGGCTGGCGAACATATCGTCGGGGGAGATCATCCCTTCATTGGCGGCGTTGACGATTTTCTTCATCACATCGCTGAGATCGCTAAGCTCGCTCTTCGTCAGCAGCACGCGGACCTCGGTCGCCGGGATATTCTGATTCACCAGATCGCGGTCGCTGATCCAGGATTTAAATACCGGTGGGGCCTGGGTTCCCTGTTTTTCGCCAAGATAGGCAAGACGCATCGCCTTACTCAGCTGCTCCGCGTCGCTCAGTAAAGGATCGGCTTTCTTGCTGGCATAGGCCGGGTCGGCCCCCAGCGCGCTTCCTGCCGTCTCTTCCCCACTCCACGCGGTTTTAATCTGCCCGGTAATGGCATTCGCCAGGCTATCGACCCGCTCGCCAAAGCTGTTCACGTCGCCGGAATCAATGGCGTAGTACAGCGGTTTATGCAGGAAAGGATTGAGGGTCAGATCCTGATACTGCGCTTCCGCCGCGGCGTGGTTTGCCTTGCCGGAAGGCGTTTTCAGGTGCATGGCGTACAGCGCAACGCCGCGGTATGCCGCTTCCTGGCGGACCTGGGCCGCATCCAGACGCGTCGAGGAGAGTTTATCTGCGCCGTCGAGTGCGCCCGCATCGGTAATCAGGATCACATATCGTGCGCCAAAGGACGTCCAGTCCACCTGATCCAGCGCGGCCATCACGCCGCCGTAAGCATCTTCATCCACTTTGCTGCTGGAAACCGTGGCCTGCTTGAGGTCTTTCACCCTGGCGAGGAAATCTTTGCCGTCCTTCACCGTGTTGGGGTCGACAAACATTTTGTAGTCATACTCCAGCCCCGGTACGGCTTTGACGTTCGACCGGTAGGCCACCAGCCCGAATTTAACCTGCTCCTGCAGATTCTCGCTTTCGATACGCTGGTAAATTTTGTCGATAGCTTCTTTCGTCCGCTCGATATACGGGCCCATCGAGATGGTGGAATCAATCACAAACACCACGGAGGCGGAAAAGCCCTTCATCATGTTTTTCTCGTTCGCCGGGGTCGCAGCGGCCGCTTTTTTCGCGTTATCACTCACGGAGGCGACATTCAGCAGCCGGACCTGAAAACCGGTATCGGTAAAGACATCGTCCGAGCCCAGCACCGGCAGCAGGTAAAAGTTTTTCAACTGATCGACCATGTACTCGGGTTCACGCGCCAGTATCTGGGGTACGGGCTTGTTATTTTTCAGGCTGGTCAGATAAGGTTCCAGCGCGGTCGCCGGCTTTTCACTGTTAAGGATACCTTCGACATCCGCTTTATCGCGGAAGAAGAGCATCGGATTACGCCCTGCCGGGTTGGTGAATGCCAGCGTCAGCTGCACTTTCCAGTCCACGGTGCAGGAGGCTTTAAGCCAGCCTGAAACATGGCCGAAGCTGTCCGGACCCACCTGAAGCCACTCATCCTGGCCCTGCTGGCTACGCTGATAAACATAAAAACGGCTAAAGGCAGGCTGTTCTTTACCGGCTTCTCCCGCTTTCGGCGCAAGGGCGCAGCCCGGATAGGTCAGTACGCGTTGATAAAGTGTGTGCTTCCCTTCCTGCAACAGCGGTTTCTGATCCGCAGCGTGCGCAAAAGTCGTCAGGGCAAGCGCGCAGAACAGACCAGAGATCCTGGAGATATTTTTCATTCTGTCGTCCTATTTCTTCAGCTCGGCCAGGCGGGCTTTCGCCTCGCTTCTCTGAGGATCCTGATTCACAATCACCTCATACCAGTAAATCGCGGTCTGCGCGTCCGGGCTGAAACAGCCATTCGCCTGCGCCGTTTTCGGGTCATATTCCTGGGCATAACGCATCGCCAGGTTCAGATCGCCGGACTGGGCTTTATAGGCGTAGAGGCGCTGCGCGATATCACAGCGTTTGCTGGCTTTGGCTTTATCAATGACCTGCAGCAGCTGCTCGCTGCCCGGCTGGCTGTGCAGACAGCCTTTAACAAACTCAAGCTCGTTGCCTTTGCTCATCAGGTCATCGCCGCAGGGTCCGCTGGTTTGCGCCGGTGCAGGCGCTGGAGTCGGTGCCGCAGCGACCGGCGTTTCCGGGCTGCGCAGGAACCACCAGGCGGCCGCGCCCAGCAATACGACGACTGCCGCTGCGATAGCCAGCCAGAGCCAGAGGCGGGATTTCGCCGGTGCAGGCGCAGGGTCCACAACGGGCGGTTCGGGTTGTGGCTCGGGCTGAGGTTCAGGCTCAGGCGTTTCAACGGGCGGCAGCGGCGCCGGGCTTTCACTCACCGGCGCAATCTCTTCCAGGGTGCGGGTATGATCCAACAGCGGATTTTCCCCGCCCGCCTGTGAACTCAACAGGCCAGGAGGCATCATCAGGACGCCGACATCCCGCGTCGCATCGTCTTTGATGGTGATACGGTAAGCCGCCTGTCGGTTCGCCAGCAGCGCATCGATAATCTGCGGGCCGATCTGGACGGAAGGCGTGTCCTCCATCTGCTCCAGCGTCGGCAGCGTCAGGAAGACCTCACCGCTGACCCACTGCCCGGTGCTGTCCAGGTAGAGACTGTCCTGGTTACGCAGCACGGAGATCAGCACGTTGTTAGCCGCGCCTTTCCAGGCTTTTAACACCAGCCGGGCATAGCCCGGCACAATCGGTTCGACGGGTTTTAGTTCTGGTTTGATCACGTCCGGTTACTCCTGTTACGACCGAATTCGGTGGATAATTGCGCCAAGGCTCTCGTTCTGGCCGACGCTAATTTCACGCCCCGCTGAATGACCCGCATTTTCTTTAATCAGCTCTTCCAGCCCCACCAGCCAGTCCATAATGAAAATCGCGCTGTAGTTAATCTGCGCAGGGGTCAGACGCGCCAGGCGCTGGCCTTCGTCTTCCCACAGGACGCTTTCGCACTGGGACGGCAGGGTAAAGATGGCCTGATCCGGTGCGTTACGTCGGACAGGACGGCTGGCGGGAGGCATCTCCTGGTAACCGAACCAGGTCATAAAATCGTTCATCACGTGCAGGACACGCGATACCTGGCGCTCAACCATTTTTTCAAGCAGCACCCCGGCCTGATCGGTGTTGGCCATCACGGCAAGCAGCCGGTCTTCGACGCGTAAGCGCAGCAGGCCGGAGATTAATTCATCGACCAGCATTTCGATGGCGCTACGCGGCAGGCCGATATAATTGGTGATGGCCGGGTTTTCTGGCAGACCCCGTAAGTGGTTGATCCACAGCTGCAGAGCCTGCTGAGCAAAGGCGGTTTCATGGCTGTGAACGGCGGCAACGGCCGTCTCGTTGCTGAACGCGTCTTCCACTCCGATATCAAAACTCAGGGTGTCTTCTGCTTCCGTTTCAGGCTCATCAAAGGAGACTCGCTGCATATAGAGTTCCTGCAGCTGACGTCGCCCGGGGACCAGCTGAACCAACAGTTCGCCGTGCATCCCACTACGTTTTCTGATGGCGGCAAGGATCTCTTCAGCGATACGGGCTTTCTTCGCCACTTCCTCGTCGCCTTCCGGCTGGTACCAGTTACCCAGGCCACCCTCAACCAGCTCATGACGGATATCGTCCAGCTGCTCGGCGATACGTTCCAGTTTGATCTCCGGACGCGCCACCTGAGCGAGGTAAGCCGCCATTCTCTCCATACCGCCGTTATTCAGCTTGAGCATGGCATCCCAGGCGTCGGCAGGCTCGGCGATATAGCGGGCAACGGCGTCATCCTCGAGGAACGTCTTGCGCATCAGCGCCATCTGCGGCGCATTCTCGGCATCGAATTCTGCTTCATCGCCGCCGCGCAGGCGGATAAACGACGTTTGCTGGCGTGGCTTACGCACCAGGAAGGTGTTGTTAAACGCCTGCCCCTGCTGCCACTCCTGCATCCACTCGTACTGGCTAAAGCGCTCCGTCATGGCCATTTTGATCATGCCGCCATAGCCCCAGAACTGGCGCAGGTTGGCTTCGTCACGCGTCAGCCCGTCCGTGATGCGCTTATCGAACATGGTCAGCGCCCAGACCAGCCCCGGCAGACGCGCGCCACGCACGGTGGCGTTCGCACCCTGGGTATGACGGATCCACGCATCCAGCACGCCGCCCACGTCTTTCACATCGGACTGTTTGTCCGACGCGGTACACACGACCAGGACGTTCATCTCCTGGTTTTCGGTGTAGCGCTCAAATAAATAGGCCACCTTGCCGCGCAGAATAAGCTGCGCCAGCGGGTTGCTGTCTTCGCTGTCTACCGCCCGCCGAATATCGTCCATGGATTTCACGCCCAGACGGCCGCGATAGCCGGGGAAGTCCAGAAGATCGACGGTTTCGAATATCGCCTCACGCGTGGAAGACATCAGCGGAATATGCAGTTCCACCGTTAAGGCCGTCAGCTCGGCCAGGGAGAGCGTGACCGGTGCCCCGGCCTGCCCCTCATGCACCGGGCAGACAGCGACCTGAACGTCAGAGTCTTTATTAAGACGTTCGAGCATATCCACATTCATGATGCTGTCGCGCTGCACCAGCTGCCCGTTCTCTTCGCTGACCAGAGTGCTCAACGGCGCCCAGACCTCACGCGCGTTGTCGAAGCGCTGCAGGGTTTGTGCAAACCCCGCGTAGGCATTAGTCAATTCAGGCACTTCGCCCCACAGCACCGAGAACAGCCGGGCGCGGTCGTCGGTTGAGAGCCACGGAGCCAGCAATACGGCCTGCGGCCAGTAACGCTGCGCCATCTGACGCTGGCTTTTCTCGGCGTGCTGATGGAGATAATCCCACAGGGAGACCACATCATCTTCCGTTACACCGGGTACCCGGGACGGACGGCGTTTCGCTGTCAGGCTCGTCAGCAGGTCGTTGATTTTTCTCTCATCAAACTGCCAGTCGAAGCGCTCCTGGTCGAAATCATGGATAAAGGCATTCGCCAGAATTTTCCCCATATCCGTTTCGCTGAACAGCTGCAGCGTAACGGGCCAGTTGTCGTCAGTGCTGCCGGTGCGACGACTGAATCGGGTGACCAGGCCGGTCGCCTCTTTCCCGCCGCCGGGCGGGTTGATATGGGTGATAAAGTCCAGCGCCTTGCCGCCAAGACGGGTTTCAAGCTTGCCATTCTCCCCGGCCGCCAGGGCGGAGATCAGGAAGGATTTCCCGGCCTGAGACAGGCCAAAAAAGCCAATCGTCATCGGTTTTGCCGCCGCCTGCGCGAGGCTACGGGCTTTATTACGGCTGCGGCGCAGATTAAGGGTTAAGCGGTCAGCTTCAGCATGCAAACGCGGTGCGTTCTGGCGCACATCGGCAATCCAGTCGATGGCCTGACCGGCGCCGTCTTCGACGCCCTGCCATCCCTGAATGATTTGTCCGGAATTGAGCTTACTCATTTGCTTTTAACGCTCCCGCTGTCCAGCCAGTAATGGGTTTCACCCAGGCCATTACCGACCAGAGTATTCAATTGGAATGCGACATCCCGGGAGCTGTACCCACGGCGGGCATGCTCCATTTCCAGCGACTCGATGCTGAATCGCTCAGGGCTTACGGGAGCCTGGTCTCTGTTCGAGCGCGCCTGCTCTGCCCGCAGGCGAATATGCATCACCGCATCGCCAGAGAGTTCCTGTCCCAGATCGGGATTAACGATTTTCAGGGTATACAGCGCAGAGGCCGGCCAGCGTTCGTTATCCAGCTGCCTGAAGCCAATGCGCGCCTCGCCGCGTAATTCAAAGCGGCTCTCCTGGCTGAGCTGGTAGTCAACGGAGTCCAGATCCACATTGCTGTAGGAGACGTTGCTGTCCTTAATCACGTTGTTGCTGTCCAGCATCCCCAGGTAGCGGATCGTGGAGTACGGCACAAAGTTCGCGGTGCGGAAGTAGAAGTTGTTGAGCCTCGACTTCTCGGCCAGCAGACAGAGCATCGCCCCGACTACCGCAGTCGATTTCGGATCGTCAATGCAGCCTTTTTTATTGAACGGATACCAGCCGCCGGTTTCATAACCGTGCAGCGAGAGCACCCGGGAAGGCGGAAGCGGCTGCAGCTGGCGGATCAGCGCCTGAATACCCGGCAGACGAGAAGGACGGCCGGTTAACAGTAAAATGTCGCAGTTGTAATGCCAGAGCACCTCACACAGCGCTCTGAGGCTGTGACAGATATTCATCTGGCCTTTGGCAGGATTGATAAATTCGTTATGCAACGCGGCCAGATTCACGTCGAGCGACGCATCGAGGATAGAGAACGACTGGCCGTCGCCCGGCAGCCCGGCGCGGACCGCATCGTTGACATAATCCTGCACTTTCTGCGTTGGGATATTTTCCGCCAGTAGTTCACGGAAGGTGGTGTTCAGGGTTACCGCGCCCGCTTCCGGCAAGTACTCTTCATAGCGATGTAAAATCGCCAGCGCCAGCGGGGCAAAAATTTGCAGGGTCAGCTGCTGACGAAGCACCTGTTTCCCCGCCTCAATCGACTCGCTGCCAAAGAGGTGCGACATCATCGACTCGGCGGCGGCACCGTCATGCCCCGCTTTGATCATCGCGGCTTTGACCGCCGGCTGGATGTACAGACGGATCACATCGAGCAGGATATCGTCACCGGCCACTTTAAACCCTTCGCGGAAGAGCTGTTTCGGCGTAATGCGAACGTTAACCCCCTGACCTTCATCAAGCGTATAGCGCGTGATGACCAGGTCCGTGGTACCGCCGCCGATATCAATCGAGGCGATTTTCAGGCTGCGTTCACCCTTTTCACCCAGCGGATTATCCGGGCGTCGCGTCGCGGCAAAGAATTCGTCGGTGCGTCCGCCAAAATAGTTTTGCGTCTCGTTGTAGAGATAAACCAGCTGGCCGCAGGTCGCCTCATCCCACTTCACATGCACCTGCGGATGCGGGAACTTAGGTGCCGGGGTGTTGACGAATTTCGCGTCAAAGTCCATTGACTCCCAGTCCAGCGCTTTCCAGACCAGATGAATCGCTCTGCGCATGCTCTTCTCAAAAATAACGCGCTCCGGTTTCGGCATCGCCGGGGGAACGGTCATGATGATATTGCGCAGCTGGCGCGGGGTACTGGCATGGTTCATTTTCAGCCGCTGTGCCGGGCTGTTAATCTGCATCAGGGCCTGGCTCAGCACCTCTGACAGCATCATGGTCATCAGGGAGCTGCGGCTGTAGATCGGTGAAAACACGGGCATACGCTCGTCTTCATCCAGGTCGATCAGCAGCTCGCCTTTATCATTGAGCATGTACAGCAGCGGCGCCGCCGTCGCCAGAGGTTCATGTTCTGATTTCACAAACGCCTGGCTAAAACGCCATCCCGGAGAGTAGGGCTGTTCATCCCACAGATAGCGTTTAGGGCTGGAAATACCGGTTGAACCTTCCGTGCCGAGGCGCTGGGAAGCCATGCGGAAAGCCTCCTCGCCCACGCGGCCAATGGTCGGCCACATAAAGGCATCGCTCCGTCCGCTCTTGAGCGAAAAGTCCTGCTTGCCGAACTCCGCCTGGGCGAACTCCAGTCGGCTATCGAAAGGTTCGCTATAGACGAACTGCGGCTGGCTTAAATCGCGCAGCTGCAGCTGATAGAGCTGGGACAGCCCTTTGTTATCGTCACGATGTTCTTCAATCAGAATGCCGCAGCTGCGTGAGTTGCCGATATCCAGCACCAGATCGACCGGGATTGCGGTATCACGAATTTTGACGTCGTTCACCTGCACTTCCGGCAGCGGAAGATACGTGCTTAATACGCTGAGCAGATTCAGGTAGTGGGCCTGATGCTCTTTCATCTCCAGCTTTATTTTATTGTCGTCATAGTGCTGGCGCAGCACTTCCTGCGCCCGGGAGGTGTAGACATCGCGCAGCCACTCATCCACCCAGGGCAGTTCCAGAAACTCACCCATTTCAAAATGATGTCTTGCCAGCGCGAAGCCTGCGCCCGTGCGCACATCATCTTCGCCAGGAGCAAGGTACTGGGTGTTTTCCCGATCCGGCGAAATTTTGGTGTCAAAAATCAGCGTGGCGCGCCAGGTATTCCCTTTATCGTCCGGCTCGGCCAGCTCATGAAACTGTACGCGAGACCAGTTTGTTGGCCCCTGCGAAAAGGCGCGCGGCGGGTTGAAGCGGAAAAACGGCAGCGGCAGCCAGATCCCCTTCAGCAGGCGGAGGGATTCGTCCACAGAGAGGGAATAATCGGCCTCCGCGCTGACGGGCGTCTCATTCTCGGGGGCCGGAATAACGAGGCTATTCTCGCGCTCGTTATCAACCAGGCGCAGCACCATCCCCGAGCCTTTCTGACGCAGGAATTCGCCGTACTCTTTACGGGCCGGTAATTTGAAAGCAAAGTCGAGAAACTGGATCCCGCTATCGCGAATAAGTTTGACCTGCTTTTTAAAATCAGTGAGTTCTGCCAGCATTAGTTACCTGCCTCCTGCTTCATCGAAATCGGGAAAAGGGTATTCTCGTCATAGAGCCCTTTACAGTCGGCCGCGCTTTGCGCTCCGGGTACACAGAGGATTTCCGGCATCTTGTAAACAGAACCGTCGGAACAGGTCGCTTCCCCCTGGTTATTAATTGCGAGCTGACCGGCCTGGATGGCCGCATTGACCGCCCCGCGACAGGCAACGCCGTCGCCACGCGTCATACGCACTTCACCCTGACCATTATTCAGCTGGTAGCTCAGGCTTAACGGTTTGCCCGTCCGCCGATCCTGGATCCCCGCCCCGGCATGCCAGCGGCCATTGAGGAAGTCCGTGTTGCCCTGGGCCAGGGCTTCCGCGGGGATCGTCAACGGCGCAGCCTGCCCGCCAGCAGGCGTCGGAGGGGTCACGTTACCGACGCCCGGCTCAACAGGCGCGATAGGTTCGGGCTGAGCGTTGGCACCTTCAGCCGGTGCGGCTTCCGGCACGGGGGGAACGACTGCCGGACTTTCATTTTCCGGCGTCGGCAGGCCTGACGGCTCGTCAGTGGATGCCTGCGGTGCAGCGGGCGTCTCCTGCTGCGACTCGGGTACCACGGCAAGCCCCGGCTCCTGTACTGTCGGAACTTCCACGGTCGCGCCGTTGCCGGATGTGGTCAGGTTGCCGACATTCGCTTCGTTGACCGGGGAGCCATTCAGGCCGATCTGCGGGACGGTGACCGTGGTATTCGGTAGCGTGGGCTGCAGCGCGCTCAGCCCGGGAATAGAAACGCCCGGTACGCAGCTGCGCAGAAACAGCAGGATCAGCAACAGCAGCAGAAGAAGCGGCAGGAGCCAGCGCAGCCATGCCGGAAGCACCCACCACCAGCCGCGACGCACCGGCGGCTGTCCGACGGGTTCCGGGGCGGGAGACGGGGATGGCGCGGCCGTTACCGGTGCCGCAGGCGTTAACGGTACCGCCGGGCGCAGGCAATCGAGCGGATCGATACGCGCCTGGTGCCGGGCATTCACAAATCCCCAAAAGCTGATAACCGGTTTACCCGCCACCAGCCAGACATGTTTGGGATCGGGGAACTGGAGTGCTTTTTCCAGCAGCTGGCCAAACAGGCGCTGCTCGGGCTGTTTGTGCTCGCGCATCTCTTCGCTAAACTGGCTCAGTACGGCCTGATGGCTCTCCAGCTGGCTGAGGGCAGCGGCACGCTCGCTTTCCATGGCCGCAGACCAGGGAACCACATCGCCAGAAAAAGGGGCATACCAGTCAATGCGGTCCCCGTGCTCATTCACCTGAGGAATCGCCAGACAGTCGGCCACGGCGCTTTGACGGCGCAAACGTAATGTTTCCCGTAGCTGTAACGCGGAAAGGTGTACCGCCTGCCCGTTTTCACCCAGAGATTGATATTTATCGAGCCTGTCACTACACAAAAACATTTCTTTCACGTTTGCATGCCCTTGCTATCAATAAAACAAGTGATAAAAAACATTCACCCAAACAGGATGGCTAGTTCCGGAATGAAATTATTTTAACGGTAACGAATGCAGCCGATTACCTTACTCACATCCCTCGGGAATATATTCTTTCATTGCCTCGGTCACGACTTTATTAAAATCCCGGGTATTGTTGACGGCAAATACGCCGCCGCCGGTATTTTCAGCAATACAATTACCGGCACCCGTGCTCATAATATCGACGACATTGACCTGTAAACGCGGCTTCGCTTTTTTCAGCCTGTTCGACACCGCACAGGGATCGCCCCCGCAGGTCTCATTGCCGTCGGTGATCAATAAAATAATGGCGTCACGATTGACCCCGTCGACCAGGGCTCCCGCTTTCGTTAACGCTTCAGCCAGAGCGGTTTTCCCCTCCGGCTCGATCCGGTTTACGCTTTTTTTGAGCGCCCCGCGCTGCTGGAAAGAGAAGGGTTTTGAAACCGCAATACTTCTGCAGTTTGCCGCCGAGACCAGGCTTATCGACATATCTTTCGGGACTTCATCAATCAGCTTATTTGCCGCGGTGCGGGCAAGGCTGATACGGCGTGGTTCACGCTCAATGTTGTGGGGGGCGTAGCCTTCATTCCAGCGCTGCAGTTCTTCAACGGTGGCGTCCATACTGATCGCCATAGAGCCAGAGGCATCAAAAACAATCACCACTTCAGGCGCCTGCTGTTTCTGACGGTTGACCGGGCAGAGTGCTTTAACCGGTGGCGGGGGTTTCACTGCCGGTTTTTCGATGACGGGCTGTGGGGGTTCAGGCGCAGGTTCAGGCCTGGCTACCACCGGTTCAGGTTGGGTGGCCGCCGGCTCAGGCTGGGTAACAGCAGGTTCAGGTGGCGCAGTCGGTAAACAGCCGCGCAGCAGAAACAGCGCCAGCACGGCAAGCAGAAAGGCTAGCAGGAGCCATGGCCACCACAATCTTCGCGCAGTCACCGCACCAGCGGCTGCTGCGGTAGCCGTAGCGGCGGCAGCAGCCTGAGGCGCGCTGTCGGGCCAGGCGGTAATCACCGGCTGCCCTTCTATCACCCATACGCTGTCTCTCGCGGGCTGCTGACCTGCCAGTTTAAGCAGCTGTAAGACATCTACCGACGCGCTACCATTCTGCTCAAGCCTCTGGTGCAGCTCCGCCACCGAGGCCAGCTTTTGCGTCAATAGTGATTCGGCGCGCGCACGCGCATCCGCAGCAAGCTGGAGCAGAGGAACCGGTTCGCCATTGAGTTCGCTATACCACTCAACGGCACCGTCAGCGGCAACGGACGGACGGGCAAATAAATTCGCGTAAGCCGGGGATAAATATTGAACAAGAAGGTCGTTCAGCGAAGACCAGTGTGTAATAGCCCATTGTGCTTCTGCCAATTTTTCAGTGGTTCTTGTTATTCTTAGCATTTATATGGGCTTTAAGCAGAAAATGGATAAATCGTGAAGATATCCATCTTAAGATTAAACTGAATTGCAGAGAATGGTAAAAGCCACCGCAGTCAAAAAAACCACCAAATATAATAGGTAGGCCTCGCCTTTCTTTGCCAGCCAGACTGAAGATTCAATCTGGCTGGCTTCCAAAATGGGTAGCAAGATGTCCTCATCCGTCTACATCACCCGGTATAGCATCCAAAGACAGCAAAAATATTCGCCAGAATGCCGACAATAATTGCGGCGATAGGACCCGCTGCCAGTTTCATCACCGGACGCCCGCTGATTTCATTGAGGATATAAAGGCTAACCGTCAAAAAAATACCCGTACCTGACCAAATCTGGCTGGCTGCATTGACGCCGCCTACTAGCAGGGCAATTTCAAGGATTTGTGTCATTGAGGTCCGGATATTATCGCCCGACATTTTTAATGCCGGGAAACGATTTATGGCTTTACCTATTTTACTTAAGCCAGCGATCTCTATGCCCATCGCGCTGGCGCCCAGAACGCCAGCCGCCAGGGGATTCGGGGCGAGATAACCCAGGCCAAGAAACCAGTCACACCACCCGTTGGTCCCGTAGACACCGCTCACCATCGCGGTCGTGATAATCAGCGGCATAAAAGCGATAGCCTGTACGGTAGCAACAATCGCGGCGGACGTGATGTCGCCCTTACCCACCAGCGCTGCCGCAATCGGCTCCCCGGCCAGCCATTGATAATGAGCCGCAATAGAGATAAGCGCAGCCATTGGCAGCAAATACAGAATGTTCTTTCTGATACGTCTGATATTGTCGTCAAAGAGGCTGTGATCCAGCGTCGCATCCCTGCGATTTTTATCCCTCGAGGCAAAAAACAGCAGGCAAATCATCCCCACCAGCATTGCGATACCTTCAGGACTGAGAGAGACCGTATTCCCTGCCAGAGAAACAGGATTCAGACGCTCCACGGCAACACGTCCCAGAAATGACAAGGTTATTGTTATAAGCCCTGCTTTTTTCCCGAACTGATAGCCAACGGTGATTGCGGGGAAAGCGACAAAAGCATAGACAATAGGCTCGCCAACCAGCGTCAGAGCATCAAGGAAGTTGACCGGAAGATAAGTAAACCCTTTAACCACCGTGTCCAGAGCCAGAATAACGCCAGCGCCATAAACCGTTCCTGCCAGTACCGCAACGGTGCTATTAGCAATAGCAAGACCAATAAAATCAGATGATAATAAGATGATGTGAATAACGATAATACCGGTAGCCAGCGTAATGGGCAGGGCAAACCCCGTAATAAAACCGATACTGATGGCAAAAGAAACGCCCATTAATTCCTTGCGACGCATATTACCGTTAATAAACTCTGGAAGGATCGGCCGCAGGCCATCATGGTATACAGCGATGATCCTGTTTGCCAGAAATGTGGCATAGCCCCCTAACAATCCAAAAATAACAATCTTAATGACTGTTGAAAATTCCATAACTCCGCTCCCTGGTTGATTTAGAAAAAGCCATTTCCAGGCCATGCCAGATGACTATTTCCCCTGTAGCCGCAGCGCGTGAACAAACGCTTTTACCGCATTCTCAGCCCGGTCATTAGTAAAACCAAAGGCCTTAACCCCGGATGCCAGTAGCTGAGTGACTTTCTCTTCAGAGGGTTGAACCAGAGCGTTAGCTATCGTCGCACACTTATCCCGGCCGATTAGCGCATAGGCCATAGCCAGAGCACCACCGGCACCGCTCTGACAGGCACCGAGATAGTAGTCGCATTGATTATTCTTAACCTTCATCGCCGCATCCATATCCGTCATAATTTCAGCGCTAAAATTCCCCTCGCCATATTTTTCAAGGTATTCCACAATTTCTTTCTTATTAAACTGACCGCCGACTGCAATGTGATACATGTTGTCCCCTCGCTCTCTTGGCTAAGTATTAGTGATGATTATTACAGGCACTATTAATTACCTATCATTCACTTCATAAATAATCATTTTAATGAATATTTATGATACTAAAAACGATCTTAGGATCGTTCTTGTGCACCACCATCATTTCGTCACAAATATTCAAGAAAATGAAAAATAACAAAGAAAATATAACGACTCACACAAATGAAAACGCCGACTGACTTCACAAAACCCACGGTCTTTTTCACCAGGAATAATAAATCTCACCCGTGCTATAGTCCCGACTCCCCCACAGTAAAGGGATTGATTACGCATGGCTCTGATAACTCGCGCACTACTCCTGTTAACCCTGGCGACGGCGACAGCCCATGCCGCGACCCCGCTTCGCCCACCCGCTGGTTTTTCCCTGCCCCCGCAGGCCACAGCAACGCTAAAGACGAAATTGACCTGCCCCGATGCGCCTGCGCCCTTTACCGGCCCGCTCGATTTTCACAGTAAATACGAGGGGTCAGACAGCGCCAGAGCGACGTTGAATCCCGAAGCCGATCGGGCGTTCCGCGAAGGCACCCGGCAGATTACAGCGCTTGAGAAGCAGGTCGTGCAGGAAACGACTCGCTATCAGCGGGATGGCGATGTGCGCCATGTGGCCTGTGTGGCGGAGGTGATGAACACCTGGGCGCAGGCGGATGCGCTGACCGGAGAGGCGGTCAACCATACCGGGAAATCGATGCGTAAGTGGGCGCTCGCCAGCCTCTCTTCCGCGTGGCTACAGCTACAGTACGCCCCGACGCAGCCGCTGAAGGCGATGCCGCAGCAGGCGCGGGCAACGGAGCAGTGGCTGGGACGGCTGGCGGATTTGACGGTGAAGGACTGGGCGGATTTGCCGCTGAAAAAAGTCAACAACCACAGCTACTGGGCGGCCTGGGCGCTGATGTCCAGCGCGGTGGTGACCCAGCGGCAGGATCTGTTTGACCATGCGATGGCGATTTATCGCACGGCGATGTCGCAGGTCGACGGCGAGGGTTTTCTGGAGAACGAACTGCGCCGCAGGCAGCGGGCGTTTTCATACCATAACTACGCCATCCAGCCGCTGGTGGCGATTGCCCTGTTTGCCCGCGCCAACGGCGTGGATGTGACCCGCAGGAAAGATGACGGGCTGTATCGCCTCGGCAGGCAGATCATTCAGTCTCTGGATAATCCGCAAACCTTTACCACCAGGGCCGGGGAGCAGCAGGATATCGACTTTATCGGCAAGCCCGGCAACCTGGCCTGGCTGGAGGGCTGGTGCAGCCTCTATACCTGCGATAGCGCGCTACACCAGCGTATTGAACGCCTGAGACCGTTGCAATATACCCGTCTCGGGGGCGATGTGACCCGGCTGTTCACGGAAACCGCGCTAAAATGAGACCTCCAGATCCACGGCAGCGCTATAAGCAGGCTGACTGCGCGGACTGCTGCTTTTTGATCCTGCGGCAAAGCGCGATGAGGGATTAAACGTCCCCAGCTTGCTCTCCAGCTTGAGGTTATCCAGCGGCTCCCAGCCGTAAATCAGATCGAGGCCGTAGCCCAGGCGACGGCCGTTCTGCCTGTCGTAGCGAGGACGCAGTTCCATATCATCCTCCGACAGCGCTCCCAGCCGGAACTGGCTGTAGTCGTGATAAATCAGATCCAGGGTTGAGGTCTCGCCAAGGCTGGCCCCCAATCCCAGGGTCAACACCTGCAGGTTCGCCAGATTCGGGTTCAGGGTTTCACCGTAGATCTTAAATTTGGTCTCGCCGCCGAATTTCGCCTCGTTGGACTGCAGCCCGGTCTGGCGATACTTTTCCGAGCCGACGGCATAGCCCAGCGTCAGCCGGGGCTTCAGGTTTTCGACCGGGAAGATAACGGTGCCGCCCATATCCAGCGCGTAGCCATGAAAGCTTTCGCCCTGATGATTTCCTTCCGCTATGCCAATCTCCAGCCAGTGCTGCAGACGGTCGTGCCTGGCGTTATGCGAACGAATACCAAAATTCCCCTGGCGGAAACTGTCATCTCTGACGTTATTCTGCACCACGCCATAGGCTCCCACGCGCCAGCGTTTCGCCACCTGGTAACGCGCCAGCAGCCCCATAATATTGACCGACTGAGTATTGCGAGTGGTGCTGTCCATCAGGTCTTTCTGCCAGAAATTCACCCGGCCACCAAAAGCCTCCGCCGACCACGCCGCTTTTCGCCAGTGTATCCACGCCCCATCCAGGTTTTCATCCACCAGCCACTCGCGCTCGTCGCGATACAGCCAGCGCCCCATTTTCACGCGCGTATTTGGGATCAGATCGTTTTTCAGGCCGATATACGCCTGGTTCACCTCCAGCCGGGTCTGCTTCTCCGGCCGCTCGCCCGATTCCCGCTTGGTCTGTCGCTTCCACTCCAGCTCGGCGCGGCCATACACAGGGCTGTCCGGCATGACTCTCACGTCGAACCGCAGCAGCGGCTCCAGCTCCAGTTCGTTTTCTCGCTTATTTCCGGCCCGCAGTTTCTTATTGCGCAGGTTAGAGGCCTCTATTTTGGCCGTGCCCTCAAAGGTCACCGGGAACACCTGATCTGAGGGCGCATCGGCCGCTCCGGCAAAACCGGCCATCGCTAACAGGCTAAGCCCTGCCAGCGTAATCATAACGTGACGCATCATAATCCGATTTCCCTGTCGTTATGCGCGGTGAGCCAGTGCCGCAGCTGCTGTTCACACGCTTCAAGTAGCGCGGTAGTGGTATGAGTGCGCTCAGCAAACTGCGTGCTGAGAAAAATATGCCGCGCCAGCGACAGCGTGGCGAATTGGTGCACCGACGTCGGCGATATTCCCGGCGAGTTCGCCAGCCAGGCCTGCGTAAACGCCTGTTCATGGAGCATCAGCGCATCGATATTCTGGTCACGACGCAGCGCCAGCTCCCGGACATGGGCCAGATAGTTACCCGCATCCAGCGCCGGGTAACTCAGACAGCAGAGATCAAAATCGAGCATCACCAGTTGGTCAGGACGATCCCGGCTGAGCATCACCTGGTCGGGATAGAAATCCCGATGGGCACAGCCCGGCACATCGCCCTCCAGGGCCTGCGCCAGCGTTGTGCAATCGGCCAGCATCGCCGTCAGCCGGGTTTGCCAGTGGGGATAGAGCCCCGCCACCTTCTCCAGCCCGCGTGCCAGCACCGCCAGCTCATCGCTGAGCCGCCAGCGCTTCGCCGCCGCCACCGCGTTCAGTTTGCCGCTCTGCTGCACCGCCGCCAGCGCCTGCCCGACCAGGGTGCCGGACCGGGCGAGATCCGGGTTTCCCGGGCGCAGCAGCGCCGTCAGCGGTTCGGCATCGCGCTTCTCCTGAAGCCAGACCTGCCACTCAGGCAGCAGACCCAGCGGCTCCGGGACCACCACGGGTGCCGGTGCGCAAAAGCCGTCCTGCCACAGAGCCAGCTGACACTGATAGCCGTGCCGATCCATCCCCTTATGGCGGTATTTCCCCAGCACCGCCTCAGACGGCGATAGCTGAAATTCCACCAGCGCCCGTCGCCCCGGCTTATGGCGCAGTAGCCGACAGCGCGGCAGCGGATACCCGGCAGGTAAATTCAGCGCGGCAAGCAGCGGCGGACCGATTTTCAGCGGATCGCAGAGTGCCGCCACGCGCGCATCCATCGCGGTCTCACTGCGACCGAGGGTTTCTGCCTCATCGACCCGCTGGTTCACGCGGGTCAGGAGCCGCTCGATCTGCTGCGGCCAGTCGGCAACCCGCCGCCGAAACGGCTCGGCGGCCAGGCACAGCAGCGCCCGGGCGCTGTACCAGAGCAGCCCCCGGATATCCAGCGTGCGCTGCGACCGGTAGCCGGTCAGAAAGGCCAGCATCGCCTCGCTGACCTGTCGCGGGGTAATCAGCCCGCCGATGGTCTGCATCTCCAGCCGGGCGCGAAAGCTGCCCAGATCCGCCAGCGGATTGCCACAGGCGCAGCGATCCCAGTCGATGATCCGCAGCGGACCGCCGTCGGCAGGCTTAATCAGCTGGTCGGCGGAAAAATCCCCGTGGATCGGGACCGCTTCCCCGGTGCAGTCGGCAAGCGAGCGGGCAATGCGGCGGGCAAGATGCTGAAAATGCCCGGCCGACGCGGGCAGGATCGTCTCAAGGGTGTTAAACACCTGCCACATGGCCTGGATATCATCCTCCACCCGCTGGACCACCGGCAGGGAAAACGGCGCCTGGTGCAGCTTCGCCAGCGCCACACCGGCAGCGGACATCATCTCCGGTGCCAGACATCCGCCATCCTCCGGCCCCAGACTTGCGCCCTCCAGCCAGCGGGTCATCAGCATCCGGCCGTTGCCTTTACAGGCGACCAGGGAAATCTGGCCCAGCGCCGCGCCCACCGCGCTGCCCTGCAAAATCCGTCCATATTCATTTTTGCTGGCGACGCGCAGGACGCCCAGCGGCACGCCTCGTCGGGAAAGCGCAATAACCGCCCGGCGCTCCGGCTTGTAACGCAGAAAGCGCCACTCCAGCGCATGCAGATCCGGCTCGTCGGGCAGCAGTTCACCGAACAGAGCAAGGCGGGCGTCATCCTCCAGCAGGGAGAGATAGCGAATGCCGCGATCGAACGCCGGGTGCTGCAGTATCACCGCCTTATCGTGCAGCGCCAGCGGCGCACGGGGATCGCCCGCGGCAACCAGCGCCTGGCGCTTAGGGTGCTGCCAGGACTGCTGAAAACGCGCAGCGGTCAGCGCTTTGGCAAAGTAACGCCGCGTCCCGCCGTTGCCGAGATGCAGCAGCAGCCCGGCAACGCAGCTGGTCCCCGGCTTATAGCGCAGGTAGGTCAGGCTTACCTCACACAGATCGTCAAACGCAGGCAGCGTGCGCAAAGCGGCCAGCAGTGCCTCAGCATCCAGCAGCAAGTTCAGCCCCGGCAGCGCCCGGTCCCGGGCAACGATATCGGCATCATGCGTATTCATCTTGTTTCTGCTCCACGTCCTGTGAGTGCTGCTGTAAGCGCCACATCCCGGCGTAGTGGCCGTTGAGCGCCAGCAGCGCCTCATGGCTTCCCTGTTCAGCGATGCGCCCCTGCTCCAGCAGCACGATATGGTCGGTTCGGGCGGCAAAGGCCAGATTGTGCGTGATCACAAGCGTTGTTCTGGTGCGCATCAGACGCAGCAGCGCGTCAATGACCAGATGCTCGTTATGGCTATCCAGCCCCACGCTGGGCTCATCAAGCACCAGAATCGGGCTGTCGCGAATGGCTGCTCTGGCGATGGCGATACGCTGGCGCTGGCCGCCGGACAGGGAGCTACCGCGCTCGCTAATCACCGTGTCATAGCCCTCAGGCAGCGCCAGAATAAAGTCGTGGGCGTTGGCCAGCCTGGCGGCGGCAAACATCGCCTCTTCGCTCACCTCTGCATGCGCGGCGAGCAGTATATTTTCCCGAACGGTGACGCCGAACAGCAGGTTTTCCTGCGGGACGTAGGCGGTCTGCTGCCGAATGCTGCAGGTGGTGTAGTGGCTGATATCCTTGCCATCGATCAGGATCTGCCCGGAATCGGGCGAGTAGAGCCGAAGCAGCAGACTGCTCAGGGTAGACTTCCCGGCCCCTGACGGCCCGACAATCGCCACGGACTGCCCGGCGGGAATATCAAAGCTGACCCCGCACAGCACGCCGGTTTCCCGGGCCGCATCCTGATAGGAGAAGCGGACATCCTGCCAGCGGATGGCGGGCGTAGTAGCGCCCAGCATCACGGCGTCCGGGCGGTCAACCATGGCCGGCTGTTGCGCCAGCAGATCGGTGATCCGCTCCCCTGCGGTCAGGGCTTTCGCCAGCCGCCCGGTGTATTTGGCGTACTCGCGAATGGGCCGAAAGGCATTTTTCAGATAGGAGAGGAAGATCAGCAGGTTGCCCGGCGTCATGCTGCCGTCCAGCACATCGCGGGTGCCATCCAGCAGCACAATGGCGGTGGCAAAGGCGATCAGCAGCTCAACCCGACGCTCCAGCCCGGCGGACAGACGCTTAACCTCGACGTTCTGCTGCATACTCCGGGTATCGTCCCCGCTGAAGCTTTTGCGGGTCGCCTCTTCCAGCGACAGCGCCTGTACGGTCGCAATACCGCCCATATACTCCGTCGCCTTCGCCGCCAGTTTGCCTTCCCGCTTGCGCTGGGCCCGGCTGACATCGCGGATTTTTTGCCCTGATTTCCGCGTGCTCCACAGCAAAACGGGGATCGGCAACAGCGCAATCAGGGTCAGATCCCAGTCGATATAGAGCATGACGCCAAACATCCCCAGCAGCATCACAATGCTCGACAGCAGCGGCATCATGGCGGTGACGGTCACCTCGCGCAGCATGCCGATATCGTTACTCAGACGCAACGCGAGATCCCCGACTCTGGCCTGGCGATGAAACGCCAGCGGCAGCCGCAGCAAGTGGGTGAAGAGATCCCGTCGTACCTCGCTCATCACCCGACTTCCGGCGATAGCCAGCCCGATAGTGCTGAGATAGCTGATGGCCGCCTTCAGCGTGGCGATAGCAATCACGCTAATGGCGCAGGCCCACAGCCAGGTCTCAATCCCCCAGCTTTCGGTTCCCGGCAGCCGGGTGACCATTTTCTTACCGGCCATCTCGGCCATAATCAGGTCGATAGCGAAGGAGAGCGGCCAGGGCTCAAGCAGGCGCAGCAACGTCGCCAGCATCAGGGTGGCAAAGGAGCCGCTAATCAGCCGACGCTGCCGACGGATATAGGGCCAGAAGGTGTGAATCAGGCGTTGATCGGGGGTTGTCATCGACGCCTCACTGCAGCCCGGCCAGCTGCAGAATATGGGCCACCACACGATCCCAACCATGCTCGCTCGCCACCTGCTGGCGACCGGCACTGCCCAGTCTCTGACGCAGGGCGTCGTCATCCAGCAGGCGTTCAATGGCTTCGCACAGCGCCTGCGGATTATCCGGCGGCACCAGTAGCCCGGTGCGCTCGTCGCTGACCACCTCCGCCAGATGACCGGTGTGGGAGGCAATCACCGCCGCGCCCGCCGCCATATATTCGTAAATTTTCAGCGGCGAAAAATAGAACCCCGTCATCTGCGGATAGGGCGCCACGCCGATATCCATCTCCGCCAGCAGGGCAGGCACCGCATCCGGCGGCACCGCACCGGCAAAGTGGGTCGCGGCCAGCAGACCGCGCTCCTCCAGCCATCGGTGTATCGTCGCGTACTCCGGCCCGTCTCCGACAATCGACAGTCGAACCCGACGCCCTCGCTGGTGCAGCAGCGCAAAAGCGGCCGTCAGAGTCTGCACGCCGTGCCAGGGCTTTAACGTCCCGAGAAAACCGACGGTGGGTATCGTCCCTTCGTGTCGCGCCAGGCCGCTAAAGCGCTGGAGGTTGACGCCGTTGGCGACTACGTGGGTGCGGCCGCCGGTTTGCGGATAGCCATCGAGCCAGGCCTTTACGCCCGGCGATACGGCAATAATCGTCCCGGCCGCCGCCAGCGCCTGACGGAGCACCTCTTCGGCTTCGGTCTCAAACGGCAGTTCGCGCCAGGTCCGCTGTTCATCGATCAGCGGAGCGTTGACCTCCAGTACGCTGCGACAGCCCGCCTCCCGGGAATAGGTCATCCCCGCGTGGCTCCACAGAGAGTAGCGCTCGTAAACCAGATCGAAGGGGCCCGCATCGTTAAGCTGTGAAATGAGCGTCGGGTTAGCCGCCAGCGCCGCACGGGCACGCGCTTCGGCGTCTTTACCCGACGGCAGTGCCGCCAGCGACTGGACGGTCAACGCCTGAAAGGCTTCCGGCACCGCCTCTCCCAATCGCTGGGCGAAAAGCGTCACCTCCGCCCCGCGCTGCAACAGGGCGCGCAGCACTTCCTGGATATGGACTGACGCGCCTTTGCGGCCAAATACCGGGATCCCCGGATCGGCACAGATATACGCAACCTTCATACGCTTTTCCTTGTGCTACGCCGGGTATGCTGCGGCGGTGGTAAACACCTCACGCAGCCGGGCGCTGTTCCTGTCGATATCGTAATCGCGCTCAATACGCATCCTGGCCTGAACGGAGAGGGCTACCGACAGCGACGGGTCGTTAAACAGCCGCTGGATAGCATCGGCTAACGCATGCGGATCGTTCGGCTCAATGCACAGGCCGGTTTCCAGATTGCTCACCAGTTCAGGAATTCCGGCCACCCGCGTCGAAATCACCGGCGTGCCCAGCGCCATGGCCTCCAGCAGGACCGTCGGCAGGCCGTCACGATCGCCCTCTTCGCTGACCACGCAGGGCGCAACCACCATTGCCGCCTCACGCATGGCAGCAATCACCTCCGGCTGCGGGCGCGAACCGGTCAGGGTAATCTGTTGGCTCAGCCCGAGGCGGGCAATATGGGTGAGCAGCGCATCGCGCAGCGGCCCCTCACCGGTCAGGGTGCAGTGAAACGCCTCCCCGCGCTGATGCAGCAGATGCAGGGCATCGATCAGCACACCAAATCCCTTTTTTGCCACCAGCCGTCCGACGGCAAAGAGATGTCGGGGGCGGTTCTCCGGCACCTGCCAGCAAAACTGCGCCAGATCGATACCGTTATAAATACGCATCGCCCGACGGGCGCTATCACCGTAACGCTGGCGTAACCAGCTCAGGTTGTAATCGGAAACGGTAATGGCCTGAGCCGCATCGCGCAGCTTGCCTTCGATCTCCGTCGAGGTTTCATAGGGGTAGTAAATATCTTTCGCATGGGCGGTAAACGACCAGCTCACGCCGCTGAACAGCGCCGCCAGCCGGGTCACCGTAGCGGCACGGGTCGCGAAGTGGGCATGAAGATGCTGGATCCCCCGCTCGTTAACCGCCAGCGCCAGCATGATGGCCTGCGCCAGCTCATGCACGTTGGGGTGCGACACTCTGGCAAGACGCGTCGCAAAGTGCGGCAGTTCCCGACAGGCCCGCTGCAGCAGCAGCCACAGGGATTCGGTATTACGCTGCTTGTCCGCCAGCCGGGTGACCGGCGCTCTGACGCGGGAGATCCCATCCTGGAAATGGCTCTCCTCCACCGGGCCAAGGGCAAAAATGTCGATCTGTAGCCCAACGCGCTCGTGGGCGAGAATCTCATTGACCACAAAGGTTTCAGAAAAACGCGGATATCGCTTCAGAACATAGCCGGTATAAGGCCTGGCATTCAGTGTATTCTGGCTCATTCCACCCACTCCTTTTGTGACGTTTTCAGCCGGACACCGCGCTTCTCAAACAGGCGCTTAATATTGTCCACAAAGCCTTCCAGGCCGTTAAAATTGAGCTGCTCACGCGGGTCCGGCGGCAGCGTTGACTGCCGCAGCCACGTATTTAATCGCGCAACGCACATATCCTGAGGATCGATACAGGTCACCAGCCCACGCGCCGCCAGCCGCGAGGCGCGTATCCACTGCTCCAGACGGGGCGATACCCGGGGAACGATCAGCGCCCGCTTATGAAAGGAGAGGATCTCGGTCGTGGTGTTGTAGCCGCCCATCGCTACCACCGACCGCGCCTGACGCAGCAGCTCCAGCGGTTCAGCCACAAAGCCGACAATCAGCAGGTCGTTCCGCCCATCGGCGATCTGTTTAAGCGCCTCCTGCTCGGCGACAGGCATCATCGAACCGGTCACCAGCACGCCCATGCTGCCCTGCGGAAAGTCGGCGCGGGCGAAATCGGATGCCAGCTGAAAGCCATCCTGACCACCACCCACGACGCAGAGCGTGTAAGGCCTGTCGATACCGGGCACGATCTCCGCCGCCGGCAGGATTTTACGCGGGCGTCGTCGGGCATCGAGGTAGCCAAGAAAGGTGGTTTTATCGCGGATCGCCTCGCCAAAGTCATAGGCGCGGATCAGGTCATAAAAGTGCGGATCACCATAGACCCAGACGGCGGAGAAGTAGTCACGCAGGGTGGCGACATTGTTGAGCTTTTGCCACTGCCGCTCGACCGCCTCCGGCTCATCGATAATGTCGCGCAGCCCCAGTACCACCTGGATCTGTTTCTGGGCCAGCAGGGGCAGCACGCTTCTTAGCTCCGACATCGCACCGTTTGGCACGTTATCGACAATCACAATGTCCGGCGAAAAGGCCTCCAGCGCGGCGGAGATGGTGCTGGCACGCAGCGCAGCCAGTCGACGTACGCTGCCCCCCAGAGAACGCGGCAGGTAATCCCCTTCGGAATTTTTAAAATAGGAGGGTAGCGTAATAATATCCGCGCCTTTCGGCAGATAAAAATTACCGGACTCGCGCACGCCGTTAATGAGTAAAACTTCGGCCTTCGGTACGGCTTTTAATACCGCATCGGTTAGCAACAAATTTCGTCTGATATGGCCGAGCCCCATAGTGTCATGGGAATAAAAGGCCAGGCGAGGGACGTGCTTTCCATGCATATGCAGCTCCTTGTCGCGCGACTCATATAAAAATGAGTACCTCCTTGCGACGGCTATTGTGCGGTTATCTATCCTGAACAGGCATCATAGAAAGCTTTTCATTCCATGTAAATATCGCAAATTTTATTTATCTTTGTTTTGAGAATAATCTAAGATGCATTCACGAAAACAATAATAATAACGGAACATAATTCATGCGAATATTTGTTAAACTGCTTAATGAAAGAGAGTTAGAATATTTATGACAAAAATAGAAATTCAGATAACACAACGAAAAATAATAGCGAATTAATCACTCCATTAATTAAGGAACGTAATAAAGGGAATATCCGCACCCGAGAACCGGGTGCGGGATCGGAAAAGGTTTACAACCGTTCTTCGCCGTTACGCTTTGCGATCTGTTTTCCCCACAGCATCGCCAGCTTTTGCGCCGATTCAATTTCTTCCGGTTTCATGGTGGCCTCAAGATCGTTGAGCGCCGCCAGCGCTTCCCGCATGCCTTTGGTGGTGGCTAAGGAGTACCAGGCGTAAGCGTGAATGCGATTACGCGTGGCGCCCATCCCTTCCTGACGCATCATGCCCATTCGGTACTGGGCCTGGCGATTCCCCTGCATCGCCGCCAGCCGGTACTGTTTAAAGGCTTCGGCAAACTCCTCTTTGCCGCCCTGCCCAAGCCGGAGCATTTCCGCATAGGCATAGCGATCCTGAGGATCGCCCTTCTGCGCCAGGCTGGCCCACAGTTTACGCGCCCGCGTATCCTCGCCACGGCCGGTGTAGATCCCGGCCAGCGCGTGCTGGGCGTCGCTATAATCGCCTTTCGCCGAGAGCTCAAGGTAGCGTTCCCGATCTTCTTCCCGGGTTTGTCGCTGGCTGTAGAGATATTGCGCCTGGGGATCCCCGCCCTTCACCGCGCGCTGTAGCCAGGCCATGCCCTGTGGCTCATTGCGCGGCGCGCCTTTCCCTTCCAGCAGCGCGACGGCCATCCAGCGCTGGGCGGCGGGATCGTTGCCCCCGGCCGCTTTCAGATACCAGTCGAACGCCACTTTCCCCTCTCGCCGCTCTCCCTGCCTGCGCTGGGCCGCCGGATAGCCTTTTTCCGCCGACTGTAAATAGAGGCGCTCCGCCATATCTTCGCGTTTATCTACGCCCTCGCCCTTTTCATAGCGCTGGGCCAGCAGATACAGGGCTTCCGGCTGCTGCTGGTCCGCCGCTTTTTGCAGCCACGACAGCGCCTTTTGCGAAGCCCCTTCATGCCGGGCAAACCAGGTTGCCAGAGCCAGCTGCGCCCCACCGTGGCCCTGTTCTGCGGCCTTTTCCCAGACATCGATACAGTCGGTCGTCACCTCTCCGCCGTGCTGCTGCTGGCAGCGCAGAGCCAGCTGATAGCTGGCGCGGGCGTTGCCCAGCGAAGAGGATTTTTCCCACCAGGTGACGGCCAGCGGCTCGTTGCGCGGTTCACCCAGCCCGGCCTGATACCAGTCGCCCACCTGCCGCGCCGCTTCGCTGCGCTCGTAGGCGGTGGCGGAAGAGATCGCGCCCTTATTGCCAACCGTCTGCATCAGCTGCATGGCGCGAGGATATTCATGCCGCTCCGCCAGCTGACGCGCCAGGATGTACTGCGCATGGACATCGCCCTGCGCCGCCGCCTGCTCCAGCGCCTTCCCGGTCAGCGGCGCCTGCGGCTGCGCGCAGCCGCCGAGCAGGCCGATCCCCAGCCACAGCAGCCAGCGTGCAGATGTTGCGTTCGCCATCATGGCTCCTTGCGGGTTTGTTGCAGGTTATACATACGCACGTTGAGCGATTTCAGTTCATCCATCAGGGTGTTCATTTCCGCCTCGCTGATGGTCTCGCTGGCCGCCCGCCGTTTTTCCAGCTGCTGGAGGCGCACGCTAAACGGCGTGTCGCTGTTCATATTTTTCTGGATGTCATAGAGCGCGGATTTCAGCCAGGAGATGGTGACCGTTTTGCGCTTACGCTCAAGATCCAGCAGCTGCGCCTGCATATTGTCGACCCCGCGATTCGCCGCATTCCACGCCGCCTCGCTTTTTTGATCGCCCTGACGGCTGCGGATCATCTGCTGCCACTGGGTGTCCATCGCGCTCACCGCCAGCGAGTCGGGATAGAGTATCCGCACCGAATGGCGCAGATCGTCGGCGTACTGATAAAGCCACAGCGGCGAGGTTTGCTGGACGCGAGCCAGCTGCGCCTGGTAATCATTGGTGACCTGCGGCTCCATCTCGTGCAGCGTCTGCTCGCCGAGCGCAATGCGCACTTCCCGCAGCTGATTCGCGTTCAGCGCGCCGGGTAGCGCACGGGCGGGCTGCTCCAGCATATTGATAGCATCGCGGGTGCGGGTGGTTTGCGCGGTATCCCAGTGCGACCAGCCGGAGAACGCGGCCACCGGCAGCGCGCAGGCCAGCAAACCGGCGGCAAACCAGAACCAGGCCGGTTTCGCCTTTTTATGGGCTTCAATTTTCAGCACCGTCGGCTTAAGGGTGCCCTTCTCACGCCCGATAATCATGCTGCCGGCGGGCAGCGCCTGCTGACCCGGCATATCGCCGGTATCGCCGTCGGGACGGAAATAGACCATCGGCGGGATCTGCATATCCTGCTTATGCAGGTTCTGTTCATCGGAAACAATGACGATCTCCGACTCGTCAAACAGATGGGTATAGCCCTCGATAAAGTGGATCAGATTCTCCACGCGCGGCACCCGGCTCAGCCCGGCGTTGTGCAGCTTTTCGCTCATTAGCTGCAGCGCCCGCTCGCAGCGGTAGATAAAACGCTTATCTTCATGGCTGATGTTGTACTGGCGGATCACATCGCTGACGCGGGCGATAAACCAGTCCAGCATATCGATACGCGCCCGCTGCTGATGCTGCGGTGGCCAGAAGTTTTCCCACTGGGTGACAATCAGATTCGCCATAAACTCGCAGCCTTCGGTAAAACCGTGCAGGCCGTAGAGTCGTGAACGGGCAAGGGTAAAGTAGATCGCCGTTTGCAGATCGACCCCCTGCTTTTCAAAAATCAGCTGGGCCATCTGGTGTACCAGCTCCCAGTCCACTTCCGGGCGTGAGGCGTGACTCAGTTTGTTGATTTCGCCGCGCAATCTTTCGTATTCCGGCAACATCCGTGGGTCGCGACCCACTTTCAGGGCTTGCTGTGCATCGTGCATAACCGTCAATCCATTCAGGGAAAGGGGCCAGAAGGCCCCGAAAAATTAATAGAGCGATTCCGGCAGCGTGAACTGGCTGAACAGTCCGCTGACAAACGGGTTATGGCTTTCATCGCTGTAAATACGGTAGGTCATGGAGCCGTTATCCACCGCAAAGCGCGCATCGAAAGCGCCCCGGTTACTCTGGGTTCGTGCCGCGCTGTCTACCAGACGGAACATCGCCCACGGACCGGAGTACGCAATGCTGCGCGGTGAACGGCTGGAATCATCCGGCACCAGCACCAGTTTGCTTTCCGCCCCGTCGCGCAGCGCGTTTGGCCACACCAGCGGGATTTTCTGCCGCCGACCGTGGGTATATTCCAGCAGCTGACCGTCGACGTTCAGGACGCTGCGGCGCTTGTTGGCCGTCAGCTCAATCGGCTCCATCACGAAGTGCACTTCCAGGCCGCCCTGGGCGTTAAACAGGGTGCTGCGAATGCGCTGGGCGCGCTCCAGCTGGCGCTGCAGCTCCTGCTGAACTTCGCTCCCGGATTCCCGCTCAAGCAGACCGGCATCCACCAGCGGCTTGAGGTTGGTCAGATAGAAGCTGTCCAGCGTCCCGGCAGGACCAAAGAAGCGTTCGATTTCCGACAGAGGCGCATCGTCCTCGGCGGCGGGATCGAACGGATAGCGGTGCGCCAGCTGGTCGTTAAACGGCCCGACCACTTTCTCGCTCCAGGCGTCGTTAAGGGAGGACATCGCCAGGTTCACCGTCAGGCCGGAGACTTCATCGGCAATCTGGTTCACCCAACGGTCCAGCGGCGCAGGCAGGCCGCGGGCATACTGCTGCAGAGTAAAGGCCGGATCCGTATACGGATTTGCCTGACGCTGCTGAATCGCCTTCAGCGCCGCCGCGCCCGGATTGACCGCGTTGACGATCTGTTCCAGCCAGTGGTACAGGTCGGTCAGCTTCTGGTTCACTTCCTGGATCAGCGCCACCTTATCGTCGTGGCCGTTGAGGGTCTCATTCAGCGGGATAAACGGACGGGCGATGCGGGCGTTGATATCCCGCGTGGTGGCAGCCGTTTCATCGGCAAAAGTGCGACTACCGGTGTTATCGCTTAGCGCCGTCATCGCCCGGCGGAACGGTTGTTCGTTACCGGTGATGGTGGTCAGCAGCGCCAGCGCCTGCTCCGGCGTATCCATCGGCTGCACGTCCATGTTGGCCAGCGTTTTCTGCCAGTGGTTAACGTAGTCGGTGATGTAACGATCGTTAACCTGGCGCTGGATCTCCTTGCGATCCGCCTCGCTGAGCTGGACGCGCTCGCGCAGCCCCAGCACCCAGGCATCCAGCGCGGTCAGGTCGAACAGGGTTTTGTCCTGGCGGACGAAATAGTCGTTAAAGCCGGGCCAGGTGAAGAAGCGCGGCACCACGCCCGCCGAGTCGTTACGCAGGGTAAAGACGCTGTCGAAGCTCTGACCAATTTCGTCGCTAATCAGCAAGTCCGGCGGCAGGGTGTCTTTGGCGCGAACCAGCATGCTCTGGTAAACCCGCTGGAAGAGCGGCAGCTTGCTCAGCTCGCGCTGGGCTTCCACCACCGGCGTAGAGAACGGCTGCCAGGCCGCTATCGACGCCGCATCTTTCTCTTCCCGCGCTTTATGCCAGTCCGTGTGGTCGAGGGCGTATTTCAGGTGCTGCATCAACTGCTCCTGCACCGCGCCCTGCTCAGGGAAGGCTTTTTGCCAGCGCTGAGCCATAAACTGCTCCACCAGCGGCTTATTACGCCCGGACGAATCCTCAATCATGCGCATTACGCGCAGCACCGAGAGCTTCGCCTCGCTGGAGGCCGGCGCCCGGCGTAAATCGTCGGCCAGGCCGCTCATCAGCGCGGGCAGGAAGCGCTGCTGCAGAAGCTGCAGGTAGGAGCCTTCAACGTAAGGACCGATACGATCCCCCTGGTAAAGTCCCATATCGGCAAACTTCGGTGATTTCTCGCGGTAGTCGCCGAACGACAGGGTCGCCTCGCGGATCAGGTTCAGACGCGGAAGGAGATCGACCCCGAAGGCCTGGCTCTCCGCCACATCACGAGTCGCGATAAACTGCTGGGCGCGGGCCAGCACGTTCTGCCCGGCCGTTTCGTTCACCCGATAGAAGTGGTGCCAGCCGGCGATCAGCGCCAGCCCGGCAATCGCCATAATACTGACGCCAATCGACATCCGCCGACGACGCCAGCTGCGATGCAGGCGGCTCTCACCGGCCAGATGCGCCTCCGGGAACACCACGCCGCGGAACAGGTCGCGTACGAAGAAGGTATTGGATTCTCCCCGCGCCGACGTGTAGATCGCCTCCGGGAGCTTATAGCGCTGGGATGCCGCGTGGGCGAAGGCGTCAAAGGGCACGCCCTGCTGCCAGACGGAGCTGAAGTAAATTCCCCGCACGTTAAAGGTAGACTTGTCCTCTTCGCCCATCACATCGGTCAGCAGCTCGGTGACAAAATCCTTCAGGCCCGCCAGCTGGCGGACAAAGGAGAAAATATCCGCCGCACCCGTTTCGCCGGTCCAGGGCAGCATTTTGTCGGCCAGGTTATCGTTCAGCCCCTCAATCCAGCGATCCCAGAAGGTTTCCAGCTCGTTCAGCCACGCCTGTAGCCCTTCGCTCTGAGAACTAAAGGTGACCCCCAGCAGCGACTGACGGGTCTCTTTATCCAGGTGCTGGTAGAAGTCGTTAAAGCCATTCAGCAGATCGAGACGCGTCATCACAAAGTAGACCGGCAGGCGGGTATTCAGCGTGGCGGAGATATCCAGCAGGCGCGCGCGCAGCAGCTGGGCGCTGGCTTTACGATCGGCCACGTCGGCATGCGAGAGCCAGCCGAGATCGAGGGTCAGCACCACGCCGTTCAGCGGCTGGCGCTTGCGGTTTTCCGTCAGCCAGTCCAGCAGGTGCTGCCACAGGCGTTCGTTTTTCACCTCTTCCGGCTCAAGATCCGAAGTGGCCTGCAGGAGCAGTTCGCCTTTGGGATCGATAATGATCGCCTCTTCGCCCAGCCAGCAGTCCACTTTCTGATCGCTGGCCACGCTGCGCAGCTCGGCCGACAGGCGGGTATTGAGTTTGTTGGCGGTATTGGCGCGGTGCACCAGACTACTTTTCCCGCTGCCCGGCAGCCCGACCATCAGATACCAGGGCAGCGAGTACAGGACGCTGCCGCCCATATGGCAGCGCAGCGTCTCCAGCCAGCCGTCGAGGAACCGCTGCTGGTTATCGACATACAGCTGAAGCGGATCGCTTTCGCTGACCGCCAGCGCCTGTTTCTCGGCCTTTGTTTGCTGCATGCGACGCCAGATACGCCAGAGGCTGAAGCCGCAGGCAACCCACAGCCAGGCCAGGGTGAAAATCACCCGCGACCAGATGCTCTCAAGCGGCCGTGAATCGGCAATCGTCAGACGCGGCCCAAGCCACCAGACGACAACCAGAATGGCTACCCATAACACCAGGCCCACCAGCAGCCAGGAGAATTTGAGTTTCGGCAGCAGCGGCCGAAGCAAGGTGATGATCTTCTTTAACATAGGTTACCGTTTACTCTGAATGTCCTGTTATCCGCGGATCCTGGCGCTGCGCTCAAGGCGCTTAACCAGTCCTGGTTCCCACAGCAATAGTCCCAGGCGCTGCGATTCTTGCCACAATTGCTGGTAGTGCCAGCCCGCCAGCGCCTTCATACCGTCGGCAGCGAGCAGATCAGCCAGCATCAACCCGGCGTAAAAACGATCCCGTGGCTCAGTCTGCTGGGAAGAACGGTCTTCCAGCAGCGCCAGCGCCGCGTTCAATCCTTTATCTTTAAGCAGCTTGCGCACATCACCGGCCAGATCCGCCGCCTGACCTGCACCGCCGCTCTGGCCCTGACTCTCCCGAAGCCACTCTTCGCAGGCCGGGGGTAAAAACGGCGTACCGTCGCTGAATGCCAGGGTTTTCAGGGGGGTTATCCGCTGCAAAAAAGCGTTCAGCTCATCGGCAATGGCCGTCGCCACGTCGGCATAGCCGAGGCCACCTGCCGCCCTCGCCGAGAGCCAGTGCCCTTCAAACCAGTAGGGCGACAGCGTCAGGCTCTGTTCAATCTGCTTCCAAAGGGCGACATCGACCTGCGCCAGCGCCGCGTCGTACTCGCTCACTCTGTCGGCGGAAACCGGCGCAAGCTGGGTTTTATTGCCCCGCGAGGTGCCGGGCGGCGCGGTGATGCTGTGCCAGATGGCATGGCGGCGCAGCCGATAGCCCATCGCCTGTTCCGGCTGTTGTTCCGTCAGGGTATCGGCCACTTTCAGCAGCGTTTGCCGCCAGCCGCGCTCGTTGCTGGTATCAATTTCCAGCGCCCCCGCGCTCTGACGCGTGGTGACCAGCGGCGTCGCGGCAACGGACGCCGGTTGCTCGTTGGCTTTTGCCTGCTCCTGCTGGCGCTGACGGACCCGCCGCAGGGGCAGAATCAGCTCGTCGAGCAGATCGCCTTTGTCCGGCGCGGCCTGCAGCCAGGTTTCACTGAACTGCTCGGCGAGGGTAATCACCTGCGCCAGCTCCGCTCCGGACGCCTGCTCGCTCATGCGCTCGCTGGCCCCGGCAAAGCGTTTGACGATCTGCACCATCAGACGCTGTTTTTGCATGGCGCTGGCGGGCCAGGCCGTGGTCCAGAACGCGCTCACCCAGCAGTCAAGCAGCATCAGGGCGGTGGCGAACGGCGTGGCTTTTGCCGGATGCTGTAAGCAGCGGAGCATCTGCACCAGCACGCGCATATCTTTGGTTTTGCTCTCCAGCAGGAGCAGACAGTTTTCGGCGACGTCATTGAGATTGATCTGGCCGTGGGCCAGCGAACCAATCTTGACCATCTCCGTTTCGACTTTCTCCCACAGCGGATCGTCTCCGGCAATGGGTGAAGCGGCGGCCTCTGCGGAAAGCGGCGTCAGCAGTCGCTGACACCAGGGATGACGGTGTTCCATCGCGGCCCCTACCATCTGCACTGCTGGCGCAGCGGTTTCACCGCCTCGCCAAGACCGGCGAGCGGAATACGCACTTCCCGGCCTTCGGCACCGGTCAGGACCAGCTCACGCACGCCGGCCCAGCGCTTCAGTTCGTCAATCGCCACCAGGCCGCGACCGAACTCCAGCAGATGCCCGCGATCGCGGACAAACCAGTTGCCGGAGGCCGGGATACCGTCGGTCATGGCGGCGACCGTTTCCCCTTCCCAGGGCTGCGCCAGGCGTACCCGAACGTGGGTGATCTGGTTCAGACAGGCGACGCTAAAGCTCACGCCTGCGCCCGCCTCACGCGTCAGCGTCATACTCCCGTCGCTCAGCGCGTCATTTTCCAGGCGGAATCCGCCGCGTTCCTCGTCCGTCTGGCCTGAAGCCGGAGAGCGGACGCGGGCCAGCGCGTCATAGCAGGCCAACCGCACCTGCGCTTCCGGCTCTTTCTGGCAGAGCTGAAAACGGCTGTCCTGCGCCTGCGCGTCTGGCGTCAGCGCCGACGCCAGCAGCGGCAACATGCTGAGTAATCCCATTACTGCACCTCCAGTTTCAGGCACTTGTGATCCAGCGTGCGCCGGGGAATGTTGAGGCTTTCCGCCGCCCGATGACGGTTGCCATCGAAGTGGCGCAGCCTGGCGGCGATGACCGTGGCTTCATAGTCGAGCAGCGCCTGACGCAGATCGTGGATATGGCAGAAGTCATCTCCAACATTGATGCTGCCGCTCTGCATCCGCTCGATAACCTCTTCCGACAGGGACTGGAGGCCAATCTCCTCGCCGTCTCCGGCCTGAGCGCAGGCGACCTCCAGCACATTGCGCAGTTCCCGGACGTTGCCCGGGAAACGGTAATTCAGCAGCTGTGCCAGCAGCGTCCGGTTAAGGGAGCCAAAATGTTTCCCCTCCCGGGCGCCGAACTCCGCAATAAAGTGCCCACACAGCAGAGAGATATCCTCCGCCCGGTCGCGCAGCGGCGGCAGCTGCATCTGGCTCTGACAGAGCCGGTGGTAGAGGTCCTGCCGGAATCGCCCTTCCGCCACCTGCTGTTCCAGAGGCTGGTGGGTCGCGGCGATCACGCGAAAGTCAGAGTGCCGCTCTTTATCGCCGCCCAGAGGCCGATAGCTATGGGTTTCCAGCACCCGCAGCAGCTTGGCCTGCATCACCACGGGCATATCGCCCACTTCGTCAAGGAACAGCGTGCCGCCGTTGGCCTGCGCCACCAGCCCCTCTTTATTGTTTTGCGCCCCGGAAAAGGCGCCTTTTTGATAGCCAAACAGCTCGCTTTCAATCAGGTTTTCCGGGATTGCCGCACAGTTGATGGCAACAAAAGGACGCTCGGATCGCCCGGAGCACTGATGCACCAGTCGCGCCACGACCTCTTTTCCGGTGCCGGTTTCTCCCTGAATCAGCACCGACAGGTAGTGTCCGGCGATCTGGCCGATATGCTCCCGCAGGCGGCGCATGGCGTCGGACTGGCCGATAAGCTGCATGTCCAGCAGGCTGGCCTGCTGCTGCCGCTGGCGGCTTTCACCGGTAATCTGGCGCAGGGAGTCGCGCAGGGCGCTGCGCTCGCGCTGGCTATGACGCATCACCTGGACCCTGGCAAGCTGCCGGGCATAGATGCGGGTCAGGAGCATCAGATCCTCCTCGTCCCGCCACAGCTCCAGCCGGTCGGCATCGGCAAAGAGCCCCAGTATGCCGAGGGTCTTCGCCTGCGCGTCGCGGACCGGTAGCGCATACAGGCCGTTTTGTGGCCCGATATCCTGCAGCAGGGCACGAAACGCGGCGTGCTCAATCCGCGCCCCGCCGTTAAGCGTCTCCCAGATACGCGCCTGGTTGTTGTGCAACACACCGGCCAGCGGGTGACCAAAATCACTCGCCTCCAGGGTCATGCTCACGGCGCGGCCGTTAACCCGGCCGTAGCACTCCAGCTGGCGGCCGCTCACATCCGACAGCGCCAGCAGAACTCCACGCGGTTGCCAGTGCTCATCCAGCGTCTTCAGTAACCAGTCGTTCAGCCCCGGTTCATCCTCCTGGGTGGTGAGCGACAGTGCGAAGGCCAGTGCGCGATGCATGATTACCCCTCCACCACCGAGACGAACGCATCCGCCTCAAGGCTGAAGCGGATGCGGTTGACCGGTTCGCCCGCCGACATCCGCTGCAGGAGCTGCAGGGAAACCGGCGGCAGCAGCGCCCCGTCGATAATCGACTCCAGCATGCGGGCACCGTTTTCGCTGCGGTTGGCCCGGCGGAGGATCTCTTCCGGCACCGCGTCGTCGATAGCCACTTCGGCCCCGAAGCGAGTTTCCAGCAGGCTGACCAGACGGGCCAGTTTGCCGGTAACAATCTCTTTCAGGGTGTCGTGGCCCAGCGGCAAATACGGGATCACTTCCATACGCGCCAGCAGCGCCGGCTTGAAGAAGGCGGCCAGTTCCGGGTAGAGCGCGTCCAGCAGCGCATCCTGGCGGCTGGCATAATCGACGATGGTCTGGAAACCGAGGTTTGAGGTCAGGAAGAAGACCACGTTTTTGCAGTCGATAATCCGCCCTTCACCGTCGGCCAGCTCGCCTTTGTCAAACGCCTGGTAGAAGAGATTCAGCACGTCCGGATGAGCCTTCTCCACTTCGTCGAGCAGGACCACGGAGTACGGCTTCTGGCGGATAGCTTCGGTCAGGATGCCGCCCTCGCCAAAGCCGACATAGCCCGGCGGGGAGCCAATCAGGCGGGAAACGGTGTGCTTCTCCTGATACTCGGACATATTGATGGTGGTCAGGTAGTTGCGACCGCCAAACAGCAGGTCGGCAATCTGCACCACGGTTTCGGTTTTCCCGACGCCGCTCGGCCCCACCAGCAGGAAGGCACCCAGCGGGCGTCCGCTGCGGCGCAGGTCGGCGCGGGCGGTGAGCAGATGTTTATGCAGATGCTGAATCGCCAGGGCCTGGCCCTTAATGGTGTTGCCCAGGTAATCCGGCAGGCGCGTGACCACCTCCATTTCGCTCTGGGAGATGCGGTTTACCGGCACGCCGGTCCACTCGGCAATCACCCCGGCAATTTGCGTGGCATCCACGTGGGCGGATACCCGAACCTCCGGCGTTTTCAGCGCGTCCAGAGCCTGCTCCAGCGCCTTGAGTTCGGCGCTCTCTTCGTCGGTCACCGCCTCATCGGACGCGCTCAGCAGTTTGCCGCGCAGGGCGACAATCTGTTCCACCTGCTGAAGCTGCTGACGCCAGTTCTCTTCCTGCGCCGTCAGCGCCTGGCGATCGCTCTCCTGCTCTTCCTGTAACAGGGTCAGGCGCTCGTCATGATCCCCCAGGCCGATACGGGTCTGGCGTTCCAGCTGGGTGATTTCCATCGACCGCTGCTGAATACGGGTTTGCAGATGGCTGACGCTGCGCGGCGGCGTGGTCATATTGATCGCCACGCGTGCACAGGCAGTATCCAGCACGTCGATGGCTTTATCCGGCAGCTGACGCCCGGAGATATAGCGGGCGGACAGGGAAGCCGCCGCCTGCAATGCCGCCTCGTCAATCAGCACCCCGTGCGCTTTTTCATATACCGCACGCAGGCCGCGCAGGATCACCGTGGCCTGCTCCACGGAGGGTTCCCCCACCTTCACAAGCTGGAAGCGGCGTGACAGAGCGGCATCTTTTTCGACGTATTTCTTGTACTCGCTCCAGGTGGTGGCGGCGATGGTACGCAGCTCGCCACGGGCCAGCGCGGGTTTAATCAGGTTGGAGACGTCGAGACCACCGGCCTGGTTACCGGCCCCGATCAGGGTATGGGCTTCGTCGATAAACAGGATCACCGGACGCGGGGCGTCTTTGACTTCCTGCATCACGCCCTTAAAGCGTTTTTCAAACTCGCCTTTGACCGCTGCACCCGCCTGCATGGCACCAAGATCCAGGGTCAGCAGTTCGACGTCGCGCAGTTTTTCCGGCACCTGACCGGCGACGATCCGCAGCGCCAGCCCTTCGATCAGGGCGCTTTTCCCGACCCCGGCTTCGCCGACGATAATCGGGTTGTTTTTACGCCGACGAGAGAGAATGTCGATCATCAGGTCGATCTCTTCGTCGCGGCACAGGACCGGGTCGAGCGTCTCCTGACGCGCCTGTTCGGTCATATTCTGGGTGAAACGCCCCAGCAGCGTGCTGTCCGTCGCCACCGCCGCGGCTTCGCTCCCGGCGCTGACGATTTCGCCTTCCGCCGATCCTTTTACCCACTCGTCAAACTGCTGGCTCAGCAGGTCGCGGTTAATCCCCGCCAGCAGGCGGCTCAGGGCATTGGAGAGATAGCGGTGCGGCGTCATCAGCAGCGTCAGCAGCAGAACACCGCTGCGCAGCTGCCCGTGGCGCATCTGCGCCGAGGCCAGCAGCCAGCTATCCTGTAGCAGCTCCACCAGCAGCGGGGAGAAGGCCGGATAGCCCGGCGTCAGGCTTTTATCCTGGGCATCGGGCTGGAGCAGCGTGCGCACATCCTCGACCGTCATTTCGGCTTTATTGAGGATCAGGCGCACGTCGCTGAGCGGCGTTTCCAGCGCTTTCAGCAGCAGATGTTCAATGCGGATCTCCGTCCCCTGGAGGCTGACGCACAGCGCCGCCGCCTCTTCGAGCATATGGCGGCAGATGGGATTCAGTCGGTCAACAAGAACGGGCAAGTCGATGCGAATCACAGGTTGTTCCCCTTATTTTAATAATTCTCCCAACTGACGAAGCACGTCCTGGGTTTGGTTACTGAGTTGGTAGTGGTAAAGCCCAAAAACGATCGCCAGCAGCCCGCAAAGGCCGATAAACAGCGTGCGTAGCGTCACCTGTTTGCGCAGCCGGTAGCGTGAAGCCTGCTGCCCGAGGTCGAGGTGAAAGACCGTCGGCGCGTTCACCGCTTCCGGACGCAGCAGGCGATGCAGCTTGCGGATCACGGCGAGAAATTCCCCCTGTCCCTGGGGGATTACGCGATAGCGTCCCTGAAAACCGAGCACCAGGCACAGCCAGATAAATTCCAGAATGTCGCGGTAGCGCTGGGGCTCTTCCTGCAGTTTGTCGAGCAGGGCGAAGACTTTCTCTCCGCCCCAGGTTTCGTTATGGAAACGCGCCAGCAGGGAGTTTTCCGACCAGACGCTCTGGCTGCCCCACTCTTTGCCCATCACGGCTTCATCGATAAAGGTGCACAGGATGTAGCGAAACGAGAGGATTACCCCGTTTTCATAGCCGTGACCGTGCAGCTCCTGTTCAATGGCCTGAATTTCAGACACTACGGTCTGATACAGCGCCGGGACGTTCTCATACAGGTCGAGCTGGCGCACGCGGGCCACCATGCCCAGCAGCGGCGTGACGGCATCCACCATGGGATTGATGCTCTGCCCGCGCATGCGGAACCAGAAGTCGGAATCCATATCCAATTGCCGGGCGTGCTCAAACAGCAGCTCCCCCATCTGGTCGTTTTTCAGTACCTCGATAGCCATTATTTCTGCTCCTGATTACTGGCCACGGATGGCCCACAGCTGCATATCCAGCTCCGGGAATTCGCCGGCGATATGGAAGGCCAGGGTGTTGCCCTGAACCAGCACCTGCCAGGCGGGGCTTTGACGGTCCAGCTGGAAGTAGCTGTAGCCCGCGTGATACGGAAGCTGGCGCGGCGCAACCGGCAACGGCAGCAGAGGGATCCCCGGCAACTGGAGGCTGATAAGCTCGCGGATCTTCTCGCTGGAGGCGACTTTGGTCTGCTGCAGCAGCTGTTTACGCAGCTGCTCCTGCGGCATACGGGCGCGGACGGCGAGGATAAACTCGGCGCTGTGGAGCAGTTCGCTCTCGCCGACGACGGCCATCGTGATGCCGTAAGGGTGTTTGCGCAGCTGGATGGAGACGGCACGCGGCGACAGCACCGTGCTGAGCGCCTGCCGCATGGCGTGCATCAGCGGTTCAAAGCTGATGCGCTGGTCATCATGACGGTACGCCGGGAATTCCGGCGGCAGGCGGGATTCATCCGTAAAGGTCATCAGCTCGCCGCAAAACTGCACCAGGGTTTCATGCAGCCGCTCCGGGTGCAACGTGCCCAGACGCGCCAGGTGGGAGAGCTGGGGCTGCGTGCGGTTCAGTAGCTGCAGCATCATAAATTCGGCCACGTCCGCCACGCCCTGCTGGCCCGGTGCGGCAATGCGCTGGGAGAGGCTGCGGGCGCGCTCGGCGACCAGGCCGGCCGATTCGCCGAGGAAGCGTTTAAGCACCGGGATCGCCGCAACGCTGGCGCTGCAGGGCATAAATGCCGGATCCAGCACCACGCCGCCGTCCGGGCGTTTATCGAGGATGCAGGCGATAGCCATGGAGGCATAGGCGCTGCGGTCTTCGCGCTCCAGCATCAGCCGCAGGCTGGTGCGGCCCACTTCGAGGGAAACCACGTCGCCGCCTTCGCTGTGCAGGTCGCGCACGTCGTAGCGGTGTGCTTCCAGGCGCGTCGCAATCTGCTGGCCCTGCTGGCTGACTTCATTCACGCCGCTGACCGCCAGGGGGATCGCGAGATAGACTTTCTGGTTACTGACCGAGGCGTCGGCGATCTCCAGCGGCGGCGGCAGAGCGTCATCACCGGGGATGTTAAATACCGTCCCGTCCGGCATTACGCCGGTCGCGCTGACCAGCGCGATTCGCCCGAAGTTAAGGTACTCTTCATTGATGGTCAGCGAGAGCAGGCCGTAATAGTTGTCGCTGACCGCGCTGAGACGCGCGTGCAGGGTATAGTCGATGTGTCGCTGCTGCTGCTGGAAATGCTGCGGCTTAATAAACAGCCCTTCCCGCCAGATGACCCGATTTCGCATAGACATAGTTATTCTTCTTCTTGCTGTAAGTCGACTTCATCCAGACGCAGGTGCACCAGAATCTGGTATGCCTGTCCGGTGTTTTTTACTTTGATCACTTTGCGCCACTCGGCGCTGTCGGGATCGGCATAGCGGGCAATCACCCCGATATAGCGCGTTTTCTCGTCCAGCTTGACCGGCGGCAGATATTTGAACTGGCCCGGCAGGAGGGTGTAGTCCTGGTGATCGATATAGTTTTTGGCCAGTGCCGCTTCGATATCGCTGCTGACCTGATCGAAATCGGTCGCCAGCAGCCTTGAGTCTTCCGACAGCATCACGACCTGAAACTCGACCGGCGAGGCATCGCCGCTCTCGTTGGGGTTCATATCCGGCTCCGCCACCATGCTGAAGGCCACGGTGGAGGGCTGATCGTTATTGCTGCCGACCTGGATATCGGGGTTCTTTGCCACATCCCACATTTTGCCGACTGCGGTGCAGCCCGACAGGGTAAACGCCATCAAAACCAGCAGCGCCAGTCGCAGCATTAGCGTGACTCCTGGTTTTCGCGCACCGCACGGTCATAGGCCTGGGCATAAACCTGCTGGAACAGTTTGTGGAATCCCTGCTGGCGCGAGGAGGTCAGCTCGTTGAAGTAGTGCTGATACATGTTCCACGCCCAGCCGTTGTCCAGCGCATCGTCTTCTGCCCCGCGACGATAGTGGCTGAAGCGCTGGAGCAGCACCTCCGGCGAGAAGGCCTGCAGCATGCTGTGGAGCGCGGTCTGGATCGCCTGCTGATTGGCGATATGGTGGATGCGGATATTACGCAGCACTTCCGCCACCGCCGCCGGAGCCGAGAGGTGGACCGGGCTTTTGCTGTCGGCAAAGAGCAGCGACAGGGTTTCGTCATAGCCGAGGCCCAGGCGCAGCGGGTTGTCTTCAATCGGGCGCAGCAGCTTATCGGCCAGCGCCGCCTGTTCGGCCTGCAGCGTCAGCAGTCCTTCCACCATCGCACGCAGGGTTTTGCCCATTTCGCGCAGCATTTCCTGGGTCTGCGGCCCGCCGTCACAGGGCAGAGTTTGTCCCAGGCCGTGCATCAGCGACGACAGGGAGACGCCGCCGTTCAGCGCGCCATCAAAACTCTGTACGTCCGGCAGTTCGATAAATTCCTGGCTCATCGTGTCTTTCATTCCCGTAAAAGAATTGAGTTGCGGCAGCATGCTGTCGATATTGCTGGCCCCGCTGAGGATGGCGGCAGCGCTGTTGCGTTCCTGATTCAGCGCCCAGAGCGGATCGCTGTGTTTGTCCGTATGAGGACGGTCTTCTACCGGCGCGGAAAAGCCGTTCATATCGCCCTCAAACCACTCGTCCATCTCGTCACCCCGACGATTGCCGAGGATCTGATCCAGCTGCGGCTCCGCCTGCACGCCGTCGGTGAAAATGCGGATACGGAACGGGCCAATCAGCAGCTCATCGCCCTGAACCAGGGCGACTTTACGCTGGCGACCAATGGGTGAGGTCGCGCCGTTGATAAAGGTCTGGCCGCTGACGTCGCACAGGCAGAAGCGCCCGTCGACCCACTCAATGCGCGCATGCTCGGGCAATACCGCCCCGAGACGCTCTCTGAGGCGCCAGCTATCCCGATCCGCCGATCCCAGCGAACCTCCTTCAACGCCAAACTGGTGCTGAACCTGCGAATTTCCTTCCAGCTGCTCACTGTTGAGCACTAACAGGGAAAGTTGCTGTTTTCCGTCGCTCACGCCTTACTCCTGCACACATATGGTTACCCAGGGATCCGCGGGCGGATCTCCCAGAAAGCTACTCCACCCCAGACTGGCGTTCTTATCATCCCCGAGCCGGATACCGCTGGCCTGCGCCTCGCCGAAGCCCAGTCGCAAATCCCACGCCAGCTGATCGCGCAGAATGAAGGAGACAAAACGCACCAGCGGTTCGAACTGGTCGCCGTTTGGCAAAAACCTGAGGAATTCAGAAAAACTCAGGTTGTTGATCTTCAATAAAAACTTACCGGCGCAGTCGCTTACCTTGTCGCCGATAACAAAATCGTCGCCGAGCCGCATATTGGCCAGCGACAGGCGATTCTGCTGCTCTTCGCAGATGGTCACCTTGCGCGTCTGCCAGACCTCGACCTCGACGCTCTCGAGGTCAAAACAGTGCATCACCAGACCGGCCACCACTTCCGGTGAGCGGCTGGGACTCGCCAGCATCCCGGCGTAGGAGAGCATCTTGGCGCGATTCACCGGCAGGCTTTCCCGCACCGCATCGTTGCCCAGTCCGACCAGCGCGAACATCTGGCGGGAAAAACCGTCTTCGCCGTTGTCCTGGAAGCGAACGTGATAGCGGTATTTGCGCCACACCCGGTGCAGCAGCGTCAGCAGCCGGTGGTGGAAGAAATCAAAAAACAGCCCCAGCTTCGGTTCCTGCTGGGCGTACTCCCAGGCCAGATCGTCCAGGTAGTAGCCCGGCATCGGCGACTGGCTACCGTGCAGCCCGAGAAACGCCACCTCCAGGTGGTGCATCCCCTGCTCGTCCTGCTCAATGCCCACCACATCGCTTTTGTGAAAGCCCAGCGAGGCGGTGGATTTAAAACGCAGCCGCTCCTGCTGCGGGTGAAAATCCTGCCCGCGTTCGGCATCCACCGATTCCAGACGGTTAAGCAGCTCCACCAGCTGGAAGAAGGTGTAGCGCGAGATCTCCCCACGGGCGATCACATCATCGAGTGCTGACCCGCTTTCACCGGCCATCGGTAGCGCTCCTTGTTATCGAGGTTGTGTACCTCCAGCAGGTGGAAGGCGTTCACGCTGGCATACAGCGAGAGGAAGTGCGCCAGCACGGTGCTGAAGAGGTACATCTCCCCTTCGCTGGCAAACGCCGACTGCCGCAGAGAGAGGATCGATTTCAGGCCGCGCACCGGCATCCCGCGCACCAGTCGGTCTACCGGCGTGGTTTCAATCGTTTCGATCCCCGCCAGCCTTTTGCGTGACGCCTGCTCTGCCTGTTTGTCGTAGAGGGTCGGGAAGTCGTAGGTGCGCAGGACCTGCACCAGCGCATCACGACGCAGCAGCGAGACATAGTTCAGGGAGAGGTTGGAGATCAGCGTCCACTGCAGGCTGCCGTCGAGGGCCGGACGCAGAGGCCGGGTCGGACGGATAATATTGCGGAAGGTGGCAAAGGTTGGCGAATCGCCGGTCGGCACGCAGATATCGCCCACCAGCAGCTGCGCCGCCCGTCCGCGATTGGTGCAGGTCAGAGTGACCGAGACCGATTCATCCAGCCCGATAACGTCGGTTTCATCGCCGCGCACAAAGGCCAGGGAGTGTTCAAAGCCGTTGCCGTTTACCGCTTCACGCACGCGAATACGGTAGTAGAGCGCCAGCCGTCCCCGCGCCCGCTCAATCTGGTGCTGGAAGCTTTCGAAAGGCTGATAGACGCGTGCTGCGCCACGAGCGCGGCCCGGCTGACCTTCGATCCAGCCCTCGACGTTATCCACCGAGAAAATTTCAAAACTGTCCGCCTGCCGATAGCTGGCCTTCAGCGGATACTCCACCTGACGGCCGTTAAGATCGATCGGCTCGCTTTCATGCTGGAACAGGTTGATCGCCGGAACGCAGTTGAGCTGGAAAGAGTCCGGGCGGATTTTCAACTCCGGCGGCAGCGGCCGTTCGAAGCAGAAATGCAGCTTAAAGCGGGAGACCGGCATGGGCTGTGCTGGCCAGTCGCCGCCTTCAAGCCGGAAGAACAGGAAGCTTTCCGGGAAGCAGAAATACTCCTGCAAAATGCGGTAGCCGGAATAGACGTTGCCCGGATAGGGAAGCAGCGCGTCTTCCCGATCGAAGCCAATGGCTTTCAGCAGGCTTGCCGGCTGGCGGAAGCGTTTTCCGTCGATCTCCAGCTCGATATGCGACAGCTTGCTGGAGAGCCAGAAGTAGAGTTCGTAGGCGGTCCAGCTGTCGCCGCCGAGATAAAAACGCAGCTTATCCAGCTCCAGCGTTTCCAGCGTCAGGTCGCTATGCAGGTCGATATCAAGGGTAATCGCAGAGATGTCGTTGCCGCTCAGGGCGCTGACGTGCGTAATTTCTGCCGGGTACACCCACAGGTCGTGGCAGGTCTGGAAGTGGCAAACCACCTCATCTTCCGGCTTGCTGTCCAGCGGGCAACCACGACCGACGAACGCCGGCTGGGCCAGCGCGCCGGGCACCGCAGAAAACTGCATAATGGTCATGCTGGGCACCGGGCGCAGATAGTTCGGCCACAGCATATTCAGCAGCCCGTGGGTCAGTTCGGGAAACTCATCTTCGATCTTGGCCCGCAGACTGCCGGTTAAAAAGGCAAAGCCTTCCAGCAAGCGCTCGACATCCGGATCGGTCGTTTGCTCGGACAGGAAACGCGTCAGCTCCGGATGCACCTCGGCAAACTGACGGCCCTGCAGACGTAGCCAGGAAAGTTCATCCCTGAAGTAATGTTCCAGCGACATAGTTAGATCATTCTGTAGTGGCGTTGGCTGTCCATATGAATATCGAACGAGGTTAGCTGCTCCAGCTCTTCCAGACGCACGTGTGCGGTCACCCGAAATGACATTTCGAGCGGCGAGGTTGCGTTAGCGGACGACGACACCTCGACCTTCACAATGCGCGGTTCGTATTCGCAGATGCACTGCCTGATAGCCTCGCGGATACGTCCGAGGACGTCCGCGCTGCTTTGCGTGGCGTCATTCAAATCAATGACGCCAAGCTCAGGGGCGCTGCGGCAGCTGCCGGGACGCGTATTCAGCATCCTGTCCAGCTGCCGTTTGATCGAGGCGAGGAGCGACTCCAGCTCCTCGTCCCGTGAGCGATCCCGCTCAGCGCCACGAATACGATCGAACAGGCTGGCAGCGCTCCCTCTGTCCCATGACGAGAGAGACGACATAGCCCTTACTCCTTGTCCAGACGGCCAACGAGAGACAGTTCAAAATTGGCACCCATGTATTTGAAGTGCGGACGTACCGCAATCGCTACCTGGTACCAGCCCGGTTCGCCTTCGACGTCCAGCACTTTGATCTGTGCGGCACGCAGAGGACGACGGCTGCGAACGTCTGCCGGCGGGTTTTCCTGATCGGCCACGTACTGTTTGATCCAGCCGTTCAGCTCGCGTTCCAGATCCTGGCGTTCTTTCCAGGAGCCGATCTGCTCGCGCTGCAGCACTTTGATGTAGTGTGCAAGACGGTTGATGATGAACATGTACGGCAGCTGGGTACCCAGCTTGTAGTTGGTCTCCGCCTCTTTGCCTTCGCGGGTATTGGCAAAGACTTTTGGCTTCTGCACCGAGTTCGCCGAGAAGAAGGCCGCGTTATCGCTGTCTTTACGCATGGTGAGAGTGATAAAGCCCTCTTCCGCCATTTCGTATTCACGACGATCGGTGATCAGCACTTCGGTCGGGATCTTGGCCTGTAGCTGGCCCATCGCTTCATACACGTGAACCGGCAGATCGCCGATGGTACCGCCGCTCTGCGGGCCGATAATGTTCGGACACCAGCGGTATTTGGCGAAGGAGTCAGTCAGCGCCGTCCCCATCAGATACGCGGTGTTACCCCACAGATAGTGCTCGTGGCTGGCGCTGATGTTCTCTTTGTAGTTAAAGCCCTTAATCGGGTTTTCAACCGGATCGTACGGCAGACGCGCCAGGAAGCGCGGCGCGGTCAGGCCCAGGTAGCGGGAGTCTTCAGACTCGCGCAGAGAACGCCATTTGGTGTAGGCCGGGCCTTCAAAGACCGATTTCAGATCTTTAATTGTCGGCAGATCGGTGAAGCGATCGACGCCGAAGAAGGTCGGCGCAACGGAGGAGATAAACGGCGCATGAGCCATCGCTCCGACGGCACTGACGTACTGCATCAGTTTGATGTCCGGCGAGCTCTGGGTCATCGCGTAGTCACCGATTACCGCGCCAATCGGCTGGCCGCCGAATTGACCGTAGCCGGTCGAGTAAACGTGCTTATAGAAACCAGACTGGGTAATTTCCGGCGCAAATTCAAAGTCTTCCAGCAGCTCATCTTTGGTTGCATGGAGAACGAGGAGTTTGATGTTTTCGCGGAAGTCGGTGCGGTCAACCAGCAGCTTCAGAGAACGCCAGGAGGATTCCAGCTCCTGTAGCTCTTTGGCATGGAGAATGGCATCGACCTGGGTGCTGAGTTTTTTATCCAGCTCCACGATCATGCTGTCAACCAGCGCCTTATTAACCGGCTCTGCGGCGTTACCACCGTCGAGAATATTGGCAACCAGCGCCGCAATACCTTGCTTAGCGATGCCGTAGGCTTCGTCGACAGGAGTAATGCGCGCCTGCGCCATAATGTCGTCAAGCAGTGAGGCCGACGCCCCCGCTGCGGAAACCTGGGATTGTTCTTCAACCGTAGACATAACTTCTTTCCCTATTCGTTAACCGCCGAATTACTCGGCGGGTTTCACTAAGTCCAGTTCTTTCAGAAGCTGTTCACGGGCTTCAGAACTTGCCAGCAGATCCTGCAGACGATTGCGGAAGGCCGGAATATTTCCCAGCGGGCCTTTCAGCGCCACCAGCGCTTCGCGCAGCTCGAGCAATTTACGTAATTCCGGCACCTGTTCAGCGATACGATCCGGAGAAAAATCAGCCAGTGTTTCAATGCTTAATTTAACCGGAAGATCGTCCTCGCTTTCTTCGGCAAGGCGGTTAGGCACGGCGAAGCTCAACTCAAGGTTGGACTCCTTCATCACCTTATTAAAATTGTTCTTGTCGATTGAAACGGTCTGACGCTCTTCAATCGGTGTTTCTTCCGTGCGACCCTTCATATTGCCGACGATCATCATGGTCAACGGCAGTTCTATTTCGGCCTGCTGGCCGCCGGTTGCAGGGACGTATTTGATATTAATACGTTCCTTCGGCGCGACAGAGGCTCCGTCAATTCCTTTTCCCATTTTCACACACCAGATTCATGTTATGAGTGACTGTTCATCAGGTCCCCTAATGCATACAGCAATAAATTTCCGACAGGCGTAAGAACGCGCTCGCTCTTATTATGGCGGGTATTCATTGGGTAACCGATCTCGCTTTGCTTTATAAGGAACTCATCCTATTTAAGATAAATACCTTAAAAAACAGAATCATAAGCGCTTTACGAAGTGTGATTTTTTTGCGGCAATATAATGATCTCCTTTTCCAGACCCTACCAATATTGATAGTGCCATTTATATTCCAGAGGCTATATTTGCGTTACATCAAAAAAGCCAACAGGAACCCCTTGCACTGCATTTAAGAAAAAAACTGATAACTTAACGGAAATATAGATGGTATTTTTAGACTTTAAGAACTTCCCTATATTTGACTCCAAACGACGTTGGTAATCCAGAGAAAAAAGCGCACTTTTTGCCCCTATTAATCCTATTGATATCTATTTTAAGAGATCGGATGAGTGAATTTACCTTATGGGATCGCCTTAATGCAAATAGAATAAAATATATTATGCATTTTTCACTCAAAAGAAATAAAGGAAAATGATCCAGATCAGTAAAAATGACAACTTGAGTTTTGTTCATGTAAGTTTTAATAAATTTCAATTGCCCGTCACGTTATTATCGGAAAGTGAAAAAGTCACCTTAATGAATTGATCAATAAATGATCAGAAAAGATGAGATGAAATAAGAAAAATAATATAAATAATAATGCCACGAACAGAAGCCATAAAAAAGCCCGCAGGTCAGGCTGCGGGCGGGATGTCGGGCAAGAATGGCGTCAGTAAGAGGTCTTCGGGAAGGGCGCGTGCCCCAGCAGCGCCGTAACGAGATTAAACGAGGTCGCGCTAATGGTTTTTCCATCCTGAAGGGCAAGCTCGATCACCTGGTATAACGCCGGTCCGTAAGCTTTATGCTTTACGAGCAGCCGCAATACGCGACGCTCTTCAGGGCTGAAGGCCCCTTTCAGAGAACGATTTAAACCAGCAAATAGTGCGTCGATGTTCTGATATTTCATATCCATTGAGAGAAGTCCTGAAGGTTAAAATAGTGCTGGCCGCGGGAAGAACAGCGGCCATCACACCGCGTTATAGCGATCGTGCAGATCTTCATCCTGATTGAGGACAACCGTTTCATCACCCTTACGCCAGACCAGAGAAAGCGCGCCTTTATCCTCGCCATCCTCAATTGCTCTGACGCCGTCCAGCACGCATAAAAAACCAAACACGGCATTATCGACGGCCAGGTTAACAATCTGGTTGATCATCTCTTTTTGCTCACCGCTCGCCGTGTGCCAGAACGCCGACATCGCCATCAGTTCAGCCCGTGGTCTGCGCCCCGGAGGCGAATTTAAAACGGAGATCACGCCCTCAGCCGCAGATTCACTGACGACTTTCTTAATCACATCGACAAATTGTTCAGAATGCATTGGGTTACCTTTAAGCACCGTCGGAGAGGCGCTGCCGAAGAAATGGATAATCAGGCTACCGACCCGGACAGCAAAACGAGGCGTCGGCACAGAATCTGACCCGCGATTTCATTCGGCGGGTGAATGATCACTATTTTAACTATTTTGCCAGCGTATGAGGAATAAAATCCCTCACCATAATTGAGGGGACAGGTTTGAAAGAGTGGTGACTGATGGAAATCTCCGCTGTGCATGATTAAGCCAGGCTTATAGATAACCCAGGTGAGCCTCCCGGATGTTGATAATTTAAATCATCAATATTTGCTATCTTTTTTGGGGTCATGGCCAGGCCAAAATAACTTAACTCATTGTAGTTTAATGGGAAAGTAGACACCCACCTCGACTAATTCATAAGCACAGCAAATAGACCGAAAATAGCATTTTTTGTCTTTCGCTATATTTGCGCATTCTGCGCAACTTCTTGCTCAACTTTTGGAATAAATCACTTTTTTGGCAATAAACGCCGTGAATCTGAATTGTTTGCGCAACTTCTTGCTCAAATTCGTTATTAAAAAAACAATTGATTTTTATTTCCAGCCTTAAATCAGCAAATTATAAACTGGCATGCAAATTGCTATTTATTTACAAGGAGTTAAACGTAAACCAGGCAAGCAAGGAGCATGATAACGATGGCTAATATTACGGGACTTCAGTTTACGGTGACGCTCGGCGAACTGCCGGCAAGCACCTTTGCAGTGGTGGATTTTGAGCTACGGGAAGCGCTGAACACGCCCTTCTCCCTGTCGATTAATCTCGCCAGCCCCCAGCCGGGGATCGATTTTGGCGCAGTGCTTGACCAGACCTGCGAGCTACAGATCTGGTACGAAGGTGTCCTCCAGCGTCGTATCAGCGGCATCGTCAGCCGCTTTACCCAGGGCGACACCGGCTTTCGCCGCACCCGCTATCAGGCGGAAGTGCGTCCGGCCCTGTGGCGCAGCAGCCTGCGCACCAACGCCCGCATCTTCCAGACCAAAAAGCCCGATGAAATTATCAGCAGCCTGCTGCAGGAAGCCGGTATCACCGATTATGCCTTTGCCCTGCGCCATGACCATGCTGTGCGGGAATACTGCGTCCAGTACCGGGAAAGCGACCTCGACTTTATCAACCGCCTCTCGGCCGAAGAAGGTATGTACTGGTTCCATGAGTACGAAGCGGGCAAACACCGGGTGGTATTTTCCGATGACGCGGGCGCACTGGAAAAAGGCGAACCGCTGTTCTTTAACCTCGCCAGCCAGGGCCTGGCCCACGGCGCGTTTATCCGTCGTTTTCGCTATGCCGAAACGGTCAGCACCGCAGGCGTGGAGCTAAAAGATTACAGCTTTAAAACCCCGGCCTATGGTCTCTCCCATAAGAAAATGAGCAACGCTCTGGACCATCAGCGGGAGCAGTACGAGCACTACGACTATCCGGGCCGTTTTAAGCAGGACCCGAGCGGGAAAGCCTTTACCGGGTTCCGCCTCGATGCCCTGCGTAACGATGCCGCCACCGGCCAGGGCGAATCCAACTGTGCAGCGCTGCGCCCGGGTTATAGCTTCCTGCTGACGGAACACCCTAACCCGGCGCTGAATATTGCCTGGCAGATAATAGAAGTGGTGCATGAAGGGAAACAGCCCGGTGCGCTGGAAGAAGAAGGTGGGGGTGAACCGACCACGCTCAATAACACCTTCAATACCATCGCGGCAAAAACCACCTGGCGGGCACTGATGCCTTATAAACCAATGGTGGACGGACCGCAGATAGCCACCGTTACCGGCCCGGCGGGCGAGGAGATTTACTGCGACAAATACGGCCGCATCAAAGTCCAGTTCACGTGGGATCGCTACGGCACCAGCGATGACCAGAGTTCGTGCTGGGTACGCGTCAGCCAGGGCTGGGCGGGCGGCCAGTACGGCATGATGGCTATCCCGCGTGTCGGGCATGAAGTGGTGGTGAGCTTCCTTGAAGGGGATCCTGACCAGCCTATTGTTACCGGGCGGACGTTTCATGCCACTAACCTTGCCCCCTATGAACTGCCTCTGCACAAAACACGGATGACCATCAAAAGTAAGACGCATAAAGGCGATGGTTTTAACGAACTGCGGTTTGAAGACGCTAAAGACAGGGAAGAAATCTTCGTCCATGCCCAGAAAGATCAGAACATTCAGGTCAACCATGATGAAACACACAGTATCGGCAACGATCAGCGTAATGCGATAGTCCGCGACCGCACAACGGATGTAGGTCAGGATGATGCCCGTACTGTAGGGCGAGATAGTAAAAATCACGTCCGCCAGGATGCTTTTGTCACTATTGACCGTAATGAAGTTCGCAAGATAGGCAACACGCTGAAAGAAGATATCTTCGCCAGCCACCTTGTGACTATCGGTGAGCATGAAAAAGTGGTGATTGAAGGCCTGCAAACCATTGAGGCCCGCAGCGGGCAGAGAATGTTAACGACGGAGTTCGTTCTACAGGGAACCGACAGGATCCTTTTCCGTGGCCCGGCGGGCAAAATCCTGCTCGACAGCAGCGGTATCACGCTGGATGCGCCTAATATCCAGCTGAAGGGCAATGTCAGCATTCTTTCACCTGCCGTGGATCAGATCCAGGCAATTGAAGCCGCCATTAACCAGGGCTCGCCGCTGATTGAAGAGTGTCCTCTGCAGGAGGATAAAGCATGAGCTTCTGTCAGCATCTGGAAAAACTTGGCCTACCGGTTAATCACCCGCATATCCGCGTTTATATACTCACTGAAGCGGCAGCAGACCCGGCTATGCTGGCCCGAATGGAGTTCCATGATACCGGGCATCGCCCCATCTGGCGTCTGGATAAACTGGCCGGAATGGAAAAATACTCCCCCTGGCTTTGTGAAATCACGCGTGACGGCGAGTTTGATCAATGGCTGGAGAAGGTTGCTGATAAAGCCCCGCTGACCGTGCTTTTTTCTCGTATGCCCTCTGACGAACTCTGGCAGCATCTGCGGCTTAACAGCAAGTTTGCAGAGGACGGACGGCGTTTCTTTTTGCGGATGGGCGATCCCTCTGCACTTCATTTATACACCGCGTCGCTCGCCTATCAGCCCTCTTCCGTCAGACACCTTTTTGCGGACGGGCAAATTGAAGAACTGTACTTTCATCATCCCCGTGCGGAACTGGCCTGCCGGGCGCAACCCTTATTTGAACAACACCTTGATAGTACGGCCGAATGCGAGGGTTGCCTGGTCTGGATTGACGTCCCTACAGAGGAGAGCGCCTGATGATCCTGCACCCCGTGAGTCTTGAGGCAATGGATAACGTGGCACAAAAACTGGCGGACAAAAAGCTGGCTCGCTATCTGTGCGAGACCCAGGCACCCATCCTGCGTTGCTTACCCGGCGATCCCGACGCTGTCCCGAATTTTGTCGCTATCGCGAGGAAAGACGCGATTGCCGCCGGGTTTGAGCATGGACGAAAGTACAGTACTCATGTCCTTATCAGTTTTCTGCTGGGTCCTGGATGGGAGAACGATCTGCCCTGGGAGGCGCTACAGCCTGTCTTTGATGATACGGGTATGCCGCTGCTAACCCGTCTGGATATGGCTGTGAATAGAGCTACACTGCTGCGCCAGCAGATCGACAAGAACCTCCCGTCTATGCACATGGTGTTTCAGCACTTCCTGCAGACCGCCGCACATAGCCTCAGTGCGGAAGATATCTGGCCTGCTTTTAGCCAGATGGCGGTCTTACGCGGCGTGCAAACGCCTGCACGTCTCCAGCGCCTTTTTACCACCCTTGAAGCCGACGCGCTGGCCCTGCTGCATCTTCCTCCCATAGCGCGGCGAAAATATTCGGCCTATGACCTCGCGGGACTCCGCCATATGGGAAGAGCCGTGCCGCTGCCGACCGAAGGATTGCATATTTTAAATCCGCAGCAGCTAAGTGGATTTATATATCATATTCTGCTGGCATTAAGTTTCGGCCGTTTTTACCGCCGCAATCCGCTCTTCACTACGTTGCACAGGCTCCTAAAACAGCCGCCGCAGCAGCATAACGCTTTGTTACGGCAATTTTTACAGGGACATCAGAACACGCTCAGGGAGATAGACTATGACCAGTAATACGGTGAGTAAAAGTTATGAACAGCTGGCGCAGGACGCGATAGATGGCAATATCCCCAGCGCTCCCCCGATCTGTAAAGACTGCTCGGAACTGGGGATCCCGTTCTCGATTAACGACAGCGATGGCCCACGCGATGCTGATGAGTGGCTGGGGATCCCCTCTAACGAGCGAGCGGCAACCACCGACTGGTTTACCTCTAATCCCTGGATCCGCGATCCGGTACAGAACTTTCGCGACAGCTATTTGCTGCGGGTCCTCGACCGGGCTGGCGAACTCTATGGCGAGGCCTGGCTGGCGGAGTTCCATGCGTTTCAGTGCGACCAGGAGCTGGAGTTTCACTATCTTGAGCATGATATGGGGACAGACCCGCATGTTACCCCCGCCTTTATGATGGAGGTCGCCCATGGGGAGCCGATGGCCGATCAAAGCATCGACTGTGGCACAACCAACGGTGTTTTTCTGGGACGCCGTATCTATTTATGGAGTTTTACCTCAGCACGCTACAGCATGGCTTCTGCAACCGGAAACAACGGCCAGCCAGCCGCTTTTTCCGACTTCGAATGGTCCGTCAGCGGTCTGTACGATCCGCAAAAAGCCGCACAGGAGCTGGCGAAAAATTATCAGCGGGCGAAAACACTGCACAAATTATGGGAACGAATTAAGGGTCTGGGAAATATTACGCTCGGCGTGCTTTCGCTGATCCCAGCGCTGGGTATGCTCAGGGGGCTTTTTGGGGCAACCAGAGCGGTACGCTACACCTTCGCCGTGGTCGATGGTGCCCTGGCATTAAACGCGGTTGTCAGCGGCAGTACCTCACTGATTAAGGGCGAGGGTATCGATCATGGGGAACAGCTCTTTGAACATTTAGGTGCCCTGGCCGACCCCAAAGACGGCGCAGAGCGCGGACGTCAGGTTTTTATGTTTATCAACCTGGCTATGCTCACGCCCGCCGCCTTTGGCGGTGCCCGCTGGATCCTGCGTAAAATCCGCCCCGATATACCGGTTAACGCCCGGCTTGATCTGCAGGCCGTGACCGGGGAAGAGCGTCGGCGGCTGGGAGGACACAAAAGTGTGGATCCCGTTGCCATTGAACTGCGGGGTACCCGCCCCTCGTCGGGCCGACACGACGATACCGGGGAGATTAAATGGAGCGACAGACCCTCCCTCGATACCAACAGTAGCCAGATAACCCTCACCACAGCGGTCGGTAAAGCAAACTATGCGGTGATAGCCAATACACTTCGCAGCCGGTTAAAGATGATGATTATTCATCGCGGTGGAAGCCTTAAGGTGGTAGGCCGTATGGGTAAAGTCGTGGGCGATGCTGGAGAAGAGGCATTCGCTGCCGCTATGGTGGAAAAAATGGGTTTCAATGCTGAACGCATCCTTGGCTACAGTAATAAACCCGGACTGCCTAGCCGCTTCGGACTGACGAACAAGAGTGGTCATGGCCTGGATATGCTGGTCTGGGTCCCGCCGCCGCCGTCGCTGACTGTGCGGGCACCGACTACCGATGCTATGCGGCATGGTTTGGATAGTGCTAAAGGTATTCCGGCTGCAACACAGACGTTAAACTTCACAGATGATACTTTGCTGGTGATCGAAACCAAAACCACACTGGGTAGAACTAAGACACCGAAATTTAATAGTACACAGACCACGGGCGCTAGCAAGCTTGGTGACCTTCAAAAAAAGATAGAGGCAAGAAAACAAGGATGGACTCGAGCTAAAATGCTAGAAGTAGATCCCAGCATGCAAGACAAACTTAATGCTCTTGAAAATGCATTGGCGTTGGAAAAAATAGAGTTTATGCATGCGCAGATATTTTTTGACTCTCAGGGGGCTTTAAATAGGCTTGCCGGAAATGGCTCCGGAATTCAGCTCAATATATGGTAAGAAATGTGATGAAGATAAATAAAAGCAGCAGGCTCGACAAAGTTTTGGTAGATGTTAAAGAATGGGCGTCAGATGGATTTCCTCCACAAGGAAGGCTTAAGGCCTATGTCAATGGAGAGGGACATCTTCGTCTCGCAACAATTGATTTATTTAAACATGGGATGGAAAAGGTTAATCAAGGATTGCTCGCTGCAATAGAAAGGCAATGTGGATATGCTAATAGTTGCATGTCAAATGCGTTTACACGAATGTCTCTGGCTAAAGCTATTGATATTCAAGAGAGGAAAGGTTCTGACCAAATAATTATTGGTGATCTAGACAGTGTTACGCATTTGATGCTTGGAGCACTTGCGACTGGACAGCCCGAACTGGTGCCCGCATTCCACCAGAGTATCTTTGACGGTATTTCCGGGGGCTATGGTATGCGCGATGGACATCATATCCCTATTGGAACCACCCTGCGCTATGCCGCCTTCGGCCTGACCATTATCGGCGACTGGCTGGGTAAGCCGCTGGATCTGGATAAGCATGCTCTGCCCCGCGATCCCGCCTGGGGCCAGCTTGTCGCTCACTGGCGTGAACCTGACCCGGAAAAATTCCTGCCGGTTATTCTCGTCGCCTGCGATACGCACGTTGAACGTATTGCGCTGACAGAAAAAGAGGATGACTCGGGCCATTTTGAGTTTGGCTCCGTGTTCCTCGCCGTACATCCGACAGAAATCCTCGCCGTGCTGCGCCTGCGGGATATGCTTGGGCTGCCAAACCCGGCTTATATCGACCATCCCCTGATGCAGACCCCTTATGCAGCCATTACCTGCCTGCCGGGTGACGTCACCGAACGGGATGAGCTGCTGGAGAATTTCCTGGCTGTGGTACGGCAACGTGATCCCCAGGTATTACCGGCAGGGCTGTAAGACGTTCAGCGTTATTAGTATTGGGATACAATAACTATAGGGAAATAGATGATGAAAAAAACAAAGAACAGATTGAGTAAGGCATTGCATCAAGTTCTAACCTGGGCTGAAGGCATACAGATTTTCAGGGGTCAGAGATATAATGACTATATGAATGGCGGGGGACTTGCGGTCCTTGCCAATATAGATTTATTTAAATATGGAATGGCTGAAAGCGGGACAAGTTTAACCCTGGCAATCAAAGGCGCACATCATGAAGCCTGCCTGCATATGGCACAGGCATTCAGGCGCCTGGCTATTGCAGATATGCTGGGTATTCACAGCAAGATAGGCACCGGGCGATTTATAATTGGCGATCCGGATACGGTGACTCATACCATGCTGGGGGCTATAGCAACAGGGCAGCCAGACCTGGTGCCCGTATTCCACCAGACTATCTTTGACGGTATTGCCGGGGGCTATGGTATGCGCGACGGGCATCATATCCCCATTGGTACCACCCTACGTTACGCCGCCTTCGGCCTGACCATTATCGGCGACTGGCTGGGTAAGCCGCTGGATCTGGATAAACATGCTCTTCCCCGCGATCCCGCCTGGGGCCAACTTGTCGCTCACTGGCGCGAACCCGATCCGGAAAAATTCCTGCCGGTTATTCTCGCCGCCTGCGATACGCACGTTGAACGTATTGCGCTGACAGAAAAAGAGGATGACTCGGGCCATTTTGAGTTTGGCTCCGTGTTCCTCGCCGTATACCCGACAGAAATCCTCGCCGTGCTGCGTCTGCGGGATATGCTTGGGCTGCCAAACCCGGCTTATATCGACCATCCCCTGATGCAGACCCCTTATGCAGCCATTACCTGCCTGCCGGGTGATGTCACCGAACGGGATGAGCTGCTGGAGAATTTCCTGGAGGTGGTACGGCAACGTGACCCACAGGTCTTACCCATCAGCATGTAAATTAAGGAGCGCATCATGTCAGGAAAAGGAGCTATTCGTCTGGGGGATTCACATTCTGGCGGCGGCGTAATGATTGAAGCCAGCGGTATCCCGGTTAATGGCATCGCACAGTGTCTGTTGGGCGATAAGGCTGACTGTCCCAGGCATAAAGGAATATTTCCACTGGTTTCAGGCGGAGATAGTGGAGCCATTCATAACGGAAGACCGATGGTGTTCGAACCCGCAAAATTATCCTGCGGTTGCAGTGTGTCTTCAACCTGTGCTGGAAGCTATCACCGGCAATAAATCACCTTTTCAGAACACCATCATGTGCGGTGGAAAGCGTTAAGTGAGCAAAGAGACTCCGGCCGTTCACGGAAGTCTCCGCTTCGCCACCTTTTTATTGTCCTGAAGGTCGTAGCGGTAATCCTTGCAGTAGTGAGCCAATAGCTCATCGGCCGGTACAATCTTCACGCCGCGTAATTTTTCAAACTGTGACACCACCTCGGCGGAGACAAACAGAAATCCCCCCAGCACCGTTTTCCTGATGGTGAAAACATCGTACTCCCGGGCTTTCTCGTTAAATGCCAGCGTCAAGGGAACCGACATGCCACGACGGTCTTCCTCGATACCCGATGCCTCGTGATCGATCACCTCGTCATCGCCGATAAGATAGAGATAATGCAGATCGGATCGCAGGACCTCACCATTGCCAATAGAGGTGGCAATCAGCCGTTTCGACCAGCCCTGGCTCACGCGTAGCGAAGCCAGCAGACGAGAGAGTTCGTCGCTGATGATATGACCCCGGCCGTGGTTGTAATAAGAGAAACGAAGCGCGCCGACATCTTTCCGGCACAGCAGGTAAATCTCCTCAGGGCAGTCAGGATCGGCCACGTAGTAAGGATAGGAATGCGCTGAGCTGTCGTAATCCCAGGCGGCATTCACCTGCAACTTATCATCGACGAGTGCGCGGAGGTATCGGGGTATCAGCGAAGAAGCGTAATTGTTCATAATTGCGTAATACATTGGCGAATTCCCTTCGATAAGATTAAGCAACGGGTGTCGGGTAAAAAGAGTGAGCACCCTCAACGCTAAGCCAGGATACATCAGAACGCTGGCAAACTCCGGCGGCGATTTTTGCAAACAGCGTCGCGGCTGGCACCTTTGCTATTTTATTCCATAAAATTAACTTAAGTTTTCATAATAAGTCGCCCTGATAAACACCAGAAATAATGCCGCAAGTAAATGATGTTTATCGTTTCGTGATGGGCCAGTGAATGTTAATCTGCTTGCCGGATACGGCCGCAGGCCCGCTATGCCGATATTTTTTGCCGTAATTTACCAATCCATCTATTTTTTAAACGACGAGACGACAGCGCCTGGTAAAACGCCATGAAAAATCCAATCAAACGGCTTGAGATCATCAAGAACGCCATTGAACTGGAAGATGACGACATCATCCAGAGTCAGCTTCTTCATCTGAAAAATGAAGCCAGCGACCCGGAACTGGCGCTTATTGTCTCGGCGCTCGAAAAGAAGAACTATCTTGACGCGATGCGGGCCATCGCCACCTGGCTACAGGGCCAGCGGCTGGTGGTCAACTGGCAGGATCCGCAGGTCGCCGCCAGTAAGCTGGAGCTAAAAGCGCTGGAAGAAAAGCTGCGCGATCTCATCGACCGCCGAAACGTGCGTATCCAGCTGCTGGATGATTTCAACGATCTCTATCGCCAGCGTCTCGGACCGCTGATGACGCAGATCCTCGGCCTGCGTAAAACGCTGGCGGAAGCGACGCTGCGTAAGCGGAAGGCGGAGGCAGAGCGCCGTCAGGCGGACTATCTGCGCTGCCAGCACTATATGGCTCAGGCAGTAGAAGAGCTGGTGACGCTGACCCAGCGCTGGCGCAGTCTGGATCCGCACTCGCCGCAGGCGGTTGAGGCTCGTCGGCAGGTATTGCAGCAGAATACGCTGATCGCCACGCTGCTGAGCGAAGCGCAGGAGCTGGAGCACGGCCTGACGCGGGAAGAAGAACCGGCCCGCCGGGCGCGGGACGATGCCAGGCGTCAGTATGAGGAGCATCAGGAACAGCAGGAAGACGCGGAAAAACGCTTTGGCGATCGGCTGAATATGTCTGAAGACGATCATCGCGAGATGAAACGCCTGTGGCGTCAGGCCAGCAAGCTCTGCCACCCTGACCTGGTCGATATCCCGCTGAAGTCGGAAGCCAACGCGATGATGGCCCAGCTTAACCAGGCCAAAAAGCGTGGCGATCTCCCCGCCGTGCGGTCGATTCTGAACAGGCTGCAACAAGGAATGGATCCGCTGATGGCCAGCGATCGGATCAACGATCTCGATCAGCTGTTGAAAAGGATCAAAGACGTCAAAGAGCGTATCGTCAGCCTGCAGGAAGAGCTCAAGGCGCTGGATACGGAAGAGTCATGGCTGCTGGTGTCGTCGCTCACGGATCAAAACGCGTACTTTACCCAGCAGGAGAAAACGCTGGCCGATCTGCGCGCCCAGCTGGAGCAGCAAATCTCCGACGTCGAGTACGACGCGGTCGCCTGATGCATCACGCCGACGGCCATGCCGTCGGCTTATCCACTATTTTTTATGCCAGTACGCCGCCGCACGCACGCGCTGCGCGTCGTAGCGCTCGCTTTCAAACGGCCGGACCAGCGATTTCACCGTCGCCCCTTCCCCGGTTACCCAGATAAAGTAGTCTTCGTCCGCCACCGCAATAGCAGCCAGTTTGTCGGCCACCGCCTGTTCGCTGTGCCCCACCACCCAGTCAATCGCAAAGTCGCTGAGATGGGCGAGATAGTCCTGCCAGGCGGCATCCGCCACCGTCACAACGGCGCGAACCTGCGGACGCACGTTCAGTTTCAACAGCCCTTCCAGCCGACGGCGCAGGGCCGGCATTCCGGACTCATCGCAGACATAGAGCTGGAAAGCATAGTCTTCCGGCACCACCAGCGATCCACGCGGGCCGCCAATTGTCAGGGCATCGCCCACGCGCGCATTGATTGCCCAGCTGCTGGCGACGCCACCGTCGTGGATAAAGAAATCAAAGGCCAGCTCGTGGCGCGCTTCGTCGTACAGCGGCGTATAGTCGCGCGATGCCGGACGTGGGCCATCGCCCCAGTTTATCCCCTCGTCGCTGACCACCGGCGGCGTAAAGGGCACGCCCGCTTCCGGGAAAAAAAGTTTACTGTGATCGTCAAAGCCCAGAGAGGCGAACCCTTCCAGCTCTTCGCCCCCAAGGACAATGCGCTGGAAGCCCGCGCTGATACGCTCCGTGCGCAAGACGGTAAGCTGACGAAAACGCAGGGCATTGCGCACGCGCTGCGGATAACGGGACTGTGCCTGGGTCATAGGATGCCTTCGTGAATGAGGTCGAATAGCGCATTCTAGCTAAATGATAATGATTATTATATTGCCATTCGTGCCGCAATAGCGCGAAGGAGATCAAGCGCAGGAGAAGTCGCGACGCGGAGATCCCGCGTCGCTGGAGGTATCACATAACAGGATCCGTCAGACGGCAGGCTGATCCGCACGCACGCGGAAGACCTTCACCATCTCTTTCAGATGCAGCGCCTGATCGTTCAGCGCCGCCGCTGCCGCAACGGACTCTTCCACCAGGCTGGAGTTCTGCTGGGTGGTGGAGTCAATCAGGCCGATAGCGCTATTGATCTGCGAAATACCGTCGGTCTGTTCACGGCTGGCCTGGCCAATTTCACGCAGGATGGTATCCATCTCCTGCACGTTGTTAACCATACCGTTAATCAGGCCGCTGGCTTTTTCCACCAGTTCCATCCCGTCCTTCGTCTGGCTGGTTGAGCTTTCAATCAGGCTGCGGATCTCATTCGCCGAGGAGGCGCTTTTCTGCGCCAGCTGACGGACTTCCCCGGCGACAACCGCAAAGCCACGGCCGTGTTCACCGGCTCGCGCCGCTTCCACCGCCGCGTTAAGCGCCAGGATATTGGTCTGGAACGCGATAGAGTCGATCAGGTTGATGATGTCCGACATCCGGTTAGAGGTGTCGTTAATCATGCGCATTTTCTCGGTCACCTGCAGCATCATCTCACCGTTGTTTTTCACCACGGTAGCGGCATCGGCCGACAGGTGGGTCGCTTCGGTGGTATGTTCAGAGGTGTTTTTCACCGTCGCGGTGATCTGCTCCATGGAGGACGCGGTCTGCTCGACAGAGCTGGCCTGTTCTTCGGTGCGGGCAGCCAGGTCCTGGTTACCGGCAACGATCTGCGCGGCGGCACTGGAGATATTCTCCGAGCTGTTCTGCACTTCCTGCACAATCGCCAGCAGGCGCTCTTTCATCTCCATTAACGCCTGCAGGAGGATCCCGGTTTCATCACGTGCACGAATGGTCACGCTGCCGGTCAGATCGCCGGCAGCAATCGCTTCCGCCAGGCCAACCGCCGCCGTCAGCGGACGCGTGATAGCGCGAATCAGATAAATGCTCACCATCGCAGCCACAATGGCACCAATCACCGTTAAGGTGATTAACAGCATGCGGTTGGTGGAGAAGTCCTTATCAACCTGGACCCCGGAAGCACGCATCTGACTATCCTGGACGGTAATCAGCTCCTGTACTTTTGCCTTGTAGACCTTCTGAATGTTGACCGTGGTGGTCATCATTTCCTTTAACGCGGTGGGACGATTGTAATCTTTGATAGCCTCAAGAATTCGAAAGCGCGATGCCAGATACTCCTGACGAACGGCTTTAATCTCGTTGAGGATTTTTTGCGATTCGGCGTCAGGAAGTTGCTTGCTGAGGTCGTCAATAATCAGGGTGATGCGGGCGCTGAGATCGGTCAGCTGCTTTTCCAGGTCGGCGCTGTAGAGACCTTCCTGATCCAGCAGCATCAGCTGCTGCGCGCTAACGAAATCCTGGAAGTTATCAATGAGCTGGTTGGCTTTTATCGTCGTGGGGTAATCATCAGTGATAATCTCCTGCATCCCCTGGTTGGCGCGTTGCAGACTCATCAGCGAAAGCGCGGAACTGACGATCATTAAAACAATAAAAAGACTGAACGCCAGAAATAATTTCGTGCTGATCCTTACGTCACGTAACAACATATTTTCCCCAAAGCTGTGGTTATTTTTGTTAACGGAATTTAAGCGCAGAGCGGACCTGAGCTTAAAAAAACACCGGGAATGAAATGCATCTATCCATGCATCGTACGTTATCGGTAACGATGGTCGTAACTTTATGAATTTGATCGTTTTTTAATTTTAGTGAAACACCGAAATAGATTAGAACTATTGATGAGAGTTAATTGATCGATATATATCGCGGAAAGTAGTGACGTTATTAATTATATACAAAGTCAGTATCGCGACTATTAATGATTTAAAACAGCGATATGGAAATAATAGCCTTTTATTTACAAGTTTAAATTTAATAAATCGTTAACAATATTGAAAAGAAAAATCAACAAGCACGATTTGCGCAAAATTGACATAAAAAAACCGCCGTTTCCTTGCGGTCGGCGGTCAGGGATAAGCAGAAAAAACGTCAGTGCAGGACGGTCACCGCATCTTCAAGACGGCTGGCACGATGTTTCACCATCGCCGAGATTTCAGCGCTCTCTTCCACCAGCCCGGCATTTTTTTGCGTGATCGCGTCAAGTTCGGCAACCGCGCGCGTCAGATCGGAAAGACCGGCGGCCTGTTCAGTCGTGGAGTGGCTGATCTCGCCGAGCAGTCGGGTGACGTTTTGCACCTGAGCAACAATATTATCCATCGTCTGCCCGGCGGCGTGAACCTGTTCAGATCCCGACTGGACCTTGCTGGCGCTGGCTTCAATCAGCTTGCGAATATCGTTAGCCGCGTTGGCGCTGCGGCTGGCAAGATGGCGTACTTCACCCGCGACTACCGCAAAACCTTTGCCCTGCTCACCGGCCCGCGCCGCTTCCACCGCCGCATTCAGCGCCAGGATATTGGTCTGGAAGGCGATATCGTTAATCAGGGTCGTAATCGAACCAATCCGCTGGGTGCTGTCGGCGATTTCGTCCATGGTCTTCACAACCGTCTCCATCGCCTGGCCGCCGTGGGTCGCGGCAGAACTGGCCTCGCTGGAGAGTTTATCCGCCGCCGCTGCCGTTTCAGAGTTGTTCTGTACCGACGCGGCCATCTGGCTCATGGTCGCCACGGTCTGCTGGACATTGACCACCGTTTGCCGCGTCCGCTGGTTGAGGTCTTCATTGCCTTTCGCCAGGGTGACGCTGCCGTCGCGCACGCTGGCGACCTGGCCGGAAATATCGTGGATCAGCCAGCGGCACATCAGCCCCAGCTGCCCTACCGAGCGCAGCATCAGCCCCAGCTCATCGCTGCGCTGTAGCTGTTCGACGCTGTTGCGTTCCCCGGTCGCCACCTGTAGCGCCTGGCGCGCAACGCGCTCCATCGGACGGGTAATTTGCCATTCAAAGAGGGCGCTGCCGCAAAGCATCAATAACGCGCTCGACAGTATTGGCAGCCAGCCCGCACCGGTCACTATCATCACTGCCGCAAGCGCAATAAAAAGCAGGCTCATCACCGAGCGCACCCGCCAGCGCAGCGGCATCGCCGGTAGATTTCCCCGCCAGCCCTTGCTGACAACCAGCCCTTTCGCAATACGCTTATTGCAACGGCCCTCATTCAGCGCCTGATACAGCGGCGTCACCGCAGCGACCTCTTCCTCCGTGGCGCGGGAGCGAATCGACATATAGCCGGTGATCCTGCCGTTGCGCACCATCGGCACCGCGTTGGCGCGGACCCAGTAGTGGCCGCCGTCTTTACGCCGGTTTTTAACAATCCCGCTCCAGGGCTCGCCCTGCTTCAGGGTCGACCACATATCGGCGAAGGCCGCCTTCGGCATATCCGGGTGGCGCACCAGGTTGTGGGGCTGGCCGGTCAGTTCCTGCAGGGAGTAGCCGCTGACCTGGACAAAGTCGTCGTTGGCGTGGGTGATATAACTATTGGGGTCGGTGGTTGACATGAGGGTGGTGTCATCATCCAGCGGATATTCCTGCTGGTTGACCCAGGATTGGGCAGGCATATAAGCATCCTTTGCGGGTAGTTTGTATCTCATTCATGAAGGTAATGTTATTTCGGCGATAAGCAATTTATCTTTAGATGTTAAATTTGATTTAGATCGCAATTTGCAATTAAACCGCATTTTTTGCCTCTCGCCTAATAGATTGATTATTAATATTTTCCTTGTGTAACTAAGTGATTTGCCTTCTGACGGGGCAGCCTCTGCACCGCGATAGCACAGCGCCACGGCCCGGCCCGCGGCGCTGGACGATTAAATTTTGCACAACGGCGTTTCGACCTGGCGTTTATCCCGATTTCAGCGCTTCGCGCCGATGTGGCGCAATCCCTGCAATACTTAAATCGGTATCATGTGATACGCGAGCCCCTGGAGCACATCTTGAACAGGTTACCTTCCAGCGCATCGGCTCTGGCCTGTAGCGCACACGCACTGAATCTCATTGAGAAGCGAACGCTTGATCATGAGGAAATGAAAGCACTTAACCGAGAGGTGATTGATTACTTCAAAGAGCACGTCAATCCGGGGTTTCTTGAGTACCGTAAATCTGTTACCGCTGGCGGGGATTACGCAGCCGTAGAGTGGCAAGCGGGAAGTCTGAATACGCTTGTCGACACCCAGGGACAGGAGTTTGTCGATTGTCTGGGGGGCTTTGGCATTTTCAACGTGGGGCATCGTAATCCAGTTGTCGTTTCCGCCGTACAGAATCAACTCGCGAAACAGCCGTTACACAGTCAGGAACTCCTCGATCCGCTGCGGGCCATGCTGGCCAAAACTCTGGCCGCGCTGGCGCCGGGCAAGCTGAAATACAGCTTCTTTAGCAACAGCGGCACCGAATCGGTCGAGGCGGCGTTAAAACTTGCTAAGGCGTATCAGTCGCCGCACGGAAAATTTACCTTTATTGCCACCAGCGGCGCCTTCCACGGCAAGTCCCTCGGGGCGCTGTCAGCGACGGCAAAATCCACCTTCCGTAAACCCTTTATGCCGCTGCTGCAGGGCTTCCGTCACGTTCCCTTTGGCGATATCGACGCCATGCGCGCTCAGCTCAGCGAGTGTCAGAAGACCGGTGAAGACGTGGCAGCGGTGATCCTGGAGCCGATTCAGGGTGAAGGCGGGGTGATCCTGCCGCCGCCGGGCTATCTGCCCGCGGTACGCAAGCTGTGCGATGAATTTGGCGCGCTGCTGATCTTCGACGAGGTGCAAACCGGGATGGGCCGTACGGGCCGGATGTTCGCCTGTGAACATGAAAACGTCCAGCCGGACATTCTGTGTCTGGCAAAAGCACTCGGCGGCGGGGTGATGCCTATCGGCGCAACCATCGCCACCGAAGAGGTGTTCTCGGTGCTGTTCGACAATCCGTTCCTGCACACCACCACCTTTGGCGGCAACCCGCTGGCCTGTGCGGCGGCGCTGGCGACCATTAACGTGCTGCTGGAAGAGAATCTGCCCGCTCAGGCCGCGCAAAAAGGTGACATCCTGCTGGATGGTCTGAACCTGCTGGCGCGGGAATACCCGGACCTGGTGCAGGAGGCTCGCGGCAAAGGTATGTTAATCGCTATTGAGTTCGTGGATAACGAAATCGGCTATCGCTTTGCCAGCGAGATGTTCCGCCAGCATATCCTGGTGGCGGGCACCCTGAACAACGCCAAGACCATTCGCATCGAACCGCCTCTGACGCTGACCATTGAGCAGTGCGAGCAGGTGCTGAAGGCAGCCCGCCAGGCGCTGGCAGCCCTGCGCGTGAGCGCCACGGAGCAACTCTGATGCCATCTCCCCCTTCCGCAACGGCGGAAGGGGTTTTTTGATAGTTATCACAATCATTCACTCCGCCTTTTCCCTTTTGCCCGCCGACGGCTAAATTAGTAACTCATCCGACCACATAACAATAATTTTACACTGGAAGAGAATATGAGCCGCTATCCGTCGCTTTTCGCCCCGCTGGATCTGGGTTTTACCACGTTGAAAAACCGCGTGCTGATGGGCTCGATGCACACCGGCCTTGAGGAGCATCCTCAGGGAGCGGAACGTCTTGCCGCCTTCTATGCCGAACGGGCTGCCAACGGCGTGGCGCTAATCGTCACCGGCGGCGTAGCCCCTTCTCTGTCCGGTGTGACCATGCCGGGCGGCGCGGTGCTGAATGACAGCGCCCAGCTCCCGCATCACCGGATCATTACCGATGCCGTCCACCAGCATGACGGGAAAATCGCCCTGCAAATCCTGCACACCGGCCGCTACAGCTATCAGCCGCATCTGGTCGCGCCCTCCGCGCTTCAGGCACCCATCAACCGCTTTGTCCCGCACGCCCTGAGCCACGATGAGATCCTGACGCTGATCGAAGACTTTGCCCGCTGCGCCGCGCTGGCGCAGGAAGCCGGCTATGACGGGGTGGAAGTGATGGGTTCGGAAGGCTATCTGATCAACGAGTTTCTTGCTGCGCGTACTAACCATCGCGACGACCAGTGGGGCGGCGACTATCAGCGCCGGATGCGCTTTGCGCTGGAGGTAGTGCGGGCCATTCGCGACCGGGTGGGCAACGATTTTATTATTATCTACCGCCTGTCGATGCTGGATCTGGTCGATGAGGGCGGCACCGTCGATGAAACCCTGACGCTGGCGCTGGCTATCGAAGCGGCCGGGGCAAGCATCATCAATACGGGCATCGGCTGGCACGAGGCGCGTATTCCCACCATCGCTACCGCCGTTCCGCGCGGTGCTTTTAGCTGGGTCACCCGTCGGCTGAAAGGCAAAATCCGGGTCCCGCTGGTCACTACTAACCGCATTAACGACCCGCAGGTGGCGGAAGATATTCTGGCCCGTGGCGATGCGGATATGGTGTCGATGGCGCGGCCTTTTCTGGCGGATGCGGCCCTGCTCTCGAAGGCGCAGAGCGGTCGGGCGGATGAGATCAACACCTGTATCGGCTGTAATCAGGCCTGCCTGGATCAGATTTTCGCAGGCCAGGTCACTTCCTGCCTGGTCAATCCCCGCGCCTGCCATGAAACCCTGATGCCCGTCGTGCCTACGCCGCGCAGCAAAAGCCTGGCGGTGGTCGGGGCCGGTCCCGCCGGGTTGGCCTTTGCGGTTAACGCCGCAGAGCGCGGCCATCGGGTGACCCTGTTTGATGCCGCCGCTGAGATCGGCGGCCAGTTCAATATCGCCCGGCAGATCCCGGGCAAAGAGGAGTTCAACGAAACCCTGCGCTACTACCGCAGGATGCTCGACGTGCTCGGCGTTGAGGTACGGCTGAACCAGTGGGTTTCCGCCCCGATGCTGGCGGAGTTTGATGAGACGATCCTCGCCTGTGGGATCGAACCCCGCCTGCCGCCGATCGCCGGGATCGATCACCCGAAGGTGCTGAGCTATCTCGATGTGCTGCGGGATAAAGTCCCGGTCGGCAAGCGGGTCGCCATTATCGGCAGCGGCGGCATTGGTTTTGATACCGCCATGTACCTGAGCCAGCCCGGCGACTCAACGCCCCAGAGCATCGCCGAATTTTGCGTGGAGTGGGGAATTGATACCAGCCTGAAATCCGCAGGTGGCCTGCGCCCGGAAGGCCCGCAGCGGGAAAAAAGCCCGCGACAGATCCTGATGCTGCAGCGTAAAACCAGCAAGCCGGGAGAAGGACTGGGGAAAACCACCGGCTGGATCCACCGCGCCACGCTGCTGGCTCGCGGGGTAAAAATGATCCCCGGCGTCAGCTATCAGCGGATCGACGATGAAGGCCTGCACGTTGAGATCGACGGTAAAGTTCAGGTGATAGCGGTCGATCATGTGGTGATCTGCGCCGGGCAGGAGCCGCGACAGGCGCTGGCAGAGCCGCTGCAAAACAGCGGTAAAAAGGTGCATTTAATTGGCGGCTGCGACGTGGCCATGGAGCTGGATGCCCGACGCGCTATCGCGCAGGGCACCCGTCTGGCGCTGGAGATTTAGCGGCGGCGGCCCAGTTTGACCGCCTTCAGCACGACAAACTTGCTGTTGGTGGCAACCGTGGTGCAGTTGCCGAAAATTTTCTTCAGCTTGTGGAAGTAATCCAGGTGGCGGTTAGCCACGATCACCAGCTCGCCGTTGATCTTCAGACAGCGGCGCGCATGGTGGAACATCTCCCACGCGACGCTATCGGTCAGCGCATGCTGCTGATGGAACGGCGGGTTACAGAGCACCGCGTTAAAGCGGAACGGCTCGACGCCGGAGAGCGCGTTGTTGATCATAAACTCGCAGCGATCCACCGCCTCCGGCATATTGGTTTCCACGTTGAGGCGGCTGGAGGCCACGGCCATCGGCGACTCATCAACGAACACCACGTTGGCTTCCGGGTTGCGTTCCAGCAGGGTCAGACCGACTACGCCGTTACCGCAGCCCAGATCGACGATTTCCCCTTCCAGGTTAGAAGGCAGATGCTCGATAAAGAAACGCGCGCCAATATCCAGGCCATTACGTGAGAAGACGTTGGCATGGTTATGAATGGTCCACGGCGTGCCTTCCAGTTTCCAGCTGTTGGTTTCGGGCGCATCGGCCAGCGCCGGAGCGGTATAGACGCAGTTAATCAGACGCGCTTTTTTCCACGCCAGCGTCGTCGTGGTCGTACCGAGTACTTTTTCAAACAGCTCAAGCGTTGAATTGTGTACGTCACGGGCTTTGGTGCCGCCGATAATCCGCGTCTCAGGCGTGACCACCTTGCGCAGCGCACGCAGCTGCTGTTCCAGCAGGGCCATGGTTTTCGGGATCTTAATTAACACCACCGCCGGCGCCTGCGGGTAGTCCGCCGTGCTCTCCAGGAAGCGCACGCTGGACTCGTCCAGCTCGTTATGGCGCAGGTTTTCACGGGTCGCCAGCTCGCTCAGGTAGGAGTCACCGATGCTGTAAGGCTTATGCTCCGCCAGCGCACAGGCCAGCGCGCCAAAGGCGTCGTTAAAAATCAGGACCGGGCCGCTGATTTCGGTATCGTCCAACTGTTGCAGCAGATAGTCATCTGCGGCTTCCCACGCCTGAAGTGGGTTTACATCATCCGTTTCAGGGAAACGTTTTAGCGTCAGTGAACGGAAACCGGTATCTGGTTGGCTCATCGGCCCTCCTGGGTGGTAAAATTCGCGAGTAATCCCCGTAATGGGGGCGAGAGTATACTCTTTTTAGCATCAAAGCGGGGCATTGATGAGCAATCTGATTTATCTCCAGGGCTACCCGGAGAATTTACTGGCCCAGGTGCAAACCCTGGTGGCAGAGCAGCGCTTAGGCGAAGTGCTGGAAAAGCGCTATCCCGATACCCACGACATCACCACTGATAAGGCGCTGTGGCAGTACACACAGGATCTGAAGAGTCAGTATCTGAAGAGCGCCTCGCCGATCAATAAGGTGATGTATGACAACAAGATCCGCGTGCTGAAAAACGCCCTTGGCCTGCATACGGCCATTTCACGCGTGCAGGGCGGCAAGTTAAAGGCGAAAGCCGAAATTCGCGTGGCGACCGTTTTTCGCCAGGCCCCGGAAGCCTTTCTGCGCATGATTGTGGTACATGAACTGGCGCACCTGAAAGAGAAAGATCATAGCAAAGCTTTCTATCAGCTCTGCTGCCATATGGAGCCGCAGTACCATCAGCTGGAGTTCGATACCCGCCTGTGGTTAACGCACCTTTCGCTAACCCGTTCTGCGCAATAGCGCACTGGAATTGTCATCATTGCGTGCTACATTGGCGAAAGGTTCCCTTTTTGGAGTACAGAGATCGGTATGATACGTTTCGCAGTCGTTGGCACGAACTGGATCACCCGCCAGTTTGTCGATGCCGCCCATGAAACCGGCAAATATAAACTCACCGCCGTTTATTCTCGCAGCCTTGAACAGGCGCAAAGCTTCGCCAGCGACTACCCGGTCGATCATCTGTTTACCTCTCTGGATGAACTGGCCCAAAGCGACGACGTTGATGCGGTGTATATTGCCAGCCCGAACTCCCTGCACTTCCCGCAAACACGCCTCTTCTTACAGCATAAGAAGCATGTGATCTGCGAAAAACCGCTGGCCTCAAACCTGCGTGAAGTCGAAGAAGCCATCGCCTGCGCACGCGAAAACCAGGTGGTGCTGTTCGAAGCCTTTAAAACCGCCAGCCTGCCGAATTTCCTGCTGCTCCAGCAGTCCCTGAGCAAAGTGGGCAAGCTGCGGAAAGCCTTTATCAATTACTGCCAGTACTCTTCGCGCTATCAGCGCTACCTGGACGGCGAAAACCCGAATACCTTTAACCCGGCCTTCTCCAACGGCTCGATTATGGATATCGGTTTTTACTGCCTCGCCTCCGCCGTCGCCCTGTGGGGCGAACCGCATTCCGTCAGCGCCACTGCCGGCCTGCTGGAGAGCGGCGTGGACGCCCACGGTACGGTGGTGATGAACTACGGCGATTTCGACGTGACCCTGCATCACTCCAAGGTGAGCGAGTCGGTCCAGCCAAGTGAAATCCAGGGCGAAGCCGGTTCGCTGGTGGTCGAGAAGATCTCCGAGTGCCATAAAGTCTGCTTTATTCCGCGCGGCGGCAAATCTCAGGATCTCACCCAGCCTCAGCACATCAATACGATGCTCTATGAAGCAGAGGTCTTCGCCCGTCTGGTTGAAGAGAAGGAAGTGAATCATCCGGGGCTCACCGTCAGCCGTATCACCGCCAAACTGCAGACGGAAATCCGTCGCCAGGTTGGGGTGAAATTCCCGGCGGATGACGTTAGCGAGCAGGTTCCCGCCTAAAACCGTTTAACGTGCCAGGAGGCAGCTCGCCTGTCTCCTGGCACTCGTTTCCCTCTGCCCCACCCTTTGCATACCGCCGGAAAACGCGATCTTTACGAAAGAATCGGTATTTTGCGCTTCCCCATCGCACTGCTATCCCTATACTCGTCCGGGCAAACACTTTTTCCGGTAAACCATGTGCCATCAGAGCGCGGTGCCGGAACGGAACGACACATATCTCGGGAATAATTGAATGACCATGCAATCCTCTTCTGCAGGACTTCTCCGCCGTCTGGCGCAGGGAAGCCTGGTAAAACAAATCCTTATTGGCCTGGTGCTGGGTATTTTACTGGCGCTGGTGTCAAAACCGGCGGCAATCGCCACCGGACTGCTGGGCACGCTGTTTGTCGGCGCGCTGAAAGCCGTGGCGCCGGTACTGGTGCTGACGCTGGTCATGGCGTCCATCGCCAGCCATCAGCACGGGCAGAAAACCAATATCCGGCCCATTCTGTGGCTCTATCTGTTTGGCACCTTCTCCGCCGCCTTAACCGCCGTCGCGGCCGGGTTTCTGTTCCCGTCCACGCTGCAGCTGACGACCGGTGCAGAAGGCATTACGCCGCCGTCCGGTATTGTGGCCGTGATGCATGGGCTGCTGACCAGCATTGTGTCAAACCCGATCGCGGCGCTGATGGACGCCAATTATATCGGGATCCTGGTCTGGGCCGTGGGCCTGGGCTTCGCCTTCCGCCATTCTGCCGACAGCACAAAACAGATGGTGAATGACCTGTCCGACGCGGTGACCTTTATCGTGAAGGTGGTGATCCGCTTTGCGCCGATTGGCATCTTTGGTCTGGTGTCATCCACCCTGGCGACCACCGGCTTCTCGGCGCTGTGGGGCTACGCCCATCTTCTGCTGGTGCTGATTGGCTGCATGGTGGTAGTGGCGCTGGTGATTAATCCGCTGCTGGTGTTTATCCATATTCGCCGCAACCCCTACCCGCTGGTGCTCTCCTGCCTGCGCGAAAGCGGCGTGACCGCCTTCTTCACCCGCAGCTCGGCGGCCAATATTCCGGTCAACCTCGCCCTGTGTGAAAAACTGAACCTCGACCGCGATACCTACTCGGTCTCGATTCCGCTGGGTGCGACGGTCAATATGGCCGGTGCTGCCATCACCATTACCGTGCTGACCCTGGCGGCGGTACATACTCTGGGGATTGCGGTGGATCTGCCGACGGCGCTGCTGCTGAGCGTCGTGGCCTCTCTGTGCGCCTGCGGCGCATCCGGGGTGGCGGGCGGTTCCCTGCTGCTGATCCCGCTGGCCTGTAATATGTTTGGGATCCCGAACGAGATTGCCATGCAGGTGGTGGCGGTCGGCTTTATTATCGGCGTTCTGCAGGACTCCTGCGAAACCGCGATTAACTCCTCCACCGACGTGATGTTTACCGCCGCCGTCTGTCAGGCGGAAGACGCCCGACTGGCGAAACAATCCGCGGCGTAATGCTGAAACCCTCCGCCGCTGCGCGGAGGGTTAATTCTGCTGTGTCTTCTCGACCTTAAACGGATCGATTCCACGCTTCTGCATCCGCCAGAAACGTATAATCGTCAGTCCGTTCATCACCAGAAAACTGCCCTCAATCAGCGAACCGCCAATCGAACCCAGCCACAGGTTATGCGCCACCCAGCAGCCGGTGGAGCACCAGATCACAATGCGCGTGGTCAGGCCGGTGCAGCGGAATAGCGCCCAGGTGCTGACGATGGTGCCGATCACCGGCAGCAGCTCCATAGGATGCTGAAACTTCGCGATCCCCAGCCCGCCGGTCAGGACGATAAACAGCGTCATCACCCACAGGCTGCGGGTACGCAGGGTTATCAGGGTGCGGACCGAGTTAAGCATGGCGCTGGAACCCGCGGGCCAGGCGCCCATCAGGAAGAAATGCACGCCGATAATGGCGCTGTAGACGGAGAGCTGCTTTTTGAAACGCCGCTCATCGCGGTTGATAAAGGTCGTGATGCCCACCAAAAAGGCAATCACTCCCACGCCCTGGGCAAGCCAATACGCGGTCATGGAAAATCCCTGTCGATAGCATAAAAAGAAACGGCGCTTCAGGAGAGGAAGCGCCGTGTTGTTTCTCTTACCCATTTACCCAAAGATTTTGTGCCAGGGCAAGGCGGCAAGCTCATGAGTCCCCGGGAGCTTACACAAGTAAGTGACCGGGGTGAATGAGCGCAGCCAACACAGCCATGGTGCAAAAGCTGCCGGGTAATTAGAGGGTAACGCCGCTTTTGAAGATGGCGAGCTCGCGGAAATCGTTACGTTCGTTACAGGTCTTCTTACCGTTGGCGAAATCAACAATGGTATCGACAAACTCATCCAGCAGTTGCGGCATCGCTTTGCCGTGGATAAGCTGACCGGCGTCGAAGTCAATCCAGTGTTTTTTCTTCGCCGCCAGTTCGCTGTTGGTGGCGATTTTCACCGTCGGCACAAAGCCGCCGTAAGGCGTACCGCGACCGGTACTGAACAGCACCATATGACAGCCCGCACCGGCCAGGGCGCTGGTGGCAACGGCATCGTTACCCGGCGCGCTCAGCAGATTCAGACCGTGGGTTTTCAGACGCTCACCGTAGCGCAGGACATCCACCACCTGGCTGGAACCCGCTTTCTGGGTACAGCCGAGGGATTTATCTTCCAGAGTGGTAATGCCGCCCGCTTTGTTACCCGGAGACGGGTTCTCGTAGATCGGCTGATTATGGGCAATGAAGTACTGCTTGAAGTCATTGACCATGGTCACCAGCTTGTCGAAGGTGGCCTCGTCGCGGCAGTGGCTCATCAGCAGCTGCTCGGCACCGAACATTTCCGGCACTTCGGTCAGCACGGTGGTCCCGCCGTTGGCAATCATAAAGTCCGAGAAGCGACCCAGCATCGGGTTGGCGGTGATACCGGACAGGCCGTCAGACCCGCCGCACTCCAGACCAAACTTCAGCTCGCTCAGTTTACCCGGCACGCGCTTATCGTGACGCATCACCTCATACAGCTGGTGCAGCTGCTCAAGACCCGCTTCCACTTCATCGTCCTGATGCTGACAAATCATAAAGTGAACGCGATCCGGGTCAAAATCTCCCAGGGTTTCACGGAAGGCGTCAACCTGGTTGTTTTCACAGCCCAGGCCAATCACCAGCACCGCACCGGCGTTAGGGTGACGCACCATATTTTGCAGCATAGTGCGCGTATTAACGTGGTCATCACCCAGCTGCGAACAGCCGTAGGTGTGGCTGAACAGGAAGACACCGTCGGTGCCTTCCGCGTCGTTGGTTTCTTTCAGGAAACGGGTCTGGATCTGTCGGGCGATACCGTTCACGCAGCCTACCGTTGGCAGGATCCACAGTTCGTTACGCACCCCGACTTCACCGCTGGCGCGGCGGTAGATCTCAATATCGCGATCCGCCGGCTGCGCCACGTCGGCCTGAAAATCAGGTTGATAGCTATACTCGTCCAGATCGCTAAGATTGGTCCGCGTGTTGTGGGCATGAATATGCTCCCCTGCCGCAACATCCGCCAGCGTATGTCCAATCGGCAAACCGTACTTAATGACGTTTTCACCCTTCGCGACCGGCTGCAGGGCAAACTTATGCCCGCGCACCACGTCCGACAGCAGCGTGACCGTCTGGCCGTCAATCGTCACCTCGGTACCGGCGGCAATATCAGCCAGCGCGACCGCGACGTTGTCCAGCGAATGGATCTTGATGTATTGCATATCAACCAACCTCAGGGCTTAGTTCAGTTCAATGGCGAAGTAGTCACGCGCATTGTTAAAGCAAATATTTCTTACCATCTCACCCAGCAGCTGAATATCCGCCGGTGCTTCACCCGCAGCCACCCAGCGGCCGATCATCTGGCACAGAATGCGACGGAAGTATTCGTGACGGGTGTAGGAGAGGAAGCTGCGGCTGTCGGTCAGCATGCCCACAAAACGGCTCAGCAGGCCGAGCTGCGCCAGCTGGTTCATCTGACGTTCCATACCGTCTTTCTGGTCGTTAAACCACCAGCCGGAGCCGAACTGCATTTTGCCCGGCATCCCTTCACCCTGGAAGTTACCGATCATGGTGCCCAGCACTTCGTTATCACGCGGGTTCAGGCAGTAAAGGATGGTTTTCGGCAGCAGATTTTCTTCGTTCTGTTTGCTCAGCAGTTTTGACAGCTCTTCCGCCAGCGGGCGGTCGTTGATGGAGTCAAAACCGACGTCCGGCCCCAGCAGTTTGAACTGGCGCAGGTTGTTATTACGCAGCGCGCCGATGTGATACTGCTGTACCCATTCGCGACGGGCATATTCCGCACCGAGGAAGACCAGCACCGCCGTTTTGAACTGCGCCACTTCGTGTTCGCTCAGGGTGGCACCGCTCAGGCGACGCGCCAGGATGCTGTCCAGCTCGCTTTCGCTGGCTTCGGCAAACAGCACGACGTCCAGCGCGTGGTCGGAGACTTTACAGCCGTGAGCGGCAAAGTGATCCAGACGTTTGGTCAGGGCAGTCTGCAGGTCGGCAAAACGACGAATCTCGGTATCGGAGACTTCGCCCAGCTTCGCCATATAGTCGTTAAAGGTCGCCTGCTCGATATTGAAGGCTTTATCCGGGCGCCAGCTCGGCAGCACTTTCACGCTGAAGCTGGTGTCTTTCGCCACGGCAGCGTGGTGCTCCAGGGAGTCGATCGGATCGTCGGTGGTGCCGACCATTTTGACGTTCATCTGCTGCATGATGCCGCGTGCAGAGAATTTATCCTGCGCCAGCAGCTCGTTACATTCGGTCCAGATTTCACCCGCCGTAGACGGCGACAGCAGCTTACCTGTAATACCAAAAGGACGACGCAGCTCAAGATGAGTCCAGTGGTATAACGGGTTACCAATAGTGTGCGGAACCGTGGCGGCCCAGGCGTCGAACTTCTCACGGTCGCTGGCATCACCGGTACACAGCTTCTCAGCCACGCCGTTAGTACGCATCGCACGCCACTTATAGTGGTCACCTTTCAGCCAGATGTCATACAGGTTTTTAAAGCGGTAGTTTTCTGCGATCTGCTGCGGCGGCAGATGGCAGTGATAGTCAAAAATCGGCTGGTCTTTTGCGTAGTCGTGGTACAGACGGCGGGCAAATTCGGTATCCAGCAGGAAATCTTCAGTCATAAACGGCGTCATAATCAGTCTTCCTCTTTACGAGTGCATGAATGCTTATTTTTAATGGTGTCAAAGTTATCACACCAATTTCCACAGACTGAAGATATTTTCGTGAGTTAGATCAATAAAACCCAACTTAAAGATCGACGCCGAATAAACAAACAAACCGCCAAACCGCGCCACCACTGGCTTCTTCAACGAAAAATAATGACCACACTAAGAAAAGAGCTTTTGTGACACAACTCACCTTTTAAAGTTGTATGACAAGTTATCTTGCCTGCCGTCGCAAAACACATGCCGACGGAATGCATTACCGGTGTTACAGACATCGGATTTACCGGTACGGATACCGATTACCTGTTGAAGGTTTGAATTGGCAAGGATCGGGGTCGTACCGGGATTTTTCCCGTACGACCTCCCGTTACTGAACAACACCACCCTGCGGGGTGAGATGTCACCGCCTTAACGGCGGATATAACATAACGATGAGGTTTTACATGCGTAAAATTAAAGGGTTACGTTGGTATATGATAGGCCTGGTGACGCTGGGTACCGTACTGGGTTACCTGACGCGTAACACGGTCGCGGCAGCGGCTCCGACGCTGATGGAAGAGCTGCATATCTCCACGCAGCAATACTCCTATATTATCGCCGCCTACTCAGCGGCTTACACCATCATGCAGCCAGTTGCCGGCTACGTTCTCGATATTCTCGGTACCAAAATTGGCTACGCCTTCTTCGCCGTCGCCTGGGCTGTCTTCTGCGGCGCAACCGCGCTGGCGGGAAGCTGGGGTGGTCTGGCGCTGGCGCGTGGTGCGGTCGGTGCAGCAGAAGCCGCGATGATCCCTGCGGGTCTGAAGGCCAGCTCCGAATGGTTCCCGGCGAAAGAGCGCTCTATCGCCGTCGGCTACTTTAACGTCGGCTCCTCTATCGGTGCCATGATTGCGCCGCCGCTGGTCGTGTGGGCTATCGTGATGCACAGCTGGCAGATGGCCTTCATCATTTCCGGCGTGCTGAGCTTCGTCTGGGCAATGGCGTGGCTGATCTTCTACAAACACCCGCGCGACCAGAAAAAGCTGACCGAAGAAGAACGCGACTACATTATCAACGGTCAGGAATCTCAGCATCAGACCAATAACGGCAAGAAAATGTCCCCGTGGCAGATCCTTGGCACCCGTCAGTTCTGGGGTATCGCGCTGCCGCGTTTCCTGGCTGAACCAGCCTGGGGTACCTTTAACGCCTGGATCCCGCTGTTCATGTTTAAAGTCTACGGCTTTAACCTGAAAGAGATCGCCATGTTCGCCTGGATGCCGATGCTGTTTGCCGACCTCGGCTGTATCGTAGGTGGCTACCTGCCGCCGCTGTTCCAGCGCTGGTTCGGCGTTAACCTGATTGTCTCCCGTAAAATGGTTGTCACCATGGGCGCGCTGCTGATGATTGGCCCAGGCATGATTGGTCTGTTCACCAGCCCGTATATCGCTATCGCCCTGCTGTGCGTCGGTGGTTTTGCCCACCAGTCCCTGTCCGGTGCGCTGATCACGCTATCCTCAGACGTCTTCGGTCGTAACGAAGTGGCGACGGCTAACGGTCTGACCGGCATGGCGGCCTGGATGGCCAGCACCATGTTCGCTCTGGTGGTGGGTGCTCTGGCCGATACCATCGGCTTCAGCCCGCTGTTCGCGGTACTGGCGGTCTTTGACCTGCTGGGTGCCCTGGTGATCTGGACCGTGCTGAAGAACAAAACCGCCGAGGAAGTGGAGCGAGAACACTCCATAGGTGGACCCGCAGCGCAAAGTTAGCAACCGCTAAATCACGCTCGTTCGTACAGAAGCCGCCCACTCAGGGCGGCTTTTTGCGCTGTTGTGTGGTGGGGAACTCGTAAAAGTGGTATAACAAATACAATGTGCCTTACCCCTGCCTGGAGCGTATATGGAAATCACCGAATCTCGTCGTCTGTATCAACAGCTGGCTGCTGACCTTAAGCAGCGCATAGAGCAGGGCGTTTATTTGGTGGGGGACAAGCTTCCGGCCGAGCGTTTTATTGCCGATGAGAAAAGCGTCAGCCGCACCGTGGTCCGCGAAGCGATTATTATGCTGGAAGTGGAAGGCTACGTTGAAGTACGCAAAGGATCGGGCATTCACGTTATCGCCAGCCAGCCGAAATACCATCAGGTCCCGGATGAGTCTCTGGAGTTTGCCAACTACGGTCCGTTTGAACTTCTGCAGGCTCGCCAGCTGATTGAGAGCAATATTGCCGAGTTCGCGGCCACCCAGGTGACCAAGCAGGACATCATGAAACTGATGGAAATCCAGGAGCAGGCGCGCCAGGAGAAATGCTTCCGCGATTCTCAGTGGGATTTGCAGTTCCATGTTCAGGTCGCGCTGGCAACGCAAAATACGGCTCTGGCCGCAATTGTGGAAAAAATGTGGACTCAGCGCGTTCATAACCCGTACTGGAAGAAACTGCACGATCATATCGATTTGCGCACCGTGGATAACTGGTGTGACGATCACGACCAAATCCTTAAGGCATTGATTCGTAAAGACCCGCACGCGGCCAAGCTGGCCATGTGGCAGCATCTGGAAAACACCAAGCTGATGCTGTTTAACGAAACCAGCGATGACTTCGAATTCAATGCTGACCGCTATTTGTTTGCTGATAATCCGGTGGTTCACCTCGATACCGCTTCCGGCAGCGGGAAATAACATCCCGCTCCTCTTCAGACGGCAGACCACGCGTCTGCCGCTGCGTTAAGGGTAAGCAAAACGTATATAGTGTCAGCGTTTGTAAATACCCTCGCCTCTCTCTCCATTGATCAGCAAAATCATTGCCAACAACGCGCAAAATCTGTGACGCAGAACATGCGCCTTTGTTACAATTGGATGCATTTTGCCCTGGTGAGTTAGTGATTACTCACTACTTTTTGAAAGCCGCGGCTTTCTTTGCATGGATTATTCAGGCCACGCCTGTGTGCCCGCCAGTGAACATAAACAAAATCAGTAAAAAATGTTACTGCGCAGCACCGTCCGCACAGGCGCGATGTCAACCGAAGTACCAGGAATAGCCAATGGAACTTTTTACGCAGTTAATTAATGCCCTGTGGAGCCAGGATTTCGAAACCCTGGCGAATCCCTCGATGATTGGCATGCTCTATTTTGTCCTGTTTATGATTCTGTTCCTTGAGAACGGTCTGCTGCCGGCCGCCTTTTTACCGGGCGACAGCCTGCTGGTGCTGGTCGGCGTACTGATCGCCAAAGGCGCCATGAGCTTCCCGCTGACGCTGTTTCTGCTCACCTCGGCCGCCAGCCTCGGCTGCTGGCTGAGCTATATCCAGGGACGATGGCTGGGCAATACCCGGATTGTGCAAAACTGGCTGTCGCATCTCCCGGCGCACTATCACCAGCGCGCCCATCATCTCTTCCATAAGCACGGGCTTTCCGCCCTGCTGGTGGGCCGTTTTATTGCCTTTGTCCGCACGCTGCTGCCGACCATCGCAGGGCTTTCCGGTCTGAACAACGCCCGCTTCCAGTTCTTCAACTGGATGAGCGGACTGCTGTGGGTGCTGATCCTCACCAGCCTCGGCTACCTGCTGGGTAAAACGCCGGTCTTTCTCAAGTATGAGGACGCGCTGATGTCCTGTCTGATGCTGCTGCCGGTCGTGCTGCTGGTTATCGGCCTGGCCGGCTCGCTGGTGGTGGTGTTGAAGAAAAAATACGGAAACCGGGGGTGAATATGGAAATGAACAACCGTGCACGACGTCGTGTGTTCGCAGGGTTTACCCTGCTGATCCTGATGATGGCCGCCGCTTATCTGTGGGCGACGCTGCGGCAGAATGAGTCGACGCTGGCCATTCGTCCGGCCGCTCAGGGGACCAGTATCCCGGATGGTTTTTCTATCTGGCACCATCTCGACGCTAACGGCATCCGCTTTAAAAGCATTACGCCGGAGAATAACTCTCTGCTGATTAAATTTGACTCCAGCGCCCAGAGCGCGGCGGCAAAAGAAGTGCTGGATCGCTCTCTGCCATCCGGCTATATCATTGCCCAGCAGGATGACGATAGCCAGGCCACGATCTGGCTATCCCGTCTGCGCGACACCTCCCACAGATTCGGCTGATTTTTTCCAGGATTCTGAATCTGTTCACTAATTCTGGTGATTCCGCATTACTTAACTATGATTGAGTGTGCGGACGCCAGAAACATCGTTCTGCAAACGGAATCGACTGCATCGTCGTGATGCATTTACCACACAAAGGAAGGTTCAATTATGAAATACCGCATCGTTATGGCCCTGGCCTGTTTATCCCTGAGTTCCGCCGCCTTTTCCGCTACGCTGTGCCAGCAGAAAGAGCAGGATATTCAACGGGAAATCAGCCATGCAGAAAAGCATAACAACCAGTACCGCCTTAGCGGCCTGAACAAAGCCCTCAGCGAAGTGAAAGACCACTGTACTGACGAGAAGCTTAAAGCCGATCATCAGAAGAAAATCGCTGAACAGCACGATGAGATCGCCGAGCGTCAGCGCGATCTGGCTGAAGCCCAGGCCAAGGGTGATGCGGATAAAATCGCCACTCGCGAACGTAAACTCGCCGAAGCGCATGAAGAGCTGAAAGCGCTGGAGTCTCGTGAATACTGATTAATCGATAGTCCCTGGAGGGAAGTATGTCTAAAGATAACGCCGACCATCTGCGCGCTGAGTTGAAGTCACTGACGGACACCCTGGAAGAAGTTCTGAGTTCCTCCGGTGAAAAATCGAAAGAAGAGCTGGGGAAAATTCGCAGCAAAGCTGAACATGCGCTGAAAGAGAGCCGCGCCCGCCTGGGTGAAACCGGCGATATTATCTCTCGTCAGACCCGTGAAGCTGCCGCACATGCTGACAAGTACGTGCGTGACAATCCGTGGACGGGCGTGGGTATCGGTGCCGCCGTAGGCGTCGTGCTGGGCGTTCTTCTGTCGCGTCGCTGATTATGGCTGATTCTCGTCACGCACAGGGTCCAGGCAAAAGCGTCTTTGGTATCGGCCAGCGTATCGTCACCATCATTGTCGATATGGTCGAGACCCGTCTGCGGCTGGCGGTAGTCGAGCTGGAAGAAGAGAAAGCCAATATCTTCCAGCTACTATTGATGCTCGGCATGACCATGCTGTTTGCCGCCTTCGGTCTGATGAGCCTGATGGTGCTGGTTATCTGGGCCGTCGACGCGCAGTATCGGCTTAATGCGATGATCGCCACCACCGTGGTACTGCTGGTGCTGGCGCTGATTGGCGGGCTGATGACGCTGCGCAGGGCCAGACGTTCCACCCTGCTACGCCATACCCGGCAGGAGCTGGCCAACGACAAAGATTTGCTGCGGGACGACGAACCGTGAGCAGCCGCCAGGAACGTGAACGCCGTAAGGCGAGGCTGCTGAGCGAGATCCAGCAGCAGAGGCTGGATCTCTCCGCCAGCCGACGGGACTGGCTCACCGCGACCGGCGCCTACGATCGCGGCTGGAGTGCGCTACAAAGCCTGCGCTCCTGGGCCGTGGTTGGCAGCAGCGTGATGGCGCTGTGGAGTATTCGCCATCCCAATATGCTGATGCGCTGGGCCAAACGCGGACTCAGCGCATGGAGCGTCTGGCGACTGGTGAAAAACACCCTGCAGCCACCGTCATCCCGTTAATCTCCTGCTCCTGAAACGCCCGCTCGCGGGCGTTTTTTTATTTCTCTCCGTCGCTTACTCAGATTCTTTGAAGAAGATTGACAGTTTTCCTTGCTAACAATCCGTCATCGCCGCGCTTATGATGCTCTCCATCGACAGCAAACACGCGGCATCCGCCGGTAATTGCACGAAAAATCTAACCTGCAACCTTTGTGGTGCCTCGGAGAGTAAAATGAAAAAATTAGAAGATGTTGGTTTACTGGTAGCACGTATCCTGATGCCTATCCTGTTCATCACTGCAGGCTGGGGCAAAATTGGCGGTTATGCAGGAACTCAGCAGTATATGGAATCGATGGGCGTCCCGGGATTCCTGCTGCCGCTGACCATTCTGCTTGAGCTGGGCGGCGGTCTGGCCATTCTGTTCGGTTTCCTGACCCGTACGACCGCGCTGTTCACCGCGGGCTTCACCGTGCTGACCGCGCTGCTGTTCCACAGCAACTTTGCTGAAGGTATGAACTCAATGATGTTCATGAAAAACCTGAGCATCGCCGGCGGTTTCCTGGTACTGGGTATCAGCGGTCCGGGCGCATTCAGTATTGACCGTCTGCTGAATAAAAAGTGGTAACACCGCTATACTGAAGACTGAACACAACAAAGCGAGGAGTTTACTCCTCGCTTTTGCTATGCAGAAAAGGAGAAAGCCATGGGACAATTGATTGACGGCGTCTGGCACGATGTCTGGTATGACACCAAATCCACCGGTGGGCGCTTCCAGCGTTCGGTTTCCGCTTTCCGCAACTGGCTGACCGCCGATGGCGCAGCAGGTCCGTCCGGCGAGCCGGGTTTTGCGGCGGAAAAAGATCGTTATCACCTGTACGTTTCCCTCGCCTGCCCCTGGGCGCACCGCACGCTGATGATGCGGGCGTTAAAAGGCCTCGAATCCTTTATTTCGGTTTCCGTTGTGCATCCGCTGATGCTGGAGAGCGGCTGGACCTTCGGCGACGATTTCCCCGCCGCCACCGGCGATAAGCTGTATCAGCATGATTTTCTTTATCAGCTCTATCTGCACGCCGATCCGCACTACACCGGGCGTGTCACGGTCCCGGTACTGTGGGACAAGAAAAACCAGACGATCGTCAGCAACGAATCCGCTGAAATCATCCGCATGCTGAACGGCGCTTTCGATGCGCTGGGTGCCAGAGCCGGTGACTACTATCCGCCTGCCCTGCGTGAAAAGATCGATGAACTCAACGGCTGGATCTACGACAACGTGAATAACGGCGTCTACAAAGCCGGGTTTGCCACCAGCCAGCAGGCTTATGACGACGCGGTCAACGGCGTATTTGAATCCCTGGCGCGCATCGAGCAGATCCTCGGCCAGCATCGCTACCTGACGGGTGACCAGCTGACCGAAGCCGATATTCGTCTGTGGACCACGCTGGTTCGCTTCGATCCGGTCTACGTCACCCACTTTAAATGCGATAAGCACCGCATCAGCGATTACCTGAATCTGTACGGATTCCTGCGCGATATTTACCAGATGCCGGGCATTGCGGAGACGGTCGATTTTGATCATATTCGCCACCACTACTATCGCAGCCATAAAACCATCAACCCCACCGGGATTATTTCGATTGGTCCCTGGCAGGATCTGAACGAGCCCCACGGGCGCGAGAGTCGCTTCGCATAACCCCCTCGACGGCAGGAACCGCGTTTCCTGCCGTTGCCGTTTCTCACTTCCGTTACCGCAACTTGTCGACTCGTCCGTTCCGATGTATACCTGAAATGTCCCCTTAGAGAACAAGGGATTGATAACCAAAAGGTGGAGGAAAAATGGACTGGTATTTAAGCGTAATACGAAATTACATCGGTTTTACAGGACGGGCGCGGCGCAAAGAGTTCTGGATGTTCATTCTGGTGAGCGCCATTCTGGCCGCGGTGTTGAGCATAGTGGATAAAATCCTCGGCTGGCAGCTTGGCGATGGCCAGGGTATTTTAGCAACGATTTACAGCCTTCTGGTTTTCGTGCCCTCGCTGGCCGTTCACTTCCGCCGCCTGCACGACACCGATCGTTCGGCATGGTGGCTACTGCTGATGCTGATCCCCATTGTGGGCTGGATAGCGCTGATTGTTTTTAACTGTCAAAGCGGTACGCCCGGCGATAACCGCTTCGGGCCGGATCCTAAACGGAAATTCTGACGGCACTGCGCCTCCCTGAGGGAGGCGCAGACTTATCATCGACCGGAAAACAACTTCTGAATCTCGCGCAGGCACCAGGCTTTTCCCTCGCCCATGCTGTCACGCCGCCAGGCCATAATAATATCTACTTCGCTGGTATATTCCGGGCTAACCACCCGCAAACGCCCTTCGGCAATATCCTGCTCGACCAGCGGGTAAGGCATAGTCGCCACGCCCAGCCCGGCCAGCAGCGCCTGGCGTTTGTCTTCAATCGTACTCACCGTCAGACGTGGCTGCTTGTCGAGCAGCTGGACGGTCAGCACCGGCCGTTCACGTGCGGTATCCGCTACCGCCACACCGCGATACTTCACGCGCGTCACCTCGGACAGCGGCTCCGGCTCCTGGTGGATCGGATGGTCCGGGGCGGCAACGTAAACGTTCAGCACTTTATACAGCTTGCGGGAGTTAATTTCTGACGAGGAACGGAAATGCATATCCGGCGCGATCACAATATCCGCCCGGCCCTGCTCCAGCCGTTCCCAGGCCCCGGCCAGCACTTCGGTAATAATCGACAGCTGGGTGTTGGCCTTCGCCGCCAGCTTATCGACCAGCGGAAACAGGTCCACCGTCGGGACCAGCGCTTCCGTGACCAGCGTCAGATGCGTTTCCCAGCCGCGAGCCAGCGCTTCTGCGTCGGTCGTCAGCTTATCGGCAGCCTCAAGCAGAACGCGACCGCGCTCCAGCAGCATCCGCCCGACGTTGGTGAATTTGGTGCGGTGACCTGAACGGTCAAACAGCACCACGTCCAGCTCCTCTTCCAGCTTCTGCATGGTGTAGCTCAGTGCCGACGGCACGCGCCCCAGCTCGTCTGCGGCAGCAGCAAAACTGCCGCGCCTGTCGATTGCGTCCATGACGCGCAGTGCCTCAAGCGTCAACGCTCTATCTTTTGCCATAGCGTTCTCATTCAGGAAATTTGAACATACCGGGCAGAATATCTCGCTAACAATGAAGCGTCTATATCTTTACTATCAATGTGTGTAAAGAGAGGTCAATTATTATGATTACTACCAGAACGGCCAAACAATGTGGACAGGCAGACTTCGGATGGCTGCAGGCTCGCTACACTTTTTCCTTTGGGCACTACTTTGATCCTAAGCTGCTGGGCTATGCCTCCCTGCGCGTTCTGAACCAGGAAGTACTGGCACCGGGCGCGTCTTTCCAGCCGCGCACCTACCCGAAAGTCGATATTCTGAATCTGATCCTCGAAGGCGAAGCAGAGTACCGGGACAGTGAAGGCAATCATGTTCAGGCGAAAGCCGGTGAAGCGCTGCTGATCGCCACCCAGCCGGGTATCAGCTACAGCGAGCATAATATCAGTAAGGATAAATCCCTGACGCGGATGCAGCTGTGGCTCGACGCGTGTCCGGAGCGGGAAAACCCGCCCGTGCAGAAAGTTATCCTTGCCGACCAGGCCCAACAGCTGCTGGCGTCGCCCGACGGGAGCCAGAGCAGTCTGCAGCTGCGCCAGCAAGTATGGCTGCACCATATTGAGCTTGAGAAAGGCGAAGAGCTGAGTTTTCAGCTGCACGGCCCGCGAGCCTATCTGCAGTCCATCCACGGTACGGTGCAGGCGCAGACCCACCAGCAAGGTCAGGAAGCGCTGACCTGCGGAGACGGGGCATTTATTCGCGACGAGACCACGATTACCCTGGTCGCTGAGACACCCCTTCGGGCGCTGCTGATTGATTTACCGGTGTGATAAAACGACAAACCCCGCTTTCGCGGGGTTTTGACTCTCTACGGCAGGCTATTTGATGATGCGGAGATGATCGACATCGATCTCCGTCCGCCCGTCGTTTTTATCCACGTCACCGGTCACGCGCACGCGCTTGCCAACAAGACCTCTTTCGTCATCGTCATCATCAATATCCACGCGGATTTTTCCCGTGCTGTCCTGCAGCCAGTAACGATCGTCATCACCGGCACGGCCGGTAATCTTCCCTTCGAGCGTAACGCGTGAATCATCGCGCAGGGTTTTGGCTTCTTTGACCGTGGTGACGTCACGCGCCAGCGCGCTCCCGGCAAACAGACAGCCGGCGATCAGTGCGAAAGCGGATACGGGTAAATAACGTTTCATAGCGATACATCCTTGTTTTAGTGAAGAAATGACCTGCCCGAGGGACTCAGGGGCAAGAGGCGAAACCGTTGCAAAACATCCATTTGCTATTCCGCCAGCATAACGCAAATCGCCCCGCACAGCTAACGCTATGCGGGGCGATCCTGAATGAGTGAAGCTGACCGTTAAGCCGGGTTCTGTCGTGGACAGTCATTCATCTAGGCCAGCAATCGCTCACTGGCTCAAGCAGCCTACCCGGGTTCAGTACGGGCCGTACCTTATGAACCCCTATTTGGCCTTGCTCCGGGTGGAGTTTACCGTGCCACGAACTGTTGCCAGCCGCGCGGTGCGCTCTTACCGCACCCTTTCACCCTTACCTGATCCCGCTTACGCGGGCCATCGGCGGTTTGCTCTCTGTTGCACTGGTCGTAGGCTTGCGCCTCCCAGGCGTTACCTGGCACCCTGCCCTATGGAGCCCGGACTTTCCTCCCCTCCGCCCGTCTCCCCGAAGGGACGACGACGAAGCGGCGACTGTCTGGTCAGCTTCGGCGCGGATTATAGAGGGTTTAGGCCCCGCTGTCACCCTTCCGTCTGCATCCCGACCCGAACGGTCGCAGCAATATTGCGTGAAGCGCGGTAAATATTGTCAAACGCGCCGCGAAACGCCTCTTCCAGGGTGCCAATGCTGGTCAGCACGCTGAAAACCGCATCGATACCGTGCTGGTGCACCACGCCGACATCGCGGGTCAGGCTACCGGCAATACCGATCACCGGCTTGTGATACTTTTTCGCCACCTGGGCCACGCCCACCGGCACTTTACCGTGAATACTCTGGCTATCAATACGCCCTTCGCCGGTCACCACCAGGGTACAGTCGTGAATATGCTCTTCCAGATTCAGCGCCTGGGTCACAATCTCGATCCCGCTGCGCAGTTCCGCACCGAGGAAAGCCATCAGCGCCGCGCCCATACCGCCCGCCGCACCCGATCCCGGCACCTGCTTAACATCGACACGCAGCGACTGTTTGATCACGTCGGCAAAATGGTCGAGGTTGCGATCCAGTTCGAGGATCATCGCCTCGGTCGCCCCTTTCTGCGGGCCAAAGATACGTGATGCGCCGGTATTGCCCGTCAGCGGGTTCGTCACATCGCAGGCAACGCGAATGGTGCAGGCCTTCAGACGCGGGTCGAGCGCCGAGGTATCGATGCTGTTGAGGCTCATCAGGCTGCCGCCGCCGTTACCGATTTCGGTCCCGTTAGCGTCGCACAGCTTCGCGCCCAGCGCCTGGACCATGCCCGCGCCGCCGTCATTGGTGGCGCTGCCGCCAATGCCGATAATAATGTTTCGTGCCCCTTGTTCGAGAGCATGAAGAATCAGTTCCCCGGTACCCCGTGAGGTGGTGACCAGTGGATTACGTAAAGCAGGAGGCACCAGCGCAAGCCCGCTGGCGGCGGCCATTTCAATAAAGGCCGTCTTACCGTCACCGGAGATCCCCCAGTTAGCGTCAACAGGTTCGCCTAACGGACCGGTCACCCGCGCCGTTAACTGCGTCCCTTTGGTGGCCGCAATCATCGCTTCAACCGTCCCTTCCCCGCCGTCTGCGACCGGAACTGAGACATACTGCGCGTCAGGGAATATTTCCCGAAATCCTTTTTCTATAGCCTGAGCTACCTCAGAGGCAGAGAGGCTCTCTTTATAAGAGTCTGGGGCGATTACGATTTTCATAGTTGATTAGCCTGAAATGCCGCGCAAAGCAAGAAACTCAGGGGCGCGTTCCCGCGCCCCTGGTTATCAGCGAGAGACTTCTACTTTCGCCAGTTTTTCGTAGTAGCACGCGATGGCGCTATGGTCGGCATTACCCAGACCATCGGCACGCAGGGCCTGCATCATTTCCATTACCGCTGCGGTCAGCGGCAGCTGAGCGCCCACGCCGTGGGAGGTATCCAGCGCGTTCGCCAGATCTTTGATATGCAGATCGATGCGGAAGCCCGGTTTGAAGTTGCGATCCATCACCATCGGCGCTTTTGCATCCAGCACGGTGCTGCCCGCCAGGCCGCCGCGGATGGCCTGGTAAACCAGATCCGGGTTAACGCCTGCTTTGGTTGCCAGCGTCAGTGCTTCGGACATCGCCGCAATGTTCAGGGCCACGATCACCTGGTTAGCCAGCTTGGTTACGTTACCCGCACCGATATCGCCGGTGTGAACAACAGAGCCCGCCATCGCTTTCAGCAGATCGTAGTATTTGTCGAAGGTGGCTTTATCGCCGCCAACCATGACGGACAGGGTGCCATCGACAGCTTTCGGTTCGCCGCCGCTTACCGGCGCGTCGAGCATCTCAACGCCTTTCGCCTTCAGCGCTTCGCTGATTTCACGGCTGGCCAGCGGTGCGATGGAGCTCATATCGATCAGCACGGTGCCAGGTTTAGCACCGTCGATGATGCCGTTCTCACCCAGCGCAACGTCTTTCACGTGCGGGGAGTTCGGCAGCATGGTGATGATCACATCACACTGTTCTGCAATCGCTTTTGCCGTGGTGGCGGTTTCTGCACCAGCGGCAATCACTTCAGCAAGCGCCTCAGGATTACGGTCAGAAACCACCAGCGAGTAACCGGCTTTAATGAGGTTTTTACTCATTGGTTTACCCATGATACCCAGGCCAATAAAACCAACTTTCATTGTCATAATTGCGTCTCTCTCTTCGTTTCGGAGGTGGTTATTTCTTAAAGGAATCAGCTAATTTCTGCGTCGCGCCGCGGAAGACACCCAGATCGCTGCCGACGGCAACAAAGGTGGCGCCCCACTCAAGGTAACGACGCGCATCCGCTTCTACCGGTGCCAGGATACCGCTCGGCTTACCGTGTGCTTTCGCACGGGCAAAGATGTGCTGAATGCATTTCTGTACGTCCGGATGGGAGGCGTTACCCAGGTGACCCAGGCCAGCGGCCAGGTCGCTCGGGCCGACGAAAATACCGTCTACGCCTTCGGTGGCAGCAATCGCATCCAGATTGTCCACACCGGCCTGGCTTTCGATCTGTACCAGGATGGTGATGTTTTTGTTCGACTGGGCAAGGTAGTCCGGAATAGTGCCGAACATATTGCCGCGGTGTGACACGGACACACCGCGGATGCCTTCAGGCGGATAACGCGTAGACGCAACCGCCTGAACGGCTTCTTCTTCGGTTTCCACAAACGGCACCAGGAAGTTATAGAAGCCGATATCCAGCATGCGTTTAATAATCACCGGCTCATTGGTCGGTATACGTACCACTGGTGCGCTGACACTGCCTTTCAGCGCCATCAGCTGCGGAATAAAGGAGGTAACATCGTTCGGCGCGTGTTCGCCATCGAGCACCAGCCAGTCAAAACCTGCCAGACCCAGCACTTCGGTGCTGATTGGGCTGGCCAGCGCAGACCAGCAACCAATCTGGATCTGATGCGCTGCCAGTGCAGCTTTGAATTTATTCGGGAATATAGTGTTATTCATTACGTTTACCTTGAATTAACCGTTGCTTACTTCTTCAGTTCCATACGTTTGATGTCGCCAACCACGAACAGATAACAAACCATCATCATCAGGGCTGAACAGCCGACAAAGATCAACGCACCGTTGAAGGAATGCAGCTCTTTAACCATGTACCCGATAGCCAGCGGGGTCACGATGGATGCCACATTACCGAACACGTTAAACACGCCGCCACACAGGCCCACGATTTCTTTCGGGGCAACATCGGAGATAACCGGCCAGCCTAACGCGCCAAAACCTTTACCAAAGAACGCCAGAGCCATCAGCGCAATCACCAGCACCGTGTTATCGGTGTAGTTACACAGAATAATGCTGGATGCCAGCAGCATACCGAGAACGATAGGCAGCTTACGTGCCACGGTCAGGGTGAAGCCGCGTTTGATCAGGTAGTCAGAGAACAGGCCGCCCAGCACGCCACCGCCGAAACCACACAGGGCCGGGATGGAGGCCACAAAGCCCACTTTCAGAATCGACATGCCCTTTTCCTGAACCAGATAAATCGGGAACCAGGTCAGGAAGAACCAGGTGATGGTGTTCAGGAAGTACTGACCAAAGAACACGCCCAGCATCATGCGGTTGCTCAGCAGCTGCTTGATGTAATCCAGTTTCGGACCTTTTTTGGTGCCGTCATCGGCCTTTTTATGGTCCATATCAACAACCGCACCGTTCGCTGCAATGTAATCCAGCTCTTCCTTGCTCATGCGCGGGTGGTCAGTCGGGTTGTGCATGTATTTAACCCAGACGGCGGTCAGCACGAAGCCAATCGCACCCATCACGGTAAACACATGTTCCCAGCCCCAGGCGAAGGTCAGGTAACCCAGCAGCGGAGAGAACAGCGCCAGTGAGAAGTACTGGGCGGAGTTAAAGATTGCAGAAGCGGTACCACGCTCTTTCGCCGGGAACCAGGCCGCCACGATACGGGCGTTGGCCGGGAAGGACGGTGCTTCAGAGAAGCCCAGCATAAAGCGCATGATAAACATCGACACACCGGCCCAGGCCAGCGGGAAGACGTCGACGAAACCTTGCAGGAAGGTGAACAGCGACCAGAAGAAGAGGCTGTAGGTATAGACTTTTTTCGAGCCAAAGCGGTCGAGCAGCCAGCCGCCCGGGATCTGCATTAACAGATAGGCCCAGCCGAAGGCGGAGAAGATATAACCCATGGCAACAGCATCAAGCTGTAATTCTTTCGCGACTTCGGTACCGGCAATCGACAGCGTAGCGCGGTCGGCGTAGTTAATCGCTGTAACAATAAATATAATCAACAAGATTAAATAACGGGTTGGCATTCCCCGTTGTTTAGGTGCAGCAGCAGTATCTACTATCATTAGTTTTTTCCTCGGGCACAGGACACCAGCACTATTTAGTTATTTTCTGGCGTATTTATATTCCTGACTATTTACCGATTGCAGGTTTATCAGATAACTAACAGGACACAATAAAATCTGCTCTCAGTATAATCAGGACACTTAGCCCGCACACTGTAATAATGAACAATTTGAACGCAACCAGAACGCATTGTATTGAGCATATGCACATAATAATGGGCGCTGATCCACAGATTTATTCTTTGCTCCCCTTGTCAGCTCTGCCATCGCATTATTGAGTGATCTTGATCACACTCTTATATCCAAACTCCGGGCATGCTGTATTCCAGAGCAACAGGTTTTTATTTCTCACAACAAGAAAGAAACACCTCTTTAATTAATTTTTAATTTAGCCACCACCTGGCTGGAGAATACTGGACAATGGCCAACATCGAAATACGTCAAGATTCTGTGCCGGCGTTTTATATAAAGGTACACGATACCGATAACGTCGCAATTATTGTTAACGACAATGGGTTAAAAGCGGGAACCCGCTTTCCTGACGGTCTGGAGCTGATTGAACATATCCCACAGGGCCATAAGGTCGCGCTGGTCGCGATCCCGGCCCATGGCGAGATCGTTCGCTACGGCGAAGTGATCGGCTACGCGGTTCGCGATATTCCTCAGGGAAGCTGGATTGATGAATCCCTGGTCGAGCTGCCAAAAGCACCGCCGCTGAATACCCTGCCGCTGGCGACCCGCGTGCCGGAACCTCTTCCGCCGCTGGAAGGCTATACCTTCGAAGGCTACCGCAATGCGGACGGCAGCGTCGGCACCAAAAACCTGCTGGGTATTACCACCAGCGTCCACTGCGTCGCGGGTGTGGTGGACTACGTGGTTAAAATTATCGAGCGCGATCTGCTGCCGAAGTATCCGAACGTCGACGGCGTCGTGGGTCTGAACCACCTTTATGGCTGTGGCGTTGCCATTAACGCCCCGGCAGCGGTGATCCCTATCCGCACCATTCACAATATTTCGCTGAACCCGAACTTCGGCGGCGAAGTGATGGTTATCGGCCTCGGCTGTGAAAAACTGCAGCCGGAACGCCTGCTGCAGGGCACGGAAGATGTACAGGCGATCCCGGTAGACAGCGCCAGCATCGTGCGTCTGCAGGACGATCACCACGTCGGCTTTAAATCGATGGTGGAGGATATCCTTCAGGTTGCCGAGCGCCATCTGGAGCGTCTGAACCAGCGCCAGCGTGAAACCTGCCCGGTCTCTGAACTGGTGGTCGGCATGCAGTGCGGCGGCAGCGACGCCTTCTCCGGCGTAACCGCTAACCCGGCCGTGGGCTATGCCTCCGACCTGCTGATCCGCTGTGGCGGTACGGTCATGTTCTCTGAAGTGACCGAGGTGCGTGATGCTATCCACCTCCTGACGCCGCGCGCCATCAATGAAGAAGTGGGCAAACGCCTGCTGGAAGAGATGGAGTGGTACGACAACTATCTGGATATGGGTCAGACCGATCGCAGCGCCAACCCGTCTCCGGGTAACAAAAAGGGCGGCCTGGCCAACGTGGTTGAGAAAGCTCTGGGCTCTATCGCCAAATCCGGAAAAAGCGCAATTTCAGAAGTGCTTTCTCCGGGCCAGCGTCCGACCAAACGCGGTTTGATCTACGCCGCGACTCCGGCCAGCGACTTTGTCTGCGGCACGCAGCAGGTGGCTTCAGGCATCACCGTGCAGGTGTTCACCACCGGTCGCGGGACGCCTTACGGTCTGGTTGCCGTACCGGTGATTAAAATGGCGACCCGTACGGAACTGGCAAACCGCTGGTTCGATCTGATGGATATCAATGCAGGCACCATCGCGACCGGCGAAGAGAGTATCGAGGATGTGGGCTGGAAGCTGTTCCACTTTATTATCGACGTGGCCAGCGGCAAGAAGAAAACCTTCTCCGACCAATGGGGCTTACATAACCAGCTGGCGGTATTTAACCCGGCTCCGGTGACTTGATTTATCCCCACGAACAGACGGCTTAATCAGGTGGCACCTTTGGGTGCCACTTTTTATTCCAGGCCTTCCTTCAGCGCCAGCGCTATATTCTCCAGCATAAACAGAACAAAGGGCGTGCAGTCACTGGCTTTGTCACACTGCCCCAGGATGGTGTAGTACCGCTCCTGCTGATTGTGAATCAGGGTTTCAACAGGAAGCCACGCCAGCTCCTGCCGCCATTTACTGAGGATAAGCGTTTGCCATAGCCGTCCCATCCGCCCGTTGCCGTCGGCGAATGGGTGAATGAATTCAAATTCATAGTGGAAAACCGAGCTCGCAACCAGCGGGTGTAAATCCGTCTGGTCCAGCCACGCCAACAAATCGTTCATCAAACGAGGAACCTGACTGGCTGGCGGTGCCATATGGATAAGCTGCTGGTCGCGATAAATACCCACATCCCCCTGACGTAATGCGCCAGGATAATCGACCAGGCCCGTCATCAATGTGCGATGCGCGCTGAGGAGATCGCTGAGATCCGCGCGCTGCCATTGCGGCATCCGCTCATACGCCAGGATCGCATTCCTGACTTCCTGAATATCTTTAGCAGGAGCAAGAACACGCTTTCCTTCCACTAGCGCCGTAACCTGCCCAGTCGTCAGACTATTGTGTTCTATCGCCAGCGAGGCCTGGATCGTGCGGATCCGGTTCTCTTTACGCAGCAGAGGAGACTGCCTGCCGGTTTGAGCCGACCAGTGACCCAGCAGTTCGCCGATCTCAACCACCAGATTAAGGATGGCGGGAGTAATGCTGAAAGGGGGCTGGTAGCGGCTCATGGTATTATTCTCCCTGCTGCTCCAGCGCATACTTATAAAGCGCGTTTTTCTTCACACCGTGGATCTCGGCGGCCAGCGCGGCGGCTTTTTTCAGGGGCAGCTCCACCTGCAGCAGCGCCAGGGTGCGCAGCGCATCGGCAGGCAGATCGTCTTCCTGCGCTTTATGCCCTTCGATGATCAGCACCATCTCGCCTTTGCGGCGGTTTTCATCTTCTTTGACCCACGCCACCAGCTCACCAATCGGCGCGCCGTGAATCGACTCCCAGGTTTTGGTCAGCTCGCGGGCCAGGACCACGTAGCGGGTCGGGCCGAGTACCGTACAAATATCGTCGAGGCTGTCCAGCAGGCGGTGGGTGGATTCATAGAAAATCAGCGTCCGCGTCTCTTCTTCCAGCGCTTTGAGCGCATCGCGGCGGCCTTTCGACTTCGCGGGGAGGAAGCCTTCATAGCAGAAGCGGTCCGACGGCAGACCGGCGGCGCTCAGAGCGGCAATCGCCGCACAGGGACCCGGCAGCGGAACCACGCGAATGCCGGCCTCGCGGCAGGTACGGACCAGGTGGTAACCCGGATCGTTAATCAGCGGCGTGCCCGCGTCGGAGACGAGAGCAATATTCTGACCTTCCTTCAGTTTTGCCAGCAACGTTTCTGCTTTTTGCTGCTCGTTATGGTCGTGCAGCGCAAATAAACGGGCATTAATTGCAAAATGTTGTAACAGCAAACCCGTATGGCGGGTATCTTCAGCGGCAATCAGATCAACAGCCTGCAGCACGGTCAGCGCCCGCTGCGTGATATCCGCCAGATTCCCGATCGGTGTGGGTACAATATACAGCTGACCTTGAGAATTCTCTGCAGATTGGTGTTGTTTCATTGTTTCGTCCGTATTGCCGATTTAATATTGAGCATTGGGTAAAAAAATAACTGGATACAGTATGGTACCGTCTACATTTTTCCGTTCTACCACTGCACGCAGCCTGCCGGTCATTCTGGCGGCTTTGCTTTTCGCCGGTTGCGGCACTCAGACCTCCGACAAAAGCGCGGCGCATCTGGAAGGAACAGCCCAGGCTGATTCCGGTTTTTATCTGCAGCAGATGCAGCAAAGCGCAAATGATAGCAAGTCCAACTGGCAATTACTTGCCATTCGTGCACTGGTGAAAGAAGGCCAGGGCCAGAAGGCGCTTGAGCTGTTCAACCAGCTGCCGCAGGATATGAATGAGGCCCAGCGTCGTGAACAGGCGCTGCTGGCGGTCGAAATCAAAGTCGCCCAGCATGATTACCCTTCAGCACAGTCACTGCTGAATAGCCTGAAACCGGCGGATCTCGACCAGGGTCAGCAGAGCCGCTACTGGCAGGCGGTGATCACCACCGCTGAAGGTCGCCCGTCCCTGACTTTGCTGCGCGCCCTGATTGCCCAGCAGCCGCTGCTGGCCGCCGCGGATAAACAGAAGAATATTGATGCCACCTGGCAGGTGCTCGCCAGCATGAGCCCGCAGCAGGTACAGTCCCTGGTGATCAACGCCGATGAAAACGTCCTGCAGGGCTGGCTCGATCTCCAGCGCGTCTGGTCTGAAAATCGTAACGATGCGGATATGATGAAGGCCGGCATCGCCGACTGGCAGACCCGCTATCCGCAAAACCCCGGCGCAACGATGCTGCCAACCCCGCTGACCGGCGCACAGAATTTCCAGCCTGCTTCCGCCAATAAAATCGCGCTGCTGCTGCCGTTAAATGGCCAGGCGTCGATCTTTGGCAAGACCATCCAGCAGGGCTTTGAGGCGGCGAAAAACGCCGGTACCGCGCCTGTATCCCCTGTTTCTGCACCGCAGCCTGCTGCCGTTGAGGCCCAGCCAGCCGCACAGACCAGTGGTGATGTTGCCAGCCCGGCTCAGGTATCCACCGCCGAGCTGACCAATGAACAACCGCAGACGCCACCGGCCGAAACCGCCGCGACAGGCCAGACCGTTGCCAGCACGCCGGCCAATCCCGGTGCCGAGCTGAAAATCTATGACACCAGCGCCCAGCCGCTGGATCAGGTGCTTAATCAGGTTCAGCAGGACGGAGCCAGTATCGTGGTTGGCCCACTGCTGAAAAACAACGTTGAAGAGCTGATGAAGAGCCAGACCGCGCTGAACGTGCTGGCCCTGAACCAGCCGGAAGCCACCGAAGATCGCCCGAACATCTGCTATTTCGCCCTCTCCCCGGAAGACGAAGCCCGCGATGCGGCTCGTCATATTCACGAGCAGGGTAAACAATCCCCGCTGGTGCTGGTGCCGCGTAGCGCCCTGGGCGATCGCGTGACCAACGCCTTCGCTGAAGAGTGGCACAAACTGGGCGGCAGTACGGTGCTGCAGCAAAAATTCGGCTCCACGGCCGAGCTGAAAATGGGCATTAACGGCGGTGCTGGGATTGCGATGACCGGCAGCCCGGTCAGCGCCAGCCTGCCACAGCAGCAGGGCGTCACCATCGGCGGCCTGACGATTCCGGCCGCACCAACAGAGGCGCAGATCACCGGCAACGGTAAGGTCGATGCCGCGTATATCCTGGCCACGCCGGATGAGATCGCGCTGATTAAACCGATGATCACCATGCGCACCGGTAGCCAGAGCAACGTGACGCTGTACGCCAGCTCGCGCAGCGCGCAGAGCAACGCCGGTCCTGATTTCCGTCTGGAGATGGAAGGCCTGCAGTTTAGCGAAATCCCGATGCTGGCCGGTAATAACCCTCAGCTGATGCAGCAGGCGCTCAGCGCAGTGCGTAACGACTACTCGCTGGCCCGTCTGTACGCCATGGGCGTGGATGCCTGGACGCTGGCGAACCACTTCTCCGAAATGCGTCAGATGCCCGGCTTTACCATCACCGGGAACACCGGCGATCTCTCTGCGGCTCAAAATTGCGTGATCAACAGGAAGTTGTCATGGCTCACCTACCAGCAGGGGCAGATCGTCCCGGCAAGCTGACCCGAAAAGCCACCGGTGACGCGCGTGAACAGCAGGCGCGTTGCTGGCTGGAAGCGAAAGGACTGCGATTTATCGCCGCCAACGTGCGCGAGCGCGGCGGCGAAATCGATTTGATTATGAAACAGGCGGGAACCACCGTCTTTGTCGAAGTGCGTTTTCGCCACAGCGACGCTTACGGCGGAGCCGCCGCCAGCGTCGACAGACGCAAACAGCAGCGGCTCCTGCTGACAGCCCGCCACTGGCTGGCACGTCAGAATGGGAGTTTTGAGACTGTGGATTGCCGGTTCGATGTGGTAGCCTTCACCGGAAATCATATTGAGTGGCTGCAGAATGCCTTTGGCGACAACACCTGATGTAAAGGGATACCGTGCTCGAAAGAATTAAAGTGTGCTTTACCGAAAGCATTCAGACCCAGATCGCCGCAGCGGAAGCGCTACCTGACGCGATTTCTCGCGCTGCCATGACGCTGGTACAGTCGCTGCTTAACGGTAATAAAATCCTGTGCTGCGGCAACGGGACGTCTGCCGCCAATGCGCAGCATTTTGCTGCCAGCATGATCAACCGTTTTGAAACGGAGCGTCCCGGTTTACCGGCACTCGCGCTGAATACCGATAACGTGGTTTTAACCGCGATCGCCAACGATCGCCTGCACGACGAGATTTATGCCAAACAGGTGCGCGCCCTGGGTCATGCCGGTGACGTGCTGTTGGCTATCTCAACCCGCGGCAACAGCCGTGATATTGTTAAAGCGGTCGAAGCCGCAGTGACGCGCGATATGACCATTGTTGCGCTCACCGGCTATGACGGCGGGGAACTCGCCGGATTGCTCGGGCCTCAGGATGTCGAAATTCGTATTCCTTCCCACCGCAGCGCAAGGATTCAGGAGATGCATATGCTGACGGTGAATTGTTTATGCGATCTGATTGATAACACGCTTTTTCCTCACCAGGATGATTAAGGAGTACACATGAAGGCATTTACGCCCCTCGCAGTCCTTATTTCAGCATTACTTTTACAGGGTTGTGTTGGCGCCGTTGTCGTCGGCAGCGCCGCCGTCGCAACCAAAAGCGCCACCGATCCGCGTACCGTAGGCACCCAGGTCGACGACGGCACGCTCGAGCTGCGCGTTAACAGCGCGCTGACCAAAGACGAGCAGATCAAAAAACAGGCGCGCATTAACGTCACCGCTTACCAGGGCAAAGTCCTGCTGGTGGGTCAGTCGCCGACCAGCGAGCTCTCCGCCCGTGCGAAACAGATCGCCATCGGCGTAGACGGTGCGACAGAAGTGTATAACGAGATCCGCCAGGGGCAGCCGGTGGGTATTGGCACTGCCTCAACGGATACCTGGATCACCACCAAGGTTCGCTCTCAGCTGCTGGGCAGCGACCAGGTGAAATCCTCTAACGTTAAGGTCACCACCGAAAACGGTGAGGTGTTCCTGCTGGGCCTGGTCACCGAACGTGAAGCCCAGGCTGCGGCCGATATTGCCAGCCGCGTCAGCGGCGTGAAGCACGTCACCACCGCCTTTACTATTCTCAAGTAAGCAATAATGCCCGACGCGTGCGTCGGGCATTTTTTTATGCCGCTCAGGCAATCAGCGCGATCCCGCCCACTACCGCACCGCACAGCGCCACCAGCACGCCGGTCAGCCACAGGGCTTTTGCCGGGAAGGCTTTTCTCAGCATAATCAATGACGGCAGGCTTACCGCCGGGAGCGTAATCAGCAGCGCCAGCGCCGGAGCCATGCCCATTCCTGCCAGCATCATGGTCTGCACAATGGGAATTTCCGCCGCGGTTGGGATCACAAACAGGCAGCCGACGATCGCCATCGCAATCACCCACAGCAGCGTGTTGTCCACCGCGCCGTCGGCGTGCGGGAACAGCCAGACGCGTGCGGCACCCAGCACCAGTACCGCCAGAATATAGACCGGGATCGTGCTCCAGAAGAGCGTCCACAGCGCCTGTCCCCAGCGGCTCAGAAAACTGCCCTGCGTCCCCTGAGGTTCAACCAGCTCAGCCGGTGCAGGCTGCTGTGCCGTCTCTTTCACCCACTTCTGTACCACCGACGCCACCAGCAGGACCGTCACCAGCCCTGCAGCCAGTCGGATAAGGGTAAACTCCCAGCCCAGTACAAAACCCATAAAGACCAGCGTCGCCGGATTCAGCAGGGGGTTGCCCATCCAGAATGCCAGCGCCCCGCCCATTGAGACCCGCTGACGACGCATGCCTGCCGCCACCGGTGCCGCACAGCAGCTACACATCATGCCCGGCAGGGAAAAGAGCGTGCCGAACAGGGTGCCGCGAAAACGTGGCTGTCCCAGGGTACGCAGCAGCCAGTCGCGGGGGATCAGAACCTGAATCAGCGAACCGAGCAATACGCCCAGCACCGCCGCTTTCCAGACGGCAAGGAAGTAAACCATCGCGTAATCCCAGGCCGCCTGCAGCGGGCTGGCATCTGCATTGGCAAGAATCGACTTACCGATACTGTGCGTCTCTGCGGCGGTGAAGGCCTTACCGTAATAGGGCTGCCATTTCACCAGCCACAAACCCACGATCACAACGAGAAAAAAGAGTGCAGGCTTCCACCACTCGCGTGGGGTCGCCGCCGGGGAAGCAGGTTGGGCGGTCATAATATTTCCAGTCTAAAAGTGAGGATGTTATCAGACTGTGAATACTACGCCGCCTTATTAATCGCTGGCAATCTTTAATCGCGGGCCATCGCCCGCAGCCGCGAGGAGGTGAGCACCGTCACCGCGCCACCTTCCGGTGAGGCCGCCTGACGCAGCAGCGCACGGGCAACGTCACGCCCGGCAATCGCCTTCAGATTACCGGGCAGCAGCCGGAACAGCGGGGCCAGCAGAGACTCATTGAGCCGTGATTTCTTCCGCTCGCCCAATAGCATCGAGGGATGTGCGATAGTCAGCTTCGGCCAGCTTTGCGCGATCAGCGCCTCTTCCATCTCGCCTTTGACCCGATTGTAGAAAAACGGCGAACGGGCATTGGCACCCATGGCACTGACCACCAGCATATGCCGTGCTCCCAGCCGCAGCCCGGCCAGCGCGGTATCGACCACCAGGGTGTAGTCAGCGTGGATAAACGCCTCCTTGCTGCCCGCTTCGCGAATAGTTGTGCCCAGGCAGCAGAAGACGGTATCTACGGGCTCCTGAACCTGCGTCAGGGCGTCCGTAAGCTGCAGGTCGTGCGGATTATGGACGCCGGGAAAATCGTCCAGCGGGCGGCGCGTGGGCGCTGAAATGGCGGTCACACCCGGTTCGTTCACCAGCATCCGCAGTAAATGACCGCCAATCAGACCGGTTGCCCCGGTAAGTAGTACGCGTTCCATTTTGTCTCCTTGTTTGCAGACGAATCCACCTTGCAATGTCAGCCTGCTGAACCAGGCTTACAGTTCTCACAGGTTATCAGTATGGATAACCCTGCCACTGAAGCCAGAACCACGGAGGAATGATGAGCAAGAAAATTGCTGTCTTAATCACCGACGAGTTTGAAGATTCAGAATTCACCTCTCCGGCCCACGAGTTTACCCTGGCCGGTCATGAGGTTATCACTATTGAGAAGCAGGCGGGAAAAACCGTGCGCGGGAAAAAGGGCGACGCCAGCGTAACGATCGATAAATCCATCGATGAGGTACGCCCGGCAGACTTTGATGCCCTGCTGCTACCGGGTGGACACTCCCCGGACTCCCTTCGCGGCGACGATCGCTTTGTGAACTTTACCCGCGATTTTGTCAGTACCGGCAAGCCGGTATTCGCTATCTGCCACGGCCAGCAACTGTTGATCAGCGCGGATGCCGTGCGCGGCCGCAAGCTGACGGCGGTGAAGCCGATTATCGTGGATGTGAAAAACGCCGGGGGCGACTTCTATGACCAGGAAGTGGTTGTCGACCAGGAGCAGCTGGTCACCAGTCGCACGCCCGACGATCTCCCGGCGTTTAACCGCGAGGCGCTACGCATCCTGGGGGTCTGAATCGCGGGTCCAGTGAAGCTTTTTGCCAAAACCCAGCGTGTTGTCAGTAAACTTAATTTCGCTCAGGCGGATCTCCCACATCGGGGCTGACAGCACGCGAGCCACAGGAAAGCGTCGGTTGTAGCGCGCACGCTGCTCCGCGCTTTCCTCTTCCTCCAGACGGCGAATCTCTCCCGTAAACTGCACGCCACGAATAAGCGCCACGGTTTTTGGCTGACCGTTAACGGTACCCGCCACCCGAGCGCGGTCACCGCTCATCTGCGCATGGCGGGTGTGTTCTTCACTGAGCAGATAAAAAGCCACCCGCTGTGGATCGTAGAGGTAAAAGGCCGTCGCGCACCAGAGATCGTCTTCTTTGGCGACGCACCAGCTCACCACATGTTGTTTCGCCAGCCATCGGCCGATGGCAGCCAGGGTTTCCATCTTTCCTCTCCCTCATGTTATGGTGCGCTCACCTTAACATATGGGATTGCACGACGGTGGGCTGGTTTCTTTATCTTATCCGCACGGATGACAATACGCTCTACACCGGGATCACCACCGACGTGCAGCGACGCCTGGGAGAGCATCAGGCGGGCAAAGGCGCAAAAGCTCTGCGAGGCAAAGAGGGGCTGGCCTTGGCATTTTTCGCCGAGGTGGGCGAACGCGGACTGGCGCTGAAGCTGGAATACCGCATTAAGCAGTTAACAAAGCGCCAGAAAGAGCGCCTCGTTGCCGGGGACGGCAGTTTCGAGGCGCTGCTGTCGGGACTGACGCTCAAAGACGATTGAAATGCTCGTGATACTCCACCAGCCCGCTGACGCCGTCAAAAGCTTCGTCTGCCAGACGATGAACCTGGAAGGCGTTTTCCGTATCCGGCCAGCGACAGCGCAGGTCATATAGCGCCGCCCGCTCAAATCCCAGCCGCCCATACAGCTCAGGCTCACCCAGCGTAACCACCGCCGCATAACCAAACTCGTTAAGCGAATCCAGCCCTTCATAGACCAGCTGACGCGCAATGCCCTGGCCGCGATAGTTTTCGTCGACCGCGACGGGTGCCATACCCACCCACTGACGCTCTTCGCCGTCGACCGCCACCGGGCTGAACGCCGCATAGCCAATGACCTGACCTTCATCGTCAGTAGCCACCACGCCAAGCGTCAGCATCCCGTCTTCACGCAGATCGTGAACCAGCCGGGCTTCGCCCTCGCCGCCAAAGCTGCGGCGCAGCAGCGCATCAATACCGGGGGCATCGATGGGTATCTCAACTCGAATTAACATGCCTCACCTACCGGTGTGTGTTTGTTCGTCGAAGGCTGAGCGAGTCCCGCCTCGACGAAGTCCGCCAGCTGCAGCAGTCCCACGCGTAGCGTTTTCGGCATCTGCTCCAGCTCAATAGCATCCATCAGGTTTTTGACGTACAGCCCCAGCTCCGTATCCCCTTCAATGGTCAGACGACGCTGGAAGAACAGGGTGTCTGGATCCTGCTTACGCGCAGCAATCAGCAGCAGGTCGCTGGCGTCAGCGCTAAAGCTGACGTCGGCCTCGGCGGCATCGCTGACGATTAAGCGATCGTTTTCCACCGTGGTGTACCATTTCAGGCCGATGTCGCGCACGTCGATACTGAGCCACCGCCCTTCCAGGAACGCCAGCTCGCCGTCTTCCAGCGCCTGCTGGAACTGCCAGCCCAGAAGTTGCTCCAGTACCTGACGTTTTAAGGCAAAGGGGGCCAGCTTAACCGGCACGCTCATCAAAGAGGGGCCAAGGTGAACCAGACGCGAACGCAGTTTATCCAACACGAGCTTTACTCCCTGATCAATAAGTCACGCTATTTTGCCATATCAAATAAACAACATAGCGGCGTAAATCAACAATTACATCATCCATCAACGTCATTAATGGTGAGATCAATACGCTATTAGCTGCCTCAAATCAAAAATTGTCGCGCAAGGGTTAACTAAAATCGCAGTTCATTAACACATTGCCCCTGTTGGGCACCCGGGTCGAAACGACCCCGTAACGTCAGGATAAACTATGGAGCTGCTCTGCCCTGCCGGCAATCTTCCGGCGCTGAAGGCGGCCATCGAGAACGGTGCCGATGCGGTGTATATCGGACTGAAAGATGATACCAACGCCCGCCATTTCGCCGGTCTGAATTTTACCGAGAAAAAACTGCAGGAAGCCGTCAGCTTTGTGCATCAGCACCGGCGTAAGCTGCATATCGCAATCAACACCTTTGCCCACCCGGACGGCTACGTTCGCTGGCAGCGGGCGGTCGATATGGCCGCACAGCTGGGTGCCGATGCGCTGATCCTTGCCGATCTCGCCATGCTGGAGTATGCCGCAGAACGCTATCCGCATATTGAGCGTCATGTCTCCGTTCAGGCTTCCGCCACCAATGAAGAGGCGATTCGCTTTTATCACCGCCATTTCGATGTGGCCCGCGTCGTACTGCCCCGCGTGCTCTCCATCCACCAGGTCAAGCAGCTGGCGCGCGTGACGCCGGTACCGCTGGAGGTCTTCGCCTTTGGCAGCCTGTGCATTATGGCCGAAGGGCGCTGCTACCTCTCCTCCTACCTGACCGGTGAGTCACCGAATACCGTCGGCGCCTGCTCTCCCGCCCGTTTTGTGCGCTGGCAACAGACGCCGCAGGGGCTGGAATCACGATTAAATGAGGTGCTGATTGATCGCTATCAGGACGGGGAAAACGCAGGCTATCCGACCCTCTGCAAAGGCCGTTATCTGGTCGATGGCGAGCGCTATCACGCCCTGGAAGAACCGACCAGCCTTAATACTCTGGAGCTGCTGCCCGATCTGCTGGCAGCCAATATTGCCTCGGTGAAAATCGAAGGCCGCCAGCGCAGCCCGGCCTACGTCAGCCAGGTCGCCAAAGTCTGGCGTCAGGCGATTGACCGCTGTCTGGCCGACCCGCAGCACTACGCACCGCAGGCCGCCTGGATGGAGACGCTCGGCGCGATGTCGGAAGGCACGCAAACCACCCTTGGTGCCTACCACCGTAAATGGCAGTGAGAAACCCCATGAAATACTCTTTAGGGCCGGTGCTGTACTACTGGCCAAAACAGACGCTGGACGATTTTTACCAGCAGGCCGCCGCCTCCAGCGCGGATGTGATTTATCTCGGCGAAGCCGTTTGCAGCAAACGCCGCGCCACCAAAGTCGGTGACTGGCTGGATATGGCGAAAAGCCTGGCCTCCAGCGGTAAGCAGGTAGTCCTCTCTACGCTGGCCCTGGTGCAGGCCTCCTCTGAGATCAACGAGCTTAAACGCTACGTGGATAACGGCGAGTTTCTGCTGGAAGCCAGCGATCTCGGCGTGGTGAATCTGTGCGCCGAACGCAGGCTGCCGTTTGTCGCCGGTCACGCGCTGAACTGCTACAACGCGGTGACGCTGCGCCTGCTGTTGAAGCAGGGAATGGTGCGCTGGTGTATGCCGGTTGAGCTCTCCCGCGACTGGCTGATCAATTTGCTGCAGCAGTGCGATGAGCTGGGTATCCGCGACCGCTTTGAGGTAGAGGTGCTGAGCTATGGCCATCTGCCGCTGGCGTATTCCGCGCGCTGCTTTACCGCCCGTTCGGAAGATCGGCCCAAGGATGAATGTGAAACCTGCTGCATCAAATACCCGCTGGGCCGCAGTATGCTCTCTCAGGAAAATCAGCAGGTGTTTGTGCTCAACGGCATTCAGACCATGAGCGGATACGTCTATAACCTCGGTAACGAGCTGACCTCAATGCAGGGGCTGGTGGATATGGTTCGCCTGTCGCCGATGGGCAATGACACCTTCGCCATGCTCGACGCGTTCCGCGCCAATGAGCAGGGTGCAGCCCCGCTACCGCTGACCGCCAATAGCGACTGCAACGGCTACTGGAGACGGTTGGCCGGGCTGGAGCTTCAGGCGTAAAAAAGGCTCACTTTGTTAACAGGCTTCGTCATTTTTTAATGCAGTATTAAAGGTGCAGCTTTTCTGGCCGGTGATTCGCAAATCTCCGTGAATACGCCAGGCTGGAAGAAGACCTTCAATCTGATGACCATGCTGTAACAAAGTGAGCCGTTATGACTGATAAAACTATTCCTTTTTCGGTGCTGGACCTGGCCCCGATACCTCAGGGCTCCTCCGCACGAGAAGCCTTTTCACACTCGCTGGATCTCGCCCGCCTCGCTGAAAAACGCGGCTATCATCGCTACTGGCTGGCGGAACACCACAATATGACCGGTATCGCCAGCGCCGCGACGTCGGTGCTGATTGGCTATCTGGCGGCCAATACCACCACGCTGCACCTCGGGTCCGGCGGCGTGATGCTGCCTAACCACTCCCCGCTGGTGATTGCCGAGCAGTTTGGCACGCTGAATACGCTCTATCCGGGCCGTATCGATCTGGGGCTTGGCCGTGCGCCGGGTAGCGACCAGCGCACAATGATGGCGCTGCGCCGCCATATGAGCGGCGACGTCGATAACTTCCCCCGCGACGTCGCGGAACTGGTGGACTGGTTCGACGCCCGCGATCCGCATCCGCACGTGCGCCCGGTCCCGGGCTACGGTGAGAAAGTCCCGGTCTGGCTGCTGGGGTCAAGCCTGTATAGCGCCCAGCTCGCCGCGCAGCTCGGCCTACCCTTCGCCTTCGCCTCCCACTTCGCGCCGGATATGCTGTTCCAGGCGCTGCAGCTGTATCGGGCAAACTTCAAACCGTCCGAACGCCTGGCGAAGCCGTATGCCATGGTCTGTATTAACATCATTGCCGCCGACAGTAACCGCGATGCCGAATTCCTGTTTACCTCGATGCAGCAGGCCTTTGTGAAGCTGCGCCGGGGTGAAACCGGTCAGTTGCCGCCGCCGATTGAGAATATGGATACGTTCTGGTCACCGTCAGAGCAGTATGGCGTGCAGCAGGCGCTGGGAATGTCGCTGGTGGGTGATAAGGCGAAAGTGCGCCACGGACTGGAGTCGGTGCTGCGTGAAACCCAGGCCGACGAGATTATGGTTAACGGGCAAATCTTCGATAACCAGGCACGTCTGCACTCGTTTGATCTGGCGATGCAGGTGAAAGAGGAGCTGCTGGGCTAAGCGTTACGCCCTCTCCCCTGTGGAAGAGGGCGGATAACTTATCGGTACACCGGGAGCAGGTCAAAGCTCGACAGCAGATGGATCGCGGCGTTACCGAGCCCAAACAGCAGAATCAGCACGATCATCGGCTTCCCACCCCACACGCGGAACGTCGGGCTACCGAAGCGTTTACGCGAGGCGCTTGCCAGCAGCGCGGGCACAATTGCCGCCCAGATGGTCGCCGCCAGCCCGGCATAGCCGATAGCGTAGAGGAAGCCGTTCGGCCACAGCAGGCCACCCACCATTGGCGGCACAAAGGTCAGCAGCGCGGTTTTAAAGCGTCCACTGGCGGAGTCGTCAAAGCCAAACAGATCCGCCAGATAATCGAACAGGCCCAGAGTTACTCCCAGGAATGAACTGGCCACCGCGAAGTTCGAGAACACCACCAGCAGCAGATCCAGACTGCGGCTATTCAGCACGCCACTCAGAGCCTGTACCAGCACATCGATATTACCGCCCTTGTCCGCGATATCGATAAAGGCCGCACGCGGGATATTCCCCATCGTCGCCAGCAGCCAGATAACGTACAGCCCCAGCGCCAGCAGCGTCCCGTACACCAGGCAGCGGATAATCGTGCGCGGATCTTTGCCGTAGTACTTCATCAGGCTCGGCACGTTACCGTGATAGCCGAAAGAGGCCAGGCAGAACGGCAGGGTCATCAGCATGTAGGGCAGATAGCTGGCATCGCCGTCGGCTACGTTCAGCAACGTCGTCGGTTCGACATGGCCCAGCAGGCTGCCAAAAGTGAGGAAGAAGGTGATCACCTTCGCCCCCAACACGATGGCGGTCATCCGGCTAACCGCGCGAGTACTCAACCAGACGATAAACGCCACCGCCAGGGCAAACACTAGACCAGCCATACGCGCAGGGACGTTCAGCGATAGCTCGGAGAAGGTGTGGTGCAGGATCGAGCCGCTGGCCGAGATATAGGCATAGGTCAGGATATAGAGCACAAAGGCAATTGAGACGCCGTTGACCAGGTTCCAGCCGCGGCCAAGCAGATCCCGGGTGATGGTATCGAAGCTTGAGCCGATCCGGTAGTTAAGGTTGGCTTCGAGGATCATCAGCCCGGAATGCAGCATGCAGAACCAGGTAAAGACCAACGCCGCCAGCGACCAGAAGAACCACGCCCCGGACATCACCACTGGCAAAGAGAACATGCCTGCACCAATAATGGTGCCGCCAATAATCACCACGCCGGCAAACAGCGAGGGCGTGGTTCGGGTGGTCGTCAGGGTACTCATGGTTTTTTCTCCGCAAATCATCACGCAATACCGTGATGCGTGCCGCAATGTACCAGTACATGAGTACAAAGGAAATAAAAAAAGCCCCGATCGCAATGACCGGGGCTGTACAGATTACTTTACGCTATAAAGCGCAGCGCTTACGCGTCGGTAGGACGACGACGTACGGCAGAATCATCGCGACGCGGGCCGCGGTTTTCGCGACGCTCGCCGGAGAAACGACGACCTTCGCCAGCACCACGAGCACCTTCGCTGCGTCCGCCTTCACGACGTTCACCGCCGAAGCTACGACCGCCTTCACGACGCTCGCCACCGAAGCCACGACCACCGCCACGACGTTCGCCACCAGAATGCGGCTGGGCATCGCCCATCAGCTGCATGTTCATCGGCTTGTTGAGGATACGGGTACGAGTAAAGTGCTGCAGCACTTCGCCCGGCATACCTTTCGGCAGCTCGATAGTGGAGTGGGAATCAAACAGCTTGATGTTACCGATGTAACGGCTGCTGATGTCGCCTTCGTTGGCAATCGCGCCCACGATATGACGAACTTCAACGCCGTCATCACGGCCCACTTCAATACGGTACAGTTCCATATCGCCCACTTCACGACGCTCACGACGCGGACGGTCTTCACCGCCACGATCGGCACGCGGACCACGATCGTTACGATCGCCACGGTCGTTGCGGTCATTACGACGCGGTTCGAAACGCTCATCACGATCGCGGAATTCGCGACGCGGACGCATCGGCGCATCCGGCGGCAGGATCAGCGGACGTTCGCCCTGGGCCATTTTCAGCAGTGCTGCGGCCAGCGTTTCGATATCCAGCGCTTCACCTTCAGTGGTCGGCTGGATATTAGCCAGCAGCGCACGGTACTGATCCAGATCGCTGCTTTCCAGCTGCTGCTGTACTTTCGCGGCGAATTTTTCCAGACGACGTTTGCCCAGCAGTTCTGCGTTCGGCAGGTCAACTTCCGGAATAGTCAGCTTCATGGTGCGTTCTACGTTACGCAGCAGACGACGCTCGCGGTTCTCAACGAACAGCAGCGCACGGCCTGCACGGCCTGCACGACCGGTACGGCCGATACGGTGAACGTAAGACTCAGCGTCCATCGGGATATCGTAGTTAACAACCAGGCTGATACGCTCAACGTCCAGGCCACGGGCCGCAACGTCGGTTGCAATCAGGATGTCCAGACGACCATCTTTCAGGCGCTCCAGAGTCTGCTCACGCAGGGACTGGTTCATGTCGCCATTCAGCGCAGCGCTGCTGTAGCCGCTACGTTCCAGGGCTTCAGCCACTTCCAGGGTCGCGTTTTTGGTACGAACGAAGATAATCGCCGCATCAAAATCTTCCGCTTCCAGGAAACGAACCAGCGCGTCATTTTTACGCATGCCGTGTACAGACCAGTAGCTCTGGCTGATGTCCGGGCGGGTCGTAACGCTGGACTGAATGCGCACTTCCTGCGGATCTTTCATAAAGCGACGGGTAATACGACGGATCGCTTCCGGCATGGTGGCAGAGAACAGCGCGGTCTGATGTTCAGCCGGGATCTGCGCCATGATGGTTTCAACGTCTTCGATAAAGCCCATACGCAGCATTTCGTCAGCTTCGTCCAGCACAAGGCCTTTCAGGTTTGACAGAACCAGGGTACCGCGTTTCAGGTGATCCAGCAGACGACCCGGCGTACCGACGACGATCTGCGGGCCCTGACGCAGGGCGCGTAACTGCACGTCATAACGCTGGCCGCCGTACAGGGCAACCACGTTTACGCCGCGCATATGTTTAGAAAACTCGGTCATCGCTTCCGCAACCTGGACTGCCAGTTCGCGGGTCGGTGCCAGTACAAGGATCTGCGGCGCACGCAGTTCCGGATCGATGTTGTTCAGCAGCGGCAGCGAGAATGCTGCAGTTTTACCGCTACCAGTCTGGGCCATACCCAGCACGTCACGACCAGACAGCAGGTGCGGAATGCACTCAGCCTGGATCGGAGATGGTTTTTCGTAACCGAGATCGTTAAGGGCTTCAAGAATAGAGGTTTTCAGCCCCAGATCGGAGAAAGTGGTTTCGAATTCAGCCATGTAGTACAAGTGCCTCAATGTCAGTGGCGGCCAGTCTACATAACTCATCGTGAAATTGATCTGCAATTTTCATTGAAAAGTGTGAACCGGCTCAAAGTAGGTTAATTAACGAACAATAAAGCCCTCACCCGTTAAAAGGTGATGGCAATCAAAAGATTACGGGCTGAATATGTTCGTCAGCTATTGCTGGTCCGATTCTGCCAGGTTATCAGATTCCTGGCCCAAGAGCGCTAATTCCAACAATGCATAACGGTGCTCAACGAAGTTGTGTACGTTGTTAGCAACCGCTAGTTTGAACAGTGCCGTAGCGCTGTCCTTGTCCCCCAGACTTAGGTAGTACTTACCTAAATAGAAGTTGGTTTCACTGAGATGCTCAGCGAGCGAGGTGTTATCCGTTGCGTCCGCCTTGAGGCGATCCATTAACGTTGCTTCGCTAATGTTGCCCAGGTAGAACTCGACAATGTTCCATCCCCATTGCTCTCTATCCGATTTCTCGAAGCGCTGTTGTAGTGCTTCTTTGGCCTGCTTCTCATCGAGCTTACGCTCAACAACGTAAAGCCACAGGCTACGGAAAGGATCGTTGGGATCGTCTTGATAAAACGCCAGCAGATCATCTTGCGCTAACTTGTCACGACCGCCGTAATGCAGGGCGATACCGCGATTCAAGTGCGCGTAGTTGTAAGTTGGATCAAGCTCAAGTACAGAATCAAACGCTTCATAGGCAGCATCAAAATTGCCTGCCTGCGTTAAATAAATGCCTAAGTAATTGAATACTTCAGGCATATCTGGTCGGATAGCCAGCGCTTGTGAAAAATCATTCCGCGCCAGTGCCCTCAGACCGAGACTATCATACAACACTCCGCGCTCATATAAAAGCTGTGCGCGTTCATCATCGGTTAAAGCCCGACTGGCAAGTATTTGTTCCATACGCGCCAGAATCACTTCCTGCTGTAAAGTCGGTTGCAGTGGCACCGCGAGGACTTCACTCTTACGCCAGGCAGAGTTGCTGCATCCTGCCAGCGTGAGTGCTGTCGCCACGAAACACCAGCGCAAAAAAGGCTTCATTTCCCACTCCCGAAGACAACAATTGGATGAACGTCCTGTCCCCCGGCTGCTAACAAGGCATCCAGCCTGAATAGCCCCTCCGCCGAAACGGCGGAGGGAAAAAACAATCTTACTCGCCCTGCTCAGCGACCGGCGTTTCTGCCGCTTCGCCAGACTGGGTCTGTTCCATTGCTTCTTTGATACTCAGACGAACGCGGCCCTGGCGGTCAACTTCCAGAACTTTAACCGGAACTTCCTGACCCATCTGCAGGTAATCGGTCACTTTCTCTACGCGCTTGTCGGCGATCTGAGAAATGTGTACCAGACCTTCTTTACCGCCACCGATGGCAACGAATGCGCCAAAGTCAACGATACGGGTCACTTTACCATTGTAGATACGGCCCACTTCGATTTCCGCGGTGATCTCTTCGATACGACGGATAGCGAATTTCGCTTTTTCACCGTCGGTCGCAGCGATTTTCACGGTACCGTCATCTTCGATTTCGATGGTGGTGCCGGTCTCTTCGGTCAGCGCACGGATCACAGAACCGCCCTTACCGATAACGTCTTTAATTTTGTCCGGGCTGATCTTAATGGTGTGGATACGCGGTGCGAACTGAGAGATATCGCCACGCGGCGCGTTGATCGCCTGTTCCATCACGCCCAGGATGTGCAGACGCGCACCTTTAGCCTGGTTCAGTGCAACCTGCATGATCTCTTTGGTGATACCTTCAATTTTGATATCCATCTGCAGCGCAGAGATACCGTCGCGGGAACCCGCCACTTTGAAGTCCATATCGCCCAGGTGGTCTTCGTCGCCCAGGATGTCGGACAGAACAACGAAGTTCTCGCCTTCTTTCACCAGACCCATTGCGATACCTGCAACGGCAGCTTTAACCGGAACGCCCGCGTCCATCAATGCCAGAGATGCACCACATACGGATGCCATGGAGGAAGAACCGTTAGATTCGGTGATTTCAGAAACCACACGAACGGTGTACGGGAACTCTTCAGCCGTCGGCATCACTGCCAGCACGCCGCGTTTCGCCAGACGACCGTGACCAATTTCACGACGCTTCGGTGAACCGACCATACCAGTTTCCCCTACGGAGTACGGAGGGAAGTTGTAGTGGAACAGGAAGGAGTCAGTACGCTCACCCATCAGCTCATCGATGTTCTGCGCATCACGAGCGGTACCCAGGGTTGCGGTAACCAGCGCCTGAGTTTCACCACGAGTGAACAGTGAGGAACCGTGGGTACGCGGCAGCACGCCAGTACGCACGTCCAGACCACGGATCATGTCTTTTTCGCGACCATCGATACGCGGCTCACCGGCCAGTACGCGGCTACGAACAACGTTTTTCTCAATCGCGTGCAGGATGTCGCCCAGTTCGTTGGCATCCAGCGCTTCGTCTTCAGCCAGCAGCGCAGCAACGGCTTCAGATTTGATCAGGCCAACCTGAGTGTAACGCTCCTGCTTGTCGGTGATGCGGTAAGCATCGCTCAGACGGGATTCAGCCAGTGCAGCAACGCGCGCGTTCAGCGCTTCGTCAACCACTTCAGGCTGCCATTCCCAGCGCGGTTTACCCGCTTCTTTCACCAGGTCGTTGATGTTCTGGATAACGATCTGCTGCTGCTCGTGGCCAAAGACCACCGCGCCCAGCATCTGGTCTTCGCTCAGCAGTTCAGCTTCGGATTCAACCATCAGCACGGCGCCTTCGGTACCGGCAACCACCAGATCCAGCTTACTGGTTTTCAGCTCGTCCTGGGTCGGGTTCAGCACGTACTGGTCGTTGATGTAACCTACGCGAGCACAGCCGATCGGGCCGTTGAACGGAATGCCGGACAGAGACAGGGCTGCGGAAGCACCGATCATCGCCACAACATCCGGGTTAACCTGCGGGTTAACGGAAACAACGGTCGCGATAACCTGAACTTCGTTAACAAAACCTTCCGGGAACAGCGGGCGAATCGGGCGGTCAATCAGACGCGCGGTCAGGGTTTCGCCTTCGCTCGGACGGCCTTCACGACGGAAGAAACCACCCGGGATTTTACCGGCAGCGTAGGTACGCTCCTGGTAGTTAACGGTCAGCGGGAAGAAATCCTGGCCCGGCTTCGCTTTTTTCTGACCAACAACGGTAACGAATACCGCAGTGTCATCCATGCTAACCATAACGGCTGCCGTCGCCTGACGTGCCATCATGCCGGTTTCCAGCGTTACGGTGTGTTGACCGTACTGGAATTTACGAATGATCGGATTAAGCAAAATGATACCCTTTTTGAATAAATAACAGCACACCTGCGGCGTGCTGAGGTTTGAACCCGATCTTCTTCGCATCCTCGCGACTAATGACAACCTTAACCCACCCTATGTGGATAAAGCCTCTCATTAGCCGCGCGAACCTCTGCAAGGAAGATCATTCGTAGCAACAATACATCATACTCGTCATACTTCAAGGTGTCGCAATGATACGAACCCGCCCTGAACGCTTTAGAGTATAACCCCGTTATCTTGCAAAATGCCGCTGCGCGAAATATTCAGGATAACGCGAAGGTGTATCGCCACATCTGGTGGAAAAAAGGGGCCATAAAGGCCCCTCTTTCTGAAACTCGTCGGACTTAGCGACGCAGACCCAGACGCTCGATCAGCTGAGTGTAACGTGCAACGTCTTTACGTTTCAGGTAGTCGAGCAGTTTACGACGCTGAGAAACCATACGCAGCAGACCACGACGGCTGTGGTGATCTTTTTTGTGCTCAGAGAAGTGACCCTGAAGATGGTTAATCTGTGCGGTCAGCAGTGCAACCTGAACTTCGGTAGAACCGCTGTCGTTAGTACCACGACCGAACTCGGAAACGATTTTAGCTTTAGCTTCAACGCTTAGAGACATTTTCAACTCCAAAAATAAAAGAATGACAGGATGCCGATCTCTAATTCAGCAATCCTCGTTTTTTAACCCCCGCCTGCCGTAAACGACAGCGCTGGCGTTAAGCGGCTATATTCTACTCGTAGCCGCTTGTTATCGCAAGACAGGCGCAATCAGACCGGGTATTCAACCACCAGACGACGCGGCGCAACGCGGCCTTCATCGTCGATTTCACCCATGCCGATAAATGCCGCCTCTTCACCTTCCGTCACGCGCACCAGACCCTGCTGAGGTGCCTGTGCGGCACGTACCGGCTGACCCTGCTTGAAATACGCCGCCGTGACTGTCGGAATGTTGACGATCGGGAAATCCGACGCCGGACTGTCCATCGGCATTAAGAGCGGATCCAGTAAGTCTGCTGCCGGAATCCCCTGCTGTTCAGCCTGCTCAACCAGCGCAATCAGCTGCTCCAGCGTCACCATCCGCTCAACCGGATAACGGCTTACCGCCAGCCGACGCAGATAGATGACGTGGGCACCACAGCCCAGCTTTTCACCCAGATCGTCGATGATGGTACGGATATAGGTGCCTTTTGAGCAGTGGATTTCCAGCTCCAGTTCATCACCTTCATGGCGAATAAACAGCAGCTCGTAAACCGTAATCGGGCGCGCCTCGCGAGGCACCTCAATGCCCTGTCGGGCATATTCATACAGTTTTTTACCCTGATACTTGAGGGCCGAATACATCGACGGCACCTGCTGCGTCTCACCGCGGAAGCCATCAAGCGCCGCAGCCAGTTCCTGGGCGCTAAACGCAACCGGACGCTCTTCTACCACCTGGCCATCGGCATCCGAGGTATCGGTACGCTGGCCCAGGCGGGCAATCACGCGGTAGCGTTTGTCAGAGTCCAGCAGGTACTGGGAAAACTTGGTGGCTTCGCCGAGGCAGACCGGCAGCATACCGGTCGCCAGCGGATCCAGCGCGCCGGTATGACCCGCACGGTTGGCGTTATACAGACGTTTGACTTTCTGCAGCACGTCATTGCTCGACACGCCCTGCTGTTTGTCCAGCAGCAGCACGCCGTGCACGTCGCGACCGCGACGACGAGGACGACTCATCAGTCCTCCTTGCTGTCATCCGGGTTCACACGACGATCATCGTCATGCTTCACCACGCTGGTCACCAGGTTGGACATGCGCATCCCTTCCACCAGCGAGTTATCGTAGAAGAAGGTCAGTTCCGGCACGATACGCAGGCGCATTGCCTTGCCCAGCAGCGTACGGATAAAACCGGACGCATCCTGCAGAGCTTTGATGCCCGCTTTCACGGAGGCTTCGTCTTTGTCGTTAAGGAAGGTAACGAACACTTTCGCATAGGCCAGATCGCGGGAAATTTCGACAGCGGACACGGTGGTCATCATCCCCAGACGCGGATCTTTAATCTCACGCTGCAGGATGATGGCGATCTCTTTTTGCAGCTCCTGAGAAACGCGCTGCGAGCGACCAAATTCTTTCGCCATAATAGATTCTCCAGATAAAGACAAAAAAGGGGCCAAAAGCCCCTTTTAAAATTTTATGCCGGGTGGCGCTTCGCTTACCCGGCTGACAAAATGCTAATACCCTATGGGGATTAGTCGATACTGCGCTGGATTTCGATGATCTCGAACACTTCGATCATATCGCCGGTGCGCACGTCGTTGTAGTTCTTAACGCCGATACCACATTCCATGCCGTTACGGACTTCGTTAACGTCATCTTTGAAGCGGCGCAGAGATTCCAGCTCGCCTTCATAGATAACCACGTTGTCACGCAGGACGCGGATTGGGTTGTGGCGTTTAACCACACCTTCGGTAACCATACAGCCTGCGATGGCACCAAATTTCGGTGATTTGAACACGTCACGGACTTCAGCCAGACCAACGATCTGCTGTTTCAGTTCCGGAGACAGCATGCCGCTCATCGCTGCTTTCACTTCGTCGATCAGATTATAGATGACGGAGTAGTAACGCAGATCCAGGCTTTCAGATTCGATTACGCGACGCGCAGAGGCATCAGCACGCACGTTGAAGCCAACCAGAATCGCGTTGGACGCTGCAGCCAGCGTGGCGTCGGTTTCGGTGATCCCACCTACGCCGGAACCGATGATCTTCACTTTCACTTCGTCGGTAGACAGCTTCAGCAGTGAATCGGAGATCGCTTCCACGGAGCCCTGTACGTCGGCTTTCAGCACCACGTTCACTTCGTGAACTTCGCCTTCGGTCATGTTGGCAAACATGTTTTCCAGCTTGGATTTCTGCTGACGCGCCAGTTTGACTTCGCGGAATTTGCCCTGACGATACAGTGCCACTTCACGCGCTTTCTTCTCGTCACGCACGACGGTCACTTCATCACCCGCAGCCGGAACGCCGGACATACCGAGGATTTCCACCGGAATGGACGGACCCGCTTCGGTCACTTCGCGACCCAGTTCGTCACGCATCGCACGCACGCGGCCGTATTCGAAGCCACAGAGAACGATATCGCCTTTGTTCAGCGTACCTTCACGAACCAGAACGGAGGCTACCGGACCACGACCTTTATCCAGGAAGGATTCGATAACCACACCGCTGGCCATGCCCTGACGAACCGCTTTCAGTTCAAGGACTTCAGCCTGCAGCAGGATAGCGTTCAGCAGGTCATCGATACCGGTACCGACTTTCGCAGAAACCGGGATGAACTGCGCTTCGCCGCCCCACTCTTCCGGCATAACGCCGTACTGAGAGAGTTCGTTCTTAACGCGATCCATATCCGCTTCAGGCTTATCGATCTTGTTCACTGCAACCACCAGCGGAACCTGCGCCGCTTTCGCGTGCTGGATAGCTTCGATGGTCTGCGGCATCACGCCGTCGTCTGCAGCAACAACCAGAACAACGATATCCGTTGCCTGCGCACCACGAGCACGCATTGAGGTAAATGCGGCGTGGCCCGGGGTATCGAGGAAGGTCACCATACCGTTGTCGGTCTGAACGTGGTAAGCACCGATATGCTGAGTAATGCCGCCCGCTTCGCCGGAGGCGACTTTGGTGGAGCGGATGTAGTCCAGCAGAGAGGTTTTACCGTGGTCAACGTGACCCATGATGGTCACAACCGGTGCACGTGACTCAGCCTGAGTCTCGGTGCCAGTATCACGGTCGCTCATCAGCGCTTCTTCCAGCTCGTTCTCACGACGCAGGATCACTTTGTGGCCCATCTCTTCGGCAACCAGCTGTGCGGTTTCCTGGTCGATGACCTGGTTAATGGTGGCCATAGCGCCCAGTTTCATCATCGCTTTGATGACCTGAGAACCTTTCACCGCCATTTTGTTTGCCAGCTCGGCAACGGTGACCGTTTCGCCAATGATGACGTCACGGTTAACGGCCTGTGCCGGGCGCTGGAAGCTCTGCTGCAGTGCAGAACCTTTACGCTGCTTACCGCCTTTACCGCCGCGAACAGCCGCACGGGCTTCTTCACGATCGGCTTTAGATTCAGCGTGCTTGTTACCCTTTTTCGGACGCGGTGCTTTGGTCGCTGTGCGAGTACGTCCACGGCCGCCTTCAACTTCACGGTCGTTTTCGTCTTCAGCCTGGCGGGCATGCTGGGAAGTGGTGACGTGATAATCGCTCTTATCCTCTTCACCCTTCGCTTTTTCTTGCTCAGCCCAAACGCCTGCGTTTTCCTCAGCCATACGACGCGCTTCTTCTGCTACGCGGCGTGCCTCTTCTTCCAGTTTGCGACGTGCCTCTTCTTCCGCTTTGCGCTTAAGTTCCTGCGCTTCTGATTCACGGCGGGCCTTCTCGGCCTGGGCAGTCCTGGTTACTTCGTCAGTATGTTGATTGCTCAATTTGCTATTTTCCGCAGCTTCGCGTTTCGCTGTATCAGCGGTTTCGCGTTTCGCTTTTTCTTCAGCATCGCGTTTTGCCTTCTCTTCGGCATCACGTTTTGCTTTTGCTTCGGCTTCACGTTTAGCAATTTCCTCTGCTTCACGACGGGCCTTCTCTTCCGCTTCACGCTGCGCTTCTTCCGCTGCAAGGCGTTCTGCCTCTTGCGGATCGCGTTTTACAAAGGTGCGATTTTTGCGGACTTCTATCTGTACCGATTTACTTTTCCCACCGGTACCCTGAATGCTTAAGGTGCTGCGCGTTTTGCGCTGCAGCGTCAGCTTGTCAGGCGCGGAACCGTGCTCACGGTTCAGATGCGCTAACAGCGTCTGTTTTTCCTGCGCGGTCACAGAGTCTTCAGCGGACTTGTGGATCCCTGCATCAGCAAATTGCTGTACCAGGCGGTCCACAGAGGTCTGAATCTCTGCTGCCAGCGTTTTTACAGTTACATCAGTCATGCTGTTCCTTCCTGCTACAGTTTATTACGCTTCGTCGCCGAACCAGCAGATATTACGCGCTGCCATGATGAGCTCACCGGCTTTTTCGTCGGTCATGTCTTCAATATCGCTCAGATCATCAACGCCCTGCTCGGCAAGGTCTTCCAGCGTACAAACACCACGGGCGGCCAGTTTGAAGGCCATCGCACGGTCCAGACCTTCCAGGTTCAACAAATCGTCAGCCGGTTTGTTGTCACCCAGACTCTCTTCTTTCGCCAGTGCCATCGTGGTCAGTGCGTTTTTCGCACGTTCACGGAGCGCTTCAACGGTGGCCTCATCAAGGTCATCAATCGCCAGCAGCTCTTTCATCGGCACATAGGCCAGCTCTTCCAGCGAGGAGAAACCTTCTTCGACCAGCATCGTGGCGAAATCTTCGTCGATATCAAGATATCGGGTGAAGGTATCAATCGCAGCATGCGCTTCCGCCTGATGCTTCGCCTGCAGGTCGTCAACGGTCATCACGTTGAGTTCCCAGCCGCTCAGCTGAGCAGCCAGACGCACGTTCTGACCGTTACGGCCGATCGCCTGCGCCAGGTTACCGGCTTCAACTGCGATATCCATGGTGTGCTTGTCTTCGTCAACCACGATGGAAGCAACATCCGCCGGAGCCATCGCGTTAATCACGAACTGCGCCGGGTTGTCGTCCCACAGGATGATGTCGATACGCTCGCCGCCCAGCTCGGTAGAGACCGCCTGAACGCGTGCGCCGCGCATGCCTACACAGGCACCCACCGGATCGATACGCTTATCGTTGGTTTTCACCGCGATCTTGGCGCGAGAACCCGGATCGCGGGCTGCGGCTTTGATCTCGATAACTTCTTCACCGATTTCCGGCACTTCAATGCGGAACAGCTCAATCAGCATTTCCGGCTTGGAACGGGTGACGAACAGCTGCGCGCCACGCGCTTCCGGACGAACTGCGTACAGCACACCGCGAATACGGTCGCCTGGGCGGAAGTTTTCACGCGGCAGCATATCTTCGCGCAGAATAACCGCTTCAGCGTTGCCCGCCATCCCTTCTGATTTCACTTCCAGAGCGATGTTGTCACGGTTCACTTTCTTCACGACGCCGGTGACGATTTCACCTTCCTGGTCGCGGAACTGATCGACCACCAGGGCGCGTTCAGCTTCGCGTACTTTCTGTACGATAACCTGTTTTGCCGTCTGGGTAGTAATACGGTCGAAGGTGACAGATTCAATCTGATCTTCAACGTACTCGCCAGGGTTCAGGCTTTCGTCTTCATAACGTGCCGCTTCGAGCGTAATTTCTTTGGTCGGCTGAGTCACTTCTTCAACAATAACCCAACGACGGAAAGTATCGAAGTCGCCGCTTCTGCGATCAATTTCTACGCGAACGTCGATCTCTTGTTCATATTTTTTCTTGGTCGCCGTAGCCAGCGCGCTTTCCAGCGCTTCGAAAATTTTCTCACGCGGGAGTGATTTTTCGTTGGAAACGGCTTCAACAACAGCCAAAATTTCTTTGTTCATCGGGGCCTTTCACCTCAATCCAGACTGTTAAAAGTGGGGAACCAGATTCGCCTTCTGGATATTACTCAGCGCGAACACTTCATCTTTGCCTTCAACTGTAACGGTAATCATCTCACCGTCCACCACTTTGATAATGCCCTGCCATTTGCGGCGGTTCTGAACCGCCATGCGCAGTACCACCGACACTTCTTCACCGAGGAACCGCTGATAGTGCTCTGCGGTAAACATCGGACGGTCGAGACCTGGCGAGGACACTTCCAGGTTGTACGCAACAGTGATCGGGTCTTCTACATCCAGGACAGAACTGACCTGGTGGCTCACCTCAGCGCAATCATCAACGTTGATGCCATTCTCACTATCAATATAGATGCGCAGTGTGGATGATCGACCGCGGACAAATTCAATGCCGACCAGCTCAAAACCGATAGCTTCAACGGGTGCCGTCAGCATCTCTGTTAATTTTTGCTCTAATGTGGACAAACCCACCCCCAAGACATAAAAAAAGGGCGTAAAGCCCAGTTATTCTGTAGTCAGATAACAAAAAACCCCGATAAATCGGGGCTTTATATAACTGAACCCTATAACCGCAAATGCGGTCTGGAGAACCTTCCGAAAGAATTTTTTCAAATCCAGCAGCGAAGGCTTAGCGTCTTCACAGTATATTTGAAAAAGAACTTTTTGGGAAAGTGGTTGCGGGGGCCGGATTTGAACCGACGACCTTCGGGTTATGAGCCCGACGAGCTACCAGGCTGCTCCACCCCGCGCCTGAAACGTGGCATATTCTACTCATTTTGAGTAAAAAGTGCAAATACTGCTGAGATTTGGTACCGAAGACGGGACGTAAAACCAGCGCTGATTATATTGGTTAAGCAGGTGTGCTGTCAATGCTGGCGCACCGCTTCCCGGGAGGGATTTTTTGACAAAAAAATCACTAAGCACTTCCGGTCTCAGATAAAAGATGATTAAATGAAAACTCACTTTTTGTGCATAAAAATGCATTGAGACCAGAACAAACGTTCTCAACATAGTCTAGCTGGCAGGGTTTTATTTATGACGACGATTCTCAAACATCTTCCTACAGGTCAACGTATTGGTATCGCTTTCTCCGGCGGTCTGGACACCAGCGCCGCACTACTGTGGATGCGTCAAAAAGGAGCCGTACCTTATGCGTATACGGCGAACCTCGGCCAGCCAGATGAAGATGACTATGATGCAATTCCGCGTCGGGCCATGGAGTACGGTGCTGAAAATGCGCGCCTGGTTGACTGCCGTAAACAGCTGGTTGCGGAAGGTATCGCTGCTATTCAGTGCGGGGCTTTCCATAACACCACCGGCGGCCTGACCTATTTCAATACTACGCCGCTGGGCCGTGCCGTAACTGGCACCATGCTGGTAGCCGCCATGAAAGAAGACGGCGTCAATATCTGGGGCGATGGCAGCACCTATAAAGGCAACGATATCGAGCGTTTTTATCGCTACGGTCTGCTGACCAACGCCGAGCTGCAGATTTACAAACCCTGGCTCGATACCGACTTTATCGACGAGCTGGGCGGCCGCCACGAAATGTCCGAATTTATGATCACCTGCGGCTTCGACTACAAAATGTCCGTCGAGAAAGCCTACTCCACCGACTCCAATATGCTCGGTGCAACGCATGAAGCAAAAGATCTCGAATTCCTCAACTCCAGCCTGAAGATAGTTAACCCGATCATGGGCGTTAAGTTCTGGGATGAAAGCGTCAAAATCCCGGCGGAAGAAGTGACTATCCGCTTCGACCGCGGTCACCCGGTTGCCCTGAACGGTAAAACCTTCCAGGACGATGTGGAGCTGATGATGGAAGCCAACCGCATCGGCGGCCGTCACGGTCTGGGAATGAGCGATCAGATTGAAAACCGTATTATCGAAGCGAAAAGCCGTGGTATCTACGAAGCCCCGGGGATGGCACTGCTGCATATCGCCTACGAGCGTCTGCTGACCGGTATCCATAACGAAGACACTATTGAGCAGTACCATGCCCACGGTCGTCAGCTGGGTCGTCTGCTTTACCAGGGTCGCTGGTTCGATTCCCAGGCACTGATGCTGCGTGACGCTCTGCAGCGTTGGGTTGCCAGCGCCATCACCGGCGAAGTGACTCTGGAACTGCGTCGCGGTAACGACTACTCCATCCTGAATACCGTGTCCGACAACCTGACCTATAAGGCAGAGCGTCTGACCATGGAGAAAGGTGAGTCGGTCTTCTCACCGGACGACCGTATCGGCCAGCTGACCATGCGTAACCTGGACATTACCGATACCCGCGAAAAACTGTTTGGCTATGCCCAGGCAGGGCTGCTGTCTTCGTCCACCGTTGACGGCCTGCCGCAGGTTGAGAATCTGGAAAACAAAGATAAGTAACGCCATTGAAATATAAAAAGGCGCCGCAAGGCGTCTTTTTTGTGGATGCTATCTGGCTGGCAGGATCGCCAGACGAAAAAAAAGACGCTTTTCAGCGTCTTTTTTCTGGAATATTGGTACCGAGGATGGGACTCGAACCCACAAGCCCGTTAGGGCACTACCACCTCAAGGTAGCGTGTCTACCAATTCCACCACCTCGGTACAGAGTCTTACTGCGGGATATCGCTGGTCGGCTTAGCCGGTGCAGCTGGCTGAGTCTGCTCGGATTGCGCCGGTGCAGTCAGGTTTTCCCACTCGCTTCCGCTACTGGTCTTGTTGCTGTTAATGTTCCCAAGAACAAGGCTGATAATGAAAAACAGCGTGGCCAGCACGGCTGTCATACGGGTCATAAAGTTGCCTGAACCGCTTGAACCAAACAGCGTGGCGGATGAGCCTGCGCCGAAGGAGGCTCCCATATCAGCGCCTTTACCTTGCTGCAGCATGATAAGACCGACAAGGCCAATCGCTACAATAAGGAAGATAACTAAAAGAGCTTCGTACATAATCAACCTGTTCCTTGCGGGATAACCGCATACCAATAGCTTCAATCAATAAAGCGGAAAACAAGTGTTTCCCACTGAAGCGGGTGTGAATACTAACCAAAGCGAATGGGCTTCGCAAGGGCAATTTCCATGCATTGTATCAAGTGCGGAAAAAAACAGCAAAAGCGTGGTATTTATTAAAAACAAAGGCGGCAACAGCCGCCTTTTTAGACACTTAACGGACTTTTAAACCGCTTTTACCGCATCGGCAATACGGTGGGCGAAGGCGGTCACCTGCGCTTCCTCTTCACCTTCCACCATTACGCGAATCAGAGGCTCGGTACCGGACTTACGCAGCAGAACGCGCCCGCGATTGCCCAGCGCCGCTTCGACCTCTGCAGTTGCCTGTTTCACCGACTCATGCTCAAGCGGATCGCCGCTGCCTGCGGTAAAGCGTACGTTAACGAGGATCTGCGGGAACATTTTCATGCCGCTGCACAGATCGTGCAGGCTCATATGGTTACGCACCATCGCCGCCACGATCTGCAGACCCGCCACAATACCGTCTCCGGTAGTGGTTTTATCCAGCAGGATCACGTGGCCGGAGTTTTCTGCCCCGATGCGCCAGCCTTTTTCCTGCATTTTTTCCAGCACGTAGCGGTCGCCCACTTTCGCACGGGTAAAAGGAATCCCCAGCTGTTTCAGCGCCAGCTCAAGGCCCATATTGCTCATCAGCGTGCCGACGGCGCCGCCGCGCAGCTGGCCCTGACGCAGGGCTTCCCGGGCAATGATATACATGATCTGGTCGCCGTCGACTTTATTGCCTTCGTGATCGACCATAATGACGCGGTCACCGTCGCCGTCAAAGGCGATGCCCAGGTCAGCTTTTTCTGCCTGTACACGCTGCTGAAGCGCAGCCACATCGGTCGCGCCGCACTTCTCATTGATGTTCACCCCATCCGGCTCACAGCCCATGGTGATGACTTTCGCGCCCAGCTCGCGGAACACGCTTGGCGCAATGTGATAGGTTGCGCCATTGGCACAGTCGACGACGATTTTCAGCTCGTTAAGGCTGAGCTCGTTGGGGAAGGTCGCCTTACAGAACTCAATATAGCGGCCTGCGGCATCGACAATGCGGCTGGCTTTGCCCAGCTCAGCGGAATCCACGCAGGTCAGCTCTTTTTCCATCTCGGCTTCAATCGCCTCTTCCACGCTGTCCGGCAGTTTCGTGCCGTCGATGGAGAAGAATTTGATGCCGTTATCGTAAAACGGGTTATGCGAGGCAGAAATCACAATGCCCGCTTCCGCACGGAAGGTCCGGGTCAGGTAGGCCACGGCCGGCGTTGGCATCGGGCCGGTAAAGGAGGCAGAAAGCCCGGCCGCTGCCAGACCCGCTTCCAGCGCAGACTCCAGCATATAGCCAGAAATACGCGTGTCTTTACCAATAATGATTTTGCGGGAACCATGACGTGCCAGCACCTTTCCTGCCGCCCAGCCTAACTTGAGCACAAAATCCGGCGTGATCGGCGAGTCACCCACGCGACCACGGATCCCATCGGTGCCGAAATATTTACGATTACTCATAGCGTTTCTTTTCCTTCGCTGACAGTGTGGCTTCCACCACACGCATGGCTTCAACCGTTTCTTTCACATCATGGACGCGAATCATCTGCGCGCCCTGCATCGCGGCAATGACCGCGCAGGCCAGACTGCCGCTCAGGCGTTCTGACGGGCCGACGTTCAGCAACTGGCCTACCATTGATTTGCGGGACATCCCCACCAGCAGCGGCAAGTTGAAGTGGTGCAGCTCGGACAGACGCGCAAGCAGCGCATAATTGTGGCTCAGATTCTTACCGAAACCGAATCCCGGGTCGAGCAACAATTTCTCTTTTGCGATTCCCGCCGCTTCACAGCGCGCAATGTGCTCAATAAAGAAGCGATTAACATCGGCAAAGACATCATCATAGTGCGGCGCTTCCTGCATTGTTTTCGGCTGGCCCTGCATATGCATCAGGCAGACGGGCAGGCCGGTTTCCGCCGCAGCTTCCAGCGCGCCGGGCTCCGTCAGGGAACGAATGTCGTTAATGATATGCGCCCCAACGCGGGCCGATTCGCGGATCACTTCGGGCTTAGAGGTATCCACCGAAATCCACACCTCAAAACGCTGAGCAATCGCCTCAACAACCGGGATCACACGCGCCAGCTCCTCTTCAACGCTCACGTCGGCCGCACCGGGGCGCGTGGACTCACCGCCGATATCAATGATGGTCGCGCCGGCGTTAATCATCAGATTGGCGTGCCTGACCGCCTCCACCAGCGTGTTATGCGTACCGCCATCGGAGAACGAATCCGGCGTCACGTTAAGGATCCCCATTACGTGCGGATGCGAAAGATCGAGAACCGAGTCCTGAGCGAAGAGTTTCAAAGCGTCATCTCTTTTTATTAGGGTTTCACAAGAAGAAAAACCCCGGAGCAGGCTCCGGGGTTTCAGGTAAAGCGGATAGCATCAACAGCGGACGTCTTACTTGTCGCCTGACTGTTCTGACAGCGTATCGCCCGGATTCGACGAACGCGGTTCAACAGCCGGACGCGGAGCCTGAGGCGTACCGCCATTGTCCGAGTTGTTGTTACCGGTCGGCTCTTCCCATCCTGCTGGCGGGCGAACTTCACGGCGCGCCATTAGATCGGCGATCTGCGGAGAATCAATGGTTTCATACTTCATCAGCGCATCTTTCATGGCGTGAAGGATGTCCATATTGTCTTCGAGGATCTGGCGGGCACGCGAGTAGTTCGTATCAATCAGTTTTTTAACTTCCTGATCGATAATACGCGCCGTCTCATCGGACATATGCTTCGCTTTTGCCATCGAACGGCCGAGGAATACCTCACCCTCTTCTTCAGCATACAGCAGCGGCCCCAGTTTTTCGGAGAAGCCCCACTGCGTCACCATGTTACGAGCAACGGTGGTTGCCATCTGAATATCAGAAGACGCACCGGTCGAGACATAATCCACGCCGTAGATGATCTCTTCAGCCAGACGACCACCGTAAGCAACAGAAATACGGCTTTCGAGTTTCTGGCGGCTGACGCTGATTTCATCCCCAACCGGCAGGAAGAACGCGACGCCTAAAGCCCGGCCACGCGGAATAATCGTCACTTTGTGCACCGGGTCATAGCCCGGCACCAGCGTACCGACAATCGCATGTCCCGCTTCGTGATACGCCGTGGATTCTTTCTGCGCTTCCGTCATCACCATGGAGCGACGTTCCGCACCCATCATGATTTTGTCTTTCGCTTTCTCGAATTCCACCATCGATACCACGCGTTTGTTACCGCGGGCAGCAAACAGGGCAGCTTCGTTCACCAGGTTGGCAAGATCCGCACCGGAGAAACCAGGCGTACCGCGAGCGATCACCGCAGGCTCCATATCCGGTGCCAGCGGCACACGACGCATATGGACTTTCAGAATCTGCTCACGACCGCGCACGTCCGGCAGGCCCACAACAACCTGGCGGTCGAAGCGACCTGGACGCAGCAGCGCAGGGTCAAGCACGTCCGGACGGTTAGTCGCGGCGATAACGATGATACCTTCGTTACCTTCGAAGCCGTCCATCTCAACCAGCATCTGGTTCAGGGTCTGCTCACGCTCATCGTGACCGCCGCCCAGGCCTGCACCACGCTGGCGGCCCACGGCGTCGATTTCATCGATAAAGATGATGCACGGTGCCGCTTTCTTGGCCTGTTCGAACATGTCACGCACACGAGATGCACCGACACCCACGAACATTTCAACGAAGTCAGAACCGGAAATTGTAAAGAACGGCACCTTCGCTTCACCGGCAATAGCTTTTGCCAGCAGCGTTTTACCGGTACCCGGAGGGCCGACCATCAGAATGCCTTTCGGGATCTTACCGCCCAGTTTCTGGAAACGGCTTGGCTCACGGAGGTATTCAACCAGCTCACCGACTTCTTCTTTCGCTTCGTCACAACCGGCAACGTCAGCAAAAGTGGTTTTGATCTGGTCTTCCGTCAGCATACGCGCTTTGCTTTTACCGAACGACATGGCGCCTTTGCCACCGCCGCCCTGCATCTGACGCATAAAGAAGATCCAGACGCCGATCAGCAACAGCATCGGGAACCAGGAGATGAAGATCGAGGCCAGCAGGCTCGGTTCTTCCGGCGGCTCACCGACCACCTTGACGTTTTTAGTCAGAAGGTTATCAAGCAGCTTCGGATCGTTCACCGGGATGTAGGTCGTGTAACGGTTACTATCTTTCTTGGTAACGTTGATCTCACGTCCGTTGATACGCGCTTCGCGAACCTGGTCCTGGTTGACCTCCTGCAGGAAGGTAGAATAATCCACCTTGCGGCCACTCGATTCGCTGGGCCCAAAGCTCTGGAATACTGACATCAGCACAACGGCAATGACCAGCCAGAGTATTAGGTTTTTCGCCATGTCACTCAAGGGATGAACCTCTTATTACAACTGTGTTAAAAACAGCGTCAGGATACTTGATAACCCGCTTCATTCAAAACAGCCCTGAACGTCGCTGGCTATGGTTTTCGCCCGGTCGCTACAATATACACTTCGCGTGAACGTGCACGCGAAGAGTCCGGCTTACGAACTTTCACCTTCGTAAACAGGGAGCGAATTTCCGTCAGATACTCGTCGAAACCTTCGCCCTGGAACACCTTCACTAAAAAACTACCGCCTGGCGCCAGTACATCGCGGCACATTCCGAGCGCCAGCTCTACCAGATACATGGAGCGGGGAATATCCACCGCCGGTGTGCCGCTCATGTTCGGTGCCATATCAGACATGACAACCTGTACTTTACTGTCACCTACGCGCTCAAGTAACGCCTTCAGGACTAATTCATCACGAAAATCGCCCTGAAGGAAGTCGACTCCAACGATGGGATCCATCGGTAAAAGATCGCAGGCGATGATACGACCACTGCCGCCGATCTGCGTTACCGCATACTGTGACCAGCCGCCGGGTGCAGCACCGAGGTCGACAACCGTCATCCCCGGCTTAAAAAGCTTGTCACCCTGTTGTATCTCATCAAGTTTAAACCAGGCGCGGGAACGTAACCCCTTTTTCTGCGCCTGCTGAACATATTTATCGCTAAAGTGTTCATGAAGCCAGCGGCTTGAGCTGGCAGAACGCTTTTTACCTGTCATTTAACATTCCATCCTGGTTCACCGTATACGTTAGCATGAAATTTCCACGCAGCAATTTGGCGATATTAGGGAGATGGCGGTAGAATGAACCGTTTTCAATCCCAACGTAAGCAAAAATATACGATGAATCTGAGTACTAAACAAAAACAGCACCTGAAAGGTCTGGCCCATCCGCTCAAGCCGGTCGTTATGCTTGGCAATAATGGTTTGACCGAAGGGGTACTGGCCGAGATAGAGCAAGCGTTAAAGCACCATGAGCTTATCAAGGTGAAGATCGCCACTGAAGATCGCGAAACCAAAACCTTGATCGTGGACGCTATCGTGCGTGAAACCGGTGCCTGCAATGTTCAGGTCATCGGTAAAACGCTGGTGCTTTATCGCCCCACTGAAGAGCGTAAAATCTCGCTACCACGTTAAGGATATCCTGAATCAGACACAATTTCTGTGTAAAACGAGGGGTTTCCATCGGCTGGTGTGCAAAATGCCACGCTCTGTTAGTTGATAAAAGGCCGCAATGCGGCCTTTTTCTTTTCTTTACAAAGTATCAACAAATGTGTTGAAACCTGTCAAAGATATTCAACCTTGATGATTTCGAACTCCACTTCACCGCCCGGAGTACGAATAACGACCACATCGTCCTGTTCCTTGCCGACCAGACCCCGTGCAATCGGCGAATTCACCGAAATCAGATTCTGTTTAAAATCAGCTTCGTCATCGCCCACAATGCGGTAAGTCTGCTCTTCATCGCTATCCAGATTGAGCACAGTCACCGTCGAACCGAAGATCACCCGGCCGTTTTTCGGCATTTTGCTGATGTCGATAACCTGTGCATTGGACAGCTTGGCCTCGATATCTTTGATGCGACCTTCGCAGAACCCCTGCTGCTCACGCGCGGCGTGATACTCAGCATTTTCCTTCAGGTCGCCATGCTCACGGGCATCCGCGATAGCGGCAATGATTTCAGGACGACGCACCGATTTAAGGAAATCCAGCTCTTCGCGCAGTTTTTCAGCACCACGTAAGGTCATCGGAATAGCTTGCATTGTTATACCTCTTCAACATTCCTGTTAGCAGTGGAGATAACCTGCTCCAGCTGCCGAGCTGGCCCGAAATCGACGATTAACCGGACCAGAAGCAAAAGAAAACTGGCCCGGGTACAAAGCCCCAGGTCAGCAGCAATTTTTCAATTTGATACGTATTTTACCGCGAAGTTCACTATGGGTCATCGTTTACTTTGCATAGTGATGCACCGTAGTATTGCGGTTTATCTTCGGGTTGTTAGCGCGAGATTATGCGATTTTCCAGATTTATCATCGGATTGACCACCAGCGTCGCCTTCAGTGTACAGGCGGCAAATGTCGACGAGTACATCAACCAGCTCCCTGACGGAGCGAATCTCGCCCTTGCGGTGCAGAAAATCGGTGCCCAGTCGCCGAGTATCGACTATCACAGCCAGCAGATGGCGCTGCCCGCCAGTACCCAGAAGGTGATCACCGCGCTGGCCGCGCTGCTCCAGCTGGGACCGGATTTTCGTTTTACGACCACTCTGGAAAACAAAGGCAGCATCAGCAACGGCGTACTGAAGGGGGATCTTATCGCCCGTTTCGGCGGCGATCCGACCCTGAGACGTCAGGATCTGCGCAATATGGTCGCCGTCCTGAAAAAGTCAGGCGTCCAGAAGATTGATGGCAATGTGCTGATCGACACCTCGGTGTTTGCCAGCCACGATAAAGCACCCGGCTGGCCCTGGAACGATATGACCCAGTGCTTTAGCGCACCGCCTGCGGCGGCTATTGTTGACCGTAACTGCTTCTCTGTCTCGCTATACAGTGCGGAAAAAGCCAATGACCTGGCGTATATCCGGGTTGCCTCTTACTATCCAGTCACCATGTTTAGCCAGGTCCGCACGCTGGCACGCGGCTCTGCCGATGCCCAGTATTGCGAACTGGACGTGGTGCCAGGCGATCTGAACCGCTTTACCTTAACAGGCTGTATGCCACAGCGAAGTGAACCGCTGCCGCTGGCGTTCGCCATTCAGGACGGTGCCGGCTACGCCGGGGCGATCCTCAAAAGCGAGCTGCAGGAGGCAGGAATCACGTATTCAGGCACGCTGCTGCGTCAGACTCAGGTTAACGAACCCGGTACGATCATCGCCAGCAAACAGTCGGCACCGCTGCACGATCTGCTGAAGATCATGCTGAAAAAGTCGGACAATATGATTGCTGATACGGTGTTCCGCACTATCGGCCATTCCCGCTTCAATGTCCCCGGCACCTGGCGGGCAGGCTCCGATGCGGTACGTCAGATCCTGCGCCAGCAGGCGAATATCGATCTGGGTAATACTATTGTCGCCGACGGCTCAGGCCTGTCGCGACATAACCTGATCGCACCGGCGACCATGATGCAGGTGCTCCAGTACATCGCCCAGCATGACACGGAGCTTAACTTTATCTCGATGCTGCCGCTGGCGGGCTATGACGGTTCGTTGCAGTATCGGGCGGGGCTACATGAGGCGGGCGTTGACGGTAAAGTCTCAGCGAAAACCGGCTCGCTGCAGGGCGTCTATAACCTGGCCGGGTTTATTACCACCGCCAGCGGACAGCGGATGGCCTTTGTGCAGTATCTCTCCGGCTATGCCGTCGAGCCTGCCGACCAGCGCACCCGACGCGTCCCGCTGGTGCGCTTTGAGAGCCGTCTGTACAAAGACATCTATCAGAACAACTAATAAAAAGGCCGGGTCACGCGTCATGCGGCCCGGCCTGCAATCTATCGCCCCGGCGGCACGCCGGGGAAAGAGAGATTAACGTTTGTAGATGAACTCGATACCTTCTTCGTCGTCTTCATCCCACTCTTCGTCATCTTCCTCGTCTTCAACTTCCATCTCTTCAAGCTGCTGACGATGGTAGTCATCCCACATGAATTCGACTTTCTCAGGCTGCTTCTCTTCTTCAGCGTGAACGTGCGGGTTCTCGATGATAAAGGTCATGACATCCCAGCAGAGATCTTTCACGCCCTGCTGGCTTGCAGCAGAGATCAGATAGAATTTATCGTCCCAGCCCAGCGCCTCAGCAATGGCTTTGGCTTTCTCTTCTGCCGCCGCTTTGTCCATCAGGTCGATCTTGTTAAAGACCAGCCAGCGCGGCTTGGAGGCCAGCTTCTCACTGTACTTCTCCAGTTCGCCGATAATAATGCGGGCGTTTTCTACCGGATCGGAACCGTCGATCGGATCGATGTCGATCAGGTGCAGCAGAACGCGGCAGCGCTCAAGGTGCTTCAGGAAGCGGATCCCAAGACCGGCACCTTCCGCCGCGCCTTCGATCAGCCCCGGAATATCGGCGACCACAAAGCTTTTTTCGTTATCCATACGTACCACGCCAAGGCTCGGCACCAGGGTGGTAAACGGATAATCAGCCACTTTCGGCTTCGCCGCAGAGACGGCGCGGATAAAGGTCGATTTACCGGCATTCGGCATCCCGAGCATCCCGACGTCGGCCAGCAGCATCAGTTCCAGCTGCAGATCGCGCTTGTCGCCCGGCGTTCCCATGGTCTTCTGACGCGGGGTACGGTTAACCGAGGATTTAAAACGGGTGTTGCCGAGACCGTGCCAGCCGCCCTTAGCGACCATCAGACGCTGACCGTGTTTGGTCATGTCGCCCATGGTTTCACCGGTACCCTGGTCAATCACGCGGGTTCCGACAGGCACTTTAACGCTCACGTCTTTACCGCGTTTCCCGGTACAGTCACGGCTCTGGCCGTTCTGACCGCGTTCGGCACGGAAGGCTTTCTCAAAGCGATAGTCGATCAGGGTGTTCAGGTTTTCGTCCGCTTCCAGCCAGACATCACCGCCGTCACCGCCGTCACCGCCGTCCGGGCCGCCCCTCGGGATATATTTCTCACGACGGAAGCTGACGCAACCATTACCACCATCGCCTGCAACGACCAGAATCGCTGCTTCATCTACAAACTTCATTTTACTCTCCGTAAATCATTCGCCCGAGCGGGGTAGCGGCACGGCCGCTTCTCGCTTACGCAGGCTACCCCAGAGGCGATGGCCAATGGCGGAATACATTGCGCCCGCAACCACGACAAACGCACCGAGATAACCCACCATATTGAGCATCGGTTTGGCGAAGACGTCGGGCCAGGCCATAGATAATAAATCTGAAAACAACAGCGTAAACAGCGGGGTGAGCGTGATTAACGCGCTCACCTGCGCCGCCTGCCAGCGGGCCATCGCTTCAGCCAGTGCACCGTAGCCCACCAGCGTATTCAGCCCGCAAAAAATAAGACAGGCCAGCTGCCAGTCGCTTAATTCCAGTACTTTCGACGGTACGGCCAGCGGCAGCAACGCAATAGTACATAAAGTGTACAACAAAAGCAGGATCTGCTGTGAGGCAAGGCGACGGAGCAGGATTTTTTGCGCCACGCCGTAGCTCACCCACACCATCGCTGCGCCGACACCAAAAATTACACCCCAGGTGTAATCCGTGAGTCGGGTAAAAATTTCCACCAGGCTGGTGTTAAAAAACATCACCAGCCCGGAGATAAGCATCAGGGCACCGACAACCTGCGTGCCGCGCATTTTCTCTTTTAAGATGAAAACGCTGGCGATCATCATGCCAACCGGCGACAGCTGCCCAATCACCTGAGAGGCTGTCGGGCTAACGTACTGCAGGGAAGAACTGAACAGGATGAAGTTACCAAACAGGCCTGCGGTGGCAATCGCCAGCAGCAGCAGCCAGCGTGGCTTGCGAAAAATCCGCAGCGGCGGCAGCTTGCCTCTGATAGTGAGGATCAGGCCCAGGCCCACGCTCGCCATCAGGAAGCGATAAAAGACCACCGTCGGCGGCTCCATCACTTCCAGCACCTGCTTCATTGCAATCGGCAGTGCACCCCAACACATCGCGGTAACCATTGCCAAAAGAATACCAATGCCTGCCTGCTGATTCATTCCCTGGTCCCTGATAAAAAATTTAGCGGTCCACGAATGTAAAAAGCCCCGCAACGTGTTGCGGGGCTTTTATCCGTCACCGGGACGCGAAAAACTTATTCAGCAACGATGCTGATGAACTTACGGTTTTTCGGGCCTTTAACTTCGAACTTGACTTTACCGTCAGTCAAAGCGAACAGTGTGTGGTCTCGGCCGCAACCAACGTTGGTGCCAGCGTGGAATTTAGTACCACGTTGACGAACGATGATGCTACCGGCGAGAACAGCTTCACCGCCAAAACGTTTAACACCCAGACGTTTAGCTTCTGAGTCGCGACCGTTACGAGTTGAGCCGCCAGCTTTTTTATGTGCCATTTAGATGTGCTCCCCTTGTATTAAGCGCTGATGCCAGTGATTTTTACATCAGTGAACCACTGACGATGGCCCTGCTGCTTACGGTAGTGTTTACGACGACGAAACTTAACGATTTTAACTTTCTCGCCACGACCATGAGCAACAACTTCAGCTTTGATTACGCCGCCATCAACGAATGGAACGCCGATTTTGATTTCTTCACCGTTTGCGATCATCAGAACTTCAGCGAATTCAACAGCTTCGCCAGTTGCGATGTCCAGCTTTTCCAGGCGAATAGTCTGACCTTCGCTTACTCGGTGTTGTTTACCACCACTTTGGAAAACCGCGTACATATAAAACTCCGCTTCTGCGCACGCTTTTATGTGATTCAGAGTGCGCTATAAATATTCACAATAGGGCGCGAATATTACGCAAAAGAGTAAGCTTTGACAAGAGCGATCGTTGATAGATGCAGAAAAAAAACACAACCCGCACGGCAACGTTTATCTGGCGCGTTTTTTCAGTACAATCAGCAATACTTTTTACCACTGACCCCTTCCGTTATCTCTTATAGCTAAGGGATAAACTGAACACTAAGCCCGGCTTTTGCGATGAATTTAGAAAAAATCAATGAGTTAACCGCACAGGATATGGCGGGAGTGAACGCGGCAATTCTGGAGCAGCTCAATTCAGATGTGCAGCTAATCAATCAGTTAGGGTACTACATCGTCAGCGGCGGCGGTAAACGCATCCGTCCGATGATTGCTATCCTTGCTGCGCGTGCCGTCGGCTATCAGGGAAATTCCCATGTCTCTATCGCCGCATTAATCGAGTTTATTCATACCGCGACTCTGTTACACGATGATGTCGTCGATGAATCGGATATGCGCCGCGGCAAAGCTACCGCTAACGCGGCCTTTGGCAACGCTGCCAGCGTGCTGGTCGGCGATTTTATTTATACCCGTGCCTTCCAGATGATGACCCGCCTCGGCTCTCTGAAAGTGCTGGATGTGATGTCAGAAGCGGTCAACGTGATTGCCGAAGGTGAAGTCCTGCAGTTGATGAACGTCAACGATCCGGACATTACCGAAGAGAGCTACATGCGCGTTATCTACAGCAAAACCGCACGTCTGTTCGAAGCAGCGGCACAGTGCTCCGGTATTCTGGCAGACTGTAGCGAGGCCGAAGAGCGTGGCCTGCAGGATTATGGGCGCTATCTCGGCACGGCTTTCCAGCTGATTGACGATCTGCTGGATTACAGCGCCGATGGTGAATCGCTGGGCAAGAACGTCGGCGACGACCTGAACGAAGGCAAACCGACGCTGCCGCTGCTGCACGCGATGCGTAATGGGACGCCAGCGCAGTCGGCAATGATTCGCGAGGCCATTGAACAGGGCAACGGTCGTCACCTGCTGACGCCGGTGCTGGAAGCCATGGAAACCTGTGGCTCACTGGAATGGACGCGTACCCGCGCCGAAGAAGAAGCTGACAAGGCCATTGCCGCACTGCAGGTTCTGCCGGACACCCAGTGGCGTGAAGCCCTGATTGCCCTCGCCCATATCGCCGTTCAGCGCGACCGCTAATCCCCTTCCCGCGCCCAGGCGCGGGAATGCTTCTCCCGCCATTCCACTCTTTTCTTTGCAGCCCTCGTTGCATACGTTTTTATGCGCCATCACAAAACATAAACTTACAAGAACATCTTAGCTTATTTGTGGTTATTATGCATACTGAAACAAAAAGCATGCACCAGCATAACAGGGAGGAACTATGACAGAGTTACATGACTGGCACCCGGCGGATATTATTGCCGGACTGCGTAAAAAAGGAACGTCAATGGCAGCCGAGTCTCGCCGCAATGGGCTCAGCTCGTCAACGCTGGCAAATGCGTTGACCCGGCCGTGGCCAAAAGGTGAGATTATTATTGCCGGTGTGCTGGGCGTCGATCCGTGGATCATCTGGCCCTCGCGCTACCACGATCCCATCACCCATGAACGTATCGACCGTACTCGGCTAATGCGCTCCAGAAAGATTCAATAAGCTCCAATATACATAAAAAAAAGCCCCCGACTGCAATAGCCGGGGGCGGGTCTGGTTCAGACGATAAACTACTCGCCTTTTACGCGTTCAATCCGCGCACCCAGCGCACTCAGCTTGTCTTCAATGCGTTCGTAACCACGATCGATGTGGTAGATGCGATCGACGATGGTCGTGCCTTCGGCAATACAGCCCGCCAGCACCAGGCTCGCAGACGCACGCAGATCGGTCGCCATCACCTGCGCACCGGAGAGTTTCTCCACGCCATGGCAGATTGCGGTGTTGCTTTCGATTTCCGCCCGTGCGCCCATACGGATCAGCTCAGGGATGTGCATAAAGCGGTTTTCAAAGATAGTTTCCGTGATCGTCCCGGTGCCTTCGGCGACCAGGTTGAGCAGCGTGAACTGCGCCTGCATATCGGTCGGGAACGCAGGGTGCGGCGCGGTGCGCACGTTGACCGCTTTCGGACGCTTGCCGTGCATATCAAGGCTGATCCAGTCTGCACCGGTTTCGATATCCGCACCGGCTTCGCGCAGCTTGGAGAGCACCGCGTCCAGGGTTGAAGGCAGCGCATTGCGGCAAACAATTTTGCCACCGGAAATCGCTGCGGCCACCAGGAAGGTCCCGGTTTCAATACGGTCAGGCACAACGCTATAGACACCGCCACCCAGACGCTTAACGCCTTCGATGGTGATGCTGTCGGTACCCATACCGCTGATTTTCGCCCCGATCGCGTTAAGGAAATTAGCCGTATCGACAATTTCCGGCTCGCGAGCGGCGTTTTCGATAATGGTGGTGCCTTCCGCCAGGGTCGCGGCAGACATGATGGTCACGGTTGCGCCGACGCTGACCTTGTCCATCACGATATGCGCGCCTTTCAGACGGCCGTTGACGGATGCCTTAACGTAGCCCTCTTCCAGCTTAATCTCCGCACCCAGCTGCTCCAGGCCGGTGATATGCAGATCGACAGGACGTGCGCCGATAGCACAGCCGCCCGGCAGAGAAACCTGACCCTGTCCAAAACGCGCAACCAGCGGTCCCAGCGCCCAGATGGAGGCACGCATGGTTTTCACCAGATCGTAAGGAGCACAGAAGATATTGACCTCGCTGGCGTCAATCCAGACGGAACCGTTACGTTCAACTTTGGTTCCCAGCTGGCTGAGCAGCTTCATCGTGGTGTCGATATCTTTCAGCTCAGGAACATTGCGGATCTCTACCGGCTCTTCCGCCAGCAGTGCGGCAAAGAGGATCGGCAGCGCGGCGTTTTTCGCGCCGGAAATTTTGACTTCGCCCTGGAGCCGCGTTGGCCCCTGTACACGAAACTTATCCATTATTCGGTTCTCAGTTAACAATTCATCGTCGCTACCGGAGAGAAATCCCGTAGCTTAAAGGCCGTTAAGTTTGCGGTCGCGTGCCCACTCTTGCGGGGTAAACGCTTTGATCGACAGCGCATGAATGCGGTTATCCGCAATATACGCCATCAGCGGGGCGTAAATAGCCTGCTGCTTTTTAACCCGGCTCATACCGTCAAACATCTCACCCACGGCGATCACCTGAAAGTGGCTGCCATCGCCAGAGACGTGGACTTCTTCAAGGGAGAGTGCGTTCATCAGCACGGTCTGAATTTCTTGATTTTCCATGGGCGTTACATTATTCGTCTGGTAGTGAAAACAGCCCCACATCTTAGAGGAAAGTGGCGCGGTCTGAAATAAGCAAAAAGCCCCACCGCATAAATCGATGAGGCCATTAACAGTAAACGACTGAAATCGTTAATTCGCGCCGGGCAATAGCCCATCGGGCAGATTGTAAAGCTGCGCCAGCGTACGCAGATTTTCGCTGGCGCTCTCAAGACGCACCGTCTGTCCCAGCTGTTTCGCCCGATCGGCAAGATGGATCAGCAGCGCCAGACCGGCGGTATCAACGCGTGATACCTCGCTCAGGTCGATGACCGATACGCCCTGTATCGCCTGCTCCCGTACGTCCCAGAGGCCGTTCAGGGTGTCCTGATCCAGTTCCCCCTGCAGGGCCAGCCGTTCGCCGTCACGCGTCCAGTTAAGCTGCATCGGCATTATTTCTGCTGATCCAGGGTGATCGACTGACGAGAAATAGACTTCAGCTGTTCCGTCAGGCCATCAATGCCTTTGGTACGCAGCAGGTCGCTCCACTCGTTCTGCTTAGTGGTGATCATGCTCACCCCTTCGGCGATCATGTCGTAAGCCTGCCAGTTTCCGCTCTGGGTATTTTTACGCCACTGGAAATCAAGGCGTACCGGCGGACGACCATTCGGATCGATGATAGTGACGCGGATCGGTACGATCGTCGCATCACCCAGCGGCTGTTCCGGTGCGATCTGATAAGTCTGACCGTGGTACAGCGCCAGCGCCTGGCCGTAGGCCTGCTTCAGGTATTCACGAAACGCGGTGAAATAGGCTTCGCGCTGCGCCGGGGTCGCGTCTTTGTAGTAACGTCCCAGCACCAGAGCACCGGCATATTTTACCTGCACGTAAGGAAGCAGCTCCTGATCGACAACCTGGCGTAAATAATCCGGGTTTGCGCGGATCTGCGACTGCTCGTTTTTAAGACGATCGAAGGTCTTCTGCGCCGCTTCGTTCATCAGCTTATAAGGGTTGGACTGATCGGCTGCGGTCGCGGCTGACAGCGGCGCGATGACCAGCATGGCGATCATTAAGATGCGTTTAAACATGAGTATGCTCTCCGTAATTAGGGCGTCGCGCCCGCAGGCGGCGTCGCGTCATTATTGCCCGCGGCAGGTTCTGGCGCATCGCCAGAAGTCTTATTGTCGCTCCCTTTACTGTTGTAAAGGAATTGTCCGATCAGGTCCTCCAGCACCATCGCTGACTTGGTGTCCTGCAGGGTGCTGCCGTCTTTCAGCATTGCCGTTCCCAGTTCAGGATCGTCGAAGCCGACGTTCAGCGCCAGGTACTGTTCTCCCAGCAGACCGGACGTTCGGATCGCCAGCGAGCTGGTATCCGGGATTTGGTTGTAACGCTCTTCGATATCGAGCGCGACGCGCGGCAGGTAGTTTTTCTCATCCAGCGCAATCTCCGCCACGCGACCGATGGTCACGCCGCCAATGCGTACCGGCGAGCTCACTTTCAGTCCACCGATATTGTCAAAGGTGGCGTAAATTCGGTACGTCGGTTCGGTACGCATTGAGGTCACGTTCGCCGCCTTGAGGCAGATAAACAGACCGGCCAGCAGCGCTGCAACTAAAAAAAGCCCGACCCAGATTTCATTTCTTTTCGTTTGCATGAACTCAATTCCCAAACATCAATGCAGTGAGCACAAAGTCCAGACCGAGAACGGCCAGAGATGCGTGCACAACGGTACGTGTGGTTGCCCGGCTAATCCCGGCGGAAGTCGGGATCGCATCGTAACCATTAAATAACGCAATCCATGTTACCGTAACGGCAAAAACCACACTCTTAATCAAGCAGTTAACTAAATCGAGACGCCAGTCGACCGCGCCTTGCATTGCCGACCAGAAGAAACCGGCGTCGATGCCTTTCCAGCTGACGCCGACCAGCGAGCCGCCCCAGACGCCCACCGCGACAAAAAGAATCGTCAGCAGCGGAAGGGAGATCATCCCGGCCCAGAAGCGCGGCGAAATGACCCGACGCAGGGGATCCACCGCCATCATCTCCATGCTGGAGAGCTGCTCGGTGGCGCGCATCAGGCCAATTTCAGCGGTCAGCGCCGACCCGGCACGCCCGGCAAACAGCAGCGCGGCCACCACCGGTCCCAGCTCGCGCAGCAGCGACAGCGCCACCAGCATACCCAGACTGCTTTCGGCCCCGTAGGTGGTCAACACCAGATAGCCCTGCAGCCCAAGCACCATGCCGATAAACAGCCCGGAAACCAGCACAATCACCATCGACAGCACGCCGACGTTGTAGAGTTGCTGTACCAGCAACGGCGCGTGCTTACGAAATTCCGGCTTGCCCACCAGAGCATTAAATAACATCAACCCGGCGCGCCCGAATTTCGCGATGGTCTTAATTCCGCGACGTCCAAGCGCCGCCAGCGCATTTAGCAGCATGAGCGGCTTAACTCCCTGTTCCTAGTAAGTCGTGTTGATAGTCGCCAGCCGGATAGCGGAACGGCACCGGGCCGTCGGCGATCCCGTCAAGGAACTGCCGCACCTGCGGATCGGTATTATCCTGCAGGGCTCTGGCGCTACCCTGAGCGACAATTTTTTTATCGGCCACAATATAGGCGTAATCAGCAATGCTCAGCACTTCCGGCACGTCATGTGAGACCACGACGCAGGTCACGCCCAGCGCGCTGTTAAGCTCGGAGATCAGCTTCACCAGCACGCCCATCGTAATAGGATCCTGGCCGACAAAAGGCTCGTCAAACATGATCAGATCCGGCTCCAGCGCGATCGCTCTCGCCAGCGCGGCACGACGGGCCATACCACCGGAGAGTTCTGACGGCATCAGCTTCGCAGCGCCACGGAGACCCACCGCTTCCAGCTTCATCATTACTGTGCTTTTAAGCAGCGCCTCCGGCAGATTCGTATGCTCACGCAGCGGGTAGGCCACGTTTTCAAACACATTCATGTCAGTAAACAGCGCGCCGGACTGGAACAGCATACTCATGCGTTTTCGCACGGTAAAAAGACGGGAGCGCGACATCTTCGGCACGTTTTCACCGTCAAACAGAATCTCACCGGCATCCGGGGGAAGCTGGCCGCCAATCAGACGCAGCAGCGTGGTTTTACCAATTCCTGATGGCCCCATGATCGCGGTGATCTTGCCCCGGGGAACCGTCAGAGAAATATTATCGAAGATAGGCCGGCCGCCGCGTGAAAAGCTGACGCCCTGGATATCAACTAAATTCGCCTCTGTCTGGCTCATGGATTCATCCCTTTTAGAAGCCGGTTTACTTAAGCATGGCGCGTTATTTCGCCACAAACCCAACATTTTTACAGAAACTTACCGGTAACGGTTAGCGAAAGCTGGCATTTGTTTTACTTTTTGAGCGCATAAAGTCAAAATTACGCTATCGTTGCGCCCGTATGCACCGCCAGCGGATTTGGATCGCGGACCGACGAGTATACCTGAAGAAAGGACTTTACATGCTTTTAGCGACGGCTCTGTTAATTATTGGTTTGCTCCTGGTGGTCTACAGTGCCGATCGTCTGGTGTTCGCTGCCTCCATTCTCTGCCGCTCGCTGGGCATACCTCCGCTGATCATCGGCATGACGGTCGTTAGCGTGGGAACCTCGCTACCGGAGATCATCGTTTCGGTCACGGCATCGCTGCACGGTCAGATCGATCTCGCTATCGGTACCGCAATCGGCTCTAACATTATTAATATCCTGCTGATCCTCGGTTTATCGGCGCTGCTGCACTCCTTTACCGTGCATTCTGATATTCTGCGCCGCGAACTGCCGCTAATGTTGTTCGTGAGTCTCGTGGCGGGCGCGGTGCTGTATGATGGCCAGCTCACGCGCCTCAACGGCGTATTCCTGCTTGCGCTGGCCGTGCTGTGGCTGCTGTTCATTGTTAAAATCGCCCGGATCGCGGAAAAACAGGGCAACGACAGTCTGACGCGTGAACAGGTCGCGGAACTGCCGCGGGAAGGCTCGCTGCCGGTGGCCTTTCTGTGGCTCGGCGTCGCGCTGATTATTATGCCGATGGCCACGCGGATGGTGGTGGATAACGCCACCGTGCTGGGTAACTACTTTGCTATCAGTGAGTTAACCATTGGCCTTACGGTGATTGCCCTCGGCACCAGCCTGCCTGAACTGGCAACGGCTATCGCGGGCGCACGGAAGGGTGAAGATGATATTGCGATTGGTAATATCATTGGCGCCAATATTTTCAATATCGCCATCGTGATGGGTCTGCCTGCGCTGATTGCGCCCGGCGCCTTTAATCCACTGGCGTTTAGCCGTGACTATGGCGTGATGCTGGCCGCGAGCGTGGTGTTTGCGCTGCTGTGCTGGGGCCGCCATCGTCAACCAGGAAAAGGCGCGGGTGCACTGTTAATCGGCGCCTTTGTTTTGTGGCTGGCGATGCTGTACTGGCTGTCGCCGCTTTTCGTTGACTAATCGGAAACCATTATGTCGCACATAGATTTGCCACCGGGTTTTGACTTTCAGCAGGCAGGAATCGACGTCCTGGAGATTGAACGTGAAGGTCTGGCCCAGCTCGATCAGTACATTAATGAAGACTTTAGCCGCGCCTGCGAGAAGCTTTTTTACTGCACCGGCAAAGTCGTGGTGATGGGAATGGGCAAATCGGGGCATATTGGCCGCAAGATGGCTGCCACCTTTGCCAGCACGGGCACCTCTTCTTTCTTCGTTCATCCTGGGGAAGCCGCTCACGGCGATCTCGGTATGGTTTCCCCTCAGGATGTGGTGATTGCCCTTTCGAACTCCGGCGAGTCTAACGAAATTCAGGCCCTGATCCCGGTGCTCAAGCGCCTGCAGGTGCCGTTAATTTGCATCACCAGCCGCCCGGAAAGCACCATGGGACGGGCGGCGGATATTCATTTATGCGTCAAAGTGCCTCAGGAAGCTTGCCCGCTGGGTCTGGCACCGACCTCCAGCACCACGGCGACGCTGGTGATGGGCGATGCCCTCGCGGTTGCCCTGCTGAAGGCCCGCGGCTTTACGGCAGAAGATTTCGCACTTTCTCATCCCGGCGGGGCGCTGGGCAGGAAGCTGCTGCTGCGGGTGAACGATATTATGCATACCGGCAGCGATATTCCCCGCGTCAGCAAAGACGCCTCCCTGCGCGATGCTCTGCTGGAGATTACGCGTAAGAATCTGGGGATGACCGTTATCTGCGACGATCTGCTGAAGATCGACGGCATCTTTACCGACGGTGACCTGCGCCGGGTGTTTGATATGGGTGTTGATATGCGGGACCTCAGCATTGCTGAAGTCATGACGCCGGGCGGTATTCGTATTCGTCCGGGGATCCTGGCGGTCGACGCGTTGAATCTGATGCAGTCCCGCCATATTACCTGCGTAATGGTTGCCGATGGCGACCAGTTGCTGGGTGTGGTACATATGCATGATCTGCTGCGCGCAGGCGTCGTGTAATAAGGATAGAAGAATGAGTAATGCTGAGTCGCCCGTAGCAACCTGCTACGGGCCGGTAAGCACCCAGGTCATGGCCAGGGCGCAGAACATCCGCCTGCTGATCCTCGACGTAGACGGCGTGTTGTCCGACGGCCTTATCTATATGGGCAACAATGGCGAAGAGCTAAAAGCCTTTAACGTTCGCGATGGCTACGGTATCCGCTGCGCGCTGACATCAGGTATTGAGGTCGCCATTATCACCGGGCGAAAAGCGAAGCTGGTCGAAGATCGCTGCGCCACGCTCGGCATTACCCATCTTTATCAGGGACAATCTGATAAACTTGTCGCATTTGACGATCTGCTGTCGAAGCTTGCCGTCGCCCCGCAGGATGTCGCCTACGTCGGGGACGATTTGATCGACTGGCCGGTCATGGCCAAAGTCGGGCTGAGCATCGCCGTTGCGGACGCCCACCCGCTGTTGCCGCCGCGCGCGGATTACGTTACCCGGATTAACGGTGGACGCGGAGCGGTACGCGAAGTCTGTGATTTGTTACTGCTGGCGCAGGGGAAGCTGGATGAGGCCAAAGGGCAATCAATATGAGTAAAACCAGACGCTGGATTATTATTCTGCTGTCGCTGGCCGCCCTGGTGCTCATCGGCGTTAACCTGGTCAGCCAGGATGAACCGGAGCAGGCGGCGCCGGATGCCAGCGCGCCGAACTATCGAAGCGAGCGCACCCATACGCTGGTCTACAGCCCGGAAGGCGCGTTGAATTATCGGCTGATCGCCCGCAACGTGGAGTATTACTCCGAGCAATCGCTGTCATGGTTCACCCAGCCGGTGCTGACGACCTACGACAAAAATAAGACGCCGGAGTGGTCGATTAAGTCAGATAAAGCCAAACTGACGGATGACCGCATGCTGTATCTTTACGGTAACGTTGAAATTCTGGCCCTGACAGCTGACTCACAGCTGCGCAGGATCACCACCGATAATGCCCAGGTTAATCTGATTACCCAGGATGTCTCCTCCGATGACATGGTGACCCTGTACGGAACAACATTTAATTCCAGCGGCCTGAAAATGCGCGGGAACTTACGCAGCAAAAACGCAGAGCTGATTGAAAAGGTTAAAACCTCCTATGAAATTCAGAACAAACAAACTCAGCCTTAATCTCGCTATTGCCGGTGCGTTGCTGGCCGCCAGCCTTCCCGCGCTGGCGCTGACGGGCGATACCGATCAGCCGATTCACATTGAATCCGATCAGCAGTCGCTGGATATGCAGGGCAATGTGGTGACCTTCACCGGCAATGTGGTGATGACCCAGGGCAGTATTAAGATCAACGCCGATAAGGTCGTCGTGACCCGTCCGGGCGGAGAGCAGGGTAAAGAAGTGATCGACGGTTACGGTAAACCGGCAACCTTCTATCAGATGCAGGATAACGGTAAACCCGTTAAAGGGCATGCGGCGCATATGCGCTATGAATTACAGAATGATTTTGTCGTGCTGACCGGCGACGCTTACCTTGAGCAGGTCGACAGCAATATCAAAGGCGACAAGATCACCTATCTGGTGAAAGAGCAAAAAATGCAGGCGTTTAGCGACAAGGGTAAACGCGTCACCACCGTACTGGTGCCGTCGCAGCTGCAGGACAAAGGTACAACTCCGGCACCGGCGCAAAACAAGAGTAACTGATCCGCTATGGCTACATTAACTGCAAAAAACCTTGCCAAGGCCTATAAAGGCCGCCGCGTGGTGGAAGACGTCAGTCTGACCGTTAATTCCGGCGAAATTGTGGGCCTCCTCGGGCCTAACGGCGCGGGTAAAACCACCACGTTTTACATGGTGGTGGGGATCGTGCCCCGCGATGCCGGTAATATCATCATCGATGATGAAGATATCAGCCTGCTGCCGCTGCACGCCCGTGCGCGTCGTGGGATCGGCTATCTGCCTCAGGAAGCCTCTATTTTCCGTCGTCTGAGCGTTTACGATAACCTGATGGCGGTCCTGCAGATCCGCGACGATCTGAGCAGCGAGCAGCGCGAAGATCGTGCTAACGAGCTGATGGCTGAGTTTCATATTGAACACCTGCGCGACAGCCTGGGCCAGGCGCTTTCCGGTGGTGAACGTCGCCGCGTTGAAATCGCCCGTGCGCTGGCCGCCAACCCGAAATTTATCCTCCTCGATGAGCCGTTCGCCGGCGTTGACCCGATTTCGGTTATCGATATCAAACGTATTATCGAGCACCTGCGCGACAGCGGCCTCGGCGTGCTGATCACCGACCATAACGTCCGCGAGACGCTGGCCGTGTGCGAACGCGCCTACATCGTCAGCCAGGGACACCTGATCGCCCACGGCACGCCGGGAGAGATCCTGGAAGACGAACACGTTAAGCGTGTGTATCTTGGGGAAGACTTCAGACTCTGATAGGGTAAAGGAAAACGGCCTTTGCCCTGTCTATTTTGGGGCTTCTGTGCAAACATGCCGGAAAGAATATATCCCCTGAATAGCGCAGGTTACGTATAACGGGTCGCTCAAAACACCGGAGAGTATCGCTCTGAATATGAAGCAAGGTTTGCAACTAAGACTGAGCCAACAGCTGGCAATGACGCCGCAGCTGCAGCAGGCGATTCGTCTGCTGCAGCTGTCAACGCTGGAGCTACAGCAGGAATTACAGCAGGCGCTGGACAGCAATCCCCTGCTTGAGCAAACCGATCTTCACGAAGAAGTGGACACCCAGGAAACCCAGGACAGCGAAACCCTGGACACCGCCGATGCGCTTGAGCAAAAAGAGATGCCGGAAGAGCTGCCGCTCGACGCCAGCTGGGACGAAATCTACACCGCGGGTACGCCGTCCGGGAACAGCGTCGACTACCAGGACGATGAGCTGCCGGTCTATCAGGGCGAAACCACCCAGTCGCTGCAGGATTACCTGATGTGGCAGCTGGAGCTCACTCCCTTTTCTGAAACCGACCGCGCTATCGCCACGTCGATTGTGGATGCCGTGGATGACACCGGCTATCTCACCGTTTCCCTGCAGGATATCCTCGACAGTCTCGGCAACGATGAGATCGGCATGGATGAGGTCGAAGCGGTACTTAAACGCGTTCAGCGTTTTGATCCGGTCGGCGTCGCGGCAAAAGATCTGCGCGACTGCCTGCTGATCCAGCTTTCCCAGTTTGCCAGAGAGACGCCGCGGCTCGACGAAGCGCGGACGATCATCAGCGATCACCTCGATCTGCTGGCCAACCACGATTTCCGCTCCCTGATGCGTGTCACCCGTCTGAAAGAAGATATCCTGAAAGAAGCGGTGCAGCTGATCCAGTCACTGGATCCGCGCCCGGGACAGTCGATCCAGACCAGCGAACCCGAATATGTCATCCCCGATGTGCTGGTGCGCAAGCACGGCGCACGCTGGGTGGTTGAGCTGAACTCCGACAGCCTGCCGCGCCTGCAGATCAATCAGCACTATGCGGCAATGGGCGGTAGCGCCCGCAACGAGGCGGACAGCCAGTTTATCCGCAGCAATCTGCAGGATGCGAAGTGGCTGATCAAGAGCCTGGAAAGCCGCAACGATACGCTTCTACGCGTCAGCCGCTGCATCGTCGAACAGCAGCAGGCCTTTTTCGAGCAGGGCGAAGAATTTATGAAACCGATGGTGCTTGCAGATATTGCGCAGGCCGTCGAGATGCACGAATCGACCATTTCACGTGTGACAACACAGAAGTATCTGCATAGCCCACGAGGCATTTTTGAGCTTAAATATTTCTTCTCCAGTCATGTGAGCACCGAAGGCGGTGGCGAAGCCTCGTCGACGGCCATCCGTGCGCTGGTGAAGAAATTAGTTGCTGCGGAGAACCCAGCGAAACCACTGAGTGACAGTAAGTTAACCTCCATGCTGTCGGAACAAGGTATCATGGTGGCACGCCGTACTGTTGCAAAGTACCGAGAGTCTTTATCCATTCCGCCGTCAAACCAGCGTAAACAACTGGTCTGACACAACCGATAAGGAAGACACTATGCAGCTCAACATCACTGGACACAATGTCGAAATTACTGACGCCATGCGCGAGTTTATTCAGGCAAAATTCGCTAAGCTGGAACAGTACTTTGACCGGATCAATCAGGTCTACATTGTGTTGAAAGTGGAGAAAGTGACACATTCCTCGGACGCCACCCTGCACGTTAACGGGGGCGAGATTCACGCCAGTGCGGAAGGGCAAGATATGTACGCCGCCATCGACGGCTTAATTGATAAGCTGGCGCGGCAGTTAACTAAACATAAAGATAAACTGAAACAACACTAAATTGTCCGGGCGTTCGCCGGTAGGCGGGCCGCCAGCAACCGCTGGTACCTGCTTACCGGAAACGCCCAGGTGAAATTATGATGAACAACGATTCGACTCTACAACTGAGTAATGTCCTTAACCAGGAATGTACCCGCAGTGGCGTTCACTGCCAGAGCAAAAAACGCGCGCTGGAAATTATCAGTGAACTGGCCGCTAAACAGCTTGGCCTGCCCTCGCAGCTGGTGTTCGAAGCGATACTGACCCGTGAAAAAATGGGCAGTACCGGTATCGGCAACGGCATCGCCATTCCGCATGGCAAGCTGGAAGAGGACACGCTGCGCGCCGTGGGCGTATTCGTCCAGCTGGAAACGCCGATCGCGTTTGACGCCATCGATAACCAGCCGGTCGATCTGCTGTTCGCCCTGCTGGTGCCGGCAGACCAGACGAAAACCCACCTGCATACGCTCTCCCTGGTGGCAAAACGACTGGCAGACAAAACCATTTGCCGTCGCCTGCGTGCGGCGCAGAGCAATGAAGAGCTGTATCAAATCATCACCGAAACCGAAGGCGGTGAAGGTGAATAACGGCGATATAGCGTCGCTTCAGGCTGGAGTGAGGAGAAACGACAGATGGTGCTGATGATCGTCAGTGGACGCTCAGGATCCGGGAAGTCCGTCGCCCTGCGTGCGCTGGAAGACATGGGATTTTACTGTGTTGATAACCTGCCCGTTGTGCTGCTGCCAGCGCTGGCAAATAGCCTCTCCGAGCGCCAGATATCTGCCGCTGTCAGTATCGACGTGCGTAATATGCCGGAGTCACCGGAAATCTTTGAACAGGCGATGGCAAACCTGCCCGACGCGTTCTCACCTCAGCTGCTGTTCCTCGACGCCGACCGCAACACGTTGATCCGTCGCTACAGCGACACCCGTCGCCTGCACCCGCTCTCCAGCAAAAACCTCTCTCTGGAGAGCGCTATCGACAAAGAAAGCGATCTGCTGGAGCCGCTGCGCTCCCGCGCCGATCTGATTGTCGATACCTCAGAAATGTCGGTCCATGAGCTGGCCGAAATGCTGCGTACTCGCCTGCTGGGCAAGCGTGAGCGCGAGCTGACAATGGTGTTTGAATCCTTTGGCTTTAAGCACGGTATCCCTATCGATGCCGACTACGTTTTTGACGTTCGCTTCCTGCCAAACCCGCACTGGGATCCGAAATTGCGCCCTATGACCGGTCTGGATAAACCCGTTGCAGCCTTCCTTGACCGCCATACGGAAGTGCACAACTTTATCTACCAGACCCGCAGCTATCTTGAACTCTGGTTGCCGATGCTGGAAACCAACAACCGTAGCTATCTGACGGTCGCCATTGGCTGTACCGGTGGTAAACACCGTTCGGTGTACATTGCTGAGCAGCTGGCGGATTACTTCCGTTCACGCGGCAAGAATGTGCAGTCCCGCCATCGCACGCTGGAAAAACGTAAAGCATGACCGTCAAACAGACCGTAGAGATCACTAACCGCCTGGGCATGCACGCTCGCCCGGCGATGAAGTTATTTGAGCTGATGCAGGAGTTTGATGCCGAAGTGCTGCTGCGCAACGACGAAGGTACCGAAGCGGAAGCCAGCAGCGTGATTGCCCTGCTGATGCTGGACTCCGCCAAAGGTCGGCAAATCGAAGTTGAGGCGACAGGCCCGCAGGAAGTCGAAGCGCTCGCTGCGGTGATCGCGCTGTTCAACGCCGGGTTTGATGAAGATTAGTTGCGTCTCCGAATGGCTTTAAGCTGTCATCATCTCGTTCCAGCCATCTTTAAACTGGATATTTCCGTCAACGTACTTCCAGGTTATCGTTTCATAGCGCATCTCAATGTTTTCCAGGTGGGTTCCCGTCATGCCGGTTGGTACAAGAGATGGGGTAATGCTGGTGATTTTTACGTTTTCGAGCACAATATTAAAGTATTCCGTTTCAATTCCCGCTTCTGTGATTCGATACATTCTGATTGTGGCTGATTTTAACGTTCTGCCCTGGCACAGCGCACGAAACAACAGCGGTGTTGTTCGGTCAAACTCCTTCTGAAACACTATCGGAGTGTGGACCCTTGTGCCGGTCAGTTTTCCGCGGTATGCATCAACAGGAATAGTGACGTTATGCGTTAATGTGCGCATTTCTATCGAGCCGAGGCGCGTTGGCATCAGGCATCCGCCGAAAAGAGGCGCATCGTTTTCATCTGTTAGCCATAAATGAGCAGGCGTTGACATATATAATATCCTTATAAAGTTAACGAGGTCGATTAAACCAGATAACAAAAGCAAAGGTCAGGATTATAAAAACACCCGTTGCCTGAAGCGCATAAGGCCTAAAATACGTTACAGCGAAGGCTCCGAAACCAACAATAAAAATAAGTGGGACATAGCCCCAAAAAAAATAGGAAGCCTGAGCGCTTAACCACTGTTTCAGGAATTTCAACATATCTACTTCACCATGTTTATTATTGTGCTGACAATGTCGTGCTCGAATGCACGAGCTTTCATAAACACGGGCTCAACAAGAAAATACATCATATCGAGTTTTTGCACGTACAGCGCATGGTAATACATGGGGGCCAGCAGCTTCAGCCGCTCCGAGCTTTCTGCAGCACGCTGCACTACGCCATATAATCCAATACCGGTCACAGCGAGCGTCGTGGCTTTACCTGCCCATTTGACTATTGAAGAATTAAAACTGATACCGAGACAAACAGTCGTTGTTATTCCAATAACAAAAGCCTGATTATTTAACGCACTGGCAGAGATAACTATGCCTGCTTTTAGTAACCTTGATTTAATCGCTTCAATCTGTTCTCGCGTTTTGAATCTAAAAATCTCTTCAAAATAGATGTGGATCATTCTGTATATAATGTCGCGATTTTTTACCAGCTCCACGACCCCCTCAAGGAAGCGAAGGTCTTGTTCTTTAAGTTTTGCACAGACATCCTGATAATTGTCCGTGAAACAAGATGTGTAATATAACAAGCGAGTTGCACCGTCGCCCATCTTGCTGGCTTGTTCAACTACCTGATTCTTTACGCCTGAAAGCACTTTTTCAAGCTGAAGTGCCATCAGTTTATCGGCCTGAATACCGTCGATGATCAAGTCACTATGGTACATGATTCTTCCCTGGTGATTAAAAATCCTCCTGATACAAGGCTATCATGCGCCTGTTGAAACAATAATGGTCAATTTTTGAGGGAAAATGTGAACCCGGTAAGCCAGGATTTGACGGCTTCCCCGTCTACGGATGCAACGCATGCTCCCGCATAAACCCTTCCCCGCCGAGCTGCCGCATCTGGCGCAGGATCCACGCCTGACGGCTGCGGACATAGCCTGACGGCGCCGCCGCTTTAAAGCGAATAGGGTTGGGCAGCACGGCAGCCAGCAGCGCCGCGTCCGAAGCGGTCAGCCGACTGGCCGACTTGCCAAAATAACGCTGCGATGCTTCTTCCACGCCATACACACCGTCGCCAAACTCGGCGATATTCAGATAGACCGTCAGGATCCGCCGCTTACTCCACACGGTTTCGATGCCCAGCGTTAATCCCGCTTCCAGCCCTTTGCGCAGCCAGCTGCGCCCGTCCCATAGAAACAGGTTTTTTGCCGTCTGCTGAGAGAGCGTGGAGGCGCCGCGAATACGCCGTTCATTGCGTTCGTTGTGGGCCAACGCTTTTTCAATCGCCGCCACGTCAAAACCCCAGTGCTGAGGGAATTTCTGATCTTCTGCGGCAATCACCGCCAGCCCCATCGAGGGAGAAATATCCTCCATGCTGACCCAGCTTGAATTGGCCACCCAGCGAAAATCGCCCTGCAGCCAGCTGCTCAGCTGACGTTCGACCATTACCGCAGAAAACGGAACCGGCACCACGCTGAATAGCGCGATACCGCCGCCCCAGAACAGGGCGAAGATCAGTGCGATCCGCAGCAGTAGCCGTTTGATCCAACGCCACAGCGGGAAACGCCCTCGGCTCATTCAGCGAGGACCAGCACGCGGGAGACCAGTTTCTCAATGCCGGTCGCCGCTTCGGCAATATCCTGCGCCAGCATATAGGCCGGCGTGGTCACGATTTTATTCTCCTCGTCGACCACAATATCATCCACTGGACAGGGCACGTGTTCCGCACCCATCGCCTCCAGCACTTCGCCGGTATCGACATCGGTACCGATAGTGATCCGCAGCGGGAAGTCGAAAATTTTGGGCAGCATGGCGGGCGCAATACACATAAAGCCCAGCGGTTTTCCTGCCTGATGCATCGCCAGGGCCAGCGAACGCAGATCGTCATCGACCAGACACTCCGCGCCCTGTGTGGCAAAGTTGCTTAAATTCTTTGCCGCACCAAAGCCGCCAGGCACGATCAGCGCATCCAGCGATTCAGCCTGTGCCTCAGCCAGCGGTTGTATCTGACCGCGAGTGAGTCGTGCCGCTTCAAGCAGCACATTACGGCTCTCGGCCATCGGTTCGCCGGTAAGGTGATTGATAACATCTGCTTGTGTTTTATCCGGTGCAAAGCAGATGGCCTGGGCATCTGAGCGAGCGATCGCCAGAAGCGTAATCACCGCCTCATGAATTTCAGCACCGTCATAGACCCCGCAACCACTGAGCACTACGCCAATTTTTTTCATTCTGCTCTTCCTTTTTCACGCCGCACGGACATAATTAATAAATCTGATTTAATCGCTATGCTTCACACATTTTACTGATTCATGTAACAAAGTATTTAATATTTGCTATCTTATGTGCGTGCAATCCACTTTCTCTGGTTGCGTTCTTAAATCATAACTATCCCAAGAATCTCGCGCAGCCTCGATTTCCCTGGTGTTGGCGCAGTATTCGCGCACCCCGGTTAATCCGGGGTCATTTTTTTTCAGCGTTTGCCACCCAGGCCTTGAGCACCGCGACATCGTTCTGCCACTCCTGCTTCATCTCTTCCACCCAGTCGCCCACGTTATCCCACCAGGCAGGCAGGTCAGGAGACTGAATTTGTTGCCCCAGCTGCTGCAGATGACGCAGACCGATAGACCCGGCGGCACCTTTAATCTTATGCCCCTCTTCGACCACTCTTTTCTGGTCCCGGGCAGTAAGATTTGATTCGAGCACGCTAAGATAGCCCGGCATCATCTTCTCAAAGACCGCCAGCCCGTCGTTAATCAGCTTCGGCCCGACCAGATCGAGATACTGCTCAAGCATGGCGATATCCAGCAGCGCCTGCGATTTACTGTTGTCCACGTTTGTCACGCTCTCTTCCTTTTCCTGTTGGGTATCCCAGAACTTTTTAATCATGGCAGTTAATGCCGGGACCGCCAGCGGTTTGCTCAGAACATCATCCATACCGGCATCCAGATACTCTTGTTTATCTTTCAGCACGTTGGCGGTCAGGGCCACCAGCGGCGGCAGCGTATCGCGGGTATAGAGCCGGGTCAGGGTGCGGGAGATATCGAGGCCGGTCATATCCGGCAGCTGAATATCCAGCAGCAGCAGGTCATATTCGCCCGGCTCAAACATCTCCAGCGCGGCCGTGCCGGTCATGGCGACGTCGACGCTGCAGCCCAGTTTCTCCAGCACCGAGCGGGCAACGATCACGTTCAGCTCAATATCTTCAACCAGCAGCACATGCAGGGCAGGCAGCGGCATATCGTCGTCTTCAAACGCATCCTCCACCTCTTCCGCCACCGCCGGTGCATGCACCGTCAGGACAAAGGTCGAGCCTTCACCCGGCTGACTGACAACGGTAATATCGCCGCCCATATTTTTCGCCAGCCGCCGCGATACCGCCAGGCCGATGCCGGTCCCGGTCGCCGGTTTACCGCCGTGGCTGTCTTTCACCTGATAGTACATGGCAAAAATCTTGTCCTGCTCATCCTGAGGAATACCGATCCCGGAATCCGCCACCTCGAAGCGCAGCGTGTCGTCCGCCTCGAAGCCCACGCGTACGGTCACCTGACCCTGCTGGGTAAATTTCATCGCGTTGCTAATCAGGTTCCACAGGATCTGCCGCAGTCGGGTACCGTCGGTGACCACCTTATGTGGCAGCGGCAGCGACGGCTCCAGCACGAAGCGCAGGCCTTTCTGCTGCGCCTGCAGGCCGGAAAGGTTTTCCAGATCGGCAAGGAAACTGGTGAAATCGAGCGGCTGGTTATCCAGCTGTACCTTGCGGCGCTCCATCTTGTCCATATCGATAATATCGTTGAAGATATGGCCCAGCGTTACCGCCGAAACGTGGATCGTTTTCAGGTACTTTTCCTGCTCGCCCGTCAGCTCCGTATCCAGCAGGATCCGGCTCAGGCCCACGATGCCGTTCAGCGGGGTACGCAGCTCGTGGCTGATGGTGGAGATAAAGGTGGTCTTGTCACGGCTGGCGCGCTCAAGAGCATCCTGATAGCGCTTACGCTCGGTAATATCGCGGCCAAAGCCCATCAGGCCGTGACGTTTGCCCACCCGGTCGTAATAGGGCACTTTGCGGATTTCAAAGCAGGCTTTGCGTCCGTCCGGGTAGTCCAGCCACTGCTCATAGGTCAGAGAGACGTTGTGACGGAAGACTTTTTCATCCGTCTCAATCACTTTTTCCGCCGCTTCCTCCGAGTAGACATCCTGCGGCTTAAGGCGAATCAGCTGTTTTTCACTCTTGCCGGTCAGCAGCTCCATCGCCCGGTTACAGCCGGAGAACTCTTTATCTTCATTGCGATAGAACACCAGGTCCGGCGAGGCATCGAGGAAGGAACGCAGGAAGGAGGACTGCTGCTCCAGCTGGATTTGCGTCTCTTCACGCTCTTTCATCTCGATCTTCAACTGCTGGAAGGTCGCCTGGCGTTCGGTTTCCGCTTTTTCACGGTCGGCGATTTCCTGGTTTAGCCTGGCGATATTGTCTTTCAGCTGGACGTTAAGCTTCAGGTCGCGCTCGCGCATCTCCTCCAGCTTCTCAACCAGCCTCGACAGACGCTGCCGGGACTCCTCCAGTTGCTCCACCACCACCGATAAGAAATAGACCGCCCACGGCGTAATCAGCAGGCCAAAAAAGATGGAGCGAATCACATCAATACTTTCCACCTGACCGTGCAGCACCATAGTGACGGCCATCTGCACGACAATCGCCAGCACTACCAGCGCCAGCGCCAGCAGCAGCGAAAAGCGCACCAGCCCGAGCTTCATCATCAGGTCGACGTAGTATTGCGCCAGTAAACGGATTTGCTTCATAGAGGATTCCTTCAGACAACGTCGCACCATCATACTCAATTCCTGGCAAGGCGTTGAAGATTGCGTAAAAAATGCGGAGCAGGTTAAACGGCGGGGTTAATCCAGGGCGTGCCCAGCGCGGAACCCTGCACGCCGTGCGCGTTAAGATAGCGATCCAGCTCAACCATGCCGGTCCAGCGGTTTTCGCACCACAGCGGAGCCAGAAGCGTCGGGCGACGGGCGCTGGCGGAAATACGGTGGAAAATAATCTCCGGCGGCGTATGGCGGATCATCTCCCCGGCCGTAACGGTGTACTCGTCAAGCTCAATGCCGTTGAGTCGGCCTGCCTGCCAGGCTTTCGCCATCGTGCTGCCGGTAACGATATGCAGCGGATGCAGCTTAATGCCGTCCACGCCCGTCTCCACCACCCGCTCCAGCGTCTCCAGGCAGGCCTGTTGCCCTTCTCCAGGCAAACCGACAATCAGATGGCTGCACACCTTCAGACCGCGCTCACGCGCCAGCCTGGTGGTCTGCTGATAGCAGGCAAAGTCGTGGCCGCGGTTAATACGGTGCAGAGTTTTATCGTGGGCGGTTTGCAGCCCCAGTTCGAGCCAGACCTCATAGCCGCGATCGTGATATTCACTGAGGAGATCCAGCACCGCCTCCGGCACGCAGTCGGGCCGGGTGCCCACGCAGAGACCGACAATGCTCGCCTGGGTCACCGCCTGCTGGTACATGGAACGCAGCACCTGCACTTCAGCCCAGGTACTGGTATAGGCCTGGAAATAGGCCAGATAACGTCTGGCACGGTTCACCAGTTCCGCCTGATGCGTGAGCTGTTCGGCAATCGAACGGTGCTGCTGCGCCTCATCGGCAAAAGAGGCCACATTACAGAAAGTGCAGCCGCCGCGCCCGATGGTGCCATCGCGGTTAGGACAGCTAAACCCGCCATGCAGCGTCAGCTTATGGACTTTTTGCCCGTAGCGACGCAGAAGATCCCCACCAAACATATTGACTAATTTCTGTAACTGCATAATCTGATAGACCGCCCCTGAGAAAGGGGTAAAGCCTGCCATTTTTAGCCCTCTTCAGCGATGACCTGGATCAATCGCACGGGGAGGTGCTTACCTATTGAATAAAAAATCAAGATTACCGCAATTTCATTCACCCTAAGGCTGATTACTTTTCCTTATGGCTGATGCCTTTTTTTGCCAATCGGCCGCCCCGGATAAAAACAGTGTCTTCAATCAAGCCACATCGACTTTGCAGCATTAAATATTGCCAATAGCGACGCAGCAAGAAGAGTGCATTAATAACAGCGCTTTTCTATAGTGAGACAGATCACACTCTTATACCGACCGTTGTAGCAATTCTGCAATGTAAAATATTGAAAATATCCATTGATATCATTTGGTTAAATGACATTTAGACCATTTTTGCATAAATAAGATTGCCATTTGACCTGTGTGCCGATTCCCGATAAGTTGGAAATCCGCTGGAAGCTTTCTGGATGAACACTCTGTTCATCATATTTATGCAGTAATTAAGATTCCCTCTTAAGCAAGTCCTCAATACTTGTTTGACCACGCGAAAAGGATAGAAAGAGGGCGAATGCGAGGCAGGCGTATGAAACGCCAGACCCCGTCGCCAAGCCCTTTCTGTGCCCGCTCGCCAGGTTTGAGGGTGTCCCGTAGAGCCTGGGGAGGTTCACTGATATGTTGTACGATAAATCCCTTGAGAAGGATAACTGTGGTTTCGGCCTGATCGCCCACATAGAAGGCGAACCTAGCCACAAGGTAGTGCGTACCGCTATACACGCACTGGCCCGAATGCAGCACCGTGGTGCAATCCTCGCCGACGGTAAAACCGGTGACGGTTGTGGCCTGCTGCTGCAAAAACCGGATCGTTTTTTTCGCATCGTTGCCGAAGAGCGCGGCTGGCGTTTAGCGAAAAACTACGCGGTCGGGATGATCTTCCTGAATAAAGACGGTGAGCTGGCCTCAGCCGCACGTCGCGTCGTGGAAGAAGAACTGCAGCGTGAAACGTTGTCGATTGTTGGCTGGCGCGATGTGCCGACCAACGAAGGCGTGCTGGGTGAGATCGCCCTCTCCTCTATGCCGCGCATTGAGCAGATTTTTGTTAATGCCCCGGCTGGCTGGCGTCCACGCGATATGGAGCGTCGCCTGTTTATCGCCCGTCGCCGTATTGAAAAACGCCTGCAGGAAGATAAAGAGTTCTACGTCTGTAGCCTCTCTAACCTGGTGAATATCTATAAAGGTCTGTGTATGCCGGCGGATTTGCCGCGCTTCTACCTGGACCTCGCGGACCTGCGTCTGGAATCGGCCATCTGCCTGTTCCACCAGCGCTTCTCCACCAATACCGTACCGCGCTGGCCGCTGGCCCAGCCGTTCCGCTATCTGGCACACAACGGTGAAATCAACACCATCACCGGTAACCGTCAGTGGGCGCGCGCGCGTACCTATAAATTCCAGACCCCGTTAATCCCCGATCTGCACAACGCCGCGCCGTTTGTTAACGAAACCGGCTCCGACTCCAGCTCAATGGATAATATGCTTGAGCTGCTGCTGGCGGGCGGAATGGATATCGTGCGCGCGATGCGTCTGCTGGTGCCACCGGCCTGGCAGAACAACCCGGATATGGACCCGGACCTGCGCGCATTCTTCGACTTTAACTCCATGCATATGGAGCCCTGGGACGGCCCGGCAGGCATCGTGATGTCAGATGGCCGCTACGCAGCTTGTAACCTTGACCGTAACGGTCTGCGCCCGGCGCGCTACGTTATTACCAAGGATAAGCTGATCACCTGTGCCTCCGAAGTGGGTATCTGGGATTACCAGCCGGACGAAGTGGTCGAAAAAGGCCGCGTCGGACCGGGCGAGCTGATGGTTATCGATACCCGTATCGGCCGCATCCTGCACTCCGCAGAAACCGATGACGATCTGAAAAGCCGCCATCCGTATAAAGAGTGGATGGAGACAAACGTTCGTCGCCTGGTACCGTTCGAAGATCTGCCGGATGAGCAGGTTGGCACCCGCGAAATGGACGACGATACGCTTGCCAGCTACCAGAAGCAGTTTAACTACAGCGCCGAAGAGCTGGATTCCGTCATCCGCGTGCTGGGTGAAAACGGCCAGGAAGCCGTCGGTTCAATGGGTGATGATACCCCGTTTGCCGTGCTCTCCAGCGAACCACGCATTATTTATGACTACTTCCGCCAGCAGTTCGCGCAGGTTACCAACCCGCCGATCGATCCGCTGCGCGAAGCCCACGTGATGTCGCTGGCGACCAGCATCGGCCGTGAAATGAACGTCTTCTGCGAGGCAGAAGGCCAGGCACACCGCCTGAGCTTCAAGTCACCGATTCTGCTCTACTCTGACTTCACACAGCTGACCACCATGGAAGAGGAGCATTATCGCGCCGACGTCCTGGATATCACCTTCGATCCGCGTGAAAGCAGCCTCGAAGAGACGGTCAAAGCGCTGTGCGATAAAGCAGAGCAGATGGTGCGCGACGGCACCGTCCTGCTGGTGCTGTCAGACCGCCAGATCGCCAAAGATCGCCTGCCGGTTCCGGCACCGATGGCGGTGGGTGCGATCCAGACTCGCCTGGTCGATAAGAGCCTGCGCTGCGATGCCAACATCATCGTTGAAACCGCCAGCGCCCGCGATCCGCACCACTTCGCCGTGCTGCTCGGCTTCGGTGCGACGGCAATTTATCCGTACCTGGCCTATGAAACCCTGGCGAAGCTTATCGATACCCATGCGATCGACAAAGCCTACCGCACGGTGATGCTGAACTACCGTAACGGCATCAACAAAGGTCTGTACAAGATCATGTCCAAAATGGGCATCTCGACCATTGCCTCCTATCGCTGTTCGAAGCTGTTCGAAGCTGTGGGTCTGCATGCGGATGTCTCCGGCCTCTGCTTCCAGGGTGCGGTTAGCCGCATCGGCGGCGCGGGCTTCTCCGACTTCCAGCAGGATCTGCTGAACCTGTCGAAACGTGCCTGGCTGGCGCGTAAGCCGCTGTCTCAGGGCGGTCAGCTCAAGTATGTCCACGGTGGCGAATATCACGCCTATAACCCGGATGTCGTGCGCACGCTGCAGCAGGCGGTTCAGTCCGGCGAGTACAGCGACTATCAGGAGTATGCGAAGCTGGTTAACGAGCGCCCACCGGCGACGCTGCGTGACCTGCTGGCCGTGAATCCGAACGGCGACGTAGTCAGCATCGATGATGTCGAACCGGCCACCGAACTCTTTAAACGCTTCGATACCGCGGCCATGTCTATCGGTGCTCTCAGCCCGGAAGCCCATGAAGCGCTGGCTGAAGCCATGAACAGCATCGGCGGCAACTCTAACTCCGGCGAAGGCGGTGAAGATCCTGCGCGTTACGGCACCAATAAAGTGTCCCGTATCAAGCAGGTGGCATCCGGTCGCTTTGGCGTTACGCCTGCTTATCTGGTCAACGCCGATGTGATTCAGATTAAAGTGGCTCAGGGCGCGAAGCCGGGCGAAGGCGGCCAGTTACCGGGTGATAAGGTGACGCCGTATATCGCTAAACTGCGCTACTCGGTGCCGGGCGTTACGCTGATCTCCCCGCCGCCCCACCACGATATCTACTCTATCGAGGATTTGGCGCAGCTGATTTTCGACCTGAAACAGGTCAATCCGAAGGCGATGATCTCCGTGAAGCTGGTTTCTGAGCCTGGCGTTGGCACCATCGCCACCGGCGTGGCAAAAGCCTATGCGGATCTGATCACCATCGCTGGCTATGACGGCGGCACCGGTGCCAGCCCGCTAAGCTCCGTGAAATACGCGGGCTGTCCGTGGGAGCTGGGCCTGGTGGAAACCCAGCAGGCGCTGGTGGCTAACGGTCTGCGCCATAAGATCCGTCTGCAGGTGGATGGCGGCCTGAAAACCGGTCTCGACATCATTAAAGCCGCTATTCTCGGCGCAGAAAGCTTCGGTTTCGGTACCGGCCCCATGGTTGCGTTGGGCTGTAAATACCTGCGTATCTGCCACCTGAACAACTGCGCAACGGGCGTGGCAACTCAGGATGACAAACTGCGTAAGAACCACTATCACGGCCTGCCGTTCAAAGTGACCAACTACTTTGACTTTATCGCCCGTGAAACTCGCGAGCTGATGGCCCAGCTTGGCGTGAAACGCCTGGTGGATCTGATTGGCCGTACCGACCTGCTCAAAGAGCTGGAAGGCTTCACTGCCAAACAGCAGAAACTTGAGCTGTCGAAACTGCTGGAAACCGCACAGCCGCATCCGGGTAAAGCCGTGCACTGCACCGAGCATAACCCGCCGTTTGATAACGGGGTGCTCAATGCGCAGCTGCTCCAGCAGGCAAAACCGTTTGTTGACGACCGCCAGAGCAAGACTTTCTGGTTTGATATTCGCAACACCGACCGCTCCGTGGGCGCTTCGCTGTCCGGCTATATTGCCGAATCGCACGGCGACCAGGGCCTGGCGGCCGATCCTATCCGCGCGCACTTTAGCGGTACTGCAGGCCAGAGCTTCGGCGTGTGGAATGCCGGCGGCGTAGAGCTGTTCCTGACCGGCGATGCGAACGACTACGTGGGTAAAGGTATGGCCGGTGGCCTGCTGGCAGTACGTCCGCCGGTCGGTTCTGCCTTCCGCAGCCACGAAGCCAGCATTATCGGTAACACCTGTCTGTACGGCGCGACCGGCGGTCGCCTGTTCGCAGCGGGCCGTGCGGGCGAGCGCTTCGGGGTGCGTAACTCCGGTGCTATCACCGTGGTGGAAGGTATCGGCGACAACGGCTGTGAATATATGACCGGCGGTATCGTCTGTATTCTCGGGAAAACCGGCGTCAACTTCGGCGCGGGGATGACCGGCGGCTTCGCCTATGTCCTCGACGAAAGCGGCGATTTCCGTAAGCGCGTCAACCCGGAACTGGTGGAAGTCCTGAGCGTCGACGACCTCGCCATCCACGAGGAGCATCTGCGCGGTCTGATTACCGAACACGTGCACCACACCGGCTCCCAGCGCGGCGAAGAGATCCTGGCGAACTGGCCGGCGTTCTCGGCGAAATTTGCCCTGGTGAAACCAAAGTCGAGCGATGTCAAAGCCCTGTTAGGCCACCGCAGTCGTAGCGCGGCAGAGTTGCGCGTGCAGGCGCAGTAAGGAATTTAGATGAGCCAGAATGTCTACCAGTTTATTGACTTGCAGCGTGTCGATCCGCCCAAGAAAGCGCTGAAGATCCGTAAAATTGAATTTGTTGAAATCTACGAGCCGTTTTCAGAAGGCCAGGCCAAAGCGCAGGCAGACCGCTGCCTCTCCTGCGGCAACCCTTACTGCGAATGGAAGTGTCCGGTACACAACTACATCCCCAACTGGCTGAAGCTGGCCAATGAAGGACGTATTTTTGAGGCGGCCGAGCTGTCTCACCAGACCAATACCCTGCCGGAAGTCTGCGGCCGCGTCTGCCCGCAGGACCGTCTGTGCGAAGGTTCCTGTACGCTCAACGACGAGTTTGGCGCGGTGACCATCGGCAATATCGAGCGCTATATCAATGATAAAGCCTTCGAGATGGGCTGGCGTCCGGATATGACCGGCGTGCGCCAGACCGACAAGCGCGTGGCCATTATTGGCGCAGGTCCGGCAGGCCTCGCCTGTGCTGATGTACTGACCCGCAACGGCGTGAAGGCGGTGGTGTTTGATCGCCACCCGGAAATCGGGGGTCTGCTGACCTTCGGTATCCCGGCCTTTAAGCTGGAGAAAGAGGTGATGACCCGTCGCCGTGAGATCTTCACCGATATGGGTATTGAGTTCAAACTCAACACCGAAGTGGGCCGCGATATCCAGATTGACGATTTGCTGAAAGACTATGATGCCGTCTTCCTCGGCGTCGGTACCTATCAGTCCATGCGCGGCGGGCTGGAAAACGAAGAGGCGCCGGGTGTCTTCGACGCCCTGCCGTTCCTGATTGCCAACACCAAGCAGATGATGGGCTTTGGCGAAACCGCCGACGAGCCTTATGTCAGCATGGAAGGCAAACGCGTGGTGGTGCTGGGCGGTGGCGATACGGCGATGGACTGCGTACGTACGTCCATCCGTCAGGGCGCAACCCACGTTATCTGTGCCTACCGTCGTGATGAAGAGAACATGCCTGGCTCGAAGCGTGAAGTGAAAAACGCCCGTGAAGAAGGGGTGGAATTCCAGTTCAACGTGCAGCCGCTGGGCGTCGAAGTCAACGCCAACGGTAAGGTATCCGGCGTGAAGATGGCGCGTACCGAAATGGGCGCACCGGATGCGCAGGGCCGTCGTCGGGCAGAGATCGTTGCGGGCTCCGAGCATGTGGTTCCGGCAGACGCGGTAGTGATGGCGTTTGGCTTCCGTCCACACAGCATGGAGTGGCTGGCGAAGCACAGCGTCGAGCTGGACTCTCAGGGCCGCATTATTGCCCCGGAAGGCAGCGAAAACGCCTTCCAGACCAGCAACCCGAAAATCTTTGCCGGTGGCGATATCGTGCGCGGCTCCGACCTGGTGGTCACGGCGATTGCCGAAGGCCGCAAGGCTGCGGACGGCATTATGAACTACCTGGAAGTGTAATCGTTGATGCCCGGCAGCCGGGCATCACATAACAAAACAGGGCCGAAAGGCCCTGTTTTAGATTGATAACAACGTCAGTTCCTCAAAGAACCCTCTCCCCATTAATACCCGTTTGACACTCTCCCGCCCGACGTTTCTGTCGCCATTAATAACTTCTCATTGAAAATGAGAATCATTTATGTGATTTATAGTCGCTTTGATGGCAGCCCTTCAGGGAAAAGTTAATGTCCAATATTGAACTGCAGGTGCTGTTTAAACGTTATGCCCAGCCGCTGTTGGCGTATCTGAAAAGCCAGCTAAATGATGCGCAACTGGCTGACGATCTGATGCAGGAGAGTTTTGCACGACTCACCGAGCATTATCCTCAGGGAAAAATACAGGATAGTGAGTCCTGGCTGTTCCGCACGGCCAGGAATTTGCTGTTCGATCATTACCGTCAGCAGCAGCGGCGGCAAACGACCGCGTTCAGCGATGAGGAGATGGCCCACTTTCCCAGCGGCGATCCGAATGCTGAACAACGTGCGATTGACCACCAGCAGGTCGAGATAGTGGTAGCCCAACTGTCGACCCTACCGGAGCGGACGCAAACTATTTTCCGCCTCAGCCGGTTTGAGGGGCTGCCGCAGACGGAAATTGCGACGGTGCTTGGCGTGTCGCTCAGCACCGTAGAAAAGCATCTGGCGCAGGCACTGGCCACCATGATGAGCGGAATACAAAAATAGTGGCATTTTTTTTACGGGTTTTATCTCGTTCAAACGTCTTAATCATTAACCCGGATAGTCAGGAAGCAGTGAAATGAGTCAGTTGAGTGAGGCAATACGTCAGCAGGCCGCGCTATGGGCCGTGAAAATGGCCGAGCGGTCGCTGACCGAGGATGAAGAGCGGGCGATGACCGCGTGGCGGGAGGAAGATCCGCAGCACGTCGATGCGCTGATGAAGGCGCAGCAGCTATGGCTTATGCTCGGTGCGCTGCCCGCTTCCACGCCTGCTGATGCTGTACCGGAAGAACAATCTCCTGTCGTGGTTCCCTTACCGGTGAAGACCGCGGCAGAACGTCGCCGCTGGCCTTACTGGGCGACGGCGGCAGCCATTCTGCTGGCCCTGCCCACGCTGTTTCTGCTTCCCGATGCCAGTCTGCGCTGGCAGGCCGATTACTACACCGCCACCGGCGAAATTCGCCAGGTGACGTTGCCGGACGGCAGCCGGGCAGATCTCGATAGCCATAGCGCCATCGCACTCGATTTCAACGGCGAGGAGCGCCGCGTCAGGCTCCTGTCCGGCAACGTCTGGTTTACCGTCGCCCCGCTGAGCAAACGCGAGACGCGCCCCTTTCGCGTCGAAGCGAATGGCGGCGTCACCCAGGCATTAGGGACCCAGTTTAGCGTCGATCTCAATGACGACGGCGCGGACGTGGCGGTGCATGAGCACAGCGTCCGGGTCAGCTATAAAGGGCAATCGCTGGAGCTGGCTGAACAGCAGGCAGCGCACTATGCTGACAATCAACTGACGCGACGGTCCGTTTCACCGGCGCAGTTCGCCTGGCGACGCGGCTGGTTAATTATCGATAATCAGCCGGTCAGCGAAGCGGTGGCGCAGATCAATCGCTACCTGCGCCAGACGGTTATCGTGGCTAACCCGACGCTCAGAAAGCGGATCGTCAGCGGCACTTTCGCCCTCAATCACCCTGAAAACGCCATCGCAACGCTGCGTCAAACGCTGGGTGCGGAACAAGTGTCTCTGCCAGGAATGACGCTACTGTACTGAGTCCGTTAGCCGCGTCTTTCCTCGCCCGTATCTGGTTTTAACTTTTTTCTAAAAAATATTTACGGGTTCGCGTATGTCGCTCGTCTTTATTGTTGAATGAGATTGATTGCTATTATCAACAATAATCGAGTACACACATGCATCAGCCACAGCCCCATTTTTGCAAAAGCCTTCATCCTCTTGCTTTTGCCCTATCGCTGACGTTAGCGCTGGCAACGACAGCGCCGAGCCTGGCCGCACTGCCGGCGGCTGAGACGTTAAGCCACAGCAAAAAATTTGCGATTCCCTCGCAGTCGCTGCAAAGCGCCCTGCTGCGATTTGGCGAGCAGTCCGGTGTGCAGATCTCTTTCGAAGACCGCACGGTACAGGGGATGACGTCGCAGCCGCTTAACGGGTCGATGCCGGTCGGCGCCGCGCTGCGTCAGATGATTGGCACCAACGCCGTTACGCCAGAATTTACCGATAACGGTCAGGTGATCCTCCGCCCACGCAGCGCCATCGGCGCCGTAAAGGATGAAACCCTGGTCGTTGTCGCGCCCCCAAAATACTTACCCGATGACTGGGTCTACGAACAGCCCCGCTCTGTCAGCGTGATCAATCGCAAGCAGCTGGATGACAGGCCAGCGCGGCATGCGGCGGATATCCTTGAGCAGACGGCTGGCGTTTACTCCAGCGTCAGCCAGCAGGATCCCTCCCTGTCGGTGAATATTCGCGGCATTCAGGACTATGGTCGCGTCAATATGAACATCGACGGGATGCGGATGAACTTCCAGAAAAGCGGTCACGGTCAGCGTAACGGCACGATGTATATCGATCCGGAACTACTGAGCGGGGTGACCATCGATAAAGGCACCACCGGGGGAATGGGCAGCGCCGGTACGCTTGGCGGCATCGCCACCTTTAACACCCTGAATGCCAGCGATTTTATCTATGAAGGCAAAGAGTTGGGCGGCAAGTTACACGCCAGTACCGGCGATAACGGTACCCGCTTTATCGGCAGCGGTGCGCTGGCGTGGGGTAATGAGACGGGGGATATTCTGCTGGCCGCCAGCGAACGCCATCTGGGCGATTACCGCCCGGGTAATAAAGGCGATATCGGCAATATTCGCGTCAACAACGACACCGGCAATTACGATCGCTATGCCCATGCGTTAAAAAATAATCCGATCACCGACAGCCGCTACAAGATGCTGTCGCGTATGGCGAAGGCCGGCTGGAATCTGCCCGATAATCAGCGTCTGCAGCTGAGCTATCTGCAAACCCAGGTGAGCTCGCCGACGGCCAGTACGCTGACCGCTATCGGCGAAGGCAATGACCGGACCTTAGGCTGGAAACAGACCGGCTACGACCTGGTGATGGCACGCAACGCCGCCCTGGATTACAGCTTTGCGCCGTTCGATCGCGAGTGGCTCGACCTGCATGCCAAGCTCTACTACGTGGATACCAACTCGAACAGCGATACCTGGGGCAGCGGGACGACAGCCGATTACTGGACCCAAACCCGCCTGCGTACTTACGGCGCGCAGCTGCAAAACACGTCGCATTTTTCCCTTGCTCCGGCGCATCTGCTGAAGGCGAATTACGGCGCTGAATTTTACTATGACAAATCCACCAGTCGTTCAACGTCAGAGGATATGGAGGGCGTGACGCCCGGTGGGAATCGTTCGATATTCAGCCTCTTCTCCACGCTGACGTATGAGTATAACGACTGGCTCACCGTCGAAGGCGGGCTGCGCTATGACCGCTATCGTCTGCGCGGCATCACCGGGATGAACTATCCGGAAGCGACCTGGACCATTGACAACCCTTGTACCTCGCGCCGTCTGAGCGGCTGCGCCGTTACCAGCTCTTATCATGAATGGGAGGTGGATCGCGAGCAGTCCCGGGTGTCGCCAACCATGGCGCTGGCGGTAAAACCGGGCGTGGAGTGGCTGGATCTGTATACCACCTACGGGCGTTCCTGGCGTCCACCGGCGATCACTGAAACCCTCACCAGCGGCAGCGCCCACGGCGATTCCACGCAATACCCTAACCCGTTCCTGCAGGCGGAGCGTTCTAAGGCCTGGGAAGTGGGCGTGAATGTGCTGAAGTCAGGTCTGTTGCTGGACGAGGATCGTCTGGCGTTCAAAGCGGCCTACTTCGATACCCGGGTGTCGAACTATATCAGCATGGCGATTAACCGTGAGAAGCCCGGTATCACGCAGCCGGGGCTCGGCAATACCGCGTATGTGAATAACCTCAACAGCACCCGTTTCCGGGGAATTGAGTATCAGCTTAATTACGATGCGGGCTTCATTTATACCGATTTTACCTACACGCACATGATCGGCAAAAACGAATTCTGCTCGCGGAAAGCCTGGCTGGGCGGTAAGCAACAAGGGGCCGGGAGCGCCAATAACTGGTACTGGGAAGCGAATGATGATGCGAACAACTTCGTTGTCTGCGACGGCGGCAGCCAGTTCAGCTCCGCATCGTTTCTGCCCGGCGATCGTGGCTCGTTTACCCTCGGCGGACGCGCGTTCGACCGCAAGCTGGATGCCGGTGTCACGGTACGTTTTGCGCCGGGATATCAGGACCATAGCGTCCCGAGCAACGCCCCTTACCTGGCCGACTGGCCGCGTTACACCCTGTTTGATCTCTACGCCAGCTATCGCGTAACGGACAATCTGACGCTACGCGGGTCCGTTGAGAACGTCTCTAACCGCGCCTATGTGGTCAGCTACGGCGAAACCCTGGGCAATACCTTAGGCCGTGGACGTACCGTGCAGGGCGGCATCGAATATCGCTTTTAACCCCGTATGACGCGGCGCTGTTCGGGCGTGCCTGGCACGTAAAAAGGCCGCGATATCTGTAATATCAGGAGACCAATATGGCATTTTCAGTGAATTACGACAGCTCTGTAGGCAGCTATAGCATTCATGATTATTTGACTGAATGGTCAGCTACGTTTGGTGATGTTAACCACACCAACGGTAATGTGGATGACAGCAACACCGGCGGCTTCTACGGCGGTTCGCTGTCCGGAAGTCAGTACGCGATCACCAGCACCGCGAACAATATCACCTCATTCGTAGCAGAAGGAAACTTAACCTATACCCTGTTCGCTGACCCGGCGCACACGCTGTACGGTTCTGTGGATGGTCTGTCATTCGGTGACGGTCTCCAGGGCGGCTCTTCTTCGCCGTACAACATCCAGGCGCTGGACGTCAGCTTCAGCGGACTCGGTCTGAACAGCGCGCAGTCTGAAGGTCATAACGGCGTCGTGCACGAAGTGGTGTATGGCCTGATGTCCGGCGATACCAGCGCGCTGGAAACGGCGCTGAACGGCATCCTCGATCAGTACAACCTGAGCATTGACTCAACCTTCGATCAGATTGCGGCAGTGGTGGGTACATCCGCTACCGCAGAGCATACGGATCTGTTGGCGGCATAACCCCTCCGTTTCCCCGCTGCGGCGGGGAAACGGTTCAGGCAGGAGAGATAATGAGCGTAATTCAGGGACCTCAGGCCGGACGTCAGGAGATTCTGTCGGCGTTAGCAACCTGCCGACGCGGCTTCTGGTGCGTGGCGCTGTTTACCGCCGTGATTAATATTCTGATGCTCTCACCGGCACTGTATATGCTACAGGTCTACGATCGCGTCCTGCCGTCCGGCAATCTGACGACGCTGACCATGCTGACCGTGATGGTGGTCGGCCTGCTGCTGTTTATGGGTCTTATGGAATGGGTGCGCAGCGGGCTGGTTATTCGCCTCGGCGCGCAGCTGGATATGCGCCTGAACGCCCGCGTGTTTGACGCCGCGTTTGGCACCAATCTGAAAACGGGTAATGTCCTGGCGGGCCAGGCGTTAAACGATCTCACCAGTTTACGACAGTTCGCTACCGGTAGCGCGCTGTTCGCCTTTTTTGACGCGCCCTGGTTTCCCCTCTATCTGCTGGTGGTCTATCTGCTGCACCCGTGGCTTGGCGTCCTGGCCACCCTCGGCGCGGCGCTGCTGCTGGCCCTGGCCTGGCTTAATCTACGCCTGAGCCAGCCGCTGCTGGAGCGTGCCGGGAAGGTGGCGCTTCACGCCAGCCAGAGAGCTAACGGTCAACTGCGGCAGGCAGAGGCGATAGAAGCGATGGGCATGTTACAAACTCTGCGTCAGCGCTGGCGCTGCCAGCACGCCGAGTTTTTACATTTACAAAGTCGCGGCAGTGAGAAAATGGCGCTGATCACCTCCCTGACGCGCACGCTGCGCCTGGCCCTGCAGTCGCTGATGCTCGGCTGCGGCGCGCTGCTGGCGGTCAACGGCGATATCACCTCCGGGATGATGATTGCCGGTTCTATTCTCATTGGTCGCGTGCTGGGACCTATCGATCAGCTGATTGGCAGCTGGAAACAGTGGCTGGCGGCGCGTGAAGCCTGGCAGCGTCTGCAGGTGCTGCTGGAAGCGAATCCCCCACAGCCGACGCGTTTACCGCTGCCGGTGCCTCAGGGCAATTTGCGCGTTGAACAACTGACAATTGCCGCGCCGGGCAGCCGACAGCCTATCCTTATGCAGCTGCAGTTTGCGCTGGCTGCAGGCTCCGTTCTGGGCGTGATCGGCGCATCCGGCTCGGGTAAAACGCAGCTGATGAAACAGCTGGTCGGCGTGCAGAAACCGCTCTCCGGCAGCGTGCGGCTGGATGATGCGGAAATCCATCAATGGGATAAAACGGCGCTGGGTCCGCATATCGGCTACCTGCCGCAGGATATCCAGCTTTTTGCCGGGACGCTGGCGGAGAACATCGCCCGCTTTGGCGAGGTGGATGCCGACAGCGTGGTCCTGGCCGCGCAGATGGCCGGGATCCACGCGCTGATTTTACGCCTGCCGCAGGGCTATGACACGGTGCTGGGCGAAGGCGGTAGCGGCCTGTCGGGCGGCCAGCGTCAGCGGGTGGCGCTGGCCCGTGCGCTCTATGGCTTACCGGCGCTGGTGGTGCTGGACGAGCCGAACGCCAACCTGGATAAAGAGGGAGAAACGGCGCTTCAGCAGGCCATTTTGACGCTGAAAGAGAAAGGGAAAAGTGTGGTTCTGGTTACGCATAAGCCGGACATTCTGGCGATTACCGATCGTCTGCTGGTGCTGGCCGGTGGGCGGATGCAGCACGAAGGCCCGAGCGCCGAGGTGCTGAAAAAAATGCCGGGTATGGCCCGGCCGCAAACGACTGCCGCGGTCACTCCCATCGGCGCGGGCCGTCACGGCGGCTTTAACGTCGGCTATACCGCGGTATCGCCACGGGCGCGCGCTGAGGGGAAATCATGAAAGCGCTGGCGTTATCGGAGCAGCTGGCCGGGTATGAGGCCACCTTCAGTGAACGCGCCTTTTTACGCTGGGGCATGTGGCTGGTTATCGTCGGATTCGGCGGTTTTCTCAGCTGGGCCAGCTTCGCACCGCTCGATCGCGGTGTGCCCGTGTCCGGGAGCGTAGTCGTGACGGGCAACCGCAAAGCGGTGCAGCATCCTGGCGGCGGCGTGATTGCGCAGCTGCGCGTTCATGACGGGGAAAAGGTGCAGGCAGGCCAGGTGCTGGCGGTGATGAACACAGTGAGCACGCAGACCCGACGCGATGCGTTGCAAAGCCAGCTGCGCAGCCTGCAATTGCAGATGGCGCGCCTGCGGGCGGAGAGAACGGGGGAAAGCGATCTGGAACTGCTGCCGGAGCTGCTCGCGGCCAGAGATGAACCAGAAGTGATCGAGCAGCTGGCGCTTCAGCGCCAGCTATTGATTAACCGCCGGGCGGCCTTGCGCAGCGAGCTGGCGGCCATTGATGAAGGGGTTGCCGGTACCGAGGCGCTACTGGCCGGGATGCAGTCTTTACTGCGCAGCAAGCAACAGCAAAAACAATTGCTTAACGAGCAGCTCTCCGGCATCCGGGGCCTGGCCGCAAAAGGCTATGTGGCGCGTAATCAGCTCCTGTCGATGGAGGGACAACTCGCCAGCGTGGAGGGTGAAATTGCCGAAACCCACGGCAGTATCGGGCGTCTGCAGCGGCAGATCATCGAGCTGCGTTTACAGGCGCAGCAGCGTCGGGATGAGTACAGTAAAGAGGTCAATACCCAGCTGGCGGACGGCCAAGCGCAGATCGCCGCGTTGAAAAATCAGCTGGAGAAAGCCGAGGCCGACCTGCAGGACACCCAGATCCGCGCGCCGGTGACGGGCACCGTGGTCGGTATGGCGGTGTTTACAGAAGGCGGCGTTATTCAGGCAGGACAGCAGCTGATGGAGATTGTGCCCGAGGATTCACCGATGGAAGTCGAAGCCCGCGTGCCGGTGGAGCTTATCGATAAAGTGCACCCGGCCCTGCCGGTCGAGCTGCTCTTTTCAGCCTTCGACCAGAGCACCACGCCGCGCGTGGCAGGGGAAGTGACGATGGTGGGTGCGGACCGTTTAGTGGATGCCCAGACAGGTAAACCCTATTACGCGCTGCGCGTTAAGGTCACGCGGGAGGGTATGGATAAGCTGCAGGGATTAACGATTCGTCCCGGTATGCCGGTGGAGGGGTTTATCCGCACGGGCGAACGCTCGCTGATGAACTACCTACTTAAACCGTTGACCGACAGGCTGCATCTGGCGCTGACGGAGTCGTGATGGTACAGATGTTAAAACAGGGCCTTTCGGCCCTGTTTTTGTTTACTTCACTACGCGCAGTGCCGGTCGGCCACCGCCGCGAGGAGGCGGTTCGTCATCCGGACCGTCTTCGCTGTCGTCAGCATGATCGGGTTTGTCGCCGTCGATAACCGACATCACCGTTTCGCTTTCGCTGGCGGTAACGTCGCCGTCATCGTTCAGGCTGACAACGCCTTCATCATACGCGGCTTCCGGTTCAAACATCGTCCCGGCACCGTTTTCACGGGCGTAGATAGCCAGCACTGCCGCCATCGGCACGGAGACCTGACGCGGAATCCCGCCAAAGCGGGCATTAAAGCTCACTTCGTCGTTAGACAGTTCAAGCCCACCCACCGCACGCGGGGCAATGTTCAGCACGATCTGCCCGTCACGCGCATACTCCAGCGGCACACTGACGCCGGGTAAGGTGACATCAACCACCAGATGCGGCGTCAGCTGGTTGTCGAGCAACCAGTCATAAAACGCCCGCAGCAGGTAAGGACGACGTGGAGTCAGCTGAGACACATCCATTCAATTAACCCCGACCAAGGCGCATTTCACGCTCAGGTTCGGTTAAAGATGCCAGGAAGGAGTCACGCTCAAAGACGCGCGTCATATAGCCTTTCATCTCTTTCGAACCGGCACCGTTCAGATCAACACCCAGCACCGGCAGACGCCACAGCAGCGGGGCCAGGTAGCAGTCGACCAGGCTGAACTCGTCGCTCAGGAAATACGGCTTCTGGGTAAAGAGCGGAGCAATAGCCAGCAGCTCTTCACGCAGCTGCTTACGCGCGGCGTCAGCCTGTGCAGCAGTGCCGTCGACGATGACGTTCATCAACGTGTACCAGTCTTTCTCAATACGCTGCATATACAGGCGGCTTTCACCACGCGCAACCGGGTACACCGGCATCAGCGGCGGATGAGGGAAACGCTCATCCAGATATTCCATAATGATGCGTGACTCCCAAAGAGTCAGTTCGCGATCCACGAGCGTCGGCACGCTTTGACTTGGGTTGAGGTCAATCAGATCCTGAGGCGGATTATCCTTTTCCACATGCTCGATTTCGAAGCTGACACCTTTTTCGGCCAGCACGATGCGGACCTGGTGGCTATAGATGTCAGTAGGACCAGAAAACAGCGTCATTACCGAACGTTTGTTGGCAGCGACAGCCATGACAACCTCCAGCTATATTCAGAATTTTTACTGCAACCGACCACGCGTGGCCAGCCAGTGTGGGTATGCCATCCGTCGGTGTTCATGTCGGCTCAAAAGCGAACGCGCCATAAAACTCCCCCGATCTTTGGGCAGAAAATTGGTACGTAGTTTACCAGATTTTGTGGTCGTTGTGGTGAAGGGATACTGGAAATGCTGAAAAAGAGGTGATAAACAAATTATTCCTGTGGATAACGCGCGTTTTATCCATAAAAAAACCCGCCGAAGCGGGTTTTGTCGCCAATCGTTCTGCGTAAGCAGAAACGGATTAACGTTTGGAGAACTGCGGACGACGACGTGCTTTACGCAGGCCGACTTTCTTACGTTCAACTTCACGAGCATCGCGAGTTACGAAGCCAGCTTTACGCAGTTCAGAACGCAGAGATTCGTCGTACTCCATCAGAGCGCGGGTGATACCGTGACGGATCGCACCAGCCTGACCAGAAGTACCACCACCTTTAACGGTGATGTACAGATCGAATTTCTCAACCATGTCGACCAGTTCCAGCGGCTGACGAACTACCATGCGGGCAGTTTCACGACCAAAGTACTGTTCCAGCGAACGCTGGTTGATTACGATTTTACCGTTGCCCGGTTTGATAAACACGCGAGCGGCGGAGCTTTTGCGGCGACCAGTGCCGTAGTATTGATTTTCAGCCATTGCCTATAATCCCGATTAGATGTCAAGAACTTGCGGTTGCTGTGCCGCGTGGTTGTGCTCGTTGCCCGCGTAAACTTTCAGTTTACGGTACATAGCACGACCCAGCGGGCCCTTTGGCAACATGCCTTTAACCGCGATTTCAATGACGCGCTCAGGACGGCGAGCAATCATCTCTTCAAAGGTCGCTTGTTTGATACCACCGATGTGGCCAGTGTGGTGATAGTACACTTTGTCAGTACGCTTGTTGCCGGTAACAGCAACTTTTTCTGCGTTCAGAACAATGATGTAATCGCCAGTATCAACGTGCGGAGTGAATTCCGCTTTGTGCTTACCGCGCAGACGACGAGCCAGTTCGGTAGCCAGACGGCCCAGAGTTTTACCGGTCGCGTCAACAACATACCAGTCGCGTTTTACGGTTTCTGGTTTAGCTGTAAAAGTTTTCATTAAAAGCTTACCCAAATAAATAGTTTCACGTTGGTGAACGCCCAAACGCTTGAAATCAGTCGAGGTTCACACGATATCGTCCAGTAAACCCACCCCTTCGGATCTGTTTAACCGGCACACAAGGTTTTGGGAAAAAAACACTTGTAGTAACGTGGGGTCGCAGGATTATAGAGAAGTCGGGGTCAAAAATCGACCCCTATTTGTGATTTGATGCAGGTTTTACGGCATATGCTGGCGCTTGAGATATTCTTCGCTCTGCATCTCCTGCAAACGTGACAGGCAGCGCTGGAATTCAAACTTCAGTCGCTCTCCCTGATAGATGCTGTACAGCGGCTCCTGGGCGCTCACCACCAGCTTAACGTGGCGCTCATAGAACTCATCCACCAGCGCGATAAAGCGGCGCGCCTCGCTCTCCATCAGCGGTGACATCACCGGCACATCGAACAGCATTACCGTATGAAAAAGCCGGGACAGAGTAATGTAGTCATGCTGGCTACGGGCATCCATGCAGAGGGTCGCAAAAGAAACCGCCAGAGTTTGATTTTCTGCGCCCAGCGTCGGCAACGGTCGGTGGTTAATTTCCAGCGTCGCCGCCGCCGTGCGCTGCACGCCCGCGAGCGCCAGCCACAGCTTATCCATCTGCCGGGTCGTCTCTTCATTCAGCGGCGAAAGCCAGAGATGCGCCTGGGTCAGGGTCCGCAGACGGTAATCGATCCCGGCATCGACGTTCATAATGTCGCAGTGCGTATTAATGGCGTCAATCGCCGGCAGAAAACGGGCGCGCTGCAGACCGTTACGGTAGAGCTCATCCGGCGGAATGTTCGAGGTGGCCACCAGCGTAATACCGCGGGCAAACAGCGCTTTCATCAGGCCACCCAGCAGCATCGCGTCGGTGATATCAGAGACGAAAAACTCATCGAAACAGAGCACGTCCGTCTCCTGTTTGAAACGGTCAGCGATAATCTCCAGCGGATCGCTCTGTCCCTGCAGGGCGGTCAGCTCTTCATGTACCCGCAACATAAAGCGGTGAAAATGAAGCCGCTGCTTACGCGTGCCGGGGAGGCTCTGATAAAAAAGATCCATCAGCCAGGTTTTCCCGCGCCCTACGCCGCCCCACATATAGAGGCCGCGAACGGGCGCTGCCGTCGTGGCATCGCGTTTACCCAGCCATTTCCCGAGGGTCGCTCTCAGACCGCCGCCCGCAGCCGGGGCGTCCGGCCGGGCGATCAGCGACTGATAGATCGTCTCCAGGCGGTCAACCGCCTTTCGCTGAACATCATCTGGCTGGTGGCTGCCCTCATTCAGGGCCTGAAGGTAACGCGATGTCGGGGAAAGGCTTTGCATGATGGGGTTAATATTCCTTGATTTAATGCATGCAGCAGGTCACAGCTGACCAAAAAAAAGCCACTCTACACTACGCGATGCCGCCGCAGGATTCCACTTCTGTAGAAGAAGCGGTTATAGTGGCACTATCGGGCACGGGCAGGGAGACTCAAGCCGGTCCCCTTACCCTACGGAACCACAAAACAACGGGAGAAGTTCATGACCTGGGAATACGCGCTAATCGGTTTAGTCGTCGGTATCGTTATTGGTGCCGTCGCCATGCGTTTTGGCAACAGCAAGTTACGCCAGCAGCAGGCGCAGCAGTACGAACTGGATAAAAGCAAAGCGGAGCTGGAAGAGTACCGCGAAGAACTGGTCAGCCATTTTGCCCACAGCGCTGAGCTGCTCGATAATATGGCCGATGACTATCGCAAGCTCTACCAGCATATGGCCAAGAGCTCCAGCAGCCTGCTGCCGGAAATGTCAGCGGAAACTAATCCGTTCCGCAATCGTCTGGCCGATTCCGAAGCCGGTAACGATCAGGCACCGGTACAGATGCCACGCGACTATTCAGAAGGCGCGTCAGGCCTGCTGCGCGGTGCGGCGAAGCGCAATTAATCTGCTTTTTACGGGCGCATCCCCTGCGCCCGTTACCTCTTTCCCCATCCCCACTATGATTTAGTCATTGCCCTCTTTGTTACCAGGCCGTAAATTCAATAACATCAGCGCGTTTTTACGTCGTTTTCCTTACACCTCAGGTTATGAGAGCCAGCATCAATGAAGAAACAAACCCTGCTGTTAAGTGCATTAGCGTTAAGTATCGGGTTAGCCTTCTCCGCGCCGTTCACCGCGTCGGCGGCGCTGCCGTCACAGGTTCCCGGCCAGGCCGAGGTGCCGAGCCTGGCGCCGATGCTGGAAAAGGTTTTGCCTGCGGTGGTCAGCATTCAGGTTGAAGGGACGGCCGTACAGGCACAGAAAGTGCCGGAAGAGCTGAAAAAATTCTTCGGGGAAGGCGGTGGTGGCGGACGTCAGGCCCAGCCGTTTGAAGGCCTGGGTTCCGGGGTGATTATCGATGCGGCGAAGGGTTACGTGCTGACCAACAACCACGTCATCAACCAGGCGGAAAAAATCAGCATCCAACTGAACGACGGACGCGAATTCGACGCGAAGCTGATTGGCAGCGATGACCAGAGCGATATCGCCCTGCTGCAAATCCCCAACCCGACCGGCCTGACGCAAATTGCCATCGCTGACTCCGATGCCCTGCGGGTCGGTGACTTTGCCGTTGCGGTCGGTAACCCGTTCGGGCTGGGCCAGACCGCCACCTCCGGGATCGTCTCTGCGCTGGGCCGCAGCGGGCTGAATCTGGAAGGGCTGGAAAACTTTATTCAGACCGACGCCTCCATCAACCGCGGCAACTCGGGCGGCGCGCTGCTTAACCTGAAAGGCGAACTGATCGGGATTAATACCGCCATCCTGGCGCCGGGCGGCGGCAGCGTCGGGATTGGTTTTGCGATCCCCAGTAATATGGCGCGTACCTTGTCTCAGCAGCTGATCCAGTTCGGCGAAATCAAACGCGGACTGTTGGGTATTAAAGGCACGGAGCTGAATGCCGATCTCGCCAAAGCCTTTAACCTGAACGTTCAGCGCGGAGCCTTTGTCAGCGAAGTGATGCCCAATTCCGGGTCGGCAAAAGCCGGTGTGAAATCCGGAGATGTGATTGTCAGCCTCAACGGCAAGCCTCTGAGCAGCTTTGCCGAACTGCGCTCGCGGATCGCCACCACCGAACCGGGTTCAAAAGTGAAGCTTGGGATGCTGCGCGACGGCAAACCGCTTGAGGTGGAAGTGACCCTCGATAAAAACTCCACCTCCTCCGCCAGCGCGGAACTGATCGCCCCAGCGTTGCAGGGCGCGACCCTGAGCGACGGCCAGCTGAAAGACGGCACCAGGGGCATCCGCATTGATGAGGTCGAGAAGGAGAGTCCTGCCGCGCAGGCCGGGCTGCATAAGGATGATGTGATCATTAACATCAACCGCACCCGGGTGCAGTCGATCGCTGAAATGCGCAAGCTGCTCGAAACCAAACCGCCCGTTATCGCGCTGAACGTGATGCGTGGCAATGACAGCCTCTATCTGCTGATACGCTAACCGCGCTATGCCGGACATCGCCACAGCGTGGGATGTCCGGTTAACTCGTGATATGCTTTTAGCACTCTACTTCTTAACGATATCCGCATCATGCCTGTGAAGCTGCTACGCTCGGTAACAATCGGTCTGATTGTCGGCTGCCTTCTGGTGGTCGCCATCCCCTCATTGCGCCAGATGACCCCTATCTCAGCCGCGCCGTTTGATACCGCGAATGAAACGCCCGTGAGCTACAGCCATGCCGTTCGCCGTGCCGCGCCGGCGGTGGTGAATGTCTATACCGGCAGCGTGAACAGCACGTCCAGTAATCAGCTGGAGGTCCGCACCCTGGGTTCCGGGGTGATTATGGATGAGCGTGGCTATATCGTGACCAATAAACACGTTATCAATAATGCCGACCAAATCGTCGTCGCCCTGCAGGATGGGCGCGTCTTTGAGGCTCAGCTCATTGGCTCCGACGTGCTGACCGACCTGGCGGTCCTGAAAATTACCTCCAATAATGGGCTGCCGACGATCCCCATCAACCGCAAACGCATACCCCATATCGGCGACGTGGTGCTGGCGATTGGCAACCCCTATAACCTCGGGCAGACCATTACCCAGGGCATTATCAGCGCCACCGGGCGCATCGGTCTGAATCCAACCGGTCGCCAGAACTTCCTCCAGACCGACGCGTCAATCAATCACGGTAACTCCGGCGGCGCGCTGGTCAATTCGCTGGGCGAACTGGTCGGGATTAACACGCTCTCCTTTGATCAAAGTAACGACGGCGAAACACCGGAGGGGCTGGGCTTCGCCATTCCTTTCCAGCTCGCCGCCAAAATCATGGATAAGCTGATCCGCGACGGGCGTGTGATCCGCGGCTATTTCGGCATCAAAGGCGGGACGAGCGCAGGCCTTGAGCAAATCCAGGGAATTGTCGTCACCGAAGTCTATGACGGTGGCCCGGCGGCCGAAGCCGGTATTCAGATTCACGACGTGATTACCTCAGTGAACGGCAAACCGGCCCTTTCCACTCTGGAGACCATGGATCAGGTGGCGGAAATCCGTCCGGGGTCCGTGATCCCGGTAGAGGTCATGCGTAACGACCGCAAGCTCACCTTCCAGGTCACCGTCCAGGAATATCGCGACGAAAAGTAACGGACAAAAAAAACCGGAGCACAGTGGCTCCGGTTTTTTTATAGGGCGAGGATCTTATTTGTTAACAAACTCTTCGCCGAGCTGAATATCTTTCTTCAGGGTGTCGAGCATCCCTTCCAGCGCGTTCTGCTCAAAGGCGCTCAGTTGCCCAATCGCCTGGCGCTCTTCAATACCGTTTTTACCCAGCAGCAGCGGCTGTGAGAAGAAGCGGGCATGCTGGCCATCGCCTTCGACATAAGCGCATTCAACAACGCCTTTCTCGCCCTGCAGCGCACGCACCAGGGAGAGACCGAAACGTGCAGCAGCCTGACCCATAGAGAGGGTCGCAGAGCCGCCACCGGCTTTGGCTTCCACCACTTCGGTCCCGGCATTCTGAATACGTTTGGTCAGATCGGCCACTTCGTCTGCGGAGAAGCTTACGCCCGGGATCTGCGACAGCAGCGGCAGAATGGTCACGCCAGAGTGTCCGCCGATAACCGGCACGTCAATTTCCGTCGGCTGTTTGCCTTTCAGCTCCGCCACAAAGGTATTGGAGCGGATGATATCCAGCGTGGTCACGCCGAACAGTTTGTTTTTGTCATACACGCCGGCTTTTTTCAGCACTTCAGCAGCAATCGCCACCGTGGTGTTAACCGGGTTAGTAATAATACCGATGCACGCTTTCGGGCAGGTTTTCGCAATCTGCTGTACCAGATTTTTCACGATACCGGCGTTAACGTTAAACAGATCGGAACGGTCCATGCCCGGTTTACGGGCCACGCCCGCAGAGATCAGCACCAGCTCGGCACCTTCCAGCGCAGGCGTCGCGTCTTCGCCCGCGAAGCCTTTAATTTTTACCGCAGTCGGGATATGGCTGAGATCGACTGCCACACCCGGGGTAACGGGCGCGATATCATACAGGGAGAGTTCTGAGCCTGAAGGCAGTTGGGTCTTAAGTAGTAGGGCAAGCGCCTGGCCGATACCGCCAGCAGCGCCGAGGACTGCAACTTTCATCCTAAACTCCTTATTATGGTTAGTTTGAACCAGGCGTTGTCCGCAACGTCAGGCTGCAGGACACCACCCGTTATAACTCCGTTGCGGCGACCTTAATTCACGAGATTGCTAATTACAATCGTCATGCACAAAGAATGCGGTATGGCACCCGCCATTCTTCAGGATAGTCGCTGATGGTGACGAACGTCAGGATACGCGACAAGCCGAAACAACGTCTCAACAGGCGGTTACATTACACCCTCTTTAACTTTCAAAACAACATCATTTTGATAACATTTAATTTACTTTTAAGCTTATTTCACTCCCGTGATGTAAGCATGTTCCTCGATAACGTTTTTTGATAAAATCCGCCCCTTTCATAACATTATTTCAGACTTTCCCCTGGTAGATCGTTTGCATAAAAATTCATCCATATGCATAATAATGTTGTTCTTATCGCCATTACACGGGTGACTTATGCGCAGCTCCGCAAAACAAGAAGAATTAGTTAAAGCATTTAAGGCGTTACTTAAAGAAGAGAAATTCAGCTCTCAGGGCGAGATCGTGCAGGCTCTGCAGGACGGTGGCTTCGAGAATATCAACCAGTCCAAAGTATCGCGGATGCTGACTAAATTCGGTGCCGTTCGCACTCGTAATGCCAGAATGGAGATGGTTTACTGCCTGCCGACGGAGCTGGGCGTGCCGACCACATCCAGCCCGCTGAAGAACCTGGTCCTGGATATCGATTACAACGAATCAATGGTGATTATCCATACCAGTCCTGGCGCAGCACAGCTTATTGCTCGCCTGCTCGACTCCCTGGGCAAATCCGAAGGCATTCTCGGCACCATCGCCGGTGACGACACGATCTTCACGACGCCAGCTCGCGGTTTCTCGGTTAAAGACCTCTACGAAGCTATTCTGGTGCTGTTCGATCAGGAACTCTGATTCCCCCTCTTCTTTAGCTTTCTGTTTAACCTCCTGATGAGCATCAGGGGGTCGATTCCTCTATAGAGAATTTGACAGATAGTGCGATCTACTACCTTCCTTATGTGTCAAAGTGATTACTCCGGCGAAATAAAGCACAAAAGGTCAAATTGACTTATCGCCATGATTTTCCTCATTTTTCCTCTCTGCATGGCACTAACCCCGCTGTTTTTTATTCTCTTTCGCTATAAGAAATCATTCATTTATCACCTAATACCGCACGAAACAATTAGCAGGGTATTAATTTATCGGGTGATTAGTGTATACTTGATTTTGTGATGAGGGTCACGAAACGAAGACCCCAATAAATAATGAATACGACGAGGTAAGCAAAATGAAAACCACTATCGCTGCACTAAGCATCCTTTCTGTTCTCTCATTTGGCGCATTCGCTGCAGATTCCATCAGCGCCGAACAGGCCCAAAACCGCGAATCTATCGGCACCGTCTCCATTGGCTCCGTCAGCTCAACGCCGATGGATATGAACGCGATGCTGAATCAGAAAGCCGAACAGCAGGGCGCTTCCGCATACCGCGTGATTGAAGCCCGTACCGGCGACAACTGGCACGCCACCGCTGAACTGTACAAATAAGTTAAGTCCGGTCTGAAAGATGACAACGACGGGAAACCAGACGCCTGAAGCGCCGTCCCGTCGCTGAACACCCCTATTATTTTTGGAGTAACAATTATGAAACGCACATCTATCGTTGTATCACTGGGTCTGGCTTCCCTGGTCTCTTTCGGCGCCAGCGCCGCCGTTCACCAGGTCTCTGCTGAGCAGGCACAAAATCTGCAGCCTATGGGGACTATCTCTGTTTCTCAGACAGGGGGTTCACCGATGGATATGAGAGAGTTGCTGAACCAGAAAGCTGACCAGCAGGGCGCATCCGCTTACCGCGTGATTGAAGCCCGTACCGGCGACAGCTCGCACGCCACTGCAGAACTCTACAAATAGACCCTCGTCGTCTGTCCGACGACTTTTGCCCCCACGCTTGTCGGGGGCTTTTTTATGCCCGTCGTCAGCCCTGACGCACGTTAAAACGCAGACGCCCTTCCAGCTCCTCTTCCGCCTCATCAAACAGCAGGATTAGCGCGCCATAGCGGCGGCGACGCCGTTCCGTCAGATGCACAAATTCGATCTCCAGCGGTAAAGGCAGCGTCCCGCCCGTCACCACATCCCACAGGGAATCGAGATCGTGAACCTTTTCCGGTTCGAGATCTAACTGCCGGGCGAAGGCCCGGAAGAAAGCGCTTTGATTCGTAATCACATCAAAGTCAAAGGTATAGATATTCATTGCCAGACACCCAACCCGATCGGGCGGCTTCCGCCGCCTCTGTGCTTATAATCCCCCAAGGTGCAGGGTTTTCACTTGCAGAAACTCCTCCAGACCCAGAACCGAACCTTCTCGTCCCAGCCCGGACTCTTTCACCCCGCCAAACGGGCCCAGCTCGGTGGATACGGCACACTCATTAATGCCGATCATGCCGCTTTCCAGCGCCTGCGAGACGCGGAAGACGCGCTGCAGATTCTGCGTGTAGAAGTAAGCCGCCAGCCCGAAGGGCGTATTGTTGGCACGCTGGATCACCTCATCTTCCGAGGTAAAGCGGAAACAGGCCGCAACAGGGCCAAACGTCTCCTCCTGCGCCAGCTTCATGCCGTCACTACACTCGCCCAGCACCGTCGGCTGCCAGAAGTTACCCCCGTTAGCATGTGGCTTGCCTCCCACCAGCGCTTTTGCGCCTTTCGCCAGCGCATCCTCAACGTGTTCGCGTACTTTATCCACGGCGGAGGATTCAATCAGCGGGCCAACCTCAATACCCTCATCCAGCCCGTTGCCAACCCGCAGCGCCTGCACGGCTTTGCTGAGCCTGCCGACAAAATCGTCATAGACGGATTCATGGATATAAAACCGGTTAACGCTGACGCAGACCTGACCAGCATTACGGAATTTATTGGCGATTGCCCCTTTCACCGCCGCGTCGATATCCGCATCGTCAAAGACGATATAGGGCGCATTGCCCCCCAGCTCCATGGACACTTTTTTCATCGTTTCTGCCGCGTTGCGTACCAGCGTTTTACCGACGGAGGTTGAACCGGTAAACGAGATTTTACGCACCGCGTGGCTGGCCATAATGGCATCGCTGATTTCCTGCGTATTCCCGGCTACGGCGTTAAGTACGCCATCGGGAATACCGGCTTTTTTCGCCAGAGCGAGCAGCGCAAAAGCGCTTAACGGCGTATTGTTCGCCGGTTTAATCACCCCGGTACAGCCTGCGGCCAGAGCCGGGCCGAGCTTGCGGGTGAGCATCGCCATCGGGAAATTCCACGGCGTAATGGCCGCAACCACGCCGACGGGTTCACGGGTGGCCAGAATGCGCGAGCCGGGTTTGGCCTGGGGAATAATCTCCCCGTTTGCACGCTTGCCCTGCTCGGCAAACCACTGAATAAAGCTGGCGGCGTACTCGACTTCGCCCTCCGCTTCTTTCAATGGTTTGCCCTGCTCGGTGGTCATCAGCCGCGCCAGCCAGCTTTTATGCTCAATAATCAGCTGATACCAGCGGTACAGCAGTTCCGAACGCTCTTTTGCGGTTCTCGCCCGCCAGGCAGGGAACGCACGGCTGGCCGCGGCAATCGCTTCTTCCGTCTCTTTCGTGCCGGCTTTGGCGACTTTCGCGACAACCTCGCCCGTCGCCGGGTTAAGCACATCAAAGGTGGTCGACAGAGGTTTCCAGACGCCATCGGCCAGATAGCCTGTCTGGAAGAGTTCATTATCCTGGAGAGTCCGACGGGTCATTGTTCCTCCTGTTACGTCATTTTCCCGGGTACCGAATAAGTATAGCCATAAAAAAACCGACGCCTCTGGCATCGGTTTTCAGGGTTAACTCAGGGTCAGCGCATGCTGGTAACGATGCAGCATCCCGGCCAGCCTTTTGACCGGCTCGGTCACCTGCGGCGGTGCCTGGCAGAGAGACAGTTTCTCCTGGTAGACCTCCAGCTCTTCCAGCAGGCGGGAGAAATAGTAACGCCGCTTTTCGTCGCTGCCGGCAGAGATCACTCTGTCCGCCGTGCGACGCATCTGGCGGTGAAACGCCGAAAGATCGTCATTAATCGGCACCGGCGCATCCCGCAGCCGCTGGTGAGCAATAATCATCGACAGGGCCAGGCGGAATTTCGCCACATCACCGGGAAACTTATTCAGCAACAGAAACAGCTGCTGATAGAGCGCCGGAAGATGATTCTCTTTACGCCGGGCGCTGTTGGTCGTGAGCGAAGAAACCGCTGCCGCCACAAACTGGTTCAGCAGCATCCTTCCCGTCCGCGCCTGCGAGTTGTCCCGCACCAGTAAAATCACCATCAGCGCCAGCACGCAGCCAACAATCTGGCCCAGGGCGCTATCGAGGAACTGGCTGAAGTGGAAGGTCATCGGGTTATCCAGCACGATAATATTAATGGTGCTGGCCAGCGCGCCCAGCGAACCCAGCCGTCGCTTCTGCACTTCAATACCGATAAAGAACGCCAGCACCGCCAGGCTCAGGCAGAGCAGCAGCATACTTTGCTGGGTCGACGGAATGACCACAAGGAAATAGAACGCCCCAATCGGCAGGGCCGCAAACGTACCGTAGACAAAATCAATCGCCACCATTCGCGGATTCGGCAGGCGCATCGCCAGCGAGGTCACCACCGCGATCATCACCATGGTGCCGTTACCCGACGTCCAGCCGGTCCACAGCCAGAAAAGCGCGCCGAGCATGCAGGAGATCGTGGTGCGCCAGAAATTGACCATCGCGTGGTGACGCTCGGCAGAGGCCGCTTTCACCACCACTTCACCTTTAAGCACGTCTTCTTCAACGGCGCTGATACTGGTGTTGCCCGTCACGCCGCGTTTAAGCAGAAGATAGCGCGTTGCCGCCCCGACCCAGCTATAGATTGTCACCGGCGTATCGCGCTCTCCGGTCCAGACAATCGCCCGCCGCATGCGCTTAAGCTGTTTACGCACGTCCTGTACGTTCTCCACCGGCTCGGCAAAAAGCTCGCGGAAGGTGTCGGTTATCAGCTCAGGGCGGGTATTCTGAATCAGGTACGTTTCACAGGACTGGGTGATCAGCGTCAGCGAGAGGGTATCTATCCCTTTCAGCCGCCGTACCGCACGCGCCCAGCGGGAGGACTCCATATTCAGGTTGCTGCGCATTCCCGCCAGCCCGGTCGTCCGACGCACCAGCGCACCCCAGGCTTTATCCACCTCTTCGCTGTCGCCATGTTTAATACAGAGCTGCATCAGCTGGTACTGGGCGACGATCAGGCTATCCAGTTCGCGATCGATTTCCTGCTTGATGGAGCGCGGGGAGAACAGCAGATCCGCCACGATAGCACAGACGATCCCGACGACGATTTCGCTACAGCGCTCGACGGCAAACTGCGGAGTCAGCAGCGGCTCCGTCTGAATGGTGATCACAATGATCAGCGCCGTATAACCGGCCAGCCCCCAGGCGTAGGAGTTTTCAACGCGAACCAGCGAGGAAACCCAGGTGCAGAACCCGGCCCAGACGCAGCACACCATTACCATCAGCAGCGGCGCACGGATCATCAGCATAATAATGATCAGCGCCGCGATACAGCCAATGAAGGTGCCGATAATACGCAGCATCGCGCGATAGCGGATCGCCCCGGAGTAGGGTTCCCCCCCGGCGGCAAAGGCCGGTCCTGCCGTGACGATCGCCGCAGTAAGCACCGCCCAGCGCGGCGTTTCCAGCTGAAAATGAAAGCCAATAAACAGCGCCAGCACGATGGCGCTGGCCAGCTTCAGCGCAAAGCGCACGTGCTGGCTGGCAATGGAGAAAATGCCCATAACGATTAACCAAACTCACGCAGACGATGAACCACCTTCTGCATAAAGTTCATCTGGCGGCTATCTGGATCGCTGGCACCGGTAATGACCACCGTGGCAGTCGTCCCCGCCGGCCAGAGATTACCCTGCTCTTCGCTCAGGCGAATACGCACCGGTACACGCTGCGCCAGACGCACCCATTCCAGATTTGAATCGACCGTTGCCATGCCTTTGCTGTCACTGCTGCTGCTGGCATTGGTCACGCCCGCCGCCACGCTATCGACCACCCCTTTCAGCGTCCGGCTGCTGCCCAGCGGCGTGATTTCGACATAATAGCCGGGACGCACGCCCTCCAGCTTGGTCTCTTCCAGATAGGCCAGCACATAGAACGAATGCTGTTTGACCAGCGCCACCGCCGTCGAACCACGGGTTATAAACTCACCTGCGTAGACGTTCAGGTTGGTGACCCAGCCGTCCGCCGGCGCGCGGATCACGGTGCGATCCAGATCCAGCTTAGCCAGATCGCGCGTCGCCTGTGCTTTTGCCAGCTGGTGCTGCACGGTCTGCAGAACGTTGTTAGCCTGATCGATCTCTTCCCGCGACATCGCCTGGATCCCAAGCTTATTACGCCGTCCGGCTTCCAGACGCTTCTCGGTCGCCAGCGCCTGATAGTAGGCAACGTCGGCCTGCGCCTCTTCCAGCGCCTTCTGATAGCGCGGCTGGTCGATGGTAAACAGCACCTGGTTTTTCTTCACCAGTTGGTTATCCTTGACGCTCACCTGGGTAATCAGCCCGGCAACATCCGGGGCGATAGCGACCACGTCCGCGCTAAAGCGCGCATCACGCGTCCACGGGGATTCTGTGTAGTAAGCCCAGGCGCGAAAAATGGCAATAAAGGCCAGCACGACAAGGACAAGCGTGATGGCAGTGCGGGAGATTTTTGTTGTTAGTGTTTTCACATCTACCTCAGACAAACAGGCGCGATAACAGATAAAACAGGCAGCAATAGAGCGCGGCATTAAACAGCGCCGGGTGCCAGACGAAGTCGTAAATGCCGGTCGGAACCAGCAGACGACGCACCAGCCAGAAAATCGCCAGTGATAAGAGCAATTCAAAGAAGATCGGCGGGAAAGAGAGGCCGAAAATCACAATAACGGGAAACAGACTCATGTTGACCTTGATTAGAGAGTGCAGGCGAGCGCGGTGTATTAGTTACTCAGCTAACAATATATTAACGTAACTGTTATGCCTTCATCTATAATGTGTGATCTAAATCACTTTTAAGCCAGAGTGAACAATGGAACGATTAAAACGTATGTCGGTGTTTGCCAAAGTGGTCGAATTTGGCTCCTTTACCGCCGCCGCCAGAAATCTGGAAATGAGCGTTTCGTCGGTCAGCCAGACCGTCGCGAAGCTGGAAGATGAATTACAGGTCAAGCTGCTCAACCGCAGCACGCGCAGCCTCGGGCTGACCGAAGCAGGCAAAATCTACTATCAGGGCTGTCGGAGAATGTTGCACGAAGTCCGCGACGTGCATGAGCAGCTTTACGCTTTTAATAACACGCCAATTGGCACGCTGCGCATCGGCTGTTCTTCAACCATGGCACAAAATGTCCTCGCCGGGATCACCGCTGAGATGCTGAAAGAGTATCCTGGCCTCGCCGTGGATCTGGTCACCGGCATCCCGGCACCGGATCTGATCGCCGACGGTCTGGACGTGGCGATCCGCGTCGGCGCGCTGCAGGACTCCAGCCTTTTCTCGCGACGTCTGGGGGCTATGCCGATGGTAGTCTGCGCCTCGAAAGGTTACCTGGCCCAGTACGGCAACCCGGAAAAACCGGCCGACTTAGCCAACCACAGCTGGCTGCAGTACAGCGTCCGCCCGGACAATGAATTCGAACTGATCGCCCCGGAAGGCATCTCAACACGCCTGATCCCGCAGGGTCGCTTTGTCACCAACGATCCGATGACGTTAACTCGCTGGCTCACGGCGGGCGCCGGGATCGCCTACGTCCCGCTAATGTGGGTGATCGACCAGATCAACCGGGGCGAGCTGGAGATCCTGCTCCCGCGCTACCAGTCGGATCCGCGTCCGGTTTACGCCCTGTATACGGAAAAGGATAAGCTCCCGCTGAAGGTGCAGGTCTGCATTAACGCGCTGACGGACTATTTTATTGGCGTGGCGAAGATTTATCAGGAGATGCACGGACGGGGAAGAGAGAAATAGGAGATGCCCTCTCCACCGGAGAGGGCAAGGCCGTTAACTCAGGCAGTACCGCCGACGGTCAGGCCGTCGACTTTCAGGGTCGGCTGGCCGACGCCAACCGGCAGGCTCTGACCCTCTTTGCCGCAGACACCCACGCCGCTGTCCAGCTTGAGATCGTTACCGACCATCGAGACCTGCTGCATCGCTTCGATGCCGGAGCCAATCAGCGTCGCGCCTTTCACCGCCTTCGTCACTTTCCCTTTCTCGATCAGGTAAGCTTCGGAGGTGGAGAACACAAACTTGCCGGAGGTAATATCGACCTGACCGCCGCCAAAGTTCGGCGCGAAAATACCGTAATCCACGGACTCGATAATTTCCTGCGGCGTGGATTTACCCGCCAGCATATAGGTGTTGGTCATACGCGGCATCGGCAGGTGCGCATAGGATTCACGACGGCCGTTGCCGGTAGGCGCAACGCCCATCAGACGCGCATTCAGCTTGTCCTGCATATAGCCTTTCAGCACGCCGTTTTCGATCAGCACATTGTACTGGCCCGGTGTCCCTTCATCGTCAATGGCCACGGAACCGCGACGATCGACCATCGTGCCGTCATCGACAATGGTGCAGAGTTCTGACGCCACCAGCTGGCCCATCTGGCCGCTGAAGACGGAAGTGCCGCGACGGTTGAAGTCGCCTTCCAGGCCATGACCCACCGCTTCATGCAGCAGTACGCCCGGCCAGCCGGCGCCCAGTACCACGGGCAGCATGCCCGCAGGTGCCGCGACCGCAGACAGATTCACCAGCGCCATTCGCACGGCTTCTCTCGCCCAGGCATCGGCACGCACATCGCCGTCGACGTCGGCCAGGAACCAGTCATAGCCAAAACGTCCGCCGCCGCCGCTGGCGCCGCGCTCGCGTTTACCGTCGTCTTCCACCAGCACGCTGACGGAGAGACGCACCAGCGGACGTACGTCCGCAGCGAGGGTGCCGTCGGTCGCCGCCACCAGAATCAGCTCATAGACGCCGGTCAGGCTGGCTGAGACTTCCTGCACGCGTTTATCTTCCGCCCGCGCCACGCGATCGACCCGGCGCAGAATATCCAGTTTCTCTTCACGGCTCATGCTCTGCAGCGGATCGAGCGTGGTATAGAGCGCCGGGTACTCGACCGCACCCAGGGTTTTCACCCGGCCATCGCCGCTGTCGCGCACGATGGTACGTGCGGCCTGGGCACTTTTCTCCAGCGCCTGCAGGCTGATCTGGTCCGCATAGGCGAAACCGGTTTTTTCACCGCTCACGGCCCGGACGCCAACGCCCTGATCGATGTTGTAAGAACCATCTTTGATGATGCTGTCTTCCAGAACCCAGGATTCGTGGTAGCTCGACTGGAAATAGAGATCGCCATAATCCAGACGGCGCTCGGTCAGCTGACCAAGGATGGCAAACAGATCCTGATGATTCAGGCCATTCGCAGAAAGCAATTGTTCACTTACCCGATTCAGACTCATTATTTCGCTACTCTTCTGTTGCCGCGTCAACGCGGTAAAAGTTCCTGATATTAGGGTGAGGCAATTAACCGCCGTCGTCAAATCATTGCGCTTTCTCGCTGCGCGGCTGGCGCAGCACCTCGTTAACGCGAGGCTGATCGACAGGGCCGGTGATGCGGTAGCGCAGAATGGAGACTTTATTCCACAGCGGCCCCAGCACTTTACTGGCGGCGAAAACCGCCGCGCCGACGATAGGGTTAACGGCAAAGGCGGCCGCCACGCCGACGGTGGCGGAAATTTCCGGCGCGACGACGGCTTCCAGATCCAGCTCGCGCCGGACCAGGTCAACGGAGCCTTTCATGGCGATATCCGCTTCCAGACCGTCAACCAGGGTATCGTCCGTATGCAGAATGCCGTCTTTAATCCAGGCGGTACTGCGGATGGAGTCAAAATAGAATCCTTCGCTGAAGGTATCGCTGAAGTCAAAACGCAGTTTGCGCAGCAGGGCATCGACGCTGAGCAGGCGCAGCAGCTGCCCGGCATGGCCGGTACTCAGGTCGGCGATTTCCCCTTTGCCGATCCGCGCACGCAGGATCCCGTTCAGCGAGGCTTCTTCCGGTTTCCAGGGCTGATTGCGCCAGTGCAGATCGTAGTCAATATCGAAGGAGGAGCCGCGGACCGGCGTCGACAAACCGAAGAAGCTCATCGCAGAATCCACTTTATTCCCGTGCAGCTTGCCCTTCAGCGAGGTGCGCACGGTATCCGCGCCGTTCACCCAGACGCCGTCGGCGGTCAACCGCGCAAAACCGGTGTCCAGCAGGCCGTTACTGAGGGTCAGGGTATCACCGCTAATCGCCACGTCAGCATCGATACGCCCGTATTTCTGTCCCCACAGCCAGCACTCGGCACAGCGCAGCTGCACGTCAGGCCAGCCACGGAAATCAATCTGGCTGTCGTTGTCCAGCGGGAAGCTGGCGCTGGGATCGCCGCCGCTGACGCTGGATTTCATCATCGGGTTGTAATAGAGGTAGCCAATCGACGCCTGCCAGGGCGCATTGTCCCGCAGGGTCAGCGTGGCTTTGATTTCCCGGCCCTGAGCGTCAATCACGGTGCCGTTTGCCGACGGGCGAGAGGTCAGGCTGACATTATTCCACTGCTGCCCGCCCAGCGATAATGAGGGAGTACGCAGGGTCACGCGCTGCGGGAACTGCGCGGCGCCGCTGGCGTTATCCGCCGCCCCCTGGCGGAAGAGCGCCAGCCACTGCGCACCGTCCAGCGGCGGCAGGTTCAGCTCCACGCCGGATTCTTCCGGCAGCGGCGGCAGCGTCCGGCTGTCCGACGTCCAGATAGCGCGGTCGAGAGTCAGCTTGCGGTTCAACAGCCAGCGGCTGTTAACGTGATTATCGCCCCCGACGTTGCCGGTCAGATCGAAGTGATTCATGTCGCCGTCGACGTTAATTTTCACCGGCAGCGCGTCGCCGGAGGATTTTGCCAGCGGTGAAGGTAAGCGACTGCTCACATTTTTTAAGTCACCGCTGATATCCACCCCATAGTGCACCCCGCCACGGTAAGGCAGCTCGACCGCCAATTTACCCTGCCAGGGCACGCTACCGCTGAGGGCGTCGTTGAGCTGCGTCGGGAGCATCCCGGTGCGCGACGGCTGCCAGTCGGCGTTCATATTGACCGCCACCTGATAGGCTTTGTCCCCTTCGGTGGTGGAGAAATCGACGTTCAGCGGCTGATTAAACCAGCGGGCCGTCAGCGGCTCGCTCTGCAGATTACCGTTTTCAAAGCTGAATTTGCCGTTCAGATTATGCAGCGTGCTGTTAATCGGCTTGATAAACAGGCTGTTATCACGCAGCGCGACCTCGCCTTTGGCGGTGGTCATCTTACCGTCGAGCGGGATATCAAGATGTAAGCGAGCGCTCACATCACCGTCCAGCTGGAGCTCATCCAGCGTCGCACCCAGAGAGTCAGCCAGAGGCGTATCTTTGAAGTACGGCCCAACGGCCTTGCCTGGACCGGCAATGTCCGCATCGATCAGCAGCTTCTCTTTACTGTAATCGGGGATAATCGCCGACAGGTTGCTGGCCGTCACGCCGCCCAGCGCCACGCGATCGGTCTTCATCCACAGGCCGTCATTGATAAAATCGAGGGTAATATCCAGGTCTTTCAGCGCGGGCCAGTCCGGCTGGAAGGCGAAGGTGGCGTTACGCAGCGGCACCAGCACTTCAAACTGGCCTTCATTATGCTTATACGGGAACTGCTGCGGATTGCCGCCGTAGACCAGGGTGGCGTTATCCACCTGCCCGCCCTGAATCGCGCCGCTGAGATAGTCGGTGAGTTCCTTGCCCATCAGGTTTTCCGGGAAGTAGCGCCAGGACTGAGAAGCATCATCGGTACGGATCCCGGCCAGAATACCGAGCCACGGCTCGTCTCCGGTCGGCTGCAGATAGCGGAAGCCGCCGCGGGCGCGTAGCGCTTTCGCCTGCACGTCGATATCACGACCGTCGAGCATAAAGCCGTCGGCGTTCTTCAGCCAGCTCAGAGTCGCGACGCCTTTTTCGATCTCCAGCGGCGCACGGAATACCGTCTGATACGGCATCGTCGCCTGCGTCATACTGGCGCTCAGGCGGCCGTTTTCGACGCTGCCGTCCAGCTGGCCGGAAAAGTGCTCCGCGCCCGGCAGCAGCTTCCACTGGGACCAGGCCAGATCCTGCCAGCTGGCATGAAAACGCGTTTTTTCCGTGGCCTGTAGCGGGATATCGAGCGCCAGGCTATCGATCTTCCCGCGCGGCTGCGTCGCTCGCCAGATTTCGCCCAGCGACGGAGAGAGTTTTTCTGCGATGGGCAGCAGCCCTTCCAGGCCACTCAGCTCCAGGCTGCTGGCGCGAACGCGCAGTTCATCGCTGCGTACACCGGCGGTGCCGCCCACGTCCTGCTGCGGGATCCAGGCCAGCGACAGCGCGCCCTGCGGCCAGGGTTTGTTATCCAGCGTGATTCGGGTATCGGGAATGGAGAACACCCATCCGCCTTTCTCGCGGGAAAGATGCGTCGTTAAGTTATCGACCGTCAGCTGATGGATTTTGTCATCGCCACGCCAGCTGGCTCCGCCCTGTTTCAGCCAGACATCGCCCCCGGCAACATCACCCCGGGCAATGTCCACCCAGCCTTCGAGACTAAAGCGGGCAGTTTCCAGGGCGACTTTGTCCTGCATCCACTGACCCAGCCACGGCTTGACGTCAATATCATCCGCCTGCAGCCAGATTTTACCGTTATTCAGCAGGCCGTTATCATCGCGTAAATCCATCCGCACCTGCATCACGCCGTGCTGCCCGGTGAGGCTGGAGAGACTGACCTGGCCCTCAGCGCGATGGCGATTCTTGCCGTTTACCCAGGTCAGCTGGGGGATCGCCAGTTCGGCACGCTGGCCGGAAAGGGTCAGGAAACTGATACGGCTGTCGCGCAAATCGAAGTGATCGAACTGGCTGAGGAACAGATCGCGCATCCGGTCCGTTCCCATGCCCTCGCCGCCGTCCTGCTGGAGGGGCGTATTGGTGTGGACCTGAAGCTGCCAGAAAGTGAGATCGCGAAACTGCCAGCGCAGATGCAGCAGGCTCTGCCAGACGTCGAGCGCGAGAGTCACCCGGCTGACGGACATTTCGCCGCCGTCCTTCAGGCTCGCTTTCACGTCGCGGACTTCAAGGGTGGGTCCGAAGTTTTGCCAGCTGGCTTGCAGCTGGCCGGCCTGAACCGGTACGCCGGTCGCGTTTTCAATCCGGGTCAGCAACTGAGGACGCCATTGATCGAGATGAGGCAGCACCAGGCGCAGACCGCTGACCAGCAGGGCAATAATGACCACCAGCGTTGCACCTGTGAGCAGCAGAATCCCCGGCAGTCGCCTCACGCATCTCTCCTTGTTAGCCTGCTGACAGGCTGAGTCTGTGTTGCCACTGAACGTGCGATTACATCATCACCACGTCGAACTGCTCCTGATTATAGAGCGGCTCAATCTGGACCTTGACCTGTTTGCCAACGAAGATTTCAACCTCGGCCAGCGCGTGCGACTCTTCCCCTTTCAGGGTTTCAGCCACCGCAGGTGAGGCGTAGACCAGGAAGCGATCGGAGTCGTAAGCATGATGCACGCGAACAATTTCACGCATGATTTCGTAGCAGACGGTTTCCACCGTTTTGACCGTTCCGCGGCCATGGCAGGTCGGGCATTCATTGCACAGGACATGCTCAACGCTTTCGCGGGTGCGCTTGCGGGTCATCTCGACCAGCCCAAGCTGCGAGAAGCCGTTGATGCCGGTTTTGACCCGATCCTTATTCAGCGCCTGCTCAAGAGAGTGCAGCACCCGACGACGGTGATCTTCATTATTCATATCGATAAAATCGATGATGATAATCCCGCCCAGGTTACGCAGCCTCAGCTGACGGGCAATCGCCTGGGTGGCTTCAATATTGGTATTAAAGATGGTGTCATCAAGATTGCGGTGGCCGACAAAGGCCCCGGTATTGATGTCGACGGTGGTCATCGCTTCGGTCTGATCGATAATCAGATAGCCGCCGGACTTCAGCTCAACCTTGCGCTCCAGCGCACGCTGGATCTCATTTTCCACGTCGAAAAGATCGAAGATCGGCTGGCGGCCAATATAGTGCTCCAGCTTGCTGGTCATCTCCGGGATATACTCGCCGGTAAACTCCAGCAGCGCTTCATAGGTCAGACGGGAGTCAACGCGAATGCGGTCCAGCTGCGCATCGGCGAAGTCGCGCAGTACGCGCTGGGCCAGCGCCAGCTCGCCGTACATTTGATAGCGGGTTTGCGGGCGTTTTTTACGCTCCATCACTTTGGTCCAGACGCGCTTCAGATAGGCCGCATCCGACGCCAGGTCTTCTTCGCACACGCCCTCTGCGGCGGTACGGATAATAAACCCGCCCTGCTCATCGCAGTATTCGGCGACCACCTGCTTAAGGCGTTCACGTTCGGTTTCGCTTTCAATACGCTGGGATACCCCAACGTGCGACGCCCCCGGCATAAAGACCAGGTAGCGAGAAGGCAGGGTAATGTCTGTGGTCAGACGCGCACCTTTGGTGCCCAGCGGATCTTTTACCACCTGCACCATGAGGTCCTGCCCCTGGCGCACCAGCTCGGAAATATCACGGACGGTAAACTGCTTTTGCTCTTCGCCCGCCACGCATTCGGTATGCGGCATAATATCGGAGGCGTGCAGGAAGGCGGCTTTATCGAGACCAATATCTACAAAAGCCGCCTGCATCCCCGGCAGTACACGACTGACACGACCTTTGTAGATATTGCCGACTATTCCGCGTCGCGCTTCGCGCTCAATATGAATTTCCTGCAGAATGCCGCCGTCAATATACGCCACCCGGGTTTCGGAAGGCGTGACGTTAACCAGTAGTTCAGCTGTCATCTGTATCCCTTTTCTCACGCAGTGCGTTGAAATTGCTCAGCAACTCATACGTTTCCACCAGCGGTAAGCCCACAACGGCGTGATAGCTGCCGTTAATCTTCCTGACAAAACAGCCACCCAGCCCCTGAATACCGTATGCGCCCGCTTTATCCATCGGTTCGCCGCTGGCAACGTAGGTCGCGATATCCTGTTCTGAGAGCACTCTGAATGTCACTTCCGTCATCACCAGGCAATCGAGCACCTGCTGGCGATCGGCAAGGGCAACGGCGGTCATCACCTGATGCGTCTGGCCGGAAAGCTGACGCAGCATTGCGGCCGCATGGGCAGCATCGCGCGGCTTTTCCAGCACTTCACCGTTGCGAATAACGATAGTGTCGGCACCGAGCACCGGGAGATCCCGCGCTGCCAGCGCCACGCCGGCCCGGGCTTTGTCCCGCGCCAGTCGCATCACATAGTCCTGGGCGCTTTCCTGCGCGTGGCGGATTTCTTCCACGCCCGGAACAATACGTTCGAAGGTAATGCCAAGCTGCGTCAGAAGTTCCTGACGGCGCGGAGAGCCCGAAGCAAGATAGATAGTCGTCATAGTACCCTTTATTGCACCGCGAACTGCTGGCGTACCTTACGCATCAGCAGGAAAACCCACGGCCAGAGTACGCCGTTCACTACACTACCCCAGAACACTTCCGGGCGGAAAGAGACGCTAGTCACTAAAAACTCCGCCCAGAAAACAATGAGTTCCGCCGCCAGTGAAATCACCATCACCATCAGCGCCTGTTGCCAGAGGGCCAGATTGCGGAAGAGCTGATACTTCAGCGCCACCAGGTAGGCAGCAATGCTGAAAGATAAGGCGCGAACGCCTAACGTTGAGCCGCTGATCAGATCCAGTATGGCACCCATCACAAAACCCGTACCAACATTTACGCGGTGCGGCAGGGCCAGGGACCAGTACAGCAGGATCAGCAGAACCCAGTTTGGCCGGTAGACAAGGATGTCATCCGGCCAGGGCATAATTTGCAGCAATAGTGCAATAAAGAACGAGAGCCAGATCACCCAGCGTCCCTGGCTACGATACGTTGACACTATTGCCCTCCCGGCGCGAGCTGTGGAGGAGGAACGACATCGGACGGCGGCGGCGTCAGGCCGGTCGCGGGCGCAGGAACAGGCGCGGGTGGCCCCATCGCGTCCGGTGACGGCAGCACCTGAGGCATCATTTGCGTCAGACGCTCGTTGGCCACGCGATGTACCTCTTCAGGCGGCATCGGGTTGGTGCCGTTGGTATCGGCACCCCACAGCAGCAGCAGATAGCGCAGGCGCTGCAGACCGGCGGTCGGACGAGCCTGAATAACGGTATAAGCGCGCTGGGTATCGAGCGTCACGGAAGACACCACCCCGACCGGATACCCTTCCGGGAAGCGTCCGCCAAGACCGGAGGTCACCAGCACGTCGCCGACGCGGATATCGGTATTCGCCGGCAGATGTTCCAGCTGCAGATCGTCAGTACAGCCGTTACCGGCCGCAATCACGCGGATATCGTTACGCAGAACCTGGATGGGCAGCGCATGGGTCGCATCGCAAATCAGCAGCACGCGACTGGTCATTTTCGCGACCGCGATAACCTGACCGACGACGCCTTTGTCGCTGATGACCGGCTGACCTTCATAGACACCGTTAACGCTGCCTTTGTCGATCACCACCTGATCGCTGTAAGGATCGTTGCTGGTGGAGAGCACCTGGGTCACCATTTTTTGCTCGTCCTGACGCAGCGGAGAACCCAGCAGTTCACGCAGGCGGGCGTTTTCCTGGCGATATTGACCCAGCATCAGCAGCTCGCTGTTCTTAAACAGCAGCTCCTGGCGCAGCGCACGGTTTTCGAGCTCAAGCTGATCTCGCGAGGCCAGCGTTTGCGAAACGCTATCCAGTAATTCACGCGGACCGTTGGAAATAAAGTAGAAAGGGCTGACGGCAGTGTCCATGTACGTTCGGATCTGGCTGAACGTACCGAGGCGACTGTCGGCAACAATGACGCCGAGCGCCACCAGCACCGCCAGAATAAGGCGAATCTGCAGCGACGGGCCACGGCTAAAAATGGGCTTCATAGGCTATGCGTACTCTTGGGCCAGACGATAAAGGGCAGCCTCTGGCCGCCCTTTATCACAGCTGGCTACTCTTCGCTGAACAAGTCGCCGCCGTGCATGTCGATCATTTCCAGCGCCTTGCCGCCGCCACGGGCGACGCAGGTCAGTGGATCTTCTGCAACTACGACAGGAATACCTGTCTCTTCCATTAACAGGCGGTCGAGGTTACGCAGCAGCGCACCACCACCGGTCAGAACCATACCGCGCTCGGAGATATCGGATGCCAGCTCCGGCGGACACTGTTCCAGGGCAACCATCACCGCGCTTACGATGCCGGTCAACGGCTCCTGCAGGGCTTCGAGGATTTCGTTGGAGTTCAGGTTAAAGCCGCGTGGAACACCTTCAGCCAGGTTACGCCCGCGCACTTCGATTTCGCGCACTTCGTCGCCCGGATAGGCAGAGCCGATTTCATGCTTGATACGCTCAGCGGTCGCTTCACCGATCAGTGAACCGTAGTTACGGCGCACATAATTAATGATGGCTTCGTCGAAGCGGTCGCCGCCGATACGCACGGAAGAGGAGTAAACCACGCCGTTCAGGGAGATCACGGCGACTTCGGTGGTACCGCCACCGATATCGACCACCATGGAACCGGTCGCTTCGGATACCGGCAGGCCAGCACCAATCGCGGCAGCCATCGGCTCTTCGATCAGGAAGACTTCACGTGCGCCTGCGCCCTGCGCAGATTCACGGATGGCGCGGCGTTCAACCTGGGTCGCACCGACCGGGACGCAGACCAGAACACGCGGGCTTGGGCGCATAAAGCTGTTGCTGTGCACCTGCTTGATAAAGTGCTGCAGCATTTTTTCGGTCACGAAGAAGTCGGCGATAACGCCGTCTTTCATCGGACGGATAGCCGCGATGTTACCAGGCGTACGGCCCAGCATCTGCTTCGCTTCATGACCGACGGCAGCCACGCTTTTCGGTGAACCAGCACGATCCTGGCGAATGGCCACAACGGAAGGCTCATTCAGTACGATGCCTTGTCCTTTTACATAGATAAGGGTATTCGCGGTACCCAGGTCAATGGACAGGTCATTGGAAAACATGCCACGAAATTTTTTCAACATACTAAGGGATAATCCTGAAAGCTGGGGCGGAAAACAAAATCCGCTTACTTTACCAACCACACGCAGCAGCGACAAGGCGCAAAAATCATCTGCAACGGTGAAAATTAGTGCAGTTTATGTCCTTTGTTACACTTCACCGTCGGCTCCCTGATGGCGGCAGACAACGATGACATATCTCACTCGGATTTGTAACCTGTCAAAGGTCAGAAACTGGCTTGTTTTACTGCAACGCGCTGGCGGGCAGACAAGCACGCCCCCAGAAGCCACAGCGCGAGTTATTCTACGTGAAAACAGAATAAACGGCAGGCTTAAACCGAGTATCTTTGTGAATATTTTTTCACGTTTGTATCAATTGGTTGTGAAGAGGCAAAAAAATCCCCCTGTCCACCCGTCAGGCCACACTCGGTGAGCGTCTGCCACTCGTTTCGGGTGCGAACGCCGGTGGCAAAAACGACCGTCGGCGTTCCTTTACAGGCCTCCACCAGACTCTGTGCCAGCAGCTGGTTTTCGGGCCGCTCTTCAATATTGCGTACCAGGCCCGGATGCAGCTTGATCAGCTCGACTTCCAGCTGCTTAATCCAGCTGGTGCTGACCATGGTTAATCCGGCCTGGGTGACCGCCACGCGTGTTCCCAGCGCGTTCATTAAACGAACCACCGGATGTAACCGACTGATATGTTGACAAACATCAGCCTCCGCAAGTTCAAAAATAATCCTCTGCCGATGCGATTTTTCACACTGCATCAGGGTATCGCGCAGCCAGCGCTGGAAACGCGGACGGATCAGAGACTCCACCGTGACCTGCAGCGCGAGGGTTTCTTCCGGCCAGAAGGTTAAGAAAGGCAGCAGACGGGTGATCTGCAGGCGGTCATACTCTTCCGCCAGGCCAAACTGCAGCACCATCGGCATATATTCAGCGGAAAGCACTTCCTCATTGCCGTCAAAGAAGCGACACATCAGCTCCCGGTGATGGACGTGGCCATCGAGCGTTACCGCCGGTTTTTGGTACAGACGCGGGCCGCCCCGACTGAGCATCTGTTCGACCAGCGTTCTCCAGCGGACGTTACCGCGCCCTTTTTCCGGCAGCGCGCTGTCATACACCGCCCAGTTGTTGGCTCCCTGCAGCACGGCATTACGCGTTGCCGCCTCCGCATGCTCGATCACCTGCTCCAGCGGCTGGCCGCTGCGCCAGGCGCAGATGCCAATGTGCATCATATCGGCGGGATCCAGCATTTTGGTCGGCGGCAACGCATCCACGGATTTCAGGAGCTGTCCGGCAATGCTGTCGGCTTCTTTCAGGGTTCGGTGGGGCAACAGGACGGTGAAATCACTGCGATGATAGCGGGCCAGCAGCGCGCCGGGATAGCGCATCGTGAAGGTCGACAGGAGGTTGATCAGCATAAACAGGTAATCCTGCGCGGCGGTACGTCCTCCGCTATCGCTCAGCAGATCAAAATCGGGCAGGCGGATCATCATCACGATGCCATAGGCCCCAACTTTTTCCTGGTCTTCCAGCAGCGTGGCCAGTTGGTTATCAAAGAAGACGCGATTGCTGAGCCCGGTGCGGGTATCGAGCGCCGCGTGGGAGCGGATCAGCGTATCGATGCGGCTGCGCTGATCGCTGGCAAACTGAATTTCAGAGAGGAGCATGTCGAGCGCGCTACTGGTACTCGTCGGCCATTCATAAACCGAACCGCGAACCTGGTGCCCGCGCTCGCCGTTAAGAATACGCACCGCACGCCTTTCCAGCAGTTCCTGGCCGGAGAGCTGCTGACGCACCCAGCGCACGGCCAGAAAGGTCGCCAGCACCATCAATATGATGGCCAGACTGAGCGGCACGCTGGGAATAAACCCGCGAACATCGCCGACAATCGGGTCGCGGTACTGTAGCCAGACCGCCATACCCGGATATTTCACCGAGGAAACCGTCAGCTCACGGTATTTGCTCATGCTGCCCGAGGGGCGATAAGCCCCCAGACGCTCATGGCTGAAGAGGGTTTCGTTGCCCAGCCTGACCCGGATCCGCACGATATCCAGCGGCACCATCAGTTCATCAAGCTGCGGCGCAAGGCCGTTAAATGGGGTGGTAATCAGATGGGTGTCGATAAAGGTCGCCACCGCCTGAACGCGATTTTCGACTCTATATTGAATGGCGTGATAAAAACTCAGCGAACAGCCGATCAGCGTGACCACAATCGTCAGGCCGATAACCAGGCTGATAAATGCTGAGAATTTCGTCGTTAATCGCATCCCTGTGTTAACTCCGTCGGTGTAAAGCGGCCAAAATCAGCCCTGACGCGTCAGGGCGCGGCGAGTAAAAAAAACGCATCCGCTTATCAAATGAACTGCGCATACTACCAAACCTGGCTTATCTGGCAATTTATTGCGTTAATCGGGCATCGCAGTTTTCTAAGCGAGTATAGTCTTGATGAATTAATTGCCCAACATCTATCAAATAGAGGAAAAATTATGCAGGCCTTAATTCTGGAACAGCAGGATGGAAAAACGCACGCATCCGTACAGCCGCTCACGGATAGCCAGCTTCCGGCAGGCAACGTCACCGTCGACATCCAGTGGTCCAGCCTCAATTATAAAGATGCTCTGGCCATCACCGGCACGGGCAAGATCATTCGCAACTTCCCGATGGTGCCGGGCATTGATTTCGCCGGAACGGTTCACACCAGCGAAGATCCGCGCTTCCATGTCGGCCAGCAGGTGCTTCTCACCGGCTGGGGCGTGGGTGAAAATCACTGGGGCGGTCTGGCGCAGCGCGCACGCGTCAACGGCGACTGGCTGGTGCCGATGCCGGAAGGCATGGACGGCCGCAAGGCGATGATTATCGGCACGGCGGGCTTTACCGCAATGCTCTGCGTGATGGCGCTGGAAGACGCGGGCATTCGTCCGACGGACGGCGAAGTCGTGGTCACCGGCGCAAGCGGCGGCGTGGGCAGTACGGCTGTCGCCCTGCTGCATAAACTGGGCTACCAGGTGGCTGCCGTTTCCGGCCGTGAAAGCACCCATGCGTATCTGAAAGAGCTTGGCGCACAGCGCATTCTCGCCCGCGACGAGTTCGCCGAAACCCGCCCGCTGGAGAAACAGATCTGGGCCGGTGCCATCGATACGGTTGGCGATAAAGTGCTGGCGAAAGTTCTGGCGCAGATGAACTACGGCGGCTGCGTGGCGGCCTGCGGCCTGGCGGGTGGCTTTGCGCTGCCGACCACGGTAATGCCGTTTATTCTGCGTAATGTCCGCCTGCAGGGCGTTGACTCCGTGATGGCACCAGCAGAGCGTCGCCTCGCGGCCTGGCAGCGTCTGGTGCAGGATCTGCCGGAATCCTTCTATCAGCAGAGCGCCACCGAAATCACCCTCGACCAGGCTCCGGCCGTGGCGCAGGCGATTATCAATAACAACGTGCAGGGTCGTACGCTGGTGAAGGTTGCCTGACCTTTAATTTTAGTAACACTCTGCGACTCGCTATAACGCCAACTCTCCGCCATGCTTAGTAAAACGCTGGCGGAGAGTATGATGAAACCCACGAAACTGACGGAAGCCGACGTCACGGCAGAATCCGTTTTTATGCTGCAACGACGCCAGGTGCTGAAGGCCTTAGGCATCAGCGCGGCCACCCTCTCCCTTTCCCCCGTCGCGCAGGCCGATCTGCTGGGCTGGTTCAAAGGCAACGATCGCCCCGCCGCGCCCGCCGGTAAACCGCTGGATTTCTCCCGCCCCGCCGAATGGCAAAACAGCCTGACGCTGACGCCGGAAGAGAAAGTCACCGGCTACAACAATTTTTATGAGTTCGGCCTGGATAAAGCCGATCCGGCCGCCAATGCGGGCAGCCTGGTCACCGATCCCTGGACGTTGACCATCGACGGCGAAGTCGCCAAACCTCTGACCCTGGATCACCAGGCGCTGACCACCCGTTTTCCGCTGGAGGAGCGTATCTACCGTATGCGCTGCGTAGAAGCCTGGTCGATGGTCGTTCCCTGGACGGGATTCCCGCTGCACAAGCTGCTGGCGCTGGTCGAACCCACCAGCAACGCACGCTATGTTGCCTTTAAAACCCTCTACGCGCCCGAGCAGATGCCCGGCCAGAAAGATCGCTTTATCGGCGGCGGTCTGGCCTACCCCTACGTCGAAGGGCTGCGTCTTGATGAAGCCATGCATCCGCTGACGATGCTGACCGTTGGCGTCTACGGTAAAGCCCTGCCGCCGCAAAACGGCGCGCCCGTGCGCCTGACGGTCCCCTGGAAATACGGTTTTAAAGGGATTAAATCCATCGTCAGTATTAGCCTGACCCGCGAGCGCCCGCCCTCCACCTGGAACCTGTCCGCGCCCGATGAGTACGGTTTTTATGCCAACGTCAATCCGCATGTCGATCACCCTCGCTGGTCCCAGGCCACCGAGCGGGTCATCGGTCCTGGCGGAGTGCTGGACGTAAAACGCCAGCCGACGCTGTTGTTTAATGGCTATGCAGATCAGGTCGCCTCCCTGTATCGCGGGCTGGATCTGCGGGAGAGTTTTTAAGTGCGCTTAACGGCAAAACAGATAACCTGGCTGAAGGTCGCTCTGCACCTGGCCGGTTTTTTACCCTTTATCTGGCTCTTCTGGGCGGTGAATAACGGCGGTTTCAGCGCCGACCCGGCGAAGGATATTCAGCATTTTACCGGTCGGATGGCGCTAAAATTTTTACTGGCCACCTTGCTGGTTTCGCCGCTTGCACGCTACGCTAAACAGCCTTTGCTGATCCGCACGCGTCGACTGCTCGGGCTGTGGTGCTTTGCCTGGGCGACGCTGCACCTGACCAGCTACGCCCTGCTTGAGCTGGGCGTGGACAATCTTTCTCTGCTGGGTCGGGAGCTGCTCACGCGGCCCTGGCTGACGCTTGGGATCGCCTGCTGGGGCATTTTGCTGGCGCTGACGCTGACATCGACCCGCTACGCGCAGCAAAAATTGGGCAGAAACTGGCAGCGATTGCACAATTTCGTCTATCTTGCAGCGATCCTCGCACCGGTTCACTACCTGTGGTCAGTAAAAATTTTATCGCCGCAGCCGCTCATATACGCCGCGATCGCCGTCGTTCTTCTGGCATGCCGCTACCGGACCTTTCGCCAGTGGTGGCGCTAGCTGAGCAGAGTGTGCAGCCTCCCACAAATTGCTTATCACAAACGGTTCTTTACACGATTACGATTGATAATCTTCTCTGATAAGACCAGTATTTAGCTGCCAAATGCTACGAAATCGTTATAATGTGCGACCTTGGTTTTCCCGACGGGGTTTTTAAGGCCCTGAAAAGGTGACAATCGCGCATCGAAGGTATATTTTGTTTTTTACCCGAGAATCGCAGGAGATAGCAGCATCATGGCCGATAAGTTTCACATTTTGCTTTTGAACGGACCGAACCTGAATATGCTCGGTACCCGCGAGCCAGAGAAGTACGGCACCCTGACGTTAACGGAGATTGTTAACCGTTTGCAGCAGGAAGCCGGGGCGCTGAATGTGACGCTTGACCATATGCAGTCTAACGCGGAGCACGTACTCATCGACCGTATTCATCAGGCTAAAGAGACCGTGGACTATATCCTGATTAATCCGGCCGCGTTTACGCACACCAGCGTGGCTATCCGCGATGCACTGCTGGCAGTGGACATCCCGTTTATCGAGATCCACCTGTCCAACGTGCATGCGCGCGAGCCGTTCCGCCATCACTCGTATCTGTCAGATGTCGCCGCTGGCGTCATTTGCGGTCTGGGGGCGGACGGTTATTCATACGCGTTACAGACGGCGGTACAACGCCTGTCACAATCACACTAAACAAAGAGTACGGAACCCACCCATGGATATTCGTAAGATTAAAAAACTGATCGAGCTGGTTGAAGAATCAGGCATCTCCGAACTGGAAATTTCTGAAGGCGAAGAGTCTGTTCGCATTAGCCGTTCAGCGCCAAATGCTGGCTTCCCATTGATGCAGCAGGCTTATGCTGCGCCGATGATGCAGCAGCCTGCCCTGTCTAACGCCGTTGCACCTGCTGTGACCCCGGCAATGGAAGCGCCTGCTGCAGCTGAAATCAGTGGCCATATCGTGCGTTCCCCGATGGTGGGTACTTTCTACCGCACCCCGAGCCCGGACGCGAAAGCGTTTATCGAAATCGGCCAGAAAGTTAACGTGGGTGACACCCTGTGCATCGTTGAAGCGATGAAAATGATGAACCAGATCGAAGCCGATAAGTCAGGCGTGGTGAAAGCCATTCTGGTTGAAAGTGGCCAGCCGGTTGAATTTGACGAGCCGCTGGTTGTCATCGAATAACGAGGCGAACATGCTGGATAAAATTGTCATCGCCAACCGCGGCGAGATTGCACTGCGTATTCTTCGTGCCTGTAAAGAACTGGGCATCAAGACTGTCGCCGTGCACTCCAGCGCGGACCGCGATCTGAAACACGTTCTGTTGGCGGATGAAACGGTCTGTATTGGCCCGGCTCCGTCCGTTAAAAGCTACCTGAATATTCCGGCGATTATCAGCGCGGCTGAAATCACCGGCGCAGTAGCTATCCACCCGGGATACGGCTTCCTCTCTGAGAACGCCAACTTCGCCGAGCAGGTGGAGCAATCCGGTTTTATCTTTATCGGACCGAAAGCCGACACCATTCGCCTGATGGGCGACAAAGTGTCTGCAATCACCGCGATGAAGAAAGCCGGCGTGCCGACCGTACCTGGCTCTGACGGCCCGCTGGGCGACGACATGGACGTTAACCGCGCCCATGCCAAACGCATCGGCTACCCGGTGATTATCAAAGCCTCCGGCGGCGGCGGCGGTCGCGGTATGCGCGTTGTGCGTAAAGATGCCGACCTGGCCCAGTCCATTGCCATGACCCGTGCGGAAGCCAAAGCGGCTTTCAACAACGACATGGTTTACATGGAGAAGTACCTGGAAAACCCACGCCACATCGAAATTCAGGTGATGGCTGACGGTCAGGGCAATGCTGTCTATCTGGCGGAACGCGACTGCTCCATGCAGCGTCGCCACCAGAAAGTGGTCGAAGAGGCACCGGCACCGGGTATTACTCCGGAACTGCGTCGCTATATCGGCGAGCGTTGCTCGAAGGCGTGCGTGGATATCGGCTATCGCGGCGCAGGTACCTTTGAGTTCCTGTTCGAAAACGGCGAGTTCTACTTTATCGAGATGAACACCCGTATTCAGGTAGAGCATCCGGTTACCGAGATGATCACCGGCGTTGACCTGATCAAAGAGCAGCTGCGCGTTGCTGCCGGTCAGCCGCTGTCCATCAAGCAGGAAGAAGTGATGGTGAAAGGCCATGCGGTCGAGTGCCGTATTAACGCCGAAGACCCGAACACCTTCCTGCCGAGCCCGGGTAAGATCACCCGTTTCCACGCGCCGGGCGGTTTTGGCGTGCGCTGGGAATCGCATATCTACGCAGGCTATACGGTGCCGCCGTACTACGACTCCATGATCGGCAAGCTGATCTGCTACGGTGAAACCCGCGATGTGGCGATTTCCCGTATGAAGAATGCGCTGCAGGAGTTGATTATCGATGGGATCAAAACCAACATCGATCTGCAGATGCGTATCATGACCGATGAAAACTTCCAGCACGGTGGAACCAATATCCACTACCTGGAGAAAAAACTCGGACTGCAGGAAAAATAATGGCCAGGGCCGACACGCTGTCGGCCCACGCCTTTATGCCGATAAACGCCGGGCTTTCTTTTGAAGGCCCGGCGTTTTGTTTTATCGCACCGTTTCCTCGATCTCCGTCGTATGCCGACAGATAAAATCGCGTAGCTCCTCCAGTCGGGAAGTGCCCTCCATAGGACCTCGCCGCGTGACGGCCAGCGCGCCGCAGGCATTGGCGTATTCCAGCGCCTGGCGTGCATCAAACCCCAGCTGGCGACAGGCGATATACGCGCCGCCAAAACAGTCCCCGGCCCCGGTAGGATCGACTTCCTGTACCGGATAGCTTTCGACGTGAAATTGCTCTTGCGCAGAGTAAAAGCTCGCGCCTTTACTGCCGCGCTTCACGATAACCTCTTTCACACCTTCGCCAAGAAAACCGCTAATCGCCCGCTCCGCCGTGGCGTGCGGCGACAGCAGCAGCACTTCGCCTTCGCTGGGCATATAAATATCCGTCAGCTCCAGCACAAAGTGCAGCGCATCGCGCATTTCGGGAATATCCAGCATCTCTTTGCGAATATTCGGATCGAAAGAGATCATGCCGCCATTCGCTTTGACCATCGTTACCGCTTTTTTGACCGCATCCACCATATGAAATGAAAATAACGATGAGCCCATAATATGAAAGTGCGTACAGTCTTTTAGCAGGTCGGCATCCACATGCTGAGCGGATAATTTACCGCAGGCGGCATTCTTGATATTGAAAATAAAATCCCGGTCGCCGGTTTGCTGATAGGTGACAAAGGCGCTGCCGGTGGCTTCCAGCGGCAGGACGGAGATCCCCCGGATATCGACGCCGTCGGCGGCCAGGCGGTGGATGTTAATATCCCCAAAGCCATCATTTCCGACGCAGCTGATGATGCCGCAGGGCACCCCGAGGCGCGTCACCTGATCGATAAAAATAGCGGGCGCACCGCTGGGATACGGCCCCTTCCACACGCCCGGTTGATCAAACGGCTGCCCCATTTTGTTCGCCATGATTTCAACCAGAATTTCGCCAATCGTGAAGACTTTAGCCATTTGATTAATCCCTTAAAATAATTAGCCACGTTTTCGTTTATTTCTGACATCCGCGTAAACCGCCACCAGAATGACGAGTCCCTTCACCACCATCTGGTAGAAATAAGGCACGTTCATTAAGTTCATTCCGTTGTTAATCACGCCAATGGTTAATGCCCCGATCATGGTCCCCACCACCGTTCCGTAGCCGCCGTTCAGGCTGGTGCCGCCGAGCACCGCCGCCGCAATGGCATCCAGCTCGTAGCTCAGCGCCGCGTTGGGCTGTCCGGAGTAGAGGCGCGAGGCGAGGATCATGCCGCTGACGCCTGCCAGGGCAGCGGTGAGCATAAACACCTGAATCTTCAGGCGAACCACGTTGATGCCGGAATAGATCGCCGCTTCTTTGTTGCCGCCGGTAATATAAATTTTTCGGCCAAACGTCGTTTTGGTCAGAATGAAATGGTTAACCAGCAGTAAGATCAGCAGGATCCAGATAGGGATGGGAATATAGAGAAACTCACCGTTGCCGATCGCCAGAAAAGCCTCGCTCTTGATCATGACCGGCGTGCCGTCGGTCATGATATAAGCAATACCGCGAAAGATACCCATCGTGGCGACCGTGACAATAAAAGACGGAATACCCGCCAGCGCGGTTAGCCCTCCGTTAATCATCCCCAGCAGCAGCGCGGCCACCATTGACATGGGCACCAGTAAAATAAAAGGAATGCCCCAGGATGCGCCCAGCGCGGCAAACGTACCGATTAACGCAATGGTGGAGCCGACGGACAAATCGATATCGCCCAGCAGTAATACATAGGTCATCCCATAGGCGGTGATGGCGATAATCGAGACCTGGAGGATAATATTGGTCATGTTATTGGTGGTGAAGAAACTGTCATTCATCAAACTGAACAGCACAATCAACACCAGCATACCCGTCAGAATACCGCCATATTGCTTAAAGGCTTTTTTAAATCCGCCCGCCGTAGACAGGCCCGGCGTTTTTAACACCGGCAGCGTTTTCTCCGTCATTTACCGCACTCCTGTTGCCGTCGCCATGACCTGCATCTGCGTTAAATTCTCAGATGAATAGATTTCAGCAATTGTTTTATTACGCATGACCGCCAGGCGATCGCTTAACGCCATCACTTCCGGCAGCTCGGATGACACCAGAATAATGGCCGTCCCGGCGGCGGCCAGCTGGCGGATCACGTTATAAATCTCAAACTTCGCCCCGACATCAACGCCGCGCGTCGGCTCATCAAGCAGTAAAATACGCGGCGTTTTTTCCAGCCATTTCGCCAGCACGATTTTCTGCTGATTTCCGCCGCTTAATACCCCGACCGGCTGGTGGATCGAACTGATTTTGGTGTTCATTCTCACCACGGATTCGTGCGTGCGCGCCTCCTCTTCGCGATGATGAATTAACCCCATCGCCGAGGCGTTATACTGAAAAGCAACGTGATGCGTATTGCTGTTCACATCGTGCATCAGCACCAGCCCCTCCTCTTTGCGGTTTTCCGTCACAAAGGCGATACCGTGTTCGATTGCCTGCTTCGGGCTGGCGATCCGCACCTCTTTGCCCTCAATCAGCAGGGTTCCCTGATACGGGATCAGGCCAAATAATGCTTTCATCACATCCGAACGTCCGGCACCCACCAGGCCAAAAAAACCCAGCACTTCTCCCGCCCGCACGGCAAAGCTCACCTGCTGAAAAAATAGCGGGTGGGTAAGATTTCTGACTTCCAGTTTCGCCGCAGTGCGCGAATCCGGCTTTTCCCCTATGCGCGGTGGCCAGATGTTTTTCATTTCCCGGCCGACCATCTGGGCAATCAGATGCTGAATGTGGCTGTTTTTCTTTTCATGCGTGGCAATATATTCCCCATCGCGGACCACGGAAATATCATCCGAAATACGCATAATTTCATCCATCCGGTGAGAAATATAAATAATAGCAGTGCCGCGCTGCTTTAATTTTTCGATAATACTAAATAAAATCCCGGCTTCATTATCACTGAGTGATGAGGTCGGCTCATCCATAATCACGACATCTGCCGGGTAGCTTAACGCTTTGGCAATTTCAACCAGCTGACGATGCGCCATAGACAGGTTCCCGACCCGGTCATAAGGATCAAGAGGAATACCCAGCGCCGTCAGGAATTGCTGGCAGTCGGCAAGCATCTTTTTATCATTAATGACGCCAAAGCGCCTCGGCTCATTATTCGCATAAATATTTTCCGCCACCGTCATATTATTACTCAGGCTCAGCTCCTGAAAAATAATGGCGATGCCGAGTTTACGCGAGTGCTGTGGGCTATGAATGGTGGTCTTTTTTCCACGCAGGGTGATTGTTCCGTGCGTCGGCGGATAAACCCCCGCCAGGATCTTCATTAACGTTGATTTACCTGCGCCATTCTCACCTAATAATGTGTGGACACGTCCTTTACGGATCGAAAGCGTAATATCCTTCAATGCCTGAACGTGACCAAATGCCTTCGCAATATGCGAAACATCAAGAATAACATCCGTCATAGTGGCCTCAGTATCACAACAAAACGCGGCGGCGTTTTGTTGTGAGGTGAAGAAGTGTATTACTTTCCGCGATACACGCCTGGCTGTACCGGGATCAGTTTTTCTACCGGCTTGCCATTCAGATGGTCAACCGCAGCGTCTATCGCCTTTGCGCCCATCTGGTCCGGGAACTGGCGGATCACGGCCGCAAATGTTTTTTCGCTGTCCACCGCATCACGCGCTTCGCTCATGCCGTCAAAACCGACGATCCTGATATTCTCATTACGGGCAGATTTCGCCGCAATCACCGCCGCCAGAGCCGCGTCATCGCCGAAGCCAAATAGCCCGTTAAGGCCGGGGTTGGCCTGCATAATATTCTGCGCGGTGGTTAAGGCCTCGGCGCGGGTCACGCCCGGCTGTTCCGCCACGATCTTAATGCCGGGCGTCTCACTTAATCCTTTCCTGAAACCGTCTACCCGTGCGACCACAGACTGCAGCGCCGGATAGGAGATGACGGCGACCGACCCTTTACCCCCCAACAGTTCCCCCATTAATTTACCGGCCTCCACGCCACCCGCGTAGTTATCCGTCGCCACGTGGGTGACCACCGGCACACCTTCCGCGGCAACGTCGACGGTAATGACCGGTATACCCGCCTTGTCGGCCTTAATAATCGCCGCCTGGACGCCTTTTGAATCAACGGGTGAGATAATGATGGCGTCGACTTTTTTGGTAATAAAATCTTCGACATCCGACAGCTGTTTATTCAGGTCCTGGTTAGCAATAGAAATGCTCAGGTCGACATTTTCTTTTTTCGCCTCATCCTTCATGGCGTTGGCCAGTTCGATATAAAAAGGATGCTGCTGGGTTAATAATGAGGCACCGATTTTATATTCTGCCGAAAACGTGCTTTGCGAGAACAGCGCCAGACTCAGCAAGATAGCGGAGCCGGATATTTTTATTTTTTTCATAAACAGTCCTTTGGTTGTGTGTAGGGTAACGCGTTGTTAGATCCTTCCTTCACTACCGCAAACGCCGATAATTCTCGCGGCAACCTCCCGCATGGCGGCCTTTGCCGGTTGCATATAATGGCGGGGATCGTTGGCGGCGGGGTTATCGTCGAAGTAGCCTTTTAGCGCATCGGCAAAGGCGATTTTTAATTCCGTGGCGACATTCACTTTGCAAATACCGCGCTGAATACACTTCTGCACATCCTGCTCCGTTAAGCCGGAAGCGCCGTGCAGCACCAGCGGAATATCGACGCGCTGGCGGATCTGTTCCAGACGTTCAAAGTCCAGGCGAGGCAGTCGGGTATACAGGCCGTGTGCCGTCCCAATCGCCACCGCCAGTGAGTCAATCTGCGTACGACGGACAAACTCCGCCGCCGCGTCAGGCGAGGTGTAGGCAGAATCTTTGTCCTCCACCACCAGATCGTCTTCCTGACCTCCGAGGCGTCCCAGCTCCGCCTCTACGCTGACGTCATAACGGTGGCAGAAGTCCGTAACCTCTTTAACCTGGGCGATGTTTTCTTCAAACGGCAGATGGGAGCCATCAATCATGACCGAGCGGATCCCGGCACGCACCTTATTAAAAATGTCCTCGTTCTCCTCGTGATGATCGAGATGGAGCACCAGCGGCAGCTGGTAGTCATGGGCCAGCGCCTTCACCAGTGAGATCAAATTTTCAACGCCGCCATAGCGGTAGGTTCCGGGCGTCCCCGCCAGTATCACCGGAGAGCGATATTGCGCTGCGGTCTGGACAACAACCTGCAACGTTTCAAGATTGTGAATGTTGAACGCCGGGACGGCGTATCCTTCAAGCTGCGCTTTCTTCAGCATGTTGTGACTCGAAATGATGTACATCTCTGCCTCCTTGTTTTGGCACTTCCCTTACAAAACGAAGAAATATAACTTTCACTTTGTAAGAAAGCTAACACAACAAAGACGCCAAAAAGCGTGACCAAACGCAAATCAGTGGAAATAATCGACAAAACATCCCCTTAACGACGGCGATCCTGTCAGAGATGAATTTCAAAATGCTGATGTACAGGAAGGATAACTTTCAAAGAAAAAAGCATGCGGATATAGTAGTACACATTACAGGCCCATCATGAGCGTTAACGTGCCGAGAAAATCTTCTAATCTTCTGAAACGCAGGCTTAAGATCGCTGAAATCGTCTCCACCCAGGGAGAAATAAAAGTCGATGACCTCTCCGCCCAGCTCGGCGTTTCCGGTGTCACCATCCGGGGCGATCTGAGCTACCTTGAGCAGCAGGGATGTTTAAAGCGTTCATTCGGCGGGGCCATTTCTACACCGCCACACCCCGTAGAGCCAGAGTCAACGCCGCACGTCACCCCGCCTTTAGCACAGCAGATGGAGATTGCCCGCCACTGCGCACGACTCATACGCCATCGGGACACTCTGTTCCTCGGCCACGGTGTCGTTTGCCGCAAGATCATCCCCCTGCTTAGCGAAGTGAAAAAGCTCCGGCTGATCACCAACGATCCGGAACATGCGCTGCTGGCAAATCAGTTTATTGACGGAGAGATCATTCTGGCAGGCAGCGAAATGTTACGCCCGGAGACGGTACTGGCCGGTAAATCCCTGGAACAGGCGCTTTCGCATTACGCCATTACTCATAGTATCCTGGAGATCGGTGCCATCGATACGGACGGCACGCTCCATGGTCATATGCCTGAACTGGCGTCCGCCTGGCAGCACTGTTTCGATCGTGCGCAAAACAATACCGTTATCGTCACCGCGGATTCTGCGTCAGCCCGCACGCCTGTCGGGCATCTTGCCAGTGCAGAGAATGTGATCGTCTGCCGCACGCTGAACGAGCAATATCACCCGCAGCTGCACGACGCGGATTTTGTCATCCTCTACACCAGCAGCGAGTGTTTTACCTGGTCTCATCGCGAACGCCTTCAGCAATGAACGTTTTCCCTGTCCTGTCAGTTGCCGTAGAATTGCCGCTTTCTCGCGTCCCCCATGAAGAGGAAACCTTCCGTGGACCCACGTTTTATACAGGCTAATAAAGAGGCGCGCTGGGCGCTCTGGCTGACGCTTCTTTATCTGGCCGCCTGGCTGGCCGCCGCGTATATCCCCGGCGTCAATCCCGGCATTACCGGCCTGCCTCGCTGGTTTGAGATGGCCTGCCTGCTGATACCTTTGCTGTTTATTCTGCTGTGCTGGGGCATGGTGAAATTTATCTATCGCGATATTTCGCTGGAGGATGACGATGCAGCTTGAAGTGATTCTGCCGCTGATCGCCTATTTACTGGTGGTGTTTGGTCTCTCCGTGTATGCCATGCGCCAGCGCACTACCGGCACCTTCCTGCAGGAGTATTTCCTCGGCAGCCGTTCAATGGGCGGGTTTGTGCTGGCAATGACGCTGACCACAACCTATATCAGCGCCAGCTCGTTTATCGGTGGCCCGGGCGCGGCCTATAAGTACGGTCTGGGATGGGTGCTGCTGGCGATGATCCAGCTTCCTGCCGTCTGGCTGTCGCTGGGCATCCTCGGTAAAAAATTCGCGATCCTCGCTCGCCGCTATAATGCGGTCACCCTGAACGATATGCTGTTTGCCCGCTATCAGAGCCGGGTGCTGGTCTGGCTGGCCAGCCTGAGTCTGCTGGTGGCGTTTATTGGCGCCATGACCGTACAGTTTATTGGCGGCGCACGCCTGCTGGAGACCGCGGCCGGGATCCCCTATGAAACCGGGCTGCTGATTTTCGGCGTCAGTATTGCACTCTATACCGCCTTCGGCGGGTTCCGTGCCAGCGTCCTTAACGACACCATGCAGGGGATGGTCATGCTGATTGGCACTATCGTGCTGCTGGTCGGTATCGTCCATGCGGCAGGCGGCCTTGGAACGGCGGTGGACACCCTTCGCCATATCGATCCGCAGCTGGTCACCCCGCAGGGCGCAGATGATATTCTGTCGCCCAGCTTTATGACCTCGTTCTGGGTGCTGGTGTGCTTTGGCGTGATTGGTCTGCCACATACGGCGGTGCGCTGCATCTCTTACAAAGACAGTAAAGCCGTGCACAGCGGGATTATTATCGGCACCATCGTGGTCGCGATCCTGATGCTGGGGATGCACCTGGCCGGCGCACTGGGCCGTGCGGTACTGCCCGACCTGAGCGTACCCGACCTGGTGATCCCGACCCTGATGGTCAAGGTGCTGCCACCGTTTGCCGCCGGGATCTTCCTTGCCGCGCCGATGGCGGCCATTATGTCGACGATCAATGCCCAGCTGCTGCAAAGTTCCGCTACGATCATTAAGGATCTGTATCTCAATCTGCACCCGGAACAGGTCAAGAATGAGCGCCGACTGAAGCGTATGTCGACGGGGATCACGCTGATCCTCAGCGTGCTGCTGCTACTCGCCGCCTGGCGTCCACCAGAGATGATTATCTGGCTGAACCTGCTGGCCTTCGGTGGCCTGGAAGCCGTATTCCTGTGGCCGCTTGTGCTTGGCCTGTACTGGGAACGGGCAAACGCCACCGGGGCGTTGAGCGCGATGATCGTGGGCGGCGTCCTGTACGCCGTGCTTGCGACCTTTAATATTCAGTACCTGGGCTTCCACCCCATTGTGCCTTCGTTACTGCTCAGTCTGCTGGCATTTTTGCTGGGGAACCGCTTTGGTCGTCCCGCGCCGCAGGCTTCCGTTATTACCGTGAATCAATAAAGAGTATTGCTATGCCATGGATCCAACTGAAACTGAACGCCTCTGGCGCCCACGCTGAAGAGCTTAGCGATGCGCTGATGGAAGCTGGCGCGGTGTCCATCACCTTCCAGGATACCCACGATACGCCGGTATTCGAACCGCTGCCGGGTGAAACCCGCCTGTGGGGTGATACGGACGTTATCGGCCTGTTCGATGCCGAAACCGACATGAAAGAAGTGGTCGCGATCCTCGAATCTCACCCGCTGCTGGGCACCGGTTTTGCGCATAAAATTGAGCAGCTTGAAGATAAAGACTGGGAGCGTGAGTGGATGGATAACTTCCACCCGATGCGCTTCGGCGAACGCCTGTGGATCTGCCCGAGCTGGCGCGACGTGCCGGATGAGAACGCGGTTAACGTGATGCTCGATCCGGGCCTGGCCTTCGGCACCGGCACCCATCCGACAACCTCCCTGTGCCTGCAGTGGCTGGATGGCCTCGATCTGGCCGGGAAGACGGTTATCGACTTCGGCTGCGGCTCCGGCATTCTGGCTATTGCCGCCCTGAAACTGGGCGCGGCTAAAGCCATCGGCATCGATATCGATCCGCAGGCTATTCAGGCCAGCCGCGATAACGCTCAGCGTAACGGCGTGTCCGAACGTCTTGAGCTTTATCTCCCGCAGGACCAGCCAGACGCCATGAAAGCCGATGTGGTGGTCGCCAACATCCTGGCCGGCCCGTTACGTGAGCTGGCACCGTTAATCAGCGTCCTGCCCGTTGAGGGCGGCCTGCTGGGCCTTTCCGGTATCCTTGCCAGCCAGGCTGACAGCGTCTGCGAGGCTTACACCTCTCTCTTCACGCTCGATCCAGTGGTCGAAAAAGAAGAGTGGTGCCGCATTACCGGGCGCAAAAACTGATCTTCCTCGCGTGGCCATACGGCCACGCTTTTCTTCCCTTCACTTGATCCAACCTACGCTTACTCCCTCGCCATTCTCGCTAAGATACCCATGTAACCATATGAGTTACAAAGAAAATTAGGATTTTCCTTAGCACTGGATAACAATCATGAAGATATCGATGTACAAGGCAGCGCTGCTGGCGCTGGGTATGAGTATGCTTCCGGCGGCCGCGTTGGCCGCCCACTGGGGATACGAAGGCGGAGAGTCACCGGAGCACTGGGGCGATATGGACGACGCCTTTAAGACCTGCCGGGCCGGGATGAACCAGTCTCCCATCAATATTGATGTCACCTTCAGAGCGCAGGTCGCGCCGCTGGTCACGCACTATACGGATGGGCCGATTACGCTACTGAACAACGGCCATACGATTCAGGCCGGCATGAGGCCCGAAACCCAAAACAGCATTACCCTCGACAACACCACCTGGACCCTGCAACAGTTTCATTTCCACGCTCCGAGTGAAAACACCGTCCACGGTAAACACTACGCCATGGAGATGCACCTGGTGCACACCAATGCGGAGGGGGAAATAGCGGTCGTGGCGGTGATGTTCGACAAAGGGCCTGCCAACCCGGAACTGGATGACCTCTGGCAGAATATGCCCGCGCAGGCAGAGCAGAATGCGGCCCTGAAGCCCGATCTGGATATCAATAAGCTGCTGCCGACGAATAAGACCTACTGGCGTTTCAGCGGCTCCCTGACCACGCCACCCTGCTCTGAGGGCGTCAGCTGGCTGGTACTGAAGCACCCTTTGACCCTTTCTTCAGCGCAGCTGGAGAAATTCACCGGCACTATGCATCACGACAATAATCGCCCGGTGCAGCCGCTGCACGGTCGTGTGGTGGTCGAATAACAGACAATTTATCCTTTGCGATCATCGACTAAAATTAGATCTGGATCGCATTTCAAGAGGATAATCTGCTGATAAAAACCGCAGATTATCCCGTTTTTCGCCCCTCAGGCTAAAGAAAACCAGAGAAGTTGAACGAAATTGTAAATGCCTGCGCGTCACGCAATAAACAATAACCCAATGATTTTTATGCCTTATTAATTTTTCATGCTCATAATGCAAGCGATTCATTGATCTACAACACAGGATTGGTCAAAGTTTGGCCTTTCATCTCGTGCGAAAAATGCGTAATATACGCCGCCTTGCAGTCACAGTATGGTCATTTCTTAACTCATGCGCATCGGACACCACCAGCTCAGAAATCGCCTGATCGCAGCTCCAATGGCCGGTATTACCGACAGGCCGTTTCGGACGCTGTGCTACGAGATGGGAGCCGGTTTGACCGTTTCCGAGATGATGTCTTCTAACCCGCAGGTTTGGGAAAGTGACAAATCTCGTTTACGGATGGTGCACATTGATGAACCGGGTATTCGCACCGTGCAAATCGCCGGCAGCGATCCGGAAGAGATGGCGAAGGCCGCACGTATTAACGTGGAAAGCGGCGCCCAGATTATTGATATTAATATGGGTTGCCCGGCAAAAAAGGTGAATCGCAAGCTGGCAGGTTCGGCCCTTTTACAGTACCCGGAGCAGGTGAAGTTGATCCTGACGGCGGTCGTTAAAGCGGTGGACGTTCCTGTTACCCTGAAGATTCGCACCGGCTGGGCGCCAGAACACCGTAACTGTGTAGAAATTGCCCAACTGGCTGAAGACTGTGGTATTCAGGCCCTGACCATTCATGGACGCACTCGCGCCTGTTTGTTCAACGGCAACGCTGAGTACGACAGCATTCGGGCAGTTAAGCATAAAGTTGCCATTCCGATTATCGCGAATGGCGACATTACTGACCCGCTTAAAGCCAGAGCTGTGCTTGACTATACGGGGGCTGATGCCCTGATGATAGGCCGCGCAGCTCAGGGAAGACCCTGGATCTTTCGGGAAATCCAGCATTATCTGGACACTGGGGAGTTGCTGCCCCCACTGCCTCTGGCAGAGGTTAAGCGCTTACTTTGCGCGCACATTCGGGAATTGCATGGCTTTTATGGCCACGCAAAAGGGTACCGAATCGCGCGTAAACACGTCTCCTGGTATCTCCAGGAGCACGCTCCAGATGACCAGTTTCGGCGCACATTCAACGCCATTGAAGATTCCAGCGAACAGCTGGAGGCGTTGGAGGCATACTTCGAAAATATTGCGTATACACATGATCATTCATAGTGCATCGCGGCGGTAGCCCGGCGAGTCCGTGGAAACTTACAGCGGTAAGCAACCCGGATAAGCAGAGCAGCCAACGACGAGGCAGCATGAAGGATGAAGTGTCAAACAGAAATAAAGAGCTGACAGAACTATGTTCGAACAACGCGTAAATTCTGACGTACTGACCGTTTCTACCGTTAACTCTCAGGACCAGGTAACTCAAAAGCCCCTGCGTGACTCGGTTAAACAGGCACTGAAGAACTATTTTGCTCAACTGAATGGTCAGGACGTTAATGACCTGTATGAGCTGGTACTGGCTGAAGTAGAACAGCCCCTGTTGGACATGGTGATGCAATACACCCGTGGTAACCAGACCCGCGCCGCGCTGATGATGGGTATCAACCGTGGTACGCTGCGTAAAAAATTGAAAAAATACGGCATGAACTAATCAGTTCATAACGGTTTAAAGGGCGCGCTCCTGCTGGATCGCGCCTTTTTTATTGCTCAGTTTACGACCATTTCACCACGCTTATCGCGTCTTCTCAGCCCTTTTATTTCGTGTATATTGCCGTCATTCTCGCAGGTTGATGGTAAGGGGCAGCAGGTGATTCGTAAGTACTGGTGGCTGGCGGTGTTCGCCGTCTCTGTTTTTATTCTTGATGCATTGATCATCCAGTTTATCGAATTGCTGACGACTGAAACCGAACGGTGCCGCAATATGGATTCGGTTAATCCACTTAAGCTAGTGAATTGCACCGACCTTAACTAATACTGCGGACGCGAAAAGTCACAAACGTGTCGATATCCCCTGCAAAACAGGGGATTTAAATCCCTTTTAGTCAACTTAAGACAATGATACTGTCAGCGCCCTTCCGTCCTGGACGATAGAAGCCACACTTTACGTTCAACGCGAATGAGTTCAGACATCATGCTGGTTAGTCAGTACGACCAAATCCTCGTTACGGTCTCTTTTATCGTCGCCATTCTGGCCTCCTGGACCGCCCTTAATATGGCAGGCCGGGTCTCCACCAGCAGTGGAAAATCGGCGCTCGTCTGGCTAATCGGCGGCGGCATTGCGATGGGCATCGGCATCTGGGCCATGCACTTTATCGGTATGCTGGCGATGGAAATGGCCATGACCATCAGCTACGACCCGATCCTTACCGGCATTTCCATGCTGATTGCCATCGGCTCCTCGCTCTTTGCCCTGTGGTTAGTGAGTACAAACAAACTTCGGATGCGCCGCCTTATCCCTGGTGCCTTTGTGATGGCTTCCGGCATCGTCGCCATGCACTATACCGGCATGGCGGCACTGCAGGTTTCACCGGGCATCGTCTGGCATACTGGCTGGATAGCCGTGTCGGTTATCATCGCGCTGGCGGCGTCATTTGCCGCGCTGTGGCTGACCTTCCGCCTGCGCCACGAAGCCGCCCAGGTCTCGCTGATGCGTTTTGGCGCGGCGGTACTGATGGGGATTGCTATCGCCGGCATGCACTACACGGGCATGATGGCGGCACAGTTTCCACACCAGATGGCAATGCACCATCACGGCGTCAATGTCAGCTGGCTGGCTATCGTGGTCAGCGTCGTCGCGCTGTCGATCCTCTGCCTGACGCTGATGCTGTCCATGTTCGATGCGCGCCTGCAGGCTCGTACCTCTCTGCTGGCCTCTTCACTGGCCGAAGCCAATAAAGAGCTGGCCCAGCTGGCCCTGCAGGATACATTGACCCGCTTGCCTAACCGCGTCCTGCTGGAAGATCGTCTCGACCAGGCCATCAACAAAGCCCGTCGCGATGGCTCATGCTTCGCGCTGATGTTTATGGATCTGGATGGCTTTAAGGCCGTCAACGATGCCTACGGCCACGATACGGGCGATAAGCTGCTGATTGCCGTCACGGAGCGTCTGCAGCAGCCGCTGAAGGGTCAGTACACGCTGGCACGTATCGGTGGCGATGAGTTTGTTCTGCTGTTTGAAATCAACACCCCTGACGATGCCGCCTCGCTGGCCAGCGCCCTGGTTCGCGCCATCGATAAGCCTTTTACTATCGCGCCTTATGAGCCGATTGTTACCCTCAGCGTGGGTATAGCGCTCTATCCGCATGACGGCAGTAATGAACGTGAGCTGATGTTTAACGCCGATGCCGCGATGTACCACACCAAGCATATGGGGCGTAACGGCTATCACTTTTTCCAGCCGTCGATGAACGCCCTGGCACAGAAGCAGTTGCAGCTTATGAACGACCTGTGGCTCTCTCTGGAGCGCGAAGAGCTGCGCCTGCTGTATCAGCCTAAGTTTCAGGCGCCCACCGGTCCTATTACCGGTTTTGAGGCCCTTATACGCTGGCAGCATCCAACACTCGGGCTGCTTACGCCGGATATTTTCCTACCGCTGGCGGAGAAGACCGGTTTGATTATTCCGATGGGCAACTGGGTGATAGACGAAGCCTGTCGTCAGCTGAGAGTCTGGCATCTGGAAGGACACCCTGAGTGGTCGGTCGCCGTGAATTTATCCACCCTGCAGTTTGAGCAGGCGGGCCTGATCGATACGGTGATGGAAAGCCTCGAACGCCACCAGATCCCGGCAGAAACGCTGATTCTGGAGGTGACGGAAACCACCGCCATGAATAACCCGGATGAAAGCGTCCGGGTACTGACGGCACTGACCGACGCGGGAGTTAAAGCCTCCATTGATGACTTCGGTACCGGCTATTCCAGTCTGCTTTACCTCAAGCGTCTGCCGGCCTGCGAGCTGAAAATCGATCGTGCCTTCGTCAATGAGCTTAGCGGTGAAGGCGACGATGCCACCATCGTGTCGGCCATTGTCGCACTGGCGAAAACGCTGAACCTGAAGGTTGTGGCCGAGGGCGTGGAAACGGAAGCGCAGCAGACGTTCCTGACGAAGATAGGCTGCAATACGCTCCAGGGCTATCTGCTGGGGCGCCCGGTGACCGCCGATGTGGCGACCCAACTGGGCAGAGAGGCGCTGGCCGCCCACGCTTAATCTTCCTCTTCGCTCAGACCCGCCGCGTGCGGGTCTGCTTTATTCAGGTGCAATTTCGTCACCTCTGTCACTCCCCCGAAAAACAGCCGCAATCATCACGCCTTTTTTGCTCCAGAATGTGGCGGCCGTTATGTTTTTGCACCGTTTCTGCGCGCTGCATTTTTTTAATCCTGCCTAAACTCATCTTAATGCGCACGAAAAGCCCAAAAACTCTCGTTCGCAAACCTGGCACTACCTTTGCTTAAGAGAGTATGGCCATAGCCACAGACAGGTTTCAGGCGTTTCCCGAACGCCTTACATATAACGATAAGTCTCACCACACAGGATGCATTATGAAAAAGATTGTGATCGCCAGCCTGGCCGCTGCCGGTGCGCTGTTTGCTGTTGCCAATCAGGCTCATGCAGGTGCCACCTTTGATGCCGTTAAAAAGAAAGGTTTCGTTCAGTGCGGTATCAGTGACGGGCTGCCAGGTTTCTCCTATGCGGATGCCGACGGCAAATTCTCTGGTATTGACGTTGATGTGTGCCGTGGCGTTGCCGCTGCCGTATTCGGTGATGACACGAAAGTAAAATATACCCCGCTGACCGCTAAAGAGCGTTTTACCGCGCTGCAGTCAGGCGAAGTGGACGTCCTCTCCCGTAACACCACCTGGACCTCCTCCCGCGATGCCGGCATGGGCATGTCCTTTACTGGCGTCACCTATTACGACGGCATCGGCTTCCTGACCCATAACAAAGCGGGCCTGAAGAGCGCAAAAGAGCTTGATGGCGCAACCGTTTGCATTCAGGCGGGAACCGATACCGAGCTGAACGTGGCGGACTACTTCAAAGCCAACAAAATGAAGTACACCCCGGTGACCTTCGACCGCTCTGACGAGTCGGCAAAAGCGCTGGAATCCGGCCGCTGCGATACGCTGGCATCCGACCAGTCCCAGCTGTACGCCCTGCGCATCAAGCTCAGTAACCCGGCTGAATGGCTGGTGCTGCCGGAAGTTATCTCTAAAGAGCCCCTGGGCCCGGTTGTCCGTCGCGGTGACGATGAGTGGTTCTCCGTCGTACGCTGGACGCTGTTCGCCATGCTGAACGCGGAAGAGATGGGCGTTACCTCGAAGAACGTCGACGAGAAAGCGGCGAATCCTGCAACCCCGGATATGGGTCACCTGCTGGGCAAAGAGGGGGATTACGGTAAGGATCTGAAACTCGACAATAAGTGGGCCTACAACATTATCAAACACGTCGGTAACTATGCCGAAGTCTTTGAGCGCAACGTTGGCTCTGAAAGTCCGCTGAAAATCAAACGTGGCCAGAACAACCTCTGGAACAACGGCGGTATTCAGTACGCACCGCCGGTTCGCTAAGCGCCATTGCTGTAACGGGCGCCGCCTCTGCGGCGCCCAGTCTGGACTACTGGTTACCGAGGTTTTCTTATGTCGCTTCGCCGCCCAACCGTAAAAGGATCGCTCTCCTTTACCAACCCTGCGGTTCGTGCCTGGCTGTTTCAAATTATCGCGATCGTGGCCGTCGTCAGCATCGCCATTTATTTGATACACAATACCGTTACTAACCTGAGCAACCGGGGGATCACCTCCGGGTTCGCCTTCCTCGACCGCAGCGCAGGATTCGGCATTGTTCAGCACCTGATTGATTATGAACAGGGTGATACTTATGGCCGGGTGTTCCTGGTCGGATTGCTCAATACCCTGCTGGTTTCCGCTCTCTGCATTGTCTTTGCTTCCCTGCTGGGCTTTTTCCTCGGGCTGGCGCGCCTGTCGGATAACTGGCTGCTGCGTAAGCTCTCAACCTTTTATATCGAAACGTTCCGCAATATTCCGCCGCTGCTGCAGATTTTTTTCTGGTACTTCGCGGTGCTGCGTAATTTGCCCGGGCCGCGTCAGGCGGTAAATGCTTTTGACCTGGCCTTTCTCAGCAATCGCGGACTGTATATTCCGGCACCGCAGCTGGGCGAAGGCGTTCTGGGCTTTCTTGCTGCCGTCGCCGTCGCTATTGCGGTAACGATCGGCCTTTACCGTTACAACAAGGCGCACCAGATTAAAACCGGGCAGCTGCGTCGAACCTGGCCCGCTGCGCTGGGGCTGATTATCGGCCTTCCGCTGCTGGCGCACTGGACCTTTGGCGCGGCAATGCACTGGGACGTACCGCAGCTGCAGGGCTTTAACTTCCGCGGCGGTATGGCACTGATCCCGGAACTGGCTGCGCTGACCCTGGCGCTGTCGGTGTATACCTCGGCGTTTATCGCCGAGATTATTCGCTCCGGTATTCAGGCGGTGCCTCATGGTCAACATGAAGCGGCCCGCTCTCTGGGTTTGCCCAATCCGGTCACGCTACGCCAGGTCATTATTCCGCAGGCCATGCGCGTCATTATCCCACCGCTGACCAGCCAGTATCTGAACATTGTAAAGAACTCTTCTCTGGCCGCGGCCATCGGCTACCCGGATATGGTGTCGTTGTTTGCCGGGACGGTGCTCAATCAGACCGGCCAGGCAATAGAGACTATCGCCATCACGATGTCGGTCTATCTGATTATTAGTCTGAGTATTTCGCTGCTTATGAATATTTATAACCGCCGTATTGCGCTGGTCGAACGCTAAGGAGCCATGATGACAAAAGCTATCCTGTCTCAACCGCCGCGTTCAACGGGCGCACGGCCTGCCAGAGTGATTGCCTGGACGCGCAAAAATTTATTTTCCAGCTGGAGCAACGGGCTGCTGACGGTTTTCTGCCTGTGGCTGCTGTATCAGATGCTGCCACCGCTGCTGAACTGGGCGTTTCTGGAGGCCAACTGGGTAGGATCGACACGCGAAGATTGTACGAAAGCCGGCGCATGCTGGGTGTTTGTTCATCAACGTTTCGGTCAGTTTATGTATGGGCTTTATCCCCACGATCAGCGCTGGCGCATTAACACCGCGTTGCTTGTCGGGCTGTTATCGATAGTCCCAATGTTCTGGAATAGCCTGCCACGCCGGGGCCGCTATATTGCCTGCTGGGCAGTGGTGTATCCCGTTGTGGTCTGGTGGCTTATGTACGGCGGTTTCCTGGGGCTGGAGCGCGTAGAAACGCGCCAGTGGGGCGGGCTGACGCTGACGCTGATTATCGCCTCCGTCGGTATTGCCGGTGCGCTACCGTTAGGCATTCTGCTGGCGCTGGGGCGTCGCTCAACCATGCCGGTGGTGCGCGTGCTGTCGGTGGTCTTTATCGAGTTCTGGCGCGGCGTCCCGCTGATTACGGTGCTGTTTATGTCCTCCGTCATGCTGCCGCTGTTTATGGCGGAAGGCACCAGCATCGATAAGCTTATCCGCGCTCTGGTTGGGGTGGTGCTGTTCCAGTCCGCCTACGTGGCTGAAGTAGTTCGCGGTGGGCTGCAGGCGCTACCAAAAGGGCAGTACGAGGCAGCAGAATCGCTGGCGCTCGGCTACTGGAAGACCCAGGGCTTGGTGATCCTGCCTCAGGCGCTCAAGCTGGTGATCCCGGGGCTGGTAAACACCATTATCGCCCTGTTTAAAGATACCAGCCTGGTCATCATCATTGGTTTGTTCGATTTGTTCAGCAGCGTGCAGCAGGCAACGGTGGACCCGACCTGGCTCGGAATGTCGACCGAAGGCTACGTGTTTGCCGCACTCGTTTACTGGATTTTCTGTTTCAGCATGTCGCGCTACAGCCAGCATCTGGAAAAGCGCTTTAACACCGGGCGTACACCGCACTGAGGGATCCCATGAGTCAAATAATTACACCATCAACCCACGCGATGATTACGCTGGAAAGTGTCAATAAATGGTACGGGCAGTTCCACGTCCTGAAAGATATCAATCTGCATGTTCAGCAGGGTGAGCGCATTGTACTGTGCGGGCCTTCCGGGTCCGGTAAGTCGACCACCATCCGCTGTATTAATCATCTTGAAGAGCATCAGCAGGGTCGTATCGTTGTTGACGGTATCGAGCTGAACGATGACATTCGCAATATTGAGAAAGTGCGCCAGGAAGTCGGGATGGTATTTCAGCACTTTAATCTGTTCCCTCATCTGACCGTGCTGCAGAACTGCACCCTGGCACCGATTTGGGTACGCAAGATGCCGAAGAAAGAGGCTGAAGCGCTGGGGATGCACTATCTGGAGCGCGTGCGCATTGCCGAACATGCGCATAAGTTTCCGGGTCAGATCTCCGGTGGGCAGCAGCAGCGCGTGGCCATTGCCCGCTCTCTCTGTATGAAGCCGAAAATCATGCTGTTTGATGAGCCGACGTCTGCGCTGGATCCTGAGATGGTGAAAGAGGTGCTGGATACGATGATTGGTCTGGCAGAGTCCGGGATGACCATGCTGTGCGTAACCCATGAAATGGGCTTTGCACGAACGGTCGCTAATCGGGTGATCTTTATGGATCGCGGTGAGATCGTGGAAGAAGCGCCGCCGGAAACCTTCTTCTCCAGTCCGAAGTCAGAACGTACCCGTGCGTTTTTGTCGCAGGTTATTCACTAGAAGGCGTCTGGATGTTCAGGGCCACCCGACGGGTGGCCTTTTTTATGACCCGATCCAGATAAAACAAAAGGCCCAGTCTTTCGACCGAGCCTTTCGTTTTATTTGATGCCTGGCAGTTCCCTACTCTCGCATGGGGAGACCCCACACTACCATCGGCGCTACGGCGTTTCACTTCTGAGTT
>NZ_RJKQ01000002.1 GCF_003751845.1 Enterobacter sp. BIGb0383 | reverse complement strand
TCATGCCAATGGCATTGCCCGGTAGCTAAATGCGGAAAAGATAAGTGCTGAAAGCATCTAAGCACGAAACTTGCCCCGAGATGAGTTCTCCCTTGAGCCTTGAGCTCACTAAAGGAACGTTGAAGACTACGACGTTGATAGGCTGGGTGTGTAAGCGTAGCGATACGTTGAGCTAACCAGTACTAATGAACCGTGAGGCTTAACCTTACAACGCCAAAGATGTTTTGGTGTGAGAGACAGACATCGATTTCAGCTTGATTACAGATAAAGAATTTGCGGAAATGAAGCTTTTAGTTCATTTCATGCATAAAAGATTTGCCTGGCGGCACTAGCGCGGTGGTCCCACCTGACCCCATGCCGAACTCAGAAGTGAAACGCCGTAGCGCCGATGGTAGTGTGGGGTCTCCCCATGCGAGAGTAGGGAACTGCCAGGCATCAAATAAAGCAGAAGGCCATCCGAAAGGATGGCCTTTTTGCGTTTTCGGCTTTATCACGGACTGAGAAAGGAAATCGCAATGATCATTTTGTATGTTCAGATGTATAAAAACCGGATAGTTGTACGTAATACCACTACCGGGCAACAGGTTTCCGGTTCCCGAACCTTCAGCAACCAGCGGATATTGGTCGCCGAATTCTTTCAGGCAGAAAAACTGGTGTACGATCTTATCGAACAGCTTATGCCTCGTTCAATATGGACTCCGTTCTTCGGACGAAAACAGTTTGGGATCCTGGCGCACGCGCTGGAAATGAATGAGGGTGGCCTGTCACAGGTTGAGGAGCGTGCGATTCTGGAAGTTATCTTTGGCGCCTCGGGCGGCAGAGCAAAGTATCCTCAGGTTATCTCCAGTCAGTCTCCTCTGAGCGATAGTGAAGTGCTGCTCACTTTTGCCGATGGCGAAAAAACTCGCCGTAACGCTTCGTAATCTGTACCCCTTTCTGAACACGTTGTGGCTAATGGCCGCGACGTGAAACTTTCTCACCTTTCATATGCGGACTCGACATTTTGGTTATTCCTGGGTATCTTCGGCTATCTGGATGTCTAAACGTTTAAACGTATGCTGTGAGGATATAAGGTTATGCCGATTCGGGTGCAGGACGAGCTACCAGCCGTCAATTTCTTGCGTGAAGAAAACGTCTTTGTAATGACGGCTTCGCGTGCTACAGGTCAGGAAATTCGTCCGCTGAAGGTGCTTATCCTTAACCTGATGCCGAAGAAAATCGAAACGGAAAACCAGTTTCTGCGGCTACTGTCTAACTCACCGCTGCAGGTAGATATCCGACTCCTGCGTATCGATGCCCGCGAGTCGCGTAATACCCCGGCCGAGCATCTGAATAACTTCTACTGTGACTTCGACGATATCCGTGATGAAAACTTCGATGGACTGATCGTCACCGGTGCGCCGCTGGGCCTGGTGGAGTTCAACGACGTGGCCTACTGGCCGCAGATCAAACAGGTCCTGGAGTGGGCCAAAGATCACGTCACCTCGACCCTGTTTGTGTGCTGGGCTGTCCAGGCCGCATTGAATATTCTTTATGGCATACCGAAACAGACCCGCAGCGATAAACTCTCCGGTGTCTATGAGCACCATATCCTGCATCCTCATGCTCTGCTGACCCGCGGATTTGATGATGCGTTTCTGGCGCCGCACTCCCGTTATGCCGACTTCCCGGCTGAGTTGATCCGCGACTATACCGATCTTGAGATCCTGGCAGAAACTGAAGGTGGCGATGCCTATCTGTTTGCCAGCAAAGACAAGCGTATTGCCTTTGTGACCGGCCATCCTGAGTATGATGACCATACCCTGGCAGGCGAATACTTCCGCGATGTGGAAGCCGGTCTGAGTCCGGAGGTTCCGTATAACTACTTCCCAAAAAACGATCCGCAGAACAAACCGCGTGCGACCTGGCGTAGCCACGGCAATCTGCTGTTCACCAACTGGCTGAACTACTACGTCTACCAGATCACGCCGTTCGATCTGCGCCATATGAATCCGACGCTGGAGTAATCCTCTGCGCGTAAGATCCTAAAGCGTTTCAGCACACCATTAAGGCATCTTCGGGTGCCTTTTTTATTTATGAAAATATATTCACAACCAGAAAAATATTTAATTCCATTTTGATCAATGCCTTACCTTGAATTAACAATTAAAATGGAAATTGTTTTTGATTTTATAATTTTATTAATTAGTCTTAATTGTGCTGAACGAAAACCGCGCAGGATCTTTCGTTCGCGTTGGGGAGTGTATTCGGATCAACAGCGAGGAGCGGCACAATGACACAACAGGCGACAACGATCGACGAACTGGCTTTCAGCCAGCCACACGGCAAGCAAGAACAACAGATTCTGACGCCAGAGGCGGTAGAGTTTCTGAGTGAACTGGTGGCGCGCTTTACGCCCGCACGCAATCAGCTGCTGGCGGCCAGGGTTAAACAACAGCAGGACATCGATGCGGGAAAACTCCCGGATTTTATTTCGGAAACACATTCCATTCGGAACGGTGACTGGACGATTCGCGGGATCCCTGCCGACCTGCAGGACCGCCGGGTCGAAATCACCGGGCCGGTTGAGCGCAAGATGGTGATTAATGCGCTGAATGCCAACGTCAAAGTGTTTATGGCCGACTTCGAAGATTCCCTGGCACCGGACTGGCACAAAGTGATCGACGGTCAAATCAATCTGCGCGATGCGGTCAATGGCACTATCAGCTATGCCAACGAAGCCGGGAAAATCTACCAGTTGAAGCCCGATCCCGCCGTGCTGGTATGTCGGGTGCGCGGCCTGCACCTGCCGGAAAAGCACGTGACCTGGCAAGGCGAGGCCATTCCGGGCAGCCTGTTTGATTTTGCGCTCTACTTCTTCCACAACCACAAAGCCCTGCTGGCAAAAGGTAGCGGCCCCTACTTCTATCTGCCGAAAACCCAGGCCTGGCAGGAGGCGGCATGGTGGAGCGAAATCTTCAGCTACACCGAAGACCGCTTTGATTTACCGCGTGGCACCATCAAAGCCACTCTGCTGATCGAAACGCTCCCGGCGGTCTTTCAGATGGACGAAATCCTCCACGCCCTGCGAGACCATATTGTCGGCCTGAACTGCGGGCGCTGGGACTATATTTTCAGCTATATCAAAACCCTGAAAAACCATCCCGATCGCGTCCTGCCGGATCGCCAGGTGGTGACGATGGACAAACCTTTCCTCAGCGCATACTCGCGGCTGCTGATCAAAACCTGCCATAAGCGCGGCGCATTTGCGATGGGCGGTATGGCGGCCTTTATCCCGAGCAAAGATGCCGAGCGTAATAACCAGGTGCTCGGCAAGGTGAAGGCGGATAAAGAGCTGGAAGCCCGCAACGGTCATGACGGAACCTGGATTGCGCATCCGGGCCTCGCCGATACGGCAATGGCCGTTTTTAACAGCGCGCTGGGTACCAATAAAAATCAGCTTTCGGTATCGCGCGATAACGACGCACCCATTACCGCCGACCACCTACTGGCCGCCTGCGACGGCGAACGGACGGAAGAGGGGATGCGGGCGAATATCCGCGTGGCGGTGCAGTATATCGAGTCCTGGATCTCCGGTAACGGCTGCGTGCCGATATACGGCCTGATGGAAGATGCCGCTACCGCCGAGATATCCCGCACCTCCATCTGGCAGTGGATCCATCACCAGAAAACCCTCAGCAACGGCAAACCGGTTACCAAAGACCTGTTCCGTCAGATGCTGGCCGAGGAGATGCTGGTCATCCAGGAGGAGCTGGGCGAACACCGCTTCAGCAGCGGGCGTTTTGATGATGCTGCCCGCCTGATGGAGCAGATCACCACTTCAGACGAGCTGATCGATTTCCTTACCTTGCCAGGCTACCGCCTGCTGGCTTAATAACCAGGCTATTTTGTTCGCCATTTTGGCCCCGGGCAGTGCTCAAAATCCTCACGTACTGTATGTACGCTCCGATTTTTGCGCGCTGGCCGTGACCAAACTGCCTTCACCAATAACGCCTGGAGATCCAGGATGAAATGGAGCATCTGCACATGAAGACCCGTACCCAACAAATCGAACAATTACAAAAAGAATGGACACAGCCGCGCTGGGAAGGCATTCGCCGCCCTTATAGCGCCGAAGAGGTGGTAAAACTGCGCGGCTCGGTTAATCCGGAGTGTACTCTGGCCCAGCTGGGAGCGGCAAAAATGTGGCGCCTGCTGCACGGCGAGTCGAAAAAGGGCTACGTAAACAGCCTCGGTGCGCTGACCGGCGGCCAGGCACTGCAGCAGGCTAAAGCCGGCGTTGAGGCGATTTATCTCTCCGGCTGGCAGGTGGCTGCGGATGCCAACCTCGCCGCCAGCATGTACCCGGATCAATCGCTTTATCCGGCGAATTCCGTTCCGTCAGTCGTCGATCGGATCAACAACACCTTCCGCCGCGCGGATCAGATCCAGTGGGCATCCGGTATTGAGCCGGGCGATTCACGCTATACCGACTACTTCCTGCCGATTGTCGCCGATGCGGAAGCGGGCTTTGGCGGCGTGCTGAATGCCTTTGAGCTGATGAAATCGATGATCGAAGCCGGTGCCGCGGCGGTTCACTTCGAGGATCAACTGGCCTCGGTGAAGAAGTGCGGTCATATGGGCGGCAAGGTGCTGGTTCCGACTCAGGAAGCCATTCAGAAGCTGGTCGCAGCCCGTCTGGCCGCGGATGTGCTGGGCGTGCCGACGCTGTTAATTGCCCGCACCGATGCGGATGCAGCGGACCTCATCACCTCCGATTGTGACGCGTATGACGCCGAGTTTGTTACTGGAGAACGCACCAGCGAAGGTTTCTACCGCACCCACGCCGGAATTGAACAGGCCATCAGCCGTGGCCTGGCCTACGCGCCCTATGCGGATCTGGTGTGGTGTGAAACGTCTACGCCCGACCTGGCCCTGGCGAAGCGTTTTGCTGATGCGATCCATGCGAAATATCCCGGTAAGCTGCTGGCCTACAACTGCTCGCCGTCATTCAACTGGCAGAAGAATCTGGATGACAAGACTATCGCCAGCTTCCAGCAGCAGCTCTCCGAGATGGGCTACAAGTACCAGTTCATCACTCTGGCAGGTATTCACAGCATGTGGTTCAACATGTTCGATCTGGCCCGCTCATATGCTCAGGGCGAAGGGATGAAGCACTACGTGGAAAAAGTGCAGCAGCCTGAATTCGCCGCCGCCAAAGAAGGTTACACCTTCGTCTCTCACCAGCAGGAAGTGGGCACGGGCTACTTCGATAAGGTGACCACGATTATTCAGGGCGGCGTCTCTTCCGTTACCGCCCTGACCGGATCGACCGAAGAAAGTCAGTTCTGATGCTTCCCCCTCTCCCCGTCCGGGAGAGGGTTCACCTGAGGGAAAACGATGTCGCGTGGTCTGGAATTACTGATTGCTCAAACGATTCTCCAGGGCTTCGATGCGCAGTATGGTCGCTTTCTGGAGGTCACCTCCGGTGCCCAGCAGCGCTTTGAGCAGGCTGACTGGCACGCCGTCCAGCAGGCCATGAAACAGCGTATTCACCTCTACGATCACCACGTTGGTCTGGTGGTGGAACAGCTGCGCTGCATTACCGACGGTAAAACGGCGGATATCGATTTTCTGCTGCAGGTGAAAGCGCAGTATACCCAGCTGTTGCCCGACTATCCCCGCTTTGAAATTGCCGAAAGCTTTTTTAACTCCGTCTATTGTCGACTCTTCGATCATCGGGCGCTTCTACCTGCACGGCTGTTTGTCTTTAGCTCCCAGCCGGAACGCCGCTTCCGGACCATTCCCCGACCGCTGGCGAAAGATTTTTTCCCCGACCGTGGCTGGGAAATCCTGCTGACCAAAGTCCTGACCGATCTGCCCCTGCGCCTGCCCTGGCAGGATCGGGCGCGTGACGTGGGTTATATCAGCAACCATCTGAGCGAAACCTTCGGCAGTGAGATTCTGCGTCAGGCGCATCTGCAGGTTGCAAACGAACTGTTCTACCGCAATAAGGCGGCCTGGCTGGTTGGAAAACTGATTACGCCGGACGGGACGCTGCCGTTTCTGCTGCCGATTCACCGCAGCACGGAGGGCGAACTGGTGGTGGATACCTGCCTGACGACCCACGCCGAGGCGAGTATCGTTTTCGGCTTCGCCCGCTCCTACTTTATGGTCTATGCCCCGCTTCCCGCGGCGACGGTAGAGTGGCTGCGCGATATTCTGCCGGGGAAAACCACCGCCGAGCTGTATATGGCCATTGGCTGCCAGAAGCACGGCAAAACCGAAAGCTACCGCGAATATCTTCATTACCTTGCCCGCAGCGACGAGCAGTTTATCGAAGCGCCGGGGATACGCGGGATGGTGATGCTGGTCTTTACGCTGCCGGGATTTGATCGGGTCTTTAAAATCATCAAGGACCGCTTCGCCCCACAAAAAGAGATGAGCGCCGCCCACGTTCGCGCCTGCTATCAGCTGGTAAAAGAGCACGACCGCGTAGGAAGGATGGCGGATACCCAGGAGTTTGAAAACTTTGTCCTGGAAAAGCGACAAATTGCCCCGGCCCTGATGGATCTCCTGTTGCAGGAGGCTGCAGAGAAAATCACCGATCTGGGCGACCGTATTGCCATCAGCCATCTCTATATTGAGCGGCGGATGGTGCCGCTCAATATCTGGCTGGAGCAGGCCAGCGGACAGTCATTACGCGATGCGATTGAGGAGTACGGTAACGCCATTCGTCAGCTGGCCGCCGCCAATATTTTCCCCGGCGATATGCTGTTTAAAAACTTCGGCGTGACGCGTCACGGGCGGGTGGTGTTCTACGATTACGATGAAATTTGCTATATGACGGAGGTGAATTTCCGCGATATTCCGCCCCCGCGCTATCCGGAAGATGAGCTGGCCGGCGAGCCCTGGTACAGCGTGTCGCCGGGGGATGTTTTCCCCGAGGAGTTCCGGCACTGGCTGTGCGCCGATCCCCGAATCGGCCCGCTATTTGAAGAGATGCACGCTGACCTGTTCCGCGCCGACTACTGGCGATCGCTACAGGCGCGGATCCGCAATGGGCACGTCGAGGATGTGTATGCCTACCGCCGACGCCAGCGCTTCTGTCTGCGCTATGGCACCCTGCGGCAGGCGGGATAGCTTCAGGTAAACCAGTAGCGCACCACGTGGAAAAAGACCGGCGCGGCGAAGCACAGGGAGTCGATGCGATCCATCATTCCGCCGTGGCCTTCCAGCATAGCGCCGAAATCCTTCACGCCGCGATCGCGTTTAATCGCCGACATACAGAGCCCGCCGAGAAAGCCAAGCAGGGTTATCAGCAGGGAGATAAAAAACGCCTGCAGCGGATTAAACGGCGTGACCCACCACAGACCGGCTCCCACCAGGCTGGCGCTCAGTAGCCCACCGACAAAGCCCTCCACGGTTTTGTTCGGGCTGAGTTTCGGCACAATCGGGCGCTTGCCCCAGAGCTTGCCGAAGACGTACTGCAGCACGTCGGAAATCTGCACCACTATCATCATAAACAGGATGAGCTTGATGTTTTCGCCTTCATAGCCCGGAATCGACAGCATCAGCAGCGCAGGCGCGTGGCTGACACAGTACACCGCCATCATCAGGCTCCACTGAATTTTGGCGCTGCGCTCCAGGAACTGATGGGTATCACCGGCAATGGCGACACGTGCCGGGATAAACAGAAATGCGTATACCGGGATAAAGATGACAAATACCGAGTACCACTGGATCCCGACCAGCAGGTACTGCACTGGCAGAATGATAAAGAAACACCAGAACAGCGCCTCGTGATCGCCCCGGCGGGTTGGCATCAGCGTAATGCATTCGCGTAACGCAAAAAAAGACATCAAGGCAAACAGAACCACCGAGCCAATGGGACCAATCAGCATGGCGATAACGGCGATGGTACACATCACCCACCAGGCGCGGATGCGGGCGTTAAGGTTACTGATGGTGGCATTCTGTTTGCGGCAGGAGAGGATAAAGCCAATCAGGCTGGCGACGATCAGGATGCCAAACAAACCGCCCAGCAGCAGGCCCACTTCTGAATCGACATTAATCATGGGTCAGCGCCTCCAGCGCCTGTTTTGCGCGGGCCAGAAATTCTCTTTTGCCTTCATCCTCAGCGGAATTTTCAAGGGCAGCGCCGAAAGTGGCGGTACAAATAATCGGGACCACCAGCCGGGAGCCTTTTGGCAGTACCCGGTTCATATTTTCCAGCCACACCGGGACGAGTCGCACCTGAGGGACGCGCTGAATGAGATGGAATAGCCCGCTTTTGAAGGCGGCGACTTCATCGCCCGTGCCACGGGTACCCTCCGGGAAGAAAATCAGCGAATGACCCGCGGCCAGCTTCTCGACCAGCGGCAGGAGCGGGTCGCGAGACGATACGTCCGTTGAGGCTTCCGCCGGGGCACTGCGACGCTCCACCAGCACCGCGTTAAATATCCGCGTTGCCAGATAGCGACGCAGGGTCGTTTTGTTCCAGTAATCGGCGGCTGCTACCGGATGTACCCGATTGCGCAGCGTACGAGGCAGGCTGGCCCAGATGACTAAACCGTCGAGGTGACTGCTGTGGTTGGCGTAATAGATAGTGGCCTGATCCGTGTCCGGCAGGCTGTGCCAGAAAGACCTGATGCCGGTCAGCAGGCGGCAGAGTGTGACCAGCACTCCCTGGATCAGGCGCTGATCGAGAGAAAATTTGCGCGCCCTGGGCGGGTGGCACTCCTGAGCATCCTTTATCATCAGCACGTCCCGGTAAGATGAGTAAAAAGTGGACGCTCAGTATATAACCTTTTAAATGCTAACGCATTCCACCATATTTCTGCGTGACATCCTTCGCCGCCCTGATAACCAGCGCGCCCAGCTCGGTCACCCGGTCGTCGGTAATACGCGAAATGGGGCCGGAAATAGAGATAGCGGCAAAGGGTTCCCGATGCTCATCATAAATACAGGCCGCCACGCAGCGCAGGCCGAGAGCGTGTTCTTCATCGTCAAATGAGTAACCGCGCTTGCGCGTCTGGGCGAGATCCTCTTTCAGATGCACCGGCGATACCAGCGTGGCGTGGGTATAGGCGTGTAGCCCCTTACGGTGCAGCAGGCCGCTGACCTGGTCATCGTTGAGATTCGCCAGAAAGGCTTTGCCTGCGCCGGAGGCGTGCATCGGCAGCTTGCCGCCGATAGGCGCTGACATACGCATTAACTGAGTACACTGTACTTGGTCGACAATAATCGCCTGATGGTCGCCTTTATCCAGTACCGCCAGATTGACCGTTTCCCCGGACTCTTCCATCAGACTGCGCAGGACCGGATGGACAATCGCCAGTAGGTTTCGACTCTGCAAAAAGCTGCTGCCGACCACGAAGGCATGCGCGCCTACCGCCCAGTGCCCCAGCTCGCCGACCTGGCGGACAAAGCCCAGTTGCTGCATGGTGGTGAGAAGCCGATGGGTGGTGGAGTTAGGCAGGCCAGCCTGCTGGGCCAGCTCGGTCAGCGCCACGCTGCCCTGGGATTCGGCAATCCACTCCAGCAGTTTCAGCCCGCGCGTTAGCGACTGGACCTGGCCGGTTGCCTGTGCGGGAGCCGCGGCGGGTTTTCTGCCGCGTTTGGCGGGAACGGGTGCGACCATGTCAGACTCCTTTTTCTGTATCATGGAAATAGTTTTCGTTTTATTTGCCAATTTTGCAACCGCCCGACACACTGATCGGATGAGTAATAGTGAACATCTCTCATGTTACCGCACGGTGACTGTTCCACCCTGCCATATTATGCCAGTATGACCTGCTGGCCTTTTTGGCCTGGTTGAGCCTTGTCGGGAGTAAGTGTGAGCAGCAAAATTGAGCAACTGCACCAGCAGTTAAAAAAGCGCATCCTGGTACTGGACGGTGGGATGGGAACCATGATTCAGGGCTATCGTCTGAGCGAGGACGATTTCCGCGGCGAACGTTTCGCCGACTGGCCCTGCGATCTCAAAGGCAATAACGACCTGCTGGTTCTCAGCAAGCCGGATGTCATCGCTGCCATCCACTCCGCCTACTTCGAGGCGGGTGCCGACATTGTTGAAACCAACACCTTTAACTCGACGACCATCGCCATGGCGGATTACCAGATGGAATCCCTGTCGGCGGAGATCAACGTCGAAGCGGCCCGGCTGGCGCGCGCCTGCGCCGACGAATGGACGGCCCGCACGCCGGACAAACCGCGCTATGTCGCCGGGGTTCTTGGCCCGACCAACCGCACCGCATCAATCTCGCCGGACGTTAACGATCCGGCATTCCGTAATATTACTTTTGACCTGCTGGTGGAAGCCTACCGTGAATCCACCAAAGCGCTGGTTGAAGGCGGTGTTGACCTGATCATGATTGAAACGGTCTTCGATACCCTGAACGCCAAAGCCGCTATCTTCGCGGTGAAAGAAGAGTTTGAAGCGTTAGGCGTGGACCTGCCGATTATGATTTCCGGCACCATCACCGACGCCTCAGGACGCACGCTGTCCGGGCAAACCACCGAGGCATTTTATAACTCCCTGCGCCATGCCGATGCGCTTACCTTCGGCCTGAACTGTGCCCTGGGTCCGGATGAACTGCGCCAGTACGTTCAGGAGCTGTCGCGTATCGCCGAATGCTACGTGACCGCACACCCGAACGCCGGTCTGCCAAACGCCTTCGGTGAATACGATCTGGATGCCGACACCATGGCGGCGCAGATCCGCGAGTGGGCGGAAGCCGGGTTCCTTAATATCGTCGGCGGCTGCTGCGGCACCACGCCGGAACATATTGCGGCGATGAGCCGGGCGGTGGACGGATTGCCGCCGCGTCAGCTGCCTGAACTGCCGGTCGCCTGTCGGCTCGCCGGGCTGGAGCCGCTGAATATCGGCGCGGACAGCCTGTTTGTGAACGTCGGGGAGCGTACTAACGTTACCGGTTCGGCCAAATTTAAGCGCCTAATCAAAGAAGAGAAATACAGCGAAGCGCTGGATGTGGCGTTGCAGCAGGTCGAAAGCGGCGCGCAGATCATCGATATCAATATGGATGAGGGGATGCTCGACGCCGAAGCGGCGATGGTGCGTTTCCTCAACCTGATTGCCGGTGAGCCGGATATCGCCCGCGTGCCGATTATGATCGACTCCTCGAAATGGGAAGTCATCGAAAAGGGCCTGAAATGCATTCAGGGCAAAGGCATCGTGAACTCCATTTCGATGAAAGAGGGCGTTGACCTCTTTATCGAACATGCGAAAAAAGTGCGGCGCTACGGCGCGGCGATGGTGGTGATGGCCTTTGATGAAGTGGGCCAGGCCGATACCCGCGAGCGCAAGATTGAGATCTGTCGTCGGGCGTACAATATTCTGACTCAGGACGTCGGTTTCCCGCCGGAAGATATTATCTTCGACCCGAATATCTTTGCCGTCGCGACCGGGATTGAAGAGCATAACAACTACGCCCAGGACTTTATCGGCGCCTGTGAAGATATCAAACGCGAACTGCCGCACGCGATGATCTCCGGCGGCGTATCCAACGTCTCCTTCTCCTTCCGTGGGAACGATCCGGTTCGTGAAGCGATTCACGCGGTATTCCTCTACTACGCCATCCGGAACGGGATGGATATGGGGATCGTTAACGCCGGTCAGCTGGCGATCTATGACGACCTGCCGCAGGAACTGCGCGATGCGGTTGAGGATGTGGTCCTTAACCGTCGCGACGACGGCACCGAGCGGCTGCTGGAACTGGCGGAAAAATACCGCGGTAGCAAGGCTGACGACGGTGCGAATGCCCAGATGGCCGAGTGGCGTAGCTGGGACGTCAGAAAACGTCTGGAATACTCGCTGGTGAAAGGGATCACCGAATTTATCGAGCTGGATACGGAAGAGGCGCGCCAACAGGCTGACCGACCGATCCAGGTCATTGAAGGCCCGCTGATGGACGGGATGAACGTGGTTGGCGACCTGTTCGGCGAAGGGAAAATGTTCCTGCCGCAGGTGGTGAAATCCGCCCGCGTGATGAAGCAGGCGGTGGCGTATCTGCAGCCCTATATTGAAGCCAGCAAAGAGAAAGGCTCCTCCAACGGCAAGATGGTGATCGCCACCGTGAAGGGCGATGTTCACGATATCGGTAAGAATATTGTTGGCGTGGTGCTGCAGTGTAATAACTACGAAATTATCGATCTTGGCGTGATGGTCCCGGCGGAAAAAATCCTCAAAACCGCCCGCGAAGAGAATGCCGATCTGATTGGCCTGTCCGGGCTTATCACTCCGTCGCTGGACGAAATGGTCAACGTGGCCAAAGAGATGGAGCGTCAGGGCTTTACGATTCCCCTGCTGATTGGCGGCGCGACCACCTCAAAAGCCCATACGGCGGTGAAAATCGAGCAGAACTACAGCGGGCCGACGGTCTATGTGCAGAACGCCTCGCGCACCGTTGGCGTGGTGTCAGCGCTGCTTTCCGACACCCAGCACGACGAGTTTGTTGCCCGCACCCGTAAAGAGTATGAAACCGTACGTATCCAGCATGGCCGTAAAAAACCGCGCACGCCGCCGGTGACGCTGCAGGCGGCACGTGATAACGATCTGGCCTTTGACTGGGCGAGCTACACCCCGCCGGTCGCCCATCGCCTCGGCGTGCAGGAAATCACGGCCAGTATCGAGACGCTGCGGAACTATATCGACTGGACCCCGTTCTTTATGACCTGGTCGCTGGCCGGGAAGTATCCGCGCATTCTTGAAGATGAGGTTGTCGGGGAAGAGGCGAAGCGCCTGTTCCAGGATGCCAACGAGATGCTCGATAAGCTGAGCGCAGAACGGCTGCTGAACCCACGTGGCGTGGTGGGCTTATTCCCGGCTAACCGGGTGGGGGATGACGTGGAGATCTACCGCGACGAAACCCGGACACAGATACTGACGGTCAGCCATCATCTGCGCCAGCAGACGGAGAAAACCGGCTTTGCCAACTACTGTCTGGCCGATTTTGTCGCCCCGAAACTGAGCGGCAAAGCTGACTATATCGGCGCCTTTGCCGTTACCGGCGGGCTGGAAGAGGACGCGCTGGCCGAGGCGTATGACGCGCAGCACGATGACTACAATAAGATCATGGTCAAAGCCGTAGCCGACCGTCTGGCGGAAGCCTTTGCCGAGTATCTGCACGAGCGCGTGCGTAAAGTTTACTGGGGCTTCTCGCCGAATGAGAACCTGAGTAACGAAGAGCTGATCCGCGAAAACTACCAGGGCATCCGACCGGCACCGGGCTATCCGGCCTGCCCGGAGCACACGGAAAAAGGCACTATCTGGCAGCTTCTGGATGTGGAAACCCATACGGGCATGAAACTGACGGAATCCTTCGCCATGTGGCCGGGAGCCTCCGTTTCCGGCTGGTACTTCAGCCATCCTGACAGCAAGTATTTTGCCGTCGCCCAGCTCCAGCGCGATCAGGTGGAAGACTATGCCCGACGTAAAGGCATGCCGGTGGCGGAAGTTGAGCGCTGGCTGGCACCGAACCTGGGATACGATGCGGACTAAAACGCTATCTGACTAACAAACAAGGCACCGGTAAGGTGCCTTGTCTCTTTATTAAGGTTAACCTCTTATACTTAACAAAGGAAACTGATAACAAGAAAGAGGCCGTCACCCCGTGCTAACGCTTTTACACCTGCTTTCAGCCGTCGCCCTTCTGGTCTGGGGCACGCATATCGTGCGTACCGGCGTCATGCGCGTCTATGGCGCACGCCTGCGTACCGTACTTAGCCGAAGTGTGGAAAAGAAACCGCTCGCCTTCTGTGCCGGTATTGGCGTCACCGCGCTGGTACAGAGCAGCAATGCCACTACCCTGCTGGTCACGTCCTTTGTTGCTCAGGATCTGGTGGCGCTGGCTCCGGCGCTGGTGATTGTGCTTGGTGCCGATGTGGGGACCGCCCTGATGGCGCGAGTCCTGACCTTCGATCTCTCCTGGCTGTCACCGCTGCTGATTTTTATTGGCGTGATCTTCTTCCTCAGCCGCAAGCAGACCCGGGCAGGGCAGCTTGGCCGCGTCGGAATCGGCCTTGGGCTTATCCTGCTGGCGCTTGAGCTTATTGTTCAGGCCGTCACGCCGATTACCCAGGCCAACGGTGTACAGGTGATTTTTGCCTCGCTGACGGGCGATCTGATGCTGGATGCGCTGATCGGCGCCGTGTTTGCCATCATCACCTATTCCAGCCTTGCCGCGGTGCTGCTCACCGCCACCCTGACTGCGGCAGGGGCCATCTCCTTCCCGGTGGCTCTGTGCCTGGTCATCGGGGCAAACCTCGGCTCCGGCCTGCTGGCGATGCTCAACAACAGCGCCGCCAATGCCGCCGCCCGCCGCGTGGCGCTGGGGAGCCTGTTGTTTAAGCTGGTGGGCTGCCTGGCGATCCTGCCGTTTATCCATATCCTGGCCGGTCTGATGGCGAAGCTGCCGCTGAAAGCCTCCGAGCTGGTGATCTATTTCCATGTCTTTTACAACCTGATCCGCTGCCTGGTGATGGTCCCCTTTGCCGGACCAATGGCGGAGTTCTGTAAACGGCTGATCCGCGATGAACCGGAACTCGACGCACGACTAAAACCCAAACATCTCGATCCCGCGGCGCTTGATACGCCCGCGCTGGCGCTGGCTAATGCCGCACGCGAAACCCTGCGCATGGGCGACGCCATGGAGATGATGATGGTCGACCTGAAAAAGGTAATGCACGGTGAACCCCGGCAGGAAAAGGAGCTGCGCAAAACTGCCGACGACATCAACGTGCTGTATACCGCCATTAAGCTCTACCTTGCCCGGATGCCGAAAGAGGCGCTGGCGGATGAAGAGTCGCGCCGCTGGGCGGAAATCATTGAGATGTCGCTTAACCTGGAGCAGGCGTCGGATATCGCGGAACGTATGGGCAGCGAAATTGCCGATAAATCGCTCTCTGCCCGTCGGGCTTTCTCGCTGGCGGGGATCAATGAACTGGACGGCCTGCTGGATCAGCTCCTCAGTAACCTGCAGCTGGCTATGTCGGTCTTCTTCTCCAGCGATGTGCCAAGCGCCCGACGCCTGCGCCGCCGCAAGCATCGCTTCCGTATCCTCAACCGCCGCTACTCCCACGCTCACGTCGACAGGCTGCATCAGCAAAACGTGCAGAGCATTGAAACCAGCTCGCTGCACCTTGGCCTGCTTGGCGATATGAAACGACTCAACTCCCTGTTCTGCGCGGTGGCTTACAGCGTGATGGAGCAGCCGGATGAAGACGAAGAACGGGATGAATATTGAGGCACCGCAAGAATTCTGGAAAGCGCCTCGTAACGTTCACCTCTGCTGTGTGACAGCTTAGGTAAAAGGCGTACGCTATCCCTGATGTTTGTATAAAATTTTATACAGGGATGTGTTATGCTTTCGATAAGATCAGTACCAAAACCGATTATCTGGATGGGGTCGTCATACGAGGATTTGCTTGCTTTTCCTGAAGGGCCCCGCCGACAAGCTGGATACCAACTTCATCGGATTCAGGCGGGCCTTGGGGCCGAGGACTGGAAACCTATGACGGAAATCGGACCGGGCACTGTCGAAATTCGGTTGCGTGATGAGGTCGGTTCCTGGCGAGTGTTCTATCTGGCCCGACTGGACGAGGCAATTTATATCCTGCACTGTTTTAATAAAAAATCGCAGCGTACGTCTGGCAGGGACAAAGCCATCGGAAAATCACGTTACCAGGCCGTGATGCAGCATCACAGGAGTCACACATGAAGTCAAAAATGGACAATGGTATTCGCCATATCACACCTGCGGGCGCTAATATTTTTAGCGAACTGGGGTTTGATGAATCTCAGGCGCAGCAGCTTTTAGCGGGTGCAGAAAAAGAGGTTCGCCAGCTGTTAGTGCTTAAACAGCAGCTGATGCAGGAAATCTCAGGATGGATAGCCGACAACAACCTCCGACAGGCGGATGCTGCGTTAAAACTTGATATCTCACGGCCCCGGGTATCTGATGTCGTGAATCTTAAAACCAGCAAATTTACCCTGGATGCGCTGGTGACGATGCTGGTCAGGCTGGGAAAACCGGTTTCATTAACGGTAGGCCAGAGCATTTCTTTTCGCCCCGACGCACAAATCTGACGGCATAAAGCGCAAAGCCATTTTTTCTCATGCGGGAGGTAAGGTATATTCCGCGTTTACAGGAGAAATTATGCTGCCGACTCAATCAACCCGATTAAACAAATACATTAGCGAGAGCGGGATCTGCTCACGTCGTGAGGCCGATCGCTATATCGAACAGGGCAACGTCTTTATTAACGGCAAACGCGCCGGCATTGGCGATCAGGTGGTCGCCGGTGACGTGGTCAAGGTAAACGGCCAGCTGATTGAGCCGCGCAACGAAGAAGACCTGGTGTTTATCGCCCTGAATAAGCCGGTGGGGATTGTCAGCACAACCGAAGATGGCGAGAAGGACAACATTGTCGATTTCGTCAATCACAGTACCCGCATTTTCCCGATTGGGCGTCTGGATAAGGACTCGCAGGGGCTGATCTTCCTGACCAACCACGGCGATCTGGTGAATAAAATTCTGCGTGCCGGTAACGATCACGAGAAAGAGTACGTGGTGACCGTCAATAAACCCGTTACCGATGATTTTATTCGCGGCATGGGCGCGGGCGTGCCTATCCTCGGTACTGTGACCAAAAAATGCAAAGTGAAAAAAGAAGCGCCGTTTGCCTTCCGCATTACGCTGGTTCAGGGGCTGAACCGCCAGATTCGCCGCATGTGCGAACACTTTGGCTTTGAGGTAACAAAGCTGGAGCGTACCAGGATCATGAACGTCAGCCTTACCGGGCTGCCGCCGGGCGAGTGGCGAGATCTGACCGCCGATGAGCTTGTTGAGCTGTTTAAGCTGATTGAAGATTCAACGTCTGAGGCAAAACCGGCCAAAAAAGCGAAGCCTAAAGCGGCCGTCGCGGTGAAAAAACCGGCCGCCAGCGGGGCGAAGAACATGGCAAAAACCCCGGCAGAGCTTGCCGCGCGTAAGCGCTTTAACCAGCCGGGTCGTAAGAAAAAAGGGCGCTAATCGCGCTCTTTGTTATCGTCTGCCTCGGGTCGGCGTATTCGCCGACCAGGAGAAGGTTGATTCGGCATCCGGCTTATACGCTTTCTGCTTCTTCACCTGACGGGCCTTTTTCGCGGCCGCTTCCCGCTCCACCATCAGCTTGTCGATGTACTCTTTTTTCACATGGTTGGTTTCTGAGTTGGTCAGCGGACGACCGTGGGCAATTCGCGCGCGATCGAGCCGCGTTTTCAGTTCCCGCTGTTCGCTTTCCGTCATATCTTGCTGCGTCAGTCTGGTCAGAGCCATGGGATTCTCTCCTGAGGAAGTGCACCGAGTGTACGCCACCTGGGGGCGTTGTGCATTCCTCATATTGTCTGAGTGCGATTATGTAGACTGGAAAGCACCTCGCAGGTTTCTCCACAATCGCGTGACACCTGTTTTCGTCGGCGTAAGTTAATGCTGAACCGATAAGCCGTATGGGCTGCGATAGTTATTGAGAGATGACAAGCAAAATCGTTCGAATGGAATGTTTCCATGTTGTCAACGTCATGCGTCGCGGCTATAGTGTTTCCATTATGGAACCTGTGAGGGAACTATGCATGTTATATCAAGGAGGCCGTTCAACGATGCGGCAAGAGGTTTTCCTAATGATGCCCTGGCCCTGGACGCCGTTTACAAGATCCTCAAAAGCACATCTTATGAAAGTCCGGATGAGCTGAGGCATGATTTTCCCAGCCTGGACAGAATGAAGTTCAGGGACAAATGGTGGGTAATTAATGTCGGGGGAAATAATCTGCGACTGCTGTTTTTTGCCGATTTTGAGTATGGGCGGATTTTTGTGAAGCACATCGTTCCCCATGCGGTGTATGACAAACTGGTGAGGTTTTACCGGGAGACAAAAGAATGATTAATCATGCGATTAAAGCGGCTGATGAACTGGTGACGCTGATTCCCTTTTTAGGACGCAGTACCCGCAAACAAGATTATGAGCAGGCGCTGGACGTGATTGAACGTCTGATGGAGCAGGCCCCTGATAGCCCATTGATCGAATTGCTGATGGCGAAAATTGACCGTTATGAAAACAATGACCCCGAACTCGCCGCCTTTAATGCGCGTATTGAGGCGCTGCCGCGTGGCGTGGCGGCTCTTCGCGTCCTGATGGATCAGTACGGATTAAATCAGTCTTCATTTACGAATGAGATCGGCCAACGGTCGCTGGTAAGCCGCATTCTCAGCGGAGAGCGCAATCTGACCGTCGATCATATCAGAGCTTTAGCTGAACGTTTTAACGTATCGGCTGAGGTGTTTATCGAACCTCGTTCCCGATAACCGGATGGCGCAAACGCCATCCGGCAATCTAATAACGTCAGCCCTTTTTGCGTTTAGCATCAACGGGCTTACCGGACCAGTAGCCCGCCAGCAGCGAACCGGAGAGGTTATGCCAGACGGAGAACAGTGCGCCAGGTAGTGCAGCCAGAGGAGAGAAGTAGATTTTCCCAAGCGCAGCGGCAAGGCCGGAGTTCTGCATCCCCACCTCAATCGCCAGCGTGCGGCAGGTGGACTCATCGAAGCCAAACAGGCGTCCGCCCCAGTAGCCGCCCAGCAGACCAATGGTGTTATGCAGGATCACGGCGATAATCACCACCAGACCCACTGACGCGATATTGGCCGCAGAACCCGCCACAACCGCACAGATAATGGCCAGAATGCAGACCATTGAGAACGCGGGTAGCCAGGGTTCGACGGCTTTGACCATCCGTGGGAAGAGGTGGTGGATAATCAGCCCCAGGGCAATCGGGATCACTACTATTTGCAGGATGCTGAGCAGCATACCCATCACGTCCACCTGGATATGGGCGTCAACGTACAGACGCGTCAATAGCGGGGTGGCGACCACGCCAACCAGCGTTGACACGGAAGATATGGTGACCGACAGAGCAACATCCCCTTTTGCCAGATAGATCATCACGTTGGAGGCGGTGCCGCTGGCCACGCTGCCGACCAGCACCATACCGGCGGAGAGGTCAGGCGGCATTTTAAAAAGGATAGCCAACAGCCATGCCGCGAGCGGCATCACCAGATAGTGCAGGAAAATCCCTGCGGCTACCGGTGCCGGGCGCGAAAGCACGCGCTTAAAATCATCAAGTTTCAGGTGTACGCCCATGCCGAACATAATCAGCATCAGCAGCGTTGTGACCCAGGGGCCAATGGCGGTAAAGGTGGGCGGGGTATACCAGGCGAGAAGCGAGAGCAGCAGCGCCCAGAGCGGGAACAGCCGCGTCAGTGTTGCGAGCATTATGTTTTCCTTGCGATCGTTGTGTTGTGTTTTTTATAAAAAAGGCCGGGATCGAGCCCGGCCATCGGTATTGTTTATCGTGCTAAGGAATAATATTCAAACTTATTATGGTGAAGATCTTTTATGTTGCGCCGCGCACGCTCTCCCAGCTCAGGCCAAAACGGGCGAGATACTTGCGCAGACGATCGGCATCATTGGGGTTTGCTTTCTTCTGCCGTGAGACGGAAAACAGCTCACGCCCGGCCTCCGACAATGTATGGCAGCGTCGACAGACGGCCACCACCGTTTCAAGCTGGTGGCGGTCAAAAAGATCGAGCGTACTCAGATCCACCGGCAGGGTGGTTTGCTCAGGCGACGCCTGCCAGTGATACGTTAAGCGCTGCAGCTCCTCGTCGACCAGGTCGTCATTGATACGTCCCTGTTCCGCCATCGTCGCCATTCGGGCAATAGACGTACTCAGTTCCCGGAAATTACCTCTCCATGCGGCATGGGGCGAGCAGGCAAAGGCCAGATAGCGCTCGCGAGCGCCCTTATCAAAGCGAATTTGCGTCTGCTGTTCCCGGGCATAGCGTTCAAGCTCGTACTCGATATTCGGGGCGATATCTTCCCGCCGCTCTGCCAGTCCCGGCAGCGCGAAGGTCCACATATTGATGCGGGCGTACAAATCCTCCCTGAAACGGCCTTCTTCGACCCACTGCGGCATATTTCGATGCGTCCCTGCGATCAGCTGAAAATCGCTGTGGACTTCTTTATCCGAGCCAAACGGGAAAAAGGTTTTCTCTTCGATGGCCTTGAGCAGCATCGCCTGCTCGTCGAGGCCCAGCTCGGCGATCTCATCGAGAAATAACACCCCGCCATCCGCCTCGCGCAGCAGTCCTGTACGAGCCTGGAGCGCGCCGGTAAACGCGCCTTTCACGTGACCAAACAGGGTCGACATCGCGTTATCCCCACGCAGGGTGGCGCAGTTTACCGCGACCAGTTTACCCTGAACCTGATGTCGGGACTGGCGCAGCTGGAAGATGCGCTTTGCAAGGAAAGATTTGCCCGCACCGGTCGGGCCGGTCAGCAATATCGGCGCGGTAGAGCGTAGCGCCACGCGCTCTATCTGGTCGATCAGACGGTTAAAGGTCGCGTTGCGGGTATCAATCCCCGATTTAAGAAACGATACCGACTGCTGCTGTTCACGTTGAAAGCGGCTGGTCAGGGTGGCGTAGCGGCTTAAATCAAGGTCAATCACCGAGCAGCTTCCGGCGGCAATGGCCTCGTCGGCTGCATCTTTTGGTGCGGGGCCGGTTTGCAGCAGGCTGGCGGGAAGATAGCGGGCTTCGGTCAGTAGGAACCAGCAAATCTGCGCGACGTGTGTCCCGGTGGTGATATGGACCAGGTACTCCTCGTTTTCCGTATCGAACGGATAACGGCTGGCGAAATCAAGAAAGGCAGCGTACACCTCTTCGAAATCCCAGGGATCGTGAATCTCGACCGAATGCGTGCAGACGCTGGTCTGCGGCGACACCTGGTCAATATCCTCTGCAAGCTGACGGGCCAGGCCTGCATCCCGCGGCTGATGCAAAAGCTCAAGACGGTCGACGGGAAAATCGGGCTGCTGACACAGGCCGACGGTCGGCCGCCATTTTTTGAAGCGATTATGCCGTTTTCCACGCTTATCCAGCACCGTTCCCAGTACGCCAATCACTACGCGACGTTTCATTTTTATCCCTGAAGATAAATTGCGATAACTAAAGATAAAAAATAAAGCGTTGCCTGACAACGACAGATCAATGCGTTAAAAATAAAATCATTAATTATCAATTATATAAAAATTAATCCTGTTGTTTATCAATTCTGGCACGCTTCTGGCAATAACTCTCCCGTCAGCACGCTGGAATAGCAGGGGGTAACACACCCCGCCGGCGCACCAGGAACGGCAGAGGCCGTTTTCCGGGGGGCGTTCCGTCAGCGGTAAGACATTTTGCGAAAAGTCGGTTTCCACGGGTTCGAATCCCGTATTCGCGCACCTCTATCCAAAGAGATAAACAGGTGTACCCGGTCATCGGGCCGTTAACGATGACCTCTCACGACCGCCGGTAATGATGCCGGGTCGCAGGCAAAACGTTGTTTCCCCTGCGGCTTCGCCCCTGCATCCGTGGTCGTTAAGGCAAAAATTAAGGAAAACAGAATGACAAAGAAAATCACAATACGAAAAGGTCAGCTGGGCTTACTGGCAAAAGAGGGCGATTACTATCAGGTTCTGGAAAGCGGTGAACATCGTCTTTCATGGTTTAGCGTGCCGAAAGTGCGGGTGGTGAACCTCGACGGCAGCGAAGTGGAAACCGGACTGGCTGAGTATCTGCGTCGCTTCCAGCCGGGCTGGATTGAGCAATACTGCCTGGTGGCCGATATGACAGATAACGAAGCGGGCGCCCTGTACAGCAACGGCATATTGCAGGAGATCCTGCCACCTTCGACCCGTCGCCTGTACTGGAAAGCGGATGAGACATTAAAGCTGGTCCGTCTGGATACGCGTGAGGTGAGCGTACCCGCTGAGATCCTCAATGCGGTACTGCAGCCGAAGCGCGGTAATAGTATCAAAGGCCGCGATACTATTCTGACGGTTCAGGTTCCGGCATGGCACGTCGGTGTCCTGAAGGTGGATGGTGAAACCCAGGCGCTGCTGTCGGCAGGTCTGAGCGGTTACTGGAAGGTGAACCATCTGGTCGAGGCTGAGGTGGTGGATCTGCGCCTGCAGGTGCTGGAAGTCAGCGGTCAGGAGATCCTGACCAAAGATAAAGTGACCCTGCGGCTGAACCTGGCGGCGAACTGGCGCTATACCGACGTGCTGAGCGCCTTTGCTCAACTGAGCAAACCGCTGGACCATCTTTATCGCGAGCTGCAGTTTGCGCTGCGCGAAGCGGTGGGCACGCGTACGCTTGATGAGCTGCTGGAAGATAAGCAAATTATCGACGAAGTGGTGAGCGTGCAGGTTGCAGAACGTATGGCCGCCTTTGGTATTGAAGTGGCGTCGCTGGGTGTGAAAGACGTCATCCTGCCCGGCGAGATGAAAACCATCCTGTCGCGGTTAGTGGAGGCGGAAAAATCGGCGCAGGCAAATGTGATCCGCCGCCGGGAAGAGACGGCCGCGACCCGTTCGCTGCTGAATACGGCGAAAGTGATGGAAAGCAACCCGGTCGCGCTGCGACTGAAAGAACTGGAAACTCTGGAGCGTGTTGCGGAACGCATCGATAAGATCTCGGTCTTCGGTGGTCTGGATCAGGTTCTGCACGGTCTTGTTAACATTAAAGGAGCGCATGATGGCGCATAACGAATATCAGCTGATGGCGCAGGAAAACAGCGCCCCGGTAAAAATGTGGACCCACGGCGTGCCCGTGGAGCCGGAGGCGCGGGAGCAGCTTCTGAATACGGCAAAAATGCCCTTTATCTTCAAACATCTGGCGGTGATGCCGGATGTGCATCTCGGTAAAGGTTCAACCATCGGCAGCGTGATCCCGACCAAAGGGGCCATTATCCCTGCGGCGGTGGGTGTGGATATCGGCTGCGGAATGATTGCCGTGCGCACCTCCCTGCTGGCCGGGGATCTGCCCGATAACCTGAGCGGACTGCGTAGCGCGATTGAGCAGGCGGTGCCGCACGGGCGCTCGGTGAACCGTTCGAAGCGGGATAAAGGTTCGTGGGAAACGCCGCCAGATATCGTGGACAGTCACTGGGCGCAGCTGGCCCCGCGTTTCAAACGCCTGACGGATAAATATCCGCAGCTGCTGAAGACCAATAATCACCAGCATCTGGGAACGCTGGGAACCGGTAACCACTTTATTGAAGTCTGTCTGGATGAGCAGCAGCGGGTATGGGTGATGCTCCACAGCGGGTCGCGTGGCGTAGGTAATGCGATTGGCAACGTGTTTATCACCCTTGCTCAGCAGGATATGCAGCAGCATATTGCCAACCTGCCGGACAGAAATCTGGCGTACTTCCAGGAGGGCAGTCTGCACTATGACGACTATCTGGAAGCCGTTGATTGGGCACAGGATTTCGCCCGTCATAATCGGGAAGTGATGATGTCGCGGGTATTGGCCGCGCTATCAAAAATTGTCACTAAGCCCTTTATGACGCAGCAGGAAGCGGTGAATTGCCACCATAACTATGTCCAGAAAGAGACGCACTTTGGTGAAGAAGTCCTGGTCACGCGTAAAGGCGCGGTCTCGGCGCAGAAAGGGCAGATGGGGATTATTCCCGGTTCGATGGGCGCGAAAAGCTTTATTGTGCGCGGGCTTGGCAACGAAGAGAGCTTCTGTTCCTGCAGCCACGGTGCGGGACGTACTATGAGCCGTACCGCCGCGAAAAAACGTTTTACCGTTGAAGATCAGATCCGCGCCACCGCGCACGTAGAGTGCCGTAAAGACAGCGACGTGATCGATGAGATCCCGATGGCGTACAAAGACATTGATGCCGTGATGACGGCCCAGTCAGCGCTGGTCGAAGTGGTCCATACCCTGCGCCAGGTGGTGTGTGTAAAAGGATAAGAGAAATGGAATATGAGAGTGTTGATGCCACCATGCGCGCACGCGTCAGGCAGGCATTGCAGGAGGTCGAGAAAAAATATGGCGTGAGGGTGCTCTACGCCTGCGAGTCCGGCAGTCGCGGCTGGGGGTTCGCCTCCCCGGATAGCGACTACGACGTGCGGTTTTTATATGTACATCCGCCGAAGTGGTATCTGCGCGTGGAGCCGCAGCGGGATGTGATCGAACTGCCGATAGACGATGAACTGGACGTCTGCGGCTGGGAGTGGCGCAAGGCGCTGGGGCTGCTGAAAGGCGCGAACCCGACGCTGATCGAGTGGCTGGATTCGCCGGTGGTCTATCAGCAGGACGATGCGGTACTGGCCGCGCTGCGTGCTCAGGTTCCGCACTGGTTTTCACCGGTCAGGGCGCGCTGGCACTACTACTCGATGGCGAAAAAGAACTTTCGTGGCTACCTGCAGGATGCAGAGGTGCGGCTGAAGAAGTATTTCTACGTGCTGCGTCCGCTGCTGGCGGTTCGCTGGATAGAGGCCGGGAAAGGAATGCCGCCGATGCGTTTCGCCACGCTGCTTGACGGTAGCGATCTGACCGCACCTCTGCGGGCTGAGATAGATGCATTGCTGGTTTTAAAGCAGAAAGCCGGGGAAGCACAGTACGGTCCGCGCAGGCCGCTGCTGCACGCGTTTATCCAGGCAGAGCTGGCACGAGGGGAAGTGGCGGATGCCCTGCCTGAGAGCCGCAGCGGAAACGTCAGGGAGCTAGACCATCTGCTGTATCAGACGGTGATGGCGTAAAAAAGGCCCGGAAAGCTTCTGCTGCCGGGCCTTTTCTTTTACTCGAACAGATTGTGGTGCAGCGTCTGAACCACCTGCTCGGCTTCCGTTCCCGGTACCAGGAAACAGAGGTTATAGCTGGAGGCACCGTAGCAAATCATGCGGATATTAAACGGATCCAGCACGCCAAAGACCTCTTTACCCACGCCGCAGGCTTTTGACAGGTTGTTGCCAATCAGGGCGATCAGGGCCAGATTCTCTTCCACTTCAACGCGGCAAAGCGAAGAGAGCTCCGTGAGCAGCGCCTGGGTCAACAGGGTATCGCCAGTGGAGGTGGAACCCGTCGTATCGAGGGTCAGCGCCACGCTCACTTCAGAGGTCGTGATCAGATCCACGGAGATATTGTGTCGCGCCAGGATGCCGAACACCTCCGCCAGGAAACCACGGGAGTGCAGCATATTCAGGCTGTGCAGCGTCAGCAGGGTCTGGCGGCGACGCAGGGCCAGGGCGCGGAACAGCGGCGGATTGGCGGTTTTATTACAGACCATCGTGCCACCGGCTTTCGGATCTTTGCTGGAGCCAACAAACACCGGAATATCGCTGCGTACGGCCGGTAACAGGGTTGCCGGGTGCAGAACTTTCGCGCCGAAGGTCGCCATTTCGGCGGCTTCTTCAAAGGCGATTTCATCAATGCGTTTTGCTGCCGGTACCACGCGCGGGTCGGTGGTGTAGATGCCCGGTACGTCGGTCCAGATATCCACGCGGCTGGCGTGCAGGGCTTCGCCAAGCAGGGCGGCGGTGTAATCGCTGCCGCCGCGGCCAAGGGTGGTGGTGCGGCCTTTGGCTTCGCTGCCGATAAAGCCCTGGGTAATCACCATGCCTTCGTCCAGACGCGGGGCCAACTGCTGGGTTGCCAGCTCGGAAAGAGCGGCGATGTCCGGTTCGGCACGGCCAAAGCGATCGCTGGTGCGCATCACTTTACGCACGTCAAACCACTGGGCCTGAACGCCGCGCTCGCGCAGCACCTCAACAAACAGCAGAGTCGACATCAGTTCGCCGTGGCTCACCAGTTCATCCGTCAGGGCGGTGGAGGTGGCCAGCGATGCGGCTTCTGCCAGGGTGGTGATATTTTCCAGCAGGCGTTCGATCTCTTCGCGGATCACGTTCGGATTAGAGAGCCGCTCAAGAATATCGAACTGAATTTTTCGGATGGCGTCGAGCTTTACAAAGCGCTCGGTGGCTTCCGGGCCTTCCGCGAGAGCAACCAGCAGGTTGGTGATGCCCGCAGAGGCGGACAGAACGACCAGACGGGTATTCGGATCGGCAAGCACGACATTAGCGCTGTGGTTCATGGCAGCAAAATCGGCCACGCTGGTGCCGCCGAATTTGGCGACGACAAGTGATGAAGCTGGGTGATTCATTGTTATACAACCTCGTGTCAAGTATTCAGCCATGGCACAAGGGAAGAGCGATATACGGGGTAGACGCAGAAGGAAAAACCACTACGGTACACCCAGAAGTGCTCCACCTTGTCTGCCCGCATCCGTTATTTTCGCGGGCAAGAAACGACCGACCGGGAACGTTTCTGGTGACAACCCAGAGGATTCAGCCCCTGTAGCCGATAGTGAAAGCTGCCGGGCATTCACCACCTCGGCGTTGTTCCCCCTCCAATGTCTTCAATGAACCGGCTTCTCGACATTTTACCTGGACAACGCGCCTCTTCTGGCAATTACCAGCACCTTTCTTAGCGCGAAAAGCGTTGGTAATACACTTATCTGCATAAAGCAGATAGCACAGGTATAAATAAAGGGTTCGCGCAGGAGAGTCAACGTTACGATTATGCGTATTTTTCATGGTCGGAGGGCGGCGAGAAAAATGACTAATAACCCTCGTGTTTGCAGCGTTTTTGACCGGGCTTCAAAGGGCATCGGGGTAAGCGCACAAAATCCATCGCAAAACATTCGTCAGGCGCTACAATCGACCTCAGTCGACATTTTTAAATCAAAATAGAGTATTGCTAATGAAAAACATCAATCCCAAGCAGACCGCTGCCTGGCAGGCATTACAGAAACACTATGACGACGTAAAAGACGTAACCATTGCAGAACTGTTCGCGAAAGATGCGGATCGTTTTAGCAAGTTCTCCGCCACCTTCGGCGACCAGATGCTGGTCGATTTCTCCAAAAACCGCATTACCGAAGAGACGCTGAACAAACTGCAGGCGCTGGCGAAAGAAACCGACCTGGCCGGTGCGATTAAGTCCATGTTCGCCGGCGAGAAGATCAACCGTACTGAAGACCGCGCTGTGCTGCACGTGGCGCTGCGTAACCGCAGCAACACGCCGATCGTGGTTGACGGCAAAGATGTCATGCCGGAAGTGAATGCGGTGCTGGAGAAGATGAAAGCCTTCTCCGAAGCCATTATCTCCGGTAGCTGGAAAGGCTACACCGGCAAAGCGATTACCGACGTTGTGAACATCGGCATTGGCGGCTCCGACCTCGGCCCGTTTATGGTGACCGAAGCGCTGCGCCCGTACAAAAACCATCTCAATATGCACTTCGTGTCCAACGTCGATGGTACCCACATCGCCGAAGTGCTGAAAAAAGTGAACCCGGAAACCACCCTGTTCCTGGTCGCCTCTAAAACCTTCACCACTCAGGAAACCATGACCAACGCCCATAGCGCGCGCGACTGGTTCCTGAAAACGGCGGGCGATAACCAGCACGTGGCAAAACACTTTGCGGCGCTCTCCACCAACGGAAAAGCGGTGGGCGAGTTTGGTATCGACACCGCCAATATGTTTGAATTCTGGGACTGGGTGGGTGGCCGTTACTCCCTGTGGTCCGCCATTGGCCTGTCCATCATTCTGTCCGTGGGCTTCGACAACTTTGTTGAACTGCTCTCCGGTGCGCACGAGATGGATCGGCACTTTGCGACGACCGATGCGGAGCACAACCTGCCGGTGCTGCTGGCGCTGATCGGTATCTGGTACAACAATTTCTTCGGTGCTGAAACCGAAGCTATCCTGCCGTATGACCAGTATATGCACCGCTTTGCGGCCTACTTCCAGCAGGGCAATATGGAGTCCAACGGCAAATACGTTGATCGCAACGGCAACGCTGTGGATTACCAGACCGGTCCGATTATCTGGGGTGAGCCGGGCACTAACGGCCAGCATGCGTTCTATCAGCTGATCCATCAGGGCACCAAAATGGTCCCGTGCGACTTTATTGCGCCGGCCAATACCCATAACCCGCTGTCCGACCATCATCCGAAGCTGCTGTCTAACTTCTTCGCCCAGACTGAAGCCCTGGCCTTCGGTAAAGCGCGCGATGTGGTTGAGCAGGAGTATCGCGATCAGGGTAAAGACCCGTCCACGCTGGACCACGTCGTTCCGTTCAAAGTGTTTGAAGGTAACCGTCCGACGAACTCCATCCTGCTGCGTGATATCACACCGCGTAGCCTCGGCGCGCTGATTGCCCTCTATGAGCATAAAATCTTTACCCAGGGCGCGATCCTCAACATCTTCACCTTCGATCAGTGGGGCGTAGAGTTGGGTAAACAGCTGGCGAACCGCATTCTGCCGGAGCTGGGCGACAGTAAAGAGGTTGCCAGCCACGACAGTTCCACAAATGGCTTAATTAACCGTTATAAGGCCTGGCGTGACTAATTAAACCTGATAAATAATGCCGGTATATTACCGGCATTATTTTTATCAGAAGATTCTTGTTGCCTGTGTTCTTAGGTGAAATTCAACGCTGAGCTTTTTCTGAAAAATATAAAACCCCACCGTTTTATTTTCTGCCATTTTCGGAATATACCGATATGTGCTGTTGATGTTTGTATTTTATCCATTTGATTTTGTTTGGTTTTTACTTCAATAAAATACCCCGAATTTACTCCCCGTTCATTTATCCTAAAACCCCTTCGCTATTTAGACACGCCGCAAACAGCCTGCTTTAGTTGTGTATACTCAACCCCGCCTGGATCCTTTTCAGGTAACTCTCCATTCATTCAATGAAGGGAAATTGTTATGAAAAAAGCACTGTATGGCATTTTTGCCATAGCTGCGCTTGCGGCGACTTCTGTCTATGCAGCACCGGTTCAGGTTGGTGAAGCAGCAGGGTCGGCAGCGACGTCTGTGTCTGCCGGTAGTTCTTCGGCAACCAGCGCCAGCACCGTAGGTTCAGCAGTCGGTGTCGCCCTGGCGGCTACCGGTGGCGGTGATGGTTCCAATACCGGAACCACGACCACCACAACAACCAGTACCCGGTAATTACGGGGATATTAACCATAACCACACTTCGGTGTGGTTATTTTGCCCCTCTGGAGAAGAGTCGTGAAGCGACCCGCAATCATTCTGCTTTGCCTGCTACTTCAGGCATGCTCGGATTCCACTCAAGGTCTTGGACATTCCCTTCGGGAAAGCCTGTTTGGCGCAGACGGTATACAGCTCACCGATGACGATATTCTCAACATGCCCTACGCCAGCCAGTACATGCAGCTTAACAACGGCCCACAGCTGTTTGTGGTGCTCGCGTTCTCGGAAAACGGGCAGCAGAAATGGGTGACGCAGGACAGAGCGACCATTGTGACCCAGCGTGGTCGTATCGTAAAAACGCGACTGCCCGGTGACAATCTGATTGAGGTCAACAACATTGCGGCCGATCCCCTGGCGAAACCGAATCAAATTATCGATGGGGCCGAATGGGTCCGCACGATGGGCTGGACCGAATATCAGCAGGTGCGCTATGCCACGGCCCGCTCCGTGTTTCGCTGGGACGGTACCGATACCCTGACGCTCGGCAGCGATGTCACCGAGGTTCGCGTGCTTGAAGAGGAAGTTTCAACGGATAACGCCAGCTGGACCAACCGTTACTGGGTTGACAGCGAAGGGCAAATCCGCCAGTCCAGACAGTATTTAGGGGCGGATTACTTCCCGGTTGAGACCACGCTGATTAAGGCGGCCAAAGAATGAAAATAATACCGGCAGCACTGCTCTTTTCTCTTTTTGCCTCATCGACGGCCTTTGCCGCTGGCAACGTTGAGGTCTTTACCGCAGACAGCAAAGAACCCATCAAACTGACCGGCGCCGAGCGTCTGGTCGATCTGGTCGCCCAGCCCCGGCTGGCGGAAAGCTGGTGGCCTGGCGCGGTTATCGCCGAACGCCAGGCAACGGCGGTGGCGGAAAAGCGGCATCAGGCGCTGCTGACGCAGCTCGGCTCGCTTGCCACCGAAGAGGGCGGTGACGATGGCGCGGCCATTCAGGCGCTGCGCCGTCAGCTTGAGGCGATTAAGGTCACGGGCAGGCAGCTTGTGCCGCTCGATCCTGATGTGGTCCGGGTCCGACCCAGGACCAATCCGCCACTGCAGGGTGAATACACCCTGTGGGTGGGGCCACAGCCATCGACCGTTACCGTCGTGGGGCTTATCAGCGGGCCGGGCAAAAAACCATTTACGCCAGGCCGTGACGTGGCGGACTACCTCGATGAGATGGACCTGCTAAGCGGGGCCGAGCGAAGCTATGCCTGGGTGGTGTATCCAGATGGCAGGACGCAGAAGGTGCCCGTGGCCTACTGGAATAAACGCCACGTCGAGCCTATGCCTGGCAGCGTCATTTTTGTGGGATTCGGCGACTCGCTGTGGACTAACAAATGGGAAGCGCTGAACGCCGACATTCTTCACTCCCTGACGCATCGGATACCGGATTAAATGAAGAAAACATACCTCTATAGTCTGCTGGCGCTGGGTGTAAGCGTCGCCTGCCATGCTGAGACGTATCCGGCTCCGGTGGGCCCCTCTCAGTCTGATTTCGGTGGAGTCGGCCTGCTGCAGACGCCGACCGCGCGGATGGCACGAGACGGCGAGCTGAGCCTTAACTATCGCGATAACGATCAGTATCGCTACTATTCCGCGTCGATCCAGCTGTTCCCGTGGCTGGAAACCTCCCTACGCTATACGGATGTGCGAACCCGCCAGTACAGCTCCGTTGACGCCTTCTCCGGCAATCAGAGCTATAAAGATAAAGCTTTCGACCTCAAACTGCGGCTGTGGGAAGAGGGATACTGGCTGCCGCAGGTTGCCGTCGGCGCGCGCGATATCGGCGGTACTGGCCTGTTCGATGCCGAGTATATCGTGGCGAATAAAGCCTGGGGACCGTTTGATTTCTCTCTCGGTCTGGGCTGGGGCTATCTGGGAACGTCTGGCAATATTTCTAACCCGCTGTGCAGCTACAGCCAAAAGTACTGCTACCGTGACAACAGCTACGGTCAGGCCGGCTCTATCGACAGCAGCCAGATGTTTCATGGTCCCGCTTCGCTGTTTGGCGGGGTAGAGTATCAGACGCCGTGGCAGCCGCTGCGCCTGAAGCTGGAGTATGAAGGCAACAACTATCAGCAGGACTTTGCCGGCAAGCTCCCGCAGCGCAGCAATTTTAACGTCGGGGCCATCTACCGGGTGGCCGACTGGGCGGACGTCAACCTGAGTTACGAGCGGGGCAATACGGTGATGTTTGGCTTCACCTTGCGTACCAACTTCAACGATTTACGCCCGAGCTATAACGATAATGCCCGTCCGCAGTACCAGCCTCAGGAGCAGGATGCCATCCTGCAGCACACGGTAGTAGCTAATCAGTTGACCCTGCTGAAATACAACGCGGGGCTCGCCGATCCGAAAGTGGAAGTTAACGATCACACGCTGTACGTCACCGGTGAGCAGGTGAAATATCGTGAGTCGCAGGAAGGCATCGAACGTGCGAAGCGCATCATGATGAACGATCTGCCGGACGGGGTTCACACGCTGCGCATTACCGAGAACCGCCTGAATATGCCTCAGGTGACCACGGAGGTGGACGTGGATAGTCTGAAGCGCCATCTGGAAGGTGAGCCGCTGGGGCATGAAACCGAACTGGTGCAGCAGCGCGTGACGCCTGTTGTCCCGGATACGACGGAGCAGGGCTGGTATATCGATAAGAAAAGCTTCGATTACCATTTTGATCCGGTCCTTAACCAGTCTATCGGTGGACCGGAAAGCTTCTATATGTACCAGCTCGGGGTTATGGGCACTGCGGACTGGTGGGTGACCGACCATCTGCTGACCACCGGTAGTCTTTTTGCCAACCTGAAAAACAACTACGGTAAATTTAACTATACCAACCCGCCAACGGATTCCGCCCTGCCGCGTGTGCGTACCTACGTGCGCGAGTATGTAGGTAACGACATTTACGTGAATAACCTGCAGGCCAACTATTTCCAGTATCTGGGGAATAACTTTTACGGGCAGGTTTACGGCGGCTATCTGGAAACCATGTACGGCGGCGCGGGAGCTGAACTGCTGTGGCGTCCGGTAGACGGTAACTGGGCCTTCGGCATTGATGCCAACTATGTGAAACAGCGTGACTGGCACAGTGCGAAAGAGATGATGAAATTCACTGACTACAGCGTGAAAACCGGCCACTTTACCGCTTACTGGAATCCTTCCTTCGCGGATAATGTCTTGATTAAAGCGAGTGTAGGGCAGTATCTGGCGGGTGATAAGGGCGGCACTCTGGAGGTGATGAAGCACTTTGACAGCGGCGTAGTGGTTGGCGCTTACGCCACTATCACCAACGTCTCGGCGGAACAGTACGGGGAAGGCGATTTTACCAAAGGCGTCTACGTTTCCGTGCCGCTGGATCTCTTCACGTCCGGCCCGACCCGCAGTCGGGCGGCGATTGGCTGGACGCCGCTGACGCGTGACGGTGGCCAGAAACTGGGTCGTAAATTTGACCTCTATGATCTCACCAGCGATAAGAGTATCAATTTCCGCTAACGAATACGGTATCTGCCCCGGAAGTGGGGCAGATGCCGTTATGGCGTCTTTTACACTATCTCGGCAACCTGTCTTGAGATATCTTCATTGTCTTTAAGAAAATAAACATGCGTTTTCAGACTAATATTGACCTTCACTTTATTCATGGGTGAGGGTACTGGAGTGTTTTTGTGTTGTTTGTTGGCTAAAGGGGATGTTTCATTAATAATAAAAGCGGCATTGCCTGATTCAATCAGGTTAAGATAGGGAATGAAACTATTAACAATGAGGATGTCGGCATTAGGGTATGACGTGCAAATATAGTTCGATATTTTATTCAGGTTATCCTGATCAATAGTTTTTTGTTCGATGATGAAAATGGTTTCGATGCTTTTATCTTTTATTTTTCTTTCGAGATCGTTATGGTACGTTAGCCATAAAGGTTCTGAGTTGAGTTCCATAAAAGAGATGCGTTCATGACGAATAACCCTGTGCGAGAACAATAATTCAATGTCCTCTGCCAGTAGTTTATCAAGCGCAGTGTCTTTATTGCATTCATAATATAGCACATGATTGACTTCTTTATTTCCTCTGAAATATTCGATAAACTTCTTTATCACCGACTGACTCAGCAGTTCTATGCCGATTTTTAGCGATTTTATTTTATTTTCATCGCATTTTTTACTCTTGTAGGTCTTCTCAAGAACGGCCATTTGTTCATGGCAGGGAAGGATATCCTCATAAAAGGCGCGCCCCTTCTCCGTCAGTACAAAATCGTTTTGCATTCTGACAAAAAGTTTAAAGCCGACCCAGTTTTCAAGAATTTTTATCCTTCGGGAGACGGGTGAAGCGGTCAGATTAAGAGATGTGGATGCGGTTTTTATATTCTTTTTTTTTGCGACTTCTATAAATGATTCAAGAGTTCGGGATGTCAGCAATTTTATGACCCTCATTTATATGGAAAAAAATAGATTCCGGTCATGATGATGTGATGTCGAAAGGAAAATCAATAAACGAATATTAAAGCAAAATGAAAAAGATTATTTTTTATTCTTCTGCTAATTTTTGCACTGGCCAATTGTCTTTTTTGAATTTGGCTTATGCTGCATATCGAGGAATAATCATCTGGACTTCATCAAAAATCTGATGTCAGGATTAAAGGCGTTAAATACAAATGTAAAATAAATAATTCTATTTGAGGCTCTATATGAATGAAAATATTATGATGGGATTCTGGCATAACTGGCCATCCTCATCAGAACAGGGTTGCTGCGGGGGCAAATCCAGGGAAGTGACGCTCACGGATATCCCGCAGGAATATAATGTGATCGCCGTCGCTTTTATGAACGTCATCGACGGCAGTGAGGATCCTGTTCCTGACTTTAAACCGTACAAAGGAACGGAGTCTGAGTTTCGTCAGCAAATTGAAGTACTGCACAATCAGGGGCGCAAGGTCATCATCTCTTTGGGCGGTGCAGAAGCGCATATCGAATTACATGCCGGAGATGAGCTGGCGCTGGCGACGCGGATTAAGGCGCTGGTCGATAAATTCAGCTTTGATGGTCTGGATATCGCTCTCGAGAAAAAGGCGATGACTGCGGCGGACAACAGGACGGTGATCCCTGCTGCTTTGCGGATGGTCAAGGATTACTACCGCGCCCTTGGGCAACGTTTTATGATCAGCATGAGCCCGGCATTTCCTTTTCTGACCCTTGAGAGTGAGTATGTGTCCTGGATTAATGCGCTGGAAGGGTATTATGACGTTATGGTGCCGCAATATTATAACCAGGGCGGTGAGGGTGTGCTGGTTGATGATGTGGGCTGGATTGTACAAAACAGCCATGCCACGAAGGAAAATTTCCTCTACTACCTGACCGAAAGTCTGCTTACCGGGACCCGCAATTTTATTCAGATCCCTCATGAAAAACTGATTATCGGATTGCCAGCAAACAGTGATGCAGCGGCAACGGGCTATGTTGTCGAGCCTCAGGATATGAAAAACGCACTGGCGCGCCTGAAAGCGAAAGGCCTATCGATTCGTGGATTAATGGCATGGTCGGTCAACTGGGATGCGGGCACAAGCGCCGGTGGCGAGGCCTATAGCTGGGAATTTATCCGACGTTACGGCGGCCTGATGGGGGGAAAAATGACTCCGCCTCCGGTGCCGGATGTGCCTGAATGGAGGCCGGGATTGTACTACACCGATGCCGACGTTGTTTGCTGGAACGGGAAAGAGTGGATCTGCGTCATGCCGCACGACTCCGATATCTTCTGGACCCCGGAAAGAGCGAGCAGACTCTGGAATCCCTGCTGATCCTCCTGCCTTGATCCCTCAGCGTTTTCTGCGCCAGATGAAGCACAGGGTTGCTGTTTGTACTCATTTTCCTGGCCGTTTTATATAAAGCGAAGGGGCCCTAAGATGATTCACTCTTTTGATAAGTTTTATGATTCGGTTATCGCTGCCGCTTTCTCAGGGGCTGCGCTTTATACGCTTATCCAGCGTAATTTTGATGGTCGAAAAAAATGTATTATTTTTATGACTTCATTTTTTATGGGGATTGAAGGTGCGGACACCGCCGTATCGCTGCTGGATTCATACCTGCCAGGCTCTGTCCATATTGGTCGATCGATGGGGGCGTTTATTAGCAGTGTGCTGATCGTCAAGATTGCCATGATTGCAATCTCGCAGGCGGAAAATTTCTTGAATAAAAAGGACAAGAAATAATCTATTTCCTCGATTCGACACACAGGCATATATCAATGCAGCCGGGCACATTAGCCCGGCTGAAATTTATCAGAAACGATAGCCCACGCCGACATTAAAGCCATTGATGCTGTGGTTACCATCGAGGTTGGCTTTAGTGCCTTCATATCCTGCAGTGATGGATAAGTTTGTCATCGGGTTCACGATAATACCGGCGCCCCAGGCGAAGTTGGTTGATTTCCCGTCAAGGCTTCCGCCTTCGGTGAAGCCATCATCGTAATCCACCCGGTAAGAGCCGCTGGCTTTGGTATGTGCAACACCGCCGAGGGCATAGAAGGACACATAGTCATTAACGCGGTAAGCCGGGCCGGCCATCAGTGAGTAATAGTCCACGTCAACCTGACTGCTGATAAGGTCCTGCTCATCGTACTCGCTGACACTCTCATCCCCTTTCATCCAGGTAAAAGAACCGACGATGCTAACCGGAGAGTCAAATTCATAGCGATACTGCAGATTCACACCACGAATATTTTTAAAGTCCTGGACTTTGCTCTGCGCATAGCCGACAGAGAATGTATGGTCATCAGCCAGCACCGCGCCGCTGCTCATTCCTGCGGTCAGCAAGATAGCGAGAGTGATTTTTTTCATTGAGTCAGTTCCTTTTGGACGGGGAATAATAAATTAATAACGTAAGGTCGAAATAGTTTTCTCGATCGTGGTCCGCACGTAAATATTTTGACAGCGTGCCGACGCGGGCGGCGATAATAATATATCGATGTCCGCGTCAGCAACTGCCAATATTGGGCCGGAATTTACTATTATTCCTATTGTTTTGTCGTTGGCATTTATTTATTACTAAGGATAATCTTAATTATTGGCGGCGCCGTCGCTAAATTTCCATTCCCAGAATATGTAGCGTGCTTTGTTGTGAGGCGGTGCTGAATAGGGTGTCTTTTAGATGCACCATGCCCTGGCGCTGGTAAAAACGCCTGGCCTGGGGATTGCTGGACAGGACTTCCAGCCATAGCCAACTATCGCCCTCGATTTTGGCCCGCTGAATGACCCCGGTGATGATCTCTTCGCCATAACCTTTTCCCGTCTCATCGGGCAGAAGATAGAGCTTGTGGAGTAGGGTGCCGGTTGGCCCCTGTGGATCAATCGGCTGATGGCAGGAATACTTCGCAAAACCCACCGGTCGCTCATTATCTGCAGCGATAAGCCAGTGACTGGTACTTCCGGCGAGGCTGTGCACAAGGGCATCAACGCCATACTCCTGACTCAGAAAGGTAGCCAGCTCAGCGGGCGAAACCCATAAATGGGCAAAATGGTGGCGGTAGCTGGTAAAGCCCATTTCACTGAGCAGCGGGGCATCTTCCGGCCGTGCATCGCGGAGCGTCATCATAGTTTTTCATCCCTGGGTAAGCGAGTGAGCAGCATGAACAAGATATAAGCAAAAAATGTAGATCTGGATCACATCTTTGCGCTATACAGAAGGCTAGCCACAGAGAATGAGGTGTTTTATGACGTCGCTGCCCCGTCCACGCGTTGAGTTTATCTCAACGATTCTACAGACCGTGCTCAACCTTGGCCTGCTGAGTCTGGGGCTGATCCTGGTCGTCTTTCTCGGCAAAGAGACGCTGCATCTGGCGGACGTACTGTTTGCGCCGGTGCAGACCAGCAAGTATGAGCTGGTGGAAGGACTCGTGGTTTATTTTCTGTACTTTGAGTTCATCGCGCTGATTGTGAAGTATTTTCAGTCAGGCTATCACTTCCCGCTGCGCTACTTTATCTATATCGGTATCACGGCGATCGTCCGACTGATCATCGTCGATCACACCTCACCGATGGATGTGCTGATCTACTCCGGAGCGATCCTGCTGCTGGTGATCACGCTCTGGCTATGTAACTCCAAACGCCTGAAACGTGAATAAAAAAAGGGCGGCCCGTAGGCCGCCTGAAAACGATCACAAGTTAGGGATAAAAGTTGAGGGTTACCGCTTTCTAACGATGAAACTTAACCTTTCACACCGCCTGCCGTCAGACCATTAACCAGCCAGCGCTGGGCCAGCAGGAACACCAGGGTTATCGGAATGGCAGAGAGTACCGCCGCAGCGGCAAAATCGCCCCACAGGTAGTTTTGTGGGTTCAGATATTGCTGCATCCCGACCGCCAGGGTGTAGCTGTCCACGTCCCGCAGCAGCAGCGAGGCCACCGGGACTTCGGTGATGGCGGCGATAAACGACAGAATAAAGACGACAGCCAGGATCGGCACTGACAGCGGCAGCAATACCAGCCTGAAGGCCTGCCACGGCGTTGCGCCATCCAGCGCCGCCGCTTCTTCCAGCGAACCGTCAATAGTTTCGAAATAGCCCTTAATCGTCCATACATGCAGCGCGATACCGCCAAGATAGGCGAAGATCACCCCACCGTGCGTATTAAGACCAATAAACGGAATGTACTGGCCAAGCCGGTCGAACAGGGCATAGAGCGCCACCAGGGAAAGCACCGCCGGGAACATCTGGAAAATCAACATCCCTTTCAGCAGGGTCGCCTTGCCGGAAAAGCGCATACGGGCGAAAGCGTAGGCACAGGTGGTGGAGAGGGTGACGATACCCGCCGCGGTGATCCCGGCGATTTTTACCGAGTTCCACAGCCACAGCAGAACCGGGAAGGGCGGCGGGGTGACCCGCCCGTCAGCGTGCTCAACGCTAAAACCTAATGCCAGACGCCAGTGCTCCCAGGAGATCTGCTCCGGGATCAGGCTTCCGGTCGCAAAGTTCCCGCTCCTGAGCGAGATAGCAATCACCATCAGCAGCGGGAACATGATGGCCGCAATAAAGAGCAGCAGGCCCAGATGCGTCAGCAGCAGGCGCAGCTTCTGCGATTTTGGTCTCACCATAGCCATTGTCTTTTCCCCTTAATCAAACTTCATGCGCGTGGCTTTAAGATTGACGATAGCCAGGGCGCCAACCAGCAGGAAGATCAGCGTGGCGATCGCCGCCGCCAGCCCGAAGTCCTGTCCGCCACCGCCTTCGAAGGCGATACGCCAGGTGTAGTTCACCAGCAGGTCCGTATAGCCTGCGGGCGTGGTTGTGCCGAGACGATCCGGTCCGCCGTTGGTCAGGAGCTGGATAAGCACGAAGTTATTAAAGTTAAAGGCGAAGCTGGCAATCATCAGCGGCGTCAGCGGCTTGATCAGCAGCGGGAAGGTGATGCGGAAAAAGTTTTGCAGCGGCCCGGCGCCGTCCATTGCCGAAGCTTCATACAGATCGTCGGGGATCGCCTTCAGCAGGCCCATGCAGAGGATCATCATATAGGGGTAACCCAGCCAGGTATTGACGATCACGATCATGCTGCGGGCGGTGGTGGGATCGCTAAACCAGGCCGGTTTGATCCCGAACAGCGTGCCCAGCAGCATATTGATCTCACCGAAACTCTGGTTGAACAGTCCTTTAAACACCAGAATCGAGATAAAGGCAGGCACGGCATAGGGCAGGATCAGCAGCACCCGATAGACCGCCTTGCCGCGCAGCGCTTCCCACTGTACCAGGCAGGCCAGCACCATGCCGACGGCGACGGTGAGCACCACCGTCAGCACCGAGAACACTATCGTCCAGGCAAAGATGGCGAGGAAGGGCTTCTGGATCCCTTCGTCAGTAAAGACGCGGGTAAAGTTATCCCAGCCGATGCTGACCGTATAGCCGGGGCTGAGTTTTTCGCTGGCCCAGCTTTCATCCGCGGCCAGCGCCTGATAGAAGCCGGTGGTGTTATTTGGGCGATATTGCACGCCGCTCTGGTTGTTGGTCAGGGTTCCGTTCTCCGCCAGCTGGTAGAGCGGCCGGGTGCCGGAAAACTGACGCAGAGAACTCATCACCACGTTGCTGTCGTCGGGCAGCACGGCGGTTATCTGATTCAGGGCCTGTCGATTCTGGGTGATTACGCGAAGGTTAGCGCGCTCTCCTTCAGGCACGGCTGCGGATTCGCGTAACGGGAGTTTTTGCTCGCCGCCGAAGGTAAAAGCGTCGGAGATATAATTTTTACCGCTCTCTCCATCGCTCAATGCCAGCCGCCATTTATCCCGCTCGGGCCAGATCCCAAAGTTGTAAGTCTTGCCCGCCTGATAAGTGCGGTCCAGCAGCACCTGCTGCGCGCGCTCGAAAGTCAGCTGGTTGGTACTGCTGTAGTTGGTGAAGGCGATGGCGATGGTACAGATCAGCGGGAAGATGACGAACAGCCCCATTCCGGCGACGCCGGGATAAACATAGCGCCATGCGTAGGCCTTACGACGGGCAAAAATGTAAAGGCCAACCGAGCTTAAAATCAGCGTCATGATGGCAAACAGGTATTCCCCCTGGGCGTACATCAGCACCACAAGATAGCCTACTAACAGGCCGAGCAACGCTATCACTGACCACTTCAGCCTCTCGCTTTGCCACCAGCGCATCTTTTTAACGACATCCATGGGGATAATCCTCTACCGCGATTTAACAATCCTCACCCCGCCTTACGGGAAGGCGGGGGAACAACATATGATTACTTCTTGATACGACCCTGCGCATCCTGCAGCGCGGCATCGACGGTCTGGCGACCGCTTGCTGCGTTGATGACCGCGGTCTTCACGGCATACCAGAAGGCGGACATCTGCGGAATATTCGGCATGATTTCGCCTTTCTGGGCGTTATCCATGGTGGCGGCAATCCGCGGATCTTTCGCTAACTGCTCCTGGAACGATTTCAGCGCCACGGCGCCCAGCGGTTTGTCCTTGTTCACCACGTCCAGCCCGGCATCGGTCAGCAGGTAGTTTTCGAGGAACTCCTTCGCCAGCTCTTTGTTCGGGCTGGCGGCGTTGATCCCCGCACTCAGCACGCCAACGAAGGGTTTAGAAGGCTTGCCCTTAAAGGTTGGCAGCAGCGCAACGCCGTAATTCACTTTGCTCTTCTCGATATTTGCCCACGCCCAGGGACCGTTAATGGTCATGGCCGTCTCACCTTTGTTAAAGGCCGCCTCGGCAATGGAGTAGTCGGTGTCGGCATTCATATGCTTGTTTTTAATAAGATCGACCAGGAAGGTGAGACCCGCTTTTGCCCCGTCGCTGGCCACGCCGACGTCTTTGACGTCGTATTTACCGTCGGCGAATTTAAAGGCGTAGCCACCGTCAGCGGCGATCAACGGCCAGGTGAAGTACGGCTCCTGCAGGTTAAACATCAGGGCGCTCTTACCTTTTGCCCTCAGGGTTTTATCCAGAGCAGGGATCTCTTCCCAGGTTTTAGGCGGTTCCGGCAGCAGGTCTTTGTTGTAAATCAGCGACAGGGCTTCGACCGCCACCGGGTAGGCAATCAGTTTGCCGTTGTAGCGCACCGCGTCCCAGGTGAAGGGATAGAGTTTGTCCTGGAAAGCCTGGTCGGGTGTGATTTCGGTCAGCAGGCCGGACTGGGCGTAGCCACCAAAGCGGTCATGGGCCCAGAAAATAATGTCCGGGCCATCGCCGGTGGCGGCAACCTGCGGGAATTTCTCTTCCAGTTTATCCGGGTGCTCAACGGTGACTTTAATCCCGGTATCTTGCTCAAACTTTTTACCAACCTCGGCCAGGCCGTTATAGCCTTTATCGCCGTTGATCCAGATAACCAGCTTACCCTCTTCAATTTTGGCGAGGGCCGAGGCGGAAAACATCATCGTAGTCAGTGCCGACAGCGCAAGGATGCGAGCGCCAGTGGTGATTTTCATTTATCCCGTCCTTCTTGGTGATGTGCTCGTGGATACACAGGGAGTGCTTAACGTTACCCAGTTTGCGGATTTCGCAAGCCCTTTCCATCCTCCTGAACCCTACGCCCCACCGCCTGTTTATGTGATCTCCGTTGCATAACGGGGAGTTATGCGTATCAGCGCACAGAAATACGCGGCCATTTTTGCCACTCCCATCACGAAACTCCCCCGTCAACATCCGAGCCGGTGGCAGAGCCCGTGCCGTCATCCTCCCGTCTCCTCCCCCATTAAAAACCCCGGGGCGGAGGATTTGCCCGGCCGGACAATCGCCCATAGTCGGCCCATCTTGAAAGTTTCTGTCGACGACAGGTTGTCACGAAGGGAGAAAGGCATGGCGAGCGTACATCTGCGGAATGTCACCAAGGCCTGGGGAGACGTGGTGGTATCGAAAGATATCAACCTCGATATCCAGGAAGGGGAGTTTGTGGTGTTTGTCGGGCCATCCGGCTGCGGCAAATCGACCCTGCTGCGCATGATCGCGGGCCTGGAAACCATCACCAGCGGTGACCTGATGATTGGCGACAAGCGGATGAACGACATTCCTCCTGCGGAACGCGGCGTTGGCATGGTGTTCCAGTCCTACGCCCTCTATCCCCATCTGTCGGTGGCGGAAAATATGTCCTTTGGCCTTAAGCTGGCCGGCGCGAAAAAAGAGGTGATTAACCAGAAGGTCAATCAGGTGGCCGAAGTCCTCCAGCTGGCGCATCTGCTGGAGCGTAAGCCGAAAGCGCTATCCGGCGGTCAGCGCCAGCGCGTTGCCATTGGCCGGACGCTGGTGGCGGAGCCGCGTGTTTTCCTGCTGGATGAGCCTCTCTCCAATCTTGATGCCGCCCTGCGCGTTCAGATGCGCATTGAAATCTCCCGGCTGCATAAGCGGCTGGGGCGCACGATGATTTACGTTACCCACGATCAGGTCGAGGCGATGACCCTGGCCGACAAGATTGTGGTGCTGGATGCCGGTCGGGTGGCCCAGGTGGGCAGGCCGCTGGAGCTGTATCACTATCCGACCGATCGCTTTGTCGCCGGTTTTATCGGTTCGCCAAAGATGAACTTCCTGCCGGTTAAGGTCACCGCTACCGCTATTGACCAGGTCCAGATTGAGTTGCCCAACCGCCAGCAGGTCTGGCTCCCGGTAGACAGCAGCCGGGTACAGGTCGGCGCCAATATGTCGCTGGGGATCCGCCCCGAGCATCTTCTGCCGAGTGAGATCGCCGACGTCACGCTGGAAGGCGAGGTGCAGGTCGTCGAACAGCTTGGTCATGAAACACAAATCCATATTCAGATCCCCGCCATTCGTCAAAACCTGGTGTACCGCCAGAACGACGTGGTGTTGGTAGAAGAGGGTGCCAGCTTCGCTATCGGCTTGCCGCCAGAGCGTTGCCATCTGTTCCGTGAGGATGGCACAGCCTGCCGTAGGCTGCATAAAGAGCCGGGCGTCCAGGCACCCCATAACAACGAAAAGCAATGACTCAGGAGAGAGAATGATGATAACTCTGCGCAAACTTCCGCTGACGGTTGCCATCGCCGCGGGCATTTTGTCTGCTCAGGCTGGCGCGCTGGATTTTAAAGGCTATGCCCGTTCCGGCATCGGCTGGACCGGCAGCGGCGGTGAACAGCAGTGTTTCCAGGCCACCGGAGCACAAAGTAAATATCGTCTCGGTAACGAGTGTGAAACCTACGCCGAACTGAAGCTGGGCCAGGAAGTCTGGAAAGAGGGCGATAAGAGCTTCTATTTCGATACCAACGTCGCCTATTCCGTCGCGCAGCAGAACGACTGGGAAGGCACTGACCCTGCGTTCCGTGAAGCGAACGTCCAGGGTAAAAACCTGATTGAATGGCTGCCGGGCTCCACCATCTGGGCCGGTAAGCGTTTCTATCAGCGTCATGATGTCCACATGATCGACTTCTACTACTGGGATATCTCTGGTCCCGGTGCCGGTATCGAAAATATCGATCTCGGTTTCGGTAAGCTCTCTCTCGCCGCGACCCGCTCCACCGAAGCCGGTGGCTCCTCCGCATTTAACAGTAATGATGTCCGCGACTACGTGTCCAAAACCGCCAATGACGTCTTTGACGTGCGTCTGGCCGGGCTGGAAACCAACCCGGGCGGTACCCTGGAACTGGGTATGGGCTATGGTCGCGCCAATACGCGTGACGACTATCGTCTGATCGACGGGGCGGCGAAAGATGGCTGGATGTTTACCGCCGAGCATACTCAGAGCATGCTGAAGGGCTTTAACAAATTCGTGCTGCAGTATGCGACCGACTCGATGACCTCCCAGGGTAAAGGGCTGTCTCAGGGCTCCGGCGTGGGCGTCAGCGACGATATTGCCTATGACGTGAACAACAACGGTAGCCTGTGGCGCGTGATCGATCACGGCGCAATTTCGCTGGGTGAACGCTGGGATCTGATGTACGTCGGCATGTACCAGAACGTCGACTGGGATAATAACAACGGCACCAAATGGTGGACCGTCGGCGTGCGCCCGATGTTTAAATGGACGCCGATCATGAGCACCCTGCTGGAAGTGGGCTATGACAACGTTAAGTCCCAGCGTACCAATGACACCAACAATCAGTACAAAATCACCCTTGCCCAGCAGTGGCAGGCGGGCGACAGCATCTGGTCCCGTCCGGCCATTCGCGTCTTTGCTACCTACGCCAAGTGGGACGAGAAGTGGGGCTATGCGCCAGCCGGTAACAGCACTATCGCCGGTTTCGATCCGGGTAAAGCCTACAGCAACACCTCCGCCAACACCTTTAGCCGTGGCGACAACGATGAGTGGAGCTTCGGTGCCCAGATGGAAATCTGGTGGTAAGACACGTTTAACCGAGAGAGGGGCGTAAGCCCCTCATTTCCGGGAGGCGCGCGCTATTGCCTGGCTACCGCTGCCCCCGCGCTATTAAGGGTGATAACAATGAAAATGAAAAAACGTCTCGTTGCTCTCTGTTTGTCTGCGAGCCTGCTGGCCGTCGTGCCCATCGCCAGCCTCGCCGACGTTAATATCGTGCCGCAGAATACCAGCGCGGCGCCCGCGATTCCGGCTGCGGCGCTACAGCAGCTGACCTGGACCCCGGCCGATCAATCCCGTAGCCAGACGGCGAATTTAGCCACTGCTGGTCAGCGGCTGGATATCTCCGGCATAACCGGGCCTGTCGCCGCCTGGAGCGTGCCCGCCAATATTGGCGAGCTGACCCTCACGCTTGCCAGCGAGGTTCAGAAACGTAGCCAGGTCTTTGCGCCCAACGTACTGATTCTCGATGAGAATATGCATCCGGCGGCCTTTTTCCCCGCCAGCTATTTCACTTACCAGCAGCCCGGCGTGATGAATGCTGACCGTCTGGAAGGGGTGATGCGTATGACTCCAGCCCTGGGGCAGCAAAAAATCTATGTGCTGGCGTTTACCACCGACAAGGATTTACAGCAGACCACGACCCTGATTGACCCGGCCAAAGCCTATGCTCAGGGCGCAGGAAACGCGGTACCGGACATTCCCGATCCGCTGGCCCGCCATGTCACCGACGGCGTGCTGACGCTGAAAGTGAAAGCCAGCAGCAGCTCAAGCGTGCTGGTGGGGCCGCTCTTTGGCTCTTCCGCACCGGGGCCGGTGACCGTGGGCAATACTGCTGCTCCGGTGGCTGCGCCTGCGCCGGCCTCGAAGCCTGCGCCGGTGCTCAACGATACCGAAAGCTATTTCAACCAGGCGATTAAGCAGGCCGCCAGCAGCGGCGATATTGATAAGGCCCTGAAATTGCTGAATGAAGCCGAGCGCCTGGGCTCAACCTCTGCCCGTTCGACATTTATCAGCAGTGTAAAAGGCAAGGGGTAAACTCTCCCCGCAGTGCTGATTTTCAGGCTCTGGCCTTTCGGTGCGCCCGGTGTGGCGCATCTTTTTTCCTCTTTCCGACCCCGCTGTTGCATCTCTGTTGCGCTTTTGATCGCCAATCGACGTTTGCCCGCACCCACTCAGGCTTTTCTGCGATACAATGCTGTTACCTTATGTTCCGGAGAGTCATCGATGTCACACCCTGCGCTTAAGCAGCTGCGCGCGCTACGCTATTTTGATGTTGTCCCCGACCTGGATCCGCAATTGCTGGAGTGGCTGTTGCTGGAGGACTCAATGACCAAACGGTTTGAGCAGCAGGGGAAACGGGTTAGCGTGACGGTGGTGCAGGAAGGGTTTGTGACCCGCGATGAGGCGACGGAAGCGCTGGCGCTGCTTCCCGATGAGCCGCGATACTGGCTACGGGAAATTATCCTGTGTGCCGACGATGTGCCCTGGCTGGCCGGGCGTACCCTGGTGCCAGCCTCAACGCTTTCCGGCCCCGAACTGGCGCTGCAACAGCTGGGAAAAACGCCGCTGGGGCGCTATCTTTTTACTGCCTCCACGTTAACCCGGGATTTTATTGAGATTGGCCGCGAGGGCGAGCTGTGGGGACGACGTTCCCGTCTACGGCTGAGCGGTAAACCGCTGCTGCTGACCGAACTGTTTTTACCCGCGTCGCCGTTGTACTGAGAGGAAGAAGAAAATGGAGTGGAGTCTGACGCAGAACAAGCTGTTGGCGTATCACCGCCTGATGCGTACGGATAAGCCGATTGGCACCTTTTTGCTGCTGTGGCCGACGCTGTGGGCGCTCTGGCTGGCAACATCTGGCGTGCCGCCGGTGTGGATCCTGGTCGTATTTGTGGCGGGCGTCTGGCTGATGCGCGCGGCGGGCTGCGTGGTCAATGACTATGCGGATCGCAAGATTGACGGCCATGTGAAGCGTACCGCCAATCGGCCAATGCCCAGCGGCGCGGTAACGGAAAAAGAGGCACGCAACCTGTTTGTGCTGCTGGTGGTGCTGTCATTTCTGCTGGTGCTGACTCTCAATACCATGACCATCCTGCTCTCCGTCGCGGCGCTGGCGCTGGCCTGGGTTTATCCGTTTATGAAACGCTACACCCATTTGCCGCAGGTGGTGCTGGGCGCGGCGTTTGGCTGGTCGATTCCGATGGCCTTTGCGGCGGTGGGTGAAACCGTGCCGCTGAGCTGCTGGCTGCTGTTTCTGACCAATATTCTGTGGGCCGTTGCCTACGATACGGAATATGCGATGGTCGATCGCGACGACGATCTGAAGATCGGCGTCAAATCGACGGCAATCCTCTTTGGTCGCTACGACAAGCTTATCATCGGCATTCTTCAACTGGCGGTACTGGTCCTGATGGTGCTGGTGGGCTGGCTGAACGCGCTGGGTGGGATATTTTACGCGGCTGTCGCGGTCGCCGGGGCGCTGTTTATCTGGCAGCAGAAGCTGATTGCCGGACGCGAGCGTGACGCCTGCTTTAAAGCCTTTATGAATAATAACTACGTGGGCCTGGTGCTATTCCTCGGCCTGGCGATAAGTTATCTGCACTAATTATTGATTCTCGGGGCTGCTCCTCTGCGGCCCCAGCCTTCCTTTGTTCATACTACCCATCCTGATAGTGTGGTTTTTTGCGCTTATTGTTTAAAATCAGCTCAATATCAAACGGCGCAGTCATCGCCTCAACACAGAAAAGGACATTCAATGAGCACTTCCCCTTTCGCCCGCGCTTTGACGCTGGGTGCCTTTACGTTACTCACCGCACAGCATGCGTTTGCCGCAGAAGACGATAACGTCAAGCCTCCCTATAAGGCCGCGGGTGATATCGTGGTATACCAGCCTTCCAGCAATGTCGATCCCGAGCTGGTACCCTATGCCGAGTCCGGAGATTTTAAGATCCTCTATCGCGAAGGAAGCACCGCCGTGGCGCGCTCCGGCAATAATTACTACTGCAATGCGGTAAAATTACCGGCGGGATTCGATCCTGCCTCTGCCCGGATGGTCGACGACTTTGTGCTCTTTGAGGGCAAGGCCTGGGCCGATTGTAAACCGCTGGATTACTCCCTCGATGCCGGGAAGTTTGCAGCGCTCGACTTCCCTTTCTATAGCGACGGCAAAGTTGTACTCACCGTGACGGGTGAGCGCATAAAGGACGCTGATGGCGCCAGCTTTGAGACCCTGGCGCGTAATCAGGCCAAAGATAAAAATCACTACTATTTTATGGCCAGTGAAGATGTGATCCTGCCGTATAAGCGTAGCGCCAGTGCCTATGCGCCATGCTATGGCTGGGGAAATGTCGATGGCACGATGCACTATGAAGGTAAGCCTCGTCCTGATGTCGACAGTGAAAGCTTTACCTGTTTTTCATTCAGTACTGCCGCAGATAAGCACGGTTTTTACGCCGGTGGCAAACCACCGCAGGCCGTTATCCCGGCAGGTGTAAATGTACGGGCGATCAAACCGCTTGCTGAAAATATTCTGAGTGACGGCAAGCATGTCTGGTTTGTGGGTATTGAAGCCACGCTGCTGACCGGAATCAATGCCGGGAAAGTCAGCTGGAAGGAGACAATGGACGGGAAAAAAATTACTGACGGCGTTAACAGCTGGGAATGTACCTCGTCGCAAACCAATGACGAGCCGACATGTAATAAGCTGTAAGCCCTATCGAAAAGAAAAGGGCGGGTTCGTAACGACCCGCCCCTTTTTTTACTCTTCTGCCTGGGTGGCACTCTCGATGGTCAGGCGCACATCAGACGTCACCAGCTCGGCCAGCATCTGATATACCCTCATGGTTTCACCCGGTTCGGCATCGCCGGTATCGCTGATAAAGCCTTCGTCACGCAGGGTCAGCACCAGGGTGCTGAAGACCGCTTTATCAAAGAACTCCGGCGCGTTGATACCGTGCAGCACCGACAGGCGCTGTGCGACCGTGCGGCTTTCTTTCTCAAGGGTGCTGCGGTTCATCGACGGGTTCGCGCTCAGCAGCCAGAAGGTGATGGCGTAGCGCTGCAGGGTTTCACGTGCGCCTGCGGCCAGCAGCTGCAGGGTACGTGAATGGGCCGGATTAACGCGTAGCTCATCATCGCGGACGGACACCAGCCCCTGACGTAGCATCTCTTCGGTCAGCGCATCAATCACCGCCGGCAGCTCGCTCTTGTCCCAGCGCAGGAACAGCTCGGCCTTCAGCATCGGATACAGCTGCTCAATATGGCTGAGTATCTGCTGGCGGGAGATCGCCCGATACTGGGTGACAATCGCCGCCATCAAGGACGGCAGCATCAGCATATGGGCGATATTGTTGCGGTAGTAGGTCATCAGAACCGCCTGCTCACGCGGCAGAACGATGATCTCGCCGATGGTATCCTGCTCAACCTCAAACTTGTTCATCTGCAGGGCATGATCGATCAGCTGATCGGCGCTGGCGGTCGGTGCCGTGGCGTCTGCCGCGTAAGGCACGTTGCGCATCAGCTCCAGGTAACAGTTCAGCTGTTCGGTCAACTGCTCACGCGTCAGAGAACGCTGGCGAGAGGCCAGCAGCGCGGTACAGCACAGGTTCATGGCGTTGGCCGCGCCTGCGTTGTTGATGCGCACCATCAAATCGGCGGCGATACGGTTAACGGTAGGCGTTAACCAGGCCGGGCGAATGGCTTCAATCGGGTCGATGGATTCGCGCCACTCCGGGACATGATGGTTCAGATACGCCATCAGCGGCATCGGTTCGCCGAAGTTAACGTAGCCCTGGCCGAGGTTACGCAGCTTGCTTAAGCCGCGCACCATCTGCAGGAAGCTCTCTTTCTCTTTGGTCGCTCCGCGCAGCTCTTTGGCGTAGGTGCCGACTTCCATCACGTGCTCATAACCGATATAGATCGGCACCAGCGTGATAGGGCGGGTACCGCCGCGCAGCATGGCCTGGATGGTCATCGACAGGGTGCCGGTTTTCGGATCCAGCAGTCGACCGGTGCGCGAGCGCCCGCCTTCGACAAAGTATTCGACGGAGTAGCCGCGGCTGAACAGCTCGCCGAGGTATTCGCGGAACACGGTAGAGTAGAGCTTGTTGCCTTTAAAGCTACGGCGAATGAAGAACGCGCCCAGGCGGCGGAAAATCGGGCCGGCTGGCCAGAAGTTCAGGTTGATACCGGCGGCGATATGCGGCGGAACCAGCCCCTGATGATAGAGCACATACGACAGCAGCATATAGTCCATATGACTGCGGTGGCAGGGAACATAGACGATCTCATGACCGTCATGGGCCAGCTGGCGCACGCGCTCTGCGTTATGCACGTTAATCCCCTGATAGAGCCGGTTCCAGGTAAAGCCCAGAATACGGTCGGTCAGGCGGATCATCTCGTAAGAGAAGTTAGCGGCGATCTCTTCCATCAGGGCGATAGCGTTCTGCTGTGCCTTTTCATGAGAGATTTTTTTGCTGCGCGCTTCGTCTTCTACCGCACGGGCGATGGCTTTCGACGCCAGCAGCTTATTAAACAGGTCCTGGCGGGCAGGCAGGCGCGGACCGACGGCGGCAAGACGCTGACGGGCGAAGTGCATACGCGCTACGCGAGCCAGTTTTTGCGCGATGATTTTGTCGGTGCCGTGCTCGGTCGCCATTTTACGCAGCGAAACCGGCGGCGAAAAACGCACGAAGCTGTCGCGGCCAAGCCAGGAGACGGCGAAGAATTTCTGTACGCCGTTAAGCATCCGCAGCGGCGGGTTGACGTCGCCTTTTTCCCGGCCCGGAGAGCGGCCGAACATGATGGAAACCGGCACCATCTGCACATCCAGATCCGGATGATTGCGATGCAGGTCAAGGTAGTCGTGGAACAGCTTGATCGACTCTTCTTTCGGCGTGTAGTAGGTAAACACGCGCGGACCGCCGTGGATAAAGACATAGCGCGGCAGCAGGGTGCCGTCGACTTCCAGCGGTTCAAGCGGGTCGGGCAAATCATGCGCCAGGCACTGGGCGCGCAGGGTCAGCAAGTCCGCCTTCGAATTGTACGGTAAGACGTACATAATCGGGCGTGAGGTATCAAGCCCCAGCTCCTGCGCAGGTTCAGCAGGGATAGACTTGCTTTTTACCAATATGCTTAATGGTAAATTAAGTAATTTGTAGTAAATTCGTGGCCAGCCAGACATAAACGATGTAAAGCCTCTGGTTAATAATGCAAATGCGCGGCAAGAATATCAGAAAGTGCACAGAATATCTTTGTACCGCACTCGACCTGTACAGACATTGACGCTAATTACGTAAAAAGGTTCTTTTTCATGGCTAATAATACCACTGGGTTAACCCGAATAATTAAAGCTGCCGGCTACTCCTGGAAGGGATTTCGTGCCGCCTGGGTCAACGAGGCCGCCTTTCGCCAGGAATCTGTCGCGTCGCTGATTGCCGTGATTGTTGCCTGCTGGCTGGACGTTGACCCCATTACCCGGGTGCTGCTGATTGGCTCGGTCCTGATGGTGATGATAGTGGAAATCATCAACAGCGCCATTGAGGCGGTGGTCGACAGGGTCGGGACTGAGCATCATGAGTTGTCCGGTCGGGCAAAGGATTTGGGTTCTGCCGCCGTGCTGCTGTCGATAGGCGTTGCGGTGATGACCTGGGTTCTTTTACTGTGGAACGCGTTTTAACCCTCTGGTTTTTTGTGCGAATTATGATTCCAAAGTCGCCTTTAACTGTATATACTCACAGCATAACTGTATATCCATTCAGGGGGCGGAATGAAAGCGTTAACGACCAGGCAGCAAGAGGTGTTCGATCTCATTCGGGATCATATCAGCCAGACGGGCATGCCACCGACGCGTGCGGAAATCGCACAGCGACTCGGCTTCCGTTCCCCGAATGCGGCGGAAGAGCACCTCAAAGCACTGGCGCGTAAAGGCGTCATTGAAATCGTCTCCGGCGCTTCCCGTGGCATCCGGGTGCTGCTTGAGCAGGAAGAAGACATCGGTCTGCCGCTGATTGGCCGCGTGGCCGCCGGTGAGCCTCTGCTGGCGCAGCAGCATATCGAAAGTCATTACAAGGTTGATGCGGCGCTGTTTAAACCTCATGCGGATTTTCTGCTGCGGGTCAGCGGCATGTCGATGCGAGACATCGGTATTATGGATGGCGACCTGCTGGCGGTGCATAAAACCCAGGATGTCCGTAATGGCCAGGTTGTGGTGGCGCGCATCGAAGACGAAGTTACCGTAAAACGTCTGAAAAAACAGGGCAATACCGTACATTTACTGCCTGAAAACAGCGAATTCTCGCCCATCGTTGTTGACCTGCGCGAGCAAAACTTCTCTATCGAAGGGCTGGCCGTAGGCGTTATCCGCAACGGCGACTGGCTGTAACTCTCTGCCGTATCCGGTGGCACGTCCGGTGTCACCGTTTTCCTCTTGCTTCACCTTCTCCCCGCCTTGATAGCTCCTGTTCCCTCAGCGTTTGCCGCTTCGTTTATGGTTAAAGATTCTGAATATTGTCTGTTTACCGAAATCCTTAACTACAATAAACATTAAGTCCAGCAGCGACATGCTGACTGGTTTGATGGAAAACGGATCACAACCGAACGATGAGGACTTGACGATGAATAAAGACGAAATCGGCGGTAACTGGAAACAGTTCAAAGGTAAAGCGAAAGAACAGTGGGGTAAGTTAACCGACGACGATATGACGATTGTTGAAGGTAAACGCGACCAGCTGGTCGGGAAAATTCAGGAACGTTACGGCTACGCGAAAGACCAGGCCGAGAAAGAAGTTGTCGACTGGGAAACCCGTAACAACTATCGCTGGTAGTTTTTCCAGCGTAATGAATGCTTCTACCCATGGTACACGGAAGTACCACCCCTACGGGGGAAGATAATCCATTCTGAAGCCGCGCTTAGCGCGGCTTTTTCTTTACCTGAATGCTGTGATCGTGATGGCAATTATCGTGATGGCTACAGGCTTCCACTTCTGAACACTGGGTGCACAGACCGTGCGCTTCGATCACGTTGTGACGCAGGGCAAAACCGAGTTTTGCCGCCAGCGAATGCATTATATCCTCCACGCCTTCCGCCTGCTCTTCCCGAACGACGCCGCAGCGGTCGCAGATAAACATGGCCGAGGTATGGGTTGGCTGATCGAACAGATGACACAGCACGTAGCTGTTAGTGGATTCGACTTTGTGAACGAAACCCTGTTCGAGCAAAAACTCCAGCGCCCGGTAGACGGTCGGTGGTTTTGCCTGCGGTTCGGCCTCACGAAGCAGGTCAAGCAGATCGTAGGCGCTAATCGCTCCGTTCTGCAGGCTCATCAGGCGCAGTACCTCCAGACGCTGTGGGGTCAGGCGCACATTACGCTGTACGCAAAGCTGTTCAGCCTGCGCCAGCATCTCTTGCGAAGTGGTCTTATCCATGGGCAGCCTCTGGTTGCATTGGGGATCGTGCCCACACTTTACCATGTTCTGCGCTAAACGCCGAGTTTCGGGCGGCAAGGCATGAACGACGCATTCATCGCTCCCGGAAATACCTCTGCAAATTTTTTTAGCCCACGCTTATGGAAAAGTTGGGCGAAAATAACATCTTCTTCTATAAATATTGAGGATTGTCACAATTATAACAAGCCGGAAGCTTGCGTAGTCATTCTGGAGAAATGCGGACTTTTCTCACCTCTTTTCACAGCAACGGTTCTCCTCTGTTTGAGCGATAAAGGGCAGAGGATATTCATTACCTGAAAAAAAACGGGCGAACAGTGAAAACAAACATCAAACTTTTGGCTGTGACTATCGGCGCAACCTTGTTTATGGCACAACAGGCGGGCGCAGCTAATACCTGGGCAGAGGCGCGCAGTGATGCGATGGGGGGCACGGGGGTGGCTTCCGCACATTACGGCAGTGGCGTATTGATTAACCCCGCACTACTGGCAAAGGCAAAGCCGGACGATGATATTACGGTGATCCTGCCTGCGATCGGTGCGCAGATCAGCGATAAAGACAATCTGGAAGACGAAATCGATAATTTCAGTAATACGCTGAATAGCTATCGCGACTCCATCGGCTTCCCTCCTAATCTGCCGCAGATCTCAGCGGCAGCGGGCGATCTTGCCGACAAGCTTGAATCCTTAAAAGGCAAAACGGCCCATGCTAAAGCGGCGGGCGGTATTGCCGTCAGTATCCCGAACGACGTGCTTTCCGTGGCGTTTGTCACTAAAGCCTGGGCCAGAGCGAACGTCAGTTCTTACATCGATCAGGGGGATATTGACCAGATACGTCTGGTTGAAGCTAACCCGATCGCAGCGATTGGTATCGATCCTGACAACTTCAACTCTACCGGATTTGGTCGTGCGGCCATCGTTTCTGACTATGGTGTTGCCGTTGCCCGTCAGTTTGATTTCGGCGGCGTGCCGGTTTCGATAGGCGTCACACCAAAGCTGCAAAAAACCTGGCTCTATAACTACAGCGTGCCGGTCTACAACTACGACAGCGGGGATTTGAGAAACAGCCGCTACCGTAACGACGATACCGGTTTTAACGTGGATGCCGGTGTGGCCGCTGACCTGAGCGAAAACTTCAGCGTCGGCCTGACCGGGCACAACCTGATCTCGCGTGATATCGACACCAAAGTGGTCAACGGCTTCCGCGATACCTTCCAGATTTCACCGGTCGTCACCGCCGGTGTCTCCTGGCAAAATGACCTGGTTACCCTCAGCGCCGATGGCGATCTGACCGAAACCAAGGGCTTTAAAAGCGAATCGAATTCCCAGTACGTTGGCGTCGGTGCCGAAGTGCGCCCCCTGGACTGGCTTGCCGTTCGCGCCGGTTACCGTGCGGATGTTAAAGACAACGACAGCAACGTCTTTACCGGCGGTGTTGGCTTTGCGCCGTTCAACCGCGTTCATCTCGACCTGATGGGTCTGGTGGGTGAAAACGAAACCTGGGGGGCCGGGGCACAGCTTAGCCTGACCTTCTAATCGGTTTAACCGGAGGCGATAAGCCTCCGGTTTTTCTTTGTAATCTCATCACATCAATTCCTTCCTCTTCTTCCCCACATCCCGTGCTAAAACTTCAAAGTGTACCCGGTACTTGAAATGCCTTGATTGCTGTACCCTGTACACGTAAAATCCCGTGTAAGTTGCATCGTATCAGGGAATGATATGCTTACTTTTATTGAGCTACAGGGTTTCAGTAAACAGCGACAGGCGCTTTTACCGGATGATGAGTTTCGGGCTTTCCAGGAATTGCTTATCGACACTCCTGCTGCCGGAGACATCATTATCGGAACCGGAGGGTTTCGAAAGATCCGCTGGGGCAGGCAAGGAATGGGAAAGCGCGGTGGCGTTCGGGTTATCTATTATAGCCTTGCCCAAAAAGGCCGAATTTATCTGGCGCTGATCTATCCAAAGAATGAGCAGGATGAGCTAACGGAAGAGCAGAGAAAAGCGCTGAAGCAGCTATCTGACAGGCTGGCTTAGTGGATACGGTGCGAATGAGTGGAATGAGGTACAGATGAAAGACGAGTTATTTGCTGACCTTCTGGCCAGCGCGGAAGAGATGGTCCGGATTGAAAAAGGTGAACTGACGCCGCAACCGGAGCACGTCCACACATTTAGCGAGATTGACGTAAAAGCGATTCGCGAATCAACCGGGTTAAAGCAGCAGGATTTTGCTGTTGCTGTCGGCGTCAGCTATGACCTGGTGAAAAGCTGGGAAACAAAACGACGGCATCCAACGGGCGCAACGCGAAAATTACTGCTGCTGTTACAGGCTAACCCCTTTATCATCAACCAGCTAAAAACCATTTAATGCACGACCACATAAAAAGTTTAAACATGTATCCAACACAGTCTCCAGACAAAGCTTTAGAAAACAACGTTGTTACCGCTTTCCCCGCCCACCGTTTTTCCATCGCGCCTATGCTCGACTGGACGGACAGGCACTGCCGTTACTTCCTTCGTCTGCTGTCGCGCCACACGCTGCTGTACACGGAGATGGTGACGACCGGCGCGATTATTCACGGCAAGGGCGATTATTTAGCATTCAGCGACGAAGAGCATCCCATCGCACTTCAGCTTGGCGGCAGCGATCCGCAGGCTCTGGCCCACTGCGCCCGACTGGCCGAACAGCGCGGCTATGATGAAATCAACCTGAACGTCGGCTGCCCGTCTGACCGCGTGCAGAATGGTCGTTTCGGTGCCTGTCTGATGGGCGAGGCGCAGCTGGTTGCCGACTGCATCAAAGCGATGCGCGACGTGGTCTCTATTCCGGTGACGGTAAAAACCCGTATCGGGATTGATGACCAGGATAGCTACGAATTCCTCTGCGACTTTATTAATACCGTGGCCGGTAAAGGCGAGTGTGAGATGTTTATTATCCACGCCCGCAAGGCCTGGCTTTCCGGCCTGAGCCCGAAAGAAAACCGTGAGATCCCACCGCTGGACTACCCACGCGTGTACCAGCTTAAGCGCGATTTCCCGCATCTGACCCTTTCCCTTAACGGCGGTATTAAATCGCTGGAAGAGGCGCAGACCCATCTGCAGCATCTGGATGGGGTGATGGTCGGGCGCGAGGCTTACCAGAACCCGGGGATCCTGGCGACGGTAGATCGCGACATCTTTGGCGTCGAAAGCCCGATCGCTGACCCGGTTGAGGTGGTGCGCGCCATGTATCCCTATATTGAACGCGAGCTGAGCCAGGGGGCTTATCTCGGACACATTACCCGACACATGCTGGGCCTGTTCCAGGGCGTTCCCGGTGCACGCCAGTGGCGTCGTCATCTGAGTGAAAATGCCCATAAGCCAGGCGCCGACATCCAGGTTGTAGAGCAGGCGCTGAGCCTCGTTGCTGATAAGCGTTAAACGGGTACTGTGGTCTGTTTTCGGCGGTAAAGTGCCGTAATATCAGCGGTGTAAGATCGGGTGCAATTGACGGAAAAGGCGTGGGAGAATCGGCATCCTCCCACTTTCGGGTTATTGTGGTGTCCGTCACAACCCGATAACTTTCCCTCAGGCTTGCTTAGAACAACATAGGATTTGCTTATCAAATCTGTCACTATGGCGCCGTCAACAGATTCATCGCGCTGTACCCTACATACAGCCGAACTAAAAAAAGAAAAGGGCTTCCCATGTGGAGGCCCTAATTCTTTCTGCCGCCCGATCAGCCCGGGATCAGCAAACTCGAACCCTGAGTGGCACGGCTCTCCAGCACCTCATGCGCGCGCTGCGCGTCATGCAGCGGGAATTTCTGGCTTGCCGCCACGTCAACTTTAATCACCCCGCTGGCGATCAGTGAAAAGAGCTCGTTACTGGCTTCGGTCAGTTCATCACGGTTAGTGATATAGCCCTGCAGGGACGGGCGGGTCACAAACAGAGAACCTTTCTGATTCAGTATGCCGAGGTTTACGCCGGTCACCGGACCGGAGGCGTTACCAAAGCTCACCATCAGGCCGTGACGCTGGAGGCAGTCCAGCGACGGCTCCCAGGTATCTTTACCTACCGAGTCATACACCACCGGGACTTTCTTGCCGTTGGTGATGGTTTTCAAACGCTCGACCAGATTCTCCTCGCGGTAGTTAATCACCTGCCAGGCTCCGGCCTCCAGCGCTCGCTGCGCTTTCTGGGCGCTACCCGCGGTGCCGATCAGTTTGGCGCCAAGCGCTTTGGCCCACTGGCAGGCGATAAGCCCAACGCCACCGGCAGCGGCATGGAACAGGAAGGTCTCATCCGGTTTGATTTCATAGGTTTTGCGCAGCAAATAGTAGACCGTCAGCCCTTTGAGGAAGGAGGCTGCCGCCTGTTCGAAGCTGATAGCGTCAGGTAAAATTGCCGCTTTATCCGCCGGGACGTTATGCACCGAACTGTAGGCACCCAGCGCTGACTGAGCGTAGACCACGCGATCGCCTTCTTTAATATGGCTGACGCCGTGGCCGACCTTGCTGACGATGCCTGCGGCTTCTGTTCCTAACCCGCTCGGCAGCGACGGCGGCGGATAGAGGCCGCTGCGGATATAGGTGTCGATATAGTTGATGCCGATGGCTTTGTTTTCCACCTGAATTTCGTTTTCGCCAGGCGCTGCGGGCGTAAACTCCACCGCTTTCAGGACGTCAGGACCGCCGTGCTTGTGAAATTCTATTCGTGTTGCCATGCTTCCTCCAGAATGTGGTAATCTTTCGACCCAATCTCTATCTCGGTAACTCCATTCACTATGGCAGGAAATAAACCCTTCAACAAACAGACTGAACCCCGCGAGCGCCAGTTCGAAGGGATGAAAATGCCCCCGCACTCGATTGAAGCGGAACAGTCGGTGTTGGGCGGTTTAATGCTGGATAACCAACGCTGGGACGACGTCGCCGAGCGCGTGGTGACGGAAGACTTTTACGCTCGCCCACACCGTCATATCTTCACGGAAATGGCGCGCCTGCAGGAATCGGGGAGTCCGATTGACCTGATTACCCTCGCGGAATCGCTGGAGCGTCAGGGGCAGCTCGATGCCGTCGGCGGCTTCGCCTATCTGGCGGAGTTATCGAAAAATACGCCAAGTGCAGCGAATATCAGCGCTTACGCCGATATCGTGCGCGAACGTGCGGTTGTACGCGATATGATCTCGGTGGCCAATGAGATTGCCGAAGCCGGTTTCGACCCGCAGGGCCGCAACAGCGATGAACTGCTGGACCTCGCTGAATCCCGCGTCTTTAAAATCGCCGAGAGCCGCGCCAATAAAGACGAAGGCCCGAAGAATATTGCCGATGTGCTGGATGCGACCGTCTCGCGTATTGAGCAGCTGTTCCAGCAGCCCCACGACGGGGTCACGGGCGTGAACACGGGCTATGACGATCTCAACAAAAAAACCGCGGGCCTTCAGCCGTCGGATTTGATTATCGTCGCCGCGCGTCCGTCGATGGGTAAAACGACATTTGCGATGAACCTCGTCGAAAATGCGGCGATGTTGCAGGATAAGCCGGTTCTTATTTTCAGTCTTGAGATGCCCTCCGAGCAGATTATGATGCGCTGCCTGGCGTCCCTGTCGCGTGTCGATCAGACCCGTATTCGTACCGGTCAGCTGGATGATGAGGACTGGGCGCGGATCTCAGGCACCATGGGGATCCTGCTGGAAAAACGTAATATCTATATTGATGACTCCTCCGGCCTGACGCCAACGGAAGTGCGTTCCCGTGCGCGGCGTATTGCCCGTGAACACGGCGGCATCGGTCTGATTATGATCGACTACCTTCAGCTGATGCGCGTGCCGTCCCTGTCGGACAACCGTACCCTGGAAATTGCCGAAATTTCCCGTTCTCTGAAGGCGCTGGCCAAAGAGCTACACGTGCCGGTGGTGGCGCTGTCCCAGCTTAACCGCTCCCTTGAACAGCGCGCCGATAAACGCCCGGTCAACTCGGACCTGCGTGAGTCCGGCTCCATCGAGCAGGATGCCGACTTAATTATGTTTATCTATCGTGATGAGGTTTATCACGAGAACAGCGACCTGAAAGGCATTGCCGAAATTATCCTCGGCAAGCAGCGTAACGGCCCGATTGGTACGGTGCGTCTGACCTTTAACGGTCAGTGGTCGCGTTTTGATAATTATGCGGGCCCCCAATACGACGACGAATAAATCGCCTTCATCCTTCACGCCGCAGGTGCGTTGACTGCGCCCGCTCACCCCGGTCACTTAGTTGGCTAAGCTCCCGGGGATTCGCGGGCTTGTCGCCTTCCTGCAACGTGAATGATTTTGGCGATTCTTTATTAAGGATCTAAGGAATATAAATGCAAGCGGCAACTGTCGTAATCAACCGCCGCGCTCTGCGACACAACCTGCAGCGTCTGCGTGAGCTGGCGCCCGCCAGCAAACTGGTTGCAGTGGTGAAAGCGAACGCCTATGGACACGGTCTGCTGGAGACCGCGCGAACGCTCCCCGACGCTGACGCCTTTGGCGTTGCCCGCCTGGAAGAAGCCCTTCGTTTAAGAGAAGGGGGAATTACCCAGCCGATTTTACTGCTGGAAGGTTTCTTTAACGCCGCCGATCTGCCAACGCTCGTCGATAATCAACTTCAGACCGCTGTGCACAGTCCTGAACAGCTGGTAGCGCTGGAAGCGGCGGATTTACGTCAGCCGGTTACCGTCTGGATGAAACTCGACACCGGTATGCACCGTCTCGGCGTGCGCCCGGACCAGGCCGAAGCGTTTTATCAGCGCCTGTGCCAGTGCAAAAACGTGCGTCAGCCGGTCAACGTGGTGAGCCACTTTGCCCGGGCCGACGAGCCGGAATGTGGCGCGACCGAAAAACAGCTGGATATTTTCAGTAGCTTTACCGACGGCAAACCCGGGATGCGCTCTATTGCTGCATCGGGCGGGATCCTCCTGTGGCCTCAGTCCCACTACGACTGGGTGCGCCCGGGGATTATTCTTTACGGCGTCTCGCCGCTGGACGGCCATCCCTGGGGTAGCGAATTCGGCTTCCAGCCAGCAATGTCTCTTACCTCCAGCCTGATTGCCGTGCGCGAACATCTTGCCGGGGAACCGGTGGGCTATGGCGGCACCTGGGAGAGCGACCGTGACACGCGGCTTGGCGTCGTGGCAATGGGCTACGGTGACGGCTATCCGCGTGCGACACCGTCGGGAACGCCGGTACTGGTCAACGGTCGGGAAGTGCCCATTGTCGGTCGCGTGGCGATGGATATGATTTGCGTCGACCTGGGGCCTGAGTCGCAGGATAACCCCGGCGATCCGGTGGTGATGTGGGGTGAAGGGTTGCCCGTTGAGCGTATTGCCAGCGTTACCGGCGTCAGCGCCTATGAATTGATTACCCGTCTGACCTCAAGGGTCACGATGCACTATCTCGACTGACGCGCTCTGGCCCTTGCTCTCCCGGTGAGGGCCAGAAAAACATCCTCTCGATCTTCTTCGGTATCCGGTTTATTGTGTGGTTTCATCTTGACCGTAAACCTGGAGAACCACCGCGTGTTTCAAAAAGTTGACGCCTACGCTGGCGACCCCATCCTCTCCTTAATGGAGCGTTTCAAAGAAGATCCGCGCAGCGACAAGGTCAATCTCAGTATCGGCCTCTATTACAACGAAGAGGGCATTATTCCTCAGCTGCAGGCGGTGGCGGAAGCCGAGGCGCGTCTTAACGCCCAGCCGCACGGGGCTTCACTCTATCTGCCGATGGAAGGGATGAATACCTATCGCCAGGCGGTTGCGCCGCTGCTGTTTGGTGCCGATCATCCGGCTCTGGCTGAGAAACGCGTGGCTACCATCCAGACGCTGGGTGGTTCCGGTGCGCTCAAGGTGGGGGCTGATTTTCTTAAGCGCTATTTCCCTGCGTCAGGTGTGTGGGTCAGCGATCCGACCTGGGAAAACCATATCGCCATCTTTGAAGGGGCTGGATTCGAAGTAAGTACTTACCCCTGGTTTGATAACGAGAGCAACGGTGTGCGCGTTGACGCGCTGCTGGAAACGCTCTCCGGCTTACCGGCGCGCAGTATTGTGCTGCTGCACCCGTGCTGCCATAACCCGACCGGAGCCGACCTGACTAACGCTCAGTGGGATGCGGTGATTGAGGTGCTGAAAGCCCGCGACCTGATCCCGTTCCTCGATATCGCCTACCAGGGCTTTGGTGCCGGAATGGAAGAGGATGCTTACGCCATTCGCGCCATCGCCGATGCAGGCCTGACGGCGCTGGTCAGCAACTCATTCTCGAAGATTTTCTCTCTGTATGGCGAGCGCGTCGGTGGGCTGTCCATTCTTTGTGACGACGCCGCAACGGCAGAGCGCGTGCTGGGCCAGCTTAAGGCAACCGTACGTCGCAACTACTCCAGCCCGCCGCACTTTGGCGCGCAGCTGGTGGCGACCGTGCTTAACGATGCGACGCTTAAAGCCTCCTGGCTGGCGGAAGTCGAAGCGATGCGCACCCGTATTCTGGCGATGCGTCAGGCGCTGGTTAACGTGCTGAAAGAGACGCTGCCAGGGCATAACTTTGACTATCTGCTGAAGCAGCGCGGGATGTTCAGCTATACCGGCCTGAGTGCGGCCCAGGTCGATCGCCTGCGGGATGAGTTTGGCGTCTACCTGATTGCCAGCGGACGTATGTGCGTGGCCGGGCTGAACAGTCGCAACGTTCAGCGCGTGGCCCAGGCTTTTGCTGCCGTAATGTAAGCACTCACTATCATTTTTAAATCATCCTCTTCTTCGGAAGAGGATTTTCCCCACCGTTTTGCCTCGCGCCTTTTTCAGAATGTGATCATCACCGTTTTCTATGACTTCAGGGCGACATATTCCTTTCCTTCGTCCGTTACCGGGGGTAATGTCGGAATGCTTTTTGAGCATTTATAGATGACATAACAATAACTAAATGATTGTTAAGGGATATATATGCGCAAGACGATCCGTATTATGAGCGCCGCCTGTCTGCTATTAACGCTGAGCAGCACGGTTCTCGCCCATGCCTCCACTCCAATGCCGCTCTATAGCGGGACCAATACGGCAAAACTGGCCGAGCAGGCTCCGATTCACTGGGTATCGGTCGCACAAATCGAACACAGCCTGCAGGGGCAGCCGCCCATGGCGGTAGGCTTTGATATCGATGATACCGTTCTGTTCTCCAGCCCGGGCTTCTGGCGCGGCAAAAAAACATACTCCCCGGATAGCGAGGAGTACCTTAAAAACCCGGCTTTCTGGGAAAAAATGAATAACGGCTGGGACGCGTTTAGCGTGCCGAAAGAAGTGGGTCGCGCTCTGATTGCCCTGCACGTTCGTCGCGGCGACAGCATCTGGTTTGTCACCGGCCGCAGCCAGACGCGGACCGAAACGGTATCGAAAACGCTGCAGGATGATTTTGCGATCCCGGCTGCCAATATGAACCCGGTGATTTTCGCCGGAGATAAGCCGGGTCAGAACAGCAAAACCCAGTGGCTTGAGTCGAAACAGATCAAAATCTTCTACGGTGACTCGGACAACGATATGACCGCTGCTCGCGAGGTCGGAGCCAGAGCCATACGCATCCTGCGCGCCTCAAACTCGACTTACCGTCCGCTGCCGCAGGCGGGAGCGTTGGGTGAAGAGGTGATTGTTAACTCTGAGTATTAGAGAGCCTATAGCGATGAATATTGAACTGGTCAGCATCAGTGCGCCTGTCATCCACCGCCAGGTCAGCCCGGTGACGCTGACGGATGCCACGCTCGCAGAGCGTAAAAGCAAACTGCTCTCCAGGATGCAGCAGCATCGTCTCGATGCGGTGATTATCTATGCCGATCGCGAGCATGGCGCGAATTTCGAGTATTTTACCGGGTTTATCCCTCGTTTTGAGGAAGCCTGTCTGGTAGTGCAGGCGAACGGTGAGAGCCGTTTACTGCTGGGCAATGAAAACCTGAAAATGGCCAGTCACGCACGTATTGTGGCCGCCGCCGTGCACGTGCCCTTTTTCTCTCTGCCCAACCAGCCGATGGCGGGTGAACGTCCTTTTGCGGACTACTTCCACGATGCGGGACTGTCACCCGACAGCCGTATCGGCGTGATTGGCTGGAAGCTGTTTACGGCTAAGACCCTGGATAATACCGCGTTGTTTGACCTTCCTTCCTTTGTTGTCGATGCGCTGCGGGAATTTGTGGGTGAACAGGGATCGCTGGTGAATGCGACCGGCATACTGATTTCCCCGCAGGAGGGGATCCGCACCCTCAACAATGCCAATGAGATCGCCCACTATGAGTACGGTGCGACCCTGGCCGGCGCGGCGATGTTTGATGCGCTTCAGGCGATTGAACCCGGCAAGGGTGAAAGAGAGGTCGGGGCGCTGCTGGCGAGAGAGGGGCAGCCCAACTCCGTCACCACCATCTGTGCCACCGGGGATCGCTTTTCCCATGCGACGCTCTATCCCCGCGACAAGGCCATTCAGCACCAGGATAAGTTCGCTATGACGGTGGGCTACAAGGGTGGGCTGAGCAGCCGGAGCGGCTTTGTTATCGAACGCACCGACCAGCTTCCCGACGAGCAGAGAGAGTATCTGGATCGCGTCGCAAAACCCTATTTCCGGGCGTATCTGACCTGGCTTGAAACGATTGCCGTTGGGCTGAGCGGGCAGGCGATGTACGCGACCATTGAGTCGGTTCTCCCCCGTATGGACTATGGCTGGACGTTAAATCCGGGCCATTACACTGCCGATGAAGAGTGGCTGGCGTCGCCTTTCTTCGAGGGCTCGACCGCCGTCGTGCAAAGCGGCCAGCTTTTTCAAATTGATATTATTCCGTCGGTGAAGGGCTATGCCGGGGCCAGCTGTGAAGAGCCGGTGGCTATTGCTGATGCGTCGCTGCGAGCGGAAATCAGCAGACTCTATCCGGAACTCTGGCAGCGCATTCAGCGGCGACGGGCCTGGCTGAAAGAGGCGATTAACGTTGATTTGAGAGAAGAGGTTTTGCCTTTAAGCGACACGGTCGCGTTTCTGACGCCCTTCCTGCTCAGCAAACGTCAGGCACTGGTGAAACGCTGAAACGCGCTCTTTTGTACAGACCACTATACTGATCCGGCAGCGAATCATTTTTCCAGTAAGGCGTATCTCATTCACGGGGGAGACTGATGACCAGTTCGGAGTTATTACAGTACTGCATGGCGAAGCCCGGGGCGGAACAGAGCGTTCACAGCGACTGGAAAGCCACGCAAATTAAGGTGGCGGACGTGCTGTTTGCGATGGTGAAAGAGGTGGACGGCAGGCCGACGGCTTCGCTGAAAACCAGCCCGGAACTGGCGGAGCTACTGCGTCAGCAGCATGATGATGTTCACCCCTGTCGGGATCTGAACAAGGCGCACTGGAGCACCGTTTTTCTTGATGGCGCGCTGCCCGATTCACAAATTTACTATCTGGTGGATGCGTCGTATCAGCAGGTCACAGAGCTGCTGCCTGACTCTGTCAGACAGCAGCTTTTATCATGACCGTGTGGGTCACGCTTTCAGCAGTGGCTTAAGGAAGCGGGCGGTGTGCGAGGCTTCACACTCTGCGACCGTTTCCGGCGTGCCGGAGACGAGGATTTCGCCGCCGCCGCTGCCGCCTTCCGGACCGAGATCGACAATCCAGTCGGCGGTCTTGATCACATCGAGATTGTGCTCAATCACCACGATGGTATTGCCCTGATCGCGTAGCTGATGCAGCACTTCCAGCAGCTGCTGAATATCCGCAAAGTGCAGACCGGTGGTCGGCTCATCGAGAATATACAGGGTCTGACCGGTCCCACGTTTCGACAGCTCACGCGCCAGCTTCACGCGCTGGGCCTCGCCGCCGGAAAGGGTCGTGGCGGACTGACCGAGACGAATATAGGTCAGGCCAACGTCCATCAGCGTCTGTAGCTTACGCGCCAGTGCCGGAACGGCATCAAAGAACTCACGCGCCTCTTCGATAGTCATATCCAGCACTTCGTGGATAGTCTTGCCCTTGTACTTAATCTCCAGCGTTTCGCGGTTATAGCGTTTGCCTTTGCACTGGTCGCAGGGAACGTAGATATCCGGCAGGAAGTGCATCTCTACCTTGATCACGCCATCGCCCTGGCAGGCTTCACAGCGGCCGCCGCGCACGTTAAAGCTGAAGCGACCCGGCGTATAGCCGCGAGAGCGTGACTCCGGCACCCCGGCAAACAGCTCGCGCACCGGCGTAAAGACGCCGGTATAGGTCGCCGGGTTGGAGCGCGGGGTACGACCAATCGGGCTCTGGTCGATGTCGATAACCTTATCGAAATGCTCCAGTCCCTGAATATCACGGTACGGAGCCGGTTCAATAATTGTCGCGCCGTTCAGCTGACGCTGGGCAAGCGGGAACAGAGTATCGTTGATCAGGGTCGATTTACCGGAGCCGGAGACGCCGGTAACGCAGGTAAACAGCCCGACTGGCAGGGTCAGGGTCACGTCCTTCAGGTTGTTCCCACGTGCGCCGGTCAGCTTCAGGACCTTTTTCGGGTCGGCTTTGACGCGGTTTTTCGGCACGCCGATCTGACGCTTGCCGCTCATAAACTGGCCGGTCAGGGACTCCGGTACCGCCATAATGTCGTCAAGCGTGCCTTCTGCCACCACCTGGCCGCCGTGCACGCCCGCGCCCGGTCCGATATCGATCACGTGATCTGCCGCACGGATCGCGTCCTCATCGTGCTCAACCACAATCACCGTATTGCCGAGATTACGCAGGTGGATAAGGGTGCCCAACAGGCGTTCGTTATCGCGCTGATGCAGGCCGATGGACGGCTCATCCAGCACGTACATGACACCCACCAGGCCTGCACCGATCTGGCTTGCCAGACGGATACGCTGGGCTTCACCGCCGGAAAGCGTTTCTGCCGAACGGGAAAGAGAGAGGTAGTTCAGGCCGACGTTCACCAGGAACTTAAGGCGATCGCCAATCTCTTTCAGCACTTTCTCGGCGATTTGCGCCCGCTGGCCGGACAGCTTCAGGTTATTGAAGAAGTCCATCGCATGGCCGATGCTCATATCGGAGATGGTTGGCAGCGGCGTGTTCTCAACGAACACGTGGCGTGCTTCGCGACGCAGACGGGTGCCGTCACAGCTGGCACACGAACGGTTGCTGATAAACTTCGCCAGCTCCTCGCGTACCGCGCTGGACTCGGTCTCTTTATAGCGACGCTCCATATTATGCAGCACGCCTTCAAACGGATGGCGGCGCACGGAGGTGTCACCACGATCGTTCATGTATTTGAATTCAATAGACTCTTTACCGGATCCGAACAGCACCACTTTGTGCACGCTGGCATCAAGGCTGCCCCAGGGGGCGTCGACGTCGAACTTATAGTGGTCCGCCAGCGATTTCAGCATCTGGAAATAGTAGAAGTTGCGGCGATCCCAGCCGCGGATGGCACCACCGGCCAGGGACAGCTCCGGGTTCTGGATCACGCGGTCAGGGTCGAAATACTGCTGCACGCCCAGACCATCACAGGTCGGGCAGGCACCCGCCGGGTTGTTGAACGAGAATAGACGCGGTTCCAGCTCGCGCATACTGTAGCCGCAGACCGGGCAGGCAAAGTTGGCGGAAAATAGCAGCTCTTCCGCTTTCGGGTCGTCCATATCGGCGACGATCGCGCTGCCACCGGAGAGATCCAGCGCGGTTTCAAAGGATTCCGCCAGGCGCTGGGTCAGGTCTTCGCGCACTTTGAAACGGTCAATCACCACTTCGATGGTGTGTTTCTTCTGCAGTTCCAGCTTCGGCGGATCCGACAGATCACACACTTCGCCGTCAATACGGGCGCGAATATAGCCCTGGCTTGCCAGGTTTTCCAGGGTTTTGGTGTGCTCGCCTTTACGCTCTTTGATGATCGGTGCCAGCAGCATCAGGCGTTTGCCTTCCGGCTGGGACAGTACGTTATCTACCATCTGGCTGACGGTTTGCGCCGCCAGCGGCACGTCGTGATCCGGGCAGCGTGGCTCACCGACGCGGGCGAACAGCAGACGCAGATAATCGTGAATCTCGGTGATGGTGCCCACGGTAGAACGCGGGTTATGGGACGTCGATTTCTGCTCAATGGAGATCGCGGGCGAGAGGCCCTCGATATGGTCGACATCCGGCTTTTCCATCAGCGACAGGAACTGCCGCGCATAGGCGGAAAGCGACTCGACATAGCGACGCTGCCCTTCGGCATAGAGGGTGTCAAACGCCAGCGAGGATTTGCCTGAACCCGACAGCCCGGTAACGACGATGAGCTTGTCGCGTGGGATGACGAGATTAATATTTTTAAGATTATGGGTACGTGCGCCCCGGACTTCGATCTTATCCATTCTCATTCCCGGTAGATAACGGTTTGCCTGCAAGACAACCGATGGTCATAAACGGCTAATTATGACACAATTGAACCTGAGTGGATATACAGTATTCGAAGGCGCATTCCAGGTTCTGCTGTAAAAATGTCGTATGATGAACCATTTACTGGAATACGGCCCTCAAGCTATCAAAACGGCGCTTTGTGATGATACAATCGCCCGCTAAAATTTATTTTGTATACGTATTCAGGAGACTCGATCATGGCCAGCAGAGGCATCAATAAGGTGATTCTCGTCGGTAATCTGGGCCAGGACCCGGAAGTTCGCTATATGCCGAGTGGTGGCGCGGTCGCCAACATGACGCTGGCTACTTCCGAATCCTGGCGTGACAAGCAGACCGGTGAAATGAAAGAGCAGACCGAGTGGCACCGCGTTGTGATGTTCGGCAAGCTGGCAGAAGTGGCCGGCGAGTATCTGCGTAAAGGTTCCCAGGTTTACATCGAAGGCCAGCTGCGCACGCGCAAATGGACCGATCAAAGCGGGCAGGAGCGTTACACCACCGAGATCAACGTTCCGCAGATTGGCGGCGTGATGCAAATGCTCGGCGGTCGTCAGCAGGGTGCAGGCGCGCCGGCCGGCGGTGGTCAGCAGGGTGGTGGTAGCTGGGGCCAGCCTCAGCAGCCGCAGGGCGGCAACCAGAACCAGTTCAGCGGCGGCGCACAGTCCCGTCCGCAGCAGCCTCAGTCTGCACCGGCACCGTCCAACGAGCCGCCGATGGACTTTGACGACGATATCCCGTTCTAAATTGACTTTAGATATTACACAATAACTTTATTAAAAACCTCCGAATTATCGGAGGTTTTTTAATTTAAATATATAACGATGATTTTAGTAATTCTCTATAGCTATCATTTCTAAACTTACCTTGAGTTATGCGATAATATATTCTATTAAAATGAAAATACTTCTCCTAATGTTAATGATATAATTTTTATATCCCGCTGAAATACGAGTGTTTTTTTGAGTTTAAAACTTTCTATTGATATGTGAAAAGTCATCGTGGTAAACGAGATGATTAATAATTTTTAATTTTTCTTGAATTCTTCTTTTCATTAATGATAATATCCTACTTGAATTTATAATTACTCACTTTTCCATAATTCATTATTGTGATGATATTTAGATAGTAAGTTGAGGATATATGGATTTATTTAGACCTAGATTAACTGATTACCATGGCATCCTTAAGTCTCAAGCCGATTTAGATTTTGCAATTCAATTTTTTGACGAAGATATACCACTCTATATCGACCCATTTTTATTGTGGAAGTCACCATCTTTACAAGATCAAGCATTGCATACAACGATCACTAATTCATTTAATTACCTTAATTTTTTGATAAAAAAAGGTAAAGAAGATGAAGCGATTAAGGTCTTAGTTAATGTCTCTGAATGCTCAGAGATAGGGCTTGGGGTATCAAAATCTCGGAAAGGGCTTAGAATTGGTGATAAACAAGCAAATCAGATTTTAAACTTGTTTCGGGATATTCCTGAGTATAGTAATTTTGGTTTTACACATTTTGAGGTTATTCAGCTTTACATCTCTGGTATTTCAAAAGATAGAATAAGTGATATTGCTTGTAATTATATTAAATCTTTTTTGATAGACTACACAGTCGAGCAATGTCAAATCCATGGAATACCTACTGAGGGTGTTATCCTTGATTCACTTTATAACTATAAAAAACATGATTTTTTGTATAATGAAAAATTATTCCTTCCTGTGAATCCAAAGACTAGAGAACCGATCATATTTACTCCGAAAAGATGGCTTAGATTTAATCCATGGATAAATTTTGACGATTACTTCAAATCACATTGTCCAAGGGATGATATATTCAACCCCAATGAGCCAGAGGAAAGAGTTAAGGTTTTAAATTACAATAGAGAGAATTATGGTATAGTCGAAGAGTATGTTAAATATAAGGATAGAAGTTCTCAAGACTGCCATAATGATCCACTCTTTAGTCAGATCCCGGTTTTATCTGCGAAAAGAAAGCTTAATCAACTTTTAAAACTAAATTCAGGGAAAGAAGATGGGGCCGATATGGAATATGAAGAACTGGCCGCAGAGCTTTTAGCTACATTGTTCTATCCACATCTTGATTTTGCTCAGACTCAAAGTAGAACTGAGTCAGGAAGACATATCAGAGATTTGATCTTTTATAATAATCGTGATGTCGATTTTCTTGATGAAATTTTCACTGATTATGAAAATAGACAGCTTGTTATTGAAATGAAGAATGTTAAAAAAATAGAAAGGGATCACATAAATCAACTTAATAGATACCTTCAGCCAAATATTGGTAGGTTTGGTGTTTTTTTAACTAGAAATCCCCTTCCCAAAGCAATGTTTACTAATACTATTGATTTATGGTCATCCCAAAGGAAATGTATAATTGCAATTACTGATGATGATTTAAAGCTAATGGTAGATGTTTATGAGAGCAAACAAAGAGCTCCGATAGAAGTTTTAAAAAAGAAATACATAGAATTTAGACGTTCGTGCCCATCTTGAGGATACTATATGAATAGAAGTAATGTGGATATGTTTGAAAAATTGTCTGGGCAATTACTAAGTGTTTATGAAGAAATATCTCTTCTTTCTAAAAAAAATCCTAATGATGCGGTTAATAAATTTAAACTTAACTTTGTTAACAAGTTGCTATGTCAGAGCAATGATTATCTTATTGATAAGTATAAACCATTTGATGATTTTGAGGTATTTGATGAGGATGGCATACCACAAAACAGTGACGTTGTTTTTATACTATCTCAGTATCTTCAATGCTTTGAGAAACTGAGGGCAGATAATGTAGTTATTAGAAATGGATCTTGGTATTGGCGTGTTGAGGGTGGTGAAGGCGATAAGACAGATGAAGAAGGTATGATGTTAATACGTACAGTGAAACCTAAGAAACTTAAGGATTAACGATGGAAAGAGAAAAATTTTATACTACTAAGGAAATAGCGGAAACATATGATAATATGACTCCATTGCTTAGTGCTATGTACTTGGAATTCAAAGAGTTATCCAAGAAAAAACCTGATGCTGCTTTAAGTAAAAGGAAGATACAGATAGTAAACCGCTTAATAGAAAAAATAAGAGTTATACTTTCAACTGAAGAAAACATTGCATATTTAGATGTTTTAGATGAGGATGATGTACCACAAACCAGTGATGTCGTATTAATACTTTCTCAGTATGTTGCAGCAATGAAGGCTTTTCATGAAAAGCACTATGGCTGGGATGGGGCTAATCACAAATGGTTCATAGGGTAATAAATTAACTGGACTCTATGTTAATTATGTTTTTAATGTGCATTTTTCGGGCTTAATTAAATTAAGCCCGTTTATGTTTCTTTGATATTATACTTTCAAGGTTATGGTAGCCATTTAAACATATTTTTTGTGCGGGATGTTTCTGGTGTTATAATATTAAAAGAGTACAAAAAAATCCTGTTTCAGTGTCCCCGGGAATATTCCCATTACCGCATTAAAATGGCTGTTTTCTTTGCGTGATATAGCTCTGGTATAACTGTAACTATTTTATTTTGAGTCCTGCACGGTGTCACCCACTAGTAAAATGTACTTCTGGATACTTCTGCTCTAAATTATTCATGAAAGGCAATTTATCCTGCATGTGGTGAGTTCTTTTTAATTGGTGTAAAGCCTGTAACTTTGTTACATAATCGAATTCAATACGGAGTTTTTCATACTCATTCTAATTGATTGAAGACTAGACGAGTTGGTAGGTTTTATATGAGATTACTTGGATGTCATTTCCTTACTCGATGATTATTTCTGAGTGCGCCATATCCTCCCTTATAATACAACGTATCCACTGATAAAACGTGGGAAGAGCATAAATATAAAAAATTGTACAGGTTTCTCGTAGAGATTGGCGATGTTTACGCATATGCAGAATGACGAGGACTTTAAAACCAAGAGAACAGTCAACATTTTAAGAGGTCAGCTTTACCACTAATTTTCCTAGCTGCGGTCCATTTTCGTACTGTGTTCTTTATAACACCAAATCGGCTAATTTCTTCCAAAAAATAATATTGCAAAAATAAATGTCAAGATGAAGACTGATTCACTCATAAAATAACCATTTTCATAATGATGAGATGCTATTTACAAAAAAAATTATTAATTTTTCGTGCGCCAAAATGCGATGTGATGCAATTGCATTATTATTGCTCGCCATTATAATTAGCCACAAGATGTCTGTTTTTTTAATGGCTAAGACCAGGTGATATATGCCGGCTTTTGCTCGTTATGATACGGCCCTGATGGTGGATTCGAAGGTGACTAGTCGTGGCCAGACGACTCTTCCGACGTCGGTACGTGAAGCCCTGAATCTGGAACCGGGTAAGGATCATATTCAGTACGAGATCCTGCCGGGGGGCAAGGTATTGCTCAGTCGTCTTGAGGACGAACAGGAGGATCCTGCTATGAATGCATTTCTGCAATTTCTTGATACGGATATTCAGCGCAATCCGCAGAATGTTCGCCCATTCGACATGTCCCGTGGTCGCGACCTGGCCGCGGGTATGGACGTGAACATTGATGATGAGATTAGCGACGACGAATAATGTAATTTCCGGGAACGATCAATGGGTGGACGCTCTATGCGCACCCTTGCTTTCTGGATACTTATAACGCACTGGTCAATGATGTCGAGGCGTTAAAAAGGAAGGATCCTGAAGGCTATCAAAAAAAAGCGCTGACTAAGCTGCTGGCCGTCGTCCATAAGGTCATGGAATCCTAAATCGCGGTGGATCCCGCATCGCCCTCGTTTCGTCATGGCACGACCCTTGGGTGCGGGAAAAAGAAAGACTGGTCCCGGGCAAAATTTGGCGCGGGCCGGTATCGGCTTTTTTCCGCTACAGCGAGAAAGAAAAGGTCATTGTTCTGGGATGGATGAACGATGCTAATACTCTCCAAACTTATAACAGTAAAACCGACGCCTATGCTGTGTTCGGTAAAATGCTGGACAAGGGCCATCCTCCCGCTGACTGGCTGACCTTACTCGACGAAGCAAAAGCTGCCTCTCGCCGCTAACGATCTCCGAAGAGAATACCTGCCCTTGACCCATGACAAAGCAGAGTCACCCCGCACCTCTTTATAATCATGCCCGTTTTGTCTTCTCACTGGTGTGAATCCATGGCGTATCAGCTCAGCATTAACTGGCCCGAATTTTTAGAAAAATACTGGCAAAAACAGCCAGTTGTATTAAAAAATGCCTTCCCCGGCTTTGTTGACCCGATCACGCCGGATGAGCTGGCGGGTCTGGCGATGGAGGCCGAAGTCGACAGCCGTCTGGTCAGTCATAAAGACGGTCAGTGGCAGGCCAGCAATGGTCCCTTCACCGACTTCGACGGGCTGGGCGAGACCGGCTGGTCGCTGCTGGCCCAGGCGGTAAACCACTGGCACGCGCCTTCTGCGGAGCTGGTGCGTCCGTTCCGCGCGCTGCCGGACTGGCGTCTGGACGATCTGATGATCTCCTTCTCGGTGCCGGGCGGCGGCGTGGGTCCGCATATCGATCAGTACGACGTGTTTATTATTCAGGGGATGGGCAGCCGTCGCTGGCGCGTAGGCGACAAGCTGCCGATGCGTCAGTTCTGTCCGCATCCGGCGCTGCTGCATGTCGATCCCTTCCCGCCGATTATCGATGAAGACCTGGAGCCGGGCGATATTCTCTATATTCCGCCAGGATTCCCGCACGACGGCTTTACCCATGAGACGGCCCTCAACTACTCGGTGGGTTTCCGTGGTCCGAACGGTCGGGATCTGATCAGTAGCTTCGCCGACTATGCGCTGGAAAACGATCTCGGCGGCGAGCACTACAGCGATCCGGATTTAACCAGCCGCGAACATCCGGGCCGGGTTGAAGAGTATGAACTCGATCGTCTGCGCAGCATGATGATCGACATGATCAAACAGCCGGAAGATTTTAAGCAGTGGTTTGGCCGTTTTGTGACGACGCCGCGTCACGAGCTGGATATTGCCCCGGTTGAACCGCCGTATACGACAGACGAAGTGGTTGATGCGCTGCAGGCCGGTGAGATGCTGAATCGCCTGAGCGGCCTGCGGGTACTGGAGATTGGCGGTAGCTTCTTTATCCACAGCGAGCGTCATGACACTGTCGATGCGCAGGCGATGGACGTGCTGTGTCGTTTTACCGAAGTTGCCCCGGAACAGCTTGGCGAAGCGCTTAACAACCCGGCGTTCGTCGCCGAACTGACCGGGCTGATTAACCAGGGCTACTGGTTCTTCGACGAAGAGTAAGGCTACCCCAGCAGCAGCGGCGTTAGTCGCTGCTGCACCTCAGGACATGCCGCCCATACCGGATTTCCCTGCAGCAGATTCGCATCGGCGTGGGACAGGTTATGTACGCCTCCGGCCTCGGCGATCAGCAGCAGCCCGGCAAGGGCATCCCAGCAGTTTAAATGCGCCTCGTAGTAGCCGTGAACCTGGCCCGCCGCAACGTGGGCCAGCATCAGCGCACCCGCGCCGAATCGGCGATACTCAATCCCTTTATCCAGCAGCGCCTCAAGGGTCTGGACATAGCTGTGCGCCGACGTGCGGCTGGAGCGACCCAGGCCAATCACCACCGCATCGGGGGAGGGCTCTTTGACGATTAGCCGCTGGTCGTTTAGCCAGGTACCCTGACCGGCTGCGGCAAAAAAGAACTCGTCGCGATCCGGGGCGAAAATAATACCCAGTTCAATTCGATTCTGTCGAACGTAGGCGACGGAGATACACCAGTAGTCCATCCCCAGAATAAAATTACTGGTGCCGTCGATGGGATCGATCACCCAGACGCCTTCTTCACCCTGCGTCAGGCCGCTCTCTTCCCCGAGAAAACCGTCCTGCGGCCGATGGGTACGCAGCCAGACTTTAAGCTCCTGCTCAACGTACAGATCGGCTTCTGAGACAAAATCCTGGCGCGCTTTCTGATCGATGCGCAGTCCGTTATCGCGCAGACGCTGCGCCTCTGCGCCAAGCCTGCGGATAAGCTCGCACAGGGCGCGCTGTTGTTCTGCTGTCATGGTCTGTTCCTTAGCGTATTTGCGGTGACGTCCGGCGATGGATTAATGACACCTTAACCCATTCCGTGACCGAAGGCTGCTGCGGGTGCATGGCCCGATCCAGTACCCGGATCAGCGCCAGACGGGAAATCTCCGCGATATCCTGATCCAGGGTGGTGAGCTGGTAGCTGTGCTGGGCCGTGGTCGGCGTATTGTCAAAACCGATCAGGTGAAAGTCGTCCGGGGCCTCTTTTCCCTGCTGGCGCATCCCGTCAAGAAAACCGCAGGCCAGCTGGGCGTTGGCGCAGAAAATGCCCTCCAGCGCGTCACCGGGAGGTGAGACAAGCGCGGCCTGTCGCCCGCCTTCGTAGCCTTCCTGTTCCGCTACCCGATGATGCAGGTCGCGGTCGGTATCGACTCCGGCGCCGCACAACGCGGCCTGAAACGCCTCGCCGCGCATCAGACCGGCCCAGGTGGAATCCCGATTATTCAGCCAGCCAAAGCGACGGCAGCCCACACGCAGAAGCTGTTCCGCCGCCAGATCTGCACCGGTCTGGTTGTCGGAGCAGATAAAATCGACAAACGGAATATCCGGCTGGCGGTTAATGCCGACAACGGGGATTTGGTGCTGGACGCACTCGTTCACAATCGCCGCCGGGGGTTTGCCGGAGGTGACGATAACGCCGGAAACGCGAAACTGAGTAAAGCGGCGCAGGGTCTGAGCCAGATCCTCTTCGCCGGTAATCTCCGTCACCAGCGCCTGGTATCCCCGACGCTGGATCTCCTTCAGCAGTCCATCAAGCAGCGCGCTGCGAAAGGGATCGCCGATGCGGGCGACGATCACCCCGATCAGATGGCTGCGCTGGCGGTTAAGTCCCTGTGCCAGAAAATTGACCTGGTAGCCCAGATCCTGCGCGGCTTTTAATACCTTTTCCCGGGTCGCCGGAGATATGCTGCCGTTATTGCTTAATGCCCGGGACACCACGGCGCGCGAGACGCCTGCGCGGGTGGCGACGTCCTGAGCCGTGACCGTCTGTTTACGCAGTGGCGGGGTCAAAATGCGCTTACTCCCGTGACCGGATTTGTCAGGCTTAGATCGCATTGCAGCCCGTCCTTGCTGACAAACAGACCGGCGTGGGCCAGGCAGGCATTTTCGAGAGAAGGGATTGCCGCATCATAGCAGTGATACAGCCCAAGCGCCGGAAGCGCGAGCTGGTTAAACAGCGCCAGGCAGCCGGGGAAATCACCGTGAGAGGCATCATTCGCCAGCGGCTCCAGGGAGGCACACTCCTGGAAGGCCAGGCTGGCGTTATGCATGAGCGCCACAGAGGCCGGGGTCGGGCGACCATCGCCGCTGTAAAACAGGCTCTGTTCGCCCTGAGTAATACGTATCGCACGGTTAGGGATCTCATGCTGCGACAGTGCGGTCTGGATCTGCCAGCCGCACCATGTCCAGGCGTCCTGCGTATCCTGCCAGTCGATGGCAAAGCACAGGTCGATGTCTGGCCAGTTGGCAAGCGATGCGAGCTGCATCAGTACCGGGCGCTGTTCCGGCTGGGAGTAGATGGTCAGCGGCTTGCTGCGACCAAAGCTTTTCCACTGGTTCAGCAGAGCGGTCAGGCCAGTACAGTGATCCGGGTGAACGTGGGTAAAGTAGACAGCGTCAATGGCGTTGACATCCAGCCGACGCTGCCAGAGCGCACGCGGGATCGTCGGCCCACAGTCGATTAACCACTGGTTATTTTCATCGTCGCTAATTCGTATCGCCGAGGTATTTTGCCGTAAAGAGAACGCGCTACCGCAGCCCAGCACATCGATTTTCATTTGTGTCACCAAAATTATCGCTGACTTAATCAAATTGTCACAAATACCCGACAAAGTAGGCTCACATAATGTCGATGCAACGTTGCATTTTTTTTACAGCAGGATGAACACGTGTTCATCACTTTAAAAATGTAGCCCAACAGTGAAGATTCGGGTGCCGCAGATGAGTTATTTACAGATCCAGCAGTTAAAAATCAGCTATGGCGATAACGTGGTGCTTCACGATATCGATTTAGCGGTCAATAAAGGGGAAATGATCGCCCTGCTGGGACCATCCGGCTGCGGAAAAACCACGCTTCTCAATGCATTATGCGGTTTTATCCCGGTGCGTTCCGGTTCTATTGCTATTGACGGACGGAATATCACCACTTGTGCGCCGGAGCAGCGAAATATCACGATGGTATTTCAGAGTTATGCGCTGTGGCCCCACTTTACGGTGGCACAGAATATTGGCTACGGCCTGAAGGTGCGTAAATGGAATAAGCCCGCCATTGCTAAACGGGTCGCGGAATTATTAGAGATCGTCAATCTGGGTGGCCTTGCTGATATTAAGGTTACCGCACTGTCCGGCGGCCAGCGTCAGCGTGTTGCGCTGGCCAGAGCTCTGGCTATCGAGCCGGATGTGCTGGTACTTGATGAGCCGCTTTCCAACCTCGACGCCAAAGTCAGGCTGAACGTGCGCCATGAAATCAAATCCCTGCAGAAAAAGCTCGGTTTCACCTCGCTTATCGTCACCCACGACCAGCAGGAAGCGCTGGTGATGGCCGATCGCATCGCCGTAATGCATCAGGGACATATCGAACAGCTGGGCACGCCGGAGGCGATTTATCACCGCCCGGCGACGCCGTTTATTGCCGATTTTATGGGGGCGGAAAACCGTCTTCACAGTGCCGGACTGGTCGCGCATCAGGCGACGAGTCTGGAAAAAGATAAAGTTATCTATTTCCGTAGTTCCGACGTCGCCATTCATAGCGCCTCCGACGCCTGTGCGTCGGAAGGGCTGCTGCTGGATGGCGTGGTTGAGCAGAGCGCGTTCCTGGGCCACCAGTACCGACACAGCGTGCGCTGCAATGACCAGACACTGCTGGCCGACTCCGTTCGTAGCTGGCCGGTGAATGCGCCGGTCAGGCTGCACGTGCCGACGCCCGCGCTGCATATTTTTGCTGCTTCCTTGTAACGACATCACCTTACTTAATCCTGGGGATAATCATGTTTGCGAAAACCAAAGCTGCCGTTATGGCCTCTGTGTGTCTGGGGTTTGCCGTTCACGCGGCACAGGCGGAAACCGTCTTAAACGTTGCCACTGCCGGTGACCAGAATATGGCGGACTACGTCAAAACCTGGCTGGGTCCGAAATTTGAAGCCGCGCATCCGGGCGTAAAAGTACAGGTTATCGGGACCGGACCGGGCGATGCCGGGTCCAATAAGATCATGGAAAAGCTGGTGGCGCAGAAAGAGAGCGGCGCGGCAACCTGGGATATTGACGTGGCCGTAGTGCACCAGAAAACCGGTGGCGACCTGGTCGAAAAAGGCCTGCTGGCGAAATACCGCCAGGATATTAAAACCGGTTCGCTCGTCTCCTCTGAAAACGCCAAAAATGCGCTTGGGGTGAACGTTGACGGCTATGTGATGCCGATGTTCCTCAGCCAGACGGCGATTGCCTGGAACAGCGATCTGATGAAAACGCCGCCGGCTTCTTACGATGAGCTGGTGAAGTGGGCGGAGAAAAATCCAAAAGCCTTCGGTTACAACGGTATTAAGAACGGTATGTCCGGCGTCAGCTTTGTAGTGGGCTGGATGTACGCTTACGGCACCGATGCGGAGCGCCTCTCTGCGCTGCCTTACGATAAAGGCGTGGAGAAAAACTGGGGTGAAGCCTGGACGAAGCTGAAAGCCTTCAATAACAACGTGACCTTTACGCCAGGTAATGCCGGAACCCTGGATATGCTTAGCCGCGGTGAAATCGCGATGGGGCCGGTCTGGGTTGATATGTTCTATAGCTGGAAAGATCAGGGCAAGCTGCCGCCGTCCATCAAGCTGACGCTGATTGCGCCAGGGATGCCCGGCCAGCCGATGTACTACGTCACCCCGACAAAGGCCGCTCAGCCAGAACTGGCACGCGAATTTATTGCGCTGGCAACCAGCCCGGAAGTGCAGGCGGAAGGGATTGTGAAGCAGTTTAACTGGTATCCGGGTATCGATGCGGAGCAGGTGAAAGGTCATCTTGATGCGGCAAGCTGGCAGAAACTGTTTGCTGAAATCTCGCCAGAAGCACTGACCAAATACGGCAAAAGTTTCCCAATCGCTCCTTACTTTGATGACATCAAAGAGGGTTATGAGCGTCAGGTTTCCAACTAATTGTTCGTCTGCTCAGGCTAGCCGCTGGCTGGCCTGAGCGTTTTCTGTCTTTTACTCAATCAGGTAGTCCATGCGTCTGTCGATAAAATATTATCTGCTGGTGGGGCCGGCCGCGCTGATGACGGCGGTGTTGTTTTTATATCCGCTCGCGTTTTCGCTGATATCGGCCTTTACCACCGATAGCCAACGGTTCACCTTTGCCAACTTCCGTAAAATGGCTGAGCTTTACTCCACCGATATCCTGTTTACGGTGGTGATTGTGCTGGTCTCGGTGGCGCTGCTGGCCTGCCTGTCGATTCTGCTCTCGGCCCTGATTGTGCTGTCACCCTATCGCGGCATTGTCCGCTGGCTGGCCTTTTTATACCGCCTGCCGCTGTTTATTCCCTTTATTGTCGCGGCGCAGATGATGCGCACTTTCCTGGCAAAAAACGGCCTGATGAACAATGCCCTGGTGGCAACGGGCCTGCTGACGCCGATGGATACCGTCTCCTGGCTGGGCTGGACAGGGATTATTATTACCTTCGTCTGGAAACAGCTGGCCTTTGCCACGCTGCTTATCTCCGGCGCGATGGCCGCGCTCGATCAGTCCCAAATCCTGGCGGCGAAGAATCTGGGCGCGTCCGGCGTGCGTATTCTGTTTGATATTATTCTGCCCCAGGTGCTGCCAACGGTGGGCGTGGCGCTGGTGCTGTCGACCGTGACCATGATGTCGGTGCTGTCGGTGCCGATGATGATTGGCACCGGCACCCCGACCATGATGACCGTGGATATGGCGTTCCGCGTTAACTCCTACGGCGATTACGGCGTGGCGAATGCGATGGGGATTGTCTCTTACCTGATCTGCGCCGGGCTCTCCTGGTTTTATCTGCGCCACAGCCTGCGCCAGAAAGGAGCTCAGGCATGACGGTATCGATTTTCAAACGCCTGCGGGCCAGTCTGTTTTTCCAGACGCTCTTTCTGATCCTGCTGGTGCTGGCGCTGTTCGGACCGATCCTCAACCTGCTGATCTGGACCGTTGCCGAAAGCTGGTTCTTCCCGAATACGCTGCCGAGCCAGTGGGGACTGAAGTACTGGTATCAGGTCTTCAGCCCGTATAGCGATGTGTCCGGCTCGCTGTTGACCAGTATCCTGATCGCGCTGCTGGTGGTGGTGGTATGCCTGCTGATTTCGATCCCGGCGGGCTACGCCCTGTCGCGAAAAGCGATGCCGTTTCGCGTCTTCTTTATGCTGCTGTTCCTGATCCCACAGGCCTTTCCGAACCTGACGGTGTATATGAATATTGCCCGTCTGTTCTATCAATGGGGGCTGAACGGCACCATCGCAGGCGTGGTGCTGGTCCACAGCGTTCACGGGCTGATGTTCTCCATCTGGATCTGCGTTGCCGCATTCTCCTCCGTCGACCCGCTGCTGGCGCGCGCCTCGCGTAATCTGGGTGCCGGACCGGTTTACACCTTTTTCCACATCGTACTGCCACAGGCGATGCCGGGAATAGTGGCCGCCAGCATCTTTGTCTTTCTGGAATCGCTGGATGAGTTTACCGGCACCTTCTTTGTCGGTGCGCCGGACGTCACCACGCTGCCGATTCTGCTGTATAACGCCAGTATGTCGGGCAACTACCAGGTCTCATCCATTACTGCGCTGATCCTGCTGGTGCCGTCGATTCTGTTTATGCTGGTGATCCATAAATTTATGCGCCCGGAAATGCTGGCGAAGCTGGGGAAATAGAGGCCTTTGACATCCCCCCGATGTCAGGGGTAAATTGCCTTGGTTAGATGCGAACTGTTTTACCCCGCCAGAGTTACCTGCTCTGCCACGGGACATAAAAAGACCGACCTCACCCGTCGGTTTTTTTATGTCTGTATCTTTGTTACTCCACCACGCACATCGGCCTGCCGGACACCGGCTCGGGGTGGATCTGCGCCTCGATACTGAAGACCTGACGCAGCAGCGCGGGCTGCATCACCTGCTCCGGCGTGCCCTCGGCCATCACCTTCCCGCCGGACAGCACCACCAGGTGGTCGCAGTAGCGGCTGGCCTGATTAAGGTCGTGCAGCACGGCAACCACCGTTTTTCCGGCGAGATTCAGCTCGCGCATCAGCTTCATCAGCTCGACCTGGTGATTGATATCGAGCCAGGTGGTGGGCTCATCCAGTAGCACAATTGGTGTATCCTGGGCCAGGATCATGGCCAGAAAAGCGCGCTGGCGCTGGCCGCCGGAGAGGTCGGTTAGCCGCTGTTCGGCCAGGTGTAGGGTCTGGGTTTTATCCAGCGCCGCGTCCACTCGCTGCCAGTCATCCGCCGATAATCTGCCCCACAGCGGCAGCCAGGGGCTGCGTCCGTAGGAGACCAGCTCGCGAACGGTGATCCCCTCCGGGGTCATATGCTGCTGCGGTAGCAGGGCCAGATGCCGGGAAAGCTGGCGCTGACTCAGATCGGCTAATTTACCGTTATTGAGCATTATCGTGCCTGATTCAGGCGTGATTAGCCGCGAAAGACACTTCAATAGCGTCGATTTCCCACAGCCGTTGGGGCCAAGCAGGGCGGTAATTTTCCCGGCGGGCAGGGTCAGCGACAGCCCGTCAAGGATGCGCGTCTTGCCGTATCCGGCGGTCATGTTTTCTGTTTTCAGTTCCATTTAACGCATTCTCACTAACAGCCAGATAAACCAGGGCGCGCCAATAATGGCCGTCAGCACACCGGCAGGCAGCTCCATGGGCGGGCGCAGGGTGCGTGCCAGTAGATCCGCCAGCAGTAGGACCGCGCCGCCCATCGCCGCCGACATTGGCAGGAGCCAGCGATGACGTCCACCGACCAGACGGCGCACCAGGTGCGGGACCACCAGGCTGATAAAGCCAACCGGGCCGCAGATGGCAACACAGGTAGCCGACAGCGCCACCGCCAGTACGATCCCGCCGATTTGTACCCGCTGGAGTCGTACACCCAGCGTGCTGGCCCGTTCGTCGCCAAGCGCCAGCAGATCCAGATCGCGGCACAGGCGCAGACTTAGGGGAAGCAGCAGCGCCAGTACAGGCAGGGCAACGACGACAAATGACCAGTCGCGTCCCCACAGGCTGCCCGTCAGCCACAGCAGGGCATTGTTTACATCCTGCGGGCGCGACAGCATCAGGTAATCCGTCAGGCTGGCCCAGGTGGCCGACAGGGCCACGCCGGTTAAGGCCAGCCGCATTGGACGCGCGGTTCCGGCAAGCACAAACAGCAGCAGCATCGCTGCCATTCCACCGACAAAGGCCAGCAGCGGCAGCCAGAATAACGACAGACCTGGTAGCAACAGCAGGGCGCTGACGGTGGCCAGACTGGCGGCATGATTGACGCCGAGAATATCCGGCGAGGCCAGCGGATTGCGGACAATCCCCTGCACCAGCACGCCGGAGACCGCCAGCGCCGCGCCGACAAAAAGGGCCAGCAGCACGCGCGGTAGCCGGTACTGCATCAGGACATAGTGATGTTCATCGCCAGGCTGCCAGCCGCTGACCAGCGCCGACCAGGGGAGCGGTATCGCCCCCATTTGCAGAGACAGAGCCACTAGCAGTGCCAGCGTGAGAAGCAACGCATACGGCATCAGGGTTTTCATCCGCGCCTCCTGACCAGCCAGACAAAACAGGGCGCGCCGATCAGCGCCAGCACCGCACCGGCGGGCAGTTCGCCCGGCCAGGCCAGCGCCCGCGACAGGACATCGGCCAGCAGCATGACGGTCGCACCAAGCAGCATACTCATCGGCAGCATCCGACGCTGGTCATGGCCCACCCACAGACGCGCCAGGTGCGGCATTAGCAGGCCGAGAAAGGCCACCGGCCCGGCGACGCTCACGCAGGTGCCGACCAACAGCAGAACAGCCAGATTAACGGCGATCCGTAGCCGGGTGAGATTAACGCCCAGGGTGTGTGCGGCAGCATCGCTGACGTTAAGCAGATTCAGCTGATTCGCCAGCAGCAGCATGGCGGGCGCGAGGACCACCACAAAGGGAAACAGCTGCCAGAACTCGGCCCAGCGCACGTGAGAAACGCCGCCCGCCAGCCAGTAAAAGATGCCAAAGGCGTGATCTTCTGCCAGCAGCAGCGTAATACGGGTTAAAGCCATGCAGAGCGCGGAGAGGGCGATCCCGGCCAGGATCAGTCGATGACGATCCCAGGTCTGGCGCCAGGCACCGCCGGCCATCATCACCAGCAGCCAGCTGATGCCGCCGCCGCAGGCGGCAATGACCGCAATAGAGTAGCCCGCCAGCGGCGCAGGGCTGAGGGCGCTGGTCAAGGCCATCGCCAGCGCGGCACCGCTGTTGATCCCCACCAGGGACGGCGAGGCCAGCGGATTATGGGTCAGGGTTTGCAGCAGGGCACCGGCCAGCGCCAGGCTGCCGCCCAGCAGCAGTGCGACCAGGCTGCGCGGCAGACGCAGGTTTTGCACCAGCGCTTCGGGCAGCGGCGGTGACGGCTGAAACAGCAGGGCGTGTAGCGCGTTTAGCGGCGGGATAGGGATTGCCGACCAGCTAAACAGGCTTAGCCAGAACGCACCGGCCAGCGCCACAAGGGGTAATCCCCACCTCAGAAGTGGATGAAGCCTGGGTTTCATTTCACGGCATCAAGCGGCTGATGATGGACAATGTTAACCATATCCCCACCGATACGCTCGGCGGCAAAGATCCCGCGCATCCGGGCCCAGGTATTGCTGTCGACCGCGGCAACCTGCTGTTTCTGTCCGGCCTGCAGCATCTGCCACAGGGCGTCCTGCTGCCATTTTTTGACGATGCTCTCCTCGCGGTAGTGGGCGACAATCAGCCACTCCGGATTAATCGCCAGCAGCTGTTCCAGGTTAATGGACGGCATCGACGCCTGGCCTGTTGGTTCCGGTACTTTCAGCCCCAGCGCGGTAAGCACGCTGCCGGTATAGGTGTCGCGGGTATGCAGATTGAACTGCTGTTCGCGGGACGTGCCGAACACCACGTTTGTCCCGGCGGGCAGCTGGCGGGCGAAGTCGGCCATCCGCTGACGGTGCAGGGCCAGACGTTTCTGCATCTGTGCGTCTTTACCCAGTACCTTGCCGATAATCGCCGCCGACTGCAGGTTCTCTGCGTAGGTTTCATTGCGTGATTTGAGCAGCAGGACCGGGGCAATTTTCTTCAGCGCGTCGTAGATACCGGCATGCCGGCTGCTGTCGGCGATGATCAGGTCCGGCTTCAGGGCGCTGATCGCTTCCAGGCTTGGCTGGGCGCGGGTGCCGACCGACTGCCAGGGTTTCAGATGTGCGCGGACATCGGCAAGAATACGGGACGGATCGTTATCATCAGCGATGCCAACCGGGCTGATATCCACGGCGGCCAGGGCGTCGGCAAAGGAGAGCTCCAGCACCACAACCCGTGAAGGGGACTGCGCCAGGGTAAAGTCTCCCTTCTCGTCCTTTACCGTGACCGCCTGAACCTGGCTGGCGCTAAACAGCAGGGCCAGCAAAAGAGTACGAATCAGAATAAACATAGCTATCTCCAGAAACAGAAAGGCCGGGCAAATGCCCGGCACAGGTTCAGAACTTCACAGAGCCCTGCATATAGAGGGTGCGTGGCTGTCCGGCGTAGAGGCCTTTGTTGTTATCCTCGTACGAACGGGTGTAGTAGTCGTGATCGAAGATATTCTTCACGCCGAAGGCCAGATTGAGGTGGGCCATCTCCGGGCCGAAGTCGTAGGCTACGCGTGCACCCCACAGCATATAGCCCGGAATACGCCCGGTGCTGCCGTTTGCACTTTCGGCCCAGGTGTTGGCGTTATCGGCGAACTGGCTGGACTGGAAGTCGCTGTTCAGGTTGAAGGTCCAGCTTCCGGGCGTATAGTCAACGCCGAAGGTGCCTTTATGTTTCGGCGAGAACGGCACCTGATTGCCGTAGGTGTCTCCCTTTTCGCGGATCTTCGCATCAACATACGCATAGCTGGCGTACACAGAGACGTTTTCCAGCGTGTCCGTCATATCGCCGAGATCGTAACGCAGCTTGCTTTCCATCCCGGTATGGCGGGTTTTACCGCGTGCGGTGACGGTGTTATCGGTCTGGTTAGAGTCGTACTGGTGATCGAAGTTGATCAGGAACAGCCCGACTTCAGCACTTAGCGCCCCGTTGTCGTATCGGCTGCCGAGCTCCCAGGTTCGCGCTTTTTCCGGTTCCACATCGCCGCTTTGCACAGCCTTGCCAATTTGACTGTACTGTACGGTGCCGAACGAGCCTTCTGTGTTGGCATAGAGATTCCAGCTGTCAGTAACGTGATAAAGGATATTGAGGGCCGGAAGCGGAGCGTTATAGCTCACGTCCTGGCGTTTCTGTTTCCGCAGATCTTCCTGATAAGACTCAATATGTTCGAAACGCATGCCCGGCGTGATGGTCCAGTTGCCGACATCAATACGGTCATCAAGATACCAGGCGTGCGCTTCGGTGCCGGAACGGCTGTTGCGATCCCGGGCGCTGGAGGTATCGGGCAGCTGACCGCTGGTGGCTGCGGTGTAATAGCGCATTTCATGGGTGGATTCATTCACGTAGCGATAGCCGACGCCCACTTCATGCGCGGACGAACCGAGCATAAAGCTCTGGCTGTAGCGTGGTTCGATCCCGCGTACCCAGTATTCACGCGGTGACAGAGTGATAATGTCCTTTTGATCCAGATAGCCGCTGCGCAAGGTATGGGTATAGAAGCCCTGAACATTGAACTTATGCTGACTGTCCGGCGCAAACTGATAGCCGACGCTGGCGAGCTGACGACGGCCCCAGAAACGGTCATACGGGCGGGTGGATTGCCAGCGGTCGGCGTTGTAGTCGGCGCGTGACAGGCCGCCAGGCATATCCGCTTCCCCGTCGTAGTACTGCAGCAGGCTGTTAAAGGTATGCACCTCGTTCGGGGCATACTTGCTTTTCAGCATCACATCGTCGATACGGGTGGCGCTGTGCTCGCGCCAGTCGCTACCGCGGGTGCCGGAATAGAGCAGCGCGGTCCCGAAGCCGTTATCCGCCGTGCCGCCAATCAGCAGATTGTGCGTTTCTTTTGGATTGTTTTGCGACGAGCGCGGGCTGAGCTGACCTTCAACCCCGGCTTCAATACCGAAATCCTGCGGAATGGCGCGGGTCACGAAGTTCACCACGCCGCCAACGCTTTGCGGTCCGTAGCGCACGGCCCCGCCGCCGCGAACCACGTCGATGGCGTCCATATTACCCAGCGAGATTGGCGCCAGGGAGAGCTGCGGCTGGCCGTAGGGCGCAAAGGGAACCGGAATACCGTCCATCAGAACGGTTGAACGGCTGGCAAGACGCGGGTTGAGGCCGCGAATACCGAAGTTCATCGCCAGGTCATGGCTACCGGTGCCGTTATTTTCCGGGGCGTTAACGCCGGGAATACGGTGCAGCGCTTCGCGCATGGTGGCCGCGCCGGTTTTGGCGAAATCCTCGCGGCGGACCACATCGCGGGCGCCGGCGTGTTCGAACACGTCATTTTCGCGGGCTTCGCCCAGCCAGTCGCCGACAACCGTCAGGGATTCTTCCGCTGATTCAGGTGCAGGTTCCAGCGTCCAGCTGTTGTCACCCAGCGATTTAATCCGCAGACCGCTACCGGCCAGCAGCGCCTGTAAACCGTTGGCAATCTCATAGTCGCCGTGCAGGCCGTTGCTGTGTTTGCCCCGGGTCAGGCTGGCGTCCGACGCCAGAGCGATCCCGCTGGCGGCAGCATACTGGTTAAGGGCTTTATCGAGATCGCCTGCGGCGATGTCGTAGCGTATCGCGGCCAGGGCTGAGAACGAAGCCAGCCCGAGCAGCGGGAGCAGACTTAAGCGGATTGCCGTCACCAAAGGTGTTGTCTTACGAAGCGTCATTACGTCTCCATCATCATTTTTATTTGGTATTCAGGTATGAAGTCGTATGAGGGAAAGAAAAGGGACAATTGAAAATGAGAATTTTTTCGCTATCGCGGTGAAACCTGCACCCAGTAACGGGTAACCGACTGAATTCTTACGGGTAATGTCTGCGCAATAATGTTGAGGATGGCATCGGTGTCCTTCAGGGGAAAAGTGCCACTCAGGCGCAACCCGGCGACGGCCGGATCGCAGCGCAGTACGCCCCGGCGATAGCGGGCGAGCGTCGCAATCACCTCACCCAGCGGCCGATCGCTAACGCTCAGTAAGCCCTGCACCCAGCTTCCCGCTTCGTCATTAAGCGGCTGAATATCTTCAAAACCGCTGGCGCTAAAGCGCAGGCTCTGGCCCTGCTGGACCACCCGTTTCTGCGTGGGGTCGCTTGCCCGCGCCACTTCAACCGCATGTTCATGAACGTCGAGCCGGGTTTCACTCTCCTGCTGATGGACCGTAAAGCGGGTGCCCAGCGCCGTCAGCGTGCCGTCGTGGGTACGTACGCGGAAAGGCCGCTGCTGGCTATCTTTCCCGGTAGTCATGGCGATTTCGCCGTACCACAGGTGAATCAGGCGCTGCCGGGTATCAAAACGAACGTCTACCGCGCTGTCGGTATTGAGAGTCAGAAGGGTGCCATCATCGAGATGCTGCTGGCGAACCTCGCCTTTAGCCGTGCGGTAGTCTGCGCGCAGGCCGGTGCCGGTATCGGAGTGCCAGAGCTGCCAGCTGCTGCCGATGCCGAGCAACAGCACCAGTCCTTTAAGCACGTGGCGACGAGTGATGGCGGTATCCTGCAGGGCGCGGCTGGCGACGTTGCCCGGCACCCGGTCTATCTGATGGCGCAGGTTCTCTACCTGCTGCCAGGCCCACTGGTTATCCTGATGTCGGTCGATCCACTGCTGCCAGCGGGCTTCCTGCTGCGGGCTAACCTGACCCGCGCTTAAGACGGCGTACCACTGGGATGCGGAGCGTAACGCCTGCCGACGTGCATCGGTGAGCGGCGTCTTCACAGCCCCTGCTCCAGACGAAACAGCAGGCAGTGCTCGGTGGCTTTCGCCACGTATTTTTTCACCGAGCTGACCGAGACCGACAGACGCTGCGCGATCTCGTTATAGGTGAGTCCTTCCAACTGAGAGAGCAGAAACGCCTGCCGCGCCTTCGCGCTGAGCCCGTCGAGCATCCGGTCGATTTGCTGCAGGGTTTCCAGCTGGGATTGATGCAGCTCCGGCGACGGAGCCAGGGCTTCCGGCAGCTGAGCCAGCATCTCCAGATACGCTTTTTCCAGCGCGTGGCGACGGAACAGATCCACCATCACCCGTTTGGCAATGGTACAAAGAAAGGATTTGGGATCGCGAATGGCGGCCAGTGATTCGCCGTTCATCACCCGCAGAAAGGTATCCTGGGCCACGTCGTCCGCGTCAAAGGCAGAGTGTAGCTTGCGCGTCAGCCAGTGTTTCAGCCAGCCATGATGCTCGCCATAAAGCGATTCAAGCGTAAAGTGTGCGGACGCTGCGGAGTGGTCAGACATAGCCGGATAGTACTAAAAGTTAATAGTCACGGCGTTATGTTAATATGAGAATGGTTCTCATTACAATTGAAATGCAAACGTCGTTGCATTTATTAAAGGGTAAAAACGGCTAAGTGCTTACTTTGCATAAAAAAACAGCGCTTCATTTTTTGAAGCGCTGTTATACCCTCAGGTGATCACCATCGGCCAGTCGGGTGGTGTCTGGCTCATGATTTCTACCATCAGGACTTTCATATTTCCCCAGATCGCATCGACCTCGACCATATTGATGCCCAGCAGACCGGTGGCAAACCAGCAGGCGGCGGCAACGCCCAGCGTACTGCTGATGACCGCCAGGCCGATATAGTCGGATTTTCGAAACCGGATATTCAGGGTGCTGGCCAGAAACATCAGCACTGCGCTTAACAGCGGCCAGCGAAAGAGCAGAACGCCGGTCGTAATGGTAGCCATGAAACCTAACCTCAGAAGATAACAGGGGCCAGCAACAGCGCGGCACACGGCGGCTATCGGAGGCGTTAATCAGGGGAAGAATGAAACGATGTCTTTGCTTGTATCGTTTTGTGAACTCTATCACATTTGGTGTTTTATTAGCCAGTGAAAAGAGAGGGAGAAAGTCTGTTTTTTCATCATTTATGCCGTTCAACAGTTATTGCTCGACGGAAAACATTGCTCTTCTGTAAGATTGCCTGGCGAAAAGAGAATTCGGTCTTTTAAGGCTATTTAAAAAACGTTTTTTCCAGGATTATTCTCACCCTAATAAAAACTAAAGGCGTACTTTTAGTTTGCCTTACGGGCAAATATTATCGTCATAACCAAATATTAGGATGAGGTAGCGAAAAGTCGGTTGCTAATGTTGGGTGTTTCATGCAACGTAACCGTCTGTTTATGTATAGCAACGCGTGCAGCCTGTCGATTACAGGCACATTTAATGCAGGGATATTGGGCGAAAATGAATCGTAGCGCACTGCGCAGGCTGCTGAGAATCGTCGGGGTTATTCTGGTAACGTCCCTGCCGATAGTGCTGGCCTTATGGTTTGCCCAGTTACGAGCCGTAAGTGAAACCAGCAGTCAGTTAGGTTCATTTTCCGATCTGGTTTTGAATAAAACCGAGGCGGTTGTTCATCAGGCCGATCTGGCCCGCGAGGCGGCGGAAAAATATCAGGGTGATATTTGTTCTGAAGCCCATCAAGAAAACATGCTTAATATTATTCGTGGGCGTTTATATGTCGACGATCTTATTTATGCGCAGGGTCAGCATTTTATATGTTCGACGGTAAGCAAACCGTCACAGCCTTATATGATGGCGGAGCCGGATTATCGCCGCTCACCGAATATTTCGATCTATTATTATCGTGATATCCCCCTTTACCCCGGCTACCGGATGACGTATTTACAGCGGGGTCATTACGCGGTGGCGATTAACCCGCTCTCGTTTAGCGAAGTGATGACCAACGATCCTGCGCTGGTCTACGGCGTCTATGATACGGTTACCGGCGCTCTGTTTTCAGCCAGCGAATCCGCCGATGCCCGGCATCTGCGTGAACTGGCCCATCAGGAAGCCTCCGCTTTCCAGCAGGACGGGCGTTTTTACACCATTACCCGTTCGGCGAAGCGCCCGATTGCGGTCATTGTGGCCACCACGCAGGCCCGCTTTTATCAAAACCTCTGGCACCAGGTTGCCCTGACGCTACCGCTGGGCATTCTCTGCAGCATTTTACTGCTGCTGGTCTGGTCCCGAACACGGCGGGAGTTTAACTCTCCCCGGCGCAGGCTACAGCGCGCGCTTGATCGACGGCAGCTTCGGCTCCATTACCAGCCCATTATCGATATTAAAAATAATACCTGCGTGGGGGCTGAAGCATTATTACGCTGGCCGGGATTTAACGGCCAGGTGATGAGCCCGGCGGAATTTATCCCGCTGGCGGAAAACGAGGGAATGATTGAACGTATTACGGATTATGTGGTTGAAGAAGTCTTCACTGATTTAGGTAGCTATCTCTCCGCCCATCCCGGGATCTATATCTCCATTAATCTCTCCGCCGCTGATTTTCACTCTCCACGACTGATCTCTCTGATCACGGATAAAGCGCAGGAGTATTCCGTCCGTACTCAGCAGATCAAAATCGAAGTGACCGAACGTGGCTTTATCGACGTGCCGAAAACCACGCCGGTGATCCAGGCGTTCCGCCAGGCCGGGTATGAGGTTGCTATCGATGATTTCGGTACCGGCTACTCAAATCTGCACAACCTCTACTCGCTGAACGTGGATATCCTGAAAATCGATAAGTCATTTATCGATACGCTGGCGACCAACAGCACCAGCCATCTGATCGCTGAGCATATTATTGAGATGGCGCAGAGCCTGCGGCTGAAGACGATTGCGGAAGGGGTGGAAACCGCTGAGCAGGTGAACTGGCTGCTCAAGCGCGGTGTGCAGTATTGTCAGGGGTGGCACTTCGCCAAAGCGATGCCACCGCAGGACTTTACCGGCTGGCTATTACAGTACGCGGTGCTCAGTACGAAGTAGCCTGCATCGACGACGGATTATGGCGATAGTCGCTCGGCGTCCGGTCGAACTCCCTGCGGAATACCCGGGAAAAGGTTTGCTGCGATACGTAGCCTAAGTCCATCGCGATATCGAAAATCGGACGGCGGGTGGTGCGCAACGCTTCCGCCGCCAGCAGCAGCCGGCGCTGGCGAATGTAGTCGCCCAGCGTCTGGTGCATCACCGCACGGAACATCCGCTGCAGATACCATTTTGAATACCCGGATTTCGCGGCGACCACGTCAATGTTAAGGGGTTGATCGATATGTTCATCAATCCATTCAATAAGCGTTTGAATAATTGCCTGATGGGACATAAACCGGCCTCTTTACTGGATTCGTCGTTTTGTCTGCGGGCGAGTATAATTCCTCAAGTTAACTTGAGGTAAAGCGATTTATGGAAAAGAAATCAACGCGAATTAAAACCCTGCTGACGCCGGGCGAGGTGGCAAAACGCTGTGGGGTGGCGGTGTCAGCCCTGCATTTCTATGAAAGCAAAGGGTTGATCAAAAGTACGCGCAACGCCGGTAATCAGCGACGTTATCGACGCGATGTGCTGCGTTCTGTGGCGATCATTAAAATTGCCCAACGGATTGGCATCCCGCTGGCGACCATCGGCGAGGCGTTTGGCGTCCTGCCTGAAGGTCAGCCGCTGAACGCAAAAGAGTGGGCGAAGCTCTCCTCGCTCTGGCGCGAGGAGCTTGATCGGCGCATTCATACGATGGTGGCGCTGCGGGATCAGCTCGACGGCTGTATTGGCTGCGGCTGCCTGTCGCGGCGCGACTGTCCGCTGCGCAACCCGGAAGATAAGCTGGGTGAGCGCGGTACCGGTGCACGACTGCTGGAAGAGGATTAAGGGAATGTAAAAAAACTAAAGCGCCCAACTGGGGCGCTTTAGTCGTTCCGGTCTTTGTCTTTCGCTCTATCCCGCCTGCGTGCGGGAGGGTTTCCCCCGACATCAACACCCCTCAATCGAGCAATCTGGAGGTTCCGGATTGTGCTGACAACTTAAGTCTGGCACAGACCCGCAGAATCGCCAGTGAGCGGTGATTTTTTCGCCATAATTTTTTTCACTATCAGGAACGGTTTCCTATAGTTATTCAGAATAACGAGAAGGAGAGCATTATGCTGACGGTACACCATCTGAACCAATCTCGCTCCCAGCGTATCTTATGGGCGCTTGAAGAGTTGAATCTGCCTTACAAACTGGTGCGCTATCAGCGTGAGAGCAACATGCTGGCACCGGAGGCGCTAAAGAAAGTGCATCCGCTGGGGAAATCCCCGGTGCTGGAAGATAACGGCCTGGTGCTGGCGGAGTCAGGGGCGATCCTCGAATATCTGCAGGAAACCTACGACCCGGATGGCCATTTCAGGCCGCAGGAGCCTGCTGACCGACAGCTGTACCGCTTCTGGCTGCACTATGCCGAAGGGTCATTAATGCCTTTATTGCTGATTAAGCTGGTCCTGGGCCGTTTCGGTAAACCGCCGGTGCCCTTCGGGTTGCGCACGCTCGGCGGGGCGCTGGGGAAGGGCGTGCAAAAAGCCTGGCTTAACGGGCAGATTAAGACCCATGCCCGGTTTATCGAATCCCATCTTGCCGGGCAGCCCTGGTTTGCCGGGGAGCAGCTGAGCATGGCCGATGTTCAGATGACCTTCCCGGTGTTTGCGCTGCTGGCCCGCGGCGAGGCGGGTGACCTGCCGAATATTGAGGCCTGGCGGGAGAGGATTGAACGTCGTCCCGGCTGGCAGCGTGCTATTCAGCAGGGCGGACCGTTCGAGCTGCCGGGCGCATAATCTTTGCCAAAACGTTAGCAGATTGCGCATAAACGATAACGTTTGCGCATTCTTTGGCTACTTCTTCATCACCCTCTGTTATTTTTCGCGAAAACCGGCAAAGTTCAGTTGAAAAGAGGGGGCTTCGGGCAGGATAATCGTTTGCCTTTTTTTGACACACCGTTTTGTATACGCGGAGCTAAACGTTTGCTTTTTCGCGTCGCCCCCTGGCGCACCGATGTAGCACAAGGAGATGACGTTTCGCTGGCAGTGGATTGTCCATCACGTATACGACGAAAAATAAAAAACTCTCAGGGGATGTTTCTATGTCTACGCCTTCAGCGCGTACCGGCGGTTCACTCGACGCCTGGTTTAAAGTATCTGCTCGTGGCAGCACCGTCCGTCAGGAAGTGGTTGCCGGCTTAACCACCTTCCTGGCGATGGTCTATTCCGTTATCGTTGTTCCGGGCATGTTAGGTAAAGCGGGCTTCCCGCCGGCGGCCGTCTTTGTTGCGACCTGCCTGGTCGCGGGTCTTGGTTCTATTCTGATGGGCCTGTGGGCAAACCTGCCGCTGGCCATCGGCTGCGCCATTTCACTCACCGCCTTTACCGCCTTCAGCCTGGTGCTGGGGCAGCAGATCAGCATTCCGGTGGCGCTGGGCGCCGTCTTCCTGATGGGCGTGCTGTTTACCGTGATCTCCGCAACCGGCATTCGTAGCTGGATCCTGCGCAACCTGCCCCAGGGCGTTGCGCACGGTACCGGTATCGGTATCGGCCTGTTCCTGCTGCTGATCGCCGCGAACGGCGTCGGTCTGGTGGTGAAAAACCCGCTGGACGGCCTGCCGGTGGCGCTGGGTCACTTCGCCAGCTTCCCGGTGATTATGTCCCTGATTGGTCTGGCGATGATTATCGGTCTGGAAAAACTGAAAGTACCGGGCGGCATCCTGCTGACCATCATCGGTATTTCCATCGTCGGCCTGATTTTCGATCCGAACGTGCACTTCTCCGGGATTTTCGCGATGCCGTCCCTGAGCGATGAGAACGGCAACTCCCTGATCGGCAGTCTCGATATTATGGGCGCGCTGAACCCCATCGTCCTGCCAAGCGTGCTGGCGCTGGTGATGACGGCGGTATTTGATGCCACCGGCACCATCCGTGCGGTCGCCGGTCAGGCGAACCTGCTGGATAAAGACGGCCAGATTGTTAACGGCGGCAAAGCGCTGACCACTGACTCCCTGAGCAGCGTCTTCTCCGGCCTGGTGGGCGCGGCTCCGGCGGCGGTCTATATCGAATCGGCAGCCGGTACGGCAGCGGGTGGTAAAACCGGTCTGACGGCAATCACCGTGGGTGTGCTGTTCCTGCTGATCCTGTTCCTCTCTCCGCTCTCTTATCTGGTTCCGGCTTATGCAACGGCACCCGCGCTGATGTACGTCGGCCTGCTGATGCTGAGCAACGTCGCGAAAATCGACTTCAGCGACTTTGTTGATGCGATGGCGGGCCTGATCACAGCGGTGTTTATCGTCCTGACCTGCAACATTGTGACCGGGATTATGATCGGTTTCGCCTCGCTGGTGATTGGCCGCGTGGTGTCCGGTGAGTGGCGTAAGCTGAACATCGGCACCGTGGTTATCGCGATTGCGCTGGTAGCATTCTACGCGGGCGGCTGGGCTATCTAAGGCTCACTACCCACAAAAACGGGTGGCTTTGGCCGCCCGTTTTGCCATTTAAGGCATATCCTGTTTCCCTTGTATTGATTAAGATGTTTTAGTATCAGAGCACGACGCTCTGTCGTTATTAAAAAGACACTGCAAACAGGGACAGCATGGAAATCTTCTTCACAATACTCATCATGACCCTCGTGGTCTCGCTTTCCGGCGTTATTACACGCGTACTGCCTTTTCAAATCCCGTTGCCGCTGATGCAGATCGCCATCGGCGCGAGCCTGGCCTGGCCGACCTTTGGCCTGCACGTCGAGTTCGATCCTGAACTCTTCCTGGTTCTGTTTATTCCGCCCCTGCTGTTTGCCGACGGCTGGAAAACGCCGACCCGCGAGTTCCTTGAGCACGGCCGGGAGATCTTCGGCCTTGCGCTGGCCCTGGTGCTGGTGACGGTGGTGGGGATCGGCTTCCTGATTTACTGGCTGGTGCCGGGTATTCCGCTGATACCGGCTCTGGCGCTGGCGGCGGTGCTGTCGCCGACCGATGCGGTGGCGCTCTCGGGCATTGTCGGCGAAGGCCGTATTCCGAAAAAAATTATGGGCATCCTGCAGGGCGAGGCGCTGATGAATGACGCGTCCGGCCTGGTGTCGCTGAAGTTTGCCGTGGCGGTGGCGATGGGGACTATGGTCTTCACCGTCGGTGGTGCCACGGTGGAATTTTTCAAAGTGGCGGCGGGCGGTATCCTGGCGGGCTTTGTGGTGAGCTGGCTGTATGGTCGCTCTCTGCGTTTCCTCAGCCGCTGGGGGGGCGATGAACCAGCCACCCAGATTGTTCTGCTGTTCCTGCTACCGTTCGCGTCCTATCTGATTGCCGAACATATTGGCGTCTCGGGCATTCTGGCGGCGGTGGCGGCCGGGATGACCATTACCCGCTCCGGGGTAATGCGCTCCGCGCCGCTGGCGATGCGCCTGCGTGCCAACAGCACCTGGGCGATGCTGGAGTTTGTCTTTAATGGCATGGTCTTCCTGTTGCTGGGTCTGCAGCTGCCGGGCATTCTCGAAACCTCTCTGGCGGAGGCGGCGGCCGATCCGAACGTAGAAATCTGGATGCTGTTTACCGACATTATCCTGATTTACGCTGCGCTGATGCTGGTCCGCTTCGGCTGGCTGTGGACGATGAAAAACTTTAGCCGTCGTTTCCTGAAGAAAAAGCCGATGGAGTTTGGGGCCTGGAGCACCCGTGAGCTGCTGATTGCCTCCTTTGCCGGAGTGCGCGGGGCCATTACTCTGGCGGGTGTGCTCTCTATTCCGCTCTTTATTTCTGAAAATGTGCCCTTCCCGGCGCGCTATGAACTGGTGTTCCTTGCGACGGGCGTGATCCTTATCTCTCTGTTTGTCGGGGTCGTTGTGCTGCCGATTCTGCTCCAGCACATTGAGGTCGGCGACCACTCCCTGCAGCGGCAGGAGGAGCGCCTGGCGCGCTCCGCGACCGCCGACGTGGCGATTGTCGCGATCCAGAAGATGGAGGAGCGGCTGATCAACGACAGCGAGGAGAACATTGATAACCAGCTACTGAAGGAAGTCAGCTCACGGGTTATCGGCAACCTGCGCCGTCGCGCCGACGGGCGTAACGATGTGGAGAACTCAATGCAGGAAGAGAATCTCGAACGCCGCTTCCGCCTGGCGGCGCTGCGCTCCGAGCGCGGCGAGCTCTACCATCTGCGTGCCACCCGGCAGATCAGCAATGAAACCCTGCAAAAAATGCTGCACGACCTCGATCTGCTGGAAGCCCTGCTAATCGAAAAAGCGTAATAAAGTGCCGCCTCCGCTCAGGAGGCGGCACTCTTCACACCTTCTCCCTGCTAAAAAATGTTATTAATGCCTTATTTTTTAGGCGGTAATGTCTTTTTTAGTCATTAGTGCCTGGATAATTGTGCGTTGATTTATTTTCTGGTGCTAAGATTTCTACAGATGATGTGTTTCTTCAATGCCTAAATTGCCAGGCGTTATTTGCATTTTTGCGCTTTTTTGCCTGGTTTGTTAGGCGTAGATGTGAAAAGAGGTTCAGGTGCGACTAACCGTAATGAGTAATGAGGCGATTGCCGAAGAAATCGGCGACCGAATTGAAAATCTACGCTTAAAGCATAATGTAGGGCAGGCGCAGCTGGCAGAGGCTGCCGGTATCTCGCGTGAGACATATCGTAGCCTGGCTAAAGGACGGGGTACGCTTGTTAACGTTATTGCTGTCCTTCGTGCGCTGGGCGAAATGGAGAGGCTTAGCTCTATGGTCGAGGATATTCCTGTCAGCCCGTTGCTCCTTGCTGAGCTCGGCAAAAATCAGCGGGTGAGGGCTTCCGGCGGGCGTAAAACAGTAGCCGAAGAGACAGCAAAACCCTACGTAAAAAAGACAGCAGATACCCGGCAATTGATTACACGTAAAAAGGACTCGGGAAGAGGAAGCTGGTAATGATTGCTCAGGTGTATCTCTGGAATAGATTTGTTGGTGCGCTTAACTGGGATGACACCCTGAAAGTGGGGCAATTTCAATACGCGCCAGAGTTTGTTGATGGTGGATTGCAAATCGCCCCTGTGCGTATGCCCCTCAGTAAAGACAGAATTTATAGTTTTGCCGCACTTTCTGTCGACACGTTTAAGAAGTTACCGCCTGTCTTTGCCGATTCCCTTCCGGATGCCTATGGATATGCGCTGATGGATGCCTGGCTGGCCCAAAATGGGCGAGACAAAGCCTCTTTCTCACCCGTTGAGCGCCTGCTTTATCAGGGAAATCGGGGGATGGGCGCGCTGGAATACCGACCTGCCATTGAGCCAGCTTCCAGTAAAACTGAAAAAATTCAGCTTGATGCTTTGGTTGAACTGGCTGAGTTGGTGCTGCATAGCCGGGAAGCCATGGTGGATCGCATTGAGTCACAGGATCCTTCCGTAGATGATGAAGCGTTGAAGCGTCTTATTCAGGTCGGTACCAGTGCGGGCGGTGCGAGGGCGAAAGCCGTTATCGCCATCAACGATAAAAATGAAATCCGTTCTGGTCAGGTGAAAGCGCCAAAAGGATTTAGTTACTGGCTGCTCAAATTTGATGTGCAGAAAGAGGCCGCTGAATTAGCGGATACGCAGGGCTATGGCCGGATTGAATACGCTTATTACTTAATGGCGCAGGCTGCAAAAATTGAGATGACGGAGTGTCGACTACTGGAAGAGGGTAGCCGTGCCCACTTTATGACAAAGCGGTTTGACAGAACTGATGACGGCGAAAAGATTCATATGGCAACGCTGTGCGCCCTTGATCATGCCGATTTCAATGTGCCTGGGGTTTATAGCTATGAACTTGCTCTGAATGTGATGCGTGAGCTTAATCTCTCACGTGAAGATGCAATACAGTTTTTCCGGAGGATGGTTTTCAATGTGGTCGCCAGGAATCAGGACGACCATACAAAAAATATTGGCTTTCTAATGGATATGGACGGCACATGGTTCTTATCTCCGGCCTACGACGTGTCCTGGGCATACAGAACGGACAGTGAATGGGTCAGCCATCACCAGATGACGATAAACGGCAAGCGTGATGACTTTGCCCGGGATGACCTGATTACAATCGGCAAAAAAATACAGGGGCTACCTCTTAAAGGGATAAAAGCCATTATTGACGATATCTGCGGCGTTGTGTCCCGCTGGGAAGAATTTGCCACCGAGGCGGGGGTGGACGAAAAAAGGGTATCGGAAATCGCAAAGACGCACAGATTATATTTGGGTGATGAAAGATAACCCTCGGTGCGGCTGTGCGACGGTCGCACGCCGCCGCTGTTCACTTCGCCAGCCAGAATGACTCGCAGCACTTTAGCCACGCCTGGGCGCTTTGTGACAGATAGACCCCATCGCGCCAGATCATTCCCAGCTGCCAGCTGAGATCGCTTTGCAGTGGGATCCAGCGCAGGGCCTGTTTATCCAGACGCTGGCAGATCGGTTCCGGCAGGACGGCGATGCCGATTCCCGCCTGCACCATGGCCGCGAGAAAATCCCACTGCCCGCTACGGACCGCAATGCGCGGCGTGACGCCGTGCTGGTGGAACAGCCGTGAAAGCTGGCGGCTGAGGGCGAAATCTTCGTTATAAATCAGCAGGGGATGCTCCGCCAGTTGCTCGGGAGAGATGGCCTGCTGGTCGGCCCAGGCGTCGGTACGCGGCACCAGGACGCAGAGCGGGTGGCTGAACAGCGACAGGGTGGTCAGGCCGCTATCCTCTTCTACCGGCAGGGCGGTCATCGCCAGATCAAGCTCGCCGTTCATCACCGCCTGCTGGACCGTCAGGCCGCCAGATTCAGAAATTTTAAGCTCCACACCGGGGTATCGCTGGCGAAACAGGCCGATGGGCCCGGCCATCAGCACCCCGACCATCGGGGGAATGCCCAGTCGCAGCACGCCGCGGTTAAGGTGGTTGATGTCATTTAGCTCGGCCTCCAGCTGGCGGAACTCATCGAGGATCGCCAGCCCGCGTTCAAACACCACCCGACCGGTGTCGGTGAGCAGCAGCCTGCGGCCGTCGCGGATCAGCAGGGTACAGTTCAGCTCATCTTCAAGGTTTTTCAACATCTTACTGATGGTTGGCTGGGTGACGAAAAGCTTCTCGGCTGCGCGGGTAAAGCTTTGCTGACGCACCACTTCGACGAAATAGCGCAGCGTTCGAATATCCATCATTATTCCTCGTGACTATACCTGCGATGAGTTTAATTCATTTCAGTCGCGATCGTGCGCTCTCTATACTGTGCTTCTTTGTTTTTGTTCAGGAAATCAAGAGATGGCTGTGGCCTATAGCCGCGTAGCACCTGTGCTACTGCAGCGCTTACAGATCCCGGTGCAGGTGGTGCTTTATGCCGGACTGTTTGTCGTGGCGGAATATCTGGTGGCCTGGCTGCACCTGCCCCTTCCGGCAAACCTCGTCGGGATGCTGATTCTGCTGATGCTGATCCTCTGCCGTATCGTGCCTCTGCGCTGGGTGCGGGCCGGTGCTGCCTGGCTGCTGGCGGAAATGCTGCTGTTTTTTGTCCCGGCGGTGGTGGCGGTGGTTAATTACGCCCAGCTGCTGATGGTTGACGGCTGGCGCATCTGTCTGGTGATTGCCCTGAGCACGCTGCTGGTGCTGGGTGCGACCGCCTGGGTGGTCGATAAGGTCTACCGCTACGAAATACGCAGGGCTGGACATGAGTGACTCCCTGGTCAGTATCCTGTGTCTGGTGATGACGGTTGCGCTCTATTTTGCCAATAAACGGCTCTACCGACGTTTTCACAAACTGCCGCTGATGCCGCTGGTCTTTACCCCACTGCTGCTGGTGCTGATCCTGGTCTTCGGCCATATCTCGTACCAGAACTATATGGGCGAAAACCACTGGCTGATGTGGCTGCTGGGTCCGGCGACCATTGCCTTTGCCGTGCCGGTCTATGACAACCTGGCGATCATTAAACGTCACTGGATGTCCCTGACCGCTGGCGTGGTGACGGCCACGGTGGTGGCGGTCACCTCTTCAATCTGGCTGGCGCGCCTGTTTACCCTTTCCGATGAGATCCAGCGCAGTCTGGCGGTGCGTTCCGTCACCACGCCCTTTGCGCTGGCGGCGGCGAAGCCGCTGGGCGGCCAGCCGGATCTGGTGGCGCTATTTGTGGTGATCACCGGCGTGTTCGGCATGGCGGTGGGGGATGTCCTTTTTCTGCGGCTGGCGATCCGCGCAGGGATGGCTAAAGGTGCGGGGTTTGGTGCCGCCTCGCACGGGGCCGGGACGGCGCGATCCTATGAGCTGGGCCAGCAGGAGGGCGTGGTGGCAAGCCTGGTGATGATGCTCTCCGGCGTGGTGATGGTGCTGCTGGCGCCGCTGGTGGGACGGCTGATGTTCTAGCCGCCGATTGCCCGGCGGCGACAGAACGTTACTGTTTTTTCAGTCGGGCAACCAGTTCAAACTCGCGGAAATTCACCGGACGCTGCTGCTGTATGGAGATATTTCCTGCGATACCGGTGAGGATGGACATGGCCCCCGCGCGGTGGTCGGCGGCCCGCTGCAGCGGGTCGTGAGCGGGTTCACCAAACAGGTCTGCCAGCATAGCGTTATCACCGCCGCCGTGTCCGCCTTCTCCCACGTTAAACTCGGCTTTCCAGGGCGCGGCGAACATCGGGAAGACGGTGATATCGCACTGCTCCAGACTGCCTTCATTTTCCCGTTTGCCCCCGGCGTTAACGTAGGATTTCTCCACCAGCTTCATCTCCAGTCGGCCCTCGCTGCCGTTAAAGACCACGTTCAGCCCTTCCCACGGCAAATACGCGTTCAGAGAGTAGGTGAGCTGCACCTGATTCTGGTACTTCACCAGTACCGACATCGTGTCCTCAATGGTGATCCCGTCGCTGAACACGCTCTGGTCACGGAAGTAGTTATCCTCGTGCTCGGCATCCAGATACAGCGCCTTAAGCTGGGGGTTCTCCTCCATATGCAGCGCGAACGGATCGTCTTTGGCAGCGGCATAGCCGTGGGCGCGTGGGTAAAACTGGCGGATGCCGCGTTTTTCGGCGTTCTCTTTACCGTAGAAACGCAGGCCGCCTTCGGCATACACCCGCTCGGGATAGCTGCCCAGCCAGAAGTTCATCAGGTCGAAATGGTGGGTGGATTTATGCACCAACAGCCCGCCGCTGTTGCGTTTTTCCCTGTGCCAGCGGCGGAAATAGTCCGCGCCGTGCTCGGTATTGAGCAGCCATTCAAAGTGGACGGAGTGGACTTCGCCGATGGTGCCCTGCATCAGCAGTTCGCGGACTTTGCTGTGGTGCGGGGCGTAGCGGTAGTTAAAGGCCACCCGCACCTGACGACCGGTCTGTTCGATGGCATCGAGAATACGCAGCGCCCGGGCTTCGTCGATGGTCATTGGCTTTTCGGTGATCACATCGCAGCCCGCATGCAGGGCGCGGACGATGTAGTCATCGTGGGTGCGATCCATCGTGGTCACAATAATGGTATCGGGGCGCGTTTCGCGGATCATCTCCTCGAACTGCTCCGCCTGCCAGCAGGAGACGGCCTGCGCACCGGCTTCGCTCAGTAGCCGGTTGGCGTACTGCATCCGGGTCTGGTTGGTATCGCAAAAGGCCACCAGGCTGGCGCTGTTTTTCCACTGTCCACCGATTGCCGAAATATAGAGTCCGGCACGTCCGCCGGTGCCGACCAGGGCATATTTTTTCATATTGTCCTCATTAAATAATCGCTTACTATCAGAGCATGGAAAGAATTCGGGCGACGCAATGAAACGTATTCCGCAGCAGCTGATGGAACTGAACAGCACCCTGATCTGGCACTGGCCGTGGCTGGTTCAGGGCGTCGAGAGCGCGAAGCGGCACGGCTATACCGGCATCATTCTTCACCAGCAGGAGCTGCTGTCGCTGCTGGCGACGCCGTCACCTCTGAGCCAGCGGCTGCAGGTCGGCAATCTGATTCACCAGCAAAACTACAGCCTGCAATATTTAAAACGGGTCAACGACTACCTGCAGGCGAACCACCTCTCCTTCTGGCTGCAGGGGGAAGCGGCCCCGTCCGACGATATTATTAAGCGCAAGTTCCCCGAGTTTTCCTTCGATGAGAAAAGTGCCCCGGACTTCTGGCAGCGGTTTTACGCCGCGATTTTTACTGCGCTGTTGCCCGCGCTGCCGCACCTCAGCGGTATCATCCTTAGCCTGACCACGCCGGCGTTCCAGACCGGTGGCTGGCAGCAGAGTCTGCATCAGGTCTGGAGCCAAATACGGGCGCAGGGCAAAAAGCTGGTGCTGCGCGACTTTATCGATAGCTCCTGGCCGCGCCAGCAGCTTTCAGGCGTGCTTTCCCGGCTGCCTGACGACGTGCGGGCCTCGATTAAAGCCACCGAGCTGGACTACCACCCCGGCTTTGCTAATCATCCCCATATCACCGGCCTGCCGGGGCATAAAAAGTGGATCGAATACGATCTCTGGGGCACCGGCTATGGCTGGACGATCCTGCCCTGCTGGCTGGGCGACGAGATTGCCGGCCGCCTGAGCTGGGCCATCAGCGCCGCTGAGGGCGAAATCGAAGCCATCTCCTCGCGGGTTAGCTGGCAGTGGCTGCCCGACAGTCGGGTGATGGACTCGGCCAACGCCATTAATCTTTATGGCCTGACGGCGGCGAATCAGGCGGATAACAGCGCCGGGTCGGCCTTTGACCGCTGGGCCGAACAGCAGCAGCTGCGCTTTCGTCATCAGCAGGACCGCCAGAGGCTGGCGACGCTGCTCTACAGCAGCCACGACTGGCTGTGTAAAACCCCCAATCTGCTGGGGCGACGGCTACATGACCAGAGCCAGGTTCCACAGAGTTTTGCTCAGGCCCAGCAGCTGCTGCATATGGATACCCGCAGTGCCAACTGGCTGCAGGCGTATCAGCCTCTGTTCCTGGCGGATGACCGGGCAAGCGGTCTTGAACAACGTCAGCTGATCGCCCTGGAAAAAGAGGCCGCCTGCTTTCTCAGCGCCGGTGCGGTGCAGGCCCTGCGCGAATTGACTCCGCGTATTGGCGGCGGCGATGAAACGCTGACTGTACTGCTCGCGGCCTGGCGTAATGGCGAAATCTACAGCCAGATGTTTGCCCGCGTGGCGGCCGCCGTGGCCGATTTACTCTGGTGCGACCGCTATGGCGAACCCGCTGAGCGCGTGGCGACAGAGCATCAGCAAACCCTGCTGCGCTATGCTGATACCGTTGCCCGCTGGGTCGATAACCCGCCTGAAGGTAGCCCGCTGTATCTGCCTCTGCTACTCAGTCCCGAGCGGCTAAGCCGTTTTGCCGACAGTCTCGTGATGAATTCAGAATAAAAAGGGGGCGAAGAATTGTCTCGTCCGCCAGGCGGTCTTGCGGCAGGCTTTCGGGGGAAAGGGGAAAAAGTGTGATGGGGTAGGCGAAATGGCAATAAATCCTGTGACGTCGATCTTGTTTTCATTCCGTTGTGGCGTGAAGTTGCTCACGCCACACGGACAAAAATGTGATCCCCGGTCGGGCGACCGGGGAAGGGCGTAAAGGCTTAGTGGGCGCGGCCCTGTTCGATGCCGATCCCGGTCTGGGAACGGATAAACTGGGCGCGGAAACGCTCGCGCTCGCGCTTGCCTTCTTCGGAGTTATCGGTGATTGAGAACAGCCAGATCCCGACAAAGGCGACGGCGATAGAGAACAGCGCCGGGTATTCGTAAGGGAAGACCGCCGTGGCATGTCCGAGGATTTTGACCCAGATTGTCGGGCCGAGGATCATCAGGATCACCGCCGTGAGCAGGCCAAGCCAGCCGCCGATCATCGCTCCACGGGTGGTCAGCTTCGACCAGTACATCGACAGCAGAATAATCGGGAAGTTACAGCTGGCGGCGATGGAGAAGGCCAGCCCGACCATAAAGGCGATGTTCTGATTTTCAAACAGGATCCCCAGCAGGATCGCCACCACCCCCAGCACCAGCACGGTGATCTTCGATACCCGCAGCTCCTGACGTTCGCTCGCGCCTTTACGGAAGACGTTGGCATAGAGGTCATGTGACACCGCAGAGGCACCGGCCAGGGTCAGCCCGGCCACCACCGCCAGAATAGTGGCGAAGGCCACGGCGGAGATAAAGCCGAGGAACAGGTCACCGCCGACCGCATCAGAGAGATGAACCGCCGCCATATTGTTGCCGCCGATAAGCTGTCCCGCCGCGTCTTTAAACGCCGGGTTCGCGCCCACCAGCATGATGGCACCGAAGCCGATGATAAAGGTCAGGATATAGAAGTAACCCATAAAACCGGTGGCATAGAGTACGCTCTTACGCGCCTCACGCGCATCGCTCACGGTGAAGAAACGCATCAGAATATGCGGCAGACCGGCAGTACCGAACATCAGACCCAGACCCAGCGACAGGGCGGATATCGGGTCCTGAACCAGCCCGCCGGGGCTCATAATCGCCACGCCTTTCGGGTGGACGGCCATCGCTTCGTTAAACAGGTTATTAAAGCTAAAGCCCACGTGCTTCATGACCATAAAGGCCATAAAGCTGGCACCGAACAGCAGCAGTACGGCTTTGATGATCTGTACCCATGTGGTGGCGAGCATCCCACCGAACAGTACGTACATCACCATCAGTACGCCGACCAGCACCACCGCGACGTGGTAGTTCAGGCCGAACAGCAGTTCGATAAGCTTGCCCGCGCCGACCATCTGGGCAATCAGATAGAGCGCAACGACCACCAGCGAACCGCAGGCCGACAGGATACGAATCGGGCCCTGCTTCAGACGATAAGAGGCCACGTCGGCAAAGGTATAGCGGCCGAGGTTACGCAGGCGTTCGGCGATCAGGAAGAGAATAATCGGCCAGCCAACCAGGAAGCCGAGGGAGTAAATCAGCCCGTCGTAGCCGGAGGTATACACCAGCGCAGAAATCCCTAGGAACGAAGCCGCCGACATAAAGTCACCGGCAATCGCCAGGCCGTTCTGGAAACCGGTGATGTTGCCCCCGGCGGTGTAGTAATCGTTACGGGAGCGGACGCGCTTTGAGGCCCAGTACGTAATGTACAGCGTCAGCACCACGAAGATCAGGAACATGATAATCGCCTGCCAGTTGGTAGGCTGGCGCTCTACGGCACCGGTCAGCGCATCGGCTGCGATAGCGCTAAAGGGCAGGGTGGCGGCAAGCGCCGTCAGGACTCTTTTCATGATGACTTCACCTCACGCAGCACCGCATTGGTGAGTCGTTCAAACTCACCGTTAGCCCGCCAGACATAAATGGCGGTCAGAACAAAAGAGATCACGATGACGCCGATCCCTATCGGGATACCGCGTGTGACGCTGGTGCCCGCGTGCAGGGGCGTTCCCAGCCAGCCCGGTGCAAAGGCGATCAGCAGAATAAAGCCGACGTAAATCACCAGCATAATCAACGAAAGAATGGCGGCGAAACGCTGCCGTTTTTCGACCAGCTCCTTAAAATGCGCACTGTTTTCTATCTGCTGATAAATTTCATTCATCACAGAGTCTCCATTTGGGGAGGGACTATTTTATTCCCTCTCCCGGAATGGGAGAGGGATGGGCGGTCAGGATGGCATGGCGATGGTCTGCTTCTCTTCGAGCAGTTTTTCCACTACGCCCGGATCGGCAAGCGTAGAGGTATCGCCAAAGTTACTGGTATCGCCAGCGGCGATTTTGCGCAGAATACGGCGCATGATTTTGCCGGAGCGGGTTTTCGGCAGTGAGTCTGTCCAGTGCAGTACGTCCGGCGTCGCCAGCGGGCCTATCTCTTTACGTACCCAGTTGCGCACCTCGGCGTACAGCTCCGGCGTCGGTTCTTCCCCATGGTTCAGGGTGACGTAGGCGTAGATCGCCTGGCCCTTGATGCTATGAGGAATACCGACCACCGCCGCTTCGGCGATTTTCGGGTGCGAGACCAGCGCCGATTCGATTTCGGCGGTACCGAGACGGTGGCCGGAAACGTTCAGCACGTCATCCACGCGGCCGGTTATCCAGTAATAACCGTCCTCGTCACGACGCGCGCCGTCGCCGCTGAAGTACATATTTTTAAAGGTGGAGAAGTAGGTCTGCTCGAAGCGCTCATGGTCGCCGAACAGGGTACGTGCCTGGCCTGGCCAGGAGTCGACGATGGTCAGGTTGCCTTCGGTGGCGCCCTCAAGGGCGTTACCTTCGTTATCCACCAGCGCAGGCTGCACGCCGAAGAACGGGCGGGTAGCGGAACCGGCTTTCAGAGGGATAGCACCGGGCAGCGGGGTGATCATAAAGCCGCCGGTTTCGGTCTGCCACCAGGTGTCCATCACCGGGCATTTCTCCTTGCCGATTTTCTTCCAGTACCACTCCCAGGCTTCCGGGTTGATCGGCTCGCCCACCGACCCGAGGATGCGCAGAGATGAGCGGTCTGTGCCGTCAATCGCCTTGTCGCCTTCGGCCATCAGGGCGCGGATCGCCGTCGGGGCGGTATAGAGAATATTGACCTTATGCTTGTCGACCACCTGGGACATACGCGCCGGGGTCGGCCAGTTTGGCACCCCTTCGAACATCAGCGTGGTTGCACCGCAGGCCAGCGGGCCGTAAAGCAGATAGCTGTGGCCGGTGACCCAGCCCACGTCCGCCGTACACCAGTAAACCTCGCCCGGATGGTAATCGAAGACGTATTTAAAGGTGGTGGCTGCATAGACCAGGTAGCCGCCGGTAGTGTGCAGCACGCCTTTGGGTTTCCCGGTGGAGCCGGAAGTGTAGAGGATAAACAGCGGGTCTTCAGCGTTCACGGCGACCGGCTGATGCTGGTCGCTGGCGGCGTCCAGCAGGTCGCTCCACCACAGGTCGCGGCCTTCCTGCCAGTCAATTTTTCCGCCGGTGCGTTTATAGACCACCACGTGTTCAACGCTTTTGACGTTGGGGTTTTTCAGGGCGTCGTCGACGTTCTTTTTCAGCGGAATAGAGCGGCCCGCGCGGATACCTTCATCGGCGGTGATCACCAGCTTCGAGCTGGAATCAACGATGCGGCCGGCCACGGCTTCCGGCGAGAAACCGCCGAAAATAACTGAGTGAACGGCACCGATACGTGCGCAAGCCAACATCGCCACGGCGGCTTCTACCACCATCGGCATATAGATGGCGACCACGTCGCCTTTCTTAATGCCCAGCTGCTGCAGGACATTGGCGAAGCGGCAGACGTCGCGGTGCAGTTCGCGATACGTGACGTGCTTACTCTGGCTGGCGTCATCGCCTTCCCAGATGATGGCGGTTCTGTCGCCCTGGGTCTGCAGATGGCGATCCAGGCAGTTCGCGGCAAGGTTAAGGGAGCCGTCTTCATACCATTTAATGGAGACGTTGCCCGGCGCGAAGGAAGTGTTTTTGACTTTGCTGTACGGCGTTATCCAGTCGAGGATTTTCCCCTCTTCACCCCAGAAGGTTTCGGGATCGCTAACGGACAGCTGATACCGTGCCTCATACTGGTCCGGATTAATCAGGCAGTGTGCCGCAATATTTGCGGGAATATCGTGTTTATGTACCTGGCTCATAGCTTTTGTTCTCCTTGTAAGATGTTAAGGATATGTCACGTAAACGTTAATTACAGGAGCGCTACAGGCTTTGTTTATTATTTGCGCGATGGATCACGCAATGGCTGAATTGTATGAAAATACGGCAACTGATTCTTTTAACTAAAATAATTTCTTATCTCAATTATCAAAAATACCCACTTATAATTCTTTTCCATAACAATAAGTTATGTATGATTATTGGAAGAAATTAGCGTTTTAATGGCTAATTTCAGTGAAATGCCCTGTTCTTAAAAGGTTGCGCAGAATGCCATACAGATGGTACTTATTTTGCGCGTTGAAAAACCCCGCAATACGAATTACCCCTTTCAGTATGTGTCGTTCTGCAACACAAACATGGGAATGGCGCTTCATTGAGGATGTTTGTTATATGAGAAAAACGAAAGTCAGCCTGGCCTGGCAAATTTTGCTGGCCCTGATACTGGGTATTCTGCTGGGCAGCTACCTGCATTATCACAGCGAAAGCCGTGACTGGTTGATTGCCAATCTGCTGTCGCCCGCCGGTGATATTTTTATCCATCTGATCAAGATGATCGTGGTGCCGATTGTTATTTCCACACTGATTGTGGGGATTGCAGGCGTCGGTGATGCGAAACAGCTCGGGCGCATTGGTGCTAAAACCATTCTTTATTTCGAAGTGATCACCACGGTGGCCATTATTCTCGGCATTACGCTGGCGAATGTGTTCCAGCCGGGCGCGGGCATTGATATGTCCCAGCTGGCAACGGTGGATATTTCGAAATACCAGAGCACCACGGCGGAAGTGCAGAGCCACGCGCATGGCCTGATGGGCACCATTCTGTCGCTGGTCCCGACCAATATCGTTGCCTCGATGGCGAAGGGCGATATGCTGCCGATTATCTTCTTCTCGGTGCTCTTTGGTCTGGGCCTGTCGTCCCTGCCGTCCGCCCATCGCGAGCCGCTGGTGACCGTGTTCCGCTCTATCTCGGAAACCATGTTCAAAGTCACCCATATGGTGATGCGCTACGCGCCGGTCGGTGTATTTGCGCTGATCTCGGTGACCGTGGCTAACTTCGGCTTTGCGTCCCTGTGGCCGCTCGCCAAGCTGGTTATCCTGGTTTATGCGGCGATCCTGTTCTTTGCGCTGGTGGTGCTGGGCCTGGTGGCGCGGATGTGCGGCCTGAGTATCTGGACGCTGATCCGCATCCTGAAGGATGAGCTGATTCTGGCCTACTCGACCGCCAGCTCCGAAAGCGTGCTGCCGCGTATTATCGAGAAGATGGAAGCCTACGGCGCACCGGCGTCGATCACCAGCTTTGTGGTGCCGACCGGCTACTCCTTTAACCTCGACGGCTCTACCCTGTACCAGAGCATCGCGGCGATCTTTATTGCCCAGCTGTACGGTATTGAACTGTCGATTGGGCAGGAGATTATCCTGGTCCTGACGCTGATGGTCACCTCGAAGGGGATTGCAGGCGTGCCAGGCGTCTCCTTTGTGGTACTGCTGGCCACGCTCGGCAGCGTCGGTATTCCGCTGGAAGGCCTGGCCTTTATTGCGGGCGTAGACCGTATCCTCGATATGGCGCGTACGGCGCTGAACGTGGTGGGCAATGCACTGGCGGTGCTGGTGATTGCCAAGTGGGAACACAAGTTTGACCGCAACAAAGCGCTGGCCTATGAGCGTGAGGTGCTGGGCAAATTCGATAAGACCGCAAACTCGTAAGCTGTCTTTACCTATAAAAACGCCGGAGCACTGCTCCGGCGTTTTTGTTTATTACCCCTGCGCACTCTCCAGCAGCCTGGCCTTCAGCGCGTCGTACTCATCAATCACATACTGCTCGGCGGCATGCTGATCGGCGATAGACTCCACGCGCACGGCGCAGTACTTATACTCCGGCGTTTTGGTTATCGGACTGAGGTTTTCCGCCACCAGCTCGTTACAGGCACCAATCCACCACTGGTAGGTCATATACACCGCGCCTTTGTTCGGCCGTTCGCTGACCTGAGCGCGGGTGATAACCCGTCCTTTACGTGACGTGACCCAGACCAGGGCGTTATCTTCAATCCCTAACCGTTCGGCGTCGGCGGTGTTGATCTGCGCATAGCCCGGTTCGTCCGCCAGCGCGACCAGCGCCGCGCAGTTGCCGGTCATCGATCGGCCGGAGTAGTGGCCCACTTCGCGCACCGTGGAGAGCACCATCGGAAACTCTTCCGTCACCTTGTCGATTGGCGCAACCCAGTCACAGGTATAGAACTGGGCCAGCCCGTTCGGGGTATCGAAGCGCTCTTTAAACAGATACGACGTGCCCTGGTCCGCCTCTGACTCATCCCGACACGGCCACTGGATATAGCCCAGCTCACCTATTTTCTCATAGGTGGCACCGAGATAGCCGGGGCAGAGATGGCGTAGCTCGTCCCAAATCTGCTGCGTATTGTCGTAGTGCATCGGGTAGCCCATTCGGGTCGAGATTTCGCTGATAATCTGCCAGTCGGTTTTCAGGTCCCACTTCGGTTCGACCGCCTTAAAGAAGCGCTGGAAGCCGCGGTCGGCTGCGGTATAGATCCCTTCATGCTCGCCCCAGGACGTTGAGGGCAGGATCACGTCCGCTGCCGCAGCGGTTTTGGTCATAAAGATATCCTGGACGATAACCAGTTCCATATCGGCAAAGGCCTGGCGCACGGCCGGAAGCTCTGCATCGGTCTGGAGCGGGTCTTCGCCCATAATATACGCCGCACGAACCTCGCCGTGAGCGACCCTGTGCGGCAACTCGCTGATGCGATAGCCAGGCTCCTCCGGCAGGGTTTCTACGCCCCAGGCCCGGGCAAACTTCTCCCGGTATTCCGGGACTCTGACGCTTTGGTAGCCGGGATAGATATCCGGCAGCGCGCCCATGTCGCAGGCGCCCTGAACGTTGTTCTGGCCGCGCACCGGGTTGACCCCGACGTGGGGCTTCCCGAGGTTGCCGGTCAGCATCGCCAGGCTGGTCAGGGCGCGAACGGTTTCCACCCCCTGGTAAAACTGGGTGACACCCATTCCCCACAGGATAGTGGCGGTCTTCGCCGTGGCATACAGACGTGCCGCCTGGCGGATCTCCGCTGCGCTGACGCCGGTAATGCTTTCCACCGATTCCGGCGTATAGCCCTCGACGATTTTGCGGTACTCCTCGAAGCCTTCGGTACGTCCGGCGACAAAGGCCGCGTCATACAGGTTCTCGGCGATCATCACGTGGCCGAGGGCGTTCAGCAGGGCGATATTTGAGCCGTTTTTCAGCGCCAGGTGCATATCCGCAATACGCGCCGTTTCGATTCTGCGCGGATCGCAGACGATAATCTTCGCCCCGTTGCGTCTGGCGTTCAGAATATGATTCGCCACAATGGGGTGTGAGTCCGCCGGGTTGTAACCGAAGACGAACACTAAATCCGTATTGTCAATTTCCGTGATGGCATTGCTCATTGCGCCATTGCCGACCGACTGGTGCAGACCTGCAACCGAAGGGCCGTGTCAGACGCGTGCGCAGCAGTCGACGTTATTGGTACCTATAACGGCGCGTGCAAATTTCTGCATCACATAGTTGGTTTCATTCCCCGTGCCGCGTGACGAGCCGGTGGTCTGGATAGCGTCAGGGCCATGTTTGGCCTTAATGGCGCTCAGGCGCCCGGCCACGTAGTCCAGGGCTTCGTCCCAGCTGACGGATTCCAGCTTTCCGCCGCGCTTGCGGCGAATCATCGGCGTTTGCAGGCGCGGGGTCAGGATCCGGGTATCGTTAATAAAATCCCAGCCGTAATAGCCCTTCAGACATAGCGTACCCTGGTTGTTCTTCCCCTGAGCCGCTTCCGCCCGGACGATACTGCCGTTCTCCACGACCAGGTTGATTTTGCAGCCTGATGCGCAGTAGGGACAAACCGTCATGATTTTTTCCATCTCTTCGCTCCCGTGAATCGAAGGGTCCTGAGCATGCATTATGCACGCGATAAGCAATATGTTTATTGTGGGTATTGCCGGATATTACGGGCGAGTTTTGGTCAAAACCCTGACGAAGAACAGGGTAAGGGCAGATTCCGGCGGGCAACGTCTGTTTTTGCGTGGCCCGCCGGAGGATTACTGGCGGGTGATAAACTGACTGTGGGCGAGGGCGGCAGCACCCCGGGCACCGTTAAACGAAGAGGAGGATGCGGCGATAAAGCGCACTGCCTGCCAGGGCAGGGGACGGCGAACGTGCTGCTTCGTCAGGGCTATCAGCGTGTCCCGTGGGAAGCCGGGCATATCCATCACCCCGCCGCCGAGGATCACCGCATCCGGGTCGAACAAATTGATGCTGGTGGCTATCGCCCGTGCGGCATGGTGCAACAGGGCCTGCACAAAGGGTTCATCGACGGCATGGAGAAAGAGATCGCCCAGGTCGTACTCGCGGGGCTGCTGTTCATACCAGCGGCGCAGCGCCACCCCGGAACAGACGGTTTCCAGGCATCCTGGGTTGCCGCAGGCGCAGGTCTGCTGCATATCGCCCTGCGGGATATGCCCCAGTTCACCGGCTACGCCGTGCGCACCGGTCCAGGGCGCACCGTTCAGCCAGATGGCGAAGCCCATTCCGGTACCGAGATAGGCCGCCAGCACCTGGCCGTCGGCCAAATCGTTCTCCTGCACGTCGAAGGAGAGCTGCAGGTTGACGTCGCGGGCGAACTCTACCGGGCAGCCCAGGGCCGTTTCCAGCTGGTCGGCAAGACTGGCCAGGGTTTCCGCTGTCAGCGGCAGATTAGGCGTCGAGATCACCGTGCGCTTATCCCGGCCAACCAGCGCCGGAAACCCCATGACCAGCCCGAGACAGCGGGCCTGCAGGCGTTCGCTCTGGGCCAGGATCAGTGCGCTGATACCGGCCACCACGCCACCTTCAATCGCCTCGGCGGTACGGCGTTTTTCACAGTGCAGCACCGTCCCGTCCTCGGCCTGCAGGCAAAAGCGGATATGGGTCGCGCCCATATCCACGCCTGCCACGACCTTATGCTGTTCGCGCATGAGGTTGACCCTCGTTTTTCGCCGCCAGGATCTGTTGGGCCATCACCTGCCAGGCATCATCAATCTGCTCGGCGTGGTTAAACAGCCCGGAAGTGCCGACGATAAAGACATCTGCACCCGCCGCCATCAGACGCTGGTAGGTCGCCTGGTTGCAGGATCCGTCGATCTCAATTTCGTAGCTCAGACCTTCGCGCTCGCGCCAGGCTTTCAGCTCGGCAATCTTATCCAGCATTTCCGGAATAAACGGCTGTCCGGCAAAGCCCGGGTCGACGGTCATCACCGTCACCTTGTCCGCCTTATGAATATAGTATTTCATTGCCTCGACCGGGGTTTCCGGGTTGAGGATCAGTCCGACTTTCATACCGTGACGGCGGATCTCTTCGATCAGGCGGAAGGCCTGGCCGTTAAGGGTTTCCGGATGCAGGGTGATAAAGTCCGCGCCCGCGCTTGCCAGCTGGCTGATATAGTCCTGTGGCCGGGTGACCATCAGATGGCAGTCCAGCGGCTTGCTGGCCAGCTTCTTGACCTGGCTGACAAAGAACGGCGACAGGGTCAGATTAGGGACAAAATGGCCGTCCATAATGTCGATATGGAAGTAGTCAGCATGGGTGTCGATAAACTCGATCTGTTCTTTAAATTTCACCAGATCCATACACATCAGCGAGGGAGAGATCTTCATAATTAACTCCTGGAATACGACGAATTTATTTACTGATCAGTCTGTCGAGGGCAACGGCGGCGATAATCAGCCCACCCATCACCACCAGCTGGTAGTAGGTTTGTACCTGTAGAATATTGAGCCCGTTGTTGATGGTGCCGATAATCAGGCCGCCAATCACCACCGAGAAAATACGGCCCTTGCCGCCAAAGAAGCTGGTGCCGCCGATAATAGCGCTGGCGATGGCGTAGGTTTCGAAGCCCATTCCGGCCAGCGGCTCTGCGGCCCCGAGGCGAGCGGTGGAAACAACTCCCGCAAGACCCGCACACACGCCGGAGATAATGAACACCACCAGAATGTGGAACTTCACATCAATACCGGAGTAGAAAGCGGAGTTTTTATTCCCGCCGAGGGCATAGATATTGCGTCCCAGCCGCATACGGGTGGTCAGGAACCAGAGGATCAGCGCCACAATCAGGGAGAAGATCACCGGCACCGGAATACCGAGCGGGCTGGCGGCGAAGAAGTTCACAAAGTCGAATGAGAACCCGTAGACCGAGTTGGCATCGGAGATCACCAGCGTGATGCCGCGGAAGATGGCGTTGGTGCCGAGGGTGATGATAAACGGGTGCAGACCGGTCCAGTTGACCAGACAGCCGTTGATCGCGCCCAGCGCGCCGCCGACCAATACACCGCCGATCAGCGCCGCCGTGAACGGGTCGACGCCGGCCAGCATCAGTTTCGCGGTCACCATCCCGGAAAGTGCGAGGATTGCGCCGACGGAGAGGTCGATCCCGGCCACTAAGATGGCAAAGAATTCCCCCATGCCGATCAGCACCGTCACCGAGCTCTGGACAAAGATCTGTCGGATATTATTGGTGGTCAGGAAATACTCCGGCGACAGGCCGCCGAAGATCGTCACGATAATCGCCAGGATAAAGAAGGTGCCGTATTTGTCCCAGAACAGGGCGAAATTAAACGGCTTTTTCTCGCTCGCCTCGCCTTTTACTCTTGAGGTAATGCCCATGCCATAATCTCCTCTTCGCTCATATCGTCGCGATTGGTCAGGATTTGCGTCAGTCGCCCTTCGCAGAACACGGCGATGCGGTCGCAGACGGCGATAATTTCAGGAAGTTCGGATGACACCATCAGGATGACTTTTCCGTCGTCGGCCAGTTGACGCATCACTTTATAAATTTCGGCTTTGGCGCCGACGTCGATGCCACGGGTTGGTTCATCGAAGATGATGACCTCAGGGTTGCAGCACAGCCATTTGGAAATCAGCACCTTCTGCTGATTACCGCCGGACAGCTCGGTAATGTTCTGCCCGACCGAGTGGCATTTCAGCCCCAGCAGCTGTCGCTGCTGTTCGGCGATGTTGCCCTCATCGGATTCGTGGAACAGCCCCATCGCACCCTTATAGCCGCCGTTTTTGAGGCTGCGGCTAAGCGCCATATTTTGCGCAATGGAGAAGTTGGGAAAGAAGCCGTTGTCGCGGCGGCTTTCGGTGATGTAGCCCATGCCTTTTTTCAGTGCGTCCAGCGGTGAGCGGGGCGAGATAACCTTGCCGTTGAGGCGAATTTCGCCGCTGCTGCGCTTATCAACGCCGAACAGGCAGTCCATCAGCTCGGTGCGCCCGGAGCCGACCAGCCCGGCAAAGCCAAGAATTTCGCCACGGTTAACGCTAAAGGAGATATCACGGACCTTTTTCTTATCGCGGCTGGTGACGTTTTTCACTTCGAATACCGTGTCGCGCACGATATTGCCGGTGCTCTCTTTCATCGCGTTAAAACGGTTTTGCAGCTCGCGACCGACCATCAGGCGGACGATTTCATCATTGCTGACGTCGCTGACCATCCCGCTGCAGACGCTGCTGCCATCCTTCATCACCGTATAGCGATCGCAGATGCGGCGGATCTCCGCCAGCTTGTGCGAGATATAGACGATAGCGGTGCCCTCTTTGCGCAGCTGATTCATAATCAGGAACAGGTAGTCGACCTCTTTATTGGTCAGCGAGGAGGTCGGCTCGTCCATAATGATCACTTTGGCATCGAGCATTAAGGTTTTAGCAATTTCCAGCATCTGCTTGTGGCTAATGGATAAGTTCGCCACTTTCTCTTCGAGATTTACCTTTAAGCCGACGCGCAGCAGCATCATCGCCGCACGAACGCGCATCTCTTTCCAGTCAATCACGTTAATGCCACACACTTTTTTTGTCAGATGACGACCAATAAATAAGTTTTCCAGCACGGTTAATTCATCAATAACGCTGAGTTCCTGATAAATAATGCCGATACCAAGCTGGGCCGCCAGTTTATGATCCAGCTTATCGTAATTAACGTTATTAATTGCGATGGAACCTTTAGTCGGTTCATGAATACCCGACAGCACTTTCATTAATGTTGATTTACCGGCACCATTCTCCCCTAATAACGCATGGATCTCATGGGTATAAACAGTTAAATCAACCGATTTTAATGCGTGAACCGGACCAAAGGATTTGCCGATCCCCGCCATCGATATATATGGCGTGACCATAATCAACCTCACTATGTTTATCCTCTCCGGAAGGAGAGGATAAAGGACTGCGTTATCTTATTGCTTCGTAACCAGAATGGAATCAACCAGCTTGTACTTCGGCGTTTTATCCAGTGGGATAACCTTGCCGGTCTTCGCGGCATCGACCAGCAGTTTCAGGCCGGTTGCACCGATATCCGCCGGGTTCTGCGCGACGGTGGCGGTCATCTGCCCGGCATCAACCATTTTACGGGCTTCCGGAATACCGTCGGTGCCGACGACCATGATCTGGCCGGTTTTGCCTGCGTTAGCCACGGCCTGGGCCACGCCCATTGCCATGGTATCGTTGGCGCAGTAGAAGGCTTTCAGGTTCGGGTTACGCTGCAGTACGTTGGTCGCGACATCCAGCGCCTTAATGCGATCCCAGTCGCCGGGCTGGCTGGCGACCAGCTTGATCTGGCTGGCTTTTTTAAAGGCGTCGGTGGCACCGTTGCGGCGCGCTTCACCGGAAGCATTACCGGCTTTACCTTCAATAATAGCGACTTCACCGCCGGCATCACCGAGCGTTTTAATAATAAAGTTCGCGCCTCTGGACCCCACGGCGACGTTATCGGTGGTGACGAAGGCCTCAACGTTACCGCCCGCTTTTTTCAGGTTGTCCATATCGATTTTTTCATCGAGATTGACCAGGTAAATGCCTTTTTGCCAGGCGCGGGAAACCGGCATCACCAGATTCACCGAGGAGAGCGGTGCAAAGGCAATACCCTTATAATTCTTATTGCTTAAATCTTCGAATAACTGCAGCTGAGACTGAAAATCGCCTTCAGACGGTGAGGCAAAAATATCCACGCTAACGCCGAGGGTTTTTGCTTCGTCTTCAATACCTTTTTTCATATCCACCCAGAACGGATTAGATAAGGTTTTTAATACTATGGCGTAATCGGCGGCGGCGAATGCACTGGTGGACAGCATTAAGCCCATAGCGGCGCCGCTGAATATTTTCAGATATTTATTCATAGCAGTATTCTCTTATAGGGTTTATTTTGGTGAGCCTCATAATATGAGACTCACCTTTTTTGTCTTACTTCAGTGCGCCCGGTGAGAAGAAATCAACTATCGCACCGGTCTTTTCCATATTGACTGTAGCCTGTTCAATGTTTTGTTGGGCTACTGAAACAAAAAAGGCGTCCAGTAGTGTTAATTGTAATATCCGTGCTGAGGCATTGCGTCCCAATAAAGGGGTCTCTGGTGCTGGCGAGCAAATAATAAAGTCTGCAAGTTTAGCGATCGGCGAATGATAGCTATGGGTAATACAAATAATTTTTGCGCCATTCTTTTTCGCCAGTTCGACCGCTGCTTTTAAATCACTGGTGCGTCCGGAGTGCGACACCACCAGAACCACGTCACCTTCCTGGAGCAGTGACGCGGACATCATCATGATGTGCGCATCCTGATACACCTGGCTTCGGACACCGATACGCAGCAGCTTATGGTGTATATCAGCACAGATGGCGTTAGACCCGCCGACGCCGTAGAGATCGCGCTGCTTCGCCTGGTGAAAGAAGCGGGCGGCGCGGTGGATCTCATCCACATTGACGATCGACTGTCCTTCCATAATGGTGCGCAACGTAATGTTGAACACCTTGTTCACCACATCCTGCGGTGCTTCATCAAAAGCCAGTTCAGCAGGTAACACCTGCTCGGACTGCGAAAAGTAGTCAACCAGCGCGCTACGCAGGTTGCGAAAGCCGCTGAAGCCCAGCAGTTTCGACACCTTAACGATCATCGCTTCCGATACGGTTAAGGCTTCAGCGACATCCTTGATGGCCGGCGCGTCGCTCAGATTACCCGGTGTCAGTAACCAGTCCACAATACGGCTTTCGTTCTCCGTCATCCCTTCCTGCTTCATGCGCAGATACGGGGCGAGGCCGATGCCGTTGGGAAAGCCTTGATCAAACTCTGACTGACTCATCGCACTCTCTTGTCCATAAAATTGAAGACGACACTATATCATCACAGCATAAACAAAAAAGATGCTGTCAACTTCACAAAAATTATAAATTCATAAAGTTTGTGGTTTTGTGAAGTTTTGATTGAGTGGGTGTTGAGGGTTTTATTGTTTAAATTCATTTAAAAACAATAAATTATATTGATTTGGCCTTTCGATTTATATTGCGTTGGTCTGACCAGAATCAGCATAAACACGCTTGCTTTGTAAAATGATGCCGTGTAGAACTGACGCCAGACCCGGTGATTTTGCGGTTTTATTCAGCAGTAAACCGGTCTTAAATCACAAAACTCACCGGGTTTGTAAAGTCAGCAATAATGCGAGGCAGCGATGAAAAAGATAGCGTTTGGTTGCGATCATGTCGGCTTTATCCTTAAAGAAGAAATTCTGGCGCATCTGCAGGCGAGAGGCGTCGAGGTGATTGATAAAGGCGCCTGGTCCGTGGATCGAACGGATTATCCGCGCTACGCCAGCGCCGTGGCGCAGGCGGTGATCGATGGCGAGGTGGACGGCGGCGTGCTGATCTGCGGCACCGGCGTCGGGATCTCGATTACCGCCAATAAATTCCCGGGGATCCGGGCGGTGGTGTGCAGCGAACCTTACTCCGCTCGGCTTTCCCGCCAGCATAACGACACCAATATCCTGGCGTTTGGTTCGCGGGTGGTGGGTTTAGAGCTGGCGAAAATGATCGTTGATAGCTGGCTGGACGCCACCTTTGAAGGCGGTCGTCATCAGACGCGCGTTGACGCTATTGCGGCTATTGAACATCGGGATCAATAGACTTCCACATGGGTAGTGCGCGGGATAGCCAGCAGGCGCTCGCCGCAGGTCAGAATCAGGTCGCGCTCCAGAGGGAAGGGGTGCGAACGTTCCGTCATTTCATGAATAATGCAGTCGGGCAGCAGCGGGGCGATCATCCGTTCTTCCGCAATACCGGTGCCGGTCAGGCGCAGCATCAGCCCGCCGCTCAGGGCCGGAACCTGCAGAATCAGGGCGGAACTGGTGTCCGTAAGCGGATTACCGTTGGCAATCAGCGCATTAAGTTGTTCCTGGCTTATCGCATCATCGGCCACGGCAAAAACCGACTCCTGCGGCTTATCAGCCAGCGGCGCGCCGGTGTGATAACGCAGGTTCGAGCTGACGATATCGTTGGCCATGCGCGGGGAGAACCAGACCGGTGTCTCCTGGTCGGCCAGGGTCAGCAGCAGACTCGTGGTGGCGAGGCTCAGCGGCTGCCAACCATATTTCAGACGGTGCAGGCTGACGATGGTGCCAGGTTCGCTCATGGCTTTGAGCAGACGACGCGCGCTTTGCTGTGCGTCCTGAAGCGGTAGGGTAAAGGTGGTGTTCAATGTCATTAATGAGGTCTCCCAAACAGGTGACCTCATCGTGGCGAAGAAGTATGACGATAATGTTACTGAATACGGGCTCAGACCCAAAAATCAGCTTTTTTTCACAAATTCGGATTTAAGCTTCATCGGGCCGAAGCCGTCGATCTTGCAATCGATGTTGTGATCGCCTTCGACCAGGCGAATGCTTTTCACTTTGGTGCCGATCTTCAGCATGGAAGAGCTGCCCTTCACCTTCAGGTCTTTCACCACCGTCACGCTATCACCATCGGCCAGCAGGTTGCCATTCGCATCCTTAACGATCAGGACGTCGGCATCCGGCGTCGGCTCCGCGTTGTTCCATTCATGTGCGCACTCCGGGCAGATATACATGCCGTTATCTTCATAGGTATATTCGGACTGGCATTGCGGGCAGTGGGGAAGTTGCATCAGGGATATCCTCATAAATGAACTGACAGGACCGGCGTATCCGGTCAAAAATCGGCGTTGCCGAAAAAGGCGGCAAGTATACCGCAATTCCCTATGCTTTACCGGTGTAATTACCGGCGCTGTGCAACCTGCGCGCAGAAGACGACGCGCCGGGCTGAAACCCTGAGAATATTTGATTAGGGAAATTGCTACCCTCAGTTATTTCAGATATGGTGAGATAAATGCACCTCATGTGGCTATAACCTACCCGTAAACCCGGTGATTATTTCGTTTTCTTATGACGAAAACCTTCTCTTCCGGCGCGGGTTAACTGACATGATGATATATCCTGATTATTCCTGAGAATGCGCTACGCTGAGTATCTTCCGGTCTCTGCGGGGACGGGAGCACCAATCTTTTAGCCAGCAGACAGATAATTATATTTCTGGTTGCTTCTTTTGTGTTGATTTTTATAGCTATTTTCCACACGTAATTATAAAAGCCGAATTTTTAGTAATTAAAAAAATGGCTAAATAAAAGTAATAAAATTTGCGTTAAGGAAAGACTTAACCATGCACACACAGACAATATATGAGTTGAGCCAGGAGGCCGAGCGCCTGCTTCAGCTGGCTTTGCACAACCTGCAGACGCTACAGAGCATGCCTATGGCGGCGCTGGACGATCCTGCCACGCAGCCCGGCGGCGAGCGCGCCAATATTCATCCGCTGCATTTCAGCACCCGTGGCATCGAGGCGCAGCAGGCGACGCTGCATAATGAATTACACAAGGTCACGCGGCTTGAAATGGTGCTGGCGATTGTTGGCACCATGAAGGCCGGCAAGTCCACCACTATCAACGCTATCGTGGGCACCGAAGTGCTGCCGAACCGCAACCGCCCGATGACGGCGCTGCCGACGTTGATCCGCCATACGCCGGGGCAAAAAGAGCCGATCCTGCATTTCTCCCACGTCGGCCCGATTGAAGCCCTGATGCACCAGTTACAGCATCAGCTCGGGCGCATCGACAGAGACAGCCTGGCGCAGCGGCTGGAAATCGACAAGGACATGATCGTGCTGCTGGAGCGCATTCAGAACGGGATGGCCTTTGAACGCCACTATCTCGGCGCGCAGCCTATTTTTCACTGCCTGAAAAGCCTTAACGATCTGGTACGGCTGTCGCGGGCGCTGGAGGTGGACTTCCCCTTCGCCGACTATGCCGCCATCGAACATATTCCGGTGATTGAAGTGGAGTTTGTCCATCTTTCGGGGCTTGGCAGCAATCCGGGCCAGCTGACGCTGCTGGACACGCCGGGGCCGAATGAAGCCGGACAGCCGCACCTGCAAAAAATGCTTGATGAACAGCTGGCACGCGCGTCTGCGGTGCTGGCGGTGATGGATTACACCCAGCTGAAGTCGATCTCCGATCAGGAAGTGCGGCAGGCCATCGCGGCGGTGGGCAAAGCGGTACCGCTCTATGCGCTGGTGAATAAGTTCGATCAAAAGGATCGTAATAGCGACGATGCTGAACAGGTACGGGCGCTGATTTCCAGCACCCTGATGAAAGGCTTTATTACGCCGGGACGCATTTTCCCCGTGTCGTCGATGTGGGGCTACCTGGCGAACCGTGCGCGCTATGAGCTGATTATGAACGGTAAGCTGCCCGATGCAGAAGAACAGCGCTGGGTACAGGATTTCGCCGAGGCCGCGCTGGGACGCCGCTGGCGGCTGGCGGATCTTGATGACCAGGAGCATATTCGCCATGCGGCGGATCTTCTGTGGGAAGACTCGCTGTTCGAGCAGCCGATCCGCACTCTGCTGCACGCCGCCCATGCTAATGCCTCGCTTTATGCGCTGCGTTCCGCGTCGCACAAACTGCTGAATTACTCCCAGAGTGCACGGGAATACCTTGAGTTCCGCTATCAGGGGCTGACCATCGCCTATGAAAAGCTGCAGTTCAATATTGTGCGCCTCGAAGAGGATATGACCCAGATACAGGTCCGTCAGGAGAACGTGATGGGCGAGATCCACCATGAGGTGGAGCAGGCAATCGGCGCGGCGGAAAGCTTTATCGATCGGCAGCAGAGTGACATTCTGCAGGCATTTGACGGCTACTTCAGCGACGACAAGCTGGCGACGCTGGCCGCGCTTAACCGGGCGGAAATGCGTCGGGACAGCGAATCCGGACGTGGCCAGCTGGTGCTTGATGACGAAAGCCAGGCGCAGGTAGTACTGAGTAAAATCCGCTCCGCCTGTGAAATGATCCTGCTGGGCGCGCAGCAAACCCTGACTCAGGAGCTGGGGCTGCGCTTTAACCAGCTGGAAACCACCCTGACGCGATCGCTCAATGACGCCATGCGGCCCATCGAAATGCGGCTAAAAAGCGAGCTGAGCGAAGCGGGATTCCATACGCGCATTTCCCTTCCGGCATTTCAGGCCGGAGTGCTTAACTTCAACACGCCGCAGCTGTTTAACGGCGTTATCGCCGCAGAAGACTTGCCGCTCGCCGCACATTCACGGGTGAGCAGCGTGCGGGAGACGATGTCGCGCTGGCTAAACAATCCCAACTGGGGCTGGGACGACTATGTGGTCACCCGGACCCGCTACATCATTGATGTCTCCAGTTTAAAAGAGAAGCTGGTTCAACACGTTCGCGAGTTCTGCGCGCAGATCCTCAAGGCGCTGTCGGCGCAGGTTGATGTCTCCGTCACGGCGGGAATGGCCAGCTTCTTTGCTGAGTTTTCACAAAGCCTGGGCGGTTTACAGAAAAGCCTCCAGGACAGCCTGCTGCTGCGCCAGCAGAGCGAATCGACCGTGCAGGCGTTAAGCCATCAGCTACAGCACTGCCTGAGCGCGGCGCGCTGGATCCAGGAGGACGCCCATTTGCTGCGTGACGATATCCAGACTCTTTTTTCGGTAGAGCAAGCATGAGCACAACACTGCTGGAGGGTCCCGGCCACGCGCTGGAATCTATTCATCCTAAGTTTATGGTCGAGCTGGTGCTGGGCATTGATAACCCACGTCTGGCACCCGTCGCCGCGCAGCAGCAGGTTTTTCGCGAACGGCTGATGAATGAAATCATGACCCAGACCCGGCTGCGGCCCTGGGCCATGTCGGGGATGTTCAGTGAAAATCCCGGGATGCGGCTGGGTCTGGCGGAGAAACTGGCAGGTATGCTCGATCCCGGGCATCTGGCGCTGACCCGCATGGGCGACTATCTGGAGACGCTCCAGCTTAAAGGCGTCGGCACGGAAACGCTTCAGGCCCAGTACGCGAAGGTTGGCGCACAGTTTCGCCAGCGGGCCGCGCATAAGCAGCGGGCGCTGTCCCAGCGCGGGCTGGTGGTGCAGGCTGGTGAACATAGCGAGCAGGTATTCACCCGCTGGCAAACGGGCCAGTATAACGGCTGGTCCCTGGCCGGACGCTGCTATATCGCGCTGGAGGAACTGCGCTGGGGGGCGTTTGGCGACGCCTGTCGGCTGGCAAACAGCGAGGTGACCCAGCTGCTGAAAGACAATGTCAGCGTGATGGCGTCCCAGCTTCTGGCCCAGAGCGTGAACGCCTCTCCGGCGACGCGCCACTTTTATCATCAGTGGCTGACCACGCCGGGCAGTACCGGCAGCGGACTGGTCGAACATAAAGAGATGCTGGGCTGGCTTGGCGGCTGGTGCGATGCGGAGCGTCATCCTCTGAGCTGGTCGGTGACCCAAAGCTGGCAGACGGTTGCGCTGGGAATGCCAAGACTCTGTTCGGCAATGCGGCTGGTGAACGGGATGGTAGAAGAGGTGTTTGGCGAATATAACTAAAAACCCCCTCGCAAAGGAGGGGGCGTTTATGCTGTTTTAGTGCTGTGTACTTTCAGTCTGTTCTGTCTGCTCGTTTACCGGCTGATGATTGCCGAAACGTCGGGCATACAGGGCGGTGATTATCGGCACCAGAATCGCCGTTACAATCACGCTCGCTGCCACCAGCGCCGTTGCGGAAGCCGCAACCGGTTCAAATGCCGGATTAATCTGCGCGATAATCACCGGGTTAGCCACCGCAGCACCTGCTGCAGAGGAGGCTGCCACACCCGCAGTACCGTTACCGCCACCAATCACACGGTCAGCAATAATCAGCGGGATACCGGTGATAATGATAACCGCCACGCCCAGGACGATACCCAGCAGGCCGGTGTCCATAATCACGCTCAGGTTAATGGTGTTACCCAGCGCGAAGCCGAAGAACGGGATCAGAACCGGCGTTGCCTTACTAAAGAAGGTGCGGAAATCGTGGTCCAGGTTACCCAGCGCAAAACCAATCAGGAACGGCAGTACCGCGCCGACGAAGTGATGCGGCTCGAAGGAGGCCAGGCCAGCGGAACCGAGGATCACCATGGTCATCAGCGGGCCAGATTCCAGAGACATCAGCACGAATGCGCCGGACTCTTCTTTACTGCCGTACTGATTCATCAGGCTCGCATACAGGCCGCCGTTGGTCATATCCATCGCAGAGACAATCGCCAGAACGGAGAGGCCAGCAAAGAAGCCGGTCTGAATGCCCGTATCCGGAATAAAGCTTGCGGCAATCATCGCAACCACCCAGGCCACGGCGATTTTAGTCAGCACTAAGGTGCCGGACTTACGTAATACGGTGCCGGTAGCGCGCAGATCGATAGAAGCACCGATACAGAAGAACCATACCGCCAGAATAGGTACGGTGCCGCCGATCATGCCCTTGGTGAAAGAACCGAAATAGTTCCCTGTATTGGGTGCGAAGGTATTTAAGATCGCACCGAGTAACAGGGGGATCAGCATCATCCCGCCCGGGATTCGTTCAATAGTAGCTTTGATTTTCATTGTGCATCCTCACTTCGCATCTCGACAGCGATGGAAGAGATTTAATAATAATTTCATTCGGTTATATGTCGATAGCGGCGGTAAGTGCTCGCTAACCCATGCAAAAATAACGAAATCGAACGCGGGTGTTATGCGTTACTCGAACTACTCATTATGTGTGACGTCGGAAGCTATGATGCGATCTTTGGAATAATGATTCAATCATAATAAAACGCTGTTTTAGTTATCTTCGTCACATATTTCAGCTAAAGGTTCCGGAACATTCCAGTTATTAGGAAAGCTGTAAATGGGATGTAAATATTTATAGATTATTTTTTGACTAGCTGAGTAATAGTCACTATCGGTACGTCTTCTGAGACCGCTTTGAAAATACGCAAAAAAAAGAAGAAAGTGACGGAGGAAAGGGGCCGGAAATAGCAGGGTGATGTCCCGCCATTTACATTTAATGACGCAGGCCGTCACATCTGAATATTTTTCGTGAAGTTGATCACAAATTTAAACACTGTTAGGGTAAAGAGGTCATTAACCCGCCTGAACAGGCGTCAACAGGTTCGGTTGTACGGATGAAAACAGGTCAGCCTGAGTAAATCAGTGTAAGTAAACCTGCTACGCTTGAATGGAGAGTTGCTTAAGTAGCGGCTCACTGGTGCACAGCATGCTCCGATATCGTTCGGAACAGCGGTGGTGCGCCAGAGGCAAAGGAAAGATGAGGATAAAAAATGCTTAAAAGGAAAAAAGTTAAGCCAATTACCCTGCGTGACGTGACGATCATTGATGATGGTAAGTTACGCAAAGCAATTACCGCGGCATCGTTAGGTAACGCGATGGAGTGGTTCGATTTTGGTGTTTACGGTTTTGTGGCCTATGCGCTTGGTAAGGTCTTTTTCCCCGGGGCCGATCCCAGCGTACAGATGATTGCCGCACTTGGGACCTTCTCCGTACCCTTCCTGATTCGTCCGCTCGGCGGGCTGTTCTTCGGGATGCTTGGTGACAAATACGGTCGCCAGAAAATTCTCTCCATCACCATTATTATCATGTCGGTCAGTACCTTCTGTATCGGGCTTATACCGTCCTATGCGTCGATTGGTATCTGGGCGCCGATACTGCTGCTGCTGTGTAAAATGGCGCAGGGCTTCTCCGTCGGGGGTGAGTACACCGGGGCGTCGATCTTTGTTGCCGAATACTCCCCGGACCGTAAACGCGGCTTTATGGGCAGCTGGCTGGACTTCGGTTCAATCGCCGGGTTCGTTATGGGTGCGGGCGTGGTGGTACTGCTTTCAACCATTCTTGGCGAGGCAAACTTCCTTGAATGGGGCTGGCGTATTCCGTTCTTTATTGCGCTGCCGCTGGGCCTGATTGGTCTCTATCTCCGCCATGCGCTGGAAGAGACGCCGACGTTCCAGCAACACGTTGATAAGCTGGAGCAGGGCGACCGCGAAGGCCTGCAGGAAGGACCGAAGGTCTCCTTTATGGAGATCGCGACGAAGCACTGGCGCAGCCTGCTGACCTGTGTTGGTCTGGTGATTGCCACCAACGTCACCTACTACATGCTGCTCACCTATATGCCGAGCTACCTGTCGCATAACCTGCATTACTCCGAAGATCACGGCGTGCTGATTATTATCGCCATTATGATCGGGATGCTGTTTGTGCAGCCGGTTATGGGCCTGCTGAGCGACCGCTTTGGCCGTCGCCCGTTCGTTATCCTGGGGAGCGTCTCGCTGTTTGTGCTGGCGATCCCGGCCTTTATGCTGATTAACAGCAACGTCCTCGGCCTGATTTTCGCCGGTCTGTTGATGCTGGCGGTGATCCTCAACTGCTTTACCGGTGTGATGGCGTCCACGCTTCCGGCGATGTTCCCGACGCATATCCGCTACAGCGCGCTGGCCAGCGCCTTTAATATCTCGGTGCTGATTGCCGGTCTGACGCCAACGGCAGCCGCCTGGCTGGTGGAAAGCTCGCAGGATCTGCTGATGCCGGCCTACTATCTGATGGTCATCGCGGTGATCGGTCTGATTACCGGTATCACCATGAAGGAAACGGCCAACCTGCCGCTGAAGGGGGCAACCCCGGCCGCGTCGGATATCCAGGAAGCAAAAGAGATCCTGCGTGAGCATCACGACAATATCGAACAGAAAATTGAAGATATTGATAAAGAGATCGCTGACCTGCAGGACAAACGCGGACGCCTGGTGCAGCAGCACCCGCGGATCAACGACTAAGGTTTCACTCTTTGAATGCGAAGCGGGCCGACAACGGCCCGCTTTTTTTACGGCTTAATCCAGGTCGCCAGCTGGCGGCTATGCCAGCGGCCCAACCCCAGCACGGTGACCAGGGAGCCGATCAGCGCACAGAACATATCGGACTGGGTATCCCAGGGATCGCCCTGGGTGCCGAGGAAATCATCCGCACCCTGACCCATGGCCAGCGCGGCCCACCACTCGATCAGCTCATAGAAGGCGCTAATCGCAAGCGCAATACAGCACACCACAAACCCGAGCATCTTCCGGCCTCGCACGATAGCCCCGCGGATCAGGATCTCCCGTGCCACCAGCGCCGGTACCAGGCCCTGGAACAGATGGCCCAGCTTATCGTAAGGGTTGCGGCTCAGCCCGAACCACGCCTGCACGTCAAAACCGATGGGCACTTTGGCATAGGTATACATCCCGCCGACCATCAGAATAATGGCGTGGAAAAAAATCAGGGTGTACAGCAGCGGCGTCAGCGGATAGCGATGATGGGTCAGCCAGAGCAGCGGCACCACGATCATCACCGGCGCAGCTTCCATTAACCAGGTCACTTTGTCCCCCGCGCTGATGCCGGTGAAGGCCAGCATTAACAGCAGGAGCAGGGCGGCGCTTTTCAGCACCAGCGGTTTCACAGTTCGGGTCATAACGATTCCGTGTTACGGGGAAAAGAGGCTTACTATCCGCCGGAGAGCGGGGAAATTCAATCCTGTACAAGGAAGAGAGACGTTATCGATTTACCCCCGGAGAGCGTAAAATCGTATCGACCCCATACCGATAAGACGCGTTATTTGCAGCCTGAGGATTTATGAACCTGAACGTGATAGCAGGAATGCTCGCCTTTTTTTCAGGCACCCTGATGGCAAATAGCCACACCTGCCCGGAGAGACACCAGACGGCTAAACAGTACACCGTCAACGGCCAGAGTGATATTCCGCAAACCGCCTTCGCTGTCGCCAACCAGAAGCGAGTCCCGTTTTACAGCGCCCCCGACGCCGACTGTAAAACCGAAGGCCGCTATGTGGTTGCCGGTGACTTTCTGCGGGCTTACAAACATTACGGGGAGTACACCTACGTCAGTTATACCAGCGTAAAAGGCGAAAATATTCCAGGATGGGTAAGCACCTCAGCGCTAAATGATTATTCACCGAAGAAGGCAAAGCCACGTCAGCATACCCTGGGCGATACGGATTTTATTGTCGTGGGTCAAGCGCGGTGGTTTGGCCTGGGCAGCTCCTGGAGCCGTACTTTTGCGGCCTTATCTGACCAGGAAATCGCTTCTGGCTATATTGGTGACTTCCCGAATGAACTGGGAGGGCTAAATAAATTCTCATCGCATGAGTATGCTGGCCTGAGCGTTGTCTCATCTAACCAGGATTACGATAAACGGCTTTGGGGGATGGATGATGACTACATTATCCAGGCCATTACAGTGACCTCCGCAGAGTATAAAACGACGCGAGGTATCGGCGTTGGCGATACCCTGGAAGAGGTGTATCACGCCTACAACGGTATTGCTGCGGTAGAAACGCCTGACACCCTACGCTATTTCGTGAATGACCAGTCCCTCTCTTTCACTATTGCCAATGGCAAGGTTGCCTCTGTTGATTTGGTCTGGCGCAATCAGGAGTAATGGATGCTTGCGGCCCTGAATTAAAAAATCGCGGCCGTTTGATTTAAGTTGGATTATTAATGTGGTGAATTTTATTTACGTTCTTTCTTTATCTTGTGGTTGTTATTGAGTCAGGGAATGAATTTGTTTTATTTTTCGGGGCTGGTATATTTAGTCCTTATCTTATTTATTTTTTATAAAAACAACTAACTCGATCCTCTAAAATGGAATGGACAGGATGTCTCTGCGTATAGCCTCTGTGGCCGTGCTGGCCCTTATTTCTCCCCGGTTAAACCGCTCCCCGAAATTCCCTCTCAGCGTCAACTGGCGCGTCAGCATGATGTTTTAAGAGATAACGATTATGGATAACACTTCTCTGCCCGTGAAATTTTCCCAGCGCGCCATCAGCTGGCTGATCATCAGCACCCTGGTCTGGCAGCCAATGGCTCCGGCCGTCGCCGCCGTCATCAGCCCGACCGGTCCGGCCAGCATGGACAGCGCCGCCAACGGCGTGCCGGTCCTGAATATCGCCACGCCCAACGGGGCAGGGATTTCCCATAATCAGTTTAACGACTACAACGTCGGCAAAGAGGGGCTGATCCTCAATAACGCCACCGGCCAGTTTAATCAGACCCAGCTGGGCGGGATTATCCAGAACAACCCCAACCTGCGTCCCGGCCAGGAAGCCCGGGGCATCATCAACGAAGTTACCGGCGGGAGCCGTTCACAGCTGCAGGGCTACACCGAGGTCGCCGGGAAAGCGGCCAATGTGATGGTGGCGAACCCTTACGGCATCACCTGCGACGGCTGCGGCTTTATCAACACGCCGAACGCCACCCTGACCACCGGTAAACCGCAGTTTGATGATAAAGGCAACCTGAGCGCGCTGAACGTCACCGGCGGGACCATTACCGTCGAAGGCAAAGGTCTGGATGCGAGCCAGAGCGATGCCCTGTCGATTATCGCCCGGGCAACGGAAGTGAACGCCGCGATCCACGCGAAAGACCTGACGGTCACCGCCGGTGCAAACCGCGTCGGGGCGGACGGCAGCGTGGCTGCCATTGAGGGCGAAGGTGCAGCCCCGACGGTCGCGGTCGATACCGGAGCGCTGGGCGGGATGTACGCCAACCGTATTCATCTGGTGTCCAGCGAGAAAGGCGTCGGGGTTAACCTCGGTAACCTGAACGCGCGTCAGGGAGATATTCAGCTCGATGCCAGCGGGAAGCTGGTGCTGAAAGACAGCCTGAGCAGCGGGGCGCTGGTTGCGAAGGGCGAGGGTGTGGTGCTTAATGGCACTCAGCAGGCGGGTGGCAATATGGTTATCGCCGGATCGCAGGATGTGGTGCTGAATGGCACCCTGGTGGTGAAAGGTGAACTGAATATTAAGGCGAAAAGCCTTAAGCACAGCGGCACATCTGCTGCCAATAGCATCACATTTACCGCACAGGACAGTATCAACAACGGTGGTTTGCTGGTAGCTGATAACCTGGCACTTGGTGCTTCGCACATCAGCAATAGCGGGCAACTCCAGGGCACCCAGGCGCTGAATCTGGATACCAATCTACTGGATAATCTTGCGAGCGGGACGCTGTACTCAACGCAAGATTTGCATCTCAATATTCCGCAACTGAACAATCAGGGAACAATACAGGGGCTTTCTCTCAACGTAGCAGGTGATGTGCTGCAAAACAGCGGCATACTGCTTTCCGATACTGGTATGCAGCTTAATGCCTGGCAACTTAATAATCGGGGTAGTGTGGCGGCAAAAGGCCAGTTGACCGCCAACACTTCTTGGCTGAACAACACCGGACAAGTGCAAAGCGGTGGCACTCTGACTCTTTCCGCTGGCGAGGCGACGCTGAACGGGACCCAGGCCGCACAAGATGCGCTGGAGGTGATCGCGAAAACCCTTAATCACAGCGGCCAGTCGAGTGCTGCCAGGATCGCCATAACCGCGATGGACAGCATTAACAACGGCGGAACACTGGTGGCGGACAACCTGGTGCTCAGCGCTGCACTGATTGAGAGTGATGGTCAGATTCAGGGCACGGACGCCCTGAATCTGAATGCTGATCGGCTGGACAACCAAGCGAACGGCACGATCTACACCTCACAGGGTCTGATCCTCAATATTCCACAACTGAATAACCATGGAAAGATTCAGGGGGTATCGCTGAGCCTTACCGGCAACGTGCTGAAAAATGACGGAACGCTGCTTGCCGATACCGACCTGTGGCTAAACGCCGGGCAGATGGACAACCGGGGTAGCGTGGCTGCGAAAGGCCAGCTGACCGCCGAAGTTACCAGGCTGAACAACTGGGGGACGATACAAGGACTGTCGCTTGGAGTTTCAGGAGATACGCTGGAAAACAGTGGCACGCTACAGGGAAAAACCCTTGGCGTGAGCAGTGATGTGGTGCACAGCAGCGGCATGCTGACGGCTGATGACGCTCTGCACGTGGAGGCAGGTTCCCTGACTACGACGGCAGATTCAACCCTGACCAGCAAAGGCGATATCACTCTGACGGTAAAACGCGACGCCACTCTGCAGGGGCAGGTGAACGCTGATAGATCACTAAATCTTGATGCGGGTAGTCTGACCAGCACGGCCCAGTTGCAAAGCGGCGGCAATATGATGATAACCGCCGACAGCGCCACATTTAACGGGGCTCAGGTGGCAAAAGGTTCGCTCGATGTGACGGCGAACTCCCTGAACCACGGTGGCAGGACCAGCGCGGGGAAAATCATTCTGACCGCTCAGGATGATATTACCAACGGTGGCACCCTGATTTCGGATAACCTGGCGCTTAATGCCTTGCATATCAGCAATAGCGGATTACTACAGGGTACCCACGTGCTGAATATGAAAACCGGGCAGTTGGATAACGAGGCGAATGGTTCGCTCTACTCGGTGCAGAGCCTGCTGCTGAACATTCCTTATCTGAATAACCACGGCACAATTCAGGGACTATCGCTGGGCCTCACCGGCGATGTGCTGCAAAACGACGGTACCCTGATGTCAGCCTCCGACGCACTACTACGTGCCAGAGTGCTGGATAACCGGGGAACGGTAACGGTAAAGGGGCTGTTAACCGCCGAGGGTTCAACGTTGGACAACAGCGGTACGCTTGAAGGGCAGGAGCTGGATCTTACAGGCGACACGGTGCGCAATAGTGGATCGGTGATGGCAGCAGGCGACGCCAACATTAGGGCCGGGTTGCTGGATAACCGAGCAACGATGGCGGCAAAAGGCCAGTTAACGGGCGATACCCAAACGCTTATCAACAGCGGCACCTTGCAGGGGCAGACGCTGGAAATCGGCGGTGATGAAATACAAAACAGCGGTGTGCTGAATTCGGCGGGCGCGGCCCTGGTCCGTGCGAGAGAACTGACTAACGTTGGTGTGGCCGCGGCAAAAGGCCAGCTCATCGTCAATGCTACAACGCTTACCAACGTTGGTACGCTACAGGGACAGAGCCTCAGGGTCACTGGGGATCGGGTACAAAACAGTGGCACGCTGGCCGCAGACGGCGCACTGCGCGTGGAGGCTGGAACACTCACCAGCGGCGCGGGTTCCACCATTACCGGCATCGGCGATGTCGTGCTAAGTGCGCAGGCGCAGGCCGATATCGACGGGCAGGTTAACGCCACAGGCGCACTGGATATCCACGCAGGCGTCCTGACCAGTCAGCAACAGGCGCAGTTGCAGAGCGGGAGCGATATGACCCTGGGCGCTGAAAGCGTTACGCTTAACGGTACTCAGGCGGTAAAAGGGATGCTTGATGTTAAGGCTAATACGCTGACTCACGGCGGTAAGTCCAGCGCTGCGGGTATCACCCTGAATGCGCAAAACGGACTGAAGAACAGCGGCACGCTGGTTGCCGATACCCTTAATATTACCGGGGCACAGGTACGTAATAGTGGTCTGCTGCAGGGCACTCGCGCGCTGAACCTTCAGACCGGGAAACTGGATAACCTGACGGGCGGTACCCTCTATTCGGCACAGGGGTTCACCCTCTCTGTCCCTGAATTTAATAACAGTGGGCTGGTTACCACCGATGGCGATCTACATTTGGAAGGCATCGCGCTGGTAAACGGCGGGGAAATCAACGGTGTCAGCCTGTTTAGCTATTACCGTGACCTGACCAACAGCACTGCCGGGCGTCTGCTGGCCGATAAGCAAATAATCCTTAATTCAGCACGTGTAACAAACGACGGGCTGGCGGCGGCAGATGTCGGCAGCGTGACGGCGGATACGCTTGACAACAGCGGCGAAGTGGCAGCGACCTCCCTGCTGCTGACGCTGACGCAGAAAGCTATTAACCACGATACCGGACGCATTGTCGCTGATAGCGATTTAACGTTCAGCGCACCGATGCTGATCAACCATGGGCTGCTGGCGGGTAATAGTCTGACCCTGAAGCAGGCAGATATCACCAACGGTGGTACGTTACAGGGGGCGGACTGGCTTACGGCCGTTGGGGCCAGCCTTACTAACCAACAGGGCGGAGTCGTGCTGAGCAATGGCGCGATGACCCTCAAAAATGATCGACTGGTCAACGCCGGGCTGGTTCAGAGCGATACGCTGGATTTGACGACCGGAGAGTGGATCAATAATGGCAATGTGCTGGGTAAAAATGGCCTGACCGCTGTGGTGAATGGCAGTTTTAATAACCAGGGGCGGGTAATCAGTCAGCAGGTCCTGACGCTACAGGCATCAAGCAGTGAGAATGGCGGCACGCTGATGTCCAAAGCACTCTCACTGTATGGCGATGTACGCAATAGCGGGTTGATTCAGGGCACTGATGATTTGGCCTGGGAAGGGACCACGTTGGTCAATGCCGCAAATGGTCAGATGCTGAGTGGAAACGGCCTGACGCTACAGGGTACCTCGCTTGATAACCATGGGCAGATGCAAGGGCGCATGGTTACCGCAACCGCCGACAGCTTGTATAACGGTGGTACTTTGCAGGCGCAGGAGGCTCTTAACACCACGCTCAGCGGGCAGCTTGATAACCAGGGGGAGATACTGAGCCAGGGGCTGGCAGATATCCGCACTACGCAGATGCAGAACGATGGCAAGCTGGCCGCGAAAGTGTTGCTGCTTACCGCTCCTGAGCTGACCAGCAACGGCCTGTTGCAGGGCAACGACAGCCTTACGCTTACCACCCTCAAACTGCTGAATGGCAGGCAGGGACAGCTGGTCAGCGGCAAAGCGCTGAATCTGAGCCTGGATCAACTTGAGAACCAGGGGCTGCTGTATGTGAACGGCGACTTGACTCTTGATGCGCTCACTCTGGTCAACGGTGGCAGTCTGGAGGTCGATGCACTTGACGCTACGCTGCGTGGTACTTTGACCAACACAGGTATCCTGCTCGCCCATCAAGACGCGACTCTGCGTGCCGACGTACAGACCAACAGCGGTGAGATCGCCGCCTATTCTCTTATCCTTGAGGGAAAAAACCTCAGCAACAGCGGACTGGTGCAGGGTGCGCATGGGCTTCAGGCTACAGCGGATGAACTCATCAATAACGCCGGGGGCCGCTGGCTTTCCGGCGATGTGTTGACCCTCAATGCAGCCCACCTGGACAATGCCGGGACATTGCAGGGGGAGACTCTCGATCTGCACGGTACTACCTTTGATAACCGTGGCACCGTCAACGGCCTGCAGGGCATGACCGGCGTTTACCGTGGTGATGTGACCAACGACGGACTACTGGCCAGCGGTGGCTTGACTGATTTACGCGGCGAAACCCTCACCAGCAGCGGGCGTATCACTGGCGATACTCTGACGTTAAATGCCACGACGCTGCACAACGACGGGTTGTGGCAGGGCAATAACGGCTTGATGCTTAATGCTGACACCCTGACCACCGGAGCGGCATCCCGCACCCTGAGCGGCGGGACCTTCAGGCTGGATACCGGACAGCTTACGACCCTCGGTACGCTACAGGGCGGCCTGGTGAATGTGGCTACCGACAACTGGACGCTTGGCGGTTCGCTGCTGAGCCAGGGCGATTTGACGGCCACGGTCAGCGACACTCTGACGTTGACTGGCTCGTTGACCAGCCAACGAGCGATGAACGTGCGTGCCCAGACACTGCATAACGACGGGCAGATACTGAGTTCCGGGGATATCACTCTGCGCGGCCAGTCGTTTACCAACAACGGTACCGTGCAGGGCAACAGCCTGGCTGCGCATGAAAGTCGCATAACCAATAATGGTACGTTGATCGGACTGAACGACCTGTTGCTGGATAATCGTCAGAGCTCTGTCGCTACGCTGGCGCGCATGGCGCTGGTGGCCCCGGAGCTTGAACTGAACAACGGGGAAACAGGATCGCTACTCACCCAGGGCACCCTGGACATCACTGCCGGGGTGGTACGTAACACTGGAACTTGGCAAGGAAACCGCGTGTTGCTGGCGGCCCAGTCGCTGGAGAACGGCGGAGTGGTGCAGAGCGCCGGGGCGCTGAATCTTACACTTGCGGGAAATCTTCGTTCGACGACGGGCAGTAAAATCACTGCGATGGGTACGGCGGCGTTGCAGGCGCTCTCCATGACCAACGATGGTCTGTGGGCGGCAGACGCTCTTATGCTAAAAGCTAATAGTCTGAACAATAGTGGCGTCATCAGCGGTAACGACGAACTGACTGCCACGCTCAACGGTGCGTTCATTCAACAGGCGGGAGCCACTTTTGCAAGCAGCGGGGCGTTGAACCTGAGTGCCGAAAAAGTGGTGAACGCGGGTAAAATTCAGGGCAGAGACATAACGGTTACCGGCGCTTCGCTGGTTAATAACGCCGGTGCGGAGTTGGTGAGCTCGGACGTGCTCACCCTGATCGCACCAGATATGAAAAACAACGGTCTGATCCAGGGCACCGGTGAAACCCATGTCGATGCTGCCACCCAGGCGCTTAACAACGGAAGGATTCTCTCCGGTGGGCCGTTAACGCTTACCACGCCGGAGTATAACGGCGCCGGCTGGCTTCAGGCGACTGACTTGATCCTCAACGCTGCACAGAACGGAGCCAGCGGCACACTCATGGCCGACCGGTTGACGCTGGCCGGTGATACCTTTACTAATCAGGGCCTGTTGCAGGCCAATGACCTCACACTTAATTACCGGCACCTGACCAATGGTGGCACTCTGCTCGGAGGCAACACACTGACGGTCAATGCCACGCAGGTAGAGCAGTCCGCCACCGGCAAGCTGTTTAGCGGCGGCGATTTGTTTGTGGGTGCAACTGGGCTGGACTCGCTGGGGCAGATGGTGGCACTGGGCAACCTGACGCTGCAACTGACTAACGCTTTTACTGGCAAGGCGCAGCTGGTGGCAGGTAATACCCTGAGCGTCATCAGCGACGGGGCGATTGACAACCAGAGTGTGATGCAGGGCCAGGCAGTGAACCTGAACGCGGGCGGACAACTGACCAACAGCGGGCAAATAACCACCGGTAGCGGAGCCAGTATGTTCAGCGGCAGTGCCATTGCGCTTAGCGACAGCAGCGCCATCCAGAGCGGGGGTGACATCACCCTGGCCAGCCGGGGCAATATTACGACCAACGGTTTTACCGGAACGAGCGGCACTCTGACGATGAGTGCGACAGGGGCTATTGTTAATACCGCTTTGTTGTATGCGGCGAACAATCTGGCGCTCTATGCCAGCAGCATCCATAACCTGCGCGGCGACATCCTGGCAGGCAACAGCCTGTGGATGCAAAAAGACGCGGCGGGTAATGCTAATGGCGAGGTGGTGAATACCTCGGGAACGATTGAGACCACTAATGGCGATATTACGATTAGGACGGGGAGTCTGCTGAATGAGCGAGAGGGACTCAGCGAGTCACGCAGCTATCAGGCGGCAACGGGAAGCCCTGCGGCAAGTGGAGCGAGTTCAATCAGTGTAAAAGTCACCAGCCTGCCCGCTGAACAGTGGGGGTATATTTATACGGTTGTAAGCGGCCCTGGAGGAGGTAATGGGTTTTCTGTTGTCGCACCCATGGCGATAGGGGCAGTGCAACGTTACTTAGTGGGATCAACTGTTGTTAACGTCACGGCGAAGGCAGGTGCATCGCGTATCTCTGCCAATCACGATCTTAATGTGAGTGCCGCTACGCTGAATAACCATGCCAGTAATTTACTGGCTGGCAATCGGGTCAACCTATCTGGAGCTAGCCTGAATAACCAGTCCTGGTTTGGTTATGCTGAAGATGAATACAAGGTCTACCGCTATAGCGGGAAAACAGGCAAGGTATCCAGTCTTGTGGGAAAGCCTGCCTCAGGAAACGATAATAACCGTCGCGTAACCTATACGCTGGACGGCGCACCGCAGTACGAAACGCGCAACACCGATCAGGTTTTCCGTTCAGTGATTCAGGCTGGCGGTCTGGTAACAGCTAATTTTTCCAGTGATATCAGCAATACGGCGACAACATCGAATGGTGGAGGAATAAGTCATGTTATTCCAGCGCCTTCGCTGAACACCCTAAGTAACCAGTCTATTGATACGGGCGCGAAAAAACAGAGCCTGAATAGTGCTGGTGCCGTTAGCTCACCACAGTGGAACGATCAACTGCAAAATGCATTGCAGCAAATCAACGGCGGCGGGTCGCTGGACAGCGGCAGTGCTGCAGGTGTTTCGATCAGCGCAATCCATAGTAACCAACAAGGCAACGCCAGCCTTGGTAAGCTTAATACGCTGGCGGATACGGGCATCACGACTGCCGAATTGAATCCGGTTAAAGGTAGCACTACCGGGCAGTACCAGGGGAAAACCGTTGATACCAGCGCTTACCCCCTGCCGATGGGGAATAACGGCTACTTCGTGGTGTCGGATAATCCGAAAAGCCCCTACCTCATTACCATCAATCCAAAACTCGACGGGCTGGGTGATCTAGATCCGGCTCTGTTTGGAGACCTGAACAAGCTGCTGGGGCTGTCGCCATCGGCTTCTGCACCCGGTTTTAATGCGTCGACTCTGCCGAATGGAGTCACCCCTTCCGCAACGCCCGGGGACCAGACAGCATCCGGGTTACCAGATAGCATTAAGCCTGTTACGCCCCCTTTGGCTATTTCTGGGCCTGCGATATCGTCGCCTGAAATGGTGGTGCCACGGGAGATTAATCCGGAATATACCGACGAGAAGTTGTTCCTTGGTTCCGCTTATATGCTGGATCGCATTAACCTGAAACCAGAATACGATTACCGTTTCCTTGGTGATGCGGCGTTCGATACGCGTTATGTCAGTAATACGCTTCTTAACCAGACAGGTCATCGTTACCTTAACGGGATAGGTTCCGAGCTGGATCAGATGCGCTACCTGATCGACAACGCCGCCAGCCTGCAGCAATCTCTGGGGCTTCAGCTTGGTGTGTCGCTCACTGCCGATCAGATTGCGGGTCTGGACCACAGTATCCTGTGGTGGGAAATCGCGAACATCGGTGGCGAAATGGTGATGATCCCAAAACTGTATCTATCGCCAAAAGATGCCACCATCAACAGCGGCAGCGTGATCGCCGGGAATGACATCAGCCTCAAGGGCGGTAATATCACCAACAGCGGGAGCTCGCTGCTGGCCAAAAATGACCTGAGCCTTGAGAGCCGAGAGTTTATAAATAACAGCGGTGATTCGTTGATTAAAGCGGGAGGCAATCTTGACCTCAGTTCCATCGGCGATATTAGCAACATCAGCTCTGCTATCAGCGGTAAAGCGGTGGTACTAGAGAGCTTAGATGGCAGCATCAATAACATCACTCAGTCCGCGACTTTCTCCCTGGATGATAAAAGCAAGGGCCGTGCCTTAAGCATTACCGATACTAAGTCTGGCAATATTGCCAGTATTACTGCGCAGGATACACTATCGCTGGATGCCGGGAAAAACATCACCATAGGCGGCGCCAGTCTGACCTCGGGCGGTGGCATGCTGATGAAGGCTTGGGGTGATATTGCGCTCAACGCGAACAATATAGAGAGCACCCGGAATCTCAGCGAGGGAAAATCCAAAACCACTCGAGCGTCAGCCTCTTATCAGGGCAGCACGCTCAGCGCTGGCGGTAATCTGGTGCTTGAAGCCGGACAGGATATTAGGGCGCAGGCCGCTGGAATGGTGGCAGAGAAAAGCGTTGAACTACAGGCCGGACGCGACATCAATCTGGATGCTCTGGCAACACGACAGGCCGACAGCTACAAAGCCAGTAAAAAAACAGTGATCAACGAGCACGTCCGCCAGCAGGGAACGGAGATCGCCAGCGGCACCGATACGGTGATTATCGCCGGGCGCGATATGAATGCCCAGGCCGCACAGGTGACGGCGAAAGGGGATATTGGCGTTCAGGCCGGACGTGATGTCAATCTCACCACTGCCACCGAAAGTGATTACTACTTCAAAGAAGAGACCAAAACTAAAAAAGGCTTCCTGAAAAAAACCACCACGCACACCATCGCGGAACAGCAGAGCACCCGGGAAACCGGTTCGTTGCTGAGCGGTGATAACGTGACGGTAAGATCCGGTAACGACCTGCTGGTAAAAGGCTCAGCGGTGGTCGGCGATGGCGATGTTGCGCTGAGTGCGGACCGCAGCATTGATATTCAGGCGGCCACCAATACTGACTCGAGCTGGAATCTTAAAGAGAAGAAAAAGAGCGGGCTGATGGGGTCAGGGGGAATCGGCTTCACCATCGGCACCAGTAAAACCAAACAGGACCTTAAGGAGAAAGGCACCACCCAGAGTCAGAGCATGAGCACCGTCGGCAGCAACGGCGGGAGCGTCACGCTTAACGCGGGGGAACAGGTGCATATTGGCGGTGCCGATCTGGTGGCGAAGAAAGATCTCAGCCTGACCGGGGACAGCGTCGTGATCGAATCGGGCCATGATAAACGGACCAGTGACCAGACGTTTGAGCAGAAGAGCAGCGGCCTGACCGTGGCGCTCTCCGGCGCGGTCGGGGACGTAGTCAATACCGCGGTCTCTACGGCAATCGAAGCGAAAGAGCAGAGTGACGGGCGACTGGCCTCACTGCAGGCCACCAAAGCGGTACTGTCCGGGATTCAGGCCGGTCAGGCGAGTCGCCTGGCAGAAGCCGCCAACGGCAGTGATATGACCAAAAATGGCGCATTCGGGGTTATGGTCTCCCTCGGTGGGCAGTCATCCAAATCCACGTCCCACTCAGAGCAGGACACGGCCATCGGCAGCACGCTGAACGCGGGGAACGATCTCAGCGTGGCGGCAAATGGCCGGGGAAATTCGGCTAACAGCGGCGATATTGCGGTATCAGGCAGCCAGGTGAAGGCCGGGAAAGATATCACTCTCGATGCGGCTCGCGATATCAGCCTGGGCGGCGCGGCAAACACGCAGTTCACCACCGGCAGCAATTCCAGCAAAGGCGGCTCGCTGGGCGTGGGTATTACTGCCGGACCAAACGGCGCCGGGTTTACGGTCTCCGCCAGCGCCAATGCGGGCAAAGGCGGTGAGAAAGGGAACGGCACGACGTGGAATGAGACCACGCTGGATGCGGGGAGCAACGTCAGCCTGACCAGCGGCCGTGACGCTCTGCTGCAGAGCGCGCAGGTCAATGGCGAGAAGGTCACGGCTGATATCGGGCGTGACCTTACGCTCAGCAGCCTGCAGGACAGCAATAACTATGACAGCAAACAGCAGAGCCTGAGCGGCGGGCTGAGTTACACCTTTGGCGCAGGCGGCGGACCCGGCGTCAATATCAGCTACAGCCGCGACAAAATGAAGAGCAATTACGACTCTGTCCAGGAGCAGACGGGGATCTTCGCGGGCAAGGGCGGGTTTGATGTCGCCGTCGGCAACCATACCCAGCTGGACGGGGCGGTGATTGCCAGCCGGGCAGAGGCGGATAAAAACCGCCTTGAGACCGGGACGCTGGGCTTTACGGATATCAACAATAAAGCGGAGTACAAGGTCGAGCATCAGGGCGGCGGGTTCAGCACGTCCGGGGGCATTGCCGGAAACGTGATTGGCAATATGGCGAGCACGCTGCTGACCGGTCTGGGCGGCAGCGGTAACGCGGAAGGCACCACGCAGTCGGCGGTGGCAGACGGAACAATAATTGTTCGCGACGTCGCACATCAGCAGCAGGATGTGAGTACACTGAGTCGTGATACTGACCATGCCAACGGCAGTATCGACCCGATCTTTAACAAAGAGAAAGAGCAACGACGCCTGCAGACCGCACAGCTTATTGGTGAGATCGGTCGTCAGGTGTCGGATATCGTGCGCACGGACGCGAAAATCAGGGCCACGGAAAGTGCCGGCAAGCAGATGAAAACGGCGACGGCAGACGACCGTGCTGCCGCCATTAAGGCGCTGGAAAAGGATAAAAAGGCGGTCACGGAAGAGGCCATCAGCGGGCAGATGTATCAGACGTTCTACAATGATGCGTTTGCAAAAACCGAGCAGGGAACAGGCGGGCAGTATCAGCGGGCTATCACCGCCGCCACGGCAGCGATACAGGCCATCGCGGGCGGAGATATCAAAGGTGCCCTGGCGGGAGCTGCAGCCCCGTATATCGCCAATGAGATAGCGAAAGCTATTCCTGAAAAAGACCACGCAGGAAGAGTCCTGGCGCACGCGGTGGTGAATGCCGCGCTGGCCGCCGCCAGCGGAAAAGATGCAGGAACAGCGGCAGCAGGCGCCGCCACGGGCGAACTGGCGGGCATGATCGCCCTTGCCGCCTGGGACAAAACGCCCGACCAGTTGAGTGAAGAGGAAAAACAAACGGTCTCCGCGCTGGCGACGCTGGCTTCAGGCCTGGCCGGTGGCCTGGTGGGTGACAGCGGTGCAAGCGTGGTGGAAGGGGCGCAGGCCGGGAAGACTACTGTTGAGAATAACTCTCTTAGCGTCAAACAAAACCAGGACCGGGCCAGAGAAATGACCCAGTGCCAGGGGGATGCCTGTAGCGCTGTTGTTGAAAAATATAAGAAAATAAATGCTGAGCAGCATGAAAGCGTTGTGAACTGCTCGGGGGCTCAGGACTGTGTCGATAAAGCGAATGAAGTTGGCCAGTTGCAGGCTGATTATGCTAATCGTATCAATGAGCTGCTGGAAAAGGCGCGTGCTGATGGTGGTCTGAGTCGGGAAGATCAGGATGAACTTTCAGTCCTTCAGGTGACGACGATCCAGCTTGAGGCAGACAGAAACGCGGCGATTCATAACGCATTGATGTCCGGAGATTCATCCGAAGCGAAGCAGCTTGCGATCAACTCGCTGGCTCAGGTGGCAGGGACAAGCGCAGCGGGAATAGCTGCTGGGATTGGGAAAAATAAGACTAATACTGGAGAAAATGCGGCCAAGAATGGATTAAAAAACGCACCAGAGACGCAAACTAGTGTTGATAATAAATTAGCTAATTACCTGTTAGCAAAAGATCATCCAGTTGGTGGAAGCAAGGCTGAATGGTTTGACAAAGCCCTCGGCTTTAACAAAGGGAATTCAAGCGATCTCGCAAAACAAATTGTCTTTGAACCAGGCAAAGCTGTGAAAACAGCAGAAACTCAGCACGGCGTCAAATATGACCAGGTAATATCTATCACTGGTGCTAACGGAAGAACAATAGATGTGAAATTCGGTTGGATTAAGAATAATGATGGAGTCGTTAGACTTGTGACAGCTATTCCGGCCAAGAAATAACGGGTGCTAATATTATGATTAAAGAATATGACGTCGTTAAGTCCACAAAGATGTTATCTGGCTCTATAGCTGCAGGATGTAAGGGGGCTGTTGTTATGGTATATACAGAACCTACATTGGGCTATGAAGTAGAGTTTATTGATGCTAATGGTGAGACGTTAGATGTTTTGACTGTTTATCCAGATGATATTGAGCTGTTGAACTAATATTACGCTCCAATACATAAAATCCCAGCCAGTGCGGCTGGGATTTTAACTTTTTAACCAGTTACTTACGTTTGTTCGCCGCCTGCAGATCCACCCTGTCCGGTAGTGGTGGCCGATTGTGCGGCGTGGCAATCACCTGGATAAACTCCGCAATCTGCCGTTGCTTGCGTGCGGAGAGTTTTTTGCAGGCCTGGCGTAACTGCGTCAGCACTTCCGGTTCTGCCGTCTCCGGCTGTGGTTCCTGCGCGGTCAGGATCAGGCAACCCGGCAGCACCCGGACTTCAACCGGCGTATCGATCGTAAATCCCGCCTCTTCCAGCCAGTCTCCCTTCAGCCTCAGACCCGCGCAGCGACTGTATCAGGCTGTGCCGGCATCGCTGCGTACTTCGTGACGGATGCTGATATATCCCACCAGAGCCTGAGCGGTGGGCTGAGTTACACCTTTGGCGCAGGCGGCGGACCTGGCGTCAATATCAGCTACAGCCGCGACAAAATGAAGAGCAATTACGACTCTGTCCAGGAGCTGACGGGGATCCAAACAATGGAAAGCTGGTATTGCTGCCAGGAACGATGAATTAACAGCTAAAATACGAAAAGACGGAATTGATTCGCTCAAGGCGGCTGAAAAGCTGGAGTGGAAAAACCTGCGTGGAGCCTCGTCAAACTTTGATGGCTCAATCAATACATTGGTTTATCGTGCAAAAATGTTTGGTGGTTCAGAAGACACAACGACTGAACTTGCGAACATTTTTGGAAATGCGGCGATATCTAATGCGGCGGGAATAGCTGCTGGGATAGGTAAAAGCAGTAATGGCTCATCAGTTACAAAAAACGCAGATACAGTATCAAATATTTATGGAATCACTCAATCACGCATTAATTTAATGAGTGGTAGTCAAGCAAGTGGCGCTGGATGGAATTATGTTGTGCATGATCATTATTCTGGGAGGCCAGGTAAAAGCCAATTTACTATTTCTCAATCCGAACTTAAAACATTATTGCAAAGTTCTCAGGTAGTAAAATCCCCAATTGCTGGGACACTTTCCAGTGCTAAAGGAGAACGTTACATCAGAGAGGTTGATCTGGGGAGTCCAATAGGGACAGATAAGTTTAGCAATCATCAACCCACTTCGGTTATGACCATACTTACTGATAAACATGGGAATTTGAACACAGCTACTCCAGGAAGAATAAAATGAAACTGACAGGCTCTCGTACTGAAAACATCAAGAGGGATGAGTTAATAAACTCAGGGTCTTTTATTAGGGGCAATAAAGTAATAACCGGTTTCCTAAATGATAAATATGGACATATCAACTCAGTCTATGTTCTGGCTCATACTCCAGAACAGGGTGAGGATATATACAGGGTGTTAATTAATGGCATTCTAATTGTTGGCTTCGAATTATCCAAAAGTGATAATCAAGTTAATGAGCATTTTGACATGTCAGTTGCTGACTACTCAAAGCAGTTGAAAGGTAGATTGGATAAACTAGAGTTGGCAGTAGCTCTTGATTTAGCCGATAAGCATTAACGATAAACTCCCGTTCAAAGATCGGGAGTTTATTATCAGGTCTTAGATAAAATGATTATCACCACGCTTCACCACCGGCACATCGCCGGTATCGTTAATCGCGCCGGGAAAGGCTTTGATCCACTGGTTCATCTTCCGTTTGCTGAATTTGGCGACGCTCAGCCCTTCCGCACAGCCCCACAGTTCGCGGGTGTTCTGAGTAGTGATCACAATACAGTCCGGCATCACCCGGATTTTGACGGGCATACCTGGCGTAAAGCCAGCCTGTGAAAGCCATTCGCCCTGCAGTGGAATGAAGTTATGTCGGATGCGATCGTAAAACTCGCAGCGGGCAAGGGGCTGTGTTGCTTTAGTTGTGGCAACTTCTGGCTTAGAATTGCGCTCAGCCATAATTAACTCCTGGATAGTTAGTTGTGGTTAGCGGCTATATCGTGCTCGCAACACGGTATAGCCGCGCTTAATCAGGCCCGACCAATCAGCTTTTTGGCCTGATCTTTTAAAATCATCGCATCCAGAATGGAGAGAACAGCCTTCTGTTCATCTTCATCCATCTGCTTAATCGCTTCAAACTTCAGCTTTAACTCATCCTGCGGTTCCCGCTCGCCTTCTTCAAATACCAGCCAGTCGGTGGTCACACTAAAAGCAACAGCGATGCGCTTAAGGATATCCATTGAGGGCAGTGCTTCACCTGATTCATAACGACGGACCTGACTTATATGGATACCCGTCTTCTCAGCCATCTGCGGCTGGGTCAGGCCATTTTCCTTTCGTAGTTGCAGAAACCGGGCAGAAAAACTCATCCAGATATCCTCTGATAATGAATGCTTTCGCTTATCACTGAAATTCTATTTTGCATCCTTACTGGGGTGTATTTTGAACTCTCATAAGGTCTCACACAAGCATTTCAGAACAAGAAATAAACAAATTGGTGGTTATGCGACCCGGCTCCCATTTACCACTCTTGCTATCAGGCAGCCAGGTGAAGGCCGGGAAAGATATCACTCTCAATGCGGCTCGTTGGGCGTGGGCATTACTGCCGGGCCAAATGGCGCCGGGTTTACGGTCTCCGCCAGCGCCAATGCGGGCAAAGGCGGTGAGAAAGGGAACGGCACGGCGTGGAATGAGACCACGCTGGATGCGGGGAGCAACGTCAGCCTGACCAGCGGCCGTGACGCTCTGCTGCAGGGCGCGCAGGTCAATGGCGAAAAGGTGATGGCAGATATCGGGTGTGACCTTACGCTCAGCAGCCTGCAGGACAGCAACAGCTATAACAGCAAAGCCTGAGCGGTGGTCATAATGCTGATGCTTTCTATTCAACAGTAAGTGAGAAAAGTGTGAAAATTGTTGGTGAAAGTCAAAGTAACGTGAAGGGGATTACTGAGGTTCAATATAGAATACCCTCTTACGATCGTGCCGGTAATGTTACAGGTTATAAGGATACGATATTTACCAAAAAAATCTATGACCCTAAGATTTTTACTGACCAAAAAATATTAGACTTGGGGCAACAAGCTGCAAGTAGCGGTTACAAGGCAGCTATTGCAGCTGGGCAGCGAGAATATACGGCAACGGCCGGTGGGATAAAATTCCAAGTTTATTTGGATAAAAAAACAAGAATGGTAGAAAATTTTCACCCGGTGACCAAGTGATGAACGAATATATTTTTGAAAGCACAGATTATGAAAACGATCCTGAATGGATTGTCCGGGATTATTTTAATTCAATGAATTTACAGGGGAAATTCATATGGATGTTACCATATCTTATAAATATGATAGGTTGTGGTGTTAATGAAACATATTGTTCATTCCCTGATTTTGAAGACCCTGATCCCGAATGCCATTTTGAAGGAATAATGTTTGGGGTGTGGGACGGAGAAATTATCGTTCCTGAAGTTGTAGGCTTTAAATATGTCCGTCTGGCCTGTGAAAAATATGTTCAGTTACACCCTGAAGATACTGAAAAAGTAAACGAATTACTGGCTAAAATCCCATCCTGAGTAAAGATCCCGGCTCCAGCGTCGGGATCGTACTGCCAACCTCAGGCAAAATGCCTGTTCCCACACCTGTACACCGACAGATTACCGGTGTCATTCAGCGCCCTCGGAAACTTTTCCTGCCACTGCTTCATCTTCGGCTGGTGGATGTAAGCCACGTCAGGCCCTTCGGCGCAGCCGTACAGCTCGCGGGTGTACTGAGTGGTGGTAATGATGCAGTCCGGCATTACCCGTATCTTTAGCGGCATCCCGTCAATAAATCCCGCTTGTTCTATCCACTCGCCACGTAAAAAAATATCGCCTGATGAACGGCCCGGCTGTAGAACTCGCAGCGGGTGGTGGGTTGTAGTGCTGCACGTCCGGAGGGATTGCCGCGAATGTGATTGGCAATATGGCGAGCACGCTGCTGACCGGCCTGGGCGGTAGCGGTAATGCGGAAGGCACCACGCAGTCGGCGGTGGCAGACGGAACAATAATTGTTCGTGACGTCGCACATCAGCAGCAGGATGTGAGTACACTGAGTCGTGATACGGACCATGCCAACGGCAGTATCGACCCGATCTTTAACAAAGAGAAAGAGCAACGACGTCTGCAGACCGCACAGCTTATTGGTGAGATCGGTCGTCAGGTGTCGGATATCGTGCGCACGGACGCGAAAATCAGGGCCACGGAAAGTGCCGGCAAGCAGATGAAAACGGCGACGGCAGACGACCGTGCTGCCGCCATTAAGGCGCTGGAAAAGGATAAAAAGGCGGTCACGGAAGAGGCCATCAGCGGGCAGATGTATCAGACGTTCTACAATGATGCGTTTGCAAAAACCGAGCAGGGAACAGGCGGGCAGTATCAGCGGGCTATCACCGCCGCTACGGCCGCGATACAGGCCATCGCGGGCGGAGATATCAAAGGTGCCCTGGCGGGAGCTGCAGCCCCGTATATCGCCAATGAGATAGCGAAAGCTATTCCTGAAAAAGACCGCGCAGGAAGAGTCCTGGCGCACGCGGTGGTGAATGCCGCGCTGGCCGCCGCCAGCGGAAAAGATGCAGGGACAGCGGCAGCAGGCGCCGCCACGGGCGAACTGGCGGGCATGATAGCGCTGGATGCCTGGGGCAAAACGGTCGATAAGCTGAGCGAAGAGGAGAAGCAGACGGTCTCAGCGCTGGCGACGCTGGCTTCAGGCCTGGTCGGTGGCCTGGTGGGTGACAGCGGTGCAAGCGCGGTGGAAGGAGCGCAGGCCGGGAAGACTACTGTTGAGAATAATCGGCTGAGCAATAAAAATGAAAAGGAAATCATTAGCAATCTGACAGATGCAGCGCATGACCGACAAAAACTGGAAGCAGCATCCTGCGCGCTAATCAAATGTTATGCGGAGTATCCGGTTGGTTCGGCTGAGTACGAGAAGAATTTTGCCCTGGCTCAGGAAGGTGAAAAATATCAGCAGGAACAGCAACTCCTCAAAAACTATGAATTGCTGACTACCGAACTTCAGGATCCGCTTTATTGGAATAAAGTACCGGAAGAAGTAAAAGTCAAATATCAGGGTTTTGAATATGGTCAGGCAGATCAGATTGCTGATAGTCAGAAAGCCTATGATGCATGGAAAATTGGTTATATAGCTGATAAGTTGGGTGTTTCACCGGGAGTGGTTGAATTAACCAGTACTGGATTTAACATCGGGCTGATTGTGGCAGCCACATCTCAGGCTGGGAAAGTTGTGGGGAATAACCTGACTCAAGCAGGGAAAAATGCTACAGACGTAGCATGGCGAGTTCCTGACTCTGTTTCGAATAAGTTTCCTTCAGGCTGGGGAAACGCTACCGAAAATAAAAAAGGCGTCGGTTTTAGATGGCAAGATCCAAACAATAAAGGGAATGGTGTTAGGATTGATCAAGGAAATCCAAACATCAGTCAGCCAACCCAACAAGTTGATCATGTTATTGTTCGTAATAACGGTAAAGTTATAGGCCGGGATGGTAAATCTATACAGGGTTCTATAGCAGATAACGCAGAAAATGCGCACATTCCTTTAAGTGAGTATAAAAAATGGAAAAATTGGAACTCTCCCAATTAAAATATCCAGATATGCGTGGAGAGCTTATTGAGTATCTTCACGCGTTGAGCGATAGGGAATATCAGTATCAGTCATGGGTACGGGGTAATCGCCCTGGTGGGGGATATGATGAATTGGATTATGCAATCCATTTTCTGTACGATGATACAGATTTGGCTAAAGCTCCCAACTTAATGATTGGCTGGATATTAACAGGAGAAAATGAAGCGAATGCCATAGCTAGTCTAATAAGGGCATTAGACACAGTTTTTGATAAGTATGGAACAGGACTGTCGGATGAAGAATATCTTGATAAGAATGAATGGGGAAGTGTCCTGACTATGGCGAAAGATGCAGAAAGGATTTTGCTTTTAGCTCAGTGAATATAAGTTGAGAATAACTCAATGAGCGGTTGTTCTCCTGTAACCTGTAAGCAGGGACTCGATATTATCGGTGGCGGTGGGAGCAGCAGTCTTGGCGGCGGTATGATCGGTAGAGGTGCAGGTATAGGCCTGGTTGCGGTCATTGGAGAAATATTTGGTGGGGACAGCGAAGATGCTGAGTCGAAACCGAATGCAGGTAAGGATCTGACAGATGCCGAGAAGGCTGAGTGCGGTGGCGCTGGTTCGGGGATGCCAGGCGGCTGGGAACCTCAGGATGAATAAAATGCCCGCGATAAAGAATTAAGTACTTCAGATAGAAGGTCTATCAAACCTCTGGAAGACCAAATGAAGACTCATGAGGATAAATTAGCTGAATATAAGCGTAATCCTAATTCGTTTGATAATCAGGGGCATCTTAAGAATGCGCCAAGCGATGCAGTAAGGCAGGGGTTATAGATGGAAGGGTTCATCATCTTGAGCACGAAATTAAGACTTCCCAAGAAAATATAAATAAAATCAGAAACGGTAAGGGGTAAGTATGCAAGTGGATCTCGATTTACTTGAAGCGGCCATCGCTACTATATTCAGCGACATGAAACAGCGTGGTATAGATAGCGTTCAATTAGATTCCGATTTTTATTGGAATGTGCCATTCAAATGTATTTATGATCCTTATAATGAGCCGAGTCAGCTGGACATTGGGCAATTAGAAGAAGATTATGAGGCATTGAAACATGCTCAAGAAACAGATAAGTTGACCGGCTACAACCTGAAAAATATATCATTCAATAATGAGATATATATCAGTGAAATACCCATCCTAAAACGCTACCCCAGTTTGCATAAAACCGAGCAGGGATCGGACTTGCCTGCTCTGCAGATGATGCAGAACAGCCCGGCGGCCCGAATGCCGGTGTTAACCTGACGGATGCGGAGAAGGCTGAGTACGGTGGCGCAGGATCGGAAACGCCGGGCGGCTGGGAACCTCAGGATGAGGAGAATGCTCGTAATAGTGAGCAGACAACTGTTGATGGTCTGGTGTCTTCATCGTCAAAATTCTGGCTCATTGTAATGGCAATTGTGACTGGCTGCGAATAGCACTGGAGAAGACGCTTGCGGAAGGGGCAACGAATTTTGCGTATGGTGCACTGGGGGCAGGGAGTCTTCCGAAACCTGGGCAAAATTCATCGGAAATATCTAAAACCTCTCCGACCTCAATCATAGATATTGCACCAGGTGGCTCGGGATTTGGTAAAATACCGACAGCTTCCATTTATAATGTTAAATCGATAAGTGCGGCTGAAGCGAATGCGCCATTTATAAGTAAGGGCTGGAATGCACCTTACGATTCAGCAACTCAGGTTAGAACTTTTACGACGGCAACAGATCTTGCTTTTGTTCGGGTTTCTACGTCTGAAAACCCTACAGGTGCATTTTTAGTTCGTGCAAATGAAATTTCTGGTATGAATCCTGTGCAAATTCAACAGCATTTAGGGCTACCAAAAATACCAACTCAAATAGCGGAAGTTATTGTTCCGGCTGGAACAAAAATGCAAGTTGGTAAAGTCGCTGCTCAGCCTGAGTTTGGCGCATTACAAAAAGGTGGTACTCAGTATCAACTTTTACAACAAATACCAACAAATAGCTTTGGCACTCCTAAGCCATTTTAGTAATGTGAGGGTTATGGTGGATAAAATATTAAATGAAATACATCTTAATGATGGTGGTCGAATTGTTGTCCTTGACCGGTTAGGGATGGGGCATATTTATGGGGGAATGGAATGTGCTCGGAATGTGTATCGATTGAGTAAGAATGAGGATCTTATTTGGCAAATTGCGAGTGACTTTGATAGTGAAGGTAGCCCATTCACCAATATCACTTTAAATCAGGATGATAGTCTTGTTGCGTATCGATGGGATGGTGGTGCTTACATAATTGATAAAGAATGTGGGTTTGCAACTCCTTGTTTTTTATTGAAGTGACTGACATGGTGAGAGTGTGTTCAGAGTGCTTAATGTTCTCAGGAGTCTGCGCCTAAATCTGTGAAATTGCCCATTCGTTAAAGGTGATCGTCCAGGCGTTCACTGAACACAACAATAAAACGATGCATTCTAGCCGTGATGGCAACGTCAAAATTACGGCTGGGAAGGGAAGGGGGCGGCCAGCTTTGGCTGATTTCGGGACGGCGATAATCTGGTGCTCGGTAAATCGGGCTTTAGCATGGTGATCTCCTCAGGGACATAATCAGTATGTCCGAAGATCTCTAAAAGTGAATGGTGTGGATTACTGGGATGCTTACACCACCACAGATCCCAAGGTAAGGTTGTCAATTGATAGTGATGGTAATATACATAGGTTCTTTAATACTAGTAAAGATGGCTCTGGTACTTATCATTGGAGTGGAAGTTCTGGTGACGGTAAAAATGCATTAGGAAATAGAGAGTTAGGTGGTTTTAATAAAGAGGTTAGAGAGTTGAAGGAGAAGAAAAATGATCTATGGAAATCCTTATGAATTTGCTGTTTTTTATGAGATTTTAGAAAAAACAGATGAAGGACATTGGAAGTATGGGTTGTTCAATTTTTTTATTGAGGATGAAGCATATCCTTCAAAAGGTTCTAACTATACATTAGGTATGGCTTTAGGTTACTTAAAAGATAGTCAGGAAGATATCCATCTCAATGGCAATGTTGAAAAGGATTTGTCTGAAAATATTACCGATTTAATAACTCAATTGGCTCATTCTCATGGATTGCTTCTTGATACTGATTCCATTGGTTTTGAATTGTCTGATTCAGAACCATTGGGTGTGTTATTAAGCCCTCTTGAAATATTGGATGCCGGATTCTATCTTTTTTACTATTCTAAACATGGTGAGGATAAAGAGTATTTGGTTTATACTTTGGACTATGGTAAGACAGTAAAAAAAACAGTTTTCAAAAAAGGCATTGTCAATGATGTAATTGCTCTTCTTCCCTGTGAAGAGAGTATATAGCAGGATATATAGGAAAGGGTAAATATCTTGGGTGTTTAAATTACCTTGGCATTTTTATCTTTTTTAAATTAAATTTCTGAGGTAGATTTTTTTATCAGTTAGTTCATTGATTATCTGTATGTTTAGTCAGATTATCCACTTTTTAAATGGATTTTACACAGTGAAAGCCTTTATTGCACTTATTCACTCCTGGGATAATGAAATAAAAGGCGAGATAAATCATGCCTTTTTAAACTGATTTGATGTTGAGAATAACAATCTGGAGCTGATTGTGCGTGGTTTTGCCGTTCTCTCGCTGTGCAGGAATAAGGTTGCGGAGCAATTGCTGGAGATCGGTGCGAAAGCCGGAATAGTGGTTCTTGCCGGTGCGGTTATCAAGGACGTTGCTGACAAGATGATCTCCGATGAACTGGATCATCTTATTACCCTGGAAATGATGGGTAACGGTGATGGCATCGGTAACTATCTGATTTTCTTGCAGTATAAATATGGTTCTGGCAATGACTCAGCGGAAAATGGTGGAGTAAATCTGACGGATGCAGAGAAGACGGAGCAGGCTCGGGAACGCCGGGCGGCTGGGAACCTCAGGATGAGGAGAATGCGCGGAATAATGCGTCTTCAAATATTCCTTCTAAGGATAAGTTAGATCAGGCAGCTGCATCACCAAATCGAAATGGATTAACAGATGCTGGACGGGTGTTGCAAAAACATGGAGGCCGAGAAGGTTCTATATATTCGTATTCCAGCCAGAAAACCTCTGTCTTGAACCAGGAAGCACAAACTATAGTTAACGAAATTTTGAATAACCTCAATACTAAAATTGAAACCAGAGTTGTTTTCCAGAATAAGCAAAAAGCCACGGTTGTCGAAGCTACAGCTCCTGATGGTTCTAAAATGATAGGGTTCCGTGAACCGCCAACTAAATAACGAGGGTTAACCCAATGTTGCAATACAGTGTAGGGGGTTCAATGGATAGAGATGATCTTTATGTTGAACTTTCATTTAATAGGGTTCAATGGGGCGAAATATCGTTATCCGAGGACAAAAATTCAGTAAACATTATTATTTATCCAGATGATAATAATGTAATGGAGTTTAAGTATGATGAGTTTTTAGCGCTTATTGAAAAAGCAAAAAATCATCTTCTTGATCTTGAACCATTAGAAAAGTAAAAAATCCCGGCCTCTGAGCCGGGATTTTTACATTTAAACAGTTATTTACGGTGAATCAGACAATCATAGCGATCGCACTTGATCACGAGCAAATCGCCGGTATCGTTCAGCGTGACCGGAAATGGCTTAATCCACGATCCCGTCCCTAATTCTGTGTAACTACCCATTACTTAATGGTGTTCACTCAGTTAGTTACCAGACTCGACAATAAAACGATGCATTCCCAGCCGTGATGGTGACGTCACACTTGCCGCCGGTAAAGATATGGCCATTGGCGGGGCGGATATCAACAATAAAGCAGAGTACAAGGTCGAGCATCAGGGCGGCGGGTTCAGCACGTCCGGAGGGATTGCCGGAAACGTGATTGGCAATATGGCGAGCACGCTGCTGACCGGTCTGGGCGGCAGCGGTAACGCGGAAGGCACCACGCAGTCGGCGGTGGCAGACGGAACAATAATTGTTCGTGACGTCGCACATCAGCAGCAGGATGTGAGTACACTGAGTCGTGATACGGACCATGCCAACGGCAGTATCGACCCGATCTTTAACAAAGAGAAAGAGCAACGACGCCTGCACGCGCATGGAAAGTGCGATGGTGGCCGAAACTTCAAACGCCAGCAATATTAGTGCTATTGCTTGTAAATAGAGGTGTTAAAAATGGATGTGAGTCATTTTAAAAATCATTTTAGCCATAAGCTAAGTAACTATAAATTAACTTATAGCTCATATCCAGATGGGGATTTTGGCTATCTGGAAAGGGTTGTGATTGAAGGGCCTGATAAAGTAGCAGGGATTGATTTTTGGTCAAGAGGTTGGTTGGATATTGATATTTATGATTTGGTTTTAGATCAGCAAGTTATGAATGTGTTGATAGAGCCAGCAGAAACTCAAAAAAAAGAAGAAGAACTTATAAAGTTCATGAGGATATTATTAGATTGTGGCTAATGAAGAATAGCTGCGACTGTATTACCTCCGACATGCTTACCCAAAATGCATTAGACCGCGCCGCCAGCCCTTCAAAACCCAATAAACTCCACCGGCACCGCTTTCGTTAGCCAGACCCCATTATCCGCTTGGTGGAAGATAAAACCCCGGTCGTGCATGGCGCGGGCATCAATCTTCAGTACCACCGGTTTGCCGTGGCGCTGTCCGACGCTGATTGCCGTCGTCTCTTCTGCAGACAGGTGTACATACTGGCGCGACCCGGCGATCAGTCCCTGTTCCTGAATAGATGCAATAAAACGTGTCGCCGTACCGTGATAGAGCACGGCAGGGGGCGTTTTCTCCTGATAGCCGATATCCACCTGGGCGGAGGAGTGTCCCTGAACGGCGCGGATAGACAGGCCATCTGGCGAGATAGCAAAACGCTTTTTATCGCTGCTTTCGACGACGGCTTCAATCAGCGTTCTGTCGAGCTGCCGGTTGTCCGTGGCCGCGCAGGCGATCAGCGTATCGATATTCGCCCAGCCTTCGCTGTCCAGCGCCAGGCCAATAGACTCAGGCTGATGGCGCAGCACATAGCTAAGAAACTTACTGATCTCTGCGTGGGTTTTACTCATCTCTTACCTCAACGTTCACAAACGGGAAAGGTTGCTGCCAGGGCTGAAAGCCGGTTCTGCAGCCAGTCAGCCGCCTCTTTTTTACCGCTACGGCGGTGAGAGTACATCTTTACGCAGTAGGGCGGCACGCTAAAAGGCATCTCGAAGATAGCCACAGGCACTGCGGGTTTGAATATTTTCGCGGCATAGCGCGGGATAGTCATCAGCAGCTCACTTTCCGCGACGATAAAAGGCCCGCCCAGCATGGACGGCGTTTTAATAGTCACATGGCGCTGATGTCCCTGACGCTCCAGCAACAAATCAATCACGCCTTTTTTCTCGTTCCACGGCGTGACGACCAGATGCCTGGCGGCAAGATAGTCCTCAAACGTTAAACGCGTTCTGTCGGGGTTGCTGATAACAACGTACTCATCCTGAAACCAGTCCGTCTCTCTGAGTTCCGCGTAGGGCTCATCTTCCGGTGCGCTAAAGCCCAGCGCCAGATCGACTTCACCGGCCAGCAGCTCCTTTAATGCCGGGTTGTGCGGCAGATACTGCAGGTCAAAGCGCAGGTTCGGCGCGGTGTGCTGAAGATCGCGCATGAGTGTAGGGAAGACGCTGAACGCGGTGTAGTCGGTGATCGCAATATTGAAACAGATATCGCTGGTTTGTGGCACAAAGCGTGGCTGCGGCGACAGCTGACGATTAAGGCTTTCCAGCGTGGCCGCGATCTCCGGGGCCAGCTGGCTGGCATAGACGCTCGGGCGCATATGGTGACCTTCCCGGTAAAATAACGGGTCGTTTAAAAACATGCGTAGCCGGGCAAGCGCGTGGCTGAGCGCGGATGTGCTCATGGCGAGCTCTTCCGCCGCCAGTCTGACCGATCCGTGGCGGAAAACCGCATCGAAGACGGGAAGCAGGTTCAGATCGAGTCGCCTTAAAACCGGATGCATAGAATTCATCTTCTGTTGATGTTATTGCACTTAATTCATCGAAGAATAGCGATTATGCTTGTCGCATTCAATTTGTCACGAGACAGGAATTTATGAGTATTACGATTCGTCAGGCCGTAGCCGCAGATGCTGAGGCGATCTTCGCCATGATCGTCGATCTGGCCATTTATGAAAAAGCCCGGGACGAGGTAAAGACCAGCCCGGAAGAGATCAAAGCAACGCTTTTTGGCGCTGAGAGCGTGACTGAAGCGCTGATCTGCGAAGATAACGGCGTCATGATTGGCTATGTGGTGTTCTTTACCAGCTATTCGACCTGGCTTGGCTGCAACGGTATCTACGTGGAAGATCTCTACGTTTCCCCGGAGTCTCGTGGTCAGGGCGCAGGGAAGGCGATTCTGAAGTATATCGCACAGCTGGCGGTGCAGCGTCGCTGTCAGCGCGTGGAGTGGAGCGTGCTGGACTGGAATACGCCCGCTATCGATTTCTATGACAGCCTCGGCGCACTGCCGCAGTCGGAGTGGATCCGTTATCGCCTTACCGGTGATGCGCTGCTGAATTTTGCGGAAAGTTAATCTGCATCATCGTGTCAGCAAAATCTCATCGGCCAGGCAATCAGCCTGGCCGAAAGGTTATCGCTTTCTTCGGGTATGCGGATTTTTTTATCCATGCACAGGACCTTCCTTCGCCATTAATGCGGCTTCCAGTACCTGCTCAGGTGCCGATGTCAGAAGGTCCTTGGGTTTTTTATTCCCCAGCCAGCCGTTGAGCGTGCCAAACCACAAGGCCAGGGACCAGGGGGTTTTAGTTTCCCCGAACAGTTCGATGACTTTTTTCACCAGCGGCAGGGGCTGCCCACCGATATCCAGCGCATAGGCCGGATACAGATCTCTGCCTTCCGATGTGATGGCAAAAATCTTCCCGGCCCGCTTCCAGCGATTGGGTAATCCGCTGGGATTTTTCACTCCCGCACTGGCTCCACCTCGACGAGAGACCTCCTGAGCCGGCAGCCATTCGCTGTCATTCAGGATGGTCTCTTTGAGTTTCTCGAGCCGTTCTGTATTGGTGGTTCCGCTACGCTTTTGCTTAGCCTTTACCGTGGTCGCTTTTACTTTTACCGTGTCAGGGAGCTGGTTCAGTCCGGCGACGGCCAGGAAAGCGGCTTCCAGCGCAATTTTAAAGACGGCATCATCGATACCGCCAGGGCGCTTCAGTACATAGTATTGCGCGGTCTGCTCTTCCTGAAGATCGTAGAAGCCCGGAACTGACAGGGTGAGATCCGCATGTCCGTCCTCTGTTTTGAGGTAGGAGACCTTATTTGCCGGGACGGCAATAACGTCAAAATCAGACGCTTTTTCACGTGTCATCATGATTTGACTCCTGATGATAATGGATTCATATATCTCATATCACCAAGATAGCCAAAATACCGATTATTTTCCATATCGTCGTTCAGGGCTGACGTGTTGGCCCCTGAAAATAGATCGTGCTGATATGGCAGCTGCGTGGCTGAGTCAGTACGAAACGAATCGTTTCCCACACGGAGCGCGCGTTCAGCAGGCTTTCACCCATTCTCTCCGTTGGTGAGGGCTGTGTGTCCAGGTCGGTGACCTCAAAGTCAGGCGGGTACAGCCCGGTTACGCGAATGTTCTCTTTTGCGAGATGGTGTGCCAGATTCTGGCTAAACCCGCTCATGCCATGTTTGGCGGCAAAGAACGCCGGATGGGCGATGGACTCCGTAAACTGCGGAATACCGCACACGGAGACCAGTGTAATAATATCGGCGCCCGTTGAACGCCGCAGAGCGGGCAGCAGCGCCTGGGTCAGGATCACCGAGCCGGTCAGGCCTGAGTTGATGGTGCTGAAAATATCTTCGGCGCTCTCCGCTTCCAGGCCGCCTTCCAGCCACTGGGCCGCGCTCAGGATCAGAATATCAACAGGCGCATCCTGCGCTGAAAGCTGTGCGGCAAAGGCCGTTACGGATCCCAGCTCAGAGAGATCGCACGCGTATGCCTGCGCCGTACCGCCTTCCCGGACAATCAGATCGGCAGTCGCCTGTGCATCTGCCAGCCTGCGGGCGCAGAGACTGACTTCCACACCTTCCCTTGCCAGCCACACGGCAACGGCCTGGCCAAAATCACGCCCACCACCGGTGACCACCGCACGTTTACCTTTCAGCATCATCTTTTCCCTTTAAGTGACTGATGAACCGAGTTTTACCATAGCGGGCTGCGGAAACTTTCCCCGCCGTGCGGTGTTAAGGCGATACCGCTCAAAGGTAAACGAAACTTAAGCGATACTTAAATAGCGTTAATTTCTGCTTAATAAATATGCGACCTGGTATAAACTGAGCGCCATTTTGGTCGATAACCTTAATGAGAAAAACAGCATGCCAGGCCCTTATTACGGCAGCTGATTGATGTTTCTGCATTTTCGGACACACAGAATGAAACGGGTTGCTCTGAGCTTTGTTCTGATGGTGGCGGCTAACGGTGCGTTAGCAGGCGGAACGCTAAGCGGTACGATTGGCGTTCGTCTGGAGGTATTGCCGACTAACGGCTGTCTCAATAACCGCTGTGTGCTGGACCCCTATCAGACATTTAATGACATACAGCAGGGGAAAGTGGCTAACGATTTTAAGGCCACGCGGAAGGGTAACCAGGTAACGGTTGAGTTTTAAGTTGTAACACCACAGGTCAGCGCAGGGCAGCGCTGGCCTTTTCGCTTTCAGTGTTGCTGACAGCACTTGTAGAAAGCAAAAAACCCGCCATAGGCGGGTTCTTCTAAATTAGTGGTGCCCGGACTCGGAATCGAACCAAGGACACGGGGATTTTCAATCCCCTGCTCTACCGACTGAGCTATCCGGGCAACGGGGCGCATTAAACCGTAAACCAGCACGGTCGTCAATGAGATTTCCCGAAATGCCGTCCGTTTGGTTAACTTTACGGCAATCCGGGGCTTTTTGCGGTCAAATGACGTAAAAACCAATGTCGATCAGGTTAGCGCGCCGCCCTGACGACACTCGGCAAAGCGCAGGATATCTTCCGCCAGTCGCTGAGCGGTGTCGACGTCCGCCTGGCTGCGTTTGACCAGCATACGGCTCAGACAGCCTTCCAGTATCAGCTCCATCTGCTTTGCGACCATGGCCGGATCGTCGATGCCCAGCTGGCTCAGCAGTTCGTGGGTTGAGTCTCTTGCCGCGCTCTTTTGCTGTTCCGCCAGCTGATGAATAGGGTGGGTCGGGTCTGGATAGAACGTACAGGCGGCGATAAACAGGCAGCCGGGAAAGCGGTTCTGGCTGACGCATTCGGTCAGCGCCGTATAGCGGGCCAGCAGCTTCTGCTGGGGCGTTAATGTCTCGTCGAGCAGCAGCTGACGACGCCAGACGTCAACCTGCTGGCTGAGATAGCGCAGGGCGTCATACAGCAGGGCTTCTTTGTCAGGCCAGAAGCGCTGGAGTTCTTCCAGCGGATAATCCACTCGTTCGGCCAGCATCTCAAGCGTGGTGCTGGCGATACCCCGAATTTCCAGTAATTGCAGGGCTTCTCCCAGAACATCTTCACGTTGCACGGTCGTCTCCTTCATTTAGTCACTGAAAGTGTCGTTTACCGGGGCAGATTCTGCAAATGCCCCTGGAACGCGTCGGCGTCCATAAAGCCGGTCACGCGCAGGTCAGGTAACTCCTGGCCACTGGCGTCGAAAAACAGAATCGTCGGCAGGCCCAGCACCTGCAGATGCCGCAGAAGTTCCGCATCCTTTTTGCTGTTGGCGGTAACGTTGGCCTGTAGCAGCGCTGCATGGCTCAGGAGCTGCTGCACCTTCGGATCGCTGAAGGTATATTTCTCAAACTCTTTGCAGGCCACGCACCAGTCGGCATAGAGATCCAGCATCACCGGCTTGCCCCGGGCGTTTGCCAGGGCCTGCTGCAATCCGTCTGTATCGGCTACCTGGCTAAAGCTCAGGTGGGACTGAGCGCTGGCGGTCGGCGCGCCGAAGGCCCAGTCCTGTAATGGCCGGGCGCAGATAAGCGCCGCCGCCAGTAGGGCGACTTGCACCGCACGCATCCACGGCCGGGTGGCCTGCAGGCTGGTGAGGAAGGCCCAGCCAAAGAAGGCGATACCCAGCAGGGACCACAGGCGTAGTCCCCAGAGATCGCCGATCACCCGCTCCAGCAAGAAGACCGGCAGGGCGAGGATCACAAAGCCAAAGGCGATTTTTACCTGCGCCATCCACGGGCCGCTTTTTGGCAGCAGCCGGTTGCCGAAGACGGCAATCAGCATCAGCGGCAGGCCCATGCCGAGGGCATAAAGATAGAGCGTCCCGCCGCCGAGCCACAGATTACCGCTCTGGGCGATATAGAGCAGAATGGCGCTGAGCGGCGCGGTGGTGCACGGGGAGCAGATCAGCCCGGCAATGGCGCCCATAACGAAGACGCCGCCCACAGAACCGCCCTGACGACGGTTGCTGAGCAGGGTCAGACGCGTCTGCAGCGACGACGGAAGCTGAAGGCTAAACAGGCCGAACATCGACAGGGCCAGCAGGGTGAAAATCACCGACAGGCCAATCAGCACATACGGATGCTGGAGGGCGGCCTGGAACTGCAGCCCGGCGGCGGCAACGACGAGCCCCAGCGCGGTATAGGTCAGCGCCATCCCCTGCACATAGACAAAGGCCAGCCACAGGGCTCGCGGCGTGGAGAGGCGCTGCTTACCGCCGAGCACGATACCGGAGATCAGCGGGTACATCGGCAGGACGCAGGGCGTAAAGGCGATCCCGATTCCGATCAGCAGCGCCCAGAGCGCGGTGAAGGGGAGCTTGCTGTCGTGCGGCGCGGTCTGCTCTTGTACCGGCGCGGGCGTTGGCAGCGCGGCAACCTCGCTCAGCGGCACCACTTTGGTTTCCGGGGGATAGCACAGCCCCGACTCGGCACAGCCCTGATACGTTACCGTCAGGGTCGCGTCTTTTGAGGCCTGATTAATGGTCAGAGGGAGATTCAGCCGCTGACGGTAGATCTGGCTTTTGCCAAAAAACTCATCTTCATGCCACTTTCCTTCGGGCAGGTTCAGGGGCGAAACCTGAGCCTGGGCGGGCGTGACGCTAATATGCTGACGATAGAGGTAGTAGCCCTCTTTTATCTGCCAGTTAAGCTGCAGATCGTGCTGATTTTGCTGAAAATCAAACGCGAAGGCCTGGTCGGCAGGAACGAAGCTGGAGCGGCCGGGCGCGTCAAATAATCCGGCAGAAGCTGAAGCGCTGCACAGCAGCAGAATCAGCGCAAAGATGCGTTGAGCCATGAGAGATAGTCGTTGTCTCCGTGGGTCACCGGCAGAACCAGTAACTCCGGGGTTTTATACGGATGATGTGATTTCAGGCAGTCGAGCAGCGCCTGCTGATGCTGAACGGTGGTTTTCAGCAGCATCTGCACTTCATATTCTTGTTCGAGTTTGCCTTCCCAGTAGTAGAGGGACGTCGCGCCGGGCAGGAGGGTAACGCAGGCGGCCAGTTTCTCCGCAAGTACTTTAGCCGCAAGATCCTGGGCCGTCGCTTCATCGGGAGCCGTACAGAGCACAACAACAGCATCGGGCGCGTTCATCGTTTACCTCCTGGCAGCGGAAAGAGGCACTATAGCACGCTGAGGCGAGGGAATAATCAAACGGGCCGACAAGCGGCCCGCTTTTAACAACATTTACAACAATATGCCGCCAAAAATAAAGCCCAGAATCACGCACAGGCTGATGGCGATCACGCCCGGGATCAGGAAGGCGTGGTTAAAGACATATTTGCCGATACGCGTTGAGCCAGTATCGTCCATCTCCACCGCAGCCAGCAGGGTTGGATAGGTCGGCAGAACAAAGAGCGCGGAAACCGCCGCAAAAGAGGCCACCGCCGTCAGCGGGCTGACGCCCAGCAGCAATGCCGCAGGCATCAGCGCTTTGGTCGTTGCCGCCTGGGAGTAAAGCAGGGTGGAGGCAAAGAACAGCACCACCGCCAGCAGCCACGGATAGCTGTTCAGCAGATCGCCGGCAATCGCCTGGATATCGTTAATATGGTGTTTAACGAAGGTATCGCCCAGCCAGGCCACGCCGAGCACGCAGATACAGGCGCTCATGCCGGACTTAAAGGTACTGGCGTTCAGGATCTCGCCGGTATCGACTTTACAGGTCAGGCAGATCAGCGTGGCGATGGTCAGCATAAACACCACGATCGCTTCGTTACGCGGCAGGATCGGGTTCGCGATCAGACCCACGGTCGGGCTGATGGCGGTGGCATAGAGCATCACCGCCACGATACCGATCAGGAACAGCGTCACCGAACGTTTAGCGTGGGGTTTAAGCTGGAATACCTGGCTGCCGCGCAGTTTAATTTCGCCTTTGGCGAGACGCTCCTGATAGACAGGATCGTCTTTCAGTTCGCTGCCGAGGAAGTTGCAGACTACAGCGGTCAGCATCACCGCGATCAGGGTCACCGGAATACAGACGGCCAGCAGGGTCAGGTAGCTGATACCCAGCGGCTCAAGCACCCCCGCAAAGAAGACCACCGCGGCGGAAATAGGCGACGCGGTAATGGCAATCTGCGAGGCAACCACCGCAATAGAAAGCGGGCGGGAAGGACGAATACCCTGTTCTTTCGCCACTTCGGTGATCACCGGCAGCGTTGAAAATGCCGTATGCCCGGTCCCGGCCAGAATGGTCATAAACCAGGTGACCAGCGGGGCGAGGAAGGTGATGTATTTCGGGTGGCGACGCAGCACACGCTCGGCGAGGCTGACGAGATAGTCCATCCCTCCGGCGACCTGCATGGCGGCGATAGCGGCGATCACCGCCATAATAATTTCAATCACGTCAAAGGGGATTGCGCCGGGTGTGACCTGGAAGACCAGAGTCAGGACCAGCACGCCGAGGCCACCGGCAAAACCGATCCCGATGCCCCCAAGCCGCGCGCCGAGATAAATCGCCAACAGGACGATAACCAGTTCAGCTCCAAACATAATTTGCTTCCTTGTTTTTTAACAAGTTGATATTGAATTGTTATATTTTAGTAACCCCATAAAAGCAAAAAGGCACGTCTGCAAAGACGTGCCTTTCAGGGCTACCGGATGGGATTACTGTTCGCTTTCATCGGTATACCGTTTAGCTTTATAGGCCGGGTGCATCAGGTTTTGCGCCGAGAAAATATCGTCAAGTTCGGCTTCGGTCAACAGGCCGCGCTCAAGTACCACTTCCCGCACGCTCTTACCGGTTTCCGCACAAATCTTGCCGACGATGTCGCCGTTGTGGTGGCCGATAAACGGGTTGAGGTAGGTGACGATCCCGATGGAGTTGTAGACGTAGCCTTCGCACACCTCTTTGTTGGCGGTGATGCCGAGGATGCATTTCTCCAGCAGGTTGTAGCAGGCGTTGGTCAGGATATGAATCGACTCGAACATCGCCTGGCCGATCACCGGCTCCATCACGTTCAGCTGCAGCTGACCGGCTTCTGACGCCATGGTGACGGTAGTATCGTTGCCGATCACTTTAAAGCACACCTGATTGACGACTTCCGGCACTACCGGGTTAACTTTGGCAGGCATAATTGAGGAGCCCGCCTGCAGTTCCGGCAGGTTGATCTCATTCAGGCCAGCGCGCGGGCCGGAAGAGAGCAGGCGCAGGTCGTTACAGATTTTCGACAGCTTCACCGCCAGACGCTTCAGGGAGCTGTGCACCATCACGTAAGCGCCGCAGTCGGAGGTGGCTTCAATCAGGTCTTCCGCCGGGACAACCGGGAGGTTGCTGACTTCCGCCAGCTTCTGCACCGCCAGCTGCTGGTAGCCGTCCGGGGTGTTCAGACGCGTACCGATAGCCGTTGCGCCGAGGTTAACCTCCAGCAGCAGTTCTGCGGTACGCAGCAGGTTTTTGGTTTCTTCATTCAGCAGGACGTTGAACGCGTGGAACTCCTGGCCGAGGGTCATCGGCACCGCGTCCTGTAGCTGGGTGCGACCCATTTTCAGGATGTCTTTAAACTCAACCGCTTTCTGCTGGAAGCCGTCGCCCAGCTGGCTGATGGCGTCGTTCAGTTTGATGATGGAGGTGTACACCGCGATGCGGAAGCCGGTCGGGTAGGCATCGTTGGTGGACTGGCATTTGTTAACGTGATCGTTCGGGTTCAGGTACTGATATTCACCCTTCTGGTGACCCATCAGCTCCAGGCCGATATTGGCCAGCACTTCGTTGGTGTTCATGTTGACCGAGGTGCCCGCGCCGCCCTGGTAGACGTCAACCGGGAACTGGTCCATGCATTTGCCGTTGTTCAGGACTTCATCACATGCCGCAATAATGGTATTTGCGATGCTTTTCGGGATGGTTTGCAGTTCCTTGTTGGCCAGCGCTGCCGCCTTCTTCACCATCACCATGCCGCGGACAAACTCAGGAATGTCGCTGATTTTGCTGTTGCTGATGTAGAAGTTTTCAATCGCTCTCAGAGTGTGAACGCCGTAGTACGCATCCGCCGGCACTTCCCTGGTACCCAACAAATCTTCTTCGATACGAATGTTGTTTAACATGTGAACCTTCTTTTCAAGCTGCCAATGATTACACTAAACACACAGGATATATGTGGTTATGCGTATTCCCCGACCGACGATTATTTCCTTAATCGGTCGGATGCCTATGATCATATGCTGATGATAGCGAATTGCAGCTATCGCGATCACCTAATATGAGAGCCTTTTGCCTTATATTTATTGATCTGTGAAACGCATCACCCGACCGACAGGGCGAAGAAAACCCTTCGCGCAGAGATTGAAAATGGGCGATTCGCCACCATTTCTCTGTAACGCGAATTGCAAATGACTTTCGACAGGGGCCAGACCGCCGCTGTTTATTACAGGAGAACCCCGTGCGTTGGATCCCACTTTTAGCCATCTTTCTCTATGTTTACATAGAGATCTCAATTTTTATCCAGGTGGCGCACATCTTCGGCGTGCTGTTAACGCTGGTGCTGGTGATTTTCACTTCGGTGATTGGGATGTCGCTGGTGCGCAACCAGGGCTTTAAAAACTTTCTGCTGATGCAGCAGAAAATGGCGGCGGGCGAAAGCCCGGCGGAAGAGATGATCAAAAGCGTCTCGCTGATCATCGCGGGTCTGCTGCTGGTGCTGCCCGGCTTCTTTACCGACTTCCTCGGCCTGCTGCTGCTGTTACCGCCGGTGCAGAAGCATCTGACGCTGAAACTGCTGCCGCACCTGCGTTTCTCGCGGATGCCGGGCGGTGGGTTTAGCACTCGCCCGGAAGACGGTCAGACCTTTGAAGGGGAGTATCAGCGCAAAGAGGACCAGCGCGATCGCCTCGATCATAAAGATAACGACCGCTAATCCTCTGCAGTCACTCCCCGGCGGCGCCTGGGTAAAAACAGCCACAGCGCCGCCAGCATTACCACCGCATACAAGCTTTTCCAGCCCACCATTGCCAGCAGCAGTACGCACAGCCCGGTGCCGATAACCGCCAGCAGGCGATAGCGTCCCTGAAGCAGGCGGCATCCGGCCAGCATACAGAGCAGATAGATCAGGATAAAAATGCCGTTGGCGTAGACGATCAGCGCATCGAGGTCGATCTTAAACCAGTGGCTGGCGAGGGTGCTGATCACGCAGCTTCCCAGCACCAGATTGAGGGCGTTCAGCGGAATATGTCGTCCTGACAGCTGTGCCAGACGGCTCTGCGGCCTGGCCTGCGCCTGGGACCAGACCAGGCGGGCGAAGCTCTGAATATAGATATTGAGGCTGGCGAAGCAGGCCAGATAGCCAATAATGCAGGCCACCCACAGCATCTTCTCACCGAACAGGCGTACCACGATCCCCGGCAGGGACGCCGCTGCCGCACGGTCCGCGCTCCAGGCATCGAAATGCAGCACCGCGACGGTACAGGCCCAGTAGACCGTCCCCGCCAGCAGCAGACCGGCCATCAGCGCCCGGGGGAAGTCGCGCTCCGGGTTTTTAAATTCCGAGGCCAGGTGGGCGAACGCCTCCAGGCCGACAAAGCACCAGAACATCACCGACAGCGCGGCAAACAGGCGGGAAGGCGCGATATCGGTCAGCGCCGGGAAGGGGATCTCCGTTAGGGTTAAACGGCCACCCCACCAGATGGCGACAACGAGCGCGACAATCAGCCCGGCAATCAGCATCTGCAGGTTGGCGCCGGAACGTGCGCCGCGACTGCCTACCAGCCAGATAAGCCCGAGGGTCGCCAGCTCTGCCATCAGCAGTTGCCAGCCCTGCCAGCCAAACATCGCCTGCCAGAAACCGGCGGCGATATGCAGCGCGGCGGGCAGGCCGACCGGGATCACCGATAAAAACAGCCAGCCGGTGACGCGCTCCAGCTTTGAACCGAAGGCCATGCCGACAAAGTGCGCGACGCCGCCCGCGCTGGGGAAGTGACGCCCCAGGATGGCAAAGACGATTGCGACAGGGAACACCAGCAGGATCAACGCAGGCCAGGCCCACAGGCTGTCATTTCCCGCCGCCAGGGCGGCGAGCGCCGGTACGGCAAAGACGCCGGTCCCCAGCAGTGAGGTAGAGAGTAAGCCGATTCCCTGAGCCAGTCCCAGCTCTTGTTTAAGTCCGCTCATCGCGCCGTCCAGCCATTCGTAAAGAAGCGGATGGTATCACAATCAATTCTGCTTATGACCTCGCCATTTCCCCCGATTTTACTGGGGATTAGGGGGATCGCATTATGCGAAATTTTTTTTCCGTTGCCCCTTGAAGGGGGGGAAGCCCATCCCCATCTCTCAGGGCACTAGTCGGAAAACCGTGTAGGGCCCGGCGTCATCCATAACTGATAATGACTTTCTCAAAGGAGAGCTATCAATGAGTATTCGTCCGTTACATGATCGTGTGATCGTCAAACGTAAAGAAGTTGAAACCAAATCTGCGGGCGGCATCGTGTTGACCGGTTCTGCTGCAGCCAAATCAACGCGTGGCGAAATCATCGCTGTCGGTAAAGGCCGCATCCTGGAAAACGGAACCGTGCAGCCGCTGGACGTGAAAGTGGGCGATATCGTCATTTTCAACGATGGCTACGGCGTGAAAGCCGAGAAGATCGACAACGAAGAAGTCCTGATCATGTCCGAAAGCGACATTCTGGCCATTGTTGAAGCGTAATCCGCGAACGACACTGAACATACGAATTTAAAGGGAAAAGAAAATGGCAGCTAAAGACGTAAAATTCGGTAACGACGCTCGTGTGAAAATGCTGCGCGGCGTAAACGTACTGGCAGACGCAGTTAAAGTGACCCTGGGCCCGAAAGGCCGTAACGTGGTTCTGGACAAATCCTTCGGCGCACCGACCATCACCAAAGATGGCGTATCCGTAGCACGTGAAATCGAGCTGGAAGACAAGTTCGAAAACATGGGCGCTCAGATGGTGAAAGAAGTTGCCTCTAAAGCGAACGACGCTGCAGGCGACGGTACCACCACCGCAACCGTTCTGGCGCAGGCGATCATCGCTGAAGGCCTGAAAGCCGTTGCTGCTGGCATGAACCCGATGGACCTGAAGCGCGGCATCGACAAAGCAGTCGTTGCTGCTGTTGAAGAGCTGAAAGCGCTGTCCGTACCGTGCTCTGACTCTAAAGCGATTGCTCAGGTTGGTACTATCTCCGCTAACTCCGACGAAACCGTAGGTAAACTGATCGCGGAAGCGATGGATAAAGTCGGTAAAGAAGGCGTGATCACCGTTGAAGACGGTACCGGCCTGGAAGACGAACTGGACGTGGTTGAAGGTATGCAGTTCGACCGTGGCTACCTGTCCCCGTACTTCATCAACAAGCCGGAAACCGGTGCCGTTGAGCTGGAAAGCCCGTTCATCCTGCTGGCTGACAAAAAAATCTCTAACATCCGCGAAATGCTGCCGGTGCTGGAAGCCGTTGCGAAAGCAGGCAAACCGCTGGTTATCATCGCTGAAGACGTTGAAGGCGAAGCGCTGGCGACGCTGGTGGTTAACACCATGCGTGGCATCGTGAAAGTGGCTGCGGTTAAAGCACCTGGCTTCGGCGACCGCCGTAAAGCTATGCTGCAGGACATCGCAACCCTGACCGGCGGTACCGTTATCTCTGAAGAGATCGGTATGGAGCTGGAAAAAGCGACTCTGGAAGACCTGGGCCAGGCAAAACGCGTTCTGATCAACAAAGACACCACCACCATCATCGATGGCGTGGGTGAAGAAGGCGCGATTCAGGGCCGTGTTGCTCAGATCCGCAAACAGATCGAAGAAGCCACTTCCGATTACGACCGTGAAAAACTGCAGGAGCGCGTAGCGAAACTGGCAGGCGGCGTTGCGGTAATCAAAGTCGGTGCTGCAACCGAAGTGGAAATGAAAGAGAAGAAAGCGCGCGTTGACGATGCCCTGCACGCAACCCGTGCTGCGGTAGAAGAAGGCGTAGTTGCTGGTGGTGGCGTGGCGCTGGTTCGCGTTGCGGCTAAACTTGCTGGCCTGACTGCTCAGAACGAAGATCAGAACGTGGGTATCAAAGTTGCGCTGCGCGCAATGGAAGCGCCGCTGCGTCAGATCGTTGCTAACGCCGGTGAAGAGCCGTCTGTAGTGACCAACACCGTGAAAGCGGGCGAAGGTAACTACGGTTACAACGCGCAGACTGAAGAGTACGGCAACATGCTCGACTTCGGTATCCTGGACCCAACCAAAGTAACCCGTTCTGCTCTGCAGTACGCGGCCTCTGTTGCCGGTCTGATGATCACCACCGAGTGCATGGTGACCGACCTGCCGAAAGCTGACGCACCTGACTTAGGTGGCGCTGGCGGTATGGGCGGCATGGGTGGTATGGGCGGCATGATGTAATAACCGTTCACCCTGCATCCGTTGAGAATGATTTGGGTGTTTAGGTTTGGCTCCCAGAATTTAAAAACCCCCGGACATAAGATGTCCGGGGGTTTTTCTTTTGGTCATCTTTTTAGTATAAGGTGTACACTCGGACAACAAATTGTGTCCAGCTTATTGATAATGGGGAATAACATGCGCGTTAAAGTCTCAGCAGGGATCGTCGGTGCCGCGTTGCTGCTGGCCGGATGTACTTCCGGTAATGAGTTGTCCGCAGGCGGGCAGGGCGTTCGTTTTGTCGAAGATAAACCGGGTGCAGAGTGCCAGCTGTTAGGCACCGCTAACGGCAAGCAAAGCAACTGGCTGTCTGGCCAGCACGGCGATGAAGGCGGCTCTATGCGCGGTGCGGCCAATGCGCTGCGTAACAACGCTGCGGCGATGGGCGGCAATGTGCTGTACGGCGTAAGCAGCCCGAGCCAGGGTGTGCTGTCGAGCTTTGTGCCGACCGCCAGCGAAATGAGCGGCCAGGTCTATAAGTGCCCGAACTGATCGGGACACGCTGATACCCTCTCCCGGCCAGGAGAGGGTCAGAACAATCAGCTCTGCCTGAGCTGTAAATCTATCGGCGTTTTGCTGGGCTCACCGCCAATCTCACGCGCCAGCTTCGGCACCATATAGCCGGAGACCAGCGTCAGCAGCTCACGCACAATCGTGCGGGCTTCCTCATCGCTCACCATAAAGTGCGCCGCACCCTGGACCTTATCCAGCACGTGCAGGTAATAGGGCATCACGCCCGCATCAAACAGCGCGTTACTCAAATCAGCCAGCGTCCGGGCATTATCGTTCACGCCGCGCAGCAGCACGCTCTGATTCAGCAGCGTCACGCCTGCCGCTCTGAGTCGCGCCATACCGTCACGAAACGCGTTATCGATTTCCCGGGCGTGGTTGATATGGTTGACCAGCAGGATCTGCAGCGAAGAGCGTGCGAAGCGGGCAACCAGGCCGTCAGTGATTCGCGCCGGGATCACAATCGGCAGGCGACTATGAATGCGCAGACGTTTTACGTGCGGGATCTTTTCCAGCTGTTCGATCAGCCAGTCCAGCTCGTGATCCTTCGCCATCAGCGGATCGCCGCCGGAGAAGATGACCTCATCCAGCTCGGGATGTGCGGCGATATAGTCCAGGGCGGTCTGCCAGCTTCGCTTATTGCCGGGATTATCCGCATAGGGAAAATGGCGACGGAAGCAGTAGCGGCAGTTGACCGCACAGCCGCCTTTCACCAGCAGCAGCGCCCGGTTGCGGTATTTATGCAGCAGTCCCGGCACCACGCTGTGCTGTTCTTCCAGCGGGTCCGTTGAGAATCCCGGTGCGGCGATAAACTCGTCCCGCACGGTCAGGACCTGCCGCAGCAGGGGGTCGTCCGGGTTACCTTTTTCCATGCGCGCAATAAAGGCGCGCGGCACCCGCAGGGCAAATAAGCGTTTGGCTTCGCGCCCGGCGAGCAACTTTTCATCCGCGTCTACATTTAAAAGACGCAGGAGTTCATCCGGATCGGTCACAACATCGGCGAGTTGCGATAACCAATCTTCTCTGGATGGGGTGTTTAGGGTTACAATGTGCGCCATTTTGTGGCTAAGCTACCAGTTAACAATTTCAGAGGGCCTTATGGCGACTTACTATAGCAACGATTTTCGTGCCGGTCTTAAAATCATGATGGACGGCGAACCTTATGCGGTTGAAGCGAGCGAGTTCGTTAAACCGGGTAAAGGCCAGGCATTCGCACGCGTTAAGCTGCGTCGTCTGCTGACCGGTACCCGCGTAGAGAAAACCTTTAAATCCACCGACTCCGCCGAAGGCGCTGACGTGGTCGATATGAACCTGACCTTCCTGTACAACGACGGCGAGTTCTATCATTTCATGAACAACGAAACTTTCGAGCAGCTGGCCGCTGACGAGAAAGCCGTTGGTGATAACGCAAAATGGCTGCTGGACCAGGCTGAATGTATCGTGACCCTGTGGAACGGTCAGCCGATCTCCGTGACCCCGCCGAACTTTGTTGAGCTGGAAATCGTTGAGACCGACCCAGGCCTGAAAGGTGATACCGCAGGTACCGGCGGCAAACCGGCTACCCTGACCACCGGCGCCGTGGTTAAAGTTCCGCTGTTCGTACAGATCGGCGAAGTGATCAAAGTGGATACTCGTTCAGGCGAATACGTATCCCGCGTTAAGTAATACCTCAGGGTATACAACATTTAATGGCGTGGCCTCCCGGCCGCGCCGTTTTATTGAATAAGGCAGGGATGATGAAACGTCTGATTCGTTTGTTCGTGCTAATGCTGGTTGCTGGCGCAATGCTGGCTGGCTGCAATACCGCTCGCGGTATGGGTGAAGATATCCAGCACCTCGGTAACGCTATTTCACACGCTGCAAGTTAAACCCTTCTAACTTTCCGAAAATTGTCTTGATTCCCGCCATCTTGCGAGAAGTTGTCTATGCTTATTTGGCTACTAACCAAAATTGGACAACAAAAGGAAGACATCATGGTTAAGAAGACAATTGCTGCAATCTTTTCTGTTCTGCTTCTTTCTTCGCTGTTAACAGCGTGCAATACCACCCGTGGCGTCGGCCAGGATATCTCTGACGGCGGCAGCGCGATTTCGGGTGCGGCCACCAAAGCACAGCAGTAAGCCATATGCGGTACGGCAGCTTGCCGTACCGTTATTCCACCTTTCCTGACAGGGCGAAGGGCGAGAAGCGGTTATCCATGTGCAGCTTCATGCGAATATTACGCTTGTAGGTGTAAACCGTTTTTCCACGGATACTCAGCGACCTGGCAATCATGTTATTGCTTTGCCCCTCCATCCACAGCGACAGCACCTTCTCCTCCTGACGAGTGAGCAGGGTAGTGGCGATTTGGGTGCTGAAAAACTCCGGGCGCGAACGCAGCGCCGCATCCGTAATCCGTGTCAGCTCATCCAGACGAATTCGCTTCGACAGCGTGGCCCAGACCGGCAGGTGCTGTCGGTACTGGCTGAGACGCGGGTCATCGCCCGACTGCAGCAGGATAACCAGACTCTGATTCTCACAGGCGGACATCAGGGAGGAGATCAGCTGCAGCTGATGCGGCTCATTGGCGAAGCCGTGCAGATCGGCGATCACCAGGTTTGGCTGCCACTGCACAATATGCTCTTTGGCCAGCAATAAGCTATTAATGCCGGAAATCAGCAGGGGGGAAGAGAAGCAATTTACGTGATCGAGCCACATTTCCAGTCCAGAGCGGCTGAAATTGCACCGATCAATCAGCAATATTTTAAACATGTATTCTTCGCAATCAGGAGAGAACCAGGAGCATCCAGCTCAAAACATCCTGCCAGGTGAGGCAACATAATAAAGAAGTCCGATGTGTTGTAAATGCGCGAGTTGCGCGGCTAACTACCGCTATTTCTGCCAATAAAGTGCGGAAACGGGCAAAAGCAAAACCGTTGATATTATTTTGCCTCTGGGTAAGAATAATGTTTCCTTCATACACCTTATGGGACGACCCATAAGCGTATCTTTTATCCGGGGACGGCCCCACAAGGGAGCTCTATGTCCTGGTTAATTCTTGTTGTTGCGGGTCTGCTTGAAGTGGTCTGGGCCGTTGGCCTGAAATACACCCACGGCTTTAGCCGCCTGGTGCCGAGCATTATCACGGTGACGGCGATGGTGGCGAGTATTGCGCTGCTGGCCTGGGCGATGAAAAGCCTGCCGGTCGGCACCGCTTACGCTATCTGGACGGGGATTGGCGCAGTAGGCGCGGCGATTACCGGCATCCTGCTGTTAGGTGAATCCGCCAGCCTGGCGCGAATTGCCAGCCTGGCGCTGATTGTTTGCGGGATTATCGGGCTGAAACTCAGCACCCATTAATGGGGCTGTTCCACCCAGATAAGCTTGTTGATGTCAAAGCCCCGCCGGGTCGCGGTATCCAGTAACTGCTGCTTCACGTCGGCGGAGATCGTCGGCGTGCGGGAGAGGATCCACAGATAGTCGCGATCCGGCCCGCAGACCAGCGCGTGCTGGTAGTCTTTATCGAGCGCGATAATATTGTATCCGCCGTAGAACGGGCCGAAGAACGACACTTTCAGTGCGGCACGGTCCGGCGAGCCGGTAAAGTACGCTTTCCCGATCGACTGCTGCCACATTCCTCTCTCCGGGTTATAGCCCCGGTTTATCACCTGAATGCCGCCGTCATCCTGGGTGCTGTAGGTGGCCGTAACACGCTCTAAGCCACGCTCAAAGCGGTGATCGAAACGGGCGATTTCATACCATTTTCCAAGGTAACGATTAGCATCGAACTGGCTGACGACGGTGACGCCCTGAGGCGGGGTTGGGGAGCTGCAGGAAACCACCAGCAACGCAGCGGTTACGGCGGCGATAACGGGTAAAATACGCATCGGGATATCCTTGCTGTTTTTTAGTTAAGTGTAGATGACGGCAAGGAAAAAGCGGGCAATAAAAAGGCCTGCCGGAGGGCAGGCCAGAGTGACAGGCCAGAGTGACAGGCGGGATCACAGAGTGATAATGGCGACCAGCGTGACAATGGTCAGGATTGCCGCCAGACCATAGAACACCCACTCGCCACGCGGCACGTGGATCTTCAGATCGTGCATGGCGTGATGAATGCGATGCAGGCCGCACCACAGCGGCAGCACAATCATTAGAAAGATAAAGGCACGGCCAATAAAGCTCTGGGCGAAGGCCAGAACGCGTTCATAGCTGAAAGCGCCTTCCGGGGCGAGGCCCAGCGGCAGCAGAATACCCACCAGCAGCACCATTACCGGCGTAATAATCGCGCCCCACATGCCGCCTGCGCCAAACAGGCCCCAGAATACCGGCTCGTCGGAACGTTTAGGGTTAGGATTGATCATCGGGCTCTCCTTACCAGTACAGGGCGACAAACAGAATGACCGCGGTAACGATAGCCGTCACCACCCAGAGCGCACGGATAACCGGCCCTGGCCCCATTTTCTCGCCTTTGATAATAATATTGGCTGCTTTCGGCGCCAGCTCGAACCAGGTCTTCGTATGCAGCAGCGCCGCCGCGAGGGCGATGATATTCAGCACAACCACGATCGGGTTTTGCAGGAAACCGACGAAGCTCGCCCAGCTTTCAGGCCCGTGCTTCAGTGCGAACAGACCGGAAATCAGCAGGATGCTGAACCAGACCGCTGGCACCGCCGTTCCCTCACGCAGCATATAAAAGCGATAAAACGGCAGCTGCTGCCACCAGTTGGACGGCACCGGCCGTACATACGCTTTACGTTTAGTCGTCATCATGCACTCCTTAGCGTGGTTTCAGGGTGGCGATAAGAAAGTCTTTCGAACTTTCCACTTTGCCCTGCTGAATGGCGGCAGCCGGGTCGACATGCTTCGGACACACCTCTGAGCAGTAGCCGACAAAGGTGCAGGTCCACACGCCGTTCTGGCCGTTAAGCTGCCCCATACGCTGTTTCTTACCGTTATCACGGCTGTCTTCGTTATAACGGTGCGCCAGGGTAATCGCCGCCGGGCCGATAAACTCAGGGTTCAGACCAAACTGTGGACAGGCGGCGTAGCACAGACCGCAGTTGATGCAGCCGGAGAACTGGTGATACTTCGCCATCTGCGCGGGCGTCTGGGTATTGGGGCCCTGATCCGGCGTACGCGGGTTGCCGATGATATACGGCTTAATGGCTTCCAGACTTTCGATAAAGTGGGTCATATCGACCACCAGATCGCGCTCGATGGGGAAGTTGCCCAGCGCCTCGACTTTCATTCCCCGGGTGTATTCGCGCAGGAAAGTTTTGCAGGCCAGCTTCGGCACTTTGTTGACCATCATGCCGCAGGAGCCGCAAATCGCCATTCGGCACGACCAGCGGTAGCTCAGGTCCGGGGCGAGGTTATCTTTGATATAGCCCAGCGCGTCCAGCAGCGAGGTTTGCTCATCAAAAGGCACATCGTAGAACGCGCTGTGCGGGGCGGTGTCCACTTCCGGGTTGTAGCGCACCACCTCAATCTTCAGGGTTGTCATCTCAGCCATTCGCCGTCTCCTTCTTGTCGGCCGCTTCCGCTTCTGCGCCGTAGACGCGTTTTGCCGGTGGCAGGGTGGTGATCTTCACATCGCTGTATTCCAGGCGCGTGTTGCCGGCCGCGTCGCGGAAGGCGAGGGTGTGATTGAGGAAATTTACGTCATCGCGTTCGGTACAGCCTTCGTCCAGGCGCTGGTGCGCTCCGCGCGACTCTTTACGCGCCAGAGCCGAGTGGGCCATACACTCCGCCACGTTAAGACCGTGACCCAGCTCTATGGTATAGAGCAGATCGGTGTTGAACACGCTGGAGGTATCGGTAATGCGCACGCGCTTCATACGCTCCTGCAGCTCCGCCAGTTTGTCGACCGTTTTCTGCATCAGCTCCGGCGTCCGGTAGATACCGCAGCCCTCTTCCATCGACAGGCCCATCTCATCGCGGATCTTCGCCCAGCTCTCGTTGCCCTGCTGATTCACCAGCTGTTTCAGGCGCTGTTCGATATCGGCAACCTGCGCGTCCAGCGCCGCGCCGTTGGCTTCTCCGGCGGTGGAGGCCCGCTCAATGGCCTGTTCCCCGGCCAGGCGGCCAAACACCACCAGCTCTGCCAGTGAGTTAGAGCCGAGACGGTTAGCGCCGTGCAGGCCCACGGAGGAGCATTCACCCACCGCAAACAGCCCCTGAATTCGGGTTTCACACTGCTGGTTAGTTTCAATACCGCCCATGGTGTAGTGGGCGGTCGGACGGACCGGGATCGGCTCTTTGACCGGGTCGACGCCGACGTAGGCTTTCGACAGCTCACAGATAAACGGCAGGCGTTCGAGGAGCTTTTTCTCGCCGAGATGGCGCAGGTCAAGGTAGACCACGTCCCCGCGTGGGGTTGGGATGGTGTTGCCTTTGCGCCACTCGTGCCAGAAGGCCTGGGAGACTTTATCCCGCGGGCCCAGCTCCATATATTTGTTCTTCGGCTCGCCGAGCGGGGTTTCCGGGCCCATGCCGTAATCCTGCAGATAGCGGTAGCCATCTTTATTGACCAGGATACCGCCTTCGCCGCGACAGCCTTCGGTCATCAGGATCCCAGAGCCGGGCAGGCCGGTCGGGTGATACTGGACAAACTCCATATCGCGCAGCGGCAGGCCGTGGCCCAGTGCCATGCCCATACCATCGCCGGTCACGATGCCGCCGTTGGTGTTATAGCGATAGACGCGGCCCGCGCCGCCGGTCGCCATGACCACCGCATTCGCGCGGATCTGCATCAGCGTCCCTTCCATCATGTTCATCGCCACCAGGCCACGGGCTTTTCCCTCATCCACAAGGATGTCGAGGACGAAATGTTCATCGAAGCGCTGGATTTGCGGGAACTGGAGGGAGGTCTGGAAGAGGGTATGCAGCATATGGAAGCCGGTTTTATCGGCGGCGAACCAGGTGCGTTCTATTTTCATCCCGCCAAAGCGGCGGACGTTAACGCTGCCGTCGGGACGGCGGCTCCACGGACAGCCCCATTGCTCCAGCTGGGTCATTTCGGTGGGGCAGTGATGCACAAAATAATCTACGACATCCTGCTCGCAGAGCCAGTCGCCTCCGGCGACGGTATCGTGAAAATGGTATTCAAAACTGTCATGGTCCTGCGCCACGGCGGCGGACCCTCCCTCGGCGGCAACCGTGTGGCTGCGCATGGGATAGACTTTTGAAATCAGTGCGATTTTAGCGCTCGGGTTCGCCTGTGCTGCGGCAATGGCAGCGCGCAATCCTGCACCGCCTGCGCCAATGACGACAAGATCGGCCTGAAAAGTGTGCACGACATTCCTCCAGATTATTGTTATCCACCCTGCCGTACAACGGTGAGTTTTATGTCGAAAACGGCGCAGGCGGAAGCGTTTCACTGCTCCTTTTTATGCCAAAACAGTATAACCGTGGGAAATGCAGGGAAAATTGATGTGTTCGATTTTTTTGCTGTTCTGTGCGCTGATTTATCATTGAGATTGATGAGACTCGTCACGAAAACGTGCTTGAGCGCCGCCGGAAGGTATTTGCTGCGCAAAATTTGTCTCGCTGCACGGATACGCGTAGACTTCGTGCCCTTGTCTGAAACTGGAGAATTGACTATGAGCGAAACGGCCACCTGGCAGCCGAGCGCTTCCATCCCCAACTTATTAAAACGTGCAGCGATCATGGCCGAAATTCGGCGTTTTTTCGCAGATCGCGGCGTACTGGAGGTGGAGACGCCCTGTATGAGCCAGGCGACGGTAACGGATGTGCATCTGTTCCCGTTTGAGACCCGTTTTGTTGGCCCAGGCCATTCTCAGGGAATCAATCTCTATCTGATGACCAGCCCGGAATACCATATGAAGCGCCTGCTGGCGGCGGGCTGTGGCCCGGTGTATCAGCTGTGTCGCAGCTTCCGTAATGAAGAGATGGGGCGTCACCACAACCCGGAATTCACCATGCTGGAGTGGTATCGCCCGCATTACGATATGTACCGTCTGATGAATGAGGTGGACGATCTGCTTCAGCAGGTACTGGACTGCCCGGCGGCAGAGAGTCTCTCCTATCAGCAGGCGTTCCAGCGTCATCTGGACATTGATCCGCTGTCGGCGGACAAAGCTCAGCTGCGCGAGGTCGCGGCGAAGCTGGATCTCAGCAATATCGCCGATACCGAAGAAGATCGCGATACCCTGCTGCAGCTGCTATTTGCCATGGGCGTCGAGCCGCATATCGGCAAAGATCGCCCGGCATTTGTCTATCACTTCCCGGCAAGCCAGGCATCGCTGGCGCAGATCAGTACCGAAGATCACCGCGTGGCGGAACGCTTCGAGGTCTATTTCAAGGGGATGGAGCTGGCGAACGGCTTCCATGAGCTGACCGACGCCCGCGAACAGCAACTGCGTTTTGAGCAGGATAACCGCAAGCGTGCTGCGCGTGACCTGCCGCAGCAGCCTATCGATACTAACCTGCTGGATGCGTTGAAAGTGGGGCTGCCCGACTGCTCCGGCGTGGCGCTAGGCGTGGATCGTCTGGTGATGCTGGCGCTGGGCGCTGAAAGTATCGCCGATGTGATTGCCTTTACGGTGGATCGCGCCTGATTCTACCTTCTTTTGGATAACCTCTCTCTTCGAAGAGAGGTTATCGCACCGGTAGTTTGAATCATTCGTTGTGGTGCGCAAAAAATAGTTTGCTGAGATTGCATTTACATTTTCTGCTCGGGCAGGTTCTGAGTTTAGTTTCCCTCTCAAATAAAGGCCGCGCTGCCGGATTGACTCCCATTTGACCAATACTCATAATCTAACCAAAGATTGCCTGAAAGGTAATCAAGGAGGTTGACGTATGTATAGCGAAATTAAAACTGCTCAGATGGCAGGCTACCTACTGTTTAAACGCGGTGGGCGCATGGCGTATATCAAGCTCATGAAATTGCTTTACCTCGCCGATCGTGAATATCTTCTCAGCTATGGTGACTCAATGACCGGTGACCGGGCTGTATCGATGAATCATGGCCCTGTTTTATCGCGTACTTATGACCTGCTTAAATCCGGTAGCCAGGAGGAAGAGTCTCCCTGGGATGACTGGATTGCCGGAGAATCAAACTATGAAGTTTCTATCAAAAAACCAGTTCATGGTCTTGATGACGACGCATTTGACGAATTGAGTCGTGCTGACAAAAGAATCCTCGACAAAGTGTTTGCAGAATACGGGCACTATAAGCGTTTTGAACTTTGCGATTTAACGCATCGTATTTGTCCTGAGTGGCAGGATCCGCACGACTCTTCGGCTCCGATAAGTCCAAAAGCAATATTTATGGCAGGTGGGAAGTCGGAGGGAGAGGCGAATGCGCTGGTGCAAAGAATGCGTGAGCGTGGTCTCCTGAAACAATTCAGCTCTGAGCTTGCATAATAATGGCGTACTCACCATACAGGAAAGGCACAGTCCTTGCGCCTGTTGGTGGGGCCAATCATCTTCACATTGTCTGTAACGCTCCCGTTTTTCACCCTGTGCATGGCTGTGATTGCGTGTTGGTTGTCAATATCTCAACGGTTTATCCAACCCCGGCTTATCACGACCCTGCGTGTATCCTAAGTGCAGGTGAGCACCCTTTTGTTCGTCATGATAGCTATGTTTATTACGGCGATGCGATTATCTGGAAAGTACCAAATGTCGTTTCCAGAGAGCAAAGTGGGGAATTGATTCAACATGTTGATATGCAGGAAGCCGTTTTTCAGCGAGTGCTGACAGGTTTTGAACAGTCGGAATTTACGTCCGGCAAAATCCTGAAATTTTATCGGCAGCATTGCCATTAACGCCCGCTGAGCGGGCGTTAATGGTGGGGTTACAGGCTGCCTGCCGGGCGTCTGCCCGCAGAGGAGAGCGTTTTCCCCGTCTGTTTTCCGTTCATGGTTTCCAGACGCATCTGGAACGGCGGGAACGGCATATCGATACCATGCTCGCGGAAACCGGCCAGGATCAGCTGGTGGATTTCGTGGCGCAGCGGCATACGATGCCCCATTTCGGCGGCATAAATACGCAGTTCGAAAATCTGAATCCCCTGCTGAAGATCGACCAGGAAGACCTCCGGTGCGGGCGTATCGATCACCAGCGAACAGCGCTCTGCGGCGGTCTCCAGGATTTGCGTCACCTCTTCGCTGTTGGCATCGGAAGGGGCCGGTACCGTTAGCACCACACGCGTCACTGAATCCGACAGGGACCAGTTAATAAACTGCTCGGTGATAAAGGCCTTGTTCGGCACGATAATCTCTTTGCGGTCCCAGTCGCTGATGGTGGTGGCGCGGGTATTGATTTTGGTGATGCTGCCGGTAAGGTCACGGATCGTGACCGTATCGCCGATACGAATCGGTTTCTCAAACAGAATAATCAGGCCGGAGATAAAGTTGGCGAAGATCTCCTGCAGACCAAAGCCCAGACCCACACCCAGTGCGGCGACCAGCCACTGCAGTTTTGACCACTCAATCCCAATCATCGAGAAGCCCATCAGCCCGCCAATCAGCATCAGCAAATATTTGGTGATGGTGGTAATGGCGTAACCGGTGCCCGGCGTCAGCGAGAGGTGCTGAAGCAGCGCCAGCTCCAGCAGCGCCGGGAGATTGCGCACCAGCTGGGCGGTGATAATAAACACCAGAATCGCAATCAGCACCGCCCCGAGCGTGATCGGCAGCTGGCTTTCAACGCCCTGCACGGTGGAGGTGACATCCCACAGGGAGATATTCTCCAGGAAGGCGAAGGCGGAATGGATTTCCGACCACAGCACGATCACCGACAGCAGGGCGATCAGCATCAGGATTGAGCGCACCAGACGCAGGGACTGGGTACTGATGGTATCGAGATCGACTTCGCTTTCATCGATCTCCACGGCGCCTTCGAGGCTGAGGTTATGGGTTGGTTCCTCTTCACCGCGTGCGCGCTGGGCAAGAATTTCCGCCCGACGGTGACGGGCGCGATCGAACGCCAGACGGCGGCGCTGGATCAGCATCCAGCGGCGGATCACATGGTAGATCACCAGCAGCAGGAACCAGATGGCGACGGAGGTTTCCAGACGGGCCAGCAGCGCCTGCGAGGTCGCCAGGTAGCCCGTCATCGCGGCCAGCATCGCCACCAGAGGCGCGCCGATCAGCAGGTTCCACAATAGGTTATTCACCATATTGTCGCTGCTGCCCTCTTTGTCGACGTACAGCGGGATCCCCGCTCGCTTGAGGCTCAGGGTCACGATCGCCAGCGCGCCGCAGATCAGAATAAAGCACAGCCTGCCGAGCGATCCGAAGAACTCACGATCGTTGAGATTATCAAACATGATCAGCGCCATAATCAGCGGCACGATCAGGCCGATGCTCATCAGGTAATAGCGCATGGCGCGGGAAACGCGACTGCGCGGCCAGCCGAAGTGGGCGCTGAACAGGCCGTTTGGTCGGGCGAAGGTGGCGCAAATCATCACTACCCACAACAGCGGCACCGTGGCGGTGACGCCGTCGCCGATAGCAACCGCCAGCGGATAAGGCCAGGCAGCCTGTAGCCCGTAGCCCAGCGTGGCCCACAGCACCGGCAGCGGTGAGGCCACCAGAATTGACCAGAAGACGGTGCGCAGCGTCAGGCGGAAGTGGTCCTGGGTCACTTTACCGACCCGGGACGCGGAGCGTTCAAGGAAGCGGGTAAAGTGCTTGCGCGAATAGAGGCTAAAACTGACCAGCACCAGCGCGGCAAACAGCGGGAACAGGGTCTCTTTGCTGGTGAGCATCATCACGCTGGCTTTACCCAGCTGACTAAAGGTATCGAGCGAGATCAGACGGCGCAGATCCTGAACGATATCAATCGGCCACGACAGGGTCAGAGGGCTGACGTCGGCGGTCCAGAACAGATAACGATGGGTGGCTTCATTGACCTCTTTCAGGGCGTCTTCCAGCTGGCTGTTCGAGACTTTAAGCTTGGTCAGCTCCAGAATCAGCGTATCCCCGCCCTGCAGCAGAGAGTTGAGCAGCTCGCGCTGGGTGCGCAGCTGGGCATCAAGAATGCGCCGCTGCTCAGAGGTCAGCGGCTGGCCGTCGGCCTGATGGATCTGCCGCAGCTGAGGCTGCTTATTGAGCAGGTCTTCATAGCGCATACGGTGTACGCGCAGCTGAGCCATTTCGGTATCGAGCTGCTGCGGCTTGGGCATTTCCGGCAGGCGGGCCACCTGGGCGCGCAGCGCCTCGCCCAGCATATTGGACATGCCCAGCCACTGCGCCTGCTCGCGCAGGGTATTCAGGGCCTGACGCACCTGCAGCGTCTGGTTCGCGGCCTGGCGCTGCTGGGAATCGACCAGATCCATCCGCTGGGCCTGCTGGTTCAGGGCCTGGGACAGCTCGCGGTTGACTTTAAACTGGTTAAGAATATCCGGCGGCAGATCGGCATTGTTTTCCGCCAGCAGTTCGGTGACTTCCAGCGCTTTTTCCGCTTCGCGCTGGCGCTGGCTGTTCAGCTGGTTCCGCAACCCTTGCAGGTAAGCATCCAGCTGTTCGCCCTCTTTTTGCGCCATTTCGCCGCGCATTCGCGCCAGTTCCTGACGATTGTTGGCCGACAGCTGCGCCAGCTCCAGCTCATCCACCAGCGCTTTTAATTTGGCGGCTTCCGCCATCAGGCCAAGGTTCTGCGCCTGGGCCAGCGGGGTATTGCTGGTCTGGGTGCCAATGCGTCGCTCAACGTCGCTCAGCTGGCGGCGGGCATCGGTCTGCTGCTGCGGTAGCTGGCTCAGGGAGTCGCTGATTTCGCGGGTACGCTCCTGCTCCTGCTGCGCCACGCGGGTCTGCTCCAGCAGCTGGCTGCTGACCTGCAGGATCTCCTGATTCAGCGTATCGCTGTTCATCCCGGTGGGCACCTGGCGCGGTTCATCGCGCAGGCTGGCAATCTGCTGACGCAGGGTACGGGAGAGTTTGGGGAAGTTGTCGATCACCTGCTGATACTGTGCAGCGCGCTCAAGGGAGGCTTTACGCTCCTCCAGCGCATTCAGCGCGGACTGGAGCGCTTCGACGGCTTCGGCCTGATTCGGCATATTCTTTGCCGATTTGACCTGCTCCAGCTCCTGGGTAATTTGTTTCGCGTCAGGGATAGCGGCGGCGTGCGCCCCCAGGCTGAGGCTCAGGGCCATCAGGAAAATGAGAATCAGGCGCACGTCGTTATACCTTTTTTACTGTGATTAACTGTCGTCTTACGGGTTGGCTTCAGGCTCGGCCTTCGGCTCTTCTGAAGGCACGGCCGGAACCACAACCGCTTCGGTGGAGAGCGCCAGCGGCTGACCGATACGGGTAGCAGAGAGGCTCTGCAGCTGCTCGACCAGGTTAACTTTGCCCGGTGCAAACAGGTTGATCACGGTTGAACCCAGCTTAAAGCGGCCCATTTCCTGACCTTTGAGCAGCGCAACCGCGCCTTCGCTCTCGCCGGCAGGCCAGGTCCAGCGTTTGATGACGCCTTCACGCGGCGGCGTGATGGTTCCCGCCCAGACGGTTTCGATGCTGCCGACGATGGTCGCACCGACCAGAATCTGCGCCATCGGGCCAAATTCAGTATCGAACAGGCAGATGACGCGCTCGTTACGGGCAAACAGGTTCGGGACGTTCTGCGCGGTCAGATGGTTCACGGAGAACAGGTCGCCGGGAACGTAGATCATTTCGCGCAGAATACCGTTACACGGCATATGCACGCGGTGGTAGTCGCGTGGCGACAGGTAGGTGGTGACAAAGCTACCGTTGCGGAACAGGTCCGCCATCAGGTAGTTGCCCGCCAGCAGCGCTTCCAGGCTGTAGTTATGGCCTTTGGCCTGCAGAATTTTATCGTTGTCGATAGCGCCCAGCTGGCTGATCACGCCGTCGGCCGGCATCACCAGCACGCTCGGGTCGGTGTCCAGCGGACGGACGTCGTCGCGCAGGGGACGAACAAAGAAGTCGTTAAAGGTGCGGTAGCTGGCGGTATCCGGCTTCTGCGCCTCTTTCATATCGACTTTATAGACTTTAACAAACAGATCGATAACCGCTTTGGTCAGCCATCCTGCGCGCTTGCTTGCGCCCCAGCCAGCCAGGCGAGTCAGCCACAGCTTCGGCAGAAGGTATTGCAGCGAAAGTTTAAGGTCGTTTAACAAAATAGCCTCCAGGCCAGTGTTGTATCATTCCAGGCCCGCCTTCATGCGAGCCCCGGGTCCTGAAAAAAAGGGGACGATTGTAACGATGCGCGGCGTAACAGCCAATCTCGCCCGCCCATTTTTCTCCCCGTGTCGAAGATTGCTGTGGATTCAGGCGAGACTGTATCCGTCAGCCTCCGCTATCCGAAAAGTTTTTACGCGTTTTTACCTGCGACATACTTTCCAGGATGCGGTGATAGTTTTCGAAACGTGTTTCGGCAATTCGGCCGGCTTCTACCGCTTCGCGGATGGCGCAGCCCGGGTCGTTATCGTGTTTGCAGTCACGATATTTGCAGGTGCCCAGATAGTCATGGAATTCGACAAAGCCGTCGGTGATTTGTTCCGGCTCAAGGTGCCAGAGACCAAATTCACGCACGCCGGGGGAGTCGATCACATCGCCACCGTGAGGGAAGTGATAGAGACGGGCGGCGGTGGTGGTGTGCTGGCCCAGACCGGAACCGTCAGAGACGTCGTTGGTCAGGATCTCTTCCTGCAGCCCCAGCAGGGCATTCAGCAGGCTGGATTTACCCACCCCGGACTGCCCGGCGAAGATGCTGATACGGTCCGTCAGCGCCGTTTCCAGCGGTTCAAGGCCATTCTGAGTATGGCTGGAGACCATCAGGACGCTATAGCCAATGTTGCGATAGATATCCATCTGCTCATTAACGAACTTCATGCCTTCGTCATCCAGCAGATCGATTTTGTTCAGGACGATCAGCGGATCGACGCCGAGCGCCTCGCAGGCCACCAGATAGCGGTCGATAATATTCAGCGACAGCTCCGGTAAAATAGCGGAAACGATCACGATCTGGTTGATATTGGCGGCGATCGGTTTCACGCCGTCATAGAAGTCCGGACGCGTCAGTACCGAGGTGCGATCGTGCACTGCTTCGACGATACCCTTAACGTTCACGCCTTCCGCGGCGGCTTTGCCCGGCCGCCACAGGACGCGGTCGCCGGTAACCAGCGAACGGATGGTGCGTCGGATATTGCAGCGGTGAACCTCGCCATCGGCAGATTCTACGTCAGCATGCATCCCGAAGCGGCTGATAACCATCCCTTCAGCAATTTCGCCGAACAGGTTGTCATCGAAATCTTTTTTCTCCGTGCCCTGCTTAAGCCGCCGCTGATGGTTGGCTTTAACGCGGCGCTGCTGGCCTATGGAGAGTTTATTTTTACTCAATCGTGCTGGCTCCTGGTCGCCCCGGATGGGCAAAACCTCTATGATACACGCTAATCAATACTAGTTAACCAGATGAGACTGGTTATGCGAGAAGGGTGGAAAATAGCATGAGTGCAAATGAAAACAACCTCATTTGGATCGATCTGGAGATGACCGGGCTGGACCCGGAGCGCGATCGCATTATCGAAATCGCCACCCTGGTGACCGATGCCAACCTCAATATTCTGGCGGAAGGGCCGGTAATGGCCGTGCATCAGTCCGCAGAGCAGATGGCGCTGATGGACGACTGGAACGTGCGTACCCATACCGGAAGCGGCCTGGTAGAGCGCGTGAAAGCCAGTCCGTTCGATGACCGTGCCGCGGAGCTGGCGACCATCGAATTCCTGAAAACCTGGGTACCGGCAGGAAAATCGCCGATTTGTGGCAACAGTATCGGTCAGGACCGTCGCTTTCTGTTTAAGTACATGCCGGAACTGGAAGCGTACTTCCACTACCGCTACCTCGACGTCAGCACTTTGAAAGAGCTGGCCCGTCGCTGGAAGCCTGAGATCCTGCCCGGCTTTAAAAAACAGGGCACCCACCAGGCCATGGATGACATCCGTGAGTCGGTGGCAGAGCTTTCTTACTATCGCGAGCATTTTATTCAGCTGTAGTGGAATGCCCGGCAGAAAGCGTCTGCCGGGCATTCAGTACGAAATATATTCATCTCTGATGTTAAAATAACCGTTCTGCTGATTAATTCAGCACTTGAACAAAAAAAACAAAAAAATGCTTTCAGGGGCTTGCAGCAAAAAGGATTTCTCGTATAATGCGCCTCCCGTGACGAAGCAGAAATGCAAATCACGAAATCCATGATTTTCGGGTTAATTTACTGAAAAACATAGATAAGCGGGAATAGCTCAGTTGGTAGAGCACGACCTTGCCAAGGTCGGGGTCGCGAGTTCGAGTCTCGTTTCCCGCTCCAAAATTTGAAAGCCGAAAGGCAGCACCATCCAGATGTCATGTTTCAGACAATAACGGTCTGAAAGCAAGATAAGCGGGAATAGCTCAGTTGGTAGAGCACGACCTTGCCAAGGTCGGGGTCGCGAGTTCGAGTCTCGTTTCCCGCTCCAAATTTGAAAGCCGAAAGGCAGTACCATCCAGAAGTCATGTTTCAGGCAGCAACGGTCTGAAAGCAAAATAAGCGGGAATAGCTCAGTTGGTAGAGCACGACCTTGCCAAGGTCGGGGTCGCGAGTTCGAGTCTCGTTTCCCGCTCCAAATTTCGTCCTCTTTAAACGTCATCCACAGTGCCATAGCGCATTGGGGGCGATTTGTTTCATCCCTGACACACTCTTGTGAACAGACTTATCCACAACCCTGTCGCTATTCTGAAAAGCCAAAAATATTCGCACGGTGAAGAGTATTCTTATAACTCATTGAATTGTTTATTAAAATTTCAATTCAAAAATGCTATAGAGATCGCTTGACGAATTTGGGCGCTTTGAATCACAAGTGTTTTTAATTTTATTCACAGGCTGTGGATGCCTCAGGCGTCCCGCGGTAATCCCTTTTCAATCACCCTGACCAGACGCTGTTTTTGTGAGGTTTGCACCTCGACTACGCAGGCCTGTCGCTTCTCAATCTGCTGCGCAATCGCCCAGTCTATATGTTCATCGAGAAGTGGGTGCTCACCCTGACGCTGCTCAAGGGCACGAATATTCGCGTCATCCCAGGGCGCATTCCCCAGCGCGACGGCGATATTCCGCAGCCAGCGCAGGTGGCCAATACGGCGGATGGCCGAGCCTTCGGTGACCTTGAGGAAATACGCTTCGGTCCAGGCGAACAGCTCAATCAGCTCCGGGGCGTGCAGCGCCTTACGCGGGCTGAAATCATCCTCGGCGGTGAGCTGTGAAAAACGGTTCCACGGGCAAATCAGCTGACAGTCGTCGCAGCCGTAGATACGGTTGCCCATCAATGGGCGGAAGGCTTCCGGGATCGCACCTTCCAGCTCGATGGTCAGATAGGAGATACAGCGGCGGGCGTCGACGGTGTAGGGCTCGACAATCGCACCGGTCGGGCAGATGGTCATACAGGCCACGCAGCGTCCGCAGCCCTCTTCAACCGGGCTGTCTATGGGCAGCGGGAGATCGATCAGCAGCTCGCCAAGGAAGAAAAACGACCCGGCGTCGCGGCTGAGGATAAGTGAGTGCTTACCCGTCCAGCCCAGCCCGGCTTTTTCGGCCAGCGGGCGCTCCAGGATAGGCGCGGAATCGACAAAGGGTCTAAAATTCAGCGAAGAACACTGTTCCTGGATCATTTCGCCGAGCTTTTTAAGCCGGTTGCGCAGCAGCTTGTGATAATCACGCCCGAGGGCATATCGGCTGACATAGCCCAGCGCCGGGTTTTTCAGGGTGCTGGCAAAGGCCGCATTGGCGGGGAGATAGTTCATCCTGACGCTTATCACGCGCAGGGTACCGGGAAGCAGTTCGTGAGGGCGTGCGCGCATCATGCCATGACGCGCCATCCACTCCATCTCGCCGTGGTATTGTTTATCCAGCCACGCCTGCAGACGGGGTTCGCTGGCGCTGAGATCGGTATCGGTGATACCGACCTGCTGAAAGCCGAGTTCAGTGCCCCACTGTTTTATTTGCTGTGCTAATTCATTGAGATCGAGGGGCTGTGACATGACGGACCATACCATGACGAAAAACCCCACCAGTATACCACATTCCATCTGGCCTGCGGATGACCTGCGTCGCGCTGAAAAAGCGGCGGCAGACAGCCTGGGTATTACCCTGTATGAACTGATGCTGCGGGCCGGTCAGGCGGCCTTTGACGTGGCGATCGCATGCTATCCGAATGCCCGGCACTGGCTGGTGCTCTGCGGCCACGGTAATAACGGCGGTGACGGTTACGTGGTGGCGCGGCTGGCCGCGGCGGCGGGCATTCAGGTCACGCTCCTGGCTCAGGAGAGCGACAAACCCCGCCCGGAAGAAGCGACGGAAGCCCGCGAGGCCTGGCTCAATGCCGGTGGCACGCCCCACGCGCCGGATGTTCCCTGGCCTGACGATGTGGATCTGATTATCGATGCGCTGCTGGGCACCGGCCTGAAGCAGGCACCCCGCGAACCCGTTTCCCGGCTGATTGAACGTGCTAACGCCCATCCGGCGAAGGTGGTGGCGCTGGATATTCCCTCCGGGCTCAATGCGCAAACCGGCACCGTGCCAGGCGCGGTGATTAACGCTGCCCATACGGTGGCCTTCATCGCGCTTAAGCCGGGGCTGCTGACCGGCAAAGCCCGCGACTGGGTGGGTCAGCTCCATCATCATGCTCTGGGGCTTGAAGCCTGGCTTGCCGGTCAGACAACGCAACTGCATCGCTATGACGCCTCGCAGCTTGTCGGCTGGCTGCCGCCGCGTCGCGCCACCTCGCATAAAGGCGATCACGGCAGGCTGGTGGTGATTGGCGGCGATAGCGGCACGGCCGGGGCGATCCTGATGGCCGGAGAAGCGGCCTTGCGAACCGGGGCTGGACTGGTACGCGTCCTGACGCGCCCGGAGAACAGAGCGCCGCTGCTGACCGCGAGACCGGAACTGATGGTCCACGAGCTGACGCCGCAGTCGCTGGATGATGCCCTGGAGTGGGCGGATGTGGTGGCGATTGGCCCCGGTCTTGGCCAGCAGGAATGGGGGCAGAATGCCCTGCAGCGGCTGGCGAATTTTAACAAACCGATGCTATGGGATGCGGATGCGCTTAACCTTCTGGCAATCAATCCGGATACAGGTCACAATCGGGTGCTGACGCCGCATCCCGGCGAAGCCGCACGCCTGCTGAAATGCAGCGTGGCGGAAATAGAGAGTGACCGCTTACAGTCGGCCCGGCGTCTGGTAAAACAGTACGGCGGCGTTGTGGTGCTGAAAGGTGCTGGTACGGTGGTGGCGAGCGAAAACGGCGAGGCGGGCATTATTGATGCCGGTAACGCGGGCATGGCAAGCGGCGGCATGGGCGATGTGCTCACCGGTATTATCGGCGCGCTGCTGGGGCAAAAACTGTCCCTCTATGATGCGGCCTGCGCGGGCTGCGTGGTTCACGGCGCGGCGGCGGACAGGCTGGCAGCGGCGGGCACCCGCGGGATGCTGGCAACGGATCTTTTTGTCGCGCTACGGCGAGTTGTTAACCCTGAAGTGACTGATACAGAACATGATTAATCGAGTAATTCCTTTAGCCGACGAACAGGCGACGCTGGATCTCGGTCTGCATATGGCGCAGGCCTGCGGCGGCTCGGCGGTAATTTATCTTTATGGCGATCTTGGCGCGGGTAAAACCACCTTCAGCCGGGGTTTCCTCCAGGCGCTGGGACATAAGGGCAACGTCAAAAGCCCGACCTACACCCTCGTTGAGCCTTACACCCTCGAGTCGCTGATGGTGTACCACTTCGATCTCTACCGTCTTGCCGATCCGGAAGAACTGGAGTTTATGGGTATTCGCGACTATTTCACCAGCGATGCGATTTGCCTGGTCGAGTGGCCCCAGCAGGGGACCGGCGTGTTGCCGGAGCCGGATATTGAAATACACCTGGACTACCAGGCGCAGGGGCGCGAGGCGCGGGTGACCGCCGTCTCCCCGGCGGGTGATGCCATGCTGGCGCGTTTAGCCGGTTAACCGAAGGGGAAGCGGGATGATGTATCGCGTAACAAAGTGTATTCGTCGGGCTGCTGCCGCAGTCCTGGCGCTCATGCTGCTGAGCCTGTCGGCCAGCGCGGCCAGTTTGTCCGATATCCAGGTCTCCAACGAGGATCGCCAGGCCCGCATCACCTTTAGTTTTCTCGGCGATCCTGAATACGCCTTTTCGCAGATTGATAAGCGCAGCGTGGCGCTGGATATCCAGCAAACCGGCGTGATTCAGGGGCTGCCGCTGCAGTTTAGCGGCGACAATCTGGTGAAAAGTATTCGCTCCGGCGCGGCGAAAGACGCCCGCTCTCTGCGGCTGGTGGTGGATCTCACCCAGAACGGCAAAACGCGGGCGGTCAAACAGCGCAACGGCGCAAATTATACGGTGGTGTTTACGATCAATGCCGATGCACCGCCACCACCGCCGCCCGTTGTAGTGAAGCGTGTTGAAACGCCGGTCGTCAAACCGGCACCGGTCCCGGCACAGCCCGCGCGTAATCCCTTTAAGTCCGAGAACGACCGTATCACCAGCGTTACCGGCAGTAATACGGTAACCCGTCCCGCTGCGTCGGCACGTCCGGCGTCCGGCAGTCAGGTGGTGATCGCTATCGATGCCGGTCACGGCGGACAGGATCCCGGGGCTATCGGTCCTGGCGGCACCCAGGAGAAAAACGTCACCATCGCCATCGCCCGTAAATTGCGGACGCTGCTCAATGCCGATCCGATGTTTAAGGGCGTCCTGACCCGTGACGGCGACTACTTTATTTCGGTAATGGGCCGCTCCGACGTAGCGCGCAAACAGAATGCCCATTTCCTCGTATCGATTCATGCGGATGCCGCCCCGAATCGCCAGGCCACCGGGGCCTCGGTGTGGGTGCTGTCGAATCGCCGTGCCAACAGTGAAATGGCCAGCTGGCTTGAGCAGCATGAGAAACAGTCCGAACTGCTGGGCGGGGCGGGGGACGTGCTGGCCAACAGCCAGTCCGATCCGTATCTGAGCCAGGCGGTGCTGGATTTACAGTTCGGCCATTCCCAGCGCGTCGGGTATGATGTGGCAACCAGTATGCTCGGCCAGCTTGGGCGAGTCGGTAACCTGCATAAACGCCGGCCGGAGCACGCCAGCCTTGGCGTTCTGCGCTCCCCGGATATTCCGTCCGTGCTGGTGGAAACCGGCTTTATCAGCAACACCGGCGAAGAGCGCCAGCTGGCCAGCGACAGCTATCAGCAGCAAATAGCCGAGGCGATCTACAGCGGTCTGCGCGGCTATTTTGTGAAGCATCCGATACAGTCAGGCCCGCAGGACGGCGCGGCGCAGACGGCCAGCGCGGAATCCTCCACTGGCGCGAGGGTTAATTAAGGAGATCTCATGCCCATTCAGGTTTTACCCCCGCAGCTTGCTAACCAGATTGCCGCAGGCGAAGTGGTGGAGCGTCCGGCGTCGGTGGTGAAAGAGCTGGTGGAAAACAGCCTGGACGCTGGCGCAACCCGCATTGACATCGATATTGAGCGCGGTGGCGCAAAACTGATCCGCATCCGCGATAACGGCAGCGGCATCAAAAAAGACGAGCTGGCCCTGGCGCTGGCGCGCCATGCTACCAGTAAAATTGCCTCGCTCGACGACCTTGAGGCGATTATCAGCCTCGGTTTTCGCGGCGAAGCCCTGGCCAGTATCAGCTCCGTTTCCCGTCTGACGATGACCTCGCGCACCGCCGACCAGCAGGAAGCCTGGCAGGCCTATGCGGAAGGGCGCGAGATGGCGGTGACGGTCAAACCGGCTGCCCATCCGGTGGGCACCACCCTTGAAGTGCTGGATCTCTTCTACAACACCCCGGCGCGGCGCAAATTTATGCGCACGGAAAAAACCGAATTTAATCATATCGACGAGATAATTCGCCGCATTGCGCTGGCGCGTTTTGATGTCACCATCAATCTCAGCCACAACGGCAAAGCGGTGCGTCAGTACCGGGCCGTGTCCCAGGACGGGCAGAAAGAGCGACGCCTCGGCGCTATCTGCGGGACGGCGTTTCTTGAACAGGCTCTGGCGATTGAGTGGCAGCACGGCGATCTGGCCCTGCGCGGCTGGGTCGCAGACCCGCAGCAGACCAGCAGCGCCTTTGCTGAGATCCAGTACTGCTACGTCAACGGCAGGATGATGCGCGACCGGCTGATTAACCATGCTATCCGTCAGGCCTGCGAGGATAAGCTGGGTGCAGACCGCCAGCCGGCTTTTGTGCTCTATCTGGATATCGATCCGCATCAGGTGGACGTCAACGTCCATCCGGCCAAGCACGAAGTGCGTTTCCACCAGTCCCGCCTGGTGCATGATTTTATCTACCAGGGCGTGCTGAGCGTCCTGCAACAGCGGCTGGAGACGCCTCTGCCGCTGGATGACGAACCGACACCGCCGCCGCGTGCGGTGCCGGAAAACCGCGTGGCGGCGGGACGCAACCAGTTTGCTGAACCGCAGTCTGCCAGGGAACCGGCCGCACCGCGCTATACCGCATCCGCCGGTAGCAGCGCGTCCGGTTCGCGACCGGCGGCCAGCGGTGCCAGCTGGCCGAATGCGCAGCCGGGCTACCAGAAACAGCAGGGCGCGCTCTATCGTCAGCTGCTGGACACGCCCGCCGCAGTAACGGAAACTGCTGAACGGCAGCCGCCTGCGGCACCGGCCCTTGACGGGCACAGCCAGAGCTTTGGCCGGGTGCTGGCGATTATCGCCCCTGACTGCGCTCTGCTGGAGCGCGGCGGCCACCTTAGCCTGCTGGCGCTGCCGGTGGCGGAGCGCTGGCTAAGGCAGGCGCAGCTGACGCCGGGTAACACTCCGGTTTGCGCCCAGCCGCTGCTGATCCCGGTACGCTTAAGCGTTTCGGCGACCGAGTCGACGGCGTTGAAAAACGCCCAGTCGGCGCTGGCGACGTTGGGGATTGAGTACCAGGCCGACGCCCAGCACGTGACGATCCGGGCGGTGCCTTTACCCTTACGCCAACAAAATTTACAAATCTTGATTCCTGAACTGATAGGCTACCTGGCGCAACTGACAACGTTTGATGCCGCCGACATTGCACAGTGGATCGCGCGTAATCTGCGCGGTGAACATGCGCAGTGGAATACGGCGCAGGCGATTGCCCTGCTGGCTGACGTGGAGCGTTTATGCCCGCAGCTGGTGAAGTCGCCGCCGGGAGGTCTGTTGCAACCTGTTGATTTACACTCGGCGTTAAATGCCCTGAAAGATGAGTGATATGAGTAAGGCCAGCCTGCCGAAGGCTATTTTTCTGATGGGGCCGACGGCCTCGGGTAAGACCGCCCTGGCGATTGCGCTGCGGAAAGTTTTGCCCATTGAGTTGATTAGTGTGGATTCCGCCCTTATCTATCGAGGTATGGATATCGGCAGCGCCAAGCCGGATGCCGAAGAACAGCGCGTTGCGCCGCACCGGCTGATGGACATTCTCGACCCCGCTCAGTCGTATTCGGCGGCGGATTTTCGACGGGATGCGCTGAGGGAGATGGCGGAGATCGCCGCAGCCGGGAGAATCCCCGTGCTGGTGGGCGGAACCATGTTGTATTTCAAAGCGTTGTTGGAAGGGTTGTCGCCGTTGCCCTCGGCGGACCCTGAGGTCAGAGCGACCATTGAGCGTCAGGCAGCAGAGCAGGGATGGGATGCGTTACATAAGCAACTGCAGGCGATCGATCCGGTCGCGGCAGCACGCATTCATCCGAATGATCCGCAAAGGCTTTCCCGGGCACTGGAAGTTTTTTTCATTTCGGGTAAAACTTTAACGGAACTGACGCAAACGTCAGGCGATGCTTTGCCGTACCAGGTGCATCAATTTGCGATAGCTCCGGCGAGTCGTGAGGTGCTCCATCAACGCATTGAGCAGCGTTTTCATCAGATGTTGGCTTCAGATTTTGAAGCTGAAGTGCGGGCGCTTTTTGCTCGCGGAGATTTGCATACGGACATGCCTTCCATTCGTTGTGTCGGCTATCGCCAGATGTGGTCTTACCTCGAAGGCGAGATCGGATACGATGAAATGGTTTACAGAGGTATTTGCGCGACGAGGCAGTTAGCCAAGCGACAGATGACCTGGTTGCGGGGCTGGGACGGCGTCCACTGGCTGGACAGCGAAAAACCGGAACAGGCTTACAACGACGTGTTACAGGTTGTTGGTGCTATCGCGGGTTGAATGTGTACAATTAAGCGGTATCGTGCGCAAATTTTTACGCAGTTTTCAGAGCCTTCGGGTTCAAAGTACAAAACAAGCATATAAGGAAAAGATAGAATGGCTAAGGGGCAATCTTTACAAGATCCGTTCCTCAACGCACTGCGTCGGGAACGTGTTCCAGTTTCTATTTATTTGGTGAATGGTATTAAGCTGCAAGGTCAGATTGAGTCTTTCGATCAGTTCGTGATCCTGTTGAAAAACACGGTCAGTCAGATGGTCTATAAGCACGCGATTTCTACTGTTGTCCCGTCACGCCCGGTTTCTCATCATAGCAACAATGCGACCGGTGGCGGCTCCAGTAACTATCACGGCAGCAACGCGCAGGGTTCTTCTACGGCGCAGCAAGATAGCGAAGATTCCGAGTAAGGTTGATCGCTGTCCATCCATGTCGGGGAGCCGGTTAACCAGTTCCCCGCTGGTATTTTATGAGGATTAACGCTTGTTTGACCGTTATGACGCCGGTGAGCAGGCGGTGCTGGTGCACATCTGGTTTACGCAAGACAAAGACATGGAAGATATCCAGGAGTTTGAAGCTCTGGTCTCTTCCTCCGGTGTCGAAGCATTGCAGGTGATTACCGGTAGCCGTAAAGCGCCGCACCCCAAGTATTTTGTTGGTGAAGGTAAAGCACAAGAAATTGCGGATGCCGTAAAAGCAACGGGTGCCTCCGTTGTGCTCTTTGATCATGCCCTGAGCCCGGCCCAGGAACGCAACCTGGAAAGCCTGTGCGAGTGTCGCGTTATCGACCGCACCGGTCTGATTCTGGATATTTTCGCCCAGCGTGCGCGTACCCATGAAGGTAAGCTGCAGGTTGAACTGGCGCAGCTGCGCCACCTGGCTACGCGTCTGGTACGTGGCTGGACCCACCTTGAAAGACAAAAGGGCGGGATCGGTTTGCGCGGCCCGGGTGAAACCCAGCTCGAAACCGACCGTCGCTTGCTGCGTAATCGTATTATGCAGATTTTGTCGCGCCTGGAAAAAGTTGAGAAGCAACGTGAACAGGGGCGTCGATCCCGTACCAAAGCGGATGTTCCCACCGTCTCGCTGGTGGGCTATACCAACGCCGGAAAATCCACGCTGTTTAATCAGATAACCAACGCCCAGGTGTATGCGGCCGACCAACTGTTTGCCACGCTGGACCCAACGCTGCGGCGGATTGACGTCGCCGACGTGGGCGAAACCGTCCTTGCGGATACCGTTGGCTTTATTCGCCATCTTCCGCACGATCTGGTGGCGGCGTTTAAAGCGACGCTGCAGGAAACCCGACAGGCCACGCTGCTGATGCACGTGATTGATGCCGCCGACCTGCGGGTGCAGGAGAACATCGACGCGGTCAACACGGTGCTCGAAGAGATTGAAGCGGACGAGATACCGACCCTGCTGGTGATGAACAAAATCGATATGCTGGACGATTTCGTGCCGCGTATCGACAGGAACGATGAGAACAAACCGATTCGGGTCTGGCTTTCCGCGCAGACCGGAGTGGGTGTGCCACTGCTTTTCCAGGCTTTGACGGAGCTGCTTTCCGGTGAAATCGCGCAGCACACGCTGTGCTTACCTCCCCGGGAAGGGCGACTGAGAAGCCGGTTTTATCAGCTTCAGGCGATAGAAAAAGAGTGGATGGAGGATGACGGCAGCGTTGGCATACAGGTGCGTATGCCCATCGTCGACTGGCGTCGCCTCTGTAAGCAAGAACCGGCACTGGCTGACTATATTGTCTGATAGTGCACATTTGCCTGAGTATCGTAATCCCTCTGAGGGTACCCCGCATTATTCAGTCTGCAGCAAGGTGGCAGCGGAACAATAAGGGGTAATAATGCATAACGAATATGGAGCATAACATGGCGTGGAATCAGCCCGGTAATAACGGACAGGACCGCGACCCGTGGGGAAGCAGCAAACCAGGCGGCAACTCTGAGGGGAATGGAAATAAAGGCGGTCGCGATCAGGGGCCGCCCGATCTGGATGATATCTTCCGCAAGCTGAGCAAAAAGCTCGGTGGTCTGGGCGGGGGAAGAAATAACGGCTCCGGTGGTAATTCGGGTCCGCGTGCGCCGATTGGCGGACGCGTGGTCAGTATTGCTGCGGCAGCGGTAGTGATCATCTGGGCAGCCAGCGGTTTCTATACCATCAAAGAAGCGGAGCGCGGTGTTGTGACCCGTTTTGGCCAGTTCAGCCATCTGGTTGAGCCGGGTCTGAACTGGAAACCGACCTTTGTTGATGAAGTGACCGCGGTCAACGTTGAGGCCGTGCGTGAACTGGCTGCTTCCGGCGTGATGCTGACCTCCGACGAGAACGTGGTTCGCGTCGAGATGAACGTTCAGTACCGTATTACCGACCCGCGCAGCTACCTGTTCAGCGTAACCAGCGCTGATGACAGCCTGCGTCAGGCGACCGACAGCGCCCTGCGTGGTGTTATCGGTAAATACACCATGGACCGTATCCTGACCGAAGGCCGTACCGTTATTCGTAGCGATACTCAACGTGAGCTGGAAGAGACGATTCGTCCGTACAACATGGGTATCACCCTGCTGGACGTCAACTTCCAGGCGGCGCGTCCGCCAGAAGCGGTTCAGGCGGCATTTGATGATGCGATCTCTGCCCGTGAAAACGAACAGCAGTCGATCCGTGAAGCAGAAGCCTATGCTAACGAAGTGCAGCCGCGTGCAAACGGTCAGGCGCAGCGTAAGCTTGAAGAGGGCCGTGCTTATCGTACCCGTACTATCCTGGAAGCTCAGGGTGAAGTGGCGCGCTTTGCCCGCATCCTGCCAGAGTATAAAGCCGCGCCGGAAATTACCCGCGAGCGTCTGTATATCGAAACCATGGAAAGAGTGCTGAGCAATACGCGCAAAGTGCTGGTTAACGATAAAGGCGGCAACCTGATGGTGCTTCCGCTGGATCAAATGCTGAAGGGCGGCAACGCACCGGCGGCAAAGAGTGACAGCAGTGGTGCGAACAACCTGTTGCGCCTGCCACCTGCGTCCTCTTCCGGCAGCAGTGATGCAAATACCCAATCGTCCACCAGTCAGGGCGATATCATGGACCAACGCCGCGTTAACGCGCAGCGTAACGACTACCGGCGTGCAGGAGAATAACGATGCGTAAGTCAGTTATAGCGATTATCATCATCGTGCTGGTAGTGCTGTATACCTCTATCTTCGTGGTGAGAGAAGGCGAGCGCGGAATTACGCTTCGCTTCAGTAAAGTAGTACGTGACGATGAAAACAAACCGCTGGTATTCGAGCCGGGTCTGCACTTTAAGATCCCGTTTATCGAAACCGTGAAGACGCTCGATGCCCGTATCCAGACCATGGATAACCAGGCCGATCGTTTCGTCACCAAAGAGAAAAAAGACCTGATCGTTGACTCCTACATCAAGTGGCGTATCAGCGACTTCAGCCGTTACTATCTGGCAACCGGCGGCGGTGACGTCAGCCAGGCCGAAGTCCTGCTGAAACGTAAGTTCTCTGACCGTCTGCGTTCTGAAATTGGTCGTCTGGACGTGAAGGATATCGTTACCGATTCCCGCGGCCGTCTGACCGTAGAAGTGCGCGACGCGCTGAACTCCGGTTCTGCCGGCACGGAAGATGAAGTCAGTACGCCGGCTGCCGATGAAGCTATCGCCAAAGCGGCGGAGCTGATCACGGCGGAAACCGACGGTAAAGTGCCGGTCATTAACCCGAACAGTATGGCTGCGCTGGGTATCGAAGTGGTGGATGTGCGTATCAAGCAGATCAACCTGCCAAGCGAAGTGTCCGAGGCGATTTACAGCCGTATGCGCGCCGAGCGTGAAGCGGTCGCACGTCGCCACCGTTCTCAGGGTGAAGAAGAGAAAGAGAAGATCCAGGCTTCTGCGGATTATGAAGTCGCCAAAACGCTGGCAGAATCTGAGCGTCAGGCTCTTATCCTGCGCGGTGAAGGTGATGCCGAAGCGGCGAAACTGTTTGCCGATGCGTTCAGTCAGGATCCGGATTTCTATGCCTTTATCCGTAGCCTGCGCGCTTACGAAAACAGTTTCCAGAGCAACCAGGACGTGATGGTGCTCAGCCCGGAAAATGATTTCTTCCGTTATATGAAGACGCCGGGCAACGCGACGCGCTAATATCGGCCGTCCGTTTTCGCGGTAAAAAAACCACCGCATCCATCAGGATGTCGGTGGTTTTCTTTTTTCTAAGGAGTGGTTCATGAATTCAACCGTCTGGCTGGCGCTTGCCCTGGTTCTGGTGCTGGAAGGCTTAGGTCCGATGCTTTATCCCAAAGCCTGGCGGCGTATGGTTTCCGCCATGAGTCAGATGCCGGATAGCATTTTGCGCCGTTTTGGCGGTGGTCTAGTGGTTGCCGGCATCGTGATCTACTATATGTTGAGGAAAACGATTGGCTGAGCCCAAAGTGGTCTGATTTGACTAAAATCGCCGACAAAAAGAGCTGATCATCATGAAAGCTGGTGGTAGAATCCATTTTTAAGCAACCGGTGATTTTGAAAATGGGTAACAACGTCGTCGTGCTGGGCACCCAATGGGGTGACGAAGGGAAAGGGAAGATCGTCGATCTCCTGACTGAACGAGCTAAATATGTTGTCCGCTACCAGGGCGGTCACAACGCAGGTCACACTCTCGTAATTAACGGTGAAAAAACCGTCCTCCATCTTATTCCATCAGGCATTCTTCGTGACAATGTGACCAGCATCATCGGTAACGGTGTTGTGCTGTCTCCTGCCGCGCTGATGAAAGAGATGAAAGGCCTGGAAGACCGTGGTATCCCGGTACGTGAACGTCTGTTGCTCTCTGAAGCCTGTCCGCTGATCCTTGATTATCACGTTGCGCTGGACGTTGCTCGCGAAAAAGCGCGCGGCGCGAAAGCGATCGGCACCACCGGTCGTGGTATCGGTCCGGCCTACGAAGATAAAGTCGCCCGTCGCGGTCTGCGCGTTGGCGATCTGTTCGATAAAGCCACCTTTGCCGACAAACTGAAAGAAGTGATGGAATATCACAACTTCCAGCTGGTGAACTTCTACAAAGCCGATGCGGTTGACTACCAGAAAGTACTGGACGATGTGATGGCGGTTGCCGACATCCTGACCGGTATGGTGGTGGACGTCTCCGATCTGCTGGATCAGGCGCGTAAACGCGGCGACTTCGTGATGTTCGAAGGCGCGCAGGGTACGCTGCTGGATATCGACCACGGTACCTATCCGTACGTGACCTCGTCCAACACCACCGCGGGTGGCGTGGCGACCGGTTCCGGCCTGGGTCCGCGCTATGTCGACTACGTGCTGGGGATCATCAAAGCCTACTCCACTCGCGTGGGTGCAGGTCCGTTCCCGACCGAACTGTTCGATGATATCGGCGAGTTCCTGTGCAAGCAGGGTAACGAATTCGGTGCCACCACCGGTCGTCGTCGTCGCACCGGCTGGCTGGATGTGGTTGCCGTGCGTCGTGCGGTACAGATCAACTCCCTGTCGGGCTTCTGTCTGACCAAGCTCGACGTGCTGGACGGCCTGAAAGAAGTGAAACTCTGCGTTGCCTACCGTATGCCGGACGGCCGCGAAGTGACCACCACTCCGCTGGCAGCCGACGACTGGGAAGGTATCGAGCCAATCTACGAAACCATGCCGGGCTGGTCTGAAACCACCTTTGGCGTGAAAGAGCGTAGCGGCCTGCCGCAGGCGGCGCTGGACTACATCAAGCGTATTGAAGAACTGACTGAAGTGCCGGTTGATATTATTTCTACCGGCCCGGATCGTACTGAAACCATGATCCTGCGCGACCCGTTCGACGCCTAAGATACCCGTCATACTTCGAGCTGCAGATGCGTTGGCTGCGCTTGCCGCCTCCCTGCAACTCGAATTATTTAGGGTATGTAATCCGAGGGGTACTTGTGCCCCTGTTTTTCCCCGCTTTTTTCCTGCGTCAGTTCAAATAAACTAACCTCTAACTATCAGGCTGGTTTATCATCAATATACCCGCGGATTGCCGCGTTTCCCCTGTTCCTGAGGTTGATGTGCAGTTAACAAGTTTCACCGATTACGGATTGCGCGCGTTGATTTATATGGCGTCGTTGCCGCCAGAGCGCATGACCAGTATCTCCGAAGTCACGGAGGTGTACGGCGTGTCACGTAATCATATGGTTAAGATAATTAATCAGCTGAGCCGGGCAGGGTACGTCTCCGCCCTGCGGGGAAAAAACGGCGGGATCCGTCTGGGTAAAGCGGCCACTGATATCCGCGTCGGTGACGTGGTGCGCGACCTTGAACCCCTCTCCCTGGTCAACTGCAGCAGTGAGTTCTGTCATATTACCCCCGCCTGCCGCCTGAAGCAGGCGCTTGCCGAGGCCGTACAGTGCTTTCTCAGGGAGCTGGACAACTACACGCTGGCCGATTTGGTTGAGAAAAATCAACCGCTTTATAAATTATTACTGGTGGATCAATGAGTACCCTAAAAAGCGATGGGTGCTCCCGCCAGAGCTGACAACGGAGGAACCGCTATGTCACATGATCCTTTTCAGGAACGCGAAGCCGAAAAATATTCCAATCCTATCCCGAGCCGGGAATTCATCCTCGATCACTTATCTAAACGCGAAAAACCCGCCAATCGTGAAGAGTTAGCCAAAGAGCTCAATATTACCGGTGAAGAACAAACGGAAGCCCTGCGCCGCCGTCTGCGCGCAATGGAGCGCGACGGGCAGCTGGTCTTCACTCGCCGCCAGTGCTATGCGCTGCCGGAACGTCTCGACCTGCTGAAAGGCATGGTTATTGGCCACCGCGACGGCTTTGGCTTCCTGCGGGTGGAAGGCCGTAAAGACGACCTCTATCTCTCCAGCGAGCAGATGAAAACCTGTATGCACGGCGATCAGGTCCTGGCTCAGCCGCTGGGTGAAGACCGTAAAGGCCGTCGCGAAGGGCGTATTGTCCGCGTGCTGGAGCCACGGACCGCGCAGATCGTTGGTCGCTACTTTACCGACGCGGGCGTCGGCTTTGTGGTGCCGGACGACAGCCGCCTGAGCTTTGATATTTTGATCCCGTCCGATGCGATGATGGACGCGCGAATGGGCTCTGTGGTGGTGGTCGAATTGACCCAGCGCCCGACCCGCCGCACCAAAGCCATCGGTAAAGTGGTTGAAGTGCTGGGCGACAATATGGGCACCGGCATGGCTGTGGATATGGCTCTGCGTACCCATGAGATCCCGTACGTCTGGCCGGATACGGTAGAAAAAGAGATCTCAAGCCTCACAGAAGAAGTACCGGAATCCGCGAAATTCGATCGCATCGATCTTCGCGATCTGCCGCTGATGACGATTGACGGCGAAGACGCCCGCGACTTCGATGATGCGGTGTACTGCGAGAAAAAACGCGGCGGCGGCTGGCGCCTGTGGGTTGCCATTGCCGACGTGAGCTACTACGTGCGTCCTGGCACGGCGCTGGATACCGAAGCCCACAGCCGTGGTACCTCGGTCTACTTCCCGTCACAGGTTGTCCCGATGCTGCCGGAAGTACTCTCCAATGGCCTTTGTTCGCTAAACCCACAGGTCGATCGCCTCTGTATGGTCTGTGAAATGACCATTGCGGCCTCCGGGCGTCTGACCAGCTATACCTTCTATGAAGCCGTGATGCGTTCCCATGCACGCCTGACCTACAACAAGGTGTGGCATATGCTGCAGGGTGATGCGGACCTGCGCGCCCAGTACGCACCGCTGGTGAAGCCTGTTGAAGAGCTGCATAACCTGTATAAGGCGCTGGAGAAGGCGCGCGAACAGCGTGGCGGTATCTCGTTTGAGAGCGAAGAAGCCAAATTTATCTTTAACGCGGAACGCCGGATTGAGCGTATTGAGCAGACCCAGCGCAATGACGCCCATAAGCTTATCGAAGAGTGCATGATTCTGGCGAACATCTCCGCCGCGCGCCTTGTTGAGAAAGCCAGCGAGCCTGCACTGTTCCGTATCCACGACAAGCCGACCAACGACGCGATTACCGCGTTCCGTTCCGTGCTGTCGGAGCTGGGTCTGGAGCTACCGGGCGGCAACAAGCCGGAGCCGCGCGACTATGCCGCGCTGCTGGTGTCGATTGCCGATCGCCCGGACCACGAGATGCTGCAAACTATGCTGCTGCGCTCGATGAAACAGGCGGTTTACGATCCGGAAAACCGCGGCCACTTCGGTCTGGCGCTGCAGTCCTATGCGCACTTTACCTCGCCGATCCGTCGTTATCCTGACCTGTCCCTGCACCGTGCCATTAAGTACCTGCTGGCGCGCGATGAGGGCCATACCGGTAACAGCACCGACACGGGGGGCTGGCACTACAGCATGGAAGAGATGCTGCAGCTGGGCCAGCACTGCTCGATGGCCGAACGTCGTGCCGACGAAGCGACCCGCGACGTGGCTGACTGGCTGAAGTGCGACTTTATGCAGGACCAGGTCGGTAATACCTTCCCTGGCGTGATTGCCAGCGTCACAGGCTTTGGCTTCTTTGTGCGCCTTACCGACCTGTTTATCGACGGGCTGGTGCATGTCTCCTCCCTTGATAACGACTACTACCGTTTCGACCAGGTCGGGCAGCGCCTGATCGGTGAATCCGGTGGGCAGACTTATCGCCTGGGCGACCGGGTGGAAGTGAAGGTCGAAGCGGTCAATATGGACGAACGTAAGATCGACTTCTCGCTGATCTCCAGCGAGCGCGGGCCACGCAACGTCGGTAAAACCGCGCGTGAAAACGCCAAAAAACCGGGTGGCGGTAAGGCCGCGCCCGGCAGGCGTCGTCAGGCCGGCAAAAAGGTGAACTTCGAGCCGGACAGCGCTTTCACGAAGGGCAAGCCTAAGAAAGCGAAAAAACCGTCGGACAAAACGCAAAAAATTGCTTCGGCCACCAGGGCTAAGCGATCGACAAAGAAAAAAGTCGCTGAGTGATACCAATAACCCTCTTACTTTGTAAGAGGGTTATTCTTTTTGGCCTTATGCTATTCCATACCGCTATAGTTATTTTCCCTGACACCCCGTATTTCCCGTCTTAGCCGAATACCGGCAATCGATATTTTTATTTCTCATTAGGGGCGATTTCTCGCCTGTGTATAGTGAATTCCCGTCCGATATTATTTTTTTTTTGCGCTGTCTGGCGCTGGTTACCGGCAAGGAGTTTGTATGCATCTGGCACGTTTCCCCCGTATTTCACTTGGCCATTTTCCCACCCCGCTGGAGCCGCTGGAAAATTTATCCCGGCTGCTTGGCGGACCGAAAATATGGATCAAACGCGACGACGCCACCGGTCTTGCGAGCGGCGGAAATAAAACCCGCAAGCTGGAGTTTTTACTCGCCGACGCGCTGGCGAAAAAAGCCGATGTGATTATTACCCAGGGTGCGACCCAGTCGAACCATGTTCGCCAGACCATTGCCGGGGCGGCAAAGCTGGGCCTGCCGGCGAAAGCGCTGCTGGAAAAGCGGGTTACCGACTTCGGTGAAGACTATCAGCGTTCCGGCAACGTTCTGCTGGACCAGCTCCTTGGCGGCGAAATCGTCGCGCATCTGCCGGGTGGAACCGATATGCAGCAGGCGATGGAAGAGTATGCCGCTGAGCTTCGCGAGAAGGGGCATAACCCGTACGTGATCCCCGGCGGTGGCTCAAACGATATCGGGGCGCTGGGCTACGTGGCCTGTGCCGAAGAGCTGCTGTATCAGTCCTCTCAGCTGCGTCTGCGTATTGATCATGTGGTTCACGCAACCGGCAGCACCGGCACCCAGGCCGGGCTGGTGGCGGGATTTAGCGCCACTAACAGCCAGGTTCCCGTGCTGGGCATCAGCGTTCGTGCGCCAAAGGCAAAGCAGGAAGAGAACGTCTGGCAGCTGGCATCACGTACCCGTGAGCTACTGGGCGTGGCGGGCGATCTGCCTCGTGACGCGGTGGTGGCGAACAGTGATTATGTCGGCGATGGCTACGGTCTGCCCACCGAAAGCATGCTGGAGGCGCTGCAGCTTTTTGCCCGCCACGAAGGTATTTTGCTCGATCCGGTTTACTCCGGGAAAGGCGCTGCCGGGTTGATCGATCTGATCCGTAAAGGCCACTTCCGCCGCGACGAAAACCTGGTCTTTATCCACACCGGGGGGTCTGCGGGGCTGTTTGGCTATCGCCAGGTGCTGGAGAGATGAGCCGGCCGTTTCTGCTGGGTGTTCTGGGCGGAATGGGGCCGCTGGCAACGCTCGACTTCCAGCATAAGCTGCTGGAGGCGACGCCCGCTGAGAGCGATCAGCAGCAGCTTCCGTCGGTGGTGTGGAATGTGCCGCAGGTGGCCGACCGGCAGAAAGCGCTTGCCGGGCTGGGGCCGTCGCCGCTGCCGCAGCTTCTGCAGGGTATCGAAAAACTGAATCAGGCCGGTGCGAGCCATATCGTGATTGCCTGCAATACGGCCCATCACTGGTATGACGCCCTGAGCCGTGCCAGCGCGGCTCCGCTGCTGCATATTGTGGATGCCACTCTGGAGAGTCTGGTGGTGCAGAAGCCGCAGCGGGTCGGGATTATTGCAACCAAAGGCACCCTGGAAGCAGGCTGGTTTCAGCGCGGATTCGCGGCGCAGGGCATTGAAGCCGTCGAACCTACCCCAGAGGAGCTGGCGGAATGGTTTGTGCCGGGCTGTTATGCGGTAAAACGCGGAGCGCTTCGCGAAGGCGGTGTGTTACTCAGCCTGCTTGCCGATGCCCTGCTGGCGCGTGGCGCAGAGCGGCTGGTGCTGGCCTGTACCGAAGTGCCGGTGGCCCTGCGGGCCGTTGCGGCCTCTTCACTGGCGCAGTCGCTCGATCCGGCCCAGGCGCTGGCTCAGCGCTGCGCAAAAATATGGCTGGCGCAGCGCCATTCTTATCTGGCGTAAATACAAAACAATAATTTGAATAAATAAAAACGCGCCCTGTCGATATAGTGACTGAGCGCTAATTACATCGTCGTTTAAAGGTTAAATAACAATGAAAAAAAGTCTCTGCTTATTACTGGCAGCGGGTAGCTTATGGGCAAATTCCAGCTTCGCGGCCAATCCGACCGAGGTCCGCGTCGCCTACAGCGGCGGCTCACAGGTATTAATGCTGGCGAAAGCCGATGGCTCGCTGGATAAGGCCTTAAACAGCAAAGTGCAGTGGGTGCAGTTTGCTTCCGGGGCCGATGCATTAAGTTATTTCGCCAGTAACGCCATCGATATTGCCAATTTTGGCTCCAGCCCGGCAACGGCCGGTATTGTGCGGAAATTACCCGTGGAAATTATCGGTGTTTCCGGCGTCATTGCCAGCTATGAACGCTTAATTGGCAAAAACGGCATTAATAATATTAAGGATATTGAGGGTAAACGCGTCGCGTATCCGCCAAACTCCACCGCGCAATATGCGCTGGAGGCGGCTATCAGCGTCAACAAGCTCGACCGCAGCAAAATTACCCTGCTGCCGCTGCGTCCGGCAGAGATGGTCGCCGCCTGGAAACGCGGGGATATCGATGCGGGCTACGTCTGGGCGCCGTTTGCCCAGGAGCTGGAGTCTTCCGGCGGACATCAGGTCTTTGCCACTAAAGACCTGCAGAAAGATGGCTACCTGATTTACAACAACTACGTGGTGCGTAAAGCCTTCGCCGAGCAGTATCCGGAAGCGGTGACCGCCTTCCTGCGCGTGCATCAGCAGAAAGTGGATGAATTTAAAAAGGATCCTGAGCGCGCCGCGGCCATCGTCGCCAAAGAGGTGGGCGCACCTGTGACCACCGCCGCGAATACCCTCGGCGGGCTGGAGTATCCGACCCTGAGCGAGCAGGGCACCGCCGCCTGGCTGGGCGACGGGACGCAGACTTCGCAAAGCGGTATCGGCAAGGCGCTGAGCAAAACCTCCTCCTTCCTGGCCGGTATCGGCGAGATCCGCAAACGCGATATTCCGGCGAACTGGGATAGCGCCATTAACTCCCGCTATATCCGCGATGCGGCGGCTGCAGAAAAATGAGACTGAGCCAGCATATCGCCATCAGCGTGCTGTCGGTGGCGATCTTTTTTGTTATCTGGCAGATCGCGGCCACCCGACAGTGGGTGGACCCGCTCCTGCTGCCGTCCCTGACGGATATTGGCCTGACCGCGGAAGAGCTGCTGGCGGATGGCTACCGCCAGGTGCCGCTCTGGCAGCACGTGGCGGTAAGCCTGGCGCGTGCGCTGGGAGCGTTTAGCGTCGCCATCGTCATCGGTATTCCGCTGGGGCTACTGATGGGGCTGTCGGATGGTCTGTCGGCGGTACTGAATCCCTTTGTGCAGTTTCTGCGCCCGCTGCCCAAAATCGCCCTGATCCCACTGGCGGTGGTGTGGCTGGGGATTGGCGAAGCGTCGAAATTCTTTCTGATTTTTATCGCCACCTTCTTAAGTGTGGTGGTGGGCGCGGCGGCGGCCGTGGAGCGGATTGGTCGGGCGCGCATTCGCGTGGCCCAGACGCTAGGTGCATCGAAGCGGCAGATCTTTCTACGGGTAGTCCTGCCGGATGCCTTGCCGGATCTCTTTACCACCGTCCGCCTGTCGATCGGTATTGGCTGGACGTCGCTGATCGCCGCCGAAATGGTGGCCGCCAGCTCGGGGCTGGGCTGGATGGTGATTAACGCCAGCTCCTACCTGCGCACCGATATCGTCATGCTCGGCATTCTGCTGCTGGGTGGAATTGGCTATTTACTGGATTTACTACTGCTGGGGCTACAGCGACTGACGGTGCCCTGGGCGGGGAAAGAGTGATGACTGCACAGATTGCACTGGAGAACGTCTCCCTGACTTTTGCGGCAAAGCCGCAGCCCTTAACCGTACTGGAGGATATCTCCCTGACTCTCTCGCCGGGCGAGTTTGTCGTGCTACTTGGCCCCTCGGGCTGCGGTAAATCGACCATCCTCAACCTGGTGGCCGGTTTTACGAAGCCGGACAGCGGCCAGGTACTGGCCGCCGGTAAAGCGGTCCGCCAGCCGGGGCCGTCGCGGGGGATGATCTTCCAGCAGCCGAATCTGTTTCCGTGGCTGTCGGTGCTGGATAACGTCACCTTCGGCCCGCGTCTCGGTAAGCATCATAAGGATGAGGTGAACGTACAGGCGCTGGACTGGCTGGCCCGCGTTGGCCTGAAGGGCTTTGAACATCACGCGCCCTGGCAGCTTTCCGGCGGCATGAAACAGCGCGTGGCGCTGGCCCGCGCCTGGCTTCCCGGCCCGGACGTGCTGCTGCTGGATGAACCTTTCGGGGCGCTGGATGCCCAGACCCGGCTGATGATGCAAGAGCTGCTGCGCGAGGCCTGGCTGGACACCCGTACCACGCTCCTTTTTGTGACCCACGATGTGGAGGAGGCCCTGTTTCTTGCCGACCGCATCCTGATTATGTCCGCCCGTCCGGGAAAGATCGTCGAGGAGATTACGCTGCCGTTTGGCCGCGACAGGGATATCGAAACCCTCGCCGGGCATCCGCAGTACGGCGAGATCAAACAGCATGTCCTGCATCGCGTCCGGCTGGAGGCGAAGCGGCATCTGAGCTAGCCCCGCACCCGGTGTCGGGAAATTTACTGTCACAACCAAAGGTGGAAGCAATGAGCATTAGCGAATTACAAGCCCGTCTGGAACAGAGTATTGACCAACACCGCGATGACTATATTGCGATAGCCAAAGATATCCACGCCCACCCGGAAACCGGGAATAACGAGTATTACGCCAACGGCCTGCTGACCGCGCTGCTGCAAAAGCACGGCTTTACGGTGACGTCCAACGTGGCCGGGCACGAGACCGCCTTCTATGCGGTTAAAGAGAGCGGCAGACCGGGGCCGACCATTGCCTTTCTGGCGGAATACGATGCGCTGATCGATATTGGCCACGCCTGCGGACACAACATTATCGGCGTCACCAGCATCGCGGCGGCGGTGGCCCTGAGCGAAGCGCTCGATAAGACCGGCGGTAAGATTGTGGTGCTGGGTACGCCAGCGGAAGAGGGCGGGCTGCGCGGAAAAGGCGGGCCAAACGGCAACGTGAAGGCGCGCTTTGTCGAGCACGGCTATCTGGACGATGTCGACGCCGCCCTGATGGTGCATCCGGCGGGGAAAACCCGACTCTCTGGCCCGTCGCTGGCGAATAACCATCTTTATTTCCACTTCTACGGTAAACCTTCCCACGCGGGCAGCTCACCGCATAAAGGCGTTAACGCGCTCGATGCACTGGTACTGCTTTATAACGGCATCAGCGTGCTGCGCCAGCAGCTGCCGGACGGGGTTCGCGTCCACGGGATTATCACCAACGGCGGCCAGGCCCCGAACGTCATCCCGGAATATGCGTCGGCGCACTACTACATTCGCGCCCGTACCCGTGAGCAGGTGATCGCTCTGGAGCCGCGCCTGCGGGCTATCGCCGACGGCGTGGCGCTGGCAACCGGGACCACGGTGAAAATCGAACATCAGGTCGGTCCGCGCGATTTCAATATTAACCACACCCTGAACAGCGTGCTGCTGGAGGAGTTTACCGCTGCGGGTGAAGAGGTGGAGCTGCGGGAAAAAGAGGGGCTGGGGTCGACGGATGCCGGGGATATCAGCCATGCGGTGCCGACGGCGCATCCCTATATCAAGATTGGTCCGGATGACCTGATCGGGCATACGGTGCCGTTCCGCGAGGCGGCAAATTCTCCTGAGGGCTATGCGGCGCTGGTGACCGGCGCAGGCGTTCTGGCGCGAACCGGGTTACGTCTGCTGACCGATGCGGCGCTGCTGCAGAAAACCAAAGATGAGTTCGCCGGTCGTCAGACGACCACACAGGCGGCATAACCCCGAACGGAGCATAACAATGAAAGCCATCTTTTCTGCCGCCGCGCTTTTGCTGGCGGCTGTTTTACCCTGGGAAAATGCACAGGCGCAGACGGTCAACCGCGATGCGACGCTGAATATTGCCTACGGCAACCGTCCGGGCACGCTCGATCCCTATCTGACGACCAATAACGCCACCTCGGATGTGGATCGCCATATTTTCGAGACCCTGTTCACCATCAACGCAAAGTTTGAACCGGTGCCCGATCTGGTGGAGAGCTTCACCCTTAGCGAGGATCGCAAAACCTATACTTTCGTGCTGCGCGACGGTATTCACTTTCATGACGGACAGCCCCTGACCGCCGATGATGTGGTGGCCTCCATGAATCGCTGGCTGGCCGTTTCAACCCAGGGGAAAGCCAATCTGCCTGGTGTGCAGTTCAGCAAGGTCGATGCGCGTACCGTCAGCCTGACGCTGCCCGTGCCGTCGTTAATCACCCTGAACGTGCTGGCGGATGTAAAAAACATCGCCGCGATTATGCCGAAGCGCATTATCGACGAAGCCAACAGCAGCAAAAAACCGGTGACCGAGCTTGTTGGCACCGGGCCCTATAAGCTGGCCGAGTTTAAAGCCGGGGATTATCTGCATCTGACCCGCTATGACCAGTATGTCTCGCGCAGTGAACCGGCCAGCGGATTGTCCGGGCAGAAAAAAGCCGACGTCAAAGATATCTGGTTCCGCTATATCACCGATGAATCGACCCGTCTTGCGGGGGCAATGACCGGCGAATATGACCTGGTCTTCCAGCTGCCGAAGGACAATATTGAAACCCTGAGCCACGCGCCGGATCTCTCTCTGTTCCAGCCTCAGAGCGGCGGCTCGTTAATCACCTACCTGTTTAATAAGCAGCAGGGACCCTTTGCCAACGTCAAGCTGCGGCAGGCGTTCAATCTGGCGCTGGATGTGCATCAGACTCTGCTGGCAGGCTACAGCGATCCGCGCTTTTTTAAAGAGGACCCGTCCCTGGGCTTCCCGGATCAGGTCGACTGGTATAGCGAAGCCGGTAAGCCATTCTGGAACCAGCATAAGCTGGACGAGGCGCGGGCGCTGGTGAAGGCATCGGGCTATAAAGGCGAAGAGGTGGTGATTATTGCCACCAAAGAGTACGCCGAGCTGTATAACCTGGCGATTGTTGCCCAGCAGGTGCTGAAGCAGATCGGCGTTAAGTCGCGGCTCGATGTCTATGACTGGCCGACGGTGCTCCAGCGCCGCCAGGATCCGAAAAACTTTGACCTCTGCGCGCTGGAGTTCTCCATGCGCCAGGTCCTGCATCAATATCCGTTCCTCGACTCCCGCGCCAAATTCCCCGGCCTGAGCAACAGTCCGGAAATTGACGCGACCCTGGACGGCATCAAGCAGGCCGCGTCTCTGCAGGAAGCCAGAGGGCTGGTGGATCAGCTTAACGTCCAGACCTGGCAGTATTTGCCGGTGATTGTGCTGGGTCGTACCACGCCGGATGCGGTGGCGGTGAAAAACAACGTGAAGGGATATCAGGATCTGATCGGGCCGGTGCTGTGGAATATCAGCGTCAGCCAGCCCTGACGGGAGTTGACGATGAGACGGTTTCTGTTCCACCGCCTGCTGGCGCTGCTGCCGGTACTGCTCGTGGTATCGGTCGTGGTGTTCTGCCTGGTGCATCTGGCACCGGGCGATCCGGTGCTGGTGATCCTCGGTAACGACGCCAGTCCGGCGGATGTCGCCGCCCTGCGCCAGCAGATGGGGCTGGACAGGCCGTTTCTTGTGCAATTTCTGCACTGGTTCCGCGCGGTACTCTCCGGGGATCTGGGCCATTCCCTGTTTCTGAATAACAGCGTGATGAGCCTGTTTCTCCAGCATCTGACGCCGACGCTGGCGCTGGCGTTCTACGCTCAGCTGATTGCGCTGGTGCTGGGGCTGGCGGGCGGTGTGCTTAGCGCCTGGCAGCACGGGCGGCTCACCGACCGGGTGATTCGCGGGCTGGCGACGCTGGGCATGTCGGTACCGGGCTTTCTGCTGGGGCTGTTTTTAATCTTCTTCTTTGCGGTCCAGCTGCGCTGGTTTCCGGTGGTGGGCTACCGCTCAACCAACGCCGACTGGTTGATGAACCTCTGGTATCTGACCTTGCCGGCCATCGCGCTGGCGTTTCGTATTGCCGCGCTGATTGCCCGCATGACCCGGGCGGTGATGCTGGACGTGATGCAGGAAGGCTTTATCAACACAGCCCGCGCCAAAGGCGTGCCGGAGCGCTGGGTGCTGCTTAGCCACACGCTGAAGAATGCGCTGATCCCCATTCTGACCATCTGCGGCGAGTCCTTCGCCTCGCTGGTGACCGGGACCATTGTGATCGAGAGCGTGTTCGGTATTCCCGGCGTGGGGTCGCTTATCGTCGACTCCATCGAGCGGCGGGACGTGACGGTGATCCAGGGCGTGGTGCTGTTGATCACCGTTTGCTACGTGTTGATTAATCTGGCGGTGGATCTGCTGAGTTATCTGGCCGATCCCCGGCTCTCCGTTGAGGGGGCGGAAAACCCATGAGACTGAAAAACCCTGGCTTACTGCTCTGGCCTGGCGTGCTGGCGACGATTGTGCTGCTGTCGTTTTTTGCCAGCGCCTTTAGCCCCTTCGATCCCTACAGTATCGATCCGCTCAGTCGCCTGAAGCCACCGTCCGCGACCCACTGGTTTGGCACCGATAATTTTGGCCGCGATCTCTTTGTGCGCGTGGCGCTCGCCGTCAGGGTCTCTCTGTCGGTTGGTGCGGCAGTGGCGGTGATTTCCGGCGTGGTGGGGCTGGCAACGGGTTTGCTCTGCGCCTGGTATCGTCCGCTGGATCGAATACTGATGCGTGTCTGTGACGGGTTGTTTGCCTTTCCGTCCTTGCTGTTGGCTATTGCCATTGTTGGCGTGCTGGGGCCGAAAATCGCCAATGTGGTGCTTGCCCTGTCGCTGGTTTACGTCCCGTCGATAGCCAGGGTCATTCGCGGGGCGGCGATGGTCATTAAGGAGAAAAACTTTATCGAGGCGCTGCGGGCGCAGGGTGCGTCATCGTCGCGCATTATCTGGCTGCACCTGCTGCCCAATGTTATCTCGCCCTTTATTGTGCAGGTGAGCTGGGTGTTTTCGGTGGCGATCCTGACCGAGGCGGCGCTCAGCTTTCTCGGCTCCGGCGTGCCGCCACCGATGCCAAGCCTCGGCAATCTGCTGCTGGAAGGCAAAGCGGTGATCTTTACCGCCTGGTGGATGACCTTTTTCCCCGGGATCGCCATCGTCCTGCTGATCCTGGCGCTCAATATTGTTGGTGACGATCTGCGTGATAACGCCGATCCCAGCCTGAAGCCGCTCCCGCGTCGGGTTCTGCGCCTGCTGAAAAGAGGAGAGTATCATGGCTGAAACGGTCCTGCGTGTTGACGATCTGCGGGTCAATTTTGCGACCCGCAGCGGCGTGGTGGCACCGGTCCGCACCGTCTCTTTCCAGGTAGGCGTGGGTGAAACGCTGGGTATTATCGGCGAGTCCGGCTGCGGTAAGAGCGTCACCGCTCAGGCGGTGATGGGGCTGCTGCCTTCGCGCAGCAGTCGGGTGGACGGGGCTATCCATCTCGCCGGAAAAGCACTGCACACGCTTTCCCGCCGCGCCCGTCGGCAGGTGGGGGGCCGGGAGATGGCGATGATCTTTCAGGACCCGCTCTCCAGCCTCAATCCGGTGATGACGATTGGCCAGCAGATCGATGAATGCCTGCGTTTGCATACGGGACTGGATCGGCGTCAGCGGTCGGCGCGGGTAGTCCATCTGCTGGAGCAGGTTGGCATTGTCGATCCTGAACGCTGCGCGGCGTCATGGCCGCATGAGCTCTCGGGCGGGATGCGTCAGCGAGTGATGATTGCGATGGCGATTGCCGTGTCGCCCTCGCTGCTGATCGCCGATGAACCGACCACCGCGCTGGACGCGACCGTTCAGGCGCAGATCCTCGATCTCCTGGAGGCGATTCAACAGCACACCGGGATGGGGATCATGTTTATCACCCACGATCTTAGCGTGGTAGCGCGACTGTGCCAGCGTGTGGTGGTGCTCTATGCCGGACAGGTGGTGGAAGAGACCGATGTCCATACGCTGTTTGCCCGGCCGCGTCACCCGTATACCCGGGCGCTGATGGCGGCACGCCCGTCGGCGGATCGCGCGCCGAAAACCCCGTTGCAGGAGATCCCCGGTCGGGTTCCGGCGCTGGATGCGCTGCCGACCGGCTGCGCCTTTGCCGATCGCTGTCCGCTGGCCCAGCCGCGCTGTCGCGGGCAGATGCCCCTGCTGCGTCCCGTGGGCGCGCCTTCTCACCAGGTTCGCTGCTGGCGGGCCGATGAAACCGGAGCACTGAGCCTATGACAACGCCCCTACTGAGCGTCAATAACCTGTCAAAAACCTTTCAGCGGCGCGGACAAAACGTGCAGGCAGTGGACGGCGTCAGCCTGACAATCCAGCCCGGTGAAACCTGGGCGCTGGTGGGAGAGTCGGGTAGCGGGAAAAGCACCACCGGGCGGCTGATCCTCGGTCTGACGGCGGCCTCTGGTGGCGAGGTGCTATTTGAAGGCCGCTCTCTGCTGACACAGAGCGCCGCCGAATGGCGCAGCGTGCGTAAAGAGATGCAGATGATTTTCCAGGATCCGCTCTCCTCCCTCGATCCTAAACGCAGCATCGGCTACAGCCTGGAAGAACCGTTAATTATCCACGGTATTGGCAACCGGCGTCAGGCGGTAGCGGAGATGCTCAGCCACGTAGGCCTGCGACCCGAAGATGCCGGACGCTACCCGCATGAGTTCTCCGGCGGTCAGCGCCAGCGGATTGGAATTGCGCGGGCGCTGATCCTTAAACCGAAGCTGATTATCTGCGACGAGCCGGTCTCGGCGCTGGATGTCTCTATCCAGTCGCAGATCCTTAACCTGCTGATGTCCCTGCAGCGAGAGTATGGCCTGGCGTATCTGTTTATCTCCCACGATCTGAACGTGGTGCGCCATATTGCCGATCGCGTCGGCGTGATGTCGCGTGGCAGGATAGTGGAACAGGGCAGCGCTGAGGCGATTTTTACCCGGCCGCAGCACGACTACACTCGCTATCTGCTGAACGCGATTTTACCCGCGCACCCGGCTGCGCCAGACGGACTTCGCGCCGTGGTGAACGGTTAAGCTCGATCCGGGGCGCGTGTCGGTTATAATAAGCGCTGGTGATGAGAATCACGGCCTGTTTAACCCGGCGCAAGCCGCCCCAAATGAGTACCCTCAATGAGTGAAATGATTTACGGCATCCACGCGGTGCAGGCACTGCTGGATCGCGCCCCGGAGCGTTTTCAGGAAGTCTTTATTCTGAAAGGCCGCGAGGATAAACGCCTTATGCCGCTGATCCATGCGCTGGAAGCCCAGGGCGTGGTGATCCAGGTGGCGAATCGCCAGTATCTGGACGACAAAAGCGAAGGCGCAGTGCACCAGGGGATCATTGCACGTGTGAAACCGGGGCGTCAGTACCAGGAAAACGATATTCCCGACCTGCTGGAAAGCCTTGAACAACCGTTCCTGCTGATCCTCGACGGCGTGACCGATCCGCACAACCTCGGCGCCTGCCTGCGCAGCGCCGATGCGGCGGGCGTTCATGCGGTGATCGTCCCGAAAGATAAATCTGCTCAGCTGAATGCCACGGCGAAAAAAGTGGCCTGCGGCGCGGCGGAAAACGTCCCGCTGATCCGCGTGACCAACCTGGCTCGCACCATGCGTGTGCTGCAGGAAGCGAACGTCTGGATCGTCGGCACCGCCGGTGAAGCGGACCACACCCTGTTCCAGAGCAAAATGACCGGCCCTATGGCGCTGGTGATGGGCGCGGAAGGGGAAGGTATGCGTCGCCTGACCCGCGAGCACTGCGATGAGCTGATCAGCATTCCGATGGCGGGCAGCGTCTCCTCCCTGAACGTCTCCGTGGCGACCGGTATCTGCCTGTTTGAGGCTGTACGCCAGCGCGGTTAATGCTCGTCTTCTGACGGACAAAAGCCATCCCGAGGGATGGCTTTTTTGTCTCTTGTGTCCGTGCGAAGTTACCGGTTCAGGCGGAACAGGCTCACCAGCTCCGTCAGGTGGGTGCCTTTTTCGCGCAGGGCACGGGCGGTCTCTTCGCTGCGTGAAACCCGTCCGGCGTTGATATTGGTGGCTTCGCCAATATGGGTCATCGCCAGATTGACCTGATTAATCCCGGCTGACTGCTCGTGTGAGGCGTGGTTAATCTCGGTCACCAGCTGGTTGATATGGGTGATATGGCCGATGATATCCTCCATGGCATGTCCCGTTTGCTGCGACAGAGAGTGACCCTCTTTCACTTTCTGCAGGGTATCGCTAATCAGCTGCTCAATCTCCTTCACCGCGTTGGCGCTGCGTGCCGCCAGAGCACGCACTTCCTGCGCAACAACGGCGAAGCCCTTACCGTGCTCGCCGGCGCGGGCGGCTTCAACCGCCGCGTTCAGCGCCAGGATATTGGTCTGGAAGGCGATGGACTCGATCACATGGGTAATATCGGCGATACGCTGGGAGGCGTCGCGAATATCGTTCATGGTTTCAACCGCATTGGAGACCGTTGCGCCACCTTTCTGCACCGCCTGAGACGTTTCACTGACCAGCTTCTGGGTCTGCTCCATATTCTCCGCCGTCTGCTGAACGGTGGCGGTGAGCTGTTCCATGCTGGCAGAGGTCTCTTCTACGCTGGCGGCCTGCTTGTTAATTTGCTCGCTGATCTCGCCGCTGTCTGAGGCGAGGGCGTTAGAGCTGAGGTGGATCTCGCTGGCCGCTTCGCGGACCTGTGCGACAATCGTCTGCAGCCCCTGCCCAATGCCGTTAATGGCCTGAATCAGATGACCGACTTCATCCTCCCGGTCGGTCTCCAGGCTGGCGCGCAGATCCCCGGAAGCGTACTGCTGTGCCAGCTGGGTGACATCGCGCAGCGGGCGGGTCAGCCAGCGGCGGATCAGGGCAACAAACAGGGCGGCAAACAGCAGGGACAGCACCAGTCCACCAATCAGGAACTGATTACGCATTGAAGTTACATCGCGTAACAGAATGGATTTATCCACTTCACCGACGATGGTCCAGCGCCAGTCCGGCATCGCGTTCCAGGACATCAGCAGCGTTTTGCCGTCATCGCTTTCGCGCTGCAGGGTTCCGCTCTCTTTGGTCAGCAGATCTTTCTGTATGCTCTCATCCCATGCCGGACGCTGGCCTTCCAGGCTGTCGTGGAACAGGTAGTTGCCATTTTTGCGGTCCAGCACGTAGAAGTGTCCGCTTTCGCCGAGATGGCGACCGAGGATCTTCTCGCGCATCACCTGCCAGGAATTGGTGATATCCACGCCGACAAACAGGATGGCGATCGTTTTGCCCGTCGCATCTTTTACCGGCTGGTACTGGGTGATGTAGCGCTTGCCGAACAGCAGGGCAAGGCCGCGATAGACTTCACCGCGCGTTACCGGCTCCCAGGCCGGGCTGGCTCTGTCGAGCTTTGTCCCGATGGCCCGTGCGCCGTCTTCTTTGCGCAGGGAGGTGGCGACGCGCACAAAATCATCGCCGCTGCGAACAAACAGCGTCGAGATAGCGCCGGTGCGCTGCAGGAAGTCGTCGGAGAAGTTGTTATTCTCGTGGAGTTCGGTCTCGCCGCCTTTCAGCAGCGGCACGTTAAGGCCGCTGATAGTACGACTCTGAGAGGCGTCAACGTTAATCGGCTGCGGCAAAAAGCTGTTGTACAGACGGGTAAAGCTCTCCACCTCTTCGGTGAGGCTGGTATTAAACATCTGTACCATATCAACGATGGCTGAAGACTGGTTCTGGAGGTCTTCCACCGCTAATTTTTCAAGTTGCTGACTTGCCCTCTGGCTAAGCAGTGACGTGAAGAGCAGGAAAAGGACGGCGACGCTAATGCCGGTGATTAGCGATAGCTTGGTACCAAGCCCGGTACGACGAAATAAGGCAATCATGATATATCCGTTGAAAATGGGTATGGCTCGTTCAACGGCAATATTCGGGCAACATTTAGTTTGTCAATGTAACAAAATATTACAAAAAGCTATCTTTACGCTAACACAGTATTAATAAAGATGCGGAAATTAAAAAGCCACCTGATTTGGTGGCTTTGTAGATGGGGATCGATTTCAGGCATAAAGAATGGCCTGTACGCGCCAGTTGTCGGTCCGCGGTTCTTCGTACATCTGGACGATGCGGTACCAGGACGCCCCTTGTTCATCGGCCTTTAAGGCGATAACACGCTCTGCATCCTGCGCAGAGCCGGGCACATTACTGACGGAAATCAGGCCAATTTCATTGAGTCCCGTCACGCGATCGGCGCAGGCAAATTCCGCAGACTGCGCCGTGGTGCTGACCAGGCCGGCGGAAAGCAACAGTGAGGATAAGGCAAGAGATCGTTTCATCGTCAGCTCCATTTACGTCGCCCCGATTCGCTACGGGGCTTTCCATCGCGATATAAACCTCGCTGCCGTCGGCAACAGGGATTATTGTGCACAGGTGAACATAAAGGAGCGCAAAGCATTGTAAATCCTGGTCATCACCGACGGTAAAGAATGGCCTGCGAATACCACTGACCGGTCAGGATGGTTTCCTCAGTCATCAGGATCACGTAATAATCTGCTCTGGCGGTGACGGCCTTCGCACGAATTTGCGCTTCAGCATCCGAGGGTGCACCCTGCACCTGAACGCTGACGGTGCCTGTCCGCACCAGTCCGTCGGTTTGATTACGACGGATCTCCTGCGGCGAATTCGTCACCGGTGGGGGCGGCGTGGGCGTCCCCTGAAGAACGCTACAACCGCTTAATAACAGTACCCACAATAAGAGTGCAAACCGACGCATCACCATAGTTCGTTTCCTGCTCGTTAATGAGTGTAGTTAGACCCGTAAATTCCTTTAAGGGGAATGTTCCCGAAGTGTTACCTGGGACGCTATTTATGGCTAAAAAAAAGCTGAAAGCGTAATCCACTTCTCAAGATGATGTCATGAACGCGTCGATTGTGCTGTTGCGCCATGACCACATTGAACAAAGAAGGAGAAACTAATGATCGAACTGCAGTCCCTGATGCTGGCCGACCGGCCTGTTTTGCACGCCTTCCCGGCAGGAAAAGCCACGGCGCCGCTGCCCTGTGTGATCTTTTATCACGGGTTTACCTCTTCAGGCCTGGTCTACAGCTATTTTGCCGTTGCGCTGGCCCAGGCCGGGTTTCGGGTGGTGATGCCGGACGCCCCGGATCACGGAGGGCGTTTTTCCGGACACGCTCAGGACCGGCTGCTGCGTTTCTGGCACATTCTACAGCAAAGCCTGGAGGAGTTTGCTTCCCTGCGCGATGCGCTGCAGGCGCAGGGCTGGATAGCCGAAGAGCGGCTGGCGGTGGCGGGTGCTTCAATGGGCGGCATGACGGCGCTGGGCATTATGGCCCGCCACCCGGAAGTGCGCTGCGTGGCCAGCCTGATGGGCTCGGGGTCTTTCAGTGAACTCTCCCGCACGCTATTCCCGCCTGAGGACGGGGCGCGTGAAGCGGTTATGGCGCAGCTGGCCGAGGATGAGCCTTCACGGCAGCTGGGGAGGCTGGCGGACAGGCCGCTGCTGCTATGGCACGGCGACGCGGACGACGTGGTGCCTGCCGCTGAGAGCTTCCGCCTGCAGCAGGCGCTGCAGCATGCCGGGCTGGACGCGAATCTGACCTGTGAGTGGCAGGCCGGGGTGCGCCACCGTATCACGCCGGAGGCGCTGGATTGTGCGGTGGATTTCCTGCGTCAGCATCTCTGAGGCGATAAGATCAGTCGCGTGCGGGCAGGGACGGCAGGCGGAACGCGCAGGATGCTGGCGCATTGCGGGATTTATCGCAGTCCGTATTATGGTTGATATAGTTAACGCTCAGGCTCTGCACGTCGTCCATATTCTTGCTCTGCGGCGTCGGGCTGGCCATCGCACCGGTGCTTAACAACAGGGCTGCCAGCAGGGTCATTGCGATCGTTTTCATGGTGATGTCCAGGCTAATAAGAAAGTATCTTTATTGTAGTGATTTCCGTCGACGGGTATCGCGACCCTTTCTGATGGAGTTATTCAAAAAAATGCGGCTACGGTCTGTGAGTTTCAAAAACCTTCTTCAGGAGAGTCATAATGAGCAGCAAAACGTCGGCGATACCTGCCGGTTATTCTGATATTCCCGCCGGTCATATCGCGTCGGTCGTCACCTGCCTGGAGATGTGTAAGAAGCCTGATATAGCACCTCGTGCGTTGCCGAAGGGGTTCACGCTGGAACGCTATAGCGGTGGCAGTCTCGATCAGTACCGCGCGCTGTTTCGCAAGGTGGGCGCGGACTGGCTGTGGTTTTCACGCCTGTTAATGTCGGATGAAAAGCTAGCGGCGGTACTGAGTAAAGCAACGCTGGAGATCTATGTGATCCGCCATCAAGGTGAGGACGTCGGGCTGATGGAGCTGGATTTCGGCGTGCCGGATGAGGCCGAACTGGTTTATCTGGGGCTGGTGTCAGGTACGACGGGGCAGGGTATTGGCCGGGTGGTCATGAACGCCGCTACCGAACTGGCCTGGTCCAGACCCATCGGTCGCTTTTGGGTGCATACCTGTTCTTTCGATCACCCTTCCGCCCTGAGCTTTTATTGCCGCTCAGGCTTCGTGCCCTTTGCGTTCCAGGTCGAGGTGCAGCCCGATCCGCGTCTGAGCGGGGCGTTGCCTCTGACCGCTGCGTCTCACGTACCGATTATCAGGCCCTGATAATATTTGTACTATCACCTTGTCTTTATCAGTGGCCGCAAGTAGAATGACGCGTCAATTTTTCGACCGCACTTTAACTCACGTTCCTTGCCTCCCCGGGCCCGCGGTTGACCCAGACAGGAGGCTGAATAATCCGTAAGGAGCAATTCGATGCGTCATTACGAAATCGTTTTTATGGTCCATCCTGACCAGAGCGAACAGGTTCCGGGCATGATCGAGCGCTACTCTGCAACTATCACTGGTGCAGAAGGCAAGATCCACCGTCTGGAAGACTGGGGCCGCCGTCAGCTGGCTTACCCGATCAACAAACTGCACAAAGCGCACTACGTTCTGCTGAACGTTGAAGCGCCGCAGGAAGCGATCGATGAGCTGGAAACAAACTTCCGCTTCAACGACGCCGTTATCCGTAGCATGGTAATGCGTACTAAACACGCGGTTACTGAAGCATCTCCGATGGTTAAAGCGAAAGACGAGCGCCGTGAGCGTCGCGATGATTTCGCTAGCGAAACCGCAGATGATGCTGATGCTGGGGATTCTGAAGAGTAATCCCTGATGACCAATCGTCTGGTTTTGTCCGGCACCGTGTGCAGGACGCCACTTCGCAAGGTCAGCCCATCAGGAATTCCTCACTGCCAGTTCGTGCTTGAGCACCGTTCAGTGCAGGAGGAAGCCGGTTTTCACCGGCAGGCGTGGTGTCAGATGCCGGTTATTATTAGCGGGCACGAGAACCAGGCCATTACTCACAGTATAACGGTCGGCTGTGCAGTGACCGTTCAGGGGTTCATTAGTTGCCACAAGGCAAAGAACGGCCTGAGCAAAATGGTTCTGCATGCCGAGCAGATTGAATTGATAGATTCTGGAGACTAGCCATATGGCACGTTATTTCCGTCGTCGCAAGTTCTGCCGTTTCACCGCGGAAGGCGTTGTTGAGATTGATTACAAAGACATCGCTACGCTGAAAAACTACATTACCGAAAGCGGTAAAATTGTCCCGAGCCGTATTACCGGTACTCGTGCAAAATACCAGCGTCAGCTGGCTCGCTGCATCAAGCGCGCTCGCTACCTGTCCCTGCTGCCATATACCGATCGTCATCAGTAATCGGCCGCCGTCTATTAACGACTTTAAGAGGATAAGGTAATGCAAGTTATTCTGCTTGATAAAGTAGCAAACCTGGGTAGCCTGGGTGATCAGGTTAACGTTAAAGCGGGCTACGCTCGTAACTTCCTGGTACCGCAGGGTAAAGCCGTTCCGGCTACCAAGAAAAACGTTGAGTTTTTCGAAGCACGTCGTGCTGAACTGGAAGCCAAACTGGCTGACGTTCTGGCGGCTGCTAACGCTCGCGCTGAGAAAATCAACGCACTGGGCAACGTAACCATCGCTTCCAAATCTGGCGACGAAGGTAAACTGTTCGGTTCCATCGGTACTCGCGACATCGCTGATGCAGTTACTGCAGCTGGCGTTGACGTGGCTAAGAGCGAAGTTCGTCTGCCGAACGGCGTTCTGCGTACCACCGGTGAGCACGAAGTGGACTTCCAGGTTCACAGCGAAGTCTTCGCTAAACTGGTTGTGACCGTTGTAGCTGAGTAAGTTTTTACTCTGATACACGTGTTAAAACGCCGGCCTTGTGCCGGCGTTTTGCTTTTCTGGCCCTTAAGCGTGACCCGTTACGCGATTTCCACCGTCAAGATGGCTATTCCCTGTCCGTTCCCGGATAATAAACTGAAACACTATTTTATCTTTGGGACTGGAATGGACACTGCTCATCCGGCGTCGGTTTTCGCACGTAAAAATGTCGCCTTTGCCTGTGCAACCCTCTGTTGCCTGCTGTGGGGAAGCTCATACCCCGCCATCAAAAACGGCTATGAAATCTTTCAGATTGCTGCCGACGACGTACCCTCAAAAATCGTCTTTGCGGGCTATCGCTTCCTCTTTGCGGGTCTGCTTCTGCTGGTCTTTGCCCTGCTACAGGGACGGCCGATTGCCCGACTGAGTCCGCGTCAGTGCGGTCAACTGGCGGTGCTGGGCGTGACCCAGACCTCGATACAGTACACCTTTTTCTATATCGGTCTGGCCTTCACCACCGGCGTGAAGGGGTCGATTATGAATGCCACCGGCACCTTCTTCAGCGTGCTGCTGGCGCACTTTATCTACCAGAATGACCGTATCAGCTTTAACAAATCTCTCGGCTGTATTCTCGGCTTTGCCGGGGTGATGCTGGTTAACCTCAACCACTCTTTGCTCGATTTCAGCTTTATCTGGCTGGGGGACGGTTTTATCGTGCTGGCGGCCTTTATTCTGTCGGCGTCTTCCCTGTACGGAAAACGCATCTCCCAGACCGTTGACCCGATGGTGATGACCGGCTGGCAGCTGGCGTTCGGTGGTCTGGTGCTGGTGGCGGGCGGCTATCTGACGGGCGGGACGCTGGCGGTTCACGGCGTCGCGTCGGTGGCGATCCTCGGCTATCTGACCCTGCTGTCCTCGATTGCATTTGCCCTGTGGAGCGTGCTGCTGAAGTACAATCGCGTCAGTATGATTGCGCCGTTTAACTTTGTGATCCCGGTAGCCGGCACCGTACTGTCGGCTATTTTCCTCGGCGAGCAGATCTTCGAGTGGAAATATGCCGCCGCGCTGGTATTGGTCTGCTCCGGGATCTGGTGGGTGAATAAGCCGGGAAAGGGGAGCGCGGCGCGCTCCCGAAAGGTTAACGCGCCCGAATAAAGCTGCCGTCGGGCTGGCGGGTAAACAGCGCCTGCTGGTCGCCGTTCTGCTCGATGGTCAGCCCGGTGACCACGCCGCTGGCGTTCTGCCGTATCTTCACCATCTGGCCGCTCTGCAGGCTGCTGAGCGGCTTACCGTCGCCTTCTACCTGTGCCATGGCATAGGCATCCGCCGGGGGCAGGCTGTTATCGCGGAACAGCTGGGCCAGGGTTTTACCCGACTCGACGCGGTAGCTGCGCCACTGCTGCTCGATCCCGGTTGGGGCCGTATGAGGGCTGGGGGCCGTTGCTGCCTGCTGCTGTGCTGGTTCAGGCGACGGCGCGGGCGTTTGCTCAACGGACTGAGGCGTCTGGGCCTGCTGTAGCTGGTCACTGGCGGACGGCATAACGACTTCCGGCGTCTCCGGGCTGGCAGGCGTCATCTGCGACTGGGGCTGGATATCAAGCTGGGCTTCGCGGCTGGCAGGCGCAGGGCTGTTATCATCGGACGGCAGCAGGATGCCCACAACCACCAGCGCGACGCCGAGGATAATGCCCCGACGGTGCATGGACGGCAGGGGATCCATCAGGCGAAAATGATCCGCAGCGTGCCAGATCTTCACCAGGGTTGGTTTCAGTTCAATTCGCCCGGGCATGGCTCTCCTCCTGCTCCGCGTCGTATAAGATCCTGTGTCACTGATTATAGATGCCTAAGCCTCTGAAGCGCGTAGTAAAGCGTGCATTCGTGAACTTAAATCGGGAATATTCTCAGTTGCCGACCATTGTTTCCGTTTCCCCGCCTTTTGTCATCTTTCCTGCGACAACGTTTTACCGGATGCGGCGTGGCTGCTATGCTGCCCGCTACTTTTTTATTCCCGATGAAAGGAAAGACAATGGCAACCCCGACTTTTGACACTATCGAAGCGCAGGCAAGTTACGGCATTGGTTTGCAGGTAGGACAGCAGCTGAGTGAATCCGGCCTGCAGGGATTGCTGCCGGAAGCACTGGTTGCAGGTATTGCCGATGCGCTGGAAGGCAAGCAGCCGGCCGTGCCGGTAGACGTGGTACACCGTGCCCTGCGTGAAATCCACGAACGTGCTGACGCAGTGCGTCGCGAGCAGTTCGAAGCGATGGCCGCAGACGGCGAGAAATACCTTGAAGAGAACCGCGCACGTGAAGGCGTGAGCAGCACCGAATCCGGCCTGCAGTTCCGCGTCCTGACCCAGGGCGAAGGCGCTATCCCGGCCCGTACCGACCGCGTTCGCGTTCACTATACCGGTAAACTGATCAACGGCACCGTCTTCGACAGCTCCGTAGCCCGTGGCGAACCGGCTGAATTCCCGGTCAACGGCGTGATCGCCGGCTGGATCGAAGCGCTGACCCTGATGCCGGTTGGCTCCAAATGGGAACTGACTATCCCGCAGAACCTGGCCTATGGCGAGCGCGGCGCTGGCGCGTCCATCCCGCCGTTCAGCACCCTGGTCTTTGAAGTTGAGCTGCTGGACATCATCTAAGTCCGCAGTGACTCCTCTCTCCGACGGGGGAGAGGAGGCTTTTCTACCCCGCCACAGCCTAATCACCTTATAAAAAAATAATTCTGGTGTTTTATATTGCAAATGCCGCAAATGGATGTATTTTTGTGAGCTGTTTTGCGCCAGAGAAGTGATTAAACACTCAATTTAAACAAATTATTAACAACCGCCCTCAAATCTAAGTATTCATCCCGCCGGTTCTTACCTAATATCGACGAGTTATTTATAGAAAGGCCATCAGAGCCTGAACACAACACAGACAGGTACAGGAAAAAAATCATGGTAGATCAGATCAAGGCCGCAGCCGAAGAACAGGCGCCGGTCGAACAGTCGCTGCGGCGAAACCTAACAAATCGTCATATTCAACTTATCGCCATCGGCGGGGCTATCGGGACCGGGTTATTTATGGGGTCCGGGAAAACCATCAGCCTGGCCGGCCCGTCGATCATTTTTGTCTATATGATCATCGGCTTTATGCTCTTCTTCGTGATGCGTGCGATGGGCGAGCTGCTGCTGTCGAACCTCGAGTACAAATCCTTTAGCGACTTTGCCGCGGATCTTCTCGGTCCCTGGGCGGGCTATTTCACCGGCTGGACCTACTGGTTCTGCTGGGTGGTGACCGGCATGGCCGACGTGGTGGCGATCACCGCCTACGCCCAGTTCTGGTTCCCCGGCCTCTCGGACTGGGTGGCTTCGCTGGCGGTCATTTTACTGCTGCTGGGGCTGAACCTCGCCACCGTGAAGATGTTCGGCGAGATGGAATTCTGGTTTGCGATGATCAAAATCGTCGCCATCGTCGGGCTGATCGTTGTCGGGCTGGTAATGATACTGATGCACTTCCAGTCGCCGACCGGGGTTGAAGCTTCCTTTACCCACCTGTGGAACGAAGGCGGCTGGTTCCCGAAAGGCATTAGCGGCTTCTTTGCCGGTTTCCAGATTGCGGTCTTTGCCTTTGTGGGCATCGAGCTGGTCGGGACCACCGCGGCGGAAACTAAAGATCCGGAGAAATCCCTGCCGCGTGCGATTAACTCGATTCCGATCCGCATCATTATGTTCTACGTCTTCTCGCTGATTATCATTATGTCAGTGACACCGTGGAGCTCGGTAGTGCCGGATAAGAGCCCGTTTGTGGAGCTCTTTGTGCTGGTGGGCCTGCCGGCAGCGGCCAGTATTATCAACTTTGTGGTGCTGACCTCAGCGGCCTCTTCCGCCAACAGCGGGGTGTTCTCTACCAGCCGTATGCTGTTTGGTCTGGCGCAGGACGGCATGGCGCCGAAAAGCTTTGCGAAGCTCTCTAAGCGCGCCGTACCGGCGAAGGGACTGACCTTCTCCTGTATCTGCCTGCTGGGCGGCGTGGTGCTGCTCTACGTTAATCCGAGCGTGATTGCGGCCTTCACCATGATCACCACGGTCTCTGCGATCCTGTTTATGTTTGTCTGGACCATTATTCTCTGCTCGTACCTGGTCTACCGTAAACAGCGCCCGCAGCTGCACGCGCAGTCCATCTACAAGATGCCGCTGGGCAAGCTGATGTGCTGGGTCTGCATGGCATTCTTTGTCTTCGTCCTGGTGCTGCTGACGCTGGAAGATGACACCCGTCAGGCGCTGATCGTCACGCCGCTGTGGTTTGTGGTGCTGGGTGCAGGCTGGTGGATGATGGGTAAGAAACGACTGGCAGGACTGAAAAAGTAAGCATTTTGGCCCTCTCCGACGGAGAGGGCCGTCACTTCTTAGCGTTCCCCGGCCAGCGCGCGCGGGAACAGGTTGTTATTCTCCAGGCTGATATGCTCCATCAGGTCGTCAATCAGCTCGTTAATCCCGTTATATAACGCTCTCCAGGTGGTGCAGGCATCGTCCGGCGGCGTCACGTTATTGGTGGTGTGCTTGATCACTTCCAGCAGCTCACCGGCTTCATCGTGTTCGCTCTCCATCACGCTGACCGGGCCTCCGGCCTGGCTGCCCATACCCTGTTTGATCATCGGGAACAGGATCCGTTCCTCTTTCATCATATGGCTGCTCAGTTCATCGTGCAGCATGGTCAGGTATTTGGTCAGCCCGCGCGGAACGCTCTCTTTCGCGGCGTGAACGCGTTCAACTTTGGTAGCCTGCAGGATCAGCTCCGGGAGCTGTTCGCGGTGGCGATCGTGGTAGCGCACCACGATATGGTCGATGATTTCTGCCAGTGGTGCGACGCGCCAGTCTTTTTCCAGCGGCTGCTGAGACAGCTTCGCCAGCTCTGCCTCGATCTCTTCAACGTTAGCACCGCAGCGCTCGGCCGCACGTGCCAGAGTCTGTCTGCCGCCGCAGCAGTAATCCATATCGTATTTACGAAACAGGGCCGATGCACGCGGGATGGACAGGGCCAGTTCGCCTAAGGGTTTATCCTGGAAAGTCATGGTGGAAGCCTCACAGATGAAATGTATAAGATGCATTATAAATACATCTTTTAAAAAAGGCGATAACCCTTTTGAGGTGGCGGTTTTCTGTGAGGTGTGTCACAAAAAAACTTTCAGCATTAACTTACTGAATACGATTGGAAATTTCAGGAAAACACCGGTGCCGGGCATTTTCCGCATTAAATAACCTGTTTTTACTGCCGATAGACTGTCGGCTAGACAATATCCTGCAAAACATAAAAAGGTTTCCGATGTTTAAACGTATAAAAGTAATAACACTGCTTATTGTAGTGTTACTCGTTCTGGGCACCATGCAACTGATTTCGGCCGGCGTATTTATTAGCGCGCTGAATAAAGATAAAGAGAACTTCAACGTCTCCCAGGTCTCCAGTCTGAACGTGGCTGAATTTACCGACGCATGGATTAGCCTTAACCAGGCTCGCGTGACCCTGAACCGCGGGATGCTGCGTCTGCAGAGCAGCGCTGCCAGCCAGATTAACGGCGGCGAGTTGAGCGAACTGTCAAAAATCGCCGACAACCTGCTGGTGCAGGCCAAAGAGCATTTTGACAAATACCGTGCTCTGCCGAATACCCCTGGCCTGGACGAGGCGCTGGCCGCTCAGCTGGAAGAGCAGTATGGAATCTACTCTTCAACGCTGGCGGAAATGAACCGCCTGCTGACGGCGGGTAATCTGGAAGATATGTTTAAGCAGAACGCCGAGAAAAAACAGAATGCGATGCAGAAAGTTTATCTCGAATGGCGTGGCAAGCAGGCCGAGCTGGCCAGCAAAGGCGTGCAGGAAAATGACAGCAACTATCAGCGCATTCTGTGGATCCTGATAGTGATTATGGTGGTGGTCGTGGCCTCTATCGTGATGAGCTGGGTAGCGATGCAGCGTGTGCTGCTGAAGCCGTTGCATCAGGTGATGGCCCATATCCGCACCATCGCAGCGGGCGATCTGACCCACGCTATCGATGCCGAAGGCAAAAATGAAATGGCGATGCTGGCCCGCGACGTGCGCGACATGCAGCAGTCGCTGGCGCAGACGGTTGGTGTGGTACGCGACGGAGCCGATACCATTTACACCGGCGCAGGCGAAATCTCTGCGGGTAGTAACGACCTCTCCTCCCGTACCGAACAGCAGGCCGCCTCTCTGGAAGAGACCGCAGCCAGCATGGAACAGTTGACTGCGACGGTGAAACAGAATGCCGACAACGCCCGTCAGGCGACTGGCCTTGCGCGTAACGCCTCAGAAACCGCGCAGAAAGGCGGGAATGTGGTGGATGGCGTGGTGCGTACGATGAACGAGATCGCCACCAGCTCCAGCAAAATTGCCCAGATCACCAACGTGATCGACGGTATTGCCTTCCAGACCAACATTCTGGCACTGAATGCAGCGGTAGAAGCGGCGCGTGCCGGTGAGCAAGGTCGTGGCTTTGCGGTTGTTGCCGGTGAAGTCCGCACCCTGGCGCAGCGTAGCGCTCAGGCGGCGAAAGAGATTAAAGGTCTGATCGAAGACTCCAGTAACCGTGTTGAAGCGGGTTCTGCCCTGGTGGACGAAGCCGGTAAGACGATGGCGGAGATCGTGGGTGCGGTAACCAAAGTGACCGACATTATGGGTGAGATTGCGTCTGCATCTGATGAGCAGAGCCGCGGTATCGACCAGATTGGCCTGGCGGTTTCCGAGATGGATCGCGTCACCCAGCAGAACGCCTCCCTGGTGGAAGAGTCTGCAACGGCTGCTGCTGCGCTGGAAGAACAGGCCGCGCGTCTGAACCAGACGGTGGCGGTGTTTAAAATCGTCCGTCGCCAGAACGCACCGACCCCTGCGTATAAAGCGCCGGGTAAAAAATCCCCTGCGCTTCAGCCTGCGGCCGCTGCTGCAACTGACGGCAACTGGGAAACCTTCTGATAGCTGACCCGGCCGCCAGGCCGGGTTGATTCAGGAAGAGGTCACATCAACCGGGGTCAGCCCCGGTTTTTCCGGTTTCGCCCGTACCGCCAGTACCACGCCCATCACCAGCAGAAGAATGCCACCCGCGGTTAACACCGGCGGCAGGCTTTGTCGCAGCACAAAGGTATAGAGCAGCCCGGCCAGGGTTTCGAAGACAATCAGCGGCCCGAGGATCACCGTCGGCAGACGCTGACTGGCAATGTTCCAGCACAGAGCACCCACCCAGGAGCAGAGCACGGCGATAGCCACCATCAGGGCGATAAAGAACGTCGGACGTGGGCCGAAGGGCAGGGCAAAGTCAGGCTGCTGTTGATCGAGCCACAGGCAGGCGACAACGTATCCCAGCAGAGAAACGGGCAGCGTCACCAGCGCCTGGGCGGTCGCCCACATCATTGGGTTTTTATCCGGGTTTTCCCGCAGCCAGCGCGCATTGCGCAGCGCATACCAGGCCCAGCACACCACCGACGTTAGCGCCAGACCGATACCGATAATGTAGCCCCAGCCGCTCATCTCAGTTTCCCCGCTGCGCAGCTCGGCGATATTCACGCAGGCCAGACCGCCGCCAATCAGCAGCAGGGAAGGGAAGAGTTTACCCCAGGGCAGCCTGCCGTCGCGCTGGCTATAGAGGAGGTTGGCGAAAATGGGGATCACCACCGGCAGGGTACCGATAATCATGGTCGAAACGGGTGCGCCGGTACGCTGGATGGCGCTGGCAAGGCAGGCGTAATAGATCAGATTGCCCATCAGGGTCAGTAGCAGGGCGCTTCCCCAGTCCCGGCGGGTAAGCTGTTTCAGGCGCGTACGGCCCAGCCACGCCAGGGGCACGGCGATCAATCCCAGCGCCAGATAGCGGCCCATCGACTGCAGTACCGCCGGATACTCCGGGACCAGCAGCGGTCCGACAAAAATTAATCCCCACATCAGCCCTGCCAGGAGGGCATACAGCACACCACTTATCATCTTTTTACCCGCAAACCATTATGTCGCAGCAAGTGTAGCGGTCGAACTGCGTGAAATATTGTATGAACTTGCGCATTACCGGCGCGCAACCTGCTTCTGGTAGCGCACGGGCGTAATGCCATAGCGGTGGGTAAAGGCGCGGGTCAGATGGGACTGATCCGTCAGGCCCGTCAGGGCGGCGACGTCCGCTGCGGGCAGACCGGCAGTAAGGAAGTTTTTGGCGCGCCACAGGCGGATGGCCATCAGCATCTGGTGGGGCGTGACGTGATAGTGGGCCTTAAACTGGCGCTGGAAATGCCAGGGGCTGAGGGCCGCCACGTTTGCCAGCTCATCAAGGGTGACCGGGCGCATATAGTTGTCGTGCAGGTAATCGCGGACCCGATCGAAACGGTGGGATTCCCGCTGTTGCCCCGCAGGCGCATGGCGGGCAAAGGGCCGGAAAGCGTCGATCAGATCCAGCAGCACGCCTTTCTGCGCCAGCGGATCCTCTTCTGCCCACAGCTGGTGGTTCAGCTGGCAGAGTCTGCGTGAGCGTTGGGGATCGTAGTGGACCACGTCGCTAAACCACCAGTGGCGGATACCGGTAATCTCTTCAAGCAGGTCCGGCTCCAGGTAGATCATCCGATAGCGCCAGCCGTCGGTGGTCTCCGCCTCGCCCGTATGCAGCTCGTCAGGATTCATGGTGACAACGGAGTGGACTGGGGCAACGTGTTGGGCACCGCGATAGCGAAAACGCTCCGCGCCCAGCTCGATAGAGCCGATGCCGAAGGCTTCGTGGGTATGGGGTTCAAAGGCGTAGTTGGCGATATGGGCGTGATACAGCTCAAGGCCAGGCACCTGCGCCAGATGGCGAAAGCGGGCGCTGTCTCTCTCATCGCTAAACTGTTCCGGAACGCCTTGCACTTGCCATTCTCCCCTGGGGCCATGTCCTTATTATTAGGGATGGCCCGCGGGGATGCTATAAAAATTAACCAGACGTTAACCGTTACAGAACGGTTTTCACGCTCTCAGCAATCGGCGTGGTCGGGCGTCCGGTCAGTTTGCTCAGGGTGTGGCTGTCGTCAAACAGGCCGCCTTTGCTGGCGCCGGTATCCGAGTCGGCCAGCATCTCTGCTAGTCCTGCCGGCAGGCCAAAGCCTTTCAGCGCGGCGGCGTAATCCGCTTCGCTCAGGTTCTGGTAAACCACTTTCTTATCGCTCTGTTTGCTCAGCTCGGCCGCCAGTTCTGCCAGGGTATAGCTGGTATCGCCCGCCAGTTCGTAGACTTTCCCGGCATGTCCGTCTTCGCCGATCACGCGGGCGGCTGCGGCGGCATAGTCCGCGCGGGTGGCAGAGGCAATTTTGCCTTCGCCTGCGGCACCGATAAAGACGCCGTGCTCCAGGGCCGCCGGGGCGCTGGCGAGATAGTTTTCGCTGTACCAGCCGTTACGCAGCAGAGCGTAAGGAATGCCGGATTCGGCGAGCATTTTTTCCGTTTCGACATGCTCAACGTGCAGGCCCAGCGGGGATTTGTCCGCGTGCAGCAGGCTGGTATAGGCGATAAATTTCACCCCGGCCGCTTTGGCCGCGTTAATGACGTTGCGGTGTTGAACCGCACGCTGGCCAACTTCGCTGGAGGAGACCAGCAGCAGTTTATCCACGCCCTGAAGGGCAGCGGTAAAGGCGGCCTGGTCGGTGTAGTCTGCCTGACGTACGCTTACGCCGCGCTTTGCAAACTCCTCGGCTTTGGCCGGGTTACGAACAATCGCGACCAGCTGGCTGGCAGGATGGGTATTCAACAGCGCTTCAAGCGTTAACTGGCCAAGCTGGCCGGTGGCACCGGTAATGGCGATCATGGGATTCTCCTTCGTGTCAGTGTTGTGTTACGCTATCACCATAGCTAACTTTTAGTAAGTACGTACAAAAAGGTAAGTATGAAAAAAATAACGCCGACCCTGAGTGAACAGCTGCGCGATGGCAATCTCTTTGCCGCCGAATGCCCGTCGCGTGAGGTGCTAAAGCACGTCACCAGCCGCTGGGGCGTGCTGATTCTGGTGGCGCTGCGTAACGGCACTCACCGCTTCAGCGATCTGCGGCGCAAGATGGGTGGCGTTAGCGAAAAAATGCTGGCCCAGTCCTTACAGGCGCTAGAGCAGGATGGTTTCGTCAACCGGGTCTCCCGGCCGGTGGTGCCACCGCATGTAGAGTACAGCCTGACGCCGCTCGGAGAGCAAATCAGCGACAGAGTGGCCGCGCTGGCGGACTGGATTGAACTGAACCTGCCGGAAGTGATGGCAACGCGTGAGGAGCGGGAGAGTCGGGTGGCGTGAAGGTCTGCCTCGAAACGCATAAGGAATATGACGCCATAAATGCGGATACGATTGAGCTGGAGTGAACGATGAACATTAAACCTATCCGAACTGAACAAGACTATGAGGCGGCCCTCCGGGCGGTCGAGCCGATGTTCGAAAATGAACCGGGTGTGGGAACTCCGGAAGGTGACTATTTCGAGGTGATGTGCCTCTTAATCGAAGATTATGAAAAAAAGCACTATCCGATCGAACCACCTTCACTGATTTAGGCCATTAAATTCCGCATGGAACGCGGACGCTGACTTTACCAATGATTCGCCGTCTTCACGCCCAACTGGGAATCCCGTTTGAAAGCCTGGTTGGCTTGTGACAGTGCAATAATGGCAATTGATATAAAAGGTTTGTAGGGCGTTTAGGGTGCCATGACATGTTTATAAAAGCCGTTTTTATCGACATGTCCTCGCTATATGTTTATCGCATCGACATATCAACGCGACATGTTTATTTTTTGCGGTTTTATAAACATATTGGATTTTGAAGGCGGGAGATAAAAGGCTACGCCTGGCGTACCAGACGCAGCCCTCTGAGGTTACTTACTTAAATCCAGCTGATACAGCGCAAAACCGATCTCGTCGGTACCGACTTTCTTCATCGGATACTGCGCGTTCTCTTTAATAAACGCGGCGGCTTTCTCTGACGGAGAGGTTTCGAAGCGGATATCCAGCGGCGTGCTGCCGTGAATCGGGGCCAGACGCCAGTTATGGTCGGCGGCCGGGTGGATTTCACCTGCACGTTTGGTTTCGGCACTGATCCAGGCGGCCAGCACCGAGCGGTTCTCGTCCGGCGAGGCGAAAGCGATATGGCTGTCGCCGGTGCCTGCGAACTTGCCGCCGTAGGCGCGGTAGTTGTTGGTGGCCACCAGGAAGGTGGCGTTTGGATCGATTGGCTTGCCGTTAAAGGTCAGATCCTTAATACGTTCCGATGTTGGATTGATGCTCTGGCACTCGCCGTCATAGCGGGCGGGCTGGGTCACATCAACCTGATACTTCACGCCGTCGATCACGTCGAAGTTATAGGTACGGAAGCCGTCCCAGTTAATCAGCGACTGCGGCTTGCTGCTGTTCGGGTCAATCTGATTAAACTGCGCTGCGGAGCACTCCAGCCACTCTTTCACCTCTTTACCGCTGGCTTTCACCACCACCAGGGTATTCGGGTAGAGGTAGAGGTCGGCGGCGTTACGGAAGGTCAGCTGGCCCTTTTCTACTTCAACATAGCTGGCTGGATCGTTTTTACGTCCGCCCGCTTTAAACGGCGCGGCGGCGGAGAGGATCGGCAGTTTCGCCAGGTCCGGGTCGCCCTGCACAAAGCGCTCTACATAGGCTTTCTGCGCGTTGTTCACCACCTGTACGGTCGGATCGTCCTGTACCAGCGACAGGAAGCTGTACATATTGTCCGCCGACTTGCCAATCGGCTTGCTGACAAACTCGCGGGTGGCATCGTGGTCGTGTTCCAGCACCTTCACCAGCTTCGGATCGGCCGCCGCCAGCGATTTTTTCGCCGCGGTATCGTAGATCGGACGGGCTTCGGCTTTTGACTCTGTGACCTGCCATTTGCCGCTGTCGTTATTCAGCACCAGGTCCACGACGCCAAGATGGTCGCCCCACATGCCCGGCATCACCGCCGGTACGCCGTTAAGGGTGCCTTTGGCCAGATCGACGCCCTTGATGCTGGCGAAGTCTTTACCCGGGAAGACCGCGTGGGCGTGACCAAACATAATGGCATCCACGCCCGGGACTTCGCTCAGGTAGTAGACCGAGTTTTCCGCCATTGCCTGGTACGGGTCTGAAGAGAGACCGGAGTGGGCAATCACCACCACCACGTCCGCACCCTCTTTGCGCATCTGCGGCACGTACTTGCGGGCGGTTTCGGTAATGTCGTTCACCGTCACTTTGCCGGTCAGATTGGCCTTATCCCAGGTCATGATCTGCGGCGGAACAAAGCCGATATAGCCGATACGCAGGGTATGGGATTTGCCGTCCTTATCCTGGACCTGGGTCTCTTTAATCAGATAAGGCGTAAACATCGGCTTGCCGGTTTTCGCGTCGATCACGTTGGCGTTGACGTAGGGAAATTTCGCGCCAGCCAGGGCTTTATTCAGATAGTCGAGGCCGTAATTAAACTCATGGTTGCCGAGGTTGCCGACCGCGTAATCCAGCGTATTCAGCGCCTTGTAGACCGGATGGACTTCACCCTGCTGCAGCCCTTTGGCCGCAACATAGTCGCCCAGCGGGCTGCCCTGGATAATATCGCCATTATCGACCAGCACGCTGTTCTTCACTTCACCGCGCGCAGCGTTGATCAGGGTGGCGGTGCGGACCAGTCCGAATTTTTCCGTGGCGCTGTCCTTGTAGTAGTCAAAGTCCATCATATTGCTATGCAAATCAGTGGTTTCCATAATACGGAGATCCACCGTTGCGGCCTGCACGCTGGCAGCGATCAGCGTGGCCAGAAGCGTTGCGCTAAACTTAATCATCAGAGGCGTCCTTTTAAGATCTGAGGCACAAAAGAAATTGAAGATACATTTTGTTGCTTACAAAACTGTGAATCCTGCCATAAAACAGGGCAGGAAAACCCGAATGGCTATCACAGATAGCGCAATCCTTTTGATTAGGGTATAAGTAAAACAACGGCTTATGACCACTGCAACTATCTGAGGTGGAGAATGTTAGAACAAGTTTGCCAGCTTGCGCGTACCGCAGGCGATGCCATTATGCAGGTTTATAACGGAGCTGAACCGGTGGAGGTCACCAGCAAGTCGGATGATTCCCCGGTTACCGCGGCGGATATCGCGGCACATAAAGTGATTCTCAGCGGCCTGCAGGCGCTGACACCGGATATCCCGGTGCTGTCTGAAGAGGACCCGCCGGGCTGGGATGTGCGTCAGCACTGGCAGCGCTACTGGCTGGTCGACCCGCTCGACGGCACCAAAGAGTTTATTAAACGTAACGGCGAATTCACCGTCAATATTGCCCTGATCGACAACGGCAAACCGGTGCTGGGCGTGGTCTATACCCCGGTGACGGAGGTGATGTACAGCGCGGCGGAAGGTAAAGCCTGGAAAGAGGAAGGCGGCGTACGCAACCCCATCCATGCGCGGGAGGCGCGTCCACCTCTGGTCGTTATCAGTCGCTCCCATGCGGACAACGACGAGCTAAAGGAGTATTTGCTCCAGCTGGGCGAGCACCAGACCACTACCGTTGGGTCATCGCTGAAGTTCTGCCTGGTGGCGGAAGGTCAGGCCCAGCTTTATCCTCGCTTCGGGCCGACCAACGTCTGGGATACCGCCGCAGGACATGCGGTGGCGGCGGCTGCCGGGGCGCACGTGCATGACTGGAAGGGGCAAACCCTCGACTACACGCCGCGTGAATCTTTCCTGAACCCCGGCTTCCGGGTGTCGATTTACTGATCGGCGAGTAAACGTTGCAGCAGGGCAATCACCTGCTGCACCTCTACCTGAGTCAGCGCCCCGTCTTTAGCCCACTGTACCCGACCCGTTTTATCCAGCACCGCGATGGCAGAACTTTCTTCTGCCAGCTGCCAGGCATTGCGCACCGCGCCGTTACTGTCGACGATAATCTGCGACCAGGGGTAGAGCTTTTTATTGCTCTCAAGACTGCTGCGCACAAACATGCCGGAGCCGGGAATGGCGTCGTCGGTATTCACAATAGTGGTGGTCTGATAGCGGTCGTGGGGGAATTTTGCCGACTTAATGGCTTCGATCAGTGCAGCATTTTTCTCTTTCGCCGAGCTGCGGCCGGCAATATGCATCACAACCCGCACTTTGCCGGGCAGCTGCGCGCTATTCCAGCTTTTATAGCTAAACTTATCGTTATCGAGCAGGAGCTCGCCGCGGTCTGCCACGCCGACGGCCGGGACGCGCTGGTTGTTTTCAAAGCTATGCGCCGAGGCCATCACCGGCAGCAGCAGGCTGGCCAGCAGTATCAGTTTACGTAGGGTCATGGTGATTCCTTATTATAAATGCAGGTGATCCGACCACTTGAGGTCGCCGTTTTTAAGCATACGTGCGATCCCGGTGCTTTTCCCGCAAGCTTTGTACCAGATTGCGGCAGAACGCACATAACCGTAACAAATTGAAGCCATATACTGCGTTCATTACGCAATTGAAACGATAATTCTGAATTACTGTAATGAAACGGTAAATAAACTTATATAGGGTGGGTAACCCTGGCGTTCTGGTCTATAGTCATGAAGCTTTAAATTTGCGCCTTACATCGCTGCTGGGCCGAGTGTGGTACCGCAAGGGCGTAATACTATGCAGGAGTTAAAAACAATGAAAATTTTCCAACGTTACAACCCACTACAGGTGGCGAAGTACGTGAAGATCCTGTTCCGTGGACGGTTGTATATCAAGGACGTTGGCGCTTTTGAGTTTGATAAGGGCAAGATCCTTATCCCAAAAGTGAAGGACAAACAGCACTTTTCTGTGATGTCCGAAGTCAACCGTCAGGTTATGCGTCTGCAGACAGAGACGGCGTAATCAACAGTGCTATGCAGTAATCCTAAAAGCAACGGCTCCTGAACAGGAGCCGTTTATATTTGTGCTTAATGGCGCTTACTCGTCGCCTTTCTCGTCGGCATCCGGTAGCCTCGGCACCAGCGTGGTGGGCTTGCTGTCGATCCGCGTCACCAGCAGCTGGTCGATGCGGTAGTTATCGATATCCACCACCTCGAACTTATAGCCGGAGAACTTCACTGAGTCGGTACGTTTCGGGATCTTACGCAGCATAAACATCATAAAACCGCCGATGGTTTCGTAGTTGCCGGACTGCGGGAAATCGTCGATATCCAGCACGCGCATCACGTCTTCAATCGGCGTTCCGCCGTCGATCAGCCATGAGTTCTCATCGCGCGCCACAATCTGCTCTTCCTGTCCCTGGCCGACCAGATCGCCCATCAGGGTGGTCATCACGTCGTTAAGGGTAATAATGCCCACTACCAGCGCGTATTCGTTCATGATCACCGCAAAGTCTTCGCCAGCGGTTTTGAAACTTTCCAGCGCCTCAGAGAGCGTCAGCGTATCGGGCACGATCAGCGTATTGCGGATCATTACGCCGCTGTTCAGGGCCAGGCTCTGGTTTGCCAGCACGCGGATCAGCAGGTCCTTCGAGTCGACATAGCCGAGCAGATGGTCAATATCGCCGTTGCAAACGAGGAACTTGGAGTGCGGATGCTGCGCGACCTTGTTCTTCAGACTCTGCTCGTCTTCATGCAGATCGAACCAAATCACGTTCTCGCGAGAGGTCATCGAAGACGGTACGGTACGGGATTCCAGTTCGAACACGTTCTCAATCAGCTCGTGCTCCTGCTTACGCAGCACCCCGGCCAGCGCACCGGCTTCCACCACCGCGTAGATATCATCGGAGGTAATATCGTCCTTGCGCACCATCGGCAGCTTAAACAGGCGGAAAATCATATTCGCCATGCCGTTGAAGAACCATACCAACGGGCGGAACACAAACAGACAGAAGCGCATCGGGTTGATGATACGCAAAGCCACGGCTTCAGGCGCAATCATACCGATGCGTTTCGGGGTCAGGTCAGCAAAGAGGATAAACAGGCTGGTCACAATGGTGAACGAGATAATAAAACTCAGCTGGTCCGCCAGTTCCGGCGACACAACCTTGATCAGCATCTGGTAAAAGAACGGGGAGAACGCCGCATCGCCGACGATACCACCCAGGATGGCAACGGCGTTCAGGCCAATCTGCACAACGGTAAAGAAGGTGCCGGGGTTTTCCTGCATCTTCAGGATACGCATCGCGTTGATATTGCCGTCATCCGCCAGGAGCTTCAGCTTGATCTTTCGGGAGGCGGCAAGGGATATCTCCGACATGGAGAAAAATGAACTAATGGCTATCAGGCAAAGTATAACTAAGATACTGTTTAACATAGTTTATCCGACCATGGGCCAGATCCTCGGAAGGGAATTGATTAGTGTGCGAAATGCACATTGAAAACCGCACCGCAGGCGCTGGTGCGGCTTTTTCAGGCAACAGTATAGCGTAAGGGAATGTAAAATCACCAGAGCCGTGGTCGCGGAGGCTCTGGCAGGTAAACGCGATGCTGGTTCGCACGTTTTCTTATAGTTCTTTTAATGGATACGTGTTTGTTGTGCTTGAACCATCGCTATAGATTTCTGAAAGAGTCAGCTTTTTACCTTCAACAGAGAACCTGACGACACTGTCAGCAGGATCATCGCGCCAGCGACCTGTGCTGTCTGGATTATCGGAAGCCCACATGACCTGGTCCCCCATTAACTTGCACTTGATAGCCCAACGTGAGTTGTCGACCGGGCGGATGTAATGCACATAGGCTATTCCCGATTCTACTTTATCCAGCTTCATCGTTTTATGGTCACGATCAAACATTGAAGCGGCAGCGGCTTTGCAGACCTGACCGACAGTAATTTCTTTTGCGAAAAGTGGAGAGCTGAATAGTAATGTGATGAGTAATAACTTTTTCATGGCAATCATCCATTTTGAGTTCATGGATGTTATCGTCATTTTCGGGTGGGACTTTACGCTGGATTGCGTGATCAAGACTTCAAATCATTCCTCTTTTTCACCAACTTTACGCGACTTCAACTCCTTCCTGATAATCCGCTTAATCCATGCCGCCAGCGACTCATCGCCATCCTGATGCTGGGCTTCTTCCATTTCCTTACGGAGTTCCGGGTCCAGGCGAAACTGGAAAGGTGGATTGCCTCTTCTGTCATTCATGTGTGTTGACACCTAAGTTATCTTGAGTTAGTGTATTTATGTGTGATGACACATTACTATCACACGATGAAAATGACAACGCCCCGATTGTGCAGCAACACGTTCAGGGCGTCTAACCACGACATTAAAGAGGTAATGCTATGGCTGATGCGAATAGTAACACACCAACACACGCAAAAGATGAGGCGCTGCACTGCTTAGATAAGCAGGGTGTTAGCCCTGTCGATCTCGATATCCTGTTTTCAGACTTCGCGACGGCGTTATCCGGGCTGAGTACCGATCGGCTTTCTGCCGAAGACGCCCTGCAACTTTCTTCCTATTGCGAAGAGAATATCTTCGGGCTGTGCCATGCGCTGCGTTTTTTAGGGAAATCCTTTATTACGTTTTCTGAAAATAATGTGACTGAATTGTCTCAGGAGAGTCTGTGCCAGGCTGCGCACGGAATCACGGCGATAAGTGCACTGATCCCCGCGCTTTACACGCTTGAAAGAAAGGCTGACGGCGCACTATTTGCTGCGAGTTAGCGAAAACAGACGGCCACCAAAGCCAAAAAGCAGGGAACGCAGGCCGGGGAGTAAAGCGTGCCACGCCAGGGAAGGCGTGGCTCGAGCGGTCAGGGATGACGCTTTTGCGTCTTTACGATCGGCCTGCGTTCCCTGCGTCAGGCACACTCTCAAGACTGGCTACCCCTAAATTTACTGCGGCGGTAAACACACCCCAATTCCCCCGATACCGCAGTAGCCGTACGGGTTCTTATGCAGATACTGCTGGTGATCGTCCTCGGCATAGTAGAACGGACCGGCGCTGGCGATCTCGGTAGTGATAACGCGTTCATCTCCGGCGGCGGTCATTGCGTCCTGGAAGCGTTGCAGGCTTGCCTTGGCTGCGGCATCCTGTTCAGGCGTCAGCGGATAAATCGCCGAGCGGTACTGGGTGCCGTGGTCGCCGCCCTGGCGCATCCCCTGGGCCGGGTCGTGATTTTCCCAGAACACTTCCAGAAGTTGCTCATAGGAAATGGTTTGCGGGTCGTAGACAATACGCACGGCTTCGGCATGGCCGGTTTCGCCGGTGCAGACTTCGCGATAGGTCGGGTTTGCCGTATAGCCGCCGCTGTAGCCTGCTGCAGTACTGTAGACGCCCGGCAGGGACCAGAAGAGACGTTCAACGCCCCAGAAACAGCCCATAGCGAAGAGGGCGATTTCCATACCCGGCGGGACGTTAGTCATCGAGTGCTCGTTTACGGCATGCAGCGCGGCAACGGGCATCGGCGTGCCACGGCCGGGCAGAGCGTCCGACTGTGCAACAAGGTGGTTTTTATCAAATAAACTCATGCCTGTGGCCTCCCGGCAGCGATGATTGTGGTTAGGGTTGTAACCCGATGTCTCTTTGCACACAATAACAGCGTGAAAACGTCTAGAGTTAACTATTAAGAAATATTTGTGTCGTCGTATTTTTTTCAACCCTGAGCGCTGGTTTTTTGTGACGTCGCGGAGCGGCCGGTCATTCAGTGTGCAGGGGGGAAGGTAAGGATAGTCAGGAGAAAACGTGCCACAAATCCGTCAGTTATGTTGGGCAACCCTGCTCATAGCAACAACCAGCGCTGTTCATGCAGCGAATATCCGTTTACAGGTCGAAGGGTTATCTGGCGAACTGCAGAAAAACGTTCGGGCACAGCTGTCAACGATTGAGAGCGATGAGGTCACGCCGGACCGGCGCTTTCAGGCCCGCGTGGATGATGCCATCCGCAGTGGACTAAAGGCGCTGGGGTATTACGAACCGACCATTACCTTTGAACTGCGTCCGCCGCCGGAAAAGGGGCGGCAGGTGCTGCTTGCCCGCGTCTCGGCCGGTGAGCCGGTTCGTATCGGTGGCACGGACGTTGTGCTGCGCGGCGGTGCGCGTACCGACCGCGACTATCTCGATCTGTTAAAAGGCAGGCCCGCTGTCGGTACCGTGCTGAAGCATTCCGACTACGACAGCTTCAAAAGCAGCCTGACGCGGGTTGCGCTGCGTAAAGGCTACTTCGACAGCGAATTCAATAAAAGCCAACTGGGCGTCTCCGTGGAGCGTCAGCAGGCATTCTGGGATATCGATTACGACAGCGGCCAGCGCTATCGCTTCGGTGCGGTCACCTTTGAAAATTCCCAAATCCGCGACGAGTACCTGCAAAATCTGGTGCCTTTTAAGCAGGGCGACTTCTACCAGTCCAGCGATCTCGCCGAGCTTAACCGTCGCCTCTCCGCCACTGGCTGGTTTAACTCGGTGGTGGTGGCGCCTCAGTTCGATGAAGCGCGTGAAAGCAAGGTCCTGCCGCTGCACGGCGTGCTGAGTCCGCGCACCGAAAACACCATTGAAACCGGCGTGGGCTACTCAACCGACGTCGGCCCACGGGTAAAAGCCACCTGGCGTAAACCCTGGGTGAACTCTTACGGCCACAGCCTGACTACCAGCGCCAGCGTTTCCGCGCCGGAACAGCAGCTCGATTTTGGCTATAAAATCCCGCTGCTGAAAAACCCGATTGAGCAGTACTACCTGGTGCAGGGCGGCTTTAAGCGTACGGATCTCAACGATACGGAGTCCGACTCCACGACGCTTGCCCTGTCGCGCTTCTGGGATCTCTCCAGCGGCTGGCAGCGGGCGATTAACCTGCGCTGGAGCCTCGACCACTTTACCCAGGCCGACGTCACCAACACCACCATGCTGCTCTATCCCGGGGTGATGATCAGCCGCACCCGCTCCCGTGGCGGTCTGATGCCGACCTGGGGCGATTCCCAGCGCTACTCGATTGACTACTCCAATACGGCCTGGGGCTCTGACGTCGATTTTCTCGTGATGCAGGCGCAGAACGTCTGGATCCGTACTCTTCAGGATAAACACCGCTTTGTGATGCGCGGCAACCTGGGCTGGATTGAAACCGGCGACTTCGAACGCGTGCCGCCGGACCTGCGTTTCTTCGCCGGGGGCGACCGCAGTATTCGTGGCTACAAGTATAAATCCATCGCGCCGAGAAACGACGACGGCAAGCTGATAGGGGCGTCGAAACTGGCGACCGGCTCGCTGGAGTACCAGTACAACGTGACCGGCCCCTGGTGGGGCGCCGTCTTCGTTGACGGTGGCGAAGCGGTCAGCGATATCCGCAACAGCAACTGGAAAACCGGCGCGGGCGTCGGCGTTCGCTGGCAGTCGCCGGTGGGGCCGATCAAACTCGATTTCGCGGTGCCGGTGGGTGACAAAGACGAGCACGGTTTACAGTTCTACATCGGTCTGGGGCCTGAATTATGAGTTTATGGAAGAAGATAAGCCTCGGCGTACTGATTTTTATTGTGCTGCTGCTGGGCACCGTTGGATTTCTGATTGGCACTACCAGCGGCCTGCATCTGCTGTTTAACGCGGCTAACCGCTGGGTTCCGGGGCTGGAAATCGGCCAGGTCACCGGCGGCTGGCGCGATCTGACCCTGAGCAATATCCGCTATCAACAGCCGGGCGTGGCGGTCAATGCCGGACGCGTGCATCTGGCGGTCAAGCTGCGCTGCCTATGGGACAGCCAGCTGTGCGTGAATGATATCGCCCTGCAGGATATTAACGTGGCGATCGACACCAAAAAGATGCCGCCGCCTGCCGCGCCGGTTGTGGAAGAGGAGAGCGGCCCGCTGAACCTCTCCACGCCGTATCCCATCACGCTGAGCCGCGTGGCGCTGAACAATATCAATATCCAGATTGATGACACCACCGTGTCGTTAATGAACTTCAGCTCCGGCCTGAACTGGCAGGAGAAAAACCTGACCCTGACGCCGACTTCGCTGCAGGGGCTGCTGATCGCCCTGCCGAAAGCGGCGGAGGTGGCCCAGGAGCAGGTGGTCGAGCCGAAGATCGACAATCCGCAGCCGGGCGAGCTGCCGCTGGGGGAAACCCTGAAGCAGCTGTTTGCCAAACCGGTGCTGCCGGAGATGGCCGACGTCAATCTGCCGGTCAATCTTAATATCGAATCCTTCCACGGCGAGCAGCTACGCCTGACCGGTGACACCGACCTGACGGTGAGCAATATGCTGCTCAAGGTGAGCAGCAGCGACGGCCATATGCGGCTGGATACCCTCGATATCGACTCAAACCAGGGCCTGGTCAATGCCACCGGCAGCGCGCAGCTTAGCGGCACCTGGCCGGTGGATCTAACCCTGAACAGCACCCTCAACGTTGAGCCGCTCAAGGGCGAGAAGATCAAACTGCAGGTCGGCGGCGCGCTGCGGGAGCAGCTTCAGCTGGGCGTTAATCTCTCCGGCCCGGTGGATATGACTCTGCAGGCGCAGACGCGGCTGGCGGAAGCCGGGTTGCCGCTGAACCTGGAGATCAACAGTCAGCAGCTTTACTGGCCCTTTACCGGCGAGAAGCAGTTCCAGGCGGACAAACTGGCTCTCAAGCTCAGCGGCAAAGCCACCGACTACAAACTTGCCTTCAGTACCGCCGTCAGCGGGCAGGATGTGCCGCCCGCCACCATCAACCTTAACGCCACGGGCAACGAGCAGCAGATTAACCTCGATAAGCTGACCGTCGCGGCGCTGGAGGGCAAAACCGAGCTGCAGGCGGTCCTCGACTGGCAGCAGGCGATCAGCTGGCGCGGCGAGCTAAAACTTGCCGGGATCAATACGGCGAAGGTCGCGCCCGACTGGCCGTCGAAGCTCGACGGTCTGGTGAAAACCCGGGGCAGCCTCTACGGTGGGACCTGGCAGATGGAGGTGCCGGAGGTCAATATCACCGGCAACGTGAAGCAGAACCGGGTGAAGGTTGCCGGCGCGCTGAAGGGCAACAGCTATCTGCAGTGGTTTATTGAAGGTTTACACCTCGAGCTGGGGCGCAACAGCGCCGATATCAAAGGTGAGCTGGGCGTTCAGGATCTGAACCTTGATGCCACCATCGATGCGCCAAATCTGGATAACGCCCTGCCGGGCCTGGGCGGCAATGCAAAAGGGCTGGTGAAGGTGCGCGGCACCGTCGAGGCCCCGCAGCTGCTGGCGGATATTACCGCCAACCGCCTGCGCTGGCAGGAGCTCACCGTTGCCCGCGTGCGGGTCGATGGCGATATCAAATCCAGCGACCAGATCGCCGGTAAGCTGGATGTGCGGGTAGACAGCATCGTTCAGCCGGGTATTAACATCCGCCAGGTGTTGCTGAACGCGGACGGCAGCGAGAAGCAGCATCGTCTCCAACTGCGGGTACAGGGCAAGCCGGTCTCCGGCCAGCTGGATCTGGCGGGCAGCTTTAACCGGGAACAACAGCGCTGGACCGGCACGCTAAGCAATACCCGCTTTGCCACGCCGGTCGGTCCCTGGACGCTGAGCCGTCCGGTCGCACTGGACTACCGCAATCAGGAGCAGAAAATCAGCATCGGGCCACACTGCTGGAACAACCCGAATGCCGGACTCTGTATTCCGCAGACCATCGATGCCGGAAAAGAGGGGCGGGCAGTGGTCGATCTGACCCGCTTCGACCTGGCGATGCTGGCACCGTTTATGCCGGAAACCACCCAGGCCAGCGGCGTCTTTACCGGCCGGGCGGACGTCAGCTGGGATGCCACCAAAGAGGGGCTGCCGGAAGGTCAGGTTAACCTGAGCGGACGCGGCGTCAAAGTCACCCAGACGGTCAACGATGCACCGCTGCCGCTGGCGTTTGACACCCTCAACGTCAACGCTCGTCTGCGCGATAACCGCGCCGAGCTGGGGTGGATGATCCGTCTGGTCAACAACGGTCAGTTCGACGGTCAGGTACAGGTCACCGATCCCCAGGGACGGCGGGCGCTGGGCGGTAATATCAATATCAGCAACTTCTCGCTGGGCATGGTTAACGCCATCTTCTCCCGCGGCGAGAAAGTGGCGGGGATGCTGAGTGCGAATCTGCGTCTCGGCGGCAATGCCCAAAGCCCGCAGCTGTTCGGACAGATGAAGCTGGATGGTCTGGATGTGGAAGGCAACTTTATGCCGTTCGATATGCAGCCGAGCCAGGTTGCCATGAACTTTAACGGCATGAGCTCCAGCCTGCAGGGCGTGGTGCGCACCGCGCGCGGGCAGATCAATCTGAGCGGCGATGCGGACTGGAGCCAGCTCGATAACTGGCGGGCGCGGATCGCCGCCCAGGGGAACCGGGTGCGGATCACCGTGCCGCCAATGGTGAGGCTGGATGTCTCCCCTGACGTGGTCTTTGAGGCGACGCCGAGCCTGTTTACCCTCAATGGTCGGGTGGACGTGCCCTGGGCGCGCATCGTGGTGCACGACGTGCCGGAAAGCGCGGTCGGCGTCTCCAGCGATGAGGTAATGCTCGACGAAAACCTGCAGCCGAAAGAGACCAAAACGGCAGGCATTCCGATCAACAGCAATCTGACGATCCACGTCGGTAATGACGTACGTCTGGACGCTTTCGGCCTGAAAGCGCGCCTGACCGGCGATCTGCGCGTGGCGCAGGACCGTCAGGGGCTGGGTCTCAACGGGCAGATTAATATCCCGGACGGGCGCTTCCACGCCTACGGCCAGGATCTGCTGGTGCGTAAAGGCGAACTGCTCTTCTCCGGCCCGCCGGACCAGCCGCTGCTCAATATCGAGGCGATTCGTAACCCGGACGCCACGGAAAACGACGTGGTAGCGGGCGTGCGCGTCACCGGCAGCGCCGATGAGCCGAAGGCGGAAGTCTTCTCCGACCCGGCAATGTCGCAGCAGGAAGCGCTCTCTTATCTGCTTCGCGGTCAGGGGCTGGAGAGCGGACAGAGCGATAGTGCGGCAATGACCTCAATGTTAATAGGCCTGGGGGTTGCACAAAGTGGGCAGGTTGTGGGTAAAATCGGCGAGACGTTTGGCGTCAGCAATTTAGCCCTGGATACCGAAGGAGTCGGTGACTCTTCACAGGTTGTGGTCAGTGGCTATGTACTGCCGGGTCTGCAGGTGAAATATGGCGTGGGAATTTTTGACTCACTGGCGACGCTTACGTTACGTTATCGCCTGATGCCCAGGCTTTATCTGGAAGCCGTGTCTGGTATAGACCAGGCACTTGATGTGCTCTATCAGTTTGAGTTCTAGCAATGCGAATATTTGTTTACGGCAGTTTACGACGCAAACAGGGCAACAGCCACTGGATGACCAACGCCCAGTGGCTGGGCGATCACAACGTCAATGACTACCAGCTGTACAATCTGGGCCACTATCCGGGCGCGGTTCCGGGAGAGGGTCTGGTACAGGGGGAAGTTTATCGAATTGACGCCTCGACGCTTGCCGAGCTTGATGCGCTCCGCACCAAAGGCGGCGAATACGCACGTCAGTTGATTCAGACGCCTTACGGCAGCGCATGGATGTACGTATACCAGCGTCCGGTAAATCAGTTTAGGCTGATTGAGAGTGGTAACTGGCTGGATCGATAAGTAAAAATAAAAAGCCCGTCAGTGTTCTACACTGACGGGCTTTTTTGCGTTTATTAAAGCGCGTTTTCGCGCAGTTTAAACACGCTCACCGTTTCCAGGAGCTGTTCCGCCTCGCGGTGCATGGCGTGCGCGGCGGCAGAGGACTCCTGAGACAGCGTGGCGTTCTGCTGGGTCGCAGTATCCATATGGGTCACCGCGATATTAACCTGATCGATCCCCGCGCTCTGCTCGTGGCTGGCCTGGGAAATTGCCTCGATCAGCTCGCTGACCTTGCTGACGCTCTGCAGGATCTCCGCCATCGCCGAACCGGCTTCTTTCACCTGGACGTTGCCGTCATCAATGCGGCTAACCGAGCGGTCGATAAGGGTGCGGATCTCTTTCGCCGCACCCGCCGAGCGCTGGGCCAGCGCGCGCACTTCGGCGGCGACTACCGCAAACCCGCGACCTTCTGTGCCCGCACGGGCCGCTTCTACCGCCGCATTCAGCGCCAGGATATTGGTCTGGAAGGCAATACTGTCGATCATGCTGATAATGCTGTTGATCTCGCTGGAGAACGCGCTCACTTCGCTCATGGTCTGTACCGCACGCTCTACCGCTTCGCCGCCTTTGTCGGCAATCGTGCGGGCATTACGGGCGATATCGCTGGCAAAGTGCGAGTTTCCGGCATTGCTCTTCACCACCGAGGTGAGCTGCTCCATTGAAGCGGCGGTCTGCTCCAGCGCGCTGGCCTGGGCTTCATTACGGGCGGATAAATCGCGGCTGCCGCTGGCGATCTGTGCCGAGGCGCTGGCGATGGTTTCCGTGCCGGTACGTACATCGGCCACGATACGGGTCAGATTATCGTTCATCTCCAGCAGGGCGCGCATCAGCCCGGCGGTTTCATCCCGGCCCGCGACGGTAATGTTCTGCTGCAGATTACCTTCGGCCACCGAACGGGCGACCGTCACCGCCTGCGCCAGCGGACGGGTAATGCTGGTCACCAGCCACCAGGTCACGAGCGCCCCGACCAGCAGGGTCAGGCCCATGGTGATAAACAGCATCAGGCTGGTTTGCTGATACTGGGCCTGGTTCTGGCTGTGGGTCTGCTGATTGATCTCTGCGGCATGGGCCAGGGTGCGGCTCACGACGTCATCGATCATCTTCGTCGGTTCACGGTCGATGCCGGTGACCAGTTTATCCACGCGCTGTGCGCTGGTCGGGTCAGCGACGGCGTACTGCTGCAGGGCGTCGAGATAGTGTTTTTCCAGCTCGGCGTGACGCTGGCGTGTCTCCAGCACCCGCGCATTGTCCATGCCGATCTTCGGCAGCAGTTCGCTGAGGCTAGTTAACAGCTGCTGGGTTTTCTGGCTCTGGTCGATAAACGCAGTGCGGTATTTATCAAACGTTTTCTGATCCTGGTTGCCGCGCAGCAGGGTATTTTTCCACTCCTGGACCTGAATTTTAAACTGCACCTGCGCATTACGGGCGGTATCGATGCTGTCGGCGATAATCTGCTGCGTCGCCATAATACGGTTGTTCTGGGCCAGTCCGTTGGCGTTGACGCTCAGTCCGCGAACGCCGATAAACAGCGTGGCGAGCAGAAGCAGCGTCGCGAGAAGCCCGAGACGCTGACCGATAGTAAGATGGTTGAGTTTCATGCCGTTCTGTTATTCCCGAGGTGATAAAAAGAGAGATCGCAATCACAGGATTGGGTATCGACCCGGGGGAGTCAGACTTTATGTAGGGCAAAAGAGCAGAATTTCAGCTATTTGAATTATGTCATTAATTTTCATCGGCAAAAATTCATTGTGAAGGTTTTATGACAGTGCGCGACTGCGGGAAAAAACAGCGCTGAAGCGCAACGATACCCCGTCAGAGACGCCCAGGATATCGGGCGAGACGATGGGGTTACGGAACAGGTTCTGGTAGGCGCTTCCGGCATCTGCCAGCGCCGCATCGACCATCAGGGCTGCGCAGATCCGCGGCAGCCTGACGTTCATTACGATAAGCGCTTCCGCAGGCGTCCAGACCGGCGTAACGGCAACATATTTTGACAAGAGAATGGCCAGAACGCGTTCCGGCGCAATATAAACCCGGCTCACGCCGAGAGAGACAATGGCTAAAACAACAAAAATCCCCGTCCGGATATGGCTGGTAATTGCGCGATCACCAGCCATATCCGGATGGGGAAAATTGTTCACTAGCATTTTTATTAATTGTGATGCTTCAGGCGGAATTTTCATGGCTTATTATGCTGAGGTGATAAATATAGTTTCTCCTATATTAAATCTATATATATCACCCGTTTAATTACGTGTTTAACTGTTTTAGAAAGCGTTCCGTCCACTCTTTTGCCATATAAGGAAGGGAAGCAAGTTCTTCCAGAATAGCGGTGTCCTGCGTAGGGTTAAACACATAGTGCTGTACGCGAGCAAGGGTCCACTGAGGATTTGGCCTCTCGAGCAGCCGGGCTGCATCGCCTGTCGTTATTTGCCCTTCCGTCAGCACCCGATAGAACCATCCGTTCCGGTGGGTGCCGTGCATTTCAAGATTCATTTCCGGGTGATTGAAGCGCCGGTTCATGGTGCCACAGGCTTCGCGCCCCTGAGTGACCTGTATCACCGCTCCGCCTGCCTGAAAAATATCGCCAATGCACAGATCGCGTTCCGTAATACCGTGGGTGGAGATATTTTCACTGAAGGCGCCGGGCCGCTCCAGCCGGGGATGTGGCAGGCCCAGATAGCTTTTCCAGTACGCATAATGATCGAAAGCGTAGTGCAGCAGGGCCTTATCGGCATCGTCATACTGCTCTCTGTCGCCGGTATCGCTTTCAGCCCCGTCAAAGTGGATAAAAGCCGTTTTCTGCACCGGGCGCTTACGCTTCTCCTGGCCCGGTTCCTGATAGTTACAAAGGAGATGTTCAACGATAAAAAGAGGAGATTGCATGGCGGTGCCTCAATGTGTCAGAAGTAAGCTTACCCGCTCAACGGATTTGCCAAAGAAGTGATAGCCCGATGCGCCCTCAGCCAGCAGGTCGAGAAGCGCGTCAATATCCATTACGCGGCATCCGCCAATCACGGCGGCTCCACGCTGCAGGAAGGGCGCGGGCAGCAGCGGCGTGGTGGGACCAATAATGGCAAACTGCGTATCCGGCCGGGCGAGCGCAAGGAGGGGATCCAGCGTATCGTTGATCAGCGTTGTCCCCGTCGAGATAATAATATCGCCCCATGGAATCACCTCAGAGGCCGTGTCCGCCGGGGCAAAATAGGGTATCTCGGACGCTTTCAGCACCGACGGGTCGAGTTCCAGAATTTTAAAGGCCTGGCCCCTTTTGCGCAGTTCACGAATATAGGGCGGAAAGGCACCGACCAGCACCACGTTGCTGGTGGCCGGAAGGGGGAGCAGATCGAATGCATCTTCTTTATTGCCAATCGTTACCCCGGCGCGCCACTCAGGGTTTTCCCAGAGCAGCTCAATCAGCGCATTAAGGGCGGCAATCGCGATGGCTTTGCGCAGAGGAAAATCACAGTAGAGATCTCGCAGAATCGTTTGTAGCGGCTTACCTTTTAGCTTTCCCGGTGAGGGAAGGGCTTTCGCCGAACTGGTGCAGCATACCGCCGAAGGAATGGTTTTTATGGGCGTGGCCGCGAGGCCGCCGCTACCGTTGCTGAGCTTAACCGCCGTAAAAAAGAGCCCAACGGTCACGCGGTCGATGTATAAGGTTTCTATTTCCGCAGGAAGTAAACGGGCAGCTTCCTGATGCAGAGAGGCTAAAAGCGAAGGGACATTTTCTAATGTCATCAGCGGGTCCTCGTTCCTTGTATCGCTGTATAGGTAACAATATAGCGACAGTATACTCGCCCGAGGTCCGTTGGGTATTTGTTTTCGTTTTTAATAATTGAGCTAAATGGAAAGCGGCATTATTCATTCAGTCTGGTAATAATGTTTCTGAAGCTGACGGCCACGGAAACGAAAAAACCCTGAACGCAGTGTCCAGGGTTTTTCAGCGGGCAAAGAAGATTACTTCTTCGCTGCGCGCTCGAAGGAGGCAATGATTTCGGCTTTCGCGGCTTCGGCGTTATCCCAGCCGTCCACTTTCACCCATTTGCCTTTTTCGAGGTCTTTGTAGTGCTCGAAGAAGTGGGTGATCTGCGCTTTCAGCAGTTCCGGAATATCGTTCACATCTTTAATGTGATCGTACTCTTTGCTCAGCTTGGTGTGCGGTACCGCAACCAGCTTGGCATCTTCACCGGATTCGTCGGTCATTTTCAGGACGCCAACCGGACGGCAGCGGATCACTGAGCCTGGCTCCAGCGGGTACGGCGTCGGGACCAGCACGTCTACCGGATCACCGTCCAGGGAGAGGGTGTGGTTGATGTAGCCGTAGTTGCACGGGTAGAACATCGCGGTGGACATGAAACGGTCAACGAACAGCGCGCCGCTGTCTTTATCGACTTCATACTTGATTGGATCTGCGTTAGCAGGAATTTCGATGATAACGTAGATATCTTCTGGCAGTTCTTTGCCCGCCGGGACGTTGAGTAAGCTCATGTTTGTTTCCTTTGAAATGTGTGCAAACAAGTGCCGGGTATTATAGCCAAATGGCGCGGAAAGTCTTTGCCTGTTTTCGCCGATCGCGGCCTTCAGACTGCATTTTCAGACCGTTTCCATAGCGTGAAAATCCATAACCTCAGCCGGATACTGAATAAATTTATGGAAGCGGTTACAAATGGAGTGGAAAAGCGAAAAACCTGACAAAAAATTCATCAATTTCAACCGCTGACCCGCTCCCCGCGATGCCGCATCACGCCCTGACTCCCGCCGTCAGCCTGAGTTAACAATTCATTCACTTTTCTGAAGTGTGATGTAACGCAGTCCGTTACATCGCCTATTGTCTATAGTTCTTGCGCAGGTGACGTTTTACTTACAATAACCCTACGAGGACGTCCTTATGTGGAAGCGTTTACTTCTTGTCACAGCAGTTTCGGCAGCCATGTCGTCTATGGCGATGGCCGCTCCCTTAACCGTGGGATTTTCCCAGGTTGGGTCTGAATCCGGCTGGCGAGCGGCCGAAACCAGCGTCGCGAAAAGCGAAGCGGAGAAGCGCGGCATCACGCTGAAGATCGCCGACGGACAGCAGAAACAGGAGAACCAGATCAAGGCAGTACGTTCCTTTATTGCCCAGGACCTGGACGCCATCTTTATTGCGCCCGTGGTGGCGACCGGCTGGGAGCCGGTGCTGAAAGAGGCCAAAGAGGCGGAAATCCCGGTATTCCTGCTGGACCGCTCTATTGATGTCAAAGATAAGTCGCTCTATATGACCACCGTCACCGCCGACAACGTGCTGGAAGGTCGTCTGATTGGCGAATGGCTGATTAAAACCGTTGGCGACAAGGCGTGTAATGTCGTTGAACTGCAGGGCACCGTCGGTGCCAGCGTGGCCATCGACCGTAAGAAAGGCTTCGCTGAGGCTATCGCAAAAGCCTCCAACATCAAGATTATCCGCTCCCAGTCCGGCGACTTTACCCGCAGTAAAGGGAAAGAGGTGATGGAGAGCTTTATCAAGGCGGAAAACAACGGCAAAAACATCTGCATGGTTTACGCCCACAACGACGATATGGCGATCGGTGCCATCCAGGCCATTAAAGAAGCGGGCCTGAAACCGGGCAAAGATATCCTCACCGGCTCTATCGACGGCGTGCCGGATATCTTCAAAGCCATGCTCGACGGTGAAGCTAACGCCAGCGTAGAGCTGACCCCGAATATGGCCGGTCCGGCGTTTGATGCGCTGGAGAAATTCAAAAAAGACGGTACCGCACCTGAGAAGCTGACCCTGACCAAATCGACGCTGTTCCTGCCTGAAAATGCCCAGGCGGAGCTGGATAAGAAAAAAGGTATGGGTTACTGAGTGATTGATTCCCCTCCTTCATCTGAGGGAGGGGAGTAAGGGGATAATAATATGACCGCCGAATCACAGCAGGTTATTTTGCGCACCGAAGGCCTGTGCAAATTTTTTCCCGGCGTTAAGGCGCTGGATAGTGTCGACTTTAGCCTGCGGCGCGGCGAAATCATGGCGCTGCTGGGTGAAAACGGTGCCGGTAAATCGACCCTGATTAAAGCCCTGACCGGCGTTTATCACCCGGATCGCGGCACTATCTGGCTGGACGGTAACGCGATCTCGCCAAAAAATACCGCCCATGCCCAGTCTCTGGGGATTGGCACTGTTTATCAGGAAGTGAACCTGCTGCCGAATATGTCGGTGGCGGATAACCTATTTATCGGGCGCGAGCCTAAGCGCTTCGGCTTTCTGCGGCGCAAAGAGATGGAAAAGCGCGCCACCGAACTGATGGAAGGCTACGGCTTCTCCCTCGACGTGCGCGAGCCGCTTAACCGCTTCTCGGTGGCGATGCAGCAGATTGTGGCGATCTGCCGGGCTATCGATCTCTCGGCGAAAGTGCTGATCCTCGATGAGCCGACCGCCAGTCTCGATACCCAGGAAGTGGAAATGCTCTTTACCCTGATGCGCCAGCTGCGCGATCGGGGCGTCAGCCTGATCTTTGTCACCCACTTCCTCGATCAGGTCTACCAGGTCAGCGACCGCATTACAGTTCTGCGCAACGGGGGCTTTGTCGGCTGCCGGGAAACCCGCGAGCTGCCGCAGATTGAGCTGGTCAAAATGATGCTTGGCCGCGAGCTGGATAACAATGCCCTCCAGCGCGCCGGGCGGACGCTGCTGAGCGATAAGCCGGTGGCGGCCTTTAAAGATTTCGGTAAGAAAGGCACCCTTGCACCGTTCGATCTGGAAGTTCGTCCGGGAGAGATCGTCGGCCTGGCGGGACTGCTCGGTTCCGGGCGTACGGAAACCGCCGAAGTTATCTTTGGGATCAAACCGGCAGACAGCGGCACGGCGCTGATCAAAGGCAAACCGCAGACGCTGAGCTCGCCGCATAAGGCTTCCTGTCTGGGGATCGGATTTTGTCCGGAGGATCGCAAAACCGACGGCATTATTGCCGCCGCCTCGGTGCGGGAAAACATTGTTCTCGCCCTGCAGGCCCAGCGCGGCTGGCTACGACCCATCTCCCGGCGCGAGCAGGGTGAAATCGCCGAGCGCTTTATTCGTCAGCTTGGCATACGTACCCCCAGCGCCGAACAGCCCATTGAATTTCTCTCCGGCGGCAACCAGCAGAAGGTCCTGCTCTCCCGCTGGCTGCTGACCCGACCCCAGTTCCTGATCCTCGACGAGCCAACTCGCGGCATTGACGTGGGCGCGCACGCGGAGATTATCCGCCTGATCGAAACCCTCTGCGCCGACGGTCTGGCGCTGCTGGTGATCTCCTCCGAACTGGAGGAGCTGGTGGGCTATGCGGATCGGGTGATCATTATGCGGGATCGCCGCCAGGTGGCGGAGATCCCGCTGGATGCGCTGTCGGTTCCGGCGATCATGAATGCCATTGCGGCATAAGGAGTCACCCGTGATGTCCCGTTCCCTTCCGCAACCCGGCCAGCCAAAGCGGCGTTTTAACTGGCCCACCGGTATGCCGCAAATTATCGCGCTGCTGCTGGTGCTGCTGGTTGACAGCCTGGTCGCGCCGCACTTCTTTCAGGTCGTTTTACAGGACGGGCGGCTGTTTGGCAGCCCGATTGATATTCTGAACCGTGCCGCACCGGTTGCGCTACTGGCCATCGGCATGACCCTGGTGATCGCCACCGGTGGGATCGATCTGTCGGTGGGGGCGGTAATGGCGATTGCCGGTGCCACCGCCGCCTCGATGACCGTCGCCGGCTACAGCCTGCCGGTGGTGCTGCTGGCCGCCATTGGCTCCGGCGTGCTGGCGGGTCTGTGGAACGGTATTCTGGTGGCGGTCCTCAAGATCCAGCCCTTTGTGGCGACGCTGATCCTGATGGTTGCCGGGCGCGGGGTCGCGCAGCTGATCACCTCCGGGCAGATTGTGACCTTTAACTCGCCGGAACTCTCCTGGTTCGGCAGCGGTTCGCTGCTGTTCTTCCCGACGCCGGTGATTATCGCCGTGCTGACGCTGATTGCCTTCTGGCTGCTGGTGCGTAAAACCGCGCTGGGGATGTTTATTGAGGCGGTTGGGATCAATATCCGCGCCGCCAAAAATGCCGGGGTGAATACCCGCACCGTGGTGATGCTGACCTACGTGCTGAGCGGCGTCTGTGCGGCCATTGCCGGGACCATCGTCACCGCCGATATTCGCGGTGCCGACGCCAACAACGCCGGGCTGTGGCTGGAGCTGGACGCCATTCTGGCGGTGGTGATCGGCGGGGCGTCGCTGATGGGCGGGCGCTTTAATCTGTTCCTGTCGGTGGTGGGGGCGCTGATTATTCAGGGCATGAACACCGGCATTCTGCTCTCCGGGTTTCCGCCGGAGATGAACCAGGTGGTGAAAGCGATTGTGGTGCTGTGCGTGCTGATCGTCCAGTCGCCGCGCTTTATTAGTCTGATCAAGGGGATGCGTGGTCATGATAAAACGTAACTTGCCGCTGATGATCACCCTCGGCGTTTTTGTGCTGGGCTATCTCTTTTGCATGACTCAGTTTCCGGCCTTCGCCTCAACGCGGGTGATCTGCAATATTCTGACCGATAACGCTTTTCTCGGCATTATCGCCGTCGGCATGACCTTTGTGATCCTCTCCGGCGGGATCGATCTCTCCGTCGGGTCGGTGATCGCCTTTACCGGTGTCTTCCTGGCAAAAGCGATTGGCTACTGGGGGCTGTCGCCGCTGGTGGCCTTCCCGCTGGTGCTGGCGATGGGCTGCGCTTTCGGGGCGTTTATGGGGCTGCTTATCGACGCCCTGAAAATCCCGGCCTTTATTATCACCCTCGCGGGGATGTTCTTCCTGCGCGGCGTCAGCTACCTGGTGTCGGAGGAGTCGATTCCGATTAACCACCCGATTTACGACACCCTGTCGAGCCTGGCGTGGAAAATCCCCGGTGGCGGACGGCTGAGCGCGATGGGCCTGATGATGCTGGGCGTGGTGGTTCTGGGGATCTTCCTCGCCCACCGGACCCGCTTTGGCAATCAGGTCTACGCCATTGGCGGCAACGCCACCTCGGCGAGCCTGATGGGGATCTCCACCCGCAGTACCACCATCCGTATCTATATGCTCTCAACCGGCCTGGCGACCCTCGCCGGGATTGTCTTCTCTATCTATACCCAGGCGGGCTACGCGCTGGCCGGGGTGGGCGTGGAGCTGGATGCCATCGCCTCGGTGGTGATTGGTGGGACGCTGCTGAGCGGCGGCGTCGGGACGGTGCTGGGCACGCTGTTCGGCGTCGGGATTCAGGGGCTTATCCAGACCTATATCAACTTTGACGGCACTCTGAGCTCCTGGTGGACCAAAATTGCCATCGGCATTCTGCTGTTTATCTTTATCGCGCTACAGCGCGGGCTGATTGTGCTGTGGGAAAACCGGCAGAGCGCGAATGTGACGCGTATCACAGATAATGGCATAAGGTCATAACATATTGATATGATGAAAAAATAACTAAAACTTTTCCGCTAGCGGCCGATACCATCCTTTATACCTAAAATTACTCCGGGTTCTTGCCCGGAGAATGCATTACACACAACACACAATCATTGCTACCGGAATCTCCATCATGCTCAAAACGCTATCGATTCGTGCCGGCCTGCTCTCTTTACTCGCCGTCATGACCCTGTTACTGCTGCTGGTCAGCGGTATCGGCATTTATGCTCTTAGTCAGAGCTCTTCCTCTCTTGAACGTATTAACCACCTCCAGGGCGAGCAGATGCTGCGCCTCAACGAGGGCTATACCGGTATTCTGCGCGCGCGTAATGAAGCGGGCCAGGCGGTGCGAATGATGGAAATTGGTCTGCTCGATGACGCCGCGAAATCGGTGAAGGCTATCCAGCTTGATGTGGAGAAGTCGGGTAAAGCGCTGCAGAGCGTGATCGACAGCGGCGTTGACGATCCTCAGGGCGCGCAGTTGCTGGAAAAAGTCGCCGCCAGCTACGGCGCTTATTTTAAAGACGGCATCACGCCGATGCTGACCGCGCTCAACGAACAGAGCCCGGATGCGTACTACGAGCTGCTGGAAAGCAAGCTGATTCCGGTATCGCATCAGTTCGATACGGATATGCAGGCGTTCCAGGTCTGGGGCGAAGCCCGCGGGCAGTCGGAGGTCAGCGCGGTGCTGGCCAGCAAGAGCCGGGTGATGATCGCCATTGTGATCGCCGCGCTGCTGACCGCCGGGGTGATTGTGCTGGCCTGGCTGGTACTGCGCCATCTGCTGCTTAAGCCGCTGGACGCCTCAATTGCCCAGATTGAACAGGTTGCCGCCGGTAATCTGCTGCTGGTCCATGAAAAACCGGCCAGCCAGGAGTTCAGGCGCCTGAGCACGGCCATTGACGGCATGCGCACGGCGCTGATGGAGTCGGTGATGCGGGTACGCGACGCCAGCTCACAAATCGATATCGGCAGCCGGGAGCTGACCGCCGGGAACGAGCATCTTTCCCAGCGGACGGAATCCACCGCGACCTCTCTGGAGCAGACCGCTGCCAGCATGGAGCAGATCACCGCCACGGTGAAACTGAATGCGGACAACGCCGAGCAGGCGCATAAGCTGGCGAAAGCGGTCTCCGACACGGCGGATCGCGGCAGCGAAATGGTCTGCTACGTGATTGAAAAAATGCGCGATATTTCCGGCAGCTCCAGCCGTATCGGCGATATCCTCAGCGTGATCGACAGTATCGCCTTCCAGACCAATATTCTGGCGCTCAATGCGGCGGTCGAAGCGGCGCGTGCCGGCGAGCAGGGCCGTGGTTTTGCGGTGGTCGCCGGAGAAGTCCGTACCCTTGCCAGCCGCAGCGCTGACGCGGCGAAAGAGATCCGCCAGCTGATTGGCAACTCCCAGTCGCAGGTCAACGAAGGCAGCGAACTGGCCCAGCAGGCCGGAGAAACCATGGATGAGATCGCCGAAGAAGTGGTGCGGATGACCAAACTGATGCGCGAAATTGCCAGTGCTTCGCTGGAGCAGAGCCGCGGCATTGAGCAGGTCAATATCGCCGTCAGCCAGATGGATGAAACCGCCCAGCAGAACGCCGCCCTGGTTCAGCAGTCTTCCGCCGCGACCCGTTCGCTGGAAGAGCAGTCCCGCGAGCTGATGCAGGCGATGTCGTCATTCCGTTTACAGGCTCAGGCCTGATAGTATTGTCTGCCGCGCATTCGCGCGGCAGATCAACAGGGAGGTCGTGTGGACAACAGGGAGCATACTCCTGGTCAGGAGATCGGCGGCTGGCTGTGGCTGGCAGTGCTGTGGTTGTTTATCGGCGTGATGTCTTATCTCATCAGCGCCATTGATTTGCAGGGGATGCTACGCGGCAGCTACGGCAATCTGGCCGACCCACAGGTGAGAATGTTGTTATTTTATCTGGGTTCCAGAGTGGGCCTGTTGGGTTATAGCGTCTGGGTAGCCTTTCTGTTTTATCAGCGTAAACGGGTTTTGCCGTTCGCCGTTATCACGCTCATCATCGCCGAGTTGATTCTGTCCGGTATCGATCTGCTGCTGCTCGACTCTCTGTTGTTTTTCCCGCTGGACATTGAATCCGCGCTGTCTGTGTTCCGCGCGCTGATTGTCGCCGCGATCGCCATCCCCTATTTTTGTTTTTCTCAACGCGTAAAACGGACCTTTGTAAAATAAAAAAGCGCCGCGGTATGCGGCGCTTTTCCCATTCACGGTTGCTTACGCGTCCGGGAACTCACGCATAAAGCGCTCAACGTCGTCAACCATATGCTCGTTGCCAACGAAGAACGGACGGCGCTGGTGCAGGCTTTCCGGGACGATATCCAGAATACGATCTTTACCGTCGCTGGCTTTACCGCCGGCCTGTTCCGCGAGGAACGCCATCGGGTTGCACTCGTACAGCAGGCGCAGTTTCCCTTCCGGGTGGCTGGCGGTGCTTGGGTAGAGGTAGATCCCGCCTTTCAACAGGTTACGGTGGAAGTCCGCTACCAGCGAGCCGATATAGCGCGTGGTGTACGGGCGCTGGGTCGCTTTATCTTCTTCCTGGCAGAACTTGAGGTATTTCTTCACGCCCTGCGGGAATTTGATGTAGTTCCCTTCGTTAATGGAGTAGGTGGTGCCCTGCTCCGGGAAGCGCATACGCTCCTGGCACAGACAGAACACACCCAGAGACGGGTCGTAGGTGAAGGCGTGTACGCCACAGCCGGTGGTATAGACCAGCATGGTGGAGGAGCCATACACCACATAGCCTGCCGCAACCTGGGCGCTGCCCGGCTGCAGGAAGTCTTCTTCCGTTACCGGCGTACCGACCGGCGTCACGCGGCGATAGATAGAGAAGATGGTGCCGACAGAGACGTTAACGTCGATGTTGGAGGAGCCGTCCAGCGGGTCCATCAGCACCACGTATTTTGCATGCTCATAGCCGTCAAAGACCACGATCTCGTCTTCTTCTTCGGACGCGATACCGGCCACGATGTCGCGGGCGCGCAGCGCAGCCTTCAGTTTTTCATTGGCGAACAGATCGAGTTTCTGCTGCACCTCGCCCTGTACGTTCTCGGCGCCGCTGGCCCCGAGAATATCCACCAGACCGGCCTTGTTAATGTCGCGGTGGATGATTTTGGCGCCCAGCTTTATCGCCGACAGCAGCGAAGTCAGCTCACCGGTAGCGTGAGAGAACTCATGCTGTTTCTCAACGATAAATTCACCTAACGTTTTCATAACCTTTCCCTGCATTTTGTATGGAGTAAAGCGAACTGCAACAATACTAACAAAGATTCAAAATTTAGCGCACAGGTGAATCGCGCCAGCACACTACGGAATATCCTGAAATGCATTTCCGTGATGGCGGACATATGAGTAGAATGTGCCCCGGCTAAAAAAAGGATAGAGATGTATGCGTATTCATATTTTGGGAATCTGTGGCACGTTTATGGGCGGGCTGGCGTTGCTGGCGCGTTCGCTGGGTCATGACGTTACCGGCTCGGATGCCAATGTGTATCCGCCGATGAGCACGCTGCTGGAAAAGCAGGGTATTGATCTGATTCAGGGTTACGATCCGCAGCAGCTCGATCCTCAGCCGGATCTGGTGATTATCGGCAACGCCCTGTCGCGTGGGAATCCCTGCGTCGAAGCGGTGCTGGAAAAGAACATTCCGTTTATGTCGGGCCCGCAGTGGCTGCACGACTTTGTTCTGCGCGACCGCTGGGTGCTGGCTGTCGCCGGGACGCACGGCAAAACCACTACCGCCGGGATGGTGACCTGGATCCTCGACGCCTGCGGCTATCAGCCGGGCTTTGTGATCGGCGGCGTACCGGGGAACTTCGACGTCTCCGCACGTCTGGGCGACAGTTCATTCTTTGTGATTGAAGCCGACGAATATGACTGCGCCTTCTTCGATAAACGCTCCAAATTCGTTCACTACTGCCCGCGCACGCTGATCCTCAATAACCTTGAGTTCGATCACGCGGACATCTTTGACGATCTTAAAGACATCCAGAAGCAGTTCCATCACCTGGTGCGTATCGTACCGGGGCAGGGCAGAATTATCTGGCCGGAAAATGACGCTAATCTGAAGCAAACCATCGGCATGGGCTGCTGGAGCGAGCAGGAGCTGGTGGGCGAGCAGGGCCACTGGCAGGCGAAGAAGCTGAGCAACGACGCCTCCGAGTGGGAAGTGTGGCTGGATGGTGAAAGCGTCGGGCAGGTCAACTGGGGCCTGGTCGGCGAACACAATATGCATAACGGCCTGATGGCGATTGCCGCTGCACGGCACGTTGGCGTGGCGCCGGCCGATGCCGCCAATGCGCTGGGCGGTTTTATCAACGCCCGCCGTCGTCTTGAGCTGCGCGGTGAAGCCCACGGCGTGACCGTCTATGACGATTTTGCCCATCATCCGACGGCGATTCTGGCCACCCTGGCAGCGTTACGTGGCAAAGTGGGCGGGACCGCACGGATTATTGCCGTGCTGGAGCCGCGCTCCAACACCATGAAAATGGGCGTCAGCAAAACCGATCTGGCTCCGTCGCTGGGCCGGGCCGATGAAGTCTTCCTGCTGCAGCCGCAGCATATTCCGTGGCAGGTTGCCGAAGTCGCGGAATCCTGCGTTCAGCCTGCGTACTGGAGCGCCGACGTCGATACGTTGGCGGATATGGTGGTGAAAACCGCGCAGCCGGGCGATCACATTCTGGTGATGAGCAACGGCGGGTTTGGTGGGATCCATCAGAAACTGCTGGACGGGCTGGCGAAAAAGGCAGCCGCGGCGGCGGAACAGGACTAACGTTGTGAACGTTGAGGTGAGGGCATTAGCCCTCACCCGACAACAGGCTTACTCTTCGCTCTCTGCCAGCTCGCGCAGATACTGGAAAATCAGTCGCGCTGATTTCGGCGGTTTATTGCCTTCTTTCTCTTTTTGCGCGTTGCGGATCAGCGAACGCAGCTGCTGACGGTCGGCCTGCGGCCACAGATTCAGCACTTCCGGCACCGCGTCATCGCCCACTTCAATCAGACGGTCGCGAATTTGCTCCAGCTTATGGAAGAAGGAGACCTGCTGGTTATGGCGGTTTTTCAGCTTGTCCAGAGCCTGACGGATCGGTTCGACGTCACGGTTACGTAACATTTTGCCGATAAGCTGCATCTGACGACGACGGCCCTCTTTTTTGATTCGCTGCGCCAGTTCAATGGCATCGCGCAGATCCTGGTCCAGCGGGATTTTATCCAGCGCGTTTTTTCCCAGGTCCACCATTTCGGCACCAAGGCGTTTCAGCTCCTCGGCATCGCGTTTAATTTCACTCTTACTGACCCAGATAATTTCATCGTCTTCATCGTCGATTTCATCACCGGGAACATCGTCGAGCCAGTCATCGGGCTGCTTAGTCATCTCAGGCTCCTTAAAAAAGAGGCTAATGTTACCAGTTAAGGCGCGCACTGAAAAACGGTTCTCTGTTAGACTTCAAAGAAATTCTCTCTACATTATGGCATTCGCGATGAAAGTAATCACAGAAGTTGCAGAGCAGCGCAAAGTACTGGAAAAAGCCGTATCCACCGCGCTGGAACTCGCCTCCGCGCATTCAGACGGCGCGGAAGTGGCCGTGAGCAAAACCACCGGTATCGGTGTCAGCACCCGCTATGGCGAGGTGGAGAATGTCGAATTTAATAGCGATGGTGCGCTGGGCATCACCGTTTATCATCAGAACCGCAAAGGCAGCGCCTCATCGACCGACTTAAGCCCGGAGGCGATTGCCCGCACCGTGCAGGCGGCGCTGGATATTGCTCGCTATACCTCGCCGGACCCGTGCGCGGGCGTGGCGGACAAAGAGCTGCTGGCGTTTGACGCCCCGGATCTTGATCTGTTCCACCCGGCAGAAGTCAGCCCGGACGAAGCGATTGAACTGGCGGCCCGCGCTGAAAAAGCCTCTCTTGAAGCGGATAAGCGCATTACCAATACCGAAGGCGGCAGCTTTAATAGCCACTACGGCATCAAAGTGTTCGGCAACAGCCACGGCATGCTGCAAAGCTACTGCTCCACCCGTCATTCCCTGTCCAGCTGCGTGATTGCCGAACATAACGGTGATATGGAACGCGACTACGCCTACACCATTGGCCGGGCGCTGGGCGATCTGCAAAGCCCGGAGTGGGTCGGTGCCGAATGCGCCCGCCGTACGCTCTCACGCCTTGCTCCGCGTAAACTGTCCACCATGAAAGCGCCGGTTATTTTCGCCAATGAAGTCGCGACCGGCCTCTTCGGTCATCTGGTCGGGGCCATTGCCGGTGGGGCGGTCTACCGTAAATCCACCTTCCTGCTCGATTCTCTCGGCCAGCAAATTCTGCCGGAGTGGCTGACCATTGAAGAGCATCCGCACCTGCTGAAAGGCCTGGCCTCGACGCCGTTCGACAGCGAAGGTGTGATGACGTCCCGCCGCGATATTATTAAAGACGGCGTGCTGACCCAGTGGCTGCTGACTAACTACTCCGCGCGCAAGCTGGGGCTGAAAAGCACCGGGCACGCAGGTGGAATCCATAACTGGCGCATCAAAGGCCAGGGGCTGAGCTTCGAGCAGATGCTGAAAGAGATGGGCACCGGCCTGGTGGTCACTGAATTAATGGGCCAGGGCGTCAGCGGCGTGACCGGGGACTACTCCCGCGGTGCGTCCGGCTTCTGGGTCGAAAACGGCGAAATTCAGTATCCGGTGAGCGAAATCACCATCGCCGGTAACCTTAAAGAGATGTGGCGCAGCATTGTTACCGTTGGTGACGATATCGAAACGCGCAGCAACATCCAGTGTGGTTCTGTACTGCTGCCGGAGATGAAAATCGCCGGACAGTAATCTGGCGGGCGTGGCGCGCTACGCCCACCTTTTTTATAACAATAAAGGAAGTGAGCAATGCGTAAACAACTCTTAACGATGCTGGCCGTCTCCTCTCTGGCGTTCGGTTCCGTGGCCTTTGCTGCGGACCTGGGTGAGGATATGGATACCCTGGCTGAAAACCTGCAGATCGTCCAGAAAACGAATGACGCAGGCGAGATGAAAACCGCCCTGAATGCGATGCGTACCGCTGCGCTGGACGCCCAGAAAGCGACCCCGCCGAAGCTCGAAGGTAAAGCGGCAGATAGCGCGGAGATGAAAGATTATCGCCACGGTTTTGACGTACTTGTCGGCCAGATCGACGGCGCGCTGAAGCTGGCCGAAGCCGGTAAAGTAAAAGAGGCACAGGCGGCCTCGGAAGAGTTTAAAACCACCCGCAACACATACCACAAGAAATACCGTTAATCCCTCCGCCAGTCGGTTTCACCGGCTGGCGTTTTTTCTTATGCGACACGCTGTCCCAGATCGGCATCCGCCGGATCGCCTGTGAGCAGACGGGTCAGTTCATCGCAGCGAACAATCCTGCCCTCACGACACTGAAAGTGTGCCAGAACCTCAATCCGACTGGTTTGCCCGTCCTGTTTTGTGACGTTGACCTGATGATGCGTTAGCACCGTGTCCCCATTATCTGCGATGGCCTTTACGTCAATTGTCATCCGGCGGGTGAGCGTTTTAAGCGTAGCCATATGGATCAGAAACTGTGCGTAATTGAGAACGTGACCGTCCACCTGCTGCTGATAATCCGGGTCAAACCAGCTGGCGATGCGTTCGGGGCTGTGGGCGGGTTCGCTAATTATCGCGAGCGCCTCAAGGACGGTACGGCGGTTAGTGTTCATCAGTGTCTCCTTATAGCAGAAGCCACAAGGATAACCGGCGATGTTGATGGCATAATAATCGCATTCAGACGTGATATACGGGGAATAAGCCATAATGACGCCATTTCACGCGACCAGACTTGAACATGACAACCGAACGCAAACGCCCAGCCATCATCATGCCGAAGGGCAGTTTTACTGGCTAACGAAGGGAATGATTTCCCTGATCACGCCCGGTGGGCAGTGGGCGTTGACGCCAGGCTGCGCAGGCTGGTTGCCGCCAGGATGTTTTCATCAGTCGGTGGCCTGCGGTGAAATACAGGGCTGGAGCCTGTTGCTTCCGCCCGACCTTTGCGACGCGATGCCGGGCGAACCCACGCTGGTGACGGCGGACGATTTTCTGACGGCACTGCTGGCTCGTCTGGCGCGTCGTGGGCAGGGGGATAGCGAGGCGGTCCGGCTACGGCTTATCGGCGTACTCCTGGATGCATTTTTGCAGTCGCCGACGGCGGCGCTTCAGTTGCTGCTTCCCGTTGATAAACGTGCCCGGACGGTCGCACAGCAATTACTGGCACACCCGGATGATGATCGTCGACAGGCAGATCTGGCTGCCTGTGCCGGGCTGAGCGGCCGTACGCTTAGCCGGTTGTTTATCGGGCAGACCGGTTTAACCTTTGCACGCTGGCGGCAACAGGCGCGGATCCTACGTTCGCTGGAGGGACTGGCGGCGGGGCTGCCAGTTGCACAGGTTGCAGCGCAGTATGGCTATGATAATACCAGCGCCTATATCGCCGTATTTCGTCAACGTTTCGGCGTCACGCCTGGCATCTATTTTCTTTCCGCCCGCTGATATTCATAAGTTTTTTTTATCCCCTTCCTTTCTGGCGGAAGCAATCTGACGGTCCTGAAGGCGTCTATGGACGCCAGTGCGATGCTTTCCCGGCAAAAGCCAGCACGAAATCTCCGGCCCGCACATTTATGTGGCATAGATCACTGATGCCTCGCCCCTTTCCACTTTGAAGTGGAAAACACCTCGCTACAAACTTTTCCCGGCTGACGTTAGTTTGATCCCAGCGCTATTGATGGGGTGAGACAAGTGAATAACGGAGCGGTAACACAGGACGCCGGGGATCGGGTGGAGCAGCTTGCCGAACGCATGCTGCAGCAGGTTTACAGCCTGCTGGCCAGCCAGAACATTATTCCCAATGCGGTACAGGAACAGATGCTGACCTCGCACGTGCGTGCGATGGCACACCGGTCGGTGACCGGCGAGCCGTTGCCGGAGGTGGATATCAGCCTGTTCGAAGAAATTTCAGCGGATTCGATGACCCTGGCCCGCCAGGTAGTCGCCGGGTTCGGCAATTTACCCGATGAAGAGTCCTGGCTGCTGTCAGTGCACTTTGAAGTCGCGAAAGAGAATCTGTAAGGAGCAAACGATGGAACAGATAACCGTAGTGATTGGTGATCGTCTGGGCAAGGGACAGAAAGTGGCTGCCGGTGTGGAAAAAGCAGGCGGCCGTGCGGTCGTGGTGCCGGGCGTGGCGGCGGATATGAAGCTGGGCGACGTGATGAAAGCTGAGAACGCGACTTTCGGCATCTCCTTCTGCGGCAGCGGCGGCGCGGGTGCGATTACCGCCCAGAGCAAGCACGGCTATAAAGCGAAATACGGGATGCGTTCAGTCGACGAAGGCGTAACGGCGATTAACGAAGGCAACAACGTGCTGGGCTTCGGCTTTATGGACAAAGAAGAGCTGGGCGAGCGTCTGGTGCTGGCCTGGAAGAAAAAATACGGCGTCTGAATCGATGAAAGATAACTTCACCACCACGGTCCGCGTCAGCGGCAAGGGCGAGTCTAAAGCGCGTGCGTTTTCCGACGCGCTCAACCAGGTACAGGCCGCGGTGATGAAGGCATCGCCGCATATCTTACTGCGTATCGAGCCACAGGATGTGCAGGTTGTTCGTGCGCAACAAGCGACGCGAAAAGAGGCATTTCTGTTTTTCTTTTTACGTCGGGAAAGACGTGCGTACAGCGTGGAGCTGGACGTCACCGTCAACGTGACCGCCATTAACCTCGACAAAGTGGACTTCGTCACGACATAACGCAACCCGGAGTGCCAGACACAAACCGGGTCAAAGAGGGCAGACAGATGTTCTTAATCATACTAATAAAATCACTCATTATCGGCGGCCTGGTGGGCGTCGGTGTGGGTGCCGGGGCTGCACGCATGTTTCATGCGCCCACCACTCAGGGGATGGGCGCGTTTCGTACGCTGGGGGAGCTGAACTCCTGTGAAGGGGACCCGGCGTCTCACTTCTCGTTTGGGCTGGGCTTCTTCTTTAACGCCTGGGCCTCGTCGGTTGCGGCGGGCTCCTTCACGCAGGACGTTGACCACCGCATTATCCCTAACTGGGGCGCGGCGGCGCTGATGCTGAAAAACCGTAACGTCGGCGAAACCCTGCACGATCCGAAGCGCATGGCGATTGCCTGCGGCGTGATCGGCATGATCGTGGTGACCTTCCTTAACCTGACCGCCTCTTCCGTGCCGGAAGCGCTGCAGGTCACGGCGGTGAAGGTTCTGGTCCCGGCAGCGAACCTGCTGGTAAACACCGTGATGCCGGTGATTTTCTGGCTGGCGGCCATCGATGCCGGTAAGAAATCGGGCTTCTGGGCCACCATCTTCGGCGGCTGCGCGCAGCTGATTATGGGCAACGCCGTACCGGGTCTGGTTCTGGGGATCCTGATCGGTAAAGGTGTGGAAGAGAGCGGCTGGAATCGCGTGACCAAAGTCATGATGACCGCCATCGTCGCGCTGTTTGTGCTGAGCGCCTTCTTCCGCGGTTTCGATATGAAGATGATCGAATCCTTCCATCTGACCGTGCCGAACTGGCTCGAACTGATCCACAACTCGCTCAGCGGCAAATAACAGGAGCCCGACATGGAACAGAATAAAGGTTTTTGGTATGCCGACTGGTCGTTCCCGATCTTTGTAGGCCTGCTCTCTTCCGGCGTCTTCGCTGGGACGCATATGTACTATCTGTACGGAATCGGCGCGTTTAACGAAGTGGCCTTCGTGGCGATGCTGAAAGCGGGTATGGATACCGGCGTGTACGGCGCGGTGGCGGCATTCGGTGCCAGCTTCCTGTTTGCCCGTATTATCGAAGGCTCGCTGGTGGGGATCCTCGATATCGGCGGTGCAATCCAGACCGGCGTGGGCCTCGGCGTTCCGGCGCTGCTGCTCGGCGCAGGGTTTGTCTTCCCGGTGGCGAACTTTATCGCTTCCCTGTTCACCGGTCTGGTGATTGGTCTGGCGATTGGCTACCTGATTATCCTGGCGCGTAAGTTCACCATCAATCAGAGCGACTCCACCTACGGGGCGGACGTGATGATGGGGGCCGGTAACGCCTCCGGCCGCTTCCTTGGGCCGCTGATTATCCTCAGCGCCATGACCGCCTCGATCCCGATCGGTGTCGGTTCTCTGGTGGGCGCGCTGCTGTTTTATATCTGGCAGAAGCCGATCACCGGCGGCGCGATCCTCGGTGCGATGCTGTTAGGTTCTTTCTTCCCGATTGCTATTAGCTAACCCAGCGGGCGCGACAGCGCCCGCTCTTACAGGAGATGCGTATGTTTGATTTACTCCTGCGCCGTGCGCGACAGGTGGACGATACGCTGACGGATATCGCCATCGTTGACGGCAAAATTGCCGCGCTGGGCGACCTGAACGGTCCGGCCCGGCAAAGCATCGATCTGGGCGGTGAATACTATGTCAGCGCTGGCTGGATCGATTCCCACGTCCACTGTTATCCCCGTTCGCCTATCTATCACGATGAGCCGGACAGCGTGGGTATTCGTACCGGCGTGACCACGGTGATCGACGCCGGAAGTACCGGGGCTGATGACGTAGACGACTTCTATACCCTGACCCGCAAGGCCGCAACAGAGGTTTATGCGTTGCTCAATATCTCCCGCGTGGGGCTGGTGGCGCAGAACGAACTGGCCAGCATGGCCCATGTCGACGGCGATGCGGTGCGCGACGCCCTGAAGCGTCACCCTGACTTTATCGTCGGCCTGAAGGCGCGAATGAGCAGTAGCGTGGTCGGTGAAAACGGCATTACGCCGCTGGAGAAAGCCAAAGCTTTCCAGCGTGAAAACGGCGATCTGCCGCTGATGGTGCATATCGGCAACACCCCGCCGGATCTCGACGAGATTGCCGCGCTGCTGACCTCAGGGGACATCATTACCCACTGCTATAACGGCAAGCCAAACCGAATTCTCACCCCGTCGGGTGAACTGCGCGCCTCGATTACCGACGCCATTCGGCGAGGCGTCCGGCTGGATGTGGGCCACGGCACCGCGAGCTTTAGCTTTGCGGTGGCGCAGCAGGCCATTCGGCAGGGCATTTTGCCCCATACCATCAGCTCGGATATCTACTGTCGCAACCGCCTTAACGGCCCGGTGGGCAGCCTGGCGAGCGTGATGTCTAAATTCCTCGCCATCGGCATGTCGCTGCCGCAGGTGATTGACTGCGTAACCCGTCATGCGGCCGACGGGCTGCGGCTGAGCCAGAAAGGTCGGCTGGACGTGGGCTGCGACGGGGATCTGACGATCTTCGCCCTGCGCAGGCAGCCGTGCCTGCTGGTGGATGCGGAGCAGGAAAGTTTACAGGCCGAACAGATGCTGGTGCCGCTGGCGGCGGTGCGGGCAGGTAAGGGCTGGTTGACCGAACAAGGGAGCGCTGAACATGCCTTCGATTTTTGAGAAATACGATTTAAAACAGGTGATTAACACGTCTGGCCGTATGACGGCGCTGGGCGTCTCCACCCCGCGACCGGAAGTGGTTGAGGCGGCGTTAAGTGGGATGAACCACTACTTCGAAATGAAGGACCTGGTGAACAAAACCGGGGAATACATCGCGAAGCTGCTGGACGTAGAAGGGGCGACCGTCGTCTCCTGCGCCTCGGCGGGCATTGCCCAGTCGGTGGCGGCGGTGCTGGTGAAAGACAGCGACTGGCTGCTGGAAAACCTGCACGTCACGCCAATTGAAAATAACGAAATTGTCCTGCCGAAAGGCCATAACGTGAACTTCGGTGCGCCGGTCGGCAGTATGGTGGCGCTGGGCGGCGGCCGTCTGGTCGAAGCGGGCTATGCCAACGAATGTTCGCCCCAGCAGCTGGCAGCGGCGATTACCCCGCGTACAGCGGCGATCCTCTATATCAAGTCCCACCACTGCGTGCAGAAAAGCATGCTTAGCGTCGAGCAGGCGGTCGCGGTCGCCCGCGAGCACGGCCTGCCGCTGATTGTCGATGCGGCGGCGGAAGAGGATCTGCAGTGCTACTACCGGGCCGGTGCGGACCTGGTGATCTACAGCGGCGCGAAGGCGATTGAAGGGCCGACCAGCGGTCTGGTGATCGGCAAAACCCGGTACGTGGAGTGGGTTAAACGCCAGTCGGCGGGGATTGGCCGGGCAATGAAGGTCGGGAAAGAGGGCATCCTCGGTCTGACCTGCGCCATCGAACACTACCTTACCGCCGCCAAAGAGAGCGGGGCGGAGATGGTGGCAAAAATGACCCCGTTTATTCAGCAGCTCAATGCCCTGGACGGCGTGACCGCTCGTGAAGTCTGGGACAGCGCCGGGCGCGATATCGCGAGAGCGGAGATTAAGTTTGATCAGAAGGTCACCGGGATTGGCGCAGGCGAGGTGGTCAGCGCGCTGAAGCAGGGCGAGTACGCTATCTATTTCCGTGGCTACAAAGCCAATGAAGGGATTATCGAAGCCGACGTGCGCAGCGTTAACGCGGCTCAGCTGGCGATTGTTGCCCGCCGTATCGAGGAAGTCTTACGTAAGGAGAATCACGCATGAAACTGACGCCCAATTTCTACCGCGACCGGGTGTGTCTGAACGTCCTGGCCGGGTCAAAATCTAACGCCAGCGCCATCTATGAAGCGGCGGAAGGTCACGTCCTGGTCGGCGTGCTGTCGAAAAACTACCCGGACGTCGCCAGCGCGGTGGCGGATATGCGTGAGTATGCGATGCTTATTGATAACGCGCTCTCGGTCGGCCTGGGCGCAGGCGATCCGAACCAGTCGGCGATGGTCAGCGAAATCTCCCGCCAGATCCAGCCTCAGCATGTGAACCAGGTCTTTACCGGCGTCGGCACCAGCCGGGCGCTGCTGGGCCAGAGCGAGACGGTGGTTAACGGTCTGGTGTCGCCCACCGGTACGCCGGGCAAGGTCAAAATCTCCACCGGCCCGCTGAGCAGCAAAGCGCTGGACGGGATTGTCGATGTGGAAACGGCCATTGCCCTGCTGAAGGATATGGGCGGTAGCTCGATCAAATATTTCCCGATGGGCGGGCTGAAGAGCCGTGCGGAGTTCCAGGCCGTGGCCGAAGCCTGCGCACGCCACGACTTCTGGCTGGAGCCAACCGGCGGGATCGATCTGGACAACTACGGCGAGATCCTGCAGATCGCCCTCGATGCCGGGGTCAGCAAAATCATCCCGCACATCTACAGCTCGATTATTGATAAGGCAAGCGGCGATACGCGCCCGGACGATGTCCGCACGCTGCTGGCACTCACCAAAAAATGCGTGGGCTAATAGTGATAAAAGGAAACTGACGTGCGATTCCCGAACCAACGCCTGGCGCAGCTGTTTGATATGCTGCAAAACGAAACGCTGCCGCAGGACGAACTGGCCCAGCGGCTGTCGGTTTCGACGCGGACCGTTCGGGCCGATATCACCGCGCTTAACGCCCTGCTGGAAGCCCACGGGGCGCAGTTTATCCTCAGCCGCGGCAACGGCTATCAGCTAAAAGTAGAGGACGCCTCGCGCTACCAGCGTCTGGAGGTGGCTCGTCCGCGTGGGCTGCGTATTCCGCGCAGCGGCCTGCAGCGGGTTCACTACCTGGTGGTGCGTTTTCTTACCTCCGCCTTCTCCCTCAAGCTGGAAGACCTGGCCGATGAGTGGTTTGTCAGCCGCGCAACCCTGCAGGGCGATATGGTTGACGTGCGCGAGTGGCTGGCGCGCTACCATCTGACCCTCGAAACCCGTCCGCGTCACGGCATGAAACTGTTCGGCAGCGAGGTGGCTATCCGCGCCTGTCTGACGGATCTGCTCTGGGATCTCAGCCAGCAGGATGCCGTCAGCGCGCCGATAGTCGATGAGGTGCTGAACGCGGGCGTGCCGGAACAGCTGATGGTGGTGCTGCATGATATCTTTACTCGCTTTGCTATCCGTCTGACCGATGAAGGCGAACGCTTTATTCGCCTTTACTGCGCCGTCTCGGTGCGGCGCATCAGCGAAGGCTATCCCCTGGCGGATTTCAGCGCCGATGACGTGGACGAGCGGGTACGCGATGCGGCGCGGGAAGTGGTTCAGGTCTTACAGCAGCTGGCCGGAAAACCGCTGTCGTCATCGGAAGAGAGCTGGCTGCGGGTGCATATTGCCGCTCGTCAGGTGCAGGATGCGGCTCCCAGCGCCATTAACGCCGATGATGATGAAGCCCTGGTGCTCTATATCCTGCGCTATATCAACAGCCACTATAACTACAATCTGCTCGATGATGCGCAGCTCCACGCGGACCTGCTGACCCATATCAAAACCATGATCACCCGGGTGCGCTACCAGATCATGATCCCCAATCCGCTGCTGGATAATATCAAGCAGCACTACCCGATGGCGTGGGACATGACCCTGGCGGCGGTCTCCAGCTGGGGGAAATACACGCCGTACAGTATCAGCGAAAATGAGATTGGTTTTCTGGTACTGCATATCGGCGTGGGCCTTGAGCGGCACTACAATATCGGCTATCAGCGCCATCCCCGGGTGCTGCTGGTGTGCGATACCGGTAATGCGATGGTGCGGATGATTGAGGCGGTGCTGCAGCGAAAATACCCGCAAATCGAGGTCACCGGCACCCTCACCCTGCGCGACTATGAGCAGCGCGAATCGGTCGCCGAAGACTTTGTGATCTCCACGGCGCGCATCGCGGAGAAGGATAAGCCGGTGGTGACCATCGCCCCGTTCCCGACCGACTACCAGCTGGAGCAGATTGGCAAACTGGTGCTGGTGGACCGTACCCGCCCGTGGATGCTGAACAAATATTTTGATGCCGCCCATTTCCGGGTGATTGAGGAGCCGGTCGACAGACAGACTCTGTTCCGGGAGTTGTGCGGCCAGCTTGAGCAGGAAGGTTTTGTTGACGCGGCGTTTCTTGATTCGGTGGTCGAGCGAGAAGCTATTGTCAGCACTATGCTCGGCGACGGTATCGCGCTGCCGCACTCCCTGGGACTGCTGGCAAAGAAAACCGTGGTCTATACGGTGCTGGCCCCGCAGGGGATCCGCTGGGGAGATGAAACGGCCCAGGTGATCTTTCTGCTGGCGATCAGCAAAAGCGAATATGAGGAGGCAATGGCCATCTACGATATATTCGTCACTTTCCTGCGCGAGCGCGCCATGGCAAGACTCTGTGGCTGTAAGGATTTCGCCGAATTTAAATCGGTGGCAATAGAGTGTCTGGGGCGTTTTTAACTCGCCTGAATTTATCCCTGGTGGTTTTAAATTCTGTATCCGGTGAAAGCTCTGGTCCGATCCTTTCCCAATATATAAATACGGGAGAGAGGGCTTTCTTATCTTGCCTTATAGTAAATTATTTCGCGCGTAGCGTATTTATTATAATTATCAAGTTGGCTTAAATATATTAAAGATCACTGGGATCGCGTACGGAACCAATAATATCCATGTCGGGCAAGTCAACTACCTGCTGTTGTGCAGAGGATAAATCCTGCAGCTCCTGCGCCGTCAGTCTTCTCCCGGAAAGGGCATCAACAATCACCTCTTCACCGTTCGGGTACTTCGCTATCGAGATCAGTCTGCCGCCAAACAGGGGTAGTCCGGTCATCTCCAGGGTGTAGTCGGTCTTTTTAACTTCTTCAACTTTAAGTTCATGCTGTTTATTTATCTCTTCCAGATCGGTAGCTGAAAGTGTGATCTTTGTGCTGCTTTCCTCAATACCCTTTTGATTATTATCACTATTAGATTCTGCTGTTTTGGGATTATTCCGCATGGCAGAAGTATTATCGTTGTTAGATAAAAGCGAATCGCTCTGAGTATTCGCGGCGGTAATGTTTTCAATGCCGTTCATCATCATCTCCAATCATCGCAATGTAGCGCTGCGCGCAAGGGATCGTCACCTCCACAGGGAGGAGGGTATTTCTGTCGGGTGAACGTGACTATAGAATTATCGGCAGCAGAAAAAAATTATTTAATAAAAAATGAACAATCGTCGCTTGTTCGGTTTTTTTGACGATAGCCAACAAAGCGTTTTGCTTTCTTTCAGGCGCCGTCAGGTTTATCTTTTCAACAGCAGGGCAGCGTTATGCCCGACGTCAGGACTCAGACAGGAATCCGTACATCATGAGTTCGTTTCAGAAAATTTTGAACGCACTACTCTCACGGCCCGCCCCGACTGCGCCAAAAAGCAGCAGCCCGGTGATGCCGATACAGGAACCCGAAACGCTTTCAGGAGTCGTTATGTCAGATAATTACCTTTCGCTTGCCACACAACGCCGTACCATTTATGCCCTGGGCAAAGATCTTCCGCTGGCCGAAGATACGGTTGTTCAGCTGATTCAGGATGCGATTCGCCAGGCGCCGTCGGCGTTTAACTCCCAAAGCTCCCGCGCTCTGATCCTGCTGGGTAACGAGCACAATAAATTCTGGGAGCTGGTACGTGAACAGCTACGCAAAATTGTTCCGGCAGAGAGCTTCCACGCCACCTCCGACAAAATCGACGGCTTTGCCGCCGCGGCAGGTTCGGTGCTGTTCTTCGAAGATCAGAATGTGGTGACGGGCCTGCAGGAGCAGTTTGCTGCCTATGCGGACAACTTCCCGGTCTGGTCCGAGCACAGCTCCGGTATCGCCCAGTATGCGGTCTGGCTGGCACTGGCAGAGAAAGGGATTGGCGCGAACCTGCAGCACTACAACCCGCTGATCGACAGCGATGTTCAGCAGACCTGGAACATCCCGTCTAACTGGAAACTGCGCGCGCATATGAACTTCGGTTCGATTGCGGCACCGGCGGGCGATAAAACCTATATGGAAGATGAAAAGCGTTTTATCGTGGCTAAATAAGCCAGAAAGCCCGGCCGCTTGCGCGGTCGGGTGAAGGTTTATCTCAGATGATGCACGACCTGGTTGCTACTGCCTCGCCAGATCAGCGCCGGGTCTTTTAAATCCTGCACAAATTTCCCGTCGACCAGCACGTTAATCAAATCCACCACCGCCATCTGTTCGGCGTTCAGCTCGTCCAGCTTATAGCCGGTCCAGACCCAGATATCCTTGCCGGGACACTCGGCGCGAATACGCTCAACCAGCGTCAGGATCGTCGGCACATTCTGCGGATGCAGCGGATCGCCACCGGAGAGCGTGATCCCCTGACGCTTAACCCGCGTATCGTTCAGATCGGCAATAATCTTGTCTTCGACCTCGGCGGTGTACGGCAGGCCGGAATTGAGCCGCCAGGTGCTTTTGTTATAGCAGCCGGGGCACTCGTGCACGCATCCCGAAACAAAGAGGGTGCAGCGGGTGCCGGGGCCATTAACAATGTCGACCGGGTAGTATTGATGAAAATTCATCAACCGATCTGCCCATTCCCCAGATGCTTCACGCGGCGCTTCACTTCTTCCTGCTTACCGGCGTTAAACGGACGGGCATCCGGGCTGCCGAGGTAGCCGCAGACGCGGCGGGTGACCGACACGCGGGCAGCGTCGTGGTTACCGCATTTCGGGCAGGTGAAGCCTTTGCTGGTGCACTCGAATTCCCCGGTATAGCCGCACTCGTAGCACTCGTCGATTGGCGTATTGGTACCGTAGTAGGGCACGTGCTGATAGCTGTAGTCCCACACGTCTTCCAGCGCCTTCAGGTTGTGCTGAATATTCGGGTATTCGCCGTAGCAAATAAAGCCCCCGCTCGCCAGCGGCGGGTACGGCGCTTCGAAATCAATCTTGTCGTACGGATTAACCTTTTTCTCAACGTCCAGGTGGAAGCTGTTGGTGTAGTAGCCCTTGTCGGTGACGCCGTCGACCACGCCGAATTCGGCGGTATCCAGGCGGCAGAAGCGGTCGCACAAATTTTCGCTCGGGGTGCTGTAAAGGCTGAAGCCGTAGCCGGTCTCTTCTTTCCACTGTTCCACCGCGTCACGCATGCGCTGCACGATGGCAAGGCCTTTAGCACGCAGGGTTTCGCTGTCGAACATATGCGCATCGCCGCACAGGGCGTTAATGGTTTCGTGGATGCCGATATAGCCCAGGGAAATAGACGCCCGGCCGTTTTTAAAGATCTCGGCCACGTCGTCGTCGGCTTTCAGCCGCACGCCGCAGGCGCCTTCCATATAGAGGATTGGCGCAACGCGGGCTTTGACGCCTTCCAGGCGGGCAATACGGGTCATCAGGGCTTTACGCGCCAGCACCAGGCGAGCGTCGAGCAGTTTCCAGAATGCCTCTTCGTTGCCTTTCGCTTCCAGCGCGATGCGCGGCAGGTTCAGGCTGATGACACCGAGGTTATTACGTCCGTCGTGGACCTGCTCACCGTTTTCATCTTCATACACGCCAAGGAAGCTGCGGCAGCCCATCGGGGTTTTAAAGGAGCCGGTGACTTTGACGACCTGATCGTAGTTGAGGATATCCGGGTACATGCGCTTGCTGGCGCATTCCAGAGCCAGCTGTTTGATATCGTAGCTCGGGTCGCCGAACTTGTGGTTCAGGCCGTCGCGAATCGCGAACACCAGTTTCGGGAACACGGCGGTCTTGCGGTTTTTACCGAGGCCGGCGATGCGGTTACGCAGGATCGACTGCTGTATCATGCGTGACTCCCAGCTGGTGCCGAGGCCAAAACCAAAGGTGACGAACGGCGTCTGGCCGTTGGCGGTGTGCAGTGTGTTGACCTCATATTCCAGCGACTGGAACGCGTCATAGCACTCTTTTTCGGTGCGCGAGTGGGCGTAGCCGTCGGGATTCGGGATCTGCCACTCTTCGGCCACTTCGCGGTGCTTATTAAAGCTGGCGGTGACGAACGGAGCCAGTACTTCGTCGATACGGTTAATGGTGGTGCCGCCGTAGATATGGCTTGCCACCTGGGCGATGATTTGCGCGGTCACCGCCGTGGCGGTTGAGATGGATTTCGGCGGTTCGATCTCCGCGTTGCCCATCTTAAAGCCGTGGGTCAGCATGCCTTTCAGATCGATCAGCATACAGTTAAACATCGGGAAGAACGGAGAGTAGTCGAGATCGTGGTAGTGGATCTCGCCGCGCTCGTGCGCCTGCACCACGTCACGCGGCAGAATGTACTGACGGGCGTAGTGTTTGGCGACGATACCGGCCAGCAGGTCGCGCTGGGTCGGGATCACCTTACTGTCTTTATTGGCGTTTTCGTTGAGCAGCGCCGGGTTGGTTTGTTCCACCAGACCCCGAATTTCCTGGTTCAGGCGGCCGCGCTTTTCGCGCTCGATATCACGGTCGTGGCGGTATTCGATATAGGCGCGGGCCAGCTGCTTGTACTGGCCGGTCATCAGCTGATTTTCAACCGCGGTCTGGATCTCATTGATATCGACCTGGCTGCGGCCATCCATCTGGCGGCACACAATATCTGCGACGGTGGCGCAATAGTCTGCGTCATCGACTCCCGCTGCTTTAGCTGCACGAAGAATGGCTTCTTTAATGCGCTCTGATGTGAAAGGCACTTTACAGCCGTCTCGTTTCATCACATGCGGTGTCATGATCACTCCATAATTTTTGAAAACAGGTTATCCACAGAGGTTCAGAAAAGCGCTGCCGGGGTATTCACCACGCTAAGCAATCACTTCCCTCGATTCTGGCCCGGTTTATCCACAACTCCGTTGCGATTAGGGAGTGAGGATTTGTTGTAATAATAGACGATTAATACAAGATGTAGGGCCGGGATGCATTCTAAAGTCTATATGTAGTGCTTTGCATCAAAGATGTTTGCGACTTTTTTGATTCAGGACAAAGTAAAAGAGTGAAAGTGCGCAAGGAGCACAGCGGACGGGCATCCGGGGGAAATGTAAATGTTTCTTCATTATGTTTGCTTAAAAATGCAGCGAAAACATAGGGGCATACTATGGAAGGTGCTGTAGTAAGGCGGCTCGGCGAAGTGTTTTTTCCGTTTGTTTAACTGTTGTGCGCGTCACGTAAGTAAAAATGGAATTAGATAATATAGTTACCCCATAGGATGCGGGTGCCACAGCATGAGGACCAACTGATGACTATCGCACAACAGCTCGAACAGAAGGGCATGGAGAAAGGTCTTGAGAAAGGTCTTGAGCAGGGCATTGAAAAAGGGATCCTGCTCGGTGAAGAGCGTGGCATAGAGAAAGGCAAACTCGAAGTTGCACGCACCATGCTGCAGAACGGCCTCGACCGCAATACCATCATAAAGCTGACCGGGCTGACGGCAGACGAGCTGGCGAAAATCCGCCACTGATTATACTTTCTTGTCCTTCCTGCCTTGCCGTCACAATAAATAGATGGAGGCAGGAACGTCCGTTCACTCCTTCCCCCATCTGTCATCACGATTATTTTACTCCTGTAGCCACCACACCGCTTCAAACGGCCGGAGAATCATCTCGCAGGGTGTCTCCGATGTTTCCGCGTAGTTAGTGAGCACTTGCTTCCAGTTTCCGTTGGTCGTTTCCGGTTGCCAGGGCTGGCATTCGTGGCTCAGGTTGGCGACAACCTGCAACGTCTGGCCCTGCCAGTGGCGGCGATAGCTCCAGAGGAAAGGGTGATCCGGGAGGGCGTCATGATAATCGCCAAAGGTAAGCAGTGGCAGAGTTTTACGCAGCTGAATCAGCTGTTGATAGGTGTAGAACACTGAATCCGGATCGTTCAGTGCTGCCTCGACGTTAATCTCCTGATAGTGCTTCCCGAGATCAATCCAGGGTTCGCCGGTGGTAAAACCGCCGTGGCGTTGTGCGCTCCACGGGATCGGCGTGCGGCTGTTATCGCGGGATTTACTGGCGAGGATCGCCAGCAGTTCATCCGTATCGCGACCCAGCGCGCGCTTTTCGCGGAACATATTGAGGCTCTCCACGTCGCGATAGTCGTCGATCTGCGTGAAGCGCGGGTTGGTCATGCCGATCTCTTCGCCCTGATAGATATAGGGCGTGCCCTGCATCCCGTGCAGCACCATCGCCAGCATTTTAGCCGCCGGAACGCGCAGGGCGCCGTCGTCGCCGAAACGCGAGACGATACGTGGCTGATCGTGGTTACACCAGAACAGGGCGTTCCAGGCCTGGTTATGCATTCCCTGCTGCCAGTGGCGGAACAGGCGCTTAAGCGCAACAAAGTCCGCTTTTGCCAGCGTCCACTTTTCGCCGCCGGGATAATCGACCTTCAGATGGTGAAAGTTAAAGGTCATCGACAGCTGGTCGCCATTGAGGCTGGCGTACTGGCGGCAGCTCTCAAGCGTGGTGGAGGACATTTCGCCCACCGTCATCAGATTGCGCGGCTGAAACACATCCCGGCTCATTTCGCGCAGATAGTCATGGGCCCGTAGCCCATCCGTATAGAAGCTACGGCCATCGCCCTGAGGATCGTCCGGGAAGGTCTGCTCTTTGGCGATCAGGTTGACGACGTCAAGGCGCAGACCGTCGACGCCGCGATCGGCCCAGAATTCACAGACCTTTTTCAGCTCGGCGCGTACCGCCGGGTTGTCCCAGTTCAGATCCGCCTGCTCCGGGGCAAAGAGGTGCAGATAGTACTGCTCGCTCGGCGCGTGCCATTTCCAGGCCGGACCGCCGAATTTAGAGCGCCAGTTATTGGGCAACTGTTCCGGCACGCCGTCGCGCCAGATATAGAAGTGACGTCGCGGACTATTTTTATCCAGCGCCTCACGAAACCAGGCGTGTTCGGTAGAGGTATGATTAAACACCATATCCAGCACGATACGCATCCCGCGCTGATGGGCGCGGGCTACCAGTTCGTCAAAATCCCCAAGGGTGCCGTAAGCCGGGTCGACGGCGGTGTAATCGGCCACGTCATAGCCGTTATCCACCTGGGGTGACACATAAAAGGGCGTCAGCCAGATGGCGTCCACGCCAAGCTGCTGCAGATAGTCGAGGCGGGAAATCACCCCGCGCAGATCGCCGGTGCCGCTGCCTGTTGTGTCCTGAAAACTCTTTGGGTAGATCTGATAGATAACGCCGTTTTGCCACCAGGGGAGAGAGGTATTCATAGTGCTTTCCTGCTAAAAACGGCGGGGCGCAACAACGCCCCGCAAAGGTAATTACACCACCAGCAGCGCGCCCTGACGGAGCCTGCGCTGGTAGATGACGGAAGTCAGGATGATGGGGATGACAATCGCCACCGCCATCGCCAGGGCGAAGACCTGCCAGAAGCCCGGCTGGATGGAGAGAATGCCCGGCAGGCCGCCGACGCCTATCCCGTTAGCCATCACCCCGTACAGACCGCACAGCAGCCCGGCCAGGCCGGAACCGACCATCGCGCACAGCATCGGGAAGCGGTATTTCAGGTTGATGCCGTACATCGCCGGTTCGGTGACGCCGAGGAAGGCGGAAATCGCCGCCGGGACCGAAATTTCGCGCTCGTTATGCTTGCGGCTGCAGATAATGATGCCGACCACCGCCGACGCCTGGGCAATATTCGACAGGGCGATCAGCGGCCAGACCGGAGTACCGCCCATGCTCTGGATCATCTGCATATCAATCGCCAGCGTTGTCTGGTGCACGCCGGTGATCACCAGCGGGGCATAGAGGAAACCAAACAGGGCGGCGCCAATCGGCGCGAAGCTGCCGGTCATCAGATGGCGCACGGCAAAGGCCACGCCGTCGCCGATAATCCGCCCGAAGGGACCAATCAGGGCGTGGGCGAGGAACACCGCCAGCAGCAGAGAGCAGACCGGGACCACCACCAGATAGAGATAGTCCGGCACCCAGCGTTTTAAGCGGGTTTCAATCACCCCCAGTGCCAGACCGGCCAGCAGAGCCGGGATCACCTGCGCCTGATAGCCCACTTTAGCGACGGTAAAGAGGCCAAAGTTCCACACCTCCGGCACCTGGGTTCCCAGCAGATATGCATTCATCAGCTGCGGCGAGACCAGGGTTACGCCCAGCACAATACCGAGGATCGGCGTGCCGCCCATTTTACGCACCGCCGACCAGCAGATCCCGACCGGGAGATAGAAGAAGATCGCCTCGCCGATCAGCCACAGGAAATCGTAGACGGTTTGCAGGGCCGGGTAGATCTGGGCCAGGGTCTGGCCGTTGCTCATCGGCAGATCGCCGATCACATTGCGGAAGCCGAGGATCAGGCCGCCGCTGATCAGCGCCGGTAGCAGAGGGAAGAAGATCTCTGCGAAGTGGGAGATCAGCTGCTCGTGCCACTTCATATTCTGGCGGGCGGCCATTTTGGCCTGCTCTTTATCCGCCCGGCTGTGGCCGGTGGTGGCCAGCAGGGCCTGGTAGTAGTCGCCGACCTCGGTGCCGACCACCACCTGAAACTGCCCGGCGTTGGTAAAGCAGCCTTTGACCATCGGCAGTGCTTCGATGGCCTTCGGGTCGGCTTTAGCCGGGGAGTTGAGAACAAAACGCAGACGGGTAATGCAGTGGCTGACGGTGGCGATATTCTCGCGGCCGCCGACCAGGGCTATCAGTCGGTCAATATCCTGTTGTTTGACTTTACTCATCGTGGAGCCTCTGCCTGGAAAATAAAGGTAGCGGGAGAATCTGGCGGCAAGGTTACGATTTAAGCGAAATAATGAAAATGGGAACGTTCCCGAAACCGAGCGAGGATCACAATAAATCGCCGGACGGGATCAGGAGAGGGTGGCAGGGATCACAATCTGCTGCGGTTCGCTGCGGCCGTTGATCTGGGCGATCAGCTGCTGCGAGGCCTGGCTTCCGGCCTCGGCATAGCCGGGATCGACGCTGATAATTTCTGGATGCAAAAAGCGCATCAGAGGCGTGCTGCCGATGCTGGCCAGCTGGATGTTGCCGATGCGCTGCTCCTGCAGATATTTGCTGGCGCCCAGCGCCAGCGTATCGGTGGCGCAGACCAGGGCGGTGGTTTCCGCTGTCAGAACATCGGCAACCCGATCATAGCCCTGTTTCATCGCCAGACCCGGGAGGGAAGCGACCGGATGCAGCTTATGCTGCTGGCAGAAGGCGAGATAAGCCTGATGACGGCGCTGGCCGGTGGTGATATCGCTGTGCGGTACGCCAAGATAGCTAATCTGCCGGTGGCCCTGGTCGAACAGTTTTTGCATCAGCAGCGTAATGGCTCCCTCATCGTCATAGCAGACCGAGGAGAAGCCGCTGGCGTCGCGGGCCAGCAGGACCAGCGAGTTGCGCCAGGGAGTGAGCATTGCCTCGCTGATGCCGGTAAAGCCGAACAGCACCACGCCGTCGATATTGCGCCGCCGCAGCATGCCCAGATGCTCCTGCACCTTCGGCACCGAGAACTGGCTCTCCATCATGATCGGGTCGTAACCCTGCGCATAGAAGGCGGGCAGCATAGTCTGTACGGCAAGGTTTTCCGAGAGGGAGTCCAGACGGGTGACGATAATGGCGACCACTTTATCGCTCTGGCCGCGCATGGCCCGCGCCGAACGCGACGGCGAAAAGCCGTGCTCAATCATCACGGCTTCAACCCGCTCGCGGGTCTTTTCACTGACGCCGCTTTCGTTATTGAGCACCCGTGAGACCGTGGATTTGCCGACGCCGCTCAGGCGCGCAATATCCTTTATCGTCAGCCGACTTTGCATACTTCCAACCCGTATATAAAGGAAATCACCAGGAGCCTAATGCTACTCAACGAAACGGCAATGCGCAAAGTCTGGTTGAGGTTTGGTTAAGTTTTGTGGGCGTATGATACCGCCGTTCGATCTCCGTGCCCGTGCACGCCCTTTTAACCCTTACCGGAGGCTTTATGGATCCCGATCCCACCCCTCTTCCCGATTTGAGGAAAATGTACCGGTAAGGCGTGCCTTTGGCTGCCTTACCGAACGTGTAAGGCAGCGACGCTATTGTGTCCCTGCGTAACGATCTGCGCCCGCCATAAACGGGCGCCGAGGGACTTTACTATGTTCAAAAAAATTCTTCGGCTGCTGACGCAGCCCGGCCGTCCTTTGCCTCGCCGTCTGATCCAGCGCGATCCGCTGCCGGACGATCGCACCCTTAACGCCGCGCCCGTCGCCGACGCGATTGCCCGACGCAGCCTCGATATTGCCGTTATGCCGCAGGAGCAGTTGTGGGAGGCGTTTTCCAGCCATCCCGAGGGGCTTAATTCCGCCGAAGTGGCGCGCGCCCGTGAAATCCACGGTGCGAATCAGATCCCGGGTCAGAAAGCCACGCCCTGGTGGCTGCATCTTTGGGCCTGCTACCGCAATCCGTTTAACCTGCTGCTGACGGTGCTCGGCGTCGTCTCCTATGCAACGGAAGATCTCTTTGCTGCGGGCGTAATCGGCCTGATGGTCGGGATCTCCACCCTGCTGAACTTTGTGCAGGAGGCGCGCTCGACCCGTGCGGCGGACGCCCTGAAGGCGATGGTCAGCAATACGGCGACCGTCCTGCGGGTGATGAACGATCATGGGGCCAGCGGCTGGCAGGAGATCCCCATCGCTGAGCTGGTGCCCGGCGATATCGTTAAGCTCTCCGCCGGGGATATGATCCCGGCCGACCTGCGTCTGTTCCAGGCGCGGGATCTCTTTGTCACCCAGGCCTCGCTGACCGGTGAATCTCTGCCGGTAGAGAAGTACGCCACCTGTCGGGACGCGCAGCCGCGTAATCCGCTGGAGTGTGAAACCCTCTGCTTTATGGGCACCAATGTGGTGAGCGGGACGGCTCAGGCGATAGTGGTCGCTACCGGCAGCGGGAGCTGGTTTGGTCAGCTTGCCGGTCGCGTCAGCGAGCAGGCCAGCGAGCCGAATGCCTTCCAGCAGGGTATTGGCCGCGTCAGTATGCTGCTGATCCGCTTTATGCTGGTGATGACGCCGCTGGTGCTGCTGATCAACGGCTTCACCAAAGGCGACTGGTGGGAAGCGGCGCTGTTTGCCCTCTCCGTCGCCGTCGGCCTGACGCCGGAAATGCTGCCGATGATCGCCAGTTCCACCCTGGCCCGTGGGGCGGTGAAGCTGTCGAAGCAAAAAGTGATCGTCAAGCATCTGGATGCAATCCAGAACTTCGGCGCGATGGATATTCTCTGCACCGATAAAACCGGCACCCTGACCCAGGATAAAATCGTGCTGGAGCAGCATACGGATATCCTCGGCAAGTCGTCTCCCCGGGTGCTGCATCTGGCCTGGCTTAATAGCCACTACCAGACCGGACTGAAAAACCTGCTCGATACCGCCGTGCTGGAGAGTGTCGATGCAGATGACGCCGGTCGGCTGGCAAACAACTGGCGCAAAGTGGATGAGATCCCCTTTGATTTTGAACGCCGTCGGATGTCGGTGGTGGTGGGTAAAGAGGCGCAGCCCGGGAACCAGCTGATCTGCAAGGGCGCGCTGCAGGAGATCCTCAATGTCTGTACCCTGGTGCGCTACTGCAATGAGATTGTGCCCCTCGACGAGGTCATGCTGCGCCGTATCGCCCGGGTCACCGATAATTACAATCGTCAGGGCCTGCGGGTGGTGGCGGTTGCCAGCCGCTATCTGCCGTCACACCAGGCGGAGTTCCGCCGGGCGGATGAGTCGGAGCTGATCCTCGAAGGCTACATCGCCTTCCTCGATCCGCCGAAAGAGACGACGGCCCCGGCGCTGAAGGCGCTGAAAGCGAGCGGAATCCAGGTGAAGATCCTCACCGGCGACAGCGAGCTGGTGGCAGCCAAAGTGTGCCAGGAGGTTGGGCTGGATCCGGGTGAGGTGGTGATTGGCTATCAGCTGGATGAACTCGACGACGACCAGGTGGCCGAACTGGCCCGCCGCACCACGCTGTTTGCTCGTCTGACGCCGCTGCATAAAGAGCGGGTGGTCAGTTTGCTACGCAGGGAAGGGCACGTTGTCGGCTTCCTCGGCGACGGGATTAACGATGCGCCTGCGCTGCGGGCGGCGGATATCGGTATTTCCGTCGACGGCGCGGTGGATATTGCCCGCGAGGCGGCCGATATCATTCTGCTGGAAAAGAGCCTGATGGTGCTGGAGCAGGGCGTGATCGAAGGACGTCGCACCTTCGTCAATATGCTGAAATATATCAAAATGACCGCCAGCTCAAACTTCGGTAACGTCTTCAGCGTGCTGGTGGCCAGCGCCTTTCTGCCGTTCCTGCCGATGCTGCCGCTGCATCTGTTAATTCAGAACCTGCTGTACGATGTGTCCCAGGTGGCGATCCCGTTTGATAATGTCGATGAAGATCAGATCCAGCAGCCTCAGCGCTGGAACCCGAAAGATCTCGGGCGCTTTATGATCTTCTTCGGCCCGATCAGCTCGATCTTCGACATCATTACCTTCTGCGTGATGTGGTGGGTATTCCAGGCCAATGTGCCGGAAGCGCAGACGTTGTTCCAGTCCGGCTGGTTCGTGGTGGGGCTGCTGTCGCAGACGCTGATTGTGCATATGATCCGTACCCGTCGGGTGCCGTTCCTGCAAAGTCGCGCCGCGTGGCCGCTGATTGTGATGACGCTTCTGGTGATGGCGGCGGGCATTGCGCTGCCGTTCTCGGGGCTGGCCGGTTACCTGCAGCTGCAGGCGCTGCCGCTGAGCTACTTCCCGTGGCTGGTGGCGATCCTGCTGGGCTATATGACCCTGACGCAGCTGGTGAAGAACTGGTATACCCGTCGCTGGGGCTGGCAGTAAATAAAGAAAAAGGCCACGAAAGTGGCCTTTTTTGCGCTTAGCGGCGAACCGCGATGGCTTCGATTTCGATTTTCACGTCTTTCGGCAGACGGGCCACTTCGACACAGGAACGGGCCGGGAAGGTCGCCTGGTGTTCATTGAAGAACGCTTCGTAGGCCGCATTGACGGTGGCGAAGTCGTTCAGATCCTTCACAAACACGGTGGTTTTTACGATATCGCCGACTTTCAGGCCCGCCGCTTCCACGATGGCCTTCACGTTTTCCAGAGACTGGCGCGCCTGAGCCGCCACGTCTTCCGGCACGCTGCCGTCTTTCGGGTTTACCGGGATCTGCCCGGAGGTGATGATCATGCTGCCAAGGTCAACACCCTGAACATAAGGGCCGATGGCTGCCGGTGCATTTTCCGTCGCGAGAGTTCTGGACATGGTTTCTCCTGAAATAGAATAAAAGCGTCCCGGCCATTATAAGTAGCCGGGCAGTAAATACCACGTCAATCAGTTTGCCAGCACCACGCGGTGGGAAAACTCTTTTTCACAATATTTGCACTTCAGGGCGATATCATCCGGGCGCTTTTTGACGCTGAAGCTGGAGGCAACCGGCTCGGCGTGGCTGATGCAGTTGCTGTTCGGACAGATCAGGACCGCGTCGATACGCTCCGGCAGGCTCGGGCGGGATTTGCCCACCACGTCATATTCGTCGATGCGGTTGACCGTCGCCTCGGGCGCATAGAGCGCCAGCTGGTTAACCTGCTCTTCGGTCAGGAAGGTATTTTCAATTTTAATCAGGTCTTTACGGCCCATCTCGCCGGAGGGCAGGTTCAGGCCGATGGTGATGCGCTGATCGGTTTCCGTCAGCTTAAACAGCGTCAGCAGTCGAAAGCCTACCTGGGCCGGGATATGGTCAATCACGGTGCCGCGTTTAATGGCTTCAACCTGCAGTTTATTATCCTGTGTCATCTGCTTTCCCCTTACTTAAACCAAATCACGATTCAGAACCAGCGCCAGCAGTGCCTGGCGGGCGAAGATGCCGTTACCGGCCTGCTGGAAGTACCAGGCGTGCGGCGTTTTATCCACGTCGGTGGCGATCTCATCGATGCGCGGCAGCGGGTGCAGCACCTTCATATTGTCGCGTGCGCCCTGCAGATCCGCGGCGCGCAGAACAAACTGCGCTTTGACGTTGGCGTACTCGGACGGGTCGAGACGCTCTTTCTGCACCCGGGTCATATAGAGAATATCCACCTCGCCGACCACCTCATCGATGCTGGCGTGCTGGCTCCAGGTGATGCCTTTCTCATCGAGCATATCGAGAATGTACTGCGGCATCGCCAGCGCCGCCGGGGCGATAAAGTAGAAGCGGTTGCCGTTAAACTTGGCCAGCGCCTGGGCCAGGGAGTGGACCGTGCGGCCATACTTCAGGTCGCCGACCATGGCGATATTGATATTCTCCAGTCGCTGCTGGGTCTCCTGGATGGTAAAGAGGTCCAGCAGGGTTTGCGTCGGGTGCTGGTTAGCGCCGTCTCCGGCGTTGAGTACCGGCACGCCGCTGGAGAACTCCGTTGCCAGGCGAGCGGCCCCTTCCTGCGGATGGCGCATCACAATCGCATCCACGTAGGTGCTGATAACCGAAATCGTGTCGGCCAGGGTTTCGCCTTTTTTGCCCAGCGAGGTGTTGCTGCTGTCGGAGAAACCCACCACGCTTGCGCCCAGGCGGTGAATCGAGGTTTCAAACGACAGACGGGTACGGGTCGAGGCTTCGAAGAAGCAGCTGGCGATCACTTTATGCTTCAGCAGTTCCGGCTGCGGGTTGGCCTTCAGCTTCGCCGCGGTCGCCAGCACCAGCTCAAGTTCTTCACGACTGAGGTCATTGATTGAAATGATGTGTTTTTGATACAGCGGATTAGCCATTTTTTTCTCCTGCGCCGGGCAAAAAAAAAGCCCCTTCAATAAGGGGCTTCATGAATAGATCGGGCAACGGAAGGAAAAACGGCAGGCCAGCGTCTGCTTGCAGACGCGTTATGACAAAATGTCGTACACACTGAACCATGCTTCCTCCCGGCAAATTGTTCGCGATTATACTCAGCCCCATCATCGGATCAAGTCCCTGACGCACGTTTTACGCCAGGTAAACGATTAGTTCTGCATTTTTATTGAATTTTACTGACTGGTTATTTACGCGGTGTATGAATTCACAGGCTGTTAACAGCCGCAGTATTAACATGCGCTACCGCAAAGGCTGGGTAAAAAGTAGTGGTATGGCAGCCGGTTTTTTCGTATAAGAAGTAAAAATGAAACATTGTTTTAATTAAGGGGTTCCCGATGATTACTGGCAACATTCACAATCTGCAGTCCTGGCTTCCGGCCGAGCTGCGTCAGGCTATTGAGCATGTTAAAGCAAACGTGACCGACGCGACCGCGACGGGCAAACACGATATTGACGGCAACCGTCTGTTTTATCTGCTGTCTGAAGACACGACCCAGCCATTTGCCGAGCGTCGCGCTGAATACCACGCTCGCTACCTGGACATCCAGATCGTTCTGAAAGGCCAGGAAGGCATGACCTTCAGCACCCTGCCGGCGGGCACGCCGGATACCGACTGGCTGGCGGATAAAGATATTGCGTTCCTGCCGGAAGGCGAGCAGGAGAAAACCGTGGTGCTGAGCGAAGGGGATTTTGTCGTCTTCTGGCCGGGTGAAGTGCATAAACCGCTGTGTGCAGTGGGTGCGCCGGGTCAGGTGCGGAAGGTGGTCGTGAAACTGCTGGTAGAGTAAGGCGGTGTTGATGCCCTCTCCGGGGAGAGGGCATGACTGCAACTACTGGCTTAACGTTGCCACCATCACCGCTTTAATGGTATGCATCCGGTTCTCGGCCTGGTCGAAGACCACGCTTGCCGACGACTCAAACACCTCATCCGTCACTTCCATCCCGCCGTGCAGATCGAACTCTTCCGCCATCTTTTTGCCGAGGGTGGTTTTATCATCGTGGAATGCAGGCAGGCAGTGCAGGAACTTGACCTGCGGATTGCCGGTCAGCGCCAGCATCTCGCTGTTGACCTGGTACGGACGCAGCAGAGCGATACGCTCGGCCCATTTCTCTTTCGCTTCGCCCATCGACAGCCAGACATCGGTATAGATAAAGTCCGCGCCTTTGACGCCGGCAGCGATATCTTCCGTTAGCGTAATATCGCCCCCGTTCTGCTGCGCGAGAGCTTTGCACTCACTCACCAGGCCAGCGTCCGGCCAGCAGGCTTGCGGCGCGACCAGGCGCAGATCTAAACCGGTCAGCGCGGCGGCTTCCAGCATCGAGTTGCCCATATTGTTGCGGGCGTCCCCGGCGTAGACCAGGGTCATTTCGTTAAAGGCTTTACCCGGCAGATGCTCCTGTAGGGTCAGCAGGTCCGCCAGCAGCTGGGTTGGGTGGAATTCATCGGTCAGCCCGTTCCACACTGGTACGCCCGCGTAAGCGGCCAGGGTTTCGACAATCTCCTGGCCGTAGCCGCGATACTGAATCCCATCATAAAGACGACCCAGCACGCGGGCGGTGTCCTTAATGGACTCTTTATGGCCAATCTGGCTGCCGCTCGGGCCAAGATACGTTACGCGGGCGCCCTGATCGAATGCGGCAACTTCGAAAGAGCATCGGGTACGGGTCGAGTCTTTTTCGAAGATGAGCGCGATGTTTTTGCCGGTCAGGTGCGGGACTTCGGTCCCCTGTTTTTTATCCGCCTTCAGGCGGGCTGAGAGCTGCAGCAGGGTGGTGATTTCGGCAGGGGTAAAATCGAGTAATTTGAGAAAGTGCTTCTGGTAGAACCCGGACATATTTTCCTCACAGGGCACAGGCCACTAATTGAATTAAAATTCAATTTATATGTATGAATATGCAATTGCAACCCGTTTAACAATTCTTTTCCGGAAAGGTGGAGGCAATCACGGCGGTGTGTGACAATGAGAGTATTCGGCGAACATGAGAGGAACAGGCCATGGCAAACCAGGAACATCTGGACGAACAGCGCGAAGAGACGCGTCTGATTATTGAAGAACTGCTGGAAGACGGCAGCGATCCCGACGCGCTGTACACTATCGAGCACCACTTTTCCGCTGACGATTTCGACACGCTGGAAAAACTGGCGGTAGAAGCGTTCAAGCTGGGCTACGAAGTGACCGAGCCGGAAGAGCTGGAAGTCGAAGAGGGTGAGACGGTCATCTGCTGCGACATCCTGAGCGAAAGCGCCCTCAAGGCCGACCTGATCGACGCGCAGGTTGAACAGCTGATGAACCTCGCCGAGAAGTTCGAGGTGGAGTACGACGGCTGGGGTACCTACTACGAAGACCCTAACGGCGAAGAAGGCGACGACGACGGCGAAGATGAAGACTATGTCGACGAAGACGATGACGGAATTCGTCATTAAGTAACCGATGCGGCAGCGACTCCGCTGCCGCAGCAAGGATCCCCATGGACTACCCGCAACTCCTCTCCCCGGTACTCAACTTCCTCCACTGTACAACGCCGCAGGCCTGGCTCGACAAGGCCCGCGATCCGGCGAATTTACCGCTGCTGTTGACCGACCACCTGGTGTGCGAGCTAAAAGCGGCGCAAACCGCTCTGCTGCTGGTGCGTAAATACGTCGCCGATAAACAGGGGGCCGATGCACTGCTGGCCTGGCTCCAGCCCTATGAGGACTTTGCCTTTCGTGACGGTCCGGAGCCGGACTTCGCGGCGCTGAACCGGCAGATAAGTAAGAGCGTGATGCCGGTAACCGACGATCCCTGGGGTCAGGCGCTTATCAGCAGTATGGTGCTGCTGATTAAAGAGGAGCTGCACCACTTCTGGCAGGTGCGGGAAGCTATGGAGGCGCGTGCTATTCCGTATGTGAAAATCACCGCCAGCCGCTATGGCAAAGGAATGTTAAAAGAAGTCCGCACCCATGAACCGCTGACGCTCATCGATAAGCTTATTTGCAGCGCCTATATTGAGGCGCGCTCCTGCGAGCGTTTTGCCGCGCTGGCTCCGTATCTGGATGCGGATTTGCAGAAGTTCTATCTGTCGCTGCTGCGATCCGAAGCGCGCCATTATCAGGACTATCTGGCGCTGGCGCAGCAGGTCTCGAGTGAGGATATCAGCGACAGAGTGCGCTATTTCGGCGAGGTGGAAGCGGGGCTGATTTTAGCGCCGGACGCCGAATTTCGTTTTCACAGCGGCGTGCCGGCTTAGGGGCGCTCAGAGCTGTTTTAACATCCGCACTTCGCAGTCGACGTGCCCGGTACAGCCCAGCGGCCCGTCGATATACTCAAAGCCCAGATGCTCATACAGCGCCACGGCCTGGCGCAGAAAGGCGGTCGTTTCCAGATAGCAGCGGCCAAAGCCCTGCTCTCGGGCGTGATCCAGCGCCTTCAGCGCCAGCTTTTTCGCCAGTCCCTGACCCCGCGCTTCTGACAGAAAGTACATTTTCTGCAGCTCACAGATATCCGGCTCGCTACAGGCCAGCGGCGCAATGCCGCCGCCGCCGACAATCCGGCCGTTAAGCTCCACCACCCAGTAGGCGTAGCCGGGCTGGCTGTAAAGCTGATACAGCATATCGAGATTGGGATCGGCGACGGTATAGCCTTTGTCGGCGGTCAGGCCGTACTCGGCGGACACCTGGCGGATAACGCGGGCGATAGCGGCGTTATCCTCGGGGGCGATCGGGCGCATTTTCAGTTCCGTCGCGGCGGCAACGTTCATAGGACACTCTGCCAGAATTGCAAAAACCTAACCTCGCTTAATACCACTTAGTGACCGGGATGGCAATCCCAGTAAATTTAGTATCTATTATTTTGCGCCCGAATTCATTACACTTCAATAATGGCTAGCTATGCCATTATGTTTGTGCGGTTATTTCTACACACTTAAGACAAATAATCATTTAAGTGTCATCAACACAACATATAATTGTGATGAAGCCGCTTAAAGGATGTGTTTACTCTTTTTTATTGATAAGGATTGTTATGTCTGGCGTTGATCTATTAAAAACACGAGAGAATTCGCGCTCATTCGTGTTCACCGGCAGCGGGAAGGGTTACTTCCCGGTCTGGATCGTAAACGTATTGCTGACCATTGTGACGTTGGGGTTATTTTTACCCTGGGCGCTGGTGCGCGCACGTCGCTATTTCTATGAGAACACCTCCCTGTCCGGCGAGCGTTTCTCTTTCCATGCTACCGGCGGCTCCATCTTTGTTGGCTGGTTAGGCCTGATGGTTCTGTATATTATTTTCATTGCTGCAGTGGCGAGTAATAGCATCTGGCTGACGCTGCTGATGGTGGTGCTGTTTATTCTGTTCGTGCCGTGGCTGGTGACTCAGGGCCTGCGCTATCAGCTGCATATGACTCAGCTGAACGGCGTTCGCTTTAACTTCCGCGCCAGCCCGCTGCAGGCCTGGTGGGTGATGCTGGGTCTGCCGCTGCTGGTGGCGATTGCCGTGGCAGTGGTATCCGGTATTGCGTTCTCTGCATCGACCAGCGCAGGTAGCATCGACGGTATTATTACCGGCGGCGTTATTGGCACCCTGATCCTGATCTTCGGTACCGCTATTATTCAGGGCGTGTATGCGGCGAAATGGTACGGCCTGCTGGTAAATAACCTGCAGTACGGTACCCAGCGTTTCTCTGCACAGTTCTCCGTGAAAAAATGCACCGTCATTTACCTGCTGTCGATGCTGCTGTTTATTCCATTCATCTTCGTGGCATTGTGGATGATTGTTCCACCGATGGTGCAGATTGCACAAATGAGCGCGTTCGGTGCAAGCGAAGAAGCAATTATGTCTCTCCTCGCTTCTGTATATACTTCACTGATCATGGCTTATCTGCTTTATTTCGTTGGCATCCTGGTATGCTTTAGCTTTGCCTTTGTGAAGCTGCGTAATTACCTGTACAGCATGATGTCCATGGAAGGTGGAATTCAGTTCCGCTCAACTGCCGCTACCGGTCATTTTGTCTGGTTGGTACTGAGCAATATCGCACTGGTTTCCATCACCCTGGGTCTGGCATGGCCGTGGGCGAAAGCACGCGTTACGCGTTACCTGCTGGAAAACACCCATGTAGATGGCGACCTGGACGCGCTGAACCCGCAGGACCACAGCGAGCAACCGGGTAAAGATCCGGCGAGCCTGCTGGCACGTGGCCTGTCCGTGATGCCTTTCGCTCTCTGATTTCAGTCGTGTAGAAAGTCAAAAGCCGCCCTCGTTTTGAGGGCGGCTTTTTTTGGGGCTGCCTGAGCGATTACTGGCTGGGATTTGTGTGTCATTAACCTTTGCAGCGACTGAGCGCTAACCGTAGCCCCGCGCCGATTTCAGCCGGGGAACTGTCCGCTGATAAAATAACATCTTCAATACCATCACCTTTAGTCCTTCCCCAGCCCTCCAGCTTTTCATGACGGGTGGGAGATAGGGTGATCACGCCATTCACACAGTGAATTCCGCAGTTTTTCATGTTCTTAAACAGGTTTTTTTAGTTTTATAGCTATATTTATCCATCAACATTGCCGTCCATTCAGCATATTGCTCTTTACCTTTTTCAAGGTCGAAAAATGCTACACGGTCTTCCAGCACTGTTAATGTTCTGCTATCTGATAACGCCTGAAAGATTGCTTCACCAATACGCTTTTTATCAGAGTCAGGTGGTAATAAATGAGGTGGGAAAAGAGGGTCTGCAGCAACCATTCCCATTCCAGATTGGGTTTCGATAAGCAAAAATTCATTGGTGCCATAACAGCTAGCCCAATAATCCTTATCTCTGTTAAATTTCATTATTTCACCTGTGTCACTGTGACGTTTACACCCTGAGATTCACCATATTCAATAGCCCGATTGATCTCTGTCCATTGAACTTGTCTGGCTTTAATACTATCGTTGTCGCACCTGCAATCCCCATTCTAATACCTTGTTCTACAAGGTTTTTAATTTTACACCTTCCGATAAATTAGGCTGTGGCGTTATTGTGATCAGCAGCTTAAAATTTCCGATAGTAAAAAAACCATAAAATAAAACCTATCAGTACTCCACCGGAAAATCCCACTTTGATATATTTAAATAATTTATCAGAAAAAAACGAAAATATGTTGTCCCCACCACCAATCCAATAACCAAGCAGGCTGAATGACATTGTGATAATGAACAGTGTAATAAAAATGGTTGAGCATAGATAAAGCAAAAGAATGAAAGATCTATATCTGCTATTCATCATTGCCCCACCTCCTTGCTTTTCAGGGCTTCATCCATCTCCTCTGTAAATCCTCCCGAAGCGAAAGCGTTCCCCGCATTGCCTAAGATTGAAGGTAGAGAATGTTGTGGTGCTGGTTTGGTTATCGTCCAGACGCCAGTCGGAATCCATTCGTACTGTTTCGATACTGGATTAAATATCTTATCCGCCGGGACTTTAAGTATGTTACCGGCAGCATAACCCGTTGCTGCACCCGCCTTACTCAGAAATGCCCCTAAGAACGGATCGTCACCTTTAAGTTCTGCCTGGTAATACCCCCCGGCGGCATTCCATGTCACCGTTGGATTATAGCCTTTACCCGCTGTAATCGCTCCGATCACCCCCGCACCGATCACATCAGACAGTTTCACCTCACCATGAATGCCATATTGAATAACGACACTCCCGGTTGCTGATGCCCCTGCTGCAATTAACAGCTCTTTTCCATTAGTAACGGTATTGGTAACGAGCGCTTTCCCTCCCATGATCAGCACCGGCCATGACGATGGACTGGTAACGACATCGAGTACCCGATCGCCAGTTGTGATATTGTCTTGCAGAAACTTCAGGTCTGTACCGTTGAGGTAATTAACTAACGCTGCCGCACTCGGGTCTTTCAGTTTCTCATCGAGCCTAACCTGGGAAGGATGTGCATCGTTGGCTACGTTGGTCGCACCCTGAATTAGTTCTTGCCACGTGATACAAGCGACACCGCCGCCCGTACAAGCCTCAATAAGCTCCAGACTGTTTTTATTGCTGATGTCGATGTATTTTTCTACAACCTTATTGCAGTCACCACCGGAGGCTTTGCAAGCTTGCATTTCCTTATCCAACTGACGCGCTTCACTTGAACTTAAATAATTATTCTCAGCCGCATTTTTACCCGCCAACGCCCCCGCAATCGCGTCCGCAGTGCTGTTCCCTGCCACGCCACCGGCCAGACCGGCGGCCAGCGTTGCCAGCAGGCTAGCGGTCTGTTTTTCGGCTTCTGACAGGTCGCTGACATCTCTGTTCGGATAGAGTCGTTCGGTGACCAGCTGTGCAATGACTTCACCGCTAACGGCTCCGATGGCGCCCGCCTGGGCGCTGTTGCCTGAAGCCCAGGCCGTTACGGCACCGACGACGGCGTGGGCCATCGCTTTTGCGGCCGGGTCGCCTTCGGTCAGCTTATGGATTTGTTCTGCCAGCCAGGGGGCGGCCGCACCGCTGATGGCCTGGCCTGGATTGCCATTCATCAATCCCTGCAGGCCAGCGGTTGCAGCCTGAATAGCACGTTGAAGCGTGCTGCCGGTGCCGTATTTCTGCGTTTCGGTTTTATAGATATCCGTCTTTCTCAGCGCATCTGCGGTGAGATCCGGATACTGCTCCTTCGCCTTTATCAGTCCGTTCAGGTCGACCTGTTTTCGGGTGATGTCCATCACCTGGCCGCCGATTTCGCCAATCAGCTTTGCCTGCGCCAGCCGACGCTGCTCTTTCTCTTTGTTAAAGATCGGGGAAATCGTACCGTTGGCGTTTTCCACATCCCGGTTCAGGGTGGCAGGATCCTGCCCCTGCCCGGCGGGGTTGGTAAGCACAATGCTACCGCCCGATACGGCCGCCCGGGTGAGGCCGTATGCGCTGCCACCGTGTGCAGAACCGCTGGCTGAGGCGCCATCGTTGCTGACACCCGCGCTCTGCTGTTCCGATGAATACTTTGCCGAGTTTTCTTCATCCTGCCAGCCCAGGGTTCCGGTCTCCAGGCTGTTTTTGTCTTCTGTTGCCCGGGAAGCTATCACGGCACCGTTTAGCTGGGTGTGCCCGGTGGTTTGTATGCGGAAGCCTCCTTCACCAGCATACACGCCCGTTTGCTCGCGCACACTGTCGTAGTCGCTGCGAATTTTTGACTGTTCCGCCGTCAGGCTGCCGGACCAGCCGACCCCGATAATGGCAACGGAAAGCCCTCCGCTGATGCCGTACTGCGTCATCCGGTAACGTTCACTGTCCAGCAGGCTGGTCAGCTCCAGATGACGTCCGGCCTCCAGATTAACGGTATTGCCACTGGTCAGGGCTCCGGTGAGTGCCATATCCCGGCCGCTGAACATCCACAGCGTGTTCCCACTGGTGACCTGGCTTTCGTGCCACTCTGTAGCGTTACCGCCCTCGTGCCCGCCAGAAGCGTTCGCCCCGGCGGAGACATTCAGTCCAATGCTGTCCTGGCTGGCCCCGATCCCAACGCCGATGCTACCGCCGCTGTTGCTGTGGCGGCTGTTGCTGTTGTAAATATTGGCCGCTGCCGTCAGATGAAGATCGTTTTCAGCCCGGAGTTCGATATCGCCGCCGGCCTTAAGCTGGCTACCGGCAATCAGAATATCCCCGCTGCCTGCTTCGGCGGAGCCGTAAGCGTTGATAACGGTATCCTCGCCGCTGGTCAGCGTGGCGCTATTTATCCGCACCGAGGATTCATGCCATTCGGAGACGGAACGCTGCATCCCGAGTGAGAGGTTCAGACCAAAAAGCCCCGCAGCGCTGCCGTTCTCCGCGAGCATACCCAGCGCCAGCCCCTGAGCCGACTGCACGCCGGTCAGGGCGGACTGCAGCGCTATCAGAGCAGACAGACGACTGTCGCCCGCCTTCTGGATACGGGTCAGCATGCTGACCGTGCTGGTAATGGCGGTTGCCGCTGCGCCGGAGAGGGCCAGGGTCAGGCCAGACGTTTTCTGCTCCAGACGTTCGTCGCGCTGGTGCATATCCTGCCCGGCAACGATATGCACGCTGTCACCGCTGACCATCAGTGACCCGGCGGCCACAATATCTGCGCCGGTGACGATGACCTGGCCTCCGGCATCGAGGTAAACATTTTCCCCGCTGCTGCCGAGCGTGCTGATGCTCTGACTCTGGGTAATATCCTTCTCATTGACCTTGTGCTTCGATGAGCGACTGCCGATAGTGAACCCCAGAAATCCACCGGACAGCAGGCCGCTCTCTTTCTTCTCGTCGAGGCGATAGCTGGACCACTCTTCCGTCGCGGCAGTAATAACGCTATTTCCCTCCGCCCACAGAGAGACATCCTTCTCGCCGATTAATGACGACCCGGTGACGGTGAGATCTTTTCCCGCCGATAGCCACAGGCCCGCCCCGTTGACCCGGGCACCTTTTTCCCGGGTGGTATAGTCTTCATCCACCCGATGACGCACCTCTTTAGAGAGGAATCCCTTATCGACAAGAGTCTCTTCAAAGAAGTAGTAGTCGCTGTCGGTTGCCGTGGTCAGGGCGAGGTTACCCGCAGCGGTGAGAGTCATATCGCCCCCGGCATTCAGGCTGGCCGCCTGCAGAGTGATATCGCCATCTGCCCGCAGGGTCATATCTCCCTGACTAGCCAGCTCGCTTTCCACCTGGCGGACCACGCGGTCTTCCCGCTGGCTATGGTTTTCGCCGTAGCTCTCCTTGTTATGCTCGGTCTGCTGTGTCGCCAGGAAAATGCTGCGGCCTGCCGAGAGCAGAAGATTGCCCAGCGATGCCAGGCCTGCCGCTCTGGTAGTAATATCCCCGCCGGCAGTGAGCTGCATATTTCCATCACTGGACAGCAGCATCCCGCTCTCACTCAGGATGTGCTGCTCTTCTGTTGATGGCTGATAAGGGTTGGTCTCGAGGCTGTCCGTTGTGGTGTACAGCCCGATATCCTCTCCGGCGATAATGGCCAGCTCTCCGGCAGAGTGGAGCAGGGTATTGGTCAGTGCCAGGGTTTTCCCGGCGGACAGCGCCAGCGCGTTACCAGCGGTAATGCTGTTTCCCTGCCAGCGCGTCCCGTATCGAATCTGAAAATCGGTACGATCGTCTAACAGGGTGCTGTATGTTTCCACCCCTTCGATATCGAGATTCTCTGCGGCTTTCAGCATCACCCCGCTGCGGGCCGTCAGGTTAACGCCTGAGGCGAAGAGGCTGCCTCCGGAAGTCAGATGGAGGTTATCCGCACTGAGGATTGTGTCGGTGGGCGAGTCGAGCGACACTTCATATCGGCACCATTTGCAATCCGCTGCAAGGGCAGGTATTGACAGGTGGCTGTCGGCAACCGGCATCGACACACCGAGAGCGGCGAGCCTCTCTTCCGCCGTGCGACCGGGTTTCTCCGGAGATAAGGTGATCCAGTATTCATTTCTACTCGAGGTATTGTAGAGATTGAGGCCACGCCCGGCGTCTATCGTGATGTCCTGCGCTCCGATGAGCTGCGCGGCATCCAGTGCAACATTGTCCTCAGCCTGAATGTGGATATTTTCTCCGCTGGTTAACGAGGTCTGCTGCACATGCTCTACAGATCGGGAGACCGCCACATCCTCAAGGAAGGTCACCGACTGGCGTAGAGAGCTCTGAGCGGCATTCAGATATACACTCTGCGCAACAAGCGCGATGCTTCTGGCGGCAGTCAGTACCGCACCACGGGTGCTGATAAAGTCCCCGGCCTGCAGCAGGATCGCCGACAGGCTGCTGATTTTGTAGGGCGTGGGATCTGCGACAATGCCACTGGCGTCTTCTGAAAGACCTATCTCCTCTTGCCTGCGCATCTGGTCGTGGCTGTCTCTCTCCGTTGAGAGCCATATTGAAGTGCCAGCCCGTAGAGTAAGGTCGCCAACCGCGCTTATCTCAGTGTTATGACTATCGAAAACCTTCCCCGCAGCGATATCCAGTGCGCCGCCCGATTTCAGATGGTTGTCCGAGTAATATCTCCTGTATTCGGATAGCCAGATGTTCTGCCTGTTTCCGTCCAGATCATGGGAAACGCTGGTAGCGTAGAGGCCGATATCGTTTCCCGCTTCCAGAGATAACCCTTTACCGGCGTCGATCTCCACACCGTGGAGCTGCATATTATTACCGGCACTGAGGCGCATCGTATCGCTGGCAGACCAGATGCTGCTGTCCGCCATCACAGAGCCTGACCACGTCAAAGATTCACCCGTGAGCTCCAGAGCCCGGGAAGCAGTGTCTGCGACAATATTCCCAAAGCGGCTCTCTACGTCGACCACCGCGCCTGCGGTCAGTCCGCTATGTTGCTCAATATTGTTCTCCGCACTGAGGGACAGCGAGCCTTCTGAATGCAGTACGCCGCTGGCCCGATTGACCACGCTGTCGGTGCTGTTCAGGCTTAGCTGTGACTGGCCCGATACCAGGCCGCCATGGTTCAGAAAATGTGCGGTATTCAACGCCAGCCGATCTGCGCTAAGGGCGCTGCCCATCAGGGGTGAGGCCAGGTCTCCCTGGCGAAGTCGTTCCCGCTGCGCCGCAAGCTGAGTGCCTGAAGGGAGATTTGCCGCGTCTGGCAGGCTATCGCCCGCATCCCCGGCGTTTGCCCGCCAGGTGATGTTATTGATGCTGTCACTAAACTGGCCCTCCAGACGGTTTCCGGCCTGAATACTTCCCCGGAAGGCTTCTCCGTCGCTGCGGCGATAAAACGATTCGCTAAAGGGATCGATATTGCTGAAGGGAAGGGGATTGAGGGCATTCTGACCGTTGGCGGTCAGCGCCTGCCAGAATGTTTCCGTCCCGGAGAGCCATGAGAGGTTATTTAGCGTCGTGCCGTACAGTTGAATATCGTGGCCTGCCGTTATCTCACTGGCCCGGTTGTGTAACGTATCGGCGGTGAGGGTAAGATCCCGCCCGGCAAGAATACGAGCTGGTGGTGCGGCACGGGTTACCCATAGCCCGGAGGTCACGCCGCCAATAAAACGGTCTTCTGTTCCCGCCGGCGCAACGACCTCGGGCCGTAGGCCGCTGCCCGGGCTGTGCCAGGTTCCCTCCTCATAGCGCCAGGACCTGCCGTTGTAATCCATTTCCAGCCACTCTCGCTGGTTTGCCAGACTGGCGGTGTTCAGCACCATATCCCCGCGCAGGCTTTCCAGCGTCCCGGAGCTATTGATGATTTCTCTGTTTGCCTGGCCGCTGGCCTCTTTCTGTATCACCAGATCTTTCCCGGCGGTGATACGACCCCGCTGGTTGACTACGCTGTCGGCGTAGAGGTGAATATCTCCCTGCGCCGCTAGTTCTCCCTGATGGAGCAGCGTATCTCTGGCCTGCACGGTGATATTTTTTTGTGCCTGTTGCTTTCCGGCGAGGACAACATCCGGTGCGGCGATCTGTATATTTCCCTGCGCGCTGGCCTGAGTCAGCGTCAGTTTCCCGCTACTGTCGAGACGGATATCCCCCTGACGGGCATTCAGATTGCCCAAATTCACGCCCACGCCGCTGTCGCCGGATACCAGATGGATCCGATTGGTATACATCCCACCGAGCGCGCCGGTATCGACGGCAACGACAGGTCGGGTGCCCTCTCCGGCCAGGCGGATCAGGGGGCCATCGGCGTTGACCTGGTTGGCCCCGACAATCAGGTCCAGATCCTTAGCGTTCAGCGAGGCATGAATTTCTGCCGCTCTGGCGATGATCGCCAGCTTGTCAGTCTGGCTGGCGTCCAGCCCCTTGCCCTGCAGGACCACCGATCCTCGGGTTACCTCAAGCGCCTGAAGTCCGCCGTCGGGACCCAGAACGGGCTTCCCGGTGGTCAGGGTGGCCGAGGGGGTGTTGATAAACCCGCAGCCATCACAGGTGATACCGTACGGATTGGCTACCATAACGCTGGCACCTTTACCCGCCACCTCCAGGTAGCCTTTTAGTTCCGATCTGTTCGTCGATACCACTTCATTAATGATCCCCGCCGCCTCCCTGCCTTCGCGCAGGCGGGCATTGCCCTGAAGCGTTCCCCCTAGCTGACTCTGCACTTGATCCCGGGCGCTGTTATTGAGGATGAGGCCCTCTTGCCCGACGTTAAAATCCTGGAAGGTGTTATGGGATATTCCGCCCGCATTAGGCGGGGCGATATTGACCACGGGTACGCCGCCAGCTGTCTGCGTAATACCGGTATCGCTGGTGGCGACGTTAAGCCCCGCTGAAATAGCGGGCAGAACGGGTTGTCCTGCCAGCGTGAATGAGAGCAGATAGGCTAAAAACTGTCGGGTGGCAAAATTCGCGGAGCGTACAGAGGTAAATTCCATTTATTATTGTCCCACCGTTATCCTGACGAGTGATAAAAGCATTCCGACCCGGTAATACGCGGCTGCACGGGCGGTTATAGCTAAAAAAAACCTAAGGTTAAATTTTGTTCATTTTCTGCAATCTATTATTGCGAAATGACGGATGCAATATGATTTATAGTTGGAGGGGCGGTTTTTTGAAGTGAGTGATGTTTTTGGTGAGAATAATGTAATGGTCTGAAGGTTTAATCTTAAATAGATAAATAACGTCAATTGCTGGTGTGTTAATAACAAATAAAATATATGTTTTTTATCTTTCCCATAAAAAAGCCGGAGCGTAAGCTCCGGCCATTGATTATTTTCAGCGGACTCAATTAAAGCGCAGCAATAACGCCCTGCTGTTCAATCAGCTTGGTCTTCGCCTGAGCAAAGCCTTCCAGACGCTCACGCTCTTTAGCGATTACCGCTTCCGGGGCGCGGGCCACAAAGCCTTCGTTGGCCAGCTTGGTTTCGATTTTGCCAATTTCGACGTCGATCTTCGCCACTTCTTTGGCCAGACGCGCCAGCTCGGCGTCTTTATCCACCAGACCGGCCATCGGGATCAGCAGCTCGGCGCCGTCGATAATCTGGGTCACGGAAACCGGACCTTTATCATCGGCAGGCAGCAGAGTGATGCTCTCCAGACGCGCCAGGCTCTGCAGGAAGCTGCGGTTCTCGTTAACGCGACGCACGGCATCATCGCTACAGCCGCGCAGCAGCAGCGGCAGCATTTTGCCCGGAGAGATGTTCATCTCGGCGCGGATATTACGGATCGCGACGATAGCCTGCTTCAGCCACTCGGTATCGGCAAAGGCCACTTCATCCACCTGAGACGCCTCATACTGCGGGAACGGCTGCAGCATAATGGTATCGGCGGTGATGCCTTTCAGCACTTTCACACGCTGCCAGATGGTTTCGGTGATAAACGGAATAATCGGGTGCGCCAGGCGCAGCAGACCTTCCAGTACCGTCACCAGCGTATTACGGGTGCCGCGCAGTTCGGCTTCAGAACCGCCGTTCATTACCGGCTTGGTCAGCTCCAGATACCAGTCGCAGAACTGGTTCCAGGTGAACTCATACAGGATGCCCGCAGCGATATCGAAGCGGTAGCTGTCCAGCGCTTCACGGTAGGCTTTCACCGTCTGGTTGAACTCGGCGAGGATCCAGCGATCCGCCAGCGACAGCGTCAGTTCGCCGCCGTTAAAGCCGCAGTCCTGATCTTCGGTGTTCATCAGCACAAAGCGGCTGGCGTTCCACAGCTTGTTACAGAAGTTGCGGTAGCCTTCCAGGCGCTTCATATCCCAGTTAATGTCGCGACCGGTGGAGGCCAGCGCCGCCAGGGTAAAGCGCAGGGCGTCGGTGCCGTGCGGCTCAATGCCGTTCGGGAACTGCTTCTCGGTGCGTTTGCCGATTTTCTCCGCCAGCTGCGGCTGCATCATATTGCCGGTGCGTTTTTCCAGCAGGTCAGGCAGAGAGATACCGTCCACCATATCCAGCGGGTCAATGACGTTGCCCTTGGATTTGGACATCTTCTGGCCTTCGTCGTCGCGGATCAGACCGGTCATATAGACGGTCTTAAACGGTACCTGCGGCTTGCCGTTTTCATCTTTGATGAAGTGCATGGTCATCATGATCATGCGGGCGATCCAGAAGAAGATAATGTCGAAGCCGCTGACCATCACGGAGGTCGGGTGGAACTGACGCAGGGCGTCGGTGTTTTCCGGCCAGCCGAGGGTGGAGAAGGTCCACAGGGCGGAGGAGAACCAGGTATCCAGCACGTCGTCGTCCTGACGCAGAGCGACGTCGGCGCTCAGGTTGTTCTCCTGACGCACTTCCTCTTCGCTGCGGCCAACGTACACGTTGCCCTGATCGTCATACCAGGCCGGGATACGGTGACCCCACCACAGCTGACGGGAGATACACCAGTCCTGGATATCACGCATCCAGGAGAAGTACATGTTTTCGTACTGCTTCGGCACGAACTGGATATCGCCGTTCTCAACCGCTTCCACGGCCGGCTTCGCCAGCACGTCGGCACGCACGTACCACTGGTCGGTCAGCATCGGCTCAATGACCACGCCGCCGCGATCGCCGTAAGGGACGGTCAGGTCGTGCGGTTTGATCTCTTCCAGCAGGCCGAGGGCGTCAACGGCAACCACGACCGCTTTACGGGCGGCAAAGCGTTCCAGCTTCTGGAACTCTGCCGGGATTTCACCGGAGCAGGCGTCGGTTTCGTTGCCTTTGGTGTCGAACACTTCCGCCACGTCGCGGATATCGCCATCAAAGGTCAGAATATTGATCATCGGCAGGGCGTGACGTTTACCGACTTCGTAGTCGTTAAAGTCGTGCGCCGGGGTGATTTTCACGCAGCCGGTGCCTTTTTCCATATCGGCGTGTTCGTCGCCAACGATTGGAATACGGCGGTTCACCAGCGGCAGCACCACAAATTTACCGATCAGGTCTTTATAGCGCGGATCTTCCGGGTTCACCGCCACGCCGGTATCGCCCAGCAGGGTTTCCGGACGGGTGGTAGCGACCACCAGGTAATCTTTACCGTCGGCGGTTTTCGCACCGTCGGCCAGCGGATAGCGGATATGCCACATGGAGCCTTTGGACTCGCGGTTTTCCACTTCCAGATCGGAGATTGCGGTGCGCAGTTTCGGATCCCAGTTTACCAGGCGCTTGCCGCGGTAAATCAGATCTTCTTTGTACAGGCGAACAAAGACTTCTTTCACGGCGTTGGACAGGCCTTCATCCATGGTGAAGCGCTCGCGCTCCCAGTCCACGGAGGCGGCAAGACGGCGCATCTGGCGGGTAATGGTGCCGCCGGATTCTTCCTTCCACTGCCAGATTTTGTCGATAAAGGCGTCGCGGCCATAGTCGTGACGGGTTTTACCTTCTTCGGCGGCAATTTTACGCTCAACCACCATCTGGGTGGCGATACCGGCGTGGTCGGTCCCGACCTGCCACAGGGTATTTTTCCCCTGCATACGCTGGTAGCGAATCATGGTGTCCATGATGGTCTGCTGGAAGGCGTGGCCCATATGCAAACTGCCGGTGACGTTCGGCGGTGGGATCATGATGCAGAAGCTTTCCTGGCTTTCATCGCCATTCGGTTTGAAATAGCCCTGCTGCTCCCAGTGCTCGTAAAGCGGCTGTTCGATATCTTGTGGGTTGTATGTCTTTTCCATTATTTCCAGGTTGCCGTATTCAGGTTAAAACCAGCCATGCGATAGGCTTTGTAGCGTTCGCGCGCCAGTTGTTTTAGAGAATCTTCATGAGGGACGAAGTCTATCACTTCTGTGAAACCGGTGGCAAAATCTGCAAAGCCGACCCTGAGCGCAATTAACAAATCGCGCGGACTGCTGTTGCGTTTTTGCGGCCAGGCCAGCTCCACCGGTGCTCCGCCGCGCGGCCCTTCGCCCGCCAGATTATGCGGAACAAAGCTTTCTGCCGGTCGCGCCCACAGGGCTTCATCCAGCCGGATTGCCTGCCGTTCATCTTCGCAGGCAATCAGAATGCGCTTTCCCGCGCGCCAACGTTCTGCGGCAAGTTCACACACCAGCTGTTCGACGGCGCTCAGGCCATCCTGTTGTGTGTCATTGTCCAGAAGATAGAACGTTGCATTTTTCATGATATGGGGCTTCTTGTGGTCAATTTAAACGACAGGCCGGGGGTTGCCCGGCCTTGCGTTTCTTACTCTTCGCCGGTAAACCCGGCGCGGTTAAGCAGGAACTGCGACAGCAGCGCGACCGGACGACCGGTTGCGCCTTTGGCTTTACCGGAGCGCCAGGCAGTCCCGGCGATATCCAGGTGCGCCCAGTTATACTTACGGGCAAAGCGCGCCAGGAAGCAGCCTGCGGTAATGGCACCGCCAGGACGGCCGCCGATATTGGCCATATCCGCGAAGTTCGACTCCAGCTGATCCTGATACTCTTCACCCAGCGGCAGACGCCATGCGCGGTCGCCCGCCTGTTCGGACGCGCCGATCAGCTCATGCGCCAGCGGATTGTGGTTGGAGAGCAGGCCGGTGATGTGATGACCCAGGGCGATCACGCAGGCCCCGGTCAGGGTCGCCACGTCGATCACCGTTTCCGGATCGAAACGCTCAACGTAGGTCAGCACGTCGCACAGCACCAGACGGCCTTCGGCGTCGGTATTCAGCACTTCCACGGTCTGGCCTGACATGGTGGTCAGGACATCGCCCGGACGATAGGCCCGGCCGCCAGGCATGTTTTCACAGCCCGCCAGCACGCCGATAATGTTCAGCGGCAGCTGGAGTTCGGCCACCATGCGCATCACGCCGTAAACCGCCGCGGCACCGCACATATCGTACTTCATCTCGTCCATGCCTTCGGCCGGCTTGATGGAGATACCGCCGGAGTCGAAGGTCAGGCCTTTACCAACCAGCACAATCGGGCGGGCGTCTTCAGCCGGGTTGCCTTTGTACTCGATAACCGACATCAGGGATTCGTTCTGGGAACCGTTGCCGACCGCGAGGTAGGAGTGCATCCCCAGCTCTTTCATCTGCTGCTCGCCGATCACACGGGTGACCACGTTCTGGCTCCAGGTATCGGCCAGCTGGCGCGCCTGGGACGCCAGATAGGCGGCGTTACAGATATTCGGCGGCATATTGCCGAGGTCTTTCGCGGCTTTGATCCCGGCGGCAATCGCCAGGCCGTGCTGGATAGCGCGCTCGCCGCTGGTCAGTTCGCGACGGGTCGGCACGTTGAAGACCATTTTACGCAGCGGGCGACGCGGCTCGCTCTTGTTGGTTTTCAGCTGATCGAAGCTGTAGAGCGACTCTTTCGCCGTCTCAACGGCCTGGCGTACTTTCCAGTAGGTGTTGCGACCTTTTACGTGCAGCTCGGTCAGGAAGCAGACGGCTTCCATCGAACCGGTATCGTTCAGAGTGTTAATGGTTTTCTGAATCACCTGCTTGTACTGGCGCTCGTCCAGCTCGCGCTCTTTGCCGCAGCCGATCAGTAAAATACGCTCTGACAGGACATTCGGCACGTGGTGCAGCAGCAGGGTCTGGCCCGGCTTGCCTTCCAGTTCGCCACGGCGCAGCAGGGCGCTGATGTACCCGTCGCTGATTTTATCGAGTTGTTCGGCGATCGGAGAGAGTCGACGGGGTTCAAAGACGCCCACAACGATACAGGCACTCCGCTGTTTCTCCGGGCTACCGCTTTTTACACTGAACTCCATGCACTACGCTCCTGAATCTTAAAGACAACAGCGACGGCTACGGATAGAATTGCAAGCTTTCGTAACTCATGTCCGCTGTTGCGTTGACTTCGTGTTAATCTTAACGTGATGACGATCATCATGTGCCACACGTCAGAACAGTACCTGAAACGCGAATCCGCTGTATGTTTTAATCTTAGCGATGATTTCGACGACTCAAGAGAATAAATGACGTTTAAGCCATGAAACAAGCAATTTTCCTGCAAAAAGACGGGTTTTTACGGGCGTATTTAAAGTGATAATCATACGATATCTGGTGCGGGAGACGCTTAAAAGCCAGTTTGCCATCCTTTTTATCCTGCTGCTGATCTTCTTCTGCCAGAAACTGGTAAGGATCCTTGGCGCAGCGGTAGATGGCGAAATCCCGACCAATCTGGTGCTTTCGTTGCTGGGTCTGGGTGTGCCGGAGATGGCGCAGCTGATCCTGCCGCTAAGTCTTTTCCTCGGCCTGCTGATGACCCTCGGCAAGCTCTACACCGAAAGTGAAATTACGGTGATGCACGCCTGCGGCCTGAGTAAGGCCGTACTGGTGAAGGCGGCGATGGTGCTGGCGCTGTTTACCGGCCTGCTGGCGGCGGTTAACGTCATGTGGGCGGGCCCCTGGTCTTCGCTCCATCAGGATGAAGTCCTGGCCGAAGCCAAAGCCAACCCGGGCCTTGCCGCTCTGGCGCAGGGCCAGTTCCAGCCGACCTCGGACGGCAACGCGGTCCTGTTTATTGAGAGCGTCGAAGGCAGCCACTTTAAGGATGTCTTCTTAGCCCAGCTGCGTGCGCGTAACAACGCCCGCCCGTCGGTGGTGGTCGCCGATTCCGGCCAGCTCTCTCAGACCCCGGACGGCTCGCAGGTGGTGACCTTCAATAAAGGCACCCGCTTTGAAGGCACGGCGATGCTGCGCGACTTCCGCATCACCGATTTTGAAAACTATCAGGCTATTGTCGGCCATCAGGCGGTCGCTCTCGATCCGAGCGATACGGAACAGATGGATATGCGCACCCTGTGGCATGCCGAAGGCGACCGCGCCAGCGCGGAGCTGCACTGGCGTTTCACCCTGGTGCTGACGGTCTTTATCATGGCCCTGATGGTGGTGCCGCTTAGCGTGGTTAACCCGCGTCAGGGACGCGTGCTGTCGATGCTGCCGGCGATGCTGCTCTATCTGGTCTTCTTCCTGCTGCAGACCTCCATCAAATCCAACGGCGGCAAAGGCAAAATCGACCCGGCGGTCTGGATGTGGGCCGTTAACCTGCTGTACCTTGCGCTGGCCGTTGCCCTGAACCTGTGGGATACGGTCCCCGTGCGCCGGATACGCGCCCGTTTTACGCGTAAAGGAGCGGTATAATGCAGGCATTTGGCGTACTGGATCGCTATATCGGTAAAACGATATTCAACACCATCATGATGACCCTCTTCATGCTGGTGTCCCTCTCCGGCATCATTAAGTTCGTCGACCAGCTGAAAAAAGCCGGGCAGGGTGACTACGATGCGATGGGCGCGGGGCTTTACACCCTTCTCAGCGTTCCGAAAGATATTCAGATCTTCTTCCCGATGGCGGCGCTGCTTGGCGCGCTGCTGGGGCTGGGGATGCTGGCCCAGCGCAGCGAACTGGTGGTGATGCAGGCGTCCGGCTTTACCCGGATGCAGGTGGCGCTGTCGGTCATGAAAACCGCGATCCCGCTGGTCTTTCTGACCATGGCGATGGGCGAGTGGGTTGCGCCGCAGGGCGAGCAGATGGCGCGTAACTACCGCGCCCAGCAGATGTTCGGCGGCTCGCTGCTCTCCACCCAGCAAGGGCTGTGGGCGAAAGACGGCAATAACTTTGTCTATATCGAGCGGGTGCACGGCGACAACGAACTGAGCGGCGTCAGCATCTATGCCTTTAACGGCGAACGTCGTTTGTCCTCGGTTCGCTATGCCGCATCGGCGAAGTTCGATGCGCAGAATAACGTCTGGCAGCTGTCGCAGATTGATGAGTCTGACCTCAAGGATCCGCAGCAGATCACCGGCTCCCAGACGGTGAGCGGCACCTGGAAAACCAACCTCACGCCCGATAAGCTGGGCGTGGTGGCGCTGGATCCGGATGCCCTGTCGATTAGCGGCCTGGTTAACTACGTTAACTACCTCAAGGCCAGCGGCCAGGATGCGGGGCGCTACAAGCTCAACATGTGGAGCAAAATCTTCCAGCCTCTGTCGGTGGCGGTGATGATGCTGATGGCCCTGTCGTTTATCTTCGGCCCACTGCGCAGCGTGGCGATGGGCGTGCGGGTGGTCACCGGGATCAGCTTCGGCTTTGTCTTCTACGTGCTGGATCAGATCTTCGGCCCGCTGACCCTGGTATACGGGATACCGCCCGTGGTCGGGGCGCTGCTGCCCAGCGCGTCATTCTTTGCCATCAGCCTCTGGCTGTTGATGCGACGGTCCTGACGGACCGCACCGAGAAGAGAGGCCTGGCCTCTCTTTTTTATTACAAGGACGGTAAACCATGATGGAGATAGTGAAGGGGATCGGGCGCAGACTGGCGCTGGCGATGATGGAGCTGCTGACGGAGATGGTCATCAGCCCCTATGTCTGGGTCGGGCTTTTGGCGCTCGTCTGGTATCTGTTCCACCCGCTACCGGAACTCTTCTATATCGCCGAGCCGGGACTGTTCGCTGCGATAGCCGGCCTGGTGCTATGGCGGGTGCGCTGCACCGACCGCCTTTCGGCCCGGGTCGGGACCGTGCGCCGGGGCTCTGTGGAGGAGCAAGAGGCGGATAAGGTTCTGTTTCAGTTCGATCTCACCGAGCGGATCGCCTTCCTGGCGATGGCCCTGCTGATCCCGGCGTTCTGCCTGAGCTTTATGATGCTCGATACTCCCTGGATGCTCTGGCTCCACCACGCCTTTCTCGCGCTGCTGCTGGTCTGGCACTATCGGCTCTATCGTCGGCTGCACCGGATAAAAAAAGCCCGTGGCTACGGGGACGATAACCGGCTGGCGTAGCGCCTGCCCGGGTGCCGCCCTGACTCAGTATAATCCGTTCTTTACACCAGGGTCTGACAGGCGGACTATGCTTGCCTGACGGTTTTAGTGAACAGCGGGGGAGTATGTCCAGATTCTTCTTTAACGATCGGCAGCAGCTGGTCAACGACGCCATCGAAGGGATGGTCCTTTCTGCGCCGCACGGCAACCTGGTCCGGCTGGATATCGATCCGGCCATTCGCGTGGTGGCCCGCGCCGACTGGGATAAAAGCCGGGTAGCGGTCATTTCCGGCGGTGGCTCCGGCCATGAACCGGCCCACGCGGGCTTTGTCGGCAGGGGGATGCTCACCGCTGCCGTCTGCGGGGATCTCTTTGCCTCCCCGAGCGTCGATGCGGTACTTAACGCCATCGTCGCCGTCACCGGGGATCGCGGCTGCCTGCTGGTGGTCAAGAACTACACCGGAGACCGCCTGAACTTCGGCCTCGCGGCAGAACGCGCCCGGGCCTACGGCCTGAAGGTCGAGATGGTGATTGTCGCCGACGATATCGCCCTGCCGGACAACAAGCAGCCCCGCGGTATCGCCGGGACCGCGCTGGTCCACAAGGTGGCGGGCTACGCAGCCGAGCACGGCTGGAACCTGAGCGAAGTGCGGGACATCGCCCGCCAGGCCTGCGATAACCTCTACAGCCTCGGCCTGGCGATGCAGACCTGCAACCTGCCGGGCAGCGACGAAGAAGCCACGCGCATCAAGCCCGGCCATGCCGAACTCGGCCTGGGCATTCACGGCGAGCCGGGCGCATCCCTGATCGAAACCCAGAACAGCAAACAGATTATCGACACCCTGATAAAACCGCTGCGCGAGCAGGCCGGAGAGGGCGAGTATGCGGTGCTGATCAACAACCTCGGTGGCGTTTCGGCCCTGGAGATGGCTCTGCTTACCAAAGAGCTGGCCCACTCCGACCTGGCCCCGCAGATCCGCTACCTGATCGGCCCCGCGCCGCTGGTCAGCGCCCTGGATATGAAAGGCTTCTCCCTCTCGTTACTGCGCCTGAACGACACCCTTGAGGCTGCCCTCAACGACTCGGTCGAGACGGTCGGCTGGCAAAAACCGGTCGCCCTGGCTCCGCTCAGAACGGTGAAACACCATAAAATTCAGCACAGCGTCGAAGCCACGGCCTCGGATAACCCCCAGGTCGGGGAGCTGGTCTCCGCCGCCGTGCAGGCGCTGATTGCCCAGGAGAACCGCCTTAATGCGCTGGATGCCAAAGTCGGCGACGGCGATACTGGCTCCACTTTTGCCGAAGGCGCACGGGATATCGGCAGCCTGCTGAAAGAGAAACGGCTGGCGCTCGACAACGCCGGAACCCTGCTCCAGCAGATTGGCGACCGTCTGGCAACGGTGATGGGCGGCTCCAGCGGTGTGCTGATGTCGATCTTCTTTACCGCTGCAGGTCAGGCGGTGCAGGACGGCCAGCCGCTCCCGGAATCGCTCCTGAAAGGCCTGGCCCAGATGAAACAGTACGGCGGGGCGGATCTCGGCGACAGAACCCTGATTGACGCCCTCCAGCCCGCGCTGGAAGCCCTGCGCGACGGCGACCTCCATGCCGCCCGCGAAGCCGCACAGAAGGGCGCAGACGCGACCGCCCGGATGCAGACCGCAGGCGCGGGACGCTCGTCCTATGTTAACCGTGAGAACCTGGAAGGGGTGACCGACCCCGGCGCGGTGGCGGTGGCTGAGGTGTTTGCGGCGCTGGCGAAGAGCTAAAAAGAAAGGCGCCTCGCGGCGCCTTTGTTACATCAGAAATCGGCTTTCAGCACCACGCGGTAGCGGGCCTTGCCGTCGCGCACGTGCTGCAGCGCGTCGTTGATTTTTGACATCGGGAACTCCTGAGTGATCGGTGCCACTTTGGTGCGCCCGGCAAACTTCATCATCTTACGCAGCTCGTACGGGTTACCCGTTGAGGAGCCGGAGACGCTACGGTCGCCTGCGATCAGCGTAAAGGCCGGAACCGGCAGCGGCTTCAGCACTGCGCCAACGGTATGGAAATTCCCGCCGTGGGCCAGGGCCTGGAAGTACGGCTGCCAGTCGAGATCGACATTAACGGTGTTGATAATCAGATCGAACTGGCCTGCCAGCGCGGTCAGCGCCTGCGGATCGCGGCTGTTCACCACTTTATCCGCCCCCATCGCCAGCACTTCCTGCTCCTTCGACGGATTAGAACTGAAGGCGGTCACCTCGCAGCCCATCGCGTGCAGCAGCTTAATCGCGATATGGCCCAGGCCACCGATACCGATCACGCCCACGCGGCTGGTGGCGGTCACGCCGTGCATCAGCAGCGGTTTAAACACCGTAATACCGCCACACAGCAGCGGACCGGCGGTTTCAATATCGATGCTGTCCGGAAGCGGGATCACCCACTGCCAGTCGGCACGGATCTTCTCGGCAAAGCCGCCGCGGTTCAGAATGGTCGGGACCGATCCTTCCTGACAGTTCACCTGGTTGCCGTCGATACAGGCATCGCAGTGGCCGCAGCTGCGCGCCGTCCAGCCAATACCCACGCGCTGACCAATCTTCAGGCCCTTGTTCTGCGCCAGGCTGCCCAGCGCCGCCACCCGGCCCACCACTTCATGCCCGGCAACCAGCGGATACTGAGAGAAGCCCCATTCGTTATCAATCATCGACAGATCCGAATGGCAAACCCCGCAGTAATCCACCTGCACTTCCACATCTTCTGCCCCCAGCGGGCCCGCATCGAATTCCTGCAGCTCCAGCGCGGCACCGGCCTGCGGCGCGGCGTAACTTTTAATGATGCTCATCACGGTTTCCTTTGATGTTGTGGTGATGGGGGAAGTGTAGAGCATCTGACGGGGCGAGGGGAGAAGGGGGGAGGGGGTATAGCCCGGATCGTCAAAGATCCGCCCGATGAGCAGAGCAATTTTGCCCGTTTTCTCCCGCCATCCAGCCAATATTGCCGCACGTCAGATATAGCATCCATACTCAATGCAAATGTCAGCCGCTCCCACGCCAGCATGGTGCCGCAGAGCGGCTGTTTTAGACTCCGATAAACACACAGGAAATAACGATGAAACTGACTCTGACAATGCTCACGGCTGGGCTGTTTCTGGCACTGCCTGCTTACGCCAGTCTTCCCCAGTGCGATGCGGTGGTCACTGAGGCAAATGCGCTTCTGGCGCGGCAGGGCAAACCAGTTGTGCAGGATGAGAAAAAGCTGGTGGCACTGCTGAGAACCCTGAACCGGGATGGGGTGCTGCCCGCTGAGTATGTCACCCGCGACCAGGCCAGGAGGGTGGGCTGGAGCGGCAAAGACAGTGATTCCCTGTGGAGTATCTGGATTTTGAACAAGAAACAGCTTGGTGGCGACCTCTGGACCGGTAAACCGTTACCGATCAAAGCCACCTGGCGCACTGCGGATCTCGACACCGTGCGCGGCTACCATAGCAACAAACAGCTGATCTTCAGCGCGGAGAGTGCGACGCGTTACCTCACTCCAGATAACGGCGGCACGTTGGTCACACTGGATCCTTGCCAGTAACAGGCAGCGCGGTCCTGTGCGTTTCGGCAGGGCCGCCAGCGTAGAGGAAAAAAGGCACGTATCCGGGCATCACTCTCCCTGGATATCCACGTGCTTAATCAGGGACAGTTTACCCTCTTTGAGCGCGTAATAATCATACGCGGGCTTATCTCCCTCTTCCCCGCTGCCGTAGGTAACCAGCAGATTGCTGTCCTGTTTCATATACACAATCTCTGCGCCAAAGGGCACCTTGACACCTTCCCGGATGCTATAGCTCTTAAATGACAGATTCAGGGCGCGGCCGGTGCGTTTATTGATAAAGGCCGTCTCGGTGCAGGCAAGGCCGCAGCCCCAGCTGGTGGTGCTGTACTCACCTGCAAATGCCACCGGATTCGCCAGCGCCTCTTTAAAGCGGGTGCGATAGGTGTTGGTAAAATCATCTGAATAATCGACGCTGGCGGCGGTTTTGCCGGTATAAAGCGGAGCGGCCGGATAGTCCTTGCCCTTCGGCAATGCGTCTTCGGTGAAACCGTACGCGGGCAGCAGCATGGCAGCAATCAATAACAGGGCGCGGGAAGCAATCCGTGGCATAAGTATCCTTGTGTGGTATGTGGATAAACAATGCCGCGATAATGCGCCGGAAAATCTTTGTTATCAATCAGATATAGGTTAGGGAACGGTTTTTTCTTCAGGCGTGAACCAGAAGCGCGTTTAACCAGGTCTCGGTACGCTCAGGGCGCTTATCGGCAGTTGTCCATATCTTGCGAATCGCGATCCCTTCCAGAGGCTGTACCAGCGCCGCCAGCCCCGTTTCATTCAGGTCCGTAAAGCGACGACCCTCTTTTGCCCGCTCACCCTCGCCGTACTTAAAGGAGACATACCAGATCCCGCCCGGCTTCAGCGCCCGCGCCAGGCGCTGCATCGCATCCGGCAGTTCGGCAGAGGACACGTGCAGCAGCGAGGCGCAGCACCAGATCCCGTCATAGCGGCTGACCGCCTCTACCTCATCAAAACGCATCTGACGCACCGCCAGCCCCGAGTGCTCGCGGGCCATCGCCACCATCTCCGGCGACGCATCAAAGGCGTCCACGGCGTAACCCAGCCCGGCAAACGCCCTGCTGTCGCGACCGGAGCCGCATCCTGCGTCCAGCACCCGTCCCTGCGCGGGCAGCGCCGCAATAAACGGGCGATACAGCGACGCCATATCCACGTCCACCGTGCCGCTAAAAAACGCATCCGCGTGCTGTCTGTAATAGTCCATTGTCATCAGAATCTCTCCGGCCCGGCGGCGGGCGGTTCCCATTGGTGAAAAATCACGTTAGTCAGAGCCGCATTCCAGCTCTGGGATAAAAAGCTGCCACGTGCCGTTGCTGTTTTCCCGGTCTGACGGATCAGCGTCTCGCGCAGCGGCAGATGGCTGTTAATAAAATACTCATTGCGGTTATGCAGACGCTGGAGCAGCTTCGCCGACGGCAGACGGGCAAACTTGCCCTGTTCCCCACGATTACAGCACTGACAGGCCAGGACCAGATTCCAGACGCCGTGCAGATTGGTCACCGCACCCTGGGCTTTCCACGGAATAAAATGGTCCACGTCCGCCAGCGCATCCTCTCCGCTCACCACGCTGATCGGCGCATAGCAGTAAAAACAGTGCCCCTTCTGATAGCCGTTCAGGCTGTCCCGACAGCTGGTAATGGTAATACGCCGCTGATTCTGTCGGCTGAACAGCAGCTGCGAGCCCAGATCATACTCAACCGCAATCAGGCTGCGCGACACGCCCATCGCCCAGCCCTGCTCAACCAGATTCCAGCGCGCTTCCGTCTCCGGCATCAAATTCCGGTACTGCTGGCGCTCCGTCAGATAGTAGAAATTATCCGTCAGGCGAATACCCTTACTGGTCTTGCGCTCGTCGAGGAAAAAGCGTTTGTCGATCGGGGCCTGATTCACCGTGTGAAAGGCATCAATCACATTATTAAAGCCCCTGCGCACGGTAATCTCCATCAGCGTATCCTGGTCTATCTCACCGGCATTAAAGCGCTTACAGGCGTCAATAAACTGACTGTTCTGCGAGGTAATCTGCTTGGGCGCATCCACCAGGTGACGGCACAGATGCTGACTAAAATGCAGCGCCAGATCGTCGAGCAGGATCAGATCGCTGCCGCTACGCGGGACATCATACAGGGCGTGGGCCAGGGCAAACTTATAGGACGCCACGTTTCTGCCAAAAAGGATAATCCCGCGCCAGTAGTTCTCCAGCGTCGGATCGGCCTGAATAAATTGCATCGTTGATCCTGCTCTCTGCAAGGAAGGGGTTACAGCAACCGGTAACGAGATCAGATAACAAACGCGGCAAAATGTAAACGCCGGAGGTCACGTTGCAGAGTTTTGCGAGGCGGGTAGAGGAAGTGCGCGGGGTGAGTGCAGGGTGTTGATTTTTTCGACGTTTAGCGGCCCAGCGTGGCCTGAACGCTTGCGTGAAGGAGTGCAGCAGGTATAATGCACCCGCTATCAGCAAATCCCCTTCCGTGCCGGAGTGGCGAAATCGGTAGACGCAGTTGATTCAAAATCAACCATCGAGAGATGTGCCGGTTCGAGTCCGGCCTCCGGCACCACGCTGAACAGAGAAAAGTCGCTTAAGGGCGGCTTTTTTTGCGTCTGGAATTCAGCATTTATCCATCACTCCAGCTACATAGCTCTCTCAAGGTCAACTGACTTCAACGTACATCTAGCAACATATGTTGGTTTAGATGATGATACTTCCGGTTCGATTAGGCTTAATTTCCATTACGAATCTTCTCAAGTAGAGAACGAGCCGTGTTCGACAAATTGATATTTAGCCATGGAGCTGCAGCCTCCAATATCAACGCTACTTTTGCAGTTCCCGAATATGACGTGTTCATACATGCCTGTTCGATGTTGGGTATAGCCATATTTGGGGCCCTGAAACCAAATTTTTGGAACTGGCATGCATACTGCCAGAGTTTAGTTAGCCACTCCTCCATAGGTTGAGCGACGAGACTATGGATCGTCCGGCTGGCATCCAGTAGCCGGAAAGAGTGTCCCCACAGTTGTTCTGGAGATGATCGGTTTAAATTTAGCGCCTGCAGAGCTGCAGCTGCCAGCTGATAGAGATTGTCTGTTTCTGGAACTTCGCCTTGCAGGACACGAATGAACTTACTAAAACTAATGGGCGGTCGACCGAGAATTGCTAGCTCATTATACCAAGAGCTAAAAGGCAACTTCAGCGGGGTGGTGCTGGAATAATTGGAAATTGTTACCGCTAGAATCACTTGGCAGTTCAAGGTCCAAGGAGCTTCATTATTCCAATAGTCATCTGGTAGCTTGGGGAGGTCATCGATGGAGTATAAATCAACAATACTTGTTTTTGTAATTCCTCTGAAATGGTTGATTGCATGGTAATCCAGAAGTACTGAGATTAATTTTTCAAAGGTCTTATCACGTAACATAGTTTCTAATGCCAAAATTCCCCGGTAAATCCTGATGTGGAGAGGCATAATGCTATTTGTTTTATTTTTGGCGCGTTGCGCAATAGTATTACCTAGCGACAAATATGATTCTGTCGTGACTAGTAACTCCCACACACCACTTATGTCGACAAGTCGGTGGTCAACAATGTTTTCATGTGGATTTGGGTTGCTACACATACCAGGCAATGGCCTAGCAAGACTGTCGTCTGTGTACCCACGAGCAGCAAAATGAACCCAAGAAATAGCATGTCTGATCGTAGCATGGAGGTGGTGGGCTAGATGCTCTTCCTTAGGATCTACATCTTCTAAACTATCTAGTACATCTGCGAAAAGTGATAGACACTCTTTAGGTTGACTTGCGTGCCATAAAGAAACAGCACAATCAGCAGAAAGGCCAATCCCCATTAGTTTCTGAATATTGTTCTGACGGGCTGCCTCGGCACCTTGGCGGAAAAGCTTTGATGAAAACATCCAATTGCTTAATTTTGCAGCGACAATACCAGCATCGCGACAGGAAGTGACATAATTGACTTTATCAAGTCCTGGTAAAAGTAGGGCGTGTTTGAACGAGGTTAGAGCTTCTTCGTAGCGTTTTAAACGCAAAAGGACTTTTGCGCGCTGATTGATAAGCTGGGCATCATCACCAAATATTTTGTCTGCTTCATCTAGAGCTGCCATAGCATCTTCAGGAGCTTCAGCATATTCATCATAGATAGAAGCTATTACTGCGTAACAGGCAATAGAGAGCCTCTTAATACCCCACTCACGGGCTTTTGACTCGGTAAAACGCAGCACTGATAAGGATTCTTGTACATTAGTAGAAATTGCTTCAACATCTTTCCAGCATGCTTGCCGAATTAACATATTAGGAAAGTCTGATTCGGAGTCACAGATTGAAAATAGAGTTCTTCGTTTTTTTTCATCGATCTTTTCAAGAGCAATAACCAACTCCCTAAGATCTTTCAAACCGTTTACTCGGATAGCTTGAAATAAGAATAAATCTCTTGTTGCGTGAAGAATTTCTGGGGTATCGATTTTAGCAGAAGATTCGAAAAATTTTTCGGCCAGAGCAGTTTCGATACTTTCATCCATCAGATTATCCAAGATTCGTACAACTGTAGCCGCCGGAATATGTACCTCCAGATTACTTAGAATAATCGTATATGCCATGGCTGAAAAAAGAATCGATTCTTTTTTTGCTTTTGCATTGGCAACGATATCTTCAATAATCTGAATATCTATCAAAGCACTCGCATGTTTTGAAAGTGATGAATTAAGCCGAAATTGGAGTAAACGTAGTACCAGTTCTGTTGATAATTCGTCATCCATGATTTTATTTCCTGGGGATAGTGCTACCTCCGAAAACCAAAACATGGGCTCACGGAGATAATACATAGCATGCTCACCTTCTCTGATAATCACGCTTGCTAACTGAGATATGAGTTTCTTATCTTTCGCTGAATAAGCATGCCAAAAGGCCCCTGATAAATCGTCCTGGTTTAGGATTTTTTGACTGAGAATACAATTAGCAACATTAAGATGAAGGTCAATTATGTCTCTTTCTGAAAAAACACTCTGTGCGGCACCGATCAATAGAGGAGAAACACGATAGAGATCTGGACCCTCTTTTTCAATCCAGGGACCAACAAGTGTGTCAAAGATTTCACCTGACAAGATTACTGAAGGAGCTGTATTACCTAGGGTCAAGGCTAAGTTGCGATGAAAACGACCGGTGATAATACTTAGTCGATAGGCCAGCATCCTGGCTGCATCTGAAGGAAACATTTTTATTAGACGATTACGTGCATCTAAACGAATACGTTGAATATCTTCAGGATTGTGGAAATCTTCTTCTGTTACACTCCACCCTTGGTTGCTTAAGGTTCTGATTCGTGCGTGGACCAGTTGCGGGTGTCCTTGCGTCGAAGCGTAAATGTTTTGCCCCCATTCTATAACGCTATTAGATTCACCGAGACCATGAAGGATAATAAGTTCATTGATCTCTTCACGATCGAAATAAGGGATTTTCTGTTCACTTTCAGATGGAATCCATAATGCAGGGAACAGGGACAAAGGAGGTCGTTTCTGTCCTGTAGCAATTACCATGCCGTTGTTTTGGGTGATGGCAAAGATCAATGCAATCAGTTCGCGTTCAAAATTGGAAATATCACTTAAATCGAGATCATCTAGAACTAAAAAAGAAGGGTAACCACGAGTGTTTATTTCTAGAGCTGCTCGGGCAAGGGCCTCTTGAATATGTTCAGTGCGACGGCCACGAAATCCCCCCATTCCCATCTCTCGCTTGATGTAGCAGCTAACATCGCCGCAATATTTGTTTTTCCTGTGCCACTACTTCCATAAAGAAAAATCACACGGAATGATAAAAGATGACTATGGATTTTCGCAACCAATGCCTGACGACGAAGAGCTCCTTCGACAACCGGGAGAGGAGTTGTAAGGGGGTAGGGAATATCCCAAAGTCGGGTAAGGCTGCCAGAATCATTATTGTTTGCAAGCTGTTGCAATTGACTGTTACTTCTGAGAGTTTCTAGCAGACTTTTGGGAATCGATTCAGTAGTTGCTGTATCAAATTCTGTAAGAAAATCAGCCCGAGAGAGAGGTTTATGTCCTTTTACACTAAGAAGATCGACTACATGTTTAAGAAGATGCGAGAGTGCTTGGCATGAATAATGTGTATTGGTTCGATAATAGTGACCATGAATTTTCAGCTTATCTTCAATAGCTAGTTGTAAGGCATGTTTATTTTTGGCACCTAGGTCCCAGTTTATACGTAAAAGCAGCTGAGTATGTAATGTTTCATCGGAAGACGAGCGAAGAAATGCCAGTAGGTTTGGGGATAATTCAAGTGTCGTGAGAAAATTGCGTAATGGTGGGATTAGCGCTTTGTCAGATTGACAACGGTACCAGTATTCTAGGCCTTTCTGTTCCTGTCCAAACGGTGTTCCTTTTTCATGCCCGGCGTTCGCTGTGGTCAGAAAGCGGAGTTTGATGTCATGTTGTGGATTGTCTTGCTGCAATGACCAGAAATTGTTGAGTGCGGCTACCACATCTGCCGACCTAAGTGTTAGTTTGCTGGTTAAATCTTTAACCTGCGTGCTGATTACAGTCTTATTAGCATAAATATCAAAATCTTCAGCACATTCGAGAAAGAGTACCTCGTCGTCCTTAAGGTCTACCCAAGCAAGTACACTTTGGTAAATCTGGTAAACGTAGCCACGAATACTATCTGTCGCATCCCGTTTGCTGTTGACTTTATAATCAGGGGTAACAGGTTTTTCCGATTCCATCATGCTTTCCTTAACATTATTCACGTTCAGTATACACCTTCTGAGGGTGCTTTTTTCTTGTCTCCGAGTACTGTTAGAAGCACTTAGCAGACGCTTTGGGGTTGTTATGTTTGCAATCAGTGATAGAGCGTATACAGTATAGAGAAATTAGTGGTTTAGTGAATTTTGTCACCTGAATTGAAACGTGGAGTGCCCAATGTTAAAGAAATCCGTTTCATATGTGGTCTGAGGGCTGCCTCCTTAGATAATCTTTATCTTTTACGATCAACAGATTGTGTGATATCTCACAACCAAAATTTTCACAGGGTACTAGAATTGATTACATACAGTAAGGTTATCAACTTTTCTATGCAGGGTACTGCTGGTTTGGTAACCTAAGGTGAAAATTTTTTAATAGCCTTCCTGCACTTGATGAGCGGTTTTTATGGGGTTGTGCTAAGGATTTTGACAGTAACCAATTAAGATCCTGAACGATGGGCTATGTGATTCACCATGATGATAAGTAACGAACTTAACTCTTTTCAACTGACAGCTTTGAGTAGACTTTTTTCCGCTTCCGTCTTCAGCGAGATAGCGAAAAGAGGGCAGTCTCCTATGTTTGCTCGCTCTCTCCGAGAGACCGAACTTTTTGACCATGCAGATACATTTGGGATTACCGTTGGTGAAGCCTTCAATGAGGCATTTGCCTTACTTAGACAAACAGGCTTGCGGAATGAGTATGTTTATCGTTCTGCACTCACACACAATCTTTTGCTTGGGAAGCATTCATTAAGAACTGCCTGTATGCTTAATGAATTCAGAATCGGCTCTTGCAAAGCTGATCTCATCATACTGAACGGAACTGGAACGGTTTACGAAATAAAATCCGAAAGGGATTCCTTAAACCGTCTACAAAACCAAATAACAAACTACCGTAAAGCATTTGGGAAAATCTATGTGATAGCAGGTTCAGAACATATAGATGATGTGCTTAAAACAACTGAATCTACCATTGGGGTATTGAGTTTAGCCCGATGGAATCGAATATCTACTATAAGAGAAGCTGAAGAAGTCTTAGACTTTATATGCCCTGTAACAATCTTTGAGTCATTAAGAATTAATGAGGCGAAAATTATTGCTTCCGATTTAGGTATAAAAATCCCCGACTTACCGAATACTCAAATGCATGGTTTCTTGAAAGAAGCATTTAGTGGCTTACCACCTATTTCTGTATATAATTTAATGCTGAAAACTTTAAAGGAAAGCAGAAGTTTACTTTCTTTAAGAGAGTTGATTCTCAACTTACCAAAGTCTTTGCAACCAGCGGCGCTTTCTATTCAGCTTCGCTCTAAGGATCATGAGCGATTAATTAATACTATGCGGCTTCCTCTTAATGAGGCATTGTTATGGGAGTAACAAACTATGTATTATCCTTATTTTCGTGGGAAACAATTTGAACTGTTGGCTATTAGAGATACTGCTAATGTAATGGCTGAGGCAGGTTTTACTCCAATAATAGAGCCTGTGAGAGAGGCTCTCAACGGTCTTGAACGAACACTGAAAACAATAAAAGAAAATGATGGTAAGGCTATTGTCATCATTAATCCGGCATGTGGTGATCATTCTACCGATGGACAAAGTATAGCTCAATTATTAAAAAAGGAATTTAGTAAGTATGAGAAGATTTCTGTAGGTATACTTCTTGATAAGAGTATGACTATTGCTAAGGTTGATAATCTCCTTTATTCAGATCTCGTTCATGAAGTCACCTTCATCCATGCCGGGTTTGATGAGCCAAAAGTTTTACATGAAAGGTTTGGGGATGGATACAAACATGTATTTATTTCTAACTATTGTTCTAAAGCTTATCGAAAACATTTTTCGGGTTCAGAAAGAATTTTAATTAAAGATGGCTTTGAAAAAAGACGAAATGCTGACCATCCTGATTCTGAGTTCTTTTCAGATCTTCATCTTAATTATGAAGAAGAGGGTATGAATGGTTTTGGTGATTTTTTAATTGTTGGAGATGAATTTAGTGAATCAGGTGGACCTGCATATGCAGTTGCTATTCATCTTACTTATATTAATGCGAAGCATGAAGAAGAGATGTACATCTATCATTTTGTTTCGACAACACGTAATACACCAACAGATCCAGCAGGTAAGTTTGCACAATCACTTGAAAAATTAATGATTGCTTTAAAATCCGGTGAATCTATGTTGCTTGAAACATCGGCCATTAAAGAGTTTAGACGATTGCATAATCCGAGCCACTTCCCTGGTTTAGGAACAGTAAAAAAACTGTCAATGATTCACCACATAGAAACCTTGGCTGATTTCATGGATGATAAATAATATGATTAACTACTGCTGTGCGAATTGTTTTGGGGATAAAGGGTTAAAGAAAAATATCATACCTTCACTTTCCCCTAGTTTTGGTGATTGTTCGTATTGTGGTACAAAAGACATTGAGATTATTGAGCCTTATGCTTTATTTGATCATTTTAGTTCATTAATAAACATTTATGAACAGCATCCGGATGGTAAAAGTGTGGTTGCACATTTGAAAGAGGATTGGAAGCTATTTTCACATCCTCTTTTAGATGAGGCTCATGCTAAAGAACTATTAGGTGATATACTTGATGATGGGAATGTTGTAAGAAAGTCCTTCGTACTTTCTGATAGTTATAAAAGTGAATCTCTTGCATTATGGGATAATCTTTGTCAGGAACTAATGTATGAGAACAGATATTTTCTCAATAAATCACTTGATACTGATAGACTTGGTGAGTTATTAAGTTTTCTTGCTTTAGAGGACTTTTATCAAACTTGGTATCGTGCCCGTATTTTTACAGATGATATTGCCTTCACTGTAGACAAAATGGGGGCCCCTCCCAAGAGAGCAGTTAGTCATGGTAGAGCAAACCCTACAGGCATACCATATTTATATCTTGGCTCTAATCCAGATACGGCTTTGTCTGAGATTCGTCCTCATACAGGTGATAGAGCCTGCGTCGCTGATTTTAATTTAAAAGATAACTTGACTCTAATAGACCTCAGAAACCCTCGTGAAACCGTTTCGCCATTTTTATTAACTGATCCAAGTGAGATGGGGAAAATGCTTGCAGATATACCTTTTCTTGAACGACTTGGTTACGAACTAACAAGACCCGTATTACCCAAGAGTGCAGCCATTGATTATATCCCAAGCCAGTATATATGTGAGTTTATAAAGAAAACTGGATTTCATGGAGTGCTTTATAACAGTTCTGTGAGCGATGGAATCAATCTTGCTCTTTTTGAACCGATAAATGCTACTGGAGGCAATGTAAGTATTTATGATATAGATAAAGTCGAAGTTAGTGTAAGCAAACAAGATTAATATACTCTTTGTTCGATTATCACCAAATGGGACTGATGCTATCACCGATAATGTGAGTTGCTTTAATTACTAAATATCATAAGGATAGTTGCGATATTCGAGTCCGGCCTTCGCCGCCATTGATTGAATGCCTATGCACACTACGTTTCTCGTAGTATCCACCACCTCCCAAACCAGCGACAATCCTTAAACCATCCCCTACTACCACAGGAGTGACCCGATGGTTAAAACGGATATGCATCCCGCAGATATCATTGCCGGGCTCAAAAAGAAACGTATGTCTATGGCAGCGCTTTCACGGCAGGCTGGCCTGAGTTCTTCCACGCTGGCGAACGCACTGTCTCGCCCATGGCCGAAAGGTGAGCACATAATTGCTCAGGCACTAGAAATGGACCCCGCCGATATCTGGCCGAGCCGCTATTACGATGAAAGCGGCAATCTTATCGACAGAACACGACTGATGCGCGTGAAGAAAGAATGACGTTCTGTCCAGAAGGCGGCATAACTCTGCTGCCTTCTGCTCCCCATTTTCCCTCCACGCGTACAACACTTATCCTATCCCCCCACTGTTTCTCTCGCACCACCGGGCCTACCATCATCCTCACTAACCCAGAATCCATCCCCATCAGGAGAGCTCATGAAAGCCATTGCCATTACGAGTCCGGCCACAACCGGCAGCAATATCCCGTCCTTAACCGTCATCGAGCTGCCCGTACCGGTTGCTGCTGGCCACGATCTGCTTGTCGAGGTGCAGGCGATTTCCGTTAACCCTGTCGATACCAAAGTCCGTGCGGGCTTTAACGCCGGAGAGCCGCGCGTGCTGGGCTGGGATGCCGTCGGGGTGGTGAAATCCGTCGGTGAGGCGGTGACGCTGTTTCGCGAGGGGGATAAGGTCTGGTACGCCGGGGCGCTCGGTCGGCCCGGCAGCAATAGCGAGTTTCAGCTGGTCGATGAGCGTATCGTCGCCCTGAAGCCTCAGACGCTGGACAATGCCTCTGCGGCGGCGCTGCCGCTGACGGCCATTACCGCGTGGGAGCTGCTGTTTGACCGTCTGGGCGTGAAGGAGGGCGGCAATAAGGGCGATACGCTGCTGATTGTCGGTGCGGCGGGTGGCGTCGGGTCGATTCTGACCCAGCTTGCCAGCAGGCTGACCGGCCTTACTGTTATCGGCACGGCGTCCAGGCCGGAAAGCCAGCAGTGGGTGCGTGAGCTGGGTGCGCACCATGTTATCGACCACAGCAAGCCGCTGACTGAAGAGCTGGCGCGTATTGGCGTGAAGTCGGTAACGCACGTCGCCAGCCTGACCGCGACGGCGCAGCACTATGCGCAGATTATCGAAGCCCTGGCCCCGCAGGGGAAACTGGCCTTGATTGACGATCCTGAGACCCTCGATGCCCGTCCGCTGAAGACCAAAAGTATCTCCCTGCACTGGGAGTTTATGTTTACTCGCTCGATGTTCGGGACGCAGGATATGATCGCCCAGCATCAGCTCCTGACGCGTGTCGCTCGCCTGATTGATGACGGGGTGCTAAAGACCACTCTCGGCGAGCACTATGGCGCGATTACGGCAGAGAATTTACAGAAGGCGCACCGCCAGATTGAGACGGGTCGTGCGGTGGGTAAGATTGTGCTGGAAGGGTTCTGACAGGGCTGACTGAGTGACGGGGTTTTATCATCGATCGCGGCTGAAACCCCGTTTACTATTGCAATATTCCCGCTATCTGGCATGTCTCACTTTTCAATATCCGGCATCACCGTGGGATCAAAAAGAATACGGTGCATGCCCGGGTTTCTCAGACATATTAAAAGCTGGGAGCGGTCCTCTTTAGGGCCAACCATTCTTAATTTCATTTCCGTTCCACACCAGGGGCAATCGCAGCTGATCCGGGTCAGGTAGATTTTCCCGTCCTTGCCGTACTCCAGGTTTTTTAATCCCAAAAAAGGGCTGAACCGATGGCGTTTTAACACGGTCGGCAGGAATAACATCATGACGGACAGCGCAAGCACGGGAAATAGGAAGTGGGGGATGTATTTGAATGAGGTGAGATAGGGCAGCACGATGCCAACAATGCTGGCGATGCTCCCAATCGTGCCCAGCGTCAGGAAACCTGAGCTCTCTCCAAGCTTTCCCTCTGCTGACCAGGGGAGCCTGACAAACTCCCGACGCAGGTTCAATATATCGGGATTAATATTGTTGGAGTTGTTGTAATTATCACCTGTGTGAATGCTGCTGTTGGTGATGGTTGAGTTTTGCGTGTTGATGCTTCTGTCGCCGGCCGTAATCGCGCCATTTTCCGGGGCGGATAATTTACCTCCGCACTCATTGCAATATTTGTCCTCATCCCTGACGGTATAACCACAATGACGGCAGAACATGATGGCACTCCTTTTTTATTTGATGACTCTGCTAATGATGCTCAGTTTGCCATCAAGGCATCCGGTTTTATAGGGTTGATACGTTTTTTGGGAAGCCAGTCAAATAGAGCAGCCAGGCCTGGCTTGTTAAGTTGACGCTCCTTATCGCGCCCGATCTCCTGCTAATAAAGCTCCGCAATTGCTCAAAATGTGACCTTGTCAGATTTTCCTTCTCGTCGTTGTTGATAACGTCACGGCTACTGCACAGCGAGTGCGGGTTAACACAATAAACAGGGAGGGCTTAGCCAATGTCATGGGAGTATTCACAACAGACGGGTGTTCTGACTCACAATGGTCAGTTCTTTGCGCAGGGCTACAGCGGGGCCGGTACAGGAGAAAATAACCCCGCGATGGAGAGAGTAAGAAACACAGGTCCCATCCCGAAAGGGCATTATCGAATTACCGGTGCACATGACACCATTACCCGCGTCACAGTGGTTTTGCAGCCAATTCTGGGTACTGACACCTTTGGGCGGGATAATTTCCGCATTCATGGTGGAAGGCGCTCAGGAGAGCATACTGCTTCTCAGGGCTGCATCATTATTGATGGCGTTGCGCTACGTCAGCAGATCGTCAATAGCGGTGACTCAATATTAGTGGTGCGCTAATGAGAACACTACTTATCATCTTTTCTCTCTTCCCTTGCCTGGCCTTTGCGGTCGTTTCTCCGACGGCGGAGCAGCTCACTAAAGAGATTGAACAGCAGGGAGCAGGCGTTGTTATTTCCCGGCTCTATCAGAATAACGAAAGAGAGTGGCGGTACGTCACCGGCCAGATTGCCACGGGCGAAAACCGCTGGCTTAAGGTCGCGTCACTGCTGGCATCCGACACCGATGCGGCGTCTTCCGAAACCCTGACCACGGCGGTTGCACTTGCCATCCCTCATAATCCTGCGGGCGTGTTGGGTATTCTGACAGAGCGAGAGATGCCGCTGAGTATCAGGCAGGTATGCGGGTTGCCTTTTTACGTGATGTCGGAACCCGAGTTCAATCAGTATGTTCTCGACGCGATTCGCGCCCTGTACAAAGTCCCGGCGGGAAAAGCGTGTATGGACACAATGATCAATACCATTGGTCAGTCAGACGGATTTAATGAGGATAATTAATATGGCCATTCCGGTGTATATGCATCTGACGGATGATGCAGGCAACAGGATTAAGGGATCCGTTGATATTAGCGGGCGAGAAAATAGCATTGAGATTCTGGGGCTACATCATGGAGTATCTATCCCCACCGATAGTGGTACCGGGCGAATAACGGGTACACGGTCACATCTTGCTTACCTGATCGAAAAAGAGACGGATGCGTCAACGCCATGGCTTTATCAGGCGCTCTCCACGGGCAAGACGCTGAAGTCTGCAGAGCTGAAATTTTATCGCATCAATCACGCAGGTCAGGAAGAAGAGTATTTTAATACCCTTCTTGAGAACGTTAAGGTTGTTACCGTGCTTCCTTTGATGCATGACGTAAGAAACCAGAAAAAGAGCCAGTTCAATCATATGGAGGCGGTGGAACTGCGCTATGAAAAGATCACCTGGCATTATCTGGACGGTAATATTATCCACTCGGATAGCTGGAACACACGAAAAATGGTTTAACAGGTCGCTGCACCAAACCCGACCGTCCGCAAAAAGTAGTGCGCGGACGGTCACTTCTGAAAAATGGCATTACACGGAACGGTAAACCGGCTCCGCTGATTGTCTCAGCAACGGGTGACCTTGTTTTGATACGCTGCATTGCTAAATTCAGGACGACTGGTCAACGCCAGAAGCAGGATAATCAGCCGTCGTACGTGGGCGCATTCCCCCAACCATCTGTTCACCCCCTCCTACCTTTTTTCGCAGTTTTATTCGTCCGATCCCCCCACACCGCTTCTTGTATAATCGACGCACTATGGCAGGGATATCAGGAACAATAATGACAAAGGCGCCGGTTTTAGGGATCGACCTTGGCACAACCAACAGTGCGGTCAGCCTGTTGCAGGAAGGTAAGCCCGTATTGATCCCCAATCAGTGGGGAGAGGTGTTAACGCCGTCGGTGGTGGGGCTGGGTGACGAGGGCGAGATCCTCGTGGGGCGTGCGGCCCGGGATCGTTTACAGAGCCATCCGCAGATGACGGTGGCCAGCTTTAAGCGCTATATGGGCACCGCCGTTCAGCTCTCTCTGGGGTCGCAGCTGTTTCGGGCGGAGGAGTTATCCGCCCTGCTGCTGCGCCAGCTAAAAGAGGACGCTCAGGCCTGGCTGGGGCAGGCGTTAACGGAGGCGGTGATTACCGTTCCGGCCTATTTTAACGACGTTCAGCGCCGGGCGGTGAAGAACGCTGCCAGGCTGGCGGGGTTAAGCGTGGCCCGCCTGCTGAATGAGCCGACCGCGGCGTCGCTGGCCTTTGGTCTGCTGGAGAACCGCGAGCAGAAGTACCTCACCTTCGATCTCGGGGGCGGCACCTTCGACGTGTCGATTATCGATATGTTTGAAGGGGTGGTGGAGGTCCGGGCCAGCAGCGGGGACGTGCGGCTGGGCGGGGATGATTTTTCAGAGGCGATCCTGCAGTGGATGCTGGCTCAGCATCCTGAACTGAAGGCCGCCTCTTTGTCCGTCAGGGCGGAGCTGCTGGCGAAAGCCGACGGTATCAAGCAGGCCCTGAGCCATCATCCTGAGGCGGAAGCGACGCTGGAGTGGAACAACCAGAGCTGGCACTGGCGGATGGATGAGGAGCAGCTTGCCGCCTGCTGTAAGGCGCTGCTGACGCGGCTGCAGCGTCCGGTGCAGCAGGCCCTGCACGATGCGCGTTTTTCGCTGCACGATCTCGACCATATTCTGCTGGTGGGCGGCGCGACGCGGATGCCGCTGGTCCGGCAGACCGTGGCCCGGCTGTTCGGGCGCTTCCCGCGTCACGACCTGAATCCCGATGAAGCCGTCGCGCTCGGGGCGGGCGTGCAGGCCGGGATGGTGATGTCGGACGCCGCCGTGGAGGATATTATCCTCACCGATGTGATGCCGTTCTCACTGGGGCTGGAGGTGGCCAAACGTCATCAGAGCCAGCTGGAGTCGGGCTTTTTCCTGCCGCTGATTGAGCGCAATACGTTTCTGCCGGTGAGTAAGACCGAGACGGTGAATACCGTTGAGGATAACCAGACTCACGTCCTGCTAAAAATTTATCAGGGTGAAGGGCGGAAGGTGCAGGATAACGTCTTCCTCGGGGAGATGCGTATCGATGTTCCGCCCCGGCCTGCGGGCGAGGTGCTGCTCGATGTGCGTTTCACCTACACCCTGGACGGGCTGCTGGAAGTGGAGTGCCACCATCAGGGCAGTCCGGCGGTGTCGCGCCTGGTGATTGAGAAAGTACCGGGGCAGATGAGCGAGGAGCAGATCGCCGAAAGCCTGCGTCGTCTGGCCGATCTGAAACAGCATCCCCGGGACAGGCCTGAGAACCAGGCTCTGCTGGCGCGCTGTTCGCGTCTGTATGAGCGTCTTCTGGGCGAGGAGCGGGTCTGGTTAGATCAGGGCCTGACCGCGTTTGAGCAGGCGCTGGACAGCCAGGATCTCCGCCGTATTGCCACGCTGCGGCAGCAGGTTGAGCAGTTCCTCGAACGCTATGAGGCGGGGGATCTGCTATGAGTATCTGGCAAACTCTGGAGATTGCCCCCACCCGCGATGAGTCAGAAATCCGCCGGGCCTATGCGCGACGGCTGAAAGTGTGCCGTCCGGACCGCGATCCCGCCGGGTATCAGGCATTACGCGAAGCCTTCGATGAGGCGAAACAGTGGGCGAGCAACGACCTTGTTTTTGTTGAAGACGAGATACTGCTGACGTCGGAGCCGGAGCCGGAGCCGGAGCCGGAGCCGGAAGAGCATGATGCGGTTGTTTCGCTTTTGCCGCCGGAACCTGTGGAGACGCTGCCGGAGACGACCGTTTTTTATAGTGAAAGCGATATCCAGGCCCTGGCGAGCCAGCTGGTCGCCACCGAAATGACGGGCATTATCCGGCTAACTCAACTCTGGTCGGCAATCGCCGACAGGGGAAGTCTGGGGCAGCAGCAGCGTTTTCATCAGGATCTGGCCTCCGCCCTGGCGGAAGAGCCCGGGCTGACGGAGGGGCTGCTGGAACGCGTAGCGGGGATGCTGGAGTGGCGGCTGGAGGACTACGACAACAGCCATATTATCCCCCAGCATATCCAGTATGCGCTGCAAAACCAGCTCCGGGAGACCGAGCTGGCACGCGCCCGCAGGCAGATGGACATTGATGAGAAGCACGGCTCCATTCTGAACCGGATCGCACTGAGACTGATGCGAAGCGAGCGGCAGACCGTCCCGTTCTGGCTACGTCTGGTGCCGGGCGCTATCACCCGGCTCTCCCGGCAGGTTAATGAGATCCTCTACTACTACCCGGAAATGGCTTCGGAGCTGAACCCGACCCTGCTGGCGTTTTTGCAGCAGCCGAGGATGGCGCTGAGCTGGCAGGGAATTTTTCTGCTGGGGTTCTGGTACGTGGTATTTAATGGCGTGCTGAAGCTCTCTGAGGTCAGTACGGCGGTTGGCGCTGTGGCCGTCGCGATAGTGCTGTTTTACCTCTACGTCAGCGATGCCATCATGATGGGGCTTGAGTCGAGACCGAAACTGCTCGGGCGCTTCCTGGTGGCGGAGTGTCTCTTCTCTGTCGGGGTGATACTGCTCTTCTTTGGCGGGCTGATGGGCGCGGCAGCCCTCTCCGTGCCAGCGACCGGACACGGGCCACTGGCGCTGGTCGCGGTGATTTATATGCTGTTAGTGATGATTGTGTTCTGGGCGGCGTGGCCGAAGAATGTTCCCCTTATCCGCAAGCCGGGGATCGTGATGAGCCGTATTTTCTCCAGCCCGTGGGGGATGATGGTCTGGCTGAATTTCGCCTGGTTTTCGCTGCTCTGGGTGGTGATCTACTGCGTATTGTGCACCGTTGTTTTTGCGGAACTGCTTAAGCCGTTTTCCTGATTGATTAGGCATTACAACGACGCTAAGGGCTGTTTATGCCCTTAGCATCGCATCACTTACAGAACGTCAACCCTGCTTTCAGGCAGCGTAATCACGCCAGGAACGCGTTTTTGTGGCAGGATTTTTGCCACGTCTTCAAACCCAGACAGGCTCTGCCATACGCGCGGATCGCCAATAACAAAAAAATGCTTTTTGGCCCGGGTGAGGGCGACGTTCAGGAGATTGGGTTTGCTGGACGCCCATATTGCCCCACCGCTATTCTGTTCATCGCACCCAAGTACAAAAATAACAATGTCGTTCTCTTTACCCTGGAAGGTATGGACGGTGCCGATACCGCGCTTTTTCCATTCGTTGATGTGTTTACTTTTTAGCAGCGGCGCGTAGCGCTGCCACTCTTTCAGACTGCGTTGCGCGATAAGTTCTGATAGCGCCGACTTAACGGCTTTAAACGGAGTGATAACGTAAATTGACTGCAGCGCGACCTGCTCTGATAGCAGGAGGTCTATTAACGCCAGCAGGCTGATACCATGGCTGTCACGGTACTGTTTGCTGCCCTGTCCACCTGCTGATATCAGCCAGTGGTTCTCCAGTTGTGCAGTGACAGGCTGGCTCCGGATTTTTTCTGCATCAAGGCCATGAATCATTCGGTTGTTATAGGCCATCTTATTGGCCAGGCTGAACATCGGTTCAATACAGCGGCGATGTACCCACAGGGGAATGCCAACCCTGATATTGATATTCATGACTTCCAGTTCACAGCCCCAGCGGTTGGCGCGGTCGGCGATTTGCTGTACGGATAACGTTGCCGGATCCCAGTCATTAGCATGTTCATGCAGGACATCCTGACAAAGACGTTTTACCAGGGCAGGAGAGGCCGTGAAGACGGGTTCAATCTGTAATGGATCGCCGACGACTAATACGCGCTTTGCGCGCCAGATAGCGCCGACGGCCTGTTGTGGGGATGCCTGACCGGCTTCATCGATCATAAGCCACCCCAGCTCTTCTCCTTTGACACCCTGTAACATGCGTCCGACGGAGGCGAAGGTTGTCGAGAGGACCGGAACAAACATCGATAATGTTTGCCACCAGCGTAACGGACGGGTTTCTAAATGAGGTTGGCTTAAAAAATTGCCTAACCTGTAGATATTATTTCTGAAACGCTCGATCCCCATCGCCTCATAAAGCCAGGCCTGATGTAATTCAATTGCCGCTACAAACAGTCTGGAACGCAGGCGGTTTATGTCTGCGTTTTGCCAGAATGCGCGGCGCTGTAAGTCCGGATCGTTGATTGCTTTCCCGCTATCGGGTAATGCCATACCTGAAAACTGCTTTTTCAGCGCCAGCAGGGTCTGATTTTCATGGGCAATGTGTTCGATATCCTGCTGGAGACTGCGTTTACGGGCTTCTGTCTCATTAAGACACTCACGTTGAGCTGCAACGTGCTGTGTCTTCTGCGTCAGCTCCCGCGTTTGTGTTAACTGGAGCTGCCGGAGCGTACGTAGCTGTTCCTGATAGGTACGATATTTTTGCCGTTTTAGCAGAACGGACAGCCAGCCAGGGGCGTTTTCTTCCAGCGCTTTTAACTGCTGCGCGCTGTATTGCACCTGGGCCGCAACCACATCTCGTTCCGCCTCAGCCTGCAACAGTTTTTCATGATATTCGGCGCGTAACGTTTCCGTCTGCGCCAGATTGAGTAACAGCGTTTCGCGTGAGGTTTCCGAGTGTTTATTCAGCAAGTTGGCAAAGGTTTTTAACTGATTTTGCAGGTCTTCAACCTGTTTCAGGCAATCCTTAAAATGCATTTTCGCTGCGGCAAAAGAGGTTGCGCGATGTAACTCTTTCCAGCGCCACAGAGTGAGAAAGTTTTCATTAGCAGGGCGGGCGTCTTCAGCGGGTGTTTTACGCAGGAAATGTTCATTAATCAGCAGTCGCTGCGCGAACTGTTCGCGGTTTGCTTTTTTCCCCAGGGCGGCTGAAATTAAACCCCAGCACTGTTTTTCTTCCTCCAGAGGGCGAAAAAGATGGTAATCGCGCTCTTTGTCTTCGCCATTTTTACCTCTTTTTTGGGCATCTTTGGCAAGGCGTTCTGCTGCGATTTGATTTGCTGTTGGTGCAAGATAATCAAGAGAGCGGAATTCTTCCGCAAGGGATTTCTTTTGCGGTAACTCCCTGGATATATTTTCCACTGCGGCATTGTTTGACGATGCAACAATCATTTCATAGCCGGTGAGCCGGGAAACGATAAAACCTTCGCGATCCAGCGTGGCATCGACATTATTGAATTCACAAAGTATTTTTGCGCGTTCAACAACATTATTGGCCACCAGGTCGCGGAGTAGGGTCGTTTTGCCCGTCCCCGGAGGTCCATTTACTGAGAGTAATCCCCCCTCCGCGAGCTCTTCTATCGCCGTATTGATCGCAAATTGCTGCATAAGCGACATGGCATGCTCAGGTTCAGCAGGCCAGCGCCCCATGGGCATCTTATCAGGATGTAACTTATCAATAATGGCGCTGAGCCCTTCCGACGAGTAGAGGTCCGTCTGCCTGGGTACAGGCTGCGAAAGGTACGCCGTGAGAGCTTCAGGCTTCTCAATATGAAAAGTCCTGATGGTTTTTTCCAGGTCCTCAAAGTAGAAGCTATTCAATATGGGAAGCGCCAGGGCTTTTTCACCCTCGCTCAGGCTCTCTTCCTCTTCACTCTCTTCTTCCTGAGGGGAAACGTTGGTGTCTCTGCTGCCACCAAACCAGTCGATTTGCAAAGCGCACTGCCATTCTGGCGAAAAATCTGCCCATTCGGTTAAATGCGTCGTTAATAGTGTCAGAATATCGCTGGCCCGGAGTACCCTGGGACCTTTTTCACGAGCCGGCTTTAAGGTGATCGAGAAATTTTTAAACGTATTCGCAAGGTGCATACAATCAGCTGCAAATATGCCGGATTCCAGCTGTTGAAATCGTTGTTTATCCAGATGACCCAGCGCCCAGGGAAGTGAGCTGACCGAGAATGTATCCACTATCGGTGCACCTTCCTTATCCAGCTGCAGCTTAGCAAAACAGGTTGTTCCTTCCTGGTTCAGACGCTGTTCACACTCTTGTTCATCATGCCCTTCGTTTGGGCCAAATACGCGAAGGCTAATGGCATTGGCGATGCTTTTCTCAAACAAGCCAATATGCAGCGTAAACGACGCTTTGGGCGGGATTTCATATAGCTGACGTAACTCTGCGGAAAGCCAGGGGAGGGCGTTATCACCCGCGCGTAAAAGCTGGCTCATTGGGATACGCAGGCTTTTATCTTTTTTTTCAAGAGGGTATGGCTGGAAAAACTCAATGCGTTGCCAGGCACGAAGGATATTACTCGGGTGAGGGGTCATGTCCATATGAGCTCTTTGGTCATTGCCTATAAAATATCAATGTCAGTGAGGGTACTCCAATCTATACAGGTTTTACAGTGCAGACTCTGATATCCATTTACCCGTCACAATCGCCATCAGGTATGTTTTTCCGGGCATAAAAAAGCCGGGTTTCCCCGGCCTGATCGGCTTTAGTTAAACCGCGCGCTCACCGCCGCAATCCGCTCGCCAAATTTCACCGCCGTGTCCAGGTCGCCGGAGGCCATCGCCTCGACGCCCGCATCGGACGGGGACTGGACCAGCAGCCCGACGGAGCCGCCGAGGTTGTTGAGATCCTGACGGGTGGCCGCCTGGGTGTTGGCCGGCAGCATCCCGAGGCTAATCCAGATCCCGCCGTGCTGGGAGGCGAGGGTCTGCAGATACTGGAGGGAGACCTGCTTGTCGCCGTTCAGGCTGGCGCTGTTGCTGAACCCGGCGAAGAGTTTGTCCTGCCAGGCGCGGCTGAACCAGGGTTTGGAGGTGGCGTCGGCAAACTTCTTAAACTGCCACGGAACGCCGCCCATATAGGTCGGTGCGCCGAAGATAATGGTTTTCGCTTCGTTAAGCTGCTGCCAGTCGCTTTCCTGGATATCGCCGTTGTTATCGATGGCGATAAGGCTGGCGTTTGCCCCTTCGGCGACTCGCTCCGCCACGACTTTGGTATGGCCATAACCTGAGTAATACACCACAACAGTTGTCATTTTGTCTCTCCGTTGATGAATTGACTGCTTACTTTTCTTTTCCGCCGAAGAGGGCGTATTTGCCCGCGCCGAGGAACATGATGCACAGCCCGCCGAGGAAATAGAGGGCTTCGTTTTCCAGACCCCACGCGCCAACTTTAGTCAGGGTGAAGAATTTATCCATCCCGACCAGCAGCGTGGCGACCAGCAGGTTAAACGCATAGATAAACGCCGCCTGGCGGGTGAAGAGGCCGATAATAATCAGCACCGGCGTAATAATTTCCCCGACAAAGACGCCGTAGGCGATAAAGCCCGGCAGCCCTTTGGCAATCAGCATAGCGGCGATCCAGTCGACGCCGTGCTCAATCTTCGCCACGCCGTGGAACAGCATCAGAATACCAAAGGTGAGGCGCAGCAGCAGCTTGCCAAAATCCGGGTGGCTGGTGGCGCGAATAAATGCGTTATTTAGCGAAGCGATCATGCCTTTTTCCTTAAAAGCCCTGGCGGGCGGCGAGAGTTTTTGCCATTTCTGGCGCCTTAGTATCAAATAGAAACCTTGCTCAGGGTTATACACGGCCCGTCCGGCTTGCGAAAGAAGGCACCCGGAGGGCACTACGTATCCTCAAGGAAACCTGCTAAGAGAGTTGGCCGTCATGACAAAGCCGTTTATGCCGTACGATATTTACGATAACCGCTGTCCGACGCGCGATATGCTGGCGCGTCTGGCGGATAAGTGGGCGCTGCTGGTACTGGCGCGTCTGGAGAACGGGCCGATGCGTTTTAACGGCCTGAAGCGCGATATCCGCCAGATCACGCAGAAGGTGTTAACCCAGACGCTGCGCAAGCTGGAGCGCGACGGCATTATCGCCAGAGAGGTGTTCTATACGGTGCCGGTGGCGGTGGAGTACAGCCTGACCCCGCTGGGCCGCACCCTGACCGAGACGGTGTCGGTCCTGGCCCACTGGGTGGAACATAATATGGATGCGGTGCTGGCGGCGCAGACGGCATACGACGAAGCGAATCGCCCGCAGGCTGCGGGCTGAGAGACAGTTAGCGGCGATTGCGCCTTGCCACGCGTCGGTACAGGCGTTTTATGTGGCAAAGGATCGGACGCAGCAGGGTTATCGCGTCCCTGAAGGTGAATAATCGTCCGCGTGGGTTTTCCTGAAATTCCATATTTCCTCCTTGTTGGTTCTCTGCTATTCCTTTAGTCGATATCCAGCCGGAACAGGCGCTGCAGGGCGCGCCTGCCGCCGTCGGTGATGCTGACCTCCCGATACCCCGGGGTTCGCTCTATCCAGCCCTTTTGCTCCAGCAGCGTCAGCAGGGCTGAACCGGCATCGCCGCCCAGGTGGAAGCGTCGTTCGCTCCAGTCCAGACAGGGGCAGCAGGCTTTGCGACGTGGGCGCGGATCAAGGGCTGCGCCGAGATCCTGAAAGTGCGTTTTGCCCAGCGGCGTCAGCGCGGTTCCGTCGGCGGTCAGCCATTTTTCATCCAGCATAAAGGCGTAAATCTTCACGGCGACCTCCCCGGCCAGATGGTCATAACAGGTCCGGGCATGGCGGAGATGGCGGGGTGTACGGGTCGCTGGCGTCCGACTGGGGCGCATGGAGATGCCCATCAGATTTTCCAGCAGTCCGGCGATCTCATGCCCGGCCAGGCTGTAATAGCGGTGCCGTCCCTGAGAAAGGCAGCGAATCAACCCGTTGTTGAGCAGTCGCGTCAGGTGCCCGCTGGTGGTGGATGGTGCGATCCCGGCGACGGCACTGAGTTCGGTCGCGGTCCAGGCCCGGCCATCCATAAGGGCGCAGAGGATACTGACCCGGGACGGGTCAGATATCGCGGCGGCGACGGAGGACATCGCTTTTTCCAGGGAACCCTGTGGCTCCTTGTCATCATCGGTTGTCAGAAGACTCATTCCGCTGTGATTTCCCATTGGCGCGTCACTTCACCTGCCCGGACGTCATCTTCCGTAAGAAGGATCAGCCGGTTACTGTGATCGCTGTACTGTACCAGGATGCGAATGCCGCTTTGGGCAATCGCCTCCGCGATGTCGCCCAGCTCACCGGGGCGTTTTTGAGGAAGCTTTCTGATCAGCGGGCGGCAGACGTTTTTAACATTGAAACCGGCATCGGCCAGCACCTGAAGGGCTTTTTCACCGTCCTCCACCAGGAAATGCGCGTGCCCGCCTTCCGGCGTCGAAAATACGCCTCCGCCCTCCAGACCGACGCCGTTGCGGCCCAGCAGTTTACCGAGTGCGGCAAGCGATCCGGGCGCATGGCCGAGAACAATATGAATATCATACATGGTGGTGGGTCTCCTTATCCGATGTGTAATCCCTGAACACGCGGGCGACGCGTATCCGGTAAAATGAAAAAATCGAGGTCTTTCCTTCCTGCTGCGCGGCCTGATGCATCAGGTTACCTTTCCAGCGGGCCACGGCGGCCTCGTCTTCCCACCAGGAAAGCGACAGGATCTTGCCCGGGGCGCTCAGGCTTTGAAAGCGCTCAATGGCGATAAATCCCGGCACGTCGGCCAGTAAAGGTCCCAGCTCAGCGGCGATCTGGAAGTAACGCGCCTGCGCGTCGGGGCGGGCTTGTGCTTCAAAAAGTACGGCAATCATCTCTTCACTCCGTAGGGCATCTGTCGCCAGCATAGAGCGGCCTGATACCCCTTGCTTCGGCCAGGACCGAAATATGCCCGGCCATGAGTACTGCTTTGTTCCCGACGGCCAGTAAGTTATGCTCCGTATCGATACTAAAATTCGTTCACTGCGGCTGGCTTCGCCGCCGTTGAACGCTGTGCAAAATCAAGGATTTGACGAGAATAATGACGGACAGAGGATCGACGGCAAATACCGTGCAGCGTAAGCCGCAGCATAACCAACGGCTCAAGGCGCTGCTTGAGCAGGCCGCGCAGGATATTGAAGCGGCAAGGTCTGAGGACCAGCTGGTGGCCGTGATTGAGCGGGTGAAGGCCTTTGATGGTCCGCTGGTCTATCATTTTGTCTGGTCTAAAGCGCTGATGATTGTGCCCTGCGTGATTGCTGGGCTGATGAGCCTCATTCATATCGCTATTGCCAGCCCTTCGATCTCCGAAGAGTTCCTGCTGACGATATGGTTCCCCTGCGGCGTGATTGCGCTGTGCGGCTTTATGTATATGTCGGGTAAAAACGGACGGATACGCAAGCTGAGCGAACGGCTTTATATCCGTAATTTGCTGCTTGATAACCGCCTTCGGGAGCTTGGGGCGGAGCTGCCCGCGCTGCAGCAGCGGCTGCTGACAGATTTTTTTGAGCTCCGGCGTGGGAATCACTCTCGTCAACTGAAGGCGGGCTATGAGGGATACTATCAGGGCCATACGCACGCGTTTACCTACCGTTTTTACCATCTTCACTATGTGGACAGGCGTACGGAAACCTATACCGACAGTAAAGGGAACAGGAAAACGCGCACGGTCGATACCCATTTTGACCGCTACGGCATTGTGATGCCGTTCCAGTTTGTCAGCCAGATGGCGATCCTCAGCACCCGAGTTGATGGGCTAAAAGGCGTCTCTTATCAGCCTTCATCTAACCGCTTTAACCGGCAGTTTAAGGTGCTTGCGGGCACGGAAATGATCGCGGCACGCTTTTTAAAACCGACAATTGTGCTGGCCTGCGAAGAGGCGGCCAGCCGCTTTAAGGCCTTAAACCTGGAGTGTAATGCCCAGGCCAGTCTGTGCATGTCCTTCGGCAACGGCGAGTGGATCGCCAGCGCCCGACAAAAATATGACTTTAAGACGCCTGACGCCTTTATTGCCGAAGTGAAGGAGCACACCGTGCTGCCTGAGCTTCATGCGGCGTTAGATTTTATCCATACCTTGATGGTGTATTCAGACAGCAATTTTCAAAAGGCAGGTGAATAATGGACGTGATTATCCTGGGTGGGCTGGCGGTAGTGATACTGCTGGTGGTAGTGATTTATAACGGTATTATCAAGCGCATGAACGCCGTTGCGCGGGCCTGGGCCGATGTGGTGGTTCAGGAGCGGCAGAAGAACAATGTGATCCCGGCGCTGGAAAAAATCGCCGGCGAGTACAAAGAGTATGAGGCGTCCATCATGACCCAGGTCACCGAGCTGCGCGCGTCCCTGAAGCGGCTGGATACCCGGGAGGTGGATCTCGGAACGCTGGCGGAAACGCGGACCAAAACGGTATCGCTGCTGAGCGGTCTGTACGCGGTCGCGGAAAACTATCCTGACCTGAAGGCGTCGGATCTGTTCCGCAATCTGATGACGGAAATCACCGAGCAGCAGGAGAATGTCGGCGCGGCGGTGCGTATTTTTAACCGCAACGTCGAGGACTTTAATAACGGGATTGAAACCTTCCCTAACTCTCTGGTGAACGGGGTGCTGAATAAGAAGAAGAAACTCGATACCTTCAGCGACTCTCAGGCCGAAAGCGGTTTCGAATACCGGCCGAATATCCACTGATTGTCCTGTATCCCGCGGCAATATCGCTCCGACAGGTCGGACGTGCTGCCGCCATTTCCCCTTCTTTTTGTAAGTATAATCCGAATATTTCCCTTAAGTGGCTAACACTATGTTTTTAATCGACAATTAAACCGATCGACTAAAGACGGGAGCCGCAATAGATGGTTTAATAATGTACTTTACCAGCTCGCCGCAGAGGGAGAAGTATGAAAAGGATTGTCGCACTGGCCATCGGTCTGGGAATGAGTTCGTCCGCACTGGCCTGGGCTATTGCTGAAAAACCACACTATGAGCGCCAGGAGTCCGTCGAGTACGTTCATGGTCAAAACGATGATGATGATAAAACACAGGCAGTCCATCGTTCTGACCAGGACCGTAGTACCGGGCGCTATCACAGCGGTCAGCGCTTTGGCTGGCAAATCCAGAATGAGCAGGATCAACAGCAGCAGTAGCCCGTCTTAAATCAGTTTAATTCCGCTATCGGTGATGTGGTGCTCTGCCGGGCTGTCGTCCAGCCCGAGCAGGTTGATAAACTGGTTGAGCTCCGCATCCCCCCGCGCATCAAATTTCTCCATCAGCCGGTATTTATGCGTATACACGGTTTTGGCCGACACGCGCAAAATGCGGGCGATACACTGAATGCTGTAGCCCTGTCGCAGATACTTCACGATTTGCAGTTGATTACGCGACAGGTGGCGGCATCGACACCTGGCGCAGCTCGGTGGCGAAAAGGTGCAGGATGTCCCCGCTCGCTGTCGCATCAGCCTCTGCGTCAGGCGTGTCCGAAGCCGGGACCGCGCTTCATCGCGGCGGACAATAATGATGTCCTGAAAGCAGGAAGGTAAATCCTCGCTGAGGAGGATTCCCTGCTTGTTATGCAGGCTAATCAATACACTGTGCGGTTTTCTGAACCGGAAATTTGGGTGGCAAAAATAGAGCAGCAGCGACGGTGAATTCATCACGATAATGTCTGCCTGACTGATACCGGCCGCGGAAAAGTCATCGCTTATCCGCAGGTGGGTTTCAGGCCCCATAACGCTGCGGATGATGGCGATTAATCCGTTCATCAGGTAGTAATTGTCATTCTGGCTGAGTATCAGCACATCATCGCGGTATGTCATCGTCTCTATGCCCGCGTAAACTCGTCTTCGTGGCTGAGGCGTCCTCTTTCCAGCGTCAGTTTTCCGCTGTCTTTTAGCTCCTTCAGTACCCGGCTTATCGAGCTTTTGGACAGATAAGAGCTGTGCTCAATCAGGTACAGGGCGGAAAAACGTCGTTTTAAGTGCGATGGGATCTTTTGCCAGCGGTCGAGCAGCGCGATGACCTGGTCATGTGAATTGCTCTTGCTGAGCAGGATGTAATTCATCAGGTCGGTATACTGACCTGACATGATCGACATCACGTCGTCGAGGAGGTCTTTTTCCAGCACCCGTTTCCAGAAAAAATCATACTCGACATAGCTCACTTTGCCGTAGTCCACTCTCTCCAGATAGAGGGGAGGCGCGTCCAGCGACGGGTTGACGCCCATCACAAAGGGGGCTGAAAGAATATTTAATATCTTATTTTCGGTCTGCAGCTTAAGTAAGAAATCGCCTTCAAGGATAAAAAACACCCGTCGTGCATCACCCTGACAAAAGTGGTAGCGGCGCTTTCCGCGTGATATTTCATCCGGATTGGCTACCTGCGCGTGACCGGCAAAGTAATCAATCACGCTTTCATGATTCTTAATCACTCTGTGCATATTCCACACTCCATACGGTCATCCTTAATTGCGGATAATATGAAATTAGCCATCAGATAATACCTCATGTTCGGTGTCATTAATTACACACTATTCTTAGTGTGTTTTTGAATGTTTCGCATAAAAGCTTATACACGCAGATTATTAAATCGCGTATTAACCGCTGGTGTTGTAAACCTATTCTGATTTTAGAATGGGTATTTGGGTGCATTTAATCAGCCGGGCACGATTTTCGCCACCCTCCACAGCATCAAATTTTATATTGCCATAATAGATCCCGTGTTGTTGCTTTGTTTAATTGAGAGCAGACCAACAGATTTTCGTATGACAACCTTTAATGATGACAATATACAATCCATTTTGGGGTGAGATGTTAAGTTGCGTATTCGCACCTCATCGATGAATTTGTTCGGGGTGGCAAGCTCACGGGGTATACGCTAGCTAAAATTGACGGCATGGTAAACGTTAATTCTAAATTATTTCCATATTCATTATTTTAAGCTGGCATGATTGTCATAATTGACTTTTTGTCCCGTTCGCTCTGCGGCAAGAGGGTCAGGGACGGGCGACCCGGCGTACTATCGTACTCGGCCGCGATTGTCGAGGAAAGCGTAGCGTCCCGCCCTGGGAAATAGTCGCTTCCTTTTTGGGGTTGCTGTTATCGTCTTGTATGTAAAAACATTATAACTTATATAAATCAATGCATTACTTGCATTTGATTCTGCGCTATTTCATTCTTGCGCTCGCGCTGGCAGCCAGTGATGCATTCCTGGTGACGTCGCGTATACTCTCTGTACTTCCGCCACTTTTTATTCGCAGGTAGCTGAATGCTTTACACTATTTCCGAGGCGATCGTCTTTAATTCCGATGACGGGACGCTGACCCGAGTCCAGGATAATGACGTCGTTAAGCTCAGTATTCCTGCCGGCCGCCTGCTGGAGGTGCTGCTGAATGCGCCAAATGGCTTTATCGATCGCGAATCCCTGTTAACGGAAGTCTGGGATAATTACGGACTGCGCGGCTCGCACGGCAACCTCAATCAATATATCAGCATCCTGCGTCGTACCCTCGCCGCCATGGGGTGTGAAGAGCTGATCGTGACCGTCCCCAAAATGGGGTTCAGGATCAATCCGGATATTCCCGTAACGGTGACGGAGCCCGCTCTGCCCGCTCTGATTGATGCGCCGGTAGACGCGATGCCGGACGCACAGGTTATTGAACCGCTTAAGGAGCAGGCCGTTATCGCGGTACCGCCCCCTTCGACGTCATTTCTGCGACGCCAGCTTGCGCCGATCCTTCTGTTCGCGCTGGTGCTTGGCCTTGCCGGTTTTGCCGCGATCAAGCACCGGGAGTGGTCCGTTCGCGAGATTATACCGATTGGCAGCAGGATAGATGAAAACTGCCGGGTGCTCTATTTGCAGAATCTCGGGCCGAAGGACCGGGAGAAGATGAATACTCAGGTAAAAGCGATCTTCACGGAAAATGCGCTGGTCTGCGATAAAACCCGGCTGGTGCTGGTGGATAACTACACCTCTGAATCGACAACCAACCTGGGACGAACCTTACTTTCCTTCTGTCGGATAGGTTCGAACAGAGAGGTGGTGGATTGCCAGAACTTTTACTATTACGACCGGAGGATCCAATGAGCAAAGCCAGACCCTTTATTCTGGCAGGCCTGGGGATTCTGGCCGCGCTGCTGGTTGCCTATTTAGGCTATGGCTACAGTCGCTACCCCAGCATGCCCTTTAAATGCACCACCTTTACCGTTTACGACCTCAGCCGCGATCGCCAGGCGTTAGTCCTGCGACTCTCTCAGGATCTGCGCTTGCAGGATCGGGATTCAGGTTATTTCCTGGTGAAGGGATATGCCCTGAGCCAGGGAACAACCCTGGTCGTCAATCGCATGCTTAACCTGAAGGATGGCGGTCCGGTGGATAGTGATACCTTCCGCTACCGCATCAGCGATATCACCAAAGGCCCAAACGACACGCTGCCGGATGCGCTATTTGAACAGTGGCTGAGTGAGATTATCACCCGGCCCGGCGTGTTTCAGATCGACGTGGTGGAAGCGCCATCCGGTGCCTGGCTAATTGGGAGTCCGGTGTCATTTTTGTTTACCTGCAAACCTTATTGAACGGATATGGATATTGAGGGGTAAATTCATCAGGGCAGCTTAATAATTACGAGTGCCTCCGGAGGTGATGTTAATATCAACCTGCGGAGGTTTTTTACCTGTGTAAGTAAGATCTTAATTCCAGGCTCTTTCAACGTTTCGGGTGCCTGGGGGTTAAGTTAGAGATGAAATTAATATTCATTTAAAATGATATTTTCACTTTTTTACCTCACTAAAATGATGGGGTTGCCCCTTTTTTTCAGTAAAATATTGCACTTGTTATTAGGATATTCATTCCCTAACCTATTAACGCTTTTAATTAACAGGAAGTTGAGAGGGAACTTATGCGTAAATGTATTTTACATTCAGCTATTGCTATCATTACCGGCTCCGCATGCATGGCGGGTTATGCCGCAAATTCTGCCAGCCTGTCCATTACCGGGACGATTAATCCGGTAACCTGTGATGTCACCTTAAGTGCGCCATCCATTGACCTTGGCATTATTCCGGCATCAACCCTGGCGCTGAGGAACAATATGCTGGAGGGGAACGACGTGACGGTCGACGTTGACTGCGGTGGCCCGGCGACCATTGCCATCCAGACGACGGATAACCGTCGTACCAGCGCGATGACCGTGGCGGAGGTTGCGGACGAATTTGGTACTCAGTCGGCTGCTTTTAGTGACCCGATGTTCTTCGGTTTAGGGGTCGACAGCGCCAGCAAAAAAGTGGGCGCGCTGATGCTGGGGCTCACCGCCGCAAGCGTGGATGGCGCAACCAACGCCCATATTCTTGTCGGCACGGATAAACTGGCCTGGACGAAGAAAACCGCCTCAACCACTACCGCGCTGTTCCTGGATAAAGACGCGTACTTCGCCTCGGCGGCCGATGCGAATGCCAGCGAACCGATGGCATTTACCCGAGCGGCCTACACGCTCTCTTCGGGTATTTTTCTGAGAAATGCCGATAAATACCCTGCCGGTGAAGTCGTCAATATCGATGGCAGCATCACCTTCTCCGTCGTCTATTTATAATCACTCAACCGCCCGGTGAAGGTGATAAACCCTCGCCGGGCGCGGGCACGGCTATGTCTATTCTGATTAAATTTCTCTCGGCGTTTTTTCTGAGCGCTTTGCTGATGACCGCTGCCCGGGCGGCCGGGATGCGGCCGGAAGTGCCGGTCGTGTTTCTCGACGACGGCCTTCGCGAGGCCACCATTACTGTCATGAACACCGACAGCAGTCCGGCATTGCTCCACAGCAGTCTGCAAACCCTCCCTGAAGATCGTGAAAATCGGCTGATTATTACGCCACAGCTGGTTCGCGTGGACGGGGGCAAAAAACAGCAGATACGCGTGGTGTTGAAAGACGGCATTACGCTGGATACACAGCGAATGCAGCGGATTCAGTTTACCGCCGTCCCGCAGGATGACGGCAAGACCAACCGGACGCGGGTGCTGATTGGCCAGAATATCCCGGTGATCATTTCCCCGGCGGATTTGCCCCTGAATACCACCCCGTGGACCGGGCTGACACTCCGGCGCGTGGGTTCATCGCTCAGCATTGCTAACCCGACGCCGTATATCGTGCGCTTAACCCGTGAGGTTGATGTGCTGCCGGGCCGGCACTCGGTCACGCTGCCGAAAACCTATATTCTGCCGGGTGAACGCTTTTCCCTGCCGCTGCCCGACGGCGCGCTTTCCGTTCGTCTGCATCCGGTGACCCGCTTCGGGATCCTGACGACGCCGTTTGACGTCCGGCTGTGACGGGAGCGGCCGTCGGTGATAAAAAAGATCCTGTTCTTCAGTACGTATCTGGTTTCTGTCGCTGCCGCGGGCGGCAATCACTACGATCGCGAAATGCTCAGCGCGCTTGGCTACGATACCCAGGCGGCAGATTTACTGGATGCCGGGACGCACTTTCTGCCCGGTGAGCATCCCACCCATATTGTCGTTAACGGGCAAAACAAAGGTCTGCACCGCATTACCTTCGGCCAGGCCGGTGTGCCCTGCTGGTCCGCTGGGCAACTGCGTAAGCTGGGTATCGATCCGCACAGTTTTGATGTTATTGACCAGACCTGCCTGACGCCGTCGCCCGGCAGCAATATCCGTGTTACGGAGCAGGTCGAACGCAGCAGCCTTGAGCTGCAGATCCCCGCGAATAGCCTCCTGAGCGATGTGCAGTATGCGACCGGCGGCAGGGCGCTGATGGTGAACTATGACGCCAGACACTATGCCTGGCAGGCCCGTTCCGGTGGGGATCACAGTGCGCAGACCCTGACGTCGGAAGTGGGGGCCAATATCAACCACTGGATTATCCGCAGCGGCCAGAGCTACACCCGGCAGGACACGCAACGTCACTTCACCCGTCTCTATACCTGGGGCCAGCGCTCCATTCCCGGCTGGGCCTCCGTGTTGCAGATCGGCGAAATCACGACTGACGATCCGTTATTCTCCGGGATTGCCCTGACCGGGGCGCAAATCGTGCCGGAGCGGGCGCTGCAGAACGGCGGTGGCAATCGGGTCTCCCTGGATATTCTGCTATCCCAGGCGGGAACCGCCGAGGTCTGGCAGGGCAATATTCTGTTGAAAACCTTCCCGGTCACCGCCGGGATGAACCGGCTGGAGGGGATACCTGCGCTGAACCCGCAGGAGGATTTTGTAGTGATCAGTCATGACGAGACCGGCAGCCGTCGGCAGCAGACGATCCCCTGGATTCAGGCCCGGCCTGATAACGCGATGATGGTCACCGGCACCTCACTGGCGGTGGGGCAACTGCGCTTAACCCGGCAGGACTGGCCGCTGCTGCTGGGGTCTACCGGGGTTTATCACCGTCAAAACCTGGACGTGGCGGCGGGCGGACTGATTGCAGAAACCCGGCAGGCCGTCTCCTGGCGGGCCAGTATGCGCCTGACCGAACGTCTGCTGGCTACCCTCTCTCAGACCGGGACGCTGGCCCGCGACGGGAGAAAAAGAAAAGGATTTAGCCATCAGCTTGGTCTTGGCTATCCGGTCACTCAGCGGCTCTCCCTGTCCGCCTCTGCGAATTTCCGCAGTCGTGATTATGTGGAGGCCGGCAGCGCGTGGTCGGTACAAAACGGAACGGGAACGGGGCAGGTCAAAGCGCAATATGCCGCCGGAGTGAACTATAGCCAGCCCTGGCTCGGGGCGTTTTCGTTTTCCGGTAGCCTGTCGCAGACCCGGCAGGGGACGGAAACGATGGGCTATACGCTGGGATGGGGAAGAACCTTCGGCAACGTTAACCTGAATCTGGGCGTGCAGAAAAATCGCCTGGCGGACGACCGCGGCCGGCATGATACGCACTACGTTTCTCTGAATATCGCCATTCCTCTTGGTCCGGGCCGCAGCCTGCGAAGCTGGGTCACTCATGACGGCGAACGGACGCGGACGGGAATGGGCTACGACCAGACGCTCAGTGACAAATTTGCCTGGAGCCTGTCGGGCGAAAAAGGTCAGCGGCAGGCGTCCTCGATTGCCAGCTCCGCCCTCTGGACCAACACATACAGCCAGCTAAGCGCTGGCGTTGCCCGCAGCGACAGCAGCGTCCGCTATAACCTGGGCGCACGCGGCGGGGCGGTACTGCACGATGAGGGGCTGACGTTCACGCCGCGTAAGGTGGGGGACACTTTCGGGGTGATTTCCCTTAACGGTCCCCGGCCAGACGTGGAAATCCGTACCCCGGCGGGGAAGGTCTGGAGCGACGGTAGCGGTCACGCGATCGCCTCATGGACGCCGTGGCAGAAGAATACGCTGCAGATCAACAGCCACAGCCTGCCGAAAAACGTCCAGGTTCTGAGTGGGATTGCCGACGTGACGCCCTGGCGCGGGTCGGTGGTGCCGGTATCACTCCCGGCGTTCACCGTACGCCGGGCGCTGGTCACCTTTCCGTCGGGTGAAGGGCCGGCAGCCGGCAGTGCGGTGAAAAATAAGGGTGGCGCGCTGGTTGCCTTCGTCAACGAAGACGGCAGCCTGTTCTTTGACGATTTACCGGACGGGACGCTGTTCGGGCAGTTGCAGGACGGTACGCGCTGCGCTATCCAACTGACCTCGCCCTGGGTGGCGGACCCCGGCTCTCTTTATGCTTCACTTTCCGCGAGATGCGTCTTATGAATCCTTTATCCCTGCTGCTGACCGTTGGGTTGCTGAGTAGCGCCGCCGCCTGCGCGGAATGTGATATCCAGCTGAGCGATGCTCAGGTGAACTATGGCCAGACGACTCGCAGCGAGTTGCTGGCTCAGTCGGGGAATAGCTTCTCCTCCGGTGAGTTGCGTGTTGGCGATGCGCGGGAGCTGGAGGTGATGGTCAGCTGCGATCGCCCGACGCCGCTGACCCTGCAGTTTATCGGGCCGGAAAAAGCGAGTGACAGCTATCGCTTCGGCGCATCCGGTCGCGTAACCCTGGTACTGCACGATGTGATGATTGACGATCGACGGGCAGAGATGGTTCGCGGCGAGACGCGCGACGCGAAAATGGCCTTTCGCGCCGGTCAGCCGCTGAGTTTCTGGTCTGCCGGTAGCCCGGCCAGCGGGCGCGTTCTGCGCGCCAGCCTCACCGTCACCGCCTGGATGCCCTCGGCGGCGACGCGGGTGACGGATAGCGAGCTATGGCGACTGGACGGCAGCATAGTGGTTGGGGGGACTGAATAACCGACGTTTCAGGCCTGGGTTGTCGCCAGATAAGAGAAGGTGCTCAGCAGTCGGATAAGGGTCTGCATATTCTGTGCCTCGTAGCTGACGGTTACGCCATCTTCCCGCACCACGCCGGGGACCAGCTGGAACAGATCCGCCAGTACCGGACGTGACGCCAGCAGCTCCAGGCGGTAGGGCGCGGTAATGCGGGTGGTGTTCGTGGCGCTTATCTCATGCAGCGCCTGCTGGGCGGCTTTGCGTATCCGGGTCTGCGCCTCGTGGGGGCTGAGCGACTCGGCGGCGGTATGGGCGATGGCCCGCTTTACGCAGGCGTAGCCGGTTGTCGGGTAGTGCTCGGCTATCCAGCCCTGGAGCACATCATCCCCGGAGACCAGCAGCAGCGGGACGCCGTGTTCCGCGCCCGCTGCGGCGTAAATATCGGTTTCGCCCATCACCAGGCCATTGATCTTAATCCGCCAGAAGGCACGGCCATTAATGGTATGGGCCAGCACGCCATGCTCCCCGGCCGCGCTGTGATAGCCAATAAACATCATCCCGTCGAAGCCGCCCTGTTCAAGGCCATCCACCATCGACAGCAGGCGCGGTTTGCCCTGCACCAGCCGGGCGCGGGCGTCGATATTCTCCGCCCGCAGGTTGGTCATCTGCGCATGGCTGTCCGCTACCACAACCTCGGTTGCGCCGCCCATAAACGCGCCCTCAATGGCCGCGTTGATCTCCTGCTCCATCAGGCCACGGGCAATCTGATACTCCGCATGGCCGGGCGAACACTGCTCCGGGCGCATCACGCCGGCAATGCCTTCAATATCGGCGGAAATAAAAATCTTCATGGTTTATCGGTCCTTATCAAAGAGTAGAGGCCAGGGTATCAAGCACCGTGCGCAGGCCGGGACGGTGATGCTGGCGAAAGCCGGTGACCGCATCGGCGCTAAGCAGAGCGTCCAGCACCGCAAATTCAGTGGCCTCGGAGGCTGCGGCCAGCATTGGCTCAAGCGCCGCATCGTCCGGTGGCACAGGCTGCCGCTGGGTGGAGAAAGCGACCGCAATATCACCGGAGCCGTGGCCCCAGTAGCTGCCGGTACGACCAAGTCCCGCTCCGGCGCGGCGGGCAATGCGTTTGAGCTGACGGGTATCGAGCGGGGCGTCGGTCGCCATCACGATAATAATAGAGCCAGCGTCCCGCTGCGGCGCCAGACCCGGCAGCAGGGGCGCAATACGATCGCCCATCGGCACGCCGCCGGGCGTAAAAGCGTTCAGGGCGCCGTAGTTGGCCAGCACCAGCACGCCGAGCGTGGCATTCAGCGAGGGGATAAGACGTGAGGCGCTGCCGATCCCGCCTTTCATCGCAAAGCAGCTCATCCCGCGTCCGGCACCGACGCTGCCGCGGGCAAAATCCGCCCGCGCGCTGTCCAGCGCTTCCAGCGCCATTGTCTCGCTGACCGCGAGGGCCTGAATGTCGTTCAACCAGCCGTCATTGCACTCCAGCGCCAGCGGGTTCACCGTCGGCAGACTGCGACCCAGCTCAGGATTGCGGGCGATCGCCTGTTTGACCAGGGTGGTAAACAGGGTGCCGACCGCCAGCGTATTGCTCAGCAGGATTGGGGTCTGCAGCAGGCCCAGCTCCTCTATTTGCACCAGTCCGACCGGCTTGGCAAAGCCGTTCAGCACGGCGGCGGCGCAGGGCAGCGGCGCGGTAAACAGATTCTCCTTCGACGGCATAATCGCGGTGACGCCGGTCTGGATCTCGCCGTCGGCCAGCGTGCTGTGGCCGACGGTCACGCCCGGCACATCGCTGATGCGGTTATGCCCGCCCGGCGCGGTACGCGGGTGGCCCAGCGTGCCTTCCTTCCGCCACTGTTGCAGCAGAAGATCCTGCTGCTGGCGTAAAAACTCCGTCATGATTAGCCCCGTGATTTTGGATCGAGCGTATCGCGCAGGGCGTCGCCCAGCAGGTTAAACGCCAGCACGGTGACAAAAATGGCCAGTCCCGGGAAGACGCTGACATGCCACAGACCGGCCATCATCATACTGCGGCTCATCGCCAGAATATTGCCCCACTCCGGCACGTCCGGCTCCGGACCGAGGCCGATAAAGCTGAGTCCCGCAGCGGTCAGAATACTGGTGCCAATACGCATGGTGAAGTAGACAATAACGCTGGAGAGCGTGCCGGGCAAAATATGGCGCAGCAGGATCACCCGGTCGCGGGCTCCGGCGCAGCGCACCGCTTCCACGTAGGCGGCCTGTTTTAAGGACAGGGTCGAGGCGCGGACGATGCGGGCGAAGACCGGCACGCTGAATACCGCCACCGCGATAATCACGTTGTTCAGCCCCGGCCCGAGGATGGCCACCACGGCGATAGCCAGCAGCATGCCCGGAAAGGCGAACAGCACGTCGGAGCCGCGCATAATCAGCATATCGACCCAGCGGCCATAGTAGCCCGCCAGCAGGCCGAGCAGCACGCCGACCACCATGCCTAACGTTACGGAGACCACGCCGACGTACAGCGAGATCCGCGCCCCGTAAATAATCCGGCTTAAAATATCGCGCCCCAGCTCGTCGGTACCCATCCAGTGCGCGGCGGACGGCGGCGCGGAGAGCGCCATCCAGTCAGGCGTCATTGGGTCCGAGGGCGCCAGCCAGGGGGCAAAAATCGCCACCAGCACCAGCAGAACAATAAAGCCGCCGGAGACCAGCGCCATCGGGTGGCGCAGAAAGGTCTGCCAGAAATCACGCCACGGGGAACGGATAGTTTCCGGGGCCAGGGACGTCACGGGGAGGGGGATTCCGGGTTGACTCATCACGACTCCTGCTGCAAACGGATCGCCGGGTTCACTACCGCATACAGCAGATCCACCAGCAGATTGATAACGATAAATTCAAACACGAACAGCATCACCAGGGCCTGGATCACCGGCTGATCCTGGGTTTTGATCGACTCGATCAGCAGCCAGCCCAGACCCGGCCAGTTAAAGACGCTCTCCACCACAATCGAGCCGCCGAGCAGAAAGCCGAACTGCAGACCGAGCATGGTGATCACCGGGATCAGCGCGTTACGCATAATATGCTTCCACACCACCAGCCGACCGCGCAGCCCTTTAGAGCGGGCGGTGCGCACATAATCTTCCTGCGAAACCTCAAGGAAGGAAGAGCGGGTAAAGCGCGCCATCACCGCCGCCACGCTGGCACCGAGGGTGAGGGCGGGCAGGATGATATCCGCAGGCTGATGGAAGCCGCCGACGGAAAAAATGCCGAAGGGCATCGCCACAAACTGGATCAGCAGCAGCCCCAGCCAGAATGTCGGCATTGAGATGCCGCCAACGGCGCTGCTCATCAACAGCCAGTCGAGCCACTTTCCGCGCTTTAGCGCAGAGATCACGCCCACGCCCAGGCCCAGCACCACCGACCAGGAAAACCCGGCCAGCGCCAGCCAGAAGGTCGGCATAAAGCCCTGACGGATCACCTCGACGACCGGCTGCTGGGTGCGGAAGGTCACGCCAAGATCGCCGCGAAACAGTCCCGCCAGCCAGTTAACATACTGCTGAGGCAGCGGATCGTTGAGGCCAAGATGTTCCCGGGCGGCGTCGATCGCCTCCCGGCTCGCGTCCGGCCCGGCATAGATCATCGCCGGATCGCCGGGGAGTAATTTAATAAAGCCAAACACCAGCAATGAGACCACCAGCAGTACCGGGATCATTTCCAGAAGGCGTCGGATAATGTAAGTCACCATGGTGGTTTCTATCCTGTTACGGATGCCGCGATCGGGGCCGATCGCGGCATAAGGTCTTATTTAAATTCGGCCTGGGTATAGAGCAGGTTGCCGTCCGGCAGCATCGAGACGCCGGTCAGGTTTTTGCGCTTGCCGACCAGGTTATCCGGGGTGCCGAGGAAGGTAACCGGCGAGGCTTTCCACAGCAGCTGCTGGGCGGTCGCGTAGGCGGCTGCGCGCTTCTCCGGGTCCGCCGTCGCCAGTCCGTCGGCAATGGCTTTATCGACCGCCGGATCGCTGAAGTAGGAGGCGTTATAGGATTTCGGCACCCAGGATTCGGTGGCGAACAGCGGGCGCATGGCCCAGTCCGCATCCCCGGTCGAGGTGGACCAGCCGCCGTAGTAGAGATCAAACTCGGCCTTTTGCGGGTCGCTGACGCTCCACAGCTTGCTGTTGCGGGTCCCGGAATCCATTGGCGTGACCGTCACGCGAATACCCGCGGTGGCCAGCTGCGCTTTCAGGAACTGGGCCGCCCGCACGCTGGCGGTGGCGTTGGTGCTCCACAGCTTCAGATCGATCCCGTTCGGATGTCCCGCTTCTGCCAGTAGCGCTTTGGCTTTGGCCGGATCGTAGCTGTAGTGCGGCTCCGCCTGCTTCTGATAGAACTGCACCCGCTCCGGGATCGCCGAGGTCGCCGGAGTGCCCATACCGGCAAACACCACCTTCAGCCACAGATCGCGGTCAACGGCGTAGTTCAGGGCCTGGCGCACGCGGACGTCGGCGAGGGTCTTATTGCCGGTGTTCACCGCCATATAGTAGAGATAGATGCTGGGATCGCGCTGAATACTCAGCTTGCTGTCGCCCTGGACACTATTGACCAGATCCGACGGCAGGGGATAGATCGCATCCACCTGGCCCGATCGCAGCGAGGCGACGCGGGTCGCATCTTCCGGGCTGGGGGTAAAGGTGACGTTATCGACCTTCGGCCAGCCTTTATTCCAGTAGTTTTCGTATTTGGTGAAGCGCACTTCTTTGCCCGGCTGCCAGCCGACAAATTTAAACGGGCCGGTGCCGACCGGGTGCAGACGCAGCTGGGATTCCTGTGGATACTGTTTCAGCACCGCCGGGCTCCACATCACCGCCGACGGGTGGGCGAGGGTGTTAATAAACGCGCCAAACGGGCGGTTGAGGGCGATCTTCACCCGATCCGGTGCCAGCACGGTGACCGTCTCGATCATGTTATACAGGCTGTTGCGCTTCAGGCCTTTGGACTGATCCGCCAGACGATCAAGGTTGGCTTTTACCGCTTCGGCATCGAAAGGCGTGCCGTCCTGGAAGGTCACGCCCTGGCGCAGGGTGAGCGTGAATTCGGTGGCGGTGTCATTGTTCGTAAAACCCGTTGCCAGCCACGGCGTCAGCTTCATGGTCGGATCGAACTGAAACAGTCGCTCGAACATGCCGCTTTGCACGGAATAGCTGACGTTATCCGAGGTGTCGTGCGGATCCAGCCCGGTAATATCGGCATACATAGAAATACGCAGATCCTGAGCGTGGGCGACAGCCGCCAGACACAGGGACAGCCCGAGGGCGAGAGAACTGCGGCGAAAATGTTTCATGTCGTCTCCTGATGCGAAAAGGATGAAGGAAAAGAGAAAGCGCCGTCGATGACCCAGTGTTCCGGGCCCACCTGACGGTAGGGGGGTTTTGTGACCACCTCTCTGATTTTGCGCAGCGGCGAGGGCGGCTCATGGTCTTCGAACTGACGCTCCGGGCGCTGCGTCGGGTCCGCCACCGGCACCGAGGCCAACAGGCGGCGGGTATAGGGATGGGCGGGATGATTAAATACCGCCTGGCGCGGGCCGGTTTCCACAATCTGGCCGAGGTACATCACCGCCACGCGGTTGGCGATACGCTCCACGACCGCCATATCGTGGGAGATAAAAATCCACGCCACGCCGGTCTTCTGCTGCAGATCCATCATCAGGTTGATCACCTGGGCCTGAATCGACACGTCCAGGGCGGATACCGCCTCGTCGGCAATAATAATTTTCGGCTTCAGAGCCATGGCGCGGGCGATGGCGATACGCTGACGCTGGCCGCCGGAAAATTCATGCGGGTAGCGGCGGGCATGTTCCGGCTGCAGGCCCACGCTTTTCAACAGGGCGTCGACCTGCGGCGTGGCTTCCTCCAGCGAGGCGACCAGACCGTGCAGCAGCAGCGGTTCGGCAATGGTAAACCCGACGGTCAGGCGCGGGTTCAGGGAGGCGTATGGATCCTGGAAGACCATCTGAATTTCACGACGCAGGGGCTGAAAATCAGCGCTGCTGAGGTTGGCAATCTCTTTACCCTCGAACCAGATACTTTCAGCCTCGCTTTTCAGCAGGCGCATCAGGGCGCGGCCGGTGGTGGATTTGCCGCAGCCACTCTCGCCGACGATGGCCAGGGTTTCGCCCGGCCAGAGGGTAAAATCGATCTGCTCCACGGCGTGGACATGGTGGGTCAGGGCCGAGAAAATACCGCTGCGCACCGGGTAGTAAACCTTCAGGCCGCGTACGTCCAGCAGGGGTTTTTCATCGTAGCGGGCGGTCTGCTGGCTGCCCTGCTGCTGCGCCTGGCCGGGCAGGGGAAAACGCTCCGGCCAGCGGGTTTCTTTCATATCGCCGAGCTTCGGCACCGCCGCCAGCAGCGCCCGGGTGTACTCATGCTGCGGGCGATGAAAAACGTCCTCCACGCGGCCCTGCTCCACGACTTCCCCGCGCAGCATCACCACCACCCGATCGGCCACTTCCGCCACCACGCCCATATCGTGGGTGATAAACAGCACCGACATAGCCGACTGCTGCTGCAGGTTTTTCAGGATCTGCAGAATGCGCGCCTGGACGGTCACATCCAGGGCGGTAGTGGGTTCATCGGCGATCAGCAGGCGCGGCTCGCAGGCCAGGGCCTGGGCGATCATCACCCGCTGGCGCATTCCGCCGGAAAGGGAGTGCGGGTAGCTCTCCATGACGCGATCGATATCGGCGATCTTCACCTGGCGCAGCAGCTCGCGGGCGCGATCCTGAGCCACCTTACGTGAACAGAGACGATGATCGAGCAGGGCTTCCGTCAGCTGATCCCCTACCTTCAGGACCGGGTTCAGGGAGGTCATCGGCTCCTGGAAGATCATGGCGATCTCCCGGCCCCGCTGCTGACGGCGCTGCTCTTCCGACAGGGTGAGCAGATCCTGTTGAGTGCCCTGGCGCGACTGCCAGAGGATCTCACCGCCATTAATAGAGGCCGAGTCGGCCAGCAGCCCCATTACCGCTAACGAGGTCACGGATTTTCCGGAGCCGCTTTCGCCGACCACCGCCACCACTTCCCCGGCGTGAATATCCAGCGAGACGCCTTTTAGCGCCTGGCTGGTGCCGCTGCGTCCGTGAAAGCTGACGTCCAGATGGCGGATCGACAGCACGGGCGTATTTTCGGAATCGGCGTCCGTCATAGGATTTCCTCGTTGGGTTACAGCCAGATCTGGCCTTGTGAGTACGTCAGAAAAGGGGAACTGTCGGCGGCCAGCCAGATGGGGCCGTCGAGATCGACATGCTCGGCAAAGACGGCCACCGGCAGGGCGGCCTCCATCGCCAGGGACGAGCCCAGCATGCAGCCGACCATCAGGCGCATGCCGCACGCTCTGGCCGCTTCCACCATCTGCAGCGCTTCCGTCAGGCCGCCGCACTTATCGAGCTTGATATTGATCATCTCGTAGCGATCCTGCAGGGCGGCAATATCCTCGCGGGTATGGCAGCTCTCGTCGGCGCAGACCGGGATCGGGTGCGGGAAATCGGCCAGCGGCCTGTCTTCTCCGGCGGGCAGCGGCTGCTCGATCATCGCCACGTCGTACTGCTGCAGCGCCTGAAACAGCGGGGGAAGATCGAGCCCACCCCAGGCCTCGTTGGCGTCGATAATCAGCTGCGCCTCGGGAGCCGCGGCGCGAATGGCGGCGACCTTGTCGAGGATCTGCTCATGGTTGAGTTTGATCTTCAGCAGGATCGCCCCGCGTGCGGCCGCGTCTCCGGCGGCGGCGGCCATATTCTCCAGACCGTCGAGGCTAAGCGTTTCTGCGGTCACCGTTGATGTCGGTGCCGGGAGCGCCAGCCGCTGCCAGAGCGTCTGGCCCGCGAGGGCGCACTCCAGCCGCCACAGGGCGCAGTCCAGTGCGTTGCGGGCGGCACCGGCGGGCATTAGCTGCTGGAGCGCTTCGCGGCTGGTCCCTTCTTCAATAGCCGTTTTGGCCGACTGGAGCTGGGCGGCGACGGATTCCGGCGATTCGCCGTAGCGCGGCGTGGGCGTGCATTCGCTCAGCCCGATAAAGCCATCCTGCTCCAGGGTGACCCGCACCACGGTCACGGCGGTGCGGGTGCCACGGGCGATGGCAAAGGGACGCGCCAGCGGCAGGGCAAGGATCTCGACCTGCATATCCCGCATCTTATCCGTGCTCCTTCAGGCGCAATGCGATGTCGGCGATGCCGAAGCGCACCGGATCGGTGGCCGGAACGCCAAACTGGGCGCTAATCGTTGCCAGATAGTCGCGGGCTTCCTGCTCGCCGTAGTTGGACGAGTTGATGGCGAAACCGGCCAGCTCAACTCGCTCGCTGGTCACTTTCGCCACCCGCATATTCGCCTCCACGCACTCCTCAAGGCTCACCATTGGCTGGTGGGGCAGGTGACGCATATGCGGACGGCCCATTTCATGACACATCAGCAGCCACTGGGGCTGGGCGCCGTGGATAAGCCCGGTGCTGACGCCCGCGTAGGACGGATGGAAAAGAGAGCCCTGGCCTTCGACGATATCCCAGTGGTCATCCTCGTTAGCCGGAGAGAGGTATTCGGCGGCCCCGGCGATAAAGTCGGCGATCACCGCATCAATGGCGATCCCTTCCCCGGCGACCAGGATCCCGGTTTGCCCGGTGGCACGGAAGTCGGCCTTCAGACCGATCTCGCGCATTGCCGCTTCCAGCGCCAGGGAGGTGTACATCTTGCCCACCGAGCAGTCGGTGCCGACGGTGAGCAGGCGCTTGCCGCTGCGTTTTTTGCCGCTGCCGACCTGCAGTTCCGGGCGCATATGGCGGATGTCGAACAGTTCGACGCCTTTTTCCGCTGCGAGGGCGCTGAGCTCTGCATCGTCGGCCAGTCGGTAGTGCAGGCCGCTGGCGACGTTCATGCCTGCCTCAATGGCGGCGCGCACCGTGCCTTTCCAGTGTTCCGGCAGAAAACCTCCGGCGTTGGCGGTGCCCAGCACCAGGGTCTGCGCCCCGCGAGCTCTGGCGGTGGCGATATCCAGCTCGTCGAGGCCCAGCGACACGGTGCCGCCCGGCAGGCGCATTTCACCAATGCACTGCTCCGGACGCCATACGCTAATGCCCCGCGCGGTTTTCGCCGCTAGAGGGTCGGTGACATCGCCGAGAAATAATAAATAAGGCTGAGGTATGATCATGGTTTATCCCAATCCAGTCGGTCATAGAGTTATTTTGAAAATTCCATTTTTCATCCACAAAAACAAATTCAAAAATGTCGCAGGGGTATAACCTGACGTTATAGCCATATTCAGCGATAAGAAATTTATGCTGTGAATACGTTTTTATTTAATTATTTACCCAATAAATTACTTTAAAATCTGCGAGTTATGAAAATAACACGATTTCAGGCTTCACATTTTTTGTTTTTACTGAATATGATGTTAATCACCTAAAACATTATTCATGGAACATTATGAAACCCGTTATTGTTATTCACGGCGGCGCAGGAGCATTAACGCGTCAGGCGATGAGCCCGGAGAAAGAACTGCGCTATCTTGCGGCCCTGCAGGACATTATTTGCCAGGGCCAGCGTCTACTGACAGCCGGGGCATCGGCGCTGGATGTGGTGACGGAGGCGGTAACCATGCTGGAGGATTGCCCGCTGTTTAACGCCGGGCGCGGGGCCGTGTTTACCCATCAGGGCACGCACGAACTGGATGCCAGCATTATGGATGGCCGGACGCTGGAGGCGGGGTCTGTGGTCGGTGTGCAGCGTATTCGTCACCCGATTCAGGCCGCCCGCAAAGTGATGGAGCATAGCGCGCATATCATGTTTACCGCCGCAGGTGCGGAGGCGCTGGCCCGTGAACAGGGGCTGGAGATGGTCGAGCCGGACTATTTCTCCACCGACGAGCGCTATCAGCAGCTGCTGGCGGCGCAGCAGGGCGCGGGGAAGGTGTTGCTCGATCACGATGCGCCCCTCGATCCCGAGCGCAAATTTGGCACCGTCGGGGCCGTGGCGCTGGATGCTGAGGGCAACCTTGCCGCCGCCACCTCGACCGGCGGCATGACCAACAAACAGGTTGGCAGGGTCGGGGATTCGCCGATACTCGGCGCGGGCTGCTATGCCAGCAACCGCACCGTGGCCGTCTCCTGTACCGGCACCGGGGAGACGTTTATGCGTACGCTTGCCGCCTACGATGTGGCGGCGATGATGGAGTACGGCGGCCTGAGCCTGGAGAAGGCCGCTGACCGGGTGGTGATGGAAAAAATCACTTCGCTTGGCGGCAGCGGCGGGCTGATTGCCGTCGACGGGCAGGGCAATATCGCCCTGCCGTTTAACAGCGAGGGGATGTATCGCGGCTATGGCTATGCCGACGACAAGCCCGTGGTGGCGATCTACCGTTAAGTGCACGGGGATGGTGCAGGCGCACCCTGTTCGGGCGGGCAGGTGACGCCCGGACCGCAGAAACCCGCGATACACGCGGGTGGCGAGATTATTGCATAGCTTTTTGCCGATCCCCGTCCGGCATCCTGCGGGCGGCGTTATGCAAGGATGACGCTATGCGTTTACGCCATATCGAAGTATTTCAGGCCATTGTTCAGACCGGCACCATCAGCGCTGCCGCCCGGGCGCTGAACGTGTCCCAGCCCAACGTCAGTCGGGTGCTGAGCCACGCCGAGCAGCAGCTCGGCTTCGCCCTGTTTGAACGCGGCACTCAGGGGATGACGGTGACCGAAGAGGCGACCCGGCTGATGCCGATGGTGGACGATCTCTACGCCCGCCTGCAGGCGATTACGGCCCTGACGGAAAATATCCGCCGGGCGCAGGAGCAGCGGGTACGGCTCGGAGCGGCCCACGCCTTTGGTCAGATGATTGTTGCCCCCGCGCTGGTGGCGTTTCATCAGCAGGCGCGCAGCGTCAACGTCGAGCTGGTGACCGAGCATTTCAGCACCCTGTGCCAGAATATCCTTCAGCGCGAGCTCGATTTTGCCCTGGTATTTGGTCAGCAGGTCCCGGCGGATCTGCTGGCGGAGCCGCTGTTTCAGTCCAGCATGGTGGCGGTGGTGCCGAAAGACTCGCCGCAGAATGGCCCGGTGTCGCTGGAGTGGCTGTGCGATAACAATTTGCTGATGATGCAGCCGCAGGATCCGTTGGGTCAGGTGCTGCATCGGGCACTGCGCAACAAAGGGCTACGTCCGGTAGTCTCGCTGTCGATCAAAACCTATTCGGTGATCGCCGATATGGTGCTGGCGGGCGGCGGAACCGGCGTGGTCGATCTCTTTACCGCCTGTCGCTATGCGGATCAGCTCAAGATCCTGCCCGTCGATCAGCCCCTGCCGTTTGAAGTGATGATTATTGGTCGCCGGGATACGCCCCAGTCGCGGGAGGCGCTGCAATTGAAGAAAGTGCTTAAGCAGAAACTGCGCGATCTGGCCCTGCAGTGTTCGACCCTGATGCATCGCGACGTGCTGCCGCTGGCATCGGTATAGCCCCGCCGGGAGGCGGGGCCATTGATTGTCGGTCAGAAATCCATCTTAACCGTAAACTGCACTTCACGCGGATCGCCGATCTGGTTGCCCAGATTGTTGGTGCCGATAGACGAGGTGTAGTAGGTCTTATCGAAGAGATTCTTCACGTTCAGCTGGAGCGTTACCGGATACTGCAGCTTCATTTTGTACGCCGCGAAGGCGTCCGCCACAAAGTAGCCCGGCAGATAGTAATCCGCCCCGTTGGTCGCCGAACGACGGTTTACGCCGTGGCCGCCGCCGCCCAGGGTCAGGGTATTGTTGCCAACCAGGTTGTTAATGTCGTAGGTCAGGAACAGGGAGCCGGTATGGCGCGGCACGTTCGGCATCGGCTTCCCGGCGTATTTCGGGTCGTCCGTCACCTTCGCCGCCGTGTAGCTATAGCTGGCGATCAGGTTCATATTCGGCGTCAGCGCCCCGGCCACATCCACTTCCAGGCCACGTGAGCGCACGCGCCCGGCGGTTTTAGCGACCGTCTCATCGTTGACGATTTCGCTATACATTACGTTGCGCTTATGAATATCGAACAGGGAGATATTGGCGGTCAGCCCGTCGAACAGGTCAAACTTGGCCCCGATATCGTAAGCGTTGGAGGTTTCCGGCGGCAGATCCCCGATATAGTTGGCGATGGAGTATTGCGGCATAAAGGTCTGAGAGACGTTGCCGAACAGGGAGACCGACGGCGTCAGTTTGTAGACCATACCGAATTTCGGCGTCAGCTTCTCATCTTTGCTGTCGGTGTTAACGTTAAACGGACGGCCCTTCCCGGCGTACTCGGTATAGGACTGGTAGCGCGCCCCGGCGACGACAATCCACTTATCCGTCAGATAAAGCGCATCCTGAACGTAGGCGGAGTAACTCTCTTGCTTGATGGTCTGATCGCTGTCGGCGGCGGAAACCTGGGTACATTCGCTCAGATTGCCGTAGGAGGGGTTATAGATATTAAAGCCCTTCACGTTCTTGCAGCGGATCATATCGGTGCGCAGCAGATCGTAATTCTCGTACGAGATCCCGGTCAGAACTTCGTTATAGAACCCGCCAATCGTCACATTCCCCTGCAGATCGGCGCGGGTGCTGTGCATCCGCTGGGTCGAGCCCTGGGTGGCGTCCACGCGGCGGGTCAGGTTGCCGGTCGCGGAATCATAGGCCATCACGCGGGCCTGGTTATCGCCGTATTTGTCCTGACTAAAGCCGTAGTCAAAGCGGGCGGTCCACTCGCTGTTAATGCGGTATTCGGCATTCAGCTGCGCCAGATCGGATTCGCCGTCGGTGATGTTAAACGCTTCATCAAAGCGGGTTTCACGGCTGACGTTAACCGGTTTTTTGGTCGTCAGATCGAAGATGGTTCCGCGATCGAACGGCGTCTTGTAGCTGCGATGGCTGTAGAGCACGTTGACCGTGGCGTTATCGCCAAACCAGGTCAGGGACGGCGAGATAAAGGTGCTTTTCTCTTTGCCGAAATTGCGCCAGTAATCTTCATTCTGGTATTCGCCGATCAGCCGGTACGCCAGACGGGTGCCTTCAATCGGGCCGGTCACGTCAAACTGGCCTGTGCCGCCGCCGAAGCTGGTGGAGGTAGCAGAAATGCTGCCGCCAAAGGTGGTTTCCGGGCGTTTGGTGACCACGTTGATCAGACCGCCGGGATCGAGGATCCCGTAAAGCGTGGAGGCCGGGCCTTTCAGCACTTCAACGCGCGAGGTAGCGGCGTTAAAGCTGCGTGGCACCACGGTGCGCAGGCCGTTGGTCATAATCGACCCGTCGCGGTTAGCGCCGAAGCCGCGGCGGACAAAGGCGTCCTGGGTGCCGCCGAGGGTGTTGGTCTGTACCACGTTGCTGACGTTATACAGGGCTTCATCAAGGCTGGTGGCGTGCTGATCTTCCAGTACCCGGTCGCTGACGGTATTGACCACCTGCGGGATATCGAGCATGGGCATCGACGTCAGGGTTGCGGTAGAGGAACTCAGCGGCTGATAGCCGGAGGTCGCCGGACGGTCGGCATTCGCATCGGCGATAACCGTCAGGGTGTCGCCCTCTTTAAGAGGATCGGTGGTTTTTTCCGCAGCCTGCGTAAGCGGCGCAAACGCGACGCCTAAAAAGAGCGACGAGAACAGCGCACGCCCTTTCATCCCAGAAAAACAAGAAGTTAACTTAGCCATTTTATGTGTTTTCCGCAAAAACGCCCCGTGATAAGCGACGGGGAAAAGGTTTTTTAAATCATTGCCCGAACTTCACGCCGTGTGCAGCGCCATCCGTTAAGCCGTCAATCTGCCGTCAGATGTGTAATTGAGAATCATTCAATCACGAGAAAATGTAGTAGTAAACGTAAAATAACAAAAAATCACTACATCAAAGCTCCGACGAAAAAGACGGAGAAATAGCAGGGTTTTTATGGTTTTAAGATATTGAAAATAAAGTGCTTATTATTAAAATATCGGCGATGGTGAATTGCGGTAGCGGCTGAGATTAGCCGCTTTTACGGTCGGGTCTTATCAACTTGACTACTACAGCCTCAGGCGGCAATATCGCAAAGCGAATGAGAGTTATTTTTATTTAATTATTGATGCAGCGTGCGCCGGGTTTTTTGGCTGCTGCGGCGCGGGAGTCAGGATGCCACAGCAAGTGGAAAACGGAGCCGACGGACAGGGGATTGTTCTGCAACAGCTGTCGGCGGGCTATCACAACAAGGTGGTGATCGACGGCATTGATCTGACGATCCCACAAGGACGTATGACCGTGCTGGTCGGGGCGAACGGCTGTGGTAAATCGACTCTTTTGGGGACCATCGCCCGGATGCTGAAGCCGCTGGGCGGCAGCGTCACCCTCGACGGCAAATCGATTCATCAGCAGCCCACCAAAGCGGTGGCGCGCCAGCTCGGCATTCTGCCTCAGTCTCCGCTGCTGCCGGAAGGGCTGACGGTCTTTGAGCTGGTTTCTCGTGGGCGTTTTCCCTGGCAGGGGATGATGCGCCAGTGGTCGGAGGCCGACGAGCAGGCGGTACAGCAGGCTCTCGACCTGACCGGCACCGCGGAATTTGCCCATCTCCCGGTAGACAGTCTTTCCGGCGGTCAGCGTCAGCGCTGCTGGATCGCCATGGCGCTGGCCCAGCAAACCCCGACGATCCTGCTGGATGAACCGACCACCTTCCTCGATCTCCGCTATCAGGTGGAGATCCTCGAACTGCTGCACGACTTGACCCGCCATCATGGCCGGACGGTGGTCGTGGTTCTGCACGATCTCAATTTTGCGGTGAACTACGGCGATACCCTGGTTTTCCTCCGTCAGGGACAGCTCGAAGGCGTGATCCACGAAGGCCAGCAGTGTACGCCTGAGCTAATCAAGCGGGTGTTTGACGTTGAGGTCCAGATGTCGCTCAATCCGCTGACCGGCAAGCCCTTCTTTATGCCGTTCCGTCGCCAGGACGCTCGCTCGTGACGGGAATGCATCGCTTACCTCTGCGCCGGACCGGCGCGGCCATGCTGGTTTTGCTGGCCCTTCTGCTGGCGGCGGCTATAGCCCATCTTGGCTTCGGGGCACGAACCGTTGCGCCGGGCGTGGTGATCCAGGCCCTGCTCGATTTCAATCCGCGCAACTTTGACCATAAGGTGGTGGTTGAGCTGCGCCTGCTGCGGCTGACGGCGGCGCTGTTAACCGGGGCCGCGCTGGGCGTGGCCGGGCTGCTGCTGCAGGCGGCGATCCGTAACCCGCTTGGCGAGCCGCATATTCTCGGGCTGAACGCGGGTGCAGCTCTGGCAGTCGTTGCTACCACCGCCCTGGGCCTGACGCCCGTTGGGCGACCGCTGATCGCTGCGGGCGGTGCCGCACTACTGTTCTCGCTGGTGCTGGCGCTTGCCGGGGCCGGACGCGCCGGTCTGACGCCGCTGAAGGTCACCCTGTGCGGCGTGGCCCTGTCGGCCTTTGCCTCTTCGATTACCTCCGCGATCTTAATTCTGGATGAACAAACGCTGCTGTCGATGCGCACCTGGCTGGCGGGCGATCTGGCCGGGCTGAACTGGCCTATGCTGCGCAGCGCCAGCCTGGCAGCCTGCGGCGGGCTGGCGCTGGCGGTAAGCGTTGCGCCGTCGCTCAACCTGCTGGCGCTGGGGGATCGGGTGGCCTGCGGTCTGGGCGTTAATCTGCCGCGCACCCGGCTGCTGTCGCTGCTGGCGGTGGCGCTGCTCTGCGGGGCGGCGGTGTCGATTGCCGGGCCGATAGGCTTTATCGGCCTGCTGGTGCCGCATCTGGTTCGCCGTCTGGTTACCGACGACCTGCGTCTGGCGCTGCCGCTGTCCGCCTGCGGCGGTGCGGTCCTGCTACTGCTGGCCGATCTGGCGGCGCGCACGCTGCTGGCTCCTCAGGAGCTGGCAACCGGGGTGATGACCGCCCTGGTGGGCGCGCCGGTCTTTATTGTGCTTGCCGCGAGGTTCTTTAAATGAGTCGCCTGCTGGAACGTAACGGCCTGCGCGCCCTGCGCCTTGGTGAACGCTCCTGGCTGCTGCGTCCGAAAGCGCTGTGGGTCGGCGGGCTGCTGGCCATGCTGGCGACGGGACTGCTGCTGGGCGGCCTGACCCAGGGATCGCTGCCGATCCCGGTCTCCGCGATTGGCCGGGCGCTGTTTTACCCCGAGGTGCTGGCGGAGCAGCAGCAGTACATTGTGTGGGATATCCGCCTGCCGCGGCTGCTGATGGCGATACTGTGCGGCGCGATGCTGGGGATGGCGGGCGCGGCGATGCAGTCCATCACCCGTAACGGTCTGGCCGACCCGGGCCTGATTGGCGTCAAAGAGGGCAGTAGCGCGGTGGTGCTGGTGCTGATCCTGCTGTTTCCTGCGCTGGGGCTGATGTGGCGTCCGCTGGCCGGGATGGCGGGCGGCCTGCTGGTCGCCGCGCTGGTCGCGGTACTGGCCCGTGATTTTTCCCGCCCGCGCTTTGTGCTGATCGGTATCGGCGTCTCCTGGGCGTTCTCGGCGGCGATTGGCGTCTTTATGACGACCGCCGACGTGCGCGATGTGCAGACGGCCCTGCTGTGGATGGCGGGCAACCTGCATGCCGCCAGCTGGCCGCTGGTGACGGTGGCGTTCTGCTGGGCGCTGCCTGCCGCCGTGCTGTTGTTAATGACCGCCAGAGCCTCCGACGCGGCGCTGCTGGGGAATCAGGCCGCAACCGGTCTGGGCGTCTCCCTTGCCCGGCTGACGGTGCTGCGCTTTATTGCGCCGGTGCTGCTGACGGCGGCCAGCGTCTCCTGCGTGGGGAGCATCGGCTTTGTCGGGCTGATTGCCCCGCACATGGCGCGTTTTCTGCTGCGCGGTGGCCAGGTCGCACTGCTGTGCGGCAGCGCGCTGCTGGGATCGCTGCTGGTGCTGCTGGCCGACAGTATTGGCCGACTGGCTTTTGCGCCGCTGCAAATACCCGCCGGGATTGTGATCTCCCTGATTGGCGGCCCCTTTTTCCTCGCCCTGCTGTGGCAGCGGCGGGACAGGTTATAAGGTACTAAGGAGTTCTATGCGTATTCTTCTCTCTCTGCTGGTGCTGTTCAGCGTAGGTGCTGCGGCGGCAGACACGCAGTCGTTCACCGACGATCTGGGCCGCACGGTGACGGTCCCGGCGCATCCGCAGCGTATTGTCTCCCTGCACGATCTCGACATTACCATTCCGCTGATCGAACTCGGTGTGCCGCCGGTCGCCAGTCACGGGCGCACCCGCGCCGACGGCAGCCATTTTCTGCGTTCCGGGGCGCTGCTGACCGGGGTGGATTTTGATAACTCGACGATCCGCTTTATCGGTACCGCCGATATTGATATTGAAGCCGTTGCCGCGATGAAACCGGACCTGATCATTACCGAGCCGAACCGCAATACGCCGGTGGAGCAGCTGGAGAAAATCGCCCCGACGGTGAGCATCGATCATCTCGATGGCGGTGCGCCGCAGATCTACAGCAAGCTGGCCCGGCTGACAGGGACCGAAGCGCGTCTGGCGATTCTGGATCGCCGCTACCAGGAGCAGATCAGCCAGCTTAAGCGGGTCATCGATACCCGTAATATCACCGTCTCGGTCTTACAGGCGAATCAGGGCAAAATCAACGCGCTGCATACCTACCACTCTCTGGGACGGGTACTGCGCGATGCCGGATTCCGCTTCCCGCCGCTGATTGACGCCATTCCGGAAGGCGGGCGTATCGACGTCAGCGCCGAACGGCTGCCGGAGCTGGATGCCGACTATGTCTTTGCCACCTGGCGCGCTGATACCGGCGGTAAGCCGCAGGATGAGCTGGACGCGATGAACGCGGTTCTGCCGGGCTGGTGTGATTTCCTCAACGCCTGCCACAGCGGGCGTTATATCCTTCTGTCACGGGATGAGGCGATCTCTAACTCCTATGCCGCACTGGCGCTGATGGTGGCGCAGGTACAGTCCCATATCGCCGGGCGGCCGCTGCCGACGGCCAAATAACCCTGTGAGGAACGGATGCTGAGCACAAGAACGAGCAAGAGCCGCGTCGACGTCTACGGTGAACGCTTCCGGGTGAGAGCGCCTGCGCTGTCGCCCCGGCTGCAGGCGGTGGCGCGCTATATTAACGATCACCGCGAGGCGGTACTGGAGCAGACCGCGATGGAGATCGCCGCCGTGACCGACACTTCGGATGCCACCGTGGTGCGGGCCATTCAGGCGCTGGGTTTTGCCGGTCTGCGTGATTTAAAGCACACCCTGGAGCACTGGTTCGGGCCAGCGGTCACCTCCGCCGAGAAGATGACCACCACGGTGAATGCGCTAGCCTGCGACGTGAATACCGGGATCGATTTTGTGCTGGAAGGGCATCAGCACACCTGTGAAGTGCTCTCATCTGCCCCGAACCGCTACGCCATCGCTCAGGCCGTGGCCATGCTGGTGGAGGCGCGGCAGGTGGCGATTTTTGGTATCGGCGCGTCCGGTATCCTTGCTGAATACACCTCCCGCCTGTTCAGCCGGATCGGCATGCCGGCTAACGTGCTAAATCAGACCGGGATCGGGCTGGCAGAGCAATTGCTCGTGCTACAGCGTGGCGATGTCCTGATTATGATGGCGCAGAAATCCGCCCATCGGGAAGGGCAGACCACCCTGCGTGAAGCGAAACGCCTCGGTATTCCGACCATCCTGTTGACCAATGCCCTGGACTCTCGCTTCAGCAAAGAGGCGGACGTGGTGATCCACGTTCCACGCGGCGGCGAGAAGGGCAAGCTGCCTCTGCACGGCACGGTGCTGCTGTGCCTGGAGATGATCATTCTCTCCGTGGCCTCCGCCACCTCCCAGAGGACGATCAAGTCGATGAAGCGCATTCATGAATTTCATCGCGGGCTGAAACCGGGTAGCAAGAAAGGCTAGTTCGTGGTAACTCTCTGATAAGGCAAATCACAAAGGAGAGGCGACATGCACGTCAGACGGGCAGTACCCGAAGAGGCTGAAACGCTGTGGGAAATTCGTAATCAGGCGATTCGTTCCGGCTGTAAAGAGAGCTACGGGGAGACGGTTATTCGCAACTGGACGCCGGAAGCCATGCCGGAAGGCTACCGTCATGCGGTTGCGGCCAACCCCTTCTTTGTCGTCGATGGTCCCTCAGGCCAGCCGGTTGCCACCGGGTATCTCGATCTCGCCGAAGGCAGCGTGGAAGCCATTTTTACTCTGCCTGCGTTTAACGGTCAGGGGCTGGCCGGGCGTATTCTCGCGGCCATCAAACAGGAGGCCCGCGAGCGAGGGTATACGCAGCTGACCCTGGCCGCCACGCCAAATGCGGCAGGCTTTTATCAGCGCCAGGGCTTTACCGTCATCAAAGAGAGCCTTTATCCGTCGGCGCTGGCGCAGACCTCACTGCGCTGCGTTGAGATGTCCCTGATCCTCTGAGAGCGACTCTTCCATTGCAATCCGCACCGCCTCGCCCATTTTTTGCAGCGCGAGGCGGTTCTCCTCGGTGAGCGGCAGGGCGCAGTTAAGGCGCAGGCAGTTACGGTACTTACCGGAGGCGGAAAACAGCGAGCCCGGCGCCAGCAGGATTTTCATCCGGCACAGCTGACGCGCCACGCAGACCATATCCACCTCTTCCGGCAGCTCAACCCACAGCATAAAGCCGCCCTGCGGCCGGGTGACGCAGATCCCGCACGGGAAATACTGACGGACCCAGCAGGTGTAAGTGTCCATATGGTGGCGATAAATCTGCCGCATACGCCGGACATGGCGGTGGTAGTGGCCGTCGCGAATAAAGGCTGCCGCTGCCAGCTGTGTGGCCGGAACGCTGGTGCCGCTGGCGGCGTACTTCATATGCAGAACCCGGTCGAGGTAGCGTCCTGGCGCAATCCAGCCGACCCGCAGCCCTGGCGCGATGGTTTTGGTAAACGAGCTGCACAGCAGCACGCGGCCATCGATATCCCAGGATTTAATGGTGCGCGGGCGCGGATACTCGGTTGCCAGCTCTCCGTAAATATCATCTTCAAAGATGGCAATATCGTGGCGCTGGGCGAGGGAGAGCACCGCGCGTTTGCGCTCGTCCGGCATAATAAAGCCCAGCGGATTATTGCAGTTGGGTACCAGGATCACGGCTTTGATCGGCCACTGATCCAGGGCCATCTCCAGCGCTTCGATGCTGATCCCGGTTTGTGAATCGGTCGGGATCTCGATGGCCTTAATATCAAAGCCGCGCAGGAGCTGCATGGTGCCGTGGAACGAGGGGGATTCGACCGCCACAATATCGCCGGGCTTGCAGACGGCGAGCAGGGCAAGGGCCAGCGCACCGTGGCAGCCGTTGGTGATCACCAGATCCTCGGCGCTGACCACCGTTCCGCCGTCGAGCATCAGGCGGGCGATTTGTTCGCGGAGCAGGCGCCTGCCGGGGAGTTCGTCATAGTTGAAGACATCGCCGATCTGGTGCTGTACCAGGCGGCTCATTTCGCGCCACAGGGGTTTCAGGCTGGGCTGATTAACGTCCGGCGAGCCGCTGCCGAAGGCGATCACGTCTTTATCCTGGCGGGCATCCAGCAGCGTCAGGATCTGATCCCACTGGGTCACCTCCACCGGGCGCTGAACCGGGCGCGTCATCGCCGGGACCGGCGGCTGGGCCTTACGCGGCGCAACAAAATAGCCGGAGCGAGGCTGGGGCGTAATCAGCTGCAAATTTTCCAGCGTCTGGTAGGCCTGCTGCACGGTACTGATACTGACGCCGTGCTCCTGGCTCAGGCTGCGCACCGAGGGCAGTTTTTCACCGTGGCGATAAAGACCCTGCTCTATACGTTCCGCCAGAATATTGGCCAGATGCTGATAACGCGTCATGCTGTATCCCTTCCTTTCACCATACAGATTAATAAACCAGTACAGATAGCGCCGTTTTACGCCATTCAGACTCTGTTTTAGCGGATCTGTATTCCAAACAAAAGCTATTTCTGAATCTGTATTGTTGTGGGCGATCTCCGCAATCATAGGTCATCGGACAGGGTGAGGAGAGAGCGGATGGAATTTTATGAAAACCGGGCAAAGCAGCCCTTTTTTGTCTTTGTACTGATCTGGCGGGCGTGGAAAAAATGGCTGCTGCAACGTCAGACGCGTCGCCTGCTGCAAGGGCTTAGCGATGCCGAGCTGCGCGATATCGGACTGAACCGGAACGATATTGGTTAAATGGAAAGGGAGCCTGCAGGCTCCTTTCTCATTTTGGGAGTCATTAGACTTAATTTCGCAATCCATGCGGTATAGTTTCCTGTTTCTTGATACTTACCCTGATAAGTATTATTTTGCCCATCGCTGAAATCCGGGAGGCAGCGATGAGCGAAGACGAGAAATTTTCCCGCAGACCGATGGGGATGCGGATGGCGATGGTGATCCGCCAGTGGCGTGCGGTGATCGACCATGCTATTACCGATACCGGCCTGACTCAGTCCGGCTGGATGGTGATGATGCAGCTGCATCAGCTGGGGGATAATGTCTCCATCAGCGAACTGGCGGACGTGGTCGGCATTGAGCTGCCGCCGCTGACGCGCACCCTGAATCAGCTGGAAACTCAGGGCTATCTGTTACGCTCCGTCTCGCCTTACGACCGGCGCATCCGTCTGCTGACGCTGACGCCGCAGGGCCACGCCATGCAGCAGCGGCTGGCGCAGACCATTGCCACCCTGCAGTCCCGTATTTCGCACAATATAAGCGCTGAAAACCTGGATGTTTTCAGCACCACACTGAATCAGATCGCCTGCAATTTGCGGACACTCCGCGAAGAAGAAAACCACAATAATTAATCATGATGACTCCTGAACAAAAGTTTGCCCGCTGGGTGCGGATCAGTATGGCCTCGTTCGTGCTGATGTTTGCCTATTTTATCGTCGCCGATCTGTGGATCCCGCTGACGCCTGATGCCACCGTGATGCGCGTGGTGACGCCGGTTTCTGCCCGCATCTCCGGCTATGTAGCCGGGGTCCAGGTGCAGAATAATCGCCAGGTGAAGAAGGGCGATCTGCTCTATACCCTGGATCAAACGCCGTTTATTAACCGGGTCGATGCCGCGAAAATCGACCTGCGCCAGGCCGAACTCGACAACCAGCAGCTGGACGCGCAGATCGCCGCCGCCCGGGCTAATCTGCAGACGGCGCAGCTTACTGCCCGCAATGATAAGACCACCTTTGAGCGCTATCAGCGTTTGAGTACGATGCAGAATGTGTCGCAGCAGGACGTGGATAAAGTGCGCACGGCCTGGCAGACCAGCGAACAGTCGGTCACCTCCCTGCAGGCGACCCTGCATCAGCTGACCATCGCCCGCGGTGAGCGGGACGAAGGCGGCAACGTCACCCTGCAAAAGTACCGCAATGCGCTGGAGCAGGCGCAGCTGGATCTCAGCTGGACCGAGGTACGGGCGGAAACGGACGGCACGGTCAGTAATATGCAGCTTAGCCCCGGACTTTACGCCAGCGCGGGTTCGCCGCTGCTGGCCCTGGTCAGCGATACGCCTGATATCGTTGCCGATTTCCGCGAGAAAAGCCTGCGTCATACCCGCCCGGGCACCGACGCGTCGGTAGTCTTTGATGCCCTGCCGGGGAAAGTGTTCCACGCCAGGGTCACGGGGCAGGATGCCGGGGTGCTGGCCGGTCAGCTCGCGGTCAATGGCCAGCTGTCGCAGCCGGAGCAGTCCAACCGCTGGGTGCGCGATGCGCAGCGGATGCGTATCCACGTCACCCTGGATGAGCCGCTCGAACTGCCGCTGCCGACCGGGGCGCGGGCAACGGTACAGCTCTATAACAGCGAAGGCTTCTTTGCGCGCATGTTCTCTGGCCTGCAGATCCACCTGGTCAGCCTGCTGCACTATGTCTACTGATATGTTTACTGATTATGTCTATTAATACCCTCGCCCGCGTCTTTACGCCTCACGGCAACGTGGTGTTCACGGCCAATGACTTCCGCCAGACCCTGCGGATCGTCTTTGCCGGGATGATCGCCCTGAGCGTGTCGAGTTTCTATAACACCCAGTACGGGGTGTTCTACGTGGTGTACCCGATTATGCTGCTGTCGCTGGTGCCGGTGTTTAACCGCCACGTGGCGAAGCAGTTTGTCTCCAGCGCGGCGGTGAACTGCATCGAAATGGTGATTATCGTCGGCTACCTGGCGCACTGGCCGCTGATCATGACCCTGGTGGTGTTTGCTCTCTATGTGACGCGTTTTCGCTTTATGAGCCAGGGGCCGCTGTTTCTGTTTGGCTCGACGGGGGTTGTCTGTCAGAGCGTGATGCTCAATTTTATGAGCTATCCGACCAGCGACTGGCATACGCTGCTGTTCTCCAATATGGAAGCCAGCGTGATGGCGGTGTGCCTGAGCGCTCTGATGCACTATCTGATCCCGGACGTGGAACCCCGCGCCCGTCCGCCGCTGATTGAGAAAAACGCCGCCCGCGTGCGCCACGAATCACTGCTTTCCGGCACGGTGGCAACGCTGATTTTTGTGGTGTTTCAGGTCTGTAGCCTGAGCGATTCGCTGTCGGCGCTGATGGCGGGGATCCTGATCCTCTTCCCGATGCACTATCGCGGCGCGGTGCTCAGCTCTCTGTGGCGCGTGGTGGGCGTGGTGCTGGGCTGTCTCTATATTCTGCTGGTCCAACTGGTGGTTTACGATCACAGCAGCCATATGGTGCTGATGATGCCGCTGATTGGTCTTGGCCTGGCCTACAGCGCCCGCCTGCACGTGATGGAAAAAGTGGGTGCCGGGGTCGGGTTTTCCAGCATCACCACGATTGGGATTATGTTCGGCCAGAATATGCAGCCGGACCAGGATCTGGTGTTCAGCGATCTCTACCGTATCGTCTCGGTGACCGTGGCGCTGCTGGTCACCTTAACCCTCGTCTGGCTGGTGCATCTGATCCTCAATCGCTTTGCGGCGACGCGCTATGTGATTGAGAGCTAAGGTTAGAGCGGCAACAGGGCCGGAATAGACGAAAGCAGATACAGTATCAGACCTATCGCCCCGCCGACCAGGGTGCCGTTGATACGGATAAACTGCAGGTCTTTGCCGATATTCAGTTCAATTTGTCGGGACATATCCGCCGTATCCCAGCTTTTGACCGTATCGCTGATATGCCGCGTCAGGAAGGTGGCAAACTCCGGGGCGACCTTATGCGCCGCCTGCTCCAGATGCGCATTCAGGGAGGCGCGTAACGCCCCGTCCGCCACCAGAGTTTCACCAAACCACTGCCCGGCCTCGGCAATACGCTGCTTCAGGCGAGAGCTGTCGCTTTGCATATCTTCTTTCAGCCAGCGACGCATATCGCCCCACAATTCGCTCAGATAGCGGTTAAACGCCTCGTCATTTTTCAGGTAGCTCTTCACGTCTTCGGCTTTTTCGGCCATCTGCGGATCGCGCTTAAGATCGTCGATCAGCGAGCGAACGGCGCGATCGAAGGCCTGGCGGATCTGGTGGGCGCTGTCGTGATTAATATCGTCCAGCAGGGTATTCACCGCGTCGGTAATCGCCTCCGCGCTGTGCTCGCCGAGCCATTCAGTTGGCAGGATCATTGCCTTGCGTGGGTGCTCGGTTTCCAGCCAGTGCACCACCTGACGGGCAATAAAGGCGCGGGTATTGTCGCGCTGGAGCAGGGCAATCAGCCGGGCAATCACCGCATCCAGCAGGCGCTGGTGGCGATTATTGCGGGTCATGCTTTCCAGCATCATGGCGCTGGTTTGCGTCAGATCGACCTTATCAATGGCCTTATGCACCGCACGTTTCAGCAGCAGCTGAATGCGCGAATCATCGGTCAGTTCGAGAAAGCCGCTCATCACCTGCAGCAGATGCTGGCCGACGCGCTGAGCGTTGTCCGGTTGGCTGAACCAGTTTCCAATCAGCAGAGCCGGTTCATGACGGCGGATCAGCCCCACCAGGGACTGAGTATCGAGGAACTTCTCCTGCACGAACTGCCCAAGATTGTCGCCAATACGGTCTTTATTACGGGGAATAATCGCCGTATGTCGGGAGATAAACGGGATCGGGATGCGACGAAACAGCGCGGTGACCGCGAACCAGTCCGCCAGCGCCCCGACCATCGCCGCTTCGGCAATGGCCTTAAGCCCGCGCACCCAGAAGTTGGGCGGCAGGAACAGCGTGGCGACGAAAATCGCCGCCGCCGCCAGCAGAAGCGAGAGCGCGAGTCGTCTGGCGCGTTGAAGTTCAGCAAGTTTATCCATGACTTAAGCATATCTCCGGATGACGGGAATACAACTACGAGTCGGTCAGCGCACTCTGCTTATCGCGAAAGGCGTTGTGCAGCAGTCGCCACATATGGTGCGCCGCAGGCGTAAAACGGCGATCGGAATTACGCAGCAGATGGCACTGGGCGCTGCTGGCGATCGGATGCGCCAGCGGTACGGCCACCAGCAGACCCTCGGCAATCGCTTCCCGGGCAGCATATTTTGTCATAAAGGAGATACCCAGCCCGGCCTGGCTGAGGCTCATGGCGGTAGAGAAAAGGTTGCAGCGATAGGCCGGGTGAAACTGCAGCCCCTCGCTTTTAAACATCGCGTTCATATGGCGCTGTAGACCAAAACTCTCTGAGAGGGCGATCAGGCGATGGTCGGTCAACGCGGGGATGGTAATGGTGGTCAGAGCAGCGATGGGGTGCAGCGGCGAGACCACGGCGCAAATCGGTCCCCACTGAAAGCTGTGGCGCTTCAGTTCCGGGGTACCTATCGGGCCAAAGGCCAGCGCCATATCCGTCTCACCGCTGGCGATATCGTTAAGCATCTCCTGCATACTGCCGACGGTAATATCGACAAAGACGTTCGGCCAGGTACGGGCAAAGGCGCACATCACCTCTTCAATAAAGGTAGTGACCAGCCCGCCGCCCAGTCTGAGTGAGACGCTGCCGCCGCGCATATGGCGCAGATCCTTCAGATGGTTTTCCAGCTTTTCGCGCCGCTGTCGGCTTTCGTAGTGGTCCTGCGCCAGCAGGCGTCCCGCCTCCGTCAGCACCACGGTTCGCCCTCTGCGCTCCAGCAGCGGAAGCTGTAGCGCCCGCTCAAGCTGGGCTATCTGGCGGCTAATGACCGACGGGTTGATCCCCAGCATATCCGCGGCCCTGCGGATCCCACCCTGGAGACCAACCTCATAAAGGTAGCCTACTGGTTTGTCATGCAACATGCGTTATTCCCTTCACCGTTGACCTTAAGTCAACAATAACATCCATCAGCAGGCATTTATCATCCCGGTTGGTTATAGATAATCAAAATTGCGGATAGGTAATATCACGGAGGTCAGCCAGGTAAATAAAAATAAATGGCGCAGATCTCACTAAATAACAATTCTGACAGACGGGTTTATGTGAGGGGATAGGGTATGAGTGAATATAAAATGCTGGAAGGTTCCTCCAGTGAAGTGAATGATGAATGGAAAGTGGGACCGGGGGCCTGGATCTCATTAATCATTGTACTGCTGGTGTTTTCCGGCTTCTTTTTTAAAGTCGAAGGGATGGCATGGCTGGGGGCGTTTGATTTTACCACCCTTGGCGGCGGGTTTGGCACCATGAAAACCCCGGAGAGCAATACCTTCCTCGGCAGCGGTGGGATCAGCGCTAAAGCGGGCTTCCTCTTTGCGCTCTCGCTGGTGCCGACGGTGATGCTGGCGCTGGGGCTGCTGGAGATCTTTACCCACTATGGCGCGATCCGTGCGGCGCATAAGCTGCTGACGCCGCTGCTGCGTCCGCTGTTAGGGATCCCCGGTTATACCGGGCTGGCGCTGATTACCGATCTGCAAAGTACCGATGCAGGGGCAGCGTTAACCAAAGAGCTGTACGACAGCAAAAAAATCAACCGTAAAGATGTGGTCATTATGGGAGCCTGGCAATATTCCGGTGCCGGGCTGATTAATAATTATTTCTCCATCGGCTCGGCGATGTTTGCTTCCTTAACCATCCCAATCATTATCCCGTTGTTATTAATGTTCGTGCTGAAGTTTGTCGGTGCGGCAGTGGTGCGCTTGACGTTGAATACGGTTTATAAAAAGGATTTCGCTAATGAATAATCAAGTAAAAGCTTCAGGTAATCCGTTTGATATTTTCGTCATCGGCGCACGGAAAGGATTTAATATCGCCATCAATAATCTGATGCCGAATGTGCTGATGGCCTATGTGATCGCTGAAATGCTCAATTTGCTCGGCATTATGCAGATTATCGGTCATGTCTGTGCCCCGCTGATGGGGCTGTTTGGGCTACCCGGTGAAGCCATTACCGTCCTGCTGACGGCCTGGCTCTCCTCTTCGGCGGGTACCGGGGTGGCGGTGAGCCTGCTGACCCAGGGGACGCTGGATATTACGCAAATTACCATCCTCGCCCCGGCCATCTTCCTGATGGGGTCCCAGCTGCAGTATATGGGACGCCTGCTGGGCGTGGCCGACGTGCCGAAGAAGTACTGGCCGCTGCTGATGGCGGTCAGCATCCTCAACGCCGCGATTGCTATGCTGGTCATGCGCGTATTCGCCTAAAAAATAAAAGGAGTAAGACGTGTCGCGAACCTTAGAGCACTTTAATTACCTGCATCAAATCCCGGAGCTGGGATTCGAGGAGTTTAAAACCGCCGCCTACATCGCCGATGCGCTGGTATCGTCTGGTTTTCAGGTGACCCGTAACGTTAACGGCACCACCGGCATTGTGGCGGAGCTTAATAGCGGAGAGCCGGGACCGGTGCTGGCGCTGCGCGCCGATATGGACGCACTCGGGCATATGATCGACGGGCGGCTGGAAGCACGGCATACCTGCGGTCACGATGGTCACTCGTCGGTTGTGCTGACGGCCGCCCAGGAGGTGACTGTCGAAGGGCTGGTGAAAAAAGGGCGGCTGAAAATTCTCTTTCAGCCCGCCGAAGAACTGGGCACCGGAGCCATCGCCCTTACGGACGGCGGGGTGCTGGAGGATGTGGATATGCTGCTCGGTTTTCATCTGCGGCCCATCGAAGAGTGCCCGATGGGGAAGGCGGTACCGGCCATGTACTATTCGGCATCGGCAACCGTGGAGGTGGATTTTAACGGCAAGGCTGCCCACGCCGCACGCCCGCACCTGGGGATTAATGCGCTGGATGCCGCTGCGCTTGCGGTACAGGCGGTAAACGGGCTCCACCTTTCTCCCTCTCTGACCTGGAGCGCAAAGGCGACCCGCTTCCTGTGCGACGCAGGCGTGACCAACTCGATCCCGGCCACGGCGCGGGTCTGCTGGGATCTGCGCAGTGCGGAAAACGAGGGGATGGCCGAACTGAAAACCCGGGTGCTGCGCGCCATTGAAGGCAGCGCAGCGGCCCTGGGAGCCACCGCCGATATTCGTATTCTTAAGGAGATGCCCGCGGCGATTATCGATGACGAGGCCACGGAAGTGATCCGCGAAGCCATTGTAGAAGTGCTGGGTGAAGAGGGACTGACCGACCCGAAAAGCACGCCGGGCAGTGAGGATTTCTTCCACTATCTGCGCCTTCGCCCGCAGGTTAAGGGCGGGTTCTGGGGGCTGGGCGCAAACCTGACGCCAGGATTGCACCATCCGGATATGCATTTCGATCGCGAGGCGCTGGCGCTGGGGGTTCAGGTGTTTAAGGCCTGCGTACGTCGCGTGCTGGGATAATCGTTACCTCAGCACAAACCGCACAATCATCCACAGGGCAAAGGCAATCAGCACCGCGCCTGCGCCACGCTCGATAAGCCATACGCCGCCTGCCAGGCGGCGTTGCACCTTTTGCAGCCCGATAACCTTAACCAGCAGCAGATCCCACAGCAGGACCACGGCAACCATCCAGATCCCGGCGACGGTTTGCTGGAGCAGCGTGACGCTGGCGCCGGAGAGCGTGGTCATCAGCGCCAGATAAAACAGCGCGTTTTTCGGGTTCAGCAGGGCCGAGCCGATCCCCAGCATAAACTGTTTTTTCAGGGAGGGTGCCCCAGAGGCGGCCCCGTCCAGCACCAGCGTGCCGGGCTGGCTACCCATCAGACGATAGCCAATCCACAGCAGCCAGGCCGCGCCCAGCAGCTCGATCAGCGTAAACAGCAGCGGGGCGTGGCGCAGGGCGCTCCAGCCGGTGATCGCCAGCGCGATATAGACGGCGTTACCGGCGGCAATGCCAGTGGCAATCCCGACGCTGCCGCGCAGGCGGTAGCGGATGGCGTAGCCGGTCAGCAGAAAAAAATCGGGGCCGGGACTCAGCAGGGCAACAAAGTGGGAAAGCGCCAGCAGCACGAACGTGGCGGGAAAAAGCGTGGAGAGCAGTTCCATAACGACCTCAGCGAGTAAGACTGAGGTCATCCTGAGGTAAGTGAGCGCTTATTTATTGTCGGATATTGATCTTCCGGTCGCATACTGACGCGGCGTTGCGGCGGTGTAGTTCACAAAGGTTTTATGAAAGTGGCTCTGATCGGCAAAGCCGGTCTGATACCCGACATCCGCCAGCGTATCACCCGCCCGCAGCCGCGCCCTGGCCTGCTCGATACGTGCCATATTAAGAAAACTGCCCGGCGTCAGGCCGGTATCCTGCTTAAAGGTGCGGATCAGCGTCTCTTTGCGCAGGCAAAATTCTGCCGCCAGCGCATCCAGCGTGGGCGGTGCCGCGAGGTTTGTTAGTAAGCGCTCGCTTAATTTCTGGCTGGTGCTGCGCATCGTGCCCAGGGGTTCGGACTGTAGCGGCAGGGCCTGCAGCAGGTCGATCAGCGGCTGCGTTACCGCCTGTTCCTCGCCGCGATAAAGCTGTTCGACCAGTTGAATGACCTGATGAAACCGCTGCGGATCCCGCACGACCGGCTGCGGGCAGGAGAGCGACCCGCCCGCAGCCAGCTCAGGCAGATGCGACAGGCACCAGGCCTTGTCCAGCCACAGCATATGGTAGCTGCGCGGCCGTCCGGCAATCGGGTTGCAGCTGTGCGGCGCATCGGGGGCGATAACAATAAGATCCCCCGGCTCCAGCAGGTACTCCTGGCCGTCGCACACGCAGCGGGTCCCGCCTTCTACAATCGCGCCCAGCGACAGCTGTGGATGGGTATGGCGTTTATAGGCCTGGCGACTTTGCCAGGTCGAGCGCAGCTCCACCCACGGCAGTCGTGGTGAACGCCAGAAAGTCTGCGGTACGGTGCGGGGTGTGGGCATGGGCGTCCTCATCGGCTATGGAAATAGCATTTTTTGTCTTTCGCTATATCTGCGCATTCTGCGCAACTTCTTGCTCAACTTTCAGCACAAATCACTTTTTTGGCAATAAACGCCGTGAATCTGAATGGTTTGCGCAACTTCTTGCTCAAAAGGTCGTTTGAAAAACTAATTTATTTTTTTATTTTGTTAAAAATCAATGCCTTAAAAATTGGCACGCAAATTGCTTTCTACATCGTGAGTAGTTAAACCCACGTAAAAACAAGCAAGGAGCATATTATGCCAACCCCATGTTATATCAGTATTGAAGGTAAAACTCAGGGCAACATTACCGCCGGTGCCTTCACCTCCGACTCCGTCGGCAACATCTATGTCGAAGGTCACGAAGACGAGATGCTGGTCCAGGAATTTAAACACGTGGTCACCGTTCCGACGGACCCGCAGTCCGGCCAGCCGTCCGGCCAGCGCGTACACAAACCGTTTAAATTTACCGTCGCGCTGAACAAAGCCGTTCCGCTGATGTACAACGCCCTGGCCTCCGGCGAGATGCTGCCGACCATCACCCTGAAATGGTACCGCACCTCCGTGGAAGGTAAGCAGGAGCACTTCTTCTCTACCACCCTGACCGACGCGACCATCGTGGATATCGACTGCCAGATGCCGCACTGCCAGGACCCGCAGAAATCTGACTTCACTCAGCTGATCGAAGTTTCCGTGGCCTACCGCAAAATCGACTGGGAACACACCGTCGCCGGCACCTCCGGCTCTGACGACTGGCGTGCGCCGATCGAAGCGTAAGCCATGCTCCCGGGCTGCGGCCCGGGATTTTCTTTTACCGCGATATAAGGAGATAAACGGTGGCAAACCTTACGGGACTTCAGTTTACGGTGACGCTGGGCGACCTGCCGGCGAGCACCTTTGTCGTTGTGGATTTTGAACTACGGGAAGCGCTGAACACGCCCTTTTCCCTGTCGATTAATCTCGCCAGCCCCCAGCCGGGGATTGATTTTGGTCTGATCCTCGACCAGGCATGCGAACTGCAGGTGTGGTACGACGGCATCCTCCAGCGGCGTATCAGCGGCATCGTCAGCCGCTTTACCCAGGGCGATACCGGCTTTCGCCGCACCCGCTATCAGGCGGAAGTGCGCCCGGCCCTCTGGCGTACCAGCCTGCGCACCAACGCCCGCATCTTCCAGGCCAAAAAACCGGACGAAATTATCAGCAGCCTGCTGCAGGAAGCGGGTATCACCGATTTTGCCTTTGCCCTGCGCCATGACCATGCGGCGCGGGAATACTGCGTTCAGTACCGGGAGAGCGACCTCGACTTTATCAACCGCCTGGCGGCCGAAGAGGGCATGTACTGGTTCCATGAGTACGAGGCAGGGAAACACCGGGTGGTCTTCTCTGATGACGCCGGAGCCCTGGAAAAAGGCGAGCCGCTGTTCTTTAATCTCGCCAGCCAGGGCCTTGCCCACGGGGCCTTTGTCCGTCGCTTCCGCTACGCCGAGGCGGTCAGCACCGCAGGCGTGGAGCTGAAAGATTACAGCTTTAAAACCCCGGCCTACGGTCTTTCTCATAAAAAAATAAGTAACAGCCTGGACCATCAGCGGGAACAGTACGAACACTTCGACTATCCCGGTCGCTTTAAGCGGGATCCGAGCGGGAAAGCCTTTACCGGGTTCCGCCTTGACGCCCTGCGTAACGATGCCGCCACCGGCCAGGGTGAATCCAACTGCGCGGCGCTGCGCCCGGGCTACGGTTTCCTGCTGACTGAACATCCCAGCCTGACGCTGAATATTGCCTGGCAGGTGGTGGGCGTGGTGCATGTGGGCCGCCAGCCGCAGGCCCTGGAAGAGGAAGGTGGCAGCGAGCCGACCACCCTGAACAACAGCTTTGACGTGATCAAAGCCGCCAGCACCTGGCGACCGCAGATACCCCACAAGCCGATGGTCGACGGGCCGCAGATCGCTGTCGTTACCGGCCCGGCAGGAGAAGAGATCTACTGCGACCAGTACGGACGGATCAAAGTCCAGTTTCCGTGGGATCGCTACGGCACCAGTGATGATCAGAGCTCATGCTGGGTCCGCGTCAGCCAGGGCTGGGCGGGCGGCCAGTACGGGATGATGGCGATCCCGCGTGTCGGACACGAAGTGGTGGTGAGCTTCCTCGAAGGCGACCCGGATCAGCCGATTGTGACCGGGCGCACTTTTCATGCCACCAATCTCGCGCCTTATCCGCTACCGGCGGGTAAAACCCGCACCACCCTGCGCACCCAGACCCACAAAGGGACCGGGTTTAACGAACTGCGCTTTGAGGATGAAGCGGGTAAAGAAGAGATCTTTATCCACGGGCAGAAGGACATGAACACCGTGGTGCTTAATAACCGCAGTACCTCTGTCAATGTCGATCACACCGAAAATATCGGTCAGGACCAGACGGTGATCGTCCAGCGCAATCAGACCGTCTCCGTAGTGCAGAACCAGGTCACTGAAGTTCAGGGCGACCAGACTATCGCCGTCAGCAAAAACTTAACCACCCTTGTCGACGACAACGCTTCGCTACAGGTGAAAAACGATATCGCCATTCAATCTCAGGAGGCGGGGATCCTGGTTGCCACTGCCGGGGGATATATCGCGATAGATAACGAAGGCAACATCTCGATCACCGGCAACAGCATTGTGCTGAACGGCGTACGCATCGATTTAAACTAAGGAGAGTGTATGTACCAGATGAATGAAGGATCTCTTGCTATCCCGACGGGCTGGCGCGATGAGTCGCTGCATGTCTTTGTGATGCCGGGGGATACCGCCAACCTGGTGGTAAACCGCACGCCGGTCGAGTTCGGCCTGTCGCCGGAAACCGTCTATCAGCAAACTCTGGAGCAGTTTTCCGCCCATCTTAAAGGTTACAAAGAGCGGGCCAGCTGGGAACTGATGCTGGATCAGCAGCCCGCGCGTGGCCTTGAGTACAGCTGGCGCTCACCGGAAGGGCCTATGCACCAGGTGGTGATAATGCAGGTGCGCGGTGAGCTGCTGCTGACCTTTACGATCACCGCCGCAGGGGAACTGCGCGATGAGCAACGCGATGCGCTACTGGCGATTATCGAGACCTTTAAAGCCGCATCCTGAAAGGAGTCACGATGCTCAACGACATCATCAACAGGGTCGCCCGCGTCGGGGCGATCCACGCCGGTAACCGGCCTAATCCGCCCACCGATCGTCCAGCGCCCGGCCAGGGGAAGCCGCCGACCTCGCCGAAGAAAAAAATCAAACATAAAAGCTTTCTCGGTGCGATGGCCGGAGCGATTGCCGGGGCTCTGGTCGCCGCCGCCGTGGCGGCGGTTGCCGTTGCCCTGATTGGCGTAACCGGTGGGCTGGCCATTGCTGTGGTGGGGGCGGTGGCCGTCTTTGCTGCGGGTGATTTGATCTCCTCCGTCTCAGGCAGAGTATCGGCGATGGTGGACAGCGTTACCCCGGATTTTGGCACTGTCGACAGTGGCTCTGACAACGTGTACGTCGAGAAGCAGCGGGTATCGCGCGCGGAGGTCGATGTTGTTATCTGTACCAAACATAACTCCCCGCAGCTTATCGCGCTGGGCAGCGATAGCGTCTATGTCAACGACCATCCGGCGGCCCGTGTTGACGACCAGGCCGTCTGCGGTGCGACCATTAAAGAGGGCGCGGCGACGGTCTTCTTTGGTGCCGGTCAACAGAAATGCCTGGATGTCGCAGATGAATTCAGCTGGTGGGAAAAAGCGCTCCTGATCGCGGTGGAGTTTCTGGTTCCCCCCAGTCGGGGGTTGTTCAAAGGCCTCGGCAAGCTGTTTATAAAAGGCCCTCGAGCCGTGGTTAAAGGGGCGCGAGCAGGGGCCACATTTATTGCCCGGCGGGCCGCGCAAAAAGCCAAATGTGCCTCGAAGGCGTTTATGAAAAATAAAGGCCTGGCACGCGTAAAAGAGGCCGCCAAAGCCTTCAAGAAAGACCCCGTCTACATCGCCAGCGGGGAGGTGATCGAACAGCGCATTGATTTTGAACTCGGACAAACATTGCCGCTGGTCTTTGAACGAACGTATCGCACGGGATCGGCCCATCAGGGGCTGCCCGGTAAAGGCTGGCATGACAGCTGGAGCGAGGCGGCCTGTGTCAGTCGGGAAGGGCTGGAGGAGACCGTTGTCATTACGCTCGCCGGTGGGTATGACATCGACTTTACCTTCCATCAGGATCAGCAGCGGGTCTTCAGCCCTCACTATCCGGAGTTTGTCCTTGAGCGGCGGGAAGATGGGTTCCATCTGTGGAATCGGGATACGCGCAGCTGGCGTGCCTTTACGGTACCTGAAGGCGATCGGCGACTGCTGTCGGCCATTTATGACACCCATGAGAACCGCATCGAGTTTATCCGCGATCGCCAGGGCTTCCTGCGCCACGTCCGTCACAGCGACGGTATCGAGCTAACCTTGATATGGCAGGGAGAGTATCTGCAGCGTATTACCCGCAGCGATGGCGCTCAGAATATCTTCCTCGCCAGCTATACGCAGGACGACAAACACCAACTGATCGAAGCGGATGCGATCCACGCCTGGCACCTGTATTACGAGTATGACCGCGCAGGGCGTCTGACCCGCTGGCATGATAATGACAAGACCTGGGCGCGCTATGAGTATGACGCGAAAGGACGATGTGTCTATACCACCTGTGCCGGTGGTTTTTTAACTGCCCGCTTTGATTATTTACCCGACCGGGTGGCGATGACCGACGGCCAGGGCCAGCGCAGCGAATATGGTTTTAACGATCTTCATCTGATGAGCTGGGCGAAATCTCCTCTCGGTCATATCACCCGCTACGAGTATGACGACTACGGCAATCTGCTGCGGGAGGTCTCTCCGGCCGGTCGGGTGGTCGAGTTCAGCTATCTGGAGGAGTCCGGCCTGGTCACCACCTTTACCGACGGTAGCGGCGGGGTCTGGTCATACGATTATGATGAGAATGAACGTCTGTGCGGCTTCAGCGATCCGCTCGGGCGCAGCTGGGACTGGGTATTTGACGAGGCCGGTAATCCGGAAAAACTGACCGGCCCGGATGCCGGTGAAATGCGCTTTAGCTGGAACCGGTACGGGCTGCTGACCGAAGTCAGTGACCAGGCCGGGGACGTTCAGGCGCGTCTGAACTACGACCACCGCAGGCGCCTGCTCAGCACCACGGATGCGGAAGGTCGCACGCAGCAGCTACGCTACGACAGGCAGGACCGGGTCGTGCAGTTGCAGGGACCGGACGGCGCCCGCTTTGGTCTGGGTTACCGGCGGGAGAGCTGGAAGCTTCCGGAGCAGCTGATCCGCCCGGATGAGCGTGAAGAGCGGCGACACTACGATAAACATCACAACCTGGTGAGCTATACCGACGGCAACGGCGCGCTGTGGCGGCAGGAGTTTGGCCCGTTCGACCTGCTGGTGTCACGGACCGATGCCGAGGGACGTTGCTGGCGTTACGACTACGACAAAGAGAGTCAGCAGCTGACAGCGGTCATCGGCCCGGACGGGAACCGGTGGCAGTGGTGGCTGGATGCGGCAGGCCAGGTAGTGCGCGAGCGGGATATGGCCGGGACGCAGACGCGCTATGAATATGATGAGGACGGACTCTGTATTGCGGTCATTAACGGCGAAGGCGAATCCCGGCACTTTGTGTATGACGGTCGCGGCCTGCTGCTGCGTGAAAGTAGCGGTGATGAGAGTACGGATTATCAGTACGATACCGCAGGCCGCCTGACGGCGGTGACGTCGGGAGAGAACGAGAGCCGGTTTGAGTATGACGACCGCGACCGGGTGGTGGCGGAGTGGCATAACGAACAGCATATCCGGCGTGCGTTTGACGACACGGCACGCACGGTGAGCCGGACGCTGCAGTGGTCCGAAGAGGACGCAGAGCTGACCAGCCTGTACCGCTACAGCAAAACCGGGGAGCTGCAGGAGGTCGTGCTGCCGGACGGGGCGGCGCTGACGCTGACCCGGGATGCGGCGGGCCGGGAGGCAACCCGCAGCGCAGGCGAGTTTGCCCGCGCCAGAGAGTATAACCTGATGGGCTGGCTCACCCGGGAAAGTAGCGGCCAGCAGCAGGACGGACGACTCCAGGCGGACCAGACCCGGGAGTATCGCTATGATGGTGCGGGGAACCTGAAAGCTGTCCGCCATAACCGCCAGGCGACGGGGTTTGAGCTGGATACCAGCGGACGGGTGCTGTCGGTGTTCACGGCGGGACCGGACCGCAATACCACGGTGGAAGAGCGGTATGGCTATACCCGCAGCGGCCAGCCGCAGGATGCCGGACGGCTGGCGGACTGGCAGGCAGGACGGCTGGTTCAGCAGGATGATACCCACTACCGTTACGACCGGGCCGGAAGGCTGGTCAACAGACAGCGGGTGCAGCCCGGTTTCCGGGGGCAGGCCTGGCACTACCGCTGGGACAGCCGCAACCAGCTTCGACAGCTTGAGACCCCGGACGGTAAACGCTGGGAATATCGCTATGACAGCTTTGGCCGCCGTATCAGCAAACGCTGCGGAGACGAGGAGGTGCGTTTTCTGTGGGATGGCGACCAGCCAGCGGAAGTTCGCCACTACCGCAATGGGGAGTGTGTTTCCCGCCGTCACTGGGTGCATAACGGCTGGGAGCTGCTGGTTCAGCAGAGGCAGATTACCCCCGAAAAATGGGAAACGGACTTTGTTACCAGCGACCAGAACGGTGCGCCACAGGCGCTCTATGGTGATGACGGGGTGCTGCGCTGGCAGCCGCCGAAGGCGACGCTGTGGGGTCGCCGTACCGTCAATGATGACAGCCCCGATCCGGGCCTTGGCTTTGCCGGGCAGTACCGTGACAGTGAAAGTGGGTTATGTTATAACCGATTTCGTTATTATGACCCGGACGGTGGTTGCTATATCTCGCCGGACCCGATAGGGGTACTGGGCGGGGAGAGTAATTACGGGTATGTGCATAATCCGGTGGGGTGGGTTGATCCTTTTGGGTTGGCGGGTTGCCCATTAAAAAATACTGAAACTTACTATAGGTCGATGCATCCTGATGACTTTAAGCATTTGCTAAAAACCGGAAAATTACGAGGCACCTCGGAGACATTCCTTTCCCCAACTAGAGCATTTTCGGAAGGATATAAGGGAATATTAGTTCGTTTTGATTTGAAATCTGGTACAACTGATGCTTTGAAGGCCATCGGTGTTAGAGATAACTCTAAGATCACAAGAGCATTTTCTGATATGCCATTTGTTTCTACCATAAAAGATGGGTGGAAAAATTCTTATGCATATTTCAAAGGTGAGCGTGGGCAGTTAAACATTGGGCTTGGTACAGGAAAAGCTCTTGATGTGTTCAATGCTGGAATAGATAAATTTACAAAAATAGCAGAGATTTTGAAATGAATGAAAATAATACAATGTTATTAGAGGGTTTTTACTCTCAAAAAATATCAGGGGATGAGTTGAAGGAACGATTTTCTTTGGAGGGGAAAAGTACGTCTGAATTTATAAGTAACCTATTGATAGAGGCTAGTGATAATAAAGATCCAGATTTGCTAGAAGATGGGATTACATTGATCTTTATTTTTAAAGATGTGAGGTATCCAATCAAGGAATTAAATTCTTTATTGTTGGAGTCGTGGCATTACAAACATGAAGATATAGCTAGTTTATTACAGGATGCAAAGTCCCCGACTAGCATTGATGCGCTTAACAAGGCTATTGTGAAAAAATTTGACTATCTAGATTTTGATGATAGTTACGCTTTAGCAGTGAAGTGTATATGGGCTCTAGGGGAGATTGGAACGCCAGAGGCTATAGATAAACTGACTAAACTTTCAATATCAGATAATGATGTTATTAGAGATAATGCAATAAATCAATTGAAAAGACATCGGTTATTATAAATGGAAATAGCCCTGTAATATAGGGCTATGTGTATTTTGCTAAAAGTTAGTGAAGTCGTAATGTTTTTCCTTGGGTAACTTAAAATTAGCTTCTTCTATCCTACCGTTTAACACTAAATTATGAATGTCATGTGAAAGATTCGTAATGTCTGAAATGTTTAAAACCCATTCCTGGACGTATTTTTGGACTGCATTACCTCTTAGTCCCACTTGAATTGTGCGATAATTTAGTTTGTTCAATTGTATATCTCTTTCTGGATCCCATTGCACAACAACATTACTTTCTCTGATTTTATTTTTCCAAGTGTAAGGAGAATTGTAGTTTTCAGGTAGGAAATGATTTGTGATACCCTGTTCTAATATTTCTTTAAAGCCATTGTGTGATATATCAATTGCTAAAATTCTTTTTTGATCTTTGTCTTTCATCCCCCATCCTGCACGGTACATCATCCATAAAAAGGATGGTTTAATCCAGGTCATTCTTGTCATACTAAAAGGTGGTGAAACGAATGTTCCATTTTCTAAAGCGCTATCTGCAATAGTGTCTGAATACGCCTGATATACTCTGACAAAATCTTTAGTATAAAACGCACGTATCTGTCTTTCTTCGGAAAAACCACTTCTTGTCATTTACCATCCTCCTTTTATTTGGTTTGCTGTTTTGCAAGCTAAATTAATATTATATCTCATGCTTTATTGCAATGAAAGAATATCTTAGTTTGCTTGGTAATGTGTGGGAAATACTGATGTTGATTGTTTTCAATACTGACAGTTACCTTGGCCATTCTGTAGATAAAACTACCGAGGTATGGCGGTAGAATATGAACTATGATGCTTATTTTTGTGTGATTTAAAACCGAATCTGATATTATGAGCCATGGAAGGACCGGATTCGCATCTGGACCCGATAGGGGTATTGGGTGGGGTGAGTAATTACCAGTACACTCCTAATCCTATTACATGGATCGACCTGCTGGGGTTATCAAAGTGTAGGCTCAACCCTAAAGATATTCATTACATGCAGAGCTCCATTAAAAATCAGACAGAGGCGCATACGGTACTGGATAACGCTACCGCTTTGTCTAACGGAACTCTTAAAGCGGCTGATCTTCCTGCTATTAAGGTTTTACAGGATACTGCAGGTAAAATATAGACTCTGGGTCATCGAAAGTTAGCTGCATTTAAAATAGCTGGTTTGGATAATGTATCTGTTCAATGGGCTACATCCAGGGAAGTTGCTGATCAGATGTGGAAAATGACAACAAGGATAGGCGGTGAAAGCATTATCCTGTAATTAGGTAATGGTATTAAGTAAATAATAGGCGGATGAAATGGATAGAGGCTATAATTCTGCTAGCACTAAAGATGAGTTAATCAAGTTGATTTATTCTTTGGTTTCTGAAATAAAAAGTAACCCTAATAAATGGGAGAGCAATGATCTTCCATCTTTTTTGGAAGCAATGGCTTCATGGATGGAGGATATGGAGGGCTTCTATGAAAATATGAACAAACCATATCCTGACGATGTTAACTGGAGTGTATTAGGCGATATATTGATGGCTGCCAGAGTTTATGAGTAATTTAGTCGCCGGGGCCTGGTCTGACACTGTCGCAACCAGCTTCGACAGCTGGAGACCCCGGACAGCATCGCTATGACAGCTTTGGCCGCCGTATCAGCAAACACCACGGAGACGAAGAGGTGCGTTTTCTGTGGGATGGCGACCAGTCAGCGGAAGTTCGCCACTACCGCAATGGAGAGTGTGTTTCCCGCTTGAAAACCTCCAGCCCTTAAACCTTATCTGATGTTCTGACGCGCTGAGGCGGGTAATCATGTAACCCACAGTCTTATTTATCTGAGGGTTACATTTGCTGGTAAAATTTAAGCGTTCGCGGTCACACGACGAAGACAGAAGACTGGCCCTGTGGCTCGCCACCGCAGCCGGACTCCTCAATGCCATGGCGCTTGGTGCCTTTGGTTTTTTCCCGTCTCATATGTCGGGAAACACCTCCCAGTTGTCCAGCGAAGTTTCCACAACCGACATTCGCAGTATCATTTTCTTTGGCACCATCATTATCGCCTTTGTCTTCGGATCGGTTGTCTCGCGACTGAGCGTTATCTGGGGGCAGATAAAAAACGTTCGCACTGTTTTTTGTCAGGTGCTTATGCTCGAAGGCCTGGCGTTAATCGCTATTTCTTTGTACGAAATCTACAGCCACTCGCCGACCTCGAACCGCGAAATCATCGTGTTACTGTGTTTCCTGATGGGGGTGCACAATTCAACGTCATCTCAGTTGTCCAATGGTCGGGTTCGTTCGACGCATATCACGGGGACGCTGACGGATGCAGGCATTGCATTTGCCTCTGTGCTGGCGGCTATGCTGCGTCGCGATTTTTCTCGCGACAGCGAAGGCCAGAGAAGTCAGTTGCTGACGCATACCGTCACGATCGGTTCATTCCTCACCGGCGGGATCGCCGGGCTGGTGCTGTTTCAGTGGCTGGCCTTCAAAGCTATCACCGGCGTTGGAATCATGCTGATATGCGTTGCGCTGGGGTCGATTATTTCTATCAAGCGACGTGTGAGGTCGCGGATACAGAAATGACTGAGCTGTGACGACACCTTTCCGTGCGCCGATAACATATTGTTATTCCCGCTTTAACCCCGCTGGGCTATGCTTAACGCCATCACCAGAATGGAGACACACAGAATGCACTTTATCACCAGCAAAGAAGACGACGATAAAAAGGGCGCGGACGCCACCAACGCCAGCCAGTTGATGCAGCAAAAGCTGCTGGATGCCCGCTCGATCATTATCTCCGGTGAAATTAACCAGGCGCTGACCGAGAAGGTCGTGACCCAGCTTCTGCTGCTGCAGGGGATCAGCGACGCACCGATTAAGATCTATATCAACAGTCAGGGTGGTCATGTCGAAGCGGCGGACACCATCCACGATATGATCAAGTTTATCACCCCGGAAGTGCACATTATCGGCACCGGTTGGGTAGCCAGCGCCGGGATCACCATTTTCCTCGCGGCGAAAAAAGAGCACCGCTACGCGCTGCCGAACACGCGCTTTATGATCCATCAGCCGCTGGGCGGCGTGCGCGGTCAGGCCAGCGATATTGAAATCGAAGCCAGAGAAATTATCCGTATGCTGGATCGCGTGAACCACCTGATCGCCGACGCTACCGGCCAATCCGTTGAGAAAGTGAAGCAGGATACCGACCGTAACTACTGGATGAACACGCAGGAAGCGATTGATTACGGGATTGTTTCCCGCGTCGTGAAAACCTACGGCGAGCTGAACCTGGACTAATCCTCCCGGACCTTCTCCCTCGCGGGGGAAGGTCTCCTCCTGCCAGAAATAGCACTTTCCTCCCTTCTCTGACTTCTTCACACTGTTGGCTCTGACATAAGGGATCAATGGTATGAAAAACGGTTATTTCACTGCCCTGGCGCTGCTTGCCGGACTCAGTGCCCCTGCGCTGGCGCAGGAATATGGCGTGACCTTCGAACATAAGGACTGGGAAGTCGTCTGCGACAATACCCTGGCCTGCCGTGCGGCGGGCTACAGCACCGAAGACGACGCCAGCGGCTCGGTACTGCTGACGCGTGAAGCCGGGCCGAATACGCTGGTTACGGGGCAGGTGCGACTGGCAGAAGCTGGAACTTCGCCGACAAAGGTAACAATGTGGGTCGACGGTCAGTCCGCTGGTGAGCTGAAACCCCTGGAGGATGAAAGCTGGCAGCTCTCCGATGCCCAGACGCGAAAAGTGATCACGGCGGTGAAAGGCAGCGGCCGCGTGGAGTTTACCGGCGGTGAGAAGCCGTTTGTGCTCTCGGGCAGCGGGGCTAACGCCATCTTCCTGAAGATGGATGCATCTCAGGGGCGTCTTGACTCTCCCGGTGCGCTGATTAAACAGGGGCACAGGCCTGAAAGCGGCGTGTTCCCGGCACTTGATGCTCCGGTGATCCAGCGAGTAAAGGTCAACGACCTCCAGATGCGGCCGCTCACCACCCCGGAAATGGCGGTGGTGAAGCCGAAACTGCTTACTGCACAGCGCAAAGATGAGGAGTGCGAGCTGCTCGCATCACCGTCGGAATTTGCCCAGCCAGGAGATAATGACATCCTCCTGACGCCCGTCGATGATCGCCACGTTCTGCTCTCCACGCTCTGCTGGCGGGCGGCGTATAACGAAGGGTATGGCTACTGGGTGATGGACAGCGCGTTAACAGGAGACGCTGACCTTATCACCACATCGGGCCTGTCATATAGCGACGGCATGATTGCCCAGGGCCATAAAGGTCGCGGGCTGGCGGACTGCATGTTTACCGCAGAATGGGTATGGGACGGCAAAACGTTTATCCAGAGCCGGGAAGCCATGACCGGGATGTGTCGTTCTATTCGCGCCGGCGGAACCTGGGATCTGCCAACGTATGTGACGAATGTGAACCAGGACAGCAGAAAGTGACGTAAACTTTGTCTCCTCGAAAAAATGAACACTATAATTTCCATAATTATTTTTTTTGGTAAGAATAGTGTTCATGATTGCTATCGAAAAACGCCGCGCCGTTGTTTTTCCTCGTAACCAAAAGATCCTGGCACAGCTGGAACAGGAACGTATGGCTCCGGCGTTTAATATTTGATTTGATAAGCCCATAGCCCGAAACCCTCCGGAAAACACTATGCTGAAAAACCTGAATCATCTGACGCTGGCGGTGAGCAAGCTGGATCACAGCATTGTTTTTTATCAGCAACTGCTGGGGCTAAAGCTGCATGTGCGCTGGGATAATGGGGCGTATTTGACCTGCGGTGAACTCTGGTGCTGCCTGTCGGTGGATGCCTCGCGGCACTTTGTGTCACCGCAGGAGAGTGACTACACCCACTATGCCTTTAGCATCGCGCAGGAGGATGTGACTGCGTTTATCGCCAGGCTCGATCAGGAAGGCGTAACATGCTGGAAAGAAAATAAAAGCGAGGGCTTGTCTTACTATTTTCTTGACCCGGACGGACATAAGCTGGAAGCACACGTCGGCAATCTGGCGCAGCGACTGGCTGCATGTCGGGAAAAACCCTATCAGGGAATGGTCTTTTTTGACTAACGGGCGTAATGGCGGCAGCATTTCAGAGGCTTCTGGCTCCGGGGCTTTGACGGTCAGCACAATGCAGCCCTGCATTCCACAATACAATAGGTGCCAGCCGTGACAACGATTAAATCCAATAGAAATGTATTGGAAAGGTGGAGTAATAAAGTCATGTAGCGAATGAGTTTATTAACATTCATTCATATTACACCTAATCCACTCGGGTTATTTGTTTGTTGTTATCAATCCAGAAAATAATATTCTTATACGTGATGCCGTGTTTCCAGGGCGCCTCTTTCGTGTTCAGCCAGCCCACAACAATCACCTCTTCCTTCGCTTTAAATTTCAGCAGCGTTCCAGATGTGTGAGAACGTAGCTCCGGGCAGAAAAAATCTTTCTCACCATCCTCTTTGGATACCCTGCAGGTTTCGCCTTTAGCCGTGAAAAAAGCGCCGTTGGCTACAGGGGTTTCTTCTTTTTCGACGGTGAGCGCAATCGCGACGGGATAATCAATTTTCGACGCTTTTTTGAAAAGCGTGGGATAGCGATTTTCATCAAAGAAAAAATCATTCCAGCTCACTTTTTTCTTATTAAACATGATGGTGACTAGCTTGCTAAGCTCTTCTTTATCTTCACTATCTTCTATTCTGGCGCGCAGCTTTGCGATTCCCGCAGCGGAATTAAAATAGTCGGTCAGCTTTTTCTCTGTTCGCTGGTAGTGGGTTCGCTTACGCTCTTTTTCACTGTCTTCAGCGGCTTCATCAAGATCCTTTTGAGCCGATTTCAACTCGCGTACGGCATCGACAAGCACATTCATTCGGAAAACATAGTTCCCGTTATCCTCTGCGAAAACCTCCTGCGCATCCTCAATATTGGTGGATTCCGCGACAAGAGCATCGACCAGCGATTTCATCGTATTTTTGCAGCCCGGTTCATGGGCGGTATTCGGCCAAAGGCGCAGATAGGCAGGGATGTTTTTACCCAGACGTTTAAAAGAATCAACCCAGACGATTCGGGTCGCGCAATAGCGGCAGATCAAATAATCCTTATCTTCTGGCGCGATCTCAGAAATATGCATTTTTTTATTCTGCTTCCCGGTATGGCGGGCATAAAACATTTTTAGTCCAGCTGCCATGATATCACTCCCTTTAACGTTGCCATCTCGTTCGATAAATCCATTCTATGGGATGTAGTACGGAGATGAAAGGATCCGATTACGTTGTAAATTATCAGAGTCTGGCGTCTATTTATGAAAGAAATACAGGTGAAATAAGAGGGGCCGGTCAGTTTCTCCACCCAGTCTGGTCCATACACATTCAGAAACCTCCGTATATACCCATCTTTACGCTTAAAGCCAGCTGTCTCTACTACTCTTAATACCCTAAGCAAAATTTTTAACCCGCATATACGGCAAAAAGGAGACAGTGATATGGCTTACCAGACGGTGAATCCTGCCAATAACCAACTTATTAAAGAGTATCCGGCTCACAGTGATAAAGACGTCGAGGCGGCGCTGAAAACCGCCGATGCGCTCTACCATTCCGAATGGGCAAAAGGGGATCTCGGCCAGCGACTGCCGGTGCTGCATAAACTGGCGGACCTCATCGATAGCCGGTCAGAGGAGCTGGCGAAGATTGCCAGCCAGGAGATGGGTAAGCTTATCGAGCAGAGCCGGGGTGAGGTCAAACTCTGCGCGCAAATCGCCCGCTACTATGCCGATAACGCCCCGCGTTTTCTGGCCCCGGTGACCTACAAAACCGAGCTGGGCAATGCCTGGGTTGAGCATCATCCCATCGGCGTGATCATGGCCGTTGAGCCGTGGAATTTCCCTTACTACCAGTTGATGCGCGTCCTGGCGCCAAACCTGGCGGCCGGTAATCCGGTGATCGCGAAACATGCCAGCATCGTACCGCACTGCGCGGAAACCTTCGCCCATCTGGTGCGGGAAGCGGGTGCGCCGGAAGGTGCCTGGACCAATCTGTTTATCTCTTCGGATCAGGTTGCGAATATTATCGCCGACCCGCGCGTTCAGGGTGCGGCGCTGACGGGGTCTGAAAAAGCCGGGAGCGTGGTGGCCGCCCAGGCGGCGAAACACATTAAGAAATCGACCCTCGAACTGGGCGGCAATGACGTTTTTGTCGTGCTGGATGACGCCGATCTGGAGAAAGCCGTGGAGACGGGCGTCGAGGCGCGCCTTAATAACGCCGGACAGGTCTGTACCGCCGCGAAGCGCTTTATTGTGCATCAGCGCGTGGCCGGACAGTTCCTGGAGAAATTTACCGACGCCTTCCGCAAGGTGAAAATCGGCGATCCGCTGGATGAGAGCACCACCCTGGGGCCGCTCTCCTCGAAGGATGCGCTGGAAACCCTGACGAATCAGGTCAACGAGGCGGTGAAAAAGGGCGCGAAGCTGCATCTTGGCGGCAAGCCCGTCTCGCGGGAAGGTAACTTCTTTGAGCCAACGATCCTGACCGGGATCTCGCGGGAGAACCCGGCGTACTTTGAAGAGTTCTTCGGTCCGGTGGCGCAGGTCTACGTGGTTAACGATGATGACGAGGCGGTACGTCTGGCTAACGACTCCCACTACGGCCTGGGCGGGGCGATATTCAGTCAGGATATTGAACGTGCCAAAAAAATGGCCTCGCGGATCGAAACCGGGATGGTCTATATCAACTGGCTGACCGATACCGCAGCCGAGCTACCATTTGGCGGCGTGAAACGTTCCGGCTACGGCCGCGAGCTGTCGGATCTGGGGATCAAAGAGTTTGTGAACCAGAAACTGGTGGTGGTGCGGGAATAATTCTCTGATTCCCCGGTAACCCTGTGTTGCCGGGGAGGCTGACATCTTTTTCCACTTATCCTGCAAACGCCTGCTCCCGTTGCATCCGTCTCTGAATTTGCCTTCCATTTTCGATACCACACCACTCACGCTTAATGACGTCCTCAGATGAATTGTATATTCTTTTTTGTATATACAAACAGGGAGGGCCAGAGCATGCAAGGCGGACAAAAAAAGAGAAACGGTATGAGCAACGTTAAACATAAACGCGGTGAAGCTGCCGTGCTCCGTCCGGAACGGGAGGCTGAACTTAACGCCCTGGCCAACAAGCCGGATGAAGAAATTGATTACAGTGATATTCCTGGCACAGGCGATGAGCAGTGGTCCGGGGCGGTGCGCGGTAAATTTTATCGCCCGCTCAAAACCCAGGCTTCGGTGCGTATCGACGCAGACGTTATGGCATGGTTAAAACAGCCGGGCAAAGGATATCAGACGCGCCTGAATGCGATTCTGCGTGAGGCGATGCTGCGCGATCTCAGCAAAAAATAGCCGGGCCGCCCTGCGCAGCCCTGACTTAACATGCGTTACTTCTTCAGCCCCGCAAACGCCGCCCGAATCTCTTCTTCCGGCAGCTGAACCCCGATAAACACCAGGGTGCTGTGCGGCGCTTCATCGCCCCACGGGCGGTCCCAGTCGGCGCTGTAGAGGCGCTGCACGCCCTGGAACAGCAGGCGGTTCGGTTCACCGTCGATCCACAGCATCCCTTTATAGCGCAGCAGCTTCTCGGCGGATTCCAGCAGCAGGTTTTCCATCACCCGTGACACGTCGCTGATATCAACCGGGTAGTCGAGCTGCAGTACGATGGAGGTGATGTCGTTCTGCTTGTCGGCCATAAAGTGGAAACGCGGTTTGGCCGGGAGCACGTTCTCTTCCAGCATAAACCCGTTGGTATTAAACAGCAGGGCCAGATCGATGTCCCCATGGTTTACCGTATAGAGCGGCGCACGGGCGTTGATCCGCGCCAGACGTTCACGCAGTTTCTCACTGTCACCCGCGACGTCGGTTTTACTCAGCAGAATGCGATCCGCGTAGCCAACCTGCGACTGGGCGAGGGTGAACTGGTTCATCTGCTCATCGGCATGGACGGCATCGACGAGGGCAATCACGCCATCGAGCAGGTAGCGCTGGCAGAGGATCTCATGGGAGAAAAAGGTCTGAATGATCGGACCGGGATCGGCCATGCCGGTGCACTCGATCACCAGACGGTCGAATTCAATCTCGCCACGATCCAGGCTGTCGAGCAGATCCAGCAGCGCATCTTCCAGCTCGTTAGAGCGGCTACAGCAGATACAGCCGTTGGTCAGGGTTTTGATCTGGGTGGCGCGGTCGCCAATCAGCTGGTCGTCGACGGAAACTTCACCGAATTCGTTTTCGATAACGGCAATTTTGTAGCCGTGCTCTTCGTTGAGAATATGGCGAAGCAGAGTCGTTTTGCCCGCGCCGAGGAAACCGGTAAGTAGGGTGACTGAAATCGGTGTCATGGGTCTCTCCGTTTTAACAGCAGCGTATGCCGCCTTCACCACCTCCGCCGTAGCGCGCTTCCTGGCGCTCACGGAAGAATTCGTTATAGGTCATACACGGCTTATCCGGATGGTTGGTCTTCATATGCTCAACATAGTTGTCGTAGTCCGGAATACCAATCAGCATCTTTGCCGCCTGACCGAGATATTTTTTAGCTTCGCCTAAATTACCAAACATATTCAATCCTGATAAGAACAAAGCCCCGCCGAAGCGGGGCCTGATGGGACCAGATTAGTGGTGTGAAGAGGTCTTCACGCCGCCTTCCGGTACCGGGACATACGGTGTTTCAGCATCGGAACGTGTCGTGTTGTTACGCACGTTCAGCCAGGTTTTGATCCCGTAGAAGATAATGCTGTAAACCACGATCAGGAACAGAATGCTTAAGCCCGCGTTGGTGTAGTTGTTCACCACGATATGGTTCATGTTGGCAATCTGCTGTGCGGTCAGTTCGCTGCCGCCGGTCGCAATCTTCTCTTTGTACTGGCTGGCCATATAGAAGAAGCCTTCCAGCTGCGGGTTGGTGCTGAACAGTTTCAGACCCAGCGCCCAGGTGGTGCAGAGCAGCAGCCACAGAGCCGGAACCACGGTAACCCAGATATATTTGGTGCGCTGCATTTTAATCAGCACAACGGTACCCAGGACCAGCGCCACGGCAGCCAGCATCTGGTTAGAGATACCGAACAGTGGCCACAGGCTCTTCACGCCGCCCAGCGGATCAACCACGCCCTGATACAGCAGGTAGCCCCACAGGCCTACGCAGCCCGCGGTCGCGACGATACCGGCAACCAGAGAGTCGGTTTTCTTCAGGAACGGAACGAAGTTGCCCAGCAGATCCTGCAGCATAAAGCGGCCTGCGCGGGTACCGGCGTCCAGTGCGGTCAGGATAAACAGCGCTTCGAACAGAATACCGAAGTGGTACCAGAAGCCCATATCCGCCATCGGCAGGACTTTATGGAACACGTGAGCGATACCAACCGCCAGGGTCGGTGCGCCACCGGCACGGTTCAGGACGGACGGTTCGCCGATATCCTTCGCAGTCTGCAGGATCTGCTCAGGCGAGATCACAAAGCCCCAGGAGCTGACGGTCGCTGCCGCATGGGCACTAACGTCTTTCAGCTGCGCCATAATCACGGCCGCGTTTTCGCCACCCATTTCATGCAGGTTAGGCATGGTGATGCCCAGGCCGGCCGGCGGGGTGTTCATGGCGAAGTAGAGGCCTGGCTCGATAATCGAAGCCGCAACCAGCGCCATAATCGCAACGAAGGATTCCATCAGCATTGCGCCGTAGCCGATAAAGCGGGCATCGGTTTCACAGGCCAGCAGTTTCGGTGTGGTACCGGAGGCGATCAGCGCGTGGAAGCCGGAGACGGCGCCACAGGCGATGGTGATAAACAGGAACGGGAACATTGCCCCTTTCCACAGCGGACCGGTGCCGTCAATGTACTGCGTGACCGCAGGCATTTTCAGTTCCGGGTTGAGGATCACAATACCCAGCGCCAGACCGACGATAACGCCGATTTTCAGGAAGGTTGCCAGATAGTCGCGCGGTGCCAGAATCAGCCATACCGGCAGCAGGGCAGAGACAAAGGCGTAGCCAATCAGCGCAAAGGTGATGGTGGTGTCTTTAAAGGTCAGCGCCGGGCCCCAGTACGGGTCATGGGCGATTACGCCGCCGAACCAGATGGACGCCACCAGCAGCACAATACCGATAACCGAGATCTCACCCACGCGGCCCGGGCGGATATAGCGCATATAGATACCCATAAACAGCGCAATCGGCACGGTGGAGCAGACGGTGAACACACCCCACGGACTTTCCGCCAGCGCCTTAACGACGATCAGCGCGAGTACCGCAAGGATGATGATCATAATCAGGAAGCAGCCGAACAGGGCAATGGTACCCGGTACGCGACCCATCTCTTCCTTAATCATTTCACCGAGAGAGGCGCCGTTACGGCGGGAGGAGATAAACAGCACCATAAAGTCCTGTACCGCACCGGCCAGTACCACGCCCGCCAGCAGCCACAGAGTACCCGGCAGGTAACCCATCTGCGCGGCGAGAACCGGACCGACCAACGGACCGGCACCGGCGATAGCGGCAAAGTGGTGACCGAACAGAACGTTACGGTTGGTCGGAACGTAGTTAAGCCCGTCGTTATTGATCACCGCTGGGGTGGCACGGGTCGGGTCGAGCTTCATCACCTTCTGGGCGATGTAGAGGCTGTAGTAGCGATAGGCAACCAGATAGACCGACACCGACGCGACGACGATCCACAGGGCGCTAACGTGTTCGCCGCGACGTAGCGCGACAACCGAGAGGCAGAAAGCCCCGATGATCCCAATGATCATCCAGGGTATGTGCTTGAATAGCTTTTTAATATCCATAGTAAACCTGGCTTTATAAGCAAATATAAGCAGCCGAAGCCGCGTGGGTATGTGAGGAGTTAATTGAATAAAATGCTGCCGACGATCATGCCAGATGCGCATGCTGGCAAGGGGGAGAGTTACGTGAGTGGTCGAATACGAGGGGTAAGCGGTTTGCCCGCTGGCTAAGCGGTTGTCCTTACCGACCTCAGGGGATAATTATGTGATTGAGATCACTATTAAAATCCCCTCAACGGCGGGTAAACAGGTGGAGTAAAAGTCGTAAGATTAAATATCCCTGTAGCATGATTTACCATAAAGTTTTCCTGGTTTTGGCCGAAAACTCTGTTATCTGCCTATAGGAAAGAGAAAAAATGTTAAACCGTATGAAAATTGTAACCAGCTTGCTGCTGGTTCTGGGAATTTTTGGTCTTTTACAGCTCACGTCCGGCGGTTTGTTCTTTAACGCGCTGAAACACGACAAAGAAAACTTCACCGTTCTTCAGACTATCCGTCAGCAGCAGTCGACGCTGAACGCCAGCTGGGTTGCCCTGCTGCAAACCCGTAACACCCTCAACCGCGCCGGTATCCGTTATATGATGGATCAGAGCAATATTGGCAGCGGCGCAACGGTGCAGGATCTGATGCAGATCGCCACCACCACCCTGAAAACGGCGGAAAAGAACTGGGCTGATTATCAGGCGTTGCCGATCGATCCACGTCAGAGCCAGACTGCCGCACAGGAAATTAAACGTAACTACGATATCTACCACGGTGCGCTGGCCGAGCTGATTCAGCTGCTGGGTGCCGGTAAAATCAATGAGTTCTTCGACCAGCCGACCCAGAGCTATCAGGACGGTTTTGAGAAGCAGTACAACGACTATCTGGTCCAGAACGACCATCTGTACGAAGTGGCCGTTGAGAATAACAACGACTCCTACGCTCAGGCGATCTGGGTGCTGATTAGCGTTCTGCTGGCCGTACTGGCGGTGATTATTATTGCCTGGCTGGGCATTAAGAAAGCGTTGATTGCTCCGATGCTGCGTCTGATCGACAGCATCCGTCATATCGCCGGTGGCGATCTGGTGAAGCGTATCGATGTTGAAGGCACTAACGAAATGGGCCAGCTGGCCGACAGCCTGCGTCATATGCAGGGTGAACTGGTGCGTACCGTCAGCGACGTGCGTAACGGTGCTAACGCGATTTACAGCGGCGCCAGCGAAATCTCTTCCGGTAATAACGACCTTTCTTCCCGTACCGAGCAGCAGGCTGCTTCTCTGGAAGAGACCGCTGCCAGCATGGAAGAGCTGACCGCGACCGTGAAACAGAACGCCGAGAACGCCCGTCAGGCCAGCAATCTGGCTCTGAGCGCCTCTGAAACCGCGCAGAAAGGCGGTAAAGTGGTGGATAACGTGGTGCAGACCATGCGTGATATCGCCGGTAGTTCGCAGAAAATTGCCGATATTATCAGCGTGATCGACGGTATTGCCTTCCAGACCAATATTCTGGCGCTGAACGCCGCGGTCGAAGCCGCACGTGCCGGTGAGCAGGGTCGTGGCTTTGCCGTGGTGGCAGGGGAAGTCCGTAACCTGGCCCAGCGTAGTGCCCAGGCAGCTCGCGAAATCAAAGGCCTGATCGAAGATTCCGTCAGCCGGGTTGATGTCGGTTCTACCCTGGTGGAAAGCGCCGGTGAAACCATGGATGAAATCGTCAGCGCGGTGACCCGCGTGACCGACATTATGGGCGAAATCGCCTCTGCGTCCGATGAGCAGAGCCGTGGTATCGACCAGGTCGGTCTGGCTGTTTCTGAGATGGACCGTGTGACCCAGCAGAACGCCTCCCTGGTGGAAGAGTCCGCAGCAGCAGCAGCGGCGCTGGAAGAGCAGGCGAGCCGCCTGACCCAGGCGGTTTCCGTGTTCCGCGTGATGCATGAGCAGGGTGCAAAATCCCGCAGCTATACCAGCAATGTCAAAGCCGCCCCGGCCCCGGCAGTCAGCCGCAAGCCTGCGACGGCAGAAGCGAGCGACAGTAACTGGGAAACCTTCTGATGTCCTCACCCCCGGCTTTGGCCGGGGGTGACCCCTCCTGCCACTTCCCCAGTATCAGATCGCGCAGACCAGCAGCGGCGAATAGAAATTACTGAGGATCAGTGCATTATCCGCCGTTTTCTCAATTTTTAGCTGTCGCTTTTGTCCTGGCATTAGCCCAGCAACGTATTTCTCCAGCACGCCGTCGGGCACTTTATCGTGGCCGAAACGCTCGATGCTGACGATGGCGATATCGTAAAAACGTTCCTGCGTGTGGCGCCAGCTGAAGCTTTCCTGTCGTGAAACGGGCCAGACTTCTCCGGCGGCGGCAATATTGCCGTTCAGATTAACGCTGCCGCTGCCGTCGGGGCTGAACTGCATGACCACCAGGCCTTCAAAGCGAAACTGGCTGTGCTGGTTGCTGTCATTGAAGCTCAGATAGCCATGGCAGTTAAGGGAGAGCTGCTCCTGCTGCTGATGCCAGAGCACCGCCGTCAGGATAATCCCCAGATTGAGCAGCAGGACGATCAGCAGGGAGGTTTTCGTCATTGTGCTCACCACCTGTAGTAATAGAGCGTGCGGCAGGCGCTGGCCCGGCCCCGGGAGTGGGCGCACTGGGACAACACCAGACGGCCACTGTCGCCGTAAAACAGAGCATCCTGAATATGCAGGTAGAAGACCCCATCGCCGCTGCAGGTGAAGGTTCCCTCCCGCTGTATGGCCTGCGCCAGGACAATTGCCCGGTCGTGGAAAACGTCCGCCAGCGGCGCAAAGGTGTAGACCGGGCAGCGGCCAATATGGGAAAGCAGAAAGACATCGCTTTGATTTTTATGCTGCTTCCAGGCCAGCAGCGAGGCGCAGACGACCAGCGTGATTAAGGTGCCGAGCAGGGCCAGCCAGTGGGGATCGCGACGTGCATGGGCTACGGGGGCAGCCAGGGTCAGGCGGACAACGCGCAGGTCCGCACTCAGCATAAAACCGGTTTTAGGCACGGTAACGATAAATGAGGTTTCCGGCACCATGGCCGCCAGCATTTTGCGCAGAATGCTGATGTACTGGTTCAGAGAGTTATTCGACCCCTGCAGCCCGCGCCGATCCCAGACCTCACTCAGGAAGGTATCACGTTCAACCACCATACCTGCGTGCTTCACCAGCAGGCTAAAGATGGTGTTCGCCGTGTCGGTTAGCCGCTGGCTTTCAGCGCTGTCCATGAGCGTGAGCGTGGCATCGTCATCGTTATAGATGAGCGTATCGGCAAGTTGGTATTTCATGGCTGATCGCAGTGGTTTCGCAGAGGAAAGGCGCATCCTGAAGGCTAAAACCGTATTTTAGTTTTATTTGTTACCGATAACATTGATCCAGATTGGCTAATGCTCAGGTTAATAATCGCACGATGACGATGCTAGGGTTGAAACGTTTCCAGCGGCATCAGGCTGATTTTACGGTGGAAATCCACCAGCGTATGGCTGTGAAACTTGTCCATTGCGTTGCGTTTGTGGGTGTGAATCGTTTTGGGTGATTTTCTCAGTATTCTGGCGATCCCCCCGACGGTGAAGCCTTTGATAAACAGTGAACAGACGCGCATCTCGGCGGGGGTTAGCGGCGTTCCCCGGGGAGCAATATGGCTGAAGTCCGGGACTTTTAACCGCTGTATAAGCTGTTTTAACGGCAGATCGGAGGGGACAAGGCAGACGCATTTATGGGGCAGAAAGAGGCGAAAACTCTCTATCTGCTGGCGCTCCGCAAAGGCGATCCATTTTGTCTGCGGGTTGGGTTCCAGCACCTGTTTGCGCAGGCGTAAAAGGCTTTCGGCCCCGGGGGTTTTGATCCAGGCAATATCCGGGCGAGGCGTCATGTGTTCGCCTATCAGGTGCCGAAGTCCAAGGTTGAGATAGTAATTGTCGCTGAGGATCAGGATCTGATACGGCGAGGGTAATGTTGTCGGCATCATCTGCGTTTCTTTCCACCAGTATGGGAGGGGGCAGTGTAGGACTGGATGCGACAAGCGGATATTTATAAATACAATTTGTAAATATATGAGATAAAAATCTGGTATATAGCGAGCATATAGATTTATATTTCTGAATTGCGCCCGGCTCGGCCGCCGGGCGACAGGCTTTTATTAGCCTTCTGCAGCGACAATCTTGATTTCGACCATTCCTACACCCAGTTTGCGCGGCGCGTGGCCGAGGATATTGCCCTCGTTGGTTGCCTGCGGAGCGGGCGGAACGATCTCGAGTGTATTGCTGCGCGACGGGTTATCGAAATGCAGGGTGGTGGTGGTGACCTCATGTCCGAGCGTCAGGGGCTGCTCCTGGCCGCCGACGCGGACCGGGATCGGCTTACCGGCGTTCTGGCCAAAGGCTTTGGCGGTGATGACCAGGTCGAATTTTTCCGGGAGCGGATCGCGATACTCAATCTTCACCGCTTCGCCAAGCTGGGCGTTAGACCAGCGTCCCCAGCTTTCTGGCCGCGAGATACCGCTGAACTGTTTCACCTCTTCCGGCGCACCGGCCACGTTAAAGACAAAGCTGTCGGCCTGATAGCGCACATCGTTGTCGCCGACCTTCAGCATCTCGACGTTACGCTGGAAGCGGGCTGAGTCGATCACCGTGTCTTTAAAGGCGGTTTTGCCTTTCCAGTGTGCGCTGTCGACGTGCTGTACCTTCTGCTCGCCGCCGAGCTGGCCCTGGGAGACGCACCAGTCGGTGGAGAGCGCCAGTTCAGGTGACCATAGCTGCGCCATTTTGTAGCAGCGATCGACCCAGACAAAGTTATCGCGTGGGGCAAAATCCGCCAGCTGGAAACGCAGCGGCGCGGAGTATTCACTTTCCGGCAGCGGCTCGACGCGTTTATCCGACACCCGTAACAGCAGCGGCAGGCGGAACTGGCTACCGGAGAAGGCCAGCATGTTCTTTTCCCGATCGACGGCGAATTCTTTCATCTCTTTCGGGAAGTTCCACAGGCGGATAATGTCCGGTTTCCACGCCAGGGTCTTCTCTTTCATATTGAGGAACACTTCGGACAGCGACTGCCCCGAAATGCTGCTGCGGCCCAGGCCGATAAAGTTATCCCCACCGAGGATATCCAGCACCGTGGCGCCGTTATCCATGGTGTTGCGCTTCACCGCCAGCGTATCCTGCTGCGGCTGGTCGCCGCGGATCACAAAGAACAGGTTGCTGCGATCCTGTTGATTGAGGTATTTCCACGCCGTATTGTTCATCGCCAGATGATCCGACGACACCACGATCACCGTATCTTTAAACCAGGGCGAGGCTTTGATTTTATTGATAAACGCGGCGATATGCTCCTGGCTACAGCCGACGGCGCTAAAGGACTGATTGGCCTTGCCGTCAAATTTATACTCTTTGCGGTTGCAGGTACGGGAGATAAAGCCGTCCGGGTGATGGGTATCCACCGTCAGCGTAAACAGGGAGAAGCGCTCTCCGGCGCGGGAGAGTTCTTCAAATTTTTGCCAGGCGGCGTCCAGCACCGTGTCGTCATAAAAACCCCAGTCGTTGCGGTAGGTCGGGTCCGCGACCGTGCTTTTTAACTCTTCCGCGCCGTACAAATGATCAAAGCCGTGGGACTGCAAAAAGACGTCTTTTCCGGCAAAGCGCAGGTTGGCGCCCTGGACGAAGTAGTTGGCGTAGCCGGAGTTTTTCAGGATATCGCCGAGGCAGATATTCTGCGGGAAGAAGCTGGATACCGAGGCCGAAGCGTTGCCTTCAAAAGGGGCGAATAGCGGAATGCCGCACTGGGAGGCGACCATCCCGGCAATCGTATAATCCGTGCCGGGCAGCTGGGCGGTATGGCTGAAGTCCAGCCCTTCATTTTTTAATGTGCTGAGCTCCGGGGCCAGGTCGGGAAAGGCGTCGTTGTCGAAATACGTTCGCTCCAGGCTTTCACCGTAGATATAAACCAGGTTGAGCTTTGGATTGGGGATGGCTTTCGACGGCTCCTGATAAAACGCGGCAAAGTCGGGATCGCCTTCGCGGGTCTGGGATTTAACCAGGTCCGTAATCTGGGTAAACGCCGGGCTGGCGTCCACCGACGCCAGGGCGAGAACCAGCGCCACCAGGCTGTAGCCCAGATGGTGCGGATGATGGCGGCGACGGCGGAGGATCCAGCCGAGCGCGGCAAAGACCGCCACCAGCGCCAGTACCAGTCCGACGCCGGGCAGAAGGTATTTACCGAAGCCTGCGCCGGTCAGGCTGTTGGTCAGGGTGTAGAGGACCGCGTCATTGATACCGTCGCCGGTAAAATAGTTACTGGCGTACAGGGTGATATTCAGCACCACAAACAGGCCAAGCACCGTAAGGGTTGCGGCAAACCACCAGGTATTACGTCCGGCTTTCCAGGCGTAAATCACCACGGAAGCCAGAAACAGGGCAATGGACAGCAGCTCCGACACAGATGTTCCTCAGTCATGCCAGGCCACGCCCCGGCTTCAGGTATCACAATGTAAATGTGATGTCACGCAGCTGCAATTTTAGTGTCATTAAATTGCCTTGTTGTTCAGAATTGGTTTAGAAATGGCGTAATTTGACGGCGATCGCAGTCGATTGTCGAGAGAGAATTATGCGCCTGCTTCCGTCAGAAGCAGGCGAAATGCGGGGTATTGATCAGGAGAGGAACTTAACGCCCTGTTTGAGGACCAGATCGCAGGCTTTCGTTTTGACCTTCTCAGCCAGCGGGCTGCTGCCAAGCTGGCTGAGGTTCAGCTGTTCGCCGTTCTGGCTGTTCAGCAGGCCCTGCAGGCCATCCAGGTAATTCGTATCCTGTTTCTGCTCCTGTGCACCGAGGCCCAGCTTATCCAGTACCTGGTTTTTGATGTTCTCCGTGCTGGTGACGGAGGCCAGTTTCTGCTTCGCACAGTACTGCATGATCCCGGCGGCATTGTTCATATTATCGGCGCTCAGGGCTTTACCACCGCCGTTCAGCAGGCCGGTGAGGGAAGAGAGCGACAGGCCGCCCTGGCCGGTTGAGGATGCGCTGTCATTGCTGAGCTGGCTGGCGGCGCTGGAGAGCGACTCCTGCCAGGAGGCAGCAAAGGCGGTGGATGACAGCAGCGTGCCTGCGACAATCGCGCAGCACAGGAGCGTTTTGACTGGTTTCATACATCTGATCTCGTGGGCCGGAAAGCGTCAGTATACCTCCGGCCGACCTCAGAAGAATCTCAATACTCTTTCCCGGTCACCCGGCTACGGTAGCTTTCCCAGGTGAAGTTCACCCACAGGCTGTTACCGAGACGCATCCGGTCCATCACCCGCTCACCGAGCAGTTTGGTCATATCCGCCACGTTATGGTTGGTCAGCATGCCGGTGGGGCGTTTCGACGAGGAGCGACGATCGACAATCTGGTTGATGATCACTTTCTCGTAGCGGGATTCTGTCTGTACGCCGATCTCATCGATCACCAGGAGATCCACAGAGCTGAGATCGTTGAGGAGCTGCTCTTCGCTGGTTTCCCGGTTGCTGAAAGTATCTTTCATCGCCGACATAATATCCGCCACGGTAATAATCAGCACCGATTTGCCGCGCAGCAGCAGCGCATTGCAGATGGCCGCCGCGAGATGGTTTTTGCCGGTGCCGGGCTGGCCGGAGAAGATAAAGCTGGCGATGTTACCGTCAAAGGCATCCACATACTGGCGCGCTTTGCTCAGGGCATTCATCTGGCCTTCGTTTTCAACGTGGTAGTTATCGAAGGAGCAGTTCTGGTGCAGCGGACGAATACCGGAGCGGTTAAACGTCCGCTGCATTTTCATCGCCCGGTTTTCCCGCGCCAGAGCGGCAGCGCGGATCTCGCCCTGCTCCTTTTGCCATGCCAGCAGCTCTTCACCCGTTTTAAACGCAGGCTTAACCCCGGCGGGCATCATCTTCTGCAGGCGGCTCATTAACTCGCTGACGTTTTTCATCGTTAACCTCTGAAGCCCGGCGGGATCTGGTTGTCGGGTTGTGAAAGGGAATTAACATCGTGCCTCGGCTGGCCGCCGTTCGCCGCACGGCCCATCTGCAGGCTGCGCGCCAGCTTCTGCTGCCACTGCACATGATGGAACACTTTGCCTTCCGCCTGCCAGTAGGCCACAAAAGAGGCCAGCTCTTCCGGCGTCACCGGCTGGGCGAGCGCAATGCCCCAAAGCGCGGCCAGGCGCTGAAATTCGGCGTCGGGCTGCCAGCCATCGTACATCGGAAACTTGCCCATCGGAACGGCAACCGGCGCGTCGGCAGGCTCTTCATACAGCTGCGTATCCAGCATCACATCGCTTGCCGGACGCGACAGGCGGGCTTCGATTTCCAGTAACTGCGCCAGACGTTCGGGCGTGAGCGCATAAAAGGCCGGGGCATTGTCGGCGAAAATCGCCACGGCGCCGCCTTCGGCGTTGCTCAGTACGCCGCGAGGATCGCTGATAAAAGCATCAATACCGGCGATGCGGGTGGTCAGAACTCTGGAAGACATAGCACTTTCTCTACTGGATTACGGCGGGCGCGATATCAGCACATAGTAGCACAGAGAGAAGGGGGGAATGAATGTGTGGCGGTATCCGGCCCCTTCTCAGGGGCCGGATAAAAGGCAGGACTTAGGCGATGATATTCAGGGTCACATCGATGTTGCCACGGGTCGCGTTAGAGTACGGGCAAACAATGTGCGCCGCATCGACCAGTTTTTTCGCTTCAGCAGCATCCATACCTTCAACGTGAATATTCAGTTTCGCTTCGATACCAAAACCGGTCGGCAGCGGCCCGATACCCACTTCGCCTTCGATGAAGGCATCTTTCGGCAGAGCGATTTTGTCACGGGCGGAGACAAACTTCATCGCGCCGAGGAAGCAGGCGGAGTAGCCCGCAGCAAACAGCTGTTCCGGGTTGGTGACGTCGCCACCCATGCCGCCCATCTCTTTCGGTACGCCGAGCTTCACGTCCAGAACGTTGTCGGAAGAGGTGGCACGACCATCACGGCCGCCGGTGGCTTTGGCTTTTGCGGTATAGATTACTTTTTCTAAAGACATGGCAGGTTCCTCAGTTTGTCTATTTTGCGCTATAAAATAGTGTGCTATTTAAATGCTTCATTAATGCCTCCGTCAGGAGGCGATTCAGGCGCGGTGCAGCTGTTCGCGCAGGTATTCCAGTTCTTTCTTCAGGGCCGACATCGTGTTTGCGTCACAGGCGGCGGCGCAGCCGATTTCTTCAGGAATCGAGACTGCCTGCTGCTGTAAGGCCCGACCGGCATCGGTCAGGGTTACGGCCACCTGGCGCTCATCCTGGCGTGAACGCTGGCGCAGCAGCAGTCCGGCGCTTTCCAGACGTTTAAGCAGCGGCGTCAGGGTCGCGGAGTCCAGAAACAGGCGTTCGCCAATACCGGAAACGGTGAGATCGTCCCGTTCCCACAGCACCAGCATCACCAGATACTGGGGGTAGGTCAGGTTAAGCGGTGCCAGCAGTTGCCGGTACAGCTTGTTCAGCGCCAGGTTTGCCGAGTACAGGGCAAAGCAGAGCTGATTATCCAGATGCAACGGCTGGTCGGCCGTGCGAGACGATGTCGTTTTCATGGAATTGAATATAGATAGTGCGCGATTTAATTGCAAGTTAAATTTTTATGAATCATACCCGCGGACGTTTCCGGTATAGCCACAGTCCCGGAATCGACAGGCCGATCGACAGGGCGCCGACAATGGATGACGCCTTCAGGAAGTTGCTGAGCAGGGCAATCATCAGGTCTTCATTATAGCCAAAATGGCTGATCTTCACCGCCGAGATCATCGCCGTGTAGGCTGAGATACCCGGAAACATCGGGATCACCGCCGCGACGGTAAAGACCTTAGGATGGGCCAGATACCAGCGCGACCACTGAATGCCAATACAGCCGATCAGCATCGACGCCATAAAGGTAGACCACTCGATATTCAGGCCGACGCTCATCATTACCATTCGCGAGCCGTGTCCCAGCGCGCCGAGCAGCGCACACCAGGGCAGGGCGCGGGCCGGGACGTTAAAGACCATCGCAAAGCCGACGGCAGGGATCGCCGACAGCACCATGTCCTGCGCCAGCGCGAGGAGAAAATGCATTATGCCCATCCGCGCAGCCCCCAGATGGTCATCGACATCACCACGCCAACGCAGGTGGCCAGCGTCAGCAGGCTGGCAATCGCCCAGCGCGCCAGGCCGGTATTGATATGGCCTTTAAACATATCCGCCACCGCGTTAATCAGCGGGAAACCGGGCACCAGCAGCAGGACGCTGGCGGCCATCGCCACCGTTGGCGTAACCGAAAAGGTGGGCATCAGCAGAAGCAGGCCGGAGACCGTTGTCGCGACAAAGGCGGTAATGCAGAAGTTGATTTGCGGGTGCAGATGGCGCTGGGCCAGCAGCTGGCGGATATGCATCGCAACGGTACTGCCGCAGAAGGTGACAAACGCCCCGTCCCAGCCGCCCTTGTTGAGCTGGCAGAAGCAGGCGCAGGACAGCCCAACCATCAGGGAGACCAGCCAGCGCGGGTAGCGCAGCGGTTTAATCTGCGTAAAGCGTTTCTCGACGTCTTTATAATCGAGCAGCTTATGCTCCGCCATAATGACAATATGCTGCACCTCGGTAACGACGTGCATATTAATGCCGCGATCCTGATTTTTGCGCGTTGAGGTCAGGCAGTGGCCATCCTTAATGGTCGCCAGCACGATGGCGTTGGAGGAGATGGCGCTCTCCACCGAATCCATGCCTAACGCCAGCCCGAGCCGGGTCGAGAGTTCATCTACCAGCGCGCTTTCCGCGCCGTGCTGTAAGAGAAAAAGCCCGCACTGAATACACAGGCGCGTCACCGCGCGCTGCTCTGTCTGTTCTGCCTGCATGGTTGCCCTGGTCGCTACGTGTAAATCGAAACACGAAACGCTAGTTTTACCACGAAGCCCCTGTCTGCTGGCGCTGGCTAAGATCAATCTTTGTGCAAAAAAAGAACCGGGTGGCTTGTCCGGTGAAAGTGTGACAGGCATGGCGCGGATATATGAGAATCATTAATAAATCTCGATCCTCTTCACAATCGATGCAACCGGTTACAGTAACCGGTTGCAGTGTAAGAGGCGGAGATTAATACTCTTTTTTGACGCTTTCCTCTGCCTCAGATAATAAGAGCCGTGCTCTGAGCCTGCCCGCGCCGGAGCATGAATACAAACTCAGCCGCTGTACCTTATAGATCGACAGGAGTGTTGCTATGTCTGCTAACCACGCTGCGTTTAACGTGATATTTCGGTTTGTGGAGAACTATGTCAGTCCCATCGCCGTACGCGTGTCGTCCCAGCGCCACGTGATGGCCATTCGCGACGGTTTTATCTCCGCGATGCCGTTTATGATTGTCGGTTCGTTCCTGCTGGTGTTCGCCTATCCGCCGTTTGCCCAGGATACGACCCTGGGATTCGCCCGGGCCTGGCTTGACCTGGCAAAGCAGTATGAAAGCCAGATCCTGATGCCCTTTGATATGACGATGGGCATTATGTCGATCTATATCTGCTCGGCAATTGCCTACAACCTCGGCAAGCACTACGTCAAATCACACCAGCTCGATCCCTTTATGTGTGCGCTGCTGTCGTTGATGGCCTTCCTGCTGGTCGCCTCTCCGAAAACCGACGGCGCGCTGCCGGTGCATAGCCTCGGCGGGACCGGGATCTTTACCGGGATTCTGGTGGCGGTGTTCTGCGTGGAGATGATGCGTTTTCTGCGGGCGCACAATATCGGTATCCGCCTGCCGGATCAGGTGCCGCCGATGATCAAAAACTCTTTTGATTTACTGATCCCGGTGCTGGTGGTGGTGCTGACGCTCTACCCGCTGAGCCTGTTTATCCAGGCGCAGTTCGATATGCTGATCCCGCAGGCGATCATGTCCATCTTTAAGCCGCTGGTTTCCGCCGCCGACTCCCTGCCGGCGATATTAATTGCCGTGCTGATCTGCCACCTGCTGTGGTTCGCCGGGATTCACGGTGCAACCATTGTCTCCGGGATGCTGCAGATGTTCTGGCTGACCAACCTGGGCATGAACCAGAGCGCGCTGGCCGCAGGGACGCCGCTGCCGCATATCTTTATGGAAGTGTTCTGGACCTTCTTTATCGTTATTGGCGGCTCGGGCGCTACGATGGGGCTGGTGATGTGCTATCTGCGCAGCCGCTCCGCGCACCTGCGCTCGATTGGTCGTCTGAGCATTGTGCCCAGCGTGTTCAATATTAACGAGCCGGTGATTTTTGGTACGCCGATCGTCATGAACCCGGTGTTCTTTATTCCGTTCCTGCTGGCGCCGATGGTCAATGCGGTGATTGCCTGGGGAGCAATGAAAATGGATCTGATTGGCCGGGTGATCTCCGTGGTGCCCTGGACCGCACCGGCGCCGATAGGCGCGGCCTGGGGCCTGGGCTGGGATTTCCGGGCGGCGATTCTGGTTGTGATTCTGGCGGTGATATCGGGCATTATTTACTACCCGTTCTTTAAAGTGTACGAGAAGCAGCTGCTCGATCAGGAAGCCGAAGAGGCCGCACGGGCCGAACAGGAAAATCAGGTCGCGTAAGCAGGAAGACAGAGGGCGAAAGCCCTCTGTTTATTTCAGGGTGCAGTCACCGCACTGCTGCACATCCGGCAGGCGATAGCGCTGACAGCAGGTCCGCCGCACCAGCAGGCCGTCTCGCGGCACCACGGTGCGCCACAGCGGGTTATCGCTGCCGTCGGCGAGCTGCTTTTCGAAGAAGCAGCGACGACGCAGGGTATCGACTTTCTCATCGCCCAGCAGGGCTTTCATCTCGCCAAAACACCAGTTGATCAGATACCCGGTGTTGCTCCAGATAAGCTTGCCGTTAATGTCGCCGGTTGCTTCCAGCGCGTCCACCACCGGGATAAGCGCCCGGGTAATCAGCGTATCGATACGGGCCTCGGGCGGCAGAGCGGTCGCCGTCCGGTCCTGATAAACATCAATCCAGAATTTGGCCGCGCGGCCGGTCTCATGAAATTCGACGTGAAAATGTTCCGGGGAGACGTCAAGCGCCGTGGGTTGGGTAAGCAGCGCCAGCAGCAGAGGCGGCACCATCAGACCGATATACCACTGGGCCCAGAGGGAAATCAGCGGCTTGTTTTCACGCGGCTTATCGAGATTATCGCGATAGATATGGTTTGAGTAGCAGGCCAGCAGGGAGCGGAGCTCAGTGCCGGTGGACCATTCCCCGAGGGTCAGCGCCTGAGACGGATGCGCCTCGTTAAAGTACGTAAAGTCGAGCAGGTATTCCCGCTGGTCGGCAATGGCATCACGCACGGAGTCCGCCAGCGTGTCGTCCCGGGAAACCAGGGGCGTACGCCAGATAAGATCGTCGATAAGTGGGGCGGAGCGGTATGCCATAGCGCTAAACTAAACAAGAATTGGAATGATAATGATAACCAATCATTGCAATAGATAAAAGCGTTCCGGGCGTTTATCGCCGGATTTCAGGCGAGCGTGAGGTCTTCGCTGGCAAGGATATTATTGCGACCCAGATTTTTCGCTTCATACAGAGCCTTGTCGGCTTTTTCCAGCGCGCCGTCCATCTCCTCACCGGCCAGAGACGCAATACCGATACTGACGGTGACGTTGGTCGCCACGCTCTGGTTAAACATATGCGGGATCTTCAGATCGTAGACGCGCTGGCGAATACGCTCTGCCGCCAGCCGAGCCTGGATGGGGTCGGTATTGGTCAGGATAATCATAAACTCTTCCCCGCCGTAGCGGGTGACGATATCCCGTGAACGCACCGCGTCGCGGATAGCGGCGGAGACGCGGATCAGCGCCTGGTCGCCCATCATATGGCCGTAGTGATCGTTGTAGGCCTTGAAGTGATCGATATCGAGCAGCAGCACGAAGTGTTTGCTGGTATCCAGCGCCATCAGCGTGTCGAGCCGGCTCTGCAGCCCGCGTCGGTTATAGAGGCCGGTCAACGGGTCAAGCATACTCAGATCGCTGAAGGTTTCGCGCTCCTCCAGCAGCTTGTACATCAGGCTCTGGGCAAAATTATCATAGCGCTTCTGAATAATATTCTGGATGGTGATCCCCACCACCGGCAGGGCGAAACAGTAGAGCATCCCGGTCCAGTAGGCACCTTTGCTGAGCCACAGGCAGACCAGGATGGTCGGCGCGGAGTGCAGAGCAAATGCGCTGATATTATTAGAGAAAGCAATAGTGCCAATAAATAATACCCCTAATAACGCGACGATCAGGTAGCTGGTGTCATTATTCGCGAGCCGGGCAAATTTAATCGTTATATGCCACGCCCACAGGCAGCCAAATAAAATGGAGATCAGCGACATACTTATTTTTTGCTGCTCAAATTTCCAGTGCCAGACCAGCAGCGCAACGCTGCCCATGGCGATCGTGCAGAGCGGGATCGTCATCGATGGGGCGGTGTACAGCGGCTGGAGCAGTGAGAACAGCGCGCATATCGCGTTAAGAAACAAAAATAGCCGTAAGGAAAGCTGATATTTTTTGGCACGCAGAGCGCGCCAGGATTGTGCTGTCATGAGTAAATTCGTTGAATATCATCGAGAAATAAACGGTGTAAAACGAAAATGAAAATAACGCACTGAAAAGTCAGTCGCGAAAATATGCAAAAAGCTTTATGTATTTTTTGAGGTGCACAATTTATCACCTTCATGAAAGCCTGTCATCAGTCGATGAATAATCTTCATGCAGGTTGTTGCTCGCGGGCTGACAAATGAGAAAACTTATCATATGATATTAGTTATCATTATCAGTGTGAGAGACGAAACCATGTTGCAACGCGCATTAGGAAGCGGTTGGGGAATACTGCTGCCGGGTGGCATTATCGCCGTGCTGGCCTTTGCGGGACTGTCGCTGGACGCGTGGCGTATTCTGATTGTGCTGGGTTTAGTGCTGACGCCCGCCATGCTCTATCATCGTCGGCTGAGACATTTCGTTTTGCTGCCGTCGGGTATCGCGCTGATCGGTGGAATGATGCTGGTGGTGATGAATCTGAGAGTGTTGGGATAAAACAGGAAAAATCAGGGAAGAGAAAATAAGAAAGCTGGTGCGAGGGGGGGGACTCGAACCCCCACATCCTAAGGACACTAACACCTGAAGCTAGCGCGTCTACCAATTCCGCCACCTTCGCACAGATATCTTACTTTTTTACTGCTGTATCGCCTCGTTGGTGCGAGGGGGGGGACTCGAACCCCCACATCCTAAGGACACTAACACCTGAAGCTAGCGCGTCTACCAATTCCGCCACCTTCGCACAGTGCGAGCGATACATTTCGTGGATTATGGTGCGAGGGGGGGGACTCGAACCCCCACATCCAAAGGACACTAACACCTGAAGCTAGCGCGTCTACCAATTCCGCCACCTTCGCATACCATATCGACACTTATATCAAAGTATCGGTACCACGGAGGCGCATTCTAGTGGTTTTATACCGCACGTCAACAGTTAATTGCAGGACGAATTTTCAACTGCTGTAAAAAGCGACATCCGCCGGACATAGAGTGACATCCGGCGTCGGGCTTAGCGTTTCGCCTGACGAGTCAGCACCGTACGGTAAACTTTAAAGCGTCCGGTCTGGGCAATCACCTCATGGAAACCAAAGGTTTCATCCAGCACCTGCGGGTAGGGAAGGAAGGCGTTGGCCACAATACGCAGCTCGCCGCCGGTGCCCAGATGACGTACCGCGCCGCGAATCAGCGTTTGTGCGGCTTCAAGGCTGGTCTGCAGGCCATCGTGGAACGGCGGGTTGGAGATGATCATATCGAAACGGCCCTGCACCTCGGAGAAGACGTTGCTGGCCAAGACTTCACCTTCCAGACCGTTGGCGGCAAGCGTTGCGCGGCTGGCTTCTATCGCCGGAGCGCTTACGTCGGTAAGCGTTAAACGCACTTTCGGCGAGTGGCTGGCCAGCACGGCAGAGAGCACGCCCGCACCGCAGCCGACGTCCAGCACTTTGCCTTTGGTGTGCGGCGTCAGGGTGGAGAGCAGCAGTTTACTGCCCACGTCCAGCCCGTCGCGGCTAAACACGCCCGGCAGCGTTTTGATGGTCAGCGCATCCAGCGCGTAGCTGTTCCAGTAGCTTTCGGCATCGAAGGTCGGCTGTGTTTCCAGACGGCCATGATAGAGGCCACAGCGACGGGCGCTGTCCACTTTGGTCAGCGGGCTGTAGTCGGCCAGCATCTGCTCCGCGCTGCGCACGCCGCTGCGGTTTTCACCGATCACAAAAATATCGCTGCCCACCGGCATCAGCGACAGCAGGTTCATCAGCTGGAACTGGGCTTCAGGCTTATTCTTCGGCCAGTAATAGACCAGCGTATCACTGTCGGCAATATCGCTGGCGTCCGCCGCCAGCGAGAAACGTACGTGTTCGCCCATCTGGCGTTCGAGTACCTGCCAGTGGTGCAGCTGCTGGGTATGGGCACGGCTGGCGGCCGTTTCAAAACGGGCGGGCAGGTCATCCTGCATATCACCGGCAAACAGCACGCGGCGTTGGGCGAAATCATCACTGTGGCGCAGCAAGACTTCACTTGCCGGGGTAAAAGCAGACATGCATTGAATCCTCAAAAAATAACGGCGCCGATTATAACCCGGTCGTCGGGCAACTTACATCCTTGACGGCGAGATTGTCGCGGTGGTTGGCGCACAATCGCCGGATTTGCTATATTTGCGCCCTTAATAAAAAGGAAGGTTTCGTTATGACATCCCGTCGAGACTGGCAGCTACAGCAACTGGGTATTACGCAGTGGTCGCTACGCCGACCCGGCGCCCTGCTGGGTGAAATCGCCATCTCACTTCCCGCGCATATCCGTCTGGTGATGGTGGCGTCGGAGCCGCCGTCGTTAACGGAACCGCTGATTGGCGACGTTTTACGCGCCTTAACGCTGAGCGCCGATCGGGTGCTGCTCCTGACGCCGGACCGGGTAGAGATGCTGCCGCAGGGCAGCCGATGCAATAGCTGGCGTCTGGGAAGCAGCGAGCCTCTGGCTCTTGACGGCGTGCAGTTATCCACGCCGTCGCTGACGGAACTTAAAGCAAATCCGGCGGCGCGCGCCGCGTTATGGCAGCAGATCTGCACACATGAACATGATTTCTTCCCTCAGCACGACTGATTTGCCCGCGGCATACCGGATTGAAACCCGCGCCCATGCGTTTCCCTGGAGCGAGAAAACGCTGCTTAGTAACCAGGGCGACCGCTATTTCAACCTCAAGCTCAGCGTCAATGAGGAGATGGCCGCGTTTGCCGTAACGCAGGTGGTGCTGGATGAGGCCACGCTGTTTAACATCGCCGTCGATCCGGCGTTTCAGCGTCAGGGCCTGGGACGCAGCCTGCTGGAGCACCTTATCCGCGAGCTGGAGCAGCGGGATGTGCTGACCCTGTGGCTGGAAGTGCGTGCCTCTAACGCCGCCGCCATCGCCCTGTATGAAAGCCTGGGCTTTAACGAGGCGACCGTGCGTCGCAACTATTACCCGACGGCCACCGGCCGCGAGGATGCGCTGATTATGGCGCTGCCGCTTTAATAAAGAAGGTAAGTAATGAACTGGGACTGGATACTCTTTGATGCCGATGAAACGCTCTTTACGTTTGATTCCTTCGGCGGCCTGCAGCGGATGTTTCTCGATTACAGCGTGACCTTTACCGCGCAGGATTTTCAGGATTACCAGGCCGTGAATAAGCCCCTGTGGGTCGATTACCAGAACGGCACTATTAACGCGCTCCAGCTTCAGCACCAGCGTTTTCAGGGCTGGGCCGACCGCCTTAGCGTCGCGCCAGGCGATCTGAACGACGCCTTCCTGAACGCGATGGCCGAGATTTGTGCCCCGCTGCCGGGTGCCTTATCTCTGCTGAATGCCCTGAAAGGGAAGGTGAAGCTGGGGATCATCACCAACGGTTTTACCGCGCTGCAGCAGCGCCGCCTTGAGCGCACGGGGCTTCGCGACTATTTTGATTTACTGGTCATCTCCGAAGAGATCGGGGTGGCAAAGCCGGATCCGCGCATTTTTGACTATGCGCTGGAGCAGGCCGGTAACCCGGCGCGGGATCGCGTCCTGATGGTCGGCGACACTGCGGCATCCGATATTCTTGGCGGCATGAACGCCGGTCTGGCCACCTGCTGGCTGAATGCCCATCGCAGTGAGCTACCGGCGGGGATTACCCCGACATGGACCGTGACTTCGCTAAATGAACTGGAGCAACTCCTGTGTAAACATTGATTGTCTGCTTATCACGGTTGAGTACAATAGCCGCATTTTCCCGGATTAACGCTGCGTGGCGTCTGCCGCGCACCTGCACAGAAGATTAATTATGACGTTGTCTCCTTATCTGCAAGAGGTGGCCAGGCGCCGCACTTTTGCCATTATTTCTCACCCGGATGCCGGTAAGACCACCATCACCGAAAAGGTGCTGCTGTTCGGACAGGCGATCCAGACTGCCGGTACGGTCAAAGGCCGCGGCTCCAGCCAGCATGCGAAATCCGACTGGATGGAGATGGAAAAACAGCGTGGGATCTCTATCACCACCTCGGTGATGCAGTTCCCGTATCGCGAAAGCCTGGTGAACCTGCTGGACACCCCGGGTCACGAAGACTTCTCGGAAGATACCTACCGTACCCTGACGGCGGTGGACTGCTGTCTGATGGTTATCGATGCCGCGAAAGGGGTTGAGGATCGTACCCGCAAGCTGATGGAAGTCACCCGTCTGCGCGATACGCCGATCATCACCTTTATGAACAAACTCGACCGTGATATCCGCGATCCGATGGAGCTGCTGGATGAAGTCGAGAACGAGCTGAAAATTGCCTGCGCGCCGATTACCTGGCCTATTGGCTGCGGCAAGCTGTTCAAAGGCGTTTATCACCTTTATAAAGACGAAACCTACCTCTATCAGACCGGTCAGGGCCACACCATCCAGGAAGTGCGCATTGTTAAAGGTCTGAACAACCCGGATCTCGACGCTGCCGTGGGTGAAGACCTGGCGCAGCAGCTGCGTGACGAGCTGGAGCTGGTGCAGGGCGCGTCGAACGAGTTCGACGAAGAGCTGTTCCTGGCGGGTGAAATCACGCCGGTCTTCTTCGGCACCGCGCTGGGTAACTTCGGCGTAGACCACATGCTTGACGGTCTGGTGCAGTGGGCTCCGGCCCCGATGCCGCGTAAAACCGACACCCGCGAAGTGACGGCGGATGAAGAGAAGTTCACCGGCTTCGTCTTTAAGATCCAGGCCAATATGGACCCGAAACACCGCGACCGCGTGGCCTTTATGCGCGTGGTATCCGGCAAGTATGAGAAGGGCATGAAGCTGCGCCAGGTCCGTATCGGCAAAGATGTCACCATCTCCGATGCGCTGACCTTTATGGCCGGTGACCGTTCCCACGTGGAAGAGGCGTATCCGGGCGACATCATTGGCCTGCATAACCATGGCACCATCCAGATCGGGGATAGCTTTACCCAGGGCGAAATGATGAAGTTCACCGGTATCCCGAACTTCGCCCCGGAACTGTTCCGTCGCATTCGTCTGCGCGATCCGCTCAAGCAGAAGCAGCTGCTGAAAGGGCTGGTGCAGCTCTCGGAAGAGGGTGCAGTCCAGGTATTCCGTCCGCTGATTAGCAACGATCTGATCGTGGGCGCGGTCGGGGTGCTGCAGTTCGACGTGGTGGTTGCCCGCCTGAAAAGCGAATACAACGTTGAAGCGATTTACGAATCGGTCAACGTGGCGACGGCCCGTTGGGTGGAGTCCGGCGACGTGAAGAAGTTCGAAGAGTTTAAGCGTAAGAACGAAGTTCAGCTGGCGCTGGACGGCGGCGATAACCTGACCTATATCGCCCCGACCATGGTTAACCTGAACCTGACTCAGGATCGTTATCCTGACGTGACCTTCCGTAAAACCCGCGAGCACTAATCCTCTACGGAGCGCGGCTGACGCCGCGCTCCGTCATTTTCCCTGCGTTTTTTCCTCCTGCGGAATGTTCTTAATTCCTCGCGTTTTTCTGTTCATTGCCTGTTTTTTAATCACTTCGGCAAGCGAATTTACAATCCTGTTCTATATTTAACAAAGCGATGACAACTTTGGTGGGTTTATCAACTGCTCAATATAACTATTGTAGTTTGTTAGCCCAAGTTCCCATGTTATCGCGGGATGAATAACTTCACGGAGCGGCCTGTGGGTAATCCTGCACTACGCAGGATAACGTGAACATAGTGGTCGCCCCGGCTCAAATTGTGAGCAAACAACAGGAAGAGATCGATGATGACTAAACTGAAGATTTCACAATCCGTACTGGCAGTGATGCTGGGTAGCGTACTGGCCAGCGGCTCTGCCCTGGCAGCCAATACCACCACTGAAAGCGCAGGCCAGAAAGTCGATAGCTCGATGAGTAAAGTCGGCAACTTTATGGATGACAGTACGATAACGGCGAAAGTGAAAGCAGCCCTGGTCGATCATGAGTCCATTAAGAGCACCGATATCTCCGTTAAGACCGAACAGAAGGTCGTGACCCTGAGCGGCTTCGTTGAAAGCCAGGCCCAGGCGGAGGAAGCGGTAAAAGTCGCTAAAGAGGTGGAAGGCGTGACGTCGGTCAGCGATAAGCTGCACGTCCGCGACGGGAAAGATCAGTCGGTGAAGGGTTATGCCGGTGATGCCGTTACCACCAGTGAGATCAAAGCCAAACTGCTGGCGGATGACATCGTGCCTTCCCGTAACGTGAAAGTCGAAACCACCGACGGCCTGGTTCAGCTTTCCGGTACCGTGAAAAATCAGGCGCAGAGCGACCGCGCCGAGAGCATTGCCAAAGCCATTGACGGCGTGAAGAGCGTGAAAAACGACCTTAAGGTTGAATAAGCAGGATCCCAGAATGCGTTCCCCGGCGCGTTGTCCGGGGGCGTAAGTAGCACATAAGAGAAACGCGTCTGAGCGGTCTTAACGCTCGATTATTAACTATGGTTAAGGAGAGTCTTATGTTTCGTTGGGGCATTATATTCCTCGTGATTGCACTGATCGCAGCGGCCCTGGGCTTTGGTGGCCTGGCCGGTACCGCAGCGGGTGCAGCAAAAATTGTCTTTATCGTTGGTATCATCCTGTTCCTGGTCAGCCTGTTTATGGGACGCCGACGTCCATAGCGAAATCGTGCGCTTTACACGAAAGCCAGTCCTCGGACTGGCTTTCGCTGTTTAAGCCCGGCGCAAAGTGCGTTACTTTGGTGTGACGATAAAAACGAAAACAGGCAGGATACAGGGTGGGGCAACGCATTCCGGTAACGCTCGGTAACATCGCACCGCTGGCGTTAAAACCTTTTCGTCCTGGACGGCTCGCGCTGGTGTGCGAGGGCGGCGGGCAGCGTGGGATCTTTACAGCTGGCGTGCTGGATGAGTTTATGCGCGCGCAGTTTGACCCCTTTAGCCTCTATTTTGGCACCTCCGCCGGGGCGCAGAATCTTTCCGCCTATCTCTGCCACCAGCCCGGCTATGCGCGTAAGGTGATTATGCGTTACACCACCCGACGCGACTTTTTCGATCCGCTGCGCTTTGTGCGCGGCGGCAACCTGATCGATCTCGACTGGCTGGTCAATTCGACCGCCACGGATATGCCGCTGGCGATGGATCGTGCCGGGCAGCGGTTTGCCGACGGCAGCGACTTCTATATGTGCGCCTGCCGCCAGGATGACTATACGCCGGGCTACTTTGCCCCGACGACGGATAACTGGCTGGATCTGATCCGCGCCTCCAGCGCGATCCCGGGTTTTTATCGCCAGGGCGTCGCCCTCGACGGTATCAGCTATCTTGACGGTGGGATCAGCGATGCGATCCCCGTCCAGGAAGCCGCCCGGCGCGGGGCAAAAACCATTGTGGTGATCCGCACCGTGCCGTCGCAGATGTACTACACCCCGCAGTGGTTTAAACGTATGGAGCGCTGGGTGGGCGAGAGTAGCCTGCAGCCGCTGGTTAATCTGGTGCACCACCACGAGGCCAGCTATCTGGCGATCCAGAAATTTATCGATGCGCCGCCGGGTCGGCTGCGCATCATCGAGATCTATCCGCCGAAGCCGCTCAACAGCATGGCGCTGGGCAGCCGACTTCCGGCGCTGCGCGAGGACTATAAAACCGGGCGGCTGTGCGGGCGCTACTTCCTGGCGACGATCGGCAAACTGCTGGCGGAACAGCCGCCGCTGATACGTCATATCCCGCGTATTAACACGCCTGCGCCGCTGGTGGTGCCGCCTGCCGCCGTGGCGAACGATGCGCTTGCCCGACCGGTGATTGATGTGCCTCAGGCCAACGATCCCACCTTTAGTAAAGAGGACCTGGCGTGACCTTGCGCTTTATCGATACCCACTGTCACTTTGATTTCCCGCCTTTTACCGGCGATGAAGCCGCCAGCATTGAACGGGCTGCGCAGGCTGGCGTAGAAAAGATTATTGTCCCGAGTACGGAAGCGGCCTGGTTTGAACGCGTGATGGCGCTGGCTGAAAACCATGATGCACTCTATGCGGCGCTGGGCCTGCATCCTATCGTGATTGAACAGCATACGGATGAGAGCCTGGAGCAGCTGGAGCGTTGCCTGGCCTCCCGGCCGAAAAAGCTGGTGGCCATCGGCGAGATTGGCCTCGATCTGTATCGCGACGATCCGCAGTTTGAGCGCCAGCAGACCGTGCTGGATGCGCAGCTTGTGCTGGCAAAACGCTACGATCTGCCGGTGATCCTTCACTCAAGACGCACTCACGATACGCTGGCGATGCACCTCAGGCGTCATAAGCTGCCGCGTACCGGGGTGGTTCACGGTTTTGCGGGGAGCCTGCAACAGGCGCAGCGCTTTATCGAACTGGGATATAAGATTGGCGTTGGCGGGACCATTACCTACCCGCGTGCCAGCAAAACCCGCGAAGTGATGGCGCAACTGCCGTTGACGTCCCTGCTGCTGGAAACTGACGCGCCGGATATGCCGCTCAACGGTTTTCAGGGCCAGCCGAACCGGCCCGAGCGGGCCGCACGCGTGTTTGAGATCCTGTGTGAACTGCGGCCGGAACCTGCCGAGAAGATTGCCGATACGCTCTTCAGTAACAGCATCCAATTATTTGAAGGCATATCATTAGGCTGATTTTTGTGATTTGCATCTCGTTATCATGTTTTGATCTCTCTTTTTTGCGCAGAATCTGTGAGCTATTTCGTTACCGATAATTACATCTGGTTATAATCGCCCCCTTCTTAATGCATCACGCTACCAACCTTCCAGTACACAGGGAATCTGTATGCAAATTGTTATGGGGCTTGTGGGCATGGTGGTCCTGCTTGCGATCGCTTTGCTTTTATCCAGTAACCGAAAAGCCATTAATCTGCGCACCGTGCTCGGCGCGTGGCTTATCCAGCTTGGCATCGGGGCGCTGATCCTCTACGTTCCTGCCGGACGCCAGCTGCTGATGGCCATTTCCGCAGGCGTGGCCAACGTTATTGCCTACGGTAATGAAGGCATTGGCTTCCTGTTCGGCGGCCTGGTTTCGGACAAGATGTTCGAAGTCTTCGGCGGCGGCGGTTTTGTCTTCGCGCTGAGAGTTCTGCCGGTTATCGTTTTCTTCTCCTCACTGATTGCCGTGCTCTATTACCTCGGTATTATGCAGCTGGTGATCCGCGTGCTCGGCGGCGGCCTGCGTAAGCTGCTGAAAACCTCCCGTACCGAGTCTCTGTCAGCGACGGCGAATATTTTTGTCGGTCAGACGGAAGCGCCGCTGGTGGTTCGCCCCTATATCGCCACCATGACCCGCTCCGAGCTGTTTGCCGTGATGTGTGGTGGCCTGGCGTCGGTGGCCGGTTCCGTACTGGCGGGCTATGCCCAGATGGGCGTGCCGCTGGAATACCTGATTGCGGCGTCCTTTATGGCGGCACCTGGCGGCCTGCTGTTCGCTAAAATTATTATTCCGGAAACCGAAACCCCGAGTGATTCCCCGGATCTCGAAGTACCGGATGATATTGATCGTCCGGCCAACGTGTTGGATGCGGCGGCGTCTGGCGCGGCATCCGGGATGCAGCTGGCGCTGAACGTCGGTGCGATGCTGCTGGCGTTTATCGCCCTGATCGCGATGCTGAACGGCATCCTGTCCGGGATTGGCGGCTGGTTTGATTATCCGCAGCTCTCCCTGGAGCTGATCCTCGGCTGGGTCTTCTCCCCGCTGGCGTGGGTTATTGGTATTCCGTGGAACGAAGCGACCATTGCCGGTTCGTTTATCGGCCAGAAGCTGATTATCAACGAGTTCGTTGCCTATATGAACTTCGGGGAATATCTGAAGGAAGATGCGGTTGTCGCCGCAGCGGGCCTGCAGGTGCTGTCCGATAACACGAAAGCGATTATCTCCTTCGCGCTTTGTGGTTTTGCTAACTTCTCTTCGATTGCGATTCTGATCGGCGGCCTGGGCGGTATGGCCCCGAATCGTCGTCAGGATATCGCCCAGCTGGGCCTGAAAGCCGTGGCGGCCGGGACGCTCTCTAACCTGATGAGCGCGACCATCGCCGGGTTATTCCTCGCCCTGTAACCTCTCACGGGGAGCCTTCCGGCTCCCCGTTCACTTCGCTCCCTTCTATACTTTCTCCATTGTCGTCCCCATTTATGGGTCGTTTGTTTGTTGTACTGTATGTTAGAATTCTAACATTCCGTACCGGACGCGCTTTGTGTTTGTTATCCCCGCTCCGGGCAATAAATTCCGATCTGCATCACATTGCAATTGAATGAACTTATATTGCTGTTTCATTAAATGTGATGGGAGTCGAAGTGTAACCACGACGCAGTGTTACAATAGTCACATTACGTCGCATTTAGCTTACTGGAGAAAGACGATGACCGATTTAACCGCAAGCAGCCAGCGCGCGCTGCAGCTGATGGACCTGACCACCCTGAACGATGACGACACCAATGAAAAAGTCATCGCCCTGTGCCATCAGGCGAAAACCCCGGTGGGTAACACCGCCGCTGTTTGTATCTACCCGCGTTTTATCCCGATTGCGCGTAAAACCCTGAACGCGCAGGGCACGCCGGATATCCGTATCGCGACGGTGACCAACTTCCCGCACGGTAACGACGATATCGAGATTGCGCTGGCCGAAACCCGTGCGGCGATCGCCTACGGCGCGGATGAAGTGGACGTGGTGTTCCCGTACCGCGCCCTGATCGCCGGTAATGAGCAGGTTGGCTTCGAGCTGGTGAAAGCCTGTAAAGACGCCTGTGCGGCAGCTAACGTACTGCTGAAAGTGATTATCGAAACCGGCGAGCTGAAAGAAGAAGCGCTGATTCGTAAAGCGTCTGAAATCTCTATCAAAGCCGGCGCGGACTTTATCAAGACCTCCACCGGTAAAGTGCCGGTTAACGCGACCCCGGAAAGTGCGCGCATTATGCTGGAAGTGATCCGCGACATGGGCGTGTCCAAAACCGTGGGCTTCAAACCGGCCGGTGGCGTGCGCAGCGCGGAAGACGCACAGCAGTTCCTGGCGATTGCCGACGAGCTGTTCGGTGCCGACTGGGCCGATTCCCGCCACTACCGCTTTGGCGCGTCCAGTCTGCTGGCTAGCCTGCTGAAAGCGCTGGGCCACGGCGATGGCAAAAGCGCCAGCGCCTACTGATTCCTTTTTAGCGGCGGGTAACCGCCGCATTCAATCCGATTACGCAGGGGGTAACCTTGTTTCTCGCGCAAGAAATTATTCGTAAAAAACGTGATGGTCATCAGCTGAGTGACGAAGAGATTCGTTTCTTTATCAACGGCATCCGCGATAACACCATCTCCGAAGGGCAAATTGCCGCCCTGGCGATGACCATTTTCTTCCATGATATGAGCATGCCCGAGCGCGTCTCGCTGACCATGGCGATGCGTGATTCCGGGACCGTACTGGACTGGAAAAGCCTCAATCTCAACGGCCCGATTGTGGATAAACACTCCACCGGCGGCGTGGGCGATGTGACATCGCTGATGCTGGGGCCGATGGTCGCGGCCTGCGGCGGTTATATCCCGATGATTTCCGGGCGTGGCCTGGGCCATACCGGCGGCACGCTGGATAAACTCGAAGCCATTCCGGGCTTTGATATCTTCCCGGACGATAGCCGTTTCCGCGAGATTATTCAGGATGTTGGCGTGGCGATTATCGGCCAGACCAGCTCGCTGGCTCCGGCGGATAAACGTTTCTACGCCACCCGCGATATTACCGCGACCGTGGACTCCATTCCGCTGATCACCGCCTCGATCCTCGCCAAAAAACTGGCGGAAGGGCTGGATGCGCTGGTCATGGACGTGAAAGTGGGCAGCGGCGCCTTTATGCCGAGCTTTGAACTTTCTGCGGCGCTGGCCGAGGCTATCGTGGGTGTCTCCAACGGTGCAGGCGTGCGCACTACCGCGCTGCTGACCGATATGAACCAGGTCCTGGCCTCCAGCGCCGGTAACGCGGTTGAAGTCCGCGAAGCGGTGCAGTTCCTGACCGGCGAATACCGTAACCCGCGCCTGTTTGACGTGACCATGGCGCTCTGCGTGGAGATGCTGATCTCCGGTCGTCTGGCGAAAGATGATGCCGACGCGCGGACGAAACTGCAGGCGGTGCTGGACAACGGCAAAGCGGCGGAGATCTTTGGCCGGATGGTTGCGGCGCAAAAAGGCCCGAACGACTTTGTCGAAAACTACGCGAAATACCTGCCGACCGCCACCCTGAGCAAAGCGGTGTATGCGGAATCCGAAGGCTTTGTCTCGGCGATGGATACCCGTGCGCTGGGTATGGCCGTGGTATCGATGGGCGGCGGACGTCGTCAGGCCTCTGATGCTATCGACTATAGCGTCGGCTTTACCGATATGGCCCGTCTGGGTGACAGCGTTGACGGACAGCGTCCGCTGGCGGTGATCCATGCGAAAGATGAATCCAGCTGGCAGGAAGCGGCTCAGGCGGTGAAAGCGGCAATCAAAATTGACGACACTGCGCCCGAAGTCACACCGACGGTCTATCGCCGAATCACCCAATAGCGGTATACTGATCTGATCGCTTTTTCATAACGCCATGCGGCGTTAGCAGCGCATAACGTACGGAGAAAATATGAAACGTGCATTTATTATGGTGCTGGACTCCTTCGGCATCGGTGCGACTGAGGATGCGGATCGCTTTGGCGATGTCGGCTCAGACACCCTCGGCCATATCGCAGCAGCCTGTGCCAAAGGCGAGGCGGACACCGGCCGTAAAGGTCCACTTAATCTGCCTAACCTGACCCGTCTGGGTCTGGTAAAAGCCCACGAAGGCGCGACGGGTTCCGTTGCGGCGGGCATGGACGGCAATGCGGAAGTTATCGGCGCGTACGCCTGGGCGCATGAGCTCTCTTCCGGTAAAGATACGCCGTCAGGCCACTGGGAAATTGCCGGTGTGCCGGTTCTGTTCGACTGGGGCTACTTTTCCGACAAGGAAAACAGCTTCCCGCAGGAGCTGCTGGACAAGCTGGTAGCGCGTGCCGGGCTGCCGGGCTACCTCGGCAACTGCCACTCGTCGGGTACGGTCATCCTCGATCAACTGGGCGAAGAGCATATGAAAACCGGCAAGCCGATTTTCTATACCTCTGCCGACTCGGTATTCCAGATTGCCTGCCATGAAGAGACCTACGGCCTCGACAAGCTGTATGAGCTGTGCGAAATCGCTCGTGAAGAGCTGACGGAAGGCGGCTACAACATTGGCCGCGTTATCGCGCGTCCGTTTATCGGCGACAAAGCCGGTAGCTTCGAGCGTACCGGTAACCGTCACGATCTGGCCGTTGAGCCGCCGGCAGCGACCGTGCTGCAGAAGCTGGTCGATGAAAAAGACGGGCAGGTGGTATCGGTCGGTAAAATTGCCGATATCTACGCTAACTGCGGGATCACCAAAAAAGTGAAGGCCACCGGGCTGGATGCGCTGTTCGATGCGACCATCAAAGAGATGAAAGTGGCGGGCGATAAAACAATCGTCTTCACCAACTTCGTCGATTTCGACTCCGCCTGGGGCCACCGTCGTGACGTTGCAGGCTATGCCGGTGGGCTGGAGCTCTTCGACCGTCGTCTGCCGGAGCTGATGGAACTGATTGGGGAAGATGATATCCTGATCCTCACCGCCGACCACGGCTGCGATCCGACCTGGACCGGGACCGACCATACCCGTGAACACATTCCGGTGCTGGTATACGGCCCGAAAGTGAAGCCTGGCTCGCTGGGCCATCGCGACACCTTCGCGGATATTGGTCAGACCGTGGCGAAATACTTCGGTACCTCGGATATGGAATACGGCAAAGCCCTGTTCTAATCGTCTGTTAAATACGCCAGGCTGGCCCTGCCGCCTGGCGTAAACTCAAATTAAGGAAAATGTATGGCTACCCCACATATTAACGCTGAGATGGGCGATTTCGCTGACGTTGTGCTGATGCCGGGCGACCCGCTGCGCGCTAAACACATCGCAGAAACCTTCCTGGAAGATGCCCGTGAAGTGAACAACGTACGCGGCATGCTGGGCTATACCGGTACCTATAAAGGCCGCAAAATTTCCGTAATGGGCCACGGTATGGGTATCCCGTCCTGCTCCATCTATGCGAAAGAGCTGATCACCGATTTCGGCGTCAAGAAAATCATCCGCGTCGGCTCCTGCGGTGCGGTGCGTGCAGACGTTAAGCTGCGCGACGTGGTTATCGGGATGGGTGCCTGCACCGATTCCAAAGTGAACCGTATGCGCTTTAAAGATCATGACTTTGCGGCGATTGCCGACTTTGACATGGTGCGCAACGCGGTTGACGCGGCTAAAGCGCTGGGCGTTGATGCCCGCGTGGGTAACATCTTCTCTGCCGACCTGTTCTACACGCCGGACCCGCAGATGTTCGACGTGATGGAAAAGTACGGCATCCTGGGCGTGGAAATGGAAGCAGCCGGTATCTACGGCGTGGCGGCAGAGTTCGGTGCGAAAGCCCTGACCATCTGCACCGTATCTGACCATATCCGTACCCACGAGCAGACCACCGCTGCCGAGCGTCAGACCACCTTCAACGATATGATTAAAATCGCGCTGGAATCCGTCCTGCTGGGCGATAAAGCGTAATTTTCCGGGGCGTTTCGGCGCCCCTGTTTTCCCTCCGTCTCTCTGGTTTTCGTCAAGCTGCAAATTCTCCTGGCTGCCTTTTCCCTCCCACTGCGTTATTCTCGTAAAATCTGACTACATTTTTTTAACTATCTGTACATAAAAGGAATTTACGGCAATGAAATTTTGGTTAGGCGCTCTGATTTTGCTCAGCCCTTTCTGTCAGGCCGCGTCTTTTGACTGCGCGTCAGACAAGCTCTCGGCAACGGAGAAAGCCATCTGCGGCGATGAGTATCTTTCCGGTGCGGATAACGTGCTGAACCGGCAGTGGAGCGCGGCATACGGCAACTCGCTCTCCCGCGGCTTATTAAAGGCGCAGCAGCTGGACTGGCTCAAACAGCGTAAGGACTGCAATGCGGACGTGAACTGTATCAAGCAGGCTTATCAGCGACGCATCTCTCAGCTCTCCTCGCTCACCGCTTTCTCACCGCTGAGTAAATACTTCAGTGCCGATAAGATCGATCCGCCGATGGCGCAGGGACTGGTGTCGGAAGGCGGCTACCAACTGCGTGATAACCCCTGGCTGATTAAGCCCCTGACGAGTGAGTACGCGCTGGCGTTTGCAGCCGAAAAACGCAAGGAGGATATCAGCGGCTATTATGTGGTGGGCCATGCCGTTGCCGATGATAACCTCTTCATCTACCTCGTGGTGGAGATGAACGAAGGCAATAACCAGTTGATTGAGGTTAACGATCAGGGGCACGCCCGCCATATCCGAATGATCTCATCCGAGTACAGTGCCTATGCCGATCCCGACGGGCAGGATACTCCCGGGAAAATGCACTTCTATCTTTATAATTCAGCGACATCGACCCTGCGCGTTGCGATGGACGTTGTGGCAGACGGTGCAGTAGTGGACTCGGAGGAAGAGACATCGGTCGCCGGGCCGTTACCTCGCTATGAACGTGGGACCTGGCAAGGCTTTTGTTCCGACGTGCCGTGTCACAGCTACTCTCAGTCACCGTCGGAAAAATGGCGCGTCGCCTCCGGGAATTTTATGTCCACGGATGAACGCGATGGGGTCTACCTGTTTGAAGCGAACCGCCCGGATTCCGGCGTAAACGTGTTTAGTCAGAAGGCGAACGACCGGATAGAGAAAGACTTCTCCTATATGCGCAATTTTGTCTGGGGAGAAGGGGAAACCTTCTACTTCGATAACGAAGGCGGTATGGCCTGCGTCTGGCGTACGGATATCACCAGCAAAACCACCGAGCGTATTATTCCGGTCGAAAGCATTAAGTATCCGTACTATCTGAAATACCGTGGACGCGAGATGGTGGTGGCGACGGATACCGACGAGCACGGCAGCCTCTATATTGCCACGTCTGAAGTGAAGTAAGTCTTGTTTATAGCCCTTTGCTGGCAGCAAAGGGCTATGCCTGGATTAGCGTACGGCAGCGGCAATCCACGCCGAGAGTTCGCGCAGTTCCGTTTCCTGTTCCGGGAAATCACCCAGTAGCGCATCACACTCCTGTGCCAGCGCATCCGCACGGTACAGGCAGCCCTGTAAGCGTGCCGCCAGCGCTTCTAACGGCGCGGGATTCAGGCTATCGGTAAAGACCTGAGTACGCGTGATATGGCCGTGCTCTACGTCAAAGTGCAGCTCCACGCCGCCCCAGGTAAAGCGCTCATCCAGCAGATGACTAAAGGCCGGTGCCTGGCCGAAGTTCCACTCCCAACTGCTCTGGCGAGCGAAGGTTTCCGCAAACCCCGGCAGATCCGGCGTCTTATCCGGGGAGATCACCTCCGCCGTCACACGCTCGCCAAAGTGGCTAAAGAAGGCTTCGGTAATCGCCTCGCAGATCGCTTCATGGCTGATACCGGGCAGCAGATCCACCAGGTTCGCCACGCGACCGCGCACCGAGGTGATCCCTTTGGCCTGCAGCTTTTTCTGGTCCGGGTTGAGGTAGTTCGCCAGACGGCTGAGATCGGCATTGAGCAGCAGCGTCCCGTGGTGGAATCCGCGATCCCGTGTTTCACGATAGGCCGAGCCGGAGACTTTACGGTCGCCTTCCGGGGTCTTAACCACCAGATCGTTGCGTCCTGAAGCTTCCGCTGTCGCGCCCAGCGCGGTCAGGGCATTGAGCACAATCCCGGTCGAGACGCTTTTATCGTACTCCGGCTTACCGGCCATAAAGGTAAAACAGGTATTGCCGAGGTCGTGGAACACCGCGCCGCCTCCGCTGCTGCGGCGGGCCAGACGCACGTTGTCCTCTTCCATCCGCCGGGTATTACACTCTTTCCACGGGTTCTGTGCGCGGCCAATCACCACCGTATCGGCATTACGCCACAGGAACAGCACGCGCTGGGTGGCGGGCATCTGGCGGAAAATGCACTCCTCCACCGCCAGGTTAAACCAGGGATCGTATGAATCAGAGAGCAGCAGACGTAACGTCGACATAGCAGATGTCCTTTCTTTTATAGGGGATCACTCAACTTTCTTCTCATTCTCTTCCTCTTCCGGCACGGCCTTATTGGCGGTCAGCAGGAAGGGGGACTGCTGCCAGCGGGTACGTTTCCCCTGCAGCAGAGTGCGGGTCAGTACCACGCCGATAGCCAGCGATAGCAGAATCATCAGGCGTAAAATATTGGTGGTGTTATCCACCTGTTTGGCCTCGGTGGCCAGGGTATGGGTATCCAGCGTCAGGCGCAGGTAGCCCAGCGGCCCGTTTTTGCCGTCGATAGGTTCAACGATCTGCTGGTTAAAGTAGCCGCCCGCTTTTTTGCCGTCGAGGGCCAGACGGTCGCGCACGTCGACGCTTTCACCGGCGCTGGCAATCCGGCTGCCCTGCTCGTCATAGACGCCCGCGTCGAGAATACGGCTCTCTTCGGTCAGCTGGGTCAGGATAGCGTTGATACGGTTTGCATCGGGCGACTCGGTCCGCATCAGCGGGGCGAGGTTTAGCGTCACCTGGCGGGCAAGGGTACGCGCCAGCTCTTCCATCTGCGGATTACGCTGTCGCTGATGGTTCTGGCTGAACCAGGAGGCACCCTGCATCAGGGCGACCAGCAAGGCGAGACAGATCAAGACAATGACGGCGCGATGCAGCCGGAATTTCAGTTTTGCTCGGGCCATATTCCACCTGTTGAAAATTTGCAGCTTAATGTTGCCAGAAGCGGCGCTTACAGGGTAGCCTCATGCGGAGTTTTTACCCTGCATATTCCCCTACAGGAGCTTCAATGCCTAACAGTCTGACCTGGTGCGACCTGCCTGATGATGTGTCTCAGTGGCCAGGGTTACCGCTCTCTTTAAGTGGCGACGAGGTGATGCCGCTGGATTACCACGCGGGCCGCAGCGGCTGGCTGCTGTACGGGCGCCAGCTTGATAAGGCGCGACTGACGCAGTATCAGCGCAAGCTGGGTGCGGCGATGGTGATTGTTTCCGCCTGGGACGTGGACGACTATCAGGTGCTCCGCCTGGCCGGGTCGCTGACGCCGCGTGCAACGCGCCTGGCCCACGATGCGGGGCTGGACGTCGTACCGCTGGGTAAAATCCCGCACCTGCGCAGCCCGGGTCTGCTGGTGATGGATATGGACTCTACCGCGATCCAGATCGAGTGCATTGATGAAATTGCCAAACTGGCGGGTACCGGCGAGATGGTGGCGGAAGTCACCGAGCGGGCAATGCGCGGCGAGCTGGACTTTACCGCCAGCCTGCGCCAGCGTGTAGGAACCCTGAAAGGGGCGGATGCCAATATCCTCCAGAAGGTGCGCGAAAAGCTGCCGCTGATGCCGGGGCTGACCCAGCTGGTGCTGAAGCTGGAATCTCTGGGCTGGAAAGTGGCCATCGCCTCCGGCGGGTTTACCTTCTTTGCCGACTACCTGCGCGACAAGCTGCACCTGACCGCTGCGGTAGCCAACCAGCTGGAGATTATGGACGGCAAGCTGACCGGGGAAGTGATCGGCGATATCGTCGATGCGCAATATAAAGCGAACACCCTGAAAAAGCTGGCAGAGAAGTATGAGATCCCTCACGTGCAGACCGTGGCGATCGGCGACGGCGCTAACGATCTACCGATGATCAAGGCGGCGGGTCTGGGGATCGCCTTCCACGCCAAGCCGAAGGTGAATGAAAAGTCGGAAGTCACTATCCGCCATGCGGATCTGATGGGGGTATTCTGTATCCTGTCCGGCAGTCTGAATAAAAAATAAGAGGTTAACGTGGCGAAAGCTCCAAAACGCGCATTTGTCTGTAACGAGTGTGGTGCGGACTATCCGCGCTGGCAGGGGCAGTGCAGCGCCTGCCATGCCTGGAACACCATCACCGAAGTGCGCGTCGCGGCGTCGCCGACGGTTGCCCGCAATGAACGTCTTAGCGGCTATGCCGGTAGCGGCGGCGTGGCCAGAGTGCAGAAGCTGGCGGATATCAGCCTCGACGAGCTGCCGCGCTTCTCTACCGGGTTTAAAGAGTTTGATCGAGTGCTGGGCGGCGGCGTGGTGCCGGGCAGCGCCATTCTGATCGGCGGTAACCCCGGTGCCGGTAAATCGACCCTGCTGCTGCAAACCCTGTGCAAGCTCGCCGAGCAGATGAAAACCCTGTACGTTACCGGAGAAGAGTCGCTCCAGCAGGTGGCGATGCGCGCCCACCGCCTGGGCCTGCCGACCGCTAATCTGAATATGCTTTCGGAAACCAGCATCGAACAAATCTGCATGATTGCTGAAGAAGAGCAGCCGAAGCTGATGGTGATCGACTCCATCCAGGTGATGCATATGGCGGATATTCAATCCTCGCCGGGCAGCGTCGCCCAGGTGCGTGAAACGGCCGCTTATCTGACCCGCTTTGCCAAAACGCGCGGCGTGGCGATTGTGATGGTTGGCCACGTTACCAAAGACGGCTCCCTGGCCGGCCCCAAGGTGCTGGAGCACTGTATTGACTGCTCCGTACTGCTGGACGGCGATGCCGACTCTCGCTTTCGCACCTTACGCAGCCATAAAAACCGCTTCGGTGCGGTCAACGAGCTGGGGGTGTTTGCCATGACCGAACAGGGGCTGCGTGAAATCAGCAACCCGTCGGCCATCTTCCTCAGTCGTGGGGATGAAGTCACCTCCGGTAGCTCGGTGATGGTGGTCTGGGAAGGCACACGTCCGCTGCTGGTGGAGATCCAGGCCCTGGTCGATCAGTCGATGATGGGCAACCCGCGCCGGGTTGCGGTGGGCCTGGAACAAAACCGTCTGGCGATCCTGTTGGCGGTGCTGCACCGTCACGGCGGGCTGCAGATGGCCGATCAGGACGTCTTTGTTAACGTCGTTGGCGGGGTGAAAGTCACCGAAACCAGTGCTGACCTGGCGCTGTTGCTGGCGATGGTCTCCAGCCTGCGCGATCGTCCGCTGCCCCAGGATCTGGTGGTCTTCGGCGAAGTCGGTCTGGCCGGTGAAATCCGTCCGGTGCCGAGCGGCCAGGAGCGTATCTCTGAAGCCGCGAAACACGGCTTCCGCCGGGCTATCGTTCCGGCGGCCAACGTGCCGAAAAAGGTGCCGGAAGGCATGCAGATTTTTGGCGTGAAGAAACTCTCTGATGCACTTAGCGTGTTTGACGACTTATAATCATACTCATCGCATGAATGTTACTGGCTTTACCGGAGGGAACCTGTGTCGTCATTTGACTATCTTAAAACCGCCATTCGTCAGAGCGGCTGCACGCTACAGCAGGTTGCCGCTGAATGCGGCATGACCAAGGGCTATCTCAGCCAGTTACTGAACGCCAAAATCAAAAGCCCCAGCGCCCAGAAGCTGGAGGCGCTGCACCGTTTTCTCGGCCTGCCGTTCCCGCGCCAGCAGAAAACCGTCGGCGTGGTGTTCGGCAAGTTTTATCCGCTCCATACCGGCCATATCTACCTGCTTCAGCGCGCCTGTAGCCAGGTCGACGAGCTGCATATTATTCTCGGTTACGACGAGACGCGTGACCGGGCGCTGTTTGAAGAGAGCGCCATGTCCCAGCAGCCGACGGTCAGCGACCGCCTGCGCTGGCTGCTGCAGACCTTTAAGTATCAGAAAAACATCCGCATTCACGCCTTTAACGAAGAGGGCATGGAGCCTTATCCGCACGGCTGGGATGTCTGGAGCCGGGGCATCAAAGGCTTTATGGAAGAGAAGGGGATCTACCCGGATCTGATCTACACCTCGGAAGAGGGCGATGCGCCGCAGTATCTGAAGCATTTAGGCATCGAAACGGTGCTGATCGATCCGAAGCGCACCTTTATGAATATCAGCGGGGCGCAGATCCGTGAAAACCCGTTCCGCTACTGGGAGTACATCCCGACCGAAGTAAAACCCTTCTTTGTGCGTACCGTGGCGATCCTTGGCGGCGAGTCCAGCGGCAAATCCACCCTGGTGAACAAGCTGGCGAATATTTTCAATACCACCAGCGCCTGGGAGTACGGCCGGGATTACGTCTTCTCGCATCTTGGCGGGGATGAGATCGCGCTGCAGTACTCCGACTACGACAAAATCGCGCTCGGACAGGCTCAGTACATCGATTTTGCCGTCAAATACGCTAATAAGGTCGCCTTTGTCGATACCGACTTTGTCACCACCCAGGCCTTCTGTAAAAAGTACGAAGGCCGCGAGCACCCCTTTGTGCAGGCGCTGATCGACGAATACCGTTTTGACCTGGTGATCCTGCTGGAAAACAACACCCCCTGGGTTGCCGACGGGCTACGCAGCCTCGGCAGTTCGGTGGACCGCAAAGAGTTCCAGACCATGCTGGCCGATATGCTCAAGGCGAATAATATCGACTTTGTCCACGTGGAAGAGTCAGATTACGACGGACGTTTCCTGCGCTGCGTGGAGCTGGTGAAGGGGATGATGGGAGAGCAGGGGTAAATCTTGCTACAGCCCAAAATCTTCGCGCAGGCGTTCAATCTGGTGCATGCGTTTGTGTAGCAGGGTCACAATACCAATATCGCCATTGGAGAGCTTTCTCCAGTAAACGGCATGTTGCTGGTAGTGGAAGGAGAAGCCATCTACTCCGAATGCATCGGGTACCGGGCGAGAAATAAGGGCAGGCGTATCGATTCTGGAAAATGCTTCAAACAGGCCGGTTACATAGCGATTGGCCTGTTCCGTTCCCCAGTTATATCGTGTGTAGCGATAGATGTCGTCCAGACGTTCCGAAGCCGCTTCCTGTATGCGGATACCGCGCATAAATTTACCCCTTGTTGCGTGCGATAATATCGGCTGCCGTCAGGGTGATATACGAGGATTCTGGTTCGGCGAAAGCACGGCTTAACTCAGTTTTTAGTCGTTCAAAGGTTTCTGCTTCCGTGCGTTCTTTATCCCGCCGAATCAAATCGCGGATGTATTCACTGACGTTGTCATAAGCACCGTTTTCGCCAATTTTGTCGGCCACGAAGTCGCTTAACGGCCCTTTAAGCCGGACGGTCATGGTGGTGATTCGTGACATAAAAGGCTCCATTACTGTCATGATGTATTAGATATAACCAAATAATAATACATCCTGCAACGCAAAAAGTATTGCTGGTCGCATCAAAAACAAAAGGCCGGAAATAAATTTCCGGCCTTTACTATGCAGATTTTGCAGCGTTACTTCGCAATACGCTTGTATTTGATACGCTTCGGCTCCAGCGCATCGGCACCGAGGGTGCGTTTCTTATACTCTTCGTATTCGGTGAAGTTACCTTCGAAGAACTCCACTTTACCTTCATCCTGGTAGTCCAGAATGTGGGTGGCGATACGGTCGAGGAACCAACGGTCGTGCGAGATAACCATTGCGCAGCCCGGGAACTCCAGCAGGGCGTTTTCCAGCGCGCGCAGGGTTTCGATATCCAGGTCGTTGGTCGGTTCATCGAGCAGCAGCATGTTGCCGCCAACCTGCAGCAGCTTCGCCAGGTGCAGACGACCGCGCTCACCGCCGGAGAGTTCGCCAACGCGTTTGCCCTGGTCGACGCCTTTAAAGTTAAAGCGGCCAACGTAGGCACGGCTCGGCATTTCGGTGTTGCCCACGCGCATAATATCCAGCCCGCCGGAGACTTCTTCCCACACGGTTTTGCTGTTATCCATCGCGTCACGGAACTGGTCAACGGAGGCCAGCTTCACGGTTTCACCCAGTTCGATGCTGCCGCTGTCAGCCTGCTCCTGGCCGGACATCATACGGAACAGGGTTGATTTACCCGCGCCGTTCGGACCGATAATACCGACGATAGCGCCTTTCGGTACGGAGAAGCTCAGATCGTCAATCAGCAGGCGATCGCCGTAGGATTTACGCAGGTTGCTGACTTCAACCACTTTATCGCCGAGACGTGCGCCTGGTGGAATAAAGAGTTCGTTGGTTTCGTTACGCTTCTGGTATTCGGTGTTGTTCAGCTCTTCAAAGCGGGCCAGACGCGCCTTACCTTTAGACTGACGGCCTTTGGCACCCTGACGCACCCACTCCAGCTCTTTCTCAATGGATTTGCGACGGGCGGCTTCCTGAGAAGCTTCCTGCGCCAGACGCTGATCTTTCTGCTCCAGCCAGGAGGAGTAGTTGCCTTCCCACGGGATACCTTCGCCGCGGTCCAGTTCGAGGATCCAGCCAGCCACGTTGTCGAGGAAGTAACGGTCGTGGGTAATCGCCACAACGGTCCCTTCGAAGTCGTGCAGGAAGCGTTCCAGCCAGGCGACGGACTCGGCATCCAGGTGGTTGGTGGGTTCGTCGAGCAGCAGCATGTCCGGCTTTTCCAGCAGCAGACGGCACAGCGCGACGCGGCGACGTTCACCCCCGGAGAGGTTAGCGATTTTCGCATCCCAGTCCGGCAGACGCAGCGCATCGGCGGCGCGCTCCAGCTGAACGTTCAGGTTATGACCGTCATGCGCCTGAATAATCTCTTCAAACTTACCCTGCTGGGCGGCGAGCTTATCGAAGTCGGCATCCGGCTCGGCGTACTTCGCGTACACTTCATCCAGGCCTTTCAGCGCGTTAACCACTTCGGAAACGGCCTCTTCCACGGATTCGCGGACGGTGTGCTCCAGGTTGAGCTGCGGCTCCTGCGGCAGATAGCCGATTTTCAGGCCTGGCTGTGGGCGTGCTTCACCTTCGATGTCGGTATCGATACCGGCCATAATGCGCAGCAGGGTGGACTTACCGGCACCGTTGAGGCCCAGGACGCCAATTTTTGCTCCCGGGAAGAAACTCAGCGAGATATTTTTCAGAATATGACGTTTCGGCGGAACCACTTTGCCGACACGATGCATGGTATAAACGAATTGAGCCACGTGGACTTCGCCTCTTTTTTATCATGATGAGAAGGGTATTCAACCCCGAAGTGTAGCTGTTTTCGTCCTGCAATCCCAGCCACCAGATACCACAGCGTGAAACGTGGAAAGAAAAGTAAAAATTTGTTCCGGACATGGCATCAAACGGGATGTCTGGTTAGCATAAAACCAGCGTGTGGCACGAGGCTGCATTGAGGTAAACCGACAAGAGGTAGAGCGGGTGGAAAAAGCCAAACGAGTAAGCAGGATTTTGCTGGCCGCTGGAGCATGCCTGCTGTCCGTCAGCGCCGCACGGGCTGACTCCCTGGACGAGCAGCGCAGTCGCTATGCACAGATCAAGCAGGCCTGGGACAAACGACAGATGGACGTGGTGCAGCAGATGCTGCCCGGACTGAAAGATTACCCGCTGTACCCGTACCTGGAATACCGCCAGATTACCGACGATCTGCAGAACCTTCCTGCCGTAACGGTGAGCAACTTTATCCGCGCTAACCCGACGTTGCCGCCAGCCCGTACGCTGCAGTCGCGCTTTGTCAACGAACTGGCAAGGCGCGAAGACTGGCGTGGCTTGCTGGCCTTTAGCCCGGACAAACCTGCGGCTACCGAGGCCCAGTGTAATTTCTACTATGCCAAATGGAATACCGGCCAGACCCAGGACGCCTGGGACGGGGCGAAAACGCTCTGGCTGACCGGTAAGAGCCAGCCGAACGCCTGCGATAAACTGTTTGGTGCCTGGCGTGCATCCGGCCAGCAGGATCCTCTGGCGTATCTTGAACGTATTCGTCTGGCGATGCAGGCCGGAAATACCGGGCTGGTGAAGGTGCTGGCCGGACAGATGCCGGATGATTATCAAACCATCTCCAGCGCGATTATCTCCCTGGCTGATAAGCCGGGCAGCGTGCTCGACTTCGCCCGCGCCACCGGGGCGACCGACTTTACCCGCCAGATGGCGGCGGAAGCCTTTACCAGCGTGGCCCGTCAGGATGTGGATAACGCCCGTCTGATGATCCCGACTCTGGCGCAGGCCCAGAAGCTTAATGATGCGCAAATCCAGGCCCTGCGCGATACGGTGGCGTGGCGGCTGATGGGCAACGATGCCACCGCCGAGCAGGCGCGCTGGCGTGATGACGCTACGATGCGGACTGGCTCTATCTCACTGCTGGAGCGTCGGGTGCGTATGGCCCTGTCCAGCGGCGATCGCCGCGGTCTGAATACCTGGCTTTCACGCCTGCCGATGGAGGCCAAAGAGAAAGATGAATGGCGCTACTGGCAGGCCGATCTGCTGCTGGAGCGCGGCCGTGATGAAGAGGCGAAAACCCTCCTGCGTGGCCTGATGCAGCAGCGCGGCTTCTACCCGATGGTCGCCGCTCAGCGGCTGAATGAGCCCTACACGCTGAAGGTCGACAAAGCCACGCCGGGCATCAGCAATACGCTGGTGCAGGGCGCGGAAATGGCGCGTATCCGCGAGCTGATGTACTGGAATCTGGATAACACCGCTCGCAGCGAGTGGGCCAATCTGGTCACCAGCAAGAGCCAGCAGGAGCAGGCCCAGCTGGCGCGCTATGCCTTCGACCAGCACTGGTGGGATTTGAGCGTCCAGGCGACGATCTCCGGTAAGCTCTGGGATCATCTGGAAGAGCGATTCCCGCTGGCGTATCAGGAGCTGTTTACCCGCTATACCCGGGATAAAGCCATTGCCCCAAGCTACGCGATGGCGATTTCGCGCCAGGAAAGCGCCTGGAACCCGCAGGTGCGCTCGCCGGTAGGGGCCAGCGGTCTGATGCAGGTGATGCCTGCCACGGCAACCCATACGGTGAAGATGTTCTCCCTCGACGGCTACCGTTCTCAGGCCCAGCTGCTGGAGCCGGAGATGAATATCAATATCGGCACCAGCTATCTGCAGTACGTCTACCAGCAGTTTGACGAGAACCGTATCTTCGCCTCGGCGGCCTATAATGCCGGGCCGGGCAGGGTGCGTAGCTGGCGCAATATCAGCGGCGGGCAGATTGATGCGGTGGCCTTTGTGGAAAGTATTCCTTTCTCGGAAACCCGTAACTACGTGAAGAACGTCCTCGCCTACGATGCCTACTATCGCTACTTTATGGGGCAGAAACCGGTGCTGCTGACGGACAAGGAGTGGCAACAGCGTTACTGATTTCTGTGGGCTGTGTTATTATTGTACTCGCTAAAGAGTACAGCGGCGGGTGACACTTGCGTCATCCGCCCCAACACAGGGCCTGACCATGACCTCACCATCCCCCTATTCAGCCGAAGTTGCCGAACAGCGTCACCAGGAGTGGCTACGCTTTGTGTCGCTGCTGCAGGAGGCTTACGCCCAGGACCTGCATCTGCCTCTGTTAAATCTGATGATGACGCCGGACGAGCGGGAAGCGCTGGGTACCCGGGTACGTATTATTGAAGAGCTGCTGCGCGGCGAGATGAGCCAGCGGGAGCTGAAAGGCGAGCTGGGTGCCGGTATCGCCACCATCACCCGTGGTTCGAACAGCCTGAAAGCGGCGCCGGTTGAGCTGCGCCACTGGCTGGAACAGGTGCTGCTCTCTTCTCAGCGATAAACCTCGTTGTGGAAGGGGCTGAGAGCCAGCATCACCGCCTGCTGGTAAACGCTGCTTCGGGTCAGTTTACCGGCGGTAAAGATACCGATGGCGCCCTCTTTGCGTCCTGGCTCGTCGATGCCGCTGAACTGCGCCATCACCGGGCCTAACGCTTCACCGGCATACACTTTTTCAAGAATGACCTCCGGCAGCGGCAACGTTGCCGAGCGGGCTTCTCCGCGCTGTTCCGCACTCTCGATCACCACCCAGCTAAAGGTACTGCCTTCGTCGATCCCGGCTTCAATGGCGACCCAGAAATCGGCTTCTGGCTGCGCCTTGCGGGCATTGACCGCGCGATTTCGTGCGCCAGCCCGCGTTTCTTCGCTGCCGAAAGGCTGTTCCGAGACGCCGCTCTCGACGGAGACGGACTCGATATGGCAGGATCCTTCCCCGAAAATCTCGTTGAATGCCTGCAGAATTGCCTTAATTTTGGCGGGATTAGTGGTAGCTGAGACAACATGGTGCATAATCTATACAGTCTGCGTTGCGTAACGGCTACCTGGCCGTAGGGCGACACAGCTTCCTCCTATAAGAAATTGTCATCGCAGTATAACGGATAAAAAATATGTTACAGGTATACCTGGTTCGCCACGGTGAGACGCAGTGGAACGCCGAGCGACGTATTCAGGGCCAGTCCGACAGTCCGCTAACAGAAAAAGGCGAACAGCAGGCCTGGCAGGTGGGTGAGCGCGCGAAAACGCTGGGCATCACCCATATTATCTCCAGCGACTTAGGTCGCACCCGCCGCACGGCTGAGATCATCGCCGACGCCTGTGGCTGCGGCGTGACCTTCGATCCTCGCCTGCGCGAGCTGGACATGGGGGTGCTGGAAAAGCGCCATATCGAATCCCTGACCGAAGAAGAAGAGAACTGGCGTCGTCAGCTGGTTAACGGCACGGCGGACGGTCGCATTCCCGACGGTGAGTCCATGCAGGAGATGAGCGAGCGTATGCACGCCGCGCTGACAGCCTGTCTGGAGCTGCCAAAAGGGAGTCGCCCGCTGCTGGTGAGCCACGGCATGGCGCTGGGCTGTCTGGTGAGTACCATTCTGGGTCTGCCCGCCTTTGCGGAACGCCGCTTACGCCTGCGCAACTGCTCGATTTCCCGCGTGGACTATCAGCAGAGCCCGTGGCTGGCGTCAGGCTGGGTGGTGGAAACCGCAGGGGATGTGTCGCATCTTGACGCCCCTGCACTGGATGAGCTGCAGCGTTAACGACGTATCGGGATCAGGTATTCGCCACGAATATGGGTTGGCGGCTCCTGGTCCAGGTCACGTGACGTATTTTTGACGTAGAAGCGCTCGATATCGGGGCCGCTGCGGCGGATCAAATTCAGCGTCGGCATGCAGGTGCCGTACAGCATCAGGATAAACTCCTGCAGCCCTGAAGCCAGTCCTTCATAGGTGAAGATCACGTACTCGCCGCCTTCGAGTGTCACCGGCTGCGCGTTCAGCAGGTGCCCGTTAGCCGTTTCCGCTGCCACGGCCGTGGTATAGAGCACCTCCTGTTCGTCATCCTTTTCCAGGCTTGGGCGCGTTGCGTTGAGCCCATAAAGTACCGGCGGTATGCTCGGCGTGGTGCCGAGGAACTGCCGCCAGAACTGGATACGCATCTGAGTACGGAAGTCGGAAATCTCTTCCAGCGAGCAGGTATAGCTCTGGGTGACGCCGACAAGCGGCGTGGCGGGCAGCGTGATGAAGGCATGCTTCGGCAGCGGCGCGTTGTCCAGACGCAGCGGCGGGTGCATGCCGTACGCGTTCCACTCCGGCGAACGGCGGTAGAACGCCGGCGTCTGGGCGAACTGCTTTTTAAAGGCGCGGGTAAAGGTCTGCTGCGAATCAAAGCGATACTGCAGCGCGATATCCAGGATCGGGCGGGCGGTAAGGCGCAGCGCAACGGCGGATTTACCCAGGCGACGGGCGCGAATATAGGCGCCAATAGCCTCTCCGGTCACGTCTTTAAACATACGCTGCAGGTGCCACTTGGAATAGCCGGCTTTTGCCGCCACATTATCCAGAGAGAGTGGCTGATCCAGATTTCCTTCCAGCCATGCAAGGAGATCGCGAATAATCCCAGCCTGATCCATATAATATCCTCATCCTTTAACCGCGAGTACCTGACATCAGGTGATGTGGATAATAGCATTTTTTAATGTCTGCGCATTCGCTCCCCTGGCCGCGTATCCGCATGTTTCTGTCATATTCTTTAGCATCATTTATGTAATACTGTGATCTTAAAGAATTTTATCCTGAAACGATGATTAATTACGCTGCTGAATTTTTAAAAATGGTAACAATATGAAATACAAGAGTTTAGTGATGGGATTGTTGCTGGCGGTCGCCGGTCAGTCCGCCTGGGCCGAAGAAATTGGCTCTGTTGACACCGTATTCAAAATGTTTGGCCCGGATCATAAAATCGTCGTTGAGGCGTTCGACGATCCCGATGTTAAAAATGTGACCTGCTATATCAGCCGCGCAAAAACCGGCGGTATCAAGGGCGGTCTGGGACTGGCAGAGGACACCTCCGATGCGGCCATTTCGTGCCAGCAGGTGGGGCCGGTCGAACTGACAGACAAAATCAAAAATGGCAAGGCGCAGGGGCAGGTCGTGTTCCAGAAACGCACGTCGCTGGTGTTTAAAAAGCTGCAGGTGGTTCGTTTCTACGACGCCCGCCGCAACGCGCTGGCCTATCTGGCCTACTCCGATAAAGTGGTCGAAGGATCGCCAAAGAACGCGCTGAGCGCGGTGCCGATTATGCCGTGGCGTGAATAACAGGGAAGAGAGATGCAACAACCGCTGATATGGCTGGTGGAAGATGAGGTCAGTATTGCCGAGACGCTGGTCTACATGCTGCAGCAGGAAGGCTTTACGGTGAATACCTTTGGCCGCGGGCTGCCGGTGCTGGAGGCCGTGCGCCATCAGCAGCCTGACCTGGCGATCCTCGATGTGGGACTGCCGGATATCAGCGGTTTTGAGCTTTGTCGGCAATTGCTGGCGCGCCACCCCGGCCTGCCGGTGCTGTTCCTGACGGCGCGCAGCGATGAGGTGGATAAGCTCCTCGGACTGGAGATAGGGGCTGACGACTATGTGGCTAAACCCTTTTCTCCCCGCGAGGTCTGCGCCAGAGTGCGCACGATCCTCCGTCGGCTGCAAAAATTCTCTGCCCCACCGCCGGTGGTGCGGGTGGGGCATTTCGAACTCAACGAACCCGCCGCCGCTATTCAGTGGTGCGGCCAGCCGTTGCTCCTGACCCGCTATGAATTTTTACTGCTGAAAACCCTGCTCCTGTCGCCCGGGCGCGTCTTCTCGCGTCAGCAGCTGATGGACAAGGTGTGGGGGGACGATCAGGACAGTTTCGACCGGACCGTCGATACCCATATCAAAACCCTGCGCGCCAAGCTGCGGGCCATTAATCCCGACATCTCCCCGATTGGCACCCATCGCGGGATGGGATACAGCCTGGAGAGCCGCTAATGCGGATTGGCATGCGCCTCCTGCTGGGCTATTTCCTGATCGTCGCCGTGGCGGCCTGGTTTGTGCTGTCGATTTTCGTTCAGGAGATCAAACCCGGCGTCCGGCGGGCAACCGAAGGCACACTGATTGATACCGCCACGCTGCTTGCCGCCGTGGCGCGTGACGATCTGCTCTCGGGGCAGGCGCAGAACGGGCGGCTGGCCCGGGCGTTTGCCGAACTGAATAAGCGGCCTTTTCGCGCCGATATCGGCGGCATTCATAAAGTCCGCAACGAATATCATGTCTATATGACGGACGGGCAGGGAAGAGTGGTGTTCGATTCGGCGGGCAGGGCGCTGGGGCAGGACTATTCTCGCTGGAATGATGTCTGGCTGACTCTCAGAGGCGAGTACGGCGCGCGCAGTAGCCTGGCCGATCCGAACGATCCGGCCAGTACGGTCATGTACGTTGCCGCGCCGATTAACGACGGCGGGCGGATTATCGGCGTGCTCAGCGTCGGTAAGCCTAACCTGGCGATGGCGCCGGTGATCAAACGCAGCGAACGGCGTATTTTGTGGGCCGGTGCGGCGCTGCTGGGGATTGCGCTCCTGACCGGGTTTGCGATGGTATGGTGGATCAACCGCTCCATCGGCACCCTTTCCCGCTATGCCGATTCCGTCACCACCGACAAACCGCTGCCGTTACCCGATCCGGGCAGCAGTGAGCTGCGCAAGCTGGCGCAGGCGCTGGAAAGCATGCGCCTGCGGCTGGAGGGCAAAAACTACATTGAGCAGTATGTCCACGACCTGACGCACGAGCTGAAAAGCCCGCTGGCGGCGATACGCGGCGCGGCGGAAATTCTGCGTGAAGGGCCGCCGCCGCCGGTGATCGCCCGGTTTACGGACAATATTCTGGTGCAAAATGCGCGGATGCAGGCGCTGGTGGAGAAACTGCTGGCGCAGGCGCGGCTGGAGAACCGGGTTGAGATCGCCCATACGCCGGTGCCGCTGGCCGCGCTGTTTGAGCGCCTGCGGGAAGAGCGCAGCGTGATGCTGAATGCCCGACAGATCGCGCTGGACTGTGACGATGCCCGGCTCAGCGTTGACGGCGATGCCGGGCTGCTGCATCAGGCGCTGGGTAACCTGCTGGATAACGCCATCGACTTTACGCCGCCGGGCGGGGAGATTGCGCTGAGCGCCGAGGCCCATCAGGGTACGGTGACCCTGCGCGTGGTGGATTCCGGCAGCGGTATTCCCGACTTTGCGCTGGCGCGCATCTTCGAGCGCTTTTATTCGCTGCCCCGTGATAACGGCCTGAAAAGCAGCGGTCTGGGGCTGGCCTTCGTCCAGGAAGTGGCGCGTCTGCATCAGGGGGACATCCATTTACGTAACCGCGAGCAGGGCGGTACGGAAGCGATACTGACACTTCACCGTCCCTTCACATAACTTCAAACTGACCCCACATAGCCTCGCTACTCTGTGCCCATCACAAAGGAGAAGGCTATGATGAAATCCCCCCTGTTCTGGAAGGCCAGCACCCTGATTGGATGTATTGTGCTGCTGCTTATTCCGTTAACCCTGGTCAGCATGCTGGTGAACGGGCGTGAAGGTTACCGTTCTGACGTTGAGGATGCCCTGCGCCAGAGTACCAGCGGGCCACAAAAGCTGGTTGGTCCGCTTATCGCCATTCCGGCAACGGAGATCTATACCCGTATTGAAGAAGGCAAAGAAGTTGAGCATAAGCGCAGCTTTATTCACTTCTGGCTGCCCGAGTCGCTGATGGTGGACGGCAATCAGAACGTTGAATCGCGCAAAATCGGCATTTATGAAGGGCAGATCTGGCATAACGATATCGGTTTAAAAGCCCAGTTCGACAGCAGCAAGCTGGAGTCACTCCAGGGCGAAAATATCATCCTCGGTAAGCCCTACATCGTGGTGGGCGTCAGCGACGCACGCGGTATTGGGACCGTCACCGCCTCGATTGATAAAGGGGATGCGCTGACGGTCGAACCGGGTTCAGCGGTATCCGGGGATCTGCAGGGATTGCATATTCCACTGTCGGAGGGGGTACTACAGCAGGGCAAGCTTAACGTTGACCTCTCTCTGCAGTTAAGCGGGACGGGAAGTTTCTCGGTGGTGCCGCTGGGCCGCAATAGCGAACTCTCTCTGCAGAGTAACTGGCCGCATCCTGGCTTTGTCGGTAGCTTCCTGCCGGTAACGCGCAAGATTAGCGATACGGGCTTCCAGGCGCAGTGGAAAAGTAGCTGGTTTGCCAACGATCTGGGTAGCCAGTTCAGTGACACCGGCAGAGTGCCCTGGTACAACCTGAAGGCATTCAGCGTTTCGGTCGCGACGCCGGCCGATCAATACCAGCTGACGGATCGTGCGCTTAAATACGCTATCCTGCTGATTGTACTTACCTTTATGGCCTTCTTTATTTTCGAAACCTTAACGGCGTTGCAGCTTCACCCGATGCAGTATCTGCTGGTCGGCCTGTCGCTGGTACTGTTCTATCTGGTTCTGCTGGCGCTTTCTGAGCATATCGGTTTTACGCCCGCCTGGATCGCGGCAAGCCTGGTCGGGGCATTAATGAACGGCACCTATCTGCAGGCGGTACTGAAGGGCTGGCGCAATAGCCTGCTGTTTACCGGCGCACTGCTGGGGCTGGATGGCGTGATGTGGTTCCTGCTGCGCTCGGAAGACAGCGCGCTACTGCTGGGCACGGGCGTACTGTTGATAGCGCTGTTTGCGGTGATGTTCCTGACGCGAAACTTTGACTGGTACTCTCTGTCCCGACCAAAAGTGGCTGCGGATAAACCCTCCGGGGACGATGAACCGCTGCGGGTCTGGAAGTAAACCTGGCGCGTCATTCAGGCCCGGACTGTGCCTGAATGACTAGCTCTGGAGGTGGCGATGGCGCGTAATATAGAGTGCTGCCGCCAGTGAACCACAGAAAATGACCAGCTTCAGGATAAGATAGATAAGTGGATCATCGGGGCTGTTGGCAAAGTTTCCCATAAACCAGTACGTCAGGCGCAGGCTGCTCCAGCCAATGGCCAGAGTCAGCAGCAGTACCCGCGTGAATCTGCGCATGACTGGCTCGTTCAAAGGAAAAAACGGGCGCTTTGGCGGAGGGTGACGGTAATGCCCCACAGCAGCGGTAGCCCGACGATAAGCCAGGCGATAACGGCCCAGGGATAGCTGCTCCGGTTCGCCTGCCATTCCAGCGGCAGGCTCGGATCGGGTGTATACACGGAGGTGGCTTCCTGTAGCTGCGCTTCGGTCATGGCATATTTTGCCGGAACCGGCCTGACCAGCAGATTGCAGATAAAGCCAGTGCACAGCAGTATCGCCAGCACGTATAACGTCGTGTCATAGATGCGGGCCGGGGCGATCCCCAGCGCCAGCTGGTATTCGCGCAGATAATTCACCAGGACGGGGCCAAGGATCCCGGCCGCGGACCAGGCGGTGAGGAGCCGACCATGGATGGCTCCAACCATCTGCGTGCCGAAGAGATCGGCAAGATAGGCCGGGATCGTGGCAAAGCCGCCGCCGTACATGGAGATAATGACGCAAAAAATCAGCACAAACAGGAACAGGCTACTCTCGCTGCTGGCAAAGGTCGTGGCGAGATACAGCGCGGCACCGAGGGTAAAGAACACCGCAAAGGTGAGCTTCCTCCCGAGAAAGTCCGACAGGGAAGCCCAGAAGAAGCGGCCGCCAATGTTGAACAGGCTGAGCAGCCCGGTAAAGCCAGCGGCAATTGCCGCAATCTGGGTGAGCTGCGCGGCATTCAGCTGATGCCAGCTGAGCGTATTGCCCAGCAGTTTCCCCGCGAAAATCTCCTGCAGCATGGGGGAAGCCATGCCCAGTATGCCGATACCGGCCGAGACATTCAGGCACAGTACCAGCCACAGCAACCAGAACTGGCGGGTTTTACAGGCGACGCTGACGTGGACAGCGAGACGTTCCGTACCGGCTCCGGCTTTTTGTGAAGGCTGCCAGCCAAGGGGGCGCCAGCCAATCGGCGGAATACGGTAGCTCAGCGTTCCTCCGAGCATAAACACAAAGTAGATTATCGCCAGCGTGAGGAAGGTTTGCCATACGCCCTGACCGCCGTCGGCCGCCCAGAAGGTCATCAGCTTATTGGCGAAAGGCGCGCCAATCATTGCGCCGCCGCCAAACCCCATAATCGCCATCCCCGCCGCCATTCCGCGCTTATCGGGAAACCAGCGTAGTAGCGTGGAGACCGGTGAGATATAGCCCAGCCCGAGCCCGATTCCGCCAATCATGCCCGCGCCCAGCCACAGCAGCCAGAGCTGATGCTGATACACGGCAAGCGCAGCCAGCAGCAGGCCTCCGCACCAGCATGCCGTTGCGACCATCCCGACCTTGCGCGGACCGGCTTTTTCCAGCCACTGTCCCCATAAAGCCGCCGAGCAGCCGAGAAAAATAAAGAACAGCGTATAGGTCCAGCCCAGCAGAGAGATACGCCAGTCGCAGTTCGTGGCTGTGAGCTGATGCCAGACGGAACTCTCTATGGTACAGGGCCTGCCAATCAGCTGTGACATAGGAAGCCAGAACACAGAGAAACCGTAAGCCATCCCAATACAAAGGTGAATAGCCAGCGCGGCCGGGGGAACCAGCCAGCGGTTAAAACCGGGTCTGGCGATAATCCGTTTTTTATCAAAGAAGCCTGGGTGTACGTGCTGCATGGCGAGTCTCCTGCCAGGATAGTGAGATGTGTCTGGTAGCAAGGGACATGCCAGAGCGCAGCGGGCAGGGGGAAAAATGCGGCACGGTACGGGCTTTAAGCGTGGACGAAAAAGAGGTTATGCGAGACGAATCGCGTAAGCAGGATGGGGTAATTCAGAGGGGGTGAAACGGCAGATTGCTTTGTGAATCAGATTGATACAAACGCTCTCATTGTGAGAAAAAAACGGCGCCGAAGCGCCGTTCAGAGTGGTTTAATCCAGCAGGTCGCCGCAGAAACGGTAGCCTTCACCGTGAATGGTAGCGATGATTTCCGGGGTATCCGGAGTGGATTCGAAATGCTTACGGATGCGACGAATGGTTACGTCAACCGTACGGTCGTGCGGCTTCAGCTCACGGCCGGTCATTTTTTTCAGCAGTTCGGCACGGGACTGAATTTTGCCCGGGTTTTCGCAGAAGTGCAGCATCGCGCGGAACTCGCTACGCGGCAGCTTGTACTGCTCACCGTTAGGGCTGACCAGCGAGCGGCTGTTGATATCCAGCTCCCAGCCGTTGAACTTGTAGCTTTCAACGCTGCGACGCTCTTCGCTGACGGTACCCAGATTCATGGTACGGGACAGCAGGTTGCGGGCACGGATAGTCAGCTCGCGAGGGTTAAACGGTTTGGTGATGTAGTCGTCGGCGCCGATTTCCAGGCCGAGGATTTTGTCGACTTCGTTATCACGACCGGTCAGGAACATCAGCGCAACGTTAGCCTGCTCGCGCAGCTCGCGTGCCAGCAAAAGACCGTTTTTGCCGGGCAGGTTGATGTCCATGATCACCAGGTTTACATCATTTTCGGAGAGGATTTGATGCATTTCCGCGCCATCTGTCGCTTCGAATACATCATAGCCTTCCGCTTCGAAAATGCTTTTCAACGTGTTGCGTGTAACCAACTCGTCTTCAACGATAAGAATGTGCGGGGTCTGCATGTTTGCTACCTAAATTTGCCAACTAAATCGAAACAGGAAGTACAAAAGTCCCTGACCTGCCTGATACATGTCGCAAATTAACATGACCGGCGTAACATGACTAAAGTACGTAATTGCGTTCTTGATGCACTTTCCATCAACGTCAACAACATCATTAGCTTGGTCGTGGGTACTTTCCCTCTGGACCCGACAGTGTCAAAAACGGCTGTAATCCTAACCATTTTAACAGCAACATAACAGGCTAAGAGACACATAACACCCAATAAAACTACGCTTCGTTGACATATATCAAGTTCAATTGTAGCACGTTAACACTTTGATGAAATCATCGTATCTGAATGCTAGCTTTAATCACAATTTTTCAACAACTCAGATAGTTGCGCTGATTAACTGATAAACAGACTGAACCCTACTGGTGCAACGCGGGACGACTTAAATTACCATGAATAAACATAAGGATATGTTTGTTCTGTTAACATAGTTTTGGTGAATTGCATTCTGAAACAGATTAGCTCCTTTTAACTGTTTCGAAACGCAATTTCAACGGTTTTTGTTGCGGTTTTGTAATTTCGCGATGCGTAATATCTTGACGTTCAGGAGAAGCTTCGCGTGGTTGAAAAGAGAAGAGAAGGTAAAATGCGTTTATTAATTGTGCTGGTTGCGCCGGCGAGAGCCGAAAATATCGGGGCCGCCGCCAGGGCGATGAAGACCATGGGCTTTACGCAGATGCGCATTGTCGACAGCGAAGCCCATCTGCTGCCCGCGACGCGGATTGTGGCGCATGGCTCCGGAGATGTTATTGATAATATTGAAACTTACCCGACTCTGGCCGATGCGCTAAAGGATGTTGATTTCACGATCGCCACCACCGCCCGCAGTCGCGCACGCTTTCATTACTACGCCACGCCCCAGGAATTGCTGCCGCTATTAAGTGAAAAAGCGCAGTGGATGGGCACCGCCGCGCTGGTTTTCGGTCGCGAAGATTCCGGCCTGACCAATGACGAACTGGCCCTGGCCGATGTGCTCACCGGTGTGCCGATGGTGGCGGATTATCCTTCCCTGAATCTGGGCCAGGCGGTGATGGTGTATTGCTATCAGTTAGCGTCTTTAATGCAAACTCTGCCCGATGCGCGCCCCTCAGGTGATGACAATCAGTTGCAGGCCTTACGTATGCGCGGGTTGCGCCTGCTTGAGCGACTGGAGGTGACGGGCGACCTCAAACTGGCCGACTGGCTGCAGCAGCGTATCGGGTTGCTTGAGCAGCGGGACACGGCGATGCTGCACCGTTTACTGCACGATATTGAAAAAAAGCTCTCCGATTAAAATCCGGTAATAAGTTTTTTCTATGACGTTATGTTCTGTTTGTTTTGGATGGATTAGCGTATTTGGGTTAAAGAACCCCTCTTATTCAGTGGATATCCGAGAGCGATTAAAATGTGAGCAAATGCGAAATTCATTGACTTAAGCTGACGGATACTTTAACCGTATAGGCATACACGACAGGCAGTTTAAAATAACAGAGCACACAACATCCATGATTCGCATCAGCACAATCACCACGATTACAACCACCACCATTACCACAGGTATCGGTGCGGGCTGACGCGTACAGGAAACACAGAAAAAAGCCCGCACCGAACAGTGCGGGCTTTTTTTTCGACCAAAGATCACAGGGGTATACCATGCGAGTGTTGAAGTTTGGCGGTACATCAGTGGCAAACGCGGAACGTTTTCAGCGTGTTGCCGACATATTGGAAAGCAATGCCAGGCAGGGGCAGGTCGCTACAGTGCTCTCTGCCCCGGCAAAAATCACCAATCATCTGGTGGCGATGATTGAAAAAACCATTAGCGGGCAGGATGCCGTACCGAACATTAGCGACGCCGAACGTATCTTTGCTGACCTGCTCCAGGGCCTGGCTGACGATCAGCCTGGTTTCCCCCTCGCCCAGCTCAAAGCCTTTGTCGAACAAGAATTTGCGCAGATCAAACATGTCCTGCACGGCATCAGCCTGCTCGGCCAGTGCCCGGACGCTATCAATGCCGCGTTGATTTGCCGCGGGGAAAAGCTCTCTATCGCCATTATGGCGGGTCTGCTTGAAGCACGTGGCCACAAGGTCTCTGTGATCGACCCTGTGGAAAAACTGCTGGCGGTGGGCCACTACCTTGAATCCACCGTGGATATTGCCGAGTCTACCCGCCGTATCGTTGCCAGCCGTATCCCGTCAGACCATATGGTGCTGATGGCCGGGTTTACCGCCGGGAATGAAAAAGGCGAGCTGGTGGTGCTGGGTCGTAACGGCTCTGACTACTCGGCGGCGGTTCTGGCTGCCTGTCTGCGCGCCGACTGCTGTGAAATCTGGACCGACGTTGACGGGGTCTATACCTGCGATCCGCGTCAGGTTCCCGATGCGCGTCTGCTGAAATCCATGTCCTATCAGGAAGCGATGGAGCTGTCCTACTTTGGTGCTAAAGTTCTGCACCCGCGCACTATCGCGCCCATCGCCCAGTTCCAGATCCCTTGCCTGATCAAAAACACCGGCAACCCTCAGGCGCCGGGCACCCTGATCGGCGCCAGCCAGGATGAAGATGAACTGCCGGTGAAGGGGATCTCCAACCTCAATAATATGGCGATGTTTAACGTCTCCGGCCCGGGGATGAAAGGCATGGTCGGTATGGCGGCCCGCGTTTTTGCCACCATGTCACGCGCCGGTATTTCCGTGGTGCTGATCACCCAGTCCTCTTCCGAGTACAGCATCAGCTTCTGCGTGCCGCAGAGCGACTGTGCGCGTGCGAAAAAAGCGATGGAAGAGGAGTTCTACCTGGAGCTGAAAGAGGAGCTGCTGGAGCCGCTGGCCATTATGGAGCGTCTGGCGATTATCTCCGTGGTGGGTGACGGAATGCGTACCCTGCGCGGCATCTCAGCGAAATTCTTTGCCGCACTGGCCCGGGCGAATATCAATATCGTCGCCATTGCGCAGGGCTCCTCGGAGCGCTCAATTTCCGTGGTGGTCAGCAATGACGATGCCACCGTTGGCGTTCGCGTGACCCACCAGATGCTGTTTAATACCGACCAGGTGATCGAAGTCTTTGTTATCGGCGTTGGCGGCGTCGGCGGCGCGCTGCTGGAGCAGCTTAAGCGCCAGCAGGCATGGCTAAAAAGCAAACATATCGACCTGCGCGTTTGCGGCGTGGCAAACTCGAAAGCGCTGCTCACCAACGTTCACGGTCTGAATCTCGACAACTGGCAGGTCGAGCTGGCGGAGGCGAAAGAGCCGTTTAATCTGGGCCGTCTGATCCGCCTGGTGAAAGAGTACCATCTCCTGAACCCGGTTATCGTCGACTGTACGTCGCATCAGGCCGTGGCCGATCAGTATGCGGACTTCCTGCGCGAAGGTTTCCACGTGGTGACGCCGAACAAAAAGGCCAACACCTCGTCGATGGATTACTACCATCAGCTGCGTCACGCGGCCAGCAAATCCCGGCGCAAATTCCTCTACGACACCAACGTCGGCGCGGGCCTGCCGGTGATCGAAAACCTGCAGAACCTGCTGAATGCGGGCGATGAGCTGCAGCGTTTCTCCGGGATCCTGTCCGGTTCTCTGTCGTTTATTTTCGGCAAGCTGGATGAAGGGATGAGCCTCTCCGAAGCCACCGGCCTGGCGCGTGAAATGGGCTATACCGAACCCGATCCGCGTGAGGATCTCTCCGGGATGGACGTGGCGCGTAAGCTGCTGATTCTGGCCCGCGAAACCGGCCGTAGCCTGGAGCTCAGCGACATTGTCGTCGAGTCGGCGCTGCCGGAAAGCTTTGACGCCTCGGGCGATACCGACGCGTTTATGGCGCGTCTGCCGCAGCTTGATGCCCACTTCGCCGACCGCGTCGCGAAAGCGCGTGATGAAGGTAAGGTGTTACGCTATGTCGGGAATATCGAAGAAGACGGCGTCTGCCGGGTGAAAATTGCCGAGGTGGACGGTAACGATCCGCTGTATAAAGTGAAGAACGGCGAGAATGCGCTGGCCTTCTACAGCCACTATTATCAACCGCTGCCGCTGGTGCTGCGCGGTTACGGGGCGGGCAATGACGTGACGGCGGCGGGGGTCTTTGCCGACCTGCTGCGTACCCTGTCCTGGAAGTTAGGAGTTTAACATGGTCAAAGTGTATGCCCCGGCCTCCAGCGCCAATATGAGCGTTGGGTTTGATGTGCTGGGCGCGGCGGTCACGCCGATAGATGGAACCCTGCTGGGGGACAATGTCTCCGTTGAGGCGGCCGATAGCTTCAGTCTGCAAAACATCGGGCGCTTTGCCAGCAAACTGCCGACGGAGCCCCGCGAGAATATCGTCTATCAGTGCTGGGAGCGCTTCTGCCAGGAGATCGGCAAAACCATCCCGGTGGTGATGACCCTGGAAAAGAATATGCCGATTGGCTCCGGCCTCGGCTCCAGCGCCTGTTCGGTGGTCGCAGCCCTGGTGGCGATGAACGAATTCTGCGGCAAGCCGTTGAACGATGACCGCATGCTGGCGCTGATGGGCGAGCTGGAAGGGCGCATCTCCGGCAGCGTGCATTACGATAATGTCGCACCCTGTTTCCTCGGCGGCATCCAGCTGATGATCGAAGAAAACGGCATTATCAGCCAGCAGGTGCCAGGCTTTGATGAGTGGCTGTGGGTGCTGGCCTATCCGGGCATTAAGGTCTCAACGGCGGAAGCGCGGGCGATCCTGCCGGCGCAGTATCGTCGTCAGGACTGCATCGCCCACGGTCGCCATCTGGCGGGCTTTATTCACGCCTGCTATAGCCGCCAGCCGGAACTGGCGGCAAAGTTAATGAAGGACGTGATTGCCGAGCCGTACCGCACTAAGCTGCTGCCGGGCTTCCATGAAGCGCGCCAGGCCGTGGCCGATATCGGTGCGCTGGCCTGCGGTATTTCCGGCTCCGGGCCGACGCTGTTTGCGCTTTGCGATAAGCCGGACACCGCGCAGCGCGTTGCCGACTGGCTGGGTAAACACTATTTGCAGAATCACGAAGGCTTTGTTCATATTTGCCGTCTGGATACGGCAGGCGCACGGGTAACAGGATAAGACATGAAACTCTACAATCTTAAAGATCATAACGAGCAGGTCAGCTTTGCGCAGGCCGTCACCCAGGGTCTGGGTAAAAATCAGGGGCTGTTCTTTCCGCACGATCTGCCGGAATTCAGCCTGACCGACGTGGATGCGATGCTGGAGGAAGATTTCGTTCCCCGCAGCGCCAAAATTCTGTCCGCGTTTATCGGGGATGAAATTCCTCAGGAAATCCTCGAAGCCCGCGTGCGTAAGGCGTTTGCCTTCCCGGCCCCGGTGAGCCAGGTGCAGGAAGACGTCGGCTGTCTGGAGCTGTTCCACGGCCCGACCCTGGCGTTTAAAGATTTCGGCGGCCGCTTTATGGCGCAGATGCTGGGGCATATCAGCGGCGATAAGCCGGTAACCATCCTGACGGCGACCTCCGGCGATACCGGTGCTGCCGTGGCCCATGCGTTTTACGGCCTGCCAAACGTGCGCGTTATCATTCTCTATCCGCACGGCAAAATCAGCCCGCTGCAGGAGAAACTGTTCTGCACCCTGGGCGGCAATATTGAAACCGTCTCTATCGATGGCGACTTTGATGCCTGCCAGGCGCTGGTCAAACAGGCCTTTGACGATGAGGAGCTGAAGGTGGCTCTGGGTCTGAACTCGGCGAACTCGATTAACATCAGCCGTCTGCTGGCGCAGATCTGCTACTACTTCGAAGCCGTGGCGCAGCTGCCGCAGGAAGCCCGCAATCAGCTGGTTATCTCCGTTCCGAGCGGTAACTTTGGCGACCTGACCGCGGGTCTGCTGGCAAAATCCCTTGGCCTGCCGGTGAAGCGTTTTATCGCCGCCACCAACGCCAACGACACGGTGCCGCGCTTCCTGAAAGAGGGTGAGTGGACGCCGAAGACGACGCAGGCGACCCTGTCCAACGCCATGGACGTCAGCCAGCCGAATAACTGGCCGCGTGTGGAAGAACTGTTCCGCCGTAAAATCTGGCGTCTGGGCGATCTGGGCTATGCGGCCGTTGACGATGAGACCACCAAAGCGACCATGCGCGAGCTGAAAGCCCTGGGCTACACCTCTGAACCGCATGCGGCGGTGGCGTATCGTGCGCTGCGTGACCAGCTGAATCCGGGCGAGTACGGTCTGTTCCTCGGAACGGCCCATCCGGCGAAGTTCAAAGAGAGCGTTGAGGAGATTCTGGGCGAAACGCTGCCGCTGCCGAAAGAGCTGGCGGATCGTGCCGATCTGCCGCTGCTCTCCGAGCGTCTGCCGGCGGATTTTGCCGCGCTGCGTAAGCTGATGATGGCGAAGGCGTAATCTCTCCGTTTCCCCTCCGCGCGGGGGGAAACAGGGAGAGATTGTGTCGGGACCTTACTGCTCGTGGCGCTTAAAGACTTTCTCCTGCTCTGACGACGCGGCTTCGTCAAAGAAATAGCCTTCGCTGTCAAAGTCGTTCAGCTGTTCCGGCGTGGTCAGTCGATTTTCAATGATATAGCGACTCATCAACCCACGCGCTTTCTTGGCATAGAAGCTAATCACCTTGAAGGTGCCGTTTTTCTCATCGAGGAACACCGGCTTCACGATGTGCGCCTCCAGCTGCTTCGGCCGCACGGATTTGTAGTACTCATCCGAGGCGAGGTTAACCACCACATTGTCGCCCTGGTCGCGAAGCGCCTCATTCAGCTTGTCGGTAATAATATCCCCCCAGAACTGGTACAGATCTTTGCCGCGAGCGTTGGCGAGGCGGATCCCCATTTCCAGACGGTAGGGCTGCATCAGATCCAGCGGGCGCAGGACTCCATACAGGCCGGAAAGCATCCGCAGATGCTGCTGGGCAAAGTCAAAATCCGCCTCGCTAAAGGTTTCCGCCTGCAGGCCGGTGTAAACATCGCCTTTAAAGGCGAGCAGCGCCTGGCGGGCGTTATCCGGCGTGAAATCCGGCTGCCAGTCATGGAAGCGAGTGGCGTTGAGGTCGGCGAGCTTATCGCTGATGCCCATCAGTTTGCCGATCTGCGGTGCGGAGAGCTTGCGCGCTTCATGAATCAGCTGTTGGGAGTGATCCAGCAGTTCGGGCCGGGTAAAGCGGGTGGTTGCCAGCGGGCTTTGGTAATCCAGCGTTTTAGCCGGTGAAATCAGAATCAGCATATCCAGTCCTTGCGGGAAATTTCCCTGACTTTAGCAAAAAAAAGGCGGGAGTTGATCGATGGCTGCAATTGGGGGGCGATTTGTCCGGGAAAGCTGTCGCGCTCGGCGGCGGTTGCGCTGGTGACGCGTCGTGTTATCATCAGCAGAAGACCGGTTACATCCCCCTAACAAGTATACTTGTCATATCCTGCGTCGCAGGTTGTCTGCGGCACGGTGTATCGAAGTATCGTTAAAAGAGAAACACTATCATGACGGATAAATTGACCTCCCTGCGTCAGTACACCACCGTAGTGGCTGATACCGGGGACATCGCGGCAATGAAGCTTTACCAGCCGCAGGATGCCACCACCAACCCTTCTCTGATCCTGGGCGCAGCGCAGATCCCGGAATACCGCAAGCTGATTGACGATGCGGTGACCTGGGCGCGTGGCCAGAGCAGCGATCGTGCGCAGCAGGTGATTGACGCGGGCGACAAGCTGGCGGTGAATATCGGTCTGGAGATCCTCAAGCTGATCCCGGGTCGTATCTCTACCGAAGTGGATGCGCGTCTGTCCTACGACACCGAAGCGTCCATCGCGAAAGCAAAACGTCTGATCAAGCTCTACAACGATGCCGGTATCAGCAACGATCGCATCCTGATCAAGCTGGCTTCCACCTGGCAGGGCATCCGTGCCGCTGAGCAGCTGGAAAAAGAAGGTATCAACTGTAACCTGACCCTGCTGTTCTCCTTCGCTCAGGCACGCGCCTGTGCCGAAGCGGGTGTGTTCCTTATCTCCCCGTTCGTTGGCCGTATCCTCGACTGGTACAAAGCCAATACCGACAAGAAAGAGTATGCGCCGGCTGAAGATCCGGGCGTGGTGTCGGTAACCGAGATTTACCAGTACTACAAAGCACACGGCTACGAGACTGTGGTGATGGGCGCAAGCTTCCGTAACCTCGGTGAAATCGTTGAGCTGGCTGGCTGTGACCGCCTGACCATCGCGCCGGCCCTGCTGAAAGAGCTGGCGGAAAGCGAAGGCGCGCTTGAGCGTAAACTGTCTTACAGCGGTGAAGTGAAAGCGCGTCCGGCGCGTATCACCGAAGCCGAATTCCTGTGGCAGCACAACCAGGATCCGATGGCGGTGGACAAACTGGCGGACGGTATCCGCAAGTTTGCCGTTGACCAGGAAAAACTGGAAAAAATGATCGGCGACCTGCTGTAATCATTTCGCGTGGCCGCTCTGCGGCCACGCAACTCCCGCGAATTTTTGTCTCTCTTCCCCACCTGCGTGTATCATTCTGCTAACCGAAAAGTTTGTACGGAATTGATATGAACACATTACGCATTGGCCTCGTCTCCATCTCCGACCGCGCATCAAGCGGCATCTATCAGGACAAAGGCATTCCCGCCCTGGAAGCCTGGCTCTCGCGTGCGCTGACCACGCCCTTTGAACTGCTGACCCGGCTTATCCCCGACGAGCAGGCCATCATTGAGCAGACCCTGTGTGAGCTGGTGGACGAAATGAGCTGCCATCTGGTACTGACCACCGGCGGTACCGGGCCTGCGCGACGTGACGTGACGCCGGACGCAACCCTGGCCATTGCCGATCGTGAAATGCCGGGCTTTGGCGAGCAGATGCGACAGATCAGCCTGCATTTTGTCCCCACCGCGATCCTGTCGCGCCAGGTCGGGGCGATCCGCAAACAGGCGCTGATCCTCAACTTACCGGGGCAGCCGAAGTCGATTCAGGAGACGCTGGAAGGCGTGAAGGCCGAGGACGGTAAGACGCTGGTAGCGGGGATTTTTGCAAGTGTACCGTATTGTGTACAGTTGCTGGAAGGGCCGTATGTGGAGACCGATCCGCAGGTGGTAGCAGCATTTCGTCCCAAAAGCGCAAGGCGCGAAACAATATCCTGAATCTGACGCTTTCCTGACATAACCTCCATCGGCTGTGGCGTGACTATTTATTTACGGTATAGTAAATCCAGGTTTACATAACCCGAATAAATAAATTCACCTTCGCCTGTTTACAAATGGTTCGTTATGTCAAAACACACGCGTCCTCTTAATCGTCAGGACTATAAAACGCTGACCCTGGCCGCCCTCGGTGGCGCGCTGGAGTTCTACGATTTTATTATCTTCGTCTTCTTCGCTGCGGTCGTCGGGGAGCTGTTCTTCCCGGCGGATATTCCCGAATGGCTCCGTCAGGTTCAGACCTTCGGCATTTTTGCCGCGGGCTATCTGGCGCGTCCGCTGGGTGGGATCATCATGGCGCACTTCGGCGATCTGGTCGGGCGTAAAAAGATGTTTACCCTCAGTATCCTGCTGATGGCGTTACCGACGCTGGCTATCGGCCTTCTGCCGACCTATGCCACGCTGGGGATCGCTGCTCCGCTGTTACTGCTGCTGATGCGTGTCCTGCAGGGCGCGGCGATTGGCGGTGAAGTGCCGGGTGCCTGGGTGTTTGTCGCCGAGCACGTGCCGGAACGGCGGATTGGTATCGCCTGCGGCACGCTGACCGCTGGCCTGACCGTAGGCATTCTGCTGGGCTCGGTCGTCGCGACGCAGGTGAATACCCAGATGTCGCAGCAGGCGGTGCATGACTGGGGCTGGCGTCTGCCGTTCCTGCTGGGCGGGGCGTTTGGTCTGGTGGCGATGTATCTGCGGCGCTGGCTGCAGGAAACGCCGATCTTCCTTGAGATGCAGCAGCGTAAAGCCCTGGCTCAGGAGCTGCCGGTAAAATCCGTGGTGCTGGAGCATAAGAAAGCGGTGGTGGTTTCCATGCTGCTGACCTGGCTGCTCTCCGCCGGGATTGTGGTGGTGATCCTAATGTCGCCGGTCTGGCTGCAAAAACAGTACGGCTTCGCGCCGGCGCTGACCCTGCAGGCGAACAGCATCGCCACTATTATGCTCTGCTTTGGCTGTCTGATTGCGGGTCTGGTCGTGGACAGGATCGGAGCCAGTAAAACCTTTATCACCGGCAGCATTCTGCTGGCCTGCTCAAGCTGGCTGTTCTATCACCTGGTCGGCAGCCGCCCGGACCTGCTGTTTGCTCTGTATGGCCTGGTCGGGCTGTGCGTGGGCGTGGTGGGTGCGGTACCTTACGTGATGGTTCGCGCTTTCCCGGCGGCGGTGCGTTTTACCGGGATCTCGTTCTCTTACAACGTCTCCTACGCCATCTTCGGCGGACTAACGCCGATTGCGGTGACGTTGCTGATGAGCGTCTCGCCGATGGCTCCGGCCTGGTATGTGCTGGCGCTGTCGCTGGTGGGGCTGGCGCTGGGGTTGTGGTTACGCCATGACCGCACGGAGGCTGGCGTCTCTACGCCAGTCGAATCCGCAAGTCAGGCGCATTAACGCGCTTTCGCCGCGCGTTTGCCCAGTACAAAGCAGACCATCGGCAGCGGGAGCGTCACGAGAAGCAGCATCCATAGCAGGGTATAGACCGCATCGACACCGTCGTTTTGCAGGTTGGTGTATAGTTTGACGGGAATACCCTGCGGGAAATAAGCAAAGATCATCACGATGCCAAACTCGCCAACGGCCCGCACCCACGCGAGCGTCACGGCGGAGGCCAGGCCGGGCAGAGCCAGCGGCAGCGTTAACAAACGAAAGCGATTCCAGCCCGACGCGCCCAGCGTCTGGCCCGCTTCGAGGATCTCTTTGGGGACGGTAGCAAAGGCGGATCGCGCCACTACAATAAAGTACGGCAGCGCGCCGTAAACCTGGGCCAGCACAAAGGCTGCCGGGTTGTTCACCAGCGTCGCACCCAGAACCGACAGCCACTGCCCAAACAGACCGTAGGGACCGAACGCCGAAACCAGCAAAATACCCATTGCCAGCGGCGGCGTCAGAAGCGGGACCATCACCAGCAGTTCGCCCGCGATCCTTTTTTTCCCCGTCGCCTGCGAAAGCCACCAGGCCACCGGTACGCCGATAAGAATAATCATCCCCAGCGACAGAAGTCCGAGACCGAGAGAGATGGCAATCGCATTGTCGTCCCGCCACGCCAGCCGTAAATGACGCCACGGCGTGACGTTAATCAGGGTAATAAACGGAATGCTTAGCAGCAGGATAGCGGGCAGAGAAAGCCAGCCCGCAACCCAGCCCGGACGTCTTAGCGGGCGTATAGGTTATCCCCTTTTGGCGCGGCGTAACCGTAATCGTTAAACAGCTTCTGTCCTTCTGCGCTCTGCATAAAGGTGACAAATTTCTGGCCCTGATCCACGCCGTTCGGCGCATTTTTCAGTACCGCGGCATAGAAAACCATCGGCTGGGTATGCAGCACCTGATCTTTGCCCTGGCTGTCTTTGATGGTGAAACTGACCGTGTCATACCACTGTTTCGCCATTGACGGATTGCTCAGGTTCACTTCATCCGGTAGGGCCACATAGGGCAGATGAGCGGAACGGACTTCACTCTCATAGCCTGCTGCGGCATCCACCTGACCACTTTCGAGGCGAGCCAGCAGACCGCCTTCCTGATGCGTCTGCTGCGGATTTTGCAGCGAGCCTAAGATCTTATCGGCGATACCCGGCTGCTGGTAATACTTCTCAGCCAGCATCAGGGAGAACACAATATTCTGGCCTTTCGGGTCGACGTAGGGATCGGTACGGCCGAAGGAGATATCTTTCTGCGCCAGTAAATTCAGCCATGAGCCATCTTTCTTCTGGCTGGCTTCCTCAAACTGCTTGCTGTATTTCCCTTTCGGGCTATAAGCCACCACCATACTGGTACTGGCGACCGGCACGGCATCGTCGATCAGCCCGGCGTCTTTCAGTATCTGCATCGGCCCGGGGGTGATGGAGACAAACACATCGGCTTCCAGCTTATGGCTTGCCAGCAGTCGCGCCATCCCGTAGGCACCTTGTCCTTGCCCCTGATATTCGCCGCTGTCCGCTTTTGCAAACGCCGGGCCCAGGCCCTGATCCATCACCTTGCCCATTGAACCGGCGTAGGTCACGCGAATATCTTTTGCCATTGCGGCGGGAGCGCACTGCACCAGTACCAGCGCCAGCAGACCCAACTTCATTTTTCCAGAAATCATAAAATCATCTCGTTATGTATTTAATTGCATAACGAGTTTCCGGAAAATACGCGATCGTGACAATTGATACGACCCGGCTGTTGATGCGGGGTTGATAAAAAAAAGCGCCATCGATTGATGGCGCTTATCATTTTAATGGGATGGGGTGTAGCTCAGGATAATGTTGTCATCCGGAATGTTGGTGAAGTTGCGAATAATCGCGTGGTAGTCATCCTGCGGATTCAGATCGTTAAACAGCGTCGGGTAGAAGATTTTACTCAGCGTTTCAATGGCGACGATGTTGTACGGATTGTTGTAGAAATGGTGATACAGCGCGCCGGTATGGCCTTGTGCGACGGCGGGAATGCTGGTCACACCCTGGCGCGCCAGCAGCGCGTTAAAGGCGGAAGCGACGTCGTTCTGCGCCACGTTATAGCCGAACGGGATAATCGCGGTGCCTTTGCCCGGGCGTTTGGAACCGGTCATCAGGTAGTAGTCCGGGTTCAGCGAAATAATTTTCTCCACGGATACCGTTCCGGTCGCGCCAGGCAGCAGCTGCGAACCGATATTGTTCCCGCCTGCGGCCTCTACCAGACCGCCCCAGCCGTTGTGGGCGTGGGTGAAGCAGCAGCCGTTATCCAGCCCGCCAACCCCGGCAATAGGTTCGATAAACACCAGCGGTTTTTTGTCGGCTTTCGCCATACGTTCGTGGAGTGTATCCAGACGCTTCTGATAAAAATCAACATAGGCCTGGGCGCGTTCATTCTGACCCAGCACTTTACCCAGCAGGGTGATACTCGGACGGGTATTTTCGACCGGATGCAGCTCATAATCGACGAAGACCACCGGGATATGCAGCGCGGCCAGTTTTTCCAGCACGCCGCTCTGGGTCAGCGAAGGTTTAGCGCGCAGCTGGGCGATCATCAGATCCGGCTGGCGGGAGATCACCGTTTCGAGATCGACATTGCCCTGATCGGAAAATTTCATATCGAGGATCTTTTCCGCCTCGGGCCATTTGCGCTTCAGGACATTCCAGGTCTCGGAATCCTGCTTTTTCGGCAGGTTGTTCCAGGCCACCACTTTCGCAAACGGATTGTCGCGCTCCAGCAGGGCGAGGGCGAAGATGTCGCGGCCATCCTGCAGGATAATGCGCTGCGGTTCGTGTTCAATCGTGACCGTCCGGTTATCGAGATCTTTTACCGTCACGGGCCAGTTCTGCGCCTGCGCGATAAACGGCGAAAGTAGTAATGCCAGTCCGCCTGCGGCTGCGATGATTTTCTTGATTGTCATTTACCCTGTCTTCCTTCTTCTTATGGCGTTAACCCGTCGACAACCACGTGTGGCAGCCCCCGGGAACAGTGTTCAACCCTGCCATCGACGCCATAGACCGTCGCCAGATTGGCAGGCGTCACCACCTCGCCCGGTATGCCGCTTGCCACCAGCGCACCGTTTTTCAGCATCAGCGCGTACTCCGCATGACGCAGGGCGATATTGATGTCGTGGATCACCACCACCGTGACGATATTCCGCCTGCGCGTTTCCCGGGCGACGATATCCATCACGTGGAACTGGTAATTGAGGTCAAGGGCGCTGAGCGGCTCATCCAGCAGGAGTAAATCCGGCTGGCGGATCAGGGACTGGGCCAGGCCAATCAGCTGCTTCTGACCGCCGGAAAGCTGGTCGAGATAGCTCATAGCCAGATGCGAAACGCCCAGCTTATTCAGGATATCGTACGCTTCTTGCTGGACATGGCCGCTGGACACCGAGCCGCTGGCCCGACGGGCAACGATCACCGATTCCAGGGCATGCAGATGCACGCCCTGCGGCAGAGACTGGGGCAGATAGACCACCTTTTTTGCCCGCGTAGCCGAAGGCAGCGACATCAGATCTTCCCCGTTGAGATACAGGGCGCCGCTGGCCGGATTTAAGTCGGCCAGCGCGCGCAGCAGGGTCGATTTCCCGGAGCCGTTCGGCCCAAGCAGGGCGGTGATCTGGCCGCGTGGCAGCAGCGGCGTATTCAGACCGGCAATGATTTTTTTGTTGCGGTAGCCGCTGTGCAAATCGCTAATGCGCAGTCCGTCGGTCATACGGTCCCCCGATTGCGAATAATAATGCTCAGGAAGAAGGGCACGCCCACCAGCGAGGTGACGATGCCGACGGGGATCACCACGCCCGGAACGATATTCTTTGAAAAGACCGAGGCAAGGGAGAGCACCAGGGCACCAATCAGCATACTGCCCGGCAGGTAAAAACGGTGATCCTCACCGAAGATCATGCGCGAGATATGCGGTGCCACCAGGCCAATAAAGCCGATGGGGCCGACAAAGGCGACGGTGAGCGCCGAGATAATACTGATACGCAGCAGCGTCGCGAGGCGCAGTTTTCTGACATTAATCCCAAAGCTGACGGCGCGGTCCTCGCCGAGGCGCAGGGCCGTCAGCTTCCAGGCGTTTTTCAGCGACAGAGGCACGATAATCAGCAGTGCCACGGCGAGAATGCCGAGCTTATCCCAGGACGCGCGGGCCAGACTGCCCATGGTCCAGAACACCAGCCCCTGAAGGGTATCTTCGCTGGCGACAAACTGCAGAATGGAAATCAGTGCGTTAAAAGTAAAGACCAGCGCAATGCCGAACAACACTACCCCGGAGGTGGCGACACGCGTCCAGCGGCTGATACCGTCCAGAACGAAGCAGGCCAGCAGGGCGAACACGAAGGCATTCGCCGGGATAAACCACTTATCGGCGATGCCGGGGATGCCCAGACCCAGCACAATCGCCAGCGCCGCGCCGAAGGAGGCCGCCGACGACACGCCGAGCGTAAAGGGGCTGGCAAGCGGGTTATTCAGGATGGTTTGCATCTCGGCACCGGCGAGCCCCAGCGCCATGCCCACGGCAATGGCCATCAGCGCGAACGGAAGACGGATCTCCCAGACAATGGTGCGCGTACCGATATCGGCAGCGGAGGCGTCAACCAGCGTATGCCAGAGAGTGGAGAGCGGGAGACCGGAGGGGCCTATCGTAAAGTCGAGAAGCAGAGAGCAGGCAATACACAGCAGAAGCACACCGGCTAAGGCGAAGCGTCTGATCAGTATCTTGCGATACTGGGAGGCAATAGCTGACTCGCCGGGCTGGGCGTCGTCGGCAAGGCTGGAATTCATGGGGTATCCCTATGCGAAACTACAGAATCGTTTTATCCCTTAAGGTTCCTTGATGGGAGCTGGCGGATATCCACTATCCGGAATGCGCCCGGTCAAAATATTCTGAGTGATAATGATTATCAATTTAAATAGCGTGGTTATTATTAATTCGTTTAGCAAGCGTTTTTGTTCTGAACGAAAAATAACCAGGTGAGCGCGGGGAATTCGTGCCCGCAGAGCGGGCACGAAGAAGGATCAGTGCTTTTCGCCAATCGGCAGAATGGTGCGACCAAACTGCTCGTTGAGCACTTCGCCCATCGCCAGGTAGATAGCGCTGGCGCCACAGACCAGGCCAATCCAGCCTGCAATGTGAACAATGCCTTCATTGTCCGCCAGGTGGCCAATGGCCAGCAGGGCAAACAGAACGGTCAGGCTCAGGAAGACGAACTGCAGCGCGCGTGCGGCTTTCAGCGTACCGAAGAACATAAACAGCGTGAAAACGCCCCACAGACCCAGATAGACGCCGAGGAAGTGGCCGTTAGCGGCTTCCGTCAGGCCCATTTTCGGCATCAGCAGAATCGCTACCAGCGTCAGCCAGAAAGAGCCGTAGGAGGTAAATGCGGTTAAGCCAAAGGTGTTGCCTTTCTTATATTCCAGCAGACCGGCAAAAATTTGCGCGATACCGCCGTAAAAAATACCCATCGCAAGAATAATGCCATCAAGCGGGAACATCCCGATGTTATGCAAGTTAAGCAGAATGGTGGTCATGCCAAAACCCATTAAGCCCAACGGCGCCGGGTTAGCCAGGTTGGTGTTGCCCATAATTCCTCAAAATCATTATAAAAAATGTGAAATATCGTTGTATTCCCGCGCAATGAAGTCAGGCGGGCGCGGCATCATAATGAGCGGGATGTGACATGTCTATGATCTGAGCAGGTGGAAATTAAAAAATTTTTTAATCTCCCCCCTTGATGGCGACGCTTACGCCCCCACTTTGTACTCAACCGCAGTGAGTGAACCTGAAAAAAAAACGATTTGGGCAGTTGAAACCGCACGTTTCGCCCTTATTAAAGGTTCACAACCACATGTTGATCTAATTTTTAGTGGAGACGTTTAGATGGGCAAAATCATTGGTATCGACCTGGGTACAACCAACTCTTGTATAGCGATCATGGACGGCACTCAGGCTCGTGTGCTGGAAAACGCGGAAGGCGATCGCACCACGCCTTCGGTCATTGCTTATACGCAGGATGGCGAAACTCTCGTTGGCCAGCCGGCTAAACGTCAGGCAGTGACAAACCCGCAGAACACCCTGTTCGCGATCAAACGCCTGATTGGCCGTCGTTTTAAAGACGAAGAAGTTCAGCGCGACGTATCTATCATGCCGTACAAAATCGTTGCGGCGGATAACGGCGACGCATGGCTGGACGTAAAAGGCACCAAAACTGCACCACCGCAGATTTCTGCTGAAGTGCTGAAAAAAATGAAGAAAACGGCTGAAGATTACCTCGGTGAAGCGGTAACTGAAGCGGTTATCACCGTACCGGCTTACTTTAACGATGCGCAGCGTCAGGCGACCAAAGACGCCGGCCGTATCGCCGGTCTGGAAGTAAAACGTATCATCAACGAACCGACCGCAGCGGCACTGGCCTACGGTCTGGATAAAGAAGTTGGCAACCGTACTATCGCGGTTTACGACCTCGGTGGCGGTACTTTCGATATCTCCATTATCGAAATCGACGAAGTTGATGGCGAAAAAACCTTCGAAGTTCTGGCAACCAACGGTGATACCCACCTGGGTGGTGAAGACTTCGATACGCGCATGATTAACTACCTGGTGGATGAGTTCAAAAAAGATCAGGGCATCGATCTGCGTAACGATCCGCTGGCCATGCAGCGCCTGAAAGAAGCAGCAGAGAAAGCGAAAATCGAACTCTCTTCTGCTCAGCAGACCGACGTTAACCTGCCGTACATCACGGCGGATGCAACCGGTCCGAAACACATGAACATCAAAGTGACCCGTGCGAAACTGGAAAGCCTGGTCGAAGACCTGGTGAACCGTTCTATCGAGCCGCTGAAAGTTGCTCTGCAGGATGCTGGCCTGTCCGTTTCCGAAATCCAGGACGTTATCCTGGTCGGCGGTCAGACCCGTATGCCGATGGTGCAGAAGAAAGTTGCTGAGTTCTTCGGTAAAGAGCCGCGTAAAGACGTTAACCCGGATGAAGCTGTTGCTATCGGCGCAGCGGTTCAGGGCGGCGTGCTGAGCGGTGAAGTGAAAGACGTTCTGCTGCTCGACGTTACCCCGCTGTCTCTGGGTATCGAAACCATGGGCGGCGTGATGACTGCGCTGATCACCAAGAACACCACTATCCCGACTAAACATAGCCAGGTGTTCTCTACTGCGGAAGACAACCAGTCTGCGGTAACTATCCATGTGCTGCAGGGTGAGCGTAAACGCTCTTCTGACAACAAGTCACTGGGTCAGTTTAACCTGGACGGTATCAACGCAGCACCGCGCGGCATGCCGCAGATCGAAGTGACCTTCGATATCGATGCTGACGGTATCCTGCACGTTTCCGCGAAAGACAAAAACAGCGGTAAAGAGCAGAAGATCACCATCAAGGCCTCTTCCGGTCTGAACGAAGAAGAGATCCAGAAAATGGTGCGTGAAGCCGAAGCTAACGCCGACGCTGACCGTAAGTTTGAAGAGCTGGTACAGACCCGTAACCAGGGTGACCATCTGCTGCACAGCACCCGTAAGCAGGTTGAAGAAGCGGGCGAGCAGCTGCCGGCCGATGATAAAACCGCGATTGAGTCTGCCCTGAACGAGCTGGAAACAGCGCTGAAAGGCGAAGACAAAGACGCTATCGATGCGAAAATGCAGGCGCTGGCACAGGTTTCCGAGAAACTGATGGAAATCGCTCAGCAGCAGCATGCCCAGCAGCAGGCGGGTTCTGCTGACGCTTCTGCGAACAATGCAAAAGATGACGATGTTGTCGACGCTGAGTTCGAAGAAGTGAAAGATAAAAAATAATCGCCCTTATAGCGGGTAGATGACACACCAGCACGGGCGTTGAGGGTTTCCTCCACGCCCGTTTATTCATATTAGGGCAGATACACAGATGGCAAAACAAGACTACTACGAGGTTTTAGGCGTTCCGAAAAACTCGGAAGAGCGCGAAATCAAAAAGGCCTATAAACGGCTGGCCATGAAATTTCACCCGGACCGCAACCAGGGTGATAAAGAAGCCGAAGCCAAGTTTAAAGAGATCAAAGAAGCCTACGAAATTCTGACCGATAGCCAGAAACGTGCAGCCTACGATCAGTACGGTCATGCGGCGTTTGAGCAGGGCGGCATGGGCGGTGGCGGCGGCTTCGGTGGCGGCGGCGCTGACTTTGGCGATATCTTTGGTGACGTATTCGGCGACATCTTCGGCGGTGGTCGTGGCCGTCAGCGCGCATCGCGCGGTGCCGATTTACGCTACAACATGGACCTGACGCTGGAAGAAGCGGTACGCGGTGTCACCAAAGAGATCCGTATCCCGACGCTTGAAGAGTGCGACCTCTGCCACGGCAGCGGCGCGAAAGTCGGGACCAAACCCCAGACCTGTCCTACCTGTCACGGTGCAGGCCAGGTCCAGATGCGTCAGGGCTTCTTTGCGGTACAGCAGGCCTGTCCGCACTGTCAGGGTCGCGGTACGCTGATTAAAGATCCGTGCAACAAATGCCACGGTCACGGTCGCGTAGAGAAAGCGAAAACCCTGTCGGTGAAAATTCCGGCGGGCGTCGATACCGGCGATCGCATTCGTCTCAGCGGCGAAGGCGAAGCGGGCGAGCAGGGGGCACCAGCGGGCGATCTGTACGTTCAGGTTCAGGTGAAACAGCACCCGATCTTCGAGCGTGAAGGCAATAACCTGTACTGTGAAGTGCCGATCAACTTTGCGATGGCCGCGCTTGGCGGAGAGATTGAAGTCCCGACGCTGGACGGTCGCGTGAAGCTGAAAGTGCCGGGTGAAACCCAGACCGGCAAACTGTTCCGCATGCGCGGCAAGGGCGTGAAGTCCGTTCGCGGTGGCGCACAGGGCGATCTGCTGTGTCGCGTGGTGGTGGAAACCCCGGTCAGCCTGAACGACAAACAGAAACAGCTGCTGCAGGATCTGCAGGATAGCTTTGGCGGCCCGACGGGTGAGAAAAACAGCCCGCGCGCCAAAAGCTTCTTCGACGGCGTGAAGAAATTCTTCGACGACCTGACCCGCTAATCGCAGCACAAGAATCCTGGCCCGGAGTCTTCCTCCGGGCTTTTTTTTGTCCGTATTTTATCTATCGGTAAAAACGAGTTTTTAAGCAGTAATAACCTGCTTTAACCGATGTGTTTATCTGGCTACACTGCAGGTATCAACACTGAATTTGTTTAAGCGAGAAGTGCACGTGAACATCCTGTCCCGTTTCTTTCGAAGTGACGTCTCCGGCGGCATTATTTTAATTATGGCGGCGGCCTGCGCGATGGTGCTGGCGAATACCGACCTTACCCGCGACTTTTATCAGGCTCTGCTGGATATGCCCGTGCAGCTGCGCGTCGGCGCACTGGAGATAAATAAGAACCTGCTGCTGTGGATCAATGACGCCCTGATGGCGGTCTTTTTCCTGCTGATTGGTCTTGAGGTGAAGCGTGAGCTGCTGATGGGCGCACTGGCAACCCGTCGGCAGGCCGTTTTTCCGGTGATTGCCGCACTGGGCGGTATGCTGGTTCCGGCGCTATGCTATGTGGCTTTTAATTTTAGCGACCCCGTGGCGCGTCACGGCTGGGCGATCCCGTCCGCTACCGATATTGCGTTTGCGCTGGGCGTGCTGGCTCTGCTCGGCAACCGTGTTCCGCCTGCGCTGAAAATCTTCCTGATGGCGCTGGCGATTATCGATGACCTGGGGGCGATCATTATTATTGCCCTGTTCTATACCAGCCAGCTCTCGCTGATGTCGCTGGCGGTCGCCGCCGGAGCTATTGCCGTGCTGGCGCTGCTCAACCTGAGCGGCGTCCGGCGTACCGGGCTCTACATTCTGGTGGGCGTGGTGCTGTGGACCGCGGTGCTGAAGTCCGGGGTTCATGCCACTCTGGCGGGCGTTATCGTCGGCTTTTTCATTCCGCGCAGGGTGCCGGAAGGAACGTCTCCGGCGGCGCAGCTGGAGCACGTGCTGCATCCGTGGGTGGCTTACGCCATCCTGCCTCTGTTTGCCTTTGCCAATGCGGGCGTTTCGCTTGCCGGTGTGACCTTAGCGGGGCTGACCTCAATGCTGCCGCTGGGCATTATTGCCGGGCTGCTTATCGGTAAGCCGGTGGGCGTGGGGCTGTTCTGCTGGCTGGCTCTGAAGCTGAAATGGGCGCGTCTGCCGCAGGGCGTAAACGGGAAACAGATTGCCGCCGTCGGCGTGCTGTGTGGTATCGGCTTTACCATGTCGATCTTTATTGCCAGCCTGGCATTCGGCGAGGTGGCCCCGGAACTGATCGGCTGGGCGAAGCTGGGCATCCTGACAGGGTCGCTCCTGTCCGCGGTGATCGGCTACTGTCTGCTGCGTCCGACGCTGGCCCCTGCGAGGGAGTAACACCCCATGTCACAGTTGAACTACAACCATCTCTACTACTTCTGGCATGTCTACCGCGCAGGTTCGGTGGTGGGCGCGTCCGAGGCGCTGTTTCTGACGCCGCAGACCATCACGGGTCAGATTAAGGCGCTGGAAGATCGTCTGCAGGGAAAACTGTTTAAGCGTAAGGGCAGGGGACTGGAGCCCAGCGAGCTGGGAGAGCTGGTCTTTCGCTATGCGGACAAGATGTTTACCCTCAGCCAGGAGATGCTGGATATTATCAACTACCGCAAAGAGTCGAACCTGCTGTTTGACGTCGGCGTGGCCGATGCGCTCTCCAAGCGGCTGGTCAGTGGGGTACTGGATGCGGCGGTGGTGGAGGGAGAGCCCATCCATCTGCGCTGCTTTGAATCAACGCATGAAATGCTGCTGGAGCAGCTGAGTCAGCACAAGCTGGATATGATTATCTCCGATTGTCCTATCGACTCCACCCAGCAGGAAGGGCTGTTCTCCGTCAAAATCGGCGAATGCAGCGTCAGCTTCTGGTGTATGGACCCCGTGCCGGCGCTGCCGTTTCCGGCCTGCCTGGAGTCGCGTCGGCTGCTGATCCCCGGCCGCCGTTCGATGCTGGGGCGCAAACTGCTGAACTGGTTTACCTCGCAGGGGCTGAAGGTGGAGGTGCTCGGCGAGTTTGATGATGCGGCGCTGATGAAAGCCTTCGGTGAGGGGCATAACGCCATTTTTGTCGCGCCAACCCTCTATGCTCATGACTTTTACGCCGATAAGCGCATTGTCGAAATCGGACGGGTCGACAATGTGATGGAGGAGTATCACGCGATTTTTGCCGCCAGGATGATCCAGCATCCGGCGGTGCAGCGGATCTGCAACCGGGACTATTCGGCCCTGTTTCAGCTCCCGGCAAAAGCGTAACCTGCCAGATTTGGGGAGGGTCGTGTTTTTACATTGGCCGCAATACTTTTTAGACTTCCATTTCACTTAAAACGATTCACGCGAAACTTGCGGGAGATACATGAAGTCGAAATGGATTTACCTCTCTTTAATCCTGGGCCTGGCGCAGTCGGTCAGCGCCCAGAGTACTGATACCCAATCACTCACCACCGAGCAGAAAATTGAACGCTTACGCCAGATGGACCCCTGGCGCGCAGAGATGTATGAAGGCGCAATGGCCTGGCAGCAAAAAGATTACGTTAAAGCTGAAGCCGCAGGGCATCGTGCGCTGGAGGCTGCCGGAACCAGCAGCCTGCGTCAGCAGGATGCCCTGGATTTGCTGGCAAAGGGCCAGGAAGGGCAGAACAAACACGCTGAGGCCCGTGATACCTGGAAGCGTCTGGCGGCGCTCAGAGTGGAACACGGGGATGCTTACGAGGCGGCAATGTTCCGCAGCCAGGCGGTTTATCAGGCCAGCAAGGCGAATGAGCCCGCAGAACTGACCGCGCTACAGCAAAGTCTGGTGACGCAGCCTGATGTGATGCCGTCCCTGTGGTCTCTCTCCACAAAAGACAATACGCTGGTTTATCAGGTCGCGGGTATCCGTTTCCCGCTTAACAGCGCCGACTGGGTGATGACCTCGCTGGCCTCGCCATCTGAACGGATTGATCCGGCAGAGATTAATTATCTGGCGACCTCCTCCCGGGCGATTTCCCTCGATCTGACTATCGGCTGGAATGAAGACGCAGAGATTGATCGGGCCGACCGGCAGCAGCTTGAGCAGCAACGCTTTAGCAAAGAAAATACGATGGCGATTGAGCTGCCGAAGCCTGAGGTGGCTGACGCTATCGTGCTAAGCCATGCAACTCAGAAAGCAGACAGGCCCGTTGAGGCCAACTGGCGGATAATCAAAGGCAAATGGGTTATCGATATTCGCGCCTGCTTCCCTGCCGACCAGCGCGATAAGGCACTGGCGCAGATAGGCCGACTGTGGGCCAACATTGACTGGGGTTCATTCCCGGATATTGATGGCGATCGGCCGATGTCGCAGCGTCTGGACGGAATAAACAGCGCGATAGATCGGAAGAAGTGGCAGCAGGCCGATGCGGAAATTACCCAGGCGCTGAAGTATGCGCGCTTCCCGCAGGAGCTCGCTGTGCTGCATACCCAGGCGGTATTTGCCAGCGCGGGGCTAAAGCAGAGCGCCAAAGAGAAAGCGGAAATGAAAAAGGCGTTTGCGGCCTGGAAGCAGGTCAAAATGAGCCGCTACGAGGAGATGCTGTTTAATAAACTGCAGGAACACGCGGTGTCGAAACAGGATTAGCAGGCATAAAAAAACCCGCGTAAGCGGGTTTTTTTAAACAAAGAACTAAACGGCAATTAAGCCAGTTTAGCGATCTGCGCGGTCAGGTTAGCTTTATGACGCGCAGCTTTGTTTTTGTGGATCAGACCTTTAGCGGCCTGACGATCCACGATCGGTTGCATGTCATCGAATGCTTTCTGTGCAGCAGCTTTGTCGCCAGTTTCGATAGCTGCGTATACTTTCTTAACGAAGGTACGCATCATAGAGCGACGGCTAGCGTTGTGCTTACGGCGCTTTTCAGACTGAACGGCGCGCTTCTTAGCTGATTTGATATTAGCCAAGGTCCAACTCCCAAATGTGTTCTATATGGACAATTCAAAGGCCGAGGAATATGCCCTTTTAGCCTTCTATTGTCAATGGATTTGTGCAAATAAGCGCCATTAATACGACAGCACTCGTTGCGTAGTGATGGCGCAGGATTCTACCAGCTTGCCGCACGTGAATACAGCTTTTATGAGACAAAAATCGCAGCCCGGGGCAGATTTTTGTCCATCATAATGAAAGGCTGAGGAAATCATCGCCTCTTTCCCCTTCCGTGACGCAATCGTCGGTTAACCTTAACCGCCGTACAAGGTATACTTTGGCGATTTTCACTGTTTTGAGCCAGTCATGAAGCTGATACGCGGCATACATAATCTCAGTCAGGCCCCGAAAGGGTGTGTGCTGACCATTGGCAATTTCGATGGCGTACATCGTGGGCACCAGGCGCTACTGCAAAATTTACGTCAGGAAGGTGAGGCCCGTGGTCTGCCGGTAGTGGTGATGATGTTTGAACCGCAGCCGCTGGAACTTTTTGCCGCTGACAACGCACCGGCACGCCTGACGCGGCTGCGTGAAAAGCTGCGCTATCTGGCGGAGTGCGGCGTGGACTACGTGCTGTGCGTACGTTTCGACAGACGCTTTGCCGCCCTGACCGCGCAGGCCTTCATTCGTGACCTGCTGGTTGATCGTCTCGGTGTGCGTTTCCTCGCCGTTGGCGATGATTTCCGCTTTGGCGCTGGTCGTCAGGGGGATTTCTTGTTATTACAGAAGGCTGGCGCGGAGTTTGGCTTCGACGTCACCAGCACGCAGACATTCTGCGATGCGGGCGTGCGCGTCAGCAGTACGGCGGTACGCAAGGCGCTGGCTGAAGATGAGCTGGCGCTGGCGGAAAATCTGCTCGGCCATCCGTTTACCATTTCCGGCCGCGTTGTCCATGGCGATGCGCTGGGGCGCACGATTGGTTTTCCGACGGCGAACATTCCGCTGCGCCGTCAGGTTTCCCCGGTGAAAGGGGTGTATGCGGTAGAAGTACTGGGGCTGGGCGACAGTCCCCTGCCGGGCGTGGCGAATATTGGGACTCGCCCGACGGTTGCTGGCCTGCGCCAGCAGCTTGAGGTTCATCTGCTGGACGTTGCAATGGACCTCTATGGTCGCCATATCCATGTAGTACTGCGCAAGAAAATACGTAATGAGCAACGATTTGCGTCGCTGGATGAGCTTAAAGCGCAAATTGCACGAGATGTGGTAACGGCCCGCGAATACTTTGGGCTATCAAAACCGGCTTAAAGCCTGTTGTTTATCAAACCGAAATACGGAACTGAGAATCTGATGAGTGACTATAAATCAACCCTGAATTTGCCGGAGACAGGGTTCCCGATGCGTGGCGATCTCGCCAAACGCGAACCGGGAATGCTGGCGCGCTGGAACGATGATGACCTGTACGGCGTCATTCGTGCGGCCAAAAAAGGTAAAAAAACCTTCATTCTGCATGATGGCCCTCCTTATGCGAATGGCAGCATTCATATTGGTCACTCGGTTAACAAGATTCTGAAAGACATTATCGTGAAGTCCAAAGGACTCACTGGTTTTGACTCGCCTTATGTGCCGGGCTGGGACTGCCACGGTCTGCCGATCGAGCTGAAAGTGGAGCAGGAATTCGGCAAGCCGGGTGAAAAGTTCACCGCCGCAGAATTCCGCGCCAAATGCCGCGAGTACGCGGCAGGCCAGGTTGAGGGTCAGCGCGCTGACTTTATCCGCCTCGGCGTGCTCGGCGACTGGTCACGTCCGTACCTGACCATGGACTTCAAAACCGAAGCCAATATCATTCGTGCGCTGGGTAAAATCATCGGCAACGGTCACCTGCACAAAGGCGCCAAGCCGGTGCACTGGTGCGTTGACTGCCGTTCCGCGCTGGCGGAAGCGGAAGTGGAGTACTACGACAAAACCTCTCCGTCCATCGACGTTGCCTTCCAGGCGGTCGATCAGGATGCGCTGAAGGCGAAGTTTGGTGCTTCTGCCGTCAACGGCCCGATCTCGCTGGTTATCTGGACCACCACCCCGTGGACCCTGCCGGCTAACCGCGCTATCTCCCTGTCGCCGGAATTCGACTATGCCCTGGTGCAGATCGACGGTCAGGCAGTCATCCTGGCGAAAGACCTGGTCGACAGCGTCATGAAGCGCACCGGCGTTACCGACTACAGCGTGCTGGGCACCGTAAACGGTAAAGAACTTGAGCTGCTGCGCTTCAAACACCCGTTCCTCGATTTTGACGTCCCGGCGATCCTCGGCGATCACGTTACCCTGGATGCCGGTACCGGTGCGGTACATACCGCCGGTGGTCACGGTCCGGACGACTACACCATCAGCCAGAAATACGGTCTGGAAATCGCTAACCCGGTTGGCCCGGACGGCGCGTATCTGGCCGGTACGCACCCGCTGCTGGACGGCGTTAACGTCTTCAAGGCTAACGATCTGATCGTTAACCTGCTGCGTGAAAAAGGCGTTCTGCTGCACGTTGAAAAACTGCAGCACAGCTACCCGTGCTGCTGGCGTCACAAGTCGCCGATCATCTTCCGTGCGACCCCGCAGTGGTTTGTCAGCATGGATCAGAAAGGCCTGCGCAAGCAGTCTCTGTCTGAGATCAAAGGCGTGCAGTGGATCCCGGACTGGGGCCAGGCGCGTATCGAATCGATGGTCGCTAACCGCCCGGACTGGTGTATCTCCCGCCAGCGTACCTGGGGCGTGCCGATGTCGCTGTTCGTGCATAAAGACACGGAAGAGCTGCATCCGCGTGCGATTGAACTGATGGAAGAAGTAGCGAAGCGCGTTGAAGTTGACGGTATTCAGGCCTGGTGGGATCTCGATCCGAAAGAGATCCTCGGCGACGAAGCCGACCAGTACGTGAAGGTGCCGGATACGCTGGACGTCTGGTTCGACTCCGGTTCAACCCACTCCTCCGTGGTGGACGTGCGTCCGGAATTTGCCGGTCACGCCGCCGATATGTATCTGGAAGGCTCCGACCAGCACCGCGGCTGGTTTATGTCCTCGCTGATGATCTCCACGGCGATGAAGGGCAAAGCGCCTTACCGCCAGGTACTGACTCACGGCTTTACCGTTGATGGTCAGGGCCGCAAAATGTCCAAGTCCATCGGCAACACCGTTAGCCCGCAGGATGTGATGAACAAACTGGGCGCGGATATTCTGCGTCTGTGGGTGGCCTCTACCGACTACACCGGCGAAATGGCGGTGTCCGATGAGATCCTCAAACGCGCTGCCGACAGCTATCGTCGTATCCGTAACACCGCGCGCTTCCTGCTGGCGAACCTCAACGGTTTCGATCCTGTGAAAGACATGGTCAAACCGGAAGAGATGGTGGTGCTGGATCGCTGGGCGGTTGGCTGTGCTCAGGCGGCGCAGGACGATATCCTGAAGGCGTATGAGTCCTATGATTTCCATGAAGTGGTGCAGCGTCTGATGCGCTTCTGCTCCGTAGAAATGGGCTCGTTCTATCTCGATATCATCAAAGATCGTCAGTACACCGCGAAGGCCGATGGCCTGGCGCGTCGTAGCTGTCAGACCGCGCTGTATCATATCGCCGAAGCGCTGGTGCGCTGGATGGCGCCGATCATGTCCTTTACCGCGGACGAGATCTGGGGCTACCTGCCGGGCGACCGTGAGAAATACGTCTTTACCGGCGAGTGGTACACCGGCCTGTTTGGCCTGACCACCACCGAACCGATGAACGATGCCTTCTGGGACGAGCTGCTGAAAGTGCGCGGCGAAGTGAACAAGGTTATCGAGCAGGCGCGTGCCGACAAGCACGTTGGCGGTTCTCTGGAAGCTGCGGTGACGCTGTATGCCGAACCTGAGCTGGCCGCGAAGCTGACCGCGCTGGGTGACGAATTGCGATTTGTCCTGTTGACCTCCGGGGCGCAGGTTGCGGATTATGCACAGGCTCCGGCTGACGCTCAGCAGAGCGAACTGCTGAAAGGGCTGAAAGTAACTCTGAGCAAAGCCGAAGGTGAGAAATGCCCGCGCTGCTGGCATTACACCACCGACGTCGGCCAGGTGGCGGAACACGCAGAAGTGTGCGGACGCTGTGTCAGCAACATTGCCGGTGACGGCGAAAAACGTAAGTTTGCCTGATGAGTAGACCGATGTGTTCAACAGGACTGCGCTGGCTGTGGCTGGTAGTGGTCGTGCTGATTATCGATCTGGGCAGTAAATACCTGATCCTCCAGAACTTCGCTCTGGGGGATACGGTGTCGCTGTTCCCGTCGCTTAATCTGCATTATGCGCGCAACTACGGCGCGGCGTTTAGCTTCCTCGCCGATAAAGGCGGCTGGCAGCGCTGGTTCTTTGCCGGTATCGCGATTGGCATCTGCGTGGTGCTGATGGTGATGATGTATCGCGCCAAAGCGTCCGAGAAGCTGAATAACATTGCCTACGCGCTGATTATTGGCGGTGCGCTGGGTAACCTGTTTGACCGTCTGTGGCACGGTTTCGTCGTCGACATGATCGATTTCTACGTCGGCGACTGGCACTTTGCCACCTTCAACCTTGCGGATACGGCTATCTGTATCGGGGCGGCGTTGATTGTGCTGGAAGGCTTCCTGCCTTCTGCAAAGGCGAAAAAGCAGGCATAGCGGAAACGGCCCGTTGGGCCGTTCCTGATTTGTCGGGCGGGTGGCGTGAGCACCATCTGCCACAATAAAAGGCTGTATTGCATGTCTAAATCTATTCAGAGCAACAGTGCGGTGCTGGTGCATTTCACGCTGAAACTCGATGATGGCTCTACCGCAGAGTCGACCCGCAACAACGGCAAACCGGCGCTGTTTCGCCTCGGTGACGCAACCCTGTCCGAAGGGCTTGAGCAGCATCTGCTGGGCCTGAAGACCGGTGAAAGCAAAGCCTTTTCGCTGGAGCCGGATGCGGCCTTTGGCACCATCAGCCCGGACCTCATTCAGTATTTCTCCCGTCGTGAATTTATCGACGCGGGCGAGCCTGAAATCGGGGCAATCATGTTATTTACCGCTATGGACGGCAGCGAAATGCCTGGCGTGATCCGCGAGATTAACGGCGACTCTATCACCGTCGATTTTAACCATCCGCTGGCCGGGCGTACCGTCCATTTTGATATTGAAGTGCTGGAGATCGATCCGGTACTGGAGGATGTGAATGCAGATCCTGTTGGCTAACCCGCGTGGTTTTTGCGCCGGGGTTGACCGCGCTATCAGCATTGTAGAAAACGCGCTGGCTATTTACGGCGCGCCGATTTACGTCCGTCACGAGGTGGTGCACAACCGCTATGTGGTTGACAGCCTGCGCACGCGCGGGGCGATCTTTATCGAGCAGATTGCCGAAGTGCCGGACGGTGCGATCCTGATCTTCTCTGCCCACGGCGTGTCTCAGGCGGTTCGCAACGAAGCGAAAAGCCGGGATCTGACGGTGTTCGATGCTACCTGCCCGCTGGTGACCAAGGTTCATATGGAAGTGGCGCGTGCCAGCCGTCGCGGCGAAGAATCCATCCTGATCGGCCACGCCGGACATCCGGAAGTGGAAGGCACGATGGGCCAGTACAGCAACCCGAAAGGCGGTATGTACCTGGTGGAATCGCCGGAAGACGTGCTGACGCTGACGGTAAAGGACGATGCGAAACTCTCCTTTATGACCCAGACCACGCTCTCCGTGGACGATACCTCGGATGTGATTGACGCCCTGCGCCAGCGCTTCCCGAAAATCGTCGGGCCGCGCAAAGATGATATTTGCTACGCCACCACCAACCGTCAGGAAGCGGTGCGTGCGCTGGCGGAACAGGCCGATGTGGTGCTGGTGGTCGGGTCGAAAAACTCGTCCAACTCTAACCGTCTGGCGGAGCTGGCCCAGCGTATGGGTAAGGCGGCGTACCTGATTGACGACGCCTCTGATATCCAGGAGGCCTGGGTCAAAGACGCGACATGCGTTGGCGTGACCGCCGGGGCTTCCGCGCCGGATATCCTGGTGCAGAATGTCATTGCCCGCCTGCAGGAGCTGGGCGGCGGTGAGGCTATTCCGCTGGAGGGCCGCGAAGAAAATATCGTCTTCGAGGTGCCCAAAGAACTGCGTGTCGACGTGCGTGAAGTCGAATAACGGCTTTGCCTGCTATGATAAAAATGCCAGACCCCGTCTGGCATTTTTTATGGAGGAAATATGCGCCAACCCATCATTCTTGATACCGATCCGGGCATTGACGACGCGCTGGCTATCGCCGCCGCGCTCTTTTCCCCGGAGCTGGATCTGCAATTAATCACCACCCTTTCCGGTAACGTCTCGGTGGAGAAAACCACCCGCAATGCCCTGCAGCTGCTCAATTTCTGGCAGGCAGAGGTGCCGGTCGCTCAGGGCGCGGCGACGCCGCTGGTGCGCCCGCTGCGTGATGCGGCCAGCGTTCACGGCGAGTCCGGCCTTGGCGGATACGATTTTGTTGAGCACCAGCGCCAGCCGCTGGCTACCCCGGCTTTTCAGGCAATACGCAACCACCTGATGACCGCCGTTGAGCCAGTCACCCTGGTGGCGATTGGCCCGCTGACCAATATCGCCCTGCTGCTGACGCACTATCCCGAGTGCCGGTTCAATATCCGGCGGCTGGTGCTGATGGGCGGCTCCGCGGGACGCGGTAACTTTACGCCCAACGCCGAATTCAATATGGCTATCGACCCGGAAGCGGCCGCTCAGGTTTTCCGCAGCGGGCTGGAGATCGTGATGTGCGGCCTGGACGTGACCAACCGGGCGATCCTGACCCCGGAGTATATTGCCGGACTGCCCGCGCTGAACCGCACGGGGCGTATGCTTCATGCCCTTTTTAGCCACTATCGCGGTGGGAGTATGGCGACCGGCCTGCGGATGCACGACCTCTGTGCGATTGCCTGGCTGGTCCGTCCCGAGCTGTTTACCCTGAAATCCTGCTTTGTGGCGGTGGAAACCCAGGGCACCTGGACGGCCGGCACCACGGTGGTGGATATCGACGGCAAGCTCGGCCAGACGCCGAACGCGCAGGTGGCGCTGGATATCGACGTGGAAGGGTTCCGCCGGTGGGTGGCAGAGGTGCTGACGCTGGCACCCTGACGGGCCGGTCATGCCTTTTACTGATACTCTCCGTCGTTTAACATTAAATTCTAATTATCCACGTTTTCGGCTAGCCGCCGCCCGTCGGGCTGGTTAATCTGGAAGCGGTTTACGTAATTTTAACAAAAGAGAATAGCTATGCATGATGCACAAATCCGCGTGGCCATTGCGGGCGCGGGCGGCCGTATGGGACGTCAGTTAATTCAGGCAGCCCTGCAACTGGACGGCGTTCAGCTGGGCGCGGCCCTGGAGCGCGAAGGCTCTTCTTTGCTGGGATGCGATGCGGGTGAACTGGCCGGGGTCGCGAGAACCGGCGTGCTGGTCAGCAGCAGCCTGGACGCGGTAAAGGATGACTTCGATGTGTTTATCGATTTTACCCGCCCGGAAGGCACCCTGAACCATCTGGCGTTTTGTCGCCAGCACGGGAAGGGGATGGTGATCGGCACCACCGGTTTTGACGATGCCGGTAAGCAGGCCATTAGCGCCGCCGCCGCCGATATCCCGGTGGTGTTCGCCGCAAACTTTAGCGTCGGGGTGAACGTGATGCTGAAGCTGCTGGAGAACGCCGCGAAGGTGATGGGCGACTATACGGATATTGAAATTATCGAAGCCCACCATCGGCATAAAGTTGACGCTCCGTCCGGCACCGCGCTGGCGATGGGCGAAGCCATTGCTGGTGCGCTGGATAAAGATTTACGCGACTGCGCGGTCTACAGCCGTGAAGGCCATACGGGCGAACGCGTGCCGGGCACCATCGGTTTTGCCACCGTACGCGCCGGTGACATCGTCGGCGAGCATACGGCGATGTTTGCCGATATCGGCGAGCGAATCGAAATTACGCATAAAGCGTCAAGCCGGATGACATTTGCCAATGGGGCTGTGAAATCAGCCTTGTGGCTCAAAGCAAAAGAAAACGGCCTTTTTGATATGAGAGATGTGCTTGGTTTACACGATCTCTAACGATTTTATTACCCATCGTGATGTGGTTGTGGCAGTCATAGTTTCTTGATTGCAAAGGGCAATAATATTATTGCCCTCTTATTTTACCTTATTAATTGTTATTTTTGTTCTAAGTGCCTATAAGTTTGTGTTAACACTTCTTTATATGTGACGGTAATGTGAAATTTGACCATCTGGTCCACTTTTTTACGTCTCACGGCACATTTTTCCATTTATAACGCTGCGCAAGCGTTTTCTGAGTACAGTTATTCGATCATTTTGGCTGTTAAACAGGGTTAAACGACCCAGTGGCGCAAAATAAGAATAAAAAACCCCGCTTTGCGTTGACTTTTACCCTGCAGATCTCCAGAATGCCGCCGTTTGCCAGAAATCCACTGGTAGCAAATTTGCATTGATTCATGGCGTGGTTATGAATTAATATGCAAATAAAGTGAGTGAATATTCTCTGGAGGGTGTTTTGATTAAGTCAGCGCTATTGGTTCTGGAAGACGGAACCCAGTTTATCGGTCGGGCCATAGGGGCTACCGGCACGGCGGTTGGGGAAGTCGTTTTCAATACTTCAATGACCGGTTATCAAGAAATCCTCACTGATCCTTCCTACTCCCGCCAAATCGTTACTCTTACTTATCCCCATATTGGTAATGTCGGTACTAACCCGGCCGATGAAGAGTCTTCTCAGGTACACGCTCAGGGTCTGATTATTCGCGACCTGCCGCTGATTGCCAGCAACTACCGCAATACCGAAGACCTCTCTGCTTACCTCAAGCGCCACAACATCGTGGCCATTGCCGATATCGATACCCGCAAGCTGACCCGTCTGCTGCGTGAAAAGGGTGCACAGAATGGCTGCATCATCGCGGGTGACAGCCCCGATGCGCAGCTGGCGCTGGAGAAAGCCAAAGCCTTCCCGGGTCTGAACGGGATGGACCTGGCGAAAGAAGTGACCACCGTTGAAGCCTACAGCTGGACTCAGGGAAGCTGGACGCTGGAAGACGAGCTGCCGGAAGCCAAAAAAGAGGGCGACCTGCCGTTCCACGTGGTGGCCTACGACTACGGCGCGAAGCGCAACATTCTGCGGATGCTGGTGGACAGAGGCTGCCGCCTGACGGTAGTCCCGGCGAAGACCCCTGCGGACGACGTGCTGAAGATGAATCCGGACGGCATCTTCCTCTCAAACGGTCCCGGTGACCCGGCACCCTGCGACTACGCTATCGACGCGATTAAGACCTTCCTGGAAACCGATATTCCGGTCTTCGGCATCTGTCTCGGCCATCAGCTGCTGGCGCTGGCGAGCGGGGCGAAAACCGTCAAGATGAAGTTCGGTCACCACGGCGGCAACCATCCGGTGAAAGATATCGACAATGATACCGTGATGATCACCGCCCAGAACCACGGTTTTGCGGTCGATGAGGCCACGATGCCTGCCACCCTGCGCGTGACCCATAAGTCGCTGTTCGACGGCACCCTGCAGGGCATTCACCGCACGGACAAACCGGCCTTCAGCTTCCAGGGACACCCTGAAGCCAGCCCCGGTCCGCACGATGCCGCACCGCTGTTTGACCACTTTATCGAATTAATCGAGCAGTACCGTAACACCGCCAAATAATCAGGAGCGAAGAGAATCATGCCAAAACGTACAGACATAAAAAGCATCCTGATCCTTGGCGCTGGCCCGATTGTTATCGGCCAGGCCTGTGAGTTCGACTACTCCGGTGCCCAGGCCTGTAAAGCCCTGCGTGAAGAGGGCTACCGCGTTATCCTGGTGAACTCCAACCCGGCCACCATCATGACCGACCCGGAAATGGCGGACGCGACCTATATTGAGCCGATCCACTGGGAAGTGGTGCGTAAAATCATCGAAAAAGAGCGCCCGGACGCGGTGCTCCCGACGATGGGCGGCCAGACCGCGCTGAACTGTGCGCTGGAGCTGGAGCGTCAGGGCGTGCTCGAAGAGTTCGGCGTTACCATGATTGGTGCCACCGCCGACGCGATTGATAAAGCAGAAGATCGCCGCCGTTTCGACGTCGCGATGAAGAAAATCGGCCTCGATACCGCACGTTCCGGTATCGCCCACACGATGGAAGAAGCGCTGGCGGTTGCCGCCGACGTTGGCTTCCCGTGCATCATCCGTCCTAGCTTCACCATGGGCGGCACCGGCGGCGGTATCGCCTACAACCGGGAAGAGTTTGAAGAGATCTGCGAACGCGGGCTGGATCTTTCCCCGACCAAAGAGCTGCTGATTGACGAGTCGCTGATCGGCTGGAAAGAGTACGAGATGGAAGTGGTGCGTGATAAAAACGACAACTGCATCATCGTCTGCTCGATTGAAAACTTCGACGCCATGGGCATCCATACCGGTGACTCCATCACCGTGGCACCGGCCCAGACCCTGACCGACAAAGAATACCAAATCATGCGTAACGCCTCGATGGCGGTACTGCGTGAAATCGGCGTCGAAACCGGCGGCTCTAACGTCCAGTTCTCGGTAAACCCGAAAAATGGCCGTCTGATCGTTATCGAAATGAACCCGCGTGTTTCCCGCTCTTCGGCGCTGGCCTCGAAAGCCACCGGCTTCCCGATTGCTAAAGTGGCCGCCAAGCTGGCGGTGGGTTATACCCTTGATGAGCTGATGAATGACATCACCGGTGGCCGTACGCCGGCCTCGTTTGAGCCGTCCATCGACTACGTTGTGACCAAGATCCCGCGCTTCAACTTTGAAAAATTCGTTGGCGCGAACGACCGTCTGACCACCCAGATGAAATCCGTGGGTGAAGTGATGGCGATTGGCCGCACCCAGCAGGAATCTCTGCAGAAAGCCCTGCGCGGTCTGGAAGTTGGCGCGACCGGCTTCGACCCGAAGGTGAGCCTCGACGATCCGGAAGCGCTGACCAAAATTCGTCGCGAGCTGAAAGATGCCGGCGCCGAGCGTATCTGGTATATCGCCGATGCATTCCGTGCGGGTCTCTCCGTCGACGGCGTCTTCAACCTGACCAATATCGACCGCTGGTTCCTGGTACAGATTGAAGAGCTGGTGCGTCTGGAAGAGAAAGTGGCGGAGCTGGGCATTAACGGCCTGACCGCTGACTTCCTGCGCACCCTGAAGCGTAAAGGCTTTGCCGATGCGCGTCTGGCGACCCTGTCCGGCGTGCGCGAAGCGGAAATCCGCAAGCTGCGCGACCAGTACAACCTGCATCCGGTCTACAAACGCGTGGATACCTGCGCGGCGGAATTCGCCACCGACACGGCCTATATGTACTCCACGTATGAAGAGGAGTGTGAGGCCAACCCGACTCAGGATCGCGACAAGATTATGGTGCTGGGCGGCGGTCCAAACCGTATCGGCCAGGGCATTGAGTTCGACTACTGCTGCGTTCACGCCTCGCTGGCCCTGCGCGAAGACGGTTACGAGACCATTATGGTCAACTGTAACCCGGAAACCGTTTCGACCGACTACGACACCTCCGACCGTCTCTACTTCGAGCCGGTGACCTTTGAAGACGTGCTGGAAATCGTGCGCATCGAGAAGCCGAAGGGCGTTATCGTGCAATATGGCGGCCAGACCCCGCTGAAGCTGGCGCGTGCGCTTGAAGCCGCAGGCGTGCCGGTTATCGGCACCAGCCCGGACGCGATTGACCGTGCCGAAGACCGCGAACGCTTCCAGCAGGCGGTCGACCGTCTGAAGCTGAAACAGCCGGCTAACGCCACCGTGACCGCCATCGAGCAGGCGGTAGAGAGAGCGAAAGAGATTGGTTATCCGCTGGTGGTGCGTCCTTCTTATGTCCTGGGCGGCCGCGCAATGGAAATCGTCTATGACGAAATTGACCTGCGTCGCTACTTCCAGACGGCGGTCAGCGTCTCCAACGATGCGCCGGTGCTGCTGGACCGCTTCCTCGACGATGCGGTTGAAGTGGACGTCGATGCCATCTGCGACGGCGAGACCGTGCTGATTGGCGGCATTATGGAGCATATCGAGCAGGCGGGCGTCCACTCCGGCGACTCTGCATGTTCACTCCCGGCTTATACACTGAGCCAGGAGATTCAGGACGTGATGCGCCAGCAGGTGCAGAAACTGGCCTTTGAACTGCAGGTGCGCGGTCTGATGAACGTGCAGTTTGCGGTGAAAGACAACGAGGTTTACCTGATTGAAGTAAACCCGCGTGCAGCGCGTACCGTACCGTTCGTCTCCAAAGCGACCGGCGTTGCGCTGGCCAAAGTGGCGGCGCGCGTGATGGTCGGCCAGACGCTGGTGCAGCAGGGCCATACCAAAGAGATTATCCCACCGTACTACTCGGTGAAAGAAGTGGTTCTGCCGTTCAACAAGTTCCCGGGCGTTGACCCGCTGTTAGGGCCAGAAATGCGCTCTACCGGGGAAGTGATGGGCGTGGGCCGCACCTTTGCCGAAGCGTTCGCCAAAGCGCAGCTTGGCAGTAACTCCACCATGAAGAAACAGGGCCGTGCGCTGCTCTCCGTTCGCGAAGGTGATAAAAAGCGCATTGTCGACCTGGCGGCCAAGCTGCTGAAGTTCGGCTTTGAGCTGGATGCGACCCACGGCACCGCAATCGTGCTGGGCGAAGCCGGTATCAACCCGCGTCTGGTGAACAAGGTGCATGAAGGTCGTCCGCACATTCAGGACCGTATCAAGAATGGCGAATACACCTACATCATCAACACCACCGCCGGGCGTCAGGCGATTGAAGACTCCCGTCAGATCCGCCGCAGCGCGCTGCAGTACAAAGTGCACTATGACACCACCCTGAACGGCGGCTTTGCTACCGCGATGGCTCTGAACGCCGACGCCACCGAGAAGGTGATTTCGGTTCAGGAAATGCACGCTAAAATCAGCAAGTAGTCGTCGGTTTTTTCTCTGTAAGGCAGTCTCTTGATCGGAATGCGCGATCAAGAGACTCGCTCTCAACACCCTCCTGTTCAGACTTCATTCGGCTGTGTCCCTGAGACAATATGTGACACCTCATCCAGATACCCGATGCAGGCCTCTCCTGAACGGTTGAATTTACTCTTGTCGATCAGCAATAAAGACTGCGCTGCGCGCTTCAGGAGCGTGGATTTGAAATCCGCGTTGAGGGTATTCGAGTCCCAGAGCGCGCCATTGCTGTCGATCCCCTCGCAGGAGAAGATAAACAGGTCAATGTCGAGCGGCTTAAGCTGGGAAATAAGCGACGGATTGACGTAGCAGCCATATTTACGCTCAAGCTGGCCGCCGGAGCTGATGAGCTGAACATGCTGGCGCTTGCCCAGCTCCTGGCAAATCGGATGGCTGTTGGTAAAGACGTGGATATCGATATCCGGCAGCTGGCGGGCCAGATACCAGCAGGTTGAGCTGGCATCGAGGGCAATCACCATACCTGGCTCTATCCACGCCAGCGCCTCACGTGCGATATCCGCCTTATGCGCATGGTGGCTTTTCAGCCGGATATGAAACGGATCGCCGCTGTCCTGATTTTTCCGCTGAATAGACTTGGCGCGCCCGTGGTTACGCAGCACTTTCCCCTGCGCCTGTAGCTCGCTGAGATCGCGGCGAATGGTCTCTTTGCTGACGTTAAACTGTTCAGACAAGGCTTCCGTGGTCAGACTTTTATAGTGGTTCAGCAGGTCTACTATCGCTTGCTGACGTGCCGCTTTCATCTTTATTCACCCCATCATTCGATGAACGCCCGTGTCTTACGGACGCACTGGCAAAAGGTTACGGCGCGATACTTTTTTTTTAAAGAATATTCTCGTACTTATCGGGATTGTAAAGTCCGGACTGGCGGTCAACCCGTCAACTCACCCCACTGCCTACCATTTTTACCCGTAGCGTCTCCCGTTAATTATCCTTAGCATCAAAGGTTCTGACCCTTTTTGCACAACTGAAGGAGAACGTTTTGCAACGTGCACTTATCGCTGTTTCGCTGGCTATGCTGGTATCCGGCTGCGCGGGTTTTTCCGCTGCGGTGACCAATACTATCGATGATATGGGCTTAACGCCGGATTACGCTAAGGGACAAAAAGAGGCGCTGCAGCAGCGTAAACTGGAAACGCCGTCGGTGAAGGTTGCCGATAACGTGCCGGAAGGCAAGCTGATTGAGAAGTATGAAAACGGCAGCAAAAAGTTTGAAACCATCGTTAAAAACCGCTGCTTTGATGACTATATCGACGTCTACTATCCGAACGGTCAGCTTCGCGCCCATACGCCGCTGGTGAACTGCAAAGCCAACGGTATCTCTCAGGGCTATACCGAGGACGGCAAGCTGCGCACGGTCATCACCTATAAAGACGGCGTTGCCGACGGCGAAGCGAAAGGCTATGACGCTAGCGGGAAAGTGGTGCGTACCTTCAACTACAAAGACGGCTACCCGGTGACCAAAGGCTAAACGCCAGGAGTGTTCTGCTTTTTATTCTCCCCTGCTGACCAGCGTCTATAGTTGGTTGCAGATGTGATCAACTGACTGAAAGCAGGGAGAATACTATGAACATCAAACTTCTGACCGCCTCAATGTTTGCCGCGACCGCACTGCTGGTCGTCAGCGGCTGTACCTCCAATCAGGCGCTGCAAACTACCGATGGCCGCACGATTGTGACCGACGGTAAGCCACAGGTGGATGACGACACCGGCCTGGTCTCCTACCGCAATGCGGAAACCGGTAAAACCGAGCAGATTAACCGCGACCAGGTTAAAAACATGAGCGAGCTGGATAACTAACCGCCGCTGCGCTAAAGGCACAGAAATCTACTGTCAGGCGCGATGCCGACCGTCTACACTGACACGTTATAACAACGTGCTGTGTAGACGGGCCTTTCATGATTTTAATTATTTATGCTCATCCTTATCCGCATCATTCCCATGCGAATAAGCGGATGCTTGAGCAGGTAAGGACGCTTGACGGGGTGGAAATCCGCTCCCTTTATCACCTCTATCCCGATTTTAATATTGATGTCGCCGCCGAGCAGGAGGCGCTTTCCCGTGCGAGCCTGATTATCTGGCAGCATCCGATGCAGTGGTACAGCGTGCCACCGCTGCTTAAGCTGTGGATGGACAAAGTGCTGTCCCACGGCTGGGCCTACGGCCACGGCGGTGCAGCCCTGAAAGGCAAAAGCCTGATGTGGGCGGTGACCACCGGCGGCGGCGAGAGCCATTTTGCCACCGGTGAACATCCGGGGTTTGATGTCCTGGCGCAGCCGCTGCAGGCCACCGCGCTTTACTGCGGTCTGAACTGGCTGCCGCCGTTTGCCATGCACTGCACCTTTGTCTGCGATGACGAGACGCTGCAGGCTCAGGCCTGCGACTATCGCCAGCGACTGCTGGCCTGGCAGGAGGTGCAGCGTGGATAGCCATACTCTTATTCAGGCGCTGATCTACCTCGGTGCCGCCGCGCTTGTCGTACCCATTGCGGTGCGTCTTGGGCTGGGTTCGGTCCTCGGGTATCTGATTGCCGGCTGTGTCATTGGGCCCTGGGGCCTGCGGCTGGTGACCGACGCCGAATCTATCCTCCACTTTGCCGAGATCGGCGTGGTCCTGATGCTGTTTGTGATTGGTCTTGAACTGGATCCGCGACGGCTCTGGACCCTGCGCGCCTCGGTCTTTGGCGGCGGGGCGCTGCAGATGATCGCCTGCGGGGCGTTGATCGGTCTGTTTTGTACGCTGCTCGGCCTGCGCTGGCAGGTGGCGGCGCTGATCGGCATGACCCTGGCGCTCTCCTCGACGGCGATTGCCATGCAGGCGATGAATGAACGTAACCTGACCGTCTCTCCGATGGGACGTAGCGCCTTCTCGGTACTGCTGTTCCAGGATATCGCCGCCATTCCGCTGGTGGCGATGATCCCGCTGCTGGCCGCCAGCGGCGCGTCCACTACGCTTGGTGCTTTTACGCTTTCAGCCCTGAAGGTCGCGGGAGCCCTGACGCTGGTGGTGCTGCTGGGTCGCTACGTCACCCGGCCGCTGCTGCGCTTTGTGGCGCGATCCGGCCTGCGGGAAGTGTTCTGCGCCGTGGCGCTGTTGCTGGTCTTTGGCTTCGGTCTGCTGCTGGAAGAGGCCGGGCTGTCGATGGCGATGGGTGCGTTCCTCGCGGGCGTCCTGCTGGCCAGCTCCGAATACCGCCACGCGCTGGAAAGCGATATCGAACCCTTTAAGGGACTGCTGCTGGGGCTGTTCTTTATTGGCGTCGGCATGTCGATAGACTTCGGGACGCTGGTGACGCATCCGCTGCGGATCCTGATCCTGCTGGCGGGCTTCCTGCTGATCAAAATGGGCATGCTGTGGCTGATCGCACGTCCGCTGAAGGTCCCCAACCGTCAGCGGCGCTGGTTCGCCGTGCTGCTGGGGCAGGGCAGTGAGTTCGCCTTTGTGGTCTTTGGCGCAGCGCAGACGGCCAGAGTGCTGGATACGGAGTGGGCCAAGGCCCTGACGCTGGCGGTGGCACTGTCGATGGCGGTGACGCCGCTGTTGCTGGTACTGCTCACTCGCGCCGAGCGCAACCAGAGCGGCGAATCGCGGGAAGCGGATGAGATCGATGAAGAGCAGCCGCGGGTGATCGTCGCCGGTTTTGGCCGCTACGGGCAGATCACCGGTCGTTTACTGCTGTCCAGCGGGGTGAAAATGGTAATCCTCGATCACGATCCGGACCATATTGAAACCCTGCGCAAGTTTGATATGAAAGTCTTCTACGGCGACGCCACCCGCGTTGACCTGCTGGAATCAGCGGGTGCAGCGAAGGCCGAAGTCCTGATCAACGCCATCGACGATCCTCAGGCAAGCCTGCAACTGACCGAACTGGCCCGTGAGCACTTCCCGTCCCTGCGGATCATTGCCCGCGCCCGCGATATTGACCACTATATCCGGCTGCGTCAGGCCGGGGTGGAAGCACCAGAGCGTGAAACCTTCGAGGCGGCGCTGAAGTCCGGGCGTACCGCGCTGGAAGCGCTTGGCCTGGGGGCGTATGAAGCCCGCGAGCGGGCGGATCTGTTCCGCCGCTTTAACATCGGTATGGTGGAGGAGATGGTCGAGATTGCCGAGGGCGATCACGTCTCCCGTGCGGCGGTAGTGAAACGCACCAGCGCAATGCTGACGGAAATTATCAATGAGGACCGCCATCATCTGGCGCTGATCCAGCGTCACGGCTGGCAGGGCACCAAAGAGGGGCTGCATACGGGCAATCAGGCGGACGAACCGGCCCCACGGCCGGAGTGATAAGGCTGTCACCCTCGCTTTACGCGTAAGGCGCTGTTTTGTCAGCGCCTGTAAGGGCAGTGGTCCAGCCAGGCGATGTGGGCGCGTCAGCAGAATGAAAAATATTCTGTTTCTTTCGCGGAGCGCCAGTCGACGAAAGAATGCGCTTTCCGTATAGTGGCGGCAATTTTTTTGTATCCGGGAAATATTCAATGATCAGTCTGATTGCGGCGCTGGCGGTAGATCGGGTTATCGGTATGGAAAACGCCATGCCGTGGAACCTGCCTGCCGATCTTGCGTGGTTTAAGCGTAATACCCTGAATAAGCCTGTGGTAATGGGCCGCCTGACCTGGGAGTCTATTGGCCGTCCGCTGCCGGGGCGCAAAAATATCGTGATCAGCAGCCAGCCGGGCACTGACGATCGCGTCCAGTGGGTCAAATCGGTTGACGAGGCGATTGCCGCCTGCGGCGACGTCGAAGAGATCATGGTGATCGGCGGCGGTCGGGTTTATGAGCAGTTCCTGCCGAAAGCCCAGCGCCTCTATCTGACGCATATCGATGCGGAAGTGGAAGGGGACACGCATTTCCCGGATTACGATCCTGACGAATGGGAGTCTGAATTCAGCGAATTCCACGACGCCGATCAGCAGAATTCCCATAGCTACTGCTTTGAGATCCTCGAACGACGCTAGTCCGTTTTCACGCGTCACCGAACAGGGGCATGCCTTCGCATCGCCCCTTTTTTTATGCCCAACATCCCGAAAGTCCGCACTTTTCCTGCCTCAAAACTGGATAACCAATGCCGGTTTTGTTCTTTGCTGTTTCTGAAACCCTGTGGAAATATCGACCTGTGCTGTCGGTTTGTGACGGACCGCAACCGGCAAGCCTGTTCACCTGATTAATCACAACTTCCAACAAAAACAGACAAAGCAGGAATCACCATCGTGGCTACTTTTTTAACGGATCACCATAAAAAGAAACGGCATGTGCTTGCCTCATTACTGCTTCTGGGCAGCGTATCAGGCGTACAGGCAGCGGATGAAAAACCGAAAACCGGCGGCACGCTGATCTATCTGGAACAGCAGGCGCACACCAATCTCTATACCCCGGCGGGCGGGTTCTACCCCAACGGCGGGATCCTCAACCAAATCACCGACAAACTGACGTATCAGAATCCGAAAACCCTGGAAATCGAACCCTGGATTGCGGAATCCTGGACGGTTAACCCTGAAAATACCGAGTACACCTTTAAGATCCGCCCCGGCGTGACTTTCTCCGACGGCACGCCGCTGGATGCGAAGGCGGTGGCGAAAAACTTTGATACCTACGGACTGGGTAACCCGGCGCTGAACCAGCCGGTTTCCGAGGTCATCAGCAACTATGACCACAGTGAAGTGATCGATCCTCTGACGGTGAAGTTTTACTTTAAGAAACCCTCACCCGGTTTCCTGCAGGGCACCTCGGCGATAGGCTCCGGTCTGGTCTCCCTCAGCACGCTGGCGCGGAATTTCAATCAGTTGGGCAGCGCGAAAAATGTGATTGGCTCCGGCCCGTTCGTGGTCAGCAGCGAAAAACTGGGACGCGAACTGAAGCTGACCGCCCGGGAAGATTACAACTGGGCACCGGCGAAATTTAGCCATCAGGGCCGCGCCTGGCTCGACGGCATTACCATTCTGGTGACGCCGGAAGACAGCGTGCGTATCGGGGCGCTGCTCTCCGGGCAGGCGGATGCCATCCGTCAAATCCAGGCCTATGACGAAAAGCGGGTGCAGGAGCAGGGCTTTACGGTGTATGCCCCGGCAACGCGCGGCGTTAACAACAGCGTGGTGTTCCGCCCGGATAACCCGCTGGTCGCCGATATCCGCGTGCGTCAGGCGCTGCTGCACGCCACCAACGCCAAAGAGATCGTCGATACCCTGTTCTCGGCAAATTATCCGCAGGCCACTTCGCCGCTGGCGAAAACGGCGGCGGGCTATGTCGATCTCAGCCAGAAACTGACTTTCGATCCGGCGCAGGCCTCTCGCCTGCTGGATGATGCTGGCTGGAAAACGGGTCAGCAGGGCATCAGGCAGAAAGAGGGCAAAAGCCTGACGCTGACCGCCTATGAATCGCTGCCGCAGCCGCAAAACAAAGAGACGCTGCAGCTGGTGGCGCAGCAGTGGGCCAAAGTGGGCGTGAAACTGAATGTGCTGGCCGGTGATGCAGGCAGCAAAACCGTCGACAGCCTCGATCCGCTAAAAACTGCCGTGGCTCCGGCGATGGTGGGGCGCGCAGACCCGGACGTGCTGAAAAGCCAGTACTACCCGACCGTGCGTAACGTCCTGCTGCAAAAAGGCGGCAGCAGCGACAAAGTGCAGAACTTTGTCGATGCCCATCTCAATACCCTTCTTGACGGCATCGCCACTGAAACCGACCGCAGCAAGCGGCTGGCGCTGGTGGGGGAAGTGCAGAACTACCTGATCGACCAGGCCTATGTGATCCCGATTTTTGAGGAGCCGCAGGTGTTTGCCGGGGCGGCAACCACGAAAGGCATCGAATTTGAAGCCGTGGGGCGACCCAGCTTCTATAACACCTGGCTGGATAAGTAAGGCGACGGCGTAAGTCTGCATAAGGAGACCATCATGAATCGCTATCTTGCTCTGCGAACGGGCCAGGCGCTGCTGGTGCTGTGGGCGGCGTTTACCCTCTCTTTTATCCTGCTGCAGGCGATGCCGGGCGATGCGGTGCTGATTAAGTTTCAGAACCCGGAGCTGGGCCTGAGCGCGGAGCAGATTGCCCAGCTTCGGCTGGCCTACGGGGCCGATACGCCGCTGCTGACCCAGTATTTTCACGCTATCGGTCAGATCCTGCGCGGCGACTTCGGCCTCTCTTTGCAGGCGGGCGTACCGGTCTCCGAGCTGATTGCTGCCAATCTGCCGCCGACGCTGCTGCTGGCAACGCTCGGCCTCGTAGTGGCGAGTCTGCTGGCGTTTGCATTGGCCTTTATATCTACCCTGACGGGCTTTGCCTGGCTGCGTAATGTTTTGCAGTCGCTGCCCTCGCTCTTTATCTCCGTGCCGACGTTCTGGCTGGGGATCGTGCTGATTCAGATCTTCTCGTTCCGCCTGGGGTGGATCCCGGTGATCAACCCCGGAGAATGGGAAGGTTTGATCCTGCCGGTGCTGACGCTGGCGCTGCCGATCTCCGCGCCGCTGGCTCAGGTGCTGATGCGCAGCATCGACCAGATCCAGACTCAGCCTTTTGTCAGCGTCGCCCGCGCCAAAGGCGCCAGCCGCAGCGGCGTGGTCTGGCGGCATATCGCCCGCAACGCGATGCTGCCGACGCTGACCATTGCCGGGCTGCTGCTCGGGGAATTGATTGCCGGAGCGCTGATTACCGAGACGGTATTTGGCCGTAACGGCCTCGGCCAGCTGACTCAGGAGGCGGTTAACTATCAGGACAGCAGCGTACTGCAGGCGATTGTCCTGATCTCTGCGACGGCGTTTGTCGTCGTTAACCTGGCGGTGGATCTGCTGTTCCCGCTGCTGGATCCGCGACTGAAACACACCACGGGAGCGCTGCGATGACCATTCTCCAACTGGAAAAAATCACCTTTCCGCTGCTGCGTCAGCGGCTGAATCTGCGTCGCCTCTCTGTCCAGCCGGGCCTGCTGTTCGCCTGGCTGGTGATTGTGACCGTCACGCTATGGGCGCTGTTTCCCGGCTGGTTTACCGCATATAGCCCGGTGGAGGGCACGCCGGGCGCGCAGCGACTGGCGCCGGATGCGGCCTTCTGGCTGGGGACCGATCAGCTGGGGCGGGACCTCTATGCGCGCATCGTTTACGGCGCGGTGCACTCTCTCTCCGGGGCGGTGATTGCCGTGGGGCTTGGCCTGGTGCTGGGCACGCTTTTTGGCCTGCTGGCCGGGGCAGTGGGCGGCTGGCTTGACGGCGTGGTGATGCGCTGCATCGACGTGCTGCTGGCGATCCCCGGCCTGCTGCTGGCCCTGAGCGTGATTATTCTGCTGGGCTTCGGCACCGTTAACGCGGCCATTGCGGTGGGCGTCACCTCGGTGGCGAGTTTTACCCGACTGGTGCGCGCGGAGGTGCTGCGCGTGCGGCACAGCGACTATGTGGAAGCGGCTTACGGCAGCGGCGGCACCTTTTTCAGCGTGCTGTGGCGGCACATTCTGCCCAACTCCCTGACCACCGTTTTTGCCTTTGCCGCCCTGCAGTTTGGCAGCGCCATCCTGGCGATTTCCACCCTGAGCTTTCTCGGCTACGGCGCGCCGCCGCCGACGCCGGAGTGGGGACTGCTGATTGCCGAAGGCCGTAACTATATTGCGACCGCCTGGTGGCTGACCACCTTCCCGGGGCTGGTCGTGGTGCTGGTGGTGCTCTCCGCCAATCGTATTAGCCAGTCTATCCGCAGGAGTGAGCGATGAGCCTGTTAGCCGGTTTACAGAATAGCGCCACCGCGCCGGTGCTGGCGCTGGAAAACGTCACCATCGCCTACCGCAGCGGCGAGCAGGAACAGACCGTTGTGGAAGGCGTCTCTTTTGTGATCCACCCCGGCGAAGTGGTAGCCCTGGTCGGCGAGTCCGGCTCGGGAAAAACCACCACCGCCCAGGCGGTTATTGGCCTGCTGGCTGAAAATGGTCGCCTGACGCGAGGGGCGATCCGCCTGAACGGGACCGATATCAGCGGCTGGTCGCAGAAGCGACTCGACGGGGTGCGCGGGGCGCAAATTAGCCTGATCCCGCAGGATCCCACGACCTCGCTTAATCCGGTACAGACCATTGGCGAGCAGGTGGATGAAGTCCTGCGTATTCATCTGCGCCAGGATCGGCGTACCACCCGGGAGCAGACTCTGGCGCTGCTGGCCCGCGTGGGCCTGACGCAGCCGGACCTGCGGGCCAGGCAGTATCCGCATGAGCTCTCCGGCGGAATGAAACAGCGGGTGCTGATCGCCATTGCCATTGCGCTGAAACCGGCGCTGATTATTGCCGATGAACCAACCAGCGCCCTCGATGTGACGGTACAAAAGCGCATTCTCGACCTGCTGGATGAACTGCGGCGCGAGAACGGCACCGCGGTGCTGTTTGTGACCCACGATCTGGCGGTGGCGGCGGAGCGCGCCGACCGTCTGCTGGTTTTCCAGGACGGGGCAATCCAGGAGCAGGGACCGACCCTGGCGGTGCTGGACGCGCCCGCCAGCCAGTATGCCCGCACCCTGCTGGCAAACGTCCCTTCACTGAATCCGACCCCGCGTACGCCCCGGACCGGCAGCGGAGAGGTGATTGTCTCGGTGGAGAATCTGGTGCAGGAGTTTCCCCTAGCCGGGCGCAAGGGCGAGCGGTTTCGGGCGGTGGATAATGTGTCGTTCAGCGTAGCCCGTGGCACCACCCATGCGATTGTCGGCGAGTCCGGATCGGGGAAAACCACCACCGCCCGCAGTCTGCTGGGCTTCCAGCCTCCGGCGGGCGGGCGCATTCTGATCGACGGGACCGATATCACACACCTGAAAGGTGAGGCGCTGCGCCAGTTCCGCCAGCACGTCCAGCTGGTCTATCAGAACCCCTTTGCCTCCCTCGATCCTTCCCAGCGGCTGTTCGATATTGTCGAGGAGCCTCTGCGCAACTTTAACCGTCATACTCCCGCGCAGCGGTCGCAGAAGGTCCATGAGATGTTTGAGCGGGTGGCGCTGCCCGCCTCAATGCTGACACGCCGGCCTCGCGAACTGTCGGGCGGACAGCGCCAGCGCGTGGCGATTGCCCGGGCCCTGGTCCTGGAGCCGCAGGTGCTGGTGCTCGATGAAGCCGTCTCCGCGCTGGACGTGACCGTGCAGGCGCAGATCCTGCGTCTTTTGGCAGAGCTACAGGAGGCGCTGGGGCTGACCTATCTCTTTATCTCTCACGATCTGGCTGTGGTCAGGCAAATCGCCGACACGGTTTCCGTGCTCTGCCACGGAAAACTCATTGAATCCGGTCCGGTGGAGCAGATTTTCTCCCGGCCCGCTAACCCTTACACCCGCGAACTGATCGAGGCGATACCGGGGCAGCAGCACCGGGTATTTGCCCGTCCGTCATAAACTAAGGACCGCACAATGACAACGAAACGTCTGGGTTTCTTTACCCGACTGCTGGATGACGTCTCCGCGCAGCAGCGTTACCGGCTGGCAACGGAGCAGATTATTAAGGCCGAGCAGCTTGGCTTCGACAGCGCCTGGGTTGCGCAGCACCACTTTCATGCCGATGAGGGCGGCCTGCCGTCGCCGCTGGTGTTCCTCGCCCAGGTCGCCGTGCGTACCCGCCATATTCGTCTGGGCACCGGGGTGATTACGCTACCGATGGAGGAGCCGCTGCGGGTGGCGGAAGATACCGCCGTGCTGGATCTGCTGAGCGACGGGCGGCTGGAGGTCGGGGTCGGCTCCGGCGGGACGCCGTCCTCCTTTGCCGCCTTCGGCCACGATAGCGCGAAGCGAGGGGAAATTCTGGGTCGCTATCTGGCGAAAGTCCGCGCCGCCTGGCGTGGCGAGGCGTTGAGTGACGATGGCGGTCAGCTTTATCCGGCGGCACCCCAGCTGGATAAACGCGTCTGGCAGGCGACCTTCTCCGTGGAAGGGGCCGAACGCGCGGGCCGGGCCGGAGACGGGCTGATGTTGTCCCGCACCCAGCCGCGTCCGGAGCATTTTCCCGATGCCAGCCTGGCCGATCTGCAAAATCCGATGATCGATGCCTATCTGGCCGCGCTGCCGTCAGGCGTTGCGCCGCGGATCCTCGGATCGCGCAGCGTCTTCGTGGCCGACGATCGTCAGCTGGCGCTCGATCTGGCGAATAAAGGGCTGCGGCGATCCGCCGCACGATCGGGCGCATTCCGTCCCGTGAGCGAGTCGTCGGTGGAAGAGCTGATCGCCTCTTTCGACAGCCACGTGGGGTCCGCGCAGGATGTGATTGCTTCTCTGCGGCTGGACAGCGCGCTGGCCCGCGTCACCGACGTGGCGTTCCAGGTGCACTCTATCGATCCGCCGCATGCGCTGATCCTGCGCTCGCTGGAACTTATCGCCACAGAGGTCGCTCCGGCACTTGGCTGGACCGCTGCCATTAAACAGAAAAGCCCATTTGGAAAGGAGGTTGCATGAGTGAGGTTCTGACCGCAGTTTCATCCGATATTCTCGATTCACTGGCCGGTATTGGCCCAAACTCTCCCCTGGCTGTCGCCCGACAGACCCGTGAGGCTGCGACCCGTCATACTCAGGGAAGCTATGACGCGATCTTTACCGCTGACGCCGAGGATAGCGCCCTGCCGCTCTCTCTGCGTTTCTGGCTGGCGGAAAAAATTACGCTTCTGCAGCAGGATGAGATCCTGCAACGATTCTATGCCGACCGGCTGGCAGACTTTCCAACGCCGACGCTCACGCCTGCGCTACAGCGGGCGCAGGCCTGGGTCGAGCGTCTGACCACCGCCCCGGTCAGCGCCAGCCCCGATCAGCTGCGCGACCTCCAGCAGGCCGGCTGGTCCGCGAAGGATATTGTCACCCTGTCGCAGCTGGTCGCCTTTGTGAATTTCCAGAGCCGTCTACTGCGCGGCTACCGGCTGATTGCCGGGCGCGATGTCAAAATCCACCCGGCGCTGTCGGCGGTGGCCGGAAGCTGGCATACCCAGCCGGAAACCCATACCGGAAAAGCCGCGCCTCAGGCGTTTACCCAGGCCGAACTGGGCTGGGAGCCGTGGCTGAGTGCGAAGCCGCTGGCTGAGTTTAACGAGGAGGAGCAGGCGATCCTGGCCCGTTTTGGCCATACGGATTCTGACTATTTTCGCCTGCTGGGGCGCAATTTGCCGGTGCTGGAGCAGCGGACGCTGACCGATAAAGGCATTTTCTATACGCCGGGCGGGCTGCCGCGTAAAGAGCGCGAGCTGGTGGCGGCGGTGACCAGCAAAGTGAACGGCTGCATCTTCTGCGCCTCGGTCCACGCCCGCAAAGCCAGCCAGCTTTCGAAGCAGACGGAAGAGGTTCAGCGACTGCTGGATGTCGCACCCGGCGACGAGCTGGGGCAGGGACAGTCTCCCCGCTGGCAGGCGATTATCGATTTTTCCGCCCGCCTCTCTGCGACACCTGCGCTGGCAGATGCTCACGATCTGGCGCGGCTGCGGGAGCAGGGGCTGGATACGCTGGAGATTGTTGATGTGGTGCAGTCGGCGGCGTTCTTCTCATGGGCTAACCGGCTGATGCTGACCCTGGGCGAGCCGTTCTGGCCGGAAGACTAAAAGAGAACGGCCCGTGAAATCACGGGCCGTTATTTTAGATACCGCTATTGAGCAGCAGGTCGCCGTCGTCGGTTTCCTGCTGGCGGTTGGACGGTTGTACAAACCAGGTTTTATCTTCCCAGCGCAGGCAGGTCAGATCGCCTCCCCAGCAGCAGCCGGTATCAAGCGCGTAAATGCCTTCCGGCGTGCCTTTTCCATCCAGCGAGGCCCAGTGCCCGAAGGCAATACTGTACTCTTCGCTAACCGGTCCCGGGATCGCAAACCACGGCTTCAGCGGCGGCGGGGCATGCTCCGGCGACTCTTTGCTGTACATCTCCAGTTGGCCGTTAGGGAAGCAGTAGCGCATCCGGGTAAAGACGTTGGTGATAAAGCGCAGTCGGGCCAGGCCTGACAGCTCCGGCGACCAGTTATTGGGCAGGTCGCCGTACATCGCATCGAGGAACAGCGGGTAGGCGTCGCTGGCCAGCACCGCTTCCACATCGCGGGCGCAGGCTTTTGTCGTGGCGAGATCCCACTGAGGCGTAATGCCCGCGTGGGCCATCATCAGCTTTTTCTCTTCGTCGATCTGTAAGAGCGGCTGACGGCGTAGCCAGTTAAGCAGGTCATCCGCATCCGGTGCCTCAAGCAGCGGCGTCACGCGGTCTTTCGGTTTATTGCGGCTAATACCGGCATAAACCGCCAGCAGATGCAGGTCATGATTCCCCAGCACCATCCGCACGCAATCGCCCAACGACTTCACAAAGCGCAGCACATCCAGTGAGCCGGGACCACGGGCAACGAGATCGCCCGTCAGCCACAGCTCGTCGTTTTCAGGCGAAAAATTGACCTGTCGCAGCAGGGCGAGCAGTTCATCGTAGCAACCGTGAACATCGCCAATAAGATAGGTAGACATGGGATTAATGGATTAGAGTTGAGACAGCCAGCCGGAAGACCGGAATATCGAGCGTAAAGGCATTACCCTGGTCATCGACCATCTGGTAGTGGCCCTGCATGGTACCCAGCGGCGTTTCAATGACCGCGCCGCTGGTGTACTGGTATTCGTCGCCGGGGGCGATATGGGGCTGAACGCCGACCACACCTTCTCCCTGGACTTCGGTTTCCTTACCGTTGCCGTTGGTGATCCGCCAGTAGCGGCTCAACAGCTGGACGGGCGTCCGCCCCAGATTGCGGATGGTGACGGTGTAGGCGAAAACATAGCGCTCATCGTCGGGCGAAGACTGCGACTCAATATAGACGCTCTGCACCTGTACGCAAACTCGGGGCGAATCGATCATCTGTTATTTCTCCTTCGGCGGCGCGTTGTCGACCAGGTAGTTTGCCAGCTGGCAATACTGGGCGACGGAGACGTTCTCGGCACGTTTTGCCGGGTCGATACCCAGCCCGGTCAGTACCTCGGCGGTAAACACATTCCCGAGGCTGTTACGAATCGTTTTACGGCGCTGGTTGAACGCTTCCGTGGTCAGACGGCTAAGAACACGGATATCTTTCACCGGATGTGGCAGGGTGGCATGCGGCACCAGGCGGACCACGGCAGAATCAACTTTCGGCGCCGGCGTGAAGGCCGTCGGCGGCACTTCAAGGACCGGAATAACCTGGCAATAGTACTGCGCCATCACGGTTAATCGACCATACGCCTTACTGTCTGGTCCTGCAACCAGGCGGTTGACCACTTCTTTCTGCAGCATAAAGTGCATATCGGCGATAGCATTAGCAAAGCTGAAAAGATGGAACATCAGCGGCGTAGAGATGTTGTACGGCAGGTTACCAAAGACGCGCAGCGGCTGGCCCATCTCTTCGGAAAGCTTACCGAAGTCCATGGTCATCGCATCCTGCTGATAAATGGTCAGCTTAGGCGCGAGGAACGGGTGGGTCTGCAGACGTGCTGCCAGGTCGCGGTCCAGCTCGATAACGGTCAGCTTGTCGAGGCGTTCGCCGACCGGCTCGGTCAGCGCGCCCAGGCCCGGGCCGATTTCAACCATAGCCTGGTTTTTCTGCGGATTGATGGCCGAAACAATGCTGTCGATCACAAACTGATCGTTGAGGAAGTTTTGCCCGAAACGTTTACGGGCTAAGTGGCCCTGATGGACTCGATTATTCATTTAGTGTTAACAATCATTTTGATGGCGAGATTAAGCGCCGTAATAAAACTGCCGACGTCCGCCTTGTTCTGGCCCGCCAGTTCAAGGGCGGTACCGTGGTCGACGGACGTGCGAATAAAGGGCAGGCCGAGGGTGATGTTCACGCCGCGACCAAAGCCCTGGTATTTTAGCACGGGCAGGCCCTGATCGTGATACATCGCCAGCACCGCGTCGGCGTGCTCAAGGTATTTCAACTGGAAAAGGGTGTCTGCGGGCAGCGGACCGCTGAGTCGCATCCCCTGCGTACGCAGGTTTTCCAGCACGGGGATAATGGTATCGATCTCTTCCATTCCCATATGCCCGCCTTCTCCCGCATGCGGGTTAAGGCCGCATACCAGAACGTGGGGATCGCCAATACCGAACTTTTCCCGCAGATCGCGATGCAGGATGGTGATGACCTCCTGCAGCAGATCGGGGGTAATCGCCCGGGCCACATCCTTCAGAGGAAGATGAGTCGTGGCGAGTGCAACCCGCAGCTCTTCGGTCGCCAGCATCATCACGACTTTAGGCGTCGCTGAGCGGGCTTCGAAAAACTCCGTATGCCCGGTGAAGGGAATACCGGCGTCGTTAATCACCCCTTTATGTACCGGCCCGGTGACCAGGGCGGCAAACTCGCCGCTCATACAGCCATCGCAGGCGCGGGACAGGGTATCAACCACGTACTGGCCGTTATCGACGCAGAGTACGCCGGGCGTTACCGGAGCATAAAGTGGCTGAGAGAGCAGGGTGAGGGTCCCGGCACGCTGAGGCTGCGCAGGGCGCGTTGCATCATAAGGGATAAGCGACAGGGGCAGGGCGAGCATTGCCGCCCGCTCCTGTAATAGCGTGGCATCTGCACAGACAACCAGCTCAACCGGCCAGTCACGCTGGGCAAGCTGGATAACCAGGTCCGGACCAATCCCGGCGGGTTCGCCGGGGGTCAGGATAAGACGCTGTGCAGGGGCTGCCATTTAGTTGCTCAGCACCTTCACATAGGCGCTGGCGCGCTGTTCCTGCATCCAGACGGCCGCTTCTTCAGAGAACTTGCGGTTCATCAGCATGCGATAGGCACGATCTTTCTGCGCCGCATCGGTCTTATCGACGTTGCGGGTGTCCAGCAGCTCAATTAAGTGCCAGCCGAAGGAGGAGTGAACCGGACCGCTGGTCTGGCCTTTGTTCAGCTTCAGGATGGCATCGCGGAACGCCGGATCGTAGACGGTCGGGGTTGCCCAACCCAGGTCACCGCCCTGGTTTGCAGAACCCGGATCCTGGGAGAACTCTTTAGCCGCATTGGCAAACGTGGTTTTCCCGGTCTTAATATCGGCGGCGATCTGCTCCAGCTTCATGCGGGCCTGATCGTCAGACATGATCGGTGACGGCTTGAGCAGAATATGGCGGGCGTGAACTTCAGTCACCGACATGGTCTGGCTCTGGCCGCGCAGATCGTTAACTTTAAGGATGTGGAAACCGACGCCGGAGCGGATCGGACCCACGATATCGCCTTTCTTCGCCGTGCTCAGCGCCTGGCCGAAAATAGACGGCAGCTCCTGAATACGGCCCCAGCCCATCTGGCCGCCCTTCAGGGCCTGCTGATCGGCAGAGTAGGCAATCGCCAGCTTGCCGAAGTCGTCGCCGTTGCGCGCCTGGGCAATAATCGCGTTAGCCTGATTAGCCACTTCGCTAACCTGCTCTGAGGTCGGGTTTTCCGGCAGCGGCAGCAGGATGTGGCTCAGATTCAGCTCGGTGCTGGCATCATTCTGGTTGCCTACCTGCTGCGCCAGCGCGTCGACTTCCTGCGGGAGGATCGTGACGCGGCGACGCACTTCGTTATTACGGACTTCGGAGATCAGCATCTCTTTGCGGATCTGACCGCGATAGGTGCTGTAGCTCAGGCCATCGTAGGCCAGGCGGCTGCGCATCTGATCGAGGGTCATATTGTTCTGCTGGGCGATGTTGGCAATCGCCTGATCGACCTGCTCATCGGTGACCTGTACGCCCATTTTCTGGCCCATCTGCAGGACAATCTGATCCATAATCAAACGTTCAAGGATCTGATGGCGCAGCGTGGCATCATCAGGAAGCTGCTGACCTGACTGACCGGAATTCAGCTTTACCGACTGCATTAAACCATCAACGTCGCTTTCAAGGACTACACCATTGTTGACGACGGCTGCGACTTTATCGACAACCTGCGGAGCAGCGAAGCTGGTATGCGCGACAAAGATTAAAGCGATACCAGGAAGCAGCGTTTTCCAGTTCTTCATACCTTTTCCATTTCCATTAACCGCGATGCGGGTTTCGTTTTGAATCAACTGCATTACAGAGAGCTACTATAAGGCAAAATGTTGGAACGCAGCATTTGCTGGGTGCCCAGGCCATAGTTGGAACTCAGGCCACGTAGTTCAATGTTAAAGCCGATGGTTTTGTCATATTTACTTTGGTCATTGAGCCAACCGTTAATCTTACGCTCATAGCCAACGCGGATAGCGTAGCAGCAGGAGTTATACTGCACGCCCAGCATCTGGTTTGCCGGCTTGTTGGTTTTGGTGTCGTAATAGTAGGCTCCGACAACCGACCAGCGATCGACGATCGGCCAGCTGGCAACCGCGCCCGCCTGCGAAATACCGTCTTTATACTGCTCCACGTTCGCATAGGACGGGAGCGTTGCCTGCACGTATTCCGGGCTGGCATAGCGGTAATTCAGCTGCAGGATGCTATCTGAATCGCGGCGATACTCAATGCTGCTGCTGCCGGTCGCGACGCTGTCGAGGCGGGTATCATACTGCAGCCCACCGCGCAGGCCCCAACGGTCAGAGATGCGCCAGTAAGTATCACCCGCCCACAATAGCGAACCGGTCTGGTTGTCTTTTTCCCTGTTAATACTGTCATCACCGGTTCGGGATTCGGTGAAGTAGTAGATTTGACCCACAGAAACGTTAAAACGTTCAACTGCAGCCTGATCATAAATTCGCGAGGTCAGCCCGGTGGTGACCTGGTTGGCGGAGGCGACGCGATCCAGACCGCCGTAGGTGCGCTCGCGGAACAGTCCACTGTAGTCGGATTGCAGCAGCGCGGAGTCGTAGTTGTTGATGCCGCTCTGGTCGCGATAAGGCACGTACAGGTACTGTGCACGCGGTTCCAGGGTCTGCGAGTAGCCCTGGGCCAGGTCCAAATCGCGCTCGAAAATCAGCTTACCGTCGACTTTCAGCTGTGGCATCACGCGGTCAACGCTGCTTTTCATCTTGTTTGCCGAATTCAGCGTGCGCAATGTGTCGTTACCGCCGTAGAGGTTGTAGCGTGTCTGTGCGTAGGTGCGGTAGCTCTCAAGGTTATCCTGCTGGTAGTGAGTTGCCAGCATTTTGACTTCGGTATTCAGGCTGGACCAGGCGTTCGACACCGGCAGGGACAGGGTCGGTTCCAGATGTAAACGCGTGGCTTCCGGCAGGCTGCTATTGGTATTCACAAAACGCACGGCCTGTCCATAAACGCGCGCGTCAAACGGACCGAGATCCTGCTTGTAGTAGTTCACATCCAGCTGGGGCTGGGCGGCATAGGAGTTGCTGGACGCGCTGTTAAATACCTGGAACTGGCGGCTGGATATTGTGGCATCGAAGTTTTCTACCGCATAGCCCGCGCTGAAAATCTGCGTGGCATAGCCGTCGGTGCTGGAGCCGTATTTCGAGGTGAAATCATTGAAGTAGGTTTGATCGCTAACCTTGGTGTAATCAATATTGAAGCGCCAGACCTGGTCCATAACGCCGCCGTGGTTCCAGTAGAACAGCCAGCGGTGACGGTCGCTCTGACCCGGGTTCGCGTCGGCATAGACATCATCTGACGGCAGGTAGTCAAACTCTACCAGGCCCGTGCCGGCACCTGTTAAATAGCGGAATTCGTTCTGCCACTGCACGTTGCCACGCTTATGGATATAGTGCGGCGTGAGGGTGGCATCGAAGTTAGGCGCAATATTCCAGTAATACGGCAGCGAAAATTCAAAATAGTTGTTGGTACTGTATTTGGCGTTGGGGATCAGGAAGCCTGAACGTCGCTTATCGCCCACCGGCAGCTGTAAATAGGGGCTATAGAAGATAGGCACTGGCCCAAGCTTAAAGCGGGCGTTCCAGATTTCGGCAACCTGCTCTTCGCGATCGTGGATCACTTCACTGCCGACCACGCTCCAGGTATTGGAACCCGGCAGGCAGGAGGTAAAGGTCCCGTTCTCCAGAATGGTATAGCGGTTCTCGCCGCGCTGTTTCATCAGGTCGGCATTGCCGCGGCCCTGACGTCCCACCATCTGATAATCACCTTCCCAGACGTTAGTGTCTTTGGTGTTCAGATTCGACCACGCTTTCGGACCTTTCAGAATGACCTGATTATCGTCATAGTGCACATTACCTAAGGCATCAACGGTACGTACCGGTTCGGCGATGCCTTCCACCTGCTTCTGGTGCAGTTGAACTTCATCCGCGCGCAGTCGACTATTGGCCTGATTGATATCAACATTGCCGGAGAAAACGGCGTTGTCAGGGTAGTCGCCTTTGGCATGATCGGCGTTAATCGTCACCGGCTGGTTGTTGGTGTCACCTTCCACCAGCGGACGGTTATAGCTCGGGACGCCCAGCATGCACTGCGAGGCAAGATCGGCCGCCAGTCCCTGCTGACTATAGAGGGCGCTGGCGATCATGGTGGCCAGAAGGGTGGGAATACGTTTTTTCATACGTTGTATTTGTTGTTCCGTCATCTGTGGCAATGCGCTGGCGAAGAGCCAGCCTAACGTACTCATCTGCACAGCGCCAGTTTTTATCCTGCCCGCTTTCGTGCCCGGGAGGTTAGGCACGGCATACAATGACGGGTATGATAATCGATATTTTAGCCGGTGGCATGACGATTTGGGGAGTATATGCAGTATTGGGGAAAAGTAATTGGCGTTGCGGTCGCAGTAATGATGGGCGGTGGCTTCTGGGGCGCGGTACTTGGCCTGATCGTCGGTCATATGTTTGATACGGCTCGCAACCGTCGGCTAAATGGGTTTGCCGGGCAGCGGGAACGACAGTCCTTGTTCTTTATCACCACCTTTGAGGTGATGGGGCATCTGACCAAATCAAAAGGGCGCGTAACCGAAGCGGATATTCATGCCGCCAGTCGGTTAATGGACCGGATGAACCTGCACGGCGAGTCCCGGTCCGCAGCACAGCAGGCTTTTCGTGCCGGCAAGGCGGATAATTATCCGCTGCGTGACAAGATGCGCCAGCTGCGCAGCGTCTGTTTTGGCCGTATCGATTTGATTAGGATGTTTCTGGAAATTCAGATCCAGGCGGCCTTTGCCGACGGCTCGCTGCACCCGAACGAGCGCGAGGTGCTGTATGTCATCGCCGAAGAACTGGGTATTTCACGCGGCCAGTTCGATCAATACCTGCGCATGATGCAGGGCGGCGCGCAGTTTGGCGGCGGCAACCATCAGCACTCTGCGGGCGGCGGCTGGCAGCAGCCACCGCGTGGGCCGACGCTGGAAGATGCCTGCAATGTGCTGGGCGTGAAGCCTGACGACGATGCGCTGACCATTAAGCGCGCCTGGCGCAAGCTGATGGCGGAGCACCATCCTGATAAGCTGGTGGCGAAAGGCCTGCCGCCGGAGATGATGGAGATGGCCAAGCAGAAAGCGCAGGATATTCAAAAGGCGTACGAGCTGATTAAAGAGCATAAAGGAATTAAGTAACCTGCGGTCCTCCCTTTCGACGCAGAACAGGGAGGACAGGTTTCAGGATGCCGCCTGCTCCGCCCGTCGGTACATCCGGCGCGGATGACCAATTTTGCCGTACAGCATCTCGACATCGAGAAAACCCGTTTCCACGCAGTGTTCCAGATAGCGACGGGTGGTGGTTTTACTCAGCCCGGTTTCGCTCACCACCTCATCTACCGAGTAACCCTGTTTATCGCAGTCGGTAAACAGGTTACGTACCAGCGTCAGCGTTTTTTCTTCTATTCCTTTACTGCCGTTATCCAGTCGGTAATTCCTCGCCTGAAGCTGATAGAGGGAATCGACGTTTTGCTGGTCGACAAATTTCCACACCCGCTGTTGCTCATTGAACTGTACAAAGCGTTCCAGCGACTGGCTCAGCCGCTTCCAGGAGACGGGTTTCAGGATGTAATCAAACGCCCCGTTGCGGATCGCCAGGCTGCAGGTGTCCATATCGCTGGCGGCGGTAATAAAGATAACCGAGCAGTTGGCGCGGACCAGCAGCGGGTCGCTAATCAGGGTGATACCCTTGCCGTCCGGCAGGTAGTTATCCAGCAGCACCAGCTGCGGATGCAGCTCGTCAAGCAACTGCTGCGCCTGGGCAAGCGTCGAGGCGATGCCCGCCAGCCTGAGGCGTGGATGCTTGCCGACAAGCTCAGCGTGTAGCTGCGCCAGCTCACTCTCATCCTCTACAATCAACACATCAATAAATTCATGGTGCATAGTGCGCCTCCTGCAGCGCCAGAGGAGAACGTCTGACGTTTCCTTGCGCGGGGATAAATAACGAAAAAATGGTGCCCTTCGGCAGATTGTCGCTGACCTCCACCGTTCCACCGGCCTGGCTCACATAGCTGGCGATCAGATAGAGGCCAATCCCATGATCGCCACGGGTTTTGGTGGTGATGCCGCGTTCGAAAATGCGCTCGCGGATTGCCGGATCAATGCCGACGCCCCGATCGGCAACCTCGATAATCAGTTCGCGATCGTTTCGCAGGATCAGCACCTCGACGGGCAGGTGTGGGGTAACCGCACGCTGGGTCGCCTCAATGGCGTTATCGAGCAGGTTACCAATAATCGAAATCAGTTCCGCTTCGGCCAGCGTGGCCAGCGGCTGATCCATCTGGCAGGCCGGGTCAAATGCCAGCTCGACGCCTTTCTCCCGGGCGCGGGCAGTCTTGCCCAGCAGCAGGCCGCAGAGGGTGGGAGAGCTGAAGCGGGAAGAGATAAAGTCCAGCAGCTCCTGGGCGTGCTCCGACTGGGCCTGAATATAACGAATGGCTTCATCGTAGTGGCCCATATGCAGGAGGCCGGAAAGGGTGGTCATCCGGTTAAGCTGCTCGTGGCGCATAATGCGCAGGTTATCGACATAGCGTTTGACCTGACTTAGCTGGGCGCTGAGGGAGTCTATCTCGTTGCGATCGCGAAAGGTGATCACCCAACCCTGCAGTGAGTCTTCGAGCCTGATTCTGACCCGGCTGGCGATCACCGTCAGCTGGTTAAAGCGGCAGATTTCGTCGTGGGTATCTTTAGCCAGCATCGTCGCCTGGGTGAAAAAGGGCACCGGGGCGATCACTTCGCCAATCGGCAATCCGCGCAGCGCTCGCGTGGGCTGATTAAGCCCGAGTAGCGCCCTGGCCGCCTGGTTAATCACGCTGATTCGCATTCCGGCATCAATGGCGATCACCCCTTCGTAGATCGACTCCATCATGGCTTTCTGCTGACGGACCAGCAGGCCAATTTCCCGTGGCTCCAGCGAAAAGATCTGCTTCTTAATGCTGCGGGTGAAGAACCAGGAGAAGACAAACAGCGCGATCAGCAGCAGCACCGCGGCGATCAAAATATTGAGCACCTTGCCGAAGGTGATGGTATCGAGATAGCTGGTGAGATAGCCCACCGAGACAATGCCGACCACCTTGCCCGCGTCATCAAAAATGGGCGCTTTGCTGCGCAGGGAGATGCCCAGCCCACCCTGGCGGATCGTGACGGTGCTTTCTCCGGCCAGCACCGCCTGATTATCACCGCCCACCAGGGTCGTACCGACCCTGTCTTCAAACACCGAGTGGAACAGGTGGTGGCCTTTATTATCACCCACCACCATAAAACTGGCGTCGCTGCGGGAGGCCAGTTTTTGCATAAAGGGTTTGATCGCCGCGATATCTTTTTCGGCCACGGTTCGCCGTAGCGTAGGAATTAACGCAATTTCTTCAGCCTGTATTCTGGCGCGGGTGCTCATTTCCTGATAAAGCTGGCGATTAACATCGAAATAATAATACCCGCCAAGCAATGCAAACAATCCTGAGAAAAAAGCCACCAGGGAAACAAATAATTTAATCTGGAAAGAAACCTTCATGACTATCACGTGCGGTATCATTGAAAGTCGCTACTCTATCACCTTTCATTATCCCCGCGCGGACTTTCAAAGAAACTTGTGAGCCCTTGCACAGCAAGAGATTTACGGGAGGAGTCTGATGGTGCAGGGAATGTTTTTATCTATTTTTTAAAATGTTATTTGTTTGTGTGAATTATAAAAAAAACCATAAAAACCACGCCAATAACTCCGGGGTCCGGTCACATTAAATAAAAGAAACCATAAAAACCATAGTGACCATTAAAACTCCATAATTAATATGTCGGCTCTCACATAAAGTAAGTCGTCAGGCCTCTACGCTAAGCGCACAAATAACCAAGGGGCTTAATGATGAGCACGACTGACAATTCTTTTTCTGTTACCCAGGAGCCACTCGACGTTTCACAAACGTCGCTCAAAGAGAAGTGGTGGCACATTATGGATACGTGGAAGGTCGGGATTATCCCGCTGCCGCTGTTTTTGCTGGCCGGGGCGCTGATCGCGATTGACTGCATGGGCGGTAAGCTGCCGAGCGATATTGTGGTCATGGTCGCGACCCTGGCCTTCTTCGGCTTTGCCTGCGGCGAGTTCGGCAAACGTCTGCCGATTGTCGGCAAGCTGGGAGCGGCGGCGATCTGCGCCACCTTTATTCCGTCCGCGCTGGTCTATTACGGCCTGCTGCCGGATGTGGTGGTGGACTCAACGGTGAAATTCTACAAGTCCACCAATATTCTCTATCTCTATATCTGCTGCATTATCGTTGGCAGCATCATGAGTATGAACCGCACTACGCTGATTCAGGGTTTCCTGCGTATCTTCTTCCCGATGCTGTGCGGTGAAATCGTCGGCATGGTGGTCGGGATGGGCGTGGGGATGGCGCTGGGTCTTGAGCCGTTCCAGATCTTCTTCTTTATTATTCTGCCGATTATGGCGGGTGGCGTGGGCGAAGGGGCGATCCCGCTTTCTATCGGTTATGCCGCGATACTGCATATGGATCAGGGTGTTGCCCTGGGTCGCGTGCTGCCGATGGTGATGCTGGGTAGCCTGACGGCGATCATTATCTCCGGCAGCCTTAACCAGCTGGGTAAGCGCTATCCGCACCTGACCGGTGAAGGCCAGCTGATGCCTGACCGCGACAACGATGTGGGTCAGAGCACCTCATCGACGCCGGCATTTTCCGGCAAGGCAGACGTCACGACTATCGCCTCCGGCGCGCTGCTGGCGGTACTGCTCTACATGCTGGGGATGCTCGGCCACAAGCTGACGGGCCTGCCTGCGCCGGTGGGGATGCTGTTTATGGCGGTGCTGGTGAAGCTCACTCACGGCGTTTCTCCGCGCATTCTGGAAGGCTCTCAGGTGGTCTATAAATTCTTCCAGACCTCGGTGACCTATCCGATCCTCTTTGCCGTCGGCGTAGCGATCACCCCGTGGCAGGAGCTGGTTAACGCTTTCACCCTGACCAACCTGATCGTGATTATCAGCACCGTCTCTGCGCTGGTGGTGACCGGCTTCTTTGTCGGTAAAAAAATCGGCATGTATCCCATCGATGTGGCCATCGTTTCCTGCTGCCAGAGCGGCCAGGGCGGGACCGGTGACGTCGCCATTCTTACCGCCGGTAACCGTATGAGCCTGATGCCGTTCGCCCAGATTGCGACCCGCATCGGCGGGGCGATCAACGTCTCCATCTCGCTGCTGGTACTGAGCAACTTCCTCGTTTGATTAATGACTTTCAGGACTCAACATGAAACTCGCAAGTTTTCTCCATCAGGATATTCGCAGCTACGGCATCGTGAAGGCTGAAGGTGTTGTGGATTTAGGCCGCCGTCTCGGCGACCGCTATACCGATTTAAAAGCGCTGCTGGCGGCTGACGGGCTGGATGATGCCCGCTGCTACGCCGAAGAGGCGGTTGACCTGCCTCTTGAGGCGCTGACCTTTTTGCCGGTGATTGAACATCCGGAAAAAATCCTCTGCGTCGGGATGAACTACGCCGAGAAGCGGAAAGAGTTCGATCAGCACAATCCGGCGCCAACCCTGTTCGTGCGCTTCCCGGATTCGCAGACCGGCCACAACTCGCCGGTACTTAAGCCGCGTCACTCCAGCGAGTTTGACTATGAGGGCGAGCTGGCGGTGATTATCGGCCACGCGGGCGAGAATATCTCACGTGACCAGGCCCTGGCCCACGTCGCGGGCTACAGCTGCTATATGGACGGTTCGGCACGCGACTGGCAGCACACCTGGTTTACCGCCGGGAAAAACTGGCCGCAGACCGGCGCTTTCGGCCCGTGGATGACCACGGCGGATGAGATCCCCGATCCCCATCAACTGGCGATCCGCACCTGGCTGAACGGCCGTATGGTCCAGGATGACACCACCGCCAGCATGATCCACAAAGTGGCTGAGCTTATCGAATACATCAGTACCTTTACCCGCCTGAGCCCTGGCGACGTGATCATTACCGGCTCGCCGGGTGGCGTGGGGAAAAAACGCAATCCGCCGCTGTTTATGCACGCCGGGGATCGGATCGAGGTGGAAATTGAGCATATCGGCCATCTCAGCAATGTGATTATGGACGCGCCGGAAAGGGCGCTGACGGCGGCATTTTAAGTGACGGCGGACGGAAAGATGACGGCACAACCGGCTATCGATTTTCGGGTGAGTGAAGTACTGAAACATCCACAGCGTATGAGCCAGGTGCGGTATCTGCTGGCCGACAGCGGTCTGGGGATGGACAGTGATATCAGCCTGGTGGTTGAAGCGCTGGTGGATAACCGGCTGGTGGGCTGTGCGGGCCTGGCGGAGAACGTCATCAAATGCGTGGCGGTGGATGAAACCTTCCGGGGTGAAAATCTTAGCGCTCGCCTGCTGGCTGAAGTGGAAAACCTGGCGCTGCAACGGGGCCATTTCCACCTGTTTCTCTGCACCCGACCGTGCAATGAAGCGCGCTTCGCCCGCAGCGGATTCTGGTCTCTGGCCCGCAGCGGCAATAATGCGGTGCTGATGGAAAACACGCCTCAGGGCATTCGCCGCTACTGTCGCCAGCTTGAATCACTGCGTCAGCCGGGGACGCGCATCGGGTCCATTGTGATGAATGCCAATCCCTTTACGCTTGGCCATCGCCATCTGGTTGAGCAGGCGGCGAGCGCGTGCGACTGGCTGCATCTGTTTGTGGTGCGGGAGGACGCATCTTTCTTCCCGTTCCGCGAACGGCTGGCGATGGTCAATGCCGGGGTGGCGCATCTGCCGAATGTTACCGTGCATGAAGGCTCTCGCTACCTGATTTCCCGCGCCACTTTCCCGGCCTACTTCCTCAAGGAAACCGGCAGGGTACAACAGGCGTGGAGTGAGATAGACGTGCGGATTTTCCGCGACTACATCGCTCCGGCGCTGGGGATAACCCACCGTTTTGTGGGATCGGAACCCTTCTGCGACGTGACCCGGCAGTACAACGACACCCTGCATGGCGTTCTGGCGGACGCCGTGTCAGTGGTGGAGTTGCCGCGCATCAAGGCCGTCGGCAGCGCAATTTCCGCTTCTGAAGTCCGTCGTTTACTGAAAACGCAGCAGTTTTCCCGCATCCGGGAGATCGTCCCGGATACCACTTTCGCCCATCTACAGGCGCACTACGCAGCCTGTGCGGAAGTCGCTTAACTATCAGTATCAGGATGTAAATTATGAAAATTATCAGGGAGGCGCTGGCCGGGACTCAGGAGTCCAGCGACCTAATGGTGAAAATACTCCCCGCCGACGGCGAGCTTGAGGTGGTGATTCACAGCGAAGTGATCAAGCAGTTTGGCGACCAGATCCGTCAGGTCGTGCAGGAGACGCTGCGTGCGATGGACGTCCGTCAGGGCGTGATTATGGTGGACGACAAAGGCGCGCTGGACTGTGTGATCCGTGCCCGCCTGCAAAGCGCCCTTCTGCGCGCCGCCGACGTACAGCGCATCGACTGGGAGAAACTGCAATGAACAAACTTCGTCGCAGTATGCTGTTTCTTCCCGGCGCTAACGCCGCCATGCTGTCTACCGCCTTTATCTACCGTCCCGACTCCATCATGTTCGACCTTGAAGATGCGGTCGCCCTGCGCGAAAAAGACACTGCCCGCCTGCTGGTTTATCACGCTCTGCAGCACCCGATGTATCAGGATATCGAAACCGTGGTGCGCATTAACCCGCTGAATACGCCTTTCGGCCTCGACGATCTGGAAGCGGTGGTGCGCGCCGGAGTGGATGTTATCCGCCTGCCCAAAACCGACTCGCCGGAGGATGTGGCCGAGCTGGAAGGGCATCTGGAACGCATCGAAAAAGCCTGCGGTCGCGAGCCGGGTTCGACCCGGGTGATGGCGGCCATCGAATCGGCCATTGGCGTAATTAACGCGGTGGCGATTGCCCGCAGTTCCCCGCGCCTGATCGGCATTGCGCTGGCGGCTTTTGACTATGTGATGGATATGCAGACCGAGCGCGGCGACGGCACCGAGCTGTTCTATGCCCGCTGTGCGGTGCTCCATGCGGCCCGCGCCGCCGGAATTGATGCCTTCGACGTGGTGTGGTCCGACGTTAATGACGAAGCGGGCTTCCTGCGCGAAGTCGATCTGGTCCGCAAAATGGGCTTTAACGGCAAGTCGCTGATCAACCCCCGGCAGATCGATCTGCTGCATAACGCTTACGCCCCAACGCAGCAGGAAGTGGATCATGCCCGACGGGTGATCGAGGCGGCGGAAGAGGGCGAACGCAACGGCCTGGGCGTGGTATCGCTCAACGGCAAAATGGTCGATGCACCAATTATTAACCACGCGCAGATGGTGCTGGAACGCGCAGCCGCGTCCGGCGTGCGTCGTTAAGGACATAACAATGAATCAGACAGAACTTCTTCATGTGAACTACCCGCACCTGCGCGATCTGAAAGCCTTTGACGGTGCTCACAGCGCGACGCCCTGGCTGGACGATATCGCCAGCAAGCATCAGCGTAAACTCTGCGACTCGCTCGAACAGGCCATCGCCCGCAGCGGGCTGCGCGACGGAATGACCCTCTCGTTTCATCACGCGTTTCGCGAGGGTGACCGGGTCATTAATCAGGTGGTGGCGACCCTGGCCAGACTGGGCTTTAAAAACCTGACCCTCGCCTCCAGCTCCCTAATGACCTGCAACGATGCGCTGATCGAGCATATCCAGAGCGGCGTCATTACCCGCATTTACACCTCGGGGATGCGCGGCAAGCTGGCGGATGCGATCTCCCACGGGCTGATGGAAGAGCCGGTGCAAATCCACTCCCACGGCGGACGGGTCAAGCTTCTCCAGGACGGAGAGCTGACTATCGATGTCGCCTTCCTGGGCGTGCCCTGCAGCGATGAGTTTGGTAATGCTAACGGCACTCATGGTAAATCGAGCTGCGGCTCTCTGGGCTATGCCATGGTCGATGCCCACTATGCGAAAAAGGTCGTGTTGCTGACCGAATCCCTGGTGCCGTTCCCCAATATGCCCGCCAGCCTGGTGCAGGATCGGGTGGACTACATCGTGCCGGTGGAGAGCGTTGGCGACGCGGAAAAAATCAGCGTCGGCGCGGCGCGTGTCACCAGCAACCCACGGGAACTGATGATCGCCCGCTATGCGGCGGATGTGATTGAACACGGCGGCTACTTTAAAGACGGCTTCTCGATGCAGACCGGCTCCGGCGCGGCAGCCACCGCCTGTACCCGCTTTATGGCCGAGAAAATGGAACGGCACGGGGTGAAGGCCAGCTTTGCGCTCGGCGGGATCACCGGTAGCCTGGTGGATCTGCATGAGAAGGGGCTGATCGAAAAGCTGCTGGATACCCAGTGCTTCGACGGTCAGGCGGCGGCCTCCCTGGCTCGCAACCCTAACCACGTAGAGATCTCTACCAACGTCTACGCTAACCCGGGCAGTAAAGCGGCCTGCTGCGACCAGCTGGACGTGGTGATCCTCAGCGCCCTGGAGATCGACATCGACTTTAACGTCAACGTGATCACCGGCTCCGATGGGGTGATGCGCGGCGCATCCGGCGGCCACTGCGACGTCGCCGCCGCCGCCAACCTGACGATCGTGGTGGCACCGCTGCTGCGCAGCCGTATTCCGACGGTGGTGAAACGCGTGACCACCCGCCTGACGCCGGGGGAAAGTATCGATGTGCTGGTGACCGACCACGGGATTGCGGTGAATCCGGCCCGCCCGGAGGTTCGCCAGCGGCTGGAAGCCGCCGGGTTGAAGATTGTCGATATTGAGGCGCTGTACCAGCGGGCTATCTCGCTGACCGGCGTGCCAAAGCCCATCGAGTTTACCGACAGGATCGTCGGCGTGATCCGCTATCGGGACGGGAGCGTGATTGATGTCGTGCACCAGGTGAAGGAGAGCGAATAATGGAAATGATGACGCCCGCCGCTGCGGGCGTCAGCCTTGATGCCCTGCTGGCGGCGAAAGAACGTCGGGCGGCGCGTCAGGCTGACTGGCTGGAACACTATCAGCAGCCTATTATTTCTCTTACCCTGGTAACGCCGGGTGAGGTGAAAGACAGTATTCGCTATCGCAATACCATGGGGGTGGCGCTACAGGCCTGCGATCAGCTACTGTGGCAAAACCGCTGGGCGATTCAGGACCGTCAGGTTCTGTGGCTGCCGACCGGGGCGGAAGCGATCTGGTCCGTGGCGCATCCTGCGGCGGAAATTAAAGCGCACTGTGCGGCGCTGGAGCAGAGCCATCCGCTGGGACGGCTCTGGGATCTGGATGTGATTTGCCCGACAAACGGTCCCGTCGGGCGGCAGTCTCTGGGCAGCGGGATGCGTTCCTGTCTGCTGTGTAATGAAGTAGCCCACGCCTGCGCCCGTTCGCGTCGGCATCCTGTAGAGCAGGTGGTGGCAAAGGTGGAGAAAATCATTGATGACTGGTTTGCTCGCGACTAAACCGCAGCCCGTTCGCATCGCTGCGCTGGCAACGCTGGCTCTGGAAGAAGAGCTGGCGTTGACCCCAAAGCCCGGGCTGGTGGATCGGGCTAACAGCGGTGCCCATAGCGATATGGATCATGCGCTGTTTACCCGCAGTATTGCGGCGATAGCGCCCTGGTTCAGCGTGTTTGAGGAGCTTGGCGAAGAGTATGCAAATCGGGCACCGGGTGAACAGCTAAGGCTACTGCGCCCGGCGGGTATCGCCTGCGAGCAGGCAATGTTTACCGTCACCGGCGGCGTGAATACCCATAAAGGCGGGATCTTTTCGCTGGGGCTGCTGTGTGCAGCGACCGGCCGCCTGAGAGGGCTGGGCCGCGACATTCGCTCCGATTCCCTCTGTAATGAAGTCGGACAGATGTGTCACGGGCTGGTGGACAGAGAGCTGGCCTCCCGCTCCGGGATGGCAACGGCGGGCGAGCGCCAGTATCACCTGATGGGGTTGACCGGCGCTCGCGGGGAAGCCGAAAGCGGCTTTGCCACGGTACGGCGCCATGTTTTGCCCGACTGGCATAAGACAAGCGGTGAACGACGTTTACAGCGTGCGCTGCTGCAGCTGATGGCGGTTAACCCTGACAGTAACCTGGTCTCACGCGGTGGGCTGGGTGGTTTGCGCTATGTGCAAACTTATGCGCAGAATCTGCTGGCGGACGGCTGGGAGAGTGAAGACCTGGCGGAGATGGACAAACAGCTGACCGCCCGGCGCTTAAGCCCCGGCGGCAGCGCAGATTTGCTGGCGGTGGCGTGGGTGCTGGGCGCAGTGGCGTAGAACCCCTCTCGCACAAGGAGAGGGGCATCTTTAAAAATCCACCGGTGCCTTAAACGTCATACTGTTCCCGTAGACCGGGTGGGTGATGGTGAGCATTTCCGCATGCAGCAGCAGGCGCGGGGCTCGCGCCAGCGCCTCCGGGGTGGCGTAGAACCGGTCGCCGAGGATCGGATGGCCGAGCGCCTGCATATGGACGCGCAGCTGGTGTGAGCGTCCGGTAATGGGCTTCAGGCGAACGCGGGCGGTGTTGTCGTCCGCGAACTCCAGTACCTCATATTCGGTCTGCGCGCTTTTGCCGGTTTCATAGCACACCTTCTGCTTTGGCCGATTCGGCCAGTCGCAAATGAGCGGCAAATCCACCAGTCCCTCGGCCTGCGCCGGGTGTCCCCAGATGCGGGCCTGGTACTGTTTTTTCGGTTCGCGATCGCGGAACTGACGTTTCAGCTCACGCTCAGCCGCCTTGTTCAGGGCAACCACAATCACTCCGCTGGTCGCCATATCCAGACGATGCACGGATTCCGCCTGCGGATAATCCCGCTGGATGCGGGTCATCACGCTGTCTTTATGCTCCTCAAGACGCCCCGGGACCGACAGCAGGCCGCTTGGCTTGTTGACGACCATAATGTGCTCATCCTGATAGAGGATAAGCAGCCAGGGTTCCAGCGGCGGATTGTAGTCTTCCATCACCATAGACGGCTCCTGTTACTGATGGGTCACAACGATCAGACGCAGCGCGTCCAGTCTCCAGCCCGCCTGATCCAGGCTTTCCATCACCTGCTGGCGGTTGCTTTCAATCGCGCTCAGCTCGTCATCGCGAATGTTCGGGTTAACGGCTTTTAACGCTTCCAGACGCGACAGTTCGGCGGACAGCTTCTCATCGGCTTCATTACGCGCCGCGTCGATAAGCTGACGGGCTGCGCTTTCCACCTGGGCTTCACCCTGCTTCAGGATCGCGTGGACATCCTGCTGAACGGCGTTGACCAGCTTGCTGCCCGTATGACGGTTTACCGCGCTCAGCTGACGGTTAAAGCTTTCGAACTCGACCTGAGCCGCAAGGTTGTTACCGGCTTTATCCAGCAGGAGACGCACCGGCGTTGGCGGCAGGAAACGGCTAAGCTGGAGCTGTTTCGGGGCCTGGGCTTCCACCACGTAGACCAGCTCAAGCAGCAGGGTGCCGACCGGCAGGGCTTTATTCTTCAGCAGAGAAATGGTGCTGCTGCCGGTGTCGCCGGAGAGAACCAGATCCAGACCGTTGCGGATCAGCGGGTGTTCCCAGCTAATAAACTGGGCGTCCTCGCGGGAAAGCGCCACATCGCGGTCAAAGGTAATGGTGCAGCCATCTTCCGGCAGGCCCGGGAAATCAGGGACCAGCATATGATCGGACGGCGTCAGGACGATCATATTCTCGCCGCGATCGTCCTGGTTGATGCCGACGATATCAAACAGGTTCATGGCAAAGCTAATCAGACCGGTGTCATCATCCTGCTCGGCGATGCTGTCTGCCAGTGCCTGTGCCTTTTCGCCGCCGTTGGAGTTGATCTCCAGCAGACGGTCGCGGCCCTGTTCCAGCTGGGCTTTCAGCGCGTCGTGCTGTTCACGGCAGGTGGCGATCAGCGCGTCAAAGCCGTCGGTGTTTTCCGGCGCGGCCAGGTACTGGATCAGCTCGCTGCTGACGGTGTCATAGATGGTACGGCCGGTCGGGCAGGTGTGCTCGAACGCATCCAGCCCTTCGTGATACCAGCGTACCAGCACCGACTGGGCGGTTTTTTCCAGCCACGGCACGTGGATCTGAATATCGTGCGCCTGACCGATACGGTCCAGACGGCCAATACGCTGCTCCAGCAGGTCCGGGTTAAACGGCAGGTCGAACATCACCAGGTTGCTGGCAAACTGGAAGTTACGGCCTTCAGAACCGATTTCGGAACATAACAGCACCTGGGCGCCGGTATCTTCTTCGGCGAACCAGGCTGCGGCGCGGTCGCGCTCAACGATGGACATACCTTCATGGAAGACGGCAGCGCGGATACCTTCACGCTCGCGCAGAACCTGTTCCAGCTGTAGCGCGGTGGTGGCTTTGGCGCAGATCACCAGCACCTTTTGAGAACGATGGCTGGTCAGATAGCCCATCAGCCAGTCGACACGCGGGTCGAAGTTCCACCAGGTCCCGTTATCGCCTTCAAATTCCTGATAAATCTGCTCCGGGTAGAGCATATCGCGGGCGCGCTCTTCGGTACTTTTACGTGCGCCCATAATGCCCGAAACCTTAATCGCGGTCTGGTACTGGGTCGGCAGCGGCAGGCGAATGGTGTGCAGCTCGCGTTTCGGGAAGCCTTTTACGCCGTTACGGGTGTTACGGAACAGCACGCGGCTGGTGCCGTGGCGATCCAGCAGCATAGAGACCAGCTCGTTGCGTGCGGCCATTGCTCCTTCGCGGTCGCTGTTGGCCGTCTGCAGCAGCGGTTCGATATCCTGCTCACCAATCAGGTCGCCAAGCATATTCAGATCGTCGTTGCTCAGCTTGTTGCCTGCCAGCAGCAGGGCAACGGCGTCGGCAACCGGGCGGTAATTTTGCTGCTCTTCGGTAAAGCGGTCGAAATCGTGGAAGCGGTTGGGATCCAGCAGACGCAGACGGGCGAAGTGGCTCTCCATCCCCAGCTGTTCCGGGGTGGCGGTCAGCAGCAGAATGCCGGGAATGCTGGCGGCCAGCTGTTCGATAGCCAGATATTCACGGCTCGGCTCGTCTTCGCTCCAGACCAGGTGGTGGGCTTCATCCACTACCATAATGTCCCAGCTGCCTTCGCACAGATGCTCAAGGCGCTGCTTGTTGCGGCGTACAAAGTCCAGGGAGCAGATCACCAGCTGTTCGGTGTCGAACGGGTTATCCGCATCGTGACGGGCTTCGGCATAGCGCTCGTCGTCAAATAGGGCAAAGCGCAGGTTAAAGCGGCGCAGCATCTCCACCAGCCACTGGTGCTGGAGGGTTTCCGGTACCACGATCAGGACGCGTTCTGCCGCGCCTGAAAGCAGCTGCTGGTGCAGGATCATCCCGGCTTCGATGGTTTTCCCGAGGCCCACTTCATCGGCCAGCAGTACGCGTGGCGCGTGGCGGCGACCCACATCATTGGCGATATGCAGCTGGTGTGGGATCAGGCTGGTGCGCTGGCCGCGCAGGCCACTCCAGGGCATACGGTACTGTTCACTCTGATAACGGCGGGCGCGGAAACGCAGGGCAAAACGATCCATGCGGTCGATCTGCCCGGCAAACAGACGGTCCTGCGGCTTGCTGAAGACCAGCTTGCTGTCGAGCAGCACTTCACGCAGGGTGACATTTGCCTCGTCCGTATCCAGGCGGGTGCCGATATAGGCCAGCAGACCATTATCTTCTTTGACTTCATCAACGAGCAGCTGCCAGCCTTCGTGGCTGGTGACCGTATCACCGGGATTGAACATCACGCGGGTAACAGGGGAGTCGCTGCGGGCGTACAGGCGGTTTTCGCCGCTGGCAGAGAAAAGCAGTGTGACGGTTCGGGCATCCATTGCCACAACGGTGCCGAGTCCAAGCTCGCTTTCTGTATCGCTAATCCAACGTTGACCAGGTTTAAAAGGCATATGTTTTTGGCTCTATATCTTAAATTTCAGGCAATAGCATAATGACCGTCGGGAAGAAACGGCGGTTCGAAATAGGGTTTTGGAAATGGAAAGGGCGCTATGGTACTGGATGGCAAGGCGTTCGTCACCTGGTTGCATACGTCAAATTTATCCTGCGCCAACTTTCGGCAGCCCCCATTAAAATAATCCCAGCTGCCCTGTCAGTAGTGTAGCAAAATCATCGTCAAGGAAAGGAAGAATGCCGTCGGCCACCGGCTGTAATTGTTTGCTCAGATAGTGGTCATAATCCAGCGGCGAGGGCTGCCACTCGAGCGGCTCCGGGCCGCTGGTGGTCCAGACATATTTTATGGTACCGCGATTTTGATACTGCGGCGGGCGTCCCAGCGACTGGTTATGCTCATCCGCCAGCTTTGCGGCACGCACGTGCGGGGGAATATTGCGCTGATACTCCGCCAGCGGGCGGCGCAGGCGCTTGCGGTAGACCAGCTGACTGTCCAGCTCACCGGCCATTAATTTGTCGATGGTATCGCGGACGTACTCTTTATAAGGCTCGTTACGGAAGATCCGCAGATAGAGATTTTGCTGGAACTGCTGAGCCAGCGGGGTCCAGTCGGTGCGCACCGTCTCCAGCCCTTTAAAGACCATCCGTTGTTCTGTCCCTTCCTGGATCAGCCCGGCATAGCGCTTTTTACTTCCCGTCTCCGCTCCGCGAATGGTCGGCATCAAAAAACGACAGAAGTGGGTTTCATACTCCAGTTCCAGCGCGCTGGTCAGATTCTGCTCCTGCAGATGGCTGCGCCACCAGTCATTCACCTGCTCCACCAGCGCTTTGCCGATGCGGGCGGCGTCCTCTTCACCGTGAGCGCCTTTTAGCCAGACAAACGTCGAGTCCGTGTCGCCGTAAATCACGTCATAGCCCTGGGCTTCAATGAGTTCACGGGTCTGGCGCATAATTGCATGGCCGCGCATGGTGATGGATGAGGCCAGACGAGGGTCAAAAAAGCGGCAGGCGCTGGTGCCGAGCACGCCATAGAAGGCGTTCATAATAATTTTCAGCGCCTGGGAGAGCGGCTTATTGCCCTGGCGTTTGGCCTCGTCGCGCCCGTGCCAGATCTGGCTGACAATATCCGGCAGACAGTGGATTTCCCGCGAGAAGCGCGCGCCGAGATAGCCTTCGGTGCTGTGCTGCTCGTCCGGCTGCGCCATGCCTTCGACCAGTCCGACCGGGTCGATAAGAAAGGTGCGAATAATCGACGGATACAGGCTTTTATAGTCCAGTACCAGCACCGAGTCATACAGGCCGGGCCGGGAATCCATCACATAGCCGCCGGGGCTGGCCTGAGGCGGCACGTCGCCGAGGTTCGGGGCCACGTAGCCGACGCGGTGCATACGCGGGAAATAGAGATGGCCGAAGGAGGCGACTGACCCACCGTGGCGATCCACCGGCAGGCCGTTAACGGTCGCGCGCTCCAGCAAAAAAGGCATGATGGCGGTTTTATGGAAGATGCGGGTGACCAGCACGCAGTCCTGCAGGTTATAGCGGGCGAGCGCCGGTTTATCTTCTGCGAAGCGGTGCTCTATTTCATCCATTCGGTCCCAGGGCGTATCGCTGGCTTTACCTTCGCCCAGCAGCTCCTGCGACACGGCCTCCAGCGAGAAAGAGGCAAAGTTCCAGAAGGCGGATTTCAGGGCTTCGATCCCGTCAATAATCAGACGACCGCTGGCCTGGGCAAAGAAGACGCCGTTTTTAAAGCCGTGCTCGCGCCACTCGATCTCGCTATTGCCGCGCCCTAAGCGCAGCGGAATACGGTAGCGCTCGGCGTGTTTCTGCAACACCCGCAGGTCAAACTGCACCAGGTTCCAGCCAATAATGACGTCGGGATCGTGCTCGGCAAACCAGGCGTTGAGCTTTTCCAGCAGCGCGGGGCGGCTGTCGACATACTCCAGATGGAGATCGCCCGCGTCAGCCGCGTTGCCGTTGGCCGGACCGAGCATATAAACGGTACGCTGGCCGCAGCCCTCCAGCCCGATACAGTAGAGCTCGCCGTGGCGGCTGGTTTCGATATCCAGCGAAACCCATTTCAGCGGTGGACGGTAGTCGGGATTGGGTTTCATCCGGGCGTTAGCCAGCGCGTCGCCGCGCGGCTCGCCCTCAACCCAGACCGGGGCGTTGATAAAGCGCTCCATCAGAAAGCGCTCGGGCGGGCGGACATCGGCCTCATAGAGAGTGATCCCGCCTTCACGCAGCAGTTTTTCGTAGCGCATATGCTGGCGGTGGTTACGGCAATAAAGGCCGCAGACGGGCTGACGGTGGAAGTCTTTTAGCTCAAGCGGTGTCAGCCGCCAGCCGGACTCCTGGGCGAGCAGAGTGCGCACTTTCTCCTGCTGTGAGGCGGGAAGGAAGGCGACAGATTCCTGCGGCGGCAGCGTGACGCGCAGCGGCCCCTGGTCTGTTGCCAGCCAGAAGGTGACTTCGGTGCCCTGCGGCATATCCCGCCAGTGTCGGGTGAGTAAAAAGCCTTCTCGCGCCTGCGCCACGTTATTTTCTCTAAAAAAAAGACCAGGCCACATTATAGCCTGGTCTTATCGCTTTTACTGATTTTTTGTACAGTGTTACTGGCCGTAGTACGCCTTCGCACCGTGCTTGCGCAGATAGTGTTTATCCAGCAGCGTCTGCTGCATCTCCGGCAGGTCAGGCGCGAGTTGTTTGCAGAAGATGCCCATATAGGCCACCTCTTCCAGCACGATGGCGTTGTGCACCGCATCTTCCGCGTTTTTGCCCCAGGCGAACGGGCCGTGGGAGTGAACCAGCACACCGGGCATCTGCGCCGGATCGATCCCCAGGGTTTCGAAGGTTTCGGCAATCACGTGGCCAGTTTCCCACTCGTAGGCCCCGTTAATCTCCGCATCGGTCATTTTGCGGGTGCAGGGGATCGCCCCGTAGAAGTAGTCTGCGTGGGTGGTGCCGGTCGCCGGGATCGGCAATCCCGCCTGCGCCCAGATGGTGGCGTGACGCGAGTGGGTATGCACGATACCGCCGAGGGTCGGGAAAGCCTGATAGAGCAGCCGATGGGTTGGGGTATCCGATGACGGTTTTTTGTTACCTTCAACCACTTCTCCGCTGGCCAGGCTGACCACCACAATATCGTCCACGGTCATTACGCGGTAATCGACGCCGGACGGCTTAATCGCAAACACGCCGTGCTGGCGGTCGATGGCGCTGACGTTGCCCCAGGTGAGGGTCACCAGATTGTGCGCCGGGAGCGCCAGGTTGGCGTCCAGCACCTGCTGTTTCAGTGAGTCGTACATCGTCTCCTCCGCAATAATGGCCAGCTTGCGCTGGCCAGCGATGCTTCTGTTAGCGGCGAGCGCCGTAATAGACTTCGTTCCAGCGCAGCGCGTCTTTCAGGGCCGGCAGGCGCGTTTCCTGGTCGATCACCACCAGTTCGATATTGTGCAGTTCGGCGAACTGACGCATATCATCGAGGTTCAGAGCATGGCTGAAGACGGTGTGGTGCGCGCCTCCGGCGATAATCCAGGCCTCGGAGGCGGTTTCCATATCCGGATGCGCTTTCCACAGGGCGTTGGCCACCGGCAGTTTCGGCAGGTCGTGCGGGGTTTTCACCGTGTCGAGGGTGTTTACCAGCAGGCGGAAGCGGTCGCCGAGGTCGATCAGGCTGGCGACGATGCCCGGGCCGGTTTTGGTGGAGAAGATCAGACGGGCCGGATCGGCCTTGCCGCCGATGCCGAGGAACTGCACGTCGAGGATCGGTTTTTCATCCAGGGCGATGGTCGGGCACACTTCCAGCATATGCGAGCCGAGGATCAGGTCGTTGCCCTTTTCAAAGTGGTAGGTGTAATCCTCCATAAAGGAGGTGCCGCCCTCAAGGCCGGTCGCCATCACTTTCATAATGCGCAGCAGCGCGGCGGTCTTCCAGTCGCCTTCCCCGGCAAAGCCGTAGCCCTGCTGCATCAGGCGCTGTACCGCCAGGCCCGGAAGCTGTTTCAGGCCGTGCAAATCTTCAAAGGTAGTGGTGAAGGCGTGGAAGCCGCCCTCCTGCAGGAAGCGCTTCATGCCGAGTTCGATACGGGCGGCATCAAGCACGTTCTGGCGTTTCTCGCCGTGGATTTGCGCTGCCGCCGTCAGGCGATAGCTGCTTTCATATTCGTCCACCAGGGCGTTGATATCGCCGTCGCTGACCGCGTTAACCACCTGAACCAGGTCGCCGACCGCCCAGGTATTCACGGAAAAGCCAAACTTGATCTGCGCGGCGACTTTATCCCCGTCGGTCACCGCGACTTCACGCATATTGTCGCCGAAGCGGACGACTTTCAGGTTGCGGGTATCCTGTTTTGAGACGGCCTGACGCATCCAGGCGCCGATACGCTGCTGGGCGTGTTTATCCTGCCAGTGGCCGGTAACCACCGCGTGCTGCTGACGCATCCGCGCGCCGATAAAGCCGAACTCGCGGCCGCCGTGTGCGGTCTGGTTCAGGTTCATAAAGTCCATGTCGATGCTGTCCCAGGGCAGGGAGGCGTTGAACTGGGTATGGAACTGCAGCAGCGGTTTGGTCAGGATCGACAGACCGTTGATCCACATTTTGGCCGGGGAGAAGGTGTGCAGCCACACCACCAGACCGGCGCAGCGATCGTCATAGCTGGCGTCGCGGCAGATAGCGGTGATCTCATCCGGGCGGGTGCCCAGCGGCTTCAGTACCAGCTTGCAGGGAAGTTTGGCTTCCGTATTCAGGGCGTTAACCACCTGTTCCGCATGCCGGGTAACCTGCTGCAGCGCTTCCGGTCCGTACAGGTGCTGGCTGCCAATGACAAACCACACTTCATGATTCGCAAAAATTGTCATTTCGTTGTCCTTAATGGGTCAAAGTTGTCCGGCTGGCCGACGCGGTTGGCGCGGGCGTGCTGCCTGGGAGGTAATGCTGTTCCGCGCTTTCCGCCCACTGGCGGTAGCGCTGATAAAGCTGTTCAAAGCGTTGGGCCTGTTCACGGCCGGGCTGGAGCGTGCTTTCCACCCGGCTGGCCATTTTTTGCTGTGCGGCAGGAATATCTGCGTGTACTCCGGCGGCGACGGCGGCAAAGATGGCCGCGCCTAGCGCACAGCACTGATCGGAGGCAACAATCTGTAACGGGCGATTTAGCACGTCGCAGCAGGCCTGCATAATCACCGGGTTTTTGCGGGCGATACCGCCCAGCGCCATCACGTTGTTGACGTCGATCCCCTGGTCGGTGAAGCACTCCATAATGGCGCGGGCGCCAAAGGCGGTTGCGGCGATCAGGCCGCCAAAGAGCGCCGGGGCGTCGGTCGCCAGGTTAAGGTCGGTAATCACCCCTTTCAGCCGCTGGTTGGCATTGGGCGTACGGCGGCCGTTAAACCAGTCCAGCACCACCGGGAGATGATCGAGAGAAGGATTTTTCGCCCAGGCTTCGGTCAGCGCGGGCAGGAGCTGTTTCTGGCTGGTGCGGATCTGCTCGCGCAGTTCCGGATGCTGCGTGGCCAGCTGTTCCAGCGGCCAGCCGAGAATGCGGCCAAACCAGGCATAGATATCGCCGAAGGCGGACTGGCCCGCTTCCAGACCGATAAAGTCCGGCACCACACTGCCGTCAACCTGGCCGCAGATGCCTTTGATGGCGCGGTCACCGACGTCGGGTTTATCGGCAATCAGAATGTCGCAGGTGGAGGTGCCGATCACTTTGACCAGCGTGTTGGGCTGCGCGCCCGCGCCGACCGCGCCCATATGGCAGTCGAAGGCGCCGCCGGAAATGACCACCGTTTCCGGCAGGCCCAGCCGGGTCGCCCACTCGGGACTCAGGTTGCCGACGGGCAGATCGGCGGTCCAGGTCTCGGTAAACAGGGGCCAGGTCAGGTTCTGGTTGATAATCGGATCCAGGGCGTCGAAGAAGCTGGCCGGTGGCATGCCACCCCAGCTCTCATGCCACAGGGATTTATGCCCGGCGCTGCAGCGGCCGCGGCGGATATCCTGCGGTCGGGTGGTGCCGGAAAGCAGAGCCGGAACCCAGTCGCACAGCTCGATCCAGGAGGCAGCGGCCTGAGCCACGGCGCGATCCTGGCGAGTGACGTGCAGGATTTTGGCCCAGAACCACTCGCTGGAGTAAATTCCCCCGATATAGCGGGAGTAATCCACGTTGCCGGGCGTATGGCACAGGCGGGTAATCGCCTCCGCTTCTTCGACCGAAGTATGGTCTTTCCACAGCACAAACATGGCGTTGGGGTTATCGGCGAATTCGGGACGCAGGGCCAGTACCTGACCCTGGGCATCTATCGGGGCGGGCGTGGAGCCGGTGCTGTCAACGCCAATACCGCGAACCTGCTGGCGCTGCGCCTCGCTCAACGATGCCAGCACCGTTTTCAGGGCGGCCTCCATGGATTCGATATAGTCGCGCGGGTGGTGGCGGAACTGGTTATGCGCCGCGTCGCAGTATCGCCCCTCCTGCCAGCGCGGATACCACTCCACGCTGGTGGCGATCTCTTCGCCGCTGGTACAGTCCACCGCCAGCGCACGTACTGAATCACTGCCAAAATCGAGGCCTATTGCTATCGCCATCTGCTGCTCCATGAATGAAGAATCGGACATGGAGTAACACTAGAGAGTGAGCGTGAAAATGGTCAGGCAGGAACCGCTAATCTTATGGATAATAATGCTATGGGTTCGTAAAGTGTGATGCCGTGCAAATATTCAATGTGGACATTTCTGTCCTCTTTATAGACACTTTTGTTGAGCCTTTTTAACGGACTTTGGTAGGTCATAAGCACAAAATTCTTTTCTGTTGCGGGGTTGGAGACGGAATGCTCAGGCCGGTGGGTCGACCTCAGGGAAAGAGGGTAACGCGATGTGTGATATGGACAATTGGTTTCCTTTAACCCCTTAGGGAGCGCCCTGTTTATGGCTGAAACTCAAAATGATCCCCTGCTGCCGGGCTATTCGTTTAATGCGCATCTGGTGGCCGGGCTGACGCCCATCGATGCCGAAAGCTACCTCGATTTTTTTGTCGACCGGCCGCTGGGCATGAAGGGCTATATCCTCAATATGACCGTGCGCGGTGAGGGTGTAATCAACAATCAGAATAAGCAGTTTGTCTGTCGTCCCGGCGATATCCTGCTGTTTCCGCCCGGCGAGGTGCACCACTACGGCCGTCACGATGACGCCAGCGAATGGTATCACCAGTGGGTTTACTTCCGGCCCCGCGCCTACTGGCAGGAGTGGCTGAACTGGCCGACGATTTTCGCCCAGACCGGCTTCTATCGTCCTGACGAGGCGCAGCAGGCGCACTTCGCCGAACTCTTTACCCAGATTATTGATGCCGGGCAGCGGGAAGGGCGCTATTCGGAGCTGCTGGCGATCAACCTGCTGGAGCAGCTCCTGTTAAGACGTGTGGATGCGATCAACGAATCCCTGCATCCGCCGCTGGATCATCGGGTGCGCGACGCCTGCCAGTACATCAGCGATCATCTGGCGGATATTCGCTTTGATATTGCCAGCGTCGCTCAGCACGTCTGCCTGTCGCCGTCCAGGCTGTCGCATCTGTTTCGCCAGCAGCTCGGCGTCAGCGTACTGAGCTGGCGCGAGGATCAGCGTATCAGCCAGGCCAAGCTGCTGCTGAGTACGACGCGTATGCCGATTGCCAGCGTAGGCCGCAACGTCGGGTTTGAGGATCAGCTCTATTTCTCACGGGTCTTTAAAAAATGCACCGGGGCCAGCCCCAGCGAGTTCCGTGCCGGGTGCGAGCTACGATAACGTGCAGAAAGTCATCCGTTTTTTGTCATCACGGTTACACTAAAAAGCTAAGGGTTACGCGCAGTCTGGCGAGACACAGGCTAAAACAATTGATGACTTGACGATCGGGGATCTGCTCAGCAGAATCTCCGCTTCGTTATTTGACCGGATACTTTATGGAAGCGTTGCTCGACCATTTTATTACCCAGTCTGTGGTGTATTCACTGATTGCGATCCTGCTGGTGACCTTCCTGGAATCGCTGGCGCTGGTCGGCCTGATCCTGCCGGGAACGGTGATGATGGCCGGATTGGGCGCATTGATCGGCAGCGGTGATGTCAATTTCTGGCAGGCGTGGCTGGCGGGGATCGTTGGCTGTCTGCTGGGCGACTGGATCTCATTCTGGCTCGGCTGGCGCTTTAAGCAGCCACTGCACCGCTGGTCATTCCTCAAGAAGAACAAGGCACTGCTGGATAAAACAGAACACGCGCTGCATCAGCACAGCATGATGACGATCCTGATTGGTCGCTTTGTCGGGCCGACGCGGCCGCTGGTGCCGATGGTGGCCGGGATGCTCGATCTGCCGGTCAGAAAGTTTGTTCTGCCTAATATTATCGGCTGCCTGCTCTGGCCGCCGGTCTACTTCCTGCCCGGTATCCTCGCGGGTGCCACGACCGATATTCCTGCCGATGCCCAGAGCGCGAATTTTAAATGGCTGCTGCTGGCGGCGGCGCTACTGCTGTGGCTGGGCGTATGGCTGGTCTGGCGTCTGTGGCGCAGCGGCAAGACCAATCCCGATCGCTTAAGTCGGACGCTGCCGCGCAGCCGATTGCTGTGGCTGGCGCCGGTTATGCTCGGCGTGGCGGTGATGGCGGCAACGGCGGCGATCCGCCACCCGTTAATGCCGGTCTATCTCGATATTCTCGGCGGCGTGATCCGCGGTCACTGACGGGAAATTCCCAGCAGGGCGGCGGCCTCTGGCGCGCCGCTCAGCAACTCCTTCGTTTCCCCATCCCAGGCAATACGGCCGTCGGCGATCACCAGCGATCTCGGGGCGATGCGTGCCGCATCCTCAACGCTGTGCGATACCATCAGTAGGGTAAGCTGCTGCTGACGGCAGACCTCACCCACCAGAATCAGCATCTCCTGACGCAGCGCCGGATCGAGCGCCGAAAAAGGTTCATCCAGTAACAGCACCGGCTGCTCGCGTACCAGACAGCGCGCCAGCGCCGCACGCTGGCGCTGTCCGCCCGACAGTTCACCGGGAAGGCGATCGAGGAGCGCATCCAGCCCCATCTGTTGCGCAATGTCCTCCAGCTTTTGCCGTTGAGTCGGGGTGAGTTTCAGGCCCGGATGCATCCCCAGGCCGATATTTTCCCGCACCGTCAGATGGCTGAACAGATTGTTCTCCTGAAACAGCATTGATACCGGACGGCGCGCGGGCGGCGTTGCGGTATGCGGCTTGCCGTCAATCAGGATACTGCCGCTGGCCGGCGGCAGAAAACCGGCAATCAGATTGAGCAGGGTGCTTTTCCCGGCTCCGCTCGGGCCGAGCACCGCAACCTGTTCCCCGCGTGTCACCTCAAGGGTGAAACGCATTGGCAGATGGCGGTAAAGCCAGGTGACATCAATCAGTTTTAGCATGGCGTCCCGGTAGTTTTTCAATCAGGGTAAACAGCAGCAGACAGAGGATCAGCAGCAACAGGGCGGTAACCGCGCCGTCCTGGGTGCGATAGGAGCCCATCTGCTGATAGAGATAAAACGGCAGCGTGCGGAAGTCTTCGTTACCAAATAGCGCCACTACGCCAAAGTCGCCGATGGAGAGCACGCAGGCAAAGGCCAGCGCCTGGGCCAGAGGGCGTTTCAGCGCCCGCAGCTCAATGATACGCAGGCGATTGAAGCCCGAGATATCCAGCGACTGGCAGAGCGTGCTGTAGCGGGCGGTCACATCGCGCATCGGGTTTTCCAGCACCTTCAGGGCATAGGGGATCGCCATCAGGGCGTTGGTGAAGATGACAATGCCGTCGGCGCTTTCCGGCAGGCCAACGGTACTGTTAAGCAGCAAAAAGAAACCGGTGGCCAGCACGATGCCCGGCATCGCGAGAATTAACATCCCGCTGAGCTCAAGGGCCTGACTGGCGGTGACCCGCTGACGGGCGCGTAGCTCCCGGCTGCTCCACAGCAGCATCATGGTCAGGATCACGCAGAGCAGTCCGGCGGCCACGGCGATGCGCAGAGAAGTACTCAGCGCCTGCCACAGGGCCGGGCGCGCCAGGACCTGCAGTAATGTCGGGTTCAGACCGTCAACGATCACCGCCAGCAGAGGCGGCAGCAGTAGCAGCAGCGCAAGGACGATCAGCAGGGTATCGCCGATCCGGCTGAAGCGGCGATCGTCCGGATCCCGCCAGCCGGTCAGCTGCGTACTGCCCACGGCGAGGGTTTTACTGAGCCGCTGGCTGAGCAGGACCAGACCGAGGCAGCAGCCCATCTGGATCAGCGCCAGCATCGCCGCCCGGGCGGGATCGTAGTCGTAGCTGAGCGCCTGGTAGATCGCCAGCTCAATGGTGGTGGCCTGCGGGCCGCCGCCCAGCGACAGCACGGTGGCGAAGCTGGCGAAGCAGAGCATAAAGATCAGCGCTGCGACCGGGGCAATATGGCGGCGTAGCCAGGGCCATTCGACAAACCGGAAAAAGGCCCAGCCGCGCATCCCCAACTGGGCCGCCAGCTGACGCTGCTCACCGGGGATCTGCTCCAGCACCTGCAGCAGCAGGCGGGTGGCCATGGGTAAATTAAAGAAGACGTGGGCCAGCAGGATGCCCTGCAGGCCGTAGGGCGAGAAGTGCCACTCCAGGCCGAACGCCTGACAGAGAGAGGCCAGCCAGCCCTGGCGTCCGTAGACGCTAAGCAGGCCAAATACCGCCACCAGGACCGGGAGGATCAGCGTCATCGCGCACAGGCGCAGCATAAGCTGGCGGCCGGGGAAACGGCGGCGGTAGAGGGCGCGGGCCAGCAGGATCGCGGGCGCGACCGAGAGCAGCGCCGATAAGAAGGCCTGCCAGAAGGAGAAGCGCACCACGTGCCAGAGATAGCTATCCTGCCAGACCGTCAGCCACTCTACCGAGGGGGCGCTAAACCAGAGTGCAAGGAATGCGGCCAGGGCGACCGCCACCATCAGCGTGGCGGCGGCCAGCCCCGGCAGCAGCCAGCCGGGAATTAACGGCTGACGGCGCGTTGCCACTGGTTAATCCAGGTCTGGCGCTGGTCGGCGACCTGCTTAGAGGTAAATTCAAGGGTGGTGGCGGGTTTCGCCTGCTGTTCAAAGCCGTCAGGCAGAGCGACGTCCGTCACCGGATACATCCAGTTGCCGGTCGGGATCGTATTCTGGAAGGCCGGGGTCAGCATAAAGCGCAGGAATTTTTCCGCCAGCTCAGGTTGTTTGCTGGCTGCGGTACGCGCCGCGACTTCCACCTGCAGATAGTGGCCTTCGCTAAAGTTGGCCGCAGCGTACTGGTCTTTTTTCTCTTCAATCACGTGGTAGGCCGGGGATGAGGTATAGCTCAGCACCAGGTCGCCTTCACCTTTAAGGAACAGACCGTAAGCTTCGCTCCAGCCTTTGGTGACGGTGACGGTTTTTGCCGCCAGCTTCTGCCAGGCTTGTGGGGCGTTATCGCCGTACACTTTCTGCATCCACAGCAGCAGGCCCAGGCCCGGCGTGCTGGTACGCGGATCCTGATAGATCACCCGCCATTTTTCGTTGCTTTCCACTAGCTCTTTCAGGCTTTTCGGCGGGTTTTTCAGTTTGGTTTTATCGTAGACAAACGCAAACCAGCCGTAGTCAAAGGGAACGAAAGTGTCGTTTTTCCAGCCGCCCGGCACTTTTACCGTATCGGTGGCAATACCGCTGGGGGCGAAGAGTTTGGTTTGGGTTGCCGCTTCCAGCAGGTTGTTATCGAGCCCCAGAACCACGTCGGCCTTGCTGTTTTTGCCTTCCATCCGCAGACGGTTAAGCAGGGAGACGCCGTCTTCCAGCGCCACCAGCTTTAGCTCGCAGTCGCAGTCGGCTTCAAAGGCTTTTTTCACCGCAGGTCCGGGACCCCAGTCGGCGGCGAAGGAGTCGTAGGTGTAGACGGTCAGAACGGGTTTCGCGAAGGCGGGCGCGGCAAGCAGCGCCAGCAGAGGAAGTAATTTTTTTAACACTTTGCACCTCAAAAAAGGGTGGCAAAGGATTTTGAGTGGCAGCCTCAAATCCCTTCGCCGGCGTTATCCGGATCAGGTTCGACGGGTATTATCTCAGCACGTGCGCAAGGCACAGCACCCCGTTGAGTACGGCGTCATTGTAATGATTTCGTCACTATTACGAAAGTGTTAACAGCGCGTTCACCCGTTGTCAGACCTGTCAGGGATCCGGCGGCGCAAACCAGGCGGATTTAAAGTCGAACCAGCCCAGGGTATTCATTCGCAGCCCGCGCATACTGCGCTGACCCTGGATCAGCAGCCAGTGGTGGATCAGCGGCATCATGGCCCGCTCGGTGAGCAACTGCTGGCACCAGGCGGCGAGGTTTAGCTCTCCCGCGCGCCAGCTTGCCGCATCCTGCTGCCAGTCGATGGGGATACAGTTCTGAATCAGCGGGACTTCATACAGATGAGAGAAGAGCGAGAAGTCGAGCGGCAGCGTAAAGTTGGCGCTGTTAAGCCAGATGTCGCTGACGATTTCGCCGCCGTGCCACTCATCGTAATCCACCTCGTTAATCTCCAGCCGGATCTGATGTTTCGCCAGTAGCTGCGCTATTAACCGGGCAATCGCGCGGTGCTCTACGTGTTCCCGATAGTAGGTGAGGGTAAGGGTCTCCAGCCCGGCGGGCTTGTCGCCTTTTCCCGCATGGGCGTGATGCCAGCGCGGCAGCAGGCCGTAGGCCGGGAACCAGTACTCCCGGTACTGCTCATCCGCATGATAGAGCAAATTGGCCGGAGCCAGAATCTGGCTCAGCCAGTCACGCACCTGGGCGTTAGCCCCGCGTGGAGAACGCGCGTCAAACAGCAAATAGTAGCAGCCCTCTTCCAGCCGACTCTCCACCGCTTTTTCGCTGTTTTTTTCCGGGCCTTCCAGCATCAGTCCGCCGCTCAGCTCTTCGCCGATTTCCGGCAGGACCCAGACGTTGACCTCGTCGATCAGCGCCCGGTAGCCAAAGTAGTCGTCAAAGGCGTGAATTTTGAGCTGGTTCTGGTTATTGCGCACCACTGCATAAGGGCCGGTGCCGACCGGCTGGCCGGAGAAGTTGCTCATGGTCGGCCACTCCCGGGGCAGGATCATCGCGGGCGTATTGCCCATTAGCCAGGGTAGCCAGTTATCGGGCTGGTTAAGGTGAATATCCAGCGTCCAGGCGGTGGGAGAGACAATCTGCGTGATATGCGAGTAGAGCGGCAGGGCGCTGATTCGCTCCAGGGAACCGATCACATCGTCGATCTCCAGCTCCCGCCCGTGATGAAAATGGATGCCGGGGCGCAGGTAAAAACGCCAGTGCAGGGGGGAAAGCTGCTGCCAGTGGTGGGCGATATCGGCTTCCAGTTCCCCATTTTCCTCATTTATCCGCGTCAGTGCGCTGAAAATTTGCCGGGCAATATGGGTTTCCGAACGCCGCAGGGCGCTGCCGGGCAGCAGGTTTTTCATCGGACGATAGTAGAGCACGCGCAGAATATGGCGTCCCTGACGAAAGCTGCGCCCGAGATGGGAAACCAGCATCTGGCGCACCGTGGCTTTATCCCCGACCAGCTGCACCAGCTGCTCGATTTTATCCTGCTCCAGCAGGTCTTCTGCACGCTGCTGCTGGAGCGCCAGGCCCGTATAGAGGAAGGTTAAGCGCGAACGCTTACCGCGCCCGGCTTCGGCTTCCCACAGCAGCCAGCCGCGTTCCTGCATGGTATTGAGCAGGGTGCGCATATGACGCCGGGAGCAGCTGAGCAGCTCCGCCAGTTCGTTAAGGGTGGTTTCCTGCGACCGGCCATCGCAGCACTGCCACAGGCGGATAAACTGTTGTTGCAGACGCGCTGAAGACATAAAAGGGGAACTCCCGGCAAATACTCAGCAATTTATTTCTCCTCATATTAAGCCAATAATGAACTTCGATGAAGCGAGGAGATGGGTTATGAAGAAGTCATCTGCACGTCAGTTCTACCAAAACTACTTTACTGCAACACGGCGCACGGGCTGGTTAACCGGTCTGAGCGCACAGCAGCGGCTGAAGATGCTGGAAGATCTGATGCAGTGGAGCGTCACTTCACCGACTTCTGACCGTTGACTTGCTGTACCCAAAATCATTCATGCTGCATCGAGGCGGCAACTGAGTGAATCCCGGGAGCTTACACCAGTAAGTGACCGGGGTGAGCGAAGGCAGCCAACAAAGAGGCAGCTTGAAGGATGAAGGGGAATCGCATGTGTGACTGAGTATTGGTGCTAAAGGCATCCCGCCAGCAAAATCTTTTTTGCTGGCTTTTTTCGTTTATCATGCAAGCGTTTATGCCTTTCTCTGCAAGGGATCTCTTATGCTGTGGTTAGCAACAATGGGCCGTCGCCTGAACGGCGTCTATGCCTCTTTTATGCTGGTAGCCTTTATGATCGGCGTTGCCGGTGCGCTACAGGCGCCGACGCTGAGCCTGTTTTTAAGCCGTGAAGTGGGTGCTGAGCCTTTCTGGATAGGGCTGTTTTATACCATTAACGCCATCGCCGGTATTTTGATTAGCCTGTGGCTGGCCAAACGCTCCGACGCTCAGGGCGATCGCCGCAAATTAATAATGTTCTGCTGCCTGATGGCCGTCGGTAATGCGCTGCTGTTCGCCTTTAACCGTCACTATCTGACGCTGCTGACCTGCGGCGTCCTGCTGGCCTCGCTGGCGAATACCGCGATGCCGCAGCTGTTTGCCCTCGCCCGCGAATACGCCGACAGCTCCGCACGGGAAGTGGTCATGTTCAGCTCGGTGATGCGTGCTCAGCTCTCGCTGGCGTGGGTGATTGGCCCGCCGCTGGCCTTTACCCTGGCGCTGAACTACGGCTTTACCATGATGTTTTCCATCGCCGCCGGGATCTTTATCCTCAGCCTGGCGCTGATCGCGCTGACTTTGCCATCCATGCCCCGGGTCGCGCAGCCAACGGAAAGTGACACCCTTCCGACCAGCGGCTGGAAAGATCTCAACGTGCGGATGCTGTTTATCGCTTCGACGCTGATGTGGACCTGTAACACCATGTACATCATCGATATGCCTCTGTGGATCAGTAACGATCTGGGGCTGCCGGATAAGCTGGCGGGTATCCTGATGGGCACGGCGGCCGGGCTGGAAATTCCGGCAATGATCCTCGCCGGTTACTACGTCAAACGCTTCGGTAAACGGCGGATGATGGTCTCGGCGGTAGCCGCAGGCGTGGTGTTCTATACGGGGCTGATCTTCTTCCACGATCGGACGGCGCTGCTGGTGCTACAGCTGTTTAATGCGATTTTTATCGGTATTGTCGCCGGGATCGGGATGCTGTGGTTCCAGGATCTGATGCCGGGCAGAGCCGGCGCGGCCACAACCCTGTTTACCAGCAGTATTTCAACCGGTGTGATTCTGGCGGGGGTGATTCAGGGGGCGCTGGCGCAGAGCTTCGGCCACTTCTCGGTCTATTGGGCCATCGCCGCTATTTCGCTGATTACGCTGCTGATGACCTGTAAGGTGAAGGATGTGTAAGGGAAAGAATCAGGCCCGGAGACCGGGCCTGACAGAGAGCGTTAGCCCATAAACGCAGGCTGTTTGTTCTCGTAGGCGGAAATCGCCTCTTCATGCTGCAGGGTCAGACCAATACTGTCGAGGCCGTTGATCATGCAGTGGCGACGGAAAGCATCAAGGTTAAACGCATAGGTCTTATCGCCCGCTTTCACCAGCAGGGCTTCCAGGTCCACCTCAAAGGTTATCCCCGGATTTGCCTGCACCAGCGTAAAGAGTTCATCCACCTCTTCGTCGCTGAGTATCACCGGCAGCAGCTGGTTGTTAAAGCTATTGCCGTAGAAGATATCGGCGAAGCTCGGCGCAATAACGACTTTAAAGCCGTAGTCGGTTAAGGCCCATGGCGCGTGCTCGCGGGATGAACCGCAGCCAAAGTTTTCCCGCGCCAGAAGGATAGAAGCCCCTTTGTACTGCGGGAAGTTCAGCACAAACTCCGGGTTAGGCTGCTGGCCCTGGTCGTCGAGAAAACGCCAGTCGTTAAACAGATGCGCGCCAAAACCGGTGCGGGTCACTTTCTGCAAAAACTGCTTGGGAATAATGGCGTCGGTGTCGACATTCGCGGCATCCAGCGGCACCACCAGCCCGGTATGTTGGGTAAATTTCTCTGCCATGATGGTTTCCTTATTTCATGCTACGAATATCGGCGAAGTGGCCGGTAACTGCCGCAGCGGCAGCCATCGCCGGGCTGACCAGATGCGTGCGGCCGCCGCGGCCCTGACGGCCTTCAAAGTTACGGTTACTGGTGGAGGCGCAGCGCTCGCCCGGATTCAGGCGGTCGTTGTTCATCGCCAGGCACATGGAGCAGCCCGGTAAGCGCCACTCAAACCCGGCTTCGATAAAGATCTTATCCAGACCTTCGGCTTCCGCCTGGGCTTTCACCGGACCGGAACCTGGTACCACCAGCGCCTGCACGCCCGGGGCCACTTTGCGGCCTTTGGCAATTTCTGCTGCCGCGCGCAGATCTTCAATGCGTGAGTTGGTGCAGGAGCCGATAAACACTTTATCAATCGCGACATCGGTCAGCGGGATGCCCGGCTTCAGACCCATATAGGCCAGCGCTTTCTCGGCGCTGGCGCGCTCAACCGGATCGGCGAAGGACGCCGGATCGGGGATTGCGTCGTTGACGGAGATCACCTGGCCCGGGTTGGTCCCCCAGGTTACCTGCGGAGAAATATCTTCTGCCTGCAGGGTAACGACGGTATCAAAGATTGCACCCTCGTCGGTTTGCAGGGTTTTCCAGTACGCCACCGCATCGTCAAAGTCTTTGTCCTTCGGCGCGTGCAGACGGCCCTTAACGTAGTTAAAGGTGATCTCATCCGGGGCGACCAGACCGGCTTTCGCACCCATCTCAATCGCCATATTGCACAGGGTCATACGGCCTTCCATGCTCAGGGCACGGATCGCGTCGCCGCAGAACTCCACCACGTGGCCGGTACCACCGGCGCTGCCGGTTTTACCGATGATCGCCAGCACGATATCTTTGGCAGTGATCCCCGGCGCGGCGATGCCGTTGACCTCAATTTTCATGGTCTTTGCACGGCCCTGTTTCAGGGTCTGGGTCGCCAGCACATGCTCGACTTCCGAGGTACCGATCCCAAAGGCCAGCGCGCCGAACGCGCCGTGGGTTGCGGTATGAGAATCGCCGCAGACGATGGTCATGCCAGGCAGGGTGATCCCCTGCTCAGGCCCCATCACGTGTACGATGCCCTGATACGGGTGATTCAGATCGTACAGCTCGACGCCGAACTCGTTACAGTTCTTAATCAGCTCCTGCATCTGAATGCGCGCCATCTCGCCGGAGGCGTTGATATCTTTGGTCTGCGTCGAGACGTTATGATCCATGGTCGCGAAGGTTTTACCCGGCTGGCGCACCGGACGCTTGTGGGCGCGCAGGCCGTCAAACGCCTGCGGCGACGTCACTTCATGGACCAGATGCCTGTCGATATAGAGCAGCGGGGTTTCGTTTGGCGCTTCGTGAACGATATGCGCGTCAAACAACTTTTCGTACAAACTCTTAGCCATGATTAGACCCCTTCGGCGACATAGCGGGCAATAATATCGCCCATCTCATCGGTGCTGACCGCAGCCGCGCCGCGTGCCAGGTCACCGGTACGCACGCCTTCTTCCAGCGCACGGTTAATGGCGCTCTCAATCGCGCCTGCCGCCTCGTCAGCCTGCAGGCTGTAGCGCAGCAGCAGCGCCAGAGAGAGGATCTGGGCGATCGGGTTGGCAATGTTCTTACCGGCGATATCCGGCGCGGAGCCGCCCGCAGGTTCATACAGACCGAATCCCTGCTCGTTGAGGCTGGCGGAAGGCAGCATCCCCATTGAGCCGGTGATCATGGCGCATTCATCAGACAGAATGTCGCCAAACAGGTTGGAGCACAGCAGCACGTCGAACTGGGACGGGTCTTTAATCAACTGCATGGTGGCGTTGTCGATATACATATGCGACAGCGCAACGTCCGGGTACTCACCGGCGATTTCATTGACGATCTCGCGCCACAGCAGAGAGGTCTGCAGGACGTTGGCTTTATCGATGGAGGTCACCTTGTGGCGACGTTTGCGTGCGGATTCAAAAGCGATGCGCGCGATACGCTCGATTTCGAAACGGTGATAGACCTCGGTGTCGAAGGCTTTCTCGTGCTGGCCGCTGCCCTCACGGCCTTTTGGCTGGCCGAAGTAGATACCGCCGGTCAGTTCGCGCACGCACAGAATATCGAACCCCTGGGCGGCGATATCGGCGCGCAGCGGGCAGAACTCTTCCAGACCCTGGTACAGCTTCGCCGGACGCAGGTTACTGAACAGTTTAAAGTGTTTACGCAGCGGCAGCAGAGCACCGCGCTCCGGCTGCTGGGCCGGGGGCAGATTTTCCCATTTCGGGCCGCCGACGGAGCCGAACAGGATAGCATCGGCCTGCTCGCAGCCTTCAACCGTCGCGGGCGGCAGCGGGTTACCGTGGCGATCGATAGCAATACCGCCGACATCGTAATGGCTGGTGGTAATGCGCATATCAAAACGGTTGCGAACGGCTTCCAGTACTTTCAGTGCCTGTGCCATCACTTCCGGGCCAATTCCGTCACCCGGCAACACGGCAATATGGTAATTCTTCGACATCACACGGTTTCCTTGTTGTTTTCTTTATTCTGAGTTTTGCGTTGCAATTCTTTTTCGACTTCACCGGCGCGCCAGATACTGTTCAGCACGTGGACCATCGCTTTTGCTGAGGATTCGACGATATCCGTCGCCAGACCGACGCCGTGGAAATGACGGCCGTTATAGCTGGCGACGATATCCACCTGGCCCAGCGCATCTTTGCCGTGGCCCTTGGCGGTTAAGCCGTATTTGACCAGTTCGATGTTATAGCCGGTCACGCGGTTAATCGCCTGGTAGACGGCGTCAACCGGACCGTTGCCGTTAGCGGCTTCTGCTTTCACTTCATCGCCGCAGGCCAGTTTGACAGAGGCGGTGGCGATATCGCTGGAGCCGGACTGCACGCTGAAGTAGTCCAGGCGGAAATGCTCCGGCTCTTCCTGCTGTTTGTTAATAAAGGCCAGCGCTTCCAGGTCATAGTCAAAGACCTGACCTTTTTTATCTGCCAGCTTCAGGAAGGCGTCGTACAGGTTATCCATGTTGTAATCGGATTCCTGGTAGCCCATCTCTTCCATACGGTGTTTCACCGCCGCACGGCCGGAGCGGGAGGTCAGGTTCAGCTGAATCTGGTTCAGACCGATGGATTCCGGGGTCATGATTTCGTAGTTTTCGCGATTTTTCAGCACGCCATCCTGGTGGATACCGGAGGAGTGCGCGAAAGCGCCGGTTCCGACGACGGCTTTGTTGGCCGGGATCGGCATATTACAAATCTGGCTGACCTGCTGGCTGGTACGCCAGATTTCATGATGGTTGATACGAGTGTGGGCATTCAGCATATCCTGGCGCAGCTTGATGGCCATGATCACTTCTTCCAGGGCGCAGTTACCGGCGCGCTCGCCGATACCGTTCATGGTGCCTTCAACCTGACGCGCACCGGCATGAACCGCCGCCAGCGCGTTTCCGACCGCCATGCCTAAGTCGTCATGGGTGTGAACAGAGATAATGGCTTTGTCGATATTCGGTACGTGCTCATACAGGCCGGTAATAATATTCGAGAATTCAAACGGTAAGGTGTAGCCGACGGTATCCGGGATATTGATGGTGCGGGCACCGGCGTTGATGGCCGCTTCCACTACGCGGGCCAGGTCGGCAATTGGCGTGCGACCGGCATCTTCACAGGAAAACTCTACGTCGTCGGTGTAGTTGCGGGCGCGTTTCACCATATAGACCGCACGCTCAATCACCTCGTCCAGGGTGCTGCGCAGCTTGGTGGCGATATGCATCGGCGAGGTTGCGATAAAGGTATGAATTCGGAACGCCTCGGCAACCTTCAGGGATTCTGCGGCAACGTCGATGTCTTTCTCTACGCAGCGGGCCAGGGCGCAGACTCGGCTGTTTTTAACCTGGCGGGCAATGGTCTGAACGGACTCAAAGTCGCCCGGGGAGGAGACGGGAAAGCCCACTTCCATCACGTCAACGCCCATACGTTCGAGGGCCAGCGCGATCTGCAGTTTCTCTTTCACGCTCAGGCTTGCCTGCAGCGCCTGTTCACCGTCGCGTAAGGTCGTATCGAAAATAATGACTTGCTGGCTCATGGTTTAGGTCCTTTGTCTGTCCTGGGGCGCCTTGCTACGAGCATAAAAAAACCCGCGCAGTGGCGCGGGTTTAGTATTTAACCGGAAGATGACTTAACGTTGAACGTCGCCCACCGGCCTACCGCGCACTGAAGATGCGTTTAGTAGTAGTAGCCCGGTGAAACGAGTTGTGCGAATCATTCATCTTGCCTCGGTGAATTCGTAATGCTTTTAGTGGTACTGGATATGCCGATCGATGTCAACTCTTTATGCAAATTGCCCATCAATAAGAATGCCTCTGACGAGAGGTGTGGTTAGCGCAATGCTCTGTCGTTTGGCCTGATAAGCGGAATAATAGATAAGTGGCGTGTTTATGCGCGTTTACCGCAGAGGAGGGGGCTGGATTAAGATTTTTAATGACGAATTAATAAAGTCATGTCCGATCTCCAGGGAAATTCATTATCCTCCCGGGAAGGAACAGAATATTTAACTTAGTTATATTAATCGTTTTTTAAGATTATGGGGTGCTGAGAACGCGAAATATGGGCGCACCTGGTTTTTTTAACGCTATCTTTTGTGATGTGTCTTATCAAATACGAGCGTTTTTTATTGACAAATAAAATTAATATGTTTTTTCTTTTTGGCAATTGATTCCTAAAAATAAAACATTCTCTTTTGCTTATTTCATACACGTGGTAAATCATACCCTGATGAGTTATTTCTGAATTTGGATGTCAAGAAGTTAGTACGACAAGGAGTCCCGGAATGATAGAGCAGAAAACAGATACCCCCGTTGTTTCAGAAGAGGAAAAGTCAAACTTACGCCTCGTAGATTTAAACCTCCTCACGGTTTTTGACGTGGTGATGCAGGAGCAGCATATTACGCGTGCGGCGCAGGTGCTGGGGATGTCTCAACCAGCCGTGAGTAATGCCGTCGCCCGATTAAAGGTGATGTTCAACGACGAGCTCTTTGTGCGCTACGGCCGGGGGATTCAGCCTACGGTACGGGCATGTCAGCTGTTTGGCCCTATTCGTCAGGCGCTGCAGCTGGTGCAAAACGAGCTGCCGGGAGCCGGTTTCGAGCCGTTGAGCAGCGAACGCGTATTTCATCTTTGCGTCTGTAGTCCGCTAGATAGTTATTTAACCTCAACCATTTACAATAAAGTTGAAGCGATCGCGCCTAATATTCAGCTGGCGTTCAGAACCTCGCTTAATCAGAATATTGAACACCAGCTACGTTATCAGGAAGTAGAATTTGTTATCGGTTATGAAGCTTTTCATCGGCCGGATTTTTCCAGCATGCCGTTATTCCTCGATGAAATGGTGCTGGTTGCCAGCAGAAAACACCCCAGATTGAATAACTTGTTAACGGAAGCTGATATTTGGCGCGAAGGGCATGCGGCGGTTGTTCTCGATCGTTACGCCTCTTTCAGCCAGATCTGGTATGACTCGCCGGAAAAGCAAAGCGCTATTTCCTACCAGGGAATGGCCTTGACCAGCGTGCTGGGCGTGGTATCCCAAACGCAGCTGGTCGCTATCGCGCCGCGCTGGCTGGCAAAAGAATTTACGGAAAAAATGCAGCTGGCTATTCTGCCGTTGCCGTTACCGCTAAATAATCGAACCTGCTATCTCTCCTGGCATGATTCCGCCGGCAGAGATAAAGGCCACCAGTGGATGGAGCAATTGCTGGTGTCGATTTGCCGTCGCTAAGGCGCCAGGAATAAGCCGGAGTTATCTCCGGTTTATTCTGTGAGTAATGGTAAGTCTGGTATTTTATTCTGCTATGATTTTTTACATGCGCGACGGCGAGGGTAAAAAGAGACGATTTCACGCCCTGCGCGAATGAATTCAATGATTAATCATTGGCTTTTCTTATTACCGGAACTTTTCACCAGAATTGTTAGCCTTTGTCGTGGTTTCCTCTTTTCTTATCTCTGAATGCGCGGGTTTGTGAATTGCCAGGCTTTGTCGTCAGCGGTTATGTTAAGTGACCTGATTCCTTTTCTGCATGCCAGCAGGTTGCATGAATGCTTTCCGCCGACCAGGCTGGATAAGTCTGCTGGCCTGCGTCAGCGTGCAGACTCCCGGAGCCGACGGCTCCGCGCAGTGTGACAGTGCGAAAATGAGTTCCGCTGTCAGTCAAAAAAACAGAAGCCTGGAGGCAAATCATGGAGATGTTGTCTGGAGCCGAGATGGTTGTCCGATCGCTTATCGATCAGGGCGTTAAACAAGTATTCGGCTATCCCGGAGGCGCAGTCCTCGATATCTACGATGCGCTACATACGGTTGGCGGTATCGATCACGTGCTGGTTCGCCACGAGCAGGCGGCGGTGCATATGGCCGATGGCCTTGCCCGCGCAACGGGTGAGGTGGGCGTGGTGCTGGTGACCTCTGGTCCTGGCGCAACCAATGCCATTACCGGCATTGCGACGGCCTATATGGACTCCATTCCGCTGGTTGTCCTCTCCGGACAGGTCGCGACGTCGCTGATTGGCTACGATGCGTTCCAGGAGTGCGATATGGTGGGGATCTCGCGTCCGGTCGTGAAGCACAGCTTCCTGGTTAAGCAGACGGAAGATATCCCTGGCGTGCTCAAGAAAGCGTTCTGGCTTGCGGCCAGCGGTCGTCCTGGCCCGGTGGTAGTCGATTTACCGAAGGATATTCTGAACCCGGCGAAGAAGCTGCCCTATCTGTGGCCAGAGAGCGTCAGTATGCGCTCCTATAATCCGACCACGACCGGCCATAAAGGACAAATTAAACGGGCGCTGCAAACGCTGATTGCCGCTAAACATCCGGTCGTTTACGTCGGTGGCGGGGCGGTAAATGCGGCGTGCGAGACGCAGCTGCGGACCCTGACTGAAAAACTGAACCTGCCGGTCGTCTCTTCGCTGATGGGGCTGGGCGCATTTCCGGCGACCCATCGTCAGGCGCTCGGTATGCTTGGGATGCACGGCACCTACGAAGCCAATATGGTCATGCATCACTCCGACGTGATATTCGCCGTTGGCGTGCGTTTTGATGACCGCACAACCAACAATCTGGCGAAATACTGTCCGAATGCCACGGTCTTGCATATCGACATTGACCCGACCTCGATTTCAAAAACCGTTGCCGCCGATGTGCCGATTGTTGGCGACGCGCGTCAGGTGCTGGAACAGATGCTGGAGCTGCTGGCGCAGGAAGATACGGCTCAGCCGCTGGATGATATCCGCGACTGGTGGCAGCAAATTGAGCAGTGGCGCGCCCGTAAATGTCTGAGCTATGACACAGCCAGCGCCAGCATCAAACCGCAGGCGGTGATTGAAACGATCTGGCGCTTAACGAAGGGAGAGGCGTATGTCACTTCCGACGTCGGTCAGCACCAGATGTTTGCCGCGCTCTACTACCCCTTTGATAAGCCCCGACGCTGGATCAACTCCGGCGGCCTGGGCACCATGGGCTTCGGCCTGCCGGCGGCGCTAGGGGTGAAAATGGCCCTGCCGGAAGAGACGGTGGTGTGCGTCACCGGCGATGGCAGTATCCAGATGAATATTCAGGAGCTGTCCACGGCGCTGCAGTATGAGCTGCCGGTGCTGGTGCTCAATCTTAACAACGGCTATCTCGGGATGGTGAAGCAGTGGCAGGATATGATTTACTCCGGCCGCCACTCCCAGTCCTATATGCAATCGCTGCCTGACTTTGTGCGGCTGGCGGAAGCTTACGGCCACGTGGGGATCCGCATTAGCGAACCGGCGGAGCTTGAGCAGAAACTCGGCGAGGCGCTTGCGCAGGTACGCAACAACCGGCTGGTGTTTGTCGATGTGGTCGTCGATGGCAGCGAACACGTGTATCCGATGCAGATTCGCGGCGGCGGAATGGATGAAATGTGGCTGAGCAAAACGGAGAGAACCTGATGAAGCGCCGGATATTATCAGTATTACTGGAAAATGAATCGGGGGCTTTGTCGCGCGTTATCGGCCTGTTTGCCCAGCGTGGTTACAATATTGAAAGCCTGACCGTTGCGCCGACCGACGATCCCACGCTCTCAAGGATGACTATCCAGACGGTGGGTGATGCGAAGGTACTGGAACAAATTGAAAAGCAACTGCACAAGCTGGTGGACGTTCTGCGCGTCAGCGAGCTGGGGCAGGGTTCGCACGTTGAGCGTGAGATTATGCTGGTGAAAGTGCAGGCCAGCGGCTACGGACGTGAAGAGGTGAAGCGCAACACCGAGATCTTCCGCGGTCAGATTATTGACGTGACGCCATCGATCTATACCGTGCAGCTGGCCGGGACCAGCGACAAACTGGACGCGTTCCTGGCTTCTTTACGCGACGTGGCGCGAATTGTTGAGGTGGCGCGATCCGGCGTGGTGGGCTTATCACGCGGCGATAAAATCATGCGTTAAGACCGTCACAGCACGGTTTTGAGAGCCCGACAGCGCCCTGTCGGGCTTTTTTTTGCTAAAACCCTACAAAGTGGGAACAAAAGCGGTTGCCCGGGTGATTATTCTGCGCTTAGATATCAAGGTTTTTAACCCATACCCTTCATACTTCAAGCTGCCTCTGCGTTGGCTGCGTTCGCTCACCCCAGTCACTTACTGGTGTAAGCTCCCGGGGATTCGCTCCCTTGCCGCCTTGACGCAACTCGAATTATTTTGGGTATATATGGGTATATAAAGGTTATGGTGTGTCTATTTTTAAGGGGCAATTGTGAAACTGGATGAAATCGCTCGGCTCGCCGGCGTGTCACGAACCACCGCTAGCTATGTGATTAACGGTAAAGCAAAACAATACCGTGTTAGCGATAAAACGGTCGAAAAAGTCATGGCCGTGGTGCGTGAACATAATTACCACCCGAATGCGGTGGCGGCCGGGTTACGTGCAGGACGCACGCGTTCTATCGGGCTGGTGATTCCGGATCTGGAAAATACCAGCTACACGCGGATCGCGAACTACCTTGAGCGTCAGGCGCGCCAGCGTGGCTATCAGCTGCTGATCGCCTGTTCTGAAGATCAGCCGGATAACGAAATGCGCTGTATTGAGCATCTGCTTCAGCGCCAGGTTGATGCCATTATTGTCTCCACCGCGCTGCCGCCGGAACACCCGTTCTATCAGCGCTGGGCTAACGATCCTTTCCCGATTGTCGCCCTGGATCGTGCCCTGGACCGCGAGCATTTCACCAGCGTAGTGGGTGCCGATCAGGATGATGCCGAGATGCTGGCGGCGGAGCTGCGTACCTTCCCGGGTGATACGGTGCTCTATCTGGGCGCGCTGCCTGAGCTGTCGGTGAGTTTCCTGCGTGAGCAGGGGTTCCGCACGGCCTGGAAGGACGATCCCCGCGAGGTTCACTATCTCTATGCCAACAGCTATGAGCGGGAAGCCTCGGCGCAGCTGTTTGAAAAGTGGCTGGAAACCCATCCGATGCCGCAGGCGCTGTTCACCACCTCATTCTCCCTGCTGCAGGGGGTAATGGACGTGACGTTGCGCCGTGAAGGTAAGCTGCCGTCAGAGCTGGCCATTGCCACCTTTGGCGACAACGAACTGCTGGATTTCCTCCAGTGTCCGGTTCTGGCTGTGGCCCAGCGTCATCGTGACGTGGCGGAGCGGGTGCTGGAAATCGTGCTGGCAAGCCTTGATGAGCCTCGTAAACCGAAGCCAGGTCTGAGCCGCATCCGACGTAATCTGTATCGCCGCGGCATCCTGAGCCGCCAGTGATAGCAAAAAGGGCGGCGCAAGGCCGCCTCTTTAATTCGCATTAAGGTAAATTTAATTTCTTTCTTAATTCAGATAATTCCATAATTTTGTACGGTTACTCCCGAGAGCGATTCATGTTTTTTAAATTAAACGCGTGAGGGATTATTTTTGAGTAAAGAACCGTGTCAATTGTATTTTTTTGTTACAAGCCGACCTTCGGCTGTCGAATTAATCTGCAGTTAGCGATGTCCTCCCGGTTTGCGGTCCACGGATGCAGGCTATCCGGCGAAGTTATGTCGTAAAGGCACTGTTATCGGGGATGAGAATGTCCTAAAATGCCGCTCGCGTCGCAAACTGACACTTTATATTCTCCACCGATAATAGAAAGTTGTTGTTTAACGGTCTGGTGCATATTCGTTATTTTCTTACAAATATTCATAGCGTTAATTTGCCTCGCTCGTTGGGCAGAATTTAATCGCAGCGACTTTCCGTCGTAAACCCTGCTTTTTTACTCCCATTAGCCTCCCTGCTGGCTTGACAAGCTTTTCCTTCGCTCCGTAAACTTCTTGAGTGGGAATTTGTGGGGTAAAGTGGCGAAAAGGGGTATGACTGGCATGTTTCGGGGTGCGACGTTGGTCAATCTCGACAGTAAAGGACGGTTAGCCGTTCCTGTCCGTTATCGGGACAGACTGGTTGAGAGCGCGTCAGGTCAAATGGTCTGTACCATTGATCTCCACCACGCCTGCCTGCTGCTTTACCCGCTGCCCGAGTGGGAAATTATCGAGCAAAAGCTGTCGCGCCTGTCGAGCATTAACCCTGCCGAGCGCCGCGTACAGCGTCTGCTGTTAGGACATGCCAGCGAATGTCAGATGGACAACGCTGGTCGTTTGTTGATTGCGCCGGTTTTACGGCAGCATGCCGGACTGACCAAAGAAGTGATGCTGGTCGGGCAGTTCAATAAATTTGAGCTGTGGGACGAAACGACCTGGTATCAACGGGTCAAGGAAGATATCGACGCTGAGCAATCCGCTACCGAGGTTTTATCGGAGCGATTGCAGGATTTGTCTCTGTAAAATGATGGAAAATTTTAAACACACAACGGTGCTGCTGGATGAGGCCGTTAACGGCCTGAACATTCGTCCTGACGGCATCTATATTGATGGCACTTTTGGGCGCGGCGGACACTCGCGCCTGATCCTCTCACAGCTGGGGCCGCAGGGCCGACTGCTGGCTATCGATCGCGATCCGCAGGCTATTGCCGTGGCTGAAGCGATAGATGATCCGCGCTTTGCCATTATCCATGGACCATTCTCTGCGCTGGCGGACTACGTTCGCGAGCGCGATCTTATTGGCCAGATTGACGGGATCCTCCTCGATCTTGGCGTTTCCTCACCGCAGCTTGATGACGCGGAGCGCGGCTTCTCCTTTATGCGCGACGGTCCGCTGGATATGCGTATGGATCCAACTCGCGGGCAGTCTGCCGCCGAATGGCTCCAAACCGCTGAAGAAGCCGATATCGCCTGGGTGATAAAAACCTTCGGTGAAGAGCGCTTTGGCAAACGTATTGCGCGCGCCATCGTTGAGCGTAACCGTCTTGATCCGATGACCCGCACTAAAGAGCTGGCGGAAGTGGTCGCGGCGGCGACGCCGGTGAAGGATAAGTTCAAACATCCTGCGACCCGTACCTTCCAGGCCGTGCGTATCTGGGTGAACAGCGAGCTGGAGGAGATTGAGCAGGCGTTAAAGAGCTCTATCGAGGTGCTGGCACCGGAAGGACGTCTTTCGGTCATCAGCTTCCACTCGCTGGAAGACCGCATTGTGAAGCGCTTTATGCGCGAGCAAAGCCGTGGCCCGCAGGTGCCTGCCGGTCTGCCGATGACCGAGGCACAGCTTAACAAACTGGGTGGCCGCTATCTGCGCGCATTAGGCAAGCTGATGCCAGGCGAAGAAGAAGTGGCGGAAAACCCGCGTGCCCGTAGTTCGGTTCTGCGTATTGCAGAGAGGACGAACGCATGATCGGCAGAGTGACAGAAGCCCTCGACAAGGTGAAGGGATCGTTAGGCAGCAATGAACGCCATGCTTTGCCTGCCGTGATCGGCGGCGATCTTCTGCGCTTCGGCAAACTGCCACTCTGTCTGTTCGTTTGCATTATTTTTACGGCGGTCACCGTGGTGACCACCGCGCACCACACCCGATTGCTGACCGCCCAGCGTGAACAGATGGTGCTGGAGCGCGACGCGCTGGATATTGAGTGGCGCAACCTGATCCTTGAAGAAAATGCGCTCGGCGATCACAGCCGGGTTGAACGCATCGCGACGGAAAAGCTGCAAATGCAGCATGTTGATCCGTCGCAGGAAAATATTGTGGTCCAGAAATAAGGAATCTCGCGAGGCATGAGAGCAGCGGCTAAGACGCTTAAACCAAAACGCCAGGAAGAACAGGCTAGCTTTGTAGGCTGGCGTTTTGCGTTGCTTTGCGGCTGCATTTTGCTGGCGCTGGGGCTTCTGCTGGGCCGCGTCGCCTGGCTACAGATTATCAACCCGGACATGCTGGTGCGTCAGGGCGATATGCGTTCCCTGCGCGTGCAGGAAGTGGCCACTTCTCGCGGGATGATCACCGATCGTTCCGGTCGTCCGCTGGCTGTGAGCGTCCCGGTGAAGGCCATCTGGGCCGATCCGAAAGAGCTGCACGATGCGGGTGGTATCAGCCTCGACAATCGCTGGAAAGCGCTGGCCGACGCGCTGAAAATCCCGCTCGACCAGCTGGCAACCCGCGTGAATGCCAACCCGGCCGGGCGCTTTATCTATCTGGCGCGTCAGGTGAACCCTGATATGGCCGACTACATCAAAAAGCTGAAGCTGCCGGGGATTCATCTGCGGGAAGAGTCTCGCCGTTACTACCCTTCTGGCGAAGTGACCGCTCACCTCATTGGTTTTACCAACGTCGACAGCCAGGGGATTGAAGGCGTTGAGAAGAGCTTTGATAAGTGGCTGACCGGCCAGCCGGGCGAACGCGTCGTGCGTAAAGACCGCTATGGCCGCGTGATTGAGGATATCTCCTCCACCGACAGCCAGGCCGCGCATAATCTGGCCCTGAGCATCGATGAACGTCTGCAGGCGCTGGTGTACCGCGAGCTGAATAACGCCGTGGCCTTTAACAAGGCGGAGTCCGGCAGCGCCGTGCTGGTGGATGTGAACACCGGTGAAGTGCTGGCGATGGCCAACAGCCCCTCATATAACCCGAACAACTTTGCCGGTACGGCGCAGGACGCGATGCGTAATCGCGCCATCACCGACGTGTTTGAACCCGGCTCCACCGTGAAACCGATGGTGGTGATGACCGCGCTGCAGCGTGGCGTGGTCCGGGAAAACTCGGTGCTCAATACCATTCCCTATCGCGTAAACGGCCATGAAATTAAGGACGTGGCGCGCTACAGCGAATTGACCCTGACCGGGGTCCTACAGAAGTCGAGTAACGTCGGTGTTTCAAAGCTGGCGTTAGCGATGCCGTCCTCAGCGTTAGTAGATACTTACTCACGTTTTGGACTGGGAAAAACGACCAATTTGGGGTTGGTCGGAGAACGCAGTGGCTTATATCCTCAAAAACAACGGTGGTCTGACATAGAGAGGGCCACCTTTTCTTTCGGCTACGGGCTAATGGTAACCCCGTTACAGTTAGCGCGAGTCTACGCAACGATCGGCAGCTATGGCGTCTATCGTCCGCTCTCGATCACCAAAGTTGACCCACCGGTTCCCGGTGAGCGCGTCTTCCCGGAACCGCTGGTTCGCAGCGTCGTTCATATGATGGAAAGCGTGGCGCTGCCGGGCGGCGGCGGCGTGAAGGCGGCAATCAAAGGCTATCGCATCGCCATTAAAACCGGTACCGCGAAGAAAGTCGGGCCGGACGGGAAATACATCAATAAATACATTGCCTACACCGCAGGCGTTGCACCCGCCAGCCAGCCGCGCTTTGCGCTGGTGGTGGTGATCAACGATCCGCAGGCGGGTAAATACTACGGCGGCGCCGTTTCCGCGCCGGTCTTCGGTGCCATCATGGGCGGCGTACTGCGCACCATGAACATCGAGCCGGACGCGCTGGCAACGGGCGAGAAAAACGAATTCGTAATTAATCAAGGCGAGGGATCAGGTGGCAGATCGTAATTTGCGCGACCTTCTCGCTCCGTGGGTGCCAGGTGCACCGGAGCGAGCACTGCGGGAGATGGTACTCGACAGCCGAACGGCTGCCTCGGGCGATCTCTTTGTGGCGGTGCTGGGTCATCAGGCGGACGGGCGTCGATATATCCCGCAGGCGATAGCGCAAGGTGTTGCTGCCATTATTGCCGAGGCCAAAGACGAAGCCGGCGATGGCGAAATCCGTGAAATGCACGGCGTGCCGGTTATCTACCTCAGCCAGTTAACTGAACGTTTGTCCGCGCTGGCGGGCCGTTTCTACGGTGAGCCTTCCGAACGACTGAAGCTGGTCGGCGTGACCGGTACCAACGGTAAAACCACCACCACCCAGCTGCTGGCGCAGTGGGGCGAGCTGCTCGGCGAAACCGGTGCGGTGATGGGCACCGTCGGCAACGGCCTGCTGAATAAGGTCGTACCGACGGAGAACACCACCGGTTCCGCAGTCGATGTCCAGCAGGTACTCTGCGGCCTGGCGGACAGCGGCGCCACCCTTGCCGCAATGGAAGTCTCCTCTCACGGTCTGGTACAGCACCGCGTCGCGGCCCTGAAATTTGTCGCCTCGGTCTTTACCAACCTGAGTCGCGACCATCTCGACTATCACGGCGATATGGCGCAGTACGAAGCGGCAAAATGGCTGCTCTACTCAACCCATCACTGCGGTCAGGCGATTATCAACGCCGATGACGAAGTGGGCCGCCGCTGGCTCGCAAAACTGCCTGATGCGGTCGCCGTCTCGATGGAAGACCGTATTAATCCCGACTGTCACGGTCGCTGGCTGAAGGCCACCGCGGTGAATTACCACGACAGCGGAGCGACTATTCGCTTTGCCTCCTCCTGGGGCGAAGGCGAGATTGAAAGCCGCCTGATGGGCGCGTTTAACGTCAGCAACCTGCTGCTGGCGCTGGCGACGCTGCTGGCGCTGGGTTATCCGCTGGCCGATCTGCTGAAAACGGCGGCAAAACTGCAGCCGGTCTGCGGTCGCATGGAAGTCTTCAGCGCCCCGGGTAAACCGACGGTGGTGGTGGATTACGCCCATACGCCGGATGCGCTTGAAAAAGCGCTACAGGCAGCGCGTCTGCACTGTGCGGGCAAGCTGTGGTGCGTCTTTGGCTGCGGCGGTGACCGCGATAAAGGCAAGCGTCCGTTGATGGGCGCCATTGCCGAAGAGTTTGCCGACGTGGCGGTGGTGACCGACGACAACCCGCGTACCGAAGAGCCGAAGGCCATTATCAACGATATTCTGGCCGGGATGCTCGATGCCGGACGGGCAAGAGTCATGGAAGGTCGCGCGGAAGCGGTGACCAACACCATCATGCAGGCGCAGGCCAGCGACGTGATCCTGCTGGCCGGGAAAGGCCATGAAGATTATCAGATTGTCGGCACCCGTCGTCTGGATTACTCCGACCGCGTGACCGTGGCACGCCTGCTGGGAGGTGTCGCATGATCCGCGTTGCGCTGAGCCAGCTTGCCGCTGTGCTGTCAGGCGAACTGTCCGGAGCCGATCTGAACATTGATGCGGTGACGACCGACACCCGCAAGGTGACGCCGGGCTGCCTGTTTGTTGCCCTGAAGGGCGAACGCTTCGATGCCCATGATTTTGTTCAGCAGGCGAAAGAGGGCGGCGCTGCGGCGCTGCTGGTCAGCCGCCAACTGGATATCGATTTGCCGCAGCTGGTGGTCAAAGACACGCGCCTCGCGTTCGGAGAGCTGGCGGCCTGGGTGCGCCAGCAGGTGCCTGCCCGCGTGGTGGCGCTGACCGGTTCATCCGGTAAAACCTCGGTTAAAGAGATGACCGCCGCCATTCTGAGCGAGTGCGGCAACACCCTCTATACCGCCGGTAACCTGAATAACGATATCGGTGTCCCGATGACCCTGCTGCGCCTGACCCCAGAGCACCAGTATGCGGTGATCGAGCTGGGCGCTAACCATCAGGGTGAAATTGCCTGGACCGTTGGTCTGACGCGTCCGGAAGCGGCGCTGGTCAATAACCTGGCCGCTGCGCATCTGGAAGGTTTTGGTTCACTGGCTGGCGTGGCGAAAGCCAAGGGCGAGATCTTCGGCGGTCTGCCGCTAAATGGCGTTGCCATTCTGAACGCCGACAACAACGACTGGCTGAACTGGCAGAATACCATTGGCGAACGTAAAACCTGGCGCTTCTCGCCTAACGCCGCCAGTAGCGATTTCACCGCGACCAATATCCACGTGACCAGTCACGGGACCGAATTCACGCTGCAGACGCCGACCGGAAACGTCGACGTGCTGCTGCCGCTGCCGGGCCGTCACAATATCGCCAACGCGCTGGCGGCGACGGCGCTGGCGATGGCCGTGGGCGCGCCGATGAGCGCGGTGAAGACCGGCCTGGCGAGCCTGCAGGCGGTACCGGGGCGTTTATTCCCCATTCCGCTGGGCACCAACCAGCTGCTGCTGGATGACTCCTACAACGCGAACGTCGGCTCAATGACCGCCGCTGCGCAGGTGCTGTCTGAGATGCCGGGCTACCGGGTGATGGTGGTGGGCGATATGGCCGAGCTGGGTGATGAAAGCGACGCCTGCCACATGCAGGTGGGCGAGGCGGCGAAGGCTGCCGGTATCGATCGCGTGCTTAGCGTCGGAAAAATAAGTCATTTAATTAGCGATACCAGTGATGTTGGCGAGCATTTTGCCGATAAAGCCTCTCTGGTTAAGCGCCTGAAGGCGCTTATTGACGAACAACAGATCATCACCATTCTGGTGAAAGGTTCACGCAGTGCTGCCATGGAAGAGGTGGTGCATGCATTACAGGAGAATGGAACATGTTAGTGTGGCTGGCCGAACATCTGGTCAAATATTATTCTGGCTTTAACGTCTTTTCCTATCTGACGTTTCGCGCCATCGTCAGCCTGCTGACCGCGCTGTTTATCTCCCTGTGGATGGGGCCGCGTATGATCGCCCACCTGCAGAAGCTCTCTTTTGGTCAGGTTGTGCGTACCGACGGTCCGGAATCCCACTTCAGCAAACGCGGGACCCCGACCATGGGTGGGATCATGATCCTCACCGCGATTGTGGTGTCCGTCCTGCTGTGGGCCTATCCGTCGAACCCTTATGTCTGGTGTGTGCTGGTGGTCCTGATCGGCTACGGCATCATCGGGTTTGTTGACGACTACCGCAAAGTGGTCCGTAAAGACACCAAAGGCCTTATCGCCCGCTGGAAGTATTTCTGGATGTCGGTGATTGCGCTGGGCGTGGCCTTTGCCCTCTATCTGGCCGGTAAAGATACCCCGGCGACTCAGCTGGTCGTGCCGTTCTTTAAAGACGTCATGCCGCAGCTGGGACTGTTCTATGTCCTGCTGGCCTACTTCGTGGTGGTGGGAACCGGTAACGCGGTCAACCTGACCGACGGTCTGGACGGCCTGGCGATTATGCCGACCGTGTTTGTGGCGGCGGGCTTTGCGCTGGTGGCATGGGCGAGCGGCAACATGAACTTTGCTGGCTACCTGCATATTCCGTACCTGCGACACGCGGGTGAACTGGTGATTGTCTGTACGGCCATTGTCGGGGCCGGGCTGGGCTTCCTGTGGTTTAACACCTATCCGGCGCAGGTCTTTATGGGCGACGTCGGTTCGCTGGCGTTGGGCGGCGCACTGGGCATTATCGCCGTGCTGCTGCGTCAGGAATTCCTGCTGGTCATTATGGGCGGCGTGTTTGTGGTGGAAACCCTGTCGGTGATCCTACAGGTGGGCTCCTTTAAGCTGCGCGGACAGCGTATTTTCCGCATGGCGCCGATTCATCACCACTATGAACTGAAAGGCTGGCCGGAGCCGCGTGTGATTGTGCGCTTCTGGATTATTTCGCTGATGCTGGTCCTGATTGGCCTGGCAACGCTGAAGGTACGTTAATCATGGCAGATTACCAGGGTAAAAAGGTTGTCATTATTGGTCTGGGACTGACCGGTCTCTCCTGCGTGGATTTCTTCCTGGCGCGTGGCGTGACGCCGCGTGTCATGGATACGCGTGCGGCACCGCCGGGACTGGACAAGCTGCCGGAGGCCGTTGAGCGCTATCTCGGTAGCCTGAATGATGACTGGCTGCTGGCGGCGGATCTGATTGTTGCCAGCCCTGGTATTGCGCTTGCGCACCCGTCCCTGAGCGCGGCGGCTGACGCGGGCGTTGAAATTGTTGGCGATATCGAACTGTTCTGCCGCGAAGCGCAGGCTCCGATTATCGCCATTACCGGTTCCAACGGCAAAAGCACCGTCACTAAACTGGTCGGGGAAATGGCTTCTGCGGCCGGGGTTAACGTTGGCGTGGGCGGCAATATCGGCCTGCCAGCCCTGATGCTACTCGATGTCTCCCGCCAGCTGTACGTGCTTGAACTCTCCAGCTTCCAGCTGGAAACTACCGCCAGCCTGCAGGCGGTTGCCGCGACGATCCTTAACGTCACCGAAGATCATATGGATCGCTACCCGTTCGGGCTGCAGCAGTATCGTGCCGCCAAGCTGCGGGTCTATGAAAATGCGAGCGTCTGCGTGGTCAACGCGGACGATGCCCTGACGATGCCGGTGCGCGGCGCCGATGAGCGCTGCGTTAGCTTTGGCGTGGACGTCGGGGATTACCACCTCAATCGCCAGCAGGGGGAAACCTGGCTGCGGGTGAAAGGGGAGAAAGTGCTGAACGTGAAGGAGATGAAGCTCTCCGGTCAGCACAACTACACCAATGCTCTGGCCGCACTGGCGCTGGCGGATGCCGCAGGCTTGCCGCGGGCGAGCAGCCTGAAGGCGCTGACCACCTTTGACGGTCTGGCGCACCGCTTCCAGCTGGCGCTGGAGCACAACGGCGTGCGCTGGATTAACGACTCGAAAGCGACCAACGTCGGCAGTACCGAGGCGGCGCTGAACGGCCTGCAGGTTGATGGCACGCTGCACCTGCTGCTCGGCGGAGACGGTAAGTCGGCGGATTTCTCATCGCTGAAACGCTATCTGAACGGCGACCGCGTTCGCCTGTACTGCTTTGGCCGCGACGGCGACGAACTTGCCGCGCTGCGTCCGGAGATCGCCGAGCGGACAGACACGATGGAGCAGGCAATGCGTCAGCTGGCTCCGCGTCTGCAGCCGGGCGATATGGTGCTGCTGTCACCGGCCTGCGCCAGTCTCGATCAGTTTAAGAATTTTGAACAGCGGGGTGATGTCTTTACCCGCCTGGCGAAGGAGTTGGGTTGATGCGTTTATCTCTGCCTCGCCTTTTACCGTCGCGTTTCCCGGGCTCAGGTCTTCTGGGCTGGGTGTTCACGTCGCTGAAAGGCTGGGTAATGGGCTCGCGGGTTAAAGATACCGACAGCCTGATCATGTATGACCGCACGCTGCTGTGGCTGACGCTCGGCCTCTCTGCGCTCGGGTTTATTATGGTCACCTCCGCGTCAATGCCGGTCGGACAGCGTCTGGCGGATGACCCGTTCCTGTTCGCCCGTCGTGACGGTATCTACCTGTTCCTGGCGCTGTGTCTGGCGATGATCACCCTGCGCATGCCGATGGAGTTCTGGCAGCGCTACAGCACCACGCTGCTGATTATGTCGATCATTATGCTGCTGATCGTACTGGTTGTCGGCAGCTCGGTTAACGGGGCCTCGCGCTGGATTTCCGTTGGGCCGCTGCGTATCCAGCCGGCGGAATTTACCAAGCTGGCCCTGTTCTGCTACATCGCTAACTATCTGGTGCGTAAGGGCGATGAAGTGCGTAATAACCTGCGCGGATTCCTAAAGCCGATGGGCGTAATTTTTGTGCTGGCGATCCTGCTGCTGGCGCAGCCTGACCTCGGGACGGTGGTGGTGCTGTTTGTCACCACCCTGGCGCTGCTGTTCCTTGCCGGCGCCAAGCTCTGGCAGTTTATCGCCATTATCGGAATGGGCATCTCTGCCGTGGTGCTGCTGATCCTGGCGGAACCTTACCGTATCCGCCGCGTAACCTCCTTCTGGCGGCCGTGGGACGATCCCTTTGGCAGCGGTTATCAGCTGACCCAGTCACTGATGGCATTTGGTCGCGGTGAACTCTGGGGACAGGGACTGGGAAATTCGGTACAGAAACTGGAATATTTGCCGGAAGCACATACCGACTTTATCTTCGCCATCATCGCGGAGGAGCTCGGTTATATCGGTGTGGTACTGGCACTTTTAATGGTATTCTTCGTCGCTTTCCGCGCCATGTCGATTGGGCGCAAGGCGCTGGAAATTAATCAGCGCTTCTCAGGTTTTCTGGCCTGTTCAATCGGGATCTGGTTCAGCTTCCAGGCGCTGGTAAACGTCGGTGCGGCGGCGGGTATGCTGCCGACCAAAGGTCTGACGCTGCCGTTAATCAGCTACGGCGGCTCCAGTTTGTTGATTATGTCGACGGCCATTATGTTGCTGTTGCGTGTTGATTATGAGACGCGTCTGGAAAAAGCCCAGGCGTTTGTAAGAGGTCCACGATGAGCGGTCAGGCGAAGCGATTAATGGTGATGGCGGGCGGTACCGGCGGACATGTGTTTCCGGGGCTGGCGGTTGCGCACCATTTGCAGGCCCAGGGTTGGGAAATTCGCTGGCTGGGTACCGCAGATCGCATGGAGGCCGATTTAGTGCCTCGCCACGGGATTGAGATCGACTTTATTCGTATCTCCGGCCTGCGGGGTAAAGGCTTACAGGCTCAGCTGTTGGCACCGCTGCGTATTTTCAATGCCTGGCGTCAGGCACGGGCGATTATGCGCCGCTTTAAGCCGGACGTGGTGCTGGGAATGGGTGGCTATGTTTCCGGTCCGGGTGGTCTGGCGGCGTGGTCGCTGGGGATCCCGGTTGTGCTGCATGAGCAAAACGGTATTGCCGGGCTGACCAATAAGTGGCTGTCTAAAATTGCCAAAAAGGTTCTGCAGGCGTTTCCGGGCGCATTCCCCGGTGCGGACGTTGTGGGCAACCCGGTACGCGAAGACGTGCTGGCGCTGCCGGAGCCGCAGGCGAGGCTGGCCGATCGCGACGGCGCTATCCGCGTGCTGGTGGTCGGTGGCTCTCAGGGCGCTCGCGTGTTGAATCAGACGCTGCCGCAGGTTGCGGCCGCGCTGGGCGATGCGGTGACGATCTGGCACCAGAGCGGGAAAGGTGCGCAGCAGACGGTGGAGCAGGCCTATGCCGATGCCGGTCAGCCGCAGCATAGAGTGACGGAATTTATTGATGATATGGCCGCCGCCTACGCCTGGGCTGACGTGGTGGTATGCCGCTCGGGCGCGCTAACGGTGAGCGAACTCGCCGCTGCGGGCTTACCGGCGCTGTTCGTGCCGTTCCTGCATAAGGATCGCCAGCAGTACTGGAATGCGCTGCCGCTGGAGCAGGCGGGCGCGGCGAAGATCCTTGAGCAGCCGCAGTTTACCGTGGAGGCCGTTGTCACCACGCTGGCGGGCTGGGATCGTCAGACATTACGGGATATGGCCGCACGCGCACGCGCGGCGTCGATTCCCGATGCGACCGACAGGGTGGCAAAAGAAGTGAGCGCCGCAGCACGGGCGTAACGAACTCTCGCGGTGTGCCATAGGGCCTGCCGCACGATTTTTGCACTATTTTTGGCGTTTAGCCGCAGGTTAGAAAATGAATACAGAAGAACTGGCAAAACTGCGTTCCATAGTGCCCGAGATGCGTCGCGTCCGGCACATTCACTTTGTTGGCATCGGTGGTGCTGGCATGGGCGGTATTGCCGAAGTGCTGGCCAACGAAGGTTATCAGATCAGCGGTTCCGACCTGGCCCCGAATCCGGTGACCCAGCAGCTGACAGCGCTTGGCGCGACGATTTATTTCAACCATCGCCCGGAAAACGTGCGCGATGCCAGCGTTGTTGTCGTCTCCAGCGCGATTTCTGCGGAGAACCCGGAAATCGTCGCGGCACATGAAGCCCGTATCCCGGTGATCCGCCGTGCGGAAATGCTGGCGGAGCTGATGCGTTTTCGTCACGGTATCGCTATTGCCGGGACGCACGGTAAAACCACCACCACCGCGATGGTATCGAGTATTTATGCCGAGGCCGGACTGGATCCGACCTTTGTTAACGGCGGGCTGGTGAAGGCGGCGGGCGTGCATGCGCGTCTGGGCCACAGCCGCTATCTGATTGCGGAAGCGGATGAGAGCGACGCGTCGTTCCTGCATCTGCAGCCGATGGTGGCGATTGTCACCAATATCGAAGCCGACCATATGGACACGTACCAGGGCGACTTTGAGAACTTAAAGCAGACGTTTATTAACTTCCTGCACAACCTGCCATTCTACGGCCGGGCGGTGATGTGCGTTGACGATCCGGTGATCCGCGAGCTGCTGCCGCGCGTCGGGCGTCAAATCGCCACCTACGGCTTTAGCGACGATGCGGACGTGCGGGTTGAGGCCTATCAGCAGATTGGCCCGCGTGGACACTTCCGCCTGATTCGTCAGGATAAGCCTGTTCTGCAGGTGACGCTGAATGCGCCGGGTCGCCATAACGCCCTGAATGCGGCGGCGGCGGTTGCGGTCGCAACGGAAGAAGGCATCGAGGACGAGGCTATCCTGCGCGCGCTGGAGAACTTCCAGGGCACCGGACGTCGCTTCGATTTCCTCGGCGAGTTTGCGCTGGACGCGGTCAACGGCAAAGCCGGTACCGCGCTGCTGGTGGATGACTACGGTCATCACCCGACAGAAGTGGATGCGACCATTAAAGCGGCACGTGCGGGCTGGCCGGATAAAAATCTGGTCATGCTCTTTCAGCCGCACCGCTACACGCGTACCCGCGATCTCTATGACGATTTCGCCAACGTGCTGACTCAGGTTGATGCGCTGCTGATGCTGGATGTGTATTCCGCCGGTGAAGCGGCGATCCCGGGTGCCGACAGCCGTTCCCTGTGCCGTACGATCCGCGGGCGTGGCAAGGTCGATCCGATCCTCGTGTCCGATCATGCGCAGGTCGCAGAGATGCTGGCGCCGGTATTAACCGGTAACGATTTAGTGCTGGTACAGGGTGCCGGTAACGTCGGTAAAATCGCCCGTCACCTGGCTGACGTGAAGCTGGTGCCGCAGCGCCCGGAGGATGAGCACCATGGCTGAGAAAGTCGCGGTTCTGCTGGGCGGTACCTCCGCCGAACGTGACGTGTCGCTGAACTCCGGTGCGGCGGTGCTGGCCGGGCTTCGTGAAGGCGGTGTGGATGCGCAGGCTATCGATCCGCGTGACGTTGACGTCACGCAGCTGAAAGCAATGGGCTTCGATAAAGTCTTTATTGCCCTGCACGGTCGCGGCGGTGAAGACGGCACGCTGCAGGGGCTACTGGACCTGATTGGCCTGCCGTACACCGGCAGCGGCGTGATGGCGTCGGCCATCTCAATGGATAAGCTGCGCAGCAAGCTGCTGTGGCAGGGGGCCGGTTTGCCGGTCGCGCCCTGGGTCGCGCTGACGCGTGATGCCTTTGAAGCAGGCCTGTCTGATGATGTTAATCAACGGATTGCTGACCTGGGGTTACCGGTTATCATCAAGCCCAGCCGCGAAGGCTCCAGCGTCGGGATGTCACGGGTTACGCAGAAAAGCGATTTACAGGCTGCATTAGCGCTGGCATTTCAGCACGATGATGACGTTTTGATCGAAAAATGGCTCAGAGGGCCGGAATTTACCGTTGCGCTCCTGGGTGAAGAAATTTTACCGGCTATTCGCATCCAGCCTGCCGGGATATTCTATGATTATGAGGCGAAGTATCTCTCTGATGAGACAAAATATTTCTGCCCATGTGGTCTGGAAAGCGACCAGCTGAAGGAAGTTGAGGCTCTGGTACTGAAAGCCTGGCAGGTTTTAGGCTGTCACGGCTGGGGACGTATCGATGTGATGCAGGACAGCGACGGCGGGTTTTATCTGCTGGAAGCGAACACCTCTCCGGGGATGACCAGCCACAGCCTGGTGCCGATGGCGGCACGTCAGGCCGGTCTGAGCTTCTCGCAGCTGGTGGTGCGTATTTTGAGTCTGGCGGGCTGATATGTCGCAGGCTGCGCTGAATACGCGGAACCGTGAGGAGGAGCTTCCTCCTTCACGGCGTAGTAATGGAACGCGCCTTGCGGGTATTGTGTTCCTGCTGACGGTACTTTGTACCATCCTGGTCAGCGGCTGGATGGTATTAGGGTGGATGGACGACGCGCAGCGGCTGCCGCTGTCGAAGCTGGTGGTCACCGGTGAACGGCACTACACCCGCAATGATGATATTCGTCAGTCGATCCTCGCGCTCGGCGCGCCGGGGACCTTTATGACTCAGGATGTCAACATCATCCAGAGCCAGATTGAACGCCTGCCGTGGATCAAGCAGGCCAGCGTCAGAAAGCAGTGGCCGGACGAATTGAAGATTCATCTGGTTGAATTTGTGCCGATTGCGCGGTGGAATGATCAGCATATGGTGGATGCGCAGGGAAATTCCTTCAGCGTACCCGCCGCAAGAACCAGCCAGCAGGTGCTGCCCATGCTCTACGGCCCGGAAGGAAGTGAGAGTGAAGTCCTGCAGGGATTCCGTGATATGGGACAGATACTGGCGAAGGACAAGTTCACACTGAAGGACGCGGCAATGACCGCCCGGCGCTCCTGGCAGTTGACGCTGAATAACGACATTAAGCTCAATCTGGGGCGGGGTGATACGATGAAACGGCTGGCGCGCTTTGTGGAACTCTACCCGGTTCTGCAGCAGCAGGGTCAGGCGGAAGGAAAACGGATAACCTACGTTGATTTACGTTATGACTCAGGCGCGGCGGTTGGCTGGACACCGATACCGGTTGAGACACCGAATCAGCAACAGAATCAGGCACAGGCAGAGCAACAATGATCAAGGCGACGGACAGAAAACTGGTAGTTGGACTGGAGATTGGCACCGCGAAGGTTGCCGCTTTAGTAGGGGAAGTTCTGCCCGACGGTATGGTCAATATCATTGGCGTCGGTAGCTGCCCGTCACGGGGTATGGACAAAGGTGGGGTCAACGACCTTGAGTCGGTGGTGAAGTGCGTACAGCGCGCCATCGATCAGGCCGAACTGATGGCGGACTGCCAGATCTCCTCTGTGTATCTGGCGCTGTCAGGCAAGCATATCAGCTGCCAGAATGAGATAGGGATGGTGCCTATCTCTGAAGAGGAAGTGACCCAGGAAGATGTAGAGAACGTGGTGCATACGGCGAAGTCCGTGCGCGTGCGCGATGAACACCGCGTACTGCATGTGATCCCGCAGGAGTACGCCATCGACTACCAGGAAGGGATTAAAAACCCGGTCGGGCTGTCTGGCGTGCGCATGCAGGCGAAAGTGCATCTGATCACCTGCCATAACGATATGGCGAAAAATATCGTGAAGGCCGTTGAACGCTGCGGTCTGAAAGTTGACCAACTTATTTTTGCCGGACTGGCTGCCAGCTATTCCGTGCTGACCGAAGATGAACGTGAACTGGGCGTCTGCGTTGTAGACATCGGCGGTGGTACAATGGATATCGCCGTTTATACCGGCGGGGCGCTGCGCCACACGAAAGTGATCCCTTACGCGGGGAACGTGGTCACCAGCGATATCGCCTACGCCTTCGGCACGCCGCCGAGCGATGCCGAAGCGATTAAAGTGCGTCACGGTTGCGCGCTGGGTTCGATTGTCGGCAAAGACGAAAACGTCGAAGTGCCGAGCGTGGGTGGACGACCACCGCGTAGCCTGCAGCGCCAGACGCTGGCCGAGGTCATTGAGCCGCGCTATACCGAGCTGCTCAACCTGGTCAACGAAGAGATTTTGCAGTTGCAGGAACAGCTTCGCCAGCAGGGCGTGAAACATCACCTGGCGGCGGGGATCGTTCTGACGGGCGGTGCCGCACAGATTGAAGGTCTGGCGGCCTGCGCTCAGCGGGTATTCCATACCCAGGTAAGAATTGGCGCGCCGTTGAACATTACTGGCCTGACGGATTACGCTCAGGAGCCTTACTATTCAACGGCGGTCGGTCTGCTGCACTACGGGAAAGAGACCCATTTAAGTGGTGAAGCAGAAGTCGAAAAACGGGTGTCAGTCGGCTCATGGTTTAAACGCCTTAACGGCTGGCTGCGAAAAGAATTTTGATTTTTTAAAGAGACCGCAGATGATTAGCGGTATCAGGCGACAGGCACAAGACGGAGAGAGAACATGTTTGAACCAATGGAATTAACCAACGACGCGGTGATTAAAGTCATCGGCGTCGGTGGCGGCGGCGGCAATGCCGTCGAGCACATGGTGCGCGAGCGCATTGAGGGCGTCGAGTTCTTCGCCGTCAATACCGACGCACAGGCACTGCGTAAAACGGCGGTGGGCCAGACGATTCAGATCGGCGGCGGCATCACCAAAGGGCTGGGCGCAGGCGCTAACCCGGAAGTCGGCCGCAATGCGGCAGAAGAAGACCGCGAAGCGCTGCGCGCTGCGCTGGAAGGCTCTGACATGGTATTTATCGCTGCGGGTATGGGCGGTGGTACCGGTACGGGTGCGGCTCCGGTCGTGGCCGAAGTGGCAAAAGACCTGGGCATCCTGACCGTTGCCGTGGTGACCAAGCCGTTTAACTTCGAAGGCAAGAAGCGTATGGCCTTCGCTGAGCAGGGTATCGCCGAGCTGTCCAAACACGTCGACTCCCTGATCACTATCCCGAACGACAAGCTGCTGAAAGTGCTGGGTCGTGGGATCTCCCTGCTGGACGCGTTTGGTGCGGCTAACGACGTGCTGAAAGGCGCAGTGCAGGGTATCGCCGAGCTGATCACCCGTCCGGGTCTGATGAACGTTGACTTTGCTGACGTGCGCACCGTGATGTCCGAAATGGGCTACGCGATGATGGGCTCCGGCATTGCCAGCGGTGAAGACCGCGCGGAAGAAGCCGCTGAAATGGCGATCTCCAGCCCGCTGCTGGAAGATATCGACCTCTCCGGCGCGCGTGGCGTACTGGTCAACATTACTGCGGGCTTCGACCTGCGTCTGGACGAGTTCGAAACCGTCGGCAACACCATCCGTGCCTTCGCGTCGGATAACGCCACCGTGGTTATCGGTACCTCGCTTGACCCGGATATGAACGACGAACTGCGCGTGACCGTTGTGGCCACCGGTATCGGTATGGACAAACGTCCTGAGATCACCCTGGTGACCAACAAACAGCAGCAGCAGCCGACGATTGACCGCTACCAGCAGCACGGCATGGCGCCGCTGACGCAGGAGCAGAAACCGGCCGCGAAGGTGGTGAACGACACCACGCCGCAGACCACCAAAGAACCCGATTACCTTGATATTCCGGCATTCCTGCGTAAGCAGGCGGACTAAGAATCTGCTGGAAGTTGGGAATCTGCGCTCTTTGTGCTAAAGTGGCGTACCGAATGTGTAGTACACTTCGGTTGGATAAGTAATTTGGCGAGATAATACGATGATCAAACAAAGGACATTAAAACGTATCGTTCAGGCGACTGGTGTCGGTTTACATACCGGCAAGAAGGTCACACTGACGCTGCGCCCTGCGTCGGCAAATACCGGGGTCATCTATCGTCGCACTGACTTGAATCCACCGGTAGATTTTCCGGCCGATGCCAAATCTGTGCGTGATACCATGCTCTGTACTTGCCTGGTTAACGAGCATGACGTACGGATATCGACGGTAGAGCACCTTAACGCTGCTCTGGCGGGCCTGGGTATCGACAACATCGTTATCGAAGTTGACGCACCGGAAATCCCGATTATGGACGGCAGTGCTGCGCCGTTCGTCTACCTGCTGCTTGACGCCGGTATTGACGAACTGAACGTCGCCAAGAAATTCGTTCGTATCAAAGAGACTGTTCGCGTCGAAGACGGCGACAAATGGGCTGAATTCAAACCGTACAATGGTTTTTCGCTGGACTTTACCATCGATTTTAACCATCCGGCGATTGATGCAGGCAACCAGCGCTACGCGATGAACTTCTCGGCTGACGCGTTTATGCGCCAGATCAGCCGCGCACGTACCTTCGGCTTTATGCGTGATATCGAATACCTCCAGTCCCGCGGTCTGTGCCTGGGCGGTAGCTTCGATTGTGCCATCGTTGTTGACGATTATCGCGTACTGAACGAAGACGGTCTGCGTTTTGAAGACGAATTCGTCCGCCACAAAATGCTCGACGCCATTGGCGACCTGTTCATGTGCGGCCACAACATTATTGGTGCATTCACCGCGTACAAATCCGGTCACGCGCTGAATAACAAACTGTTGCAGGCTGTCCTGGCAAAACAGGAAGCGTGGGAATATGTGACCTACGAAGACGAAGCTGAACTGCCGCTGGCATTCAAAGCGCCCTCGATGGTAATGGCATAATTCATCCCGTCGCATAAAAGCGGCTGGTTATCCTGGCGAACACTCTCTCCGGCCAGGGAAACCAGTCGTTTTTTTATTTTCATTTCCCCTGTTGTGCCTTTCTGCGCTCTCTGACGCGATATTTCTTCCTTACCCGAGTCATTCCTGCTGCCTGTACGCGGCTTTAATGGTAAGATTCCGGGCGCGAATAACCATGTAATAACGAGACTTCCCACGAAAGGGAATCGGGTGGCAATGACGTGAGCGGAATACTGACGCGCTGGCGACAGTTTGGTAGACGATACTTCTGGCCGCATCTCCTGTTGGGGATGGTCGCGGCTGGTTTTGGTCTGCCTGCGCTTAACGGCAGCGGCGCGACGCCGGCCGTCTCCTCGAAGACCACGGCCAGCGATCATACGCGAGCGACCAACGTTAACTTTACCCAGCTGGCGCTACTGGAAGCCGTTCGTCGGCCTAACTTCAGCGTCGACTATTGGCACCAGCACGCAATTCGCACGGTTATCCGTCATCTTTCCTTCGCGATGGCGCCACAGGCGCTGACCGTCGCAGAAGAACCGCTCCCGATTCAGGCACATCATCTGGCACTGCTGGATACCCTGAGCGCCCTGCTGACGCAGGAAAGCAAGCCGCCGGCCATTGTTCGCCAGCTGGCACCCACGCCTTTTACCGAGCGCAGCGCCTTTTATATTGCGACCTGGCTAAGCCAGGTGCAGGGCATCCGCGCCGGGCCTCAACGCCTTAGCTGAACAGAACTTCCTTCAACTAATTTTTGTGACTCCGCTGCGCGGGGCGTTTGAGATTTTATTATGCTAATTAAATTATTAACCAAAGTATTCGGTAGTCGTAACGATCGTACCCTGCGCCGTATGCGCAAAGTCGTGGGCGTCATCAACGCCATGGAACCGGCAATGGAAAAACTTTCAGACGACGAGCTGAAAGCCAAAACGACCGAGTTCCGTGCGCGCCTCGAGAAAGGCGCGACCGTAGAAAGCCTGATCCCAGAAGCCTTTGCGGTGGTTCGCGAGGCGAGCAAGCGCGTGTTTGGCATGCGTCACTTCGACGTTCAGCTGCTCGGCGGTATGGTGCTGAACGAACGCTGCATTGCGGAGATGCGTACCGGTGAAGGTAAAACCCTGACCGCAACGCTGCCGGCCTACCTGAACGCGCTGAGCGGCAAAGGCGTCCACGTGGTTACCGTGAACGACTACCTGGCCCAGCGTGACGCCGAAAACAACCGTCCGCTGTTCGAATTCCTTGGCCTGAGCGTCGGCATCAACATGTCCGGTATTCCGGCTCCTGCGAAGCGTGAAGCCTACGCGGCCGACATCACCTACGGCACTAACAACGAATACGGCTTTGACTACCTGCGCGACAATATGGCGTTCAGCCCGGAAGAGCGCGTTCAGCGCAAACTCCACTATGCGCTGGTGGATGAGGTCGACTCCATCCTGATCGATGAAGCCCGTACCCCGCTGATCATTTCCGGTCCTGCGGAAGACAGCTCCGAGATGTACAAGAAGGTGAACGTGATCATTCCTCATCTGGTGCGCCAGGAGAAAGAGGACTCTGACACGTTCCAGGGCGAAGGCCACTTCTCCGTTGACGAGAAAGCCCGCCAGGTAACCCTGACCGAACGCGGTCTGGTGCTGGTGGAAGAGCTGCTGGTACAAGAGAAAATCATGGAAGAGGGCGAGTCGCTCTATTCGCCAGGCAATATCATGATGATGCACCACGTGACCGCCGCCCTGCGCGCCCACGTGCTGTTCACCCGCGACGTTGACTACATCGTGAAAGACGGCGAAGTCATCATCGTCGATGAACACACCGGTCGTACCATGCAGGGCCGTCGCTGGTCCGATGGTCTGCACCAGGCGGTAGAAGCCAAAGAAGGCGTGGAGATCCAGAACGAGAACCAGACGCTGGCGTCCATTACCTTCCAGAACTACTTCCGCCTGTACGAGAAGCTGGCCGGTATGACCGGTACGGCGGATACCGAAGCCTTCGAATTCAGCTCCATCTACAAGCTGGATACCGTCGTTGTGCCGACCAACCGTCCGATGATCCGTAAGGATATGGCGGATCTGGTCTATATGACCGAAGCGGAAAAAATCCAGGCAATCATCGAAGATATTAAAGAGCGCACGGCGAACGGCCAGCCGGTCCTGGTGGGTACCATCTCCATCGAGAAATCCGAAGTGGTTTCTAATGAGCTGACCAAAGCCGGTATCAAGCACAACGTACTGAACGCCAAATTCCACGCCAGCGAAGCGGACATCGTTGCTCAGGCGGGTTACCCGTCTACCGTGACCATCGCCACCAACATGGCCGGTCGTGGTACCGATATCGTGCTCGGCGGCAGCTGGCAGACTGAAATTGCCGATCTGGAAGCGCCGACTGAAGAACAGATCGAGCAGATCAAAGCCGACTGGAAAGTGCGTCACGAAGCGGTACTGGCCGCAGGCGGCCTGCATATCGTCGGTACCGAGCGTCACGAATCCCGTCGTATCGATAACCAGCTGCGCGGCCGTTCCGGTCGTCAGGGCGATGCGGGTTCCTCCCGTTTCTATCTGTCGATGGAAGATGCCCTGATGCGTATCTTTGCCTCTGACCGCGTGTCGGGCATGATGCGTAAACTGGGGATGAAGCCGGGCGAAGCGATTGAGCACCCGTGGGTGAGCAAGGCGATTGCCAACGCCCAGCGTAAAGTGGAAAGCCGTAACTTCGATATTCGTAAGCAGCTGCTGGAATACGACGATGTGGCGAACGATCAGCGTCGCGCTATCTACACCCAGCGTAACGAGCTGCTGGACGTGTCCGACGTCAGCGAAACCATTGCCAGCATCCGTGAAGACGTCTTTAAAGTGACCATCGATGCCCATATTCCGCCGCAGTCTCTGGAAGAAATGTGGGATATCCCTGGCCTGCAGGAGCGTCTGAAAAACGATTTCGACCTCGATCTGCCGATTGCCGACTGGCTGGATAAAGAGCCTGAGCTGCACGAAGAGACGCTGCGCGAGCGCATTCTGGCAAGCGCGATTGAAGTCTATCAGCGCAAAGAAGAGGTGGTGGGCATCGAGATGATGCGTCACTTCGAGAAAGGCGTGATGCTCCAGACCCTCGACTCCCTGTGGAAAGAGCACCTGGCGGCGATGGACTACCTGCGTCAGGGTATCCACCTGCGCGGCTATGCGCAGAAGGATCCGAAGCAGGAGTACAAGCGTGAATCCTTCTCCATGTTTGCAGCCATGCTGGAATCGCTGAAATATGAGGTCATCAGCACCCTGTGCAAAGTGCAGGTGCGGATGCCGGAAGAAGTTGAGGCTATGGAGCAGCAGCGTCGTGAAGAAGCCGAACGTCTGGCACAGATGCAGCAGCTCAGCCACCAGACCGATGAAGCCGAAGCCGCCGCGTCCATCGCTGCTCAGACCGGAGATCGCAAAGTGGGTCGTAACGATGCTTGTCCGTGCGGTTCCGGTAAAAAATACAAGCAGTGCCATGGTCGTTTAAGCTAAGCCGCGACGATAAATTAAAATCAGGCGCAGATTTCTGCGCCTTTTTTATGGGGTAAAGCATGAAAATACTGAACATCGCCGTCGGCATTATTCGCAATGCGCAGGGTGAAATCTTTATTACCCGTCGGGCTGCCGATGCGCATATGGCCAACAAGTGGGAGTTTCCAGGCGGGAAAATTGAGAGTGGTGAAAGCCCGGAGCAGGCGCTGACGCGGGAATTACAGGAAGAGGTCGGGATTGCCGTCACGGGTTCCAGCCTGTTCGACAAGCTGGAGTATCAGTTCCCAGACCGGCATATCACCCTGTGGTTTTTCCTGGTGGAAAGCTGGGAAGGCGAGCCCTGGGGAAAAGAGGGGCAGCCTGGGCGCTGGCTGCAACAGCAGGCGCTGATTGCCGATGAGTTCCCGCCCGCCAATGAGCCGGTGATTACCCGGCTGGTGCAGCAGCCTTAAGGCTGCTGTTCGCTCCAGTCGTCGCTCTCGGAGAGATCGCCGCTGCTGGGGATGCGTTTCTCTTCGTCTGCCCACTCGCCTAAGTCAATCAGCTGGCAGCGCTTTGAGCAGAAGGGGCGGAACGCGCTTTTCTCATTCCATACGACCGTCGTGCCGCAGGTGGGACAGTTTACCGTTGTAATATCAGACATCTTTACTCCTTAACGCCTTAACAGCAGGCCAGTTCAAAATCCAGGCGCTCCGGCACCAGGCCGTTCTCGCTGTCGAGCGGCAGGAAGCGAATCGCGAAACGGCTCTTATGGCCGGAAACCTGCGGATAAAGCTCGTCAGCAAGCGGCAGCCGCAGACGCAGCAGATCCGCCCCCTCGGCGTTATCCTGATAAAAGCCGTTAAGGCTGGTTTGCTTGCGGAACTGGGCGGAATTACGGATCAAATCGAGGATCAGGGTCAGCGCCTGCAGGAGCGGATCGAGGCTGCGCAGCCAGATCTCTACCTGGGCATCACGCTGCGCCTGGGGTAAATGCAGCCAGATATGCAGCGTCGGCAGATCGAAGCTACAGCAGCCGCCTGGAATACTCAGGCGCTGTCGCACCAGGGCAATAAGGCGGTCTTCGCGCAGCAGCTGGCCAATACGCGGGGCGGACATCAGCACGCTACCGCAGGACCTGAGCTGCTGGCGCAGGCTATCAATACGATCGCGATCGACGCCGGGAACCGCCTCCCAGGCCTGCAGTTTACGCTGCTGGCGATCCAGCTCTTTGAGCAGTTCACTGCGGACTTCACCGCGCTCGAACACGTCCAGCAGATCGCCTGCGTTGCGGAAGAAATGAAGTGCACCAGCATGATCGGCAATGGTCTGTGCACCGGAAAGCTGCTGGGTCAGAAATTCGATCCGCAGCCATGTCCGCATTTTTTCATTCAGCGGATGTTCAAAAAGGACATCGGTGGTCATGAGGGTTTTTCCTGTGCTACGGCCTGTGACGCATACCTGAGGTATTGTGCGTGCAGGCGGGCAACATCCGATGCGATGGCATCCGGTGCGCCATTATTGTCAATGACATCATCCGCGATCGCCAGCCGCGCTTCGCGGGTGGCCTGGGCGGAGAGAATGCGTTGGGCAAGTTCGCGCGGCACATTGTCGCGCTGCATCGTGCGGGCCAGCTGCGTCTCTGGTAAAACATCGATCACCAGCACCCGATTGGCCTGCGCGGCAAGCCGGTTCTCCACCAGTAGCGGAACCACCCAGAGAAGATAGGGCGAGGTTGCCAGGCGCATCTGTCGACGGGTTTCCTGCTGGATCAGCGGATGCAGCAGGGCGTTCAGCCAGGTTTTTTCATCGGCATTATTGAAAATTCGCTCACGCAGCAGGCGCCGATTAAGCGTGCCATCAGCGGCAATCATCCCGGGTCCGAAATGCATCGCGATAGCGTTTAGCGCGTCGGTTCCAGGCTCTACGACCTGGCGGGCGATAATATCGGCATCAATAACCTGCACGCCCAGGTGCGCAAAGGCGTCGGCGACCGTGCTTTTGCCGCTGCCAATCCCACCCGTTAGCGCTACTGTATAGGTCATTACACCACGTCTCTGATTTGGTTTGTTTTAAATATCAACAAATTAGAATCGATACTTTCGGTACTGATACGAGAGGGAATGATCCTCACCGTTCATCAGGTAAATTTCTGGGATTGTAGCGTAAAAAAAGTGTTTTTCGCAGTCTTGCGGCGGTCTTATTCATGCGTATGATAGCGTCACTGGAGTTGCGCTTTTTTTGCCTTTAACCCCAGGAATCTGACATGCGTATTGAAGAAGATCTGAAGCTCGGTTTTAAAGACGTTCTTATCCGCCCTAAACGCTCCACCCTCAAAAGCCGTTCCGATGTTGAACTGGAACGCGAATTCACCTTTAAACACTCAGGCCAGCGCTGGTCCGGCGTGCCGATCATTGCCGCCAATATGGACACCGTGGGCACCTTCGCGATGGCGCAGGCCCTGGCATCCTTCGGGATCCTGACCGCAGTACATAAACATTATAGCGTTGAGCAGTGGAGCGCCTTTATTAACAGCGCGCCAAAAGACGTTCTGAAGCATGTGATGGTCTCCACCGGCACCTCCGACGTGGACTTTGCGCGTACCGGCGAGATCCTCAATCTGCATCCGGATCTGAATTTTCTCTGTATTGACGTCGCTAACGGCTACTCCGAGCACTTTGTGCAGTTCGTAGCAAAAGCGCGTGAAGCCTGGCCGACCAAAACCATCTGTGCGGGCAACGTTGTTACCGGTGAAATGTGTGAAGAGCTGATCCTCTCTGGCGCCGATATTGTCAAAGTGGGTATTGGTCCAGGCTCCGTCTGTACTACCCGCGTTAAAACCGGCGTGGGCTACCCACAGCTTTCTGCCGTTATTGAGTGCGCGGATGCGGCTCACGGTCTGGGCGGACAGATCGTCAGCGACGGCGGCTGCACCATGCCGGGTGACGTGGCGAAAGCCTTCGGCGGCGGCGCAGATTTCGTGATGCTTGGCGGGATGCTGGCGGGTCACGATGAAAGCGGCGGCACCGTGGTGGAAGAGAATGGCGAGAAGTTTATGCAGTTCTACGGCATGAGCTCCGAGTCGGCGATGAACCGCCACGTAGGCGGCGTAGCCGGTTACCGTGCGGCAGAAGGTAAAACCGTTAAGCTGGCGCTGCGCGGCCCGGTTGAGAACACCGCCCGCGATATTCTCGGCGGCCTGCGTTCTGCCTGTACCTATGTTGGCGCATCCCGCCTGAAAGAGCTGACTAAACGCACCACGTTTATTCGCGTTCAGGAGCAGGAAAACCGCGTCTTTAACAGCCTTTAAGGCTGGTCTCTGGCGCAGGCTCCTGCGCCAGATTTCACCCCATACTTATCGCATCCCCCAGCTGGAACACGGGCAAATACATGGCCACGACCAGCGTTCCGACGATTGCCCCTGTCACCACCAGCAGCAACGGTTCCAGCAGTGCCGCAAGGTTATCCGCCTGCTGCCAGGTCGCTTCACTATGATGACGAGCGAGATTGCCGAGCATCCTGTCCAGCGCGCCAGAGGCTTCACCGGTCATCACCAGCTGCAGGCAGAGCGGACTAAACTCACCGCTATTTTTCAGCGCCTGCCAGATGGGCACGCCTTCGCTAATTTGCAGATAAAGCTGACGGATAACATCGCGCCAGTAAGGGCAGGTTAACGTCTCTTCAACGCTTTCCAGCCCCTGCAGAAAAGCAATGCCCGTGCTCTGGGTGAGCGAGAGGACGGTGAAAATCTGGCTGAGTTTCTGCCCACGGGCCAGCTCGCCGAGCACCGGTGTGGTGAGAATAAGGCGTTGACGAAGCCGCTGCCAGCGAGGTTGTCCGTGTAGCAGAAGCGCGGCGATGCCCGGCAGTATCAGCGCCGCCAGCAGCAGTGGCCCTGCGCGCTGCATGCCGTCGGCAAAGGCCAGTACGCCACGGGTAAGCGCGGGCAACGGGGCGTTAAAGGTCTGGTAGATCGCCGCAAATTCCGGCAGAACCAGCCACACCATCGCCAGCATCACGCTCAGCGCCAGGAGCAGAATAATCAGCGGATAGCGCAGCGCTTTTTTCACTTTTTGTACCAGCAGCCGCTGGGCCTGCTGCTGGCGAGCCAGCTGGAGACAGCACTCATCAAGCTTACCGGTCAGCTCCCCGGTGCGGATCATCGCCTGGTAAAGCGGCGGAAAGACCTGCGGCCAGGCCTGCATGGCGACGGAGAGCGCCACGCCGTTTTCCAGATCCTCTGCCAGACGGTTCAGCAAAGCCTGCCACTGGCGACTGGGATGCTGCCCGGCCAGCAGGGTCAGGCCGGTAGAGAGGGTTAACCCCGCCTGTAGCAGCGTGGCCAGCTGTTGTATCAGCTGGCAGCTGAATTCACTGCGCCATCCTGAGTTTTTAACCGAGCAACGTTTCAGGGACAGCGGTGTAATCTGCCGCTGCTGTAGCATCTCTGCCGCCGCGATGCGGTCTGCCGCCCAGAGAGCCCCTTCCCGCGACTCTCCCGTCAGGCTAAGCCCCTTCCACCGCCATAGCTTCTTAGCCGACATGCGGCATTCCCAGAACCCTGATCACTTCTTCCAGCGTGGTTTGTCCCCGGCTGACGGCCAGGCAGCCGCTCTCAAAGAGGGTGCTCATCCCCGCCTGTCGCGCCAGCTGTTCAATGGTTTGTACATCCCGGCCCTCGGCAATGGCCTGTCGCAGATCGGCGTTGATATCCAGCACCTCGAATAGCGCGATACGGCCATAGAAGCCGTGGTAGCAGCTGTCGCAGCCGACCGCTCGCCAGCGTGGCAGAGGGTGAGGCCAGAGCGATTCGGGCAGCGGGTCGGCCGCCGCACTTTTTTGCCGACAGTGCGGGCAGAGCTTGCGTACCAGCCGCTGGGCGATAACCAGCGTCAGGGCTGCCGAGAGCATCCAGCGTGCCACGCCCATTTGCTGCAGCCGCACCAGGGTTTCGCTGGTGGAATTGGTATGCAGCGTCGACAGCACCAGGTGGCCGGTTTGTGCCGCGTTCAGTGCGATTTCAGCGGTTTCGCCATCGCGAATTTCGCCGACCATGACAATATCCGGATCCTGGCGCAGAAGCGCCCGCAGCACGCTCTGGAAGGTCAGCCCCGCGCGGGGGTTAACCTGGGTCTGATTGAGTCCGGCAATAGGGATCTCGACCGGATCTTCCACGCTGCAGATGTTGACCTCTGCCGTATTCCGCGCCTGCAGCGCGCTATAGAGGCTGACGGTTTTGCCGCTACCCGTTGGTCCAGTAACCAGCAACAGCCCCTGAGGCTGGTGCAGGCGGCGTTCAACCCGTTCCAGCTGCGGTGGCGTCAGCCCCAGCGCGTTAAGTTCCAGCGCCTGCTCGACCAGATGCAGCAGACGCAGGACGATTTTCTCTCCGCCGCGACAGGGCAGGGTGGCAATACGAAAGGAGACGGGCGTTCCGGCAATATCGACCGTGAACTGGCCATCCTGCGGCAGGCGACGTTCGGCGATATCCAGATTGCCGAGTACTTTCAGGCGGGCGGTCAGGGTCGAGGCGGCGTCGGCGGAGACGGGGGCGAGGTCGTGCAGCACGCCGTCTACGCGCAGGCGAATACGGTAGTGGGTCTCCGCCGGTTCAAAATGAATATCCGAGGCGCGCTGCGTCAGCGCCTGCTGTAGCGTCTGGCTTAACAGTTCCGCCGCAGGCAGGTTATCCGTTGCGGCGGGCATCAGATGCTGATGGCTGTCCATCCGTTCCTGGGTCCAGCACTCAATATCCACCCGTTTCTGGGTAGCGAAACGCAGAGCGTCCATCAGCTCCGTTGACGGATTACCGACCACCGCGATACAGAGCATCTCGTCATCGCTGTTAAGCAAGAGCGCATGATGGCGCTGACATAAATTCACCAGTTTATCCGCTTTCATGCGCCGCCTCCTGCATCTGCCGGTGCATTGAAGCGGAAGACCTCACCGCAGGCCTGCTTCAGGGCGCTGTCGCTCTGGATATCACAGCTGCGCTGCCAGCCGGTTAGCCCGTTAGCATTATCCCAGGCTGGGGTCATAACAACCTGCAGGCCGGTCAGGCTTTCTCGTCCGGTCAGGGTGACGATTCCCCGGCTAACGGCAATTGCCGACACGTAGCGGGTGGTGGTCGGTGACGGCACGCCGTTGCTGCCTGCGCTGCAATCCTGCGGGCCCCCGCGATCGAGGGCGCAGAGTTCGATAGCGGTACGGTAGGGCATAAAGGCCTGCAGCATATCGGTGAGCGCCGCTTTGCGAAGATAGTTCTGCCAGGCGGGGACGCCGATGGCGCTAAGAATTGCGATGATGCCGATGACCACCATCAGTTCGATAAGGGTAAATCCTCGTTGTTTGCTCATAGTCACTCCTTTGTTGGCTGGGCGTAATCTGACAGCCGCAGTTAAAGGAGGCGAGGCACAAAAGATGAGTTGTGAAGGCGGGTTCCGGTTTTTATTTCCGCTGTGCAGCGGTGAAGCGGGCGTTGCGAAGCCGCTCGAAAAAAACGGGCCAGCGGCCCGTTAGTCAACATCAGCGCAGCAGGCGTTAGCGAAAACGCATGGAGAGATCGAGGGCGCGCACGTGCTTGGTCAGCGCCCCGACGGAGATAAAATCAACGCCGGTTTCGGCAAACTCACGCAGGGTGTCGGCGGTGACGTTACCGGACACTTCCAGCTGTGCCTGGCCGTTGGTGATACGCACCGCTTCGCGCATCTGTGCCGTGTCAAAGTTATCCAGCATGATGATGTCCGCCCCGGCGTGCAGCGCGTCGCGCAGTTCATCCAGGGTTTCGACCTCCACTTCGACCGGCACGTCCGGGTGCAGCCAGAAGGCTTTTTCAACAGCCTGACGCACCGAGCCGGAGGCAATAATATGGTTCTCTTTGATCAGGAAAGCGTCGGAAAGGCCGAGGCGGTGGTTAGCTCCGCCGCCGCACAGCACCGCGTATTTTAGCGCGGTGCGCAGGCCGGGCAGGGTTTTGCGCGTATCCAGCAGCTGGGTACGGGTACCGGCCAGCAGACTGACATAGCGATGTACTTCGCTGGCCACGCCGGAAAGCGTCTGGACAAAGTTCAGCGCCGTACGTTCACCGGTCAGCAGCACACGCGACGGTCCGTCCAGCTCAAACAGCGTCTGTCCGGCGGTCACGGTATCGCCGTCTTTAACCTGCCAGGTCATACGCACGTCGTCACCGGCCAGCTGAATAAAGACTTCTTCCACCCAGCGTTTGCCGCAGAATACGCCGTCTTCACGGGTAATGATGATGGCATGGGAGCGTGCATCCGACGGCAACAATTGGGCCGTAATATCGTTACTGGCATCCACTTCGCCGCCCAGGTCTTCACGCAGCGCCTGCTCCACCGTGGCGGGGATATCCAGATGGATACGCTCAAGGAGTGCGTCGCGTCGTTGGTCGGGGTTATAGCGGCGAGGCGGCATCATAAAACTCCAAATTGGTAACGAATCAAAAGATTGAAACATGCTACTCTGAACCGGCCGTTGGCACCATATATAAGGAGTTCTTGCATGGCGTTACACGAGGGCTGGCTGAGCGAGGCGCGACGAGTACCTTCTCCCCATTGCGATCTGCGTCCGGATGACGAAACCCCTTCGCTGCTGGTGGTACATAATATCAGCCTGCCGCCCGGTGAATTCGGCGGGCCATGGATCGATGCGCTCTTTAGCGGCACCCTCGATCCTGACGCACATCCCTTCTTTGCTGAGATTGTCCACCTGCGAGTATCCGCCCACTGTCTGATCCGCCGCGACGGTGAAATCGTGCAGTACGTGCCCTTTACGAAGCGCGCCTGGCATGCGGGCGTTTCCTGTTATCAGGGACGTGAGCGCTGCAATGACTTTTCGATTGGTATTGAGCTGGAAGGCACCGATACCCTGGCCTACACCGATGCACAGTATCAGCAGCTGGCGGCGCTGACGCAGCAATTAATCGAGGTTTACCCGGCAATCGCCGACCATATGACCGGCCACAGCGATATCGCGCCGGTGCGTAAAACCGATCCCGGCCCGGCGTTTGACTGGGCGCGGTTTCGTGGTCAGATAAGGAGATAAGATGACACTGTTTACCGCACTTCTCGTGCTGCTGGCCGAGCGTCTGTTTAAGCTGGGTGAGCACTGGCATCTGGACCATCGCCTGGAGGCGCTGTTCCGCCGTGTTCGCCACTTCTCCCTGCTGCATACGCTACTGATGACCGCGCTGGCGATGGCGGCAACCTTCCTGATCCTGCGTGCACTCTCCGGTCTGCTGTTTAATGTCCCGCTGCTGGTGGTCTGGATCCTGCTGGGACTGCTCTGTATCGGCGCGGGCAAGGTGCGTCTGCATTACCATGCGTACCTGAAGGCCGCCGCCCGCGATGATGCCCACGCCCGCGATGCGATGGCCAGCGAGCTGACCCTGATCCACGGCGTGCCGCCGGAGTGCGACGAGCGTGAATATCTCCGCGAGCTGCAAAATGGGCTGCTGTGGATCAACTATCGCTTTTATCTGGCTCCGCTGTTCTGGTTTATCGTCGGCGGCCCCTGGGGACCGGTAACGCTGGTGGGCTATGCCTTTTTACGCGCCTGGCAGTCGTGGCTGGCGCGCTATCAGACGCCGCATCAGCGCGTACAGTCGGGTATCGACGGCGTGCTTCACGTGGTGGACTGGCTGCCGGTGCGGCTGGTGGGCGTGGTCTATGCCCTGATTGGTCACGGTGAAAAGGCGCTTCCCGCCTGGTTTGCCTCACTTGGCGATCGCCATACCGCCCAGTATCAGGTACTGAGCTACCTGGCCCAGCTTTCGCTGGCCCGCGAGCCGCATGTCGATAAGGTGGAAACGCCGAAGGCGGCCGTGCTGATGGCGAAGAAAACCTCGCTTGCCGTGGTGGTCGTGGTGGCACTGCTGACGATTTACGGCGCGCTGATGTAGCCCGCGCGCCGTTGTCGATTAATGTGAATCCGCATGCGGGATGCCGAAGTCAGGCATCCCGTTTTCCTGCCAGCGAATCAGCTTCAGGCGGGTGTGGCGATTCGGATCGTAAAGCGGATCGCCTTCGATCTCGGTGTAGTTCCTCGCGTGATAGACCAGCACGTCCTCACCCTCAGGGGTTTGCGTAAAGCTGTTGTGGCCCGGCCCAAACTGACGATTTTCCCAACTGGTGGTAAACACCGGCTGCGGCGATTTATGCCAGTTGGCGGTTTCCTGCGGGTCGGCCTTGACGTCTATCCATAACAGCCCGATACAGTAGTTCTCATCGGTGGCGCTGGCGGAGTAGGTGACAAACAGCTTATCGCCGTGGCGAATGACCGCCGGACCTTCGTTGACCAGAAAACCGCGGCACTCCCACTCCAGTTCCGGTTTGCTGAGCATCACCGGCTTACCCTTAATCGTCCACGCATTTTCCAGCTCGGCCAGATAGAGGTTGGTATTACCGGGTATCGCGGGATCTTTTTGCGCCCATAAATACCACTGCCTGCCCTGATGCGAGAAGGTGGTGGCGTCGAGGGCGAAGCTGTCAAACTGGGTTTTTAACTCACCGCGTTCAACCCATTTCCCGCGCTGAGGATCGCTGTCGGCACACTCCAGCACGAACATGCGGTGCTGGAACATGCCCAGCGCGTCGAAAGCCTGCGTATGCGCGGCGGCAAAGTAGATCACCCATTTGCCATCGATAACGTGCAGTTCCGGCGCCCAGATCAGATGGCTCATCGGGCCGCTGTCCGGCTTGCGCCATACCACTACGCCCGGCGCATCGCGCAGACCTTCGAGGGTGGTCGAGCGACGAATTTCCAGCCGGTCATACTCCGGTACGGAAGCGATAAAGTAGTATTCCCCTTCATGGCGCAGAATAAACGGGTCGGCGCGCTGTTCAATAAAGGGATTGGGCCAGTTTTTCATTACGCTTTCCTTACGTTGTGTACGCCACCGATATCTGACGTCTCATTTAACTCGCGGTAGTTGGCACGGCGTTTTTCCAGATCCTGCTGGATCCGCTGCATCAGCTCGCGGTCCACTTTCATCAGGCGCACCACGCCCGCGGTGATCAGATAACCTACGCCCGGGATCACGGTAAAGAGCAGCACAATCCCGTTGATGGCGGTTGCGCTCTGCTGTTTGGCGCCGGCGTCATAGCCGTACCAGGAGAGCAGGAAGGCTACCATCGCCCCGGCCACGGCCAGGCCGATTTTGAGGAAAAAGATGTTGCCGGAGAAGCTGATCCCGGTAATACGTTTCCCGGTTTTCCACTCGCCGTAGTCATCCACATCGGCCATCAGAGACCAGTGCAGCGGGGACGGGATCTGATGCAGGACATTGAGCAGGAAGTAGAGCACCATAATAAGCGTGGTCGCCCGCGGGTCAAAGAAGTAGAAGGCGCTGGAGAAGATCGCCAGTGCGATATTGGTCCAGAAGAAGACTTTCAGTTTGCACCAGCGGTCGGTCAGCACCTTCGCCAGCATACTGCCGATCATCATGCCCACCACGCCGAGGCTGATAAACAGGGTGGCAAAGTGGGTACTTTGCTGCATCACCCAGGTGACGTAGTACATGGTGGCCGCCATGCGGATAAAGCCGGGGCAGACGTTGCACAGGGTCAGCAGCAGGATGCGGACCCACTGATCGTTTTTCCAGACGTCACGGAAGTCTTTTTTCAGCTCGTCATTGCTCTGGACCGCCGGACGAACGCGTTCGCGAACGGTGGCGAAGCAGAACAGGAACATACACATGCCGATAAACGCCAGCACGGTCATCGCCATCTGATAGCCTTTGGCTTTATCCTCGCCGCCGAACCATTCTGCCATTGGCAACAGGGTCAGGGAGAGCAGCAGGGTGGCAATCCCCACCATCACAAAGCGGTAGGACTGACAGGCAACGCGCTCTTTCGGGTCGTTAGTGATCACGCCGCCCAGCGAGCAGTACGGAATATTGATGGCGGTATAGGTCAGCGACAGCAGGAAGTAGGTAACGAAGGCATAGATAACCTTGCTATTGTAGGTCCAGTCCGGCGTGGTAAACATCAGGACGCTGAACAGGGCATAGGGCAGGGCAATCCACAGCAGCCAGGGACGGAATCGGCCATATTTACTGCGGGTCCGGTCGGCCAGCGCGCCCATAATCGGGTCGGTAACGGCGTCTATCACGCGGATCGACAGCAGCAGCACGCCCACCAGCGCCGGGGCCAGGCCGAAGATATCCGTATAGAAATAGTTAACAAACAACATTATAGCGCCGAAGATAATATTACAGCCGGCGTCACCCATGCCGTAACCAATCTTCTCTTTGACTGACAGTTTGCTATTGTCCATCCACAGGTCTCCACCTCAGGGTATGGCGAGAATTATTTGCCTGCGAAGCGATAATTGCGTAGCAGTAATAGGTCGCTGATATGGACGAAATGGTTGTCGGAAGGAAAGTGTGAAGTCTGTAACAGGCTCTGCACCCTGAAACGGGTGCAGAGAGGAACAAATAGCGCTTAGCGCTTATGCATTTTTCTGCTTGATCAGATAGCCGATGCCGAGAATCACCACCCAGACCGGGATCAGCCAGACGGAGATCGCCATCCCCGGCGTTATCGCCATAATCACCAGTACCGCCGCCATAAACAGCAGGCAGACCCAGTTACCCAGCGGATAGAGCAGGGCAGGGAAGCGCGTGGTGACGCCCTGCTGCTTTTTGGCGCGGCGGAACTCCATATGCGCCAGGCTGATCATCGCCCAGTTAATCACCAGAGCAGAGACCACCAGCGCCATCAGCAGGCCAAAGGCCGAGTCCGGCGCCAGGTAGTTAATCAGCACGCACAGGGCAGTGACCGTGGCCGAGACGATAATGGTGTTAACCGGCACGCCGCGCTTATCGACCTTCAGCAGCGCTTTTGGCGCGTTGCCCTGCTGGGCAAGGCCGAACAGCATCCGGCTATTACAGTAAACGCAGCTGTTATAGACCGAGAGTGCGGCGGTCAGGACCACGACGTTAAGCGTGTTCGCCACAAGGGTATCGCCCAGCTCATGGAAGATCAGGACAAACGGGCTGGTATCAGCGGTAACACGGGTCCACGGCAGCAGCGACAGCAGGACTGCCAGCGAGCCCACGTAGAAGATCAGAATACGCCAAATCACCTGGTTGGTGGCTTTCGGGATGCTCTGCTCCGGGTTGTCGGCTTCAGCGGCGGTGATCCCCACCAGCTCCAGTCCGCCAAACGAGAACATAATGATTGCCATCATCATCACCAGCCCGGTTATGCCGTGAGGCAGGAAACCGCCCTGCTCCCAGAGGTTGCGAACGGTCGCCTGCGGGCCGCCGTTGCCGCTGAACAGCAGCCAGCCGCCGAACAGGATCATCGCCACTACGGCAATGACTTTAATAATCGCAAACCAGAACTCCATTTCGCCAAACACTTTTACGTGGGTCAGGTTGATGGCGTTGATGACAACGAAGAAGACCGCAGCGGAGACCCAGGTCGGGATCTCGGGATACCAGAATTGCACATATTTGCCGACGGCGGTCAGTTCCGCCATCGCCACCAGGACATAGAGCACCCAGTAGTTCCAGCCGGAAGCAAAGCCTGCGAAACCGCCCCAGTATTTATAGGCGAAGTGGCTGAAGGAACCGGCAACCGGCTCGTCAACGACCATCTCGCCCAGCTGGCGCATAATCAGAAAAGCAATAAAACCGGCGATGGCATAGCCCAGAATAATGCCGGGGCCGGCGGACTGAATAACGGATGCGCTCCCCAGGAACAGGCCTGTTCCTATCGCGCCGCCGAGGGCAATAAGCTGGATATGCCGGTTTTTAAGGCCGCGCTTTAGCTGTTGACCTTCCATTTAAACCTCGTGAGTGTGGTTGTTATGTGTACACGGTTGTGTGCGTGTAATTATAAGATTCCATTCTTTGTATTAATTTGTTTACGGAAAGAGGGGCGGGATTATCGTCCTAATGCTTTCACAAGATTAAGAATAGTGGTAAGCGCAGACGAATGCACCTGCTTTATAAAGGTCAATAACGACTTGAATAAAAAGAAACCATTTGTAACCCGAGGGATCGCCCCAAAAGGGGTACGATTTTTCGATTCTCATGCGAGGTAAGTGCATTTCTATTCATATATTCACATGGTGAATCGGTTCAGGGTGACGTTTATAGCGTTTCACAAAAGTTAAAATTGCCGCTTTGGGGGTAAATTGCTCATTTGTGCAAGGTTACATGTTTGAAACGTTATTTCTGTAACGTTGTTAAAATGTGCAGGCTTTAATGATTTCAATCAAAACCTGTATGGACAGAAGGTGAATACTTTGTTACTTTAGCGTCACGAATATGAAATTGGTAAGACCAATTGACTCCGGGCTAATGGCAGAGACAGGGAATAATGGCCTACAGCAAAATCCGCCAACCAAAACTATCCGATGTGATTGAACAGCAGCTGGAGTTTTTGATTCTTGAGGGGACATTGCGCCCCGGCGAAAAACTTCCACCTGAACGCGAACTGGCGAAACAGTTCGACGTTTCCCGTCCCTCTCTGCGCGAGGCGATTCAACGTCTCGAAGCGAAGGGCCTGCTGCTTCGTCGCCAGGGCGGCGGTACCTTTGTTCAAAGTAGCCTCTGGCAGAGCTTCAGCGACCCGCTGGTAGAATTGCTCTCCGACCACCCTGAATCCCAGTTTGATCTGCTCGAGACGCGCCACGCGCTGGAAGGCATCGCCGCATACTATGCCGCGCTGCGCAGCACGGACGAAGACAAGTCGCGCATTCGCGAATTGCACCAGGCCATCGAGCGGGCACAGCAGTCCGGCGATCTTGACGCCGAGTCCGACGCGGTTGTGCAGTATCAAATTGCTGTCACCGAAGCGGCGCATAATGTGGTGCTGCTTCATCTGCTACGCTGCATGGAGCCGATGCTGGCACAGAACGTCCGTCAGAACTTCGAGCTGCTGTACGCGCGACGGGAGATGCTCCCGCTGGTCAGCAAGCACCGTACGGACGTGTTTGAAGCCATTATCGCCGGTGAGCCGGAAAAGGCGCGTGAAGCGTCCCATCGCCACCTGGCCTTTATTGAAGAAATCCTGCTGGATCGCAGTCGTGAGCAAAGCCGTCGTGAACGCTCAATGCGCCGCCTGGAGCAGCGGAAGAATTAATGATTTTTCTGGCAGAAGATTTGCCGGGAGATGTGAAACTGAAGCGCCTTTAATGTGCGCGGCAACTAAACGCAGAACCTGTCTTATTGCATTCTTACTGGAGAGTGCAATGGGACAGGTTCCAGATAAATCAACGAACTAGATAGATAAGGAATACCCATGTCAGAACGTTTACAAAATGACGTGGATCCGATCGAAACTCGCGACTGGCTACAGGCGATCGAATCGGTCATCCGTGAAGAAGGTGTTGAGCGTGCTCAGTATCTGATCGACCAACTGCTTTCCGAAGCCCGTAAAGGCGGCGTGAAAACTGCAGTTGGCACTGGGGTTAACAACTACGTCAACACTATTGCCGTTGAAGATGAACCGGAATACCCGGGCAATCTGGAGCTGGAACGTCGTATTCGTTCTGCTATCCGCTGGAACGCCATCATGACCGTGCTGCGTGCGTCTAAAAAAGACCTCGAGCTGGGCGGCCACATGGCATCCTTCCAGTCTTCCGCAACCGTTTATGAAGTGTGTTTCAACCACTTCTTCCGCGCGCGCAGCGAGCAGGACGGCGGCGATCTGGTGTACTTCCAGGGTCACATCTCTCCGGGCGTGTACGCACGTGCGTTCCTGGAAGGCCGTCTGACTGAAGATCAGATGAACAACTTCCGTCAGGAAGTTCACGGTAACGGTCTGTCTTCTTACCCGCACCCGAAACTGATGCCGGAATTCTGGCAGTTCCCGACCGTATCCATGGGCCTGGGCCCGATTGGTGCGATCTACCAGGCTAAATTCCTGAAATATCTGGAACACCGTGGCCTGAAAGACACCTCCAAACAGACCGTTTACGCCTTCCTGGGCGACGGCGAAATGGATGAGCCGGAATCCAAAGGTGCGATCACTATCGCCACCCGTGAGAAACTGGACAACCTGTGCTTCATCATCAACTGTAACCTGCAGCGTCTGGATGGTCCGGTAACCGGCAACGGCAAGATCATCAACGAACTGGAAGGCATCTTTAGCGGCGCCGGCTGGAACGTTATCAAAGTCATGTGGGGCGGTCGTTGGGATGAGCTGCTGCGTAAAGACACCAGCGGTAAACTGATCCAGCTGATGAACGAAACCGTTGACGGCGACTACCAGACCTTCAAATCCAAAGACGGTGCCTACGTTCGTGAGCACTTCTTCGGTAAATATCCGGAAACTGCAGCGCTGGTTGCCGACTGGTCTGACGAACAGATCTGGGCACTGAACCGCGGTGGTCACGATCCGAAGAAAGTCTACGCTGCACTGAAAAAAGCGCAGGAAACTACCGGCAAAGCGACCGTTATCCTGGCCCATACCATCAAAGGTTACGGCATGGGTGATACCGCTGAAGGTAAAAACATCGCTCACCAGGTGAAGAAAATGAACATGGACGGCGTGCGCTATATCCGCGACCGCTTCAATGTTCCTGTCTCCGATGAGCAGGTTGAAAAACTGTCTTACATCACCTTCCCTGAAGGGTCTGAAGAGCACACCTATCTGCACGCACAGCGTCAGAAGCTGAACGGCTACCTGCCGTCTCGTCAGCCTAACTTCAGCGAGAAGCTGGAACTGCCGGAACTCTCTGACTTCTCCCAGCTGCTGGAAGAGCAGAACAAAGAGATCTCCACCACCATCGCTTTCGTTCGTGCCCTGAACGTGATGCTGAAGAACAAGTCGATCAAAGATCGTCTGGTTCCGATCATCGCCGACGAAGCGCGTACCTTTGGTATGGAAGGTCTGTTCCGTCAGATCGGTATTTACAGCCCGAACGGCCAGCAGTACACCCCGCAGGACCGTGAGCAGGTTGCCTACTACAAAGAAGACGAGAAAGGTCAGATTCTGCAGGAAGGGATCAACGAGCTGGGCGCAGGTTCTTCCTGGCTGGCCGCTGCAACTTCTTACAGCACCAACAATCTGCCGATGATCCCGTTCTACATCTACTACTCCATGTTCGGTTTCCAGCGTATCGGCGACCTGTGCTGGGCAGCAGGTGACCAGCAGGCGCGTGGCTTCCTGATCGGTGGTACTTCCGGTCGTACGACTCTGAACGGTGAAGGTCTGCAGCACGAAGATGGCCACAGCCATATTCAGTCTCTGACTATCCCGAACTGTATCTCTTACGATCCGTCCTTCGCCTACGAAGTTGCGGTCATCATGCATGACGGTCTGCATCGCATGTACGGTGAAGCGCAAGAGAACATTTACTACTACATCACCACCCTGAACGAAAACTACCACATGCCGGCTATGCCGGAAGGTGCTGAGGAAGGTATCCGTAAAGGTATCTACAAACTGGAAACAGTTGAAGGCGCGAAAGGTAAAGTTCAGCTGCTGGGTTCAGGCTCCATCCTGCGTCACGTTCGTGAAGCAGCGCAGATCCTGGCGAAAGACTACGGCATCGGTTCTGACGTGTTCAGCGTAACCTCCTTCACTGAACTGGCGCGTGATGGCCAGGATTGTGAGCGCTGGAACATGCTGCACCCGCTGGAAACTCCGCGTGTGCCGTACATTGCTCAGGTTCTGAGCGACGCACCGGCAGTAGCATCTACTGACTATATGAAACTGTTCGCCGAGCAGGTTCGTACTTATGTACCGGCTGATGATTACCGCGTACTGGGTACCGACGGCTTCGGTCGCTCTGACAGCCGTGAAAACCTGCGTCACCACTTCGAAGTTGATGCTTCTTACGTGGTGGTTGCAGCACTGGGCGAACTGGCTAAACGTGGCGACATCGATAAGAAAGTGGTGGCTGACGCTATCACCAAATTCAACATCGATGCAGATAAAGTTAACCCGCGTCTGGCATAAGAGGTAAAGAGAGAATGGCTATCGAAATCAATGTACCGGACATCGGGGCTGACGAAGTTGAAGTCACCGAGATCCTGGTCAAAGTGGGCGACAAAGTTGAAGCTGAACAGTCGCTGATCACCGTAGAAGGCGATAAAGCCTCTATGGAAGTTCCGTCTCCGCAGGCCGGCGTTGTTAAAGAGATCAAAATCTCTGTCGGCGGTAAAGTGGAAACCGGTTCTCTGATCATGATTTTCGAATCCGCCGAAGGTGCAGCGACCGCTGCACCTGCTCAGGCAGAAGAGAAAAAAGAAGCGGCTCCGGCGGCAGCACCTGCTGCTGCGGCAGCAAAAGACGTTAACGTACCGGACATCGGCGGCGACGAAGTTGAAGTTACCGAGATCATGGTTAAAGTTGGCGACACCGTTGCGGCTGAGCAGTCTCTGATCACCGTTGAAGGCGACAAAGCCTCAATGGAAGTCCCGGCACCGTTCGCGGGCGTGGTTAAAGAGATCAAAATCAACACCGGCGACAAAGTGTCCACCGGCTCCCTGATTATGGTCTTCGAAGTTGCGGGCGCAGCGCCGGCAGCTTCTGCACCGAAAGCGGAAGCGGCTCCGGCTGCGGCTGCAGGTCCGAAAGACGTTAACGTTCCGGATATCGGCGGTGACGAAGTTGAAGTGACCGAAGTGATGGTGAAAGTGGGCGATAAAGTTGCCGCTGAACAGTCACTGATCACCGTAGAAGGTGACAAGGCTTCCATGGAAGTCCCGGCACCGTTCGCGGGCACCGTTAAAGAGATCAAAATCAGCACCGGCGACAAAGTGTCCACCGGCTCCCTGATCATGGTCTTCGAAGTAGAAGGCGCTGCGCCTGCTGCGGCTCCAGCTCAGGCTGCTGCTCCGGCACCGGCTGCTGCACCTGCTCAGGCGGCTAAACCTGCTGCTGCTCCGGCGGCTAAAGCGGAAGGCAAATCTGAGTTCGCTGAAAACGACGCTTACGTTCACGCAACCCCGCTGATTCGCCGTCTGGCGCGCGAGTTTGGCGTTAACCTGGCGAAAGTGAAAGGGACTGGCCGTAAAGGTCGTATCCTGCGCGAAGACGTTCAGGCTTACGTGAAAGACGCGGTTAAACGCGCTGAGTCTGCACCTGCTGCCACCGGCGGCGGTCTGCCTGGCATGCTGCCGTGGCCGAAAATCGACTACAGCAAGTTTGGTGAAATCGAAGAAGTGGAACTGGGCCGTATCCAGAAAATCTCTGGTGCTAACCTGAGCCGTAACTGGGTGATGATCCCGCACGTTACCCACTTCGACAAAACCGATATCACCGATCTGGAAGCGTTCCGTAAACAGCAGAACGCCGAAGCTGAGAAGCGTAAACTGGACGTGAAATTCACCCCGGTTGTCTTCATCATGAAAGCCGTTGCTGCCGCTCTGGAACAGATGCCGCGCTTCAACAGCTCTCTGTCCGCAGATGCACAGAAGCTGACGCTGAAGAAATACATCAACATCGGTGTTGCGGTTGATACCCCGAATGGTCTGGTTGTTCCGGTCTTCAAAGACGTGAACAAGAAGAGCATCACCGAGCTGTCTCGTGAGCTGACCGTGATTTCTAAGAAAGCGCGTGATGGTAAGCTGACCGCTGGCGAAATGCAGGGCGGCTGCTTCACCATCTCCAGCATCGGTGGCCTGGGTACAACCCACTTCGCGCCGATTGTTAACGCGCCGGAAGTGGCTATCCTCGGTGTGTCCAAGTCTGCGATGGAACCGGTGTGGAACGGTAAAGAGTTTGTGCCGCGTCTGATGATGCCAATCTCTCTCTCCTTCGACCACCGCGTGATCGACGGTGCTGATGGTGCCCGCTTCATTACCATCATCAACAACACGTTGTCCGACATCCGCCGTCTGGTGATGTAATCAAAAAAGCCGGCCTGACGGCCGGCTTTTTTCTGGTAATCTCATAGGGTTGTTGGGGTTACCGGCAGACAGAATGAATTCGTTTGCCGTTTGTGTTTCAAAATTGTTAACGGTTTTGTAAGATACGAGCGGATAGAACGTCCCGGTGGATGAAGGGCGACAAGTACCCAGGATCGCCGGAAATAATTAAGAGGTCATGATGAGTACTGAAATCAAAACTCAGGTCGTGGTACTTGGGGCAGGCCCGGCAGGTTACTCTGCAGCCTTCCGTTGCGCTGACTTAGGTCTGGAGACCGTCATCGTAGAACGCTACAGCACCCTCGGTGGTGTTTGTCTGAACGTCGGCTGTATCCCTTCTAAAGCGCTGCTGCACGTTGCTAAAGTGATTGAAGAAGCTAAAGCGCTGGCTGAACACGGTATTGTTTTCGGTGAGCCGAAAACCGATATCGACAAAATTCGTACCTGGAAAGAAAAGGTTATCACGCAGCTGACTGGTGGTCTGGCCGGTATGGCGAAAGGCCGTAAGGTTAAAGTGGTTAACGGTCTGGGTAAATTTACCGGGGCGAACACCCTGGAAGTGGAAGGCGAAAACGGCAAAACCGTGATCAACTTCGACAACGCGATCATCGCAGCGGGCTCCCGTCCGATCGAACTGCCGTTTATTCCGCATGAAGATCCGCGCGTGTGGGATTCCACCGATGCGCTGGAGCTGAAATCCGTACCTAAGCGTCTGCTGGTTATGGGCGGCGGCATCATCGGTCTGGAAATGGCTACCGTGTACCATGCGCTGGGTTCAGAGATCGACGTGGTTGAAATGTTCGACCAGGTGATCCCGGCTGCTGACAAAGATATCGTTAAAGTCTTCACCAAACGCATCAGCAAGAAATTCAACCTGATGCTGGAAACCAAAGTGACCGCCGTTGAAGCAAAAGAAGACGGTATCTACGTTTCCATGGAAGGCAAAAAAGCGCCGGCAGAAGCACAGCGTTACGATGCGGTGCTGGTGGCTATCGGTCGTGTACCGAACGGTAAAAACCTCGACGCGGGCCAGGCTGGCGTGGAAGTGGACGACCGTGGCTTTATCCGCGTGGACAAACAGCTGCGCACTAACGTGCCGCACATCTTTGCTATCGGCGATATCGTCGGTCAGCCGATGCTGGCGCACAAAGGTGTTCACGAAGGTCACGTTGCCGCTGAAGTTATCGCCGGCATGAAGCACTACTTCGATCCGAAAGTGATTCCGTCAATTGCCTATACTGAGCCAGAAGTTGCCTGGGTAGGTCTGACCGAGAAAGAAGCGAAAGAAAAAGGCATCAGCTACGAAACCGCCACCTTCCCGTGGGCTGCTTCCGGCCGTGCTATCGCTTCTGACTGCGCAGACGGTATGACCAAACTGATCTTCGACAAAGAGACCCACCGTGTTATCGGCGGCGCGATTGTCGGCACCAACGGCGGCGAGCTGCTGGGTGAGATCGGTCTGGCAATTGAAATGGGCTGTGACGCTGAAGATATCGCGCTGACCATTCACGCGCACCCGACGCTGCACGAGTCCGTTGGTCTGGCAGCTGAAGTGTTCGAAGGTAGTATCACCGACCTGCCGAACCCGAAAGCGAAAAAGAAATAATTCGCCATAAATGAAATTAACGCCTCTTCGGAGGCGTTTTTTATATTCGCTAAAAAAATGAATTCTCTCAATATAACAACTGCTGTTTATAGTAGGTAATTTGTTGTTTTAATCGCCTCCTTTTTCCCCGATACTACTCGATACTCAATGATTGTATTTTTAATGATATACATCAGGGATGATGCGCAGCTAAAGGGATACAGGCAGCTTTTTATTTCTCTCCTGTCGACTTTTTTACCCCTTCTCTTTCATCGCATTATTTCTGCATGTCTTTCGCATTGTATTTTTTGGGATTTAAGTCGAATAAAAGGAAATAAAATGTCTTTTAAGAAATTGGCCGTTGTTAGCGTTATGTTGGCGACCTTTGTCCTTACCGGCTGTGGTGCGATGACCACCGCCATTAAAAAACGTAACCTCGAAGTCAAAACGCAGATGAGCCAGACTATCTGGCTGGAACCGTCTTCCGAAAAAACCATCTATATCCAGGTGAAAAACACCTCCGATAAAGATATGAGCAACCTGCAGACCCTGTTAGCGAATGAACTGACGGCGAAAGGCTTCAAAGTGACCAGCTCTCCGGATACGGCTCACTTCTGGGTTCAGGCTAACGTGCTGAAAGCGGACAAAATGGATCTGCGTCAGGCTCAGGGCTTCCTGAACAGCGGTTATGAAGGTGCCGTTGCCGGTGCCGCGCTGGGTGCAGGTATCACCGCCTATAACAGCAACTCTTCCGGTGCCGCACTGGGCGTGGGTCTGGCGGCTGGCCTGATCGGTATGGCTGCAGATGCGATGGTAGAAGATGTGAACTACACCATGGTAACCGACCTGCAGATCTCCGAGCGCAGCAAAGCGAAAGTGACCACCGATAACGTCGCCGCGCTGCGTCAGGGCACTTCCGGCTACAAGGTTCAGACCAGCACCGAGCAGGGCGACCGTGCGAAATATCAGACCCGCGTTGTTTCCAATGCCAACAAGGTTAACCTGAAATTCGAAGAAGCCAAACCGCAGCTTGAAGCGCATCTGGCGAAATCCGTGGCGAATATTTTCTAATCCCCCCGGACGTGAAAAAAGCGGCTGACTCAGCCGCTTTTTTTATTGCCGGATCCCGGCAAACCGCATTTTTGCAGTAAGGTGACGCATTCCCTCGACCATTATCGCGTTCTTAACGATTCAGCAAAAATATAATGTTGCTTTTTTGTAAACAGATTAACACCCCCTGAAAATCCTGCTATGCTGCCCGACGCGGTACCGGCATTTACCCTACAAACTGCTGTCTCACAGGAGTGTGAAGATTTCGCCAGGTTACACAACATCATTCAGGATGCACACCCAACGCAAAGGCACCTGAAAGAAGTGTTTGCCGCATTATGACAATGAGAGCGAGGAGAACCGTCGTGCTAGAAGAATACCGTAAGCACGTAGCCGAACGTGCCGCTGAGGGAATTGTTGCTAAACCTTTAGATGCCACCCAGATGGCTGCACTTGTCGAGCTGCTGAAGACCCCGCCTGCGGGCGAAGAAGAATTCCTGTCCGATCTACTGATTAATCGTGTTCCACCTGGTGTTGATGAAGCGGCTTATGTGAAAGCCGGTTTCCTGGCCGCCATTGTCAAAGGCGAAGCCTCTTCCCCTCTGGTGACCCCGGAAAAAGCCATTGAGCTGCTTGGCACCATGCAGGGCGGTTACAACATTAACCCCCTGATTGACGCGCTGGACAACGATAAGCTGGCGCCGATTGCCGCCAAAGCCCTGTCCCATACCCTGCTGATGTTCGATAACTTCTACGACGTGGAAGAGAAAGCCAAAGCTGGTAATGAATACGCGAAGCAGGTGATGCAGTCCTGGGCGGACGCCGAGTGGTTCCTGAGCCGTCCTTCTCTGGCGGAAAAAATCACCGTGACCGTGTTTAAAGTCACCGGCGAAACCAACACCGATGACCTTTCTCCGGCACCGGATGCCTGGTCCCGCCCGGATATCCCGCTGCACGCCCTGGCGATGCTGAAAAACGCCCGTGAAGGCATTGAGCCGGATCAGCCTGGCGCCGTCGGCCCAATCAAACAGATCGAAGCCCTGCAGGCGAAAGGTTTCCCGCTGGCCTACGTCGGTGACGTTGTGGGTACCGGTTCTTCGCGTAAATCTGCTACCAACTCGGTGCTGTGGTTTATGGGCGACGATATCCCGTTCGTGCCGAACAAGCGCGGCGGTGGCCTGGTGCTGGGCGGCAAAATTGCGCCAATCTTCTTTAACACCATGGAAGATGCCGGTGCGCTGCCGATTGAAGTGGACGTTAACGACCTGAATATGGGCGACGTAATTGACGTTTACCCGTTCAAAGGTGAAGTCCGCAATCACGAAACCGGCGAACTGCTGGCCAGCTTCGAACTGAAAACCGACGTGCTGATCGACGAAGTGCGTGCCGGTGGCCGTATCCCGCTGATTATCGGCCGTGGGCTGACCACAAGGGCGCGTGAAGCCCTTGGTCTGCCGCACAGCGACGTCTTCCGTCAGGCGAAAGACGTGGCGGAAAGCAGCCGTGGCTTCTCGCTGGCACAGAAAATGGTCGGTCGCGCCTGCGGCGTTGCCGGTATCCGTCCGGGCCAGTACTGCGAACCGAAAATGACCTCCGTCGGGTCTCAGGACACCACCGGGCCGATGACCCGCGATGAGCTGAAAGACCTGGCCTGTCTGGGCTTCTCGACCGACCTGGTGATGCAGTCCTTCTGCCACACTGCGGCCTATCCGAAGCCGGTCGACGTGACCACACACCACACGCTGCCTGACTTTATTATGAACCGCGGCGGCGTCTCTCTGCGTCCGGGCGATGGCGTAATCCACTCCTGGCTGAACCGCATGCTGCTGCCGGATACCGTGGGCACCGGCGGTGACTCCCATACCCGTTTCCCGATCGGTATCTCCTTCCCGGCAGGTTCTGGTCTGGTGGCGTTTGCCGCTGCGACCGGCGTAATGCCGCTGGATATGCCGGAATCGGTGCTGGTGCGCTTTAAAGGCAAAATGGAGCCGGGTATCACCCTGCGTGACCTGGTTCATGCCATCCCGCTGTACGCGATCAAACAGGGTCTGCTGACCGTTGAGAAGAAAGGTAAGAAAAACATCTTCTCCGGCCGTATCCTGGAAATCGAAGGTCTGCCGGATCTGAAAGTTGAGCAGGCGTTTGAGCTGACCGATGCCTCGGCAGAGCGTTCCGCAGCTGGCTGTACCATCAAGCTGAACCAGGAACCTATCGTTGAGTACCTGACCTCCAACATCGTGCTGCTGAAGTGGATGATTGCCGAAGGCTATGGCGACCGTCGTACGCTGGAGCGTCGCGTTGAAGGGATGGAAAAATGGCTGGCGGATCCGCAGCTGATGGAAGCCGATGCCGATGCGGAGTACGCGGCGGTGATCGACATCGATCTGAGCGAAATCAAAGAGCCGATCCTTTGTGCGCCGAACGATCCGGACGATGCGCGTCTGCTGTCTGACGTTCAGGGCGATAAGATCGATGAGGTCTTTATCGGTTCCTGTATGACTAACATCGGCCACTTCCGCGCCGCCGGTAAGCTGCTGGATACCCATAAAGGCCAGCTGCCGACTCGTCTGTGGGTGGCACCGCCAACCCGTATGGATGCGGCACAGCTGACGGAAGAGGGCTACTACAGCGTCTTTGGTAAGAGCGGGGCGCGTATTGAGATCCCGGGCTGCTCCCTGTGTATGGGTAACCAGGCGCGCGTGGCGGACGGCTCAACCGTGGTGTCGACCTCAACGCGTAACTTCCCGAACCGCCTCGGTACCGGCGCGAACGTCTATCTGGCTTCTGCGGAGCTGGCGGCGGTTGCGGCGCTGATCGGCAAACTGCCGACGCCGGAAGAGTATCAGACCTTTATTGCGCAGGTGGATAAGACCGCGGTGGATACCTACCGCTATCTGAACTTCGATCAGCTCTCTCAGTACACCGAGAAAGCCGACGGGGTTATCTTCCAGACCGCAGTCTAAGCGTCACAAATACGGCCTGCCGGTTATCCGCCAGGCCGTATCTTTATTGCTCTTCAGCAAGAAACAGTTCAAGCAACGAATTTAAGAACAGCTTACCGTGCTCGGTAATCTGCCACTCCAGTGCCGTTTCCGTCAGATACCCTTTTGCCAGCGCTTCGTCAATTTGCGGGCGGATCACGCTCTCATTCAGCCCGGTATAGCGGCTAAATTCTTCGCGCGGCGCGGCTTCCAGCAGGCGGAAGCGGTTCATAAAGAACTCGAATGGCTTATCCTCTGCGGCGACCTCATGCTGCTTATCGAGGTATTTACCCTGCATATAGCCACGCGGATGGCGGGTTTTGGCGGTACGCAGGATCTGCCCGTCCGCCAGCGTTACCTTGCCGTGTGCGCCACAGCCGATGCCCAGGTAGTCGCCGAAACGCCAGTAGTTGAGGTTGTGCTGACACTGGTAGCCCGGCTTCGCGTAGGCGGAGGTTTCGTACTGCTGATAGCCTGCGGCGCTCAGAAGCTGATGTCCCTGTTCGAAAATATCCCACAGGGCATCGTCGTCCGGCAGAACCGGCGGACGTGAGCCAAAGAGGGTATTGGGTTCGATGGTCAACTGATACCAGGAGAGATGCGGCGGATTCAGGGCGATGGCCTGACGTAAATCGTCCAGCGCCTCCTCCAGCGTCTGGTCCGGCAGGCCGTGCATCAAATCGAGGTTAAAGCTGCGCAGGCCAAGGCCGCTGGCCAGATTTGCCGCCCGCTTTGCCTCTTCAGCGCCGTGGATACGCCCCAGACGCTGCAGTTTGGGTTCGCTAAAGCTCTGCACGCCGATAGAGATACGGTTGACTCCGGCGCGCTGGTACTCGACAAAGCGGTCGGCCTCCACGGTGCCGGGATTTGCCTCCATGGTGATCTCCGCATCGTCAGCCAGAGTCAGACGCGCACGCACGCCGTCGAGCAGGGTCTGCATGGCCGGACCGGAGAGCAGGCTCGGCGTGCCGCCGCCGATAAAAATCGTTTTTACTTCGCGGCCCTGAGCCCAGGGCGCGTCGTTATCCAGATCGCTCAGCAGATGCTGAACGTAGTCGTCATGCGGGACTTCGCCCTTGAGCGCGTGCGAGTTGAAATCGCAGTAGGGGCACTTCTGCACGCACCAGGGGATATGAATATAGAGACTTAAAGGTGGCAAATTAGCCATTACGCAGGGCTTCCAGTAACAGTTTCAGCGCCTGGCCGCGATGGGAGATCGCAATCTTCTCCTCGCGGGTCAGCTCTGCGGCAGTTTTGCCCTCTGACGGCACAAAGAAAATCGGATCGTAGCCAAAGCCACCTTCACCTGCAGCCGCACGGGTAATTACGCCCGGCCAGCTGCCGTGGCACACCAGCGGGGTCGGATCTTCCGCATGACGCAGATAGACCAGCACGCAGTGGAACTGCGCCTGACGCTGGCCGTCCGGCACGTTTTCCAGGGCGTCGAGCAGCTTCAGCAGGTTCTTCTGGTCACTGGCATCCACGCCCGCGTAGCGGGCGGAGTAGATCCCCGGCGCGCCGCCGAGAAAATCCACTGCCAGACCGGAGTCGTCGGCGATGGCGGGCAGGCCGGTAATGTGCGCCGCGTGGCGCGCTTTAAGGATGGCGTTCTCAATAAAGGTCAGGCCGGTCTCTTCGGCCGACTCCACGCCAAGCTCGGTCTGGGCAACAATATCCAGACCGAAATCGCTCAGCAGCGTGGCAAGCTCACGCACTTTACCGGCATTGCCGGTTGCGAGGACAACTTTTTGCATGGGAAATCCTAATTTGTCAGTGCCGCGACGCCCTGAGGGATCTGCTGCGGATGAATGATTTTTACCTGCTTGTGGCGGCCCAGTTCGCCTTTTTCAAGGATCACCTGACTCTTCGCCACGCGGAACTGCTTTGCCAGATATTTAACCAGATGCGCATTGGCCTGGCCGTCCACCGGAGGCGCGGTGATGGCGACTTTTAGCTCGTCGCCATGTAAACCTACAATGCTGTCGCGGCTGGCCTTCGGCTGAATATACAGCCGAAGCACCAGCCCGTCAGTTAAGACGTCGACGGCACTCATGTCGCCATCCACAGTCCCAGAAGCAGAGGACTACCGGTGCTCTGCAGCAGCTCGGCTACGCCCATATTGATAACGTACAGCAGCAGCACGAGGATCATCGGGGAAAAGTCGATGCCACCCATCGCAGGCAGCAGGCTGCGGATTGGGCGCAGCAGCGGCTCGGTCAGCTGACGCAGGGCAAACTCAACCGGGCTGCGGCCCTGGCTGACCCAGCTCATAATCGCCATCACCAGCAGGACCCAGAAAATCATCATGCCGAGGGTTTTCAGCATCACCAGAAGGGCGGCAATCCAGATCACCGGCTGAAGGGTAATGACCATCAGGAGCACGATAACTTTAATCAGGCTCAGGACAAAGGCGACCAGCAGCGAGGAGGTATCCAGCCCGCCGATGGAGGGGATCACCCGGCGCAGCGGGCCGACAATCGGCTGAGTGGCTTTCACCACAAACTGGGCAAACGGGTTGTAAAAATCACAGCGGGCCCACTGCATCCAGACGCGTAGCAACAGCACCATCGTGTACAGCTGAATGGCCGTTGAAAGCAGGAAAGTCAACGTGTTCATGGCGTTCCTCAATATTCCTTAATTTTTTGTGTAATCACGCGTACCAAAAATGGCGGTGCCGATGCGTACCATAGTGCTGCCTGCCGCAATCGCGGCGGACATATCATCTGACATGCCCAACGACAGGGTATCCACCGTCGGGTAAATCGTTTTTAGCTGCGCAAATGCTACTGCCATTTGCTGTGCGACGGCAATCTGCCGTGCATATTCCGCTTCCGGCGCCGGGATCGCCATCAGCCCGCGCAGGGTAATACCCGGCAGCTGTGCTACCTCAGCGGCCAGCGCGTCCAGCTCAGGCAGAGCAATCCCTGACTTGCTGTTCTCATCGCTGATATTGATTTGAATCAGAACGTTAAGCGGCGGCAGATGGGCCGGTCGCTGCTCGCTGAGTCGGCTGGCGATGCGCAGCCGGTCCACTGTATGGCACCAGTCAAAATGCTCCGCCACCAGACGGCTTTTGTTGGACTGCAACGGGCCAATAAAGTGCCATTCCAGCCCGTTAAAACCACGCTCGCGGAAGTGAAGGATCTTCTCCACGCCTTCCTGAACGTAATTTTCCCCGAAGGCACGCTGCCCGGCGGCAACGGCTTGTTCGACGGCGCTCGCAGGCTTGGTTTTGCTGACTGCAAGCAGAATAACTTCTTCTGGAGTACGACCGCACTGTACAGAAGCGGCTGAGATTTTATCCCTGACCTGTGCCAGGTTATGCGCAATGTCGTTCATGTTTCCCGGATGGTTCTATGAATATGCAAGAAATCGTCGCCCTTAGTGTAAAGCATAACGTCTCGGATCTACACCTGTGCAATGGTCGTGCGCCGCGCTGGCGACGCTGCGGCAGGCTCGAACCTGCGCCTTTTCCTGCGCCGGATGTCGATGCGCTGCTTCAGGAGTGGCTGACGGCGGAGCAGCTGGCCTGCTGGCGTCGGCAGGGGCAGACCGATTTTGCGGTGGCGCTGAGCGATAATAAACGGCTGCGCGCCAGCGCGTTTACCCATCAGAGCGGCGTCTCGCTGGCGCTGCGCCTGTTGCCGGATGCCTGTCCGCAGCTCGCGGAGCTGGGCGTGCCGCCCGCGCTGGCAAATCTGCTGCATGAAGAGAACGGCCTGCTGCTGGTGACCGGGGCGACGGGCAGCGGCAAGTCCACGACCCTGGCGGCGATGGTGGACTACCTCAATCAGCATCTCGACGGCCATATTCTGACTCTCGAAGATCCGGTCGAGTTTATCCATCGCAGCGGGCGCTGCCTGATCCAGCAGCGGGAGGTTGGCCAGCACTGCCTCTCCTTTGCCGACGCCCTGCGGGCGGCGCTGCGTGAAGATCCGGACGCTATTCTGATCGGCGAGCTGCGCGATAGCGAAACGATCCGTCTGGCGCTGACCGCCGCCGAAACCGGGCATCTGGTGCTGGCGACCCTGCATACCCGTGGCGCGGCGCAGGCGGTGGAGCGGCTGGTGGATGCCTTCCCGGCCAATGAAAAGGATCAAATGCGCAGCCAGCTGGCCGGAAGCCTGTGCGCGGTGCTGGCGCAAAAGCTGCTGCCGGATAAACAGCAGGGCAGGGTCGGACTGTTCGAGCTGCTGGTCAATACCCCGGCGGTGGCGAACCTGATCCGCGAGGGTAAAACCCACCAGCTTCCCGGCATTATGCAGACCGGGCAGCAGGCGGGTATGCAGACCTTCAGCCAGAGCTACCAGCAGCGAGTGGCTGCTGGCAGGCTGTAGTGGCTAGCGTACGTTGAGGGAATAAACCGCCGGCAGTGCCCCTGCGGTGGCAACAATCTCCAGACGGATTTCCCGTGCGTTCAGGGGCGTGTCAAAGCGGTGGTGGCACAGAGAGTGGTGGTTGTGGGTCACCTCCGCCACCAGGGTATCATCCGCCCACAGGCGGTAGTGGGTGATGCAGTGCGGCGTGACGGGCGCGTGGTGGCCCATCTGCACGGTTTCCATCGCGTTGTCGAAGTCGTTGTCCTGCAGCAGCGTCAGGGCGCTAATACGCTGCGGTTCAGGCCAGCGCCAGCGGACCACTGGTGCAGTATCGTCTGCTGCCGGAACCCAGGCGTTGGTTTGCTGCTCCGGGCGGAGGCGGCCGTTAAGCAGGTTCTCAGCGCCGTAGCAGCGCAGGAGCGTACCGAAACGCATGGCGGGCATTATCTGGTTCGGGTGGCGGCGGGGCAGCCAGAAGTCGAACTCATCCACGCCGTAGTCGCCGTCCGCCTGCTGGCGGGTATGTTTGGCCACCCGCGCATTAAGGCTGTTGAACACGGTCATGATACCGACCGGTGCGCTACGGGTCAGCGCAATACTGACGCCTTCGCAGGCGTCAAACGCGACAAAGACGTACTGGTCCCGGTCGCTGCGCCAGTTGAAATCGCAGGTATACTCGCCCTCGTCCGCGATTCGGATCTGGCTGCGTGCGTGCGTTTCCTCGGGCGTAAAGTTGCCGGGTTTCAGGCTGCCGAGCAGGGTCAGCGTCAGCGTTTGCGGGCTGTCGCTGCGCAGGCGGAAGGTCAGGGCGGGCAGGGTTTCTCCGGCTTTGACCGGCAGCAGAATAGCCATGCGTTCGGCAAGCGGATACCACTCGCCGCTGGCGGGCAGTTCCTGAAGCTCAAGCTCGCTGCTGGCGGAAACCCTGGCGCTGCGTGCCGGGTCATCGAGCCACTGGCGCGGAATATAGCAGCCGCTGGCCTGCAGATGCTGCTGCAGAGCACCCACGCGATCGGGGCTTGCCAGCTCATGCGGCGTTAGCGTTTGCCGGTGGCAGAGGGTGGCTGCCCGGCCCACCACTTCGCCAAGCAGGCCGCAGGTGCACATCACCCTGGCGCTGCCGAAGGCAACGTGGGAGGCGGAAATCAGGCGTCCGGTCAGGAACAGATTGTCCAGGGATCGGCTGTAGAGGCTGCGCAGGGGGATGGTGTAGGTGCCTTTACTGTGGAACTGTCGGCAGCCGTCGTGGGTGCTGTAAACCCCGTCCGCCGGATGCAGGTCGATGGACCAGCCGCCATAGGCGACGGCGTCGTAGTGGTCCCGCTGCTCGATGATATCCTGCTGGCACAGCAGATGGTCGCCAACGAAGCGGCGGCTTTCGCGCTTGCCGGGAATGGCACCGACCCACTCGATGGTCATATTCTCCGCTTCGGGAAACTCGCCGGAGTTTTTGATGTAATCCCAGACGCCCCAGACGATGCGCCACAGCTCCCACTTGATCGTTTCGCTCTCGTACACCGTATCCAGACGGCCGCCCCATTCCAGCCACCATAGATCGCAGCCGTTCAGCGTCGAGGTCAGCCGCTTATAGCGCGGGATCGCGGTAATATCATCGAGGGCGAACGAGGGCGGAACAAAGTTAACCGGGCCATCGGTGCGTTTGGTATAGAAGTAGATCGAGTGCCCCAGCTTATGGCCGAAGTTGTCGCCGGGCGCCATTTTTTCGCCCAGCTCGTCGGCCGCTTCCGCGCCTTCACGGAACTCTGCCCCGGCCAGATACCCGAGCACGCCGTCGCCGGTGGCGTCGCAGAACTGCGTCCCGCTGACCTGATAGAAGGTTTCGTTAATCGGATTAAAGGCCTGCAGCCCGGTGATGCGTGAACCTTCGCGATCCACGGCGTAGACGGCGGTATTGAGCAGCAACGTTAACCCCGGCTGGCTTTTGGCCAGGTCCAGCAGGACCAGGTCAAACATCACCGGGTTGCCCTCTTTATTGCGCCACAGATTCTCTTCGAGGATCTCGCCCATAATGCCGCCTTCGCGGGCCCAGCGGTTGTTGTTACCCATATGTGAAGTCGCACCGTTGGCCCACAGCCTGACTTCGCTGGAGGCGTTACCGCCGAGCACCGGCCGGTCCTGAATCAGCACCACCGCCAGCCCGTCTCGTGCGGCGGCGAGCGCCGCACAGAGCCCTGCCAGCCCGCCGCCGGCAACGATCAGATCTGCCGTCAGGGACTGCACGGGAAAGGTTCTGCTGTCGGTCTGGCTAAAAATTTTCATAACCTTGTATCCTTCTGTACTGGCGGTAGAATCGGTGCTTCGTTGAGCCTGAATCGGACTAAAGCCGCTATGTCATCACAACCCAATCAAAGCCTGATCGACGGTATTCGCTGTCTGCAGTATCTGGTCTCCAGCGGCCGCGCTATCGGCTGTCGCGAGCTGGCTCGCCTGATGGGTATCAACACCACCCGCGTTAACCGCCTCCTGATGACCATGGCCTCTATCGGCCTGACGATGCAGGACGAGCAGCGTCGTTATTTGCCGGGGCCGGGCATTCACGCCCTCGCCGCGCAGTCCATTCGCGGCTCGGCGCTCTTCTCCCAGGCACTGCCTCTGCTGGAACGCCACGCCCCGAAAGATATCGTGGTGGCGATGGGCGTTCTCTGGGAAGACCAGGTCATTTATATCTGGCACTCCGCACCCGGTACGCAGATGAGCCAGGCCCTGGCCGGTTTTCATATGCTGCCTGCCTGGCAGTCGGTGATCGGTATGGCCCTGCTGGCGGCGGAAAGCGACGAGGATCTGATGGCACGCTTTACGCCAGAGCAGTGGCAGCAGCTGGGGCCTCATATTCACCAGCAGCGGGAACAGGGCTACGTGGTCTGGCACCATGACGACGGTGAAGTCTCGATGGCTCAGCCGCTGGGGGCTCACTCTGCGGCACTGGCCTTTGCCGGTATGTGGCAGGTCGATGAGGCCCGGATCCGTTCCCGGCGCGATGAGCTCCAGCTTCTTGCCGGGCTGTTAACCCGAAAATCCTGATCTGTCTTTATGTTTCTTTTATAGAAACAATATGCGGCTGGCAAATAGTCGTAGCGGAAAGTGTGAGCGGGATCGAGAGGAGAGGCTGCGGCGTCAGAAACGCCGCATGCCGGAGTAACGGGTAAAAAGAGGGGAAGGGCTAGCTGCCGTGCTGGTCGAAGTAGCTTTCCAGAATAATCACCGCCGATGCGGAGTCGACGCTGCCTTTGTTCAGGGCGCGGAAGCCGCCGTGCTCGAACAGACCGGCGCGGGCTTCAACGGTGCTCAGACGCTCATCGTGCAGCAGCACTTTTGCGCCAAAACGGCCGTGGATCTTATTCGCAAAGTTGCGTGCCCTGGCGGTCAGCGGCTGTTCGGTGCCGTCCATATTCAGCGGCAGGCCGACAATCACCGCGTCGGGCTGCCACTCTTTGAGCAGGCGAGCAATCAGGTTCCAGTCCGGCGTGCCGTCCTGGGCTTTGAGCGCCGTGAGCGGGCGGGCGGTGCCGGTAATGGTTTGACCGATAGCGACGCCGATGCTTTTAGTGCCGAAATCGAAGGCCAGTAAGGTTCCGCTCATTATGCGTGCCCCGCTACGCCGGGCATGGTCTGAATATCGATGCCGATTAGCTTCGCCGCGTCGCGCCAGCGGTCGGCGATGGGGGTTTTGAACAGAATGTTGAGATCTGCCGGGGCCGTTAGCCAGGCGTTATCGAGGATCTCCTGCTCAAGCTGTCCCTTCTCCCAGGAGGCGTAGCCGAGCGTCACCAGGACTTCGCTGGGCTGTTCACTGGTGCCGAGGGTTTCCAGCACGTCACGGGAGGTGGTGATGATGGTGTTATCGGAGATGCGGATGCTCGATGAAAAGGACGCGGGCGGGGTGTGCAGGATAAACCCGCGATCTTCCGCCAGTGGGCCACCCAGCATAACTGGTTTATCGAGACGCACCGCCGGATCGCGCGGTTCAGGCACGATCTTCAGTTTCTCCAGAATGCCTTCGACCTTCAGATTTTCCAGCGGCTTATTGATGATAATCCCCATCGCACCCTGATCGTTGTATTCGCAGATATAGACCACGGCACGGCGGAAAATCGGGTCCTGGAGTGTGGGCATGGCAATCAGAAAGTGATGCTGTAAATTCATTGGCAGAGGTTCTGTCCTGGTTCAAAAAATAAACGAATCCCAGTATGCGGGTAAAGTTGTACGCTGTCACTCATAGCGGGTTCCCTCCCGCTATCCCGTGATTATTTTGCGAGGCGTTTCTCTATCGCGTCCATCAGCATACCGGTGATAGACACCGGGAATTCGGCTTCGATCTCGCGGATGCAGGTCGGGCTGGTGACGTTAATCTCGGTCAGGCGGTCGCCGATAATATCGAGGCCCACAAAGATCAGCCCTTTCGCTTTCAGCGTCGGTCCAACGCGGCGGGCAATCTCCCAGTCGCTTTCGCTCAGCGGACGTGGTTCACCCCGGCCACCGGCCGCCAGGTTACCGCGGGTTTCGCCGCCCTGCGGAATACGCGCCAGGCAGTAAGGCACCGGCTCGCCGTCGACGACCAGCACGCGCTTATCACCGTCTTTAATGGCCGGAAGGTAGTTCTGCGCCATACAGTAGCGGTTACCCAGCTCGGTCAGGGTTTCCGCAATCACGCCCAGGTTAGGGTCGCCCTGCTTAACGCGGAAGATAGACGTGCCGCCCATGCCGTCCAGCGGCTTGAGGATGATATCCCCGTGCTTCTCCCAGAAGGCTTTCAGCTGTGACTTATTGCGGGTGACCAGCGTCTCCGGCGTCAGTTCGGCGAACCAGGCGGTAAACAGCTTCTCGTTACAGTCACGCAGGCTCTGCGGCTTGTTAACGATCAGGGTGCCTTTCTCTTCCGCACGCTCAAGGATATAGGTCGCGTAGATAAATTCGGTATCAAACGGCGGATCTTTACGCATCAGAATCACGTCGAGGTCGGCCAGAGGCAGGTCCTGTTCGCTGCCGAACTGGTACCAGCTGTCATAGTTCTGCTCAACGTTGACCAGACGGGTACGGGCGCGGGCTTCACCGTTGATCAGGTATAGATCGGCCATCTCCATATAGTGCAATTCATAGCCGCGACGCTGGGCTTCCAGCAGCATGGCAAAACTGGAGTCTTTCTTGATGTTGATGCTTGCGATGGGGTCCATCACGATGCCGAGCTTAATCATTGTTCTTTATCTCCATAAAAATGAGCTATATGGCGTTATCGTTGCAGGCAGTCTGTTCCCGGTCAGCGCACAGCACCCGGAGCGTACAAAAGTACGTGAGGATGCGAGCACTGAGCGGGGGCAGAATGGCAAATAAGGTAGCCATATGCCCTTTTTTTATCCCAGATCGCCAAAGCGCACTTGTAGTGCGGTAATGGCGGTGAGCGCAGTAGTCTCAGTGCGCAGAACGCGAGGTCCCAGCAGAATATCAGTAAAGTCGTAGCGTGCGGTCATGGCGATTTCATCGGCTGACAGGCCGCCTTCCGGGCCGATCAGCAGCCGCACGCGCTCAACCGGCAGCGGCAGCGTGTTGATGCTGGCGCTGGCACGCGGGTGCAGGTTCAGCTTCAGACCGTTTTCCTGCTCGGCGCACCAGGCTTCGAGATCCATCGCCGGGCGAATTTCCGGTACCCGGTTGCGACCGCACTGCTCGCAGGCGGCGATGGCGATCTTCTGCCACTGCTGGAGCTTCTTATTCAGACGCTCAGGATCCAGTTTAACGCCGCAGCGCTCAGAAAAAAGTGGCGTAATGAGGCTTACACCCAGCTCAATCGATTTCTGGATGGTGAATTCCATCTTCTCCCCGCGGGACATCACCTGTCCCAGGTGGATATGCAGAGGAGATTCGCGATCGTCCAGCTCGCCGCGCAGGATGCTGACCCGGACGCTTTTTTTATCGGCGTGGACAATTTCTGCCTCGAAGACCTGATTGCTGCCGTCAAACAGCTGAAGAGCCTGGCCCGCGCCCATGCGCAGCACGCGGCCAATATGGTTAGCCGCGTCGTCGTCCAGCGCAATCTGGCTACCTGCGGTCAGCGTCTCGGGGTGATAAATGCGGGGAATACGCATAGTCTGAAATTCCGTTTGTCGGGTGCAGCGTACCGCACCCTCTGAATCAATAATTGTCGCTAGTGTAGGTTAGCTCTTTTGCGCCAGGCAAGCGCGCTGCACATAAGGGTTGTGATTCCCCTGAACCTTCGCGATGCGGATATCGCGCTGGCACTCCCAGCGGCTCACCGGATACTGCTTATCCCAGGCGTTAAACAGCTGGGTCTGCTGACGGGAGAGGGTCAGCTGATACTGGTCGCGCATATAGAAATACGTTCGGGCGATAGCACCGCGTGCACGAACCGGTGGCTCGGCCACCTTGCCTTTAAAATCGACCTTCATGGCGCACTGGCCGTACTGGCCTTCGCCGCCGTTCCACTGACCGTACATAAAGTTAGCGCGATCCCCGTTCACTTCTCCGACCGCCGGCTGCAGATTATGCATATCGCTTTCAATCTTGCGGTAAACCGGGTCGCGGGAACAGTTTTTGCGACCGCCATCCTGCCAGCACTGACGCTGGTGGCCAAACTGCCAGGCGGGCACCACGTGCTCCCATTCGATGCGGCTGGCGCGGTTCTCGTTCTTGCGCACCTTATAGCCACAGGACGCCAGGTCCACGACGCCTTTTTTACCCTGCCAGTTGATTTTGCACCCGCAGTAGAAATCACCGGGGGCGTCGGCATTGACCTTTACCCCGGCGGCTTTGGCCTGGGAAAAACTGTTGATACCGTCGGCCAGCGCGTAGCCTGAGAAGGCCGCGGCAATGATTGCCACGGCAAAAGAAAGTTTACGGGACATCAGGAACTCCGTTTCAAAGCGAGTTCGCAACTTAGCGAAGGAGCTATCCCGATGCAATCAGTATGAGCAGAAATATTCCAGCAAGGCGCGTGAATCAGGTCTCGGCGACCAGCGGCTCGCCGCAGCGAATACAGCGATAAACGGCTTCGTTGCGCAGCACGCGGTTATGGCGGCGAATGGTCAGCTGGTGCTGCTGGCACTTACAGCGGTAGGGGAAGGTGTTGCTGCGCACCGAGTCCAGCTCAAACTGGTGGGTACGGCGGGCGGGGATGCCGAAGACGCTCTCCATCATCCATTTCCACTCGCGGCCGTGAGGCGCGACGCGGCCAAAGCGTTTCCAGACCAGCAGATGCGCCAGCTCGTGGGGAACGACCTCGTCGACAAACGCCTGCAGGTTTTCCGTCAGCAGTACCGGGTTAAGGCGGATTTCGTACTTTTCCAGCCAGGCGGTTCCGGCGGCGGTGCCCCGCTGCTGATAGACCACTTTCGGCAGCGGATAGTCGGCGGCCAGTTTTTCGTTGGCCTGCTCCAGCCTCTCGCGCAGGGCGCGCATAACGGCTTGTTGGACGGCAACGGGAAGACGAAGGGTTTTCATAGGCGCAAAGCATAGAATTTGCGCCACGACGGCGCAAGGGGAAAGCGTCCTCCCGATGGGGAGGACGCGGGAAGGTTAGTCGCGAGCGCCGATATGACGCAGCGAGCGGCCCTTCATCAGATTACGTTCGATATGTTCCAGCGAGACGTGCTTGGTTTCAGGAACCAGCCAAAGTGTCAGAACAATAAAGAATGCGTTCAGGCCTGCATACACCCAGAAGGTGTTGGCATTGCCGAGCGTATTCAGCATCGTCAGGAAGGTTGCACCGACGATCATATTGGCGATCCAGTTGGTGGCCGTCGAACAGGTGATCCCGAAGTCGCGGCCTTTCAGCGGCTGAATTTCAGAGCAGAGTACCCAGATCAGCGGACCGGCGCTCATGGCGAAGCCGACGATAAACATCAGCAGCATGGCCACGGCGAAGTACTGTGCCGTCGCTGAACTGATACCGATATGCATCATCGTCCCGAGAATGCCCATTCCCGACGCCATCACCAGGAAGCCGAGGATCAGGGTCGGCCTGCGTCCCCAGCGATCCACCAGTCCGATAGCGATAAAGGTCGCCAGCACGTTGGTCAGGCCAACGATCACGGTGCCCCACATCTGCTCGGTGGTGTTGCTGTAGCCCGCCATCTCGAAGATTTTCGGCGCGTAGTACATGATCACGTTCATCCCGGTGAACTGCTGCATGACCTGCAGGAGCACGCCGAGGAAAACCGCCCGACGGAAGTTGCTGTTGTCTTTAAACAGCGCCCAGCCGGACTGTTTGATCTTCAGGCTTTCGCGGATCTCTTCCAGCTCGTTTTTGGCCTCGGCGCTGGTATCGCGCAGGCGCAGCAGGACCCGCTCCGCATCATTGAAGCGGCGTCTGGAGGCAAACCAGCGCGGACTGTCCGGAAGGAAGATCACGCCAATCAGCAGCAGAACCGCCGGAATAATGATCACGCCCAGCATCCAGCGCCATGCTCCGCTATAGCTGAAGGCGGTATCCGACAGATAGGCACCGAGGATACCGATGGTGATCATCAGCTGATACATCGAAATCATACTGCCGCGAATTTTTTCCGGGGCGATCTCGGAGAGATAAAGCGGCGCGGTGTAGGAGGCAACGCCCACCGCCAGGCCCAGCAGCACGCGGGAGAGGATCAGCACTTCGACGTTTGGCGCGGCGGCAGAGAAGAGGGAGCCGATAACAAACAGGATGGCGCCGATCATCAGGCTTTTTTTACGCCCGAGGCGATACGACAGCCAGCCGCTGCCGACGGCACCGACGGCGGCACCAAACATCATGGAGCTGACCACCCACTCCTGGGTGTGGGCGCTAATCTGGAATTCGTCGGTGATAAAGGGCAGGGCACCCGCGATCACGCCAATATCAAGGCCGAAAAGGAGTCCCGCCAGCGCGGCGAGAAAGCAGACAAAGAAGGTCATTGTCTTGTTGGAATATCCCTGTTTTTTAGTGTCAGGCATGCTGCCCTCCATTGGATTATGAGTCTTATCAATGTAAAGGGTAGGTTAGCGGCGGGTGAAAATATGTGAGATAAATCACATTGGTGTAATCGGTTACATATTGATGGTGTTTTTATTTTTGTTAAGTATCAAATATATCAGTAAATTACTGTCGGTTAATTGTATTTGTCTGTAGGCATTATCAGACAAAACCTAAGATATTTGTAACAGAAGAGTCATTGAAACAAGCGAGGTGTTTTTTGAGTCTTGCGGTGTAGGTGTAATCGCTTCCACTGTCGAGCTGAAAACAAAAAGGCCAGCACGAGGCTGGCCTTTAAGACGATGATGCGGGTCGATTATTTCAGACCGGCAGCCTCGCGCAGCTGTGCGGCTTTGTCGGTTTTTTCCCACGGGAAATGTTCGCGACCAAAGTGGCCGTAAGCGGCGGTTTCTTTGTAGATCGGGTGCAGCAGATCCAGCATCTGGATCAGGCCGTACGGACGCAGGTCGAAGAATTCGCGCACCAGCAGGGTCAGCTGCTCGCTCGGCACTTTCTCGGTACCGAAGGTTTCCACCATGATGGAGGTCGGTTCTGCCACGCCGATAGCGTAGGAGACCTGAATTTCACAGCGGTCGGCCAGGCCTGCGGCAACGATGTTTTTCGCCACATAGCGCGCCGCGTAGGCTGCAGAACGGTCAACCTTAGACGGATCCTTACCGGAGAACGCACCGCCACCGTGACGGGCCATGCCGCCGTAGGTATCCACGATGATTTTACGGCCGGTCAGACCACAGTCACCCATCGGTCCGCCGATAACAAAACGGCCGGTTGGGTTGATAAAGAATTTGGTGGAGGCGTTCAGCCACTCAGCCGGCAACGTCGGCTTGATGATCTCTTCCATCACTGCTTCCTGCAGGGATTTCTGATCGATGTCTTCGGAGTGCTGAGTAGAAAGCACAACCGCATCGATACCAACGACTTTGCCGTCGTCGTACTGGAAGGTCACCTGGCTTTTTGCATCCGGACGCAGCCACGGCAGGCTGCCGTTTTTACGCACTTCGGCCTGACGCTGCACCAGACGGTGTGCGTAGGTGATCGGTGCCGGCATCAGCACGTCGGTTTCGTTAGTGGCATAGCCAAACATCAGGCCCTGATCGCCCGCACCCTGTTCCAGCGGATCGGCGCGATCCACGCCCTGGTTGATATCCGGGGACTGTTTACCGATGGCGCTCAGTACCGCACAGGAGTTCGCATCGAAGCCCATGTCAGAGTGAACGTAGCCGATTTCACGGACGGTATTACGGGTGATCTCTTCGATATCAACCCAGGCGCTGGTGGTGATCTCACCGCCCACTAATACCATGCCGGTTTTAACGTAGGTTTCACATGCCACACGCGCTTTCGGATCCTGTTCGAGGATCGCATCCAGCACGGCGTCAGAGATTTGGTCAGCGATTTTGTCAGGATGTCCTTCTGATACGGACTCGGACGTAAAGAGGTGTTTAGCCATGTTTTGTTTCACCTAATAAGCATTCGTATAGCTCAGTCTGCTGGACAAGTGTGTCAGCTGAGAAGTTTCTGCTGAAGTTGCAGGTAAGTATCACCAGCAGTCTGAGTGTTAATCGGTATAGATGGATTAACATCTGGACGGCTATTTTAGGTCACATCTTAATCTCATTGCCAGCGTTTTTTGATGCAGGTCGCATTCATACAAAAGGGTAAGGGAAATATCATTTTTTAACGCGAGGAGAAGGGCTGGTTTTGTTTGCATTTCACCCCCTTTGACGGTATAAAACGCCGCGCGCTGCCCCATAAGACAACGCGTACGATAACGTCCTTCCCAGGAAGAGTTTTAGCATGTCGCAAGTCGTAAGGCTGGCGTGGAGGTGGTACAAGATAATGAACCGTTGTTTGCCGCTGATTCCGTCATGCCGTCCTGGCATCTATTTGTCCCCCGCACTCCGCATCGCTCTTTTGCATACCTGCCGATGTTATACCCATCTCGGCGCTTCTCAGGATTCCAGAGCCGGTCAGGCCCTGTAACAACTGAACAAGGGCGCTCTTGCACAGGCAAGAGTTTTCTCGTGGTTTCGCCGAACCGTCATCTATCGTTCGGTTACGTGTTTTACAATGCTATGAAAAAGAAACCGGTCGCACAGTCGGCGTGTCAGTACTATGTGCTGGAAACACCGGCCGTTTATGGGTTGTTATCGCAACGTTACGCTGCGATAGTGGTCAACTGTCCTATACCCGTCGTCTTTCGCGCGGCAGCTGCGTTAGCTGTCCTCGCTCACCCCGGTCACGTACTCTGTGTACGCTCCCGGGGACTCGCTGCGTTGCTGCCTTTCTGCCGCACGAAAGCCATAGGGTATATACTTTTTAGACAATTTGAGGTTCGCTATGTCTGACGACATGTCTTCATTTTCGCCTTCGTCAGCAGGCGAACAGCGTGTACTACGTTCCATGCAGGAGGTTGCGATGAGCTCCGACGAGGCCAGCAAGATGCTACGTACTTACAATATTGCCTGGTGGGGTAATAACTACTACGACGTGAACGAACTGGGCCATATTAGCGTATGCCCGGATCCGGACGTTCCAGAGGCTCGCGTCGATCTGGCGAAGCTGGTTAAGGCCCGTGAAGCACAGGGTCAGCGCCTGCCCGCGCTGTTCTGCTTCCCGCAGATCCTGCAGCATCGCCTGCGCTCCATTAATGCCGCCTTTAAGCGCGCACGGGAGTCCTACGGTTATAACGGCGACTACTTCCTGGTCTACCCGATCAAGGTTAACCAGCATCGTCGCGTCATCGAATCCCTGATCCACTCCGGCGAACCGCTGGGGCTGGAAGCCGGTTCCAAAGCCGAACTAATGGCGGTACTGGCCCACGCCGGGATGACCCGCAGCGTGATCGTCTGTAACGGCTATAAAGACCGCGAGTATATTCGTCTGGCGCTGATCGGCGAAAAGATGGGCCACAAAGTTTATCTGGTCATCGAGAAGATGTCGGAAGTGGCTATCGTGCTGGAAGAAGCCGAGCGTCTCAACGTGATCCCGCGTCTTGGCGTGCGTGCGCGTCTGGCTTCCCAGGGTTCCGGTAAGTGGCAGTCCTCCGGCGGTGAAAAATCCAAATTCGGTCTGGCGGCAACCCAGGTACTGCAGCTGGTAGAAATTCTCCGCGAGCGCGGCCGTCTGGACAGCATCCAGCTGCTGCATTTCCACCTCGGTTCGCAGATGGCGAACATTCGCGATATCGCCACCGGCGTGCGTGAATCGGCGCGCTTCTACGTTGAGCTGCACAAACTGGGCGTTAACATCCAGTGCTTCGACGTGGGCGGCGGCCTCGGCGTGGACTATGAAGGTACCCGTTCCCAGTCCGACTGTTCGGTGAACTACGGCCTGAACGAATATGCCAATAACATTATCTGGGCTATCGGCGACGCCTGCGAAGAGCACGGCCTGCCACACCCGACGGTGATCACCGAATCTGGTCGTGCGGTAACCGCACACCATACGGTGCTGGTCTCCAATATTATCGGCGTGGAACGTAACGAATATACCCAGCCAGTTGCACCGGCAGAGGATGCGGCGCGAGCGCTGCAAAGCCTGTGGGAAACCTGGCAGGAGATGCACGAGACGGGCAACCGCCGCTCTCTGCGCGAATGGCTGCACGACAGCCAGATGGATCTGCATGATATTCATGTCGGCTATTCATCGGGCACCTTCAGCCTGCAGGAGCGTGCGTGGGCGGAACAGCTCTATCTGAGCATGTGCCACGAAGTGCAGAAACAGCTCGACCCGAGCAACCGTGCTCACCGGCCGATTATCGACGAGCTGCAGGAGCGTATGGCTGATAAGATTTACGTCAACTTCTCCCTGTTCCAGTCAATGCCGGACGCCTGGGGTATCGATCAGCTGTTCCCGGTGATGCCGCTGGAAGGGCTGAACCACGCCCCGGAACGCCGTGCGGTGCTGCTGGATATCACCTGTGACTCCGACGGTGCTATCGACCACTACGTTGACGGCGACGGTATTGCCACCACCATGCCAATGCCGGAGTACGACCCGGAGAACCCGCCGCTGCTGGGCTTCTTTATGGTCGGTGCCTATCAGGAAATTCTGGGCAACATGCACAACCTGTTCGGTGATACCGAAGCGGTGGACGTGTTTGTCTTCCCTGACGGCAACGTGGAAGTGGAGCTCTCCGACGAGGGTGATACGGTCGCGGATATGCTGGAATACGTTCAGCTCGATCCGAAAACCCTGCTGACGCATTTCCGCGATCAGGTGAAACGCACCGGCCTTGACGATGTGCTGCAGCAGCAGTTCCTCGAAGAGTTCGAGGCGGGCCTCTATGGTTACACCTATCTTGAAGATGAGTAATTAGGGTTATTCCTCTTAAGGGCCGATTTATTTTTATAAATCGGCCTTTTTTATGGATATCTTTTTGAAAAGCGCCCGCGCCGCTTTTTTTCTGACCTGTACGCTATACAATCATCGGTTGAATAACTCCATGCAGATCAAAGGAAAGGGAATGAAAGGATTTAAGGTAAATGGCTTATTGGTTGCCGGGCTGCTGCTGTTAAGCGGCTGTAGTACCCTGCATCACTACGATAGCTCTCCGGCGCCGGTTGTCGGTACCGCCTGGGGCGAGGACGTCAGCTCAGCGGTAAAAGAAGTCTACGCCGAGCGTGAGACGCGGGACCCGACAGAAGTCATCGTCATTAATTACTCGGCGAAATATCCGGCGGGTAATGACAGGGTCTATAGCATTCGCAACGGCGATCTCGAATATGCTATTCGCGATGCCAACTTTAACTCTCTCCCGCTTTTTTCCCGCTATAACCGGGGCGGCGCTGAGCAGCAATATTCTGTTCAGGCCAGAGTCGGCATGAAATACCAGCTGTACGTGCGTAACTACAGCCGCGATACCAACTACGAGATCGTCGCCACGGTGGATGGCCTGGACGTACTGAACGGTCAACCCGGCTCTTTGAACAATAGCGGCTATATTGTTAATGCAGGGACGTCGCTCTCTGTCCAGGGTTTCAGGAAGGACCGGAATACGGAAGCGGCGTTTACCTTTGCGGAGGTGAAAGCCTCCTACGCGGCGAACTCGGCGCAGGGCGATATCCGTAACGTCGGGGTCATTGGCTTCGCGGCCTTTGAGCTGAAGGGCAAGGCGAAAACCAGCCTGCCGCCATGCTCGGCGCAGGCCTTCCCGGGAGATAACAACGGCTATGCGCCGCCGCCCTGCCGGAAGTAAATGCCTCGCTTGAAGCCGGGGAAGTTTACGGCGATAATCAGGCGAATCAGGTAACACGCAAATCAATCCCTTCCTCGTCGGGTTTAACGACGCGGAGGGGATTTTTTTTATATTGACGTTAAAAGAGGTCAAAACATGAGCACCTTAGGTCATCAGTACGATAACTCTCTGGTATCTAACGCTTTCGGTTTTTTACGCCTGCCGATGAACTTCCAGCCATACGACAGCGATGCCGACTGGGTTATTACCGGCGTGCCGTTTGATATGGCGACCTCCGGTCGCGCTGGTGGCCGTCACGGTCCGGCGGCGATCCGTCAGGTGTCCACCAATCTGGCCTGGGAGCATAACCGCTTCCCGTGGAACTTCGACATGCGCGAACGCCTGAACGTGGTGGACTGCGGCGATCTGGTGTACGCCTTTGGCGACGCACGCGAAATGAGCGAAAAGCTGCAGGCCCACGCGGAAAAACTGCTGGCGGCCGGTAAGCGTATGCTCTCCTTCGGCGGCGACCACTTCGTGACTCTGCCGCTGCTGCGCGCCCACGCGAAGCACTTCGGTAAAATGGCGCTGGTGCACTTCGATGCGCACACCGACACTTACTCTAACGGCTGCGAATTCGATCACGGCACCATGTTCTACACCGCGCCGAAAGAAGGCTTAATCGATCCGCACCATTCGGTGCAGATCGGGATCCGTACCGAGTTTGATAAAGACAACGGCTTTACCGTGCTCGACGCCTGCCAGGTGAACGACCGCAGCGTGGACGATATTCTGGCTCAGGTGAAGCAGATTGTTGGCGATATGCCGGTGTACCTGACCTTCGATATCGACTGTCTGGATCCGGCCTATGCGCCGGGGACCGGTACGCCGGTGATCGGCGGCCTGACCTCGGACCGCGCCATTAAGCTGGTTCGTGGCCTGAAGGATCTGAATATCGTCGGGATGGACCTGGTGGAAGTGGCTCCGGCGTACGACCAGTCCGAAATTACCGCACTGGCGGCGGCGACGCTGGCTCTGGAAATGCTTTATATTCAGGCCGCAAAGAAGGGCGAGTAAACTGTCAACGCCAGTAACGGAAACGCTACTGGCGCGGCTGATTATTTAATCCCGTCTGCCGCCATCCGATCCCGGATATGCTGGGCGCGGGCGGCGGAAGCCGGATGGTCGTCAAACATTGAGCTTTGACGACCATCTTCCAGTTTCGCCAGTTTCTCAAAGCTGGTGGCAAGACCGGCCGGGTTGATATTGCGTTTGCGCAACAGGTCGTAAGAGTAGTCATCCGCCTCGGCTTCCTGACGCTGGGAGAACTGCGAGTTCACCAGCTTTTCGCCGAGATCGCCGATCTGCGACTGGGACAGGTTGCCCAGCACGCCACCTGCCGATGCCGCCGCAATTCGCACGGCGTTGGTGCCCATCGCCACCTGCATCCCTTTCTTAACGTGGCCCAGCGCGACGTGTCCCATTTCGTGGCCGAGAACGGCTTCGACCTCATTATCCGTCATCATATCCATCAGCCCGCTGTAGACGCGGATACAGCCGTTGGCCATCGCGAAGGCGTTAACGTCTTTGGCCTGATAAACCTTGTAGTTCGCCGGCTGGCCGTTGATATCGTTACCCAGCGCCGCGGAGATTTTGCTCAGTCGTTTGGCGTAGTCGCTTCCGGCAGGGGCGATAGTGGCCTTGCTGTCCATCTCCGCACAGGCTTTATCACTCAGGGTCTGTACCTGCTCGTCGCTCAGGGAAAAGGCCTGATAAGCACCCGCGCCGGAGCTGAGCAGGCCGTTGGAATCCATGTTCTGGCAGCCGGCCAGTAGCGTTGTCATACCGAGGGCCAACAGGAGGGGGCGTATCTTCATCATTGTTATCTTCCGCAAGGGGTTAGTCAGCTTTTACAGATGAGTATAAAGAAAGAATGGACGGGCGGGCGAGGAGATTGCGCAACGCCTGAATGCGTTCCAGAGATTTCTTAAGAGCCGCAAGGATGCTCCATGTACATGACCTGCCGCTTGGGTTACATTGTTGTCACTTTTTTCCGGCACAGACCAAAACGCGCGGTTTTTACGCCGTTTCGGCATCGCCTTAACAGTCCGATCTGGAGTCAAAATGTCCTCACGTAAAGAGCTTGCGAATGCTATTCGTGCCTTGAGCATGGACGCAGTACAAAAAGCCAAATCCGGTCACCCGGGTGCCCCGATGGGTATGGCTGACATTGCCGAAGTGCTGTGGCGTGATTTTCTGAACCACAACCCGCAGAACCCGGCCTGGGCTGACCGTGACCGTTTTGTCCTGTCGAACGGCCACGGCTCCATGCTGATTTACAGCCTGCTGCACCTCACCGGCTATGACCTGCCGATGTCCGAGCTGCAGAATTTCCGTCAGCTGCATTCCAAAACCCCGGGTCACCCGGAAGTGGGCTACACCGCCGGTGTTGAAACCACGACCGGCCCGCTGGGTCAGGGTATTGCTAACGCAGTAGGCATGGCGATTGCTGAAAAAACGCTGGCGGCGCAGTTTAACCGTCCGGGCCACGACATCGTTAACCACCACACCTACGCTTTCATGGGCGATGGCTGCATGATGGAAGGGATCTCGCACGAAGTGTGCTCCCTGGCCGGTACCCTGAAACTGGGTAAACTGGTTGCCTTCTATGATGACAACGGCATCTCCATCGACGGCCACGTTGAAGGCTGGTTCACCGATGACACCGCGAAACGCTTTGAAGCCTACGGCTGGCACGTGGTGCGTGGCGTTGACGGTCACGATGCGGCCGCCATTAAAGCTGCCGTTGAGCAGGCTCAGGCCGTGACCGACAAACCGTCCCTGCTGATGTGCAAAACCATCATCGGTTTCGGCTCTCCGAACAAAGAAGGCACTCACGATTCCCACGGTGCGCCGCTGGGCGACGCGGAAATCGCGCTGACCCGCGAGAAACTGGGCTGGAAACATCCGGCATTCGAAATCCCGTCTGAGATCTACGCGCAGTGGGATGCAAAAGAAGCCGGTAAAGCGAAAGAAAGCGCGTGGAACGACAAGTTCGCCGCTTATGCCAAAGCCTTCCCGCAGGAAGCTGCCGAGTTTACCCGTCGTATGAAAGGCGATATGCCGTCTGACTTCGATGCCAAAGCGAACGAATTTATCGCGAAGCTGCAGGCTAACCCGTCCAAAATCGCCAGCCGTAAAGCGTCCCAGAATGCTATCGAAGCCTTCGGTCCGCTGCTGCCGGAATTCCTGGGCGGCTCCGCTGACCTGGCCCCGTCTAACCTGACGATCTGGTCCGGCTCTAAAGCGATCAACGAAGATGCCGCCGGGAACTATATCCACTACGGCGTGCGCGAATTCGGTATGACCGCGATCGCCAACGGGATTACGCTGCACGGTGGTTTCCTGCCGTACACCTCCACTTTCCTGATGTTTGTGGAATATGCGCGTAACGCGGTGCGTATGGCTGCGCTGATGAAACAGCGTCAGGTGCTGGTCTACACCCACGACTCCATCGGTCTGGGCGAAGACGGCCCGACTCACCAGCCGGTCGAGCAGGTGGCTTCCCTGCGCGTGACCCCGAATGTCAGCACATGGCGTCCGTGTGACCAGGTTGAATCCGCAGTGGCGTGGAAATATGGCGTTGAGCGTCAGGACGGTCCGACCGCGCTGATCCTCTCCCGTCAGAACCTGGCTCAGCAGGAACGTACTGAAGCGCAGCTGGCGAATATCGCCCGCGGTGGTTACGTGCTGAAAGACAGCAACGGCCAGCCTGAGCTGATCTTCATTGCGACCGGTTCAGAAGTTGAACTGGCGGTAGCCGCGTGGGAAAAACTGACCGCCGAAGGCGTGAAGGCGCGCGTGGTCTCCATGCCGTCGACCGACGCGTTCGATAAGCAGGATGCTGCGTACCGTGAATCCGTACTGCCGAAAGCCGTCTCTGCCCGTGTGGCAGTGGAAGCGGGTATCGCCGACTACTGGTTCAAATACGTGGGCCTGAACGGCGCAATCGTCGGCATGACCACCTTCGGTGAGTCTGCACCGGCTGAGCTGCTGTTCGAAGAGTTTGGTTTCACCGTGGATAACGTGGTCAGCAAGGCGAAAGCGCTGCTGTAATCATGTATTAGCGTGGAAAACGGGTCGCTTCGGCGGCCCGTTTTTGTTTTTAGTGAAGGCCACTATTCCTGAAAAAATGTGACGCATGTCAGATTAATGCCTTATCTGCCGGTGCGCTGATTCCTTTTATTCCTCTTTTGACATACTCTAGCTGAAGCGTTTCAGTCGTTTAAATGTTCGACAAATAATCAATCAGTCGCAGTTTTAAAGAAGCGAGGTTTTCCTGGACGTGCCGCTGCATTACTCTGTCAGCCACACCTTTTCAGGGATATCTTTGCGGGAGACCTATGACCGTACGCGTAGCGATTAATGGCTTCGGTCGCATCGGGCGCAATGTGGTTCGTGCCTTGTATGAATCCGGACGTCGGGCCGAAATCACCGTGGTGGCGATCAATGAGCTGGCCGATGCCAGCGGCATGGCGCATCTGTTGAAATACGACACCACCCACGGCCGTTTCTCCCGCGACGTGCGCCAGGAGCGCGAGCAGCTGTTTATTGGCGATGACGCAATCCGTCTTCTGCACCACCGCGAGATTGCGGCGCTGCCCTGGCGAGAGCTGGGCGTGGACGTGGTACTCGATTGTACCGGCGTCTACGGCAGCCGCGAAGACGGCAAGGCGCATCTTGCCGCCGGTGCGCGCAAGGTTCTCTTTTCTCACCCCGGCGGCCATGACCTGGACGCCACCGTGGTGTTCGGCGTTAACCATGGCGAACTGCGTGAAGAACACCGCATCGTCTCCAACGCCTCCTGCACGACGAACTGTATTATTCCCGTCATTAAACTGCTGGACGATGCGTATGGCATCGACTCCGGGACGGTGACGACGATCCACTCGGCGATGAACGATCAGCAGGTGATCGATTCCTGGCACCCGGACCTGCGACGCACCCGCGCCGCCAGCCAGTCGATCATCCCGGTGGATACCAAACTTGCAGCCGGTATTACGCGAATTTTTCCGCAGTTTCACGACCGTTTTGAAGCGATTGCGGTGCGAGTACCGACCATTAACGTCACCGCCATTGACCTGAGCGTGACGGTGCAAAAACCGGTAAAAGCCTGTGAAGTCAACCTGTTGCTGCAAAAAGCAGCGCAGGGAATATTTCATGGTATAGTTGACTATACGGAATTACCGTTGGTCTCAACAGATTTTAACCACGATCCCCACAGCGCCATCGTGGATGGCACGCAAACGCGGGTCAGTGGTGCACACCTGATAAAAACCCTTGTCTGGTGTGATAACGAATGGGGCTTCGCTAACCGAATGCTCGACACGACGTTAGCGATGGCAGCTATTGGTTTCAGGTAAGGCGTTAACGACACAGCACCCTTGCATAAGGATGCTGTGCGGATGCCTCAAAAACTTTAAGAATCAACGAGAGGATTCACCATGTCTGTAATTAAGATGACCGATCTGGATCTGGCTGGTAAGCGCGTTCTGATCCGTTCAGATCTGAACGTACCGGTTAAAGAAGGCAAAGTGACCAGCGATGCGCGTATTCGTGCTTCTCTGCCGACCATCGAGCTGGCCCTGAAACAGGGTGCTAAAGTGATGGTGACATCTCACCTGGGTCGCCCGACCGAAGGTGAATACAACGAAGAATTCTCTCTGCTGCCGGTTGTTAACTACCTGAAAGAAAAACTCTCCAGCCCGGTTCGTCTGGCAAAAGACTACCTCGACGGCGTTGAAGTGGCTGCCGGTGAGCTGGTGGTTCTGGAAAACGTTCGCTTTAACAAAGGCGAGAAGAAAGACGACGAAGCTCTTTCCAAAAAATACGCTGCCCTGTGCGACGTATACGTGATGGATGCTTTCGGTACCGCGCACCGTGCGCAGGCGTCCACCCACGGCGTAGGCAAATTTGCCGCTGTCGCCTGTGCGGGTCCGCTGCTGGCCGATGAGCTGGAAGCGCTGGGCAAAGCCCTGAAAGAGCCTGCACGTCCGATGGTGGCTATCGTGGGTGGTTCTAAAGTCTCCACCAAACTGACCGTGCTGGACTCCCTGTCCAAAATCGCTGACCAGCTGATCGTTGGCGGCGGTATCGCTAACACCTTTATCGCTGCACAGGGCCACAACGTAGGTAAATCCCTGTACGAAGCGGATCTGGTTGATGAAGCTAAACGTCTGCTGACTATCTGCGATATCCCGGTCCCGACCGACGTGCGCGTGGCAACCGAGTTCTCCGAAACCGCCACGGCGACCCTGAAACCGGTCAGCGAAATCAAAGATGATGAGCAGAGCCTGGATCTGGGTGATGTTTCCGCAGAGCGACTGGCTGAAATCCTGAAAAATGCCAAAACTATCCTGTGGAACGGTCCGGTAGGCGTGTTCGAATTCCCGAACTTCCGTAAAGGTACCGAAATCGTGGCGAACGCGATCGCCGACAGCGACGCCTTCTCCATCGCTGGTGGTGGCGACACCCTGGCAGCGATTGACCTGTTCGGCATCGCTGACAAAATCTCCTACATCTCCACCGGTGGCGGCGCATTCCTCGAATTCGTGGAAGGCAAAGTTCTGCCGGCAGTGGCTATGCTCGAAGAGCGCGCTAAGCAGTAATGTTTACCAGGCGGGGAAACCCGCCTGTTTTTCAGCGTGCTACGTGGCTCGCTACCCCTTTTAAACGGCCGAAGATACAGATACAGGACGACAACATGTCTAAAATTTTTGATTTCGTAAAACCGGGCGTCATCACTGGTGACGACGTTCAGAAAGTGTTCCAGGTTGCTAAAGAAAACAACTTCGCACTGCCGGCAGTAAACTGCGTTGGTTCCGACTCCATCAACGCCGTACTGGAAACCGCAGCGAAAGTTAAAGCGCCGGTTATCGTTCAGTTCTCTAACGGCGGTGCTGCATTTATCGCCGGTAAAGGCGTGAAAACCGATATTCCACAGGGTGCGGCAATCCTCGGTGCTATCTCCGGCGCGCATCATGTACATCAGATGGCTGAACACTACGGTGTGCCGGTTATCCTGCATACCGACCACTGTGCGAAGAAACTGCTGCCGTGGATCGACGGCCTGCTGGACGCTGGTGAAAAACACTTTGCCGCAACCGGCAAACCGCTGTTCTCTTCTCATATGATCGACCTGTCTGAAGAGTCTCTGGAAGAGAACATCGAAATCTGCTCCAAATACCTGGCGCGCATGGCCAAAATTGGCATGACTCTGGAAATCGAACTGGGCTGCACCGGCGGTGAAGAAGATGGCGTGGACAACAGCCATATGGACGCATCCGCTCTGTACACTCAGCCGGAAGACGTTGACTACGCGTACACCAAACTGAACGCGATCAGCCCGCGCTTCACCATCGCGGCCTCCTTCGGTAACGTACACGGCGTGTACAAGCCGGGTAACGTGAAGCTGACCCCGACTATCCTGCGCGACTCTCAGGAATATGTTTGCAAGAAACATAACCTGCCGCACAACAGCCTGAACTTCGTGTTCCACGGCGGTTCCGGTTCTACCGCTCAGGAAATCAAAGATTCCGTCAGCTATGGCGTTATCAAAATGAACATCGATACCGATACCCAGTGGGCTACATGGGAAGGTATCCTGAACTATTACAAAGAAAACGAAGCCTATCTTCAGGGCCAGCTGGGCAACCCGAAAGGCGACGACCAGCCGAATAAAAAATACTACGATCCGCGCGTATGGCTGCGCTCTGCTCAGACCTCTATGATCACCCGTCTGGAGCAGGCGTTCAAAGAGCTGAACGCTGTCGACGTACTGTAATTCTCCGCTGAGAATTGCCCAAAGGGCCTGCAGAAATGCGGGCCTTTTTTATTGGGAATTCAAGGGGCTGGTAACAACTGGTAATGCCTTCTTTTTGGCATTATGCGGTTTTTTGTTTACCCTTAAGTCGCTATCCGGCTAAACAGAAGGAAATCGGAATGGAAGATCTTAATGTCATTGATGGCATAAACAACGCAGGCTCGTGGCTGGTACGTAACCAGGCGTTGCTGCTGAGCTATGCGGTCAATATCGTGGCGGCCGTCGTTATTATCATCGTGGGGATGATCGTGGCGCGCATTGTCTCCGGTGCCCTGAATCGCCTGATGGTATCCCGGCAGATTGATGCCACCGTGGCTGATTTTCTCTCCGCTCTGGTGCGCTACGGTATTATCGCCTTTACGCTGATCGCCGCCCTGGGACGCGTGGGCGTGCAGACGGCTTCGGTCATTGCCGTGCTCGGTGCTGCCGGTCTGGCGATTGGTCTGGCGCTGCAGGGCTCGCTCTCTAACCTTGCCGCGGGCGTGCTGCTGGTGACCTTCCGTCCGTTCCGCGCCGGGGAGTATGTCGATCTCGGTGGGATCGCCGGGACGGTGCTGCAGGTGCAGATTTTCTCCACGACGCTGCGCACGGTGGATGGTCGTATCGTGGTGGTGCCGAACGGCAAGATTATCGCCGGGAATATCATTAACTTCTCCCGCGAGCCGGTGCGCCGTAACGAATTTATTATCGGCGTGGCGTATGACTCTGATATCGACAAGGTGAAGCAGCTCCTGACCGCGATTATCGAGTCCGACGAGCGCATTCTGAAAGAGCGCGAGAGAACGGTACGCCTGAACGAACTGGGTCCGTCATCGATCAACTTTGTGGTACGCGTCTGGAGTAAAAGCGGCGACCTGCAGAACGTCTACTGGGACGTGCTGGAGCGCATCAAGCGTGATTTCGATGCGAACGAGATCAGCTTTCCCTACCCGCAAATGGACGTGAATTTTAAGCGTGTCAAAGAGGCGCTGGAAGAGTAAGTCCTGCCGGGGCCGCTTCTGCGGCCCCTGTTTTACCCTCAATTATTAACGTAGCTTATTACCGATTAATATTATCAATTTCCGCTAATAATTTTCTCGCGCTATAGTCGGCATCCATCACCACATAGCGAGAGAGTTTTCCGTGTTATCTTATTATTTTCAAGGGGTTGTGCTTGGTGCTGCTTTGATCCTGCCCCTCGGCCCGCAAAATGCCTTTGTGATGAACCAGGGCATTCGCCGCCAGTACCACATTATGATCGCCTTTCTCTGTGCGCTGAGCGATATGGTGCTGATCGTCGGCGGGATCTTCGGCGGCAGCGCATTGCTGATGCAGTCCCCGTGGCTGCTGGCGCTGGTGACCTGGGGCGGCGTCGCTTTTCTGCTATGGTACGGTTTTGGCGCGCTGAAAACCGCCTTCAGCCAGCAGCTGGCGATGGCCGAGGCGGAGATTGCGCAGCAGGGACGCTGGAAAATCATCGTCACCATGCTGGCCGTGACCTGGCTTAATCCCCACGTTTATCTCGATACCTTTGTGGTGCTGGGCAGCCTCGGCGGGCAGCTGGACGTCGAGCCAAGGCGCTGGTTTGCGCTGGGTACGGTCAGCGCCTCCTTCCTGTGGTTCTTCGGCCTGGCGCTGCTGGCGGCCTGGCTGGCCCCGCGTTTGCGTACCGCAAAGGCTCAGCGGATCATTAATTTCCTTGTAGGTGCTGTGATGTGGTTTATCGCTTTTCAGCTGGCAAAAGAAGGGGTTGCGCATCTTAGCGCGCTGCTGAACTAAGCCTTGTCTGATGGACATTCACCCCGGAATAGCTAAGCTTGCTGGCATAGCCCGTATCGCGGGTGAATCATCATTAAGGGAGGTGCGACAGTGAAGTTCAAAGTGATGGCCCTTGCGGCCCTGGTAGGACTTAGCAGCGTCCCGGCCCTGGCAAGCGAATTGCCGGACGGCCCGCATATCGTGACTTCTGGCACAGCGAGCGTGGATGCCGTACCGGATATTGCCACCCTGGCGATTGAAGTGAACGTCGCGGCGAAAGACGCGGCCTCCGCCAAGAAACAGGCGGATGACAGAGTCGCGCAGTATATGACGTTCCTTGAAAAAAACGGCGTGGCGCGTAAAGACATTGGTGCGGCTAATTTGCGTACCCAGGCAGATTACGACTACCAGAATGGCAAAAGTATTCTGAAAGGTTACCGTGCGGTGCGTACGGTCGAGGTGACGGTGCGCGAGCTGGATAAGCTAAATGCGCTGCTCGACGGGGCGTTAAAAGCGGGGCTGAATGAAATCCGCGCGGTGTCATTAGGCGTTGCGCAACCGGAAGCCTATAAAGATAAGGCGCGGAAGGCAGCGATTGATGATGCTGTCCATCAGGCGCAGCAGCTGGCGGCCGGTTTTGGCAGCAAGCTGGGACCGGTTTACAGCGTTCGCTACCATGTCTCGAACTATCAGCCAGGCCCGATGGTCCGCATGATGAAGGCCGAAGCCGCACCGGCGGACGCCCAGCAGACCTACGAGCAGCCGACGATTCAGTTTGACGATCAGGTTGATGTGGTGTTCCAGCTGGAGTCTGCGCCACCGCAGGCGGCAGCGCAGTAATCTGATGGCCCTCTTCGTGAGGGCCATTTTTTTAGTCCTGTCTCAGCACTCTGTGCCCATATTCCAGCAGCGCTTCCGTTACGTTGCGCATCATCCGACTTTCCGGCGCAAAGCGGTGCCAGTAGAGCATCCGGCGCTGAAGCAGCCCTGGTGTCAGGTCGACAAGCTCACCTGAAGCCAGCTCTCTCTCAATTTGCAGATGCGGGATCATACAGCAGGTCGTGCTCTGGCGCGCCAGCTGCACGAAGGCTTCCGATGAGTTCACGATATGGCAGGGCACGCTGCCCGGCGGCAGGTCGAAGTACTGCTGTAAAAAGGCCTGGTGCATATCATCGAGATGGTCGAACGCCACCGCGGGTGCTTTCAACAGCGCGGCGCGGGTCACCCCGTTGGGGAAATAGCGTGCGGCAAAATCTTTTGACGCAACAAACAGGTAGTCGAGCGCGCCCAGCTGATCCACAAGGCAGCTTGGCAGCGCCTGGGGCTGGATACTGACGGCACCCACCACTTCACCCCGGCGCAGACGCTCCTGGGTGCGGGTTTCATCCTCCACCTGTAAATTCAGGCGAATAGGGGAGTCGGAAAGAACCGTTGCCAGCGCGGGTAGCAGCCAGGTTGCCAGACTGTCGGCGTTGACCGCCAGCGAGAGCAGCAGCGGGGTAGAGCCGGTTTGTTCATCGCCGAGCCACTCCTCTTCCAGCAGCTCAACCTGGCGCAGCAGGGCGAGGAGTTTCTGCCCCTGTTCTGTCGGGCGCGGCGGCACGGTACGCACCAGTAGCGGCTGGCCGAACATATTTTCCAGCTGTTTAATACGCTGCGAGACGGCGGACTGGGTAATACACAGTTTCTGCGCGGCGCGCTCAAACCCGCGTTCGCGGATCACCGCATCCAGCGCCTGTAGTGTTCTGTAGTCCGGACGTTTCATTGCTCTGGCTGGCTCCATTATTTTTGCTTATCCAGCACTATGACATAAAACCCCGTGAGGTACAGACGAAAATATGACTCTCTGGAATGTGACGGGGGTCACAGGGACATTTCACCCGTCGATGCCTTATAATACGGCATGAGTTTTCACATCACAGGCAAAAACCATGACGCAGGATGAACTGAAAAAAGCGGTGGGCTGGGCGGCTCTGGACTACGTTAAGCCGGGCACCATCGTTGGGGTAGGGACAGGCTCGACCGCCGCGCACTTTATTGACGCGCTGGGCACCATGAAAGGCCAGATCGAAGGGGCGGTTTCCAGCTCTGACGCCTCTACCGCCAAACTCAAGAGCCTCGGCATTACCGTGTTCGACCTCAACGAGGTGGACAGACTGGGGATCTACGTTGACGGCGCGGATGAGATCAACGACCAGATGCAGATGATCAAAGGCGGCGGCGCTGCCCTGACGCGTGAAAAGATCATCGCTTCGGTGGCGGATAAGTTTATCTGTATCGCCGATGCCTCCAAGCAGGTACCAATCCTCGGCACCTTCCCGCTGCCGGTTGAAGTGATCCCGATGGCGCGCAGCGCTGTCGCACGCGAGCTGGTGAAGCTGGGTGGTCGTCCGGAGTATCGCCAGGGTGTGACCACCGATAACGGCAATATCATCCTCGATGTGTACGGTATGGAAATCCTTAATCCGATTGCGATGGAAGATGCGATCAACGCGCTTCCTGGCGTGGTGACCGTGGGCCTGTTTGCCCGACGCGGCGCGGACGTAGCGCTGATCGGCACCGCCGACGGCGTGAAAACTATCGTGAAATGATCTGACGGGGAGAAGCCTCTCCCCGTTAAAAAAATCTGCAGACGGCAATTTTGGTGACTTGTGTCACGTTAAGGCGTCTGTTCTGGCGATCCTGCCAGCACACAGGCGCTTATCAGTATTTTACTCTGGCATTTCCCGCTGAATGACATCTCTTCAGGTTGTTGACGCAAACGTTCATATTGCTGCAATAGTTTTTTTTGATATGTTGACTGGACGGACTTAAGTCCGACACAACATCAGACAAGACAAAAACAGGGTCGGGGAAATGGCAAAGGTATCACTGGAAAAAGACAAAATTAAGTTTCTGCTGGTCGAAGGCGTGCACCAGAAAGCGCTGGATAACCTTCGTGCGGCAGGTTACACCAATATCGAATTTCATAAAGGCGCGCTCGACACGGAGCAGCTGAAAGAGTCGATCCGTGATGCCCATTTTATCGGCCTGCGATCCCGCACTAACCTGACTGAAGAAGTACTGGCTGCCGCAGAAAAACTGGTGGCGGTAGGCTGCTTCTGTATCGGTACCAACCAGGTCGATCTCGCTGCGGCGGCAAAACGTGGCGTGCCGGTCTTTAACGCTCCGTTCTCCAATACCCGCTCCGTGGCTGAGCTGGTGATTGGCGAACTGCTCCTGCTGCTGCGCGGCATTCCGGAAGCCAACGCCAAGGCGCACCGTGGTATCTGGAACAAGCTGGCTTCCGGCAGCTATGAAGCCCGTGGTAAAAAACTGGGGATTATCGGCTACGGCCATATCGGCACCCAGCTGGGGATTCTGGCGGAATCGCTGGGGATGCACGTCTTCTTCTACGATATCGAAAGCAAGCTGCCGCTGGGCAACGCGACGCAGGTACAGCATCTCTCCGATCTGCTGAACATGAGCGACGTGGTCAGCCTCCACGTGCCGGAAAATGCCTCCACCAAAAACATGATGGGCGCGGAAGAGATGGCCCTGATGAAGCCGGGTTCTCTGCTGATCAACGCCGCACGCGGTACCGTGGTGGATATTCCGGCCCTGTGCGATGCGCTGGCGCGTAAGCATCTGGCGGGCGCGGCGATCGACGTCTTCCCGACCGAACCGGCGACCAACGCCGAGCCCTTTATCTCTCCGCTGAGCGAGTTTGATAACGTCCTGCTGACGCCGCATATCGGCGGTTCCACCCAGGAAGCGCAGGAAAATATCGGCCTCGAAGTGGCGGGTAAACTGGCTAAGTATTCCGATAACGGTTCTACGCTATCGGCAGTGAACTTCCCGGAAGTGTCCCTGCCGCTGCATGGCGGTCGTCGTCTGCTGCACATCCACGAAAACCGTCCGGGCGTGCTGACGGCGATTAACCAGATCTTTGCCGCACAGGGCATCAACATTGCAGCGCAGTATCTGCAGACTACGCCGCAGATGGGCTATGTGGTTATCGATATCGAAGCGGAAGAAGATGTGGCGCAGAAAGCGTTGCAGAGCATGAAGGCGATCCCGGGTACCATCCGCGCACGTCTGCTTTACTGATTTGGTTTTCTCCCTCTCCGCAAGGGGAGGGAACCGCTTACCAGCGCCAGACCTTTGACGGCGTCACCACTGCCGGCAGTGGAATATCCCACTGCTCCACCGGCAGCGCATCCACCTGCTGACAATCATGGGCGTAGCCCACCGGCTGCACGCCATAGCGCTGCCAGTTCTGCAGTGTGCGATCGTAAAAACCTCCCCCCATGCCCAGACGCTGTCCCTGAACATCGAAGGCGACCAGCGGCGTAATCAGCACGTCCAGATCGCTCAGCGGCAGCACGTCACGCACGTCGAGGCGCGGCTCGTGGATTTTCAGGCGATTGACCACCAGTTCGCTTTGCGGATGGTAGTGCAGAAACAGCAGATTACCGGGGCTAAAAGGGTGCAATACCGGCAGATAGAGGCGTTTACCGGCTCGCCACAGCTGTTCTATCAGCGGGCGGGTGTCGAGCTCGCCGTCAAAAGAGAGAAACAGGGCGACGCTTGTGGCCATCACTACTGGCGGATACGCCATCATGCGGGCGGCGGCCTGGTCGGCAAAATGGCGTTGCTCTTCGGGCGTCAGCGCATGACGACGCTGGCGGATAAGCTGCCGTATTTGCTGTCGTGAGGAGGGTACTTCAGGGAATTGTGTCATGGTAGACGTAAAAAGAGGGAATCTCCGAGATGCCGCCGCTGGCTGTAACCCTTGAACCCTTGGTTCAAGGTGAATGCGTCGTCACAGTTTTAAGGCTTCTCGGACGGACCGAGCATGCTCACCAACCGTGGAGCGCCACATTCTGTTGGTATGAAATATCGGCTCAGGGGACTGGCCCGCTTGCGAACATCTCAGAGAAATTTTTGCTTCACGACCACTCTACCACAGGCGATCATAAAGTGTTATTCAAACTTCGGCCCCGTTCTCTCGGATATGCGACCCTGGTCAAGCAATGCCTGCTCAATGGTCTGCTGTAGCATCCGAATGCGCTGCTCCATATCGGCGGCGTAATCCCGGGTTTTTGCCTTTTCCTGAGCCAGCTCGTAACTTATGTTCAGTGCGGCAATGAACACCAGCTGCTCAGTATTTGTGACTCTAGTGCGAACTTTCAGATCTTGCAACCGCTGATTCAGATCCTCAGCTGCCTGATTTAACGCATCCGTTTGTTCAGGCGGGCAATTCACTCGCAGTGAACGGCCAAAAATTTGGATATCGACGGGTTGTGCAGACATGCCACCTTCCTGCTGATTGACTGCGCTACCCTCGCGCCCTGACCTGGGTCCGCGAAGGGGCGACACTATATCTATCATGGTTCGTAGATACAAGCCCTTTTCTGGTATCACCAGGGCTCAAAGTGGTAGCATATCACGATATTCCTCCCAACGACGACGAATGCGCATGTCTAAACAGAATGAAATGCCTGGTTACATTGATGTAAACCAGTTACTGAACCAACAGGGCATCGGCTTAACGCCTGCCGAAATGCACGGTCTGATCAGCGGGATGCTTTGTGGCGGCAACAACGACAGCAGCTGGCAGCCGCTTCTGCACGACCTGACCAACGAAGGGCTGGCCTTCGGCCACGAGCTGGCGGAAGCCCTGCGTAAAATGCACACCGTCACCGGCGACTCGCTGGAAGACGACGGTTTTCTGTTCCAGCTGTATATGCCCGATGGCGACGACGTCAGCGTCTTTGAACGCGCCGATGCGCTGGCCGGCTGGGTAAATCACTTCCTGCTTGGCCTGGGTGTGACCCAGCCGAAGCTCGACAAGGTGACCGGCGAAGCCGGAGAAGCCATCGACGATCTGCGTAATATCGCCCAGCTGGGCTATGACGAAGAAGACGATAAGGAAGAGCTGGAGATGTCGCTGGAAGAGATTATCGAGTACGTCCGCGTTGCGGCGCTGCTCTGCCACGACACCTTTACCCGCCAGCAGCCGACCGCACCGGAAGTGCGCAAACCGACATTGCATTAATACTGACTTCGCCGACACAGCGTTTTTAAGGAGGTGTCATGACACAGCAAGTATTTCTTCGCCGTCGCCAGGCTCTGCTGGCAACGATGTCGCCGGGTAGCGCGGCGCTGATCTTTGCCGCGCCGGAAGCGACGCGCAGCAACGACAGCGAATATCCTTATCGACAGAACAGCGATTTCTGGTATTTCACCGGCTTCAACGAGCCGGAAGCGGTGCTGGTGCTGATTAAAAGTGATGACACCCACAACCACAGCGTGCTGTTTAACCGGGTCCGCGATCTGACCGCTGAAATCTGGTTTGGCCGCCGTCTGGGCCAGCAGGCCGCGCCGGAAAAACTGGGCGTCGACCGGGCGCTGGCCTGGGGCGAAATCGACGAGCAGCTGCATCAGCTGCTGAACGGCCTCGACACGGTGTATCACGCCCAGGGCGAGTACGCCTTTGCCGATGAAATTGTTTTTGCCGCGCTGGATAAACTGCGTAAAGGCAGCCGCCAGAATCTGCGTGCGCCAGCCTCCATCACCGACTGGCGGCCGCGGGTGCACGATATGCGCCTGTTTAAGTCGTCGGAAGAGCTGACATTAATGCGCCGCGCCGGTGAAATCAGTGCCCTCGGACATACGCGGGCGATGCAGACCTGCCGTCCCGGTATGTTCGAATACCAGCTGGAAGGCGAAATCCACCACGAATTTAACCGCCACGGCGCGCGTTTTCCCTCCTATAACACCATCGTTGGCGGCGGTGAGAATGGCTGCATTCTTCACTACACTGAGAATGAGAGTCCGCTGCGCGATGGCGATCTGGTCCTGATCGACGCCGGATGCGAGTATCAGGGCTACGCGGGCGATATTACCCGTACCTTCCCGGTCAACGGCAAATTCACGCCTGCCCAGCGGGAGATCTATGACATTGTCCTGGAATCTCTGGAGACGGCGCTGAGGCTCTATCGCCCAGGCACCTCCATTCAGGAAGTGACCGGCGACATCGTGCGCGTCATGATTCGCGGGCTGGTGAAACTCGGCATTCTGCAGGGTGACGTGGAGCAACTCATTACCGAAGGCGCTCATCGCCCGTTCTTTATGCACGGCCTGAGCCACTGGCTGGGGCTGGACGTTCACGATGTCGGTGCCTACGGCGTGGATCGCTCGCGGCCGCTTGAGCCAGGCATGGTCCTGACCGTCGAGCCGGGCCTCTATATTGCGCCGGATGCGGACGTGCCCGCTCAGTATCGCGGCATCGGTATTCGTATCGAAGATGACATTGTGATCACCAAAGCCGGCAACGAGAACCTCACCGCCAGCGTGGTAAAAACGGCGGACGATATCGAGGCGCTGATGGCAGCGGCGCGGCAGTGAACGGCGTCATTATCGTTGGCGGCGGTATGGTCGGCGCGACCCTCGCCCTGGCTATCTCACAGCTGACGCGTGGCGCGCTGCCGGTACACTTGATTGAAGCGGCGGCTCCGGAATCCCAGGGGCATCCGGGGTTTGACGCCCGCGCGATTGCGCTGGCGCAGGGCACCTGCCAGCAGCTGGCGCGGATTGGCGTCTGGCAGGCGCTGGCTGACTGCGCCACGGCCATTAAAACGGTTCACGTCAGCGATCGCGGCCACGCCGGTTTTGTCACCCTGGCCGCCGCCGACTACCAAATTGATGCGCTGGGCCAGGTAGTTGAGCTGCACGATGTCGGGCAGCGGCTGTTTGCCCGCCTGCGGCGTGCGCCCGGCGTAACCCTGCACTGTCCGGCTCGGGTTGCCCGCGTCCACAGAACGCAGGAGCAGGTACAGGTCGAGCTGGAAGACGGCACGCGCATTGACGGCGCGCTGGTGGTTGCCGCCGACGGCACCGGCTCTGCGCTCGGCAGCGCCTGCGGGATCCGCTGGCAGCAGAGCGATTACCAGCAGGTGGCGGCAATTGCCAACGTCACTACCGCGCTGCCCCATAACGGACGCGCCTTCGAGCGCTTTACCGAACACGGTCCGCTGGCGATGCTACCGATGTCAGACGGGCGCTGCTCGCTGGTGTGGTGCCATGCCCGGGAGCAACGGGACGCGGTGCTGGGCTGGTCTGACGCGGTTTTCAGCCAGCAGCTCCAGCAGGCGTTTGGCTGGCGGCTTGGGCGCATCGTCCACAGCGGGAAGCGAACGGTCTATCCGCTGGCGCTGACCACCGCAGACAGCAATATTACCCATCGCACGGTGCTGGTCGGCAATGCCGCCCAGACTCTGCATCCCATTGCCGGGCAGGGTTTTAATCTGGGAATGCGCGATGTGATGAGCCTGGCGGAAACCCTGACGGCGGCCTGGCAGAATGCCGAAGATCCTGGCGCATGGCCGGTGCTGTGCCGCTATCGTCAACGTCGCGATGCGGATAAAGCCGCGACGATTGGCGTGACGGATGGCTTAGTGCATCTCTTCGCTAACCGCTGGGCGCCGCTGGTGGCCGGGCGCAACGTCGGATTGATGGCGATGGAATTATTTACCCCGGCACGTAATGTGCTGGCGCAGCGCACCCTGGGTTGGGTGGCGCGTTAAGCCTGCTATAGCAGGCGCGAAGGAGTAAACAAACAGTGCAAAGTGTTGATGTGGCGATTGTAGGCGGTGGCATGGTCGGTCTGGCCGTGGCCTGCGGGTTACAGGGAAGCGGGCTGCGCGTTGCCGTACTGGAGCAGCATCCACCGCAGCCGCTGGCCGCCGATGCGCCTCCGGCGCTGCGGGTTTCCGCCATTAATGGTGCCAGCGAAAAGCTGCTGACGCATCTTGGCGTCTGGTCAACTATTGTGGCCCAGCGCGCCAGCTGCTATCACGGTATGGAAGTGTGGGAAAAAGACAGCTTTGGCCGCATTGCGTTTAACGATGAGAGCATGGGCTACAGCCATCTTGGTCATATTGTGGAAAACGCCGTGATCCATAGCGCCCTGTGGCAGAAAGCGCAAAGCTGTGCGGATGTCACCCTGCTGGCACCGGCTGAACTGCAGCAGGTGGCCTGGGGTGAAAACGACGCGTTCCTGACCCTAAAAGACGGCACGATGCTGACGGCCCGGCTGGTGGTGGGGGCCGACGGCGCACGCTCCTGGCTGCGCGAAAAGGCGGATATTCCGCTGACCTTCTGGGATTACCGGCACCATGCCCTGGTGGCGACGATCCGCACCGCCGAACCGCACGGGGCCGTTGCGCGCCAGGCGTTTCACGGCGACGGGATCCTCGCGTTCCTGCCGCTTGGCGATCCGCATCTCTGCTCGATTGTCTGGTCCCTGTCGCCGCAGGAGGCTGAACGTCTCCAGCAGGCGCCGGAAGACGAATTTAACCGTGCGCTGTCGGTGGCCTTCGATAACCGGCTGGGGCTGTGTCAGGTCGAAAGCGAGCGTCAACTCTTCCCGCTGACCGGACGCTACGCCCGTCAGTTTGCCGCACACCGTCTGGCGCTGGTGGGCGACGCCGCCCACACCATCCATCCGCTGGCGGGGCAGGGGGTTAACCTCGGCTTTATGGATGCGGCTGAGCTGATTGATGAACTGCGTCGTCTGCATCGTCAGGGCAAAGATATTGGTCAGCATCTCTATCTGCGTCGCTACGAGCGCAGCCGTAAGCACAGCGCGGCCGTCATGCTGGCCGGGATGCAGGGTTTCCGCAATCTGTTTGCGGGCGATAACCCTGGTCTGAAGCTGCTGCGTGATGTGGGCCTGAAGCTGGCCGATACGCTGCCGGGGGTCAAACCCCAGCTTATTCGTCAGGCGATGGGCCTGAACGACCTCCCCGACTGGTTACGTTAACTCCGTCACACTTTCCTCTCCCGGCCCCTGTGGCCGGGTGCTTCTCCTCGTTTGAATTATTCTAATTTCACCACATTTTTCGGATTAGATTTTCTAATTTGGCGTTTTTTGCATTACGGGAATTTGGCCTCTGTTTCCCGATAAAATGCCGCTGCGCTCGGTGAGGTATGTCTTTTACCTGTTTTAATCACTATCCTTTACGCTAAATCGTGGTTTTTTCTTCTGTTGGCAATCTGCCCGTTTTTGTCCATAAGCTAATGTGATGACCCATTTTTCCTTATGGTTAAATGCGTTTTTCGGTGGTAAGTTCAGGCAAAAGAGAACGTTTGCGCCGGTGCCGAAAAGCCGCATCGACGCCGGGTTAGGTGGTGCGTTTTTCGCCCTGAAAACCGCATGGCTCCGCTGACTTCTAATGAGGATAAGATGGCTCAACAGACGCCCCTGTTCGAACAACACAACGCCTGCGGCGCACGCATGGTGGACTTCCATGGCTGGATGATGCCGCTGCATTATGGCTCGCAGATTGATGAACATCACGCGGTGCGCACCGATGCCGGGATGTTCGATGTGTCGCATATGACCATCGTCGATCTGCGCGGCAGCCGCACCCGCGAGTTTCTGCGCTATCTGCTGGCGAACGACGTGGCGAAACTCACCCAGACCGGCAAGGCGCTCTACACCGGGATGCTGAATGCATCAGGTGGCGTGATTGATGACCTGATCGTCTACTTCTTCTCCGATGATTTCTTCCGCCTTGTTGTTAACTCCGCCACCCGTGAAAAAGACCTCGCCTGGATTACTCAGCAGGCCGAGCCCTTCGCGATTGAAATCACCGAGCGTGATGACCTGTCGCTTATCGCCGTGCAGGGACCGAATGCAAAAGCCAAAGCGGCCACCCTGTTCAGCGACGCGCAGCGCGCAGCGGTTGAAGGCATGAAGCCCTTCTTCGGCGTTGAGGCGGATGACCTGTTTATTGCCACCACCGGCTATACCGGTGAGGCGGGCTATGAAATTGCCATGCCAAATGAGAAAGCGGCGGATTTCTGGCGCGGGCTGCTGGCGGCAGGCGTCAAGCCTTGCGGTCTGGGCGCACGCGATACCCTGCGTCTGGAATCGGGCATGAATCTTTACGGTCAGGATATGGACGAAGGCGTGTCTCCGCTGGCGGCGAATATGGGCTGGACCATCGCCTGGGAACCTGCCGACCGTGACTTTATTGGCCGCGAGGCGCTGGAAGCGCAGCGCGCTAAAGGCACCGAACAGCTGGTAGGCCTGGTGATGACGGAAAAAGGCGTTCTGCGCGGCGAGCTGCCGGTTCGCTTTACCGATGCGGGGGGTAACGCGCAGGAAGGGACCATCACCAGCGGCACCTTCTCACCAACCCTCGGCTACAGTATTGCTTTGGCACGTGTTCCTGCGGGTATTGGTGACACGGCCATCGTTCAGATCCGTAACCGCGAAATGCCGGTTAAGGTGACCAAACCTGTTTTTGTGCGCGCCGGTAAAGCCGTCGCCTGATTCTTTTTTCTGGAGATTGAATGATGAGCAACGTACCTAACGAACTGAAATACAGCCGCGAACACGAGTGGCTGCGCAAAGAAGCCGACGGTATCTGGACCGTGGGGATCACCGAACACGCGCAGGAACTGCTGGGCGATATGGTGTTTGTCGACCTGCCTGAAGTGGGCACCGTCGTAGGCGCGGGTGACGACTGCGCGGTGGCCGAATCGGTCAAAGCCGCTTCCGATATCTATGCCCCTATCAGCGGCGAGATCGTGGAAGTGAACGAAGAGCTGCAGACTTCGCCTGAGCTGGTCAACAGCGAACCCTACGGCGACGGCTGGATCCTGAAAATCAAAGCCAGCGACGAATCGGAAATCGATGCGCTGCTGGATGCTGACGCCTACGGCGCCCTGCTGGAAGACGAATAAGTTATTCCGCTGTTCTCCCTCTCCTGCGGGAGGGGGAATCATCACTCTCTCAGGAAACCTCCCTCATGACTCAGACGTTAAGCCAGCTTGAACACCGCGGTGCCTTTATCGATCGTCATATCGGCCCGGATGCACAGCAGCAGCAAGAGATGCTGAAAACGGTTGGCGCCGACTCCCTGGATGCCCTGATCGGCCAGATTGTGCCGCAGGATATCCAGCTCGCAACCCCGCCGCAGGTGGGCGATGCGACCACAGAATACGCCGCGCTGGCGGAGCTGAAAGCCATTGCCAGCCGCAACAAACGCTTTAAATCCTATATTGGTATGGGCTACACCGCCGTGCAGCTGCCGCCGGTGATCCTGCGCAATATGCTGGAAAACCCGGGCTGGTACACCGCCTATACGCCGTATCAGCCGGAAGTCTCTCAGGGCCGTCTGGAATCCCTGCTTAACTTCCAGCAGGTGACTCTGGATCTGACCGGTCTGGATATCGCCTCCGCCTCGCTGCTGGACGAAGCGACCGCCGGTGCAGAAGCCATGGCGATGGCGAAGCGCGTCAGCAAACTGAAAAACGCCAACCGCTTCTTTGTCGCGGCCGATATTCATCCTCAGACTCTGGACGTGGTGCGTACCCGTGCGGAAACGTTCGGTTTTGAGGTGATCGTTGATGAAGCCGATAAAGTGCTGGATCACCAGGATGTCTTCGGCGTGCTGCTTCAGCAGGTCGGTACCACCGGTGAAGTACACGACTACAGCGCGCTTATCAGCGAGCTGAAATCCCGCAAAATTGTCGTCAGCGTGGCGGCCGATTTTATGGCGCTGGTGCTGCTGACCGCGCCGGGAAAACAGGGCGCGGATATCGTGTTCGGCTCCGCCCAGCGCTTCGGCGTACCGATGGGCTACGGCGGTCCGCACGCGGCCTTCTTTGCCGCAAAAGATGAATTTAAACGCTCCATGCCGGGCCGTATTATCGGCGTCTCCAAAGACGCGGCGGGCAATACCGCCCTGCGTATGGCGATGCAGACCCGCGAGCAGCATATCCGCCGCGAGAAAGCCAACTCCAACATCTGTACTTCTCAGGTGCTGCTGGCCAATATCGCCAGCCTGTACGCGGTCTATCACGGCCCGGTTGGCCTGAAGCGTATTGCCGGGCGTATCCACCGATTGACCGATATTCTCGCCAGCGGTCTGCAGCAGAAAGGCCTGAAACTGCGCCACGCTCACTACTTCGACACCCTGTGCGTGGAAGTGGCGGACAAAGCCGCCGTGCTGGCGCGCGCTACAGCTACAGAGATCAACCTGCGCAGCGATATCCTGGGCGCCGTTGGTATGACTCTCGATGAAGCGACGACCCGCGAAGACGTGCTGCAGCTGTTCAGCGTGCTGATCGGCGACGATCACGGCCTGGATATCGATAGCCTGGACAAAAATGTCGCCCACGACAGCCGCGCTATTCCGGCGGCCATGCTGCGCGATGACGCGATCCTCTCGCATCCGGTCTTTAACCGCTACCATAGCGAAACCGAGATGATGCGCTATATGCACAGCCTGGAGCGCAAAGATCTGGCCCTGAATCAGGCGATGATCCCGCTCGGCTCCTGCACCATGAAGCTGAACGCCGCCGTCGAGATGATCCCGATCACCTGGCCGGAATTTGCCGAGCTGCATCCGTTCTGTCCGGCCGATCAGGCCGAAGGCTACCATCAGATGATCGGTCAGCTCTCCGACTGGCTGGTCAAACTCACCGGTTACGACGCGCTCTGTATGCAGCCGAACTCCGGCGCGCAGGGTGAATACGCCGGTCTGCTGGCGATCCGCCACTATCATGAGAGCCGCAACGACGGCCATCGTGATATCTGCCTGATCCCGAGTTCCGCTCACGGTACCAACCCGGCTTCCGCACAGATGGCGGGGATGCAGGTGGTGGTCGTGGCCTGTGACAAGAACGGCAATATCGATCTGGCCGATCTGCGCGCGAAGGCGGAACAGGCGGGCGAGAACCTCTCCTGCATTATGGTTACCTATCCGTCGACCCACGGCGTGTATGAAGAGACCATCCGTGAAGTGTGCGACGTCGTCCACCAGTTCGGCGGTCAGGTATACCTCGACGGGGCCAATATGAACGCTCAGGTCGGCATTACTTCGCCGGGCTTTATTGGCGCGGACGTGTCGCACCTTAACCTGCACAAAACCTTCTGCATTCCGCACGGCGGCGGCGGTCCGGGTATGGGACCGATTGGCGTCAAAGCGCACCTGGCCCCGTTTGTGCCGGGCCACAGCGTGGTGCAGATAGAAGGGATGCTGACCCGTCAGGGCGCGGTCTCCGCTGCACCGTTCGGCAGCGCCTCCATTCTGCCCATCAGCTGGATGTATATCCGCATGATGGGCGCTGAAGGGCTGAAGCAGGCGAGCCAGACGGCGATCCTTAACGCTAACTATATTGCGACCCGTCTGAAAGCGGCCTATCCGGTGCTCTACACCGGACGCGATGGCCGCGTGGCGCACGAATGTATTCTTGATATTCGTCCGCTGAAAGAAGAGTCCGGTATTAGCGAGCTGGATATTGCCAAGCGTCTGATCGACTACGGCTTCCACGCGCCGACCATGTCCTTCCCGGTGGCCGGAACCCTGATGGTGGAACCGACCGAATCCGAGAGCAAGGTGGAGCTGGATCGCTTTATCGATGCCATGCTGGCGATCCGCGCAGAGATCGATCGCGTGCAGCAGGGCGAGTGGCCGCTGGATGACAACCCGCTGGTTAACGCTCCGCACACCCAGAACGAGCTGGTGTCCGACTGGACCCACGCCTACACCCGCGAGCTGGCGGTGTTCCCGGCAGGCGTGGCGAACAAGTACTGGCCGCTGGTGAAACGCCTGGACGACGTATACGGCGACCGCAACCTGTTCTGCTCCTGCGTGCCGATGAGCGAATATCAGTAACCTGATTGACAGACAGTCAAAGGGCGCCGAATGGCGCCCTTTCTTTTTGGCTATTCCCCGTCGCCCCGCATACTTTCCCGCAGGACGTCAGCCAGCTCTTTCAGGCCCGGCGGAGGATTGCGGTGGCCGGGATAGTAGAGGTACATCGCCGGTTCCGTCGGGGACCAGTCGGGCAGAACAACCCGAAGTTCGCCGCTTTGTAGCTGTTTTTCCACGCGTTTTTCCGGACAGTAGGTAATACCCACATCGGCCAGGGCCAGATCGATCCCGGTAATGGTATCGCCGACGCAGACCTGTCCCGGCACGTCAATTTCACGGTACGCTTCGCCTTTACGAAACTCCCATTTGTAGATCACGCCCGCGCCGGTGCGGATCTGGATACAGGAGTGAGAAAGCAGATCTTCCGGGAGCACGGGGGTCTGATGGTGATACAGGTAGCGAGGTGAGGCCACCGCCACCCATTTTAGTTCCCGGCCAAGCTTCACCGCGACGTAATCTTCCGGGACCGTGCCGCCATAGCGGATCCCCGCGTCAAAGCCTTCCGCCACGATATCCACCATTCGATCATCGACGGTGATATCCACCTGCACCTCCGGGTAGCGCTTCAGAAAGGCGGGTAAATGCGGGCCGATCACCAGCCGTGCGCCGTCATGCAGGACATTCAGGCGGATACGCCCGACGGGCCGCTCGCGAAAGGCGTTGATGTCATCCAGCGCCTCGCTGATTTCGGCAAAGCCGACGTTTAGCCGCTCGGCCAGCCTGGCTCCGGCTTCCGTCGGCGATACCGTTCTGCTGGTCCGGTTGAGCAACCTTACCCCAAGACGCGTTTCAAGATTGCGCACCGCATGGCTCAGTGCGGATGTGGTGATCCCCAGTTCCACCGCAGCCTGGGTAAAGCTGCGCAGGCGTTCCACGGCCCGGAACGCATTCAGATCGGTCAGATCGCTACGGGACAGGCGCATAACGGGGCGAACGGGCATCAAGGCCTCCGGCGTATTGTTGAAACGGTTTCACTGGTTCGTCAATTTTCACTCAATAATTAGCAGTGAATGACGTGTTAATTTTAGTTTTATTCAACAATTGTCTGCAATCGGTAATATCGTGCTGAGCCGCTGACGCCGCTTCTTTTCAGGAAATTATTGTGTCTTTTCTCTCTATGTCCGTTCCGACAGGCCAGTCGACAAGGCTTTTCGCCGCCGTCCTCACTTTGGCTATCGGCGGGTTATTTATCGGTACCGGCGAATTCGCCACCATGAGCCTGCTGCCGATGCTGGCCGATGCGACGCAGGTGTCCATTCCCGTTGCAGGCCAGTATATCAGCGCCTATGCGATCGGCGTGGTGGTGGGTGCCCCGGCGATAGCCGTGCTGGGTGCGAGAGCGTCGCGCAAAACCCTGCTGCTGGTTTTGCTGCTGATGGTGATTCTGGGCTACGCCGCCAGCGCGGCGGCCTGGAGCTACTCCTCTCTGCTGCTCTTCCGGTTTCTGTCCGGCCTGCCACACGGGGCCTGGTATGGCGTGGCGGGGTTGACCGCCGCCATGATGGTGCCGGCATCACGACGCACGCAGTTTATCGGCTACGTGATGCTGGGGCTGGCGGCGGCCAACGTCGCGGGCGTACCTGCGATGACCTGGCTGGGTCAGCATATGGGCTGGCGCACGGCCTTTGTCTTTGTCTCGCTGGGCGCGGTACTCACCGCCGTGATGGTGATGCTGTTTGTTCCCGCCACGCCCGGCAATAAAAACGCGTCTCCCCTGACCGAGTTGAGCGCGCTGGCGAACCCGCAGGTCTGGCTGACCCTGGCGGTGGCCTCTGTAGGTTTTGGCGGGATGCTGGCCGTTTACAGCTATATCACCCCCACGCTTACCGAGCTGAGCGGCTTCTCTCTGGCACAGGTTCCCGGCGTGCTTATCCTCTGGGGAATTGGCATGGTCTGCGGGAATATCCTCGGAGGCTGGATGGCCGACCGTGCGCTGGTTCCGGCGATTTTTATCATGCTGGTGTGGAACGTGCTTTGCCTGATGCTATTTGCGCTGGTGGCGGAGTGGAAGTGGGCCGTGATGCTGGCGCTCTTCTTACTCGGCAACGGTTTTGCCCTGGTCCCCGCGCTGCAAAGCCGACTGATGTCCGTTGCCAGCAATGCCCAGACCCTGGCCGCTTCGCTGAATCACAGCGCCTTTAATATCTCTAACGCCATCGGCGCTTCGCTTGGCGGTTTCGCTATTGCTGCAGGCGCGGGCTGGGCATCCACCGGCTGGGTCGGTGCCGCACTTGCGGCGGGCGGGATCTTGTTTATGTGTTCATCCGTTCTCTGTGCCAAAGGAGGCAAAAATGAGTGACTCAGTGATTTCCAAAGGCCGCGTAGCCGTGATTACCGGCGCGGCCCGCGGGATCGGCGCGGCGATGGCGCGTCGCTTTTCAGAAGAAGGTATGCGCCTGAGCCTGTTCGATCGCGATAAGGCCGCGCTGGAATTGCTGGTAAAAGAGCTGAAAACAGAAACGCTCTGTACCGTCGGGGATGTTTCCCGTGAAGACGATCTGCAGCGGTTTTACGCGCGAACAGCGGAGGCATTCGATGAGGTTGCCCTGCTGGTAAACAATGCGGGGGTAAATACAGGTGCAGGGCCGTGGGATCCGCCTGCGGCATGGCGGAACCATCTGCAGACGAATTTGCTCTCAGCGGTGACGCTACAGCATCTGTTTGTACCTCACATGCTGGCGCAGACGTCGCAGGCAGCCATCGTAAACCTGGGCTCGAAAGAGGGGATCACAACCCCGCCGGGTAACGCCGCCTACAGCGTGGGGAAAGCCGGGATTAAAGTGCTGACCGAGCAGCTGGCTAACGAGCTGCGCAACGTTGCGGGGGATCGCGTTACCGCGCATTTGCTGGTGCCTGGCTATACCTGGACGCCGATGAACTTTCCCGGCATGGATGAGCGGAAAGATAGCCAGCCGCAGGCGGCGTGGACCAGCGGTCAGGTGGTTAATCACTTTATGGATTCTTTCAGACGCGGGGATTTCTATATTCTCTGCCCGGATAATGAAGTGACGCCGGAAATGGACAGAAAACGCATTCTCTGGGCCGCGCAGGATCTTATCGATAATCGTCCGGCCCTGTCTCGCTGGCATCCGCAGTGGGAGGCGCATTTTGCTGCCTGGATGAAAGGCTAACCCGACTTGCTTTCACCCCTCACTGGATGTTACTTGTTGTTATCACCGTCTTTTGGGGAAGAATAATGGCAATTGCACTGGTTACCGGCGGCAGTCGGGGGATTGGCAGAGCGACCGCGCGACAGCTGGCGCAGGAAGGGTATCGAGTGGTGGTGAACTACCATCGTAATCTTGATGCGGCGAACGAGGTGGTGGAAGCCATTCAGGCTGCGGGCGGTAATGCGCTGGCGATCTGCGCGGATATCGGCGACGAGCAGCAGGTCGAGGCCATGTTTACCGAGATTGACGCGCTGGGCGAGCCGCTGAGCGCGCTGGTGAACAATGCCGGGATCCTGTTTACCCAAAGCCCGCTGGAAAAACTGACCGCAGAGCGAATCAACCGCGTGCTGACCACCAACGTCACCGGCTATTTTCTCTGCTGCCGTGAGGCGGTTAAAAGGATGTCCCATGCCCACGGCGGTCAGGGTGGGGCGATTGTTAACGTCTCCTCTGCCGCATCCCGCCTTGGCGCGCCCTTTGAATATGTTGATTACGCCGCGTCGAAAGGCGCTGTCGATACGCTGACCACCGGGCTGGCGCTGGAAGTGGCGGCGCAGGGGATCCGCGTGAACTGCGTACGTCCTGGGCTTATCTATACGGAAATGCACGCCGACGGCGGCGAACCGGGTCGGGTGGACCGGGTTAAAGACGCGCTGCCGATGCGGCGCGGCGGCCAGCCGGAAGAAGTCGCGCAGGCCATTGTCTGGCTGCTGAGCGATAAAGCCTCTTACGTGACGGGAAGTTTTCTCGAACTGGCGGGCGGGAGATAAAGAAAACCCTCTCCGAAGAGAGGGTTGAGTGCGATCAGAGCTGCTCGCCGTTGCTGGCAATCACGGTTTTATACCAGTCAAAGCTCTTCTTACGGGAACGGGACATATCGCCGGTGCCGTCGTCATGCTTGTTGACGTAGATAAAGCCGTAGCGCTTGCTGTACTGGCCGGTGGTGAAGGAGACGCAGTCGATACAGCCCCACGGCGTATAGCCCATCAGATCCACGCCGTCGTAAGTGACGGCGGTAACCATGGCTTCCACGTGGGCGCGCAGGTAGTCGATACGGTAGTCATCGTTAATGCTGCCGTCGGCTTCAACTTTATCGTAGGCACCAAAACCGTTTTCCACGATAAACAGCGGCTTCTGATAGCGCTCGTACAGCTCGCTCATCGCATAACGCAGACCGGTCGGGTCAATCTGCCAGCCCCAGTCGGACGCTTTAACGTGCGGGTTTGGCACGCTGCCCTGGAAGCCAGAGATCGCGTCGCCGCTGCCGCCGTCGGCTTTCACCGCGTTGGTCATATAGTAGCTAAAGCCCAGGTAGTCGCAGGTGCCTTCGCGCAGCGCTTCCAGATCGCCTTCTTCCATTTTGATATTGAAGCCACGGCGTTCCCACTCGTTCAGCACGTAGGATGGGTAGTAGCCGCGCAGCTGAACGTCGGTAAAGACATAGCGCTCGCGCATCGATTCCTGGGCATACATCACGTCGTCCGGCTTGCAGGAGAACGGATAGAGCGGAACCATCGCCAGCATACAGCCGATCTGCATGGACGGATTGATACGGTGGCCGATTTTCACCGCGATGGCGCTGGCCACGAACTGGTGGTGCAGCACCTGGTACATGGTCTCTTCCGGATTTTCGTGATCCGTATAGACCACGCCGGAGCAGCAGTAGCCAAACAGCGGCGCGCGCCAGTTGCGTTGGTTGTTGATCTCGTTAAAGGTCATCCAGTATTTGACCTTGTTCTTGTAGCGCTCAAACACCACTTCGGCGAAGCGTACAAAGAAATCAACCACTTTACGGTTGGTCCAGCCGCCGTATTCCTGCACCAGGTGCAGCGGCATTTCGAAGTGGGAAAGGGTGATCACCGGCTCGATGTTGTACTTCAGCAGCTCATCGAACATATCGTCGTAGAACTTCAGCCCTTCTTCATTCGGCTGCAGCTCATCGCCTTTCGGGAAGATACGGGTCCAGGCAATGGAGGTGCGGAAGCATTTGAAGCCCATTTCAGCAAACAGCTTGATGTCTTCTTTGTAGTGGCTGTAAAACTCGACCGCTTCATGGTTCGGGTAGTATTTGCCCGGCACCACCGAGTCGGTAATTTCACGCGGAACGCCGTGGGCACCGCCGGTCAGCACGTCGCAGATGCTGGGGCCTTTGCCGCCCTGGTTCCAGCCGCCTTCAACCTGATGCGCCGCGACCGCGCCGCCCCATAAAAAGTCTTTCGGTAAGGTGATCTTTTTCATTTTGCTAATCCCGATTATTAATTCTGCCATCGAGTCTAACAAAGCGAAGTGAAATGTCACGCTATAACAAATAAGCGCGGAGGGAACTTGTTACATCAAAAAAACACCCTGTTTTTTTATGCTATTTTTCTCGCCAATTTTCGTCCCAGGGTTTCCAGAATATAAATCACCGGGATCTGAGTGGTAATATCATAGCCCCCGGTAATACGGGTTTGCGGCGCGTGCCAGGAGAGATTAAAATCCGCCAGCTTTGACAGGCGGGAATGCTCATGGCCGGTTATCGACAGCACTTTGCAGTGGTGAAGGTTGAACTGGCTGGCAAAGCGCAGGATCTCTTCGGTTTCGCCCGAGACGGAAAGCACAATCGCCAGCGCGTTTTTGGCCATATCGCTGGTGACCGGGAAATAAGGGTCGTCAATATGGTTGCTGAATTTACCAATATTTGAAAAGAAGCGTGCGCCATATTTTGCCAGCGCGCCAGATGTCCCCGCGCCGACGAAAATAATACGTTCCGATGACGAGATAATATCTACGGCACGATCTAATAACGCATCAAATTCATCGTTATTGACGCTTTTGAAAAAGCTGATCACTTCACCCGCGCCGAAATTAGCCTGTTGCGGTTCTTCCTGCTCTAAATATAATTTAAAGCGCACGCGAAACTCAGAGTAGCCTTCACAGTTAAGCTTGCGGCAGAAGCGCAGCACGGTGGTGGTCGACACGCCAACGGCGTCCGCCAGCTCGCGGATGGTCATATACATCACCTTGTCACGGTTCTTAATGACGTAGTGGTAAACCATCACTTCAAGGTTATTGAGGCTGGCGATAGCGGCGTGGGAGAACATACTCACAGTGGCGAAACTCACAATTCAGGTTCATCTTCAGGGAATAATACCATGCAGCCCAACGACATCACTTTTTTTCAGCGCTTCCAGGACGACATTCTGGCCGGTCGCAAAACCATCACCATCCGCGATGCCAGCGAGTCGCATTTTAAGGCCGGGGATATTCTGCGCGTCGGGCGCTACGAAGATGACGGCTATTTCTGCACGATAGAAGTGCAGGGGATGTCCACCGTTACGCTGGATACCCTGAACGAGCGTCATGCGCAGCAGGAAAACATGTTGCTGGCGGCGCTAAAGCAGACGATCGCGGAGATCTACCCGGACCAGACCGCGTTTTATGTCATTGATTTCAAATGCGTTTGAAATAAAATTTGTACACGTGTTAGTTGAAAATGTCTTTTATCTATCTGATTTTAAAGGGTGGTTTATTTTGTTGTAATTTATTTTAGCTAACAGGTGTTCACTGAAATCATTCTCAGTTAGGCTAGGGGACGTTACCGTTACTGTCTGTTCTCGCGGAGTCCACTATGGTTCGTCAACCGCCCCTTATCGCCCAGGGCTATTCCCTGGCCGAAGAAATTGCCAACAGCATCAGCCACGGTATCGGGCTGGTGTTTGGTATTGTCGGCCTGGTGCTGCTGCTGGTTCAGGCGGCGGATAGCAACGCCAGCGCGATGGCGATTACCAGCTATAGCCTTTACGGCGGCAGCATGATCCTGCTGTTTCTCGCCTCGACCCTCTACCATGCCGTTCCGCACCCGCGGGCCAAACTCTGGCTGAAAAAATTCGACCATTGCGCCATCTATCTGCTGATTGCCGGCACCTACACCCCATTCCTGCTGGTGGGCCTGGATTCGCCGCTGGCGCGGGGATTGATGGTGGTGATCTGGAGCCTGGCGCTGCTGGGGATCATCTTTAAGCTGACGATCGCGCACCGCTTTAAGGTGCTGTCGCTGGTGACCTATCTGACCATGGGCTGGCTGTCGCTGGTGGTGGTGTATCAGCTGGCGATAAAGCTGGCGTCAGGCGGCGTCACGCTGCTGGCGGTCGGTGGGGTGGTTTACTCGCTGGGGGTGATTTTCTACGTCTGCAAACGCATCCCGTATAACCATGCTATCTGGCACGGGTTTGTGCTGGGCGGCAGCGTCTGCCATTTTCTGGCGATCTATTTATATGTCGGGCAGAGTGCGGCCTGAGCAGGCCGCACACCGTTAAAAATTACTCGTCGTCCAGCGAATAAGGCAGCGGCTGGATGCTCAGCGTAGAGCTGTCATCGCGCACGCGGAACACGCTGTCCGGCTCCATATCGTTATTCATGACCGCTTGCACCAACACGCGACCGTCATCCAGCTGCACTGCCGCCAGAATGGTGCCGGTGCGGCGCCAGTTCTCGCCCATCTGCAGTTCGAGATCCTCACCCGCTTCCGGGACGCGGCTGGCGTTGCCTGCCAGGGACCAGAGCGCGCGCTTATTGGCACCGCGGAATTTGGCGCGGGCTACCATCTCCTGACCGCTGTAGCAGCCTTTCTTAAAGCTGATACCGCCCAGCGCCTGCAGGTTGGTCGCCTGAGGGATAAACTGGCCGCTGTTGGCAGCATCGATAATTGGCAGGCCGGCTTCAATATTCAGCGCCAGCCACTGCTGGCTGTTATTCAGCTGGGCTTCACCGCGCAGGGCCTCGCTGACGCGCTCCGCGGTGGCATCGTCGGTGACCAGCAGGAAGCGCTCTTCCGGGTGGGCAAACCAGAGAATGCTGGTTTCACCGTCCAGCACGCGCGGGGTTTCGGCATCCGGCAGCTGGCTAAACAGATTGGCCAGCGCCGCACGGGCCTGGAAACCGGCCACGCCGAGCAGCACACGCTGCTCGTCGGCAGCAATGACCACTTTGGAGAAGACCGCGTACTTTTTCATTTCGGTAAGCTGAGCCGCCTGCAGGCTACGGCGCTCAATCCAGGCAAATCCGTCCTGATGGCGGAACAGACGCAGGTTACTCCACATCTTTCCTTTTGCGTCGCAGTGCGCCGCCAGAAGATGCTGGGTTTCGGTCAGCTTCGCGACGTCGGCGGTCACCTGACCCTGCAGATATTTCTCGCTGTCGGCACCGGTAATGGTAGCCAGCGCCCAGTCATCGAGGGTCATCAACGTCAGCGGTAAACGCGCAGAGGCGGAAGGCTGGCGGGGAGGAAAGGGAGTAAAAGCCATAGTCATGTCCTGATTAGCTTAACGCAGAGGTAAGGTTCAATGGTAAAAGAGCTGGTTGCCATTGCAAGCGGTTTAGGCGGCCATTTGTGCCATTTACCGCCTCGGATGAAAAAGTGGACCGCCGTTTCCTTCTGCCCGGCTCGCAGTTAGCCAAGATTCCGCTGAGGGAACCGCGAAAAACAGGCTACACTAGGCACCTTCTTGCTGCAGGAATGAAGACATGGACATTACGAACAAGGCCCGTATTCACTGGGCATGCCGTCGGGGCATGCGTGAACTCGATATTTCCATCATGCCGTTCTTTGAGCATGAGTATGAGTCGCTGAGCGACGATGACAAGCGGCTCTTTATTCAGCTGCTGGAGTGCGACGATCCGGATCTGTTCAACTGGCTGATGAATCACGGCCAGCCTGACGATGCCGGTCTGCAGCGCATGGTAACCTTAATTCAGACACGGAACCGCGAACGTGGTCCTGTGGCAATCTGATCTCCGCGTCTCCTGGCGCTCGCAGTGGCTTTCGCTGCTGCTGCACGGCGTCGTTGCGGCCATCATCCTGCTGATGCCCTGGCCGCTCAGCTATACGCCGTTGTGGCTACTGCTGCTGTCGCTGGTGGTATTTGACTGCGTGCGCAGCCAGCGGCGCATCAACGCCCGTCACGGCGAAATCAAGCTGCTGATGGACTCGCGCCTGCGCTGGCAGGGAAAAGAGTGGGCGATTGTCGGCCAGCCGTGGATGCTGCGCAGCGGCATGATGCTGCGGCTTCGCGGTATCGAAGAGCCTAAACGCCAGCACCTGTGGCTGGCGTCTGACAGCATGGACGCACGCGAATGGCGCGACCTGCGGCGGATGCTGCTCGCCAGCCCGCCGGGTGCCGTGGAATAGCCCTCAGGAAAAGCGTTCCGCCATTTCACCGAGGATCTGCTCGCACCAGCTTTCAATGCGTGCGTCGCTCAGGTCGTATTGATTGGTTTCGTCCAGCGCCAGGCCGACAAACAGCTGCCCGTCGGCAATAACGGGTTTGGCGCTGGTAAACTCATAGCCTTCCGTCGGCCAGTAGCCGATAAAGTTAGCGCCCGTCGGTGCCAGCTTATCGTGCAGCATGCCCAGCGCGTCCAGGAACCACTCCCCGTAACCCAGCTGATCGCCCATGCCGTACAGCGCGACGATCTTACCTTCCAGCTTGAGTGAACCCAGCTGTTCCCACACCGCTTCCCAGTCCTCCTGCAGCTCGCCAAAATCCCAGGTCGGAATACCGAGGATCAGCGCGTCGTACTGTTCCATCAGCGCCGGGGAGTCATCTTTGAGGTTATGCAGGGTAACCAGCTCCGCGCCGATAATATCGCGAATTTTCTCCGCCGCCATTTCGGTGTAGCAGGTGCTGGAGCCGTAAAAAAGACCAATGTTCATAGCGTGAATATCTCAATATCGGGTATGACTTTGCGCGCAGTGTAACAGAATCGTCGCGGCTGTTTCCAAAACCAATAAAAGGGCAGGGCGGATAACAATCAGGCATAATGCGCTGACGTTAACCGCGGAGGGAGCGAAGTGGAACAGGATCTGGCACGCATTGAACAATTTCTCGATGCTCTCTGGCTGGAGCGCAATCTGGCGGAAAACACCCTCAGCGCCTATCGTCGTGATTTGACCCAGCTGGTTCAGTGGATGCACCATCGCGGGCGCGATCTAAAGAGCGTTGACGGCGGCGATCTGCAGGATCTGCTGGCCGAGCGGGTAGCCGGAGGCTATAAGGCGACCAGCTCCGCGCGACTGCTCAGCGCGGTGCGCCGCTTCTTCCAGCATCTCTATCGGGAAAAGTTTCGTGAAGACGATCCCAGCGCGCTGCTGGCGTCGCCGAAGCTCCCTCAGCGGCTGCCGAAAGACTTAAGCGAAATGCAGGTCGAGCGCCTGCTGCAGACGCCGGTAGTTGACCAGCCGCTGGAGTTGCGCGATAAAGCCATGCTGGAAGTGCTCTATGCCACCGGCCTGCGCGTCTCTGAACTGGTCGGGCTGACCATGAGTGATATCAGCCTGCGTCAGGGCGTGGTGCGGGTGATCGGTAAAGGTAATAAAGAGCGGCTGGTGCCGCTGGGCGAAGAGGCGGTGTACTGGGTGGAAAATTACCTGCAGTATGGTCGTCCCTGGCTGCTGAACGGCGTCTCTATCGACGTGCTTTTCCCCAGCCAGCGCGCACAGCAGATGACTCGCCAGACCTTCTGGCACCGCATCAAGCACTACGCGACGCTGGCCGGCATCGACAGCGAGAAGCTCTCGCCGCACGTATTGCGGCACGCGTTTGCCACGCATTTACTGAACCACGGCGCCGACCTGCGCGTGGTACAAATGCTGCTTGGTCACAGCGATCTGTCGACCACTCAAATTTATACGCACGTCGCCACCGAGCGGCTGCGACAACTTCACCAGCAGCATCACCCGCGGGCGTGATGCGGTTATAAAAGGATCGGTTATGAAGAAAGGTTTGATGATGTTTACCCTGCTGGCGGCCGCGCTGTCGACCACGGCGCAGGCGGATGACGCTGCCATTAAGGCCTCGCTGGCGAAGCTGGGTATCGGCGATGCGGTGATCCAGTCCGCGCCGGTTGCCGGTCTGAAAACGGTCCTGACCCGCAGCGGCGTGCTCTATGTGACCGAAGACGGTAAGCATATGATCCAGGGCCCGCTGTACGACGTGGGCGGCGCGCAGCCGGTCAACGTGACTAACCAGCTGCTGATGGGCCAGCTTAACGCGCTGGAAAAAGAGATGATCGTCTACAAGGCGGCGCAGGAAAAACACGTCATTACCGTGTTTACCGATATCACCTGCGGCTACTGCCACAAGCTGCATGAAGAGATGAAAGACTACAACGCGCTGGGTATCACCGTGCGCTATCTGGCGTTCCCGCGCCAGGGGCCGCAAAGCCCGGCGGCAAAAGATATGCAGGCTATCTGGTGTGCGAAAGACCGCAATAAAGCCTTTGATAAAGCCATGACCAGCCAGACCGTTGATCCTGCCAGTTGCGATATCGATATCAGCGAACACTACGCCCTGGGCGTGCAGTTTGGCGTAAACGGTACGCCTGCTATCGTGCTGAAAGACGGCTACGTGGTGCCAGGCTATCAGGGACCGAAGGAGATGAAAGCCTTCCTCGACGAGCACCAGAAACAGACCAGCGGTAAGTAATTCGCGTGAAACATGAGATGCAACTTCGCCGCCGCGTCGTCGATGACGCGGCGGATTTACCCGCCGATCTTTCTCCGCTGCTGCGCCGCTTATACGCCAGCCGCGGCGTTGGTTCGGCGCAGGATTTAGAACGCGGCGTCAAAGGGATGCTGCCCTGGCAGCAGCTGGCGGGCATTGAACAGGCCGCGGAGCTGCTGTACCAGGCATTTCGTCAGGGACAGCGCATTGTGGTGGTCGGCGACTTCGACGCCGACGGCGCGACCAGCACCGCATTAAGCGTCCTGGCGCTGCGATCCCTCGGCTGCGATAACGTCGCCTTCCTGGTCCCGAACCGCTTTGAAGATGGCTATGGCCTGAGTCCTGAGGTGGTCGATCAGGCCCACGCCCTCGGGGCGCAGATGATCATGACCGTCGATAACGGGATCTCATCCCATGCCGGGGTCGATCGGGCGCATGCGCTGGGGATCCCGGTGCTGGTCACCGACCACCATCTGCCCGGCGATACGCTGCCGGATGCCGATGCCCTGGTGAACCCTAACCGCCGCGACTGTGAATTTCCGTCCAAATCCCTTGCCGGCGTGGGCGTGGCGTTCTATCTGATGCTGGCCCTGCGCAGCCATCTGCGCGACAAAGGCTGGTTCGAAGAGCGCGGTATCGCCATTCCTAACCTCGCCGAGCTGCTGGATCTGGTGGCGCTGGGGACGGTGGCGGATGTGGTACCGCTGGACGTTAACAACCGTATTCTGACCTGGCAGGGCCTGAGCCGCATCCGTGCGGGCAAATGTCGGCCGGGGATCAAAGCCCTGCTGGAGATTGCCAACCGCGAACCGCAGAAGCTGGTTGCCAGCGATCTGGGCTTCGCGCTGGGGCCGCGCCTTAACGCCGCCGGACGGCTGGACGATATGTCGGTCGGCGTCGCGCTGCTGCTGTGTGACAACACCGGTGAAGCGCGAATGCTGGCTAACGAACTGGATGCGCTGAACCAGACGCGTAAAGAGATAGAGCAGGGGATGCAGGCGGAAGCGCTGGCCCTGTGCGAAAAACTTGAGCGCGGCAGCGAGTCGCTGCCCGGCGGGCTGGCGATGTACCATCCCGAGTGGCACCAGGGCGTGGTGGGTATCCTGGCCTCCCGCCTTAAAGAACGTTTCCATCGCCCGGTGATCGCCTTTGCGCCTGCCGGTAACGGCACCCTGAAAGGCTCCGGCCGCTCGATTCAGGGGCTGCATATGCGCGATGCCCTGGAGCGGCTGGACTCGCTCTATCCGGGAATGATGCTCAAATTTGGCGGTCACGCCATGGCGGCAGGTCTGTCGCTGGAAGAGGATCGTTTCCCCGAGTTCCAGCAGCGCTTTGGCGACCTGGTCACCGAGTGGCTGGATCCCTCTCTGCTGCAGGGTGAAATCGTCTCCGACGGCCCGCTGACGCCAACGGACATGACTCTTGAGGTGGCGCAGATGCTACGCGAAGCCGGTCCCTGGGGGCAGATGTTCCCGGAGCCGCTGTTTGACGGGCGTTTCCGCCTGCTCCAGCAGCGTCTGGTCGGTGAGCGTCATCTGAAGGTGATGCTGGAACCTGCAGGCGGCGGCCCGCTGATTGACGGCATTGCGTTTAACGTCGATACCACCCGCTGGCCGGATAACGGCGTGCGCGAAGTGGAAATCGCGTATAAGCTCGATATCAATGAGTTTCGTGGCAATCGCAGCCTTCAACTCATCATAGATAATATCTGGACGATTTAGCGTCACTATTCTCTATAAAAAAGAGCGGGAATCCGTTAAAATCCCGCTCTTATCGCCGCATTTTACAAGCCTAATATAAGATCTCAGACCATGTTTGAAGTTAATCCGGTAAAAAACCGCATTCAGGATCTCACCGAACGCTCCGACGTTCTTAGGGGGTATCTTTGACTATGATGCCAAGAAAGAGCGTCTTGAAGAAGTAAACGCCGAGCTGGAACAGCCGGACGTCTGGAACGAACCTGAGCGCGCACAGGCGCTGGGGAAAGAGCGTTCCTCTCTCGAAGCGATCGTCGAGACCCTCGACCAGATGTCTCAGGGTCTGGAAGATGTTTCCGGCCTGCTGGAGCTGGCCGTTGAAGCCGACGACGAAGAGACCTTCAACGAAGCCGTTGCCGAACTCGACGTGCTGGAAGAGAAACTCGCCCAGCTCGAATTCCGCCGCATGTTCTCCGGCGAATACGATAGCGCCGATTGCTACCTCGATATCCAGGCCGGTTCCGGCGGTACAGAAGCCCAGGACTGGGCGAGCATGCTGACCCGTATGTACCTGCGCTGGGCCGAAGCACGCGGTTTCAAAACTGAGATTATCGAAGAATCTGAAGGTGAAGTGGCGGGTCTTAAATCCGTGACCATCAGGATCTCCGGTGACTATGCCTTTGGCTGGTTGCGCACCGAAACCGGCGTTCATCGCCTGGTGCGTAAGAGCCCGTTCGATTCCGGCGGCCGTCGCCACACCTCGTTCAGCTCCGCGTTTGTTTATCCGGAAGTGGACGACGATATTGATATCGAAATCAATCCGGCGGACCTGCGTATCGACGTATATCGCGCCTCCGGTGCGGGTGGTCAGCACGTTAACCGTACAGAATCCGCGGTGCGTATTACGCACTTGCCGACCAATACCGTGACCCAGTGTCAGAACGACCGTTCCCAGCATAAGAACAAAGACCAGGCCATGAAGCAGATGAAAGCGAAGCTTTATGAACTGGAAATGCAAAAGAAAAATGCCGAGAAACAGTCGCTGGAAGACAACAAGTCTGACATTGGCTGGGGCAGCCAGATTCGTTCTTATGTCCTGGACGACTCCCGTATCAAAGATCTGCGCACCGGGGTTGAAACCCGCAATACGCAGGCGGTACTGGACGGCAGCCTGGATCAATTTATCGAAGCAAGTCTGAAAGCAGGGTTATAAGGAACCAACATGTCTGAACAACAAGCACAGGGCGCTGACGCGGCAGTCGATCTTAATAATGAACTGAAAGCACGCCGCGAGAAGCTGGCCGCTCTGCGCGAGCAGGGCCTGCCATTCCCGAACGATTTCCGTCGCGATCGTACCTCAGACCAACTGCACGCTGACTTCGATGCCAAAGAGAACGAAGAGCTGGAAGAGCTGGGCATCGAAGTGGCCGTTGCCGGTCGTATGATGACCCGCCGTATTATGGGCAAAGCTTCTTTCGTGACTCTGCAGGACGTGGGCGGCCGCATCCAGCTGTACGTGGCTCGTGACGACCTGCCGGAAGGCATCTATAACGAACAGTTTAAGAAGTGGGATCTCGGGGATATCCTCGGCGCGCGCGGCAAGTTGTTTAAGACAAAAACCGGCGAGCTGTCGATTCACTGTACCGAACTGCGTCTGCTGACCAAAGCCCTGCGCCCGCTGCCGGACAAGTTCCACGGCCTGCAGGATCAGGAAGCGCGCTATCGTCAGCGCTACCTGGATCTCATCTCTAACGATGACTCCCGCAACACCTTCAAAATTCGCTCGCAGATCATGGCCGGTATTCGCCAGTTCATGGTGGGCCGCGACTTTATGGAAGTGGAAACCCCGATGATGCAGGTGATCCCGGGCGGCGCGTCAGCGCGTCCGTTTATCACCCATCATAACGCCCTGGATCTGGACATGTACCTGCGTATCGCGCCGGAACTGTACCTCAAGCGTCTGGTGGTCGGTGGCTTCGATCGCGTCTTCGAAATCAACCGTAACTTCCGTAACGAAGGCATCTCCGTTCGCCATAACCCAGAGTTCACCATGATGGAACTCTATATGGCGTATGCGGATTACAAAGATCTGATCGAGCTGACCGAATCCCTGTTCCGCACCCTGGCACAGGATATTCTGGGCAAAACCGAAGTGCCATACGGCGACGAGGTGTTCGACTTCGGCAAGCCGTTCGTGAAGCTGACCATGCGCGAGGCTATCAAGAAATACCGTCCGGAAACCGAAATGGCGGATCTGGACAACTTCGACAGCGCCAAAGCGATTGCCGACAGCATCGGTATTAAGGTAGAGAAAAGCTGGGGTCTGGGCCGTCTCGTGACCGAGATCTTCGAAGAAGTGGCGGAAGCGCATCTGATTCAGCCGACCTTTATCACCGAATACCCGGCAGAAGTTTCGCCGCTGGCGCGCCGCAACGACGTTAACCCGGAAATCACCGACCGCTTCGAGTTCTTTATCGGCGGCCGTGAAATCGGTAACGGTTTCTCGGAGCTGAACGATGCTGAAGACCAGGCCCAGCGTTTCCAGGACCAGGTTGATGCAAAAGCTGCAGGCGATGACGAAGCGATGTTCTTCGACGAAGACTACGTGACCGCGCTGGAACACGGTCTGCCGCCGACGGCGGGCCTGGGTATCGGTATCGACCGTATGGTGATGCTGTTTACCAACAGCCACACCATCCGCGACGTGATCCTGTTCCCGGCGATGCGTCCGGTTAAATAAGACGTCCTGACGTTAAAAGCCCCGTCGTGAAAGCGACGGGGCTTTTTTTTATCTGCTGTCGTCGGGCAAAAGTTGTGACATTTCAGGTTGTGTGATTAACTCAAAAGGATGTTCCAGGATAATTCTTACTGTGTCAGGAACCCCTTTATGAAAAAAACAGTGTTGTTACTGGGCAGTCTGTTTTCTTCCGGCCTGTTCGGTGCTGCCCTTTATTCTGAATACAATACCTGGTATTACAATAACGGCGTGCTCTACGATGTGGCGCAGACGTCTGGCTCGCAGCCGGTGCTGATAAGTATCTCGCAGGCGGGGTTTGAAACGGCCAATCTGGTGGTGTCGTATTTTTCTGAAGAGGCGTGTCCGGCGACCGGCACCAGCAGCAAGCTGGCGGTTAACGGCAGCGATGTGGCGACCAGCTATCTCTGTGTCACCACCGACAAGGGCCGAATCGAACACTTTATGGTGACCGATGCCGCCCTGGTCAATCAGCTGGTGGATCGCCTGAAGTCAGACTTTACCGTGGTCCTGCAAAAGGACATTAAAGTCTGGGCGGCAAACTTTAAGACGCCGAAATACGGCATGGCGCCCCGGATGTCTTTTAGCGCGGAAGCGCCGCAGCCAGGGCAAATAACGACTCGCGCGTTGTCGCCGATGAAGCCTCCAGCACCATCCACGGACTAAAGGCCCAGGGCGTGGCGTCGATGGCGCGAAACAGCGCCTGTGGCTCGACCCACTGGTAGTCCATCACCTCATCCTTATTGGCCTGCACGGCGCTGGTCGCCAGCGCCGCATACACCGGGCAGACTTCGTTTTCCACAATGCCGGACGGGTCCGTCTCGCAGTAGCGAAAATCCGGGTCGATAACGGAGATTGCCGTGATGTCGAGGCCGACCTCGTAACGACAGCGGCGGATAATCGCCTGCTCGGTGCTCTCACCGGTTTGTGGATGCCCGCAGACCGAGTTGGTCCAGACGCCGGGCCAGGCCTTTTTACATAAGGCCCGACGCGTCACCAGCAGCTGCCCCTGAACATTGAAAAGCCAGCAGGAAAAGGCCAGGTGTAAAGGGGTATGCGTTCCGTGCGCTGCGTATTTCTCCAGAGTCCCGGACGGCTTACCCGCGTCGTCCAGTAAAATCACATGTTCATACTGCATAACCGCTCCGCAAAACAAAAAACCAGCCGGGCTGGCCTGCTGATTATACGCTAATTCCGGGTAAGTATTTGGCCTGCAGAGCGGGAAGGGAGAGCAAATTTTATCGGGGGATTGGGCATCACGGCGAGGGCTGGTATTATACTCCCGCCGTTAATTTTTAACCGAGGAACTGTTTTGATCGCAGGACGCCAGACGAGAAACCCCGCTGCTATCGCACTTTGCCTGACCATGGTGCTATTGCTGGCTGGCTGCTCCGGCAGCAGCAATTCCGGTTCGGTCTATACCGTAAAGCGCGGCGATACTCTGTATCGCATCTCGCGGATAACCGGGACCAGCGTCAATGACCTGGCGCGGATGAACGGTATTTCCGCTCCCTATACCATTGAAGTCGGCCAGCGGCTGAAGATCAAAGGCGCGGCGAAGGCCTCCTCCGGCAAGAGCAGCGGCAAAACGGCGAAGGTGGTTCCCTCTTCAGCAGTGCCACAATCCTCCTGGCCACCGGTAGGGCAGCGCTGCTGGCGCTGGCCAGCCAGCGGCAAAGTGATCATGACCTACTCAACCTCTGACGGCGGCAATAAAGGCATTGATATCGCGGCTAGCCGCGGTACGCCGGTTTACGCCGCAGGCGCGGGCAGAGTGGTCTACGTCGGCAGCCAGCTGCGCGGCTATGGCAATCTGATTATGATCAAGCACAGCGAAGACTACATCACCGCCTATGCTCACAACGACCAGCTGCTGGTCAGCAACGGGCAGAATATTAAGATCGGCCAGAAGATTGCCACCATGGGCAGCACGGATGCCGATTCTGTCCGGCTGCACTTCCAGCTTCGCTACCGGGCCACCGCTATCGATCCGCTGCGCTACCTGCCGAAACAGGGCAGCGCGCCGAAGTGCTAGCGGCGAATTAATCGCCAGTCAGTCGCGTGAAGCTTGCCTGGCGATGCGTAACGTTTATAATGCCTTACGCACTTCGATGCGGGTGTAGTTCAATGGTAGAACGGCAGCTTCCCAAGCTGCATACGAGGGTTCGATTCCCTTCACCCGCTCCATAACCATTCTTAAAGTCTACTAACTTACTGAATCCTAAGGGACATGGCTTAAAGCCTCCTTGCAGAGTTACTTACTGTAACCCACTGTGTAACCCTCTCAGGGCATACAGACATATGATTCAGCCATCAAGCAAGCAACTCCAAATTACCGCCTATCTCTATGAGCGCAGAGGCGTCTACTATTTCCGTCTACGGCACCGTCAGTCAAACACTGATAGAATGACCTCATTGTCACTACGGACTAAGGACAGACGCACCGCCATGGCTCACTCTCGGCACATCAAGTCAGCACTTAAAGCAATCCACGCAGACAGCCCTAACGCCTCTTATGAGGAGCTACGGGAGCACTTGAAGACCATTGTCGAGTGGGAACTTAGTGTCAGCCGTGATGACCTGAACGACCCTGAGTCCTACCAGCTTTACGTTGACCAGTACGATGACATCCGGTCCAACCTTCGGGAAGCTGTAGCGACTGAGCGTCTGACTGTAGACCAGCATCGCTATATCAATGACGTTATCGGCGTGCTTAAGGCCTGTCAGGATAGACTCAAGGGCGATAGCTCTGGCCTGTTGTCTTACCTTGAGCCTGAGACTGGCAGTCTAAGACCGTCCGTCTCCCTATCTGTATTGGCAGAACCAGAAGTCCCTGAACATCTCGTGACTCTGGAACGAGTAACTAAAGCTCTGACCCTCGCGTCTCTCATTGATCAGTACGAGCAGGAGAACGCCCAGAACTGGAAGCCAGCGACCCTAAGCGAGAACCGAGCGTCTCACTCTACGTTAATCGAGATATTCGACTATCTGAGTATTCAGGATGTCAGTAAGGCGACCCGCTCAGATATGCTCAGGGTCCGTGAAGTCCTCCAGCAGATACCGAAGAACCGTAAGCAACGCTTTAAGGATATGCAGCTGTCAGACCTGCTGAACCGAGAGGCTAAGACTGACTGTCTGGACGTCGTTACCATCAACAATAAATACCTTATCAAGATGGCTGCTGTCTTTAAGTGGGCGGTACGCAACGACCTGATAGCTAAGAACCTGACCGAAGGTCTTGAACTGAAAGTCCCTCAGCGTAAAGCCTCTGACGCTCGTGATGCGTTCAGTCCTGAGCAGGCAGGACAACTACTGGTCGCCGCTAAAGCGTACTCTCAGAAGACCTCAGGTAAGCCATACCATTATTACGTCACCGCTCTGGCTGCGATTACAGGTGCGAGACTTAACGAGGTGGCCCAACTTCAGGTCAAAGACGTCAGGGCTACTGAGGCCGGTAGCGTCTACATCCATATCAACGAAGACGATAGCAGCTTACCGGGCAAGAGTATAAAAAACGCTCACAGCGATCGCTGTGTCCCGCTGGTCGATGGCGCTTATGGTTTTGTATTGGCTGACTTTATGTCGCTTGTGGAAGACCGTAGAAAGACTGCGGGTGATAATGCTATGGTATTCGATGGCCTCAAGCTGATGAAGAATGGCTACGGTGAGCAGGTGAGCAAATGGTTTAACCGGACGCTGTTGCCTAAAGTCCTCGCTGACCGTAGCGGCTTAGCTTTTCACTCGTTTAGACATACGGTTGCGACCCAGTTAAAACAACATGGTGTCGAGTTAGCGTATGCTCAGGCGATTATGGGTCATAGCTCAGGGTCTATAACTTACGACCGTTACGCGAAAGAGGTCGAGGTAGATAGATTGGTTAATGTGATGGCTGGTGTTTATAAGGAGACTGGAGTAAATGACTGAGTATTATCCGGCGGTGTTTGATGGTAAAGCTTTTAATTGCCCACACTGTGGTGTTTATTCCAAGCAAAGCTGGCGGCCAATGGTGGGAGTTGCGCCTCATTCTACTTCTATGGAAACTGATTTCTACTTATCATATTGTCAACATTGCTATGAAAGTGCTTATTGGTATAAAGGCAATATGATGATTCCTGCGGCTGGTAGTGTTGAGCTGCCTAATCCAGACATGCCAGACGACTGCAAGTCCGACTACATGGAAGCCAGAAGCATCGTTAATCTGTCACCTAAAGGCGCTGCTGCACTCCTGCGCTTGAGTCTCCAGAAGCTGATGGTCCACCTTGGGGAACCGGGGAAGCATATCGACACTGACATTAAGTCCCTCGTGGTTAAAGGTCTGTCACCACTGGTCCAGCGAGCTGCGGATATCTGCCGTATCGTTGGCAATCAGGCGGTCCACCCCGGACAGATTAACCTTGATGACGACCCTCAGTTAGCACATAGTCTCTTTAAGCTGCTGAATATTATTGTGACTGAGCAGATTACTAGGCCAAAAGAAGTTGAGGCCATGTTTAACAGTATGCCTGAAGGACAGCTTAAGGGCATTGAAGACCGGGACAGGAAGGCGAGGGAACAGCAACAGGCCGCTAACGAGTAGTGCTGACGGGGAAGGGGGACTAAACTATCACTATAGGGAGAGACCCTAAGTCCCTGGCTTAATGCAGCCCCTCGACCTACATTCATATAGTCTCAGGCTTCCGGTAGCGGACCGATTGGAAACCATCCGCAGACGCCTAGTGTTAAATCACCTTGGCCTGAGACCATTCTCTTTTAACGTAGCTATCTCTCTCCTTTGACAGGCGGAGAACATCAGACCTCAGCGGAACTTCCGTCTATGAGACCATCGGTGTGCGAGATTGTGAAGAACCAAGACACCATTACTGAGGTCTGCCATCCATTTGTGGACAGGCGGAAACTCAAAGTGATTGACCAGTGGTGTCTGAGGTTGGAGCTTTGAGATGACCAGCAGGCTGGAGGAGACCCATTGTTACTATGGTTTGACTAGAGTCCTCTTTGATGGATTGTGTTATCACAATTCCAATAAGGAGAACTTTAAGTCCTACCAGCCAAAGTAAATATGGTCGCAAATCTTAAACCCTCACTACAGGGAGTGGACCCTTAGCTATCACTATAGGGACTGTACATACGCCTCTGGTCTTGATGCGTCAAGCCATGCGGAAGCTCTCCCGACATTAAGTCTTTCTCCGAAGACATCCCAAGGCAAGACAGCCTCTGTCAGACCTCCAGCCCGTTAGCGTTCTCGTGTCTTCATTTTGACTTGAGTCTATCACCGCTCACCATCTGGTCGTCCTGACACGCTGTCGCACCTTCGTCTCTATGGTCATCGCAGACCACAACACAATTACCTCAAGTCATTCTGTTTGCGTCCTGTTGCCTGCTGGTCTCCCTTTACGTGGGGGCTTGAGTAGGTCAGTAGGGTGCGACTTCAGGGTGCAAACAAAAGGAGTACACGTAAATGTCTCAACAAGAATACACTATCCATATCTTCGGTCAGGACCTCACCAGTCAGGACGGATTGTTTCGACTGGATGAAATTCGCCGGGTCGGTATCCAGATTGGCAAAGTTGCAGATGGCAATAGTACAGAAGTCAGACGCTTTGCCCGTACCAAAGTCGGACGCTATCTTATGGGACCGAAAAGTGGTCGCATAAAGAAAGTCGATATGGGTCGCCTCGGTACGTCATGGCTTGCTGACCCCACGTCCGCCGTGAAGTTTGGCGAGTGGCTGGACTTTGAGTACGGAATAGCTGTAGCGGATGCCTTCGTGTCTATGACCTCCAGTGCCAGCGTACAGGCCGCTGTAGCATCTTCGGATGACATCTTGCCGGACTCTAAGGCATTCATTAAGAAGCACACTGTATCGCACTACAGGGCTGGACAACTCGTCTCGAAAGAGGAGTTTGAGGAGCTACGTGTTGGTCGCTGCGAGTGGAGACTTTAACAATGGCTATGATTGACCCACGCACACCTAGCGGTAAATTGACCCTGCGTTACCGGGGTCTTCCCACTTCTATTCTATTGTCGATGCTTGGCGTGGATAAAGCGGCTACGAATGACCGACCATTTTATTCTCGTAATGAGCTAATCGAACAATTGGTCATTCGCAATATGTCAGTTAACCGAGAAAGTAAGTAAGAAATTCTCTGGTCACTGCGTCAGTAAATCCTATAAGTAGTGCGATAGCCGAAGGGATGATGTTAATTGCTGCGACAGAAAGTGATTTTATTATTCCTTGTCTTCTGGGGGAGTTTAATAAAACCGCAAAGATAAAGACCGGAATGAATGCAAGTAGGGCTACGGTGATTATACGTTCAAGCATATACAGTGTGTGCCAAGTTATCCCACCTGTTATATATCCAGCGCCGTATCCAACTGCATAAAAGCAGGCCAAGTAAAGCAATAAGCTAATAGCTAATTTAGGCATGAAGCATTCCTGAGTGTCTTTGTAAAAGGTTTTCGCAGCTTAGCAAATAACCACATACCTATTGATCGTTTGTTCCAATCATAATGTCTTCAATTGATCGTTCAGAGTGATCAAACCTAATCCTATTTAACCTTTTGAGATGACCGATGCGGGGAGACGCCGCAGGACTAAACACGCCTGTAGCAGACCGATAGTCTCAACTCTCAAGAGGAGTAATTACTATGTTATTCAATAACCAAGACTGGAAACTGTCAGTCACCGACATCAATCTCTACGAGAATACTGTAAGGCTGGACGGTCAGTCCTATCCGCTGTCCCTCGCTATCAAGACCCTCATTCCGGGCTACCTGTCAGGCATGCCGTCTACCAGCCGCGAGGCAATGGAGTTACTGGAAGCTCTGGCTGAAGCTGGCGTGACCATTGGTAACTTCTTCAGTAATGACCTGATGACCGCCTACCAACGCCGCCAGATGAATAAGCGTGTCGAGGCTGAGCGTATCGCTAAAGAGCTGGCGTCTCAGAAAGAGCGTACCCGCGAAATGTTCATGACCGAAGACGAATGGCAGAAAGAGTTACAGCGCCGCGAACAGGTTAAAGCTGAACGCCGGACCTATGGTGAGAACCTCCGCAGTGCTACCCATTCCGCTGGTCGCTCCAAGGCTGCAATTATGGCTGACCTCGATAGTGGCGCTAACTGGATGGATTCCATCTAGGAACACACGGTCCCTGACTTACTGTTAGGGGCTTCAAGTATTTGACTCAAGGAGATTAATTATCATGACTATGACTAAAGACGCTTTCCAGTTTGGCATTGAGCCTGTTCGTATCACCGACACCGACAACCTCCAGATTAACGAAGGCTTACCAACTAACGCGGACCCGCAGGTCTACGCTCTTGAACTGGCTAAGCTGGTCAAGTCCATGCTGAACGGTGTGCTTAAAGACGCTCAGGAGAACATCCCGTTCCCGGTAGAACTGCTGCCAACACGCAATAGCTTACCGACTCCAATCATCGCTCACACTCTGGCAGACCGCTCGGTTGTCGTTCCGGTCCGTGGCGGTAAGGCTCCCGCTGTGGTCACTGCTGCCGCTGGTAGCGAGATTACAGTTGAACCAATCGAAAAGGCTATCCTCGTCAGCCATCAGGCGAAGCTGTGGGATTCCAAGTCCGCTACTGGTTTCACTGTTGGCACACTTCAGCAAGACGCTCTGAACATCTGCGAGAATGTGGTCCGTACAATCAACGCTAAAATGGTCGATGTATTACTGACCTCTAAGCTGCTGAAGACGGTGGATTACCCGAAGCTGACCGGGAGTCTCCTGCCACGAGCAGAGGCTATCGTAGACGCACTGTTTGAGAGCACCGAGTCCGCTTATGGCTCTGAGGTGTCCAGCTATGGCATCCTTGCTCATGAGTCGCATATGTCTGCTCTCTCCCGTCTGGCTATGAAGAACGGCTTTGGTGGTGAGGATGCAGTAAAGGACATGCTGGGGACAGACATCGCGTATTACAACGGTACTGACCGAGGTGCCTTTATGCTTGCTAAGCATTTTACCTGTCTGTCCTTTGGTTGTCTGCGTCATGATGGTGAGCATATCACCGTGATTCTTTCCCGTGATGGTAACTCCCAGTCTCACGACCTTGAGATTCTCGGTAAGGTCTTTGTTGTGGCTGAAGCCGCTACGACTGTTAAGATGAAGACAGGTAGTGCTGCTGCTGTTCTGCCTGTGGTTAAGTGCCTGAGCTTTAGCAAGTAATCTAACTAACAGTAACGACTATTGGTCAGGATCTTCGGGTCTTGGCCCCTTATTTGATGTTATGTTATATCATAACCACGCGAGAGAGGGGGGGGAACATATGGACCTACACAAAGTTTATCTGGTAGTCCTCCTGCTGAAGCTGGGGCTGGTGGTCGTTCTGATGTCAGCTCGCTGATGATGGTTCTTAGACGATGAGTTTTGACTGAAAAATGTGAGGACCCATCTAATACGATGAGCCTGACGTTTTACCCCCATAGCCCGACCCTCAGCCAGACCAAAAGGGCCGGGTAGTCAGACCGTGAGTTCTATTCCTTTAGAGGGAATATTACGTGCTTCAAGTCTTGACCTTCAGCCTCTCCATGTGTAACCATCACTGTAACCGCTGGATTCATCAGTCTTTAAGAAACAAGAAGTTAGCTAGCTGTCCTCGGCTCCCTTCACCCGCTCCATAAACCTGCTGCTTTTTCGCCCATTCATAACTCGTTTCTGAAATTAATAGTTTCGCGTATCTTGCCCGCCGAAAATATTGCTCCGGCTGGTTGAGGACTTACCATTGCTGTAGTGAGTATCCTGGCCGTCGAAAATGTTGGACCGACTGGTGGAGCGACTACCGTCGCTGTAACTGGTGTCCTGACCGCCGAAAGTATTGGTCCGGCTGGTGGACGTTTTGCCGTCGCTGTAGTTCGTATCTTGTCCACCAAAAATGTTCGGTCTGCTGGTTGCCCTTCTTCCGTCGCTGTAAGTCGTATCCTGCCCGCCAAAAGTATTGGCCCGGCTGGTGGATGTTGTGCCATCGTCATAGCTGCAGTCCTGCCCATCAAAAATGTTGGATCGGCAACTATCCGCCAGTGCAGTATTCAACGAGCCCGCAAAAATAATTAATCCTAAAACCCACGGTTTAGCGTTCATAGCGATTCTCTGAAAATGGATGGGAACAACGAGAGCTATGCTATGCCTGAAAGCGTAACGCGGGAGGTTATGTTGTCCTAATTTTCGCAACAAAATGCAGGGCTAAGGGAGCAGTGCATACCGCTCCCTTAATGCATTATAGCGTCGGGAAGATCCAGACATGTTTTTCCGGCAGTATCAGGTGGCAGTGCTGCGGATCGCGAATGTCGTTGCCGTAGGCCCGGATAACAAAATCATCGCCCGATGTGCGGAACAGATATTCCCAGCGATCGCCGAGGTACATGCTGGTGAGCAGCGGCAGTTCAAGCTGGTTTTCACCCGGGCCGTCGGCGAATGCCACGCGTTCGACGCGGATCACCGCCGTGGCCTTCTGGCCGCTTTGCACGCCTTCTCCGGCCTGGCCCCACAGCACCCAGCCGCTTCCCTCAATGCGTGCTTTGCCATCGCGAACCTCCGTCACGTTACCATGCAGGCGATTGTTACTGCCCATAAATTCGGCTGTAAACAGCGTTTTCGGCGAGCCGTACATCTCCTGTGGCGTGCCCTGTTGTTCGATCTTGCCGTTGTTCAGCAGCAGGATACGATCTGAAATCGCCATGGCCTCATTCTGATCGTGGGTGACCATCAGCGCGGATAAGCCCAGTTTGATAATCAGTTCGCGCAGGAAGACGCGGGCTTCTTCACGCAGTTTCGCATCCAGGTTAGACAGCGGTTCATCAAGTAGAATCACCGGCGGGTTATACACCAGCGCCCGGCCAATCGCCACGCGCTGCTGCTGCCCGCCGGAAAGCTGGTGCGGGTGACGCTTGCCCAGATGCCCAAGCCCAAGCTGATCCAGCACGGCCTGAACCCGCTGGTTGATCTCCTGCGTGGCCACTTTGCGCAGTTTCAGAGGGTACGCTACGTTCTCGAAAACGGTTTTGTGCGGCCACAGGGCATAGGACTGGAACACCAGCCCCAGGTTGCGTTCTTCCGCCGGGACCTCGCTGCGTGGCGTACCGTCGTAAACGGTGTTTTTGCCGATCACAATTGAACCCTGAGTCGGTTTTTCCAGCCCCGCAACGGCGCGCAGAAGCGTGGTTTTACCGCTGCCGGACGGGCCTAACAGGGAGACTACCTCGCCGCGCTTCAGGTTCATGGAAACCCCTTTCAGGACCGGGTTGTCGCCATAGGTTAAGTGCAGATTCTCGACCGTTAATTCAATCATGTAATTTGACTCCAAAACGAAGGGCAATCCCCAGACCGACTACGACCAGCAGGATATTAATAAAGGAGAGCGCGGCCACGATATCGATAGCGCCCGCCGCCCACAGTGAAACCAGCATTGAGCCAATGGTTTCCGTTCCCGGCGAAAGCAGATAGACGCCCGTTGAGTATTCGCGCTCAAAGATCAGGAACATCAGCAGCCATGAGCCAATCAGCCCGTAGCGCGAGAGCGGGATAGTGACGTGACGGGTAACCTGTCCGCGCGTGGCGCCGGTGCTGCGCGCTGCCTCCTCCAGCTCCGGTCCAACCTGCAGCAGCGTCGAGGAGATAAGCCGCAGCCCGTAGGCCATCCACACCACGGTATAGGCCAGCCAGACGCTGAAAATGGTACTGCGCAGCGAACGCAGCCAGACAATCAGGTTATCGCGCAGCCACTGCGACCACGGCATGCCTGAAAGCCAGCCGGATTTCAGGGCGTTATCGAGCCACATCGGCACGAACAGGAAGACCCACAGAAACGCCAGCCCGGCCAGCAGCCCGGGGACCGCACGCGGCACCAGCACGCTGTAGTCGAGGAAGCGCGTGGTATTGTCCGGCTTGCGGTGCATCGCAATGCCGACAAACAGATAGCAGACCACCGCCAGCGCCCCGCCAAACACGCCAATCGCCATGGAGTTAACGATCGCCCGCATCAGGTTTGGCTGCGACAGGATGGTATGGAAGGTATTCAATGACAGCTGATCCCAGACGGAAACGCCGACGCCCCAATTGGAGACAAACGCGCGCAGCACGACGCCAAGCAGCGGAATTCCGATGGTAACGGTCAGCCAGAATGCCACAACGGCACCGGCGACCCAGCGCCATTTCCCCAGCGGGAGCGCGCGGGCCTGGGAGGCTTTGCCTTTCACGGTCACAAAGCGGTTAGCGGTACGCATCAGGCGGCGCTGCAGCATCACCAGCGGAATAGTGATACAAATCAGCACCACGGCGACCGCTGCCATCAGGTGGTAAGACGGTGTGCCGAGTTTGTTGGTGAGCTTATACAGATAGGTTGCCAGCACCATATTGCCTTCCGGATCGCCCAGCACCAGCATCAGGCCGAACACTTCCAGTCCGAGGAAAAACAGCAGCACCATGGCGTACAGAATCGAGGGCCTGACCATCGGCAGGCTGACGGCGGTCATCACCTGCAGCGGTGAAGCTCCGGCGGTACGCGCAGCCTCTTCCACATCCGAGCCGACGCTGCGCAGCGCTGAGGAGATATAGAGATAGGCGTGCGGCACGTGCGTCAGACCGGCAATCACCACGATGCTCGACATGTCGTAGATATTCCACGGCACGAAGCCAAGCAGCGATTGCGCCCACAGCGAGAGGAAGCCCACGGGGCCGGTGGCGACCACATAGCCAAACCCGAGCACCATCGGCGAGACAAAAATCGGCACGAGGATCAGCGGCTCAATAATCCGCCTGCCCGGTAAATCGGTGCGCACCATCAGAAACGCCAGCACGCCGCCAAGCGGGATCGCGATGGCGATCAGGCCGAAAGCAAGAATAAAGCCGCTTTTCAGCGCCTTATAAAAGTCAGGGTCGGTAAAAATAAATTCAAAGGATTCCAGGCTCCACGCTTTTGACGGCGTAAAGAACGGCGCGGACAGGAAACTTTGTATCACGATGAACGACAGCGGGGTGTAGATAACCAGCGTTGTTATCAGCACGACGATGCCACGCGGCAGGCTTTGCCACTTTCTGCGTAATGCATTCATAAGGTAATCCCAGGCTAAAAAAATCCGCTACTGCGAATGTGGGAAGAGAGAAGAAAGCGCGTCATTTAAGACGCGCTTTGTCTGCGCCTTTATTTGCCTGCGGCTTCACGCCACTGCCTGATATAGTCCAGGCGCTTTTTCGGCTGCAGATATTCGAGTAAGGATTCATCGACCGGGATAGGTTTCAGGGCGTTGCCCAGCATTTTGGTCAGCCCGTCGATGTCATTTTTACCGTCAATATCGTTGCGAATTGACGGAATATCGGCCTGATTCGCCAGAATGTTTTGCCCTTTTTCAGACAGCACATAGTCGAACCACAGTTTTGCGGCATTGCTGTTTTGCGCCTGCTGGCTGATAAAGGAGACGCGGGACAGCACCAGGGTGTAATCCTTCGGATAGACAATGCCCATCGACGGATCCGTTTTGGCACGCGTTTCTGCGTAGGAACCCAGGATATTAAACCCAATCAGGTTCTCGCCCGACGAGACCCTTTCCATCATCGTGCCGGTGGAGGACTGCACGGACAAACCGCCTTTCGCCACGTCGGCCAGCGTTTTGAAGTAGTTGGGTTCGGCTTTGAAATCCTGCACCGAGAGCATAAAACCAATGCCCGACTTTTCGATATCGTAGGTCGTGACTTTGTTTTTGAATTTATCTGCCTGACTGGCGATCAACTTCGCCATCGCCGCGTGGGAATCAGGCACGTCGCCCGCCGGGATGAGGCGTTTGTTATAGACAATCACCGCGGGTTCGTAGGTGGTGCCGTACGCTTTATTGCTCCAGATGGCCCACTTCGGGAGCTGGCCTTGCTCGGGAGAGTTGTACTCCAGCGCATAGTCGGTGGCGAGCTTCAGCGCCGTATCCATCGATGAGCTCCAGACCACATCGCCGCTAACGCCACCGGCAGCCTGTTCGCTGATAAAACGGTTGTACAGTTCGGTACTGTTCATATCGTTGTATTCAACTTTGATACCCGGGTAGGTCGACTCAAAACCCTTGATCAGCGGTTCTGCTGCCTTGGTATCGGTGGTGGAATACACCACCACTTTTCCCTCTTTGGTCGCGGCATCGACGACTTTTTGATAGTCGGCCGGATACCCCTGAGGCAGGGCGGACAGGGCGGAGAACGACATAAAAACAGCGGCAGAGAGTGATGCGATGCGGAATGTGCTTGTCATTTTTGTTAACCTTTTAGTTACACGCCAAGAACTAAAAATCAACATAGCCTGTGGTGTTTTGCTGACAAGAGGGGGAGGCGCGTACGCTGTCGGGAATGTGATAGCCGACATTTTTTAAGCAATTAACACCATAGAAACCGCGAAAACCATCAAGGCTATTGCGCGGCTTAATCCGCTTTCGCGACTTTTCGATACAGCCGTCGGGGATGGCCAATATTGCCGTACTGAATTTCAATGGCGATAAAACCCACCTCCACGCAGTACTCAAGATAGCGTCGGCCCGTGGTTTTGCTGATCCCCGCCTCTTCCACGACCTGCTCGACTGACCAGCTGATATCAGGGCTGGCGGTAAAAATGCGCTGAACCCGCTCAAGGGTGGCGGGTTCAATACCTTTGGTCGATGGCGGGGCGGAGCCGTCACCGGCGGGCAAACTAAACAGCTTGTCCAGCGCATGTTGATCGACCACCTTCACCTGCTGCAGCGAGTGAACCAGCCGCATAAAGCGCTCCAGCGACGCGTGCAGGCGCTGAAAGAACACCGGCTTAATCAGGTAGTCGAAGGCGCCGCTGCGCATGGCGTGACTGCAGGTCTGCATATCACTCGCGGCGGTGATAAAAATCACCGAGCAGCCAACCTGTTTCAGCAGCGGGCTGTCGATAAGCTCTACGCCCTGGCCGTCCGGCAGGTAGTTATCCAGCAGCACCAGACGCGGCTGATACTGCGAAATCAGCTCCCTGGCGTGCTCCAGGGTTCCGGCGATCCCCGCCACGCGGAGATGGAAGTTTTGCTCGATAAACTCGCGGTGCAGCTCGGCCAGATGCGGTTCATCTTCCACAATAACGACGTTAAGCGGACGGCTGTCAGTCATGAGAGTGTCCTTCTGCAAGAGGGAGCCGGAACGGAATAAAGACCGAAAAAAGCGTTCCTGTGGGGATGTTATTTGTCATTTCGATAGTGCCTCCGGCCTGACGAACGTATCCGGCGACCAGATAGAGGCCAATACCGTGCTCTGAACCGGTCAGCTCGCTACCTTCAGATGACTTGCTGGTAAAACCCTGCTCAAAAAGGTGTGGTTTGATAGCGTCATCCACACCGCAGCCGCCGTCGGCCACCTCAATCACCAGTTCGTGATTTCTGTCGGAGATATAGATCTCAACCGGCGCCGAGCGCGTTGGGGTCTTTAGCGTGGCATCAACGGCGTTGTCCACGAGGTTGCCAATAATTGACATCAGTTCCGTCTCGCTCAGCGCGGCCGGAATAAGGGAGAGCTGGCAGGCAGGGTCGAATATTAGCGTAATGCCTTTCTCGCGGGCGCTGGCATATTTCCCCAGCAGTAATCCGCACAGCGCCGGTGAGGCGAAGTGCGCGGAAACAAAATCCAGTACCTGCTGCGCGCCCTCGGACTGCGCCTGAATATAGCGCATCGCATCATCGTAACGCTGCATCTGCATCAGCCCGACAAGCGTCGCGGTCCAGTTAAGCTGTTCATGGCGCATAATGCGTAAATTGTCGGCGTAGCGCTTAACCTGGCTCAGCTGGCTGCTGAGGGTATTGATGTCATTCTTATCGCGGAAGCTGAATACCCAGCCGTTTTCGACGCCCGGCTCCATTTCAATCGCGACGCAGTTGACGATAGTCTGCCGCTGATTCAGCACGGCGATGCGATCGTGGTAGCGGCTATGGCTGGCCGTACCGTCAGAGGCAAAAAACGACGGTGGGACCTCAACAACCTCCTCCAGTGGTTTCCCGAGTAATGCCTTCTCGTTCTGGCGAATACCGAGCATTTCCCTGGCCGCCCGGTTAATTAAGATCAGTTTCTTTTCCGTATTGACCGCAAACACGCCCTCATACATCGCTTCGAGCAGCGCCTTTTGCTGCAGCACCAGCTGGGCAATATCCTGTGGCTCCAGCCAGAACATCTGTTTTTTCAGCATCCGGGTCAGCATCCATGAAAAAACAAACAGCATCAGCAGCAGGGCAAGGCCATATAGTCCCGATTGCCAGAGAAGGCGGAGATTGATATTGGCGATATAGGACGTAAGGTAGCCGATAGAGACAATGCCAATCACCTGGTGATGGCTATTGAAAATAGGCGCCTTACTGCGTAACGACACGCCAATTCCGCCCTTGCGCACGGAAATAATCGTTTTGCCCTGCAGTACCTCCGCATTATCCCCGCCGATCATCGGCAGATTAAGGCGCTCCGGTGATTCGGAATGGTAAAGATGTTGTTCATTCCTGTCGCCAATCACGAAATAGCTGGCATCGCTCTGGTCACGCAGAGGCTGAATCAGACGGGCAATGCCCTGAATATCCCGCTGCTCGACTTTTTCCGCCAGGCCCGGCATCAGCGCGATTTCACTGGCCTGCACGCGGGCGCGCAGGCCCAGATCGTGGTGAAGCTGCCTGTCGATAAAATGAAACAGCAGCGTGCCAAGGAGCGCGAGCAGCAGGCAGGAAAAAACCACCAGGGAGAGAAAAAGCTTCACCTGAAAGGGCTGTCTGGGTTTCATATGTTCCACGGCACAAGGAGCAGAAAAGAGACATCTGCAAAACCTGACATGCAAAAATGGCGACTGCAATCGGGTGCAGACAGAGTTGTGAGCTGACGAGGGTATCTGGCGTTTTGGGGCGTGAGGGAGAGGGGCTGAGAGAAAGCGTGAGTACAGTCGTGTATCTGCGATGATAGCCGAAGCCTTCCCAATATTACGGTAAAGGCTTCGGCTTTTTACACCTTAGCTCTGATGCGCGAACGCCAGCTCCTGCGGTGCATTGACCTGATCTTTATCCGTCTGGAAACGGGTAACCGACTGCTGCAGATTCACAACCTGCTGCTGCAGAGAGCTGGCCGCCGTGGAGACTTCTGACACCAGCGAGGCGTTTTGCTGGGTCACGCCGTCCATCTGATGGATCGCAATATTAATCTGGGTAATACCGCGCGTCTGCTCTCCGGAGGCGAGCATCACTTCATCCATAATCTCGACCACTTCTTTAACGTCGACCATCACCTCATTCATGGTGATGCCAGCCTCTTTCACCAGGCCCGAACCCTGCTCGATACGGCTAAGCGAGTCGTTGATCATGGTGCCGATCTCTTTCGCGGCGGTGGCGCTGCGTTGTGCCAGCACGCGAACTTCAGAGGCCACCACGGCAAACCCACGTCCGGCTTCACCGGCGCGAGCCGCTTCTACCGCGGCGTTGAGCGCCAGCAGGTTGGTCTGGAAGGCAATGCCGTCGATCACGCCAACGATATCGCCAATTTTGGACGAGCTCTTCTCAATAGAGTCCATGGTGGAGACAACCTGAGACACTACGTTGGCGCCGCGGGAGGCGGAATCCGACGCTTTCAGCGACAGATCGTTCGCTTTGCGCGTGTTCTCTTCGTTGTTTTTCACCGTCGCCATGATCTGCTCCATGCTGGAGGCCGTCTCATCCAGGGCCGCAGCCTGCTGTTCCGTGCGGCTGGAGAGATCGATATTGCCGGTCGTGATCTCTTCCACGCCGGTACTGATCGAATCCGTACCGCCACGCACCGTCAGCACCATGCTCTCCAGGCCGTCGCGCATACGCTGTACGGCGGCAAAGAGCTGGGCGATTTCGTTCTTACCGGCAACGTTAATGCGTGCGCGCAGATCGCCTTCGGCAATACGGTCGAATACATTAATCACATTATTCAGCGGCTTGACGATCAGGTTGGTCATTACCAGCCAGGCCAGAACGGCCAGAATCAACGCGCAGGCGATGGACGTATAAAGAACATACTCCATACGGTTTACGCGGCTGTTGGAATCTTCGTAGGCGACATCAATGCTCTTAAGCTTATAGGCGACCAGCGCTTTTGATGCTTTATCAAATGCGCCATACAGCGCCGTCGATTTCCCGGCGAACTGGCGATATTCGTCCAGTTTACCCGCCTGTAAGGCGACAAACGCCGGGTCAATAAAGGTGGTCATCAGCGTATCGCGGGCGGTGGCCATTTCTGTCGCAATCGCCTGCTCTTCACCTGACTGAGGGTATTTCAGGTAGTCCTGCCATTTTGCCGTGGCGGTATCGATCTTGCCCCGCGCGCGATCCAGCGCGACCTTCGCTTTTTCCGTGTCGCCGCTGCCCATCAGGGATTCATACAGACGTAAATCCAGGCGGCCACGTAATAAAAGCTCTGAGCTTTCATTCAGCGCAACCAGACCGGGTAACACTTCGGTATCCACGCGTGCAAAGGATTTATTCCCTGACTGCACGGCAACCAGCCCCAAAACGCCAACGAAGAGTAATAAAGCAGTCAGTGAAAAAACCATCAGGCTGAGTGCAGTACGGATCTTTATTTTACGAAACATTGAGTTTTCCCTGTTACCGATATCATCAAATAGAGAGTGGCGGTGAAAAATAAAGGCATAACAAAATTAACAGGCGGGAGCTTTCCCGCCTGTTACGAAGATTAATGCTTGTCGTGGCTGGCTAAGAATGACTTCAGCTTCTCAGCGTAAAACTTCGCCGACATCATGGTGCCATGTCCGCTGGTTTCAGCGCTTGCCGGGATCAGGAACAGTTCCGCCTGTTTCAACTTCGTCATTTCATTCGCGAGAATGCCGGTTTCCACCGGATTACGTTCATCATCTGCGGAATTGACGACCAGCATCGGAGCGGTAATACGGCCTAAATCAGGCTGCGCATTATAGTTAGCGGAAGAACCCCAGATATAAATAAAGTCGTTAGCATCGGCGGTGACCGGTGCCGCGAGGCGCTCGTCCACCAGCTTATCGGCCAGCGCACGGGTAGGGGCTTTATGCTGGAACGCCAGGGTGCCGCCGGTGGTGGCAATGCTGAACATAATATTGGCGGTTTTCAGCGACGGCGGCTGCTGGCTGTAATTACCTTCTGCCCAGGCCGGATCGTTTTTGATGGTCTCAATCAGCATACGGCGCATCATCCAGTTACGGCCGGAGAGCTCATTAGGCTGTGACGCCATCGGCACCAGAGCATCCATCATTGACGGATATTTTTCACCCCACATCCAGGTCTGCATCCCGCCCATGGAATAACCCATCACCAGGCGTAAATGAGAAATACCCAGACCTTCTTTGACTAAGCGATATTGCGCGGTAACCATATCGTCATAATCGTAGCGCGGAAATGTCATACGCAAGCCATCTGACGGCTTAGAGGATTTTCCTGAACCGATACTTTCCGGCATGATAATAAAGTATTTGCTGCTGTCCAGCGCCTGTCCTGGGCCAAATAACTGGCCGCCAAACCCCTGGGCTAATAGCGCTTTAATGGGCTGATTAGTTCCGTGAAGTAATAATACGGCAGGTTTGCTTTTATCACCGATCGTATAGTAGTGAATACGCAGATCGTTTAATTTTTGACCGCTATTAAAGGTAAATTCTTTCGCCACCCAGTCAGCTTCTTTAGGGGCAGGAAATGTACTGGCGGCCTGAATTAAAGGTGACACGGTTAACAGAATGGCGCAGGCCATCCCTGATATCATGCGATTAAACATACAGTAACTCTTATGGTTTGGTGCAGGCTGTGGGAGCTTGATGTTAATTTCAAATCAGAAAAATCCCAATAAACATCAACAATATCAATGAAAAAACACACGATGTGCTGCCACTTTGTGTTTTCGCCAGATCTATTCTGAGTAGTTTTCCTTATGCTGCTATCTTCCTGCGCTTTTAATAAATGGCCGCAGCTTCATCTATTACGGCGAATGTAATATCACTGAAATAAAGGGTTCTGATAGGGCAGGGCGTTAAATTGAGGCCGCGAATGCGGCCTCAGACTCTTTATGCGGGATTAATTCGAAACCAGCTGAACGACCACCAGTCGTCCGCCTTCCTCCTGGGAGAGGACAAACTGGGCGTTATCGTCCAGCGCCAGCTTATCGCCGATGGCGATCTGCTTTTTATCCGGCAGCGACATCAGCCCTTCTATCCCTTCGTTGACCAGCCACCAGCGGTCGTTATGCAACACGAAGTAGCCGACCCTTTTCTTCTGCTCTGGCGTGGTCCGCTCGTTGGGGGCGATCAGGCGGTTGACGTGCCAGGCATAGAGCGACTGCCCGCTCCAGACCATCAGGCGATGGTCATCCGGCCTGAAGCTGCCCGCCTTGCGGGAAGAGTAAAGGTTGAGGATCGGCAGCTTCCCTTTGTAGGCGGTTCCACAGTAAGGGCAGACGGGCTGGGTTTTGCCGGAGAAAACATACCACTTCTGTTCGCAGGCAATGTTCTGGCAGGGCTGAATAAGATCCACCGTTTTGACCAGCGCGCTTTCCCACTCATCCGCCGTCGGGCGTTTGGCCGGATCGTGCAGTCCCTCGATAAAGGCGCGCTCGAAAAGCGGGGTAAGCCAGGGGCCCATAATCGTATAAGGGATCTTTTGCGGGTCGGCCCAGGGCAGCGCCGACGGCGAAACCTGGTTGAGCTTCACGGCATTGCTGCGGTCGGTCGGATGCTCGATAAAGAGCGCCTTTTCCCCCATCGCCAGCGACTCATCCCTGACCTCATCATCGATATCGTGAATTTTGCCGCCCCGCAGCGGATGGCGGTAAAACAGATACATATAGATCAGCACCGATAGCGCATGGCGGTCCGTGGCGATACTGGGGAGAACGCGCTGGGGATCTTCTTTCTTCAGATGGCTGGTTTTGACCACTTCAGGCGCGATAAAGTCAGGCGTGCCGACCACGTCGGGCGGATATTTTCCTGGAACAACCAGACCATCAACATCGATGATACAGGCGTGTCCCTGTTCCGGGTCGATCAGCACGTTTTTATAGCTGAGGTCGCTGTGGCAGAGCCCGGCGGCGTGCATACGCCTGACGGCGCGGGTCAGCAGCAGGCAGACTTTCAGGTAGTTCAGCGTATTCCCGCGCTCGCGGGGATCGAGGAACTTATTCTGGTTATTGGCGCTGGCAAACCATTTCCCCTCTTTCTCCCGTCCCTTAATGCCGAGGAAATCGTCATTTTTGGAACCGTATTTGAAGAAGAAATGGCTCTGGTACGTGGGAACCACGATCCCCAGCTTGCCGTTCATCTCGACCACGTCGGTGGGCCAGCAGAACAGATCTTTCCAGTATTCCCCGCCCAACTGCTCGAAAATATTCTGCCGGTAGCGACCGGTGATCATATCGATACGTTCCCGGGCCTGGGCGTTCTGGGGCTTCTGATAAAAGGCCACGACGTAGGACTTGTCCGGAGAGAAGTAGACGTCTTTCATCGATCCCGAGCCGATAATCTCATCGACATACTGAACCGTGTGCCCGTTTTGGGTCGTGCAAGTAACAATATTTGCCATAAGTAATCACCAGGGGAGCTTACATGCTCACCATGAAACAATAAGGGTGCGGTCGTCGTGATTGCCCGGAGAGAAGAAATTCAGCCACTCCACCAGGTGTAACGAGGCAGTTTCGGGATCGGCAAGGCTGGGCGAGAGATCGGCCAGCAGGTTGTCCCATTTTGCTGCATTCTGCAGTCCGTTATCGGTTTCGAAAATCGGATCGGAAACCCCGTCCGTCATCAGGAACAGATGCGTCACATCGTTCCATTTACCGATACTGATACGCTTGCTGAACCCTGCGTCCTGCACCGCTTCCGCGTCGAGGAAACGTGTCTGGCCCGCGTACTCACCGCTGTCCGGTGCGCCGAGCACACGGACCTTCCCGGCCGGGCCGTAGGCCGCAATCGCGCCATCGCCGAGCCAGAACGACGCGGCAAACAGCTCCTCACCTTCCCGGAAGGTGAGGGTGGCCAGCAGCGTGGTGGCATAGGTTTTGGTTTTCTCTTCGGCAAGAATGGCTTCGCGGCTGATATTGTTAACGGACAGCGCCGCCGCCTGACGGAAATGGCGGTTGATAGTTTCCCAGACCTGCTGCTGATCTTCCGCATCCCAGCGCAGGATACGCTCTTTCAGAGCAATGCCTTTCTCACCCTTCAACTGCTCAGAAAGGTATTCCCCGGCGGTCTGGGTGGCAATACGCGACCCTTCGCGGGAGTTTTTCGCGCTGCCCGCACCGTCGGCAACCAGCAGAACGCTCCAGCCCGATTCCGGGATCAAATTGACGTAGAAATCATCGTCCCGGAAGGTGCCCGCATGTTCATGGGAGCGGCCCCGACGGCTTGCCGCCGCGATATTCACGCCAGTTTCAATAATCTTCTGATGAGCAAGATTCTCTTTAAAGTAGGGCGCGTCTGACGGCGGCTCGACCACTTTCCACAGGCTTCGCGGATTGGGATTGACGATAAACAGCTGGCGGGATTCGCACTCCGGGTGGGCGGCGCAGGACCAGACCACCGTGATCTCGGTATCGCCGCTTTCCGTTGGGGTTCCGCTCAGTATCTGCGTTTCCGGGTCAAAATGCAGGCTGGTCTCCGTGGGGAATCGGACGTCCAGCACGCGGGCCTCGGCACCGTTTTCCAGGGCAACATCAACGCGGGTCTGGAAAAATTCGTCGACGCGGGCGTTTGCCAGCGTGATTTTTGCAGCCGGTGGCGCAGGCACGCGCGGCGCAGCAGAGGCGGAGGCCGACGGAGACGGAACCTGTCCGGGTCGTAATGCCTCTGTTTCTGCGGAAGGCTGATCCGATTTTTCGAGTGGTTCGAACGGCATCGGCTCCCAGGCTTTTTCGGCCGTATCGGCAACCTCAGCCTCCGGCTGCGCTTCGGGTTCCGCAGGCGAAGCGTCCGGCGCGGGCTCTTCGGCTTCAGTCGCCTCCGGCGCTGACGGCGTTTCCGCCGTGGCCTCTACGGTCTCGGCGGTGATAACCGGGCTCTCTTCTTCCGCGTTTTCCTGCCCGGTCAGAGGCGCTTCGCTCTCTTGCGCATCGGTCGGCTCTGCCAGTGGCGCGGCCATATCGGGCGCGGAGGCGGCTTTCTGCTTTACGTCGCTTATCAGCTGGCGCACGCTGTCGGCCAGCTGAGGGTCCGCAAAGAGTGTCTCTGCGGTTGCGTCGTCAATCGCTAATCCGGCCTCCTCCAGAATCAGCGTCAGGATCTTATGCTCCACAGACGGGCAGGTATTCATTAGCCTCTTCCTCTACTGACGTCGAAATCTGAATTATTGCCATCGTTGCTGAATGACAGCCCTTTTTCACACCACGGACAGACAACATCGTCAGGTCCGTCAATACACAGCAGCTTCCCGCAGGAGCACATCGCAAACGCGCTGCTGTTACCACAGTGCGGACAGCCGGGCACGCCGTGCAGTTCGCTGGTGTTCACCTGCTGGACGAAGGCGGATTCATCGCTCCAGGTAAAATAGTCTTCATCGATGGGGAAGCAGCCGGCGATGTTAAAGCTGTTCAGGTTGAGGTTGAAATCCAGGCCTGAGGCTTTGATATTCGGACGCTCGTACTTCATCAGATAAGGACGTCGGGTTTTGCTGCACCGGCCGGTCAGGGTGACGCAGTTTTCATCGTAGGCCCGCACGACATCCTCTTTCGCCAGCTTGACGATATAGTCGGTCTGGGCAATTGCCGGCTGGGTATCTTCCCCGACGCTGCGGCTGTGGGCGGTGACGGAGGCGGTGATCCACTTGATAAAGCGGGTGAAATCGCCCTCGTTGGCCTCGGTGAACAGCAGCGCATTTTCCGTCAGCTGACGGAGAATATTCAGGTCGGCAGAAGGGCCAAGGCCGATGGCAATCAGGTTGACCTTGCTGGCGTAGTGCTCTTTCCAGCGTTTGATCTCGGCGGCGGTATCATCGGTTGGATGACCGTCGGTCAGAAGGTAAACCACCGGCTTCCAGTCGCCTTTGCGCTCATGGGTGGTTTTCCGCACCTGGGTATCAATTTGCACCGTCAGTTCGCGCAGCGCTGCGCCCAGGCTCGTGCCGCCGCCAACGGGCAGCCGGGGAGGGTAGAAAGAGACGATCTCATGCAGGGGAACAATGGTTCTGGCGATACCGGCGAAGGCGATAACGGAAACCCAGGCGGTTTCTAACGCGTGCGGATCTTTGCGCAGATCGCTGACGATCATCTGCAGACCGTCGTTCATTTTTTTCAGGTTATCGCCAATCATGGACTCGGAGCAGTCCAGAACGAAGAATACGGGCAGCCTTCTCATCAGAAAACCTCGTCAGGCAAAAGTGTTATTAAGCAATCGGGCAGAGGTGCAAAAAGGCAAAGCCGTAAGCGGGCTCTGCCTTTTTTGACGCACCGGGTTAAAGTACCAGCTGGATCTCGGGAGGAGGAGGAGGCAGCGTATCGGTACCCGCATTGACGCCTGCACTGCTGCTGCCTGACGCGACGCTTGCGGAAACCCACTTGAAGAAGCCGGAGAAGGCCGTTGAGTCCAGCGTCTCCAGGGCCACCACTTTATCCGTCAGCTGCTTCAGATGCTCATGCCCCGCCTTGGGTCCGACCGCACAGGCGATGATCGAGCCGAAAGCGCGTTTTTTCACTTCGCTGACGGCCTCACCGTAGGCCATGGAATCGGAAGGCGTGCCGTCGGTCATCAGGAACACCAGAGGACGCCAGTCACCTTTCTGATCGCCATCGGAACGCTGGATATCGCGGTCCACGCAGGCGATCAGGCACTCCAGCGCTGCACCGGTAAAGGTGCCACCGGCGCTGGGAACGACGATATCGGTAAACTGGAAATCTTCCAGCGCCGTCAGCGGGCTATGCTCTTTGGCCGAGTTATCAAAGGTGATGATCGAGATATGCACGCTTTCCAGCGCATAGGGATCCTGGCGCAGCGCGCTCAGCATCGCCTGCACGCCCACGTTCACGGCGTGGATCGATTCGCCGCGCATTGAACCCGACGTATCAATCAGCAGGTAGACGGGTAACCGGCGCATTACAGGTAGTTCCTGAGATGGGTGACGAAGGAATCCGACTGGGACGGCTCGCCGATAGCGTTAAGCTTCCAGCCGCCAGACTCCCTGACCAGCTCAGCAAAGACCATCGAGCACTGGTTAGCAAACGCCGGGCCGCCGGAGAGATCGAAACGGGCCATCTCGACGTTTTTGGCATCGACGGCGCGGATAAAGGCGTTCTGTACTTTGCCAAAGTTCTGATTCAGGCGTTCGCCGTTATAGATCTGCACGATGAAAACGATTTTTTCATATTTCGCGTCGAGGGAGTTCAGCTGAACGATAATTTGTTCATCGTCGCCATCGCCCGCGCCGGTACGGTTATCGCCGGTCAGCCAGATCTCGCCGGATTTATGTCGCTGGCTATTAAAGAAAATAATATCGCCGTTGACGAGCGTCGGTTTGCCATTTTCCACGCTGCCTAAATCGGTCACTTTCCCTTCGGCATTACAGAGGAACGCGACGACATCGAGGTCGTATTCTTCCTCTTTTTTGCCGAGCAGGCTGCCGAGGAACCCTTTTTTCTCTTCCCTGATATCCCATCCGAGGCCAATGGTGACCGATGAAAGATCGTGTTCGTTTTTGCGCAGGCTAACGCCCTGTCCTTTACTCAGGCTGACTGACATAACATCCCCTTAATGATCAGTATGATTATAAAACTACGTTAACTTCAGGCGGTGGCGGCGGAAGATCGTCGAGGCCAATCACCTCTTTTTTACCCGACTCCACTTTCTGGCTGCCGACAGAAACGCTGGCGGAAACCCATTTGAAGAAGGCTTTAATGGACGAGCTGTCCGCGGTATCGAGCTGCAGAACGATCTCGGTTATCTCTTTCAGCACGCTGGTATCCGCCGTATGTCCGGCGGCGCAGGCCACCACAACCCCGGTTCGGGCCGCTTTGAACGCGCTCAGGCCCTTGCGCCAGTCGTCGGTCGGAGAGCCATCGGTCATCAGGAAAACGAGCGGACGCCAGTCGCCTTTGGTATCGGCGGTCGTTTTCTGGACTTCCTGTTCAATACTGCTGGCGGTTAATGCGAGGGCGTCACCCAGCGCGGTGGTACCGCTGGCGGCGAGTGTCGGAAGCTGGAAGCTTAGCAGGTCCGTTAACGGAACGGCCTGACGGGCGCTGGAATCAAAGGTGATCACCGATATCCAGGCGGTTTCGAGCGCGTAAGGATCCTGCTTGAGCGTGGTCAGCAGCGTCTGGACGCCGTTCTTGACGGCTTCAATCGGCTCGCCATGCATTGAGCCTGAGGTATCCAGAAGGAGATATACGGGTAGTCGTCTCATCAATAACTCCTTTAAATTTTTGAGCGCGGCGGCGAATAGTCCTGAACATAAAATTGTCTTCGTTGAATATATCGCTTCTGGCGACATTATTCCCCTGCAAAATTTCGTTGTATTTGCCGGATTCGGGGGTATTTCACAGTAAAAATGCAGAAGGTTAAGCGAGGGGATGGTTCTATTTGCTTTAAGTCGCCGATATATCGTGGGGGAAAAGAATGAAGAAAAACGTTCACAGAGGGCAAACCCGAGTCTTCCTTTCCCGGGTGATGGTTAAGGCGTTACTTTTTGCGTTTGTACTCCATAATCAGGTCGTCGATAGCCCTGAGCGCGATCTTTTCCACCGCCTCGCTGCGGGAGGAACCCATCAGCTCGGCCAGCTTGTCGATTTTCCGCAGGACGCGCATCCGCAGTGAAAGCGATACGGCGGTTTTCATCTCTTTATCGAGAACGACCCGGAAACCTGAATCGCTGCTCTTCAGCTCGGCGTTAAGCGCCAGCGCCTCGGTCATCCGGCGCAGCGTTTTTTTATCCAGCTGTCCGGGGTTCACCAGGTGATAGGAGTGCGTCGCCTTACTGTATTTGATCTCCGCCGAATAGGCGTCCCGAAGCTCTTTCAGGGCGCGGGTCAGCGTCGGCTCCGAGCATGCCAGCGTGGCGATAATCTCGTTCGCCGCCACGGGTTTTCCCGTGCCGAGAAGGTTGGCGAGCGTAAAGATGCGTGTCTGCCTGGTGTTTAGTTGCATAGTCAGTTAAAGCCTGCATTAGGGTCAGTGGTTCAACATCGGGACATGAATCCTGAACTTCTCTTTATGAATACGGTGCCGTACGGCCGAGCATCCTGACACACCGATCCTCAATCTTAGCTAAATCAACGTTAAACCAGAGGATAATCTCCCCGGTGCGACCTCACGATCGCGCCTTATTTTTGTTGCAACATGGACATCAGCCTGATGCCGTCGGGTTTTTGTCCCGTCGTCAGGCCGTAGACGCGGGCGCGTTCCAGGATCCCCGCGGCCCAGCGGCGGTGGGTGGCCGGTTCGCACATCGCGCCCTGAGACTTAAAGACGGCCTGGGTGGAGTTCAGAATGCGCAGGGCGTCAGAATGCTCGCCGGGCGAGACCGTCAGCGCCTGTTCAATCACGTCAATCTGTCCCGGATGAATCGCCGTTTTGCCGACAAGCCCGTGGGCCATATCCAGCGCCAGTTCGCGGGCCATCACCGCGTGATCGTCAATATGCTCGCAGACCGGTGCCGTCAGGGCAAAATTGCGGGAGGCGAAAACCGACACCAGCATTTTAATCACGTAGCCCATCGGGCTGTCATACAGGGTCAGATTGCGCGGACGGCGCAGCGAAACGACGTTCATCAGGTCGTTACCGCCAATTCGCAGGGCGATGATCCGCTCATGGCAGGGATGATCGACCAGCGTTACGGCAAGCTCGCGCATCTGCGTGACGTCAAAGACATCTTCTGTTTCCAGCGTGGGCATCATGCAGAGATGCGTATTCTCCAGCATCTCCCACCACACCGGCAGCGAGGCGAGGGTAAATTTAGGCAGCACCAGGCCGTCTACCGCGTTCAGATCCAGATGGCGGGTCAGCCATTGCCCCATCTCCGGATGCCGGGGGCGAATAAAGACCAGCGGCCAGTCGTGGTTTCCGCCTGCGGCTTTGGCCGCGTTCAGCACCTGCAGCAGCTGCGTCAGATTTTGCAGCGCCTGAGGAATATCGTCCTCGTTGACGGCATCTTCCAGGCAGATCACCAGCGAGCGTAGGCCGGGGATTTTCCCTTCGAGGATCGCGTCGCCGATATCGTCGCGCGTGGCAGGCATATAAAGGGTGGCGCCCAGGTTCCAGGGCGAACGTCGATTATCCATTAAAGCACCTTCTTTATGATAGTAACGGCCCTGTACTGACCGATGTCGTTGCCCAGCTCGGTGACGGTAATGCCTTTATCGCGGGCCAGACCAACCAGCAGCGCGACGTCCGGGTCATCAATGGCACGGACAAAGACATGATCGGGCACCCGGCGCAGCACGGCACGCGTCGCCTCAGCGATCCCCGGTTTAATACGGTTGATGCTGTCTACAGTATAGCGCTCGGCCAGGCGGGTAATGACCTCCCGGCTGAGCTGCCACAGACGGGCATTCCCTTCGGCGTGCCAGGCCAGCGGGGCGATCTCCGCTTGCGCAATTTCTTCGCGGCAGCGGGCAACGGTATCGACCAGCATACGGCTGCATTCGTACTCGCTGAGGTGATCGCAGACGACGCAGCCGTGCAGCCCTTGTGCGGTCCACACCGAGCGTGAGATCAGGCCGGACACCGGCGCACCCATAATGCCAAAGGGAATCAGCCAGTCGTCATCGCTGGCGGCAAGCCAGGCGCATCCGCAGGGATCGGCCAGCACCACCAGCCGCGGCTGTTCGGGATAGCCTTCGCGGCCGTTAAGCGCACGGATCAGCTCGCCGGTAATGGCGCCTTTTCCGGTCCACCCGTCAACAAAAACGATGCCCGCTGTGCCGTGCCGTGATTCAATCCACTCCAGCGCGGCGGTATCGATACCCCGGTCGCGAATAATACTGATCCCGTAGTGATAAGAGCGTTTTCCCATTGCGCGGAGCGCCTGGTGTAGCATCACGCCCAACGGGACGCCAGCCCGGACCAGGCTTGCCAGGACGATGGGCTCGTCGCCAGCGCGAGCGGCCAGCTCCCGCGCAAGCTGTAACACTTCGCGTGCGAGCCGGACGGCACCCGTTTCCAGGGCGCGGGCAAACACGTCAAGGTGCCACTGGGTCGGAGCAGGTTCCTGACTGAGCATATCCGAGTAGTGCTTGCGCCCGGACTGGATCAGTTCCTCTTTCAGCTCGACCGGCGTCATTTCCATGGCGATCGGGGTGAGCAAAAAATGTACATCTTCAGGCAGGTAAGAGCCTGAGAAGGGGATCAGATTTTCCATTATTCTTCTCCAAAAACGCGGCGGGAAATCGCCTCGGCAAACTGACTCTGACGGGGGATCCCGAACCAGCTACACAGCTTCATAAAGCGGTGATCGCTTAAGCTATCGCCGAGGCCGATAACCGGGAATACGCCGCGCTCCGCCCGCAGTTTATCCAGCAGCCAGGTCACGGCCAGCCCTTTTTCGACGGGGTGCGGCAGCCAGGCCACGTTGTTACTGTTACGGTGAATATAAAAACGCTCGCCGGGGAAGATCTGCTCAATCTCATCGGCAATGGCATAGAGTTCGTCAATCCGCGTGCTGTCACGGTGCTTCATCACCAGATAGACCGGGACATCGCCATACTCGTAGTTAATACGCGCCCAGGCGTTGATGCCCCGCTCGGCCATCATATCGGTGATGCGCTGCTGCATGGTCGTCAGCGTTTCGCCATAGGGGGCCAGGCGCTGTAGCATCAGTGCTTTCCACTCTTCATCCGGCTCGCCCTGCGGGTTGAGGATCACGGCACCGTGGGTGGCAATCGCCCAGGAGCGAAACGGGATCTGTACCCGGCTGATCTCTTCCGTGCCGCGTGCCGTGACGGGGATCAGCTCGGCCTGCTCCAGCAGCCAGTCCACCAGCATAGACTGCTCTTCGGTCATAAAGCTGCGCGGTGACAGGCTTCTGTCCAGCGCGCCGGTGCGAAAAGGCTCCAGCGCCAGCTCATCGACCATTTTTCGGCGGGTCTGAAATAGCGTGTCGTCGAGATCGCTTAACACAACGGGCTTATTCATAGGTGACGATCTCCACGGCTGGCGCGACCTTCGCCAGGGCGTTCAGTAAAAGAGTGTCCACGCTGCTGGCGGGGGTCTCCGTACACAGCAGGATACGATCGAACTGCTGGTGGGCAACGTTATAGACAAAGTTAGGAATGCCCAGGCCGTAGTTATCGGTAAAGGCAATTGCGGACTGGATGGCAAACCCGGTGGCAATCGGGGAGCGCGTTGTCGAGCTATACAGCACCGTCGCGCCCTGCGCCTCAAGGCGCTCTGCCAGCAGGAAGGGTTCCCAGACAAACTCGCCGCTGCCCAGCACCAGCACTTTCTCTTCGGCGGACACCGTAATATGTCGTCCCAGATCCTGACCCGACTCGATCATACCCAGTCTTCCCCACGACTGTCTGCCGACAATCGGGACCGATCCACGCGAGGTGACATTCACCGCCGGCATCACCGGCAGCGGCGCATCCGGATCGGCATGCCACTGCCAGTGGCCTTTGACCAGCGAGAGGCTCTCGACCGGCAGCGGACAGCGCTGGCGCAGAGCGTCGCCGCTCCAGTCCGTCAACGTGACCACCACCACCCGCTCCAGCTTCTCCAGCGCACCGCTGGCGCGAAGGGCGGACAGCAGATTGATAAAGGTGTTTCCGGTCGTGGCTTCATCATCTACCAGCACCAGGGTGCGTGCGTCATGCACGCGCCGACGCTTCTCCGGCGAATCCGGGAGATAAATTAAGTGGTCCGTGGCGTGGCTATGCTCTTCTTTAAACTCGCAGAGCAGCTCACCGTCGACGGGATGCCGGGTCGAGGTCAGGTAAACCGCGTCCTGATGGCGTAGGGTGTCAAAGACGCCCGCGCCCAGGCCGACCGCGGTTTCGGCCATGCCGATCACCAGCACCGGACCGGCGATATCCTGCGGAAACTGCCCGGCAAGCTGGCGATAGGCCTGACGCATCACCGAGGGCGGGACGGGAATATGTCGACCCAGCACCTTGCTGACAAACAGAAAGGCGCGCTTAGGATTGCGACGCTCCGCGATGTCGAACAGCGCGTCCAGGGGATAATCGCCCTGGGTGCTCTCAACCTGGATAGTGCCGCAGGACAGGGTCTGGCGATAAAGAGTACCGCCCGTCTTGTTAGACATGCTCCGCTTCCTTAATTCAGTCGGTTGGTTAACGTCGGCGAGTAGTTGATAACATCCGTTACCGACCTGACGATGGCGGGTTTGAAATCGCTCTTCGCCATCGCCGTGACCTCTTCGGCCTGGAGCTGATCCAGCCGACGGGCGGCAAACATGCCTGGTAAATTGACGCCGCTGTGCAGCGTGTAGCCGATCCCGCCGGACGGGCGCATATTGATCTCCAGCAGAAGCGGCTTGCCGCTGCTGTCATTGCGGGTCTGGACGTTGACCAGGCCGTCAGCCTGCATCAGTTCGGCGCAGGCGCAGGCTAAGCGGAAGGCTTCACCTTCATTGACCAGATACTGCAGCGCCCCTTCTTTACGGCGTCCGACCGCCGCCAGCACCTTGCCGTTCTCTGCCAGGATGTCCACGGAGTATTCCGGGCCGGGAAGCCAGGGCATTAACACCAGCGGCGTAAAGGTTTCCGCCCCGGCCAGCGCCGTTAAATAGTGCTGCGGGTGAACACGACGCTGCTCGGGATGATTAAAGACCGCCATCGGGGAGACGCTGTCATCAAAACGCCAAAAACCCATGCCATAAATGCCGGTAACGGGCTTGACGCAAAGCGGCTCGCTGGCAAAGGGCGGATTCTCAATCCGGGCCTGTAGCGTCTCAATATCGTTAATGCGGACAGAGGGCACCACGGGAAGGCCGTGTTTCGCCATCAGTTCGGCGAAGCTCACTTTGTCATCGGCGAGCGCAAAATGATCCGGGTCTGAGGAGCCGGTGGTGAGCGAGGCGCCGCTGGCTTCAATTTGCGCACGATGCGCCTCAAACCAGCCGCAGTTACGCCCGGTATGGATGGCATCGATCCCCCATTGCGCGACGGTGCTGAGGATAAAGGCAAGGCGTTCTTCGGCATCCTGAGGCTCTATCAAAGCGCGATCCGCCACGGAGAGGATTTCGTTTCTCTCGTGGCGGTGGGAAGCAAAAATGGCGATGTCAGTCTGATTTTTTTTTGAGAAGGACTTAATGCCAAGAATGATATCCCGCTGAGACGATAAGCCTTCCATAAGCCAAATGTTTTTTTTCATGCCCTTTACGATTACCTGATGAGATGAGCCCAATAAGACAGTTCGATGAGTCTATGAATGTCCATAGGCCATGTCAATCATGTTATGATTTAAAACCTTTTCTGTGAGCGACATCGAAAAATAAATGTATTTCTACTTATTGCATATATTTCAATTTGTTATGTTTTGTTTTTCGCGTAAAAAACGGTCCCCGGAGTGGGTGTGATAAAAAACCACCAAAATTTGCCTTGTCAGAGAACTTCATCATGATATGATTTTTTGCGAATGAATGAACGTCATTCGCGTTGTCTCAGCCAATACCATTTAAAGGAAAGTAAATATGGTTTCGTTAAGCAAAAACCAGACGGTATCACTCAGCAAACAATCCCCTTCGCTCAGCCAGCTGCAGTTCGGGCTCGGATGGGACCCGATCAAGAAAAAAGGACTCTTTGGCGGTTTGTTTGGTGGCAACGACTCTATCGACCTCGATGCCGGCTGCGTGTTAATGGACAGCACCGGTAAGAAAATCGACACCATCTGGTTCCAGGCGCTGAAGTCTCGCTGCGGTTCCGTGATCCACAGCGGCGACAACCTGACCGGCGAAGGTGACGGTGACGACGAAGTTATCCGGGTCGATCTGGGCAAGCTTCCGGCGCAGGTCGAGTACCTGGCTTTCACCGTGAACAGCTTCCGTGGTCAGACGTTCAATGATGTCGATAACGCGTTCTGCCGCGTGGTCGATCAGAGCAACAAAGAGCTGGCACGTTACAAACTGACCGAACAGGGTTCCCATACCGGGATCGTGATCGCCTCGCTGCGCCGCAATAACGGCAACTGGGACTTCACGGCGCACGGCTTTGCCTGTCGCGGCCGTACCATTGACGACATGCACGCGGATATCGTTGCGACGGTGGTGAAATAATGAACCTGACTCCAGGGGGCAACGCCCCGGTTCCTGCCCAGGAACTGACCGTTCGCGTAACGTCCGGCGGCCCGGTTGACGCTTCCGCCTTCCGCCTTTTCCAGAACGGGAAAGTGCAGGGCGATGCCGACATGGTCTTCTACGGACAGCCGAACAACAACGACAGCACCGTGTCCCTTACCCGCGAAGGGAATAACAGCACCTTTACGGTTGCGTTAAATCGCCTGAAGCCTGACGTCGAGAAAATTGCCTTTACGGTGACCTGCGACGGGGGACAGACCGTCTCCGGGCTGCGCAACCTGACGATTGATGTCCTGCAGGGGGCAAGCTCGCTCGTTAGCGGCAACGTCGATCTCTCCGGCCGTCAGGAAGCCGCCCTGATTCTGGGTGAACTCTATCGCCGTAACGGCGAGTGGAAATTCCGCTTTGTCGCCCAGGGTTTTAACGGTGGTCTCCAGCCGCTGGCAGAACACTTTGGCGTGAATATCGCCGATGAACCGGCTCCGCCGCCGCCGGTAGTGACGCCGCCGCCGCCGCCGGCACCGGCACCTGCCGCTGACCGGGTAAGCCTGAGCAAAGTTTCTCTGACCAAAGAGAAGCCGGCAATCAGCCTGACCAAACGCGACAACTTCGGTGAAATCCGCATTAACCTCAACTGGCATCGCGGTACCGCGGCTACCGGTCTGCGCGGCCTGTTTGGCTCGAAAGGTATCGATCTGGACCTGGGGGCGTTTGTCGAACTTCAGGACGGCAGCAAAGGGGTTATCCAGGCGCTGGGGGACACCTTTGGTAACTATCACTCTGAGCCTTTTGTCCAGTTGCAGGGCGATGACCGTACCGGCGATGTCTCCGATGGCGAATGGCTGCACGTCAACGGCCAGCAGTGGAAACACCTGCGTCAGATTCTGATCTACGCTTTCATCTACGAAGGTGCGCCAAGCTGGGATAAAACGGACGGCGTGGTCACCATTCACGTCCCGGAACAGCCGCCGATTGAAACGCGCCTGACAGAGGGCGACAACAAACGCACCCTGTGCGCGATCGCTCGCCTGGTGAATGAAAACGGGTCAATCAAAGTCGAACGCATTAACCAGTACTTTAAAGGCCAGTCCGAAATGGATCGGGCGTTTGGCTGGGGCTTTCGCTGGTCATCAGGTTCTAAGTAAGACAGTCACTGAGGGTTTACACATGAGTTTCTTTAACAAAGTTAAAAGCGCGATTAACTCCGGTCGCGATGAGCTGACCCGTCAGGTTGGCCGTTTCAAAAACAAAAAGTTTATGCAGGGCACCGTGGCTGTCTGCGCCCGTATCGCTGTCTCCAGCGACGGCGTGAGCGCCGAAGAGAAGCAGAAAATGATTGGTTTCCTGCGTGCCTCTGACGAACTGAAAGTTTTCGAAACCACCGAGGTTATCGAGTTCTTTAATAAACTGGTTTCAAGTTTCGACTTTGATCTGGAGATCGGCAAAGGCGAAACCATGAAATACATCCTGGCGCTGAAAGATCAGCCTGAAGCTGCCCAGCTCGCGCTGCGCGTGGGAATTGCGGTTGCCAAAAGCGACGGTAACTTCGACCAGGATGAGCAAAAAGCCGTACGTGAAATCGCCACCGCTCTTGGTTTTGAGCCGGCTGAATTTGGTCTCTGATAATCATCCTTTAAGGGTTAGCTATGGTTTCAACACACATTGGTTTTCCGACTGAAACAGTCATCGTTTTTATCGCGCTGTCTGTCGGTGCCATTTTTATTGACTTGTTTATGCACCGTCATGACAAGCCAATCTCCCTGAAAAGTGCCGCGCTGTGGTCCATTTTCTGGGTGCTGATTGCGATGGCGTTTGCCGGGTTCCTGTATATCCACCACGGCGCTGAAGTTGCCAGCCTCTTCGTCACCGGTTATGCCCTGGAGAAAGTGCTCTCCGTCGATAACCTGTTTGTCATGATGGCTATCTTCTCGTGGTTTGCCGTACCTGACCGCTACCGCCACCGCGTCCTCTACTGGGGGATTATCGGTGCGATCGTCTTCAGGGGCATCTTCGTTGCCATCGGTACCAGCCTGCTGAGCCTGGGGCCTTACGTTGAAGTTGTCTTCGCCATTATTGTGGCCTGGACGGCGGTCATGATGCTGAAAAGCGGTGATGATAACGACGAGATCGAGGATTACTCCCAGCATATGGCCTACCGGCTGGTTAAGCGTTTCTTCCCTATCTGGCCGAAGCTGAAAGGTCATGCCTTCCTGCTGACCCAGAAAGAAGTGGATGAAGAGCTGGCAAAACCGGAAAACAACGACGTGACTATCGGGCGCGGTAAGAAAGCGGCCCTGTATGCTACCCCGCTGATGCTGTGTGTGGCGGTCGTTGAACTGTCGGATGTGATGTTTGCGTTTGACTCCGTACCGGCCATTATTGCCGTCAGCCGTGAACCGCTGATTGTCTATAGCGCCATGATGTTTGCTATCCTCGGTCTGCGTACCCTCTACTTTGTACTTGAGGGACTGAAACAGTACCTGGCGCATCTGGAGAAAGCGGTTATCGCACTTCTGTTCTTCATTGCCGTGAAGCTTGGATTGAACGCCACGGACCATATCTGGCACCATGGGTACAGTATCGAAGCCACGACCAGCCTTTACGTTGTTCTGGCTGTGCTGGCAGTGGGTATCATCGCGAGCGTGATGTTCCCGGAAAAGCCCGATGCTGAAGAAAAGGATGGTCAGTCTCCGGATGCCTGACAACCAATCTGATATTAACGTAAGAGGTTAAATTTATGAGTGTTTCTCTTTCCAAAGGCGGCAACGTATCCCTGAGTAAAGCTGCGCCGACAATGAAAAATGTTCTGGTTGGGCTGGGTTGGGATGCCCGTTCCACTGACGGCCAGGACTTTGACCTTGATGCCTCAGCGTTTCTGCTGGCAGCGAATGGAAAGGTTCGTGGTGACGCCGATTTTATTTTCTACAACAACCTGAAATCGACCGATGGTTCGGTAACGCACACCGGTGACAACCGTACCGGTGAAGGCGACGGGGATGATGAATCCCTGAAAATCAAACTGGATGCGATCCCGGCTGACGTAGACAAAATCATTTTCGTGGTCACCATCCATGACGCTCAGGCTCGCCGCCAGAGCTTCGGCCAGGTCTCTGGCGCATTTATTCGTCTGGTTAACGATGACAACCAGAGCGAAGTGGCGCGCTACGATCTGACCGAAGATGCCTCTACCGAAACGGCCATGCTGTTCGGTGAGCTCTATCGCAACGCCGGCGAGTGGAAATTCCGCGCGGTTGGTCAGGGTTATGCAGGTGGCCTGGCTTCCGTGTGTGCGCAGTACGGTATCAACGCGTCCTGACGGACAACGTTTTAACTGAGGGCTGCGCTGTCAGCCCTAACATCAACACATAGCAGGAGCTAGAAATGGCAGTTTCTCTCGTAAAAGGCGGTAATGTATCCCTGACCAAAGAAGCACCGACCATGAATATCGCCATGGTTGGCCTTGGCTGGGATGCACGTGTGACTGATGGCCAGGGATTCGACCTGGATGCGTCCGTATTCCTCGTTGGCGACGAAGGCAAAGTGCTGTCCGATGCGCATTTTATTTTCTTCAACAATAAAGTGAGCACCGACGGCGCCGTTGAGCACCAGGGCGACAACCGTACCGGTGAAGGCGACGGTGATGACGAGCAGGTCAAAATCGAGCTGGGCAAAGTCTCTGCTGACGTTAAAAAACTGGTTTTCGCCGTCACCATCTATGACGCTGAAGCCCGTAAGCAGAACTTCGGCATGGTAAGCAACAGCTTTATGCGCGTTTACAACAACGATACCGGCGCTGAAATTGCCCGTTTCGACCTGTCTGAAGACGCCTCTACCGAAACCGCGATGATCTTCGGTGAGCTGTACCGCCACGGTGCAGAGTGGAAATTCAAGGCTGTTGGCCAGGGCTTCGCAGGCGGCCTGTCCGCGCTGGCAGCCCAGCACGGCGTGAACGTTTAATTCGTTAACGTGCGCACAACCCCGGCCAGGTCGCCGGGGTTTTTTTATTAAAGGACTCGGGTGATTCAATAAGGAAAGCGAACATGCAATTGCAACCGGGACAAAACATTCCTCTTACGGCGTCAGCCGTCACGCTGAACCTCAATTATCCGGCCGGACCCGGCTTTCGCGGCGAGCTGGACACCTGCGTGTTCCTGCTCAATGAGCAGGGGAAGGTGAGAGGCGATGCCGACTTTATCTTTTTCAATAACCTCGCGTCGCCAGAAGGGGGCGTTACGCTCTCGCCGGGCGGACAGCAGTCTTCCGTTCATCTCGCGCTGGATCGTATTCCTGCTGCGGTGCAAAAAATTGCCGTTACCCTGGTGATTGACGGGGCTGACACCATCAGCAGCCTGCGCCAGCTGGCGCTGGCCGTGGTGGGCACGGCGGACTTTGTGCTGGAGGTCAATGGCCGCAGTGAAAAAGCGGTCGTGCTGGCCGAAGTCTATCGCCACCAGGGCAACTGGAAAATTCGTGCGCTGGGGCAGGGCTTTAACGGCGGCCTTGAGCCGCTGGCTATCGGCTACGGGGTGGATGTAGCCCCGGCGTCAGAGGCGGCGCCGCCTGCGGCCGTCAGCAGGATCTCGCTGGAGAAAAAGCTGGAGGCCAAAGCGCCCAGGCTGGTCAGCCTGGCGAAAACCGCGACCGTCAGCCTGGCGAAGCACAAGCTCGATACCCTCCAGGCCAGCGTGGCTTTTGTGCTGGATGCCTCCGGCTCCATGACCGCAGAGTTCAAAAAAGGCCACGTACAGTCCGTACTGGATCGGATCGCGGTCCTGGCAACCCAGTTTGACGACGACGGCACCATGGACGTCTGGGGCTTTGCCGAGCGCCATAAGAAATACCGTGACGTGACCCTGGATAATCTGGATGGCTATATTCATGCCATTCGCGGCGAGGGCAAACGCTCCATGTGGGAGATCCTCCCCGGCCTGGGCGGCACCAATAATGAGCCGCCGGTCATGGAGGAGATTGTCGACTATTTCCGCGACAGCAAGCTTCCGGTCTATATCGTCTTTATCACCGACGGCGGGATCAGCAAAACGCGGGCGATCAAAGAGGCGATCCGACGTTCGGCCAACTACCCTATTTTCTGGAAGTTTGTCGGGCTGGGCGGGTCAAACTACGGGATCCTCAAAAATCTCGATGATTTCACCGATCGCCGACTGGATAATACGCACTTTTTTGCCATGGACGACTTCGCCACGGTCAAAGACGACAGGCTATACGATCAGCTGCTTGAGGAGTTCAAAGAGTGGCATGACGAGGCGATCCGCCAGCGTATCCTGTAATGTGAATAACGCGCCTTGCGGCGCGTTTTTTTATCGTATGGAGAGCGGTTCGATACGCGGCGTTTTGCGTCTTGCCCACGCTGGATGGAAATAACGCCAGTGGGCGTCATTGGCGGCGGCAAGCAGTTCATGATCGCCACGGGAATCGCCCCAGGCGCGCAGATGGAACGCCGTCAGCGGGCCATACTCTGCCTCCAGCCGTTCGATTTTCTGAATACAGCGGCAGTTATGCCCGGAAATTCGCCCCGTCAGGATGCCATTTTCAGACTCCAGCTCCGTGCCGATAAGCTTAATGCCCAGTCGCTGAGCAAAGGGCTGCAGAACCATTGCCGGAGAGGCGGAGCAAATGGTCACCGTGGCACCGGAAGCCACTTCCTGAGACACGGAGAGCAATCCCTGCGGCCGCATCAGTTTTCCCCATTTTAGCTGGCAAAACACTTCGGCTTTCTGCCGGATCCAGGCCTCTTCCACCCCGGTCAGAAAGGTGGTGATCAGCACCTCTTTCAGTTCATCCCGGGTTAATTTCCGCCGTAGACACTTTAGCGTCGGCAGCGTCATTCGCAGCAGTTTTCGGGTAAATACCCGGGGTCCAAACGCATAACGCAGAAAGGGAATAAAGCTATCGTGTCGGGTCAACGTGCCGTCAAAATCAAAAACGGAGAGCGTTTCTTTGATTGCCCCTGACGTGGCGAGTGGTTGCATAGCAGGATGTCTCTGATTTAACAGTGAAAAACTGTTGAGTATAAAATTTTCTCAATTGTAGCACAGAATCGACCGGCAGAGCCCGTCCTGCGCCCGGGATAAGGTTCTGGCCCGCCCTTTGCATTGCTTATCCCATGACTGACCGGGAGCCTGCCTATGATCGCTAACTCTGCCACCACCATCCGATTTCTGCTGGCCTCCCGCCAGTGTGAGCTAAACGGCCTGCGTGCCCTGCTGCAAAGCGGGGAGCTGGTCGGCAGTATCAGCCAGCTGGTGCATATGCTCCAGCGCGAGCGCGGGACGTCCAATATGTTCCTCTGTGCCGTCGACGCGCAGTTCAGCGGCGAGCTGGCGCTGCGCGAAGAGGAAGTGGAAAAGGCGCAGGCGCCGCTGATGGCGCAGCTTGCCCGCCTTGAAAGCCAGATAGCCGAACTGCCGCAGGCCAGCCGCCTGTTCAGCCACGCGGCAAGCGTGGTCTATGCTCTCAGCCTGCTGCCCTCTGTGCGTCAGCAGATCCGCCAGCGGGCGCTGCCGTTACCGCAGGCGATGGTCTTTTTTAACGATGCGATCCGCCATCTGATGGCGCTGGTCTTTGAACTCTCCGACACCGCCGCCGAGCCGGGTATTTCCCGACTGCTTATCGCCATGTTCAGCTTTATGCAGGGGAAAGAGTATGCCGGGCAGGAGCGCGCTATCGGCGCGGCGGCCTTTTCCAGCGGGCGTTTTAGCGAGGAGGCGAAACAAAAACTGGGCGATCTGATCGAGCGCCAGGAGCGCTGTTTTGCCACCTTTGCTGATTTTGCCGATGACGCGCATCGCCTGCGCTGGCAGCGGGTTGTCACCCACAGTCAGTTCGAGCGCCTGCGGCGCATCGCCTGTACCGGGCGGGAAGGCGACGGGGCTGACGTGTGCCTGGAGTGGTTTGCCCTCGCCACGCAGCGTATTGATGAGATGAAAACCCTGGAGGATAGCCTGGCGCAGGCGCTGATGACATATTGCCGGGAACGGATCGCCGCCGCCGAGCGGGCCAGCAGCGAGCAGATGGCGGATATCGAAAGCCTGATGTCACTGAGAGAGAGCGATGAGAGCGGCTACTCCGTCTTTATCGATTCTCACGGCTGGCTGGAGAGCGGCGGCGTCCGGCCTCAGCTCGGGCGCTCGCTGCTGTCGCTGGTGCAGCAGCAGTCCCGGCGTCTGCAGGCGCTGGATACGGAGCTGGCGGCGCTGCGGGACACCCTCAACGAGCGTAAACAGATCGAGCGTGCCAAAAGTATGCTGATGCAGCACCGGCGGATAAGCGAAGAGGAGGCCTATAAAACCCTGCGCAAAATGGCGATGAACCAGAACAAAAAGCTGGTGGATATTGCCAGCGCCATGCTGGCCGTGGCCGATGTCTTTCAGGGTACTCCCTAAGGAGTATCTGCACGTCAAGAGTGCGAAACCTGCTCTGCAACAGTGCGCAAAAGGTACTTTCTCGTCGCGAGCAGTCGCGCAAAGCGCGCTGTGACCGGCCTCGCACATTTTGGCACAGCCCTTGCTTTAACCCTTCAGTAACAACATAGCGTAATGCGAAACGGCCAACGGCGGCCGGAACGCGTTAACCGGACAACGGCGTCCATAAGCGTGCAGCTTTGCACGGGCTTATGGGCGCCGTTTTTTTTGCCGCCGCAGCTGCGGGCAGCGTGAGGGTGTCGTGAATGAGTGATAACAACAGCAAGGGGATGACGGTATCCCGCCGCCGCTTTTTACTGGGCAGCGCTGCGCTGGGCAGCAGCCTGCTGCTGCCGGGCATGATAAACCGCGCATGGGCCGCTGGCTCCGATGCGCCGGAGCAGACAACCGTCCGCGTGGGCTTTATTCCGCTTACCGACTGCGCCTCGGTGGTGATGGCGTCGGTCAAAGGCTTCGATAAAAAATATGGCATCACCCTGGTCCCAAGCAAAGAGGCAAACTGGGCGGCGGTACGCGACAAACTGGTCTCCGGCGAGCTGGACGCGTCCCATATTCTCTACGGTCAGCTCTACGGCCTGCAGATGGGGCTGTCCGGGCCGAAAAGCGAGATGGCGGCCCTGATGACCCTGAATCAAAACGGGCAGGGGATTACCCTGGCAAACCAGCTGCATACGGCGGGCGTCAGCGACCTGGCGACGCTGCAAAAGCATATTGCCGCAAGCCCGGCGGGGACTTACACCTTTGCCCAGACCTTCCCGACCGGCACCCACGCCATGTGGCTGAATTACTGGCTGGCGAGCGCGGGCATCCATCCTCTGAATGACATCAGAAGTGTCGTGGTCCCGCCGCCGCAGATGGTGATGAACATGAAGATCGGCAATATGGTGGGCTACTGCGTGGGCGAACCGTGGAACCAGCGCGCCATTAGTGACGGCCTCGGCTTTACCGCCGCTACCAGTCAGGAGATCTGGCCGGATCATCCGGAAAAAGTGCTCGGCACCCGCGCCGACTGGGTGGCAAAAAATCCCAACACGGCCAGGGCCGTCACCGCCGCCGTGCTGGAAGCCTCCCGCTGGATCGACGCTTCCGATGACAACCGTCGCGAAACCGCGAAGGTCATTGCCGGACGTGCATACCTCAATACCAAAGAAGAGACCATCCTCGGGCGCATGCTGGGCCAGTACGAAAACGGGCTCGGTAAAAGCTGGAAGGACGAGCACGCTATGCGCTTCTTCCACGACGGCAGCGTCAACTATCCCTGGCTCTCCGACGGCATGTGGTTCCTGACCCAGCATAAACGCTGGGGGCTGCTGACCGAGGATCCCGACTACCTGGGCATCGCCCGTCAGGTTAACCGTATCGACATCTATAAGCAGGCCGCCGCCGCGGTCGGCAGCGTTCCCTTGCCCGACAGCGAGATGCGCAGCAGCGTCTTAATGGACGGTATCCGCTGGGACGGCAGTAATCCTGCCGCCTACGCCAACGGCTTTAGCGTGAAGAAGTGAGAGGTAGCTTATGAAAAATCAGGCGCAGATTATCCCCATCCCGCTGGAGAGCAGCCCTCAGGCGGTGCAGGAAGCGGAAATTGTTACCCTTCCGGCAAGAAAAGTGACGCGACGTCGTGCCACCTGGGCTCGCCCGCTGGCCCAGCGCGTGGTCCCGGCGCTGCTGGGCCTCGGTCTGCTGCTTTGCCTCTGGCAGGTGGCGGCGCTGAACAGCAGCGACTTCCCCACGCCGTGGCAAACCGCGCTGGCGGCCGTCGATATCTTTGCCGACCCGTTCTATATCGCCGGTCCTAACGATCAGGGCATTGGCTGGAACGTGCTGGCCTCGCTCCAACGTGTGGCGGTGGGCTTTGGCCTGGCGGCGCTGGTGGGCATTCCGGCCGGTTTTCTGATTGGCCGCTTCCAGTTTGTCGCCAGCATGCTTAACCCACTGATCTCCCTGCTGCGTCCGGTCAGCCCGCTGGCCTGGCTGCCTATCGGTCTGCTGCTGTTTCAGCGTGCGGAACCGGCGTCCAGCTGGACCATTTTTATCTGCTCCATCTGGCCGATGATCCTCAATACCGCCGACGGTGTGCGGCAGATCCCGCAGGACTATCTCAACGTGGCGCGGGTACTGCGTCTCTCCGAATTCGCCATTATGCGCAAGATCCTGCTCCCCGCCGCATTGCCGGGCATTCTCACCGGGATGCGCCTCTCTATCGGTATCGCCTGGCTGGTGATTGTGGCGGCCGAGATGCTGACCGGCGGGATCGGGATTGGTTTCTGGATCTGGAACGAGTGGAACAACCTGAATGTGGAAAACATCATTATCGCCATTCTGGTGATCGGGGTTGTCGGCCTGCTGCTTGAGCAGGGACTGATGTGGATTGCCAGCCGTTTTAACTACAGCCGCTAAGGAGGCCGTGATGCGTACCACTCCTATTATTCAGGTCCAGCAGGTCAGCCAGCGTTTTAACACCAGCAGCGGTGAGTTTCTGGCGCTGGATAACGTCAGCTTCGATATCCACAGCGGCGAAACCCTGAGCCTGATTGGCCACTCCGGCTGCGGTAAATCGACCCTGCTTAATCTCATTGCCGGTCTGACGCTGCCGACCAGCGGCGGCCTGCTGTGCAACAACCGCGAAATCGACGGCCCCGGCCCCGAGCGCGGGGTGGTGTTTCAGAACCATTCCCTGCTGCCCTGGCTGACCGCCTACGACAACGTGGCGCTGGCCGTGCGCCAGGTCTTTCGCGGTGAAATGCGCAAAGAAGAGATGCATGAATGGATCATGCACAATCTCGATCTGGTGCATATGGCCCACGCCTGGAACAAGCGCCCGCACGAAATCTCCGGCGGCATGAAGCAGCGCGTAGGCATTGCCCGCGCGCTGGCGATGAAGCCTGCCGTGCTGCTGATGGATGAGCCGTTTGGCGCGCTGGATGCCTTAACCCGCGCCCATTTGCAGGATGCGGTGATGGAGATCCAGCAGCGGCTGCACACCACCATTGTGCTGATCACCCATGACGTCGACGAAGCGGTGCTGCTCTCGGATCGCGTTCTGATGATGACCAACGGTCCGGCGGCCACCATCGGCGAGATCCTCCATGTTGAGCTGGAACGTCCTCGCTCCCGCGTGGCGCTGGCGGACGATGCGCAGTATCAGCGCTATCGCCAGCAGGTGCTGCATTTCCTCTATGAAAAGCAGCCGAAAGCCGCCTGAGATAAGGAACCCGATAATGAAAAAGCCAGTACTGATCGTGGTGGGCCACGGTATGGTCAGCCACTATTTTTTACAGCAGCTTGTCGAGCGCGAGCTGCATCAACAGTATGAAGTCGTGGTCTTTGGCGAAGAGCGTCTGCCCGCCTATGACCGCGTGCACCTCTCGGAATACTTCGGCGGACGCAGCGCGGCGTCCCTGTCGCTGGTCAGCGAGGGCTTCTTTGCCGGGAGCGGTATTACGCTGTGCTGCGGGCGGCAGATTGTTGCTATCGACCGGGAGCGTCGCTGCGTGCGGGACCAGTCCGGCGAAGAGACCGCTTACGACACCCTGGTGCTCGCCACCGGATCTTATGCCTTTGTCCCGCCCATTGAGGGCAATACGCGTCCGGGCTGCCTGGTCTATCGCACCCTCGACGATCTCGATGCTATCGCCGCCCAGGCGAAAAATGCCCGCACCGGCGTGGTGATCGGCGGTGGTCTGCTGGGGCTGGAGGCTGCCAATGCCCTGCGTCAGCTGGGGCTGGAAACCCACGTGGTGGAGTTTGCGCCGCGCCTGATGGCGGTACAGCTGGACGACGGCGGGGCGGCGATGCTACAGCGCAAAATTGCCGCACTGGGCGTGCAGGTCCATACCGGGAAAGCGACTCGGGAGATTGTCGACGGCGAGCAGGCGCTGCATCGCCTTAACTTTGCCGACGGCAGCGCCCTGGAAACGGATCTGGTTCTGTTCTCAGCGGGTATCCGCCCGCGCGACGAGCTGGCGGAGAGCGCTGAGTTGCAGAAAGGGCCGCGCGGCGGCATTGTCATCGACGATCGCTGCTGCACCTCCGATCCGGCCATCTTCGCCATCGGTGAGTGCGCCCTGTGGAACGGGCAAATTTTCGGCCTGGTCGCACCTGGCTACCAGATGGCGCGCAGCGTGGCGGATACTCTTGCCCTGCGCGATACCCCGTTTAGCGGGGCGGATATGAGCACCAAACTCAAGCTGCTGGGTGTGGAAGTGGCCTCGCTGGGAGATGCTCATGGCACCACGGCGGGCAGCCAGAGCTACCAGTGGACCGACGGTCCGAACGACATCTACAAAAAGATTGTGGTATCGGCTGACGGTAAGCGGCTGCTGGGCGCGGTGCTGATCGGCGACAGCGCCGACTACAGTATGCTCCTGCAAATGATGCTCAACGCGATGCCGCTGCCCGCGCAGCCGGAAACCCTGATCCTGCCCGCCCGCAGCGGCGATGCGCCGAAAGGGCTGGGCGTTGCGGCGCTGGCCGCCAGCGCGCAGATTTGCTCCTGCCATAACGTCAGCAAAGGCGATATTGCCGCGGCGGTGGCCGGAGGCTGCACCGAGCTGGGCGCGCTGAAAACCTGCACCAAAGCCGGGGCCGGCTGCGGCGGCTGCGTCCCGCTGCTGAAGCAGGTGATGGAGCATGAGCTGACCCAGCTCGGCGTGGAAGTGAAAAAGGATATTTGCGAGCACTTTGCCTGGTCCCGTCAGGAGCTGTACCACCTGATCCGCCTGCACGATATTCGTACCTTTGAAGCGCTGCTGGCGGGCTTCGGGCGCGGCTGCGGCTGCGAGGTCTGTAAGCCGCTGGTGGGCTCGATGCTGGCCTCCTGCTGGAATGACTATCTGCTTAAACCGCAGCATCTGCCGCTGCAGGACACCAACGACCGTTTCTTTGCCAATATCCAGAAAGACGGCACCTATTCGGTGGTGCCACGTATTCCGGCGGGAGAGATTACGCCGCAGGGGCTGATCGCCATCGGGGAAGTGGCCCAGCGCTACAACCTCTATACCAAAATTACCGGCGGCCAGCGGGTGGATCTTTTTGGTGCACACCTGGAGCAGCTTCCCGCTATCTGGGAAGAGCTGATCGCCGCCGGATTTGAAACCGGCCACGCCTACGGTAAATCCCTGCGCACGGTGAAATCCTGCGTGGGTTCAACCTGGTGCCGCTTCGGGGTGCAGGATTCCACCGGGATGGCCATCGTGCTGGAGAACCGCTACAAGGGGCTGCGTGCGCCGCACAAAATCAAAATGGGGGTCTCGGGCTGTACCCGCGAATGCGCCGAAGCCCAGGGGAAAGATATCGGCGTCATCGCCACCGATAAGGGCTGGAATCTCTACGTCTGCGGCAACGGCGGAATGAAACCGCGCCATGCGGATCTCTTTGCCAGCGATCTCGATGATGCAGGGCTGCTGCGCACCATCGATCGCGTGCTGATGTTCTATATCCGCACCGCCGACCGGCTCCAGCGAACCAGCACCTGGCTGGATAATATGGAGGGCGGCCTCGACTACCTGAAAGAGGTGATCCTCCACGATAGCCTCGATCTTGGCGAGACGCTGGAGCAGGAGATGCAGCAGGTGGTGGAGAGCTACCAGTGCGAATGGAAAACCACCCTCGACCATCCGCAAAACCGGCTGTTGTTCCGGGGCTTTATCAACAGCACCGCGCCCGATGAGGCGGTGGTGATGATCCCCGAGCGCGGGCAGATCCGCCCGGCTCAGGCTGCGGAAAAACCGCCGGTGCCGACGGCCACGCCGGTCCATGACGCCGAGTGGGTTCACGTCGGCGCGCTGGCCGATATCCCGGCCAATGCGGGAATGGCCGCGCGTCTGGGCCAGCAGCAGATTGCCCTGTTTCATCTTCCCGGCGCAGAGCCGCAAATTTTTGCCCTCGAAAACCATGAGCCGGGTAGCGGCGCCAACGTGCTGGCGCGCGGTCTGCTGGGCGACGCAGCCGGTGAACCCATTGTGATCTCGCCGCTCTATAAAAAGCGTTTCCGGCTGTGCGACGGGGTCAGCCCTGACGATGCGGATCTGCGGGTGCGCGTCTGGCCGGTCAGGGTGATGGACGGGCAAATCTGGGTCCACCCTCAGCCCCTCAGCCAGGCTGACTACCCGGCTATGGCGCAGGCGTCATAAGGGGCAAAAATGAGTGTAAAAGCGACCCGGGAGGTAAAGAGCGTCTGCCCGTACTGCGGCGTGGGCTGTGGGCTGCTGATGCAGGTAGCGGATAACCGCATTATTGGCGTGACGGGGGATCCAGGGCACCCCAGCAATGCGGGCCGTCTCTGCACCAAAGGCAAAAGCTGCGCGGAGGCCATTACCGCGCCGGGTCGACTGGAGCAGGCGTATCTGCGCAGCGACCGCCAGCATGAACCGGCCCGCGTGGCGATGGACCATGCCCTGCGTGAAAGCGCCCGTCGCCTGCGGGCGATTATCGATAATCACGGCCCGGATGCGGTAGCGCTGTATGTTTCCGGGCAGATGTCGCTGGAAGCGCAGTACCTGGCGAACAAGCTGACGAAGGGATTTATCGGCACCAACAATATCGAATCCAACTCCCGGCTCTGTATGGCCAGCGCCGCCAGCGGCTATAAGCTGTCGCTGGGATCCGACGGCCCGCCGGGATCCTATGATGACTTCGATCGCGCCGATCTCTTTTTTGTTATCGGGGCCAATATGGCCGACTGCCACCCGATCCTGTTCCTGCGCATGATGGATCGGGTGAAGGCCGGAGCGAAGCTGATTGTGGTCGATCCTCGTCGTACCGCCACGGCGGAGAAAGCGTCTCTGTTCTTACAGATTACGCCCGGGACCGATCTCTCCCTGCTTAACGGCCTGCTGGCGCTGCTGGTGGCAAACGAGCGGATCGACCGGGAATTTATCGACGCCTTTACCGAAGGCTGGCAGACGATGCCGGACTTTTTACAGGACTACACCCCACAGCAGGTGGCGGCGCGTACCGGCCTTGCGGAGGCCGATATTCACCAGGCGGCACAGTGGATAGGCGAGGCAGGGGAGTGGATGAGCTGCTGGACCATGGGGCTGAACCAGAGTACCCACGGGACCTGGAGCACCAACGCCCTCTGCAACCTGCATCTGGCGACCGGGGCGATTTGCCGCCCCGGCAGCGGGCCGTTCTCGCTGACCGGCCAGCCCAATGCGATGGGCGGGCGTGAAATGGGCTATATGGGCGGCGGCCTGCCCGGCCAGCGTTCGGTGCTGGTGGCTCAGGACCGGGCCTTTGTCGAACGGCTCTGGCAGCGACCGGCGGGAACGCTGCGTCATGATATCGGCGACGGTACCGTGGCCCTGTTTGAAGAGATGAGCGCCGGAAAGGTCAAAGCCTGCTGGATTATCTGCACCAATCCGGTGGCGACGGTGCCCAACCGGCAAAAGGTGATTGCGGGCCTGCAGCAGGCCGAGCTGGTGATCGCCCAGGATGCGTTTCTCGACAGCGAAACCAACCGCTATGCCGATATTCTGCTGCCCGGCGCGCTCTGGGCCGAGGCGGAAGGGGTAATGATCAACTCCGAGCGCAATATGACCCTGATGCCGCAGGCCGTTTCGCCGCCGGGCGATGCGATGGCCGACTGGCAAATTATCGCCCGTATTGCCTGCGAGATGGGTTATCAGGAAGGGTTTAGCTACGCCAGCGCTGATGAGGTTTTCGACGAGATCCGCCAGGCGAATAATCCGGCGACCGGGTACGATATTCGTGGCGTCAGCTATACACGTCTGCGGGATGGGCCGATACAGTGGCCCTTTGCGCCGGAGGAGACCCGGACACGCAGCCCGATCCGCTATTTACAGGATGCGGGGCAGATCCGCTTTGCCACCCCGAGCGGCAAGGGGCAGTTTTTTGCCCGTCCGGATCTGGCTCTGGCGGAAATGCCCGATGAGGATTTCCCCTTTGTTCTCAATACCGGCCGCGTACAGCACCAGTGGCATACGCTGACCAAAACCGGCAAGATCCCGATGCTCAATAAGCTGAATCCCGGACCCTTTATTGAGATCCACCCGCAGGATGCGGAGCGGCTGGGGATCAAGGATAAGGACCGCGTTGATATCGTTTCCCGGCGCGGTCGGGCAACGCTCCCCGCAGTGGTGACCGACCGCGTCCGGCCCGGCAACGGCTTTGCGCCCTTTCACTGGAACGATCTGTTTGGCGACGATATCGCCATTAACGTCGTGACCAGCGATGCGGTTGACCCCATCTCCCTCCAGCCGGAGCTAAAACACGCCGCCGTGGCGCTGGAACGCAGCGCACTACAGCCGGAAATACGCTGGGCCGGGGAACCGCCTGCTGTTCTGTCCGAGCCTGACGCCACGTCGGTACTGGTGCTCTGGGCCTCGACAACCGGCACCGCCGAAACCTTCGCCGATGCCTGCGTTCGACGGCTGCAGCAGGTGGAACTGACGGCCACGCCACGCTGTATGGACAGCGTCGGCGTGGCGGAGATTGCTGCCGCATCGCGGGTGTTGCTGATTGCCAGCACCTTCGGTGACGGCGATCCCCCCGATAACGGCGCGGCGCTGTGGGCCGCACTGGCCGATCAAGGCGCACCGTCACTGGCGGAAACCGCTTTTTCGGTACTGGCCTTTGGCGATACCCGTTACGAGCGATTTTGTGGCTTTGGCCGTCGGCTGGATAGCCGACTGGCTGAACTGGGCGCACAGCGCCTGACTGCACGGGTTGACTGCGACGCTGACGGCAGCGGGGCGGCGCAGCGCTGGCTGGATGCGCTCTTGCCGCAGCTGACCGGCCAGGCGGTTGAGGCCGCACCCGTGACAAACGACGTTGTTGCGGGCTACAGCCGCCACGCGCCCTTGATGGTTCCTCTGGTCGGCAACCGGCGGCTGAATGCGCCCGAATCGGAGAGGGAGATCCGCCAGTTCACCTTCGATCTGCGCGATAGCGGCCTGCGTTATCAGGCCGGAGATGCCCTGGGCGTCTGGCCGCTTAACTGCCCCGAGCGCGTGGCGGAGTTTATTGAAGCCCTCGGCCTGTCGCCGCAGACGAGCGTGACGGTGGGGGAGCATGGCGAGATGGCGCTGCGCGAGGCGCTACTCCGCCACTACGATATCAGCCGTATTACCCCGGATATGCTGGCGTTTGTCCAGGCGTGGGCGAAGAGTGAAACCTTAGATGTGCTGCTCTCCAGCGGCCACGAGGCGGAGCTCAAACAGTGGCTGTGGGGACGGCAGATTATCGATCTGCTGCGAATGTTCCCGGTCCGGGTCGATATCAGCGAATGGCTGGCGGTTCTGCGGCCCTTACAGCCGCGTCTCTATTCCATCTCCTCCGGCCCGACGGCCAGCCCGGAGCAGGTGGCGTTAACGGTTTCCACCGTGCGCTACGGCGACAACAAAGAGAAGGGCGGGGTCTGTTCCACCTGGCTGGCGGACAGGGCGGAATCGGCGGAGATTTTTATCCAGTCGTCGGCGCATTTCCACCTGCCGACGGATCCGCAGACGCCGATCATTATGGTCGGGGCCGGAACGGGGATCGCGCCCTTTCACGGCTTTTTACAGGAGCGCGAGGCGACCGCCGCGCCGGGCCGCAGCTGGCTGTTCTTTGGCGAGCAGTACAGCGCGACGGACTTTTACTACCGCGACGCGCTGGAGGAATGGCTAAAGAACGGTGTCCTGACACGTCTGGATACCGCTTTTTCCCGCGACGGGACGGAGAAAATCTATGTCCAGCAGCGGATGCTGGAGCAGGGCGCGGAGCTGTGGCGCTGGCTGCGCGACGGGGCCTTTTTCTATATCTGCGGTGATGCGAGCCGGATGGCAAAAGATGTGGATCTCGCCCTGAAGCAGGTGGTGCAAACCCACGGTAATATGCGTGCTGATGAGGCCAGCCGCTGGGTGGAGGCGATGGCGAAAGAGAAACGCTATCGGCGCGATGTTTATTAAAACCGAATGACAAGGATGTCTGATTATTGCTACGTTGTTGAGATGCAAAAACAGTATTCAGCTTTGTTCCCGATTATTCGCATTATTCACACCGCGCAAATGATGGTGGGATAGCGTTTATCCTTTTTCCCGCCAGCAAGGCGGGAGCCTGCTGGCATTAACCGTGAGGTAATAACAGCATGCAATCCCTTCCCGTTAGTCACGCCACGCTCCATCTTCTGTGCGGCAAAATCGCATCGGGTAAATCCACGCTTGCCGCAACGCTCGCGCAAACGTCCGGCACCGTGGTGCTTAGCGAAGACAAATGGCTGGCGGCGCTGTTTAAAGAGTCGATGCACAGCGTAGAGGACTATGTTCACTACGCGGCAAAGTTAAGAAGCGCCATCCAGCCCCATACGGTTTCCCTGCTGCGCGCGGGCGTTAACGTGGTGCTGGATTTTCCGGCCAATACGCCCGCCAGCAGGCAGTGGATGATGTCTGTCATCAATGAATCGGGCGCACAGCATCGGCTGCATTATCTTGAGGTCAGCGACGAGGTCTGCAAGGCGCGACTGCACCAGCGCAATGCGCAGGGAGAGCATGACTTTGCCGCCACGGAAGCCCAGTTTGATTTTATTACCCGCTACTTTGTGGCACCCGCAGAGGAAGAGGGGTTTACCCTTCTGCGCTACTGAGAGAGCGCAGAAGGGCGCTGCTGTTAAAAGTCTTCCAGCAGCTTTAACTGATTGAAAGTTAAAGGTCGATAGAAGATATACCCCTGAATCGCAATCTCGTTGTAGCGTTTAAGCTGCGCGAGATCGGCCTGCTTTTCGACGCCCTCGCAGACAATATTGACCCCAAGCGGGAGCAGCGTTGTCATCAGCGACTGCAGGCGGCTCCAGCGGTCTGCGTCGCTGCCGATATTGGCGATCATGCTGCGATCGATTTTGATGGTATCGAAGCGGAACGCATCGAGGCTGTCGCGGGATAAGTTTCCGGCACCAAAATCATCCAGCGAGACGGTAAAGCCGCAGGATTTTGCGTACTCTAAAACCGGGCGCGCGGCGACAAGCTGCGGGTGGGTCACTCTTTCGCTGATTTCGATATCAATACGTCGGGTGGCGATGCCCTGTTCCGCGCATTTGTGATGGAGCTTTTTTATATAATCGAGATCGTTTAGCAGCACAGGTGAGAGGTTAAAGGAGAAGTTTAGCTGCGCTTTCTTTTTTAACAGCTGACAAATGTAGTCAAATATAAAGTCGGTCACTTCATGGATCGCACCGCTGGCTTCGGCAACCTTAATCGCCTCCAGAGTGGAGAGCTGTAACCCGTCTTCATTATAAAATCTGGCCAGGGCCTCATAGCGGAAGATGGTGTTTCTGGAAAGATGGATGATAGGTTGAAACTCTGCTGTTAACCGTCGCTTCTCCCCCAAAATAGTTAATTCTTTAGCGATCATTATTTTTCTATTTATCCCTTGATGGTAAAAAGGAACTTTTCAGCTGTGGTCAGGATGTCTTGCGCGCATCTGTTTTGACAATCTTACACACTTCGTCGGAAAATCTGAAAATTGTTTTAAATGATCGATGACGATATCTTTGATAGTTAAAAGCTATTGTGAACCTTTTAATGATCGCTTAAATCTATTTATGCTGTTGACTTTTCCCGTTCTCTTAGTTAAATTTCGTCGGCAAAATCTGCTCCATAAATCAAATTGTAAATCTAGTTGATTGATTTTGTTTCTTTTTGTGATTTTTCCATTAAAAGGTGCATTTTAGCGTCCTTTTTTCCTGGATGTCGGCGTTTTCCTGCTTTGACGTGAAAATCCGGGTCTTATGTCATCTTCTTCGGGATATGAAGTCGAGTTTTCTTCTGTTTTTTTGATGGATCGCTGGCAGGTATTCATCCTGTGGGAATGATGAATTTAATGTGACACTTCTATTTCAGGGAGCGGCACGTCTTTTTATCATAATTAAAAAACCAACATTGCATTAAAAGGTATATTGAAAGTGAATCTTTATGCCCCTCCCGCAGCGAATGTTATTCGTTCTTTGCTTCAGCATCCCTATGTCTTATCGGTGTATACGAAGGATATGCCTTACGTATTAAATGCCGATGTTGCCGAGCTGGATATGGCAACAAGTCGCATGATTTTAAATGTCGAATATTCGGGAACGGATATTGAACATTATTTACCTGACGGTGAAGTCAGTTTTGATCTTGAGGCGATAAAGGGCACGGAATTCCCCGAACGGGAAACCTATAGTCTCAGTCATATCACCGCGAGAGCGCTTAAAACCGACGCGATGCTGTACCGGCTTGAGTGCCAGCTTCCCGAGTCCGTGTTTGTCACGGAAAAGCGCGGTGAGGTGCGCATTCCCTTTATTCTGGGGATGCAGGCGCGGGTGCATATTGACGTCTATCCGCACGCCTTAAATATTCCCGGCAAGCTAAGAAATCTCTCCGTGGGTGGATGCATGGTCGAGATCGACCTGATCGAGAGTATCGCCCTCGAAGCCGGGCAGATAATCCCCGGTATTACGCTGGAGTTTCCCAACGGGGAGCGCTTCTACGCCGAGGGAAAAATCCGCCATATCCGGCCCTTTGGTAACAGCGGGCATGCCGCGCTGGGCATCCAGTTTATGCATCTGCAGCCCTCGGCCGGTGAAGCCCTGTTTCACTTCGTCAACGAGGCGGAAAGGGAAGCCGCCTTTCGCAGCGGCATGACCAGCAGCATGGTCTATCCCTCTCCGCTGTTTATTGCCGGCGCGAAGGAGAAGAGGATCGTGCAGCGAGAAAATGAAATTCGGGAAAAACGCATTCGCCAGACGCCCATGGAGCAGGGCGTACAGGAAGTGGCCCATCGGCTGCAAATCGGCCTGATGTATATGAAAAGCCACAATACCTTTCCCCATGAGATTTTCTACGACTGCGTGGATACGCTGATCTATCTGGTGGGTAAAGATCGTAAATCCCTGCTTTACGCCTTGTCTATTCTGCGCGACGAGCCCGACTGGGTCAGGCAGGCGGTGCAGGTCGCCGGGAAACTGGCGGATATGCTGCTGCTGCGCGACCCGCATAGCTATGAAGTGCGGGAAGCAGTGCTGGGTGCGCTGCTGCATACCCTGGGCAAACCACTGTTGATTAGCGCGGATCTGCCGTCGCTAAAGGTGAATATGAACCCGGCGCAAAAGGCGATTCTGCGCGGGCATGTCCTGGTACTGCGCAATAAGCTTGCAGCCTTAGGCTGGGAGCTCACCCCGATCTGTGCGGATGTTATCGACAACGCCAGTGAACGTCTGGACGGAGGGGGTTATCCGCAGGGAAAACTGGCGGCGCAGCTCTCACCGCTGGCCCGACTGGTATCGATTATTAAAGTGATTAATAAGCTGGTACACGCCCGTAACGGCAGGCCACCGCGTATGCCGCTGGAAGCTTATCGTAAGATCTACAATGCCGAGGCGGCTTACGACCGCGAAACCATGATTGAGTATATCCAGACCTACGGCCTCTACCCGATTGGTAGCCTGGCGAAATACGCCGGGGGCTATTTGGGCTGGGTGGTGGATATTGAAAATAAAGGCAAGCCGCGCAAGGTGCATATCGTCAAGAACCTGCGCTTCCCGGAGACCAATATCAGCAGTGTGATGTCGAAGGGCGATCTGGCCCAGCTCGGGAAGCTGGAAAAAATAGTGAATCCCGCAGATTACGGGATTCGGGTCTTAAAAGAGTAACGCGGGGCGGGCTATCGACCCACGCGCGCCTGCAGGTGTGCCGGATAGCGATCGCCCACCACGTTTACCGCATCGAGGGCGGCGGCAATTTTCTGCAAATCGCCGTCCGTCAGGATAAGATCCGCCGCGGCCAGGTTTTCTTCCAGGCGGTGCAGTTTGGTGGTGCCGGGGATCGGGGCGATCCACGGTTTCTGCGCCAGCAGCCAGGCCAGAGCAACCTGAGCCGGCGTCGCGCCTTTATCAGCGGCAAGCTGCGTCAGCAGGGTCACCAGCTGTTCGTTAGCGGCGATAGCCTCTGCGGCAAAGCGCGGCACTTTGCTGCGGAAGTCATCGGCGGCAAAGGTGGTCCCGGAGCGGATTGCGCCAGTTAAGAAGCCTTTGCCCAGCGGGCTGAAGGGCACAAAGCCAATCCCCAGTTCCTCAAGCAGCGGCAGGATCGCCTGCTCCGGCTCGCGCCACCACATAGAGTATTCGCTTTGCAGCGCCGCAACCGGCTGTACAGCATGTGCGCGACGAATCGTATCGACACCGGCTTCAGACAGGCCAAAGTGTTTCACCTTACCTTCGGCAATCAGATCTTTCACCGTTCCCGCCACATCCTCAATCGGCACCTCAGGATCGACACGGTGCTGATAGAGAAGGTCGATCACGTCGGTTTTCAGTCGACGCAGGGAGCCTTCTACCGCTTCACGAATATGTTCCGGGCGGCTGTTGAGGATCTGCTGCTTATTATCGTCGCCGAAGGTAAAGCCAAACTTGGTGGCAATGACTACACGGTCGCGGAACGGCTGCAGGGCTTCGCCCACCACCTCTTCATTCAGATACGGGCCGTAAACTTCGGCGGTATCGAAGAAGGTCACGCCACGCTCCACGGCGGCGCGGATCAGTTCGACGGCCTGGCGGGTATCGGTTGCCGGACCGTAGCCAAAGCTCAGCCCCATACAGCCCAGGCCCAGAGCTGAAACTTCCAGGCCAGAGTGGCCGAGAGTACGTTTTTGCATGGTTAATTCCTCGTGGTTACGTGAATTCTTGCTCTCAGACATCGAGTTTGCGGCCGGTCAGCCACTCGACCATTGCGGGTCACGATGGGAGAAGAACGCGCTGGTCGCCGTGTCCAGCGCGGCTACCTGCATCATCTCTGCATCGCTCAGCGCGAAGTCGAGAATAGCGATGTTTTCCTGCATCCGTTCTTTACGCACCGATTTCGCCAGCGAGACAATCCCGCGCTGATAAATCCAGCGCAGCACAACCTGGCCCACGCTTTTGCCGTATTTTTTGCCAATTTCAGTGAGTACGGGATGCTGGAACAGACCGTTTTTACCTTCGGCAAAGGGTGCCCAGGCTTCTGGCTGGATACCGCGGCTCTGCATCCAGGGCACGGCGTGAAGCTGCTGGTTAAACGGGTTCACTTCAATCTGGTTAACCGCCGGAACGATATTGTTAAAGGCTGTCAGGTCGGCCAGCCGATCAGGATGGAAGTTGCTGACCCCGATGGCGCGCACTTTCCCCGCCCACAGCAACTCTTCCATGGCACGCCATGCGCCGTGGACGTCACCGTAGGGCTGGTGAATCAGGTAGAGATCGACATAGTCCAGCTGCAGTCGGTTCAGGGAACGTTCAAACTGCGCTTTCGCCCCTTCATAGTGGGCGTCCTGCAGCCACAGCTTGGTGGTGACAAACAGCTCATCGCGTGTGATACCGCTCTGCTTTAGCGCGTTCCCCACCTGGGTTTCATTCTGGTAAGAGGCGGCGGTATCAATCAGGCGATAGCCGGTGTCAATGGCGTCGATCACCGCCCGCTCGCACTCTGCCGCGTCGGTCATCTGGAAGACACCAAAGCCCAGCAGGGGCATTTCAATCCCGTTATTCAGTTTTACCGTTTGCATGACGTTATCCTTGAGCTGTTGTTGGTGAAAAGCATAACGCAGGGCGATTTATTCGATTAGAGGGCATAATTTGCTAGAGGTAATGAGCAGGATTCATTAATCGTTCAACAAACCCTGCATTTCAGGTTACTGGAGGTTTTTGTCTTTCAGAAACTGACTGACCAGGTCGGCAATTTGCACGTTGTTCAGGTCTGAGAACGGAAAATGGGTATTCCCTTTTATTCCCGCTTCCGGCAAGTGGGTCACCGTCACATCGCCCCCGTGTTTGTTGACCACGTCACGCCACTCCCGGGCCATTGCCAGACGAACGCGCCAGCTATCCTGGGCGGGCATCGCAACAGGTTTATCCGGAATGTTATCGCCATAAATAATCAGAATCGGAATTTTGGTCAGCGCCATAAACTGCGCCATCGGAACAGGCTCACCCTTCAGCGTATCGAATGCACTGGGCATCGGCGCGGGTAATTCATTCTCGGGGAAGGTAAAGCTGCTGCCAGGTTCAAAGGCAACAATGGCTTTGACTCTGTTGTTTTTCATCGCGGTATACCAGCCTGGTCCGCCGCCCTGCGAGTGGGTAAACAGAATCGCCGGACCCGATTTATCCACCACCGCTGACATGGCATCGGAAATCACGTTGATATCGAAGGGGCCGGTGTTCGGGGTCATCTGGCGAAAGTACTGATTTAGCACTTCTTTATCGTGAGAAAACTGAACGCCGCTAAAATAGTCTGGCCAGACACCGACGCGAAACTGATTAAACCACATTTGCTCATCGGGTTTTGGTGTAACCCTCCCTTCAACCGTGCTACGCCCTGCATTGCCCCGACGGGGTTGATCAACCAGATATGTCGAGAAGCCACGACGCAGGAAAAGAGTCTGGAATCCTTCGCGGCCATCCGGCGTGCTCTCCCAGGTGCGGGAAAACTGCCCCGCACCGTGTAGCATCACTATTGGATACTTATGTGGGTTTTCCGGGATTTGATAAAACACCGACGCGTGGTCGCCATGATAAGTCTGGCCCGCTGATTCAAGCGGTTTTTTAGCATCGAATGTTCCCGGTGCCGTTATGACGGTGCCACCGGCGGAAAAGCTTCCCTGCGCCTGAATAACCAGAGGCTCAGCATAAGCGGACTGAGCGGCAAGGCCACCCGCCATCATGCACAGCGCCAGCGTTTTTAAAAGTATCTTCAAGGTATGTCCTCTTTATCGAGTAATTTAGCTACGTATGGCTTCCAGCCAGCGGGCCACGGTTTCGGTGGTTCTTCTTTCCTGGTCACACTCCATCACTAATGGCTTTTCACGCGTCGCATCCGGAGCCAGACGGGCCAGCACCGCCTCGCTGTCACCGGCTCCGTAGCCGCCGTGGGTAATAAAGGGGATCAGCGTTTTGCCGGTGAAGTCATGCTGGCTGAGAAAGGAGCGGACAACCGGTGGGACCGTGGTACCCCAGATGGGAAAACCTAAATAGATCGTCTGGTAGGGGGCGATATCGGCAAGACTGTGTTTTAGCGCGGGCTTTATATCGCGTTCGCGTTCGGCTGACGCCTGCGCCACCGTCTGGAAATAGTCTTCCGGATAAGGGGCAGCAGGCTCAATTTCGAACAGGTCGGTACCCAGGCTGCGCTGGATAACGCCCGCAATCACGCGTGTGTTGCCACTTCGCGAGAAGTACGCCACCAGACCAGGGCTGTTACCCTGCACGTTCCCCGGTCCGGGCGCGGCACGGAGCAGTGGAGTATTGACCAGCGTTAGCCCTGCCAGGGCGGTAAGCAATATTCTGCGGCCAGGATCGTGAGCATCTGCCATCGTCGCCTCCGGTTTATCTCGCGTCAGCCAGAGCCTGGCGGAGCGCATTTTCGGCCCGCGTGGCGGCATCCTGCTCGTCGTGTTCACGCAGAACCTGTGCAAGCTGGCGCAGCTGTCCTGCCGTCAGACCGACGCGCAGGCTGGCACGCGTGTGCGACAAAAGCTGAGATTCCACGCCTGGCGTGGCGGCTAACGCGCCGACCGTGGCCAGCTCGCGGCTTTGCCAGTCAAGATTGTCACGGGCAAAAATATCGCCAAACAGATGGGTCTGCAGGAACTGATTAATGACCGGGGCAAAGTCGAAGAGCGGGCCCTGTACCGGTCCACCCGATATTTTAGTCTGGTTCGCGGTCCCTGTACGGCGGAGTTCATCCCCGACGGGAACGGGGCTAACGGGTTCTTTACCTTCAATATCGGTGATGCCCTGCAGCCTGCGTGTCTCGACGACCTTCATCAGTTCATTTAAGGCGTTAAGACTGCGAGGAAAGCCGGTGTAGGCATACAGCTGAACCAGGATTTCTTTCGTCTCGTTCACCGTCAGCCCGTCATTCAGCCCCTGATTTAGCGCGACGTTGAGCTTTTCCATCTGGCTACTTGCCATCAGTGATGCGATGACCGGAATGGCTTTCTGGCGTGCAGAAAGCGTGTCGGAAACGGGTTGTTGCTGTGTCATTTCTGAGGCTCCTTGCGCCACGGGGGCGGCATTTGACGTAAACGTTGTGCCAGCAAGCAGTAACGTCGCTGCAGTGAGTGTTTTAATGCGCGTGGTATTGTTCATCAGTGACTTTCTCCATCCATTGAACACTTTTCCCCTCAGCAACGCCGGTCACCGCCAGATGCGTCATAGCGCTATCAGGGGTGGCGCCATGCCAGTGCTTCACTCCCGGTGGGCACGACACGACGTCACCAGGGCGGATGATTTGCACCGGCTGACCTTCCTGCTGGGTCAGACCGATCCCGGCAGTGACAATGAGCCGCTGGCCTGCCGGATGGGTGTGCCAGGCAGAACGCGCGCCCGGCTCGAAGGTGACGTACGCGCCGGATACCGCAATATCGCTATCCGCAGCAAAGAGCGGATCAACGCGGACGCTGCCGGTAAAATAGTCTACCGAACCGGAAACCGGGTTCTGGCTTCCGGCAGGAGCGATATGGACTGATGTGCTCTGCTGCTGGGCGAAAGTTGATAATGAGGAAAGAGAGAGGAGCAACCCGACAAATCCAGTTTTTCCGATCATAAGAACAGGTCCTGTGGTGAGAAAGTGGAAACGTTGTTTGCGGTGAGTTTAACCAGCGCCGAATGTCCTCAGGCTGACGCCTCCCTGACAATCGTGTCAGGAAGCGCCTGAAAATACGTTTTTCCATCCCGAACGCGGGGGCGTCTTTTTCTCCTCCTGCTGGCTATCTGACGGGAGCGCAAACGTCAGACCAAAGGTATTAATGCCGTTCTCGCTGCGTGCAAAAACCTCTCCCCGATGCATAATGGCGACCGCCCGAACGATGGAGAGTCCCAGTCCGTGGTGGGTATCGCTTTTAGCTCGCGAGGCGTCTATTCGATAAAAACGCTCAAACAGACGATGCAGATGTGCAGGATCGATGGGATCGCCGGGGTTGGATACGGCAACACAGGCCTGGTTTTCTTTCTGGTATAAGTTGACCGTGATGGTGCTGTTCTGCCGGGAATGCCGCGCGCTGTTTTCCAGAAGGTTTGCCAGCGAGCGGTGGAACAGCCGTCGGTCGATACAGGCAATCGCGTCCCCTTCGATCTGCAGGGAAAGCTGCTTTTCAGCACAGGATGGTTCAACATACTCCGCCGTTTTAAGCGTTTCTTCGCGCAGGGAAACTTCGGTGAGCTGGGAAGCGTGTTCACCGGCATGGGCATGTGCCAGAAACAGCATATCGTTCACGATAGAAGTCATGCGCTCCAGCTCTTCCAGATTTGAACCGAGTAACTCCTCAAGCTCTTCCTGTGAATGCCGGTGGGATAACCCCAGCTGCGTTTGACCCATCAGATTCGTCAACGGAGTACGCAATTCATGGGCCACATCGGCGTTAAAGCTATCCAGCTGTCGCCAGGCAATTTCCTGACGTTCCAGTACGCCATTAAATGAGGACGCCAGTTGCTGTAGCTCGTCAGGTAGCGGGGTGATATCCAGGCGCTGACCGTGATCGCCGGGTGCCAGCTGATGAGCCTGCTGGCTCAGCGTGCTCACCGGGCGTAAACCTATTCTGGAAACGATATAACCCAGCAGAGCGACAATCATCACGCCAAACGCGGTAATCATCAGTAGCGTGCGGGTGAAGGCTTCCAGCGTACCCATATAGGGCGTCGAGTCGATAGCGACGACATAGCGCAGCGCAGGTCGCTCACCGTTGGCTGGGAGGGTTTTAACCAGCAGGAACAGGGAGCAGGCACCTTCCGATGCGCCGGGCACTTTATTAAAGCCCTCACTCAGGGAAGACCAGCTAACGCCGATAGGCGGTGTGCCTCCTACATTAAAGCGAGGGTCGGTGCTGACGATCCAGTAGCGTACCCTTTCCCCTTCGGAGCTGGCGAGAACGCTAAACTTATTCGCCAGAACATCCCAGCCTTCACTCGAGGTGCGTGCGGTGATCCACGGGCCCATCAATGACTCACGAAAAAGCAGTTCGTTGTGCATCTGTTTTTGCAGCGAGTCATGCAGCGAACTTCTGAGCAGAATCCCCAGGGCCGAGACGATGAGCACGGCGCTAAGGGCAAACATCCATGCCAGATGGCCGGAAATGGAGCGCTTAAACATGCCTCACCCCGTCTTCAGCTCTGGCTTCAAGGACATAGCCCATACCGCGTACCGTATGGATTAATTTAATATCGAAGGGCATATCAATTTTCGCACGCAGCCGTTTTACCGCGACCTCCACGACGTTGGCATCGCTGTCGAAATTCATATCCCAGATTTGCTCGGCAATCATCATTTTCGGCAGGATTTCGCCCTGGTGGCGGGCCAGCAGGCTGAGCAGGGCAAACTCTTTGGCGGTGAGTTCCAGCCGCGTTCCGTCCCGAAACACGCGCCTGGCCAGCAGATCCAGATGCAGGTTATGAATCTGGATCTGCGTGATATCGACCCCCTCGTTTGAGCGTCGACGCACTAAGGCCTGAATGCGGGCGACCAGCTCAATCAGGGAAAAGGGTTTGGGCAGATAATCATCGGCCCCAAGACGAAGACCCTTGACGCGTTCATCTACGGAACCCCGGGCTGAGAGCATCAGCACCGGAGTTTGTTTACTGGCGCGAATCCCTTCCAGCACCCGATAGCCATCCATTGTGGGAAGCATGACGTCAAGAACGATCGCGTCGTAGTCGAATTCCTGCGCATAGTGCAGACCTTCTGCTCCGTCAGCGGAGACATCAACGGTAAATCCGGTTTCTGTCAGCGCACGGCTAAGCCAGGCGGATGTTTTCTCTTCATCTTCAACGAGCAGCAGACGCATAACCTCTGTTTCCTTATTAACGTTTCAGGGGCGCTTCCACATCGGAATAGACCTGTACCGCGTCGGGTAACCTTTGGCCCTTAATCACGATGGCATCCAGCGAGCGGGTCAGTTCCGTCATCTCGGATGCGCTGAACTGAATCGCTGCAGCGGACGTGTTCTGCAGCATATGATCTCCGTTTGTCGTGCCCGGGATCGGGACAATCCAGGGTTTCCGCGCCAGTAGCCAGGCCAGGGCAATCTGACCCGGAGCCGCTTTTTTTCGCGTCGCCCAGGTCTTCAGTAACTCGACCAGGGCAAGATTGTGCGCCAGATTTTCAGGGGCGAAGCGGGACTCGGTGGCGCGAAAATCGCCGGGCGCGAAGCGGGTATTACCATCGATCCAGCCGGTCAGAAACTGTACGCCCAGCGGGCTCCAGGGGACAAAACCGATCCCCAGCTCTTCACAGATCGGCAGAACGCTTTTCTCTGGTCCCCGCCAGAGCATTGAATACTCACTTTGTACGGCACTGACCGGGAGGGCGGCGTGAGCGCGTCTTAAGGTACTGGTGCCCATTTCAGACAGTCCCCAGTGCAGGACTTTGCCCTGATCCATCAGGTCTTTGATCGCACCGGCAACGTCTTCAATCGGTACCTCAGGATCGACCCGATGCTGATAGAGCAAATCGATGCGGTCAGTACGCAGTCGGCTCAGCATCCCTTCGACAACCCGTTTGATATGCTCAGGACGGCTGTTCAGTCCCGGCAGGCGTTTGCCCGTCTGCTGATCGATGTTCCAGCCGAATTTGGTGGCGATCACGACCTTGTCGCGAAAAGGTGCCACGCCTTCGCCGAGGATCCTTTCGACTTCATGCGGGCCATAGGCCTCCGCCGCGTCAAACAGGGTTACGCCGTGGTCGAAAGCACGGCGAATCACGTTCACCATCTCTGGACGCCAGGGGGTGCTGGTGTCGTATTTACGGCTCATATTCTGGACGCCCAGCCCCATGGCCGACACTTCAAGCTTGCCCAGCTTTCGCGTGCTGACCGCGGCGGGCTTTGTCCGGGCAGGCTTCTCGGCAGCAGATATTGATACCGGGGCGATAAGCGATGCCGCCGCGACGCTGGCACCCGCAATAAGCAGCCTGCGTCTTTCTGTGTTATGTCTCATCAATGACTCCTTTCTACGTTAATTGTGCACCGAGCCCATCCTGGTCCTTGCTTGCCGACATCACGCTGACCGGAACCTGACAGCCTTGTCAGAAAGGCATTTTGCTGGCGCTAACTGACAAAAATGTTATTCACCGGTCAGGGTGCTGACAGTCGATTCTCCCTACCCTGACGGCTGAATACTTGCTGTCACATACTCGGGAGAGATCATGAAATTCACGCTTTTAAATACAATATTGCTCACGGCTATCGTGGGATCCGCTTCTGCCTGCGCCGCTGATTATCGACAGAATCCCTTTACCCTGGTCTATGACGGTGCTATCACCGAAAACGTCAGCGGCAGGGTCAACATCCACCCGGTGAAATACAACCTTCATGGCATCCAGATTGCCGCGAACGTCTACACGCCAGCCGGATACGATCCGGCAAAAAAATACCCTGCTGTGGTGGTGGCCCATCCTAACGGCGGCGTAAAAGAGCAGGTTGCCGGGCTCTATGCCCAGCGCCTGGCAGAGCACGGGTATATCACCATTGCTGCCGATGCGGCCTTCCAGGGAGCCAGCGGCGGTATGCCGCGCAGCGTCGATAAACCGGCGAACCGCATTGAGGATATTCACGGCATGGCCGACTACCTCAGCCAGTATCCCGGCGTGGATGCCGGACGCATGGGGCTGTTAGGCCTTTGCGGCGGCGGAGGCTATTCGCTAAAAGCGGCTCAGACGGACAAGCGTTTCCACGCCCTGGCGACATTAAGTCTGTTTGACTCCGGCCTGGTGCGTCGTAATGGCTATCAGGACTCCCAGCTGCCCACGATTCAGGAGCGCCTGAAGCAGGCAACCGATGCCCGTATAAAAGAAGCCACCACGGGAGAAGTGAGCTATTCCGGTGATGCCAGACTGACGGATGAACAAATCGCCAAACTGCCGTTCGACCTGTATCGGCAGGGATTTGAGTACTACTGGAAAACTCATGCCCATCCGAACTCAACGTTCCGCTATACCACGAGCAGCCTGCTTGATTTGATGCGCTTTGACGCGCAAAGCAATATGGACCTGATCAATCAGCCGCTGCTGATGATGGCGGGCTCGAAGGCGGATTCTCTTTACATGACCGAAAGCGCGTTTAAAAAAGCGACAGGTACAAAGAATAAAGAGCTGTTCCTGATCGATGGTGCGACGCATATCGAAACCTACTGGGTGCCTCGCTATGTCGACCAGGCCATCAATAAACTTGAAACCTTCTTTGATAAAAATATCTGATGTTGTCACCCGCGATAATGGGTTGCCGGGTGATAGAGCCTATGAGCGGTACTCATAAGTCAGGGGGGAGATAAAAGAAAAGGGGCCCTGCGGTGCAGGGCTGTCTGTCTTCAGGCCGCCTGCACCATGGTGATAATCACCCGCTGCAGCTCCTGCTTTGCCTGCTGTTCACCGACGGTGTTTTTCACCACCGCCCAGGAGAGCCCTTCGGCGGCACCGAGCATCGCCCAGAGTGCGGCGTCGCTCAGGTCCTGGCCATCGCGAAAGGGAGCAAACAGCATCCGGCATTTTTGCGTAAATTCCACGGCGTAGTCGTGGCGGAGTTTTTCCAGCTCGGGCGTGCCGGTCAGCGCCGCCATGACGTTCGGCATTTCGCGGCCCTGCTGCTGGACGCAGTCGATATAAGCTCCGGCAATCACCGCAGCTCGCTTCTCCAGCACCGCTTCCGTCTTATCGAGCATCTCGTCCATCAGGCGCGTCTGGCGCAGATCGTATTCACGATAAAGTGCCGCTAACAGCCCAGAACGGCTGATAAAATGGTCATAAACCACCGGTTTTGTGACGCCAGCGCACTCTGCCAGATGGCCCAGCGTCAGCGCTTCGGTGCCTTCGTCGTGAATAATCTTTCTGGCGACCTCAATCAACTGTGTATAGCGATCTTCCCGGCTAAGCCGCTGGCGCACGCGCGTTTCGGACATGGCTATTTTCCCCATTGACAGGCTTATATACTAAAGGTAAGTTACTAGTGGTAGGTTACCTTTGGTACATAATGTTACGTCCGTTAACGTCGGATGGCAACTGAGGAGGTTCAGAATGCATACCCTAATCGTCGTTTCACATCCGTTAGAGAACTCGTTAACCCACAGTGTGGCGAACGCAATCGCGGAAGGGATCGCTGGTGCAGGCCCGCAGAATACGCTGGAGATCGCCGATCTTACCCGGGAAGGATTTAACCCGATCTTTAATGCGGCGGATATGGCCGCGTTTCAGCTCACTGCGCCGGTACCTGACGACGTGGCGGCAGAGCAGGCCCGACTCGACGGAGCCGATGCGCTGGTGCTGGTATTCCCGATTTACTGGTGGACCATGCCGGGCCTGCTGAAAGGCTGGATTGACCGGGTCTTCTCCAACGGCTGGGCCTATGAAGAGAGCGCCGAGGGCAGGGTGATTAAAAAGCTCGGCCATCTGCCGGTGCATTTAGTCGGACTCGGCGCGGCGACGCAGAAAACGTATCAGAAGCACGGCTTTTTCGATGCTTACAACACCCAGATCGCCAAAGGGATCTTTGACTACTGCGGCGCGCCGGTGATGACCAACGCTACCCTGATGCTGCCGGATCTCGGCACCCCCGAAGCCTGTCTTCAGGCGGCGCGGGAGATTGGGCAGCGGATTGCTGCACAGGCATAAGCCATTACCGAAGCCCGCCGCCAGGCGGGTTCTCCATAGATCGTGATCTGCTCCACAAATCCTTCCAATATCAAGCGCTTTAAGAATATAAGCCTTGAGCGCAGAATGCGCGCCTGTCAGATTTGTAATCGATTACTTTTTAAAAACCACAACAAAGTAATCGATTACAATCAAATAACAGGATGGAGATGTTGCATGACTCACAACGTATTCGGTGCCGTGGTCTTATCGCTTTCACTGCTGGTCAGCGGCTGTAGCAATGCTGCAAACAAAGCGGACAATCAGGCACCTATTGCCCTGCAAATGTATACCCTGCGTGACAGCGGTACCCTGGAGCAGCAGTTTGCTATCGCCCAGCGGGCCGGTTTCCATGCGGTAGAGTTGGTGGGCGATCAGGGCGTTAGCGCCACGGAAATGAAGCGTCTGTTGGGTAAATATCGCCTGAAGGCCATTGCCGATCACGTTCAGCTGGAGGATCTGCAAAACGATCCGGCGAGCATTATTGCCTTTAACAAGGCCATCGGGAACAAAACCCTGGTGATGCCGTGGCTGAAGCTGGAAGTGCGCCCGGACAGCGCGGCGGAGTGGCAGCAGCTGGGGCAGAAACTGGATGCGATCGGCAAACAGCTGAACGCACAGGGGATGACCCTGGCCTTCCACAACCATAATTTCGAGATGAAAAAGTACGACGGCAAAACCGCGCTGGATATCCTGATGGAATCCACCCAGCCGGAGAACCTCAAGCTGGAGCTGGACGCGGCCTGGGCTTCCCGTGGCGGCCAGGATCCTGCGGTTATCCTCAGCAAATATAAAGGGCGTATTTTTGCCATCCACGCCAAGGATAATGCGTCTATCGGCGTGCGCGATGATGAAATGAACTTCGCCCCGGCGGGCGAGGGACTGCTGGCCTGGAATGAGATCCTGCCTGCGGCAAAAGCGGCCGGTACCCAGTGGTATATCGTTGAACACGACAAGCCGAAGGATGCCGAAAGCATTATCACCACATCTAATCGCTTCCTGAAAGCCGAGCTGGCGCCTGCGGCAACAAAATAATCACTTCCGGCACCGTAAAAACAACCGGCCAGCAAGCTGGCCGGTATACGCCTTAACCTAAGGTCTTCACAAACGCCAGCAGGTCCTCGTTAAGCTGGTCCTGATGGGTCACAGCAAAGCCATGCGGGGCGTTGTCGTACACCTTCAGGCCGGCGTCGCGGATCATCTCTGCGGCGACTTTCCCGGTCACTTCAAACGGCACGACCTGGTCATTGCTGCCGTGGATCACCAGCGTCGGCACCTCGATACGTGCCATATCGGTACGGAAATCCGTTTCGGAGAACGCGGTAACGCAGTCGAGCGTGCCCTTCAGCGAGGCCAGCAGCGCGATATTCAACGTCTGGGTCAGAACGCCTTCGGAGACGGTCTGCCCGGCGTTCAGGCCGTAGAACGGCGTTGAGAAATCGCTGATAAACTGGGCGCGGTCTTTACGCAGCCCGTCGCGGATCCCTGCAAACACGGACATATCAACGCCCTGCGGGTTATCGTCGGTCTTGCCGAAAATCGGCGTCACCGCGCCAAGCAGTACCAGACCCGCAACGTTCAGGTTACCGTGACGGCGGATATAGCGTACGACGTCGCCGCCACCCATCGAGAAGCCGACCAGCGTCACGTCCTGCAGATCCAGCTGGGTAATCAGGTCGTGAATATCCGAGGCGAAGGTGTCGTAGTCATAGCCGTTCCACGGCTGATCCGAACGGCCAAAGCCGCGGCGGTCAAAGGCGATTGCCCGGTAGCCATTCTCGGCCAGAAAATTCATCTGGCTATCCCACATATCCGCATCCAGCGGCCAGCCGTGGCTGAAGAGAACCGGTTTCCCTTCGCCCCAGTCTTTGTAGTAAATCTGCGTGCCGTCCTGCGTGGTGATTGTGCTCATATTCTGCCCTCTTAAGTTGTGCTTAACGGTATTTAGCGATGTTGTGTGCTTACCGGTGCGACCAGGAAGCGGACCTCTGGCGGTGTGCTGCCCTGATGGAAGGCAAACACCCGGTGTTGTATTTTTCGGTCATTAATAGTGTAGCGGTCCTGCTGGCGGAGGTAGTCCACCCAGGAACCGACAACAAACGTTTCCACAAACAGACCCGGCTGAAGAATATCTTCATAGACCGCCCAGTTCATGGCGCCGCCGCGACGTCGTACCCGGCGCATATCCTGCATGCAGACGGTAAAGGCGTGCGCCTCTTCGACGTTGATCCAGTAGTGATAGTTGACCATCACCGGGCCGCGATCCTGGGCGATTTCCGGCACCGGAACGGCGCTCTCTTCGGCGCTGATATCGAGGTTCAGATCCGGATCTTTATCCAGCCGCCAGCGCCAGACCGTGGCGCAGGCCAGCACCATTCCCACGGTTGCGACGGTCAGTGAAAAAGGAATGCCGAAGCGGGACGCCAGCTGTCCCCAGATGGCGCTGCCGACGGTCATTGAGCCGAAGAAAACCGTCAGATAGACCGCCAGCGCCCGGGCCTTAACCCATTTTGCCGCGCTGCGCTGTGCGCCAAGGTTCAGCGTCGACAGCACCGCAATCCACGCGAAGCCGGTGAAAAACTCAAAGGCGTTAAGCAGCCAGAAATCGCGGACCCAGGCCAGCGCCAGCATCGTGATGGCGAACATCACGCTGGCCAGCACCATCAGCCGGTCCGGGTTAAAGCGCGCGCGCAGGCGCGGGAGCATAATGGCCCCGACGATGGCGCCTACGCCGATCGCCGCCAGCATAATGCCGTAGCCGCCCGGACCCAGACCGAGTTCACGACGGGCGACCAGCGGCAGCAGCGCCCAGCCCGCGCTGCCAAAAACAAAGAACGCGACGGTACGCACCAGTACGTTGCGCAGCACCGGCGCGGCGTGGACATAGCGCACGCCCGCGCGCACGGCGGAGAAAAAGTTCTCCGGCGGCAGCCGCTGTACGCTCGGCTCCGCTTTCCAGCGCCACAGCACCCAGGCCACGCCCAGCACCGAAATCGCGTTCAGCAGAAACACCATCCAGGTTCCGGCAAAGGAGAGGATCAGCCCGCCGAGCGCCGGGCCGATGGCGCGGCTGATATTGATCCCCAGCGAGTTCAGGGCGATGGCGGCGCTCAGCTCTTTTTTCTCGACCAGATCCGGCACGATAGCCTGGAAGGGCGGAGAGCTCATCGCCGCGCCCGCACTCAACAGGAAGGCGGCAATCAGCAGCACCATTGGCGTGGTATAGCCAATAAACGCCAGTACCGTCAGGCCCGTCGCGGCGATAAACACCCACAGCTGAGAAAAGAGCAGGAATTTACGCCGGTCGACGATATCGGCCATCACACCGGAAGGCAGCGCAAACAGAAACATCGGCAGGCTGCTGGCGGCCTGCACCAGCGCCACCGACAGCGGGTCGGCGCTAAGGCTCAGCATCGCCCAGTTAATGCCGACGTCGTTCATCCATGAGCCGATATTCGACACCACGGTGGCGATCCACAGCATCCTAAAGACCGGCTGGCGCAAGGGCTGCCAGGAGGAACCATTCGTGGCAGGCGTTGCCGCCGGGGTTTCGCTCCCGGCGTGATGAATGTCGTTAACCTGCGCCATAGCGCGCCTCCCGTCCGCCGACCCGCCAGCGTCCCGCGCCGGTCAGGGCGAGGGTGGTAAAGATAATCAGCAGCAGCCAGCCAAACTGACCTTCGGCAATCGACCAGCCAGGATGCACAAACAGCATCGCGACCAGCAGCACGCCGATAATCGGCAGGCAGGCAAGGCGCGTGGCAAACCCGGCAATAATCAGAATCGGGCAGACCACCTCGGCGAAGATTGCCATTATCAGGCTGAAGTGCGTGCCGAGACCGAAGGGATCTTCGATACGCGTCAGTTCTTCGCTGAAGTGAAAAATTTTCGGCAGCCCGTGAACCCAGAGCAGCAGCAGGCTGCCGGTCAGGCGCAGGAAAAACAGCCCCAGGTCAACCTGGGGCAGCAGAGAGCGTGATGATGAATTTTTCATGGTATCAGAACGCAAAGCAGCTACAGCCGAGCGCGCCCCAGAAGGCGTTATCGTCGGACACGGGAACCGCAGAGCGGCGGGCAATATCGTGCTGGTGGCTGTGCACGCCGCACGGTCCGCTACAGTGGTGCACCTGCGGCATCATGCCCACGCGGGCGTTGGCCTGCGGCGGAGCACTGCGATAGTGGCCCGGAACCGTGACCACCGGGGACCAGTCCGGCAGGACCGGAATAGACGGCGGAGCCTCTGAACCAAAGCGTCCGGCGGCGTAAACCACATTGCCGTCCACCACCGTCAGGACGGATTCGATCCCTTTGATCTCCTCTTCCGGCACGCTGAAGTAGTCTTTTGACAGCACCACGAGATCCGCCAACTGACCGGCTTTGATCTGCCCTTTTTTACCCTGCTCGCTGGAGAACCATGCGCTACCCTGGGTCCAGAGCATCAGCGCCGTATCGCGATCCAGACGGGCATTCACGTCATACATCTGCATCCCGCCCACCGTGCGACCGGAGACCAGCCAGTAAAGCGCGGTCCACGGATTATAGCTGGCCACGCGGGTGGCGTCGGTACCCAGACCTACCGGCACGCCAGTTTCCAGCATCCGGGCGACCGGCGGCGTATGGCGGGTCGCTTCGATCCCGTAGCGCTCGGCAAAGTACTCGCCCTGGAAGGCCATACGGTGCTGCACGGCAATGCCGCCGCCCAGTTCTTTAATGCGGTCGATATTCTTCTGGGTCACGGTTTCGGCGTGGTCAAAGAACCAGTGCAGCCCGTTAAAGGGGATCTCGCGGTTAACTTTTTCAAACACGTCCAGCATCCGGCTGATGGATTCGTCATAGGTCGCGTGCAGGCGGAACGGCCAGCGGTGCTCAACCAGATGGCGCACCACGCGCTCCAGCTCATCCTCCATGCCCGGCGCAAGATCCGGACGCGGTTCGAGGAAATCCTCAAAGTCGGCGGCGGAGAAGACCAGCATTTCACCCGCGCCGTTATGGCGGAAGTAGTCGCTGCCCTGGCCCGGCGACAGCATATCGGTCCACTTTTCGAAGTCTTCCAGCTCGTGGCCGGGACGTTGGGTAAACAGGTTATAGGCGATGCGCACGGTCATCTGCTTCTTCTCGTGCAACTCGGCGATCACCTGGTAATCTTCCGGGTAGTTCTGGAAACCGCCACCCGCGTCAATCGCGCTGGTCAGGCCCAGGCGGTTCAGCTCGCGCATAAACTGGCGGGTCGAGTTGACCTGCAGCTCCAGCGGCAGCGTCGGCCCTTTTGCCAGCGTCGAGTAAAGGATCATCGCGTTCGGGCGTGCAATCAGCATCCCGGTCGGGTTGCCGTTATTGTCGCGCTGAATTTCGCCACCCGGCGGGTTAGGCGTATCGCGGGTATAGCCCACGGCTTTCAGGGCCGCACGGTTAAGCAGGGCGCGATCGTAGAGATGCAGAATAAAGACCGGGGTATCCGGCGCGGCTTCGTTGATTTCATCCAGCGTCGGCATCCGGCGTTCGGCAAACTGGAATTCGGTCCAGCCGCCGACCACGCGTACCCACTGCGGCGAGGGCGTACGCAGGGCCTGCTCTTTCAGCATGCGCAGCGCGTCGGCCAGTGACGGCACGCCTTCCCAGCGCAGCTCAAGGTTGTAGTTCAGACCGCCACGGATCAGGTGCAGGTGGGAGTCATTCAGACCCGGGATCGCGGTGTGGCCCTGCAGGTCAATGACCTTTGTCTCTTCGGCGTGATACTGCATTACCTCGGCAACCGAACCCGCTTCGAGGATCTTACCGTCGCGGATGGCAACGGCCTGAGCCAGGGGATTTTCACGGTCGACGGTATGAAATTTACCGTTCGTTAGGATCAGATCTGCTTTACCGGGCGACACCATACAACCTCCTCAACTGAATTTTCCACCGCGGGCAGAAGTGCCCCCGGCGGTGCTAAATCAGGCGGATTATGGTCAGTGCGATCTGACAGCGTCTAGTTATACGAAGGGATACTTATCCGATCGTATAGGTATACACAGAGATAATGGTGACGGCCAAAAAAGCCCCCTAGACTCCGCCCTGAAAAGTGATGGTCGTACCGGGACATCTGCAAGAGGCCGGGGTGACTGTCAGGTTTATGCCGTTTCATCACGACACGGAAAATTAGTTTTATTAACGCTCAATGGGTGAACACATGACGACATCTAAGCTTGAAGTACTGACCCCGCATAACTGCCAGATGATTTTTATCGACCAGCAGCCGCAGATGGCCTTCGGCGTCCAGTCGATTGACCGCCAGGTTCTGAAAAACAACACCGTAGCGCTGGCAAAAGCGGCTAAAGTCTTCAACATTCCGACCATTATCACCACCGTTGAAACCGAGAGCTTCTCCGGCAACACCTACCCGGAACTGCTGGACGTGTTCCCGGGCCAGGACATCCTGGAACGCACCTCTATGAACTCCTGGGATGACCAGAAAGTGCGTGATGCGCTGGCCGCTAACGGCAAGAAGAAAATCGTGGTCTCCGGTCTGTGGACCGAAGTCTGTAACAACAGCTTCGCGCTCTGCGCCATGCTGGAAGGCGACTACGAAATCTATATGGTGGCAGATGCGTCCGGCGGCACCTCTAAAGAAGCGCACGACTACGCGATGCAGCGCATGATCCAGGCCGGCGTGATCCCGGTGACCTGGCAGCAGGTGATGCTGGAGTGGCAGCGTGACTGGGCGCGTAAAGAGACCTATAACGCGGTAATGGATATCGTGAAAGAGCACTCCGGTGCCTACGGTATGGGTGTGGATTATGCCTACACCATGGTGCACAAAGCGCCTTCCCGTCAGAAAAGCGAACACCAGACGCTGGCACCGGTTCCGGCACGCTAAGCGCTTCGCGCAGATCGGCTCTCGTGGCCGGTCTGCACGCTTCTGACAGGAGATTCACCATGAGTATTTGGGCAATTTCTCTCGGCGCGGGCGTGTTAATCGGGCTGGTTTATGCCGTGCTCAACGTCCGCTCGCCCGCACCTCCAGCTATCGCGCTGGTGGGGCTACTGGGGATGCTGATCGGCGAGCAGCTCACCCGCCACCTGATTCTCTGACGGGCAGGTCACGATGTTTAAATCTTACGTACTTTCTCTGGCGGTGGGCATTCTGGCCGGGGCGATCTACGCCCTGATCGCTGTCCGTTCGCCCGCGCCGCCGGTTATCGCGCTGCTGGGGCTCTTCGGCATGCTGGTTGGCGAACAGCTGATCCCGCTGGCGAAACGGCTGATTAAACGTGAGCCGGTGAATATGGCCTGGTTCCGTCATGAATGCGTGCCCAAAATCAGCGGCACGCCGCCACCGCCGGATGATAACACCCGCCAGGGCTCGTAAGCCTCTCTGAGGGCTGTCGCATGAAAACGATTGTGATCGTCGATGATGAACGCTCGGTGCGCAGCGCGCTGAGCAATTTGCTGATGTCGGAAGGCTATACCACCGCTCTTTTTGCCTGCGCCGAGGATCTCCTCGTCGACAGCGCCGCGCTGGCGCAGGCGGCAGCGTTTATTATTGATGTGCGACAGCCGGGAATGAGCGGTTTCGAACTCTTTAAAGCCCTGACCCGACGGCTGGATAAACCGGTCGGGATTATTATCTCCGGCGACGGCGATGAGAATATGCTCTGGTACGCTATCAGCCTGGGGGCCATCGCTTTTTTGCATAAACCGATCGACATTGATATGTTGCTGGAACATATCCGCCGTGAGGTCCGTCCCGGATAACACCCTATGACCACAATTCCCGACGTTCCGCCCGAAATGAGCGGGGACGGATTTTCCCTGTCGGAAGGCACGATCGTTTCATCTCTGGCGCAGGATGGCGGGCTGGTCTGGCTCTTGTGCCAGGATCCGGCGCTGCATACGTCCTGCATCCTGGCGACCGCCGCCAGCGATGAATCGACGTTTCAGGTCACTCCGCTGCTTAAAAATGCCTTTTCCCTGCGCGAGCAGATAGCCAGCGACTGGGGGATTACGGCCCGTGCCAGAACCCTCTGGCACGGCCGCTATGCGCTGGTGTACCCGCCGTTTTCCTTCCGCTGCCTGGCGGGACTTATCGGTCTGCCGCCGCGCCATATCGCCGACTTTCTTAATAACGCGATTCGTCTGTGCACGCCGCTCGGGCAGATGCATCAGCAGGGGCTGGTGCATGGCGATATTAAGCCTGCCAGCTTCTTTATTAATGACGAGGGTGAATACCGGCTGGCGGGATTTGGTCTGAGCGCCGCCGGGCCTGCGCTGCAGCGGCATTTATCCGCCGTCAGCGGTTCTCTGGCGTGGGTTTCGCCGGAGCATACGGGACGTACGCCCCATCCGATTACCGCCCTGAGCGATCTCTATAGCCTGGGCGTGGTGCTGTACCAGATGCTGACCGGCAAATTGCCCTTCGGTTCGGCGGGATGCAGTCAGTCCGAGTGGGTCCATCACCATATTGCCTCTGCGCCGAGGCCGCTAAATCTGCTGCGGGCCGATGTGCCGCCGGTGCTCTCAACGATTCTGCTCCGCCTGCTGGAGAAGTCGCCGGAAAAACGCTACCAGACGGTTGAGGGGCTGCTGGCCGACCTGCGTCGCTGCCTGGCGACGCTTAACGAGCGGGGGACTATCGCCAGCTTCTCGCCGGGACAGCAGGATAGTCAGCCTGTGGGTTACGCGGGCGACGCGCTGTTTAGTGAACATCCGCAGGCTCGCGAACTGCTGGCGGCCTGCGAGGTGGTTGCCGCCAGCGGTAAACACTGTCTGGCTGTCGTCAGCGGGCCAACGGGCTGCGGGAAGTCGGCCCTGCTTGCATCGGCCTTAAAGCCGCTACAGCAGTCCACGCGGCTGCTTACTCTCGGGAAAGTCGATCACCATTCGCCCATGCTGCCCTATGCGGTGCTGACCTCGGCCCTGCGTGCGCTAACGTTACATCTGCTGGGGCTGCCTGCGGAAGAGGTGGCCCGCTGGAAAGGGCGTATTTTACGCCTGGTCGGAGATTACGCCGGGCTGGCGGTGAACCTGGTCCCGGAGCTGGGCGTGCTGCTTAACCAGCGCGGCCTGCCGCCGACGGATGTTCACTCTCTCGACGCCAGAGATCAGTTTACCCGTATGGCGTGCAACCTGCTGAAGGCGTTTGCCACCTCCGGCACGCCGCTGGTGATACTGATTGATGACGTGCACGCGGCGGATCGGGCCAGCCTGCAGCTGCTCGAACAGGTCTTTGGCCACGGCGAAGATATCCCGCTTTTGCTGGTGGTCAGCCACCATGACAGCCACTCGCGGGTCGACGAACACCTCTCTCGCCTGCGTGCCAGCGCGGCTCGCGTGGTGGATATCACGCCCGAGCCGCTTTCCGTCAGGGCGGTGTCACGCTGGCTGGCGACGATACTGCATACGCGGGCGTCGGCCACGATGGCGCTGGCGCAGATAATTTATGACAAAACCCTGGGCAACCCGCTGTTTGCCCATGAATTTGTCCGCCAGGCCGTCGAGGATGGTTTGATTACCCTGGCCAAACCCCCGGCCAGATGGTCATTCGATAGCGCGGCGCTTCAGGCCTGCCAGTACACGGAAAACGTCGCCAGCCTGGTGCTGCAGCGGCTTAAAACGCAGCCGCAGCCGGGCCGGAAGCTGCTGGGGAGTCTGGCCTGTATGGGGGCATCCGGCTCTCTCTCCCTGTTTAGCGCCATTGCCGGGCACAGCATGGAGACGATCCACGCGCTGCTGGCGCCGGCGATCGATGCCCAGCTGCTCTCGCTGACGGGGGATGCCTTTGCTTTTACGCACGATAGCGTGCATAAAGCCTCGCTGGGACTGAGCGGGCCGGAAGAGCAGGATCGCCTGCACGCGCTGGCCGCAGAGCATATGGCCGGGCTGGCGCTACAGGCGGCGGGCAATGAGCTGCTGTTCCGCACGGTTTACCATATTGCGCGGGTGCAGGATACGCAGCGGCTTTTACCCCAGGCGGCACGCTTTACCCAGCTTGCGATCCTCGCCGCTCAGCGCGCCAAAAATACCGGGGACTACCGTTCCGCACTGCGCTTTTTGCGCACCGCACGACGTCTGCTTTCGCCTGATGTCTGGGATGAACAGGCGTTTATCCTGCATCTTGAAGAGGCCGAGTGCACCTTTTTACAGGGTGATTTACCCGCCGCGCAGGCGCTGTGCGCGAGGCTGCTGGCCGCGCCGGGCAAGCTGACCGATAAGGTCGTGGCGGTCTGCCTGATGGCAGAAATCCATATGCGCCAGTCGGATAGCGCCCTGGCGCTGGAAACGGCGATTGCCTGGCTGGCGGTGTTTGGCATTCATCTGAATCGCTATCCCGACAGGGCCGAATGCGATGCCGCCCGGGTTCGTCTTAAGGCGCGAGTGGGCAAAAATCCCTACACCACCTTCCGGCCGCTGCCGCTGATGAACAACCGCGAAACGGAGGCGGTGATGAATCTGCTGGCCAGCGCCAGTATGTTTGCCGCATTTGTTGCGCCGAAGGTGCAGTTCCTGATCGTCTGTGAAATGCTGCACCTGACCATGGAGCAGGGGATGACCGGGGCGTCGACCTTCGCGCTCTCCTGGTACGGCGTGCTGTGCGGCGATCACTATGATGAATACGGTCGCGGGTTTTCCAGCGCCCTGCTGGCGCGCGAGCTGGTGGAGCAGCATGACTTCACCAGTTTCAAGGCCCGCACCCTGATGCCGCTGGATCAGGTCAGCATCTGGATGATGCCGGTTAGCTATGCGATTGCCTGCGCCAAGGATGCCTTTACCGCCGCCGTGGCCAACGGCGACCGGACCTCCGCCTGCCTGGCGCTGCGCCACCAGATTATGAATTACCTGACGCGGGGCGATCATCTCGACGGCGTGTTAACCACCATCGAGCGCGGACTGGCGTATGTCCGCAAAGCCCGCTACCCGGACGTTGAGCTGATCCTGCAAATGCAGCGCAGCTATGTGCTGCACCTGCGCGATCTCCCTGAAGGCCCCTTTACCGGGGATAATTTTTTCCAGCCGGAGCTGCTCAAGCTGGCACCGGGCAGCGCCGTCGAGCCGATATTTCTGATGCAGTTCTGGTCGCTGCTCTATAAAGGGATGGCGCACTTCTTTGCCGGGGAGTATGCGCAGGCGCGCCGCTATTTTGTCCAGGCCGGGCCGCTGACCGGCTCCATTCCCGGCCATATTCATATGCTCGACTTTCATCTCTACAGCGCCCTGTCGCTGACCATTCCGCTGGCCGCCGGGGAGTGTTTGCCGGATACCCGCGAGATCGTACAGCGTCACGCTGACAAGATTGCCCTCTGGGCGGCGGGAAACGCCCGCACTTTTGCCGATAAAGCGGCGCTGCTGGAGGCGGAAATGCTGCGTCTGGATGGCAACCAGACCGGCGCTTCCGCCGCCTATGAGAAGGCTATCGATCTGGCGGGAAAAGGGGGCTTCGAGCAGATTAAAGGCTTGGCCTGTGAACTGGCCGCCCGCAGCGCTACCGACTGTGGGTTGGGCATCGCCGCCGATGCGTATCTGCGCGGCGCTCTCGGGGCCTGGCAGCGTTTTGGCGCGGCGGCAAAAGTGCGCCAGCTCGAACTGCAGCATCCGCATCTTGCCCGTGCGCTGTCCGGTCGCGAGGCGGCGCTTAACCCGGACGAAGCGGTGAATGATTTAGAGAACGTGGTGACGGCGGTGCGTGCACTGACGGAGGAGATCAACCTTGACCGGCTGATTAATATTCTGATGCGTATGCTGCTTGAACGTGCCCGCGCCCAGCGCTGCCTGCTGATCCGCCTGCTTAACGATAATGCGCCGGAGATCGAAGCCGTGGCGGAGAGCACGGCGGAAGGGATTGGCGTCCAGATCGTCAACGCCGCACCGCTCGATACGGATCTACCTCTCTCGGTGCTCTCGGCCGTGATCCGCACCGGCCAGGAGATCCGCACCGGCAAGCCGGAGGTCTTTAGCCCCTTTAGCCAGGATCCCTATCTTGTTGCCTCTGGCGCTGCGGTGATGTGCGTTCCGATGTTTCGCCAGGCCAAAATGGTCGGCGTGCTGTATCTGGAGAACCGGCTGATGCCGGACGTGTTTACCGCCGAACATTCACGCATTATCGGGATCCTCAGCGCCCAGGCCGCGGTCTCGCTGGAGAGCGCCCGTCTCTACGCCGAATTGCTGGAGGAGAACGTGCAGCGGCGGCGGGTGGAGAAAGCGCTGCGCGCCAGCCAGACCTCGCTAATGCTGGGGGAAAAAATCAGCCATACGGGCACCTGGCGCTGGACGCTGGAGCACGACATGATGATGGTCTCCGACGAGTACTCGCGCATTCTGGGTCTTCCTGAATCGCAGAGAACGATCTCGATGGCGGACTTTCTGACCCGCGTGCATCCTGATGATCACCTGCGTATCAGCGGGCTGGTGACGGAAAGCGTGCGCGGCGGGGTGAGTATGAGCGCCGATTTCCGCATTCTGCGTCCGGACGGGGAGTGCCGCTATATTAAAGGGATTGGCGATCCGGTTGATAGCTGGCCCGAGGTGAAAGAGTATTTCGGGACGATTACCGACATTACCGGCCAGCGACAGACTGAGGATGCGGTGCGCAGCGCCCAGGCGGATCTGGCCCGCGTCTCGCGTGCCACCACCGTCGGCCAGTTGACGGCGTCTATTGCCCATGAAATTAACCAGCCCTTGATGTCCATCGTGGCCAACGCCGGGGCAAGCCTGCGCTGGTTAAAACGGGATGTTCCCCATCTGGAGAATGCCTGCCTGAGCCTGGAGGAGATTATCGACGAGGGGAAACGCGCCGGGGATATTATTCGTGGTCTGCAGGCGCTGACCCGCAATCAGGCCTCGGTCTTTGCCCGCGAGAATCTGCACGACATTGCCCGCCATATTCTCTCCCTGACTCGCCTGGAACTGGAGCGGAAATGGATCGCCCTTGAGCTGGACTACCGGGCGACCTGCGCCGATATCTTCTGCGACAGCGTGCAGATCCAGCAGGTGCTGCTGAACCTGATCGTCAACGCCGTGGATGCCATGATGCTGGTGGAGGATCGCCCGCGCACCCTGAGGCTCACCTCGTCGAATCCGTCGCCGGAGACGCTGCTGTTTGAGGTCGTGGACAGCGGGCCGGGGATTGCTCCCGAGGTGCTGAAACGCATCTTTGAGTCGTTCTATACCACCAAAACAGAGGGCATGGGGATGGGGCTGACGATCAGCAAAGGCATCATTGTCCGCCATCGGGGCGAGTTAAAGGCTGAACAGCGGGAAGAGGGCGGCAGCCGATTCTGGTTTACGCTGCCTGTCGATAACCCCACAGACTAGCGCGAGCGGGTCTGCACGATATTCAGCCGCTCGGCGGCGCGCACCAGGTCGGAGAGGGAGCGCGCCTGCATCTTCTCCATCACCCGGCGCTTATGCACCTTGGCGGTAATTTCGCTGATGCCCATTTCGGTGGCGATCTGCTTATTGAGCAGGCCGCCAATCGCCAGCAGCATCACCTCGGACTCACGCGGAGTAAGGGAGTGGTGGCAGACGGTCAGATTCAGGCGCTCGATGGCCTGCTCCATATTGTCTTCGGAGATCTTCAGGGCATCACTGACGCTTTTCAGCAGCAGCTCCGGCTCGGCGGGCTTGGTCAGAAACTCCCAGGCCCCGGCTTTCATCGCCCTGACCGTCACCGGAATGGTGCCAAAACCGGTCAAAAAGATGGTCGGAATGCTGTAGCCTTTGGCGTGCAGGGCTTCGGTCACGTCAAAGCCGTCGGCGCCGGGCATATTAATATCGAGGATCAGGCAGCAGGGTGCGGGATAGATCGGGTGATTGAGAAAGGTCTCCGACGACGAAAAATCCGCGACCTCATAATCTTCTGAGCGCAGCAGGCGCGTCAGCGAGGTTCTTACCGAATCGTCGTCATCGACCACGTACACAATCTTGTTCATGCCAGTATCTCCAGGTAACACGTTATCTTAACTGATTGATTTTATCAGCCTTCTCATCCTGAAACGGGTGCTGCCGCGTAAGTCCTTTATGGAGTAAAAGTTTCCTGAAGGTGCCGAATAATATCAAAAAACATCACAAATTAGTTATCATTATCAAGTAATTTTTCACACTAACAGATAATCCTTAACATCCTCGCTGTGCGCGTCATCCCGTCTACTTATTACCCGGCCCGGAAAACGGCGCAGGTCATTATTAATACTGATGATTTATTGCACTATTATTGTCCGCAAATGTTCACAGGCGGTGCAGTAAAGCCTATACCCTTCAGCGGTAAAACTAACATTTCCTTTTAAATCATTTAATTAAGAATTGGCACGTGCGTTGCTATTTGAATTCCATCTTGTATACCAACAGGAATTCAACGCATGGCATTAATGACAGGAAAAACCCTGGCGGCATGGCAGCAGCACATCCGCGAGGACGGCGAGGCGGTCTTTTCACAGTTAAACGCACTGCGCGAAGCGCTATCCACAGAGGACACCGCCTGGATAGCCATTGCCAGCGAGGCGCAGATCGCGGCACAGCTGGATATCCTGCTGCCGCGCTATCGCGAAAACCCGCAGGCGCTGCCGCTGTTCGGTATTCCATTTGCCGTTAAGGACAACGTTGACATCGCGGGCTGGCCGACCACCGCAGCCTGTCCGGCCTTTGCGTATCGTGCCGAACGGGATGCGACGGCGGTGGCCAGGCTAAAAGCCGCCGGGGCAATTGTGATTGGCAAAACCAATCTCGATCAGTTCGCCACCGGCCTGGTGGGGACGCGTTCGCCCTACGGCGAAGTGGTAAACAGTTTCGATCCGGCTTATGTCAGCGGCGGTTCAAGCTCCGGCTCGGCATCGGCGGTGGCCCGCGGGCTGGTGCCTTTTGCGCTGGGAACCGATACGGCGGGATCCGGACGCGTGCCCGCCGGGTTTAACAATATCGTGGGCCTGAAGCCGACCAAGGGCTGGCTTTCGGCCACCGGCGTGGTGCCCGCCTGTCGCCTGAACGATACCCTGTCTGTTTTCGCTCTGACCGTCGAAGATGCCTGGACGGTCGTTACTCTTGCCGGTGGCTATGATGCAGAGGACGCTTATTCCCGCGCGCATCCGGCGACCACGCCAGCGGCAATGCCTGCCGTACCCGTCCTGGCGATCCCTGACCAGATGACCTTCTTTGGCGATGTCCAGGCTGAGCAGGCCTGGCAGGCGGCGCTGGACCAGCTTCGCGCCGCCGGAGCCACGTTAAAATCCGTTGATTTCACCCCTTTCTCCCGCCTGGCGGAGCAGCTCTATCAGGGGCCGTGGGTTGCCGAGCGCACCGCCGCCGTCGGCGAGATGCTCAGCCATCCCGACGAAATGGACCCGACCGTCTGGCAGATTATTGCCGCCGGGGAGCGCTTTAGCGCGGTTGAAGCCTTTAAGGCCGAGTACCTGCGCGCCGACCTGGCCCGGCAGATTGCCGCCGTGCTGGCCGACGTGGACGGGCTGGTGGTACCGACCTCGCCGACCATCCATACCCGCGAAGAGATGCAGCAGGAGCCTGTCCGCTACAACTCGCAGTTCGGGACGTACACCAACTTTACCAACCTGGCCGATCTCTCGGCCCTCGCCTTGCCCGCGCCGTTCCGCGCCGACGGGCTGCCCGCCGGGATCACCCTGCTGGCACCGGCCTGGCATGACCGGGCCCTGGCGGACTTCGGCCTGCGCTGGCAGAACCTGCTGGCGCTGCCGCCGGGCGCGACCGGATTGCCGTTCACGCAGGGCAGCGTGCTGCCGCCTTCCGCCGAACATGTTCGCGTGGCCGTCGTCGGCGCACATCTGCGCGGAATGCCGCTCAACTTCCAGCTCACGACCCGTAAGGCCGTCTTTGTTGAAGCCACCGAAACCGCCGCCTGCTACCGCCTCTATGCGCTGGCAAATACTCAGCCCGCGAAGCCCGGTATCGCACGTGGCGAGAGCGGCGCGGCGATTCAGGTTGAGCTGTGGGATATCCCGCTGGCCCGCTTTGGCGAATTTGTCGCGGAAATTCCCGCCCCGCTGGGTATCGGCACGCTGGAACTGAGCGATGGTCGCCTGGTGAAGGGCTTTATCTGTGAACCGGCGGCGCTCGCTGACGCCACCGACATTACTGACTTTAAAGGCTGGCGCAACTGGATTGCCAGCCGGGAGAACGCCCATGTTTAATACCGTCCTTATTGCCAACCGGGGCGAAATCGCCTGCCGCGCCATTCGCACCCTCAAGCGTCTGGGCATCACCAGCGTGGCGGTATTTTCTGATGCCGATAAAAATGCGGAACATGTCAAAGCGGCGGACATTGCTCTGCCGCTCGGCGGGGACAAGGCCAGCGACAGCTATCTGCGCATCGACAAAATTATCGATGCCGCACGGGAAAGCGGGGCCCAGGCTGTCTGGCCGGGCTACGGGTTTCTCTCCGAAAGCCTGCCGTTTGCCGATGCCTGCGAGCGGGCCGGGATTGTGTTTATCGGGCCGACCGCACAGCAGATTGGTGAATTCGGCCTGAAACACCGGGCCCGCGAGCTGGCCGCCGCCGCAGGCGTGCCGATGACGCCGGGCACCGGTCTACTGAGCTCCCTTGACGATGCCCTGCGTTCGGCACAGGAGATTGGCTACCCGGTGATGCTGAAAAGCACCGCCGGCGGCGGCGGGATCGGCCTGACCCGCTGCGCGGACGAAGACGCGCTGCGCCAGGCCTGGGATAGCGTTCGCCGTCTCGGGGAGCAGTTCTTCAGCGATGCCGGGGTCTTTGTGGAGCGCTGTATCGACAAAGCCCGGCATATCGAAGTGCAAATCTTTGGCGACGGTAAAGGTCGGGTGGTGGCGCTGGGCGAGCGCGACTGCTCCCTGCAGCGCCGCAATCAGAAAGTGGTGGAAGAGACTCCTGCGCCGAATCTGCCTGCCGCAACGCGCAGCGCGTTGCTGGCTGCCGCCGTGGCGCTGGGTGAGCGGGTGAATTACCGCAGCGCCGGAACGGTGGAGTTTATTTATGATGCGGATCGCGACGCCTTCTATTTTCTGGAGGTCAACACCCGTCTGCAGGTGGAACACCCGGTGACCGAGTGCGTCACGGGCCTCGACCTGGTGGAGTGCATGTTACAGGTTGCCGCAGACGAGTCCATTGACTGGGCGCGGCTGGCGCAGGCGCCGCAGGGCGCGGCCATCGAAGTGCGACTCTATGCGGAAAGCCCGCTGAAAAATTTCCAGCCTTCGCCGGGCGTGCTGACCGATGTGTTCTTCCCTGACGGAGTGCGCATCGACAGCGGCGTCACGACCGGCAGCGAGGTGTCGGCGTATTACGACCCGATGATTGCCAAGCTGATCGTCCACGCCGCCACCCGACGCGAGGCACTGGACAAATTGCACGATGCCCTTAACGCGACCCGTCTGCACGGCATTACCACCAACCTCGACTATCTGCGCCAGATCACCTCCAGCGCGGCGTTTGTCTCCGGCACCGCCTGGACGCGGATGCTCGACAGCCTTGAGCCGGAGTCGGCGGTGATTGAAGTCCTGCAGCCTGGGACCTGGAGCAGTATCCAGGATTATCCCGGTCGCCCCGGCTACTGGGATATCGGCGTTCCGCCGTCCGGGCCGATGGACGACTTTGCCTTTCGCCTGGCGAACCGGATTGTCGGTAACCACCCGTCGGCGGCGGGCATGGAGTTTACCCTCCAGGGACCGGAGCTGCGCTTCCACAGCCCGGCGCTGATTGCCCTGACCGGGGCCGATTGCCAGGCCGAGCTGGACGGTGCGGCGGTTCCGCGCTGGCAGCCGGTCACGGTGGCTGCGGGGCAAACCCTGCGGCTTGGCCGGGCGCAGTCCGGCTGTCGGGCCTATCTGGCGGTACGCAACGGCTTCGACGTGCCTGAGTATCTCGGCAGCCGCTCAACCTTCGCCCTCGGCCAGTTTGGCGGCCACGCGGGCCGCACGTTAAAAGTGGCGGATCTGCTGCCCATCTCCAGGCCAACGCTTGCCGCCTGCACGACGCCCGCGCCGGTCAGCGAGCCGCAGGCCGTCTCGCCGGATCTGATCCCGACCTATGGCGAAACCTGGGATATCGGGGTGCTGTACGGCCCGCACGGCGCACCGGATTTCTTTACCCGCGAGGCGATAGACGAATTCTTTGCCAGTGAATGGCAGGTGCACTACAACTCCAACCGCCTTGGCGTCCGCCTGGTTGGCCCGAAACCCGCCTGGGCGCGCCCGGACGGCGGTGAAGCCGGACTGCATCCCTCCAACGTGCACGACTGCGAGTACGCCATCGGCGCCATTAACTTTACCGGCGATTTCCCGGTGATCCTCACCCGCGACGGTCCCAGCCTCGGCGGCTTTGTCTGCCCGGTCACCATTGCCAAAGCCGAGCTGTGGAAGGTAGGTCAGGTCAAACCCGGCGATCGCCTGCGTTTTCATCCCATCAGCGTGGAGCAGGCCGTGGCCCTGGAAGCGGCCATGGAGCAGAGCATCGCGACGTTACAGCACGACGCGCCTCCGGTTCTGGCCGCACCGTCGCTGGCGGATAACAATGGCGTCTCCGCCGCCGCCCTGGTCTCGCTTCCGGCGACCGCCAGCGCCCCGGCCATTGTCTATCGTCAGGCCGGGGATAACGACATCCTGATCGAATATGGCGATAACGTGCTGGATCTGGCCCTGCGCCTTAGGGTGCATCTGCTGATGGCGCGTCTGCGCGAGCTGGGTCATCCTGGCATTCGCGAACTGTCGCCAGGCGTGCGCTCCCTGCAGGTCCGCTATCACAGCCCGGATATCAGCCAGTCGGCGCTGGTGGATCTGCTCCTGACCCAGGAGGCGCTGCTGGGCGACGTCAGCCAGATGAAGGTGCCTTCGCGCATTGTCTGGCTGCCGATGGCCTTTGAGGACAGCGCCACGCTTGATGCGGTTAGCCGTTATCAGGATACGGTCCGGGCCAGCGCGCCCTGGCTGCCGAATAACGTCGATTTTATCCAGCGCATTAACGGGCTGGCGAGTCGCGACGCGGTGAAAGAGACGATCTTTGACGCCAGCTATCTGATCCTCGGCCTCGGCGATGTCTATCTCGGCGCACCCTGCGCGGTCCCCGTCGATCCGCGTCATCGCCTGCTCAGTTCCAAATACAGCCCGGCGCGGACCTTTACCGCTGAAGGCACCGTCGGCATCGGCGGGATGTATATGTGCATCTACGGCATGGACTCGCCCGGCGGCTATCAGCTGGTCGGGCGGACCCTGCCTATCTGGAACAAATTCCTCAAAAACGACCAGTTCCACGCCGGAGAGCCCTGGCTGCTGCGCTTCTTTGACCAGGTCCGTTTCTATCCGGTCAGCGAGCAGGAGCTGGGCCAGCTGCGGGAGGACTTCCGTGAAGGCCGGGCAAGGGTGCGGATTGAAGAGACCCAGTTTGATTTTGCCGAACACCTGCACTTCCTCGACGCTAACGCGCCTGAGATCGCCGATTTCCGCCAGCGACAGGCTGCGGCCTTTGAGGTTGAAGTTGCACGCTGGCAGCAGGATGAACAGACGGCGATGGCGGACAGCATCATCCTGCCGCCCGCAGAAGAGATGGACGATGACTCCCTGCCGGTCAGCGCCGATATGAGCGGCAATATCTGGAAGGTGCTGGTGAATCCGGGCGACGAGGTCGAGAGCGGCCAGCCGCTGATTATCGTCGAGGCGATGAAAATGGAGCTGGCGATCCACGCCCCGCAGGCCGGGAAGATCAAGCGTATTGGCTGCCAGCCAGGACGTCCGGTCAGCCCCGGCGACACGCTGCTGTGGCTGGAATAAGCGGGAGAGGGCGATGAGCGACAAAAAGGCCGGGCTGGCGGAGCGTATTTACCAGGCGCTGAAAAACGAGATCTTCGAGTTCCGGCTGATGCCCGGGGAGCATTTTAGCGAGAGTGCGATTTCGCAGCGGATGGCCGCCAGCCGGACGCCGGTGCGTCAGGCTCTGTTCTGGCTGGAGCACGAAGGCTATGTGCAGGTTTACTCCCGCAGCGGCTGGCAGGTGAAGCCTTTTGATTTCGCCTGGTACGAGTCGCTGTACGACTTTCGCATTGTGCTGGAGCGGGAGGCCGTCCGCCGCCTGTGCGGGATGCCGCCGGGCCAGTGTCTGGAGCATCTGGCCCCGCTGGTCAGCTTCTGGCGAGACGCGCCGCGCCTGCCCGTGGGCAAAGCGCTGTCGCGAGAAGACGAGTGCTTTCATACCAGCCTGGTACGCGCCACCGGCAACGAAGAGATGGTGCGGGTACACGTCGAGCTGACGGAGAAGATGCGCATTATTCGCCATCTCGACTTTACCCGCGAAGACCGCGTGGAGGCGACCTACAGCGAGCACGCACAGATCCTGGAGGCGATCCTCAAGCAGCAAACCGAAGAGGCGCAGCGGCTGCTGACCGGGCATATCTCACAGAGTAAAGCCGAGGTCAGAAAGATCACTCTGCATCGGTTGCAGGAGGCCAGTTTACAACCAGTTTCACCTTAGCTGTGGTTGCTTAACCCCGCCCCTGGGCGGGAAAACATTATGTTTATCAATAATCTTTAGGGGATTTGTTATGAAAAGACGTTCTTTGCTGAAAGCCTTTGCACTCTCCGCGACCGTGGTGAGCATGGGGTTGTCCTGGTCCGCATGGGCCGCCGATACCATTAAGGTCGGCATCATGCACTCACTCTCCGGCACCATGGCCATTTCCGAAGCCCCGCTGAAAGAGGCGGCGCTGATGGCTATCGAGGAGATTAACGCCAAAGGCGGCGTGCTGGGCAAAAAGCTGGAGCCGGTCGTCGTTGACCCGGCGTCAAACTGGCCGCTGTTTGCTGAAAAGGCGCGCCAGCTGCTGACCCAGGACAAAGCGGCCGTGGTCTTTGGCTGCTGGACCTCCGTCTCCCGTAAGTCGGTCCTGCCGGTGTTTGAAGAGTTAAACGGCCTGCTGTTCTACCCGGTGCAGTACGAAGGGGAAGAGATGTCGCCGAACGTCTTCTATACGGGCGCTGCGCCGAACCAGCAGGCGATCCCGGCGGTGGAATACATGATGAGCGAAGACGGCGGGGCGGCGAAGCGCTTCTTCTTGCTGGGCACCGACTACGTCTATCCACGGACCACCAATAAGATCCTCCGTGCTTTCCTGCACAGCAAAGGCATTAAGGACAGCGATATCGCCGAGGTCTATACCCCGTTTGGCTACAGCGACTATCAGACCATCGTTTCCGATATCAAGAAATTCTCCGCCGGAGGGAAAACGGCGGTGATCTCCACCATCAACGGCGACTCCAACGTGCCGTTCTATAAAGAGCTGGCGAACCAGGGCATTAAGGCTACCGACGTGCCGGTTGTCGCCTTCTCCGTCGGGGAAGAGGAGCTGCGCGGGATCGACACCAAACCGCTGGTGGGACATCTGGCGGCCTGGAACTACTTTGAGTCGGTCAGCAACCCGGTAAACACGAAGTTTGTCGCCGACTATCGCGCCTGGGCTAAGGCTCACAAGCTGCCGAATGCTGACACCGTGGTGACCAATGACCCGATGGAAGCGACTTACGTGGGCATCCATATGTGGGCGCAGGCGGCGGAAAAAGCGGGTTCCACCGACGTGGATAAAGTGCGTGTGGCGATGGCCAATCAGACCTTTGCCGCGCCGAGCGGCTTTACCCTGACCATGGACGCCACCAACCACCATCTGCATAAGCCGGTGATGATTGGTGAAATCGAAGATAACGGCCAGTTCAACGTGGTGTGGCAGACCGAACAGCCGGTTCGCGCTCAGCCGTGGAGCCCGTATATCGCCGGGAATGATAAAAAATCCGACAGCCCGGTGAAAACTGGCGGCAAGTAAGTTCCTGCGTGTGGGACAGGGGCTGTTTATCGCCCCTGTCAGAGAGTGAATGCTGCTCCGCCCATGGCGGGGCCCATGATAAGAATCTGACGCCATGAAAATATTTTCGCTTCTTCTGATGTCTGGCATTTTGCTGATGAGCGCAGTGGCGCAGGCCGGTCCTGCCGCCGACTACGGGCAGGCCAGCCGCAGCCAGCAGGCGCAGCTTCTTCAGCAGTGGGCGGCCGCGCCCGAGGCGTCACGTCTCCCGCTTCTGCAGGCGCTTAGCGACGAGTCGGTGGTAGCCGATACGCAGGGGCAGCTCTTCCTCGACCGGCAGGGAACCCTGACGCCGCTGGAAGGCAGCGCCGCACCCGCAGGGGCAACCAAAAAAGTTTTTATGAATAACCGGATGCGCGGGCTGGTGGCCAGCACGCTCGCCACGCATCAACTGGTCAGCGACAGCCAGAGCGTGCGTCTTCGCGCCGCCAGCGCGCTGCAAACCCGTGCCGGTGCGGAACAGCTGCCTTTTCTGAGCCAGCGCCTCGCCGCTGAGCAGGATCCGGCGGTACAGGACGCGCTTGCCATTGCGGTGGCGAATCTTCAGCTCTCTGATGGCCGGGCCGAACGGCGACTGGAGGCGGTGAAACTGCTGGGCGACGCCAGCGATCCGCAGGTCCAGGCCAGCCTGACCCGGCTGACGCTGGAGCAGAACGAACCCGATGCCGCGGTGCGCGAAGCCGCCGCCGATAGCCTCCGACAGATAACGCAGCGCCTGAAGTGGGGCGAGTGGCTGGGGCAGGCCTTTAGCGGCCTGTCGCTAGGCTCGATTCTGCTGCTGGCGGCGCTGGGGCTGGCGATCACCTACGGTCTGCTGGGCGTAATTAATATGGCCCACGGCGAGATGCTGATGCTCGGGGCCTACGCCACCTGGCTGGTGCAGGGGCTGTTTCAAAGGCTGGCGCCGGAGTGGCTGGCGTTTTATCCCCTGGTGGCGCTGCCGGTGGCCTTTGCCATCACCGCCCTGGTGGGGATGTTCCTCGAACGCACGATTATTCGCCATCTCTACGGGCGGCCGCTGGAAACCCTGCTGGCGACCTGGGGGATTAGCCTGATGCTGATCCAGCTGGTGCGCGTGCTGTTTGGCACCCAGAACCTGGAAGTGGCTAATCCCGCCTGGCTCTCCGGCGGCTGGGCGGTGCTGCCCAATCTGGTGCTGCCGTGGAACCGCATTGCGGTCATTGTCTTTGTCGCGGGCGTGCTGCTGCTGACCTGGCTGCTGCTGAATAAAACCCGGCTGGGCATGAATGTGCGTGCGGTGACCCAGAACCGGCGGATGGCCGACTGCTGCGGCGTGCCGACCGGACGGGTGGATATGCTGGCCTTCGGGCTGGGATCCGGTATTGCCGGGCTGGGCGGCGTGGCGCTGTCGCAGCTCGGCAACGTCGGGCCGGAACTGGGTCAGGGCTATATCATCGACTCCTTCCTGGTGGTGGTACTGGGCGGCGTCGGTCAACTGGCGGGAACCGTCGTGGCCGCGCTGGGGCTGGGCGTGCTGAATAAAGTGCTTGAGCCGCAAATCGGCGCAGTGCTGGGCAAAATCACCATTCTGGTGCTGATTGTCCTCTTTATTCAGAAGCGACCTCAGGGACTGTTTGCATTTAAAGGGCGGGTGATTGACTGATGAGCCAACCAATAACCTTAAGGCTGGCGCGGCGTGCGCCCCGGCTGACCTGCGTGGCGGCAAGTCTGACTCTGCTTGCGCTGCTGATCCTGCCATTTCTGGCACTGCTCCCGGCCGCGCATCCGCTGGCTATCTCGACGTACACCCTGACGCTGGTGGGCAAAGTGCTCTGCTACGCCATTGTCGCCGTGGCGCTGGATCTGGTCTGGGGCTATGCGGGATTACTGTCACTGGGCCACGGTCTGTTTTTCGCTCTCGGTGGCTACGCCATGGGGATGTATCTGATGCGTCAGGCCGCCGGAGACGGGCTGCCCGCGTTTATGTCGTTCCTGTCGTGGAATGAGCTGCCCTGGTTCTGGGCCGGTACTCAGCATTTCGCCTGGGCGCTGTGCCTGGTCATTCTGGTACCCGGCCTGCTGGCGCTGGCGTTCGGCTACTTTGCTTTCCGCTCGCGCATCAAGGACGTCTACTTCTCCATTATGACCCAGGCGCTGACCTGGGCCGGGATGCTGCTGTTCTTTCGCAATGAGACCGGCTTTGGCGGCAACAACGGCTTTACCGGCTTTACCACGCTGCTGGGGTTTCCTGTCTCGGCCACCGGGACGCGTATCGGCCTGTTTATCGCCACGGTGCTGCTGCTGGCGGCCACGCTTGCCGTCGGCACCCTGCTGGCAAGAAGCAAGTTTGGCCGGGTGCTGACCGCCGTGCGCGATGCGGAAAACCGACTGATGTTCTGCGGCTACGATCCCGCCGGTTTTAAGCTGTTTGTCTGGACCCTCTCCGCCGTGCTGTGCGGGCTGGCCGGTGCGCTCTATGTCCCGCAGGTGGGCATTATTAACCCTGGCGAAATGTCGCCGACCAACTCCATTGAGGCCGCTATCTGGGTGGCGCTGGGCGGGCGCGGCTCGTTGATCGGGCCCGTTCTTGGCGCCGGGATCGTCAACGGGGCCAAAAGCTGGTTTACCGTCGCGTTCCCGGAGTACTGGCTGTTCTTCCTCGGCCTGATGTTTATCCTCGTCACGCTGTTCCTGCCGCGCGGCGTGATCGGCCTGCTGAAACGGAGAAAAGATGACTGATTCGCTGTTTACCCAGCCCATGCTGCAGGACCGTTTCCGTGACACCACCGACCCGGTACTGCAGCTGGAAAAGATTAACGTCGCGTTCGACAGCTTTAAGGCTCTGACCGACCTCTCACTCTCTATCGGCGTCGGGGAGCTGCTCTGCGTGATTGGCCCCAACGGCGCGGGGAAAACCACCCTGATGGATGTAATCACCGGCAAAACAAAGCCCGACAGCGGCAACGCGTTCTATGACCAGGATATCGATCTGATGAGCCTCTCTCCGGTGGAGATCGCCCGGGCGGGGATCGGGCGCAAGTTCCAGAAGCCGACGGTCTTTGAAGCTCTGACGGTGATGGAAAATCTGGAAATCGCCCAGAAGAACGATAAGTCCGTCTGGACCAGCCTGCGGGCCAGACTCAGCGGCGAACAACGGGACCGGATTGACGAGGTGCTGGAGCTGTTGCGGCTCGGCGAGCGTGCCCACCGCCGGGCGGGGATGCTCTCCCACGGGCAAAAGCAGTTTCTGGAAATCGGCATGCTGCTGGTGCAGGAGCCGCACCTGCTACTGCTCGACGAACCGGCGGCCGGGCTGACGGATGCGGAAACTGAGTATATCGCCGGGGTGTTTCGCACCCTGGCGGGTAAGCACTCCCTGATGGTGGTGGAGCACGATATGGGCTTTGTGGAAACCATTGCCGATCGCGTGACGGTGCTCCACCAGGGGCAGGTTCTGGCGGAAGGCTCGCTGCGCGATGTGCAGGCCAACGAGCAGGTGATCGACGTTTATCTGGGGCGATGACATGTTAGAAGTGAAGGATTTAAATCAGTATTACGGTGGCAGCCATATTCTGCGCGGCCTCTCTTTTGACGCCCGCCCGGGGGAGATAACCTGCCTGCTCGGGCGTAACGGGGTGGGGAAAACCACCCTGTTGAAATGCCTGATGGGGCTGATCCCGGCCAAATCCGGCAGCATCCACTGGCAGGGGAAACCGATGAACCACAGCAAGCCGCACCAGCGGGTGCAGGCCGGTATTTCGTATGTTCCGCAGGGGCGGGAGATCTTCCCGCGCCTGACGGTGGAGGAGAATCTGCTGATGGGCCTGTCCCGCTTCCCGGGTCGTCAGGCGAAACAGGTCCCGGAGGATATCTATGATCTCTTCCCGGTGCTGCGCGAGATGAAACAGCGTCGCGGAGGCGATCTCTCCGGCGGGCAACAGCAGCAGCTCGCCATTGGCCGGGCGCTGGCCTGCCGCCCCCAGCTGCTGATCCTCGATGAACCCACCGAGGGCATTCAGCCTTCGGTGATCAAAGAGATCGGCGTGGTGATTCGCGGCCTGGCCGCACGCGGTGATATGGCTATTCTGCTGGTGGAGCAGTTTTATGATTTTGCCGCCGAGCTCGCCGACAGCTATCTGGTGATGTCCCGTGGCACCATTATTCAGCGCGGCCGGGGGGATGAAATGGAGGCGCAGGGCGTCAGGCAGCGGGTGGCTATCTGAGAATATATATTGAATGGGTGAATGCAATTCTCTCCGCAATTCCCTGCGTGTATTATAAATAGCTTAAATAATATCAAAAACCTGAATTCGTGTTTGTCTATGCCGTGAAGTCGCTATTGCTAAGGTGATTTCACGGCTTTTTGCTATCTGAGCCTATGGATCTCCTTTTTATTTCTGGTCTTCCAGTGTTAAATTTTTAGTGTTACCAAATTGTTTTTATTTTGTTTGTTTTTCCCAGTTCTTAACGTTTATTAATGAGAATATTCCTAATTAAGTTGTTTCTCAGATGCATTTAGTTTTTTGTTTTTATAGGTTTTTTTGTCTTTCGATTTCACGCATTCGTCTCACTATTGGCTTTTATGTTGCCAGATAGCTTCCGGCAATCAAACCCTTACCTATTGATCGGTGATTTGTTTTTGACGTTGCTCTGAATATTTGTGGAAATTGTCAGGCCGTGAAAGGTCGCTTTTTATTGCTGCAGATTAAGTAACGGTTAACGTAATTGATTTTTTTCTGACAGGGAGTTTTATTAAATGAACACAATGAGTTTGATTGAAGGAGCCTCTATTTCGGCTTACGTTAAGATGGCGCAGGCGGTGGAAGCCGTTCGTCGTTTTAAAATGGATGAGCGCGGCGTCACGGCCGTAGAGTATGCCATCGTCCTGGCCGGCGTGGCCGGGGTTGTGGCGATTATCTTTGGCAGAAATGGTACTGTTTCAGGTATGTTGACGGGTATATTCAACACTATTCAAACGAATGTCACCGCGAATTTACCTACCACTAACACGCCAGCGCCGTAATAATCGTTCTTTTAAGAGAGAGTAACGAGCGGTTGCTCTCTCTGAATTATGTTTACCGGAGTAGATTTTTGCTTAACAGGGAATCGTTAATAGAAAATGAAAAAAAACGTGTTGGGCATTTATATCGTGATGATCGTGATCGGCATTGTCGGGCTTTTTTTCTATATCAATCAAAGCCGGGTGCCTGCGTCATCCTCGGCACCTCAGCAGGCGGTGCCCCAGGAGACGATTGCGGTGGCGGTTGCCCGTCGCGACCTTAAGGTGGGAGACGTGCTGCAGGCGGATGACTTCCAGCTGAAAAATAGATCCGTGGCGCAGGGCAGCGCCGACCTGACGTTTAACCTTGCCGCGGTGAACCCGCTGGGTTACGCCCTGAAAAGTGCCGTTCAGGCAGAGAGCCTTATCCCGCCGTCGGCGCTGGTCCAGCCCGGAAGCGATGACTATCTGGCGATGTTTATTAAACCCGAAAGCGTTATTTACCCTTTTACCCTCGATGATAACGACAGCTATTTACTGCAAAACCTGGTGGCCGGACAGGGGGTGGATATCTATCTCTCCTACGGTCTGGATGCGGAGTCGAACGACGTGGTTTCGCCCGCTCGCTCAATTCGCGACAGCCGTATGAAAGCGCTAATGCTCAATAAGCGTGTACTCGCGGTCAAACCGGCGACACCGGTAAAAAAGAACGGGGTTGAGATTGTCGAGAGAGGCAGTCAGGTGGTGGTGGAATTACAGCATTATGAAGTGAAGATGCTTAAAGAGTTACAGGACAAAAACGCCCGGGTTTTCCTGTTTCCGGCGGTAGCAAAAACGCGGGCCAGTGATGCCATAAAAAATTCAATCCTCCCTGAAAAAGAAGCGGCCTGGCCGGTAAAAGAGGATGAAATTTTTACCACAGTGAATGAGGTGGATGAGCTGCGCGGTTAATGAACCTCCGCCAGCGGATCGCTGTGTTTATCGTTGTGAAAAAATGGACTGAATACTTATTACAGGATGAAGCAGGTATATATGACACAGGTTTCTTACATTCAACGGATCGCGGGAATATTACTTCTGCTGCTGTTGCCATCCTGCTTTCCGGCAATGGCCAGCCAGATGTCACTGAAGCCCGGCCAGTCGAAGACGCTGCAGGTGAAAGAAGCGATTGATAAGGTCTTTATTTCGGATCCTGCCGTGGCTGACTATAAGGTGCTTAATAATAAAAGCATCGTGCTCTATGCCAGAAAAAACGGGATCTCTGAGCTGACGGTTTACGGCAGTCATGCCCGGGTGCTGCTCTCCGTCAGTATCAGCGTTGACCCGTTGCTGGGGGATATTCAGCAGCGCGTGGCGAGTATTTATCCCGGCAGTCAGGTGCAGATAAAGCGTTTCATTAACGACGATAAAGCCACCTATATCCTGACCGGCACCGTCGCTGATGAAGAGACGCGAGATGGGGTTTATCAGCTGGTAGGGAGTCTGGTCGGCACCGACGGCCAGAAATTCGAGAGGACAATTGAAGACAGCGAAAACAGTATTAAGAGCATACGTCTCTCCTCCGTCAAAGAGTATGACAACATCATTAACCGCTTACAGCTTCCCGCCTCCAACCAGGTGAATGTCAAGCTGACGGTGGTTGAGGTCAGCAAAGAGTTTACCGATAACCTCGGCATTGACTGGAGCAGCCTGACCCTCGACAGCATTATCAACAGCGGCAGTACGGTGAACGGCGCCGGGGTCTTTAACCTGCTCGGGTTCCGCCGTGGTTTTGATGCGGCCAATATCAGCACGGTGATCAATGCGATCAAGAATGACTCGGTGGCCCGCGTGCTGGCCCAACCGAACCTGACCGTCCTGTCCGGGGAATCGGCCAGCTTCCTCGTCGGGGGCGAGATCCCGATTATGATCCGCGAGCAGGATGCCGTGACCGTGCAGTACAAAGAGTACGGTATTCGCCTGAATATTGCGGCAAAGGTGGAAAAACGCGACAAAATTCGCCTCTTTGTCTCCAACGAGCTCAGCAGTACCAACGGCTCCTACGCCTATAACGACTACCAGATCCCGACGATGCGCACCCGTCGTTCCAGTTCGACCATTGAGGTGGCGGACGGCGACAGCTTTGTGATTGGCGGCTTACTCAGCGAAGAAGATAAAGAGGCGCTGACCAAAGTGCCGTTTGTCGGTGATATCCCCATTCTGGGCGCGCTGGCGCGTCATACCAGTACCGAAAGAGCCAAAAGCGAGCTGGTGGTGTTTGCCACCGTTAACCTGGTCAAGCCGGCTCCGGCATCGTCAGCAAAACGGATCCCGCTCCCCGTTTATCAGCGTAGCTCCTCAGAGAGCCTGTTTTTCGGCGTCGGTGTTGATAAGGCCACGCGGGAAGAGCGCCTGACGCGTGACGCCAGTAGTTTTATGGACCAGGGAGGGTTTGCCAAATGACGCCCTGCCGCCTGTTGATGCCATGCCGGAGTAAACCTGTATGAAGCTGTTTTCTGAAACCAAATCCGCGCCGACGGACGGCGAAAATAAACCGGCACCGCGACAGAGAAAATATGACGCCACCCAGCCGTCGGTGGCGATTATCTCCCCGCGCAGCGAGCTGCGGGCGGAAATTGCCAGTCATCTCTTAATGCACAACATTGAGAACCTGATTGAGGTCGATGATGATTTTCTGACGCTGCAAAACGATGACGGTATTCAAAATGCCGCCGTGGTGATTATCGACATCGCCAGCGCCTGGGATATCGAACAGATTAATGACAAAGTCATTATGTTAATTCCCACCCAGGCCCGCGTGTTTATCGTCGGAGACAGCGACTCCATTGCCTTTGCCGAGTCGTTAATCAGCGCCACCCGTCGGCCTTACCTGCACGCGGGGTCCCAGCTGGCCCAGCTGGCGCAGGCGATTCAGTCTAAGGAGACGGGACGGGTTTCCCGCAGCGCGATTGTGATGAGCATTCTCGGCTGTAAAGGGGGGGTCGGCACCTCAACCATTGCCTGGCAGCTGTTTCAGGCGATGGGCAAGCAGGCCACAATCCCGATGCTTCTGGTTCAGGGAGCCAGCGGAAGCCGGGATCTGGACTTGTTGATGGAGCAGGCCCTGCCCACGGATGGCTCTTCCTTACCGGTGGGGACGCGCCAGGCGGTCTATATGGAAACCATCGACGGCATGCTCAATTACCGCGATACGCGCTTTAACCAGTTCAACCTGGTGTTTATCGACCATGCCATCCATAACCTCTCCCACGAGCAGCTGGAGCAGGTGATCGCCCATTCGCACACCCAGATTCTGGTGGTCACGCGGGAGCTCTCCTCGGTGCGGGTGGCGAAGAGAATGCTGGATGAAAATCGTCGCCGCAGCCGTGGGGGAAGCGCACCCGAGGCGCGGATCCTGATCTGCCTGAATGAAAGCCATCCCGCGAGCGGCCACGCGCTGAAAAACAGCGATATTGAAGAGTATCTGGAGTGCGACATCGCGGTGGTCAATCCCTGGGACGGGAAACACAGCGGGGCAACGCCCGGCTCGGCGCTCTATCACTTCGCCACCTGGCTACTGGGGAAATCGACGACCCAACAGGCACCGCAGAATAAGCTGCTGTCCCTGTTTCGCCGTCGCGCATCGTAACGCCTCTGGCCACGTTTGTATTCACTATGGATGAGTTAAAAGGTCGCGAAAAGTATGGCTAACCCGCAGTTTTTGCTCCTGCTGCGCGAGCAAGTTTTAAAAAATGTAGACCTTGAGCGTATTGATGTTCTGAAAACCGACCGTGAGGCGCTGGTCCGTGAAATCAACGATGTTCTCCAGCCGCTGGTCACCGAGAGCGGTCAGTATCTGGCGGCCCGCGACAGTCATGAACTCTGCGAGCTGATTGCGGATGAGATCTCCGGATACGGCCCGCTGCGGGAGCTGATGGAGGATGAGACGATTTCCGACATTCTGGTTAACGGGCCGGAGCGCATTTTTGTCGAGCGCTTCGGACGGCTCGAATTGTCCGACAAGACCTTTGTCAGCGATGTTCAGCTCACCGATATTGCGCGTCGGCTGGTGGCCAGGGTGGGGCGGCGTATCGATGATTCGCAGCCCCTGGTGGATGCCCGTATGCCCGACGGGAGCCGCCTGAACGTGGTGATTTCACCGGTCTCTCTGGACGGTGCTGCCATCTCGATTCGTAAATTCGGCAAGGGCAAGAAGACGCTGGCGGACCTGATCGAATTTGGCAGCATGAACGAGATGATGGGCAATTTCCTCGTTATCGCCAGCCGCTGTCGGGTCAATATTATCGTTTCCGGCGGCACCGGGTCGGGGAAAACCACCTTACTGAACGCCATGTCGCAGTATATCGGCGAGGACGAACGGGTGTTAACCCTGGAAGATGCGGCCGAACTGCGGCTCCAGCAGCCGCACGTGGTACGGCTGGAAACCCGCATGGCCGGTTCTGAAAACCAGGGACAGGTCACCATGCGTAACCTGGTGGTTAACGCCCTGCGTATGCGTCCTGACCGCATTATTGTCGGCGAGTGCCGCGGTGAGGAGGCATTTGAAATGCTGCAGGCAATGAACACCGGCCACGATGGCTCCATGTCCACGCTGCATGCAAACTCACCCCGCGATGCGGTCGCGCGACTGGAAAGCATGGTGATGATGTCCAGCGCGGCGCTGCCTCTGACGGCGATTCGCCGCAATATTGCCTCGGCGGTAAACCTGATCGTCCAGGTTTCCCGCCTGCCGGACGGCTCGCGCAAGGTGATGAACATTACGGAGGTGATGGGAATGGAGGGGGACAACATCGTGCTGCAGGACATTTTCACCTATGCCGCCCAGGCCGAGCGTAATGAGAACGGAAAAATCGTCGGCAGTTTCACCTCGCAGGGGCTGTTACAGCGTTCGGTGATCTATCGCCAGGCGCTGGTACATGAACTGCTTGAGCCGTTAAAACAACTTTTTGGAAGCCGGGAACCATGATCGTCATATTTGCGCTGCTTATTGGCCTGGGCTGTCTGCAGGTGCTGTTCTGGATCGGCCAGCAAAGGCGGACGGTACAGCTGCACCGGAGCGAATCTTCGTCAGCGCGCCACGGACTGCAGCAGTTTATTGCGCGTCACGCGGTGGGGCGACGGATCAATACGTTTTTGACGGATGTCCGCTCCCATCTGGTTGGCCGTCATCGCCGCGTTCAGCTGATACACCTGGCGGTGGTGCTGGTGGTGCAGGTTGGGACTGCGTATCTCAACCAGATGTATATCCAGCTCGAACTCTATATCGTGCTGCCGATCGTGTTTCCGCTGACGCTGTATGCGCTCTATCTGCGCAGTAAAAAGGCGATGCGTCAGCAGTTTGAAACCGCTTTCGCTGAGGCGCTGAATGTGATTAACAGTTCGCTGCGTGCGGGAAACTCGGTGATTCAGGGGATTGAGCAATGTGGTCAAAAATTGACGGGCATTGTGGGCGAGGAGTTCCGTCAGATCGCCCAGCGCCTGGAGATTGGTGAGGACCCGGAAAATGTCTTTATTGACTCATGGGGACGTCTGCCATATCGGGAGTATTACTTCTTTATTATCACCGTACTGATCAATATGAAGGGCGGTGGGCAGGTCAGGGAAGTCATGGCGCGGCTGAGCGTGATGGTCTCAAATAGCCGGATCATGGAGCGTAAAAAATATGCCATGACCTCCGAGGCGCGGATGTCGGTAAAAATACTGGCTTTTATTCCGGTGGCTTTTTTTGCGCTGATGAATATTCAGTCGCCCGATAGCGTCGATGTTCTGTTGCATCATCCGGTGGGGCAAATCCTCTTTTATTACTCGGCGGGAAGTATTCTGTTCGGCCTGCTGGTGGTCTGGATGATGATGAATAAAATATAGGTAAGCTATGCTTTATATTGTATTGCTACTTTTGATGATTGCCGTGCCCGGGCTTGGCTATCAGCTTTATCAGCGCCAGCGCCGCGATAAGCAGCGTAAATTGCTGGAGATGAACTATGCGAAGCAGATAAATTCCGCCCCGCTGAAGGTGGATGCGCCTATGGAACGCATGCTGAAGAAAAACAGCCAGCTGGTCAGGGTGTCCGATTTACTTGACCAGAATATTATTTATAAGGCGGGGATCGCCACGGGGCTGAGCCTGGTGCTGTTCTGGATTGATGCCCAGGGTATTTATGCCATGGGGTCGAATATGCTGATGGCGGCAATCTTCGTGATTGTTGCGGCGGTGATCCTGCTGCCCGACAGAATTAAAAACATGGCGGTCAAACGCCGAATGAAAAGTATCTGTAACGATCTGCCTTTTATTATCGATATGGTGGCGGTTTGCGTGCAGTCGGGTATGACGGTGGAAGCTGCACTGCGTTATATCTCGGATAATACGCGAGACATTAATCCGGATATTGCCTCGATGCTTGACCGTACCATGCTTAAAAATGAAGTGAGCGGTATTGTGGCGGCGCTGGAGCAGCTGTATGAAGAAGTGCCAGCTAATGAAGTTCGTATGTTCTGCTCAACCCTGCAACAAAGTATTAAATATGGTTCATCTGTTTACCAGGTACTGGTCGATCTCTCTAAAGAGATCCGTGATATCCAGTTGCTGGCCGTCGAGGAGAAGGTGGCCAGCCTGTCAGCACGAATGACGGTACCGATGATCGCTTTTATCATGTTTCCACTGCTGCTCATTGTTGCGGGGCCAGGAATAATAGGGATGATGTCCACATGGGGAAATTAATATATCTGGTCGGGCTGCTTTCAATATGCCTTATTTCCGGCTGTCAGCGCTCCGCGTTTGATGAACAAAGCGTGGATCATCGGCAAAAAGAGTATCTGCTGTCGAAGGTCAATAATTATCAGGGATTGATCTCACTGTATCGCGAAAAACTCAGCCAGAACGAGCATCGGGATACCCGTTATCGCTTAGCCGAGCTGTACTATCAGGTTGAGGATTATGAATCTTCACGTCACTACCTGAAGCCATTGCTGGATAACGCCCAGGAGGAGAAAGGATGGCTGCTGGAGAGTAAAAACCTGCTGGAAATGGGCAAGGCGGAGGAGGCGCTGGCGGCGCTTGAGCGGGTGCAGCGTCTGGCGCCGGAGAGCGGAGAAGCGTGGAATTTACGCGGTGTGCTGCTGGCACAATCGGGGGACTTTCCGCAGGCAGAGCAGGCCTTTGGCGAGGCGCGACTGCGCTTTGTCGATGACAAAATCGTGCTGAACAACCTGGCGATGCTGGCGATTATGCAGGAAAACTATATGGCCGCCAGAGACTATCTGATGCCGCTCTATGCGCGGGGAAATATCAGCCAGAAGATGCTGCACAATCTGGTCTTTGTGCTGGTGAAGCTGAAGGATTTTCAGGGGGCGGAAGAGATCCTGCGCCAGGAAAAGATGGTGGACGAGCGCGACGGGCTGCTGGAGTCTCTCGCACGGATTAAGCCGCGCTCGCCGCAGCAGCTTCGCACCCGGGCGACAGGGGAAGCGAAGCCCGCACCTCTTAGTCTTGCGAAGGCGGCAGCACTATCTCGCGCAGATAAAGCAGTGCTGACCGAAAAACCGGTAGAGATAGCCCAGGCCAGCGTAACGCCTCCGGTGCTGGCACCCACGCCGTCGCCGATCGCCGAGCAGGCCTCGCTGTCGGTGACGGGGAATTTACGTGAGATTAGCGTGATGCGCGCCGGGCAGCATACCGCCTATTTCCGTATTGCGCTGGAATCCTCCCATGCCATCAACTATCGGGAGGTTGCCGTCCCGGAGACAAACCGACGTGTATTCGAGCTTTATAATGTCAGAGTCGGCTCCAGGATCCTGTCCACGGCTCAGCATATCGCGGGGACCAGCAGTGACATTAAGAACGTCAGTTTCTCTCAAAAAGATGAGAGCACCATGATGATGACGGTGGATTTCCGTCGTGATGTAAACCGGGCGAAGGTTTTTCGCCTTGCAAAAAGCAAACAAGCCCAGGAGCGTTTAATATTTGATATTTTTTATGGTTGATTTGTAGTCCTTTATTTATGAGGTGTTGTTATTTCCGCTAAAAATGGTGGCGTGGTTTGTCTCGCCTTGAATTTATAATTAATGTTTCAGGAGTTATGTAATGGCCGATTTATCTGCAGTTCTCAATGATATTCTTAAGCTTGATGGCGCAATGTGTGCCGCCGTTGTTGATAGTACCAATGGAATGATACTGGCATCTGCCGGCGTGGGCGTTGATATCGAAATTGCGGCGGCAGGAAACTCGGATGTGGTGCGTGCCAAGTTGAAAACAATGCAGTTACTGGATCTTAATGACAAGATTGTCGATATCCTGATTACCCTTGGCAAGCAGTACCACATTATCCGGCCGGTGAGTAATGCTGAAGGCGTATTTATTTATCTGGTGCTTGATTCCGCGAAGGCGAATCTGGCGCTGGCGCGCCGTAAAGTCTCGGATGTTGAGAGTTTGATCGAGCGCATTTAATGTGTGAAAAGGAATGGAGTCTGGCTTCATTCCTTTTAAACACCATTTGAAAGTGACATCAGGGAAATATGTCATGCAAGACTATAAAATACTTGTGGTGGGAAGCAGTGGTTCAGGTAAAACCACGGCGATATCGACGATCAGTGAAATAGACGTGGTCAATACGGATGTATTTAATAGCGACTATGAAAATCTGAATAAAGAGATGACAACCGTGGGGCTGGACTACGGTGAAGTGACCTTTCCGGTATTGCAGGGTGGGAAGCTCAGGCTCTATGGTGCGCCAGGTCAGCAGCGCTTTTCTTTTGTCTGGCAGGCGCTCGCCTCCGGCGTCGCAGGGATTGTTCTGCTGGCGGATAACAGTCAGGAGGATCCGCTGGGAGAGCTGCAATATTATCTTCAATGTTTTAAAACGCTACTCTCAGAGACCAAAAAAACCGTGCTGCTGGGCGTTGTGAAAACCGATATAAGCCCTGTTCCCGACAAAGCCGCCTGGCAGCAATTATTAGAAACGTTTGGTGTTAACGCTCCGGTAGTTATTCTGGATGCTCGTGAATATGAAAGCGTTCAAACCATGCTTTTAACTTTGTCAGAACAGCTGCTAAAAGATAATCATGGTCGCATGGGTAAATAAAATAATCGGTATTATGAATCGTAATGGCGTAAAAAAGGAGAGTTCTATGTCATTAACCACGCTTCCTTTTCCTGTTGATAAGGCGGCCGCACCTGCTGTCGAGGTCCAGCCCCGGACGCACAGGAAAATATCCACCGAACTGGTGGGGAAAATCCAGACGGTACTCGAACAAACGGTGAAATCCCACCCGGAATTTGAAAATATCCTGATTGCCACCGCGGACGGCTTTGATATTGCCGCGATGATTAAAGACAACGATAAAGAGAGTATTCGAAGGCTGGCGGCGATATCCAGCTCCATGCTCTCTTTATCCATTGAGATCCTTGCTGAAATGTCCGCCGGTGAGCAGAAAATACTGACCCTCGAAGGCGAGCAGGGGAATATTTTCATCACTCAGGTTTCCGCCGACACCTTTGCCTTAAGCCTGACGGTGATTACCCGTGACAATGAGTCGCTGGGCAAATTCTTCTGGTTAATTCGCCAGCTCAAGCAGGAGATAGAAACCCTCTGCGCCGGGGCGGTGCAGGCGGAATCAGCAAGTGAGGGATCGAATGACTAGCGAATATTATCTCGAACTGGCCGTCAGGCTGTGCTGCGCGGACCTTAACAGCGAATTTATCTCTCTGCAGCCGGTGTTAGGCACGCGTGATGAACTCCTGGATCAGCGACTGACCTGGTATTGCGAACAGCTTGAGCGCATTGATACCGGGCTGAAACAGGGGAACAAAGGGTCATCAACGCTGTTTGCACTGGCAGTCGAGTTGACCTGCGCCGACATTGAAAGTGGCGCGATTGCGGTCGCCCCGGTGCTCTACGATCGCGATGAAAAGATCGGTGAGCGACTCCTGGCGCACCTCGCGCGTCTTTGTGGGCGCGTGGCTGATGATGACGTGGCGGTGCCCGAAGTTTTAGCGCCGATACCTGAAGTATTCGTCCCGGTGCAGGATAATCCTCCGGCAGAGGCGGTAAACCCTGTGGTGCCGGTAAGAAAAGGGAAGAAGAAAAAGAAACGGCGCTAATGTTTACCGTCGCGGTACGTTATCGATAGACGTCCGCGTACTTTTTCGAATTGACATCTTGATCATTTTATCAGGTATAGCATATGGAACTCTCCGGCGTTATTTATCTGGCAATTAGCCTGTTGTTAATCTATTCCTGCTATACCGATGTAAAAAACAGAATAATTAGCAACAGGGTTTCCCTCAGCGTCATGGCCTTATCTCTGGTGCTGATGCTCATTCACAGAGAATGGACGGTTTTAATCATTGCCGTAATAGTGTTGGTGGTCGGCTTTTTTATTTCTATTATCGGCATTATCGGTGCCGGAGATGTGAAATTAGCCTGTGCGCTGCTGCCCGGCTTAACCTGGAGCGAAGGGGTTGATTTCCTGCTGTTGACGGGGTTTGTCGGGATACCCGTATCACTTTTCACGCTGCTGTATTTGAAGGTGAAAGGCGGAGATAAAAAAACATCGGTTCCCTATGGTCTGGCCATTGCCGGTGGCTACGGGCTGCAGTTTCTCCTGCGCTAACGACGGATCGTTATTATGTTCAGAACGCTATTACATTTTTATCGTGCGGATCGCGGCGCCACGGCGGTCGAATTTTCACTGGTCTTTATTCCTTTTTTTGCCTCGCTGCTCTTTATTGCCGAGATGTGTCGGGTGGTTTATATCTCCTCGGCCATCGATTTAATCCTTGCGGAGTCGGCGCAGATGGCGTCATTAACCACGACGGCAGAAAATTATGAGCCCTATTTTAACGCCGAGCTAAACCGCCGAATGAAAACCTGGCCGCTGCTCTCAAGGAATTTAGAGACGGTGATGACCATTCGTTACTGCAGCGGCATTGAGCAGGCGATCGCTGAACAGTGTTCTGCCTCGAACAGAGAGGGCAGCCCGCTGGCGCTTTATCATGTGCAGACCGCCTACCAGCCGATGTTCTTTATTTTCCCGACGCCGCTGCTAAACGGGGAACTGAGCCGGACGGTGTTGCTGATCCAGGAATTTCAGGAGGATGCCAATGCGAGCTGAACGCGGCCTTTCACTCTGGCGAAGACTGAAAGAGGAGGAGTCCGGCGGCGTGGCCGTCGAGGCGGGCTTCTATTTTGTGATTTTTTTCCTGCTTTGCGCCCTGCTGACCGATATGAGCGCGGTTTTTCTCGATAAGGGCCGCCTGGAGCGGGTGAATCTCTCTTTAGCGACGATTACGCAGCAGCGGGCCCGTTTCTATCGCGGGGAGGAAACGCTCTCCGCCAGCGAGGTCCGGCAGCTGTATGACCTTGCCGGTGTCCTGTTTAAAGAGAGCCGCCTGGCGGGCCGTGCTTATGCGGTCTACACCGACGCCGTCTATTTTTCCCCCGGCGACCAGCGGGCCTCTGAAAAAACGCTTTCATACCAGGCCGGAGAGAGTGGCTGCGACGTCCGCAAGTACACGATGACCAGTAAAGAGGTGACCGACCTGGCCGTGTGGAACCCGGATGACGCCCGCTGGTTACCGATTTATCAGGTCACGATCTGCGTTGTTGGTACTCAGAGTCTGTTCAAGCGGCTGGGCGGTGCTCTCGGCATGGCCGTTGGCGATCTGTCCGTCAGTAACGCCGTTCTGCCCCGTTAATCGCGATCATTTTCAGGATGAAAAAATCATGGCGTTAAAAACGAAAAACAAACTGCGGCGGGCGCTGCTGGGCGAGTCCGCAGCCGTCACCCTGATGTTTGCCGCGGTCTTCCCTTCTCTGGTGCTGTTCTATTCGCTGGCCTTTGACGGGGCCAGCGTCAACAACAAGCGCGCCAGATTAATGGATGGCGTCAATCAGGGCGTGCTGGGCGTTGCCCTGACCGACAACCGCAATCTCACCTCGGCCAATAAGACCTATAACAAAACGCTTCTCGGCGCATGGACGCGCTATTACCTGCCGGGCGTTACGGTCCCCGAGGAGGAGCTGTCGATAGCGGTTTCGGTGAAAAAAGACGACAAAGGCAAGGTTGTCGTCGTGGACTATACCGCCTCGGCGCAGGCCGAGGTCAGGATGATGCTCAGCGGGTCCAGGGATGTCGGAATGGGGCCCACGGTGGCGATGACGGCGGACAGCGGCGCCGGGATCGTCAGGAAGAATATCCGCCAGATTGCTACCCCCACCGATTTTATTTTTGTGACGGATTTTTCCGGTTCTATGAAGGATGGAAGAATCGCTATGGTTAAGACGATCGTGGATGCGTTCGTCCAGTTGGCGCTGGTACAAAATACCATCGGGAATACGATGGCGATTGTTCCCTATTCCATCGGGACGCCGGAGGTGCTTGGACGGGATAATCTTGCGGGTGGTAAAGAAATCGGCTGTTCTTTTGTTGGCAAGCTAAAGGATGACTATCGTATCGATCTGGATTTTTGGTTTAATAAAAATGTTTCATCTAACAGTAGCGATATAAAAAGAGTTGCCTATGACGTTGATCGTCTGCTGGCAACAAAATACTATGAAAGTATTGTGATGAAAAGTATATCATCGAAATCGTGGTCTGATCTTATTTCTAAGAGCTGGTGTCAGGATAACGGAAGAGACAGATCATCAGATGGTCGTTATAGATATAGCTGCGAATCTGAGCCTGGGGTAAGCATTTTTGAACGAAATGATGGCTCTGTGGTTACGTATAAGAAAGAGTTTTCTGATAACTATAAAAAAGCATATTCGCTGAGGGCTAGTGCTAATTCTCAGTACAATGTCATCAACGTCGACACTCTGGATGTTAAAGCCACCCTGGCCGATGGTTTCTTATTTAGTGATGCGGCCATCACTACCTACAGGCATCTCTATTCGGCAGAGAAACCATTCTCGGTGATGTGTAACGGAGCCCTGCCAGATTATGATTATAAAAATTATAAATCCATTAGTAAGCCCAATTATTACCCTATTTCCTTAACGACCGATCCCGCAGCATTTACGGTTTTTCAGTCGATGACTCCTCTGGGGGGCACTGATTCTGCTAATGGCTTACTGCGTGCTGTACCGGTGGCAGCTAAAGGTATAAACCCTCGAAAGGTGATTATTCTGCTTACTGATGGTGAAGACTCAGTGGCTCTCGACGGCAGAGGACCTTCAGCATTGAGTAATTTACTGATACGGGATAATAATCTCTGCGGCGTGATCAAACAGGGTCTGCTGAAATACCCTAAAGGCACGCCTACAACGGCGGTGGACATGTATTATTTCTCAATCGTTGATGACCCCGGCAGGATGAAGTTCTGGGCCAATAACTGCGTAGGTAGCGGCCACGCTATTGTCGCCGAAGACTATCAGTCGTTAATGGATGCCTTAACCGCGATTGCCAATAAAGGGCAGGTGCAGTTTATCAATAAAAATGAAGTGGATAATTAATCCTGTTTCATTTTACTTCGTGCCAGGAATCAATATGCGCTTAATTGTACTTGATGATGCCAACTATTTTCGCCGCGTGGCGGTTGAACGCCTGTTTACTGAGTTTCTTCCCCGTGATAATCACATCGTGGTAAGCAGTATTCATGAGGCAAAAGAATTAATGCGGATGTACTGCCGCCGCTATCGCGAGGTGATTGTTATCGGGACGCCGCCTTGCTATACGATTAAACATCTTACCCATTTTTTTTTGAATATGAATCCGGGGGTGCAGCTTCGTTTTTTTCTCTTCTCGGATATGATCGGCCTGCAGCAATTAAAACAGCATTTGGTGGTCAGTGCCCGCGTGGTTTTTCTGGCCCCGAATATCGCGAAGGCCAGCCTGCTTCGTTTTTTATATCAGCAGAATAATCGCCCGCGGGATAAATGCCTGATCGTTAAGTTTAATGGCAACGATGAGTCGGTGATCAAACTGTGGCGGCGGAAGCTGGCCCGAAACCTGGCGTACTGCAATATGACGACCCGGGACTACAACCACTCCCGCAGTTTAAAAAATCGGCTTGATGTCCATAATGAGTACGGCCTGTGCCTGCTATGGCATTTCGTCTGCTGCGCGGTCAGCGATTATCAGTGGGAGATCCCTTACGGGAGTCGGCTACCCGAGTGCCTGAACCCTCGCGCCGGACATTATCATCCGTTAGTACAAAGAGCGCCGGGGCTGCGGTTCCACTCCCCAAGGGAGGACAGGCAGAATGCTGGATTTTCCGCAGCTGATTTCTGAATGCACCGAGGGGGTTGCGCCCGTTTTTCTGGAGCGTATCGTCAGCGTGGAGTCCTCGTTTAACCCCTGGGCTATCGGGGTGGTGGGAGGCTATCTGGCCCGCCAGCCTGTCACCCAAGGCGAGGCGGTCGCCACGGCCCGCTCTCTGCATGAGGCGGGCTGGAATTTCTCTCTGGGGCTGGGGCAGGTTAATCGTTATAACCTGAGCAAATATGGTCTCGACTATGAGAGCGTGTTTAAACCCTGCGACAACCTGCGGGTGACGGCCCGCATCTTCGCTGAGTGCCTGCAGCGTGCAAGAGGGACGCTGCCTGAAGAGCAGGCGCAGAAGGCGGCTTTTTCCTGCTATTACAGCGGCAACTTTACCCGTGGGCTGCAGCCCGAAGGCGTTGAGCAGCGCAGCTATGTCGATCGCATTATGGCGGTCAACACGACACAGCCCGCCGCCGACGCGGCGGTCGCCATCCCGGTGATTGCCACCTCGCGTAACCGCACTCCCGCCGCGCCGTCTACGTCGCAGAGTGCCGGGGCCAGACTGTCCCGTCCAGAGCCGCAGACCGGGGTCAAAGAGCTGCGCGGCGACTGAGTCGCTATCAATAAAAATCATCGTTCTGTCATGAACAAGATCGTTTCGTGATAAAACTCACCGTTTTTAAACAACCATGTTAAATGTTGATAACAATCCACTACTATCGGCTGATGTTAATCACCGCCGGGGTCGGGATGAAAGAGGTCGTGATAGTGGGGGCGTTGCGTACGCCTATCGGCTGCTTCCAGGGCGCGCTGGCCAGCCATTCCGCCGTTGATCTGGGCAGCGTGGTGCTGCGGGCGCTTCTGGAACGTACCGGCATTTCACCGCAGGCCGTGGATGAGGTGATCCTCGGTCAGGTTTTAACGGCCGGGGCAGGGCAGAATCCGGCGCGTCAGTCGGCCATTAAGGGCGGGCTGTCGAATGCCGTTTCGGCGATTACCATTAATGACGTGTGCGGCTCCGGTCTCAAGGCGTTGCATCTGGCGACGCAGGCAATACAGTGCGGCGAAGCGGATGTCGTGATTGCCGGCGGTCAGGAGAATATGAGCCGTGCGCCTCACGTGCTGACCGACAGCCGTACCGGTGCCCAGCTCGGTCATAGCCAGCTGATCGACAGTCTGGTCCACGACGGCCTGTGGGATGCCTTTAATGACTACCATATGGGCGTCACCGCCGAGAATCTGGCCCGCGAATACGGTATCGGCCGCGAGCTGCAGGACGCCTGGGCGCTACGGTCACAGCATAAGGCGCGGGCGGCGATTGACGCAGGCCGTTTCCGGGATGAGATCGTCCCGGTCAGAACCCTGGGCCAGGACGGCAGCGTCCGGATAGTGGATACGGATGAACAGCCCCGGACCGATCCCAGTGCTGAAGCCCTGGCTCTGCTGCATCCGGCGTTTTCACAGTCCGGATCGGTGACCGCCGGTAATGCCTCGTCGATTAACGACGGTGCCGCCGCGGTCATGATGATGAGCGAAACCCGGGCCCAGGAGATGGGGCTACCCGTTCTGGCGCGGATCCGCGCTTTCGCCAGCGTCGGTGTCGATCCGGCCCTGATGGGGATCGCGCCGGTTTATGCGACCCGCCGCTGTCTGGAGCGGGTGGGCTGGCAGCTGGCGGATCTCGATCTGATTGAAGCCAACGAAGCCTCTGCGGTTCAGGCACTCTCCGTGGGTAAAATGCTGGAGTGGGACGAGCAGAGGGTGAACGTCAACGGCGGGGCGATTGCACTCGGCCACCCGATTGGCGCATCCGGCTGCCGTATTCTGGTGTCGCTGGTCCATGAAATGATGAAGCGCCAGGCCCGTAAAGGGCTGGCCACCCTGTGCATTGGCGGTGGTCAGGGCGTGGCGCTGGCTATCGAGCGCGACTAGTCCCTTCTGCCTTTTCTGAAGCCTTCCTCCGGGAAGGCTTTTTTATTTCTGAGATCCCCTGACTTAAATTAGGATAAAAATTCTTCTTTTTTATTTCGCGTCGACCAGGACCATTCTTAGCATAAATAAAATCACGGGTGTGATTATATACAAATGAAAAACATAACATCATGATTATAAAGGAAAATAACTTTGTTGTTCCAGGTGTGTAATTCTTCTGTTAATTAAGCGTATCTGTGATCTATATCCTTACTCCGATCACATTTTGGCTTTTTTTATTGAACTTCATCACGACATTAATACGCTTTTTTTTATGAGAAGATAAATACGATCTCGATCACTAAAATAATGCTTTTAAAAAAATAAAATGCAATTCCATAAAAACGAAACATCATTTTAATTGAGGGTTTACCATGTTGAAGAAATCTCTGGTCCTTGCAACACTGTGTGGTGCGTCTTTCGCTGCTTCTGCCGTAACCGTTGATTTACGCCACGAATATAAAGACGATAAAACTAACGCCGACCGCGTTGCCGTTTCCCATCGTTTTGATAACGGTTTTGGTTTCTCCGTTGAAGCAAAATGGAAAACCGGCGGGGATGATACCGACCGTCCATTTACTGAAATGGTAGGCAATGGCCATGAAAGTTCTGTTAGCTGGCGCTGGAAAGCAACGGACAGCATTGCTCTGACCCCGGGTTTTGTTGTTGAAAGCAAAGAGAGCAGCAGCATCTACAAACCGTATCTGCATGCGCAGTACAGCTTCGACGGCGGCTTCTACGTTGCAGCACGCTACCGTTACGAATATACCCGCAAGCCGAATGGCGCCGAAGCTGACGATCGCGTCAACAAATTCGATACCTGGGTTGGCTGGTCGATGGGCGACTTCCGCACCGAGCTGAACTATGTATACGCGAAGAGCACCGAAGATTTTGTTCGCGAGAATGGCAAAGATTACTCCAACGAGTACAACGCCAAACTGGCCTACAAACTGGATAAAAACTGGTCTCCGTATGTTGAAGTGGGTAACGTGGGCGTGAAAAATACAGACGAACGTCAGACCCGTTTCCGCGTCGGTGTTGCTTACTCCTTCTAATTAAAAACCGAACCCTTGTAGGTTTCCCCTGGAGCAATTAGCCGGGGGTTTTCGTATACCCGTCATAATTCAAGCTGCAGGTGCGTTGGCTTTCCTCGCGAACCCCGGTCACTTACTGATGTAAGCTCCCGGGAATTCGCTGCGTCGCCGCCTTCCTGCAACTCGAATTATTTAGGGTATACCCGTTATAATTCAAGCTGCAGGTGCGTTGGCTTTCCTCGCGAACCCCGGTCATTTACTGATACTTTATATTTAGCGGCATATTCAGAATAAAAAAAAGCCCCCCAGGAGGAGGGCAAGGCCAGTTACAGAAACACTAACTCAAATTTACGCCTGCAGCATTTCGGGCTGCACAGGAAGTTTTGCAATATAGAGGGCAGGTTTACCGTCTTTATCCGAGCTGAACAGAATCGCTGAGTCGTCAGGGGTAAAGGACGGATGCGGGTGCGTGACCTGGCGGCTGTTGGCCACTGTCGCCCAGGAGGTATCGTGACGTGCGACGCGGAAGTACGCTTTTTTCGCCACGTCGAACGCATAGAGATACGGATCGTTATCGATGGTGTAGCCGCTGGTGTCTTTGACGTCGACCGGCGTACCGGAACCGTCGCCGACCAGCAGAGTGCCGTCGAAGTTGCTCATCAGGTGTGAACAGGCCGGCATCTGCATCACCGCTTCGTTGACGCCGGTATCCGGGTTGAAACTATAGATGGTGCGTCCCTGCTGCCCTTTCAGGTAGGAGACATAGACCAGTGCGGAGCCGTTCGGTACCCAGAATTCGTGGGTGCAGCTTTCGCCTTCCGCGTGTTCTTTAACTTTACGGACGTTGCTGCCGTCTTCGTTGACCATCCACATACGGGCATCCACCAGATCGTGCGGGCCTTCGTGGCAGAACGCGACGGTGTTGTCATCGAACGGACGATAGATTGGGTGGCCGAGCCAGTTTTTCTCTTCGTGGATCACGCTGCTCTCGCCGGTCTGCAGATCGACACGAAGCAGGCGGCAGTGTGGGCCTTTATGGAAGAAGTCGTGGAAGATTTTCCAGTCGTTCAGCGGAGTCCAGTCGCTTTTCGCAATTTCGATACCCACCAGTTTGGTACAGTCGCTGTTGGCGACCCAGGTACCATAACCCACCCAGTCGTCGGCGACGCGATAGACTTCGCGCTCGACCAGCGTCTTCAGGTTGACTTCCAGCAGGGTGCGGTCGTTTTTCACGTAGTAGAGGGACTGGTCATCCGGCGACAGGAAGCCGCCAAACGTGTTGTCTCCGGCTCCTTCCGTCAGCTGTACCGCTTCGGCTTTGGCGACGTCTAACAGATAGTAGTTCCAGTGGCCGTCAAACTCACCGGCAAACAGCAGATGGCTGCCGTCATTGAAAAAACATTTCTGATAGAAATAGTTACGATGGCAGGTCACCTCCGGCGGTGTTAAACGGGTGACTTCCACGCCAGTATCCGGATCGCGGCTGACTTCATAGTTCAGCTTGACCCGCATGCCTTTAGCCATAATGCACTCCTTGATAGGGTTCCGGTGGGAAAGGGCGCAGTCCGTTTCCGACCTGATAGAGGGTAATGAGTTTAAAAACTGGGTGTTAATTTATCAAAACATCGTTTCAATATGTGTGATTGCTGACGCACTTTGTAAGAATAAGCGTCATAAAATCGGCATCAGGGTTGCTACTCATCAGACATCTTCGTTTTTGGACCTGGTTTTGTCATTATTTTGTTATTTTTTAAAGGTAAATTAACTCGCTGTTTTTTATAATTTTATCTTGTCCCCTCTGTGCCGTCGTGGCGAAGCTTCCACCGTTAAGCGTGATCGTAATTGCATTTCTGACATTAAATGGCAAAAAAAGTGAAACGTTGTTTTATTTAGAATTGAAAACGCATTTCAGCCGGGATAAGATGTAGCCATTCGTAAAACGGAACGCCGTTTTCACTCCGTTCGAAAGCTATTTTGAATCAACACTATTCTGGAGGTAAATGTGGAAGTCAGACAAAGCATCCACAGCGCGCACGCCAAAACACTGGATACCCAGGGGCTACGCGATGAGTTTTTGGTTGAGAAAGTGTTCGTTGCTGACGAATACAGCATGGTGTACAGCCATATTGACCGTATCATCGTTGGCGGCATTATGCCGGTTGCGAAAACCGTATCCGTCGGCGGCGAAGTCGGCAAACAGCTTGGCGTAAGCTACTTCCTCGAGCGCCGTGAGCTGGGCGTGATTAACATCGGCGGCGCAGGCACCATCACCGTAGACGGCCAGGTTTTTGAGATCGGCCATCGCGACGCGCTGTACGTTGGTAAAGGGGCGAAAGAAGTGGTTTTCGCAAGCGTTGATAGCGCGAAGCCAGCGAAGTTCTACTACAACTGCGCACCGGCTCACCTGACCTATCCGACCAAAAAGGTCACTCCGGCCGACGTTGCTCCGGTTACGCTGGGCGATAACCTCACCAGCAACCGCCGCACCATCAACAAATATTTCGTTCCTGACGTACTGGAAACCTGCCAGCTCAGCATGGGTCTGACCGAGCTTGATCCGGGCAACCTGTGGAACACCATGCCTTGCCACACGCACGAACGCCGTATGGAAGTTTACTTCTATTTCAATATGGAAGAAGACGCCTGCGTGTTCCACATGATGGGGCAGCCTCAGGAAACGCGTCATATCGTCATGCATAACGAGCAGGCGGTGATTTCTCCAAGCTGGTCTATTCACTCTGGCGTGGGTACGCGTGCTTACACCTTCATCTGGGGGATGGTAGGCGAAAACCAGGTCTTTGATGATATGGACCACGTAGCAGTTAAGGATCTGCGCTAGTCGCGGACAGCATAAGCATAATCATGCCTGTCCGGTACAGGCGCTGACAGATAAAGGAAACAACATGATTCTGGATGCATTTTCTCTTCAAGGTAAGGTAGCAGTTGTGACCGGTTGCGACACCGGTCTGGGTCAGGGTATGGCGCTGGGTCTGGCTGAAGCCGGCTGTGACATCGTAGGTATCAACATCGTTGAGCCGACCGAGACCATCGAGCGCGTCACTGCGCTGGGTCGCCGTTTCCTGAGCCTGACCGCTGACCTGCGTCAGATCGACGGTATCCCGGCTCTGCTGGAACGTGCGGTTGCCGAATTCGGCAAAATCGACATTCTGGTCAACAACGCGGGTCTGATTCGTCGTGAAGACGCGATCAACTTCAGCGAGAAAGACTGGGACGACGTGATGAACCTGAACATCAAGAGCGTGTTCTTTATGGCGCAGGCGGCGGCGAAGCACTTTATCGCCCAGGGCCACGGCGGCAAAATCATCAACATCGCTTCCATGCTCTCCTTCCAGGGGGGTATCCGCGTACCTTCTTACACCGCGTCAAAAAGCGGCGTAATGGGCGTGACCCGTCTGCTGGCGAACGAATGGGCGAAGCACAATATCAACGTGAACGCTATCGCGCCGGGCTACATGGCGACCAACAACACCCAGCAGCTGCGTGCTGACGAACAGCGTAGCGCTGAGATCCTTGACCGTATCCCGGCGGGTCGTTGGGGTCTGCCGAGCGATCTGATGGGCCCGGTAGTATTCCTGGCGTCCAACGCATCTGACTATATCAGCGGCTACACCATTGCCGTTGACGGTGGCTGGCTGGCGCGTTAATTCGCCAGAAACCCGCCCGTATAAACTGCACCTCATGGGTGCAGTTTTTTTATGGCCGCGGCCCGTCAGGCGTGGGGGCGGAAGCTCTGTATTATCTGTAGGAAGTTCGCCTTCTCTTCGGGCGTAAATTCCGCGGCTTTGCTGGTGGAGAACACCAGAATGGCGCCGTTACCGCGGTCAAACACCGCCTGTGTTTGCCAGATACGGCGGGTATCCGGGTGCAGGAAGCTGTAGTGCAGCCCAATCCCGGTACAGTCGTTTTCCCCAAGTACCACCTCCGTTATTGCCTGTTCCTCCCAGCCCGTCACGTTGCGCTGTAATTCACCCAGCTGCTGGGCAATATAGTCGCTGAGCTGCGCCCCTGCGGGCAGGCTATCGCGGGAAATATTCACCGGCGGCTGAAGGGACTGAGCGTCGGCAAGAATATTCACCGTCCTGTCGATAAATCCCTGTGGGATCGCGAGGCTACCTTCTTTAAAAATACAGCGATCGTTACTCATGAAATATCCTTATGCTTTGATTCTCTGAGGGAAAAGTTGACTGTACGTTAACTCTGAGGCCCGGCCGTTTTGCAGCAAAATGATCCGGTCCGCGCTGCGGATCGTTTCAGGGCGGTGGGCAACAATGATGCGTGTGACCTGCATTTTCTTGATTTCGGTGTTGATGAGATGCTCGTTCTTCACGTCAAGGTGGCTGGTTGCTTCATCCAGCACCAGGATCTTCGGCTCGCGATACAGGGCCCTGGCCAGCAGGACCCGCTGCTGCTGGCCTCCGGAGAGGAATGACCCCATATCGCCGACAAGGCTGTAGTAGTTCATCGGAATACTCATGATGTCGTCATGGATCTGCGCCGCCCGCGCAACCCGGATCACCTTCTCCATGTCCATCTCGGCATCGAAGAAGCTGATGTTTTCGGCAATCGAGCCGGAAAACAGAATGTCATCCTGCATGACGCAGCCAATCTGTTCGCGGTGATGCTGCAGGCCGGTTCTGGCAATCTCGTGTCCGTCGACCAGAATGCTGCCCTCGTCGGGGTGGAGCAGGCCAAGAATGATTTTTGCCAGGGTGGTTTTTCCCTGCCCGGAAGGGCCGACAATCGCTACGGACTCACCGGCTTTAATGGTCAGGTTGATGCCGTTAATCACCCAGGGTTCCGTTTCCGCATAGCGGAATTTCAGGGCGCGCAGCGTAATATCGCCGACCCGATCCGCTCCCTGAGCCTGCGCAGGCTCGGTATGATCCTGCTCCGGTTCAATTTCAGCCAGGACGATGTCTGACAAACGCTCGCCGTGCATTCGCAGCATCCGGAAATCAATCAGCGCGTTAATCAGCCCGGCGGCGCGGCCAATAAACTGATCTGAGAAGCTGATAAACGCGGTCAGCATCCCGGCAGAGAAGTTTCCCTCCAGCACCTGGCGCGCCGCCAGCCAGATCAGCACCACGCGACCTATCGAGGAGATCAGACCCTGGGTGGTGCCGAACAGAATGCTGAGCTTCTGTATGACGATGTTTTTATTGGTGGTATCGATCAGATAGTTCATATAGACCGACAGCCGGGGCGTTTGCTTGTTGTTGGTCTTGACGGCCTGAATACCGCGCAGCGTTTCCAGCAGCGACGACTGGGTGCGTGCGCCGCTGACAATTTGATCCTCGGTGGCGCGCCGGAGCGGTTCATAGGAGACCAGGCGGATGATCGCATAAGAAACAAACAGGGCTATTACCAGCCAGGCGAGGGTGCCGTTGTAGACAAACAGCATCACCAGGGTCACGATCGACATAACGCCATCAAGCAGAGTGCTGATAAAACGCGTGGTCAGGGTGTTCTGAATGGTGTTCAGTGAGTCATAGCGCGACAGCACGTCGCCCACGTGGCGTGACTCAAACCAGATCAGCGGCAGCTTGAGCATATGTCGGCAGACGTTAGTGGTCCACTGCACGCTCAGCATGCTGGAAAACCAGGTCATCACCCAGGAACGTAGCGCGGAAATCAGGTTCTGGAAAATCGCCACCATAATAAAGCCCATCCCGAGCAGGCTGAGCAGCGAGTAGTCGGCGGAAACCAGCACCATATCCATCACCCACTGCATAAAGAAGGGGCCGAGGATCCCGAATAGCTCCAGCGCCACGCACAGGATCATGATCTGCAGAAAGGCCGATTTCACCCCGGAAACGCTGCCGATCAGTTTGCGCATCGACAGGGTTTCTTTCTCTTTTTTCGGCTGGAAATCCGTCGATGGCACCAGCTCCAGCGCCACGCCGGTAAAGTGATCCGAAACCTCTTTCATCGGGACCACGCGTACGCCCGTTGCCGGATCGTGGATGACGATCTTTTTTCCGTCGACCTTTTTTAGCACCACAAAGTGATCGAGCTTCCAGTGCAAAATGCACGGCGTCTTCAGTTGGGGCAGCTCTTCAAGCTCGATGCGCAGCGCCCGCGAGGTTAACCCGAGCCGCTGGGCGACCGAAATGACATCCGAGAGCGTTGACCCCTTTAGTGATGTCGAAAAGCGCCGGCGCAGGGAGATCATATCGATATCGTGGCCGTAATAATTGGCAATCATCCCGACGCAGGTTAATCCGCATTCTGCGGCCTGTGTCTGACGAATGACGGGCAGGCGATTAAACCAGCTGAAATTGAGTTTTTGTAAAAGTGACACAAAAATACCCTGTGAATTAGAGGGAGATGTTATGGCCGAGGGCGTACAGCGGTTCCAGCACCCATTCGTAGAGATGGCGCTGATCCACCAGGAAATCGGCATCCAGCGCCATACCCGGCCTTAGCGGTTCGTTGCGGGAGTAGGCGACAATCGACTGGCGATCCAGCTGGACTAATATCCGGTACTGCTGTTCCTGGACGTTATTTTTGCCCGTGAGGCTGGCGACTTCCTGAGGCGAAAGCGCCGTCCGGGAAACTTCCAGCACCTTGCCGTACTGCTGACCGAATTTTTGATAGGGGAAAGCCTGGTAGCGCAGCACCACTCGCTGTCCCGGCTCCAGGAAACCAATCGCCCGGGTGCCGACCATGATGCGCGCCAGCAGCTGGGCATCTTTCGGCAGCACGGAAATGGCCGACTGCCCGGCATTCAGCATCTGCCCGTTTTTCACCATGATGGTCCCGACGGTACCGTCCTTCGGCGCACGCAGTTCAAAAGCACGACGGGATTCATTTTCCGCCAGGGTCTGGGCATTTTCGCCAAGCTGACGCTGGATATCGTTACGCTTGCGCCTGTCGTCGAGGGGTTTCTCCGTCAGCTGCTGGCGGACCTGCATGATCTTTTGTTCAATATCCAGCAGCTGGCGCTGGTACTCCTGATAGCGCGCCTGGCTCTCCAGCAGGTTCGACTCCTGCTCTTCCACCTGACGATTTGAGGCGTAACCCTGCTCACGCATGGCATTCAGCTTGTCCAACTGGGTGCGTGCCAGCGCCACCTGCTTCTGGCGGTGCTTCATCTGCTGAGCCAGCCGTCCTTTTTGCTGCACCAGGCTTTTCTCGTTGTCTTTCAGCCCCTGGGTTTCAACCTGGCTCAGGGTGGTCAGGGAGATTAAATCCTGCTCCAGGCGCTTGCGCTGGGCACCGAGCGTTTCAGCGATCATCTCCCGGGTTTGCCCCAGCGTGGTCGACACCTCGGATGACAGCACCATCAGCACGTCGCCTTTTTTCACCTGCTGGCCTTCTTTGACGGGAATACTGACGATGGTCCCGGCCACCGGTGGTGGGATAGCCAGCATACCGTCGCGCGGGACCAGCTCCCCGGTCGAGGTTTCATACTTTGTATAGGTGCCGAAAATAAACAGCGCGGCCGACAGTACGGTGATAAGCATCACCAGTGAAATGACCACCCAGCGCCAGGGTGGGCACCAGAGAGAAACCGTTCCCAGCATCCCCCGGTTTGCTGCCTTAACCGCCTCGGGCCGGAAAAGAGAATTATCCATCTGCATACTCGTAGTGTGAGGTTGAGATTACCGACAGCTGAACTGGCCCAGCATGGCGATATCCAGGTTACCGGTCAGCTGGGCGATATTCAGCAGAGCCGATAAATAGCGGTATTTCGATTCGGACAGATCCCTTTCCGATTCAAAGTATTTTTGCTGTGCATCCAGCTCATCATTGACGGTCCGAAAGCCCATCTCTTTGCCATACCCGACGGAGCGGACTCTTTTTTTGGCGGATTCCACGGCCTTTTTCTGTGCTTCTACCAGCGCCGCGCCGTTTTTAATATTCAGCCAGGCGGAGCGGGTATCCTGGATGGCTTTGCGCTGGGCATCGGTAATCGCAAATTTTGCGGCCTGATGCCGATAGGTGGCTTCGAAGGATTGAGAGAGCTGGCCGCCGCCGGAAAACAGCGGAATGGAGACATTGACGCCGTATTGCAGGCTGGAGCTTTTAGACTCATTACCGAAAATGGCGTCATAAAGAACGCTGCCGTTTTCGCTGCGGCTCCAGTTTTTACCGTAGCTGGCATACGCCGAAACCACGGGAAGATGCGCGCTGTTGGCGGAATCCAGATCGGCATTCGCCTGCGCCGTCTGGAAGCGGGCGATCCTGACCTGCACATTGTTTTGCTGCGCCTGACGTAATGCCTCGGCCAGGTCGGTCACGACCGGCTGGCGGGCGCACTGCCACTTCACCGCTTCGATAGTATCGGGCGCCAGTCCCGTCAGGCGGCGAAAGGCTTCCCCGGCCAGCAGCAGGTCGTTCTCGGCCTGAATGGTGCGGGCAGTGGCAATATCTGCGTTGGCCTGCGCTTCATCGACTTCGGTACGGGTGTTTTGCCCGTGGGTTAACCCCGTGCGCAGCCTGCTCAACTGGCGAGCGAGATTCTCGTCGGTCGCTTTCGCAGCCTGCATAACTTCCCGCTGCTGCAGGACGGAAAAGAAGGCCTCTGCGACATCCGTTGTCAGCTTTTCCTGGACCTGGCGCAGCTGCGCATCGGCGGTACTGGCGATCGCGTCGCCTTTCTTCCAGGCTGCGACCTTGCTCATATCAAAAATCGGCTGCTGTACCCGCACGTTGTAGTTATGGCTGGTCATGCCATTTTGATAGTTAGCTTCGGGCTGCTCCTGACGGTTCCAGCTGCCTTCAAGGCCCACCTGTGGAAGTAGGCCGGAAACGCCCTGCCAGTATTTTTGCTTGTCCGCATCGGTTGTTTTCTGACCCGACTGGAGCGCAGCGTCGTACTGAAAGGCGGAAGTCACTGCCTGCTGCAAAGTAATGGCGTGGCTACAGAATGTCGACAGCAATAATCCTGTTGCGAAGAGTTGTATTATATTTCTCAGGATTATGTGTCGATGTGAATTCATAATAAATGGACTTGTTGCTGAGAGGGCTGTTTTTATAGTTATGTCCATCTTTTCAATAATCCCTGTGAGCGGAGGACGCTAAATGCGCAATCAATTGCGGCGGCGATATATTCTGGTTCAGGATGGAACAATAATGGCAATGAGGGTAAAAATCCAGCTCTGTCCATTACTCATTATTATTTAAGATTGTTTTTTCGATCGGCGGTTCATACGGAAATATTTAAGAATAGCCTCTGTTTTGGGCATGAACTGTCAGAGGTTTACTTCCTGTTAGCGGAGGGGACATTTGAGTGATATTTTTATTGGTCGTGTAATGTGTTGTTTTAAATGAATTTAATTGTATGGCCGTAAGGCGGGGGGCAACGGGAGAATGAGCGTTATTCCAGGACTATGACGCAATGTGAGAGCTGAAATCACCAGGGAAAGACGCCGCAAATAAATGGCTTTATATAATTCAGGCTTGACATAAAGCAACTCCAGTTAATATCTTGCAATGGTCGTATCATTAATAAATGTCGTTAATGAATTGTAGTCACTGCATTCTTCCTCCCTTTTAGGGGGTTATTGGATACGTTGTTGGGCATTTTAGATTACATAATCGTGTTGTTTTTTTTTGATGAGGGCATTTTGCCCGATGGATAAAATTACTTAAGGAGACTATACATGCGCGAATTAACAGCTTATGAAATTGATAATGTCAGCGGCGGCAGTATTATTATGGCCGCGCTGACGGGGATCGGGGCCGTCGCTGGTGGCGTTATCGGTGCTATCGGGGGAATTATCGCGAGCGTCGTGACGTTAAATCCTGTTTTCCTTGCGGCTGCTCCCGCCGGGCTCGTTGCGGGGGGGCTGATTGGGCTCGTTCTCGGTGGAGGGCTTGGGGTTATTGTCTAATCTCCCTCGGCCATAAGCTTTTCGTCAAAGCCCCGACGCCTCGTCGGGGCTTTTTTTCAGACCTTCGCCAGATACAGCGCTGGCATCCCTTCGGCATCGGAGGAGTAGAGCACCCACTGATTATCCGGCGAGAAAGACGGATGCGGATGGGTGACCTGACGATCGCCATCCAGCACCTTCCAGCTGCTGTTGTGCTGGCAAATGGCTTTCTGCTCGCCGCTTTTCACATCGAAGACCCAGATAAAGGGATCGTTGAGGCTGATATCGCCGGTGTTGTGCGGCGAGCCGTCGCCGACGACCAGGGATCCGTCGTGGTTGCTCATCAAATGTGAGCAGGGCGGTATCGCCATCAGCTGGCGATTTTCCAGGGTAATGGGATCGGCGCTGTAGAGATAGCGGCGCGGATCGTTTTCCTGGTGGGCGACGTAGTAGAGAGCGGAACCGTCCGGCACCCAAAATTCGTGGGTAAAGCTTTCACCCGGCTGATGCTGGCGAACTTTGCGCATATTGCTGCCATCTTCGTTAATCAGCCACATCCGCGCATCGATCAGATCGCGTGCACCTTCGTGGCAGAAGGCAACGGTATTATCGTCAAACGGGCGATAAATCGGATGGCCGAGCCAGAGTTTCTCCTGCCGGATAGTGCGCTGCTCGCCGGTCTGCAGATCGATATTGATCAGGCGGCATTCCGGCTGGGTATGCCAGAATGCACGAAATTTACTCCAGTCGGTGAGCGGCTGCCAGTCGCTTTTTTTAATCTCGATCCCGACCAGTTTTGTGCAATCGCTGTTGGCGACCCAGGTCCCGTAGGCGACCCATTCGTCGTCCACTTCGTAGACCACGTACTCTTCAAGACTCTGCAGATCTACCCGACGCAGCTGGCGGCTGTTTTTGACGTACCACAGGGAACGGTCGTCCGCCGATAAGAACCCGCCAAAGGTGTTATCGCCTTCTCCGTCGGTCAACTGGGTGGCCTGCTGGTTGGGAATATCCAGTAAATAGTAGTTCCAGTGGCCCTCGAAGGCGCCGCCGAAGATCAGTTTCTCTCCGTCCCTGGTGAAGCATTTCTGATAGAAGTAGTTGCGGTGACAGATAATATGCGGAGGCGTCATCCGAATCACATCGTGACCGGTCACGCTGTCTTTCTGCTGGCGAAAGTTCAGCGGGATGATTTTGCCTTTCATTGCTCTCTCCTTGTTAAAAAGCCCCGTCCCCAAAGGGGGACGAGGCTGGTATGACTTCAGCTTAAAACGTATTAGCGCATTGCACGGCGCAGAATACGGTCAGCCTGGCGCTGGAAGTCAGCGGCGGCTTCTTCTACGGTTTTCTGACCATAGTCGATGTACTGCAGAGTGGTACCGAACTGGGCAACGATCTGCGGATCGTCGAAGTACGGCGATACGGAGAGTTTAGCCGGCAGAGACTGCGCCAGGCGCAGACCGGATACTGACGGATCGGTCTCTTTGATGGTGCCGTCCGCGGTCAGGGTGGCAACGGCCGCTTTACTCAGCGGTACGCCACGCTCCAGACCCAGAGTCTCAGCACCTTCTTTGCTGTTCAGCAGGAAGTTGATAACTTTCGCTGCGGCTTCCGGATTTTTGGTAGATTTGCCGATAGAGAGCATCTGTGCCGGTTTGAAGAACAGACCCGCGTCGGTCGCACCTTCAAGCAGCGGGTAGTTGCCCAGTTCCAGCTTGGCCGGTGGCTTTAGGTTATCGGAGTACTTGGTAATGGTGGAGTTCCACATATACGTACCGGCCCATTCGCCCTGGATCCACGGTTTCATCTCGTACATGTTGCTCTTACCGAAAGAGGCATAGTACTTGGTGTCCGGCATCACATGACTGTCGACCAGTTTTTTGTACATCTGGAACAGCTCAACCCACTGGGCATCGGTCCAGGCGAGTTTTTTGCCCTTCTCGTCGATAGCGCCCACGTTGTATTTCTGGGTCATATACGAGTTAAGCAGGGCCAGGGTGTCCTGGTGCTCCAGCACGACCGGGTAGTACTGTTTGCCCAGTTTAGTCTCGAAGGTTTTACCCGCTTCCATCAGACCGTCCCAGGTTTTCGGGTATTCAACGCCCGCTTTTTTCCAGGTTTCGTCATTGAAGTAGAACACACGTGCGGTCACGGAAATCGGAATACCGTTCAGCTTGCCGTTCACGGTGGTGGACTGCAGCTCTTTCGGATCGAACTGGGACAGGTCGATCACGTCTTTCATTTTGTTCAGGTCATAGAAGCCGTCGCCGTTTTTGGAGAAGATCGGCAGCCAGTTCCAGTTAGTCTGCATCACGTCCGGCTCGGTGCCGCCCGCAATCTGGGTGGTCAGACGGGAGAGGTGACCGTCCCAGCCGGTGTATTCCGCTTTCACAGTAATGTCCGGGTGCTGTTTGTGGAACTCTTCCAGGGCCTTCAGAGTCACCTGGTGACGGCCGTTGCCGCCCCACCAGGACATACGTAAATCGACATCCTTCGCCATAGAGGGTAATGCTGTAAGGCCCAGAGTGGCGGAGATTGCTGCGCTTAAAAGCACTTTTTTCATTTTAATACTCCAGTGTTCAGAGGGAGATGTTCTGTTCTGTTTTCGCGTCAAAGATATGACACTTATTCATGTCGAACTTAAAGTACACCTTCCGATGCAGCCCTTTATCAATCATAGGTTTGGCTTCATCAGAGGGGATTCGGGCGGTCAGCTCATAGTTCGCTACCTTCAGGTACACAAAGAACTCGTGTCCCATATTTTCCACGCGAACCATCTCACCGGAACCGCAGGCGTCTGCGAACGGCTCGTCTGCAACAGAGACGAATTCCGGACGCACGCCGTAAAACACATCCTGATCTTTATGGCTGGCCAGTTTTTCCTGGTGGGTGGCGCTCAGCGGCAGGTACTCATCACCGAGAACGATATTCAGGCGCCCCTCTTTTTCGACCAGTTTGGTGGCGCGAATATTCATTTCCGGCGCGCCGATAAAGCCGGCCACAAACATATTTTTCGGCTTGTGGTAGAGGTTATCCGGCGTATCGACCTGCATGATATGGCCCAGCTTCATCACGCAGATGCGGTCACCCATGGTCATCGCTTCGGTCTGATCGTGGGTAACGTAGACGGTGGTCGCCGGCTTACCGGATTTCTTCAGCTGCTTGTGCAGGTCGGAAATACGGATACGCATGGACGCACGCAGTTTGGCGTCGAGGTTGGACAGCGGTTCATCGAAGAGGAACACGTCCGGTTTTTTCACAATCGCGCGGCCTACCGCCACACGCTGTGCCTGGCCGCCGGAGAGCTGGCGCGGCAGGCGCTCCAGCAGATCTTCCAGTTCGAGGATTTTTGCTGCTTCATCAACCTGCTGTTCGATCTGGTCTTTCGGCAGCTTGCTCAGCTTCAGGCCGAACGCGAGGTTCTCACGCACGGTCATATGCGGATAGAGCGCATAGTTCTGGAACACCATCGCGATCCCGCGATCTTTCGGGGCCAGGTTGTTCACGACTTTCTCGCCGATACGCACTTCACCGCCGCTGATGGTTTCCAGTCCGGCCAGCATACGCAGGGTCGTGGACTTGGCGCAGCCGGACGGACCGACGATAACCATAAACTCACCTTCAGCGATTTTCAGGTCGATACCATGTACCGCTTTGAAGCCGTTGGAGTAAACTTTTTCCAGTTTGTTGAAAATAACTTCAGCCATGATATTTCCCTCTTAACCTTTAATTCCGCTGCTGGTAACGCCTTGTACGAAGTAGCGCTGAGCCAGGAAGAACACAATGATGGACGGCAGAATGGAGATACTCGCCATTGCCAGAATTTCGTTCCACGGCGCACCTTCGGTAACGTCGATGGACATTTTCAGCGCCAGTGCAATCGGATACTTATCAACGCTGTATACGTAAATCAGCGGACCGATAAAGTCGTTCATGGACCACATGAACTGGAACAGCGCAACAGAGATAATGGCCGGTTTCAGAATCGGCACGACCACATACCACAGCACCTGGATAGAGTTACAGCCGTCAATCTGCGCGGCTTCTTCCATGTCACGCGGCACGCCGCGCAGGAACTGAATCAGCATAAAGACGAAGAACCCTTGCGTGGCGAAGGCCAGCGGCAGGTACAGCGGCAGATAGCTGTTCAGCATGCCCATTTCACGGAACATCAGGTACTGCGGGATCAGCAGAACCGTGCTCGGCAGCAGCATGGTGGCGATAAGCGTCGCGAACCAGAATTTCTTCCACGGGATCTCGAAGCGGGCAAAGCCGTAGGCCACGATGGTGGAGGAGATAATGGTCAGCAGCACTTTCGGGATCACATACTGGAAGGTATTCAGCATGTAATGACCGAAGTTGTACTCGGTACCGGTTTTCCAGCCGTTAATAAAGCCGTCCCAGGTCGCGTTACTCGGCCACAGGCTCATGGTGGTGAAAATCTCGTGGTTCGGTTTGAACGATGCCGAGAACATCCACGCCAGCGGATAGAGCATCAGCAGACCGACGAACAGTAGAACCACGTAACGGAAGGCCGCGTTGATTTTTTCACGGCGCAGGGTGCGCGCCACTTCACGCTCGGCTGCGCTAATCCGTGCAGCTAACTGGTCTTGTTGAATGTCAGCCATTTTTGCCTCCCTTATCGGCGGAGTAGAACACCCAGTATTTCGATGACTTAAAGGCGATAGAGGCAAAGACCGCTACGACCAGGAACAGAACCCATGCCAGCGCTGCACCGTAACCCATATCAAAGTACTTGAAGGCGGTGTCGTAGATATAGAGCGAGAACAGGTAGGTGTAATAGGTTGGTCCGCCGCCGGTAATAACGTACGGGCCGGTAAACTCCTGGAACGCCTGGGTAGTCTGCATGATGAAGTTGAAGAAAATAACCGGCGTAATCAGCGGTACGGTAACCTTCATAAACATCTGCCATTTCGACGCGCCGTCGATCATGGCGGCTTCATACTGCGACTGCGGAACGTTCTGCAGCGCGGCAAGGAAGATCACCATCGCAGAGCCGAACTGCCATACGCGCAGCAGGGTAACGGACATCAGCGCCAGTGAAGGCTCGCCCAGCCAGTTGATGGGATCCAAACCAAACACCGCAATAAAGTTGTTCAGCAGACCGTCGATGGCGAACAGCGCACGCCACAGAACGGCGATGGCCACGGAACTTCCGAGGATGGACGGAATATAATAAGCGGTACGGAACATGCCGATACCGCGCAATTTAAAGTTCAGAACAAAGGCGATGCCGAGGGCGAACGCCAGTTTTAATGGAATGGTTAAAAATACGTAGGCAAAAGTCACGCCCATAGATTTCCAGAAGAGCGCGTCTTCCGTAAACATATAGCGATAGTTCTCTATGCCGGTAAACTCCGGGGGACTCATCAAATCGTAATCAGTAAAACTGAGAAAGAAAGATGAAACAAATGGGAAGGCCGTAAAGACTATCAACCCTATGATGTAGGGTGATATCCAGGCCAATCCCAGTAGTCTGTTTTCATTCATACATACCTACCTGGCATTCAAGTGTTTAAAACGGAACTGGTATCGCCCCCGCCCGGATGTGCGGCGAAGGCGCGTAATGTTCGTGATGCGGTGGTGCAGAGCTGTTCCCTGTTACTCTTTGTTTTTGCTGGTGTTTAAGCCTACATGTTCCCAGGCCCCCCGTAAGGGTTTCAAAATCTACTAAACCCGTGTTCTTGATTTGTAAAACATCGTTTTAATTTATTTTATTTGGATTTGTTTCCGAGTCATTCTATTAATCCTGGAAATGTGATCGAAGTCGAAACGCCGTTTCAATAAGGTGAGGTGTGTGACACTTTTGCGAGATATATCATTATCTGTCAGCGGCTAATGGCGTAGGGGCAGGAAGGGGCGACAGGAGAAAAAAGAAATAATTATGCCGCTAATGTTTAACACGGCTAAATAAAAAGCCCTCCATGAGGAGGGCAGGAAATAATGTGATGGAGATTACACTTTTAGAAAATCTTCACGAACCGGGGTGAAGGTATCCAGCAGCGTGCCCGGTTTCAGGCAGACGCAGCCGTGCATAATATGCGGCTGCTTATAAAGCGTGTCGCCCGCGCTGACCACGTGTTTTTCATCGCCGATAGTAAATTCAAACTCGCCGGACAGGACGTAGGTCAGCTGCTCGTGCGGGTGGTTATGCATCGGGCCGATCGCGCCCGCTTCAAAATTCACTTCCACCGCCATCATTTTACCGTCGTGCGCCAGAATGCGGCGGGTCACGCCATTGCCGAGATCGTCAAGGGTGGTTTCTTTGTGAAAAATAAACATCAGGCCGTCCTGTAGTTGGTTGAAACGTTGTTTCATTTAATTTAGCTCAGTGACCTTTTAAAAAGAACGGTAATGCGGGAGAAGTGGAAAGTTGATCACAACTTTGGTTTACTGCTTAAAAGGGGAAACTGAGGTAATGGCAATGAAAACAATAGGCTTACTGGGCGGTATGAGCTGGGAATCAACAATCCCCTACTATCGGCTGATCAATGAAGGGATCAAGGCACGGCTTGGCGGGCTGCACTCCGCCAGTCTGCTGCTGCATAGCTTTGATTTCCATGAGATTGAGATGTATCAGTCGAGCGGTGAGTGGCATAAAGCCGGTGCAATGCTGGCAGAGGCGGCCATCGGGTTACAGCAGGCCGGTGCCGAAGGCATCGTGCTCTGTACCAACACGATGCATAAAGTGGCGGACCATATTGAGAACCGGTGTAGCCTGCCGTTCTTACATATTGCCGACGCCACCGGCCGGGAAATTGTGCGCCAGAATATGCAGCGGGTGGCCCTGCTCGGCACGCGCTACACCATGGAGCAGGATTTCTATCGCGGACGTCTGAAACAGCAGTTTGGCATCGATACGCTGGTGCCGGACTACGAAGATCGTGGGCGGATCAATAGCGTGATTTTTGATGAGCTGTGCCAGGGCAAGCTTCTCGATGAATCCCGCGATTACTTCCTGAAGATCATTGAACAGCAGGCGGAGCAGGGGGCAGAAGGAGTTATCTTCGGCTGTACCGAAATCGGCCTGCTGCTGTCGCCGGAACAGTGTGCGATCCCGGTGTACGATACGGCGGTGATCCACGTCGCCGACGTGGTTGATTTTATGCTCTCTTAACCATCGAGGATAGCCTGCAGCGGCCGGGTAAGGCGCGGCAGGCTATCCTGCAGATGGCGGGTAAAGGTCTCCACCAGCGCCGACGTCGGGCGATGCAGAGGCCGGATCAGACTGACCGTAAACGGTACTTCGACGCTAAAACGGCGTACCGTCACGCCGCTTCCCGCATAATCCAGCGCGGTCAGCGGGTTGACCACCGATATCCCGACGCCTGCCCGCACCATCGCGCAAATCGATGCCGCGCTGTGGGTTTCTACCACCATTCTCCGCTTCACCTGATGCTCGTTGAACAGCGTATCCAGCAGCTGCCGGTAGCTGTCCGTGCGCGACAGGCTGATATAGTTTTCACCCTGAAAATCGGCGGGCGTCAGCTCTGCTTTTGCCGCGAGCGGGTGCGCCGACGGCAGGACGCAGACTTCATTCAGCGTCAGCAGGGCGGTGCGCTCGGTCCCGGCGGGCGTGTGTAGCGTCTCCGTCAGGCCCAGATCGTGACGCTGGGCCGAGAGCCACTCTTCAAGCAGCGGTGACTCCTGCGGGACGATATTCAGGCTGACCTCCGGGTAGCGGGCCAGAAAAGGCTGCAGCAGCGCGGGCAAAAACGACTGGGAAAAGACCGGCAGGCAGACGACGGACAATTCGCCCTGGCGAAACTCCCGCAGGCTCTCGGCGGCGCTGACAATGCGATCCAGACCGTACCAGGAGCGCTGTACCTCTTCGAACAGCCGCAGCCCCTGTACCGTCGGGTGTAAACGCCCCCGCGTGCGCTCGAAGAGCTGCAGCCCCAGCACCTTTTCAAAGCGCGCCAGCTCCCGGCTGACGGTGGGCTGAGAGGTATGCAGTAGCTGGGCGGCCTCCGTCAGGTTTCCGGCGGTCATCACGGCGTGGAAAATTTCAATATGGCGCAGGTTAACGGCGGGCATCGCAGGCTCCTCGTCGGTGGCGTAATCCATATCATTTTTGCATAGACTCGCGATAAAACGATATTTTTTATTGCCTTCGCGGTATGGCGTAATAGGGAAAAATCGCTAACTGACACGAGAGTTTTCTATGCCACGTTCACTGTTCCAGACCGATACCGCGCTTAACGCCGAAAACCTGCTGCGCCTGCCGGGCGAGTTTGGCTGCCCGGTCTGGGCCTATGATGCCGGGATTATCCGTCGTCAGATTGCTGCGCTGAGCCGCTTTGACGTGGTGCGCTTTGCGCAGAAAGCCTGCTCCAATATCCATATTCTGCGCCTGATGCGCGAACAGGGTGTTAAGGTCGACTCCGTCTCGCTGGGCGAGATTGAGCGGGCGCTGGCCGCCGGTTACGATCCCCTGAATAACCCGGACGACGTGGTCTTTACCGCCGATCTGATCGACGCCCCGACGCTGGCGCGCGTGCGTGAACTCCAGGTGCCGGTGAATGCCGGGTCGGTGGATATGCTGGCTCAGCTGGGCGAAGTCTCGCCGGGCCATCGCGTCTGGCTGCGGGTGAACCCAGGCTTCGGTCACGGTCACAGCCAGAAAACCAACACCGGCGGTGAGAACAGCAAGCACGGGATCTGGTACAGCGATCTTCCCGATGCTCTGGCGGTGATCCAGCGCTACCAGCTGCAGCTGGTGGGTATTCATATGCATATCGGTTCCGGCGTTGACTACGGCCATCTGGAGCAGGTGTGCGGGGCGATGGTGCGCCAGGTGATTGAGTTTGGTCAGGATCTGACGGCGATCTCCGCCGGTGGCGGCCTGTCGATCCCGTACCTTGAAGGGGAAGAGGCGATTGATACGGATCACTACTACGGCCTGTGGAATGCCGCCCGGGAGCAGATCGCGCAGCATCTCGGCCATCCGGTGAAGCTGGAGATCGAACCGGGCCGTTTCCTGGTGGCGGAATCCGGCGTATTAATTTCTCAGGTGCGCAGCGTGAAGAAGATGGGCAGCCGTCACTTTGTGCTGATCGACGCCGGGTTTAACGATCTGATGCGCCCGTCGATGTACGGCAGCTATCACCATATTACCGCGCTGGCGGCGGACGGCAGCGATCTGAGCGCCGCCCCGACGCTGGAAACCGTGGTCGCTGGCCCGCTGTGCGAATCCGGGGATGTCTTTACCCAGCTGGAAGGCGGGAAGGTGGCAACGCGTGCGCTGCCGTCGGTGGTGCCGGGAGATTATCTGGTGCTACACGATACCGGTGCCTACGGTGCATCAATGTCTTCCAACTACAACAGTCGCCCGCTGCTGCCGGAGGTGCTGTTCGATAACGGGACCGCACGGCTGATTCGCCGTCGTCAGACAATTGAAGAGCTGCTGGCGCTGGAACTGATCTAAGCGGCGCGCTTAGCGCGCGCCATACGGCCCCGTCGCCACCGAATCCCGCAGCACCAGCTTGCCGGTAAACGGCGGGATCGGGGCCAGCGGCTGATTGCTGGCCAGTTTAATCGCCTGATCGATAGCGGTGGTAATCATGGTATCGATAGGCAGATAGACCGTCGACAGGGCCGGCTCCAGCCATTTGGCGCAGGGCGCGTCGTCAAAGCCAAACAGCGAAATATCCTGCGGAATACGCAGCCCCGCCTGATGCAGCGATTTTGAGGCTCCCAGCGCCATATCATCGTTGCAGGTAAAGAGTGCGCTAAAGCCAACGCCTTCCTGCAGCAGCTGCTGACACATCTCATACCCGCTGGTCATTTCTGCGGTGCCGTACTTCACCCTGGCCGGATCCCAGGCAATACCGTTTTTTTCCAGCGCCTGGCGGTAGCCCTGCAGGCGAGCCTTGCCGGTGGGGGTGTGGATGGGAACGGTGATACAGGCAATATCGCGATGGCCGCGGGAAATCAGATAGTCGACCGCCTGGAATGCGGCCTCCTGCTGCTCGAAGAAAACGCAGCGCTCGCGGGCGCTGGCAACGTCCCGGTTGATCACCACCAGCGGTTTGCTCAGGGTTTCCGTCAAGGAGAGGATCGCCTGCTCACTCATAAAGCGGGTGTAGAGAATAATGGCGTCGCAGTGGCGATCCGCCAGCATCTCTACCGCCTGCGTCTCACACTCCGGGGTATCGTGACCGTCGGTGACCATCAGCTGCTTGCCGTGAACTTCGCTCTGGCGCGAGGCCTGCTGTAGCAGGCGGCCAAAGTAAAAGCCGTCAAAGGTTGAGACCACCAGGCCAATACTGTTGCTGGTGCGGTTGGCCAGCGAGCGGGCAAGAAAGTTCGGCCGGTAGCCCAGATCTTCCATCGCCTTAAACACGGCTTTGCGGGTGCTCTCTTTGACCTGACCTGTGCCATTCAGTACCCGCGAAACCGTCGCCTTCGATACGCCTGCGCGCAATGAGACATCCAGCATTGTTGCCATTGACCGATCCTGATTCCCCATAATTTCCGCAGTTTATCACAGACATTCCCCTGCGGTTGATGTGGTATGCCAATGTTGATGCTTTTCACATTTTGGGATACCGGATGCGTTGTTGGGAGTTGAATCACAGAACTTTCCGTCGGTCATGACTATTTTTGGTATGCCAAATGGGGATCCGGCTGTACACCCATTTCGATAAAGCCCCCTAATTTTGAGGTAACACCCTATGGCATTTCAGGAAAAACTGATCGATTCGCTGGGTAGTTTCGCAACAAAATTCAACAGCTATCGCTATATCATGGCGATCAAGGCGTCTTTTATCACGCTGATGCCGGTTATCATCGTGGGCGCCTTCTCGGTGCTGATCTCCAACATGGTGCTGGATCCGAAAAACGGTCTTGCCAGCTTTGAGTGGCTGTCGTTTCTGGCGGTGCTCAAGCCAATTACCAGCGCGATTAACTACGCCACGCTTAACTTCCTTAATATCGGCGCCGTGTTCCTGATCGGTATCGAGCTCGGGCGCATTAACGGTATCAAGACGCTATTCCCCGGTCTGCTGGCGGTGATCTGCTTTATCTGCGTCACGCCAACCACCGTTGAGATGCTGATCGACGGCCAGATGGTGGTGGTGAAGGACGTACTACTGCGTCAGTTCTCCGATACCCGCAGCCTGTTCCTCGGCATGTTTATCGCGATTCTTTCCGTGGAAATTTACTGCTGGCTGGAAGCGCGCGACGGGCTGAAGATCAAAATGCCGGACACGGTACCGCCTAACGTTTCGGCCTCTTTCTCGGCGCTGATCCCGGCGATTATCACCACCACGGTCATTGCCACCTTCGGCTTTGCCTTCCATCAAATCACCGGCATGTATCTGTATGACGCGGTGTATAAGGTGGTCCAGCAGCCGCTGGAGGGTGCGGTACAAAGCCTGCCGGGTATTCTGCTGCTGATGTTTGTGGCCCAGCTGTTCTGGGTGATCGGCATCCACGGTAACCAAATGATCAAGCCGATCCGCGAGCCGCTGCTGCTGGGGGCGATTGCGGTCAATATGAGCGCCTTCGAGCAGGGCAAAGAGATCCCCAATATCATCACCATGCCTTTCTGGGATGTGTATATGAGCATTGGCGGCTCCGGGCTGACTATCGGCCTGCTGATTGCCGTAATGATCGGTACAAAACGCAAGGAGATGAAAGAGATAGCCAAGCTCTCTATCGGCCCCGGCATCTTTAACATTAACGAGCCGGTGATTTTCGGGATGCCGATCATGCTCAACCCGATCCTGGCGATCCCTTTTATCATCACCCCGCTGGTTACCGGCACCATTGGCTACTTCGCAACGGTTACCGGTTTTGCCGGTAAGGCCGTGGTGATGGTGCCCTGGACCACGCCGCCGCTGATTAACGCCTGGCTCTCGACCGCCGGGTCGATGGGTGCGGTGGTGACTCAGCTTGTCTGCATTATTACCGCCGTCATTATTTACCTGCCGTTTGTGAGGATTGCCTCCCGCCGCGCCGGGCTGGCGGAAAGCAAACAGCCGACCAACAACGCGTGAGGGAACGATGAGCACTGAGACACTAAGCATTCCCGCCGATTTTATTCTCGGGGCCGCAGCGTCGGCCTGGCAGACGGAGGGCTGGAGCGGTAAAAAGCCGGGCCAGGATTCGTGGATCGATCTGTGGTACAAAAACGACCGCCAGGTCTGGCACAACGGCTACGGTCCGGCGGTGGCGACGGATTTCCGCCATCGCTTCCGCGAAGATGTCCAGCTGATGAAGCAGGCCGGGCTGACCCACTACCGGACCTCCATTAACTGGTCCCGCTTTCTGACCGACTATGAAAATGCGGTGGTGGATGAGGAGTACGCCGCGTATTACGACGACCTGTTTGATGAGATGCGGGCTAACGGCATCGAGCCGATGATCTGCCTTGAACACTATGAGCTGCCCGGCACGCTGCTGGAAACTTACGGCGGCTGGGCCTCGAAGCACGTGGTCGAGCTGTTTGTGCGCTATGCGGAAAAGGTATTTGAGCGCTATCACGGCAAGGTCAATCGCTGGTTTACCTTTAACGAGCCCATCGTGGTGCAGACCCGCGTTTACCTCGACGCCCTGCGCTGGCCCTACGAGCAGAACACCCATACCTGGATGCAGTGGAACCATCATAAGGTGCTGGCGACTGCAAAAGTGGTCAGCCTGTTCCGCCGCAAGGGCTATGCGGGCAGCGTCGGCTGTATTCTGAATCCGGAAGTGACGTATCCGCGTTCCCGCGCGCCCCACGACCAGCGGGCGGCGGAGGTTTACGATCTCTTTTATAACCGCGTGTTCCTCGATCCGCTGGTGCACGGCACGTATCCGCCGGAGCTGCTGGAACTGCTGGAAAAACACGATATTGAGTGGCGCTACACCGACGAGGAACTGGCGATTATTCGCGACAACACCGTCGATGAGCTGGGGATTAACCTTTACTACCCGCACCGGGTCAAAGCCCCGTCGCGGGCCTGGCATCCGGATACCCCGTTCCATCCGGCGTACTACTATGAACCCTTTGAGCTGCCCGGTCGCCGAATGAACACCTCCCGCGGCTGGGAAATCGCCCCGCGCATTATCTATGACATGGCGATGCGCATTAAAAACGACTATCGCAATATCGACTGGTTCGTGGCCGAAAGCGGAATGGGCGTGGAAAACGAAGCCCGTTTTCGCGGTGAAGACGGCGTTATCGCCGATGATTACCGGATTGAGTTTATCGGTGAGCACCTGCGGCAAACCCTGCTGGCGGTGCGCGACGGGGCCAACTGCCACGGCTATATGCTGTGGGCCTTTACCGACAACGTCTCGCCGATGAACGCCTTTAAAAACCGCTACGGGCTGATTGAGATCGATCTCCAGAACAATCGGGCGCGGCGGGCGAAAAAGTCGGCGGCCTGGTTCCGGCAGCTACGCGAGCGTCGTGAACTGACCCTGACAGTCGATGATGAATGGAAATAAGGAGCCGCAATGAAACGAATTGTACTGTGCTGTTCGGCGGGCATGTCCACCTCGCTGGTGGTGACCAGAATGGAAAAAGTTGCCGCCGAACGCGGGCTGGATCTGAAGATTTATGCCATCGCCGAGCAGAGCCTGCGCGATGAGCTGAGCAGCTACGCCAGTGAAATAACCGCCGTTCTGCTGGGGCCGCAGGTACGCTTTAAGCTGGCGGAAAACAAGAAATTAACCGATGAACACGGCATTCCCATCGCGGTGATCGATTCGGTGGCCTACGGCACACTTAACGGGGCGAAAGTTCTCGATCAGGCGTTGAGTCTGGTAAGCTAGCGCCCGATCGGACCGGCGCTTTGCGCCGGTTTACGCATTCACGTAAACGGTTATACAGGTGATAGTGTGGAGAAGGCCGTCGTCCCGCCGGAAAGGAAACAGTACCAGGAAATTGGTGAAGATCTGCGTCGGCAAATCGTCGGCGGGCAGTACCCCGTCGGCTCGCGTCTGCCGCCGGAGCGCAATATCGCCGAAACCTACGGCGTCAGCCGGACGATTGTGCGCGAAGCGCTATTAATGCTGGAACTGCAGGGCACCGTTGATATTCGCCAGGGCTCGGGCGTCTACGTTGTCCGTGTTCCGCAGGAGCACGAAAACGAAGAGGAGCGCCTGCTGAACAGCGACGTCGGTCCCTTTGAGATCCTGCAGGCCAGACAGCTGCTGGAGAGCAATATTGCCGCCTTCGCCGCCCGAATGGCGACCCGTGCCGATATCGACAATCTGCGTCGCGTGCTCGAACAGGAGCAGCACGCCATCGCCAGCAACGATACCTCCCAGGACAACAGTAAGATGTTTCATCTGCTGCTGGCCGGCGCATCCCAGAACCAGATGCTGCTGGCCACGGTAGAGAGCATCTGGCACCAGATGGACAGTAGCCCGCTGTGGCAGCAGTTCAACGCCCATATTGCCAGTCGACCCTACCGCCTGAAATGGCTGGGCGAGCGGCAGACTATTCTTGCCGCCCTGCGCCGCCGCGATGTGATGGGGGCCTGGCAGGCCATGTGGCAACATCTGGAAAACGTCAAAAACAGCCTGCTTGAGCTTTCCGATGAAGATGCCCCGGATTTTGACGGCTATCTGTTTGAGTCGGTGCCGATCTTTCAGGGGAAATTAATGTGAAAATCCAGCCGCTGTATGCTGCACCGCACCATGCGGAGCAGGTTACCGACTGGCTGTGGCAGGCATTTGGTGATTCACTGCCGCGTGATTTTTTCGCCAGTATTATTACGCACAGTCAGATTCCCGGCGCACTGCCGCTGACCTTTATCGCTACCGACGGTGAACGTCTGCTGGGCACCGCTGGACTGTGGCGCTGCGATTTGATCAGCCGTCAGGATTTGTGGCCATGGTTTGCCGCGCTGTACGTGGCAAAAGAGGCGAGAGGACAAGGGCTGGCGGGGCGTTTACAGCACTATGCGATGGATCAGGCACGGGGGATGGGCTTTAAACAGCTGCATCTTTATTCCGCGTGTCGGGACTTTTATGAGCGCTATGGCTGGGAGCATATCGGCGAGGGGCTGGATTATCCCGACACCCTCGTCAATCTTTACCGCTACGCGCTTTAGCCGTTTTCAGCCGGTGCCGTGACCGAATGGCGGCGCACCAGCGTCGGGCTGAACAGGTGGGTGATTTCCGGCGCGGGACGGTTGGCCGCCAGCGCCAGCGCCAGTTCGGCAGCCTGGGTCGCCATCGTCACAATCGGATAGCGCACCGTGGTCAGACGCGGGCGGACATAGCGCGAGACCAGCACGTCATCGAAGCCAATCAGTGAAATATCCCGCGGTACCTCAACGCCATTATCGTTCAGCACGCCCATCGCCCCTGCGGCCATTGAGTCGTTATAGCAGGCGACAGCGGTAAACTGTTTTCCGCGGCCTAATAGCTCGGTCATCGCCAGCTCGCCGCCGCTTTCGTCCGGTTCGGCGAAGGTGACCAGTCGGTCATTGGCGGGCAGGCCGTTTTCCGCCAGCGCATCGTAGTAGCCGCGCAGGCGATCTTCCGCATCGGAAATGGTGTGATTCGAGCAGAGATAGCCGATCCGCGTATGGCCCTGCTGGATCAGATGACGGGTCGCCAGCCAGGCGCCGAAGCGGTCATCCAGTGCCACGCAGCGTTTTTCAAAGCCTGCAACGATGCGGTTAATCAGCACCATGCCGGGGATCTGCTGCATCAGGCCGATCAGCTCGGCGTCGGGTAGCGTTTTGGCGTGTACCACCAGCGCCGCGCAGCGGTGGCGGATCAGTTGTTCAATAGCCTGACGCTCTTTTTGTTCATTATGGTAGCCGTTGCCGATCAGTAAGAAATTACCGGTATTGTAGGCCACCTGTTCGACGGCTTTTACCATCGCGCCAAAAAAGGGGTCGGACACGTCACCCACCACCAGCCCGAGGGTATCCGTGGACTGCTGGGCCAGCGCCCGCGCGTTGGCGTTCGGGTGGTAGTTCAGGGACTCCATCGCCGCCTGCACCGCCTGACGCGAGGCATCGCTGGCTTTCGGGGAATCATTAATCACGCGTGAGACCGTGGCAACCGAGACGCCTGCAAGCCGGGCTACATCCTTTATCGTCGCCATCTACTGCCTTCCTGTTGGGTAAGCGTTTACACTGCGGCAAGTGTTACGGAAATCCAGCGTAGATTCAAGGCGTCCGCCTTTTCAGCCGCGACAATTGTGACCGCCGTATAAAAGCGGGTGGTGTAATCGTTACCTCCCGCAGAATCCGCCGATTGCTACAAGAACGGGATAAATCAAACCTTTAGTTACACTTTGCGCCGAGCTGTTGCGATTGTCCGCTGGAGATAGCCGCTGCCACATTGCTACTCTGGTTGTCCCAGAGGTATTGATAGGTGAATTCTTCGGTACGGTTTTTCGTACCTTATCTCTTGCACCAACCTGCGCAGATGCGCAGGTTTTTTTTTGCCTGCGTAAAGGATTGAAGCCTCGGTAGCAAAGTTTTCATGGAGAATTTCAATCAACTTGGGTAACTCAGGTTTGGTCTGGAACTCTTCGCTTTCCTTGATATTTCCCTTTTTAGCGTGAAGAAACATACCGACTTCAGCATTAATGAGGAGATTTACTTAAGCCGGTTTAAAGTTAAATTCTGCTGCTATGTTGTTTACTGTTAACTAGCAGGCACCATTATTAAGCAGTGAATTCATTAGAGGATATCGCTTATTATCTTAATTTTTAGGAGGTATTATTTTTCCTGGGAATTGTTTTTTTTGGGGCGGTTATGAAAATGTTTTTTATTTCAAGGGTAGTGTGTTTGTTTATATGGTCTATATGGTCTATGTTGTCAGTTGGTCTTGTATGGCCTGAAGTCTCATTTGCCAGTGATGTGGCAGTGGTTGGTGTGAGAGCGAATGGCCATTTTTTTGATAAAGATGATGGTTTTCCCGAAACAGCTTTCAAAAATGCGTCCTTCACCATCCAGTTAACTGCAGGAGTAAATCCATCAGAGTTTAACTGGAGTTCAAGTGAAGATTGGGTTTCAGTGAGCCAGGTTGGGGACGTTACTTTTGGTGATAAACCTTCTGAATATCAAGGTCCAGTAACGATTACAGCGAGTTCAAAGTCTGATGACACAGTTTTATATTATAAGTTTTATTTAAGGTATTGGTTTGCTTATGCAGGCAAGGAACAATATAAAATATCTAGTGCTGAGAATTACTGTAGCAACATTGGATATACATTATCGCCTTACAAAAAATTAACTCCCGCAGAAGTGAATGAGACAGGTAAAAGAAATGTAGGTAGTCTGTGGGGGGAATGGGGTGATGTTAAAATTTATGGATGGGATACGAGTATAACATACTGGACAAATGATAATGGCCCACAAGGATATCATTATTTAGTCAATCTCGTTAATGGTTTTCTTTATGATGATTATAAAGTTGGGCAAGACCGGGGCAGTGTGCACGTGGCATGCATTAAAAAAATACAGCCTCAATTAGATGTTACTGCAAATGGCTATACTTTTAACGTTAATGATGGTTTTCCTACGACCGCATTTAAGAATGCGGAGTTTAAAATAAATGTAAATGATAATGGCGGGAGTGATAAGTATATTTTTACATCCAATCGGACTTGGGTTGATGTTGATGGTAATGGCGTCGTTACTATTATTGATGAACCCGGTCGAGGAGAAGCGGATGCGTCTATAAAAATTGTGTCCACTTCTGATGGTGGTAATTTAACATATTCATTTAAAATTGCTCATTGGTTTGTCAGTGCTGGAGTAAATAGATATACAATATCAAATGCAACAGGGGTTTGTAATAAAATGGGTTTTGCTCTTCCGCCCTATGAAATCATAACCAATGCAGGGGTTAACAAATCCGGCCACAGAGATGTTGGGACCCTATGGGGCGAATGGGGGAATGTTAAGGCTTACGGATGGGGTACGGATATAACATATTGGGCCAATGATATTGGTCCTGAAGGTTATCATTATTTAACAAGCCTGGAGAATGGTTATCTTTATAATGATTATCAAGTCGGTTACGATAGAGGGAGCGTATATGTAGCATGTTCTGCAAGCATGTAATGTTTCCCTGGTGATTGAGACGGCCTAAGGTGGCCGTCTTTTAATGTTTCTTTTTGCAGCGTAAATTTTAAATTACAATGTATTTTTTAGTGGGATCTAGTATCCTTTGAATTAGAGCTGGAATTCTTTAAGTTTCCTCAAAAAAATCCCCAAGTGTAATCCTTGGGTGAGGGTAGTGAAACTTATTATGGCTAAGCGGAATATACATGCCTTCCGGTTCGCCAGGCATTACATAGTTGCCTTCCCATTGGTTGGGGCCCACCGTACTTTGATAAACCGATCCCAATGGGGCATAGTTGACATCCCGGCCGAAAATAGAAAATACGGCGGAGTCCACGAAATTAAAATATTTTGGCATGCCGCGAAGGTTTGTGTCCTGTATCAACAGGCTATGTACATTATTTCTGATGTAATAGAGACTGCCTAAATCCCGAATAACTTGTTCAAAGGAGTGGGAGCCGTCATGATGAATAATGACCTTGATGTTATCTTCTTTTTTCAACACATCTCTGACATATTCCGGAAGTGAGCCATGGAACATTCTGACTCGACTCTCTACGGCGTCAGGGTAGCTGCGGCGGGCACGTTCCCGGGCAAACTGTAAAAAATTAGGGCAAATATCAATTAAATCCAGTTCCATGCCGAGATAGTGCGCACAACCGGCTAAAATGGACGTGCTGCCACCCATGAAAACGCCCACTTCAACAATTCGGGTTGCCTCGCCCAGAGTGGCTTTGATTGTATTAAATATATCAAAGTAGTATTTTGCCGTGCACTGATCTTCGTAATGATTATCTGTCAGATTTCGTTTGAGGATAATGTCGTCAAAAATAATATTTCTTCCGGCATAAGGCGTGAGGTCGGGTTGATTACCGCTTTTTATCTTTACATTCAGGCGTTCACCTATTTCAGTAAAGCTTAACGATTGAAGCAGTTGGTCGGGCTCCAGGAAATTTTCCATATTATACCTATAGTTAACCAGTGAACTGATATTGTATCAGCGGTATTAGCGTGCTTAATGGAGAAAAAGCTTCCAGAAATGAACATAATCTATTGAGTTAAATATCCCTGTGAGTCTGTCATACGGCAGTGCTTCAGACACCATAAACAGTCGCTCCGGCTATCCTTCTCATGTAACCTGATATCCATTGTTTGTCTGGCAAATGGAGTTGATATGTTATTTGGACTGTTTCGTTTCCTCTTCCGCCTGCTGTACCGCGTACGGATAACCGGTGACACGGCGGCGCTGTCTCAACAGAAGGTGCTGATTACCCCGAATCACGTCTCCTTTATTGACGGGATCCTGCTGGCGTTGTTCCTGCCGGTGCGGCCGGTTTTTGCGGTCTACTCATCGATCAGTGAGCGCTGGTTTATGCGCTGGCTGCGTTCGATTATCGATTTTGTTCCGCTGGACCCGACGCGGCCGATGTCCATCAAGCATCTGGTGCGGTTGGTTGAACAGGGGCGTCCCGTGGTGATCTTCCCGGAAGGGCGGCTTTCGGTAACCGGCTCGCTGATGAAAATCTACGAAGGCGCAGGGTTTGTCGCGGCGAAGTCCGGCGCAACCCTGGTGCCTTTGCGTATTGAAGGCGCGGAGTTAACCCACTTCAGCCGTCTGAAAGGGCTGGTTAAGCGTCGTCTGTTCCCGCGTATTACCCTGCATCTGCTGCCGCCTACGCAGATCCAGATGCCCGACGCGCCGCGTGCACGCGACCGTCGGCGGATCGCCGGAGAGGTGTTGCATCAGATAATGATGGAAGCCCGGATGGCGGTGCGGCCGCGTGAAACCCTGTATGAGGCGCTGCTCAGCGCGCAGGATCGCTACGGTGCGGGAAAAGCCTGTATCGAGGATATTAACTTCACGCCGGACAGTTATCGCAAGCTGCTGATGAAAACCCTGTTTGTTGCCCGTATCCTTGAAAAATACAGCGCGAAAGGCGAAACCATCGGTCTGATGCTGCCTAATGCGGCCATCAGCGCGGCGGTAATTTTCGGGGCGGTGGCTCGCGGACGTATTCCGGCGATGATGAACTACACTGCCGGAGTCAAAGGGCTGACCAGCGCCATTAGCGCGGCGGAAATTAAAACCGTCTTTACCTCACGTCAGTTCCTCGACAAGGGCAAGCTGTGGCATCTGCCGGAGCAGCTCACCCAGGTACGCTGGGTTTTCCTGGAGGATCTGAAAGGGGATGTCACTCGTCAGGACAAACTGTGGATCTTTTCGCACCTGCTGATGCCGCGCCTGGCGCAGGTGAAGCAGCAGCCGGAATCGGCGGCGATTATCCTGTTTACCTCCGGCTCAGAGGGCAATCCGAAAGGCGTTGTCCACAGCCATAAAAGTATTCTGGCTAACGTTGAGCAGATTAAAACCATCGCCGACTTTACCGCCAATGACCGCTTTATGTCGGCGCTGCCGCTGTTCCACTCCTTCGGGCTGACCGTGGGCCTGTTTACCCCGCTGTTTACCGGGGCGGAAGTGTTCCTCTATCCCAGCCCGCTGCATTATCGTATCGTGCCTGAGCTGGTGTATGACCGCAACTGTACGGTGCTGTTCGGCACTTCAACGTTCCTCGGCCACTATGCCCGCTTCGCCAATCCGTATGATTTCTACCGTCTGCGCTACGTGGTGGCCGGGGCGGAAAAACTGCAGTCGGCGACGAAACAGATCTGGCAGGATAAGTTCGGCCTGCGCATTCTTGAAGGCTACGGCGTGACCGAATGCGCGCCTGTGGTGTCGATTAACGTGCCGATGGCGGCGAAGCCGGGCACCGTCGGTCGTCTGCTGCCGGGCATGGATGCGCGTCTGCTCTCCGTCCCGGGGATCGAAAAAGGCGGTCGTCTGCAGCTTAAAGGGCCGAACGTGATGAACGGCTATCTGCGGGTTGAACGCCCGGGCGTGCTGGAAACGCCGACGGCGGAAAATGCCGAGGGCGAACTGGAGAGCGGCTGGTATGACACCGGGGATATCGTCGCCTTCGACGAGCAGGGCTTTATTCAGATTCAGGGCCGCGCCAAACGCTTCGCTAAAATTGCCGGTGAGATGGTGTCGCTGGAAGTGGTTGAGCAGCTGGCTCTTGCCGTCTCGGCGGAGAAAATGCACGCCACGGTCAGTAAAAGTGACGCCGCCAAAGGCGAAGCGCTGGTACTGTTTACTACCGACGAGCAACTGACCCGCGAACAGCTACAGCAGCAGGCACGTGCCCAGGGCATTCCTGAGCTGGCGGTACCGCGAGATATTCGCTTCCTTAAACAGCTGCCGCTGTTGGGCAGCGGTAAGCCGGATTTCGTCACCCTTAAATCGATGGTTGAGCAGGCGGAGCCACAAGATGCGTGAGTCAGTACACACTAACACTTCTTTGAAGTCCAAAGGCATGCAGGCGGTGCTCTGCGCCCAGTTTCTCTCCGCCTTTGGTGATAACGCGCTGCTGTTTGCCACCCTGGCCCTGATGAAGGCGCAGTTCTATCCGGACTGGAGCCAGCCGGTGCTGCAGATGGTGTTTGTGGGTGCTTACATTCTTTTTGCGCCTTTTGTCGGCCAGATTGCGGACAGCTTCGCTAAAGGCCGGGTGATGATGGCAGCCAACGCCATGAAGCTGGTCGGTGCGGCCAGTATCTGTCTTGGGCTAAATCCCTTTATCGGCTATACGCTGGTGGGGATTGGCGCGGCGGCCTACTCTCCGGCGAAGTACGGCATCCTCGGCGAACTGACCACCGGCGATAAGCTGGTGAAAGCCAACGGGCTAATGGAGTCGTCCACTATTGCGGCAATCCTCCTTGGCTCGGTGGCGGGCGGCGTGTTGGCGGACTGGCACGTGCTGGCAGCGCTTGGTATTTGCGCCCTGGCCTACGCCGGGGCGGTGGCGGCTAACCTGCTGATCCCGCGTCTTCCGGCGGCGCGTCCCGGCCGCTCCTGGGGTTTTACCTCCATGACCGGTAGCTTTTTCGCCGCCTGTCGCTCTCTGTGGCGCGACGGTGAAACGCGCTTTTCGCTGGTCGGCACCAGCCTGTTCTGGGGCGCGGGCGTCACCCTGCGTTTTCTGCTGGTGCTGTGGGTGCCGGTGGCGCTGGGTATCCACGATAACGCGACGCCAACCTACCTGAATGCCATGGTCGCTATCGGGATTGTGGTGGGAGCGGGGCTTGCGGGGCGTCTGGTGACGCTGGAGACGGTTTCGCGCTGTATGCCTGCGGGTATTTTGATTGGCGTTGGCGTGCTCATTTTCTCCCTGCAAACGGGCCTGCTGCCTGCCTATGCGCTGTTGATTCTGATTGGCGTGATGGGGGGCTTCTTTATCGTGCCGCTGAATGCGCTGCTGCAGGAGCGCGGTAAGAAAACGGTCGGGGCCGGTAACGCGATTGCGGTACAGAATCTCGGTGAAAACGGCGCCATGCTGCTGATGCTGGGCCTCTATTCACTGGCGGTGAAGGTCGGTATCCCGATTATTGCGGTGGGCGTGGGCTTTGGTGCGGTCTTCGCGCTGGCGATTAGCGGGCTGTGGATCTGGCAGCGCCGTCGCTAGTTAATCTACGGGTGTAACGTTCAGATATAAAAAAACCGACTGGTGAGGTCGGTTTTTTTATTACTTGCTCAGAGCGTCTGGTCTGAGTGGGTGAGAGCTCCACCACCTAACGACATTGATTTTATTCGTTGCATGCTTATTTTGCAAGCAGTGTCGCTTGTTATATGAACAGCAGGGCGTATATTCAGCCAGGTTAGCTCTGTGGCTGAAATCGCTCCGGATACGCGCGTAAATGCTTTTAAGCCCTGGCTGGATTCAGGTGGTGCTGGTTTCAGTGCTCCGGCCGGAGTGAGGGCTCCAACACCTAACAATGGGGATGCCACGGTGACAGGCAGTGTATGAGTAAACCGTGGTGCTCTCACTCCTGTTAAGGGAGTAACGGGTGAAAACTGTGCTTGATAGAGTTCTCATCGTTCTAAAGGCGTTAGTCGCGCTGCTGGAATTGATCCGCCAGTTCATTAGATAACCGCGGAAACGTAATTAAGGCCAGAGAGTTACCACTCTCTGGCCTTTAATATCCCCGTCATTTTTACGGTGCCGGATAGGTATAAACCTGATGCACCGCTTCAATCTCAGCCAGAACTTCTTCGCTTAACGCCAGATGCAGGCTCTCGACGTTCGTCTTGAGTTGTTCCATCGTCGTGGCGCCCAGCAGGGTGCTGGCAACGAAAGGCTGACGGCGAACAAAAGCCAGCGCCATCTGGGCCGGATCCAGTCCGTGACGGCGCGCAATATCCACATAGGCGGCAACCGCTTTCTGCGACTGCTCGCCGCTGTAGCGGGTGAAGCGGCTGAAGAGCGTGTTACGTGCGCCTGCCGGCTGCGCGCCGTTCAGGTATTTACCCGTTAAGGTGCCGAACGCCAGGCAGGAGTAGGCCAGAAGCTCCACGCCTTCAAACTGACTGACTTCTGACAGACCCACCTCATAGCTGCGGTTCAGCAGGCTGTAGGGGTTCTGGATGGTCACGATACGCGGCAGATCGTGCTTATCGGCCAGGTGCAGATAGCGCATCACGCCAAAGGCGGTTTCGTTGGATACGCCGATATAGCGAATCTTCCCGGCGCGCTGGCACTCGGTCAGCACTTCCAGGGTTTCCAGCAGGCTTACCGCCGGATTGCTGTCGCTCCAGGTATATCCCAGTTTGCCAAAGCAGTTGGTCGGGCGCTGAGGCCAGTGCACCTGATAAAGATCGAGGTAGTCGGTCTGCAGACGTTTCAGGCTGGCATCGAGCGCTTCGCGGATATTCTTGCGATCGAGGATCTGGTTCGGGCGGATCCCGCTGTCGCTGTTACGACTCGGACCGCTGACTTTAGAGGCAACAACCAGCTTTTCACGGTTGCCGTGTTTCGCCAGCCAGTTACCTACGTAGGTTTCCGTCAGGCCCTGCGTTTCCGGACGCGGCGGGACGGGGTACATCTCTGCGACATCAATCAGGTTGATGCCCTGGCTGACGGCATAATCCAGTTGTTCATGGGCGTCGGCTTCGCTGTTCTGTTCACCAAACGTCATTGTGCCCAGCCCCAGAGTGCTGATCTCCAGCGAGCTGTGGGGGATACGGTGATAGTGCATAGCCGCTTCCTTTTTTATCGACAGGTTCGGGAAGGTCCCGACAAAGGAATATCAACATGGCAGAGGAGAACAAAAAGGGAAAGGAAAAAATCAAAAAGGTCAGCGGGAGGCTGACCTTCTTTAGTTATCGCTCAATGATTTGCGAGACGTCATCACGGTTAATCTGCAACTTATTGCCCTGTTGATCTTCATAGCTCACCAGCCCGGTTTCGTCATCGATCTCTGGTTTGCCGTCGGTGAGGATCATTCGGCCATCTTTGGTCGCCATCACGTAATCGCTACTACAGCCGGAAACAACGCACGCCAGCCCGATTGCGGAAATGACCACTGCCCATTTTTTCATTTACTTCTCCTCGTTACGCGGAACCTTATCATTTTAGTAATAACGCGAAAAAACGTGAGGGGAAAGGGCGAAAATCTTAAAAGCCCGCTGGAATGCCCTCTACAGAGGCGTTAACTCCCGCCCAGGAGAAAATGACGGGCCAGCAGGGCGGCGGTAAAATTCTTCTTCAGATAAAAACCGCGGGGCAGGGTCAGAATGGGTTCACCGCGAGCGCCTATCGCCTCGGTCAGCGCTTTACCGTTGGCCGCTTTTGGCCGCAGCTGCATCACCTCGCCGTGGCGGGCGGTAATGCGTTCCACTTCGCCGAGGACGATAAGATCCATCAGTTCTTCCCAGTCCATGCGCAACTGCCGATCCTCTTCCTCGTTGGGGGTCCAGAGCAGAGGCGAACCGACCCGACGTTCGGCCAGCGGGATGCTGCGTTCGCCCTCCACCGGGATCCACAGGACGCACTTTAGCTTATGGCGAACGTGGCTGGTTTCCCAGCTGACGCCGCTGTTGCCGGTCAGAGGGGCGACGCACACAAAGGTGGTTTCCAGCGGGCGGCCCTGTCGGTCAACCGGGATCGTTTTCAGTTCCACGCCCAGGGTGGCGAAATCCTGCTCCGGCTTGCTACCGGCGCTGGCACCCAGCCAGACCTCCAGCAGGAGGCCAATCCATCCCTTATCGCGCTTTAAATCAGGTGGAACGGGCAGGCCGGCAAGTAATGCCAGCTCGCCAAGCGTATAGCCTGCCAGCTGCTGCGCCTGGGCCAGCAGAGCGGCCTGAGATTCGGGGGGAGTGCGTAACGGGGACAGCCCGGACATAACAAAAAATCCTTTGGTGAAAAAATAAGCAGAGTTATACACCCTGGTCGACAGAGTTTACCTTTTTCTGTCAGCAATTAGTAATCATCTGATTTATTGAGTTTTTTTAATTTTCTTCGCCGGTGTTGCGCAACAGGATGTTGGGTTTTCCAAATCTGGTCACTGACAATAAACAGGATCTTACACCCTGTTATCCACAGAAAAGTGGGATAACTGTGAAAAACCCCCACTACTGTCTCAATTTACAGCCTTGACGTGCGACGAAAATCGAATTTTCATACAAAATGTGCCTAACATAGTGGCACAATCTGTGGATAAAACCGACGCTGTTTGATCTTTCACCAGTCAAAGGATCCTTCGTCCAACGGGGGTGAAAACAGGCGGTGGATTTGCGGGTATAAATAGTGTAACTTGATGAATACTATTTATTTAATATTTACTTTTCGCCGGGCTCTCTTTGACGCCTTCCGGGTTTTCCCTGGGTAATCACGGACTTTTTCACAACTCTATCCACAGAAAAAGTGAATAAAATGGCCCTTTTCTTCCACCCGCTGTTTATAACTCGGGTGAATACTGTGAGTTATTCAAATGTTATCCGGTGAACCTGCATTAAGAGAGTGGTTTACCGCTTTCAACGAGTGTGAAACAATCGTTCACATTAACGATTATTTTGAGGTAGTCCGGTGATTGATGACGATGGCTACCGCCCAAATGTCGGTATTGTAATTTGCAATCGTCAGGGCCAGGTCATGTGGGCCAGGCGCTTTGGCCAGCACTCCTGGCAATTCCCCCAGGGCGGCATTAACCCTGGCGAATCGCCAGAGCAGGCAATGTATCGGGAACTGTTTGAAGAAGTGGGGCTGAGCCGCAAAGATGTGCGGATCCTCGCCTCTACCCGAAACTGGCTGCGTTACAAATTACCGAAACGTTTGGTGCGTTGGGATACAAAACCGGTTTGTATTGGTCAGAAACAGAAGTGGTTTCTTTTGCAACTGGTCGGCAGCGATACGGAAATCAACATGCAAACCAGCAGTACACCTGAGTTTGATGGCTGGCGTTGGGTCAGTTACTGGTACCCTGTGCGTCAGGTTGTGTCGTTTAAACGCGATGTCTACCGTCGGGTAATGAAAGAGTTTGCCAGCGCCACGATGACGCTGGCAGAAAGCGTATCCGCCAGGCCGCAAAGTTCACCCGCTTATCGACGTAAAAGAGGTTAAGCCCCACAGATCATGCTGACCCGGTTGCGAGAAATAGTTGAGAAGGTTGCCAGTGCGCCGCGTCTGGACGAGGCGCTCAATATTCTGGTTACCGACATCTGCCAGGCGATGGATACCGAGGTGTGTTCGGTCTATCTGGCCGATCACGACCGGCGTTGCTACTACCTGATGGCGACGCGTGGCCTGAAAAAGCCACGCGGGCGCACGATTGCGCTGGCCTTTGACCAGGGGATTGTCGGGCTGGTCGGGCGACTGGCTGAACCTATTAACCTTGCCGATGCGCAAAAGCACCCCAGCTTTAAGTTTATCCCGTCGGTAAAAGAAGAACGCTTCCGCGCCTTCCTGGGCGTGCCGATTATCCAGCGTCGCCAGCTGTTAGGCGTGCTGGTGGTACAGCAGCGTGAGCTGCGCCAGTTCGATGAAAGCGAAGAGTCCTTCCTGGTCACTCTCGCCACGCAAATGGCGGCGATTCTCTCCCAGTCACAGCTGGCTGCTCTGTTCGGGCAATACCGACAAACGCGTATTCGTGCGCTGCCGGCTTCACCGGGCGTGGCCGTGGCGCAGGGCTGGGTGGATACCACTCAGCCGCTGATGGAGCAGGTCTACCAGGCCTCAACCCTGGACACCGTCTCTGAACGCGAGCGCCTCACCGCTGCGCTGGAAGAGGCTGCCGGTGAGTTCCGCCGCTACAGCAAACGCTTCTCTGCCGGTTCGCAAAACGAAACCGCCGCCATTTTTGACCTCTATTCGCACCTGCTGTCCGACGCGTTGCTCAAGCGCGAGCTCTTCGCGGCAATCGATGGCGGTTCCGTGGCCGAGTGGGCCGTTAAGACGGTGATCGAGAAGTTTGCCGAACAGTTTGCCGCCCTGACCGATGGCTACCTGAAAGAGCGAGCGGGCGATTTGCGCACGCTCGGGCAGCGACTGCTCTTCCATCTTGATGACACCATCCAGGGGCCGAATACCTGGCCGGAACGCTTTGTGCTGGTGGCTGATGAACTCTCGGCCACCAGTCTGGCCGAGCTGCCACAGGACCGCCTGGTGGGCGTCGTGGTTCGCGACGGCGCGGCCAACTCGCACGCTGCCATTATGGTCAGGGCAATGGGCATCCCGACGGTGATGGGGGCTGATATTCAGCCCGCGATGCTGCACATGCATACTCTGGTGGTCGATGGCTATCGCGGTGAGCTGCTGGTTGATCCTGAACCGGTGCTGCTGCAGGAATACCAGCGGCTTATCAGCGAAGAAAACGAGCTAACCCGGCTGGCAGAATATGGCGTCGATCGCCAGGCCGAGCTGAAAAGCGGCGAGCGCGTGAAGGTGATGCTTAACGCCGGTCTTAGCCCGGAGCACGAGCAGCAGCTCGGCAGCCGCATTGACGGTATCGGTCTGTACCGCACCGAAATCCCCTTTATGCTGCAGAGCGGCTTTCCCTCCGAGGAGGAGCAGGTCGCCCAGTATCAGGGGATGCTGCAGATGTTTAACGACAAGCCGGTGACCCTGCGCACGCTGGACGTCGGCGCGGATAAACAGCTGCCCTATATGCCGATTAGCGAAGAGAACCCCTGCCTCGGCTGGCGCGGGATCCGCATTACCCTCGATCAACCGGAGATCTTCCTGATCCAGGTCCGCGCCATGCTGCGCGCCAACGCCGCCACCGGTAACCTGAGCATCCTGTTGCCGATGGTGACCAGCCTCGACGAAGTGGACGAGGCGCGGCGTTTGATCGAGCGCGCCGGGCGTGAGGTAGAAGAGATGATCGGCTACGCCATTCCGAAACCGCGCATTGGCGTGATGCTGGAAGTGCCGTCGATGGTCTTTATGCTGCCGCAGCTCGCCGCCCGCGTGGACTTTATCTCCGTCGGCACCAACGACCTGACCCAGTACCTGCTGGCGGTAGATCGCAACAATACCCGCGTCGCCAGCATTTATGACAATCTGCATCCCGCCGTTCTGCGGGCGCTGGCGATGATTGCAGACACCTCTGAGCAGCATAATATTGATTTGCGGCTGTGCGGCGAGATGGCCGGTGACCCGATGTGCGTGGCGATCCTGATTGGCCTCGGCTTCCGTCATCTCTCCATGAACGGTCGCTCGGTGGCGCGTGTGAAGTACCTGCTGCGGCATATTGACGCTGAAGAAGCGCAAATCCTCGCCCGGCGCAGCCTCGATGCCCAGCTGGCAACGGAAGTGCGTCACCAGGTTGCGGCCTTTATGGAACGTCGGGGAATGGGCGGGCTGATCCGCGGTGGGCGTTAGGCGCGCGCGGGTATACATATCTTTTACATCTTTACAGGCCTCTGTAAGTCCGCCTTATGCTATGATCCGCACCTTTGGAGCGCCGCCCCGTTTGGGCGAGCGTGTATCATGGCCGCTGTCGGTTTCGGCGGAATAACAAGAACGTGTGGTGACAGATGAACAGTGGCTATCTGCATTTCCCTGATTTTGATCCGGTGATTTTCTCCATCGGGCCGGTTTCCCTCCACTGGTATGGAATGATGTATCTGGTGGGCTTTATTTTTGCGATGTGGCTGGCGACCCGACGAGCTAATCGTCCGGACAGCGGCTGGACCAAAAACGAAGTCGAAAACATGCTGTATGCGGGTTTCCTCGGTGTGTTCCTCGGTGGTCGCCTTGGCTACGTGCTGTTCTATAACTTCCCCGTATTCCTTGCCGATCCGCTCTATCTGTTCCGCGTCTGGGATGGCGGTATGTCCTTCCACGGCGGCCTGATCGGTGTTATCTGCGTGATGGTCATCTTCGCCCGTCGCACCAAACGCACCTTCTTCCAGGTAGCCGATTTTATTGCGCCGCTGATCCCGTTCGGCCTGGGCGCCGGGCGTCTGGGCAACTTTATCAACGGTGAACTCTGGGGCCGCGTCGACCTGAACTCTCCTTTCGCCATGCTGTTCCCGTCCTCGCGCGCAGAAGATCTCGCGCTGTTGCCATCAAACCCGCAGTGGCAGTCAGTCTTCGACACTTACGGTATGCTGCCGCGCCATCCATCCCAGCTCTATGAAATGGTGCTGGAAGGGATCGTACTGTTTATTATCCTCAACCTGTTTATTCGCAAGCCGCGTCCGACCGGCTCCGTCTCCGGCCTGTTCCTGATCGGCTATGGCGTGTTCCGTATTGTGGTTGAGTTCTTCCGTCAGCCGGACGCGCAGTTTACCGGCGAGTGGGTTCAGTACATCAGCATGGGGCAGATCCTCTCGATTCCGATGATTGTCGCCGGCATTATCATGATGGTCTGGGCTTATCGTCGTCCGCAGCAACAACTTTCCTGAGGGATCATGAAACAGTATCTTGATTTGATGCAGAAGGTGCTCGATGAGGGCACCCCGAAAAACGATCGCACCGGCACCGGCACGCTTTCTATCTTTGGTCACCAGATGCGCTTTAACCTGCAGGATGGGTTTCCACTGGTCACCACCAAACGCTGCCACCTGCGCTCCATCATCCATGAACTGTTGTGGTTCCTGAAGGGCGACACCAATATTGCTTATCTGCGCGACAACAATGTCTCTATCTGGGACGAGTGGGCCGATGAGCAGGGCAATCTCGGGCCGGTATATGGCAAACAGTGGCGTGCCTGGCCGACGCCGGACGGGCACCATATCGACCAGATCACCACGGTGGTGAACCAGCTGAAAAACGACCCGGATTCGCGTCGCATTATTGTCTCGGCCTGGAACGTTGGCGAGCTGGACAAAATGGCGCTGGCCCCGTGCCACGCGTTTTTCCAGTTCTACGTGGCGGACGGCAAGCTCTCCTGCCAGCTGTATCAGCGCTCCTGCGACGTATTCCTCGGCCTGCCGTTTAACATCGCCAGCTATGCGCTGCTGGTGCATATGATGGCGCAGCAGTGCGACCTGGAAGTGGGTGACTTTGTCTGGACCGGCGGCGATACGCACCTGTACAGCAACCATATGGAGCAGACCCATCTCCAGCTGTCTCGCGAGCCGCGTGCGCTGCCAAAACTGGTGATCAAGCGTAAGCCGGACTCGATCTTCGACTACCAGTTCGATGATTTCGAGATTGAAGGCTACGACCCGCATCCGGGCATTAAAGCGCCGGTAGCCATTTAAATTGTTCTGACCTCTGTAACCGGCGCTTTCAGCGCCGGTTTTTTTTCGCCCCGTCTTCCCGTTTTTTTGTATCGCGCTGCAAACGAGCAAACAGTTTGCGTGCCTGAACGCAGGCGAGGGAAAACCACCTCGCTATCACCGCGACCTGCCGCCACACTGCGCGAATGGAGAAACAACGCGGCTATACGCTTATCGAAACCCTGGTGGCGATCACCCTGCTGGCGATACTCGGCGCGGCAGGATTTCACGGCTGGCAACGCTGGCAGCAACAGCAGCGCCTGTGGCAAACCGCCTGGCAGGTACGTAATTTCCTGTTCTGGCTGCGGGACGACGCCAACGGGGAGAATAGAAATCACCTGCTGGCGCTGGGGCAGGAGAACGGTGACTGGTGCCTGCACAGCGTAGCCGCCGGTTCCCACTGCCCGGCCGGGGATCCTTTTGCGCTCCGCGCGTCCTGGCCGGAGGTCAGGGTTGAAGAGCTGACGCCGGGGCTGGGGTTTTATGGTTTGCGCAACACGGCCTGGCCGGGGCATATCCGGCTGCGCAGCCCTGCCGGTGAGTGGCGGATTGTGGTCTCTGAGCAGGGACGGATCAGAATGTGCACGTCGCAAGAGGGCGGTACATGCTAGTGCGTCAGCGCGGCTTTTCCCTGGCGGAAGTGCTGGTGGCGCTGGCTATTGGCAGCGTGCTTCTGCTTAGCGCCGCTCGCTTTTTGCCGGCGCTACAGGGGGCGGTATTACGTCAGACGCAGTCGCTGGCGCTGGAGGATGAGCTCTGGCAGCGTGCAATCGCGGTGGGGAAACACCTCCAGCGGGCAGGCTACTGTCGCGGTGTCTGCAGCGGTCAGCCGCTGATACTGGGCAGGGAGGGGCGCTGCGTGCTGGTACAGTGGGATGCCAACGGCAACGGTCGCTGGGATCCGGCCGCTTCCACCGCCGCCGAGCAGATTGGCTTTCGTCTGCAGAGCGCCGCCCTCGAAACCCTGCGGGGTGCACTCTCCTGCGAAGGAAAAGGCTGGGAGCGAATCACCGAGCCGGCAAGCCTTCAGGTACAGAATTTTCAGGTTGAACGTCGGCAGTACCCGGGGTTTGCGCCGGAATTCACGGTGACGCTGACCGCGGTTCTGACGCGCTATCCCCGACAGCCGGCAACCGTCCGCTACAGTGTGACGGGGTATAACCTGTGAAGCGGCAGCGGGGAATGGCATCCATAACGATGGTGCTGCTGCTTTTGGTTCTGGGCAGCCTGCTGCTCAGCGGCCTGAACCAGCAGTATCAGGCGCTGGCAGGCCGCGTTGCCAGCGAATCCCGGCGGATACGTGACGCCGCCGACGCGCATTCGGCGCTGGAGTGGGGGCGCAGTCAGCGCTGGCTGGCTAGCGCAGCCTGGCAGTGTCGGCAGCCCACAGGAGTGCCGCTGCGTGTCTGTCTGCGCATTTTTACCGATGGTACGCTGCTGCTGAGCACCACGGGGCAATCCGCCCGTCGCTGGTGGTCAGGCAAGGTGGTCAAGGGGGCCGTTGTTTTCTCCCCGCGCGGCTGGAGCGATTTCTGCCCGCTCAAGGAGGAAACATTATGTCAGTCACCCTGAAGCGTCAGAGCGGCTTTAGTCTGGTCGAAACCCTGCTGGCGATGCTGCTGTTGGTTATCGTTATCACCGCCCTGGCCGGTTATCACCGGGCGATAAGCCTGGGTATGGCCCAGCAGAAACAGTATCGCCAGCTGTGGCGTTTTGGCTGGCAGCAGACTCAGCGACAGCCGCCCGTACTGCCCCCGGGCTGGCGGGCGAAGCGTGTGCAGACAATGCAGCAAAGTTGTGTCAGCATCAGCGTCACTATCACCGCGCCGACGGGAAGACAGGGCCAGATGGCCCGGTTACACTGTCCGGCAGGTCAGTAATCAGCAGCAAGCCTGTCGGGGGCAGACGCCTGGACCGGCTGCAAACAGGAGCGAGCATGTTAAGGGTCTATCACTCCAATCGTCTGGACGTGCTGGAATCATTGATGGAGTTTATTGTCGGGCGACAGCCGCTTGACGATCCCTTCGAACCTGAAACCGTGCTGGTACAGAGTACCGGCATGGCGCAATGGCTGCAGATGACCCTGTGCCAGCGCTTCGGTATTGCCGCCAATATCGATTTCCCACTGCCCGCCAGCTTTATCTGGGATATGTTCGTGCGCGTCCTGCCGGACGTGCCGACGGAGAGCGCCTTTAACAAACAGAGCATGAGCTGGAAGCTGATGACCCTGCTGCCGGATATGCTGGTACAGGAGGACTTCGCCATGCTGCGCCACTATCTCAGCGACGACGCCGACAAGCGCAAGCTGTTTCAGCTTGCCTCCCGGCTGGCGGATCTCTACGACCAGTACCTGGTCTATCGCCCGGAATGGCTGACCCTCTGGGAAGCCGACGAACAGGTGCCCGGCGTCGGCGATGCCCAGCGCTGGCAGGCCCCGCTGTGGAAAGCGCTGGTGGCCCACACTCAGGCGCTGGGGCAGCCTCTGTCGCATCGCGCCAATCTCTATGGGCGCTTTATTCAGACCCTCGAATCCGCCAGCGTCTGCCCGGAAGGCCTGCCGCCGCGGGTGTTTATCTGCGGCATCTCCGCGCTGCCGCCGGTCTATCTGCAGGCGCTACAGGCGCTGGGCAAGCATATCGATGTCTATGTCCTGTTTACCAACCCCTGCCGCTATTACTGGGGGGATATTAAAGACCCGGCATTTCTTGCCCGCCTGGTAACCCGTCAGCGCCGCCATCATCAGCAGGATCTGCCGGTGCCGATGTTCCGTGACGGTAGCCAGGCCGCCGGGCTGTTTGATGACGAAGGCCAGCAGGCGGTGGGTAACCCGCTGCTGGCCTCCTGGGGCAAACAGGGGCGGGACTATATCTATCTCCTGGCCGGGCTGTCGCATTTTGAGGAGCTGGATGCCTTTGTCGAGCTCCCCCAGGATGGCCTGCTGCATCATTTACAGTCCGATATGCTGGAGCTGGAGAGCGCGGCGGTCGCAGGCGTGACGGTAAAGGAATTTGAACGCAGCGACGGTAAACGCCTGCTCGATCCTGCGGATCGCAGCGTGAGTCTCCACGTCTGCCACAGTCCCCAGCGTGAGGTAGAAGTCCTGCATGACCATCTGCTGGCGATGCTGGAAGCGGACCCGGAACTCACCCCGCGCGATATTATCGTGATGGTGGCGGATATCGACAGCTACAGCCCCTTTATTCAGGCGGTGTTTGGCAGCGCCACCGGGGAACGCTATCTGCCCTGGGCTATTTCCGACCGCCGGGCGAGTCAGGCACATCCGGCGCTGCAGGCATTTATCAGCCTGCTGTCGCTGCCGGACAGCCGCTTTCTCTGCGAAGACGTGCTGGCGCTGCTTGACGTCCCGGTGCTTGCGGCGCGCTTTGATATTGATGAAGAAGGCCTGCGCTTCCTGCGTCAGTGGGTTAACGAGTCCGGCGTGCGCTGGGGGCTTGACGATGACAACGTCCGGGAAATGGATCTCCCGGTCACCGGCCAGCACACCTGGCGCTTTGGCCTGACGCGTATGCTGCTGGGCTATGCGATGGAGAGCCGAACCGGTGAATGGCGTTCGGTGCTGCCCTATGACGAGTCCAGCGGGCTGATCGCCGGTCTGGTGGGGCATCTGGCCAGCTTCCTGATGCAGCTGAATCTCTGGCGGCAGAAGCTCTCCAGCCCGCGCCCGTTAAGCGAATGGCTGCCCCTGTGTCGCGAGATGCTCGACGACTTTTTCCTGCCGGACCAGGACACCGAAGCCGCGCTGGCCCTGATTGAACAGCAGTGGCAGGCGATTATTGCTCAGGGGGACGCTGCGCACTATGCCGAGGCGGTACCACTCTCCCTACTGCGTGACGAGCTGTCGCAGCGCCTGGATCAGGAGCGTATCAGCCAGCGCTTCCTCGCGGGGCCGGTTAATATCTGTACCCTGATGCCGATGCGCTCAATCCCGTTCAAGGTAGTCTGCCTGCTGGGGATGAACGACGGCGTCTATCCGCGAACCCTGTCGCCGCTGGGCTTTGATCTGATGAGCCAGAAGCCCCAGCGCGGGGATCGCAGCCGTCGTGACGATGACCGCTATCTGTTCCTTGAGGCGCTGATCTCCGCCGAGCAGCAGCTCTATATCAGCTATATCGGCCGCTCTATCCAGGATAACAGCCTGCGTTACCCCTCCGTGCTGGTGCAGGAGCTGGTGGACTATATCGGGCAAAGCCACTACCTGCCCGGCGATGAGGCGCTAAACTGCGACGAGAGCGAACGGCGGGTGAAAGCCCATATCACCACGGAACACAGCCGGATGCCGTTCGATGCTGTGAACTTTATCGGCGGCGAGCTGCAGAGCTACGCCCGCGAGTGGCTGCCTGCCGCCAGTCAGCAGGGAGAGGCCCACAGCGCCTTTATTCAGCCGCTGGCGGAACCGGCGCTGGAAACCCTGTCATTCGAGCAGCTACAGCGATTCTGGGCCCATCCGGTGCGGGCCTTCTTCCAGCAACGGCTGCGGGTGAATTTCCGCGCCGGTGACAGCGATATTCCCGAAACGGAACCTTTTACCCTCGACGGCCTCGAACGTTATCAGCTCAACCACCAGCTGCTGAATGCGCTGGTGGAGGAGCAGGATGCCGATGCGATGTACCGCCGCTATCGCGCCGCCGGAGCGCTGCCCTTTGGCTCCTTCGGTGAAATCGCCTGGGATGTCCAGCGCGAAGAGATGCAGGCGCTGGCCGATCGCGTGATCGCCTGTCGCCAGCCCGGCCAGACCCGGGAGATCGATCTTCAGTGCGCGGGCGTGCAGCTCACCGGCTGGCTGCCGCAGGTCCAGGCCGACGGTCTGCTGCGCTGGCGTCCGTCGCTGCCCCGCGTGAGTCAGGGGATGCAGCTCTGGCTTGAGCACCTGGTGTACTGCGCCAGCGGCGGCACGGGCGAAAGCCGACTGTTTTTGCGCAAAGAAGAAGAGTGGCGCTTCCCTGCGCTGGACGCAGAGCAGGCGCTGGCCTACCTGACGGAGCTGGTTGAGGGGTATCGTTCAGGGATGGCGCAGCCGCTGCTGTTGCTGCCGGAAAGCGGCGGGGCGTGGATTAAGGCTTGTTATGACCCCGTAAGTGATGCCATTTTAGAGGACGAGGAGACGCAGCGAAAAGCGAACAGCAAGTTTAAGCAGGCCTGGGAAGGGAATATGGTGGTCAGCGGGGAAGGTGAAGATGTCTGGTATCAGCGTCTGTGGCGCACCCTGCCCACCGAGGATTACCCGGAAATCATTGCCCAGGCGCGCCGCTATTTGCTGCCGGTCTTCCGTTTTCAGTCGTCAGAGTAACGTGATGAGGTTTTTGAATGCCTGGTAGCCGCTGGTTCAACATTGCTGTTCTGTTTATTGCCCTCTGGGCTCCCCTGAGTCAGGCGCAGACGACCTGGCAGCCGATTCAGGAGACGATTCGTAAGAGTGAAAAAGATCCTCGTCAGTATCAGGCGATCCGCCTGGCGAATGATATGGTGGTGCTGCTGGTTTCCGATCCGCAGGCGGTGAAATCCCTTTCGGCGCTGGTGGTGCCGGTTGGCTCGCTGGAAGATCCCGAGACCCATCCTGGCCTTGCGCACTACCTTGAGCATATGTCCCTGATGGGCTCAAAGGCTTATCCACAGGCTGATGCGCTGGCCGAATACCTGAAAATGCACGGTGGCAGCCACAATGCCAGTACCGCGCCTTACCGTACTGCCTACTATCTTGAGGTGGAAAACGATGCACTTGAGGGTGCGGTTGATCGTCTTGCCGACGCCGTTGCCGCACCGCTGTTGCAGAAGAAATATGCCGACCGGGAACGCAATGCGGTCAATGCCGAGCTGACCATGGCGCGTACCCGCGACGGGATGCGTATGGCCCAGGTCAGCGCAGAAACCATTAACCCGGCACACCCGGGGGCGCGTTTTTCCGGTGGGAATCTGGAAACCCTCAGCGATAAGCCTGGCAGCCCGGTACACGATGCCCTGCTGGCCTTTCACGAAAAATACTACTCTGCCAATCTGATGAAGGCGGTGGTGTACGGCAACAAGCCGCTGCCCGAGCTGGCGGAAATCGCCGCCCGTACCTATGGCCGCGTCGCCAATAAGAATATCCAGAAGCCGGAAATCGACGTGCCGGTGGTGACCGATAAAGAGAAAGGCATCATTATTCACTACGTCCCGGCGCTGCCGCGTAAAGTGCTGCGCGTTGAGTTCCGTATTGACGACAATACCCCGCAGTTCCGCAGTAAAACCGACGAACTGTTGACCTATCTGATTGGCAACCGAACGCCAGGGACGCTCTCCGACTGGCTCCAGGAGCAGGGTCTGGTGGAAGGCATCCGTGCCGACTCCGATCCGGTGGTGAACGGCAACAGCGGCGTGCTGGCGATTTCTGCCACGCTGACGGATAAAGGCCTGGCCAATCGCGACCGCGTCGTTGCGGCGATTTTCAGCTACCTCAACGTGCTGCGTGAAAAAGGGGTCGATAAGCGCTACTTCGACGAGCTGGCCCACGTGCTGGATCTCGATTTCCGCTACCCGTCGATCACCCGCGATATGGGCTACGTCGAGTGGCTGGCGGACACCATGATCCGCGTTCCGGTTGAGCATACGCTGGATGCGGTCAACATCGCCGACCGTTTCGATGCCGATGCGGTGAAGGCCCGTCTGGCGATGATGACGCCGGAAAATGCGCGTATCTGGTATATCAGCCCGAATGAGCCGCATAACAAAACCGCCTATTTTGTCGAGGCGCCTTATCAGGTCGATAAAATCAGTCCGCAGACCTTTAACACCTGGCAGAAAGAGGCCAGCGCGATCCCGCTGCAGCTGCCGACCCTCAACCCCTATATTCCGGATGACTTCACCCTGCTTCCGGCCGAGAAAAGCTGGCCGCATCCGAAGCTGATTGTCGACGAACCGAATCTGCGGGTGGTCTATACGCCGGGGCGCTACTTTAACAGCGAGCCGAAAGCCGACGTCAGCGTGGTGCTGCGCAACCCGCAGGCGATGGATACCGCCCGCAATCAGGTGATGTTTGCGCTGAATGACTATCTGGCCGGGCTTGCCCTCGACGAACTGAGCAATCAGGCCGCGGTAGGTGGAATCGGTTTTTCGACCAACGCCAATAACGGCCTGATGCTGAACGCCAACGGTTACACCCAGCGTCTCCCTCAGTTGTTTACCGCCCTGCTGGATGGATACTTCAGCTATACCCCGACCGAAGAGCAGCTGGCCCAGGCGAAGTCCTGGTATATACAGATGATGGATTCGGCGGAGAAGGGCAAGGCCTACGAACAGGCTATTGTGCCGGTGCAGATGCTCTCTCAGGTGCCGTACTTCCAGCGTGAGGAGCGTCGTGAATTGCTGCCGTCGATTACGCTGTCTGAACTGATGGCGTATCGTGAGGCGTTAAAAACCAACGCCTGCCCGGAGTTTCTGGTGGTCGGCAACCTGAGCCAGCAGCGGGCCAAAGAACTGGCCCATAACGTTCAGTCTCAGCTGGGGACAAAGGGCGGCGAGTGGAGCCGCAACAAAGAGGTACAGGTTGATAAAAAACAGTCGGTGATTTTCGAGAAGGCAGGCAGCAGCACGGATTCAGCGCTGGCAGCCGTCTTTACCCCGATTGGTATCGATGAGTTCCGTAGCGCGGCCCTGAGCACGATGGTCGGGCAAATCATTCAGCCCTGGTTCTATAGCCAGCTGCGTACGGAAGAGCAGCTTGGTTATGCGGTATTTGCCTTCCCGATGAGCATCGGCCGTCAGTGGGGCATGGGCTTCCTGCTGCAAAGCAGCGATCGTCAGCCCGCGTATCTGTGGCAGCGCTATCAGGCCTTCTTCCCAACGGCGGAAGCGCGGCTGCGGGCAATGAAGCCGGAAGAGTTTGAGCAAATCCGCCAGGGCGTGATCGCTCAGATGCAGCAGGCGCCGCAAACCCTCGGTGAAGAGGCTTCCCGGCTGAGCAAAGATTTCGATCGCGGCAATATGCGTTTCGATTCACGTGATAAAATTGTGGCACAGATTAAATTACTGACGCCGCAGCAGCTTGCCGACTTCTTCCACCAGACGGTGGTTAAGCCGCAGGGGATGATGGTCCTGTCCCAGATTGCCGGTCAGCACGGTAAGGCGGACTATGCGCGCCCTGAAGGCTTTAGCGTTCAGGAGAGCGTCAGTGCCCTGCAGCAAAGCCTGCCATTGATAAGTGAGAAAGAATGACCGAGGCCGCCGAGTCCCTGGATCCCCTGCGCCTGCCGCTAAGCGGCGAGCGCCTGATTGAAGCCTCAGCGGGCACCGGAAAAACCTATACCATCGCCGCGCTCTATCTGCGCCTGCTGTTGGGGCTGGGCGGCAGCGCCGCCTTTCCCCGGCGGGTCAGCGTAGAAGAGCTTTTGGTGGTGACCTTTACCGAGGCTGCCACCGAAGAGCTGCGCGGGCGTATTCGCAGCAATATCCACGAGTTGCGTATCGCCTGCCTGCGCGGAAGTACGCAAGATCCGCTCTACGCCCGTCTGCTGGACGAGATCGACGATAAACAGCAGGCGGCCAGCCTGCTGCTGTTGGCGGAGCGACAGATGGACGAAGCCGCCGTTTTTACTATCCACGGCTTCTGCCAGCGGATGCTCAGCCTTAACGCCTTTGAATCAGGCATGCTCTTCGAACAGCAGCTGATTGAAGACGAATCCTCCCTGCGCTATCAGGCCTGTGCCGACTTCTGGCGTCGTCACTGCTATCCACTCTCCCGCGATATCGCCGAGGTGATCCACCGCTCCTGGCAGGGGCCGCAGGCGCTGCTGAAATCTATCGACCGCTATCTGCAGGGTGAGGCGCCGCAGATTAAAGCCCCGCCGCCCGAGGGCGAAACCCTCGCCGTGCGGCACCAGCAGATCCTGGCGCGTATTACCGCGCTGAAAAACCAGTGGCTGGCGGAATCGGCAGAGCTGGAGGGGGTGCTGGAAGCCTCTGATATTGACCGGCGTAAATTCAACCGTGGCAACCAGGGCAAATGGCTCGATAAAGTCTCGGCCTGGGCGCAGGAAGAGACCCGCCACTATCAGTTGCCCGACGCGCTGGAAAAATTTTCCCAGGTATTTCTGGTCGAACGGACTAAACCCAACGGCACGGTGCCGGAGCATCCGCTATTCACGGCGGTCGATGATTTGCTGGCCGGGCCGTTAACCCTTGACGATCTGGTTATTGCGCAGGCGATGGTCGAGATCCGCGAAGCGGTAGCCGAAGAGAAGCGTCGACGCGGCGAGCTGGGTTTTGACGATATGCTGAGTCGGCTGGATCAGGCGCTGCGCAGCGCCAGCGGTGAGGCACTGGCCGCCGCCATCCGCCAGCGTTTTCCTGTAGCGATGATCGATGAATTTCAGGATACCGACCCACAGCAGTACCGTATTTTCCGCCGCATCTGGCACCGCCAGCCGGACACCGCCCTGCTGCTGATTGGCGACCCGAAACAGGCGATCTACGCCTTTCGCGGCGCGGATATCTTTACCTATATGAAGGCGCGCGGCGATGTCAGCGCTCACTATACGCTGGACACCAACTGGCGCTCGGCTCCTGGCGTGGTCGAAGGGGTAAACACGCTGTTCAGCCAGATGGATAACGCCTTTATGTTCCGCGATATTCCCTTCTGGCCCGTTAAACCCGCAGAGAAAAACAGCGGTCTGCGCTTTGAGATTGACGGCGAGACGCAGGCGGCCATGAGCCTCTGGCTGATGCCGGGCGAAGGCGTCGGCTCCGGTGATTATCAGAGCTTTATGGCCGGGCTGTGCGCGGGTCAGATCCGCGACTGGCTCAGCGCCGGGCAGCAGGGCAAGGCGCTGTTGTGGCGCGGGGATAAATCCCGTCCTGTGCAGGCCTCCGATATTACGGTGCTGGTGCGCAGCCGCCAGGAAGCGGCGCAGATCCGCGATGCGCTCTATGCGCTGGGGATACCGTCCGTCTATCTCTCAAATCGCGACAGCGTCTTTACCACGCCAGAGGCGCAGGAGATGCTGTGGCTGCTGCAGGCGGTATTGACCCCGGAGCATGAAGGCACGCTGCGTAGCGCGCTGGCGACCAGTATGCTGGGGCTGAATGCGCAGGATCTTGAGGCGCTGAACCAGGACGAAAATGCCTGGGATGCGGTGGTCGAGGAGTTTGTTGGTTACCGCCAGCAGTGGCAAAAGCGCGGCGTGATGCCGATGCTGCGTGCGCTGATGACGACCCGACGTATTGCCGAGAACCTGCTGGCTACGGCGGGTGGCGAACGTCGTCTGACGGATATCCTGCATATCAGCGAACTGCTGCAGGAAGCGGCGGCCTCGCTTGAGAGCGAACACGCTCTGGTGCGCTGGCTGTCGCAACGTATTGCCGACCCGGACACCAGCGCCAGCAGCCAGCAGATGCGTCTCGAAAGCGATCGTCATCTGGTGCAGATCGTCACGATCCACAAATCTAAGGGGCTGGAGTACTCCCTGGTCTGGCTACCCTTTATTGCCCGCTTCCGCAAGCAGGATCAGGCGCTCTACCATGACCGGAAAACCTTTGAGGCGATGCTGGATCTGTCGGGATCCGAAGAGAGTATTGAGCTGGCGGAGGCCGAGCGACTGGCGGAGGATCTGCGTCTGCTGTACGTGGCGCTAACCCGCGCCATCTGGCACTGTAGCCTCGGTATTGCGCCCCTGACCAGTCGCCGCAGCGATAAACCGGCGGACAGTGATTTCCACCATAGTGCTCTCGGTCGCCTGATTCAGAAAGGTGAGCCGCAGGATGCCAGCGGGCTGGCGGCCAGCCTGGGCCAGCTTTGTGGGCAGCATATCGTGCTGGAAACACCGCCCGCAGCGGATAATACGCGCTGGCAGCCGCCGGGTGAAACCCTGCCTGCCCTGAGTGCCCGTCAGGTCACGCGCACCCTGCGGGATGACTGGCGGGTGACCAGTTACTCCGGGCTGCAGCAGCAGGGGCATGCCATTGCCCAGGATTTACTCCCGCGTCTGGATATTGACGCTGCAGGCGTTGGCGAGGTGGTGCCGGAGCCGGAACTCACGCCCCATCAGTTCCCTCGCGGCGCATCGCCGGGCACCTTTTTGCACGGCCTTTTTGAAGAACTTGATTTTACCCAGCCGGTTGACGAGGCCTGGATGCTGGAAAAACTACAGCAGGGCGGCTATGACGCGCACTGGCAGCCGGTGCTGAGTCGCTGGGTGCAGACGGTCCTGGAAGCGCCTTTGGGCGATAGCGGCGTGTCGCTTAGCCAGCTTGGCGGGCGGGATAAACAGGTCGAGATGGCGTTTTATCTGCCTATCAGCGCCCCCCTGGACGCAGCGGCGCTTGATGCGCTGACCCGGCGTTACGATCCGCTCTCGGCGGGCTGTCCGACGCTGGATTTTCAGCAGGTGCGCGGGATGCTAAAGGGCTTTATCGACCTGGTTTTCCGCCACAATGGCCGCTACTACCTGCTGGATTACAAATCTAACTGGCTGGGCGAGAACAGCGAGGCTTACACGGAAACGGCGATGGCTCAGGCGATGCAGTCCCACCGATATGAACTGCAGTACCAGCTTTATAGCCTGGCGCTGCACCGCTATTTACGCCATCGCCTGGCGGACTATGACTATCAGCAGCACTTCGGCGGCGTGATCTATCTGTTTCTGCGCGGCATCGATCATGCTGCGCCGGGGCAGGGGATCTTTACCACCCGGCCGGACGTGCGGTTAATTGACGAACTGGACGCGCTCTTTGCCGGTGCTGCACAGGAGGTGGCGTAATGTCGATGCACAGGCTGTTACAGGATGCGGTCCAGCACAGGCTGCTGCGTCCGCTGGATGCACAGTTCGCCATGATGGTGGCGGAAGAAAATGAACCCGCCGTGATGCTGGCGGCGGCGCTGGTCAGCCGCGATGCGGGGGAAGGGCATGTGTGTCTGCCGCTGTCTCGTCTGGTACCGGACGATTCGCTGAGCGGCCTGGCAAAAGAGGCCGAACAGCAGCTGTTTGCCGCGGCGGGCGACGCCGACGGCTGGCTGGCGCAGCTGATGGCATCGCCTGCGGTCAGTGACGGGGAAGGTGCGACGCCGCTGATCCTGCGCGATGATCGTCTCTACCTGAACCGGATGTGGCATAACGAGCAGGTGGTGGCCCGCTTTTTCAGCGAGGCTAACGCACCTCTGATCCAGGATGAAGCGCTGTTGACGCAGACGCTGGCCGACTTGTTCCCGCAGAGCGAAGAGGTTGACTGGCAGAAAGTGGCCGCAGCGGTCGCCCTGACCCGACGTATCGCGGTGATCTCCGGCGGGCCAGGGACGGGTAAAACTACGACCGTGGCAAAACTGCTGGCGGCGTTGATCCATATGGCCGGTGAGAGCCGCTGTCGTATTCGCCTGGCGGCACCGACCGGTAAAGCGGCCGCCCGCTTAAGCGAGTCTCTCGGCGGTGCGTTACGGCAGCTAAACCTGAATGAGGCACAAAAGGCGATGCTGCCGACGGATGCCGGAACGCTGCACCGCCTGCTGGGCGCACAGCCCGGTAGCCAGCGGATGCGCTATCACGCGGGTAACCCACTCCACCTTGATGTACTGGTGGTCGATGAAGCCTCGATGATCGACTTGCCGATGATGGCGCGTCTGATTGACGCCCTTCCGCCGCACGGCAGGGTGATTTTCCTCGGCGACCGGGATCAGCTGGCCTCCGTCGAAGCCGGTGCCGTGCTGGGCGATATCTGCGCCTGGGCCGGCGCCGGCTATACGCCAGCGCGTGCCGCCGAGCTGAGCCGCCTGACCGGCGCGACCGTTCCAGCCGGTGAGGGGAGCGTGGCCGGATCGCTGCGCGACAGTCTCTGCCTGCTGCAAAAAAGCTATCGCTTCGGCAGCCAGTCGGGCATCGGTCAGCTGGCGGCGGCGGTGAACCGGGGGGATAAAAAGGGCCTGGAGGCGGTCTTCGCCCATGGCTATAGCGATATCACCCGACAGTCTCTACAAACCACCGAAGCGTATCAGGCGATGCTGGATGCCGCTGAAAGGGGCTACGATCGCTATCTGAGCCTGCTGCGCGAGCGCGCATCGCCAGAGTCACTGCTGGCCGCTTTCGGGGAGTTTCAGCTACTTTGCGCCCTGCGCGAAGGCCCCTGGGGCGTAAGCGGCCTGAATACTCAGCTTGAGCAGCAGCTCCAGCGCAAGCGTAAGATCTATCTGCCTCGCCACAGTCGCTGGTATGAAGGTCGTCCGGTAATGATTGCCCGTAACGACAGCGCCCTGGGCTTATATAACGGTGATATCGGGATTGCGCTGGATCGTGGCCAGGGGCTGCGGGTCTGGTTCCCGCTGGCCGACGGCACCATTAAGTCGGTGCAGCCCAGCCGTCTGCCGGAACATGATACGACCTGGGCGATGACGGTGCATAAGTCGCAGGGGTCTGAGTTTGACCATGCCGCGTTGATCCTGCCGTCACAGCGCACGCCGGTGGTGACCCGCGAGTTAGTCTACACCGCGATTACCCGCGCCCGGCGTCAGCTGTCGCTGTATGCCGATCCGCAGATCCTGGCTCAGGCTATCGCGACCCGCACGCAGCGACGCAGCGGCCTGGCGGCATTTTTTACCGGGATGGAATAAGCGTGGCCCCTCGACGGCGAGGGGCAGGCGGTTAGCTCAGGTTAGCCATCAGCACCTTAGAGCGGCGCTGATAGTTGTACATCTCTTTTTTGCTTTCCGGCAGCGAGTCGATATCCACCGGGGTAAAACCGCGCTCCTGGAACCAGTGAATGCTGCGGGTCGTCAGAACAAACAGCTTCTCCAGCCCCATCTGACGCGCCTGAAGCGCAATGCGCTCCAGCAGCACTTCCCCACGCGACGAGCTGCGGTAGTCCGGGTGGACCGCCACGCAGGCCATTTCGCCGATTTTCTCTTCCGGGAATGGGTAGAGCGCGGCACAGGCGATGGTCAGATTATCGCGCTGGACGATGGTGAACTTATCGATCTCCATCTCCAGCTGTTCGCGGGAGCGACGCACCAGGATGCCCTGTTCTTCCAGAGGGCGGATCAGCTCAAGGATCCCGCCGATATCATTAATGGTGGCGCGGCGGATCTGCTCGGCGCTCTCCATCACAATCTGGGTACCGATACCGTCGCGGGAAAAGAGTTCCTGCAGCAGCGCGCCATCCTCCTGATAGCTAATCAGGTGGCTGCGACGTACGCCGCTGCGGCAGGCTTTAAACGCCCCGCGCAGGAAACGCACGGTGCCGGAGTGGTAATCGCCTTCGGCTTCCAGCTCTTCCACTCTGGCCTGGGCCTCGTTGGGGAACAGCTCTGAGACAATATTGCCTTCGCGGTTGGTCACGCCCTGAGAGGAGCAGAAGCCAATCATTTTTTCTGCCTTCAGTTTGATCGCCAGCTGGGTGGCAATCTCTTCCGAGGTCAGGTTAAAGCTTTCACCGGTCACCGAGACGGCAACCGGGCCCATCAGGACGATAGCACCGCTGTCCAGCTGGCGATGAATGGCCTCTTCATCGATACGACGGATACGGCCGCTGTGGCAGTAGTCAATGCCGTCCTCGACGCCCAGCGGCTGCGCAATAATAAAGTTACCGCTGACCACGTTGATATGCGCGCCCTGCAGCGGGGTGTTGTTCAGGCTCATCGACAGACGGGCGGTAATATCCAGCTGCAGCTGTCCGGCTGCCTGCTTAACCAGTTCAAGGGTTCTGGCGTCCGTCACGCGAATATGGTTGTGGTAAATCGGCTCGTGATGGTTGCTTGCCAGATTGGCATCAATCTGCGGTCGGGCACCGTAGACCAGCACCAGGCGGATGCCCAGGCTGTGAAGAAGCCCTATGTCATTGACAATGCTTGAGAAATTATGGTTGGCAATCGCTTCGCCGCCAAGCATGATGACAAACGTCTTTCCCCGATGGGTATTAATATAGGGAACAGAATGACGGAATCCCTCTACCAGTTCGGTTCTACGTTCCTTCACCACGGCAAGCCCCTTAATGCATGTTTATTCGTAATTTGTGTATTTTTATTCTTTTCTGCGTACGGGTGCAAGTACAAATTTTGATTTACCACAACATTCTTATCCCTGTGAATTGCGCAGACATATGAATGTTTACGCTTTTATAGATGACAGAATATGCGTCATTCGTTAAAGTTTTTGGTCAATTTGTCGTTTTAGTTGAGTCATTAATTTTATTGCTCGGGAGAGGCATGTCTGGATCCAGCTCACCATTAAGCCGCCGTCGTCTATTACAGGGGGCAGGCGCGATGTGGTTATTAGGCGTGAGTCAGGTCGGTCTGGCCGCCGTCAGCCAGGTGGTGGCCGTGCGTGTCTGGCCTGCGTCAACCTATACGCGCGTCACGCTTGAGTCTAATCGGCTGCTGAAATATCGCCAGTTTACGCTCAGCAATCCAGACCGTCTGGTGGTGGACATTGAGGGCGTTAATCTTAACTCGGTGCTGAAAGGCGTCGGGGCTCAGGTGCGCGCCGACGATCCCTTTATTAAGTCAGCTCGCGTGGGTCAATTCGATCCGCAAACCGTTCGCATGGTCTTTGAATTAAAGCAGAACGTTGCGCCGCAGCTGTTCTCACTGGCGCCGGTCGCCGAGTTTAAAGAGCGTCTGGTGATGGATCTCTATCCCCTGAATGGATCAAACGAACAGGATCCGCTCCTGGCGTTGCTGGAAGACTACAACAAGGGCAACCTCGATAAAGAGCTGCCGCCTGCCAGCAGCGGGCCACAGCCGGGTAAAGCCGGGCGCGACCGACCTATTGTTATCATGCTCGATCCGGGCCACGGGGGCGAAGATCCCGGCGCTATCGGTAAGTACAAAACGCGGGAGAAAGACGTGGTGCTGCAAATCGCCCGTCGCCTGAAAGCGCTTATCGAAAAAGAAGGCAATATGAAGGCCTATATGACGCGCAACGAGGATGTCTTTATTCCGTTGAAGGTGCGCGTCGCCAAGGCCCAGAAGCAGCGTGCGGATCTGTTTATTTCGATTCACGCGGATGCCTTCGCTACCCGCCAGCCGCACGGCTCGTCGGTATTTGCGCTCTCCACGCGCGGCGCGACCAGTACCGCAGCGAAATACCTGGCGGAAACCCAGAACGCCGCCGACCTTATCGGTGGGGTGAGTAAAAGCGGCGACCGCTATCTCGACCACACCATGTTCGATATGGTCCAGTCCCTGACTATCAACGACAGCCTGAAGTTTGGTAAGTCGGTGCTGGGTCGTCTGGGCAGGGTCAACAGCCTGCATAAAAACCAGGTCGAGCAGGCGGGCTTTGCGGTGCTGAAAGCGCCGGATATTCCGTCGATCCTCGTCGAAACGGCATTTATCAGTAACGTCGAAGAGGAGCGCAAGCTTAAGACCGCCAAATTCCAGCAGGAAGTGGCCGAGTCGATTCTGGCGGGAATTAAAGCCTACTTTGCCGATGGGGCAACGTTGGCAAGACGCGGGTAACAGAAGAAGGGTGCTGAGAAGCGCCTTTCTTTTTGGGTATGATGTGGGGTTTCAGGAAACGCAGATACAAAAAAACACCCGTTAAGGTGCTTATTGTGTTGGTTGCGGGGGCCGGATTTGAACCGACGACCTTCGGGTTATGAGCCCGACGAGCTACCAGGCTGCTCCACCCCGCGTCCGTATGTTTACACTTCCATCGTGTAAACGAGCATCTTCAGATTGTATTGGTTGCGGGGGCCGGATTTGAACCGACGACCTTCGGGTTATGAGCCCGACGAGCTACCAGGCTGCTCCACCCCGCGTCCGTATTTATACTTCGTATTTCGCTCCACAGCTGCGTCGCCGCCTTGCTGTGAATCGAACTACTCGTATAAAGCTGTTTACACTTCCATCATGTAAACTACTTCTTCAGATTTTAATTGGTTGCGGGGGCCGGATTTGAACCGACGACCTTCGGGTTATGAGCCCGACGAGCTACCAGGCTGCTCCACCCCGCGTCCGTGGATGCGCACTATACTCTGCTAACTTTTTGATGCAACCTTTTTTTTGCCGGTTCCAGCATATTCATAATAGATAGCGTAAAAAGTAACAGAAACGATTATTTATCATACGTATTGTGCGTAAGGTTGCGTAAGGGCGCCGTTGCGCATTTAAATCGGCCGGGGGGTTTGTTATCTTCAGCACGCATACGGGTAAGCATAAGACGAGAACCATGAAAGCACGTTGGGCGAAGTATCTTCTCACGGGCGCGGTTGTAGCCGTACTGGCTGCCTGCACCTCAAAGCCGACCGATCGCGGTCAGCAATATAAAGACGGCAAGTTTAATCAACCCTTCTCGCTGGTGAACCAGCCTGAGGCGGTCGGGGCGCCGATCAACGCCGGGGATTTTGCCGAGCAGGTCAGCCAGGTCCGCAGCGCGTCACCACGTCTTTATAATGGCCAGAGCCAGGTCTTTAATGCGGTACAGGACTGGCTGCGCGCCGGGGGCGATACCCGCAACATGCGCCAGTTCGGCATTGACGCCTGGCAGATGGAAGGTGCGGATAACTACGGTAACGTTCAGTTTACCGGCTATTACACCCCGGTCATTCAGGCGCGTCACACCCGTCAGGGTGCATTCCAGTATCCGATTTACGCTATGCCGTCCAAGCGCGGGCGTCTGCCGTCGCGTGCGGCTATCTATTCCGGGGCGCTCAGCGACAGCTATATCCTCGCGTACAGCAACTCCCTGATGGATAACTTCATTATGGACGTGCAGGGCAGCGGCTATATCGACTTCGGTGACGGCAGCCCACTCAACTTCTTTAGCTATGCCGGGAAGAACGGCCACGCTTACAGCAGTATCGGCAAAGTGCTGATCGACCGGGGCGAGGTGAAGCGTGAAGATATGTCGATGCAGGCCATCCGCGAGTGGGGCGAAAAGCACAGCGAAGCCGAGGTGCGCGAACTGCTGGAGCAGAACGCCTCCTTTGTCTTCTTTAAACCGCAGTCCTGGGCACCGGTAAAAGGCGCCAGCGCCGTACCGCTGATCGGTCGCGCCTCTGTGGCCTCCGATCGCAGCATCGTGCCTGCAGGTACCACGCTACTGGCGGAAGTCCCGCTGCTGGATAATAACGGTAAATTTAACGGCCAGTACGAGCTGCGTTTGATGGTTGCGCTGGACGTGGGTGGCGCGATTAAAGGCCAGCACTTCGATATTTATCAGGGCATTGGCCCGGATGCAGGTCATCGTGCGGGCTGGTATAACCACTACGGACGGGTCTGGATCCTGAAAACGGCCCCCGGCACCGGTAACGTCTTTAGCGGCTGATTATGCTATTCTGACGACCGTTTCTGTTCATCTTCTCCCGATGGGGAGAGTGACAGGGTGAGGCCAGCGCCTCACCCTTTTTCATTCTGAGGTTCTATGTCTGTGGTAATCAGCGACGCCTGGCGCCAGCGTTTCGGCGGCACGGCGCGATTATATGGTGAAGAGGCGCTGTCGCTTTTCGCGCAGTCGCATATCTGCGTGGTGGGCATCGGCGGCGTGGGCTCCTGGGCGGCAGAAGCCCTGGCGCGTACCGGGATCGGGGCGATTACGCTTATCGATATGGACGATGTTTGCGTCACCAACACTAACCGTCAGATCCACGCCATGCGCGAAACCGTCGGCGTGGCGAAAGCGGAAGTGATGGCCGATCGTATCCGGCAGATTAATCCCGAGTGCCAGGTCACTATTATTGATGATTTTGTCACCGTGGATAACGTGGCGGAGTATCTTAGCCGCGGCTTTAGCTATGTGATTGACGCCATCGACAGCGTCAGGCCGAAGGCGGCGCTGATCGCGTATTGCCGCCGCTATAAGATCCCGCTGGTGACCACCGGCGGCGCGGGCGGGCAGATTGACCCGACGCAAATCCAGGTCAGCGATCTGGCGAAAACCATCCAGGATCCGCTGGCGGCCAAGCTGCGCGAGCGTCTGAAAAGCGATTTTGGCGTGGTGAAAAACAGTAAGGGCAAGCTGGGCGTGGACTGCGTTTTCTCGACCGAAGCGCTGGTTTATCCGCAGGCGGATGGCTCCGTCTGCGCCATGAAAAGCACCGCCGAGGGGCCAAAGCGGATGGACTGCGCCTCAGGTTTTGGCGCGGCGACGATGGTCACCGCAAGCTTCGGCTTTATTGCCGTTTCCCACGCCCTGAAGAAAATGATGGCGAAAGCGTCCCGTCAGGCCTGAGCCTGACGCGCAAACTGTTGTACCGCATCGGCCAGCGCCGCCAGTCCCTGACTGCGTGAGGCGCTGAGCTGGCCGCGCAGGCCAAGCTCGTCGAACAGCGCCAGCGGGTCGCCTGCCAGCAGCGTATCGGCAGTTTTTTCCTCTACGGCGGTCAGCAATACCGCCAGCAGACCGCGCACAATCCGGCCTTCGCTGTCGCCAAAGAAGTGCAGCGCACCGTTATCCCCGACCTGATACCCCAGCCAGACCCGGTTTTCACAGCCGGGGATTTCTTGCGCCCGGGCCTTATCGTCTTCCGCCAGGGACGGGAGTTGTTTACCCAGCAGGATCAGCTGGCGATACTTCTCTTCCCACTGCTTCAGTGGGGCAAAGGTGTCGCGCAGCGTCGTGTCGGTGATGGTGGTGCCAAACGGGTGCAGGATCATGCGTCCTCCAGCAGAGCGAGGGCACGATCGACGGCGTCGATCAGGGCGGTCACATCGGCGCGGGTATTATAAGGTGCGAAGGAAGCCCTCAGGGTCCCGCTAACGCCCAGGGCCGCCAGCAGCGGCTGGGCACAGTGCTGGCCGGCGCGCAGGGCAATGCCATACTCCGCCAGCAGGGTCGCCATATCGCTATGATGAATACCGGCAAAATCGAAGGCGAGCAGGCTCGAATCCTGGCAGCGGAAGGAGCGGAAACCTGGGCGTTTTGCCAGCTCTTCTTCTGCCAGGGTTGCGAGGCTACGGCTATAGCTTTCGGCCTGGGCGATATCGGTTTCTTCCAGCCATTCCAGTACGGCACTCAGGCCGATCACGCCTGCCACGTTGGGCGTGCCCGCCTCAAGGCGGTAAGGCACCGGCTGGGTTTTAAAGCCGTCAAAGGTCACTTCAGTGATCATCTTCCCGCCGCCCATCCAGGGCGTCATCTGCTCCAGCAGTTCGCGTTTGCCATAAAGCGCGCCGATACCGTTGGGGCCATACAGTTTGTGGCCGGAGAAGGCGTAGAAGTCGATATCCAGCTTCCGAACGTCGGCAGGGAAATGCACCGCACCCTGAGCGCCGTCGACCATCACCACCATATCGGCCGCGTGGGCGAGTGAAATGGCCCGGGCCAGATCCGGACAGCCGCCGGTCACGTTGGACATTTGGCCCAGCGCCAGAATGCGGCTGCGCGGGGTGATAAGCGAAGAGAGCCGCTCGACGTCCGGCAGACGGCTGGCGTTCAGAGGCAGTTTGACGACCCGTGCGCCGGTCTGTTCGGCAACCATTAGCCAGGGCACCAGGTTCGCGTGGTGCTCGGCTTCGCTGACGATAATTTCATCTCCGGGCTGCAGGCGCGGGCGGGCATAGCACTGGGCCACTATATTAATGGCTTCGGTGGTGCCTCGCGTCCAGACGATATCCTGTCCGTCCGGGGCATTAAGCAGCGCCGCGACGCGTTCACGGGCCTCTTCATAGCGCGCGGTCAGGCGACGAGCTTCGACAAACTGGCTGCGGTGCACGTTACCGGCGCTCAGGCTGTAAAATTTGGCGGTAGCGTCAATCACCGCCTGCGGTTTCAGGGCGGTGGCGGCGCTATCCAGATAGACACCGGCGTCGGCCAGGGCCGGAAACTGCGCGCGGAAGTGCGCGGGATTGAATGCGTTCATGGGGTTCCTCATGGCAATGAGGCAGATCGTCGCGCAATTTTTACGGCGGGGCAAGGGCGGATTGTCCCTCGGAATTGTCTGTTTATGCCGTCAGGTTTCTGAAAGCAGGTTATCCTGAAGAGTGTCAGGTAAATGTTGTAGCCTGTTACCAAACGAGGTTTACATAGCATTTATTGCTAAACGGAGAAAAAATCATGAAAAAGACTGCCGCAATTATCTCTGCCTGTATGCTGACCTTTGCCCTGAGCGCCTGCTCAAGCCCTAACTACGTCATGCATACCAATGATGGACGGACAATCGTCTCCGACGGGAAACCTAAAACCGATGATGAAACCGGGATGATCTCCTATACCGATGCCAACGGTAATAAACAGCAGATCAACCGCACCGACGTGAAAGAAATGGTCGAACTGAAAAACTAACCCGGATTTCAGGCGAAAAAAAAGCACCGCAATTTGCGGTGCTACATTAATCACTATGGACAGACAGGGTAAATGTACAGGAAGTGAAAAAGGGTAGCGTTGCTACCGTGGTCTGAATCGCAGACCAATTGCAAACACAACAACACAACATCACAACCGTAAGCCAAAAGCCCATCAGAACACGCATTCCGAAAAAAGCTCTTCGTTCCGGCTCAGGAAGTGCCGCCACTATAGGTATTTGCTGGTAGTTCCTCAACGGACAAATTATAATGGCTCAGATAAAAAAAACTAATGGGTTACGCATTGTTTCCCCTTTGTTAAATGGTATTAACATCTAAGCCTGATAACCATGTCGAAGCGATTACCTCCTCTCAACGCATTACGTGTATTTGATGCCGCAGCCCGCCATTTAAGTTTTACGCGTGCGGCCGATGAGCTATTTGTGACACAGGCCGCAGTAAGCCACCAAATCAAGTCTCTGGAAGACTTTCTGGGGCTTAAGCTGTTCCGACGTCGCAATCGTTCCCTGCTGTTAACCGAGGAAGGGCAGAGCTATTTCCTCGATATCAAAGAGATCTTTTCGCAATTAACCGAGGCGACGCGTAAACTCCAGTCGCGCAGCGCCAGGGGGGCATTAACCGTCAGTTTACTGCCGAGCTTTGCCATTCACTGGCTGGTCCCACGCCTCACTAGCTTTAACTCAGCTTATCCGGGAATCGACGTGCGAATTCAGGCCGTGGACCGCGAAGAAGACAAACTCGCCGATGATGTCGACGTGGCGATTTTTTACGGTCGGGGAAACTGGCCGGGGCTGAGAGTCGAAAAATTGTACGCCGAATATCTGCTGCCGGTGTGCTCGCCGCTGCTGCTGACCGGCGATAAGCCGCTAAAAATGCCGGCGGATCTGGCGCAGCATACCCTTCTACACGATGCTTCCCGTCGCGACTGGCAAACTTATACGCGCCAGCTGGGTCTCAGTCATATCAATGTGCAGCAGGGGCCGATTTTTAGCCACAGCGCGATGGTGTTGCAGGCCGCGATTCACGGGCAGGGCGTGGCGCTGGCCAATAATGTGATGGCCCAGACGGAAATCGAAGCCGGGCGTCTGGTCTGCCCGTTTAACGACGTGCTGGTCAGCAAGAATGCATTTTATCTGGTTTGTCATGACAGTCAGGCAGAACTGGGTAAAATAGCCGCCTTTCGGCAATGGATCCTGGCGAAAGCGGCCAGCGAGCAGGAAAAGTTTCGCTTCCGCTACGAACAATAACTCATTCAATTTTTAGGATACCCACATGACCAGCCGTTTCATGCTGATTTTCGCCGCGATAAGTGGCTTTATTTTTGTTGCGCTGGGTGCCTTCGGCGCGCACGTATTAAGCAAGTCGATGGGCGCGGCAGAGATGGGCTGGATCCAGACCGGTCTTGAGTACCAGGCGTTCCATACCCTTGCCATCTTTGGCCTGGCCGTCGCCATGCAGCGACGCATCAGCATCTGGTTTTACTGGAGCAGTGTATTTCTCGCGCTCGGCACCGTGCTGTTTAGCGGCAGCCTTTATTGCCTCGCGCTCTCCCATCTGCGCCTGTGGGCGTTTGTCACGCCGGTCGGCGGCGTCTGCTTCCTTGTCGGATGGGGTTTAATGTTAATTGGTGCTATCCGTCTGAAACGTAAGGGCGTTGTTCATGAATAAGCTGGTTTTATATTGTCGCCCGGGGTTTGAGAAAGAGTGCGCCGCGGAAATTACCGATAAGGCCGCACGCCTTGAGGTGTTTGGTTTTGCGCGGGTCAAAGATAACAGCGGCTATGTGATTTTCGAATGCTACCAGCAGGACGAGGCCGATAAACTGGCGCGTGACCTGCCGTTCAGCTCGCTGGTGTTTGCCCGCCAGATGTTTGTTGCCGGTGAACTGCTGCGCGATCTCCCCCCGGAAGACCGCATTACGCCGATCCTTGGCATGCTGCTGGGCGTGGTAGAGAAAGGCGGCGATCTGCGCGTTGAAGTCGCGGACACCAACGAAAGCAAAGAGCTGATGAAGTTCTGCCGTAAGTTTACCGTGCCGCTGCGTGCCGCCCTGCGCGGTGCGGGCGTGCTGGCAAACTATGAAACGGTGAAGCGTCCCGTGGTGCATCTGTTCTTTATCGCCCCGGGCTGCTGCTATACCGGGTATTCGTACTCGAATAACAACTCCCCGTTCTATATGGGCATTCCGCGTCTTCGCTTCCCTGCGGATGCGCCAAGCCGCTCCACCCTGAAGCTGGAAGAGGCGTTTCACGTCTTTATTCCGGCGGACGAGTGGGATGAGCGTCTGGCGAACGGCATGTACGCGGTCGATCTCGGGGCCTGTCCCGGCGGCTGGACCTATCAGCTGGTGAAACGCAATATGTGGGTCTCTTCCGTGGATAACGGCCCGATGGCTCAGAGCCTGATGGACACCGGCCAGGTGACCTGGCTGCGCGAAGACGGTTTCCGCTATCGTCCGACCCGCAACAATATTTCGTGGATGGTCTGCGATATGGTCGAGAAACCGGCCAAAGTCTCGGCGCTGATGGCCCAGTGGCTGGTAAACGGCTGGTGCCGCGAAACCATCTTCAACCTTAAGCTGCCGATGAAAAAGCGCTATGAAGAGCTGTCCCAGAATCTGGCCTATATCCAGGCCCAGCTGGACGAGCACGGTATCAACGCGCAGATCCAGGCGCGCCAGCTGTACCACGATCGCGAAGAAGTGACGGTTCACGTGCGTCGCCTGTGGGCGGCGGTGGGCGGGCGTCGCGACGAACGCTAATCCCATCTGAAAGACCAGGCTCTGCGACAGTATTCATGTCGCAAAGCCTGCTGATGTTTTCCCCGCTTAGTTCCAGAGCGCCAGAATTGGCCAGCCCACCAGCAGCAGCAGGGTAATAAAGATCACCCCAAAGATGGCACCGAGACGCCAGTAGTCTTTGGATTTCACATATCCACAGCCATAGATGATGACCCCGGGACCGGTGGCATACGGCGTCAGGCAACCCATAATCCCGATCGACAGCACCAGCAGAATACACAGCTGCTCCATGGGAATGCCGGGAATGCCTTTGCCGACGGCCAGAATCACCGGCAGCATGGTGGCGGTGTGCGCCGAAAGGCTGGCGAACAGGTAATGGGCAAAGTAAAACACCAGCACCAGTACGATAACCGTGGCGTCAGGTGAGAAACCTTCCAGGTGGGTGCTCATGGTATTGGCGAACCAGTCGATAAATCCGGATCGGGTCAGGCCGTTTGCCATGACCACCAGGGTGGAGAGGTTGACCAGCGTGTTCCAGGCGCTGCTATAGCGGGTAATCTCTTTCCACGGCACCACATGCAGCGCCAACATCAGCGAAATGGCCAGCAGCCCGACGGCGGTGGCATTAATCACGCTGCCGCCGAATACCCACAGCCCTAAACTCAACAGCACCAGGCCAATAAGTGTCGACTCCTTGCGCGTCAGACGTCCCATCGTTTTCAGTTCGTCATTGGCCCAGGTTGCCACTTCCGCACTGTGCGTGATTTCAGGTTTATAGAGAATGTACGAGAGCCACGGGGCGACGATCAGCAAAATAATCCCAACCGGCAGGAAGCTCAGAAACCACTGTGCCCAGCTAATATTTACGCCCGCGATTTTACTCACGAATTCCAGACCCAGCACGTTCGGTGCCGCGCCGGTGATGAACATCGAAGAGCTCAGGCTGGTACTGATCACCATCATCCACATCAGGTAACCGCCAATGCGTCGGGAGGACGGATCGTTCGGGAACGATTTGAACAGCGGCGGCAGGTTTTTAATTACCGGGAATACGGTCCCGCCGGTACGGGCGGTGTTAGAGGGCGTGAACGGCGCCAGTAAAATGTCGATGATCACAATCGCATAGCCCAACGTCAGGGTACGTTTACCCATGAATTTCACCATAAACAGCGCGATACGACGCCCAAGGCCGGTGACTTCATAGCCCAGTGCGAAGATAAACGCGCCGAACACCAGCCAGACGGTGGTGCTGGAGAAACCCGCCAGGCCCCACTTCAGCGCCTGCTTACCGGCGTTAAAAGCAGGGTCGGCCAGCTCTTTGGCATCAAACAACAGGTAATTGCTTCCGATAACGCAAATGGTGACGGCAATAAAGCTTATCGCGGTTGCCGGAATGGGCTCCAGAATCATGCCGACAATCATCGCCACGAAAACGGCGAAATAGTGCCAGGCCTGTGGTGGCATACCGTCAGGAACGGGAATAAGGAACATAACGCCCATCACTATCAATGGGGCCAGTAACTTCCAGATACTACCTTTGGCTACAGACATAAGTGACTCTCCTGAATCGATTTTTTAATAATTATGGAAATGATTTAGCTGCGAAATATGTGCTAAAAACCAGGTCACGATCGGCAACATGCAGCAACGCCTCCATGCGAGTAAGCAGGCTGGAAAGAGAGTGTGTTTTTCCGCGCCCGCATGCCGCCGCGCTCTGTTCGCAGAGCAGACAGCGACGGGCGGGAAGCGCGAAATGGCGGCGTGAGAGGATTTCACCTTCCGGGGTGAGGACATCGATATCCCACAGACGCCCCAGCGCATGAGACTGTTCAAGCGCGATGGTCGCCAGCTTGATGTCCCTGGCGGGGGCGGCAATAGCCAGCAGGCCTTCCGGGCCGCTGGCAGAAGCCAGCCCTCTTTGCGCCATAACGGGCCAGCCCTGTTTCCCTGCAAGGGTATGCAAAGCCGCTGCGCCATAATTAAAAATCCGGCGAGTCAGCGCGCTGTCTTTTACCGGGCCTGGCGCCACCACCGTAAAGGAGACCAGCGCCACCGCGTGGCGCTTAAGCCAGTCACCCTGGCTTGCCTGCCGTGCATCCCGGCTGGCCAGCAGTTCGTCAAGGGTGATGTTGCGGCCGATGGCCTCCTCAGGGGGTAAGCGCATGGCTTATTCCTTTACCTGGTAAACGACATCCATCACCGATCCATCCCGGTAGCGCACCACGGCGATTGAACGATCGGTAAATCCGACGGGGCGAGGTTCACCGGTGAGCTGCAGCGCACGCTGGCGCAGCCATTCGATCGACACGACTTTCATTCCGGCTTCTTTCAGACGTTCCGCCAGTTCCGGGCGAGCCGGATTGACGGTAATACCGTGATCGGTGACCAGGATATCGACGCTGGAACCTGGGGTAATGCAGGTGAGAACGTTATCGACCAGCGTCGGAATGCGCCCGCGAACCAGCGGTGCGACGATGATGGAGAGCGCTGCCGCGGCGGCGGTATCGCAGTGGCCGCCGGATGCGCCGCGGATCACGCCGTCGGAGCCGGTGAGTACGTTGACGTTAAACCCGGTATCCACTTCCAGCGCACTCAGAACCACGACGTCCAGACGATCGACGCAGGCGCCTTTGGATCCCCAGTTGGCATACTGGTTAGCACTGATCTCAATATGATTCGGATTACGCGCCAGAGATTCCGCCGCGTTACGGTCAAAACTCTGCACGTCCAGTAGTTTGCGGATCAGCCCCTTTTCATGCAGATCGACGATGGTGGCGGTAATACCGCCGAGGGCGAAATCGGCACGGATATTGCGGCTACGCATCTTATCTTCAAGAAAGCGGGTGACCGCCAGCGATGCGCCTCCGGTGCCGGTCTGCAGGGAGAATCCCTCTTTGAAGTAACCCGAGTTTACAATGACGTCGGCTGCCTTGCGGGCAATCAGCAGCTCGCGTGGGTTGGTGGTCATACGGGTGGCGTCTGCGCCGATTTTGTCGGCGTCGCCCGGCTGTTCGACCTCGACAATCAAATCCACCTGGTCCTGCGCGATGCTGGCTGGATTATGGGGATAAGGAAGCAGCTGTCCCGTCAGCAGTACAACCTGTCTGGCGCTCTGCGCATCCACTTTGGCGTAGCCCAGGGAGCCGCAGCACGCTCTGCCGGTATAGCCATTAGCATTCCCGAAGGGATCGCAGGACGGCACCCCCAGAAAAGCTACATCAATGTTCAGTTCGCCGCTCTGTATCAGATGAACACGCCCGCCGTGAGAGTGGATCTGTACCGGCTCGCTCAGCAATCCGCGAGAGATCGCTTCGGCAAGCTCTCCGCGCAGGCCGGAGGTGTAGATGCGGCTGACCACGCCTTGACGAATATGCTCGACCAGCGGCGCATGACAATCGCTGAGGGAGCTGGAGGCCAGGGTCAAATTTTTAAATCCCATCTCAGCGATGCTCTCCATCACCAGATTGAGCGTCAGGTCGCCGCCGCGAAAGGCGTGGTGGAAGGAGATCGTCATCCCGTCGCGCAGGCCAGAACGACGGATCGCGTCTTCCAGACTTGCGCACAGCTTGTTGTCGCGTTTTGTTTGCGTCATGGTGTTTGCCTTATTCTTCACGGATGCCGGAAAGTTCTGCACGGGAGATCACCAGACGGGCGCGTTCGATCACCGGGCTGTCGACCATCCTGCCGTTGAGGGAAACCACGCCTCGTCCTTCGCGAGCGGCGGCCTCTGCGGCTTCGATCACCAGACAGGCGTGATCCACCTCTTGTTGCGTCGGGGCATACAGGTTGTGCAGCAGCTCGATTTGTCGCGGGTTGATAAGCGACTTGCCGTCGAATCCCAGCTGTTTGATGTGGGCCGCTTCGTGCAGAAAGCCGGCGTCGTTGTTGGCATCCGTGTAGACCGTGTCGAAGGCCTGAATGCCCGCAGAACGGGCGGCCTGCAGTATGGAGCAGCGGGCAAACAGCAGCTCTGTGCCTTCCGGCGTGCGCTCAGTATGCAGGTTGCGTACGTAGTCTTCCGCACCTAATGCAATACCGATCAGACGCTGCGAAGCGTGAGCGATTTCCACCGCACGGGTGATCCCCAGCGGCGACTCGATGGCCGCCAGCAGGCCGGTGCTGCCAGGTTCGCGACCACAGGCATTCTCAATACGCAGGATTTCGTTTTCGATAGCGATAACGTCCTGCGCCGTGTCGGTTTTTGGCAGGCGTACCACGTCGACGCCGCCGCGAACCACCGCTTCCAGATCGTTGATACCCCATTCGGAGTCAGGGGCGTTAACGCGCACGATAGTTTCCACTTCGCGATACAGAGGATGCTGCAGCGCGTGATAGACCATCCGGCGTGCGGTGTCTTTTTCGCGCAGCGCGACGGAGTCTTCCAGGTCGAACATCAGCGCATCTGCCGGATAGATAAACGCATTGCTGACCATCGCGGCATTGGCGCCGGGAACGAACAGCATGCTGCGACGCGGGCGGGATTTGCGCTGTTGCAGGGAGGCGGAAATCATAAGCGATCCTCCCACGGCAGCGCCGGAATACCGCAGGCTCGCGCCAGAAGGGCCTCCAGTCGTGCGCGCAGAATGCAGTCCAGAGCGCCTTTGTCATCGACATTTAACTGCACGCCGCGAATATCGTGGTGGGCGAGCACGTCCAGAAGGGTGGCGCGAATGGCATCGCCAAACTGTTTCTCAACGCTGCTGTTGATTTGCAGATCAATGTCCTGCGTGTCGAGCGGCAGGATACGCAGCATCACATCCCCTGACTCAAGTGTACCGGCGACGGCAGCCTGGTTTATTTTCATGATTCACCTGTGATTAATACGGCGTTTTTTTGATGGTCTGTCGCGTCCTGTGGCGTGGGCCGGAGCATCTTCTGCAGATAGTTCAGGGTGGCTTCAGGCACCAGCGGGGCGATAGAGGCGAGATCTTTTTTTACCAGCAGCTTGCGGACCAGGGAGGCGGAGATGGGCGTTTCCCCGAAACAGAGGCGCTCAATTTCCACCAGGGCAATCGGCGGCGCGGCGAGCGTGGGTGTTTCCAGCCAGAAGCGCATGTCGCGGTTGTACCGGGAGGTGATGGCGCAAAAGGGTTCAGTCCCGACAAAGCGGTGGGTAATACCGAGAGCAGGGGCGAGATGCTGGCGGAAAATCTTTAAATCGATTTCCGTATAGCAGTGGTTAATGACGCTCTGCTCTTTAATGAAATAGCAGGGGAAGGTGGCACGGGAGATGATGTATTCCGAACCGTGATGCACCGTTAAACGAGGGATATCCGCTGTGCTCTTGCGCACCAGCTCCAGACGGTCTTCATAGGAAAAGCGAGACGTGTCCTCTTTAACCAGAAACAGATGCAGCCAGTCGCACTGCATGGCCGCCTGCTGAATAAGATAGCGATGGCCGTTGGTGAACGGGTTCGCGTTCATGACGATACTGCCGATTTTTTTTCCATCGTGACGGTGTTTTATCAGCGAGTCGGCGTAGCGCTTCAGGCGGGTTTTACTGTTTTCCATCAGCACCATGATCCCGGGCACGCGGGTGATGGTGCTGAAGCCACACTGTGTAAACAGGGCTTCATATTCAGTTTTTGTATAGATGAAAAGATGAGTGCAGTGTCTTTCCCACGCGAGATTAATCAGCTCTGTCGCCAGCGTCAGCGCCAGACCTTCACCGCGAACGGATTCGCAAATCGCCACGCACTTAATGATATTCCCGGCAATTCCGCCGCAGGCGATAAGGCGGTCGTCGCGTTTGATGGTGATAAAGATCTCGACGGTGGTATCGACGCTTAACGCGTTCTCTTTCAGAAAAAAGGCGATCTCCGCCATCTTTATATTGTCTGAGCGCTTTACATAGGTGAAGACATTATTGCCAAACATGGTTTTATATATCCTGTGAATATATTCTGTTGCCTGTTTCTTGCATTTGTTGTGTATTTTAAAAAAATGATAACAACTTGTTTTTGTCAGGGGTTTAATGGGGTTCATGACAACCTTGCTCTGACGGTAGATATCCTACGGGGTGTTTTTGTTGTATTTTTTGACTTATTTCACAAAGGCTTATGTAGTTTTAATTGGTTTAATGGTTTTAATTTGGTTAATTAAATTCAGGTGGGTATTTTCAACGATTGCTGGTGGTGTGGCTGTTTCGTGACGGGACTCTTGCCATAATAATGGCAGTGTCGGGTAGATGTGGTAATGGATGGGGAATAATGATGGGTGTAAAGGAAAAGAAAAAACCGTTCACTTTCTTTCAGCAGCTTGCGTTTCCACTGCGGATTTTTCTGCTCATTTTGGTTTTTTCCATCTGTACTATCACCGCCCTGGCGCAATATTTCTCTGCGAGCTTCGGCGATTATTTAACCCGGCATGTACGGGATATGGCGATGAATCAGGCTAAGATCATCGCGGCGAACGACAGCATCATTTCAGCCGTTAACGGCCGCGATTATGCGCGACTGGCGGGCATTATTGAGCGGTTTCAGAGCGACACGGATTTTGACTATGTTGTCATCGGCGATCGCGATTCTGTTCGCCTTTACCATCCCAATGCCGAAAAAATTGGTTATCCGATGCAGTTCACCAAACCCGGTGCGCTGGAGAAAGGTGAAAGCTATTTTATCAGCGGTGAGGGCTCTATGGGGATGGCGATGCGCGCTAAAACACCCATATTTGACCATCATGGGCGTGTGATCGGCGTCGTCTCTCTGGGTTACCTGGTCAGTAAAATTGACAGCTGGCGCCTTGATTTCCTGCTGCCGATGGCGGGGGTGTTTATTCTGCTGCTGGTCGTGCTGATGCTGCTCTCATGGTTTTTTGCCGCCCATATTCGCCGTCAGATGCTGGGCATGGAGCCGAAGCAGATTGCCCGGGTCGTGCGTCAGCAGGAGGCGCTTTTCAGCTCGGTCTATGAAGGGCTGATTGCGGTGGATCCGGCGGGGAATATTACCGCCATCAATCGCAGCGCCAGAAAAATGCTGGGACTCTCTTCAACGGGCAGGCAGTGGTCGGGAACGCCGATTGCTGATGTCGTGAAGCCTGCTGATTTTTTTACCGAGCAAATAGCGGAAAAACGCCAGGATATCATCGTCAACTTCAACGGACTGAGCGTGATTGCCAACCGTGAGCCCATTCTGTCCGGTGAGGAGCTGCTGGGAGCGATTATCAGCTTTCGCAGCAAAGATGAAATCGCCACGCTCAATGCCCAGTTGACCCAAATCAAGCAGTATGTGGAGAGCCTGAGAACCTTGCGGCACGAGCACCTAAACTGGGTGTCGACGCTAAACGGTCTGCTGCAAATGAAGGAGTACGATCGGGTTATTGCGATGGTTCAGGGGGAAGCAAAAACGCAGCAGGCGCTTATCGACAGCCTGCGCGAGGCATTTGCCGACCGGCAGGTTGCCGGTTTGCTGTATGGCAAGGTTCAGCGTGCGCGTGAACTGGGACTGAGTATGGTGATTGTTCCTGGCAGCCAGCTTCGTCAACTGCCGGAAGGGCTGGATAGCACCGAATTTGCGGCAATCGTCGGTAATCTTCTGGATAATGCCTTCGAGGCCAGCCTGCATACGTCGCAAGAGAACAGGGTTGTGGAACTGTTCCTGAGTGATGAAGGTGACGACGTTGTGATAGAGGTTGCCGATCGGGGATGCGGTGTGCCGGAGTCGCTGTGCGAAAAAATATTTGAGCAGGGTGTCAGCACCCGCACCGATGAGCCGGGAGAACACGGCATCGGTCTGTACCTTATTGCCTCTTATGTGGGGCGCTGCGGTGGGACGATCACGCTGGAAGATAACGATCCCTGCGGCACCCTGTTTTCTATCTTCATTCCGAAAGTGAAAAAAGAACAATGATGGAAGCATTAACCCTTTTGATCGTAGAGGATGAAACGCTGCTGGCAGAGATGCATGCGGAGTATATTCGACGTATTCCCGGGTTTGGCCAGATATGGCTGGCGGGCGATCTGGCGCAGGCGCGAACGATCGTAGAGCGCTTCAGGCCGGATCTTATCCTGCTGGACAACTACCTGCCGGATGGTAAAGGCATTACCCTGCTGCATGAACTCATGCGCTCACGTTATCCCGGCGGGGTGGTGTTAACCACGGCCGCCAGCGATATGGAGACGGTGTCTGACGCCGTGCGTAGCGGAGCCTTTGATTACCTCGTCAAGCCGATTGCGTATGAACGCCTCGGGCAGACGCTGGTCCGGTACCGTCAGCGTAAAGCGATACTGGCGGGGAATGACAGCGCCAGCCAGCGGCAGATCGACGAGATGTTTAATGCGTACGCACGCGGTGAGCCTAAAGTGGATCTGCCCGTCGGCATTGATGCGTTAACGCTGGATGCCGTGAAGGCGTTGTTCACCGATCCCGATGCGCACCAGACGGCCGAAACGGTGGCGCAGGCGTTGACGATCAGTCGAACGACGGCCAGACGCTATCTGGAATATTGCGCGAGTCGCCACGTCATACTGACAGAGATTGTTCGGGGTAAAGTTGGGCGGCCACAGCGTATCTATCGTGGCGTGTGACAGAGAAAACGCTTTGTCAGAGAGCCCTTTCCAGCCGCAGCTGCTGCAGATTCCCGTCCAGCTGCAGATCCGTTTGCAGTCGCGCAACGTCACGACAGATAAACGCCATCTCCCGGTGCTCTTCCAGCTTTTTCTGCCACTTCTCCGGCACCTGGTCCAGCCCGGCGTAGAGCTCCTCCAGGTTACGGAACTGGGTCAGCAGCTGGGTGGCGCTTTTCGGTCCGATCCCGGCCACGCCCGGCACCTTTGAACTGCTGATACCGGCAAGGCCCCAGTAATCCGGCAGCTGCTGCGGCGTGACGCCGAACTCGCCGGCAATAAAGGGGGCATCCAGCCAGCGCTTCTGGAAGTAGTCACGAATACGAATGGTCGGGGACAGCAGCTGGCAGTAGCCCTTATCCGTCGAGACGATAGTGGCCTCGTGTCCTGCCCCGGCGATTTTAACTGCCAGGGTAGCGGCCAGATCGTCGGCTTCATCGCCAGGGGATGACCAGCAGCGGACGCCGCGCTTTTCAAAGGCGGCGCGCAGGGCGGGCATTTCATCATGAAGGGTTTCGGGCATCGGGGCGCGTCCGGCTTTATAGTCCGGCAGCCGATGATGACGCCAGCTGTCGCTGCGGGCTTCGTCGTCAAACACCGCCACCGCGTGGGTAGGCTGGCTATGAACGATAAGCTGCTCCAGCGCGTGCAGGCAGGTATCCGCGCAGGGGGATCCCTGTACCGCGTGAATACGACGAATAAGATTCAGTGCGTCAACAATCAACAGATGTACCGCCATAACCCGCTCCCTTAGGTGAAATCCCGGGGCAAGCCTAACACTGTGAACGCTGAGATGCCATGAGGCGACGGGAAAAGCGGAAAACGCCCCGCAAAACGGGGCGTAGAGGGATTAATCGCAGGAGACTTTCATGGCCAGACCGCCGCGAGAGGTTTCGCGGTATTTGGCATTCATGTCTTTGCCGGTTTCGTACATGGTTTCGATAACCTTGTCGAGGCAGACGCGCGGCTCGCTGGTGCGGCGCAGCGCCATACGTGCCGCATTGACCGACTTCACAGCGGCAATGGCGTTACGCTCGATGCAGGGCACCTGCACCTGTCCGGCAACCGGATCGCAGGTCAGGCCAAGGTTATGTTCCATGCCGATTTCCGCGGCGATGCAAACCTGTTCCGGGCTACCGCCCAGCAGCTCTGCCAGACCGGCCGCCGCCATGGAGCAGGCCACGCCCACTTCACCCTGACAGCCGACTTCCGCGCCGGAAATAGAGGCGTTCATCTTATACAGCGAGCCAATGGCGCTGGTGACCAGAAAATAGCGGGCCAGCGAGTTAGCATTCACTTCACGGATAAACTTATTGTAGTACGCCAGTACCGCCGGCACGATGCCGCAGGCACCGTTGGTCGGGGCGGTGACGACGCGGCCACCGGCGGCGTTTTCTTCGTTGACCGCCAGGGCGAACATGTTAATCCAGTCCACGACGCTCATCGGGTCGGTGGTGGTTTTGTCGCTGCTGACCAGCATCCGGCGCAGGGCGGCGGCACGACGCGGCACGCGCAGTTTGCCCGGCAGTACGCCTTCGGTCGTGATGCCGCGCTCAATGCCGCCGTGCATCACTTCCCATACGCTTGCGAAGTGCTGTTCCAGCGCTTCTTTGCTGTGCAGGGCCAGCTCGTTCTTCATCATCAGCCCGGACAGGGACAGGCCGCTTTCGCGGCAGTGACGCTGAAGGTCGGCAGCGTTTTTGTACGGATACGGGACCTGCACCGACGCTTCGTCCGCCAGGCCAAAGTGCGCTTCGTCGACGATAAAGCCGCCGCCGATAGAGTAATAAGTCTGGCTGTAAACGGCCTTTTCGCCCGCCAGCGCGGTGATCCGCATCCCGTTTTCGTGCAGGGAGAGGTTATCCGCATGGAAATTCATGCACCGATCGACCGGGAATTCCACTTCGTGCTGACCGTTAGCCAGCAGCAGGCGGCCGTGGGTGTTCACGTCCTGGATAAAACCGGGAATGGCGTCGATATCCACCGTGTCCGGCAGATTTCCCGCCAGGCCCATAATAATGGCGATATCGGTGTGGTGGCCTTTCCCCGTCAGGGAAAGCGAGCCGTAAACATCGACCACCACGCGGGTGATATCGGTCAGGATGCCGCGTGCGATCAGATCGTCGGTAAAGAGTTTACCCGCTTTCATCGGGCCAACCGTATGGGAGCTGGAAGGGCCAATGCCGATTTTAAAAATATCGAATACGCTAATCATAGTGCGTCCGTTACTACAAATAGAGGGGATTGGATGCGCCGCCCGAAGGCGGCGCAGGGGGATTAGCTGAACAGCGAGAAGAAAATAGCGGACATGGCGATAAGACCCATCACAACCACAAACACGTTGCTGATGTGGCCGCTGTATTTACGCATCGCCGGGACTTTCTGAATCGCGTACATCGGCATCAGGAACAGGATCATCGCGATAATCGGGCCGCCCAGGGTTTCGATCATCCCGAGGATGCTCGGGTTCAGTGTCGCTACCGCCCAGGTGGTGACCAGCATGAACAGTGCAGTCATCTTGTTCAGCTTGCTGATTTCGATGCTCTTACCTTTACCGCGCAGGGATTTAATCACCATACCGTTAAAGCCTTCACGTGCGCCCAGGTAGTGGCCGAGGAAGGATTTGGTGATCGCGATAATGGCGATAATCGGTGCCATCCAGGCGATAACCGGCGCGTTAAAGTGGTTAGCCAGGTAGGACAGAATAGAGATGTTCTGGGCTTTCGCTTCAGCCAGGTTCTCCGGGGAGAGGCTCAGTACGCAGCTGAACACGAAGAACATCACGGTAATAACCATCATGATGTGCGCGCGGGCCAGGATAGAAGAACATTTCTTCTCTGCGCCCTGACCGTACTCTTCACGCTTCGCGACCGCGAAGGAGGAGATGATCGGGGAGTGGTTAAAGGAGAACACCATTACCGGGATTGCCAGCCACAGGGTCATCCACAGGCCGCTGCCGGTCGTGGCGCTGCTCAGGGAGAGGGTTTCCAGCGCGGCACCGTTCCACTGCGGGATCAGGTAGCAGGCCAGCACCATCAAGGCGATAACAAACGGGAACACCAGAATGCTCATCGCTTTCACGATCATCTGCTCGCCGAAGCGCACGATGGTCATCATGCCGACGATCAGAATCAGGGACAGAATCGCGCGCGGTGGCGGCGTTATCTGAATCTGGTGAGTCATAAAGCTTTCTACAGTGTTGGTGATCGCCACGCTGTAAACCAGCAGAATCGGGTAGATAGCGAAGAAGTAGAGCAGGGTAATCAGTTTACCTGCGCCAACGCCAAAGTGTTCTTCAACGACTTCGGTAATGTCTTCGCCCGGGTTTTTACCGGACAGCACAAAACGGGTCAGGCCGCGGTGTGCGAAGAAAGTCATCGGGAAAGCGATCAGCGCCATGATGATCAGCGGGATCAGTCCGCCGACACCGGCATTGATAGGCAGGAAGAGAACGCCCGCGCCGATAGCGGTGCCGTAAAGGCCCAGCATCCACATGGTATCCGTTTTGCGCCATGAACCCGGTGTTTCCACCGTGGTAGTGGTGCTGGTCTGAATGTTTTCCATCTATATCTCCTGGAGGGAAACGAATTGTCAGTTTTAAGTCAAAAAAAACAGGAACATGCCGCTTTGCGAAATGAAATTTTCTCTTTGGCGGTTTATTTATAGTTTTTCACTGTAACTATCGGCGCGCGCAAAGATACATATTTGTTATGGTTATATCAGTGATCGGGATCTCAATTGCAATAATTCACTTTTTATAGGGCCATGCTTAGGCCATAACACTGCAAAAGGTGGGTCTATCTGGATTTATGGGCGTAAATGCTACCACTGGCAGCATATGCTCTGAAAGTAAGCGGAGGATATATCGTTGTTTCTACTGATAAATCGGCTAAAAGAAGAGATTTATGGTGTGATTTTCGGCTTTTGTTCGATATCTGATGTGCTGAGGGAATACTAAAGAAGGAAGGATTCATAAGGGCAGCCTATGAGACTGCCCATAAGAACTAGGAACAGATTTCGTAGCAGGGGATATAGGCCGTGCCGGGGAGTTTCATGCGGTGCTGGGCGACAAAGCCCTGCAGCAGATCGTCCATCCGACGCATCATTTCGCGGTCGCCGTGGATCTTATACGGCCCGTGAGCCTCAATGGCCTGAATGCCGACTTCTTTAACGTTACCCGCCACGATGCCTGAGAAGGCACGACGCAGATCGGCAGCCAGAACGTCTACCGGCTGGTCAGGATAGAGTTTAAGATTCGCCATATTTTCATGGGTTGGCTCAAACGGCATTTGCAGGTCCGGTGCGATGCGAATCGACCAGTTAAAGCTGTAGGCATCCCCGGTCTCACGACGGCACTCTTTTACCTGCGGCATCGCTTTTTTCATCTGTCGCGCCACTTCGGCGGCGTCGTCGATGATAATGCGGTAGTACCGACGCGCTTCTTCCCCCAGGGTATGGACGATAAATTCATCCAGCACCCGGAAGTAGTCCGCGCTCTCTTTCGGCCCGGTGAGGATCAGCGGCAGAACCTGATCTTTGTTCGCCGGGTTCATCAGGATCCCCAGCAGATAGAGGAACTCTTCGGCCGTCCCGACGCCGCCAGGGAAGATAATAATCCCGTGGCCGATACGGACAAAGGCTTCAAGGCGTTTCTCGATATCGGGCATGATGATCAGTTCATTGACCAGCGGGTTAGGCGGCTCTGCGGCGATGATGGACGGTTCGGTCATGCCGATAAAACGCCCTTCTTTATAACGCTGCTGGGCGTGGCCCACAGCTGCACCCTTCATTGGCGCTTCCATCGCGCCCGGCCCGCAGCCGGTGCAGATGTTCAGCTCGCGCAGGCCAAGCTGCGTTCCGACCCGACGGGCGTAGAGGTATTCAGTTTCATTGATCGAGTGGCCGCCCCAGCACACCACCATGCTCGGCGCTTCGCCAACGTGCAGCGCCCGGGCGTTGCGCAGAATGGAGAACACCAGGTTGGTGATATGGGTGGAGCTTTCAAGATTGAGGTGCTGAACGCGACCGGCGTTGTGGATCTGGCCGTTAACGAACAGGATATCGCGCAGGACGGCAAACAGGTTGGCCTGCAGCGAGCGGATAATGCGTCCGTCGACAAAAGCGTCTTCCGGCGGGTTAATCAGTTCCAGCTTGACGCCGCGTTCGCGGCTCAGCACGTTGATATCGAAATTTTCAAAACGGGACAACAGCTCTTTGCTGTTGTCCGTCAGGCTACCCGAGTTCAGGACCGCCAGTGAGCAGTTACGAAACAGTTGATACAGGTCGCTGCTGGCAGTGCGTTTAAGCATGTCGACTTCCAGCTGCGACAGCATGTCCATTGAGCCAAGCGGGCTAATATGTGTAATCAAGTGAGCTCCTTATGGGGCGAAAGTCTCCGCGCCCTTGTGATTACAATAGCCTTGCCTGAGGCGTTTTCACAACCCGTACTGTGGAACCCTGCTCGTAGTCTGAAATAAATACCGGCTTTTTACTGACGAACCAGGCGTCCGGTTGCCGGAACAAAATCGGTATTGGTGCGCCACGGGTTGATATCCAGCCCGCCACGCCGCGTGTAGCGGGCGTATACGCTCAGCGTTTCTGGCTGGCAGAAGCGCAGAATGTCGTTAAAAATGCGCTCAACGCACTGTTCGTGGAACTCGTTATGGTGGCGGAAAGAGACCAGATAACGCAGCAGTTTCTCCCGGTCGATCTGCGGCCCGCGATACTGAATCTGCACCGAACCCCAGTCCGGCTGATGGGTAATCAGACAGTTCGATTTCAGCAGATGGCTAACCAGCGTCTCTTCAACCACCTTGTCACCTGCAGCACCCTGCAGATAGTCGGTGCTGAACTGGTAGTTGTCGATAACAATATCCTGCTCGTCGATGCAGGTGCCGTGGAAGTGGGCAATCGGCTGACCTTCAACCTCATCCAGGCGGTAGAGCGCAACGCTGACTTCACCCTGCGCGCAGGCGCTCAGATCCCGCTGCAGCGTCTGCTGCACATCCTGCCAGCTGGCAAAGCGGGTCTGGTTAAAGCTGTTCAGATAGAGCTTAAAGCTTTTTGATTCCACCAGATTGACGCTGGCGTGGTCCAGTTCGACATGGCCGACGGCAACCTGCGGCAGACCGTTGGCATTCAGCCAGGAGAGTTCGTACAGCGTCCAGATATCGGCGCCGTGAAAGGGCAGATTATCCGCTGAAAGACCCAGCGGATCGCGGTTCAGGCTGCGGGGCACCCCCTGCAGCAGCGTCGCGTCATAGGTGTCGCGGTAAGCGGTTGTTTTGCCGAGCGTCAGGCCGGAAAGCGCCTGATGGTTTTCATAAGAAGTCATGTTTCACCGTCATAAAGCAGGTACACTATTGCGCAAGTGTATCCTGGTAAGCGGAAAGAGAGAACGCGGTGGACCTACAGACTTCACAAGCCCTGACAGCATTTACCCAGCGCTATTGCGACGCCTGGCATCAGCAGCACGAGACCTGGCCGCAAAGCGAGGCGCTGTTCGGCATCCCTTCGCCCTGCATTATTTCCTCTGTGGATGAACGCGTCCTCTGGCAGCCTCAGCCTTTTGAAGGCGATGCGACGATTAGCGCGGTTGAGCGGGCGCTGGATATTGTGATACAACCCGCCGTTCATGCTTTCTATACCGCACAGTTTGCAGGGGATATGGGCGGATGCTTCAGGGACGAAACGCTGACGCTGCTGCAAACCTGGAGCGCCGACGATTTTCAGCGCGTGCAGGAGAACCTGATTGGTCACCTGGTCACGCAAAAGCGCCTGAAGCTCTCGCCCACGCTGTTTATTGCGACCCTCGACAGCGAAATGGAGATGATTTCGGTCTGCAACCTGAGCGGTGAAGTGGTGAAAGAAAAGTTCGGTACCGCTCAGCGCACGGTGCTTGCCGCGTCTCTTTATGATTTTCTGAACGAACTTAAGCCGGTTTTATAACCCCAATTGCTATCAATCTTGTAAGAGATCTCTCACACGCATTGTGAGAGATCGCCTTTCCGTCTGTAGGACGCGCAAATCCCCTCTTTATTAAGTCCGATTAAAATCATCTAGTTAGGATTTTCCTTATTACTTTCATACGAAAAAAGGTCTACCGTACTGCCCGGATCGTGCCTTGTAAGCCGGGGTGGAATAGAGGATTCTATGGTCATTGGCAGGACGTCAAGTCGAAGTGACCGTCAGGGAGATGGCGCTTCGGGGACCCACCAGGAAGGTGCTGCAAGGAAGGCTTCACTGATGAAGCAAAGTGGATGACGCAGGATGCGTTCAGGGACACCTCCAGGAAGGAGAATGAGAGCCGACCAGGATATTCGGTGGATCAGGAAGATCGGGACTCGCTTACGGAATTGAGTTTTGTCACATCGGGGTGGTGTGAGCAGGATGCAGCAGTTTACGGATGAACAGGTCTGGAGACCACGGGAAAAGTTGTCACGGACGAGCAGGGAGCAACAAAAGTAGCTGGATTGCTGCGAAACGGATCGGGCGCACTGTTTTTACAGTGCGCCCTTTTTTTTGTTTGCGCGCCCACATTTGCTATTCTTCGCGGCAGATCCGTTTGGTATTGAGGTTTACATGACACACCACGACAGCGTGCGTCAGCAGCTGCAGGCGATTGAAACACTCCTGCGCAGGCATGACCACTGGCAGTCCAGCGCGCCTGAGCCTGCTGCTTTCGAGAGTACCCAACCCTTTTGCATGGACACCCTGGAGCCTGTTGAATGGCTGCAGTGGGTGCTGATCCCCAGAATGCATGCGCTGCTCGACGGCAGTTTTCCCCTGCCACAGACTTTTGCCGTCGGCCCTTATTATGAGATGGCTCTGGACGCAGCCCATCCGCTGCGCGATGCGCTGCTGGCCGAGCTGACGCAGCTTGATGCCCTGTTTGGTGATAACGTCTGATGCTGGAAATTATTTATCAGGACGAATGGCTGGTGGCGGTCAATAAGCCCTCGGGCTGGCTGGTGCACCGTAGCTGGCTGGATCGCGATGAAAAAGTGTTTGTGATGCAAACCGTACGTGACCAGATAGGCCAGCATGTTTTCACCGTTCATCGCCTCGACAGACCGACTTCCGGCGTGCTGCTGATGGGCTTATCGAGCGAGGCCGGGCGTCTGTTGTCGCAGCAGTTTGAACAGCACCAGATCCAGAAACGCTACCATGCCATCGTGCGCGGCTGGCTGACGGATGAGGCCGTGCTTGACTACCCGCTGGTGGAAGAGCTGGATAAGATCGCCGACAAACACGCCCGCGAAAACAGAGAACCTCAGTCCGCGATTACCCACTATAAAGGGCTGGCGACGGTTGAGATGCCGGTGCCAACCGGGCGCTATCCCACCACCCGCTACGGGCTGGTACAGCTCGATCCGCAGACCGGCCGCAAACACCAGCTGCGCCGGCATATGTCCCATCTGCGCCATCCGATTATCGGCGACAGCAAGCATGGCGATCTGCGGCAGAACCGCAGTGCCGCGGCCTCTTTTGGCTGTGAGCGTATGATGCTGCACGCCAGCCAGCTGAGCCTGACGCATCCCTTTACCGGTGAGCCTTTGACCCTGCGCGCAGGCCTGGATGATATCTGGATGCAGGCGCTGGAGCACTTTGGCTGGCGCGGGCTTCTCCCTGAAAATGAAAGGGTTGAGTTTACGGCGCACAGCGGCCAGGATGAACAGCATTAACGATCATTGAGGGAGTAACAGCATGGCCGAAATCGGCATTTTTGTCGGCACCATGTACGGCAACGCGCTGCTGGTAGCGGAAGAAGCGGCGGCGATCCTGGAAGGCGAGGGGCATCAGACTCAGATTTTTGAAGACCCAACGCCTGAAGACTGGCTGCCCTTCCAGGAGAAAATTGCCCTGGTGGTGACCTCAACCACTGGACAGGGCGATCTGCCGGAAAGCATCGTGCCGTTATTTGAGGGCATCAAAGAGCGCCTGGGCTATCAGCCAAATCTGCGCTATGGCGTTATCGCTCTCGGCGACAGCACCTACAGCCACTACTGCGGCGGCGGCCTCAAGTTTGATGCGCTGCTCCAGGAGCAGGGCGCACAGCGCGTAGGCGAGGTGCTGACCATCGACGCCAGCGAGCATCCCGAGCCGGAAGGCCAGTCCAATCCCTGGGTTGAGCACTGGGCAACGCTGCTCTAGTCCTGATATGCCCTCTGCCAGGAGGGCATTCTTCCCTAGCGCCCATTAGCAGGCATTTCCTCCGCGTCAAGCGAGCTAATTCACACTCCTCACCGTTGTCACCCCTAAATGAGACGCTGCGTTTCATTTCCGTGAACCATCACCCATAAGCCTGGGCTTTTGCCATAAAGCACCCGCTCCACTTTTTCGAATGTTGTGGGTCTGCACGGTGAGGGCGGCGGTTCCGCTTCTTATACTTTTTGTGCCAGTTAATAAAAATGTGGCCGGCAGGGCGACAACGAGCGCCCCGTCAGGACCGCAATAAAAACACTAACCCTCATTCTGATTACCCTACAGGTTATTGCTGTTCAGAATGAACCCTAGCTCAACGCTAAGATTCAGGAGTACAACAATGAGTTCATTAAGTCACGAGGCGAGCGGCGCTGAGAAGCGTACGAACGCCCGCTACTGGATAGTGGTGATGCTGTTTATCGTCACATCCTTTAACTATGGCGACCGCGCAACATTGTCGATTGCCGGTTCAGAAATGTCGAAGGCGATAGGTCTGGATCCGATCGGGATGGGCTATGTCTTCTCGGCCTTTTCATGGGCTTACGTCATCGGCCAGATCCCAGGAGGCTGGTTGCTTGACCGCTTCGGTTCAAAACGTGTTTATTTCTGGTCCATCTTCACCTGGTCCATGTTCACCCTGCTGCAGGGCTTCGTGGATATCTTCAGCGGCTTCGGCATTATCGTCGCCCTGTTTACCCTGCGTTTCCTCGTCGGTCTGGCGGAAGCACCTTCCTTCCCAGGCAACAGTCGCATTGTAGCGGCCTGGTTCCCGGCGCAGGAGAGGGGCACGGCGGTGGCGATTTTTAACTCTGCACAATACTTTGCCACGGTCATCTTCGCGCCGATCATGGGCTGGCTAACCCAGGAAGTGGGCTGGTCGCACGTGTTCTTCTTTATGGGCGGTCTGGGTATCGTGATCAGCTTCCTGTGGCTGAAAATGATCCACGAACCTAACCAGCATCCGGGCGTTAACAAGAAAGAGCTGGAGTACATCGCCGAGGGCGGCGCGCTGATCAATATGGATCAGAATAAAAATACGACGAAGGTGCCGTTCCGCGAAAAATGGGGGCAAATCAAGCAGCTGATTGGCTCGCGCATGATGGTTGGCGTGTATCTCGGGCAGTACTGTATTAATGCCCTGACCTACTTCTTTATTACCTGGTTCCCGGTCTATCTGGTGCAGGCGCGCGGCATGTCGATTCTGAAAGCGGGCTTTGTGGCCTCGGTTCCGGCGATCTGCGGCTTTATCGGCGGCGTGCTCGGCGGGGTGATTTCCGACTGGCTGATGCGCCGGACCGGTTCACTCAATATCGCCCGTAAAACGCCTATCGTGCTCGGGATGCTGCTGTCGATGGTGATGGTGTTCTGTAACTACGTGGATACCGAATGGATGATTATCGGCTTTATGGCGATGGCCTTCTTCGGTAAAGGCATCGGCGCGCTGGGCTGGGCGGTGATGGCGGATACGGCACCGAAAGAGATCAGCGGCCTGAGCGGTGGGCTGTTCAATATGTTCGGCAATATCTCCGGTATCGTTACGCCAATCGCCATCGGCTATATCGTCGGTACCACCGGGTCGTTTAACGGCGCGCTGATCTACGTTGGGGTCCATGCTCTGGTGGCGGTGCTCAGCTACCTGGTTCTGGTCGGGGATATTAAACGTATCGAACTGAAACCTGTTACGGGACGCGCATCATGACGACACAATCCAGCCCGGTGATTACGGATATGAAGGTGATTCCGGTCGCCGGGCAAGACAGTATGCTGCTCAATATCGGTGGCGCACATAACGCCTGGTTTACGCGCAATATCGTCGTGCTGACGGACAGCGCCGGGAATACCGGCGTCGGGGAAGCGCCCGGCGGGGAAGTGATTTATCAAACCCTGGTCGATGCCATTCCGATGGTGATCGGCAAGGAGATCGCCCGGCTGAACCGCGTGGTTCAGCAGGTGCACAAGGGCAACCAGGCCGCGGATTTCGACACCTTCGGTAAAGGCGCCTGGACCTTTGAACTGCGGGTAAACGCGGTGGCCGCGCTGGAGGCGGCGCTGCTGGACCTGCTCGGTAAAGCGCTGAATGTCCCGGTCTGTGAACTACTGGGGCCGGGCAAACAGCGCGATGCGGTCACGGTGCTGGGCTACCTGTTTTACGTCGGCGACCGGCGTAAGACGGACCTGCCTTATCTTGAAGGACGCCGCGATGGCCACGACTGGTACAACCTTCGCCATCAGGAAGCCCTGAGCGCCGACGCGGTGGTTCGCCTGGCGGAAGCCTCCCAGGATCGCTACGGTTTTAAAGACTTTAAGCTTAAGGGCGGCGTGCTGCCCGGCGAGCAGGAGATCGAATCCGTCCGGGCGCTGAAAAAACGTTTCCCGGACGCACGTATAACGGTCGACCCGAACGGAGCCTGGCTGCTGGATGAGGCCATCAGCCTGTGCAAAGGCCTGAACGATGTCCTTACCTACGCGGAAGATCCGTGCGGGGCCGAGCAGGGCTTCTCCGGCCGCGAGGTGATGGCAGAGTTCCGTCGCGCGACCGGCCTGCCGGTCGCGACCAACATGATTGCCACCAACTGGCGTGAGATGGGCCATGCGGTGATGCTGAACGCCGTCGATATTCCACTGGCGGACCCGCACTTCTGGACCCTCTCCGGCGCGGTACGCGTCGCGCAGCTCTGCGATGACTGGGGCCTGACCTGGGGATGCCACTCCAATAACCATTTCGATATTTCGCTGGCGATGTTTACCCACGTAGGCGCAGCCGCGCCGGGGACACCCACAGCGATTGATACGCACTGGATCTGGCAGGAGGGCGATGCCCGCCTGACCCGCGATCCGCTGCAGATCAAAGACGGCAAGATTGCCGTCCCGGACGCGCCCGGACTTGGCGTGGAGCTGGACTGGGATCAGATCAATAAAGCGCATGAGGCATACAAAAAATTGCCCGGCGGCTCGCGTAATGACGCAGGCCCGATGCAGTACCTGATCCCCGGCTGGACCTTTGACCGTAAACGTCCCGTTTTCGGCCGCCACTGATTATACAAGGATTCTAAGATGACGATTCAATCTACCCCCGTAGTGACCTCCATGCAGGTGATCCCGGTTGCCGGGCATGACAGCATGCTGATGAACCTGAGCGGCGCGCACGCGCCGTTCTTCACCCGCAATATTGTGATTATCAAAGACAATTCCGGTCATACCGGCGTGGGTGAAATTCCGGGCGGTGAGAAGATCCGTAAAACGCTGGAGGATGCGATCCCGCTGGTGAAGGGCAAAACCCTGGGCGAGTACAAAAACATCCTCAATACCGTCCGCAGCCAGTTTGCGGATCGCGATGCCGGTGGCCGCGGTCTGCAAACCTTCGACCTGCGCACCACCATTCACGTGGTAACCGGGATCGAAGCGGCGATGCTGGACCTGCTGGGTCAGCACCTGGGCGTTAACGTTGCCTCTCTGCTTGGCGAGGGCCAGCAGCGTACGGAAGTCGAAATGCTCGGCTATCTGTTCTTCGTCGGCAACCGCAAGGCAACCCCGCTGCCGTACCAGAGCCAGCCGGATGATAAATGCGACTGGTATCGTGTCCGTCACGATGAGGCGATGACCCCGGATGCGGTCGTGCGTCTGGCGGAAGCGGCCTATGAAAAATACGGCTTTAACGATTTCAAACTGAAGGGCGGCGTACTGGCGGGCGAAGAAGAGGCGGAGTCCATCGTCGCGCTGGCAAAACGCTTCCCGCAGGCGCGTGTGACGCTCGATCCTAACGGCGCCTGGTCCCTGGATGAAGCGATTAAGATCGGTAAATCCCTGAAAGGCGTGCTGGCCTATGCGGAAGATCCGTGTGGGGCCGAGCAGGGCTTCTCCGGCCGCGAGGTGATGGCGGAGTTCCGTCGCGCCACCGGCCTGCCGACCGCCACCAATATGATCGCCACCGACTGGCGTCAGATGGGCCATACCCTGTCGCTGCAATCGGTCGATATCCCGCTGGCGGACCCGCACTTCTGGACCATGCAGGGTTCCGTGCGCGTGGCGCAGATGTGCCATGAATTCGGCCTGACCTGGGGCTCACACTCCAATAACCACTTTGATATTTCACTGGCGATGTTTACCCACGTGGCCGCCGCCGCGCCGGGTAACGTCACCGCTATCGACACCCACTGGATCTGGCAGGAAGGCAATCAGCGTCTGACCAAAGCGCCGTTTGAAATCAAAGGTGGCATGGTGCAGGTACCGACCACGCCGGGTCTGGGCGTCGAACTGGATATGGATCAGGTGATGAAAGCGCACGAGCTGTACCAGCAGCACGGCCTGGGTGCGCGTGACGACGCCATGGGGATGCAGTATCTGATCCCGAACTGGACGTTTGATAATAAACGTCCTTGTATGGTGCGTTAAGCCGTCAGGATGCCGCTCTTTGCGAAGAGCGGCATTTTTACCGGATATCCCGGTGTATGTTTTGGGCAGTTAATCCGCGTAAGGACGGCTTATGAAAATTGTGATCGCTCCCGACTCGTACAAGGAAAGTTTGAGTGCACTTGAAGTAGCGACGGCGATTGAACAGGGATTCAGCGAAATCTTCCCCGACGCAGAGTATGTCAAAATCCCGGTTGCTGACGGCGGTGAAGGGACCGTTGAGGCGATGGTCGAGGCGACGGAAGGCCGCATTGTGCGGATTGCCGTCACCGGGCCGCTGGGCGAACAGGTCGAAGGTTTTTATGGCCTCTCCGGCGATGAGAAGAGCGCCTTTATCGAAATGGCAGCGGCCAGCGGTCTTGAACTGGTGCCGCAGAATCAACGTGACCCGCTGAAAACCACCTCGTGGGGTACCGGCGAGCTGATCCGCCATGCGCTGGATGCCGGGGTGAAGCACATTATTATCGGTATCGGCGGCAGCGCCACCAACGACGGTGGATCCGGGATGGTGCAGGCGCTGGGCGCGAAGCTCCTGAACGGCGATGGCGAGCAGATTGCGCCCGGCGGCAGCGCCCTGGAGAGTCTGCAAAGTATTGATATCAGCGAGCTGGATACGCGGCTGAAATCCTGTCGTATCGAAGTGGCCTGCGATGTGACCAACCCGCTGACGGGGAAAAAAGGCGCGTCGGCAGTGTTCGGGCCGCAGAAAGGGGCTACCGCAGAGATGATCTCCCGCCTCGATGGCGCCCTTGAGCGCTATGCCAAAATTATTGAACGCGATCTCGACGTTAACGTGCTGGAGCTCTCCGGCGGCGGCGCGGCCGGGGGGATGGGCGCTGCGCTGTACGCCTTCTGCGGCGCGGAGCTGCGGCCTGGCATCGAGATTGTGACCGAAGCGCTGGGACTGGCGGAGCAGCTGGCCGACGCGGACCTGGTGATCACCGGGGAAGGCCGCATTGACAGCCAGACCATTCACGGCAAAGTGCCGGTTGGGGTGGCGAAAGTAGCAAAACGCTACGACATACCGGTTATCGGTATTGCCGGTAGCCTGACCGAGGATGCGGGCGTGGTGCACGACCACGGTCTGGATGCGGTATTCAGCGTGATTTACACCGTCTGCACGCTGGAAGAGGCGCTGCGCAACGCCCGGGACAATGTCCGCATGACGGCGCGTAATGTGGCGGCGGTGCTGAAGGCGGGGCAGGAGAGCTGACATATCACCCTGTGGTCCCCTCCTTCAGGAGAGGACCATTAGCCTAACATGCGTTTTGCTTCCCGCGTCACGTTATCCATTTCATCCAGCAGCTCAAGAAACTCCGGCTCCAGCGCTTCCGGCACGCTGCCGTTGCGCATCTGATGCTCCAGCAGTGAGCAGAGGTTTTTCAGCCGTGGCACGCCGCTGTAGCTACAGCTGCCGTGCAGTTTGTGGATCGCCTCCAGCAGCCCTTCCGGCGTTTCGCCGACCAGCTGTTCCTCGACCTTATTGCGGATCTCCGGCAGGAACGACACCAGCATTTGCAGCATATCGCGGGCTAGATCGCTTTTTCCGGCGGCCTGACGCAGGGCCAACTGCCAGTCGAGGGTCGCGTCGGGATCGACCTGCGGTTCGACCGGTTCCTGTACAGGCTGCAGATCGGGATGCAGCCCGGGCATATAGCGCAGCAACAGGTTGCGCAGCTTGCTTTCGTCAATGGGCTTCGCCAGATAGTCGTTCATTCCTGCGGCCAGCAGCTTCTCTTTCTGTCCGGCCATGGCGTGTGCAGTCACGGCGATCACCGGGGTATTCTGCTGATTCGGCAGCTGACGGATCAGTTCGCAGGCGCGGATGCCGTCCATGCCCGGCATCTGAATATCCATCAGGATCAGGTCGCACTGCATCTGTCCGGCACGGGCCACCGCCTGATGGCCATCTTCGCACAGCTCAACCCGGGTCACCTGGTCATCAAGCAACGCGCCTATCAGTTTCAGATTGGCGGGATTGTCATCCACCGCCATCACCGTCATCGGCAGCCGGTTTTCATCGACCAGCAGCGGCAGGGTACTCTGGGTGGTACGGCAGTACTGGGTCAGCGCCGGCAGCAGGCGAGTGGACGTGAGGGGTTTGAGCAGACAGGCTGCCGCACCGCCGCGCTTCAGCGCCTCGGCATTGATCTGCGCGTGGCAGGGCAGAGCCAGCACCAGATAGCGGGTCAGTGACGCGGCGTGCGCCAGCCAGGCCTGGTGCATATTCAGCGGTTCACGCATGGAGACCGGGATCGCCAGCAGCAGAATATCGTAATGCGTATCCTCCAGCTCCTCCAGACTCTGGCCGTAGACCACCTCAAGCGGCGTCGAGGTGAGCAGCTCCAGCGTGCTTTGCGCCGCGGCGCTGTTGCTCTCAACGTAGGCCACGCGTTTACCGGCCAGACAATCCAGCGCGTGACTGTCGGTCAGGGCATTCAGGTTTAAGTCGAGGCTGATATGGAACCAGAAGGTTGAACCCCGGTTGGGCTGGCTGTGGAAGGAGATATCCCCGGCCATCTCTTTGACCAGCTTCTGGGTAATGACCAGCCCCAGGCCGGTGCCGCCGTGGCGGCGGGAAATGCTGGCGTCCGCCTGACGGAAGGCCTGGAACAGGCGGGACTGATCGCGCTCGGGGATACCAATGCCGGTATCGCGGATCTGCACTTCAATCTGCACCTTGGTTTTGCTGATGGAGCGCTGCTCCACCAGCACGTCAATATTGCCCGTTTCGGTAAACTTAATCGCATTGCCAACCAGGTTGGTAATGACCTGCTGCAGACGCAGCGGATCGCCAATCACATTATCCGGCACGTCATTTTTGATACTGAGGGTTAGCTCAAGGCCTTTATCGTGCGCCGAGTGCGCCAGCAGCGTCACCACCTCATCGAGAGCGTTACGCAGCGGGAAGGGGATGCTTTCGAGGATCAGCTTACCGGCTTCCAGCTTGGAGAAGTCCAGCACGTCGTTAATGATCGCCAGTAGATTGTTCGCCGAACGCTCGATGGTGCCAAGATGGTCGCGCTGGGTCGGATTCAGATCGCTTTTCAGCGTCAGTCGGGTAAAGCCAATCACGCCGTTCAGCGGGGTGCGCAGCTCGTGGGACATATTGGCGAGGAACTCTGACTTAATACGCGCTGCTTCCTGGGCGCGTTTCTTCGCCAGATCCAGCTCTACGTTCTGGATCTCCATCTGCTCAAGGGTTTCACGCAGGTCCGAGGTGGCCTGGTCAACGTTGTGCTGCATCTCTTCGTGGTAGGCCGCCAGCGACATCGCCATTGAGTTAATGCCGTTTTTCAGCATATCCAGCTCGCCGAGCATAAACCCCTCCACCCGGCTATCAAGCTGGCCGCGGCGGATACGGTCGACCGTGTTGACCATATTGCGAATGGGACCGGTGACGTCGCGCATCAGACGCCAGCCAAAAATCAGCGCAATACCGATACAGAACAGCATCATCATGCTGGAGATGAAAATTTCTTTATACTGCTGCAGTCGCACCGACTTAAGATCCAGCTCGAGCGCAACATAGCCGAGCATATTGTTGGGAGACTTGGCATCTGAGGCGGCCGACTCATCCGGCGAGTAGCTTTCGGAAATAATCGGCGTGCGCAGGATCATCACATCCCCGCGTCGGGCAACGCTCAGGCGGCGGGGAAAAGGTACGCCGTCCGCCAGTTGGAGCGTGCCGGGATCGAGATGAAAATTAGAGGTCGCAAACAGGCGGTTATTCTCGTCATACACTGAGATAGCCCGCACAATTTCCGAGTGGCGACGATGCAGAACGCTCAACAGCTGGCCGATAGACTCGCGGTTTTGCAGGTTCATCCCATATTCGCTGGAGACGGCAAGCGGTTCGATAATGCTGGCACCGGCATCTTCCAGCTGGCGCTGCAGATCGTTATAGCGATGGACGACAAAGAAGACGCTGAGCAGTAAGCCAATCAGTACGGTTGGCGCCAGGATCAGAATCATCATGCGAGCACGCAGGCTGTAGTTGGTCATGGAGTTCCGTTATGGGACAATCAGTGTGAAAATGTTTTATTGAGAAAAATCTCGACGATGGCGCAATTCTACTCTGCAAAACGGCGCGTGACGACGCGTCAAATCATAACCGTGACGGCGGACACCCTCGATCCCTTTGGCCAGGGCGTTGCGCGACATAACGGTAAAGCGCTGTTTGTACCCGGATTACTACCGGATGAACGCGCCGAAGTCACGTTAACGGAAGAGAAAAAACAGTATTCACGCGGGCAGGTAAAACGCCGTCTGAACGACAGCGACCAGCGTGAAGCCGCCCGCTGCCCGCACTTCGGCGTCTGCGGCGGCTGCCAGCAGCAGCATGCCAGCGTTGCGCTCCAGCAAAACAGCAAGCGTGCGGCGCTGTCGCGTCTGATGCACCAGCAGGTCGATGAGGTGATCGCCGATAAGCCCTGGGGATACCGTCGGCGGGCGCGTTTAAGCCTGAATTATCAGCCAAAAACCCAACGTTTACAGATGGGATTCCGTCAGGCCAACAGCAACGATATCGTCGAAGTGGCGCAGTGCCCGGTTCTGGTGCCCCGTCTTGAGGCATTGCTGCCCGAGGTTCGCACCTGCCTGAGTGAATTAAACGCGGCTCGCCACCTGGGGCACGTGGAACTTGTGCTGGCAGATAACGGTCCACTGATGGTGCTGCGGCATACAGCGGCCCTGTCGGCGGACGATCGGCAAAAGCTGGAACGTTTTTCGCATTCCCGGGGTATCGCACTGTTTCTGGCGCCCGATAGCGACACACTGGAGGCGGTCGATGCGGAAATGCCCTGGTACACCTCTGACGGGCTACGCTTAATGTTCAGCCCCCGCGACTTTATCCAGGTGAACGACGGCGTAAACCAGCAGATGGTGGCTCGCGCCCTGGCGTGGCTGGACGTACAGAAAAGCGACCGTGTACTGGATCTGTTTTGCGGAATGGGTAACTTTACTCTGCCCCTTGCTGCGCGTGCGGCAAGCGTGGTCGGGGTTGAAGGCGTCCCGGCGCTGGTCGAAAAAGGGCAGGCCAACGCCGTGCTTAATGGTTTACAAAATGTGACCTTCTTCCATGAAAATCTGGAGGACGACGTCACCTCCCAGCCGTGGGCACAGCTGGGGTTTGATAAGATTCTGATCGACCCGGCACGTGCCGGTGCGGCAGGCGTTATGCAACATATTATCAAGCTGGCGCCAGCAAAGCTGGTGTATGTTTCCTGCAATCCGGCGACGCTGGCCCGGGACAGCGAAACGCTGCAACAGGCCGGATACCAAATTCAGCGGCTGGCAATGCTGGATATGTTTCCGCACACTGGGCACCTGGAATCGATGGTGCTGTTTGAGCACGAGTAATTCATTCCGGCTTGTCGACTTCGACAGGCCCGTTTCCTTAAGGAGAGGACAATGGTTGCGGTAAGAAGTGCACATCTCAATAAAGCTGGTGAGTTTGACTCACAAAAATGGATCGCCAGTCTGGGAATTTCCAGCCAGCAGTCGTGTGAACGCTTAGCCGGGACCTGGGATTACTGTCGGGAAAAAACGCAGGGCCACCCTGACGCTGACCTGCTCCTGTGGCGCGGCGTGGAGATGGTCGAAATCCTCTCCATGCTGAGTATGGATATCGAAACGCTGCAGGCCGCGCTGCTGTTTCCGTTGGCGGACGCCAACGTGGTCAGCGAAGAGGCGATGGAGGAGAGCGTCGGCAAGCCGGTGGTCATTCTGATCCACGGCGTGCGCGATATGGCGGCTATCCGCCAGCTCAAGGCCACCCATACGGATGCCGTCTCCTCTGAGCAGGTGGACAACGTCCGTAAGATGCTGCTGGCGATGGTCGACGACTTCCGCTGCGTGGTCATCAAACTGGCGGAGCGCGTGGCGCACCTGCGCGAGGTCAAAGACGCCCCGGAAGACGAACGGGTGCTGGTGGCGAAAGAGTGCACCAATATTTACGCCCCGCTGGCGAACCGCCTGGGCATCGGCCAGCTGAAATGGGAGCTGGAAGACTACTGCTTCCGCTACCTGCATCCGGAAGAGTACAAGCGCATCGCCAAACTGCTACACGAGCGGCGTATCGACCGCGAGCACTATATCGACGAGTTTGTCGGGCGGCTGCGGGAATCCATCAAAGAAGAGGGCGTCAAAGCCGAGGTTTACGGCCGTCCTAAACATATTTACAGCATCTGGCGCAAAATGCAGAAAAAACACCTCGCCTTTGACGAGCTGTTTGACGTGCGCGCGGTGCGTATCGTGGCCGAGCGCCTGCAGGATTGCTACGGCTCGCTGGGGATTGTCCACACCCTCTGGCGCCATCTGCCGGACGAGTTTGACGACTACGTCGCGAACCCGAAACCGAACGGCTACCAGTCTATCCATACCGTGGTACTCGGGCCGGGCGGCAAAACCGTTGAGATCCAGATCCGCACCAAACAGATGCACGAGGACGCCGAACTGGGCGTTGCCGCGCACTGGAAGTACAAAGAAGGCTCCGCCACCGCTGGCGGCCCGCGCACCGGCTACGAAGACCGTATTGCGTGGCTGCGTAAGCTGATCTCCTGGCAGGAAGAGATGGCGGACTCCGGCGAAATGCTCGACGAAGTGCGCAGCCAGGTCTTTGACGACCGGGTTTACGTCTTTACGCCGAAGGGCGACGTGGTGGATTTACCCACCGGTTCTACGCCGCTGGATTTTGCCTACCATATCCACAGCGATGTCGGACACCGCTGTATTGGGGCGAAGATTGGCGGCCGCATCGTGCCGTTCACCTACCAGCTGCAGATGGGCGATCAGATTGAGATCATCACCCAGAAACAGCCGAACCCGAGCCGCGACTGGCTGAACCCGAACCTCGGCTACGTTACCACCAGCCGCGGGCGTTCCAAGATCCACGCCTGGTTCCGTAAGCAGGATCGGGACAAAAACATTCTTGCCGGGCGGCAGATCCTCGATGACGAACTGGCGCACCTCGGCATTAGCCTGAAAGAGGCGGAAAAACAGCTTCTGCCGCGCTACAACTTCAATGAAATGGATGAGCTGCTGGCGGCCATCGGCGGGGGCGATATTCGTCTCAACCAGATGGTCAATTTCCTGCAGGCGCAGTTTAACAAGCCGAGTGCCGCAGAGCAGGACGCCGCGGCGCTGCGTCAGCTGCAGCAGAAAACTTACAGTCCGCAGGGGCAGGGGCGAGCCAAAGATAACGGCCGCGTGGTGGTCGAGGGCGTCGGCAATCTGATGCACCATATTGCCCGCTGCTGCCAGCCGATCCCGGGAGATGAGATCACCGGTTTTATCACCCAGGGACGCGGGATCTCCATCCACCGCGCCGACTGCGATCAGCTGGTAGAGCTCCAGTCCCACGCGCCGGAGCGTATCGTCGATGCGGTCTGGGGGGAAAGCTATTCCGCAGGCTATTCGCTGGTGGTGCGGGTGGTGGCGAACGATCGCAGCGGCCTGCTGCGTGATATCACCACGATTCTGGCGAACGAGAAGGTCAACGTGCTCGGCGTTGCCAGCCGCAGCGACACGAAGCAGCAGCTGGCGACTATCGATATGACCATTGAGATCTACAACCTGCAGGTGCTCGGACGGGTGCTCGGTAAACTCAACCAGGTCCCGGACGTGATCGACGCCCGCCGTCAGCACGGCGCCTGATTTCTTCTTCTAAAGGGCCATGGGTGCGATGGCAACGTCGCACCCCTTCTTATTTTTCAAGGACATTCCATGACCGAAATTGACCGCCTCCTCGGCATTATGAAACGCCTGCGCGACCCGGAAAACGGCTGCCCGTGGGACAAAGAGCAGACCTTCGCCACCATCGCCCCCTACACCCTGGAAGAGACCTACGAGGTGCTGGACGCCATTAACCGGGAAGATTTTGACGATCTGCGCGGCGAGCTGGGCGATCTGTTGTTCCAGGTCGTGTTCTACGCCCAGATGGCCCAGGAAGAGGGGCGCTTCGATTTTAACGATATCTGCGCGGCGATTTCCGGCAAGCTGGAGCGTCGTCATCCGCATATCTTTGGCGATGCCACCGCCGGAAACAGCGAAGAGGTGCTGGCGCGCTGGGAAGAGATTAAAACCGCCGAGCGTGCCGAAAAGGCCCAGCATTCGGCGGTAGATGATATCCCCCACAGCCTGCCTGCGCTGATGCGCGCCCATAAAATCCAGAAACGCTGCTCGACGGTCGGGTTTGACTGGACCACCATCGGCCCGGTGCTCGATAAAGTGCATGAAGAGATCGATGAAGTGATGCACGAAGCGCAGCAGGCGGTGATTGACCAGGCAAAACTGGAAGAGGAGATGGGCGATCTGCTCTTTGCCACGGTCAATCTTTCCCGTCATCTGGGCGTGAAAGCCGAGGTGGCGCTGCAAAAAGCGAACCTCAAATTCGAGCGCCGTTTCCGCGAAGTGGAGCGAATTGTGGCCTCCCGCGGGCTGGAGATGACCGGCGTTGACCTGGAAGTAATGGAAGAAGTCTGGCAGCAGGTAAAACGGCAGGAAGCTGATCTCTAACGAGTTTTCCGGAGCAGGCGCTGTTTGTCCGTTTTTTAAATAACAAGCGCTTGATTTGCGTCAAAAACATTTACCCAAAAGGGGCTATTTTCTCACTCCTTATGTCGGCTGAAAGGCCCTGATAAATGCCTCTCCAGGGGCTTCAACGTTATCGGGGCTGCAACGATGCGAATCCAGGGCCGATGCTGCCTGAAGAACGAAGGGAGGGAGAATGAAAATTTGTCGCGCTCGTCATGTTCGGGTATACTATTTTCCCGTCCTGGTTATTCCATCGTCCTTTAAACCTAACCTCTCAGGTTCAGCATGACAACGAACTATATTTTTGTGACCGGCGGGGTCGTATCCTCTCTGGGTAAAGGCATTGCCGCAGCCTCCCTCGCAGCCATTCTTGAAGCCCGTGGCCTCAATGTGACCATGATGAAACTGGATCCGTATATCAACGTCGATCCGGGTACCATGAGTCCGATTCAGCATGGCGAAGTGTTCGTTACCGAAGACGGTGCTGAAACCGATCTGGATTTGGGCCACTACGAGCGCTTTATCCGCACCAAGATGAGCCGCCGCAACAACTTCACCACCGGTCGTATCTACTCCGACGTTCTGCGTAAAGAACGCCGTGGCGACTATCTGGGCGCGACCGTCCAGGTTATCCCGCACATCACCAACGCGATCAAAGAACGCATCCTGCAGGGTGGCGAAGGCCACGACGTGGTGCTGGTCGAAATCGGCGGCACCGTCGGCGATATCGAATCCCTGCCGTTCCTCGAAGCGATTCGCCAGATGGCGGTTGAAGTGGGCCGCGAGCACACCATGTACATGCACCTGACGCTGGTGCCGTATATGGCCGCAGCGGGCGAGGTGAAAACCAAGCCGACCCAGCATTCCGTGAAAGAACTGCTCTCTATCGGCATCCAGCCGGACGTGCTGATTTGCCGCTCCGATCGTGCCGTACCGGCCAACGAACGTGCGAAAATTGCTTTGTTCTGCAACGTTCCTGAAAAAGCCGTTATTTCACTGAAAGATGTCGATTCAATTTATAAAATCCCGGGCCTGTTGAAATCACAGGGTCTGGACGATTATATTTGTAAACGATTCAGCTTAAACTGTGCGGAAGCAAACCTGGCCGAATGGGAACAGGTTATCTATGAAGAAGCGAATCCGTCAGGCGAAGTGACTATCGGTATGGTCGGCAAGTACATTGAACTGCCGGATGCCTACAAGTCCGTTATCGAAGCGCTGAAACACGGTGGCCTGAAGAACCGCGTAACCGTCAACATCAAGCTGATTGACTCGCAAGATGTTGAAACCCGCGGCGTAGAAATTCTGAAAGGTCTTGATGCGATCCTCATCCCGGGCGGCTTCGGCTACCGTGGCGTAGAGGGCAAAATCGCCACCGCACGCTTTGCGCGTGAAAACAATATTCCTTATCTAGGCATCTGCCTGGGTATGCAGGTTGCGCTGATTGAGTTCGCGCGTAACGTAGTGGGTATGGAGAACGCCAACTCCACGGAATTTGTGCCAGACTGTAAGTTCCCGGTTGTGGCGCTGATTACCGAATGGCGTGACGAAGACGGTAACGTCGAGCAGCGCACCGAGAAAAGCGATCTGGGCGGCACCATGCGTCTGGGCGCACAGCAGTGCCAGCTGAGCGATGAGAGCAAGGTTCGCCAGATGTACGGCGCACCGGTGATTACCGAACGTCATCGCCACCGCTACGAAGTCAACAATATGCTGTTGAAACAAATTGAAGCTGCGGGTCTGCACATTGCGGGCCGCTCCGGGGACGATCAGTTGGTCGAGATCATCGAGGTGCCGAATCATCCATGGTTCGTGGCCTGTCAGTTCCACCCGGAATTTACTTCCACGCCGCGTGATGGGCATCCGCTGTTCTCTGGCTTTGTGAAAGCCGCTAGCGAGTACCAGAAGCGACAAGAGAAGTAAGTAAAGTTACAACGACAACGCGTGCCAAAGGTACGCGTTGTTTGTCTGGAGTTTTAGTTTAACTTGTACTGAGGAAAACCTAATGTCCAAAATCGTTAAAGTCATCGGTCGTGAAATCATCGACTCCCGTGGTAACCCGACTGTTGAAGCCGAAGTACACCTGGAAGGTGGTTTCGTCGGTATGGCTGCAGCCCCGTCAGGTGCTTCTACCGGTTCTCGCGAAGCGCTGGAACTGCGCGATGGCGACAAATCCCGTTTCCTGGGTAAAGGCGTAACCAAAGCTGTTGGCGCGGTTAACGGCCCGATCGCACAGGCAATCCTGGGCAAAGACGCAAAAGACCAGGCCGGCATCGATAAAATCATGATCGATCTGGACGGTACTGAAAACAAATCCAACTTCGGTGCGAACGCCATCCTGGCCGTTTCCCTGGCGAACGCCAAAGCCGCTGCTGCTTCTAAAGGCCAGCCGCTGTTCGAACACATCGCTGAACTGAACGGGACTCCGGGCAAATACTCTATGCCGGTTCCGATGATGAACATCATCAACGGCGGTGAGCACGCGGACAACAACGTTGATATCCAGGAATTCATGATTCAGCCGGTTGGCGCGAAATCACTGAAAGAAGCTATCCGTATGGGTTCTGAAGTGTTCCACACCCTGGCTAAAGTTCTGAAAGCCAAAGGTATGGGCACTGCGGTTGGTGACGAAGGCGGCTACGCGCCGAACCTGGGCTCCAACGCCGAAGCACTGGCTGTTATCGCTGAAGCGGTAAAAGCAGCAGGCTACGAGCTGGGCACCGACATCACCCTGGCGATGGACTGTGCAGCGTCTGAATTCTACAAAGACGGCAAATACGTTCTGGCCGGCGAAGGCAACAAAGCCTTCACTTCTGAAGAGTTCACTCACTTCCTGGAAGACCTGACCAAACAGTACCCGATCGTCTCCATCGAAGATGGCCTGGACGAATCTGACTGGGATGGTTTTGCTTACCAGACCAAAGTGCTGGGCGACAAAATTCAGCTGGTGGGCGACGACCTGTTCGTTACCAACACCAAGATCCTGAAAGAAGGTATCGAGAAAGGCATCGTTAACTCCATCCTGATCAAATTCAACCAGATCGGTTCTCTGACCGAAACTCTGGCTGCAATCAAGATGGCTAAAGACGCTGGCTACACCGCGGTTATCTCTCACCGCTCTGGCGAAACCGAAGATGCAACCATCGCTGACCTGGCGGTTGGTACTGCTGCAGGCCAGATCAAAACCGGTTCCATGAGCCGTTCTGACCGTGTTGCTAAGTACAACCAGCTGATTCGTATCGAAGAAGCGCTGGGTGAACGTGCACCGTACAACGGTCGTAAAGAGATCAAAGGCCAGGCATAAGCCTGACTTTAGCTCTTAAATAAAAACCCGCTTCGGCGGGTTTTTTTATGTCCAATTCCCGTGCAGCAGCTCTCGCACATGACCTGCCGCCCGTCTTCTGCGATAATCCCCGTCCTCCCCCCTTTACCGAGTTGAGTATGCAGTACCCGATTAACGAGATGTTCCAGACCCTGCAAGGCGAGGGTTACTTTACCGGCGTTCCCGCCATTTTTATTCGTCTACAGGGATGCCCGGTAGGCTGTGCCTGGTGCGACACCAAACATACCTGGGATAAGCTCGCGGATCGTGAGATTTCGCTGTTCAGCATTCTGGCGAAAACCAAAGAGAGCGATAAATGGGGCGCGGCCAGCCCGGAAGATCTGCTGGCGATTATCGGCCGCCAGGGCTGGACGGCTCGCCACGTGGTGATCACCGGCGGCGAACCCTGCATTCATGATTTAACCCCGCTGACCACGCTGCTGGAGCAGAACGGCTATGGCTGCCAGATCGAAACCAGCGGCACCCATGAGGTTCACGCCTCAGCCCGGACCTGGGTAACGGTTTCGCCGAAGGTGAATATGCGCGGCGGCTATGACGTGCTGTCTCAGGCGCTGGAACGTGCCGATGAGATTAAGCATCCGGTCGGGCGCATGCGCGATATTGAAGCCCTTGATGAACTGCTGGCGACGCTTAGCGACGACAAGCCGAGAATCATTGCGCTGCAGCCTATCAGCCAGAAAGAAGACGCGACGCGTCTGTGTATCGAAACCTGTATCGCCCGCAACTGGCGTCTCTCCATGCAGACGCATAAATACCTCAATATTGCCTGATTCAGACGCGTCAGTATCATGCCGGACGGTGCGATACTGACGCGATTCAGTATTAATTCCCTCACTTCTTTCCGATCTGAATTATATCCGGATGAATACTCACCACCATAAATTATAAGGTTATTGCTGGCATCCCCACGGCGTTAAATAATATAGATTTTGCTGCCGATTATATGGATCTTAAATCCCAGCTTCGCGTTTTATAAACTGACTCACTTCACCGCGCTTTTTTATCTCGTAGATTACGATCCACACATGCCCGATGGGATCCCTGTCGAACGAGGTCAATATGGTTCATGAAGTGGTGGTGCCTGATAACGACGCTATTAGCGTCGCGTCAGCGGAAGATCGCTTAACGGTTCGTGAAAAATTAGGGTTCGGTTTTGGTGATGCGGCCTGCAACATGAGCTGGGGCCCGGTTACCATGTTTTTAACCTATTTCTATACGGATATATTTGGTCTCAATGCGGCGCTGATTGCCAGCATGTTTTTAATTGTCCGGCTTTTCGATGCCTGTATGGATCCGGTCATTGGTGCGCTGGCCGACCGAACCACTTCCGTATACGGACGCTTTCGTCCGTGGATCCTCTATGGCTGTATTCCTTTCTGCGGTATCTGTATTCTGGCGTTTTATACGCCGGACTTAACGGGTAATGCGAAGGTGGTTTATGCCTTCTGTACCTATCTGTTGCTTTCCGTGCTCTATAGCACGGTGAATATTCCCTACTGCTCGCTGGGCAGCGTGATTACCGCGAATCCACAGGATCGGGTCTCCTGTCAGTCATACCGTTTTACCATGGCCAACTGTGCCGTACTGCTGTGCTCTTTTACTCTGCTGCCGCTGGTGGACTATTTCGGCGCGGGCAATCAGCAAAAAGGTTTCTTTATTACCAACGCGCTGTTTTCGGTCATTGGCCTGACGATGTTTTTAATGTGCGTTTTTAATACTCGTGAACGTATTTTTCCGCAGCATCGGGTCAAAGAAAATATTCTTGTCAGCTTCCGTTCGGCGTTTAAAAACGATCAGTGGCTGATGGTGGTCGCCGGAATGTTTATTGGCTGTATTCCCGCCTTTGTCTGCGGCGGGGCGACCATCTATTTTGCAAAATATCTTATGCACCTCGATAACGTGTATACCACGCTGTTTATCAGTATCGGGGTGGTGGCCTGCGTGGCGGGAAATCTGACCACCAATATGATGACTCGCTATTTCTGCAAGGTGAAACTGTACATCGCCGTCGGTTTTATTACCGCGGCGATCTCGATGATGATTTTCTTTGTCGATCCCGCCAACGTGATGCTGATTTTTATTCTTAACACCCTGCGGGCGTATATCGGCGCGATTACCGTGCCGGTGTTTTGGTCCTTTATTGCGGATGCCGACGACTACGGCGAGTGGAAACTGAAAAAACGCATGTCCGGCGTTTATGCCTCCGGCAACCTCTTTGCCCTGAAGGTCAGCCTGGCGATTGGCGGGGCGATAACGGCGATGGTGCTCTCCCTGACCCACTATGTGCCGGAAGCGGCGATACAAAGCCCGACCACCCTTAATGCCATCATGATGATGATTACGCTGATTCCGGCGGCGGGTGGAGTACTGACTTCGACCATTTTCCTGTTCTACCGGCTGGACAAGAAAATGATGCTGCGGATCCAGAACGATCTGCGCTTTGGAAAATATGCTGACTCACCGGAGATCTCGTGATGCCAAAGATAACCTTTACCCTCGATCCTCAGAACCGTATTTCGCAACTCGATCCGCGTCTGTTCGGGTCGTTTATCGAACATTTAGGCCGGGCGGTCTACACCGGCATCTATGAGCCGGAACATCCGCAGGCGACGAAAGAGGGCTTCCGTCAGGACGTCATCGAGCTGGTCAAAGAGCTGGGCGTCACTACCGTGCGCTATCCGGGCGGCAACTATGTCTCCGGCTTTAACTGGCGCGACGGCATTGGTCCGCAGGCCGACAGGCCGGTACGGCTGGATTATGCCTGGATCAGCAAAGAGACGAACCAGTTTGGCATCGACGAGTTTGCCCGCTGGTGTGAGAAAACTGGCGTTGAGCCAATGATTGCCGTGAATCTTGGGACCGGAACGCCACAGGAGGCGGGCTACTTTGCGGAGTACTGCAACCATGAAGGCGGGACGACGCTCAGCGACTTACGCATTCAGCACGGGCGGAAAAATCCCTACAACTTCCGGCTCTGGTGTCTGGGCAATGAGATGGACGGCCCCTGGCAAACCGGGCAGATGAACGCCCGCGAGTACGCGCACAAGGCGCGGGAAACGGCCAAGATCCTGCGCTGCGTCGACCCGGACGTGGAGCTGGTGGCCTGCGGCAGCTCCAGCGCCCAGATGACCACCTTCCCCGAATGGGATCGCGTGGTACTGGAGGAGCTGTACGACTACGTGGACTACATCTCCTGCCACCAGTACTACGAGAATGAGGGCAGTGAAACCGACTTCCTCGCCTCCTTCGTCAATATGGATAACTTTATCGAGACCATCGTCAGCACGGCCAACTACGCGAAGGCGCTGCGGCGAAGCGATAAAAATATGATGATCTCCTTTGATGAGTGGAACGTCTGGTATCTGCGCGGCGATCCCTGGGATGCGCCGTTCAAAGATAAAAACAACCGCTTCCCCGTTGCGCCGCCGCTGCTGGAGGATAAGTACAGCTTCCTCGACGCGCTGGTGGTGGGCGGCCTGCTCTGCTCGCTGCTCAACCATGCGGATCGGGTCAAAATGGCCAGCCTGGCCCAACTGGTGAACGTCATTGCGCCAATCTTTACCGAAGAGGGCAAAGGCGCTATCCGCCAGACCATCTTCTGGCCATTTGAGATGGTGGCCAGCGTCGCCCGGGGCTGCGTGCTGCAGCACCATTTGCCGGTGCCGACCTTCAGCAGTAAGTATGGCGAGGCGCGGATGGTCCAGTCGGCGGTGATCCATAACCCGGAGCAAAAGGAGTTGATTATCTTTGCGCTTAACTGCGACTTCAGCCAGAGCTGGGCGCTGGATATCAACCTGGCGGCCTTCGGGCGTACGCGCGTCCGCGAACACAGCGTGTTACGCAGCGACGATCTCTACGCTAAAAATACCTTTGACCAGCCGGAACGGGTAAAACCGGAGAGTATTCCACACAACGGCACGATCGAACTGCCGCCGCTGAGCTGGAGCCGGATTATCATCGCGATTGAGTAACGGAAGGGAAGGAGAGGGGCAGCGGGCGCTGTCCCTCTTTGAGATCAGCCTTTGTAGACACAGCCTGCGGTGCAGGTCTCTTTGACCATCACCGCGCTCAGCAGGGGCACAACAGGCTTCATCTGCTGCCAGATCCACTGGGCCAGCACTTCGCTGGTCGGGTTCTCAAGGCCTGGAATATCGTTGAGATAGTAGTGATCCAGGCGGTCGTAAACCGGCTTAAAGGCCGCTTTCAGCTCGGCAAAATCCATAATCCAGCCGGTATAAGGATCGACCTCACCGGTAATCTCCAGACGCACCATAAATGAGTGGCCGTGAAGGCGGCCGCACTTGTGGCCTTCCGGTACGTGGGGCAGGTGGTGAGCAGCTTCGAAGGTGAAATCTTTAAACAGGGTGGTGGACATCATAACCTCAGACTGACGAAAAACCGCCGTAGGGTACCGGAAATGACCTTTTTTAGCATTAACTAAAACCGCCAAAAACGATAAGGGAAAATCACCCTGCACAATGTCCTGGTTTTATTGATGAATATCAACGGGTTAATTAACCACTTTTACTGTTAATAACTATGACTAAAAGGGGTTAGTCCTTTTGGTTATTTATTATTTCTATCCCTTCTTTAATTGTTATTATCCCCGCCGTTAACCTTACTTTCACTTCTGTTTTTCGACATTGATACCCGGTGGGTTTTTGGCTGCATTGCGAAGGTAGCTGAGAAGATCGCGGGAATAAAAAAATAGCTTTGCTACTGGAACATAACGACGCATGACGACACAGGTCCCCCCTTCCGCTTTGCTTCCGCTGAACCCGGAGCAGCTGGCGCGCCTGCAGGCGGCCACGACCGACTTATCTCCCGCCCAGCTTGCCTGGGTTTCCGGCTATTTCTGGGGCGTGCTTAACCAGCAGCCTGGCGCAGCCATTGCTTCCGCACCGGCTCCTGCCGCAGAAATTCCGGCGATAACCCTGCTCTCCGCCTCGCAGACCGGCAACGCCCGTCGCGTCGCGGAAGCCCTGCGTGACGACCTGCTGGCCGCCAAACTCAACGTCAACCTGGTCAACGCCGGGGACTACAAATTTAAGCAGATCGCCGCGGAAAAACTGCTGGTGGTGGTCACCTCCACCCAGGGTGAAGGGGAGCCGCCGGAAGAGGCGGTTGCGCTGCATAAATTCCTGTTCTCCAAAAAAGCGCCGAAGCTGGATGGCGCGGCCTTTGCCGTCTTCGGCCTGGGTGACAGCTCCTATGAGTTCTTCTGCCAGTCGGGGAAAGACTTTGACAGCAAGCTGGCCGAGCTGGGCGCTGAGCGCCTGCTGGACCGGGTGGATACGGACGTGGAGTATCAGCCTGCCGCCGCCGAGTGGCGGGCGCGCATTGTTGAGGTACTGAAAGGCCGCGTGCCGACGGAGTCTCCGGCTCAGGCGGCGGTGACCGCGACCGGTGCTGTTAATGAAGTCTTCTCCAGCCCGTACACCAAAGAAGCGCCGCTGACGGCGACGCTGGCGGTAAATCAGAAAATTACCGGCCGCGATTCAGAAAAAGATGTGCGCCATCTGGAAATCGATCTTGGCGACTCCGGCCTGCGCTACCGTCCGGGCGATGCGCTCGGCGTCTGGTATCAGAACGATCCGGCTCTGGTCAAAGAGCTGGTGGAACTGCTGTGGCTGAAGGGCGATGAGCCGGTTAACGTTGACGGCAAAACCCTGCCGCTGGCGGAAGCCCTGCAGTGGCACTTCGAGCTGACGGTCAATACCGCCAATATCGTTGAGAACTACGCCACTCTGACCCGCAGCGAAACCCTGCTGCCGCTGGTGGGCGATAAAGCCCAGCTTCAGCACTACGCGGCGACCACGCCGATTGTCGATATGGCGCGTTTCTCCCCGGCCCAGCTGGATGCGGACGCGTTAATCGGCCTGCTGCGTCCGCTGACGCCGCGCCTCTACTCCATCGCCTCCTCGCAGGCGGAAGTGGAGAGCGAAGTCCACGTGACCGTGGGCGTGGTGCGCTACGATATAGAAGGGCGTGCCCGCACCGGCGGCGCGTCCAGCTTCCTGGCAGACCGTCTGGAAGAGGACGGCGAAGTTCGCGTCTTTATCGAGCACAACGACAACTTCCGCCTGCCGGCTAACCCGGAAACTCCAGTCATTATGATTGGTCCCGGCACCGGCATTGCCCCGTTCCGCGCCTTTATGCAGCAGCGCGCGGCGGATGAAGCGACAGGTAAAAACTGGCTCTTCTTCGGCAACCCGCACTTTACCGAAGACTTCCTCTATCAGGTTGAGTGGCAGCGCTACGTGAAAGAGGGCGTACTGAGCCGTATCGACCTGGCCTGGTCTCGCGACCAGCAGCATAAAATATACGTACAAGACAAACTGCGCGCACAGGGCGCAGAACTGTGGCGCTGGATCAATGACGGTGCCCATATTTACGTCTGCGGCGATGCAAATCGCATGGCAAAAGACGTTGAGCAAGCTTTGCTGGAAGTGATTGCTGAATTCGGCGCGATGGACGCTGAATCGGCGGATGAATATTTAAGTGAGCTGCGCGTAGAGCGCCGTTATCAGCGAGATGTCTACTAATGAGCGAAAAACATCCAGGCCCACTGGTGGTCGAAGGTAAACTGACCGATGCCGAGCGCATGAAGGTCGACAGTAACTACCTGCGCGGCACCATCGCCGAAGATTTAAATGACGGTCTGACCGGCGGTTTTAAAGGCGACAACTTCCTGCTGATCCGCTTCCATGGGATGTATCAGCAGGATGACCGCGATATCCGCGCAGAGCGCGCCGAACAGAAGCTGGAGCCGCGTCATGCGATGCTGCTGCGCTGCCGCCTGCCGGGCGGGGTGATCACCACTAAACAGTGGAAGGCGATCGATAAGTTCGCTGAAGAGAACACCATCTACGGTAGCATTCGTCTGACTAACCGTCAGACCTTCCAGTTCCACGGCATTCTGAAGAAGAACGTGAAGCCGGTACACCAGATGCTGCACTCCGTCGGGCTGGACGCGCTGGCGACCGCCAACGATATGAACCGTAACGTGTTGTGTACCTCCAACCCGTACGAATCCGAGCTGCATGCGGAAGCCTACGAGTGGGCGAAAAAGATTTCCGAGCATCTGCTGCCGCGCACCCGCGCCTATGCGGAGATCTGGCTCGATCAGGAAAAAGTCGCCACTACCGACGAAGAACCGATCCTCGGCCAGACCTATCTGCCGCGTAAGTTCAAAACCACGGTGGTGATCCCGCCGCAGAACGATATCGATCTGCACGCCAACGACATGAACTTTGTCGCGGTGGCGGAAAACGGCAAACTGGTGGGCTTTAACCTGCTGGTCGGCGGCGGACTGTCTATCGAGCACGGTAACAAGAAAACCTATGCCCGTACTGCCAGCGAGTTCGGCTATCTGCCGCTGGAGCACACCCTGGCCGTGGCCGAAGCGGTGGTGACCACCCAGCGAGACTGGGGTAACCGTACCGACCGTAAAAACGCTAAAACCAAATACACCCTGGAGCGCGTCGGCGTCGACACCTTCAAAGCGGAAGTTGAGCGCCGGGCGGGGATCACTTTTGAGCCGATCCGTCCGTACGAATTTACCGGCCGCGGGGATCGTATCGGCTGGGTAAAAGGTATCGACAATAAATGGCACCTGACCCTGTTTATTGAGAACGGCCGTATCCTCGACTATCCGGGACGTCCGCTGAAAACCGGGCTGCTGGAGATCGCGAAGATCCACAAAGGCGACTTCCGTATTACCGCCAACCAGAACCTGATTATTGCCGGCGTGCCGGACAGCCAGAAGGCGAAGATCGAGAAAATCGCCCGCGACAGCGGTCTGATGAATGCGGTGACGCCGCAGCGTGAAAACTCGATGGCCTGCGTCTCCTTCCCGACCTGTCCGCTGGCGATGGCCGAAGCCGAACGCTTCCTGCCGTCGTTTATCGATAAGGTTGAGACGGTGATGGAAAAACACGGCGTCGGCGATGAGCATATTGTTCTGCGCGTCACCGGCTGCCCGAACGGCTGCGGCCGCTCAATGCTGGCCGAGCTGGGTCTGGTGGGTAAAGCGCCTGGCCGCTACAACCTGCACCTCGGCGGCAACCGTATGGGCACGCGTATTCCGCGTATGTACCGCGAAAACATTACCGAGCCGGAAATTCTCGACTCCATTGATGAGCTGGTCGGCCGCTGGTCGAAAGAGCGTGAAAACGGTGAGGGCTTCGGCGACTTCACCGTACGCACCGGCATTATCCGTCCGGTACTCGATCCGGCGAGAGATTTCTGGGAGTAACCACGAGAGGTGACTATGTCTGTACTCGATCTGAACGCCCTGAACGCACTACCGAAAGTCGAGCGCGTGCTCCAGCTTGCGGAAACTAACGCCCATCTGGAAACCCTGGATGCCGAAGGGCGCGTGGCCTGGGCGCTGGAAAACCTGCCCGGTGAATACGTGCTCTCTTCAAGCTTTGGGATCCAGGCGGCGGTCAGCCTCCACCTGGTCAACCAGCTGCGCCCGGACATCCCGGTGATCCTGACGGACACCGGCTATCTGTTCCCGGAAACCTATCAGTTTATCGATGAGCTGACGGACAAGCTGAAGCTCAATCTGCAGATCTACCGTGCAGAGCAGAGCCCAGCGTGGCAGGAAGCGCGCTACGGCAAGCTGTGGGAGCAGGGCGTTGACGGCATTGAGAAATACAATGAGATCAACAAAGTCGAGCCGATGAACCGGGCGCTGAGCGAGCTTAACGCGCAAACCTGGTTTGCCGGCCTGCGCCGCGAACAGTCCGGCAGCCGGGCAAATCTGCCGGTGCTGGCCATTCAGCGCGGCGTCTTTAAGATCCTGCCGATCATCGACTGGGACAACCGCACCGTTTACCAGTACCTGCAAAAACACGGCCTGAAGTACCACCCGCTGTGGGACCAGGGCTATCTCTCCGTTGGCGATACCCACACCACCCGTAAATGGGAACCGGGCATGGCCGAGGAAGAGACCCGTTTCTTTGGGCTCAAGCGTGAGTGTGGATTGCACGAAGGGTAAGTGGTTTTGAGGCCCGGCAAGATGTGTGCCGGGCTGCTTTGTATTACCGAACTACTCGACAGGCATACATTCCAGGATTTTCGCCAGAACGGGGCCGTGGACTCTGGACTCGCCGGGTGGGACGTAGACAAGGGCGCGTGTGCCCATAATCTTTTTAAAGCCATATTCAATGACGGTCAGATAGTAATCCGGCGTCAGACTCCCCTTTTGATATACCCTGAAGTATTTATGTCTTTCATCGCTATAATCCCTGGGCAGAAACCTTGCGCCTTTAATGTCCTCCAGACACTGTAAAACGGCGGGGAGCCAGGTTGTGGGTGCCGCGACAGCAATCGACCGCATCCCAAGGTCACGCGCCATTTTGCCTTCAAGCTCGATTGCGGCGCTTTTGGTGGAAAACTCAGTGGCCATCAGAGGTAATGAAAAAAGACAAAGTGCAGCAGATAAAGCCAGTACTCGCATGGTAAATCCTTTCTCTTATTCACTTAATACAGTGAGATGCCACTTATCAGGTGGCGATCGGGTATTGCTCCATTGCAAAAATGCCTTGTTGGCAAAGGGTGTGGTTCGGGAAATAATCATTGTACTCACCGTTCCCGTTAACCAGAACGCTATTGCTATGCTACTGGATTCAAAATATTAATGAGTAAGCTGAAGTCATAACGAGTGTAAATTTATGGAAAAGAAACTTTTTGAAGACCTGGTCGAGAGCATGGCTGAGATGGTTGCAATCGAAAAAGGCGAGTGTGTACCCGCTCCGGAAAATGTACATCGCCATGCGCTCCCGGATGTTAAAGCCATCCTTAAAAACGGCGGGCCTGAAGCAGGCTGAATTTGGCGATGCGATGGGCTTGAGTGTTGACCTGATACGTAGCTGGGAGCAGTACCCTGGAATAATTAACTCTCTGAGAAGTATCCCTGCCTGAAAGAATTGAAACCCCATAGAACGGGGTTTCTCTTCGTCCCCTCTGAAATCGTGATTGCCAGGTCAAATCTTCTGGTGGGTGCTAACGTTTTTTGGCTCCGGAAGGTATTAATATACTTCATCTGTACTGTGGGAAATCGAAGTATCGCTAAGGATACGGAAATGGATTATTTGCGTTACTGGGGTAAAAGTCATGGCCATGACGGCGAGCAGTGCTCTGAATACCATCTGCTGGCGTACCATTGTCTGGATGTCGCGGCTTGCGGCTATATCATGATGAAACAAAACAGATATGGCGTCGCAGATGTTTTTTCTGAATTAAACATGCCCGACGCTGATGCAGCGCAATGGCTAGCCTGGCTTTTTGCCTGTCATGATATAGGCAAATTTTCGCGTGGTTTCCAGAAGTTAGTTGATCATAAGAGTGACCAGTTGGTGCCTCCGGTGGCGCGTGTTATCTATGGTTCTCGCCATGATACATTGGGCTTTTGGTTATGGAAGAAAATCAGTGCTCGCTGGGTTTCGGGGGAGGGGGATCTCTTTCCTGATATAAATATCGATGAGCGGAAGCGATTTGGCCGTGCGCTGGATATATGGATGGAGGTCAGTGCCGGCCATCATGGTGTACCGCCGGATAAAATGGATGCAGGGGCATTAATTTCGTTTGTTGATGATGATATTCAGGCCGCAAATAATTTTCTGAGAGATTTACATCGTTTTTTTTCTATCGATTCGTTACCCGCAGAATGGCTAGTGCGTGACGGGCAAAAAAGTTTAAAGCAGTGGAGTTGGTTTTTTGCCGGTTTGATCACCCTTGCCGACTGGCTAGGCTCGGATGAACGTTATTTCCCGTTTGTGAGCCGCCAAATGCCACTGAGTGAATACTGGACGATTGCCTGCCAGAATGCAGAAAAGGCGTTGCAGTCTCTGCCTGTCTCATCACCGATTTCATCCTATCAGGATTATCGTCATTTATTCCCGTTTATTGAGACGCTGACGCCGCTACAACGGTGCGCCACAACGCTTGAGCTTTCAGCTCCTGGTCCGCAGTTGATCGTGCTGGAGGATGTGACCGGGGCGGGAAAAACAGAAGCTGCGCTGATCCTTGTTCATCGGCTTTTATCCGAGGGTAAAGGCAAGGGATTGTTTGTCGGCCTGCCCACGATGGCAACGGCAAATGCCATGTATCAGCGACTGGCCGGTGCCTGGCACGTGCTTTTCGCGGAAGGCTCCCGACCTTCTCTGGTACTGGCTCATGGCGGATCCCGTATGTCCGCTGCATTTCGCGATTCCATCTGGCAACCGTCAGAAAATAAAGAAAATGACTATGCGAAAGATGATGCCAGTACGATTGCCGAATGCCATGCCTGGTTTGCTGACTCGCGTAAGAAAGCACTGCTGGCTGAGGTCGGCGTAGGCACGCTGGATCAGCTACTGATGGCGGTGATGCCTTTTCGGCATCAGTCCCTGAGATTGCTGGGGATACGGGACAAAATCCTGATCCTCGATGAAGTGCATGCCTATGATGGCTATATGGTGAAATTACTCGAAGGGCTACTTCGTTTTCATTCGGCGCAAGGCGGCAGCGTCATTATTTTAAGCGCAACGCTTCCCGCTTCCCTCAGAGAAAAACTGCTCTCCGCTTTTCGCGAGGGAGCCGGATTCTCTTCTTTGCCCTCAACGCAGGATGCAGGCTACCCCTGGCTAAGCCATTTATCTTCTCAATCCCTGATGGAGCAACAGCTCCAGACCCGAGAAGACGTTAAGCGCCGGGTGTCGGTTATATGGATTACCGAACGTGCCAGGGCCATTGAGCTTATTTACCAGGCGGTAGAGCAGGGACAATGCATATGCTGGATACGCAATACCGTTGATGATGCGATGGGGGTGTTCCGGCAGTTACTCAACGATGGAAAGATCCCAGAGGATGACCTGTTACTTTTCCATAGCCGCTTTGCTTTTGCTGACCGTGTGGCCGTGGAGGAGAAAACACTGAGCTGGTTTAGCAAAGCATCGTCAGGCAAAGAACGAAGAGGGAAAGTATTAATCGCGACTCAGGTCGTCGAGCAGAGTCTGGATCTGGATTTCGACTGGATGATCAGCGATCTCGCTCCGGTCGATTTGCTTATCCAGCGTGCGGGGAGGCTTCAGCGACATATTCGCGACGCGGACGGTAATCGAAAAATGGATCTTCCGGATGGGCGTCATTCTCCGGTGCTGTATATTCTGGCCCCGGAATGGCAAGAAGATGCGAATGAGGGATGGCTGGGGGATGAGCTTAAAGGAACCGGATATGTTTATCCCGACCATGCCTGTTTATGGCGAACCCAGGCGTTATTAAGAGAGCAGGGCGAAATTCGTATGCCGGATAACGCCAGACTGCTGGTGGATGGCGTTTATGAGGTCCTTATTGCTGCACCTGCAGCCCTGGAATCTATTGAGATTAATGTATACGGCAAAATGCTCGGGCAAAAGGCGGTGGCGGGACAGAGTCTTTTGCAACGCAATAAGGGTTACGACAGCGAGTCCAGCGATTTCTTATGGGATAAGACACGGGAACTTTCGACCCGGCTTGGTGAAGAGAGCGTCGATGTCTATCTTGGATGGCTGGATAGCGCTGGCGAGCTGCAGCCGGTGGCTGGCGGGACTGAATTCCCTTGGGAAATGAGTCGCTTACAGGTGCGTGTATCATGGTGGAAAAAACAGCAGGAACATTTCGTGTTACCTGACGAGGTGCTGCTTGAGCGCTTTCGTAAACAATACCATCGCCCGGTGGCGCAGGTACTGCTGGTGTCGGAAAAGGGCGAGGCGGATTACTACAGCAAATGTTTTGGGCTGATGTGTCCCCAAACAAAGCGGCTCTAATGTTCTGCTGCCCTTTCAGGCAGCTTTAGCGGAGTAACATAAATGGATTTGATTACGGAAGCCTGGTTACCCGTGGTGACACGCTCGGGTAGCACAACAAAGATCTCTCTTCTTGAATTGCTGGATGATGATATTGCCGATGTCGCCTGGCCCCGCGCTGATTTTCAGGGCGCGGCATGGCAATTTTTAATCGGGCTGATGCAATGCACCATTGCGCCGGAAGATGATGGAGCATGGGAAGATATCTGGGAGCAGGGGATAGCCTCGGCAGACTGGGATCATGCTCTGCAATCTCTCTCTCCAGCAATGCAATTCGGCCAGCAAAAACCAGCTTTTTTGCAGAGCTTTGAACCCCTCGACTGTGAAAGTACCTCGATTTCCGGCTTACTCATTGAAGCTCCTGGTGGAAATACGCTCAAACTGAACAAAGATCATTTTGTTAAGCGTCACGTCGTTGAGCGGATCTGCCCGCATTGCGCAGTGATGGCGCTCTTTGCCGTTCAGACAAACTCCCCTGCAGGCGGTGCCGGATACCGCGTCGGCCTGCGCGGCGGGGGTCCGTTAACCACCCTGGTGGTGCCTGCCAGCGATCAACACATCCCTCTCTGGAAAAAGTTATGGCTGAACATACTTGAGCAGGATGCATGCCCTTCACCCCAACAGTTTCAGGATATTTTCCCCTGGCTGGTGCCGACAAAAACCAGCGAAAAAGCAGGAAGGATGGTGACCCCGGAGAACGCGCACCCACTTCAGGCTTACTGGGGGATGCCGCGCCGTATTGAACTGGATTTTGAGCATACCGAGCCAGGAAATTGCGATCTTTGTGGCGAGCATCATGATGGGCTACTTCTGCAAATGCGCACTAAGAATTACGGCGTGCAGTATGACAGCTGGCTCCATCCTCTTTCCCCTTATCGCCAGGCGCTCAAAGATGCTTCAGCACCCTGGCTCGCCTTAAAGGGGCAACCAGGTGGTCTGAGCTACAAAGACTGGCCCGCTCTGATGCTGAAAAGTGAGGATAAATTCAACCGTATGCAGCCTGCCAGGGTTGTGCGTGCAATTGCCAGCCGCTATCTCAGTTTTCCGGTAGGGCTGTGGTGTTTTGCATATGATATGGATAACGCCAAGGCGCGTTGTTGGTATCAGCACCGGGTGCCTCTTATCCAGTCATCCTCCCCCGAACGTTTTAATGTCGTGATTCAGTTTGTTCTACAGCTTGCTTCGGGGTCGCTGGCGACGTTAAGAAAACATCTAAAAAAGGCGTGGTTTGAGAACCCGGATGAAGCCAAAGTGGACTTTAGCCAGGTGGATACGGCTTTCTGGCAGGAGACCGAGGCTATTTTCCAGACGCTGGTGGGCGTGCTGCTTAGCGATCCGCAGTGTGAACATGCTGTCACCCGCAGGGCAATGCACGACTGGGAGCGGAGTCTGCATCGGTACCTGTTTACGATCTTCGATCGTGAAGCGTTGAGCGACCTGGAATGCCCGGACGATATTCTGCTGCGTCAGCTGGCCGCACGTCAAAGCCTGGATGAAGACTATTGCAAGCAAAAAGCGCGTAAGGATGTATTCGCGCTATCCGAAGAATAGAGGGAAACCCAATGATGGTTAATCGTGATACATCGAAAGAGCTGGTGATAACGAATTCTGACGCGCAAAAAGCCCTGCTTGAATGGTTTGATATTTTATCCGACCGCTATGCAAGTCAGGGGGGAAAACAGATTAATGGTCGTGCCTGGCGAGCAGAGCTACGCCGTATGGAGCCGCCATTTGGCGTGATGATGTGTGAAGGATATAGCGTCCTACTGCGCCAGCTATCCGTCCATATGCCATTGTCGGCGGTAAATAAAATGGCGCTGGCGATATTCATTTCCGTGGCTGTGCATATAAAAAAACATTGCCCGGAGGGCAGCTTTGCTGCGCAACTGGGTGAAAAAAAGGATGAGAAACCTTTTCTTTCCTCCTTACGCTTTCAGCGTCTCCAGCAGGCTCGTGACCCCGATACCTTTTCTCAGCAACTGATCAGGGCAGTGAAAATACGAGAGGATAAAGGGGTGAATATTATCTCTTTAGCCGACAGTATTTTTTTATGGATGCGTGAGTGGCAAGACAGTCAGGAACATATTCCCCCGCAAAGCCATCCGTTTGCACGTAACCGTATTCGCTGGGCAAACGAATATATCTCCTCTTCCCGATAGTTATTTCTATAAGGATATTAATAATGACCACATTTATTCAGCTACATCTACTGACCGCCTATGCGCCTTCTAACCTTAACCGGGATGACTCTGGGCGGCCGAAAACCGCGCTGATGGGCGGCGTTGATCGGTTACGCGTTTCCTCTCAGAGCCTCAAGCGTGCCTGGCGGACCTCTGAATCTTTTGCCGGGGCCATGGCGGGGCATATCGGTCAAAGAACTCGACGTATTGGGGTTGAATATGTTTATAAGCCAATGCAGGCGGCAAATATCGCTGAGAAGATAGCGAAAAGCGCTGCTGAAAAAATAGCCAGCCAGTTCGGTAAATTGAAGAATGAAAAAAATGGACCGGTTGAAAAAAATCTTGAAATCGAACAGTTAGTGCATATCAGCAACCATGAAATTGAGTTGATCAACCAGTTAGTCAGCACGCTCATTGCCGAGAACCGTGAACCGGTTGATGATGAAGTCAAGTTGCTGAGAAAAGAACAGCGCAGCGTTGATATGGCGCTGTTTGGTCGAATGCTGGCATCCTCTCCAGAGTTTAACGTCGAGGCCGCCTGTCAGGTTTCTCATGCGCTGGGGGTGAGTGCCGTCACCATTGAAGATGACTTTTTTACTGCTGTTGACGATCTTAATAACAAGGACATCGATTCGGGTTCTGCCCATATGGGAGAGCAGGGCTTTGCATCTGCATTGTTCTACACCTACATCTGCATTAGCCGGGATCTGCTGCTGGAAAACCTCGGCGGGGATGAGGAACTGACCGGTCGGGTTATTGCGGCCCTGACTGAAACCACCATGACGGTTTCTCCCGGAGGAAAACAAAATAGCTTCGCCTCCAGAGCCTATGCGTCCTATGCCCTGGCTGAAAAAGGAAATCAGCAACCGCGTTCCCTTGCCGTCGCGTTCTTCCAGCCGGTGCGTGGTGATAATCATGTTCCAGTGGCAATTGAGCGCTTACAGCAACAGCTCGACAACTTTAAACGGGCCTATGATCAGCGTGCATCGAGTGAGTACGAGCTGAATGTAGATAAAGGTGAAGGTTCGCTTAGCGCGCTGCTGGAGTTTGTGCGTCAGTAAGGATGACTATGAAACAATATCTTGTTTTTCAACTTTACGCGCCTATGGCTTCATGGGGAGAGGAAGCCGTTGGCGAAGTGCGCCATACGGCATCTATCCCCACCCGCTCGGCAATACTTGGGTTGCTGGCTGCCGCATTAGGTCTTCGCAGGGATAATGAAGACGCGTTATGCCAGTTTAACCAGCATTATCATTTGGCCGTGCGACCGCTTTCATCTCGGGAACGCTGGCTGCGTGACTATCACACGGTCAGTGTTCCACGTGAAAATAAGAAGCGCCGTTATTACACGCGTCGGGATGAGCTATCCATTGCGCCTGAAGAGATTGGGACGCTGAGCACTCAGCGTGAATATCGCTGTGATGGCTACTGGCATATTGCGATAAGCGCGACGCCTGATGCGCCCTATACGCTGGATGCAATGAATAACGCGCTGCTGACGCCTCATTTTCCGCTCTATCTGGGACGGAAATCCTGTCCACTGGCCCTGCCTCTTGCCCCCCGATTGCTCGACGGTTCCTTGCAGGATGTTTTCCTTCAGGCCGCCCGGGAAATGGTCGCTCCCGAACTGGAAATGCTCGCCCAGGGAGGCACGCATTGCTACTGGGATGATCCTGATGAAACCAGTCTGGTAAGCCAGCAGCAGCGAAGCTGCCACCACCAACCGGTAAGTCGTAAACGCTGGCAATTTACGTCCTATACCCGCTACAGCGGATTGTTGCAGGAGAAGGAATAATGTATCTGTCGCGTATTCAACTTCGATTAGAAAACCTGACGCCGCAGATGCTGGAAAAATGGCAGTCTGCGATGCCTTACGCCAGTCATCAGTGGCTCTGGCAGCTTTTTCCTGAACATGCCACTCGCCCGTTTCTTTTTCGCCAGGAGCCTAAGGCGCGTTTTTTTGTGCTATCGGACACCCTGCCTTTATCGTCACATACGCTTTTCGATATTGAGACGAAGCCATTTACTCCGCAGCTTGAAGAGGGGATGGTGCTGGCATTTCAGCTGCGGGCTAATCCGGTCATTACCCGAAAAGCGAAACGCTATGACGTGATGATGGATGCGAAGTTTCAGGCAAAACTGCGTGGTGAAGCGCAGGACACATGGTGGGATCGCCAGCTGGAAGCGGCGCAGTTATGGCTGGAGAAGCAGGGTCTCCAGCACGGTTTTCGTCTCCAGCCTTCATCATCTGATGAGTTTGATAGCTGGGCCGGAACGGACGATACAAATGTATCTGTACCTACAGCCACTATTGATGCTTATCAACAGCATCGCTTTATGCGTCCTGGGGCAGACAAATCGATTATGTACAGCAGCGTGGATTACTCCGGGGTATTAGAAATCATCAACCCTTCTTCTTTTGAGCAAGCCCTGTTTCATGGCATAGGCAAAAGTAAGGGATTGGGATGCGGGATGTTGATGGTGAAAAGGCGTCGCTGATGAGCTGGCTTCCTCTGAATCCCATCCCGTTAAAAGATCGCGTCTCAATGATATTTCTCCAGTACGGCCAGATTGATGTTGTTGATGGCGCGTTTGTTTTAATCGATAAAACGGGCATCCGTACCCATATTCCGGTGGGATCGGTCGCCTGCATTATGCTCGAACCCGGCACGCGTGTTTCTCACGCAGCCGTTCGCCTGGCGGCGACCGTTGGCACGCTGCTGGTTTGGGTTGGAGAGGCGGGCGTTCGCGTATACGCTTCAGGGCAGCCCGGTGGAGCAAGATCCGATAAATTGCTCTATCAGGCTCGACTGGCGCTGGATGAAGATCTTCGTCTCAAGGTCGTAAGGAAAATGTTTGAACTCAGATTTGGGGAACCGGCTCCCAGCCGTAGATCGGTAGATCAGCTACGTGGGATTGAAGGTAGCCGGGTGAGGGCGACCTATGCGCTTCTGGCGAAGCAATACGGCGTTAAGTGGAACGGCCGCCGCTACGATCCGAAAGACTGGGGAAAAGGATATACTGTCAACCAATGTATCAGCGCGGCGACAGCCTGCCTTTACGGTATTACAGAGGCTGCGGTGTTAGCGGCGGGATACGCTCCCGCCATTGGTTTTGTCCATACCGGTAAGCCGCTTTCCTTTGTTTATGATATTGCGGACATCCTGAAATTCGATACGGTAGTCCCTAAAGCGTTTGAAATTGCGCGCGCTAATCCGGCTGAACCCGATCGTGAAGTCAGGCTTGCCTGCCGTGATATTTTTCGCAGTAGCAAGGTACTGGCAAAACTTATCCCTCTTATTGAAGACGTTCTGGCTGCAGGGGAAATATCACCGCCGCTACCTCCATCTGATGCCCAGCCCATTGCTATCCCTCTACCCGTATCGCTGGGGGATTCTGGTCACAGGAATCATTAATCATGAGCATGCTGGTAGTTGTAACCGAAAATGTGCCCCCTCGGTTAAGAGGAAGGCTCGCCGTGTGGCTACTCGAAGTGCGTTCAGGAGTTTACCTCGGAGATGTATCAACGCGTATTCGTGCAATGATTTGGGAAAATATCACTGTTCTTTCCGGTGAGGGCAATGTCGTTATGGCGTGGGCAACAAATACAGAATCGGGTTTTGAATTCCAAACCTACGGTGAAAATAGACGCATTCCGGTGGATCTGGATGGGCTGCGTTTAGTTTCCTTTCTCCCCCAATAAAATCATCGTGTTAACGCTCTTTAAAAAGTAGGTATTTTTGGTAGAACTTGAAGGCACAATAAAGTCGTTATTATTCAATTGCATACTTTTAGAGTGTTCCCCGCGCCAGCGGGGATAAACCGCGCCTGCAGCAGCTGCTGCAGATGACCTGAATGTGTTCCCCGCGCCAGCGGGGATAAACCGCTCGTCTTTGGTTTTCTTTAGCTGCTCCTGTCGTGTTCCCCGCGCCAGCGGGGATAAACCGACAACTCCGTTACGAATCATGGGCTGATCTGCGTGTTCCCCGCGCCAGCGGGGATAAACCGTTTTTCATTAAAACACTCCAACTATATGGGAGTGTGTTCCCCGCGCCAGCGGGGATAAACCGCTGGCCAGCGTAACGGACGAAACGGACGTTGTGTGTTCCCCGCGCCAGCGGGGATAAACCGCACGCCTACAACGTCACGATAGGGCACGTATTGTGTTCCCCGCGCCAGCGGGGATAAACCGTGTTGGACGTGCTCAATCAGTTCTGCGCGGGCGTGTTCCCCGCGCCAGCGGGGATAAACCGCCCGCCTGATCGCTAAGGGTACGGCATCGCTTGTGTTCCCCGCGCCAGCGGGGATAAACCGGTCGACGTGTTAATCCCGAACTCCATTACCCGGTGTTCCCCGCGCCAGCGGGGATAAACCGAACGCATCTTCCTGTCCGATTTATTCAACGCAGTGTTCCCCGCGCCAGCGGGGATAAACCGGGCCCCGTCGATACGTTCTGGACGCGTTCCGTGTGTTCCCCGCGCCAGCGGGGATAAACCGGTATGGCTGGAAACCGTGCAGCGCCTGATGAAGTGTTCCCCGCGCCAGCGGGGATAAACCGATATCAGAGAGTATTTTTTTCAGATGATGGGCGTGTTCCCCGCGCCAGCGGGGATAAACCGGGTAATGGTTATGCTTTTAGGCTTCCTCACTTGTGTTCCCCGCGCCAGCGGGGATAAACCGATGGCCTCCACCGTCTCCGTGGCGAGGTTAGAGTGTTCCCCGCGCCAGCGGGGATAAACCGCACTGGGCACGGCAGTGTTTCCGGCATCCGCTGTGTTCCCCGCGCCAGCGGGGATAAACCGGTTCACTGACATGCCAATAAGGTCGAGAAGGTGTGTTCCCCGCGCCAGCGGGGATAAACCGGGTTTCGATTTCTCGCCGAATAGCGTGACTTCGTGTTCCCCGCGCCAGCGGGGATAAACCGGCAAAGGTGCGAAAGCTGCAGCGCCACGAAGGGTGTTCCCCGCGTCGTGTTCCCCGCGCCAGCGGGGATAAACCGATCAACCGCATACGGGTTTTTATTACCATTGGGTGTTCCCCGCGCCAGCGGGGATAAACCGGGAGGGCGACTTGGGGTTAGCCGTAGCAGTTTGTGTTCCCCGCGCCAGCGGGGATAAACCGCTCCTTGCGCGAGATGTCGCCGTAGCCTGGCTGTGTTCCCCGCGCCAGCGGGGATAAACCGAACATGGCACGAGTGACTAAATCGGCCCAGAAGTGTTCCCCGCGCCAGCGGGGATAAACCCTCCATCCATATATCCAGCACACAGCCAAATCGGTGTTCCCCGCGTCAGCGGGGATAAACCGCAGGTTGATGACAGCTACTGGCTGCGGTTATCGTGTTCCCCGCGCCAGCGGGGATAAACCGCGCAAGAGCCAGCTGATCGACAAAGCCACTAAGTGTTCCCCGCGCCAGCGGGGATAAACCGCTAGATTGCAACAGCGTGGTGTTCCGTACTGGGTGTTCCCCGCGCCAGCGGGGATAAACCGGCCGCACGCGGCGGCCAGTAATGACTGTTTAAGTGTTCCCCGCGCCAGCGGGGATAAACCGAATCGGCGCAACCGACGCCTCGAGCTGCACACGTGTTCCCCGCGCCAGCGGGGATAAACCGGGCGATAATTTCATGCGGCAGCGATGCAGTACGTGTTCCCCGCGTCAGCGGGGATAAGCCGATGTGCTGCTCAACTTGATCGAGATGCTGCTGGTGTTCCCCGCGCCAACGGGGATAAACCGATGCTGCGTAATCTGCCGAAACTGCTGCGCATGTGTTCCCCGCGGCAGCGGGGATAAACCGTCGTCTGTGCCGGGGTCTGGCCGTCCATGCTGGTGTTCCCCGCGCCAGCCGGGATAAACCGGGTTATCTGGTGAAGGTGAACAGGAACCATGACGTGTTCCCCGCGCCAGCGGGGATAAACCGAAATCGCAGGTGCATTTCTGCATCTGTGACAAGTGCTCCCCGCGTCAGCGGGGATAAACCGCAACAGATTGTCTGCAGCCGGTCATTTGGAGAGTGTTCCCCACACCAGCAGGAATAAACCCCATTTATTTCCCCGCCTTCGCCAGTTCCTTCACCAGCGGCAGCATAATTCGGATTATGTCCCGGGTTCGTTTCTCGATACGGCCGGGCAGGGTCTGGTCGATATGCTGCTGGTTATCCAGCCGGATGTCGTGCGCGCTGCTGCTGTGCTTGCCAGAGGAGGCGCTGGCAGCTTCGACGGTAAGCACCGGGATATCGGCGTTGTCGAATACCGCGGCATCGCCCGGGGCGACGCCTGAACGGGTGGTGGCCTGGATCCCGTGGCGGCGGGCAAGCGTCATTGCCCGGTCTCGGGTGAGCTTGCGTACCGATGCGGGGGTGTTTTTACCGCTGCTGAAAACGAGCTTATCGCCGACGATCAGGCTATCGAGATTGATGACCAGCAGAATATTTTTCTTTTCCGCCAGGCTCAGGCGCTCAAGGTAGTTCTCCGCGCCGAGCTGTCCCTCTTCTTCGCCGCTGGTGGCGACAAAGCGGATGCCGTATTCCGTCTTCAGCTGTTTTAGCGCGTCGGCCAGCTCAAGCATCACGCCCAGCCCGGCGGCGTTATCGTCGATACCCTGCAGGGTGAGCCCGCCGAGGTTTTTTTCCGCATCCAGATCGCTGTGGGGCGCGTAGGTATCAAGATGCGCGACAATCACAATCTGCTGGCGTGCCTTGCCTTCGTGGGCGGCGATCACCGTGCTGCCGGTGACGTTGTGCCAGCTTTTATGGTTATCTTTTGCGGTGTAGAGATAGCGGCTGTTAAAGGTGCGGATATCGCTCTGGTAGCCCATCTGCGCGAACTGCTGGCGCAGGTAGTCGGCGGAGAGCATCTCGGCCGGGGTACCGGTCATGCGGCCGGGAAAGTAAGTGGCAATATAGCGGGTCTGGGTACTGGCGACGCTGCCGGGCTGCGGCGCTTTCGCCTGCGCGGGAAGCGTAAAACATGCGCCGAGAGCCAGGGAGGCTAGGGTGAGGCGCAATGCGGCGTGCATAGTGGGTCCTTACGACAGAGCAATAAAATAGACTCGCCTAGTATGAAACTGTGATCGACGTTACACAATTTCATTTGCTCTCAAATCCCCGAAAAATCGCGCCTTAAGCACTTTTTGAACTTAGCTTTTCCAGGTCGTTATTCCTTTCAGTAACTACTCATTCCAATTCGTAATTTCATTCGCTCTAAGGCGCGCCCTATAGTCCCCCTATGACTATTGTGAGTGAGCCTTAGCGCCGTGGATTACCTGCCTTTATTTGCCGCCGTCAAAAATCGTCCCGTCCTGGTGGTGGGTGGCGGTGAGATCGCTGCCCGCAAGATTGCCTTTTTACGCCGGGCCGGAGCACGGGTACAGGTAGTGGCCGACACGCTGTCGGCGGATCTGGCCGAACAGGTGCGTCTACAGCAAATTAGCTGGCTGGCAACGGCGTTCGATGAGCCGCAGCTCGATGACGTGCTGCTGGTCATTGCGGCCACCGATGATCGGGCGCTAAACCTGCGAGTTTATGAAGCGGCCAACGCTCGTCACCGGCTGGTGAACGTGGTGGATGACCAGCCGCTGTGCTCTTTTATCTTCCCCTCGATTGTCGATCGTTCTCCGCTGGTGGTGGCCATCTCTTCCGGCGGCAATGCGCCGGTGCTGGCACGGCTGCTGCGAGAAAAAGTTGAGGCGCTGCTGCCGACCAATCTCGGGCGGATGGCGGAGGTTGCCGGAGGCTGGCGTCAGCGTCTTAAAGCCTTTCGCACCACCACCGATGCGCGCCGTCGTTTCTGGGAAAAAGCCTTTCGCGGTCGTTTTGCCAGCCTGATGGCGGCGGGTAATGAAGCGGCCGCCGAGCAGGTGCTGGAGCGGGAACTGCACAGGCCCAATAGCCAGACCGGTGAAATTATTCTGGTCGGGGCAGGGCCTGGCGATGCTGGGCTGCTGACCCTGCGCGGTCTGCAGGTGATCCAGCAGGCCGACGTGGTGTTTTACGATCACCTGGTCAGCGACGAGGTGCGCGAACTGGTGCGTCGCGACGCGGAGCAGGTTTGCGTGGGAAAACGGGCTGGCGGCCATGCGGTGGCTCAGCAGGATATCAACCGGTTGCTGATTGAAGCGGCACGCGAAGGTAAAACCGTGGTGCGGCTCAAGGGTGGCGATCCCTTTATCTTCGGCCGCGGCGGGGAAGAGCTACAGGCCGCCGCTGCCGCCGGTATTGCTTTTCAGGTGGTGCCTGGTATTACCGCAGCTGCAGGCGCTACGGCCTATGCCGGGATCCCGTTGACCCATCGCGATTATGCCCAGAGCGCGACCTTTGTTACCGGCCACTACAAGGCCGACAGTCAGCCGTTTGACTGGGCGCAGCTGGCGCAGAGCCGCCAGACGCTGGCGATCTATATGGGCACCATGAAGGCGGGAGAAATCAGCCAGCAGCTGATGGCACACGGGCGCGCCAGCGATACGCCGGTGGCGGTGATCTCGCGCGGTACCCGCGTCGATCAGCAGGTGCTGACCGGCACATTACAACAACTTGAGGAACTGGCGAAAGACGCGCCGATGCCTGCCCTGCTGGTCGTGGGTGAGGTGGTGCGGCTGCATGGCGAGCTCGCCTGGTTCCGGCAACATACCTTAGCGCAGGGCTTTGACTCTGCGGTGGTGAATCTGGCTTAAGGAACGGTTATGGACCAAAAACGACTCACTCACCTGCGACAACTGGAAGCGGAAAGTATCCATATTATCCGCGAAGTGGCCGCAGAGTTTGCCAACCCGGTGATGATGTACTCCATCGGGAAAGACTCCAGCGTGATGCTGCACCTGGCGCGCAAGGCCTTCTATCCGGGCACGCTGCCGTTCCCGCTGCTGCACGTGGACACCGGCTGGAAATTCCGCGAAATGTATGAGTTCCGTGACCGTACCGCCAAAGCCTACGGCTGTGAGCTGCTGGTGCACAAAAACCCGGAAGGGGTGGCGATGGGCATCAACCCCTTCGTTCACGGCAGCGGCAAGCACACCGATATTATGAAAACCGAAGGGCTGAAGCAGGCGCTGAATAAGTACGGCTTCGATGCCGCATTCGGCGGCGCACGCCGTGACGAAGAGAAATCCCGCGCCAAAGAGCGTATTTACTCTTTCCGCGACCGCTTCCACCGCTGGGATCCGAAAAACCAGCGCCCTGAGCTGTGGCATAACTACAACGGGCAGATTAACAAAGGCGAAAGTATCCGCGTCTTCCCGCTCTCCAACTGGACCGAGCTGGATATCTGGCAGTATATCTACCTGGAAAATATCGACATCGTTCCGCTCTATCTGGCTGCTGAGCGCCCGGTGCTGGAACGTGACGGCATGCTGATGATGATCGATGACGACCGTATCGATCTCCAGCCGGGTGAAGTGATTGAACAGCGGATGGTGCGTTTCCGTACCCTCGGCTGCTGGCCGCTGACCGGCGCGGTGGAATCAAACGCGCAGACGCTGCCGGAAATTATTGAAGAGATGCTGGTTTCCACCACCAGCGAGCGTCAGGGGCGCGTGATTGACCGCGACCAGGCTGGCTCCATGGAGCTGAAAAAACGTCAGGGGTATTTCTAAGGAGCCGCCATGAACACGACTATTGCACAACAGATTGCCGATGAGGGTGGCGTTGAGGCTTACCTGCACGCCCAGCAGCACAAAAGCCTGCTGCGTTTTCTCACCTGCGGCAGCGTGGATGACGGCAAAAGCACCCTGATCGGTCGCCTGCTGCACGACACCCGTCAGATCTACGAAGATCAGCTCTCCTCGCTGCACAACGACAGCAAGCGTCACGGCACCCAGGGCGAGAAGCTCGATCTGGCGCTGCTGGTGGACGGTCTGCAGGCCGAGCGTGAGCAGGGCATCACCATCGACGTGGCCTATCGCTACTTCTCCACCGAGAAGCGTAAATTTATTATCGCCGACACCCCAGGCCACGAGCAGTACACCCGCAATATGGCGACCGGTGCCTCGACCTGCGATCTGGCGATCCTGCTGATTGACGCCCGTAAAGGCGTGCTGGATCAGACCCGTCGTCACAGCTTTATCGCCACCCTGCTGGGAATTAAGCACCTGGTCGTGGCGGTCAATAAAATGGACCTGGTCGGCTTTAGCGAGCAAACCTTCGACGACATTCGCCAGGAATACCTGACCTTTGCCGAACAGCTTCCGGGCAATCTGGATATTCGTTTTGTGCCGCTCTCCGCGCTGGAAGGCGATAACGTGGCGAGCCAGAGTGCGAACATTCCCTGGTACAGCGGCCCGACGCTGCTGGAAGTGCTGGAAACCGTTGAGATCCAGCGGGCTGTGGAAAACCAGCCGATGCGCTTCCCGGTACAGTATGTTAACCGCCCGAACCTCGATTTCCGCGGCTACGCGGGCACGCTGGCCTCCGGCAATATTGCCGTTGGTCAGCGGGTGAAAGTCCTGCCGTCCGGCGTTGAGTCCACCGTGGCGCGGATCGTCACCTTTGACGGCGACCTGCAGCAGGCGTCCGCCGGGGAAGCAATCACCGTGACCCTGAAAGATGAGATTGATATCAGCCGTGGCGATCTGCTGGTCGACGCGCAGGACGCGCTACCGGCGGTACAGTCGGCCAGCGTTAACGTGGTCTGGATGGCGGAGCAGCCGCTGACCGCAGGGCGCAGCTACGACATTAAAGTGGCCGGGAAGAAAACCCGCGCCCAGGTCAACGGCGTTGAGTATCAGGTCGATATCAACAGCCTGGCCCGTCATGAGGTGGATAACCTGCCGCTGAACGGTATTGGCCTGGTGGATCTGACCTTTGACGAGCCGCTGGTGCTCGACAACTACCAACAAAACCCGGTGACCGGCGGGCTGATCTTTATCGATCGCCTGAGCAACGTGACCGTCGGGGCGGGGATGGTTCACGAACCGCATCAGCAGGCGTCCGGTGTGCCGTCGCAGTTCAGCGATTTTGAGCTGGAACTGAACGCGCTGGTCCGTAAGCACTTCCCGCACTGGGGCGCACGCGATCTGCTGGGAGGCCAGTAATGGCGCAGCATGACGAAAACGTCGTCTGGCATGCCCATCCGGTGACCGCAGAGCAGCGCGAACAGCATCACGGCCATCGCGGCGTGGTGCTGTGGTTTACCGGGCTGTCCGGCTCCGGTAAATCCACCGTTGCCGGGGCGCTGGAAGAGGCGCTGCACAAGCTGGGGGTCAGTACGTATCTGCTGGATGGTGACAATGTGCGTCACGGTCTGTGCAGCGATCTGGGCTTCAGCGATGCGGATCGCAAAGAGAATATCCGTCGCGTCGGCGAAGTGGCAAAGCTAATGGTCGACGCCGGACTGGTGGTGCTGACCGCGTTTATCTCGCCGCACCGCGCCGAACGGCAAATGGTGCGCGAGCGGGTCGGGGAAGGGCGCTTTATCGAAGTGTTTGTCGACACGTCGCTGGCGACCTGCGAAGCGCGCGATCCTAAGGGGCTGTATAAAAAAGCCCGCGCCGGGGAGCTGCGTAATTTCACCGGGATCGATGCGGTGTATGAAGCGCCTGAACAGCCGGAAGTGCATCTCGATGGTGAACAATTAGTAACAAATTTAGTGAGCCAATTGTTAGACCTGCTCAGGCAGGACGATATTATCAGATCCTGAGATTACGCCGGGGATATCTGGATGCGCTGAAGCATTCATGATGTCAATTTACTGCCCGGCGAGTCAGGCAACAGGATTGAGATATGCGTAATAGTCAGAACATCACCATGACAGACACCGAATCGTTCGCCACCGACGATGACACGAACTGGTCTTTTCCCGGGGCGTTGATCGGCTTTGTCTCGTGGCTGCTGGCGCTGGGGATCCCCTTTCTGATTTACGGCAGCAATACGCTGTTTTTCTTCCTCTACACCTGGCCCTTCTTCCTCGCGCTGATGCCCGTTGCCGTGGTGGTGGGCATCGCCCTGCATTCCCTGCTGGATCGCAGGCTGCTGCTGAGCATTCTGGCGACGGCGCTGACGGTGGTGCTGGTTTTCGGTACGCTCTTTCTCTGGCTGATAAGCTAACCTTCACGTACCCGCCGCTAAAATGTGGTACATTTGCCCGCGTTTACGCGGCGTCACCCGCTTCCGGGGTGGAGTACTCCGGGGAGTTGTGGGATGATGAGGCCGTTTTTCAGGGGGCAGGATGGGTAAACTAACGCTGCTATTGCTGGCTTTGCTGGTCTGGCTACAGTACTCGCTGTGGTTCGGCAAGAATGGCCTGCATGATTACCAGCGCGTCAGCGATGATGTGGCCGCACAGCAGGCGACTAACGCCAAATTAAAAGCGCGAAACGATCAGCTTTTTGCCGAAATTGACGATCTCAATGGCGGCCAGGAAGCGATTGAGGAACGCGCACGCAACGAACTTAGCATGACCCGTCCGGGCGAAACCTTCTATCGCCTGGTGCCGGATGCGTCCAGACGCAGCCAGAGCGCAGGGCAGAATAACCAATAACAGGCCCAGGATTACGAGATGGCAGCAACTTTTCCGGGCGTTTGCGCTGTGGTACCGGCCGCCGGGTTTGGCCGCCGTATGCAAACGGAATGCCCGAAACAATATCTCTCAATCGGTAACAAAACGATTCTCGAACACGCCGTGGCGGCGCTGCTGGCGAACGCCCGCGTCGAGCGCGTGGTGATTGCCGTCAGCCCCGGCGATCGCCGGTTTGCACAGCTGCCGCTGGCGCAGCATCCTCAGATAACGGTCGTGGACGGTGGCGCAGAGCGCGCCGACTCGGTGCTGGCCGGACTGGCCGCCGCCGGAGACGCGGAGTGGGTGCTGGTCCATGATGCCGCGCGCCCCTGCCTGCATCAGGACGATCTTGCCCGCCTGTTGAGCTTAAGCGAAACCAGCCGCATCGGCGGGATCCTCGCCGCGCCGGTCCGCGATACCATGAAGCGCGCCGAACCGGGGCTGAATCTGATTGCCCACACCGTGGAGCGCCAGGATCTCTGGCATGCGCTGACCCCTCAGTTTTTCCCCCGCGAGCTGCTCCACGACTGCTTAACCCGCGCCCTGAACGCGGGCGCAACCATTACCGATGAAGCTTCGGCGCTGGAGTACTGCGGATTTCATCCGCAGCTGGTCGCCGGTCGCGCTGATAATATTAAAGTCACGCGCCCGGAGGATCTGGCGCTGGCAGAATTTTACCTTACCCGCTCGGCCCTGCAGGAGAATGCATAATGCGAATTGGACACGGTTTTGACGTACACGCCTTTGGCGGAGAAGGCCCAATTATCATTGGCGGCGTGCGCATCCCCTTTGAAAAAGGGCTTCTGGCGCACTCCGACGGCGACGTGGCGCTCCATGCGCTGACCGATGCTCTGCTGGGCGCGGCGGCGCTGGGCGATATCGGCAAACTGTTCCCGGACACCGATCCGGCCTTTAAAGGTGCGGACAGCCGCGAGCTGCTGCGCGAAGCCTGGCGACGTATTCAGGCCAAAGGCTATACCCTCGGCAACGTCGACGTCACCATCATCGCTCAGGCACCGAAAATGCTGCCGCATATCCCGCAGATGCGCGTCTTTATTGCCGAAGATCTCGGCTGCCATATGGACGACGTCAACGTGAAAGCCACCACCACCGAAAAACTCGGCTTTACCGGGCGCGGAGAAGGCATTGCCTGCGAGGCGGTGGCGCTGTTGCGTAAGGCGGGCCAATGACCGGTTTTGACGACCTGACCTTCCTGCACGGTGCGCCGCAGGGGCGCGGTGTACTGAAGGCCAACCCGGAAGATTTCCAGGTGGTTGAGGATCTCGGCTTTGAGCCGGACGGTGAAGGCGAGCATATTCTGGTGCGTATTCGTAAGAGCGGCTGCAATACCCGCTTTGTCGCCGATGCGCTGGCAAAGTTCCTTAAAATTCATGCTCGTGAAGTCAGCTTTGCCGGGCAGAAAGACAAACACGCGGTCACCGAGCAGTGGCTCTGCGCCCGCGTACCGGGTAACGGCATGCCGGATCTGAGCGCCTTCCAGCTGGAAGGCTGCCAGGTGCTGGAGTACGCGCGCCATAAGCGCAAGCTGCGTCTCGGTGCGCTGCAGGGCAACCAGTTCACGCTGGTCCTGCGTGAAATCAGCGATCGTGATGAGGTGGAGTCCCGCCTGCAGGCGATCCAACAGCAGGGCGTGCCTAACTACTTCGGCGCCCAGCGCTTCGGTATCGGCGGCAGCAACCTGCAGGGCGCGCTGCACTGGGCCAAAAGCAATGCTCCCCAGCGCGATCGCAATAAACGCAGTTTTTGGTTGTCGGCGGCCCGTAGTGCGTTGTTTAATCAGATAGTCAGCGATCGGCTGAAAAAAACAGACTTTAATCAAGTTGTTGACGGCGATGCGCTACAATTAGCGGGGCGCGGAAGCTGGTTTGTCGCAACCGCAGAAGAGCGGGCAGAGTTGCAGATGCGGGTCGATGATCATCAGCTGATGATCACCGCCGCGCTGCCCGGCAGCGGCGAGTGGGGGCCGCTTGGCACGGCGCTTATCGCAGAGCAGGCCTCCGTTGCCGATGATGACGCCGTCCTGCTGCAGTCGCTGCTGCTGCGGGAAAAGGTGGAGGCCGCCCGACGGGCGATGCTGCTCTATCCGCAACAACTTAGCTGGAACTGGTGGGATGACGTAACCGTTGAATTACGTTTCTGGCTGCCTGCGGGTAGCTTCGCCACCAGTGTGGTAAGGGAACTTATCGACACATCAGGTGATTATGCGAATATTGCTGAGTAACGATGACGGGATCCATGCGCCGGGCATTCAGACGCTGGCGAAAGCCCTGCGCGCCTTTGCCGAGGTGCAGGTTGTGGCTCCCGATCGTAACCGCAGCGGCGCGTCTAACTCGCTGACGCTGGAATCCTCTCTTCGGACCTTTACCTTCGACAACGGCGATATCGCGGTGCAGATGGGGACGCCAACCGACTGCGTCTATCTCGGCGTCAACGCGCTGATGCGCCCGCGTCCCGACGTAGTGGTTTCCGGGATCAATGCCGGTGCCAATCTTGGCGATGACGTGATCTACTCCGGCACCGTCGCGGCGGCGATGGAAGGCCGACATCTCGGTTTTCCGGCCCTGGCCGTCTCCCTGAACGGGCATACCCATTATGAAACCGCTGCGGCGGTCACCTGTGCCATTTTGCGGGGGCTGCAGCGCGAGCCGCTGCGCACCGGGCGGATCCTCAATATCAACGTCCCGGACCTGCCGCTGGATCAGATCAAAGGCATTCGCGTAACGCGCTGCGGCAGCCGCCATCCGGCGGATCAGGTGATCCCGCAGGAAGATCCACGCGGCAACACGCTGTACTGGATTGGCCCACCGGGCGAAAAGCACGATGCCGGCCCGGATACGGATTTTGCCGCCGTCGATGAAGGCTATGTTTCGGTGACGCCGCTGCATGTGGATCTGACCGCCCACGGCGCCCAGGAGGTGCTGTCCGGCTGGCTGGATCGCGTGGGAGTGGACGCGCAATGGTAAACAAACGTGTACAAACGCTGTTGACCCAGCTCCGCGAGCAGGGGATCAGAGACGAACAGGTACTTGAGGCCATTTCACTGGTGCCTCGTGAGATGTTTATCGACGAGGCGTTTGAACATAAAGCCTGGGAAAACGTCTCCCTGCCGATAGGCCAGGGACAGACCATTTCCCAGCCCTATATGGTGGCGAGAATGACCGAGCTGCTGGCGCTGACGCCGGAATCACGCGTGCTGGAGATCGGCACCGGTTCTGGCTATCAGACGGCAATTCTGGCCCATCTGGTACACCATGTCTGCTCGGTGGAGCGCATTAAGGGCCTGCAGTGGCACGCCCGTCGCCGCCTGAAGCAGCTGGATCTTCACAATGTCTCGACCCGTCACGGCGACGGCTGGCAGGGCTGGAAGGTTAAGGCACCCTTTGACGCGATTATCGTCACGGCGGCACCGCCTGAGATCCCGACCGAGCTGGTATCACAGCTGGCGGATGGCGGCATTCTGGTTTTGCCCGTTGGCGATGAGCACCAGCTTCTTAAGCGCGTGCGCCGCCGGGGCGACGACTTTATCATCGACACCGTGGAAAGCGTGCGTTTCGTGCCGCTGGTTAAGGGTGAGCTGGCATAAGACCCGGAGTTTTCCTGGAATTTTTCGCCACTTTTCAGCGTATTGTGGACACATTTTACAGTGTCCGGCGCGATGCGCAGCACGGTTGTTTACGTTACAGGCAGTTAACCTATTTTGCAGGGGAAAAAGATGAGCGCGGGAAGCCCTAAATTCACTGTTAGCCGTATCGCGGCATTATCACTGGTTTCACTCTGGCTGGCGGGCTGTACGTCTTCAAATAACGCGCCTGCACCGGTCAGCTCCGTTGGCGGATCCAACAGTTCCTCTTCCGGCTCCGGCGGAATGCTGATTACGCCGCCGCCGAAAATGGGCAGCGCCGCAACGTCCTCGGCAGCACCGATGCCGCAGATCCAGGCGTCGCGCCCGACGCAAATGGAACCTGTGCAGATCCAGCCTGCCGCGCAGCCGCAGGTCCAGACGCCGGTACAAACCGAAAATGGCCGTATCGTCTACAACCGCCAGTACGGCAATATTGCTAAAGGTAGCTATAGCGGCGGCAGTACCTATACCGTTAAACGTGGTGATACCCTGTTCTACATCGCCTGGATCACCGGAAATGACTTCCGCGATCTGGCCCAGCGCAACAATGTTGCCGCGCCTTATGAGCTGAACGTGGGGCAGACGCTCCAGGTCGGTAATGCATCAGGCACACCAATTACCGGTGGCAATGCAATAACCCAGGCAGATGCGAAAGCGCAAGGAATCGTCTCAAATTCTGCACAAAATTCAACCGCGGTGGTTGCGTCCAAACCTGTAATTACGTATTCTGAGACTTCAGGTGAACAAAGTGCTAACAAAATGTTGCCTAACAATCGGCCGTCAGGCACCGTCCAGACACCGGTTACGGCACCCACGGTTAGCACTACCCAACCGACTGCAAGCAGCACGTCTACCAGCTCACCGATTGCATCATGGCGCTGGCCGACCGAGGGCAAAGTCACTGATACCTTCGCCGCCGATGATGGCGGTAATAAAGGGGTCGATATTGCAGGCAGCAAGGGACAGGCAATTGTCGCAACCGCAAATGGTCGCGTCGTCTATGCCGGTAACGCGCTGCGAGGTTACGGTAATCTAATCATCATCAAACATAATGATGATTACCTGAGTGCCTACGCCCATAACGATACGATGCTGGTCCGGGAACAACAAGAAATCACGGCGGGGCAGAAGATAGCTACCATGGGTAGCACCGGAACCAGTTCAACACGATTGCATTTTGAAATTCGTTACAAGGGGAAATCCGTAAACCCGCTGCGTTATTTACCGCAGCGATAAACCGGCGAAGTACTTGTAATGCTGCCGTTATTCAGGCCGCTGGCTGAGACAGCCGCAGCCTGAATGTGGATAGGCTCAGGTGCTTTGCCCAGGGATCACGGGTAGGAGCCACCTTATGACTCAGAATACGCTAAAAGTTCATGATTTAAATGAAGATGCGGAATTTGACGAAAACGGAGTTGAGGCTTTTGACGATAAAGCCTTAGTTGAAGAGGAACCCAGTGATAACGACCTGGCAGAAGAGGAACTGTTATCGCAGGGTTCGACACAACGTGTACTGGACGCGACGCAGCTCTATCTTGGGGAGATCGGTTATTCTCCACTGCTGACAGCTGAAGAAGAAGTGTATTTCGCACGTCGCGCCCTGCGTGGAGACGTTGCCTCCCGCCGTCGCATGATCGAAAGTAACCTGCGTCTGGTGGTAAAAATTGCCCGTCGTTACAGCAATCGTGGTCTGGCACTGCTGGATCTGATTGAAGAGGGCAACCTGGGGCTGATCCGTGCGGTTGAGAAATTTGACCCGGAACGCGGGTTCCGTTTCTCCACCTACGCCACCTGGTGGATCCGTCAGACGATTGAACGGGCGATCATGAATCAAACCCGTACCATCCGTCTGCCAATCCATATCGTTAAAGAGCTGAACGTTTATCTGCGTACCGCTCGTGAATTGGCCCACAAGCTGGACCATGAACCGAGTGCAGAAGAGATTGCGCAGCAGCTGGATAAACCGGTTGATGACGTAAGCCGTATGCTGCGTCTCAACGAGCGCATTACCTCGGTAGATACGCCGCTGGGCGGTGACTCCGAAAAGGCGCTGCTGGACATCCTGGCCGATGAGAAAGAAAACGGTCCGGAAGACACCACGCAGGACGATGATATGAAACAGAGCATCGTCAAATGGCTGTTCGAACTGAACGCCAAACAGCGTGAAGTGCTGGCGCGTCGTTTTGGTCTGCTGGGCTATGAAGCGGCAACGCTTGAGGATGTGGGCCGTGAGATTGGCCTCACCCGTGAACGCGTTCGCCAGATTCAGGTAGAAGGTCTGCGTCGCCTGCGGGAAATTCTGCAGGTACAGGGACTGAATATCGAAGCGCTGTTCCGCGAATAAGCAACCATTCGTCAAAAAAGGCCAGGTCGTGAGACCTGGCCTTTTCTTTTTGGTTTACGTCTGCTGATTTTACGGCTGCGTGGTTTCGTGCAGCAGGCGCCACGTAATTCTGTCGCCTTCCTGATTGAGCACGGCGGTAGACCAGCGTACGTTAACAGGCTGTTCGGGGCGTGTTTGCGTTTCGCGGTAGTGAAGCACCGCGCCGTTGTTCCACGTCTGCAGTGTCGTTAACTCATTAATGACAATCTTCAGACCCGGTCGGCTACCGCGCTGACTATCAAGAAAATGCGCCAGTGCCGCGTAATCAAAGTGGACGCCGTTCGGCGCAATCATCATAAAATCTGCACGAAAACGCGCGAGCAGAGCATCAAAATCACCTTCACCCTGACCTAACCAGTTTTCTAACGCGATATGGGCATCAATAATCTCTGTTTCCCAGCGGGTCATGGTTTCTCCTTCGTCATCATCTTGCGTTTACACCAGGCTCTTCAGCCGGTAAATCCACTCCAGCGCCTGACGCGGCGTCAGTGAATCCGGGTCGAGATTCTCCAGCGCTTCGACCGCCGGGCTGGTCTCTTCCGCCGGAGCCAGTAGCGACATCTGCGAGCCGTCCACCTGCGTGGCTGCCGCGCTCGGAGAGAGGGTTTCCAGCTCGCGCAGTTTCTGCCGCGCCCGCTTAATCACCTCTTTTGGCACCCCGGCCAGGGCCGCTACCGCCAGGCCATAGCTCTTGCTGGCCGCGCCATCCTGGACGCTGTGCATAAAGGCGATGGTATCGCCGTGCTCGCGAGCATCCAGATGGACGTTAGCCACGCCTTCCATCTTTTCCGCCAGCTGGGTCAGCTCGAAATAGTGGGTGGCGAACAGCGTCAGCGCCTTAATGCGGCTGGCGAGGTTTTCCGCGCAGGCCCAGGCCAGAGAGAGGCCGTCGTAGGTGGATGTGCCGCGGCCAATCTCATCCATCAGGACCAGGCTGTACTCGGTGGCGTTATGCAGGATATTGGCGGTTTCGGTCATCTCTACCATAAAGGTCGAGCGGCCGCTGGCCAGGTCATCCGCCGCGCCCACGCGGGTAAAGATGCGATCAATCGGGCCGATCTCCACCTTCTGCGCCGGGACATAGCTGCCAATATAGGCCAGCAGGGCGATCAGCGCAGTCTGGCGCATATAGGTACTTTTACCGCCCATATTCGGACCGGTAATAATCAGCATCCGCCGCTGGGGAGCCAGCTGGAGCGGGTTGGCGATAAACGGCTCGTTCAGCACCTGCTCGACGACCGGATGGCGACCTTCGCTGATGCGAATGCCGGGCTTATCGCTAAAGGTCGGGCAGCTGTAGTTCAGGGTCCAGGCGCGCTCGGCAAGGTTAACCAGCACGTCCAGCTCGGCAAGCGCGCTGGCGCTCTGCTGGAGCTCTTCCAGATGCGGCAGAAGCAGGTCAAACAGCTCATCGTAAAGCTGTTTTTCCAGCGCCAGGGCCTTGCCTTTCGAGGTCAGGACCTTGTCTTCGTACTCTTTTAGCTCCGGAATAATATAGCGTTCGGCGTTCTTCAGGGTCTGACGACGCACGTAGTGGATCGGGGCGTGGTGGCTCTGGCCGCGGCTAATCTGGATGTAATAGCCGTGCACCGCGTTGTAGCCCACTTTCAGCGTATCCAGCCCCAGTCGTTCGCGCTCGCGCACTTCCAGTCGATCAAGATAGTCGGTTGCGCCGTCGGCAAGCGCACGCCACTCGTCCAGCTCGTCGTTATAGCCAGGGGCGATCACGCCGCCGTCGCGGATCAGCACCGGCGGGGCCTCGATAACGGCACGCTCCAGAAGGGAGCAAAGTTCGTTAAATTCACCCGCTTTTTCACGCAGCGCCTGCACCGACGCATCCGGCACTTCCGCCAGCTGGGCGCGCAGTTCCGGCAACTGCTGGAAGGCGTGGCGCATGCGGGCCAGATCGCGGGGGCGGGCAGTGCGCAGGGCGAGACGAGCGAGGATACGCTCCAGATCGCCAACCTGACGCAGCACCGGCTGCAGCTCGGCGGTTCTGTCCTGAAGCGCACCGATAGTCTGCTGACGATCGCGCAGCACAGCCGTATCGCGCACCGGCATATGCAGCCAGCGCTTCAGCATACGGCTGCCCATCGGCGTCACCGTACAGTCGAGCACCGACGCGAGCGTGTTTTCAATCCCGCCCGCGAGGTTCTGAGTGATCTCCAGATTACGCCGGGTGGCGGCATCCATAATGATGCTATCCTGCTGACGATCCATAGTGATGGAGCGAATATGCGGCAGGGCGGTGCGCTGGGTATCCTTCACATACTGCAGCAGACACCCGGCGGCGCACAGGCCGCGTGGGGCATTCTCAACGCCAAAGCCAATCAGATCCCGGGTGCCAAACTGCATATTGAGCTGCTGGCGGGCGGTATCGATCTCAAATTCCCACAGCGGACGACGTCTCAGGCCGCGACGGCCCTCAATCAGCGCGGTTTCAGCAAAATCTTCCGCATACAGCAGCTCGGCCGGATTGGTGCGCTGTAGCTCCGCCGCCATGGTTTCCCGATCCAATGGTTCACTCAGGCGAAAACGCCCGGAGCTGATATCCAGGGTCGCATAGCCAAAGCCTTTACTGTCCTGCCAGATAGCGGCCAGCAGATTATCCTGACGCTCCTGCAGCAGCGCTTCATCGGTGATGGTGCCGGGGGTCACAATACGTACCACCTTGCGTTCCACCGGACCTTTACTGGTCGCCGGGTCACCCACCTGTTCGCAGATAGCCACCGATTCGCCGAGGTTAACCAGCTTTGCCAGATAGTTTTCCACCGCGTGGTGAGGCACGCCCGCCATCGGAATAGGTTCACCCGCCGACGCGCCGCGTTTGGTCAGGGAGATATCGAGCAGCTGCGATGCGCGTTTGGCGTCGTCATAAAACAGCTCGTAGAAGTCGCCCATCCGGTAGAACAGCAGGATCTCCGGGTTCTGCGCCTTCAGCCTCAGATACTGCTGCATCATGGGCGTATGCGCGTCTAAATTGTCTGGTTTGTTCATCGGTCTGTGATGTCCATTCGCTTGAAATTTAATGGGTTAATGATTTTTATTGTTGTGATTAAGTATCATCGCTTTCCTGCGGGAATGCAGAAGTCCTGCCCGCTTCCCATAAGGGTGGAGGGGTATGATAACGGAGTCCGGGAGGGAGGAAAACAGGGAGGGAGTCTGACATTATGAACGAAGGCCCCTGGAACCAGTATTGAGGGGACAAGAAGGCGCTTACTTTTCAATTCATCCCACTATATTACCGTTCATCGCCGGTTAGCACCGTTCGTCACTTGATGTGGTTTTCGATTTTAGCATTGATTAAATTGAGCGACGTTAGCTTATGCTTCTGAAAAGGAAATCACGATGCTGTCATTTTTGAATATAAAAAAAGACTACAGATTGGGAACGCAAGTTGTAAAAGCATTAGGCGGTGTGGATGGTGAAATTCTTTCCGGTGAGATGGTGGCATTATGCGGCCCGTCGGGTTCAGGAAAAAGTACATTATTGAATATTTTGGGAATGCTGGATATGAACTATCAGGGGAATGTATTTATTGATGGAAAACCATTTCCCCGGAAGGCGAGTGAAGCGACTGCAATACGTCGAAACAGTCTTGGTTTCGTCTTTCAGCGGTTCAATTTAATTCCGGTTATGACAGCCATAGAAAACGTCGCCTATCCATTAACGCTGAATAAGCTCAGTGCAAAAACGAAAAAAGAAAAAGCAGAGCAAATACTGATCAAGGTAGGTCTGGAAGACTTTCTTGATTATCGTCCGGAGCGGTTGTCCGGAGGCCAGCAGCAGCGTGTGGCTATCGCCAGAGCGTTAGTACACCAACCCCGGTTAGTCATTGCCGATGAGCCGACTGCCAGTCTCGATAGCCATTCAGCAAACACAATTATTCAGATAATGAAAACGTTAGGTCACGAAATGGGCACGACCTTCGTGATCGCAACACATGACTCGCGAATGGCAAGCCAATGTGACAGATATATTAATCTGATAGATGGATTGATCTCATCTGAGGAGATCAAATGGAACGCCTGATTCCAGAGGTTATTAAAAGAGCATGGTTTAACCTGGAACGTAATAGTCGTCGTTCAATACTGTCAATAGCCATTATAACAGTGGTTGTCTTTGCTTTATGTTGCACAGGCGGGTTTGGCCTGTATACCTATCGGTCGTTAATGAAGGAAACGGCTATGAGTATCGGTCATATAACGCTTAGTCAGCCGAGATATTTTGGAGAGGAAGAGGACCTACCGCTAAGTAATGGGTTGTCTGACTATTCACAGATTGGTAAAGCCCTGGGGGGAATTGAGGGTGTCCATGCTATTTTACCGCGCATTGAATTTAATGGATTAATTAGTAATGGTCAAAAGTCGACTATTTATATGGGGACCGGGATAGATCCCCAGGAATTTTCGATCAAAGGTGACTTTCTGGCGCTGAAATCCGGGAACACTCTGAATCCGCAAAGCGACAGAGTCGCTAAAGAAGATGAACCGGAGGTGATGCTAGGGGTTAATCTTGCACAGAATCTCAAAGTCACTACCGGGGGCGTGGTCACATTACTGTCAACCACCGCGGATGGTGTGCTGAATGCGGTCGATTTCAAAGTCCGGGGGATATTTTCTACAGGCGTCCCGGATCTTGATAAAAGACAACTTTATATCAGCGTTGCGTCCGCGCAAGCCCTGCTCGCAACGCATAAGGTTAGCACGTTATCAGTGTATTTATTTGAAACACAACAGACACTGGCTGCACAAAAACAGGTCGATGCCAAACTCAAAACCCTGAAACTGGTGGAACCGGTAATCACAACGCCGTGGCAGAAATTAGCTGTATTCTATGACGGTGTTAAAAATTTATACAATCGCATTTTCGTCATTATGGGCGGAGTTATGGCCCTGGTGGTCTTTGCCGCATTATTTAATTCGATGACGATGTCGGTAACTGAAAGAACACGTGAAATAGGTACGCTTGCCGCGTTAGGCACTTATTCGATAGAGATTATTAGAGGTTTTTTGCTTGAAGCATTGCTAATAGCAACTTGCGGGGCTGTTATCGGAGGCGGATTGTCAGCCGCAATGGCGTCACTATTAACCATAGTTGATATTAGAATGCCGCCAGCACCGGGCAGAACCTCAAGTTATCCACTGCATATCTATTTGTCCTGGGAGCTTTTTATTGGAGTCGCAGTTGCTGTAGCCATAATTTGTTTTGTCGTTGCATGGTTTGCTGCTCGTAAAGGCGTAAAAAAACCAATCATTGAGGCGCTGATTTATGTCTAAAATACTTACTCTGCTATTAGCAACTATTATGGTTTTTTCCGCGAATGCTGAAACGGTGGAGCAGATGCTAAAAAAAGCGGACCAATATCGTTCCAAAGAACCCCATGCGAAGGTGACTACAGTCGTTAAGCTCTATCAGAATAATGAGCTTGATAAGACCCGGTTGTATGAAGTTTATACCCGTCCAATGCGTGAATCACTGGTACTCTTCAGGTCGAAGGTCGAGGATGGACAGAAGTTGCTTATGCTCGGAGATAATTACTGGTTATTGATGCCACAGAGTCGCAGGCCAATTAGAATTACCCCAATTCAAAAGCTTCTTGGAAACGCATCCGTTGGTGATATTTCGACCCTGAACTGGAGCGAACACTATCAGGGAACGTTACAAGGAGATCAGGAAGTCGTTATTCAAGATAAAAAAATCATGTCGAATCGACTTGAACTGACAGCGAAAACAGCGGGGGAAACCTACGCCAGAATCGAGTTATGGCTTGATAAGAAAAATGATTTCCCTTTAAAAGCTGACCTTTATTTACTCTCAGGTAAAATGGCGAAACAAGCATTTTTTATAGCAGATGACGATGTTCATCCTAAAAAAATAGTTTCAATGGTACTCCTTGATAGTATTCAACCTGAAAAGAAAACGGTTATCGATTACCAGAACGTAGTACCTTATCAGTTGGACGCAAAATATTATAATCCAGCATATTTAATCCAGCAGCCCAGGATTGAACTATGACGAAAAAAGGGCGTCTGTTTATCTTACTGATGCTCATTACAGGAGTCAGGGCTGAAGCTAACCTGAATGTCAACTGGACATGGCAAAACAGTCTGGAAAGTGAACAGTCTCGTCATACGAAGTTAAACAACGATTCTGGTGGGTCGACACAGTCTCTGGATTCGCTAATCACTTCGACAGTCGAGTGGAATAATATCACCGGGACGTTTGTGATGACAGGCAATAATCTTTTGGCGACGGACAGTCAAAACTCCACGGATAAGAAATTCATCGTGCAGGAGTTGTTCTGGCAACCGGAAATGAAGATAGCGGGTTTACCTCTTGATATAAGCGTTGGCAAAGAACGTCTGGACTGGGGAGTCGGGTACGGGTTTCGTCCCTTAGACATTTTTAAGTCCTACGAGAGGAACCCGCCAGGCATACAGGTTGATGAGGGCGTCGGTGCGGCAACGGCCTCCTGGTTTGATGGCACCGGACAATGGGAGCTCGTGGCTACCGATGAGTCATGGACGTCCAGTAATACGGATCAAGCCAGGCGGGCAAAAAAACAACATGGTATCGGGTTCCGGCGCTATGCATTGCTCAGAAATACTGAGCTGCAGGGAATTATGTACTTTGATCAGGTGCATTATGGCACCGTTGGTGGGTCTGTCGTGGCGGTGCTTAGTCCCGCCCTGGAGGTACACAGTTCGTTTGCTTATGCGCAGCGTTATCAGGCCTACAAGCAAGGCGACATTAATGAACCTGTAAAATGGGCAATGGGTCATGATTCTTATCAATTCCTGCTGGGTTTAAATTGGGCTAATACCGCAGGTTTGAATATTATCGGCGAATATTGGTACGACGGTCGTAGCTGGGATAAGAAAATGTGGAAGCAAGCAATTCAACGTTCAGGCGAACTATCACATCACTCGGATACGCGAGAGTTGGCCAGCAGCTATTCATACGGGTTGTATAACAGAAGTCTGGTTGCGCAGAATCTGATGCTGCATTTTAAGATGGATATGTCTGCTTTACATTCCAGGCGCCTGTGGCTTGAAAAATTTGAGCCGAGTGTAGATTTGTTGATTTCGCCAACCGATGGTGGCCTGGTTGCTACCCCCAGGCTTTCGTATCAGGTGTATGAGTCTGGGCAGTCTGATATGACGCTGGAGCTGGTAAGCCGTTTCTACACTGGTTTCGCCGACTCGGTGTATGCGAATGTTCCAGACAGGAATTTGACATTTATAAACCTTAAGGTAAATTTTTGAGCAGTGTGATACCGTTTTATCGATACGGAAAATAAATGAATTAACGGGTGTGAATATTACAAAATGGCAGCAATAATGCAACGTGTGTTCTAAAAGGATATTTGGATGAGCAGATTATTTCCAGTTAGCCAAAAATTCCAGTCACAGTTTATAAAAATAAGCCTTTACTGCTTAGGCGTTACTGGATTGCTCATCCTGTTCTATTCGCCATCGGGTCCGTCCGAAACCTGGACTTCTTTATTTTTCAAGAAAATGCTCATTAGTTTTGGGTATGGGTATAGCGCGTTGTTCAGCGCGGGATTGTTACGCTGGATCAAGCCATCATTATCGGAAGTCAGCGTTAATTTTTTATCCTTGATCTGTTGCATGTTTTTTGGAAGTCTTAACCTGGTACTGTTGTATCAACCATTCTCTTTTAATGAGTTTGTCCTTAATCAACAAACAATGCTCGTACCTGGATTTATTCTATCGATTGTCGGTTTTACATTTTTTTATATGAATGAGCAAAAACTGAAAGCCCGGAACGCGCTTGAGATAGCCAGGCGGCAGCAGGCTGAACAAAAGAAAGCTTTAGCATTGAGCCAACTTAAGCAGCTTCAAAGTCAAATTGAACCCCATTTTCTTTTCAATACGCTGGCTAACCTTGATGTGTTAATTGATAAAGATCCTGCATTGGCTAAACGTCTACTTGTTAATCTGACTAACTTGTTGCGGGGAACGTTGAAAAAAAATCGCAGCGACTTTGTTCAGATTCATGAAGAGCTGGCGTTGATTGATGATTACTTATCTATCCAACAGATAAGACTCGGGGCACGATTTTTTTATAAGATAACCAATGCATTTGAATCAGATAATTTTATTATTCCGCCGATGTTAATACAGCCATTAGTGGAAAATGCCATTCGGCATGGCATTGAGCCACAGCATCAGGCAGGGCATATAGAAGTGAAGGTTTGCAAAGATGCTGAAGGTGTTCTGATTCAGGTAATAGATAATGGATGCGGATTCTCGAAAGAGACTTCATCTTGTGGGCATGGGCTGGGCCTGGATAATATCCGGCAAAGACTGGATGCGATCTATATGGGAAAAGCACGACTGCACATCAAAGAGAATCTATCCCAGGGTGTTACGGCGGAAATATTCATCCCACTGATTGTAGCCAATTCAACCCCGGAAGTGAGCAATGACTAAAACGATCACCGCGATTATTGCTGATGATGAGCCTTTACTGAGATACCAGCTAAAAAAAATGCTGGCTGACTTTTGGCCTGAGCTGGACATACTCGCCAGCTGCGCAAATGGTAAAGAAGCGTTTGATGCCATCGCTGAAGCACAGCCTGATATTGCATTTCTGGATATCCGTATGCCAGAAATGGATGGCATGACGCTGGCGCGAAGGATTAATCAGCATACAAAGTGCCCGTTAGTCGTTTTTGTCACTGCGTATGATGAGTATGCCGTACGTGCGTTTGAAGCGAACGCCATAGACTATCTCTTAAAGCCACTGAATGAAAAGAGGCTGGAGAAATGTGTGTTAAAGATAAAACAACATTTTACTAATAGTTCGAAAAGAGAGAATGTGGCTGATATCAATGCATTCTTTGAAAAAATTGAGTCTCTGCATGCTGTTGAACATAAGCGCTATTTAAAATGGGTGCGTGTGCAAAAGGGGGATGATATAGAGTTAGTTCATTGCTCAGACATTCAATTTTTCAAAGCAGAAGATAAATACATATCGCTGTACAAGAAAAATAAAACGCTCTCCGACGTTTTCCTGCTGCGCGGTTCACTGCGAGAGCTATTGTCACAGCTCGATCCGGATGAATTCTGGCAGGTCCATCGTTCCATTATTGTCAATGTTAACGCAATAGAAAAAATAAAGCGCGATTGTACCGGTAAGATACAGTTAATCATCGGTGGGCATGTGTTGCAGGTCAGTCGGGCAATGCAGGATAAATTTTTATATAACATCTGAATAGATACCAAATTAATGAAGGGAGTGGGGTGATATTTATTTTTTGTATGGACCCCGCAACTCAGCTATAGGGTGGTGCATAAAATGTCATTATTAAATATCCTGGCCGGGACGCCTGTATGGGTCTGGATTTTGTTTGTATTCCTCATTGCGAGGGGAGTCAATGCGTTGAAAGACCGGGAAATGGACGTTAAACGTCTTTTCCTTTTACCGTTAATCTTTCTGTTTTGGGGGGGAAGCGGTGTGATTAATGAACTGGCGTCTCCGCACTGGGGATTAGCGTCGATGCTGACGGGGCTGATCGTTGGTGGCGGCGTGGGTTGGTTGCTCTGGCGTACGACCCCGCGTTTAAAAAACAAGGAGGGAACAGATTTGATTATCCGGCCTGGGACGCCGTTAACCCTGGTATTTATTGTTATTGCTTTTGTCACCAAATTTGCGTTGATATTCTTTCTCAATGTTGAACCGGGTTTGAAGTACAATTTTGATTTTAATATTCTGTTTGGTTTGTTAAGTGGCGTCATTGATGGGGTGTTCTGGGGTGGGACGTTAAATCTATATTTAACGCCCCGGCAGGTCCAAAAAGGAATCTGAATACCCTCGTGCCTGCGTGTTGTTGCCGGTTTATTGTTTATTTCAGGGTATAACCCCCGTCGCAATACAGCGTACTACCCGTCATATTTTTATTCTCCAGCAAAAACAGGGCTGCGTCGGCCTGCTCCTCTACCGTGCCGGGGCGCTGTACCAGAGTGACGTTGTTCCAGTAGTCGTACGCCGCGTCACGCTGTGCGGCTTCGCGATTGCGCCACAGTTCGCTGTCGGTGGTGCCGGGTGAGAGGCAGTTGACTCTGATCGGCCGCAGTTCGACGGCGAGTCCACGAGCCAGTCCTTCCAGCGCCGCGTTACAGGCGGCGTAGGCCGGTGCGCCAATCGGCCGGGCAGAGGCGGCGCCGGACATCAGGACGACCGAGGCAGTATCGCTAAGATGGGGAAGGGCTTCGTAAACCGCCCAGTATTGCGCCCAGAATTTGGCCTGGAAGAGTCCCTCCGACGTGGCACTGTCGCCATCGCGAAAATCGCCGGTGGCGTAGGAAGCCGCCGGGGTAAAAAGACCGGACAGAGCTTCAATGCCCTCAAAGAAAATGCGCAGGGATGCTCTGTCGGTAATATCGACCACGCGTCCACTTGCCTGAGGTCCCAGGCGTTCCTGCGCCTGCGCGAGTTTTTGTTCATTGCGCCCACCGATCAGCACGCGTTCGCCGCGTGCAACCAGCTTCTGCGCCAGCGCAAAGCCGATGCCCGATGTTCCGCCAATAATGGCGTAGTTAGCCTGGGTCATATCCCTGTTTCTCACTCTTAATAGAAAGAGAGTATTGAAACCCGAACGGTCCCGTTTCTATATCTCAATAGCGGATAAGCATATGCGCAGGTCCGGCGGCAGGATGCCGCCGGAGTGCTGAGGGTTATGCGCCAGCCTTCGTCAGGGCGGCGATATCGTCGGCATAAAGGTTGAGCGACAGGGCGGTAACAAACCCGTCCACGTGGGCGACTTTCGTCGCGCTGGCGATAGGCGCTGTCACGCCCGGCTGGTTAATCAGCCATGCCAGGGCCACTTCGGCCGGTTTCACCTGGTGTTTTGCCGCCACGGCGTTCAGTGCGTCGATAATCGCAAAGCCACGTGGGTTGAGATACTTAGCGATGCCCGAACCGCGCTGGCTCTGACCGAGGTCTTTTTCACTGCGGTATTTGCCGGACAGGAACCCGGAGGCGAGGCTGTAGTAGGTGACCACGCCGATATTTTCCCGCACCGTCAAATCCTGCAGCGCACCTTCGAAACCGTCACGATCGTAGAGGTTATATTCCGGCTGTAATACCTGATAGCGCGGTAGATTCTTGTCATCGGCGACCTTCAGGGATTCTGCCAGCTGCTCTGCGTTAAGGTTGGATGCGCCCACGGCGCGGATTTTTCCCGCCTTCAGCAGTTTCTCGTAGGCGGCCAGCGTCTCTTCATACGGCGTGTCGGCGTCCGGCCAGTGGGAGAAATAGAGATCGATATAGTCCGTTTGCAGGCGATGCAGGGAGTCTTCGACCGCCTGCTCAATCCAGCGGCCGGAAAGCCCTTTCTTGCCAGGCTGACCGAGATCGGAGCCGACTTTGGTAAAGAGCGTCACCTTGTCGCGCGCGCCCGGATGGGCGGCCAGCCATTTACCGATAATGGTTTCTGACTCGCCGCCCGCGTTGCCTGGTGCCCATGCCGAGTAGACATCGGCGGTATCGATGGCGGTCAGGCCTCTTTCCAGCAGGGCATCCAGCAAACTGAAGCTCTGCTTCTCATCCACGGTCCAGCCAAACACGTTGCCGCCGAAAACCAGCGCCGGGATCTGTAAGCCTGTGGTGCCTAATGAACGTAATGCCATTTGCAAAACCCTTTTCTCATGACGGGGTTCACCCTGCTTCCTGCCGGGAGAACCTCAACAATTCGGGCCAGAGAGGCCCTTTTGTCGCGTTCCTCACTGAACACGGTGCCGTCGTGCTATCCCCGATAATAGGAAAATCACGGCGTACCGGTGTGGCTTTTTTTGCTTATCGTTAGCAAAAATAATGGATTAGGCGGTTCAGCCGCGGCTTCGGCCGGACAGATTCGACGCGCTCACGGCCAGAATTGAGAGCACGCACAGCGCCGCAGCAGGCGCCAGCACGCCCCAGTAAGCGCGTTCGATATAGGGCATCCCTTCCGCCAGTACGCGGCCCCACTCCGGGGTCGGCGGCGGCGCACCTAAACCTAAAAATCCCAGCGAAGCCAGCGCAAGGGCGATACCCGGCAGGCGCAGCATAGCGTGGCGGAAAAGCGGGCCGAGCAGGGCGGGTAGCACATAGAGCAGACTACGGCGCACCGGCCCCACGCCGAGCACCGGCAGCATACGGATATAGGGTCGGGCGTTGATCTCCGTGACCAGCGCGGCCGTATGGGCAGCAAGCGGCGCCCAGCTGACGGCGATCACGGCAATGGCTGCGCCGGTCATCGTCGGACCATTAATCGCCGCCACCACCAGCCCGGCAATCACCGGCGGCAGGGCGTTGGTGACTTCAATCGGACCGGTAAACAGGCGTGGGAACAGGCCAATCATCAGCCCGATCCCCAGACAGCTCAGCGATACAAAAAGGGCCAGCAGGCAGGTATGGAGCGTGCCGTGCGCCACCCGCGCCAGCAGATCGCGCCCCATCGCATCCGCGCCAAAAGGCAGTGCGAAAGAGGGCATCTGTAGCCTGAGAAACTCAGAGGTGTTCGGGTCGCGGGGCAAACCCGCCGCCAGTAACAGCGCCAGCAGCAGAAGACAGCCCAGCGGGAGCCAGAAAGCCCGGCGGCTGGCCGGACCGGCGTTATCCTCCTGCACCGGCATCGCGCCGCTGCGCAGAGCGTGACCGAGGATCAGCAGCCGCACGGCGCTGGCGATAATCCCGGCCAGGGAGGCGATCAGCAGCAGGATCAGCACACCCGCCTGCAGGGCGGGCACATCCTGCGCCGCGGCGGCACCCAGCGTGGCACGACCGATACCGGGAATAGCAAAGACTTTTTCAACGGCAATGGCCCCGCCGGTCAGAGAGACCAGCACCAGGCCGACCAGGGGCATTACGCCGGGCAGGGTCCGTTTCAGGACCGCCAGAATAATGTGTCGACGCGAGATCCCGGCGGTGCTCCAGGTGGCAATCCAGTTTTCACTGAAGGTTCCGGCAAGGGCATCGCCGATAATCCGCCCCAGATAACCGCCCGCCGGGATACCCAGCGCCAGGGAGGGCAACACCGCATAGTGCAGTCCCTGCCAGCCGTAGGGCGGGAACCAGCGTAGCCAGACTGCGCCCACAATCAGCAGGAACGAGGCCAGCAGAAACTCAGGCAAAGCGGTAAAGAGGGCGGCGAACATCCCCCCGGAGCGACGTGCCCGGCCGCGAAGCCCCTGAATAAGCGTTGGAGCGCACAGCAGCGAGGCCAGCGTGAGCGCAACCAGGGCTGCGGAAAGCATCAGCGTGAGTGAGACGCCCGCCGCCTGCAGCATGCCGGGCAGCACGGGACGGCCCGACACCCAGGAGGTTCCGGCATCGCCGCGCAACAGGCCCTTAAGCCATTCCCACAAGAGGTGAAGCGGACCACGATCCAGGCCCAGCGACTGGCGAATGGCGTTCAGGGTTTCCGCCGTAGCCTCCTGCTCGCCGGAGCGCGCCCGGAGCAGCGCCAGGGCCGGATCCTGACCGGAGATCCACGGCAGCATACCGACCAGCACCACCACGCCCGCCAGCGTCAGCAGGCGGGAAAGCAGAGGGAGGGTAAAGCCGTAGCGCGGCTGTCCCGTCCGGCTGACGGCCGCACAGGTACGGCAATACAGTGATTCGCTCATCAACAACTCTTTATTCGGTAATCGTGTTTATTGCGCGTTGGCAAAATGGGTCGTGGCGTTGATCAACATCCGCTCGCGGGGATCGCGCACCGCATTCTTAAGCGTCGCGCTCTCGCCCTGGATCACGCGCTCATGCAGCATCGGGATCGCCGCATCGGTGGCGAGGATCAGATTCTCGGCATGCATAATCGCCTTGCGTCGGGCTTCTCCGGTAGGGATCGCCGCAGCGGCCTGTAATGCCTCATCAATATCCGCCCGGCACAGTTGGGCAATATTAAAGGAACCTTTGCAGGCGAAGTCGCTGTACATATAGGCCACCGGATCGCCGGAATCGAGCACCGTCGCACGGGAGAGAATAAAGGCGTCGAACTTGCCCGCCAGCGCATCGGACTCAATCTGGGCATATTCGCGGACGACCTGTTTGACGTTAAAGCCTGCGGCGGTCAGCTGTTGGGCCAGATAAACGGCCACTTCCGGCAGTTCGGCGCGATCGCTAAAGGTCGCAAGCGTAATAGTTGCACCGGCGGGGATACCCGCCTGCACCGGGTTAGCTACCGGCTGGCGCAGCGCGGCCGCCCAGGGCAGAGCCGGCCCCAGCAGACCTTTGGCACTATCAGCCCGTTTCTCATAGACGTTATCGACGATCTGCTGGCGATTAATGGCATCGCGCACGGCGGCGCGCATGGCCGGATCCTTCATCACGCCATGACGGCTATTCAGATAGAGCGTGTTAGTACGCGGCATCGGAACTTCGTGGATCAGGGACTGATCCAGCAGCGGAGCCTGGGAGACGGGAATGGCCTCAACCAGATCGGCCGTTCCCGTGCGCAGAGCCGCGCCGCGGGCAGCGCCATCCGAAACGAAGTTTACGTCAATGCCGCTGGCCTGGGCTTTTTCACCCCAGTAGCCGTCGAAGCGGTCCAGTACCGCACTGCTGGTACCGGTCACGCTGCGCAATACGAACGGGCCGCTGCCCATATTTACAGGCGTGACCACGCCGTTAGCCTGATAGGCCTGGCGGGACAGGATCGCCAGCTGCGGGCTGGAGAGGCGCTGTGGCAGCAGGGGATCGGCCTGGGCCGTCGACACCAGCACGGCGCGGTCGCCATCGGCTTTTACCGTTAAGCTCACGCCGTCCAGAATACGCGGCTTGGGTGACGCGGTGGCGGCGACCGACAGGGCATTCACCACGGTATTGGCATCAAGAACGGAATTATCATGGAAATGGACATTCTCACGCAGCGTAAAGCGCCAGGTGGTCTCATCAACTTTCTCCCATGCTGTTGCCAGCATCGGCTGCGCTTCGCCCTTGTCATCCAGCACCACCAACGTTTCGGCGGTGCTCCAGCGCGACAGCTTAAAGGCGTCGTCGCTCAGCGGGGTCAGCCCGGAACGCGGAGGCTGTAGCATCGCCAGCTTGATACGCTGGTCTTTTGGGGTCTGCACCTCTTGCTCTGCTTCATTAAAGCAGCCCGCCAGCAATAACGTGGCGGCCAGCAGGCCGGAAAGCGGCCACAGGTTCTTATTGTTGAGCATGCGTCTGTCCTTATTGATTGACGGCAAAGGGTTTCAATGGCGAAAGAGGGATTATCGCAGTCCCGTTAAGACGGGCACCGCATGTAAAAGCTGGCGGGTGTGAGGCTGCCGGGGTGCGTTCAGAACATTCATCGTCGGCCTGTCTTCAATGATGCGACCGTTTTCCATGACCAGCATGCGATCGCACAGCCCGGCAAGCATGGAAATATCGTGGGATACCATCAGCAGCCCCATCCTGTTCTCTTCCGTAACCTGAAGCAGGAGGGTTTTGATCTGTTCACGCAGGGGCAGATCCAGACCGCTGACGGGTTCGTCCGCCAGTAAATAGTCAGGTTTAACGATCAGCGCCCGGGCCAGCGCCACGCGCTGGGCCTGGCCGCCGGAGAGTTCTCCGGCCTTTCTGTCGAGCAGCGCGGGGCTGAGCTCAACCTGCTCAAGCGCTTCCCGCAGACGGGTCGGCTGCGGCTTTTCGTGGCAAAGATGCTTTAGTGGTTCGCTTAGCAGATCGGCGACGCGCTGGTTAGGGGCGAGAGAGCCCGCGGGATCCTGCGGAATATACTGCACGCGGCGGCGATACCAGCGCAGAGCGCGCACGCTTCCGGGACGCACCGGAATGCCGTCACAATAGACCGCGCCCTCGTCGGGCACTTCCAGCGCGAGCAGGGTCTTTAACAGCGTCGACTTTCCGCAGCCGGATGCCCCCACCAGGCCGACACGTGCGAATCTTGTCAGGCTCAGGGAGAGATCGTGAAAAATAGGAACTGCCGGCACGGGTTTTTGCCAGAACTTATGCGGCGCGCTCTGGTAGCGGCTGACGCGGTCAAGGCGCAAAAAGGCCTGCGGGGAAAGGCTCATCCGGCAAGCGCTCCGGTCGGGTTAACGCGGAAGCAGTCTTCGGCATTCCTCGCTGCGCTGACCAGGCTTCGGGTATAGGCTTGTTGTGGGTTGTTCAGCAGCTGCGCCATGGTGCCCGACTCGATAATCTCGCCATCCTGCATCACCAGCCCGCGCTGGCAAAGCTGTGCCGCCACGGCGATATCATGGGTGATAAACAGCAGGGCGGGCGCATCTGCGGATGCGCTGTGCGCTTTCAGGGTTTGCAGCACTTCATGCTGGGTGATCACATCGAGGGCGGTTGTGGGTTCATCGGCCACGAGCAGACGGGTGTTGCCGAGAAGGGCCAGCACAATACAAATACGCTGACGCTGGCCACCGGATAGCTCGGCCGGATAGCGCTGAAGCAGATTAGGGATAGCGCTGAGCTGCATGGCGTCGAGCAGGGCGTGCAGCGACTCCGGCGTGGTTTTCAGCGCCAGCGTCAGCTGTTTACCCACCGTCATCAGCGGGTTAAGGGCGGTGGCAGAGTCCTGAAAAATGGTCGCTACGCGCGCGGGCTGCGGGCGTGCCAGGGCATTGCGCTGGCTCACATCAACACCGTTAACCCGAATCGTTCCGCTCTGCTGAACGCCCGGCACAGATACGCCGGCTATCGCTTTGGCCGTCAGTGACTTACCGGAACCGGACGCGCCGATCAGGCACACACGTTCACCGGGATAGAGTGCGAAGCTGACTTTATTGACGCGGGTCTGGCCGCCAGGCGACAGGCTGAGGTTATGGACGTCTAAAAGTGCGCCTGTGGGCTGAACGGGTCTGAGCATGGGAAAGCATCGCAAATATTAAGAGATATGTAATAACATAACAAAATGTGGCGAGGGAGTGCAAAGGGATTGTTAATTTATCTGCGCTGTTCCCCGGTCAATCGGGAACAGCGCATGAACCTGTAAATCAGTGCTTCATCGCCCGGCAAATCACCGCCATCACAATTGCGCTGCAAAACGGAAACGCAGCCATCAGCAGCCAGGGAACCGCCGCTTCCGGCGATGGCGTAAGGGCCCGATCTAGCTGATTCCCCAGCAGGAAGTTCCCCACCAGGACCGCCACGCCACCCATCGATGCCAGAGCACCGTAGTGTGCACCCAGATTTTTGTCACCGGCGAAGCGCGGGACCAGATCCATACCCACCGGTACCACCAGCATCTGCCCCAGCGTCAGCAGTGTCACCATCCCGGCCGCTGGCAGCAGACGCTGCCAGCCTTCCGGTGGCGTAGAGGGCGCAAAAACAGCCACGAAGACAAAAGAGAGGGAGAGCAGAATAAAGCCTGCGGGCAGGGTGATTCCAACCCCAATTCGGCGGGCAAACCGCGCCAGCGGCAGCTGAAGGCAGATGATCAGCAGGGAGGCCAGCATAAACAGCGGGCCGAGATCCTGTTCGCTGCTGCCGGAGCGCTTAAGTTCCACCGGAAGCGCCAGATAGAGCTGGTTATAGCTAAACAGATAGGCGCTGTAGGCGACCATAAAGACCACAAAGCGCGGCTGGCGGAAGGTTTGCCACCAGGGCGCAATATGGACTTCGCGATGACCACGTGGAGAAGGCGGTAAGCTGAAGAACAGAATCACCAGGGCGATAACAAACACGACCGCCCCGGCAAGGGCAATGCGCTGGAAGCCAAACCCCGCAAGGAGTGAACCCAGTACCGGTCCGAGAACCGCACCCAGCTCGCCGCAGATGGCAAATACCGCAAACCACTCGGCGCGACTGCGTTTGCCGTCGCTCTCGCTCTGCGTTCCCGCCGTTGCCAGCAGGGCCTGGATAGCCGGGGAGAAGAGCGCCCCGCCGATGCCGGTCAGACAGGCGCCCAGTACGACCGGCCACAGGGACTCGCCAAAGGCCAGCAGCAGATAACCCGCGATACGCACCAGACAGCCGCAGAGGATCACCACCCGGCCACCGTAGCGATCCGCCAGTGCACCGCCCACCAGGAACATCCCCTGCTGGGAGAAGGTGCGCAGCCCGATAATCAGGCCGATAACCGCGCCGGAGAGCAGCAGGTTATCCCGCAGATAGATTGCCAGGAACGGCACAACGGCATAGAAACCGATATTAAAAACAAACTGACTGCCCGATAAAAGATAAGGTGAAGTCCGTTGAACCTTGCCGGAAGTTAAGAGAGACATGCGTGGCCATAAAAACGTTAAGGGTCATTTTCAGGCATCTTACTGACTTCATTCCCGTAACCACAACGATTTATTCTTTTACTCAATAACCCTATAAATAACATGCCTTTGTGGCTCTCTAACCCCGCCGTGGTAGCCATATTGACTTTGCCGGAGCGCCCCGGTATAAGTTCGCAGTTTACGAATGATTTACATTTGCAACTATTTTCCGCGCGTCTGATGCGCCTGATGACACAAAAAATACAAGGTTAAACCCGATGTTAATTCTAAAGAAAAGTGTGATTGCAGCAGGGATGTTTTTAATGGGAATGACGTCGGCAATGGCGACAAATTATCCGCTGACGATTGAAAACTGCGGGGCGAAAGTCACCTTTACCAAAGCGCCTGAGCGTATGGTGGCGCTGGGGCAGAACACGGCAGAAATTATGCTGCTGCTGGGCCTGGAGGACAAAATGGTCGCCAGCGCCTTCTGGCCGACAAAAGTCCTGCCTTCTCTGGCAAAGCAAAATGAAAAGGTCAAAATTCTGACGGTGGAAAGCCCGACGCTGGAGTCAATTCTTGCCCAGGATCCTGACTTCGTCGCGGCTCAGCTGCCGATGCTGCTTGGTCCGGACAGCAAAGTGGCGAAGCGCGAAGACTTTACCGCCGTCGGCATTAATAGCTATTTATCCCCTGGCGTTTGCGCCACCAAAATGGATACCGGTGACATCTACGGTAGCCGCAGCAAGCTGTGGGATATGTCTTACCTCTACCAGGAAATCACCGAGCTGGCGACCATCTTTAACGTTGAGCCACGCGGTGAAGCACTGGTGGCCGACTTTAAAAAGCGCGAAAGCGACCTGAGAGCAAAATTCGGCAAGTCGGGCAAGGATCTCTCCTTCCTGGTCTGGTTCTCCAGCTCGTCTCCGTCTGCTGATGCCTATCTCGGCGGTAAAAACAGCGCATCCGGCTTTATTGCCAACGTACTTGGCGGCCACAATGCGATGACTTCCGAGACCGAATGGCCGACCGTTGGCTGGGAAAGCATTATTGCCACTAACCCGGATGTTATCGTCGTATCCCGTCTCGATCGTAACCGTTGGGCACTGGATAGCGCCGAAGAGAAAATCAAATTCCTGAAAACTGACCCGGCGGTTAGCCAGCTGGACGCGGTGAAAAAAGGCCATATCGTGGTGATGGACGGACAGGCGATGAACCCGACGATCCGCACCATTTACGGGGCTGAAGAAGTCGCGGCACAGCTTGAGAAACTGGGACTGAATTAATGGCACTGTTTTCAGGGGCTGCGTTAAAGAAAACGCAGCTGACCATCCTGTTTTTGCTGTCGCTGGTCCTGCTGGCCATCGTTATCGCCCTGAGCGTTGGCGTTGGCGAGCTGTCGATCCCTATCAGGACGACTTTCTATGCGGTAACCAATAAGCTGGGCCTGACGGCGGAACCGTTAAGCCGGATCCATGAGACGGTGATCTGGGACTTCCGCCTCAGCCGTGCACTGGTCGCGGCCTGCAGCGGCGCAGGGCTGGCGATTTGCGGCGCGGTGCTGCAAAGCCTGCTGAAGAACGCGCTGGCCGAGCCTTACGTGCTCGGCGTTTCCGCCGGGGCATCAACCGGTGCCGTCACCATCGTGGTGCTGGGTGTGGGGAGCGGTGCCGTGTCGCTCTCCTTCGGCGCTTTCGTCGGGGCCTTTGCCGCCTTCGCCTTTGTGGCGTTGCTGACTAACGGCGCACGTGGCGGTAACGAACGCACGATTCTGGCCGGGGTTGCCGCCTCGCAGCTGTTTAATGCGATCACCGCCTGGACCATCAGCACCTCCGCCAGCGCCCAGCAGGCGCGTGACGTCATGTTCTGGCTGCTGGGTAGCTTTAGCGGCGTGCGCTGGCCGGAGCTACAGCTGATTGCTGTGGTGATCCTGATTGGGCTGGCGATTTGTCTGTACCATGCCAAAGCGCTTGATGCCTTTACCTTCGGTGATGACGCGGCGGCCTCGCTGGGCATTCCCGTTGGCTACGTCCGACTGATCCTTTTTGCGACCACGGCGCTGATTGCAGCGACCATCGTCAGCATGGCAGGGTCGATCGGCTTTGTCGGGCTGGTGGTGCCTCACGTCATGCGTTATCTCTTCGGCCCGCTGCATCGTACGCTGCTGGTGGCCTGTGCGATGATGGGGGCGATTCTGATGGTGCTGACGGATATTGCTGCCCGTACCGTTATCGCGCCGCAGAGCTTACCGGTTGGCGTGGTGACGGCGCTTATCGGCGTGCCTTTCTTTGCCGTCATTCTTTATCGCTCAAGGAAATAACGATGAGCATTAGCGCAGAAAATATCTGCTGGCGAGCAGGTAAAAAAATCATCGTCGACGACGTCTCCTTGTGCGTGGAAAAAGGGCATACGCTAGGGCTGCTGGGGCCAAACGGTTCGGGAAAATCCTCCCTGCTGCGTATTCTGGCGGGGCTGAGGCGTCCCGATGCGGGAAAAATCATGCTCGACGGCGACGATATTGCCAGGCTTGGCAGAAAAACGCTGGCCCGACGCGTCGCCTTTGTTGAGCAGCACGCGCTGACCGAATCCAATATTCGGGTGCGCGATGTGGTTAAGCTGGGGAGAACACCGCACCACTCCGCGCTGTCGCCCTGGACTCATGAAGATGACGCCATTGTGAATGACGCGCTGGCGCGGGTTGAAATGCTGGATCGTTGCGAGCAGGGCTGGCAGAGCCTCTCCGGGGGTGAACAGCAGCGCGTGCATATCGCCCGTGCTCTGGCACAGTCTCCGACGGAGATCCTGCTCGATGAGCCGACTAATCACCTTGATATCCACCATCAGATGCAGCTCCTGCGCTTAATCAGCGAGCTGCCGGTGACCAGTATTGTGGCGCTGCACGATCTTAACCATGCGGCCATGTTCTGCGACTCGCTGCTGGTGATGCAAAAAGGGAAAATCGTGGCCAGCGGCACGCCGGATGAGATCCTCACGGAAGAGATGCTGCACAGCGTGTTTCAGGTGCGCTGCAAAATTGAAATCTCACCGCACCACGGCAAAAAGCATATTCATTTCCTGTAATGCCTCTGAAAGCCGCGAAAGCGGCTTTTTTATTGCTCTGCGACCGCAGCCAGCGCCGCGACGTCGCCGGAGACAATCAGCGGAAGATGGCGGCTAATCTTCTCCACCGGCCAGTCCCACCAGGCCAGCCTTTCCAGCGTCTTGATGCTATCGGCAGGGAAGCGGGAGTGGATCACTCTGGCCGGATTACCGCCTACGACGGACCAGGCCGGTACATCCGCCGTCACCACTGAACGCGCGGCGATAATCGCCCCGTTGCCGACTTTGACGCCGGGCATAATTAGCGCCTCAAAGCCAATCCAGACATCGTTGCCAATAACCGTATCGCCCTTATAAGGCAGATCGCCAGGTTCGGGCATCACCTTCTCCCAGCCGCTACCAAAGATCTGGAACGGGTAGGTCGAGATGCCGGACGTTTTGTGATTAGCGCCGTTCATAATGAACTTCACGTCGCGGGCGATGGCGCAGAACTTGCCGATAATCAGCTTGTCGCCAATAAACGGGAAGTGATACAGCACGTTGCGTTCGAAATTCTCCGCATCGACGGGATCGTCATAGTAGGTGTAGTCGCCAATAATAATATTGGGGTTGTTGACGGTATTTTTGATATAGCACACCTGCGGAAAACCGATCATTGGGTGCTTATTTTGCGGGTCCGGACCGTTCATATTGGCTCCTTGCGCGTTTGAAAGATAAGGCAGTGACAAACAGTAGCATGGATTGCGGCGCCAGGGGAAAAACTGCGGCAGAGAACGATGCTTGTCTGAAACAAATAGAGTGTCATTTCTTTTATCTGGAGTTGCCATCGCAAACGGAGAATAACCAGGTGAATCGATATTGTTTTTGAATTTTATGACGGGATAATGCCTGTACCGAAATAAAAAGGAGAGCAGAAATAAAAGATGGTACAGAGGAGGTCCGCGTTGGTTCGGTGAAAACAGCACGGGAAAAAGGTGGCGTCACCACGTTAACGAGAGAGGCAGACCATGAAAAGGAATTTATACATGCAATGAATATGCTTGTCGCTGAGCATGGAACAATCACGGATGATGAATTTTTCAGGGTGCTGTGATGCTGGGTTTTTTATATTTAGGGCGATGTCTTAATGTGGGTAAATATATTTTTATAGATACCTTAAAAATAGAGGAATACCGGTAACCCACCCCAATAGCGGTAGATTACCGGTACCCGTATTACTGCACCATCGCCAGCAGCGCTTTCGCCACGCCTTCAGAGCTGGCCGGGTTCTGACCGGTGATCAGTTTGCCGTCTTCAATGACAAACGGTGCCCAGTCAGGACCTTTCTGGTAGTCCGCACCCTGGGCGATAAAGAGATCTTCGATCAGGAAAGGCACCACGTCGGTCAGCTCAACGCCCGCTTCTTCGCCGTTGGTAAAACCGGTTACCCGGCGGCCTTTGACCAGCGGTTCGCCCGAGGCGGCTTTCACATGGCGCAGCACGCCCGGCGCATGGCAGACAAAGCCGATGGGTTTGCCCGCGCGTTCGAAGGACTCAATCAGGCTGATGGAGCGCTGTGATTCCGCCAGATCCCACAGCGGGCCGTGGCCGCCGGGGTAGAACACCGTATCGAAGTCCTCCTGGTTCACCGTATCGAGTTTTACGGTGCTAGCCAGCGCTTTCTGCGCGGCCGGGTCGGCTTTAAAGCGGTGGGTCAGCTCGGTCTGGAAATCAGCCAGATCGCTTTTCGGGTCCAGCGGCGGCTGGCCGCCCGCCGGTGAGGCCAGCACAACCTCGGCGCCGGCATCTTTGAAGACGTAGTAAGGGGCGGCAAACTCTTCCAGCCAGAAACCGGTTTTTTTGCCGGTGTTGCCCAGTTCGCTATGCGAAGTCAGTACCATTAAAATTTTCATCTTTCCCTCCGGGAATATCGGTTATGGGGCAGTCTTAGCCTTTCAGAAAGGCTTCAATATCGGCTTTTTTGTTCAGGTAAGGTGCACGCAGACGCAGATTGGACGCGCCGTCCTGGCTCTGCACGACCACCGGTTTCTGATGGCTAAAGCGACGGAAACCGTGGATGCCGTGGTAAGCCCCCATGCCGGAGGCACCGACGCCGCCGAAGGGCAGACTGTCGATAGCGGCGTGGGTCATCACGTCGTTGATCACCACCGCACCCGAGGTGGTTTTCGCCACAAACGCCGCCTGATGCGTTTTGTCGTCGCCAAAGTAGTAGGCGGCAAGCGGGCGTGGATGGGCGTTGATATACGCGATGGCCTCATCGCTGTCGCGCACGGTTTTCACCGGCAGCAGCGGGCCAAAAATTTCTTCCTGCATAATCAGCATGTCGTCAGTGGCGTTGAGTACCAGCTGTGGCGCGATTTTGCGCGTGGCAGCATCGGCATCCTGCTCGCCTTCAGGGGCGAGGCTGACGATGGTGGCGCCTTTCTCGCGGGCATCCTCAAGCAGTCCTGTCAGGCGTTCAAAGTGTCGCTGACTAATGATAGCGGTGTAGTCCTGATTCGCCTGAATTGTCGGAAAACTCCGGGCAATAAAGGTTTTGGCCGCCGCGACAAATTCGCCGACTTTCTCCTGTGGGATCAGCAGGTAATCGGGTGAAAGGCAAATCTGGCCCGCGTTAAAGGTTTTGATCGTCAGGGTTCGCTCTGCCGCCTGTGCGACGTCGGCATCATTATCGATCACGACCGGTGATTTGCCGCCCAGCTCCAGTGTGACCGGCACCAGATTTTCCGCCGCGGCCCGCATCACATGTTTGCCCACGGTGGTGCTGCCGGTAAAGATCAGATGGTCGAAGGGCAGACCGCTGAAGATTTGCCCGGCTTCGGCATTACCCAGCACGACGCTCAGTTCGCTTTCATGGAAGTACTGAGGTATCAGCTTCGCCAGCAGCTCAGAGGTGTGCGGCGTCAGCTCGGAAGGCTTCAGCATGGCGGTATTGCCTGCGGCAAACACGCCGGCCAGTGGCCCGAAAGCGAGGTTAATCGGGAAGTTCCACGGGCTGATAATCCCGACCACGCCCAGCGGCTGCTGCTCGATCCAGGCCTGAACACCGGGTGCCGGCTCGGCAACGGCTTCGGGCTGCATCCAGTCGCTCACCTGGTCGGCGGCGTGCTGCAGCATGGTGACCGTTGTCGCCATATCAACCAGCAGGGACTGATAATGGCTGCGGTTGCCGAAATCCTGGTTCAGGGCTTCGTCAATGGCTGCGTGGTTGTCGCTAATCAGTTTTACCGCCCGCAGCAGGCGATCTTTGCGCAGTTCTGCGCTGGCCGGGCCAGCCTGCAGATGGGCACTTTTCATGGTGGCTAACTGCGTCTGTAGCATAGTTTTTAGTTGTTCTGACATCACAGGGCTCCGTTATCGGGTGTGTTATTTGCGATGGGTAAAGCGTAACGGAGCTGGCTTCCCGGCGCTAACAACGCTATTTTGTTAGGGGTATAAATATTTTTATGGGGTACGTATGTCTCTGAGTCGTTTACGCACGTTTATCGAGGTTTATCGCCAGCGCTCGATTACCGCGGCGGCAAGAAGCCTGAACCTGACACAGCCCGCCGTTTCTCAGCATATTGCCGGGCTGGAAGCGACGGTGGGAAAACCGCTGTTTGAACGTCAGACTCACGGCGTGGAGCCGACGTCGGCGGCGGACGAACTGGCGGCGGATATCGGCAATAAGCTGGATGCAGCTGAAGCGGCGCTGGCCTCGGCAAGGGCGCGTTCGCTGGGCGTGGCGGGCACGCTGCAGATTATTGGCCATGCGGACTTTATGGCGGAGAAATTACCCCAGGGCCTGCTGCCGCTACTGGAAGCCGAGGTCCGGATCCGGATGCACACGGGGGATGGTCCCCTGGTGATTCAGATGCTGCTGGACGGGCACTGCGATTTAGGGATTTCCGCCCATCCGGTGACGGATGAGCGCTTAAAAAGCGAGGTGATCTTTACCAATAGCGTGGTGGCGGTAGCTGCACCGGCGGTGGTTGAGCGTATTCTCCAGGCGGACAATCCGGGCAAGGCGCTGAATCAGGAACCCTTACTGGCCTACAACCTGGAGCTCTCGCTAATCGACAACTGGCTGATTAAAAACCAGATCCCCATGCCCGATAAACTCCCCGCCGTGGTTGGGCAGGATCTTCGTGCCCTGCGCAGCCTCCTTACCCAGGGATTCGGCTGGACGGTGCTGCCCGAATACCTTTGCCGCGAGCAGCTCGGGCGCGGCGAGCTGGTGGCCATCCCACCGCCGGTGAGCAATACCGAGATCGGTTACAACCTGATCTGGACGCCGGGCACTCTGAGACAGCCGCGGGTGGCCCATGCCAGAGAAGTGCTGCTGGAGCAGATTGGACCCTAAGTGCGGCGGCCCGGACCGGTTATTTCGGGCCGAACATCGCCTCCAGCTGTTTAGCATCCGGCATGCCGACCACCTGCTGTAGCTCCTGCTTATCGTTCATATAGTAAATGGCCGGCGTGGCGTTTGCGCCCGCCTCATCCATCAGGCGCTGGTGATGCTGCAACGCGCTAAAGGTCTCTTTGCTGGTTTTCTCCGGGAACGGCGGCAGTTTTTTTCCGTTGGATAATTCGTACTCGCTCCAGGCTTTAGCCGGGTCGGCTGCGCTCAGGATTGCCGAAGCGTAGCGCCCACTTTGCGGATTTATCACCGCCACCAGCAGCGTATTCAGTTCGACTTTTCCGGCGCTGACCCACGGCTGAGCGGCGGCCCAGAACTGTTTGCAGTAAGGGCAGAAAGGATCGGCAAAGACAATGATTTTACGTTTTGCCTCCGGGTTGCCCTCCTTAATGCCCTGCGCGGCCTGGAATTTTTCCCATAGCTTGCGCCCTTCAGGGATATAGATCTGCTCCTGGAAAATCGCCTCGCTCAGGTTCTCGCCTTTTTCATTGTACAGATAGCCGGAGATGGCATGTTTGCCGTCCGGCGTCAGCCAGATGGTGACGCCCATATCCTGATATCGTCCCACCCAGCTGCGTAATCCGCCTTCCGTTTTGATCTCTTTAATAATGGTGATGCCCTGCTTTTCGATTTGCTGGACCGCCGGAGGCAGCGCATCGTTGGCCGACGCCAGCCAGGGAAGGGCGGCAAGCAGGGCGAGAGAGGTATAACGCATAAGATAATCCTTGTTGTCAGCGGCGGGTGCACTGGGGTGATTTCAGCAGTCTTTTACCCATGTCGCAACTTTGCTACTCATCACGGGGTAGTTTGTTAATGATTAGCATGCGAATGATCGTGGTCAAACTTTTCACAATATATCCGATCGTAATATAGTGTTTTATATAGCGACTGGTTCCCTATGAATAATCCAACCCGACTGGCATCCCTGATGCCGCTGCTCCTCACCTTTTCCGCGCCCCTGGTCCACGCAGCAGAGCGTGCCGCCGACGGCAAAGAAGAGAATATTATCGTCACCGGCAAGCGCGTTGCAGCCTCGACGCAGGCGGCTTCCGGCGCCGGTTTTAAAACCTCTGAACTGGATGTTGGCCCGCTCGGCAACAAAGCCTGGATCGATACTCCTCTGTCATCAACCACCGTGACCGCAGCGATGATTGAGAACCAGCAGGCTAAAAGCGTCAGTGAAATGCTGAAATACTCTCCCAGTACGCAGATGCAGGCGCGCGGCGGGATGGACGTCGGGCGGCCGCAAAGCCGTGGGATGCAGGGTAGCGTGGTGTCAAACAGTCGCCTGGACGGGCTGAATATTGTCTCCACCACCGCATTTCCCGTTGAGATGCTGGAGCGCCTCGACGTGCTCAACAGCCTGACCGGATCGCTTTACGGGCCGGCCAGCCCGGCGGGACAGTTTAATTTTATCGCGAAACGTCCCACCCAGGAGACGCTGCGCCAGGTCACGCTGGGCTACCAGAGCCGCAGCGCGCTGACCGGCCATCTCGATCTGGGCGGTCACGTTGATGACGATAACCAGTTTGGCTATCGCCTGAACCTGCTCAACGAAGAGGGCGAAGGCAACCTGGCTGACAGCACCCGCCGCCGCAAGCTGGCCTCCGTGGCGCTCGACTGGAATATCCGTCCCGGCACGCAGCTGCAGCTGGATGCCAGCCACTATGAATTCGTACAGAAAGGGTATCCAGGCAGCTTCAGCTACGGCGCCAACGTTCAGCTGCCGTCCGCACCCGATGCGAAAAATAAAAATCTGGCGCTGAGTACCGCAGGTAATGCGCTCACTACCGATACCCTCAGCACGCGCCTGATTCACTATCTCAATGATGACTGGTCCCTGACGGCGGGCGTGGGCTGGCAGCAGGCCGATCGCGCCATGCGCTCCGTCTCCAGCACTATTCTGAACAGCGAAGGCGATATTAGTCGCAGAATGAGCAACTCCAGTGCCGCAGGGCGTTTCCGGGTGCTCAGTAACACGCTCACGCTGAACGGGCACGTTGATACCGGCAGCATCGGCCACGACCTGGCCTTCGCCACCAGCGGCTACGTCTGGTCTATCTACTCTGCGAAAGGTAGTTCCCAACAGTACAACTGGGGCAACAGCAATATGTATCACCCTTCGGCGATGGACGAGAAGGGCGACGGGCGTATCAGGATGAATGGCGATCGCTATAAGTCGAGCGAGAACAGCCAGCAGAGCATCACGATCGGCGACACCCTGACCCTGACGCCGCAGTGGTCGGCGATGTTCTATCTGAGCCAGAGCTGGCTGCAGACCAAAAACTTCAACCGCAGCGGAGAACAAACCGGGCAGGACGATCAGCAGGGCTTAAGCCCGAGCGCAGCGCTGATGTATAAAATTAACCCGTCCCTGATGGCGTATATCAGCTATGCCGACTCGCTGGAGCAGGGCGGAACAGCCCCGACCGACAGCGATGTTAAAAACGAAGGGCAGACGCTTAATCCCTACCGCAGTCAGCAGTATGAAGCGGGCCTGAAGGCCGATCTTGGCGATCTCAATCTCGGCGCGGCGGTATTCCAGCTGAAGCGGCCTTTCGCCTATGTGGATAGCCGCGACATGGTCTACAAAGCGCAGGGCGAGCAGGTGAACAACGGCCTGGAGCTAACCGCGACGGGACGCGTGTATGACGGGCTGAATATTTACAGCGGCGTGACGTTCCTCGATCCGAAGCTGAAGGATACCGTATCCGAAAGCACGCGTGACAAACGTGTGGTGGGCGTGCCGAAAGTGCAGGCCAATCTGCTGGTCGAGTATAACCTGCCGTCAATGCCGGAGCTGGTCTACAGTGCCAATCTCCACTACACCGGCAAACGGGCGGCGAATGATACCAATACCGCCTGGGCCGATAGCTACACCACCCTGGATCTGGGTACGCGCTACCACACCCGAATCAGCAATGTTCCGACCACCTTCCGGGTGACGGTCAATAACGTGACCGACGAACATTACTGGGCTTCTATCTTCCCGTCAGGCACCGACGGAAACGGCGGTTCTCCGAGCGCGTTCCTCGGCGGCGGTCGCGAAGTGCGTGCCTCCGTGACCCTTGATTTTTAAGCGGGCGATAAAATGAAACGACTCTCCGCGCTGATTCTGGCGCTTGGACTCCTCGTTAACGGCGGCCTTCGGGCCGCCACGCCGGACAGCGAAGTGCGTATTGCCACCTCGTGGCCGGCACAGAACACCATCATTGCGATGCTCGGCTACGGCGACAATATTGTCGGCACCTCGATTGTCGCAAAACGGATCCCGCTGTTTCGCCAGAGCCTGCCGTATATTGATAACGTGCCGGTGATTAGCGTCAACAGCAGCCACGAGCTTAATCCGGAGCAGCTGATTTCACTGGGTGTCCAGCTGCTGTTCGTTCCGCAAGGTACGACGGTGCCACAGGCGGACCGGCTGGCGAAAACCGGGCTGCGGATCCTCACTTTTGAAGCCAACTCCATGCAGAACCTGACCGTCCGGGTGCAGCAAACCGCCGACGCGCTGGGCGAGGATGCCCGCAAAAAAGCTCAGGATTACCAGCGTTACTTCGACAGAAATGTTGCCCTGGTCGCATCCCGATTACAGGGGCTGCCGGAAAGCGAGCGGGTGACGGTCTATCACAGCGTGGGCAGTCCGCTGACCACCAGCGGTCGCCCCTCGCTGAATCAGGACTGGATGGATCTGGCCGGTGCCCGCAACATTGCGGAAAACTGGTTTGGCGGCGTGAAAAAAGGCTCGGGTGAAGTGTCGCTGGAGCAGATTGTCGCGGCGAATCCGGCGGTGATTGTCGCCATGAATAAGCATGATGCGGATGAGATCCTCGCGTCGCCCGTCTGGGCCGCCGTCGATGCGGTGGCGCATCATCGGGTGTATGTGAATCCGAGGGGGATGTTCTGGTGGTGTCGGGAAACCAGCGAAGAGGCGCTCCAGTTCCTGTGGCTGGCAAAAACCCTCTACCCGGAACGTTTTGCCGATGTGGATATGCGCCAGGAGACCCGCGATTTTTATCAGCGCTTCTTTGATCTTCAGCTTAGCGAGGCGCAGATCGGCGATATTCTTAACCCACCGTCGCCTCGCTAAAGGTTATCTCTGCGTTATCGGGCGTTCGCTTCGATTTCCTGCACTTTCTGCCAGCCTGGCAGACTTTTCAGCCGCTGTGCATAGCGCTGAAGATGAGGGAAACGTTCGCCCGCGTTCAGCTGATCCAGGGCGGTATTCACCACGAAGCCCAGCATAATATCGGCCCCGCTCAGGGTGTCGCCGACGATAAACTGACGGGTTGCCAGCGTCTCGTTCAGGAAGCCAAAGACCTTCTCAAATTCGGTGTCCGCATAGCCCGCGAGGAAATTCATGCGGGTACCTGTTTTTTGTTCAAACTCGCCAAAAATCTTTAACAGCACCGGCAGCATGGCGGAGCTTTCCGCAAAATGCACCCACTGCAGATAATCAATATAGTCAGGCGTGTCGGCTGCGGGGGCCAGATGTGGCGCATAGCGGGCGATCAGATACTCCACAATCGCGCCAGACTCGGCGATGACTTTTCCCTTCTCTTCGATAACCGGTGATTTCCCCAGGGGATGAATCGCTTTAAGCGACGCCGGAGCCAGATGCGTTGTCGCATCTCGCTGATAGCGCACCAGTTCATAGGGGATCCCGGCTTCTTCAAGTAGCCAGAGAATGCGCACGGAGCGCGAATCGTTCAGATGGTGAAGCGTGATGCCCATTGCCGTCTTCCTTCATTGTTGCCGGGGGATGCCTTTTGCATGATGAAGGGGATTTTACCGGATTCGTTCGGGCCTGGCGCATAAGGCGGTTTGTGATGGTCGATAAATATTTTTATAGGGCATTATGGGTTGAATGCTAATGATCTTGATATTAATTATCATTAGCATTTATAATCTTTTTCCTGTGCTATCAGTTTGATAAATCCTTCTGAAAGAAGGCAATAAAAAAAATTATGCAAAAAAAGACTTCCCTCATGGCCTGTCTGGCGCTGTGCGGCTCCCTGATGCTGGCAGCCTGTCAGCAGCCGGTACGCACCGACTCAAGGGCAGACAGTTCGCTAATCCCGGCCTCGTCGCTTATTCGTAACGCTCAAACGGGCGCTCAGCTGACGCCGGATGCGTTACTTCAGCTGCTGAGCCAGGCACCGATGGTGATTGTCGGTGAAGAGCACACCAATCCCGCGCACCACGATATTGAACTCTGGCTGCTCAAAAACCTGCAAAAACAGCGCCCGCAGGGCAGCGTGCTGCTGGAAATGCTCGCCAGCGACCAGCAGACCGCCGTTAATCAGGTTAAACAGGCCGTGCAGTCCGGCACCGTCATGCGGGAAGAGCGTATTCAGATGGCGCTGCGATGGATACCTGGCTGGCCATGGCCGCTCTATCGTGAGGTTGTGCTGGAGGCGCTGGCGGGTGACTACCCTCTGCTGGTGGCCAATATCAACCGGGAAAAAGTTAGCGCGCTCTATCGTGCACCGGTCTTCCCTGAGGGGAAACGGACGACGGATAAATCCGTCCAGGATGCGCTCACGGCGGTGATCTCTCTGATGCACAACGGGGAACTCTCGCCTGAACAGCTTCGGGGAATGTTGTCGATCCAGCAAAACCGGGATCGCTTTATGGCCCGGCAGCTGATGGCCGCTCCGCGTCCGGCGCTGCTGATTGCCGGTGGTTATCATGCGTCAAAAGACGTGGGGGTGCCGGTGCACCTTGCCGATCTTAACGCCGATAAACCGGTGGTGCTGATGCTCTCCACAACGGGAACAAACATTAGCCATGCCCAGGCGGACTACATCTGGTTTGTACCGGCTAAAAAATGAAGACCGTGCTGACTTTCTCCTCCGGCTTACCGCACTCTCCCTGGGCGAAAGGGACTGTCGTGAGCCTGATGGCGCACCTGGGCGTGGCTGCGGCGTTTATGCTGCACTTCGCCAGTCCGCCGTCGACGGAATCGCCTGCGGCGGTGATGATCGACTTTTCGCCCGAGTTTGAAGTCTCTTTTGTCACGCCTGAATTGCCGCCGGGTGTCAGCCAGCAGCGTAGGGTAGAGGCGATGACGCTGGAAGAGACGGTGCCGGATAAAGAGATGCCCTTACTGCCGGTAGTGGAGCAGGCCGAGCTGAAACAGGCCGCCCGTCAGCCGGTAAAAAAAGTGGAGGCGCGGAAAAAATCCCGTCAGCAGCAGCAGGAGGAAAAGGGCAACTCGACCCTGACCAGCCGCGCGGCACCGCCGGTACAGACGCAGATTAGCCAGCGTGTTGCTGCGCCAATAGACACGGATTCAGCCCGAATTAATGAAAGTAAAGTGACCTGGGAGTCGCTGGTAAAAGGGAAAATCAACCGCTCGCGTAATTACCCCGACGATGCAAGAAGGCGTAAGCGAACCGGGACGGCGATGATTGTCTTTAGCGTTAATAGCGGCGGCGACGTGCTCAGCAGCAGCCTCGTCAACTCGTCCGGAACGATCTCGCTCGATCGGGCGGCCATCGCCGCTCTGCAAAAAGCGCAGCCGCTGCCGGCTCCGCCAAAAGAACTGTTACACAATGGCGTCCATAAAGTGACGCTACCGGTTGAGTTTACGCTGAGCCAAATATAACGACAGCGATTTTTTATTTGTTATTAAAGAATGATTATCTCCGCAAAATAAAAAGGGTTATTTAGCCCTGGCTTATTGCGGCAATTTTTTGCTTTTTTCTATTCTCAATGAATTTCCGGGGGTTAAATTGAAACGTTCGTATATGGTGTGGTCCGTACTGACGGGCAGCCTTATTATTTATGGTAGCGCGGCTGCCGCAGAAAAGGAAAAAGAGGGGGAGTCGGTCTTTTCCACGCTGACGGTGACGGATAATGCGCTGGCGGAAAAAAATCACCCCGGCTCCTCTGAGCAGACTTACACCCGACCCGGGGCGCACAGCTCGCGAACCCTGAATGAGAATTTGCAAAGTCTGGATGCCTCGTTACGCAGTATGGCCGGTACCTATACCCAGATCGATCCGTTGCAGGGCGCCGTCAACGTCAACGTTCGTGGGATGAGTGGCCTGGGACGCGTCAACACGATGGTGGACGGCGTCACCCAGACCTATTTCGGCATGGCTCCCGCCAGCTACCACGGCGGCGCGGGCAGCAGCGCGGGCGCGCTTATCGACCCTAACTTCCTGGCCGAGGTGGACATCACCCGCGGCAACAGTGCTGGTTCGCAGGGCGTTAACGCCCTGGTCGGTAGCGCTAATATGCGCACTATCGGGGTGGATGACCTGGTGAAAGAGGGGCGTAATACGGGCCTGCTTTCCCGCTTCTCGGTGGGGGATAATGGCCTGGGGCGGACCGGAATGGTTGCCGTCGCCGGTAAGACCGATCTTTTTGACAATGGCGGCAGCCTGGGCGCGCTGGTCGGCCTGAGCGGCAGCCGAATCTACGCAACCTATCAAAATGGCGGTGGCCGCAGCAGTAAAGACTTTATTGGCGAAGATAATAACTATATGCGCCAGGAGCCGCGCTCTCAGCTGTATAAAATTAACTTTAACCCGGACCAGTTTAACCGGATTGAATTAGCCGGGCGAAATTATCAGAATGCGTTTACCCGGCGCGATATCACCAGCGACGACTACTACCTGCGCTATAATTATGCTCCTCTTAATGAGCTGATTGATTTTAATTTACAGGCCAGTACCAGCCGGGGTAACCAGGATTATAATATCGAGTCGCTGTATAATTTTTATGACGCCTCGACGACCAATAAATCCAATTCGCTGGATATGAGTAATACCAGCCGTTTTAGCCTGGCCGACGTTGACGTGGAATTCCTGCTGGGCGGTAAGCTGATGAATACCCGCTATACCCGCAGCTTTAGCCAGGAAAATGAGACGGACAGAAATGCCTTTGCGCCTTCGGGCAAGCAGGATATTGCCGCGCTTTATACGGGATTAACCCTCAAGAGAAGCATTTATCAACTCGATCTGAACCTGAACTATACCCAAACGAAGGTTAAGGGTCTGAAGCCGGCCTGTGCCGACAATGAGCTGTGCTTCCCGCAGGCTGAAGCCCAGCTCAACCTGGTCGACAGAGCGTTTAATCCATCGGTTAATCTCTCTGCTCAGGTGACGCCGTGGCTGCAGCCCTTCGTTGGCTGGAGCCGTTCGTCGCGCGCACCTAACGTGCAGGAAGTGTTCTTCGCCAACGAAGGCGGGGCGTCGATGAATCCGTTCCTGAAGCCGGAGCAGGCGGACACCTTCGAAGCCGGGTTTAACATCAACAAAGAGGGGGTCTTCAGCGAGAAGGATACCTTCCGTATGAAGGCGCTGGCCTACGAATCACGGTTCAAAAATTACATCTTCAGCGAGTCCTTTTTCCTTTGCAACAACCGCGCGCTGTGCCACGACATCGATAATTCTGCCAGTGGCTTTAACGCCAACGTCTCTGTGAACAGCCTGTCGCCGGTAAGCGCATCCGGCTATGAGATTGAAGCCGGATACGATATCGATGTGGCCTATATCAACGTCTCCTGGAGCAAGCAGGACACCGATCAGCCGACCTCCATCGCCAGTACGACCACCAGCTTTGGCTATGACGATATCAGTGACTTACCGGAAAGCTACGCCACCGTCGATATTGGCGGGCGCTTCTTCGATCAGAAGCTGACCGTCGGCGGCCTGATTAAATACACCGGTAAAACCAAACGCCTGAGTACCGAGGGAATTGATACCGACACCAATACGGTGCCGAAAGAGGATATGCCGAGGATCCCGACCATTATCGATCTCTACAGCAGCTATAAGGTGACGGATAACGTTCTGCTGCGTCTGGGCGTGCAGAACCTGCAAAACCGCGACTATTCAGAAGCGCTGAATAAAATGAATCAGAACCTCAGCTATGCCAGAGATGGCGCATCGATTAACACCACGGCGCGTGGCCGTACCTGGATTTTCGGCGGGGAAATCCATTTCTGAGTTTCTGACCGGTTCAACATTAATGGGATACAAGAAAATGCATCAACTGAAAACGACTCTGCGCATTGCCGCCGTCTTACTGGCGGGCTGCCTCTCGGCCCAGGCGCTGGCCATCGATCCGCCGACGGCTGAAGCCTCGCGTTTCGCGATGAAGACCAACTATCTTCAGACGGCTGAAGAAGGGATCTATGAAATGGTCTATGACGGCAAAAACAATCGGGTCTTTGCCGCCGCGATGGACAGAGTGAACCGGGAGGCGAATCAGGGCTACCTTTATGCGTTCTCGCCGTCAACGCTGGCCGTTGAAAACCGGCAGGCTATGCCGTATCGGGCATTTTCGCTGGCGATTAACCCGTCTGCTGGCCAGCTCTATGTCGGTCATACCCAGTCCGCTTCCCTGCGTATCAGCCTTGTGGATGTGGCCAGCAATAAGGTGCTCAAAACCAGCGAGAAGCTGACCTTCGGGCAGAGCAATATGGAGGATGCCCGCTTTGAGCATCTGCGCCATATGGTCTACAGCACGGCGGCCAATACGCTGTTTGTCAGCTACAGCAATATGCTTAAAGGCCCGGAGGGAAGAAAGCCGGTCCATAAGCTGCTGATGCTTGACGGCACCACTCTGAAACTGCTGGGTGAAGTGAAGGATGCCTATAACGGCACGGCTTACGGGCTCTCTCTCGATGAGAAAACCCAGAAAGTCTATGTCGGTGGCAAGGACTACGTGAATGAGATCGATGCGGTAAGCAAAAAGGTACTGCGCACCATTCCGCTGCAGAATGTTAAGCCGCAGATCACCAGCGTGCAGAACCTGACCATCGATTCCGCCTCTAACCGTATCTTTGCGGTGGTCTTCGATCATGAGGATCGCAGCGGGACGCACGACGGGCTGTATGTCTTCGATCTGCGTGACGGCAAGCAGCTGGGCTATGTGCATACTGGCGCGGGGACCAACGCGGTGAAATATAACCCGAAATATAACGAGCTTTACGTCACCAACTTTACCAGCGGCACCCTCAGCGTGGTGGACGCCAAAGATTACCAGGTGACCAAAACCTTTAATGTGCCGCTCTATCCGAATCAGATGGTGCTATCGCCGGACTTCGATACCCTGTACGTCGGGATCAAAGAGGGCTTTAACCGCCAGTGGGATCCCGACGTGTTTGTCGAAGGGGCCAAAGAGCGTATTTTACGTATCTCGCTGAATAAGTCCTGATTGTGAGATAACGCCAAAACGCCACCGGAATCGAATTCTGGCGGCGTTTTCACTTAACGTTGTTTACCCACGCTATCCAGCGCTTCCATCATCGGACTGAGCAGATAGCTCAGAACTGTTCGCCTGCCCGTTTTGATTTCCGCCGTCACCTGCATTCCCGGCTCCAGGGGCCTTTCTTGCCCGTCGACCTTCAGCGTCCGCTGATTCAGGGCGATCACCGCCCGATAAACGAGGCCCATTTCACGGTCTTCCGTTGCATCGGCGGAGACGTGTTTCAGCTCGCCTTCTACCCAGCCGTAGCGGGTAAAATCAAAGGTACTGACCTTTACCGTGACGCGCTGGCCCGGATGCAGAAAACCCACGTCCTGATTGAGAACCAGCACTTCCGCCATCAGCACGCCCTTATCCGGTACGATTTTCAGCAACTCCTGGGGTGGCTCCACGGCCCCGCCTGCGTCACGGAACACCAGAGACTCCACCGTGCCGGAAACCGGCGCACGCAGCGTGTAATGGGCAATTTGCGACTCCAGCTGTTTCAACTGGCTACCCAGGAGTCGGTTCTCATCCGCTCGCTCGGCGATCTCCTGCACCAGAGTATTCACTTTTTCCGCGTCCCCGGCCTGCCTCTGCGCTTCCACGCGCGCGATACTGCTATGGATTTCCGCAATTCCGGCGTCGGCCATTTCCACCGTATGCCGGGCTTCGAGGTATTTCTTGCTGACTTCCAGCAGGCTGTCCCGGCTGGTGAGCTGCTTACGGTGCAGGCTTTGCAGCGCCTGATACTGCTCCTGAAACAGGGGCAGCTGTCCGCTGGCCAGCGCTTTCTGCGCGTTATACCCCGCCAGCTGAGCCTCCAGTACCGCTTTCTGGGTGTCGTACACCACTTTTTCGCGCCGGTCCTGGTCCATTTCCGCCACCAGCCGGGCCGAAATCTGCTGAGCCAGCGTATTGTCCTCCTGACGGAAGGCGTCCGGGAGCGTCGCGGAAATCGATGCTCCCTGGTAATGACGCTCCAGCCGCTGCAGACGGGCAATTTGGAAGCGATTAAGCCGCTGACGGAGGCGATTTTCTGCCGCCTGTTCCTCCAGATGCCGACCGTTGAGTTTTATCAGCGTCTGCCCCTGCTTCACCTGCATCCCATCCCGCACCAGGACGGCGGTTACCTCGGCGGTGACGACCGTATTCACCGGCCGCGACAGCTCACTGATAACCACTTTCCCCTGGGTGACGGCGACAATATCCACCTTCCCGCAGGCCGCCCAGATAACCGCTGCGGTCAACAGCACGATAATACTCCACAGAATAAACCGCCCGGCGGGTGAGGGCGGCGTCTCCTGAATTTCCAGGACGGCGGGCAGGAATTCCCGATACCTGGCACTCATCCGGCATCTCCATTCTGCAGGGCATTCAGACGCGCATACAGACCGCCCTGCGTCAGCAGTTCGTTGTGAGAACCCTGTTCAATAATGCGCCCGGCTTCCATGGCGATAATCCGGTCGGCGCGGCGGACGGCCGACAGGCGGTGCGCGATAATAAACACGGTTCTGTCCCGGCAGATCTCGGCCATATTTTGCTGGATCACGCGCTCGGACTCATAGTCCAGCGCGCTGGTGGCTTCATCAAAGATCAGGATTGTGGGTTGGGTAATCAGAGCCCTTGCGATCCCGATCCGCTGCTTCTGTCCACCGGAAAGCTGGCTGCCATGCTCGCCGACAGGGGTGTCATATCCCTGAGGAAGGGCGCTGATAAATTCGTGGGCACCCGCCAGCGTTGCGGCTTCGGTTATCTGTGCCACCGAGGCATCGGGTACCGCCAGGGCGATGTTATCCCGGATGGAGCCGGAGAAGAGCTGGGTCTCCTGCAGTACAACGCCCACCTGACGACGTAGCCAGCCGGGATCGGTATGGGCAATATCCGTCCCGTCGATAAAGATTTGCCCGGAGCCGGGCAGGTACAGACGCTGGATCAGACGTGCGAGGGTACTTTTCCCCGAGCCGGAGCGGCCCACAATGCCGATGCACTCGCCGGGACGGACCGTCAGGGTGACCCCGTCCAGCACCGGGGCATCGTCCTGGCGGTAAGAGAAACGGATATTGGCAAAGCGCACGGCGCCCTTAATCGTCGCCAGCGTGATACCGCTTTCCGGCGGTTTCTCCGGTGGAACGTTTAAAATATCCCCCAGCCGCCGGACCGATACGGAGACCTGCTGGATATCCTGCCATAGCTGCACAAGCCGCAGAACGGGCGCGGTAACCTGACCGGCAAACATATTGAAGGCAATCAGACCACCCACCGTTAGCTCGCCCATAATCACCTGCTGCGCGCCGTACCACAGGATCGCGACGCTGGTTATCTTACTGATAAAACGGGATATCTGGCTGGCAATATTGCCCAGGTTGCGGGTCTGGAAACAGCTGCTGACAAAGGCGGCGATCTGCTCATCCCAACGGCGGGCCATCTGGTGCTCAACCGACATCGCCTTGACGGGCTCAATCGCCGTGATGCTTTCCACCAGAAAGGCCTGATTCTGCGCCCCCTGACGAAACTGTTCGTCCAGCCGCTGACGCAGCGGGCGGGTGATCGCCACGGATAACAGAATGTAGGGCACCAGCGAGGTCAGCACGATCAGGGTCAGCGGCAGGCTATAGAATGCCATCACCACAAAGAAGACGACGGTGAACAGCAGGTCAAGACACAGAGTCAGGGCGCTGCCGGTGAGGAACTCGCGCACCGTTTTCAGCTCGTGGACTCTCGCCACCGTGACCCCGGCCTGGCGTCCCCGGAACCAGGCCAGCGGCAGGGCCAGCAGGTGCCGGTAAAGCAGCGAGCTCAGGGTGGCATCAATGCGCTGAGAGGTGTGCGCCAGCTGATAATTTCGTAAACCATCCAGCACGACCTCTGCCAGGGTAATACAAAACATGCCCAGCGCCAGTACGTCCAGCGTTGTCAGGCTCTGATGTGCCAGAACCTTGTCCACCACGACCTGAAAAAAGAGCGGGGTGACCAGGGCCAGGAGCTGAATAAAAAACGACGCTAGCAAGACTTCGCCAATCAGCTGCCGGTAGCGCATAAAGGCCTGCAGAAACCAGCGGAAGTTAAATTCGCGTGCCAGCTGCTCCGCTGAAAAACGGCGGGTGAAGAGAAAACCGCTTACGACGGATCCCTCCGGCATCGCGTGAGTTTCCGGGCGCTGAGCTTCCGGGGATTGAATAAGCCACTGCCCGTTTTTTACGGCCAGCAACAGCACGACGCCTCTCTCTGGCAGGTGGAGCAGCGCCGGGATCGGGAGTTTATCGGTCACTCTGAGCTTTCGGTGGTATCGACAGCGCAGCCCGCTATGGCGTGCGGCACGGGTTAGCTGCAGGGCGACCTCATGATTTGCGTCGGTCCTGAACTGCTCCCGCAGCGCAGGAAGATTAACGGCGATCCCATGGAAGCCCGCGATTAGCGCGAATCCCTGCCATAAAAGGCTTTCCTCAGACATCCTGTCCCTCTGTCAGTAACCGGCGATGGATCTCAGGCTTTCCGGGCTGTTGTAAGCCGTTGCCAGCGGCGTCACGACCTCGGACACGCCGCTGTCATCTCCGTCGCCATCGGCCAGAAAGAGGCTGATATCCTGTTTGAGCAGGGCGAAAGAGATCGCGTTATCGGCGGCTTCCGTGACCGGCAGGGCAATACCGTGTTCCGTGTAGTTGAGGATATCTTCGGGCAACCAGAGCGTGCCATCCGCGAACTCGATGCGCTCTATTCTGTTGCTCTCATAGTCGAAGAAGTTATTCACCGTAACGCGGTCGGTACCGTCGGCTATCGACAGGATCAGATGATTGCTCCGTGATGTGCTGAACGTTCGCGACAGGCGTACCTGCTCCGGCAGGATCCCTTCGCCGAAGCGCAGGATATCCACCTCCTCGGTATAGAGGCGGTTATCGGTAATGACATCCTGGCCGTCACCGGCGTTAAACAGGTAGGTATCGCTGCCGTAGCCGCCCTGGAGGATATCGTTGCCGGTTCCACCCACCAGCAGGTCCTTACCCCATCCTCCCGTCAGCACGTCGTTTCCGGCCCCGCCTGCCAGCAAGTCGTTACCGGAACCGCCATCCAGCGTGTCGTTACCCTCGTCGCCGTAAAGCATGTCATTGCCGTCGAGTCCCTTCAACGTGTCATCGCCGCCCGCAGCGTGGATTTCGCTTCCTTCCTTGCAGGCCCACAGCGTATCGGCTTCTTCTGTCGTGGTCAGCACCCTCGCTTTTATGGATGCGAGGTCCCAGACGGTGCCGTCGGCAAACTCGATCCGCTCTATTTCATAGCCGACGTTGTCGAAGAAGTTATTTATCGTGATGCGATCGGTGCCATCGGCTATCGACAGGATCAGATGGTTTTTCTGCCCTGCGCTGAACGTCCGCGACAGGTGTACCTGCTCCGGCAGGATCCCCTCGCCGAAGCGCAGAATATCCACTTCCTCGGTATAGAGGCGGTTATCGGTGAGGGTGTCCTGGCCGTCTCCGGCGTTAAACAGATAAATATCGCTCCCGTAGCCGCCATTGAGGATATCGTTGCCGGTTCCGCCTGCCAGCATGTCTTTACCCCATCCTCCTGTCAGCACGTCATCTCCGGCCCCACCGTCCAGCAGGTCATTGCCCGAGCCGCCATTCAGAGTGTCGTCACCCTCATCGCCGTAGAGGCGGTCATTGCCATCGACACCCGTTAGCCTGTCGTTGCCGCCCGCAGCGTGGATTTCGCTTCCTTCGTTATAGGCCCAGAGCGTATCGGCCTCCTCTGTGACGGTCAGCAACATGGCTTTTAGGATCGCCGGGTTCCAGACGGTACCGTCGGCAAACTCTATTCGCTCTATCTCGTAGCTGACGCTGTCGAAGAAGTTATTTATCGTGACGCAGTCGCTGCCGTCCGCTATCGACAGGATCAGGTGGTTGCTCCAGCCGGTGCTGGTGGTTCGGGACAGGCGTACCTGCTCCGGCAGGATCCCCTCCCCGAAGCGCAGGACGTCCACTTCATCGAAGTAGAAACGGTTGTCAAAGAGAGTGTCCTGGCCATCTCCGACGTTAAAAATATAGGTATCGCTGCCGCTGCCTCCTTTCAGAATATCGTTGCCAGACCCGCCGACAATAAAGTCATTTGCGGCATTCCCGGTCAGTACATCATCCGCCTCGCTGCCCGTAAAGATCCGGTTTGAAGGGATCCCCAGCCGATCCCTGATCGCGTTGAAAGAAGGCTGATACTCAAACCAGGCATACAATGTACTGCTCAGCTGGAGAAACTGAATCATGTTGCTGCCCTTCAGGGCCGAAAGATGGGCTTCGAAGGCGGCAACATTCAGGGACACGGCGGCGGAATCCGCATCAATTTCCACACGAATCAGATCAAACGCGTCACGGTACAGCGTCTGTGCCAGCAGTCTGGCTTCGGTAAAGGCCGCAAAGCGCTGGTATTCATTCTGGAGCGTTTTGGCCGCATTCTGAAGCGGGTCCGTTGTGTCGTTGGTTTCATTCCGATAGCCGCTGCCGGTAGCGATTTCCAGCACCGCCAGCTGGCGGGCATCGATATACGCGCCCCGGCTGTTACTGGCTATCTCGCTCACCCCGGCCCAGGCATACATAATCTCCTGAATCAGTCCCGTATTTTTGGCGGCCTGCGGATCGGCGACAAACTGCATCACCAGAGCCTTTAGCGGCTCACTATTTTTCATGGCGATATGAAGATCGGCCAGATTGCCGAAGCCCTGCACCCAGGGCAGGGCGCGGATCGCCTCTGTCAGGCTGGCATCTCCGTTATAGCGGCTGGAACGGGTATCGGTGGCAAACCAGACATCGGCAGACTGGCCTGTAGATCCATCCGTTCGGGTGAAGATACCGATTTGCTTATGCGCATTTCCCTGGCCGTCCACGCGGGATGAGTTCTGGTAGCCGGTGCCAATGGACGCCACGTCAGCCTGCTCCATCGTCAGCAGCTCCCCGTCGTCAACCCGGCCATTGCTGTTGCGATCCTGCCAAACCTGAAGCTGCTGCCAGAGCGGATCGTTTCCGTCCAGCACGCCGTCCTGGTTACTGTCCAGCGCCTGCAGGGCCTGATACCCGTTAGCCGCCAGCTCGCCGTTTTCAAGCCAGGTGCTGTCACCGAACAGTTCGCTGCCGCTATCGATAATCCCGTTGTCGTCGCGATCCAGCACCAGCAGCCCGTCATCGGGCGCGACCCATCCGGACCGCTCCGCAAACCGGTTACCGTCGTGATCAAAGAAAATCCCGGCATCAAGGGAGAGGGTCTCCACGCCGTCATTATCGAGGTCAAGAATTACCGGGCTGAATATTTTCTGCGCCGGGTTCTTGCTCGGCCCGGATGCGTCACCCCCGAGCCCGGGTAACAGGCTGTCCGGCGGCAGCAGCCATTCGCCGCTATGGGGATCGACGATGCCGTATTTACGTGCGCCCTCAAGCACGGCGTTAGCCATGTTCTGGGCATCTTCTGATGCCAGGAAAGAAGCGATCCCCAGAATGGTTGCGAGAGCTGCACCGTACGGATGACGACCAGCAAACAAAGCTGTAATATCGCTGCTTGCGTCGAGCCAGTCACTGGCGGTATCTGTGCCGTTGCGATATTTAACCATCAGATTGGCCAGGGAAGTGACGGAACCAAATTTTCCACTTATAATGCTCAAAGACTGAGAAAGTGGTTTCATCATTTCTGTTTGAGATATTTTCCCAAGTGCAACCTGTATTGCATTCATAATGCTATTCGCAGTATCAATAAAATCAATTCTGTCTGAATCTATGTTTTCAGATGATGTTTTTTCACTCATAAATAACCTCCGTGTATAATATCCCAGATGGATTTTATGTTATGGCAAATCATACCCAACATTACCGGGATGGCCCTTCCGATACAAAACCAATAATCTATGTCCAGTGCTTCTTTAGGAATGTCTTTTCGTCCGTGTATGTACTTAAGACGTAGGGGTAATGTATCCGCTACCGTATAAATAATGGATAGGATAAGTGCAGTCACAAATAGTGAAATAGACAGCGCAGCAATACCAGCATGTTTGTCGATATGCTTGTGCAGAAGATATCCTGCCCCTTCAGCCAGAAAACAACTGATTAGAACAAATATCAACTTTTCCCTTTTCTTGAGAAGGACCTTAGTATCAATCCCGTCATATTTCAATCTCATATCCTCCGTGCTAATGATATCGACGGTAAGAGCAAGACTTCAGGGGAATGCTAAGCTATTCCGTTATGTTTTTCGATAATGATACTATCTATTCATGGTGAAAATGTATTTTTGGGAGGTTGGTGTGCAGGTATATTATTCATGCGGGTTCCCCGGTGTTAAAAACCACTCATCCTTATGTAGGATTAGATATATAGCCCGGCGCGATTGACTGTCAATGGTTTCCGCCTGTGATGGCGTATTTTCAGAAAAACATTAAGATGATTGCTGCGAATATTCAGCCAGAGAAACGCATAATAACCAGCGAAATAGATAATGCCGAAGGTTTCCCTCCGGCATTATATGCTCAGCTCAGAAATTTTCGCTGAATAAAGTCCTGTGCCAGGCGCAGGCCCTGGGGGGAGATTGTATGCGGTACGCCCTCTTCAAAGTGCGTGGTGACCGGCACGCCCAGCGCTTCCAGTCGTGCGGCGGCGCTTTCGCCTTCATGCCAGGGGATCACCGGATCGGCTTTACCGTGGATAATCAGCGCCTCTGCCCCGACAACCCGGTTAAACGGTTCGGGAGAGGAGAGGCGGGCTGAAAACGCGATGACGCCACACAGCGGAAGACGGTCGCTGACCAGTACGTCAAGGGCCATAATCCCGCCCTGGGAAAAACCGGCCAGAATCAGCTTGTCCTGGGTTGGGTCAACATCGTAGCGGCTGAAGATCGTCTGCAGATGGGCATCGAACGCGGCTCGCGCCTGTACAATTCTCTCCGCCCGGTTGGCTTCGGTGACCCCGTTAACGCTAAACCACTGAAAACCCGCGCCGCCCATATCGAAGCGCTGCGTGCCGTCCGGCGTCACGAAGGTGACGTCGGGCAGGCTTTGCTGCCACCAGGTCACCAGGTTGCCGAAGTCGCTGCCACTGCTGCCAACGCCGTGCAGCAGTATGACCAGTTTTTTAGCCATGGTGTTGTTCCTCAGGCCAGTAAGCGCCAAGGTCCGGACCCGTGGGGACGATCCCGTTCGGGTTCAGCGCCTTGATGGAGTAGTAGCCCTGTTTAATATGATCGATATTGACCGTTTCGCGGATGCCCGGTATCGCCAGGATCCGTCGGGTATAGCCCAGCAGCCGGGCATAAGCCTGAAGCGGGCGCAGGTTGCATTTAAAGATGCCGTGATAGGCCGCATCGAAGCGGATCAGGGTGACAAACAGGCGGATATCCGCTTCGGTAAATTCACTTCCGGTCAGGAAAGGACGGCCGTCGGCAAGGCGGTTTTCCAGACTATCGAGCATGGCGAAGACGCCGTCACAGGCTTCCTGATAGCTCTCCTGGGTGGTGGCAAAACCGGCGCGATAGACGCCATTATTCAGTCGGGGATAGATCTCCGCATTCAACTGGTCGATCTCTTCCCGCAGCGCCGCCGGGTAGAGATCGATACGTGAATCGGCCAGCGTGCCAAAACCGCTATTAAGCATTCTGACGATATCGGCGGATTCATTGTTGACGATGGTGTGCGTCTTTTTATCCCAGAGTACCGGTACGGTCGCCCGACCGGTAAAGCCGCTGTCAGCCTGAGTGTAGAGCTGGTGGAGCCACTCTTTATGATTCACCGTATCCCGGGTTGCGCCGGGATAGTCGCCGAAATGCCAGCCTTCATCCAGCAGCCAGGGTTCGACCACCGACAGGCTAATGACCGATTCCAGCCCCTTGAGCTTGCGGGCGATCAGCGTCCGGGATGCCCAGGGGCAAATCAGCGCCACGTAGAGATGATAACGGTCCGGCTCAGCGATAAAACCGCCGCTGCCGGTGATGCCTGGCGCACCGTCCGGGGTGACCCAGTGGCGGAAGCTGGAGGTCTGGCGCACAAAGCCGCCTTTCTCATCGGTGGCCTGAACCGGGTGCCATTCGGCGGTCCATTTTCCGTTTACCAGCATGGTGATCTCCTCTCAATTCAGTGAATAAGAAGGACTATAAACTCTTTCCATATGGATGATTATCTGGCCGTACGGCGCAACTTTATTTCCAAAATGGAATAAATCAAAGGCCGCTATCCCAATCCGGTTGACCGGCGAAAGCTGCAATCAGAAAGTCGATCAGCAGCCGGGAACGGGCGGCCAGATATTTAGCCGGAGAGTAGACAGCAAACAGCCCAAGGGGCGCGGCTTCACAGGTCTGGAGCAGGGGGCGGACAAGCCCCTCCTGTACGGCGCGGCTGGCGACAAAGGTTGGCAGCCGGGTAATGCCGAGGTCGGCGCAGGCAGCCTGCAGACAGACCTCGGCGTTGGAAAAGCGCATTTTGGCCCGGACGGTCTGGGTATGCGTGTGGCCGTGGGCATCGCGGTATCGCCACTGACCCGGCTCGCGGAAATTAGTGTCAATAATACAGTCGTGCTGCGCCAGCTGGCTCCAGTGTTCGGGGACGCCACGGGCAGCAAGATAGCCTTCGGAAGCCAGGGTTATCACGCGGATATCGCACAGCTTGCGGGCAATCAGATTACTGTCTTCAAGATGCCCTATCCGCAGGGCGAGATCGAAGCCCTCATCGACGACGCTGACCAGACGATCGTTGAAGCTGACGTCCAGTTCGATATCGGCGTAGCGACGGGCAAACTCCACCAGATGGCCGGTAAGCTGCCGTGTCCCGAAGGTGACCGGCGCGGAGATTCTCAGTACCCCGGCGGGCGAACCGGCAATATTGCGCACCGAATCGTTGAGGGCATCGTAGTCTGCAATCAGCGGGCGGACCCGCTGATAGTAGGCGTTGCCAACATCCGTCGGCGTCAGGGAGCGGGTGCTGCGGCGGAAAAGCTGCACGCCCAGCGCCTGCTCAAGACGGGAGATCAGTTTCGATGCCTGACCGTGGCTGGTGCCCAGCCGCTGGGCGGCGGCGGTAAAGCTGCCGCTTTCCATCACGGCGATAAACATGCGATCGCAATCCAGTCTTTGCATAGGGTGTCCGGCGTTGTTACAGGGGCGGTTGTACGGTTTATCTTACGGATACCCCGACGTAAAACCAGTCGTCAGGAATCAACCGGCTGTTTATTCGTGGTTTTTCTAACTAATAAGGCTAATGATAATTGGATTGCAAATCAGAATCATTATCGATAAGATCCGTTCCCTCTACAGGGATAGCGGATTTATCCTAATAACAAAAAAACACAACCCACTGTAATAAAACAACTAATACAGGTGAACCGTCCGTTGTTAATGGTTCCGGCATGGAGTGTCGGATAGCGCGAACGGGTCATTACGTGGGGCAGGGCGAAAACTTTCATGATCCCGCAATATGCTGCTGATGGCGTTAATGTGCCGTCCAATGACCGTAATGATGGAAACCCGCTGTGGCGTAAAAGCGCTGCGGGCGTTCTCTCTTTGCTGGTACACGGTGCGCTGCTGGCGGCATTTATCGGCTATACCAGCAGCAGAAGTTTGTCTCCGGTCGACACGGCCGGTCGGGCAGGCAGCGCCATGTCGGTGGTCGCGATGGCCCCTCCCGTTGCGGAAAATGTGGCGGCACCGCCACCGACTACCGTGCCGGTGATGCTGGAGCCGCCGGTTAAAACCGTCGTGGCCGAGAACGCCGAGATTGTGGTCGCGCAAAAGCCCGTTGCCCCGGAAAAACCGATCGTCAAAAAATCCCCGCTTCGCCAGAGTAAACCTGTTGAAAAACCACGCCCGGTTGTGGAAAAAGCGAAGCCGAGTGCGCCTGCAGTTGTGAGCGCTCCCAGCGAAGCGGCACGCCCTGCAGGTCCCGTTGCAACAGAGGCTACCACCTCATCGTCTGGCGTCAGTCAGCCCTCTTCCGGGAGCGCGCAGCAGCCAGGCGAAAGCGCGTCAGGCAATGCGGCAAAAGGGGCGGGCAATAACACCAGCACTCAGTTCCGCATTCTGCACCGTCGGGTGAACTATCCCACCCGCGCCCGCTCGCTGGGCGTCGAAGGGCAGGTCCGCGTGAAGTATGACGTCACCGCCTCCGGCACCGTCACCAATATTCAAATCCTGGCGGAAAACCCGCCGGACGTATTTAGCAGCGATCTCCGTCGGGATATTGCCCGCTGGCGCTATGACACCACTGGCGAACTTAAAAACCAGGTTGTCACCGTTATTTTCAAACTTGATGGACGTATTCAGGTCATTAACTGATTTTATCTCTGGGAATTTTTCATGAAACAGGTCGGGTGTATTGTTATTCCGCTCAGCATTATTGCTGCGCCAGTTATGGCTGAAAGCCAGGCTGAAATTAATCAAACAAGTAACGTGGAACAAGTCTCTCCGGCACAGGAAGAAAATGCTGTCGATGATACTATTGTTGTACGCTCTGCCCCGACCAGCCAGTCGATGGGGACGCAGATAATTAATGCGGATCAAATCAAAAAAACGCCGATGGGGAACGGAAACATTACGGAATTACTCAAAAGTAATCCGAATGTGCGTTTTTCTAACGATACTAACTCCAGCATTAACCCCGGCGAAATTGCCCCGGAGAATGTCTCCTTCCACGGTGAGAAATTCTATAACAACAACTTTATGATCGACGGGCTGTCGAACAATAACAACGTTAATCCGGGTGCGAATAACGGTGACTTAACGTTGCCGCCAGATGGTTTTTCCCCGACAGATCTGCCCGCAGGCGGCACCCAGTCGTTCTGGATAAATACGGAACTGCTCGACAGAGTTGAAGTTTTCGACAGCAACGTTTCTGCAAAGTACGGTAACTTTACCGGCGGTGTGGTCGATGCCCGACTGATCGACCCGTCTCTGGATCGCGTCAGCGGAAAAGTTTCCTGGCGCACCTCCCGCGATAACTGGACTAAATATCATCTTAATGACGAGGATGAGTCGGATTTTTACGCGGCCACCAAATTTTATAACCAGCCGCAATTTACCAAGAATTTTTATACCTTAACGGTCAACCAGCCGATTAATGATCAGAGCGGCATTATCTTCGCCTATAACCGGCAGGAGTCGGTGATCCCGCAATACCAGTCCGTCATGGGTGAATGGGATAACCAGAAACGCCTGGGTGAGACGTACTTACTAAAAGGCATCTGGTTTGCGGATAACGGCGATATTTTCCGCATGACCGGGATGTACTCTCCGCACAAATCGACCTACAACAAAGATAACGTTAAAAACGGCGGCTTCTCCAATACCGGCGGTGGCTACCGCGGGAATATCGAATGGGAACATTATGCGCCCTGGGGGAAGGTTACCAGCCTGGTTGGCTATCAGTTTGATCAGAATAAAATCGAGCAGGAGTCTGACACTTATCAGACCTGGTATCGTTACAATACTGCAAGCAACTTTGTCTCTGACACCATAACCTGGGGCAGTTCAGCGGCCAGTGCCAAAGTGCAATACGGTCATCTCGGGGGTTACGGTACCTATAGCACCGACAAATCCACGACCCGGTTTAAGCAGGACTACGAGTTTACGCCCTTCGCCGGGCTTGGCGTGGGCCATCAGGTTGATGCCGGGTGGGAGCTTGGTCTCTACGAGACCCGCTATCGCCGCTTCCGCGATGTTGCCAGCAATAACGGTGTGGCCACCATTGATAAAAATGTCGTTTGCCAGGCCGGTGATGACTTCTGTATTGACGGTGAGCAATATTTCAAACGTCGCACGCTCTACCCGCAGCGTACCGAGCAGGGCAGCTATACCGACTATGCCGTCTATCTGCAGGACAGCATGACTTACAAACGTCTGGAAGTGACCCCGGGCGTGCGCGTGCAGTATGACGATTTTATGCAGAACCTAACCGCTGCGCCGCGCTTTGCCGCATCACTGGATGTCTTTGGCGATAAGAGCACGCGTCTGTTCGGCGGAGCTAACCGTTACTATGGTCAGAGTATCCTGGCCTATAAGTTACGCACGGGGATCAGCGCAAAAATCGCCCAGACGCGCACCAATGCGAATTCGCCATGGGTGGGCGATACCGTCGGTTATAACTCTTTCGATTACGATATCTCCGATCTGAAAACGCCTTACAGTGATGAGCTGTCGCTGGGCCTCTCCCAACGCATACTCAACTCTGTCTGGACGGTTAAGTGGGTAAATCGCCAGGGGCGGGACCAGTTTGGTCGTGACAGAACCGTCGATGAAAACGGGCAGAAACGTTACATCATGACCAACAGTGCGAAGACCGCCGGTGATACCTGGTCCCTGACGGCAGAGCCAGTCAGCCCCCATCACTGGAGCATGATGGATCTTAACTGGAAGCTGGAAGCCTCCTGGATTAAGAACAAATCCAGCTCCCAGGCTTATTACGATGAAAGCAACTCTGATAACGAGATGGCGATTATCGACGGCAAGCTGATCGAAAAAGGGGACATGGAAGCAATGAACTTTAACGTACCCTGGATTGCCAGTGCGAAAATCTATACTTACTTCCCGGCACTCAATCTCAACTGGACGCACAGTCTTGGTTATAACTCCGGCATTACGGGATATACCAGCAGGTCGATCTCCTGCCCTGTGGCAAACAGCGCCTGTGGTAGCTATAGCGGCACAGCCTATCTGTATGAGAAGACAAAGTTTGACGACTACTTCACCTACGACTGGCGGTTTGGCTGGAAGCAGCCGACCTTTAAAGATCAGTCTGTTGAACTGACGCTGGATGTGCTTAACGTGCTGGACAATGTGATTGAAGCCAAACAGACCGGCACAGCCGGCAGCACTAAAGTGACCTACAAAACCGGACGTCAGTTCTGGTTCGGCGTCGCCTATAACTGGTAACCCCCTGTGACCGTTCGCCACATCGTGGCGGGCGGTTTTTTTTGCCGACGGGCGCAGGCCGGTCGGCCGCTTTGAGCAAATCGTAAGGATAATCATGATACGTAAGGGTATTCACAGCCTCTGCGTGGCGCTGTGTCTCTCCGCCTTCAGCCCGGCGGTACAGAGCGAGGAAACGCGTTCCCCTCTGCCGGTTTTGACCGAAGGCACCCTGGCTAACGGCCTGGGCTATACGCTGGTTCCCGTTCACTCCGATAAAGGGCGTATTGATATTCGTCTTGGCGTGGATGCCGGATCCCTGGATGAAACCGACGCCCAGTCCGGCGTGGCCCATATGGTTGAGCATATGGTGTTTCGCGCCAGCGAGGCCTGGCCTGAAGGCGTGGCGGAAGCGCTGGCTAAGCAAGGCTGGAAGCGTGGGCTGCACTATAACGCGGTCACCAACTATGAACGCACCCAGTACATGATGAGCCCGCCGAACGGCACCAAAGGGCTGGATACCTCTCTGAACGCGCTGGCGCAGATGGTGGCCCATGCCCGCCTCACCCAGACCGACCTCGACGATGAGCGTAAAATCATTCTCGAAGAGTGGCGCGGCAAACTGGGTGTCGCTACCCGGATGAACGCCCAGCGTATCGCTGCGCTGCGCGACGGCTCCCGCTATCCGCAGCGGGTGACCATCGGCAGTGAAGACGCAATTAATACTATGCCAGCGACGCAGCTGCAGGCGTTTTATCAGCGCTGGTATCACCCGAACAATATGCGGTTGATGATCATTGGCGATATTAAGCCCGCCGACGTTCAGGAGCTGATCGTTCGTCATTTCGGTGCTCTGCCGTCGGTTGCCTTACCGGAACGCACGCTGGCCTGGTATAACCAAAAGCTGGAATCCCAGCTGCGCGTTGTGCGCCTGCAGGATAGCGAAAGCGGCGGTAGTCAGGTTTCCTGGGTTAACCGTATTGACGATCCTAAGGCCTCCGATGACGGAGAATACCGCCATCGCCTGATTAACCAGATTACCCTCTCCGCCCTGACTCGCCAGCTGAAACGCCAGCGCGATCTGCTGCCGACTTCCGTAGGCAATGTGGTGGTGCGGAAATCCGATATTGGCCGTACCACCGTGGCCTTTGGACTCTTTGCCGATACGCTGCCAGGTGAGCATAGCAAGGCGCTGGACACCCTGATCCGCGAGCGTGAAAGGCTGATCCGTTTCGGGGTGAGCGAAAAAGATGTCGAGAACGTTAAGGCTGATATTCGTGAAACGGCCCTGAAAATGAAAGCGGCACCGGAGAAACGTGCGTTTGCCGACTGGGTACAGATGCTGGCTATCGCCTGGCAAAACCGTAACGCCTATGTCCCAACCCAGACCCGTGCCGTCAGGGCGCTGGCAGAGCTGGATGGCATTACCGCTGCGGATATCAATACCCGTCTGCGCAGCTGGCTACAGGCACCGGACCAGCTGGTGCAGTTCAGCATTCCGGGTAAAACCGAGGCCAGCCTGCCGGATGCCGCAGCCATTGAGCAGCGCGTTCAGACGATTGCTGCGGAAAAACTGCAGCCGACGCCTGCGGAGAAGACCACCGCTCTGGCACCGCTGCCGGTGCGCGATACCGCCGGGAAGCGCGTTGCGGTAACCCGTTTTGCGAAAGAAAAAGTGGAAGAGTGGACGCTCAGCAACGGCGATCGCGTGGTCTGGCTGCGCACGCCGCTGGCGAAGAACACCGTTCGCGTTAACGCGCACAGTCAGGCGGGTTATCTGAGCCAGGGTCTGGTGGCCTGGCAGGCCCAGCTGGCTTCACAGCTGGTCGACCAGAGTGGTCCTGCGGGCTGGAGCAGCGCAGATATGCAGCGCTGGAAGGCGGATAACGCTCTGTCGTTAAGCGTTACTCAGGAAGCCTGGTCCCTTGAGGTTAGCGGTCAGTCTCCCGTTGATAAAATTGACGCGCTTTTCCACCGCTATCAGCTGCTGCATACGGATGCCAATATTGATGCCGACAGCATGAAAGACAGCATTATGTCGCTGGCCCGTCGCCAGGTGATGCAGCAGGGATCCCTGTCGGCAGAACGGTCAAAAAGCACCGTCGCGCTACGCTACGGGAAGCCCGCGTTTACCGAGCCGACGGAAGCCGAACTGCTAAGTCTGACCGTCAAGGATCTGCTGGCCCAGTGGCAGACCACGCGTCGGGCGCCGGTGACCTGGTTTATCCTCGCCGATATGCCGGCGGATAAACTGAAAAAATCCGTTGAGCACTATCTGGCTGGCATCGTGCGCGATAAGCCGCTGAATGCCGCGCCGTGGCTGCCGCTGCCGGGACAGCGTGAGCAGCAGGAAGCCCTGAATATCGAGCCAAAAGCCGATGTTCGCCTGTGGAGCTTTAGTGAAACGCCGTGGAGCCCGGAGAAGGCGGTCCAGGTGAGTATTGCCCGCAACCTGGCGAATCAGCAGTTGAAAACCGCCCTGCGCGATGATGCTCGCGGCGTCTATAACCTGCTGTTTAACAGCGAGCTGAATGATAAAGACAACCGTATTGAGAGCGAGCTGCGTTTTACCACCTCATCCGAACGCGCCCAGGAACTGGCGGTACGTGCAGAGCAGGCTCTGAAGGATGCGCCGGGCCAGATCACCGCACAAATGGTGGATAACGAACGCCAGGCTTTCCGGCGTACCGAGCAGACGCGTGCGCAGGATATCACGACCGTGCAGCGCCGTTTAATCCTCAGCTATCGCCACTTTAATAGCCCGGAATATCTGAGCCGCCTGAACACCCTTGACCAGGCCATTACCCTGGAAGGCGTGCGCGCAATGGCTGAGCGTCTTTACAACCCGGATAACCGGGTGCTGTACACCGTCTTACCGCAAGAGACCCAACCATGAGAATGAAACTGGCCATTGTGTGGCAGTTAAGCCGCGCCTTCTGGAGCGGCAAGCAGAGCTGGAACGCCTGGCTGCTGCTGGCGGTTATCGTCGGGCTGGGCGGAACTATCGTCTATCTCAACGTGTTGATTAATGAATGGAGTAAATCCTTTTATGATGCGCTGGGTGCGTTTAACGGCGCGATGATCTACAGCCTGGTGAAAGAGTACTGCGTCTTTATTCTGATCTATATCGGCGTATTCGTGTATCAGGCCTGGTTCACTAAGCTACTGATCATTCGCTGGCGCGAGTCGCTGACTGCCGATCTGGTGGATAGCTGGCTGGCGAAGCAGGCTTTCTATCGGATGGCGCTCTCTGGCCGGGTGGATAACCCGGACCAGCGTATCGCCGAAGACATTAACTTTTTTGTCGATAAAACGGTGAGCCTGTCGGTATCGTTTCTGATCACCAGCGCCCAGCTCTTCTCCTTTGTCTGGATCCTCTGGAAGCTCTCCGGAGTGCAGACCTTTAACCTGTTCGGTCATGATGTGGTGATCAAAGGCTACCTGGTCTGGGTGGCGGTGGCTTACACCCTGATCGGCAGCCTGGTGACCCACTGGATCGGTAAGCGCCTGCACGGCCTGAACTACCAGAAACAGCGTGCGGAGGCGGATTTCCGTGCGGCGCTGCTGCGCAAGCACGATAACGCTGAGCAGATCGCACTCTACCAGGGCGAGCGCTGGGAGAAACAGCATCTTCACCAGACCTTTATGGGCATCGTGAAGAACTGGCGTTCCCTGATGGATCGCGAACGTAATCTGGGCTTCTTCACCACCGGCTATAACCGCGTCAGCCTGATCGTGCCGGTTTTTGCCGCGCTACCGGCGTTTATGGCGAAAACCATCACCCTCGGCGGGCTGATGCAGGTGCGTTCCGCATTTGGTCAGGTGCACGGGGCGCTGAGCTGGTTTATCCGCGTCTATACGGCGCTGGTGGAACTCTCTGCCAGTATTGAGCGTCTGGAGCAGTTCCGTCAGGCGATTGCCGAAAGCCAGAATCCGGAAGACACCACGCCGGTGGGCGAGAGCCTGCAGGTTGAGTCGCTGTCGCTCTCCACGCCGCAGGGCACGGCGCTGCTGAAAGGGATGGATTTCAGTTTCCCGGCGGGAAGCTGGAGCAAAATCTCCGGGCGCAGCGGGATGGGGAAATCAACCCTGCTGCGCACGCTGACCGGCGTCTGGCCGTGGTTCGAAGGACGCTGGCAGCGACAGCAGGGGAAAAGCCTGCTGCTGCCGCAGCGTAGCTATCTCGGGCAGGGCACCCTGCGGGAAGTCCTTTGCTATCCTGAGCAGCCGTCCGACGACAGCGAAGGCCTGGCGGTTCTGCTGGCCGACACCGGGCTGGGTGAATGGGCACCGTCTCTGGATAAGCAGCTTAACTGGGAGCAGGTGCTCTCCGGCGGGCAAAAACAGCGGCTGGCCTTTGCCCGTGCGCTGCTGCTAAAGCCGGATACCCTCTGGCTGGATGAGGCCACCAGCAGCCTGGATGCCCAGTCGGCGCAGGAGATGCTGACGCTTATCAAAGCGCGTCTGCCGGACTGTACGGTGATTGCGGTTTCGCATCAGAGCGAGATCGACCACCATTTCAGCCAGCATATTGATCTCAACCCCTATACCATGGCGCGCTAACACTTAGGGTGGATTGGTTCCCGTCTTTGTAAGGTGTATTATTAATGCACTTTTAAGAGGCGGGAACTGTTATGTCCGGAAAACGCATCCTTCGTGAAAAGCTGACCATCGGTAAGATGATTGCGCTCTGGCAGTGCAGCGGCCCGCAGGCTTCTGAAAGCGCAGAGCACTATCAGGCGCTGCAGGCCTACGCGAACAAGCGCCTCGATAAATGTGTATTCGGTGAAGAGAAACCCGCCTGCAAACAGTGTCCGGTCCACTGCTATCAGCCTGCGAAGCGGGAAGAGATGAAGCAGATTATGCGCTGGGCAGGTCCACGTATGCTGCTACGTCACCCGATACTGACCATCCGTCATCTGATTGATGACAGACGGCCCGTTCCTGAACTCCCCGAAAAGTACCGTCCGCGAAAATAACCCTCAGGGCTTTTTCTCCGGCAGGGCGGCGATCCAGTTCATAGCCATCTGCGGCCAGAGTGCGGCCGGCATTCCCTGAACGTTTCTGATCCCAAATCCGTGCTTACCTTCGGCAAACAGATGCAGTTCTGCCGGGACTTTTTTCGCCCGCAGCGCGTTAAACATCACCAGCGAGTTATCCATCGGTACGGAAGGGTCGTCCACGGCGTGCATCAGGAAAGTGGGCGGCGTATCGGCGGTGACGTGCAACTCCGGTGAATAGCGGTTCAGCTGCGCGTCCGTCGGCTTATCGCCGGTCAGCTCTTTTCGCGAGCCGGGATGGGCGATGGCCTGGTCCATGGAGATCACCGGATAGCCGAGCAGCACGAAATCGGGCCGTGCGCTCTGGCGGTCAATGGCGTCCGTCGGGCGATACACGCCTTCCTGATAGCGCGTCTCCAGGCTGGCTGCCAGATGGCCGCCCGCTGAAAAGCCCATGACGCCAATTTTACCGGCGTCGAGGTTCCACTCCCCGGCGCGGGCGCGTAGCGTCCGCAGCGCCCGCTGGGCATCTGCCAACGGCGCATCCGCGCCTTCCGCATGGCCGTCGCCGGGCATCCGGTAGGTCATCACAAACAGGGTGTAGCCGCGGGCGTTAAACAGCGGAGCCAGATCGCTGCCCTCTTTATCCAGCACCACGCGCTTATAGGAACCGCCGGGGATCACCAGCAGGGCCGAACCGTTCGGTTTTTCCGGTGCATAGACGGTAATCTCCGGCGCACGAATCCCGGTTACAGCCCTGTCGGGCAGGGCGGGATCTTTACTGCGTTCACTGAGTTCATAGCGCACTGAGCTGGTGCTGGCGCCAGGCGCTTCGCCGCCGGGCCAGACAGGAAACGACATCGGGCCTGTGGCAAGGGCGGTTTGAGAGGCGCACAGCAGCAGTGCGGCACCGGAAAGCGATAAAGCATTCATAAGCGTCTCCAGAGTGAAAACGCTTATGTATCATTGGCGGGGAAGCAGTAACGCGAGAGCAATCACAAAATACTGTTTTATAAAAAATGAAATAAAACAGGTGGTTGAATGATTACGCGCGGGTCGCGATAAGGATCGCCGAGGCTTTGATCAGGGCGATAACGCGTTTGCCCTGGGTCAGGTTCATCTCGTCGCGGCTTTCGTTAGTGACCACGGCGACAATCTCAAAACCGGCATCGGTCTGCAGATGAACGGTGGCATTCACCGCGCCCTCGCTGACCGACGTGATTTCACCGGCAAACTGGTTGCGGGCAGAGAATTTCAGGCCACAATCTTCGCTGGCAAGGGTCACCCACGGGGCTTTAATCAGAGCAATGGCCTCTTTCCCGGGAACCAGGCCCAGCGCCTCTTTACTGCTGGTGGTCACTACGGCGACCAGTCGGGCACCGCCGGACAGCGTCAGTTCAATTTCATCATTCACGGCGCCGTGCGAGGTTGCGCTGACGGTGCCTGTAAGCTGGTTACGTGCTGAAACGGCCATACTCATCTCCTTTGATAAACGGTTATCCTGCCCAGCCTAACACAACCTTTGCGGCGTTGCCTTTGCACTAAAGGAGGAGGGCGTGGGCTGGTATGAGTCTATTAGTGCGCAGCAAGTTCGTGGAAGAAAGCCGGATTGGTCTGGATCACGGCCAGAACTTTTGCCGCCAGCCCGGTAGGGTTGCGGCGTTTTGCTTCCCAGCTTTTGATGGTATCAATGCTGGTCCCTAACGCGTTGGCCATCTCTGCCTGGGAGACGTTGAGCTGCTCTCTTATGGCCCGGACATCAGCAATTTCATAGCGTGTCACGCGGGCCGGTTTTTTAACACCGTTTTTGATGTCAACTGCCTCTTCCAGCGAGGTTTTCAGATCGTTAAAAAAAGTCATTTTACACCTCATCTTTCAGTCGTTTAGTCAGCTTTTTAAGCTCGGCCTTTTCTGTATCAGTCAGACTGTCTTTAATACTTTTCGGATATACCATTACCAGCCAGATAATCTCTTCTGTTGCCAGGAAATAAATCACCCTTGCGCTACCGCTTTTCCCCTGCGGGCCCGTGGCCATTCTGATTTTGCGTAGCCCACCTGTTTTCTGTATCAGGTCGCCTTTCTCGGGGAACTGGATAAGCGTTTTTTGCAGTTCTTTAAGCTCATCATCAGTGGCAATCTGTTTTATCTGGCGGGTAAACATGGGCGTTTCGATAAACTCAATCGCGTGATCCACGGGCACTCTCCCTGTGAGGTACATAGTACACTAGTTGAGTACTATGTACACCTTTATTTGGTTGCTTTGTGAGCTGAGGGTAGTGTATTGACTGGAGAGGGGTAAATCAGGAGTGCGTCGTTTTCCGTAGCGGCTCGCAGAGTGGAGATGTTCTGCTCCTCTCGCTGTGGGAGAGGAGCAGTGGGAAGGCAAATCTTAGTCGAGGTCCGCCCCGTTGCTGGCAATCACTTTCTTATACCACCAGAACGATTTTTTACGCGTGCGCGTCAGGCTGCCGTTGCCCGCGTCGTCGCGGTCCACGTAGATGAAGCCGTAGCGCTTGCTCATCTCGCCGGTTGAGGCGGCAACCAGGTCGATACAGCCCCAGCTGGTATAGCCGATGACCGGGATCCCGTCGGCAATCGCATCGCCCATGGCGCGGATATGCTCGCGCAGATAGCTGATGCGATAGTCATCATTAATCTCGCCGCGGACGTTAAACTCATCCTTCGCGCCCAGGCCGTTTTCCACCAGGAACAGCGGTTTCTGGTAGCGGTCGTACATCATATTCATGGTGATACGCAGGCCCAGCGGGTCGATACCCCAGCCCCATTCGCTCACCTCGATATGCGGGTTGCGCAGGGATTTCACGATATTGGCGGCGCTGGTGTTAGAGGCGTTCATATCCGCCGAGGCGCAGCGGGAGGCGTAGTAGCTGAAGGAGACGAAATCGACCGTGTTCTTCAGGATTGCGGCATCGCCCGGTTCCATCTCCACGGTCACGCCTTTGTCGCGAAATACGCGGGCGGCCCAGACCGGGTAAGCTCCGCGGGCCTGAACGTCGATAAAGAACAGGTTTTCGCGATCTTTCTCCAGCGCGGTCCAGACATCTTCCGGCTTGCAGGAGTAAGGATAGAAGTTACCGCCCGCCAGCATGCAGCCAACCTGATTGGCCGGGTTGACCTCATGGGCGATTTTCGTCGCCAGCGCGCTGGCCACCAGCTCGTGGTGCGCGGCCTGGTATTTCACCTGCTCCTGATTTTCACCTTCCTCAAACACCAGTCCGGCACCGGAGAAGGGGCTGTGCAGCATGATGTTGATTTCATTGAAGGTCAGCCAGTACTTCACCAGACCGTCAAAGGCTTCAAAACAGGTACGGGCGTAGCGGGCGAAGAAATCGACCATTTTACGGTTACGCCAGGAGCCGTACTCTGTCACCAGATGCATCGGGACGTCGAAGTGGCAGAGCGTAACCAGTGGCTCGATACCGTACTTTTTGCACTCTTCAAATACCGACCGGTAAAAGGCGATACCCTCGGCGTTGGGCGTCAGCTCGTCGCCGTTCGGATAGAGGCGGCTCCAGGCGATAGAGGTGCGAAACACGCCAAAGCCCATTTCCGCCATCAGGGCGATATCTTCTTTATAGCGATGATAAAAATCGATCGCCTGATGGCTGGGATAGAACTCATCCTCGCGCAGGGCAAAACGCTTTTGCTGGCCGATTTTCACCGCCAGGCGATTCTCGCCGTGGGGGATCATATCAACGGTGGTCAGCCCTTTACCGCCCTCGCGGAAGGCCCCTTCCGACTGGTTGGCGGCCAGTGCGCCGCCCCATAAAAATCCTTCTGGAAAGACAGACATGCGTTTCCTCGCTGTGGTCATCAAACTCGTGCTTCTGTAACGGTGGCAGGCGTAGCGGCCTGCAGCTTACGGGCTTTTTCGGCCTCGTCTTCCACCGGAATATCTTCAAATCCGAGAATCAGGGTCAGAACAAAGGACAGAACGACCGCCAGTGCCATCACGCCGAATACCCAGGCGATCGTCATCGGGTTAGCCGGGTCGAAGAACTGGACGCTGGTAAACAGGCCCGGAGCTGCCATTGAGTGGCTCGCCAGTCCGGCGATACCGGCGACCGCGCCGCAGATAAAGCCGCTGATCAGGCTGGCGATAAGCGGACGTTTCAGACGTACCGCCACGCCGTACAGCGCCGGTTCAGAAATGCCCGCCAGAATGGCCGATGCCGCCGCCGCCATCGCCGTCTGACGCAGTTCAGGGTTTTTCGTTTTCCATGCCACCGCCAGGGAAGAGCCGCCCAGGGACAGGTTAGCGCCAATTTCTGACGGCATGACCATCCCTTCTTTGCCGGTTTCGGCGATAGTCTGAATAATGGTCGGGGTAAAGACGCGGTGCATCCCGGTCATCACCAGCAGCGGCCAGAGTGCGCCCATAATGGCGACCGACAGCCAGCCCAGATAGTCATGAATGGTGTACACCAGCGCGGAGATGGCGCTACCGATCCAGATCCCAATCGGGCCAATCAGCATAATCGCCAGCGGCGCCGCGATCAGCACGATCAGCATCGGCTTAAGGAAGTTTTTAGTGACCGCCGGGGTAATACGATCCACCCAGCGTTCGATATACGACAGGCACCAGGTCATGACCAGCGCCGGGATCACCGTGTAGGTGTATTTCACCGCGGTGACCGGCACCAGAGCGAACTCAACCACCTGGCCCTGGGCGGCTTTCGCCATCAGGTCGATAAAGCTCGGGTGAACCAGCACCCCGGCAATCGCAATCGCCAGCGACATATTGGTTTTGAATTTAACGGCGGCAGAGGCGGCCACCATCAGCGGCAGGAAGAAGAAGGCGCCGTCGCCGATCACGGTCAGGATCGCAAGGGTAGAAGAGCCTTTCTCCAGCACGCCGCTCATCTCGAGGATCATCGCCAGAAGCTTGATCATCGAACCGCCGATAATCGCCGGGATCAGCGGAGACATGGTGCCGATCAGCGCATCGAGGATACCCGCACCGATACGCTTCAGGGTCAGTTTTTGCTTACCTGCTGGCTGGGCTGGCTGCATATCCGTTGGCAGCAGGCTGACCACTTCACGGAAAGCGTGGGATACCGTGTTGCCGATAATCACCTGGCACTGGGTTTCGTTACGCACCACACCCATCACGCCGCTAATGCCTTTCAGCGTCGCCGTATCCACCTGGTTTTCATCTTTTACAACAAAGCGCAGACGCGTCATACAGTGGGTGACGGCTGCAATATTTTCCGCGCCGCCGAGGGCTGAGACCACGCCGTGGGCTAACGCCGCATAATTCTTAGACATAGGATTTTTATCCTGATTTATCAATAAGATGTTTTTTTATCCGTGCCGAATATGGACATCAGCACCGATGGAACTTTGTATAGGGAACCGGTTCCACAAAAGCATGAAGAGTTTCATATGCCGAAACAAGATGCAAAATGGATGACTTTTTATATTCGTGATGCTGATCACCAAAAGGTGTCCGGTCATCGCTATTTGCTGCGCGTGGGGTGGCTGAAAATCGCCGGAGGCTGAAGTACACTGCTGCACATCTTTTTCAGACGAGCAGGAAAATATGGCAACGATGCTGGAGGTAGCAAAGCGGGCAGGGGTGTCGAAGACCACCGTATCCCGCGTGCTGTCAGGGAATGGCTACGTTAGCCTGGAGGCCAAAGAGCGCGTGCTCCAGGCCATTGAAGAGAGCGGCTACCGGCCGAATTTGCTGGCGCGCAACCTGGCGACCAAAAAGACCCAGACCCTGGGGCTGGTGGTGACCAACACCCTCTATCACGGGGTCTATTTTAGCGAGCTGCTCTCCCACGCCGCCAGAATGACCGAAGATCAGGGACGGCGTCTGATCCTTGCCGACGGTAAGCACAGCGCGGACGAGGAGCGCGAGGCGATCCAGTACCTGCTCGACCTGCGCTGCGACGCGATTATTATCTATCCGCGTTTTCTGAGCGTGGATGAGATGGATGAGATTATCGAAAGCCACTCGCAGCCGATTATGGTGCTTAATCGTCGGCTGCGAAAAAACGGCAGCCACTGTGTTTACTCCGACCAGCAGGCGTCAAGCCAGGCGGCGGTGACGCAGCTGATTGAGCTGGGCCATCGGGATATCGCGTTTATTACTGGTTCGCTGGATTCACCGACCGGCGCTGAGCGTCTTTCTGGTTACAGGGATGCGCTGGCGCGGTACGCGATTCCGCTACGTGAGTCGCTGATTGTTAAGGGTAAGTGGACCGCGGCCAGCGGAGCCGAGGGTGTGCAACAGCTGTTAGCCAGCGGGAATACGTTTAGCGCGCTGGTGGCCAGCAATGATGATATGGCGATTGGGGCGATTAAACAGCTGCATCTTCAGGGAATTAACGTGCCGGAGCAGGTGTCGGTGATTGGTTTTGACGATGTGGCGCTGGCACCCTGGATGGTGCCTGCGCTCTCCAGCGTCAGAGTGCCGGTAACGGAGATGGTGAAAGAGGCCATTAACCGGCTGATTTTTATGCTCGACGGCGGGGAATTTACCAGCCAGTCCGCCTTTCCCGGCGAGCTGATTCGCCGGGAGTCGGTGGTTAACGGCCCGACGTTCTGAGCCCTTAGCCCAGCGACAGGGATTTCAGCAGGCCAAAGGCCTCCGGCATCCGCGCTTCGCTGACCGCAAAGGCGCGCAGCGAACCCGCAGCGTCACAGCCGCGGGCCACCATACCCGCTGCATCGGCGGTAATTTGCCACTGCAAATCACGGCGGCGGGTTTCTCCTGCCAGCTGCATCGGCAGCGCCGGGGTTTTAATCTTCACCAGCATCGGAGGAAGATTCACCGGCGTGGCGTTGCCAAGCAGGCTTTTCGCCAGCGCCATGGCGCTGAGCTGGATGGGCTGCAGATACGGCATAAGCTGACCGTCGATCTCCGCGCAGTCGCCCAGCGCCCAGATATCGGGCTGGCTGGTTTGCAGGCTGCGGTCGACCTTAACACCACGGTTTACTTCCACTCCGGCACAGCGTGCCAGGGCGATTTCCGGGCGCAGACCGGCGGCGGCCACCACCACGTCGGCCTCCAGCGTGCGCTGACGGTCAAACGTTGCGCGGATCCCGTTGTTCTGCTGTTCCAGCGACTCCAGCTGCGAGTTCAGCAGCAGATGCACGCCCATTTCGGTGAGTGTATGCTGCAGGCGGCTGCTGACCTCCGGCGGCATCAGCGAGGCCAGCACGCTGGCGGCGTTATCCACGACCGTTACCGCTTTGCCGGCGCGGCAGAAATCCATTGCCAGTTCACAGCCGATTAAGCCGCCGCCGACAATCAGCACCCGCTGTGCGTCGCGAAGCCGCGCTTCGCAGGCGCGATACTCCTGCTGGCCGTTGAGGGTCAGCATCAGCTCGTGACCGGGCACCGGCGGCACGGCGCTGCTGGCACCGGTTGCCAGCACCAGCTTGTCGTAGTGCCACTGTTTATCTCCGCTGCTGACCGTATGCGCCTGCGCATCGATAGCCGTAATACGGGTGTTGGGGAACAGGCTGAGCTGGTACTGCTCGGCAAACTCCCCCGCCGTCTGGCGGGTCATCTCATCGGCGGACTGGCCCAGGCTTATCACATGGCTCAGATCCGGTTTGTTGTACTCATCCATACTGTCGGCCGCAATCAGCGTCAGGGGCATATCAGCGCTCTGTTTGCGGAGATTTTTCACCAGCTGGCGGGCAGCGAAGCCCGAGCCAATAATCAGGATGCCGCGACTCATTTTGCCTCCGTTGCCAGTTCGTCAAAGACATCTTTGCCGAGAGAGCATTCCGGACACAGGAAGTTATCCGGGACATCGCTCCACGGTGTGCCCGGTGCGACGTCCTGCATGGGTTCGCCTTTTTCCGGATCGTAAATCCACTGACAGACGCTGCACTGCATGCACGGACCGAGGTCGGCTGCAGCGGCTGCAGCACAGGCGCAGGCCTCTTGTTCCGGGGACGCTTTGACGTCAGCTTCCGGCAGGGGAGCGAGCGCCCACTGACGGGCAATGTCGCGCCCGTGCTGGCGGCAGAGTTCCAGCGCATCCATATCCGGCCGCCATTTAGCCTTCAGGCTGAGGGACATTTCAAAACCGGCATCCTGCAGGCGAGTGGAGAGGCGGTCTACCGCACCGCCGCTCCAGCCGTGGGAACCGAAGGCGCTGGCGCGTTTATTGCGGAAGCGCAGGCCGGTCATCTCTTCCACCAGGCCGGCAATTTTCGGCATCATCACGTTATTCATGGTGGAGGTCCCGACCAGCGTACCTTTGGACCGGAAGACGTTGGTTAAGATCTCGTTTTTATCGCTGCGTGCCACGTTAAAGATTTTGACCGCCACGTTAGGGTCCACTTCGTTGATGCCCTGGGCGATGGCGTCGGCCATCATGCGGGTATTATTGGACATGGTGTCGTAGAAAATAGTGATGCGATCTTCCTGATAATCCGCCGCCCATTTCAGATACAGCTCAACGATTTGGGTCGGGTTATCGCGCCAGACCACACCGTGAGAGGTGGCAATCATATCGACCGGCAGATTAAAACCGAGGATCTCGGTGATTTTTGGCGTCACCAGGCGGCTGAACGGCGTCAGAATATTGGCGTAGTAGCGCTGGCACTGTTCGAACAGTTCAGTCTGGTCCACCTCGTCGTTAAACAGACGTTCGTCACAGTAGTGCTGGCCGAAGGCGTCGTTGCTGAACAGCACCGCGTCGCCGGTCATATAGGTCATCATGCTGTCCGGCCAGTGAAGCATCGGGGTTTCAACAAAGATCAGCTGTTTGCCGTTGCCCAGATCCAGCGTGTCGCCGGTTTTTGCCACGTGGAAATCCCACTCGGGGTGATGATGGTGGCCGTTAATGGAGTCAATGGCGTTAGCGGTACAGTAGATTGGCGTGTCCGGGATGCAGGACATCAGTTCGGTCAGCGCCCCGGCGTGGTCCTCTTCCGCATGGTTAATGACGATATAGTCGATATCCGCCAGGTCGATTTCGCTACGCAGATTCTGCACAAACTCGCGGCTGAACTTATGATCGACCGTATCGATCAGCACATTTTTTTCTTCACGGATAAGATAGCTGTTATAGCTGCTGCCGCGCAGGGTTTTATATTCGGTACCGTGAAAATCGCGCACTTCCCAGTCACGTTGTCCTACCCAATGAATGTTGTTTTTTACCAGAATAGACATAGCCACCTCAGACAATAAAGAGTGTTTTTTCAAACAGGATGTCTGCCTATAATCAAGTTACGTGCCAACTTTTTAATTTATTGATATTAATGGGTTTTGTGTTTTACACTGCCTGGTTGGATGTCAATATGACTATACTTGAAGTTGTCAATATGACATCATTGGTAGTCAAAATGACAATGGAGAGTGGCGATGAGTTTTTCTACCGACGTGCTGGCGCGAATTGCCATTGAACTACAGCGGGGAATTGGCCATCAGGACCGCTTTCAGCGGCTTATCGCCACTCTGCGCGAAGTGCTGGCGTGTGACGCCTCGGCGCTGCTGCGCTATGAAGCCCGGCAGTTTATTCCGCTGGCGATCGACGGCCTTTCCCCGGACGTGCTGGGGCGGCGTTTTACCCTTGAGGGGCATCCGCGGCTTGAGGCTATCGCCCGCGCCGGGGACGTGGTGCGCTTTCCTGCCGACAGCGATTTACCCGACCCCTATGACGGCCTGATCCCCGGTCAGGAGAGCCTGAAAGTCCATGCCTGCGTCGGCCTGCCGCTGTTTGCCGGGCAGAACCTTATCGGTGCCCTGACCCTCGACGGCCTTTCTCCAGACCAGTTTGATGCGTTTAGCGATGAAGAACTGCGGCTGATTGCTGCCCTGGCGGCGGGCGCGCTGAACAATGCCCTGCTGATTGAACAGCTGGAAAGCCAGAACGTTTCGCCGGGCGACGGCGGAGCGTTTGAGCAGGCGCCCGCCGCGGAGATGATTGGCCTGTCGCCGGGCATGATGCAGCTAAAAAAAGAGATTGAGATCGTTGCCGCATCGGATCTTAACGTGCTGATTAGCGGTGAAACCGGCACCGGTAAAGAGCTGGTGGCGAAGGCCATCCATGCGGGCTCGCCGCGCGCATCGCATCCGCTGGTTTACCTCAACTGCGCGGCGCTGCCGGAAAGCGTGGCGGAAAGCGAGCTGTTCGGCCATGTGAAGGGCGCTTTTACCGGGGCGATCAGCCACCGACAGGGCAAATTTGAAACCGCTGATAACGGGACGCTGTTCCTCGATGAGATCGGCGAGCTGTCGCTGGCGCTGCAGGCCAAATTGCTGCGGGTCCTGCAGTATGGCGATATTCAGCGGGTCGGGGACGACAGCAGCCTGCGGGTAGACGTACGCGTGCTGGCGGCCACCAACCGCGATCTGCGTGAGGAAGTGCTGTCCGGGCGTTTTCGCGCCGACCTGTTCCATCGCCTGAGCGTTTTTCCTCTGTCGGTGCCGCCTTTACGCGAGCGCGGAGAGGATGTGGTCCTGCTGGCGGGTTACTTCTGCGAGCAAAGTCGGCTGCGTACGGGACTGGGACGGGTGATTTTAAGCCCCGGAGCCCGGGCGCAGCTGCTACGCTATAGCTGGCCCGGCAACGTGCGCGAGCTGGAACATGCCATTTATCGCGCTGTGGTGCTGGCCCGTGCCGCCCGCGTGGGGGATGAGGTTGTGCTGGACGTGCAGCATTTTACGTTTAGTGCCGATGCCGCGCCGCCGATGGTTCAGCCCGCCGCCGAACAGCCCGTGATTCAGAATCTGCGTGAGGCCACCGACGCCTTTCAGCGTGAGCTCATTACCCGCGTGCTGGCGGAAAAGGGGCATAGCTGGGCGGCCTGCGCCAGGGCGCTGCAGACGGACGTCGGCAATCTTCACCGGCTGGCAAAACGGCTGGGGCTGAAAAGCGCGATATAAAATCTGGTGGATCTCCCTCGCCGCGCTTCCTTGAGGCAGCGGGGATGTTTTACCATACTGGCCTTTGCCGCAATTCGTTGAATGGATAGTCTATGTCTAAGCGTCGTTATATTGCTTTCCTGCCTCTTTTAGCTCTGCTGGCGGCCTGCAGCAGCAAACCGCAAACCCAGGCGGCAGCGCCTGCCGCCACCGCGCCTTCCGGCGGCTTTTTGCTTAAGCCACAGCATGATGTGACGATGCCCGGCGGCGATTTTGCCGGTAACCCGGCGGCAGAAAAGTTTATTGAACGGATGGTGAGCAAGCACGGCTTCGATCGCGGCCAGCTGCATGAGATTTTATCCCAGGCTAAACGGCTGGATTACGTCCTGCGTCTGATGGACAAGCAGGCCCCGACGCCGACGACCCAGCCGCCTTCCGGCCCGAACGGAGCATGGCTGCGTTACCGCAAGCAGTTTATTACCCCGGACAACGTGCAGAACGGCGTTGCCTTCTGGAACCAGTATCAGGATGCGCTGACCCGTGCCTGGCAGGTGTATGGCGTGCCGCCGGAAATTATTGTCGGTATCATCGGAGTGGAAACCCGCTGGGGCCGCATTATGGGTAAAACCCGTATCCTGGACGCGCTGGCGACCCTCTCCTTTGAATACCCGCGTCGGGCGGAATACTTCTCCGGCGAGCTGGAAACCTTCCTGCTGATGGCCCGTGATGAACAGGACGATCCGCTGGATCTGAAAGGCTCCTTTGCCGGAGCAATGGGCTACGGCCAGTTTATGCCGTCTTCTTATAAGCAGTACGCGGTGGACTTTAACGGCGACGGGCATATCAACCTGTGGGATCCGGAGGACGCCATTGGCAGCGTGGCGAACTACTTTAAAGCTCACGGCTGGGTGAAGGGCGAGTCGGTGGCGGTTGAGGCCAGCGGCCAGGCCGTCGGCGTGGCAAACGGCTTTAAAACGAAGTACAGCCCGGCGCAGCTCGCCAATGCCGGTCTTAAGCCGCTGCAGCCGCTGGGTAACCCGGACCAGGTCAGTCTGCTGCGGCTGGATATCGGCACCGGCTATCAGTACTGGTATGGTTTGCCGAACTTCTACACCATCACCCGCTATAACCACAGTACCCATTATGCGATGGCGGTGTGGCAGCTGGGCGAAGCCGTCGCCCTGGCGCGCGCTCAGCAGTAACCTCCTCTTCTTCCCCTCCCGGTTGCGGGAGGGGCTCCACGAAACATTTTGTCGCACTACATTTACGCGTGCTCGTTTACATCACGCGCCGCGCTGATTATTGTTACGTTATAACATTTAATCTGGTGTGCCGATGTCTCCTTCTCTTTTTTCTCTCTCCGCGCTGACCCGCGTCCTGCTGGCCAGCGTGCTGCTTATTGTGCTGGGTCTGGCGGTTCACTGGGCGGTATTACTGCCATGATCGAACTGCAACAGCTGGTGGCGGGCTATAGCGGCCAGCCGATTACCCCGGTGCTGAATCACCGAATTGACGCCGGCAGCATGACGGCGATTACCGGAGCCAATGGCTGCGGTAAATCGACGCTGCTGAAAACGCTGGCCGGATTTATTCCGCCCGTCAGCGGCGGTCTGTGCTGGAGCGGAAAACGGCCAGTGATTGGCTGGCTGGCCCAGCGACACGCCCTGGAGGCCCAGTTTCCGGTGACCGTACGGGACGTCGTGAGCATGGGCGGTTGGCCGGGGATCTCTTTGTTTCGCGGCTTTAACCGTACGATGCGCCTGCGCGTGGAGTCAGCCCTGGATCGCGTCGGGCTACTGGCGCTGGCGGGCACCACCATTGATGAGCTCTCCGGCGGCCAGTTCCAGCGGATGCTGTTTGCCCGCGTCCTGCTTCAGCGGGCGCCGCTGGTGATGCTTGACGAACCTTTTACCGGCGTGGATGAGGCGACCTGCGAAGTACTGATGGATCTGATGCTGGAGATGCATCAGCAGGGGCAAACCCTGCTGGCGGTGCTCCACGACAGCCAGCGGGTGGCGCGGCATTTCCCGCAGGTCATGCGTCTGGATACCGTTTCCTGCGAAATGACACAGGCGGTCCCGGCATGATCTGGTCTCTCTTTTTTCAGCCGTTTATCGAGTTTGGCTTTATGCGACGGGCGCTGGTGGTTTGCCTGGCGCTCTCGGTCAGCACCACCGCGCTGGGCGTCTTCCTGCAGCTGCGGCGCATGAGCCTGATGGGGGATGCGCTGTCCCACGCCATTCTGCCCGGCGTGGCGGTGGGGTATCTGCTGAGCGGCATGTCGCTGCTGGCGATGAGTATCGGCGGGTTTATTGCCGGGATCCTGGTGGCGCTGGTGGCGGGGCTGGTCAGCCGCCGTACGCCGCTCAAAGAGGATGCCAGCTTTGCCGGTTTCTATCTCGGGTCGCTGGCGCTGGGCGTCACGCTGGTGTCTCTGCGCGGCTCCAGCGTCGATCTTCTGCACTTGCTGTTTGGCTCCATTCTGGCGGTGGATCGCGATGCGGCGATCTTTGTGACCGGCGTAGCCGGGCTGACGCTGCTGCTGCTGGCACTGTTTTATCGCGGGCTGGTCAGTGAAGCCTTCGACAGCGCCTGGCTGCAGGTTAACGCTCGCTGGCTGCCGTCGCTGCTGCACGGACTGTTTCTGGCCCTGCTGGTACTGAATCTGGTCGCCGGTTTCCAGGTGCTGGGCACCCTGATGACCGTTGGCGTCATGATGCTGCCTGCGGTGGCGGCGCACTGCTGGGCACGTACGCTGCCCGGTCTGCTTCTGTTTGCGGGTTGCAGCGGGGTGCTTTGCGCCTGGCTGGGCCTGAGCCTCTCCTGGTCTGCAGGGCTTCCGGCCGGCCCTTCGATTGTGCTGACGGCCAGCGGGCTGTTCCTGTTTTCAATTTTATTTGGCACGCGCAGCAGGCTGGCAGACAGCCTGCGGGCGCTTTTTAAGTAGCAAGGAGAAACGATGAAACGTAGTGGTGTCATTATCGCGCTGGCGCTGAGCCTGCTGGCGCAACAGGCGTCAGCGAAGACGCTGAATGTGGTAACCAGCTTCTCTATTCTGGGCGATATGGTCCAGGAAGTGGGCGGCGAACATGTAAAGGTGACCACTCTGGTCGGCCCGGATGGCGATCCGCATACCTTTGAGCCGTCGCCAAAAGATAGCGCGGCTCTGAGCAAAGCGGACGTGGTGGTGGTCAACGGTCTGGGTCTGGAAGGCTGGCTCGACCGTCTGGTGAAAGCATCCGGCTTTAAAGGAACCCTGGTGGTGGCTTCTGACGGCGTGAAAACCCATACGCTCGATGAAGATGGCAAGACGGTGACCGATCCCCATGCGTGGAACAGCGCGGCGAACGGTGCGCTTTACGCGAAGAATATTCTCGCCGGACTGGTGAAGGCCGATCCAGAAGATAACGCCGCACTGGCCGCGTCGGGACAGGGGTATATCGACCAGCTGCAACGGCTGGATAGCCAGACGAAAGCGCGTTTTAGCGCCATTCCCCAGGCGAAGCGTAAGGTGCTGACCAGCCATGATGCGTTCGGCTACTTTGGCCGCGCCTATGGCGTGACTTTCCTCGCCCCGCAGGGACTGTCATCGGAAAGCGAAGCCAGCGCGGCTGACGTGGCCGGGCTGATCCGCCAGATCAAAGCCGACGGTGTTGATACCTGGTTTATGGAAAACCAGCTCGATCCGCGTCTGGTAAAGCAGATTGCCAGCGCTACCGGCGCGAAGCCGGGCGGCGAGCTCTATCCTGAGTCCCTTTCCGTAAAAGGCGGCGTTGCCGACACCTATCTGAAAGCGATGCAGCATAACGTTGATACCATCGCCAATAGCATGAAGTAACCGGCGCAGACCGGGCTGCTCTGAGGCTGGCGTTCGCCGGCCTTTTTTTCTGAAGACGCCTCGTAAAATCACAACCTCATCCCCATCTTTCACGGGAAAGTGCTATCTTGTGCGACAGCATTTTTCCGGCAGAAGAGGTCATGATGACGGACAGTGAATTGATGCAGCTTAGCGAACAAATCGGCCTGGCCCTGAAACAGCAGGGTGCCACGCTGACGACGGCAGAATCCTGCACCGGCGGCTGGATAGCCAAGGTGATTACCGATATTGCAGGCAGCTCCGCCTGGTTTGAACGCAGCTTTATTACCTACAGCAACGAAGCCAAAGAGCAGATGGTCGGCGTGCGCGGCGAGACGCTGGCGCAGCACGGTGCGGTGAGCGAACCAGTGGTGGTTGAAATGGCCATCGGCGCGCTGAAGGCGGCGCGGGCGGGCTATGCCATCTCGGTCAGTGGCATCGCCGGGCCGGACGGCGGCAGCGAAAGCAAGCCGGTGGGAACGGTCTGGTTCGCCATTGCCAGCGCGGCAGGCGAGGGGATCACCCGCTGCGAATGCTTCGAGGGCGACCGTGAATCGGTGCGTCGTCAGGCGACGGCGTACGCATTACAGACGATGTGGCAACAATTTCTACAAAACACTTGATACTGTATGATTGTACAGTATAATCGCCGCAACAGAACAGAAATCAACGGTGGGGCGCAGCAGTGCTTTACCCGGCATGACAGGAGTAATAATGGCTATCGACGAGAACAAACAGAAAGCGTTGGCGGCAGCACTGGGCCAGATCGAGAAACAATTCGGTAAAGGCTCCATTATGCGCCTGGGTGAAGACCGTTCCATGGATGTGGAAACCATCTCTACCGGTTCGCTTTCACTGGACATCGCGCTGGGCGCTGGCGGTCTGCCAATGGGCCGTGTCGTAGAAATCTACGGCCCGGAATCCTCCGGTAAAACCACCCTGACCCTGCAGGTTGTTGCCGCCGCTCAGCGCGAAGGCAAAACCTGTGCGTTTATCGATGCCGAACACGCGCTGGACCCAGTCTATGCTCGCAAGCTGGGCGTTGATATCGATAACCTGCTCTGTTCTCAGCCGGACACCGGTGAGCAGGCGCTGGAAATCTGTGACGCGCTGGCACGTTCCGGTGCGGTAGACGTTATCGTGGTCGACTCCGTTGCGGCACTGACGCCGAAAGCGGAAATCGAAGGCGAAATCGGCGACTCCCATATGGGCCTTGCGGCACGTATGATGAGCCAGGCGATGCGTAAGCTGGCGGGTAACCTGAAGCAGTCCAATACCCTGCTGATCTTCATCAACCAGATCCGTATGAAAATCGGCGTGATGTTCGGTAACCCGGAAACCACCACCGGTGGTAATGCGCTGAAGTTCTACGCCTCCGTGCGTCTGGACATTCGCCGTATCGGCGCGGTGAAAGACGGTGAGAACGTCGTCGGTAGCGAAACCCGCGTGAAGGTCGTGAAGAACAAAATTGCGGCACCGTTTAAGCAGGCCGAGTTCCAGATCCTCTACGGTGAAGGCATCAACTTTTACGGCGAAGTCGTTGACCTGGGCGTGAAAGAGAAGCTGATCGAGAAAGCCGGTGCCTGGTATAGCTACAACGGTGACAAAATTGGTCAGGGGAAAGCGAATGCGATTAACTGGCTGAAAGAGAACCCGGTTGCGGCGAAGGAAATTGAGAAGAAGGTACGTGACCTGCTGCTCAATAACCAGGACGACAAGCCGCAGTTCGCGGTTGACGCCGATGGCGAAAGCATCGAAGACACGAAAGAAGACTTCTGATCCCCGGATCGGATAAACAAGGGCTGCTGATGCGGCCCTTTTTGTTTTCCTGCGACTGAGGAAGATATCCATGAGTGAAACCACGCCGCGCCGTCCGGCCTATGCCCGTTTGCTGGACCGTGCTATTCGCATTCTGGCCTCCCGCGATCACAGCGAGCAGGAGCTGCGGCGTAAGCTGGTTGCGCCGGTTATGACCAAAAACGGCCCGGAAGCGATTGAGTTTGCGGAAGAGGATCTGGAGCGCGTTATTGCCTGGTGCTTTGAAAGCAACTATCTGGACGATAATCGCTTTGCCGAACGCCTGATTGCCAGCCAGAGCCGCAAAGGCTACGGGCCGGCGCGCATTCGCCAGACGCTGAGCCAGAAGGGCATCCCACGCTCGCTTGCCGAACAGCTGATGCGTGAGTGCGAGATTGACTGGACAGAAGCCGCCCGTGAACAGGCTGAACGAAAATATGGCGATCCGCTACCGACGGATTTTGTCCAGAAGGTAAAGGTGCAGCGTTTCCTGATGTATCGCGGCTACCTGATGGAAGATATTCAGGCTCTGTTCGCAAAATAAGTCCCGCTGTGTGGCCCGTCCTTATCCGCAAGTGACGCTAACGTGCGTCTTCATCTGCCCAAAATCGTAAATATGCTGCCCGGTGTCTGAATATTTAGCGCCTGAACGCATACGGGATTTTACTTCGCAGTAAAGAAAACTTATCTTATTCCCACTTTTTTCCGTCAGGCGGCCCGTCCTTCGACAAGAACGGTACCTGCCTGCGATACTCGTTAGCTTGATTTCAGGATAATTATGAGCAAGAGCACCGCTGAGATCCGTCAGGCGTTTCTCGACTTTTTCCATAGCAAGGGACATCAGGTTGTTGCCAGCAGCTCCCTGGTACCGAACAACGATCCGACTCTGCTGTTTACCAACGCCGGGATGAACCAGTTCAAGGATGTTTTCCTTGGCCTTGATAAGCGTAATTATTCCCGCGCAACCACCTCGCAGCGCTGCGTGCGCGCAGGCGGTAAACACAACGATCTGGAAAACGTCGGTTACACCGCACGTCACCACACCTTCTTTGAAATGCTGGGCAACTTCAGCTTCGGCGACTATTTCAAACATGATGCTATCCAGTACGCCTGGGAGCTGCTGACCGGTGAAAACTGGTTTGCGCTGCCGAAAGAGCGTCTGTGGGTCACCGTTTATGCTACGGATGACGAAGCCTACGACATCTGGGAAAAAGAAGTCGGCATCCCGCGTGAGCGCATTATCCGCATTGGCGATAATAAAGGCGCGCCTTATGCCTCAGATAACTTCTGGCAGATGGGTGATACCGGTCCTTGCGGTCCGTGCACCGAGATTTTCTTCGATCACGGCGATCATATCTGGGGTGGTCCTCCGGGTAGCCCGGAAGAAGACGGCGACCGCTATATCGAGATCTGGAACATCGTCTTTATGCAGTTCAACCGTCAGGCTGACGGGACCATGGAGCCGCTGCCGAAACCTTCCGTCGATACCGGTATGGGTCTGGAGCGTATTGCAGCCGTTCTGCAGCATGTGAATTCCAACTACGAAATCGATCTCTTCTCCACCCTGATTGACCAGGTGGCGAAGGTGACCGGTGCGACCGATCTGAGTAACAAGTCGCTGCGCGTCATTGCGGACCATATCCGCTCATGCGCCTTCCTGATTGCCGATGGCGTGACGCCGTCCAACGAAAACCGTGGTTACGTGCTGCGCCGCATTATTCGCCGCGCTATCCGTCACGGCAACATGCTGGGCGCGAAAGATACCTTCTTCTACAAGCTGGTTGGCCCGCTGATTAGCGTAATGGGTTCCGCCGGTGACGAACTGAAACGCCAGCAGGCGCAGGTTGAACAGATTCTGAAAACCGAAGAAGAGCAGTTTGCCCGCACGCTTGAGCGTGGTCTGGCTCTGCTGGACGAAGAACTGGGTAAACTGAAAGGCGATACGCTGGACGGCGAAACCGCATTCCGTCTGTATGACACCTACGGCTTCCCGGTCGATCTGACGGCGGACGTCTGCCGTGAGCGTAATCTGAAAGTTGATGAAGCCGGCTTTGAAGCCGCGATGGAAGAGCAGCGCCGTCGCGCGCGTGAATCCAGCGGTTTTGGTGCGGACTATAACGCGATGATCCGCGTTGACGGCAGCTCTGAATTTAAAGGCTACGACCACCTTGAACTGAACGGCAAAGTGACCGCGCTGTTTATCGATGGGAAAGCGGTTGAGCAGGTTAACGCAGGTCAGGACGCGGTAGTGATCCTGGATGCGACTCCATTCTACGCTGAGTCCGGCGGCCAGGTGGGTGATAAAGGCGAGCTGAAAGGCACCGGCTTCACCTTCTCCGTCAGCGACACGCAGAAATATGGTCAGGCTATCGGCCACGTTGGCAAACTGGCAACCGGCTCGCTGAAAGTGGGCGACGGCGTGCAGGCGGAAGTGGATGAAGCGCGTCGTGAACGCATTCGTCTGAACCACTCCGCGACGCACCTGATGCACGCGGCGCTGCGCCAGGTATTGGGTACCCACGTGGCGCAGAAAGGCTCGCTGGTTAACGATAAAGCCCTGCGCTTTGACTTCTCTCATACGGAAGCCATGAAGCCGGCGGAAATCCGTGCGGTGGAAGATCTGGTGAACGAGCAGATCCGTCGTAACCTGGCGGTTGAAACCCAGGTGATGGATCTTGACGCGGCGAAAGCGAAGGGCGCAATGGCGCTGTTTGGTGAGAAATACGACGAGCGCGTTCGCGTTCTGAGCATGGGCGATTTCTCTACCGAACTGTGCGGCGGCACGCACGCGCGTCGTACCGGTGATATCGGCCTGTTCCGTATCGTTTCTGAGTCTGGTACTGCGGCGGGCGTTCGTCGTATCGAAGCGGTGACCGGCGAAGGGGCGATTGCCAGCGTACGTGCTGACAGCGATCGTCTGCATGACGTCGCGCAGCTGCTGAAGGGCGATAGCCAGAACCTGAGTGAGAAAGTGCGCTCGGTGCTGGAGCGCACTCGCCAGCTGGAAAAAGAGTTGCAGCAGCTGAAAGAGCAGGCGGCAGCGCAGGAAAGCGCCAGCCTCTCCGGCAAAGCCATCGACATCAACGGCGTGAAGCTGCTGGTGAGCGAGCTTGCGGGCGTTGAGCCTAAGATGCTGCGAACCATGGTTGACGATCTGAAGAACCAGCTGGGTTCGACAGTGGTCGTTCTGGCAACCGTGGCGGATGATAAGGTTTCTCTGATTGCGGGCGTGTCTAAGGACGTTACCGACCGCGTGAAGGCGGGGGAACTGGTAGGTATGGTCGCGAAACAGGTAGGTGGTAACGGCGGCGGGCGTCCGGATATGGCGCAGGCTGGCGGTACCGACGTTGCGGCACTGCCTGCAGCATTAGCCAGTGTTAAAGACTGGGTGAGCGCAAAGCTGTAATAATGAATGCGCTGGAGAACGCCACGATCCCCGGATCGTGGCGTTTGTATCTGCGCTAACGACAACGCTATATACCCAAAATAATTCAAGTTGCAGGAAGGCGGCGACGCAGTGAATCCCCGGGAGCTTACATCAGTAAGTGACTGGGGTGAGCGAGGAAAGCCAACGCACCTGCAGCTTGAAGTATGCAGGGTATACACAAAGTTAGGTTGAAATTGTGTACATCGGCTAAACTTACGTCTAACGGAAGGTAAAGCGGTGACTGCTACCACCAGGGTATTGTCATTGCATCCCTTCTGGCGTTATATGATGGATAATGCCGGGATACAGAAAGACCCGACTCTTTATAATCTTTCAAGGAGCAAAGAATGCTGATTCTGACGCGTCGAGTTGGTGAGACCCTCATGATTGGGGATGAAGTCACCGTGACTGTTTTAGGGGTGAAGGGCAACCAGGTTCGCATTGGCGTGAACGCCCCGAAAGAGGTCTCCGTTCACCGCGAAGAAATCTACCAGCGTATCCAGGCTGAAAAATCCCAGCAGTCCAGTTACTAATGTTCTCGCGTCTCACCGCCCGGTGAGACGCAACATTTCTCTCTTCCCTCTCGATTCTTTTTCTCTTTTTTCGTCTTATTTTCTCTTTTCTCTCTCTTTTAGCGTGCGCAGGCCCGGCCTCGAGCCGATTTTTTGCAACGCATAAATGGCGTGGATCCTGCGGATTGTCACTGATAAATCGCCCTTTTTGCTGGTTTTGCAAACTAATTGAACGTGAAGTGTGCAAACGATTAAAGGTCTCGAAAAAATGTTTGACTTATAAGTGCCAGAAAGTAATATGTGCGCCACGCAGCGACGAAGAGCAGATAACAAGTTCTTCGAAGCACTCGCAAGAGGCGTTGTGTGGTGAGGTGGCCGAGAGGCTGAAGGCGCTCCCCTGCTAAGGGAGTATGCGGTCAAAAGCTGCATCCGGGGTTCGAATCCCCGCCTCACCGCCATTTTGCATCCATAGCTCAGCTGGATAGAGTACTCGGCTACGAACCGAGCGGTCGGAGGTTCGAATCCTCCTGGATGCACCATATTCTCCCGGATACGCAGTGCCGGTTGTATATAGGCAGTGTGTTCTGCGTAGTAAATCAGTTTCCCGTTGCATCCATAGCTCAGCTGGATAGAGTACTCGGCTACGAACCGAGCGGTCGGAGGTTCGAATCCTCCTGGATGCACCATCTCTGCTTTTACTAAATTGTCTTCCCGATGCATCCATAGCTCAGCTGGATAGAGTACTCGGCTACGAACCGAGCGGTCGGAGGTTCGAATCCTCCTGGATGCACCATCTTTGTTTATCCTGAATTGTCTTCCCGTTGCATCCATAGCTCAGCTGGATAGAGTACTCGGCTACGAACCGAGCGGTCGGAGGTTCGAATCCTCCTGGATGCACCATCTCTTCAAAAAATTTTCTTCGCAATCCTCCATCGATTCTCTTCATTGTCATCAGCGACAAAAAAGTCCGTTTACGCTAAAGTATCCAGCCTGTTACCCGGTTTGCGAGGATACGATGTACGAACGTTATGCGGGACTGATTTTCGATATGGATGGCACCATCCTCGATACCGAGCCGACGCACCGTAAAGCATGGGACGATGTCCTTGGCCGCTATGGCCTGCGCTACGATCTGCAGGCGATGATTGCTCTGAATGGTTCACCGACCTGGCGTATTGCGCAGTCGATTATCGAACTGAACCAGGCCGATTTCGATCCGCATCTGCTGGCGAATGAGAAAACCGCGCTGGTTAAATCGATGCTGCTGGATACGGTACGTCCTCTGCCGCTTCTTGAGGTGGTGAAAGAGTGGCACGGCCGTCGCCCGATGTCCGTTGGCACAGGCAGCGAAAGCGTGCTGGCAGAATCCCTGCTTAATCATCTTGGCGTGCGTCACTACTTCGACGCGGTGGTTGCCGCCGATCACGTTAAACATCACAAACCGGCTCCCGATACCTTCCTGCTGTGCGCAGAACGCATGGGCGTCGAGCCTTCGCGCTGCGTCGTGTTTGAAGATGCTGACTTTGGTATTCAGGCGGCGAAGTCTGCCGGTATGGATGCTGTGGACGTGCGTCTGCTGTGAGTGACGGGCTGTCGCTGTTTTCTCTTTTTATCAGCAGCTTCCTTAGCGCAACCTTATTACCCGGTAATTCGGAGGTTGTGCTGGTCGCAATGCTGCTGTCAGGCGTAAGTCAGCCGTGGTTATTGGTAGTAATAGCAACAATGGGTAATAGCGCTGGAGGGGTAACTAACGTTATTCTTGGGCGCCTGTTTCCGCTACGCGAAACCTCGCGCTGGCGGGAAAAAGCAACGGGCTGGCTAAAGCGTTATGGCGCAGCCACACTGTTACTAAGCTGGATGCCTGTTATAGGCGATTTACTGTGTCTGCTGGCGGGATGGATGCGCATCTCATGGGGACCGGTACTCTTTTTTTTGTGCCTTGGAAAGGCGATACGCTATATCGTCATCGCGGCGGTAACGCTCCAGGGGATGACGTGGTGGCACTAATTGGATTGTTTGAGCGGCCCTCGTGGAACGTCTCTTCATCATCAACCATTACAATTATGCTGAATAACATGATTTTGACAGGCGGGAGGTCGATTTGATCCCGGACGTATCACAGGCGCTGGCCTGGCTGGAAAAACACCCTCAGGCCCTTAAAGGGATCCAGCGGGGCCTTGAGCGCGAAACGCTGCGCGTCAATGCAGATGGCTCACTGGCAACCACCGGTCATCCGGCGGCGCTGGGCTCGGCATTAACACATCAGTGGATCACTACCGACTTTGCAGAAGCGCTGCTGGAGTTTATTACTCCAGTGGACGGCGATATCGATCATATGCTGACCTTTATGCGCGATGTGCATCGTCACACCGCGCGTAATATTGGCGATGAGCGGATGTGGCCGCTGAGTATGCCGTGCTATATCGAAAACGGTCAGGATATCGAGCTGGCGCAGTACGGCACCTCGAATATCGGCCGTCTGAAAACGCTGTACCGTTCCGGGCTGAAAAACCGCTACGGCGCGCTGATGCAGACGATCTCTGGCGTACACTATAACTTCTCGCTGCCGATGGCATTCTGGGAAGCGAAGTGTGGCGAGACGAATAAAGAGTCCATCTCTGCGGGCTACTTCCGTCTGATCCGCAACTATTACCGCTTTGGCTGGGTGATCCCGTATCTGTTTGGTGCTTCTCCGGCCATCTGCTCCTCGTTCCTGCAAGGGAAAGAGAGCGCGCTGCCGTTTGAGAAAACCGACTGCGGGATGTATTACCTACCATATGCGACCTCTCTGCGTCTGAGCGATCTCGGCTATACCAATAAATCGCAAAGTAATCTCGGTATTACGTTTAACGATTTAGAGACCTATGTGGCAGGATTGAAGCGGGCGATTAAAACTCCGTCGGAAGAGTACGCGAAAATTGGTCTGCAGAAGGACGGTGAGTATCTGCAAATCAACAGCAATATTCTGCAGATCGAGAACGAACTCTACGCGCCGATCCGTCCGAAACGCGTGACCCGCAGCGGTGAAACGCCGTCGGATGCGCTGATGCGCGGCGGTATTGAGTACATCGAAGTTCGCTCGCTGGATATTAACCCGTTCTCACCGATTGGCGTGGACGAGCAGCAGGTACGCTTCCTGGATCTCTTTATGGTCTGGTGCGTGCTGGCCGATGCGCCGGAAATGAGCAGCGATGAACTGCTTTGCACCCGTACCAACTGGAATCGCGTCATCCTTGAAGGCCGCAAACCGGGTCTGACGCTGGGAATGGGCTGTGAAAGCGCGCAGTTCCCGCTGGCGAAAGTCGGTAAGGATCTGTTCCGCGATCTTAAACGCGTGGCGCAGACGCTGGATAGCATTCACGGCGGTGATGCCTACCAGAAAGTGTGTGATGAGCTGGTGGCCAGCTTCGACAATCCGGACTTAACGTTCTCCGCGCGTATTTTGCGTTCTATGATCGATAATGGAATTGGCGGAACCGGTAAGGCGCTGGCGGAACAATACCGTGATATGCTGCGGGAAGAGCCGCTGGAGATCCTTAGCGAGGCGGAATTTAGCGCCGAGCACGACGCCTCTCTGACGCGACAGCATCAGCTTGAAGCGGCGGATACGGAGTCGTTTGAAGCCCTGCTGGCGAAGCACGCTTAGTACAAAAGAAAAAGGCCACATTACTGTGGCCAAAAATTTCATCTCTGAAATCCAGTGATGATGATAACAAATGCGCGTCTTTCATATATTCAGACTCGGGTCGGGCGAAAGAGTTCATTTAATTTTAAAAAATTATGCTATTCGTAATCCTGTGGGGAAAACGTGGGTGAGAATCCGCCAGTCCCAGAGTGAGAAGGATAAACCGGAGGAGACAAAATGCCGTTGTTAGATAGCTTTACTGTCGATCATACCCGTATGGACGCGCCTGCCGTTCGTGTTGCTAAAACCATGAACACGCCGCACGGCGATGCCATAACTGTCTTCGATCTGCGCTTCTGCGTGCCGAACAAAGAAGTGATGCCGGAACGCGGTATCCACACCCTGGAGCACCTGTTCGCGGGCTTTATGCGTGACCATCTGAACGGTAACGGTGTCGAAATTATCGATATCTCGCCGATGGGCTGCCGCACCGGTTTCTATATGAGCCTGATCGGTACCCCTGACGAGCAGCGCGTGGCGGATGCCTGGAAAGCGGCGATGGCCGACGTGCTGAAAGTGAAGGAACAGAACCAGATCCCGGAGCTGAACGTCTATCAGTGTGGCACCTACGAGATGCACTCCCTGAGCGAAGCCCAGGATATCGCCCGTGATATCATCGCGCGCGGCGTTGGCGTGAACAGCAATGATGAGCTGGCTCTGCCAAAAGAGACGCTGCAGGAACTGCACATCTAGTGTTAAAACAGGGCAGACGCTATGTCTGCCCTGTCTGTTTTACGGGTTCACCACCCGATATTCCACGCTGTGCGCCTCGTCGGGCTGTGGAACCTCCAGCTTTGCCGCCATCCTCTGCAGCACATTTTCCGGTACCGCATGTTCCCGGTTCGCATTCTGTTTCTTCCACTGCTGCCACGGCACTTCCAGATAGACAATCCTGACCTGTGCGCCATAGGCGGTAAACAGCGTAATTAACTGCGAGCGCAGCTGCCGGGTAATGTTGGTGGCATTCCAGACAAACGGCGTTTTACGCCGCAGCAGCACGCGGGCCTCCTCTTTTGCCTGCTGGACAATGCGCCCGGTTGCGGACGAATCGCCCGGGCTGACGCCGTGCTGGCGGCGAAGATCATCCAGGCTTACCGTTGCCATGCCCTGACAGTGCTCGCGGATATAGCTGTCCTTGCCCATACCGGGCAGGGCGCTAAGCACGATCACTTCGAAACTATCCTTTACCCAGGGTTCGAAGTCCGGCGCGCTTTCCGGGTGGGTCAGGTAGTGCCAGCGGCTGTTGGCGGAGGAGAAGGTTCGCGCTTCGCCCCAGCACTGTTGCTCCTGGCAAAACAGCTCAAACAGATCGATTCTGTCGAGCATCTCCTGTTTGTCCTCACAGTGACGGCCTGCCATATCTGCCCTGGCAAGCGTCGCCAGCAGACGGGTATCCACACGCATGGCCGCGGCCAGCAGCTGACGCTCCGGCGACGGACGCTCCATAATCCACAGAGGCAGCCCGTGCAGGCGCACCAGAGAGGCGATTTGTTCCCGTAGCGTAAAGGGCGTGGGCACCTCGCTATAAAGAATGTGCCTGGCGGTGAGTTCGCCTTTACGGGCATGGCCCGGCGAGCTGATGCGGCCATGCTCGTCCGTCTGGGTGGTGCTGCGCTTTTCCACATCGTGCAGTAGCGCAGCGGCCCATAAGAGCTCCTGCTGCTGCGGATCCAGCGCCTGCCACGCGGGCTGTGACTCCAGAGCACTGAGCACCATTCGGGTATGGATCGCCACGTCGCCTTCGGCGTGGTGATACGGATCCTGCGGAACCTCGTGCATGGCTTTGACCCAGTCAAAGCGCTGGCTTAGCGCATCCCACGATTTATCCTGACTTATCTGCCAGATCATTTTTCCTCCTTGTGGGCAAACTCCCACCCCATCAGCGCCCGACGCCAGTTGCGCTTCCAGTGCTGCGTGGTTTTAACATGATTTTTGCGTACGTACTTAAAAACGTTATGCGCAAAGCTATCGACCGGAAACGCGTCAGCGTTGCGGCTGACAATGCCTTCCAGCGTGCAGGGCTGACCGGTCTGCACATCCCAGGGATCGAACGCACCCCGGCTGCCGGTCAGCGCCAGAAAATGCTGACGCCAGCGGCTTTCGTCATCGGCAGGCTGCGGCAGCGGGATTTCCGGGACGCACTGAAAGTCGAACAGGGCGGCGTAAAACTGCACCTCTTCCCAGCTTAGCCACATATCTTTGCAGCGAACGGCAAACAGATAAAAGTCCTGCTCCAGGGCGCGGTATTCAATGGAGTGAACCGCATACAGGTTCTCACCAAACAGTTCCAGGTCGCCGAGGTCGTTTTTCAGCAGCTGCCAGCGCTGGCGGATCCGACTGGTCCATGCGGAGTCGGTCGGCGCCGCATGGGAGCGGGCAAACACCCCGTAGCGATTCAGGCAGTTGTTTTCGCCGTCCAGCTTTTCCGTATGCACCAGCGTGTCGATAGCCTGCAGATCCCGCCAGTATCCGGCGTTGATCCGGTCGTCGCTGGTGGTCCCGGGGGAGAAGGGATAGTGCCAGGTTCTCCCGTATTTACGTTGAGTATCCATAATTTTTCTTATTCTTGTGCCCATAGCTTTGCGACACACAGGCAGGCGAAGACGCACAGCGGCTGTGAGTGAAGAAGGGGCTAATGGTGATTAATTTTTTCCCGGTTCAGCGCAATGGCGTGCCGGTACGGGAAATCGGGGGTAAGTGAAACAAACCTGAGTGAATGGGCTCAGAACCGGTTAAAAAGTGAGTGGGAAATATCGGGGACGGGCGGAGAATACGCTTGTTATGACAAAGTTGCAAAAAAAATGAGGCCCGAAGGCCCCATCATAATTAGTGGGCTCCGCCACCTCCACCGCCTGCACCGAACGGCGGTTTCGCAAACCACACCAGACCTATCATCAGGATGAATATGCCGGCAGAGAACCAGAAAATCTCATTGGCGGAGATAATCAGGCCCTGATTGGTGATCTGCTGGGCAATCCAGCCGGAAGCTTGCTGCTGGCTCATCCCGAGCCCTTCAAGCTGCCGGTAAACTTCCTGGCTATTAGGGTTAAACGGATTAACCGACTCGGTGAGCTGCGCATGGTGCATCGATTCCCGACTGGTCCACAGGGTGGTGGTAATCGACGTACCAATAGAGCCTGCCAGGGTTCGGGCAAAGTTCGACAGGCTCGATGCCGCCGCCAGACGCTCCGGCGGCAGGCCGGACAGCGTAATGGTGGTCAGCGGCATAAAGAAGCAGGCCACCGCGAAGCCCTGGATAAACTGCGGCCACGCAGAGGCGCCAAAGTCCATGCCCGGTTCAAAGGTGTAAGCGCGCCAGTAGAAGCACACGGCGTACATGATAAAGCTGAACGTCACCAGCCGGCGCATATCGAGCTTATGGGCAAAGCGACCGATAATCGGCGACAGCAGGACCGGAATTAAGCCTACCGGCGCAGACGCCAGCCCTGCCCAGGTTGCGGTATAGCCATAGACCTCCTGCAACAGCTGCGGCAGCAGAACGATGGTGCCAAAGTAGAGCATGTAGGCCAGGCTGATACAGAGACAGCCAATGGTGAAGTTACGCGACTTAAACAGGGAGAGATCGACTATCGGGTTATCGTCGGTCAACTCCCAGACTATCAGGAAGCTGATGGCGACTACCGCCACCACGGTCAACACGATAATTTCGCTGGAGGCGAACCAGTCCAGCTCTTTACCGCGGTCGAGCATAATTTGCAGGCTCCCGATACCCACCACCAGCAGCGCCAGACCGATACCGTCAATACGCCGCTGTTCGGTGCGGGTTTCGCGCCCGCGCAGGCTTTGCAGCGCCAGCGCCACCACTACGGCACCGATGGGCACGTTGATAAAGAAGATCCAGCCCCAGTGGTAGTTATCGCTGATATAGCCGCCGAGGATAGGGCCGCAGATCGGCGCGACGATCACCGTCATTGACCAGAGTGCCAGCGCAATCGAGCGTTTCGCTGGAGGATAGTTACTGAGGAGCAGACTCTGGGAGAGCGGGATCAGCGGCCCGGCAACAATCCCCTGAATGACGCGGAAGAAGATCAGCATCGTCAGGCTGTTGGACATGCCGCAGGCCCAGGAGGCGATCACGAAGGCGATTGTCGACCAGAGGAACAGCCTGACCTCGCCGACGCGCTTCGCCAGCCAGCCGGTTATCGGGATAGAGATAGCGTTCGCCACCCCGAACGAGGTGATCACCCATGTCCCCTGGCTCAGTGACGCGCCCAGGTTACCGGCAATGGTCGGGATCGCCACGTTGGCGATGGTCGAGTCCAGCACCTGCATGAACGTCGCCAGCGACAGCGCAATGGTCATAATGACCAGCTGCGCGCCTTCCAGCGGTTTTCTTGGTTGCATTGCGCTCACCTCAGGTTAACCCGCGTTGGCCTGAATGATCTCGGAAATCAGCGTGTTAACCGGGTCGAGCTTCACTTCTCTCGCCGAGCTTTCATAGGCCGGACCGGTGCGCGTCTGGCTGGCCAGTACCTTGCCGTCACGGTTCGCGGTATCGACTTTCACCAGCGTTGAGAGACCGATACGCAGCGGATGCTCCGCCAGCTGCTTCTCATCCAGCTCGATACGTACCGGTAGACGCTGAACCACTTTGATCCAGTTACCGGTGGCGTTCTGCGCCGGAAGCAGGGAGAAGGCGCTGCCGGTGCCCATATCCAGGCCCACGACTTTACCGGTATAGGTGACTTCGTCTCCGTAGATATCGCTGACGATGGTCGCCGACTGGCCGATACGCATATGCGCCAGCTGGGTCTCTTTAAAGTTGGCGTCAACCCACAGCTGAGTGGCGGGTACGACCGCCATCAGCGGCGTGGTGGTGCCGATCTGCGCACCTGGCTGTACGGCACGACGCGACACATAGCCAGTGATAGGGCTCACCACTTTGGTGCGCTCCAGCGCCAGCCAGGCGTTACGCACTTCGGTGGCAGCCTGCAGTACGGCGGGCTGCTGCTCCAGCGCGGTATCGAGGATAATCGCCTGATTTGCGTTGTACTGCTGAACGGCAACGTCCAGCTGAGCCTGGGCGCTGGCGACCGCATCGCGGGCGTGCTGCAGCTCTTCGCGACCAATCAGGTTGGCGCTGCCGAGCGGAACGCGACGGTTAAGGTCGGTCTGGGCCTGAGCAAGGGCGGTTTTTTGCACCTGAATGTTGGCCTGCAGCTGCTTACTGTTGATCATCTGCTGACGAGTCTGACGAACGCCGGAGGCCAGCTCCGTTTTCGCTTTTTCAAACGCCTGCTGTGCGTCGGTCTGGTCAAGCGTGACCAGCACGTCGCCCTGTTTCACAAAGTCGGTATTGTCAGCCCAGACTTTCGTCACGCTGCCGGATACCTGCGCCATGATTTGAACCTGGTTCCCTGCCACGTAAGCATCGTCAGTTTCTTCAAAATGACGCGCTACGATAAACCAATAAATCCCATATGCCACGGCAACAATAATGAAGAGCAAGGTCAACAGAAGAAGGGTGCGCTTACGTTTACCTTTCTTATTGACCGGTTGCTGCGGGGTGTGAGTCTCCGCATTTGCGCTCATGTTATTCTCCACGATCTTATTATTTCACATCGGCTTGCGCCGACCTGCTTGTCAGAAAGGCCAGCAGTAGTTGCCTGCTGGCCTGTCAGTTTTTTCTGGTGAATTCGGTTAACTGAGCGATTTACCGCCTTAACTCATCGCCTCAAGGATCACGCCTTCTTCATCCATCTGGTCGAGGCGGGTGAGGAGCTTACGCGTAATCTGCTCAAGCTGATCTTTTTCCGATGCGTTCAGCGCGGACCACAGCTCGTGCAGGCAGTGGTGCTGAGGTGGCAGCACCTGGCGCAAAAATTCATGGCCTTTTTCGGTCAGCTGAAGATGCAGACAGCGGCGGTCGTTATCGCTTTCACGGCGTTCAATCCAGCCGCGTTTTTCCAGCTCGTCAGCGATACGGGTCGCATTGGTACGGGATGAACCGAGCGCGCAGCTCAGCTCTGAAGGCTGAATACTGTGATTTTCCTGGGATTCCAGGGTAATTAATGCCATAAACAGGGTTTCGTTAATCCCCTGGGCTTTCAGCATTTTATTGCGGTTTTCCAGCAGCTTACCCTGCATATGCATGCACAGACGAGTCAACAGGATTTCCTGAAAAGGGAAGTCTTCGTGACGGCTGGCACGAAACGTAAGCATTTGTTCAATGGGGGTAAACGAACTATCCATTTGGGTATGACCTCATTAATTTCAGTCGATATAGTAACGACTGTTACAAATAAAGTAAATGTATTATTCATCTCCGGGAATGTCATCAATCGATAAGAGCAGCAAAAATTCCCAGGCTAAACCATAGACCAGGGGGCAGCTTAACACCCCCTGGTCGGCCTGCAGGGATCAAATCAGAATAAACGCAGGCTCAGGCAGGCTGACGATGGTAGCCGCGCCACCACACCAGCAGGCCAAGCAGAGAGACAATGGCACCGGCCAGGCAGACGCCGGTCCATCCAGCGTGTTGCCAGGCGGACGCTGAGATCAGCGACCCGGCGGCACCGCCAATAAAGTAGCTGGTCATATAGCCCGCCGTCAGGCGGTTACGCGCTTCGGGCTTCAGGTGGTAGATCACCGTCTGGTTGGTGATATGCACGCCCTGAACCGTCAGATCCAGCACCAGAATACCGACGATCAGCGCGATAACCGACGTATGGCCGAACCAGATAGCGCCCCAGGAGAGCAGAAGCAGCAGCAGGCTACCGGTGGTGGTCAGGTGCGCTTTGCCCTTATCCGCCAGCGCACCCGCCGGTCGTGCTCCCAGCGCGCCGGCTGCGCCCACCAGGCCAAACAGGCCGATGGTGGCGTCGGAGAAGTTAAACGGCGGCGAGGCCAGCAGAAAGGCCATTGAGGTCCACAGAATACTGAAGTTGGCGAAGCTCAGGCAGCCGAGCAGGGCGCGGGTACGCAGCAGCCGGTCGCCGATAAACAGACTAAAGATAGAGCCCAGCAGCTGAGGGTAGTTAAGGTGATTGTCCTGCTCGATCTTCGGCAGGCCGCGCCACAGGGCCAGAGCCATCAACACCATCAGCACGGTGGCAACCCAGAAGACGGTGCGCCAGCCGCCGAGGCTGGCCAGCAGGCCCGCCACCGTTCGCGCCAGCAGGATCCCCAGCAGCAGGCCGCTCATAATTGTCCCGACCACTTTGCCGCGCTTCTCCGGCGCGGCGAGGGTGGCCGCCAGCGGCACCAGGGTTTGCGCCACGACCGAGAAGAGTCCGGTCAGGGCGGTGCCGAGCAGCATCATGCCCAGCGACTGGCTGCTGGCGGTAATAAGCAGGCCGCCCGCCGAGAGCAGGGTCATGGTGACAATCAGTTTCCGGCGCTCAAACATATCGCCGAGCGGTACCAGGAAGAACAGCCCCGCTGCGTAGCCCAACTGGGCAGACGTCACGATAAAACCGGCCTGGTTTGGCGAAATGGCGAACGCGCGGGCGATAGTATCAAGCAGAGGCTGGGCGTAATAGTTACTGGCAACCGCTAAACCGGTGGCCACGGACATCAGCGCAATCAGCGCCGGGCTAAGCCCTTGAGAAGTTTTTGTCATCACTGGAATTCGTTAGTTGAGTCATTATTTTACCAGTGGCAATAATAACCGGGGAATATGAATGAGGAAGGATTGTCGCTTGTCGGTACGTGCGGTGTTCCCCTCTCCCGGGCGGGAGAGGGGAAAGGGGAGCGTTACTTCTGCGCGGCCAGCGCGTCTTTCACCCAGCCGTCGAACTGCTGCTGGTGGGCTTTGATCCAGCCATCAACGTGGCCCTGGATATCCGCTTCAGAGGATTTGCCTTCGTGCATCATGGCGTTCTGGGCGTTGATATCCGCCAGAGGCAGTTTCATCAGGGAGAACAGTTTTGCCGCCGCCGGGTTTTTCTCAGCCCATTCTTTGTTGGCGACGATATGCATGGTGTTCACCGGGAAGCCGTAGTTCATACCGTTAGGCAGTTTGGTGTCGATATCTTTCTGCTCGCCCGGCAGGGAGGAGAACGGCACCTGCAGCCAGACCACATCTTTACCCGGTTTCAGCACGTCGCTCACCCAGTAGGGTGTCCAGGTGTAGTAGATCACCGGCTTACCTTCTTTAAAGCGGGCAATGGTATCGGCCATCATCGCGGAGTAGTTACCGTGGCTCACGGAAACGGTCTTCGCCAGATCGAAAGCTTCGTTCTGATGGTTAATCACCGGCTCACAGCCCCAGCCCGGCGAACAGCCCATCATGTCAGCCTTACCGTCACCGTTGGTATCGAACAGTTTGGCGATCTTCGGATCTTTCAGCTGTTCAATATTGGTGATCTTGTACTGCTCGGCGGTTTTCTTATCGATCAGATAACCCTGGGCAGCACCGGAAACAAAGGTCCCTTCGCGATAGAACTTCTTGTCACCGCCGGCTGCGGCATACATGTCATCATGCAGCGGCTGCCAGTTGACGGCGGTGAAGGTGGCATCGCCGGAGGCGATTGAGGTATAGCCCACGTTGTAGTCCACCTCGCTCGGCTTATTCACGGTGTAGCCGAGTTTTTCCAGGGCGCGGCTTACCAGCAGGCTCTGGAAGGTCTCTTCGGAAATGGTGCTCTGGACCGGCTGAACGGTAATGCCTTTACCTGGCAGGTCTGCAGCAAAAGCGCTGGTGGAGATAAGGGTGGCAAACGCTGTGGCAAAAAGTACGCGATGTCGCATCGTTGTTCCTTCTTCTTTATTGACGGGTCGCTGCTATCCCGGCGACGACGTGCCGCCGGGAAGACAGGATTACTTGATGAATGGACGGGTCAGCAGACCCAGCGGGCCGGTGGTGTACCAGCGGCGGTTGCCACGACTGCGGGAGTCGCGACCGACAGCCTGAGTCAGGCGGTCAAGAATAATGGCCAGGATAACGATCCCTACGCCGCCGACGGTTGCCAGCCCCATATCGAGACGACCAATGCCGCGCAGTACCATCTGACCGAGCCCACCGACGGCGATCATCGAGGCGATAACGACCATCGAGAGGGCCAGCATCAGCGTCTGGTTGACGCCCGCCATAATGGTCGGCATCGCCAGCGGTAACTGCACTTTAAACAGCATCTGTCGCGGGCTTGCGCCGAACGAACGGGAGGCCTCGATCAAATCGGCCGGGACCTGGTTAATCCCGAGGATCGTCAGGCGGATAATCGGCGGCAGGGCGAAGATAATGGTCACCACCACGCCCGGGACGTTGCCGATACCAAACAGCATGACGATGGGCACCAGATAGACAAACGCCGGCGTGGTCTGCATGGCGTCCAGCAGCGGCCGCACAATTTTTGCCGCTCTGGGGCTACGCGCCAGCCAGATCCCCATCGGTAAACCGATCACCAGACAGAAGAGCAGGGCGGTCAGTACCAGGGCCAGGGTAATCATCGCCTGGGACCAGGCGCCAATGGCACCGATGGCAATCAGTGAAATCAGCGTTGCGATACCCATTCCCGCGCTGCCGAACTGCCAGGCGATAAGCGCGAAAAGCGCAATCGCCACCGGCGCGGGCATCCCCAGCAGCAGCTGCTGGAAGCCGGTCAGGATATAATCCACCGGGACGCGGATCCCCTGGAACAGCGGGCGGAAATGCACCACCACCCAGTCGATCCCCTGGGTTACCCAGCTATCGAGGGGGATCAGCGTTTTATGGAACGGGTCCATAATATCGAAGTGTTCTGGTGCCGGTGCAGGCGCACTGGTGAGCCAGTCTGCGCCACCGCCGTCGGCCGGTGCAGCCGTTGACGGCGAGCCCCAGGCATCGGCGGACTGGGCGGCGTTATCCGCCGCCTCTGTGGTTCCCCACGGATTGGATTGATCAGCCATTGTTTGCCCCCTCGCGATCTAAAGCCTGTAGCAGCATGCGTTTTGAAATAATGCCAACGTACTGTTGTTCCTCCCCGATAACCGGCACCGCACAGGGAGCCTGGCCGACGTGGGAGAGCAGTTCGCTAAGCGGAGTTTCCGCATCCACCGCAATGGGGGCGTCAATCAGCGCGGACTCGATACCCTGGCTCTGATCCAGGGCTGCCTTCAGAGAGTCAATCGAGACAACGCCGACAAACTTATTGCCGCGTTCGATAACGTAGCCGTATTCACGATCTTCATCCTGGAGCATTTTCAGCGCCGAACGCGGACCGAAGCCTGGCGTTTTACGGATCAGGCCAACCGGGCTACGGCGGGCAATATCTTTGGCGCTAAAGACCTGGCTAATATCGACGCCGCGGAAGAAGGTGCGAACGTAGTCATTGGCCGGGTTGTTGAGGATTTCGTCAGGCGTACCGACCTGCACCACTTCGCCGTTTTGCATAATGGCGATGCGATCGCCGATACGCATGGCTTCGTCGAGATCGTGGGAAATAAAGACCACGGTGCGCTGGTGTTTAGCCTGCAGCTTCACCAGCTCATCCTGCATTTCCGTACGGATCAGGGGATCGAGCGCGGAGAAAGCTTCGTCCATCAATAAAATATCGGGGTTGATCGCCAGCGCTCGTGCCAGACCCACACGCTGACGCATACCGCCAGAGAGTTCATCCGGATAGCCGTGAGCATAGTTTTCCAGCCCAACCTGACGCAGCGCATCCAGCGCTTTTGCCTGGCGTTCAGCTGCGGGCACACCCGCAAGCTCCATACCGAAGGCGGTGTTATCCAGCACCGTCATATGCGGCATCAGGGCAAATGACTGGAACACCATGGCTATCTTCTTCCTGCGCACCTCGCGGAGTTCGGCATCGGAGATTTTGGCGATATCGACGCCGTCAATCAGTACCTGTCCGCGGGTGGGTTCAATCAGGCGATTGAGAAGGCGAACCATGGTGGATTTTCCTGATCCGGATAACCCCATGATGACAAAAATCTCGCCTTCTTCAATGGTCAGACTGGCGTCTTTAACGCCAAGCGATAGCCCCGTCTTTTCCAGTATTTGTTCTTTTGAAAGTCCTTTTTCAATATATTTGAAGGCGCGCTGTGGGTGCTCTCCAAATACTTTATATAGATTCTTAATTTCTAATTTAATTGCCATGCAATAGAAAGGTTCCTGTTATTTATTATGTCGATAAATTACCTGATGAAAATAGTTAACTGGATATACCCTAGCATAATATGAGACTGTGACAACCCTCAATTTCCTGTGTTTGCGGCCTGTGCGGATGCGGAAGTCGGCGGAAGCCCCCATGATATAAGGGCTGAGCGCCGGTGTGTTTATGCTGATATTTTTTGTTTCAGGCAGCAATATTTCGTCTGAATTGTGATGATTCAGACGAATATGGCAGGTAAATTACAGTGTAGAGGTTGTGCTAATTATGGCCAGGTTGTGGGGCGATATTTGCTGATTCTTTTTGGTTTTGAGGAATATAAAAAACGCCCTCTTTTTTTAAGAAAGGGCGTTAAAAACGAGCGTCAGAAGTTCCAGTCTTCGTCCTCGGTTTCGACCGCCTTGCCCATCACGTAGGAGGAGCCGGAGCCGGAGAAGAAGTCGTGATTTTCATCGGCATTCGGCGACAGCGCCGCGAGGATGGCCGGGTTGACCTCGGCCATTTCCGGCGGGAAGAGCGCCTCATAGCCCAGGTTCATCAGCGCCTTGTTAGCGTTGTAGCAGAGGAAGGCTTTGACATCTTCCAGCCAGTCGGTCCCGGCGTATAAATCTTCGGTGTAGGCCAGTTCGTTGTCATAGAGATCCATCACCAGATCCATGGCGAAGTTTTTCAGCTCTTCGCGTTTGGCATCGCTGACTTTTTCCAGCCCCTTCTGGTACTTATATCCAATGTAATAGCCGTGTACCGCCTCGTCGCGAATGATTAAGCGAATCAAATCCGCGGTGTTGGTCAGTTTACCGCGGCTGGACCAGTACATCGGCAGCCAGAAGCCGGAGTAAAAGAGGAAAGATTCGAGAAACACGCTGGCGATTTTCTTTTTCAGCGGTTCGTCGGCGGCGTAATGCTCAAGGATGATTTGCGCCTTGCGCTGCAGCGGGCCATTCTCTTCGCTCCAGGCGTAGGCGGCGTCCACATCTTTGGTCTGGCAGAGGGTGGAGAAAATCGAACTGTAGGAGCGGGCGTGTACCGCTTCCATAAAGCTGATATTCGACATCACCGCCTCTTCGTGCGGCGTCAGCGCGTCCGCCATCAATGCCGGCGCGCCGACGCTATTCTGGATGGTGTCGAGCAGCGTCAGGCCGGTAAAGACGCGGATGGTCAGCCGCTGTTCCGTTTCGCCGAGCGTTTGCCAGGCAGGAAGATCGTTGGACAGCGGCACTTTCTCCGGCAGCCAGAAGTTGCTGGTCAATCGGTTCCACACTTCCAGATCTTTATCGTCCTGGATCTTGTTCCAGTTAATGGCGCTGACGCGTGTTAAATGGCCCATTCCTTATCTCCTTACAGCGCGCATGACACGCAACCTTCAATTTCGGTACCGGCTAACGCCAGCTGACGCAGGCGAATGTAGTAGAGGGTTTTAATCCCTTTCTTCCAGGCGTAAATCTGCGCTTTGTTGATATCGCGGGTGGTGGCGGTATCCGGGAAAAACAGCGTCAGGGAGAGTCCCTGATCGACGTGGCGCGTTGCCTCGGCGTAGGTGTCGATGATCTTTTCCGGCCCGATATCCCAGGCATCCTGATAGAGGTGCAGGTTCTCGTTAGTCATAAAGGGAGCAGGGTAGTAGACGCGGCCGGTTTTCCCCTCTTTGCGGATTTCAACGCGCGACACGATCGGGTGAATGCTCGATGTGGCGTGGTTGATATAGGAAATCGAGCCGGTGGGCGGCACCGCCTGCAGGTTCTGGTTGTAGATGCCATGCTGCATCACCTCCTCGCGCAGCTGTTGCCACATCTCGCGCGTCGGTAGGGTAATGCCGCTGCGGGCGAACAGCTCGTGTACTCTGGCGGTTTTCGGCTGCCAGTCGTCCTGCAGATACTGTGCGAAATACTCGCCGCTGGCGTAGCGGGAGTTTTCGAAGCCTGCAAAGCGCTGGCCGCGCTCTTTCGCCAGCAGCATCGAGGTGTGCAGGGCGTGCCAGGTAATGGTGTAGAAGTAGAAGTTGGTGAAATCTAACCCCTCTTCACTGCCGTAGGCAATACCTTCCCGCGCCAGGTAGCCGTGCAGGTTCATCTGCCCCAGGCCGATGGCGTGAGAGGCGGCGTTACCGGCTTCAATCGACGGCACGCTGCGGATATGACTCATATCCGACACTGCGGTCAGGCCACGAATGGCGGTTTCGACGGTGCGGCCAAAATTGGGCGAGTCCATGGTATGGGCGATATTCAGCGAACCGAGGTTGCAGGAGATATCGTGGCCGGTGTCGGCATAATCCAGATTCTCGTCGTAGGTGGTGGCGCTGTTAACCTGCAAAATTTCCGAGCACAGGTTGCTCATATTGATGCGCCCGGCAATCGGGTTGCTACGGTTAACCGTATCCTCGTACATGATGTACGGATAGCCGGATTCAAACTGAATTTCCGCCAGCCGCTGGAAGAAATCACGGGCGCTGATCCAGGTTTTACGGACGCGTTCGTCGGCGACCAGCTCATCGTACAGTTCGCTAACGGCGATATCGCCGAAGGGTTTGCCGTAGAGGCGCTCCACATCGTAGGGGGAGAACAGCGCCATCTGCGCATTCTCTTTCGCCAGATTAAAGGTGACATCCGGGATCACCACGCCCAGCGACAGGGTTTTAATACGAATTTTTTCGTCGGCGTTTTCACGTTTGGTATCGAGGAAACGCAGAATATCCGGGTGATGAGCGTGCAGATAGACCGCGCCCGCGCCCTGACGCGCACCCAGCTGGTTGGCGTAGGAGAACGCATCTTCCAGCATTTTCATCACCGGGATCACCCCGGAGGACTGGTTTTCGATACGCTTAATCGGCGCACCGGCTTCCCGCAGGTTCGACAGCAGGAAAGCCACGCCGCCGCCGCGCTTGGAGAGCTGCAGGGCGGAATTCACCGCCCGGCCGATGGACTCCATATTGTCCTCAATGCGCAGCAGGAAGCAGGAAACGAGTTCGCCGCGCTGCTTTTTACCACAGTTAAGGAAGGTTGGGGTCGCAGGCTGGAAACGGCCGGAGAGCATCTCTTCCATTAGCTGCAAGGCCTGACGTTCATCGCCCTGGGCCAGGGTCAGTGCCACCATGCAGACGCGATCCTGGAAGTGTTCAAGGTAGCGCTTACCGTCAAAGGTCTTCAGCGCGTAGCTGGTGTAAAACTTCCATGCGCCAAGGAATGTCTGGAAGCGAAAACCGCTGGCGTGTGCCTCCGCAATCAGGTCGACCACGAATGCGCGGTCATAGCGTGCCAGCACGTTTGCGTCGTAGTACTCTTCGGCAATCAGCCAGTTGAGCCGCTCATCCTGGCTGGCAAAGGTCACGGTATTCGGCACCACGTGCGCGGTATGGAAGGCGTCAACCGCCTGATGGTCTTTCTCAAACTGAATGCGGCCCTCTGCATCATACAGATTCAGCATGGCATTCAGCGCGTGGAAGTCCGGTGCGGACTGCGTCACGCGTTCTGCGGTTGTCGTTGCCAAAATTCGCTCACTCCTTTACGCACGTTTTCAATATCACGTTGTGTACCCATCAGCTCGAAGCGGTACAGATAAGGGACCGCACACTTCTGCGCGATAACGTCACCTGCGCGTCCGTACGCATCGCCAAAATTGCGGTTACCGGCGGCGATCACGCCGCGGATCAGCTGGCGGTTATGCGGATCGTTTAAAAAACGGATCGCCTGGCGCGGCACGGCGCCTGCGGTTCCGCCGCCGCCGTAGCTCGGGACCACCAGAATATAGGGCTCGTCTACCCGGATACGCTCGCGCTCGTTGAGCGGGATACGTATCGCCGGCAGCCCCAGACGCGTGATAAAGCGGTGGGTATTTTCAGAGCTGCTGGAGAAGTAGACGAGGATACTCATGCGCTGGCGGCGCTCGGTGCCGTCGTCAGGCGATTGATCATATCCGGACGGAAGCCGGACCAGCGGGTTTCCCCGGCAACGACGACCGGCAACTGGCGGAAGCCCATCTCACGTAACTCATCGACGGCTTCCGGAACCAGATCCAGATTGACCATCTCAAATTCAAATCCGCGGCTTTCCATCGCCCGTTTGGTGGCGTGGCACTGAACACAGTCATTTCGAGTGTAAATAGTAATGCGCATGATTCGTATTTCCATCTAGAATAAGAGAACGCCGCGAGTGGTCGCGTCGGGTTGTGTGTTGCCTGCTGAAGAGAATACTAGATGTAGTTGAAAAAAGTTTCAACCATACAAGATATGGGAATTTTACCAGGGCCTGATTCCCGCTGTTGCGCACAGCGGGAGGGACTGTTTTATATCGAAATTACATACGCATGCTGACGGCGAGGCGGTTAAAGGCGTTCATCAGGCCGATGGCAAAGGTCAGATCGCTGATTTCAACCGGGCTAAATTGCTCCGCAAGCGGCAGGTAAACGTCATCCGGCGCATGGGTGTCGGCGATATGGGTGACGGATTCGGCCCAGGCCAGCGCCGCCTGCTCCCGCGCATCAAAATGGTGGCTGACGCGCCAGCCTGCCAGCGCATCCAGCTTCGTTTGCTCAACGCCTGCTTTGCGCAGCGCCTTGCTGTGCATCTCAAGGCAGAAAGCACAGCCGTTAATTTGCGACACGCGCAGATAGATCAGCTCAATCAGGGTGTTATCAAGTGAGCACTTCTCCACGGCTTTTTTAGCCTGCACAAAAGCGTTGTAGATCTCCGGTGAGAGGTCGTAGTAGGGCTGGCGTAATAGGGTCATAGTGGGTTTCCTCGTGAATTTGCGGGCAATGTAGCACTATAATGGACTGCTAATCAGTGCCATCTTTTAACAAAAAAAGCAGACCATATGGACATCCCGGCCTTATCCCGTTACCGGCAAATCGCCCGGCAGATTAAAGAAGCCATTGAGAAAGGCGAGCTGACGCCCGGTAGCCGTTTGCCCTCAAGCCGTACCTGGGCTCAGGAGCTGGGCGTATCGCGGGCGACGGTGGAGAGCGCCTACGGGGAGCTGGTGGCCCAGGGCTGGCTGGTGCGACGCGGCCAGGCCGGGACCTTTGTCAGTCAGACGCTGGCGGTCCGGCACGAGGCAAGTCCACCCACCGCGCTGGCCGGTGAAGACCCCGGTCTTCTGCCGTTTCAGCTCGGGCTACCCGCGCTGGACAGATTCCCGCGTGCGCTCTGGGCGCGGGTGATGGGACGCCGCCTGCGTACCCAGTCGCGCTACGACCTGGCCCTGGGCGATGTCTGCGGGGAGCGAATACTGCGGCAGGCCATCGTCGACTATCTGCGTTTTTCCCGCAGCATTGACTGCCAGCCGGAGCAGATTTTTATTACCTCCGGCTATGCCGCGTCGGTGACGCTGATCCTGCAAACCCTGGCCTCGCCGGGCGACGGTATCTGGATGGAAGATCCCGGTTTTCCCCTGATCAGACCGGTTATCGAGGGGCAGGGGATCGCCCTTAACCCGGTGCCGGTTGACGCGCAGGGAATGGATATCGCGGCGGGAATTGCCCGCTACCCGCAGGCGCGCTTTGCCCTGCTGACGCCCGCACATCAAAGCCCGCTGGGCGTGGCGCTGTCGGTTTCGCGCCGTCGGGCGCTTCTTGACTGGGCCGCACAGCGCCAGGCGTGGATCATCGAAGATGATTACGACAGTGAATTTCGCTATCAGGGAAAACCGCTGCCGCCGCTAAAAAGCCTGGATGCCCCGCAGCGGGTAATCTACGCCGGGACGTTCAGCAAATCGTTGTTTCCTGCCGTACGCACGGCCTGGCTGGTGGTGCCTGCGCCGCTGGTCAATGCCTTTCGTCAACGGGCGTCGCTGAGCGCCTGTACGGTGCCGCTGCTCTGGCAGCAGACGCTGGCGGATTTTATTACCGAGGGGCATTTCTGGCGGCATCTGAAAAAAATGCGCCAGTGCTACGCCTTACGGCACCGATGGCTGGTGGAAGCGCTGACCGCGCACGGTTTGTGCTGCGTTGAGCAGCAGGGGGGGATTCAGCTAAGGGTGGACGTAGAGGCCGACGATCGGGAGAGTGCCCGACGCGCCAGAGAGGCCGGACTGTCGGTTCAGGCGCTGAGCGACTGGCAGATAGAGCCACGCGGGCACAGGGGACTGCTGATCTCCTTTACCAATCTGACTTCGCCGGAAATGGTGGAACAGGCGGTGGAAAAGCTCGTTCGTGCGATAGCATAAAAAAACCTGTGAGCCGAAGCCCACAGGTCTTTTTTATCTATCACCGGTATCAGCGGCGCAGGCTAAGCAGCGCGCCGAGGAAAATACCGACCGCCGCTGCCGCGCCGACGCTGCACCAGGGGCGTTCACGGACAAAGGTATCCGCGCAGCCAACGGCATCACGCGTTGCCTGCTGTACCCGGTTCCGGCCATGCAGTCGGGCGCGGGTCTCTTTCAGGAGCGCCTGCGCTTTGCGGCGGGCGTTTTCCCCTTCCTCTTTGGCATCGCTGCCCCAGGACTTAAGCACATCTTCCAGGCTATCGGCTAACTGGCTAACATCATTGTGGATCTCTTCCACACCGTCATCGACGTCTTTACGGTTCGGTCTGTTAAACATAAATTCCTCCCTTGATTTCGATGAGACTTTTAGTTTAGACCACGTTTTTATCCTCTGTGGGCCTCTTCCTGCCGAAGAATGTGTTTATGGACTTTTCTGAAAGCCGCCTCATTGCCGAATACTGTAAGGTTGCGGGGCTGTAAAAGATGATGAGGAATCACTATGTATTTACGACCCGATGAGGTGGCGCGCGTTCTGGAAAAGGTGGGCTTTACCATCGATGCGGTAACCCAAAAAACCTATGGCTACCGCCGTGGGGAGAACTATGTCTATGTGAATCGCGAGGCGCGAATGGGGCGCACGGCGTTAATCATTCACCCGACGCTAAAAGAGCGCAGCCAGTCTCTGGCGGAACCGGCCTCTGATATTAAAACCTGCGATCACTATCGTCACTTTCCGCTTTATTTAGGCGGCGAGGCTCAGGAGCATTATGGGGTCGCTCACGGCTTCAGTTCACGTATGGCGCTGGAGCGTTTCCTTCACGGGTTGTTTGGCGAGATGCAGTAATTCAGCGACTGGCTTATTGCCAGTCGCCGTGGTTCAGATGCTGGCCTGATGATATTTGCTGACCCGGAATAAGCGACGGCAATAATCGAGAAAATAGCCATATACCGCACCCATCATCATTGAAATAACGATGTTCGAGGTGACGGCGGCGGCGATCTGCTGCCAGCTGGCGCCGACGACCAGCAGAATGGCGACATAGACCGGCGACTGAAAGCTGACGTAGGCCAGCACGTCCGCCAGGTTTTTCATCCAGCCACCCGGAGCCAGGCGGCGGGCCTGGCGCATAATCAGGTCGCGATACATCCCGTAGGGCCAGGCGATAATAATATTGACGGGAATGGCCACCAGTCGTGATGAAAGTGACTGCTCAAAGGACATTCCGGAGAGGAAAATTTCGATCAGCATGTTGACGATAGAACAGTAGACCACCATGGCAAAGGTGTCTGCTGCCGCATGACGCAGGCGCGACTGCGAAGAAAACATGTTGATGCTCCTTAGAGAATAAGCCTGAAGAAGTGCTTATTTAGCGATTTGGGTTGCATTTTTCTTTGCGTGTAGATTATATCTCTGCATATAAACTGGCAACTAGCTCAAAATTTTTATTTGATGCTTTTTTATCTATAAAATCCTCTGTTACCGTTTGTTTTTTGCTCATTTCGCTATTTTTTGTTTTGAAGGGTTTAAATTGTTTAAAATACAATGTGTTGCATTATTTGGTCGGGAAACCTGACAGACGCAGTGGAGATCGGGCGAGAAGTCAGGCTTGCGGGATTTTTACTGCTGATGTCGGCATTAAGCCAGCATAAAACACCAATATTAAGCCTTGCCAGCCAGAAGATGATCCATGCCTTATTATCCTGTTCACCTTATATGACTTTTATTCATTATTTTATTCTTTATGAAATAAGCATTCACCGGCATTATTGAATATATTTTGATGGGTTAAGGGTTGCTGGAAATAAAGTTTGAAATACATTAAGCTGCGTTTTCTTTTTTTATTTCGTGTTTAACAAGGATTGGTTAATAATTATGAGTGTGAAACTTCAGAATTTTAATAGTATACGTGCGCTACGCGCCCTGGCACGCCAGTTTTCCTCGCAGGAACTCATCGAACTCCTGCAGAAACTGCGGACGGTGATTGATGAACGACGGGAAGAAGAGCGTCTTCTTCAGCATCAGTCTGCTCAGCGCGGTGAAAAGATAGAGCAGTGGCTCAGGCTGATACAGGCTGAGGGCATCCATCCACAAGAGCTGCTGGGCGGATACGGTGAAGGGAGTGGCGCAATACGAGGCGGCCCGCGCAAGCCTCGCCCGGCAAAATATCGTTTTGTCGATATTAACGGCATGACGAAAACCTGGACCGGCCAGGGAAGAACGCCAAAAACCATTGCCAAAGCGCTGCGACAGGGAAAATCGCTGGAAGATTTTCTTATTTAACGTGGGACGGTGAGGAGCGTCGTCTCCTCACCCTGTGATATCAGCAGACGCCAAAATCACCGTCTTCTTTATAAAGGGTCACGTCGTCGGCTTTTAACGTCAGGGGTGCACCCTGTTCATTCGCAGCCGGTACGGCGACGATCCGATCGTCATGAACTTCCACGACTTTTAATTTTGGTCCGCCCATCCGCGGCTGGACAAGATCGCCTGGTGAAAATGTACTCATGATTGTCTCCTCTTTTTGTCGGAACTCTCACTGTAGTGCAGCGAGGGCTGCCGGTACAAGCCCGTACCAATCAAGGAGTAGCGTTCACCTCATTCAGCAGAAGGTAAAAGAGCGTAAACGGCTGGCTGCTTTAGGCATTTCGACTATGCTTAAAGTGAAATTCTCTTTTTTTTACAACACGCTAATTGCTTCCAGGGAGGTGCTATGGGGTTCTGGCGTATCGTATTTACCATTATTCTCCCCCCGCTGGGCGTGCTGCTCGGTAAGGGGTTTGGTGGGGCATTCCTGCTTAACATCCTGCTGACGCTGCTGGGTTATATTCCGGGTCTGATCCATGCGTTCTGGGTGCAGACAAAAGACTAAGGCCATCGTCGGGCCGTCCGGTTTAGCGGACGGCCCGGCTGTATTACCCGGCCTGCAGACCGTTCAGGCGGAAGAAAACGATACTCTCTTCCAGCACTTTCGCCTGCTCCTCAAGCGAGGAGGCGGCGGCGGAAATTTGCTGCACCAGTGACGCATTCTGCTGGGTCGTGCCATCCATCTCATTGACCGCGATATTCACCTGGTTAATGCCCTGACTCTGCTCATCCAGCGCCTGAACAATCTCGTTAATCACCAGATTGACGGCGGAGACGGCCTCGATAATTTGCTTCATCATCGCACCGGTGTTGTTGACCAGCGATACCCCTTCGCTGACGCGGGCGGAGGATTCACCGATCAGGCCGGAAATCTCTTTCGCCGCGCTGGCGCTGCGCTGGGCCAGGTTTCGTACTTCACCGGCTACCACCGCAAAACCGCGACCCTGTTCACCGGCGCGAGCGGCTTCCACCGCGGCGTTTAGCGCCAGAATATTGGTCTGGAACGCAATCCCGTCGATGATGCTGTTGATGTCGCTGATTTTCTGCGAGCTGGTATTAATCCGCGTCATGATATCGACCACTTCTCCCACCAGCGACTCTCCTTCACCGGCAATATGCGCGGCCCTGCGCGTCAGGTCCGTTGCCTTGTGGGCGTTTTCAGCATTGTTACGGATGGTGGAGGAGATCTCTTCCATGCTGGCGGCCGTCTGTTCAATGGCGGCCGCCTGCTGCTCGGTGCGGGCGGCGAGATCGAGGTTACCGGCGGCAATTTCACTGCTACCGGCGCGGACCGAGGTTGTCGCATCGGTGATATTACTGACCATCCGGTGCAGCTGTGACTGCATGGTATGCAGCGCATAGAAGATGCTGATCCGGTCGTTTTTCTGCACCGGGATGGCACTGCCGAGATCGCCGGTCGAGACGGCGAGGGCAATCTGCGCCGCTTCCAGCGGCTCACCGCCAACCGGGCGGGCCACATTGCGGGTGAAGACACCGGCCACGATAGCGCTGACCACCAGAATACTGATGACCATCAGGCAGGCTGCCCAGAGAATATTTTGCCAGGTCTGCGCCATTACCACGCTAACCGGCGTGACGATCGCCAGCTTCCACGGTGTTTCACTGTTGCCGACGTCGATAGCCTGCCAGAGGATAAACGCGGGCTCCTTGAGGATCGGATCGTCGTAGCGACTGACGCCGTTAAACGCCACGCTGCCGGTAAAGGGTTTTCCGATACTGGCCGCATCCGGACTGGATACCACCTTGCCGTCTGCGGACAGCAGCAGCGCGTAGCCGGTGCCGTTCCACGGCCGGATCTGCCCAATCGTCTGCTGCAGGGTTTGCAGCGAGAAGTCGGAGGTCACCGAGCCGATAAACTTGCCGTCGCGCATAATCGGCGCGGCAATGGAGGTCAGCATCACATCCACCCCGTTGTAGGGGTAGATATAGGGTTCAATAATCACATCGCGCTGGCGCTGGCGGGGAAGCAGATAGTAGTTGCCGCTGCCCGCCGTTTCATAGTCGGTAAGATTATGCAGCGCCGGGTTTCCGCTCCCGTCGCGGTCGATATAGCGGGCATAGCGGCCGGCGGGATCCTGCTCCGGCTGGCCGGCAAACTCGCTATCCCTGCCGTCGAAAGCGTTGGCTTCGAAGGTCAGCGACATGGAGAGAAAGTCCTCGTGCTGGCGCAGATACTCGGTCAGCAGCCGATCCAGCCCTTTACGTTCGGTTAATCCTGCCTGTCTGAGCGACCAGGCGCTGTTACCCAGATCCCGGGCGGCGGAGAGTGCGGCATCCAGCTTACGCTGAACCACCAGCGCCTGTGTCTGACCGATTTGTTGCAGATACTTGCCAGCGACATCCTGTTGCTGCGACATGGACTGCCAGGTAAGCAGTCCAATAGTGACGATAAAACCGACCGAAATGGTTAAAAAACTGCATACCAACATCAGTGTTCTGGTTTTCATCTTACGCTGAGAAAAGGTCGCTAAACCCATAGACTGCTCCACACCTGTTATCAATTTAGTAACATTCGCCTTTAATATCGGCGGCCAGCGCTGAAGCCTTACAACGCCCGGTGCGGTTTTTTGTGTGTGCCTGATTGGCAACGGATTTTTGTTTGGGAAAGTGATAAGCGGGGCATCCGGCCGGGGTCAAACCCCGACCGGGATAGCGTCATCAGAAACTGTACGAGAGGCTGCCGACGATGCTGCGCTCGGCACCAAAGTAGCAGTAGGAGAGAGAGTTACAGGTCGATACGTAGCGCTTATCGGTCAGGTTATTGACGTTAAGCTGTGCGTTCAGCCCTTTCAGACCGACGTTCGACAGGTCATAGCCCACCGCCAGATCCATCAGCGTGTAGGACGGCAGCGTATGCGTATTGGCGCGATCCGAGGCTACGCCGTTGACATAGCGCACGCCGGAGCCGACGGTCAGTCCGTTCAGCGGGCCGTTTTTCACATCGTAGCTCAGCCAGGCGCTGGCCTGGTTACGCGGGGCATATATCGCGCGGCGACCCTGCTCTTTCGGGCCGCTCTTTTTGTAGCGCACGTCGGTGTAGGTATAGGCCGCCTGCAGACGCAGGTTATCCGTCAGATTACCCACCGCTTCCAGCTCCACCCCTTTTGATTCGATCTCTCCGATGGCGCGGTACGGGTCATCCGGATCGTCTTTGGTGGCGACATTGGTCTGGTTAATGCGGAATACCGACGCGCTGTACTGGGTGTCAGAGCCTTCCGGCTCGTACTTCATCCCCGCTTCCCACTGCTTGCCTTCCATCGGGTCGAGGATTTTACCGTTTTCATCAACAAAGCTGGTGGGCGTAAAGGCGGTGGAGTAGCTCACGTAGGGCGCAAACCCATTATCGAATAAATACAGCAGGGCCGCACGGCTGCTGAAGTTGCCCTGATCGATCGTATCGCGGGTGCCGTCGAGTTTATTGACGTTGGTGACGTTGACCCAGTCATAGCGGCCGCCGAGCGTCAGACGCCAGCGATCCCAGGAGAGCTGATCCTGAGCGTAGACCCCGGTCTGATCCAGCTTGTGTTTTTCGCTGGCGTAGCGGGTAATGGAACCCAGAGGTTCAGCCCCGTAAATGGGTTTAAAGGCATTAATCGCCGGGAAATCACCGGAATAGCCGTTGGTATTGTTGCTACGGCGCTGGTAGTCGACGCCGACCAGCAGGCGGTGGTTGATATCGCCCGTATCGATGCTGCCGTCCAGCTGATTATCGATGGTAATGGCGGACAGGGACTCATCCGAGCCGGAGTAACCCCGTTTTAGATCCGTATCATTCGCCCAGCCTGCGGCGTAGACCTGGTTTAGTTCCACTTTGGTGCGCAGATAGCGCAGCTTCTGGCGCGCGGACCAGCCGCTGTCAAAGGCGTGCTCAATGTTATAGCCCACCATATTCTCGCGGCGATCGTACTTGTCGTAGTCGTCTTCGCCTTCAAAGAAGCCATTGGATATTTTCTGTCCGGCGTGTGGGACAACCGTGCCCTCATAGGGCATGCCGGAGTGGCTGCCGCCTTCCGGATCGCGGTGGATATAGGCCATCAAATCCAGGCGGGTCTGGTCGGTGATACGCCAGGTCAGGCTGGGCGCAAAGGCATAGCGCTCCTCTTTGGTGCCAAACTGGGTATCGGCGAAGCGGGTCATGCCGCCAAGGCGGAAGGCGACCCGATCGTTATCGTCCAGCGGACCGGTGAGGTCAAAGGCGGCGCCGCGCTGTTTATTGTTACCGGCGAAGACTTTTACCTGACCCCCGGCGTCAAACGAGGGCATGCGTGAGTTCATGGCGACAATCCCGCCCGGCGAAGAACGGCCGTACAGCACCGATGCCGGACCGCGAACCACTTCAATACTGTCGAGGAACCAGGGATCGATCACCAGTGAGCTATGGGAATTGGTATCGCCCATTATCTTCAGGCCATCGAGATAGAGATTATCCAGGCTACCGTCTGAAAAACCGCGCAGGACAATATAGTCAAAGCGGTTAGAGGCCCCAATCTGGTCGCTGAAAACGCCCGGCGTGTAGCTGACGGCCTGGCGCACGCTGATGGCACCCTGTTCTTCAAACTGCTGACGGGTGACGATGGAGACGGCCTGCGGAGTTTCGATATCCGGGGTTTCCAGTTTGGTTGCGCCGCTCTGTACCGTCGAGGTGACCACCACCGTATCACTCTTGCCGGTCGCGGTCGGCGTATCCTGAGCCATCGCCTGAAGGCTAACTCCGCTGGTAATACAGCCAATCATTAGCGCCAGTCGCGTTTTTGCGAACATGAAAATCTCCAAAGCACGTTATTATTGTAAATAAGAATTATTACCTTTTTCGCGCTGCCGATAGCTATGCGCCGTGCCGATTTACGTATGCGCGGTGACAAAAACGGCGAGAGCAGGGAACCTTTTGGACGGGGAAAAGGGATCAGGCGTCCCGAAGATCGCTGGGCGCAATGCCGTAGCGGCGACGGAAGGCGGTGGAAAAGTTGGTGGCGTGCTGATAGCCCGACATCCAGGCCGCCTGCTGGACGCTGTAGCCCTGCTGAAGATAGCGGCGGGCGAGGGCCAGACGACAGTCGCGCAGGTAGTCGAAGACGGAATGGCCGTAGGCCTGGCGAAACTTGCTGCGCAGGCTGCTGGAGCTCATGGCCGCCAGCTGGGCCAGTTCATTCAGGGAGTACTCTTTTTCCGGATGCTGCTCAAGCAGCTGGCGGATGGTCTCCAGTCGACCGTGCTGGGCGGCCAGCGGAAGCGTCCGCTGATGGCTGTCCTGCATGCGCAGTTGAAGGCCATGGCCCAGCAGTTGGAGCAGGACGCCCTCCAGCATCATCTGCCGCGGCAGGCCGACAAGGGCATGATGCAAAGGTTGATGCAGCCCCGATAGCAGATAGCCAGGCACCGGCCATAAAAAAGTGGGCGAGCCGTTTTCTTCCCAGGCTTCTAACAGCGAGTGCAGCAGCGGCTGGCGGCTAAAGGTGTCCGGGTAGATCCCCAGCGACAGCGTTCTGAGGTGACGGTCGGCAGAATGGCTGGCATTCATCGTCTGGTGCTCGCCGAGCCGGGCGCTGAATGCCATTCCCGCCTGCACCACGTACTCTTTCCCGCTGAGGCGAATCACGACCGCGCCTTCCAGCACCACCAGCATATACAGCGGGCAGGCGTGCAGGGAGGTGGTTTCATAGGGTTGCAGAACGCGGACGTTGGAATTGGTCAGGCAGATGCCGGAGGAGAGGGTGAGTTCTTCGACCTCACCCTGGACGACAACTCGCGTATCCTGGGCGTAACGACGGCATGACGACCAGGCCGGAAAGCGAAAGTCGATGCCGTAACGTTCACCAATATCAACGAAATCGTCGATCAGAAAAGACCGCGTCAGCGCTGCGGAGAGAGTCGTTTCATTTTGTTTGACGCCCAAAATCACACCTGCACGTAGCGAGAGTCCCAGGGAACAGCGGAGATATCGCGGAATACGATACCATCGTCACCTGGCGTCATCAATCATGTTGATAACCATTCTCACTTTGCCGGACGGCGGACATCAGGCCGCGCTGTGCTCGCCTGTCTGCCAGACTGGGCTATTTTCACCGCATTCTGCACGCATCGCGCTGTATAAGGAACAGAGTTCCTGCAGGCTCTTGGTACCGGTCCGCTTCATCAGCCCATTACGCTGTACGCTGACCGTCGTCGGGCTGACGCCGCGGATGCGGGCAATATCGTCGAGCGAGTGGCCGCGCAGGATCAGCCGCATAATTTGCTGCTCGGCACCGGTGAATTTAAACGGATAGGGCGTGTAGCCGGGCTGCTGGTTCTGTTCGGCCAGCTTACCCATGACCTGGAGAGACTGGCGAAGCTCTTCGGCAGTCATTGTTTCTGACAGGCAGAGTTTTATCAGGTCGGGGAAGAGGCGGCTCAGGGTATCAAAGTAGCGTTCGGAAGAGATAAAAATGGCGTAGTGATCCGGCGGACGGGAGAAAAACAGGCTGTACATCTCCATCATATCCATGCCGGTTGTGACATAGATAGAAGAGGCGTGTCGCCTGAAAGGATTTTCCCGCTCGCTGCTCAGCTGCTTAAGCACTTTTTCAATCCCACAGATGAAAAAGCGATCCTTTCCATAGATTGTCATATGGGCTCCAGAGGGTATCAATGTCTAATAGTATTCTTATTTATACGGGCACTATCCGGTTCTTTTTTATGCGTTTTTATCCGATTTTTGTTCATGCCAGCGAGAGGTTCAATCACAATATGTGCGCTTGTTTAGGTTCTGTTTAGGGTTGCGTTTAAATATTGTGATCCAGAGCATCCCGTGGCGACCCGCTCGGGCTGTCGCCTCAGGAGAGGATTCAGTGTATTGCATTTTCAAATCCGCGATAGAATTTTTATCCAGGAATAAGTTTATCGTAATATTTTCCTGAATCTGTCAATAGCGGCGATAAATTACAGGTGCCCATTGTTCATTCTTGTGTATCATACTGATTATATTGGTTTTTGTTTTTATTGTCATTTTTAGGAACATCTTTATAAAACCAAATTTGATGTCCGTCACTTCTTAATTGAATATCCGATCACCGTCTCAAAACGCTATTTCAGTTTGTGTAAAAGTGTGTTTCGTGTGATTTAATACTTTCAACTTATAAAGCAAGAGATAAGACATGTGGTTATCAGAATTTCTCCTGATAATGGCATCGAAATATTCTGTGTGGTGAATCCCCCTAAGCGGCGGGGTCATGCTGATATGAGGTAATCCTCAGTGATGTTTCGTTTTTATGGGCGAATTGGGCTGGTCGGCACCTAATTCACCGGGAGGCACCCGGCACCACACACCACTTAATTGTTTGCACGATCATAGATCTGTTATTGAATAATGAATTCTTGTATTACGAGAACGGTGAATTGTTTCGCGTAATGATGGAATACTATGCAATTCGGTTATTTAAAATAAATTAAAAATTATCTGCATATTTGCAGAGAACATCATGTGCCTTTCAACTATCAATACGTAGGGGATTTTTACTATGAAGTTGCGTTCATTATTAATAGCTACTGTTCCTTTTATCAGTATCGCAGCCCATGCGGTGACTTTCGACTACCGTCATGAAACCAATGACAACGGCGGCAATAACCATAAAGATCGTCTGTCGATGTCTCACCGTTTTGCTAACGGTTTTGGTTTATCGCTGGAAGGTAAATGGAAAGGCGGGCAGAAAAAGGACAAAGCCTTTGATGAGACCGTCAGCAACGGGACCGAAGTCGTCGCCAGCTATGTCTATAAAATTAATAAAACCTTCCAGGTTGAACCCGGTTTTTCACTGGACAGTAGCTCAACCTCTAACAACTACCGCCCGTATCTGCGCGGCAAAGCCAATATTACTGATGATGTGAGCGCGTCACTCCGCTACCGTCCTTATTTCAAACGTAATAACAGCAATATCGGCACTGCGAAAGATACCACTGAAAACGGTTATAACCTGACTGCAGTCTTCACGTTTAAATTCCTGAATGACTATTCACTGGATTACGAACTGGATTACAAAAAAGCGAACTCTGCAGGCGTTATTATTGCCGATAACGAGAGCTACGACTGGACCCATGACTTTAAATTGACCTATAAGTGGGATAAAAACTGGTCGCCGTATATGGCTATTGGTAATGTGTCCGGTAGCAAAGCGACGGATGAAAGACAAACCCGTTACCGTGTTGGCGTGAAATACTCCTTCTAATAACTGGTGTAGTTAATCCCATCAAGCGAATAAGGATTTCATTTGAAATCCTTATTTTTTTAGCGAGGCGACTCATGAAAATTTCAGGACTGGCGCTGGCAGTTGGGCTGTGTTGTGCAGCCTCTGCCATGGCTCAGGATAGCCAGCGTCTTAACAGCGTCAAAACCTTTGCCGACACGGTACTGGATAAAGCTGGCGATAAGTACAATCACAACGTTCCGCTGCTGGCTAACGGCGTTGATCCGCGCACAGGGAAGCAAATGGAGTGGATTTTCCCCGACGGGAAAACGGCGGTGCTCTCTAACTTCTCCGCCCAGCAAAACTTTATGCGCGTGCTGGTTGGGTTGAGCAACCTGACGGGTGATGAAAAGTATCGTAAGCGGGCCGAAGACAATGTGCGCTACTACTTCGACCACTATCAGGACAAAAGCGGCCTGCTGCTGTGGGGCGGACACCGCTTTGTCGATCTGAAAACGCTGCAGCCGGAAGGCCCAAGCGAAAAAGAGATGGTCCACGAGCTGAAAAATGCCTATCCGTATTACGACCTGATGTTTGCGGTGAATAAACCGGCCACGGCGAACTTTATTCGCGGGTTCTGGAATGCGCATGTCTATGACTGGAAAATCATGGAAACCAGCCGCCACGGCGAGTACGGCAAAAGTATGGGCAAACTCTGGGACAGCGAATTTGAACAGCAGCCGCCGTTCTACTCCACCAAAGGGCTGAGCTTCCTGAATGCCGGTAATGATCTGATCTACTCCGCATCCGTGCTGTACCAGCATGACGGCGAGCGCGGTGCCCTGACCTGGGCCAAACGACTGGCCGAACAGTATGTTCTGCCGCGGGATAAAAAGACCGGGCTTGGCGTGTATCAGTTTACCCAGCCGCTCAAGCGGGCGGAAACCACCGACGACTCGGATACGCACTCTAAGTATGGCGACCGCGCTCAGCGCCAGTTTGGTTCTGAACTCGGTGCGGATGCGCTGGAAGGCAATATGATGCTGAAAGGCCGCACCAGCACGCTCTACTCCGAGAATGCACTGATGCAGCTGGCGCTGGCGAAGTCTCTGGGGGCTGACGGTGCGGACATCAAAAAATGGACGCTCGACGGCCTGAAAGCGTTCGCGAGCTATGCCTATGATGAAAGCAACAACACCTTCCGCCCGATGCTGGCCAACGGCACCGATCTGACCGACTACGTCTTAAAGCGTGACGGCTACTACGGCAAGAAAGGATCGGTCCTGAAAGCGTATCCGGCGGGCAATGAGTTCCTGCTCTCCTACGCCCGGGCCTGGACGCTGGAACCGGACCCGCAGATGTGGAAAGTGGCTCGCGGTATCGCGCGTGGACAGGGACTGGGTGATATCGGCGAGGCGGGTGGAGCTAACAGCAAGCTGGATCTCAACACCACCAATAACGATCCGTACTCCATCTTTGCCCTGATCGATCTGGCCCAGGCGACCGGCAATAAAGGTTACCTGCAGCTGGCGGAAAAGGTCGCCGACAATATTATCAACACTCGTCGACTGAACGGCTTCTTTGTTGAAGATCCGGCCTATGTCTATGCCGATATCGACAACATCGCGCCTTACGCCCTGCTGGCGCTGGAAGCGGCTCTGCGTAACAAACCCGACGCCGTCGCCCCCTTCTTAAACGGCGCGGGCTTTACCGAAGGCGCATACCTGATGGCCGACGGCACCGTGCGTTACTCCACGCGCGATGAAGAGCTGTTCCGTCTGAAGGAAGGGGAGTTGCTTAAGCCGAACGGTAAGAAATAATCTCGTTGATTTGCCGTTGCCGCCGCGCTGCTATTATCAGCGCGGTGGCGTATCAATGATAAGGCGGCAAAGATGTTTAATCGTATGATATTGGTTGTTTCCCTCAGCCTGCTCTCAGGCTGTGTTAACCTGGGTAAAGTCGGGATGCATCCGCAGCTAAAGACGTCCAGTTTTTCAGCCAGTATGGATCGGACCTACCGCTGTCTGGACAGCGAAGCGATTCGCCAGGCGCTACGTCTCACTGAGGATGACCGTCTTCCCGGCGGTGGCAGGCGGTATAACCTCCTGGACCAGCATAATGCGGTTGTTGCGTGGCTGGATATGAACTCTTCCGGTAAGCAAACCAGTATCGATCTCTTCTACGGGCGCAGTGAACCGCAGACCGAACGGCAGTTACTGACGATGGTTAAGCAGTGCCAGCGGGAGTTGGACTGATTCTGAGGCTAGTTTTACTCATCGTCCCGCTCTTTGGCCGCACGCTGACGTTCGTAAAACTCATCTTCTGCCGTAATGATTTCATCCAGCAGCGAATCCATATCGACATCATGGAGCTCTTCGACAAAAAGGCCGGTTAGCGAGGATTCTGGCGTTAATTTTCCGTCTTCATATAACGCCCAGATCTCTTTCGCATAGCGCGTTTTCAATAGCTGCGGGGCGAACTGACCGTAGTAAGAGGTGATGTTATTCACATCACGTTCAAACATAGACTCAGCGTGGTTGTTTGCGGCGGCGTCAACGGCCTGCGGCAGGTCGATAATGACCGGCCCCTGCGCATCAAGCAGCACATTAAACTCCGACAGATCGCCATGCACAATCCCGGCACACAGCATGCGCACGATATTGCGGATCATCGTATGGAAATCAGCAACGGCCTCTTCTTCCGTCAGGGACACATCGCTAAGACGTGGCGCAACCGCGCCATCGGCATCGGTGACCAGCTCCATGAGCAACACGCCGTCTATGCACAGATAGGGCTGCGGCACGCGCACTCCGGCGTTGGCAAGGCGGAACAAGGCATCAACCTCCGCCGTTTGCCAGACCTCTTCCTGCTGCTTGCGACCGAACTTCGAGCTTTTTTGCATGGCGCGGGCATTACGCGTATTGCGGACTTTACGCCCTTCCTGATACTGCACCGCCTGCTTAAAGCTACGCTGCGTCGCTTCTTTATAGACTTTGGCGCACTGAACTTTATCACCGCATAGCACGGTGTAAACGTCAGCTTCTTTACCGCTTTTCAGTCGTTGAAGCACGTCGTCAATCAGGCCATCATCGACCAGGGGCTGGATTCTGTTTGGGATTTTCATGCCGCTTTATACCGCATTTTAGTCCGTTGATCCCCCCATTTTTCACGGAGATGATAAGTTGAATCAGGTCAGACGGTTACTGATTTTTCGGTGCCCAGTATTCGTCCTGCACATTTGCCAGGCAATCACCGCCTTTGTCTCTGTCTCTGTACGCGTAAGCGACAGCAACACGTTTGGCTTCGGCTTGCTGATAAACCCATTGATAGCGTTTAGTCGCGATTTTTATGTTCTGCACGCCTTGTGAAACTAACTTCTCACCAGCTGGCTCTCCATCAAGAGAGCCGCAAAGAACGCCAGCGTAGGAATTTGAAAGGAGTGGCAATGGTTTCGAGCTTGCCGCTTCATTCGCCATAGTACTGATTGAAGTTAATGAGGCTATCAATGCTACTACGAGTTTAAGGTTCATTGTTTTTTTCCTTGCATTTGCTAGTAGTTATTAACCGTATTTAGCGCTTAATTATGAGCATTACCAAATGACATCTCATCTCTGTTGGTCAGCCGATCCTTAACCGATCGGCATTATCTTCACTGAGTGTTAATTGCTTTAATTAATGCTGCTCCAAGTTGGCGAGTATTCAGATCATTGCCGTTAGAATTTGTGATACTTACACCAAGCACTTCAGCTATTGTCCTCAAATTTGGTCTAACTGGTCGGGCGTCCATTCCATTCACTTTAACGGTAATCGAGCCGCTGGCGTGTTGATTGATGACGTACATTTGATATTGAGCTGATAGTACAATTTTGTCAGAACTGTCCGGTGAATGCACAACCTCAAAAGTTGCTGAGACTATGCCCCTCTTTCCCCAGTTTCGAAGATAGCCTGACCATATATTAGCTCGCAAATTAGAGGTTTTTTTAAACGAATGCACCTTCCAGTCGCCAGCCTCAATGGAACCATCCTCCATCCTTAGTTCAACATAGGCACGGCCTGACTCAACTAGTCTATCTTTGAACTCTTCCTCATTTTCTGGAATGAAGGTTAATTTGGGTTTTGAGCCTGGATCTGTATCTATCTCATAAGCATCAAGGAGCCTTTCAATAACGCTTTCCGGCGTTTCAAAGCCAGCAGCGTGACTGGCAAGCCTGTTGTATGTCTTATCCGACACGCTTAACATTTTCATAAACACCCCTGACATAATCATAAAATAAATCATATATGATAGTGGTGGAAAGGCAAGTTGTTTATGAAATTATCCCCTGAGGGTCTGGAAACTTTGTGAATTGGAATGGCTTACCTCACCATCGCTCTCCACCAGTCTTATGCCGTTGCTTAAATTCTGCCGCCACAATTCGGGCGGATGCGCGTTTACATCTTTGTAGATCGGCGTAGCGTGCAAGAGACTTATCATGGAGAAAAGAATATGACCAAAGTAGCACTGGTAACCGGCGGCAGTAAGGGAATTGGCTACGCTGCGGCAAAAGCCCTCTATCAGATGGACTATATCGTGGTGGTGGTTGCACGCGATGAAGCGAAACTCACCGCCTGCGCGGAGGGCTTCGATCCGCAACGTTTTATTCCGCACGCCGCCGATGTCGCCGACCCCGCATCCGTCAGGGCGCTGTTCGCCCGAATCGAGCAGGATTATGGCCGGCTGGATATTTTATTTAATAACGCCGGTAACAACAGCCCGGCAAAATCCGTCGAAGAGATTACCTACGACGAATGGCTGCGGGTGTTTAACGTCAATGTCCATGCCAGCTTCCTCTGTGCGCAGGAGGCGATCAAACTCATGAAGGTTCAGCGGCCGATGGGCGGGCGCATTATTAATAACGCCTCGATTTCCGCCATGACCCCGCGTCTTTATTCTGCGGCCTATACCGCATCAAAGCACGCGATTACCGGGCTGACCAAAGCCATCTCGCTGGACTGTCGCAAGTTCAATATCGCCTGCGGGCAGATTAATATCGGCAACGCCGAAACGGAGATGTCCGGGCGGATGCGCAAAGGCGTGTATCAGGCGGACGGCAGAATTCAGCCGGAAGCAATGATGGACGTGGCGGATGTCGCGGCGGCGATTGCCATGATGGCGGCGCTACCGGCCTCCACTAACGTGCTGGAGATGACCATTATGGCGAACGAGATGCCGTTTGTGGGTCGCGGCTAGGCCGATTCGCGGATAATCAGTTCGCCGGAAAGGGTAATGCGCTGGGTCTGCAGGCCCGGCTCATTGAGGTTGCGGATAATTAACGCCGCGGCCTGGCGCCCGGTCTCTTCGCTGGCCGACGAGACATAGGTAAAGGACGGTGACGTCAGATTGACGTGCAGCATATCCTCAAAGCCGATCAGCGCGACCTGCTGGGTCAGGAAGACATCTTTCCCGACGGTGCGTCCCACCTGATGAATACCGTTAAGGCAGCCGATCATCGCCGCAGGCGAGTGGCAGAGCAGGGCGGTAATGGTGTTGTTCTTTTCCAGCAGTTGGCGAGTCACCTGGCTTGCCGCATGGGTATCATCGCTGCAGGCGGGCGCGGCTTCGTCACGAAAAATCATCCCGTTCTGTGTCAGGGCGCTGTGAAAACCCTGCAGGCGCTGCTGGCGAATTAAATCGTTACCCTGGCCGCCAATATAGGCGATGCTGCGGTGTCCGCGTTCGATAAGGTAACGCGCCGCAAGGCTGGCGGCCTGGCGGTTATCGCGCATCACCAGGTTGCAGGATCCACTCAGCAGGGACTGGGAGACCACCACCAGCGGCAGCGCACATTCGCGGATGGGCTCCGGCAGCGCGGTTTCAACCGTTTCCGCAGAGAGATAAATCACCCCGGCGACGCCCTGCTGTTTAAAGGAGAGCAGGCAGCGGACCAGTGATTCACCCTCATTTTGCGGCTGGCAGAGAAACACCATATAGCCCTGTTTTTCAAGATGCTGCACGACGCTCGCCATCACTTTGATGGAAAAGCTGTCGTTAAAGTCACGCAGGACAAGGCCGATCAGATTCGAGGTATTGGCGCGGAGATTAGCGGCGGCGACGTTATGCACGTAGCCGAGGCTCTGGATAGCCGCCTGCACTTTGTCGATGGTGGCTGCGGAGATTTTACCCTTCTGACGCAGCACCAGAGAGACGGTCGACACCGATACGCCTGCCTCTTTTGCGACATCAATAATGCTGACTTTCTTCACATGCCTTCCCTGAATCCGTATGCACAAAAGCACGTCCTCCGCAGGTGCGGAGGACGTGCGTTACCTTACCATCTCAGGCTTATTTGCCCATCATCGTTGACATGGTTTGCGCGATAAACTGTGCGCGAGCGCCAAAAATAACCTGAACGCCTTTGTCGCCGACGAAGACCACGCCGCGTGCGCCGACGCCGTTGAGGCCATCTTTATTCACCTTCTCACCGTCAGTGACTTCCAGACGCAGACGGGTAATACAGGAGCCGACGGAGTCGATATTCTGCGCGCCGCCGAGCAGGGCGATAATTTCCGTCGCCAGCTCGTTATCGGTTTTATCATCTGCGCTGGCGGTTGCATCGGTACGACCCGGCGTTTTCACGTCGAAGCGACGGATCACAAAGCGGAAGGTGAAGTAGTAAATCAGCGCCATCGGCACGCCGATAATAATCACGTTGAGGTAGTTGGTCTGGTAGCCGTTAAACGACGGCAGGATCCCGAACGAGATATAGTCGATAAGCCCGGCGGAGAACGACTTGGCGATATGGGCATCCAGCAGATACATGGTCATATACGCCAGACCGGCCATAATGGCGTTAAACACGTACAGGATTGGCGCCACAAAAATAAAGGTGAACTCAACCGGCTCGGTGATACCCGTCAGGAAGCAGGTCAGCGCCGCGGAGAACAGAATACCGGAGGCAATTTTCTTATTGCGGGTATGCGCTTCGTGGTACATCGCCAGGCAGGCCGCAGGCAGTGCGAACAGCATCAGCGGGAATTCGCCCTGCATAAACTTACCGGCGTTATGGTAGGTGTCGCTGCTAAAGGATTTAACGCCTTCTTCCAGCATTTTGAACCAGATTGTCTGATCGCCGTGGATCACCTGACCGGCCTGGGTGGTGTAGTCGCCGAAGGAGTACCAGAACGACGGATACCAGATATGGTGCAGGCCCAGCGGGATCAGCGCACGTTCGACCAGACCGAAGATAAAGGTCGAGGCGGCCTGGTTATCGCCGTTCACAATCACCGACAGGGCATCGATGCCCGCCTGGATATGCTGCCAGACATAGGGCAGCAGCAGGCCGAGCACAAAGGAGAGCAGGGCGGTGGCGATGGCGACAAAACGCTTGCCGGAGAAGAAGCCGAGGAACTCCGGGAGCTGCATCGCATGGAAGCGGTTATAGCACCAGGCCGCGAGGATCCCGCAGATTAGGCCGCCAAAGACGCCCATTTGCAGCGTCGGGATGCCGACGACCATCGCATATTTTCCGCCAGATGACGCCATCTCCGGTGTAATGCCCAGAACGGTGCCGATCGTCATATTGGTGATAAACACCGAGACCGCAGCAGAGAGCGCGGCAATACCGGATTCCGACGCCAGTCCGACCGCCGAGCCAATTGCAAACAGCATCGGCAGGTTATCGAAAATAACCCCACCGGCGTTCATCATCAGCGGCATATGGAACTTATCGCCGAACGCCAGCAGCAGACCCGCGGCCGGCAGTAGTGAGATTGGCAGCATCAGCGCGCGGCCAATCATCGATAATTTAGACAACGATTTAACAAACCCTGATATCAGACTCATGCTGATTCCCCCGAGTGACAACCCTTAATGACGCGTAATCGCGCTGTTCTTTTTGTGAGTAGAACGTTCTAGTAGAACGTTCTACTTATCGTCTAAGAACACGCCCGAACCCGCAACTAAATTTTTACATTCAGCCAGACGAGTTGGTGATTATTTGAAGTCGATCGAGAATAAACCGTTATGGATATAAGGGTATTTACGCCAGGAGGAAGAAACCGCCCGGCAGGCAGAACGCCGCCGGGCGAGAAGACTCAGGCAGTCACGGTTACGGTGTTACCGTCAAAGGACACCGTCTGACCGGCGATGATTTTGCAGCGTTTGCGGGTTTCCACCGCGCCGTCAACGGTCACCTGGCCGTCGGCAATCACGAGTTTGGCCTGGGCACCGCTTTCGCTCCAGCCTTCCAGCTTTAACAGATCGCACAGTTCGACATGTGGATGTTTACCTAATGAAAATGTCGCCATTCTTATGCGTCCTCTGTGTCATGGTATTCTTCACACGCCTGCAGCGTGTTCTGGATAAGCGTGGCTACCGTCATCGGGCCAACGCCGCCGGGAACCGGCGTAATATAAGATGCGCGTGCGGAAGCTTCTTCAAAGCTTACATCGCCCACGACCTTACCGCTTTCAAGGCGGTTGATGCCGACGTCAATGACGATAGCACCCTCTTTGATCCACTCACCCGGAATAAAGCCCGGCTTGCCTACGGCAACGATCAACAGATCGGCATTTTCAACGTGATGACGCAGATTGCGGGTAAAGCGGTGGGTCACGGTGGTGGTGCAGCCGGCCAGCAGCAGCTCCATACTCATCGGGCGACCTACGATATTAGACGCGCCGATCACCACGGCATTCAGGCCATAGGTGTCGATATTGTAACGCTCAAGCAGGGTCACGATACCGCGTGGGGTACAAGGACGCAGGCGCGGTGCACGCTGGCACAGACGACCGACGTTATACGGATGGAACCCGTCGACGTCTTTGTCCGGGGCGATACGCTCCAGCACCTTCACGTTGTCGATGCCCGCAGGCAATGGCAGCTGCACCAGAATGCCGTCAATTTCGGCATCGCCGTTCAGCTTATCAATCAGCGCCAGCAGATCGGCTTCGCTGGTGGTTTCCGGCAAATCGTAAGAGCGGGAGATAAACCCAACCTCTTCACAGGCTTTGCGTTTGCTTGCGACATAAATCTGCGAAGCAGGGTTGCTGCCAACCAGCACAACCGCCAGGCCCGGGGCGCGTTTTCCGGCCTCAATGCGGGCCTTCACTTTTTCAGCAACCTCAGAGCGCACCTGCTGCGCAATCGTTTTACCGTCAATAATCTTTGCTGCCATCAGAGAGAAGATTCCATCTGTCACGTTCATCGGGGGGATGGCTATATTTTGTCAGAAGCCGGGCGCGCTGTCAGGTATCTCTTTACGTGAACCGTCATTTTACCCCCTGCAATTGTCCGATAAACGCGCACTTCTCCGCCTGGTGGCCCCAAAGTCATTGACTCGTAAGGCGTGGAACGTATAATTCCAGGCGTTTCACGCAGCAATGCGTGTCTCCCGCATAAAAATGCGCCCTTAGCTCAGTCGGATAGAGCAACGGCCTTCTAAGCCGTGGGTCGCAGGTTCGAATCCTGCAGGGCGCGCCATTTCATATCAATTGATTACGCTTCTTTCATCTCCTCCTGATTTCCCATGTGGGACATATTTGGGACATCATCCCCCAAAATGGTATCAATTTTCCGTGCGTGCTCAGTCAGATGGTTTGGCGCCAGGTAGGCATAACCATCTGAACCAACACTGCTCATCTTATATATACAAAATTCTGAGCAGTGAGAGTAATGAAAGAGGAGTTGGTTTAGCGTCACCTTGAGAGAAAACCGACCGGAAGCACGGTATCAGATTAAAGTGGCCTCAAATGGAGTATTTTCGTAAAATCCACGATTCTATGTACAGTGACGGATATTCACATGGATGTAAAATTGAAGGTTATTACCGTTGGTGATAAAACCACTACCGGCGGATATGTACAAAACGGGGCGCTGACGGTGTTCTGTGACGGTCGTCCGGTTGCCCTTATCGGTTCTTTGTCACCCTGCCCCAAATGCGGCACCACAGGTGTAATTCGCCAGACCCGACCATTTAATGTTATTGCTGAAAATAAGCCGGTCTGTCTTGAGGGGGATGTGGTTGAATGCGGCTGCCCGCACGGTTCAAACCGCCTTATTGCCTCTCCCGGTGCGCAGGAGTTTATTGGTTACAGCGATGGCATGGTCGGCTCAAGGCTCAGTCTTGCGGAGGCTGAAGGATTCAGTGTCGGGGATGTGGAACCGGAACAATACGCGCAGGGGGTAAGAAGGGTAAAAATCCCTCCCTATTTAAGCGGCGAAAAAAAAGAGTCAGATTTTATTCCCGATTATCCGGTATTACGTAACACCCGTGATTTGCCGGATGAAGTCCTTCGCAATATGCTGAAAGCGAATAACCAGGATGTAATGCTTCTTGAACTGACTGAAATTTTTGAAGTGCTGGCGTCATGGGGAGCCTATAAACAGGGCTGGGCCAGCATTACGCAGAGCGGGCCGGGCCAGATCGTGGTTAATTATGGCGTCAATATCAAAGATGTGGTGACAACCTCAATGGTTATCAGTCAGTTAGGAAGCATTGGCATCAAGGCAACGATTTACGTTAACCATAAAGGCACGGAATTAATAAAGCTGAGTGGTTATCCCGGTATTAGAACAATACTTAACGCGCCCGTCTTTGCAGCTAAAAACCCAAAAGTGATTGATGTAGGGATCGGTAAATACGGGCTAAGAAATTCAATTACAAGCGGTGCGCGTCTGACATTTTATGTGGCTGCAGCATACAGAACGATAGATTATATATTAAATGATGCGACATCCCTTGCCAGGTTTATAGGATCGCTGGCTACAGATATAGTAAAAATCGGTATCTCATCACTAATTGCATGGGGAGCAGCAAGCGCAGTGATATCTTTCACGGCTTTCGTTTCTGCCCCATTAATTGTTGTCGTTGGCGTTGGACTTGCTACTTCAATCGTACTTAATGAGCTTGATGATCGGTTTGGGATCACAGATAAACTTGTTTCCTACTTAGAACATGCCCAGCAGGAGTTTGTTATTAAAGCCAAAGAAACTGGTAATGAGCTTATAGACCTTGGGGCTATGCATGCAGATAAGATGCTGGAGAAAGGTGTTAGAGTTGTAGAATCAGAAGTAAAAAAATATTTAAGGAAGAAATTAGAAGATCTAATTCCAGGGAGATTTTGATGGAGGTATTTAACTTTAAAAAGCGGTTATTTTTTGTTTTTTTTGACATTAGCCTGCTGCTGATAACATTTCTATCTGTTTACTTTGGAGTTAACAGACTGATTACTTACTTATTATATCCTGATGTTATAGTTTTTTCTTTTTTTACTGTTTTCTCAATCTTATTCTTTTTGCTAACCATGCCTATTATTGCTTTGTCGGTTAATCCTATAGGTAAGGGAAGGCAGGCTAATATTGTTTTTCAGAAGAATATGGGCAAAGCAATAATATTAGGTCTATTGTTTATTATTATCTCCACGATTTTATTTAACGTCATATTTACTAACGATCTTAATAAGGAAGGATACATAAAATGTCGTGGGATTCCTTCTGGGTGGATGCCGGGAATGGCGGTTAAATATGCCCTCAGCGAAGAACTGTGTATGAAAAAGCTGAGCGCTGAGAGCCACCTTGTCGGCAGGTGAAATAACCGTCCTGCAGAAGAGATATCCGGCACGATGGCATGGCTAAATATTAACCAGGCTGCGATGAATAACTGATGGTAACGTATGGCGTGCTGGAAATTTCATTATAAAAGCCAGAGCGCCGACAGTCTGGAGCACGAAGGCCACCAGCTTACCCCGGCAGATTTCCGGGAAATCGATCGCTCGGTTAACGCCGATACAGTCCGGCGCCACAGGTTCCGCGAAATGATGCTATCACCCGCCTATCAGTGGAAGAAGCCAGCGCCGCGCAGGCAGATGAGTATTAATAAAATTACTTTTATTCACCTTTACACTTTTGCATACAGTAAGATTACGAAATGCCTATGGGCACTAATTTTTGATGAAAAAGTGTGCTTAAAAGCAGGTTGCAAGAACATTTGGGGGCATTAAAGGGGGGCATGTCGCACCTTTGAACATGAAAATGTCATTTAAATACATTGACATGGCTGTTTATATTGAATCCTGCAGGGGCGCCATTTTTACTTCTTGTCGTATCTCCTGAAGCTCTCTCCGTAATGGGAACATTTCTGCGCCTTAATAAGGCGGTTTACACCACGATCGCTGATTTTCAATGAAACGTACTGTGCATCTTGTCAATGGATAGGGAGCTATCACGCAGAGTCGTGAAATGGCATTTTACGCAGGGCAATACCCGTGGTTATATGCATTTGTTAACGGTAGTACACCGTTTTAGACGAAAACAAACCGCAGGAGATTGCATAATGGCAGTGACAACCCTCAACAGCGTAGCGGATCACCTGCTTTGCTTTGCTCAAGAGCATGGGGATGTTATGACGCCGCTGAAACTGCAAAAGATGGTGTTTTATGCTGATGCCTGGTACATGGCATTGAACGATGGCGAAGAATTGATCCCCGAGCGGTTTGAAGCATGGGTCCATGGTCCTGTTGCACGAGAACTCTACATTAGGTTTGCTGATTATAAATGGCAGCCTATCGTCCGTGAAATACAATGCCCGGAACTCCCCAAGAATATTTCAGAGCATCTGAACGAGATCTATAACGTGTTTGGCAAGTTCTCTGCTTATGAGATGGAACAGATGACCCATCAGGAAAAGCCCTGGCTAATGGCTCGCGGTGATATTCCATCTGATGCTCCGTGCCGGAATGACATAGATAAAGGTGTCACAGCTGAGTTCTACCGCAGCATGACGGATGCTTAATCATGGTTAAAGGGAAGATTAAAGCGGGAAAACTTCTGGCAGCCGAAAACAAAATTGTTGCCAGAACGCCCAGTTCAACCGCGACAACCCTTAGTTTTTCTTTCCAGTATATTGATCCCGCACATGCTAAGTTTCGTTTTTCCGGGCAGACAGCGGTTTATTTCTGCAAAGTACTTAAGCGTCTTAAAGATATATCGAGCCTGACATTACTCGAGTTTACGACAAACCGAAATGCGTCGCTGAAATCGCATTGTATTGTGTGGGACACGACTTCCGAGCCTGAGGGTTTTACCCACTTTAACGAGCAATTCCAGAGTGTTACGCCCTATCAGTTTGCAATAACTCGTAATGAACACGGTCGCATACATGGTTTTTTCATAGGTAACGTATTCCACGTTGTATGGCTTGACCCCGATCATCAGCTTTATCCAGTGCAATAGCCGATCCGCTCGTAGATATCCGCATTCGTTATATAAAAAACTACATAACTCATTGGCTCGTCAGCAAAATCTCGTTTCCCCCATCAACCCCACACTCTTTTGATCCGGCATCTGCATTTACCTCGATTGGGGTATGCAATTCGACCTAATCCTAAAATATCTTACTGTCCAAAATAACTACTCATAAATGGTGTGGTTTTTCTTGCCGCTCTACCGCTCAGGAGGGCGTCATTTATGCAAGGGAGTGTGATGGTTGATTTATCCCGTCGGGGCATGTTGACAGGCAGCTGGCGTCGCGCCAGCAACGGGATACGTCCGCCGTGGAGCAGGGAAGAGACTCACCTTTTAGCCTGTTGCCTTCGTTGTGATGCCTGCATCCATGCGTGTGAAACCCGGATCCTGCGGCGGGGCCAGGGGGGATATCCGAGCGTTGATTTCAGACAGGGAGAGTGCAGCTTTTGTTATGCCTGCGCAGAGGCCTGTCCTGAATCCCTGTTTCTTCCGCGCCACGTCGCGGCATGGGATCTGAATGTTACGATCGGCGAAAACTGCCTGGCAAATCAGCAGGTTGAGTGCCACCGCTGCCAGGATGGCTGTGAACCCATGGCGATTACCTTTCGTCCCACGCTGTCCGGTATCTATCAACCCCGGCTCGACAATCAGGCCTGTAACGGATGTGGCGCATGTGTCGCTATCTGCCCGGTATCAGCCATCAATGCGGAGTACCACCATGGACACTAACTGGCAGGTCTGCAGCCTGGTCGTTCAGGCCAAAAGTCAGCATATCAGCGATATCGCTGCGCAATTGAGTTCGTTTCCGGGTTGTGAAGTGGCGCTGAGCGATGTGGAAAGCGGCCAGCTGATCGTGGTGGTTGAAGCTGAGCAAAGTGAAACGGCTATAAAAACAATCGAGTCAGTACGCAACGTTGCGGGCGTGCTGGCGGTGTCGCTGGTTTATCACCAGCAGGATGAGCAAGGTGAGGAAACAGCATGAAACTTAGTCGTCGTAGCTTTATGAAAGCTAACGCCGCTGCGGCCGCCGCAGTGGCTGCTGGGTTAAGCGTGCCGGGCGTTGCCCGGGCGGTCGTCGGTCAGCAGGAAGCGATTAAGTGGGACAAAGCCCCGTGCCGTTTTTGCGGTACGGGCTGTGGCGTGCTGGTAGGAACCCAGCAAGGACGCGTTGTGGCCTGCCAGGGCGATCCGGATGCGGCGGTTAACCGCGGGCTTAACTGCATCAAAGGCTATTTCCTGCCCAAAATCATGTACGGCAAAGACCGTTTAACGCAGCCGATGCTGCGCATGAAAGAGGGGAAATATCACAAAGAAGGTGAATTCACTCCGATTAGCTGGGAGCAGGCCTTTGATGTGATGGAAGAGAAATTCAAAACGTCGCTGAAAGAAAAAGGGCCAGAGGCTATCGGTATGTTCGGCTCCGGCCAGTGGACGGTATGGGAAGGCTACGCGGCGGCGAAACTGTTCAAAGCCGGTTTCCGTAGCAACAATATCGACCCGAACGCACGTCACTGCATGGCGTCAGCGGTGGTGGGTTTTATGCGTACCTTCGGTATGGATGAGCCGATGGGCTGCTACGACGATATTGGACATGCGGATGCGTTTGTCCTGTGGGGCGCAAATATGGCGGAAATGCACCCGATCCTGTGGTCGCGCATTACCAACCGTCGTCTGTCGAATCCCGACGTTAACGTCGCGGTACTCTCCACCTTCCAGCACCGTAGTTTTGAGCTGGCAGATAACGGCATCATCTTTACGCCGCAGAGCGACCTGGTGATCCTGAACTACATCGCCAACTACATCATTCAAAACAATGCGATAAACCAGGATTTCTTCAGCAAGCACGTTAATCTGCGTAAAGGCGCGACCGATATCGGCTACGGTTTACGCCCGACGCATCCGCTGGAAAAAGCAGCGAAAAATCCGGGTTCCGATGCGTCTGAGCCCATGAGCTTCGAAGAATACAAGGCGTTTGTCGCGGAATATACGCTGGATAAAACGGCGGAAATGACCGGCGTACCGAAAGATCAGCTGGAACAGCTGGCGCAGCTGTATGCCGACCCGAAAAAGAAAGTCATTTCCTACTGGACGATGGGCTTTAACCAGCACACCCGCGGCGTATGGGCCAATAACCTGGTCTACAACCTGCATCTGCTGACCGGCAAAATCTCTCAGCCTGGCTGTGGCCCATTCTCTTTGACCGGTCAGCCTTCTGCCTGTGGTACGGCGCGTGAAGTGGGGACGTTCTCGCACCGTCTGCCTGCCGATATGGTGGTGACCAACGAGAAACACCGTGATATCTGCGAAAAGCACTGGCAGCTGCCCACCGGTACGATCCCGGCGAAAGTCGGTCTGCATGCGGTAGCGCAGGATCGTGCGCTGAAAGACGGCAAGCTTAATGTCTACTGGGTGATGTGTAACAACAACATGCAGGCCGGGCCGAATATCAATGAAGAGCGTATGCCGGGCTGGCGCGATCCGCGTAACTTTATCATCGTTTCCGATCCGTACCCGACCGTCAGCGCGCTGGCTGCCGACCTGATCCTGCCGACGGCGATGTGGGTGGAAAAAGAAGGCGCCTACGGTAACGCCGAACGCCGTACTCAGTTCTGGCGTCAGCAAATTAAAGCGCCGGGCGAGGCAAAATCCGATCTGTGGCAGCTGGTGCAGTTTGCGCGTCGCTTCAAAACCGAAGACGTCTGGCCGGAAGCGTTGCTGGCGGATAAACCAGCGCTGCGCGGCAAAACCCTGTACGAGGTTCTGTTTGCCACACCGGCGGTTACGCAATACCCGCTGAGTGAACTGGCAGACGATCGGCTTAATGATGAATCCCGCGAACTGGGCTTCTATCTGCAAAAAGGCCTGTTTGAAGAGTATGCCTGGTTTGGTCGTGGACACGGGCACGACCTCGCGCCATTCGACGATTACCACAAAGCACGCGGCTTACGCTGGCCGGTGGTCGAGGGGAAAGAGACGCAGTGGCGCTACAGCGAAGGTCACGATCCTTATGTGAAAGCGGGAGAAAGCTACAGGTTCTACGGCAAGCCGGACGGTAAAGCGGTGATCTTTGCGCTGCCGTTTGAACCGGCGGCAGAAGCACCGGATAAAGAGTATGACCTGTGGCTCTCCACCGGCCGTGTGCTGGAGCACTGGCACACCGGCAGCATGACGCGCCGCGTGCCGGAGCTGCACCGCGCCTTCCCTGAGGCCGTCCTGTTTATCCACCCGCTGGATGCAAAGGCCCGCGACCTGCGTCGTGGCGATAAGGTCAACGTGATTTCCCGCCGTGGCGAAGTCGTCTCGACGGTTGAAACACGCGGTCGTAACCGTCCGCCGCAGGGGCTGGTCTATATGCCGTTCTTCGACGCCGCTCAGCTGGTGAATAACCTGACGCTGGATGCCACGGATCCGCTTTCTAAAGAGACGGATTTCAAGAAGTGCGCCGTGAAGCTGGCGAAGGTGTAACGCGGCGTGACGGCAAAACCCCAACATGGCCGCCGCCGTTTTCTGCGCGATATGATTCGCGCAGCGGGCGGGCTGGCTGTCGTTGGTGTGGCGCTGGGGCTGCAGCAGCAAACCGCACGCGCAACCGGGGTGCGGTTACGCCCGCCGGGAGCCATCGGTGAAGACGCTTTTGCCAGCACCTGCGTGCGCTGCGGCCAGTGTGTTCAGGCTTGCCCTTATCACACGCTGAAACTGGCGACGCTGGCCTCCGGGCTGGCGGCCGGTACACCCTATTTTGTCGCCCGCAATATTCCCTGCGAAATGTGTGACGACATTCCGTGTGCCAGAGTCTGCCCGAGCGGCGCGCTGGAGCGGGAGATTGAGTCCATCGACGATTCGCGTATGGGGCTGGCGGTCCCGCTGGATCACGAGAGCTGCCTCAATTATCAGGGGCTGCGCTGCGACGTCTGCTATCGCGACTGTCCGAAGATAGACGAGGCCATCACCCTGGAGCTGGATCGCAATCTGCGCACCGGTAAGCACGCACGGTTTATTCCTGTCGTTCATAGCGATGCCTGCACCGGATGCGGGAAGTGCGAAAAGGTCTGCGTGCTGGAGCAACCGGCGATAAAAGTTCTGCCGCTGTCGCTGGCAAAAGGGGCGGCAGGACACCATTACCGCTTCGGCTGGCTGGAGGGGAGCAATGGCAAACCGTAAACGTGATGCCGGGCGTGCGGCGCGGGCAAAAAAAGGCTGGTGGCGAAGCCATCGCTGGCTGGTACTGCGTCGCCTGAGCCAGTTTCTGGTGCTGGTGATGTTTCTCAGCGGCCCGTGGTTCGGCGTGTGGATCCTGCGTGGCAATTACAGCAGTAGCCTGCTGCTGGATACCCTGCCGTTAACCGATCCGCTGATTACCCTGCAAAGCCTGGCCAGCGGGCATCTGCCTGCGGCAGTGGCGTTAACGGGGGCCGCCCTCATTACGGGGCTGTATGCCCTTGCGGGTAAACGCGTGTTTTGCGGTTGGGTCTGCCTGCTGAACCCCATCACCGATTTAGCCAGCGGGCTGCGCAGAAGGTTTGACCTCAATCAGTCTGCAGTCCTCCCACGCGCTATCCGCTACGTGCTGCTGGTGGTCATTCTGCTGGGATCGACTCTGACGGGCACGCTGCTGTGGGAGTGGATAAACCCGGTCTCTCTGCTGGGGCGCTGCCTGGTGATGGGGTTCGGTAGCGGCATATTGCTGATTATCGCCCTGTTTCTATTTGATTTACTGGTCGTTGAGCATGGCTGGTGCGGGCACCTTTGCCCGTCAGGCGCGCTCTATAGCGTGCTGGGAAGCAAAGGGGCGTTAACCGTTTCGGCACATAAACGCGAGAGATGTAACCGCTGTATGGATTGTTTTCATGTTTGCCCTGAACCGCATGTGCTACGTGCGCCGGTGCTGGATGAGCAAAGCCCGGTACAGGTGACCCGTCGCGATTGCATGGCCTGCGGTCGCTGTGTGGATGTCTGTGCTGAGGATGTTTTTACAATAACAACACGATGGAGTTCGGGAGCGAAATCATGAAAAACCGTGACCTGATTAACGCGCTGAGTCGATGGACGGCGGCGCTGACGCTGGTAGTGAGTGGGGCCGTCTGGGCGGCAAACGGCGTGGATCTGAGCCAGTCACCGGAAGTCTCGGGGACACAGGAAGGGGCAATTCACATGCCGAAAGAGCGGGAACGTATGCCGTTGAACTATGTTAATCAGCCGCCAATGATCCCGCACAGCGTTGAGGGTTACCAGGTGACGACCAATACCAACCGCTGCCTGCAGTGCCACGGTATCGAAAGCTATCGTACCACCGGCGCGCCGCGTATCAGTCCGACGCACTTTATGGACAGCGACGGCAAAGTGCTGGCGGAAGTGGCTCCGCGCCGTTACTTCTGCCTGCAGTGCCATGTCCCGCAGGCGGACGCCGCACCGATTGTCGAAAACACCTTCACACCCTCAAAAGGTTACGGGAAATAAGAGGCCATTATGGAAAATTCTAACCGTAAACCCGGCTGGATTAAGCGCGTCTGGCGATGGTGGCGTCGTCCCAGCCGTCTGGCGCTCGGCACGCTGCTGTTAGTCGGCTTTGTGGGCGGCATTATTTTCTGGGGCGGCTTTAACACCGGGATGGAAAAGGCCAACACTGAAGAGTTCTGCATTAGCTGTCACGAAATGCGCAACACGGTCTATCAGGAATACATGGAAACCGTACACTACAACAACCGCAGCGGTGTGCGAGCGACCTGCCCTGATTGCCACGTCCCACACGAGTGGGGCCCGAAAATGATCCGTAAGATCAAGGCCAGCAAAGAGCTGTACGCCAAAGCTATGGGGTTGATAGATACACCGCAAAAGTTTGAAGACCACCGTCTGACGATGGCGCAAAACGAATGGCGGCGCATGAAAGACAATAACTCGCAGGAGTGTCGTAACTGCCACAACTTCGAGTTTATGGATTTAACGGCTCAGAAAGGCGTTGCAGCCAAAATGCACGACCAGGCTGTGAAAGAGGGACAAACCTGTATTGACTGCCATAAAGGGATAGCGCACAAGCTGCCCGATATGCGCGAAGTCAAACCAGGTTTTTAACAGGACGTTGCCGCGTGGGAGTACTTGAAGCCAGAGAACTGCTCTGCGAGCGGGATGACAGAATACTGTTTAGTGCGCTGTCATTTCGCGTAAACGCAGGGGAATGGGTGCAGATAACCGGAGGTAACGGCGCGGGGAAAACCACTCTGCTGCGGTTGCTCACCGGGCTGGCGCGTCCTGACGCCGGAGAGGTTTGCTGGCAAGGGCAACCGCTGCACCGGGTGCGTGATGATTTCCATCACGACCTGCTGTGGATCGGACATCAGCCGGGAATAAAAAACCGGCTTTCGGCGCTGGAAAATCTGCGCTTCTTCCATCCTGATGGCGATATCGCCCTGTGTCTGTCCGCGCTGGCGCAGGCGGGGCTTGCCGGGTATGAAGATATGCCGGTGAATCAGCTTTCCGCCGGGCAGCAGCGTCGCGTGGCGCTGGCTCGCCTGTGGCTGACCCGCGCCACGCTGTGGATCCTCGATGAGCCGTTTACCGCGATTGATGTCAATGGCGTCGAGCGACTGACCCGGCGTATGGCCCAGCATACGGGGCAGGGCGGCATGGTTATTCTCACCACCCACCAGCCTCTCAACGTGGCGACCGATTCCGTCCGGCGTATTGCGCTGACCCGCGAGAGGGCTGCGCCATGATGTGGCACATCTTCCGTCTTGAACTCCGCATTGCGTTCCGCCATAGCGCGGAAATCGCCAATCCACTCTGGTTCTTCCTGATTGTTATCACCCTGTTCCCGCTGAGCATTGGCCCGGAGCCGCTGCTGCTGGCGCGCATTGCGCCGGGGATTATCTGGGTTGCGGCACTGCTGGCGTCGTTACTGGCGCTGGAGCGCTTATTCCGCGATGACCTGCAGGATGGCAGCCTCGAACAGCTCATGCTGCTGCCGCTGCCGCTACCGGCCGTGGTGCTGGCGAAAGTGATGGCGCACTGGGTAGTGACCGGCCTGCCGCTGCTTGTTCTCTCTCCGCTGGTGGCGCTGCTGCTGGGAATGGATATGTACGCCTGGCAAATCATGGCGTTAACGCTGTTGCTCGGCACGCCGACGCTGGGTTTTCTCGGCGCGCCGGGCGTTGGGTTAACGGTGGGGTTAAAGCGGGGTGGCGTACTGCTGAGCGTGCTGGTGCTGCCGCTCACGATCCCGCTTCTTATTTTTGCCACTGCCGCGATGGATGCGGCCTCGATGCACTTACCCGTTGAAGGATACCTGGCGATTCTGGGCGCGCTGCTGGTGGGCAGCGCAACCCTAAGTCCTTTTGCAACGGCGGCCGCGTTGCGCATCAGTATGCAATAGCATCGTTATGACTTTAGCGTGCCTGAAGGGATCGGATAAGGCGTTTTCCGCCATCCGGTACAACGGAAGTTTCATTTTTTTGCCTGAGTCTGGTGACTGAACTATGTGGAAAATACTTCATCAACTGGCGATTCCCTCGCGGCTCTATCAGATCTGCGGCCGGTTAATCCCGTGGCTGGCGATGGCCTGCGTTGTGATACTGGCCGCGGGCTGGGTCTGGGGATTTGGCTTTGCGCCCGCGGATTCTCAGCAGGGGCAAAGTTATCGCATCATCTACCTGCATGTCCCGGCGGCAATCTGGTCGATGGGGATTTATGCCTCGATGGCGGTGGCCGCGTTTATCGGCCTGGTCTGGCAGATGAAAATGGCCAATCTGGCCCTGGCCGCGATGGCGCCGACCGGAGCGGTGTTTACCTTTATCGCCCTGGTGACCGGTTCCGCATGGGGTAAACCGATGTGGGGAACCTGGTGGGTATGGGATGCCCGACTCACGTCTGAGCTGGTGCTGCTGTTTCTCTACGTTGGCGCGATTGCGCTATGGCACGCGTTTGATGACCGGCGTCTGGCGGGGCGTGCCGCCGGTATTCTGGTGCTGATTGGCGTGGTTAACCTGCCGATTATTCACTACTCGGTGGAGTGGTGGAATACGCTGCACCAGGGATCGACCCGCATGCAGCAAAGTATTGATCCGGCGATGCGCACGCCGCTGCGTCTGGCGATCGTCGGCTATCTGCTGCTGTTTATCACGCTGACGCTGATGCGCATGCGTAACCTGATCCTGCTGATGGAAAAACGCCGCCCGTGGGTAAGTGAACTGATCTTAAAGAGAGGCCGCCAATGACCCCTGCATTTGCATCCTGGAGTGAATTTTTCGCGATGGGCGGCTACGCCTTGTATGTCTGGCTGGCCGTGGTGATGAGCGTTATCCCGCTGACGGGGCTGGTGCTGCACTCAGCGCGGCAGCATCGCACGATTTTGCGCGGCGTGGCGCAGCAGAGCGCAAGAGAAGCCCGCAGGCGTGCGGCGCAAGAACAGCAGGAGGTGGCATGAATATTCGACGAAAAAATCGGCTATGGGTCGCCTGTGCGGTACTGGCGGGTCTGGCCCTGACCATCACGCTGGTGCTCTACGCGCTGCGTGCCAATATCGACCTGTTTTATACGCCGGGCGAAATACTCTACGGCAAGCGCGAAACCCAGGAGATGCCTGAGGTCGGTCAGCGCCTGCGCGTGGGTGGCATGGTTATGCCGGGCAGCGTGAAGCGCGATCCGCAATCGCTGAAGGTCAATTTCAGTATCTATGACGCAGAAGGCGTGGTGGATGTCACCTATGAAGGCATCCTGCCGGATTTATTCCGTGAAGGGCAGGGCGTGGTCGTGCAGGGGGAGCTGGATAACGGCAATCATGTGCAGGCAAAAGAGGTGCTCGCCAAACATGATGAGAATTACACGCCGCCGGAAGTCGAAAAAGCGATGCAGGAAAACCATCGTCGCCCGGCAAGCGTTTATAAGGATAACGCGTCATGATGCCTGAAATTGGCAATGGCCTGTTGTGCCTTGCGCTCGGCGTCGCATTGCTGCTCTCGGTCTATCCGCTGTGGGGCGTTGCGCGCGGTGATAGACGGATGATGTCCTCTGCGCGGCCATTTGCATGGCTACTGTTTATCTGCGTGATGGGGGCGTTTCTGGTACTGATCCACGCCTTCGTGGTCAATGACTTTACCGTGACCTACGTGGCCAGCAACTCTAATACTCAGCTTCCGGTCTGGTATCGCGTGGCGGCAACCTGGGGAGCGCATGAAGGTTCGCTGCTGCTGTGGGTGCTACTGATGGGCGGCTGGACGTTTGCCGTCGCGCTGTTTAGCCAGCGAATGCCGCTGGATATCGTCGCACGCGTCCTGGCGGTGATGGGGATGATCAGCGCGGGTTTCCTGCTGTTTATTCTGTTTACCTCCAACCCCTTTGCCCGCACCCTGCCTGACTTCCCCGTGGAAGGGCGCGACCTGAATCCGCTGTTGCAGGATCCGGGACTTATTTTCCATCCGCCGCTGCTGTATATGGGCTACGTCGGTTTCTCCGTGGCCTTTGCGTTTGCCATTGCTGCGCTGATGAGCGGGCGTCTGGACAGCACCTTTGCCCGTTTTTCGCGTCCCTGGACGCTGGCGGCCTGGGTGTTTCTGACGCTGGGTATTGTGCTCGGCTCCGCATGGGCATATTACGAGCTGGGCTGGGGCGGCTGGTGGTTCTGGGATCCGGTCGAGAACGCCTCGTTTATGCCGTGGCTGGTGGGGACTGCGCTGATGCACTCCCTGGCGGTGACGGAACAGCGTGCCAGCTTCAAGGCCTGGACGCTGCTGCTGTCGATTTGCGCCTTCTCGCTCTGCCTGCTGGGGACGTTCCTGGTGCGCTCCGGCGTGCTGGTGTCGGTGCATGCCTTCGCCTCCGATCCGTCGCGTGGGATGTTTATTCTGGCCTTTATGGTCCTGACGATCGGCGGTTCTCTGCTGCTCTTTGCGGTACGCGGGCATAAAGTTCGCTCACGGGTGAATAACGCGCTCTGGTCGCGAGAATCGCTGCTGCTAGGGAATAACGTTTTGCTGATTGCCGCCATGCTGGTGGTGCTGCTGGGGACGCTGCTGCCGCTGGTGCACAAACAGCTGGGGCTGGGCAGTATTTCGATTGGCGAGCCGTTCTTCAATACGATGTTCACGTGGCTGATGGCGCCGTTCGCGCTGCTGCTGGGCATCGGGCCGCTGGTACGCTGGGGACGTGACCGACCGCGCAAACTGAAAACGTTACTCAGCATCGCGTTGGTCACTACGCTGGTGCTGTCGCTGCTGTTACCCTGGCTGTTCGAAGACCGGATTGTTGCGATGACGGTCGTGGGTATGGCGATGGCCGGCTGGATATTTGTGCTGGCCATAGCCGAAGCGTTCCTGCGTATTTCACGCAAAACGACGCTGACGGCAAGCTACTGGGGCATGGTATCCGCTCACGTGGGGCTGGCGATTACCCTCGTGGGCATTGCGTTTAGTCAAAACTACAGCGTTGAGCGTGATGTGCGCATGAAGGCGGGCGATAGCGTCAGTATCCACGATTATCAATTCACCTTCCGCGACGTTAAAGAGATCACCGGCCCTAACTACCGCGGGGGTGTAGCCACTATCAGCGTCACGCGTGACGGCAAACCGGAAGCGACGCTGCATGCGGAAAAACGTTTTTATAACAGCACAAGCGCGATGATGACCGAAGCGGCAATTGATGGCGGGCTGACCCGTGACCTGTACGCGGCGTTAGGCGAAGAGCTGGATAACGGCGCATGGGCCGTACGTCTGTACTACAAGCCCTTTATCCGCTGGATTTGGGCAGGTGGGTTGCTGATGGCGCTGGGCGGCGTGTTCTGTCTGTTTGATCCACGCTATCGCCAGCGCATGCGTCCCCGCACGGCCGGGCAAAAAAACGCGTCGGAGGCAGTATGAAGCGCAACGTACTTTTGATCCCGTTGATTATTTTTCTCATTATCGCGGCTGCGCTGCTGTGGCAGCTGGCGCGTAACGCCCAGGGAGACGATCCCACTCATCTGGAATCGGCCTTGATCGGCAAACCCGTGCCGACTTTCCGCCTGGAGTCGCTGGATAATCCGGGTCAGCATTATCAGGCCGATGTGCTGACCCAGGGTAAGCCGGTATTGCTCAACGTCTGGGCGACCTGGTGCCCGACCTGCCGCGCTGAACACCAGTATCTGAATCAGCTCTCGGCACAAGGGGTTCGGGTGGTCGGGATGAACTATAAAGACGATCGTCAAAAAGCGATTGTCTGGCTGAAAGAGCTGGGCAATCCGTATGCGCTGAGTCTGTTTGACGGAGACGGTATGCTCGGACTGGATCTGGGCGTGTACGGCGCGCCGGAAACATTTCTTATCGATGGTAAAGGCATTATTCGCTACCGCCATGCCGGGGAGTTGAACGCCAGGGTATGGGAAAGCGAGTTCAGGCTGCTGTGGGATAAGTACAGTCAGGAGGCGGCACAATGAGATGGTTACTGGGCATGCTGATACTGGCGATATCAGGGTCCGCGCTGGCGACAATTGACGTGATGCAGTTTAAGGACGAAGCGCAGGAGCAACAGTTCCGCCAGCTTACCGAGCAGTTACGCTGCCCGAAATGTCAGAACAACAGCATTGCCGACTCTAACGCGATGATTGCCACCGACCTGCGGCAAAAGGTCTATGAGCTGATGCAGGAAGGGAAAAGCCAGAAAGAGATCGTCGATTACATGGTGATACGGTATGGCAACTTCGTCACCTACGATCCACCGCTGACGCCGCTGACCGTACTGCTGTGGGTGGTGCCGATTGTGGCGATGGGGTTGGGTGGCTGGATTATTTTTGCGCGTTCCCGCCGCCGTGTACGGCTGAAACCCGACGTTTTTTCCGAGGCTATCCCGCAGGATGGCAAACGGGCTGGGTGGTGGCTGTTCGCACCCGGGGCGGTGATTGCGCTGGTGGTGGGGGCGGTCAGTTATTATCAAACCGGTCATTATCAGCAGGTAAAAGTCTGGCAACAGGCCACCGCACAGGCTCCTGCGCTGCTGGAACGGGCGCTGGATCCAAAGGCTGAGTCGCTGAATGAAGAAGAGATGACGCGTCTGGCGCTGGGGCTGCGTACGCGTCTGCAATCCGATGCCGGAAACGTTGAGGGCTGGATCATGCTGGGGCGTATTGGCATGGTATTAGGTAATGCCAGCACGGCGACCGGCGCTTATGCCAACGCTTACAGGCTGGACCCCAAAAACAGCGATGCGGCGCTGGGGTATGCCGAAGCGCTGACCCGTTCCTCCGATCCGGATGATAATCGTCGGGGAGGGGAGTTGTTACGTCAGTGGGTCAAGGGAGAGCATGCCAACGTGCGCGTACTGAGCATGTACGCTTTTAACGCGTTTGAGCAGCAGCGCTTTGGCGAGGCGGTTGCGGCATGGGAGATGATGCTGAAATTACTGCCTGCAAACGACACCCGTAGGGTGGTGATTGAACGCAGTATTAAAATGGCGATGGCGCAGCTTACGCCGCAGGAGAAATAAGCGTGGCGCCATTGGACATTTTCTGGACTACGGCATTCCGCGCGTTTGCAGGAAAAATATGGTGGCGGCAACGCGAGAGCGCACGTTAAGTTTGCGCAGCAGGTTACGAATATGCACTTTCACCGTTTGTTCGGAAATATGCAGTACCGACGCAATCTGCTTGTTTGACAGCCCCTGAGCCAGTTCGTGTAAAACATCCAGTTCGCGCTCGGTGAGGATGCTGAAGACATCTTCTTCTGCACCAAATAGCTCACGTTCTCGTAAATACTCGCTGACGCTGGTGCTAAAGGCCTTACCGCCTTTGGCACCACGACGAATGGCCTCAAGCAGAAATTCTGGCTCGCTATCTTTCAGCAAATAACCATCAGCACCGGCATCCATCAGGGCGTAAATATCGCTGGTGGAATCTGACACGGTCAGAATGATGATTTGCGCAGTGACGCCCGCCCGGCGCAGCGCATTCAGGGTATTCAGCCCACTCATACCTTTCATGCAGAGATCCAGCAGGATCATATCAAGGTCAAGGCGGCTTGCCAGAGCGATTGCACTTTCGCCATCGCCTGCTTCAGCGACTACGCTGAAAGTGTTATCCATCTGCAGTAATTGACGGATCCCTCGCCGCATCAGGGGGTGGTCATCAACGATCATCACCTTAACAGGTGTTAATTCCGGCATCTTATTCTCCTGGGCATACTTTTTTGCTTATCTTTCCTGATGCTGCAGCAACTTCGCCATATTAATAGACTCGATCAACCGTGCCCGATTCACCCTCGGCGAGTTTACATCCATCACTTTTTGCCATACTGAAGCCGCCCGGGCGTAGTCCGCCTGCATAAACGCATCGGAAGCCAGCAGCATCAGCGCGGTGACTTCACTGGCGTCCAGCGCCAGGGATTTATCGATCATTTCCCGGGTTTGTGGCGTCATATGCTGTCCGGCCTGGTAGTACAGTACCGTCGCCAGCGCCGAATAGATTTCGGCGTTTTCACCGCGTAAACGTAGCGCCTGTTGATAGGCCAGGAGCGCATTCTGATACGCGTTTTGCCAAAGATAATACTCACCCAGCTGCGCCCATTGAGCGCTGTCCTGTGGATTGGCACGGATGTGTGATTGCAGGGAAAGGAGCTGTTTTTCCTGCCTGTTTTCATCAGAAAATGCGCGTAAAGGATCCGCCCGTCGGGCCAGCTCCTGACGGGCTGCCTGCCATTTTGGCGTCAACAGGTAACCTCCGATGCAGGCGATGACCATCAGGACAGCCGCAGCGGTCAGTCGTTTTACGGGCGGTTCGGGCAGACTCATTGTTCGTCCTCCTCAGAACGCTGGCGCATTCTCATCTGCCCTATCACGACGCCCATCAGCAACAACAGCAGGCACGGCAGTGCCCACAGCAGCAGCGTTTGCGCATTCAGAGGTGGGTTATAACGGACGAAATCACCGTAACGATCGGTCATCCAGGCGACGATCTCCTCATCGCTTTTGCCCTCTTCGACCATGCTGTAAACCTTATGGCGCATATTGACCGCCACCGGGGCATTGGATTCCAGCAAGTTTTGATTCTGACACTGCGGGCAGCGCAGCTGGCTGGCAATAAACAGCGCCTTTTCCTGCTGCTGCTGGTTTTTAAAGGGCCAGGTGTCCACCACCTGGGCATGCGTGGTGAAAGTGATAAAAAGCAGGATAATGCTGCAGAGTAAAAACGTTCCGCTGTTATGCATTGCGTCTTCTCCCTTGCCATCCGCTGAGTATCGCACCGGCTACCATCAGCAATCCTCCGCCCCAGATCCAGCGTACGCCGGTCTGCACGTATAAGCGCATGGCATAGCGGTCCTGGCCGGTTTTTTCGCCCATCACCGCATACCAGTCATGCAGCAGGTTCCAGTGGATATCCGGCGTCATCATTTGCTGGCGGCGTGCGGCATAGAAACGTCTTTCAGGCTGAAGCGTGCCAATCCGTTTCTCATTCCGCCAGAGCGTAATCAGCGCTTTTTCACGGGTGTAGTTTTCTTTGGCTTCCAGACTGAGGCGATCAAAACGAAAAATGTAGCCCGCCAGCCCGACCTGCTGCCCCGGACTCAGATTCAGGCTGATCTCCTGACGGCTACCGCTGGAAAAGACGATCCCGACCGCGAAAAGTAGCACGCCGGTGTGCGCCAGAAGCGGCGGAAGCTGGCTTCGTACAGATCTCTTCCGATTCTTAAACGTAGCAATAACGATAACGACCAGCATTAGCAGGCCGAACGGTAGCGTCGCACGATTAAAGTACGGTGCACCAACGGAGAGCCGCCCCCAGCCGAGCAGGCCGTAAATCATCGGGTAGAGCGTGCCGGTCAGTACGATCAGCAGTACCGCGCAAAAGAGCAGCAGCGTGATGAGAATCATCATCTCACGCGACCCTCCGCCAAAACGCGGGGTCTGACGTACATCCTGTGCCCGCCAGGCGTACAGACCGAGTGACGCGAGGCTTAAGGTGATAAACAACGTAAACAGCGGCGTGGCGCGGACGTTATCCAGCGCGAAGGCATGAACAGAAACCAGAATGCCGGAACGCACAATCAAGGTGCCCAGCAGCGACAAAATCAGGGTGACGATCGCCAACAGCAGCGACCAGTGACGGAAACTCCCGCGCTGACGTGAGACAGACAGGCTATGCAGCAATGCGCTGGCGGAAAGCCAGGGAAGTAAGGACGCGTTTTCTACGGGATCCCAGAACCACCAGCCGCCCCAGCCCAGGGCAGAGTATGCCCACCAGGAGCCGAGGATAATACCCAGCGTCAGAGCGCACCATCCGGGCAGCGCCCAGCGCCAGCAGACCAGGGCGGTCTTCGTGCTAAAGCCATCGCCAGGCAGCGAGGCCAGCGCCACGCCCGCGGCCACCATCAATCCACCGTAGCCCAGATAGAGCAGGGGCGGGTGAAGAATGAGTCCGGGGTGTTGCAGCATGGGGTTGAGGTCGCGCCCTTCAATGGCCGACGGGAAGAGACGGACAAACGGATCGGACCACGCCACCACAAACAGCAGCAGTAAGGCCATCATGATTGACAGGATGCTGAGCGTCAGCGGAAACAGCGCGTCCGGCTCACGGCGATAGCGCCAGGCAAACAGCGCGCTCCAGCCCGAAAGAAGAAGCACCCACAGCAGGAGCGATCCCTCATGACCCCCCCATACCGCCGCCAGTTTTAATCCCCACGGCAGCAGGCTGTTGCTATGCTGGGCAACGTAAATAACGGAAAAATCATCGATCAGAAAACTGAACACCAGAATGGCAAAGGCCAGCAACAACAGCAAAAATTGCGTCCAAATGCCAACGCTGGCCAGATGCGTTATGCCCTGCCAGCGCAGGCGAACGCCTGCCAGCGTGGCACACGGGGTCAACAGGTTGACCCCGAGGCTCAGCAATAGCGCCAGAAAACCGATTTCAGGAAGGAGAACGTCCAGATATCACCTTATGCAACCGTCAGTTGCCCTGCGTACAGAATAAAAAAGCGCAGCAACAGCACGCCGGTCAGGCTTGCGCCGCACACGATCAGCACGCCGTGAAGCGTCGGGCTGCGACTGGCCCAGGGTTTGAGCAGCATCGGCACGATCAGCCCGAGTCCTGCCACGCCCAGCCAGAACCACCAGGTCCAGAAACCGCCACCCAGTGCCGCGACCAGCGCACGCGTTTTTCCGTCATCGCCCAGTGCCAGCCCGACGAAGAACGCCGCCAGCAGGAAGATCTCCAGCCATATCACCGGGGTCTCTATGCGGTGAACAAAATACGCCTCGGTACTGTGTGGGTTACCACGATGGCGCAATGCCATGGCAATGAGCGCCACCGCCGCGCCGGACGAGATCCCGGAGAACAGGAACAGTACCGGCAGGATGGGGTTATTCAGGAACGGATAGGACTTCAGTGCCGACAGCAGGAACCCGGTGTAGGCACCCAGCAGGACAGCCAGCACCAGCATCACCGTTTCAAGCAGGCGATGGAACGGCGCGAGCAATGTCAGCCATTTCTGCACCATGCTCAGACGCGGCATAAAGCGCTGCTGCAGGGCAAAGATCTCTTTTTCAAAGATTTTTGCCAGCCACAGTACCAGCACCACCATATACAGCTGGAACAGCATGACGCCCATCGACATCACCGAAGTGAAGCTGTAGTGGAACATCAGTTTCCAGAAGGTCCACGGACGCGTCAGATGGAAGACCAGGATCAGCAGCCCGAGAATAATGGCCCCCGGTCCCGCAACCAGCGTCGTGCGCAGCAGGGTACTGTCTGAACCGCCTGCCTCCGGGTGCAACCGTCGCAGCAATATCGACAGCGTTACCAGCCCGGCGGAAATACCGATCAGGAACAGATAAATGGCGATGGGCCAGTCCCAGACCAGTGATTCAAAATGAAAAGCAGAATCGGGTGTCATTGGCTCACCTCCCCATATTTAAAGGGAACGCGGTAGACCTTCGGTTTCGTGCCCAGCGCCAGCTTGTAACGGTAAGTATTTTTCTGCTGCAGCAAACGAGCGATAGCGCTGTTGGGATCGTCCAGATTGCCAAACGTCAGCGCCTGCGTCGGACATGACTCCACGCAGGCGGGCTGTTTGCCCGCCTTCAGATTGGTTTTGCGGCAGAAATCGCACTTATCCGCCGTCTTGCTGAGCGGATGGATAAAGCGCACGCGGTAAGGACAGGCCGCGATACAGTACTGGCACCCGACGCAAAGGTCCGGGTTCACATCGACAATGCCGCTGGCGGCGTCGCGATACGATGCGCCCGTCGGACAGACGTCAACGCAGGGGGCGCGATCGCAGTGCTGGCAGGAGTGACGGAAGAAACGATACTTCACATCGGGGAACTCTCCCAGCGGCTCGCTGCGGATAATCGTCAGGCGCGATACGCCTTCCGGCACGCTGTTAACTTCCCGGCAGGCGTCCATACAGGCCGTACAGCCGATACATAATGACTCATCATGCACCATGCCGTAACGCACGCCGTTGATGTTCAACGTTTTCGCCACGACGCGTCCAGCCGTTCCGCTAACCGCCACCAGCGCGCTGACGCCGGTAATAAACTGGCGACGAGAGCAACTCATGGCTGCTCCTTAAGCAACGGAACCGACGCCGGATTAAAGTGCGGATTAGTACGCTGGTCGCTATGGCAATCCACGCATATTTTGACGCGCCCTTTATCGTTTAGCGTCTGCATTTTATCCTGCGGCGAATGCAGTGAATGGCAGCTGGCACACGCCACTTTGGTCACGTGGACATCGTGAGGCCAGAACGCTTTTTGCAACTGCTCAGGCAGATGACAGGAGAGACAGACGCTATTCTGCTGCTCCACGTTGTACATCGGCTGGTTAAAGCGCATCACATCCTTCACCCCTTCCCGGTGGTGCGGTGACGGCTGGCCGTGACAGTTGGTGCAGGTAATGGGCAGCTTATTGTTTGGGTTGATGGCTTGTGCATGTTGACCATGCATGCCTTCAGCGTCTGGCTTGTGACAATCCAGGCAGGCGGCATCCGGGTTACGCTGTTGGGTGACCGTCCAGCGTTGCTCCGATTCCTGTGGCGTTGGCGTGGCCGTGATTCCGCACAGGCTCCAGAACAGGCCTGACGCCAGCACCCCAGCGGTTAATAACGAACGTAATACGCTCATATTCACTCCGTTGAGTTATCCGCCCCTCGCGAGGCGGCGTGGGGTTATTGGCTTAACAGACCGTTTTTACGCGCCTGGTCTTCCCATTGCGGGATCGTTGTTTTGATAAAGTCCTGCTTCTCGGCATTGATTTGCTGCATGTTCAGACCGATTGCCTTCTGGGCTTTCTCCTTGGTGGAAATATCCGGCAGCGGGACCTCATCCGTGATGCCTTTGGTCGCCAGCAGACGAACCAACCGGGTACGCGCATCGGCGGTTTTGTCCATCGCGCTACCCAGCATCCGCAGACCTTCTTCCGGTGCGTGCATATGAATGCCGTGAGAGGCAATCGCCAGGTCCCAGCGCCATTGCGCGTGGCGGATATCCTGCAGAATCGGCTTCATCTCAGCTTCCGTCGCGCCGGCATCCCACGCGGCTTTTGCTTCAAAGTGCGCATGGACCAGCTGATCCTCAACCTTGATTTTCAGGTCATGAATCGCTTGTTTACGCTCGGCGACCACTTTTTGCAGGGACGCTTTGTCCTGGGTGTGGCAGTTGGCGCAGGTCTGTGGGAAGTTATCGAACGGATTACCGATCTTATGATCGGTGTAAAGCTTGCCTTCAGCGTTTTGCACTTTCGGCATATGGCAATCGATACAGGTCACGTTGTTCTTGCCGTGAATACCCGCGCTCCAGGTTTCATATTCCGGATGCTGTGCTTTCAGCATGGGCGCTTTGGACAGGGAGTTGGTCCAGTCAGAGAAGGCGATGGCATCGTAGTATTTCTCCATGTTCTCGACTTTCATGCCTTCGTCCCACGGGAACTTAACGGCTTTGTCCTTACCCTCAAAGTAGTATTCAACGTGGCATTGGCCGCAGACCATCGATTGTTGGTCAAAGCGACCGGCTTTATCAAAGGGTTTGCCAATGGCTTCCATCGCACGTGCCGCATAGGGGCGTGATAGCGTGAGCGCAGGCTTCCCTTTGGCGAAATCTTCCGAGGCGGTGTTATGGCAATCTGCACATCCCAGGTTGTTAACCACTTCCGGGCCGCCGCTTGCCCATTTACCGTGGAAGTAGCCCTCTTCACCCTCTTTCTGGATCAGACGGGCTACATCCGGGCTTTTACAGCTCCAGCAGGCCATCGGCATCGGGCCGTCCTCGGCGGTTTTTGGGGCACCGGTACGTAAGGTTTCACGCACATCGGTGACGGCATACGCGTGTCCACGCGGTTTGTTGTAATCGCGGGAGAAGGCATATCCGGCCCACAGAATCACGAGGCGTGGATCTTCTGCCAGCGCATCTTCACGGGCTGACTGCTCCGACGTGGCTTTCCATGAGAGGTATTGATCGGGATGCTGAGGGGAGAAGGTTTCATTCTTCGCTTCAACGGTGACGGGCTTTGCGGGTAAAGACGTTTGTTCAGCGTGAACAGAAGAAATAAATAAAAACGGTAATATCAGGCTGAAAAAACGGCGTACGCGTGATTTTGTCCTTGCCATAGGGGTCTCATCCAGATGACGCCATCGTGTTCAATGGCGGTTCTTTTTATTGTTTTCCATAACAGCAACCACTCTCATACTGTCATCACATTGCTCAGCCCTCTTTGTAACAAGAAACCACACTGAAAATGTTGTTTTTAATCAATTGTAAGTGCATGTAAAATGCCACTTTAGGGGTATTTGTGCCCTCTGCGCTCTAACTCTTTGGTCGTGGCGCAGAAAACGTATCGTGCATTAATCAACTTAATGAATGCCATATGCCGTTATTCTGCGTGACAGAGGATGCTTCAGCCTCTTATTGATTCAACGAACGGATGCTAATCTGTGATTATTCCTAAAAGCGATACAGACTATGGAGCAGCTATCGTGCTCCCTTTATAATTTCGGACATTAAATTGTCTTTAATAAAAAACCATTCTGGCGATGGCGGTTTTACACTGCTATCTCACTCATTCAGAGATAATCATGAACCCTACAGTCAAATACCGGGCTGATATTGATGGTTTGCGCGCGTTCGCCGTGCTTTTTGTGGTGCTCTTTCACTTTGGGCTAGGATTCCCCGGTGGTTTTGTGGGGGTCGATGTCTTCTTTGTTATTTCCGGTTACCTTATTGGTGGTCATATATATCAAAGTAAGCTGGAAGGTCGATTTTCCTGGGGGGCATTTTACGTTCGTCGAATAAAAAGGATCCTGCCTGCCCTTATTACCGTATTGATTGCGGTCTGGCTGATTATGTTTTTTATTGCGACGCCAGCAGACTTCAAAAGACTGGGGCGTGATGCTGCGGCAACGTTGCTGTCTATTTCCAACGTGACGCTCTGGAATTCTATCGATTATTTTAGCCCCAATGCAGAACATAACCCCTTGCTGATGACGTGGTCGCTGGCGGTGGAAGAGCAGTTCTATTTTCTTGCGCCTTTGCTGATCCTTACCCTGACGCGTTTTGATAAAAACAGGTCGCTCTGGCTGATGGCTATCGCGACGCTATTCTGTTTTATCCTTGCTGCCGTTGGGACAATCAAGGCACCGAATAGCGCGTGGTTTTTGACGCCTTTCAGAGCCTGGGAGCTATTTGCTGGTGCGCTACTGGGTATGGTACATACCCATTATCCTGCGGGTTTTTCATCCAAAAAAGACAATGTCAAATCCGCTGTGGGACTCGCGTTGGTCACCCTCTGTGCGCTGTTCTACGGTAGCCAGACATCCTTCCCCGGCATCGGCGCTTTGCCGGTTATTCTCGGGGCTGTGTTGCTTCTGGACGCTCAAACGGCTTTTATCAACCGTCGCCTGTTTTCCTGGAGGCCACTGCGTTTTATCGGGCTGATCTCCTATTCACTCTATCTCTGGCACTGGCCGGTTATTAGCCTTTATCGCTACCTTTGCGAAGCCGAACCGGGAGCAGTAACCCGTATTTTGCTGGTCGCTCTCTCGATGGTTCTGGCAACAGTCAGCTACTACGTAATCGAAAAACCTTTCCGGGCCGCACAGCATCCGCAGCCACGGGTGTTCTGGCGCTACGGCGCTGTTATGGGCCTGCTTACCCTTATTTTTGCCATGACCTGGCAGCAAAAAGGTTTTCCCTCCCGCTGGCCGCTGGAGTTCACCCGGATGCAGGCTGAGATCGAAGAAGCGGAAGATCTCTGCATGACGTCCTACGGCGATACGCTATTGACGGGAAATGCCCTCTGCAACGGTGGGGCGCGCGGCCAAAAGAAAATTGCGTTAATCGGCGACAGCCACGCAGGCGCTCTGGCTGCCGCGTTTCGTGAACTGGCGCAGGAGCACCAGCTGACGCCGGTCATTTTTGCGAAGTCTTCCTGTGCGCCGCTGTTGGGCGTCTATCGTCATTCTGCGGGCTGGCCGCTCCACGATGCGCAGTGTCGGGATTTCAAGCAGGATGTGGATGACTATTTGGCCCGGGATGAGCAGATATCGACCGTTATCATTGCGGGTTTCTGGCAATCCGGTTTGATGGAGGGAAAAGCCCCCTGGCTGTCTGAAAACGCGCCGTCATTACGGCCCGACCAGGCGTTGCAACAGGGGCTAGCAGAAACCATTTCCCGCCTGCAGCGGATGGGCAAACGTGTGATTGTTCTGGGGGATGTCCCGATGATGAGTTTTACCCCGGAAAAACGTGTGATGCGCTGCTTTAGCCGCACTTTTGCGTATGCTAATCCACAAGGTAGCGGAGTGTGTGAATTTGCCGGTCATGATAGCATTGAGCCCGATACTGCTTCGGCACTGCTGAACAACGTGTCGATGCAGCAGAATGCCGTGTTTGCCAACCTACAGGACGCGCTGTGCGACACAGCAACCTGCCGCTTTGCTGAAAGTGCTCATATTTACTATAAAGACCCTCATCATTTAACCCGATATGCTGCGGATAAAGTGCTGAGAAGCGTCCTGATGCCTCTTATTACGCCGTAAGAAACGATCCCATCAGATGGGGCGCGGACGTCCGTTCACACTTACGTTTTCTGAGTATGACGTGGTAAAGGCATGGTGGTTTGAATCCCACCTGAATACGGTTGAATCTTACCCTGGATGCGAATGCTGGGGTGACTGGGTTCAGGAGATGCTGGAACGGTAAGTCACCGTCGTTTGAAACTCGCGTGAGTAAATTATTATCATAGGTGGTATGCTGTGATTATATGACGGAGCTCATTGGGTTATGAAATGACATTGAACTACTACTTTAGAAATATATTTCCTGGACTTGTCTTGGTTTGTATGTCTTTTTATGGCTGGATGCAGTCTCCTGAAAATGACATGAAATTGACAATACTTATTTTTACTGTGGTGAGTTGCCTACTCTGTCCATTTTCAAAAAAATGCCTGGAAAGCATTGCGCTGAGATTTACTAACAGGTGCTTTTGGCAAAAAAGAGCTTTTACGGATTCTGCCGGTGGGAGCTTGATCGCTCTTTTTTATGTGTTCTGCTTTATTCTTGCGATCCCCTTTTCCTTTATCTATTTCATTTTCAATGTAAAATCCCTTAAGCATAAGAGTGGGTAACAAAACATCATATATCCTATTCTGGTATCCGGATCCATTGCTGCTGTCAGAAAGGGATGTGTAATATCTACGGAGAAAAGCATAATGAAATTCAGTGCTATTATCTTTGCGTTATTCACTTTTTTATTTGTTTTTTCTTCAGGAACCACACTGGCTAAGCAGCAAACAACTTCAGACGATAAGATAAAACAGCTCATTATCGAAGAGTCGATAGCAGCCTATCCTGGCGTATGCGCCTGTCCTTTTAACAGGGCCAGGAACGGCAGCTCCTGCGGCCGCCGTAGTGCCTGGAGCAAGGCGGGCGGCTACTCGCCTGTTTGTTACAAAGACGAAGTGACTCAAGAGATGGTCAGGGAGTGGCGAGATAGAAATTGACCGTAAATACCGTATTTGTTTTCCTCCGAACGTCGTCGCAACGGCGATCGTGGTTAGAGGTTTTTTGTTATATCAAGCGTGTAGTCTTTCATCTCTATCACTCTGCACGCCATGTTTGTCAGACGTTCATTCAGAAAGTGCGTAACTAAAATTATCGCGGTGCCTTTAGCGAGTAACTCACTAATGCAATTGATTAACATTTCTATATTTTGTTTATCTATGTTTGAAAAAACCTCATCCAATAATACTATAGGTGCTTGATTATACAGACATCTACCAAATGATATTCTTAATTGTTCACCGCCAGAAAAAATCTTCCCATCTTCTGCGTTACAGTTCGAATCTAATAAGTGAGAAAGATTCAGCTTCTTTATTATTGAAAGGGCGCGAGCATGATCAATATCACTGTCTGGATAGGCAATGTTATCAATGATATTCTCTTTGTCGATATAAAAATTTTGAGAGATATACGTCAATATCGATCTATATCCTTCTATATCGAGGGTGGTGATGTCAGTATCGTTTAAGAAAATTGTGCCGGCCGCAGGATGATATAACCGCAAAATAGTTCTGAGCAATGAGGTCTTTCCTGTGCCGCTGGCACCTTTAACGATAAGCATTTCACCGGAGCCACAAGAAAAAGAGAGCTTGTTGAGGAGTTTTCTTTCACTAAAGCCTAATGATAAGTTTTTTACACTGATACGAATGCTGTTGAAGGTCTTTGTCACAGCACCCTCGTTATTTTCCGAGTCCAGGGAGTAGAGGTGTCTTATTTCTTTACAGGATATAATGCCTTTCTGAATCAGTTGGTAGTAAGAGGCTATATTTCTGACAGGGGAAAAGAATTTATTGGCATAGGACAGGTTAATAGCCAGGGCTCCTATAGGGAGAAAATTTTCATATATATTATGGATGGTGTAGAGCATAACAATAGATACACCAAGTACCCTTGCTCCGCCCTCAATGGGGAAAAAGAGTGCTAAACTCCTGGCGCCTGAAACTCGGGTTTTTAATGATTTTGATAAAATATAACCAAAGTTTTTATTTTCATATGCCTCGCCATTATGAACTTTAACCTTTTCAAATTGCGAAACTAATTGTTCTGATTTTTCCGCAAGTAATGAATCATAATCCCTGGTTTTTTTTGCAACAACTCTTTGTTTTCTCCCTGTGACGATGCTGGCCAAATAGATTAGTGGGACGATCAGGAGTTGGATGATTAAAATCTTGTAGTCTACTATGATTAAGTAGATAGAGATAAAAATAAAATCAACTAGATCAGAGAGTAAAGTATAAAATGGTCGTTCAAAAATAAAACTTAACCTGGCCGTGTCATTTATGACTAAATTAACTACATCTCCTTTATATAGTTTCAGCTGCGTATCGAACTTTAGCGTGGTTAGTTTTTTGAAAACGGATGCGCGAACATTGGATATGATTTTTTCTGATATAACGGTGGCCAGGTAGGAATAGTAGTTCTTCAGTAGAATGGCGAGCAAAGAGAATATAAAAAACATAAACACATAAGTTAAAACATGATACTGGTTGGTTTCACCGGTTAGAAATGAAAAAGGGCTTTTACTGGCTGCGATGTCATTGTTTGATAAGCTATTTAATATTAAGCTGACAAATTGCTCTGGTAATAAAGAAAAGAATGACGTGATCGCGGCCAGCAGAAAGCAAAAAAACAACCCTGTTAGTTTAATTCTGGATTTTCTAATGATAAAAATAACGTCATCCACTTTTGAAATCCTTTTCTGTTTATTGCATTCCGTTTCTGTGAAAATTATTTTAGTGATTATACTCTTACCGTTCGATGCAAAGAAATATATGCATCACACTCTACGTTTCTGTACGAACGTCGATTCCTCAGGCCGGTATTGTTGAAAACGGATGATGTTCAAGGCAAAGTGGGTACTTTCAACGCGCCAGATACCACGGAGCACCGCATTATGCTGGAACTCAGACCCGGCTGTGAATGTTGCAACACCGATCTTCCCGCCGATTCCGGCGAAGCGCTGATCTGCTCGTTTGAATGTACCTTCTGCGCACCCTGTGCAGAGAAGATGGACATGCGCTGCCCGAACTGCGGCGGTGAACTGGTAAGACGGCCTCGTAGGGCAGCGGAAAAATGGGTCAATAACCCGGCCTCGATAACCCGCGTGTTTAAACCGCAGGGCTGCGCCTGAATAAAAAAAACCGTAGCCCGACAGTCAGGCTACGGTTTTTTAAAGCGGGTGGGGGCCTATTTTAAACCCAGCGCGTTTCTCATCGTGTAGAACAGGTCGGTCTGGTCGGTCAGGCCGACGACGTTCGCGGCGTGAGGGCCGTAGGCGGCAACGCGAAGCTGGCTGCCGGTGTGGTTTTGCGAATCGTCTTCTGAGTTGCCATAGCTGATGGTCATCACTGCGTCATCTTTGGTGTTGAGCGCCTGCGTCAGCCCCGGCGCTTTTGAGCCGTTCTCAAGGATTTGGCTTGAGTGGGCGTGGTCGGCGGTCACGATCACCAGCGTATTGCCGTCGCGGCGGGCGAACTCCAGCGCTTTTTGCACGGCTTCATCCAGATCGACAGTCTCGCCAATTTGCCCACACGGGTTGGCGGCGTGATCCTGCTTATCGATAGAGGCTCCTTCGACCTGCAGGAAGAAACCGTTCGGCTGCTTGCTCAGCAGGTCGATGGCTTTATCGGTCATCTGTGCCAGCGTTGGCACGCTGGCGTCGCGTTTGGCGTTGACTTCACAGGTGACCGGCGGCTGGTCCAGATTGCCGTGGTAGGTGGCTTTCGGCCCCAGCCAGCGCACGGGCATGTTGCCGTCGGCGAACAGCCCCAGCAGCGGCTTGTCCTGATTCGCAGCGGTAATACCGTTCAGGCTGCTGGCGTCCGTGACCAGCTGATAGCCCATGGCTTTGGCCTGCTCGCTCAGGGTTTGTCCCTGGAATTTACCGGCCTTCGCCATTTCTTTAAACGTCGCCGCACCGCCGCCGAGGGTGACATCGGCGCGGGTGACCAGCAGCTGTTCGGTGATGGAGCCGCGACCGCCGTTTTCCAGCGCGTTGGTGGCACACAGCTCGCTGGTTTTCACCGGGCCGTAGCATTTACGTGAGGTGACGTGCGAAGCCTGCGCGGCCGGGGTGGCATCCTGTAACTCGGAAGTGGTCACGTTGCCGGTGGCTTTGCCCGCCGCTTTGGCAATTTCCAGCAGGGTCTGGTGATCCTTGCCATTAACGTCAACGCCCAGCGCGCCGTTATAGCTCTTCACGCCGCTGGACCAGGCGGTCGCGGAGGCGGCGGAGTCGGTCACATAGTTCGGCTTATGGGTTTTTTTATCCAGCGAGTAGTGGGTGTACTGTCCGGTGAGCGGCAGGGCATCGATACCCTCAAAGGAGCCGCCCGCACCCAGAGCATAGTTGCGCGCTGCGGTAATCTCAGAATCCCCCATGCCGTCGCCAATCAGCAGGATGACATTTTTCGCCGTTTTATTACTGAGAGAGGCTTTCAGAAACTCGGTCTGATCCGCTGTCAGTCGGCGTGCGCCGCCCGGCTGAGTCAGGTCGCCCTGAGCCTGGCGGTGATAATCGGCGTCGGCAGCGATGGCGCTGCCCGCCATCAGGGAAACAATAAGAGAAACCAGCAGTTTACGTTGCATATCGTTACGCTCGCTTTTATTTAAGAAAAATAACATCCGTTTACACATAGAGTAAAACCAATGCAGATGACAAAAATATGAACGTCTCTTCTCTGGCAATAGGTCTGAAATAGCGGGATTTTTTCTTATCCTGGCAGGCAGAATGGCCATGATGTGCCAGGCTTAATCAGGTTAGTTTTGTCTGTAGCTTTTAATGGATGAGGTGAATAATGGGTATTCTTTCCTGGATTATTTTTGGGTTGATTGCAGGTATTCTGGCGAAGTGGATTATGCCGGGTAAGGATGGCGGTGGGTTTATTATTACCGTTGTTCTGGGGATCATCGGTGCCGTCGTGGGCGGATGGATCAGCACCTTTTTTGGCTTCGGTCGGGTCGACGGGTTTAATTTCGGCAGCTTTGTGGTGGCGATTATCGGCGCGCTGGTCGTGCTCTTTGTTTACCGCAAAATCAGAAGTTAAAGAGTCTCTTGTCTGATGCTGAGCCGCCTGATGGGCGGCTCTTATTATTGCGGTTTATTTTAACAGCAGCACTTTACAACTCTTGCCTTTAATCTTGCCGCTCTGCAGCTGCTGTAAAGCCCGTTTTGCGCTGGCTTTACGGATCGCCACATAGGCATGCACCGGATACATATCGATTTTACCCACTTCCGCCGCCGTCAGCCCCGCATCACCGGTCAGCGCACCGAGAATGTCGCCAGGGCGTATTTTGGCTTTACGGCCGCCATCAATACACAGGGTCACCATCTCTGGTTCGAGCGGAGCGCTGTTGCTGCGGCTAATTTCGCTGGCCGGCGCCCACGTGACCTGCATCCCGGGATAGTCATCAATCGCATTAGCGCGGCTGATTTCCTGCGGCGTACAGAGACTGATGGCCAGTCCTTCCATTCCGGCACGGCCTGTACGGCCAATGCGGTGGACGTGGACTTCCGGGTCGAAAGCCAGCTCAAAGTTAATCACCAGCTCCAGCTCTTTAATGTCGAGACCGCGGGCGGCAACGTCGGTTGCGACCAGAACGCGGCAGCTGCGATTGGCGAAGCGGACCAGCACCCGATCGCGGTCGCGCTGTTCCAGATCGCCATGCAGAGCCAGCACGCTGATACCGCGAGCATCCAGCGCGTCAAAGACGCTCTGGCAGTCGCGTTTGGTATTACAGAAGATGACGCAGGAAGCTGGTTGATAATGTCCCAGCAGCGCCGTCAGTAGCGGCATACGCTGTTCTTTGGTCGTTTCGTAGAAACGCTGTTCGATGCGGGTTTCCTCGGCATCATCTTCCACGTCAAAACGCTGCGGATCGCGCTGTACGCGGGCGCTGATGCGTTCGATCTCTTCCGGATAAGTGGCTGAGAAGAGCAGGGTCTGGCGATCCGGTGGCGTATAGGAGATGACATCGTCGATAGCGTCGGTAAAGCCCATATCGAGCATCCGGTCCGCTTCATCCAGCACCAGTACCTTGAGGCTGTCCAGCACCAGTGATTTTTTGCGTAAATGTTCCTGAATGCGTCCAGGCGTACCGACGACAATATGCGGGGCATGAACCAGCGAGTCGAGCTGGTGGCCCATCGGCTGGCCGCCGCAGAGGGTCAGGATTTTAATGTTTTGCGCAAAACGCGCCAGGCGGCGCAGCTCTTTGCTTACCTGATCCGCCAGTTCACGGGTCGGGCAGAGGACCAGCGCCTGGGTGCAGAAGTCGCCCACTGCAATGCGGTTGAGCAGCCCGATACCAAACGCCGCCGTTTTGCCGCTGCCGGTTTTTGCCCTGGCCCGCACGTCCGCGCCGCTCAGTACGGCAGGCAGCGTCATCGCCTGAACCGGCGTCATTGCGCTGTAGCCCAGCTCAGTAAGGTTGGATAACTGCTCAGCAGGCAGCGGAAGAGAAGAGAAAGCGGTTGTACTCACAGTGGTTACTCGATCAGAACGACAAAACGAAAGGCGACGCCAGCATCGTGCGGCGCGGTGTGCGGCAATAATAGCAAAATTCACGGCCGTTGGCCGGGTTTCGTGCCTAAAGCAGCGGGGTAAAGCCGTTATTGAGCAGAAAACCTTGTCCTTCCGGGGACTGAATATAGTCCGCGAGCAGCCGGGCTTCGGAACGGGCGGGTTTGATTAGCGCCAGCATATAGTCAGCATCAATGCGGTAAGGCGCAGGAAGCTGGAGTACGTGCAGATCCGGCTGACCGATCAGCAACGGCAGATAGCTGGCATAGCCAATATGAATATCAGCCCGCCCGGAGCGAATCAGCCAGCTGGCCGCCATCATCCCGGCGGGAACACTCTCGCTCGCGGGACCGCCGACCAGCGCTCTGGCCCGTTCACGCAGGGCTTTTCCCCAGCCGCGATGGAGATGCTCGATGCGCTCAAAGAGCTGAACCGCATAATCCCCGCCCGGATCGCTGCCCGGCGTCGAGGTGGACAGGATAAAACGCGGATCGCGCAGGGCCATCAGCCAGGACTGCGAGGTCAGCTCGGGAATATTGCGCATCACAATACAGAGCTGGTTGCGGGTAAAGAGCGCGGTCTCTTCCGCCAGACCCAGGTTTTTCAGGCGCAGCGGATGGGCGCAGTTGGCGGAGGCAAAGAGATCCACGGCATCCCCGCGAAGAATCGCCTCGCTTAACAGCCCGGCCGGGCCGAAAGTGGGGGTGATATCGACGGCATAGCGCTGGCTAAACGTCTCCAGCAGTGGCGTAAAGGCGCGGCGCAGGCTGCCGGCAGCGTAAATATTCAGGGACGCGTTCACAAGGCTTCCTCTTTGTTCAGAAGCGGCACCAGCGTGCGGTAACCTTCCACGCTGACCTCCCTTACCGGCAGGCCGTAAAGACGGGAGAGATTCTCTTCGGTGATCGTCTCATCGCAGGAGCCATAGAGAAACTGGCGATCCGCCATCAGCAGCAGCGCCCGGTCGGCTATCGCCAGAGCGTGGGCGGGATCGTGGGTGGTCAGCAGAATACTGAGATCGGTCGTCCTGGCCAGTCGCTGAAGCAGGCGCAGGACATGGGCCTGGTTTTGCCAGTCGAGCGCGGCGGTGGGTTCATCCAGAATCAGCATCCGGCACTCGGACGCCAGTGCGCGGGCAATCAGCACCAGCTGGCGCTGCCCGCCGGAGAGCGCGTTAAAATCCCTGTCGGCCAAATCGGTAATGCCGAGCTGGGCCAGCGCATCGCGGGCTACCGCCACATCGTGCGCGGAGGGCAAGGCGAACAGACGGATCCTGGCCGCACGGCCCATCAGCACCATATCCAGCACGCTATAGGCAAAGGGCGGGGTAAATATCTGCGGCACAAAGCCGACCGGGTCCGTGCAATGAAGCGTTCCGGCAATCGGCGGTAAGTGGCCGATCAGCGTATGCAGCAGCGTGGTTTTGCCGCGCCCGTTAGTGCCGAGAATGGCGGTGACTTCACCGGCCCGGCAGCGGAGATCCAGCGGCGGAAAAAGCCCCTGCTGAGGAAGATAGCCATACTCCAGTCCGACGGTCGATAAGGGGATCGTGGGCATGTTAGCCTCCTCTGTTCTGGTGCCGGGTGCGGTACAGCAGCACGGCAAAAACCGGTGCTCCGAGCAGCGCCGTCAGGATCCCCACCGGGATCTCGGCGGCACTCAGGGTTCGGGCCAGAGTGTCCACCAGCAGCATAAATGCGCCGCCCAGCCACAGGGAGACCGGCAGCAAACGCCGGTGATCGGCCCCGACCAGCAGACGCGCAACGTGGGGGATGACCAGCCCGATCCAGCCAATGCTTCCGCTGACCGCAACCTGTGCGGCGGCGATAGCGGCGCACAGGCATAAAATCAGCCAGCGCAGGGGCTGGACGGCCACACCCAGCGCCCGCGCATCCTGTTCACCCATCGACAGAACGTTAATATGCCAGCGTAATCGCAGCAGCAGGCCGCCTGCGACGCACAGCACGGCTGCCAGAGTCAGCAGCTTATCCGGCCGCGCGGTGGCGAAACTGCCCAGCAGCCAGAAAACGATATTCGGGAGTTTCTCTTCCGTATCCGCCAGGTACTGCATCAGGCTGACCAGCGCGCCGAAGAAGCCGCTGAGGATCACCCCGGCCAGAATCAGGATCAGAACGTTATGTTTCCCCAGCGCCGTCGCCATCACGAAGATCAGCAGCAATGCCGTCATACCGAAGGTAAAGGTGGAGAGCAGCAGCAACAGCGGAGACCAGCTCAGCAGAATCGCTAAGGTGCCACCAAAAGCCGCACCGGCAGAGACGCCGATAATATGCGGGTCGACCAGCGGGTTACGAAAAACGCCCTGCAGGGTTGCGCCGCTCAGCGCCAGCCCGGCACCGGCACACAGCGCCAGCAATATGCGGGGGAGTCGGACGCTCCACACGACCTGGCGTTCAATATCGCTAATCGTCGGGTGGCGTCCCGACAGTGGCTCGATCAGGATTTGCACTACCCGCCAGGGAGAGAGGCCATAGTGGCCCATCCCCAGCGAGCAAACGGAGATTGCCAGCGTCAGTGTGATGACCGCCAGCAGGGTAATGCGGTACGAACGAGGTTTCATTGGGCCGGGCGATAGTCCATGCGGTAGAAGCGCTGGTAATACGCATCCGCTGCTTTTTGCATATCCACATCGGCGAAGCGTTCAGGATAGAGTTTCTTCGCCATCCACAGTTCGCCAATCGCCAGCGCCTCCGGCATCGGGTAGCCCCAGGCCTTAGCGTACTCCGGCATCAGGTAAACCCGATGATTTTTCACGGCATCAATAGCCTGCCACGCCGGATCGTTCTGGATTTTATTCACCTCGTCCGGGTAGCGATCCTGGACGAAAATAACCTGCGGGTTCCACTCCAGCACGTTCTCAATGGAAACCTGCTTAAAGCCTTTGATGGAGGCGGCCGCGACGTTGATGGCCCCGGCGTGTGACATCATCAGGCCGGTGTATTTCCCCGAACCGTAAGTGGTGAGGTCAGGGTTTGCCATATAGACGCGAATGCGTTTCTCGGGAGCAATAGTTTGTAAGCGCGTACTGACCTGCTGACGGGCATTGAATGTGTAATCGATCAGCGCCTGGGCCTGTTTCTGCCGCTCCACCACCTCGCCAATCAGGCGAATACCGGTTTTCAGCCCTTCGTTATAGGCGGTGTCTTCATCGGTCATTGCCGGGTTGATTTTATTGGCTTCTCCTGCACTATCCTGACGCAGGGAAATGGCAACCACCGGGATACCCGCCTGCTCGATCTGCGAAATCATTTCCGGCGGGGCATAATTTGCGACAAACACCACCTGAGGGGCGAGTTTCAGCAGACTCTCAATATTCACCTGCGTCAGGTCGCCCGGCATCGGCAGATTGACAAGGCCCGGTGCCAGACGAATATAGTGCTCGCCCAGCTGTTTTTTCCAGCTCGACAGGATACCGACGACGCTCTCCTGCGCGTCCAGCTGCACCAGCAGGTTCAGGGTCTGATGCTGGAGGACCACCACGCGGTTAACATGGTCAGGGATTGTGACCTGACGTCCCAGCTGGTCAGTAACCTGCCGTGCCGCCCATACATTAGAAAAGACAAAAAACAGTCCTGCCAGCCACAGCGTGCGGCTCCATTTATTTTTCATTTTGCGCTACCTGATAAACGTTATGTACAAAATTATACAGCGATAGCGGGCAAGAAAACACGCATTAACGCTCGGCTACTCACTAAGGGGCGGGAAGAAGCTCGGCGGTGACATTATGGAAGCCACAGGCCTTCTGCTATGGTCTGCGGTACAGTTTCAGTGGTGCGATTTGAGCCCTGATGACGTCAGCGACTTCATATAAATAGAGATAATCGACAGCGCTTTTAGGGTATTGGGCATGCCCATTTTGCGCATCAGTCGGGCTTTAAGGCTGCTGATGGTTTTGATATTTCGATGCCTTATCTCAGAGATCTCTTTTACGGAAAGTCCCTCTGCCAGCATCATCAGAATTCGTGATTCAATGCCGGTTAATCGGGTATTCATTCGCTGATGAGGGACTCGCTCTCTTTCCAACAATAATCTGACAATAGCCTCTTTTACATCGCACAGTGGCGCATTATGCGAAACATATAAACAATCAATTTTGAATACGCAGGATAATATCTTCTGCAACACATCGTGGCACACAATGAGCATATTCGCTTTACCGACCTTAGCCAGTCGCCTTTCGATCCACTGAATGTCGCTGTAATTGATATTGCATTCATTTATTACAGCGATAATTTGTACGGCATTATTGCTCTCGTGAATATCATCAAGGCGTTCGTAGGTAATAAGTTGGCTATGGAAAAAACAACTTTCCAACAATGAGTTAAGCCCATTTGCGGTGTAGTGGCATCCACCGACAATAGCCAGTCCTTTTGTCTTTCGCTGTGTCATGATATCCGTAATCTTATTTGTCCATGTCTGACAGAGATTATAATGTTTTTAACGCTATGCTCTACTAAAGTCATCATATAAAACTGGCCCATAACCCACTCTGTATTTGTTTCTTTGTGGGACGAATCCTAATGTCCATCTAATTAAACCGAGTGAAAACGAAACATATTGGCTAAATAATGTGTGTTTTGTGCGTACATTCTTAATTCACCCCGGGTATATGCCATTTTAATACCCCATGGGTTATATTCCCTAGCCACACTGGAACACGGTTTTTACTGGGAATATAGACGGTTGTTGCAGTATTGTTAATGAACTCTTAATAATTAAGATGCTCTGAACAGAGGAAGACGTCATGCAGAAAATGGAGATTATTTCCGCTTCTGGAAATATAAAGTCAATGGTGGTCGGCGGGCGCTACAATATTACCCAGCCGGGCGTTACCGTTAAAATGGAAGTCCCTAAAGGCGGCATTATTGGCTCACAAAAAGTCAATAACGACCTGCTCCTGGTGATGAAAGATGGCGAGAAAGTCACGCTGGAGAACTTCTTTGTCGCGAATGGTGGGGTAAAAAACAAGCTAGTGCTTGATGATGGCGGAAGCCTCTATGTGGCGGACTACAATTCCCAAAGTTTTGCGGGTCTGAGCTTTACGCCTGTCGCCAGTATGAACGAGGTGATCGCAGCGGAAGAGGGCGGAATCAGCACTGCGGCATGGGCCATTCCTCTGGTGGGGCTGGCGGCTATTGGCGGCGGTATAGCGATTTATAACCGCAACAGCAGCGATGATAACCACAATAACAGCAGCAACGATGAGAGTACGCAGGCGGCAGCGAAAGCGCTGACCGAGACCCAGGCGGCGCTTGATGCCAGCAGCGCAAGCTTAGACGCTTCACTGCAGGAGCTTGAGGCTGCGGTTGTGGCGATGAAAGCAACCCAGGATGATGCCTCTGTTGCCGCGGTAAACACGGCGAAAGCTGCTCTGGACGAGGCTGCACAGGCGCTGCAAACGGCCAGTACCGCTCATCAGACGGCGATCGACAATGCGAAAGCCAAAGGCATTGATACTACGGCCGCCGAGCAGGCTGAAACCGCCGCACAGCAGAGCATCGTTACCGCCACTGAAGCCAGTGATGCCGCGGTGGTTCTGACGGAAACCGCGCTGGCGCTGATTGCCGCAGCCACCGGAGAAGCCTTCACCACTGTCCAGCTTAGCCTTGCCAGCACCCAGAGCGATGTTGAGCTGGCGAAGTGTCAGCCGACAGAGGAAAACGTGGGCTCCTGTACGCAATATCAGGAGCAGGCGGACCAGGCGTTAGCCGAGATGCAGGAGCTGATCAACCAGCTGGAACAGCTGATTCAGAATGCGCAGGAGCAGGGCTTTGACGCAGGCATTTGCGGCTCTCTGCTCAGCCGCTTGCAGACCGAGTGCGATGAGACGGCTCTGGCGATTGCTGAAGCCATTGCCCAGGCGCAGCAGAACAAGCTGGATCTGGACGCGGCAAATGAAGCCGTTCTGGCCGCGAATGAAGCGATGGAAGCGGCAGTACAGCAAAAAGCCGAAGCGGCAGGGCAGCTGAGTGCCGCCCTGGCGCTGAAGGCGGAAGTGCTGGAAAACAATCAGCTTGATCGCATCGATGAAGTGAACCTGAGTATCGCCAAGGCCAATGCCGCGCTGGCGGCTGCCGCTGTTGCTGCGGACAATGCCAATGCTGCAGTGGTCGCTGCAGAGGAAGCGATAGCGAAGGTGAGTCCTGATGTTGAAGCTCAGCTGATCCCGGAAACAGGGGGATCTATTGATGTCAGCGATCTACAGAGCATCGATACGGGTCTGCAGAGTGACACGCATAAAACATTCTTTGAAGCGCTGCAGGATTTTGCCCAGTCTATCATTGATTCGGCAAAGGCTATCTTCCAGCAAATCCTCGACTCTAAACCGGTTGAAATCATCCAGTCGGTGATTAGCGATATTATGGACGGTATCGGTGCTGTCACCGATGTGCTGGCGGGCAAAATTGGTGCCGTTGTCGATGCCGTAGGGACCGCATTCAGTGCCGTTGGTAACCTGATTGGCACCGGAGCCACCTTCTTTAGCTCACTGTTCAGCTTGGGCTTTGACGCCGTAAAAGAAGTGCTTGGTAGCATCACTGAAGGTATTGGTGCGGTCGTTTCCGGAATTACCCAGGGCGTATCCGATGCGCTGTCGGGTATGACGCTGACAGACTGGATCAACCCGCTTAAGTGGGTGGTGCTGGTGAAGGATGTCATCGTCAATAGCGTTGGTAATGTCTTTAACAATCTTGTCGATGTCATCACGGCGCTGCCGGGGAAATTTATCGATTCGGTAACGGCTAAAATTGCTGAAGTGGGCGGGGCGCTGAGCACCAAGTTCAGCGAGGCGTTTACCATCATCAAGGATTCGGTCAGCGATGTCCTGAAAACGGTATTCGATGCGTTTATTCAGAATCCGTATGAGACGCTGCTGAAGCCAATTATTGATAAGATCACCGATCTTATCAGCAATCCGATCGAATCTATTTCGTCGCTGATTTCTGCCATTGTCGAGAGCGTCAAAGATGGCATTGATATTGTTAAAAGCATCCTGTCGCTGCCGGGTGAATTGATTAATAACGTGGTGAAACTGGTCACCGATATTATCGATTCTTTCGGTTCCGATTCGGTAGTGAACGGCGACGGCACTGAAATCCAGGATCTGATCAAAAGCGTGATTGAAGACTCGATCTCGTCAACCGACAGCGGCGACATCAATCTGGACGCCATTCTGGGTGGGACGGCGGAAGAAACGGCCAGTGAGACCGTGGCGGATAACGTCACTGAAATCGCCACCGCAACTCTGCAGATCGCCATTGTTACGGATGATAACCTCGCTGTTGCAGCATAATTATTGACCCTTTGCGCTCCGGTAACCCGGAGCGCATTTATCACCCGGTAGTCATTCTGTTCTCATCCGGACCGCCTGGTCTGGTAGCGAAAGGACGTCGTTTAACCATGAGAATTTATTATTTTCCCGACGCGAAAATTTGCCTCTTTTTCGCGGTTTTCGCCTGCGCGACTTACGGATACAGCGCCGAAGATAAGCTCTGGCCGGTGACCTTTAACGACGGTGGGGAGTCTGCGGCTGTGCAACATATTGAGACGGCTGAAGTCGTACCGCAGCAGGAAAAGCCCACGCCGGTATTTGTTGCGGCGCCTGCAGCGCCGCAGCCGGTCGCGGAGTCGACCATCACCGTGGTGGCACCCGCCCGCCGTCAGGATGCCAGCAGCACAAGTCTGTGGGATGCCGTAGCGCTGGCGGTGAAGTGGCATCCGCTGATTAAACGCGCGGAGCAGGAGCTGGCGCAAAGTCAGGAAGCGATTAATGAAGCGGAGGCGGGCTGGCTGCCTTCGCTGAGCGCCGGGGTGAAATCCGGTTTTGAAGAGAACCAGTATAGCGGGCGCGATGAAGGCTCCAGCGCGCTGGTGCTGAGCGCCAGTCAGCTGCTGTACGATTTTGGCAAGACGGAAAGCAAGGTCGGGCTGGCGAACACCACGGCACGCCATCAGGCGAGCAGCCGGGATAAGAGCGTCAGCGATATTGCATATGAAACGGTGAGCGATTATCTGCAGGCCGTGCGCTATCAGCGCCTGGCCGAAATTGCGGCCACGCAGGTGACGGGTTTTTCTACCATTAATGAGATTGCCCGTAAGCGTGCAAGCCTCGGGGCCAGCGCCCAGTCTGATTATTCCCAGTCGAAGGTGCGCTTAGCCTCATCCGTTGCCGCACAGCATGACTATCAGGCCCAGGCCAATCGCTGGTCGGCGGCGCTGGACAGCATCACCAACAGCGCCGTCTCATCCCGGCTAAGCATGCAGTTCCCTGACGGAATGGAGGGGATCTGTCGCAATACGCCCACCGGGAATATCACTTCGCCCACTATCGCCATGGCCCACGCGCAGATCGATATGGCGCGGGACAGGGTCGCGGCGGCAAAAGCGGACTATTACCCGACGCTTTCGCTGGATCCCAGCTACGAATATCAGCTTGATGATGACAGTACCTCGACGAATCGAAGCAGCAAAAAAGGCCGCTGGGGCGTCTTTATCAACGTCAGCGTCCCGCTGTATGAAGGGGGTTCTCAGGTCTCGAGGACCCGCCAGTCGGAGCAGGTATTGCAGGCCGCGCAGTATAACCTCGATCGGGAAAAAACCGATGCCGTGCAAAAGCTGAACGAAGCGACCAGCCAGATTGCCAGCATGCAGGAAAGCCTGGTTGCCAAAAAGACCCGCGAGGGCGAGGCGTTGCAAACCCGCGATCTCTACAAGATGCAGTATATCGAGCTGGGTAATCGCTCGTTTTCCGACCTATTGACGGCCGAGGCGGAAATTCATCAGACGCGGATGGATATCGTCAATCAGTCATACACCATGACTCTGCTTTCCGTTGAATGCTTATATTACTCGGGACAGCTGGCGGATTATTTTATTGCCGGTCGGCAGTAAGGATACAAAGATGATGATGGATATTTCAGATGAGCAGCAGGTCGCGATGCCGCCTGTGGACGTGGAAAGTGAGCAGCGTCCGGACCTGCTGAGCTGGCAGGAGGCTATTGCGGACGTGGCGCACCATTACCGGCTGGATGTTTCCCGACAGACAATGACGATCGCCGCGCAGTGGCACCAGCATCAGACCGGCGATGATCCGATTCGGATGATGGCGAAACAAGCCGGGCTGGCCATGAAAACCGCGTCGTTGGTCACCTTCCGCTTTAGCAGCTGGCTGCTGCCTGTGGTGATTGAAATGCACGACGGGCGCGTGGCGGTGCTGAAAAATATTGAGGCGGGCGAGCTCTATATTCTTGCCTTCGCTGAAGAGCAGGGGCTGCTGACCACCTTTACCCGCGAAGAGCTGCTGGAAAATGGCCGTCGCGTGGTGCTGTTGCGTCCGGTGAAAAACGCGGCCGATCCTCGCGTCGATGACTATATCAAACCGGCGGAAAAGCACTGGATCTGGCAGATTGTGTTCAGCGATATCCGCCCCTATTTTTACGTGATCCTCGGCTCCCTGTTTGTCAACGTGCTTGGGCTGGCAGGTATCACCTATTCGATGCAAACCTACGACCGTATCATTCCGGCCCAGTCGTACCCGACCATGTGGGTGCTGTTTGCCGGCGTGGCGCTGGCGTTTGTTTTCGATCTGATGCTGCGCATGATGCGCTACAGCATCACCGATATTCTCGGTAAGCGGGCGGATCTGCGTATTTCCGATCGGGTATTTGGCCACGCGCTGCGGATCCGCAACGGCCATCGGCCCCAGTCGACGGGCACCTTTATTTCCCAGCTGCGGGATCTGGAGCAGGTGCGGGAGATGATCACCTCCTCGACGGTGGTGGCAATCGCCGATCTGCCGTTCTTCTTCCTGTTCCTGTTTATTATCTGGATGCTGGGCGGGATTGTCTTTCTGGTGCCGCTGGCCGGGATGCTGCTGATGGTCCTGCCGGGGTTCCTGTGTCAGGATAAACTGGCGCTGCTGGCGCGTGCCGCCATGCGGGAGTCCAATCTACGCAGCGCAATGCTGGTGGAGAGCGTGCAGGGGCTGGATGATATTAAAAGCCTGCAGGCCGAGTACCGTTTCCAGCAGCAGTGGCTGCATTACACCACCACCACTGCGCAAAGCAGCCTGGAACTCAAGCATTTGACTCACCAGCTCACCTCCTGGTCCTATCTTATCCAGAATGCCGTCTTCGTCTGCGTGGTGCTGGTCGGCACGCCGCTGGCGATGAGCGGCGAGCTTTCTACCGGGGCGCTGGTGGCCTCCTCGATATTAAGTTCGCGGATGATGGCGCCGATTTCGCAGCTGGCCGGGATCCTCACCCGCTGGCAGCAAACCAAAGTCGCCATCGCCGGGCTGGACAGCCTGATGGACCTGCCGGTAGATAATCCCCAGGGGAGCCAGCGGGTGCATAAGCCCGCTCTGTACGGTCACTATCTTCTGAAGGATACGCGTTTTCGCCATCATATCAGCAGCTCGCATGCGGCCCTGCACGTCAACACCCTGGAGATCCGTCCCGGCGAGCGCATTGCGCTGCTGGGGCGCAACGGCGGCGGCAAGTCCTCTCTGTTGAACGCGCTGGCGGGTCTGATGATCTGTGAAGAAGGCGTCATGACCCTGGACGGTATCAAGCCTGAAAATATCGATCCCGCCGATCTGCGGCGCGATATTGGCTACCTGTCCCAGCGTTCGCGCCTGTTCTACGGTTCGGTCCGCGAAAATCTTACCCTCGGTATGCCGCTGGCTAACGACCAGGAACTGCGGGCCGCGCTGGAAAAAAGCGGGGCGCTGGGCTTTATTCACCAGCTTCCGAACGGGCTGGACTATCGGGTGCAGGAGGGTGGAACCGGGCTGTCCGGCGGTCAGATTCAGTCCCTGCTGCTGAGCCGGTTGATTTTGCGCAATCCGGATATTGTCCTGCTGGATGAACCCACCGCGTCGCTGGATGACGAAACCGAGGCAGAGTTTGTCAGTCGTATGCAGCCCTGGCTGGCGGGTAAAACGGTGGTGATCGCGACGCACCGCAAGAAAGTCCTTGAGCTGGTTGAACGCGTGGTGGTGATTTCTCAGGGGCGTATCGCTCTGGATGCCGCGAAGCAGCAGGTTATCGGTTCACTCTAATGGAAGGTGAAAAGCGCATGGCAAGTCAGAGTTTTTGGGCCCGCGTAAAAGGCCGGGTTGCTGCCGTTACAGAATTTATTCAGACGGTATTTATTGCCAACAGAAAGCAGGGTCTCGCAGCCGATGGTGCCGGTATTGACGATGCGGTGGCCTTCTCCGGAGTGAACGAGGTCAGCCTGAGCGGCGCACGGCGAGTCATTTTCATCATCATCGCTTTTTTAGCCCTGTTTGCGGTGTGGTGCAGTTTCTTCAGCATTGATGAAGTTTCAAAAGGCAACGGCAAGGTGATCCCCGGCTCAAAAGAGCAGGTGATCCAGTCCCTGGACGGCGGGGTGCTGGAGCGTATTTATGTCAAAGAGGGACAGATTGTCGAAGCCGGTGAAATCCTCGCCCAGCTTGACGTGGTGCGTACGGAGTCAACCTTCGAAGAGTATGAGGCGAAGTACCGTGCGCTGCTGGCCCAGCAGGTCAGGCTGAGCGCCGAAGGCAACGGTACGCCGCTGGCGTTTCCCGAGACGCTAAGCGGTTTTCCTGTGCTGGTTGAGGCTGAAACGCGCCTCTACACCTCGCGAAAAACGCAGTTCGAGGAGGCGATGCAGAACATTGCGGATGCCCGGAAGCTCATTAAAAACGAGCTGGCGATTAACACGCGTCTGGCTAAAGAAGGCGCTTCAAGTACCGTCGAGGTGATCCGTCTGCGGCGTCAGCTGGTCGATCTGAATATGAAAGTGTCCGAGCTGCAGGCGAATTATCACGTTAAATCACGCGAGGAGCTGTCAAAAGTCTCGGCGGAGATCTCCGGTATGACTCACGGCCTGCGTGGCCGACAGGATCTGGTGTCTAAATCGACCCTGCGCTCTCCGGTGCGTGGGATTATTAAAGATATCGAAATCAATACCATCGGCGGTACGCTCCCACCGAACGGGGCCATTATGCGCATTGTTCCGCTGGACGATACGCTGCTGATCGAGGCGCAGATCCTCCCCCGTGATATTGCCTTTATCCATCCGGGGCAGAAGGCGCGGGTCAAAATTACCGCCTATGACTACTCCATTTATGGCGACCTGCCTGGCGAGGTGATCACCATCTCCCCGGATACCATCAAAGATGAGCAGAAGCCGGATGTCGTCTACTACCGGGCCTATATTCGTACCGCGAAGGATTACTTACTCAATAAACAGGATCGGAAACTGTTTATTTCACCGGGCATGGTGGCCTCCGTGGACATTGTCACCGGACGTAAAACCATCGCCCGCTATCTGATCAAGCCTTTTAATAAGGTGAACGAGGCGTTAACCGAGCGCTAACGCTGACTTCCATAACCCGTAAACGCTCACGCGACGCTCCGTTGCGCGGGCGGCACATGCAAGGAAAACGATGATGGAAAATGAAACTAAAGATGTTGTTATTGGCACCCACGCTTTCACCCTGGTGCAGCTCGATCCCTGGCGTCGCCTGACGTTTATTGCCGACTTACAAAAGGAATTCCTTGCACCGCTGCTGGCGCAAAGTGACGCCAACGAGCTTTCGGGACTGCTTAACAGCGGTGAGAAGGGGGAAATGGACGTGATGGCCATTGTGTCTGGATTTTCCAGCGCCATCGACGGTAAAAGCCTTGAGAAGTGGACGCGTCGCGTGCTCAGCGACGGGCTGGTCATTTATACCCGGCCCGACGGGCAGCGGGCCAAGCTGAGTTTTGCCGAGCTGAATAAATTCTTTACTAACCCCACCGATATCATCGTGCTGCTGAAAGAGGCGGTCGTCCTCAATATGGTGGATATTGGTGAGCTGATGAAGTCTTTCTCGTCGTCGAAAGTCGGTGAGGCAAAGGTGACGGAAGCCTGATGACCGGGCTGGCTGGCGATAGCCTGTTAAACCGGCGTCACAATCGTCGGATAGAGCAGCGTCTCCAGCCAGCTAATGACGACCAGAACCTTACCGCTAAGGACGAACCACAGGCCGCCCGTCAGCACGGCGAGGACGAGAACCATAAGCGCTATTTCTGTTTTATGCATCTGGTCACCGGGTTAAAGATATCGGGCGATGATCGAGTTTACAGGTGGCTGCATAAACACACCAGCACCCTCTGGCGAGTCCGTGCGCCTGCCTACAACAAAATGCCCGTTTTTCGCCCAGGCCATCAAGCTTGATGCATATCAATACGCCCTGAATCACCCCCTACACAATAGGGGTAACTATTAAGGGTGTGAAACTATGACTGAGCTTAAAAACACAGTGGACGTAAAACTGGCCTTTCCGCTCTGGAAAGGCGTATTGACGGTGCTGTTTGGCGCCATAATCTGGTTTATACCGCCGCCAGCGGGACTGGCGGCCAATGCCTGGCATATGTTTGCCATCTTTGCCGCCACCATCTTCGCGATTATCCTCAAGGTGCTGCCGATGGGGGCGGTGACCATGATCGCACTGATCGTCTCCGCGCTGACCGGGGTGACGCCGCTGAGTGCGAAAGGGGATCAGGTGGCAGCGCTCTCCGGCTTTGCCAACGGCACCATCTGGCTTATCGGTATCGCCATGTTTATTTCCCGCGCGGTCATCAAAACCGGCCTCGGCAAGCGCGTGGCACTGTGGTTTATTTCAAAATGCGGCTCCAGCATGCTGGGCGTGGCCTACGGGCTGGCGCTTTCCGATCTGGTGCTCGGCCCGGGGATCCCGTCCGCCTCGGCGCGTGGCGGCGGCATTATGTACCCGATTACCCAGTCTATCGCGACCGCCTACCAGTCTGAGCCGGGGCCAACGGCGAGAAAGGCCGGGGCATTCCTGATGCTCTGCGTTTCGCAGATTGACGCTATCGTCTGTACCATGTTCCTGACCGCGATGGCGGGCAACCCGTTGGTGGCCGAACTGGCAAGAAGCCAGGGCGTCGAGATTAGCTGGACCACCTGGTTTATCGGTGCCATCGTGCCGGGCATCGCCTCCCTGATCCTGCTGCCGCTGGTGCTCTATTTCTTCTACCCGCCTGAACTGAAAAAGACCCCGGAAATCCCCGGCATTGCCCGCCAGGAGCTGAGAAAAATGGGGCCAATGTCGCTGGCGGAGAAAATCCTCGCCCTCGACTTTGTGCTGCTGATCCTGCTGTGGACCGTCGGCGATATCTTCTTCTCTATCCCGGCAACGCTTTCGGCCTTTATTGGCCTGGCGATCCTGCTGGTCAGCAATATTATGTCGTGGAAAAACATCGCCGAAGAGAAAACCGCCTGGGACACCATGTTCTGGTTTGCGGTGCTGGTGATGATGGCGAATGCGCTCAATAAGTACGGCATGATTAGCTGGATCTCAGAAAAAATCGTCGGCTACGTCGGGCACTTTGACTGGCTGACGGTATTCCTGCTGCTGGTGCTGGTCTATTTCTATACCCGCTATTTCTTCGCCTCTGCGATGGCCCATATTTCCGCTATGTATCTGGCTTTCCTGGCGGTGGCGATCTCGGTCGGTGCGCCGCCGCTCTTTGCCGCGCTGGTACTGGGTTATACCTCCAACCTGTCGATGGGGCTGACCCAGTACTCCGGCGGTCCCGGTCCGGCGCTGTTTGGCTCGGGTTATAACACCACCGGTCAATGGTGGGGCGTCAGCTTTATCGTATCGATTGCCTCAATCCTTATCTGGCTGCTGCTGGGCGGGGCGTGGATGAAAGTGGTCGGCTTCTGGTAAAACCGCCTGCAATCAGGGTTGATAATACAAAGGGAATGCGTATAGTTCTCATTCTCTTTGTTATTACTGCGCTCGCAGGGAATATAATCATAAGCCCTGGTAACGAGCCTCCGCCCCGACTGATTAATAAGGTGAAGGATTTCCCTGATGAAGATGAAAACGTCCGCGCTGGCACTGCTGGTGGCAACGGTACTGACAGGCTGTGCCGCACAGTCATCCGCTCCGGCAGCGCCTGAAGTCGCAAAAGAGCCCACTACCGTTGCGGCAACTGACGTGGTGAAGCGCGATCTGGCCGACGGCCTGTATGAAATGGTGCTCAGCCCGGCAGGCGACGCGCTGTACGTTGCCAGTTCTGAAGGCTTCAAAGATGTGCAGGGCGGCGTAGTCTACAAACTCGATCCTAAAACCCTGAAAACCATCGGACGCAGCCACACCGACCTGAAAAACTTCGGGATGGATATCTCCGCTGACGGCAAAGTGGTGTATGTCACCAACTCCCTGGACGGCGGCATCAGCGCCCTGAACACCGCCGACGGCAAAGTGAAAGGCCGCACGCTGTTCCCCGAGCGCAATAAAGAAGGCTTCCCGTACGGTGCGCGTCAGGTGATGCTGCACAACGGTCTGCTCTATATCGGCGCGGTTGCCGATCCGGCGGTGATCTGGGTGGTGGATGCCGAAACGCTGAAGCTGAAAACCCGCATCAAAAACACCGGGAAATGGATGACCGGCCTGCACTACTCTGAGAAAACGCAGCGTATCTATGCGGCCAACGGCGGCGGTGAAATCCTGGTGATCAACCCGCGCAATAATCGTATCGAACACCGCTGGAAGCCGCTGGGCGACAAACCGGCTCTGCTGCTGAACATGGCGGAAGATACGGAAACTGGCCGTCTGTTTGTCACCGACAACTCCCAGGCGAAAACCACCCTGGTGGTCGATATCAATACCGGCAAGCTGCTGAAAACGCTGGATGTGGGCGATTCCCTGTCGGTGAAATTCAACCCGAAACGTCACGAGATTTACATCACCCGTCGTGACGGCGGTAAACTGCTGAGCCTGGATGCCACCTCTTACGCGGTGAAAAAATCCTGGGATCTGCCACCGAACCCGAACAGCATGCTGCTGTCCGCCGATGGGCAAACTCTGTTTGTTACGGTAAAACAGCCGTTTAACAAGGATCACTCCACCAGCGCACCGGACAGCGTCGTCCGTATCGCTCTGGATAAGTAAGCCTCTCGCCTCGTTACCGGAACGCGCCCTCTGTCCGCGGCGCGTTCCGGATTTCTGCTAGATCTCGCCCATCACCAGCATCGGTTTCTCCGTCCGTCCTTCAGCCCGGTAAAACGCCATTGCCTCTTGCCAGTCGGCCTGCGAAAAGCATCGGATGCCGCCGAGTCTGCTGATTTTCAGCAACGTCCAGATCTCACTAAACAGCGACTGCCACCGGGCGGGCGTGAGATCGTCCAGATAATTTCGAATATGGAACCAGTGCATTCGCGGCAGCCTGCGGGTTTGCCGGAAGGGCTGGCCTGAGAGCAGGCCATAGCAGATAAACAGCGCCGCGTCGGGAAGCGTTTGCAGGAGGGTTTCGGCAAGCTGTCCACCGGTGGCGTCAAAAACCAGGTCTGAGTCCCTGGCAATGCGTTCCACGGCCTGAACATCCTGCTGCGATACTGGCGTAATGCCGCAGTCGATAAGCCTTTGCGCATGAACGACAGAGCGATGGATCCCGGCGACTGACACGGCCCCCATCCGCAATGCCCACTGTCCCAGTAATAAGGCACAGTCGGACCCCGCGGCGGTCAGCAGCACCCGCTTGCCTGCCGGGGAATAAAGCCGGAGCATCAGCAGCGCCGCCAGCGGGTTAATATAAGCCCGGGCGGCGAGGGCCGTGTCGATTTCATCCGGAACGAGGACCGCCCAGTCAGGATCGCAGTCAACGTGGGTTTGCCAGGTCCCTTCACCGCGTAGCGGCAGCACGCGCTTGCCCGTCAGGTGGCTAAGTCCGTGCGGGGCTGATAGCACTACGCCGACGCCTTCATAGCCGGCAACGACGGGCGGCGTGATGCGATGGCTGTAGGCCCCGGTCACCGGAATAAGATCCGAGGCGTTGATCGGGGCACAGAGCATCCTGACCCGTAATCTGTCGGCAGGGCAGGGAGGCAGAGGAGCAGACTCAACCTTAAGCGTCTCCTCCGGAAGGCCAAAGTGGCGATAGCAGATAGCGGTGTGATTCATGGGATCTCTGCGGCAACAGTACCGGGTTTTTTAATAACGTGTGCAGGTATTAATAAACGAGTGGGGACCGCCTATCAAATAGGACAGATTATCGATTTTAAAGACATCTACCTGAAAGTCGTCCTTACCGATTGTATATTCATTCAGCAACAACTGAAATAAATCGTCGGTGATATCATCGCCGTTTAATTTTTCAATGCTTTTGATTTTATAAGAAAATGTTTTGCCCTGAGTTAATGAGCCCGCCTCAAAGCGCACGCTGCGGTTGATCTTGCTGATCTTATCGCCGCTTTGCGTGGTTCCACCGATCAGGAAATAACCATCCTGCAAAGAGTAAAATCGTAAATCCTGAGAAACATTGAAATAAATATCTTTGTTGTTGTCGTTAAGTATATACCGAGTGAAAGTAAGGCATTTGAACGGGAAAAGATTAAAGCTGTTAATTTTATTTTGAATTGTGATTACGCTGACTGGCGTTGCCAGCACTAAAAAAACAACGCCCAGCATAATTGTTTTTTTAATCATTGATTTCATTCCGGTTTGAATAAAAAATATTGTCGCAGGATAGGTTCACACCCTCTGACCCTGTGCGGCATAAAGAGAGCATTGTCCGGCCATATGTCTGGGGCGTGCTGGAAGGATAGTAATCAAAGTAAAGGTTAAATCCTTTGGTGCAGGAGAGGTTATTTTCTTGCAGGATTTTTGCAACCTGATTCTCTACTTTCTCGTTGTAGTATTCACGCTCGGATTTGACGGTATGTATCACGCAGCCTGTCTGTAGCGTATGCGCAGTGAATGTCGGGTCACGTTCTGTATTTCTGGCCTTCAGGATCCACAATCCGGCAAGCGTGGCCATAATCAGCACGGCGAGTCCTGCCCCCAGGGGAAGCAGGGGATACGCGAAGAGACCGCGAGGGTTTTTCTTCGCAGGCTCAGGGGCTGAATGTTCTACCCGCTGTACAGGCTCGTTCTGTGCTGAAGTCTTTACGATGCCGATCTGTTCGTCGAGTTTTATGCCAATTTTGGGGATGGTGATAACGAAATTGTCGCAGCCAAAAGCAAGCATGCTGCGCCGCAGCAAACTCAGATATTGATTAAGATTGCTGTTTGAGCCCGTTAGTCCGTACTTGTCCCAGACCTCGCGGAAAAGGAAATCTCGGGTCAGAATTTCACACTCAGACTCCAGTATAATCTGCAGCAATCGCTGCGCAGGCAGGGGAAGCTGGACAACATCGTTTGTCTCAAGGTGCTGAAGAGTGCCATCTCCGCTATTGAAAATAATTGAATTATTTATGGTATACTGCACGGCAACTCCCCGTAATACCTAAGATTTCACTGCAATACGTTATTAATACACAGTCTTCGCCAATCTGCCAGCGCCACGCTTTCCTGTCCGGTATCTGCTTTACATTAACCGGAGGCACGCCAGTCTTGCGGCAGGCCACGCTAAGTGTTAAAAGGTGCCCCTTCTATAAAAATGATAAAGGGGAAGGACGTGAAGAACGCGTCAACCGCATCCGCAAACACATCAGGCGATGCCGGGTCGGAGCAGCAGCCGACACTGCAGCGAGGGCTGCAAAACCGCCATATTCAGCTGATTGCCCTTGGGGGCGCGATTGGCACCGGACTGTTTCTGGGCATTGGCCCGGCGATCCAGATGGCCGGACCGGCCGTACTGCTGGGTTACGGCGTCGCCGGTATTATTGCCTTTCTGATTATGCGCCAGCTCGGCGAGATGGTAGTGGAAGAGCCGGTATCCGGCTCCTTCGCCCACTTTGCGTATAAATACTGGGGGCCGTTCGCCGGTTTCCTTTCCGGCTGGAACTACTGGGTTATGTTTGTGCTGGTCGGCATGGCGGAACTGACCGCCGCCGGTATCTATATGCAGTACTGGCTGCCCGACGTGCCGACCTGGATCTGGGCGGCGGTCTTCTTCGTTATCATTAATGCCATAAACCTGGTCAACGTCCGCGTGTACGGTGAAACCGAATTCTGGTTTGCGCTGATTAAGGTACTGGCGATTATCGGTATGATCGGCTTCGGCGTCTGGATGCTCTTCTCCGGTCACGGTGGCGAGCGTGCGGGGATCGAAAACCTCTGGCAGCACGGCGGCTTCCTGGCGACGGGCTGGCACGGGCTGATTCTCTCTCTGGCGGTAATTATGTTCTCCTTCGGCGGACTGGAGCTGATCGGCATTACCGCCGCAGAAGCGCGCAACCCGGAAAAGACGATTCCTCAGGCCGTAAACCAGGTGGTGTACCGCATCCTGCTGTTCTATATCGGTTCTCTGGTGGTTCTGCTGGCGCTCTATCCGTGGAGTGAAATCCAGTCTAACAGCAGCCCGTTCGTGATGATTTTCCACGAACTCGACAGCAATATTGTGGCCTCAGCGCTTAACGTGGTGATTCTGGTGGCTTCGCTGTCGGTCTATAACAGCGGCGTTTACTCCAACAGCCGGATGCTGTTTGGCCTGTCGGTTCAGGGGAATGCGCCTAAGTTCTTAACCCGCGTCAGCCGTCGCGGCGTGCCGGTAAACTCCCTGTTCCTCTCAGGTGCGATCACCTCTCTGGTGGTGCTGGTGAACTATCTCCTGCCGCAGAAGGCGTTCGGCCTGCTGATGGCGCTGGTGGTAGCGACTCTGCTGCTGAACTGGATCATGATCTGTCTGGCGCACCTGAAATTCCGCGCCGCGATGCGTCGCCAGGGCCGTGAGACGCAGTTTAAAGCCCTGCTGTATCCACTGGGTAACTATGTGTGTATCGCCTTCCTCGCCTTTATCCTGGTGCTGATGTGCACCATCGATGATATGCGTCTGTCGGCAATTCTGCTGCCAGGCTGGATCCTGTTCCTGTTTGTCGCCTTTAAGGCGCTGCGCCGTACTCCGCGCTGATCCTTTTCCCCCGCCGTCCGGCGGGGGAAGCCTCCCACATTTTTATCGTGACCGATCTCCCAGATCCGCTGTGACGTACAGGATCTTTGTTTTGTAATCGATTACTTTGCATTTGAGATGTTTTGTAATCGATTACTTTTTGAGGTGAGGCAAATGGTGTCAACAACCGAAAGTCGTGGGAAAGCAAACGTGTCATACCGGCTCCTTGTGCCGCGTCTGTCACTGATGATGTTTATGCAGTTCTTTATCTGGGGTAGCTGGTCGGTAACGCTGGGTCTGGTGATGACCCAGTACAATATGTCATTGCTGATTGGCGATGCCTTCTCCGCAGGTCCCATCGCGTCGATTCTTTCGCCGTTTGTACTGGGGATGCTGGTTGACCGCTTCTTCCCGTCACAGAAGGTGATGGCGGTGATGCATCTGCTTGGCGCCATTTTCCTGTGGTTTGTGCCGCAGGCGCTGGTTGCCGAAAACGGTGCGCTGCTGATTGGCCTGCTGTTTGGCTATACCCTGTGCTATATGCCGACGCTGGCGCTGACCAACAATATTGCGTTCCACAGCCTGGCGAATATCGATAAAACCTTCCCGGTGGTGCGCGTCTTCGGCACCATCGGCTGGATTGTCGCGGGGATCTTTATCGGCGTGACCGGCATTTCCGACACCACCGGTATCTTTACCCTGGCGGCGGCGTGTTCAGTGCTGCTGGCGATCTATAGCCTGACGCTGCCGCATACGCCGGCCCCGGCGAAAGGGCTGCCGGTTAAGCTGCGCGATCTGCTCTGCGCCGATGCCTTTGCGCTGCTGAAAACCCGTCACTTCTTTATCTTCTCCCTGTGCGCGACGCTGATCTCCGTCCCGCTGGGTACCTACTACGCCTATACCGCGTCCTTCCTGTCTGACGCGGGCGTAGCGGATGTCAGTACGGCCATGTCCTTCGGCCAGATGTCTGAAATCTTCTTTATGCTGGTGATCCCGCTGCTGTTCCGCCGTCTTGGCGTGAAGTACATGCTGCTGATCGGCATGCTGGCGTGGTTTGTGCGCTACGCCATGTTCGCGATGGGCGTCAGCGAGGAAGGGCGTGCGCTGCTCTATCTCGGCATCCTGCTGCACGGCGTGTGCTACGACTTCTTCTTTGTGGTTGGCTTTATCTATACCGACCGCGTGGCGGGCGAGAAGGTGAAAGGTCAGGCCCAGAGCATGATCGTGATGTTCACCTACGGTATCGGGATGCTGCTCGGCTCGCAGATCTCCGGCGCGCTCTATAACCGAATTGTTGCCGGTCAGACCGTACCGCAGGCGTGGGTAACCTTCTGGTGGATCCCAGCCGTGGCCGCTGCCGCCATCGCATTAATTTTCCTTTTCTCTTTCAAATACGATGAGAAAGAGCCTGAGTAATTGTTCGGAGGGGTTATGAAAACGATCAAGGGACCTGGTATTTTTCTGGCGCAGTTTATCGGGGGCCAGCCCCCGTTTAACTCGCTGGAAGGGCTGGCCGACTGGGCTGCGGGGCTGGGGTATAAAGCGCTGCAGATCCCCTGCAATCATAAGGCGATTTTTGACCTTGAACGGGCAGCCAGCAGCCAGGCGTACTGCGACGAGGTGCGCGGTATTCTGGCTGAACGCGGGTTAAGCATCAGCGAGCTGTCGACCCATCTGGAAGGGCAGCTTGTTGCTGTACATCCGGCCTATGACGACGCCTTCGACGGCTTTGCGCCGCCCGAGGTTCGCGGCAACCCGCAGGCGCGTCAGCGCTGGGCGACGCAGATGCTAATGCTTGCCGCAAAGGCTTCACAGAATCTGGGTCTTAGCGCCCACGCTACGTTCTCCGGGGCGCTGGCCTGGCCCTATTTTTACCCCTGGCCGCCGCACAATGCGGCCCTGCTGGATGAGGCATTCCAGACGCTGGCCCGACTCTGGCGGCCGATCCTCGATGCTTTTGATGAGCATGGCGTGGATCTCTGCTATGAAATTCATCCCGGCGAGGATCTGCACGATGGTGCCACCTTTGAGCGCTTCCTCGCGCTGGTGGATAACCATCCGCGCTGCAATATTCTCTACGATCCGAGCCATCTGCATCTCCAGCAGATGGATTACCTGGCGTTTATCGATATCTACCATTCGCGGATTAAAGCCTTCCACGTGAAGGATGCTGAGTTTCGCGGCAACGGGCGCAGCGGCGTTTACGGCGGTTACCAGCCGTGGATCGACAGAGCAGGGCGCTTCCGCTCGCTGGGCGACGGGCAGATCGATTTTAAAACCATCTTCAGCAAGCTTACCCAGTACGGCTATGACGGCTGGGCGGTGCTGGAGTGGGAGTGCTGCCTGAAGGACGCTGAAATCGGCGCGCGGGAAGGCAGTGAGTTTATCCGTCGCCACATTATTCCCGTGTCGGGACGGTCGTTTGATGATTTTGCCGCAGGCGGTGAGGTACGTTCATGATTCAGGTTGGCGTTATCGGGACCGGGTTTATTGGCCCGGCGCATATTGAGGCGCTGCGGCGCACGGGGATGGTTGAGGTGGTTGCCCTCTGCGACGTCTCGGACGAGGCGGCACAGGCCAAAGCCGCCGAGCTGAACATCCCTCACGGCTACGGCAGCGTTGAGCAGCTGTTAGCCCATCCCGGCCTGCAGGTGGTACATAACTGCACTCCGAACCATCTGCACGCGGCCATTAACCGGCAGATTATTGCTGCTGGTAAGCATGTTTTCTCCGAAAAACCACTCAGCATGACGCCGGAAGAGGCGCGGGAGCTGGTGACGCTGGCGGAGCAGTCCGGCGTGATACACGGCCTCAGCTTTGTCTACCGCCAGTTTGCGATGGTGCAGCAGGCGGCCAGTATGGTGCGTAACGGCAGCGTCGGGCGTATTTTCTCCACCCAGGGCGGCTATCTTCAGGACTGGATGCTGCTGGAAACCGACTACAACTGGCGTGTGGACGCGGCCCTCGGCGGACGTTCCCGCGCGCTGGCGGATATCGGCTCCCACTGGTGCGATACCCTGCAGTTTGTCACCGGGCGACGGATTGTCGAGGTAATGGCCGACCTCTCCGTGGTCTGGCCTACGCGTAAAGCCAGCGTCGGCGGGGGGCAGACCTTTACCGGCGGGCAGACGGCTCAGCGTTTTGAAGATAAGGCTGTCACCACCGAAGACAGAGGCGCGGTACTGCTGCGCTTCGATGACGGCAGCAAGGGCAGCTTCACCGTTTCCCAGGTGAGCGCCGGGCGTAAAAACCAGCTCACCTTTGAGGTCAACGGCAGCGACTGCTCGCTGGGCTGGGATCAGGAGGTGCCCCAGCGTCTGTGGATCGGTCATCGTCAGCAGCCCAACCAGTGGCTGAGCGACGATCCGGGCCTGCTGAATCCCGACGTGGCGGACCGGGCGCACTTCCCCGGCGGGCATATTGAAGGCTGGCCTGACGCCTTTAAAAATATGATGATCCAGTTCTACCGTGCGGTGGCAACGGGCAAGATGCCTGCCACAGGGCAGGCGAGCTTCGCCTCATTCCATGACGGCGCGGATGCGATGTATATCGTTGACGCCATTGTGGAAAGTCATCAACAGCAGCGCTGGATAACCGTCGCGAGATAACGCGTTGCCCGTTCGCCGGGCAGCGCTTTTGTGATAGCCTGCGGTTATTGCGCTATTAGCAGGGTCTATCGTCCGTATGTCTATTCAGAAAATCGCCCGCCTGGCGGGGGTCTCGGTGGCGACGGTGTCGCGGGTGCTCAACAACAGCGACACCGTCAAAGCCGGCAACCGCGAGCGCGTGCTGCAGGCTATCAAGGAAAGTAATTACCAGCCTAATCTGCTGGCCCGCCAGCTGCGCACGGCCCGCAGCCAGATGATCCTCGTGATGGTGTCGAATATCGCCAACCCGTTTTGCGCGGAGGTGGTTAAAGGCATTGAAGAGCAGGCGGAGCGTAACGGTTACCGTATTCTGCTGTGCCACTCTGGCTCTGACGTCGAGCGCTCGAAGTCCGGGTTGACGCTGCTGTCGGGTAAAATCGTTGACGGCATTATCACCATGGACGCCTTCTCCCGGTTGACGGAGCTGGCGACGCTTATCGGCGACGCACCCTGGGTGCAGTGTGCCGAATATGCTGACAGCGGGGCCGTTTCCTGCGTCGGGATCAACGATGTGGATGCCGCCCAGTCGGTGGTGAATCATCTTGCCGACGCGGGACGTCAGCGCGTTGCCTTGATCAATCACGACCTCAGCTACAAGTACGCCCGCCTGCGCGAACGGGGCTATAAAGCCGCTATTTATGCCAACGGGCTGGCGTATCAGACGGTAGAATACGCCAGCGAGCTAAGCTCGTCGGCCGGTAAGGCGGCAATGGAGCAGCTGCTGGCGCAGGAACCGCGGCCTGACGCGGTATTTGCCGTGTCCGATACGCTGGCCGCCGGGGCGATGCGCGCCATTGCCCAGGCCGGGCTGCGTATTCCGCAGGATATTGCGGTGGTGGGCTTTGACGGAACGGAGCTGGCGGAGATGGTGTCGCCGCAGCTGACCACCATCGAGCAGCCTTCGCGGGAAATCGGCCGCCGGGCCGTCGAGCTGCTGCTGAATAAGATCGACAACCCCGACGGCGCGGCGGAACGCATCATGATGGACTGGCGCTATATTTCCCGCGCCAGCGCCTGACGATTACGGCTGAATAGCCCCGGCCAGGGAACGCACGTCGTTCCCGGTGGGTGCCTGGTGGATCCGCAGGCCAAACTCCTCAACCACGGCAAAGATATGGTCGAAAATATCGGCCTGAATGCTCTCATATTCGAGCCAGATAACCGTGCTGGTGAAGGCGTAAATCTCAATCGGCAGCCCCTGATTATCCGGCGCAAGCTGGCGCACCATCAGCGTCATATCCTGACGAATACGCGGATGATTGCGTAAGTACTCGTTCAGATAGGCGCGGAACGTGCCAATATTGGTCATTTTCCGGTGATTCAGGGCTGAAGCACCGCTATCCTGCTGCTGGTTCCACTGGGCAATCTCTTCCCCGCGTGCCGCCATATACGGCTTCAGCAGCCGGGCCTGAATCAGCTTCTGCTGCTCTTCTTCGTCAAGAAAATGGATGCTGGTGGTGTCGATATTAATACTGCGCTTAATCCGACGTCCGCCGGATGCCGACATGCCGCTCCAGTTTTTAAACGAGTCTGAGACCAGCGACCAGGTCGGGATGGTGGTAATAGTATTATCCCAGTTGCGCACTTTGACCGTGGTCAGGCCGATATCCGTGACCGCGCCGTCAGCGCCGTATTTCGGCATTTCAAGCCAGTCGCCGAGCTTCAGCATATCGTTCGCGGAAAGCTGGATCCCGGCTACCAGTCCCAGTATCGGGTCTTTAAAGACCAGCATCAGTACCGCCGCCATCGCGCCGAGGCCGCTTATCAGAATTGCCGGGGACTGGCCGATCAGCAGGGAAATGACCAGAATGCCAACCAGAATGGCCACAATCAGCTTCACGCCCTGGAAAATGCCTTTAAGCGGTAGCTGAGAAGCAGCGGCCAGCTTCTGGGAGAGGTTAAAGATCACGTCCAGCAGCGAGAAGAAGGCGAGCATGGCGTAGATCATCACCCACAATCGGGCGCAGGTGCTGACCAGCTCGGCTGATTCGCTGCCTTTTTGCAGCCACAGGGTGGCCTGAACGTTGACGATAATCCCCTGAAGGGTAAAGGCCAGGCGGTGGAACAGTTTGTTCTGGGTGATGATCTGCAGCCACAGATGGGTACTGGCCCGGGCACGCTTCTCAAAAGCCCGCAGCACCAGGCGGTGCAGAATAAAATGGACGACGATGGCCGTCAGTAAAATAATGGCAAACACAATCGCCAGTGAGGTGGTGTGCGTCAGCTCAACCCCGAGCTCCTCAACCTGTGCAAAAAGCTCCTTCATAACGTCTCCTTTTATCAAAATCGGGGACATCATGACCTGGGGAGTTTAACGATGCAAATCCTCTCCCGAAGGAGAGGATGTGAGCGACGGGCAAATCAGCATTCGGTGAGCGTTGTGCTCAGAGGCAGACGAGACTTCGGCAGCGCCGCGTTAAAATCTTCTACGCTATGGTGTCCGACCGGCACCACCACCACGCTGGTAAAGCCTTTCTCACGCAGGCCAAACTCTTCGTCAAGGACAGCCGCGTCAAAGCCTTCGATGGGCACGGCATCCAGACCCAGTGCGCCAACGCCCAGCAGGAAGTTACCGACGTTAAGGTAAACCTGTTTCGCCATCCAGTGATGGTCGTCTTTCAGATCGACGCGGTGCATATCGGCAAAGTAGCGACGGCCTTTGTTATTACCCGCTTTGGCTTCCGGAGAAGCGAAACGACCGTCGGCATCTTCCTGATCCAGCACGGCGTCCAGCCAGGCGTCGTCCATCGCGGTTTTGGCGCAGAACACCACTACGTGGGAAGCATCAAGCATTTTACGCTCGTTAAAGACATAGCCACCGGCGGCGGATTTTGCCACGCGGGTTTTACCTTCGTCCGTGCTGGCCACGATAAAGTGCCACGGCTGGGAGTTGGTGCTGGATGGGCTGTACTGCAGCAGGGTTTTCAGCTTTTCCCCTTCGTCGGCGGTCAGTTTTTTGCTCGCGTCGAATGCCTTGGTGGAGTGACGTTTCAAGGCGACTGAAATGATATCCATAACTACTCCTGAGTTTTTTAGCCCGGTGGGCACGCTTAATGGCAGCAGGATACCGTCCTGCCAGGCAAAAGATAAGGGATTAAAATGCGGAAACACTTATACTTAGCGGCGATAAATCAGGCCGGACGCAGCCTCTGCCGTGCCTTTTTCGGCAGCTTATCGACCACCAGATTCCAGGAATCGATAACCAGATCGGTCACCAGCTCCGGGCTGAGATCGTCCCCGGCATAGAGGGAGATCCAGTGCTTTTTATTCAGATGATAACCGGGTTCGATACTGCGGTAGATTTGCTGATTAAGCAGTGACTTTTGCGGATCGGATTTCATGCTGACCAGCGGCCTGCCGCGGGATACAGAGGTCATCATAAAGATTTTCCCCTCCACCTTAAAGACGTCATATTCCGGGCCAAACGGCCAGCAGTGTTCGGTAAAGGGCAGGTCGAGGGCGACCTGCTTTGCGCAGTCCTGTAGGCTTTTGCTGTCCATCGTCTATTTCAGCTCGTCGGCAAGGGCGCGCCACATGGCTTCAAAACCGAGCTTTTTATAATGCGCGGCGCTGTCGGGTTCGAGGGTGGCAAATTCCATGGTAGTGTTGATCAGCGACCCGAAAAGCGCATCGCCAAACGCACGGTATTCGCGGGAGCGGAAAGCGGGCAGAACCGACTGTTCGCACAGTTCGTTCAGTTCCGGGAACATTTCCGTGACTTTCTGTCGGGTTTGCTCGGTGATCTTATCGCTGACCGAAAGCTGACGGATCGCCTGATGGGCAGGCGGATTGCGCAGTCCCCAGTCAACGTAGCTGTTCCAGATATGGCAGGTGTTGGTCTTTGCGTCGGTTTCGGTGTGGTCCCAGGAGACCAGCATCGCCTTGCACAGGTCCTGTTTCAGATACAGATAAAGCTCGTTCAGCAGATCGTCTTTGGTCGCGAAGTAGCGAAACAGCGTGCCTTCCGCAACGCCTGCACCCCGGGCAATGAGCGCCGTTGAGGCGGCGATCCCCGACTGTGCAACGGCCGTGGTCGCGGCTTCCAGTAACGCTTGTTTTTTGTCTTCACTCTTAGGACGAGCCACTACACTTTACCTCATCGATTTTAAAAACCACGATTGAAACATGCCCTTTCCGGTGCTGCAACGTTGAATGTCAAAGATTGAAAATCAACTTGACGATTTTTCGCTACCCTCTAATAATGAGTGCTTACTCACTCATAATCAAGTTTTCCCGCGTATCTCTACGGAAAGGGACGCGTCTCAGGGTCAGGATATGAAGCGTCTGATAATTTGCGTGGTGGTTGTTATGTTAATTGCGTCTGCGGCAACGCTGCCGTTTGTCCTCAATGCCGGTTTTGGCCAGGCCCCGAAAGGGAGTGAGCTGACCCGGGTTGAAACCTCGCCGAACTATCGTGACGGTCAGTTCCATAACCAGCTGCCGACACCGGGCTTTACCGGTGACAGGAATATGCTGCAGGTGTGGTGGGATTTTCTGGTGACCAAACGTGAAAACGCCCGTCCACAGCAGCCGCTGCCGCTGGTGGCGACGGATATTGCCAGCCTGCCGCTCGACCAGGACGTGATGCTGTGGCTGGGACACTCGTCCTGGTATCTGCAGATAGCGGGAAAACGCATTCTGATCGACCCGGTGTTCAGCAACTATGCCGCGCCATTCTCATTTCTGAATAAGGCCTTTGTCGGCGAGTATCCCTGGCGTGCAGAGACGATGCCGGAGATCGACCTGCTGATTATCTCCCACGATCACTATGATCACCTGGACTACGCCACCATTAACGCGTTGCGCCCGAAAATTAAGCGCGTGATTACGCCGCTGGGCGTGGGGTCGCATCTGCGTTATTGGGGCATTGACGGGAACATTATCAGCGAGGCGGACTGGAACCAGGCGCTGACGGTGGACGAGACGCTGACCGTTCACGTACTCCCGGCCCGCCACTTCTCCGGGCGCGGCCTGAAGCGTAATCAGACCCTGTGGGCCAGCTTTATGTTCTCCACGCCGGGCAGCAACGTCTATTACAGCGGCGATACCGGCTACGGTCCGCACTTCAAAGCGATTGGGGAGCAGTTTGGGCAGGTGGATCTGGCGATTATGGAAAACGGCCAGTACGACGCGGACTGGAAGTTTATTCATATGATGCCGGAAGAGGCGGCCCAGGCGGCAGTAGAGTTAAAGGCGAAGGCGATTGTGCCCGGCCACTCCGGACGCTTTGTGCTGGCCCGACACAGCTGGAACGACCCCTGGCAGCGGCTGGCGAAAGCCAGCGAAGATAAAGAGTATCGCCTGCTGACCCCGCAGCTGGGTGAGCCGGTGTCCATCGCCGATCGGGCGCAGCAGTTCAGCGCCTGGTGGGATACGTCCCGTAAACAGTAATCGAAGAGCAGAGAGGGAGAGAGGTATGACAATTTCCGCTCAGGTTATCGACACTATCGTCGAATGGATCGACAGCAACCTGCACCAGCCTTTACGTATTGACGATATCGCACGTCATGCGGGCTATTCCAAATGGCATCTGCAGCGGCTGTTTTTACAGTACAAAGGCGAGAGCCTTGGGCGCTATATTCGCGAGCGCAAGCTGCTGCTGGCGGCGCGGGATCTGCGCGACACGGATCATAAGGTTTACGATATCTGCCTGAAATACGGCTTTGATTCGCAGCAAACCTTTACCCGCATCTTTACCCGCACCTTCCACCAGCCGCCGGGCGCATACCGGCGTGAAAACCACAGCGGCGCCCACTGAAACCGCCCCGTAAAGGGGCGGTATGCGGTGATTACCAGTCGTAGCTGATGGTCGCGGTGACGTTTCGCCCCACACCATAGAAGCAGGCCGTGGTACCGCTACAGGAAGCAACATAGTGCGTATCGGCCAGGTTATTGACGTTGAACTGCACTTTCGCACCTTTCAGGCTGCTGCTTAGCTCACCCAACTGATAGCTCATCATCAGATCATAGAGATCGACCGATGGCACCTTAAAGGTGTTTTTCGCATCGCCGTAGCTGGTGCCGATATAGCGCATCCCTGCACCGGTGGTCAGGCTTTTCAGCGGACCGTTCGGCACCGTATAGCTGGCGAATGCCGACGCCATATGGGTTGGGATGCGCGCCGGGCTTTTCCCTTCGGTACCGGCGACGGTGGTACTGACGTTTTCCGTGTCCGTATAGGTGTAAGAGCCGATCAGGCTGATACTGTCATTGAGCAGGGAGGAATGGATTTCCGCTTCGAGCCCTTTTGAACGAATCTCCCCGGTGTTTTCATACCATTTCAGATCGCTGTTATAGGTGGCGACGTTGTTCTGCCTCAGGTCATACACCGCCAGCGACATAATGGTGCTATCCGTCGGCTGGTATTTAACCCCGATCTCCGTCTGCTTGCCGGTCGTTGGTGCGAAGGGTGCTACACCCGGAGCACGGTTGGTTTGCAGATTAGGTTCAAACGAGGTGCTGTAGCTGATATAGGGCGACAGGCCAAAATCAAAGGCGTAAAGCAGCCCGGCACGCCCGGTGAACTTGCTGTCGTTTTGCTGAGTGGCTTCACTCGGGGTGGCGGTCATATCGCGGGTGCGCACTTCGGCCCAGTCATAGCGTCCGGACAGCAGCAGTTCCCAGTTATTCCAGCTCAGCTGATCCTGCAGATAGAGACCCATTTGATCGAGATTCTGCTGCTCGTTGGTCCGGGTATCCATGGTGCTTTCATCGATGTTCAGGCCATAGACCGGCCGGGTCCAGTCCATATCGTAATCCGCGCTGCTGCCGCGCATCAGTAGCTGTTTGTCCTTGCTCGATTTGTAATCCATCCCGCCCAGCAACGTATGGTTAAGCGTGCCGGTGGTAAACTGCGCTTCCAGCTGGTTATCGAGGCCGAACTCATTGGTCGTGCGTTCTTCTCGCTGGGCATAGCGGGTCAGCACGGTGCTGCCCTCGGCGTTGTTGGCATTGACCAGATAACGGTACTTCTGCTTGATGCTGGCGTAGCGCGCGTTTTGTCGGAAGGTCAGCGTCTCGTTGATCTGATGTTCAAACTCGTAGCCAATCATTGCCTGCTCGCGCCAGGACTGGTCATAGTTCGGATCGCTGACGTTAAAATCACGCGGGATATAGCGGCCACCGGCGCTGACGACGGTGCCGTAGTACGGCAGGAAGTTGCGGTAGCCCGCGTCAGGATCTTTCTGGTAGCTGGTCAGCAGTGTAAAGCGTGTTTGATCGTTTGGCAGCCAGGTGATGGCCGGGGCGATGGCGATGCGCGTCTCTTTATAATCTTTGACCTGGTTTTGCTGGGTGCGGGCAATCCCGTTCAGCCGGTACAGAACGCGGCCGTCATCGCTTAACGGGCCGCCGAAGTCAAAGGCACCTTCCGCCAGATCCCGGCTGCCGGTGCTGAACTGTACTTTGTTGATGGACTCGCTGGTCGGGCGCTTGCTGGTCATGCTGATAAGCCCGCCCGGGTTCACCTGGCCAAACAGGACCGATGCCGGGCCGCGTACCAGTTCTACGCGCTCCAGCAGCCAGGGGTCGAAGGTGCCGGTTTGCGATGATGCGGTGGCACCATAGCTTAGGCCGTCGAGGAATTTGGGTACATAGCTGAAGCCGCGAACAAAGACCTCGTCATTGCGGTTGGATGAACCCCGATATTCCGTAAAGACCCCGGCGCTGTAGCGCAGCGCCTGCGAAACGGACGTTGCGTCAAGCGCGTCCATCTGGTCGCGGGTGACTACCGATACCGACTGGGGCGTTTTGATAAGCTCTGCGGACGTTTTCGTGGCCGAAAGGGTGCGGGTCGCCACCATTCCTTTTACCGGGGCGGTGGGCTCCTGGCTGACACCCTGGGTGACCACCAGTGTTTCTTCCGTACCTTTCGCCTGCGCGTTGAACCCTGTTGCCGCAAGACTTAGTACCCAGAGTTGCATTATCTTATTGTTTTTAAACATGCCTTTTCCTGTTTCCTTACCGTTCTTGCCATAAAAAAACCTGCCGTTGTTAGCGTGCAGGTCATCATCATTTGCTCATTGATGTTATTGCAAATCATTACCATTTGCATTAGCGTTGTTAACAAATGTCAGAGGGAGCGGGTCAACAAGATGGCGTGGCGTGATTTAGTGTTTGGGGTGAGTGCCATACCGGCTCTGGCGATGGCCTGTGAATCACCCGTTCTACAGGGCGATCTCCAGGGGAAGTTTGATGCCAGCGGCGAGATCTGTTTTGAACTGCCGACTCTGGGAGAGAACTATGTCTCAGCCACGCTGGTCGGGGTGACGGATGCCCATCTGCTTGACGACAAGAATCGTCGGCTGCGTACGCTGGTGGATGCCGGACCGGTGGACGGTGAGCAGACGCTGCTGTTTGCACTGCCGGTGAATCAGCCTTCCACGCTGGTACTGAAAGGAAAGGAAGGGGGGCGCTGGCGCTTCCAGTGGCGGATCGGGGAAACCTCTTCTCTGGCGCGTACGCAAAGCCTTGATCCTATCAGTCCGACGCTTCAGCGGGTACTGCACGAGCTGGCGGCGGGTGGCAACACCGACGCCTTCTGGCGTACCCGTAAAGCGCAGGGCACACCGATGGTGGAGCCGGTCGATGCCGACCATAAGCGTATTACCTTCCTGTGGCGCGGCGCACGTAACAACGTCTTTATTCTGGGATCGCCCGCGGGCGATCACGATCCGCTTTTTCGCCTGGGCCAGTCGGATATCTGGTTCCGTAGCTATGTGGTGCCAGCCGACACGGTGATGCAGTACAAGCTGGCGCCCGATGTGCCACGGGTTGAGGGTACGCCGCGTGACCAGCGACGGGCTATTCTGGTCAGCGCCCAGGCCGATCCGCTTAATCCCCGATCCCTGAGCGCGACCGGAAGCGATCGCTGGAATCGTTCCTCGCTGCTGGCACTCGATCCTACCCGCTACTGCACCACCGAGGCACTTTCCCGCCCGCTGAACCACGGTAGCCTTAGCCGTCAGATGCTGCGCAGCGAGCGGCTCGGCAATAGCCGGGAAGTCGCTATCTATCGTCCGCGTATGGCCCAGCCTGCGCGCTGGACGCTACTGTTATTCGACGGGAAAACCTACCAGGATGAGTACCATATCGCGAACCTGCTGGATGGCCTGATTGCCCGCCATCTGCTGCCGCCGGTCAACGTGGTCTTTATCGACAGCCTGGATCACGCCCGGCGGGCAAAAGAGCTGCCGCCCAATCCTGATTTCGCCGACTTTATGGCCCATGAACTGCTACCGTGGCTGCGTCAGCAGGGCGTCGCGCTGCAGCGGCAAAAAACGGTGCTGGCCGGGTCGAGCTACGGCGGGCTGGCCTCTTCCTGGGTGGCGCTGCGCTATCCACGCCTGTTTGGCAACGTGCTGAGCCTTTCCGGCTCTTACTGGTGGGCTCCGAAAGGGGAAGCGCCGGGCTGGCTGACGCAGCAGTATCAACAGTCGCCGCGTTATCCGGTGCGTTTCTGGCTACAGGCAGGACGATTTGAAACCCACGGGCCGAACGGCGGGATTTACCGCAACACCCTCGATTTCGAAAAAGTGCTGCGGGATAAGGGCTATCAGGTGAGCTTCCATCCCTCCTCCGGCGGTCATGACTATGCCGTCTGGTGCGAGGCGCTGGTGCAGGGGATGCGCGATTTTACCGGAGTAAAATCCATCCGTCGTTAAACGGCAAACCAGCGCCGCCAGACAAAGCGCAGGACGAAATATTCGATAGCGCCCAGCAACACAAACCACAGGCAGAACAGGATCGTGTAGAGCTGGTTGAGATCCATCAGATGGAGGGTTTCAACCAGCTTTTGCGCCAGCACAATCCCGAGCGAAGGCGCGGGCAGCAGCAGGCACGACAGAAATGCCATCATCAGGATCCCGGCGGCGGTGATTAGGGCTTCTTGCGGGTGTTTCATCGTTATGTTAATCGTCAGTTAAAAAAGCCATTGTCCGGGAATTTCCCGGATAACGCAATATGGGACATTGACGATATAACAGTAACCCTTCCCTGGTATATTAAAAGACAGAATTCGGCCTGCTAATTAATATTGAATAAATACATTTATTAAATAATTAAATAGCTGATGTAAAGCTGTCTGTTTTTTTATCCCATAAAACTGACAAAAGTATAAGTACTGTACCCGACCAGGGTGGCGATCAGGATTGCAAGCAGGATGTACAGCGCCAGTCGGCGTCCGCGATAGATTCCAGACATATATTTCCTCGTTTAGTTGAGGTTTAAAAATAGTGGGTATGATTAACGCATTAAATGTTTTATGACGTCAGTGTTGATGATGTTACTGCTAATTTAGTTGCGTTTGATCAATTTTCGTAGCGACAAAATAAACGGCATCTAAATATAGATGTTATAGGCCGGAAACGAATTCTGGCTTTCACCCCACGGACTTGTAAAAGGAAATCCCACCTTGACCAAAAGAAATATAACTTCGGCTGGCGAAGCGCATTCCGGCCATGCGTATCAGCAGACTGTGGCTCAGGTGTTGGCGCAAACCCAGAGCCAGCCGGATGGCCTGACCCCGGCACAAGCCGCAGAGCGTCTGACGCAGTATGGCCCTAACGCGCTGCCGGAAAAAAAAGGCAAGCCGGGCTGGCTGCGCTTTCTCTCCCACTTTAACGATGTACTGATCTACGTCCTGCTGGCCGCGGCGGCGCTCAAGGCGGTCATGGGCCACTGGGTGGATACTTTTGTGATCCTCGGTGTGACTGTGATCAACGCCATGATTGGCTTTATTCAGGAAAACAGCGCGGAGAAATCGCTGAAGAGCATCCGCAATATGCTCTCCAGCGACGCCCGCGTGGTGCGCAATGGCCGCCATGAAACGGTGCCAACGCACCAGCTGGTGCCGGGCGATATTGTGGTACTACGCGCGGGGGACCGCATTCCGGCCGACCTGCGCATTATCGAAGCACATAACCTGCGGGTCGAAGAAGCGATTCTGACCGGCGAATCCACGGTGGTCGACAAGCACAGCTGCCAGCTGGTGGGGGAGCTGCCTCTCGGTGACCGGACCAATTTACTTTACTCCGGGACCACCGTCAGCGCGGGTGGCGGTATGGGCGTGGTGATTGCCACCGGTCAGGAGACCGAGCTGGGCCATATCAACCAGATGATGGCCGGTATCGAAAAACACCGCACGCCGCTGCTGGTGCAGATGGATAAACTGGGCAAAGCGATTTTCTATATTATCCTCGCCATGATGGGCGCGCTGTTCGCCTTTAGCCTGGCGTTCCGCGATATGCCCATCGGTGAACTGATGGTATCGCTGATAAGCCTGGCCGTGGCGGCCGTACCTGAAGGTCTGCCGGCAATTATCTCCATTATTCTGTCGCTGGGCGTCCAGGCGATGTCCCGCAAGCGCGCCATTATCCGCAAGCTGCCTTCCGTTGAAACCCTGGGGGCGATGACGGTGGTCTGCTCGGATAAAACCGGTACCCTGACGATGAACGAAATGACGGTGAAAGCGATTATCACCGCCGACTGCCGCTATCGCGTCGACGGTGACAGCTATGAGCCGCAGGGACATCTCTATCTTGAAGGCAGCGACGAGCCGGTCCAGGTTCAGTCGGGCACGCTGCTGGAAAGTTATCTGCGCACTATCGATCTCTGTAACGACAGCCAGCTTATTCAGGATGAGCGCGGCCTGTGGGGGATCAGCGGCGGGCCAACCGAAGGGGCGCTGAAGGTCCTGGCGGCAAAGGCCGGACTGGCATCGGTGAGCACGTCGCTGGTCAGCAAAATCCCGTTTGATTCTCAGTATAAATATATGGCGACGCATCATCAGATTGGCGACGCGCAGCAGGTGCTGGTGACCGGTGCCCCGGACGTTATTTTTGCACTCTGTCAGCAGCAGCAAACGAAGCAGGGGATTGCGCCTTTTGATCGAAATTACTGGGAAGCTGAGATGGAGCGCTATGCGCGGCAGGGTCTGCGTATGGTGGCTGCGGCCAGTAAACCCGCCGAGGCCGATGCGGGTCCGCTGACCCACGAATGTCTGCGTAACGGTCTGATCTTCCTCGGCATCGCCGGGATGATGGATCCGCCGCGCCCTGAAGCCATTGAGGCTATTCACGCCTGCCAGACCGCCGGTATTCGCGTAAAAATGATCACCGGGGATCACCCGCAAACGGCCATGAGTATTGGACAGATGCTGGGGATCGGCAACAGCGAGCAGGCGGTTACCGGCTATGAGCTGGAGAAAATGAGCGACGGCGAACTGGCAAAAGCCGCGCTGGAATTCGATATCTTCGCCCGTACCAGCCCGGAACATAAGCTGCGTCTGGTCAAAGCGCTGCAGGATAACGGTGAAGTGGTCGGAATGACCGGCGACGGCGTTAACGATGCCCCGGCCCTGCGTCAGGCGGATGTCGGTATCGCGATGGGCATCAAAGGGACGGAAGTCACCAAAGAGGCTGCCGATATGGTCCTCACCGATGATAACTTTGCGACCATTGCCAGCTCGGTTAAAGAGGGGCGTCGGGTTTACGACAACCTGAAAAAAACCATCCTGTTTATTATGCCGACCAACCTGGCGCAGGGGCTGCTGATTATTATCGCGCTGCTGATGGGCAACCTTATTCCGCTGACGCCGGTATTGATCCTGTGGATGAATATGGCGACGTCCGTGACGCTCTCCTTTGGTCTGGCCTTCGAAGCGGCAGAGCGCAATGCCATGCATCGTCCGCCACGGCAGGCCGGCCGCCATGTGATGGACGCATTTGCTATCTGGCGCGTCGCCTTTGTCGGGACCATGATTGCCGTCAGCGCCTTTATGCTTGAAGCCTGGCTGCAGCCTCGCGGCTATTCTCCGGAGTTTATTCGCACCGTGCTGTTGCAGATGCTGGTGACCGCGCAGTGGGTGTATATGATCAACTGCCGCAGCAGCGACAGCTTCTCGTTAAACGCGGGCCTGCTGAAGAACAAAGGTATCTGGCTGGTGAGCGGCGTACTGCTTCTGCTGCAGCTGGCGATTGTCTACCTGCCGTTTATGCAGTCCATGTTTGGCACCGCCGCGCTGCCGCTGAAGTTCTGGCTGCTGACTCTGGGCGTTGCCGGTGCGATGTTCATTATCGTTGAAATTGAGAAGCGGCTGACGCGCCGGTTCCGCCAGTGCCATTCCGGCGCATCTATTGGCGGAGCGGTTCGGGAAGGTGCGAGATAAGGTGACACGGGGCGGCTAATCGGCCGCCCAGATTTCGCAGTGCCGCTGTACCAGGCCGATCAGCGAGCCGCCGTCGCTGACAAAATCGCGCATTCTTTTTGCCTCGCTGTCGGCGGTGTTGACCAGCCGGGCAATATCGTCCAGGGCGCTGGCGGCGTGAAAGGTGTCGGAGAACGCGTCGAGTTTCTCCAGCAAATGAGTAAGATCTTCTCCGATAGTGCGCTGGTTGCCGGTATGCACATCCGTTAGCATCCCCTGTAATCCAAAGCGGCACGCCTGATAACGGTTAAATTTATACAGCAGATAATCTTCAGGCTGATGTTTAAACGGTCGGGTTGCCAGAATCCAGTGGGCGAGGGTCTGAATAAACCCCGCCATGCTGATGGCCCGCCCGATCGTGAGCGGGGTATCCATCACTCTCACTTCCACGGTACCGAAATGCGGACTGGGGCGAATGTCCCAGTGCAGATCCTTGATGCTGTCGATCATGCTGGTATAGCTCAGCTGGCGGAACAGCCTGCGAAACTCATCCCAGTTTGCAACCCACGGCATCGGGCCGTTGTCGGGAAAGGCGGAAAACAGGTTTAGCCTGGCGCAGTCAAAGCTGCTGTCACTTCCCTGTAGCCAGGGCGAGGCGGCGTTGAGCGCGATAAAGTGCGGTACAAAGCGTGACAGGCCGTGGAGCAGATAGATCGCCTCGTCGCCGCTGGCACAGCCGACGTGCACATGCTGACCAAACACCGTCGACTGGCGCACCAGGTAGCCAAACATATCCAGAGTGTGCTGGTAGCGTTCGCTGGCGCAGACTTCCTGACGCTGCCACTGCTGAAACGGATGGGTTCCGCCGCCACAGATACCGACGTGCCGTTCAGCCGCCACGCGCAGAATTGAATGCTGCATCGCGCTGAGCTGGGCATGGGCCTGATGAATATCGCGGCAGACGCCGGTCGCGACCTCCAGCATACTTTCGGTAATGTCGTGTTTAACCTCGCCGCTTTTTATCTCACCCGCAAGACGCGCAATCAGCGCCGAAGAGTCCTGACTCAGATCGTATCCCGGTGGGTTTACCACCTGCAGCTCCAGCTCAATACCGAGGGTAAAAGGATCTGAAACGTGGAAGTCGGGTAGAGGCATGGTTCTGCTCGCGTCGGGGGTTTTGCTTTAGTATAGGTGGGAAAGGCCGCACCGACGTGCGGCCTGTTTGCGCAGCGATTACCAGCAGATAAAGCCGCCGTCTACCACCAGGTCAACGCCGGTGCAGAACGAGGCCGCGTCACTGGCAAGGAACAGCGCCGGACCGGCCATCTCTTCGACCTTTGCCATGCGCTGCATCGGGGTCTGGCTTTCAAACTCGCGGGTCTGATGTACCATCTCCGGGCGGGTGTTCATCGGCGTGGCGGTATAGCCAGGGCTGATGCTGTTGACGCGGATATGCTTATCGACCCACTCCATCGCCAGACTTTTGCTCAGATGGATCACGCCGGCTTTGGAACTGTTGTAATGCGCCTGCTCCAGCCCCCGGTTCACGATAATCCCGGACATGGAGGCGATATTGATAATCGACCCGCCGCCGCATTCGGCCATCAGCTCCGCTTCGGCCTTACAGGAATTCCATACTCCGGTCAGGTTGATATCAATCACCCGCTGCCACTGCTCGGCTTCCATCTCCAGCGCCGGGTTGGCGTTGGCAATACCCGCGGCATTCACCGCAATATCGAGGCGACCATACTGGCTTTTCGCCTGAGCAACCGCGTCACGAAGATGACTAAGCTGGCGGACATCGCCGGTAAACAGGCTGGCTTCACCGCCGATATCGGTAATATGCTTAACGGTGTCGCGCAGTCCGCCGTCTTCACGCACGTCGAAACACACCACCTTCGCCCCGGCGCTGGCCAGCGCGCAGGCAATGGTCTGGCCGATACCGCTACCCGCGCCCGTAACAAAGGCGACCCGCTGACTGAGGCTAAAGAGTTCCTGTGAGAAGTTTTTGGCAATCATTTATTGCGTTCCTTAATGGCGTTGCAGATGAGCAGGGTCCGTCAGGACATGATCAGGCCGCCGTCAACGTTAATGGTCTGGCCGGTGATATAGCGGGCGTCGTCAGAGGCCAGGAAGGCGACCAGCCCGGCGACGTCTTCCGGTTTTCCGGCGCGTTTTAAGGGAATGCCTTCTACCCATTCGGCCATCAGCTCACCTTTGCCGTAGCGTTTTTCGTCGGTGCTGAGAATTTCCCCCCAGACGCGATCGTTGTAGTCCCACATTTCGCTTTCGATAATGCCCGGACAGAAGGCGTTTACCGTGATATTCCAGGGTGCCAGCTCCTGAGACAGGCTCTGAGTGATGCCGATAACACCCATTTTGCTGGCGGCATAGTGCGGGGTGTAGATAAAGCCCTGGCGGCCCTGGCCGGAAGAGGTGTTAATCAGGCAGCCCTGGTTCTGCTTGACCATATATTTCGCCGCTTCACGACAGCAGAGCCAGACGCCGGTGGTATTTACGGCCAGCACCTTGTCAAAATCGGCCTTCGGCATCTTGTCGAAGTAGTCGATGGTGATCACGCCAGCGTTCTGGATCGAGACGTCGATAGTGCCAAAGCGTGCGGCGGCCTGGGCATAGAGATCCTGCACCTGGGCTTCATCGGTGACATCCACCTCAAGGGAGAGGATATCGGCATGGTAACGCTGACGCAGGCTCTCCGCCGTGTCATGGACCCGTGCAGCGTTGGACACCATCACCAGGCGTGCGCCATCGCGGGCAAAGCGCTCGGCGATCCCGGCCCCAATTCCGCGACAGGCTCCGGTGATCACCACGGTTTTTTGCTCAAAGTTTCGTTGCATGAACGTGCTCCTTCCTTTAAAGAGTCCGGGCGCGCCCGCGCCCGGTAAAATAGCGTGTTAACCCGGCGTCGCTTCCGAAGAGGGCGCTGCCGCCATTTTTTCGTCGTGGCGGCGCAGCAGGATGACCTTGTTTTGCAGGCGCTGCTGGAACTGGTCGACGATGACGGCGGTGACGATCACCACGCCCTTAATCACCATCTGCCAGAAGTCGCTGACGCCCATCATCACCATGCCGTCGGCAAGGAAAACGATGACGAAGGCCCCGATAATCGACCCGGAAACCCGCCCGCGACCGCCCGCCAGCGCTGTGCCGCCGAGCACCGTTGCGCCAATGGCGTCCATTTCGAACATATTGCCGGTCATCGGGTGGGCGGTTTGCAGCTGCGAGGCCACGACCAGTCCGACCAGCGCGGCACAGAGCCCGGAAAAGGCATAGACGAAGATTTTGGTTTTAATAATGGGCACACCGGCCAGACGGGCGGCGGATTCATTGCCGCCGATGGCGTAGATATAGCGGCCCAGCGGCGTTTTGGTGGTCAGCCAGAAGCCCAGCACCAGGAAGCCGATCATCAGCCAGATAGGGATATAGACGCCCAGCAGGGTGCCGGAACCCAGGGTGGCAAAACCGGTATTGCCCAGCGCTTCGATACCGTTGAGATTGGCGTAGGTGCTGCCGTCGTTAAACAGCAGGGCTGAACCGCGAGCGACGTACATCATGCCGAGGGTACAAATAAACGGCGCGACGCCAAAGCGAGTCACCACCGCCCCGTTGATAAACCCGGCGAAGATACCGAACAGTGCGACCAGGGCAATCACTTCCGGGACGTTAAAGAAAATGATGCTGCCGTTCCACAGCGGCAGGCCGTTGGTCAGCAACGCACCGGCGACCATACCGCAGATCCCGGCGACCGCGCCGACGGAGAGATCGATCCCACCGGTGAGGATCACCAGGGTCATGCCAATCGCCAGCAGGCCGGTGATCGCCACGTGCTGGGTCATGATCAGCAGGTTCGACGGCGTCAGGAAGTTCGGTACCATCACGCTGAAGAAGCCGATCACCAGCAGCAGGGCGATAAAGGTTCGGGCTTTCAGCAGGTACATGTAAATCATATATTTCTGGTTCATGATGGTTTCCAGCCTGGTTAATCTTGTGGAGTGGACGCGGCAATCAGTTTTTCCCGGGTGGCCGCGTGCCGGGGCAGGTCGGCGGCGATACGTCCGTCGGCCATCACCAGAATTCTGTCCGCCAGCGCCATCACCTCGTCCAGCTCCGAGGAGGAGAACATGACCGCCAGCCCCTGCTGGGCCATACGGCCAATCAGGTGATAGACATCGGTTTTTGCGCCGACGTCGATGCCGCGGGTTGGCTCATCCAGCAAGACGACCTGCGGCTGCGTCATCAGGGCTTTGCCCAGTACGACCTTCTGTTGGTTGCCGCCGCTCAGGGAGGTGACCGGCAGCTCCGGGTCGCTGACTTTAATCGCCAGCTGGGCAATCATGTCGTTAACGTTATCCCGCTCTTTGTGCGGATTCAGCCAGCGCCATGCGCGGCGAAAGCCCTTCAGGCTGTGGTCGGAAAGGGTCATATTGGACTGGATAGACATTATCTGAACGACGCCTTCGCCCTGACGATCTTCCGGCACCAGCGCCAGCCCCTTCTTCAGCCGGGTGTGAAACTGGGCTTTGTCGATACGCTCATCGTTAAGGTGGATCTCGCCCTGCTGACAGCTCATCAGGCCGATGAGCCCTTTGAACAGTTCCGTGCGCCCGGCGCCTAGCAGGCCGTAAATGCCGATCACTTCGCCTTTATTGAGGCTGAAGCTGACGTCGTTCAGACGATAGCCGCCGCTCTGGTGCAGGGCGGTAAGGCCGTTAACCTTCAGGACCGGCGCACCCTGCGGGGCGGGCTGGTAGTCGAAGTGCTTTTTCTTATCCCCGACCATCTGTTCTATGATCCAGGGCACGCTGGCGTCACACACATCGCGTTCGGCGATAAAGCGTCCGTCGCGGAAGATAGTGATGTGATCGCCGATCTCCATCAGCTCTTCCAGCCGGTGGGAGATATAGATAATGGTTACGCCGCGGCGCTTAAGCTGCTCGATAACGTTGAACAGAACCTTCACTTCCGACTGGCTGAGCGCCGAGGTTGGTTCGTCCATAATCAGTACCCGGGTGTCTTTCGACAGGGCGCGGGCAATCTCAACCAGCTGCTGGTGGCCGATCCCCAGCTCACCCAGTGGGCTGAGCGGGTCAACATCCAGCTCCAGCCGTTCAAGTAACGATTTTGCCAGCTGATACTGGTATGCCTCGTTAATCCGCCCGCGCTGGAAATACTCGTTGGCGATAAAAATGTTGTCCATCACGTTCATATTGGGAAACAGGTTCAGCTCCTGGAAAATAATGCTGATACCCTGTTTTTCCGCCTGGTGGGTGGAGCCGAGCGTAACGGGCTGGCCGTCGAGGAAAATCTGCCCGGAGGAGGGCGTTTCTACTCCGGCGAGCATTTTCATCATCGTCGACTTACCGGCTCCGTTCTCGCCAATCAGGACGTTGACCTTGTTGCGATAAACCCGGTAGTTGACGTCGTCGAGCGCCACCACGCCGGGATAGACGCGCGAGACATTGCGCGTCTCGATAATCACGTCCGACAGCGCTTCAGGGGCTGAATTATCGGGTTTCATTGGGCAGCCTCCCGCGCTACGATCTGCACCGGTGTTATCTCCGGCACCGTTTGCGGCGTATCCCAGGCGGAGAAGACGCCGTAGATCAGGCGGCTTTCACCCTCTTTCAGCTGCGCGGCCTGGATGGCGTTAACGGCCTGGTCGTTAATGGCGCGGCCATATTCACCGAACAGCACCTGGTCATTGAAGTCCTGGTAGCTGGCACCCTTAAAGCCGTCGCGCAGCAGCGTGCCGCGTAGGGTCGGGCCAATCTGGACCACCACGTTCTCACCGCTGTCTTCACGCAGGGTCATTTTGCCGCTGCGGGATTTGGTATCCAGGCGGCTGACGGTGCCCTGAACGCTGACGTAAAAGATGCACGGATTTTCGTCGGATGAACGATAGCCCAGGGTTTTACAGGCGCTGTAAAAGTCAGGCGCGGCGCGCAGGGACGTCATCAGCTCCGGCAGGGGGCGTGCATCGCGCACGACCTGAGGCACCAGCGTGTTTTTCCAGGTTTGCGCGACCGACGCCATATGCGGGTTAGGCGGTGACTTCAGGTCGGCAAGTTCCTGCTGAGAGACAATGCGGCAGCCGCCCAGCCCCAGAATGGCCGCCAGCAGCCAGATTTTTCTGGACATAACCTTCTCCTCTGCGCCCCCGAAGGGGCGCGACTGCGTTAACTCAGGACTTGATATTGAAATCCTGTACTTTGTCGGCGTTTTCCTGCGTCATCAGGATGCCGCGGAACATCACGCGCTGTTTCGCGGGTTTTGTGCCTTTTTGCAGGTAGTTATCGAGGTCGGTTACGCCCTGGGCTGCAATCCCCTGGGCCTGCAGCATGACCGTGGCTTTCAGCGTTCCGGCTTTAACGGCGTCGCGTTCGTCATTGCTGCCGTCAATGCCGACCACCACCACATCATCACGTCCCGCAGCTTTCAGGGCGGCAATCGCGCCCAGTGCCACCGGGCCGTTACCGCAGATCACGCCCTTAACGTCCGGGTGCGCCTGCAGGATGCTGTCCATAATGCGTTTGCCGTCGATCAGGGTGCCTTTCGCATCCTGGCGGGCGACGCTGACCATATCCGGATACTGGTCGAGCACCTGGTGGAAGGATTTGGAGCGGGTAACGCAGTTGTTATCCGCCAGGTTACAGGTCAGCTCGGCGTATTTGCCTTTCTCCGCCATTTTTTCGACGAATACGTTGGCGACTTCAGAGCCGGCCTGGAAGTTGTTGTGGGTGATCTGGACCAGAGCGACGTCATCAACCGGAATCTCACGGTTAATCAGCACCACCGGAATACCGGCATCTTTGGCTTTTTTAATGGCCGCGACGCTTGCCGTTGAGTCGGCGTTATCCAGCACAATGCCCTGGATCTTCTGGCCGATGGCGGTATCGATAAGCTCACTCTGCTTTTTCACGTCTTCGCCGTGGGAAAGCACCGTGGTTTTATAGCCCAGCTGCTGCGCTTTCTGGCTGGCCCCTTTTGCTTCTGACGCGTAGTAAGGGTTATCCAGTGAGTTGACCATAATCAGGATGGTGCCTTTTTCTGCGGCGTTAGCGGCGAAGGAGAAGGCGCCAAGGACGGCGACGGTTAACAGGTTTAAAGGTAATTTCATATCGATGTTCTCTCTGTATTGTTTTTGTCGGGTAGGGTTATGCCTGCGGTTTTACGCTTTCCCTGCGCGCATCCGTTGCCTTCCATCGAGTACGTTCAACCGCGTTTTTCCACTGGTGCCAGCGCTTTTGTAATCGTCCGTGGCGCGCCATATCTGGCTGGAACGCGCCGTGGGCGGAAAGGAATTGCTGCATTTCGTCGGGTGACATTGCGCTGACCGCTTTGCGGGCCAGCAGGGCTGCGCCAATGGCGGAAAGTTCCGGCACGTCGCTGCGCATCACCGGGCAGCCGAGCAGATCGGCCTGATACTGCATCAGCCAGTCGTTGCCGGTCGGGCCGCCGTCAACCATCAGCGCGCTCAGGGTGAAATCCGCATGCTGGCGCATGGCGACCACCACATCGGCAATCTGATAGGTAATAGATTCCAGCGCGGCACGGATCAGATGTGCGCGTTTGACGCCACGGCTCAGGCCGCAGATCACCCCGCGGGCGCTCTCATCCCACCAGGGCGCGCCAAGCCCGGTCAATGCCGGAACAAAATAGACGCCCAGCGTCGATTCAACCGAGGCGGGCAGGGTGTTGAGCGCGTGCAGGCGTTCAGCGTCGCTCAGTTCATTCAGCCCCGTGCAGTCGGCCATCCACGCCACGGCATCGCCCGTATGAGGGATATTGCCCTCCAGCCCGTAGACGATCTGTTCCCCGTCGTGCCAGGCGATGGTAGTCGCCAGCGCGTCAATATCGCACTGGGCGGAGCTGACCGGCGCCATGACCGAGGAGCCGGTGCCGTAGGTGGCTTTGACGCAGCCCGGTTTACCCATCGCATGGGCGAAAAGGGCCGCATGGGAGTCGCCGACCATCGACATCACCGGGATGCCGTCGGGAATATTCTTCAGCCCACGGGTGACGCCAAACAGGCCGCTGGAGGGTTTGATTTCCGGCAGCGCGGCGCGTGGGATCTGGAAGATGTTCAGCATCTCATCATCCCAGTCGCCGCTGTGCAGGCTAAGCAGCTGGGTACGGGCGGCGTTGGAGTAGTCACAGCAGAAGGCGTCGCCGCCGGTCAGGTTCCACAGCAGCCAGCTGTCGATGGTGCCAAGACAGATCTCGCCCTGGGCTGCCAGCGCCAGGCCATTGGGTACGGATTCCAGCAGCCAGCGCATTTTCGAGCCGGAAAAGAGCGGGGCGACGGGCAGGCCGGTGGTGGATTTGATCTGCTGCTCAAGGCGATCGCGGCGCAGACCTTCGCAGAACTCTGCGCTACGGGAACACTGCCAGGTGATGGCGCTGGCAAGCGGTTTGCCGTTGCTGCGATACCAGCCAATCGCGGTTTCCCGCTGGTTGCTGATGGCGAGAGCCGCGACGTTCTCGGTCCCCACTTCAGCGATGGCGCGGGACAGCACATCCAGAGAAGCCTCGACCAGCATCTCGCCGGACTGTTCAACCCAACCCTCACGCGGCGTTTCAATAGTGAGCGGCCGGGAGAATTTGGCGATAACCTTTCCCTGGCCATCCAGCGCAACGGCTTTGGCGTTGGTTGTCCCTTCATCGAGGGCGATAATAATCTCTTTGTGTGCCCGCATAACCTTGTCTCCAGATGTTCGCTGATACGCACTTCATCCACGCGGTTTTTATTGGTTGTGAATATATATTCGGTATTGATTATTTATTTAATACCTTAGCCAGATAATTTGCGATGAGCCACAGGCAAAATCGGCAATTGTGCTAAGAATCACAATATCGGTTAACAAATGGGCAACGAGAGACAGGAGAATTGAAAAATAAGGCGGAGGGGTAATGGTATGAAATTAAAGGAAATACTAACGTATTTACCTCCGGGGAACTGGCGTTCTCCCGAAGGCAAATAATCCTGAGATCAGGCTTTCATCAGGCCACGGGCGGTGTGGTAATCGGTGATAAGCACATCGATATAGCCGCCGCTCATCGCGCCTTTGATCGCGGCAACTTTTTCAACGCCACCGGCAAGAGCGACCACATTCGGGCATTTTTTGACTTTGCTCAGCTCCATACCAATCACCGGATCTTCGTCGTTTTGCAGTACCCCATCGCCCTGCTTATCGAAGTAGTGCAGGCAGATATCGCCGACGGCACCGCGGGTGGCGAGCGTTTGCAGCATCTCTTCGTGATAATAGTTGCCGGAGGTTTTCAGCAGCTGGGAAGGTTCCAGAATGCCAACGCCGACGATAGCAATATCCACATCGTCAAAGCGGGCGGTGACCTCGGCCACGTCTTTGCTGGCAATCAGTCGGTTTTTCTCTTCCATCGAGCCTTCGATGCTCTGCGACGGCAGCAGCCAGGCCTGACAGTTAAGCTGCTGGGCCAGGGTTTGCGTCAGGATCGTGGCCTGGACATTGCCATTCGGGCCGACGCCGCCGAGCAGCTGGATCACGCCGCTGGCCTTCAGGTTCTGGGCGTGGACCTCATCGACCATGGCGCGAATAGTTGAACTCCAGGAGGAGACACCCACCAGGTCTTTAGGCCGCAGGCGCGTTTCCAGATAGTGAGCGGCAGCGGAGCCTATGGCGCGCTTGATGGCCTGATCGCTGGCATCCTCTTCGGCATCGACGATGATGGCCTGGCGAATGCCGTAGCGCTCTTCGATCCCTTTTTCGAGATTGTGGAAGATGTTAGACGGCTGCACGACGCTGATTTTAACGACCCCTTCTTTCTGACAGCGGCTGATAGCGCGTGAGACGAAAGACTGCGAGAGGGAGAGCAATTCGGCAATATCGGACTGCTTGCGACCTTCCAGATAATAAAGATTAGCAATTTTAACCAGAAGGCGTTGTTCATCCTGCTTAGCCATACAATTCCTCAATAAAAATCAACAGTGTGAAGCCACAGGCTCGTTCCTATGATACGCGACAAATGCGGGCCTCTGAGTGTGATACAACACAAAAAATTATCAATTCGCGCAATCCACTATAGACAAACCCGGAAAGAGAATACCATAATTGAATAAAGAATCGATAATGAATATATATTCAATGCGATTGAACATACCCTGTTGCTATTGATGGCGGTGGGATGGATAAAAAGGCGGCTTCCCGGGCTTTTTTTTGTGACTAACGGAATAAATATTCGAGTGTGAAATAAAATTCAGAGGTGTTAGATGAATCCCTACAACGACGATGTTAAAACGCTGGAACAAAAAGCACGGGCGGTGCGGCGACATATTATTCGGCTCAATGCCAATAGTCCCGCAGGCGGCCATACCGGGGCCGATCTCTCTCAGGTCGAACTGCTGACCGCGCTCTATTTTCGCATCCTCAACGTGGCACCCGACCGGCTCGATGACGACGAGCGGGATATTTATATCCAGTCAAAAGGCCATGCGGTGGGCTGCTACTACTGCGTGTTGGCGGAAGCCGGGTTTATCCCCGTTGACTGGCTGAGTACCTATCAGCACCCCAACTCCCATCTGCCGGGCCATCCCGTGAAGCAGAAAACGCCGGGTATTGAGCTGAATACCGGTGCACTGGGCCACGGTTTCCCGGTCGCGGTTGGACTGGCGCTGGCCGCGAAGAAAAACAACAGCCGCCGCCGTATCTTCCTGGTAACCGGCGACGGTGAGCTGGCCGAAGGCAGTAACTGGGAAGCCGCGCTGGCCGCTGCCCATTACGGTCTCGATAACCTGGTGATTATCAACGACAAGAATAATCTCCAGCTGGCGGGCGCCACCCGCGACATTATGAATACCGATCCGCTGGCGGAAAAATGGCTCGCCTTCGGGATGGCGGTGACCGAGTGCGACGGCAACGATATGGCGTCGGTGGTTTCAGCCATTGAAGGGCTGACCGCCAACGGCAAGCCTAATGTGATTATCGCGCACACCACCAAAGGCGCGGGCGTCTCCTTTATTCAGGGTCGTCCCGAATGGCACCACCGGGTGCCGAAAGGTGAAGAAATTGAACTGGCGCTGGAGGAACTGAAAGATGAGTAATGCAGAACACTTAGCCACGGTGATGGTGGACGCGTTTATTGACGCCGTCGATCGGGGTATCGATCTGGTCCCGGTGGTGGCGGACTCGACCTCCACGGCCAAAATTTCGCCCTTTATTAAACGTTTCCCCGACCGGCTGGTGAATGTCGGTATTGCTGAGCAGAGTCTGGTTGGGATGGCCGCCGGGCTGGCGCTGGGCGGTAAGGTGGCGGTAACCTGTAATGCCGCACCCTTCCTGATCTCCCGCGCCAACGAGCAGATTAAGGTCGATATCTGCTACAACAACACCAACGTGAAACTCTTCGGGCTGAACGCCGGTGGCAGCTACGGACCGCTGGCCAGCACTCACCATTCGATTGATGATATTTCGGTGATGCGCGGTTTCGGCAATATCCAGATTTTTGCCCCGTCTTCGCCGCGGGAGTGCCGCCAGATTATCGATTATGCTCTGGCGTATGAAGGCCCGGTCTATATCCGCATGGACGGCAAAGCCCTGCCGGAACTCTATGACGAGCACTATCGCTTTGTGCCCGGCGCGGTAAACCTGCTGCGCGAAGACGGCGACGTGGCGCTGGTCGCGATGGGATCGACGGTTCATGAAGCGGTGGATGCGGCTACGCTGCTGGCGGATGCGGGCGTGCAGGCGAAGGTGATTAGCGTCCCGTCTATTCGCCCGTGCGATACGGCGGCGCTGGCACAGGCGCTGGCGGGCTGCAAAGCGGTGATTACCGTCGAGGAGCATAACGTGAACGGCGGGCTGGGCAGTCTGGTGGCGGAAGTGCTGGCCGAGCAGGCGATGGGCATTCGGCTCAAGCGTCTGGGGATCCCCGACGGGGAGTATGCGGCGGCAGCGGATCGCGGCTTCCTGCGTCGCTACCACGGTTTTGATGCTCAGGGTATTGCGGAAACGGCGCTGGCGCTTCGCTAGCTGCGAATAAAAGAAAAGCCTGCGCAATGCAGGCTTTATCTGGTTAACGCAGCGGCGTTTTCCGCGCCGGTGCGTCTCCGGCCACATAGTACGGCGCGTCGCTTCTCGGCAGCACCTTACCGCGAATGGCGTCGGCGATTTTTTCCCCGATCATAATCGTGGTGGCGTTCAGGTTGCCGGTCACAATCTGCGGCATAATCGAGGCGTCCACCACTCTTAATCCCCGCATCCCGTGAACCCGTCCTTCGTTATCCACCACGGCCATCTCGTCATAGCCCATTTTGCAGGTGCCACACGGGTGGAAGGCGGTTTCGGCGTGGTCGCGGACAAAGGCATCCAGCTGTTCATCCGTCTGGCATTCGATACCGGGACTGATCTCCCGACCGCGATAAGCATCCAGCGCGGGCTGGTTGATAATCTCCCGGGTGATACGGATAGCGTCACGGAACTCATTCCAGTCCTGCTCGCTGGACATGTAATTAAACAGAATTGCGGGCGCATCGTGCGGGTTGCGCGACGTCAGCTGCACGTGCCCACGGCTCGGGGAGCGCATGGAGCCAACGTGACACTGGAAGCCGTGCTCTTTTACCGCGTTGGAGCCGTTGTAGTTAATCGCCACCGGGAGGAAGTGATACTGAATATTCGGCCAGGCAAACTCACTGCGGCTGCGGATAAAGCCGCCGGCTTCAAAGTGATTGCTGGCGCCGACGCCGGTGCCGTTAAACAGCCACTCCGCGCCAATTTTCGGCTGGTTGTGCATCTGCAGGGCAGGGTAGAGCGAGACCGGCTGGGTGCATTCATACTGCAGATACATCTCCAGATGGTCCTGCAGGTTTTCCCCGACGCCTGGCAGGTCGTGTACCAGCGGCACGCCGACCTGTTCCAGAAGTGCGGCACTGCCGACACCGGAACGCTGCAGGATCTGCGGTGACGCAATCGCGCCCGCGCACAGCAGGACCTCTTTGCGTGCCGTGGCCCGCGACGGTATTGTACTGTCGCCTTCCAGCCACTCTACGCCAACGGCGCGCTTCTCTTCGAAGAGAATATGGTCGGTCATGGCGTGGGTAATAATCGTCAGGTTCGGACGCGGTTTTGCCTGGTCAAGATAGCCACGAGCGGTGCTGGCGCGGCGGCCTTTCGGCGTGACGGTACGGTCCATCGGACCAAAACCTTCCTGCTGATAGCCGTTAAGATCGTCCGTGCGCGGATATCCGGCCTGCACCCCGGCTTCCACCATGGCGTGGAACAGCGGGTTGTTGTCTTTCTTCGGCGTGGTCACGCTGACCGGACCGTCGGCACCGTGATAATCATTGGCGCCGATATCGCGGGTTTCCGCCTTGCGGTAGTAAGGCAGACAGTCGGCGTAGGTCCAGTTTTCCAGACCCTGAGCTGCGGCCCAGTTGTCGAGATCCATCGCGTTACCGCGAATGTAGCACATGCCGTTAATCAGGGATGAACCACCCAGACCTTTGCCGCGGCCGCACTCCATACGACGGTTATTCATATGCGGTTCCGGCTCGGTTTCATAGGCCCAATTATAGCGCTTACCCTGCAGCGGGAACGCCAGCGCTGCGGGCATCTGGGTACGAAAATCGAGTCGGTAATCCGGGCCGCCCGCTTCCAGCAGAAGCACGGTAGTATCAGGATCTTCCGTCAGTCGGGTTGCCAGTACGTTACCGGCGGAGCCGGCTCCGATAATAATGTAGTCAAATTGCAAAAAAACCTCCCGGTTAAAATATGGACTGGAATTTACCCATCTCAACCTGGATGGACTTCACCTGGGTATAACTCTGAAGCGTCATTACCCCGTTTTCGCGGCCAATACCGGAATGTTTGTAGCCGCCCACCGGCATCTCTGCCGGGGATTCGCCCCAGGTGTTGATCCAGCAGATACCCGCTTCGAGCTGATGAATGGCGCTGTGCGCACGGTTCAGATCGGCGGTGACAACGCCTGCTGCAAGGCCGTAATCCGTGTCGTTGGCGCGGCGAATCGCTTCTTCATCGCTTTCATAGGTGAGGATGGACATCACCGGCCCGAAAATCTCTTCCCGCACGATGGTCATCTTGTCCGTGCAGTCGGTGAACACGGTCGGGGCAACCCAGGCGCCGTTATCAAAGCCTTCGCCTTTCAGCACGTCGCCGCCGCAAAGCAGCGTTGCACCTTCTTCTTTACCTTTGGCGATATAGCGCAGCACGTTGTCGCGATGGGGGAAGCTGACAAGCGGGCCAAAGTTGGTGTTTTCATCGAACAGATCGCCCGCACGAATGCGGCCCACGCGCTCAACGATTTTCTGCTCAAATTCGTTCTTAAATTTCGCGGGTACAAAAACCCTGGTGCCGTTGGTGCAGACCTGACCGGAGCTGAAAAAGTTGGCCATCATGGCGATATCGGCGGCGAGATCCAGGTCCGCATCGTCGAAAATCACCAGCGGCGATTTGCCGCCCAGCTCCATCGTCACCTCTTTCAGGGACGAGGCCGCCGAATTCGCCATCACTTTTTTGCCGCTGGCGACGCCGCCGGTAAAGGAGACTTTGGCGATACCCGGATGCTCGGTCAGGAACTGGCCCGTTTCGGCACCGAGTCCTGGCAGCACGTTAAACACGCCGTCCGGCAGGCCAGCTTCGGTGTAGATCTCCGCAAGCTTGAGGGCGGTAAGCGGCGTCACTTCGCTTGGCTTGAAGATCATCGCGTTGCCTGCTGCCAGCGCCGGAGCCGATTTCCACAGGGCAATCTGAATCGGGTAGTTCCATGCGCCAATGCCTGCTACTACGCCCAGCGGTTCGCGGCGGGTATAGACGAATGAGGTGTCGCGCAGCGGGATCTGACTGCCTTCCAGCGCGGGGATAAGCCCGGCGTAATACTCCAGCACGTCCGCGCCGGTCACAATATCGACGCTGGCGGTTTCGGAATACGCTTTGCCGGTGTCGAGGGTTTCCAGCTTAGCCAGCTCATCATTGCGTTCGCGCAGGATCTCCACGGCGCGGCGCAGAATGCGGGAGCGCTCCATCGCGCTCATGGCGGCCCAGATTTTTTGTCCGCGTTGGGCACTCTGTACGGCGCGGTCGACATCCTCGCGGCCAGCGGCCTGGACGCTTGCCAGGACTTCGCCGTTTGCCGGGTTAATGGTATCGAAGGTGTTGCCGCTGGTGGCGGCGGTGTAGCGACCGTCGATATAAAGCTGTTGCTCGGCCATTCGGGACATAATTTCTCCTCGCTTAGTCGGTGTCGGTCAGCAAATGCTGACGAATAAAATGATGGGTCAGAGCCTCTGCGCGGTTGCGATCCAGCGGTTTGCCGCTCAGGGCGGCGCGCAGCCACAGACCGTCGATCAGCGCCGCCAGGCCGTAGCCTGCTTCCTGTGCCTGTTCGCGAGGGAGCTCGCGGCTGAACTCGCTGACCAGGTTGGACAGCAGGCGTTTGCTGCTGACCTGCTGCAGGCGAAACAGCATCGGCTGATGCATGCTGCTGGCCCAGAACGCCAGCCAGGCGTTCATCGCCGCGCCGCCAATCTGGCTATCGTCAAAGTTGCCCGCCACGATAGCGCGCAGTCGCTCTTCTGCGCTGGCGTCGGGCAGGGCGTGCAGGCGACTGAGCACCGCATGACGAAGCTGGCCGGTGATATCGCGCATCGTCGCTTCCAGCAGGCCATTTTTATCCCTGAAGTAGTGACTGATGATCCCGGTGGAGACACCCGCCCGACGGGCAATTTGCGCGATAGTCGCATCGTGCATTCCCACCTCATTAATGGCGGCAAGCGTGGCATCAATTAACTGACGCCGACGTATCGGCTGCATCCCCACTTTTGGCATCGCTACAGGCTCTTTTCATCACTTTCGTTAATCTATTAAAGCGTTTTTTGATTGGACGTTCAATATAAAATGTGTATTAATTGTTACGGATTTAAGCTTATGTAAGGATGTGTATGGTTAAGGGGTGTAAATAAAAATGAATTGAATCAATATATTATTTCTAAAGTCATTTTTAACAGTAGGGTTTTATTTCAATTTTGTTAAAAATGGATTTCTCGTTTTTCTACTTAAAATCATTAGCTGCTCATCTGAGTAGTCACCGTTACTTAGTCTGAGGTAATCGATGACGAATCTGACGAATACCAGAGAAAAGGACAAAATCAATCCGGTGGTTTTCTACACCTCGGCAGGACTGATTTTGTTGTTTTCCCTGTGCACCATTTTCTTCCGTGACTTTTCTGCGCTGTGGATTGGCCGCACGCTGAACTGGGTCTCTTCCACTTTTGGCTGGTACTACCTGCTGGCCGCCACGCTCTATATTGTGTTTGTGGTCTGTATCGCCTGTTCCCGCTTTGGCTCGGTCAAGCTGGGTCCGGAGCAGTCAAAGCCCGAGTTCAGCCTGTTGAGCTGGGCGGCGATGCTGTTTGCCGCCGGGATCGGTATCGACCTGATGTTCTTCTCCGTTGCCGAACCGGTCACTCAGTATATGCAGCCGCCGGAAGGCGCGGGTCAAACCATCGAAGCAGCGCGCCAGGCGATGGTCTGGACGATGTTCCACTACGGTCTGACCGGCTGGGCCATGTACGCCCTGATGGGCATGGCGCTGGGCTACTTCAGCTATCGTTATAATCTGCCGCTCACCATTCGCTCGGCGCTGTACCCGATCTTTGGCAAAAAGATTAACGGGCCTATCGGCCACAGCGTGGATATTGCTGCGGTGATCGGCACTATCTTCGGGATCGCCACAACCCTCGGGATCGGCGTGGTGCAGCTTAACTACGGCCTGAGCGTGCTGTTTGATATCCCGGACTCGATGGCGGCCAAAGCGGCGCTGATTGCGCTGTCGGTGATTATCGCCACGATTTCGGTGACATCCGGCGTCGATAAAGGCATCCGTATTCTCTCCGAGCTGAATGTGGTGCTGGCCCTGGGCCTGATCCTGTTCGTCCTCTTTATGGGCGATACCTCGTTCCTGCTCAACGCGCTGGTGCTCAACGTTGGCGACTATGTGAATCGCTTTATGGGGATGACCCTTAACAGCTTCGCTTTCGATCGTCCGGTGGAGTGGATGAACAGCTGGACCCTGTTCTTCTGGGCCTGGTGGGTGGCCTGGTCACCGTTTGTTGGCCTGTTCCTGGCGCGCATTTCCCGTGGGCGTACCATCCGCCAGTTTGTGCTCGGCACGCTGATTATTCCGTTTACCTTTACGCTGCTGTGGCTGTCGGTCTTCGGGAACAGTGCCCTGTACGAGATCATTCACGGCGATGCGGGTTTTGCCGAGGAGGCGATGGCTCACCCTGAACGTGGGTTCTACAGTCTGCTGGCGCAGTATCCGGCGTTTACCTTTAGCGCGTCGGTGGCGACCATTACCGGTCTGCTGTTCTACGTCACCTCCGCCGACTCCGGCGCGCTGGTGCTGGGGAACTTCACCTCGAAGCTGAAGGATATCAACAGCGATGCGCCGAACTGGCTGCGTATCTTCTGGTCGGTGGTGATTGGCCTGTTGACCCTCGGGATGCTGATGACCAACGGGATTTCGGCGCTGCAAAATACCACGGTGATCATGGGCCTGCCGTTTAGCTTTGTGATCTTCTTTGTGATGGCCGGGCTCTATAAATCCCTGAAGATTGAGGATTACCGCCGCGCCAGCGCCAGCCGCCATACGGCTCCACGACCTATGGGCGTGCAGGACCGACTGAGCTGGAAGAAACGTCTCTCGCGTTTGATGAACTATCCTGGCACCCGCTACACCCGCCAGATGATGGAGACGGTCTGTTTCCCGGCCATGGAAGAGGTAGCTCAGGAGCTGAAGCTGCGCGGTGCACAGGTGGAGTTACATAGCCTGCCGCCGGAAGAAGAGGAAAATCTGGGCCATCTGGAACTGCTGGTCAACCTGGGCGATGAGCATAATTTCGTTTATCAGGTCTGGCCGCGACAGTACACCATTCCTGGCTTTACCGGACGGGCACGCAGCGGTAAGTCTCACTATTACCGGCTGGAAACCTTCCTGCTGGAGGGCAGTCTGGGTAACGATCTGATGGATTACAGTAAAGAACAGGTGATCACCGATATCCTCGACCAGTACGAGCGGCACCTGAACTTTATCCATCTGCACCGGGAAGCGCCGGGGAATAGCGTGACGTTCCCGGGGATGTGATATCAGCTGGCGAGGGTAATCACCTGCTGGTGGTCCTGAACCCAGGCAACCGACAGGGAGGTTCCCGCCAGCTGCGGGGAGAAGTCGGCCAGACAGGTCAGGGTTATCTGCCGGGCATCAATGGCGATGACCCTGACGCTGGTAAATCCGGGCAGCGCTTTAGCTAACGGCGAGAAGGCTTTATACAGGCTCTCTTTTGCCGAAAATGCGACCGTCAGCGCCAGGGGGAAAGGCAGTCCGCTCTCCTCCAGGCGCTGACGCTCTTCTGGCGTCACCATCTCTGCCGCCAGTTCTTCGGCCAATTCTGGCGTGAATACCGTTTCCAGATCGATGCCTACCGGCTGCCGGGCGACCAGCGCCAGCGCCGTGGTCCCGCAGTGGGTGATACTGCCGTGCAGTTCTGCAGGCCAGAGCGGCTCTCTGTTTTCACCGATGCCGGGCACGTTTTTTTCACCGAACGCCGTTAACGCATGCACCGCCGCGATACGCCCGGCCAGATGTTCCGCCCGGCGCTTGCGTCCTGCGGTGGCAAGGCTGGTATGGTGCGGTAGCCACAGCAGGTCCGTTTGCAAAAAGGTCGTGGGATCAAAATCGATGCGATGTAGGGTAAATCCGGAGAAGACGAGGGTGTGATGCCGGGTATGCATGGGGAACTCCCGGCCCCTCTTCGTGAGAAGAGGGGCGGATGGGGATTAGAAGTGCGTGTTCACACTCATATACCAGGTACGACCCGGCTCGTTAAAGGTTGCTGCGCCTGCGCCATACATCCAGCCGTTATCACCACCGGTGCTCTGGGCATTACCCCGACGCCACTGACGCTTGTCGAAGACGTTATCCACGCCGCCGGTCAGACTGACATTTTTAGTGGCATCCCAGGTCGCGCTCAGACCAACAATGCTGTACGGGCTGACTTCGTTAGCCGCAGAGCCGGTGACCGGCTTCGCCTGGTAATCGTATTTCTTCGGCTGCTGTTTGCCGTACCAGGTAAAGGTGGACTGAACGGAGAGATCGTCCTGTACCTGCCAGCTCAGGGTTGAGTTGAGCGTATACTGCGGAATAATCGACAGGCGATCGCCGGTAGATTTATTTTTACTCTGCAGCATCCAGGTAAAGTTGTTGCTCCAGGTGACCGTTTCGGCAACCGGAATATTCAGCGTCCCTTCCAGGCCTTCAACCACCGCTTTCGGCACGTTGGTCCACTGATAGATATCGGTGGTCACGGTGCCTAAGGTGGTTTCCGCCAGCGGCGTCATACCGGCTTCAATCTTATTGCGGTAGTCGTTGCGGAACCAGGTGATACCGGCCAGCCAGTCGTCGTGTTTAAACTCAAGGCCGACTTCTTTGTTGACGCTGGTTTCGGCTTTCAGGTTGTCGTTGCCCATCATATAACAGCCGACTTGTTTGTTGTTGCTGTCAAGGCGGGCACGGTAGCAGCCCTGGCCCTTACTGTAGAGAATATAGTCGGTGTTGGTCTGGTACAGGCTCGGGGCTTTATAGGCGCGGGCAATCCCCATTTTCAGGGTAAAGTCGTCGCTCAGGCCCTGAGTCAGGTTCAGAGACGGGCTCCAGTTACTGCCTGTTTTGCTGTGATTATCAAAACGCAGGGCCGGGGTCAGCATAGTGCTGTCGGTCAGCTCCATATTGTTTTCAGCAAACAGAGAGAAGATCTCTGCTTGTGAATAAGGGCTGCGGCCTGTGCTGCTGCGGCCCGGGATATTACCGCCCTGGAGAGCCTGGGTGTTCGAGGCCATATCCTTCATGAGCTGCTGGTTCCACTCAGTACCGAGGGTCAGGTTCTGATTAACACCCAGTTCGAAAGGCAGGCTCACTTCACTGTGCAGGGTAACATCACCCAGGTCGATATCATTAAAGGTATTGCTGGAGAACAACCCTTCTAAACCGCCTGCCAGACCTTCGGCAAGACGGGTGTTGCGGGTATGTTCGTACTGGCCCCAGGTATTAGTTGTGACGCCATTATCCCAGCCACCCGTCCAGGTCAGGTTATAGGTCTGGCGGTAGAGACGGTTGGTCTCTTTACCATAATTTGAGCGGACAAGATTTTTGCCACTTCCCTGGCTGTCGTTGTTGGTATTCTGGGTATCGCCCGCGTAGAGGTTGCCCTGACGGCTGTAGCCGGATTCAAACTCCAGCGCCTGCATCGGCGCAAAATCCCAGCGCAGCATGCCGTTAATGTCTTTATTTACAGAACCTTCACGACCGGCTGGCATCGTGTTCTGGTAGATACCGGTACGTTCAGAACGATGGCTCTGGTTAATATCCCAGGCGTCGGCCTGCGTTTTCGCCATATTGCCGTAAAGGCGGAAGCTGAAATCTCCGCCCAGCGGACCGGTCAGGCTAAAGTTGGTGCGGCGGGTGGAACCTTCGTCTTTATGTTCCGGGGCGTTCATGTACGCATCCCAGGAGCCGTGCCATTCGCCGGTGGCTTTCTTGGTGATGATATTGACCACGCCACCGGCCGCGCCGTTGCCGTAGCGCGCCGCCGCCGGGCCGCGCAGGACTTCAATACGTTCGATCATTTCCGGCGGAACCCAGGCGGTATCGCCGCGGGTATCACGCTCGCCGCGCCAGCCCAGACGAACAGAGTTGCGGCTGGTGACCGGCTTGCCGTCGATCAGGATCAGGGTATTTTCCGGGCCCATACCGCGAATATCGATCTGGCGGTTGTTGCCACGCTGGCCGCTGGTGGAGTTACCGGTCAGGTTAACGCCCGGCATGGTGCGGATAATCTCGGAGACGTCGCGAGCCGCCGGGTTCTTACGAATTTCATCGGCGGTGATGGTCGATACGCCCGGCGCCTGCAGGTTTTGCTGCGCGGCGGTGATCACCATCGTATCTTCATGAGCGGTTGCCGCGTCGGTGGTTTCCTCTGCGTGCAGAGGCAGTGCCACACCGTAAATTCCCAGATTGACCAGCAAGGCCAGGGAGTGAATCTTCTTATTCATTGTACGTCCTGCTTTTCGTCGCGACCTGGCCCGGTATCCTTGCCTAATGGGCGAGCTGGCTGCATGGTAATGACCGGTGACTACGGGCGTGGCCCGTCCGTAAGGCTGGCGTGCAGTCTCCGGCATGATTTATCTTCAGGAATCGCGCTTCCCACAGCGCGCCAATACGCTATTGCAAATGAAAATAATTATCAATAATATTATCTTTATTTCTATGACGTAACACAAAAATTAGCTGGAAACATGGAGTTATATCGGTGGTGTCGTTAGCAGCAGGAAGTGATGACTGGTGGCGGGCGAAAAATGGCCCTGAATGGACGCCGGAAGGCGACCAGTACCGCGTGACCTTCTGGTGGCGTGACCCGTCAGGAACCGAAGCCACATCGTCGATCCGGCGGGTGTGGATCTATATTACCGGCGTGACCGACCACCATCAGAACGCCATGCCGCAATCTCTGGCTCGCCTGCCGGGCACCGATATCTGGCAGTGGCAGACGCAGCTGGCACCGACCTGGCGCGGCAGCTACTGCCTGATCCCCTCTGAACGTGACGATGATTTCCCCGCTGCGGCCTTTGCCGACGCGGGCCCGGACCGCCAGGCCCTGCGCGAAGGGTGGCGAAAACTGCTGCCCCGCGCCGTAGCCGATCCGCTAAACCGTCAGAGCTGGAAGGGCGGACGCGGTCATGCCGTCTCCGCGCTTGAAATGCCGCTGGCCCCGGTTCAGCCCGGCTGGGAGGCCCAGGATGTGCCCTTTACGCCGGCGCGCTGTATTGAGTGGCAAAGTCAGCGGCTGGGAAACCTTCGCCGCGTCTGGATCTTTACCACCGGCGACGCGCAGCCCGAAGAACGCCCGCTGGCGCTGCTGCTTGACGGGCAATTCTGGGCGGAAAGCATGCCGGTCTGGCCCGCCCTCGCCAGCCTGACTCGCGAAGGCAGGCTGCCTCCTGCGGTCTATCTGTTGATTGACGTTATCGACACGGTCCATCGCAGCGAAGAACTCCCCTGCAACCCCGATTTCTGGCTCGCCGTTCAGGATGAGCTGCTGCCGATGATTCACGCGCAGACGCCCTTTAGCCCTCTTCCCGAACGGACCCTCGTGGCCGGGCAGAGCTTTGGCGGACTGGCGGCGATGTACGCCGGTCTGCACTGGCCCGAACGCTTTGGCTGCGTGCTGAGCCAGTCCGGATCCTACTGGTGGCCAAACCGTGGCAACCACCAGCAGGGCGAGATCCCGCGCCAGCTGGCCAGCGGCGAGCTACAGCCACCGCCGCTGCGCATTGTGCTGGAAGCGGGTGCCAGAGAACCGATTATTTTCCGCGCCAACCAGACACTCTTTTCCCTGTTGCAGCCGTCGCAGCGGTCGCTTATCTGGCGTGAAGTCGATGGCGGACACGATGCGCTGTGCTGGCGCGGCGGGCTGACTGCGGGGTTGATTAGCCTTTGGCAGCCGTTTCTTGCGCCTGATAACAGCCGAGATTAAACACAGGAGTGTGGTATGCAATTCAGTAATCCCTTCGACGATCTGCAGGGACAATTTTACCTGCTGCAAAACGGGCAGCAGCAGTTCAGCCTGTGGCCGCAGCAGTGTGCGCTGCCGGAAGGCTGGCAGATAGTGTGTGAGCCGCAGTCGGCTGATGCCTGTCAGCAGTGGCTGGATACGCACTGGCAAACTCTGCTTCCTTCCCACTATGCACAGCAGGAGGCGGTCCAGTGAGTATGCGGATGCCTTTAGTGGCCGCCCAGCCCGGGATCTGGATGGCGGAAAAACTCTCTTCTCTGCCCAATGCCTGGAGCGTGGCCCACTACGTTGAACTGACCGGCGAGCTGGACGCAGCGCTGCTGGCGAAGGCGATCGTCGCCGGAATGGCGCAGGCCGATACCCTGCGGATGCGTTTTGCTGAAGATGACGGGGAAGTGTGGCAGTGGGTGGATGAGACGCTGACCTTCGCCGCACCACAGCTTACGGATCTGCGTAGCCATCGCGATACTCACGCGGCGGCGCTGGCCCTGATGCAGGCCGATCTGAACCAGGATCTGCGTGTGGACAGCGGTAAGCCGCTGGTCTTCCATCAGCTGTTGCAGGTGGCGGATAACCGCTGGTACTGGTATCAGCGTTATCATCATTTAGTCGTGGATGGTTTCAGTTTCCCGGCTATTACCCGCCAGATCGCTGCAATTTATCAGGCATGGCGTCGTCAGGAATCAACGCCCGCCTCGCCCTTTACCCCCTTTGCCGAGGTGGTGGAAGAGTATCAGCGCTATCGCAACGGTGAGGCTTACGTCCGCGACGGGGCGTTCTGGGCAGAGCAGCGCCGTCAGTTGCCGCCTCCGGCTTCGCTCTCCACCAGTCCGCTGCCGGGACGCGCGGCGACGACCGATATTCTGCGCCTTAAACTGAGCGCTGACCGGCAGGCTTTCAGCCAGCTGGCCGCCGCTGCACCCGGCAGTCAGCCTGCCGATTTGGCCCTGGCGCTGGTTTCCCTCTGGCTGGGTCGACTGTGCGGGCGTAACGATTACGCCGCCGGATTTATCTTTATGCGTCGAATGGGCTCGGCGGCGCTGTGCGCCACCGGACCGGTACTGAACGTTCTGCCTCTGGCGGTGCATATTGATCCTGCCGCGACCCTGTCACAGCTGGCCGCCAGCCTGGCCGGACAGCTGAAAAAAATGCGTCGTCATCAACGCTATGATGCCGAGCAGATTGTCCGCGACAGCGGCAGACCGGCCGGAGACGAACCGCTGTTCGGGCCGGTGCTCAATATCAAAGTATTTGATTATCAGCTCAGTCTTGATGGCGTCAGCGCCGTCACCCACACCCTGGCGACCGGACCGGTTAACGATCTGGAGATGGCGCTGTTCCCGGATGAGCAGGGCGGGTTGACGATCGAGCTGCTGGCCAACAAGGCCCGCTATGATGAAGCGACGCTGGCAGGTCATGCCGGGCGCCTTATTCAGCTGGTTCAGCAGTTTGCCGCCGATCCTCAGCTGCGCTGTGGCGATGCAGATCTGCTTACCGCAGAGGAACATCATCATCTGACGCGGATTAACGATACTGCCGTGATGCTGCCGACGGAGACGCTGAGTAGCCTGGTGGCGAAGCAGACGCAAAAAACGCCGGATGCAACGGCTCTTGCGGATGCCCGTTTTTCCTTTAGCTATCGGGAGATGCGCCAGCAGGTGCAGGCCCTGGCTCAGCGGCTGCGTGCGCGGGGCGTGCGTCCCGGCGACAGCGTGGCGGTGGCGCTGCCGCGCTCGGTTTTTTTAACCCTCGCCCTGCACGGCATTGTTGAAGCCGGTGCCGCCTGGCTGCCGCTCGATACCGGCTATCCGGACGACCGCCTGCGTATGATGCTGGAGGACGCGAAGCCTTCTCTGCTGATCACCTCTGAAGATCAGCTGAGTCGCTTTAGCGATATTCCGGATCTCGACAGCCTCTGCTACAGCACACCGCTGCCGACTGAAGAGACGGCATCTCTCGCGCTCTCCCGCCCTGAGCATACCGCTTATATTATTTTCACTTCCGGCTCGACCGGTAGGCCAAAAGGGGTGATGGTCGGACAGACCGCCATCGTTAACCGCCTCCTGTGGATGCAAAATCATTATCCTCTGACGGCAGCGGACGTGGTGGCGCAGAAGACGCCATGCAGCTTTGACGTCTCCGTCTGGGAATTCTTCTGGCCGTTTATCGCCGGGGCTAAGCTGGTCATGGCCGAGCCGGAGGCGCATCGCGACCCGCTGGCGATGCAGGAATTCTTTGCCCGCTATGGCGTAACTACGACCCACTTTGTGCCCTCGATGCTGGCGGCCTTTGTCGCCTCGCTGACGCCGGAAAGCGCCGAAAGCTGCCGAACGCTGCAACGCGTATTCTGCAGCGGTGAAGCGCTACCGACGGATCTGTGTCGGGAGTGGGAGCAGTTAACCGGTGCGCCGTTGCATAACCTGTACGGGCCAACCGAAGCGGCGGTGGATGTCAGCTGGTATCCGGCCTTTGGCGAGACGCTTGCGGCAGTGACCGGCAATAGTGTGCCGATTGGCTTCCCGGTGTGGAATACCGGTCTGCGGATCCTCGATGCCCTGATGCATCCGGTGCCGCCGGGCGTGGCAGGCGATCTCTATCTGACCGGCATCCAGCTGGCCCAGGGCTACCTTGGCCGACCGGATCTGACCGCCAGCCGCTTTATTGCCGATCCTTTTGCGCCCGGCGAGCGGATGTACCGCACCGGGGACGTCGCCCGCTGGCTGGAGAACGGCGCGGTGGAATATCTGGGCCGCAGTGACGATCAGCTAAAAATTCGCGGTCAACGTATCGAACTGGGGGAAATTGACAGGGCAATGCAGGCGCTGCCGGGCGTGGTCCAGGCGGTGACTCACGCCTGCGTGTTTAATCAGGCGGCGGCTACCGGCGGCGATGCGCGTCAGCTGGTGGGCTATATCGTTGCTGATTCCGGGCTGCCGATAGCGATGGAACCTCTGCTGGAACAGTTGCGTCAGCAGCTGCCGCCGCATATGGTGCCGGTGGTGCTGCTTCAGCTCAGTGAATTGCCTCTGAGCGCTAACGGCAAGCTGGATCGCAAATCGCTCCCGCTGCCGCAGCTCACCTCTGCGACCTCGGGTCGCGCGCCGCTGCCGGGCACGGAAACCCAGGTTGCCGACGCCTTCAGCCAGCTTCTGGGCTGCGAGGTACAGGATATTGAAGCTGACTTCTTTGCGCTGGGCGGTCACTCTCTGCTGGCGATGCGTCTTGCCGCGATGCTGAGCCGCCAGTTTGCGCGACAGGTCACGCCGGGACAGGTCATGGTTGCCTCCACGGTGGCGAAGCTTTCGGCGCTGCTGGAGTCCGATCTTAGCGATGAGCAGACACAGCGTCTGGGCTATGAAACCCTGCTGCCGCTGCGCGAAAGCAGCGGGCCAACGCTGTTTTGCTTCCACCCGGCCTCCGGTTTTGCCTGGCAGTTTAGCGTCCTGGCGCGCTATCTCAGCCCGCGCTGGTCCATTACCGGGATTCAGTCTCCGCGACCCAACGGGCCGATGGCGACCGCCGCCACGCTGGATGCGGTCTGCGAGCAGCATCTGGCGACCCTGCTGGCGATCCAGCCTCACGGGCCTTATTACCTGTTTGGTTACTCTCTCGGTGGGACGCTTGCGCAGGGTATTGCTGCCCGGCTGCGGGCGCGTGGGGAAGAGGTCGCATTCTTAGGCCTGCTGGATACCTGGCCGCCGGAAACGCAAAACTGGGCGGAAAAAGAGGCTAACGGACTGGATCCTGCCGTACTGGAGGAGATTGCCCGCGAGCGCGAGGCGTTTATTGCCGCGCAACAGGGGCAGGGCAGCAGCGAACTGTTTAACGCTATTGAAGGGAACTATGCCGATGCGGTCCGTCTGCTGACCACCGCCCACAGCCAGCCTTTCGATGGCAAAGCCACGCTCTTTGTCGCCGAGCGCACGCTACCCGCCGGGATGGATCCGCATCGCGCCTGGGGCCCGTGGGTCGGTGAGCTGGAGGTGTATACACAGGACTGTGCCCACGTGGATATTATCTCACCGCAGGCGTTTGAAACGATTGGGCCGCAGCTGCGGGAGTTATTAGATTAACGCCCTCCTTTAATACTGCCTTTTATATCCTCATCCCCGGCTATATGCCGGGGATTTTTCATCAGCGATGCTGATGCAATAGATAATATTTATCCTAAAAAAGTGTAAATGACTTATTTTCAGATATGTTTTGACATATCTGAAATGAGAGGCGTTATCTTTAAAGAAGATTACTGTTTTTTCTTTTGTATGTTTATATGTGTTATTGACATGTCTTAAGGCGATGACATTATCAGGAAGCGGAACTGCCTGAAATGTAATTGACATTATCAATGTAATTCCGGTAAGCATATTTTAAATGAATCATTGCGACGCAGAGCGCTATTAGATCGCTTAATGGACAGATAAGGAATTATCAAAGGATGGGCTGAGCATGAGGAGAGTTATCAAGTTAAGGAAGAGAATTAAAAGTACAGCGCTTGTGGTTCTGGGCCTGGCCGTTGTTTTCGTGGCCTGGTTTACCTGCGTCCAGGTTAGCGTGTATGGACATAATTACCATGCTGTTATAGAGAATCTAGATATTGTTATAAAAAAACCACAGTGCCTTGATTCTTTTTCCCGAGCGGAGTCATTAAAAAGAAAGTTTTCTTATAAATTATATTTGTGGTTGAAGTTGGATGAAAATAAAAGATTAAATCCTACATTAAGACTTGAGAAAGTACCTGAGGAATTGATAGCTGATTATTTTTATATTGCTGAGGATGCAACGACTGCGCAGAAAAGGCTCGAGTGTGAATTTTCAAATATCAGGATGGAGTTACATCCTGATGTCGGGGAAGGATTTATATATTTTGTGTACGTTTACTACAATGACATCATTAGCATAGTAGATGTTTTTCATGCTGGAATATATGCGCATATTAATGATGGCAAGGTCACAGAGGTGTCCGGGGATCTACACTGGGGTATTAGATAAAGGGAGTTTGATGATGAGTGCAAACATTGAAAAAATAGAGGTTGGCTACATATTTCTGAGGTATGGGTTTTATCATAAATACATTGTATATACGAATGTTAACGGAGAGAGATATAGCGTAAGAGGTGGGCCAGAAAGCCAGCTAGGTGATTATGGTAAACTTATTACAGAACATTCTGAATATAAAGATGGCTACAAAGATTATGATAAAGATAAACTGCATCATTTTGAGACAATCATAGAGAGTGACGATCTTTCTGAATTCTGGAACAAGATAAAAGAAAAGATGGCCTCGCTAAATGGTCAAGAGGAATATAATCGCTTAACCCACAACTCTAATACCGCTGTGGATTTGTCCTTGTGTTATGCGGGGCTTAATTTACCTCAAAATGACGGGGTCTGGGGGTATTGGGCACCAGCATCCTTAGATGATACTGATTACAATCCTTTACCGTTAAATCTGCCCCCGGATCTCTGCGGTAACGGAGTTGCCGGTCCCAGTCTGTCACCCGCTAAAAACACCACCTCACCTGTGATTCTCGATCTTGACGGCGATGGTATCGAAACGCTCTCCGTCAAAGCGGGGATCTTTTTCGATCACGATAATAATCTTTTTGCGGAAAACACCGGCTGGGTCAGCGCGGATGATGGCCTGCTGGTGCTGGATCGTAATGGCAACGGTGTGATTGATAACGGCAGTGAACTTTTCGGCAATAACACCGAGCTTGAAAATGGGCTGCTGGCAAAAAATGGTTACGAGGCGCTCAGAGAGCTGGACAAGAGCAATGATGGCCAGCTGGATAGCAGCGATGCTATCTGGGAGCAGCTTCAGGTCTGGCAGGACGCGAACAGCAACGGTCGGGTGGATGAGGGGGAATTGCGCTCGCTGGAACAGGCCGGCGTGGCCTCTATTGCTACCGGGTATAAAAACACGGACTTTATTGATAGCCAGGACAATGCGCATAAACAGACGGGAAGTGTCACCTGGGCCGATGACTCTGTCGGAAAAAGCGCCGATGTCTGGTTCAATACAAACACCGGGTATACGCGCTATGACGGAGTGGTCAATATCAGTGCAGAGGTCCGCGCGCTTCCCTATATTCGTGGTTTTGGCAATATGACGGACCTGCACGTTGCGATGAGCCAGAATACCGCGCTGCGGGGGATGGTCGAAAAGTATATATCGACTTCGCAAGAGGAAGATGCGGAGGCTTTATTACAGGATATTATCTTTGAGTGGGCTGGCGTGACGAATGTCGTTGCTGGTAGCAGGGGCAACAATATTGATGCCCGCTATCTGGCGGTACTCGAATCAGCCACCGGAGAACCCTATAAAAATGTGACAAATGGTACGGTCAATCCTCTACAAAATGCGGCGGGCGTGCTTAAGAATGAATACGTGCGTTTTGCAAAATATATTGAGGCCAGCTTACTGTCACAGACGTTGTATCGGGAGGAGTTTTCCAGTATCAGCCTCGAAATAAAATCCGATACAAGCGGAATAACATACAATTTCGCTGTCTTCGAAGCCCGCCTTGAGACGTTAAAAGAAACCAATATTGAACGCTACTTACAGGTAAGGAAGGTTTTTTATGCGCAGCTGGAATATATGCCCTCCCTTGCTGAAGAGCGTAAACGGTTCGGGATTGCTGGTGCCGTTCTTTTTGGCAATGATGAGAATAATGTGCTTAACGGTAAGGCGACGGATGATTATCTGTTGGGTGGTGCGGGAAATGACACGCTTAACGGCGGAGCCGGAAATGACACCTATATATTCAGCCGGGGAGACGGGCAGGACACCCTCAGCGGTGACTATGGCAGCAATGCTGAGGTAAACGTCCTGAATTTTGGCACCGGTATCACGGTGGATGATGTGACGGTCAGACGGAGCGGGGACAGCGGGCTGCTGCTGAGGCTGGTGAACAGCACCGATTATATTCTGGTAAAAAACTTTTTCTCCTCCGATACGCCGAATGGAAATTACAACCCGCTCCAGCAGGTGCAGTTTGCCGACGGCACGCTCTGGACGGTGGCGGATCTGGTGGCAAGGGCACTGCAGACGACGGAGAATGCGGACAGTATCAGGGGCACGTCCGGGGCGGATGTACTGCACGGCCTGGGCGGTGATGATGTCCTGTACGGGATGGCAGGTAACGACGTTCTGATGGGAGGCACCGGGAACGATGTCCTGAATGGCGGGGCCGGAAACGACATTTATGTGTTCAGCCGGGGTGAAGGGCAGGACACTCTGAGCGGTAGCTATGGCAGCAGTACTGAGGTAAACATCCTGAAGTTTGAGGCTGGTATCACGGTGGATGATGTGACAGTCAGACGCAGCGGTAGCAGCGATCTGCTGCTGAGGCTGGTGAACAGCACTGACTCTATTCTGGTGAAGGAATTTTTCTACTTCGACACGCCGAACGGTTATTACAATCCACTCCAGCAGGTACAGTTTGCCGACGGCACGCACTGGACGGTGGCCGATCTGGTAGGAAGGGCACTGCAGACGACGGAGAGTGCGGACAGTATCAGGGGCACGTCCGGGGTGGATGTTCTGTACGGTCTGGGCGGTGATGATGTCCTGTACGGGATGGCAGGTAACGACGTTCTGGCAGGAGGCACCGGGAACGATGTCCTGAATGGCGGGGCCGGAAACGACATTTATGTGTTCAGCCGGGGAGACGGGCAGGACACCCTCAGCGGTGACTATGGCAGCAATGCTGAGGTAAACATCCTGAAGTTTGAGGCTGGTATCACGGTGAATGATGTGACGGTCAGACGCAGCGGGGACAGCGGGTTGCTGCTGAAGCTGGTGAACAGCACCGATTATATTCTGGTAAAAAACTTTTTCTACTCCGATACGCCGAACGGTTATTACAACCCGCTCCAGCAGGTGCAATTTGCCGACGGCACGGTCTGGACGGTGGCCGATCTGGTAGGAAGGGCACTGCAGACGACGGAGAGTGCGGACAGTATCAGGGGCACGTCCGGGGTGGATGTACTGTACGGCCTTGGCGGTGATGATGTCCTGTACGGGATGGCAGGTAACGATGTTCTGGCGGGAGGCACCGGGAACGATGTCCTGAACGGCGGAGCTGGAAACGACACTTATTTGTTCAGCCGTGGAGACGGTCAGGATATCCTGCGGGGGTCCTGGCACAACATTGCGGAGACGAACACCCTGGTGTTTGACGCCGGTATCACGGTGGATGATGTGACGGTCAGACGCAGCGGTAGCAGCGGGCTGCTGCTGAGGCTGGTGAACAGCACTGACTCTATTCTGGTCGAGGACTTCTTCTCATCCGACAAACCGGACGGCTATTACAACCCACTCCAGCAGGTGCAGTTTGCCGATGGTACGGTCTGGACGGTGGCGGATCTGGTCTCGCAGACGCAGACACCGCCGGTGACAAAAAGTGCAGCTATCCTTGCAGGCCTGAATACTCTGCGTTTTACCGATGACATTCAGAGTGAAGACGTCGCGCTCAGCCGTGACGACGATAGTCTGATTTTGTCCTTTCACAACGGTAGCGACCCAATCACTGTCGAACACTATTTTACAGAGAACAACACTTATCTCGTTGATGAAATTCAGTTCAGCGATGTCAGCTGGCTTTCACAGGATGTCAGCAATTACCTCGACTATGATATTCCCCTTCCGCAGCCGGATACGGGTTATGCGACGCCGTCTATCGAGTTGTTAAAGCAGTCGGTAGTTCAGTTTTTGGCGAGCGGAGAGGATGCCGATGAGGCTGGCGGAGAAGCCATAACGCAGCTGACGCTGCCAAAAAGTGATGCCCAGAGCTGGTCTTCCGCTGCGGGCTATTAATCTGGACTGAGATAAAGGAGGCGGGTCAAGGCATTACCTCTTTGTCTTTATCCCCGTCGTCCCAGCGGCACCACCAGCGGCGTCTGCGCCACAGGATCGTCGATTATGGTGCAGCGTAAACCGTATATGGCTTCAATCAGCTCCGCCGTCACAATCTCTTTTGGTGCGCCCTGTGCCACGATCTTGCCGTCACGCAGCGCGATAAGATGGGTGGCGTAGCGGCAGGCCTGGTTGAGGTCGTGCAGGACGGCGGCAAGCGTATAGCCCTTCTCCCGGTTTAGCTCGCTCAGCAGCTCCAGCAGATCGATCTGATGGCCGATATCGAGCCAGGTGGTCGGCTCGTCAAGCAGCATAATCGACGTTTCCTGGGCCAGGACCATGGCGATCCACACTCGCTGTCGCTGACCGCCGGAGAGCGTATCCACGCTGCGATTCGCCAGATCGGTGATGCCGGTGGCGGTCATCGCACGTTTGACGGCCTGCTCATCCTCTTCACGCCAGCGCGCAAACAGCGGCTGATGCGGATAGCGTCCGCGTGACACCAGCTCCTGAACCGTAATATCGCCGGGCGTGGTAGCGTTCTGCGCCAGCAGGCCAATCCGCCGCGCAACCTCTTTGCTGGCGTAGTTCTGGATCAGCTCGCCATCGAGCCAGACGCTGCCTTCCAGCGGCGTCATCAGGCGGCTCAGCGTGCGCAGCAGGGTCGACTTGCCGCAGCCGTTAGGGCCGATAATTGCCGTAAAATGTCCATCGGGGATGGTGACGGAGAGCGACTCGGCAATGGTTTTTTTGCCATACCCGAGCGTTAAGCTATCGCCATGCAGGCGGGCTACAGTCGCGGTCATTTTTTACGGGACTCCTGAATTAACAGCACAATAAGGTAGATACCGCCCAGGCTGACGGTGACAACGCCAACCGGAAGTTGATACGGCATAAAGGCCTGCTGCGCGGCAATATCGGCCAGCAGCAACAGGACTGCGCCACACAGCGCTGACTGGGTCAGTCCCCAGCGCACCGTGCCGCTGAGGCGGCGGGCGATATGCGGGGCAACCAACGCAATAAACGAAATAGGCCCGGCCAGCGCGGTGGAGGCGGCGGTGAGTACGACGGCGACCAGCATCAGCAGCAGTCGGGATCGCTCGACGCTCACGCCGAGGGCGCAGGCGCTGTCGTCACCCATCTCCAGCAGCCGCAGGCGGCGGACCAGCAGCCCGGAAAACACCAGCATCAGCAGGAGCAGCGGCGCGGAAGGCCAGGTTTTAGCCCAGGTCAGGCCGTTTAGCGATCCCGCATTCCACAGCCCGGCGGTGACCGCCGTTTCCAGCGAGGCGTGCAGCAGCAGCCAGGTATTAAACGCCACCAGCATGGCACGAATACCAATCCCGATAATAATCAGGCGGAAGGTTTCGATGCCGTTGCGCCAGGCCAGCAGCCAGACCAGCAGAGAGGTGAGAATGCCGCCCGCCATCGCCGCAAAGGCAATCGCGGTAAGGTGCTGACCAAACAGCACCATCGCCACCAGCACGCCGCTCCATGCGCCGGTATTGAAGCCCATCACATCCGGGCTGCCCAGCGGGTTACGCATCAGGGACTGAAAAATAGCGCCGCTGACGCCGAGCGCGGCGCCGATCAGCAGGGCCATCAGCGCACGAGGCAGACGCCACTCCGTGACAACAAGGGTGATATTACGCGGCGCATCGCCGGTCAGGGCTGCCAGCACCTGGCCGAACTCCAGATTGACCGCGCCGCGCTGCAGGCTCCACAGCATAAGCACCAGGGCGGTAACGGTTAGCAGCAGGCAACTGGTCAGCAAGCGTCGTGAGACGGGCATCATGCGCCACCTCCATTACGCTGGCGACGTACCAGCCAGATCAGCACCGGTGCGCCGAGGAAGGCGCTGACCACGGAAACCCGCAGCTCGCCAGGCACCAGCAGGCGGCCAAGAATATCGGCAAACAGCAGCAGAGCCGGGGTGGCAAGTAACGTGACCGGCAGAGACCACCGGTGATCGGCCCCGACCATCCAGCGCGCCATATGCGGCATCATCAGACCGATAAAGGCAATCGGCCCGACAACTGCGGTGGCGGAACCACACAGGACCGTTATCACCAGCAGGCCGATGAGCTGCGTGCGTGCGACTTTACTCCCCAATGCCGTTGCCGTATCGCTGCCGAGACTCAGGCTGTTTAACGAACGGCTGAGCATCAGCGCCACGCTGCCCGCGACGAGAATCGGCACGACCACCACTTTCAGCGTTTCCAGGGTACGGATATCCAGCGAGCCGGCCTGCCAGAAGCGCAGCTGGTCGTAGACAACGGGATTAAGCAGGGCGATACCGCTGGAGAGACCTTCCAGCACGGCACCGAGGGCAACGCCCGCGAGGGTAAGGCGAACCGGGCTAAGTTGGCCGCCGCCCTGACTGCCCGTCAGGGCCACCAGCAGCGACGCGGCCAGCGCGCCGCAGAAAGCGAGAAGAAGCTGTTCGTGGGGAGAGGAGATCCCAAGCCAGGCCGCACCAAGGACGATAGCAAAGCTGGCCCCGGCATTGACGCCGAGAACGCCCGGATCGGCCAGCGGATTACGGGTCAGGCTTTGCATCAGCGCACCGGCCAGGCCGAGGGCGGCGCCGGCCAGCAAACCGGCCAGCGTGCGTGGCAGACGCGCATCGAGCACGATGGTGCAGTCCGCGCTCTGGCAGGTACCGATAAACGCATCTGCCACCACGGTAAACGGCAGTGATTTTGCGCCAATCAGCAGGCTCAGAACGACAGCAATGAGTAACAGCAGAATTAAGCCGGGCAGGGCAAGTGCGCGAGCCGCGGAGGGGGTCAATGACATAACAACTTCCCTGACGTACACGGCGTCATTTGCGGGTGTGTACGCTAATGATTCTAATTATCGTTATCGATTCAGTGCGTTTATGGTAGCATGTGCGCCCTCTGACCTGGTAATAAAAGTTCGTATTAAGGCGTTGTAATGAACCGACAATCCTGGCTGCTCAACCTCAGCCTCTTACAAACGCATCCGGCATTTCGCGCCGTGTTCCTTGCCCGTTTTATTTCCATCGTGTCTCTGGGGTTACTGGGCGTTGCCGTGCCCGTACAGATCCAGGCGATGACTCAGTCGACCTGGCAGGTAGGCCTCGCGGTGACCCTGACCGGTGGTACCATGTTTATCGGCCTGATGGCCGGTGGCGTGCTTGCTGACCGCCTTGAACGTAAAAAACTGATCCTGATCTCCCGTGCGACCTGTGGTATCGGCTTTATTGGCCTGTGGCTTAACGCCCAGCTGCCGGAGCCTTCCCTGCTGGCAATCTATCTGCTGGGGATATGGGATGGCTTCTTCGCCTCTCTCGGCGTCACCGCGCTGCTGGCGGCAACCCCGGCGATTGTTGGTCGTGAGAATCTGATGCAGGCGGGGGCGATCACCATGCTGACGGTGCGCCTCGGCTCGGTGATTTCACCTATGCTCGGTGGCCTGCTGCTGGCCAGCGGCGACGTCTCCCTGAACTATGGTCTGGCGGCTATCGGGACTTTTATCACCCTGCTGCCGCTGCTGTCGCTGCCGCTATTACCGCCACCGCCGCAGCAGCGCGAGCATCCGCTGACCTCGCTGTTGACGGCATTTCGTTTTCTGCTGCAAAACCCGCTGGTGGGCGGTATCGCTCTGCTCGGCGGTCTGCTGACGATGGCCAGCGCGGTCCGTGTGCTCTATCCGGCTCTGGCGCAGAACTGGCAGATGTCCGCCGCGCAGATTGGTTTTCTGTACGCGGCTATTCCGCTCGGTGCGGCACTGGGTGCCCTGACCAGCGGTAATCTTGCTCATCACGCGCGTCCCGGCTTAGTAATGCTGCTGGCGACGGTGGGATCGTTCCTGACCATCGCGCTGTTTGGCCTGATGCCCGTCTGGGCGCTGGGCGTCTTTTGCCTGGCGCTGTTTGGCTGGCTGAGCGCGGTTAGCTCTCTGCTGCAATACACCCTGCTGCAGACCCAGACCCCGGAAGCGATGCTCGGGCGTATTAACGGGCTCTGGACGGCGCAGAACGTGACCGGCGACGCCATTGGTGCGGCGGTGCTGGGTGGTCTCGGAGCGGTAATGACGCCGGTGGCGTCGGCAAGCGTGGGTGGCATGAGTCTGATGCTGGTGGGACTGATACTGCTGGTGGTGCTCGGGGAACTTAGACGTTTTCGCCAGACGCCTCCGGTGGTGGAGGCGTCCGCACGCTAATTAGCCAAACAGCGTTGCCAGCCGCTGTAGCAGCAGGGTGGCGCTGTAGTAGTCAAGACGGAAGGTTTCGGTGCCGAGCGCATAGACCCGCTTTTCCGCGACCGGTGGGAGATGAGCCAGTAGCGGATTGGCGTAAACCGCGCTGGCGTCTTTTTCGTCACCGGCAAACAGCAGCAGGGTCTGGCCGTTCAGCCCGGCCGCCAGGTTTTCGCCACCAAGCTGGATAATGTCATGACGCTTGCCCTGGCTTTTACTGGTGGTGAGTCCGGCGGGCAGGGTGGCGATGGTGAAACCGAGCTGCTCCAGCAGTTTGCCCTGGGCCGATTCAGCGGTCCACAGGTTAGCCCCGTGGGCGGCAGCGACGTAGACCAGCGCGCTAACCGGCTGCGGCGGCAGCGTCATTCGCTGTTTAACCTCGGCCAGCTGTTTATCAAAGCTGGCGATCCGCGCGGTGGCCTGCTTTTCCTGGCCGGTGATAGTGCCGAGCTGAGTCAGCAGCTCCTGCCAGCTTTTATCGTCATAGTTGACGATCAGTGTCGGGGCGATGGTGGAGAGCTGATCGTATAATGCCAGCGCGGAGTCACCGCCGGTGGCGCTGATCAGGATCAGGTCCGGCATTTGCGCCGCGACGGCTTCGGCGCTCGGCTCGCCGATATAGAGCCGGGCCAGCTGACGTGATTTGGCGATATCGCCCCACTGACGCAGAAAGCCTTGATCGTCGGCAAAGCGGTTACCCGGCGTGGTGGCGCCGCTGGCGACGACCGGCGCATCAATCGCCAGCAGCGAGCCGGTCAGCGTCACGCTGGTGGACACAATCCGCATCGGTTTTTGCTCGAGGGTATGCGTACCCCGGCTATCGGTGACCTGGCGCGGCCAGTCGGCGGCCTGCGCTGAGTTTAATCCTGAAATGAGAAACGCCGATATCAGCACAACCTGATGGCAAAAAGAACGAAATGTCACGGGGCGGCATCCTGTTTTTGTTGAGGTTAATGCGTCTCATTTTCAGTGTTGTATCCTGTGGATGCAAGCAATACCGCTATAACCGCACTGCGCGCTGTTGACACGGCCAGTGTTTACTTTTAGGTTAGCGGCTAAATAGAAATGATAATTATTCTTAAATATCGTTTTCGGAGGATAGTATGGAGACCTCAGTGGCAGAGGAAATACAGCAGACATCGGCACTTCTGCCGTCAGACAGCTTCTTCTTTATGTCGCCGTACCGCAGTTTTACGACTTCGGGCTGTTTCGCGCGTTTTTCTGAACCTGCCGCAGGCGGGGACGACCGCAACAGTCTGTTCCAGAAAAAACTGACCCAGGCGTTTAGCGACGCCAAAAGCGCGGGTATTAAAAATCCGGTAATGGTAGGCGCGATCCCGTTCGATACCACGCAGCCTTCCGCGCTGTTTATCCCGGAAAGCTGTGAGGCCTTCTCGCGTCCGGACAAACAGCGCTCGTCGCGCTATGTTGCCGGAACGCAGCTGAACGTCACTGCGCGAACCGCTATTCCGGAGCAGGCGCAGTTTATGGCGATGGTGGAAGAGGCCGCACGGCTCACCGCTACCCCGCAGGTGAATAAAGTGGTGCTGTCGCGCCTGAACGACATTACCACCGCCGAGAAAATTAACAGCGGTGCGCTGCTGGAACGACTGATCGCCCAGAACCCGGCCAGCTTTAATTTCCACGTCCCGCTCCCTGACGGCAGCGTGCTGCTGGGCGCCAGCCCTGAACTGCTGCTGCGTAAAGAGGGAGACGTCTTCAGCTCTCTGCCGCTGGCGGGTTCGGCCCGTCGTCAGCCGGACGATATGCTGGATCGCGAAGCCGGTAACAAGCTGCTGGCTTCGGAAAAGGATCGTCACGAGCATGATCTGGTAACCCAGGCCATGCGCACACAGCTTTCGGCCCGCAGCGCTCAGCTGACCCTGCCGGATTCTCCGCAGCTCATCACGACTCCGACGCTCTGGCATCTGGCGACGCCCATTGAAGGCCAGGCCCTCGACGGCGAAAACGCCCTGACTCTGGCCTGCCTGCTGCATCCGACGCCGGCCCTCAGCGGCTTCCCGCACGAGGCGGCAAAATCCCTGATTACTCAGCTTGAGCCGTTCGATCGCGAACTCTTTGGCGGGATTGTCGGCTGGTGCGATGCCGAAGGTAACGGTGAGTGGGTAGTGACCATTCGCTGTGCGCGGCTGTATGAAAAGCGGGTGCGTCTGTTTGCCGGAGCCGGGATTGTCCCTGCCTCTTCACCGGCCGCCGAATGGCGTGAAACCGGCGTCAAACTCTCGACCATGCTTAATGTTTTTGGATTGCAGTAAGGAGCAATAATGACCCTTCCCTTTACCCGCTGGCCCGACGAATTCGCGGCGCGCTATCGTGAGAAAGGTTACTGGCTGGATTTGCCGCTCAGCGATATTCTGACGCGCCATGCCGATAGCGACGAGACGGCGCTGATCGACGGTGAACGCCAGTACAGCTACCGCCAGCTTAACCGTGAGGCGGATAACCTGGCGGCATCTCTTCTGCGTCATGGCGTTCAGCCTGGTGAAACGGCACTGGTACAGCTGGGTAACGTCGCGGAATTTTACGTGACCCTGTTTGCGCTGCTGAAAGCCGGTATTGTGCCGGTCAATGCTCTGTTCAGCCATCAGCGCAACGAGCTGAACGCCTACGCTACGCAGATCGAACCGACCCTGCTGATTGCCGATCGCGCGCATGCTCTGTTCGGCAATGATGAGTTTCTTAATCAGTTTGTCGCTGAACATTGCTCTGTCCGCGTGGTGCTGCTGCGCGGCGATAACGGCGAGCACGCCCTGGAGTCGGCGATTGCCGAACCGGCAGCGATCCCAGTCGCAACGCCCACGCCTGCCGATGAGGTGGCGTTTTTCCAGCTCTCCGGCGGCAGTACCGGCACGCCTAAGCTGATCCCGCGCACCCATAACGATTACTACTACAGCATCCGCCGCAGTAATGAGGTGTGCCATTTCACGGCGCAGACCCGCTATCTGTGCGCGCTCCCGGCGGCCCATAACTACCCGATGAGCTCTCCCGGCGCGCTGGGCGTGTTTCTGGCCGGTGGCTGCGTGGTGCTGGCAGCGGATCCGAGCGCCACGCTCTGTTTCCCGCTGATCGAACAGCATCAGATTACGGTCACCGCGCTGGTGCCGCCTGCGGTCAGCCTGTGGTTACAGGCGATTGCCGAGTGGGGCAGCAATCAGCAACTGCGCACGCTGACGCTGCTGCAGGTTGGCGGGGCGCGGCTTTCCGCTACCCTTGCCGCCCGTATTCCGCAGGAGATTGGCTGCCAGCTTCAGCAGGTATTTGGCATGGCAGAAGGGCTGGTGAACTACACCGCGCTCGACGATACGCCGGAGCGGATCAATAACACCCAGGGCCGTCCGATGAGCCCGGACGATGAAGTCTGGGTCGCCGATGAGCAGGGTAACCCGCTCCCGGCGGGGGAAGTGGGGCGTCTGATGACTCGCGGACCGTACACCTTCCGGGGCTATTTCAATAGCCCGCAGCATAATGCTCAGGCGTTTGATGCCAACGGTTTTTACTGCTCCGGCGATCTGATCGCCATCGATGACCAGGGCTATATCACCGTCCAGGGGCGTGAGAAAGATCAGATCAACCGCGGCGGAGAGAAGATCGCCGCCGAGGAGATCGAAAACCTGCTTCTGCGCCACGAGTCGGTGATCCATGCCGCGCTGGTCAGTATGGAAGACAGCCTGCTGGGTGAAAAAAGCTGTGCTTTCCTGGTGGTCAGCGCGCCTCTGCGTCCTGTGGACGTGCGCCGTTTCCTGCGTCAGCAGGGGATCGCCGAGTTTAAATTGCCGGATCGCGTCGAATGCGTGGATGAGTTACCGCTGACGCCGGTTGGTAAAGTGGATAAAAAACAATTACGCCAGCGGCTGGCTGACCGCACGCTGGCCTGAAGGAGAAGACAAGATGGCCATTCCGAAGCTGCAGGCTTATGCGCTGCCGGACGCAGCGGACATTCCGCAGAACAAAGTCAGCTGGGCCTTTGAGCCTGAGCGCGCCGCGCTGCTGATCCACGATATGCAGGATTATTTCGTCAGCTTCTGGGGCGAAAACTGCGAAATGATGGAGAAGGTGGTCGCCAATATTGCCGCCCTGCGTCAGTTCTGCAAACAGCACAATATCCCGGTGTACTACACCGCTCAGCCGAAAGAACAGAGCGATGAAGACCGCGCTCTGCTCAACGATATGTGGGGACCGGGTCTGACCCGTTCTCCGGAACAGCAGAAGGTCGTTGCGGCTCTGGCCCCGGATGACGCCGATACGGTGCTCGTGAAATGGCGTTACAGCGCCTTCCACCGCTCGCCGCTGGAGGAGATGCTGAAAGAGACCGGCCGCAACCAGCTGCTGATCACCGGCGTTTACGCTCATATCGGCTGCATGACCACCGCCACCGATGCGTTTATGCGCGATATCAAACCCTTTATGGTTGCCGATGCGCTGGCGGATTTCAGCCGCGAAGAGCATCTGATGGCCCTGAAATACGTAGCCGGGCGTTCCGGGAGAGTCGTGATGACTGAAGAACTGTTGCCGGTCCCGACCAGCAAAGCCGCGCTGCGTGCGCTGATCCTGCCTCTGCTCGATGAATCCGACGAGCCGATGGATGATGAAAACCTGATCGACTACGGCCTTGATTCCGTGCGCATGATGGCGCTTGCCGCCCGCTGGCGCAAAGCGTTCGCCGATATCGATTTTGTGATGCTGGCAAAAAATCCGTCAATCGATGCCTGGTGGGCGCTGCTGTCCCGCGAGGTGAAGTAATGTCCGGTTTCGATTTTACCGGCAAAACGGTGTGGGTGACCGGGGCCGGTAAAGGCATCGGCTATGCCACGGCGTTAGCCTTTAGCGAGGCCGGTGCCAGCGTCACCGGTTTCGATCTCGCTTTTGGCCAGCAGGACTATCCCTTTGCCACCGAGCAGCTGGATATCGCCGATGCGGCTCAGGTCGCAGAGGTTTGCGGCCGCCTGCTGGCAAACCTGACCCTGCTCGACGTGCTGGTTAACGCCGCCGGGATCCTGCATATGGGGCCGACCGAGGCGCTGACGGCGGAAGCCTGGCAGCAGACCTTTGCGGTCAACGTCGGCGGGGCGTTTAACCTGTTCCAGCAGACGATCCCGCAGTTCCGCCGCCAGCAGGGCGGGGCGATTGTGACCGTCTCATCCGATGCGGCCCATACTCCGCGTCTGGGCATGAGCGCTTACGGTGCTTCGAAGGCGGCGCTGAAAAGCCTGGCCCTGACCGTCGGCCTTGAGCTGTCGGCGGCGCGGGTGCGCTGCAACCTGGTCTCTCCGGGCTCAACCGATACGGATATGCAGCGCACGCTGTGGACCAGTGACGACGCCGAACAGCTGCGTATTCGCGGCTTCGGCGAGCAGTTTAAGTTGGGGATCCCGTTGGGTAAAATCGCCCGTCCGCAGGAGATCGCCAGTACGGTTCTGTTCCTTGCCTCTGACCACGCCAGCCATATCACGCTGCAGGATATCGTGGTGGACGGCGGCTCGACGCTGGGGGCCTGATGATCTGGAAACGTCATCTCTCCCTTGAGGAGCTGAATGCCACCAGCCTGAATACCATGGTGGCCCATCTGGGCATTGTCTATACGAAGATCGGCGACGAGACGCTGGAAGCCGAAATGCCGGTCGACAGCCGCACTCATCAGCCCTTCGGCCTGCTGCACGGTGGGGCGTCGGCGGCGCTGGCGGAAACGCTGGGGTCAATGGCGGGTTACCTGATGACCCGCGAAGGCCAGTGCGTGGTGGGAACCGAGCTTAACGCCAGCCACCATCGCCCGGTTTCTCAGGGTAAAGTGCGCGGCGTCTGCCAGCCGTTGCATCTCGGCCGTCAGAGCCAGAGCTGGGAAATAGTAGTCTTTGACGAGCAGGGACGTCGCTGCTGCACCTGTCGCCTTAGTACTGCGGTAATGGGCTGATCTTATACCCTCGTCTTTCTGGCGAGGGTCACTTCTCCTCCTGCTTTTTTCATCCGTTTAACTTCCTGGAAGTGATCCCGTTAACACTGTGATGTAAATCCCCGGTTTTCTTGTTGTTTCGTCATGTATATAAGTTGTTAAATCGCGCCGAATGATCTAGAAACAAAATGTAACATTCTCATCGATCCTGGAGCGGGGCACCATCATGAATAACGCAGGGAAATACCTTATATGGGCAGTGCTGGCGGTTATCGGTGCTTTTGCCCTGGGCTATATAGCACTTAACCGGGGCGAACAAATCAACGCCTTGTGGATTGTCGTGGCGGCGGTCTGTATCTACCTGATTGCCTATCGTTTCTATGGTCTGTATATCGCTAAAAACGTGCTGGGCGTTGACCCGACGCGAATGACGCCTGCGGTACGGCATAACGACGGCCTCGACTATGTGCCGACCGACAAAAAAGTGCTGTTCGGTCATCACTTTGCCGCAATTGCCGGTGCAGGACCGCTGGTTGGACCGGTGCTGGCCGCACAGATGGGCTATCTGCCGGGGATGCTGTGGATCCTTGCCGGGGTGGTGCTGGCCGGTGCGGTGCAGGACTTTATGGTGCTGTTTGTTTCCACCCGTCGCGACGGGCGTTCTCTCGGCGAGCTGGTGAAAACCGAAATGGGGCCAACTGCCGGGGTTATCGCGCTGGTGGCCTGCTTTATGATTATGGTGATTATCCTCGCGGTGCTGGCGATGATCGTGGTGAAAGCGCTGACCCACAGCCCGTGGGGAACCTACACGGTGGCCTTTACCATTCCGCTGGCGATCTTTATGGGGATCTATATCCGCTATCTGCGGCCGGGGCGTATCGGCGAGGTTTCTGTTATCGGACTGGTGTTCCTGATCTTCGCGATTATTTCCGGCGGCTGGGTGGCGGAAAGCGAAACCTGGGCACCGTACTTTGACTTTACCGGCGTGCAGCTGACCTGGATGCTGGTGGGCTATGGCTTTGTCGCGGCGGTACTGCCGGTCTGGCTGCTGCTGGCCCCGCGTGATTATCTCTCTACGTTCCTGAAAATCGGTACCATTATCGGGCTGGCGATCGGTATCCTGGTGATGCGTCCGACGCTGACCATGCCTGCGATGACCAAATTTATCGACGGCACCGGACCGGTCTGGACGGGTAACCTGTTCCCGTTCCTGTTTATTACTATCGCCTGTGGCGCGGTGTCCGGCTTCCACGCGCTGATCTCATCCGGCACCACCCCGAAAATGCTCGCCAGCGAAGGGCAGGCCTGCTTTATCGGCTATGGCGGGATGTTGATGGAGTCGTTTGTGGCGATTATGGCGCTGGTCTCCGCCTGTATTATCGATCCGGGCGTCTACTTCGCGATGAACAGCCCGATGGCGGTGCTGGCTCCGGCGGGAACGGTTGACGTGGTGGCATCAGCGGCTCAGGTGGTGAGCGGCTGGGGCTTTAGCGTGACGCCGGAGACGCTGCATCAGATAGCTAACGAGGTCGGCGAGCAGTCGATTATCTCGCGTGCAGGCGGGGCTCCGACTCTGGCGGTGGGGATGGCCTATATTCTGCACGGCTCCTTTGGCGGACTGATGGAGGTCTCATTCTGGTATCACTTTGCCATTCTGTTTGAAGCCCTGTTTATTCTGACGGCGGTCGATGCAGGAACCCGTGCGGCGCGCTTTATGCTGCAGGATCTGCTGGGGGTGATTAACCCGAATCTGAAACGGACCGACTCGCTGCCCGCGAACCTGCTGGCAACGGCCCTGTGCGTGCTGGCGTGGGGATACTTCCTGCACCAGGGCGTGGTGGATCCGCTGGGAGGCATTAATACCCTGTGGCCGCTGTTCGGTATTGCTAACCAGATGCTGGCGGGTATGGCGCTGATGCTCTGTGCGGTTGTCCTCTTCAAAATGAAGCGCCAGCGCTACGCGTGGGTGGCACTGCTGCCGACAAGCTGGCTGCTGATTTGTACGCTGACCGCAGGCTGGCAGAAAGCCTTTAGCAGCGATGCGAAAGTGGGGTTCCTGGCCATTGCCAATAAGTTCCAGGCGATGATCGACAGCGGGGCCATTCCGCCGCAGTATACTGAGTCTCAGCTGTCACAGCTGGTGTTCAATAACCGTCTCGACGCCGGACTGACCATCTTCTTTATGGTGGTGGTCGTGGTCCTGGCGATGTACTCGATTAAGACCGCCCTGGCGGCACTGAAAGAGGAACATCCGACGGCGAACGAGACGCCGTATGAGCCGATGCCTGAGAATATCGACAAAATTGTGGCCCAGGCGAAAAGCGCGCACTAGTCAATTGCCCCCTCTTTCCCGGGCGGGGAAGAGGGGGAAAACCCAGGAGAGCACCATGTTCGATACACTGTCTAAAGCGGGTAAATATTTGGGTCAGGCGGCGAAGATGATGGTTGGCGTGCCCGACTACGACAACTACGTCGAGCATATGCGCATCAATCACCCGGACCAGACGCCAATGACTTACGAGGCGTTTTTCCGCGATCGGCAGGACGCGCGTTACGGTGGAAAGGACGGGGCGCGCTGCTGTTGATTTCCGGTAATCTTGCCCAATCAGGGAAGATAGAGTGCAATCTGCTCCTGCTGGCAACCGTAAAGCGCCGCCAGTTTTTCGCGGGTACGCTTTTGTGGGCGGGAATCCACGGATTCCAGTTGGGAAACGGCAGACTGGCTGATGCCCAGTTTATCCGCCACTTCCTGCTGGGATAAACCACGATAGATACGCCATGCCGCCTGCAGGCTGACGTTCTCTTTATCCATAATGCTGGCGACGCTATCAGGAATACCTACGTCATCATATTCGTCTGATTCGTAGGGCACATCCTCCCAGTCTTCTTCGTTTTCATCGTCGATCCCGGACATTTGCAGACGCATACGGAAGTATTCGGCGTAGGGGATTACGGCGTAGAGTCGGTTACCTTTTTCATCCTTAATAAACTGTACTGTCATAGCGCACAGGCTCCTCATGCAGGTATGTCGTAGAGGTTCTGCGTTTCACTGCGACAACGGTGCAGCGTTCGCTTCCCTCAGGATGCGTGAGGATAATACGGTAATCTCCCACGCGTAGCCGGTAATGGTTTTCTGGCCCCGACAGTTTTTTCAGATCCGGCAGCGGCGCCATGATGTCGCCGATGTCGTACAGCTTTTGCTTAATCCTCTCGCGGTAGCGGCCATCAATATTCAATAGCTGTTTTTTCGCGTTTCTGGACCAGATGATTTCCATTGAGATCTCCACTGTATACCCTTACAGTCCATAAGTAAATAATTAGATTATTAGCTGATCGCGTAATATCTTATGGCTGATAGCCTAATGCTCAGGGAGAGATGTGCAAAGTGGGAAGGCGAAAGCGGTCGAGGAGGATCGCAAATGTCTCTGCTCAGAAGCAGAGACATGCATAAAAGAGGGGGAAATTAACGCTGGAAGGTTTCGACTTTCTCAAAGGCCGCAAGCAGGCTCTCCGGCGTCAGGGTTACCGGCAGATAGTGAATGGACTCGACCGGACGCAGGGTGTGAGCAATCACTTTATCCAGCTCTGCACGGTTATGAATATCGACCTCCAGCGCCGCCAGCGTGGTTGGCAGATTGAAGCGCTGGTAAGCGGCAATCAGCTGCGCCAGCACGTCATCCTGGCCAAGCAGGGCGCTCTGTACCAGAATACCGTAGGCCACTTTGGTGCCGTGCAGGAATTTATCCGTCTGCGGTAATACCGTCAGGCCATTGTGTACCGCATGGGCTGCGGCGACGCGGGTATAGCGTTCGCCCAGGCCACCCACCATGCCGCCACCGGCAATAATCGCATCCACCACGTCACTGAAATCCTGGGTGAGTTCGCCGCGCTGCTTGTCCGCCAGCGCCGCCTCGCTTTTCTCCAGCAAAATATCGCGGATAGCCAGCGCGCCGTTAATGCCCAGACGCACGGTCAGAGGCAGTTTCTCCGGCTGCTGCGCCAGCACCACCGCTTCATACCATTTCGCAAGGGTATCGCCGATACCCGCCAGCAGATACTCCTCCGGCGCGGCGAGGATAATTTCCGGCTCCACCAGAACCAGGAAGTTGGCATCGTCAAAAATTTCAAACTGCAGAGCCTGACCAGCATCGTTGTACCACACGGAGAGCGGCGTCCAGGCGGCGCAGGTAGCGGCGATAGTGGGAATTGCGACAACCGGCAGGCCAAGACGGCGAGCCACCGCTTTTACCGTATCCAGCAGGGCACCGCCGCCGATCCCGATCACCACCGCACGGTCATCACCGGCTTCGCGTACCAACTCATTTACATCTTTTTCGCTGCAGTGGCCGGTAAAGGGCAGGTGTTTTGCACCCGGCAGGTCAAAGCTTTCCGGCAGATAAGGGCGTGCAGCCGCGAAGGCGCGATCGCCATAAATCCACACCGCCCGGGAGAGCTGATCGGCCGTAAAGAAGTCGTTCAGGCGTGCCAGACTGCCCGGATGAGAGAAGTAGTTGGCCGGGCCGATCACCACGCGAATTTCGGTGTTGCTCATTTGTTGGTTCCTTGTGTATTATCGCTATCCCGATGGTATGTCTGGATGTCCGGATGGCTAAGATTATTTAGCTTTATCTTATGCCTTTTCTGTCATTGTCAGTCAAGTCGGGCTATGAAAAATTCATCAAATCAATCATTCATTCAGGAGTTTGTCGCCATGAGCGCTAACCACCTCAGCATGCGCGGAATAAACCTGGCCTTTGCCGGTTTCAGGGCGCTGTCGCATGTCGATTTCGACATTAAAGGTGGCTCTGTCCATGCGCTGACCGGCGCGAATGGCGCGGGCAAATCAACCCTGATGGCGGTGCTGTGCGGCACCCACGATCACTATGAAGGCGAGATCGCCATCAATAACCAGGTGGTCTCAATCCGCTCTCCGCGTGATGCTAAGCAGTATGGGATCCATCTGGTGCAGCAGGAAGTCGATGTGGCGCTGGTGCCCGGCCTGAGCATTGCCGAAAATATCATGCTCGACCGCCTTGCTGAACCCGGCCACCGCTATAGCTGGTCGACTGTGCGTCAGCAGGCAAAGGCCGCGCTGGCACAGCTGGATATTAGCTTCGACGTGCGCCGCTCGGTGGATAGCTGCACCCTGGCGGAAAAGCAGCAAATCTTACTGGCGCGTGCGCTCTCCCATCACTGCCGTTTTCTGATCCTCGATGAACCCACAGCCCCGCTGGACCAGCATGAAAGTGAGCGCTTGTTCACCGTGGTGCGACGTCTTCAGGGACAGGGCATTGGCGTGGTCTTTATCTCGCACCGCATCCATGAGCTAAAAGCAATCTGCGACACCCTGACGGTGCTGCGCGACGGGCGTCTGATTGAGACCGGCCCGATGGCCGACCTGAGCGGTGAGGCCATCGTCGAAAAGATGCTGGGTCACGAGCTGAACGATATCTATCCGCCGCGCCGTCCGCCGCACGGTGAAGAAACCCTTTTAAATATTGATGGCCTGAATGATGATGGGCTGCTGCAGGATATCTCTCTGCGCCTGCGCAAAGGTGAAATTCTGGGGATTGCGGGTCTTGCGGGGGCCGGTAAAACCGAGCTGTGTAAAGCCCTGTTTGGTGCCACAAAAAGCCGTGCAACGCGCGGAGAACTGAATGGTCAGCCGTGGCAGCCAAATAACCCAGCGGATTCCGTCACGCGTGGCATGGCGCTGGTGCCGGAAGAGCGGCGCAAAGAGGGGATTTTTATCGAAGATCCCATCAGCATGAACCTCTCCGTCAGCGCCGATAACAGTTTCTCCCGCTGGAGTCTGTTCGGCCATCGTCAGGCCTGGCGCTGGGCGGAAGAAGTTATCGCCCGGGTCGGGATCCGTACCACCGGTCCGGCGCAGACGCTGCGTCGTCTCTCCGGCGGCAATCAGCAGAAGGTCGCCATCGGTAAATGGTTGCGGGCCAATGCCAACGTGCTGATTTTTGATGAGCCGACCAAAGGCGTGGACGTAAAAGCCAAAACCGACCTGTTTCAGCTGATTGACGGCCTGGCCCGTGAAGGCAAAGGCATTATTTACGCATCCGGCGAGTTCGCCGAGCTGGTCGGACTGTGCGACCGAATTTGTGTGTTGTGGGATGGCCGCATTGTGGCTGAGATTGCGGGCGCCGACGCCCGCGAAGAGACTTTACTGTACTATTCGACCGGAGGAACGGCAGCGTGAGCAAAGCCCTTTCAGTGAATGCGGCGGCGTCTGGCCGTCAGCAATTTTTCGATTTTCTCTATAAATGGGGCATGTTGCTGACCGTTGTTCTGTTGATCGCCATCTTTGGTATCGCTTCAGACAATTTCCTCGACCCGTTTAATATCATCAATATTCTGCGTTCCATCGCCATTGTGACGGTGATTGCGATTGGCGTGTCGATTTCCCTGACCGTTGGCGGGTTTGACCTGTCCGTTGGCTCGACCGCCTCGCTGGCCAATGCGCTGGTGATCTCGCTGTTTGTCTGGCACGGCTTTGGTACCACCGAGGCCATTCTGGTCACCCTGGCGCTTTGTACGCTGATTGGCCTGTTTAACGCCTTCCTGATTGTTGTGCTGCGTATTCCTGACATGCTGGCAACGCTGGCGAGCCTGTTTGTGATTCAGGGCGTGGCGATGACCTACAGCTACGGCGGTTCGATTACGCAAAATATGGTGCTGCCGAGCGGTGAAATGGCGGAAGGCATCATACCGGAAGGCTTTGGCCTGCTGGGCCAGGTGCCGACTATCGTGATTATTATGCTGGTGGTAACCCTGGTGGCGCAGCTTGGCCTGTCGCTGACCACCCACGGCCGCCGGATGTATGCCATCGGCGGCAACCCGGAAGCCGCGCGTCTCTCCGGCATTCGCACCGTCCGCTATAAAGTGGTGGCCTATGTGATTGCGTCCCTGCTGGCTGGTCTTGGCGGCATTCTGCTGGCTTCGCGTATCGGTTCTTCGCAGGTCAACGCGGGCGGTGGTTATCTGATGGATGCGGTTGCGGCGGCGTGGATTGGTTTCTCGCTGGCCGGTTCCGGCAAGCCAAACGCGTTGGGTACGCTGGTGGGCGCGGTGATCCTCGGCGTGCTTTCCAACGGGCTGGTGATGCTCTCCGTACCTTACTATGCAATGGATATCATCAAGGGGCTGGTGCTGGCTGGCGCTCTTGCACTCACGTATTTCCAGCGTCGATAGCAAACATTATAAACAACAGGGTAAACACAACATGAAAAAGATAGCACTGTCACTGCTGGCGCTGGGCTTACTGAGTGCGCTGCCGGGCTATGCCGCCACGCCTGCGCCGGTTCCGGCCGGGATTGCCAACCATGACGGTCAGATCCGTATTGCGATAGTTCGTAACCTCGGCTCCGACGATAACACCACCCAGTTTGTCTCCGGCGCGGTGCTGGAAGGGAAAAAGCTTGGCTTTAAGGTCAGCACCTTCCTGAGCAACGGCGACGATGCCAAATTCCAGGATTTCGTCAACCAGGCCATCAGCCAGAAATATGACGGGATTATTCTCTCCCAGGGCCGCGACCCGTACTCCACCGCGCTGGTGAAAAAAGCGCGCGATGCTGGGATTGCCGTTTCCGTCTTTGATACCGCCGTCACTGGCGATATTCCGGGCGTGACCGTGACTCAGCAGGATGACGCTTCCCTGACCAATCTGTCCGCAGGCCAGCTGATTAAAGACTTTAACGGCAAGGCGAATATCATCAAGCTGTGGGTCGCCGGTTTCCCGCCGATGGAGCGTCGTCAGGCAGCATGGAAAGAGCTGCAGAAAGCGAATCCGGGCATCAAAGAGCTGGAATCCATCGGTGCGGTCTCCTCTGACGTGCAGGGCGATACCGCCAACAAAGTCGGCGCGGTGCTGGCGAAATACCCGAAAGGGCAGATTGATGCCATCTGGGGTACCTGGGATGCCTTCAGTCAGGGCGCTTACAAAGCGCTGAAAGAGAATGGTCGTACCGAAATCAAACTCTACAGCATCGATGTCTCTAACCAGGATCTGCAGCTGATGCGTGAAGCCAACAGCCCGTGGAAACTGAGCGTGGCTGTGGATCCTAAGCTGATTGGTGCCACCAACGTGCGTCTGATTGCCAATAAGATTGCCGGTGAGCAGACTCCTGCGACCTACGACTTTAAAGCGGCGGCTATCCCGCAGGCGCTGCTGGCAAGCCAGGGTGGCGCGGTCAACGTAGCGTCGCTTGCGAAAATCATTCCAGGCTGGGGCCAGACTGAAGACTTTATCGCGCCGTGGTTCGCCACGCTGGAAGCCAAACACAAATAAGGATGCCCCATGGCGAGTGAACTCCCGCGTCCCGAATACAGCCGCAATATGCGGCTGATCGGTCACAGCGATCAGGGCGGACGCCCCGATGGCGTGCAGCTGATGGTCCATCGTGGCTTTGCCTATATTGGCCATATGGTGTCGCAGGGCTTTTCCATAGTCGACGTGCGCGATCCGAAGAACCCAAAGGCTGCCGGCTATGTGCCGGCGCCGCCGGGCACCTGGAATGTGCATCTGCAGGCGCATGACGATCTGCTGCTGGTCATCAACGCCCGGGATCTGTTTGCCGATGCCCGTTTTGCCGATGAGAAGGTGTACTACACCCGTCAGGTCGGTGAAACGGTCAGCGACGTGCAGGATAAAGGCTGGAGCGCCGGGCTGCGGATTTTTGATATCTCGACGCCGGATAAACCGCGCGAAATCAGCTTCCTCTCCCTGGACGGTATCGGTATTCACCGTATCTGGTACGTGGGCGGACGCTGGGCCTATGTGTCGGCGCTGATCGACGGCTTCACGGACTATATCTTCCTGACTATCGACCTTGCTGACCCGCGCAAGCCTGAAGTGGCCGGGCGCTGGTGGCTACCGGGTATGAACCAGTCTGAAGGTGAAACGCCGTCCTGGCCGGAAGGTAAACGCTACGCGTTGCACCATGCCATTATCAGCGGTGATACCGCCTACGGCAGCTGGCGCGATGGCGGCCTGACGATTCTGGACGTGAAGGATCGCAGTCAGCCGCAGCTTATCAGCCACCGCAACTGGAGCCCGCCTTTTGGCGGCGGAACACATACAGCGCTGCCGCTGCCGGACAGGGATCTGCTGGTGGTGCTGGATGAAGCGGTGCTCGATAATCAGGAAGATGGCGAGAAGCTGATCTGGCTGTTTGATATTCGCGAGCCGTCCAACCCGGTGAGTATCTCCACCTTCCCGCAGCCGAACGAGATTGATTATGTGGCAAAGGGCGCGCACTTCGGGCCGCATAACCTGCATGAAAACCGCCCTGGTAGCTTTGTCAGCTCAACGCTGATTTTCGCAACCTACCAGAACGCGGGCGTGCGGGCATACGATATCTCCGATCCTTATCGTCCGGTGGAAACAGGCGCGCTGGTGCCAGCGGCACCTGAAAAGATGATGGATACGCGGCCGAACCGTCCGCAGATTATTCAGTCCTGTGATGTGTTTGTTGACGCGCAGGGGATTATCTACAGCACTGACTATAACGGCGGGCTATCGGTGATTGAGTATCTGGGGTAAGTGAAAAACGTCCTCTCCCGACGGGAGAGGACGTTTTAATGCCGGTTTAGCTGTACTGGCGCACCCGCGCAATCAGTTCGTCGACGTTATCAATCCGCTCAGCAATCACAATCAGGGCTTTGCCCAGCGCAATCGCGTGTTTCAGGCAGGCGTGACGCATCTCTTCATCGCCGATGGTATCGAGATCGGCCACGTGGGACAGGCCCACGCTGCGGCGGATAAGCTCGGTGCCGCAGAAGCCGATGGCATCGTGCCAGACTTTTTGCAGAAACGCCGACGCGTAGCCCGGATACGCCAGCGCGACGTCGCGGGTTTTCTCCGCGGCCAGCGCCTGGAAACGTTCGGCAAAGCTGTGCCACAGTTCCTGAATATCTGTCAGACGCTGCTCGCGGGCAGCGGCGGCATCGCGGACCCCCATATGGCCCGGCAGGCCGCAGAAGTTCAGCAGCAGGTTGCCGATGGCGGTCCCGACATCAAAGCCGATCGGGCCGACATAGCCAAACTCGGCATCGATAGCCTTCAGGCTGCCTTCGGCCACAAACAGGGAGCCGCTGTGAATATCACCGTGCAGCAGCGCTTCGCTGTGGGCGAAGAAGCGGTGCTTCAGCGCGGCGACCGCCAGGCGAAGCTGATCGTCGTTGCGCAGGGCGGCGATGTCGCTTTCCAGCGCGGCCGGATAGTTATTGCGCTCGTGGACCAGGTACGGATCGTTAAAGAACAGATCCTCGGTGATTTCGCACATTTCCGGGTTAATAAAGCGGGCGACCATCGCTTTTTTAGCGTGCGGATGCAGATAAAAATCGCTGGTGTGGAACAGGGTTTGCGCCAGGTACTCGCCGAGCTGGCGGGCGGCCTGCGGGTAATAAACGTTGGCAATAAGCTCCCCGCGCCAGATTTTATGATCGGAGAGATCTTCCATTACCATTACCGCCAGTTCCGGGTCAAAATGGAGGATCTGTACCGTATGCTGCGGGCTGTGCTGATAGTGCTCCGTGAGGGTTTCGGCTTCGAGACGGGCGCGATCCAGGGTCAGCGGCCAGGACTCGCCGACGCAGCGCACGTAGGGCAGAGCCTGCTTAACGATAATGCGGCTGATGCCCTGCTTATCGAAGATTTTAAAGACCAGGTTAAGGTTGCCGTCGCCGACCTCCTGTGCATCCACCAGCGCGGAGGGATCGTCAAGTCCGCCAAATTGTTGGGCGTATGCCACCGCGTCTGAAGCGGTGAAGGTTCGGTATTGCGACATTGCCTTTATCCTCAAATTCTGTTTATAAAGCCATTCAGACGTCTATACATCCGTTGGTCATCCTGACACAATGTGACACAACAACGCAACAGGGATTTAACGACATGCAGAGATTACAGACCACCAGCCTGCGGGTAGCGGACAATCAGCTTTTTATTCTGGATCAGCAGGCCCTGCCGCAGGAAAAATGCTGGCTGCCTGCCGATACGGTGGCATCGCTGGTGGAGCATATTCACGCCCTGCGCGTGCGCGGTGCGCCGTTGATTGGCCTTTCTGCCAGCCTGTTGCTGGCGCTGCTGGCCGAGCGTGGAGAAGGGCGCGAGGCGCTGACTCAGGCGCTTGAAACCCTGCGTGCGTCGCGGCCAACGGCAGTGAACCTGATGAATAACCTCGATCGTATGAAAAAGGTGCTGGCGCAGGATGATTTCGCGACGGCGCTGACGGTGGAAGCTCTGCGGCTGATAGAAGAGGATAAGCAGCTCTGCGAACGTATTGCGCTTGCGGGCAGTGCGCTGGTGACGCCCGGCAGCCGTCTGTTAACCCACTGCAATACCGGCGGGCTGGCGACGGCGGGCGTGGGTACCGCGTTAGGCGTTATCGCGCATGCGTTTCGCGAAGGCAAGGTGGACAATGTCTGGGTGGATGAAACCCGTCCGCTGCTGCAGGGCGGCCGTCTGACCGCCTGGGAACTGGGCGAGCTTGGCGTGCCTTATCATCTGATTACCGACTCGATGGCCGCCAGCCTGATGGCAAAAGGGGAGGTTGATGCCGTCTGGGTGGGCGCCGACCGTATTGCGGCTAACGGCGACGTGGCTAACAAAATAGGGACCTATTCACTGGCGGTGCTGGCGAAGTTCCACGGTATTCCATTCTATGTCGCGGCACCGCAGACTACCCTCGATCCGGCCTGCCCGAACGGGGACGCCATTCCTATTGAACAGCGTGCTGCAACGGAAGTGACCGGCGTCGCGGGCAGCTTTGGGGCAGTACAGTGGGCGCCGGAGAACGCGCGAGTTTATAACCCGGCCTTTGACGTCACGCCTGCATCGCTGATTAGTGGCTGGGTGCTGGATACCGGCGTGGTGACGCCGGAAGATGTGGAGAACGGTGTATTTCGCTAATTATCTCGCCGGATGCAGCAGGACAACGCCGCTATTTTCAGTGTTGTCCGTATCCGTTGGCGGCCCGTTTTTCTCATAGCGCGGCGGCGTAAAGGCCGGATACTCCAGGCTACCTGTCTCGGTGCAGCGCACCGGGGCTTTTGAACCGGCGTAAAACAGATAGTACGTACTGGCGTTCGGGAAATAAGCCAGCTCATCACCGTTGCGAAAGTGCGCGCTCCAGAAGGGCGCGCCGCTTTTGGTCTGCGCCTTCGTTCTGCCGGAGGCGATCTGGAAATGGTTGCCCCACTTCATGGTCATCAGGCTGTAGTCAAAAAAGGAGACCGTCATATCGCCGCGCATCGGGCAATTCAGCCGGATGCCATTATTGGCGCGGGCGACGGAGGCAAAGGTCAGCAGGAGTAAGAACAGCGAAAATTTCATCAGAGAGTCCGGGGAGAGATCCAGAAGAAAGGGTAATCCATTTTCTCGATCTGTCACCCGGAAAAGGTATGTCAGCGCAATATAAAGCGAATCAGGATGTTAAGGGCTGAGTTACCACTTCATCTCGCCGGTATTCACCTGCGCACTCAGCTCAAGTGAACTCTCTTCTGCCAGCTGCGGATACACCGACTTTAAGGCCTTTATCACACCGGCGGAATCTTTATGCTCAGCCAGGGCTTTTTCAAAAGCCTGCAGGTAGTCGAGCGTAAAGGTAATCGCAGTATCACCCGCCGGACGCTCGCCCAGATAGTGGCCCGGAATCACCTGCTGTGGTTTATGTGCCTGCATCTCCTTCAGGGTGTCGGCCCAGAGTTTACGAATAGCCGGTGTCTGGGTATCTGCCGTCCAGACATGAATACCGGATGACACGCCTGTACCGCCAAGAATGGCTTTGTTTGCCGGGATCCAGACATACGCAGCGTAGTCATCGGCGTGTTTCAGCTCAATGGCTTCGCCGTCAACGGTAAAGCGGGTTGCGTGAGTGGCTTGTGGCACGACGATTTTGGTCGGCGCGCCGTCCTTCATCTGCGGGCCCCAGAAGGCCAGCTTGGCGTCTTTTGTGGCCACGATATGCTCAACCACCTTCGGCGTGGCGACCACTTTCACCTGCGGGAACGCTGCCACAATGGGCTGCAGGCCAAAGTAAAAGTCCGGATCGCCGGAGGTGATCACCACCTCTTTCAGCGTTTTGCCGCTGGCTTTGATCATCTCCACCAGCTTCTCACCATCCTTCACGCTGAACTGGGCATCAAACAGAATCGCCTCTTTCGGGCCGGAGACCAGGGTTGAGGAGACGGCAAAGACGCCCTTATCCTGCGGGTTATATACGTCCAGCTGTAGCGGTGCGGCAAAGGCAGGTGCGGTGGCCATTGCCAGCAGCAGAGAGAGTGATTTCATTTTCATTGTAAAATTCCTTACTGGATAGCCTGAATCAGGTGAGGTTGAACCATGGCAAAGAATGCCTCGGGGTTGCCGTAATATTTTCCGACCGGTTGCAGGCGGCAGTCGCCGTCCTGACTGATAATCGCCGCTGACGGGAAGCCCTGGCCGCCCATCTGCGCCATTAACATTCGCCCGTGCTGAATCGCTGAAAGCGCCTCGTGCTCCGGAATTTGCTCCAGTGCAACGCCATCGCCCTCCGTCTGGCGCAGCACCTCATTGACGATCTCCGGGCGTGTGATATCCCTGCCGTCGCGGTACCAGGCCGTCTGAATCGCATTCAGAAAACGCAGGTCCGCGCCGTTCTGGACAAAACACTGGGCCGCCAGCAGGCCGCGTGTGGCGGGAAGGGAGTCGAGCAGCAGGTCCGCCGACGCCAGCAGATTGTCCCGGTATTCACCCCCGAAAGGCATACCGGTCAGCGTCGCAATGCGGGCGTCATGTTCGTGGACGTGCGCCAGCCAGTCGGCGTCAAGGCGACGGCGCTGGGAGCCGACGAACAGACCGCCGGGCAGAATGAACTGCCGCAGCGGGAAATCCTGCGCCATGCGGTTAAGCAGCGGCAATGCGCCGTAGCTCCAGCCGCACAGGGGATCGATAATCCAGTAAAGCCCGGCCTGAAATGCCATTGCGTTCTCTCTCCACGTTTCGTTGTTGGCTCTATTATTAAGCGATCGTGGTTCTGATAGAATTCCTGAAACAATACATGCTGAGTTTCGTAAATCGATCTAATGGGGCGACGATGGACAGGATCATGGCGGCAATCACCTATAACCGGATCTGCGAGCTCGGTAGCCTGAGCGCGGCGGCAAGATCGCTTGGGATCTCTCGCCCGATGGTTAGCCGCTATCTCGATGAGATGGAGAAGTGGGCGGGTGCACGACTGCTGCATCGCTCCACCCGTCGCCTGACGATTACGCCAGCCGGTGAGAAGGCGCTGGAGAAAACCCGCCAGATGGCGTTGCTTTCGCAGGAGATCGAAGGGGATAGCACCAGCCTGACGCCATCCGGGACGCTGCGCGTCGCCTGCGCTCACTTTACCGCTACCCATATTCTGGGCCCGGTGATACCGACATTTCTCTCTCATTATCCGGCGTTGAGAATTGAGGTCGATATCAATAACCAGCCCGTCAGCCTTGTCGGAGAGCGTATTGACCTGGCGATTCGTATCACCAATAATCCGGAGCCCGGCACCATCGCCCGTTTGCTCGGCGAGTGCCGGTCCGTACTGTGCGCCTCGCCTGGCTATCTTCAGCGCTACGGCGACATCAGGACGCCGGACGATCTCCGCCAGCATAATTGCCTGCACTACAGCCGCTTTTCCGGCCAGTCCTGGACCTTCCGCGATCCGCAGAAGGGCACGCTTTCGGTAGCAGTCAAAGGCAACTTTAGTGCCGGGATCTCCTCGCTGCTCTGCGATATGGCGATGGCCGATGCGGGCCTGGCGATGGTCCCGGAAATCGAAGCCCGCCAGGGGCTGGCAAGCGGGAAACTGGTGCGGGTGCTACCGCATCTGGAGCCGCAAACGCTGGGGATTTACGGCCTGTACCAGTCCCGCGATCACCAGCATGCGGCGCTGGGGTTATTGCTGGATGCGGTAAAGGTGTCGGTGAGTGAGGGGTAATTTATCCCCTGCCAGGGATATGATGGTCTTTATCCTTTTGTCGGGATAAAATGCATGATTATTGACACTATCCCTTACTGGGTATAAGAATGAACTTATCCTTACCTGGGTATAAATAAATATGGAAGCCGCGCCGCAGATGATACAACCGAATATTTACAGCCCGACTCAGCTGGCAAATTATATGAGGCTTGTCCGGCAGAAAAACCGATGGACGCAAAGCGAACTGGCTAAGCGGATTGGGATTAAACAGGCCACGATCTCTAACTTCGAAAATAACCCCGACAAAGCGACCGTCACGACGTTGTTTAAAATACTGCAGTCTCTGGATATGGTGATGGTAGTGCATGAAAAAGGGGATAACGTGGCGGAAGACAGCCAGAATTATCAAGGAGATATGGACTGGTAATGGCAAAGCTTGTGGCCTGGATGAACAGTGAGCGTGTCGGCGAACTCACAAAGAAAACCAACGGCGCGCACACTTTCCGATGATTTCTCAAAGCCTGTTGCCGGGGCGATATGTTCGAATATGCATAAGCGGTTATTGAAAAGCCTTTGATGGATTGCAATACAGGTGGGTAACAATGGAATTCAGCGCGTACTTTCTTGATAAAGAATTTTCTCCAGAGGAATACGTACCGGAAAAGGAACATAATCCCTTTGGGCTGCGTGGTGCGCTTCGTCGTAAAGTAATGGTTTGCAGAGATAACCAGCCCGTTTTGCTTGTGCATATCTTTGTTGATTCAGATAAAGAGGGTTACCTGCTTGAACAGTGTTTCAGTGAACTTCTGCTAAATGAACACCACATTGCTATTTTATTCGGGCAGCATGTGCATATTTTAGACATTGCAAGTCAGCAGATACGCACTGTTTATCTTAACGATTATGTGGGAGACCTCTATCCATTGCCGGATGTGAATGCGGGTGTGCTGAGTGACACATTCCTGGCAGCCACATTTGAGTATGTCTTCTTGGTTGATATCCACGGGAGTATTATCTGGCAATCTCCGATGTGCGCCGTCGATGGTGTACTTATCAGTGAGGTGGCTGACGGGGTGATTTATGGTAGAGGTGACTGGGACCCACCGGGCGGATGGGAACCGTTCAGGCTTTCGCTGAACGACGGGACATTTATAAAACCATAACGAAGTCGAATATCCCCGAGTGGGGATATTTTATTGTTTATCCCTTTCTGGGGATAAACGGGATATCTCCATCGCCACGCAATCCTGAAGCCACGCCATAAAACTTTCCGCCCGCTGAATAAAGTGCTCAGGAGTATCTGTCGGGCTGTGGCTCTCGGTAAGCAGATACCCCATCTCATCGCTCTGTTCTGGATAGCGTGTGACAAAACGGGCGGCATTTTCCTCCAGGGTATCGGGCCAGTCGGCGTCGCTATCCGTTCGCAGCATATTCGTTGAACGCACCAGTTTTCTGGCTGCGGCACGCTGGGTAAACAGCCGTTCAGGCCCGGGAGCAAGTTCGCGTAGCTGTCTGATAAAACGGTTCAGGACTGACACCATATCGCCGTTGACAGCAACGGCAACCGCACGCGACGGACGAAAAAGTGGGAAATCAGCACGTAAATCCTCTCCGTAAATGCACCGGCAGTGATGCTTCAGCCAGTAGCCCCAACTGTTGTGATTATCAGGGTTTTGTACCCCCGCCAGCGTCCCGATATCAAAGTCGATTTTGCTGATAACAGGATGGGCGAGGGCAAGGTTGATACGTAAAGCCTTGAGTGCCTGTTGCTCATCTTCTGTCGGCGGGCGAGTAAGAATCAGACTGATATCAAGGTCAGAGCGTCCGGCAACGGCGCTGCCCTGCGCGACACTACCATAGACGTAGATACTGTGGACCAGAAAAGTCTGGCTTTGCGTCAGTTGGTTTATCAGGGCATTTACCACCGGCTGAAAGGTGTTTTGCAAAGGACCGGCGGGCGGCGTTGCAATAAATCCGTTTTGATCCAGAGCCATTAAAACCTCGTGAACAGGGCGTAAGATTGAATGCACAGGGTAACCGATGATCATTGCAGCTGCGAATGCGATAGCAAAAACAAGGAATAACGATGGATTCGACTTTTATCTCTCTTTGCTTTGGTCATCTGATATTGATGGCTATCGCCCTCCCGCTGGTGATGCAGAAGATCAAGCCTAACCATCTGTACGGTGTCCGGACTGCATTCACGTTGAGCAATAAAACGGTCTGGTATCAGGCGAATCGCTTCTGGGGGATCGCGATGATCGCCTCAGGTCTGGCGTTTTTTCTGCTCTCTGCACTGCTCGGCAACTGGCGGGCTGATGCGGATGAGCAACATGTTTCCATTGCCCTGTTTCTGGTGACGGTTTTGCTGCCTGCCGTTTTGACGATGGGGAAGCTTCGGTGTCTGAAAAAAGAGTGAGGGTTGTGTAACACAAGAGTCAGTGTCGGAAGGAGATACGCATTTCTTAAATTGGAACAGTTATCAGGGTTATATCCTGCCTGCAAAGCCAGCATAATTCGTCGCGTTAGCCTTTAACGGGTTCTGGCGAAGGATATTTGCAAAGGAAGGCGGGTCTGGATGAGTGAGATTTCATTTAAAGAAATACATTCCCTGTGTCTTATTACAACGCAACAGATAGTTGATGGTTTGGGTTGGGACACTATTATCGTCACTGTTCTTAGCGATATAGACGAAGCACGTCTTACTGCGGGTTCACTGCGTGCCAGGCTCAACTGGGCGTGGGCGATAGCGTTTTACAGAGAAAGCGCGAACGACAGTATTAGCAAAATCGCTCTCAGGGATATTGATCATGGCAAAGCAGGGGCTTTACATGCGGCGATTATTTGTAAACATGATGCGCGAAGAGAAATGTTCTCTGTTTGTATGATGGAAAATTTTATCGTGGACAGAGAGAGTGCGCTGACGGGGAAAGTGGCGCTTATTGCGTTGATCTATGCAACAACGTTCTGCCAGATTTCTGGACTTAATTACGTTTATATCCAGGACCCCTTACCTGAGGCTTTACCCTGGTACCGCACCTATGGATTCGCTCCTGTATGGTACGATTACAGCAAGGTTTCAGCTGAAGTGGAAGATATCCTGTATTACATCCGTCTAAAGATAATCAATAGTGCGTAGCACGTCCTCAAAAGCAAAGAGGGCTGTTTGTTTTATACTCAAATGAGATGTAGGATTGGGTGCACCACCGGAAAGTCACAAAGGAGGCGTGATGATCAAGCAAAGCAAAAAAGTGGACAGGGATAAAGCCGCAGCGGCTGCAAAGTCGGCCATTGATTTTTGGGCAACCATTGACGGTAATAAGCTTGCCAGCGTGTGTCGGACAGAGAAGTTTGTGGAACTTATCGGGCCGCTAAAAAAACCTGAAACAACCCGTCCCATATAATATTTTTGGTGTTTATTCATGAAGGGCTCCGAAAGGAGCCTTTTTGTTTTCGGTTAATCCACGGTTTTGGGCTTCACCACCTTACCGCCCGAAACTTTCCTCTTCGCCAGCCTGGCGCCGTTTTTCCCCGCCATCTCAACCAGCCGTTTAAACGTCGGACACTCCATATGCGACGGCGCAGGACAGTCGGCGACGTGGCGCAGCGTATCGCGCAGGGATGTCAGCTTCTGGATTTGCTGGTCAATCTCGTCGGCTTTTTGATGCAGTTCCCCGCGCGGCAGGTCCGGCGCGCCGTTGATGCCGAACATCCCGGCAATCTCTTCCAGTGAAAAGCCGGCGGCTTTTCCCATGGCGATCAGCCTGAGCTGTAGCAGCACCTCATGGGGAAACTGTCTGCGCAGGCCGTGGCGCTGTGTTGAGGCGATCAGCCCGACCTTTTCGTAATAGCGCAGGGCCGAAGGCTTTATGCCGCTCTTTTCCGCGACCTCTCCGATATCTAAAAATTTCATGCTTGACCTCAACTCGACTTTAAGTCGTAGGATGCGCCGGAACAGAACTTTCGGCAAGAGGAGCACGACAATGGAGCAGACGGAATCAACTCTTCAGGTAAAGAGACAAACGGGGATCGCCCTGGCCCTGGCGTTATCGATGCTGCTGGCGGCACTGGGTACCAGCATTGCCAATATCGCCTTGCCCACGCTGGCGGAAGTCTTCTCTGCGTCCTTTACGCAGGTGCAGGCGGTGGTGGTGGGCTATCTGGTGGCACTCACTGTGGCGGTGCTGATCGCAGGCCGTCTCGGTGACCGGTGGGGACTGAAGCCTGCGTTAATTGGGGGGCTTATTCTTTTTGCGGTCGCGTCCGTGCTGTGCAGCCTGGCATCCGGCCTGTGGTGGCTGGTTGCCGCCCGGGCCTTGCAGGGAATTGGCGCGGCTTTTCTGATGACGCTTGCGATGGCGCTGATGCGCCAGACCACGCCGCAGGAACGAATGGGTAGGGCGATGGGATTACTGGGCATGACCTCAGCGCTGGGGACGGCGCTTGGCCCCACGCTTGGCGGGCTGCTGTTAGCGGAACTGGGGTGGCGCAGTATTTTCTGGGTGCTGTGCCCGCTGGCCTGTATCGCGTTGATGTTGATCCTTGTCGCGCTGCCCACTGAACCGGGTAAACGAACGGGTAAGCCGCCTGGCTTGTGGTCAGTCCTCGACCGACATCTGGCCCCGGGTCTGATCGTTAACGTGCTGGTGGCGGGTATTGTTATGACGACGCTGGTGGTTGGCCCTTTTTATCTGGGAATCGGGCTGGGGCTGGATGCTCAAACCGTGGGTCTGGTGATGGCGACCGGGCCGGGGATCGCCATCTTCTGCGGTATCCCTTCCGGGCGGCTGGTTGATGCCTGGGGAAGCCGTCGGGTGCTGAGTCTGGGGCTGTTTCTGCTGGCAACTGGAGCGATTATGCTCGCTTTTGTGCCGAATGCCATTGGCGCTGCCGGATACGTGCTCTCGGTGATGGTGCTGACGCCGGGCTATCAACTTTTCCAGACGGCGAATAACACCGGCGTTTTGGCTGATGTCCCTAAGGAGCGCCAGGGAACGGTATCCGGCCTGCTTAATCTGTCGCGCAATATTGGCCTGATTGCCGGGGCATCGGTCATGGGCGCGCTCTTTGCCTTCGGTGCGGGGACGGAAGATATTGCCCATGCGACGGGTTCAGCGATCGAAGCCGGGATGCGGCTGACGTTCCTCGTGGCAGCAGGTGCAGTCGTCTGTGGGATTGCCATTGTGCGCCTGGCGGGGCGTTGATTAACGCTCTCCGCCAGAGAAGGCTTAAAACGCGTTCATCAGAATATAGGTCGCGTCCTGGCGTTTGTGCTGGTCAATTAAAGGCACCAGGCGTCTGAAGTGCTCGCTGGCGCAGTGGGCATCCAGCGCCGCCCGGTCAGGCCACTCTTCGATAAAGATAAAATGACCGGGATCTTTCTCATCAATATACAAATCGTAGGCGATGCAAAGCGGCTCCTGTCGGGTAGCCGAAACCAGTTCCCGATATAGTGGAGTAACGATTTCAATCGCTTCTGGCCTGATAAAATCTTCGGCAATCACTTTAAGCATTCTGTCTCCTGACGTGTAAATCCGTTGTGCCGGGATGGTAGCAAAGATTAAGGGGAAGAGGGGAGCGGGATGAAAAACTCTGCGGGAGAAATACTCAATACCAGAAACAAAGGGGCTTACGCCCCTTAAACATCAAAACCTTACGCCAGCCGCGGATACTTATCCGCAATCGCATCCCCGGTAAACTGCGCAATCCAGCCTTCCGGGTTATCGAAGATACGGATCGCCGTAAAGTTCGGCTCTGAGCCCATATCAAACCAGTGCGGCGTACCGGCCGGGACGGAGATCAGGTCGTTCTTCTCGCACAGGACCTGGAACACTTCGTCGCCGATATGCAGGCAGAACAGCCCTGCGCCCTCAACAAAGAAACGCACTTCATCTTCGCCGTGGGTATGTTCGTTCAGGAACTTCGCGCGCAGCTCGTCCTTGTTCGGGTTGTCGGCGCGCAGGCTGATGACGTCCCAGCTCTGGTAGCCTTTCTCTTCCACCAGACGGTCGATGGCGTGCTGGTAAGCGTTTATCACCGTTTCAGGGGCCGGATTAGCGCCGAGATCGCGGTCGGCCTGCCAGCGTTCGAAGCGCACGCCTTTGCCGTTGAGCTGCTGCTGGATCTCACCGGCGTCGGTGCTGTGCCACGTTGAGGTGCTGGCGTCGTTTACGGAGAAAATAGTCAGGGCGCTCATGAGGGGATCTGCTCCGGGTTAATGTGATCAAAACGATGAACCTGATGGTGGTGGCTGGCGGCATCGTTATCGCCGCGAATCAGCTGAACAGTACGCAAGCCTGCCTGTTCAGCGGCGTCCAGTTCCTGGTGGATATCCGACAGGAATAGCACCGAGGCGGGCGGCAGCGATAACTGGGCGGCAATATTCACATAGGACTGCGCTTCGCGCTTGGCCCCGATATGGGTATCAAAGTAGCCGCTGAACAGATGAGTAATATCACCTTCGTCGCTGTAGCCAAATAACAGTTTCTGCGCTGCAACGGAGCCAGAAGAATAAACATAGAGATCAAGGCCCTGCGACTTCCATTTTTCAAGGGAAGGCAGCACGTCCGGGTAGAGGTGGCCGGTAAAGTCGCCGTTAACGTAGCCTTCCTGCCAGATAATGCCCTGCAGCGCTTTTAACGCGGTGGATTTACGGTCTTCATCCATAAAGGCAAACAGAGTGTCGATAAGCTCCGGCGTGGTCGCCTCGGGGTTATCGATTTCACCGCGCAGGTTATCGAGGATCGAGGTGACCGGCTCGGCAAACTGCTGGGAGGTCACAAACGCGGCCAGCCGCTCGCGGGCGTACGGAAACAGAACGTTGTGCACAAAGCGAATATCGCTGGTGGTGCCTTCAATATCGGTAACGATCGCGCGGATCATAGCTTCTCCAGTTGGCGCAGGCGTAGCTCGCATTCGAATAAGAATTCCAGCCCTTCCAGATGACGGCGCGCTTCGGCGACGCTGCGGCCCCAGCAGGTGAGGCCGTGGCCGCGCAGCAGAAACCCGTAATCCAGCGGATGTGTCTGCGCCCGATCTTCTATGCGACGGGCGAGGGCATCAATATCCTGGTCATTATCGAACAGGGGAATATTGAGTGTATCAAGGTGGCTGGTCTGTCCGCTAAGGGATTTCTGCATCTCATAGCCGTTGAGGGCCAGCGTGGCCGATTTCTCGATGCGCGACAGCACCGTGGCGTTAACCGTATGCACGTGCAGCACCGCGTTAGCCTGCGGATAGAGGCGATAAATCAGCGTATGCAGACCGGTTTCGGCAGAGGGTTTGCGTCCGGATGGGACGCTGTTGGTGGCGATCTCTACCTGCAGGAAGTCGGCGGTGGTGAGCGTGCCTTTATCCTTGCCGGATTCGCTGAGCCAGCACCAGCGGTCGTTTTCACGCACCGACATATTGCCGCCGGTGGCCGGAGCCCAGCCTTTACTGCCTATCCAGTGACAGGCCTCGACGAGGGGAGTGAGTTGCAGGTTGTCTGTCATAGCCTTCTTTTTACCTCTGCGGGCAGGGCGCGTGGTGTGTCGTTTAGACGTCTAAGCGTCTTGATTGCCAAATATTAACATCGTGTTATAGTGGCTTCAACATAAGTATTACAGGCAGACACGCACATCATGAGCAACCTCGCACCCGTTCCGCAAAGCAAACTTCCCAACCTTGGCACCACCATTTTTACCCGCATGAGCGCCCTGGCACAGGAACATCAGGCGATTAACCTCTCCCAGGGTTTTCCTGATTTCGACGGGCCGCGCTATCTGCAGGAACGACTGGCGCACCATGTGGCGCAGGGTGCAAACCAGTACGCGCCGATGACCGGCGCTCAGGCGCTGCGTGATGCCATTGCCGATAAAACCGAGGCGCTCTACGGCCATCGTCCCGATGTGAATACGGATATCACCGTCACCGCGGGGGCAACTGAGGCGCTGTATGCCGCGATTACGGCGCTGGTGCGTCAGGGCGATGAGGTTGTCTGCTTCGACCCAAGCTACGACAGCTATGCGCCAGCGGTGGAGCTTTCCGGTGGGGTGTTAAAGCGCGTGGCGCTGCAGCCGCCGCATTTTCGCGTTGACTGGCAGGCGTTTGCAGGACTGATCTCTCCGCGAACCCGGCTGGTTATTCTGAATACGCCACATAACCCTTCTGCCACCGTCTGGCGCAAAGAGGACTACGCTGCGCTCTGGCAGGCCATTGCGGAGCAGGAGATCTATGTTCTGAGCGATGAAGTGTACGAGCATATTTGCTTTGCCGATGAGGGACATGCCAGCGTCCTGGCGCATCCTCAGCTGCGGGAACGGGCAATTGCCGTGTCGTCATTCGGTAAAACCTACCATATGACCGGCTGGAAGGTGGGTTACTGCGTGGCGCCAGCGGCGCTCAGCGCGGAGCTGCGCAAGGTGCACCAGTATCTGACGTTCTCGGTGAATACGCCTGCCCAGCTGGCGCTGGCGGATATGCTGCGCGCTCAGCCGGAACACTATCGCGAACTGCCGGACTTCTATCGCGCTCGCCGCGATGTACTGATTAACGCGCTGCGCGGCAGCCGTCTGGAAATACTGCCCTGTGAAGGCACCTACTTCCTGCTGGCGGACTACAGTGCGATTTCGGATCTCGATGATGTTAGCTTCTGCGAGTGGCTGACCAAAGAAGCCGGCGTGGCGGCAATACCGCTGTCTGTCTTCTGCGCCGATACTTTCCCGCATAAGCTGATACGCCTGTGCTTCGCCAAGCAGGAATCTACCCTGCTGGCGGCGGCGGAACGTCTGTGCAAACTGTAACTATTTAGCCGGAACGGGCGGCTCGCTGAACAGCTCCAGCAGCCCGTTAAGCTGCTTCATCTTCTGCACTTCGTCGGCGCTCATTCCAAGCTCCACGGCGATTTTCGCGTCCGTCCAGCCGTGCCCTGACAGCTCCCGTACCAGTTCTGAGGTCGCCCCAGGATTATTGCGCCCCCGGGCGCGGTTATGGCGCATGCTGGTGGCCATTCGCGAGGGTCTGCTGCTCGTGGGCAGGCAGGCCACGGGCAGATAGCCGTTAAGGGTTTTTTGCAGCCCCAGGCGGGAACGACACAGCTGGCGGCGATGCGCACCATCGATGATGTCATAATGCTGCTTGTCATTTTTGCTGACGACCAGCGGTTGAGTCAGGCCATCGCTCTCCAGAGAGCGCTGAAGCAGGCGGGTTTCCGCCAACGCCAGATGATTCGGGTTATAGTTGTTGGTCTCGATCTGCTCATCCCTGACCCACAGCACGCAGTCAACGGGCTGCTCTTTAAAGGGGCTGAGTTCGTGCATGGCCTGGCGAAAGGCGTTCAGGGCGCTAATGCGTTCGTCATCGGCTAGCGACGTCAGATAATCTTTTATTTCGCTTATTAATCGTTGTTGCATCCTATTTCATCCCTTGCGTGTTAATCCATGCACCGTGGTGCTACCGCAGGCGAAACCCGACTGAGGGGGCATATGTATAAGCAACACGCGCCAGACAGAACCGGGAAATAGCCAGGTTATTTAAGTCATAAATAAAAAGCAGATAATCACGAGCAGAATAGAGCGGAAAGACGTGAGATTCAACGGGGATAAATTCGCTGACCGGGGCGAAATACTCAAGTAAGATGCAGCTGAATGACTGTTATTTTTATAATAAACAATGCCTTATTAAGGGGGTTGTGACAGGGTTGAGTGGAGGGTAATAAGAATTATTATCGAAGGTTATTCTGTTACTGAGTGTAAGTAATAGATGTGTTAAATAGATTCTGGATTTATATATTAATGTCTTTAATTAATTTCCCGTGTGTTATTTATAAGCTTCATTAATTTATTTGCGGGCTGATAATTACGTTGTTTATGATTTTCTCACTGCCGTAGGCGGCGCAGACCAAACCTATCACAGCCATAGGCAGGACCTGCCGTACTCGCATTGCCCTTTTATTCTTCGGGTGGTGTAATTCATTTGCTGTACGACCTGTTCTTCAGGATATGTAGAGCGCAACGCACGCCAGCCTGACTGGCACTGAAGGTACTTTCGGGTATTTCAGGTAACAGGGCCGCCCGACCAGGCGGCCTTTTTACTTTTTGACACGCTAAGCAACAAACGGCATGACACCGACGTTGATAGGCTGAGCCATACTCTTGGGCGGTTTGTTAGATAACGCTTATTGATTTGATAAAGCAAACGCATTGGCCCATGTGAAGAAAGTTCGTTACCTTACATCTCAACGAAAACACGGAGGAAGTATAGATGTCCTTAATTAACACCAAGATCAAACCTTTTAAAAACCAGGCATTCAAAAACGGCGAATTTGTTGAAGTCACCGAAAAAGACACTGAAGGCCGCTGGAGCGTCTTCTTCTTCTACCCGGCTGACTTTACTTTCGTATGCCCGACTGAACTGGGCGACGTAGCCGACCATTTCGACGAGTTCCAGAAACTGGGCGTGGATATCTACTCTGTATCAACCGATACCCACTTCACCCATAAAGCATGGCACAGCAGCTCTGACACCATCGCGAAAATCAAATACGCGATGATTGGCGACCCGACCGGTGCCCTGACCCGTAACTTCGAGAACATGCGCGAAGACGAAGGTCTGGCTGACCGCGGTACCTTTATCGTTGACCCGCAGGGCATCATCCAGGCGATCGAAGTGACCGCTGAAGGTATCGGCCGCGACGCATCTGACCTGCTGCGTAAAGTGAAAGCTGCACAGTATGTTGCTTCCCACCCGGGTGAAGTGTGCCCGGCAAAATGGAAAGAAGGCGACGCGACGCTGGCTCCGTCCCTGGATCTCGTCGGTAAAATCTAATCGCGCTTTAGCGTGACGCGAATCGGGTGCGTCAGCACCCGATTTTCTTAGCAGGCACCATGACGCAAGCTGCGTTCAGACCGACCTTAATAACAAAGCAGCTTACATGATGATGTTTTAAGCCCAGGAGATAGCATGCTCGACACCAATATGAAAACACAGCTCAGGGCCTACCTTGAGAAACTGACCAAACCTGTTGAGCTGATTGCCACGCTGGATGACAGCGCTAAATCGGCAGAAATCAAAGAACTGCTGGCTGAAATCGCGGAACTCTCCGACAAGGTTACCTTTAAAGAAGATAACGGCCTTGCGGTACGTAAACCGTCGTTCCTGATTACTAACCCAGGCTCCAGCAACGGCCCGCGCTTTGCCGGTTCCCCGCTGGGACATGAATTTACCTCGCTGGTTCTGGCCCTGCTGTGGACCGGCGGCCATCCGTCAAAAGAGGCGCAGGCGCTGCTGGAGCAGATCCGCGATATCGACGGTGATTTTGAATTTGAAACCTATTACTCCCTGACCTGCCATAACTGCCCGGACGTAGTCCAGGCGCTGAACCTGATGGCGGTGCTGAACCCGCGTATCAAACATACGGCGGTTGACGGTGGCACCTTCCAGAACGAAATCACCGATCGCAACGTGATGGGTGTTCCGGCGGTCTTCGTTAACGGGAAAGAGTTTGGTCAGGGTCGTATGACGCTGGCGGAAATCGTCGGCAAAATCGATACCGGTGCGGAAAAACGTGCGGCGGAGGCACTCAACCAGCGTGAGGCTTACGACGTGCTGATTGTTGGTTCCGGCCCGGCGGGCGCGGCGGCGGCGGTTTACTCGGCGCGTAAAGGTATTCGTACCGGCCTGATGGGCGAACGCTTCGGCGGCCAGGTGCTGGATACGGTGGATATCGAAAACTATATTTCTGTGCCGAAGACCGAAGGTCAGAAGCTGGCGGGTGCGCTGAAGGCACACGTTGATGACTACGATGTGGATGTTATCGATACCCAGAGCGCATCCCGTCTGGTTCCTGCGGCCACCGAAGGCGGCCTGCACCAGATTGAAACCGCCTCCGGCGCGGTGCTGAAAGCGCGTAGCGTAATTATTGCCACCGGTGCCAAATGGCGCAATATGAACGTGCCGGGCGAAGATCAGTATCGCACCAAAGGCGTGACCTACTGCCCGCACTGCGACGGCCCGCTGTTTAAAGGCAAACGCGTGGCGGTGATCGGCGGCGGTAACTCCGGCGTGGAAGCGGCCATCGACCTTGCGGGGATCGTTGAGCATGTCACCCTTCTGGAATTTGCCCCGGAAATGAAAGCCGACCAGGTTCTTCAGGATAAAGTCCGTAGCCTGAGCAATGTGGATATCATCCTCAATGCGCAGACCACCGAAGTGAAAGGCGATGGTAGCAAGCTGACCGGCCTGGAATATCGCGACCGCGTCAGCGGTGATGTGCACCAGATTGCGCTTGCGGGGATCTTCGTCCAGATTGGTCTGCTGCCGAATACCACCTGGCTGGAAGGAGCCATTGAACGTAACCGCATGGGCGAGATTATTATCGACGCCAAATGCGAAACCAGCGTCAAAGGCGTATTCGCCGCTGGTGACTGCACCACGGTGCCGTACAAACAGATCATCATCGCCACCGGCGAAGGTGCAAAAGCCTCACTGAGCGCCTTTGACTATCTGATCCGCAGTAAAAGTGCCTGAAAAATAAGAAAGTAAGATAACCTGCAAAACAGAGAGGCTACCGAAAGGTAGCCTCTTTTTTATCTGCGGTTAACGGACAACCAGAACCGGAATATGCGCGTGGCGCACGATACTGGAGGCGTTAGAACCCAGCAGGTGGGTACTGATACTCGGGTTACGCGAGCCAATCACCACCACGTTAGCGCTCAGCTCTTCCGCCAGCTCGTTAATCGCATCGCGGATATTTCCGCGGCGGACGTGAAGCTTAATGCGTGCAGGATCGATGCTGAAGTGTTCGACGGTGGCGCGAAGGCGGGTTTCCGCCTCCTGCTGCAGATGCTCTTCGAAGCGGCGGACATCGGCTGCGAAGCGGTGCAGACTCAGGCTGGATGCGCCGGGTAACACGTGGACCAGATGGATAACGCCATCCTGCTGCGCCAGAAATTCAGCGTGGGTGATGGCCTTGTTGCTTAACTCCATTTCGTACACGTCAACCGGCATAATAATGGTGCTGTACATACGAGTTCCTCCCTTTAATGAACCTGCTTATATAACAGCACATTATTCGGAAAGTTTTTGTCATTCAGCTCGCATATTTGTCGGCCTGCGCAGGCTTTGGCGTAAAGTTTTGTTATCGGTGGGGAAGAAAACGGAAAGAGGATGCGGACACATCCTCTGAGAAAAGCGACGGGCGCTTTATGCAGAACGGTTAGCGGTTGAATTCACCGGCGGCTTCAGGCTGGTAGTTCAGCGCCAGCACTTCCAGGTGGGTGGTGGCACCGCCCGGCAACTCCCAGTGGATGGTGTCGCCAACCCGCAGTCCCAGCAGGGCCGCACCGACCGGTGCCATCACGGAAAGCTGGGTGTTACTGTCGGTCAGCTGCGCCGGGAACACCAGGGTACGCACGCGCTCTTCACCGCTGCTCAGATCGCGGAATTTCACTTCGCTATTCATAGTGACCACATCAGCCGGCATGGTTTGCGGGGAACACATCTGCGCACGATCCAGCTCGTCATTCAGCGCGTCGGCGACCGGAGAGTTTGCATAAGCAGGCTGTTCCAGCAGGCGGTCAATACGTTCGGCGTCAAAGTCATTAATTATGATGGCTGGTCTGGCCATTACTTACTCCATATCGTTAAGGCGGCACTGGCCGCAGGATCCAAAAGAAAACCCCCACCGTCAAAGGTGAGGGTTTTACAGGGTATGATACTGAGACTTTGCTTAACGGTGAAGTGACTCAGCGCACATCAGAGCAAGATGCTGCCGATTACCGCCAGAATAAAGGCGATTGAGCCAAGCAGCGTCTCCATCACAGTCCAGGTTTTGAGCGTGGTTTTCTCGTCCATCTCCAGGAAACGCCCCACCAGCCAGAAGCCGGAGTCGTTCACGTGGGAGAGCACGGTTGCGCCGCCCGCGATAGCGATAACGATAAAGCAGAGATCGAACTGGCTCAGGCCAGGCGTTGCCTGCACCATTGGGGCAACCAGTGCCGCGGCCGTCGTCAGTGCGACGGTTGCTGAACCCTGGGCCACGCGCAGCGCGGTGGAGATCACGAACGCGGCAACGATCACCGGCAGGCCGGTATCTGACAGCACGCCCGCCAGCGCATCGCCGATACCGCTGGCGCGCAGTACGCCGCCGAACATCCCGCCAGCACCCGTTACCAGGATAATGCCGCAGATCGGACCCAGTGCGCCGTCACAGATTTTTTCCAGATGCTTCAGGCTGTGCTGACGGCTGAAGACCATCAGAGCAAAGATGACGGTGATCAACAATGCTACCGGCGTTTTACCCAGCATACGCAAGAAGTTCACCAGTATGCTCTCTTTCTCGACCCAACCCATAACTACAGCGGTGTTAAGACCTGTTTCGAGGAAAATAAGCACCAGCGGCATCAGCAGAATGGTTAAGACCATACCGAATGACGGTGGTTGATGATTTGGGTCCGCCTGCACTTCGCCCAGGAAAGAGGATGGCAGTTTGATATCAAACTTTTTACCCGCGTACAGGCCGTACAGGTATCCACCGAAGTACCAGGTCGGCAGGGCGATAATCAGGCCGATGATCACCAGCAGACCAATATTGGCACCCAGCAATTCACTGGCTGCAACCGGACCCGGATGCGGTGGGACCAGGGCGTGCATGACCGCAAAGGCACCGGCTGCCGGGAAAGCGTATTTCAGCGTGGAGCCGCCAAACTGTTTGGCTACGCTAAAGATAATCGGCAGCATCACCACCAGACCGGCGTCAAAGAAGATCGGGAATCCGAACAGTAGCGAAGCGATGCCGAGTGCAAACGGTGCACGCTGTGCGCCAAATTTACCGATCAGTGTATCAGCCAGCACTTTTGCCCCGCCGGAAACCTCCAGCAGGCGGCCAATCATTGCCCCCAGTCCTACCAGCAGCGCAACACCTGCCAGCGTACTACCAAAACCAGACAACAGGGTTGGCACGACTTTATCAAATGCGATCCCGGTGGCAAGTGCGACAACAATGCTCACTAATGTTAATGCTAAAAAGGCATGCACCCGGAAGCGCATAATTAAAACGAGCAACAGTACTACTGCACCTGCTGCTATACCCAGAAGCGCACCGGCTCCAAGGGCGTTAGTCATATCGGTCATCATTTTTATCCTCAGCATTCGGCTCAGTGAAACCGTAGCGTAATCCCTGCTTTTATCACTGATACCGGTAACATGATACTGGTAACATGGAGGGGGATGTAAATAACTCATGACATACTTATTAACAAATTGAGAAGCAGCTCAAAGAATGGCAATTTCGCAGTTGCGCGGGGCAAAAGCGCCATTGTAGATGGTGCCCGGGATCAGAAGCCTGCTTTATCAATCACAAAGGCGGAGCCGCAGTTGCCGGGATGCGGCTGCGACAGTAGAGAGGTGGCAGAAAGAGGACCGTTAATCGCGCTGGCCCTAAGAGCAATCTGCATTTCGGTCAGATAAGCCGGTTTTCCGCTGCAGGTAAGCTTAATCGCCCGGGCGGCCTCATTGCCCCAGGTATTGATGACGGCGTCGTCAAACTCGCTCCGGGTAACGGTCTTACCGTAGTTCTGTGCCAGAAACTGGCCAATCGGGCTGTTTCTGACCTCGTCATTCATCCGCACCATGGTGCTGAAATACGCGTCAGGATCGAAGCCGAAACAGACGCCATGTTTGGCGTACTCATAGCGCTCCAGACAGGACTTACCGCCGGAGGCGGGCATCATGCGGTTAAGCTTATTGGCGACTTCCAGCGACAGACCCGTTTCTTCGGCGGCGCATTTACGGCTGGCTTTGGCTTCAGGATAGTTGGGGAGCGGACGGGTGGCGCAGCCGAAGCGCATCCAGCGGCGTTCATCGACGCCGTGGGCGGAGACAGATTTCGGCAGGCCCGGCCACAGGCCATGGATGGTTAAAAATTCGCGTTTATCTTCGCGCTCTTTCTGCGAGCGGCATTCTGCCGGACCGCTGCCCAGCCTGTCGTGCTGGCTCTGACAAAAGCCGGTCTGCCAGGACAGGGCCAGCACATAGCGATCAAAATCACCAAACTGCGTGGGTGTCAGCGGCGCTGCCGCTGTCTGAGTGGTCCACAGCGCAAACACGCTGGCACAGGCGATGACGAAATCCTTCCCGAACATATCGATTCCTGATGGCAGAGAGAGTGGAGGCAGGGGGTATTAAAGCATAAAAAAAGGCGCTGGATAGCGCCTTTTCAGTGCGGGATAACGGATCAGGCCGCGCTGCCCGGTACCAGAATTTCGGTCGCGATAATGACCACGATCAGGCCGACGATCACCGGCACAGAGGTGCGTTTCACCACTTCGAACGGGGAGATTTTCGCCATACCGGCCACCGCAACCACCACGCCGGAGACCGGGGAGATGGTGCGACCCAGGTTGGAGGCCTGCAGCATCGGGATCGACAGGTAAGCCGGATTGATCCCGGAAGAGTGGGCCAGTTTCGGGATCATCTCCACGAACGCATAAAACGGCGCGTTGCCGGAACCGGTGGTCATTGCCGCCAGCATGGTGAGGATCACCAGCACCAGCATCAGGATAATGCTTGCCGATCCGAAAGAGGTGGCAATCGAGATCAGGCTCTGGATAAAACCGATGGTGCTCAGGCCCTGGGCGAACACGCCCGCAGCGACCAGCAGCATTACCACGCCCGCGAAGGCGTCAGCCATTCCACGGTAGGCCACTTCGAGACCGGCGAAGACCTTCTGACCATTAAAGCCACGGATGAACTCGAGGATGGCGGCCAGCAGCATACAGATCACCAGAATGGTGATGATATGCAGTTCAGGACCCCATTTACCGTCAAAAATCAGTACCCCGATAATCGGCGTAAACGGCAGAATGGCGTAAAACCCAGGTGCGCTGGTGGTGATCTCGTTGACGTCGAGCATCTCGTGGCTGACGTTCTCTTTTTTATCCAGATAGCGCTGCCAGAAGAAATGCGCCACGGCCATCGCCAGAATGGCGGCAATGGAGATCGGCAGGGTGGTTTTAAACGCAAAATCCACCAGCGGCATTTCCGCCGCCTGGGCGGCAAGTACCACGTCGCCGGACGTCGGCGACAGGATAATGGCGGCCGGGGAGGCACAGATTGCGGCAGCCGCGCCGCGGCTGATACCGACGTTAACCATGACCGGGAAGAGCGTCGCCATCAGCAGCACGCCAAGGCCGGTGGCGGAGGAGACGGCCAGCGACATCAGGCAGGCGACAAAATAGGCCGCGACCATCAGGATATAAGGGGAGTTGATATAGCGCAGCGGACGCGAAGCCAGCTTCACGACCATATCGTTGGCGCCGATATGCGTCATATAGGCGGCAAAACCGCACAGCATCATAATCATCATCCCGAGATCGCCACCGCGGCTCATCAGCAGGATTTTGATATATTCGACAATATCGGTCGCGGTGTAGCCGGTGCTGGTCGCGCTGGACGGCAACACCTGGTGGCCCATCAGGGCGCTGATAATCAGCAGGGCCAGGCCGCCGACGAAGAGCACGCCGGTCGCCGAGTAGCCTTTAATGATATAGCGTGCCACGCCGACAATGACGGCCACGCCAATAAGAAGTTCAAGCAACGTTAACATTATTATCACCTGGTAGTATAAAGACTGCCCTGTCCGCAATTTTTACCCCGATATTCAGGGTATACCCAAAGAGGAGTGGCAATTTGCCGAAGAAACGGGTAGTCGTTGCTGATTAAAATCAATAAATCGACTACTAAATAAGCCGTCAGGATTATTTTTGTCCGAATAGCGACAAGCCGCCCACCATCATCTTGATTGCGCTGATAAAAGCAAGATGTATTTGTTTTGATGTTTAAATGAAAAATAAAAGTTAACAGTATTTTACCTGTGGGTTTTATTTATTCTCTGAACGTAAATCATCTAAAAAAGCCTTTAAAAATAAAAAAGAGGCTGCCTATACTCGAGCCTCTTCCACGCTAATTCTGACGAGCTGATATGCACGCTAGCCGGGGTAATTGCCTGCACTGTTTACGAAAGTATCTGCTGATACTTTTGTTGGCATTCTGCTGGCTGCTTATCCAGAGTCAGGTAGCGATTGCTTCCCATCACTGCGATCTCAGCGTGGATGGCGAGGCGGTGATGCTCCAGCATCAACAGCATCAGATGGCGGAGGACACGCCCGCCTACAGCATGATGAAAGGCCCCCTGTGCGAAAAGCACTGCGTCCCGGATATCATGCAAAAAGATCCCCAGCACACACCGCTGATTGCGCTTCCTGCCGCCACGACTCTGGCGGTAGTGACCCCGCTTTGTACAGAAACCATCGGCAGTGGCTGGGCGTTATCACCTCCGGCTACGGGGCCACCGGCAACCATTCGGTTCTGCCGGTTCAGAGAGTAGAAACACCTGTAACGCACTGAATTTTATCTATTCATTTACCGTTATCAGGAGTTTTTATGTTTGCTTATCTTTCCCGTGCGCTGACAGGCGTACTGCTGGTGCTGTCTGCGTCTCTTGCGCAGGCCCACGATATGTCTGCCCATGCGGGTATGAATCATTCTCCCTCCACGCCCGAGGTGTATCACACCGAAGGGACAGTCAAAGCGGTCAGCCCTCAGGCGTTGACCATTTCCCATCAGGCCATCAGCGCGCTGAACTGGCCGCCGATGACCATGCGTTTTGCGCCGCCGGAAGGCGAAGCGCTGCCGGCCGTTGCCGTCGGGGATAAAGTCAGTTTCAGCTTTACCCGGCGCGAAGGTGGCTACCAGCTTGTCTCACTGACGCCTCTGCGCTAACGGAGGCACCATGCAACGACGCACACTATGCCTGTGGCCTGGTGGGGTGTTGCTCGGCTTCATATGCTTTGCCGTACAGGCAGAGTCGTGGACGCTGACGCAAACCCTGACCGCCGCCCAGCGCTATTCGGCGGAGATCTCCGCCAGCAAAAATGAGGCGCAGGCCCTCGATGCAATGGCCGATTCCGCCCGCGAACTTCCGGATCCGCAACTGCGGTTCGGGATCGAAAACGTCCCTGTTCAGGGCAGCAACGGGCGCAGGTTGACCCGGGAAGGGATGACCATGCAGCGGGTCGGCGTGATGCAGCGCTATGTCAGCGAGGAGAAGCGGGAACGTAAAGCGCAGACCTTGCTGGCCCAGTCGCAAAGCGTCAACGCCCAGGCCGATGCCATCCGTGCCGGGCTGCAGCGGGATACTGCTCAGGCCTGGCTGGATCTGGCCCTGTCGACGCAGGCGCTGAATACCGCCCGGACGCTGGTGGCCGAAACCCGGCGTCAGATGGCGGGACAGAAAGCCAGCGTCAGCGGCGGATCGGTTCCCGCAGACAGTGTCCTGACGCTGCAGGTCACCCTGAATGCCATGCGTGATCGGGAGACGCTGGCGGAGCGGGATGTCCGCCTTGCGCAGACGCGTCTGATGGAACTGACCGGTCAGCAGCTGGATGGGATTAGCGGGAAACTGCCGCCTTATCAGCGGCTGCCCGCAGAAGAGCGAGTGATTGAAGAGGGCGTAACGCTGCATCCGGAAGTGATTGCCGCTTCCCGGGAAGCCAATACCGCCCGGGCGCGTTCGGCCCAGTCGGCGATTGCTGCCATTCCCGATGTTGACGTGGAGCTGTACTACGCCCGCCGCGCCGACGGCTATGAGGATATGGCCGGGGTGATGTTCACCGTCGATCTGCCGCTGTTCCAGGGACGTCGACAGAATAAAGACCACGCCGCCGATGTCTCGATGACCATGCAGGCCAACGATCGTCTGGCCCAGACCGAACGTACCCATCTTGCACAAGTCCGCTCTCTGATCGCCGAATACCAGGCCGCGCAGACCCTGTGGCAGCGCCAGCGGGATGAAACCCTGCCGCTGCAGAAAAAGCGCCTGTCGCTGGTGACCGCGCAGTATGGCGGGGGCCAGTCGGCGCTGCCCGAGCTGCTTGAGGCCCGTCGTGGCGTGCTGGAAACCGAGATGGCACTGAATGAATCGGAAAGAGAAATGGCCCGTCGCTGGGCGGCGATACGCTGGCTGATCCCGCAGGAGATAGCGCTATGAAAAAAACCATTATTGCCGTGGTGGTCAGCGCCCTGCTGGCCGCAGGCGCGGGATATCAGTATGGCCGCCAGCAGCAGACGGCGACGCCAGAAACAGCAGCGAGCGGTGAGCGGCAGGTACTCTACTGGTACGATCCGATGGTGCCCGGCCAGCGGTTTGATAAGCCGGGGAAATCGCCCTTTATGGATATGCAGCTGGTCCCGCGCTATGCCGATGAGATACAGGAACAGGGCGGAGTGAGCGTCAGCACCCGGCAGCAGCAAAATCTGGGCATGCGCACGGCGAAGGCGGAAGTGCGTGTACTGACCCCGGATTTCTCGGCTTTCGCGACCGTCAGCGTGGATGAGCGGAGTATCCGCGTCGTGCCGTCTCCGGCGGCGGGCGTGGTGGAGAAACTCTTTGTGCGTGCGCCTCAGCAGTGGGTGAAAGCCGGTGAGCCGCTGGCGCAGCTCTGGATGCCCCAGTGGACAACCGCCCAGCAGGAGTATCTGGCGGTACGCCAGCTGGGGGATGCGGCGTTGAGTCGGGCGGCCCGCGAACGTCTGGCGCTGCAATTTATGCCGGAGTCGGTGATTCAGATCCTGGAGCGTAGCGGCAAGCCGCAGACGCGTATCACCCTGCGGGCAGAACGGGCGGGTTATGTGACCAGCCTGACGGTCCGGGAAGGCGCGCAGGTGGAGGCGACCGCACCGCTGCTGGAACTGGCAGGTATCGACCCGGTGTGGGTCACGGTGGACTATCCGCAGACCCAGGCGCAGCGGTTAACGCCCGGCAGCGAAGTGGTGGCTACCGCCGATGGCTGGCCCGGTGAGACCTTTCACGGGCGGGTCAGCGAACTGCTTCCCCAGCTGGATGCGGCAACCCGTACTCTGAAAGCGCGTATCGTACTGGATAACCCACAGCACAAACTGAAACCGGGCATGTTTCTCTCCGTCACCCGTCCGGCGGGCCAGTCGCTGCCGCCGGTACTGGCGATCCCGGAAGAGGCGTTGATCGATACCGGCGATGCCCGTCGGGTGCTGGTGGCAAGCGGAGACGGCCATTTTCGTCCGGTTGACGTAGTGCCGGGTATGACCGCCTCCGGCTGGACGCAGATCCAGAGCGGGCTGAAGGAAGGAGACCTGGTGGTCACCTCCGGGCAGTTCCTGATTGACTCAGAGGCCAGCCTGCGTAGCGCCCTGCCGGAAATCGCGACGCCTGCCGCGCAGGAGTATGAAACCCACGGCGTGGTGGAGGCGATAGCCGATGGCACTATTACTCTCAGCCATCAGCCGATTCCCGCCCTCAACTGGGATTCGATGACCATGGACTTTGTGCTGCCGCAGCCGGTGTCGGGTCTGAAGCCCGGCGAGCGAGTGATGTTCCGCTTCCGGCTTGATGATACCGAAGGCGCGGTCATCACCCACCTGATGGCCGACACGGAGGTGATGAAATGATTGCCGCCGTGATCCGCACCGCGCTGCGCAACCGTCTGCTGGTGATCCTCGCCGCTATCGGTATGGCGGCCTGGGGAATCTGGTCATTACAGCGAACGCCGCTGGATGCCCTGCCCGATCTCTCCGATGTTCAGGTGATCGTTCGCGCCAGCTATCCCGGCAAAGCGCCGCAGATTGTCGAGGATCAGATCACTTACCCACTGACCACCACCATGCTGTCGGTGCCCGGCGCGAAAACCGTGCGTGGCTTCTCGATGTTTGGAGATGCTTACGTTTATGTGCTTTTTGAGGACGGGACCGATCTCTACTGGGCGCGCTCCCGCGTGCTGGAGTATTTAAACCAGGTCCAGTCGCAGCTGCCGGAAGGCGCAGAGGTGGCGCTGGGCCCGGATGCGACCGGCGTGGGCTGGATTTTTGAATATGCACTGATCGATCGCAGCGGTAAGCACAGCCTGGCCGACCTGCGGGCGATTCAGGACTGGAACCTGAAATTCGAGCTGAAAACGGTGCCTAACGTGTCGGAGGTCGCCAGCGTTGGCGGCATGGTGCGCCAGTACCAGGTGATCCCCGATCCTGCACGTTTGCGTGCGCTGAATATTACCCATCAGCAGTTAATTGATGCGCTGAAGGCAGCCAACCAGGAAGGTGGCGGCGCGGTGCTGGAGATGGGGGAAGCGGAGTATATGGTGCGCACCACCGGGTATCTGCAAAGCCTGGCGGACTTCCGCAAGGTGGTGATAACCAGCCGGGAAGGCGTCCCGATAATGCTTTCGGACGTGGCGACGGTACGCTACGGGCCGGAGATCCGCCGCGGCGTGGCTGAGTTTAACGGCGAAGGCGAGGTGGCGGGCGGCATTATCGTGATGCGCTACGGCAAGAACGCGCTGGAGACGCTGCATGCGGTGAAAGCGCGTCTGGCGACGCTGCAGAAGACGTTACCTGCGGGCGTGGAGATTGTGCCGGTCTATGACCGCTCAACGCTTATCGAGGAGGCTATCGATACCCTGAGCGCGAAGCTTATCGAAGAGTTTATCGTTGTCGCTCTGGTCTGCACCCTGTTTCTGTTCCATTTTCGCTCCGCGCTGGTGGCGATTGTCTCGCTGCCGCTGGGTATTCTTGGCGCCTTTGTGGTGATGCACTATCAGGGGATCAACGCCAATATCATGTCCCTCGGAGGGATCGCCATTGCCATCGGGGCGATGGTCGATGCGGCAATTGTGATGATTGAGAATATGCACAAGGTGCTTGAGCGCTGGCGGCACGATCATCCTGACCAGGAGCCAGAATCCGGTGACTACTGGCGTATCGCCGAACAGGCGGCGGTGGAAGTCGGACCGGCCCTGTTCTGTAGCCTGCTGATTATCACGCTCTCTTTTATCCCGGTATTTTCGCTGGAGGCGCAGGAAGGGCGGATGTTCTCCCCGCTGGCCTTTACCAAAACCTGGGCGATGGCGGTCGCGGCGGGGCTGGGTATCACTCTGGTTCCGGTGCTGATGGGCTACTTTATTCGCGGTCGGGTGCCGGATGAACAGGCTAACCCGCTTAACCGCTGGCTGATCCGCGTCTATGAGCCACTGCTGGACAAGGTGCTGAGCTGGCCGAAGCTGACTCTGGCGCTTGCTCTGGCCCTGCTGGCCCTGACGCTCTGGCCGCTCAGCCGGCTGGGGAGCGAGTTTATGCCGCCACTTGACGAAGGGGATCTGCTCTATATGCCCTCGACGCTCCCCGGCATCTCGGTCCGTGAAGCGACAAAGCTGCTGCAGCAAACCGACCGGTTAATCAAAAGCGTCCCGGAAGTGGATACGGTGTTCGGCAAAGCGGGTAGGGCGGAAACCGCGACCGATCCCGCCCCGCTGACCATGCTGGAAACCACCATTCGCTTTAAACCACGGGACCAGTGGCGACCGGGAATGACGCCGGAAAAACTGGTGGAGGAGCTGGATAAAACCGTCAGCCTGCCGGGCATTGCTAATGTCTGGGTACCTCCGATTCGTAATCGTCTGGATATGTTGTCCACCGGGATTAAAAGTCCGGTCGGCATTAAGGTCAACGGCAACAATCTGGCGGATATCGAAGAGGTCGCCCGTCAGATTGAGCGGGTGGTGAAAAACGTTCCGGGCGTCACCTCGGCGCTGGCGGAACGTCTCAGCGGCGGGCGCTACGTCGATATCCGTATCGACCGGCTGAAGGCCGCACGCTATGGCGTAACGGTTCAGGAGCTACAGTCGCTGGTGGCGACGCTGGTCGGTGGGGATAATATCGGCCAGACGATTGAAGGACGCGAACGTTATCCCATCAATATCCGCTATCCCCAGGCGTTAAGGGATAACGTCGATAAGCTGCGAATGCTGCCGGTGATCACGGACAGCGGGAGTCAGATTGCGCTGGGAGAGCTGGCCGACATTAGCGTCAGTGAAGGTCCGCCGATGCTGAAAAGTGAAAACGCCCGACTATCGAACTGGATTTATGTCGATCTGCGCGGGCGGGATCTGAAATCGGCGGTGGATGAGATGCAGCAGCGGGTGGCTCAGGAGGTGACGCTACCGCAGGGTGTCAGCCTGTCGTGGTCGGGTCAGTTTGAATATCTTGAGCGGGCAGCGGCGAAGCTACAAATAGTCCTGCCGGTCACGCTAATGATTATTTTCATCCTGCTCTGGCTAACCTTCAGACGTTTATCCGACGTGCTGCTGATTATGGGGACGTTGCCTTTTTCACTTATTGGCGGGGTCTGGCTACTCTGGCTGCTGGGCTATAACCTGTCGGTGGCCGGGGCGGTCGGGTTTATTGCCCTCGCCGGCGTGGCGGCGGAATTCGGGGTGATCATGGTGCTGTATTTAAACCATGCACTGGAGAAGCACCGGATGCTTGAGCCACAGGGCGGGGAAGCCATGCTGATGCGTGCCATTCACGAAGGGGCGGTGCTGCGCGTGCGGCCGAAAGTGATGACCGTGGCGACCATCATGGCCGGGCTGCTGCCGATTATGTGGGGCAGCGGGACCGGTTCTGAGGTGATGAGCCGTATTGCCGCGCCGATGGTCGGAGGCATGATCACCGCGCCGCTGCTGTCGATGCTGGTGATCCCGGCAATATACCAGCTAATCCATCGGCGAGAATAACAATGCTATGCGCCTGTTTTTTTCAGGCGCATATTTCGCGTAAACCGATAAACCAGGAAGCTTTCCTATATTCGTTAAGATTTCATTCATATATCGTGTGCTACTTTTACCCCGAACATGAATAAATGGTAGATCGAACGAGATGTTAGCGAAAAAATTTTTGGCTGTGCTACTGCTCATTTCCGGCACATTGACGCTGTCAGCCACCGCAGCAGAAAAGGGCTGGTTCTCCACCCTCACCGATAATGTCGCAGAGACCTGGAATGCGCCGCAGCATTACGATCTCTATGTACCGGCCATCACCTGGCATGCCCGCTTTGCCTATGACAAGGACAAAACGGACAAATATAACGAACGCCCCTGGGGCGCGGGGTTTGGCCAGTCGCGCTGGGATGAAAAAGGCAACTGGCACGGCATTTACCTGATGGCGTTTAAAGACTCTTACAACAAGTGGGAGCCGATCGGCGGCTATGGCTGGGAGAAAACCTGGCGGCCGCTGGCGGATGACAACGTGCATATGGGGCTGGGCTATACCGTCGGGGTCACGGCCCGCGATAACTGGAAATACATCCCGATTCCGGTACTGCTGCCGATGGCCTCGGTAGGCTACGGTCCGGTCACCTTCCAGATGACTTACATTCCGGGAACTTATAATAACGGAAACGTTTACTTTGCCTGGATGCGTTTTCAGTTTTAAACGCAACGGCAGCCCGTTATGTCAGGCTGAACACCCTGTTTACTGCTAAATCAACGCATAACGTGGTGGTCGAAAAAAAAACATCGACTTTTATCACTTTTTAGCAAAGTTAGACTGGACAAACGTCACCACAATTGGTGTACTGATACCCGACACAGCATTTGTGTCCATTTTTCATGTAAAGGTAATATTGATGTCTAAGATTAAAGGTAACGTTAAGTGGTTTAATGAGTCCAAAGGATTCGGTTTCATTACTCCTGAAGATGGCAGCAAAGATGTATTCGTACATTTCTCTGCAATCCAGTCCAACGGTTTCAAAACTCTGGCTGAAGGTCAGCGTGTAGAGTTCGAAATCACTAACGGTGCCAAAGGCCCTTCTGCTGCAAACGTTAACGCTATCTAAGCGAAACGACAGTAAGAATACAAAAACCCGCCATTGAGCGGGTTTTTTTTGTCCTGCGTTTAGTGGGCAGCCGTGACGGAAACAATCCAGAACGCCAGCGCGGTAAGGGCAAACGAGCCTAACATATTCACCGCAATATTCATCAACGCCCAGCCCGGACGCCCGTCCTGCAGCAGAAACACCACCTCAGCCGAAAAAGTCGAGAAGGTCGTCAGGCCGCCACAGAAGCCGGTGGTCAGCAGTAGCTTCCACATCGGGTCGATATGCGTCATCCGGTTAAACCAGGCCAGTCCCAGACCAATAATAAAGGCGCCGACCAGGTTGGCCGTTAGCGTGCCCAGAGGAATAGCGTGATGCAGCGGGTTGAGCTTCATGCCCAGCACCCAGCGCAGTACGCTACCCGTACCGCCGCCAATAAATACTGCGAAAAGGATTTGTAACACGCGAGATTCCTGCTATTTGATTAATAAGTTTGTTAAGTCTACTGCCGGAACATGGGTTCTGGCTACGCTCATCAGGTAAGGAGATAATAATGCGGGTAGCTGCAGGGCAATTTGTCGTTACGCCCCGGCCGGAGACAAACGCGCAGCAGTGCGTTGAGATGATGGCCCGGGCTCATCGTCAGGGCGCTTCACTGCTGGTGCTGCCTGAGGCGCTGCTGGCGAGGGAGGATGGTGATGCCGATCTGTCGGTAAAATCCGCCCAGACGCTGGAGGGGGCGTTTCTCCGTCTGCTGCTGGCGGAAAGCCGAACCAATACGCTGACAACCGTGCTGACGATCCACGTTCCCTCCACGCCCGGAAGAGCGATCAACACCCTGGTGGTGCTGCGCGGCGGGGAAGTGATTGCCCACTATGGCAAGCTCCATCTCTACGATGCGTTCCGCATTCAGGAGTCACGCCTTGTCGATGCCGGAGAGAGCTTACCGCCGCTGATTGAGGTGGACGGAATGCGGGTCGGGCTAATGACCTGCTACGATCTGCGTTTTCCCGAGCTGGCGCTGAGCCTGGCGTTACGGGGCGCAGATCTGCTGGTCCTGCCAGCGGCCTGGGTACGCGGACCGCTTAAAGAGCATCACTGGGCCACGCTGCTGGCGGCGAGGGCGCTGGACACAACCTGCTATGTTGTCGCCGCAGGCGAATGCGGTAGCCGTAATATCGGTCAGAGCCGGATTGTCGATCCCTTCGGCGTCACTCTTGCCGGGGCCGGGGGCGATCCCGGGCTGATTTTTGCCGAGGTGACGGCGGACTTTGTGCAGGAAGTGCGGGCGCAGCTTCCTGTATTACAAAACCGGCGCTTTGCGCCACCGCAACTCCTTTGACGATTTTTTCGGCAGGGCTTGATTCATCTTGTTACAGATTGCTATTGTGTGCGCGCGTCAAATATCCGTTAATAACCTGCGGACTTTATGGCGCGTAATGCAGCCTGTTTCAGAATAGAAGGTATTTATGGGTGAGATTAGTATTACCAAACTGCTGGTGATTGCCGCGCTTGTGGTGTTGCTGTTTGGTACCAAAAAGTTACGCACGCTGGGTGGTGACCTCGGCGCGGCGATTAAAGGCTTTAAAAAAGCGATGAACGATGACGATGCTACGGCGAAGAAAAACGCCGAAGACGAAGTGACGGCGGAAAAGCTCGCTCACAAAGAGTAAATACTGCGCAGTCAGCGAATAAAAAACCGGCCATGAGGGCCGGTTTTTTTATGGGATGTGTAAGCAGTTGCGTCAGCGCTGCGTTACTTCACTTCCATCCCTTTCGCCTGCAGGTCGGCGTGATAAGAAGAGCGAACAAACGGGCCGCAGGCTGCGTGGGTGAAGCCCATCGCCAGCGCTTCTTCTTTCATTTCATCGAACTCAAGCGGGCTGACATAGCGCTGTACCGGCAGATGGTGACGGCTTGGCTGCAGATACTGGCCCAGCGTCAGCATGGTGACGCCGTGGCGACGCAGGTCGCGCATCACTTCGATGATTTCCGCGTTGGTTTCACCCAGGCCAACCATCAGACCAGACTTGGTCGGGATATCCGGGTGCGCTTCTTTAAAGCGCTCCAGCAGCTTCAGGGACCAGTTGTAGTCGGCGCCCGGACGCACCTGGCGATAGACACGCGGCACGTTTTCCAGGTTGTGGTTAAACACATCCGGCGGCGTGGCGGTGATGATCTCCAGGGCACGATCCATACGGCCACGGAAGTCCGGGACCAGCGTCTCGATTTTAATGGTCGGGCTTTTTTCACGGATGGCGGTGATACAGTCGGCGAAGTGCTGGGCACCGCCGTCGCGCAGGTCATCGCGGTCAACGGAGGTAATGACCACATAGCGCAGCGCCATATCGGCGATGGTCTGAGCCAGCTTCAGCGGCTCGTTTGCATCCGGTGCGACCGGGCGGCCGTGGGCCACGTCGCAGAACGGACAGCGACGGGTACAGATGGCACCCAGGATCATAAAGGTGGCAGTACCGTGGTTGAAACACTCAGCCAGGTTAGGGCAGGAGGCTTCTTCGCACACAGAATGTAAGCCATTCTTGCGCATCGCGGCCTTGATACCCTGGATACGGGAAGAGTCTGCCGGAAGTTTAATCTTCATCCATTCCGGTTTTCTTAACAGCTCTTCGCGCTCTGTTGCCACGTTTTTAACCGGGATAAGGGCCATTTTATCGGCGTCGCGGTATTTAACACCGCGTTCCATCACAATGGGTTTACTCATACGTGCGTGTTCCAGTTGCCAATAACGAGGGAAAGCGTTTCAATTCAAGGTAATGTTGTATTTATCAACTATTTTTGAATTAACGACCGGCAGTATACCATTGATGGGGGTGATAAAGCAGCCTGAGAACCCGGCAAAATGTAAAATAGTTGTTGGTTTATGCGTTTGCCCAGGCGGGACGAGGCAGGAAAGGGACATCTTACAGCGCCTGACGAATCACCTCGACGACGCCTTCAATCACCGGATCGCGCAGGCTGAGCTTGTTATAATGTAGTGAAAATTCAATGCATTCCTCGTTGACTGGCGAAAAATCGATTGTCTGCAGGGGCCAGCACTGGCTGAACAGATCGAAGAAACGCTTCGGCATCAGGCCGAGTAAATCGCTACCGGCAATCAGTGCTGCAATCGTAAACATATTGTAACTGCTGAAGCTGACCTGCCGTTCAGGGAACATATCGTGAATACGCTTACGCAGGTCGCTGTGCCCCTGACCTTCCAGCATCAGCAGCGTGTGCTGAAACTGCTCCAGATCCGGCAGCGTGAGTGGCGCCTGTAGCGCCGGATGGCCTTTCCGACAGACCAGCACCAGCGGGTCGCTATAGAGGATATGATGGGCCAGCGAGCGCACGCTGTGCACGTGACTGTCGATAATCAGGTCCGTCTGGAACTGACTGAGCTGGGTGGCCGCATCCGTCACCGGCGTATTGCGCAGCAGCAGGTGGGGATAGCTCTCTTTTACCGCTTTATAAATGGGCGGCATCAGCATTGCCCCCAGCGAAGGCGGCGTCCCTATGGTAATGGTGCGCTGCTTGTCATAGCTGCCGCTAAGATCCAGCGCGCCAAGAATCGATTCCAGGCCCTGGCTAATATAGTCGTGCAGATGCGTGGCGTAGGCGGTCGGCGTGACGCCCTGGCCTTTGCGGATAAACAGCGGGTCGGGAAAAATAGTGCGCAGTTTCTGAATCGACTGGCTTATTGCCGACGGCGTCAGGTTGAGGATTTTGGCGGCGTTAACGATACCCTTATGGACATATACGGCTTCGAAGATCGTCAGCAAATTAAGATCGATATTACGTAGCGTGCGAAATATTTGCGGCGTGTCATCATCGAGACGCTGGCTAATCCGTCTTTCTGGCAGGTCATTATAATCCACGCTGACTCTCCGAATTCATACACATTATAAATAATAGTAGAAACGTCATTACTCGTTATTATTGTTGTTGACGCATTATTTTGGTGAATGTTTTTGCCTTATAAATCAGCATCTCGCTTTACGGAGCGGTATTTATCAGGCGCGGCAACAGCCTTGCCGCTCAAGGGTATTGAGCAGGTGTCTATTATTAATTAAATCAAGCCGCCATGAAAAAATAGAGAATCTTTCCAGGGTTGTAAAGAGGGAAGGGTGAAACAGTGGCGGTCTGCATAATAAATGACCGCCATACAGGATATATCATCCAGAAATATATTCGTGGGGCGGATTATTTAACCCTGTCAGAAAGTGACGAACCAGTATGGGCTCGATACTGGCCGGCGTGGCATCGGCCACCCAGTCCTTGACCTGCGCCATTTCCATACCCGCATAGCCGCAGGGATTAATCCGCTGGAAAGGGGAAAGGTCCATCGCAATATTGAGTGCCAGGCCGTGGAAAGAGCAGCCTTTACGGATACGCAGGCCGAGAGAGCAAATCTTCTTCTCACCCACATAGACGCCGGGCGCATCGGCACGCGGGAAGGCTTCAATACCCAGCTCAGCCAGCGTATCAACCACGGTCTGCTCCAGCAGGGTCACCAGCTCGCGCACGCCAAGCTTACGACGCTTAAGATTCAGTAACACGTACATGACCTGCTGGCCCGGGCCGTGGTAGGTCACCTGGCCGCCGCGATCGCTCTGGATCACCGGAATATCACCGGTGGCGAGAATATGTTCCGCTTTACCGGCCTGCCCCTGGGTGAAAACCGGGGGATGCTCTACCAGCCATATCTCATCGAACGTGTTTTCATCGCGGGTGTCGGTAAACTCATGCATCGCCTGGGATATCGGTGCGTAGGGCTGCTGACCGAGGTGGCGAACCAGAATTTTATCCTGAAACAAAACGGTATCTCCGGGGAGGAAATAAAAAGAGTGTCGGGGAGTATATCACAGCGGGGAAGGGGTTACCCGGCGTGGCCGGGTAACGATAAGGCTTACAGCACCATACGGACGCTTTCAATATTGCCCAGCTCTTCGTACAGAGTCTCTACCTGCTCGATATGCGTGGCGGTAATAGTGATAGACACCGAATGGTAGTTGCCTTTGCTGCTCGGTTTCACCTGCGGTGAGTAGTCACCCGGCGCGTGGCGCTGTACCACTTCCACCACCTGGTCAACCAGCTCGGGCACCGCCTGGCCCATTACCTTGTAGGTAAAGGAAGTCGGGAATTCAAGCAGTTCGTTAAGTTTGGTTTTCATGTCAGCTCCGGCGTTAAAAAGAACGACTCCTGCCATAAAAGGCAGGAGTCTGGGTCATGCTAAGTATATGGGGATGAAAATCGCTATTTCAAGTGGCGATTTATTAACCGAACCAGTGGTGGAAGGTCAGCTTGATATAGTCGATGATTTTACCGAAGAAATTGCCTTCTTCGATCTGCTGCAGCACCACCAGCGGGCGCTGTTCGATAGTTTTACCGTCCAGCTGGAAGTTAATGGTACCCACGACCTGGTTTTTCTGCAGCGGTGCGTGCAGCTCGCTGCTGTTCAGCACATAGCTGGCTTTCAGATCTTTCATGCGGCCGCGTGGGATAGTCAGATAGACGTCTTTATCCACGCCCAGAGACGCACGGTCGCTGTCGCCGAACCAGGCGGGTTCAGACGCGAACTCTTTGCCCACTTTCAGCGGGTTAACGGTTTCAAAGAAACGGAAGCCCCAGGTCAGCAGCTTTTTACTTTCGGTTTCACGGCCCTTAAAGGTACGTCCGCCCATTACCGCAGAGATCAGGCGCATCTGGCCTTCGGTCGCCGAGGCGACAAGGTTATAGCCCGCTTTGTCCGTATGGCCGGTTTTGATACCGTCAACGTTCAGGCTATTGTCCCACAGCAGACCGTTGCGGTTTGTCTGACGGATACCGTTAAAGGTGAACTCTTTCTCTTTGTAGATGGTGTATTCAGCCGGAACGTCGCGGATCAGAGACTGACCAATCAACGCCATATCGCGTGCGGAGCTGTACTGACCTTCGGCATCGAGACCGTGCACGGTCTGGAAGTGGCTGTTCTGCAGACCCAGGGCGTTAACGTAGCTGTTCATCAGGCTGACAAACGCATCCTGGCTACCGGCAACGAAATCGGCCATCGCTACGCAGGCATCGTTGCCCGACTGCAGGTTAATACCGCGGATCAGCTGCGAAACCGGCACCTGCATGCCCGGCTTCAGGAACATCAGGGAGGAGCCTTTGAAGACCGGGTTGCCGGTGGCCCAGGCGTCGTTGCCGATGGTCACCAGGTCGCTCTCTTTGAACTTACCGGCTTTCATGGCCTGACCGATAACGTAGCTGGTCATCATTTTTGTCAGGCTGGCGGGATCGCGGCGCGCGTCCGCATTCTGCTCTGCCAGAACCTTGCCGGAGTTGTAGTCGATCAGGATCCAGGATTCTGCGTCGATTTGCGGCGCACCCGGGATCATGGTTTTGATATTCAGGTCATCGGCATACGCAACGCTGGTTGCGGCACAGAGAGCCGTGGTGAGCGCCAGGCGCTGCACAAAACGAGCAGAGAAAGTGGTCTTCATGGTCAGAACAACGACATCCGTGATGGAGTTAAAAAAAGTGCCCTACTATAGCAAATGCTATACAGGCGGGCATCTGAGATTGCGCATGACTTTGTTAACGTCACTTACAGAAATTGACAATCTCAGATGCGTACGTAAATCAGTTGGCGCTGGCCACAAACGACTGCAGCTGCGCTTCGCTTTGCAGGCGCTGCTGTAGCGCGCTGGCTTCGGCCTTGCTGCTAAACGGCCCCAGTTGGATACGCCAGACCGCACCGTTCTGTACCACGCGTCCCGGCGCAGAGAACTGCTGGCTTAAGCGCTGCTGGAACTGTTGGGCACGGCCTTGATCGCTGACGGCGCCAACCTGGACCACCAGGCTACCGGCAGCCGCCGGTGCTGCGGCAGGTGCTGCTGTCTGAGCGGCGGGGGCAGCAGCAGGAACGGCACCCTGAACGGAACCCGGTGCCGTAATCGGCGCGTTCTGCGTTGCGACCACTGGCGTAGCGGCAGCCGGTGCTGCGGGCTCACTGCTTTCCAGTACGCCGGTATTCAGCGTGGTCGGGGCACCGAGAAAACCGCTGCTTCTGACCGGAGCGCCAGCGCTGTCTTCGCTTTGCAGCGTCGAATTACTGATCTCGCGAACGTCGCCCTGCGGCTGCATCGCCTGCGGTGCGGAGGAGACGCTGCCCATACCGCCGGCTAAATCCGGACGCGCTGGCAGCGCGTAGGTTTGTTTGGCGATAGTGGTACAGACGGTTCCCGGGCCGGACATGCTGCCATCCTGGGCCACGATAATCGGGTCGATCCGCACCTTGGTATTGTTCGAGTTGTTCAGGCGATCGGCGGCGGCACGGGAGAGGGAAATAACCCGGTCATTGCCGTAGGGGCCGCGATCGTTGATGCGTACCACGAGCATACGCCCGTTCGCCAGGTTGGTGATGCGGGCATAGCTTGGGATCGGCAGCGTCGGGTGCGCCGCCGTCAGCGCTGCGGCGTCAAACATTTCACCGGAGGCGGTCAGGTTGCTGCCCGGCTCGGCGTCATAAATTGCGGCGAAACCGGCCTGGCTGAAGCGGGAGGCATCCTGCACGATTTTGTAGTTTTTACCGTCGCGCTGATAATCCTGGTTGGCCGTGGCGTTCAGAGGCTCAAAGCGAGGCTCCGCGCCGCTGATTTCGACTATCGGACCGTTACATACCGCAGGTTGCGGTGCCACAGCGGTCTGCTGCTGGCCATCATCACTGGTACAGGCCGCCAGCAGTCCCGCCGCGACACAGATTCCGAGCCATTGTTTACGCATTGCGTACCTCTTACACACTTTTCGACAGCATTTTTCTGTGGGTGTGTATCGACATGATGATACCAAACCCGGCCATGAGTACGATGAGCGCTGAGCCTCCGTAACTCACCAGCGGCAGGGGCACCCCTACAACCGGCAGAATACCGCTCACCATACCAATATTCACGAAGACATAAACGAATAAAATCAGCATCAGGCCACCGGCCATTACCCGGCCAAAGGTGGTCTGCGCGTGGGCGGCAATCCACAGCCCGCGCATAATCAGCAGCAGATAGAGCGCCAGCAGGATCAGAATACCCACCAGCCCGAGCTCCTCCGCCAGAACGGCAAAGATAAAGTCCGTATGGCGTTCAGGAAGGAACTCCAGCTGCGACTGCGTACCGTGCAGCCAGCCTTTGCCACCGAAGCCGCCGGAGCCGATAGCAATTTTGGACTGAATAATATGATAGCCCGCGCCGAGCGGATCGGATTCCGGATCCAGCAGCATCATGACGCGCTGACGCTGGTAATCGTGCATCAGGAAGAACCACAGAATCGGAATAAAGGCCGCCAGCAGCAGGGCCGCAATGCCGATCAACCGCCAGCTCAGGCCGGATAAGAACAGCACGAAGAGGCCGGAAAGCGCGACCAGAATCGAGGTGCCGAGGTCAGGCTGAGCGGCAACCAGCAGCGTGGGCATAAAAATCAGTACCAGCGCGATAGCGGTATTTTTCAGCGACGGTGGGCAGACATCGCGGTTAATAAAGCGCGCCACCATCAGCGGTACGGCTATTTTGGCGATTTCCGAGGGCTGGAAACGAATGATACCCAGATCCAGCCAGCGCTGTGCGCCTTTTGAAATGGCCCCGAATGCATCAACGGCAATCAGCAGGATCACGCAGACGATATAGAGATAGGGCGCCCAGCCTTCATAAACCCGGGGCGGGATCTGCGCCATCACCACCATCACCACCAGGCCGATGGCAATCTGACCAATCTTACGTTCGGTCATGCCGATATCCTGGCCGCTGGCGCTCCAGATAACCAGCGAGCTGTACACCAGCAGCGCGAGAATAATCAGCAGAAAGAGAGGGTCGATATGGATTTTATCCCACAGAGACTTTTTGTTGCGGTTATCCGTCATGGTCATTAATCCTCCGCCGCCGCCGTGGCTGGGTTTTCATCCGGTAAATCCGTGTTGTTATCACCCAGCATGATGTGATCGAGGATCTGACGCATGATGGTACCGACCGCCGGCCCTACGCCGCCGTTCTCAAGGATGATCGCCACGGCGACCTGGGGTTTGTCGTAAGGGGCAAATGCCGTCATCAGCTTATGGTCGCGCAGGCGTTCCGCTATCTTATGGGCGTTATAGGTTTCGTTGGCCTTAAGGCCGTAAACCTGAGCAGTACCTGACTTGGCGGCAATTTTATAGGGCGCGCTGGCAAAGTATTTATGCCCGGTACCGTTGGCCCGGTTAGCCACGCCGTACATACCGTCTTTGGCGATCTCCCAGAAGCCGGAGTGAATATCGCCAATGGTGGTTTGTTCCGCCTGCTTCCACGGCACCTGTTTTCCGTCCTGGACGGTACTCATCATCAGGTGCGGAACTTTGACCACCCCGTCGTTAATCAGAGTGACCAGGGCTTTGTTCATCTGCAGCGGCGTCGCCGTCCAGTAGCCCTGGCCGATCCCCACCGGAATGGTGTCGCCCTGGTACCAGGGCTTCTTAACGTGTTTCAGCTTCCATTCGCGGGTAGGCATATTACCGGAACGTTCTTCCGAAAGATCGATACCGGTGTAATGGCCGTAGCCAAACTTGCCCATCCACTCAGACAGGCGGTCGATACCCATATCGTAGGCGACCTGGTAGAAGAAGGTATCCGCCGACTCTTCCAGGGATTTGGTGATATTCAGACGGCCGTGGCCCCATTTTTTCCAGTCGCGATAGCGCTTTTCGGAGCCGGGCAGCTGCCACCAGCCGGGGTCAAACAGGGTCGTATTATGGTTAATTACGCCGGTTGTCAGTGCCGAGACGGCAACAAACGGCTTCACCGTGGAGGCCGGCGGGTAGACACCCTGGGTCGCACGGTTAATCAACGGCGTATTGGGATCGTCCAGTAGGCCTTTGTAGTCTTTCGTGGAGATGCCATCAACAAACAGGTTCGGGTTGTAGCTGGGGGTCGATACCAGCGCCAGAATACCGCCGGTGCGTGGATCGGTGACCACGACGGCGGCACGGCTGCCTTCCAGCAATGTTTCAATATAGGTCTGTAAATTCACATCGATGGTCAGTCGGATATCGAACCCGGCCTGCGGCGGCACTTCTTTCAGCTGGCGGATCACGCGTCCGCGGTTGTTGACCTCGACCTCTTCATAGCCGGTCTGACCATGGAGCATCTCTTCATAGTAGCGCTCGATACCCAGCTTGCCGATATCGTGGGTCGCCGCATAGTTCGCCAGCTTGCCGTCTTTATCCAGGCGTTCGACGTCGCGGTCGTTGATTTTCGACACGTAGCCAATCACGTGGGTCAGGGCGGAGCCATACGGGTAGTAGCGGCGCTTGTAGCCTTTAACTTCCACACCCGGGAAGCGATACTGGTTCACCGCGAAACGTGCGACCTGGATTTCCGTCAGGTTAGTTTTAACCGGGATAGAGGTGAAACGGTGCGAGCGTGAACGCTCTTTTTTGAAATTGGCGATATCATCATCGGTCAGATCGACCACGCTGCGCAGGTCTTCCAGCGTTTGCTGAATGTTATCGACCTTCTCCGGCATCATCTCTACCTGATAGATGGTGCGGTTCAGCGCCAGCGGGATGCCGTTGCGATCGTAAATAATGCCGCGGCTGGGTGCGATGGGCACCAGCTTGATGCGGTTTTCATTGGAGCGCGTCTGGTAGTCGGTAAAGCGGACGATTTGCAGATTGTAGAGGTTGGCGATCAGCACGCCGGTCAGCACGACGATCCCGGCAAAGGCGACCAGCGCCCGACGCACGAAGAGCGCGGATTCTGCGGTATAGTCGCGAAAAGAATTCTGTAATTTCATCCGCTGCTTAATCTACCCTTGTCATCATTACTCGCGGTGGTAAGGGTGGTTAGTGGTGATGCTCCACGCCCGATACAGGCTCTCCGCAACCAGCACCCGCACCAGCGGGTGGGGAAGGGTCAACGCGGAGAGTGACCAACTTTGTTCCGCCGCCGCTTTACAGGCGGGCGACAAACCTTCAGGACCGCCAATCAGCAGGCTGACGTCGCGGCCGTCCATCTTCCACCGCTCCAGTTCATTGGCCAGCTGCGGCGTATCCCAGGGTTTCCCCGGGATATCGAGGGTCACGATGCGGTTCTTGCCCGCGGCGGCCAGCATCAGCTCGCCTTCTTTTTCAAGAATGCGTTTAATATCGGCGTTTTTGCCGCGCTTTCCCGCCGGGATCTCGATCAGTTCAAACGGCATATCTTTCGGAAAGCGTCGCAGGTACTCGGTAAAACCGGTTTGTACCCAGTCGGGCATTTTAGCGCCGACGGCGACCAGCTGAAGCTTCACGCATTAACCCCAGAGTTTTTCCAGCTCGTACAGACGACGGCTCTCTTCCTGCATCACGTGGACGATGACGTCTCCCAGATCGACAACGACCCAGTCAGCGATGGCCTGGCCTTCAACGCCCAGCGGCAGCAGCCCTGAAGCGCGGGATTCCTGCACCACATGATCGGCAATAGAAGCAACGTGGCGGCTGGAGGTGCCGGTACAGATAACCATGCAATCCGTGATGCTGGACTTACCCTTAACGTCGATAGCGATGATGTCCTGACCTTTCAGGTCATCTATTTTGTCGATAACAAAATCCTGGAGTTCTTTACCCTGCAAGTGTTCCCCCTGGGGAGTTGAAAATTAATCAATAGTAAACAGCCCGACAGTATACCCGAAAGTCTCGCGTATTCGGGACAAAATGTTGCCGGATGGGCTCGGGAAAGTGGGCTATCATCCCATCCCGGGCGTGTGATTGCATCGCCATTTTTGTAAAACAATTTCTCGGGCGAGGCCGCACAGGCTGCGGAGAATAGCAGCCTGTCGATGTCTGTCAATGGGACGGCGTCGTTGCGGGTGAAAAAACGGCAAATCAGGCGCTGGCGCGACTGTTCAGCACGCGCAGGGTGGCGAAATCCTCCTTAAGTTCGATCAAACTCCAGCACCCCTGATCCAGATGAAAATGCCACAGGGCGGCGGCGGGCATCTTTAGCAGCAGGGCAATCAGCAGGCTGAGTACGCCCTGGTGGCTGACAATAAGCACATTTTCCCGCTCGCTGTGCTGCGCCAGCTGCGCGATAAATTCGCTGACGCGGGTGCTGAAGTCCTGAAACCCCTCGCCGCCGGGCGGAACGGTATTTTCCCAGTCCGCACACCAGGCCGCCCAGTTTTCCACATCTTCCTCTGCCAGATCGCGATGGTGGCGCATCTCCCACTCACCAAAAAACATCTCGTTCAGCAGCGACGTCGTCTCGACCGGCACGGCCGTATCGGCCAGCACCAGCCGGGCGGTATGCCGGGCGCGCTCCAGCTCGCTGCAAAAGACATGGTCAAAAGTGACGTCCTGCAAGAGTGTATGCAGCGTCCGGGCCTGTTCTATTCCGCGTGCGGTCAGCACCGCCGGAGCATGACCGCAAAACACGCCCGCTACGTTGGCGTCAGTTTCGCCGTGGCGTACCAGCCAGAGCCGCATAGGTTTCTCCCTGTTGATGAAAGCATAAAATTGATTTCGCGACCCTAACCGGTCGTCGTTTTCCGTTAAGATAACCTTTTTGACCGGAGTGGCAATATGGCTTTGCTGAACAGCGCCCACGGGGGCAATATCCGCGAGGCGGCGGCGTGGCTGGGCATCGATCCGCAGCAGTTGCTGGATTTTAGCGCCAATATTAATCCGCTGGGGATGCCCGGGGCCTTAAAGCAGGCGCTTTGTCAGAATATGGACCTGCTGGAACGCTATCCGGATCCCGCCTATCCCGGCTTGTATCAGGCCCTGGCCGCGCATCATCAGCTGCCTGCCGCCTGGCTGCTGGCGGGCAATGGCGAAACGGAGGTGATTTATACTCTCGTACAGATGCTGGCCCCGCGTCGCGCTATGCTGGTTGCGCCGGGCTTTGCTGAATACCGCCGCGCCCTGCAGCAGGTTGACTGCCAGATTGAGACGTTTTTGCTGACGGAAGCCGAAGGCTGGCAGTTAACAGAGTCGATTCTGCCCGCGCTGACGGCGGAGCTGGATTGCCTGTTTTTGTGCACGCCCAATAATCCTACCGGCCTGATGCCGGATGAGAGCCTGCTGCTGGAGATTGTGGCGCGCTGTCGCCAGCTGAATATCGCCCTGATTGTGGATGAGGCCTTTCTCGATTTTCTGCCCGATCGCAGCGGGTTGATCCCGCATCTTGCCAGTAACCCGCACCTCTGGGTACTGCGCTCCCTGACCAAATTCTACGCCATCCCCGGCCTGCGGCTGGGCTATCTGCTGAACAGCGATCCGCAGGCGGTCGCACAGCTGCGTGAACGGCAGATGCCCTGGACCATTAACGCGCTGGCCGCGCTGGCGGGTGAGGTGATTCTGGAGGATAAGGCTTACCAGCAGGCGACGCTACGGTGGCTTAACGCCGAACGTCCCCGGCTCTGTCAGCGGCTGCGGGCGCTTTCCGGCGTAACGGTCCTCGAAGGGCAGGCGAACTATCTGTTTCTGCGCTGTGATGTGGCGGGGCTGGATCTACAGCGCGCGCTGCTGGAGCAGCATGTGCTGATCCGTAGCTGCGCCAACTATCCAGGGCTGGACGAGCGCTATTTTCGGGTGGCAGTGCGTAGCGCGGGGGAAAATGACCGTCTGGTGGAGGCGTTTGAACAGGTTTTAGCGGTATAGCCCTTCGGCATTGATATAGTCGAGCACCGCCTGCGGGAGCAGATCGTCGCAGGCTTCGTGTTGCTCCAGCCGCTCGCGGATCAGCGTGGCGGAGATCGCCAGCCACGGGGTTTCCGCCAGCCAGATTTTACCTGCCGGGAGCCGGTGCAGATCTTCCATATCGCGGGTCAGATGCCGTTCCAGCCACTGCTGGTGCACCTCTTCGGGCATGGTCATTGCGTAACCCGGGCGACGGCAGACGATCAGATGACAGTTATCGAGGATCGTTTCATAGCTGTGCCAGCTGGGGAACGTCAGCAGCGAATCCTGGCCGATAATAAACGCCAGAGAGGCGTCAGGGCCTTGCTCTTCCCGCCAGGCCTGCAGCGTCTGCGCCGTATAAGAGGGCGCGTCGTTCTTCAGCTCTCGTTCATCCAGGCGGAACAGCGGCTTATCGGCAATCGCCAGCTCGACCATCCGCTTACGCTGGGCGCTGGTCGCTTCCGGCTGGGCACGGTGCGGCGGCACGTTGTTGGGCATGATAATGACGCGTGACAGGCCCACCTGATTTGCCAGAGTTTCCACCGGCGTGAGGTGACCATAGTGAATGGGATCGAAAGTCCCGCCAAAGAGTGCCTGTAACGATGTCATATCAACCATCAATAAAGATATCTGCCAGCGCCTTATGACAGAGTAGCAAAGAAAGGCTTTCCAGCTCGTCCCAGACCGACTGGCCGTAATCTTTCTTCAGGGTCAGTTCGATGCGGGTCAGCCAGCTCACCGCCTGACGGAGCTGATCTTTGCTGAGGCGGTTAACGGCATCGGTGATAAGCCCCCGGCGATTCTGCCAGACGCGGTGCTTATCGAACAGGCTACGCAGCGGCGTATGGGCGGACTGGCGCTTGAGATTGACCAGCAGGAGCAGCTCACGCTGTAGGGTACGCAGCAGGATCACCGGTTCCCCGCCCTCAAGACGCAGCTGCTGGAGAATATGCAGCGCACGTTTGCTTTTGGCTGCCAGCAGGGCATCCACCCAGTGGAAAGGCGTGAAGTGGGCAGCATCGTTTACCGCCTGCTCAACCCTTGGCAGGGTCAGTTTGCCGTCAGGCCACAGCAGCGCCAGACGTTCCAGCGCCTGAGAGAGCGCCAGCAGGTTACCTTCATAGCAGTAACAGAGTAGCTGGCTTGCCGGTTCATCAAGCTGGAGCTTGTGTTGTTTTGCCCGCGCCGCCAGCCAGCGCGGCAGCTGCGCCTGTTCCGGCGTCTGGCAGGTCACCAGCACAGCACGATTTGCCAGAGCGGAAAACCAGGCGGCATTTTCCTGGGCTTTGGTCAGCTTATTGCCGCGAACGATCAGCAGCAGATCGTCATGCAGCATGCCGATAAGCGTGGTCAGCTGTTCGCCAATCGCGGCATTAGGACCGTTATCCGGCAGGGTGAGCGTCAGGGTCTGGCGGCTGGCGAACAGGCTCATGGCCTGGCTCAGCGCAAAAAGGGATGACCAGTCCGTGCTGGTATCCAGCACGCACTGATGATGTTCAGTAAAGTCATGGGTCGCGGCAATTTCACGCACCGCATCCTGGCTTTCCTGCAGAAGCAGCGGGTCATTACCGAGCAGCAGATACGCCGCGCGCAGCCCTTCATTGAGCTGCGCGCGGAGTTGTTCAGGGTACAGCCGAATCATCAGTTACCCAGCGTTGCGGAGACACGCGCTGGAGCCGGAGCGGCTTCCTCGCGTGTGGCTTCGGCATCAGCGACTTTCACGCTTGGCAACTGACGGATCAGCTGTTCCGCCGCTTTGATATACATCTCGTTGATGATCATGGTTTGCTCGGCGTTTTTGGCCAGCGCGGTCTGCGGGTTATCGAAGAACGAGCGCCAGACTTTGGTGCTGATAGGGTAAATATCATGCCCCGGGATCAGCACCGACGCGGAAACCGCCATCACCATCTGATATTCAGCGGTACGGCCGTCGCGGAAAATGGACGCGGTGTCTCTGGCGACAGACGCGCCGCCCAGCCGCAGGGACGGAACGTCCTGACGGGTTGAGCCTTTTTCCAGAACCTCGACGCCATTAAGGCGCAGCTGTTCACGTACCGCCCGGGTAAACGGACCGTTCGGATCGCCGCTATCCAGGATCATGGTTTTCATGGTTTCCGGAACCTGCGTGGTGCTACGCAGGTGCCAGCCACATCCGGCGGTGACCAGCACCACCAGAGACAACAACATTGTAGCCAGATGTCGCACGCTTCCTCCCGCGCTTAACCAACAACCAGATTGAGCAGTTTGCCCGGTACGTAAATCACTTTACGCAGGGTAACGCCCTCAAGATACTTCGCCACCAGAGGTTCCTGGCCAGCACGCTCACGGACCTGCTCTTCAGTGGCATCAATCGCAACGGTAATTTTACCGCGGACTTTGCCGTTGACCTGAACCACCACCAGGGTAGTGTTTTCTACCATTGCGCTTTCATCCGCCACCGGCCACGGTGCGTTATCAACGTCGCCTTCACCGCCCAGGGTTGCCCACAGGGTAAAGCTCACGTGCGGCGTGAACGGGTTAAGCATACGTACAACGGCCAGCAGCGCTTCCTGCATCAGAGCGCGGTCCTGCTCGCTCTCCTGCGGTGCTTTTGCCAGTTTGTTCATCAGCTCCATCACGGCTGCAATCGCGGTGTTAAAGGTCTGACGACGGCCAACATCATCGGTCACTTTGGCGATAGTTTTATGAACGTCGCGACGCAGCGCCTGCTGATCTTCGCTCAGCGCGCTGACATTCAGCGGGCTGACCGGGCCCTGGGACGTGTGCTCGTAAACCAGCTTCCAGACGCGTTTCAGGAAGCGGTTTGCGCCTTCCACACCGGATTCCTGCCATTCGAGGGTCATATCCGCCGGAGAGGCGAACATCATAAACAGACGAACGGTATCCGCGCCGTAACGCTCGACCATTTCCTGCGGGTCGATGCCGTTGTTCTTCGATTTGGACATTTTGCTCATGCCGGTATACACCAGCTCATGGCCGTCAGCGTCTTTGGCCTTAATGATACGGCCTTTCTCGTCGCGCTCAACGAGGGCATCTTTCGGGGAAACCCAGTTACGCTCGCCGCTCTCGCCGAGGTAGTAGAAGGCATCGGCCAGCACCATACCCTGACACAGCAGCTGTTTTGCCGGTTCGTCAGAGTTCACCATCCCCGCATCGCGCATCAGCTTGTGGAAGAAGCGGAAGTAGAGCAGGTGCATGATGGCGTGTTCGATACCGCCAATGTAGATATCCACCGGCAGCCAGTAGTTGGCCGCTTTCGGGTCCAGCATGCCTTTGTCGTACTGCGGGCAGGTGTAACGTGCGTAGTACCAGGAAGACTCCATAAAGGTGTCGAAGGTATCGGTTTCACGCAGCGCCGGCTGACCGTTAACGGTGGTTTTCGCCCACTCCGGGTCGGCTTTAATCGGGCTGGTAATGCCGTCCATCACCACGTCTTCCGGCAGGATCACCGGCAGCTGGTCTTCCGGCGTCGGTACCACGGTACCGTCTTCCAGGGTCACCATCGGGATCGGTGCGCCCCAGTAACGCTGACGGGAAACGCCCCAGTCGCGCAGGCGATAATTAACCTTGCGCTCACCGGCACCCATTGCGGCCAGTTTGTCGGCGATGGCGTTAAAGCCTGCGCTGTGGTCCAGACCGTTGAACTCGCCTGAGTTAAACAGCGTGCCTTTCTCGGTGTGCGCCTGAGCGGAGAGATCCGGCTCGCTGCCGTCGACGGCCAGAATAACCGGCTTGATCGCCAGGCTGTATTTGCTGGCAAACTCGTAGTCGCGCTGATCGTGGCCCGGAACGGCCATTACTGCACCCGTGCCGTACTCCATCAGAACAAAGTTTGCTGCCCAGACCGGGACGGTTTCGCCGGTCAGCGGGTGAATCGCTTTGATGCCGGTATCGACGCCTTTTTTCTCCATGGTCGCCATATCGGCTTCTGCCACCTTGGTGTTGCGGCATTCGTCGATAAAGGCAGCCAGCTCCGGTTTCCCGGCGGCAGCCTGCTGCGCCAGCGGATGACCGGCGGCAACGGCCAGGTAGGTCGCGCCCATAAAGGTGTCAGGACGGGTGGTGTAGACGGTCAGCGTCTGGTCGCTGTTCTCAACCTTAAAGGTGATTTCCACCCCTTCAGAACGGCCGATCCAGTTGCGCTGCATGGTCTTGACGGTGTCCGGCCAGTGGTCGAGGTTGTCCAGATCGTTCAGCAGTTCGTCGGCGTAGGCGGTGATTTTGATAAACCACTGCGGGATCTCTTTACGCTCAACTTTGGTGTCGCAGCGCCAGCAGCAGCCGTCGATAACCTGTTCGTTAGCCAGTACGGTCTGGTCGTTCGGGCACCAGTTAACCGCAGAGGTCTTTTTGTAGACCAGGCCTTTTTTAAACAGCTCGGTAAAGAACTTCTGCTCCCAGCGGTAGTATTCCGGGGTGCAGGTTGCCAGCTCGCGGCTCCAGTCGTAGCCAAAACCCAGCATTTTGAGCTGGTTTTTCATGTACGCGATATTGTCGTAGGTCCAGGGAGCCGGTGCGGTGTTGTTTTTTACCGCCGCGCCTTCCGCCGGCAGACCGAATGCATCCCAGCCGATCGGCTGCAGGACGTTTTTGCCCAGCATACGCTGATAGCGAGAGATCACGTCGCCGATGGTGTAGTTACGCACGTGGCCCATGTGTAGTCGGCCAGAAGGATAGGGGAGCATCGACAGGCAATAGTATTTTTCTTTGCTGTCGTCTTCGGTGACTTCGAAGGTGCGCTTCTCTTCCCAGTGAAGCTGTACTTTGGATTCTATCTCTTCCGGGCGGTATTGCTCTTGCATGGCAGCCAGTGGTCCTGTTTTCAAATACGGCTACCAGCGGTAGCCAATGAGATGTGGTATTGCAGATCCGCATAGCATAGCCCAAACCACCGCGTCAAAACAGCCTTTCGCACCGGCTGAGATGAAATCTGACGAGAGCCGCGGATACAAAAATTTACCCGGTCTGTGGGCGGGCTGACAAAGCGGGGCAGAAATAACGTCTATCATTAGAGAGAGTTAACGACCCGGGAGACGAAATGATGAACAAGGTTGCTCAATTTTATCGTGAACTGGTGGCGACATTCACCGAACGTCTGCGTAATGGTGAACGGGATATTGATGCGCTGGTGGAGCAGGCGCGTCAGCGTGTCAGCCAGACCGGTGAGTTAACCCGCACCGAAATCGACGAGCTGACCCGGGCTATTCGCCGGGATCTGGAGGAGTTTGCCCGCAGCTACGGCGAAAGCCAGGACGAACTGACTGACAGCGTGTTTTTACGCGTCATTAAGGAGAGTATCTGGCAGGAGCTGGCGGATATTACCGATAAAACCCAGCTGGAGTGGCGCGAGGTGTTCCAGGATCTTAATCATCACGGGGTTTATCACAGCGGCGAGGTTGTCGGGCTGGGCAATCTGGTGTGCGAGAAGTGCCATTTTCACCTGGCGGTCTATACGCCGGATGTGCTGCCGCTCTGTCCGAAGTGCGGCCACGATCATTTTCACCGTCGGGCGTTTGAGCCCTGAGTCAGCAGATGGCGCGCATCACGCGCGCCATCTCTGTTTTAGTGCAGGATCTTGGCGAGGAAGTCTTTGGCGCGGTCGGATTTCGGGCTGTCGAAGAAGGCGTCTTTATCCGCATCCTCAACGATTTTCCCCTCATCCATAAAGATCACCCGGTTAGCCACTTTACGGGCAAAGCCCATTTCGTGGGTCACCACCATCATGGTCATCCCTTCGTTTGCCAGCTCGACCATCACGTCCAGAACCTCGTTGATCATTTCCGGATCGAGCGCCGAGGTGGGTTCGTCAAACAGCATCGCCACCGGATCCATACAGAGGGCGCGGGCAATTGCCACACGCTGCTGCTGGCCGCCGGAGAGCTGGGCCGGATATTTACTGGCATGAGCGGAAAGGCCGACGCGTTCAAGGAGCTTCTGCGCCTTTTCACGGGCGGCAGCTTTATCGCGCTTAAGCACTTTTACCTGCGCCAGCGTCAGGTTTTCAATGATCGACAGGTGCGGGAACAGCTCGAAATGCTGGAACACCATCCCGACATGGGAGCGCAGCTCCGCCAGGTTGGTCTTTTTGTTGTTCACCTCGGTACCGTTAACGATAATCTCGCCTTTCTGTACCGGTTCCAGACCATTGACCGTTTTAATCAGCGTCGACTTACCGGAGCCGGAAGGGCCGCAGACCACCACAACTTCACCTTTCTTCACTTCCGTTGAGCAGTCGGTCAGCACCTGAAAGTGACCATACCATTTAGAAACATTCTTCAGGGTTATCATTAAACTGTCCTTTTCTTCAACCAGCTGACCAACAGCGATGCACTTAAACTAATAGCGAAATAGATCGCACCCGCAAACAGGACCATCTCAACCTGGGTTCCGTCGCGCTCACCAATGGTGGAAGCGGTGCGGAAGAAGTCGGCCAGGCTAAGCACATACACCAGCGAAGTATCCTGGAACAGGACGATCCCCTGAGTGAGCAGCAGCGGCACCATGGCGCGAAACGCCTGAGGCAGAATGATCAGCTTCATCGACTGCCAGTGGGTCATTCCCAGCGCCAGCGCGGCGCTGGACTGCCCGCGAGAGATACTCTGGATCCCGGCGCGAATAATTTCAGAGTAGTAGGCGGCTTCAAACATCGAGAAGGCCACCATCGCTGAAATCAGGCGGATATCGTTTTTCGGCGACAGTCCCAGCACATCCTGCAGCAGGCCGGGGACGATCAGATAGAACCACAGCAGGACCATCACCAGCGGGATGGAACGGAAAACGTTAACGTAGGCAGTTGCGAACCAGGCGAGCGGTTTAAAGCTCGACATACGCATGACCGCCAGCAGGGTTCCCCAGACGATACCCACAATCACGGCAATGACCGTAATTTTCAGCGTCACCAGCAGTCCGGCGAACAGATAGGGCATCGAGGGAACGATGGAACTCCAGTCAAACTCGTACATTATTTGCCCCCCAGATTGCCAGGCAGGCGAACTTTGCGTTCCACCAGGGTCATTACCAGCATTATGAAAGCGTTAATCACCACATACGCCAGGGTGATGGCGGTAAAAGATTCCCAGGCGTGAGCGGAATAATCCAGCAGTTTTCCCGCCTGCGCCGCCATATCCACCAGACCAATGGTCGAGGCGATGGCGGAGTTTTTCACCAGGTTCATCATCTCCGAGGTCATCGGCGGCACAATCACCCGGTAGGCGTTCGGCAGCAGCACATAGCGATAGGCCTGCGGCAGCGTCAGCCCCATCGCCAGCGCGGCATTTTTTTGTCCACGCGGCAGAGACTCGATGGCGGCGCGTACCTGCTCGCAGACGCGGGCGGCGGTAAACAGCCCCAGGCAGATCATCGACGAGACGAAGAACTGAATATTGGGGTCAAGTTCTGCCTTAAACCACATGCCGATATCTTCCGGCAGCAGTTCAGGTACCACCAGATACCAGGTGAAGAACTGGACGATTAACGGAACGTTACGGAACAGCTCAACGTAGCAGGTGCCGATCCCGGACAGGAAACGGTTAGGTACGGTGCGCAGAATGCCGAACAGGGAACCGACAAGGAAAGCGATGATCCAGGCGGTTATCGAAAGGGCTACGGTGACCTGGAAACCGCTCCAAAGCCAGCCCAGGTAGGTGGTGTTACCGAACGGGGCCTGTTGCAGGAAGATCCCCCAGTTCCAGTCTATTGACATAAATCTACTCCGGAAAAAAAAGGGTAGCAGACGCTACCCTCGAAGATTGTCTGAAGAGCTCACTTCTTTCGCGCCGGGTGGGGAACGACCACCCGACGTATAGTCTGTCCGCGCTGCTTCTACAATCGAGAGGGCAGGAGAACCCGCCCCTAATGGTTTTAATTAGTTAAGAGCCTTGTCGTTTGGTGTTTTGAACAGTGCCTGCATCTCATCAGAGAGGGCAAAGTTCATGTTCAGGTTTTTCGGTGGGATCGGGTTTTTAAACCACTTATCGAACCATTTTGCCGCTTCGCCGGAGGTTTGCGCCTGAGCAATGGTTTCATCGACCAGCTGTTTAAAGGACTCATCGCCTTTACGCATCATGCAGCCATAGGCTTCCTGCGACTGCGGCTTGCCGACGATCTCCCAGTTGTCCGGTTTCTTGGCTTTCGCACGTTCACCGGCCAGCAGGGCATCATCCATCATAAAGGCCACGGCGCGACCGCTCTCCAGAGTACGGAAAGAGTCACCGTGATCTTTGGCGCTGATGATGCGCATATCCATTTTCTGCTCTTCATTCAGCTTGTGCAGCAGCACTTCGGAGGTGGTCCCGGAGGTCACGACAACCGCTTTGCCTTTCAGGTCCGCGAAGTCCTTAACGTCACCGCCTTTTTTCGCCAGCAGACGGGTACCCACCACGAAGATAGTATTCGAGAAGGCGGCCTGTTTCTGACGTTCCAGGTTGTTGGTGGTGGAGCCACACTCAAAATCGAAGGTGCCGTTCTGCAGCAGCGGAATACGGTTCTGAGAAGTGATTGGGATCAGTTTGACCTGCAGATCCGGTTTGTTGAGTTTCTTTTTGACGGCTTCAACGATAGCGTTGGAGTAATCCTGAGAGTAACCCACCACTTTCTGCTGGTTGTCGTAATAGGAGAACGGTACGGAGGATTCGCGGTGCCCAACGACAATCACGCCGTTTTTGGCGATTTTATCCAGGGTGCTGCCTGCTGCAGGTGCATCTTCTGCATGGACTACGCCGGCAGAGATCCCCATCACCAGCATTGCTGTGGCTAGTTTACGTAATTGCATAACTCCAGCTCCTTTATCGTCAGCGTCAGGAACGCGTTGATACCCATTGTGAGTGTTGTGTTGTTATGGTCTGCAACTTTAGCGTGCAGTGTTGTACCCGTTTGTTAACATCTAGTTTGGCTTAATGTAAAGATTTTGCTGCTATATTGTTTATTTTTGCGAAGTGCTCCGCACCATTCAGAGGCAAAAATCTGTCCATGCACCATATTGGTGCCGGGGATGCGCTCCGGTGGTGCGTGCGTGTGAGCATTCGCGCAATTTATTAATTCCAGTTTGAATTAAGCAATTGGCGTGCCAGAGTGAAATTTTTTTGAGAAGACCCGCGCCGGACGGCGCGGGTAAAGCGGGGACTTAACGGCGGCGCTGGCGCAGGCTCAGCAGCAGGGCAGCAAAGCCCATCAGCAGGGTCAGCGCCCAGACGGTCCAGTTTCCGGTCCGGGCATAGGGGCTAATGCCGGTGGTCGGGGTAACCGTAGTCGTCAGCACCTGACGCGTAAACTGCGGGATCATCGCCTGGACTTCGCCCTGCGGACCGATCACAGCGGTAATACCGTTGTTGGTGCTGCGCAGCAGCGGACGCGCCAGCTCCAGAGAGCGCATCCGCGCCATCTGGAAATGCTGCCACGGACCGATGGATTTGCCGAACCAGGCATCGTTGGAGATAGTCAGCAGGAAATCCGTGTCCGGGCGGAAGTTATCGCGTACCTGCTCGCCGAGAATAATCTCGTAGCAGATGGCGGCCGTTAGCTTAAAGCCGTGGACAGAAAGCGCAGGCTGCACGTAGCCGCCACGGCTAAAGGAGGACATCGGCAGGTCGAAGAACGGCGCCAGCGGGCGCAGCAGTGATTCCAGCGGCACAAACTCACCGAACGGCACCAGATGGTTCTTGTAATAGCGATTACGGGAGGCGTAGCTGTAAGGATTATCCTTGCCGAGCGTGATAATCGTATTGTACGTGTCGTAACGGTTTTGCTTATTCAGCCGCGCATCGACGATACCGGTAATCAGGGAGCTGTTGCTGGCAATCAGCTCATTGTTCAGCATGGCGAGGAACTGCTGCTGGTTCATCTCGAGGTCGGAAATGGCCGACTCGGGCCAGATAATCAGCTGGGATTTACCCATCTCCGGACGCGTGGCGTCGAGATAGGTCCGCAGCGTATTCATCAGCTGGTCTTCATCCCATTTCAGCGACTGGGCAATATTGCCCTGCACCAGCGACACCTGAGTGGTGCGTTCCGGTACCGGCGTAAACCACTGGATATAGCGCAGCGGCCAGGGCAGGGCGAACAGCACGACGGCAGCCGCCAGCGGACGCCAGCTGCGGGTTGCCATTGCCAGCACCAGCAGGCCGCTGACCATCATCAGCAGGAAGGTGATCGCCTCCACGCCCATGACCGGTGCCAGTCCCTTCAGCGGGCCGTCAATCTGGCTATAGCCAAACTGCAGCCACGGGAAGCCGGTCAGGATCCAGCCGCGCAGGAATTCGGTGAGCTGCCACACCACCGGCGCTGCCACGGCCAGACGCACCCAGTGAGTCTTCGGCCACAGTCTCGCCAGCACACCGGCAAACAGCCCGGTGTAGAGCGACAAATACGCGGCCAGCAGCACCACCAGGAAGATATTGACGGCTTCGGGCATACCGCCAAACTGGGCGATACTGACGTACACCCAGTTAATGCCGCTGCCAAACAGCCCCATACCCCAGGCGTAGCCAATCGCCGCGCTCTGCAGCGGCCGACGGTTCAGCGTCAGCGCCTGCAGCCCCATCAGGGAGATAAGGGCGGCGGGCCAGAAGTCATAAGGAGAAAAAGCCAGCGTTCCGCTGGCTCCAAGGATCAGCGCCAGCAGCAGTCGTACGCGCTGGCGTTCAAAGACGTGGGCAAATGCCATTTACACTACTCGTCCAGTTTAGGTTGCGGAGAATCGTCCGGAATTCTGACATGAACCTGAATAATACGGCGGCTGTCGGCCATCGCAACTTTGAACTGGTAACCATCAATGTCGATGGATTCGCCACGCGCCGGCAGATGGCCAAACGCCTGCATCACCAGACCGCCGATGGTATCGACTTCTTCGTCGCTAAAGCGGGTACCGAAGCTCTCGTTAAAGTCTTCAATCGGTGCCAGAGCGCGTACCGTCCAGGTGTGGCGGCTGAGCTGGCGGAAGTCGATATCTTCCTCGTCGTCGTACTCGTCTTCGATTTCGCCGACGATCAGCTCAAGGATATCTTCAATGGTCACCAGGCCGGAAACGCCGCCGAACTCGTCGATAACGATAGCCATATGGTAACGCTGGGAGCGAAACTCTTTCAGCATGCGGTCAACCCGCTTGCTTTCCGGCACGACAACCGCCGGGCGTAGCACTTTTTCCATGCTGAAGGCTTCGGCATCGCTGCGCATAAACGGCAGCAGATCCTTGGCCATCAGAATGCCTTCAATATGGTCTTTATCTTCGCTGATTACCGGGAATCGGGAGTGAGCAGACTCGATGATCACATCAAGACACTCGTCGAGGGTCTGGTTGCGTTTCAGGGTGATCATCTGGGAGCGGGGGATCATGATGTCACGAACGCGCTGGTCCGCAATATCCATTACCCCTTCAAGCATATCGCGGGTATCCTCGTCGATAAGCTCGTTTTGTCCGGAGTCGCGGATCAGTGCCAGCAGCTCTTCGCGGTTTTTAGGCTCGGCGTGAAAAAGCTGGCTCAGTAACAGGGAGAAAAAGCCCTTTTTAGTGGTCAGGTTGTCGCTACTGTGGGAATTGTCGTCGCTCATGGCGTCGTATGGGTTCTCATGTGGGTTAATTTGCGCACGTCGCGCGTAAACTCAGCGCCGGACGGCAATTTTTTGCTCTGTTTCGGACCGCGAACGGCCCGAATTCAGAGTCTGTCATAAGCCGGGGCTTATTCCTTCTCGGAAATGTACGGATCCTCATAGCCCAGAGCAAGCATTATCTCTGTCTCAAGGCCTTCCATCTCTTCCGCTTCTTCATCTTCAATATGATCGTAACCCAGCAGATGGAGGCTGCCGTGCACCGTCATATGCGCCCAGTGGGCCTCCAGCGGCTTACCCTGTTCCTGCGCTTCCTGCTCGACCACCTGACGGCAGATAATTAAATCGCCCAGCAGAGGCAGTTCAATACCCGGCGGCGCTTCGAACGGGAAGGAGAGCACGTTGGTCGGCTTATCCTTGCCACGGTAGGTCAGGTTCAGCTCATGGCTTTCTGCGTTATCCACCAGGCGAATCGTCACTTCTGACTCTTCCTGGAACTGGGGGATCACCGCATCCAGCCAGTGCTGGAACTGCGCTTCGGTCGGCAGACCGCTGTTATCTTCACAGGCCAGCTGTAGATCGAGGATCACCTGACTCATTTTTGCTCCTGCTCTTGCGCGTCGCGTTTGCGCTCGGCGGCCAGTTCGGCTTTACGTTTTTGATCGGCTTCTTCCCAGGCCTCATAGGCATTAACGATGCGAGCCACCACCGGATGGCGCACCACGTCTTCGCTGTGGAAGAAGTTAAAGCTAATTTCATCGACCTCGGCCAGCACTTCAATGGCGTGACGCAGGCCGGATTTGGTGCTGCGCGGCAGGTCAACCTGAGTGATATCGCCGGTGATCACCGCTTTCGAGTTAAAGCCGATACGGGTCAGGAACATCTTCATCTGTTCGATGGTGGTGTTCTGGCTCTCATCGAGAATGATAAAGGCGTCGTTCAGGGTACGACCGCGCATATAGGCCAGCGGAGCCACCTCAATCACGTTACGCTCCATCAGCTTTTCAACCTTCTCAAAGCCGAGCATCTCAAACAGGGCGTCGTACAGCGGGCGCAGATACGGGTCCACTTTCTGGCTCAGGTCGCCGGGCAGGAAGCCCAGTTTCTCACCGGCTTCAACCGCCGGACGGGTCAGCAGAATGCGGCGAACATCCTGGCGCTCCAGCGCATCGACGGCGGCCGCGACGGCCAGGTAGGTTTTACCGGTACCTGCAGGACCCACGCCAAACGTAATATCGTGATCGAGAATATTGGCGATGTACTGGGCCTGGTTCGGCGTGCGCGGCTTAATGACGCCGCGTTTGGTCTTAATATTGACCGCCTTGCCGTACTCCGGCACGCTGTCGGCGCTCTGCTCCAGAACACGGGCTTCTTTTATGGCCAGGTGGATCTGCTCCGGGGCGATATCCTGGGTCTGGCCGCGCATCGGGGCCGTATCAACATACAGGGTGCGCAGAATATCGGCGGCAGCGTTAACGCTAATTTCGCGTCCGGTCAGTTTGAAATAATTATCGCGGCGGTTGATGTCGATACCCAGTCGCCGCTCCAGCTGTTTGATATTGTCATCAAACGGGCCACACAGGCTCAGCAGGCGGGAATTGTCTGCCGGCTCAAGGGTTAATTCACGCGTCTCTATGTTCAAACTTATCCTCTTATACATGTCTCGCCGGGCGGCAGGTTTGCCGTCGGGCAATCTCTTCGGGCCTGTCGGGAAATTATTCACGCCACAGGGAAAAGTCGCAAGCATCAGGCGAAATATGTGGGTGGAAGAGAGGAAAAACAAGGCCTGCCCGGACGGACAGGCCGACGGACTATGGCTGATAAATGCCTACGCCCAGCTCGTTCTCTTTGCGGGTACGGGCAATCACCGATGCCGGTGACTCGACGATGCGCAGGCCCATCTCTTCCTCCGTGCGCACGATTTTACCGCGCAGAGAGTTGGTGTAGACATCGACGATCTCAACATCAACAAACTTGCCGATCATATCCGGCGAGCCTTCAAAGTTCACCACGCGGTTATTCTCGGTGCGGCCGGAGAGCTCCATAATGCTCTTACGCGAGGTGCCTTCGACCAGAATACGCTGAGTGGTGCCGAGCATACGGCGGCTCCAGGCCGTCGCCTGCTGGTTGATGCGCTCCTGCAGAATATACAGACGCTGCTTTTTGTCTTCTTCGGGGACATCGTCCACCATATCCGCCGCGGGCGTGCCGGGACGGGCGGAGAAGATAAAGCTAAAGCTGACATCGAAATTCACCTCGCCAATCAGCTTCATGGTCTGCTCGAAGTCCTGAGTACTTTCACCCGGGAAGCCGACGATAAAATCAGAGCTGATCTGGATATCCGGACGGGCGGCGTACAGCTTGCGGATCGTCGATTTGTATTCCAGCGTGGTATGGGTACGGCCCATCAGATTCAGGACGCGGTCAGAGCCGCTCTGCACCGGCAGATGCAGGAAACTCACCAGCTCCGGCGTATCGCGGTAAACCTCGATAATATCGTCGGTAAACTCGATAGGGTGGCTGGTGGTAAAGCGAATGCGGTCGATGCCGTCAATTGCCGCCACCAGGCGCAGCAGTTCGGCAAACGAACCGGTGCTGCCATCGTAGTTCTCTCCGCGCCAGGCGTTGACGTTCTGCCCGAGGAGATTCACCTCACGCACGCCCTGAGCCGCCAGCTGGGCGATCTCAAACAGGATATCGTCACTCGGACGGCTGACTTCCTCACCGCGCGTGTAGGGCACGACGCAGTAGGTACAGTACTTATTGCAGCCTTCCATAATGGAAACAAACGCGCTCGGACCGTCGGCGCGGGGTTCCGGCAGGCGGTCGAATTTTTCAATTTCCGGGAAGCTGATATCTACCACCGGACTGCGGTTGGTGCGCCCGCGGACGCTGTTGATCATCTCCGGCAGGCGGTGCAGGGTCTGCGGCCCAAAAATGATATCAACATAGTGGGCGCGGCTGCGAATATGGTCGCCTTCCTGTGAGGCGACACAGCCGCCAACGCCGATAATAATGTCCGGATTTTTTTCCTTCAGCAGCTTCCAGCGTCCAAGTTGATGGAACACTTTCTCCTGGGCTTTTTCACGGATTGAACAGGTATTCAGCAGCAGAACGTCTGCCTCTTCTGCTACTTCGGTCAGCTTGTAGCCGTGTGTGGCATCGAGAAGATCGGCCATCTTCGATGAATCATACTCATTCATCTGACAGCCCCATGTTTTTATGTGGAGTTTTTTAGTCATCGACATGCTCATGCTCAGTGTAATGGCAGGAATGCAGGGGTCGTATTGTAATGCTTTGATTCCCGGGTGACCATAACTCATCTCTCAACGAAAACAATCGAGAAATCCGGTAAACTGCAGGGAATTAACGATAAGGATAATTGACCATGGCAAATCAACCTACAGATGTCGCCATTGTTGGCGGCGGAATGGTCGGCGGCGCGCTGGCGCTCGGGCTGGCGCAGCATGGTTTTACGGTCACCGTCATTGAGCAGGTGCCGCTACCTGCGTTTGACCCGGCGTCTAATCCCGATGTGCGGGTTTCGGCACTCAGCGCGGCATCCGTATCGCTGCTGCGCGGGCTCGGCGTCTGGGAAGCGGTGCTCGATATGCGCGCGCATCCCTGGCGGCGGCTGGAAACCTGGGAGTGGGAAACGGCGCACGTGGCCTTTGACGCCGCGGAGCTGAAGCTGCCGTTGCTCGGCTATATGGTGGAAAACAATGTGCTGCAGCTGGCGCTGTGGCAGGCGCTGGAAGCGCATCCGCAGGTGACCCTTCACGTACCGGCCTCGTTGAAAACGCTGGAACGCCATCCGCAGCACAGCGTGCTGCATCTGGATAACGGGGAAACGCTGACGGCGAAGCTGGTGGTCGGAGCCGACGGGGGGAATTCCCGCGTCAGGCAGATGGCGGGTATCGGCATTCACGCCTGGCGCTATCAGCAGTCCTGCATGCTCATTAGCGTGCGCTGCGAAGAGGAGCCGGGTGACAGTACCTGGCAGCAGTTTACCCCTTCCGGGCCGCGCGCGTTTCTGCCGCTGTATGGCGAATGGGCCTCGCTGGTCTGGTACGACACGCCCGCCCGCATTCGTCAGCTGCAGAGCATGAGTATGCCGCAGCTGCAGCAGGAGATTGAACGCCATTTCCCGGCCCGCGTCGGGCGCGTTACGCCGGTGGCTGCCGGCGCCTTTCCGCTGACGCGCCGTCACGCGCTGCAGTATATGCAGCCGGGGCTGGCTCTGGTTGGCGATGCGGCCCATACCATTCATCCCCTGGCGGGGCAGGGCGTAAACCTCGGCTATCGCGACGTGGATGCGCTACTGGATGTGCTGGCCAGCGCCCGCAGCCACGGCGAAGCCTGGGCCGACAAACCGGTGCTCAAACGCTACCAGATGCGGCGGATGGCGGATAACCTCATTATGCAAAGCGGAATGGACCTGTTTTACGCCGGGTTCAGCAACGAGCTCGGTCCGTTCAGGGTCCTGCGGAATCTGGGGCTAATGGCGGCACAGCGTTCCGGGGTGCTGAAACGTCAGGCGCTGAAGTACGCGCTGGGGTTGTAACAAAACGGCGGGATGACCGCCGTTTTTTTTCACCGTATTGAGAGCAGTTCTTCCAGTCCCGCATGGCGTGCGTTTCCGTGCGCAAAATAGCCCTGATACCAGACGCTTCCCGTCGGGGTGGTCATCTCCTCGGCGGTGAACTGGCCGCTCAGAAGCTGTTTTAGCGCGATAAGGCTACGGCCAAAGACGTACAGCAGCGCAAGCAAACTGATACCGGCAAGAAGGGCATTAAACGGCGTGACAGGCTGCGCCTGAAACTGCTGGTACAGCATCACAAGACAGAGCGCCTGAATCGCCAGCCTGACAAAAAAACCGCGTAGGAAAAATTGCCGGGTGCGCTGTGGGCTAAGGAAACAGGGGTTCTTGAGAATCGAGCGCTGCTCCCTGACGGGGATGCCCTGCACATAGACCAGCCATTCGCTGTTTTCTTTGATTGTCAGCGCGGTGCCTGCTTCATTGAGCCGATGAATACGCATCGACACCACCACGGGAAAAACGAGTCCGGCCAGCAGCAGATAGCCCACTACGGCAGAAAAACCGAAGACAGCACTGACGAAGGCGAGACTGCCCACGACAAGATACAGAGGCTTATAGAACCATAATGCGGATGTCTGGTAGTTCATGATCAATCCCTTTGGCGACAATTCCTGAGGAAGGAGAATAGCACCGGCAGGGAGTGGAGGCGACAGAAAACAAAAAAGCCCGCCGAAGCGAGCTTTTTTGCTATTAAGTGGCTGGGGTACGAGGATTCGAACCTCGGAATGCTGGTATCAGAAACCAGAGCCTTACCACTTGGCGATACCCCAATTGTAACTCTTACTTTCTTTTCTACTGATATTCTCAGCAGATTGCGTTGAAAAAACAACGTCTTTTTTGAAAATTGGCTGGGGTACGAGGATTCGAACCTCGGAATGCTGGTATCAGAAACCAGAGCCTTACCACTTGGCGATACCCCAATTTTTCATTTTCAGAAAGCAGCAATCGCAACTCTCTAAATTTGGTGGCTACGACGGGACTCGAACCTGTGACCCCATCATTATGAGTGATGTGCTCTAACCAGCTGAGCTACGTAGCCATAATGTACTGCTTTTACTTCCAGCTATTTCTTAAGACATAAAAGCCTCAGAAATATGGCTGGGGTACCTGGATTCGAACCAGGGAATGCCGGTATCAAAAACCGGTGCCTTACCGCTTGGCGATACCCCATCCGTGCAACGCTTGTCGGGAATGGTGCGGGAGGCGAGACTTGAACTCGCACACCTTGCGGCGCCAGAACCTAAATCTGGTGCGTCTACCAATTTCGCCACTCCCGCAAAAAAAGATGGTGGCTACGACGGGATTTGAACCTGTGACCCCATCATTATGAGTGATGTGCTCTAACCAGCTGAGCTACGTAGCCATCTTTTTTCTGCGTTACCTTATCGGCGTTGCGGGGCGCATTATGCGTATTGAGCCTTGTAGCGTCAATACCTTTTTCAACGAAAATTGCCGGAATGTGACTGTTTGGTTGGCTTGTGAACAGGCTGATGGATTATTCGGCAAAGATCCGCGTCTTAACGTCTATATTTCGCTATTTAATGCAAAAGAAACAGGCCCCGCAGGGCCTGTAGCAATAACAGAAACTTATTTATAGGCGGACTGGTGAACGCCGACCGCGCGGCCTGACGGATCGTTCATGGTTTTGAACGCTTCGTCCCATTCGATGGCTTTTGCCGACGAACAGGCCACGGATGGGCCACCAGGAACACACTCTGCCGCACTCGGTAACGGGAACAGCTCTTCGAAGATCTCACGGTACAGATAGGCTTCTTTAGAAGACGGCGTGTTGTGCTGGAAGCGGAAGCGTGCGGTTTCCAGCTGCTGGTCGCTGACCTGCTGTGCCGCCACCTCTTTCAGGGTGTCGATCCAGCTGTAGCCGACGCCGTCGGAGAACTGCTCTTTCTGACGCCACGCCACGCTTGCAGGAAGCATGGACTCGAAACATTCACGCAGGATGTGTTTTTCCATTTTGCCGTTGCCGCACATCTTATCCTGCGGGTTGATACGCATCGCCACATCGAGGAAGTTTTTATCCAGGAATGGCACGCGGGCTTCCACGCCCCAGGCGGACATCGCTTTGTTGGCGCGGGCGCAGTCAAACATATGCAGCGCCTGCAGCTTGCGCACGGTCTCTTCATGCAGCTCTTTGGCATCCGGCGCTTTATGGAAGTAGAGATAGCCGCCGAACACTTCATCTGACCCTTCGCCCGACAGCACCATTTTGATGCCCATCGCTTTGATTTTACGCGACATCAGGTACATCGGCGTGGACGCACGAATGGTGGTCACATCGTAGGTTTCAATGTGATAAATCACGTCGCGAATGGCGTCGAGGCCTTCCTGCACGGTGAAGTGAATTTCATGGTGCACGGTGCCCAGATGGTTAGCCACTTCCTGGGCAGCTTTCAGGTCCGGTGCGCCTTCCAGGCCTACGGCGAAGGAGTGCAGCTGCGGCCACCAGGCCTCTGATTTTTCCTGATCTTCCACACGACGTGCGGCAAATTTCTTGGTAATGGCGGAAATTACCGAAGAGTCCAGACCGCCGGAGAGCAGTACACCGTAAGGCACGTCGGACATCAGGTGGCTCTTGACTGCGTCTTCCAGCGCCTGTTTCAGTTCGGCTTTATCGGTGACGTTATCTTTCACCGCGTCATAGTCGAACCAGTCGCGCTGATAGTACTGGCGAATCACGCCGTCTTTGCTCCACAGGTAGCTACCCGCCGGGAACTCTTCGATGGTGCGGCACACCGGCACCAGCGCTTTCATTTCGGAGGCAACATAGAAGTTGCCGTGCTCATCGTGACCCATATAGAGCGGGATAATCCCGATATGGTCGCGGCCAATCAGGTACGCGTCTTTTTCACTGTCGTAGAGGGCAAAGGCGAACATACCCTGCAGGTCGTCGAGAAACTCCGGTCCTTTCTCCTGATACAGGGCCAGGATCACTTCACAGTCGGAGCCGGTCTGGAACTGATAGCGGTCGCCATATTCGGCGCGCAGGGCCTGATGGTTGTAGATTTCACCGTTGACGGCCAGAGCGTGGGTTTTCTTTTCGTTGTACAGCGGCTGTGCGCCGGCGTTGACGTCGACAATCGACAGACGCTCATGGGCGAGAATCGCTTTATCGCTGGCGTAAACCCCTGACCAGTCCGGACCGCGGTGGCGCATCAGGCGGGAGAGTTCCAGCGCTTTCTTACGCAGCTCTGTCGCGTCGGTTTTAATATCCAGTACACCAAAAATAGAACACATATCCGTCTCCGTTAACCCTGTCTGTCATTGTATTGTTGTAGTGCGTTCTCAAGAAAATGCCGGAAAGGAGAGAAGGGCGCAAGCGGTTTGGCGGTCGAAAAACAAAAAGTGCAATGAGGATTGTTGAAAGCTGAAAAACGATTACGATTCACGCTGCTTTATTGATGAATTATCAATTTTTGGTGCTTTTTATTGATGGTCTCTTTTTAGAGGGCTGCCAGAAATGAAAAACCACGCCCGGGGACGTGGTTGCGCTTCACAGAACGTCGATTTCCGCCACCGACGGATAAATCCATGAGGGCCGGAACGGCATGCTGTCGATATCATCCAGCTGTGAGACGCCGGAGAGGACCAGGATGGTTTCCAGTCCGGCCTGAAAACCGGCCAGAATATCGGTCCGCAGGTTGTCACCGACAATCACCGTCTGCTCAGAGTGGGCCTGCATCTTATTGAGCGCCGCACGGATGATCCACGGGCTGGGCTTGCCGACGTAGAACGGCTTGCGCCCGGAGATTTTCTCGATCCCGGCGCAGAGCGCGCCGCAGGCCGGATAAAAACCGCGGCCGTGGGTATCCGGGTTGGTGGCGATAAAACGTGCGCCGTTAGCCACGAAGAAGGCTGCGCGGTGCATCATTTCCCAGTTATAGGAGCGGGTTTCGCCGACGATAACAAAGTCAGGGTTGATATCGGTAATGGTAAACCCGGCTTTATACAGCTCGTGGATCAGCGCACCTTCGCCGACCACATAGGCTTTCTTCCCTTCCTGACGCTTGAGGAAATCCGCGGTGGCCATCGCCGAGGTATAGAATACGCTGTCCGGCACGTCGATTCCGGCGGAGGCGAAGCGGTTCGCCAGATCCTGCCCGGTCTGTGAAGGGTAGTTGGTTAACAGTACCAGCGGCATCCCTTTCTCCAGAATGCCCGTCAGAAACTCTGCGGCACCCGGTACGGCGACGTTATCGTGCATCAGCACGCCGTCGATATCACAAATCACATTCTTAATGGTCATGGACTACCCAATTTAAAGAGTGAATCGAAAACTAACTTTCAAGCAAATGCTGCAGCAGCACGCCGTTCAGCATGGCGCGTTTCACCAGCGCAAAGGCGCCGATAGCCGAGCGGTGATCGAGGGTTGAACGTACCACCGGCAGATTATGGCGAAACGCCTTCAGCACCTGGGTGTTAATACAGCCTTCAATGGCGGGCAGCAGCACTTTCTCCGCTTCCACAATTTCACCGGCGATCACCACTTTTTGCGGATTAAACAGGTTGATGGCGATGGCAATGGTTTTACCCAACTGACGGCCAACCTGTTCAATCACTTCGCAGGCCAGCGCATCGCCCTTATTGGCAGCTTTACAGATGTTTTTGATGGAGCAGTCGTCCAGGGTGACGCGGCTCTGGTAGCCCTGGCCCAGCAGATGGCGGACGCGCTGCTCGATGGCGGCATTGGCGGCAATGGTTTCCAGGCAGCCGAAGTTACCGCAGTGGCAGCGTTCACCGAGCGGGTCGACCTGAATATGACCGATTTCCCCGACGTTACCGTTGCGGCCGATAAAAATACGGCCATTGGAGATAATCCCCGCGCCGGTACCGCGATGCACGCGCACCAGAATCGAGTCGTCACAGTCCTGGCTTGCACCGAAATAGTGCTCCGCCAGCGCCAGGCTGCGGATATCGTGACCGACAAAGCAGGTCACCTTAAAGCGTTTTTCCAGCGCCTCAACCAGTCCCCAGTTTTCAACCTGGATATGGGGCATATAGCGAATCACGCCGCTTTCAGGATCCACCAGACCCGGCAGAATTACCGAAATGGCAATCAGCTCGCGAATTTTACGCTGGCAGGACTCAAGAAAGGTGGCGATGGTATTGAGCAGCGCGTGCTCCAGGGTTTCCTGGGTCCGCTCCGGCAGAGGGTAGTGCTCTTCGGCCAGTACTTTGCTGCTCAGATCGTAGAGCGTCAGGGTCGTGTCGTAACGTCCCAGACGCACGCCGATAGCATGAAAATTGCGGGTTTCGGTAATAATAGAAATCGCGCGGCGGCCCCCGGTGGAGGCCTGCTGATCCACTTCTTTGATCAGTCCCCGTTCAATCAGCTGGCGGGTAATTTTGGTGACGCTGGCAGGGGCAAGCTGGCTCTGCTCGGCGATCTGAATGCGCGAAATGGGGCCGTGCTGGTCAATCAGGCGGTAAACAGCCGCACCGTTAAGCTGTTTTACGAGGTCAACATTACCGATTTGCGCGTGTCCGCCTGATGTCATAATTACCTACTCAGTGACGACCTCGTTACCATTAACGATGGTCTTGATTACCTTATAATCCGGGGTGAACGCCGTCAGGTTAGCCACGTGGCCCGGCGCGATAACACCAAGCTGTGAGGCAACGCCAATGGCGCGAGCCGGATAGAGCGTGGCCATGCGCAGGGCTTCATCCAGAGCAATGCCGCAATGTTCGACCAGGTTACGTACCCCTTCGATCATCGTCAGCGACGAACCGCTCAGGGTGCCGTTCTCGTCCACGCAGAGTCCATTCCGGTAGTATATTGTTTTACCGGCAAAAATGAACTGCTCAATATTAGCACCCGCCGGTGCGGTGGCGTCGGTGACCAGGCACAGCTTATCGCCTTTGAGCCGTTTAGCATTGCGCACGTTGGCGTAATCGACGTGCAGGCCATCGACGATAATCCCGCAGTAAAGGTCCGGCTCATCAAAGATCGCACCGATCAGGCCCGGTTCGCGCCCGCTGATATAGGGCATCGCGTTATAGAGATGCGTCGCAAAGCCGATCCCGGCCCGGAAGCCTTTCTTCGCTTCCGCCAGGGTGGCGTTGGAGTGGCCAGCGGAGACCAGAATCCCGGCGTCGGTCAGTTGGCGAATGACGGCGGTATCAACCATCTCCGGTGCCAGGGTGATTTTGGTAATCACGTCGGCGTTGTCGCACAGGAAATTGACCAGTTCAGCGTCAGGCTGGCGCACGTAGTCCGGGTTATGCGTGCCTTTTTTGACAATATTCAGCCACGGACCTTCCAGATGCAGACCCAGCGCCTGATGCGGATGCTTCGCCAGGTACTCGCGCATCACGCGCACGCCCTGTTTCATTAACGCATCGCTGGTGGTGATCAGGGTTGGCAGATAGCTGGTACAGCCGGATTTCTCGTTCGCACGCTGCATAATTTCCAGCGTCTCAATCGTCACCGCGTCGGCGCTGTCGTTAAACTGCACGCCGCCGCAGCCGTTGAGCTGCACATCGATAAAACCGGGGGAGATAATGGCGCCCTTGAGTGAACGCTGTTCAATACCCGACGGCAGCTCGGCCAGCGGACAAAGACGTTCGATCCGATCCCCGGAAATGACCAGCGCGTGACCGTCCAGGATTTCGTGACCGGTGTAAATCCGGCCATGGATTAATGCATACATTACGACCCCCGATTGCAAAAAATGTCGCCCCACCGGCAGAGGGCAGGGCGAAGACGACTTTACAGACCTTTGATATTTTCCGCTTCTAATTCATTGAAGTATTTAAGCGTTTTCACTTTCAGTTCCATGGTGGACGGCTCATCGCAGACCATAACGGCCTTCGGATGCAGCTGCAGACAGCTGATGGTCCACATATGGTTCACGTTGCCTTCAACCGCCGCCTGCAGCGCCTGAGCTTTAACGTTGCCCAACACCAGGATCATCACTTCTTCTGCGTCCAGCAGGGTGCCGACGCCGACGGTCAGCGCATATTTCGGGACCTGGTTGACGTCGCCGTCAAAGAAGCGGGAGTTGGCAATACGGGTATCGTGGGTCAGCGTTTTAATGCGCGTACGGGACGAAAGCGATGAAGCCGGTTCGTTAAACGCGATATGACCGTCGTTGCCTACGCCGCCCATAAACAGATGGATCTTGCCGTAAGCGCGGATTTTTTCTTCATAACGACGGCATTCTTCGTCGATATCTGGCGCATTACCGTTGAGCAGGTTAATGTTCGCCGCCGGAATATCCACGTGGTCGAAGAAGTTGCGATGCATAAAGCTGTGGTAGCTTTCCGGGTGCTCTTTTGGCAGGCCGACGTACTCATCCATATTAAAGGTGACGACGTTCTGGAAGCTAACCTGGCCTGCTTTATGCATTTCAACCAGGGCCTTATAGGCGGTCAGCGGTGTGCCGCCGGTTGGCAGACCGAGAAGGAAAGGACGGTCTGCGGTCGGTTTGAAGGCGTTGATACGGTTAACGATATGGCGTGCCGCCCATTTACCAACCTGTTCAGCCGTAGCCAGGGGAATCAGTCTCATTCTGCACCTCTAAAGTTAAAATTAGAAAAGTTTACGAATTGCGTGCCTGGATATCCATAAGCGTAACCTGTTTTGGCGCGGTGGGCGGCAATTCGATTTGATTTTTTGGATGATAAAATAAGTTTTCGCTCTTAGCCAGAGAATGGATAAAGGAACTACAATATTTAGTGATTATTGTCACATAAAGTACGCTTTTAATTTGCGAGGCGAATTAATTTTCCACACACTGATAAAACAGGTGCACCGTCACCATGCTTTTCAGGTTTGTTACACAATAAAAAACGCAGTTCGAACGAGCCAAACCCACATAATTCAACTTGCAGGAAGCGTAGCTAACGCATCTACAACGTGAAGAATGACGGGTATAAACGGGGTCATAGGGGGAGTAAAGTGAGTATTCTTGGATATCTGCAGAAGGTCGGCCGTGCACTGATGGTGCCGGTCGCCACACTACCGGCCGCCGCCATTCTGATGGGCGTTGGCTACTGGATCGACCCTGTTGGTTGGGGTGGCGATAGCGCACTGGCGGCGTTCTTTATCAAGTCGGGTTCCGCCATTATCGACAATATGGGCGTGCTGTTTGCGGTGGGTGTCGCTTACGGTATGTCTAAAGACAAAGACGGCTCTGCCGCGCTGGCGGGCTTTGTCGGTTTCCTGGTCTTAACCACGCTCTGTTCACCGGCTGCCGTGGCGATGATCCAGAAAATCCCGGCCGATCAGGTTCCGGCGGCGTTCGGTAAAATCGAAAACCAGTTCGTCGGTATTCTGGTCGGTATCATCTCTGCCGAGCTGTATAACCGCTTTAGCAGCGTAGAGCTGCCGAAGGCGCTCTCCTTCTTCAGCGGCCGTCGTCTGGTGCCGATCCTCACCTCCTTTGTGATGATCGCCGTGGCCTTTGTGCTGATGTATGTCTGGCCGGTGGTCTTCAGCGGTCTGGTGAACTTTGGTGAGCATATCCAGAAGCTGGGCTCGGTCGGTGCCGGTGTCTACGCGTTCTTCAACCGTCTGCTGATCCCGGTTGGCCTGCATCATGCCCTGAACTCCGTGTTCTGGTTTGACGTGGCCGGTATCAACGATATCCCTAACTTCCTCGGCGGCGCGCAGTCTATCGAAGCCGGTAAAGCGGTTGTGGGCATCACCGGTCGTTATCAGGCAGGCTTCTTCCCGATCATGATGTTCGGTCTGCCGGGTGCGGCGCTGGCGATTTACCACTGCGCACGTCCGGAAAACAAAGCCAAAGTGCTGGGTATCATGATGGCGGGCGCCTTCGCGGCCTTCTTCACCGGGATCACCGAGCCGCTGGAATTCTCCTTTATGTTCGTGGCGCCGGTGCTGTACGTGATCCATGCGATCCTGACCGGTATCTCCGTTTATATCGCGGCCAGCATGCAGTGGATTGCCGGGTTCGGCTTTAGCGCCGGGCTGGTGGATATGTTCTTCTCCGCCCGCAACCCGCTGGCGACCCACTGGTACATGCTGATCCCGCAGGGTCTGGTGTTCTTCGCTATCTACTACGTGGTGTTCCGCTTCACCATCACGAAGTTCAACCTGCTGACGCCGGGCCGTGAGCTGGCCGTTGCCGGGGACGAAACCGATGGTCAGGACGTGAACGTGAGCGGCGACCAGGCTCAGGACACTTCCCAGCTGGCGCGGCAGTACATTGCTGCGGTCGGCGGCTCTGCCAACCTGACCGGCATTGACGCCTGTATTACCCGTCTGCGTCTGACCGTAAAAGACTCTGCGCTGGTCAATGAAAGCCTGGCGAAACGTCTGGGTGCGACCGGCGTCATTCGCCTGAACAAAACCAGCGTGCAGATTATTGTGGGCTTCGTTGCGGAAAAAATTGCTAACGCGATGAAAACCTCGGGTGACGTTCCGGCGGCCGAAGCGGCACCGGTCTCGGTGGCAAAGCCGACGCTGGCTGCGGTAAAACCGCAGGCTGATGCCGGTGCGCGGGTGATTGCCGCGCTGGTTTCGCCCGTTACCGGTGATATCGTGGCCCTGGAACAGGTGCCTGATGAAGCCTTCGCCAGCAAAGCGGTCGGTGACGGCGTGGCGGTGAAGCCGACGGAAAGCCTGGTGGTTTCACCGGCTGCCGGTACCATCGTTAAAATCTTCAACACCAACCATGCATTCTGCCTGGAAACCGAAAAGGGTGCGGAGATCGTGGTCCATATGGGCATCGATACCGTGGCGCTGAACGGACAGGGCTTTACCCGCCTGGTGGAAGAGGGTGCGGAAGTGGTGGCAGGTCAGCCGGTTCTGGAAATGGATCTCGACTTCCTGAACGCCAACGCACGTTCGATGGTCAGCCCGGTAGTCTGCAGCAATATTGACGACTTCAGCGGCCTGACGATTCAGGCTCAGGGTTCGGTGATTGCAGGCCAGACGCCGCTGTATACCATCAGCGGAAAGTAAGGCCAACGGCGTAACGCTGTTGAGGGCGGCGGGGGATTATCCTCCGCCGCTTTTTTTTGTCGTGATATTGACGGCAAATCGACCGCCCGCCCGCTGCCATCACTGAATTGTATAAGTAAAGGTTGTTTCCTGAGCCTGCTTATAAGATCATACGCCGTTATACGTTGTTGACGCTTTGAGGAACCCGCAATGAGTGAGGCTGAAGCCCGCCCGAGTAACTTTATTCGTCAGATCATCGATGAAGATCTGGCTAATGGTAAGCACACCGCTATCTGCACCCGTTTTCCGCCGGAGCCGAACGGCTACCTGCATATCGGCCATGCCAAGTCTATCTGTCTGAACTTTGGTATCGCCCAGGATTATCAGGGTCAGTGCAATCTGCGTTTTGACGATACCAACCCGGTGAAAGAAGACATCGAGTACGTAGAGTCGATCAAAAACGATGTGCAATGGTTAGGGTTCCAGTGGGCTGGCGAGGTTCGCTACTCCTCAAATTATTTCGATCAACTGCATCAGTACGCGATTGAGCTGATCAACAAAGGCCTGGCCTACGTTGACGAGCTGTCAGCGGATCAGATCCGTGAATACCGCGGCACGCTGACGCAGCCGGGTAAAAACAGCCCGTTCCGCGATCGCAGCGTGGAAGAGAACCTGGCCCTGTTCGAAAAAATGCGTGCCGGTGGCTTCGAAGAAGGCAAAGCCTGCCTGCGTGCCAAAATCGACATGGCCTCGCCGTTTATCGTGATGCGCGATCCGGTGCTGTACCGCATTAAGTTTGCCGATCACCACCAGACCGGCAGCAAGTGGTGCATCTACCCGATGTACGACTTTACCCACTGCATTTCCGATGCGCTGGAAGGGATTACCCACTCGCTCTGTACCCTGGAGTTCCAGGACAACCGTCGTCTGTACGACTGGGTGCTGGATAACATCACCATACCGGTGCACCCGCGCCAGTATGAGTTCTCACGTCTTAACCTCGAATATGCGGTGATGTCCAAGCGTAAGCTGAACCTGCTGGTCACCGACAAAATCGTTGAGGGCTGGGATGACCCGCGTATGCCGACCATTTCCGGTCTGCGTCGTCGTGGCTACACCGCGGCGTCTATTCGCGAGTTCTGCAAACGTATCGGCGTGACCAAACAGGACAACACCATCGAGATGGCGTCCCTGGAATCCTGCATTCGTGAAGATCTGAACGAAAACGCCCCGCGTGCGATGGCGGTTATCGATCCGGTTAAGCTGGTTATCGAAAACTACCCGCAGGGTGAAAGCGAAATTGTCACCATGCCTAACCATCCGAATAAGCCGGAAATGGGCAGCCGTGAGGTGCCGTTCAGCGCAGAAATCTGGATCGACCGCGCCGACTTCCGCGAAGAAGCCAACAAGCAGTACAAGCGTCTGGTAATGGGTAAAGAAGTTCGCCTGCGTAATGCCTACGTCATCAAAGCTGAGCGCGTTGAGAAAGACGACGCGGGCACCATCACCACCATTTTCTGCAGCTACGATGCTGAAACCCTGAGCAAAGATCCTGCTGACGGCCGCAAGGTCAAAGGCGTGATCCACTGGGTCAGCGCGGCGCACGCGCTGCCGGTTGAGATTCGTCTCTACGATCGTCTGTTCAGCATCGCTAATCCGGGCGCGGCAGAGGACTTCCTCGCCACCCTTAACCCGGACTCGCTGGTGATCAAACAGGGCTTTGCGGAGCCGGGTCTGCAGAACGCGGAAGAGGGCAAAGCGTACCAGTTCGAGCGTGAAGGTTACTTCTGCCTCGACGGCCGCTACAGCAGCGCTGAGAAGCGCGTCTTTAACCGCACCGTGGGCCTGCGTGATACCTGGGCGAAGATCGGCGAATAAGATCGTCGTTCCCGCCTCCTGAACGCCGCATATTGCGGCGTTTTTTTTTGCTTTACGCTCAGCGGGTTACTTCAAAGATATATTCGCAATGCGAATTAATATCACCAGACTTAAATTTTCATCCCGTTTCCCTTCTCCGTGATATAGCCATAATTCACTGTTTTTATGCTTATTACAGCGCGTTTTGAGAATTGTTACCAAATGCGATGAAATATGTGCAGTCGGTCATAGTCCTGCATTCTGGCGACGAAAAAGCATTGATAATTCGCGTCGCGAAAAATAGTCTTATAGACGATAAGCGAGGGCATTTTCACCGTCGGTTTATCGTTTTCTTATTGCGTATTTTTATTGCTGTCTGCCTTGCGGGCGGCGTTTTGAATGTCAAAGAGGATTAACTCATGCGTACGTTTAATCGTAAACGTAGTACGCTGGCGCTGGCTATTGCAGGCGTCACCGCACTTTCCGGGCTGGCTGTGGCACCCCAGGCCCATGCCGATGGTTTTATTGATGATTCTACCCTGACCGGCGGTATCTATTACTGGCAGCGCGAGCGTGACCGCAAAGATTTACTCGATGGAAATAAATACAAAACCAACCTTGCCCACTCTACCTGGAACGCCAACCTCGATTTTCAGTCCGGCTATGTAGCCGATATGTTCGGGCTGGATATTGCCGCCTTTACCGCCATCGAAATGGCGGAAAACGGCGACAGCGGGCATCCGAATGAAATTGCCTTCTCGGCAAAAAACCGCACCTACGACGAAGACTACAGCGGGGATAAGAGCGGTATCAGCCTCTATAAAGCTGCGGCAAAATTTAAGCTTGGTCCGGTCTGGGCGCGCGCCGGTTATCTCCAGCCGACCGGGCAAACCCTGCTGGCACCACACTGGAGCTTTATGCCTGGTACCTATCAGGGGGCTGAAGCCGGGGCCAACTTCGACTACGCCGATGCGGGTGCGCTGAGCGTCAGCTATATGTGGACCAACGAATATAAAGCGCCGTGGCATCTGGAAACGGATAAGTTTTACCGGAACGATAAAAAGACCAAAGTGGAGTATCTCCACTCGCTGGGGGCAAAATACGACTTTAAAAATGACCTGATCCTGGAGGCGGCTTTTGGGCAGGCGGAAGGCTATATTGACCAGTATTTCGCCAAAGCCAGCTACAGCTTCGATATTGCCGGTAGCCCGCTTTCGACCAGCTATCAGTTCTACGGCAGCCGTGACAAAGTCAGCGGCGGCGTCAACGATATTTATGACGGCACCGCCTGGCTGCAGGCGCTCACCTTCGGCTACAAGGTTGGTCAGGTGGATCTGCGTCTCGAAGGGACATGGGTGAAGGCCGACGGGCAGCAGGGCTACTTCCTCCAGCGCATGACGCCAACCTACGCCTCGTCGAATGGTCGACTGGATATCTGGTGGGACAACCGCTCTGACTTTAACGCCAACGGCGAAAAAGCGGTGTTCGCGGGCGCGATGTACGACCTGGCGAACTGGGATCTGGCCGGCTGGGCCGTGGGGGCATCCTACGTTTATGCCTGGGACGCGAAACCAGGCCGGATGGCGACGCCGGACGCGTGGTACAACGCGGATTACCGCCTGAAAGAGTCGGCTTACAGCCTCGATGCCCGCTATACCGTGCAGGATGGCCGGGCCAAAGGGACACAGTTTAAGCTGCACTTTACCCAGTATGATAACCATTCCGACATCCCAAGCTGGAGCGGCGGCTACGGCAACATCTTCCAGGATGAGCGCGACGTGAAGTTTATGGTCATCGCACCTTTCACCATTTTCTAATCGCCAGGGTTTGAACAGACAAAAAAAGACCCGCTTCGGCGGGTCTTTTCGTTGTTCGACAGGCATAAAAAAGCCAACCGTCAGGTTGGCTTCTGGTGTGCCAGAACCGCTTACTTCGGCTCGTGAGCCTTATCGTCTTCCCGGCAGTCGCCTTCCGCGCAGTGACCGTAAAGATAGAGGCTGTGGTTAGTCAGACGAATACCGTGCTTGACGGCGATTTCGCGCTGGCGAACTTCGATAGAATCATCGCTGAACTCGATAACCTTGCCGCAGTCGAGGCAGATCAGGTGATCGTGATGATGCTGCTGAGTCAGTTCGAAAACGGATTTGCCGCCTTCGAAATTATGACGGGTAACAATCCCGGCATCGTCAAACTGGTTGAGCACGCGATAGACGGTCGCCAGACCAATCTCTTCGCCCATGTCGATCAGGCGTTTGTATAAATCTTCCGCACTGACGTGATGGTTGTCAGGCTCCTGAAGCACTTCCAGGATCTTTAATCGAGGAAGCGTGACTTTCAGGCCGGCCTTCTTTAATGCGGTATTGTTGTCAGTCATGCGGAGTCTGTCCTGTTGCTAAACGATTCACTTCCTTAAGCGGAAGTATTACAGAGTATGCATTCAAGATAATGCGTCTCATTATAGAACTGCCATGTCTAAATGAAAACTACAAGTCTGAAGCAGAGTATGCTTTTAAAAACGAGGTACCGCCAGCAAAGCGGGAAAATGTTACCTCGTAAAAACAGAGGACATTGTACAGGGATGTGCCCAAAAGTTAAAAATTTGTAGCGATTATTTTGATTGCTTTTATCTATTAATACGGTGTAGCAATAATGCCACACCGTTATTAAATCAGGCGTTAATGATATCGCTCAGGTTCAGCTCGGCGGAGATCTGGTTGACCCATTTTTCCACGCGCTCTGCGGTCAGCTCTGGCTGACGGTCTTCATCAATGGCCAGACCCACAAAGTGGTCGTCATCGGCCAGGCCTTTAGAGGCTTCAAAATGGTAGCCCGCGGTTGGCCAGTGGCCCACGATGGCGGCACCACGCGGTTCGATAATATCGCGGATGGTGCCCAGCGCGTCGCAGAAGTATTCCGCGTAGTCTTCCTGGTCACCGCAGCCGAACAGCGCAACCAGCTTGCCGTTGAAGTCGACTTCTTCCAGCGTCGGGAAGAAATCATCCCAGTCGCACTGGGCTTCGCCGTAGTACCAGGTCGGGATGCCGAGCAGCAGGATATCGTAACCCGCCAGATCTTCTTTGCTGCTTTTGGCAATGTCATGAACGTCAGCTACGTCTTTGCCGAGCTGTTTTTGAATCATTTTCGCGATATTTTCGGTGTTACCGGTATCGCTGCCGAAGAAGATGCCAATGATTGCCATGAGTTAAATAACCTCTTGATACTTATTGATATGGTGGTGGCGCATTGCCCACGGATACGAGCAATCATAGCAGAACAGGGAAGGGCGCGGAAACAGCAATCACGCCGTACTGCACTCTTCGCTACATCAAATGGGATAAATGGCGGTTTTTCCGACGCGTTAACGGTCGTGCAGCGCCTGCAGCTGATTCATCAGTATCTCTTCAATCAGCTCGCTACGGCTCATATTGCGGGCATCAGCCAGTTCGTTCAGCGCGTCAACCGCCTGAGCATTGAGCTTGAGCTCAACGCGCTTCAGACCGCAGGCACGGTCGCGCTTCAGCTGGTTACGCTTATTAATGCGCAGCTGTTCATCACGCGAAAGAGGGTTGGTCTTGGGTCTTCCCGGACGACGGTCATTCGCGAACAGATCTATTGTCGTACGGTCAGTTTGTTCTTTTGCCATGATTCAGAGTGACTTGGGGGAAACAAGCAGCCGGGTTCATTGCCCGGACAGGTAGCGCGCCATCATACATCAGGGCAGGGGGATCGCCAACGACCGCGGGCATTATGCCGTGCGGTCGCTGGCTTTTTAATCACTGAGCGGTTTCGTTGAGGTAGCGACGGATAGCGCGCAGCACCGCTTCAGGCTTTTCCGCGTGCACCCAGTGACCGGCACCGGCAATGACGTGCGCCCGCGCCTGCGGGAACTGCGCCAGCAGCGTGTCGCGATACGCTTCAGAAACATAAGGAGAGTTGCCACCGGGAATAAACAGGGCAGGCTTATCCCAGGCCGTGATCGGCTCCCAGCCCACGATATGCTCATACTGGTCCCAGAGAACCGGCACGTTAAAGCGCCATTCGCCGTCGACGAAGGATTTGAGCAGAAACTGGATCACCCCTTCTTCATCCAGGGTTTCACGCATTACCGCCGCCGCCTGCGAGCGGGTGCTGCTGGTGGAGGCGCTGACGGCGTTAATCGCGGCGAAAATCTCGTCATGGCGACGAACGCCGTAGGCGACCGGCGCAATATCAATCGCTACCAACTGGTCGATGCGTTCCGGCGCCAGCGCGGTCAGCGCCATCACCGCTTTGCCGCCCATTGAATGCCCGATAAAGGTCGCTTTCTCAATCTGCTCCGCATCGAGGGTATCCAGCAGATCCTGGGCCATCGCGGCGTAGGTCATCTCCATCGAGCGTGGGGACTGGCCGTGGTTGCGCATATCAACCTGCACCACCTGACGATCGGCGATCAGATCGCGGGCCAGCACGCCCAGGTTGTCGAGGCTGCCGAACAGACCGTGGACCAGCACGATGGGAGAATTATTGTGCGGGTTTTGTGCAGATTGCACGCGGGTATTCAATTTCATAGCAAAGTTCTTTTTTTCGCTTCGTCGGGTTAGGTTATTATGGTGACCATTCTGCCGCCCGGCTGCAAGACCCGGAACTATTCCGAGTTTTGTTGCCATCCTGGTTTGACGCTATCCGCTGTTGAGATTTCACCCTATAATCTCAACGACTTGTATTCAGATAAGACACCGTACTGGATTAAGATGAAAACAATCGAAGTTGATGACGAGCTTTATAGCTATATTGCCAGCCATACCCGGCACATTGGCGAAAGCGCATCCGACATTTTACGGCGTATGCTGAAGTTTTCCCCTGCAACACAGAGCGCTACGCCTCAGGTTGTTAAGGCCGCGCAGCCTGCTACCGCTGCTGTCGTCGCCCCGATCAAAGCGGCGAGTCCGGTTAAAGATAACGTTCGCGCGGTGCGTGAGCTTCTGCTTTCCGACGAGTACGCCGAGCAGAAAAAAGCGGTTAACCGCTTTATGCTGGTGCTGACCACGCTGTATACCCTCGACGGCAAAGCCTTCACCGACGCCACCGAGTCGCTGCACGGGCGTACTCGCGTCTATTTCGCTTCTGATGAGCAGACCCTGCTGAAAAACGGCAGCACCACCAAGCCGAAGCACGTTTCCGGCACGCCGTACTGGGTCATCACCAACACCAATACCGACCGCAAGCGCGGCATGATTGAACATATCATGCAGTCGATGCAGTTCCCGGCGGAGCTGACCGAAAAGGTTTGCGGCACAATTTAACCTTGCATTAAAAGGACCAGGCAATGGCAATCCACAACCGTGCGGGGCAGCCTGCACAGCAGAGTGATTTGATCAACGTCGCCCAGCTGACGGCACAATATTACGTCCTCAAACCGCAGGCGGGTAATGCGGAGCACGCCGTTAAGTTCGGCACCTCCGGCCACCGCGGCAGCGCCGGTCGTCATAGCTTTAACGAACCGCATATCCTGGCGATTGCCCAGGCTATCGCGGAAGAGCGCGCCAAAAACGGCGTGACCGGTCCGTGCTACGTGGGCAAAGACACCCATGCGCTTTCCGAACCGGCATTTATTTCGGTGCTGGAAGTGCTGGCCGCCAACGGCGTTGACGTTATCGTGCAGGAAGATAACGGCTTCACCCCGACGCCGGCAGTCTCTAACGCTATCCTGGTGCATAACAAACGCGGCGGCGCGCTGGCGGACGGTATTGTGATCACCCCGTCGCACAACCCGCCGGAAGATGGCGGTATTAAATACAACCCGCCTAACGGTGGTCCGGCAGATACCAACGTCACCAAAGTGGTGGAAGACCGCGCTAACGCGCTGCTGGCCGACGGCCTGAAAGGCGTGAAACGTCTGTCGCTGGATGCCGCAATGGCTTCAGGTCACGTGAAAGAGCAGGATCTGGTTCAGCCGTTTATTGAAGGGCTGGCAGAGATCGTCGATATGGCGGCGATCCAGAAAGCGGGCCTGACCCTCGGGGTAGATCCGCTGGGCGGCTCCGGGATTGAGTACTGGAAACGTATTGCCGAGCACTACAAGCTTAACCTGACCCTGGTTAACGATCAGGTCGATCAGACCTTCCGCTTTATGCACCTCGACAAAGACGGCGCGATCCGCATGGACTGTTCGTCAGAGTGTGCGATGGCCGGTCTGCTGGCTCTGCGCGATAAGTTCGATCTGGCCTTTGCCAACGACCCGGACTATGACCGTCACGGTATTGTTACCCCGGCCGGTCTGATGAACCCGAATCACTACCTGGCGGTGGCGATCAACTACCTGTTCCAGCACCGTCCGCAGTGGGGCAAAGAGGTTGCCGTTGGCAAAACCCTCGTCTCCTCGGCGATGATTGACCGTGTCGTAAACGACCTGGGCCGTAAGCTGGTGGAAGTGCCGGTCGGCTTTAAATGGTTCGTTGACGGCCTGTTCGACGGCAGCTTCGGCTTTGGCGGCGAAGAGAGCGCGGGTGCATCCTTCCTGCGCTTCGACGGTACGCCGTGGTCCACCGATAAAGACGGGATCATCATGTGTCTGCTGGCGGCGGAAATCACCGCCGTCACCGGTAAAAACCCGCAGCAGCACTATGACGAACTGGCTGCCCGCTTCGGCGCGCCGAGCTATAACCGCCTGCAGGCGGGAGCCACTTCAGCGCAAAAAGCGGCGCTGTCTAAGCTCTCTCCGGAAATGGTGAGCGCCAGCACCCTGGCCGGCGATCCGATTACCGCACGTCTGACGGCCGCACCGGGTAACGGCGCGTCGATTGGCGGTCTGAAGGTGATGACGGAAAACGGCTGGTTTGCAGCGCGTCCGTCGGGTACCGAAGACGCCTACAAAATTTACTGCGAAAGCTTCCTCGGTGAAGAACACCGGAAGCTGATTGAAAAAGAAGCGGTGGAGATTGTCAGCGAAGTGCTGAATAAAGCCTGATAACAAATAACGCCTCCATCGCTGGGGGCGTTTTTTTTATCCCAGCGCGACCATCAGCGCACCGGCGGTGATCAGCGCCACACCAAGTCCCGATATCAGCGATACTTTCTCCCCGAACAGCACGACCGCCAGCAGCACGGCAAAGACCACGCTCAGTTTGTCGATAGGCGCGACCCGCGACACGTCCCCGGTTTTGATGGCCATAAAATAGAACAGCCACGACAGCGCCCCGGCGACGCCGCTCAGCACAATAAAGGCCAGCGCTTTTTTATCCGCCAGAATCGTGGAGATCAGAGAGAGTTTCCCCTGTACCACCACCACGCCCACCAGAAAGAGCGCCATCACCACGGCGCGAATTGCGGTCGCGGTATTGGCGTCCAGATGTTGTAAACCGATTTTGCCGAAAATGGCGACCAGCGAAGCGGTGACCGCTGACAGCAGGGCATAAACGAGCCAGATACTCATAGGTTTTCTCCTTGTGTGCCAGGAGGCTACACCCTCAGAGCATAAAGCGGTAGCCGATTCCTGTTTCAGTCAGTAAATGGCGGGGACGGGCAGGGTCCTGTTCCAGCTTCTGGCGCAGATGGCCCATATAGATGCGCAGATAGTGGCTATGTTCGACGGCGTTCGGCCCCCAGACCTGGCTTAACAGCTGGCGCTGGGTCAGTACCTTACCGGGATTATTGAGCAGTACCGCCAGCAGACGGAATTCGATAGGCGTCAGGTGGATTTCTTCTGTGCCGCGCTGAATACGGCGGGTAGAGAGGTCGACCTGGGTTTCGCCAAAGTGGATAACCGGCTCGCTGGCGCTTCCGGCGGCGTGGCGGCGCAGGGCGACGCGCAGCCGCGCCTGCAGTTCACCGATGCCGAACGGCTTACTGAGGTAGTCATCGGCGCCGGCGTCGAGGGCGGCGATTTTGTCGTGCTCTTCCGTGCGGGCGGAAAGCACGATCACCGGGACCTGGCTCCACTGGCGCAGATCGCGGATAAAATCGATGCCGTCCCCGTCCGGAAGACCGAGGTCGAGGATCACCAGGTCCGGTTTGCGGGTGGCGGCTTCCAGCAGGCCGCGTTGCAGGGTATCCGCGTCATATACGCGCAGGCCATCGGCTTCCAGCGCGGTGCGCAGAAAGCGGCGGATGGCCTGTTCATCTTCAACAATCAGAACGTTGGTCACAGTTCCTCGGCTAATTCATCCAGTTGCGGGGGCGACTCTATCGGCAGTGTAACACGGAAGCTGGCGCCGCCTTCCGGGCGATTGGCGGCGGAAATGGTACCGCCGTGCACCTCGACAATCGCCTGACAGATGGCCAGACCCAGACCCACGCCGGGAATGGCCGACTCTTTATTACCCCGGGCGAATTTGGCAAAAATCGCCCGCTCCTGGCCCGGTGGAATGCCCGGACCGCTATCCCACACCTCCAGCACGAGATGCTGCTCTTCATGACGGGCGCGGATACCAATGGTTGCCTGGTAACCGGCATACTTGAGGGCATTTTCCAGCAGGTTAATCAGTACCCGCTCAAACAGCGGGCCGTCCACCTGCACCAGCATTAAAGGATCGGGCAGGGAGAGGGTGATATGCCGACCGCCCAGACCCGGATCCATCGTACGCAGAGCGCTGCCGATCACCTCTTCCAGGGTCAGCCACTCTTTCTTCAGATTAAAGCCGCCGGACTGAATACGCGCCATATCCAGTAGATTATTGACCAGTCGGGTCGTGTTAAGTACGTGCTGGCGGATCTCATTGGCCTGCGGAGCGTGTTTTGAGCCTTCGCTGGCCAGGTCGAGCGTCAGGATCTCCGCCTGACCAAACAGTACCGTCAGAGGCGTGCGGAGATCGTGAGAGAGCGCCGCCAGCAGAGCGTTGCGAATACTTTCCCGCTCGCTGGAGAGCCTTGCCTGCTGCTCGCGGCTGGTCAGCGCCAGACGCTCCAGGGCGCTGGCGACCAGCAGGGTAAAGGTTTCCAGCAGGCGCTGCTGCTCAGGGATCATCAGTTGGCGCAGGTTGCCCGGCTCAATCACTACCAGCCCCCAGACGTGGCTGGCGCTTTTCAGGGGCAGGATCTGATAGGGCACGCCGGGCAGGGTATCGGTGCCTGCGCCTGCGGGCTGGCCCTTGTCAAAGCTCCAGCGGGCGATGGCATCATCCCAGGGCGTGATGCCCTGGCCTGGCGTAACGGGTACCGGTCGACCATTGTCATCCGGCAGCAGAATTTTACTGCGGGCGTGGAAGGTGGACTGAATAAACTGCTCGCTGGTGGCGGCGATATCGGATTCGCTGCGCCCCACCGCCAGCGCCTTCGACATTTCATACAGATGCCGGGTCCGCTGCTCCCGATAGCGCGCGACCCGCGCCTGATAGCGCACCCCAGCGGTCAGATTGCCGATGGTCAGGCCGACGGTCAGCATCACCGCGAAGGTCAGCAGATACTGGACGTCGGACACGGCCAGAGTGCCGCGAGGAGCAATAAAGAAGAGGTCAAAGCTGACCACGTTACTGACGGTTGCCAGCACCGAGGGCCAGCGGCCATACAGCAGGGCAACGATCACCACGCCCAGCAGGTAGATCATCACCAGGTTCGCGGCGTCGAAGGCGGTCAGCCACTGCATTGCCACCAGGGTTATCAGAGTACACAGGCCCAGCGCCACCAGACAGCCGTGGATCTGGACCCGCCATTTGTCCATTAGCGGGCGGTTATCGGCATTTTTCACCGGCAGAGGCGCGGGTTTATCCTCAAGGGCGACGATCACCAGATCGAGATCCGGTGCCCGGCGGGCCAGACGGTCGGAGAAACTCTCTCCGCTCCACCAGCGACGACGGTTCTGACGACCGAGCATAATTTTGCCGAGGTTATGCTCGCGGGCGTAGCGCACCACGGCTTTTTCCTCTTCCGTGTCGGCCAGGGTGGCGGTTTCCGCCCCCAGCTCCTGGGCCAGCCGCAGCGCGCTGAGGATCGCCCGACGCTGGCGTTCCGGCAGACGGTGCAGGGAAGGGGTTTCCACATAGACCGCGTGCCAGGCGCTGCCGAGCCGGGCCGCCAGACGGGCGGCGGAGCGGACCAGTTTTTCGCTGCCGGTCTGGTGGCCGATACAGAGCAAAATGGCGTCGCGTGTGTGCCAGACCTTGTCCTGGCCCTGCGTATCGCGCCAGGCGCGCATCTGATCGTCAACCCGGTCGGCGGTGCGTCGCAGGGCCAGCTCGCGCAGGGCGATCAGGTTACCTTTACGGAAGAAGTGTTCGATAGCGCGCTCGGCCTGGCCGCCGATATAAACCTTGCCCTCGTTGAGGCGCTGGCGAAGATCATCCGGGGGAAGATCCACCAGCACCACTTCATCGGCGACATCAAAAAACGGGTCCGGTACGGTTTCGCGTACCTGGATACCGGTAACCCCGCTGACCACGTCGTTCAGGCTTTCCAGATGCTGAACGTTAACGGTGGTAAAGACATCGATTCCGGCTTCCAGCAGCTCGTCCACATCCTGCCAGCGCTTTGGATGGCGCGAACCCGGCGCGTTACTGTGGGCCAGTTCGTCCATCAGTATCAACGCCGGACGCCGCGCAAGGGCGGCGTCGAGGTCAAATTCCATCAGGGTTCGCCCGCGATGGGCGACGGCTTTAAGGGGCTGGGTTGCCAGCCCGTTTTGCAAGGCGGCCGTCTCCTTACGGCCGTGGGTCTCTACGACACCGATCAGAATATCCAGCCCCTGCGCCCGGAGCCGCTGCGCTTCGGCCAGCATGGCGTAGGTTTTCCCGACGCCTGCGCAGGCGCCAAAAAAAACCTTCAGCCTGCCGCGATGCGGCTGGGCGGTTTGCTCCAGCAGGCGGTCAGGGTCCGGGCGCAGAGGCTCGTCAGTCATGGCTTAGTTATCCTTGAGCGCATCCAGCGCCATATTCAGTTCGACAATATTGACCACCGGCTGGCCGATAAAACTCACCAGCGGGGTTTGGGTATGGGCGGCAACCAGCGCCTCAACCTGCGCGTCCGGCAGCTGACGCGCTTTTGCCACGCGTGGGATCTGCCACTCTGCCGCCTGAGGTGACAGATGCGGATCCAGACCGCTCGCCGAGGCGGTGACCAGTTCCACCGGCACCTGCGGGTTAGCCTGCGGATTGGCGGCACGCAGGGCAGCAACGCGTTCGGCTACGGCCTTATCCAGCGCCGGATTGCTGGCGGCCAGATTGCTGCCGCCCGATGCTTCTGGATTATAGGGGGCTTCGCCGGTGGCGGAAGGGCGCCCCTGAAAATATCCCGCTGCGCTAAAGTCCTGGCCCATCAGGCGAGAACCGACAAGCAGGCCGTCGCGGTGCAGCAGCGAACCGTTGGCCTGGTCGGGAAACAGCCACTGACCCAGGGCGGTCGTTACCAGCGGATAGAGGCCGCCGGTAATGGCCGTCAGCAACATTAACAACAGAAAGGCGGTACGTAATAAAGCCATTTTTTGAATCCTCTTATACCAGGCCGAGCAGGGTCAGAATCAGGTCAATCAGCTTGATGCCAATAAAGGGCACCAGCAGCCCGCCCAGCCCGTAAATCCACAGGTTGCGACGCAGCATGGCCGAGGCGGTCAGCGGTTTATAGCTCACGCCTTTCAGCGCCAGCGGGATCAGGAACACGATGATCAGGGCGTTAAATATGACCGCGCTTAAAATCGCCGACGCCGGTGAGTGCAGCTGCATCACGTTCAGCGCATTGAGCTGCGGATAGGTGGCAGCAAAGGCGGCCGGGATAATGGCGAAGTACTTCGCCACGTCGTTGGCAATACTGAAGGTGGTCAGGGAGCCACGGGTCATCAGCATCTGTTTGCCGATATGCACCACTTCAATCAATTTGGTGGGGTTGGAATCCAGATCCACCATATTCCCGGCCTCTTTTGCTGCCTGGGTCCCCGAGTTCATCGCCACTGCCACATCGGCCTGGGCCAGCGCGGGCGCATCGTTGGTACCGTCGCCGGTCATCGCCACCAGGCGGCCTTCCGCCTGATACTGGCGGATCAGCGCCAGTTTGGCTTCCGGGGTCGCCTCGGCGAGAAAATCATCCACGCCGGCTTCGGCGGCGATAGCGGCAGCCGTCAGACGGTTATCCCCGGTGATCATCACCGTTTTGATCCCCATTTTGCGCAGCTGGGCGAAACGCTCTTTGATCCCGCCTTTAACGATATCCTTCAGGGCAATCGCGCCGAGGACGGTCGCCCCTTCGGCCACCACCAGCGGGGTGGCACCCTGGCGGGCAACACGCTCAACCAGAATATCGACATCCGCCGGGAAGTGGCCGCCGTTGGCTTCAATATGGCGGCGAATCGCGTCCACGGAGCCTTTGCGGATCGCACGGTCTCCAAGATTAATCCCGCTCATTCGGGTCTGGGCAGTGAAGGGGACGAAGGTCGCCTGCAGGCTCTGGACATCCCGCTCGCGCAGGTTAAAGCGCTGTTTGGCGAGGATCACGATACTGCGACCTTCCGGCGTTTCATCGGCCAGAGAGGAGAGCTGGGCGGCATCCGCCAGGGCGCGCTCTTCCACGCCTGCGGCAGGCAGAAACTCCGATGCCTGACGGTTGCCGAGGGTGATGGTGCCGGTTTTATCCAGCAGCAGGACGTCCACGTCGCCTGCCGCTTCTACGGCACGGCCGCTGGTGGCAATGACGTTAGCGCCGAGCATCCGGCTCATCCCGGCCACGCCAATCGCCGACAGCAGTCCGCCGATGGTGGTGGGGATCAGGCACACCAGCAGGGCAACCAGTACTGTGACGCTGACCGGCTGGCCGCCCCAGGCTGAGAACGGCCACAGGGTGGCGGTTGCCAGCAGGAAAACGAGGGTCAGGGCGATCAGCAGAATGGTGAGGGCGATTTCGTTCGGCGTTTTGCGACGCTGAGCGCCTTCGACCATGGCGATCATCCGGTCGAGGAAGGTTTCACCCGGGTTGACGCTGCACTGAATCACCAGCCAGTCGGAGAGAATGCGCGTGCCGCCGGTCACCGAGGCGAAGTCGCCGCCGGATTCGCGGATCACCGGTGCGGATTCCCCGGTAATCGCGCTCTCATCGACCGACGCGCCACCCTCAAGCACCTCGCCGTCACAGGGGATAATATCCCCGGCTTCGACCAGGACCAGATCGCCTTTGCGCAGATCGGACGCCGGGACATTTTCCGTCTTCGCGTCATGCTGCGGCGCGCTCAGCTTGCGTGCAAAGGCGGTTTTCTTGACGCCTTTCAGGCTGTTGGCCTGCGCTTTGCTGCGACCTTCCGCCAGGGCTTCGGCGAAGTTGGCGAACAGCACCGTAAACCACAGCCAGACGCTGACCGCGCCGGTAAACCCGGCGCTGCCCTGAAGGTGGCCGCTGGCCATCGCAATCGTCAGCAGGGTGGTCAGGACGCTGCCCGCCCAGACGATAAACATCACCGGGTTGCGCCACTGCACGTGCGGACTTAATTTTCGAACGGCATCCATTATTGCCTGTCGGGTCAGGTTTGGCTCGAACAGGGCCAGTTGCTTGCGACTCATAAAACGCGTCTCCGCCAGCTTTACAGTAAAGAGAGATGTTCCGCGACCGGGCCAAGCGCCAGGGCGGGAATAAAGGTCAGGGCGCCAACCAGCAGTACGGTGCCGATCAGCAGGCCGATAAAGAGCGCACCGTGGGTGGGCAGAGTACCGCTACCGACGGGCTGGCTCTTTTTCGTTGCCAGGGAACCGGCAATCGCCAGCACCGGAATAATCACCCCGAAACGGCCGACAAACATGCATACCGCCAGCAGACAGTTCCAGAACGGGGTATTGGCGCTCAGTCCGGCAAAGGCGCTGCCGTTATTGTTGGCGGCTGAAGAAACGGCGTAGAGTACTTCGCTAAAGCCGTGGATCCCCGGATTAAGCATCCCGCCGCGTCCGGCCTCGGTCATCATCGCCAGGGCGGTGCCGAGCAGAACCAGCGCGGGGGTAATCAGGATCGCCAGCGCGGTCATCTTCATTTCACGCACGTCAATTTTCTTGCCGAGGTATTCCGGGGTTCTGCCGATCATCAGCCCGGCGATAAACACCGCCAGCAGCACAAACAGCAGCATGCCATACAGGCCCGATCCGACGCCGCCAAACACCACCTCGCCAATCTGCATCAGCCACATCGGCAGCATTCCGCCAAGAGCAGTAAAGGAGTCATGCATGGCGTTGACCGCACCGCAGGACGCGGCGGTGGTGACCACGGCGTAGAGGCTGCTGGCCAGAATGCCAAAGCGGCTCTCTTTGCCTTCCATATTGATGGCGCTGTCGGCCCCAAGGGCGACAAAGTGCGGGTTACCCTGCCATTCGGCCCACATCACGATGGCGACGCAGACCACGAAAATCAGCGACATCGCCCAGAGAATGGCGTGGCCCTGACGCCTGTCGTTAACCGCATCACCAAAAGCAAAGCACAGCGCGGTGGGGATCAGGAAGATCGCCAGCATCTGCACCAGGTTGGTCAGGGCCGTCGGGTTTTCAAACGGATGCGCCGAGTTAGCGTTAAAGAACCCGCCGCCGTTGGTGCCGAGCATCTTAATCGCTTCCTGAGAGGCGACCGGGCCCATCGGCAGCAGATGCTGTGCACCTTCGAGACTGGTGAAGGCCTGGTACGGCAGGATGTTCTGCAGGGTGCCCTGCTGGATAAAGAACAGCGCAATCAGCAGCGACAGGGGCAGCAGCAGCCACAGGGTGACGCGGGTTAGATCAACCCAGGCATTGCCGAGGGTGGTCGCGCTCTGTCGTGCAAAGGCGCGGATCAGCGCGAAGATCACCGCCAGCCCCGTCGCCGCAGAGAGGAAGTTCTGCACCGTCAGCCCCGCCATCTGGCTGAAATAGCTCAGGGTGCTTTCCCCGGCGTAGGATTGCCAGTTGGTGTTGCTGACAAAGCTGACGGCGGTGTTGAGCGCCAGATGCCACGAGAGGCCAGGCAGCTGCTGCGGGTTAAGCGGCAGCACGGCCTGTAGCATCAGGATGGCAAACAGCAGCCCGAGTCCCAGCAGGTTAAGGGCCAGGATGGCCAGCAGATACTGTCGCCAGTTCATTTCGCGAGTATCGATGGCAAGACTGCGCCACAGAATGCGTTCAATGCCCGCAACCCCCGGCAGCGGCGCACCGAGGATCATTTTCCCCAGAAGCGTACCGACGGGGCGCGCCAGAATAAACAGCACCAGCATAAAGCTGGCAATCAGTAAAAACGCCTGGGCCGCCATCAGAAAGCCTCCGCGTTAATCAGGGCATAAACCAGATAGCCCAGTAACAGGAAAACCAGCACGATGCCGGTGATTACGCCTGCACTCACACTCCACCTCCGGGTGTTTTATTGTCTTGCCATGAAGGTAGATTTTTCGGTGCAAAGATTTCGCAAAAAACGCGGGGGCGGGTGTAAAGAAAGTATAAAAATGGCAAAGACCATTTTTTAACTAATGGTTAGTATTAATTTAACTTTTATGTAACTAATTTTCAGGGCGAATGTAAATAAAGCTTAAATTGACAAAAATTAGTGGTCGGATGAGTAGTAAAATTACAAACAAAACGGTACTCTTTTAAGCAGACAACAATCTATCTTTTCCGGTGATGATTACCGGCCACAAATTAAGGGGAGAAATATGACACTGTATAAAGCGTTTCCGGTCCACGTCGTGATGATGCGTCGCACGCTCGCCGTTGTGGCGGGTCTTCTGGCACTGCCCGCAATGCTGTTCTGGAAAGATCGCTCACGTTTTTATAGCTATCTGCACCGCGTCTGGTCTAAAACCAGCGATAAACCGGTCTGGATGGAGCAGTCTGAAAAGATCGGCTGCGACTTTTACTAAAGCAATGTGATAAAAAAATAAAGACACACGCAGCATAGCCGCCCTCTTCGAGGGCGGTTTTTTTTTGCACGCTGACGTTATGAGAAAGGTCAGGCCACTCAGCCTCTACTTGCGCCTGTAACATTATTAAAACACTATAAGACTGAATTTCCAGACAGTAATTCAGGAGTGTTATGACCACCCATCTGGTTTGGTTTCGCGCCGATTTGCGCGTGAATGACAACCTGGCGCTTGCCGCCGCGTGTCGGAACACCAGTGCGCGTGTGCTGGCGCTCTATATCGCCACCCCCGGACAGTGGAAACAGCATGATATGGCGCCGCGTCAGGCGGCGTATCTGTCGGCGCAGCTTAATGCGCTACAGCAGGCGCTGGCGGAGAAGGGCATTCCGCTACTGTTTCAGAGCGTCGACCGCTTTGCCGACAGCGTTGAAGCCCTGCAGGCGCTTTGCGATAAGCACAACGTTGACGCGCTGTTTTACAACTATCAGTACGAAATCAATGAACGCCTGCGCGATGCGGCGGTGGAAAAACGGCTGGATACGGTGACCTGTCAGGGCTTTGACGACAGCGTCCTGCTGGCGCCGGGCAGCGTCATGACCGGCAGTCGGGAGATGTATAAAGTCTTCACCCCGTTTAAAAATGCGTTTGTGCGTCGCCTCCAGGAGGGGCTGCCCGAATGCGTGGCCGCGCCAAAGATGCGTCCCGACGGTGCGCTAAACGATCCCCTCACGCCGATAACCCTCGACTACCCGCAGGATGATTTTGACGCGACGCTGTTCCCGGTGGGGGAAAAAGCCGCCATCGCGCAGCTGCGCCATTTCTGCCAGCAGGCGGCGGGAAAATATGAAGAGCAGCGCGATTTTCCGGCCATCGAAGGCACCAGCCGTCTCTCCGCCAGCCTGGCGCTGGGCGTGCTGTCGCCGCGTCAGTGCCTGCATCGTCTGCTGGCCGAACAGCCGAAAGCGCTGGATGGCGAGGCTGGTGCCGTCTGGCTGAATGAGCTGATCTGGCGCGAATTCTATCGCCATTTGATGACGTACCATCCTGCCCTTTGTAAGCACCTGCCGTTTATCGGCTGGACCGACGGTGTGCGCTGGCAGGAGGATGAAAGTTTGTTACAGGCCTGGCAGCGGGGGCAGACGGGCTATCCCATCGTCGATGCGGCGATGCAGCAGCTGAATGAAACCGGCTGGATGCATAATCGTCTGCGAATGATCGCTGCCAGTTTCCTGGTTAAGGATTTGCTTATCGACTGGCGCAAGGGAGAGCGTTATTTTATTTCTCAGCTGATCGATGGCGATCTCGCCGCCAACAACGGCGGCTGGCAGTGGGCGGCCTCAACCGGAACGGATGCGGCACCCTATTTTCGTATCTTTAACCCCACCACTCAGGGGGAAAGATTTGATAAAAGCGGCGCGTTTATTCGCCAGTGGCTACCGGCCCTGGCCGACGTGCCGGACAGCGCAATTCATCAACCCTGGACGTGGGCGGACAAGCAGGGCATCACGCTTGAGTATCCCCGCCCCGTTGTGGACCACAAACAGGCGCGCGTCGCCACGCTGGCGGCCTACGAGGCCGCCCGTAAACAGGAAAGAGAGTGACGATGAAAAACACCGAACTGGAACAACTGATCAACGAAAAACTCAACAGCAAGGCCTTCAGTGATTATGGCCCGAATGGCCTGCAGGTTGAGGGACGCGAGACGGTGCAAAAGATTATCACCGGCGTGACCGCCAGCCAGGCGCTGCTCGACGAAGCGGTGCGCCAGGAGGCGGATGCGGTGATCGTGCATCACGGCTATTTCTGGAAAAACGAAGCGCCGATTATCCACGGTATGAAGCGTCAGCGCCTGAAAACCCTGCTGGCAAACGACATCAACCTCTACGGCTGGCATCTGCCGCTGGATGCGCACCCTGAGCTGGGTAATAACGTCCAGCTGGCGGCGCTGCTGGGTATCACCGTGATGGGCGAAATCGACGAACTGCTGCCCTGGGGCGAGCTGGCGATGCCGGTTCCTGGGCTGGAGCTGGCGTCGTGGATTGAAGCGCGCCTCGGCCGCAAGCCGCTGTGGAGCGGCGATACCGGGCCGGACAAGGTTCAGCGCGTGGCCTGGTGCACCGGCGGCGGGCAGGGCTTTATTGATAAAGCGGCCCGCTTCGGCGTCGATGCGTTTATCACCGGGGAAGTCTCGGAACAAACCATCCATTCGGCGCGTGAGCAGGGCCTGCATTTCTATGCGGCCGGACATCATGCGACCGAACGCGGCGGCATTCGCGCCCTGAGCGAATGGCTGAATGAAAACACCGATCTGGATGTCACCTTTATTGACATCCCGAACCCGGCCTGATGAGGAACACCAGAGTGCAGCGAGCGCGTTGTTACCTGTTGGGAGAAACGGCGGTGGTGCTGGAACTTGAACCACCGATGACGCTGGCCAGCCAGAAGCGTATCTGGCGGTTAACCCAGCGTCTGGCGGATTTCCCTGAAGTACGGGAAGCGATCCCGGGCATGAATAATATTACCGTTATCCTGAACGATCCCCAGAATGCGGCGCTGGATGCTATCGAACAGCTCCAGCGCTGGTGGGAAGAGAGCGAAGCCCTGGAGCCGGAATCGCGGGAGATTGCGATCCCGGTAACCTACGGCGGGCAGGGCGGGCCGGATCTGGCGGAGGTGGCGCGCCACAGCGGCCTGAACGAAAAGCAGGTTGTGGAACTGCATGCCTCCGTTGAGTACGTGGTGTGGTTCCTCGGCTTCCAGCCGGGCTTCCCCTATCTGGGCGGCCTGCCGGAACGGCTGGCGACGCCGCGTCGGGGTGAACCGCGCCTGGCGGTACCGGCCGGTTCCGTCGGCATCGGCGGGGCACAGACCGGCATCTATCCGCTGGCAACGCCGGGCGGCTGGCAGCTGATCGGGCATACGGATTTGCCGCTATTCGATCCGAAGAAAGATGAGCCGGTCCTTCTGCGACCGGGCGACAGGGTGCGCTTTGTACCGCAGAAGGAGGGCGTATGCTGACGATTATTCGTGCGGGGATTTACACCTCGGTGCAGGACGGTGGCCGGGACGGTCTGCGTCAGTCGGGGATCAGCCACTGCGGGGCGCTGGACAAACCGGCCCTGCGTATTGCTAACCTGCTGGTGGGCAACGACGCCGACGCTGCAGCCCTGGAAATAACCCTCGGCCAGTGCGAAGTGGAGTTTTCCCATGACGGCTGGTTCGCGCTGACCGGTGCGGGCTGCGACGCCACCCTCGACGGCCATGCCGTCTGGACGGGCTGGCGTCTGCCGGTCAAAGCCGGGCAGCGTCTGACGCTGAAGCGCCCGCGTCACGGCATGCGCAGCTATCTGGCGATTGCGGGCGGCATCGATGTGCCGCAGGTGATGGGCTCGGCGAGCACCGACTTAAAAGTGGGCATTGGAGGTTTTGAAGGGCGTCTGCTGCGCGATGGCGACCGGCTTGCCATCGGGCCTGATGCAAAGACCTTTATTGAATCACGCGGCGTGAAACAGCTGCTTTGGGGCAACCGTATCCGCGTGCTGCGGGGGCCGGAGCATCATGAATTTGATGATGCGTCCCAGGAAGCCTTCTGGCGCTCGCCCTGGCAGCTCAGCCCGCAGAGTAACCGCATGGGCTACCGTCTGCAGGGCCAGCCGCTGGTGCGTACCACCGACCGGGAGATGCTTTCCCACGGTCTGCTGCCCGGCGTGATTCAGGTTCCGCATAACGGCCAGCCCATTGTGCTGATGAACGATGCCCAGACCACCGGGGGCTATCCGCGTATCGCCTGCATTATTGAGGCGGATATGTACCATCTGGCGCAGATCCCGCTGGGACAGCCGATTCACTTTGTACCCTGCACCCTTGAAGAGGCCCTGAAGGCCAGACGCGAGCAGCAGATCTATATTGAACAGCTGGCATGGAGGCTTAATGAAACACGTTGATTTAAATGCCGATCTCGGTGAAGGCTGCACCAGCGACAGCGCCCTGCTGCAGCTGGTCTCGTCGGCCAATATTGCCTGCGGTTTCCACGCGGGCGATGCGCAGACCATGCAGGCCTGCGTACGCGAGGCGCTGAAAAACGGCGTCGCCGTTGGCGCTCACCCGAGCTTCCCGGATCGGGAGAACTTTGGCCGTACGGCAATGCAGCTTCCGCCGGAAACGGTCTATGCGCAAACCCTGTATCAGGTTGGCGCCCTGGCGGCGATCGTAAAGGCAGAAGGTGGGCGGATGCGCCACGTTAAGCCCCACGGCATGCTCTATAACCAGGCGGCAAAAAATGCCGTGCTGGCGGACGCTATCGCCCGGGCTGTTTTTGCCTGCGATCCGGCCCTGGTCCTGGTGGGGCTGGCGGGCAGCGAGCTGATCCGTGCCGGACAGCGTCTGGGCTTAACAACGCGTGAAGAGGTGTTTGCCGACCGGGGATATCAGGCGGACGGCAGCCTCGTTCCGCGTGGTCAGCCGGGGGCATTGATCGACGATGAAGAGCAGGCCCTGGCGCAGACACTGGGGATGATATCCGAAGGTAAAGTGCAGAGCATCGACGGGAGCTGGGCCAGCGTTAACGCCCAGACGGTCTGCCTTCATGGCGACGGTGAGCACGCCCTCGCCTTTGCCCGCCGCTTGCGCTCGGCGTTTGAAGCAGGCAGTATCAGTATTCGTTCCTAAACGAAAATTAAAATAAGACTGTAAACAACTCAACAACATACAGGGTAACAATATCATGGGAGAAGCCGTATCTCTCTGGCCACTGACGGGGATTGCCGTCATCGTGGTCGGGTTCCTTTTGCGCTTTAATCCGGTGCTGGTGGTGATCGTCGCCGGGATTGTCACCGGTCTGGCGGCGCAGATGCCAATCGCCACCATCCTTGAAAAACTGGGTGAAGGCTTCCTTAACACCCGCAACCTGCCGTTTATTCTGCTGATCCCGCTGGCGGTTATCGGCCTGCTGGAGCGTCACGGTCTGAAAGAGCGTGCCCAGGCGTGGATTGCGAAGATCCGCAGCGCCACGGCGGGTCGTCTGCTGATTGTCTATCTGTTTGTCCGTGAAAGCTCGGCAGCGCTTGGGCTGACCAGCCTCGGCGGTCATCCGCAGATGGTTCGCCCGCTGCTGGCCCCGATGGCGGAAGGCGCGGCGGAGAAGAACTACGGCGAATTGCCGGGTGCGGTGCGCTATCGCCTGCGCGCCATGTCGGCGGCGACGGATAACGTCGGCCTATTCTTCGGGGAAGATATCTTTGTCGCCTTCGGCGCGATCATCTTTATGCACAACTTTATGCTGGAGTCCGGTGGGATCCAGACCGAGCCGCTGCATATTGCGCTGTGGGGTATCCCGACGGCGATCTGCGCCTTTATTATTCATGCGACCCGTCTGTGGCGCCTGGATAATCATATTGCGCGCGAGCTGGGCAAAGTGAGCACTGACGGTCAGAACAGAGGAGCGGCATAATGTTTCAGCAAAGCTATCTCTACTGGCTGGCCGGCGCTATTTTGCTGGTGGTGGCCATTATGTCCTGGCGCGACAAGGCCAACCCGCGTCGTCTGACCACCGGCCTTTTCTGGGGGATCTACGGTCTGCTGTTCCTGCTGGGTAACTGGACCTTCGAGCTGGTTGGCGATAAACGCACGGTGCATATTGCCGTCGGTGGGGCGGTGGTTGTGCTGGCGCTGATCGCCGGTTTCGGCGGCGTTCGCCTGGGCAGCTACCATCAGCGTAGCCAGCAGGAGCGCGAAGCCAGCGCCCAGCGCCTTGGCAGCCGTCTGTTCCTGCCCGCTCTGGCAATTCCTGTCATCACTGTTGTCGGCGTACTGCTGTTTAATAATCTGCCGTCGCTACAGCTGGCCCTGTTTGGGCCGGGTAACCACTCGACGCTGGTGACGCTCTTCTCCATGACTGTCGGCTCGCTGGTTGGCCTGGTGAGTGCGGTGATCATGACCCGCGAACAAGCGCATCAGCCGTTGCAGGAGGCGCGTCGCCTGCTGGACTCGATCGGCTGGGCGTTTATTCTGCCGCAGATCCTCGCCACCCTCGGACTGCTGTTTACCACCGCAGGCGTCGGCACCGGTATTGCCTGGCTGACCCAGGAATATCTCGCCGTCGACAGCCGCTTTATCGCCGTGGCGGTCTACGCTATTGGCATGGCGCTGCTGACGATGATTATGGGCAATGCCTTCGCGGCCTTCCCGATTATCACCGCCGGTATTGGTATTCCGGTGCTGGTCCTGCAACACGGCGGTAACCCGGCGGTGATGGCGGCTATCGGGATGTTCTCCGGCTACTGCGGGACGCTGATGACGCCGATGGCGGCCAACTTCAACATTGTTCCGGCCGCGCTGCTGGAGCTGCCGGATAAAAATGCGGTCATTAAGGCGCAGGTACCCACGGCGGTGCTGCTGCTGATTGCTAACGTGTTCCTGCTCTATTTCCTGATGTTCCTGTAAGGAGGGATGATGCGTACGGTACTGGTAACCGGGTTTGAACCTTTTGGCGGTGAGACGATCAACCCTTCCTGGGAAGTCGTTCGCCGTCTTGATAACGTGATTATCGGCGAATGCCGGGTGGTTGCACGACAGCTGCCCTGCGTCTTTGACGAGTCGCTGGCGGTCCTGGACCGGGCAATCGACGAACTCCAGCCGTCGCTGGTGCTGGCCGTTGGCCAGGCCGGTGGTCGCGTTGACCTGACCGTCGAGCGGGTCGCGATTAACGTCGATGACGCGCGTATCCCGGACAATAAAGGCCAGCAGCCGGTGGACCGGCCCGTGGTGGCCAACGGTCCTGCTGCCTGGTTCAGCACGCTGCCGATTAAGGCGATGGTCGCCGCGATCCGTGAGGCCGGTATTCCGGCCTCCGTCTCCCATACGGCGGGCACCTACGTCTGTAACCATGTCATGTATGGCCTACTGCACAAGCTACAGGCCACGCCGGAAGTGAAGGGCGGGTTTATCCATATCCCGTGGCTACCGGAGCAGGCGGTGGCGCATCCGGGCGCGGCCAGCATGGCGGCGGAGACGGTGCTGCACGCGCTGGAAATCGCTATTGAAACAGGGCTGCGGGTCGATACCGATCTCAAACTGTCCGGCGGTACCACGCACTAATCACGGAGTCGTTTATGCCTGAGGGACCGGAGATCCGCCGCGCGGCGGATAGCCTGGAGGCCGCCGTTCAGGGCAAACCGCTGACGGACGTCTGGTTTGCCTTTCCTGAACTTAAGGCGTACGAGCTGACGCTGGTCGGCCAGTGTATCGAGCGTATCGATACCAGGGGAAAAGCGATGCTGACCCGCTTTAGCGGTGGCCTGACGCTCTACAGCCATAATCAGCTGTACGGCGTCTGGCGAGTGGTCGAGGCGGATGAATCGCCGCAAACCACCCGCGTGCTGCGGGTCAGGCTACAGACGGCGGAGAAAGCGATTCTGCTCTATAGCGCCTCGGATATCGAAATGCTGAGCGCGGAACAGCTTGCCACCCATCCGTTTTTACAGCGGGTCGGACCGGACGTGCTCGATATGTCCCTGACGGCAGAGACGGTAAAAGAGCGCCTCCTGTCGCCGCGTTTTCGGCGGCGACAGTTTTCCGGACTGCTGCTGGACCAGACGTTTCTCGCCGGACTGGGCAACTACCTGCGGGTCGAAATCCTCTGGCACACCGAACTGGCTCCGCAGCACAGGGCACAGGATCTTACCGACCCGCAGCTGACTGCGCTGGCGGAATCGTTGCTCGCCATCCCCCGACTCTCCTGGACCACGCGCGGCACGCTGGATGAAAACCGTCACCACGGGGCGCTGTTTCGCTTCCGGGTCTTTCATCGGGCGGGCGAAGCCTGCGAGCGCTGCGGGGGCATTATCGAGAAGACAACCCTCTCTTCGAGGCCGTTTTACTGGTGTCCGGGGTGTCAGCGTTGAGCGCGGGCGCGCTGCCCGGTGAGAAAATAAAGAAGCTTCCCAGCGCCATCAGGCAGGCACTCACCGCACCGTAAATCATCACCCAGCCAAAGCCATCGAGCAGTGCCGTATTGATCGCGTCATAAGGGGCGGCAAGATGTGCCAGTAAGGTGCCAGAACGTTCCACCACCGTGATATCGCCCGCCGCCACTTTCTCTGCCAGCTGACGCAGGCTCTCGCCCGCTGTAACCCCGAACCGCTGGTGCAGGCTGGTCATAATCCCCTGCACCAGGATAAAGCCCATCAGCGCGATATTGAAGGCCAGCGAGATCATCCTGGCGCTGGTATCCGCGCCTGAGGCCATGCCGGCGCGTTCGGTCGGGACGGCGGCGGTAATAGCGTTGGTGACGGTGGTGTTGGTCAGGCCCAGGCCAATACCTGCCAGGATGCAGCCGGGCAGAATCAACCAGCCCGGTAGCCCGGACCCGCTGGCGATTTTCATCAGCGTAAATCCGAGGCCAATCGTCAGCAGCCCCGTGGGGATCACCACGCCCGGCTGAAAACGCAGGGCGAGACGTTCTGCGAAGGGAGGCACAAACAGCGTAGGCAGGGTGTAGGCCAGCAGCGCCAGACCCGTTTCCACGCTGCTGTAGCCCAGCCCGACGTGGAACCAGACCGGCAGATAAATAATAAAGGGCCAGAAGCTGAAGTTTTGCCCCATTGAACCCAGCAGCGCGCCCGAGAAGTTACGTACCCGGAACACCTGGAAGTCGATCATCGGATGCGGGTGGCGGCGCTCCGCGACGATAAAGGCCGCAAAGCTGAGCAGCGACAGGCCGATAATACTCAGGGCTGCGGGGCTGGTGAAGCCCAGGACCGGGCCCTGGGTCACAAACAGGACCAGGCAGCAGACGGCGACCGACAGGGTAATGATACCGCCTATATCCAGCTTGCCCGCCTGCGGGGCACGGGACTCCTGCACGCCCAGCTGGCTCAGGGTTAACGCAATCGCCGCCAGCACAACGTGGATGATAAAGACCCACTCCCAGCTTGCCAGCATCAGGATCGCGGTCCCGACAATCGGGCCAAAGCCCAGACCCGCGCCAAAGACAATGCCCCACCAGGCGAAGGCCCGACTGCGGAGTTTGCCGGTGCGGAACTGGCTGGAGAGAATGGCTATCTGGCAAATCAGCATCATCGCGGCGCTCAGCCCCTGCAGAAAGCGGGCCGCAATCAACACGGACGGGCTTTGCGTCAGCCCGCAGACCAGCGAGGTCAGGCCAAAGGCCAGGATACCCAGGGTAAAGATGCGTTTGCGGCCGTAGCGGTCGGCCAGAGTGCCAACGGCCATCAGGATGGTGGTCATGGCGATGGTATAGGCTGCCATCACCCACTGCAGCTGGCGAAAGCTGGCGCCCATCACCTGCTCAATCGTCGAGAGAACCGGCGGTACGCTGGAGATCTCCAGCCCCATCATCAGCGCAGATAAACAGACAGCGGCGAGGGCAACGTTGCCCTGGCGAGTAGGGGAAAGCGTCATAGGGCATCCTTTAACAAAGTAAAATGTCGTCGTCGGCTTACGGATGCTAGGGATGACGCAGTTATTTAGCAATGCTATGGTTGGGCATATCAGTCACAACAAATCTGGATGATTCATGAGTCGACCCGTGCTGGACGTGGAATCGGTGCAGGCCTTTGTCGCCATTGCCGATTTTCAAAGCTTTACCCGGGCTGCCGAAGCCCTGGGCACCACCCAGGGTGCCATCAGCGTCAAGCTCAAACGGCTGGAGGCGCGGCTGGGCTATAAACTGCTGGAGCGTACTCCCCGGCAGGTTCGCCTCTCTGCCGAGGGCGCGCTGTTTATTAATCCCGCACGGGATTTTTTACTGGCCCACGATCGGGCGGTTGCCTCTCTCTCTGCAGAGTGCCGACGTTTTCGTCTGGGTATCGCCGAGCACGTGGCGGGGCCGGAAATTCCCGTGCTGCTGGCCCGTCTTAATAAACAGGATCCCGCCTTAACGATTGAGGTGCGGCTGGAAAACTCCCGCAGCCTGCTGGATGCCTTCGATAAGGGCGATCTGGATGCGGTTATTGTCCGTCAGGATGACGATAGCCGGGGTGGGGAAGACCTGGGCCCGGAGCATTTCGGCTGGTTTGCCGCACCGGGTTTTCATCAGCATCCGGAGAAACCGCTGCGGCTGGCGGCGCTGGCACCCTGCTGCGGCGTGAGGGATATTGCCATTCGCGCGTTATCCGCAGCGGGTATCAAGTGGAATGAAGTCTTTGTCGGCGGCGGCAGCGCTGCCGTTGTTGCCGCCGTATCGGCGGGCCTGGCCGTCGCGGCGTTTTCCTGCCGCCTGGCACCCTGTGACACGCTTGAAGTCAGCCAGGCGCTGGGATTACCGGCGCTGCCCTCGTCGCGAATTATGCTCCACTCCACCCTGACCGACGGGCGCTCGCGCGATGCGCTGCGTACCCTGGCGGCGGCTTACCGGGAGCACCGCACGGTAAAGCACGCCGGAGTGTCGGTCTGAGGCCGTGCGTTAACGTTGGGTCTGCGTCTGGCGAACTCGTAGTAGCGTATATACCGCGCAGGCCGTGAGCACCGCCAGCCCGGCCAGGACATACAGTATCGTGATGAAAGAGGCGGCATAGCTCTGTGATAACAGGGACTCAAAGCCGGGCAGTAGCGATGACGCCGTGTGGATCTCCCCGAGTGCGGCTCGACTGGATGCTTCCAGGAGTGCCTCCTGTGGCGTCGTTAAAGCCGCCTGGCTCAGGCGATGCTGGATAAGCGTAGCCAGCAGAGCGCCGATCATGGCGATAGCCACGCCGTCGGCAGAGACGCGCACCGTGTTGAAGATGCCCGTCGCCATGCCGACCCGCTCCGGCGACACGACGCTCACCGCCATGGCGTCCATCAGGCCCCACGGAACGCCTATGCCGATACCGATAAGCAGCAGGGGCAGATGTAGCGCCTGTCCACCGCCTTGTGCAAAACCGCTTGCAAGCCATACCAATCCCGCCGCGACAAGCAGCAGACCGACAGCTGAAAGGCTTCCAGGCCTGAACCAGCGCGTCAGCAACGCTGCCAGAAAGGGCACCAGCAGCAGCGGTGCGGCAAGCCAGACCATCATTTTCCCGGCCTGTAACGCGCCATAGCCGTCAATACCGATAAAGCGCCCCGGCAGTATGACGATAAGCAGGATAAACAAAAATGCGGGCGATGCCGCTAATACCTGTACGCCGAGGAATCCCGGGTCGCGGAAAAAATCTAAATCCAGCATCGGATGGGCGGCCCGTCGCTCGATAACAGTAAAGCCGATAAACACCACGCCCGACGCCAGGAGCGCGGTGACCACCAGGATATCATGCCATCCGCTTTCGGGTACGCGCAGCATGCCCCAGGTAAAAAGCCCCAGCGCCAGGGTGAAGGTTATCGCCCCAGGCCAGTCTGGCGTGCCGCTGACCGTCTCCTGTCCGTGTCGGGTGCTGACGGCAACCAGCCCGAGGCCCAGCACCCCGATAATTCCCGTAGTGTAGAATACGCTCTGCCAGCCGCTTGCCTCTACCATCCACCCCGAGACTAACGGTCCGAACGAAAGACCCAGACCAAAGGTTGTGCCCAGCAGGCTGAAAGCCCGGGCGCGAGCAGCCCCCGTAAACAGCGGTGCCAGAGAGGACATGGCTGCCGCAAACGCTGCCGCGCCGCCCAGTCCCTGCAATAACCGCAATAGGTCGATCCACAGTACGGAGGGGGCAAACGGGATGGCAAAGGTAAATACGCAAAACCCTGCCAGCCCGGTTAGCCAGAGACGTCGACGCCCATAAATGTCGGTCAGGCTACCTGCTACCATCATCGCGCCACCGTAGCTGAGGATGTAGGCATTCATGATCCAGCTCAGCTGGGTGGGGCTGCCGCCCAGCGCCTGGCCGATAGCGGGCAATACGACCGCCGGGCCGGTGAAACAGAGCGGGATCAGCAGGCCGGTAAGGCAAGCCGCCAGAAATTGAAGCCCACGCATATGCGTGGCCGGAGAGGTTAACGTTGCGGGCATGGTTTTTGTCTGTCAAAGGGGATGAATGTTGTCCGGCAGGTTAGGCTAATGATCGAGAAAGAAAAACAGGATAAAGTTACAAATACTTCGGACAAAAATGTCTTAAATGGAGGCGTTCAATGATGGATAGCCTGGGGAGCATTGGTATTTTCGTGCGCGTCGCTGGTCGCCTGGGGTTCTCGGCCGTAGCACGCGACCTCGGGGTTTCTCCTTCGGCCGTAGGAAAGGCCGTCGCCCGTCTGGAAGATCGCCTGGGCGTGCGTCTGTTCCACCGCAGCACGCGCACGCTGGCGCTGACGGCGGAAGGCGAAATATTCCTTGAGCGTTGCCGTCGGATCCTGAGCGAAGTTGAGGCGGCCGAGCTGGAAATGACCCGGGCCAGCGAAACGCCGCAGGGCCGATTGCGCATCAGTCTGCCCCGGCATAGCGGTCTGTTCGAACCGGTTATCGCGGATTTTATGCGGCGTTATCCGGCTGTGGAGCTGGATCTGGATTTCTCCGACCGCTTCGTGGATGTCATCGGTGACGGTTTCGATGCGGCAGTGCGAACCGGGAATCTGACCAGTTCGGGGCTTAAACAGCGCAGGCTAGGGGATTTCCGGCGCGTTCTGGTTGCTTCTCCGCACTATATTGAGTCCCACGGACGCCCGGCACAGCCCGCCGACTTGCAGGACCATATCTGCCTGCATTACCGCTTCCATAATACGGGCAAAATAGAACGCTGGCCGCTTCCGCCCGCGTCGGATGACGACGTCCTCGATCTACCGCGCATGTTGATTTGTAACAGCGTGGAAATGCGTATCCATCTGGCCTTGCAGGGCCAGGGCATCGCCTGTCTGCCTGATTTTATCGTGGCAGAACACCTGCGGAGTGGACGATTGCAAACTCTGCTTGAAGACTGTACCGACAATAGCAGCACGATGTGGGTGGTGTGGCCCGCCAGTCGGGATCTGTCGCCCAAACTACGGGCTTTTATTGACTGCCTGAGTGCGCAAGTGCTGAGTCAGGGAACGCGATACTGAAATAAAAAAACGCGCCCGAAAGCGCGTTTTTTAATACCCCGAAAATGATTATTTTTTCAGGTCGCTTTTGAAGTCGCGTTTTTCGTAGCCGGTGTAGAGCTGACGCGGACGGGCAATTTTCATGCCTTCGCTGTGCATCTCGTTCCAGTGCGCGATCCAGCCTACCGTACGCGCCATGGCGAAAATAACGGTGAACATGGAAGACGGGATACCCATCGCTTTCAGAATAATGCCAGAGTAGAAATCGACGTTCGGGTAGAGTTTCTTCTCGATAAAGTACGGGTCGTTCAGCGCAATGTTTTCCAGCTCCATTGCCACTTCCAGCAGTTCATCTTTGCTGCCCAGCTCTTTGAGAACTTCATGACAGGTTTCACGCATCACGGTGGCGCGTGGGTCATAGTTCTTATAGACGCGGTGGCCGAAGCCCATCAGACGGAACGAATCGTTCTTATCTTTGGCGCGGCGAACAAATTCCGGAATGTGCTCAACCGAGCTGATTTCTTCCAGCATTTTCAGCGCGGCTTCGTTAGCACCGCCGTGCGCCGGTCCCCACAGGGAGGCAATACCGGCCGCGATACAGGCAAACGGGTTCGCGCCGCTGGAGCCTGCAGTACGTACGGTCGAGGTCGACGCGTTCTGCTCGTGGTCAGCGTGCAGGATCAGAATACGGTCCATTGCGCGCTCCAGCACCGGGTTAACCTCGTAAGGTTCGCACGGGGTGGAGAACATCATATGCAGGAAGTTACCGGAATAGGAGAGATCGTTACGCGGATAAACAAATGGCTGACCAATCGAATATTTGTAACACATCGCCGCCATAGTCGGCATTTTGGACAGCAGGCGGAACGCGGCAATTTCACGGTGACGTGAGACGTTAACGTCCAGCGAATCGTGGTAGAACGCGGCCAGCGCGCCGGTGACGCCGCACATCACCGCCATCGGGTGAGAGTCGCGACGGAAGCCATGGAACAGGCGAGTGATCTGCTCGTGGATCATGGTGTGACGGGTCACGGTGACGGTGAATTCGTCGAACTCTTTCTGCGTCGGTTTTTCGCCGTACAGCAGGATGTAACAGACTTCCAGATAGTTCGATTCGGTCGCGAGCTGGTCAATCGGGAAACCGCGATGCAGCAGGATGCCTTCGTCACCGTCGATAAAGGTGATTTTGGATTCACACGAAGCGGTAGAGGTGAAGCCCGGGTCAAAGGTAAACATCCCTTTCGAACCCAGACTACGGATATCGATAACATCCTGACCGAGCGTGCCTTTTAGCACATCCAGTTCAATAGCATCGTCACCATTGTAGGTGAGTATTGCTTTTTTATCAGCCATTTACGGTCTCCTTAGCGCCTTATTGCTTAAGACTGCCGGACGAGGATTTGCATTCGGGCTGTAAAGTGATGTGACCAGTTTGTTATATGGCTCGCCGCTCTGTGGAGAGAGGATGACAGGGTACAGAGCAATGGGCGCTGGCAGGCACAACGATCAATCTACAGTGAAAAAACAGCAAATCAGGGGTTCGGCAATCCGAATTTTTCAAACCTGACTATCACTAATAACTGTCCTGACTTCTCCGGTCAATACCGCCACACTGTTACATAACTTATTTGCAGGTGAAAGAGTGACCCCATAACTTTTGCGAATTATATGCCTTTCTGGAGGATGTTTGTAACAATAATGTTTAACATTTGTCAAATCAGATGATTAAAAATTAATAATATGTTGTTATCGTGACCCTGATCACTGTTCACAATAAAACCCGACAAACTATATGTAGGTTAATTGTAATGATTTTGTGAACGGCCTATACTGCCGCCAGGTCTCCGGAACACCCTGCAATCCCGAGCCACCCAGCGTTGTAACCCGTCTTGTCGCATCTGGAAGCTGCTATTTATACATGACGTACGGTTATAGAAGAGGAACGCTGTCTGACACGCCTGCAGACCGGAGGAAGGAATAATAAGAACAGCATGTGGGCGTTATTCATGATAAGAAACGTGAAAAAACAAAGACCTGTCAATCTGGATCTGACAACGATTCGGTTCCCCATAACGGCTATAGCATCTATCCTTCACCGCGTTTCCGGCGTCATTACCTTTGTGGCCGTCGGTATTCTGCTGTGGCTGCTGGGCCTGTCACTCTCTTCACCGGAAGGCTTCCTGGCTGCATCCGCAATCATGGACGGCTTTTTCGCTAAATTCATTATGTGGGGCATTCTCACCGCGCTGGCTTACCATGCCGTCGGCGGGATCCGTCATGTGATGATGGATGTTGGCTGGCTTGAAGAGACGTTCGCCGCAGGGAAACGTTCAGCTACTCTTTCCTTTGTGATTACTGTCGTGCTTTCACTTCTCGCAGGAGTCCTCGTATGGTAAGCAACGCCTCAGCATTAGGACGCAACGGCGTACATGACTATATTCTGGTCCGCGCTACCGCTATCGTCCTGACCCTCTACATCATCTATATGGTCGGTTTCTTCGCCGTTACCGGCGACGTGACCTGGGAAGTGTGGACGGGTTTCTTCTCCTCCGCCTTTACCAAAGTATTCACCCTGCTGGCACTCTTCTCGATCCTTATTCATGCCTGGATTGGCATGTGGCAGGTGCTGACCGACTACGTTAAACCGCTGGCTATACGCCTGCCGTTGCAGCTGGCCATTGTGGTCACGCTGGTGGTTTACGTCATTTATGGATTCGTTGTGGTGTGGGGTGTGTAATGAAACTGCCAGTCAGAGAATTTGATGCTGTAGTTATTGGTGCCGGTGGCGCAGGTATGCGTGCGGCACTGCAAATTTCCCAGAGCGGCCAGACCTGTGCGCTGCTCTCTAAAGTCTTCCCAACCCGTTCGCACACCGTGTCGGCGCAGGGCGGTATCACCGTCGCGCTGGGCAATACCCATGAAGATAACTGGGAATGGCACATGTACGACACGGTAAAAGGCTCCGACTATATCGGTGACCAGGACGCCATTGAATATATGTGTAAAACCGGCCCGGAAGCGATTCTGGAGCTGGAACATATGGGCCTGCCTTTCTCCCGCCTGGATGACGGTACCATCTATCAGCGTCCGTTCGGCGGACAGTCGAAAAACTTCGGCGGCGAGCAGGCGGCACGTACCGCTGCGGCAGCTGACCGTACCGGTCACGCCCTGCTGCACACCCTTTACCAGCAAAATCTGAAAAATCATACCACCATCTTTTCCGAGTGGTACGCGCTGGATCTGGTGAAAAACGAAGACGGCGCGATTGTCGGCTGCACCGCCCTGGATATTGAAAGCGGCGAAGTGGTGTACTTCAAAGCCAAGGCCACCGTGCTGGCGACCGGTGGCGCCGGGCGTATTTACCAGTCCACCACCAACGCCCATATCAATACCGGCGACGGCGTGGGTATGGCGATCCGCGCGGGCGTTCCGCTGCAGGATATGGAAATGTGGCAGTTCCACCCGACCGGTATTGCCGGTGCGGGCGTGCTGGTCACCGAAGGTTGTCGCGGTGAGGGTGGCTATCTGCTGAATAAACACGGCGAGCGCTTTATGGAGCGTTATGCACCGAATGCGAAAGACCTGGCGGGTCGTGACGTGGTGGCGCGTTCCATCATGATCGAAATCCGCGAAGGTCGCGGCTGCGATGGTCCTTGGGGCCCGCACGCCAAGCTGAAGCTCGACCATCTGGGCAAAGAGGTTCTGGAATCCCGTCTGCCGGGTATCCTGGAACTCTCCCGCACCTTCGCTCACGTGGATCCGGTCAAAGAGCCGATCCCGGTGATCCCAACCTGCCACTATATGATGGGCGGGATCCCGACCAAAGTATCCGGTCAGGCAATCACGGTGAACGAGAAGGGTGAAGATGTGGTGGTGCCGGGCCTGTTCGCGGTGGGTGAAATCGCCTGCGTCTCGGTCCACGGGGCTAACCGTCTCGGCGGTAACTCCCTGCTTGATCTGGTGGTCTTTGGCCGTGCGGCGGGTCTGCATCTGCAGGAGTCCATCGCCGAGCAGGGACCGCTGCGTGATGCCACCGAAGAGAATATTGACGCTTCTCTGGCGCGTCTGAACCGCTGGAACAACAACCGTACCGGTGAAGATCCGGTGGTTATCCGTAAGGCGCTGCAGGAGTGTATGCAGCACAACTTCTCGGTATTCCGCGAAGGCGACGCGATGGCCAAAGGTCTGGAGCAGCTGAAAGTTATCCGCGAGCGCCTGAAAAATGCCCGCCTGGATGATACCTCCAGCGAGTTCAATACCCAGCGCGTTGAGTGTCTTGAGCTGGATAACCTGATGGAAACCGCCTACGCCACCGCGGTCTCTGCAAACTTCCGTACCGAAAGCCGTGGCGCCCACAGCCGCTTCGACTTCCCGGATCGTGACGATGAAAACTGGCTGTGCCATTCCCTGTATCTGCCAGAGTCGGAATCCATGACGCGTCGTAGCGTCAATATGGAGCCGAAACTGCGTCCGGCTTTCCCGCCGAAAATACGTACTTATTAATGCGGAGACAGGTAAATGAAACTCGAATTTTCGATCTATCGTTATAACCCGGATGTCGACGATGCTCCGCGCATGCAGGATTACCAGCTGGAAGGCGAGGAAGGTCGTGACATGATGCTGCTGGATGCCTTAATCCAGCTGAAAGAAATCGACCCGACCCTGGCGTTTCGTCGTTCGTGCCGTGAAGGTGTCTGCGGCTCTGACGGCCTGAACATGAACGGCAGAAACGGTCTCGCCTGTATCACGCCGATTTCGGCGCTGGGCAACGGCAAGCAGAAAATTGTTATTCGACCTCTTCCTGGATTGCCCGTAATCCGCGATTTGGTTGTGGACATGGGGCAATTCTATGCCCAATATGAGAAGATTAAGCCTTACTTATTGAATAATGGGCAAAATCCACCCGCTCGTGAGCATCTGCAGATGCCGGAGCAGCGTGAAAAACTGGACGGACTGTACGAGTGCATTATGTGTGCCTGCTGCTCGACATCCTGCCCGTCGTTCTGGTGGAACCCGGATAAGTTTGTTGGCCCGGCTGGCCTGCTGGCGGCATACCGTTTCCTGATCGACAGTCGTGATACGGAAACTGACAGCCGTCTGGAAGGTTTAAGTGACGCTTTCAGCGTATTCCGGTGCCATAGCATCATGAATTGCGTCAGCGTATGTCCTAAGGGACTGAACCCGACGCGCGCCATCGGCCACATTAAGTCGATGCTGCTGCAAAGAAGTGCGTAAGTGATAAAGCCCCTCTCCCTGACGGGAGAGGGTGCAGGAAATCTTTAAAAACCGCCACATGGCAGTTGCAGTAATCGAGTCGTTCTGAGCGAGGCAAGGCGGCAACGCAGTCGCAGCCTGAACGAGGAAGATTAATGGCAGTTTTTAAAGGTTCCTTCGCGGGTCAGAAAGAGCTCGCAGGTGAACCCCGGCACATACACGCGGTGTATGTGGTAGTTTCTACGGCGAAATAAGCTAAAAAGCTTAAGGGATCACGATGCAGAACGGCGCAATGAAAGCCTGGCTGGACTCTTCTTTCCTCTCTGGCTCCAACCAGAGCTGGATAGAACAGCTCTATGAAGACTTCTTAACCGATCCTGACTCTGTGGACGCCAACTGGCGTTCAATGTTCCAGCAGTTACCTGGTACCGGAGTTAAACCGGATCAATTCCATTCGAAAACGCGTGATTATTTCCGTCGTCTGGCGAAGGATGCCTCACGTTACTCTTCCTCGATTTCCGACCCTGATACCAACGCGAAGCAGGTTAAAGTCCTGCAGCTTATCAACGCATACCGCTTCCGCGGTCACCAGCAGGCGAACCTCGACCCGCTCGGACTGTGGCAGCAGGATAAAGTGGCGGATTTAGACCCGGCGTACCACGATCTCTCCGAAGCCGATCTCCAGGAAAGCTTTAACGTAGGTTCATTTGCTATCGGCAAAGATACGATGCCGCTGGGCGAGCTGCTTGCCGCGCTCAGGCAGACCTACTGCAGCTCCATCGGCGCGGAATATATGCATATCACCAGCACCGAAGAGAAACGCTGGATCCAGCAGCGGATTGAATCTGAGGTGGGTAAAGCCAGTTTCTCCAGCGCTGAGAAAAAACGTTTCCTCAGTGAGTTGACCGCGGCGGAAGGTCTGGAGCGCTACCTGGGTGCGAAATTCCCCGGTGCTAAGCGCTTCTCGCTGGAAGGCGGCGATGCGATGATCCTGATGCTTAACGAGCTGATCCGCCATGCGGGCGGCAGCGGCACCCGCGAAGTGGTGCTGGGGATGGCCCACCGTGGTCGTCTGAACGTGCTGATCAACGTGCTGGGTAAAAAGCCCCAGGATCTGTTTGACGAGTTCGCCGGCAAGCATAAAGAACACCTCGGCACTGGTGACGTGAAGTACCATATGGGCTTCTCATCCGATGTTGAAACCGACGGCGGTCTGGTGCATCTGGCGCTGGCGTTTAACCCGTCGCACCTCGAAATCGTCAGCCCGGTGGTTATCGGCTCCGTGCGTGCGCGCCTCGATCGTCTCGACGAGCCGAGCAGCAGCAAAGTCCTGCCGATTACCATTCACGGCGATGCGGCCATCACCGGCCAGGGCGTGGTTCAGGAAACCCTGAACATGTCGAAAGCCCGCGGCTACGAAGTGGGCGGCACCGTGCGTATCGTGATTAACAACCAGGTTGGTTTCACCACCTCGAACCCGCTGGATGCGCGCTCTACGCCGTACTGTACCGATATCGGTAAAATGGTGCAGGCACCGATTTTCCACGTTAACGCCGATGACCCGGAGGCGGTCGCCTTTGTGACCCGCATCGCGCTGGACTTCCGCAATACCTTTAAGCGCGACGTCCTGATCGACCTGGTCTGCTATCGCCGTCACGGCCATAACGAAGCCGATGAGCCGAGCGCAACCCAGCCGCTGATGTACCAGAAAATCAAAAAACACCCGACGCCGCGTAAAATCTATGCCGACAAACTCGAGCAGGATAGCGTCGCGACGCTGGAAGATGCCACCGAGATGGTTAACCTGTACCGTGACGCGCTGGACGCGGGCGAGTGCGTGGTCGAATCCTGGCGTCCGATGAATATGCACTCCTTTACCTGGTCGCCGTACCTCAACCACGAGTGGGATGAGAGCTACCCGAACAAGGTTGAGATGAAGCGCATTCAGGAGCTGGCGAAGCGGATCAGCACCGTACCGGATGCGGTTGAGATGCAGTCTCGCGTCGCGAAGATCTATACCGACCGTCAGGCGATGGCGGCAGGGGACAAACTGTTTGACTGGGGCGGCGCTGAAACTCTGGCCTACGCGACCCTGGTTGATGAAGGTATTCCGATTCGCCTCTCCGGCGAAGACTCCGGTCGCGGCACCTTCTTCCACCGTCATGCCGTCGTTCACAACCAGGCGAATGGTTCAACCTACACCCCGCTGCAGCATGTCCATAACGGGCAGGGCACCTTCCGCGTCTGGGACTCCGTGCTGTCGGAAGAAGCGGTGCTGGCCTTTGAATACGGCTACGCCACCGCCGAGCCGCGTACCCTGACCATCTGGGAAGCGCAGTTTGGTGACTTCGCCAACGGTGCACAGGTTGTTATCGACCAGTTCATCAGCTCCGGCGAGCAGAAATGGGGCCGTATGTGTGGCCTGGTGATGCTGCTGCCGCACGGCTACGAAGGCCAGGGTCCGGAGCACTCCTCCGCGCGTCTGGAACGTTATCTGCAGCTCTGTGCTGAACAGAATATGCAGGTCTGCGTCCCGTCCACCCCGGCACAGGTTTATCACATGCTGCGTCGTCAGGCGCTGCGCGGGATGCGTCGTCCGCTGGTGGTGATGTCGCCGAAATCTCTGCTGCGTCACCCGCTGGCGGTGTCCAGCCTCGACGAGCTGGCCAACGGCACCTTTATGCCGGCCATCGGTGAAATTGACGAGCTGGATCCGCAGGGCGTGAAGCGCGTTGTGATGTGTTCTGGTAAGGTTTATTACGATCTACTGGAACAGCGCCGCAAGAACGATCAAAAGGATGTGGCTATCGTCCGTATCGAGCAGCTGTATCCGTTCCCGCATCAGTCGGTGCAGGAAGCGATAAAACAATATGCACACGTACATGATTTTGTCTGGTGCCAGGAAGAGCCGCTTAACCAGGGCGCCTGGTACTGCAGCCAGCATCATTTCCGTGAAGTGATTCCTTTCGGGGCCGCTCTGCGCTACGCAGGACGCCCGGCCTCCGCCTCACCGGCGGTAGGGTATCTGTCCGTTCACCAGAAACAGCAGCAAGATCTGGTTAATGACGCGCTGAACGTCAATTAAATAAAGGATAAATAATGAGTAGCGTAGATATTCTTGTTCCCGACCTCCCTGAGTCCGTCGCCGATGCGACCGTCGCCGTCTGGCATAAAAAACCGGGCGATGCGGTCACTCGTGATGAAGTCCTGGTAGAAATCGAGACCGACAAAGTGGTACTGGAAGTACCGGCGTCAGCGGACGGTATTCTTGATGCGGTGCTGGAAGATGAAGGTGCCACCGTCACCTCCCGTCAGATCCTCGGTCGTCTGCGTGAAGGTAACAGCGCAGGTAAAGAAACCAGCGCGAAATCGGAAAGCAAAGCGTCCACGCCGGCCCAGCGCCAGCAGGCTTCGCTGGAAGAGCAGACCAACGATGCGTTAAGCCCGGCGATCCGTCGCCTGCTTGGCGAGCACAACCTGGAAGCCAGCGACATTAAAGGCACCGGCGTTGGCGGACGTATCACCCGCGAAGACGTGGAAAAACATCTGGCGAAAGCCCCGGCGAAGAAAGAGGCTGATAAAGCTCCTGCGGCCGCACCGGCCGCTGCTGCCAAGCCTCAGCTGGCTGGTCGTTCAGAAAAACGCGTCCCGATGACCCGCCTGCGCAAGCGCGTAGCCGAGCGTCTGCTGGAAGCGAAAAACTCCACCGCCATGCTGACGACCTTTAACGAAGTCAACATGAAGCCGATTATGGATCTGCGTAAGCAGTACGGCGACGCGTTTGAAAAACGTCACGGTATCCGTCTGGGCTTTATGTCCTTCTACGTGAAAGCGGTTGTTGAAGCGCTGAAACGCTTCCCGGAAGTGAACGCCTCCATCGACGGCGAAGATGTGGTCTACCACAACTACTTCGACGTCAGCATGGCGGTCTCTACGCCGCGTGGCCTGGTGACGCCGGTCCTGCGCGATGCGGATGCGCTGGGCATGGCCGATATCGAGAAGCAAATTAAAGAGCTGGCGCTGAAAGGCCGTGACGGCAAGCTGACCGTAGAAGATCTGACCGGCGGTAACTTTACCATTACCAACGGCGGCGTCTTTGGCTCCCTGATGTCCACGCCGATTATCAACCCGCCGCAGAGCGCGATCCTCGGTATGCACGCCATTAAAGACCGCCCGATGGCGGTTGATGGCAAAGTCGAAATTCTGCCGATGATGTACCTGGCGCTCTCTTACGATCACCGTCTTATCGACGGCCGTGAATCCGTGGGCTTCCTGGTCGCCATCAAAGAGCTGCTGGAAGATCCGACCCGTCTTCTGCTGGACGTTTAGTGCCGATTGCCCGGCGGCGTAAGCCGACCGGGCCAACGATTATCACCTGCACTTCAGACCGGATGACTCTGCATCCTGTCTGAAGGATTACCTGAAGGATGGATAGAACGCATGAACTTACACGAATATCAGGCCAAACAATTGTTTGCCCGCTATGGCTTGCCTGCGCCTGTGGGCTATGCCTGTAACACGCCGCGTGAAGCGGAAGAAGCCGCGTCGAAAATCGGCAGCGGCCCGTGGGTGGTGAAATGTCAGGTTCACGCTGGCGGCCGCGGTAAAGCGGGCGGCGTGAAAGTGGTAAATAGTAAAGAAGACATCCGCGCTTTCGCTGAAAACTGGCTGGGCAAGCGTCTGGTGACCTACCAGACAGATGCGAACGGCCAGCCGGTTAACCAGATCCTGGTTGAAGCCGCGACTGATATCGATAAAGAGCTCTATCTGGGTGCGGTTGTAGACCGCAGCAGCCGTCGCGTGGTCTTTATGGCTTCTACCGAAGGCGGCGTGGAAATCGAAAAAGTGGCGGAAGAAACCCCGCACCTGATCCACAAAATTGCCCTCGATCCGCTGGCCGGCCCGATGCCGTACCAGGGACGTGAGCTGGCGTTCAAACTGGGTCTGGAAGGCAAGCAGGTTCAGCAGTTCACCAAAATCTTTATGGGTCTGGCGACCATCTTCCTTGAGCGCGACCTGGCGCTGATCGAAATCAACCCGCTGGTTATCACCAAACAGGGCGACCTGATCTGCCTCGACGGAAAACTGGGCGCTGACGGCAACGCGCTGTTCCGTCAGGCGGACCTGCGTGAAATGCGTGACCCGTCGCAGGAAGATGCCCGCGAATCTCAGGCTGCACAGTGGGAACTGAACTACGTTGCGCTGGACGGCAATATCGGCTGTATGGTGAACGGCGCCGGTCTGGCGATGGGCACCATGGATATCGTCAAGCTGCACGGCGGCGAACCGGCGAACTTCCTTGACGTGGGCGGCGGCGCAACCAAAGAGCGCGTGACCGAAGCGTTTAAAATCATCCTGTCTGACGACAATGTTAAAGCCGTTCTGGTTAACATCTTCGGCGGCATCGTGCGCTGCGACCTGATTGCCGACGGTATTATCGGCGCGGTAGAAGAAGTGGGCGTTAACGTACCTGTGGTTGTACGCCTGGAAGGCAACAACGCGGAACTGGGCGCTAAGCGCCTGGCGGACAGCGGCCTGAATATTATTGCAGCGAAAAGTCTGACGGATGCAGCGCAGCAGGTTGTTGCCGCAGTGGAGGGTAAATAATGTCTGTTTTAATCGATAAAAACACCAAGGTTATCTGTCAGGGTTTTACCGGTAGCCAGGGGACGTTCCACTCTGAGCAGGCGATTGCCTACGGTACGCAAATGGTCGGCGGCGTAACGCCGGGCAAAGGCGGCACCACGCATCTGGGTCTGCCGGTATTTAACACCGTGCGCGAAGCGGTTGAAGCGACGGGCGCAACGGCTACGGTTATCTATGTTCCGGCACCGTTCTGTAAAGACTCTATTCTGGAAGCTATCGACGCCGGGATTAAACTGATTATCACCATCACCGAAGGTATCCCGACCCTGGATATGCTGACCGTGAAGGTGAAGCTGGATGAAGCCGGCGTGCGCATGATCGGTCCGAACTGTCCGGGCGTGATCACCCCGGGTGAGTGCAAAATCGGCATCATGCCGGGCCACATTCACCTGCCGGGCAAAGTGGGCATCGTTTCCCGCTCCGGTACGCTGACCTACGAAGCGGTTAAGCAGACCACCGACTACGGTTTCGGCCAGTCCACCTGCGTTGGCATCGGCGGCGACCCGATCCCGGGCTCTAACTTTATCGATATCCTGAAGCTGTTCCAGGAAGATCCGCAGACCGAAGCGATTGTGATGATCGGTGAGATCGGCGGCAGCGCGGAAGAAGAAGCGGCGGCCTATATCAAGGACCACGTAACCAAACCGGTTGTTGGCTATATCGCCGGTGTGACCGCGCCGAAGGGCAAGCGTATGGGCCACGCGGGCGCGATTATCGCCGGCGGTAAAGGTACCGCTGACGAGAAATTTGCAGCACTGGAAGCGGCGGGTGTGAAAACCGTGCGCAGCCTGGCCGATATCGGCGATGCGCTGAAGTCCGTCATTAAATGATTCCTCTCTGCTCTCCTGCGGGAGAGCTTTAAGGCGGAGCATTTCGCCGCCTTGCGACTTAACTGGCCACCTTCGGGTGGCTTTTTTTATTTCACGCAGTCTACCTGCTAAATCTGGCGATTAAATGCGGATGACATTCTATTTTTTTTGCCGGATAATTCCGCAGCCTGAAAAAGCGTAATTAGCGATTAAATGGCCGCGTCATTTAATATCTGTACGCAGGGAAGGGTGGTTAATTTACTTTAAGGGGATGTTAAGTGAAATTTAATATAAAGGCATTGGTGCTGGCGTTATCTGCATTTACCAGCATGGCGGGCGCAGAGTCGATGAATATCGAAGTTCTGAGCGCCACCGTTAAAGATCAAAAAATTGATAATGCCGCGATTACGCTGCAAAAGAACGGTGCCCAGTCAGTAACTGCTCACTCCGATGCTGCGGGTAAGGTGCGTCTGGATGCGCCATTCGCCGTCGATCAGGACAGTCTGCTGATCATCAAGAAAGAAGGCTATTCCGACCTGGTCGTAAAATGTCCGTGTGACGGCATGACCTATGCCGTGAGTCCGGTAATGAAAAACCTCGACGGCATGCGTATTGTATTGACCTGGGGTAAAAATCCTCGCGATCTCGATTCTCACCTTATCTATCCTGGCAATCATATTTATTTCGGGCATAAAGAGGGAACTGACGCGAATCTTGATGTTGATGACACCGATAGTTTTGGACCCGAAACAATAACTATCAATAAAAAACGTCTGGGCGAAAGTTATCTTTATGCGGTTCAGGATTATACTAACCGTCTGCATCCTAATTCTCCTACGCTGTCTGCCAGCGATGCCAAAGTATTTGTCTACGTCGGGAGTTCTCTGGTGCGGACATATAACGTTCCGGCCAATAAGGCGGGAAATGTCTGGGCAGTATTCCGTCTGAATCCAAACGGCGACTTTGAAGATATCAACACCGTCAGTCAGGCCGACTTCCGTGGCCGTGATGTTGATACGCTGCCAGAGGTTCTGAATGGCGTTCAGGGCTCGCTGAATGTCAGCCCGGCAACGGCCAACAGCACTCTGGCGAAAAAACTGAACCGCAACGGTGAGGCGGCCTATGGTCGCGGTGAACTGGCTCAGGCCACGTCACTGTTCCAGGCGGCTATCGAACAGGATAGCGCCTTCGGTCAGGCATACAGCAACCTCGGCCTGGCGTATCAAAAACAGGGCAATATCGCCGAAGCGATTTGGGCAAACCGTAAGGCCATCGCGCTGGCGAGCGGCAACAATGCGGCGACCACTCGTGCCAGCTCTTACTACAATATTGCCAAAATTTATGAGAACGCCGGTCAGTTCAGCGATGCGCTGACCCATTACGAATTTGCCAAAGGGCAGAAGAGTAACGCCGTCTATGACAAGGCGATTGAGCGTGTGAAAGGTAAGATGTAGGGGAAGCACTCTCCAGCTATTTTTGTGTGCACGGTGACGGAGGCTTCGGGCCTCCGTTTTCTTGGGGATTAGTTAATTAATTGTTAAATTAGTACCTGGAGATATGAATAATCACCCCGCGTGGCAATAAAATAACCTCCCGAAAGTGGTGAAAAAAAAGACAAGTGTCGTTTTTGTTACACGCGTCGTTAGCGAAATTTCATTGTTAAATAAAATCGCATCTATTAGTAAATTCTCTTCATTTGATAATCCTCACGGTTAACATGCCATCATCTCGTTAACATTGCCTTTACGCAAAGCCTCAGAAGCAACAAATGGTTTACATAAAAGGGAAAAATTGATTTATATCAAAATTCAATGACTGGATTAAGAGCACAAAAATCATTAAATTGTCGCGGATCAAACTGGCCTTGAGATGGCATATTCGCTATAAATTGATCACCGTCGAAAAACGTAAAAGTGATTCAATAAAAACCTGTTTATTGTAAGGGTTTTGCGGCGTACTATATTTGCGAATCAAATTTGGTATTTATTAACGTATTTGTAACCTTTCACCATTACTGTTTTCTCTCGCAGCGGAAGTGGTAACGAAGGAAGGGAGCAAATGAATTTGTATTGGGGCATGTGTGTGGTTTCTCGCTTGCGAGTCATCACTCTCGGAGTCTTCATGCGATGAGCAAGGAGTCATAATGTTAGATATAGTCGAACTGTCACGCTTACAGTTTGCCTTGACCGCGATGTACCACTTCCTGTTTGTGCCGCTGACGCTGGGTATGGCGTTCCTGCTGGCCATTATGGAAACGGTCTACGTTCTTTCCGGCAAACAGATTTATAAAGATATGACCAAGTTCTGGGGCAAGTTGTTTGGTATCAACTTCGCACTGGGCGTGGCAACCGGTCTGACCATGGAGTTCCAGTTCGGGACTAACTGGTCTTACTATTCCCACTACGTTGGGGATATCTTCGGTGCGCCGCTGGCCATTGAAGCTTTGATGGCATTCTTCCTTGAATCTACCTTTGTAGGTCTGTTCTTCTTCGGTTGGGATCGTCTGAGCAAAGTTCAGCATATGTGCGTCACCTGGCTGGTTGCGCTGGGCTCGAACATGTCTGCATTGTGGATCCTTGTGGCCAACGGCTGGATGCAAAACCCTATCGCGTCGGATTTCAACTTCGAAACCATGCGTATGGAAATGGTGAGCTTCGCCGAACTGGTGCTCAACCCGGTTGCGCAGGTTAAATTTGTCCACACCGTGGCGTCCGGCTATACCTGTGGCGCGATGTTCATCCTTGGCATCAGCTCCTACTATCTGCTGCGTGGTCGCGACGTTGCGTTCGCGAAACGTTCCTTTGCCATCGCGGCCAGCTTCGGTATGGCGGCGATTCTGTCCGTTATCGTTCTCGGCGATGAGTCCGGCTATGAAATGGGCGACGTGCAGAAAACCAAACTGGCTGCTATCGAAGCCGAATGGGAAACCCAGCCGGCACCGGCTGCCTTTACCCTGTTCGGTATTCCTGACCAGGACGCGCAGGAGAACCGCTTCGCCATTCAGATCCCTTACGCGCTGGGTATTATCGCCACCCGTTCAATCGACAAGCCGGTTATCGGCCTGAAAGATCTGATGGTACAGCACCAGGAGCGTATCCGTAACGGGATGAAGGCTTATGCGCTGCTGGAGCAGCTGCGTGCCGGTTCTACCGACCAGGCCGTTCGCGACCAGTTCAACAACGTGAAGCAGGATCTGGGCTACGGTCTGCTGCTTAAACGCTATACCCCGAACGTGACCGATGCGACTGAAGCGCAGATTCAGCAGGCGACCCAGGATTCTATCCCGCGCGTTGCACCGCTGTACTTTGCCTTCCGTATCATGGTCGGCAGCGGCATCCTGATGCTTCTGATTATCGGCGTCTCCTTCTGGACCGTGATTCGTAACCGCATCGGCGAGAAAAAATGGCTGCTGCGCGCTGCGCTGATTGGCCTTCCGCTGCCGTGGATTGCCATCGAAGCCGGCTGGTTTGTTGCCGAATATGGTCGTCAGCCGTGGGCTATCGGTGAGGTGCTGCCAACGGCGGTAGCGAACTCGTCGCTGACCGTGGGCGACCTGCTGTTCTCAATGATACTGATTTGCGGCCTCTATACATTGTTTATGGTGGCGGAAGTGTTCCTGATGTTCAAATTTGCTCGCCTTGGGCCGAGCAGTCTGAAAACAGGTCGCTATCACTATGAGCAGTCCTCCGTGACTACTCAGCCGGCACGCTAAGACAGGAGTCGTCAAATGATTGATTATGAAGTATTACGTTTTATCTGGTGGCTGCTGATTGGCATTCTGCTGATTGGTTTTGCGGTTGCTGACGGTTTCGACATGGGGGTGGGCATGCTCACCCGTTTCCTCGGTCGCAGTGACACCGAGCGTCGAATCATGATTAACTCCATCGCCCCGCACTGGGACGGTAACCAGGTATGGCTTATCACCGCCGGCGGCGCGCTGTTCGCCGCCTGGCCGATGGTCTATGCCGCGGCGTTCTCCGGTTTCTACGTGGCGATGATCCTCGTGCTGGCGTCCCTGTTCTTCCGTCCGGTCGGTTTTGACTACCGCTCCAAGATTGAAGACACCCGCTGGCGCAACATGTGGGACTGGGGCATCTTCGTGGGCAGCTTCGTGCCACCGCTGGTGATCGGCGTGGCCTTCGGCAACCTGCTGCAGGGTGTGCCGTTCCATGTTGATAGCACCATGCGTCTGTTCTACACCGGTAACTTCTTCCAGCTGCTCAACCCGTTTGGTCTGCTGGCCGGTGTGGTTAGCGTAGGGATGATCCTGACTCAGGGTGCCACCTACCTGCAAATGCGTACCGTCGGCGAGCTGCATCTGCGTGCCCGCACAACGTCGCAAATTGCGGCGCTGGTGACGATGGTCTGCTTCGCGCTGGCCGGCGTCTGGGTCTATTACGGTATCGACGGCTATGTTGTGACTTCGGTTATGGATCACCACGCAGCCTCTAATCCGCTGGTCAAAGAAGTGGCCCGTGAAGCGGGTGCCTGGATGGTGAACTTTAATAACATGCCTATCCTGTGGGTGATTCCGGCTCTGGGTGTGGTACTGCCGCTGTTGACGCTGGTCTGCTCCCGGGCAGAGAAGGGTGCCTGGGCGTTCCTGTTCTCCTCCCTGACCCTGGCCTGCATCATTCTGACCGCCGGTATCGCGATGTTCCCGTTTGTGATGCCGTCCAGCACCATGATGAATGCAAGTCTGACCATGTGGGATGCCACCTCAAGTCAGCTGACGCTGAACCTGATGACTTACGTGGCGCTGGTGTTCGTACCGATTATCCTGCTCTACACCACCTGGTGTTACTGGAAGATGTTCGGTCGTATCACCAAAGAAGATATCGAAAGCAACACCCACTCTCTGTACTAAGTAAGGAGCATAACGATGTGGTATTTCGCCTGGATTCTGGGAACGCTTCTTGCCTGTGCATTTGGGATCATCACCGCCCTGGCGCTTGAGCACGTTGAAGCGACCAAAGACGGACAAGAAGAACACTGATGAATAAAATTATCGCAACCTTGTATGCGGTAATGGACAAGGGCCCGTTAAGGGCCCTTTCCTTAGTGATGGCGTTGCTGCTGGCCGGCTGCATTTTCTGGGACCCGTCCCGTTTTGCGGCAAAGACCAGCGATCTTGAAATCTGGCATGGCTTCCTGCTGATGTGGGCCGTGTGCGCCGGGGTCATTCACGGCGTAGGCTTTCGCCTGAAAGCGCTGCACTGGAAGGGCGTTTTCTGTCCTGCTATTGCCGTGCTGGTGATGTTTGCCGGTTTGATTTTCTTCTTCGCCTGAGCGACCGTTTATCGCCCGAAAATGTCCCGCAAATCATCCGCTGAATGCGGCGGGACATGACCTCAGGTTATGGCCTTGCATAACCTCATAAATTTTTACTCTCCCTTTACCTCAACCCATTCCAAACAACCTTTGCCGCGAGTATAGTAGCGAAGTTTAAAAGCTCTAACCTTTTGCATTACCGGGATGTAAAGTGAATACAACGCTGTTTCGATGGCCGGTTCGTGTCTACTACGAAGATACCGACGCCGGTGGTGTGGTTTACCACGCCAGTTACGTGGCTTTCTATGAGAGAGCACGCACAGAGATGCTGCGCCATCACCACTTCAGTCAGCAGGTTCTGTTGGAGGAGCGCGTTGCGTTCGTGGTTCGCAAAATGACGCTGGAGTATTTTGCGCCCGCCCGACTCGACGATATGCTCGAGATCCAGACGGAAGTTACCTCAATGCGTGGAACCTCAATGGTCTTTACGCAGAGAATAGTCAATGCAGAGAACCGGGTACTGAATGAAGCAGAAGTTCTCATTGTCTGTGTTGATCCACTCTTAATGAAGCCTCGTGCGCTTCCCAAGTCTATTGTCGCGGAGTTTAAGCAGTGACTGACATGAATATCCTTGATTTGTTCCTGAAGGCAAGCCTTCTGGTTAAACTTATCATGCTGATTTTGATTGGTTTTTCTATCGCGTCCTGGGCCATCATTATCCAGAGAACGCGTATTCTGAACGCCGCTACGCGTGAAGCGGGCGCCTTTGAAGACAAATTCTGGTCCGGCATTGAACTGTCGCGTCTCTACCAGGAGAGTCAGGGACGTCGCGATGCACTGAGCGGATCGGAACAAATCTTCTATAGCGGGTTCAAAGAGTTTGCACGCCTGCACCGCGCGAACAACCATGCGCCGGAAGCGGTCGTGGAAGGGGCGTCACGTGCGATGCGCATCTCAATGAACCGCGAGCTGGAAACCCTGGAAACGCATATTCCGTTCCTCGGCACCGTTGGCTCCATCAGCCCGTATATCGGTCTGTTCGGTACGGTTTGGGGGATCATGCACGCCTTTATCGCGCTGGGCGCGGTAAAACAGGCGACCCTGCAGATGGTTGCGCCAGGTATTGCAGAAGCACTGATCGCCACGGCTATCGGTCTGTTTGCCGCGATCCCTGCGGTTATGGCCTATAACCGCCTGAACCAGCGCGTGAACAAACTGGAACTGAACTACGACAACTTTATGGAAGAGTTCACGGCTATTCTGCACCGTCAGGCCTTTACCGCAAGCAGCGAGAGCAACAAGGGGTAAGCCATGGCCAGGACTCGTGGACGAGGTCGTCGCGACCTCAAGTCCGAAATCAACATCGTACCGCTGCTGGACGTACTGCTGGTGCTGCTGCTGATCTTTATGGCGACAGCGCCGATCATAACCCAGAGCGTAGAGGTTGATCTGCCGGACGCGACCGATTCGCAAACCGTCAGCAGCAACGACGATCCGCCGGTGATCATTGAAGTCTCCGGCGTTGGCCAGTACAGCGTAGTGGTTGAGAAAGATCGTCTGGATCAGCTGCCGCCGGAACAGGTTATCGCCGAGGCGCAGCGCCGCATGCAGAGCAACCCGAAGACGGTCTTCTTGATCGGGGGCGCGAAAGACGTGCCTTACGATGAAATAATTAAAGCGCTGAACCTGTTACACAGCGCGGGTGTGAAATCGGTCGGCTTAATGACCCAGCCTATTTGATCACCTGCTGCCAGCCCGGCGTGAAAACGCCGGACAACAGGGGAACAGTTTTTGGGAACCGAGAGTGTCAAAGGCAACCGAACAAAACGACAAGCTTAAACGAGCGATAATTATTTCAGCAGTGCTGCACGTCATTCTCTTTGCAGCGCTGATCTGGAGTTCGTTCGATGAAAACATTGAAGCTTCTGCGGGCGGCGGCGGCGGTTCTGCTATTGATGCCGTCATGGTCGATCCCGGTGCCGTGGTCGAGAACTACAACCGCGAACAGCAGCAGCAGTCCAGTGCGAAGCGTGCAGAAGAACAGCGCGAGAAGCAGGCTCAACAGCAGGCGGAAGAACTGCGTGAAAAGCAGGCCGCCGAGCAGGAGCGTCTGAAAGAGCTGGAAAAAGAGCGTCTGACCGCACAGGAACAGGCGCGCGAACAGGCCGCCGAGCAGAAAAAAGCGGAAGCCGCAGCGCAGCAGGCGCAGGAGCAGCAGAAGCAGGCTGAAGAGGCCGCGGCTAAAGCCGCTGCGGACGCAAAAGCCAAAGCGGACGCACAGGCGAAAGCCGCTGCGGATGCACAGAAAAAAGCCGAAGCAGAAGCGGCGAAAGCGGCTGCTGACGCGAAGAAAAAAGCCGAGCAGGAAGCGGCGAAGAAAGCCCAGCAGGACGCCGAGAAACAGGCTCAGGCTGAAGCCGCTAAGAAAGCCGCCGCTGAGAAAGCGGCTGCCGACAAGGCCGCTGCCGCGGAAAAAGCCGCGACTGAGAAAGCCGCCGCTGCTGAAAAGGCCGCAGCCGAGAAAGCCGCCGCCGCGAAAAAGGCTGCCGCTGAGAAGGCCGCTGCCGATAAGAAAGCTGCAGCAGACAAAGCCACCGCCGCCAAAAAAGCGGCTGCGGAGAAAGCGGCCGCAGCGGAAGGCGTCGACGACCTGTTTGGCGACCTGAGTTCCGGTAAGAATGCACCGAAAACCGGCGGCGGGGCGAAAGGCAATAATGCCGCTGCAGCCGGTAGCGGTAATACTAAGAATAACGGTGCTTCAGGTGCCGATATCAGCAACTACGCTGGACAGATAAAATCGGCCATTGAAAGCCGCTTTTATGACGCCGCATCGTACGCGGGTAAAACCTGTACGCTGCGCGTAAAACTGGCCCCGGACGGACTGTTACTGGATATCAAATCTGAAGGCGGCGATCCTGCGCTCTGTCAGGCAGCCCTTGCGGCAGCCCGTCAGGCGAAGTTCCCGAAACCGCCAAGTCAGGCCGTGTATGAAGTCTTCAAAAACGCGCCGCTGGACTTTAAACCTTAAGCGTCATTTTCCCCGTTGAAACGGCGGGGGAAACCGCCCGAGGAAGCCACAGGGATCGGCTAGTTTTGTATATTTGAGTTTGTTAACATTCTGCTAAATTATCGCAGACTTCGCGTCTGGATAAGGGAGATATGATGAAGCAGGCATTACGAGTAGCATTTGGTTTTCTAATGCTGTGGGCAGCGGTGCTGCACGCAGAAGTACGTATCGAGATCACCCAGGGGGTAGACTCGGCGCGCCCAATCGGCGTCGTGCCGTTCCAGTGGGCCGGGCCGGGTGCCGCACCTGAAGATATCGGTGGTATCGTAGGTGCTGACCTGCGCAACAGTGGCAAATTCAACCCGCTGGACCGTTCTCGTCTGCCTCAGCAGCCGGGTACCGCTCAGGAAGTGCAGCCTGCTGCATGGTCTGCGCTCGGGATCGATGCCGTGGTTGTTGGTCAGGTAACGCCTAACCCGGACGGAAGCTACAACGTCGCGTACCAGCTGGTTGATACCGGCGCGGCACCGGGTAGCGTACTTGCGCAGAACTCCTACAAGGTGAACAAACAGTGGCTGCGCTATGCCGGCCATACCGCCAGCGACGAAGTGTTTGAAAAGCTGACCGGTATTAAAGGCGCTTTCCGCACCCGTATCGCCTACGTGGTACAGACCAACGGCGGTCAGTTCCCGTATGAGCTGCGCGTCTCTGATTACGATGGCTACAACCAGTTTGTGGTTCACCGTTCTCCGCAGCCGCTGATGTCACCGGCCTGGTCGCCGGACGGCAGCAAGCTGGCCTACGTGACCTTTGAAAGCGGTCGTTCCGCGCTGGTTATCCAGACGCTGGCAAACGGTGCCGTGCGTCAGGTTGCGTCATTCCCGCGTCACAACGGGGCACCGAGCTTCTCGCCTGACGGTTCTAAACTGGCCTTCGCCCTGTCGAAAACCGGTAGCCTGAACCTCTACGTGATGGATATTGGCTCTGGTCAGATCCGCCAGGTCACCGACGGTCGCAGCAACAACACTGAACCGACCTGGTTCCCGGACAGCCAGAACCTGGCGTTCACCTCCGATCAGGCAGGTCGTCCGCAGGTGTATAAAGTGAATGTGAACGGCGGCGCCGCACAGCGTATTACCTGGGAAGGTTCGCAGAACCAGGATGCTGACGTGAGCAGCGACGGCAAATTTATGGTGATGGTGAGCTCCAACGGTGGGCAGCAACACATCGCTAAACAAGATCTCGAGGCGGGTGGCGTACAGGTTCTGTCGTCAACGTTTTTAGATGAAACGCCAAGTCTGGCACCTAACGGCACTATGGTTATCTACAGCTCTTCTCAGGGGATGGGATCCGTGCTGAATCTGGTTTCAACAGATGGGCGTTTCAAAGCGCGTCTTCCGGCTACCGATGGACAGGTTAAATCGCCTGCCTGGTCGCCGTATCTGTAAAATATAAATAATTAATTTTTAAAGGAATCATAGAAATGCAACTGAACAAAGTGCTGAAGGGGCTGATGCTGGCTCTGCCTGTAATGGCCATCGCGGCCTGTTCTTCCAACAAAAACGCGAGCAACGATCAGAGCGGTGAAGGCATGCTGGGTGCCGGTACTGGTATGAACGGCAACGGCAACATGTCTTCTGAAGAGCAGGCACGTCTGCAGATGCAGCAGCTGCAGCAGAACAACATCGTTTACTTCGATCTCGACAAGTACGATGTACGCTCTGACTTCGCTGCCATGCTGGACGCGCACGCGACCTTCCTGCGTAGCAACCCGTCCTACAAAGTGACCGTAGAAGGTCATGCTGACGAACGTGGTACCCCGGAGTACAACATCTCCCTGGGCGAACGTCGTGCTAGCGCCGTTAAAATGTACCTGCAGGGTAAAGGCGTTTCTGCTGACCAGATCTCTATCGTTTCCTACGGTAAAGAAAAACCTGCAGTACTGGGTCATGACGAAGCGGCTTACGCTAAAAACCGTCGTGCCGTACTGGTTTACTAAGAGAACCGCATGAGCAGTAACTTCAGACATCACCTGTTGAGTCTGTCGTTACTGGTTGGCATAGCGGCCCCCTGGGCCGCTAATGCTCAGGCGCCAATCAGTAGTGTCGGCTCAGGCTCGGTCGAAGACCGCGTCACCCAACTCGAGCGCATTTCCAACGCGCACAGTCAACTTTTAACCCAGCTCCAGCAACAGGTCGCCGATAACCAGACCGATATTGATTCCCTGCGTGGTCAAATTCAGGAAAGCCAGTATCAGTTGAACCAGGTTGTTGAGCGCCAGAAGCAGGTTCTGCTGCAGATGGACGCGCTAAGCAGCGGCGGAGCCGCGGCAACGCAGCAGCCGGCCAGCGGCGATCAGAGCGGGGCTGCAACAGCTACCCCTGCGCCTGATGCAGCGGCCAGCAGCGCGCCGGTCCAGAGCGGCGATGCGAATACCGATTACAATGCGGCGATTGCACTGGTGCAGGACAAGTCCCGCCAGGCTGATGCTGTCGTAGCATTCCAGAACTTCATCAAAAAGTACCCGGATTCAACCTATCTGCCGAATGCTCACTACTGGCTGGGGCAGCTGAATTACAATCAGGGTAAACGCGATGATGCGGCGTACTACTTTGCCAACGTGGTGAAGAGTTACCCAAAATCCCCGAAGGCACCCGATGCGATGTATAAAGTCGGCGTGATCATGCAGGACAAAGGGGACAGCGCGAAAGCCAAAGCGGTTTATCAGCAGGTTATTAGCAAGTATCCCGGCACGGACGGTGCCAAACAGGCGCAAAAACGTCTGTCTGCGATGTAATGCACGCTGCATGACCGGAATTTGCATTATTTCTGGTCATGCCGCTTGATTCATAAGCAGTCAGGCAACCATCAGCGAAATTTATGTTGCGCTGAAATCTTAAATCAGTAATATATGCCGCCGTTGCCACGGGATATGAAACAAGCCTGTAGCGGCAAAAAGTGGGTCGTTAGCTCAGTTGGTAGAGCAGTTGACTTTTAATCAATTGGTCGCAGGTTCGAATCCTGCACGACCCACCACTATTTAAGTAAAGCATATTCAGGCGGCACCCGAACGGGTCGTTAGCTCAGTTGGTAGAGCAGTTGACTTTTAATCAATTGGTCGCAGGTTCGAATCCTGCACGACCCACCATCTTATTGGTGGGAAAGTCTGAATGATGTAAAGCAGTAACCCGGAAGGGGTCGTTAGCTCAGTTGGTAGAGCAGTTGACTTTTAATCAATTGGTCGCAGGTTCGAATCCTGCACGACCCACCATTTAAGATTTTAGTAGCACCGAAATGGGCGATTAGCTCAGTTGGTAGAGCATCTCCTTTACACGGAGGGGGTCGGCGGTTCGAGCCCGTCATCGCCCACCATTTCGGGTCGTTAGCTCAGTTGGTAGAGCAGTTGACTTTTAATCAATTGGTCGCAGGTTCGAATCCTGCACGACCCACCAATGCAAAAAAGCGCCCTAAAGGCGCTTTTTTGCTATCTGCGATACTGATGATTCGAACCTGCGCAGGTTCGGGTCGAACGCAGTGAGACAACGGAGCCGCTGGCGGCGACGGCCCAAAGGGCGAGGCGAAGCCGAGTCATCCTGCACGACCCACCAATGCAAAAAAGCGCCCTAAAGGCGCTTTTTTGCTATCTGCGATTTATTCCGCACGACTTCTCCTCCCTAATCGTTTATCTTGTTTAGCATACAAAACAAATCTGCCGTTACTAGCGCATTTTCTGTTGCTGATTCGGTTTTTTGTTAAGTGGATAAAACGAGAAAGCCCTATGAGCGTGATGTTCGATCCCCAAACCGCGATCTATCCTTTTCCTCCTCGTCCGGTACCGCTAAACCAGGATGAGAAACAGGTCCTCCGTAGCCGCATTAAGCGCCTGCTGGCTGAACGCGATGCGGTAATGGTGGCCCATTACTATACCGATCCCGAAATTCAGCAGCTGGCGGAAGAGACGGGCGGCTGCGTAGCCGACTCGCTGGAGATGGCCCGCTTTGGTGCCAGACATTCCGCCTCAACCCTGCTGGTTGCCGGGGTGCGCTTTATGGGGGAAACGGCCAAAATTCTCAGCCCGGAAAAAACCATCCTGATGCCGACGCTGCAGGCCGAGTGCTCCCTGGATCTTGGCTGTCCTGCCGATGCTTTTAACGCCTTCTGCGACGCCCATCCTGACCGGACCGTGGTGGTGTATGCCAATACCTCGGCGGCGGTAAAGGCGCGTGCCGACTGGGTGGTGACCTCAAGCATTGCGGTTGAGCTGATTGAGCATCTCGATAGCCTGGGCGAAAAAATTCTCTGGGCGCCGGATCGACATCTTGGCCGCTACGTGCAGAAACAGACCGGTGCCGACGTACTGTGCTGGCAGGGCGCCTGTCTGGTCCACGATGAGTTTAAAACGCAGGGATTGCTGCGCATGAAAGCGCTTTATCCGCAGGCGGCCGTGCTGGTGCACCCGGAATCACCTCAGTCGATTGTTGATATGGCCGATGCGGTAGGATCGACCAGCCAGCTGATCGCTGCGGCACGAAGCCTGCCGCATTCGCAGCTGATCGTCGCGACCGATCGCGGAATTTTCTATAAGATGCAGCATGCCGTCCCGGAAAAAACGCTGATGGAGGCGCCTACAGCAGGCGAGGGCGCGACCTGTCGCAGCTGCGCCCACTGCCCGTGGATGGCGATGAACGGCCTGCAGGCGATTGCTGAGAGGCTGGAGCAGGGTGGCAGCGAGCATGAGGTCCACGTTGATTCCAGCCTGCGTACGCGCGCGCTGCTGCCGCTTAACCGTATGCTGGAGTTTGCGGCTACACTTAAAAATTAAATTGAAACAATGCGTTGTTTAACGCTCTGGGGAACAAATGGACTTTTTGAGTACGCAAAATATCCTGGTGCATATACCGCTAGGCGCTGGCGGCTATGACCTGTCATGGATCGAAGCCATTGGCACGCTGGCTGGCCTGCTTTGCATCTGGCTGGCGAGCCTGGAGAAAATCAGCAACTATGCGTTCGGTCTGGTGAACGTCACCCTGTTTGCGATCATCTTCTTCCAGATCCAGCTGTATGCCAGCCTCCTGCTGCAGCTGTTCTTCTTTGCCGCCAATATCTACGGCTGGTACGCCTGGTCCCGGCAGACCAGCCAGAATGAAGCCGAACTGCAGATCCGCTGGCTGCCGCTGCGCAAAGCCCTCGGCTGGCTGGCGGCCTGCGTGATTGCGATTGGCCTGATGACGTTTTATATCGATGCGGTGTTCGCTTTCCTGACCCGAATTGCGGTCAGCGTGATGCAAACTTTCGGGCTGAATGTGACGATGCCGGAACTGTTGCCTGATGCCTCGCCGTTCTGGGATTCCTGCATGATGGTACTCTCCATCGTGGCGATGATCCTGATGACCCGCAAATACGTCGAAAACTGGCTGCTGTGGGTGGCGATCAACGTTATCAGCGTGGTGATTTTTGCCCAGCAGGGCGTTTACGCCATGGCGCTGGAGTACGTGCTGCTGACCTTTATCGCTCTTAACGGTAGCCGGATGTGGATGAGCAGCGCGAAAAGCCGGGGCTCACGCGCGCTGTCCTAATGATGGTGATGATGATGGCCGGACTGAACAGCGCTTAGCTGGCAGTCCGGTCCGCTGCAGGGCTGGTATTCCATCTGCACGGTGGCGTGCTCAATCTGATAGTGATGGGCCAGAAAATGCTGGATACGATCCAGCAGGGCATCATGATCGTGGGGCGGAATAACCTGCACGTGCAGCGTCATCAGCGATTTCTCACCGACCAGCCACAGATGCACGTGATGCACGTCGCGCACTTCCGGTATCGCCCGGCGCAGATGGCGCGTCAGGGCATCCACGTCGACAGAGAGCGGCGCACCTTCCAGTAGCTCATTGACACTCTCTTTCAGCAATCTCCACGCGCTGCGCAGCACCAGACAGGAGACCAGCACTGACAGAATCGGGTCAATCGGCGTCCAGCCGGTAAACAGGATCACCAGCGCAGCGACAATAGCCCCCACCGAACCGAGTAAATCTCCCATCACATGCAGTGCGGCCGCCCGGACGTTGAGGTTTTGCGCCTCATTGCCCCTCTGCAGTAGCCAGAAGGCGAGAATGTTCGCCAGCAGCCCCGCAATGGCTACGCCCATCATAATGCCGCCACCGACCGGCTGAGGGGCGTAGAAACGCCGTACCGCTTCGATAACGATAAACAGGGTAATCACCACCAGGGCAATCGCATTCACAAACGCCGCCAGGGTGGTGAGCCGCAGCCAGCCAAAGGTGCGACGGCTGCTGGGTGGGCGACGCGAAAAATGGACCGCCAGCAGGGCGAAAAGCAGGGCCGCAGCATCGGTCAGCATATGGCCCGCGTCCGCCAGCAGGGCCAGGGAGCCAGACACCAGCCCGCCGATGACCTCCACCACCATAAAACCGGCGGTGACGACAAAGGCCAGCAGCAGGCGACGGGCGTTATCATCCTGAGGTAAAGAGGGGGAGCCGTGGGAGTGCGAATGTGCCATAAAGGGGTCCTGCCCGGTTAATCTTCACGCTGACTATCATTGCAGATCTTTTTGTTTCGCGCATAAAAAAGGAGAGCTGCGCTCTCCTCTTTAACCTCTGCAACCTCCGCCAGATTACTGGCTGGTGCCGTCGGTTTTGCTCTGTTCCTTAGTGGTATCAACCTGTTTGTTGATATCCGGGCAGCGTCCATCCTTACACATGGAGTTTTTATGCTGCTCGTCTTTAGTCATAGAGTCGGAGGTGGCTCCGCCTCCGGTGCCGTTCGGGCCGGTATTGATCTGGCTGCTGTCTGAGTCTTTGGGCACCATGTTCTCATGCGCATCCGGTGCCGGCTGACCCGCCGCCGCTGCGGCATTCGCCTGGCCGTTGCCGCTGTCAGACGCACCGGACTGCGCACCCGCTGCCGCCAGGGCTGAACCACCGGCCAGTGTCAGAGTGGCTGTCAGGAAAAGCGTGGCTAATTTATTCATTTTCATGGGGATGCTCCTGTTCTGGTCGTTATGTCGGATAACTTCTTCCAACAGTGCATAACTGAAGGGTAAGCCGTTCATACTGGTCAAAAATCTCGCCTGCATTATCTGGTACAGCCGGGAATATTGTTAAAACCGTAAAACAAAGTACTTACGGTTACTAATCTTAGCGTTTGTCCCGGCTTTCGCTACTTTCTGGCGCTTTTTAGATTATTTCCAGGAATTATCCGTTCGAAGTGTAAAAGCCCGTTTACACTCCCTGACTGAAGAGATAGATTGAAGGGATTGCATTCAATTATATAAATATGGCAACGCTGGAAAGAGCATGAACTATCAGAACGATGATTTACGCATTAAAGAGATCAACGAGTTATTACCTCCTGTAGCGCTCCTTGAAAAATTCCCTGCCACCGATCGCGCTGCCACAACGGTTGCAGGCGCGCGCAAGGCGATCCACAAAATTCTCAAAGGCAGTGACGATCGCCTGCTGGTGGTGATTGGCCCGTGCTCCATTCACGATCCGGCGGCGGCGAAAGAGTATGCCGAACGCCTGCTGGCGCTGCGTGAGGAGCTGAAAGGCGAGCTGGAAGTGGTGATGCGGGTCTATTTTGAAAAGCCGCGTACCACCGTGGGCTGGAAAGGGCTGATTAACGATCCGCATATGGATAACAGCTACTGCATCAATGACGGCCTGCGCATTGCCCGTAAGCTGCTGCTGGATATTAACGACAGCGGCCTGCCGGCGGCGGGGGAGTTCCTTGATATGATCACTCCGCAGTACCTGGCGGATCTGATGAGCTGGGGCGCCATTGGCGCACGCACCACGGAATCTCAGGTGCACCGCGAGCTGGCCTCGGGCCTCTCCTGCCCGGTGGGCTTTAAGAATGGGACCGACGGCACCATTAAGGTGGCGATTGACGCTATCAACGCCGCGGGTGCACCGCACTGCTTCCTGTCGGTGACCAAATGGGGCCACTCCGCCATTGTGAATACCAGCGGTAACGGCGACTGCCATATCATTCTGCGCGGCGGCAAAACCCCGAACTACAGCGCAAAACACGTGGCGGAAGTGAAAGAGGGGCTGGAGAAATCCGGTCTGCCCGCACAGGTAATGATCGACTTCAGCCATGCCAACTCCAGCAAGCAGTTTAAAAAGCAGATGGAAGTGGGCGAGGATGTTTGCCAGCAGGTTGCCGGTGGGGAAAAGGCGATTATCGGTGTGATGATCGAAAGCCATCTGGTGGAAGGTAACCAGAACCTCGAAGGCGGTGAACCGCTGGTTTACGGTAAGAGCGTCACCGATGCCTGTATCGGCTGGGAAGATACCGACGCGATCCTGCGTCAGCTGGCAGCAGCGGTTAAAGCACGTCGCGGCTAAGGCTCCGGCGGGCAATAAAAAAGCGCGGAAGGCTCCGCGCTTTTTTTATGTCCGGGGTTGACCTTATTTGGCTTTACCCTGGTTAGCCACCGCTGCGGCTTTCGCGGCGATTTCGTCGGCGTTGCCCAGGTAGTAACGTTTCAGCGGCTTGAAGTTCTCGTCGAACTCATACACCAGCGGTACGCCGGTCGGGATGTTCAGTTCGAGGATCTCATCTTCACTCAGGTTATCAAGGAACTTCACCAGCGCACGCAGGGAGTTACCGTGTGCAGCAACGATAACGCGCTCGCCGGACTTCATGCGTGGCAGGATGGATTCGTTCCAGAACGGGATCACGCGTTCAATCGTCAGCGCCAGGCTCTCGGTGGTCGGCAGCTCTTTCTCAGTCAGTGATGCGTAGCGCGGGTCGTGGCCCGGGAAACGCTCGTCGTCTTTGGTCAGCTCCGGCGGGGTAACCGCGAAGCCACGACGCCACTGTTTAACCTGCTCGTCACCGTATTTCTCAGCGGTTTCGGCTTTGTTCAGACCCTGCAGTGCGCCGTAGTGACGCTCGTTCAGTTTCCAGGATTTCTCAACCGGCAGCCAGGCCTGATCCAGTTCGTCCAGGATGTTCCACAGGGTATGGATGGCACGTTTCAGCACGGAGGTATAAGCAAAATCGAAGCTATAGCCTTCCGCTTTCAGCAGTTTACCCGCTGCTTTTGCTTCGCCCTGGCCTTTTTCGGACAGGTCAACATCGTACCAACCGGTGAAGCGGTTTTCATTGTTCCACTGGCTTTCGCCGTGACGAACCAGGACCAGCTTAGTTACAGCCATCGTATTACTCCTTTGATACACGTTGTCATGCAGCAGCATGGGGGCGGTGTATGAGTTTTTGATTGAATGATAACAATTCTCATTATATTGCCCTGACCTCGTCAGCGGCAACGCATAACCTTAACCATAGCGAAAATAGCGGCGCAGTGTAAGGTGCTTGTGAATGCAGGGTTGCGATTTTGTCTGCAACTGGCGTTATTTTCGGCAGGAGAAGCGAAAAAAGCCCTCTTTGCAGAGGGCCGGGAATTACGCAGGAATAAACTGATAGTCCGTCAGGCTGACGTACTCAACGCCGGGACGAAGAATGCAGTCCGGCTGGGGCCATTCGGGGTGGTTGGGCGAGTCCGGGAGGAATTCGCTTTCCAGCGCCAGGCCCTGGAACGCCTCGAAGGCATCAGCCTCACGGGACGGGGTGCCCGCCAGGTAGTTACCGGAGTAAAACTGCAGCGCAGGGGCGGAGGTATAGACCGTCATCTGCAGCTTTTCATCCGCAGACCAGAGGTGTGCGGCCGGCTGGCCGGCATCGCCTTTCGCCTGCAGCAGGAAGGCGTGGTCGTAGCCTTTCACCTTGCGCTGATTCTCATCGTTGAGGAAATCGTCGGCGATACGCTTCGGCGTGCGGAAGTCAAAGCCCGTCTCAGCGACACTTTGCGGGTCGCTTTCGGGGATCCCCAGCTCATCGACCGGCAGCCAGGCGTCGGCCAGCAGCTGCAGCTTGTGGTTGCGCACATCGCTGCGGACGCCGTCGAGGTTAAAGTAGGCGTGGTTGGTCAGGTTGACCGGGCAGGCTTTATCGACGGTGGCACGATACTCAATCGACAGGCGATTATCTTCGGTCACCCGATAGAGCACGCTGACGCTGAGATTGCCCGGGAAGCCCTGGTCGCCGTCCGGCGAGTTCAGAGTCAGGCGGGCGCTGCTTTCGTCCTGATGAGCCACCTGCCAGCGGCGCTTATCGAAGCCTTCCGGCCCGCCGTGGAGCTGGTGCTGCTCCTGGCTTGGGCTGAGCGTATATTCCACGTCGCCGAGGCTAAAGCGGCTCTCTTTAATGCGGTTGGCGTAGCGGCCAATAGACGCGCCGAGAAATGCCGCCTGCTGCGTGTGCTGCAGCGGAGTCGCGCAGCCAAGAAGGGTCTCACGCACGCTGCCGTCGGACAAAGGCACTTTCGCGGACAGGAGCGTGGCGCCCCAGTCCATCAGCGTGACCACCATCCCCGCGCTATTGCGCAGGGTCAGCAGCCGGAACGGCAGCCCGTCGGGTGCCGGTTGGGTATTTTCGGTTAGCACTGGCCGGCCCCCTGGGATGCTTTGCAGACGTAGAAGGTCTCTTTGATACCGGTTGCGGCTTCATATTGATCGGCGACAGCCTGTTTCACTTCCGGCACCAGCGATTCCGGTACCAGGGCGACGATACAGCCGCCGAAGCCGCCGCCGGTCATGCGCACGCCGCCGCGCTCGCCGATGGTGGCTTTCACAATCTCGACCAGGGTATCGATCTGCGGCACGGTAATTTCGAAATCATCGCGCATGGAGGCATGAGACTCGGCCATCAGCACGCCCATGCGCAGCAGATCGCCTTTTTCCAGGGCGTCTGCGGCTTCAACGGTGCGGGCGTTTTCGGTCAGCACGTGGCGAACGCGTTTTGCCACCACCGGATCAAGCTGGTGGGCAACGGCGTTAAACTGGCTCAGCTCGACGTCGCGCAGGGCTTTTTGCTGGAAGAAGCGGGCACCGGTTTCACACTGTTCGCGGCGGGTGTTGTACTCGCTGCCGACCAGGGTGCGCTTAAAGTTACTGTTGATAATGATCACCGCCACGCCTTCCGGCATGGAGACGGCTTTGCTGCCCAGAGAGCGGCAGTCGATCAGCAGGGCGTGATCTTTTTTGCCCAGGGCCGAAATCAGCTGATCCATGATGCCGCAGTTGCAGCCGACAAACTGGTTTTCCGCTTCCTGGCCGTTCAGGGCGACCTGAGTGCCATCCAGCGGCAGATGATAAAGCTGCTGGAAGACGGTGCCGACCGCCACTTCCAGCGAGGCGGAGGAGCTTAATCCTGCGCCCTGCGGCACGTTGCCGCTGATAACCAGATCCGCACCGCCAAACGCATTGCTACGTTTTTGCAGATGTTTCACCACGCCGCGCACGTAGTTTGACCACTGCTGGCTGTCATGGGCGACAATCGGCGCATCCAGCGAGAAGCTGTCTTCCTGATTGTCGTAGTCGGCGGCGATCACGCGAACGATGCGGTCCGGGCGCGGGGCGCAGCTGATGACCGTCTGATAATCGATGGCGCAGGGCAGAACAAAACCGTCGTTATAGTCGGTATGTTCGCCAATCAGATTGACGCGGCCCGGGGCCTGGATAGCGTGGGTGGCAGGGTAGCCAAATTTTTCAGCAAACAGGGATTGGGTTTTATCTTTCAGACTCATTGTTATTCTCCGGATTCGCGAAAATGGATATCGCTGACCGCACGCAGGCGCTCAGCGGCCTGCTCTGCCGTCAGGTCGCGCTGGGTTTCTGCCAGCATTTCGTAGCCCACCATAAACTTGCGAACGGTGGCAGAGCGCAGCAGCGGCGGGTAGAAGTGGGCGTGAAGCTGCCAGTGGGTATTCTCTTCGCCGTTAAACGGCGCGCCGTGCCAGCCCATCGAGTAGGGGAACGAGCACTGGAACAGGTTATCGTAGCGGCTGGTGAGTTTTTTCAGCGCCAGGGCCAGATCGCTACGCTGTTCGGCACTCAGATCGGTGATGCGCTGAACGTGCGCCTTCGGCAGCAACAGGGTTTCAAACGGCCATGCGGCCCAGTAGGGAACCACAGCCAGCCAGTGGGTGGTTTCCACTACCGTACGGCTGCCGTCAGCCAGCTCGCGCTGAACGTAGTCCACCAGCATCGGTGAACCCTGTTCGGCGAAATAAGCCTTCTGAAGCCGGTCTTCACGCTCGGCTTCATTGGGCAGGAAACTGTTGGCCCAGATCTGGCCGTGCGGATGCGGGTTGGAGCAACCCATCGCCTCGCCTTTGTTCTCAAAAACCTGCACCCAGGGATAACGCAGGCCCAGCTCGGCGGTCTGCTCTTGCCAGGTCTGTACGACCTGCTCCAGGGCGTCGAGGCTCAGCACCGGCAGCGTTTTGCTGTGGTCCGGTGAAAAGCAGATCACGCGGCTGGTGCCGCGTGCGCTCTGGCAGCGCATCAGTGGGTCATTGCTTTCCGGCGCGTCCGGCGTATCGCTCATCAGCGCCGCAAAGTCGTTAGTGAAAACGTAAGTGCCGGGATAGTCAGGGTTTTTATCACCGGTGACGCGGTCATTGCCCGGGCACAGGAAGCAGTCCGGGTCGTGGACAGGCAGCGTCTGCTTCGCAGGCGTTTCCTGCGCCCCTTGCCAGGGACGCTTCGCGCGGTGAGGCGACACCAGAATCCACTGATCGGTCAGCGGATTGTAGCGACGATGCGGGTGATCAACAGGGTTGAATTGCTCCATGAGAGTTCCTTAAGGACTGCGTTTAATCCGGATAACCCTGCGGATGGCGTGACTGCCAGTGCCAGGTATCCTGCGCCATCTCATCCAGCGTGCGGGTCACACGCCAGTTCAGCTCTTTGTCAGCTTTGCTGGCATCGGCCCAGTAGGCCGGGAGATCGCCCGCGCGACGAGGCGCGAAGTGGTAGTTAACCGGCTTGCCGCAGGCTTTGCTGAAGGCGTTGATCACGTCCAGCACGCTGCTGCCGACGCCGGCACCGAGGTTATAAATATGCACGCCCGCTTTACCGGCCAGCTGCTGCATGGCGGCGACGTGGCCGTCGGCGAGATCCATCACGTGGATATAGTCACGCACGCCGGTGCCGTCGTCGGTCGGGTAGTCGTTGCCAAAGACCGCCAGCGAATCACGACGGCCTACCGCCACCTGGGCGATATAGGGCATCAGGTTATTCGGGATCCCCTGCGGGTCTTCACCCATATCGCCGGAAGCGTGGGCGCCAACCGGGTTGAAATAGCGCAGCAGGGCGATACTCCAGTCCGGCTGGGCCGTCTGCAGATCGGCAAGGATCTGCTCGACCATCAGCTTACTTTTGCCGTACGGGCTTTGCGGTGTCCCGGTCGGGAAGCTTTCAACATAAGGGATCTGCGGCTGGTCACCGTAGACGGTGGCAGAGGAGCTGAAAATAAAGTTCTTCACGCCAGCGGCGCGCATGGCGGAGACCAGGCGCAGGGTGCCGTTCACGTTGTTGTCGTAGTACTCCAGCGGTTTGCTGACCGACTCGCCGACGGCTTTCAGACCAGCAAAGTGGATCACCGCGTCAATGGCGTGATCGTGGAGGATTTCCGTCATCAGGGCTTCGTTACGAATATCCCCTTCAACGAAGGTGGCCTGCTTGCCGCCAAGACGGTCGATAACCGGCAATACGCTGCGCTTACTGTTGCACAGATTATCGAGAATAATCACGTCATGACCCTGCTGCAGTAGCTGCACGCAGGTGTGACTTCCTATGTAACCGCTACCACCGGTAACTAACACCCTCATAATTCGCTCCATTACGCTTATGTTATGAACTAAAAATAGCATATCAGAGATGCGAAAAGTGTGACATGGGATAAAATAGTGGAATCGTTTACACTGATTTTTTTCCGCCCGATAAGGCGCACGGAAAAAGCGAAAACCCGCTGTGGAAGCGGGTCTGCGTAAGAGGTGTGATTAATCTTAAAAGCGAGGCGTCACAAGGGCTGGCCTAGCGGAAAGCGGCTAATTGCTCGTGAAGGTTAAACGTCATCAGCGAAAGCCAGGCCACCAGCCCGAAGTAGAGCAGGGCGTACTCGCCGCGTTTGGCCGCGGTCAGGGTGCTGCTGTACTCGCTGCTTTCATTGCGCCGGGCCCAGAGCTGTGTACCTGCCAGTACGCAGACCAGCAGCAGAAGCGGGCTGGGATGGAGGTAAAAAAAGCCCAGCAAAATCGGAATTCCCGGATACCAGATCTTACGCGAAATGGCAGCGGTAACACGCCCGCCGTCGAGAGGCGGAACGGGGATCAGATTAAACAGGTTCAGCAGAAAGCCCGAGTACGAGAGGGCCAGCAGCAGAGAGCTGCCGTAATGCCGGGCCAGAAAGTAGCAGCCCGCGGCGGCAAGTGACCCCAGAAGCGGGCCGGCAATGCCGACCCAGGCTTCGGTTTCCGCATCCGGGATCTGCTCTTTCAGGCCGATCCACGCCCCGACGAAAGGGATAAACATCGGCAGGCCGACATCAAGGTTCCGCTGCCGTGCGGCGAGGTAGTGGCCCAGCTCATGACAAAAGAGCAGGACCACAAAGCCGACGGCATAGGGCCAGCCAAAGACCATCGCATAGGTGATGACCGACAGCAGCATCGTGCCGCCGGACAGCATAAACTTCCCGAGCGAGGCACCCTTTAGCAGCAGAAACAGCAGTTTCATGCGTCGAGATCAGGGTGAGATTTCTTGCGAGCCAGCAGTTTTTTCGCGCCCATACCGACTGCCGCAATGCCGATCACACCCAGCTTCCAGAACTTCAGCAGCGTCACGCCAATCAGCGCCAGCAGGCCCAGTTTCTTGGCTGCGATCCCGCCGATCAGCGCGGCCAGACCGTACTCGGCCACTTTATCGGTGGAGGCATTAAAGTCGCCGTAGCCTTTGCCGTCATTAAAGTGCACGGCGCTCAGGAGCTGGTTAGCCAGCGGTTTTTCGCTCTCCACGGTGCCGCGGTCGGTCACCAGGTTCAGAGAGAGATAGCCTTCACGGCCCAGTTGGTAGGTGTTGTAGTTCACACCCTGTTCCGCTTCCGGCACGTTGCTGCCGATATCGCGAATCGCGGCAGACCAGACCAGGCGGTGGGTCGGCTGCAGATAATGCGGTTTTTCCACCCAGCCCAATACTTCAATCGGGGCAATACCCTGCTCGGCGCGGGATTTATTACCTTCTTTGGTCCCTTCCTGCAGGTTATCGAGCAGTTCATCGGCATCCCAGTCTTTGGCGTCATCATCTTTGATATAACCGGAATCAATATATTCGATCGACACAAAGCCGGAAATATTGTCGTGGAAAATGAGTCCGTGGAATGACGAGTCGACGCTGTTGCCGATCAGTCGCATAAACTGGCCGGCCTCTTTGGGTGGGACCCAGGTGTAATCCGCCGGCAGATCAATCGTGGCCTGATTGCCCAGCTTAACCTTTTCAGGGCCGGTTACGCTGACCCTGCGCATGGCATCCATCGCCCGCTCCATCTGGAGCTCCTCGGCAGTGGGGGTTTCGGCGCGAACGGCGGTGGAAAAGGTGATAAGAGCGACCAGAAGCAGAGAGAGGTAACGCGTAAAGCCGAATAGCTTATTCATATTCATCCTATAAAGTAAATTCACCCGGCGTCCTTCGTCGGGCTATTTTCGCTTGCCTAAATAAAATCGGCCATCTGCCCTGAAATAGACGGGGATGGCCTGCAATTGCTTATATTTTTTTAATGCACTAACCGGCGTATTAAATCACAGTTACGCGTCCCTGCGTATTCCCCATTATTTGGGATTGATCTCGTAGCGATAGATATTATCGGCAGGGACGAACGTCAGCCGGTGGGTAATACAGTCCGGCGCGTCCTGCGCGTGGTGAGAGACAAACAGCAGCTGGGTTTCCCCCTCGCTAATCAGGACGTCAACAAAGCGGCGGATCAGCTGGCGGTTTAGCGGATCCAGCCCCTGCAGAGGCTCGTCGAGGATCAGTAGCGTCGGGTGTTTCACCAGGGCGCGGACTATCAACGCCAGCCGCTGCTGGCCCCAGGAAAGGCTGTGGAACGGTGAGTCTGCGGTACGGCTATCCAGTCCCAGAATATCCAGCCACTGCTGTACCAGCTTGTGCTGCTTGTCCGATACCGCCTGGTAAATCCCGATGGAATCAAAATAGCCGGAGAGGATCACATTGCGTACGGTGGTGCTGACCCGGTAGTCCAGATGCAGGCTACTGCTGACGTAGCCGATATGTTTTTTAATATCCCAGATGGTTTCACCGCTGCCGCGGCGGCGGCCGAACAGGGTGAGATCGTTGCTGTAACCCTGGGGATGGTCGCCGGTGACCAGACTCAGAAGGGTCGATTTCCCGGCCCCGTTGGGGCCGGCAATATGCCAGTGCTCGCCCGTTTTTACCGTCCAGTCCAGATGGTGAATAATCGGCTGGTCGTTGTACGACACCACGCCGTCATTAAGCTGGATCAGCGGCTGGCTGGCATCAAGACCGTGGCGGGCGGCAGGCGCGTCCGGTTCGGGTAGCATAATCGTGCCGAGCTTTTCACTGTGGGCCAGCTGGGCGATCAGCACCTGTCGAAGCAGGGCTTCCCGCTCGCCGGTTTCCGTCAGCGTACAGTCGGCCAGCACGCCTGCGAACTGGACAAAATCGGGGATCTCATCAAAACGGTTAAGCACCAGCACCAGCGTTAATCCGCCCGCGTGCAGTTCGGCCAGCAGCTCAGCCAGCTGCTGGCGCGAGGCGACGTCAAGTCCGTCAAAGGGTTCATCAAGGATCAGCAGGTCTGGCTCGGCCATCAGGGCCTGGCAAAGCAGGGTTTTACGGGTTTCACCGGTGGAGAGATATTTAAAGCGCCGCGAGAGCAGGGCGCTGATACCAAACTGTGCCGCCAGCTCTGCGCAGCGGGATGCGTCTTTCACCTCGTCCTGGATAATCTCCGCCGTCGTGCGGCCGGTATCCTCTTCCCCAGGGCTGAGCAGGTCCGTATTGTTTCGCTGCCATTCGTCGCTGACCAGCTTCTGTAGCTGTTCAAACGACAGGCGGGTGATGCGGGAAAAATCGCTCTGCCGCACACCTTCAAGCTGCGTCAGCTCTCCCGCCAGGGCGCGGGCGAGGGCTGATTTTCCGCTGCCGTTGGTGCCCACGAAGGCCCAGCTCTCCCCGGCGGCCAGCTTTAATGCGTCGAGTTTCAGTACTTTTGTATCGCTCAGGCGAAACGTGCCTTGCGAAATTTGCAACGATGACATTGTGTATCCCACTTATTGCAGTAATGCCACAGGGATACCGGGTGTCGCCCCTAATGTCAATGTGCGCCAAGAAGATAATTTATTGTTTGTATTTAAATTAAATGATTATCGGATTCTTCTTATATCCCAGCGTGAATTTCCCGGCTGGCAAGTTATTATAAAAATAATAAGTGCTCATATTGAAATAACCAAAAACTACTGTATACTTAACCAGGCTGTATGTTTATACATATGTTTTTTAATGAGAAGGAGTTCTTTATGTCTGGTTACACAACCCCTATTGCTTACTATAAAGATGGATTGCCTTATACCGCTAATGGGCAGGTGATTATTATTATTACAGGTGGTCCAACCCCCCCTACCGGAACAATCCCTACAACACCGCCATCTGGAGGTGGTTTATATGTAACGCCACTGCCATCTAATGTGGCGCCGGTGTACTTGAAAGATCGCCTAAAAGTAGAGTACATTCCTGGTAAAGGTCGTCAATTTACACCTTATAATCAGCTTACTCAGTTACAGAATATTTTTAATAAGCAAATTTCTGAAGCCCGAGCCAGAATTTCTGTTCCTGTAAATAAAATCATTGAAAGCGCCAATACGTCCGTTCAGGAAACAATTAAGACCCAAACAGACGGCGATAACAGAGTCAAGGAAAAGAATAACCAACTGAAAGATGCACTCAAAGGTTTGCAGGATGCAAATACTGAGTGTCAGGCAGCTGATAATGATGTAAACCAAAAACATGCGGCAGCTGAAAAAGCATTAAATGATGTTAAACCTAAACTGGGATTGACTAAAGTTGCGCCAGAAGATTTTGACATGTTTTTAACTCAAATATTGCAACCTGTATCAAGAACCTATTGGGAAAACTTTTCCGTAAAACCGCGAGTGGCGGAATTCAACGCAAAACAGCGACTCATCGCGGCTCTTGATAATTTAGCAGTCATTATCAATGATGTGAAATCGAAAACCAATGCACTGGCTGAACAGGTTAAACAGATTATTATTGAGAGGGAAAAAGAAGATACCGATCTGAAGGATGCCGTTAAAGCTACGGCAGATTTTTATAAAGAACTGACAGAAAAGTTTGGCGAGCAATCGGCCAAAGTTTCAGAAGAACTGGCTGCTGCCGCCAAAGGCAAAACCATAAAAAATGCGGATGAAGCACTGAAAGCATTTGAAAAATACAAGGATGTGTTGAACAAAAAATTCAGTGTTAAAGATCGGGAAGCTATCTCTAATGCGCTAGAGTCACTTAAGCGAGATGAAATGGCGAAGAATTTTGCCAGATTCAGCAAAGCATTTAAATATGTTGGGAATACGATTGATGTATATGATACAGCTATGGAGTTAAAAAAGGCTGTAGAAACTGATAACTGGCGACCATTTTTTGTCAAACTGGAATCATTAGCCGCTGGACGAGCTGCCACTGCGATTACTGCATTTTCATATAGTATTATTCTTGGCACACCATTAGGTATCTTCGGGTTTGCCATCATGATGACATTGGTCAGTGTCTTCGTTGATGACAAATTTGTCGAGAAGATTAATAGTGCACTTAAAATTTAAATGAATAAACACCTAGCCAATTTTGGCTAGGTGTTTTACTAATGCATATACTGAAAATCCCAAAGTCAAAGGAATTGCAAATACAAAACAAAAGATAAATAGAATAGCTTGTAGACTTCCTCCTGTTGCGCTTGTGAAGAAGTCTTTTTTCCAGAATTCTTTTTTTGCAAACAACATTCCAAATCTCTCCATGATTTTATTAGCGAAAGGATATAATATCCCACTTATAACGGAGAAAATTAGCATGTAAGTTAATTTTTGATTATCCTGACTGACTTGCCAGTCTAAATAAACGATCAGTATCGGGATCACTCCCCAAACCATTTTTTTAAAATAATATCCCCACGTCATCACCACCCCACTGCTACGTTGTTGTAAAAAAACACTATTATTGTCATCGGGAGCAGAGATGTAAAGCAGAGCGTCCTGGTCCTTGCTCGGGAAGCGGATTAATACCGGGCTGATTGGCTGACGCGGCGAACCGCGTCAGCGCCAGTCTTAACGAAGCGTAGCGAGAATAATTTTGTCGGCATTAAAGCAGGCGATAACCTCATCGCCTTCGCTGAAGCCGCTGGCCTGCTCAACCGGCAGGGTGGCGCACAGGGTCTGACCGTCGGCCAGGGTCAGCAAGATTTCACTTTGCTGACTGCCGTGTTCAATATGACGAATACGGCCCTGGAGCTGGTTATCTGCCGCCTGCGCCTGAAGCGGGTCGCGGGTCAGGGTCACCCAGGGGGCTTTCAGCAGCACCAGAACCTCGGTGCCTTCCTGCAGGCCCAGCCGCTCGCCGCTGCGAGCGGTGATCGCCACTTTCAGCCGCGTTTCGCCATCGGCCAGCAGGACATCGATATGCTCCTGCACCTGCTGGTGGTCGCGGGCGGTGACGGTACCAAACCACTGGTTGCGGGCGCTGGTCTGCAGTGAGAAGCGGGAGATGGCCGCCAGCAGGCTGTCGAGCGGCAGGGCGTCATCATCGCTCAGCACGTCGAAAGCCTTCTGCTGGATCTGGGCCAGCAGATCGTAGAGCTGGATCAGCCGCTGGCCATAACGGGTCAGCACCGCACCGCCGCCGCCTTTGCCGCCGGTGGCGCGATCCACCAGCGTCTGCTCGCTGAGCTGGTTCATTTCATTGATCGCATCCCAGGCGCTTTTATAGCTGATACCGGCGTTCTTCGCGCCCTGGCTAATGGAGCCGGTCTGCTCTACCTGCTTAAGCAAGGCGATACGGCGCGGGTCGGCAAACAGGCGCTGCTGCAGTTTCAGGGTCAGAAGGATTTCAGCCTGCATAGATGAGATTCCTGGAAAACAAAACACATAGCGCGTATTGTGGCGTAAAGCGGCGGCGACGAACAGCTTACCGCACAAAAGGGCATGTTTTTTCTGCGGATCCGGTTACAATGACCCGGTCACAATATCTGGAGTTGACCATGTTTGAGTTGCTGAAAAGTCTGGTTTTTGCTGTCGTCATGGTTCCCGTGGTGATGGCTATTATTCTGGGGCTGATTTACGGCCTGGGCGAAGTGTTCAATATCTTCTCCAATATCGGCCATAAAGATCGTACCCGCTCCGAACAGCACCGCTGATTTCTAAAAACGCCCGGTTATCCGGGCGTTTTGCTCTCTGACTCTTCCCCGCCTTCCTCTGCATATACCCCTGCATGTTCTATAGTTATTTACGTTAAGGCAACCTTTACAGGAGCAAAACGTAATGTCGAAAGAACAAAATAACAAAGAACCTGAACATCGCACGACGATATCCGGCCCTGAATCGGCTCAACCGGGGCTGGGATCGCTGGCACCGAAAGACGGTTCCCACTCGCCTCCGGCCAAACCAACTCCACCCGGCAAACAGCCAACGGCACCGGGCAGCCTGAAATCCCCCGACGCCCACAGCGCCAAGCTGGAGCAGCTGGAAAACAACCGCAAAAACGGGACGGGTGCGCACCTGACCACCAATCAGGGGACGCGGATCGCCAACGACCAGAACTCTCTGCGGGCTGGCACCCGGGGGCCGACGCTACTCGAAGACTTTATTATGCGTGAGAAGATCACGCACTTTGACCATGAGCGCATTCCGGAGCGTATCGTCCACGCCCGTGGCTCGGCCGCCCACGGCTATTTTCAGCCCTATTACTCCCTGAAAGAAGTCACAAAGGCCCATTTTCTCGGCGATCCTGAGCAGGTGACGCCGGTATTTGTCCGATTTTCTACCGTGCAGGGCGGGGCGGGTTCAGCCGATACCGTGCGGGATATCCGTGGTTTTGCCACCAAGTTTTATACCGAAGAGGGCGTGTTCGACCTGGTGGGTAACAATACGCCGATCTTCTTTATTCAGGACGCGCACAAGTTTCCCGATTTTGTTCATGCCGTGAAACCCGAGCCGCATAACGAAATGCCTCAGGGGCAGAGCGCCCATGACACCTTCTGGGACTATGTCTCGCTTCAGCCGGAAACCCTGCACAATGTCATATGGGCCATGTCCGATCGCGGTATTCCCCGCAGCTATCGGACAATGGAAGGCTTTGGTATTCATACCTTCAGGATGATCAATGCCGAAGGCAAAGCGACCTTTGTCCGTTTCCACTGGAAGCCGGTGGCGGGTAAAGCTTCCCTGCTGTGGGATGAGTCGCAGAAGCTCACCGGTCGCGATCCGGATTTTCATCGGCGCGATCTGTGGGAGGCCATTGAAGCGGGTGATTACCCCGAATTCGAACTCGGCTTACAGCTGATTCCACAGGAGGATGAGTTCAAATTCGATTTCGATCTGCTGGATGCTACCAAGCTGATCCCAGAAGAGCTGGTACCGGTGCTGCGGGTCGGCAAGATGGTACTCAACCGCAACCCTGACAACTTTTTCGCCGAAACGGAGCAGGTCGCTTTCCACCCCGGACATATCGTCCCCGGCCTCGATTTTACCAACGATCCTCTGCTGCAGGGGCGGCTCTTCTCTTATACGGATACCCAGATTAGCCGCCTGGGCGGGCCTAACTTCCATGAAATTCCGATTAACCGGCCGGTCTGCCCGTGGCACAATTTTCAGCGCCAGGGCATGCACCGGATGGATATTGATACCAACCCGGCTAACTACGAGCCGAACTCCATCAATGACAACTGGCCGCGAGAAACGCCGCCTGCGGCAGAAGGCGGCGGCTTTGAGAGCGACCAGGAACGAGTCGAAGGGCATAAAGTCCGCGAGCGTAGCCCGTCTTTTGCCGACTACTACTCGCAGCCGCGGCTGTTCTGGCTGAGCCAGACCCCGTTCGAACAGCAGCATATTATCGACGCCTTTGCTTTTGAACTGAGCAAAGTGGCCCGCGCTTATATCCGCGAGCGGGTGGTTGATCAGCTCACGCGTATCGATGTTTCTCTGGCGAAGGGGGTGGCGGCGCAGCTCGGTCTTACTCTCACGAAGGATCAACTGAAGACGCAGCCGCCGGGGGACGTTAACGGTCTGAAAAAAGCCGAGAGCCTGAGCCTGTATGCGGTGCCGGACGGGAGCATTAAGGGCCGTCAGGTAGCGCTCTTGATCGGTGAAGGGGTCAAAGCCGCCGACGTGCTGACGATCCTCAGGCAGCTTAAGTCCGAGGGCGTGCATGCTAAACTGCTGGCCGCGCATATGGGAGAGGTGCGGGCGGACGACGGATCTCTGCTGCCGGTTGATGCGACCTTCAGCGGTCTGCCTTCCCTGACCTTCGATGGGGCGATTGTCCCGGACGGGAATATCGACGCGCTGTGGGGAAGCGGTGATGCCCGCTACTTCCTGCTGGAAGCCTATAAGCACCTGAAAGTTATTGGGCTGAGCGGCGACGCCCGGCGTTTTAAAGCCCCGTTCGCTCTCGGCGATAAAGAGCAGGAAGAGGGCGTGGTAGAGCGTCAGAGTGCGGATAGCGCCTTTATGCAGGCCTTTCTGACCGCGCTGGCTTCACATCGTATCTGGTCCCGCAGCCAGAAGGCCCGAACCATCGCGGCCTGACGACACTTTCGATCCCCGCCTGGACGGGGGGATCGTGCGTTTTTGCACGGCTATTCCTGTTTCTCCCCTCAAGTCTTTGCCATTTTTGCCGTTGTATACCTCAGAAAGAGTACCATTTAGCGCTGGGAAAACCCGCCCAGTACCGTTATATTTGCCCGTACATAACGGTACATAATATAAGGGGTTACATCGATGGCACATTCATGGTTAAAGTTAGTTGTTGGCACTACCCTGGCAGTTTCTGTTGCTGGTCAGGCGCTGGCGCAGGATAAAATTACGGTATTCGCAGCCGCTTCGCTGACCAACGCGATGCAGGATATTGCGACTACGTATAAGAAAGAGAAAAACGTTGAGGTGGTCTCTTCGTTTGCCTCTTCATCGACGCTGGCCCGCCAGATTGAAGCCGGTGCGCCTGCGGACCTGTTTATCTCCGCCGACCAGAAGTGGATGGATTACGCGGTAGAGAAGAAAAGCATTGATACCGCCACCCGTGCAACGCTGCTCGGCAACAGCCTGGTGGTTGTGGCACCGAAAAGCAGCGCTCAGGGCGATATCACCATTAATGCCCAGACCGACTGGACGCCTCTGCTCAAGGGTGGCCGTCTGGCCGTCGGCGATCCGGACCATGTTCCGGCCGGTATTTATATGAAGGAAGCGCTGCAAAAATTAGGCGCATGGGATACGCTGTCAGGCAAACTGGCCCCGGCGGAAGATGTCCGCGGCGCGCTGGCCCTGGTAGAGCGTAGCGAAGCGCCGCTGGGCGTGGTCTACGGCTCTGATGCTGTTGCCAGCAAAGGGGTTAAAGTTGTTGGTACCTTCCCTGAAGATTCACATAAAAAGGTCGAATACCCGATGGCGATTATCGACGGTCATAAAAACGCAGACGTCAGCGCGTTTTATGATTATCTGAAAGGGCCGGAGGCTTCGGAAATCTTTAAACGTTACGGATTTACTACGCGCTAATGATACTGACGGATCCTGAATGGCAGGCTGTCCTGCTGAGCCTTAAAGTCTCTTCCCTGGCTGTGGTGATAAGCTTGCCTTTTGGGATCTTCTTTGCCTGGGTGCTGGTGCGCTGCACCTTCCCGGGCAAATCTCTGCTCGACAGCCTGCTGCATTTGCCGCTGGTGCTGCCGCCGGTCGTCGTGGGTTACCTGCTGCTGGTGGTGATGGGGCGCAAAGGCATTATTGGTTCCTGGCTGTACGACTGGTTTGGTTTTACCCTCGCATTTAGCTGGCGCGGCGCGGTACTGGCGGCGGCGGTGATGTCCTTCCCTCTGATGGTGCGGGCGATTCGCCTGGCGCTGGAAGGGGTCGATATGAAGCTTGAACAGGCCGCAAGAACGCTTGGTGCCGGGCGCTGGAGAGTGTTCCTCACGATCACGCTACCGTTGACCCTGCCGGGTATTATTGTCGGCACGGTGCTGGCCTTCGCCCGTTCGCTGGGCGAGTTTGGCGCGACCATTACCTTTGTTTCTAATATTCCGGGTGAAACCCGTACTATTCCCTCCGCGATGTATACGTTGATTCAGATGCCGGGCGGCGAAAGCGCGGCGGCGCGACTGTGCGTCATCTCCATCGTACTGGCGCTGGTGTCGCTGATGGTTTCCGAATGGCTGGCGCGTCTTAGCCGTGAACGGATGGGGAAATAACCGATGCTTGAACTCGATTTCACCCAGACCCTCGGCAGCCATCGGCTGACCATTAATGAGACCCTGCCTGCTGACGATACCACGGCCATATTTGGCGTATCTGGCGCGGGGAAAACGTCTCTTATCAACGGCATTTGCGGCCTCACCCGGCCGGAAAAAGGGCGCGTCGTGCTGAACGGGCGCGTGCTGAGCGACACGGAAAAGAATATTTTTCTGCCGCCGGAAAAACGACGTATTGGCTACGTTTTCCAGGACGCGCGACTGTTTCCGCACTATAGCGTGCGCGGCAATCTGCGTTACGGGATGGCGAAGACCATGCAGCCCCAGTTCGATAAGCTGGTGGCACTGCTGGGTATCGAAGCCCTGCTTGATCGCCTGCCGGGCAGCCTCTCCGGCGGAGAAAAACAGCGCGTGGCGATTGGCCGGGCGCTGCTGACCGCGCCGGAACTCCTGCTGCTGGATGAACCTCTGGCCTCGCTGGATATCCCGCGTAAGCGCGAGCTGCTGCCTTATCTGCAGCGCCTGGTGCGTGAAGTCAGTATTCCAATGCTTTACGTCAGCCACTCGCTGGATGAAATTCTCCATCTGGCGGATAAAGTGCTGGTGCTGGAAGAGGGCAAGGTGAAAGCCTTTGGCAGTCTGGAGGATGTCTGGGGCAGCAGCGTGATGAACCCGTGGCTGCCGCAGGATCAGCAGAGCAGCGTGCTGAAGGTGAGCGTAATGGAACATCACCCGCACTACGCGATGACCGCGCTGGCGCTGGGCGATCAGCACCTGTGGGTCAATAAACTGGAGCGTCCGCTGCAGTCCACCCTGCGCATCCGCATCCAGGCGACCGATGTCTCTCTGGTGCTACAGCCGCCGATTCAGTCCAGCATTCGTAATATTCTGCGTGCCAGAGTCGCAGACTGTATTGAAAACGACGGCCAGATTGAGGTGAAGCTGGAAGTGGGAAGCCGCATCCTGTGGGCGCGTATCAGTCCCTGGGCCCGGGATGAACTGGGCGTCAAACCGGGCCTGTGGCTCTATGCGCAGATTAAGAGCGTCTCCATTACCACCTGATTACAGCAGCTGGCGGTAAATAAACTCTGCGATGCTGTCGGTCGTGTTATCACCAATCACCACGCTGGCGCGGGCTTTTACCGCGTCATCGGCGTTGCCCATTGCCACGCCGATCCCGGCGGTTTCCAGCATGCTGATATCGTTGTAGTTATCGCCAAAGGCTACCACGTCCTGCATGGTCAGCCCCTGAGATTCCACCCAGCGCTTCAGGCGATAGCCCTTGCTGTTGCCGCGTTGGGCGACGTCGACCTGATCGTGCCACGACCACTCGCACTCCAGTCCGAGGCGGGTTTCAACGTGCTTACCAAACGCCTGCAGCTTAGGGATATCTTCATCGGTCAGGGCAAACTTCCACACCGCATCCGCATCCTGTGCCGCCTGGGCCAGCGACGCCACCTGAGTGAAGACCGGGCGCTGCTCTGCGGGCAGGCTCTGCGCCCAGTTCTGGGTGCGGATCACGTGGCCGGTCGGGCGTTCGTAGAGCATCGCGTCATCGACGTACATCAGGCCGTGGATCTGGTGCTCCTCCAGCAGGGCGATCACGTCCAGGGCAGATTCTGCCGGAAGCGGATTAGACTCCAGAACCTTTTTTGCATGATAATCATACAAATAGGTGCCATTACAGCAAATTGCAGGTGTATCCAGCGCCAGCGCCTGATAAAAAGGATGGATGGCGACGTGATGGCGTCCCGTGACGATGATCGGTTGATATCCGGCTTCTCTGGCGCGGGCCAGGGCTTCGAGGGAGGCGGGTAACAGGGTTTTTTGCGGCGTCAGAAGCGTACCGTCTAAATCAAGAGCGATCACACGCGAGGTCATGGGCGTTGTATTCCTGGTTTATGTTGAGTCATTAATTGACCTGTATGGTACACCGTGCGGGCGGGTGCGAAAACGCTGCGGCAATAATTGCGCATTTCGCGCCAAAAAAGATTATCCTGGTACACCCGTTCCTGATATCAGATTGCCTGCACCGAGAAACAGACAGGCTAAAATTTGCATCCGCTTGCAGCGAAAAAGGAGAATTCATGAAACAGACCGTTTATACCGCCAGCCCGGAAAGCCAGCAGATCCACGTCTGGCGTCTGAACCCGCAGGGGACGTTGACCCTGGTGCAGGTGGTTGACGTTCCGGGGCAGGTCCAGCCGATGACCATCAGCCCGGATAAACGCTATCTCTACGTGGGCGTCCGCCCGGAATTCCGCGTGCTGGCTTATCGCATTGCGGCCGAAGATGGCGCGCTGAGCTTTGCCGGAGAAGCCGCATTGCCGGGTAGCCCGACCCATATCTCTACCGACCGTGAAGGGCGCTTTGTGTTTAGCGGCTCCTATAACGGCGCCAGCGTCAGCGTTATCCGTCTTGAAGACGGTCTGCCGGTTGGCAGCGTTGAGACGATTGAAGGTCTGGAAGGCTGCCACTCGGCCAATATCTCCCCGGATAACCGTACCCTGTGGGTGCCTGCGCTGAAGCAGGATCGCATCTGCCTGTTCACCCTCGGCGAAGACGGCAAGCTGAGCGCGCAAAACCCGGCGGAAGTGACCACCGTAGAAGGCGCGGGTCCGCGCCATATGGCGTTCCATCCGAATCAGCAGTTCGCTTACTGCGTCAACGAGCTGAACAGCTCCGTGGACGTCTGGGCGCTGAATGCGCCGAACGGCAAAATTGAGTGCGTGCAGACTCTCGATATGATGCCTGCGGACTTTGCTGACACCCGCTGGGCGGCGGATATCCACATTACGCCGGATGGCCGTCACCTGTACGCCTGCGACCGTACTTCCAGCCTGATCACCATCTTCAGCGTGTCGGAAGACGGCAGCGTCCTGACGCTCGAAGGCTTCCAGCCGACCGAAACGCAGCCGCGCGGCTTTAATATCGACCACAGCGGTAAATTCCTGATTGCCGCCGGGCAGAAGTCTCACCATATCGCGGTGTACGAAATCACCGGCGAGCAGGGGCTGCTGAGCGAAAAAGGCCGCTATGCGGTGGGTCAGGGACCGATGTGGGTGGTGGTTAACGCCGACTAAGGTTTCAGCCATAAAAAAACCTCGCCGCGGCGAGGTTTTTTCGTTTTAAGTACGGCCTTATTTCTTCGGCTCAGCGACCACTTTACTGCCCACGCCGCGGTTGTTGAATTCCCACATGCGGTTAAAGTTAGTGTCGTTCAGGTTACGCTGAATATTGCCTTTATCATCCTGCACGCCGGTATTGCCCGCGAACGGACGCTGTGAAGCCGCCGCAGCCGCCCACGGAGTGGCATTATTAAAGCCTTCGCCGATGACGCTATCGCGGATCACCACCTGACCGTTGGTGGCCTGGTCTACGTCCAGAGAACGACCCAGCTGCGCCACGCCGTTGCCCGCCGCGTTAAAGCGGCTGTTCACGGCGAGGAAGCCGTAGAAGATATTGGCCTGGGTTGCTGGCGCAAACACATAGCCTTCCTGCTGGGTACGCGAGTTCACCACGCGGAAGTCCGTGTTATCGAACACCACCGCGCCGCGACCGGCAACCAGATCCACATCGCCTTCGATATAGCTATTGGTGACCAGGGTGCGGGTCTGACGATCGTTCTGCAGGCGGTTTTCAACGCCGCTGTTGGTCACGAAGAAGGTGTTCTGACGACCGAGGATATTGACCTTGTCGATCTGCACCTGGTCACCGTCGCTGCGCAGGGCAACGGCCTGATGATTACCGGCATCGACGCTGTCGCCGAGGTTGTTGGCGATGGTCAGGTTCTGCAGCTGCAGGCCTTTGTTCTGCGACCACACAACCGCAGAGCACATCACGCCAATGGTCGCGTTGCGTTTGTTCTGGCAGCTATCGAACATATACCAGGCCGGTTTACCCGGCATATATTTCCCGGCCGGATTGACCAGGCGACGCCAGCTGGTGGTGTCCATTTCGGAATCAATCGCCAGGCTCAGCTTGGTGTCCGTAGACTGTGCGCCCGCACCGTACAGGGTGACGCTGCCCGGTGCAGCCGGAACATATACGGTGCCTTCATATTCACCCGGCAGGATCTGAATATAGACACGGTTGCTGCTGCGAAGCGCAATCGCGGCATCAACGGCGGCCTGGACGGTGGTGTGGGTCACACCTTCACCGCCGGCAGGGCCGACCACGAAGTCCGCTTTCGCCGGCAGGCGAATCGGAAAAGGTTTCCACGCCGCGGCTGACGGATTGGTGTCAGAGAAGTAGCGGGCCGCCACAAAGTTTTCCGCTTCACCGGCGGTGAGTACCGGGCGAGCTGCGGTGCCCGGCGCAGCCTGGTCAGAAGGCAGTTGATCGGGCGGGGTTGAGCTACAGGCCGTCAGCGTAACGCCAAACGCCAGCGCCAGCGCGGCACGGGAAACCGAAAATATGTTCAAAACGCACTCCAGCTAAGCAGGTTAAAAGTAAATCCTTCAAAGCCTGCTTTTTTATACTAAGTTGAGCGAAACGGGAAGCGATGAGACAAAATTTATCCCAATCCCGGTTGACATGTGGTCGTTAATGCAAATAAATGTCTATACAACCCATGACAACTCAAGCCGATGACCAGACTCTCCTGCGATGACCAAATCTGGCGCAATGCGCGTCTTGCGACCTTCGATCCTTCCCGGCCGCAGCCTTACGGTTTGCTCGATAACCATGCGTTAATCGTGCGCGATGGCCGTATCCGGGCCGTGGTCCCGGAAGTGGATCTGAGCGCCGGTAATAAAATGGTCGACCTTGGTGGACGACTGGTGACGCCGGGGCTCATCGACTGCCATAGCCACCTCATTTTCGGCGGTAGTCGGGCAAAAGAGTGGGAGCAGCGGCTTAACGGCGTCTCCTATCAGCAGATTAGCGCGCAGGGCGGCGGTATCAATGCCACCGTACGCGCGACCCGCGACAGCGATCGGCATACGCTGTTGTCACAGGCCCAGGCCAGGCTGGAGCGCCTGATGCGTGAGGGCGTCACCACGATTGAGATTAAATCCGGCTACGGGCTGGATCTGGCAAGCGAAGAGAAAATGCTGCGCGTGGCCGCTGAGCTGGCGCAGCATAACTCCGTCGAGGTCAGCCCCACGCTGCTGGCCGCCCACGCCACGCCGCCGGAATACCGGGATCGCCCGGATGACTACATCACCCTGGTCTGCGAGCAGATCCTGCCGGACCTGTGGGAGAAAGGACTGTTTGAGGCAGTGGATCTGTTTTGTGAGAGCGTGGGCTTCAGCCTGGCGCAGAGCGAGCGGGTTTTTGACGCGGCGCGTCGGCACGGCATTCCGCTGAAAGGCCACGTTGAGCAGCTCTCCTCCCTGGGCGGTGCGGAGCTGGTCAGCCGCTACGGCGGATGGTCTGCGGATCATATTGAATATCTCACCGACGAGGGCGTTGAGGCGCTGCGCCAGAGCGGAACCGTGGCAGTGCTGCTGCCGGGGGCGTTTTACTTTCTCAATGAAACCCGTCGCCCGCCGGTGGCGCGGCTGCGGGAGCGGCAGGTTCCGATGGCGGTCGCCACCGATTTCAATCCTGGCACCAGCCCCTTTGCCAGCCTGCATCTGGCGATGAATATGGCCTGCGTGCAGTTTGGCCTGACCCCCGAAGAGGCCTGGACCGGCGTAACGCGCCATGCGGCGCAGGCACTGGGCCGCCAGCACAGTCACGGCCAGCTGACGTCAGGCTTTGTCGCCGACGCGGCTGTGTGGGATGCGGAACACCCGGTGGAGATTGTCTACGAGCCGGGACGTAATCCCCTTTATCAACGCTATTTCCGTGGGGAGGCGACCCTGTGAATCTCTGGTATCCCGGCGATCCCGCACTCTGGCAGGGGCGTGATGACAGCGCGGAGGCCGACAACGCCCTGCGGCTGTTTCAGACCGTCCGTATCAGCCCGCGCTTTGAACCCGACCCGCAGGGAATCGCCCTGCTGGGGTTTGCCTGCGATGAGGGCGTCAGGCGTAACCAGGGGCGTAGCGGTGCCGCCGACGGGCCGCAGGCTATTCGGCAGGCGCTGGCGAATATGGCCAGCCATACGGGCCATGAACGGCTGGTTGATATGGGTAATATTCAGCCTGAAGGAGAGGCGCTGGAGGCGGCACAGCAGGCGCTGCACGACGCCGTTTTCATCTGCCAGCGCCAGCAGATGCGCACTCTGGTGCTGGGTGGCGGACACGAAACGGCTTTCGGCCACGGAGCGGGCGTGCTGGATGCCTTTCCCGATGAGAAGGTAGCGATTATCAATCTCGATGCGCACCTCGATTTACGTGCTGCCCGCGAGGCCAGTTCCGGGACGCCTTTTCGCCAGCTGGCAGAAAAGTGCGCCGTGCAGCAGCGTGAGTTTCTGTACTGCTGTATCGGCGTTAGCCGGGCGGCGAATACGATGGCGTTATGGGATGAGGCAGCCGCCAGGCAGGTGAGGGTGATTGAGGATCTGGCGGTGTTGAACGATTTTAACGGGCAGGTGCTGCCGGAAATCGAGCGACAAATTGCCGGGGCCGACAGGATTTATCTGACGCTCGATCTTGACGTGCTCCCGGCCCATGAAATGCCCGCCGTGTCCGCACCTGCGGCGCTGGGTATTCCGCTGGCGCAGCTGCTGCGCATTGTGGAGCCCCTGTGCCGCAGCGGCAAGCTCCAGGCGGTGGACCTGGTGGAGTTTAATCCCCAATTTGATAATCAGGGCATGGGGGCGAAGATCGCCGCCCGGCTGGCGTGGCAAATCGCCCACTGGTGGCGCTAAATCAGTTTATACTCGGCCCCCGCCGAACACGACTATAAGGAAAGTTCGCCCTATGTTTTCGTCCCGACCCGCCTCTGCCTCTGCCCCTGCGCCTTTCTATGAAAAGGTGAAACAGGCCATTAGCGAGAAGATCGCCACCGGCGTCTGGCGGCCGCACGATCGTATTCCGTCCGAGGCGGAGCTGGTGGCGCAGTTTGGCTTCAGCCGGATGACCATTAACCGCGCCCTGCGCGAGCTGACGGATGACGGGCTGCTGGTGCGTCTGCAGGGTGTCGGCACCTTCGTGGCCGAGCCGAAAGGCCAGTCGGCGCTGTTTGAAATTCGCAGCATTGCCGATGAGATTGCCTCCCGTCAGCACCGGCATCGCTGCGAGGTGCTGCTGCTGGAGAGGATAAAGGCGGATGTCCGCCAGGCCGCCGCGCTGGGCCTGGCGGAAGGCACGGAGATTCTCCACTCCCTGATGGTTCACTATGAGAACGATGTGCCGGTCCAGATTGAAGACCGCAGCGTCAATGCCACGGTCGCGCCGGACTATCTGCACCAGGACTATACCGTCACGACGCCACATGCTTATCTGTCGCAGGTTGCCCCTCTCACCGAAGGGGAACATATTGTCGAAGCGGTACAGGCTACGTCGGAAGAGAGCCGTTTACTGCAGCTCCAGCCCACGGAGCCCTGCCTGCTGATCCGCCGCCGGACCTGGTCTACGGCGCATATCGTTTCCCACGCTCGTCTGCTGTTCCCCGGCAGCCGCTATCGTTTGCAGGGCCATTTCAGCTCCTGATCCTCGCGTCGGCAAAAGCGTGACTGCCGACGCAACATAACAAAAATGTATCTTAGTTGTTAAATCCAGGCTTGCACATGCTTGTCTATACAAGTATAGGTATTTAAACATACCGCATCGATCCGGAGGATCCCAATGTCGCAACGCCCTTATCGTCAGCAGGATATTCGCGCCCCGCGCGGCACCACGCTGACGGCCAAAAGCTGGCTCACGGAAGCGCCCCTGCGCATGCTGATGAACAATCTTGACCCGGAGGTCGCGGAAAATCCGCACCAGCTGGTGGTGTACGGCGGGATTGGCCGGGCCGCACGCAGCTGGGAATGCTATGACGCCATCGTCAAAGCGCTGACGGCGCTGGAGGCCGATGAAACGCTGCTGGTACAGTCCGGCAAGCCGGTCGGGGTCTTTAAAACCCACGAAAACGCGCCCCGGGTGCTGATCGCCAACTCCAACCTGGTCCCGCACTGGGCGACCTGGGAACATTTCGACGAGCTGGATGCGAAAGGGCTGGCGATGTACGGCCAGATGACCGCCGGAAGCTGGATCTATATCGGCAGCCAGGGAATTGTGCAGGGGACCTATGAGACCTTTGTCGAGGCCGGACGCCAGCACTATCAGGGCAAGTTGCAGGGGCGCTGGGTGCTGACCGCTGGCCTTGGCGGAATGGGTGGGGCGCAGCCGCTGGCCGCGACCCTGGCCGGGGCCTGCTCCCTGACGATTGAGTGTCAGCAGAGCCGAATCGATTTTCGTCTGCGTACCCATTATGTCGATGAGCAGGCCGATTCCCTCGACGACGCGCTTGCCCGAATTAAGCACTACACCGCCGCCGGTAAAGCGGTCTCTATCGCTCTGTGTGGCAACGCAGCTGAAATCCTGCCAGAACTGGTGGCCCGCGGCGTGCGACCGGACCTGGTCACCGACCAGACCAGCGCCCACGACCCGCTACGTGGCTATCTGCCGACGGGCTGGCATTGGGAGGAATATCAGCAGAGGGCGGAATCCGATCCTGCCGGAACCGTGCTGGCCGCGAAGAAATCGATAGCCGCTCACGTCAACGCCATGCTGGCCTTCAGCCAGATGGGCGTGCCCACCTTTGACTACGGCAATAATATTCGTCAGATGGCAAAAGAGACGGGCGTCGAAAACGCCTTCGATTTCCCCGGCTTCGTTCCGGCCTATATTCGACCGCTCTTCTGCCGCGGCATTGGCCCGTTCCGCTGGGTGGCGCTTTCCGGCGATCCCGAAGATATTTATAAAACCGATGCCAAAGTGAAAGCCCTTATCCCTGACGACACCCATCTGCACCGCTGGCTGGATATGGCCCGGGAACGTATCAGCTTCCAGGGACTCCCGGCGCGTATCTGCTGGGTGGGTTTAGGCTGGCGGCAAAAGCTGGGGCTGGCGTTTAATGAGATGGTCCGCAGCGGGGAAGTCTCTGCGCCGATTGTGATTGGCCGCGACCACCTTGACTCTGGCTCCGTCGCCAGCCCGAACCGCGAAACGGAAGCGATGCGCGACGGCTCCGATGCGGTCTCGGACTGGCCGCTGCTCAATGCGCTGCTAAACACCGCCGGGGGCGCGACCTGGGTGTCGCTGCATCACGGCGGCGGCGTCGGGATGGGCTTTTCTCAGCATGCCGGGATGGTGATTGTGTGTGACGGAACCGACGCGGCGGCGGAACGCATCGCCCGCGTCCTGCACAACGATCCGGCCAGCGGGGTGATGCGCCATGCGGATGCCGGTTATGCTACAGCCATTGATTGCGCCGTCGAACACGGGCTGAATCTGCCCTCTGTCCCGGCCACCCAGGAGCCGCGTTAATATGCACTCACTTACTCTTATTGCCGGTCAGCTGACGCTGGCCCAGCTGCGTGAAGTCTACAGCCAGCCGTTGACCATCAGCCTGGACGACGGCACGGAAGCGGCTATCAACAATAGCGTGGCCTGCGTTAACGCCATTATCGCCGAGGGGCGTACGGCCTACGGTATTAACACCGGTTTTGGTCTGCTGGCGCAGACCCGTATCGCCACGGACGATCTGCAAAACCTCCAGCGCTCTCTGGTGCTCTCTCATGCCGCTGGCGTGGGTGAACCGCTCGATGATGCCTGCGTTCAACTGATGATGGTGCTCAAAATCAATAGCCTGGCCCGGGGTTATTCCGGGATCCGCCTTAGCGTCATCCAGGCGCTGGTGGCGCTGGTCAATGCCGGTATTACGCCCTGGGTTCCCGCCAAAGGCTCGGTAGGGGCATCCGGGGATCTCGCCCCGCTGGCGCATATGTCCCTGACCCTGCTGGGCGAGGGAAAAGCGCGCTGGCAGGGGGAGTGGCTGCCCGCCCGCGAGGCGCTGCAAAAAGCCGGGCTGGAGCCGGTCGTGCTGGAGGCCAAAGAGGGGCTGGCGCTGCTTAACGGCACCCAGGCTTCTACCGCCTTTGCGCTGCGCGGCCTGTTTGAGGCGGAGGATCTCTTCGCCGCAGCGGTTGTATGCGGGGCGTTAACCACCGAGGCGGTACTGGGTTCACGGCGGCCGTTCGATCCGCGCATCCACGAGGTACGAGGCCAGCGCGGGCAGATGGATGCGGCGGGGCTTTACCGCCATCTGCTCACCGACAGTAGCGCGATTTCACAGTCCCACCAGAACTGTAGCAAGGTCCAGGATCCTTACTCCCTGCGCTGTCAGCCGCAGGTGATGGGCGCCTGCCTGACTCAGCTGCGTCAGGCAGCGGAGGTGCTGCTGATCGAGGCTAACGCGGTGTCCGATAACCCGCTGGTCTTTGCCGACGAGGGAGAGGTGATTTCCGGCGGTAACTTCCATGCCGAACCGGTGGCGATGGCGGCGGATAACCTTGCCCTGGCGATTGCCGAGATCGGCGCGCTCTCCGAACGACGCATTGCGCTGATGATGGACCGGCATATGTCCCAGCTTCCGCCATTCCTGGTCAATAACGGCGGCGTGAACTCCGGGTTTATGATTGCGCAGGTGACGGCAGCGGCGCTGGCCAGCGAGAACAAAGCCCTGGCGCATCCGCACAGCGTCGACAGTCTGCCGACCTCGGCCAATCAGGAGGATCATGTTTCGATGGCCCCGGCTGCCGGGCGTCGTCTGTGGGAGATGAGCGCCAACACCCGTGGAGTGGTGGCGGTCGAGTGGCTGGCGGCCTGTCAGGGGATCGACCTGCGCGATGGCCTGACCTCCAGCCCGCTGCTGGAGGAGGCGCGTCGTCTGCTGCGCGAGCAGGTCAGTCATTATGACAAGGACCGTTTCTTTGCTCCGGATATCGACAGCGCGACGGCGCTGCTGGCGCAGCGGGTACTGAGCGGGCTGCTGCCCGCCATTCTGCCCAGCCAGATTACGGAATAAACAGGGTTTCGTTTTTGACTGCCGCAACGACGGCGGCGGTCAGGCGCGAGAGCTGCTGCGGGCTAATCATATAGGGCGGCATCAGATAGATTAACCGCCCGAAAGGCCGGATCCACACGCCCTGTTCAACGAAGAAGCGCTGGAGCGCGGCCATATTGACCTGATGGCGCGTCTCCACCACGCCGATGGCCCCAAGTACCCGCACGTCGGCAACCGTTTCGGCGTCGCGAGCCGGTTGCAGTTCGGCCTCCAGCTGAGCCTCAATCATAGCGACCTGCGTCTGCCACTCACCGCTTTCCAGTATCGCCAGGCTTTCCGCCGCCACCGCGCAGGCCAGCGGGTTACCCATAAATGTCGGGCCGTGCATAAAGCAGCCCGCTTCGCCGTTGCTGATGGTGTTCGCCACGTCGCGGGTGGTTAGGGTTGCAGACAGCGTCATCGTGCCGCCGGTCAGGGCTTTACCGAGGCAGAGAATATCCGGCGTAATGCCCGCGTGGTCGCAGGCAAACAGCTTCCCGGTGCGGCCAAAACCGGTGGCGATTTCATCGGCAATCAGCAAGATCCCTTCCCGATCGCACATTTTTCGCAGCCGCTTCAGCCACTCCGGATGGTAGATACGCATCCCGCCCGCACCCTGCACAATCGGCTCGATAATCACGGCGGCGATCTCTTCGCGATGGGCGGCCATCAGCCTGGCGAAAGCGACCATATCCCGTTCGTCCCACTCGCCGTCAAAACGGCTTTGCGGCGCGGGAGCGAAGAGATTTTCCGGGAGATAGCCTTTCCACAGGCTGTGCATCGAGTTATCCGGATCGCAGACCGACATGGCTCCGAAGGTATCTCCGTGATAGCCATTGCGGAAAGTGAGAAAACGCTGGCGCGGCTGGCCTTTGGCCTGCCAGTACTGCAGGGCCATTTTCATCGCCACTTCGACCGCCACCGATCCGGAATCGGCGAGGAACACGCACTCCAGCGCCTCCGGCGTCATCGCCACCAGTTTGCGGCAGAGATCTACCGCAGGTGGATGGGTAATACCGCCAAACATCACGTGCGACATCCGGCCAATCTGCGCCTGCATGGCCGCGTTCAGACGGGGATGATTATAGCCGTGGATCGCCGCCCACCAGGAGGACATGCCGTCAATCAGGCGCTCGCCGCTGGCCAATTCCAGCTCGCAGCCGTCGGCGGCAACCACCGGATAAACCGGCAGGGGAGAGGTCATGGAAGTGTAGGGGTGCCAGATATGCTGCTGGTCAAATGCGAGATCGTCCGGGGTCATAATCGACTTGTAAACCAAATTAAAAACATTTAGGTTTACAAGTATAACCCGAACCACAGTCTGATAACACCTTTTTGGAGAGGCCCCATGGCTCACCTTTCTCGCTGGACACTGTCGCAAGTCACCGAACTTTTTGAAAAACCGCTGTTGGATTTGCTGTTTGAAGCCCAGCAAATCCACCGTCAGCACTTCGATCCGCAGCAGGTGCAGGTCAGCACGCTGCTGTCGATTAAAACCGGCGCCTGCCCGGAAGACTGCAAATATTGTCCGCAAAGCTCCCGCTATAAAACGGGTCTGACCACCGAGCGTCTGATGGAAGTCGAACAGGTGCTGGACTCCGCCCGCAAAGCCAAAGCCGCCGGCTCTACCCGTTTCTGTATGGGCGCGGCGTGGAAAAACCCGCACGAGCGCGATATGCCGTACCTTGAGCAGATGGTACAGGGCGTCAAAGAGATGGGCCTGGAAGCCTGTATGACGCTCGGCACGCTCTCTCAGGATCAGGCCGAGCGGCTGGCGGGCGCGGGGCTGGATTACTACAACCACAACCTCGATACCTCCCCGGAATTCTACGGCAATATCATCACCACCCGCAGCTATCAGGAGCGTCTGGATACCCTGGGTAAAGTGCGCGATGCCGGGATCAAAGTCTGCTCCGGTGGGATCGTGGGCCTGGGCGAAACGGAGAAAGATCGCGCCGGACTGCTGTTGCAGCTCGCCAATATGCCGACGCCGCCGGAAAGCGTGCCGATCAATATGCTGGTGAAGGTCAAAGGCACGCCGCTGGCCGATAACGACGACGTCGACGCCTTTGATTTTATCCGCACCATCGCCGTGGCCCGCATTATGATGCCGACCTCGTACGTGCGCCTCTCCGCCGGGCGCGAGCAGATGAACGAGCAGACCCAGGCCATGTGCTTTATGGCCGGGGCGAACTCGATCTTCTACGGCTGCAAACTGCTGACCACCCCGAACCCGGAAGAGGACAAGGATCTCATCCTGTTCCGTAAACTGGGCCTGAACCCACAGCAAACCGCCGTCAGCGTGGGGGACAACGAGCAGCAGCAGCGTCTGGAGCAGGCCCTGCTTACCCCGGATACGGAAACCTACTACAACGCCGCCACCGTATGAGCTGGCAGCAACGTATCGATGCCGCGCTGAGTGAACGCCGCGCGGCACAGACCCTGCGCCAGCGCCAGCCGCTGATGCAGGGGGCTGGTCGCTGGCTGGACGACGGCACCCGGCGCTATCTCAATTTCTCCAGCAATGACTATCTTGGCCTCAGCCAGCATCCGCGGGTGATTGGTGCCTGGCAGGCCGGTGCGTCTCACTACGGCGTGGGCAGCGGCGGATCCGGCCACGTGAGCGGCTTTACCCATGCTCATCATGCCCTGGAGGAGGAGCTGGCCGGATGGCTGGGCTACTCCCGTGCGCTGCTGTTTATCTCCGGCTTTGCCGCCAACCAGGCGGTGATTGCCGCTCTGATGGGCAAGCCGGATCGCATTGTGGCCGATCGCCTGAGTCACGCCTCGCTGCTGGAAGCCGCCAGTCTCAGCCCGGCCGTGCTTCGCCGCTTTACGCATAACGATCCGGCCCAGCTGGCGAGCCTGCTGGCAAAACCCTGTGACGGCCAGCAGCTGGTGGTGACGGAAGGGGTGTTCAGCATGGACGGCGACAGCGCCCCGCTGGCGGAAATAGCCCGCGTCACCGACGCGGCGCAAAGCTGGCTGATGGTCGACGATGCCCACGGTATCGGCGTGACCGGCGACGGCGGGCGCGGGAGCTGTCAGGCGCAGGGCGTTCATCCTGAGCTGCTGGTGGTCACCTTCGGCAAAGGTTTTGGCGTCAGCGGCGCGGCGGTACTGTGCAGCGATACGCTGGCAGATTATCTACTGCAGTTCGCCCGCCATCTGATTTACAGCACCGCGATGCCACCGGCCCAGGCGGAAGCCCTGCGCGTGGCGCGGGCGATTATCGACAGCGACGAGGGCGATGAGCTGCGGGCAAACCTTGCGGACAATATTAACCACTTCCGCCAGGGGGCTGCGGTGCCGGACGGGCGGCTGACCGACTCGCAGAGCGCCATTCAGCCGCTGATTGTCGGTGAAAACGCCCGGGCGCTGGATCTGGCCCGACGGCTGCGGGAGCAGGGTTGCTGGACCACCGCGATCCGCCCACCCACGGTGCCGGTGGGTACGGCTCGTCTGCGTCTGACCCTGACCGCCGCGCATCAGCGCGGCGATATCGCCAGACTGCTGGAGGTCCTCAATGGCGAGGGTCGATAAATCGGCGGTCGCGGCGGCCTTTGGCCGTGCGGCGCAAAGCTACCATCAGCACGCTGAACTGCAGCGGGAGAGCGCCAGCCGACTGCTCTCGCTCTTGCCTGGGCGTAACTATGTGCAGGTCCTGGATGCGGGCTGCGGACCGGGCAGCATGAGCCGCTACTGGCGTGACGCGGGCGCGCAGGTCACGGCGCTGGATCTCTCTGAGCCTATGCTGGCCGAAGCCCGGCGTCAGCAGGCGGCGGATCGTTTTCTTCTGGGGGATATTGACGCGCTGCCGCTGGCAGACGGCGAAGTGGATCTGGCCTGGAGCAACCTGGCCGTCCAGTGGTGCGATGATTTGCGTCATGCCCTGGGCGAGCTGCGGCGGGTGGTCCGCCCCGGCGGCACGGTGGCGTTTAGTACCCTGGCGGCAGACTCCCTTGGCGAACTGAATCAGGCCTGGGCGACCATCGACACGCATCCCCATGCCAACCGCTTTTTGCCCGAGGCGCAGATCCTCGCCGCCCTTGACGGCTGGCGCGTGCAGTACGCCCTTTGCCCGGTCACCGTCTGGTTCCCCGATGCCCTGAGCGCTATGCGCTCTCTGAAGGGTATCGGCGCGACCCATCTGCACCAGGGGCGGCGTGAAGCCCCTTTGACCCGCAGGCAGCTCCAGCAGCTCCAGCTGGCCTGGCCTCAGCGGCAGGGACAGTGTCCTCTGACCTATCAACTTTTTCTGGGAGTAATGGTTTGTGATTAAGCGTTATTTTGTCACCGGCACCGACACCGAGGTCGGCAAAACGGTGGCCAGTTGTGCGCTGCTACAGGCGGCGGCCCGGCTGGGCCTGCGGACGACAGGCTATAAACCCGTGGCGTCAGGCAGCGATATGACGGCTGAGGGACTGCGCAACAGCGACGCGCTGGCCCTGCAGCGCAATAGCACCCCCCGACCGGACTACCGGCAGGTCAATCCCTATACCTTTGCCGAGCCAACCTCGCCGCATATCATCAGCGCGGCAGAAGGTCGGCCTATCGATCCGCAGGTCATGTCTGCGGGTCTGAGAACGCTGGAAAAACAGGCCGACTGGCTGCTGGTGGAAGGGGCGGGAGGCTGGTTTACGCCTCTGTCAGAGACCTTCACCTTTGCCGACTGGGTGGCGGCGGAACGTCTGCCGGTGATCCTGGTGGTTGGCGTGAAGCTGGGCTGTATTAACCATGCCATGCTCACCGCCCAGGCCATTTCTCAGGCCGGGTTAACCCTGGCGGGCTGGATCGCCAATGATGTCACCCCGCCTGGAAAACGCCACGCCGAGTATATGGCGACGCTGCAGCGGGTGCTGCCCGCGCCGCTGCTGGGGGAGATCCCCTGGCTTGAGGCGGCCCCGGAAGCGAGCGATATCGGGCACTATCTTGATATCAGGGCCCTGGATGGGGCGTCATCCAGCGAGAAAGCACCTGCTCATCCAGCTGGTTAACATAGCCCTGCGCGACGCTGCGTCCCTGATGCAGCAGGCAAAAACGGTTTGCCACCCGATGGATAAATGACAGGTGCTGCTCTGCCAGCAGCACCGTCATCCCGAAATCCTGACTCAGCCGAACGATCAGATTGCCCAGCTTATGCATAAAGGCCTGGCCAATTCCACGCGTCGGTTCGTCGAGGATCAGCAGGCGAGGGTGCACAATCAGCGCCCTCGCCAGCGCCAGCTGGTATTGATCGTCCTCTGACAATCCCGCCCCTTTCACCTGCCGCAGCGCGTAGAGTTCCGGAAAGAGCGTATAGATCTCGCCGGTAATGGCCCCCGCCGGTTTCGGCCCGGCCAGCATGGCGATATGCAGATTTTCTTCCACCGTCAGCTGGGAAAAAACGCGCCTGTCCTGGGCGACATAGCCGATGCCGATGGCCGCCCGATGCTCCGCAGAGAAATTCAGCAGGTCACGCGGGGCGCTTCCCGCGTCGTGCCAGAGAATCGTCCCGCTCTCAATGGGCAGGTGGCCGGTGATACAGTTCACCAGCGTCGTTTTCCCCATGCCGGGAAGCCCGATAACGCAGGTACACTCTCCCGGGGCTAAATCGAGACTGACGTTCCACAGCGTATGCTGGTTGCCGTAATACTGATTAACCGCGTGCAGACTCAACATAGGACTCTCCTCCGGTTTTTCGATGCGGGTGATATCAAGGCCCGGTTATCTGGCTATTTGCAAAATGCCTGTGACAAAACCTGCAAAATGCTTGCCAGAACCGTTAACCGGTGACAAAACCCGATCTTTTTCGGATCCTGCCGATAAAATATCGGGTAAAGCGGGCAGACGCCCGCCGAAACGGCGGCGTTTTGCACTTTCACAGTGCTGAATGATGTCGGGCGGTGGTGCAACGGGTTGGCGTGAGATCGCGGGCACGATCCCGCAGGATCCACAAGGACGCTTAGCGGTTAAATGGCAAAATTAAGCGATATTTTTTTTTTATGCTGTCACTTTGCGGAAAAAGGACAGACGAGGCGGAGGCCGCCGACTATGGCCTGCGGATAGTTATCCACTATTCCTGTGGATAACCTTGTGCATTAGAGTTAGAAAACTTGCGGTAAGCGAGAGAATACGCGGCCTGCGCATGAATTGATGGGAAACGCGGCTTTTAATTTTTATTGTTTATTATCAATATGTTATTTAAAAGCAATGGGTGTAAAGAAAGTGTCACCCGCTGCCACAAAACTTTCATGACCCGGCTTGACAAATGTTAAAAATAGAAAAAATTCTGGGGATAACCGGGAGGTGATGGTGTTTTATCCCGTCGCGGCGGAAATTTCACCCGCAATCGCAGGTTCTGCGCTCAAGGACCTGCGATCTTCTCGCCGGTTACTGTTTTTTCATCCAGTCTTTTTTACTGGCAAAATTGGCGGTGGAGAGTAGAATTAATCGCCTGCCCGCTAATTCCCTCATCAGGAAGCTGTACATGAGTAAACCGTTTAAACTGCACTCCGCTTTCCGTCCCTCCGGCGACCAGCCAGAGGCGATTCGTCGTCTTGAGGAAGGGCTGGAAGATGGCCTGGCGCATCAGACGCTGCTCGGGGTTACGGGGTCGGGGAAAACGTTCACTGTCGCCAACGTCATTGCCGATCTGCAGCGCCCGACGATGGTGCTGGCGCCGAACAAGACGCTGGCCGCGCAGCTGTACGGCGAAATGAAGGCCTTCTTCCCGGACAACGCGGTAGAGTATTTTGTCTCCTACTACGACTACTACCAGCCGGAAGCCTACGTGCCCAGCTCCGACACCTTTATTGAAAAGGATGCCTCGGTTAACGAACATATCGAGCAGATGCGCCTCTCGGCGACCAAAGCGCTGCTGGAGCGGCGGGATGTGATCGTGGTGGCGTCAGTGTCGGCGATCTACGGCCTGGGCGATCCGGACCTGTACCTGAAAATGATGCTGCACCTGACCCAGGGCATGATTATCGATCAGCGCGCTATCCTGCGTCGACTGGCGGAGCTGCAGTACACCCGCAACGATCAGGCGTTCCAGCGCGGCACCTTCCGCGTGCGCGGCGAGGTCATTGATGTCTTCCCGGCCGAGTCGGACGATATCGCTCTGCGTATCGAACTCTTTGATGAAGAGGTCGAGCGCCTGTCGCTCTTCGACCCGCTGACCGGGCATATCGAATCGACCATCCCGCGCTATACCATCTACCCTAAAACGCACTACGTGACGCCACGCGAGCGTATCGTCCAGGCGATGGAAGAGATCAAAGTGGAGCTGGCGGACCGCCGTAAGGTGCTGCTGGCTAATAATAAACTGCTGGAAGAGCAGCGCCTCAGCCAGCGAACCCAGTTCGATCTCGAAATGATGAATGAGCTGGGCTACTGCTCGGGCATTGAAAACTACTCGCGCTATCTTTCCGGTCGCGGTCCCGGCGAGGCACCGCCGACCCTGTTTGACTACCTGCCTGCCGATGGCCTGCTGGTGATCGACGAATCCCACGTGACCATTCCGCAAATCGGCGGGATGTATCGCGGCGACCGGGCGCGTAAAGAGACGCTGGTGGAGTACGGTTTCCGCCTGCCGTCGGCGCTGGATAACCGCCCGATGAAGTTTGAAGAGTTTGAGGCGCTCGCGCCGCAGAGCATCTACGTCTCCGCAACGCCCGGCAACTACGAGCTGGAGAAATCCGGCGACGAGGTGATTGACCAGGTGGTGCGTCCGACCGGCCTGCTGGATCCCATTATCGAAGTGCGTCCGGTCGCGACCCAGGTCGACGATCTGCTCTCCGAAATCCGCAAGCGGTCGGTGATTAACGAGCGCGTGCTGGTCACGACCCTGACCAAGCGGATGGCGGAAGACCTGACCGAGTACCTGGAAGAGCACGGCGAGAAGGTGCGCTACCTGCACTCGGATATCGATACGGTTGAACGTATGGAGATCATCCGCGATCTGCGCCTGGGCGAGTTTGACGTGCTGGTCGGTATCAACCTGCTGCGTGAGGGGCTGGATATGCCGGAGGTGTCGCTGGTGGCGATCCTCGACGCCGATAAAGAGGGCTTCCTGCGCTCCGAACGTTCCCTGATCCAGACCATCGGACGTGCGGCGCGTAATATCAACGGCAAAGCTATCCTCTACGGGGATAAAATCACCGCCTCGATGGAAAAAGCGATTGGGGAAACCGAGCGCCGTCGTGAGAAACAGGAGCGCTATAACGAGGAAAACGGCATTACGCCGCAGGGCCTGAAAAAAGACGTGGTGGATATTCTGTCTCTCGGCAGCAATATCGCGAAGACCAAAGCCAAAGGTCGCGGCAAATCTCGCTCACCGGTGCAGGAAGATACCGTTGTGCTGACGCCGAAAGCGATGCAGCAGAAAATTCACGAGCTGGAAGGGCAGATGATGAAGCACGCCCAGAACCTGGAGTTCGAAGAGGCGGCGCAGGTTCGCGACCAGCTACAGCAGCTGCGAGCGCTTTTCATTGCGGCTTCATAAGGCGCTTAATATTCCCTTAATCTTCTTCGCCGACACTGTCGGTGTTGAGATAAGGAGAAGAGTATGTCCGCAACGACCCTTCGTGAGTGGCTGGCGCTGAGCGCCAGCCTGCTGATTGTTGTCGGCTTTGCTGCTAACTGGATTATGACCTGGTAATTAGCGTTCGCGCGTGACCGGCTGTAGTCTGACCCAGGCCCGCACCCCAGGGAGCGGGCGGCGGTTTTGCAGAAAGAACTCCCCGTCGTGCAGCTGAACAATCCGGTTAACGATGCTTAACCCCAGTCCGGTGCCGCCGTAGCGGCTGTCCATTCGCACAAAGGCTTTACTGAGCTCGCCGCTCTGGCTTTCATCAATGCCCGGGCCTTCATCCTCCACGGCCATAACCGGGCCGGAGCCGTCTACGCTTAGCGTTATCGCCGACTTTTCCGGGCTGTAGCGATGGGCATTTTCCGTCAGATTACGCAGTATTACCCGCAGCAGCGTGACGTCTCCCCGTACCTGGATATCCTGCGCGTTCTCGGGCAGCACCAGCCGCTGCTGGCGTGCAGCCAGCATGGTTTCCAGCTCTTCGCGCAGGGGCATCACCACATCCTGGATCAGCCAGACATGCTGATAGCTCCCCGCTGAGAATGACTGACCGACGCGGGCCAACTGCAGGAGCTGTACCACGCTGTCGGTCATCTGGTCCAGCCGCTGGAGCAGGGGATCAACGTCGATGCCTTTGCTGCGCGAAAGCAGCTCAAGATGCAGGCGCAGACCGGCCAGCGGCGTACGCAGTTCGTGTGCGACGTCGGCGGTAAACAGGCGTTCGCGATCGAGGGTGAGGGTCAGACGTTCGACCAGCTGGTTAATTGCGTGGGTGACCGCATCGACCTCGCTGATACGGCTGTGCAGTTCAACCGGGCAGAGATTATCCGGGCTGCGGTTTTCCAGCTCCTGCTGCAATTTTGCCAGTGGGCGGGTGATCAGCTTCACGGCCTGGTAGCACAGCGCCAGCGCCAGCCCGACAATCAGCATACTGGGGACCAGCAGGCTGGCGACCGACTCGCGGATCTCATGCTCGATGGATTTGTGGTAGTCGCGGCTGTGCAGGGCGCTTTCGACAAGAATTTGGATCTGCTCTTTGCTTTCGTGCCATAGCCAGAAGGCGCTGATCAACTGGCAAAAGACCAGGATCGCGCCGATAGCCAGCAGCAGCCGCTGGCGCAGGCTCCAGCTCTTGTGGTTCAGCTTAATCACTGGCGGCCTGCGTGGCTGTGCGGTGGGTGACCAGCATATAGCCAAATCCGCGCAGCGTGCGGATACGCGTTTTGCCGATTTTGTCGCGCAAATGGTGGATATGGACCTCCAGGGTGTTGGTCGAGGGTTCGTTATCCCAGCTGTAAATGTCGTTATACAACACTTCCCGGTGAACGGGGCTACCCGCCTTAAGCATCATGCGCTCCAGCAGAGCATACTCTTTTGGCGTCAGGTCCAGCTCTGTGTCATTCAGCCAGACCTGATGATGGGTCATATCGAGGCTGAGGCCGTCAACGTTAAGCCGGGTATCGCCCTGGTTATGCTGACGACGCAGCAGGGCGCGAATGCGGGCATTGAGCTCGTCGAGGGCGAAGGGCTTAATCAGATAATCGTCGGCGCCGGTATCCAGCCCGGCAATACGGTCGCTGACCGTATCCCTTGCGGTTAAGATCAGCACCGGCAGAGCCTGTTTTTCCCGGCGTATGCGGCTTAAGAAATGCAGACCGTCTTCATCTGGCAGGCCAAGGTCCAGCACCAGCAGGCTGTAATGGCCGTTAGCCAGACAGAGGGCCGCTTCACGCGCCGTGGAGACGCCATCGCAGACGTAACCCTCGCTCTTCATTGCCATCATCAGGCCCTGCAGCAGCAGAGCATCATCTTCAACGACCAGTATCTTCATTTACCGACTCCGGTGCAGGGGGCCAGGATATCGTCCGCGGCCTGGTACTCTTTGGTGCTGACGCCCATTATACCCAGCAGGGTGGAGAAGAGATTATCCTGGGAATAATTCTGCTCGCCCGCACGCTTTTTCAGGCAGGTATCGCTGACGCCGTAGCGTTTCTGATAGTCGTCCGACAGCCACATCACCATCGGGATATGCTTTTGCTCGTCCGGCGCGATGGACCAGGGCAGGCCGTGCAGGTAAACGCCATTCTCACCCAGCGATTCGCCGTGGTCGGAGAGATAGACCAGACTGGTGGTAAATTTATCCTGCTTTGACTGCAGTAATTTAATTGCTTTATCAACAATATAGTCGACGTACAGAATACTGTTGTCGTAGGTATTGGTCAGCTGTTCCTGGGTACAGGACTGGATCTGATTGGTGTCGCAGGTTGGCGTGAACTTGCGGAACGCGGGTGGATAACGGTTGTAATAGGTCGGGCCGTGACTGCCGATAGTGTGCAGGACGATCACGCCATCTTTTTGCAGGCCGTCGATATACTCGCTCAGACCGTGGAACAATACTTCGTCGTAGCACTCGCCGTTAATGCACTGGCCCGGCAGCTTCAGGGCGTTCATATCCTGGCTCGGTACCCGATCGCAGGCGCCTTTACAGCCGCCGTCGTTTTCATTCCACAGGACCTGAATTCCCGCACGCTGGATGATATCCAGCAGGCCTTCCTGATGTGCTGCCAGCTGGTCGTCATAATTCTTACGCGGCATATTTGAGAACATGCACGGCACGGATACCGCCGTGGCGGTGCCGCAGGAGGCCGTTTTCGGGAACCAGACGACGTTGTCCTGGCTCAGGCGCGGATTCGTCTCACGCGGGTAGCCGCCGAGGGAAAAATTGGCTTCGCGGGAGGTTTCGCCGACGATAAGAATGGTCAGGTTCTTGCGCGGCCCCTGCTGCATTCTGGCCTGCTGCTGTGCATCTTCGCCTATTTTAACCAGCGGCAGGTTGCTCAGACGGTTATGCGAATACCAGGAGTAGCTGGCCGCAATGCTGTTTGACGGGCTGAGGGACTTCACCAGCTCTTTGTTGTTGCGAAACAGGGAGGCGTAGTCCTTATAGAACATCAGTGCAATCAGGATAATTACCGCGATGGACGCCAGGATGCTTAGCCCTTTACGGGCCGCTTCGCGCCAGGCGGAAACCGGCTTTTTAACCTTCACCCACCAGGCCAGGGCAACCGCCGCAACGCCGGTGATCAGCATCGTTGCAATCATGCTCGGCGACATCAGAGCAAAGCTCTCCGCTGCGGTCGTGTCGAGGATATTGGTCACCATCGAGCGGTCGATAATGATGCCGAAGCTCATAATAAAATACTGCGCGCTGGCACAGAGCAGAATAAACAGGCTGATCAGCAGCCGGTCCAGGCGGACAAACGAGGCCAGGGTTACCAGAATATTGATCACCGCAAAGGCGACGAGCGGCATCGACAGAAACACCAGGGCGTTATGCAGTGAATCGACCGGCAACAGCGCGAACGCCTGGCGGTAATAGGCAATATTCAGCACCAGCGAGATATACAAAGAAAACAGAACAATAAACGTCAGGCGACCGAGGGTCGGGCGACGAAAGGCAAGTAAGCGCATACTTATGACTCAGTAATAAATATTGCGCTTAGGGTCGCAGGAGTAGTTTAAGACAACCTTAAGATGGGGAAGCAATAAGCAACAGGGCCGATAACCGGCCCCGATGGTGAGTTAGCCAAACGCCTGAATGGCCTGTTCCAGCGCCTCGCGCAGCAGATGGCGATCGTGGCGATAGGGGATATCGCTGGCTTCCAGCGGCGTTTGGATCACCACCCGGTCGGTGACGCTGCTGACGTCCACCTTCGGACCAACCACCACCGCATCGATAATTTTTTTGCCAACTACCTGCTCCATCAGTGCGAGCTTATCGGCCAGCGTCAGGCTGGCGGCGGCAGGGCTGAGCTCGCGGCCCAGGTTGCCGATATAGACCATTGGTGCCGGGGTACGGCGCAGGGCGCGGGCGATATCATCCAGCAGCAGAATCGGCATCAGGCTGGTGTAGAAACTGCCAGGGCCAATCAGGATCAGGTCCGCCTCGGCGATGGCTTCTACCGCCTCGCGGGGCGCGCTCACTTTTGGGGTGAGCATCAGCTCTTTTAGCGGCTGAGTTAGCTGATCGATATTGACCTCACCGTAGACTTCATGGCCTTCGTGATCGAGCGCCATCAAATCGACCGGCATTTCCGACATTGGGATTAACAATGCATCCACTTTTAGCAGGTTGCGAATTAAATTGATCGCTTCCAGAGGCCGCACGCTAAGGTGATCCAGCGCCTTTAACATCAGATTTCCGAGGTTATGCCCGGAAAGTTCGCCATTACCGCCAAAACGATACTCAAACATGGCGGATGCGACGCTGGGTTCGGTAATTAACTGATTAAGACAGTTGCGCATATCGCCCCAGGCGATACCGCCTTCGGCACGGCGGATACGGCCGGTAGAGCCGCCGTTGTCGGTGGTGGTGACCACGCCGGTCAGGCGTGAGCCGAGCGAGGCCAGCGATGACATGACTCGGCCCAGCCCGTGGCCGCCGCCGAGAGCCACAACACGATCGAGATCGGCAAAAGTGCGATTGCGCATACAAATTCCCTGTTTCACATTTACCGCGCTACAGTAGCGCAACTACCCCTAAAAGACGATGCCGCACGGGCGACAAAATGATGCACGTCAATGCAAAAACGCTATTTTTGCGTATTCTGGTGCGAAATGCAGGATAACACCGCTATATATTAAATTATATAGCGAAATGTAGAGTCTGGCGAAAGGGAAGCTAACGCGCTACTATCCTCAGTACTCACTCCGGCACTGCCGGAGTAACACACTTAGCCTTATGTACCTAAGTCGCAAGATACGGTGCTTTGGCCGTGGCCCTGAGCCACCAGGGTGTCGGAAGAAATGACGACATCTCCCGATTTGGAAAGGTGTCTATGGAATCGCTTCTTACCGATGCGTTTGCGCGTAAGTTTTATTACTTACGCCTTTCGATCACCGACGTGTGCAATTTTCGTTGCACCTACTGCCTGCCGGACGGCTATCGTCCCGGCCACGTCACCAATAACGGCTTTCTCAGTGTAGATGAAGTTCGCCGCGTGACCCGCGCCTTTGCCGGCATGGGCACGGAAAAAGTGCGCCTGACCGGCGGGGAACCCTCCCTGCGCCGTGATTTCAGCGAGATCATCGCCGCCGTACGCGAAAACCCGGCGATTCGTCAGATTGCGGTGACCACCAACGGCTACCGGCTGGCGCGTGATGTTGCCCAGTGGCGCGACGCCGGGCTGACCGCGCTGAACGTCAGCGTCGATAGCCTCGACGCCCGCCAGTTTCATGCCATTACCGGACAGGATAAATTCCGCCAGGTGATGGACGGTATCGACGCGGCGTTCGACGCCGGTTTTGACAAGGTGAAAGTCAACACCGTCCTGATGCGCGACGTCAACCATCACCAGCTTGATACCTTCCTGGCGTGGATCAAACCGCGCGCCATTCAACTACGCTTTATCGAACTGATGGAAACCGGCGACGGCGGGGAGCTGTTCCGCAAACATCATCTCTCCGGAATGGTGGTGCGCGATGAGCTGCTGCGCCGCGGCTGGATACGTCAGCTTCGCCAGCGCAGCGACGGACCGGCCCAGGTCTTCTGTCACCCGGACTACGCGGGCGAGATAGGCCTTATCATGCCTTACGAAAAAGATTTCTGCGCCAGCTGTAACCGCCTGCGCGTCTCGTCGGTGGGCAAGCTGCACCTGTGCCTGTTTGGCGACGGTGGGGTGGATCTGCGCGACCTGCTGAGCGACGACGCCCAGCAGCAGGCGTTACAGGAGCGTATTGCCGGTGCGCTGCAGCAGAAGAAGCAGACCCACTTCCTGCACCAGGGTGATACGGGCATTACGCAGAATCTTTCGTATATCGGCGGCTAATTAAGGAGAATTGTAATGAGTCAGGTTAGTGCAGAATTTATTGCCACCCGTGTCGCTATCTTAACCATCTCCAGCCGTCGCGGCGAAGAGGATGATACCTCCGGTCACTGGCTGCGTGATGCGGCGCAGGAAGCCGGTCATACGGTCGTCGATAAGGCGATAGTGAAAGAGAACCGCTACGCCATTCGGGCCCAGGTTTCTGCGTGGATCGCCAGCGACAACGTGCAGGTGGTGCTGATTAACGGTGGCACCGGGCTGACCGACGGCGATCAGGCGCCCGAAGCGCTACTGCCGCTGTTTGACCGGGAAATCGAAGGCTTCGGTGAAGTCTTTCGTATGCTCTCCTTTGAGGAGATTGGTACCTCGACGCTGCAGTCCCGCGCGCTGGCCGGTATCGCCAACCGGACGCTGATTTTTGTCATGCCCGGATCAACCAAAGCGTGCCGCACCGCGTGGGAAAATATTATCGCCCCGCAGCTGGATGCGCGGACCCGCCCCTGTAATTTTCATCCCCATCTGAAGAAATAAGCTATGTCGCAACTGACCCATATTAACGCAGCCGGTGACGCCCATATGGTCGATGTCTCGGCGAAAAACGAGACCGTTCGCGAAGCGCGGGCCGAAGCCTTTGTCACCATGCGGGCGGAAACCCTGGCGATGATTGTCGACGGCCAGCACCACAAAGGCGACGTGTTCGCCACCGCGCGTATCGCCGGGATCCAGGCCGCCAAGCGGACCTGGGAGCTGATCCCCCTGTGCCATCCGCTGCTGCTGAGCAAGGTCGAGGTCCAGCTGGAGGCCGAGACGGAACATAACCGGGTGCGTATCACCGCCGTCTGCCGCCTGAGCGGTAAAACCGGCGTTGAGATGGAGGCCCTGACCGCCGCATCGGTGGCGGCCCTGACCATCTACGATATGTGCAAGGCGGTGCAGAAGGATATGGTGATTGGTCCGGTGCGCCTGCTGGAAAAAAGCGGCGGCAAATCCGGCGATTTTAGGGTGGACGCGCATGATTAACGTTATCTTTTTTGCCCAGGTCCGCGAACTGGTGGGCACCGACACCCTGGCCGTCGAGGCCGGGTTTGACACGGTTGAGGCGCTGCGTCGCCATCTGAGCGCCCGCAGCGACCGCTGGGCGCTGGCGCTGGAAGACGGCAAGCTGCTGGCGGCGGTCAACCAGACCCTGGTCAGCCTCGACCATCCGCTAAACGACGGGGATGAAGTCGCCTTCTTCCCGCCGGTTACGGGAGGTTAACATGGCTGAAACCCGTATTCGCGTCGGCCAGGCGCGCTTCAGCGTCGGGGAAGAGTACCCGTGGCTGGCAGAGCGTGACGAAGACGGCGCGGTCGTCACCTTTACCGGCAAAGTGCGCAACCATAACCTGGGCGACAGCGTGAAGGCGCTGACCCTGGAGCACTATCCGGGCATGACGGAAAAAACGCTGGCGGAGATCGTCGAAGAGGCCCGCCGCCGCTGGCCGCTGGGCAGGGTGACGGTGATCCACCGCATCGGCGAACTCTGGCCGGGCGAGGAGATTGTTTTCGTCGGCGTTACCAGCGCCCACCGCAGCAGCGCCTTTGAGGCCGGGGAGTTTATTATGGACTACCTGAAAACCCGGGCGCCTTTCTGGAAGCGTGAAGCAACGCCGGAAGGCGACCGCTGGGTTGAGGCGCGTGAAAGTGACCAAAAGGCAGCAACGCGTTGGTAATAGGTTTAGGCGGATGTGTTAATCTTATTAACGTGTAATCCCTTTCAACTGAGGAGTAAGTCATGGACCGATTTCCACGTTCAGATTCGATAGTGCAGAATGCCCGCTCCGGGCTGCAGACCTATATGGCTCAGGTATACGGCTGGATGACCTGCGGCCTGGTGCTGACCGCCTTTATTGCCTGGTACGCAGCCGGTTCACAGGCGATTATGGAGTTTGTCTTCTCCAGCCGGATCACCTTCTTTGGCCTGATTATCGCCCAACTGGGGCTGGTATTTGTGCTTGCCGGGATGGTACAGCGCCTGAGCGCCGGGATGGCCACCACCCTGTTTATGCTCTATTCCGCACTGACCGGGCTGACGCTTTCCAGTATCTTCCTCGTCTACAGCCTGCCGTCCATCGGCAGTACCTTTATCGTCACGGCCGGGATGTTCGGTGCCATGAGCCTCTACGGCTACACCACCAAACGCGACCTCAGCAGCTGGGGCAACCTGCTGTTTATGGGCCTGATTGGGATTATCCTGGCGTCGCTGGTGAACTTCTGGCTGAAAAGTGAAGCGCTGATGTGGGCCGTGACCTATATCGGGGTCGTCATCTTTGTCGGTCTGACCGCCTACGACACCCAGAAGCTGAAGAATATCGGTGAGAATATTGACGTGCGCGATGCCAGCACCCTGCGTAAATACTCCATTCTCGGTGCGCTGACCCTGTATCTGGACTTTATCAACCTGTTCCTGATGCTGCTGCGTATTCTGGGCAATCGTCGCTGATAACTCCGTTTCTCTCTCCCGGTGATGCGAATGCATTTCCCGGGAGAGGGAATATTATTTTTCTGCCATCGCTTTTTTATATTCAAAGGTGCCATCCCAGTCGGGAAGTTTTTCTGGTGGTAAAGGGACTATTTTATCTATGTCGGGGAATCGGGCTGAAGGGTTAAAATTAATTTCTGCTTTAATCTTAGTGTAACGACGAACTCGTTCAGGATCTGCGTCTAAAGCTAAATAATCAACATCAGGTTCAGAAAGTGGTGAATCGAACGCCCTGATTAATCTTAAAGCAGATAAATTATTTCCATTCTTCACACCTAGCTGATAATACTTTATTGCTTTCGAGTAATCTTTGGTTTTTAACAGATGAAACCATCCGGCTAACCAGTCTGCGGCTTCTCCATTCCCCTGGCTTGCTGCACAATCCAGCATCGCCTCACCAATTTTCGGATTGAAAGCCGGGTTCTTTTTAAAATGAACCCTAAGCGTTTTAGGCTCGGTATAATCTTCAAACTGTTCGGTCAGAAAAAGCTGGCCCAGATAGTTCTGCGCCTCCGGGTTACCCAGATCGGCGGCTTTACGAAAATAGGCTAATGCCGTAGTTTTATCCCTTTTAACACCATAGCCGCGTTCAAGATAGTGCCCCATCAGATAGTAGCCTGCGGGGATATTAATCTGCATCATTCGTTCAGTAATCGCGACAACTTCCTCCTGAGGGGGCTTCCCTTTTACTGGCGCTGCAAGTCTTCGGGTCAACATATTCTGAAGATTTATCATGGCCTTATAATGGTCTTTCCCTGCCGCCTGACGGTAAAGATCCGCAATCGCATCAAAATTTTTCTCGCCTGCTGCTTTTTGCATGCTGCGAGCCAGGCTAAACCAAATTTCGGCCTGAGGATCCAGAGGGGGAAGGTGCTCGGCTTCTGTTGTACAGCTAAATGACAGGGTAATATCCTGTGGTTTCGACTCTTTTTCATTATTACAGCCGGTTAAAGCCCATAGGATTGTGACGGCACAGAGATACCGTATTTGATAATTCATTAATTCTTACCCTCCAGCGGTACTTTTTTATATTCAAAAGTGCCATCCCAGTCGGGAAGTTTTTCTGGTGGTAAAGGGACTATTTTATCGATATCGGGGAATCTCGATGAAGAATTTAATTTTATCTCATTATACATTGATTTATATCTAAAAATACGTTCAGGATCTTTTTCAACACCGAGGTAGCTGCCTTTATCATCTGGCCTTGGGGAGTTAAATGCTGAGATTAATGTCATGACAGATAATTTATTACCATATCGAGCAGCTAGCTGATAATAACGTAAGGCATTTGGGTAATCTTCTTTTGAGATACTAAACCAGTCTGCAAGATAATATGCTGCATTACCATTTCCCTGGTTTGCTGCACAATCCAGCATAGACTTACCAATTTTTGGATTAAAAATCGGGTTGTTTTTAAAATGAACCCTAAGCGTTTTAGGCTCAGTATAATCTTCAAACTGTTCGGTTAATAAAATCTTTCCGAGATAGTTCTGTGCCTCCGGGTTTCCTAGGTCAGCGGCTTTGCGAAAATAGGCTAATGCTACGGTTTTATCTCTTTTTACGCCATAGCCGGTTTCAAGATAATGTCCCATCAGATAGTAGCCTGCGGGAATATTTTTCTGCATCATATTTTCAACGATCTCTATGACCTCCTCCTGGGGAGACCTTCCTTTCACTGGTGTCGCGAGCCTTCGTGATAGCATATTCTGAAGATTGATCATGGCTTTATAATGGTCTTTCCCTGCAGCCTGACGGTAGAGATTCGCAATCACATCAAAATTTTTCTCGCCCGCTGCTTTTTGCATACTGCGAGCCAGGTTAAACCAAATTTCGGCCTGAGGATCGAGAGGGGGAAGATGCTCGGCTTCTGTTGTACAGCTAAACGACATGGTTATATCCTTTGGTTCCGACTCTTTTTCATTATTGCAGCCGGTTAAAGCCCATATCATTACTATTGCACAGAGATGCCGCGTTCGATAATTCATTAGCTCTTACCCTCCTGCGGCACTTTTTTATATTCAAAGGTGCCGTCCCAGTCGGGAAGTTTTTCTGGTGGTAAAGGGACGATTTTATCAATGTCGGGGAATCGGGCTGAAGGGTTAAAATTAATTTCTGCTTTAATCTTAGTGTAACGACGAACTCGTTCAGGATCTGCTTCTAAAGCTAAATAATCAATATCAGGTTCAGGAAGTGGTGAATCGAACGCTCTGATTAAACTTAAAGCAGATAAATTATTCCCATTTTTAACACCTAGCTGATAGTATTTTATGGCTTTAGAATAATCTTTTTTTAGTACATGAAACCATCCAGCTAACCAGTCTGCGGCTTCTCCATTCCCCTGGCTTGCTGCACAATCCAGCATCGCCTCACCAATTTTCGGATTGAAAGCCGGGTTCTTTTTAAAATGAACCCTAAGCGTTTTAGGCTCGGTATAATCTTCAAACTGTTCGGTCAGAAAAAGCTGGCCCAGATAGTTCTGCGCCTCCGGGTTACCCAGATCGGCGGCTTTACGAAAATAGGCTAATGCCGCAGTTTTATCCCTTTTAACACCATAGCCGCGTTCAAGATAGTGCCCCATCAGATAGTAGCCTGCGGGGATATTAATCTGCATCATTCGTTCAGTAATTGCGACAACTTCCTCCTGAGGGGACTTCCCTTTTACTGGCGCTGCAAGTCTTCGGGTCAACATATTCTGAAGATTGATCATGGCCTTATAATGGTCTTTCCCTGCCGCCTGACGGTAAAGATCCGCAATCACATCAAAATTTTTCTCGCCCGCTGCTTTTTGCATGCTGCGAGCCAGACTGAACCAAATTTCGGCCTGCGGATCCAGAGGGGGGAGATGCTCGGCTTCTGTTGTACAGCTAAATGACAAATTCATATCCTTTATGTCCTTTCCTTTATTATTATCGCAACCAGCTAAAGTCAAAATGAGTATCAATATAGGTAAGCACTGAATTTTATTATTCACTAATCTTTATCCTCCAGTGCTTTGTTATTATCTATGAAGTTAATTACCGATGCGATAAGTTCTCCTCCATCAGGGGAGGACCATTTTTTACTATTATATTCGAGCAACCTTTTCCAGCTTTCAAAAGCTAACGCAAAGTCGTTTCCTGTACAGCCCCTATTATTATTCGTATGCAACCCCCATAGCTCATTTCGCATCTTTTTAACAATATTCCCCTGGTCCGTATCCTGAAGCGCAATCGCAATTTCACTGTCAAACGCCATACTTCTCAGGTTTATATTTGCCGATCCCTGGATCAGGAAAATATCATCAATCATCATTAGTTTGCTGTGAACATAGGTGCGTAGCCGCGAGCCCTGCGGGGAGTCGGGGCAGACCAGAGTGCAGATATGCGCTTTGAGTCCGGGAATATCCTGGATATCGACCTTGCTGGCTTCCCACTGGTCATCTTTATTGTTGGGGTCCTGATTATGCACCATGGCGGTATAATCGGGCATGCGGTCGCCACGGCCCAGCATATCTAACATTTCCCAGGTGCGTAGCCCGCCAGTCACCACGTCCGGATCGGTGGTGCTGTTGGTGACGACAAACAGATAGAGATAACCATGCTCTTCAGGGTTAACCCCGGCGCAGATCAGGTCTTTGGCTCTTTTTAATATTTGTTCCGCCAGCTCGGTAAAACGGAAGTACTGGTTTTCAATATAAATATAGTTTCGGGTTCTGTTTACGCTCTCCATATACGCCTTCAGAATATCGTAGGCTTTGTACTGTGGCTGTGTCCGGCATATTTTCCCCATCACGGGCGTTAGCGTAAAGTTAAATGCGCCGTCGCCAAGGCGGTTTTTAATTGTGGCAAGACGTTTCGCCGTGGGGATAAACAGATCTTTTTTTATCGATGCGCGAGTTTCCGTCAGGGATATAAGCTGTAAGGGCTGATAATCCAGCTCGGCTTTATCCCACGCCTGAACGAAATTATCATTCAGGTGTTTTAATACCTCACCATAAACACAGGATGAGATATCTTGCCATCCGGTATAACCATCCCGGCCCTGATCCGGTGCTGCGCTATAGCCTCTCTGCCAGGGGTGTTTTTGAGTATCCCAGTATTGAGACAGCATATTGTGACCCATAACAAATCCGACGGCTAATTCCGGATCTTCATAGTCAATTAAGATCATTTTTTGATGGTGCGTGGCGCCATGCCCAAGCGCCATTTTTCGCATCAGGGAGGAGTCATCACTAATTTTATAGGGCAGTTCATCTAACCGGAAACCAAATGAAACCATATTGCCCATCGTACGGGAAAGAACTTTTAGCCCCTTGATCTTGTGATTCCATGCCCGGTAATGCCATTTCTTATCGAATTCGTACTGTTCGGCGGTTTCGTAATCGAGTTTGTTACCTTTGGCGCTTAAATTCCATATCGTTTCTCCCTTCCTTTGTGCCACCGAGCCCCATGCACCCCAGCCGGGAAAACTGGGGCCTGCAAAATTCTGCGCCGTGCCGCTAAACCAGACTAAGAGACGGACCTGCACGCCCCGGTTTGCGGCCTCTTCCAGCAGCTCGCCCACCATTTTATGTGGCCCCTGTCCTCCGCGGGTTAAATACATCGATGCCTGAAAGCCCCAGGTAATGATATCAATGCTTTTCGTCGCGCTTTCAATGGCTTTGGCAATCACGGCGAACGTGTGTTCACCACAAATCAAAGGTGCATAGGCGGCTCTGCAGAGCGGATATTCTCCCTTTTCCGGTATCCACTGTGGCGTGAGGATGATTTCACGCGTCAGCCCCGGCACGGCCGTGCAGATTTGCACTGAAGGTTTAATGTTACTCATCGCGATTGTCCTTATCTTCCGTCTGATTCAGAAACCCGTGGAATAGATCCAGCGAGGTCATACCGCGTCTTGCGGTCAGGAGATGATGGCTGTGGCTGTAACGAATGGAGGGAGTTGTACTCATACCTCAAGTCCTTTTGTGGTGAGAAAGCAGCAAAAATCCCTTTTTTTGCTGTGGGTAAAAAAAGAACAATAGGGGAATAAAGCGGCAAGGTAACTGGGGTAAATGAAACAAATTGTAAAAATGAGAGGGTTATTCTTTCTCCATCGCCCTCTCATTCTTTTCCCTCAGCTTTTTCGCCCGACTCTCCAGTCCCAGATAGCAAATCAGCGCCAGCAGCAGCGGGGTAAAGTAGTACAGCACGCGCCACGCCAGCAGGGCGGCGATAATGGTTCCCTGGGTGCTGTGCGATCCCGCCAGCAGGGCGAGGAATACCGCTTCCAGTACGCCGATACCGGCCGGTATATGCACAATCACCCCGGCAATACTGCTGACCAGCAGGATCCCCAGCACAAAGAAGTAGTCCGGTTTCTGCCCCAGCAGCAGCCAAATCGCCAGCCCCATGACCATCCAGTTGGCCGATGAGATAGCCATCTGCACCAGGGCAAATTTCCACGATGGCAGAACCAGCTTTTGCCCTTTGATGGTGACGTGCCGACGGCGGGAAAAGGCGCAAAAGCCGAGGTAGAGCGTAATCATCACCAGCAGGACGATGCCAACAATACGCAGGGTGCCTTCGTCGATATACCAGCGCTCGGGAAGCTGTACCACGCCGAGGGTGAAGATCACTCCGCCCAGCAGAATATAGCCCAGCCAGTTAGTGGTAATGCTCAGGGAGAAGATACGCGTAATGGTGCTGCCGGGCAGGCCGAGTCGGGAGTAGAGACGATACCGCATCCCGATGCCGCCAACCCAGGTGCTGAGGGTCAGGTTAAAGGCATAGCAGATAAAAGAGACCAGCATCACCTGACGTTTTGCCAGCTTATGGCCGCAGTATGACCGGGCCAGCAGGTCGTAGCAGCCGTACAGCAGGTAGCTGACCACCACCAGACCCACGGCACCGAGCAGCACGCCACGGTTATAGTTAGCAATGACCTCCCGAACGTCCTCCCAGTCTACCTTACGGGCATAGACCACCAGCAGAACGATGACGGCGATAAAAAAGAGCCCGGTAAGGATTTTTTTTGCCAGACGCCAGCGCGGATGCGATTTCGCCATCAGGGTTTGACTCCGGGGTTATCGGTTTCCATTCGATCCTGCGTTTCCATCTCCGGCTGCACCGGAGGATCGACACGCGACAGATGCGGCGTATGGGCCGGTAGCCAGCCAACCAGCGCCGGGAAATGGCGTAAAAAGTGGAACACCACCACGCTTTTGGCCAGGTTCCACCCGCTCTGGCGCGGCACCATACTGGCATCGACCGGCAGACAGTCTTTCTCAATAATGGCGGAGAGGTTGTCGCGCAGAGTCTGGTTAAATTCACGGTCGTGGATAATCACGTTGGCTTCCAGATTCAGCGACAGGCTGAGCGGATCGAGATTGCTGGAGCCGACGGTGGCCCAATGGGCGTCCATCAGCGCCACTTTGCCGTGCAGCGGACGACGGCGATACTCAAAAATCTGCACCCCGCCTTTAAACAGATAGCTGTAGAGCAGGCGAGCACCGAAGGTGACGATAGGCATATCCGGCTCGCCCTGTACAATCAGCTTCACGCTGACGCCCCGACGGGCCGCTTTACGCATGGCGTGCAGCAGGCGATAGCCGGGGAAGAAATAGGCGTTGGCGATAATCACTTCCCGACGGGCGGTGGCCAGCATTTTCAGATAGTGGCGTTCAATATCGTCCCGGTGCTCATTGTTATCCCGCCAGATAAACAGCACCTGGGCATCGCCGGGGGCGCGGTTCTCTTCCGGGCGATGGCGGCGTCGCCACCAGCGGCGGCGGAGCTGTTCGTCGGGCAGATTGGAGAGTTCAAACTGCAGGATATCCTGTACCACCGGGCCTTCCAGACGCACGGCGTAATCCTGCTTCGCCTCGGGGCCGTAGTCGGACATATGTTCTGCGGAGTAGTTAATCCCGCCGACAAAGGCGACGGTATCGTCAACCACCACGATTTTACGGTGCATCCGGCGGAACAGATTGGTCCGCATACCCAGCAGGCGCGGGCGCGGATCGTAATAGCGAAACACCACGCCGGCGGTGGTCAGGGCGTTAACAAAGTCGTCGCTGAGATCCGGGGAGCCGTAGCCGTCCAGCAGCACTTCGATTTCCACGCCCCGACGGGCCGCCGCCAGCAGCACGGCGTGCAGCTGCTTTCCGACCTCGTCTTCGAACCAGATAAAGGTTTCGAGGATCACCTTATGCCGGGCGTGGTCAATCTCCTCAAACAGAGCCGGATAGTACTGGTCGCCGTTTTCCAGCAGGCGAATGCGGTTTCCCTCGCGCCACTGACATTTCATAGGTGGATCTCCGCGCTCAGGGGGGCATGATCGGACAGATGACGCCAGTTTTTCAGCGACAGCGCGGTCGGCGCGCTGGCGTGGGCATTTTTGACATAAATACGGTCGAGGCGCAGCAGCGGAAACTGTACCGGAAAGGTGCGGGCGGGTCGGCCATTGGCGCGGGTAAAAATCTCGTCCAGCCCGGCCAGATTTTTCAGCGGATAGTTGGCTCTCTGCCGCCAGTCGTTAAAATCGCCCGCCACCAGGACCGGTTCGCCTTCCGGCAGCGTGTTAACCCATTCGCTGAGCATCTCAAGCTGGGCCTGGCGATGGGCCTCCCGCAGCCCCAGATGCACGCAAATCACGTGGATGCGAAAGGGCAGATCCGGTGGTGCGATGCGGCAGTAGAGCAGCCCGCGTTTTTCGCTGCTGCCAACGGAGACATCGCGATTCTCATAGTGCTCAATCGGGTAGCGGGACAGCACCGCATTGCCGTGATGGCCTTCCGGGTAGACCGCGTTGCGGCCGTAGGCGAAGTCGCTCCACATGGTATCCGCCAGAAATTCATAGTGGGTGGTATCCGGCCAGTTCTCCACGTGGAGTGGGTGGACCTGGTGCGCGCCCATCACTTCCTGCAGGCAGACGATATCCGCGCCGACGGTGCGTACCGCGTCCCGCAGCTCCGGTAAAATAAAGCGTCGGTTGAACGCCGTGAAGCCTTTATGGGTGTTAATGGTCAGCACTTTTAATGAAAATGAGGGCATATTCTTCCTTTTTTCATCACGATCCTGTGAAAATAAAGTGTAGTCGGCATCACAAAAAGATGCGGTGTTACGGAATTTTCCGTAAAGTCCGGTACTCTCATTCAACGACGAATCTTCTTCAGGAGAGAAAGCCATGAGGTGGCAACAACGTGTTCGTGTCGCAACGGGTCTAAGTTGCTGGCAGATTGTGTTGCATATGCTGATAGTGGCCGGACTGGTGATGGGCTGGATGCACGGGGTGCTGGTGCATGTCGGCCTGGGATTATGCGTGGTGTACGGCGTCACCGTTTTGCTGATGCTGGCGCTGCAGCGTCACCACGATCCGCGCTGGCAGGAGGTCGCAGACGTACTCGAAGAGCTGACCACCACCTGGTACTTCGGTGCGGCCATGATCGTGCTGTGGCTGCTGTCCCGCGTACTGCAGAATAATTTCCTGCTGGCCCTGGCGGGTCTGGCTATCCTGGCGGGTCCGGCGGTGTTCTCCCTGCTGGTGAAAGAACGCCGCCGCGCTTCTAAGTCATATAAGTCTCACTAATGCACAACGGGTCAGGCGATCTTACGTCGAAACATGGCGTAGGCCGCTGACCCGGTTGTTATCGCAATCAGCAACAGCGGCCATAAACTCCCCCAGACAATCCCCAGACTGGCATCCTTGAGATAGATCTGCTTGGTAATATCGGTAAAGTGACGAATCGGATTTACCCACGTCAGATTCTGCAGCCAGACAGGCATATTCTCGACCGGCGATACATACCCGGAGAGCAAAATCGCCGGCATCATAAAGACAAACACGCCAATAAACGCCTGCTGCTGGGTTGAGCACAGCGCGGAAATCAGCAGCCCAAAGCCCACCAGCGACAGGCCGTAAATCAGCATGGTGAAGTAGAACAGCGCCAGCGAACCGGCGAAGGGGATCTCATAGGCCCAGATGCCGACGGCCAGCACGATTGAGGCCTGGAAGGTGGCGACAATCAGCGCTGGAACTGCTTTACCGACAAAAATTTGCCAGGTGGAAAGGGGCGAGACCAGCAGCTGATCGAGGGTGCCCTGTTCCCGCTCCCGCGCCACCGACAGGGAGGTGACAATCAGCACGCCGATAGTGGTGATCATGGCGATCAGTGACGGCACCACAAACCATTTGTAATCCAGATTGGGGTTATACCAGTTACGCACCACCAGCTCGCTGTTATTGGGCTTCGCCTTGCCGGTCAGCAGCTCCTGCTGGTAATCATTGACGATTTGCTGGAGATAGCGGGCGGCAATCTGGGCGCTGTTGGAGTTGCGCCCGTCAAGCAGAAGCTGGAGCGGGGCGGTCTGGAAGGTTTCAAGCTTGCGGGAAAAGTCCGCCGGGAAACGCACCAGCAGCAGCGCCTTCTGGGTATCAAGAGTCGGCTGAACCTCCTGCGGACTGTGCAGCCAGACGATATGGGTAAAGGCGTTGGCGCGGGCAAAGCGCTGGCTCAGCTCGACAGAGTGGCGGCCGCTGTCTTCGTTATAGATAGCGATGGTGGCGTTGGTCACCTCCAGGGTGGCGGCGAACGGGAACAGCAGCACCTGAATCAGCACCGGTAATATCAGAATCGCCCGGGTCTGCGGCTCGCGCAGCAGGGACTGGAGTTCTTTGCGGATCAGTGTCCAGAGTCGGTAAAAAATAGCCTCTCCTAATCCAGTCGCCGTTTGGTTTTCAGCCACGTCAGGCCGATAAACATCACCGCCGAGGCAATCAGAAACAGCACGTTAACCAGCAGGACCGGGGCGATATTGCCCGCCAGAAACAGGCTTTGCAGGGTGCTGACAAAGTAGCGCGCCGGAATAATATAGGTCACCGCCCGGATCACCGCGGGCATACTGTCTATCTGAAAGATAAAGCCCGACAGCATAATCGACGGCAGGAAGGCCGCGTTCAGCGCCACCTGAGCGGCGTTAAACTGGTTGCGGGTGACGGTGGAGATCAGCAGTCCCATCCCCAGGGTGCTAAGCAAAAACAGGCTGGTGATAAGAAACAGCAGCAGGAGCGAACCCCGGTAGGGTACGCCGAGAATAAACACGGAGACCAGCATACAGAGCAGCATCGCCAGCATGCCGAGGAAGTAGTAGGGAATCAGCTTGCACAGCAGCAGTTCGGCACGGGTCACCTCCGTGGAGAGCAGCGCCTCCATGGTACCGCGCTCCCATTCCCGCGCCACCACCAGCGAGGTCAGGATCGCTCCGATCACCGTCATAATAATGGTCACTGCGCCGGGAATAATAAAATACTGGCTGACCGCCGCCGGGTTAAACCAGTAGCGCATCTGGACGTCGATCAACGGTTCGAAGGTCTCGCCCCGGTCTTCCGCCCGCTGCTGTTGCCAGGTCTGCCAGATCCCCTCCACATAGCCCTGTACAAAGTTAGCGGTATTCGGCTCGCTGCCGTCGGTAATCACCTGAATCGGCGCCTCATCGCCCTCGCGATTCATTCGGGCGGCAAAGTCCGGGGCTATCGTGACCAGCCCGCGAATACGCCCGGCCTGCATCATCTCGATCAGGGCCTGGCGATTATCGCTGACGGTGGCGTCAATCCACGGCGAGGCGGTCATGGTATGGGTAAAGTCCATCGCCTCCTCGCTGCGCTGCTCCAGCAGAATGCCCACCCGCAGCTTGCTGGAGTCGAGGTTAATGCCGTAGCCAAAGATAAACAGCAGCATCAGCGGGATGGCCACCGCGATAAGCCAGCTGCTGGGATCGCGGATAATCTGGCGAGTCTCTTTAATACAGAGGGCGCGGACCCGACGCCACGACAGCGCTCTAATGCTCATCGTGATGCTCCTTATCCCAGTCCTGAATCAGGCGGATAAACGCCTGCTCCATGGTCGGGTCCGGCGTCTCATCATCGGCGCTTTGCGCTTTTAGCGCATCCGGCGTACCGCTGGCGATCAGCTTCCCGCGATAGACCAGCCCGATACGGTCGCAGTATTCCGCCTCATCCATAAAGTGAGTGGTCACCATCACCGTCACCCCTTTTTCAACCATGCTGTTGATATGCAGCCAGAACTCGCGGCGGGTGAGGGGATCGACCCCGGAGGTCGGCTCGTCGAGAAACAGGATATCCGGCTCGTGCATCAGGGAGCAGGCCAGCGCCAGCCGCTGCTTAAAGCCCAGGGGGAGATCGTCCGTGGCGTGGCGGGCGATGCTGGTCAGGCCGAAGGCGTCGCTCATGCTGGCGATTTTGTCGTTCTGCACCCGGCCGCGCAGGCCGTAAACGCCGGAGAAGAAACGCAGATTCTGCTCCACGGTCAGATTGCCGTAGAGAGAGAATTTCTGCGCCATATAGCCAAGATGCTGGCGGGCTTTACCGGAGCCGACCTTTAAATCCATCCCCAGCACCAGGGCCTGGCCTGCGGTGGGGACCAGCAGGCCGCACATCATCTTAAAGGTGGTCGATTTTCCCGCGCCGTTGGGGCCGAGCAGGCCGAAGATCTCCCCGCGTTTGACGGCAAAATTCACGTTGTCTGTGGCGGCAAAGTCGCCGAATTTCTTCGTCAGCGCCCGGGCTTCAATCACCGTTTCATCGGGTGTGCCTTCCACCGTGTGGAGAATCGCCCCGAGAGGCGATTCCGCCGTGCCCGCACCGCCCAGCAAATCGATAAAGGCGTCTTCAAAGCGCGGGGCCGTCTCTTCAATATAGATTTCCGGCATCCCGTCGGCATGGCGGATACTGTCGGCATCGGCGTCTTTTTTCACGATCAGCCGGACCGATCTGCCCTGAATCATCCCGTCGCTGACCGGCTCCAGCCTCAGCGTTTGCTGGAGCAACTGGCGGTTATTACGTTCAGGGCTGTTAAGCAGAAAGCAGCGTCCGGCCATGGTTTGCGTCAGGGTTCGGGGCTCGCCTTGCCACAGGACTTCGCCTTCGTTCATCAGCAGCACATCATGACACTGCTCCGCCTCGTCGAGATAAGAGGTACTCCAGAGTATTAGCATTCCGTCACCGGCCAGCTCATGCACCATCTGCCACAGCTCGCGCCGTGAGATAGGGTCCACGCCGACGCCGGGCTCATCGAGCAGCAGCACTTTTGGCTCGCCGACCAGGGTACAGGCCAGCCCCAGTTTCTGCTTCATGCCGCCGGAAAGCTTACCTGCAAGGCGGTCGGTAAACGGGCCCAGGGCGGTAAACTCCAGCAGGCGGGTAAAGGTCGCGCGTCGGGCTTCGCCCGTAACGCTGCGCAGGTCGGCGTAGAGAGTCAGGTTCTCCATCACCGTTAAATCTTCGTACAGGCCAAATTTCTGCGGCATATAGCCGAGGATCGCATGCAGGGCGGCATCGTCGGTCACCGGGTCAAAGCCCGCCACTTCCGCGCTGCCTTCATCCGGCTTTAGCAGTCCGGCCAGCATGCGCATCAGGGTCGTTTTCCCCGCGCCGTCAGGGCCGACCAGGCCGGTGACATAGCCCGCGTGCAGGGTGCAGTCGAGTTTCGCCACCGCAGGTTTATCCATTCCGGCAAAACGTTTCACCAGCCCGTGCAGGCGAATGGCCGCCTCACTCATTGCGCGATCCGGTCGGGAAACTCAGGGTCACCGGCATTCCCTGACGCAGGGTGTCGTCGGCATCGGTCACGACAATACGCAGGCGGTACACCAGGTCGGTGCGCAGGTCCGGGGTTTCAACGTTCTTCGGCGTAAATTCTGCGGTGGGGGAGACGAAGCCGATTTTGCCGTGATAGGGCTTATTCGGGCGGCCATCCGTATAGAGCAGCACGTCGCGGCCCGGCTGGGCCTGATTCAGGTTGGGTTCATCCACATAAGCCCGCACCCAGACCGGGCGGGTCAGGGACAGCGTCATCACGGTACTGCCCGCGTTAAGCATACTGCCCGGCTCAACGGCGCGGGTCAGCAGGGTGCCGTCGGAAGGCGAAACCAGCGTGGTGTCCTGCAAATCCAGCTCCGCCTGCGCCAGCCGGGCCTGGGCCTGTTCAAGACTGGCCTGAGCCTGGGTAATTTCCTGCGGGCGGTTACCGGCCTGGTACTGGTTCAGTTTATCCTGGGCCGATTTCAGGCTGGCCTGGGCCTGATCGCGGGAGGAACGGGCATTTTCCAGGTCGTTAGCCGACAGGGCGCGGCTGTTCCACAGCCCTTGCTGGCGCTGGTAGAATTTTTTCGCGTAGTCATACGCGGCCTGGGCCTGGGTCACCGCGGCGGCAGCCTGGGCAATCTCTTCTGCGCGATAACCGGCGGTCATCAGCTCATACTGCGCCCGGGCGGTGGAGACATCCGCCTTCGCCTGCAGAAGCGCGTTCTTGTAGGGAGCGGGATCTAACTGGCCCAGCGTCTGGCCGGCCCTGAGGGCATCACCCTCATCGACGCTTAATGCCTGGAGACGTCCGCCGACGCGAAAGCTCAGATTGACGGTGCGGATATCGACGTTGCCATAGAGGGTGAGGCCGTTGTCCTGTTTGCTCTGATACCAGAACCATCCGCCGCCGAGCGCGGCCAGCAGCACGATAACCAGTATGAGGATGACAGGTTTTTTCATGGCCGGGCGCTCCTTTGGGCGAGTCCTTGCAGAATAAAATCGATATGAGAGGTGATGACCTGAAAAATCAGCGCCGCCTTTTGCTCATCAAACTCGTTCCAGCCGGTGCGCAGAAGAATGGTTTCCCGCCCGAGGCGGAAGGCCAGCACCTCGCCCAGCAGGGCGTGGGTATGCAAAATGGTTTCGGTATCGTTGGCGTCGCGGTCGGTGCAGGCGGCGATCAGCCGGGTCAGACAGGTGTGCAGAGGGACAATGACCTGGTCATGCACCAGCTGGCAGGCGGCGGTTGGCGACAGCTGCTCGCGGGAGATAAATTTGCTCAGGCCGAGGGTGTTATCCTGAGTCAGGAGCAGGGTCATATTGTGACAGGCGCTGAGGATCAGCTCGCGTATCGCCGCTTTATCCAGCTCTGCTGCGCGGAGCAGCAGCTCTGCTTTATTTGCATAGGGACGGAAGTGCTCGCCGATAAAGTCAGCAACGGACTGGGCGCAGGCGAGATATAAATGCTCTTTTGAGCCAAAATAGTAGCTGATGGCGGCGATGTTAACCCCGGCGAGGGCGACGATGTCGCGGGTGGTGGCGTTCAGCCCGTATTCGCCAAACTGTTCCAGCCCGGCGGCGATCAGCTGTTTTCTGGACTGGATACCTTTTTCTGTGCTCGTTGCCATAGTCGGTTAGCTCACAAATCAATCAATCGATTGATTAAAAGTAGGTCGGGATCGGCACCCTGTCCAGAGGGTTATTTTGCAGATTAATCTTCACAGGATATTTTATGCGTCCGATCACAAAAGCTGCTACACTCCGCCCCCTTGCGACACCGTGGTTTTTGTCATCTGTTTGTTATTATCTCCCTGAAAACTACACCGGAAACGGTCGGGGCGGTTCGGAGTTGTTATGTCTTTTGATTCCCTGGGCTTGAACCCCGATATCCTGCGTGCCGTTGCCGAGCAGGGCTACCAGCAACCTACCCCGATTCAGCAGCAGGCGATCCCTGCGGTGCTGCAGGGACGCGATCTGATGGCCAGCGCCCAGACCGGTACCGGGAAAACCGCCGGTTTCACCCTGCCGCTGCTGCAGCGTCTGGTGGATCATAATCCGCACGCCAAAGGGCAGCGCCCGGTACGCGCGCTGATCCTGACCCCGACCCGCGAGCTGGCCGCGCAGATTGGCGAAAACGTTCGTGAATACAGTCGCTACCTCAATATTCGTTCGCTGGTGGTCTTCGGCGGCGTCAGCATTAACCCGCAGATGATGAAACTGCGCGGCGGTGTTGATGTGCTGATCGCAACGCCTGGCCGTCTGCTGGATCTGGAACACCAGAACGCCGTTAAGCTCGATAAAGTCGAGATCCTGGTGCTGGACGAAGCCGACCGCATGCTGGATATGGGCTTTATCCACGATATCCGCCGCGTGCTGGCAAAACTCCCGGCGCGTCGTCAGAACCTGATGTTCTCCGCGACCTTCTCCGATGACATCAAAGGGCTGGCAGAAAAAATGCTGAACAACCCGCTGGAAGTGGAAGTGGCTCGCCGCAACACCGCTTCCGAGCAGGTCACTCAGCATGTGCATCTGGTTGATAAAAAGCGTAAGCGCGAACTGCTTTCCCACCTGATCGGCCAGGGTAACTGGCAGCAGGTGCTGGTCTTTACCCGTACCAAACACGGCGCTAACCATCTGGCAGAGCAGCTGAATAAAGACGGTATCGGCAGTGCAGCTATCCACGGTAACAAGAGCCAGGGGGCGCGTACTCGTGCGCTGGCCGACTTTAAATCCGGCGATCTGCGCGTGCTGGTGGCGACGGATATCGCGGCCCGTGGCCTGGATATTGAAGAGCTGCCGCACGTGGTTAACTATGAGCTGCCGAACGTGGCGGAAGATTATGTTCACCGTATTGGCCGTACCGGCCGTGCGGCGGCGACGGGTGAAGCCCTGTCGCTGGTCTGCGTGGACGAGCATAAGCTGCTGCGTGATATCGAACGTCTGCTGAAAAAAGAGATCCCGCGTATCGCCATTGAGGGCTATGAGCCGGATCCGTCCATCAAAGCGGAACCTATCCAGAACGGTCGCCAGCAGCGCGGCGGCGGTGGACGCGGTCAGGGTGCAGGCGGCGGCCAGAGTCAGGGCCAGCGTCAGCGCTCTCCGCGCGCCGAAAACGGCGGCGGTCGTAGCGGTGCCCCGCGCAATTCTGCTCCGCGCAGCGCCGACGGCAAACCGGCGAACGGCAACGCACGTCGCCGTCCGCGTAAGCCTGCTGCGGCACAGTAAGACAACAGGGTTGAGGCCGCGGCCTCAACCCTGTTTTGCTTCTGCCTTACAGCGTCTCCCCGTTGCTGGCGATCACCTGCTTATACCAGTCAAAACTGCGTTTCTTACTCCGTTTTAATGTGCCGCTGCCGTCGTTGTTTTTATCGACGTAGATAAAGCCATAGCGTTTTTTCATCTCTCCGGTCCCGGCGCTGACGATATCAATCGGTCCCCACCAGGTGTACCCCATAATGTCGCACCCATCCTCGATGGCCTCGGCCATTGCGCGGATATGCTCCCGGCCATAGGCGATGCGGGCCGTATCATTGATCGTACCGTCCGCTTCAGGCTCGTCGGCACCTCCATAGCCGTTTTCAACGATAAACAGCGGCTTGCGATAGCGGTCGGCCAGTTCGTTGCAGACAATACGGAATCCGGTGGCGTCAATCGGCCAGCCCCAGGCGGTTTTCTCCAGATACGGGTTATCCAGCCCGACGGTACCACCGGTATCGATACGGAATTCGCCTCCGGCCTGATGCAGCACGCTGCGGTAGTAGCTAAAGGCCAGGTAGTCCGATGGATAATCGGCAATCAGCTGTAGATCGTCCTTTTCCATCACCAGTTCGATACCCTGCTCGCGGAACAGACGCGGCGTCCAGGCCGGGTAGTGGCCGTGCATCATCACGTCGGAGTAAAACAGCGAGCGGCGGCGCAGCTGCATCGTCGAGAAGATATCTTCCGGTTTGCAGGTCGCCGGATAGACGGTGCTGAGCGAGAGCATACAGCCGATCTGCGCCCCGGGAATAATCTCATGGCATAGCTTATTGGCGAGGGCGTTGGCAACAAACTGATGGTGGTTGGCCTGATACAGCTCCTGCGGGCTGGCGTCGGCGTCCACCGCGCCGGTCGCAAACGGCATCCGGTTCATATTGTTCAGTTCGTTAAAGGTCATCCAGTATTTGACCTTGCCGCGATAGCGCTGAAAAACGGTCTCACAGTAGCGGGTAAAGAAGGCGATCAGCTGACGGTTCTTCCAGCCGCCGTACTCTTCATACAGGGCCAGCGGCGTTTCGTAGTGGGAGAGGGTGATCACCGGCTCGATACCGTACTTCAGCAGCTCGTCGAACAGATTGTCGTAAAAGGCCAGCCCCGCTTCGTTGGGGGTGGTTTCATCCCCGCGCGGGAAGATGCGCGACCAGGCTATCGAGGTCCGGAAGCACTTAAAGCCCATCTCCGCGAACAGAGCCACGTCTTCTTTATAGTGGTGATAAAAGTCCACTGCCTCATGGCTGGCGTAATAGAGGTCAGGGTCAATCACCGCATCATGCTTGCCGGAGGCGATCCCGCCGCGCACCACGTCGGCAATTGACGGCCCCTTGCCGTCTTCGTTCCACGCGCCTTCGGCCTGGTTGGCGGCAATGGCGCCGCCCCATAAAAAGTGTTGCGGAAAAACAGACATAGTCACTCCTTCGTCGGTTAACATTTTCAGGCTGTCGCTGCGTTCAGCGTCAGAAAAGCGTCGCGGCTCTCAATCCTGCCGTCGGCTCTGGCCGGGCTGACCGCGGCATACTCATCGCTGTTGGTCACCACCACAATTACGCTCGGGTCGTACCCTTCGGCCTGCAGGGCGGCCAGGTCGAAGCTCACCAGCAGATCGCCCACCTCCACGTTCTGACCTGCCGTGACATAGCTGGTAAAGTGCTGCCCGCCGAGTCTGACCGTATCGATACCGATATGGATCAGGATCTCCGCGCCGGTATCGCTTTTCAGGGCCAGGGCGTGCTGCGTTTCAAACAGTGACTCTACCGTACCGTTGACCGGAGAGCGCAGCTCACCCTCGCTGGGGACAATCGCCAGGCCTTTGCCAAAGACTTCGTCAGCAAATATCGGGTCGCTAAGATGCTGCAGCGCTTTTAGCTCACCGCTGACCGGTGCGAAAAGCTGCTCTGCACCTTTGGGCGCGGGCGGCGCTGCGGCGACAGGCGCGGTGGATTCATCGAAGCCCAGCAGAACGGTAACAACGGCGGCGCCGATAAAGGAGATGGCAATACCCACCAGCGCCCACAGGAAGGTCGGGCCGACCAGCGCCGGGATCCCCGGCAGACCGCTAAGGGCAAAGGCGTAGGTTTTAACCCCCATCGCCATGGCGAAGCCGCCGCCGCAGGCCCCGCCGATCAGCGCGGCGGCAAAGGGGCGTTTATAGCGAATATTGACGCCGTACATCGCCGGTTCGGTGATCCCCATAGCGGCGCTAAAGCTGGTGGTCAGCGCCAGGGATTTCAGCTTTTTGTTGCGAGCGCGCAGGAACACGCCGAAGGCGGCACCCGCCTGGCCGAGGTTGGCGATATAGAAGAGGATTTTGAACGGATCGAAGCCCATCGTGCTGATGTTGTTGATCATGATGGGCACCAGCACATAGTGCATCCCGGTAATAATAATCAGCGACAGCGTACCGCCCACCACGATGCCCGCCACCAGGCCCATATTCTCGACCAGCCAGATAATGCCGCCGGAGAGTGCGTTACCGGCAAAAATACCCAGCGGACCGATGGCGATAAGCGTTACGGGGGCGACGATCAGCAGACTCAGCAGCGGAACAAACATGGTTTTCAGTGCGCCGGGCATGATTCTGTCAATCATCCGCTCGACGCGGCTCAGCAGCCAGACCGCCAGCAGAATCGGGATCACCGTTGAGGCGTAGGACACCGTCGGCACCGGCAGGCTTAAAAAGTGGACGGGATTGCCTGATTTAAACAGGGTTTGCAGCGCCGGATGGAAGAGCACTGCCGCCAGCGCCACCGCGACGTAAGGGTTTGCGCCGAACTTATGCCCCGCGCTGACGGCCAGCGCCAGCGGCATAAAGTAGAAAATACCGTCGCTTATCGCGAGCAGGATCTGGTAAGTCTGGTTGTCGGTCCCGAGCCAGCCCATCGCAACGGCCAGCGCCAGCAGCCCTTTCAGAATACCGGCTCCGGCGATGGCCGGAATAATCGGCGAGAAGATGCTCGACAGACCTTCCAGCACCACCGAAATCGGGTTGCGGCGCTTTTTCGGCTGGGCGGCGGTCTGATTTTCCAGACCCGGCAACTGCGCCAGCAGAGCCTGGCACAGGGGCACGACCTCATTGCCGATAATCAGCTGATACTGATCGCCGGAGATATTGACGCCAATCACCCCGTCGAGCGCTTCCAGCCCGGCCCGGTCAACCTTGTCGTTATCCTTCAGCAAAAAGCGCAGGCGGGTAATGCAGTGAAACAGGGACAGGATATTGTCCTGGCCTATCCGGTCAATAATTTGCCGTGCGGTATTCTGATAATCCATCGTCGTTCCTCCAGACTGAAGCCGGGCTTCATCCACAATCACCGACCGGGTCGGCGCCTTGTTTCCTCTGGGGTTTGCCTGATTGAACAGTAACAAGCCTGAACGGAAGAGTGCTGTTGTACAAAACAAAATCGGGCAAAACATAAATACAGAAACGGGCTAAAAATAGCCTCTGAGTCTGCATTCAGGTTTTGCCCGACGATGCGGTAACAAGCGAGATGCGATTCAAAACTAGCACCGGGTCAGGCAATGATCAACGCGTCGGTCGGCGCGCATGCTTAAGTTGTGATCGACTTTGCGAAACCGCTCCACGTGCCGCTGACAAAAAGGCATATCCCGACCCGCTGAAAAGTGTCACAATAGTGGCTGTTTATACAGTATTCAGGTTGTCTCCATGGCTCTTAACGCGGCGCTGAAGGCGCAAATCGCCGCCTGGTATAAGGCGCTTCAGGAACAGATCCCCGATTTTATCCCCCGTGCACCGCAGCGGCAGATGATCGCCGACGTGGCGAAAACCCTGGCCGGTGAAGAGGGGCGGCATCTGGCTATCGAAGCCCCGACCGGCGTGGGGAAAACCCTGTCGTATCTGATCCCCGGTATTGCTATCGCCCGCGAGGAGCAAAAAACGCTGGTGGTCAGCACCGCCAACGTCGCCCTGCAGGATCAAATCTTCACCAAAGATCTCCCCCTGCTGCGCAAAATCATTCCCGAGCTGCGTTTTACCGCCGCCTTTGGCCGTGGCCGCTATGTGTGTCCGCGCAATCTTAACGCGCTCGCCAGTACCGAACCGGCTCAGCAGGATCTGCTGGCGTTTCTTGACGATGAACTAACGGCGAATAACAAAGAGGAGCAGCAGCGCTGCGCCAGCCTGAAGGCGGATCTCGACGGCTATAAGTGGGACGGCCTGCGTGACCATACGGATAAAGCCATCAGCGACGACCTCTGGCGTCGGTTAAGTACCGATAAAGCCAGCTGCCTCAACCGCAACTGCATGTGGTATCGCGAGTGCCCGTTCTTTGTCGCCCGGCGTGAAATTCAGGAAGCGGAAGTGGTGGTGGCAAACCACGCCCTGGTGATGGCGGCAATGGAGAGCGATGCCGTGCTGCCGGAGGCAAAAAACCTGCTGCTGGTCCTCGACGAAGGACACCATCTGCCCGACGTGGCGCGTGATGCCCTGGAGATGAGCGCGGAGATCACCGCGCCCTGGTATCGCCTGCAGCTCGATCTCTTTACCAAACTGGTGGCGACCTGCCTTGAGCAGTTCCGGCCGAAAACCACGCCGCCGCTGGCTCTGCCTGAGCGGCTCAACGCCCACTGCGAAGAGCTGTATGAGCTTATCGCCTCCCTGAATCGTATCCTCGACCTGCTGATGCCCTCGGACCCGCAGGCGGAGTACCGTTTCGCCATGGGCGAGCTACCGGATGAGGTGATGGCTATCTGCCAGCGGCTGGCAAAGCTGACCGATATGCTGCGCGGCCTGGCGGATCTCTTTATTGGCGATCTCAGCGAAAAAACCGGCAGTCACGACATCGTGCGTCTGCACCGGATCCTGCTGCAGATGAACCGCGCCCTCGGCATGTTCGAAGCCCAGAGCAAGCTCTGGCGTCTGGCGGCGATGGCCCAGGCGTCGGGCGCGCCGGTCTCGAAATGGGCGACCCGCGACGTGCGCGAAGGCCAGACTCACCTCTGGTTCCACTGCGTGGGGATCCGCGTCAGCGACCAGTTGGAAAAGCTGCTCTGGCGTAGCGTCCCGCATATTGTGGTGACTTCGGCAACCCTGCGCTCCCTGAACAGCTTCTCCCGTCTGCAGGAGATGAGCGGCCTGCGCGAGAAGGCCGGAGACCGTTTTGTGGCGCTGGGCTCCCCGTTCAACCATGTTGAGCAAGGGCGTCTGGTGATCCCGAAGATGCAGCATGAGCCAAAGATGGAGCACGAAGAGAAGCATATCGCCGAAATGGCCGCTTTCTTCCGTCAGCAGCTCGAAAGTAAAGAACATAAAGGAATGCTGGTCCTCTTTGCCAGCCAGCGGGCGATGCAGCTGTTTCTGACCTTTGTCACCGACCTGCGTCTGTTGCTGCTGGTCCAGGGGGATCAGCCCCGTTATCGGCTGGTGGAACTACATCGTAAGCGGGTAGAGGGCGGCGAGCGCAGCGTGCTGGTCGGGCTGCAATCCTTTGCCGAAGGACTGGATCTCAAAGGCGATCTGCTCAGCCAGGTGCATATCCACAAAATCGCGTTTCCGCCTATCGACAGTCCGGTGGTGATCACCGAGGGCGAGTGGCTGAAAAGTCTTAACCGCTATCCGTTTGAGGTCCAGAGCCTGCCCAGCGCCTCTTTTAACCTGATTCAGCAGGTCGGCAGGCTCATCCGTAGCCACGGCTGTCGGGGAGAGGTGGTGATCTACGACCGGCGACTGTTGACCAAAAATTACGGGAAGCGTTTACTGGATGCGCTGCCGGTATTTCCGATAGCGCAACCTGAGGTGCCTGAGGTTATGATTAACAGCAAACCTAAATCTAAACGGCGCCGTCGCTAACGCCTGCGCATGATGTAAGGAGTTGTCATGGATTACCGCACCATTATTAAAGAGATTGGCCGCGGCAAAAATCACGCCCGCGATCTGGATGCTGATACCGCCCGTGCGCTGTACGGGATGATCCTCGATGGCGAGGTGCCGGACGTTGAGCTGGGGGCGATTCTGATTGCCCTGCGCATTAAAGGCGAAGGCGAGGCGGAGATGCCCGCGTTCTACCAGGCCATGCAACAGCATATGATGCGTCTGACGCCGCCGGTCGCAAAGCCGATGCCGATTGTGATCCCGACCTATAACGGCGCGCGCCGCCAGGCGAACCTGACGCCGCTGCTGGCGCTGTTGCTGAGCAAACTGGGTTATCCGGTGGTGGTGCACGGTATCAGCGAAGATCCCACCCGTGTCTTAAGCGAAACCATTTTTACCCTGCTGGGGATTGAGCCTACGCTGCATGTCGGTCAGGCTCAGGCGCAGCTCGACGGCAACCGACCGGTCTATATTCCGGTAGGCGTGCTCTGCCCGCCGCTGGAAACCCAGCTGGCTCTGCGCTGGCGGATGGGCGTGCGTAACAGCGCCCATACTCTGGCCAAGCTGGCGACCCCGTTTGCGGAAAATGAAGCTCTGCGTCTGAGCAGCGTCTCTCACCCGGAGTACGTTCATCGGGTCGGGCAATTCTTCGCCGGCATTGAGGGCCGGGCGCTGCTGATGCACGGTACCGAAGGAGAAGTCTATGCTAACCCGCAGCGCTGCCCGCAGATCAATCTGATCGATGAGCAGGGCGTGACGGTAATGGTTGAGCGGCAAACCGAGGCGTTGGAAGACGCTATCTCGCTGCCTGGGGCGAAAGATGCGGAAACGACCGCACGCTGGATTGAGCGCTGCCTGACCGGTAGCGAACCGATCCCGCATTCGCTGAAGCTGCAAATGGCCTGTTGTCTGGTGGCGACCGGCGAGGTGGTCACGCTGCAGGACGGGCTGGCGCGTATCGCCCGGAGCTGGGATTAAGCATAAAAAAAGCCCGTTCAGCGATGAACGGGCCAAATGCAAGGGTATCAAAAAGGTCAATGAGGGTTTGGAGCACCGCCAGTGGGTTAGCTGGCGGGTAAGACAGGATTCAATCAGTTATAAATAACCGCAGTACCGCTCATTCTGTCGTTGGTATTGGCAGAAGTGATGCTATAGCCTTTTGCACCGGCAGCCTCGGCTTTCTCAGCCAGTTTCGCTTCCAGACCGTCCAGCGTGTTTGCACCCTGTACTGATACAACACCGATTTTGTGCATGCTCTGAGCCTGAGCCGGCGTCACAGACTGTGCAGCGAAGGCACCGAAGGACAGGGTAGACAGGGCGATAGCGGCAACAGCATATTTGATGGTTTTCATAGTTAATCTCTCGCAGGTTGTTCTGTTAAAGGGACGATGTTCCGTCGATGTGATAAGTATCACGGTTTTTGACGAGAGATAAAATCGAAGAGAATTGACAGCCTTATTCGAAAAAATTGAATGATTAATAATGTATTGATTATTAATAAATTATTTTTGTCGTTTGGCTTAAGAATGACTGACGCGGATTAGCGGCGAGAGAGAGGGCACATTTTGCGACTTCTTTCGCCGTTTTTTATGTACGTAAAGGCAAGCGCTTGCGCTGTATTTTACGGTAAGGAAACGTCAACGTAGCTGGCTATCCTTGGAACCTCTGCGATTATATCCTGCAAATGTAGACTTGTGTAAATCTTTATCCTGTTGGCAGTTTACGCACAAACGTACGCCTGGAATCGCCTTGCGTCGGGCCTGCGGAATGGGGGCTTCACATTCTTCACAAAATTCGAGGCTTTCGCCTTTAGGCAGTTCATTTCGGACTCTGGCGACCGCATCTTCAAGCGTACTGTCGATCTGATCCTGAACCGCACCGTCGTTTGCCCAGCCTGAAGCCATCATTCACCTCCGCGCATAAAAACGTCTCTGCTTAATTATAGATAATAAAGCAGAGACCGGGATCAGCGGGCGTCCGGGCGGACCAGATCAAAACGCTGCTCTTCGCTGATGGTGTAATAAGCGGTCGGTCCTCCGGCACGCAGAACCGGTTGGGCTTTCGCCGTCTGGTAGATTCCGCCTTCCAGCAGCGTCTCATCAATATGTATTGCCACGACTTCACCGAGTACCAGCCAGGTCTCAAGCGCCGTGCCGTTGGCCGTGGTTAGCTGAATGCACTGGGAGAGCCGACATTCAAAGTGCACCGGGCTTTCTGCCACTCTGGACGCGGCGACAAACTGGCTGGCCAGCGGCGTCAGGCCCGCCCGGCTGAATTCATCTTCGCCGTGGGGCAGGCTGGCTGAGGTTTCATTCATCTGTTCCGCCAGCGGGCGAGTCGCCAGATTCCAGACAAACTCTTTGCTTTCGATAATATTGCGGACGCTGTCTTTCCAGCCGCTGCTGGCGAAGCCGATAATCGGCGGTCGATAGTTAAAGCAGTTAAAAAAGCTGTAGGGCGCAAGATTATTTCTGCCCTGAGAATCCGCTGAGGCGATCCAGCCGATAGGCCGCGGGCCGATAATGGCGTTAAGCGGATCGTGGGGCAGACCGTGTCCCTCGGAAGGTTGATAAGAATACATAGCGTACCTGGCGATAAATTAACGATTAGGCCAGACTCCCTTATTTACCGCGCCGCCGTCAACGGGTATCTTACGCCGCAGTTGAAAGGAGAATGCCATGACAGTCGATAAACCGGGGCTGCACCCGCGTAATCGCCACCACGATCGCTATGACCTGCCTGCGCTGTGCCAGGCCTGTCCGGAACTGACGCCGTTTCTCACCCTGAGTCCGGGCGGTGAGCAGACCATTAATTTTGCCGATGCCAAAGCGGTGAAAACGCTGAATAAAGCGTTGCTGGCACATTTCTACGGCGTCAGCCACTGGGATATCCCCGAGGGCTTCCTCTGCCCGCCTGTGCCGGGCCGCGCTGACTATGTGCACCATCTGGCGGATCTGCTGAGTGAAGCGACCGGCGATATTCCGCGTGAGGCTAACGTGCTGGACATCGGCGTCGGCGCGAACTGCATTTATCCGCTGATTGGCGTTCATGAATACGGCTGGCGCTTTACCGGGACCGAGGTTAACGCCGAGGCGCTCGCCAGCGCTCAGGCGATTGTGAATGGCAATCCCGGCCTGACCCGTGCGATTCGCCTGCGTCGTCAGCGCGATCCGCAGGCGGTCTTAGCCGGGATGATTCAGGCGAACGACCGCTACGAAGCCACTCTATGCAATCCGCCGTTCCACGACTCCGCCGAGGCAGCCCAGCGCGGCAGCGACCGCAAGCGCCGTAACCTGGGGCTCACCGAGGGCGACAAGCTTAACTTCGGCGGCCAGCAGCAGGAACTGTGGTGTGAAGGCGGGGAAGTGGCCTTTATTCTGCGCATGATCGAAGAGAGCCAGAAATTCTCTCGCCAGGTGATGTGGTTTACCACCATGGTCTCGCGTGGGGAAAACCTGCCTCCGCTCTACCGGGCGTTAAGCGAAGCCGGTGTGGAGAAGGTCGTGAAAAAAGAGATGGCCCAGGGGCAAAAGCAGAGCCGCTTTATTGCCTGGACCTTCCTCAGCGACGAGCAGCGCCGTCGCTTTGTTGCCCGCGCCCGCTAAAGGGTCGGCTCCGGAGGCGTTCTGTCAGATGACGGCGCTTCCGGAGGCGGCAGCACCTGCCAGCACTGAACCGGCGTGCGGATCCCGGCCCGATCGAAGTGCTTTTTCACCTGACTGTCGAGCGCGAAGCGTACTGTCCACTGCTTCAGCGGCAGGGTAGTGAAAGTGACGCGCAGGGTAAAGGCGGTGTCGGTTAAGCCCACCAGACCGGCAAACGACGGATTACCAATAATCAGACCGCGTACCTCTTCCATCTCCATCAGATCGTTAACCGCCTCTTTTAGCACCGCATTAGCACGGTCGGCATCCTCCTGACGATGCACATCATAATTCGCCACTACCGAACCGATACCACGCACAAAGTTGGCGAAGGTCGTAATCGATGACCAGGGAATAATATGGTAGGCACCCGTATCCTGACGCACGCCGACGGAGCGAATCGACATCCGCTCAACGGTCCCGGTTAGCGGGCCAATTGTGACCAGATCCCCGGTATTCATCCCGTTTTCAAACTGAATAAACACCCCGGTAATAATATCTTTGACCAGCGTCTGCGAGCCGAAGGAGATCGCCAGGCCCAGAGCACCGGCCCCGGCCAGCAGCGGGGCGATATTGACGCCAATTTCCGACAGCACAATCATCACCGTAATGGTGCTGATAATCACCGCCAGCGCATTACGGAATAGTGTCAGCAGGGTACGGGTCCGGGCGCTGGGCAGCGGACGACCGTGAATATCCGAGGAGAGCCGGTTCTCAATCAGGCAGGCCAGCGCCGTCCAGCCGACGGCGGAGAAGAAGAGGATCAGCGCAATGCGGATCAGAATATCGACCGTTTTCTCCCCGGCCCCAAAGTGCAGCCAGTGCCAGAAGTCAAAAATACCCCAGGCGTTCAGCAACAGCATCACCGCCACACAGACCGTCATAATACGCGCTACCTTCAGCGAGGCGGAGAGCCAGCCATTGAGGCGTTTCTGCAGCTCAGGGTAATTACGCTGGGTCTGTGGCGTCAGGGTGATGCTCTTGGCTATCCAGCGTGACAGCATCCCCGAGATAAAGGCGGCGATGCCGATAATCGCCAGGCTGTGCAGGGTCGCACCCATCATAAACTTCAGGCTGTTGCCCGGATCGAACAGGGAGAAGAAGAACAGCACGATAAAGTAGAGACTCGCCAGCCAGTGCCACACCAGCGCAAAGGCGCGGATAAACAGGCTAAAGAAGGAGAGGGAGCGGTTGGCAAATTGAATCAAGCTTTCGGTAATGGCGTGCTTATTCCGGTAAATCAGGTACATCGCCCAGCTGGTGATGCAGAGCATGATCACTACGTTAGCCATCGCCCCGAACTGAACGTTAATCTGATTGGAGATAATCGGCACCGCAACAATCAGCCCGTAGCCAATCAGGCTGCTCAGGGCGCTAAGGCGCAGGTTCCAGTAGCGGGCGGTCTGATCCTGAACCGGGAAGGGGCGAAGCTCCGGCACGCGAGGGCAGAAAATCAGCCGCAGAATCGCCTTAAAGAACTCGATAAGCGCAAAAGCGTTGAGGAACAGACTCTGCTGGAAGGCGATAGTGGGGTTACCGGCGTTGAGGTTGTCGCTGAGGACCTGGCCTGTGAACAGGGTCAGCGCCAGCAGAATCAGATCGATAATAAAGGCCCCGACAATCATCGCCGGAAGCTGGAGCCAGTTGCTACGATCGCGGTTTTTACGCCGTCCCCACTGGCCCATTATGCGGTACAGGGGAAGCGCGCAGAGGCGCAGCAGCCAGTAAAAGGCGAACACCAGTGCCGCCAGCATCAGAAAATGCCCGGCGGCGTTAGTAAAGGTCTGGTAATTGAAATGTTTGTGAGGGGCATCGGTGATATTGCGCCAGAGCTGGGCAAAACGTGTGGCGAAGGCTTCACCATAGAGGCGGCTCACGTCGGTGACGTTTTCCAGCACCGTTTTGTTTTCGGCAATCGCCGGAGGCGTGAGTGCGGGGACGGTTTCCGCAGGCGGGGCCGAGGCGACCTGGCGCAGCTGGGCGATCAGCTCCTCGCGCGAGGCGTCATTCTCCAGGACATCAGCCAGCGCCGCGTAGGCGGCCTTCTTCTGCTCTACGTTCGGCTCTGCGGCGGCGGGTGCGGGCTCGCTCGCGGTGACGCCAGGCAGCGTTACCGCCTGCAGCGGCGAACAAAACAGGCTGATAACAAGCAGCAGGATCCACGGCATCGATGCCTCCCTTAGAAAGTCCAGCAAAATGATAAGTATAGATAGCTGGTGGCGGGAAAGCGTTTTTGGGAGGATTCTGGCGGGGTTTTACGCCTCTCCCGGATGAGAGAGGCGTAGAGAGGCGCTATCAGGAAACGTGCTGCAGGAACTCCTGAAGGCGCGGGCTTGGCGGATTCTCAATCAGGGTCTGCGGGTTGCCGTCTTCGGCAATGCGGCCTTTATCGATGAAAATCAGACGCGAGGCCACTTTCTCGGCAAAGCCGATTTCGTGGGTCACGATCACCATGGTCATGCCTTCTTCGGCAAGATCCTGCATCACTTTCAGCACTTCGTGGCGCAGTTCCGGGTCAAGCGCGGAGGTCGGCTCATCAAACAGCATCATTTTCGGCTTCACCGCCAGCGCACGGGCAATCGCCACGCGCTGCTGCTGACCACCGGAGAGCTCGGACGGATAGTGGTGCGCACGCTCTGCGAGGCCCACTTTCGCCAGCAGGGATTGCGCCAGCTTTTCCGCTTCCGCTTTTTTGGTACCGCGCACGCGCAGCGGGCCAAACATCACGTTTTCCAGCGCCGTCAGGTGCGGGAAGAGGTAGAACTGCTGGAATACCATCCCGGCTTCCTGGCGGATCAGGCGGTCGTCCACTTTCGGGTCATTAACCTTCAGACCATCGACGATCAGATCCCCGCTGGTGATCTCTTCCAGCTTGTTAATGCAGCGCAGCAGAGTCGATTTACCGGAGCCGGACGGCCCGATAATGACCACCACTTCACCCTGGGTGATGTTCAGATCGATATTGTGCAGCACCTGGGTCGGGCCAAAGTGCTTGGAGACGTTTTTAAATTCAATCACAGGATTTTCATCCTTCTTTCAAGACGACGCAGAACAAAGCTCAGCACCAGGGTGATGATCAGATAGAAGACGGCAACGGCGCTCCAGATTTCCAGCGCACGGAAGTTACCGGCAATAATTTCCTGGCCCTGGCGGGTCAGCTCGGCAACGCCGATAACGATAAACAGCGAGGTATCCTTGATGCTGATAATCCACTGGTTACCCAGCGGCGGCAGCATACGGCGCAGCGCCAGCGGCAGGATCACGTGGCGAATGGTTTCGCGCGTCGACAGACCCAGCGCCAGGCCCGCTTCGCGGAATCCTTTGTGGATAGAGAGCACCGCACCGCGGGTGATCTCAGCAATATAGGCACCGGAGTTGATCATAATGGTGACCACTGCGGCGCTAAAGGGATCGATTCGTAAATCGTTGAAGGCCATTGGCAGGGCGAAGTAGATAAACATCACCTGCACGACGATAGGGGTTCCGCGAATCACTTCGATGAAAACCAGGGCGATGTGGTTGGCAATCCAGCCACCAAAGCTGCGGGCAAAACCGGCCACGAGGCCGATGATTAAGCCGCCAATCAAACCGAGGACCGAAATCCACAGGGTCATTTTGGCGCCTTCAATCAGAAGTGGAATGGCAGGCCAGATGGCGCTCCAGTCAAACTGCATGATGAATTCCTGTATACCGTGGTGAAAATAGCAGGGGCGAAGAACGCCCCCGAGATGTAGCTTAACAAATTATATAGTCATTATTTAGGTTCGGTACCGAACCATTTTTTGTAGATCTCGTTATAGGTGCCGTTCTCTTTAATGGTCTTCAGCGCGCCGTTCACTTTCTCACGCAGCTCGTCGCTGCCTTTCGGGAAAGCAATACCGTACTGCTGGGCTTCCAGAGAGTCGCCAACCGCTTTGAACTGACCGTTACCGGCAGTTTTGATGAAGTAAAGAATGTTCGGCGTGTCGTGCAGCACCGCGTCAGCGCGGTTAGTGCCCAGTTCCATATAGGCGTTATCGATATTCGGGAACTGACGCAGATCTTTGGTTTTGATATTGGCTTTCGCGTAGTCAACGGAGCCGGTGCCGCCTTTAACCGCAACCACTTTGCCATCGAGATCTTTTACGCTTTTCACGTCGTTGTTGTTGGCTTTCACCATCACCAGCAGGCCGCTTTTGTAGTAACCATCGGAGAAGTCGATCGCTTTTTTGCGCTCTTCAGTGATGGTGATACCGGCCAGCGCCAGATCGATGTTTTTGGTCTGCAGCGCCGGAATAATGCCGCTGAAATCCATTGGCTTAAGGGTGTAATCCAGCTTCAGTTCTTTCGCGACGGCGGCCCACAGGTCAACGTCGAAACCGACGTACTTGTCGCCTTGTTTGAATTCGAAAGGAACGAACGCAGTGTCGGTTGCCACGACCAGCTTTTCAGCGGCCTGGGAGGAAACTGCAAATGCGAGGGTCAGTGCAGCCAGTGAAACTTTTAATACAGACTTCATAGCATTTCCTTTTATATCCACGGGGCGATCCCCTGCGAGAACGTACGCAGTATGAAAAAATCATGCCAATTTTACAACGTCTTGTTTTCAAAAGAGGACAATCGGCTGTATTGCAGGAGTATGGCTGCAAACTCCCGTTTCTGCACCATATAGGGGCGTTATTTTGGTGCATTGGCGGTACATTGGTCACTGTGCTGCAATTTAGCGCGGATAACGGTGGGAAAACAATCCCGGGTTAACAGTTGTGTGATGTGATTATTACAAATGATTTACTTTGCGGGGGTGTTGAGGGGCGTTCTGTGCACTGATTTGGTGCAGAGCTCCCGCCCTGGCGGACGGGAGCGATAAGGCAGGCTTATGGATTATTCGATGTTGGATTCGATAAACCACAGGAACTTATCGAGATCGCGGGAGGCTGCGGTCAGGATATCTGCACTATCTTCGTCTTTGGCTTCGCCAACGGCTTTACGTACGTCGTTAGCCACGACCGCGTAGCGATCTGCCAGCTCTTTCAGGTGATCCTGAACGGAGTGGATATCCAGCGGGTAGCTTTTCAGCGGTGTTTTGCTGTTAATCACCTGGGTTGTACCCAGCGCCACGCCACCCAGCTGCACGGCACGTTCCGCCATGGTATCCAGATGTTCAGTTAGCGCGCTGCGGAATCCGTCCAGCATTTCATGCACGGCAATAAAGTTAGCGCCGCGCATATTCCAGTGGGCCTGTTTGGTGATTAAGGACAGGTCAATGAACTGGATCACCTGGCGATTCAGCAACTCCACCGTCGCTTTTTTCTCGCTGTCAGAGACATCGTTACGGGTGTATAGCAGATTAGACGCTTTTGTTTTTACCAGTTTAGCGGTACTCATAATTCATCTCCTCTTAATGGTGCTTTCCAGTATTTAACGAGAACAAGTATAGCACCGGTTTTTGAGTCTGCCTTTCTGGCTCTGCCTATCGGTTTAATAGCGAACAGTAGCGTGATTTTTAAAATTCATTTCAAAACATGTAGTTATAATTATTATGCTGAACAATTCTTATTTCTGTCTTTATGGGCATAACAGAAGGAGCGCACGGTAAATTATTTCAGAGAGAGGACGTATGGGGTGCGGAAAATATGACATGGCGTCACCACCATGTCATAAATGAAATATTAATTTACATCAACAGGTTTAATTTTTGTCTCACGCCGCAGGGTCAGGGTCGATCCTATAGAGGCGGCAATAATCGACATCAGCGCCAGGCTCTGGGTCAGGGTCAGCGTTTCGCCGAGGAAGATCATGCCTGATATGGCTGCCAGCGCGGGTTCCATGCTCATCAGCGTACCAAAGGTGCGGGTCGGTAAGCGCGTCAGGGCAATCATTTCCAGCGAGTAGGGCAGCGCCGTGGAGAGAAGCGCAACGGCCACGCCCAGCGGCAGCAGCGACCAGTGCCACAGCGCCTCACCGGCCTGCAGCGCGCCGAGAGGGACAAAGATAATCGCGGCAATCAGCGATCCCATCGCCACGGTCGCCGGGCCGTGCTCCTCACCCGCCCGCTGGCCGCTCAGAATATAGACCGCCCAGCAGGCACCGGCCAGCAGAGCAAAGGCCGCGCCGGTTAAATCGACATGGGCCACGTCCTGGCCCAGCGGCAGCAGGAACCACAGGCCAAGCACCGCCAGGATCACCCAGATAAAATCGACCGCGCGGCGGGATGAAAACAGCGCTACCGCCAGCGGGCCGGTAAACTCCAGCGCCACGGCGATCCCCAGCGGGACGGTCTGAATAGAGAGATAGAAGAAGTAGTTCATGGCGCCGAGGGAGAGGCCATAAAAGATCAGCGGCAGCCGCTGCTCTTTGCTGAAACGGAGTCGCCAGGGTTTAAAAATCACCACCAGAATCAGCGTCCCCAGCGCCAGACGCAGGGCGGTCACGCCCGGCGCGCCAACCAGCGGAAACAGCGACTTCGCCAGTGAGGCACCGCTCTGGATAGAACACATAGCAATAAGCAGTATGGCGATGGGGACCCAAACGGGGAGTTTACGCGACAAGCCTGGCATTCCTTCTCCTGTCAATTTCTGTCAAAAGGGGTAAAGCTGGCAGTGTAATGGAAATATTTTTTTATGGTTGAGGATTTGTTGAGAAAAACGTGGCGGGAAGCATCTACAATAAGTTCAATGTGATGGATAAATCACCGATGAATTAGGAATAATCTGGATGAATGTACTGGGTTATGGCGTTATTAATAGCGCGCTTGTCGTGGAAATACCTGTTTTTTGAAAGGGATAACTGAAGGTGGAAATGTTCTGTTACAGGAAATCCGCCCTTAGACCACAACAGGTCCAAAGAGTTTCTCATTGGTTTTTGATATATTTATAAACGTAGGACTTACTGAAGCACATTTGAGGTGGTTATGAAAAAAATTGCATGTCTTTCCGCTCTGGCCGCTGTTCTGGCCTTCTCCGCAGGTACTGCTGTAGCTGCAACTTCTACCGTTACCGGTGGTTACGCTCAGGGCGATATGCAGGGCGTTGCTAACAAAGCTGGCGGCGTTAACCTGAAATACCGCTACGAGCAGGATAACAACCCGCTCGGCGTGATTAGCTCTTTCACCTACATCCAGAAAAGCCACACCAACGATGACGGCTACAACAAAGGCCAGTACTACGGTATTACCGCAGGTCCGGCTTACCGTCTGAATGACTGGGCAAGCATCTACGGCGTTGTGGGTGTTGGTTACGGTAAATCTCAGCAGCCTGAAGTAGCTGGCAGCACCAGCGACTACGGCTTCTCTTACGGTGCCGGTCTGCAGTTCAACCCGATGGAAAACGTTGCTCTGGACTTCGGTTACGAGCAGAGCCGTATCCGTAGCGTTGACGTCGGTGCCTGGGTTGTTGGCGCAGGCTACCGCTTCTAATCACTCCGGTGATAATAAAAAATCCGCCTGAACGGCGGATTTTTTTTGCCTGAAACTTAGCGGCTGCGGGTCTCGAAAATATCGGTCCCGAGGTGGGTATAGTCGACTTTCTGCAGACGGAAGTTGGTGATCGTAATCGGTCCGGCCTTCTGTTCTGACATAAACCGGTAGCGGTTCTTAATCTCTTTGGTGGCGATACCGGTCCACTGGGAGAAGAAACCTAAAAAGTCATTGGCCGAGCGGCGAGCTTTAATCACCCGGTGGGCTTTGTCATCGCTGGACAGCACCATAAAGGGAACCTGGAAGTTCTGCTGATACTTATCGTCGTGCGCCAGATACTGCACGTCGGTGCCGCGCTCTTTAAACGCCAGCCCGTGGTCGGAAAAATAGACCATTGAGAAGCTGTCCCCGGTGTTGCGCAGCTGGTCATACAGCTTGCCGAGCAGCGCATCGGTCTGGGTCATGGTGTAGAGATAGCAGGACGTTTCCTTCGACTGGACAAAATCCGCGTATTTTCCCTGGGTGCGATCGCAGGCCTGTGGATGCGATCCCATCAGGTGCAGAACGATCAGCTGCGGCTGCGTACGCTGCGTCTCAAAGACCTGTGCGGTCATCTTTAACAGCGCCTCATCCTGGGTATTTTTATCCGCTTCAAAATTCCCGCTTTTCAGGAAGTGTACTTCGTCTGCGCGTTTGGCGATGCTGGCAATCGCCGTATCGTACTCGCCAATCTGCCCCTGATTAGAGAACCACCAGGTCTGGAAACCTGCGCGGTTCGCCAGGGTGACAACGTTATCCTGGTACTGTGGCTTGCCGTCCACCACCCGGTTCAGGGTCAGGCCCAGGGATTTCTGCGTCGAGCCGCTGGCGGCAATATAGTCGGTAAACAGGGTACCGTTGACCGCGCTGGCAAACGGCGTGTTGTTCCAGTGACCGCCAAAGGCACCGAGGGCATCGCGGCGTGCGCTTTCGCCGATCACCACCACATAGGTGTGATAGCGCGGCTTCACGGCCGTGACCGTCCAGGTATCCTTCATGGTCGACAGTTCCGCCATCCGCGCCTGCTCTTCCTGCACTTCACGATGATTGACCGCGATATCCTTGACGAAGCGGAACATGGGGTAGCCAGTATCTTTCAGCTTAAAGACGCCGCCCCAGGCCAGGTTCTGCACCGGCGTGACAAAAATCGCCGCTGCGGCGACCAGCAGACAAAGGCTATCAAACCGGTTCCAGCGCGCTTTTTCCGTGGGGCGACGGCGCACGGCCTTAACGCCCAGGGCAAAGATAAAGAGCGCCACTACGTAGCTGTACCACGGGAAGATCGTCATGATCTCCGTAGATTCCTCCAGGTTAGTGGAGTGCAGTGCCAGCAGCGTATTAAAGTTTGGCGCGCCGTAGGCCTGACCAAACGGGTAATAGCTGGCGGCGACCAGCGAATAGAGGCCGAGCAGGCATTTCTGCACGCCGGGGGCGTAGCGCCACAGCAGAAGCAGGACGCAGGTCGTGGCCACGGCATACAGCAGGCTGAAGGGGTAACCCAGCGCCAGGTTAATCAGTAATGACTGTAAAAAATAAAAACCGGTCCACGGGCTCAGGGTCAGGCCGCGGGCTGCCAGCGATTCTTTCAGGGTTAGATTCATATGTCACGATCGTAAAACGCCATGTGCTTACCCTGGCGTCGAGGGTCAAACCTGCCGGACAGTGCGTGGAAGAGGGAAGGAGGTCCGCATCTGCGAGCCGCAATATTGCAGGGCTGCACGAAGATAGTGCCGGGCTGTCAGAAGGTCAATCCTTCATAAGGAATTGTTTTGAGAGAATGATTACAAAATCGACAAATAGCGAAGGGAAACTGCGTTACGGGCAAGCTTAGCCGGTAAAAATGACAGAAAAATGAAGCGGCGTACCGCGACGCCGCTTTTATTTGGAAGGTTTATCGTCCTGCTGCGGTTTGCCGCCGATCAGATCGCACAGCATGTTCAGCAGCATCAAACGCACTTTAAAGGGGGAATGACTAAACACGTTTATACACCTCCGGAACTCGTTCATAAGAGACCTCCTGTTTATTGCGGGTTTTTACAGCTAAGGATGTCTGCATTACATACAGATATAGCACAGGCTATATTTTATAGCTATGGCTAAAACGTTAATTTTTTGTCCTTTCGTGACTCTGGTTTACACTGTGCGCTCTTTACTTATGACGCCGGGTTGCGTCAACCGGATGAGGAAGCACAATGAGCCGTCGCACAGGTCAGTCCATAACAAAAAAAGTGACGCAATTAGTTGATGTCGAAGAGCACGTTGAAGGCTTTCGCCAGGTCCGCGAAGCGCACCGTCGGGAGCTGATAGATGATTACGTTGAGCTGATCTCCGATCTGATCCGCGAGGTGGGCGAAGCGCGCCAGGTGGATATGGCCGCGCGTCTGGGGGTTTCTCAGCCGACGGTTGCCAAGATGCTGAAGCGTCTGGCGTCGGTAGGGCTTATCGAGCAGATCCCGTGGCGCGGCGTATTTTTAACGCCGGAAGGCGAAAAGCTGGCTCAGGAAAGCCGCGAACGTCATCAGATTGTGGAAAACTTTTTGCTGGTGCTGGGCGTCAGCCCGGAAACCGCCCGCCGCGATGCGGAAGGGATGGAACACCACGTCAGCCAGGAGACGCTGCAAAAATTTAGCGAGTTCACCCAGAAATACGGTCCCGCGACAGAATGAGTCTGCCTTTTCTGCGCACCCTGGTGCGCGATCGGTTTCTTCATCTGTTAATTCTTATCGGTATTGCCCTAAGCCTTGCGGTGCCCTTCGCCCCGCAGCACTGGCCAAAGGCCATCGACTGGCACACCATTATTACCCTCAGCGGGCTGATGCTGCTGACCAAAGGCGTGGAGCAGAGCGGCTACTTTGACGTGCTCGGGCGGCGGATGGCCCGACGCTTTACCCATGAGCGCTCCCTGGCCCTCTTTATGGTGCTGGCCGCCGCGCTGCTGTCGACCTTTCTGACCAACGATGTGGCACTGTTTATCGTGGTGCCGCTGACTCTGACTCTGAAGAAGTGGTGCGCCATTCCCGTCAACCGGCTGATTATCTTCGAGGCGCTGGCGGTGAACGCCGGTTCGCTGCTGACGCCGATTGGCAATCCGCAAAATATCCTGCTGTGGGGACGCTCCGGCTTGTCCTTCACCGCCTTTAGCGCGCAGATGCTGCCGCTGGCGGTGGCGATGATGGCGACGCTGCTGGTGCTGTGCTGGTTCTGCTTCCCGGCAAAAGCCCTGCGCTTCCAGAGCAGCGACCTGACACCGGAATGGCAGCCGAAGCTGGTCTGGAGCTGCCTGGCCTTTTATGTGCTGTTTTTGTTCTCTCTGGAACTGAAGCAGGAACTGTGGGGGCTGGCGCTGGTGACGGCTGGTTTTCTGCTGCTGGCGCGACGGGTGGTACTGAGCGTCGACTGGACGCTGCTGCTGGTGTTTATCGCCATGTTTATCGATGTCCATCTCATGACCCAGCTCCCGGCGCTGAACGCGGTGCTGCAGCAGGTGGGCGAGCTGCCCGCGCCCGGACTGTGGCTGACCGCGATTGGCCTGTCGCAGGTGATTAGCAACGTGCCGTCCACCATTCTACTGCTGAACACGGTTCCTCCCTCCACGCTGCTGGCCTGGGCCGTCAATATTGGCGGATTTGGTCTGCTGCCCGGCTCGCTGGCGAACCTTATCGCCCTGCGGATGGCCAACGATCGTCGCATCTGGTGGCGATTCCATCTCTACTCCATTCCCATGCTGCTGTGGGCGGCGACCACCGGCTATTTACTGCTGCTGGTGCTGCGCTAAACCTCACATTCAGAGGATCGGGCAAGAAACGGGCAGGAACCGCACATTCGCGACCTGTCCGTAATCGTTATAACTATAGGGCACTCACGAAAACCTTTATTCAGGAGCTTCCCTATGCGTTATCACAAGTTAGGTCATACCGGTCTGTTTGTTTCCGAACTCTGCCTCGGCACCATGACGTTTGGCGGGGAAGACGGGATGTGGGGACAGATCGGCCAGCTACGACAGAACGACGCCGAGCGTCTGGTGGGTCAGGCGCTGGATGCCGGGATCAATATTATCGACACCGCCGATGTTTACTCCGACGGACGCTCGGAAATCATCACCGGCCAGGCGCTAAAAAACCTGAAAATCCCCCGTGAAAACGTGGTCGTTGCCAGCAAAGTGTTTGGCGAAACCGGCACCGCAGGGGTCAACTCCCGGGGCAGCTCGCGCTATCACATTCTCTCCGGGGTGAAAGAGAGCCTGCGCCGTCTACAGCTCGACCACCTCGATCTCTATCAGCTTCACGGTTTCGATCCCGCCACGCCGATGGAGGAGATGCTCTACGCCCTGGACAGCCTGGTCCAGCAGGGACTGGTGCGCTATATCGGCGTCTCCAACTGGGCCGCCTGGCAAATTGCGAAGGCGCTGGGCATCTCGGAACGTCGCGGGCTGGCGCGTTTTTCCTCCCTGCAGGCTTATTACACCATTGCCGGACGCGATCTGGAGCGGGAGCTGGTGCCGATGATGCAAAGCGAAGGGGTCGGGCTGCTGGTCTGGAGTCCGCTGGCCGGAGGCCTGCTCAGCGGTAAATATGGCCGCGATGGCGAAAGCGAAACCGGAGGCCGCCGTCAGACCTTCGATTTCCCGCCGGTACAGCGAGATCGCGCCTTTGACTGCGTGGACGTCATGCGCACCATTGCCGATAGCAAAGGCGTTTCGGTGGCGCAGATTGCGCTGGCCTGGCTGCTGCATCAGCCGGTGGTCAGTAGCGTGATTATCGGCGCGAAACGGCCTGAACAGCTGGAGGATAACCTTGCCTCGACGGCGGTGCGTCTCAGCGAAGAGGAGCTGCGTATGCTTGATGCGGTCAGCGTACTGCCGCGGGAATATCCCGGCTGGATGCTGGAGCGTCAGGGGGAATACCGTCGCCAGCAGCTGCGCGGATAAGCCATAAAAAAGGCGGGCCATCAGGCCCGCCTTGTCTTTATCGGTTGAAAATCAGTTCAGACGAACCGGCATCCCGGAGCGGGCCTGAATCGCCTGATCGACGATGGTCTGCTCAACGTCCTGCTGGTCAGTCACTTTCTGCACCACTTTGGTCAGGGTTACCGGCACGTTTTCGTCGCCGTTAAACTGCGCTTCGGTGGTGGAGAGCGGGTTGTGAACCTCGATATAGCGGGAACCATCCGGCTCGGTAGTGGCTTTTACCGGCTCATCAATAAACTGAACGCGGGTGCCGACCGGCACATTCTCGAACAGGAATTTGATATCGTCGTTACGTAGACGCACGCAGCCGTGGCTGACGCGCAGGCCGATACCGAAGTTGGCGTTGGTGCCGTGGATGGCGTACAGACGACCGATATAGAGCGCGTACAGACCCATCGGGTTATCCGGGCCGGCCGGAACAACCGCAGGCAGCGGCTCGCCCGCAGCGCGGTATTCCGCGTGCATTTTGGCGGTCGGGGTCCAGGTCGGGCCCGCTTTCTTACGCTCAACCTTGGTGGTCCAGTTAATCGGGGTATCTTTACCCAGCTGGCCGATACCGATAGGCAGCACGATCACCGTGTTGGTGCCTTTCGGGTAGTAATAGAGGCGCATTTCAGCACTGTTGATCACAATGCCTTCGTGAACGGTATCCGGCAGGATCAGCTGCTGAGGGATATTGAGCACGCTACCGGCTTTTGGCAGGTAGGCATCAACGCCCGGGTTAGCTTCCAGCAGGTTAGAGAGGCCCATCTGATACTCGGCCGCAAAATACTCCAGCGGCTGGGTGTTGCCTTCCGGCACGGTGATGACCTGGTTCTGACCAATAACGCGGCTTCCGTCGGTCGGAAGCGGATAGGTGACTGCAGATGCGGTGTTGCAAAAGCCCATAACAGCAAAAGCCGCCGCGAAAAGCGTTGTTAATTTCATATTCATGTTGTGAGAAGTGCCAGACGCCACACGGGCGGTTGTTTGAGAATTCAGACAGTCGATAGGAGCGCATTATATGTGCATTCCCGTAAACAGGGAATTCAGATGTGTATTAAATCACATTTTTTCACTGTTATTTTTAGTGTAGCGGCGGGCAGGCGCGGACGGGGAAAATTAGGACGACAGGAAAGCGGGGCGTTGCCGCCCCGTCAGGGATTTTACTCTGCCAGCAGGCGGGACTGGATCTCAGCGCGCACGGCGGGCGTCAGCTGATACTCCTGCTCAAGCCAGGCATCCGTACTGGGGTAACGCTGGAGGATCGCCTCAAGGGCCGCGCTCAGGTAAGACTCGCGCACCGTCAGCAAATTTGACAGATTATGGCGTGCGCGGTCGCTCAGTTCGTCGCCGAGCCAGCCAACGATCTCCTCTTCGACCTGGGTCAACATCCCGTGGGTCAGCAGATACTCTTCCATCACCGTCGCGCTGTCGCAGCCGAGGGTTAACAGCGTCAGCGCCGAACCGACGCCGGTACGATCTTTGCCGACCGCGCAGTGCTGAAGCAGGGCGCCGTCAAAGGGATTCGTCAGCAGCTGCGCCAGCTGCTTATAGGCCGGATTATTAAACGGCAGCTGGCGGTAGAGTTCCAGCATGTACTGCTCGCCGTCGACCTCATCCAGTTTATCTGCCGAAAACGCGGTGATTTTCGCGCTGGCGTCGGTCGTCAGCGGGTTGGCCGGGGCGTTGATATAGCGTGCGTTGACGCTCAGGCGGTTGGGGCTGCGGCTGACCTCGGAGGGATCGCGGTAATCCAGCACCACGCTAAGCGGGATCGTACCGAGATAGCTGAGATCCTCCGGCGTCACCTGGTGCAGCGCGCCGGAACGCAGCAGCTTTCCTTTGCGGATTTCGCGCCCGTCAGCGCCGCGCTGGCCGCCCATATCGCGGAAGTTAATTCCGCCCTGCAGCGGCAGAAATGCGGGATGTTGTGAAAGTCTGGTCATCGGTTCCTTTCCTGTTTCGCGGGTGAGAATGGGTGAGGCTTCCTTACACTCACGCGGCAGTATGCCGCAGGCTGCGGGCAAAAGTTATACCGAATTGTGCCGCTGCCCGTGAAAAATGCGCCATCTAATGGCATAATGCCGCGTTCATCACACTTTTTCAGGATATTACCGTGTTAGTAAGCAGCAACGTCACCATGCAGTTCGGCAGCAAGCCGCTATTTGAGAACATCTCCGTCAAGTTTGGCGGCGGCAACCGTTACGGTCTGATTGGCGCCAACGGCAGCGGTAAATCCACCTTTATGAAGATCCTCGGCGGCGATCTGGAGCCGACCTTGGGTAACGTCTCTCTCGATCCTAACGAGCGCATCGGTAAACTGCGCCAGGATCAGTTTGCGTTTGAAAACTTCACCGTTCTCGACACGGTCATTATGGGCCACGGCGAACTGTGGGAAGTGAAGCAGGAGCGTGACCGCATTTACGGTCTCGCGGAAATGAGCGAAGAAGACGGCTATAAAGTGGCCGATCTCGAAGTGCTGTACGGCGAGATGGACGGCTACTCTGCCGAGTCTCGTGCCGGCGAACTGCTGCTGGGCGTGGGGATTCCGGTTGAGCAGCATTACGGCCTGATGAGCGAAGTGGCGCCGGGCTGGAAGCTGCGTGTTCTGCTGGCGCAGGCGCTGTTCTCCAATCCAGAAATTCTGCTGCTCGATGAGCCGACGAACAACCTGGACATTGACACCATTCGCTGGCTGGAACAGACGCTGAACGATCGTGACAGCACTATGATTATCATTTCGCACGACCGTCACTTCCTGAATATGGTCTGCACCCATATGGCCGATCTCGACTACGGCGAGCTGCGCGTCTATCCGGGCAACTACGACGAATATATGACCGCTGCCACCCAGGCGCGTGAGCGTCTGCTGTCCGATAACGCCAAGAAAAAAGCGCAGATTGCCGACCTGCAATCCTTCGTCAGCCGCTTTAGCGCCAACGCCTCGAAATCCCGTCAGGCGACCTCACGTGCCCGTCAGATCGATAAGATTAAGCTGGATGAAGTCAAAGCGTCCAGCCGTCAGAACCCGTTTATTCGCTTCGAGCAGGACAAGAAACTGTTCCGTAACGCGCTGGAAGTGGAAGCCCTCACCAAAGGCTTTGATAACGGCCCGCTATTTAAAAATGTCAATCTGCTGCTGGAAGTTGGCGAGAAAGTCGCCATCCTCGGGGCTAACGGCGTGGGTAAATCGACCCTGGTGAAAGCACTGGTGGGCGAATCACAGCCTGACAACGGCACCGTTAAATGGTCTGAAAACGCGCAGATTGGCTATTACGCGCAGGACCATGAGTATGAGTTCGAAAATGACCTGACGGTCTTCGACTGGATGAGCCAGTGGAAACAGGAAGGCGATGACGAGCAGGCCGTGCGCGGTATTCTGGGTCGTCTGCTGTTCAGCCAGGACGATATCAAAAAGCCTGCGAAGGTGCTGTCCGGTGGTGAGAAAGGCCGTATGCTGTTCGGTAAACTGATGATGGAAAAACCGAATATCCTGATAATGGACGAACCGACCAACCACCTGGATATGGAATCTATCGAGTCACTGAACATGGCGCTGGAGATGTATCAGGGTACCCTGGTGTTTGTCTCGCATGACCGTGAGTTCGTGAGCTCTCTGGCGACGCGTGTGATCGAAATTACGCCGACCAAAGTGATCGACTTTACTGGCAACTACGAAGACTACCTGCGTACCAAAGGTGTTGACGCGTAATCCGTTCTTCTTCGTGCTGCAGGTGCCATCCGTGCACCTGCAGTGCGACCTATCAGGCTAGCTCAGTTGCCATTCCTTTCCGGCTTCACCGTTAATCAGCAGCGTCCTTTTTTCCCCTTCAGGCAATGCCACCTTCAGCGTGCCCCATCCCGGACGGTAGTCGCCGCGCGTTGAGAGCGTCAGGTTGATGCTTGTTGCCGTGCATTCCATTTGCCAGGTCAGCCACAGGGCGTTGCCGGTCCGGTAGCCCCAGGATTCACCGTCATCTTCAAACAGCAGCCCTTCAGTGCTACCCGTGCCTTTGAGCGGGAAGAGTTTTAGCTCGCGGGTCGTGTCGGCAGCCGAGTCGACATGGGCCAGGCGCTCGCTCAGCGGCAGACCTGCACCGGCGCGGACCAGCAGGGGCAGTTTTTCCAGCGGGGCATCGAGGGTGACCCACTGACCGCCGCTATACCAGGCGCTGCTGTAAAAATCGTACCAGCCGTGGGTATTTTCCGGCAGCCAGATCCGGCGCTGGCGCTGATCCGGCTCGACAACGCTGGCAACCAGCAGATCCCGGCCAAGCATAAAGTCATCGCACTCCTCGAAGGTCTGCGCGTCGTGCTCGTGGTCGAGGAAGGTCGGACGCAGCATCGGCTCGTCGTCGGCGTGCGCCTGCCACAACAGAGTGTAGAGATAGGGCAGCAGACGATAGCGTAGCTGAATGGCCGCGCGGATCGCCGGAGTCACCGCCGGATACATCCAGGGTTCATTAACCGTCTGGTCATCGTTCCAGGAGTGGATGGTAAAGCGCGGATGCATCACCCCGTTCTGTACCCAGCGGATAAACAGTTCCGCGTCCGGCTTGTTGCCGGAGAAACCGCCGACGTCGTGGCCGATATTGTAGAGGCCCGACAGGCTCATCCCCAGACCCATACGGGTGTTGTAGCGCAGCGTATCCCAGCTGGTGCGGTTATCGCCGCTCCAGGTCTGGACGTAGCGCTGCATCCCGGCGCAGCCGGAGCGGGAGATCAGGAAGGGGCGTTTTTGCGGAGCAAAACGCTGCTGTGCTTCCAGCGATGCCCGCATCATCAGCAGCGGCATCACCGGACGGATATGCTTGATCGCAATCTCGCTGCCAAAGCCGTGACAGCGAGCCTCGCCGTCCCACACTTCAAACTCGTTATTATCATTCCAGGTTGAGTCGATCCCCATCTCCAGCAGCTGAGTGGTGACGCCGTTCTGCCACCATTCGATAGTTTGCGGATTGGTGAAGTCGAGGTTAGAGCCTTCGTCATCCCAGAAGCTGGAACGTTCCGGGGCGTCGGTTTCAGAGTCGCGAATAAACAGGCCCTTTTCTGCCACTTCGTTATAGCGGGGATGATCCTGTAGCAGGCAGGGTTTGATATTGGCCGCCAGCTTCAGTCCGGCGTCGTGGAACGCCTGGCTCATGACCTTCGGCTGCGGCACCTTGTCATAGTTCCAGTTAAAGACGTAGCGCTTGCCGTTAATGGAGGTATAGCCGGACGAGAGCTGGAACGAGTCGCAGGGCAGGGCATGCTCTTCGCAGAGGCGGATAAAGTTCATCAGCTGGTTCTGGGCATCTGGCGCGTCGGTGTAGTGCATGGTTGAGCCGCTGTAGCCGAGGCTCCATTTCGGGCCGAACAGGGTTTTCCCGGTCAGGCGTACAAACGCCTTGCTGACGTCCAGTACCCGCTCGCCGGTAAACAGATAGTAATCAATATCGCCCGCTTCAGCCTGCCAGCGGCGGTAGGCGGTGTGGTAGTTGTCGATCTCATTGCCCAGATCCAGCCAGCAGCTGCTCAGGTTGTCGTAGAACAGGCCAAAGCTGACATCATCCCGGCGGGTAATGGTAAAGGGAATATGCTTGTACAGCGGGTCGGTGCTGACCGCGTTATAGCCCATCGCATCGAGATTGCGCATCTCAAAGCGTCGGCCGGTGCGCTGAAGATTACCGGCCTTTTCGCCGAGACCATAATAGCGTTCATCGGCCCGGCGACGCTGGTAGTGCGCCACGCCGTCGCCGTGGGCGTTAAGCAGATAGGCGCTGGTCGGACGGTCGGCAGCCAGCCACAGCCACTCGCCGTCGTCATTCAGGTAGTGCCACTCCAGCCACAGAGGCTGGTGGACGGTGACCCGCAGACGTGCGCTCTGCACCGTCAGCGTGTCGTCCTGCTGCTCCAGGGTCCAGGCCGGGAGGCTAAAGCCGGACAGACCCTCGCGCGGGCGGCCTTCAAATGGTACATCCTCGGCCGGGGCAATACTCCAGGTGCGGTCCAGCGCCAGCTCGCCGTTGCGTTTTAGCAGCACGCGAAACAGATTCTCTTCCAGCACGTACAGGCAGAAAGTGTGCTGCCCGTCGACCCGCAGTTCAACGTGGTGAGCCGCCTGTTTTTGCAGGGTCCAGTTCTTCAATGTTTTCATATCAGACATCCATAATCATGCGCGCTTGGCGCGACGTTCAGCAATAAATGCCACCAGGAAAAACGCGCCAATCAGGTCAAAAAAGCCCATGGCGATAAACAGCGGGTTGAAGCCGATTTTGTCGGCGGTCACCCCGATCAGCAGAGAGAAGAGGAAACTGGCGATCCAGGCGGCGGAGCCGCGCATCCCGTTAACGGTCGCCATCTGGCCTTTATCAAAGGACTCGACCACCAGCGCGCTGAGCATGCAGGAGATAATCTGGTGGCCGAAGCCGCCAATCGAGATCAGCGCGATGGTGATATAGGGGTCGCGGGTGACAGCCACCAGACCTAAGGAGATCATCAGAAATGCGCCGGTCACCGAGCTGGCCACCACCGAATTCACGCGGGTACAGCCAAACCAGCGGGTATAGACTTTGGTCAGATAGCCGCTGGCGATACTGCCGAGGTCGGCGGCGAGGAACGGCAGCCAGGCAAACATGGCGATCTGTTTCAGATCCATCCCGTGCTCTTTCGCCAGATAGAGCGGCACCCAGAAGCTGAGCACGGCCCAGGCAGGTTCCGCCATAAAGGCCGGGATGGCGATACCGTAAAAGCGCTTATTTTTCGAGACGGTTTTCAGGGCGGTAAGGAAGGGGAGTTTGACCGCTGGCGGTTCGTTATCCTGCTGAATAAACGCCAGTTCCTCTTTGCTCAGATTCGGGTGTTTATCCGGGTTGTGGTAAAACGCCCACCACAGGATCACCCACAGCAGCGCCAGCACGCCGGTAAACATAAACGCGCCCTGCCAGCCAAAAGAGGCGTGAGCAAAATAGATAATCGGCGGGGCCAGCATCGCGCCGATGGAGAAGCCCACGCCCGCCCAGCCAGCGGCGACCGGACGTTCCGATTTCGGGAACCATTCGCCCAGGGTTTTGGCGTTCGCTGGGGTCGCCGCGGCTTCCGATGCGCCCATGGTAAAGCGCAAAATCGCCAGCTGGATCCAGCTCCCCGCGCCGGCGTGGAAAATACAGGCCAGCGCCCAGATAATAGCGCATACCATAAAGCCGACTTTCAGACCAATCACGTCAATCAGCCAGCCGCACAGAGGCTGGAAAATGGTGTAGGCCAGCTGAAATGCGCCGACAATCCAGGAGTACTGTTCGGTGGTGATCCCGAGGCTGGTTTTCAGTTCCGGGGCCAGAATGCCCAGCGAGTTACGGGTGATGTAGTTCACCGTCACGCCAAACAGAAACAGCACTAAGATCCACCAGCGTAATTTTTTCACTACCCGGCGACTCTTGCCGACCGCCATTTCATTATTAATACCCTGACTCATTCTTTACTCCGCTCATCTTCTTGTAGGGAAGTCGAAGCGCGCCGTTGGAATGTGTTATACCGAACGGCTTCGCGTGATGATTTTTTTTACGGTTTTTTTTAAATCACGCATACAACTAGTATGGAAGTTGTACGACAGGTTTACGTTAGGTGAGAAAACCGGTCGGCCAAAGCGGATTCTGTGCAAGGATTCTCATAAAGGGCGGAGAAAAAAAGGCAAACTCCTCCCTTGCTTATCTATGACAGGGTTTTCAGCTCATGAAAATTTTCCCATCAGGCAAACGGAGCAAGATCACAGAATGAATAAAAAGCTGAAAATCGCCGAGATTGCCCGGCAGACCAACCTGTCGACCAGCACCGTTTCCCGGGTGCTGGCGGGCAAAGCCAATACCAGTGAAAAAGCCAGAGTCGCCGTGCTGGCCTGCGCCCGCGATCTTGGCGTTATGGAGGGGATCGCCGCCGGGCGACTGCTGCTCAATAACCTGCTGGTTTTTGCCCCACAGCGGGCGTTCGACGAACGCTCTGATATCTTCTATTACCGGGTGATTCAGAGCATTAACAAGGCGCTGGACCCGCACGAGGTACGTCTTCGCTACTGCGCGCTGGAAGAGCTGGACAGCGATGCCAATGAATTTCTGGCGCGGATGAAGTCGCCGGAAACGCAGGCGGCGATCCTGCTGGGCATCGACGATCCGCATATTCACGATCTGGCGGCGGATCTGGCGATCCCCTGCGTGCTGATCAACTGCCGCGATACCCGGATGCGTCTGCCCTCTATTGCGCCGGATCACCGGACTATCGGGGAGTTTGCGGCCCGCTATCTGTTTGAGATGGGCCATCGTGAGGTGGTCAACGTGATGTGTCTGCGTCGCTACACCATGGACCTGCGTCTGGCGGGCATTAAAGAGGCCTGGCTGCGGCAAAACCTGCGTTTTCAGAGCAAGCGGGATCTGATCACCGTCCCCAGCTTTAGCGCCCGAGAAGCCCGGCAGCGGGTGGCGGAGTGGCTGGATGTTCCGGCGCATAAAACGCCGCCGACCGCGTTTCTGGTGGGCGGGGATTTTATGGCGGAAGGGACCGTTCGCGCCTTGCAGGAACGAGGGCTGCGAGTGCCGCAGGATGTGTCGGTGATGAGTATCGACGCCTTTAATCTCGCGGCGATTCAGGATGTCCCCTTAACGGCGGTGCATGTTCCTCGCGATGAGCTGGGGGTGGAGGCGGTGCATCTGCTCCAGCAGCGGCTGATTCGCCCGCAGGCGACGGTCGGCTCTCTGCTACTGAACGGCACCCTGGCGGTGCGGGAGTCGGTACGGCGGATACGTCCGGGACCGCGACGCACCGCCGTTGAGCGGGAAGGGCTGTACGACGTTTAAACCTCGATGCCCAGCGCGCGTCTGCCGTGAATATTGAGATCGCTCAGGGTAAAGCGGCCTGACCAGTCGCTTTCGTAGTTCTCACGCGGGAAATCGCCCGGCGAAGCACCCTGCTCCAGGGCCTGTTTTACCTTGTGGGCATAGGCCAGGTTTTTCTCGCACATCGGGGCGGCGGGAATATACATCACGTTGCCCCAGCCCTGCTGGTTATCGACCGCCGCCACTGCGTGGATTACATCGCAGTGCCACCAGACCGAATCCCCGGCTTCCAGCGCTGGAATCGACGTCAGGGCGCGCATCAGCAGCGGATGCCAGCGTTCAGAAATGGGCAGAACCCTACCCGGCGCGACGCCGCAGAGTTCGTCCTCCGGCACGTCGCTCAGCAGCGGGCGCAGCAGAACGTACGCCATCGCTTCCGGGATCGGCACCACGTGCAGCAGTCCCTGACCGGGGATCATATCCGACAGCGCCGTCCAGCCCTGGAAGGTGCGGAAGACCGAACATTTGGTGGTGTTATCCACCGTGTACTCTTCCACGTCGGTGCGGTGGGCCGCATTCCAGGGATCGTACTGCTCAATATCGCCGTTAAAGACGCTGGCGAACACCTGCTGCCAGGCGGGCAGCAGCCAGCGCTCCAGCGCACCGGAATCCGTATGGGCGCCGAGTCCCTTCGAGGTGGTGCCCGGCGGGCGGCGGCGGATACGGTCCGGGTAGATCACGCTGACGTCCGGGTTAAACCACTGTTTCCCTTCGCTGTCGAAGCGCCACAGACGATTCAGAAACGACTGCGCCGCGGCCATTTCGTCACTCTGGCGGGCCTGCATCTGCGCCTGGGACCAGTAAATCGGGAAAATTTCCGGGCGCGACGCCTCCAGCGAGCCGAAAAAGCTGTCTCCGGGGCCTTTATAGACCTCATCGAAGCGGTTGAGATCCAGGTAATCCAGCATGGATCGATCCCAGTCCAGAGCCTGCTGACGCGGGAAGTGCCCTTTGATCACCGCGCAGCCCCGGCGTTTGATCAAGGCCTTTTGTGCTTCGCTCACCTTGCCTTCAGTAATATCCGCCGCAGGAATAATGGGCCAGACCGGATCGCCCGCGGCTTTCAGGGCTTCGATTTCATCCACGCGGGCGGCAATACGGGCGCTCAGGCGTTCAAAAACTGCCTCGACATCGCCGATCTGCGCCCGCAGGTGCTGTTTCATCTGACGAATCGCCGCCTTGTGATCTGCCGGCAGCGTTTCATGAGTAAAGGTTATAGCCATACTGACCTCACTTTTCTTTCATTCGAAAGTCATTTGCATTTCGTATGGGTAATATAAGTTAAAGAATGGTTAATGCAAGTTTAAAGAATTGATGGGGTTCACAGAAAGGTAAAGCAGCCGGAGCGGGCGCTCCGGCGGAGGCAATCAGTCAGCGAACGGCGCTTCGCCGTCGAGCACGGCCTGAATCACGTTCAGCGCGCCATGATGATTATTGTTATCGGCGGAATACGTGGCGATCTCTTTAATCGCCGGGGCGGCGTTACCCATGGCAAAAGAGTACTTCACCAGCTTCAGCATTTCGGCATCGTTGCCGCTGTCGCCGATAGCGACGCATTCCTGAGGGGAGATCTGCCAGCGCTTGAGCAGACGGCTGATGCCGTTGGCTTTATGCAGGCCGGGGATAATCAAATCGATAAAGCCAAAGCCGCTGGTGACCGGCTTCATAATACCGTCGAGAGCAACATGCAGTTTGTCGACCAGCAGCGGGATTTCATCATCCGGCAGGTTCAGGGAGAACTTAAACAGGGTATCGTCGATATCCTGATAATCGCGGATACGCGCCAGTCGATGATAGTGGTGGGACATCAGCTCGACAAAATGGTCCGGCGCGGTATCGCTTATCCAGGCACTTTTCAGGCCGCAGGCGACAAAGTTAAGGTTTTTATCCTTCAGCAGTTCACCGATCACCACCTGAGATTCATGGCGCGTCAGCTCCCCGTGGAACAGCTGCTGGCCGTGCTCGAAGACCAGCGCACCGTTCTCGGCAACGAAGGAGATTTGATCTTTGATTTCCGGGAAGAAGGAGATGAGCTGGTAGTACTGATTCCCGCTGGCGACGACAAATTCGATCCCGCGTGCTTTTAGCTGAGCAAACTGGGCCAGGAAGCGCTGGCGGTCGTACTGCTTGGCGTCATCAAGGAAAGTTCCGTCCATATCCGTGACGATAACTTTTACGGTCATACATTGTACTCCTGAATGTAACTGCGACGCGGGATATTCTAGTTACCGCAGGAGGGAATGCAAAAATTTATTTCATATGAAAGTGGGCGAGGGGAACCCTGTTCCCCTCGCCGCGTGCTTATAAAACGTGTTCCGTACGGGCGATAATATCGTCCTGCGCATCGGGTGACAGGGCGGTGAAGAAGGCCGAGTAACCGGCGACGCGCACCACCAGATCCCGGTACTGGTCCGGATGCTTTTTGGCTTCCAGCAGGGTATCGCGTGACACGATGTTGTACTGGATATGCCAGCCTTTGTGCACTTCAAAGAAGGTACGCAGCAGGATCATCAGCTTCTGGCGGTCGCTGTCGTTATCCAGCGTGGACGGGTTAAGTTTCTGATTCAGCAGCACGCCACCCAGAATCGCGCCGGTCGGCAGCTTCCCGACAGAACCGATTACCGCCGTCGGACCGAGATGGTCGGTCCCGGAGGCCGGGCTGGCCCCTTCTGCCAGCGGAGTGGTGGCCTTGCGTCCGTCCGGGGTGGCCATGGTGGCGGCGCCAAAGGGGACGTTGGCCGAGATTGAGGAGGTGCCGGCATAGTAAGTGCCGCCGACGGGACCCCGACCATAACGCGGATTTTGATACTGCTTCAGCTCGTCAATATAGGTCTGATAGGCGCGGGTCAGGAGCAGGTCAACGTTGTCGTCGTCGTTGCCGTATTTTGGTGCGCCGTTAATTAAGCGCTGGCGCAGCTGTTCGTGGGTCAGCCCTTCGTAGTCCGCCGCCAGCGCCTCGGCCAGTTCCTGTTGGCCAATCGTACCCTGTTCAAACACCAGCTTTTTCACCGCAGCCAGACTGTTGCCGAGGTTGGCGATACCGACCTGCAGACCGGAGACCCAGTCATATTTTGCACCACCCTGTTTGATGCTTTTGGCCCGTTCGATGCAGTCATCCACCAGCGCCGAGCAGAGAATATCGTGGGCGTTCTCCTCCAGCATGGTGTCGACGACATATTCAATTTCAATCGATTTACGGGTGTAGTAGCGGATCTGGCTATCCCAGGCCGCCAGCACCTCGTCGAAGTGAGCGAAGTTTGCTACCGACAGCGCTTTCTCCTGCGGCAGGAAGATCTTGCCGCTGGTGGCGTCGCGCCCGCCCTCCAGCGAGGCCAGCATCACCCTGGCGAAATTAATAAAGCTCATCCCTGTGCAGCGATACCCCCACTTGCCGCCGACGGCGGTTTCAATACAGCCGATGGCGGCATAGTCATACGCGTCCTGCGGCTCCACGCCGAGCTTAATAAATTCCGGGATCACAATTTCGTCATTGTTAAAGGCGGGCATCCCGAAGCCGCAGCGGATCACCTGCACGCAGGCGTCGAGGAAATCGTTGCTCATTCCTGCATGGTAGCGAACGCTGAGGTTCGGCTGGGTCGAGCGCAGACGGCCGCAGGATTCCAGAATAGCGTATGAGAGCGGGTTCACCGCATCCGACGGCTGACCGTCAGTCAGTTGCTGGCCGCCGATGGTCACATTCTGATACAGCGGGCTGCCCGCCGAGGCTTTGGAGTGGGAGCCGGAGCGGATTTTATTGACCTCCAGCAGCTTCAGCCAGCAGCTTTGCAGCAGTTCGATAGCCTGCTCGCGCTCAAGGGATGCCGCCAGCTCCACGTCGCGGCGGTACCAGGGGTAGAGGTACTGGTCCATCCGGCCAAAGGAGACCGAATGACCGTTGGACTCCACCTGCAGCAGTAGCTGGATAAAGTAGCAGAGCTGTAGCGCCTGCCAGAAGGTTCTCGGCGGCTCATGGGCGATCAGATCGCAGTTTTCGGCGATGGTCAGCAGTTCATCCCGACGTGCGCTACGGGTTTCTGTCCCGGCCATTTTGCGGGCCAGATCCGCAAAGCGTTCAATATGCTGGCTGACCGCGGCCAGGGTGATATCAATGGCTTTTAAAAACTGCTCGCCGTGGAGGTCGTCGAGCCGGGTGAGGTTGATCCGCGACCGGCGTTCATCGACCTTGTGGCGCAGACCGTCCAGCCCTTTTTCCAGCAACAGCGGGAAATTGACCGCCAGATGGGCGTCACCGGAGGTCATATTGCCTTCGGCTTTGATAATCCCGGTGGCCAGCAGCGCCTGCTGTTCATCGGTAAACATGCCGTAGCAGCGATCCTGCACCGTCTGGCCGCGCCACCAGGGGCAGATCTCGTGCAGAACCCGCTTATTCTCTTCGCTGACGGCAAAGCCCGCACCGGGTCGGTCCGCCAGGTCATCGATTTCATTCTCTATCCAACTGACGGTATATTCCGGGAAAATCGGTGCGGCGCGCACTTCGCTGGCCTGGTTGCCGATAATCAACTCGTCGTGCTGGATCCAGATGGTCCGCTGGGCCAGGTGGTGGGCCAGCGCCAGGGCACGACGGATCGGCAGGGGTTTATCCAGATGCTGCTGGTACATCTCGGTGTAGTGACGGGCGCGTTCGGTACAGACCGGCGGCTTGACGATATGAACCAGCGCGGCTTTATGGGCCTGAATGCGCGGGCTGAGGGTGTCGAGAGTCAGAGTGGTCATCGTGTTTTATCCTCTTAGCGTTGCGGTCAGGCCGCAGTCGCGAGCGTACTCCTGCGCAAAGGCAAGGAGTTCCGGTGCGTCGAGCGGCTTGTCCGGCGCGGTGTAGGTTTCGCCGAGCAGATGGTATTTATTGATGCCCAGCGTGTGGTAAGGCAGAAAATGGATCTCGTTAACCCGTAGCCGGTCGGCTGCAAAGCGGGTAATGGCTTTAATACTGGCTTTGTCGGCGTTAAAACCGGGGATCAGCGGGACGCGAATAATCATCTTTTTACCGGCGTCGGCGAGGCGAACCAGGTTATCCAGCACCCGCTTCGCGCTGCCATCGGTCCACTGCCTGAAGCGCGCGCTGTCGACATGTTTTAGATCGGCGAGAAACAGATCCACCAGCGGCAGGGACGGTTCCAGATAGCGCCAGGGCACGTGCAGGCAGGTTTCTACTGCGGTATGAATGTTTTGCTGACGGCTGGCCTGCAGCAGAGCGAGACTCAGGGTCGGATCCATAAAGGGTTCGCCGCCGGAGAGCGTGATCCCGCCGCCGCTGCGGTCGTAAAAAGGTTTATCGCGCAGCACGGTTGCCATAATGTCATCCACCGTCTGCGTCTCGCCGCAGACGCTCAGGGCCTGAGTCGGGCAGCAGTGGGTCAGGGTAGTAAGGTCGTCGTCGGTCAGGCGCTGTCGGTCGATCAGCAGACCGTTCAGCGCACGGGAAATCGCCGCAGGTGCCGCCTGCTGACAGAGCGTGCAGCCATCAAGGCACAGGCGGGCGTCATACAGCAGGTCGCGCGTGCGGGCGCGGCTTTCCGGGTTCTGGCACCAGCGGCAGCTGAGAGAACAGCCTTTGATAAACACCACGGTACGAATACCGGGGCCATCATGGGTGGAGTAGCGCTGAATATTGAAGATCATACGGCAACCCTTTTTATTTCGTTCGAAGATTAAATAACTTTCGAATGAAAGTTAAATTGACGCAAATCAACGGACGTCGCTTTTGCGGGCGTATAGTGCGAAAGCATGCGAACCCTCACACTTTCAGGAAACCTCTATGGAACTCTATCTGGATACCTCTGATGTTGGCGCGGTGCAGAAACTGGCCCGCATCTTCCCCCTTGCGGGCGTGACCACGAATCCGAGCATTGTGGCAGGCGGTCAACGTCCGCTTGATTCCCTGCTGCCGGAACTGCATGCGGCGCTGGGCGGCCAGGGTCGTCTGTTTGCCCAGGTACTGGCGACCACCGCAGATGCGATGGTGGAAGAGGCGCGCAGGCTACGGACGATGGTGCCGGATCTGGTCGTGAAGGTGCCGGTTACGGCAGAAGGGCTGGCGGCAATTAAACTGCTGAAGGCGGAAGGTATCCCGACGCTGGGCACGGCGGTTTACGGCGCGGCGCAGGGATTGCTGGCGGCGCTGGCCGGGGCGGAGTATGTCGCGCCCTACGTGAATCGGGTGGATGCTCAGGGCGGAGACGGAATTCAGACGGTGGTGGAGTTACAGCAGCTCCTGAGCCTGCATGCGCCGCAGACAAAGGTGCTGGCCGCCAGTTTTAAAACCCCGCGTCAGGCGCTGGACTGCCTGCTGGCCGGCTGCGAAGCGATCACCCTGCCGCTGGACGTGGCGCAGCAACTGATCGCCGCCCCGGCGGTCGAGGCGGCGGTGGTGAAATTTGAGCAGGACTGGCTGAACGCGTTCGGACGTACCACGCTGTAACGGCGTTTAGCGGGCGTTATCCGCGCTGCACACTTCGCAGTGCGGATGGCGCGCCAGTTTCATTTCGCGGAACTGGCAGGTCATCGCATCATAGAGCACGATTTTCCCCGTGGCCGGTCGGCCATAGCGGGTCAGAACCTTAATCGCTTCCATCGCCTGCAGGGAACCGATGATCCCCACCAGCGGCGCCATCACGCCCGCTTCCGAGCAGGTCAGCGCGTTCTCGCCGAACAGACGGCTCAGGCAGCGGTAGCAGGGCTCATCGTCCTGATACGTAAAGACGCTGATTTGCCCCTCCATGCGGATTGCCGCCCCGGAAACCAGCGGCGTGCGGGTAACAAAGCAGCCCTGATTGAGCTGATTGCGGATCGCCACGTTATCGGTGCAGTCGAGCACCAGATCGTGCCCGGCGATTTGCGCCAGCAGGGCGTCTTCATCCAGCAGGGCGTTGAGAGGGGTGAGCTGAACGTGCGGATTAATACGCGACAGCGACTCACGGGCGGATTCCACCTTTGGCTGACCAATATTGGCATCGCCGTGCAGCGTCTGGCGCTGAAGATTGGACAGCGCCACGGTATCGAAATCCAGCAGCGTCATCTCGCCGATCCCGGCCGCCGCCAGATACTGGGCTGCCGCGCAGCCCAGTCCGCCCAGACCGACCACCAGCACCCGGGAAGCTTTCAGGGCTTCCTGACCGTCGAAATCGAAGTCGCGCAGGATGATCTGCCGGTTATAGCGCAGCATCTCCTGGTCGCTCAGCTCCTCTGCCATCGCTTAGCCTCCAAACAGGGCGTTGAAGGGTTCAACCTCGACCCACTCGCCCGGCTCGACGTTGCCGCGATCGCGCTCCAGCACGATAAAGCAGTTGCCCTGGCTGAAGGAGCTAAAAATATGCGAGCCCTGATGGCCGGTCGTGGTCACTTCCGCTTCGCCGTCGGCGTTGCGCTGAAGAATTCCGCGCTGGAAATCGAGACGGCCGGGGGATTTTTTCAGCCGGGTCGCCGCACGGACCCGCAGGCGCGGCGGCAGCGCGTTGCCGCTCTGACCGCTCAGCTTCGCCAACAGCGGCTGCACCAGTTGATAGAAGGTCAGGGCTGCAGAGACCGGGTTGCCCGGCAGGCCGCAGAACCAGCTCTTGCTTAGCTTGCCGAAGGCAAAAGGTTTGCCCGGCTTAATGGCCAGCTTCCAGAAACCGACTTCGCCCAGCTCTTCGAGCAGGGCTTTCGTGTAGTCCGCTTCGCCAACGGAAACGCCGCCGGAGCTGATCACCACATCGGCCTGCTGGTCCGCTTCGATAAAGGTTTTCCGCAGCTGGTCGGGGTTGTCACGAATAATGCCGAGATTGATCACTTCGCAGCCAAGCTGCTCCAGCATCAGATGCACCGCCAGGCGGTTAGTATCATAAATCTGGCCGTCGGCCAGCGGCTGGCCGGGGAGCTGTAGCTCGTCTCCGGTGGAGAACAGGGCCACACGTACCTTACGCACGACGCTAACCTCAGCGATGCCCAGCGAGGCCAGCACCGGCAGCTCTGCCACGCTCAATTTTGTGCCGGCCGGGAACACCACGGCACCCGCCTGGATATCCTCGCCGCTGCGGCGAATATTTTGTCCGGGAAGGACGGTGGCGGTAAAGCGGATACCGTCAGGATGTTGCTCCGTCTCTTCCTGCATCACCACGGCATCGCAGCCGACGGGGATCGGCGCGCCGGTCATAATGCGAACACAGGTGCCGGTGGGCCACTCGCCGTTAAACGGCTGACCGGCGAAGGCTTTTCCGGCGACCGGGAGCGGCGTCTGTTTTTCGAGGTCTGCCAGTCGGACGGCGTAGCCATCCATTGCGGAATTATCAAAACCGGGCACATTGAGCGGCGAAGTGATATCGTCAGCCGTTACGCGACTGAAGCCGTGCACCAGCGGCACAGGCTCTGACGCGCTGAGCGGCAGGATACGGGAAAGCATCTGTGATAACGCCGCATCAAGTGGCATTAGTCCGGCATTAAAATCCATGGAAAACTCCAGCAGGGCAAAAAGTTCAGGGCGCTATTATGGCAGAAAAGCCCGTCAGACTGTATGGGTAGAGAGCGCCCGTTGCCTTTACATTAGGTTTATGACTTTCTATAGTCAGAAATTGTCTGAAGCGAAGACCACGATGATGATATTTATAGAAAAAGCGGTTACTTCGTCGACAGGCACAGGAAAAAGGGATGTACACCCCGTCACTATGACAGGAATTTACCGCCAATGAGGAGTATGCCGTGCCGCACAGTGATCAATTAGCTGCCCGTGATGTGCTGGCCGTTCAGAACCTGAACGTGACCTTTCAGCACGACCAGCAGCGAACGCATGCTGTGCGTCATCTCTCATTTCACCTTCAGCGTGGTGAAACGCTGGCGATTGTTGGTGAATCCGGCTCGGGAAAATCGGTTACCGCGCTGGCGCTGATGCGCCTGCTGGAACAAACTTCCGGTCAGATACAGTGCGACGAGATGCTGCTGCGGCGGCGCAATCGTCAGGTGATCTCCCTGCCTGAACAGAATGCCTCCCAGATGCGCGGCGTGCGCGGGGCGGATATCGCGATGATTTTTCAGGAGCCGATGACCTCCCTCAACCCGGTCTTTACCGTCGGGGAGCAAATCGCCGAGTCGATTCGCCTGCACCAGCATCTGAGCCGCGAGCGGGCGCTGGTAGAAGCGCGCAATATGCTCGATCAGGTGCGTATTCCTGAAGCGCAGACGGTCATGTCCCGCTATCCGCACCAGCTCTCTGGTGGTATGCGCCAGCGGGTGATGATCGCCATGGCGCTGTCGTGTCGCCCGGCGGTGCTGATTGCCGATGAGCCGACCACGGCGCTGGACGTCACCGTGCAGGCGCAGATCCTGCAGCTGATCCGCGTCCTGCAGCAGGAGATGGACATGGGGGTGATTTTTATCACCCACGATATGGGCGTGGTGGCGGATATTGCCGACCGGGTGCTGGTGATGCATCAGGGCGAGGCGGTAGAGACCGGCGGCGTGGCGCAAATTTTCCAGGCGCCGGAGCATCCCTATACTCGCTCTCTGCTGGCTGCGGTGCCACGACTGGGCGCGATGCATGGCAGCACTCTGCCGCGCCGTTTCCCGCTGATCCTGCCGACCGGCAGTCCGCAGGCCCAGTCGGAAAGGGAGCAGGATACGGTGGTGGAAGGCGAGCCGATATTGCAGGTCCGCGACCTGGTGGTGCGTTTTCCGCTGCGCAGCGGCATTCTCAACCGCGTCACCCGAGAGGTGCATGCGGTAGAGAAGGTGAGCTTCGATCTCTGGCCGGGGGAGACCCTGTCGCTGGTGGGCGAGTCAGGCTGCGGGAAGTCGACCACTGGCCGGGCGCTGCTGCGGCTGGTCGAAAACCAGGGCGGCAGCATTATCTTCAACGGCCAGCGGATCGATACCCTGCCGGATAGCCGGCTGCAGCCGCTGCGGCGCGATATTCAGTACATTTTTCAGGATCCCTATGCTTCTCTCGATCCGCGTCAGACGGTGGGGCATTCGATTCTTGAGCCGCTGCGGGTCCACGGCCTGCTGGCGGGGGACGCTGCGCATAAGCGGGTGGCGTGGCTGCTGGAGCGGGTCGGTCTGCGGCCCGAACATGCCTGGCGCTACCCGCATGAATTTTCCGGCGGCCAGCGGCAGCGTATCTGTATTGCGCGCGCGCTGGCGCTGAACCCGAAAGTGGTGATCGCCGATGAGTCTGTTTCGGCGCTGGATGTCTCCATTCGCGCGCAGATCATCAATCTGCTGCTCGATTTGCAGCGGGATATGGGGATCGCATTTTTGTTTATTTCGCACGATATGGCGGTGGTAGAACGCATCAGTCATCGGGTGGCGGTGATGTACCTTGGACAGATCGTCGAGATCGGTCCGCGACAGGCGGTCTTTGAAAATCCGCAGCATCCCTACACCCGCAAGCTGATGCGGGCGGTTCCGGTCGCCGACCCGATGCACCGGCATCCGCAGCGGGTCCTGCTGTCGGATGAGTTACCGGGCAATATTTATAAGCGAGGCAGCAAGACGGAAAACGTGCTGCTCCAGCAGGTGAGTCCAGGGCACTTTGTTGCCCGGGGGCCTGCGGTGGGCGATCCGTTATCGCGTTTATGATTTTTTTTACCAGGCAGGGTTCAGGAGAATAACATGACAAAGTTTGTTTCCGGCACATGGCTTACGGCGCTCGGTGTCGCCGCAGCCCTGGCAACAGCACCTGCCATTGCGGCGAAAAACGTCGTGGTTGCCGTGGGGTCTAACTTCACCACGCTCGACCCTTACGATGCGAATGATACCCTCTCCCAGGCGGTGGCGAAGTCGTTCTATCAGGGGCTATTCGGCCTTGATAAAGACATGAAGCTAAAAAACGTGCTGGCCGAGAGCTACAGCGTTTCCGATGATGGTCGGGTCTATACGGTGAAACTGCGATCGGGGATTACCTTCCAGGACGGTACCGACTTCGATGCCGCCGCGGTGAAGGTGAACCTCGACCGCGCCAGCGATCCGGCAAACCATCTTAAACGCTATAATCTCTACAAAAATATCGCCTCAACCGAGGTGGTCGATCCGACGACGGTCAAAATCACGCTCAGCCAGCCCTTCTCGGCGTTTATTAATATTCTTGCCCATCCGGCAACGGCGATGATCTCCCCGGCGGCGCTGGAAAAATACGGCGCGGAGATCGGTTTCCATCCGGTCGGCACCGGGCCGTACCAGCTGGAAACCTGGAATCAGACCGATTTTGTGAAGGTGAAAAAGTACGCCGACTACTGGCAGTCCGGGCTACCGAAGCTGGACAGCATTACCTGGCGTCCGGTCACCGATAACAATACCCGCGCCGCGATGCTGCAAACGGGTGAAGCGCAGTTTGCCTTCCCCATTCCCTATGAGCAGGCCCGGCTGCTGGAAAAGAACAGCAAGCTGGAGCTGGTGGCCAGCCCGTCGATTATGCAGCGCTATATCAGCATGAACGTAACGCAGAAACCTTTTGATAATCCGAAGGTGCGCGAGGCCATCAACTACGCGATTAACCGCCAGGCGCTGGTTAAAGTCGCCTTTGCCGGTTACGCTACCCCTGCCACCGGGGTGCTGCCACCGGCTATCGGGCTGTCACAGCAGTATCAGCCATGGCCTTACGATCCGGCGAAGGCGCGGGAACTGCTGAAAGAGGCGGGCTATCCCAACGGATTCAGCACCACGTTGTGGTCATCCCACAACCACAGTACCGCGCAGAAAGTGCTGCAGTTTACCCAGCAACAGCTGGGCCAGGTGGGCATTAAGGTACAGGTCACGGCGATGGATGCCGGGCAGCGTGCGGCAGAAGTCGAAGGAAAAGGTCAGAAAGAGAGCGGGGTGCGGATGTTCTACACCGGCTGGACCGCCTCAACCGGCGAAGCGGACTGGGCGCTGTCGCCGCTGTTTGCCTCACAAAACTGGCCGCCGACCCTGTTTAATACCGCCTTCTACAGTAATTCGCAGGTGGACCACGATCTGAGCGCGGCGCTGCAAACTACCAACCCGCAGCAGAAGGCGAAGCTGTATAAAAATGTCCAGGACACCCTGTGGAAGGAAGCCCCCTGGGTGCCGCTGGTGGTGGAAAAACTGGTTTCTGCGCATAGCAAAACCCTCACCGGTTTCTATATCATGCCGGACACGGGTTTTAGTTTTGATGAGGCCGACCTGAAGTAAGGTCCGCCCGCGCCGATGCATCGGCGCGCAATGGAAGATGTGATGCTGAATTATATCGTTAAGCGCCTGCTGGGTTTGATCCCGACGCTGCTGCTGGTGGCGGTGCTGGTGTTTTTGTTTGTCCATATGCTACCGGGCGATCCGGCCAGGCTTATCGCCGGGCCGGAGGCTGACGGCCAGGTGGTGGCGCTGGTACGTGAGCAGCTTGGCCTCGACAGGCCGTTGTATATTCAGTTCTGGGACTATATGACCAGCGTCGTACAGGGCGATTTTGGGACGTCAATGGTCTCGCGCCGCCCGGTGGTCGATGAAATTGCCAGCCGCTTTATGCCGACGCTCTGGCTGACGGTATGGAGCATGCTGTGGGCGATGCTGTTTGGCCTGGCGGCCGGTATCGCTGCGGCGGTCTGGCGCAACCGCTGGCCAGACCGGCTGGGTATGATGCTTGCTATCACCGGCATCTCATTTCCGGCCTTTGCGCTCGGGATGCTGCTGATGCAGATTTTCTCGGTGGAGCTGGGCTGGTTACCCACGGTCGGCGCCGATACCTGGCAGCACTATATTTTGCCTTCGCTGACGCTGGGTGCGGCGGTGGCGGCGGTGATGGCCCGCTTTACCCGCGCCTCCTTCGTTGAGGTCCTTAACGAAGACTACATGCGTACCGCCCGGGCGAAGGGTGTGAGCGAAACCTGGGTGGTGCTGAAGCACGGCCTGCGCAACGCGATGATCCCGGTGATCACCATGATGGGCCTGCAGTTTGGTTTTCTGCTCGGCGGCTCTATCGTGGTTGAGAAAGTGTTCAACTGGCCGGGGCTGGGCCGTCTGCTGGTGGATTCGGTGGAGATGCGCGACTATCCGGTGATTCAGGCGGAAGTGCTGCTGTTTTCGCTGGAGTTTATTCTTATCAACTTAGTGGTGGATATCCTCTATGCCGCCATTAACCCGGCAATCAGGTACAAGTAAGGATGCGACTGTTTAACTGGCGCCGTCAGGCGATCATCAACGCAATGCCGGTGGTCAAACCGGACCATGTGCGGACGCCGTGGCTTGAGTTCTGGCGTCGCTTCCGTCGTCAGAAGGCGGCAATGCTGGCCGGTCTCTTTGTCCTGCTGCTGATCGCTGTGGCGCTGCTCGCGCCCTGGATAGCGCCTTTCAATGCGGAAACCTATTTTGACTATGACCGGCTCAACGACGGCCCGTCGCTGCTGCACTGGTTTGGCGTCGATTCGCTGGGAAGGGATATTTTTAGCCGGGTGCTGGTCGGGGCGCAAATCTCGCTCGCGGCCGGGGTCTTTGCGGTACTGATCGGCGCGCTCATCGGCACGGTACTCGGGCTGATCGCGGGCTACTACGAGGGCTGGTGGGACCGCATTATTATGCGTATCTGCGACGTGCTCTTTGCCTTCCCCGGCATCCTGCTGGCGATCGCGGTGGTGGCGGTGATGGGCAACGGCATGGCCAACGTGATTATCGCAGTGGCGGTCTTTTCCATTCCTGCCTTTGCCCGACTGGTGCGCGGCAACACCCTGGTGCTGAAGCAGCAGACCTTTATCGAGTCGGCACGCAGCATTGGGGCCAGCGATATGACCATCCTGTTCCAGCATATTCTGCCGGGGACGGTCTCATCGATCGTGGTCTACTTTACGATGCGTATCGGCACCTCGATTATCTCCGCGGCCAGTCTGTCGTTCCTCGGGCTGGGCGCACAGCCGCCGACGCCGGAGTGGGGCGCGATGCTCAATGAAGCGCGAGCGGATATGGTGATTGCGCCGCACGTGGCGCTGTTCCCGAGCATGGCGATATTTCTCACCGTGCTGGCGTTCAATCTGCTGGGAGATGGCCTGCGCGACGCGCTGGACCCGAGGATTAAAGGGTAGGTGTTCCTCTCCCGTGAGGGAGAGGAAGGACACGGGGGTTAGATCAGGCTGCCCCACATATCGTACTCGTCGGCGTGATCGATTTTCACTTTCACGACGTCGCCCGGCTTAAGCTTGCTCTCACCGTTCAGATAGACCGCGCCGTCGATTTCCGGGGCGTCGGCCATACTGCGGCCAATCGCGCCTTCTGCGTCGACTTCATCGACAATCACCATCAGCTCGCGGCCCACTTTCTCCTGCAGACGCTCGGCGGAAATCTTCTGCTGCAGCTGCATAAAGCGGTTCCAGCGCTCCTCTTTGACCTCTTCCGGCACCTGGTCCGCCAGTTCATTGGCGGTGGCACCTTCAACCGGGCTGTACTTAAAGCAGCCGACGCGGTCGAGGCGCGCTTCTTTCAGGAAGTCGAGCAGCATCTGGAAATCTTCTTCGGTCTCGCCCGGGAAGCCAACGATAAAGGTGGATCGCAGGGTCAGCTCAGGACACATTTCACGCCACTGCTTAATGCGTGCCAGCTGGCGATCGACTGCGCCAGGGCGCTTCATCAGCTTGAGGATTTTCGGGCTGGCGTGCTGCATCGGGATATCCAGATACGGCAGAATTTTGCCTTCCGCCATCAGCGGGATCACATCGTCCACGTGCGGATACGGGTAGACATAGTGCAGACGCACCCAGATACCCAGCTTCGCCAGCTGCTCGCACAGGCTTACCATGCTGGTTTTCACCGGCTCGCCGTTATAGAAACCGGTCCGGTGCTTCACGTCCACGCCGTAGGCGGAAGTGTCCTGAGAGATCACCAGCAGCTCTTTAACGCCCGCGTCGGCCAGACGCTTAGCTTCCGCCAACACGTCGCCAATCGGACGGCTGTCGAGATCGCCGCGCATGGACGGGATAATGCAGAAGGTGCAGCGATGGTTGCAGCCTTCGGAAATTTTCAGATAGGCATAGTGGCGCGGCGTCAGCTTCACGCCCTGTTCCGGGACCAGGCTCAGGAACGGGTTATGCTTTGGCTTCGGCACATAGTGGTGAACATGCTCCAGCACCTGCTCATAGCTATGCGGACCGGTAATCTCCAGCACCTTCGGATGGACTTCACGGATCTGATCGACCTTCGCGCCCAGACAGCCGGTCACAATCACCTTGCCGTTCTCGTTCAGGGCTTCGCCAATCGCCTCCAGCGACTCCTGCACCGCGCTGTCGATAAAGCCGCAGGTGTTGACGATCACCATATCGGCATCGTCGTAGCGGGGAACGACGTCATAGCCTTCGGTACGCAGCTCGGTGAGGATGCGTTCTGAATCCACCAGATTCTTTGGACAACCGAGAGAGACAAAACCAATCTTCGGCTGCTGGGTTACATTGCTCATAAGGTCAAAAAATAGTCATTTATAGAATTATCAGGGCTCGGATTTTACAGAAGCTGGAGGGAAAGTTGTACTGGTATCTTTAGTACGGCTTTTCTGCTGCAGCAGTGTAAATAACCCTGCACTTTGGTCAATAATTGACCTCACGCATGTTTCCTGCTCAATAAATAGCCATAATCAGATCGGGCTAACAGATGACAAAGGAGGAAAATGCTATGTCGATTGCGCGACTGAAACGCAACCTGCTGAATAAACTGATTAATGCCTGTATCGACCTGGATGCTTATCTGCAGCTAAGAAAAGCGAAGGGTTATATGACGGTCAGCGAAAGTGACGAGCTGCGCGACAACCTTTTTGACCTCTGCACGGAAATGCGCACTCAGGGGGCGCAGCTAAGTACGCTGCCTGAGCCGAGAGAGCGGGAGGCGCTGCACAATGCGGCGGAGGCGATGGTCACCGCGGCGGTATCCTTAATGAGCGGACGCCACGACTGCCCGCAGTTTGTGGCGGTGGACGCAGAGAAACTTGAACGCTGCCTGGCGGTATTAACCACCAGTATTCAGCACCTCAATGCTAACGCTTCACACACTTCAGCCTGAGCACGGGGGAGGCAACTCCCCCATCTGCTCATTATTCAGTTTTTGTAAAAGTAAATGCACTTCCCGGCGCGCTGGCTAACCTTAACGCGGACACATCATACAAGGGAGTCTGTTATGCGACGTTCAGCCACGGCACTGTTTTTCGGTTCTCTGTTTTTCCTCTCTTCTGCACAGGCGGCGACGGTCAACGTCGAGGTGTTGCAGGACAATCTTGAACACCCCTGGTCTCTGGCATTTTTACCCGACAATAACGGGATGCTGATTACCCTGCGCGGCGGGGAGCTGCATCACTGGCAGGCGGGGAAAGGGCTCTCAGCGCCGATTGCTGGCGTGCCGAAGGTGTGGGCTAATGGCCAGGGCGGTCTGCTGGACGTGGTGCTGGCCCCGGATTTTGCCGAGTCGCGTCGGGTGTGGCTGAGCTATGCCGAAGCCGGGGAGGATAATAAAGCCGGTACCGCCGTGGGCTACGGGCGACTGAGCGACGACGGTCAGCGACTGGAAAATTTCCAGGTGGTCTTCCGCCAGACGCCGAAGCTCTCTACCGGCAACCACTTCGGCGGACGTCTGGTGTTTGACGGCAAGGGCTACCTCTATATTGCCCTCGGTGAAAATAACGAGCGCGCCACCGCCCAGGACCTGGATAAGCTGCAGGGCAAAGTGGTGCGTCTCACCGATCAGGGCAAGGTGCCGGAAGATAATCCGTTCGTTGGCAAGGCGGGCGCACGGGAAGAGATCTGGTCATACGGGATCCGCAATCCGCAGGGCATGGCAATGAATCCCTGGAGCCAGACCCTGTGGCTGAACGAGCACGGCCCGCGCGGCGGGGATGAGATCAATATCCCGGAGAAAGGCAAAAACTACGGCTGGCCGCTGGCGACCTGGGGCATTAACTACAGCGGCCTGCCGATCCCGGAGGCGAAAGGCGGGATCGTGGAAGGCACCGAGCAGCCGATCTTCTACTGGAAACAGTCCCCGGCGGTCAGCGGCATGGCGTTCTATAACGCAACGGCCTTCCCGCAGTGGAAGAACAAACTGTTTATCGGCGCGTTAAAAGATCAGGATGTGATTGTGATGAGCGTCAACGGCAATAAGGTCACGGAGGACGGGCGTATTCTCGGGGATAAAAAACAGCGTATCCGCGACGTGCGTGTCGGCCCGGATGGCTATCTCTACGTCCTGACCGATGAGTCGAAGGGTGAGCTGTGGAAGGTCAGCCCGGCAGGCTAAAGCCTTTGACGCCGGGCGCTGTCAGCATCCGGCGTCAGGTCACCGGGATCATGACCGCTTTTCGATATGCCGGGCGGTCGGCCAGCTTCTGATACCACGCCTGCAGATGCGGGCGTGGCGTCCAGCCATCGGTGGCATTGAACAGGTTATAGACGAAGGGCGCGACGGCAATATCACCGGCGCCAAAGGCGTCACCTGACAGCCACGGGCTCTGCGCCAGGGCGTTATCAAGGATTTCAAACTGCGCTTCGCAGGCTTTCTTGCTGGCCGCAATTGCCGCCGCGTCGCGTTTTTCCGGCGGCGTTCTTACCAGCCCCATCAGGATCCCACGGTGTGCAGGAGAGAGGTTGCCATTGGCCCAGTCCATCCACTTTTCTCCGACGGCACGCCGGACGGGTTCCTCAATCCACAGGCTCTCTTTCCCGTACTGCGCCAGCAGATAGCGCACGATAGTATTAGATTCCCACAGCACCAGGCCCGTTTCTTCATCGCGCATGAGCGGCACCAGACCGTTGGGGTTCATCGCCAGATACGCCGCATCGTGGTTGAGCCCGAACTCCAGCCCGGCCAGGATTTGAGTATAGGGCACGCCGAGCTCTTCCAGCGTCCAGAGGACTTTTTTGACGTTGGTCGAGTTGTTTCGACCCCAAAGCGTAATCATAACCACCTCTCCTGGAAACAGTTTGGGCACATTGCCAAATGACGGTCTATGTTGGGATAAACTTCACAATCGCGCAACACCCGACAAAAAAAATCACGTAGCGGATGCGGGCAAGGGACAGATTGCTTAAACTTTAAAAACTTTACCAACTCACTGTTTCTTTACGGGCATTTGTACGTTACTAATCACTTTTTATGTGACACGGCAATGTGGCGTGCTTCTGAATGGACACTCGGGTGGCTCTTATGATGCGTAATGTTTTCTCCCTCCGCAGCCTGACGGCAGGCTCAGTTCTCCTCTTATTAACGGCTCCCGCTCTGCAGGCTGCAGAACAAACCCCGGCAGCGCCTGAGATTGATGCGCGCGCATGGATCCTGATGGATTACGCCAGCGGCAAAGTGCTGGCCGAAGGCAATGCCGACGAAAAACTCGATCCCGCCAGCCTGACCAAAATTATGACCAGCTACGTGGTCGGTCAGGCGATTAAGGCGGAAAAAATTCACCTGACCGATATGGTCACCGTCGGCAAAGATGCCTGGGCAACCGGCAACCCGGCCCTGCGCGGCTCTTCCCTGATGTTCCTTAAGCCCGGGGATCAGGTCTCGGTAGAAAACCTCAATAAAGGGGTCATAATTCAGTCCGGCAACGATGCCAGTATCGCCATTGCCGACTACGTGGCCGGGAGCCAGGACTCCTTTGTCAGCCTGATGAACGGCTACGCCAAACGTCTGGGGCTGAACAGCACAACGTTTAAAACCGTTCACGGCCTGGACGCGCCGGGACAGTTCAGCACGGCAAGGGATATGGCTCTGCTGAGCCAGGCGATGATCCGCGACGTGCCGGAAGAGTACGCCATCCACAAAGAGAAAGAGTTCACCTTCAATAACATCCGCCAGCCTAACCGTAACCGCCTGCTGTGGAGCAGCAATTTACAGGTCGACGGGATGAAGACCGGTACCACGACGGGCGCGGGCTACAATCTGGTGGCATCGGCAACCCAGGGCGATATGCGTTTGATCTCGGTGGTGCTGGGCAGCAAAACTGACCGTATCCGCTTTAACGAGTCGGAGAAACTCCTGACCTGGGGTTTCCGCTTCTTTGATACGGTCACGCCGATCAAACCCGGTACCGCCTTTGTTTCCCAGCGGGTCTGGTTTGGCGACAGCGATGAGGTTCCGCTTAGCGCGGGCGATGCCGGATCTATTACCATTCCAAAAGGCCAGCTGAAAAACCTGAAGGCCAGCTTCACCTTAACCGAACCTCAGCTGAAAGCGCCTCTCAGCAAAGGTCAGGTGGTTGGCACCATTGATTTCCAGCTTAACGGGAAATCCATTGAGCAACGCCCGCTGGTGGTGATGGAAGCGGTGGAAGAGGGCGGTTTCTTTAGCCGGATGTGGGACTTTGTCATGATGAAGCTCAACCAGTGGACGGGCGGCTGGTTATAGCCCCTGAGCCTTTGAGTAAAGCAGGCGGATATTCTGTGCTTCCGCCTGCTCCCGCAGAGCCTCATCAGGCTGACAGTCGCTGACGATGGCATCAAAGCGGCTGAGCTCACCCATCCGCGCCGGGCGGACCTTACCGAATTTACTGTGATCGACCACCAGCACGTGATAGCGCGCATGGTGCATCGCCCAGTGCTTGACCGGCAGCTCCTCCAGATTAAAACAGGTTGCGCCGTGGCGAGCATGGACGCCGGCCGCCGAGTAGAAGGCGATATCCGGGCTGAGGCTGTTCAGGGTTTCGTGCAGATTCAGCGGCTTAAAAATGGCGTTGCTGGCGTGAAATTCGCCGCCGCAGAGAATGACCCGACACAGAGGCTTAGCCTGCAACGCCAGAAAGGTGTTCAGAGAGTAGCAGACGGCGGTAAACGGCAGTTCGTTATCGATGGCATCGATAATCCACGGCGTGGTGGTGCCGCAGTCGAAAAAGGCCATCTGGTGGGGCTGTAACAGACCGGCGGCCAGTCGGGCGGCGGCACGCTTCTCCTCTACCAGCCGGGTTTGCTGATCGCTCAGCAGATAGTGACCGGCGCTGCGCGGCTCCAGCACGATATAACCGCCCAGCAGGACGACGGGTCCGCCGTGGCCGTTCAGATCCCGGCGAATGGTCATCTCCGACACGCCAAGCAGGGCGGCTGCTTCTTTAAGATGCAGTTTATCGCTGCGCTTCAGCGCCTGAAGAAGTTGCCCAATCCGCTCGTCGCGCCGCGTTTCCATAAAGCTCCTGATGACCATAAAAAAACACCCTGCACGAAGCAGGGTGCGATGGGGCGATTTTACCTGCCCACAGCGGGTTAGTCACGTATCCAGCCTTTGCGGATCGGCAGGGAGAAGCAAATACGGTAAATCTGCTGCAGCCGCTGGTGCAGCGCCGGACCGAAGCCCTGCCACAGGATCTGCGCCGTCAGACAGCCAATCAGCGCCACCAGCAGACCGCCCAGCATATCCATCGGCCAGTGGACGCCGAGATAGACCCGCGACCAGGCGATAGCGCACGCCATGACCATCAGCAGCGCGCCGGACCACAGCCGGTGCCAGAACAGGAACGCCAGCGCAAAGGTGAAGATTACCGTCCCGTGATCGCTGGGGAAGGAGTCGTCCGCCGCATGCTGGAGGAAGTTATAGCCAACGTGATCGGCAAAGGGACGGTCGTGCGGAAACAGATGACCCATTAGCCAGGAAACCAGCAGGCTGGCGACCATCGCCAGAGCCACTTTAATCACCAGCTGCCGCTGGGCGCTGACCTGCTCGCGTGGACCCCACAGCCAGAGCGCAACCGCCGCCAGAGGCGCAACAAGAATCAGGTCCCGGGCGATCAGGATCGCCAGTGAGATAAGCCAGGGTGGGGAATCCGGGGTGGCGTTAATCAGCGAGAAGAGCGAATAGTTGAGCGTCTCCAGCATGGTTTAAAGTCCTTGGTCTGCACAAATGGGGTCGGCCGGGCCGATGGCTGTCATAAAAGTGTCATCACCTTAAAAGCGTCAGACACATTGATAAAGCAGTTTTGTCTTACTTTACGTTGGGGATAAGTCTACGAGGCTTAACTTAAGCCAACCTTAAACGGCAGAAGGGAAAGGGGATTTTTAGGAAGAAGGGAAAAAAGGCCCCGAATCGGGGCCTCTGAAGCTAGTTTTTCTCTGATACCGGTTCTGCCGTGAAAGGCACCGCCGGTTTGGCGACCGCACGGGCCACCAGAGCGGCAATCAGGACCATTCCGAGCACCACCAGCATGGCGCTGCGCAGGCCGTAGTGCTCGCCGAGGAAGCCCAGCAGCGGCGGGCCTACCAGAAACGCCAGATAGCCGGTAGTGGCGACCACGCTGACGCGGGTCGCGGCATCCGGGCCGGTATCTCCGGCGGCGGAAATGGTCAGCGGGAAGCCCAGCGACGCGCCCAGTCCCCACAGGATCACCGATACTCCGGCCACCCAGGCGATGTCGACAAAGATAATCAGCCCGATACCCAGCGCGCCCATGATCGCGCTGGCGCGGACGACCGCCACGCGGCTATATCGGTCGATAAACCAGCCGCCGGTAAAGCGTCCGACGGTCATCCCCAGGGTAAACCCGGCGTAGATCAGCGAGCCGGAGGTCGGGTTAAAGCCGTGACCATCCACCATTAATAGCGGCAGCCAGTCGTTGGCCGAGCCTTCGGCAAAGGCCATCGCCAGCACCACCACGCCAATCAGCAGCAGCTGACCGTCGCGCCAGAAGGGGCGACCTTTTTCACCCTGCTGACCCTCACCGGCGACGTTCTTGCCCGTGCCGTCCGGAATAGCGGTAATACAAATCATAATCGGGGCAATCACCACCAGCGCCGCCAGCAGCACATGCAGGGTTGCGTTCATGCCAAAGCCGGTCAGCGCCATGCCGATCCCCGCGCCGACCAGGGTGCCGAGGCTATAGAAGCCGTGCATCATCGGCAGAACGGTTTTATTAATCTCGCGCTCAACGGCCGCGCCTTCCACGTTAATCGCCACTTCTGCCGCGCCAAAGCTGCCGCCAAAAATCGCCAGCCCACCGGCAAACAGCAGCGGGGAGCGTAGCCACAGAGCGGTACTCATGACCAGCATGCCGACGACCGCGCTCAGCATCGCGGTGCGGATCACCTTACGGGTGCCAAAGCGCTTCACCAGCCAGCCGGAGCAGAGAATACCGCTCATCGATCCAACCGACAGACCAAACAGCACTGCGCCCATACCGGCGGTCGAGACGGACAGGATGTCGCGGATAGCGGGCGTGCGGGTGGCCCAGGAGGCCATCAGAATACCTGGAATAAAGAAGAACATAAAAAGCGCCCAGGTCCGCAGACGCAGGGCTTTACGATGCGATACAGCTGTCATTTACTGGCACCACGGGAAGTTGTTTGCTGACAACGGTAGCAAGGTTGTGTACATTTGTACATAACTGATGTGAGAGATTAATTATGGCCCGACGACCCAACGACCCGCAGCGCCGGGAAAGGATCCTCCAGGCAACCCTGGACACCATCGCCGAGCACGGCATTACCGCGGTGACACATCGCAAGATAGCCGCCTGCGCCGATGTGCCCCTCGGCTCGATGACCTACTATTTTTCGGGGATCGATGCCCTGGTGGAAGAGACCCTGCGCGAGTTCACCCGTGATATGTCGGTCCAGTACCAGGCTTTTTTCGATGATGTCAGCACGCCAGATCAGGCCTGCGACAGTCTCACCGAACTGATTTTCAGCGCCCGAATCACCACCGCCCGCAATATGGGCCTGATGTACCAGCTCTACGCCTTTATGAGCTGCAAACCCTCCCTGCGCGAGGTCATGCAGGACTGGATGACCAGCAGCCAGCAGACGCTGGCCCAGTGGTTCGATCCCGTCACGGCGCGTGCGCTCGACGCCTTTATCGAAGGGATGACCCTGCACTTTGTGACCGACCGCCAGCCGCTTTCGCGGGGAGAACTGAGGAAGATGGTGGGGAGGATTGCGGGGGAGAAAGAGGCCTGAGAAGAGACGTCTGCCGCTGGACCTGCGCGGCAGACGTAAAAACGGTTAATTTATGCCCTGAGTTTTTTGGGCCGCCACCCAACGATGACGCTTCTTATCCCACTCCTGACGCATATCCAGCGTGTAAATCTTCACCAGCCAGCCGCCGCGATAGCCATAGCGCACCGCACTGTCCGCAAGATGGCTCGCCAGCCCGCGGTTATAGCTGATTTTAATATCGCGAATCCCGTCTAATGGTTTCTCCAGCGCCATCACGGCGGTGTCGTTAACCTGCGGCTCGCCCTGCGCATTTTTCAGCAGCGCCCGGTTTGAATACCAGTAAGAGTGCCCCCGCGCCGCCGCCAAATCCCGGGCATAGCCTTCCAGCTGGCTCAGACTCAACTCCGTCTCCCCGGCCTGCCTTGCCGCGTTATCGGCCCAGCTATCGTAAGCCTCGAAGAAAGCGACAATATCCTGATGGCTTTTCTGCGTATTCTGCCAGGCGCTATAGCGCGACCAGCCCAGGATAGCGGCAATAATCACGGCGATAACCGTAAAGGCGATCAGCGCCACGCGTAGCACCGTGTCTTTATGCTGCCCCAGCTGACGCCAGATAAAAATGGCCAGCGTTACGGCGATAAGGAAGAGAACAATCTGGATCATCGGCGGCCCTGTCGAGTTGAAGATTGAATTTATTAGGGATTATACATCAGGGGGAAGGGATGTCATGGCTAAAGCCCGGGTGATTCGGGGTTGATCTGATCGTTACGGCACAGTGATTTTTATCAGTCGTTTAATTATCCACGCTAATTTATTCCTGATATTTTATAGGTCATCATCCGAAATGGCTTGAGTGACTAAGGGGTAACGATGAGTTTAAAAGTGACGACACAGCAGGTGGATACCTGGAAGAAACGCATTCAGCGGGATGGGTTAAAAGGTTCTACCTACCTTTGCCAGCAGGGTGGGGCCGTGTGGGTTTCCGCATCCGCCGATCATCAGGCTATCTGCCAGCGAGTTTTGGGCCGGGATTCAGGAACAAGTTCTTTAGAAAGTTATTTGCGTTGGGATGATGTAAAGGCTGTGGATTTGGTTGAATTGCTGTACGCGATTGAAACGGCATAAGCCATGAACTGTTCAGTCATGCTATTGACTATCGCAACTTTGAAGGATAACTGGTTTTTTTCAGGCTTATCCAGGAGCCAGGTAAGTGGTTGCACATACTCGTTTTATGTGATGGCTCAGGATTTTCTACAGGGCGAGAATATTCTCGCCCGACACCATAAAGCGCGTTGTGAACGTATGATGCTGAACCTGGATGAGTTGTTCAATTGGAAACATCATGTAGGTTTCCGCTATGGGCGAAGTAGCAGTCAATAAAGAATCCTGAAGTTGTCTAAGGCAATGGTGTTCTCGTACAGCATCTTGCAAATCGGTTTCGTTGTGTTGAGTTCCATACATCAATAAAAATCTTCCATATTGAAAAAATAAAATTAACTGCGCATATAAACAGAACCTGCAAGTTAATATTCATCTGCGTCATCTTTGCTGATTTCTATTTGTATGATCTTATCGCTAACTATATTTCTTATGTCCAGGCATGTTTTTGTTAGATTATTTAGTTCAAAGTTGTCAATTTTATTAATGCTCCCTTCTTTAGCCACGATACTTATGAGGCTCATAACATCTTGTGCACCGTATTTTTCATCGGGAATAATAAATTCAAATACTTGATTTATAATTCTTGATACAGGATCTCCTTTTTTAATGTCATTGTCATATACTGTAAGATACAAATTTTTAATTTCCAGGTAAAGTTTGTAAACGGCTTCGCAAAATATTTGCTTGTCAGTTTTATCTTCTTTGAAAAAATTATCTTCAAACTGATCTGCTAACTCATTTTTATCTGTTTCTTTGATATTTATAGATTCTGTCTTTTCAATCGCCTTTTTTAGTATTGGTGAGATTTCATTTATTAGTCGTGATGTTTCATCAAAGTCTGCTTTTGAGAAGTCTCGGTTATGAGCGATTTTGCATCTGTACTCATAAAGTTTCTCCCAACTTTCAGTTATCTTTTTCTGTTGTGCTTCTATATGAGGAGCAAAATATTTATCCCAGTTGGATTGAGGAACTATTCTTTTTAATTCATCAAAGGTTTCTTGGTTTAATTCATTGAATTCCAATGGTGATATTTTTTTTATTAACTCGCTGATATCTATTTCTTTGTAGGCTTTAAATAAAAAATTTGTTAACTGGATGAAATCAACCTGATACATCATATTATGATCTTCAGGTAATTTTGTGCTAGATCTCAAACTAGTAAACTCTTCCGGGATGGATGTTTTTGTCCATGATACACCAACGTTAAGCAACATGAATTTTGTAATAAGCTTACGCATTAGATTTTCAACTTCATGAATAAGTGGGTATGCTTGAATACTGTAGTATTTACTAATGTCATCCCAGATGAGTTGAATTTGACCAATTTTACATTCACTGGACACCTTACGAAATGTGCGTATAACCTTTGAAAAAGTTACGAGATTATTTTGATTGGTATTCTCCAGTGAGATTTTTATAAACAAAGAGTCTTTTTTATTATCATATTCTGATATATGGAATTTAAAATCAACGTCGTTAAATATTAAGCAGTCGTCGCTGATTTTGAATTCATCGGTAGATTCGAGAATTTTAATGAAAGAATCAGGAGATTTACCTATCATAGCGTTTTTATTAATAATAAAAAGCATTTCTACATCACATTTGGGCATGATACTTTTTTTGCTCATAAATAAATCACTTTATTTAAAAATGTTAATGAATAAACCAATGTTGAAATTCATAAGATCTCGAAAAAAATCAAAATTGCATTGACAGATTCTAATGATGATCCTGGCACTGAACTCAACATGTTCTTTTGGCGGTTTTATTACTACCCACCAAAAATGGCTCGCCATGAGAAATAATGTTGCACCATGGGGCCAAAAATTTCAATCACTCAGAATACGCTACAGGTCACAATTGAACGTTATCGTGAGCCGCAAATTCACTGGCGCCCCTGTCGACATGATCAACGACATGTTGACTGATGGGTTTTTCATTGCTTGCTGTACTCTAAGCGCATAAAGTTTTTTCGTTACCTTAATCAAGGGCAAAGGGAGTCATGGATACAAATGAAAATAGTTGAAACGGAATTATTTGGCCCTGTAGTCGCACCAGATGAGTTTTGGCAAGTTATCGAACTTGCTTCTTTAGGTGAATGCGAAACAAAAAACATCTTCCTATGGAGAGGACAGGGCAGTATCGCCTGGCCAATTCATAGCTCTGCTTACAGGCGCTTAGAAAAGGATAAAGTCTTCACTCCTTCAGAAATGACTATGCGCGACTACGAGAGGGAACTTCTGTTAAACGCTAAGCATCAAGGCTACCAGTACGAAAATGGCCGTGTATTGGCTGACTTTGAGCTTCTGGCAAAGCTTCAACATCATGGTGCGGCAACCCGATTGGTAGATTTTTCAAGAAACATGCTTGTAGCCTTGTGGTTTGCCTGTAATTCTGAGCGAGACAAAACTGGACTGTTGTTCGGAATGTACTGGGCAGGAGTCAGTGGTTTCGAAGGAAGACCTGAACTTCGTACATACAATGAGTTATTTGGCTCAGGAGACCCTAAGGTCGACGACGAGTTGGAGAATTTTCCGAGACTCTGGCAGCCTCCTGTTGTGACGAGAAGGATCGCAGCTCAGAGTGCACAATTCCTTTATAGCAGAGTCACCGATGTTCGGACTGGCAGCTTGGTTTTATGTGAAAACCCAAATCATCTCAATATGATTGCCATTACGCCTGAACTGAAAAAGCAATGTTTGGTCTTGCTGGAGAATGTTTTTGATATCAGACAGTTCACTCTTTTCCCTGATATTGATGGTTTTTGTTATGCCAACAGCGTTAGTTTTGAAAGCCATAGTAACGAGCGCTGGTAGCTAAGCGTTTTTCAGCCGCCATTTAGTCTCTGGGTTTTGATGTAATTTATTGATTATATTATGTTTAAGTTTAAGGCAAACAAAAAACCCATCAACCTTGAACCAAATTTGGCGGGGTTGATGGGCTCCACAAAATGGGGACATCAAAGAAAAGCAGTGGCATAAATTATGACTGCGGGCCCGGTGAAAAGTTCTGCGAATGATGCAAAAAATTTCCGTTAGCGGGCCATCTTCAGATTTATCCCAGGCCAGGCCAGATAATGATGATCAGCGTACCCGCAAGCGTCAGCAGCACGTTGGCGATGGCGTAGGTGCCGGCATAGCCCAGCGCCGGGATATTGCTGCGGGCGGTGTCGCTGATAATCTCCATGGCCGGGGCGCAGGTACGGGCGCCCATCATCGCGCCGAAGAGCAGGGCGCGGTTCATACGCAGGACGTAGGCGCCGAACAGGAAGCAGATCACCACCGGCACCAGGCTGACGATGAGCCCTGCGACCAGCATCTGGCCGCCGACGGCGCCGAGGTTGTTGCCGATGCCGCTACCGGCGCTGAGGCCGACGCCCGCCATAAAGACCATCAGACCAAACTCTTTCACCATATTCAGCGCGCCCTGAGGGATATAGCCGAAGGTCGGGTGGTTGGCGCGCAGGAAGCCGAGCATGATCCCGGCGAACAGCAGGCCCGCCGCGTTGCCGATACCGAAGCTAAAGGAGCTGAACTGGAAGGTGATCATGCCGATCATCAGGCCCACAATAAAGAAGGCGCAGAAGGCGAGCAGGTCGGTGACCTGGCTATGAATAGAGATAAAGCCGATGCGATCGGCGATAGCCTTCACCCGTCGTGCATCGCCGCTGACCTGGAGCACGTCGCCTTTATTCAGCACGATATTGTCGTCGATAGGCATCTCAATCTGGCTGCGGATCACGCGGTTAAGGAAACAGCCGTGGTCGGTCAGCTTGATCTGCGCCAGGCGACGGCCCACCACGTTGTGATTTTTAACCACCACCTCTTCGGTGACGATACGCATATCCAGCAGATCGCGGTCGAAGACCTCTTTGCCGTTGCGGAAGCTCGGGTCGAGGCGGGCGTGGGCGTCCGGGTAGCCGACGAGGGCGATTTCATCCCCGACCTGCAGAACTGCATCCCCGTCCGGGTTAGCCAGAATGCCGTTACGGCGAATACGCTCGATATAGCAGCCGGTCTGGCGATAAATGCCCAGCTCACGCAGATTTTTGCCGTCGGCCCAGGCCACCAGCTCCTGGCCGACGCGATAGGCGCGGATCACCGGGAGATACACTTTACGCTGGGAGTCGGCGTCCAGGCCGCGCTCGCGGGCGATCTGCTGGGCGCTGGTCTGCAGATCCTGATGCTGGAGCTTCGGCATATAGCGTGCGCCCACAATCAGGCTGACCAGACCGATCAGATAGGTCAGGGCGTAGCCGAGGCTAAGATGGTCAAGGGCCGACGCCAGCTCGCTGCCGGTCATCCCCGAATGGCGTAGCGTATCGCCCGCGCCAACCAGCACCGGCGTGGAGGTCATCGACCCGGCCAGCATCCCGGCGGTGAGGCCAATATCCCAGCCGAAGAACTTCCCTAAACCGAGGGCAATCAGCAGGGCGCTGCCCACCATCACCAGCGCCAGCATCAGGTAATTTTTGCCGTCGCGAAAGAAAATTGAAAAAAAGTTCGGGCCGGCTTCGACGCCGACACAAAAAATAAACAGCATAAAACCGAGATTCAGGGCGTCGGTGTTAATGCTGAAATGCTGCTGGCCTAATAATAGTGAAACCACTAAAACGCCAATAGAATTACCGAGTTGGACTGAACCAAGCCGTAATTTACCCAGGCAAAGGCCGAGGGCCAGCACCACAAATAATAACAGGATGTAATTCCCGTTTAACAAATCTGCGACGTTTATATTCACGTAAGCTAACTTCTTGTTTACTAGTAACTTATTGAAAGAAATGGTTATTTGCGCTAATGTTTGACCTGTTCTGAAGAAAATTCCGAATTCTTCATAAGAGCTTAAAACAGAAAAAACAGGCCGTAGTTTAATCCTTCCTGGATGCCACGGCTAGTCACAATCCATTGAGATCTCATGGGTAATTCGGCATGGAATGCCACAGGCTTTATCTTACGGGTGTCCGGAAGGGCAAAACGAGAGTTTGATAGAGAAATATCAGGAGGATGATGTGAACTCTGGGCGTATTGGGGTCGGCGAAGTCTGCTGCTTTGTTCTGTTTATTACGCTGATCGTGGTGCTGAATACGCATAGCACCTCGTCGGTCGCGGGCGATCCTGATATCGGGCTGCTCTTTTTCACGCTGCCCGGCGCTATCGCCAGCTATGTGTCGAGACCCAGTCGGGTGCTGCGTCCGCTGCTGGGTGCGGTGCTGGCCGCCGCCTGTAGCCTGCTGCTTGTCCGGCTGATTTTTATCACTCCCCGCTCATTCTGGCAGGATCTGGCCTGGCTGTTCAGCGCGGTATTCTGGTGCGGTCTGGGCGCGTTGTTTATCAGCGCGCTGCTGCACGGTAAGCGCAGAAGGCGCCGGTAGCGCCTTCTCATCTCATCTTATGCGTAGAGGCCCAGCGTCTCTTTTGCCCAGGCTTCAAAATCGGTAAAACCGCCAATGTGCTGCTGGTCAACGAAGATCTGCGGCACGGTCTCAACCGGTTTACCCACGGTTTTTTCCAGATCGGCTTTGGTGATACCTTCCGCGTGAATATCGATATAGCGGAAGTTAAAGTCATCACGCTCGTTAGTCAGTTTTTCTGCCAGCTCTTTAGCGCGTACACAGTATGGGCAGCCCGGGCGACCAAAAATTACAGTAAACATGGTTATTCCTTAAAGAGAAGTAAGCCTGACGGCGAATGGCGCTTATGATGCCGTTAACGACTCGTGCTGGAAAGCAGGTTGTACCTTTTGGTTTGATATCCTCAGGCTATACTGGGTCCCTGGTTTACCGGAAACACCCGTATTATTTTCAGACAGGATACCGACATGACGCCGACCATTGCGCTTCTGCGAGGCCACCGCTCCATTCGCCACTTTACCGACCAGCCGATTAGCGATGAACAGCGCGAGGCGATTATCGCCAGCGCCCAGTCCGCCTCCAGCTCCAGCTTTTTACAGTGCAGCGCCATTATCCGTATCACCGACAACGAGACGCGCCAGCAGCTGGTTACCCTGAGCGGCGGGCAGCAGCACGTAGCCCAGGCCGCGGAGTTCTGGATCTTCTGCGCTGATTTTAATCGTCATCTGCAGATCAGCCCCGACGCGCAGCTGGGGCTGGCCGAACAACTTTTGCTGGGATGCGTGGATACAGCCATTATGGGGCAGAATGCGCTGGTTGCCGCCGAATCCCTGGGGCTGGGCGGGGTCTATATCGGCGGGATCCGTAACAATATTGAGGCGGTGGGCAATTTACTGGAACTGCCGAAGCACGTACTGCCGCTGTTTGGTCTGTGCCTGGGCTGGCCTGCCGATGAGCCGGATATCAAGCCGCGCCTGCCGGCCTCCATGGTGGTGCATGAAAATCGTTATCAGCCGCTGAATGAGGCCGCGCTGGCAGAGTATGACGAGCAGCTGGCGGAGTATTATCTTAGCCGGGGCAGCAATACCCGTCGCGATACCTGGAGCGATCATATTCGCCGGACCATTATTAAAGAGAACCGACCCTTTATACTGGATTATTTGCATAAACAGGGATGGGCAACGCGCTAAAGACGTTCATCCCGTACCGGCCTGCGTGTATGATACGCAGGCTTTTGATGCCATCGGCTCAGGCAGCGATATCTTTCAGAGAGGTACAGGGTGAAGATTGCCATTTTGTCCCGGGACGGAACGCTCTATTCGTGTAAACGTCTTCGCGAGGCGGCCACGTTCCGTGGTCACCAGGTCGAGATCCTCGACCCGCTTTCCTGCTATATGAATATCAGCCCGGCGGATTCTTCAATCCACTATAAAGGGCGTCAGCTTCCCCATTTTGACGCGGTGATCCCGCGTATCGGCTCGGCCATTACCTTCTATGGCACCGCCGCCCTGCGTCAGTTTGAGCTGCTGGGCAGCTATCCGCTCAATGAATCCGTTGCCATTACCCGCGCCCGCGACAAGCTGCGTTCCCTGCAGCTGCTGGCGCGCCAGGGCATTGATTTGCCGATCACCGGGATTGCACACTCTCCCGACGATACCAGCGATCTCATCCGCATGGTCGGCGGTGCGCCGCTGGTGGTTAAACTGGTGGAAGGCACCCAGGGTATCGGCGTGGTACTGGCCGAAACGCGGCAGGCGGCGGAAAGCGTGATTGACGCCTTTCGCGGGCTGAACGCGCATATTCTGGTCCAGGAGTATATCGAAGAGGCCAAAGGGCGCGATATTCGCTGCCTGGTGGTGGGCGATGAAGTGGTGGCTGCCATTGAGCGACGGGCGAAGGAGGGCGATTTTCGCTCCAACCTGCATCGGGGCGGCGTGGCGGTTAACGCGGCGATCACCCCGGAAGAGCGCGACATCGCCATCAAAGCGGCCCGAACCCTGGAGCTGGACGTGGCCGGGGTCGATATTCTGCGCGCTACCCGCGGCCCGCTGGTGATGGAAGTCAACGCCTCGCCGGGTCTGGAAGGGATTGAAAAGACCACCGGGATCGATATTGCCGGGCGGATGATTGCGTGGATTGAACGTCAGGCAACGCCGGGGTTTTGTCTGAAAACCGGCGGATAGTGTCATTTTCACTGTCGGTCATGGTATGCCGTCGGCTTTTTGCGTAAGCTATGGCGCTGAAATTTTATTGCAAGAGGTCGCACGCACATGGATTCACTCGTCGTTCCGGGTCTGGATACGCTACGTCAATGGCTCGACGAACTGGCTATTAACTTTTTCGAGTGTGATAGCTGCCAGGCGTTACACCTGCCGCATATGCAGAATATTGACGGCGTCTTTGATGCCAAAATCGATATTATCGACAATATTATTTTGTTCACCGCGCTTGCCGAGGTGAAGCCTTCCGCGCTGCTGCCTCTGGCGTGCGATCTCTCGGCGATTAACGCCAGCTCGCTGACGGTGAAGGCCTTCCTCGATATTCAGGATGATAACCTGCCGAAGCTGGTGGTGTGCCAGTCTTTCCCGGTGGCCGCCGGGGCGACCTTCGAGCAGTTCTCCTGGTTTATGCAGCAGAGCGAAGAGCAGATCTCCATGGTGATCCTCGAAGCCGGTGCGCATCAGCTGCTGTTTAATGCTGAAGACGACGATGCGCAAAAAAACAACGCTCAGCACCATTTTCTTCACTAAGCTTGCCGCCCAATAGCGCAGTCGCTGCCATCACGACTGCGTATCTCACGATATTATCTGGTTGTTCAGCCTTTAAGTCAGCAGCATTCACCGGCATCCTGCCGGTTTCGGCTTATCACATAGACACATACTGCATAAAAAATTGATAAATCGCGTTTTTTAATCTGGCCTATAGCCGGGACTCTTAGCTACAGTTATTCTTGCGATGCTTTTGCGAGCCGGTGACTGCAGAAGGAGAGGCCTGTCTCTTTTTCTTCTCACAATGAAAAAGTATGCACGCTTCTTGCATATCTTACGCTCCGGGTACGATCTCTGGTGGGTTCTTTTTCTGAATGACCGTTAAGAAGGATAAGTGACATGAATAAAAAATGGTTATCGGGCCTGGTGACAGGTGCGCTAATGGCTATTTCTGCAAGCACGCTCGCTGCTGAACAAAAGACGCTGCACGTTTATAACTGGTCTGATTATATTGCGCCGGAAACGGTCGCCAATTTCGAGAAAGAGACCGGAATTAAAGTCGTCTATGACGTCTTCGATTCTAACGAAGTGCTGGAAGGCAAGCTGATGGCCGGCAGTACCGGTTTTGACCTGGTGGTGCCTTCTGCCAGCTTCCTTGAACGTCAGCTGGCCGCCGGTGTGTTCCAGCCGCTGGATAAGAGCAAGCTGCCGAACTGGAAGAACCTCGATCCGGAAATTTTAAAGCTGATAGCGAAGCACGACCCCGATAACCAGTATGCATTCCCGTATCTGTGGGCCACCACCGGTATTGGCTTTAACGTCGATAAAGTTAAAGCCGCGCTGGGCAAAGACGTGCCGCTGGACAACTGGGATCTGGTCATGAAGCCGGAAAACCTGGAAAAACTGAAAAGCTGCGGCGTCTCCTTCCTCGATGCCCCGGAAGAGATCTTCGCCACCGTTCTGAACTATCTTGGCAAAGATCCGAACAGTACCAATGCGGCTGACTACACCGGCCCGGCGACGGATCTGTTGCTGAAACTGCGCCCGAATATCCGCTACTTCCACTCTTCCCAGTACATTAACGATCTGGCCAACGGCGATATCTGCGTGGCGATCGGCTGGGCCGGGGATGTCTGGCAGGCGGCGAACCGCGCTAAAGAGGCGAAAAACGGCGTCAATATCTCCTACACCATTCCGCAGCAGGGCGCGCTGGCGTTCTTCGACGTCTTCGCCATGCCGAAAGATGCGAAAAACAAAGAGGAAGCCTATGCCTTCCTTAACTACCTGATGCGCCCGGATGTCATGGCCCATATCAGCGACTATGTCTACTACGCCAACGGCAACAAAGCGTCGGTACCGCTGATTAAGGAAGAAGTGCGTAATAACCCGGGCATTTTCCCGCCGCCGGATGTTTACGCCAAACTCTTTACGCTGACCGTGCAGGAGCCGAAAATCGACCGCGTCAGAACGCGTGCCTGGACCAAAGTGAAGAGCGGTAAATAAATCAACGCCCTGCGTTGAATGGACTGCACCGGGGCAGTGCAGCTGCCCCAATATGGACAGAGGCCGAAGGGTCTCTGTCCCGCTGTTTGTATGGCTACCGGGCCATACGCTGTTGTCTTTGCCGGAGAGTACTGAGTGAATGACGCTATCCCCCGCCCACAGGCGAAAACCCGTAAAGCGCTGACCCCGCTGCTGGAAATCCGTAACCTGACCAAATCCTTCGACGGCCAGCATGCCGTGGACGACGTCAGTCTGACGATCTATAAAGGCGAAATTTTTGCCCTGCTGGGCGCGTCCGGCTGCGGAAAATCGACCCTGCTGCGTATGCTGGCGGGTTTTGAGCAGCCGAGCGCCGGGCAGATCATGCTCGATGGCGTGGATCTCTCCCAGGTTCCGCCCTATCTGCGCCCCATTAATATGATGTTTCAGTCCTACGCCCTGTTCCCGCATATGACGGTCGAGCAGAACATCGCTTTTGGTCTGAAGCAGGACAAACTGCCGAAAGCGGAAATTGCCGCCCGGGTGGCCGAAATGCTGGCGTTGGTGCATATGCAGGAGTTTGCAAAGCGTAAGCCGCATCAGCTTTCCGGCGGCCAGCGTCAGCGCGTGGCGCTGGCCCGCAGCCTGGCGAAGCGGCCGAAGCTGCTGCTGCTCGATGAGCCGATGGGCGCGCTGGATAAAAAGCTGCGCGACCGGATGCAGCTGGAAGTGGTGGATATCCTTGAGCGCGTCGGCGCGACCTGCGTGATGGTCACCCATGACCAGGAAGAGGCGATGACCATGGCCGGGCGAATCGCCATTATGAACCGCGGCAAGTTTGTGCAAATTGGCGAGCCAGAAGAGATTTACGAGCATCCGACGACCCGCTACAGCGCGGAATTTATCGGCTCGGTGAACGTGTTTGAAGGGCTGTTAAAGTCGCGTGAAGAGGATGGTCTGGTGATCGAATCCCACGGTCTGGTCCATCCGCTGAAGGTTGACCCGGATGCCTCCGTGGTCGATAACGTGCCGGTCTATGTGGCTCTGCGCCCGGAAAAAATCATGCTCTGCGACGAGGTTCCGGCGGACGGCTTTAACTTTGCCGTCGGCGAGGTGGTGCATATTGCCTATCTTGGCGACCTCTCTATCTATCACGTTCGCCTGCAAAGCGGGCAGATGATCAGCGCCCAGCTGCAAAACGAGCATCGCTACCGCAAAGGCACGCCGACCTGGGGCGATGAAGTTCGCCTCTGCTGGGATGCCGACAGCTGCGTGGTTCTGACGGTTTAAGGAGGGGCGATGAATATCTCTAAACCACCGGCCCGGACACAAGCCGCGGGCGGTTTTTCTCTCTGGCTGGCGCGTATGCAGATGGCCCATGGCCGCAAGCTGGTCATTGCGATGCCTTACGTCTGGCTGATCCTGCTGTTTTTACTCCCGTTCCTGATCGTCTTTAAAATCAGCCTGGCGGAAATGGCGCGGGCGATCCCGCCCTATACCGAACTGATGGAGTGGGCGGACGGGCAGCTGTCGATCACCCTGAATCTCGGTAACTTCCTGCAGCTGGCCGACGATCCGCTCTATTTCGAAGCCTATCTGCAGTCGCTCCAGGTGGCGGGGATCTCGACCCTGTGCTGTCTGCTGCTTGGCTATCCGATGGCCTGGGCGGTGGCGCACAGTAAGCCGTCAACGCGCAATATCCTGATGCTGCTGATTATTCTGCCGTCGTGGACCTCGTTCCTGATCCGCGTGTATGCCTGGATGGGGATCCTGAAAAACAACGGGGTGCTGAATAACTTCCTGATGTGGCTTGGCGTTATCGACCAGCCTCTGGCGATCCTGCATACCAATCTGGCGGTCTATATCGGCATCGTTTACGCCTATCTGCCGTTTATGGTTCTGCCTATCTATACCGCCCTGACGCGTATCGACTACTCCCTGGTCGAAGCCTCGCTGGACCTGGGCGCGCGCCCGCTGAAAACCTTCTTCAGCGTGATTGTGCCCCTGACCAAAGGCGGGATTATTGCCGGTTCGATGCTGGTGTTTATCCCGGCGGTGGGCGAGTTTGTGATCCCTGAACTGCTCGGCGGCCCGGACAGCATTATGATTGGCCGCGTGCTGTGGCAGGAGTTCTTTAATAACCGCGACTGGCCGGTGGCTTCGGCGGTGGCGATTGTGATGCTGCTGTTGCTGATTGTGCCGATCATCTGGTTCCACAAGCACCAGCAAAAACAGGGGGGAGAACACGGATGAACAATCTGCCGGTAGTGCGCTCTCCGTGGCGTATTGTGATTCTGGTGCTCGGCTTTACGTTCCTGTATGCGCCGATGCTGATGCTGGTCATCTACTCCTTTAACAGCTCGAAGCTGGTGACGGTGTGGGCGGGCTGGTCGACGCGCTGGTACGGCGAGCTGTTCCGCGACGAGGCGATGATGAGCGCCGTCGGCCTGAGCCTGACCATTGCCGCCGCCGCAGCGACGATGGCGGCGATCCTCGGGACGATTGCGGCAATGGTGCTGGTGCGCTTTGGCCGCTTCCGGGGGGCGAACGGCTTTGCCTTTATGATCACCGCGCCGCTGGTCATGCCGGATGTGATCACCGGCCTGTCGCTGCTGCTGCTGTTTGTCTCTCTGGCCCACGCTATCGGCTGGCCTGGAGATCGCGGGATGCTGACGATCTGGCTGGCCCACGTGACCTTCTGTACCGCCTACGTGGCGGTGGTGATCTCCGCGCGACTGCGCGAGCTGGATCGCGCTATTGAAGAAGCGGCGATGGATCTCGGCGCGACGCCGGTGAAGGTGTTCTTTGTGATCACCCTCCCGATGATCATGCCGGCGGTGATCTCCGGCTGGCTGCTGGCCTTTACCCTCTCCCTTGACGATCTGGTTATTGCCAGCTTCGTTTCCGGGCCGGGTGCCACCACATTACCGATGCTGGTCTTCTCCAGCGTGCGAATGGGGGTGAACCCGGAGATCAATGCCCTGGCAACGTTAATCCTCGGCGTGGTGGGGATTGTCGGTTTAATCGCCTGGTTTATTATGGCGAGAGCAGAAAAGCAGCGACTGCGTGATATCCAGCGTGCAAGGCGTGGCTGAACCTTTTAAAATCCGTCAGGATAATGACCCGGTGCCGCAATTACTGCGGCACCGTTTTCATGGAAGACGATGCTGTGGGTTTTCTTAAAAAAACGCGTTCCACTCATGCCCGGTTAAATGTGCCTGCCCTGGTTCAGGTGGCGGCTATCGCTATTATTAGCGTGCGCTGCGTTGATATGCTGATGCTGTTCAATATGCTCGGCCTGCGCGGCGCGCTGGACGTTATCCATCGCAGCGTTCAGACCTGGACTCTGACCCTGGTGTTTCTGACCAGCCTGCTGCTGTTGTTCATCGAGTTACTGTGCGCGTTCTCGCTGACCAAAGGGCGCAACTGGGCCCGCTGGCTGTTTCTCGCCACCCAGCTGGTCACTACCGCCTATCTGTGGGCGGCTTCGCTGGGCTATGGCTATCCTGAACTGTTCAGCATCCCCGGCGAATCGAAGCGGGAAATCTTCCGCTCGCTGGCGCTGCAAAAACTGCCTGACCTGCTGGTGCTGTTCCTGCTTTTTGTTCCGTCCCCCAGCCGTCGGTTTTTCCGCCTGCAATAACGGTGGTACAATCGCAGCCCCAAAAATTGCGAAGGTTTTACTATGCAGTGCGCACTCTATGACGCCGGTCGCTGTCGTTCCTGTCAGTGGATTGAACAGCCGGTTTCCCGCCAGCTTACCGCCAAAATAAACGACCTGCAGACCCTGCTGGATGCATTCCCGGCGGCGGAGTGGTGCGCACCGGTCAGCGGCCCGGAGCAGGGCTTTCGCAATAAAGCCAAAATGGTGGTCAGCGGCAGCGTAGAAAAGCCGTTGCTGGGAATGCTGCACCGCGACGGCAGCCCGGAAGATCTGACCGACTGCCCGCTCTACCCGGACGCCTTCACCCCGGTTTTCAGCCTCCTGAAACCCTTTATCGCCCGCGCCGGACTGACGCCCTATAACGTGGCCCGCAAACGCGGCGAGCTGAAGTATCTGCTGCTGACCGAAAGCCAGCTCGACGGCGGCATGATGCTGCGCTTTGTGCTGCGTTCAACCGCCAAGCTGGAACAGCTCCGGGCGGCGCTGCCCTGGCTACAGCAGCAGCTTCCACAGCTGAAGGTGATTACCGCCAATATACAGCCGGTGCATATGGCCATTATGGAAGGGGAAGAGGAGATCTTTCTCAGCGGCGAACAGGCGCTGGCGGAGAACTTTAACGGCGTGCCCCTGTGGATCCGTCCGCAAAGCTTCTTCCAGACTAACCCGGCCGTTGCCAGCCAGCTATACGCCACGGCGCGGGACTGGGTGCGTGCGCTACCGGTTAATCATATGTGGGATCTGTTCTGCGGGGTGGGCGGTTTTGGCCTGCACTGCGCCACGCCTGAGATGACCCTGACCGGGATTGAGATTGCCCCTGAGGCGATTGCCAGCGCGAAACAGTCGGCGGCCGCGCTGGGGCTCACCCGCCAGCATTTCCAGGCCCTGGATTCCACGCAGTTTGCCACCGCCCAGGGCGAGGTGCCGGATCTGGTGCTGGTCAACCCGCCGCGACGCGGTATCGGGCGTGAGCTGTGCGATTATCTGAGTCGGATGGCGCCCGCGTTTATCGTCTACTCCAGCTGCAATGCGCAAAGTATGGCGCGGGACTTTCAGTTTTTACCTGGCTACCGGCTGGAGAGGGTTCAGCTGTTCGATATGTTCCCGCATACGGCGCACTATGAAGTGCTTACGTTGTTGATAAAGAAATAAAAAAAGCCGCTGATGCGGCTTTATTTTTTTTAGCAGTTTGCTTACTGCGGGAACCACTGGTCGTTAATTTTCTGCCAGCTGCCGTCGGCTTTAATCGCGGCCAGCGCGGCGTTCAGTTTTTCCAGCAGGGCAGTATTGTCCTGACGCACGGCGATGCCCAGACCGGTGCCGAAGTACTGCGGGTCGGTCACTTTATCAGTGGCGGTGCCCAGCTGCGGGTTGGTTTTCAGCCACTCGTTTACGACCGCGGTGTCACCAAAGACGCCGTCGATACGGCCATTTTTCAGGTCGATAATCGCGTTCTGGTAGCTGTCATAGGCTACGGTTTTCACTTCAGGATGCTTATCCTGGAGATATTTCTGGTGGGTGGTGCCGTTTTCCATCCCGATACGCTTGCCGGTCAGTTCGGCGAAGGACTTATAGGCGTCTTTTTTGGCAATCACGACCGCAGAGTTGGCGTAGTACGGTGCGGTAAATGAAACCTGCTTGCTGCGCTCCGGGGTGATATCCATTCCGGAAATTACCGCGTCATATTTCTTAAATTTCAGCGATGGGATCAGACTGTCGAATGCATGGTTGGTAAAGGTGCATTCGGCCTGCATTTGCTTACAGAGCGCTTTGGCGAGGTCGATATCAAAACCGACGATCTGATTGCTTGCATCCAGAGATTCAAACGGCGGGTAGGTCGCGGAGACGCCGAAGTTGATTTTGTCTGCGGCAGTCGCGCCGGTAGCAAAGGTAGCAAGCAATGCGGCCAGAATGATTTTTTTCATGATGGGATCCCGTCTGTCAGTCTTATGATTTTATGTGCCGTGTCTGCGGCGTGAAAACACAATGCCACCAAATGAATTTATATTCAATATTTATGATTATTTATTTTTATGCGGGTAAAGAAAAGGCGGGATAAACCCGCCTTGAGAAGTGTTAGTTGCGGCGTTCAAACGCCAGCGCTCTTCGCTCGACCATCCGCATCATCAGGGTTAGCAACCCATTGACAACTAAATAGATAAGGCCTGCCGCGCCGAATACCGTGACGTCGTAGGTTCGACCGTACAGCAGCTGCCCGTGACCCATCACTTCCATCAATGTAATGGTGTAGGCCAGCGAGGTGCTTTTGAATACCAGCACCACTTCGTTGGAGTACGAAGAGAGGGCGCGTTTAAAAGCATAAGGCAGTAGAATCGCCAGGGTATCTTTTTTGCTCATCCCCAGGGCACCGCAGGACTGCCACTGGCCTTCTGGAATAGCGCGGATTGCCCCGTAGAACAGCTGGGTGGTGTAGGCCGCGCTGTTTAACGACAGGGCCAGCAGCGCGCAGAGCCAGGGCTCAGACAGCAGATGCCAGAGAACCGGATACTCCTGCAGGGTCGGGAACTGGCCCGGCCCGTAGTAGATCAGGAAGATCTGCACCAGCAGCGGCGTACCGGTAAACAGGGTGATATAGCCGCGCACCAGCCACACCAGAACCGGCGTTTTCAGCGTCAGCACAATGGTGAACAGCACCGACAGGATCAGCGCAGCGACAATGGAGGCTACCGTCAGCGTCAGGCTGGTCTGCAGCCCCTTCATCAGTTCGGGTAAATACTCAAGCATCAGCCCGGCCTCCGTTCAAAGCGGGTGGCACGCAGGTCAATGCGTTTAAGAATGTACTGACTGATCAGGGTGATCACCAGGTAGATGGCCGCTGCGATGATATACCAGTTAAATGGCTCCTGGGTGCGGGTGGCAATGCTTTTGGTTTGCAGCATCAGATCGTTAACGCTGATCAGCGACACCAGAGCGGTATCCTTGAGCAAGACCAGCCACTGGTTGCCCAGCCCCGGCAGCGCATGACGCCACATTTGCGGCATCACCAGACGGAAGAAGATCGCGCTTTTCGACAGGCCCAGTGCCTGACCGGACTCCCACTGGCCCAGCGGCACCGCCTTCAGCGCGCCGCGCAGGGTCTGCGAGGCGTAGGCGGCATAGAGCAGGGAGAGGGCAATCACGCCGCACAGGAACGGGCTGACGTCAAAGTTCTCGATCTGCATCTGTACCGGGATCTGCACCACGCCGAGATTGAGCGTGAAGCCGTCAGACAGCATTAACAGCAGCTGTGACGAACCGAAATAGATAAACAGGACCACCAGAATTTCCGGTAGTCCACGCAGAACGGTGACCAGCGCTGACCCGGTCCAGGCGACGGCGCGCCATTTAGCCGACTCCCATACCGCAAAGATCATCGCCAGTGCCAGGCCGATGACCAGCGCACAAACGGCAAGGCCGACGGTCATTCCGGCGGCGCTCGCTAAGGGAAAAAATTCGTTCATTCAGCTTACTTCTGGAACCATTTTTTGTAGATGGATTCGTAGGTGCCATCCTTCTTCACTTTATCCAGCGCAGCGTTGAATTTCTGCTGCAGGTCGGTATTGCCCTGACGTAAGGCAATGCCCAGACCGGTGCCGAAGTAGTCTTTATCCGTGACTTTATCGCCCACGGCGGCCAGTTTGGCGTTCTCTTTCAGCCATTCGGTCACCACAGCGGTATCACCGAAGACGGCATCGATACGGCCGTTCTGCAGATCCAGCTTCGCATTCTGGTAGCTGTCGTAAGGAACAGTGGTCACGTCAGGGTATTTATCGTTGATAAATTTCTGATGCGTGGTGCCGTTCTGCACGCCCACTTTTTTCCCTTTCAGCTGGTCAATGGCGGTGAATTTACCCTGCTGACCCACAAAGAGTGCCGAGTTGTCATAGTAAGCGTTGGTGAACAGCACCTGCTTCTGACGCTCCGGGGTGATATCCATACCGGCCATCACCGCGTCGAAACGACGGAATTTCAGGCTCGGGATCAGGCTGTCGAAGGCCTGATTGGTGAAGGTACAGGTGGCGTCGATCTCTTTACACAGGGCGTTAGCCAGATCCACGTCAAAACCGACGATCTTGTTGCTGGCATCTACCGACTCAAACGGAGGGTAGGAAGCTTCGGTAGCGAAACGAATAGTCTGAGCCGCAGAAGCGGAAAGGCTGACGCTGGCAAGCAGCGTGGCGATCAATACTTTTTTCATTGTCATTGTCACGATTCTCAGTGTGAAAGGTAGTGTTTAAAGGCGTCGGTCTGCGGCGCGCTAAAGCAACTCGCATCCCCCTGCTCGACGATATGACCGTTCTCCATATAAATCACGCGGCTGGCGGTTTTACGCGCCACTTCCACTTCATGGGTCACGATCACCTGAGTAATCTTTGTGTGCGCCAGTTCGCGAATGATGCTGACGATCTGGGCGGTAATTTCCGGGTCCAGTGCGGCAGTCGGCTCATCGAACAGCAGAATTTGCGGCTCCATCATCAGCGCACGGGCAATGGCGACGCGCTGCTGCTGACCACCGGAAAGGTGCAGCGGATAGCGATCGCTATAGGGCTTCAGGCGCAGACGATCCAGCAGCTTTTCCGCACGGGCCAGCGCCTGCTCTTTGCTCAAACCCAGCACGCGGCAGGGGGCTTCGATCAGATTCTGGATAACCGTCAGGTGCGGCCACAGGTTGTACTGCTGGAACACCATCCCCACGTTCTGACGCAGTTCACGGATCGCCTTATCGGAAGGCGTTTTGGCGAAATCAAAGTGATTACCGGCAATGTTCAGAGTGCCTGAACGCGGCATTTCCAGCAGGTTGAGCACGCGCAGCAGCGAGCTTTTGCCCGCGCCGCTTGGCCCGAGCAGGACCAGCGTTTCACCCTGTGGGCAGTCTAGTGTGATGTCAAACAGCGCCTGGTGTGCGCCGTAGAAGCAGTTAATGCCGTTTAATTGAATACTCATCGATACTCGTCATGCTTCTGGTTGCGGATGCGATCGCTGCATGCAACGGATTTATTCTTCGCCCTGAGCACGCGGCCAGGGACTGACTCACTTGCCGCTGTCCTGTTACCCGACCGGATTCATCGTGCCGACAGCCTGCTAGCTATTGAGGCCGCAAATAGTAACGTTCGCAGAATAGTTATGCAATATTTATGCGTTAAAACGTAAATGTAAACTGCATAACTCTTTAAACTTAGCACAAAATAGGGTCGCCTGAGGGGGGCAAGGATAAATGTCGGCATTCGTTTCTGAATGCCGGACATTTGGCGGAGATTCGGGATTTGTCGTGGGCTTAACGTTTTTCCAACGACTGGCGCAGAGTGCCCGCCGGTGCCTGTCCGCCGCCGCTGGCGTAACGGATATCATCGACCGCCCAGCACTGGCCTTCGCGGATCATCAGCACTTCATCCTGCCAGCGGGTATCGCCCTGTTTCAGCGCCACCCGCAGGGGGATATTACGCGCATCGGTATTGGGGATGGTCGAGGCGCTGGCAACGTCGGCGCTCTCCGGTACGATCCCGCGTCCGGAGAAAAGATCGCCGCGCAGTAACGCGCTGCGCTGTGGGTCGCGGCTGGCATCATCGAGGAGTTTCGCCAGATCGTCACTCAGCCAGGGGCGAAGAGTGTTAAGATCGCCCCCGCATTTTTCAATGCGGGTATCATAGAACGCCTGGGCGACCGTATCCGGTCCGCCGTCAACGCACGGCCCGCTGCGCGTGCCAATATCCTTAAAGGCGGGCGTAACGCTGGTACAGGCGCTGAGCGCGAGCGCGCAGGGAATAATAAATGCCAGGGTGTAGCGCATGATGATTTCCTTATGGGCTGACGATGTTGTTAGTATCATTCAAGCTTAGCGCATCGGTTTGATCTTGTTTGACTATCCGCGCCGTTGCGCGTTACACGAAAAGGAGCGACAGAATGCAATTTTCTACTACCCCGACGCTGGAAGGCCAGCCGATTACCGGGTACTGCGGCGTGGTTGTCGGGGAAGCGATTCTCGGGGCCAATATTTTCCGCGACATGATGGCTGGCGTGCGCGATATCGTGGGTGGCCGCTCCGGCGCCTATGAAAAAGAGCTGCGCAAAGCCCGTGAGATAGCGTTTAAAGAGCTGGGCGAGCAGGCCGCAGCCCTGGGCGCGGACGCGGTGGTCGGGATTGATATTGACTATGAAACCGTGGGCAAAAACGGCAGCATGCTGATGGTCAGCGTCAGCGGGACCGCGGTCAAAACCCGCCGATGAAACGGCTTCTTCTCTCCGGCCTGCTGGCGATGCTGCTGGCCGGCTGCGCCGCTGAAAAGGGGATTATCGATACCCCGCACTATCAGCTGGATACCCGCAATCAGGCTCAGGCGGCCTACCCGCGAGTGAAAGTGCTGGTGATTCACTACACCGCGGAAGGGTTTGATTCTTCCCTGGCGACGCTGACGGATAAACACGTCAGCTCCCACTATTTGATCCCGGCGGTGCCGTCGCTGCATCAGGGCAAGCCGCGTATCCTGCAGCTGGTTCCCGAAGAATCCCTGGCCTGGCACGCGGGCGCCAGCGCCTGGCGCGGGGCTACGCGGCTTAACGATACCTCGGTCGGCATTGAGCTGGAGAATATCGGCTGGCGCACCGCCGGGGCGGGCAAGCAGTTTGCGCCCTTTGAACCCGCGCAGATTGCGGCGCTGATCCCGCTGATGAGGGATATTATCGCCCGCTATAACATTAAGCCGCAGGATGTTGTGGCCCATGCGGATATCGCCCCGCAGCGCAAAGACGATCCCGGCCCGCTGTTCCCCTGGAGCCAGCTGGCTGCACAGGGCATCGGGGCCTGGCCTGAGGCCTCGCGGGTGGCGTTTTATCTGCAGGGGCGCTCCCCGACGCAAACGGTGGACAGCGCGCTGCTGCTCGACCTGCTGGCGCGATATGGCTACGACGTGAAGGCGGATATGACGCCCGCGCAGCAGAAGCGGGTCATCATGGCGTTTCAGATGCATTTTCGCCCGGCGTTGTGGAACGGGATTGCCGATGCGGAAAGCCTGGCGATTGTCGAAGCGTTGTTGGAAAAATATGGTCAGGCGGGCTAATGGTCGCCCCCTTTGTTATGACGAGGTCAATGGAGATGTTTCGTATTATCACCGCCGCGCTGCTGATGGCGGCGTCATTTGCCCACGCTGCGCCAGTTCCTGCGCCAGCGGCAACGCCAACTTATCGCTGCTCCTACTGGGATAAAGCGGGAGACAGCGTGGAAACGCTGGAGACCTGTGTGGAAGTCCGGGACGGCAAGCTGGTGTTTTTACCCGCGCTGTTTGAGAAAACGCACGATGTCGACGGAATGTCCTGGGTTGGCCTGTATGACTACACCCGCGAAGCGGGGCTGCTGGACGTGGACTACTATGTGCGCGGGCCGGATAACTACCTGCCGGTGCTCCATTATGATAATGGTCCGGACTGGTTTGTCGAAGGGCTGGTGCGTTCCCGACAGAATGGCAAAATCGGCTTCTGGGATGACAGCTTTAAAAACCGTATCCCCGCGCAGTTTGACTACGCCGGGCAGTTCAAAGGCGGGAAAGCGCTGGTCTGTACCGGCTGCACACCACAGCGCGAAGGCGAACATATTACGCTGGTGGGCGGCGAGTGGTACTACATCGATAAAAGCGGCCAGCGCGTTTCCGAGGTGAAATCCGCGCCGTTCTGATCCCGTCAGCGGGGCAGTTTACCGTGGTCTTTTAGCCAGTACGCCGTGCGTTCGATCCCTTCATCGAGGGTCACAATCGGCGTATAACCCAACTCCTGCCGGGCGCGGGAGATATCCAGGGTAAAATCAAAATTGAGCTTTGATACGCCGTAATGGGTAAAGGCGGGCTCTTTGGCACGCTTGTCACCAAAACGCTCCATGCTGCGGGCAACCATATCCAGCATGGCGTAGGGCACCGAGCGGATACGGCAGGGAATGTTCAGCTCATCGATAAGCTTCTGCACGATGCTGCGCAGGGTGCGCGACTCGCCGTTGGTGATATTGTACGCCCGACCCGACGGCAGCCCGTCGCAGGCCGGCTGGCTGGCCAGCCACATGGCGTGCACCGCGTTTTCGTAATAGGTCATATCCACCTTCGCTTCGCCACCGCGCGGCAGCAGGACGCTGCCGTAGTGGTGCATCATCTGCGCGAGGCGCGGAATCAACACCTTGTCGTGGGGACCAAACAGACTTTGCGGCCGCAGTACGGTAAAGCGGGTCTGGGGATTGGCCTGCGCCAGCAGGGCGATCACCTCTTCCGCGGCCGCTTTGCTGCGGGCAAACTCATTGGCGCAGCGCCGGGGGCGGAAATCCTCGGCGATATCGCGGCGGTGGTGATAGTCAAAATAGAGCGACGGGGAAGAGATATGAATGAAGTTGCGGACACCCCAGGCCACGGCCCACTCCCCGAGACGACGGGTGGCACGCACGTTCGCCAGGTCGAAGACCTGCTGGGTGCCCCAGGGCGAGGTAAAGCTGGAGCAGTGCCACAGGGTGTCAATATCGGCGAGCATCACCTTGGCCTGGGAGGAGACCAGCTCGGTCAGGTCTGCGTGAACAAACTCTGCGCCCATCTTTTGCAGTAGCTTGCCCATTGCCGCGTTGCGACCGGTGGCCCTGACGCTGATACCTTTATTGCGCAGGTATTCCACCGCGTTACGACCCAGACCGCTGGTGGCGCCGGTGACCAGTACCTTCATATCAATCCGCTGTATATTGAAGAATTTTGTGCGCATTCTTCCGTGAATTACGCCGCTATGCAATGGGAAACGTGAAAGAATCTACCGTATCCCCTTTATTCTTCAGGTTGCCTCAGCGCTGTAAAAATGCGCGCCAGTGGTTGACCACCTCCATCAGCTGTGCCCGGCTGACATCGAGATGGGTGACCAGACGTACGACAGGAGAGGCGTTGATCAGCACGCCGCGAGCCTGCATAAACTCGCCGAGCGCGGCGGCGTTTTCCGTCCCGACCCGGACAAACAGCATATTGGTGTCGTGACGCGTCACATCGGCCCCAATCTCGCGAAGCTGTGTCGCCAGCCATGCGGCGTTGTCATGATCGTCCTGTAAACGGGCAACGTTATGCTGAAGTGCGTACATGCCCGCCGCGGCCAGAATCCCCGCCTGACGCATGCCGCCGCCGGTCATCTTGCGCCAGCGGGTGGCGCGTTTGATATAGTCCCGGCTACCCACCAGAAGCGATCCTACCGGCGCGCCCAGGCCTTTTGACAGGCAAATGGTGAAGGTATCGCAGTAGCGGGTCACCTCCTCCAGAGAGCAGCCATAGGCGACCACCGCGTTAAAAATACGGGCACCGTCAACGTGCAGCGCCAGATCGTGCTCGCGGGTAAAATCCCATGCCTGCTGCAGATAGTCTCGCGGCAGCACTTTGCCGTTGTGGGTATTTTCCAGGCTTAACAGGCGGGTGCGGGCAAAATGGATATCGTCGGGTTTAATTTTAGCGGCCACTTTGTCCAGCGGCAGGGTGGCATCGACGGCGGCGTCGATAGGCTGAGGCTGGATGCTGCCGAGCACCGCCGCGCCACCGGCTTCATAGAGATAATTATGCGCGCCCTGGCCGACGATATACTCTTCGCCGCGCTCGCAGTGGCTGAGCAGCGCGACCAGATTGGCCTGGGTGCCGGTCGGCAGGAACAGGGCCGCCTCTTTGCCCGCCAGTTCGGCAGCGTAGCGCTGCAGCTCATTGACGGTCGGGTCATCGCCGTAGACATCATCGCCGACCGGTGCGGACATCATGGCGTCCAGCATGGCACGGTCAGGGCGGGTTACGGTATCGCTGCGTAAATCGATCACGGCATTTCCTTTTTTTCTTCAGAGTGATGTTCCTGTTGTACCCGAGGTGCGTGTTTTTCGCTACTCCGTTTGCCGGGCATGATGAACTTCACATTATTTGGCTGATTTATGGGTCAATTACCTCTTATAAAATAGGGCTATCTTTGTGAGTATTTTCAGCCTATTCTCATCGCACAATAAACGAAAACAGGAATCATTTCAGATGGTTAAATCCTTGTTAAATGCTGTTAATAAAATGTTTTCTAATGATGACCTCGGTAAACTACTGCTGCGCTTCTCGGTGGGCGGACTGATGCTGTTTCACGGCATTCATAAGCTGATTGACGGCGTAGGAGGCATTGCCGGAATGCTGGCGGCAAAAGGATTGCCTGAGTTTATTGCCTATGGCGTGCTTGTTGGTGAAGTGGTTGCGCCGATTTTGATCATTCTCGGCATTCTGACGCGTCCGGCGGCACTGACGCTGGCCTTCACCATGGTGGTGGCGTGGCTGATGGTCGGTGTGGGTAAAACCTGGGCGCTGGATAAAACCGGAGCCTGGGCGATTGAAAGCATGGCTTATTTCTTTATTGCGGCGATTGCGATTGCCTATCTCGGCGCCGGACGTTACGCCCTGGCCCGCGACAGCGCCTGGCGCTAACCGCCCTGGCAGCATAAAAGCGCCGTCCGAACTCGGGCGGCGTTTTTTTATTTACGGCTGGCTCAGGCCCAGGCGGTCGTAGCCCTGACGGCGATAGTTCAGCGCCGATATCCCCCAGAACACCACGAAGATAGCGACGGCGGCGTAGCCCACGCTGCCCATATTCTCATTGAGGCTCTCAACAATTCCCCACAGGCCGCCGTGCAGATCCAGCTTATCCGCCATCAGCCCCAGGGCTTCCAGGCCGCCGATAAACAGGGCAATCACCACGCTGGTGGCGGTAATGGTCATATTGTAATAGAGCTTGCGCACCGGCTTATCGAACGCCCAGCCGTAGGCACCGATCATCACCAGGTTATCGAGAGAGTCGATCAGCGCCATGCCGCTGGCAAACAGGGCCGGAAAGATCAGAATGCTCCACACGGACATCCCGGAGGAGGCACCGGCGGCGGACATGCCTAACAGACCGATCTCCGTGGCGGTATCAAACCCCAGCCCGAACAGAAATCCCACCAGATACATCTGCCAGCTTTTATTCACCAGATTAAACGCGAAGCGAAACAGGCGGCTCATGATGCCCCCCTCAACCGCAATCTCTCCGCTGGCGTCGGTAAAGTGTTCACCGCGTTTTAGCCGCTGGAAACGACGGTAGACGTCGCGCAGGATCAGCGTATTCAGCAGCGCCATAACCAGTAAAAATAGGGCGGAAACCAGCGTGCCAATCGTGCTGCCGTACTCGTGCAGCCAGCCGATTTTATTGCCGAAGACCAGTGAGGTCGCGGCGATGGCCACGCAGGCCAGGATCACAATGCTGGAGTGGCCAAGGGAGAAGAAGGCTCCGACGGAGACCGGGCGCTGTCCCTGCTGCATCAGCTTGCGCGTCACGTTATCAATCGCGGCAATATGATCGGCATCCACGGCGTGGCGCAGGCCGTAGCCGTAGGCCAGAAGGGCGGCGGCGATCAGCGCGGCATTGCCGTGAAACACCACCAGCGCCCAGCACCAGGCCAGCAGGTTAATCACCACCAGGCCAAAGATCAGCCAGGACGCCCGGCGGTGAGTGTTGAAAAGGTTACGGTTAATCATGAGGATCCTTATTTGGGGTCGAGAAAGAGGGGCACTGTCGACGGGCGCAGGCGACGATCGCCTGGCCCAGCGCCAGCCCACCGTCACCGGCCGGAATGGTCTGTGGTGACAGGACGTGGAATGGGGCTAAATAGTGCGTCAGGCGCTGACGCAGGAGCGAGTTATGCAGCACGCCGCCACCGAGAGCGATGGTTTTGATGCCGGTGCGGGCGGCGTAATAGTGGGCCAGGTCGGCAAAGCCCCGGGCCAGCGCATCATGAAACGCAAAGGCGCGCTCGGCGGGCGAAGCCTGCCAGTCGAGCCACTGCTGCCAGAAGCGGGCTAAATCAAGAAATGTCCCCTGAAGGGTATGCCGCAAGGGGATCGTTACCGGATGAACGCTGATCTGCGCCTGGTGGGCCAGCGCCTCCAGACGGCAGGCGGCTTCGCCCTGCCAGCTGAGCTGTTCTGGCGCGCAGCCCTGCGCGGCGGCGACGGCGTCGAACAGGCGTCCGCAGGAAGAGGCGAGCGGGGCGTTTATTCCGGCGGTGATGGCCCGGGACAGGGGCTGCCACGGATGAGGTCGTAACGCTTCTGCCTGCGGACGCTGCGGCCAGTCCGGCACAAAGGCCTGCCACTGGGCCAGCAGATTGCGCCAGGGTTCCCGCGCCGCCCTGTCGCCGCCCGGCAGGGCGACCGGAGGTAAACCGCCGAGATGCTGACAGTCATGGTAATCAACCAGCAGGCATTCGCCTCCCCACAGTGCGCCTTCTGCGCCATATCCCAGACCGTCCAGCGCCAGACCAATAACCTTTCCGCCCTCCAGCGGCCAGCGATGCTCTGCCAGACAGGCGGCGATATGGGCATGGTGGTGCAGGATCCCGGTCATCGGGATAGGGTTGTTTTTCGCTGTCGCTAAGGCCGGGTGGGCATCGTGGGCGATAAGCTGCGGGGTGCAGTCATACAGCTGCTGAAAATGCGCGATGGCCTGCCGCCGCTGCTGCGCAATATCGCTTTCGGCGACGGAGCCAAAGTGGGTGCTAAGGATCATCTCCTCACCCCGCACCAGACAGAAAGTATTATTCCGCTCCCCGCCCAGCGCCAGCAGCGGCGGCTGCCGGGCAAAACCCGGCGGCAACGGCAGAGCGTCGGGAACGTAGCCGCGTGACCGACGCAAAACGGTAAACGGCGCAGGGTGCACCAGGGAGTCGTCGGCACGCTGGACAATATCGCGGTTGTGCAGCAGCCAGAGATCGGCGATACCGCTGAGCTGCTGCAGGGCGTCAGTATTCGTCAGTACCGGCGCACGGCCGGTGGCGTTGCCGGAGGTCATCACCAGCGGGGTCTGACAGGCCCGGAGCAGCAGGTGATGCAGCGGGGTAAAGGGCAGCATCAGGCCAACCTCATCCAGCCCCGGCGCGATAGCCGGACAAAGCGAGGAGGTCGCACTTTTGCGGACAAGAACAATGGGCGCGGCGGGAGACTGCAGCAGATCGCGGATTTCCGCCACGGCAGCGTCTGCGCTGCACTCTGCCAGCCAGTCGAGATCCGGCAGCATGACCGCCAGCGGTTTGGTGGGTCGCCTTTTGCGCGCACGCAGGCGCTGCACCGCGTCCTGCTGACGGGCATCGCAGGCCAGATGAAATCCGCCGAGGCCCTTAATCGCCACGATTTCGCCCGCCCGCAGCGCCTCGACCGCAGACGCAATGGCCCGTTCGTCCTGTGCCAGCGCCACGCCATCCTGGCGCGTGGCGCTGACCTGCGGCCCGCAGCGCGGGCAGGCAACCGGCTGGGCGTGAAAGCGCCTGTCGGCAGGGTTGTCATACTCCTGCTGGCAGGCGGAGCAGAGGGGAAATTCCGCCATGCTGGTAGCCGGGCGGTCATAGGGCATGGCGCGGATCAGCGTAAAGCGGGGTCCGCAATGGGTGCAGTTGGTAAAGGCATAGCCGAAGCGACGATCGCCGGGACGGGTAATATCCTTGATGCACTCGGGGCAGGTAGCCGCGTCGGGCACAACCTGGGTATCCATCCGGCTTCGCTGACTGTCGGCGATGGTGAACCTGGCAGGCGGCGACGGCCAGTCGAACGGCTCCACGCTGACGTTGTCAATGCGTGCCAGAGGCGGGCAGCCTTGCCTCAGCTGCTGGAGAAACCGGTCAATATTGACCGGCGGGTGTAATCTGATCTCGACACCGGCGCTGTCATTTCTGACCTCGCCGCACAGCCGCAGGCGCTCCGCCAGCTGCCAGACAAAGGGGCGGAAACCCACGCCCTGAACCTTGCCGCTGACGCGTATTCTCAGGCCTGAATCAACCATGATGTCTTCCTTACCCCTCAGACCCTGAGCAGAGGGCCTGAGGGCGTGGTTTAAATATTGACGGCCGGGATCACATCTTCAACGGCAGCGCGCAGACGCGCTTTCATCTCGCTGTAGGTCTGGCGAGCGAAGTTTTCTGCCCAGTGTTGATCGTTGATGCGCTCGACTTTTACCGCGCAATATTTGGTTTCCGGCGTTTTGGATACCGGATCCAGATTTTCCTGGGTCAGTTCGTTACAGGCCCCGATCCACCATTGATAGGTCATATACACTGCGCCAATATTGATGCGCTCGTTATAGTTGGCCCGCGAAATAACCTTGCCGCGCCGTGACGCGACCCAGACCAGCTGCTGGTCGCGGATCCCGAGCGCCTGCGCATCCTGTGGGTGCATCTGTACGAAGCCCGGCTCATCGGCCAGCGTTTGCAGGGCGGCGCAGTTGCCGGTCATTGAGCGGCAGGAGTAGTGGCCCACTTCGCGCACGGTACAGAGCACCAGCGGATAGTCGCCGTCCGGTATCTCCGCCGGGGCGCGCCAGGGCGCGGCAAACAGCTGGCCTTTACCGGAAGGCGTGGTGAAGTGATTGTCCTGATACAGATACTGGGTGCCGGGGCTGTCGAGGGTGGTACAGGGCCACTGGACATGTCCCAGAGTGCCCATTTTTTCGTAGGTTGCCCCGTAGAATAACGGACACAGCTCGCGCATTTCGTCCCAGATCTGCTGATTGTCGGTGTAGTGCATCGGGTAGCCCAGCTCGGTGGCCAGCAGGCTAATAATTTCCCAGTCGCGTTTGACGTTATATTGCGGCTCGATGGCTTTTTCGAAGCGCTGGAAGCCACGGTCGGCACAGGAGAACACGCCGCCATGCTCGCCCCAGGAGGTGGCGGGCAGGATCACATCGGCCTGTTCGGCGGTTTTGGTCATAAAGATGTCCTGCACCACCACGAAATCCAGCGCCTCAAAGCCTTTACGTACCAGGCTTAAATCTGCCTCGGTCTGTAACGGATCCTCGCCCATGATGTAGTAGGCTTTGACATGGCCTTCCAGCGCCAGATGTGGGATCTCGGTAATACGGTAGCCGACTTCGGCATCCATCTGGTTGACGTCAATCCCCCAGGCGTCGGCAAATTTGGCGCGTATACCCGCATCGGTGACCGACTGGTAGCCCGGGAACTCGTTCGGCAGCACGCCCATATCGCAGGCGCCCTGGACGTTATTCTGGCCGCGCACGGGGCCTACCCCAACGTTGGCGCGGCCCAGATTGCCGGTCAGCAAGGCCAGACCTGCCAGACCTTTCACCACATCGACAGCCTGACCGAACTGCGTCACACCCATGCCCCACATAATGGTGGCCGACGGCGCGGCGGCGTAGGTGCGCATTGCCTGACGGATCTGCTGAGCGGAAACGCCGGTCTGCTCTGCCACCGCTTCCGGCGAGTAGTCGGCAACCTGCTTGCGGTACTCCTCGAAGCCCTCGGTGTATTTGGCGACGTAGTCGTGATCGTACAGGTTCTCTTCGATCAAAACATGGGCAAAGGCGTTGACCAGCGCCATATTGCAGCCGTTTTTGATTTGCAGATGCTGATCGGCGATACGGGCGGTTTCGATACGGCGCGGATCGCAGACGATCACCTGCGCGCCTTTCTCTTTGGCTTTGATCACCCGGCGGGCCACGATCGGGTGCGAATCGGCGCAGTTATAGCCGATCACCAGCAGGCATTTTGAGTTCTCAATATCGCCAATGGAGTTGCTCATGGCCCCGTTGCCGAGTGTCGCCTGTAAGCCTGCCACCGACGGACCGTGACAAACGCGGGCGCAGCAGTCGACGTTGTTGGTGCCGATCACCGCCCGGGCAAACTTCTGCATCACATAGTTGGTTTCATTCCCGGTGCCGCGTGATGAGCCGGTATGCATAATGGAACGCGGGCCATGCTTCTCTTTGATCTCTTTCAGCCGACGGGCGGTATAGCGAATCGCCTCATCCCAGCTCACCGCTTCAAATTTCCCGCCTTTCTCACGGCGGATCAGGGGCTGGGTCAGGCGCGGCGTCAGCAGTTTTGTATCATTGAGGAAATCCCAGCCGTAGTAGCCTTTCAGACACAGCTCACCCTGATTGGTGACGCCGTTAGCCGCTTCGGCACGAATAATTTTGCCGTTGTCGACGACCAGATTCATTTTGCAGCCTGCTCCGCAGTATGGGCAGACGGTGGTCACTTTTTTCATGTTGTAATAGCCTCTTGCCGTGCTTAAAACAGCAGCGGGGATGTACTGTCGAGCGCCGCACGGCGGCGTTTCTCGGCGTTCATTTCCTGTAACTGATTGCGATCGATGGCGTACAGCGCCTTGGTCGGACAAATATCCATACAGGCCGGTCCCTGTTCGCGGGCGTGGCACAGGTCGCATTTATGCGCCTCGGCCTTGCTGGAGGTGGCGGTGATTGCTGCACCGTTCTGGCGGAAAACGGGTCGGGTCATCACCTCCATCGCGCCGTAGGGGCAGGCGACAACGCAGGTTTTGCACCCGATGCAGCGCTCCTGCATCACCTGAACCCGATCGCCGGTGCGAGCGATGGCACCGTTCGGGCAGACGTTGGCGCAGGGTGCGTCTTCACACTGGCGGCACATCACCGGGGTGCTGAGATTGACGCCTTTAATGACGTGCAAACGCGGGGCGAAGGTCTCCGCGTTGAGCTGTGAAATATCCTGTGATTCGCTGTGCGCCATCACGCAGGCGATTTCACAGGTACGGCAGCCGATACATTTTTTGGGGTCGGCGATAATAAACCGGTTCATCCTCAACCTCCTGATTGCGGATTTGTTGCGATAGCCGGATAGCTCCGGCGTGACGACATTGCTGCACGGGTAAAGCATAAAGCGTGCCAGTGATTTAAATTATTTTTTAGCGTTGTTATTCAATTGGTTATCCATTTATCTCGCGGTAGTGACGACACTTGTGGCCGACGTCATCTGCGCGTCGTCACCGTCTCGACAGATGTGTCGATCTTAAAAGGCGCGATGCCCAGCCCGCTCTCCAGCGTGGGTAGCCGCTGATGCAGACGCTCAACCGCCTGCTCGACTGCCGGACTCATCGGGTAATAAAACGCCACGACCTCGGGCTGGATGCCGATAAAGGTGATCTGCGGGATATCCTCGCGCAGCTGCTGGATCAGGAAGGTCAGGGGCAAATTGTGGGTGGTCAGCAAAAACATCTCCCCGATGTCATCTTCATCGAGAAGGCGCATTTCACCCGGTGGCAAACCCATATCGGTGGCATCGACAATCACCAGGTGCGCGGGACGCAGCTCGCGCAAATAGCCAATGTCGTTTTCCGGGGCCGCGCCGCCGTCGACCACCGTCCAGCCGGGCAGCGGCTGCTCTGCGCAGCGCTCAGCCAGCCGGGGGCCAGCACCGTCGTCGCCCATCATGCTGTTACCGACGCACAGCAGGGCGTAGTGGAGGGGTAACTCAGGCATCGTATCTCCTGACCATCAGGTACATGGCGGGGTCGTTTTCAATTTGCTGAAGTAGCGCGATAAGCCCGTCGCTCCACATCTGCTGCTCATCGTTCATCTGCTCGCGGGCAGCGCGCAGGGCCAGCGCCAGCAAATGGGTGTGGCTACTGTCGATGGTGATCTCGCCGAAGCGAGCGACCCCGGCCAGCTTGCGCCGGGCCTCGCCGCTTTGCAGGCAGGAAATCCACCGTTGATAGCCCTCAAGCGGGCATTCGAGGCGGGATTTCAGACAGTCGATAACCCCAAGGTGATGGCCGATAGCGAGGCTGTAGTAGATCACCTCCTGCACTTTCTGGGTGCTGCGCTGGCGGGCGCTCTTCTCATCGACAAATTTGCTGTTCAGGGCGTAGAACACCACTTTGTCGACGACAGGGGCACGGCTGGCAACGGGCTGGTGGCTGGCGTAGCGCTGGTCATTGCCGCAGCCGGTCATAGCGAGATCTCCCCGCGCATAACCTGGCGGTAAATCTGCTGAAGGTTGCCAACGATCTCATTGAGACGCAGGTCGCCCTGCGCCTGCAGCCAGGCGGCTATTCGAGCGTCGGCCTCCTGCGGACCCGGGGCGGCAAGCTGGGTCATAAAGAGATCGGCAATCTGGCGGCCATAGCGGTAACCCGCCATCCGCCGCGCTTCACGATCGAGCAGCACGCGCAGGGGCTGCGGGATATCCGGGTGCAGCAAGGTGGCAGGCTCTGCGGCGGCGGCATCGTGCTGCTGGCCGTTTATTTTCTGATCGAGCAGGCCGAGCGCCAGCGCGAAGCCGTAGATAGTGGCCGCTGGCGTTGGCGGGCAGCCCGGAATATAGACGTCCACCGGGACGATTTTATCGGTGCCGCCCCAGACGCAGTACAGGTCGTGGAAGATGCCGCCGCTGTTGCCGCAGGCCCCGTAGGAGATACAAATTTTCGGATCCGGAGCGGAATCCCAGGCCCGCAGAGCCGGGATCCTCATTGCCCGGGTCACCGCGCCGGTAAAGAGTAAAATATCGGCATGGCGCGGAGAGGGAACCACTTTGATACCGAAGCGTTCAGCGTCAAAAAGAGGCGAAATAGCAGCAAAAATCTCAATTTCGCAGCCGTTACAGCCGCCGCAGTCTACGCGATAGACATAGGCGGAACGACGAATGCTGTGCAGCAGGGTCGATTTGAGTTTGGCGATGCTTTCGTCAAGCGTGACGGGCACCGGCAGGCCATTTTCATCGCGTGGCCCGATTAGTGTATGGCTCATAAATGGGCCTCCGGGGTCAGGTGGCGGCCGATAGCGATACGGTCGGAGGAGGAGAGACTGTGCCCTTTTTTGCACGCCGGGCAGGTTTCGTACTGCCGACGGCGTTCATTGATTTGCGCGTCGCTGAGAGCGGCATTTTCCTGCAGCAGATCGAGCGCGAAGTCGATCTCTTTTTGCACGGCGTAAGGCGCGCCGCACTCGCGGCAGTGGCAGACCGGGAAATCGGCGGTTTCGAAGAGATCCTCTTTACGCCATACCGCCAGCTCAAATTCCTGTGACAGTTTGATGGCCGCCGTCGGGCAGACCTCTTCGCAGCGGGCGCAAAAAATGCAGCGGCCTAAAAACAGCGACCAGCGGATACTCTCTCCGTCTTCTGCGGTGGTCATGGTCAGGGCATTCGACGGACAGGCGTTAGCGCAGGCGCCGCAGGCGATACACTGCTGCGCGTTGTACTGCGGTTTGCCGCGAAAATGGGGATGCAGATCCAGCGGCTTAAACGGATAGTCCACCGTTGCCTTGCCGGTTTTAAGCACTTTTCTAATCAGTTTTAGCATGACGGGCGATCCCTTAAAGCGGCGAGTTTTTGCGTTCGATACCGTAGCGTTCGATCTCTTTGTAAGGCACGACGACGGTCGTTTTCTTACGCACATCCACCACCGTCATACGGTCGGTACAGGAGTAGCAGGGATCGAGACTGCCGATGATCAGCGGTGCATCGGACACCGTATTGCCGCGCAGCATATAGCGCAGGGTTGGCCAGTTGGCGTAGGTCGCCGCACGGCAGCGCCAGCGAAACAGCTTCTGGTTATCGCCGGTCATGCTCCAGTGCACGTCATCGCCGCGTGGCGCTTCGGCAAAGCCGAGGGCAAAGCGGTGCGGAATATAGTTGAAGCCTTCTACCGCCAGCGGGCCGCCCGGCAGGTTTTGCAGGCCGAATTCGATCATATCGAGGGCGTTAAACACTTCGCGAATACGGACCTTAAGGCGTGAGTACACGTCGTTCCCGCTTTCGCTGCACAGCTCAAACGGCAGGCTGGCGTAACCGGCATAGGGATGGTCGTGACGCATGTCGCGACGGTGGCCGCTGCCGCGCACCATCGGACCGACGTTGCAGAAATCACGGGCCACCTGCGGGTCCAGCCTGCCGACGCCGATACTGCGCTGTTCGGTATTGGGGGTGCTCAGCAGAATATCCGTCAGCTCGTGCAGATCCCGGCGCATACTGCCCGCCAGGGCGATGGTCTGGATCATGTCGTCCTTGAGGATGTCGCGGCGGATACCGCCGATCAGGTTCATGCCGTAGGTTTTACGCGCTCCGGTAAGGATTTCCGCCATCTTCATCGACTGTTCGCGGATGCGGAAAAACTGCATAAAGCCGGAGTCAAAACCGACGAAGTGGCAGGCCAGGCCGAGGTTCAGCAGGTTGCTATGCAGACGTTCGACTTCCAGCAGGATTGAGCGGATCATCTGTGCGCGCTCCGGCACCACGATGCCCATCGCATTCTCGACTGACGAGGTGTAGGCCACGCTGTGGGTAAAGCCGCAAATCCCGCACACCCGGTCAGAGAGGAAGGTCACCTCGTTATAGCCCATCCGGGTTTCGGCCAGTTTCTCCATCCCGCGATGCACGTAAAACAGACGGTAGTCGGCATCGATAATATCTTCCCCGTCGACAAACAGCCGGAAGTGTCCCGGTTCGTCAGACGTGACGTGCAGCGGGCCGATAGGGACGATTTTGCTTCCGGCTTTCGCCTCGGAAATAAACGGGTAAGTTTCTTCGTCGGTGGTCGGGGCCGGACGCTGGCGGTAATCCATGGCGTCTTTGCGCAGAGGATAAAGGTCGTCAGGCCAGTCATCCGGCAGCACCAGGCGGCGTTCATCCGGCAGCCCGACCGGGCGCAGACCGTACATATCGCGCACCTCACGTTCGCCCCACACGGCGGCGGGAACCCGTGGCGTGACGGACGGGAATTCCAGGGTGCGCGGGTCCACTTCGGCGCGCACGGTTATCCAGCACTTGACCCCTTTTTCCATCGACAGGACATAATAGAGGGCATAGTTGCCGCACAGAGTGCGTTCGTCATTACCAAACAGAACCGACAACCAGCCGCCCTGCTGATAGCTTAGCCACTCGACAACCTCGGGCAGGGCGTTCAGCTTGATGGTGACCGTCACCTGGGTGTCGGTTTGCCAGGCGCTGGCGAGGAGCGTCCCTGGAAACTGCTGCTCCAGCGCGGCCAGATAATGTCGGCCCACCGGGTGCTGATTTAATGCGGTATTCACTTCATTCATTACAACAACTCCTCCCGCCGCAGCGGGACACGAAAAAGGTCAGTTCAGGCTGCAGCCAGCCAGGACACCAGCGCCAGACAGGCCAGCCCGAACCCCGCCCAGGTGGTGCGGGAGGTTTTAAGAAAGCGCAGACGGGCAACGCTGTTCTCAAGCAAAGCGATGACAAACACCGCGACAGCCAGCTTCACCAGGCTCAGGAGTGTCGCGCTGAGCAGCCCGACAAGGCTGAGCGTCGCGGCCTGGCCGAAGGGGCAGAAGAGGCCAAGAAAAAGCTGTAAAACCACCAGCTGTTTCAGGCTAATGCCGAGTTTCAGTACCCCCAGCGCGGTGCCGGAATACTCGGTGAGCGGGCCTTCCTGCAGTTCCTGTTCTGCTTCGGCCAGATCGAACGGCAGCTTGCCCATTTCGATATAGGTGGCGAAGGCGCAGGCCAGCGCGGCCAGCAGCAGCGTTAACGAGGCGGCCTGCGGCCAGTGCGCTACCCGCAGGGCTATCGCACTGAGGGAGGTGGAACCGGCCACCAGCGCCGCAACCCACAGACCCAGCAGCAGAATGGGCTCAACCAACACGCCAAGTACCGCTTCGCGGCTGGCGCCGATGCCGGTAAAGGTGCTACCGGTATCCAGTCCGGCAATGGCGAAGACAAAGCGCACCACCGCGAACAGATAGATGATGGTGAGCAGATCCCCCACCGCGCCCAGAGGCGAAACCGGGGTGACCATCGGCAGCGCGGTGGCGATAACCAGCAGCACGCCGGTCAACAGGTACGGCATGCTGCGGAAGGCCAGGCCCGATGCCGCAGGGGCGATGCTCTGGCGGCCGAGCAATTTGCGGATGTCGCGATACTCCTGCAGCAGACCCGGTCCCTGGCGATTGTGCATCCGGGCGCGCAGCACGCGGCTGAATCCGGCAAACAGCGGGGCAAGGGCCAGCAGGGCGATGGCCTGTATCAGCGCCAGCGGCCACAGGGCATAGCCGGATAAAAAGGCAAAATTCATAGTCAGTTCCTCAGGCGAACGCCACCACCAGCAGCAGGGCGAATTCGATGGGTGCCAGGTAACGGCAGAAGGCGCTCAGTTCGTTGTGATGCAGCAGGGAAACCAGCCCGTCAGGCGTGGCTTTCTGGCGCAGACGATAGAGGGGCGCAAACATCACCCGCAGGGGCTGGGCAAAACCGGTGGCGGTCACCACCATCTCCGCTGAGTGTTGATATCCGCAGGCCCAGGCATCACCGCGTCGGCGGCCCGGCAGGCGGTTACCGCGCAGGGCCACGGCGATAAGCCACGGCAGCAGCGGCATCGCCAGTAACAGCAGAGTGACCAACGGCGTCGAGACGGCGGACGTGGCTGAGAAGGTCACGCCATGCCGGGTCAACTGCAGCAGCGGAGCATTAAGCACCGAGGCGGCGACGGCGGAAAAGGTCGGGATAATCCACGGCGAGGCGATGCCAAAAATTACGCACAGCAGCGCCGGCAGCAGGCTACTGAGGGTGACAACCCGCGCTCCCGACGTGGCCTCTGCCGCGCCCTGACTGCGTGGCGTACCGAGGAATGTCACGCCGAAGACTTTGGCGATACACATCAGCGCCAGCGCCCCGGTCAGGGCCAGACCGACGGCCAGCAGCGGCCCCAGCAGGCGGGCAATAAACAGCTCGCTGCCGCTCAACTGGAACAGGGACTGGTACAGCAGCCATTCGCTGGCAAACCCGTTCAGCGGCGGAAGCGCGGCCATCGACATCAGGGCGATAAGCATCGCCACGGCGGTCAACGGCATGCGGCGAGCCAGTCCGCCGAGTTTTTCCATATCCTTGATCCCGGTCTGCATTTCGATCTCACCCGCACCAAGGAACAGCGCGGTTTTAAACAGACCGTGGTTAAACAGATGGAACAGGCCCGCGAGCAGCGCCAGGGACGCCAGCAGCGGGCGATCCAGCGCGACGCCGACCATCGCACCGCCGATACCGAGCAGGATAATGCCGACGTTTTCGAGGCTGTGATACGCCAGCAGACGGCGAATATCGTGTTCCATTAGCGCATACAGCCCACCGATAAAGGCGGTCAGCATTGCCAGTACCAGCACCATCACGCCCCACCACAGCGGCGGAGCGCCGAGCAGATCCAGGCCGATTTTGACGATCCCAAGAAGGCCAATTTTCATGACGGCACCGGAGAACAGGGCGGCCACCTGCGCCGGGGCGCTGGCGTGCGACTGCGGCACCCAGGCGTGGAACGGGATAATCCCGGCGTACAGGCCAAAACCGATCAGCGCCAGCACAAAGGCGGAGGAGGCGATCCCCGCGCTGAAGTGGGTATGGCGCAGCGCCTCAAAGCTCAGGTCGTGGCTGGTGTGATACAGCAGGGCAAAGGCGATAATCAGGCACAGCGTGCCGAGGCGCGCGCAGAGAAACTGGTTATGTGCGGCGCGCTGGCCTTTGGCATCGCTGGCCTGGGTGATGATAAACCCGGCGCAGAGCGCGGCCAGTTCCAGCATCAGGATCAGGGTGACGGCGCTGGCGGCGAGCGTCGCTGCGGCCAGCGCAGGCAGCAGAAGATTCGTGGCGAGGCCGACACGGGCGCGCAGCCGCGGGTTGACCGTAGCCAGCCATCGGCAGGCGTACAGACTGCAAAAGAGAGCGGTTACCGCCATCGCCAGCAGCAGTAGTCCGTTAAGCGGGCTGAGTTCAGCGCTGAATATGGCGATCCTGGCAACCGCAGGGGCGTTGTACAGGAGCGGAATAGCAGCGAGGATAACGGCCAGCGAGGCCAGAATCCCACCGAAGCCAGTAACCCACGCGCTCAGGCGTGCCGCGCCGGCCAGCAGCCCGCCAGCAAGGCCGCTCACGACCCAGACCAGCAGGGCCAGCGTCAGCAGCGACGCCGGATTAAAAGCAAACAGCGGCGTCATAATTTGGCCTCGGTGTTGGCAGGGAGTGAGAGTTCGCCAGGAAAGACGTTCATGGCATTAAGGCGTTTTTGCTGGCTGGCCTGTTCGGCAAGACTGGCGGTGACCAGGGTGATGGCCTGAGTCGGGCAGGTTTTGATACAGGCGGGTCCGTCAGGGCTGAAGCTGCACAGATCGCACTTCACCGCGACCGCACGCAGTCCGGGAACGCAGTCAAGGAACGGGCTGACGGCGCGCGGCGGCAGAGGGGCGGGCAGGGCTTTGGACGTATTACAGTCACGGGGGATGGCCAGCGGCGTGCTGGCGGAAAAGGTAATCGCCCCGAACGGACAGGCGATGCCGCACAGTTTGCAGCTGACGCACAGGCTTTCGTTAAGCTGAATCGCCTCGTTTTCACGGACGATGGCATTCACCGGACAGACCTGCGCGCAGGGGGCATCTTCGCACTGGTGACACATCACCGGGGCGGAATCCAGCCGGTTGCGCATCACCTGCAAACGCGGCGCTGACTGCAGGCCGTGGCGCTGATGCTCCTGCGAACAACTGGCAACGCAGGTGTTGCAGCCGATACAGAGTTTAGGATCGGCAATAACATATTTATTCATGGCATTATGACTGCTCATGAAGTCTCCTTTCTATTTCGTCAAAGATGACGAAATCGGCACGTAACATGACATTTCGACATTTATGTCGGATCGGGAAATAAACCTCAGGTGGCAATTTCCGTTTTAAATATCAAGCATGGGTAAATAATTTTTCGAGCTGCGAATGGACCGGCCGATCTTTTTGTAAGGAATCAAAAATACACTGATAAACGGCCGTAATTTTATTCAGATAATGTTCGAGGACGGCATTTTTGTCGTGAATGTCGACCGTGCTGTCGATATGGTCATCTTCGCTAAAGGTGGCGTGAGCAAAGGCTCTGAAATTATCTGGCTGGTCACCGCTGGCCATATTCAGGCTGTAGACAATGTGCTGGCTGTAGAAGTCATCCTGCAGATGGATGCTGACGGTAAAATGGCTAAACAGAACAAAGCGAATATCCCGATCGCCTCCGCAGATAAATTCATGATTTATTTTGTTTTTTGAGTTGCTTATGGCCTGTGTCAGGGTGTTCTGATAGAGACGCCACTGGGCTTTCAGATGGCTGTTTTTGTTGGCGATATAGTGTGCTTTGCTGGTCAGTTCGCTAAGGGTGCTCATGGTTTTTACCCGTAATTAAGTGGTGCATTATGCCGTGTATTACCTGACGAAATACGGCGCATAAGGCTCAGAAAGCATAAAGCGTGCCAGCCATGGATTTATTTTATAATTTCTTTTAAATCATTCCTTTGGATTTAACTGGCGGCGGGTTTGTGCTGCGCTGAAAAAGAGATGGCATGTCGATAGCTGTCTATTTCGACAAATGTGACGGCTCTTTTTTCGTTGATTTATTTTTCGTAGCAGAAACTGGCATCAATATTGCTTAACATTTTTTATTAATCTGCTGAGTGCGGGGAAATTATGCACGAAATTACCTTGTGCCAGAATGCGGTGGAAATTATGCAGCAGTTTGGCGAGCAACATAATGCCCGGCGGATCGTCGCCGTATGGATGGAGGTGGGGGCATTTTCCTGCGTCGAGCCGGAAGCGCTGCGTTTTTGCTTTGGGCTGGCCTGTCGCGAAACTCTGGCGGAGGGCAGCGAGCTGCACCTTGAAACGCCTGCCGCCGAGAGCTGGTGTCATGATTGCCAGCAGTATGTGGATTTATTGACCCCTGCCGTGCGGCTTTGCCCGCGCTGTGGAGGGCATCAGCTGCGGGTTGTGGCTGACGACGGAATGAAAATCAAACGTATTGAAATCGAATAACGGACGGGATGGCTGTCCGGGGAGAAAGCTATGTGCAGTACCTGTGGTTGCGCCAGCGGCGAGCTTCGTATCGAAGGCGTCAGCAGCGAACATTCTCATCATTCTCATGATGCCGGTTTACCCTTTGCGCCACGCCGTATGGTGGACATCGAAATGGATGTGCTGGCGAAGAATAATCATATTGCGGCGCACAACCGGGCGCATTTTGCCGGGGCGGCGGTGCTGGCGCTGAATCTGGTCTCCAGCCCTGGCTCGGGTAAAACGACCTTGCTGACGGCAACCCTGACGCAGCTGGCCAGTCGGGTTTCCTGTGCGGTGGTGGAAGGCGATCAGCAAACGACCAATGACGCCGACCGCATCCGGGCTACCGGCGTGCCGGCGATTCAGGTCAATACCGGGAAAGGCTGCCATCTTGATGCGCAGATGGTACACGATGCGGTCCATCATCTGGCGCCGCAGAACAATAGCCTGCTGTTTATCGAAAACGTCGGCAATCTGGTGTGTCCGGCGAGTTTCGATCTGGGTGAACGCCACAAAGTGGCGGTGCTGTCGGTCACGGAAGGTGAGGACAAACCGCTCAAGTATCCGCATATGTTTGCGGCATCCAGCCTGATGATCCTCAACAAAATCGACCTGCTTCCCTACGTCAATTTTGACGTCGACAGCTGTATTGCCAACGCCCGCCAGGTGAACCCGCAGATAGAGGTGATTCAGCTCTCTGCGACCACCGGTGAAGGGATGGAGCAATGGCTGGCATGGCTGGAGCAGCAACGATGTGCATAGGCATCCCCGGGCAGATTGTCGCCCTGCATGAACAACAGCCGGATCATGCCTGGGCCGATGTCTGCGGGCTACGGCGCGAGGTCAATATCGCCCTGGTCTGCGACGGCAATCGTGATGCTTTGCCCGGCAGCTGGGTGTTAATTCACGTCGGTTTTGCCCTCAGCAAGCTTGACGAGCAGGAAGCCCTTGAAACCCTGGCGGCGCTGAATGAGATGGGCGAAGTGGAAGCCGACGTGGCGATGTTCCTGGCCGGTGAAGGGGAACGATAATGCGTTTTGTTGATGAATTCCGCGATCCTCAGCTCGCGAAGCGGCTGATTGAACGGCTGCATCAGCGTGCGGCAGAGCTGCCGTTTACCGCTGAAAAGCCGATGCAGATTATGGAAGTGTGCGGGGGTCATACCCACGCTATCTTTAAATTCGGGCTGGATAAACTGCTCCCGCCGCAGCTGGAGTTTATTCACGGGCCGGGGTGTCCGGTTTGCGTGCTGCCGATGGGGCGCATTGATGCCTGCTGCGATATTGCAGCCCGGCCAGAGGTGATCCTCTGCACCTTCGGTGATGCGCTGCGGGTGCCGGGCAAGCAGGGATCGCTGCTGCAGGCTCGCGAGCGCGGGAGCGATGTGCGGGTCCTGTACTCTCCCCTCGATGCCCTGAAGCTGGCGCGTGACAATCCGGATCGTCAGGTGGTGTTTTTTGCGCTGGGCTTTGAAACCACCCAGCCGGTGACGGCCGTGACGTTACAGCAGGCGCGGCGGCAGGGGATCACGAACTTTAGCGTCTTTTGCCAGCATATCAGCCTGATCCCGACCTTACGGTGCCTGCTGGAGCAGGATGACGTGCGCATTGACGCCTTTCTCGCGCCAGGCCATGTCAGCATGGTGATTGGTACCACGCCCTATGATTTTATCTCCCGGCAGTTTATGAAGCCGCTGGTGGTCAGCGGCTTTGAACCGCTGGATATGCTGCAAAGCGTGCTGATGCTGGTGGAGCAGGTCTGCGAGGGTGTCTCCCACACCGAGAATCAGTATCGGCGCGTCGTTCCGGAGCAGGGAAACCGGCTGGCACAGGAGGCGATGCGCGATGTGTTCCGGCTTGCGGGCAGCAGCGAGTGGCGCGGGCTGGGTCTGATTGAAGAGTCGGGGATCTCCCTGACCGAACCCTACATGCAGTTTGATGCCGAGCGGCGTTTTCGCCCACAGATGCAGGCCGTGGCGGACGATCCGCGCGCCCGCTGCGGGGACGTCCTGACCGGGCGCTGTAAGCCGCATCAGTGTCCGCTGTTTGGTCAGGGCTGTACGCCGCATAACGCCTTTGGCGCGCTGATGGTTTCCTCCGAAGGCGCCTGCGCTGCCTGGTATCAGTATCGTTATCGGCAGGCGCAAGAAAATGAACAACAGGAGATGGCAGGATGACAGCGAATAACGCGAGCGAAAAAGTGATCACCATGGCCCAAGGCAGCGGAGGCCTCGCCATGCAGGCGTTAATCGACGCGCTGTTTCTTAGCGCGTTCGATAACCCGTGGCTCGGCGAACGTGAGGACGGTGCCCGTTTGTCGCTGGCCGATCTTAGCGCTCAGGGCGACAGGCTGGCTTTTACCACCGACAGCTATGTTATCGACCCGATTTTCTTCCCCGGCGGTAATATCGGCAAGCTGGCCGTCTGCGGGACGGCAAACGATCTGGTGGTCAGCGGGGCAACGCCGACGTATCTCTCCTGCGGATTCATACTGGAAGAGGGGCTGCCGCTAAGCGACCTGCAGCGCATCGTCAGCAGTATGGCGCAGACGGCGCGGGAGGCGGGGATCGCCATCGTGACGGGCGATACCAAGGTGGTGCAGCGCGGTGCGGCCGACAAGATTTTTATTAACACTGCCGGGATTGGCGCGATCCCCACCGCGGTACGCTGGGGGGCCGGAACTATTCAGCCCGGTGATAAAATTATCGTCAGCGGAACGCTCGGCGATCACGGCGCGGCGATCCTCAATCTGCGCGAACGGCTGGGGATGGACCTGGGCGTCGAGAGCGACTGTGCGGTGCTGGCCTCGCTGGTTGCGCCTCTGCGTGAGGTATCAGGCGTCCATGCCCTGCGTGATGCGACGCGCGGTGGCGTCAACGCCATACTGCATGAGTTCGGTCAGGCCAGCGGATGCGGGATGGCTATCGACGAGTCAGCGTTGCCGGTGAAGCCTGCCGTCCGGGGGATTTGTGAACTGCTGGGGCTGGAGGCGCTGAATTTTGCCAACGAGGGCAAACTGGTGCTGGCGGTGTCGGCCGGGGACGAAGAGAGGGTGCTGAACCTGCTCCGGGCGCACCCTCTGGGGCGGGATGCCGCCACCATTGGTGAAGCGACCGTCGATCCGCAGGTCTGCTTACGCGGGGCGCTGGGCATTTCGCGCCAGCTGATGTTGCCCTGGGCGGAGCCGTTACCGCGTATTTGTTGATCTCGTCAGGGGAGCGACTGACCAGAAAGAGGTACAGTTTCCCCTGTCTCATTTTTCATATTTATGTATCCAGAGCCAACGCTATGCACAGTGCAACATTAAGCACATCAAAACACCTGGGATCGCTGGAGCTGACGCGCAATTTATTGCAGCAGCAGACTATGACGTCATTAGTCACCTCCCTGACCCGGTGCGTTCAGCTGGAGGGGATTGCGGACGCGATAACGCTGGTGCTGTTTAATAACCACAGCGAGAGGGTCAGTTTTCACGCTATCGATGCGAACGATCAGCCCGTGTACTATGAAGATGAAACCCTGCTGAGTACCGGTCCCGTCCGCACCCTGCTGGATAACCCACAAATCCAGGTATGGCAAAGCGAAGCGCTGCATGCAGCTTACCCGCAGCTGGCGGCGCTGAATCTCTATCCGCCGTTCTCCCACTACGGCCTGGTGCCGCTGCAGCTCCCTGCGGGGCTGCTGGGAGGCTGCGAATTTACCCGTCAGCACACCCGCCCTTTCAGCGAGAAAGAACAATGCCGGCTGAACGAACTTTGCCTGCTGGTGGCGATTGCCGTTGAGCAGATCCAGCTCCGTAGCGAGGCCCGGTTTCAGCAATCTCTACTGCGCCATGAGCGCGATGATTTTCGTATCCTGGTGGAGATTACCAACGCCGTACTCTCCAGGCTGGATATCGACGAACTGATCGGGGAGATAGCCAAAACTATCCACCACTTTTTTCATATCAACACCGTCGGCATGGTGCTCTGCGATGCGGATAAAGAGAGCCTTCAGGCGGATGTTTACACGACCTCTTACGGTGTAAACCATCTCGCGAAACAGCAAAAGTCACGGATGACGCTGGCCGGCTCGCTGGAGCAGCAGGTGATGCAAAAAGGCGAAATGCTGCTGAAAAATGTTCAGCCTTCTGAGGCTGCGGGCGAAGAAGAGACGCTATGGCGCGAGCAGATTAAAACCCTGTGCATCCTGCCGCTGCGCTTTGGCGATAAAACGCTGGGCGTGCTGAAACTGGCCCAGGGCCAGCTGAATAATTTCAGCACCGCGAATCTGCGGGTTTTGCAGCAGATCGCCGAGCGTATCGCTATTGCGGTGGATAACGCCCTGGCCTACCAGCAAATTAAAAGCCTGAAGGAAAAGCTCCAGCACGAAAATCTCTATCTGACCGAGCAAATTAACAGCAACGTGCCGGATTTCGGGGATATTGTCGGGCGCAGCGAGGGAATGTCGGCGGTACTTAAGCAGGTGGAGATCGTCGCCAAAAGCGACTGCGCGGTACTGATCCTCGGCGAGACCGGCACGGGTAAGGAGCTGATTGCCAGAGCGATCCACAATCTGGGCGACCGCCGGGATCGTCGCATGGTGAAAATGAACTGTGCCGCGATGCCTGCCGGACTGATGGAAAGCGATCTCTTTGGTCATGAGAAAGGCGCATTCACCGGGGCAACGACCCAGCGGATGGGGCGTTTCGAACTGGCCGACCAGGGCACTCTGTTTCTCGATGAGGTGGGTGAGATCCCCCTTGAGCTACAGCCCAAACTGCTGCGCATTTTGCAGGAGCAGGAGTTCGAGCGGGTGGGGGGCAATAAGCTGATTTCGGTGGATGTCAGACTGATTGCGGCAACCAACCGCAATCTGCAGCAGATGGTGGCGGATAAAGCGTTTCGCAGCGATCTCTTTTACCGACTCAACGTCTTTCCCATCATTATTCCACCGTTACGTGAACGTCCGGAAGACATCCCGCAGCTGGTGAAATACCTGACCTATAAGATTGCCCGGCGTATGAAACGCACTATCGACAGTATCCCGGCGGAAACGCTTCGACTTCTCAGCCGCATGGAGTGGCCGGGCAATGTGCGTGAACTGGAAAATGTGATCGAGCGTGCCGTGTTGCTCACCCGAGGGACGGTGCTGGATCTTCAGCTTCAGGGGCTGGGTTATCCGCTGCCCGTTGCTGCGCCGGTCGTGCCCCAGGCCGGTATCGAGGTCGCGCCTGCGGCATATCTGAGTGAAGACGATGAGCGGGAGCGGATCCTGCAGGTGCTGAAAGAAACCAACGGCGTGGTTGCCGGACCCCGTGGCGCGGCACAGCGGCTGGGGTTAAAACGCACCACGTTATTGTCGCGGATGAAAAAAATGGGTATTGCTGCCCGTTAAGGTGACAGGGCGGAATATGCCGCCCTGTCAGCGTGATATCAAGGCGCGTTAGCGGATTCGAAAGGCCGTAATTTATCCATTCGCAGCCTGTAAATACGGTTATGGTCCTGGGTGAAATTGTTTTGTATTAACCCGCCATACCAGTCGCCATACATCGGATTCGGGAAAAGAATAAAACGTTTCCCGAATTCTGCGCGAGCCTCTTCCATCATGCGGTTCCTCTCTTCCTGAGATTTTCCTTTTGAATCGAGGAAGTCGGCAAGATTATCGCCAAAATAAAGCACCACATTGTAGTGTTCTTCCAGCCTGTCTCTGCGCCCCTGCTTGCTCTTCATCTCCGGCGTTTTTAACAGGAGATGGGCTTTATCCGCCTGGGGTAAGCCGATTTTTTGTAAGTTTTTCAGCGTGACATCGAATTGCGACTGCTTACGGTCGCTTAAATAAAACAGGCTGACTCCCTGTTTATCCGCAAACTCCAGGAAAGCTTTGGCCCCGGGAACCGCTTCTGCAGCGGCCATATCCACCCATTCATCCCAGCCATCGAGCAAGAACTTATGGTTCTTAATCAGCCAGGCCTGATGGGGGCTGTCATCGAGTACGGTTTCATCCAGATCGAGCACCACGGCCAGCGGCTTAGTGGATTTTTCTTTTAGCGCCTGCTCCAGACGCATCTGTCCAAGCTGATAGCCCTGGTAAAATGCGGCACGTGCTTCCGCAGAATTCTGATACCAGAGAACGGACATCGTATACTGCTCCGTCAGACAGGCGGGCGTTACCGGGTCGCAGTGGGTATTCGCGGAAACAGAAAAGACAGTGAATGATAAACATATGGGTATAAGACGTTTTAACGTATTCATATCGCCTCCATGGCCTGAACTCTTGTAAGGTGATTATTCCTGTGTCGTTTTTTGCGCCAGTAAAAGGGCGGCAACTTCCTGCCGGGCGTCCTTAAACTGTTTTTGATATTCCGCGCTGGCCTGAAGGCGGGCAAAGGCACCGGCGGCGAGAATTCTGCCCGCCTCGACATCACTCGCCCAGTGCACGCCACAAATCAGGCGACTGCGGCCAAACTCATACCCTTTTTGCATCAGCGGCGTTGCCTGTTCCGGGACCATCGCGGTCAGCGTCATTGCCCAGAGAAACCCGGTAACGGCGTGGCCGGACGGGTAAGATCCGCCATCATTGCTCAGGGCACTGTGTTCCGAGGGGGTGCAGCTGTCGATGCGCAGCTCGGAATAAGGTCGGATACGCGAAAAGGCCTTTTTGGTGCCGTTTGATGCATAGGCTGCATCCGTCAGTAGCCGACTCAGCAGTAGATGCAAACGCGGCGTGTGCTGACGGGAGATCTCCGTTCCCAGCGGTGTGGAAAATGCCCGGCCAATGGCGTTGAAGGACAGGTTGGCATCGTTACGCGCCAGCTTACCGCGTTCGGTATTACGCAGTTTGCGCAGCAGATGAAATGCCTGTGCGTCAGCCTTCCAGGCTTCGCTGCCCTTCACGGGCGGTGGCGGAAGGATTTTACTGCCGTCGGGATAGTCAGCGGGCGTCAGATAGCCGTTGATCCACCCCTTAATGTAGGGAGAGAAGCCGACATCGGCGTAGCCAATGTCGGAATAGTCCACCCGCCACAGGGCGGTGGGATCATCATCCGGGGCAATGGATTCCGCCCGGGCAGGCGGAAAATATCCGATTCCGGCTACCAGCAACGCTATCACGGCATATCTGATTCTTATCTGCGTCATATCTGTGTGTGCCTTTTGTGAGAGAAGGTGAGGCTTTCTTACTGCGGAACAAACAATCCCGACAGCCAGAAAATATTCAGCAAGATGCCAGTGATAATGACCGCAACAACCGGCGCGGCAATTTTCAGTATCGGGCGACCCAGGGCTTCGTTAAGGAAGTAGAGCGCGGTGGCGATACTAAAGCCGGTGTATCCCGCCATTTTGATAGCGGCAAAAATGGAACCGATCAGCAGTGCGAACTCCATCAGCATATTCATCGCATTGCGAATATTGTCTGAGGCATTGCGCACCGAAGGATAGCGTCCCAGCCATTTACCGATATAGCGCAACAGCAGGACTTCCAGCACGATAACCAGCGCACCCAGCGGGGCGGCAATCAGTGGTGACGGGGAGAGATAGCCAACCGCAAACACAAAGGTAAATCCTGCTACCGCGTACACGCCGGTAGCCAGAGCGGTGGTGGCGATAAGCGGAATAAAGCCCAGCCCGCGCATAAACTCGGCGAGTGCGGCCTGCTGACGCAGGGCCTGCGAGGTGGCTTCATCCAGCCCCGGTGCATAGGCTTTTGCCAGGGTATAAATAGACACTTCACTGCCGCCAAATATTTTCATACTGGCAACGGCCGAAATCAGCGCGCCGGTAATGGCAATCAGCGGCAGGTTTTTAATGATCCTCTGGGTGCGTTGCTCAAATATGGAGGAGGTATCGCTGGCGGATCCCCGATTCGGATCGCGTAAATCGCGCCAGATGGCAATCCCGAGCAGCATCACCATGCCCACAAATATCTCAATGGATTCCGGGTACAGCTGCGGGAAGTAACGCACCACAATGATGCGCGACATTAATACGACGAATGCGGCCAGCAGGCTCTGTTTCCAGCCAAACTGGTAGAAAAGGGCAACCAGCGGAAACAGGGCGAAGGCAGAAACAACCGGGTTACTCAGTTCACCCAGCGCGCCAATAATGTCGACGGGCAGCGAGGTCAGAGCATGATTAATGGGTTCAAGGCTGGTAAAGACCAGGATCCCCCATATGGCACCGAGGGCGAAAGCCAGCCAGATGTTAATCGCCATCACGCCAATAATGTCGGTCGGCAGAAAGAGCAGCCAGCTATTGAGCAGGCCCGTTGATAGCGTAAATGAGATACCCACCGAGGCGACAAAGCCAATGCTTAAGCCGAAGGCGATGCTGCCCGCCTCGCGTCGGTTCATATTCCCTTCAACCACCTGCGGCAATATGGGACGAATTCCATCGTGAAAGACGGCCGCTGAGCGATGGGATAAGAGCGCCGTCATCCCGGTTAGCAGAGAGACGAGGATCATTGCAATAGTGTGCTCCATGCGTTCCCCCTCAGGCCAAATGGCGAATCAGGAGTGGAATGGCGTGCTCCACATGCTCCACGGAGAGACCAAAGGCGACTCTGCCTTCCGCTACCCATTTCTCGATTTGCTCTTCCTTGGCCCGGACGCCCGGTCTGGCGATGGTGCAGCACTGATTAAAACCGATAATGGCAATCGCCAGAGAGAGCGCCGCACCGGCCCCGGTATTACAGGCGCCGATAAAATAGTCCAGTTCGCCGTTTTTGACCTTCGCCGCCGCATCCATGTCGTTCAGTATGTGTGTCTCAAACAGGCCCGGCGCCGCGTCTTCGATGGCGAGGCGGATCTGTTCACGTTGTAAACCTGCAATACCGATCTTTTTCATGGTGATGTCCTTATTATTTGAAAAAATGATGAGGGTTGTGCTGCAACATTTGAGTGATGGCGTCAGGTCCGATCCCGGCGGCGCGCATCATGGGAACAAAGGTCTTTAGCAGGTAATCAAATCCGGGTCCGCCATTGGCGTGCAGATGTGAGCGGCGGGTAATATCCATCGACAGCATCACGCGCCCGGTCAGGCTACGGCGTGCCAGCTCCGCGAGCATGGCCACGCGTTTTTCATCCGGGTAGTAGCTGTTTTTGCCGATGGTATCGAACTGCACATACGCCCCTCGTTCGATAATCCGCAGAACGGTCTCGAGGTTATCCCGCAGATCGCAATGGCCAATCACCACGCGGGTCAGGTCGACGCCGTGCTGCTGAAGCAAGTCCAGCTGCTCCAGCCCCATGGTGCTGAAGGAGGTATGGGTTGAGATGGGCCGCCCGGTTTCGTTATGGGCCAGCGCCGCTGCCGCGAAGACTTTGGCTTCAGAGGCGGTAATAACCCCTTCGCTGGAGCCAATTTCCGCAATCACGCCAGCTTTGAGCGTCGTCCCCTCGATGCCAAGGGTGATTTCATCGATCATCTCCCGCGCCAGTTCCTGCACGGAGCGCGTCGCGACATGCGGCGGGAAAAAGGCCTGCTGGTAATAGCCCGTGCAGGCGACGATGTTGATGCCCGTGTCCCGCATCAGATCCAGTAAAAATTGTGGATTTCGCCCCATATAACGATTGGTCATTTCGATGATATTGCGCACGCCCAGCTGTTTCAGGTTGAGCATTTCATCGCGGATCGCGGCGTACTGATCCAGGCGGCAATCAATATCGTCTTTGACGGCAGAGAGATCGATATGCAGATGTTCATGGGCGTAGGTATAGCCTGTCGGGTCCATCATCTGTTTTCCTTGCGATTCAGGAGGGGAAGAAAAGAGCGGCCATTTTGTGGTGCGGCCGCGCCGAAAAAGTCGCAGACGGTGGCCCCGACGTCAGACAGCGTGGGGCGAAGACCGATTTCGCCAGGCAACAGCCCGGGCTGCCAGACCAGCAGCGGGACTTTTTCACGGGTATGTTTGCTGTGACCGATGGTGGGATCGTTGCCGTGGTCGGCCATGACCACCAGGCAATCTTCCGGCTGCATCTCGGCCAGCAGCAGCGCCAGCTGTTGGTCAACCAGCTGGAGACGGTCGGCATAGCGAGCCACGTCCTCGGCATGGCCCGCGAGGTCGGTTTCCTGGATATTGGTGCAGATAAACAGGTTCTGATGGCGACCTAACTCTTCCAGTGTGATGGTCATGATCTTCTGGCTGTCGACCAGATTTTGCCAGCTGGTTCCGTGCGGATTGCTGACGATGTCCGCTACTTTTCCGATCAGCACCGTCGGGATGCCGACAGCATGAAGCCGTGCCGGGACCTGAACGCTGTCATCCACGCCATAGCCCATATGGACGACCTGGAAATCCTGCTGATAAACGCCCGAGCGTGGGGCGTTGATCCCGATATAGCGGCCTTCTTTCTCTTCGACCGCGGCAAAAATAGACTGCGTGCTGGCAAGGCGGCCGCCGAAGGCAATCACTCTGCCAACCTCAACCTGTTTACGCACCACCAGCCCGATGGCCCGGACCGTATCGAAGGAGACCTGATTCAGATTGCCGGTGATGTTATAGACCTGGCCTAAATCCGCTTCGAGGTTATCGCCGATAGCGACTGCGCCTTCGACCAGCAGCCAGGACAATCCCTCTCCCTGACGTTCGGTATGCCATCCCGCGTCCTGTAGCGCCTTTTCAACCCTGTCGATAACCTCATTAAACGGCATGCGTAAGGGGGAGCGGGGCAGGGTTCCCAAAATTTCCTGGTGCCCCATAAAGGTGTCCCCACCTTCGTGCTGTAGCGCGGCAACACCCCAGATGGCCGAAGGCGAGGGCAGCATAACGCCGGGTGCATAACCGAGCGCGTTGATCAGACCCAGCTTTTCCAGGGTGGGCAGGCGCAGCCCGGGCTGCTGTTCAAGGATATGCCCGCAGGTGTTTGCGCCTGTGTCCTGAGGCCGGACGCGGGGAACATCGGCCATTGCTCCTACGCCGAAACTGTCTATAACCAGTACCACAAATCGCGCCATTGCTATTCCTCCTGAATATTGCCAAGGCTGTCATAGCGAGCGACGATAGCCGCTTCGCCATGCTGAATACCGGTCACCAGCACGACATCGCTGCGGGTGACAAAAATTTGCGTTCTGAAGCAGAGAATGACTGCGCTACCAGGCGGATATTCCCCCTGAAGGGCCAGGTGGTAATCGATACTGGAATCATCCATTTTGCTCAGCAGCGCCTCCGTGGGGAGATCGCTACCCGGCGTAAAAATCAGCGCGTTTCTGGCATGACCGCGGCGATAGTAGCTGCCTCCGTAGCAGTAGCTCCGGCCTTTAAAGCTGTGGGAGATTTCCGTCAGCAGCAGCATGGCGATACGCTCAGGCTGATCGCCATATTGGTTCGCGGGGATAGTGCCCGTCAGGGCATGCCCCGGTTCCGTGTGGGTCACATCAAAGTCGGCCAGCAGCGGCAGGGACGTGCAGCTTGCCGCCGAAGGGGCATTGAGCTGCGCTATCTCAATACCCCGCTGCGCCAGGCTGTGGCGAGCGGTGACCAGGGTCTGCAAATTCTGCGTGGGCAGGGTTTGTGCCAGCGCGTCATTCCACAGCAGGCAGGGAAAATGGGTCAGGCCCGCCAGGCGAATGCCGGGCAGCTGGCGGAGCTGAGTGACCACCTCATCCAGCTCCGTCAGGGGAAAACCGCTCTCCTGGCCCGGATAAAGCGTATCGCCTTCGGCGTACACCTTGAGCATCACCGCTTGTACCCGACCCAGCCGTACGGCAGCGGCAGAGATTTCGCGGGCTTTTTCCTGCGAGAAGACGGTGATGATATCGGTGTTATGCGCAACGGCCGTTTCGACAAGCGAAGAGGGGATCTGCACCAGATGCCCCTGATGTGCCACATGCAGCCCGGCGCGGCGCATGACCCGGCTCTCTTTGTAATCCACCGCGACAATGCCCTGGTAACCCAGGGCCAGCAGTTTTTCCGCCAGCCAGGGGTTACGGCCGAACTGCTTGGTCATCAAATACAGGGTGATGCCGTACTGCTCTGCCACCGTGAGCAGGCGGCGACCGTTATCGAGCACCTGATCCACATCGATCACCCAGCTGTCAGGCGCGATTTTTTCCTGCTGCCAGAGGCGACGTGTTGCGCTAATCAGCGCGGGGTTTTGATGTTTTAATGCCTTGATAAACATTAGGTTGCCTCATTTCTTTTCCTTGAATTAAATATTCATTTTTATGAATATTTTGAATGCAACAAAGGGATGCAAAGACCGTCAGGTCGCTTCCTGCGCGGCCATCCAGAGCCCATACAGGTTGATTAATAAGTATCCCTCTTCATCAGGATGGAGGCTGACATCAAAGTCGTTCAGCAGGTGCCGGTGAGCCGCCTGAATCTGCTGCCAGTGGGGGGATTGTGCGGCTTCGGCCAGCAGGTCGGCGTCCAGTGGGGCAACGCGCTCGCCGCGACGGCTGCGCATCAGGGCGTTGGACATATGGGTGATCGCCATTGCGCCCTGCTCGCTGTAGACCGGAAGTTGCCATTTTTCATCGAGTTGCCTGACGACCTGTAACATACCTGCGCAAATATCCGGGTCGATGACGCCAGCATCACGGAGTAAATTCAGTCTTTCTTCCATAACGATTCCTTCCTTTGATTAATAACGGGGTTCCAGTTCACCGTGCGTCACGCGCTGTTGATGTGTCAGCAGGGCGGGTAAGTTAACGATCGTCTTCAGCAAGTGCTGCATGGTGTGATCGTCAGCGCGCGTCAGCACCACGGCCTCCGTCGCCTGCAGAAAACGCGCATCGCCGCTCAGTGGCCTGGCTTCCAGACCCAGCTGACTCAGCTCGGCCTGGGAGGCGACATTCCAGATAACGGCATCAATGCTGCCGTTTGCAATGTGATAAAGGCTGTCGTGGTAGGAGAGCTCGACGCGTTCGATATCACGCGTGCCAAAGAATGCTTCGGTCATAATTCTCTGGTCGGTCGAGCGATTATCCAGCCCCACTTTACGTACCGTTGCCGCCTGGCCTTTACGGCAAATAAGCTGATGTTCACCCACGTAGGTATGGGGACCGAGCTCAAGGACTTTACACAGGCCGCTTTGCTGCAGGTAACTCTCTGCGGCCAGCCGTGAGACGACGGCCATGTCGTAGATGCCGTTGAGCAGGCACTCCACGCGAATATCGGCCCCGCGCATATGGGCATAATAGAAGGGAAGCCCCTCAAACTGTGCCTTGAGCGCGCTTGCCAGTCCTTCATAAAGGCGGGTATAGGGCAATGGCATCGCGCAAACCACATTTCGAATATCGATATGCACCAGCAGGGCAGTATGATCCTTGCTTTCCAGGTAGCTCCCGTTGCGCCCGCAGCGTTGAAGGCGAATAGCGCCGGAAGATTCCAGCGTTTTTAACGCCGCCTGGGTGAGCCCTACTGAAAAACCGCACTCACTTGCCAGATCGCCAATGGTTTTCAGGCGGTTACCGATTTTTTCACCAATCAGATAACGCGCAAGAGCGGCGAGGGCCTGCCCCTCTTTTTTCATATAGGTACGGCTCATTGACTTCTGTTCCTGCTAATTATTCTTATGTTCATTAATTTGAAAATTTAACCTAAATACCCAGGGCAAAAAGCTAACCTCATCACAAAAAATGATTTTCAGAGGGTGTTTTTGTTTTGTCAACGGAATAGCAATGAAGATAAATTATTATTTCATTTATGTTGTTTTTTTGAGTATTGATTCAATTCCGACCAAAGTTGATGGCGTGAATAAATAACAGGATTATATTCACCTCGTCTATTCGTTAATCCGATAGAGACGCGGAGCTTTATGTTCAATAAAACTTATCATTTCTTTCTATTTAATAGAGTGGAGATTTAAAATGGAAAACAATTTTCCAGTCACGGGTGTGGATGGCAATTTCGCAGATTTTTTACGCGAACTTCTTGATTTTGAAAGTGGCCTTAGCGTCAATAATATTGAATTGTTCAGAAGTGGCTATAATAATCCCGAGGCGGTAAATTATGTCGTGACACATATCCGCGAAGCCGATGGGGTGCGCTACCCTACCTGGACGGGGGGTGTTTTGCAGTACAAGAAAATGTCTTACAAGGAGTACTTTACTGTCCTGGGGGTCGATGATATCTGGAGTGCCGATGAAGCGAACGGCGGAGCAACGAAAGAGACGCTGCTGAAAATGCAGTTCAAATCACTTAACTGGTTGAATTTTGTTGGTTATCAGGTAGGTGAGGCCGTGCTTTTTGAAGCCGGGTATTATATTCCACCGGCGGCAACGACGGCCAGTGGCGAAAAGACCTATAAATATTACGTCTGGACAGAATTAAGCTGGGCTGACGATCAGTATGAACAAGAGTATTTGATGGATGGGGCCACCACGCCGATTATTGTTACCCGGGCGAATACCTGGCTGGGGACCTTTACAGGTAAACACGGGGTGAACAGTCTTGAAGATCTCAGAACCGTAGACGGGCAAAATTTCGCTATCCGTGATGTTATGTGGCACAACGTGGATACCATCTATGGTCTGATTGATGCAAGCACTCAGTCGCTGAGCGATGTGTTTAAAAAATCCTTTCCCTGGAGCGGCGGCGGTGAAAGCGGCACGGTTGATGTCACTATGAGCGGTATTCTCGCCGCGGCCCACTTATCGGGTGCTCAGGGGACAACAAAACTTCTGCTGGATGGGACTATTACGAAGGATGAAAACGGAACGTCCAATACTTATTATATGAATTTGTTTGGTGGGGCGACCACGCTTATGGATACCCCGGCATATGACCGGATTATTGGTACAACGTATCCTGAGCGGTTAAGTTGCGGGATGAACGGCAGCGATTATGTTGATACCGGTGCTAACGGTGGGAATATTGTCGAAGTCAATATCCGCGATACCTCAAGGCTTATTGAAATGCACGGGCTGAATTTTTCCGGGCAGGCCGGAGAGAATGATACGATTGCGGTTAATGGTATCGATAATAATGCAGTTGTTACATTCGAAGCGATCGCATCGGATAATCAGTCAACGACCGTATCGGTGAAAGCCAACGGCGCTGAACGCTCGCAATGGCAGTTGTTTGGTATTTCTGAATCTGCGTTTAATACTGCCGTGGCACAGAGTAACATTGTGCAAGAGCGTCGATGGATGCTGGCGTGGAGCGGTGGTGTCACGGCTATTGATAACTTTTCCATTGTGAAAGACCGGTTCTATTCGGCGACCTCCCATAGCTTTGATAATTTATTAATGAATAAAGCGACTATCGATTCATCCGGTGGCGTGACATTAGATGTTATTGGCGCGGATGGCGGTTCTTATTTTGGCTATTTGCTAAAAGGCTATAAGGCGAGCGATTTTACGGATCGAAACTTCATTAATATCATCGGTTCTTTGTCGCAAATGCACTCAGGTTATGTCTTTGGCTGGGATAACGCGCCTCTGGGTACCCTGTTGACCTATTTTGACGTGAAGGTCGATAAGGTCTATCTCGGTACGCTGACGGGGGATCATACCTTCTCTGAGGCGACCTATAGCGCGAACGGGAACCAGACGACATTTACTTTCCCATCCGATGGTGGTGGTAACAAGAGTATCGTTTTTCCCAACAACAGTTGGGAAGAGATCAGGAATGCCGATGCGATCGTCGGTTTGAAGGGCAATATCAATGATGTCCGGGCCGCATAAGTCTTCTTTATGCTGAAAATAAAACGCCGGGGTTAACCCCCGGCGTTGTGTTATCAGGCCAGAACCAGATCACCCTGCGGATGGCAGGAGCAGGCCAGTACATAGCCCTGGGCGATCTCTTCTTCCGTGAGCGTCATGGTGCTGTCGACGCGATACTCCCCGGAAATCACCTGGGTTTTGCAGCAGCCGCAGACGCCGGCGCGACAGGCGGCGTTGACCGCGATTTTGTTGCTTTCCAGCGCTTCCAGCAGCGTCGTCCCGACCGGTGCCCGGAACTCGCGGGCGGGCTGCAGTTTAGTGAACTTCAGTCCGCCTTCAGACGGTGCTGCGACCGGGGTAAAGAACTTCTCTTTAAAGAAGTGCGTTACGCCCAGCGTTTTCACCTGCTGCTCAACCATCTCCATGTAAGGCGCCGGACCGCAGGTCATCACGGTACGCGAGGCGATATCCGGGACCGCCGCCAGGATCTCCGGCGTCAGACGACCGGCAATAAAGCCGTCGGTGGCGTTGTTTTCTGCCACCAGGGTCACCGGATACTCGCGCCACTCTTCGGCGAAAATGACATCCTCGGGTGAACGCACGTTAAAGATCACCTGCACGTCGGCCTGGGGACGGTTTTTCGCCAGCCAGCGGCGCATTGACATCACCGGCGTCACGCCGCAGCCCGCCGCCAGCAGCAGGAAGCGATCCGTCGGTTGGTTGTCGCAGGTAAAATCACCCTGCGCGTCGGAGAGCCACAGATAGTCGCCGCGTTTCACCTCGCGGGTAAGCCACTGTGAACCTTCGCCGCCCTCAATCTGACGGATGGTCAGCGTAATATATTCGCTGACCCCCGGCGTGGAAGAGAGGGTGTAGGCGCGCAGCGTCTGCGCCCCGTTACGGATGCTGACCAGCGCATACTGACCAGCCCGGTACGGGTAGTAATCGTGGCACAGCAGGGACAGCGTCCACACATCCGGCGTTTCCTGCTTAATGTGGTGAACCTGCATACGCCAGGGGCATTGCGCTGTCGGCATCGTCATCGTTTTCTCCTTATGCGCCCAGCATCTGCTGCATGTCTTGTTCAACGGTGGTGATCGGACGCAGGCCGAATTTTTCATTCAGAACCGCCAGCAGGTCCGGCGTCAGGAAGCCAGGTACCGTCGGGCCGGTGACGATATTGGTCACGCCCAGCGACAGCAGGGTCAGCAGGATCACAATGGCTTTCTGTTCAAACCAGGAGAGCACCAGCGACAGCGGCAGATCGTTAACGCCGCAGCCCAGTTTTTCTGCCAGGGTGACGGCCAGGATAATGGCGGAGTAGGCATCGTTACACTGACCGGCATCCACCAGGCGTGGCAGGCCTTCGATATCGCCGAAGTCCAGCTTGTTAAAGCGGTATTTACCGCAGGCCAGGGTCAGAATCAGGCAGTCGTTCGGTACGCTGGTGGCGAAATCGGTAAAGTAGTTACGCTCGCCGCGTGCGCCGTCGCAGCCGCCAATCAGGAAGATGTGGCGCAGTTTTTCACGGCTGACCAGATCGATCAGAGAGTCCGCAGCACCCAGCAGGGTTTCACGGCCAAAGCCAACGGTGATCAGGTGTTCGATCTCATCGTAAGGGAAGCCTGCCAGCTGTTGCGCCTGAGCAATCACCGGGGCGAAATCGTCGCCTTCAAGATGGCTAACGCCCGGCCAGCCCACGATGCTGCGGGTCCAGATACGGCTGTCGTAGGAGCCGACGGTCGGGTCGATAATGCAGTTGGAGGTCATGACGATAGGGCCAGGGAAGCGGGCGAACTCAACCTGCTGGTTCTGCCAGCCGCTGCCGTAGTTACCGACCAGATGCTTAAATTTACGCAGCTCCGGGTAACCGTGGGCCGGAAGCATCTCACCGTGGGTATAGACGTTAACGCCGGTCCCTTCGGTCTGCTGAAGCAGGTTATAGAGATCTTTCAGATCGTGGCCGGAAATCAGAATACATTTACCGGCAACGGCTTTCACATTGACCTGAGTTGGCGTCGGGTGTCCGTAGGCAGTGGTTTCGCCGGCATCCAGAATGCTCATTACTTTAAAGTTCATCTGGCCGATTTCCATTGAACACGCCAGCAGCGCGTCCATATCGGAAGGCCAGGTGCCAAGCCATGCCATGATTTTGTGGTACTGGGCATAAATTTCGTTGTCGTACTGGCCGAGAACGTGGGCATGCTCCATATAGGCCGCTGCGCCTTTCAGGCCGTACAGGCACAGCAGACGCAGGCCGAGGATATTTTCGCCAATCGTCTGCTTATCGCGGTTAGGCGTAAACTCAGCCGCCTGCTGAAGCAGAGCGGACATCTGGTCGCTGACCAGCATCAGGTCCGCCATCGGATTATCCACGCTGACGGTCGCATCCTGCAGGCGGCACTGCGCTTTCAGGGCTTCACGGTGAATGATCGCTTCGCGCGCGTAGCCAATAATGCGTTCAGAATCGAAGTTGACGTTGGTCAGCGTAGAGAAGAACGCACGTGGGGCGAAGCTGTCGGTCTGATGGTCGATAATACCGAACTCGCGGGCTTTAAGCGCCCAGGCAGACAGGCCCTGCAGCACGGCGATCAGCAGATCCTGCAAATCGGACGTTTCTGCCGTTTTACCACACATCCCCTGCGCGTAAGCGCAGCCGTCACCGGCCGGAGTACGGATTGTTTGCTCACATTGCACACAAAACATAGTCACACCTTTATTAAAGTTATATTTTAGATACATGTTTAAGAGTAAGCCGCAGACGCGAGGCTGAAAAGGGGTTTATACAACAACGTTAAGTGAATTTGATTTAGCGCAATTTTGGCGGTAGTGGACTACCGCCAGGGGAGTACCAGCAAGAGAAGTTATTGCGAATTAATCGCGTTTTTCCAGCAGGGTACGGTAAATCACGCCCCCCAGAATACCGCCAATAATCGGCATCACCCAGAACAGCCACAGCTGCTGCAGCGCCCAGCCGCCCTGGAAGATCGCTACTGCGGTGCTGCGGGCCGGGTTGACCGAGGTATTGGTGACCGGAATACTGATCAGATGAATCAGGGTCAGCGCCAGACCAATGGCGATTGGAGCAAAGCCCGCCGGAGCGTGTTTGTCCGTTGCGCCGTGGATCACCAGCAGGAAGCCGCAGGTCAGCACAATTTCAATGACGATGGCGGAGAGCATTGAGTATTGGCCCGGGGAGTGTTCGCCATAGCCGTTAGAGGCAAATCCGCTGGCCGCTGCGTCAAAGCCGCTTTTCCCGCTGGCAATAAGGTAAAGCACCGCCGCCGCAATAATACCGCCAACAACCTGCGCGATAATATATCCTGCCACTTCTTTCGTCGCAAAACGGCCACCGGCCCATAAGCCTAATGTGACCGCTGGATTAAAATGACCGCCGGAAATATGGCCCACCGCATACGCCATCGTCAGAACGGTTAAACCAAACGCTAAGGCCACGCCGGTAAAGCCGATACCCAGCTGCGGAAAAGCTGCCGCCAGGACCGCGCTGCCGCAGCCGCCAAACACCAGCCAGAATGTACCAAAGCACTCTGCCGCTAATTTTCTGAACATAATCCACCTCGAAAAATAAACCAGCCGACAACAGAATAACGCGCCGGAGAAATTTGTTATTGCAGGATGCGAATAACATAAATGTCTAACGGGCGATATTTTAGATAAGGGTATCGGTAAGTAACCAGCTGAAAATATCCACCTGGATTGACTTAGGGCAAAAATAAAGGCGATATTTTTATTCTTAAATAACCATAGTCTTTATTTTTTTGCCGTCACGTTATTGCAGAATAAAAAGAACAGCGGCTGTATTTTCAATATCTTATACCTGCATTGTGCTACCCATCTCGCTATACTCCAGGAAGGAAAAGTGAGCGACCTGGAGGAGTTATGCATCTTGAGCGCGTGGAGATCGTCGGTTTTCGTGGGATCAACCGACTGTCGCTGATGCTGGAACCGAACAACGTCCTGATTGGCGAGAACGCCTGGGGTAAATCGAGCCTGCTGGATGCCCTGACCCTGCTACTGTCGCCGGAGAAAGACCTTTATCACTTCGTGCATGATGATTTCTGGTTCCCGCCAGGCGATCTACAGAGCCGTGAACACCACCTGCATATTATTCTGACCTTCCGCGAATCCGAGCCGGGCCGTTACCGTATGCGCCGCTTCCGTCCGCTGAACGCGTGCTGGACGCCGTGCAGCGACGGCTGGCAGCGTATCTTCTACCGGCTGGAAGGGGAACTGACCGACGGCGACGGGGTGATGACCCTGCGTACCTTCCTTGACGGCGACGGCCAGCCGCTGGCGCTGGACAATATTGATGAACTTGCGCGGCATCTGGTGCGCCTGATGCCGGTCCTGCGCCTGCGCGATGCCCGCTTTATGCGCCGTATCCGCAACGGCGCGGTGCCCAACGTGCCTGATGTGGAGGTGACCGCTCGCCAGCTGGATGTGCTCTCCCGGGAGCTGGTCAGCCGACCGCAAAACCTGAGCGACGGGCAGATTCGCCAGGGGCTGTCGGCGATGGTCCAACTGCTGGAACACTATTTTGCCGAGCAGGGCACGGGGGAAACGCGTCATCGCCTGATGCGCCGCCGCTCCCATGACGAACAGCGTAGCTGGCGCTATCTGGATATCATCAACCGGATGATTGACCGTCCCGGCAGGCGGACGCACCGGGTGATCCTGCTGGGGGTTTTTGCGACCCTGCTGCGGGCGAAAGGCTCCGTGCGTCTCGATAAAGACGCACGCCCCTTGCTGCTGGTGGAAGATCCAGAAACTCGCCTGCACCCGATTATGCTCTCCGTCGCCTGGCATCTGCTGAATCTGCTGCCGCTGCAGCGGATCACCACCACCAACTCCGGCGAACTGCTGTCCCTCACGCCCGTTGGTCACGTCTGTCGACTGGTCAGGGAATCCTCCCGGGTTGCCGCCTGGCGTCTTGGGCCAGAAGGGATGAGCACCGAGGATAGCCGCCGCATTGCGTTTCATATCTGCTTTAACCGGCCCTCGTCGCTGTTTGCCCGCTGCTGGCTGCTGGTCGAGGGGGAAACCGAAACCTGGCTTATCAACGAGCTGGCCCGGCAGTGCGGACACCATTTTGCCGCGGAAGGGGTGAAAGTGATTGAGTTCGCCCAGTCCGGGCTGAAGCCGCTGGTTAAATTTGCCCGCCGGATGGGGATCGAGTGGCACGTGCTGGTGGATGGCGACGACGCCGGGAAAAAATATGCGGCGACCGTGCGTAGCCTGCTGAATGACGACAGGCAGCAGGAGCGCGAGCACCTGACGGCGCTTCCTGCCCTCGATATGGAACACTTCCTCTACCGGGAAGGGTTTGATGACGTCTATTTCCGCGTGGCGCAGCTGCCGCCGAAAGTGCCGATGAATACGCGGCGGATTATCGGCAAGGCGATCCAGCGTTCGTCCAAGCCGGATCTGGCAATCGAGGTGGCTGCGGAGGCGCGTCGTCGGGGCGTTGAGGCTATCCCGCCTCTGCTGCGGAAAATGTTTTCCCGCGTGCTCTGGCTGGCGCGGGGACGGGCGGACTGACAGGTTCAATAAAGCGGCAATAAGGCTGAATTTGCGGAACAATTCCGCTGTCTTCGGGTCTCACTTCCGCTAAAATCAGCGTTTGATAAGACGCGCTTATTGATCCGGGACTGTTATGACTCTGAAGGGAAAAGGTAAGAAGAAGTACTGGCTGCTGGCTGTACTGCTGGTGATTGCCGGTATCTGGCTATGGAACACGCTGAATAAGCCGGAGCCAAGCTACCAGACGCTGATCGTCCGTAAAGGCGATCTGCTGCAAAGCGTGCTGGCGACCGGTAAGCTCGATGCCCTGCGCAAGGTTGACGTTGGGGCGCAGGTCAGCGGGCAGCTGAAAACGCTGTCGGTCAATATTGGCGACAAGGTGAAGAAAGATCAGCTGCTGGGGGTGATTGACCCCGAGCAGGCGGAAAACCAGATCCGCGAGGTGGAAGCGACGCTGATGGAGCTTCGCGCCCAGCGCAAACAGGCCGAGGCGGAAAGAAAGCTGGCGCAGGTGACCCTGGCGCGTCAGCAACAGCTGGCGAAAACCCAGGTGGTTTCCCGTCAGGATCTGGATAAAGCGGCGACGGAGCTGACGGTGAAAGAGGCGCAGCTCGGCACCATTGATGCCCAGATTAAACGTAATGCGGCCACCCTGGACACGGCTAAAATCAATCTCGATTACACCCGCATAGTGGCCCCGATGGCCGGTGAAGTGACGCAAATCACCACCCTGCAGGGCCAGACGGTGATCGCGGCCCAGCAGGCGCCAAATATTCTGACGCTGGCGGATATGGGCACCATGCTGGTCAAAGCCCAGGTTTCCGAAGCCGATGTGATCCATTTGAAGCCGGGGCTTGAGGCCTGGTTTACCGTGCTCGGCGATCCGCAAACCCGCTATGAGGGCAAGCTGAAAGATATTCTGCCGACGCCGGAAAAGGTCAATGACGCCATTTTCTACTACGCCCGTTTTGAAGTCCCTAACCCGCAGGGCGTGCTGAGACTGGATATGACCGCGCAGGTCCATATTCAGCTCTCCGGCGTGAAGGGCGTGCTGAAGATCCCGCTGGCGGCGCTGGGCGAATCTCTCGGCGACCGCCGCTATAAGATTAAGGTGCTGCGCAATGGCGAGGTGCGCGAGCGTGAAGTCTCCATTGGCGCCCGTAACGACATCGATGTGGAAGTGCTGAAAGGGCTGGAAGAGGGTGAAGAAGTGATCACCGGCGAAAACCTGCCCGGAGCGGCGCAATGACGGCACTGCTTGAGCTAACGGATATCCGCCGCAGTTATCCGTCAGGCGACGGCGAAGTCGAGGTGCTGAAGGGCGTTTCACTCAGCATTGAGGCGGGTGAAATGGTGGCGATTGTCGGCGCATCCGGCTCCGGTAAATCGACGCTGATGAATATCCTTGGCTGCCTCGATAAACCCACCAGCGGTGTTTATCGGGTGGCGGGCACCGACGTCCGTACCCTCGACGGCGATGCCCTGGCACGTCTGCGCCGCGAACACTTCGGCTTTATCTTCCAGCGGTATCATCTGCTGTCGCATTTAAGCGCGGCCCAGAATGTGGAAGTCCCGGCGGTGTATGCCGGGGCTGAACGCAAGGCGCGTCTGGCGCGGGCGCACGATCTGCTGCGCCGTCTCGGACTGGCAGAGCGCGGCGACTATCAGCCCTCCCAGCTTTCCGGCGGTCAGCAGCAGCGGGTCAGTATCGCCCGCGCCCTGATGAACGGCGGACAGGTGATCCTGGCGGATGAGCCGACGGGAGCGCTGGACAGCCGGTCCGGCGAAGAGGTGATGGCGATCCTGCATCAGCTTCGCGACCAGGGGCATACGGTGATTATCGTCACCCACGATCCGCAGATCGCGGCTCAGGCGGAACGTATTATTGAGATCCGCGACGGGGAGCTTATCAGCAATCCGCCGCCGTCTGCGGTCCGTGCTTCGGCCCCGAAGGAGATAAGCACAGCGCCTGCCTCCGGCTGGCGGCAGTTCAGCAACGGTTTTCGCGAGGCGCTGACCATGGCCTGGCTGGCAATGGCCGCCAATAAAATGCGCACGCTGCTGACCATGCTGGGGATTATTATCGGGATCGCCTCGGTGGTCTCTATCGTGGTGGTCGGGGACGCGGCCAAACAGCTGGTGCTGGCGGATATCCGCGCCATCGGCACCAATACGATTGATATCTACCCGGGGAAAGATTTCGGCGATGACGACCCGCAGTATCAGCAGGCGCTGAAGTATGACGATCTGCTCTCTTTGCAGAAACAGCCCTGGGTGAGCTCTGCCACGCCGACCGTGTCGCAAAGTCTGCGCCTGCGCTACGGCAATATTGACGTCGCCGCCAGCGCCAGCGGGGTGAGCGGACAGTACTTTAATGTCTACGGTATGACCTTCAGCGAAGGCGTCACCTTCAACGACGAGCAGCTCAATGGCCGGGCGCAGGTGGTGGTGCTCGACAGCAATTCGAAGCGTCAGCTGTTCCCGGATAAAAAACAGGTGGTGGGCGAGGTGATCCTGGTCGGTAATATGCCGGCAACGGTGATTGGCGTTGCCGACGAGAAGCAGTCTATGTTCGGCAGCAGCAAAACCCTGCGCGTCTGGCTGCCTTATACCACCATGTCGGGGCGGATTATGGGCCAGTCGTGGCTTAACTCCATCACCGTAAGGGTGAAGGAGGGCTATGAGAGCGCCGTCGCTGAGGAGCAGCTGACTCGACTGTTGACGTTGCGCCACGGCAAGAAGGACTTTTTCACCTGGAATATGGACGGCGTCTTGAAAACGGCGGAAAAGACCACACGTACTCTTCAGATGTTCCTGACGCTGGTGGCGGTGATTTCGCTGCTGGTTGGCGGTATCGGGGTGATGAACATCATGCTGGTCTCGGTGACCGAGCGCACCCGCGAGATCGGTATTCGTATGGCGGTGGGTGCCCGCGCCAGCGATGTGCTGCAGCAGTTTTTAATTGAGGCGGTGCTGGTGTGTCTGGTAGGAGGGGCGCTTGGGGTCGGATTATCGCTGATGATTGCGTTCACCCTGCAGCTCTTTTTACCCAACTGGGAAATTGGTTTTTCGCCGCTGGCGCTGATGACGGCGTTTCTGTGCTCGTCGCTGACCGGCGTACTGTTTGGCTGGCTACCGGCGCGGAGCGCGGCAAGGCTGGATCCGGTTGAGGCGCTATCCCGGGAATAGGGCTAAAAAAATGCCCGTCATCGGGACGGGCATTTTGCGTGAGTGATGTACACTGAGAAACAGGATGCCCTATGCAACCGCTTCGGCTTCAACCTCTAACGGTACGATCACGCTGGCGTGGTTACCTTTAGGGCCCTGGTGTACGTCGAACCGGACGGCCTGCCCGGCTTTCAGCGTTCTGTAACCATCCATCTGGATGGTGGAGTAATGGGCGAAAATATCCTCGCCTCCGCCTTCCGGGCAGATAAAACCAAACCCTTTGGCGTTATTGAACCACTTAACAGTACCCATTTCCATGCTTCGACATCCTTAGTAGCTCTTATCTGATTAAGATGGAATGAACCGGTGGTGGAATTGGTGGGTGGTCAAAACCTCGCCAACTCTCGCCTGTACAATTTAGAGAAAACGGGCATTCCGTCAAGCGGTGGGCGGGGGTTCTGGGGGGACAATGGTTCAAAAATTTGAAGCAGTTAACGCTATTACACGGATTGTGAGCTGTCTCGCGTATGCCAATAATAGATGATAGTTATCGACGTTATGAGGTAGATTCAATATATGTATGGACTCAGACCTGCGGTGGGCATTAGCCCGTCGGTAACTGCAACTGATGATGATGACTGACAATGGGTAAGACCAGAGATTGGCTGGATTTCGACCAGCTGGCCGGTGATAAACTGCGCGAAGCGCTACGGCCGCCATCGATGTATAAGGTCATGTTAATGAACGATGATTACACGCCGATGGAATTTGTTATTGACGTGCTACAAAAGTTCTTTTCTTATGATGTAGAACGTGCAACGCAACTGATGCTTGCCGTTCACTATCAGGGCAAGGCGATTTGCGGCGTTTTTACCGCCGAAGTCGCTGAAACCAAAGTCGCGATGGTGAACGAGTATGCAAGGGAGAACGAGCATCCGTTGCTGTGTACGCTGGAACAAGCCTGAATAAGGCATAAAATTGAGGGGGTGCCCAATGCTCAACCAGGAACTGGAACTCAGTTTAAACATGGCTTTCGCCAGAGCGCGTGAGCACCGACATGAGTTTATGACCGTCGAGCACTTGTTACTGGCTCTGCTCAGTAACCCATCGGCCCGGGAAGCACTGGAAGCGTGCTCCGTGGATCTGGTGGCGCTGCGACAGGAACTCGAGGCATTCATCGAACAAACCACACCGGTTCTGCCCATGAGTGAAGAGGAGCGTGATACTCAACCGACGCTCAGCTTCCAGCGTGTGCTGCAGCGCGCGGTGTTTCACGTCCAGTCCTCCGGTCGCAGCGAAGTGACCGGTGCCAACGTGCTGGTCGCTATCTTTAGCGAACAGGAATCCCAGGCGGCCTATCTGCTGCGTAAGCATGAAATCAGCCGACTCGACGTGGTGAACTTCATCTCTCACGGAACGCGCAAGGATGAACCGGGTCAGTCTCCTGACGCGGGTAATCCGGCCAGCAACACCAATGAAGAGCAGGCAGGCGGGGAGGATCGTATGGAAAACTTCACCACCAACCTTAACCAGCTTGCGCGCGTGGGCGGTATCGATCCGCTGATTGGTCGTGATAAAGAGCTTGAGCGCGCCATTCAGGTGCTGTGCCGTCGGCGCAAAAACAATCCGCTGCTGGTGGGCGAATCCGGCGTGGGTAAAACCGCGATTGCGGAAGGTCTGGCCTGGCGCATCGTGCAGGGTGACGTGCCGGAAGTGATGGCCGACTGCACCATCTACTCGCTCGATATTGGCTCGCTGCTGGCCGGCACCAAGTACCGTGGCGACTTTGAGAAACGCTTTAAGGCGCTGCTCAAACAGCTGGAGCAGGACACCAACAGCATCCTGTTTATTGATGAAATCCACACCATTATCGGTGCCGGTGCGGCATCGGGTGGTCAGGTTGACGCCGCAAACCTGATTAAGCCGCTGCTTTCCAGCGGTAAAATCCGGGTAATGGGGTCGACGACCTACCAGGAATTCAGCAATATTTTTGAAAAAGATCGTGCGCTGGCGCGTCGCTTCCAGAAAATTGATATCACCGAGCCTTCCGTGGAAGAGACGGTGCAGATTATCAACGGCCTGAAGCCAAAGTATGAAGCGCATCATGACGTGCGTTACACGGCGAAAGCGGTGCGTGCGGCGGTCGAACTGGCGGTGAAATATATCAACGACCGCCATCTGCCGGATAAAGCGATCGACGTTATCGACGAAGCGGGTGCCCGTGCGCGTCTGATGCCGGTGAGCAAGCGTAAGAAAACGGTCAACGTGGCGGATATCGAATCCGTGGTGGCGCGTATTGCGCGTATCCCGGAGAAGAGCGTGTCGCAAAGCGATCGCGACACCCTGAAAAACCTCAGCGACCGCCTGAAAATGCTGGTCTTCGGTCAGGATAAAGCCATTGAGGCCTTAACCGAAGCGATCAAGATGAGCCGTGCTGGCCTTGGCAATGACCATAAACCGGTCGGGTCCTTCCTGTTTGCCGGGCCGACCGGCGTCGGGAAAACCGAAGTCACGGTCCAGCTGTCGAAGGCGCTGGGGATCGAGCTGCTGCGCTTTGATATGTCCGAGTATATGGAGCGTCACACGGTCAGTCGTCTGATCGGTGCACCTCCGGGCTACGTCGGCTTCGATCAGGGCGGTCTGCTGACCGATGCGGTAATCAAGCATCCGCACGCGGTTCTGCTGCTGGATGAAATCGAGAAGGCGCACCCGGATGTCTTTAACCTGCTGCTGCAGGTGATGGATAACGGCACCCTGACCGATAACAACGGCCGTAAAGCCGACTTCCGTAACGTGGTGCTGGTGATGACGACCAACGCCGGGGTGCGTGAAACCGAACGTAAATCCATCGGCCTGATCCACCAGGATAACAGCACCGATGCGATGGAAGAGATCAAAAAGATCTTTACGCCGGAGTTCCGCAACCGTCTGGACAACATCATCTGGTTCGATCACCTGTCAACCGAGGTCATTCATCAGGTTGTCGACAAGTTTATTGTCGAACTGCAGGTGCAGCTGGATCAGAAAGGCGTCTCGCTGGAAGTCTCTCAGGAAGCCCGCGACTGGCTGGCAGAGAAAGGCTATGACCGGGCTATGGGCGCACGTCCAATGTCGCGTGTGATTCAGGACAACCTGAAAAAACCGCTGGCCAACGAACTGCTGTTTGGCTCTCTGGTCGATGGCGGGCAGGTGACCATCGAACTGAATGCAGAGAAAAACGGCCTGGTCTACGACTTCCAGAGCGCGCAGAAGCATAAGCCGGAAGCGGCGCACTAACGCTTTATTTGCTTGTCAGCCGTAAGTGAAGGCCGGGATTTATTCCCGGCCTTCGTCTTTTCTGTTTCATCACTCCCTTCTTTCTCGCCTTCGGGCCCGAGCCAGACTTGCTATGCAAGCCGCACTTTGATGATTTTTCTGAAAAAAAAGTGTACTATCATCTTGATTTACATAAAATGATAATAATTCTCATTATAATTCTTGTTATTATTTGGATGTTAATCGATGAAATACACTTCTCGGGTTATACACAACGGATTGTCTCTTAAGCTTCCTCACGCGTGGTTTGCCATTATCTCTGCACTTCCTCTCGCGGTTAACGCTGCGGACGCCGACAGCTTTGACGATGAGGACGCTATTGAATTACAGGACAGCTACGTGCGTCCTGACTATGTTGAAATTGAGCGATTACGTGACACCAAAGAAATTATCGTCATTTCAAAAGAGGAAATTCAGCAGCGCGGAAATCGCACCATCTCCGATGTCCTTAAATCGGTACCCGGAATCAGCGTTGATACCACGGGGCAGGGTGATATTGATATTCGCGGCCAGGGTTCCGAAACCGCACAGCGCAATCTACAGGTCTTTTTAGATGGCGCTTCCATTACCACAATTTCTAATCATCCGTATTCCACTAACTACGATGTGGTCCCCGTCGAACAGATTGAACGTATCGAGATCATTCCCGGCGGCGGCAGCGTGCTCTACGGCTCAGGTACCGCAGGGGGGATCATTAATATCACCACCAATCTTCGCGGGCTGAAGGATCCTAAGAGCTCTGTTTTAGCCGAATGGAGTTCGGATGGACATCGACTGGGTGCCAATATTGGCAGCAAAATTGGGGAAAACCTGGCTTTTCTCGGCACGGCGACCAAACTGGATCGCGATCTGTATTACAACAACACCTGGCGTAATTCTGAATACTATTCGGCCGGGCTGCGCTGGGATCCGCTGCCTAATCAAAGCATTCTGATGAGAGCAAGCCATCTGACAGAAGATTCGCAGTATATCAAGACGCTGACCGCCAGTAAGATCAAGCAGTACGGCAAAGACTATGTACCGCCGGATAAGACCGTCACCGTGGGTATCGATGCCAACGGCGAACTGATCAAAGATACCATCAGCGGTTATTTAAGCGGGAGCAGAGAGCTGGATAGCTATAATGTAAGCTATCAAAATAATCTCACCGAACGCTTACAATTTATCAGCGATATTTTCTATACCGATGGTTTTTATACCAATAATGCTAACTGGGAACAGCGTGTCGACCAACAGACTCAGGGTGCCAGACTTAAGCTGGATATGGGCTACTGGAATGACAGCAATATTCTCTTTGGGTTTGATTACTCAAAGCAGGAGGCATCCATCGCGTATATCGGTAGCTATAAGCGAGATGGCAGCGGTAAATACTATGGTGTCTCCCATTACTTTAGCTATAAAAAAGATGTCAAAGCGCTGTATGCACTCAATAGCGTGAAATGGGATAAATACATCTTCACCCAGGGGCTACGGCGCGAGCAGACCCAGTGGTCTTTCGATAAAGGGGGAACGGTAACCGGTGCGGGCACCTCAAACCGCTGGAATACCGCTGCGGAACTCTCTGCGGCATATCTTTACCGCGATACGGGGCGCGTCTACGCGCGCTATGAGCGCGGCTACACCCTGCCGGATGGTCTGCAAATCAGCGATCAGCAGGTTATCAATGGTGAGAAACGCTATTTAATTACCCTTGCCGAAGATGAAATCTACGATATGTATGAGTTAGGCCTGCGTGACAAAGTGGGCTTTTCAACGGTTAATGCCACGCTCTGGATGACGAATACGGATAATCAACTTAATCGTATCTACTTACAGAGTGTGAATGACGCTTATACCATGAACCTGCTGAAAACCCGACGCTGGGGAGCCGATCTCTCTTTCCAACAGAAATTTGGCAAGTTCACTCTGGAAGAGTCTTATGCCTGGCTAAAAGGGCGCTCGGATTATAATGACCAGGGGCGTAAATTCTTAATTGAGCATGGCAAGACAACCATTGATTACACCAAAAGTGGACTTATGAAAGTTCCCGAGCACTCGTTGTCAATTAAAGGGACTTACGACTTTACCGACAGTTTGTCGGCGGATGTGAAATATAGCTATTACGGCTCTTATAACAATTTTCTGGCGGATGCGAAAAAAGAGGATGAGGGCATCGTCGAATCTCGCGATATCGTTGATATCAGCGTCAGATATTCGCCGATCAAACATATTGAACTGTATGGTGGCGTCACCAACGTCTTCAATAAAGAGTACTACGACTATGTGACCGCAGGTTTTGGCTCGCTGATTCCAGGCAACGAGCGCGCCTTCTTTGCCGGTATTAAAGCAACCTATTAATACTCATTGCGACAGAAGGAAAAGTGCGTGACGCCAACAATATCACTTAACTGGAATGCCTCCTTTACGGTGTCTGCGGCGATCCATGCGGCAATTATCGGACTGATTGCCATGCATTCGCTGGTCAGTGTCAGGCCGACGGGGGGCATAGAGAACATGACGATCGTTGAGCTGGGTGGCCCTTCGGGCGTCAGCGGTGGACTGGGTGAGGTTCAGAAGGAAGGCCGCCAGGGCAATGCCGGAAACGGCGGCGACGGGGCGAAAAAGCGGGGCACAGCACGACCGGTGGAAAAGAAAGCGCAGCCGAAGCCGGAAGTTAAGCCCAGCCCAAAAACCCTACAGCCTGCACCACCTCCAGAAAAAGAACCTGTCCGGGCTTCAGCCAGGACCGCTGACAAGCGGGGTAAAAACGATAACATCGACGCCGGTCTGGGCGGTATTGCCGGCGCCAGCGGTACGGCAAACGGCAGTGCAAAGACGGAAGGATCGGGGGTCGGTCGGAATACGGGCGATCTTTCCGGTAACGGCCAGTTTACCGCCAACGGTGACGGCACCTATACGGCACAGGGCGCAGCCGGGATCAGTTATAAAATCGTAACGGATGCCACGACCAAATATCCGCAGGAAGCGCGTTCTATTGGCTTTAACAAAATCGTAAAAGTGAAAGTGCGGTTTTTGGTTGGGCTTGACGGTGCCGTTGAGGCGGTTGAAATTCTGAACCCGGATATTCCCAATCTTGGTTTCAGAGAAGCGGCAATGACGGCGATTAAAGCGATGCGCTTTCAGCCGATCTGGTACCAGGGCAATAACATTAAGGTGTATTTCAGGAAAACCATCGTTTTTCAGCCTTAGCGATCAAGCCTGTCGATAGCGAAAGGCCGGGAAAACCCGGCCTTTTTAATATGGGGACACGCTCTAAGCGTGAAAGCGATCAGCGACTACGGAAGACAATGCGGCCTTTGCTCAGGTCGTACGGGGTCAGCTCAACAGTCACTTTGTCGCCCGTCAGAATGCGGATATAGTTTTTACGCATTTTGCCGGAGATATGCGCGGTTACCACGTGTCCGTTTTCCAGCTCTACGCGGAACATGGTATTAGGCAGCGTATCAAGAACGGTACCCTGCATTTCAATATTGTCTTCTTTGGCCATCTAATCCTCTGGGGTATCACTACCATAATTTTTGAACCGGCAAGATAATGCCCAAGTTCGTCTTGTAAGTAAAGATTTGCGCGTCTAAAACGCAGCAAAACAGCTTTGGCGCATGGCTCCGGCCGCACGATAACGTAAACGTTCAGGGAAGGGGCGAGATAAACGAAGGGCGTTACCTGATTCGACCTGTTCCTTAAGGGCGACGGGGCAATATGCCTAACCTGCTTAGCGGCGTGATTATAACACCCTGACAAAAAATGTGCCGAAAACATTCATTGTCCGGGCATAAATAAGGTTCTTGGGATCCAGCAATGGGGTGATATCCGCGTGACGCGCAGTTCATCCAGCCTTTCCAGATAGGTTCGACGCGGGATCTCAATTGCGCCTAAGGATGCAGTATGGCTGTTCAGGACCTGGCAATCGATAAGACGGCCGCCCTGCTGCATAAAGTCGGCGCAAAAGACCATTAGCGCCGTTTTCGAGGCGTTCTCTGCGCGGCTGAACATCGACTCACCGCAGAACAGAGCGCCCTGACAGACGCCGTACATGCCGCCGACCAGCTCTTCATCGCGCCATACCTCAATCGAGTGCGCATGCCCCAGCTCATACAGACGGTGATAGGCCATCGCAATATCGCGGGTGATCCAGGTTCCTTCATCGCGGTCATCCGCGCAGCCTTCCAGCACGCGTTCGAAGGCGTGGTTCAGCGTAACCCGGTAGGGCGATGAGTTATGAAAGCGCTTCATGCTGCGGCTGACGTGAAAGTGCTCCGGCCACAGTACGGCGCGTGGATCGGGCGACCACCAGAGTATCGGGTCACCGGGTGAAAACCAGGGGAAAATACCGTGCTGATAGGCCATCAGCAGGCGCGCCGGACTGAGATCGCCGCCCAGCGCCAGCAGGCCGTTGGGCTCGCGCAATGCGCCTTCCGGGGAAGGGAAGGCGATAGAGTGACGAGAAAGCTGTACCAGACGCATACGACGGCAACTCCACTATGCACTGCACCGGCAGGTTATTGTTTAAGGGCAGTCTACAGACGTTGCTTAAACTGGTAATAACGCCCCTGTCGGCTCAGCAATTCTGCGTGATTACCATGCTCAATTATTTGCCCGTTGTCCATCACTATTATTTGGTCGAAACGCGACAGTCCGCGCAGGCGATGGGTCACCATCAGCACCGTTTTGCCCCTGGTGACTTCTGCCAGTAAATCAAGGATCTGGCTTTCGGTTCCGGCATCGAGTCCTTCGGTGGGTTCATCGAGCAGCATCATTGGCGCATCGTGCAGCAGCGCACGGGCGATGGCCAGCCGTCGCAGTTCCCCGCCGGAGAGCTGGCGGCCGCCTTCGCCGAGCCAGCTGTTCAGCCCGCCGTCTTCCAGCAGCTTTTCCAGCCCGGTGCGTTCCAGCACGGCAGTCAGCGCGTCGTCTGCTGCATCGGGTGCCGCCAGCAGCAGGTTATCGCGCAGGGTCGCGCTGAACAGGTGCACGCGCTGGGAGACTACGCTGACGCTGGCGCGCAGGGCGGTCTCATTGATTGCCGTAAGAGGGCGGTCGTTAAACAGGATTTCGCCCTGCTGCGGGTCCCAGGCACGGGTCAGCAGCTGAAGCAGCGTAGATTTTCCGCAGCCGGTGCGGCCCAGGATCGCGACATGTTCCCCGGCGGCCACCGTCAGGCTAACGTCACGCAGGGCGGCCTGGGGCTGCTGAGGGTAGGCAAAGGTCACCCCGTTCAGCGTCAGAGCGACTTCACTCAACGGCCGCGCATCGCTCTGGGCAAAAGTGACTTCCGGCGTTTGACCGGTGAGCTCGGTAATACGGGCGGCGGAGGCGATCACCTGGCCGAGATGCTGGAAAGCACCGGTCACCGGGGCCATCGCTTCAAAGGCGGCCAGCGCACAGAAGACAAACAGGGCGATAAGCGCTCCCGGCTGGCTATTGCCGCCGACGCCACCGGCTGCCATCCACAGCATCACCACGACCGCGATGCCGCCGATCAGCAGCATCATCGCCTGAGAAAGGGCGGTCAGCTCTGACTGGCGACGCTGAGCGTCGTGCCAGCTGAGTTCGGTATTTTCCATCTGCTCACGATAGCGATCGCTGGCACCGGTCAGGGAGAGCTCTGCCTGGCCCTGTAGCCAGCTGGTCAGCTGCTGGCGATACTGGCCGCGCAGCTGAGTCAGGTTTTCACCCACCGGCTTACCGGCGCGGTAAAACAGCGGCGGCAGGGCGAACAGGGTCAGTAGCATAATGCCGCCCAGGGTCAGGGCCAGCGTGACATCGAGGAACGTCAGGCCGAAGGTCACCACCAGAATGACCACGAACGCGCCCACCAGCGGGGAGAGTACCCGCAGATAGAGGTGATCGAGGGTATCGACATCCGCCACCACGCGATTAAGCAGCTCGCCCTGACGAAAACGCGCCAGCCCGGCAGGAGAGAGGGGCAGCAGCTTACTAAAAGTGAACACGCGCAAATGCTGCAGCACGCGGAACGTCGCATCGTGGCTCACCAGCCGCTCGAAATAACGCCCGGCGGTGCGGGTAATGGCCGCGCCGCGCACGCCCGCAGCGGGCAGCATATAGTTAAACGTGTAGGCACCGGCGAACCCCACAACCGCCGAGGCGGAGAGGAACCAGCCGGACAGCGTCAGCAGGCCGATACTGGCCAGCAGAGTGATAATCGCCAGCACTACGCCGAGGGACAGCATCCATTTATGCCGTTTATACAGCGCCAGATAAGGTAGCAGCGTGCGCATTTAAATCTCCTCCTGACGGTGGGCCAACAGCCCGGCAAAAGTGCCTTCGGCGGCGGCGAGGGTGGCGTAATCACCCTGTTCCACGAGTTGTCCGTTATGCATGACCCAGATAGCGTCCCAGGCTTCCAGTCCTTCCAGCTGATGGGTGACCATCAGGGTGGTCTGGCGCGTGGAGGCGACGTCCAGCGCCTGCATCACCCGCCGCTCGCTGTGTGCGTCGAGGCTGGCACCGGGCTCATCCAGCAGCAGAAGCTGACACGGATTAAGCAGGGCGCGGGCGACCGCCACACGCTGGGCCTGGCCGACGGAAAGACGGTTGGCCTGCTCGCCAGTCGGGGTATCAACGCCCTGCGGAAGCAGATCGATAAATTCACTGACCCAGGCCCGGTCGAGAGCCGACTGTAGTTCCGCCTCGCTGGCGTCCGGGCGGGCCAGCAGGACGTTTTCCCGCAGGGTGGTCGCAGGCAGCTGCGGATTCTGACCGACCCAGCCGAGCAGGCGACGCCAGCTGTCCGGGTTCAGATCGCGAAGCTCAATGCCGTTAATCAGCAGGGAGCCGTCGTAGGCGAGGAAACCGGCCAGGGCGTTAAGCAGGGAGCTTTTTCCCGAGCCGCTCTGCCCGACCAGCACCACCCGCTGTCCGGCATCAAGGGTGAAATTCAGCGGACCGGCAAGCGGTTTGCCCTCCGGCGACTTCACCACCAAATCGCGCGCGGTAAGGGTAATCGGCTGTCCGGACTTAAGCTCTTTTTCTCCACGCTCCGGCCAGGCCAGCGGGGTTTCCATAAAGGTTTTCAGGCTGTCAGCCGCGCCAACGGCCTGGGCTTTGGCGTGGTAGAACGTGCCCAGATCGCGCAGCGGCAGGAAAAACTCCGGCGCCAGGATCAGGGCCAGGAAACCGGCAAATAGCGTGACGCCAGCGCCATAGTGGCCAAAATTCAACTGACCCAGGTAGGAGAAGCCAAAATAGACGGCGACGATGGCGATCGACAGGGAGGCAAAAAACTCGAGCACGCCGGAAGAGAGGAACGCCAGCTTCAGAACGTCCATGGTCCGGTGACGGAAATCCTGCGACGCCCGGCGGATATTCTCGGTTTCCGCTTCGCCGCGGCCAAACACGCGCAGGGTTTCCATGCCGCGCAGGCGGTCGAGGAAATGCCCGCTCAGACGCGCCAGCGCCTGGAAATTGCGGCGGTTGGCATCCGCAGCGCCCATTCCGACCAGCGCCATAAACAGCGGGATCAGCGGGGCAGTGCAGAGCAGGATCAGCGCGGCAACCCAGTTAATGGGGAAAATGGTGATAATAATCAGCAGTGGAATACAGGTCGCCAGGGTCATCTGCGGTAAATAACGGGCGTAGTAATCGTGCATATCGTCGATCTGCTCAAGGATCAGCGTCGCCCAGCTTCCGGCGGGTTTGCCCTGAATCCAGGCGGGACCCGCCTGCTGGAGGCGATCGAGTACCTGGCGTCGGATCGCATAGCGAATATGCTGCCCGGCATGAAAACCGACTCGTTCCCGCAGCCAGACCATCCAGGCGCGGAGGATAAATACCAGCACCAGCAACACAAAGGGCAGCAGCAGCGCCTCGCGAGGGACCTTTTCCATAATCATCAGCTGAAGAATATGGGCGAGGATCCAGGCTTGTCCGAGGATGAGCAGGCCGCTTATCAGCCCCAGCAGACGTGAGAGCGTCAGCCAGCGACGGGATATAACGCTTTGCTGTTTTAACCAGCGGGTTAACTCTTGTTGACGGGTTTTGTCCATTGCGCGCTTAGCAGGTGAGTTATCGGAATTTTTTGCACGGCAATGTTACAACGGGGAGATAAGAAAGGCGACTTATCGTCGCCTTTCTTTACCTTTGTTACTGACTTGTAAAGATTATTTACTTGCAGGCTTCTGCCAGACCGTCAAGGTAACGTTCCGCATCCAGCGCCGCCATACAGCCGGTTCCGGCGGAGGTAATGGCCTGACGATAGATATGGTCCATCACATCGCCCGCGGCGAATACGCCCGGGATGCTGGTCTGGGTGGCGTTGCCGTGGATACCGGACTGCACCTTGATATAGCCGTTTTCCAGCTCAAGCTGGCCGTCAAAGATCGCCGTATTCGGGCTGTGGCCGATGGCAACAAACAGGCCCGCAACGTCCAGAGATTCGACGTTATCCGTGTTCTGGGTGTCGCGCAGGCGCAGGCCGCTGACGCCCATCTGATCGCCGGTCACTTCTTCCAGTGTGCGATGGGTATGCAGCACGATATTGCCGGAGGCGACTTTATCCATCAGACGCTTGATCAGAATTTTTTCAGCGCGGAAGGTGTCACGGCGGTGGATCAGGTGCACTTCCGAGGCGATATTCGCCAGGTACAGCGCTTCCTCAACGGCGGTATTGCCGCCGCCGATCACCGCCACTTTCTGGTTGCGATAGAAAAAGCCGTCACAGGTCGCGCAGGCGGAAACGCCGCGACCCTTAAAGGCCTCTTCGGACGGCAGACCCAGGTAACGTGCCGATGCGCCGGTGGCGATAATCAGCGCGTCACAGGTGTATTCACCGCTGTCGCCGGTCAGGCGGAACGGACGATTCTGCAGATCGACGCTGTGGATATGGTCGAAAAGGATTTCGGTCTCGAACTTGGCCGCGTGCTCGTGCATACGCTCCATCAGCAGCGGACCGGTCAGGTCGTGCGGGTCGCCCGGCCAGTTTTCCACTTCGGTGGTGGTGGTCAGCTGACCGCCTTTTTCCATGCCGGTGATCAGCACCGGGTGCAGGTTAGCGCGAGCGGCGTAGACCGCAGCGGTGTACCCCGCAGGTCCGGAACCAAGGATTAGCAGCTTACTGTGTTTGACCGTGCCCATGCGATCCTCATTATTGTTGGCAGACGTTGGGCGGGATTGTAGGGAATTTGTGACCGTAAAAAAAGGGTGCAGCGATTTTGTTAACGATGTGTGTAATAGATAAAGGCGATGGATTGCCGGGTTTATCGCCTGTCGTCATAAATCATTCTTCTGAAAATCGCTCGATTATAAGACGATCACATGACGAACAACCGGTGCCTCTCGGGAAAATTTGGCATCTTGTACTAAAAAACGATGTTTTGCTTTGACAATCCCCTGTGCTTTTGCGAAAACATTCGAGGAAGAAAAAAGCAGTATTTCGAGTGTGGCGAATTGCCATGCCCGCAAATGCCATTTTTACCGGGCTACTGAAATGTACGCATGTCGTGGACAGACGCCATGCGTAGTGTTGGTAGCGGCCTTCTGGCAACGGTCTTCTCACCACACACCCTGTAATACGCGCTGCCGAATTCTAATTATTAAGCTGCACGTTAATCTCGGGGGTAGGCTCTGAACAGTGAAGTGCGCAGAGTCAAGACAGGAGTAGGGAAGGAATACAGAGAGACAATAATAATGGTAGATAGTAAAAAGCGCCCAGGCAAAGATCTCGACCGCATCGATCGTAACATTCTTAATGAGCTGCAAAAGGATGGGCGTATTTCCAACGTCGAGCTTTCTAAAAGAGTGGGACTTTCGCCAACGCCGTGCCTGGAACGTGTGCGTCGGCTGGAAAGACAGGGTTTTATTCAGGGCTATACCGCGCTGCTGAACCCGCATTATCTGGATGCATCACTTCTGGTATTTGTTGAGATAACTCTGAATCGTGGCGCACCGGACGTGTTTGAACAGTTCAATACCGCGGTACAAAAACTTGAAGAAATTCAGGAGTGCCACCTGGTATCGGGCGATTTCGACTACCTGTTGAAGACCCGCGTGCCGGATATGTCGGCCTATCGTAAGCTGCTGGGTGAAACCCTGCTGCGTCTTCCGGGCGTGAACGACACCCGTACCTATGTGGTAATGGAAGAAGTCAAACAGAGTAATCGTCTGGTTATTAAGACGCGCTAACACGGAACAGGTGCAAAATCGGCATAGTTTGATACACTCCTGTTAATCCATACAGCAACAGTGCCGGGGAGACCCGGCGCTGTTGTCCGTTTTAGCAAAACAGCTTGTATCGAATCCTTCAGTTTGCCGCGTCGGCTGAAAGAGAAAGCGTACAAGGCCTGGAGAGCCTGTTTTGAGCCAGGAATACACCGAAGACAAAGAAGTCACATTAAGTAAGTTAAGCAGCGGGCGCCGACTTCTCGAAGCGTTACTGCTTCTTTGCTCCCTTTTCGCTATCTGGCTGATGGCGGCACTGATCAGTTTCAATCCATCCGATCCCAGCTGGTCGCAGACCGCGTGGCATGAGCCTATCCATAATTTAGGCGGCATCCCCGGAGCCTGGCTGGCGGACACCCTGCTATTTATCTTTGGCGTGATGGCCTACACCCTGCCCGTGATTATCATCGGCGGATGCTGGTTCACATGGCGTCACCGCGCCAGCGAAGATTATATTGATTACTTTGCCGTCTCTCTGCGCCTGATTGGCGTGCTGGCGCTGATCCTCACCTCCTGCGGTCTGGCTGCGATCAACGCCGATGATATCTGGTACTTCGCCTCAGGCGGCGTGATCGGCAGCCTGCTGAGCACCACGCTTCAGCCGCTGTTACACAGCAGCGGCGGGACGCTTGCCCTCTTGTGCCTGTGGGCCGCAGGGTTGACGCTGTTTACCGGCTGGTCCTGGGTGACCATCGCCGAGAAACTGGGCAGCCTGATCCTCAATATTCTGACCTTCGCCTCTAACCGCACCCGTCGTGACGATAGCTGGGTAGACGACGAAGAGTATGAAGACGACGCCCAGGAAGAGGCCCCGCGCCGCGAATCTCGTCGCGCCCGCATTATGCGTGGTGCCCTTGCGCGCCGGAAACGCGTTTCGGAGAAGTTCACCAATCCAATGGGACGGCAGACCGATGCCGCGCTCTTCTCAGGTCAACGCATGGACGGTTCGCAGGATGACGTCCAGTATCGCGCCAACGGTCAGGATGCCGATGCCGACGATGTGCTGTTCTCCGGCCATCGCGCCACGACCGGGCAGGGCGACTGGGATGAATACGATCCGCTGTTAAGCGGTTATTCCGTGACGGAACCCGTCGCAGCCGCTGCGGCAGCAACCACTGCGACGCAGGCCTGGGCTGCACCTGTAGAGCCTGTTATGCAGACACCTCCGCCAGTCGGCGCTGAACAGGCTATGCCATTGCAGGACGTCGAATGGCAGACTCAGGAGACGGTGCAAACCCCGCCAACAACGATCGCGCCGTCGCCGGAAAGCTGGTCAGCACCGGAACCTGCGCCTGAACAGCAGATGCCATGGTCTGAAGATGAAGCCGCGTATTCAGCTCCGCCGGAAACGCAGGCCGTGCCTGAAGAACCTCAGCACCCGCTGACGCATGCCGATATCCACGAGGTCGCGCCGGTGGAAGAGGTGAAGCCGACGCGTCCGCCGCTGTACTATTTTGAAGAAGTGGAAGAAAAACGCGCCCGCGAGCGCGAATTGCTGGCCACCTGGTATCAGCCAACGCCGGAGCCAGTTCAGGAAACGCCTGTGCGTACCGCGCCCGCTGCGCCAGCGTTTCCGACCGCGGATGCCGCGCCGGCTGTGCCTGATGCCCAGAGCGTGCAGCAGGTTGTCAGCGGTGCCGCCGCGACGGCGGCTGCCGCAGGCCCGCTCTTCAGCCTGGCTGCGGGTGCAGCCCGTACTCAGGTAAAAGAAGGGATTGGTCCACAGCTGCCGCGTCCAAACCGCGTGCGGGTTCCGACCCGGCGCGAGCTGGCTTCGGCTTCCTTCGGCATTAAGCTGCCGTCTCAGCGGATGGCCGAAGAACGCGCCCGTGAAGAACTGCAGGATATCGATGATGATGCCCTGCAGCAGGATGAACTGGCCCGCCAGTTCGCCGCCACGCAGCAGCAGCGCTACGGCGAAGAGTACGAACCTGAGCCGGAAGTCTATGCGCCGCAGGATGACGATGAAGCCGCTGAGGCCGAACTGGCCCGCCAGTTTTCCGCCACGCAGCAGCAGCGTTATGCCGGTGAGCAGCCTCAGGGGGCACATGCCTGGTCGGCAGATGACTTTGCATTTTCTCCGACGAAAACCCTGGTTGACGATGGCCCGAGCGAGCCGCTGTTTACCCTGAGCCCTGAGCCGGAACCTGCGCCTGTACAGCCGCAGCAGCAGATGCATCACCAGCCATACGCTGCCCAGCAGCCGGTACAGCAGCCTTATGTACAGCCGCAGCAGCCAGCCGCCGCACCGGTTCATGCACAGCCAGCGCCACAGCCGCAGGAGAGCCTGATCCACCCGCTGCTGATGCGCAACGGGGACAGCCGTCCGCTGCAGAAGCCGACTACGCCGCTGCCGTCGCTGGATCTGCTGACCCAGCCGCCGACGGAAGTCGAGCCGGTAGATACCTTCGCGCTGGAACAGATGGCGCGCCTGGTTGAGGCGCGTCTGGCAGATTTCCGTATTAAGGCCGACGTGGTGAACTACTCGCCGGGTCCGGTCATTACCCGCTTCGAGCTGAATCTGGCACCGGGCGTGAAGGCCGCACGTATTTCGAACCTCTCCCGCGATCTGGCCCGTTCTCTGTCAACGGTGGCGGTACGCGTGGTGGAAGTGATCCCGGGTAAACCCTATGTCGGGCTGGAGCTGCCGAATAAGAAACGCCAGACCGTCTACCTGCGTGAGGTGCTGAACTGCGCTAAATTCCGCGACAACCCGTCGCCGCTGACGGTGGTACTGGGTAAAGATATCGCGGGCGATCCGGTCGTTGCCGATCTGGCCAAGATGCCGCACCTGCTGGTTGCGGGTACCACCGGTTCCGGTAAGTCGGTTGGGGTCAACGCCATGATCCTCAGCATGCTCTATAAAGCGACGCCGGATGAGGTGCGCTTTATTATGATCGACCCGAAAATGCTGGAACTGTCGGTCTACGAAGGCATCCCACATCTGCTGACCGAAGTGGTTACCGATATGAAAGACGCCGCCAACGCCCTGCGCTGGAGCGTTAATGAGATGGAACGTCGCTATAAGCTGATGTCAGCCCTTGGCGTGCGTAATCTTGCTGGCTACAACGACAAAATCGCCGAGGCGGCTCGGATGGGTCGACCAATCCCCGATCCGTACTGGAAGCCGGGCGACAGCATGGATGCGACCCATCCGGTGCTGGAGAAACTGCCGTATATCGTGGTGATGGTGGACGAGTTCGCTGACCTGATGATGACCGTCGGCAAGAAAGTAGAAGAGCTGATTGCTCGCCTGGCGCAGAAAGCGCGTGCCGCGGGTATTCACCTGGTGCTGGCGACCCAGCGTCCGTCTGTGGATGTGATTACCGGTCTGATCAAGGCCAATATTCCGACCCGTATCGCCTTTACCGTATCGAGCAAAATCGACTCCCGTACCATCCTCGATCAGGGCGGCGCGGAATCGCTGCTGGGGATGGGGGACATGCTCTACTCCGGGCCGAACTCCTCCTCTGCGCCGGTCCGTGTGCACGGTGCCTTTGTCCGGGATGAAGAAGTTCACGCGGTGGTGCAGGACTGGAAAGCCCGTGGTCGTCCGCAGTATGTGGATGGCATTACGTCCGACAGCGAAAGCGAAGGCGGAGCAGCGGGTCTCGACAGCGGTGAAGAGCTGGATCCGCTGTTCGATCAGGCCGTGAATTTCGTCACCGAAAAACGCAAGGCCTCTATCTCCGGCGTTCAGCGCCAGTTCCGTATCGGCTATAACCGTGCGGCGCGTATTATTGAGCAGATGGAAGCCCAGGGCATCGTCAGCGAGCCGGGGCATAACGGCAACCGTGAGGTGCTGGCACCGCCGCCGTTTGAGTGATCCCTGTCGATTGCAAAGATGGGTAAATAAATAAAAATTCAGTCTTTTCTCCTGCCACTGACCGGCCGTGACGCTTAGAGTCAGTGACAGGAGCGCTCCCGCGTCGGGGGTGAGGCATCGAAAGGATAAAAAATGAAAAAAATCGTTATTGCCTGCGCATTATTGACCGGCATGGTGACTACCGGCGTCCGGGCCGATGCGGCCGGAGATCTGAAAAGTCGTCTCGATAAAGTCGGCAGCTTCCACGCCAGCTTTACCCAGAAAGTGACCGACGGCAGCGGCGCAGCGGTTCAGGAAGGCCAGGGCGAACTGTGGGTGAAACGTCCTAATCTGTTTAACTGGCATATGACTCAGCCCGACGAAAGCGTGCTGGTATCCGATGGCAAAACGCTGTGGTTCTACAACCCGTTTGTCGAGCAGGTTAGCGCCAGCTGGCTGAAAGACGCGACTGGCAATACGCCGTTTATGCTGATTGCCCGCAATCAGGCCAGCGACTGGCAGCAGTATAATATCAAGCAGACCGGCGATGATTTTGTGCTGACGCCAAAAACCAGCAGCGGCAACCTGAAGCAGTTCACCATTAACGTTGGCCGTGATGGCACTATCCATCAGTTCAGCGCGGTAGAGCAGGATCAGCAGCGCAGCAGCTATCAGCTGAAGTCGCAGAGCAACGGCGCGGTTGACCCGGCGAAATTTACCTTTACGCCGCCGCAGGGTGTGACGGTGGACGATCAACGTAAGTAAGAGGCGTGCGTGAGCAATCTTTCGCTCGATTTTTCCGATAACGCGTTTCAACCTCTGGCCGCCCGTATGCGGCCAGAAAATTTAGCGCAGTATATCGGCCAGCAGCATCTGCTGGCCGCCGGTAAGCCGCTGCCCCGGGCCATTGAGGCCGGGCATCTCCATTCGATGATCCTCTGGGGACCGCCGGGCACCGGCAAAACGACTCTCGCGGAAGTGATTGCTCGCTATGCCAGCGCCGACGTAGAGCGTATCTCCGCCGTAACCTCCGGTGTGAAAGATATTCGTGAGGCCATCGAGCGGGCGAGACAGAGCCGCAATGCGGGCCGTCGCACCATCCTGTTTGTCGACGAAGTCCACCGTTTCAATAAGAGCCAGCAGGATGCCTTTCTGCCGCATATTGAAGACGGCACCATTACCTTTATCGGCGCGACCACGGAAAACCCCTCCTTTGAGCTGAACTCCGCGCTGCTATCCCGCGCCCGCGTCTATCTGCTTAAGTCGCTGACCACGCAGGATATCGAGCAGGTGCTGACCCAGGCGATGACCGACAGTGCGCGTGGCTACGGCGGCCAGGATATTGTTCTGCCGGATGAGACCCGCAAAGCGATTGCCGGGCTGGTTAACGGCGATGCGCGCCGGGCGTTAAATACCCTGGAAATGATGGCCGATATGGCCGAGGTGGATGCCTCCGGGAAGCGGGTGCTGCAAGAGTCGCTGCTGACGGAGATCGCCGGGGAGCGTAGCGCGCGCTTTGATAATAAAGGCGACCGTTTTTACGATCTGATCTCGGCCCTGCACAAGTCGGTGCGCGGTAGTGCGCCCGATGCGGCGTTGTACTGGTACGCGCGTATTATCAGCGCCGGTGGCGATCCGCTGTACGTGGCGCGTCGCTGCCTGGCGATTGCCTCTGAAGATGTCGGCAATGCCGACCCGCGCGCGATGCAGGTGGCAATCTCGGCCTGGGACTGCTTTACCCGCGTCGGGCCATCCGAAGGCGAGCGGGCCATCGCCCAGGCGATTGTCTATCTGGCCTGTGCGCCGAAAAGCAACGCCGTGTATACCGCCTTTAAGGCCGCGCTGGCCGATGCCCGCGAGCGCCCGGATTTCGATGTCCCTGAACATCTGCGCAATGCCCCGACCCGGCTGATGAAAGATCTCGGCTACGGCGAGGAGTATCGCTACGCCCACAACGAGCCGAATGCCTACGCCGCCGGAGAGGACTACTTCCCACCGGAAATGGCACAAACGCGCTACTATCACCCGACAACCCGGGGTCTTGAAGCGAAGATTGGCGAAAAGCTCGCCTGGCTCGCTGAACAGGACAATAAAAGCCCCACAAAACGCTACCGCTAGTGCGGGCGTTGGGGTAAGGTTAGAAACCGTATAGGCGACCGCAGGCTGCGGTCGTTCTCTTTTCTTTAATTCAATTCGATAAGCACAGGATAAGCATGCTCGATCCCAATCTGCTGCGTACCGAGCCAGACGCAGTCGCAGAAAAACTGGCACGCCGGGGCTTTAAGCTGGATGTAGATAAACTGCGCGCTCTTGAAGAGCGTCGTAAAGTTCTGCAGGTTAATACTGAAAATCTGCAGGCAGAGCGTAACTCGCGATCGAAATCCATTGGCCAGGCGAAGGCGCGCGGGGAAGATATCGAGCCACTTCGTCTGGAAGTTAACAAACTGGGTGAAGAGCTGGACGCGGCGAAAGCCGAGCTGGACGTGCTGCAGGATGAGATTCGCCAGATTTCGCTGGCAATCCCGAACGTTCCTGACGACAGCGTCCCGGTCGGCCGCGACGAAAACGACAACGTTGAAGTCAGCCGCTGGGGCACGCCGCGCACCTTCGATTTCGACGTACGCGATCACGTCACCCTGGGCGAAATGCACAGCGGGCTGGACTTCGCTGCTGCGGTCAAGCTGACCGGCTCGCGCTTCGTGGTGATGAAAGGGCAGATTGCCCGCATGCACCGCGCTCTGGCGCAGTTTATGCTGGATCTGCACACCGGCGAGCATGGCTATGGCGAGCACTATGTGCCTTACCTGGTCAACCATGACACGCTCTACGGTACGGGCCAGCTGCCGAAATTCGCCGGTGACCTGTTCCATACCCGTCCGCTGGAAGAAGAAGCTGACAGCAGCAACTATGCGCTGATCCCGACGGCGGAAGTGCCGCTGACCAACCTGGTCCGCGACGCGATCGTCGACGAAGACGATCTGCCGCTCAAAATGACCGCCCATACGCCGTGCTTCCGTTCTGAAGCGGGTTCCTATGGTCGCGATACTCGCGGTCTGATCCGTACTCACCAGTTCGACAAAGTTGAGATGGTGCAGGTTGTTCGCCCGGAAGATTCCATGGCGGCGCTGGAAGAGATGACCGGCCATGCAGAGAAGGTTCTGCAGCTGCTGGGTCTGCCGTACCGTAAGGTCGCGCTTTGCACCGGCGATATGGGCTTTAGCGCCTGTAAAACCTACGATCTTGAAGTGTGGATCCCGGCGCAGGACACCTATCGTGAAATCTCCTCCTGCTCGAACGTGGGTGATTTCCAGGCTCGCCGTATGCAGGCGCGCTGCCGCAGCAAATCGGACAAGAAAATCCGTCTGGTGCACACCCTGAACGGTTCCGGCCTGGCGGTCGGTCGTACGCTGGTGGCGGTGCTGGAAAACTACCAGCAGGCCGATGGTCGTATCGAAGTGCCGCAGGTGCTGCGTCCGTATATGAACGGTCTTGAGTTTATTGGCTAAAGGGCAATTTGCGCTTTTTACCTGTAGCTCCCATCAACGCCAGACCTTGCGGTCTGGCGTTGTTTTTTTAGCGCTTTTCTCCATGAAATATTTCAACTGAATTAACGCCGCCATTTTCTTTATAATTCAATAAAAACAATGGAATAGATAATAAGTTTATTCCATAACCTCATCGCTGGATAAGAAAGATCAATCGTCGTCTATGAAACCGCTTCCCGCCTGATTTTTGGTGGATTGACTTTGCATACAGCGGTGGCATGATGCGCACGAAATCTGAACTTCCTCACGGTTTATTATCCATGTCGATCTATACCCGGCCAGTGCTGCTTCTGCTCTGTGGCCTGCTTTTGTTGACCCTGGCGATCGCGGTGCTGAACACGCTGGTCCCTCTGTGGCTTGCCCATGACAACATGCCAACCTGGCAGGTTGGGGTGGTCAGCTCATCTTATTTCACCGGTAATCTGGTGGGTACACTGCTGGCCGGTCGACTGATTAAGCGCATGGGTTTTAACCGCAGCTACTATATTGCGACGCTGATTTTCGCCGTGGGCTGCGTGGGCCTTGGCGTGATGGCAGGCTTCTGGAGCTGGCTGGGCTGGCGTTTTATCGCCGGTGTGGGCTGCGCCATGATTTGGGTGGTGGTAGAAAGTGCCCTGATGTGCAGCGGCACCTCCCGCAGCCGTGGCCGCCTGCTGGCCGCCTATATGATGATTTACTACGTCGGGACCGTGCTGGGCCAGCTGGTCGTCAGTAAATTCCCGACTGAAATGGTGCAGATCCTGCCGTGGATTATTGCGCTGGTGCTGTCTGCCATTCTGCCGCTGTTGTTTACCCGCGTGCTCGCACAGCATACGGAGCATGAAGAAACCACCAATATGTGGTCAATGCTGCGCTTCCGCCAGGCTCGTCTGGGCATCAACGGCTGCATTATCTCCGGGATCGTGCTGGGATCGCTTTATGGCTTAATGCCGCTGTATCTGAATCATCAGGGCGTCAGCAATGCCGGGATCGGTTTCTGGATGGCGGTCATGGTCAGCGCAGGTATTGTGGGGCAGTGGCCGATTGGCCGACTGTCTGAGCGCTACGGACGTCTTCTGGTTCTGCGGGTGCAGGTCTTTGTGGTGATCCTCGGCTGCCTGGCGATGCTCAGTCAGGCGGCGATGGCACCGGCGCTGTTTATTCTCGGGGCGGCGGGCTTTACGCTCTATCCGGTGGCGATGGCCTGGGCCTGTGAAAAAGTGGAACAGCATCAGCTGGTGCCGATGAACCAGGCGCTGCTGCTGAGCTACACCGTGGGCAGCCTGCTTGGACCAACGTTGACGGCGATGCTGATGCAGAATTTCTCCGACAACCTGCTGTTTATCATGATTGCCGGTGTCTCTTTTGTGTATCTGCTGATGCTGCTGCGCAAAGCCGGACATCATCCGACGCCGGTGGCGCATGCCTGAACAACATCCCGCGTGTTTTAGCACGCGGGTTTCATCTTTACTCGTCTGCTATCGGCTGGAGTTTTTCAGGCACGCTGTATTGCTTTCCGTCATAGCGTAGGCGGTAGCTGGCGCTGGATTTCGTCTCTGTTGACTGGCAATTCTGAACATCTCCCCGGAAAACCGAGTCGATATGCTTTTCATTCACAATGATATCCCGGTAGCCAAAGCTTGCGGTTTCACTCAGCGACAGGGTGCGCGCAGCCTCAGAAAAATTGCCAGCACAGGATCCATCCCACTCTCCACCCGTTTCGGCGGCAACGACGCCCTTTAGCACCGGGCGCAGGCTATTGTTATCTATGACGTACAGCGAGAGCACTTTCTCGCTGAAGGGATTGACCCGCGAGCTACCGGATTTATCGATCCGTAGACCAAATGCCAGCTGGTCTGCAGCGACTTTCCAGCGTGCGGTGTCTAATGAGATGCGACTGATATACATCGCATCATCATCCATGCGGTTTGGCAGGCGTAGCCGCTGTTTTACCTGCAACGTGGCGGAATCGAGAACCAGCAGTTCAAGGTCACCGGTGGAGTAGCCTTCGGCATCCGCCTGGGTGGTCATCAGCGGGACTGCCGCGAGCGTCAGTTCGGGACGGGCGGGCCACAACTTGCACAGCACGCTCTGCGGCGTACCGGCTGCCAGGGTGACAGTCGCATCAGCGACCCGGATGCTGTCATCCGTGATGCTGGCCGCATCGGACCAGGCCTGGGTAACAATTCTTTTGCTATCGCAGGCCTGCTCAGAGGCATGCGCCCAGCCGCTTGCGAGCACGAGCAGGGCGATACAGGTGATACGCATTATTCCCTCCCTGGTTTTATTTGTTTAGTACATTACTTTGTGACCGTACTGCTCAAGGATCCCCTTCACCCGCTCCATGGTCTCTTTCTTCGGTGGGTGCACGCCATCCAGCTTGTACTCTTCACCCATCGCCACCCATTTGTGCTTACCCAGCTCGTGATAGGGCAGCAGCTCAATTTTTTCGACGTTACCCATATCGCGGGTAAACTCGCCGAGGCGATGCGCAGAATCGTCATCGTCAGACCAGCCTGGCACCACAACGTAGCGGATCCATACCTTGATGTCTTTCTTCGACAGGTAGCGGGCAAACTCCAGGGTGCGATGGTTTGAGACGCCGACCAGATGCTGGTGGATCTCATCGTTCATCTGTTTTAGATCCAGCATCACCAGATCCGTCACTTCCAGCAGTTCGTCCACCACCGGATCGTAGCGGCGTACAAAGCCGTTAGTGTCGAGGCAGGTGTGAATACCTTCGGTTCGACAGGCGCGGAACCAGTCGCGGACAAACTCGGCCTGCAGCATGGCTTCGCCGCCGGAGGCCGTGACGCCGCCGCCGGATGCATTCATAAAGTGGCGATAGGTTACGACGTCGCTCATGAGCTCGGCAACGGTGATCTCTTTGCCGCTGTGGGTATCCCAGGTATCGCGGTTGTGGCAATAGAGGCAGCGCATCAGGCAGCCCTGGAAGAAGGTAATAAAGCGGATCCCAGGACCATCAACGGTGCCACAGGATTCAAAGGAGTGGATGCGACCAATTACTGACATTGCGGTGGATTCTCCAGATATGGCCCGTCCGGGGCCTGTATTGATGCACAGCTCAATCCGGCTGTGTTAAATCTGTTTTGGCAGATATCCATAGTATAGATAACCGACAAAGCAGACTGGAGAGGGGTTAGTAAAAAGGCCCCACTGATGTGGAGCCTTTATTATACGCTGTTTACCGCGTGATTTCAGTCAAACCCGATTACATGGTCTGAGTGAAGGTACGGGTGATAACGTCCTGCTGCTGTTCTTTAGTCAGGGAGTTAAAGCGTACTGCGTAACCGGAAACACGGATGGTCAGCTGCGGATATTTCTCCGGGTTTTCCATCGCGTCGAGCAGCATTTCACGGTTCATCACGTTCACGTTGAGGTGCTGACCGCCTTCGATGGAAGACTCGTGATGGAAGTAACCGTCCATCAGGCCTGCCAGGTTGGTTTTACGCACTTCGTCGTCTTTACCCAGCGCGTTAGGAACGATAGAGAAGGTATAAGAGATACCATCTTTCGCGTAAGCAAACGGCAGTTTAGCGACGGAGGTCAGAGAGGCAACAGCACCTTTCTGGTCACGACCGTGCATCGGGTTAGCACCTGGTCCGAACGGTGCGCCAGCGCGACGGCCATCCGGGGTGTTACCGGTTTTCTTACCGTACACCACGTTAGAGGTGATGGTCAGAACAGACTGGGTCGGGATAGCGTTGCGGTAGGTAGTCAGTTTCTGAATTTTCTTCATGAAACGTTCAACCAGGTCAACAGCCATGTCATCTACGCGTGAATCGTTGTTACCGAACTGCGGGTATTCACCTTCGATTGCGAAGTCGGTAGCCAGGCCATCTTCGTCGCGAATCGGTTTCACTTTTGCGTATTTGATAGCGGACAGGGAGTCAGCCGCAACGGACAGACCTGCGATACCACATGCCATGGTGCGAACAACGTCACGGTCGTGCAGCGCCATCAGAGAGGCTTCGTAGCTGTACTTGTCGTGCATGAAGTGAATCACGTTCAGCGCGGTGACATACTGTTTTGCCAGCCAGTCCATGAAGTGATCCATACGGTCCATCACTTCGTCGAAGTTCAGAACGTCGCCTTTGATAGGATCGGTTTTCGGACCAACCTGGATTTTCAGTTTTTCATCAACGCCGCCGTTGATTGCGTACAGCATGGTTTTCGCCAGGTTTGCACGCGCACCGAAGAACTGCATTTGCTTACCAACAACCATCGGGCTTACGCAGCAGGCAATCGCGTAGTCGTCGTTGTTGAAGTCAGGACGCATCAGGTCATCATTCTCATACTGCAGAGAAGAGGTATCGATGGAGACTTTGGCAGCGAATTTTTTGAAGTTCAGCGGCAGTTTTTCAGACCACAGAATGGTGATGTTCGGTTCCGGAGACGGGCCCATGGTGTACAGGGTGTTCAGGAAACGGAAGCTGCTTTTGCTGACCAGAGTACGGCCATCAACGCCCATACCGGCGATGGATTCAGTTGCCCAGATCGGGTCACCAGAGAACAGCTCATCGTACTCAGGAGTACGCAGGAAGCGAACCATACGCAGTTTCATGACCAGGTGGTCAATCATTTCCTGTGCGTCCTGCTCGGTGATTTTACCGGCTTTCAGGTCACGTTCGATGTAGGCATCCAGGAAGGTGGATACGCGACCGAAGGACATTGCTGCGCCGTTCTGAGATTTAACCGCGGCCAGGTAGCCGAAGTAGGTCCACTGCACAGCTTCCTGAGCGTTGGTTGCCGGACCAGAGATATCGCAGCCGTATTTTGCCGCCATTTCTTTGATCTGACCCAGAGCGCGGTGCTGGTCAGCGATTTCTTCACGCAGACGGATAGTCGCTTCCAGGTTTACGCCATTTTCCATGTCGGACTGCAGGGACAGGAACTGGGCATATTTGTCTTTCAGCAGGTAGTCGATACCGTACAGTGCAACACGACGGTAGTCACCGATGATACGGCCACGGCCGTAGGCATCCGGCAGACCGGTCAGCACGCCAGATTTACGGCAGTTCAGGATGTCTTTGGTATAAACATCGAAAACGCCCTGGTTGTGGGTTTTACGGTAGTCGGTGAAGATTTTTTTCAGGGCCGGGTCCAGCTCGCGATCGTACGCTTTGCAGGAACCTTCAACCATTTTGATACCGCCGAACGGGATAATCGCACGTTTCAGCGGAGCTTCGGTCTGCAGACCCACGATTTTTTCGAGGGCTTTGTTGATGTAGCCCGCGTCGTGAGAGGTGATGGTAGAGGCAACGGAGGTATCAAAATCAACCGGCGCATGAGTGCGGTTTTCCAGTTTGATGCCTTCCATAACGCTATCCCACAGCTTGGTGGTTGCATCAGTTGCACCTGCCAGGAAGGATTCGTCACCTTCATACGGGGTGTAGTTTTTCTGGATGAAGTCACGTACGTTAACTTCGTTCTGCCAGTCACCTTTGGCAAAACCTTCCCAGGCTGCTGCTAATTTTTCGTTAAGTTCGGACATGTAACACCTACCTTCTTAAGTGGATTTTTTATTTACTGCCTGAGACTGCCATCAATGATGGTCGTCGCCACGCAGGTAAATGACCCAGTATGTCAACCCGACTAACAAACCTCCGCCGATGATGTTACCAATGGTAACCGGAATCAGGTTGTCGGTGATAAAATTCATCACTGTCAGGTGAGAGAAATTGTCCGGAGACGAACCGACTGCGGTCCAGAATTCCGGGGTGGCAAAGTTGCGGATTACGATACCCAGCGGGATCATAAACATGTTCGCAATGCTGTGCTCAAAGCCGCTGGCGACAAACATCGCAACCGGCAACACCATAATAAGCGCTTTGTCCATCAGGCTACGGCCGGAATAACTCATCCAGACGGCCAGACAAACCAACAAGTTCGCCAGGATACCGAGCGCGACGGCTTCGATAAAAGTATGGTGCATTTTATGGTCGGCGGTTTGCAGGACATTCATGCCCCAGGCTCCGTCGGCGACCCTATACTGGCCGGCAAGCCAGATAAGCAGTACGAAGAGCAGTGCGCCCACCAGGTTACCGATGTAAACATTCAACCAGTTCTTCGTCAGCTGCATCCAGCTGATGCGACCGCTCGCTTTGGCGACAACGATCAGCACGGTTGAAGTAAACAGGTCAGCCCCACAGATGATGCAGAGAATCAGCCCTAACGAGAAGCAGATCCCACCAATCAGTTTGGTCATGCCATACGGCATCGTCCCGGCCCCGGTGGTGGAGGTGATATAGAAAACAAATGCGATAGAGATAAAGACGCCCGCGGTTATCGCCAGATAAAAGGTGGTAAGCGGATGTTTTGTTGCTTTATAGACACCGGCTTCTTCGGCAACTTTGGCCATCGCAGCTGGGACTAGTAGATCGAAAGGGTTGTCAGCTTTCACACTAACTCTCTCTGTATTTATGTCGGCGAGGAGATACTAACAAAGCATTATAGAAGAGAATTTGATGCAGATCATATCTCACCTGGCTTATAGGGACACATTCCGCAGGGTTTTGACTGGTTTTGGGTGTAACTTTATGTTTTATATGATAAAAATAAATTTTAAACTTTGCACTATCAGTTGAAATATTTCTCTGTGCGTTACCGAAACCCGTTAATTATTCAGGGGTAGATGTCATATTAATTAACATTCTGGGCTAATTATTTCTTACATGACTACTCGTAATTAACGTATTAATTACATCCCCACCAAAGTCCATAAAAAATATAAGGAAAAGGGGCCCCGAAAGGCCCCTCAATATAGTCAGGTATTGTCCTGAACCGAATTTATTTCTGCCACCAGGCGGCTTTCGCACGCTGCAGCTTTTCGTACGCCTTCAGCAGGGACTGATGCGCCGGGAAGGCGTGCAGATCGCTGTCGGAGCTCTGCAGACCGTAGAACGGCTCTTCGCCGCTGATGGCCGCGCTTGCTGCGTCTACCGCATCCTGACCGTACATGCGCACAAAGGCGTGCAGGTACTGGGCAGGTTCACGTTCTGGCTCCTGGGTCAGCAGCAGCAGGGTCTGCAGGCAGCGATAGTAGTTCGCGCGCTCAGGCGTAAAGATTGACGCGTTGAACTCCATGGTCCACTCGGTCCAGATCAGCGCCTGTTCCATATCGCCACCGGCCAGCGCCAGCATGGCTTTCAGCTCGCCAATACGCAGGGTATACCAGCCGTTATCTTTACCGCTTGCAATGCCCAGCAGTTCACGGACGCGGGTGAAGTCGTCATGGCCTTCATCATCCAGCTGGGTGATAAGGTTAAGGTAGTCCTCTTTATTCCACTCGCTGCCCGGCAGCGCCAGCAGAGTTTCGCGCAGATGGCTGCCCATGCTGTTGTTCGCCAGCCACAGGTCTTCCGCTGGATAGATATCGGACATGCCCGGCACGATGATACGGCAGGCGTAGACGCTCAGGTGCTCGTAGTCGGCGATATAGACTTCCTGGTCTTCCGCTTTGAAGATAGCCATCAGGGTGGCGAACTCTTCTTCGGTGGTGCCGGAGAAGCTCCAGTCCACGAACGGATAATCTGCGTCCTGCTTGAAGGTATCCCAGGAGATCAGACCGCTGGAGTCGATAAAGTGGGTTTCCAGGTTTGCGTGCTCGGCCACTTCTTCATCGTCGAAGGTCGGCGGAGTGAACACGTCCAGATCTTTCAGGCCGCGGCCCTGCAGCAGTTCGGTGACGGTACGCTCCAGCGCGACGCCAAAGTCCGGGTGTGCGCCGAAGGAGGCGAAACAGGTGCCGTTGGCCGGGTTAAACAGGACCACGCAGATCACCGGGTACTTGCCGCCCAGGGAGCCGTCGTAGGCAAAGATCGGGAAACCTTCTGCTTCCAGCTTCTCAATCGAAGCCACCACGCCCGGATAGCGGGCCAGCACGTCAGCCGGGATTTCCGGCAGGCTGATGCTTTCGGCGATGATGCGGTTTTTAATGTGACGTTCAAAGACTTCAGACAGACCCTGCACGCGGGCTTCGTTGCGGGTATTACCGGCGGACATACCGTTAGAGACGTACAGGTTGCCGACGATATTCATCGGAATATAGACGGTCTGCTCATCGGACTGGCGGGTAAACGGCAGGGCGCAGATCCCGCGCGCGTCGTTACCGGACTGCAGATCGACCAGCATACCGGCGGTCAGGGCATCATCCGGATCGTAGAAAGCGCGCAGACGCGCGTCGAGAAGGCCTTCCGGCACGTCATCATCTTCGGTCAGCGGGAACCACTTCTCGTTCGGGTAGTGAACGAACGGGCCGTTAGCGATGGTGTCGCCCAGCCAGAAGTCAGCGAAGAAATAGTTAGTGGACAGACGTTCGAAATATTCACCCAGCGCCGAGGCCAGCGCGGCTTTTTTGGTGGCGCCTTTACCGTTGGTAAAGCACAGGGCGCACTCTTTATCGCGGATGTGTACGGACCAGACGTTAGGCACCGGATTCAGCCAGGAGGCCTCTTCGATGTTGAAACCGAGGTCGGTCAGTTTCTGCTGGAAGCGGGCGATGGAGTCTTCCAGTGCGGCATCTTTGCCGGGAATAAATGTTTGCGTCATGGTGTTCACTTTTATCGTACGGAAAGCGCGCAATGATACGGGTTTTAGGTGACTGACGCTATCTTCCTGCCCGGCCCGACGAAAATAAAACCGCTGGCTATGCTTAGGGGAGGAAAGTGACCGCTAAGGTATGAAAAATGAAAGCCTTTGATCTGCATCGCATGGCCCTGGACAAGGTCCCGCTGGAGTTTTTGGGGGAAGTCGCATTACGCAGTTTTTACACCTTTGTTTTAGTCTTTCTTTTTCTCAAAATTACCGGTCGACGCGGCGTGCGGCAGATGTCGCTGTTCGAGGTGCTGATAATCCTGACGCTCGGATCGGCCGCCGGGGACGTGGCCTTTTATGACGATGTGCCCATGCTGCCGGTGCTGGTGGTGTTTATCACTCTGGCCGCGCTGTATCGACTGATCATGTGGCTGATGTCCCACAGCGAAAAGCTGGAGGACCTGCTTGAAGGCAAGCCGGTGGTCATCGTCAATCAGGGCGAGCTGGCGTGGAACAAAATGCGCGAGGCGAGCCTCACCGAGTTTGAATTCTTTATGGAGCTGCGCCTGAGCGGCGTTGAGCAACTGGGGCAGGTCCGGCTGTCGATTATGGAAACCAACGGCCAGATCAGCGTTTACTTCTATCCCGATGAAGAGGTGAAATCGGGTCTTTGTATTCTTCCCGGCGAGTGCTACCCCCGCTTTACCACCGTGCCCGAAGCGGGTGAGTATGCCTGCGTGCGCTGTAGCCATATTCTCAGTATGCAGGCCGGTGAGCATCAATTATGTCCGCGCTGTGCAAATCCAGAATGGTCGAAGGCCAGCCGGGCGATTCGCGTCACATAACAGGGTTTTTATCGGGTCTGTTCTCGCCGGACAAAACATTCTGCTATGTGATTGCGCGCACAACTTACCTCCGGCATCTATTACCCGTTGCGGCGCGTGGCGCTGAATGATAAAACCGATGGTCACAGGAATAACTTATTTGCTTTTAGCGTGGTGAGGGGAAATGACTCAGGTCTTTAATTTTAGTTCTGGCCCGGCAGTATTACCGGCGGATGTGCTTAAACAGGCGCAGCAGGAACTCTGTGACTGGCAAGGTCTTGGCACATCGGTAATGGAAATTAGCCACCGTGGCAAAGAGTTTATCCAGGTGGCGGAAGAGGCTGAGGCTGACTTCCGTGAACTGCTGAACATCCCCTCTAACTATAAGGTTCTGTTCTGTCACGGCGGCGGTCGCGGCCAGTTTGCCGGCGTACCGCTGAATCTGCTGGGTGACAAAACCGCCGCGGATTATGTCGATGCGGGCTACTGGGCGGCCAGCGCGGTAAAAGAAGCGAAAAAATACTGCGCACCGAACGTGATTGACGCGAAAACGACTGTTGACGGCCTGCGTGCGGTAAAACCGATGCGCGACTGGCAGCTGAGCGATAACGCCGCTTATCTGCACTACTGTCCGAACGAAACCATCGACGGTATTGCTATCGACGAAACGCCGGACTTCGGTGACGACGTCATCGTCACCGCTGACTTCTCCTCGACGATTTTATCCAGCCCTCTCGACGTGAGCCGCTTCGGTGTGATTTACGCCGGTGCGCAGAAAAATATCGGCCCGGCAGGTCTGACCCTGGTGATCGTGCGCGAAGACCTGTTAGGTAAAGCACACCCGTCCTGTCCGTCGATCCTCGACTATAGCGTGCTCAACGATAACGACTCGATGTTTAACACGCCGCCGACCTTTGCCTGGTATCTCTCTGGCCTGGTCTTTAAATGGCTGAAAGCACAGGGTGGCGTTGCCGTTATGGATCGCATCAACCAGCAGAAAGCCGACCTGCTGTACGGCGTTATCGATCGCAGCGATTTCTATCGTAACGACGTGGCGAAGGCCAACCGTTCCCGTATGAACGTGCCGTTCCAGCTGGCGGACAGCGCGCTGGACAAAGTCTTCCTTGAGGAGTCTTTCGCCGCCGGTCTGCACGCCCTGAAAGGCCACCGTGTGGTCGGCGGGATGCGCGCCTCCATCTATAACGCGATGCCGCTGGCGGGCGTACAGGCGCTGACCGACTTTATGGTCGACTTCGAACGCCGCCACGGTTAAACCCGCTGTTTTTTACTGTACCCCCGCCGCTGGACGCCGGGGGTTTTATTCTGTTTGTAGAGAGTGAAGTTTCATGGAATCCCTGACGTTACAACCCATCGCACGGGTAGATGGCACCATCAATCTGCCAGGCTCAAAGAGTGTCTCAAACCGTGCCCTGCTGCTTGCCGCATTTGCCCGTGGCACCACCGTCCTGACCAACCTGCTGGACAGCGACGACGTGCGCCATATGCTCAATGCGCTTAGCGCGTTAGGCGTGCACTACACCCTGTCTGCCGATCGCACCCGCTGCGAAGTGACCGGCGTCGGCGGCCCGCTGCAGTCCAGCGAGAAACTGGAACTGTTCCTCGGTAACGCCGGTACGGCGATGCGCCCGCTGGCGGCGGCGCTGTGCTTAGGTGCGGGCGATCTGGTCCTGACCGGGGAGCCGCGAATGAAAGAGCGTCCGATTGGGCATCTGGTGGATGCACTGCGTCAGGGTGGGGCAAAGATTGAGTATCTGGAGCAGGAAAACTATCCTCCTCTGCGCCTGTGCGGTGGTTTCACCGGCGGCGACGTGAGCGTTGACGGCAGCGTCTCCAGCCAGTTCTTAACCGCGCTGCTGATGACCGCCCCCGTTGCGCCGCAGGACACGGTCATTACCATTAAAGGCGATCTGGTCTCTAAGCCCTATATCGACATCACGCTGCATCTGATGAAAACCTTTGGCGTTGAGGTTGAAAATCAGCAGTACCAGCGCTTCGTGGTACGTGGCGGCCAGCAGTATCAGTCGCCGGGCGAGTATCTGGTGGAAGGCGATGCGTCGTCTGCCTCCTATTTCCTCGCGGCCGGGGCGATCAAAGGCGGCACCGTGAAGGTGACCGGTATCGGTCGCAACAGCGTGCAGGGCGATATTCGCTTTGCTGACGTGCTGGAAAAAATGGGTGCGACGGTGGTCTGGGGTGACGACTATATCGCCTGTACCCGTGGTGAGCTAAACGCCATCGATATGGATATGAACCATATCCCCGATGCAGCGATGACCATCGCCACCGCGGCGCTGTTTGCCAAAGGGACCACTACGCTGCGCAATATTTACAACTGGCGCGTTAAAGAGACCGATCGTCTGTTCGCAATGGCGACCGAGCTGCGTAAAGTCGGTGCCACCGTGGAAGAGGGCGAAGATTTTATTCGCATCACGCCGCCTGCTGCACTGCAGTTTGCTGAAATCGGGACGTACAACGATCACCGTATGGCGATGTGTTTCTCGCTGGTGGCGCTGTCGGATACGCCGGTCACTATCCTTGACCCGAAATGCACCGCCAAAACTTTCCCCGATTATTTCGAACAGCTGGCGCGTATTAGCCAGCCTGCCTGATCGTTCGCCCCGCGCCGTATCACATTATGGCGCGGGGCGCACCTGTCATTGTTTGGTGACTTATTCATCGTCTGATAGTGTTACGCTTAGTGCGGGATTGTCCCGACTATTCAACTGATTAACACATGGATGATTGATGAAAAATAAAAAAATGCTTTTAGCCTGCCTGGTGGCGGCAACTTTGGTCTCTGGCTGTAAAAATATGGGCGGTATTAGCCCGGACGCACTGGCAAAATCGGGGATGTCTGCCTACAAAGCGGCGACGCTGAGCGATGCTGATGTGAAAGCGCTGTCTGACGACGCCTGCGTTGAGATGGATAAGCAAAACACCATCGCACCGGCCTCCAGCACCTACGCAAAACGTCTGGCCAAAATCTCCAGCGCGCTGGGAAGCTCCATCGACGGCACGCCGGTTAACTACAAGGTCTATCAGACAAAAGACGTTAACGCCTGGGCGATGGCTAACGGCTGCATCCGCGTTTACAGCGGCCTGATGGATATGATGACCGACAACGAAGTCGAAGCGGTTCTCGGCCATGAAATGGGCCACGTTGCGCTGGGTCATACCCGCAAAGCGATGCAGACGGCTTATGCGACGCTGGCCGCACGCGACGCCATTTCCGCAAGCAGCGCGGTTGGTGCTCAGCTCTCTGATTCCCAGCTGGGCGACCTGGCAGAGGGGATGATCAACTCAGCCTTCTCCCGTAGCCAGGAGTCCGATGCGGATGATTTCTCCTATGACCTGCTGAAAAAACGTAAAATCAGCACCAAAGGCCTGGTGACCAGCTTCGAGAAGCTGGCCAAACTGGATGCCGGCTCTGAGTCTTCAATGTTTGACTCGCATCCGCCGTCAGCAGAGCGTGCTCAGCACATCCGCGATCGTATTGCCAGCGATAAGAAATAATCTTCCTTGCTTAACGGGCTGATGTAAATCAGCCCGCCTTCCCGCGTAATTCTTCTACACTCAGCTGCAATAACGGCGTTATTCGCAAGCAATATTAACGGTCAGACGCATTGACGCGTATAATGCGCGGCGTTTACGTAACCTGCCTTGCTTGAAGGAGAATAAGATGGCGGCAATAGCCCCGGTAATCACCATTGATGGGCCAAGCGGTGCTGGTAAAGGCACTCTGTGCAAGGCGATGGCGGAAGCATTGCAGTGGCATCTGCTGGACTCGGGTGCGATCTATCGCGTGCTTGCGCTTGCCGCGCTGCACCACCATGTGGACGTCACGTCGGAAGAGATCCTGGTGCCGCTGGCGGTACATCTGGACGTACGCTTTGTCTCGACGGACGGCAGGCTGGAAGTGATCCTCGAAGGTGAAGATGTCAGCGGTGAGATCCGCACCCAGGAAGTGGCGAATGCCGCTTCGCAGGTGGCGGCATTCCCCCGCGTACGTGAAGCCCTGCTGCGCCGTCAGCGCGCTTTCCGTGAAGCGCCGGGCCTGATCGCCGACGGCCGCGATATGGGTACCGTGGTGTTCCCCGACGCGCCGGTTAAAATTTTCCTTGATGCCTCACCGGAAGAACGTGCGCAGCGTCGCATGCTGCAGTTGCAGGAGAAGGGCTTTAGTGTTAACTTTGAACGCCTTTTGGCCGAAATAAAGGAACGCGACGATCGCGACCGTAATCGGCCCGTGGCGCCACTGGTGCCCGCAGCTGATGCTTTAGTGCTGGATTCAACCCGCTTAAGCATTGAGCAAGTGATTGAAAAAGCGCTATACTATGCGCGCCAAAAATTGGCACTCGCTGAATAAGCGACAGAATGCAGTACCCCGCTGCAAAGGATTGTCAGCGGTATGTGAAACAACCCCATCCGGCATGGAGCCAGGTGGACGTTAAATATGAAACCTGAAGATTAAACATGACTGAATCTTTTGCTCAACTATTTGAAGAATCCTTAAAAACCATCGAAACCCGTCCGGGTTCCATCGTTCGTGGTGTTGTTGTTGCTATCGACAAAGATATCGTACTGGTTGACGCCGGTCTGAAATCTGAGTCCGCCATTCCGGCTGAGCAGTTCAAAAACGCCCAGGGCGAACTGGAAATCCAGGTTGGTGACGAAGTTGACGTTGCTCTCGATGCAGTAGAAGACGGCTTCGGTGAAACCCTGCTGTCCCGTGAAAAAGCTAAACGTCATGAAGCTTGGATCACGCTGGAAAAAGCTTACGAAGAAGCTGAAACTGTCGTCGGTGTTATCAACGGCAAAGTTAAAGGTGGCTTCACTGTTGAGCTGAACGGTATTCGCGCGTTCCTGCCGGGTTCCCTGGTAGACGTTCGTCCGGTTCGCGACACGCTGCACCTGGAAGGCAAAGAGCTTGAATTCAAAGTCATCAAGCTGGACCAGAAGCGTAACAACGTTGTTGTTTCCCGTCGTGCCGTTATCGAATCCGAAAACAGCGCAGAACGCGATCAGCTGCTGGAAAACCTGCAGGAAGGCATGGAAGTTAAAGGTATCGTTAAGAACCTCACTGACTACGGTGCATTCGTTGATCTGGGCGGCGTTGACGGCCTGCTGCACATCACTGACATGGCCTGGAAACGCGTTAAGCATCCGAGCGAAATCGTGAACGTGGGCGACGAAATCACTGTTAAAGTGCTGAAGTTCGACCGCGAGCGTACCCGTGTATCCCTGGGCCTGAAACAGCTGGGCGAGGATCCGTGGGTTGCTATCGCTAAGCGTTACCCGGAAGGCACCCGCCTGACTGGCCGCGTGACCAACCTGACCGACTACGGCTGCTTCGTTGAAATCGAAGAAGGCGTTGAAGGCCTGGTGCACGTTTCCGAAATGGACTGGACCAACAAAAACATCCACCCGTCCAAAGTTGTTAACGTTGGCGACGTAGTGGAAGTGATGGTTCTGGATATCGACGAAGAACGTCGTCGTATCTCCCTGGGCCTGAAACAGTGCAAAAACAACCCGTGGCAGCAGTTCGCGGAAACCCACAACAAGGGTGACCGTGTTGACGGTAAAATCAAGTCTATCACTGACTTCGGTATCTTCATCGGCCTGGACGGCGGCATCGACGGCCTGGTTCACCTGTCTGACATCTCCTGGAACGTTGCAGGCGAAGAAGCAGTTCGTGAATACAAAAAAGGCGACGAAATCGCAGCGGTTGTTCTGCAGGTTGACGCAGAGCGCGAGCGTATCTCTCTGGGCGTTAAACAGCTCGCAGAAGATCCGTTCAACAACTGGGTTGCTGTGAACAAGAAAGGCGCTATCGTAAACGGTAAAGTAACTGCAGTTGACGCGAAAGGCGCAACCGTAGAACTGGCCGACGGCGTTGAAGGTTACCTGCGTGCTTCTGAAGCATCCCGTGACCGCGTTGAAGACGCAACTCTGGTTCTGAACGTAGGCGACGACGTTGAAGCTAAATTCACCGGTGTTGACCGTAAGAACCGCGCAATTAGCCTGTCTGTTCGTGCTAAAGACGAAGCTGATGAGAAAGATGCAATCGCTACTGTTAACAACAAACAGGAAGAAGGCAACTTCTCTAACGCGATGGCTGAAGCGTTCAAAGCAGCTAAAGGCGAGTAAGTTACTCCCTGACTTTCGGGCCGTAGCGGGTCGCTTTGCTACCCTTGCAGCCTGAAGGTTGAAGAGTTACTTGACAGATTGCAGGATTCGTCCTGTAATCAAGCACAAAGGGCGGCTTTTTGCCGCCCTTGTTTGATGCTGTTAGCTAAAATTCCTGATCAGGAAACCGGAGGAAACATGACCAAGTCAGAGTTAATCGAAAGACTTGCAAGCCAGCAATCTCATATCCCGGCGAAAGCGGTGGAAGATGCGGTAAAAGAGATGCTTGAGCATATGGCCTCTACACTCGCACAGGGCGAGCGTATTGAAATCCGCGGTTTCGGCAGCTTCTCCTTGCACTATCGTGCTCCGCGCACCGGGCGTAACCCGAAAACCGGCGATAAAGTGGATCTGGAAGGTAAATACGTTCCGCACTTCAAGCCAGGTAAAGAACTGCGCGATCGCGCCAATATTTACGGTTGAGTTCTGTTGCGGGCAGCCGCCCACAAGATCTGGACCTTATGGAAAAAGCACCCGACCGGGTGCTTTTTTCTTTTCTGCTCTGCTCGCACTTCTCCCCGGCGATGCTGCAACGACAACGAAAGTCTGCACTGCGTTACGCAGACTGAACAAGCTCCCGCCGACAGGGCGCAGCCGACGCGCGATACTCCCGTTAACAGGAGGAATCGATGCCGCTGCCGCGACTCTGTATCTGCATTATTACCGGCATACTGCCGCTATTCTGGCTACCGACGCTGCCCGCGTACTCGACCACTGTTGTGGTGCTGGGCTGCGGTTTTGTCCTTGCAGCAACGCCGCTATCCGTTCTGCGCTACGTCGGGTTAACGACCGTTTTCTTCGGCTGGGGGCTACTGGCCGCGCAGGAAGTGGTGCAGCCTGCCGAAACCCTTGCGGGCCGCGACCGTCAGGTTGAGGTCACCCTCGCCACCACTGACGGCGTCGGTAAACACGAAGGCTTTATCATCAGGCACGACGGCAGGCGTCTGTTTCCGGCACCCGGCGTGAAGCTCTACAGCGATGCGCTGCCAGAACCAGTCTGTGGTGGCCAGCGCTGGGCGATGACTCTGCGCCTGCGTCCGGTGCATAGCCAGCTTAATGAAGGCGGGTTCGATGGCCAGCGCTATGCCCTGTCGCAGAATAAACCTGTCACGGGTCGTGTTCTCAAGGCCCGTTTGATTGACGGTCGCTGTAGTCCGCGTGCCCGTTATCTCGACTCGCTGAGCACCACGCTTGAGGACTACCCCTGGAAGTCGGTGATTCTGGCGCTGGGTATGGGGGAACGGGTGGCGCTGTCGGCAGAGGTAAAATGGCTGATGCGCCAGACCGGGATTGCCCATCTGATGGCCATTTCCGGCCTGCATATCGGGCTTGCCGGATCGCTGGGGTGGCTGCTGGCACGTGCAGTACAGTTCTTTTTACCCTGTCGCTGGGTCCGCTGGTTTATTCCGCCGCTGGTTGGCCTGGCCGGTGCGATCCTGTATGCCACATTAAGCGGTTTACAGCCCCCGGCGCTGCGGACCATTGTCGGGATGAGCCTCTGGATGCTGCTGCGCCTGAGCGGGGTACAGTGGAGGGCCTGGCAGGTATGGCTGTGCTGTATCGCCGGGATCCTGGTGGTCGATCCGCTGGCGATACTGTCCGATAGCCTGTGGCTGTCGGCACTGGCTGTGGCTGCGCTGATTTTCTGGTTTCAGTGGCTGCCGTTTTCCCGCGTGAGGGCGGCATGGGGACTTAACGCGCTGAAAGGGCTGGTGCATATTCAACTGGGCATGACGCTGCTCCTGTTGCCGATGCAGGTGGCTCTGTTTCACGGTATCAGCCTGACATCGATGCTGGCAAATCTGCTGGCGGTGCCGCTGGTCACTTTTGTGGTGGTGCCCATTATCCTGGCTGGCATGATATTGCATCTGTCCGGTCCGGCCGGGCTGGAGCAACTGGCCTGGTATCTGGCGGATCGCCTGCTGGCGCTGATGTTTTATCTGCTGACGCTGTTGCCTGACGGCTGGCATAGCCTCGACGGGCGCTGGCTGTGGGCGACGCTGCTGCCCTGGCTTTCGGTGATCGCCTGGCGACTCCGGCTATGGCAGGCTTGCCCCGCCGTTTGCCTGGCGCTGCCCGTGCTGCTGACGTTTCCGCTCTGGCAAAAAAGCCGGGACGATAGCTGGTCGGTACATATGCTGGACGTGGGGCACGGTCTGGCGCTGGCGATTGTGCGACACGGACGCGCTATTCTCTACGATACCGGTCCGGCATGGCCCGGTGGCGATGCGGGTCAGCAGGCCATCGATCCCTGGCTGCGCTGGCACAATATCAGGCTGGACGGCATGATCATTAGCCATAGCCATCTCGATCATCGCGGTGGGTTGCGTAGCTTACAGGCCGCCTGGCCCACCGCCTGGGTACGTAGCCCGCTGGGCTGGGAAGGGCACCAGCCCTGTCAGCGCGGCGACCGCTGGCAGTGGCAGGGCCTGACCTTTAGCGTTCACTGGCCGCTGCCCGGCAATAGAGATGAGGGCAATAACGGTTCCTGCGTGGTCAAGGTGGACGACGGGCGGCATAGCATCCTGTTAACCGGCGATATTGAAGCCCCGGCAGAGGCAAAAATGCTGTCCCGCTACTGGACGCATCTGGCGGCTACACTTATTCAGGTTCCGCATCACGGTAGCCGGACATCATCGACGGTGACGCTGCTACGGCGGGTAAAGGGCAGCGTGGCGCTGGCATCAACGTCCCGTTTTAACGCCTGGCGACTGCCGTCGAAAAGCGTCGTTGAACGCTACCAACAGCAGGGCTATCAGTGGCTGGATACGCCACATGAAGGGCAGGTGACGGTGGTTTTTTCTGCCGGAACCTGGAAAATACACAGTTTGAGAAGGGATATTTTACCCCGTTGGTATCATCAGCGGTTTGGCGCGAGAGGGGATAACGGGTAGAATATGCGGCTATTTCAACAGATGCTGGTTTTCTGAATGCATAACGATAAAGATCTCTCCACGTGGCAAACGTTCCGCCGACTCTGGCCCACTATTGCGCCGTTTAAAACCGGGCTTGCCGTGGCCGCAGTGGCGTTAGTACTGAACGCAGCCAGCGACGCCTTTATGCTGTCGCTGCTCAAACCGTTACTGGATGAGGGTTTTGGTAAGGCAGATCGCTCCGTGCTGCTGTGGATGCCGCTGGTGGTGATTGGGCTGATGATCGTGCGCGGTATTACCAGCTATATCTCCAGCTACTGTCTCTCCTGGGTCTCCGGCAAAGTGGTGATGACCATACGTCGTCGACTGTTTGGCCATATGATGGGAATGCCGGTCTCCTTTTTCGATAAGCAGTCTACCGGCACGCTGCTATCCCGAATCACCTATGATTCCGAGCAGGTGGCGTCATCGTCTTCCAGCGCACTGATTACCGTCGTTCGTGAAGGGGCGTCGATTATCGCGCTCTTTGCGATGATGTTTTACTACAGCTGGCAGCTGTCGCTGATTCTGATCGTGCTCGCGCCGATTGTCTCTATTGCTATCCGCGTGGTGTCTAAGCGTTTCCGTTCCATCAGTAAGAACATGCAGAACACCATGGGGCAGGTGACCACCAGCGCAGAACAGATGCTGAAGGGCCACAAAGAGGTGCTGATCTTTGGTGGGCAGGAAGTCGAAACCCAGCGCTTCGATAAGGTCAGCAATAAAATGCGCCTGCAGGGCATGAAAATGGTCTCTGCTTCCTCCATTTCCGATCCGATTATTCAGCTGATTGCCTCCCTGGCGCTGGCCTTTGTGCTCTATGCTGCCAGTTTCCCGAGCGTGATGGCAACCCTGAGCGCGGGCACCATTACCGTGGTCTTCTCATCGATGATCGCCCTGATGCGTCCGCTGAAATCACTGACTAACGTGAACGCCCAGTTCCAGCGCGGGATGGCCGCCTGCCAGACGCTGTTCGCCATTCTGGATAGCGAGCAGGAAAATGACGACGGCACGCGCGTGGTTGAGCGTGCTCGCGGCGATATCGAATTCCGCAATGTCACCTTCACCTATCCGGGCCGCGAAACGCCAGCCCTGCGCGATATTAACCTGACGATCCCGGCGGGGAAAACCGTGGCGCTGGTGGGGCGTTCCGGTTCCGGTAAATCCACGCTCGCCAGCCTGCTGACCCGTTTTTATGACGTTGATGAAGGCGAGGTCCTGATGGATGGTCACGACCTGCGCGAGTACAAGCTGTCGTCGCTGCGTAATCAGGTGGCGCTGGTTTCCCAGAACGTGCACCTCTTTAATGACACCGTGGCGAATAACATCGCCTATGCGCGTACCGAAGAGTTCAGCCGTGAGCAGATCGAAAATGCGGCGCGAATGGCCTATGCCATGGACTTTATCAGTAAGATGGATAACGGCCTGGATACCATTATCGGTGAAAACGGCGTGCTGCTTTCCGGCGGCCAGCGTCAGCGTATTGCTATTGCCCGTGCGCTGCTGCGCGACAGCCCGATCCTGATTCTGGATGAAGCGACCTCGGCGCTGGATACCGAGTCCGAACGCGCTATCCAGTCCGCGCTGGACGAGCTGCAGAAAAACCGTACTTCGCTGGTGATTGCCCACCGTCTGTCGACCATTGAAAAGGCCGATGAGATTGTGGTGGTGGAAGATGGCCGTATCGTCGAGCGTGGCAACCATGCCGAGCTGGTTGAAATGCGCGGCGTCTATGCCCAGCTGCATAAAATGCAATTCGGCGCATGATTGCCCGTATCTGGTCCGGTGAATCGCGGCTGTGGCTCCTGCTGCTGCCGCTATCCTGGCTATACGGTCTGGTCAGCGGACTGATTCGCCTGAGCTACCGACTGGGGCTGCAGAAAGCCTGGCGTGCGCCGGTGCCGGTGGTCGTAGTGGGAAACCTGACGGCGGGCGGCAACGGCAAAACGCCGGTGGTTATCTGGCTGGTTGAGCAGCTACAGCGTCGCGGATTGAGGGTTGGCGTGGTATCACGCGGCTATGGCGGTCGTGCGGCACACTATCCGCTGCTGCTGGATGCCTCGACCACCACGGCCGAAGCGGGCGATGAGCCGGTCTTGATTTATCAGCGAACCGGCGCACCGGTTGCCGTGTCACCTGTGCGAAGCGATGCGGTAAAAGCGCTGCTGGCGCAGCATGCGCTACAGTTGATCATCACCGATGATGGACTCCAGCACTACCGCCTGGCTCGCGATAAAGAAATTGTCGTGGTTGACGGCGTGCGGCGCTTTGGCAACGGCTGGTGGCTTCCTGCTGGGCCGATGCGGGAACGCGCGTCTCGCCTGAAAAGCGTTGATGCGGTGATTACGAATGGCGGCGTTCCGCGCAGCGGTGAAATCGGGATGCGCCTGCTGCCTGCTCAGGCGGTGAACCTTCTCAGCGGCGAACGCCGTGACGTTGTGCGGCTGAAAAACCTGGTTGCGATGGCCGGTATCGGACATCCGCCGCGCTTTTTCGCGACGCTTGAAAGCTGCGGCGCAGTGCTGCAAAAAACCGTTGCCCTGGCGGATCACCAGGCCCTGAGCCATGCGCAGGTGGCGGCACTGGTCAACGACGGTGATACGCTGATTATGACCGAGAAAGACGCGGTGAAGTGCCGCGCCTTTGCGGAAGACAACTGGTGGTATCTGCCGGTCGATGCCCGGCTTGACGAACCTGCCGCCGACGCGCTATTACAGGAACTTATCACTCTGGCGCACCGTTAGTTCTCGTTACGGGCGCTTCTGATTCGCTGACAGGAATCCCGATGCCCGTAACGCCACTTTCGCTGACCGCCGCCCGCCATTTACACCTTGCTGCGCAGGGGCTGCTTAAAAAGCCCCGTCGCCGCGCCCGCCCCGCCGATGTGCTCGACAGCATCCGGCAAATGTCGCTTCTGCAGATAGACACCATCAATATTGTTGCCCGCAGCCCTTACCTGGTGCTGTTCAGCCGTCTTGGGACGCTGCAAAATCAGTGGCTGGATGAGGCGCTGAAGCGTGGCGAGCTGATGGAATACTGGGCGCATGAGGCCTGTTTCCTGCCGCGCAGCGACTTTGGGCTGATGCGCCACCGCATGCTTTCGGCGGAGAATATGGGCTGGAAGTATCGTCGTAGCTGGATGGAAGAGCATGCCGATGAAATTGCCCTGCTGCTGGCCCATATCGAAGAGCGCGGTCCGGTCCGCTCGGCGGATTTCACCCACCCTCGCAAAAGCGCCACCGGCTGGTGGGACTGGAAACCGCATAAACGGCATCTGGAAGGGCTGTTTACCGCAGGTCAGGTGATGGTGGTTGAGCGGCGTAATTTTCAGCGCGTTTACGATTTAACCCAACGGGCGATGCCCGACTGGGATGACGAACGGGATTTCATCCCGAAGCCCGAGGCGGAAGCCCGAATGCTGCTGAACAGCGCCCGCAGCCTCGGTATTTTCCGTCCCCAGTGGCTGGCGGACTACTACCGGCTGCGCCAGCCCTCGCTGCCTGCGCTACTGGCCGAGTGGCAGGCGCAGGGGGAGATCCTGCCGGTGGAGGTGGAGACCCTGGGGCCGATGTGGCTGCACCGGGATCTGCTCCCGCAGATGGCGCTGGCCCAGGCCGGTAAGCTTACCGCCACCCACAGCACGGTATTATCCCCGTTTGATCCGGTGGTCTGGGATCGAAAACGTGCGGAGCAGCTGTTTAATTTCAGCTATCGCCTGGAGTGCTATACCCCGGCGCCGAAGCGTCAGTACGGCTATTTTGTTCTGCCGCTGCTTCATCAGGGCAGGCTGGTCGGCCGGATGGACAGCAAGATGCATCGCAAAGCGGGCGAGCTGGAGATCATGGCGCTCTATCTGGAGCCGGAGACAAACCTTAGCGCATCGCTGGAGCAGGGGCTGAAGCGGGCAATTGATGATTTTGCCGCGTGGCAGGGTGCAAGCGTGGTGCGCCTGGGACATCTGCCCGCTGGATTATTCGCCGGACGCACCGGCGGCTGGGAAATTGACGCCGTCTGAGCTGCCAGTGTGGTATGCTTTCGGCAAATTTTGCGCGTTATCTGGAGGAACAATGGATCATCGTCTGCTTGAAATTATCGCCTGTCCCGTATGTAACGGGAAACTGAATTACATCCAGGATAAACAAGAACTTATTTGCAAAATCGACAATCTGGCCTTTCCGGTGCGCGACGGTATTCCCGTCCTGCTGGAAAATGAAGCCCGCGTGCTGGCAGCGGAAGAGAGCAGACCATGAGTTTCGTTGTCATTATTCCGGCGCGCTACGCCTCCACCCGTCTGCCGGGAAAACCGCTGCAGGATATTAACGGCAAACCGATGATCGTCCACGTTCTGGAGCGCGCTCGCGAATCCGGCGCGTCACGGATTATCGTGGCAACCGACCATGACGAAGTGGCGCGGGCGGTCGAAGCGGCGGGCGGCGAAGTCTGCATGACCCGGGCCGACCACCAGTCCGGTACCGAGCGTCTGGCGGAAGTGATCGAGAAGTGCGGCTTTAGCGATGACACAGCTATTGTTAACGTGCAGGGCGATGAGCCGATGATCCCGCCGGTGATCATCCGCCAGGTGGCGGAAAACCTGACCAACAGTCAGGCCGGTATGGCCACCCTTGCTGTGCCGATCCACAGCGCCGAAGAGGCGTTCAACCCGAACGCGGTTAAGGTGGTGATGGATGCGCAGGGCTATGCGCTCTATTTCTCCCGCGCCACCATTCCCTGGGATCGGGACCGTTTTGCCCAGTCCCGGGAGACGATCGGCGACACGCTGCTCCGTCATATCGGCATCTACGGCTATCGCGCCGGTTTTATTCGTCGCTATGTCAGCTGGCCGGCAAGTCCGCTGGAGCAGATCGAAATGCTGGAGCAGCTGCGCGTGCTCTGGAACGGTGAAAAAATCCATGTGGCGGTGGCACAGCAGGTGCCGGGCACCGGCGTGGATACCCCGGAAGATCTCGCCCGCGTTCGTCTGGAAATGCGTTAATTCCTCTTCCCCTCCGCCCGGAGGGGAATCTCTCGCGCTGTTTTCCCCACTTTAATCATGGAAACTTGATCTGGCACGGGTGACATCCGTCCTGTGGATGCTCATTATAAAAGCAGTCGTTTGATAAGGGCGGGTGCTATGGAACAACTGCGTCTTGAACTGAGCCATCTGTTGGGTGAGAAACTAAGCCGCGTCGAGTGCGTTCATGAGAAAAGTGATACCGCGCTCTGGTCGCTGTATGACAGTCAGGGAAATCCGCTGCCGCTGCTGGCACACAGCTTTTCAACGCCGGGAATTGCACGCCAGCTGGCGTGGAAGATTTCCCAGCTGGCGCGCTGTGGGACAGTGCGGATGCCAGTGGTCTATGGCCTGATGACCCATGAGGAGCATCCTGGACCGGATGTGCTGCTGATTGAGCGTCTGCGCGGCGTATCGGTTGAAGCCCCGACCCGGACGCCTCAGCGCTGGGAGCAGCTAAAAGACCAGATTGTCGAAGGGCTGCTGGGATGGCACCGGCAGGACAGCGGCGGCTGCGTCGGTATGGTTGACTGCACCCAGGAAAATATATGGCCCAGCTGGTATCGCCAGCGGGTGGAGGTGCTCTGGACTACCCTCGGTCTGTACAGCAATACCGGCCTGACCATGCAGGATAAACGTATTCTCTTCCGCACCCGTGAATGTCTGCCCGACCTGTTTGAGGGCTTTAACGATAACTGCGTGCTGGTGCACGGCAATTTCACCCTGCGCAGCATGCTCAAGGACGCCCGCAGCGATCAGCTGCTGGCCATGGTGGGGCCGGGAAATATGCTGTGGGCGCCGCGGGAATATGAGCTGTTCCGGCTGGCCGATGGCGGGCAGGCTGAAGGGCTGCTTTGGCACTATCTCCAGCGCGCGCCGGTGGCCGAAGCTTTTATCTGGCGGCGCTGGCTCTACCTGCTGTGGGATGAAGTGGCCCGGCTGACCAGCACCGGGCGTTTCGATCGTGGCCGCTTTGATCTGGCGGCAAAATCACTCCTGCCCTGGCTCGCCTGAGGCGCCTTTCAGCCACTGCCAGATGCGTCCCATCGTTTCATAGCTTACCCGGTCGCTGTGCATCAGCCAGGCCGGGGAGGGGATGATGCGCTCCCAGGCGTTCAGCGGCGAGTCAATCGCCAGCTGGTTAGCCGGTGCCGGCAGTGGATTCAGCCCGGCGTGATGGAAAAAGTTCATCGCCCGCGGCAGGTGCGAAGCGGAAGTGACGAGCAGGAAAGGCACATCGCCAATCGCCTGTTTTACCGCCGCCGCTTCTTCTTCCGTATCCTTTGCCGTATCCAGCACTAAAATTGCGCTGCGCGGTACGCCGAGGCTTTCCGCCACGCGGGCACCCGTTTCCGCCGTGCTGACCGGGTTACCGCCCGCCGCGGCACCGGTGAAAATCAGTTTTGCACCGGGATTTTCCCGCCACAGCCTGACGCCTTCCGTCAGCCGTGGCAGGCTGTTATTGATCAGGTTTGAGCTGGGCGCCCATTCCGGGTTCCAGGTGTAGCCGCCGCCCAGAATCACAATCCAGGCCACTTTCTGCTCACCGCGCCACGTCGGATAGCGGTCTTCAATCGGTTTCAACAGCCCGTCGGCCACCGGCTGCAGGCTGAGCAGCAGCAGAACCAGCCAGCTGACGCTGATCAGTCCTTTCCCACTCTTCTGCCAGCGGGTAAACCACACCAGCGCGATCCCAAGCCCCATCAGTAAAAGCAGCAGAGGAAGCGGCAGCAGCAGGCCACCAATATATTTTTTAAGGGTAAAAAGCATCGGTGTCGGTTCCTTTTTGACCATACAGCAATAGATTTTCCGCGATATTACACCAGATAGCTCCATTCTCGGCGCGGCTGTGACAAAATAGGTCCTTTGCCAGTATTGCGGAGGGGAACATGCAGGATCGCAATTTCGACGACATCGCGGAAAAGTTCGCTCGCAATATCTATGGCACCACCAAAGGTCAGCTGCGACAGGCCATCCTGTGGCAGGATCTTGATGCGCTGCTTGCCACTCTGGGTACCCGACCGCTGCGCGTTCTCGACGCCGGTGGCGGAGAAGGGCAGACCGCCATCAAAATGGCCCAGCTGGGCCATCACGTCACTCTTTGCGACCACTCCGGTGAAATGGTGAGCCGGGCGAAACTGGCAGCCGATGAGAAAGGTGTGAGCGGTAACATGCATTTTGTACAATGCGCGGTTCAGGATGTGACGGAACATTTGGAAACCCCGGTTGATCTGATATTGTTTCACGCTGTGCTGGAATGGGTGGCAGATCCGCAGCCGGTGTTACAAACATTGTGGTCAGCCCTAAAGCCTGGCGGTGCGCTGTCGTTAATGTTTTACAACGCGAATGGTTTAGTGATGCGCAATATGGTGGTCGGAAACTTCGATTACGTTGCGATCGGGATGCAAAAGCGCAAAAAGCGCACGCTATCGCCCGACTATCCGCGCGATCCGCAGCAGGTTTATGGCTGGCTGGAACAGATGGGCTGGCAGATCGTCGGCAAGACCGGCGTACGGGTGTTCCATGATTATCTGCGCGACAAGCAGAAATCGCGTGAATCTTTTGCGCAACTCATGGAGCTTGAAACCCGCTACTGCCGGCAGGAACCCTTTATGAGTCTTGGCCGCTATATTCACGTCACCGCGCTTAAGCCGCAGGTTGATACAAGGACAAACGATGAGTGAATTTTCCCAGACAGTCCCGGAACTGGTTGGCTGGGCCAGGAAAAATGATTTTTCGCTGTCGCTGCCGGTCGACAGGCTCTCTTTCTTGCTGGCCGTTGCCACGCTGAACAGCGAACGCATGGACGGCGAGATGAGCGAAGGTGAGCTGGTGGATGCGTTCCGCCACGTGAGTGATGCGTTTGAGCAAACCAGTGAAACCATCAGCGTCCGCGCCAACAACGCGATCAACGATATGGTACGTCAACGTCTGCTGAACCGCTTTACCAGCGAACTCACCGAAGGCAACGCCATTTATCGTCTGACGCCCCTGGCGATCGGGATCACCGATTATTATATCCGCCAGCGCGAATTCTCTACCCTGCGCCTTTCTATGCAGCTCTCTATCGTAGCCGATGAATTAAAACGCGCTGCCGATGCGGCGGATGAAGGCGGGGATGAATTCCACTGGCACCGTAACGTCTACGCCCCGCTGAAGTATTCCGTGGCCGAAATCTTTGACAGTATCGACCTGACCCAGCGTCTGATGGACGAACAGCAGCAGCAGGTGAAAGACGATATCGCTCAGCTGTTGAATAAAGACTGGCGGGCGGCGATCTCCAGCTGTGAGATGCTGCTGTCGGAAACCTCCGGCACCCTGCGTGAACTGCAGGATACGCTGGAAGCGGCGGGGGATAAGCTGCAGGCTAACCTGCTGCGTATTCAGGATGCCACTCTGGCGCAGGAAGCCCTGCATTTTGTTGACCGCCTGGTGTTCGATCTGCAAAGCAAACTGGACCGCATTATTAGCTGGGGCCAGCAGTCTATCGATCTGTGGATCGGCTATGACCGTCACGTGCATAAATTTATCCGTACCGCCATCGATATGGATAAAAACCGCGTCTTTGCTCAGCGCCTGCGCCAGTCGGTGCAGACTTATTTCGATGCGCCGTGGGCGCTGACCTATGCCAGCGCCGACAGGCTGCTGGATATGCGCGACGAAGAGATGTCCCTGCGTGACGAAGAGGTGACCGGCGAACTGCCGCCGGATCTCGAATTTGAAGAATTTAATGAAATCCGTGAGCAGCTTGCGGCGCTGATTGAAGAACAGCTGGCGGTATACAAAACTCGTGGCGTGCCGTTAGATCTCGGCCTTGTCGTGCGCGAATATCTGGCGCAATACCCACGGGCACGCCATTTTGACGTGGCGCGCATCGTTGTGGATCAGGCGGTACGTCTGGGCATCGCGCAGGCGGATTTCACCGGGTTGCCGGCAAAATGGCAGCTAATTAATGATTACGGAGCCAAGGTACAGGCGCATGTCATCGACAAATATTGAACAAGTGATGCCGGTTAAGCTGGCTCAGGCTCTGGCCAACCCCTTATTCCCGGCGCTGGACAGTCAGCTGCGTGCGGGACGACATATCGGCCTCGATGAACTGGATAACCACGCATTTTTAATGGATTTTCAGGAGCATCTTGAGGAGTTTTACGCTCGCTACAACGTGGAGCTTATCCGTGCGCCTGAAGGTTTTTTCTACCTGCGTCCGCGCTCCAGCACCCTGATCCCGCGCTCGGTCCTTTCCGAGCTGGATATGATGGTCGGCAAGATCCTCTGCTACCTCTACCTTAGCCCGGAGCGGCTGGCCAATGAGGGGATTTTCACCCAGCAGGAACTCTATGACGAGCTGTTATCGCTGGCCGACGAGTCCAAACTGCTCAAGCTGGTGAATAACCGATCCACCGGGTCCGATCTCGACCGACAGAAGCTACAGGAAAAAGTGCGCGCGTCTCTGAGCCGCCAGCGCCGCCTGGGTATGGTCTGGTTTATGGGCCATGACAGCAGCAAGTTCCGCATCACCGAAGCGGTATTCCGTTTTGGCGCAGATGTGCGCTCCGGGGACGATGCGCGTGAAGCGCAGCTGCGCATGATCCGCGACGGCGAGGCGATGCCGGTGGAAAACCATCTGCAGCTTAATGATGAGCACGAAGAAAATCAGCAGGATAGCGGGGAGGAAGAGTAATGATTGAACGCGGTAAGTTTCGCTCGCTGACGCTGATTAACTGGAATGGTTTCTTTGCCCGAACCTTCGACCTGGATGCGCTGGTCACCACGCTTTCCGGCGGTAACGGTGCCGGTAAATCCACCACCATGGCGGCCTTTGTCACGGCGCTGATCCCGGATTTAACCCTGCTGCATTTCCGTAACACCACTGAAGCCGGTGCGACCAGCGGGTCACGCGATAAGGGCCTGCACGGGAAGCTGAAAGCCGGTGTCTGTTATTCGGTGCTGGACGTCATCAACTCGCGCCATCAGCGCGTAGTGGTTGGCGTTCGTCTGCAGCAGGTTGCCGGTCGCGATCGCAAAGTGGATATTAAACCCTTTGCCATTCAGGGGCTGCCAACGGCTATCCTGCCGACGCAGCTGCTGACCGAAACGCTGAACGAGCGCCAGGCGCGCGTCCTGACCCTGCAGGAGCTGAAAGACAAGCTCGATACCATGGAAGGCGTGCAGTTTAAACAGTTTAACTCCATCACCGACTATCACTCGCTGATGTTCGATCTGGGCGTGGTTGCCCGTCGTCTGCGTACGGCAGCCGACCGTAGCAAATACTATCGCCTGATTGAGGCCTCGCTGTACGGCGGGATCTCCAGCGCCATCACCCGCTCCCTGCGCGACTACCTGCTGCCGGAAAACAGCGGCGTGCGTAAAGCGTTTCAGGATATGGAAGCGGCGCTGCGCGAAAACCGCATGACGCTGGAGGCGATTCGCGTTACCCAGTCCGACCGCGATCTCTTTAAACACCTGATCTCCGAAGCCACCAACTATGTGGCGGCGGACTATATGCGTCACGCCAACGAGCGTCGTCTGCATCTGGACAAAGGGCTGGAGTTCCGCCGTGAACTCTTCTCCTCCCGTAAGCAGCTGGCCGCCGAGCAGTATAAGCATGTCGATATGGCACGCGAACTGCAGGAGCACGCAGGAGCAGAAGGGGATCTGGAAGCCGATTACCAGGCCGCCAGCGATCACCTGAACCTGGTGCAAACGGCGCTGCGTCAGCAGGAAAAAATTGAGCGCTACGAAGGCGATCTCGACGAACTGCAGATCCGCCTCGAAGAGCAAAATGAAGTGGTTGCCGAGTCGGCGGAGCGCCAGGAAGATAACGAAGCCCGCGCCGAAGCCGCCGAGCTGGAAGTGGACGAGCTGAAAAACCAGCTGGCCGATTACCAGCAGGCGCTGGACGTCCAGCAGACGCGTGCCATTCAGTATCAGCAGGCGGTTCAGGCGCTGCAGCGTGCGCAGAAACTCTGTCATCTGTCGGACCTCAACGTCGACAACGCCGACGAGTGGCTGGAAACCTTCCAGGCCAAAGAGCAGGAAGCTACCGAAAAACTGCTGACGCTGGAACAGAAAATGAGCGTGGCGCAAACCGCGCACAGCCAGTTTGAGCAGGCATATCAGCTGGTGGCGGCCATCAACGGCCCGCTGGCGCGTGATGAAGCCTGGCTGATTGCCCGCGAGCTGTTACGCGATGCCTCTAACCAGCGTCATCAGGCGGATCAGGTGCAGTCTCTGCGTAGCCGCCTGCGTGAGCTTGAGCAGCGTCTTGGCGAGCAGCAGGAAGCCGAACGTCTGCTGGCGGAATTCTGCAAACGCCAGGGCAAACAGTATGATCCGGAAGAGCTGGAAGCCCTGCATCAGGAGCTGGAAGCGCGTATCGCCAGCCTCTCTGACAGCGTGGCCTCCGCCGGTGAACAGCGTATGGCGCTGCGTCAGGAGCTGGAGCAGCTTCAGACCCGTATTCAGCAGCTGACCCGCCAGGCACCGGTCTGGCTGGCGGCGCAGAGCAGTCTGACTCAGCTTATGGAGCAGAGCGGCGAATCCTTCGAGTCAGGTCAGGAGGTCACCGAGTATCTGCAGCAGCTGCTGGAGCGCGAGCGCGAAGCCATCGTGGAACGCGATGAAGTCGGGGCGCGTAAGCAGGCCGTCGATGATGAAATCGAGCGCTTAAGCCAGCCGGGCGGCTCTGAAGACGCGCGTCTCAACGCGCTGGCCGAGCGTTTTGGCGGCGTGCTGCTGTCCGAGATTTATGACGATGTTAGCCTTGCCGATGCGCCGTACTTCTCGGCCATGTACGGGCCGTCGCGTAATGCGATTGTCGTCCCGGATCTGTCGCGCATTGCCGATCAGCTGGAAGGGCTGGAAGAGTGCCCGGAAGATCTCTATCTGATTGAGGGGGATCCGCAGTCCTTCGATGACAACGTCTTTGACGTTGATGAACTGGAAAAAGCGGTCGTTGTGAAGGTGGCCGATCGTCAGTGGCGCTATTCACGCTTCCCGGAAGTGCCGCTGTTTGGTCGTGCTGCCCGCGAAAGCCGTATTGAGATCCTTCACGCCGAGCGTGAAGAGCTGTCTGAACGTTTTGCCACACTTTCGTTTGACGTGCAGAAAACCCAGCGTCTGCATCAGGCGTTCAGCCGCTTTATCGGCAGCCACCTGGCCGTCGCGTTTAACGACGATCCGGAAGCGGAAATTCGTCAGCTGAGCACCCGTCGCGGCGAGCTGGAGCGTGCTATCAGCAGCCATGAAAGCGACAACCAGCAGCAGCGTCAGCAGTTTGAGCAGGCGAAAGAGGGCGTAGCACAGCTTAACCGCCTGGTGCCGCGACTGAGTCTGCTGACCGATGACACCCTGGCCGATCGCGTGGGTGAGATTCAGGAGCGCCTTGACGAAGCCCAGGACGCCGCCCGTTTTCTGCAGCAGCACGGAAATCAGCTGGCGAAACTGGAGCCTATTGTTTCGGTTCTGCAGAGCGACCCGCAGCAGTTTGAACAGCTGAAAGAAGACTATGCTCTCTCCCAGCAGACCCAGCGCGATGCGCGTCAGCAGGCGTTTGCCCTGACGGAAGTCGTGCAGCGTCGGGCCCACTTTGGCTATTCCGATTCGGCGGAGATGCTCAGCGGCAACAACGATCTGAACGAAAAACTGCGTCAGCGTCTTGAGCAGGCTGAAGCCGACCGCGCCCGCACCCGTGAGGTGATGCGCAGCCATGCCGCGCAGCTGAGTCAGTACAGTCAGGTGCTGGCCTCTCTGAAAAGTTCGTTCGACACCAAGAAAGAGATGCTCACCGATCTGCAAAAAGAGCTGCAGGATATCGGAGTGCGCGCCGACAGCGGGGCGGAAGAGCGTGCGCGTATTCGCCGTGACGAGCTGCATACCCAGTTAAGCAATAACCGCGGACGCCGTAACCAGCTTGAGAAAGCCATTACCCTCTGTGAAGCGGATATGGATCGCCTGACCCGCAGCCTGCGTCGTCTTGAACGTGACTACTACGAGACGCGTGAACAGGTGGTGACCGCCAAAGCGGGATGGTGTGCGGTGATGCGCATGGTGAAAGACAACGGCGTTGAACGTCGTCTGCATCGTCGCGAGCTGGCCTATCTCTCCGGCGACGAACTGCGTTCCATGTCGGATAAGGCGCTGGGTGCCCTGCGCCTGGCGGTGGCGGATAACGAACACCTGCGCGATGTGCTGCGCCTGTCGGAAGATCCGAAACGTCCTGAGCGTAAAATTCAGTTCTTCGTCGCCGTTTATCAGCATCTGCGCGAACGTATCCGTCAGGATATTATCCGCACCGATGACCCGGTCGAAGCTATCGAACAGATGGAGATCGAACTGGGACGTCTGACGGAAGAGCTGACCTCCCGCGAGCAGAAGCTGGCGATCAGCTCCCGCAGCGTGGCCAACATCATCCGTAAGACGATTCAGCGCGAGCAGAACCGTATTCGTATGCTGAACCAGGGCCTGCAGAGCGTCTCCTTCGGCCAGGTCAACAGCGTCCGACTGAACGTGAACGTGCGTGAAAGCCATGCCACGCTGCTGGAAGTGCTGTCTGAACAGCATGAACAGCATCAGGATCTGTTTAAGAGCAACCGCCTGACCTTCTCGGAAGCGCTGGCGAAACTCTATCAGCGTCTGAACCCGCAGATCGATATGGGGCAACGCACGCCGCAAACCATTGGTGAAGAGCTGCTGGACTACCGCAACTATCTGGAGATGGAAGTGGAAGTTAACCGTGGCTCCGACGGCTGGCTGCGTGCGGAATCCGGTGCGCTGTCGACCGGTGAAGCTATCGGTACCGGCATGTCGATCCTGGTGATGGTGGTGCAGAGCTGGGAAGATGAGTCGATGCGTCTGCGCGGAAAAGATATTTCCCCGTGCCGTCTGCTGTTCCTCGATGAGGCGGCGCGTCTCGATGCCCGCTCTATCGCCACGCTGTTTGAACTTTGCGATCGTCTGGATATGCAGCTGATTATCGCCGCGCCAGAGAACATCAGCCCGGAAAAAGGGACCACCTACAAGCTGGTGCGTAAAGTGTTCAATAATCAGGAGCACGTGCACGTGGTTGGCCTGCGCGGGTTTGCCCCGCAGCCCCCGGAATCACTCCCCGACACGGCGGATGCCTCCTGACCACTAACTGAATAAAAAGCGGCCGTAAAGCCGCTTTTTTTTGCTCTGTATTCTTTTTAATAGACGTATTATCTTTAAGCATCTTTACACCATGTAAAGATAACGTTTTTTTTTGTTTATATACTTGGGAATAAGCCTGATAAAAAGGCAACTTTGAATTTACCGGGGGCAAGGATGTGGCTTAACAAGAAGTATGCGTATCGGCTGTCAGCGTTGAGTGCAGGGCTGGCATTCGTCCTGGCTCCGTTGTTTTTCATTGTTAAGGCCGATGAGCCTGAGCAGATCCCTGCCGACGGCTCTGCGCTGCCGGACGCGAGCGGCTCGGCGTTTGCCTGGCCGATGCAGCAGTCGGCGACGGTGGCAATGCTGGCTGGCGTTCAGCCTTATCCGCAAAACCAGACGCCGGCAAATACGCGTGTGCAAATTCAGTCTCAGCTGCCCGCCGGTTACACGCCCGTTTATATGAACTCGCTGGCTTCCCTCTATGCTGCCCGCGAAATGAAACCCCTGTGGGAAAACCGCGATGCGGTACAGGCTTTCCAGCAGCAGCTGGCGGAGCTGGCTATCGCCGGTTTTCAGCCTCAGTTCACCACCTGGGTTGAACTGCTGACCGACCCCGCCGTCACGGGAATGGCGCGGGACGTCGTGCTGTCTGATGCCATGATGGGCTATCTGCACTACGTGACCGGGATTGCACTGAAAGGCCAGCGCTGGCTTTACAGCGAAAAACCCTATGCCCTGGCGACGCCGCCGCTGTCGGCGATTAACCAGTGGCAGCTGGCGTTTGATAAAGGTGAGCTGCCGCAGTTTATTGCGCGGCTGACCCCGCAGCATCCGCAGTATGAAGCCATGCACCAGTCTCTGAAGGCGTTGGTTGTCGATTCGCGCCCCTGGCCGCAGCTGACCGCAACCACCACGCTGCGTCCGGGACAGCAAAGCCAGGACATTCTCGCGCTACAGGAGATCCTGCAGCGTACCGGCATGCTGGAGACCGAAACGCAGCCGAATATCGTGCTGCCGGGCGATACTCCTCCTGTCGTCAGTCCCTCCGCTGAGAAAAAGAAAGCCCCGAAGCCGGGCGCCTATAGCCGCGAACTGGTCGAGGCCGTTAAGCGTTTTCAGAAATGGCAGGGACTGGGTGCCGATGGCGCGATTGGCCCGGCAACGCGTGAGTGGCTGAACGTTTCACCGGCTCAGCGGGCGGGCGTTCTGGCGCTGAATATTCAGCGGCTGCGGCTGCTGCCGGGCAAAGTGTCCACCGGTATTATGGTGAATATCCCGGCCTATTCTCTGGTCTATTACCAGGATGGCAACCCGGTGCTCGACTCACGGGTGATCGTCGGTCGTCCCGATCGCAAAACGCCGATGATGAGCAGCGCGCTGAATAATGTGGTGGTGAATCCACCGTGGAACGTGCCGCCGACGCTGGCGCGGAAAGATATTTTGCCCAAGGTCTGGAACGATCCGGGATACCTTGAGCGTCACGGCTATACGGTGCTGCGCGGCTGGAGTAACAACGCGCCGGTCATCGATCCCTGGATGGTGGACTGGAATACGATCAGCCCGTCAAACCTGCCGTTCCGCTTCCAGCAGGCACCGGGCGCGCAGAACTCTCTGGGCCGCTATAAGTTCAATATGCCAAGCTCGGACGCTATCTATCTCCATGATACGCCGAACCATAATCTGTTCAGCCGCGATGCCCGGGCGCTGAGCTCCGGCTGCGTGCGCGTGAACAAGGCTTCGGAGCTGGCCAATATGCTGCTGCAGGATGCAGGCTGGAACGATGTGCGGATATCCGACACCCTGAAACAGGGCGATACCCGCTACGTGAATATTCGCCAGAACATACCGGTTAATCTGTACTATATGACCGCGTTTGTTGGCGAAGACGGGCGGACTCAGTATCGAACAGATATTTACAATTACGATCTGACTGCGCGATCGGGTGCACAGATCCTGCAGAAAGCCGAACAATTAATCAGGTAAATTAAGCAGTTCTGCCGGAATTGTTGTCCTAAATACGGTTGAGTACGGGCTGCCGCGCGTACTCAACCGGGACAGGCCGCCTTGACGTTGCTTTTATTGCCCGGTAAGGTGCCTTTTGTGCGCAAGGGTGCATAAATGACGAACACTTACTTGTAGACCTGATTATCATGGACAAATTTGACGCTAACCGCCGCAAACTGCTGGCGTTAGGTGGCGTTGCCCTCGGGGCCGCTATTCTACCGACGCCAGCATTTGCCACGCTTTCCACGCCACGCCCGCGTATTCTGACGCTCAGTAATCTGAATACCGGTGAATCTATTAAAGCCGAGTTCTTTGATGGTCGGGGCTATATTCAGGATGAATTATCCAGGCTCAATCATTTTTTCCGCGACTACCGTGCGAATAAAATGAAAACTATCGATCCGAAACTCTTCGATCAGATTTATCGCCTGCAGGTTTTGATCGGCACGCATAAGCCGGTCCAGCTTATTTCCGGCTATCGTTCGCTCGATACCAATAACGAATTACGTTCCCATAGCCGTGGGGTAGCGAAAAAAAGCTACCATACGAAAGGCCAGGCGATGGATTTCCATATCGACGGCATTTCGTTAAGCAATGTTCGCAAAGCTGCGTTGTCTCTGAAGTCTGGTGGTGTAGGATATTACCCTTCCAGCAACTTTGTGCATATTGATACCGGGCCGGTACGGCACTGGTAACAAATCAGGAGCAGCATGAACTATCGCATTATTCCGGTTACCGCCTTTTCGCAGAACTGTTCATTAATCTGGTGTGAACAAACCCGTCTTGCCGCGCTGGTCGATCCCGGCGGTGATGCAGAGCGAATCAAACAGGAAGTGGAGGCCAGCGGCGTCACCCTGATGCAGATCCTGCTGACTCACGGTCATCTCGATCACGTCGGCGCGGCCGCAGAGCTGGCAGCGCACTACGGCGTGCCGATTATCGGTCCGGATAAAGAAGATGAGTTCTGGCTGCAGGGGTTACCTGCCCAAAGCCGTATGTTTGGTCTTGATGAGTGTGAGCCTCTGACGCCGGATCGCTGGCTGCAGGAAGGCGATAAGGTCAGCGTCGGCAATATCAGCCTGCAGGTGCTGCACTGTCCGGGCCATACGCCAGGGCACATTGTTTTCTTTGATGACGCTTCACGCCTGCTGGTGTCCGGAGATGTGATTTTCAAAGGCGGGGTCGGGCGCAGTGATTTCCCGCGTGGCGACCATAGCCAGCTTATCGACTCCATCAAGCGTAAGCTGCTGCCGCTGGGCGACGACGTGACCTTTATTGCGGGCCACGGTCCGATGTCCACGCTCGGCCATGAGCGACAGCACAATCCCTTCCTGCAGGATGAGATGCCTGTGTGGTAATAAATAAAAAAGGTCGCTGAGCGACCTTTTTTAATGCATGCCGTTTATGCTTACAGCACGGCGACGATGGCTTCACACAGCGGAGCCATATTGTCCGGCGTCATCCCGGCAACGTTAACGCGACCGGAAGCCACCGCGTAGACCCCAAACTCTTCACGCAGACGCAGCACCTGCTCTTTGCTCAGGCCGCTGAATGAGAACATCCCGTTCTGGCGGATGATAAAGCTGAAGTCGCCGCTGGCGCCTTTTTCCTGCAGGGTATTCACAAACAGCTGACGCATACGGTGAATGCGCTGGCGCATATCCGTTAGTTCCTGCTCCCAGAGCGCGCGCAGGGCATCGTTGCTGAGAATGGTCGCCACCACGGCCGCACCGTGCGCCGGTGGGTTGGAGTAGTTGGCGCGAATCGCGGATTTCATCTGGCTAAAGGCACGGTCAACGGTTTCGCTATCCGCAGCAACCAGGGTACAGGCACCGACGCGCTCGTTATACAGGCCAAAGTTCTTCGAGTAGGAGCTGGCAACCAGCAGCTCTTTGTGCAGGGCAGCAAAGGCGCGCAGACCTTCGGCGTCTTCTTCCAGACCACGCGCAAAGCCCTGGTAGGCGAAGTCGAACAGCGGCAGCCAGCCTTTTTCCACGGACAGTTTAGCCAGGGTTTGCCACTGCTCAAGGGTCGGATCGATACCGGTCGGGTTATGGCAGCAGCCGTGGAACAGCACCACGTCACCGGCCTGGGCTTCGCTGAGGCTAGCAACCAGCGCATCGAAGTCGAGGTCGTGGTTAGCGGCGTCGTAGTAGGCGTATTCGCGTACTTCCAGCCCGGCGGCGTTAAAGACGCTCTTGTGGTTCGGCCAGCTCGGGTTGCTGACCCAGACGCGTTTTACGTCGGTCGTGCGGGCCAGGAAGTCGGCCGCGACGCGCAGCGCGCCGGTACCGCCAGGCGTTTGCGCCGTGCGGGCGCGTTTATCCGTCACAATGGTGCTCGTCTTGCCGAACAGCAGCTCCTGCGTGCAGCGGCCGAATTCAGGAATACCATCGATGCCAAGGTAGTTCTTGGTGGTTTCATTTTCCAGCAGATACTGTTCGGCTTTTTTAACGCTGGTCAGAACCGGGGTTTTACCGGTTTCATCTTTATACACCCCGATACCGAGGTTAATTTTCCCGGCTCGGTCATCGGCACGAAACAGATCGGCCAGGCCCAGAATAGGGTCGGCAGGGGCAGCGGTTATGTTCTCAAACATGACGAGGTTCCATTGTGATTGCAGAAGGGAAGTCCGCTCTCAGGTTAACGGCAGAATCAGCAATTGCCAACCGTTTGCGACACTCTTTTTACAAGACGCGATATTTTTCTTTCAGGCATAAAAAAACAGGGCCGAAGCCCTGTTTTTTAAGCAGATAACGAGGGTAAAGATTAGAACTGGTAAACGATACCAACGGCAACGGTGTTGTCGGAACCTACGCCCAGTTTGTTGTCTTTGTCGATCTGGTTGATGATGTAATCAACATAGGTAGACATGTTTTTGTTGAAGTAGTAGGTTGCGCCCACTTCAATGTAGTTGATGAACTCTTCGCTGCCGACGCCTTCAACATCTTTCGCTTTAGATTTGTAGTAAGCGATGGACGGACGCAGACCGAAGTCAAACTGGTACTGTGCTACAACGGAGAAGTCCTGGGTTTTGTTAACAAAAATATCGTTAACAGCAGTAGCATTGCGGGTTTCACCGTACAGTGCTGCCAGGTAGATGTTGTTAGCATCGTATTTCAGGCCAGTCGCCCACTGCTCAGCCGTGTTGCCGCGAGCTCCACCGACCTGAGTCTGCTGCGCGTTAGTACGGTCAGCTGCACCGTATGCACCGACAACGCCAAAGCCGTCAAAGTCGTAGCTTACAGATGTTGCCCAGCCGTCACCGTTGGACTTGGTCGCATCATCACGCTCGTTTTTGCCCAGGTACTGAATGCCGAAGTTCAGGCCTTCAACCAGACCGAAGAAGTTGTTGTTACGGTAAGTCGCCAGACCACCGGTACGGCTTGAGAAGAAGTTGTCGCTGCTAGCGGTGTCGCCACCGAACTCTGGCAGCATATCGGTTACGCTGATTGCGTCATTAACCAGACCGTAGTTACGACCGTAGTCGAAGCTGCCCAGGTCGCCGAATTTCAGACCAGCGAACGCCAGACGAGTTTTGTCGCTCTTTGCGCCTTCGCTTTCAGCGTTGTTACCCGCGAAGTGATATTCCCAGCGGCCGTAACCGGTCAGCTGGTCGTTGATCTGAGTTTCACCTTTGAAGCCCAGACGCGCGTAGGTTTTGTCGCCGTTGCCAGCGTAACCGTTAGAACCGTTGTCTTTGGTGAAGTAGTGCAGGCCTACAGCTTTACCGTAGATATCAACTTTGTTGCCGTCTTTGTTATAGATTTCGGCCGCGTTAGCCGCGCCAGCAACCAGCAGGGCAGGGATAACCACTGCCAGGATATTACGCTTCATCATTATTTATTACCCTCATTAGGTTTTTTTGAACACCTGCCACTGCCAGCCAACAATTTCGTCAATAAAAATTTACGGAACTATTGGTGAGAGTTTGGTGTCTTTCTGTGTCTGAGAGGCATCTTTCCATTCATGACAACGTTTCGCTAGCCTGAAAGTGCTACAAATGTCGAAAAGAAGTAACCAAAAGAAATTATGTGTAACTAAATGTGTAATTTCGGGAACTTTGTGAACCACCTCTAAATTCCAAACCAATCGCTGAAGAAACCAGCAATCTCATTACTATATATATGAATTGCTTATGTTTAATTTAGCTAATATCAGTGACTGGCCCGCCGTTCCATTTTGGGCACGCTTTTATTGCATCTGATTTTGGCCGTCCGGATTGCCATCTTAATGTCGAAATTCTGTGCTAATGCCCGGTTAGGCAGTTCGTGCGCAATAGGAGAAATACGGATTTGGCAGGGAGGGAAAGGGGGAAACAGAGTGTAACAGTAAGCTGACAGCCTGCCGTTGACCCTGACGTCAGTTGACAGTTTTAAAGGTTTTTTGACAGGGAAAGAAAAAGGGCCAGCGGAGGCTGACCCTTTATAACATCATCAGAAGCTGGCGCTACGCGGCGTACGCGGGAAGGCGATAACGTCGCGAACGTTCTGCACGCCGGTGACGTAGGCGATCAGACGTTCAAAGCCGAGGCCGAAACCGGCGTGCGGCACGGTGCCGTAGCGACGCAGATCGCGGTACCACCAGTAGTCTTCTTTATTCAGACCCATTTCCGCCATGCGGGCATCCAGCACGTCCAGACGCTCTTCACGCTGGGAACCGCCGATAATCTCGCCGATACCCGGGGCCAGAACGTCCATTGCCGCCACGGTTTTGCCATCGTCGTTCAGACGCATATAAAACGCTTTGATCTCTTTCGGGTAGTTCTTCACAACCACCGGCGCTTTAAAGTGTTTCTCGGCCAGATAGCGCTCGTGCTCGGAGGAGAGATCCACGCCCCAGTACACCGGGTTCTCGAAGGTCTCACCGCAGTTTTCAAGGATGGTCACTGCGTCGGTGTAGTCCACCTGCGCGAAGTCGGCAGCGATAAAGCGCTCCAGACGGTCGATAGCTTCTTTATCTACGCGTTCGGCGAAGAACTTCAGATCGTCCATGCGCTCGTCCAGCACGGCCTTGAAGACATACTTCAGCATGGCTTCCGCCAGGCGGGCGTTATCTTCCAGATCGGCGAAGGCTACTTCCGGCTCCAGCATCCAGAATTCCGCCAGGTGACGGCTGGTGTTGGAGTTTTCGGCACGGAAGGTCGGGCCAAAGGTGTAGATCTTCGACAGGGCGCTGGCATAGGTTTCGCCGTTCAGCTGGCCGGACACGGTCAGGAAGGCCTCTTTGCCAAAGAAGTCTTTATCGAAATCGACTTTACCCTGGTCGTTGCGCGGCAGGTTTTCCAGGTCCAGCGTGGAGACGCGGAACATCTCACCGGCACCTTCGGTATCGGACGCGGTAATGAGCGGGGTCGACACCCAGAAGAAGCCCTGCTCGTCGAAGAAGCGGTGCAGCGCCTGCGCCAGGGTATGGCGAACGCGCGCGACGGCACCGATCAGGTTAGTACGCGGACGCAGGTGCGCCACTTCACGCAGATACTCGATGCTGTGACGTTTTGCCGCCATCGGGTAGGTGTCCGGCTCGTCAACCCAGCCGGTGACTTCTACTTTGGTTGCCTGCAGCTCGAAGCTCTGGCCCTGGCCCGGAGAGGCGGAAACCACGCCGGTCACAATAACCGAACAGCCGGTAGTCAGACGCAATACGTCTTCATTGTAATTCGACAGAGAATTATTAATGACGGCCTGTACAGGATCAAAGCAGGAACCGTCATAGACGGCGAGGAAAGAAATGCCAGCTTTTGAATCTCGGCGGGTACGTACCCATCCGCGCACGGTGACTTCGCTGTCAGCGGCTACGCGGCCCTGGAGTACGTCGGCTACAGGCACAACGCTCATAATAGTCTCTCTTGTTGTCAAAATGGAAATACCCTGCATATTTCAAGTTGCAGATGCGTTGGCTTCCTCGCTCACCCCAGTCACTTACTGATGTAAGCTCCAGGGGATTCGCTGCGTCGCCGCCTTCCTGCAACTCGAACTATTTTGGGTATAAATTAATTCACCGCCAACAGGGGCGGGTTATCTATGTTACCTGGCATCCGTCAGCAAACAAGCATAATTAAGCGTAGAAAAGGCAGAATTAATAAATTTATCAGTACGCGGGAGCCGGAAAGGCTCCCGGTGGGGATCAGCTGGCTTTTTTAACCTGGGGTAAATCGAAGGCTTTACGCAGGGCGCGCACGAACGCTTTGTCGTGGCATATAGTTTTACCCGGGCTGTCGGAGAGCTTGGCGACGGGTTTACCGTTGCACTCCACCAGCTTGATCACGATATTCAGCGGCTTCACCTGCGGGATATCGCAGGTCAGGCGAGTGCCGATACCGAAGCTCAGATTGACGCGTGAGGAGAAGTGGCGATAGAGGGACACCGCTTTCGTCAGATCGAGATTATCAGAGAACACCAGGGTTTTGCTCAGCGGGTCGATGCCCAGCTTCTGATAATGGGCAATGGCTTTTTCGCCCCACTCAACCGGATCCCCGGAGTCGTGGCGCAGCCCCTGATAGCGGGTCGCAAACTCGGGACCAAAATCGCGTAAGAAGGCGTCCATGGTGATGCAGTCGGTCAGGGCAATGCCCAGCTGGTCCGGGTACTCTTCAAGCCAGGCCGCGAGCGCGGCACGCTGGCTGGTGGCTAAATCCGGGCTAATTTGCTGATGCGCCTGGAACCACTCATGTGCCTGGGTACCCATCGGGGTGAGCGAGAGACGGCGGGCGAGATCGTAGTTGCTGGTGCCGACAAACCAGGGTTCCTGCTGCAGGCGCTGAACGATAGCCTGCTGAACGTCATGAGAGAAGCGACGACGGGTGCCAAAATCCATCAGATGAAACGCGGACATATCCAGCCCGGCCGTCAGCACAGCAAACTGCTCAAGCTTCTCTTCCAGCGTCGCCAGCGCCTGCTCAACGTCCGCTTCCGGGGAACGGTAACGGTGCACCAGTTCACTGACCACCGCCAGCAGCGGGACTTCCCACATAATAACTTCACGCCACGGCCCGGTAAGACGAATATTGAGCTTGCCGCTGTCGTTAGTGACGGTGACCTGGGAAGGATCATAGCGAAAATCGCGCAGCCACTGCAGGTAGTCATCTTTAAAGAAGGGCAGGCCGGACAGCCACTGATACTCATCGTCCTGCAGACGCAGCGACTGCATGGCGTCGACCTGCTCACGGATCGCATCGGCATAGATGCCCAGCAGATCGTCCCCACGGCAGCGGAACTCCGCGGCCACGTGGACATCGCCATAATGGTGGAAAACCGCCTGCTGCATATGCAGTTTGTAGGCGTCCGTATCAAGCAGCGTGTGCAGAATCGGGGAAGCGAATTGTGTCATGGTGCGCAGTAGCATCCTCTCACAGGAGCGTTTCCATCAATACGTATCATCTTATCAGGCAACCTGAATGCTGTGGTTTCTAAGGCTCAGCAAATAAAGACGCAGGAGTATACCCTGATTATCTGTTTATTAAAGCCCGATCACAACATATGCCGACGCCCAGGTCGAGGGCAGTTTGTGCCACCACTGTTATCTAAATGTAGCATTTTAATGATTTTCCCCGAGAAAGATAAGCATTCCGGATAGCGAGATCCCGGCAACAGGAATAGACTGGAGTACGATACCGTATACGTAAAAGCTAAGGTTTTTTATGACACAACAGCCACAAGCCAAATACCGCCACGACTACCGTGCGCCGGATTACCAGATCAGCGATATTGACTTGACCTTCGACCTGGATGCCACAAAAACCGTTGTTACCGCCGTGAGCCAGGTTGTGCGACACGGTGCCGCAGATGCTGCGTTGCGCCTGGACGGGGAAGACCTGACCCTGGTTTCCCTGCAGATTAACGACCAGCCGTGGACCGACTATAAGCAAGAACAGAGCCAGCTGGTAATTTCCGTTCTGCCGGAGCATTTTACCCTGCGCATCGTGAATGAAATCAATCCGTCGGCGAACACCGCTCTCGAAGGGCTGTATCAGTCCGGTGAAGCGCTCTGTACCCAGTGTGAAGCCGAAGGCTTCCGCCATATTACCTGGTATCTTGACCGGCCGGATGTGCTGGCGCGCTTTACCACCACCGTGATCGCCGACAAGACAAAATATCCGTACCTGCTCTCCAACGGTAACCGCGTCGACAGCGGCGAACTGGAAAATGGCCGTCACTGGATGAAGTGGCAGGATCCGTTCCCGAAACCCTGCTACCTGTTTGCGCTGGTTGCCGGAGATTTCGACGTGCTGCGCGATACCTTTACCACGCGCTCTGGTCGGGAAGTGGCGCTGGAGCTGTTTGTCGATCGCGGCAACCTCGATCGCGCCCCCTGGGCGATGACCTCCCTGCAGAATTCGATGAAGTGGGACGAGGAGCGTTTCGGCCTGGAGTACGATCTCGACATTTATATGATCGTTGCCGTCGACTTCTTTAATATGGGCGCGATGGAGAACAAAGGGCTGAACGTCTTTAACTCCAAATACGTGCTGGCCCGTACCGATACCGCCACCGACAAAGACTATCTCGATATCGAGCGGGTAATCGGTCACGAATACTTCCATAACTGGACCGGTAACCGCGTGACCTGCCGCGACTGGTTCCAGCTCAGCCTGAAAGAGGGGCTGACGGTGTTCCGCGATCAGGAGTTCAGCTCCGATCTCGGCTCCCGTGCCGTAAACCGTATCAGCAATGTCCGCACCATGCGCGGCCTGCAGTTTGCCGAAGACGCCAGCCCGATGGCGCATCCGATCCGTCCGGACAAAGTGATCGAGATGAACAACTTCTACACCCTGACGGTGTATGAGAAAGGATCGGAAGTGATCCGTATGCTGCACACCCTGCTGGGTGAAGAGAATTTCCAGAAAGGGATGCAGCTCTATTTCGAACGCCACGACGGCAGCGCCGCGACCTGCGATGATTTCGTTCAGTCGATGGAAGATGCGTCGAACGTCGATCTCTCTCATTTCCGCCGCTGGTACAGCCAGTCCGGCACGCCGATTGTCAGCGTGCGGGATGATTACAATCCGGCCACCGAGCAGTATACGCTGACCATCAGCCAGCGTACGCCAGCCACGCCGGATCAGCCTGAGAATCTGCCGCTGCATATTCCGTTCGATATCGAACTGTATGACAACGAAGGCAAGGTGATACCGCTGCAGAAAGACGGGCATCCGGTGCACTCCGTGCTGAACGTGACCCAGGCCGAGCAGACCTTTGTCTTTGATAACGTCTGGTTCCAGCCGGTTCCTTCCCTGCTGCGCGAATTCTCCGCACCGGTGAAACTGGAATATAAATGGAGCGATCAGCAGCTGACCTTCCTGATGCGCCACGCCAGCAATGACTTCTCCCGCTGGGATGCCGCACAGAGCCTGCTGGCGACCTATATTCGCCTCAACGTGGCCCGCCACCAGCAGGGCCAGCCGCTCTCGCTGCCGATCCACGTTGCCGACGCCTTCCGGGCGATCCTACTGGATGACACCATCGATCCGGCGCTGGCAGCTGAGATCCTGACGCTGCCGTCAGCGACGGAAATGGCTGAGCTGTTCGACATTATCGATCCGATCGCCATCAGCGCGGTGCGCGAAGCGTTAACCCGCACGCTGGCGACCGAGCTGGCCGACGAGGCGCTGGCGGTTTATAACGCCAACAAACTGGATGCCTACCGGGTTGAACATGCGGATATCGGCAAGCGTTCGCTGCGTAACACCTGTCTGCGCTATCTGGCCTTTGGTGACGCGCAGCTGGCGGACAAGCTGGTCAGCCATCAGTATCAGCAGGCGGACAACATGACCGACGCGCTGGCGGCACTGTCTGCGGCCGTGGCGGCGCAGCTGCCTTGCCGTGATGCGCTGATGAAAGCGTACGATGACAAATGGCATCAGGACGGTCTGGTGATGGATAAGTGGTTGATCCTGCAGGCGACCAGCCCGGCGGAGAACGTGCTGGAGACCGTTCGCGGCCTGCTACAGCACCGCTCCTTTACCCTCAGCAACCCGAACCGCGTGCGTTCTCTGATCGGCGCCTTTGCCGGCAGTAACCCGGCGGCGTTCCATGCGGCGGACGGCAGCGGATACCGCTTTATGGTGGAAATGCTGACCGAGCTGAACAGCCGCAACCCGCAGGTGGCTTCTCGCCTGATCGAGCCGCTGATCCGCCTGAAACGCTACGATGAAAAACGCCAGGCGCTGATGCGTGCGGCGCTGGAGCAGCTGAAAGGACTGGAAAATCTCTCCGGCGATCTGTACGAGAAGATTGCCAAGGCTCTGGCCTGATAAACCGCTTCTCCCCGGCGTGGATGCCGGGGAGAGCGTTATTCCCACCCGCTAAAGGTCAGGGCGTCAATCAGCCGCTGTCGTGCAGGGGTGAGCTTCGCGGCCTCATAAATCAGATAGAGATCTGCCGGAATACGCTCCTGCAACGGGCGGAAAACGATCCCCGGCCAGTGCATCAGGCTATAGCTGTCCGGCATCAGCGTAATACCGATCCCCATACTCGTCAGGGCCAGCACCGTCTGCGGCTCAAGCACCTCCCGCGTAATGTTGGGGGAGAGTCCTGCCTTAAAAAACACCTGCTGTAAGAAAGACCAGTCCGAATGCGCGGTGCGCAGGGTAATAAACTCTTCATCCTTGAGCTCGGATAACGGAACGGCATCCCATCCTGCCAGACGGTGTCCAGTCGGCATAGCGACAAGGTAGGAAGCGGTACACAGCAGCAGGCTGCTGAATTCCAGAGGAAGCGCGGTGGCCATTCGCCAGATACCGATGTCGAGTTCATTGTTGCTGAGCATCTGCAGCTGTACATCGGGAGACTGCTCGCGAAAGATAATATCGAGCGTGGGGTTGCGCTGAATAAAGCGCTGGAAACGAAGATTGAGTTCTCCCCATAGCGCCGTGCCGACAATGCCCAGCTCGATCTTCCCGCTTTCACCGCGGCCTATCTGCTCGACCTTTGCCAGCGCCTGGCTGGTTGCCTGCAGCAGCCGCCGGGTTTCGTCCATTAACACCTTACCGGCGTGGGTCAGCGCGACGTTGCGGGAGTTGCGAATAAACAGCGCCGTGCCGAGCTGGGATTCCAGTTCTTTAATCTGCATACTCAGCGGCGGCTGCGACATATTGAGCCGTGCAGCCGCTCTGCCAAAATGAAGCTCTTCGGCGACCGTCAAAAAATAACGTAAAAGCTTGAGGTCGGTTCGATAAACGTGCTCGGACTGAATCATCCCCGGCTCCCGTTGCCGATAGTGAATCGGCAGATCATAACTGATTCGCAGGCCTTCAGTCACGGAAGTCGGGGACGTGCTTAGCGTGTAGCTCCAGCCTGGACGAATTTCTCCGGCTGGTGACGGTAGCGGAAGAGGAAGAAGAACACCACGGCCAGCAGCAGTGAATAGGCCGCAAATATCAGCCAGATCGTCTGCCAGTCTCTGACGCCATCGGTCGTGAAAATATCGACCACTTTGCCGCTGACGATTGCGCCCGCGTAGGCACCGAAGCCGTTCACCATCGTCATAAACAGTCCCTGGGCGCTGGCGCGAATATCTGCGCTCACTTCCTGCTCGACAAAAACCGATCCTGAGATATTAAAGAAATCAAAGGCGCAGCCATAGACGATCATCGACAGTAACAGCAGGGTAAAACCGACCGGGGTCGGATCGCCCCAGGCGAACAGACCGAAGCGGAATGTCCAGGCCACCATACTGAGCAGCATCACCGTCTTAATGCCAAAACGGCGCAGGAAGAACGGGATCGCGAGAATGAAGGCCACTTCAGACATCTGGGAAACGGAGAGCAAAATCGACGGATACTGCACCACAAAGCTGTCGGCAAACTCAGGAATACGTGCAAAGTCGTGCAGGAAGGGGTTGCCAAACGTATTGGTAATTTGCAGCACCGCTCCCAGCAGCATGGCGAAGACGAAGAAAACGGCCATGCGGGGCTTTTTAAACAGGGCCAGCGCGTCGAGTCCCAGCATGCTGCTGATGGGTTGCCCCTGTTTGCGGTTAGCGGTCGGGATCGTCGGTAACACCATGGCGTAGACGGCCAGTAGCAGTGATGCCCCCGCTGCAATATAGAGCTGCAGATTGCTTAACTCCAGCTTCAGCAGGCTGATGGTCCACATGGCAACGATAAAGCCGACGGTGCCGTAGACGCGAACCGGCGGGAAGTGGGTGACGGTATCCAGCCCCGCTTTTTCCAGACAGGAGTAGGCAAGGGTATTCGATAAGGAGAGGGTGGGCATAAACGCCATCGCGTTGATCAGCATCGCCCAGAACATCAGGTCCGGATCCTGGATGCCTGCGGCATAAAACAGGGCGCCGGCGCAGATCAGATGGCAGATCATATAGACCCGATTGGCGCGGATCCACTTGTCCGCCACGATCCCTATCAGGGCCGGCATTAATATGGCGGCTAATCCCTTGGTGCTGTAAACCAGGCCGACGGTAGCCCCGTTAAAATACAGTGTTTTAATCATGTAGGAGCCCAGCGTAACCAGCCAGCTTCCCCAGATAAAATACTGCAAGAACATCATTATTTTGAGACGATTTTGGATTTTCATCGCGCTCGATTCCCGAGTGAGTGTGGCGCGGCGACTGTGTCAGCCGCCGCGGCCTGTTAACGTTCTAATTATTGTCAGGCCAGTTTACGCAGGAAGCCGTGAATCAGCGTGATAAAGTTCTGCTGGGACAGGGTGGCGGCCGCCAGGGTTTGTTCGTGCGACAGCGCAATCTCGCCCAGGCCTTCCGCCAGGTTAGTGATGGCAGAAACGGCGACCACTTTCAGCCCGCAGTGACGCGCTGAGATCACTTCCGGCACCACCGACATCCCCACGACGTGGCCGCCAATAATCTGCATCATGCGGATCTCTGCGGCGGTTTCAAAGTTCGGGCCCGGATAGGAAACAAACACGCCTTCAGAGAGCGGGAAGCCGGACTCTTTGGCGACGTCCTGCAGAACGGCGCGGTAGTCGGCATCATAGGCGTTAGCCAGCGAGAAAAAGCGATCGCCAAAACGGTCATCATTAGGACCGACCATCGGCGTGCCCGGCATCGTATTGATATGATCGTTGAGGGCGACCAGGCAGCCCGGGCCGATCTCCGGTCGCAGGGAACCGGCGGCGTTGGTGGAGAACAGCAGCTCGCAGCCCAGCAGCTTAAAGGTGCGGATAGCGTCGGTCATGACGTTCATCCCGCGGCCTTCATAAAAATGCCCACGGCCTTTCATACAGGCGACCGGAACGCCAGAAAGGGTGCCCAGGACCAGCTCACCCGCATGGCCGTGCACGGTGCTGACCGGGAAACCCGGCAGTTTTTCGTAGGAGATTGCGACGGCATCTTCAATCTGCTCGGCCAGTGCGCCGAGGCCGGAGCCTAAAATGAACGCCACTTTAGGGGTGAAACCAGGCTTGCTGGCGCGAATAATATCGGCAGTAGTGAAGGGGTTTTGGGCGTGATCTTGATTCAACATGGTTGGCTTTTCCTTGGCTGATGTGACGTAAGGGGAATTTCCATACGCGACCTTTATAGCGAGGGAGAAAAGGCGCTTTCCAATATTGTTTACTGCTCCGATCGATATGATTTATATATCAATTTCGCTAATTCTTGCGCAACAAGCGGTAGCGACTGCGCAACGTTGCCTGGCGGCCTTTTTTGAATTTAAGCGAAATTCTCAGGCTGCGATCCTTTTCACATTTCCCTGGGCGCTCTTTGCCAGAAGAGTGTCGGCGCGGAGAGGGAACCGTTTGCGGAACGAGACGCTTTTTTGCCACAGGTCAATTCCCTTTCGCACCCGGATCGCACATAATACCGCCCCGGTTTGCACACCGGGAATCCAGGAGAGTTCATGTACTATCCCTTCGTTCGTAAAGCCCTTTTTCAGCTCGATCCCGAGCGCGCTCATGAATTTACATTCCAGCAATTGCGTCGCATAACCGGCACCCCGCTGGAGGCGCTGGTACGCCAGAAAGTCCCGTCAAAGCCGGTCACCTGTATGGGACTGACCTTTAAGAATCCGCTGGGCCTTGCCGCCGGGCTGGATAAAAACGGTGAGTGTATCGATGCCCTCGGCGCGATGGGATTCGGATCGATCGAAATCGGCACCGTGACCCCGCGTCCGCAGCCGGGCAACGATAAGCCGCGCCTTTTTCGACTGGTCGCCGCCGAAGGGTTGATCAACCGTATGGGCTTCAATAACCTCGGCGTTGACAACCTGGTCGAGAACGTTAAGAAATCCCATTATGACGGAATTCTGGGTATTAATATCGGCAAGAATAAAGATACGCCGGTAGAGCAGGGTAAAGATGACTATCTGATTTGTATGGAAAAAGTCTATGCCTATGCCGGTTATATCGCGATCAATATCTCCTCGCCGAACACCCCAGGACTGCGCTCATTGCAATATGGCGAAGCGCTGGACGATCTACTTGTGGCGATTAAAAATAAGCAAAACGATCTTCATTCCCGGCACCATAAATATGTTCCGGTGGCGGTAAAGATCGCGCCGGATCTTTCCTCTGAAGAATTGATCCAGGTTGCCGATAGTTTAGTCCGACATAATATTGATGGCGTAATTGCGACCAATACCACGCTGGAAAGATCCCTGGTCCAGGGAATGCCGAATTGTAACGAAGCGGGTGGTCTGAGTGGTCGACCGCTGCAATTAAAAAGCACCGAGATTATTCGTCAGCTGTCGGCAGAGTTAAATGGCCGGATGCCGATTATCGGCGTTGGCGGCATTGACTCCGTGATAGCCGCCCGTGAGAAGATGGCTGCCGGTGCTTCATTGGTGCAAATTTATTCCGGGTTTATTTTTAAAGGTCCACCGCTGATTAAAGAAATCCTCACCGATATCTGACCTTTTACGACATATTGAACGCCGGGGCTTTATTTTAAGCTCCGGTTGTTTTATATTTCAGCACTGTTGCTAATTTGAACATTGTAGTCTTTTATTATAAGGACAATAAGCGAAGCGGCAAAAGCTCAGAAAGGTATCGAAGAGTTAGCTGAAGTGTGGGAGAGAATAATGCGAATTAAACCTGACGATAACTGGCGTTGGTATTTTGATGACGAGCACGATCGTATGATGCTCGATCTGGCCAATGGCATGTTATTCCGTTCGCGTTTTGCCCGCAAAATGCTGACGCCGGACGCCTTCTCTCCCGGCGGTTTCTGCGTTGATGACGCCGCGCTGTACTTCTCTTTCGATGAGAAGTGCCGCGAGCTGGAGCTGTCCAATGAACAGCGCGCCGAACTGGTGCTGAACGCGCTGGTGGCGATTCGCTTCCTCAAGCCGCAGATGCCAAAAAGCTGGCACTTCGTTGCGCATTCCGACAGCTGGCTACCGCTGGCGGGCGACGCTGCCTGCGTCTGGTTAAGCGATACCCGTGAGACGGTGAGCCTGCTGGTGGTCGAGTCGGGTGACAACGCCGCGCTGTGCCTGCTGGCGCAGCCGGGTGTAGTGATCGCCGGACGAACAATGCAGCTCGGCGACGCCATCAAAATTATGAACGACCGCCTGAAACCGCTGCCGCGTCCGGCAAGCTTTGGACTCGAACAGGCCGTCTGAGCCGCCCTTTCTACAGGGCGGAGAGCCGCAGCGGCGTTTTGGGAATGCAGCTGCAGCTTAGAATCGTCCCGTCATCAGCCCGCGCGTTTTTCTTCAGCACATTGACTTCACCTTCCAGCAAACGTACCCGACAGCAGCCGCAGATCCCGGCCCGACAAGAATAGGGAACGCGAATTCCCTGTTGCTCAAGCTGCTCCAGTAAGATTTGCTGATTGTTGCCACGGAACGCCTGGCCTTCCCATTCCACGGAAACAGTGCCTTCCGGCTCCGTTTCCGGGACCAGGGTTTCTTCGACCTGACCTGCGCCGTAAGGTTTTGCCGGACCGGTCGCCAGAATTTCGATCTCATCACCCACGCGAACTACGCCGCTGTTGCGGGCGATCAGGTTCTGCCCGAAATCGACATCGCCGTTGTCCTGTGCGGTGCGAAACGTCTGCAGCGTTGCCAGAGGCTCACCTGAAGGGTGTTTTTGCCCGCGTTCCGGGCTGACGGTGGTAAAAATACAGCGGCTACAGGGTTTGACGACGTCAAAAATCACCTCGCCGATGCGGATGGTTTTCCAGCCGTCCTCAGCCCATGCCGGTACGCCGGTAACGACCAGATTCGGGCGAAACTGCTCCATTTTGACGCTGGCGATGCAGCGCTGCTGCAGATCGCGCAGAGAGGCGTCGTTGGTCAGCAGATAGGGAAAACCATCGGCAAACGAGAGCGGGACATCTTCATGGCGTTTTACCCGGCGAGTCGGCTCGGGACCGACCCAGCGCAGTTGCACCTCGCGGGCGAAAAAGGTCGACAGCCAGCGGTTGATCTCCGCGGGCGCAATCAGGGCGGTAAAGTGGTTACCCCAGACTTCGGTCGGCGCGGCGGTGGCGGCAAATTCGGCGAAGCGTATTCGCGCACTGCTGCCGTCCGGCGCCGTCAGGTGCAGGCCGTCATACAGCGGGGACGCCGTGAAACGCACCATCTGTGGATACTGGCGTGCGGTAATAAAAGTGCCATCGGGTTCGGTGACCATAAAGATGCGGTCAAAGGCCATGCCGCTGATGTCGGCCAGCGCATGACTCAAACCGATGCCGCGCATGGATTTGACCGGATGTATAAAAAGCCGTGATAAGGTTGCCACTGCCCGCTTCCTGAAAATGAAAATAAGCCTTCAACTTTATGACATAGCCGCCAGATTGGCTATAATGCGCAGCAATTTTCTACGAGTAATAAGTGACGATATGAATTCTCTGTTTGCCAGTACGGCCCGCGGGCTGGAAGAGCTGTTAAAAACTGAACTGGAAAACCTCGGCGCGCAGGCGTGCCGGGTGGTTCAGGGCGGTGTCCATTTTGAAGGTGACACCCGGCTCATCTACCAGAGCCTGATGTGGAGTCGTCTGGCGTCGCGCATCATGATGCCACTGGGTGAGTGTGGCGTTTACAGCGACCTCGACCTTTACCTTGGCGTACAGTCGATCAAGTGGACGGAGATTTTTGCCGAAGGCGCAAGCTTTGCGGTGCATTTCAGCGGCCTGAATGACAGCATCCGTAATAGCCAGTACGGCGCGCTGAAGGTAAAAGATGCCATCGTCGATGCCTTTACCCGTAAAGACCTCCCGCGCCCGAACGTCGATCGCGAGAACCCGGATTTACGTATTAACGTCTGGCTTAACAAAGACACCGCCCATATCTCGCTCGATCTGAGCGGGGAAGGTCTGCATCTGCGTGGCTACCGCGACGGTACCGGTCAGGCGCCAATCAAAGAAAACCTTGCTGCGGCCATCGTGATGCGCTCCGGCTGGCAGCCGGGAACGCCGCTGCTGGATCCGATGTGCGGTTCCGGCACGCTGCTGATTGAAGCCGCTATGTGGGCGACCGATCGCGCACCGGGCCTGCATCGCGGGCACTGGGGCTTTGGCGGCTGGGCGCAGCATGATGACGCGATTTGGCAGTCGGTGAAGGCTGAAGCCCAGACCCGCGCCCGTCAGGGGCTGGCGGACTACGGCGCACGCTTCTACGGCTCTGATAACGACGCCCGCGTGATTGAGCGCGCCCAGCGCAACGCCCGTCGCGCCGGGATCGGCGAACTGGTGACCTTTGAGGTTAAAGAAGCCTCGCAGCTCAGCAATCCGCTGCCGAAAGGCCCTTACGGGACGGTGATCAGCAACCCACCTTACGGTGAGCGTCTCGAGAGCGAACCGGCGCTGATTGCGCTGCACAGCCTGCTGGGGCGGACCCTGAAAAATCAGTTTGGCGGCTGGACCCTGTCGTTGTTCAGCGCCTCACCGGAGCTGCTGAGCTGCCTGCAACTGCGTGCCGAACGTCAGTTCAAGGCGAAAAACGGCGCGCTGGACTGCGTGCAGAAAAACTACCATCTGACCGAAACCACCGGCGATGCACTGCCGCCAGCGATGGCAGACGATTACGCCAACCGTCTGCGCAAGAATGTGAAAAAGCTGGAGAAGTGGGCGCGTCAGGAAGGGATCGAATGCTATCGCCTGTACGATGCCGACCTGCCTGACTATAACGTGGCGGTGGATCGTTATGCGGACTGGGTCGTGGTACAGGAGTATGCCGCGCCGAAAACCGTCGACGCCACCAAAGCGCGTCAGCGCCTGTTCGATATCATTGCTGCGACCATCGCCGTGCTGGGCATTGCGCCGAATAAACTGGTGCTGAAAACCCGTGAGCGCCAGAAAGGCACCAATCAGTATCAGAAGATGAACGAGAAGGGCGAGTTTATCCAGGTGAGCGAATACAACGCGCAGCTGTGGGTCAACCTGACCGACTATCTCGATACCGGCCTGTTCCTCGATCACCGCATTGCCCGCCGGATGCTCGGCCAGATGAGCAAAGGCAAAGATTTCCTTAACCTGTTTGCCTACACCGGCAGCGCCAGCGTTCACGCCGGGCTTGGCGGCGCACGCAGCACCACCACCGTGGATATGTCGCGTACTTATCTGGAATGGGCCGAGCGTAACCTGCGCCTGAACGGTCTGACCGGTCGCGGGCATCGCCTGATGCAGGCGGATGTGCTGGGCTGGCTGCGCGAAAGCGATGAGCAGTTCGACCTGATCTTTATCGATCCGCCGACCTTCTCCAACTCCAAACGTATGGAAGAAGCCTTTGACGTCCAGCGCGATCACCTGCGTCTGATGCAGGATCTGAAACGTCTGCTGCGCAAAGGCGGCACCATTATGTTCTCAAACAACAAACGCGGTTTCCGCATGGACCTGGAAGGACTGGCTACGCTGGGACTGAAGGCTCAGGAAATCACGCAAAAAACGCAGTCGCAGGACTTCGCCCGTAATCGTCAGATCCATAACTGCTGGCTGATCACCGAAGCCTGAAAGGAAAAGTAAATGTCATTAATCAGTATGCACGGTGCCTGGCTGTCATTCAGCGACTCACCGCTTCTTGATAACACCGAACTGCACATCGAAGATAACGAGCGCGTTTGTCTGGTGGGCCGTAATGGCGCCGGTAAATCGACGCTGATGAAAATCCTCAACCGTGAACAGGGCCTGGATGATGGACGTATCGTCTATGAACAGGATCTGGTTATTGCTCGTCTGCAACAGGATCCGCCGCGTAATGTGGCGGGTAGCGTCTACGATTTCGTTGCCGGGGGCATCGAAGAGCAGGCGGAATACCTGAAACAGTATCACGAGATTTCCCATCTGGTGATGACCGATCCGAGCGACAAAAATCTCAATGAGATGGCGCGGTTGCAGGAACTGCTCGATCACCACAACCTGTGGCAGATCGAAACCCGTATCAACGACGTTCTCACTCAGCTGGGGCTGGATGCGGATATGCCGCTGGCGTCCCTTTCCGGCGGCTGGCTGCGTAAAGCCGCGCTGGGCCGTGCGCTGGTTAGCGGCCCGCGTGTGCTGCTGCTGGATGAACCGACGAACCACCTCGATATCGAAACGATCGACTGGCTGGAAGGCTTCCTGAAGTCGTTTAGCGGCACCATTATCTTTATCTCGCACGACCGTTCGTTTATTCGCAATATGTCGACGCGTATTGTCGACCTCGATCGCGGCAAGCTGGTCTCTTATCCGGGCAACTACGATCAGTATCTGCTGGATAAAGAAGAAGCGCTGCGTGTGGAAGAGCTGCAGAACGCCGAGTTCGATCGCAAGCTGGCCCAGGAAGAAGTCTGGATCCGCCAGGGCATTAAAGCGCGCCGTACTCGTAACGAAGGCCGCGTGCGCGCCCTGAAAGCGATGCGCAACGAGCGTAGCGAGCGCCGCGAAGTAATGGGCAGCGCCAAAATGCAGGTCGAAGAGGCCAGCCGCTCGGGCAAAATCGTCTTCGAAATGGAAGACGTGGACTACAGACTCGGTGATAAGAAGCTGGTGCAGGGAATGAGTGCCCAGGTTCAGCGCGGGGATAAAATTGCCCTGATCGGCCCTAACGGCTGCGGTAAAACCACGCTGCTGAAACTGATGTTAGGTCAGCTTGAAGCGGATAGCGGTCGCGTTCACGTCGGGACCAAGCTGGAAGTCGCCTACTTTGACCAGCACCGCGCAGAGCTGGATCCGGACAGAACGGTGATGGATAACCTGTCCGAAGGTAAACAGGAAGTGCTGGTGAACGGTAAACCTCGCCACGTGCTGGGTTATCTGCAGGACTTCCTGTTCCATCCTAAACGTGCGATGACGCCGGTTCGCGCGCTTTCCGGCGGTGAGCGTAACCGTCTGCTGCTGGCGCGTCTGTTCCTGAAACCCAGCAACCTGCTGATTCTCGATGAACCGACCAACGACCTCGACGTTGAAACGCTCGAGCTGCTGGAAGAGCTGATCGACAGCTATCAGGGCACCGTCCTGCTGGTGAGCCACGATCGTCAGTTTGTTGATAATACCGTGACCGAATGCTGGATCTTCGAAGGGGAAGGGCACATTGGTCAGTACGTTGGCGGCTATCACGACTCTCGTGGCCAGCAGGCTCAGTCTCTGGCGCAAAAACAGACGGTTAGCCGTAAGTCTGCGCAAGAACCGGCGGCGAAGGCAGAAGCTGTTAAACGCGGCGGTAACAAACTAAGCTATAACCTGCAGCGGGAATTAGAGCAGCTTCCTCAGCAGCTTGAAGAGCTGGAAGCCAGTCTGACAGACCTGCAGGCGCAGGTTGCGGACGGGGCGTTCTTTAGCCAGTCCCACGACCATACCCAGAAGGTGCTGGCAGACCTGGCCGCCGCCGAAGAGGCGCTTGAGCAGGCGTTTGCGCGCTGGGAGCATCTTGAGGCGCTGAAAAACGGCGCGTAAGTAAAGGAGCGAATATGTGCGAACATCATCATGCCGCCGCGCATATACTCTGCCCGCAGTGTGACTTGCTGGTGGCTCTGCCGCATCTTGCGCACGGCCACAAAGCAAACTGCCCGCGCTGCGGTACGACGCTCACGGTTGAGTGGGATGCGCCAAGACAGCGTCCCACCGCCTGGGCGACGGCGGCACTGTTTATGCTGCTGCTGGCGAATCTATTCCCCTTTGTCAGCATGAAGGTCGCGGGTGTCAGCAGCGAAGTTTCGCTGCTGGAGATCCCGGGCGTGATGTTCAGCGAAGATTACGCCAGCCTTGGTCTGTTCTTTATCCTGTTTGTGCAGCTGGTGCCCGCCTTTTGTCTGGTGAGCATTCTGCTGCTGGTGAACCAGGTCTCCATGCCTTCAAAGCTGAAGATCTGGCTTGCCAAAATCCTCTTTAAATTACAAAGCTGGGGCATGGCGGAGATTTTCCTCGCCGGGGTGCTGGTGAGCTTCGTCAAGCTGATGGCCTACGGGGATATCGGCATCGGCAGCAGCTTTGTGCCCTGGTGCCTGTTTTGCCTGCTGCAGCTGCGTACGTATCAGTGCGTTGACCGGCGCTGGCTATGGGACGACATTGCCCCGATGCCGGAGCTTCACCAGCCGCTGCGCGTGGGCGTGCCGGGGATCCGCCAGGGGCTGCGCTCCTGCCGCTGCTGCACGGCCATCTTACCGGCTGACCAGCTTGTCTGTCCCCGCTGTGAGACCACGGGGTACGTGCGGCGCAGGCATAGCCTGCAGTGGACAATGGCGCTGCTGGTGACCTCAATCCTGCTCTACTTCCCGGCTAACCTCCTGCCGATCATGATTACCGATCTCCTGGGCTCGAAGATGCCCTCGACGATCCTGGCAGGCGTTGTCCTGCTGTGGAGCGAGGGATCCTATCCGGTGGCGATGGTGATTTTTATTGCCAGCATCATGGTGCCGACGCTGAAGATGATCGCGATTGCCTGGCTATGCTGGGATGCCAACCGGGAAGGCACGCGCGATAGCGAGCGGATGCACCTGATTTATGAAGTTGTCGAGTTTGTTGGCCGCTGGTCGATGATCGACGTGTTTGTTATCGCCGTGCTCTCTGCGCTGGTGCGCATTGGCGGGCTAATGAATATCTATCCCGCCATGGGGGCTTTAATGTTTGCTCTGGTGGTGATCGCGACCATGTTTTCGGCAATGACCTTTGACCCACGTCTTTCGTGGGATCGGCAGCCGGACTCAAACCCTGAGGAGTCGTAGCAGTATGGAAACCAAAGCGGGAGAAGCTAAGGTGCAGAAAGTTAAAAACTGGTCGCCGGTGTGGATCTTTCCCATCGTGACCGCGCTGATCGGCGCCTGGATCCTTTTTTATCACTACAGCCATCAGGGTCCGGTTGTCACGCTGATCACTAACAACGCGGAAGGCATTGAAGGCGGGAAAACCACCATCAAGAGCCGCAGCGTTGACGTCGGCGTGGTGGAAAGCGCGACCCTGACGGACGATCTGACCCACGTAGAGATTAAAGCGCGGCTCAACTCCGGTATGGAGAAGCTCCTGCACAGCGATTCCGTATTCTGGGTGGTCAAACCCCAGGTGGGTCGTGAGGGCATTAGCGGTCTCGGAACCTTGCTGTCCGGTGCCTATATCGAACTGCAGCCGGGGAACAAAGGCGGCGAGCCGGAGCGCTATCAGCTGCTCGATGCGCCGCCGCTGGCGCCGCCGGATGCGAAAGGCATCCGCGTCGTGCTCGACAGCAGCCGCGCCGGACAACTCTCACCCGGCGATCCGGTCCTGTTCCGCGGCTACCGCGTGGGATCCGTGGAGGCCAGCACCTTTAATCCGCAGACGCGCAGCATCAGCTATCAGCTGTTTATTAACGCGCCCAACGATCGCCTCGTGACCAGCAACGTGCGTTTCTGGAAAGACAGTGGGATCGCGGTGGATCTGACCTCTGCCGGGATGCGCGTCGAAATGGGATCGCTGACCACGCTATTTGGCGGCGGCGTCAGCTTTGATGTGCCGGAAGGATTTGAACTGGGACAGCCCGTCGCTGAGCGCGCGGAATTTAAGCTGTACGACGATCAGCGCAGTATCCAGGAATCCCTCTACACGGAACACATCGACTATCTGATGTTCTTTAAAGATTCGATTCGCGGCCTGCAGCCGGGCGCGCCGGTTGAGTTCCGCGGTATTCGCATGGGTACGGTGGCCAAAGTGCCTTACTTCGTGCCGGGTATGCGCCAGGCGCTCAACGATGACTACCGTATCCCGGTTCTGGTGCGTATCGAGCCTGAGCGGCTGGAAATGCAGATGGGCGAGGATGCGGGCATTGCGACCCACCTGCCTGAGCTGCTGAGTAAAGGCCTGCGTGCGTCGCTGAAGACCGGCAACCTGGTGACTGGAGCGCTGTATGTCGACCTTGATTTCTATCCTAAGGCGGAACCGATTAGCGGGCTGCGCGAGTTTGCCGGTCACCAGGTGATCCCGACCATGAGCGGCGGGCTGGCGCAAATTCAGCAGCGACTGATGGATACGCTGGATAAGATTAATAATCTGCCGCTGAACCCGATGCTGGAACAGGCGACGGGCACCCTGGCGGAAAGCCAGCGCACGATGCGTCATCTGCAGACCACGCTGGATAATCTCAACAAGATCACCGCCAGTCAGTCTATGCAGCAGCTGCCGAATGATATGCAGAAGACACTGCGCGAGCTTAATCGCAGCATGCAGGGCTTCCAGCCAGGCTCTGCGGCCTATAACAAAATGGTCGCGGATATGCAGCGGCTCGATCAGGTTCTGCGTGAGCTGCAGCCGGTGCTCAAGACGCTGAACGAGAAGAGCAACGCGCTGGTATTTGAAGCGAAGAATAAAAAGGATCCTGAGCCGAAGAGGGCGAAAGAATGAAAAAGTGGCTAGTAGTATTGATGGCGGCGTGGCTGAGCGCATGCAGCAGCGGCGGAGAGAGTAAAAGCTATTATCAGCTGCCTCTGGTACAGAGCAGCGTACAGAGCAGTGCCAGCCAGGGGAGCCGACAGCTGTGGATCGATCAGGTTGCGGTGGCGGATTATCTGGCGGGCAATGGCGTGGTGTATCAGACCAGCGACGTTCAGTATGAAATTGCCACAAATAATTTGTGGGCCAGCCCGCTGGACCAGCAGCTGAAAAACACCCTGGTGGCTAACCTGAGCCGTCAGCTGGCAGGCTGGGTGGTGGCATCTCAGCCTCTGGGCAACGATCAGGATACGCTCAGCATCACGGTGACCGGTTTCCATGGCCGCTATGACGGCAGGGCGGTGGTCAGCGGAGAGTGGCTGCTTAACCATCAGGGAAGGCTGACCAAGCAGCCTTTCCATATTGAACTGAAGCAGGACCAGGATGGCTATGATGCGCTGGTCAAAGTGCTGGCAGAGGCCTGGCAGAAAGAGGCGGCTAATATCGCGACGGAACTAAAACGGCTGCCTTAATTACAATTTTTTATAACTTTTACCGTATCTGACATAGCGTCAGGTACGGTTTTTTTTTGCGTTTTTGATCAGCTTGTTACCCGTCTTGCTTCACATATTTTTCACAAATGATCCCCTGCGTACCTCACAAATATGACATCGGTATGAATTTTACGCATTGACGGTAAGAATAATTCACGGTATTCGTTAATGGTGACTGCATGTTTTGTAGTCATGTTTTCTTTTCCACCAGATCAAAAAATGAGGGAAACGAGGCATGAAGAGACAAAAACGCGATCGCCTGGAAAGGGCACATCAACGGGGCTATCAGGCCGGTATCACCGGACGCTCTAAAGAGATATGTCCTTATCAGAGCTTGAATCAACGGTCTTATTGGCTTGGAGGCTGGCGAGAGGCCATGGAGGACAAAGTTGCAACTGCCTGAGACGCTGTCTCTTTAGAACAAGAAACCTCCGCATAGCGGAGGTTTCGCCTGAAGGGGATCAGAACGCAGAAGTATCCTGGAACAGACCCACTTTCAAATCGGTTGCGTTGTAGATAACACGGCCGTCAACCAGCACTTCACCATCTGCAATACCCATCACCAGACGACGGTTAATGACGCGTTTGAAGTGAATACGGTAGGTGACTTTTTTCGCTTCCGGCAGGATCTGACCGGCGAATTTAACTTCACCCACGCCCAGCGCACGGCCTTTACCTTCGCCGCCCAGCCAGCCGAGATAGAAACCGACGAGCTGCCACATTGCATCAAGACCCAGACAGCCTGGCATTACCGGGTCGCCGATAAAGTGGCAACCGAAGAACCACAGCTCCGGATTGATATCCAGCTCGGCTTCAACATAACCCTTGTCGAAGTTTCCGCCGGTTTCCGTCATTTTGACGACACGGTCCATCATCAGCATGCTTGGAGCCGGTAACTGCGGGCCTTTCGCGCCAAACAGTTCACCGCGGCCGGAGGCAAGAAGATCTTCTTTCGTATAGGATTCGCGTTTATCTACCATGTTTTCAGTAAGCCTTATTCTAGTGAAGGACGCAGGATAGCTAACACGTGTACGCTGAACAAGTCCGATCAGTTTGGGTTAAACCAGTTTAACCAACGAAGCGGCCAGGGATAGCGATGACGTGGATCCTGTTGCGTCGCCTGTGCGATGCGTTCCTGGATAGTTTGCAGCAGCGATGTCTGACCTTCAGCGTCCCACGGCAAGCGGGTCAACAGCGGTAGCGCATCGGTTACGTCGTCAATGCTCCAGATAAAGAACTGCTCGTTTTCCACGGCTTCCAGCAGCGGCTGCGCCAGTGTCAGATGGCGAACATTGGCCGCAGGAATGATAACCCCCTGCTTGCCGGTAAGCCCACGCTGCTGGCAGATGTTAAAGAAACCCTCAATTTTTTCATTCAGCCCGCCGACCGGCTGCGAGCGGCCGAACTGATCCACAGAACCGGTAATGGCAATCTGCTGATCGATGGGCACGCCGGCAAGGGCGCTGATAAGCGCGCACAGCTCAGCCATTGAGGCGCTGTCGCCGTCTACCTCACCATAGGACTGCTCAAAGGTTAGCGAGGCGGAGAAGGGCAGCTGCTGGTCAAGCTCAAGCTCGCCCATCAGGAACGCCTGCATGATCATCATGCCTTTAGCGTGAATGTTGCCGCCCAGCTCGGCCTTACGTTCGACATCGGTGAATTCGCCGTCGCCCGTATGCACCACGCAGCTGATGCGCGAAGGTTCGCCAAAGGCGCGTGGATGACCCGGGAATTCGACCACCGACAGGGCGTTGATCTGGCCGATCTGCTCGCCGTCAGTTTCAACGAGGATCTGTTCAAGCAGAATTTCGTCCTGCATACGATCGGCCAGGAAGCCTTCACGCCATTCACGCTGCTCCAGCATTGTCCGGAGCTGTTCTGCCGTGAACGGGCCATCCTCTTCAATGAAGGGGGCGACTTCGCGCAGCTGGCGGGCTATCCAGCGCGGACACAGAGGCAGTGTCAGTTGATCCATGGTGTAGCGGGTCGCTTCGCGGATCAGAACCGGCCATGCGTCGGCCGCCGGACCTGCGAGCTGCAGGCGCTCGGCCTGGGCCCATATCCACTGGCACCAGCGGGACATATCATCCGTATCGACAATCTGCAGCGTGTCTTCAAATTCACTGTAGATGGACTGGGCCGTCAGTTCCGGCTCCATTTCCTGGAGATCGGCCAGGGCTTCACGCTCGCCGACCAGAATCACTTTCAGCTGCAGCGGCATCGACGGTACGGTGACCGGCAGCGGACGCGACTCGTCCATGCTGAGCCAGTCAAAGCGCTGCTGGCTGACAATGCGCTTCAGGCGCAGCCACAGAAGCGGCTGGGCCAGCAGGGTACGCAGGCTCAGTATCAGCACGCCGCCGTTAGCCTGGTGTACCAGGCCTGGCTGCAGCGCGATACTGCCGTTGAACTGGCGAACGCAGCCAAGAAGTTGTTCAGACTCCACCCAGTCGGCATACAGCGTCTGACCGCTGCTGGCAAAGTTATCATTGACCGAGCGGGCCGGGTGGCAGGTGACCGCGGTTCCGTCGACCTGGTAGCTGACGCCGGTCAGGGTTTCCGGGGGCTGTTGCAGCTGCTGTGCCGTCTCTGCAATAAGTTGCAGATACTCAATTTCTTCCGGCGCTTTCACCAGCATGAAGGGGGAGATCGCGAGCGGATGCAGCAGTTGCTCAAGCCCGTAGTGCAGACGGGCCTGGACGTCACTGAACAGGGTATCGGTTGTTGTCGCTAATTCGGGCTGTGCAAACAGTTCCTGATAGCTCTCGGTGTCAGGAACGAGGTCACGCCATGCTAGTTTATTCGTGGTCAAATTTGATGTTTTTTAGTCAGATGTAAAGGGCGGGATTATACCGTAAGCTGTGGACCAGCACACGGATATTAGTCACCGTAAAAAGCACGTTCCCGATGAGCCGGGTAAGATTTCTTTTCAGCAAGGCGTGAAAAAGCTGATATTCTGAACGTAGTTACACGGTCACACTGAGATCGCAATGAAATATCAACAACTGGAAAACCTTGAAAGCGGCTGGAAATGGAAGTACCTGGTGAAGAAGCACCGCGAAGGGGAGTTGATCACCCGGTATATTGAGGCCAGCGCGGCCAAAGACGCCGTCGATTTATTGCTGACGCTTGAAAATGAACCCGTGCTGGTCAGCAGCTGGATTGAGCAGCATATGAGCCCGTCGCTGGTGAACCGGATGAAGCAAACCATCCGTGCGCGGCGCAAGCGGCATTTTAACGCCGAGCATCAGCACACCCGTAAAAAGTCTATCGATCTTGAGTTTGTTGTCTGGCAACGCCTGGCAGGACTTGCGCAACGCCGCGGCAAGACACTGTCAGAAACCATTGTTCAACTGATTGAAGATGCCGAACATAAAGAGAAATATGCCAGCAAGATGTCGACGCTGAAAGAGGATCTTCAGGCGATGCTCGGCAAGAAGTAGCCTTACCGCTTCCAGCGGTATTCAGGCATAAAAAAACCCCGCAGCGCGGGGTTTTTTACTGGACGGAGAACTTAAGCCTGCGGCTGAGTTACAACGTCTTTGCTACCACGAACTTCGATCTCAACACGACGATCCGGAGCCAGGCAGTCGATCAGCGCAGCGCGAGGCTTAACGCTTTCACAGGTGCTGCCGGTAACCGGGTTGGATTTACCCATACCGCGTGCGGAAACTTTGTCAGCCGGGATACCTTTAGACACCAGGTAATCAACAACGGACTGAGCACGTTTCTCAGACAGAGTCTGGTTGTAGGCATCAGAACCGATACGGTCGGTGAAGCCCAGAACCACTACTGAACCGTCTTTCGGATCCAGGTTAGCCAGCTGAGAGTACAGCTGATCCAGTGCCTGCTGACCTTCCGGTTTCAGAGTTGCTTTGTTGAAGTTGAACAGAACGTCAGACTTCAGGGTGAAGTGCTTGGTCTGTACTTCCGGAGCCGGAGCCGGAGCCGGTGCAACTACCGGTGCAACGTCTTCCTGCTGACCGAAGCGATAAGAAACGCCCAGGCTCAGCAGACCGTTGTCCGGACGGGTGCCAACAGTCGCGGCATCACCGATGTTGTTAACCCACTGGTATTCCAGACGGGTAGCGATATCACGGGTAACAGCCCACTCAACACCGCCAGCGAATACCGGAGAAATACCGGTGTCGTGGGCTTTGAAGTTGCCATCATTGTTCTGTGCTTTGGTGTCAGCACGCCATACCATACCACCCAGACGAGTATACACGTCCAGATCGTCAGCAACCGGGTAGCTCAGTTTAGTGGTCAACTGAACGCCCTGTGCCTTGAAGGCACCGTTACCGTTTTCCATGCTGCCTTTGTAAGCCATACGGCCTAACCAGTCGTAGCCCAGCTCGAAGCCAACGTACGGGTTAACCTGGTAGCCACCGAACGCGCCAGCGCCCAGCTGATCTTTACGGGTCGGACCGTCGTTTTGACCGAGAACGGAACCGGTGTCGTGGTACTGAGACCAGCCCAGTTTAGCACCTGCGTACCAGGTGTTATCCTTCGGAGCGGCCTGCGCTACAGTAGCGAAGCCTGCCAGTGCCACTGCAATCGCGATAGCTGTCTTTTTCATTTTTGCGCCTCGTTATCATCCAAAAATCGCCATGAAGATTATCTTAAAATTCACGGTTAAATCCTTCACCGGGGGAGTGACTTAATTGGTACTCTGCCGATATATGCGGCTTAAGCCGAGTACCCCTGGCGATGTAAAGTCTACAACGTCGTTGGAAACTTACAAGTGTGAACTCTGTCAGGCATATGAAAAAAAAAGAGTTGTGTACATAAAATTTAACATTTATGTTTGGTGCCTGGATGACCGCGAGATACGGGAAACCGCATCAGACAAGCGTTGCCACAGATTTTACATGAGCCCTGAATCTGTTACAGACAACATAAAATATTTCCCAGGAATAATCTCATTTTCACTTAATGATACAAATTTGAGTGAATTTTTAGCCCGCTGAGCTGTCCCGGAGTCGATGACTGAGTTCGCACCGGACGCATAATAAAGCCCATCGCATTTCCTTCTTCAGCGGCCAGAACCAGTCGAGAATGTTCATCTTCCGTTAGCTCTTCGGAAATCCAGCCGATGACGACGCTGTAATTGCCGGTGCGAAGCGCGCGGATCATTGATTCCAGGGTATGGCAGGGCGACATCTGGTTTATTTGCATAACCTTCGCTAAAGGCAGCCCGGCAGATTGTACCCATTCGCGGCTAAGCTTCTGCTGAGGAGTCAGCCACAGCTGCCAGCGAGACTGTTGCCCGAGCTGTTGCAATAACGGTAACAACAGCAGCTGCGTCAACATGGGCTGGTCCTCACGGTAGGCCACTTCGCTAATCAGCCCGGCTGATGTGTGCTGTTGATGAGCATGCGCGGGGTGAGTTGCATGGTTAGCGGAAAACGTAGAGCGATTTGCATAGTCTGAAGTGTACATAATCAATCCAGCCCTGTTGGTTACTGTATGGATGTACAGTATACCTGAGCAGAGCAAAGATCAACCTCATTTTCGGAAAGTGACTCGCAAATTTCGTTAGTCGTCCCGCCAATCCTTAAATTCATCTTGCCGTCTGTGCGGAAGTTCCCTAAGGTGCGCCTTCAAGGAACTGTTAATTTCATTTGTCTTTATATACATGATTTAAAGGGATAATCGTCATGAATATATCGAGCAAAAGGGTGTGTGCTTCTCAGCAATTCTTCTCTCCTCTCGGGCATGTACGGTGTCGGGCGCTATTTGGGGGCTACAGCCTCTCTATCGATGACACGGTGTTCGCCATGGTGGCGGAGGGCGAATTATATTTGCGCGCTGCGGAAGAAAGCGCGCAGTACTGTACGACGCATAACCCTCATCTTCTGAAGCTGAACAAACGCGGCCGCGAGGTCTTACTCAACTATTACCGGGTCGATGAAGCACTGTGGGACGATAGCGACATGCTGCTGCTGTTGTCCGGCTACTCCCTGCAGGCGGCACGGCGTGAGAAAGCCTGGCAACGCGACCGGCGCAGACTCAGAGATCTCCCCAACCTGAATTTCCAGCTTGAACAGCTGCTTTTCGAAGCCGGCGTCACCAGCCCTGATGTGCTGTACCTGCTCGGGGCTGAGCGCTGCTGGCTGAAAATGCGGGGATTACGTAAAGAGCTGAGCGTAAAAGTGCTGTTCGCGCTGGAAGGGGCGATTGCTGGCGTGCATGCTGCGGCGCTGCCGACCTCACGACGCCAGGAACTGACAGACTGGTTTAACGGTCTGCCAGCGGTGTTTTCTCCGGGGTAGTCGCCTGCCGCTGGAGCCGACAGAACTCGGGCAGGAGCGCGACCAGTAGCCCGATCTGCTGAACAACCAGCGGTTCTTTACTGTCCGGACGTGGCTCCAGATGCTGGATTCGCTGGACCAGTCCGTCCAGCGATTGCTGAACGCGCTGCTCATCTGTCGGTGAGTGATGCAGAGCATCGTCTACATAGCAGACGGCGTCGTCGAGCAGCGTCAGAATATCCGCCGCCGTAATTTTTTCCCGGTGCGCGCCCAGCGCGGAGATATAACTGGTGAAGGTGTGGTTCAGACACAGAAGCCGGAAAGCGACCTCACGCACGGCGGGAGAAGCATCTGGCTCTGACGACATGTTCGAGACTACCGAGGCCAGCTCCGCATCGCGGTTATGGGCATCGCGTCTGGCAATGCGGTAGGCAAGGCGGTTATCACGGCCCTGATGATACTGCTCCAGAATGGCATCCAGATAGCGACAGTTGGCGTCAACGGCGCGTTCAAGCACGCGAGGGAGATTCCTGAACCGCCAGTCAGGCCAGATAAAACTCACCGCCGCCCAGGCAATCGCACAGCCTATCAGAGTATCGATAACGCGCGGCAGCGCCACCTCAAACCCTTCCCCCAGCAGATTAAAACAGAGCAGCACCAGCAGGGTAATAAACATCGTGGCATGGGCATACTGAACATTGCGAAAAGCAAAGAACAGGACGCCGGTCACGACGACTAATATCAACTGGCCCTCCAGAGAGGGGACAAAAAACAGGATCGGCAGCCCAATCGCCACCCCAACCAGGGTGCCGATAATACGCAGCGCCAGGCGATGGCGCGTCGCATTGTAGTTTGGCTGACACACGAACAGGCTGGTGAGGAGGATCCAGTAGCCGTGGTCCATCCCGGTCAGCTGAATCAGCCCATAGCCCGCGCAGAGCACAACGGACATTCGCACCGCGTGGCGAAAGAGCGCTGACTCCGGCGAAAAGTTGCGGCTCAGGCGCTGACGGATATCGCTAAAGCCATGCAGGCTGTCGTCCGCCAGCTGATTTTCCGTATCCTGTTCCGTCGTCGCGGGAACCTGCCCGGATTCAATCGTCGCCAGCTGGGCGTCGATAGCACGCAGGTTACTCAGCAGAAAGCCCAGCGCTTTCATTTGCTCCCCGGAGGCACCGTCCCGACTGACGCGTTCGAGGGCAGCATCAAGGTGGGTGAAGGCGCGCTCAAATAGCCGATCGTGCTGGTAAGGCGTACGCAGCAAGATAGAGCGCGATAGCTGCTGACAGGCCTGAGCCTGCAGACTCAGCAGTCGCTGGAAGCGAAACATCACATCGCTGTAGCGGAAACGGTCGCGCAGAACCTGATACTGAATATGCGAAGAGCTGGCGCGCTCGTGGATATCCTGAGCGACAAAATAGTAGTGCAGCGTACGACGGGTGCTGCGCTGGCCACGATCCCCACGCAGGCGCGTCAGCAGTGAGGCTTTGGTTTGATTAAGTGTATTGACCAGCTCTCCGTTGGCGAGCGCCAGCGGATACATCGGCGCCTGATGTTCATCTTCAATATCCGGATCGAACAGCCGTGATTTCAGTTCGAGATAGTGGGCCAACTGCTCATAGCTGCGCGCCAGATTGTCCTGCAACGGGCGGATCGGAAACAGCAGGTGACCCGTTAACGTCAGCAGGTTATACCAGACGGCTCCCGCCAGCAGCAGTAGCGGCTGCTGATACCAGCCATCATAGAGCGACTCACCCAGCATGGTGTAGATGGCAATCAGCAGCGCGCCAAAGGCGATGGTGGCGTAGCGCTGCCCCAGCCCGCCCAATAAGATAAAGCCGCTGGTGGAGATCAACAGACCAAGGGCGAAGAGCCACGGCCAGGGAAACAGCAGTTCAACCGAGGCGGAAGCGATAAAAAAGCTCACCAGGGTAATGACCAGGTTACGCAGGCGGCCGCTAAGCCTGTCATCAAGGTCGGTGAGTGCGGCGGCAACCACGCCCAGCGTGAGCGGGATCGTCAGTTTGACGTCGCCCAGCCACCATGGCAGTGCCGCCGTTCCACAGAGGGCGATAAAAATCCGCACGTTGTACAGCCAGCTGCTATTCCAGGTGTAGCGGCGAATCAGTGGGTTCAGCATAGTCACATCAGGCCCTGTTTACGGATAACGGCGACGGGCATTGGCATCACGCGCCGCACGTGCGGTCTCGACGGAAACAACCCGACGGCCAACGGGCCAGACGGCGATAGCGGCAATCTTAAAATTAGCGATCCCGACCGGGATCCCGATGATGGTGATGCACTGGGCGATACCGGCAACAATGTGCATTACGCACAGCCACCAGCCAAAGAAAACAAACCATAAAATGTTCAGCAGGGTGCCGCCGGTATTGAGCAGCGCATTTTTCCCATCCGGCTCAAGTTCATCGACGTGCATCGCCTCATTGCCGTAGGGAAAAAGCGAAAGTCGGGTGATCTCCCAGCAGGAGCGGGTCAGCGGCAGGGTGATAATCAGCACGATACTGACCAGGGTTGCCAGCAGCCATGCCAGCGTGGTTGCGAACCCACCCAGTACAAAGTTCAAAATATTCAGAACGGTACGCATAGACCCTCCGTGTTGCTGTCAGAAAATAAGACCCGATGATTGTAACGTTTTTTTGCGCTGGAGCACCTGATATCTGGCGGTTACACTGTTCGGTAATTCAATAAGAGTGGATCTGGCGACGCATGGAACTAAAAGCAACATCTCTCGGTAAACGGATGGCACAGCACCCTTATGACAGCGTCGTTCTGCTGAACGCCGGGGTGAAGGTTTCCGGTGAACGTCATGAATATCTTATTCCATTCAATCAGTTGCTCTCTATCCGTTGCAAGCGTGGCCTGGTCTGGGGAGAGCTGGAGTTCGTGTTGCCGGACGAAAAGGTTGTGCGTCTGCACGGGACGGAGTGGGGCGAAACCCAGCGTTTTCATCATCATTTACAGTCTCTCTGGCAGCGCTGGAGCGCGGAAATGAGTGAGGTTGCGGCCGGGGTGCTGAACCAGCAGCTGGCCGCAATGCGTCAGAACCGCGATGAGCAGAAGTGGCTCACCCGCCAGCAGGCGCAGGAAATGCAGCAGCAAATTCTGCGGACGTTTGCGGCGATTCCGTTACCCGAGTCGCGGCTGGAAGAGTTTGAAAATTGCCGTGAAGCCTGGCAGCAGCTGAAAGCCTGGCTCAAAGACAGCGATGCCGGTCGTCTGCAGCATAATCAGGCGTATACGGAGGCCATGCTGCAAACGCATGCAGATTTCTTCGCGCAAATTGAATCTTCACCGCTGAACCCGGCTCAGGCCCGGGCGGTGGTGAATGGCGAACAGTCGCTGCTGGTGCTGGCTGGCGCAGGCAGCGGCAAAACATCGGTGCTGGTCGCGCGTGCGGGCTGGCTATTGGCGCGAGGGGAGGCCTCGGCGGATCAGATCCTGCTGCTGGCGTTTGGCCGCAAGGCCGCACAGGAGATGGACGAGCGGATCCAGCAACGTCTGCATACGGATAAGATCGGTGCGCGCACCTTCCACGCGCTGGCCCTGCATATTATCCAGCAGGGCAGCAAGAAAGTTCCGGCGATCAGCACCCTGGAAAACGATACCCGCGCACGTCAGGAACTGCTTATCGATGTCTGGCAGCAGCAGTGCCAGGAGAAAAAAGCCCATGCAAAAGGCTGGCGGCAGTGGCTCGAAGAAGAGATGGAGTGGTCGGTGCCTGAGGGCGACTTCTGGCACGATGAAAAACTGCAGCGTCGTCTCGCCAGCCGTCTTGATCGCTGGATAAGCCTGATGCGTATGCACGGCGGCTCACAGGCGGAGATGATTGCGTCAGCCCCGGAAGAGATCCGCGATCTCTTCTCCCGCCGCGTGAAGCTGATGGCACCGCTGCTGAAAGCCTGGAAATCCGCGCTGAAGGCGGAAAATGCGGTCGACTTCTCCGGTCTTATCCATCAGGCAATCAATATTCTGGACAAGGGGCGCTTCGTCAGCCCGTGGAAGCATATTCTGGTGGATGAGTTCCAGGATATTTCCCCGCAGCGTGCCGCGCTGCTGGCGGCATTGCGCAAACAAAATTCCTATACAACCCTGTTCGCCGTAGGCGATGACTGGCAGGCGATTTATCGCTTTAGCGGCGCCCGGCTGGCGCTGACTACCGCCTTTAATGACAATTTCGGCGAGGGGGACAACTGCGCGCTGGATACCACCTACCGTTTTAACAGCCGCATTGGCGAGATCGCCAACCGCTTTATTCAGCAGAACCCGTATCAACTGGCAAAACCGCTGAATAGCCTGAGCGCTGGCGATAAAAAAGCGGTGACCTTGCTACCCGAAGAGCAGCTGGAAGCACTGCTGGACAAACTGAGCGGCTATGCCAAACCCGAAGAGCGGATCCTGGTGCTGGCTCGCTATCATCATCTGAAGCCTGACTGTCTGCAGAAAGCCGCGACGCGCTGGCCAAAACTGCAGCTCGACTTTATGACGGTGCACGCCAGCAAAGGGCAGCAGGCGGATTATGTCATCGTGCTGGGATTACATGAGGGGAACGACGGGTTTCCTGCTCCGGCGCGGGAATCCATTATGGAGAGTGCGCTGCTGCCGCAGCCGGAGGATTTCCCCGATGCGGAGGAGCGCCGTTTGCTCTATGTGGCGTTGACCCGTGCGCGTCATCGCGTCTGGCTACTGTTCAGCAAGACGCAGCCGTCATCCTTTGTTGAGGTGTTGCGTCAGTTGGATGTGCCGGTGGCGCGCAAACCCTGAGGTAAACAGGCGGGGATAACCCGCCTGCGCATTATTTCAGGCGATCCTGGAGATAGCGCTGATAGTCGGGGATCAGAATTTCGACGCTGTCGCCAAACCCCGGTGACTGAATAATAAAGTCAGCGGTAGAAAGGTTGGTTGCCACCGGAATATTCCACACCGTCGCGAGACGCAGCAGGGCCTTCACATCCGGATCGTGAGGCACCGCGTTAAGCGGGTCCCAGAAGAAGATCAGCACATCGATCTTCCCTTCAGAAATCAGCGCGCCAACCTGCTGGTCGCCGCCCATCGGGCCGCTCAGCATGGCGTTGACCTCAAGACCCGTTGCTTTTTGAATCAGGTTACCGGTCGTGCCAGTAGCGTACAGTTCGTGCTGGGCCAGCAGGTCCCGGTGGCGTTCCACCCAGTTCATCAGCATTTTTTTACAATGATCGTGCGCAACCAGCGCGATATGTTTACGCGCCGCAATCGTGCGGGTAGTCAGTTCCATAGTCAGGTTCCAGTGTCATTTTGCTACAGATTACAGGAAGCGTTTTCTGCTGCAAGTCGCTGTTTATAGATGCTGTTTAAATTGCGACGCAGGGCGGTAATCCCCACGGAGGAATTGGTGGCAAAAGGGAACCTGGCGTACACTGGGTAAAACGGCGAGGAGGATATCGATGAAAGAACATGACATTGCAACCATTCTGAAGTCTACTCGGACCATTGCGCTGGTGGGTGCCAGCGATAAGCCGGAGCGCCCGAGCTATCGGGTCATGAAATATCTGCTCGATCAGGGATATCACGTCATCCCGGTATCGCCGAAGGTCGCTGGTACGACCCTGCTGGGGCAGAAGGGCTACGCCACTCTGGCGGATGTGCCGGAAAAGGTCGATATGGTCGACGTGTTCCGCAATTCCGAAGCGGCATGGGGCGTGGCGCAGGAGGCGATTGCCATCGGCGCTAAGACTCTGTGGTTACAGTTGGGCGTTATTAACGAGCAGGCGGCCGTGCTGGCGCAGGATGCCGGACTGAATGTGGTGATGGATCGCTGTCCGGCGATTGAAATTCCACGGCTGGGCCTGGCGAAGTAAAAAAACCGCCAGGCGGTTTTTTAGTGGCGGAGATGCGGGCTCTGTAACCGGCGGCGGATGGTACGCGCCAGTTCATCCATTGACGGCTGCTCCGGATGTTCCGCCGCGATTTCACTGCTAAGCTGGGCTTCTGCCAGATAGGTGTGCACCGCGTCGCCGTCGTCATCTTCCATGACCACATGGTACCAGGGCGCATAGCGTAGCTCTGCGTTCACCGCCAGATCGTCTTCCAGCGGTTCATCGAGGGCGTATTCCGGGTCAATATCTACTATCACGCCCAGATACCCTAACAGGGAATGGCGGACCTGCTGGCCAATACCGAATTTGCTGGCAATCATAGTTATCTCCCGAAAATGGCTATCCCTGAGATATGGGGGCTATTCGCCCCTTATCAAGTCACATCACGCGACAGGCAAATCCTTTCAGGTAGAGACCTTCCGGATAGGGGGCGATCACCGGATGATCGGCAGCCTGGCGGAACTGCTCTATAAATTGTACATCACGCCCGGCATCTATTGCGGCATCGGCGATGATTTTTTGGAATAAATCCGTGGTCATCAGGCCGGAGCAGGAGAAGGTCAGCAGCACGCCACCCGGATTCAGCAGCTGGATCGCCAGCATATTGATATCCTTGTAGCCACGGCAGGCGCCCATCAGCTGGCTTTTATTCTCAACGAACTTCGGCGGGTCCATCACGATCACGTCAAAGGTTTCACCCGCGTCGCGATATTTGCGCAGCAGCTTAAAAACGTCGTCGCGAACGAACTCGGCCTTGCTGAGATCCAGCTGGTTGAGGGTGACGTTCTGTTTTGCCACGTCCAGCGCTTCCTGAGACGTATCAACGCTGATCACCTGACGGCAATCGCCCATCAGAGCCGAAACGGCAAAACCACCGGTGTAGGAGAAGCAGTTCAGCACGCGCTGGTCTTTCACATAGCGGCGTGTTGCCAGACGGCTGTCGCGCTGATCGAGATAGTAACCGGTCTTATGGCCACCTTTGATATCGACAAGCAGTTTCATACCGTGTTCTTCGATGGGCAGCAGATCAGGAGGCAGATCGCCGCTGACCGGCCCCTGGGCCAGCTCCAGACCCTCTTTTTTACGCACCGCAACGTCGCTACGATCGTAAATGGCGCACTCCGGATAGCACTGCTGCAGCGCCGCCACCAGGGCAGGGCGCTGATACTCCGCACCGGCGCTCAGCAGCTGCAGGACCAGATAAGCGCCAAAGCGGTCAATAGTGACGCCCGGCAGGCCATCGGACTCACCGGCGATCAGACGATAGCTGTCCAGCCCGTCACGCTGAGCCAGCCAGTCGCGCCAGGTTTGCGCCTGCTGCAGGCGACGCACGAAGAAGTCGATATCGATAGCTTCATCTTTATTAAAGGTCCAGACGCGAGCGCGGATTTGCGAAGCCGGAGAGTACGCCCCGCGCGCCAGCCATTTTCCCTGATGGTCAATGATGTCGATGGTTTCACCGGTGCTGGCTTTGCCTTCCATGCGCCCAACGGCACCGGAAAAGACCCACGGATGACGGCGCAGTAATGATTTTTCGCGCCCTTTGGCTAACACTAAACGTACACTCATAATTGGCTATTCTGTGATAATGAAGAAAATGGGCGCCATTTTCCCGACTTCAGCCGGGAAATGCAACGCATCAACGCGCAACGGGAGGAAATGATGACCAGTCTTTGCACGATGGCATGGGTACATGGCCGGGTACAGGGCGTGGGTTTTCGCTACAGTACGCAGCACGAGGCGACGCGACTGGGGCTGACCGGCTACGCACGAAATCTGGATGACGGTAGCGTCGAAGTACTGGCCTGCGGCGATGCCGGGCAGGTTGAACAGCTCCTGGCATGGCTGCGGGCCGGTGGGCCACGCAGCGCCGTCGTTGATCGGGTATTAACCGAGCCCCATCACCTGGCAAAACAACTGACCGGTTTCTCGATCCGCTACTAGATACATTTTACCGGCTTCGGCAGGCCGGCAATTTTGGTTGCCTGTTTAGCCGGGCCTTTCGGGAACAGGCGATAGAGGTAGCGGCTGTTGCCTTTCTCCTCGCCGAATTTATTCGCCATTGCTTTCACCAGCATCCGAATAGCCGGTGAGGTATTAAATTCCAGGTAGAAGTCACGCACAAAACGCACCACTTCCCAGTGCTCAGAGGAGAGGACGATGCTCTCTTTTTCCGCAATCGCCTGCGCCAGCGGTTCGCTCCACTCGCGGCTGTTTTTCAGATAGCCTTCGCTATCGGTCTCTACTTCCCGGCCTTCAAAAGTCAACATAGTCATTCGCAGCTCATTCAAACGGCGGTCAGTTTACCAAAAAAGAAAGCCCCGCATAAGCGGGGCGCGGGATGCTGCGTCAGGAGCGTTAGTCTTTGCTGGCGAAGCCAAGCAGGCTCAGCAGGCTGACAAAGATGTTGTACAGGGAGACGTACAGGCTCACCGTGGCGCGGATATAGTTGGTTTCCCCGCCGTGAATGATATTGCTGGTCTCATACAGGATTGCACCGGAAGAGAGCAGAATAAAGGCTGCGCTAATCGCCAGATGCAGCGCAGGCAGCTGCAGGAAGATGTTAGCAACCATACCGACCAGCAGAACCACGACGCCTGCCATCAGCATACCGCCGAGGAAGGACATATCTTTGCGCGTGGTCAGCACATAGCCCGAGCAGGCGAAGAACACCAGCGCCGTACCACCCAGCGCCATGCCGATAACGTCACCCATTCCCGCGGACAGATAGGCATTCAGGATTGGGCCGAGGATATAGCCCAGGAAGCCGGTAAAAGCGAAGGCGGACAGAATACCGACGGGTTTATCGGCCGTTTTGTAGGTCAGGAACATCAGACCATACATACCGACCAGCGTCAGGATCAGGCCCGGCGAAGGCAGCATCAGCAGAGTGCTGGCCGTCGCTGTGATCGCAGAAAACGCCAGCGTCAGGCTGAGCATAAAATAGGTGTTACGCAGCACCTTGTGCGTGCTGAGCAGCGATGAACGGTCACGAGATGATGTAATTATACGATCCATGAATCACTCTCTATAAGGACGGATGTAATTAGTTACGCAGCATAAAAAACCGCAGCGCAATGGCCTACTGCTTTTACCCATCTTTACGCTTACGCTTCGCTGAGATACGGAAGATTATTCTGCCACACGCGCTCTGTACGGCGTTAAACCTTGGCTCGCGATAATTTATTCAGATCGAGCTCTTATAGGTGGCTGAAATACATTGCGTTAGTTCCGACCCGGCGCTAAGAGTGAGGGTGGATGTCGTGATAATTGCAAACCAATAAGGCGAAGGATATGAAGCTAAACAGAGTGACGTTTTCTTTACTGGCTGCGGGACTGATGAGCGTCAGCGCGTGGGTTCAGGCGGCTGAGGTTCCGGCGGGCACGCCGCTGGCGGAAAAACAGGAGCTGGTGAGGAACAACGGCAGTGAACCGGCATCGCTTGACCCGCATAAAGTAGAAAGCAACGTCGAGTTTAATTTAATCAACGATATGTTCGACGGGCTGGTGGCGGTCAGGCTGGACGGGTCGATTGAACCCCGTCTGGCAGCAAGCTGGGAAAACAAAGATAACCTCGTCTGGACCTTCCACCTGCGACCCGGCATTACCTGGTCAGACGGAACGGCGATCACTGCCCAGGACGTGGTCTGGAGCTGGCAACGACTGCTCGATCCGGCCATCTCTTCTCCCTATGCCAGCTATCCCGGCCATATGCATATCGTGAATGCGACGGAGATTGCCGAAGGCAAAAAAACGCCCGATACCCTCGGCGTTAAAGCGCTGAATGACACCACCCTGCAGGTGACGCTGACCCAGCCGGTCGCCGCTTTCCTGCCGATGCTGGCACACCCAAGTATGGTGCCTGTCGATCGCGTTCTGATTGGCCGCTTTGGGGATAAGTGGACCAAACCAGAGCACTTTGTCGGGAGCGGCGCCTATAAAATCTCTGACTGGGTTGTGAACGAGAAAATCATCGCCGTGCGTAACCCGCGCTACTGGGATGACAAAAAAACGGTTATCGAAAAGGTGACTTATCTGCCCATCAGCTCCGAAACCGCCGATGTAAACCGCTATAAGGCGGGAGAAATTGATATCACCAATACCATCCCGGTAAACCAGTTTGCGCAGCTGAAAAAGACGCTGGGCGATCAGGTCAACGTAACCCCTCAGCTGGCAACCTACTACTACGAATTCAATACCACCAAAGCGCCGTTTAACGACCCCAGAGTGCGCAGAGCATTAAACCTGGCGCTCGACAAAGACATCATCGCGGAAAAAGTGATGGGGCAGGGACAGCGACCCGCCTGGCTGGTCAGCCAGCCGGAAATTGGCGGGGTGAAGCTGACGAATCCGGAATACGCTGCCTGGCCGATGGATAAACGTATTGCCGAAGCGAAGAAACTACTCGAGGAGGCTGGGTTTAATCAGCAGCATCCTCTCTCCTTTAGCCTGCTCTATAACACCATGGAAACCCACCAGCGCATCGCGATTGCCGCGGCCTCTATGTGGAAGAAAAATCTGGGAGTGGAAGTGAAGCTGCAAAATCAGGAGTGGAAAACCATGCTGGATACCATGCACACGGGGAATTTTGACCTGGTGCGCTACGCGTGGATTGCCGACTACGATGATGCTTCGACCTTCCTGAACAACTTCCGCACCGGCAGCAGTGAAAACACCAGCCAGTACAGCAACCCGGCTTACGATGCCCTGCTGGTGAGTGCCGCGAAGGCAAAAGATGTGGCTGAACGCGGCAACTATTATCAGCAGGCGGAAGATATGCTGGCGCAGGATGCGCCCGCGATCCCGGTTTATCACTATGTCAGGACGTATCTGGTCAAGCCCTGGGTCGGCGGATTTGCACCGAACAACCGGGGGGAGTACTACACCAAAGATCTTTTCCTTAAAAAACACTAGTCAGGCCCGGCTTTCTTGCTGTTAAAACATCCGGTTTGCTGTTATTTCGGACGTTTAACAGTATTTTGCCTGTTTTTCAGGCAAACGAACGTTATCGGGCTTTACAGGGCGCATCGGGATGTTTATAGTGCGCCTCATTCCGGAAGTGTGGCCGAGCGGTTGAAGGCACCGGTCTTGAAAACCGGCGACCCGAAAGGGTTCCAGAGTTCGAATCTCTGCGCTTCCGCCAGATTAAACAAGGGGTTCCCATCAGGGAACCCCTTTGTTTTTGCGTAAAAACGACCCCAGTAGCCTATTTTTCTTATCTATCAGCCCCGCTCCCTGTCGCTCCGGCGTTCCAGAACGCTTTCCTGTTACCTGCCTCGGTATCCTTCTCCTGGCGTGTGCCATCAAGATAAAATGCGTTTTTTTGACGACTTTAGGAATTAATAAACCCTGTATTAATATCCCTTTCGTTATATAAATCCGTTATTGATATTAATTACTCTTACCTGTTTTTCTTTCCCCTTCCATTTTTAGTCGTTCTTCTAAGATAATTCCCTAAGATATTTCTTGTCAGGGCATGATCCATTTATTGTCCTGATTTAAATCAATGCTGCATCGTTTTCAAATAAAATCCTGACGTTATCATCGTGCGCGACAGATATTCCTGGTATTTTCCTTTTTATCAACCGAAAGAGAGGGTTTTCTGTCCTTTTTCCGGTCTTTTTTTGTCCTTTGCCAGTCATAAATTCTTAGGATTTTTCTAATTGCAGATCGAAGATCTCAATATTTGATCATTGTAAGCGTAATGTTCTATTATGCCACTGCACGGACCAGTAGCTGGCAAATGATTAAACAGCAATATATAAGAGGGAATTATGGGCGATAGCTTCCAGC
>NZ_RJKQ01000001.1 GCF_003751845.1 Enterobacter sp. BIGb0383 | reverse complement strand
TAGCGCCGATGGTAGTGTGGGGTCTCCCCATGCGAGAGTAGGGAACTGCCAGGCATCAAATAAAACGAAAGGCTCAGTCGAAAGACTGGGCCTTTCGTTTTATCTGTTGTTTGTCGGTGAGTGACTCTTTGCCCAGGACAAATCCGCCGGGAGCGGATTTGAACGTTGCGAAGCAACGGCCCGAAGGGTGGCGGGCAGGACGCCCGCCATAAACTGCCAGGCATCAAATAAAGCAGAAGGCCATCCGAAAGGATGGCCTTTTTGCGTTTGTAATCTCTATGCGTAAACTCCTAAACCCTTACCCTGCTAAGTAAAAACCCGACTACGCTCACAAAATAGACTATAACAAAAATATAACATTTTACGTGCGGAGTTCTATTTTGGCAGGAGTATAAAATAATGGCAGAAAGCAGCATTGCGGCAAAAAAGTCGCTGGCCAGCAGTGACACCCGACGTCGCGTATGGGCGATTGTGGGTGCCTCGTCCGGTAATCTTGTGGAATGGTTTGATTTTTATGTCTATTCCTTCTGTTCTCTCTATTTTGCACATATCTTTTTCCCGTCCGGGAACACCACGACACAGCTCTTACAGACCGCCGGCGTTTTCGCCGCAGGTTTCCTGATGCGTCCTATCGGTGGCTGGATTTTTGGTTATATCGCCGATAAACACGGACGTAAAAAATCGATGCTGATCTCGGTGTGCATGATGTGTGCCGGATCGCTGGTGATCGCCTGTCTGCCGGGCTATGAGGTGATTGGGACATGGGCTCCGGCGCTGCTGCTGCTGGCCCGGTTATTCCAGGGACTTTCGGTGGGCGGTGAGTACGGTACCAGCGCAACCTATATGAGTGAGGTGGCGGTCGAAGGGAAAAAGGGATTTTACGCCTCTTTCCAGTATGTCACCCTGATCGGCGGTCAGTTAATGGCCCTGCTGGTTGTGGTCATCCTTCAGCACACCATGAGCAGTGAAAATCTGTATGCCTGGGGCTGGCGCATTCCGTTTGCTATCGGTGCCGTACTGGCGGTGGTGGCGCTGTGGCTACGTCGCCAGCTGGATGAAACCTCGCAGCAGGAAACGCGGGCATTGAAAGAAGCAGGATCGATGAAAGGCCTGTGGCGGAATCGCAAAGCTTTCCTGATGGTGGTGGGCTTTACCGCCGGTGGTTCTCTGTGCTTCTATACCTTCACCACCTATATGCAGAAATATCTGGTGAATACCGCGGGGATGCACACCAACGTGGCGAGCGGAATTATGACCGCGGCGCTGTTTGTCTTTATGCTGTTGCAGCCGCTGTTTGGGGCGCTGTCGGATAAGATGGGTCGTCGTGCGTCGATGCTCTGCTTCGGCGGGCTGGCCACGCTCTTTACGGTGCCCATCCTCTCTGCGCTGCAGAATGTTACCTCACCTTATGCCGCTTTCGGCCTGGTCATGTGCGCGCTGCTGATCGTCAGTTTCTATACCTCGATCAGCGGGATCCTGAAGGCAGAGATGTTCCCGGCTCAGGTACGTGCGCTTGGCGTGGGGCTGTCGTATGCCGTGGCGAACGCGCTCTTTGGCGGTTCGGCTGAGTACGTGGCGCTGTCGCTGAAATCCGTGGGCTTTGAGAGTGCGTTTTTCTGGTACGTCACCGTGATGGGTGCGCTGGCGTTTGGGATTTCGCTGATGCTGCACCGTAAGGGGAAAGGCATTCGCCTTTAGTAATGCGCCATCTGCCAGAGGGTATAGCCGGTGGTGGCACCGGCAACATCCCAGGCAAAGTCTTTCCAGCTCCAGCCGCTCCCAGCGGGGCGGCTATCCCACAGCTCTTTCGACGCACCAAGACTGACCGAGAACATCACTCCGATAGCGCCGCTGCGATCGCGGCTGACGCCCTGGCGCTGGGCATATTCGTTACCCGCCGCCGAAAGCATCGCGGACGCCAGAAAGTGCTGGGCCTTGTCTCGTCCCGTCCAGCTATCCTGCGCCATATGGCTGCAGCCGCTTAGCAGAAGAAGTGCAGGTAATACGAGAAGATGCACGGCAGGCTCCTGAAAAAAAGCCCCGCAATACGCGAGGCCTGTGATTACAGAATACGGCTGATTAAGCGGTCGATACGAATACGTCGCAGACGACGAATCAGCTTACGTACCTTGACAGGGTAATCGGCGATACTCTGCAGATCGCGGTAGTGCTTCACCACCGTCGTATGCTGGCGGATAAGCTCCAGTTCTTTATCACGCTGCGCAGTCAGTTCCTGCTGCGGATCGTGGATCAGAATGGCATTTTCCAGGTCCAGGCGCCAGGCGCGCGGATTGAGATTATTACCGGTCAGCAGCATCCACTTATCATCGACCCACATACCTTTCAGATGGTAGGTGTTGTCTTCATCTTTCCACAGCCGGACAACCAGCTGGTCAGTATTCACGTAATACTGCAGGCGGCTCAGGAAACGGCGCAGGTTGATCTCATACAGATAGGGTAGCGCGCCGATAATTTTAAACGGCTGATCTTCCGGAATATAAAAGTCGTTCGCCGTTTTATCACCGACGATAATTTCCACCTTCTTCCCTTCGCGCAGTAAATGAATAATATTGCGCACCAGCATCGCTGGCAGGTTGAAGTACGGTGTGCAAATGGTCAGCTTCTGCTCTGTGCAGGGCATCAGGTGGAAAATCGTCTTGTTCAGCAGACTGGATTTTCCCAGACCGACCAGCGGCGTGACCGCCAGCTGTTCGTTATCGGCATCGCCCTGGAAATGGTAGCTGGCGTCGCGCAGCTCCTGGCGATACAGACGGATATCGTTTTTGATCTCCGGGCTTTTCGGCCGGTTTTCAGCATCGAGGCGGTTAACCCCACGGCCCTGAATCAGGTTACGCGTTACCCAGTCAAACATGACGTCGGTCATCTGCGGGTTGCGGATGCACTGGTAGCGGTCGTAGCGGTACTTCTCATGCTGATGCAGGTACACGTCGTTAAGGCTGGCGCCGCTGTACATTACGCTGTCATCGATGATGAAGCCTTTGAAGTGCAGAACGCCGAGCGCTTCGCGGGTATTCACCGGGACACCATAGACGGGAACATCAACGCCCGGGTTTTCCTGCGCCATACGGCAGTACCAGTCGGCATTGGTATTGGCAGCCGCGTCGCCAATGCGTCCACGCTGGGCGCGGTGCCAGTCGACCAGCACGCGGACGTCTAATTCGGGACGCTGGCGCTTTGCGTCATACAAAGCCTGCATGATCCCTTTGCCGCCGTCGTCCTGCTCCAGATAGAGAGCAATAATGCAGATGCGCTTCGTCGCGCTGGCAATGCGGGCAAGCAGCGCAGTACGGAAGTCCGCGGGGGAATAAAAGAACGCGACATCATCAACTGACTGAGAGATCTTGGGTAGTTGGGCAAGGTGTTGTTGATGTTTATTTCGCTTAAATTTTGACAACATCACAGTGCAGTTCTTCTCTGTTTAATGAAAGGGCCGTTGTACTATATGCAGACGACACAAGCGGGCAATCATACCACTACGTCCCGCAAAGTGGTCAACATTTCCAGTGGCTTACTCACGATTATCCGAGTCCGCTAACAAAAGCGTCAGCCCGACAATGCCGTCTTCCAGCTGGATATCGACCTTAAACCCCAGTTTACGCGCAAGAGCAATCATCCCTCGGTTGTTCGGCATTGTAATGCCGTTAAGCCGCTGCAGACCGTGATCCCGGGTGTAGTGGATTAAGGTTTCCAGTAGCTGGCGACCTAAACCCAGGCCTTTCAGATCCGAACGCACCAGCACGGCGAACTCCGCGTCGATGTTGTCGGGATCGGAAATTGCCCGCGATACGCCGAGGATCTCATCCCCGTTATCCGTATGGCGCAGCGCGACAAACGCCATCTCTCGATCGTAGTCGATCTGCGTCATGTTGGCTAAGTCTTCATGGGTAAATTCGTTGATTTCACTAAAGTAGCGATAATAGAGATCTTCTTTGGTCACCCTGGCGATAAACTGCTGCAGCGCCGGTTCATCTTCCGGCAGGATCGGCCGGAACAGGCAACGTTCGCCGTTTTTCAGATCCACCCGGGCTTCAAGCTGGCGAGGGTAAGGGCGTATTGCCAGACGGCTCTCGTTACTGCCGTCGAAGGGCGCGATCTCAAGGGTGACATCCAGTACGGTAAACTCGTCGGCAGAGGCGAGGAGCGGATGAATATCCAGGCGCTGGATTTCGGGGCAGTCGACAATCAGGTTGGATACCTTCACCAGCAGCTGGCTCAGGCCGGGAATATCCAGCGGTCTCAGGGCGCTGCGGCCACGAATTTTTTTCCCCTTGATCGCCTGGATCACCAGATAGCGGGCCAGATTCATATTCAGCGGCGGCAGAGCGACCGCGGCCTGATCCTGCGCATGCCACTCCACGCCGCCTTCGCCCAGCATAATCAGCGGGCCGAAGACCGGATCTTGCTCCACCACGATGCGTAACTCCTGCGCCCCGGCGCGGCGGGCCATGCTTTGCACCAGCAGACCGTGGATACGTGCCTGGGGCCAGGTCATCTTAACGCGATCGAGCATCGCATCCGCCGCCTGCTGCACTTCGCTGGCGGTACGCAGATAGAGCATCACGCCCTGTACGTCGGATTTATGGGCGATATCCGGCGAGCGCAGCTTGAGGGCAACCGGATAGCCAATCTGCCCGGCAATATGCACGGCTTCGGCGCTGTCGGCCGCGATCCAGGTCGGGAGCGTGTTCAGCCCATAGGCCTGCAGAATCGGCTGTACTTCATGCGTATCCAGAGAAGTGGCGCCCTCGGCGATAGCCTGCTGAAGCAACGTATGGGCTTCGGCCGCATTGGTCGTGAGATCCACCGGCAGAGCAGGCGTTTCGCGCAGCTGTTTCTGATTGCGACGATACTCCACCATATGCATAAAGGCGGTGATGGCGCCTTCCGGCGTTCGGTACGTCGGCAGGCCCGCTTCGCTAAACAGGCGGCGTGCCTCCTGGGAGGAATACTCTCCGCACCAGTTGGTCAGCAGGCTGACGTAATTGCCTCGCGGATGCTGTTTAACGGCGCCGATCAGCGCTACGGCGCTCTCCGTTCCCGGCGCAACGGCGCTGGGGGAGTGGATCACCAGCAGGGCGTCGATAGCATGATCGTTCAGTAAGATATTCAGCGTCTGGGTGTAGTGCCCGCTACTGGCGTCGTCTCGCAAATCCAGCGGGTTGGAGACCTCGACGCCAGAAGGCAGCAGTTGGCCAAGCTGTTCCCGGGTTTCGTCACTCAGAACGGCGAGTTTGCCCTGCCGCGACCAGAGTTCATCGAGCGCCAGCGCCGCCGGTGCCGCACCGTTACTGACGATCATCAGCCGCTCTCCGCGCAGAGGGCGCATATGGCTCAGGGTTTCAACGGCGGAAAAGAGTTCGTGGGTGTCCTGCACGCGCAGCAAACCGGCGCGCTGGATCGCCGCGTCCCATGCCGGATCGATCCCGGAATTGACGTGCAGCAGGCGCTGAGCGTCCGGGCTGCGGCCGCCTTTGATCACCAGAATCGGTTTGTTGCGTGACGCACTACGGGCGGCGGAAACAAAGCGCCGGGCGTCGCTAAGATGCTCAAGGTAGAGCAGGATCGCGCTGGTCTTGCTGTCGCGGGCCAGATAGTCGAGCAGCTCATCAACGTCGATATCCAGGCTGTCACCCAGCGCAATAAACCAGGAAAAGCCCATTTCGCGCTGCTGGGCCCAGTCGAGGATTGTATTGGAAATGGCGGCGGACTGAGAGATAAACGCCAGCTTGCCTTTGCTGATGGGGACCGGGGAGAAACTGGCGTTAAGCCCCTGCCACGGAGCCAGCAGTCCGAGGCTGTTTGGCCCCAGCAGTCGCATCTGATAACGTCGGGCGCAGGCCAGCAGCGCAGCGTGCTGCTCGGCCAGGCCGGAAAGAATAATGCAGGTTTTACACCCTTTCTCCCCAAGCGCTTCCAGAAGCTCCAGGTTTCGTGAGGCGTTGGTACAGAGTACGGCAAGATCCGGCGTAAAGGGCAGGCTGGCAATATCGGGCCAGGCCAGCACGCCCTGGACGGCTTTATAAGCCGGGGTGACCGGCAATACCGGCCCGCTAAACCCACCGGCCAGCAGATTGCGCATCATCAGATAACCGGCGCGCGTTGGCTTCATTGACGCGCCTATCACGGCGATCGATTTTGGTCGCAGCAGCGCTTCCAGTCCACGTTGGCTCATACCGTCTTCCCTCAGACGCAAATGACCTGATGATTTTAAACGCTTTCTGCCGATGTTGCTGTGATACTGGCCTGATGATGAGGTTTTCCTGCCAGATAGCGAGTGCGGAAGAGGCTGAAATGATCGGCCAGCGCGCCTGCCGCTGTCGTATCCCCGGCCAGATCCAGGAGTGCAATAGCAACCTCTGCGGTGCAGTATTGCCCTTCGGCATGAGCTTCGCGCAGGTGATAGGCGGAGACGCGGGACAGATCCACGGAGATCACCGGCAGCGCATCCAGATACGGGCTTTTACGAAACATCTTTCGCGCTTCCGTCCAGGTGCCGTCGAGCATAATAAACAGCGGCGGTTTTCCCGGGGCAGGCGCGGCGATGACCTGCCGGTCTGCGTCGGCATAAGACGCAGGGAACACCACAACGGGCTGATAATCCGGGTGGCTGACCAGATCCAACAGCGCCTGCGGCGGTTCGGTACGCGACCACTGAAACGCGGCGGTGTCGGGCAGGATATCGGCGATAAGCCGCCCGGTATTACTCGGTTTCATCGGCTCCGTATCAAACATCACCAGACAAAAACGGCTCCCGGCCCCGACAGCAGTAATGGTGTCGCACAGACACTGCTTTTGCGGTAGCAGACAGCGCTGACAGCGACGGATGCGGTTGCCCCTGGCGAGGAAAGGACGCGTGGCGCGCGCCAGACGTTCGGCGCGAAGTTGAAGAACGGCGTTATTATTCATGAAGGCGAATGGGGCAATAAAAACGCCATTGTCGCAGAGGTCAAAAAGGGGCACAAGCACTGTGCCCCGGTGTGATTACAGGGATTCGTTAAGCCAGCTATCGAACGGGGCTTTAGGCACGGCACCGTTAAGCATATCCACGACTTCACCATTACGGAAAATCATAATGGTCGGGATACTGCGGATACGAAAGCGTGCGCTGATCTCACGTTCGGCTTCGGTATTGATTTTGACGAAACGCACTTTACCGCTGCGCTCTTCGGCGACATCTTCAAAGATTGGCGCGAAGTTGCGGCACGGGCCACACCAGGGGGCCCAGAAATCGACCACAACCGGAAGATCGTCTTTCAGCAGTTTATCGAGCATCTCGCCGGTGGCATTGATCACTTCGCCGTCGAACAGCTCATGGCCGCAGCGTCCGCATTTTGCCGTATCGTTAACGCGGTCGTCCGGAATGCGGTTAAGTACCTGGCAACTGGCACAAACGGTATTCATAACTAACCTCAGGATGAGTGGATTGCACAACGGCGCGCGCGCCGGAATGTTTCTTTTATGTTGCATATTATTGATGCTTTGGTTTTAGACGACAATGCGTTTTATTCAATGGGTACAATAGTCGCTGGCTTTTAACAGAAGTGATGGCGATGCGGCGGCACATCGGGTAATCTTCGCGCTTCGCGCAGCGCTGGTGGAGGAAAGCATGAACGACGAGTTAAAAAATAAAAGCGGCAAGGTCAAAGTGATGTATGTCCGCAGTGACGATGATTCAGATAAACGCAGCCAGAACCCGCGTACCGGGAAAGGCGGCGGTCGTAGCGGATCGTCTCGTGACGGGGCATCCCGTGGCGGTTCAGCACGCTCTGATTCCGGTCGTCGTTCTTCCCGCGACAGCCAGGCTCCGCGCGAACGGGATCGTGACCGCAATCGCGATCGTGACCGTGATTACCAGAGTGATGCATCCCCGTGGCGTACCGTTTCGCGTGCACCGGGCGAAGAAGCCCCGGCGAAGGCCGATCACGGTGGGATCAGCGGCAAAAGCTTTATCGATCCGGAAGTGCTGCGTCGCCAGCGCGCCGAAGAGACCCGTGTCTACGGTGAAAACGCCTGTCAGGCTCTTTACCAGAGCCGTCCTGACGCCATCGTTCGCGCCTGGTTTGTCCAGAGCGTAACCCCGCGCTTTAAAGAAGCGCTGCGCTGGATGGCGGCTAACCGTAAGGCCTACCACGTTGTGGATGAAGCCGAACTGGCGAAAGCGTCCGGTACCGAACACCACGGCGGCGTTTGCTTCCTGATCAAAAAGCGTAACGGCGTCAGCGTTCAGCAGTGGGTTGGACAGGCTGCTGAGGAAGATTGCGTCCTGGCGCTGGAAGATGTGGGTAACCCACATAACCTCGGCGCGATTGTTCGCAGCTGCGCGCACTTCGGCGTGAAAGGTGTGGTCGTACAGGATGCGGCGATCCTTGAATCCGGTGCGGCTATCCGCACGGCGGAAGGTGGGGCAGAGCACGTGCAGCCGATCACCGGCGACAGCTTTACCGAAGCGCTGGAGCAGTTCCGTCGCGATGGTTATGCCATCGTCACCACCTCCAGCCATAAAGGTACGCCGCTGTCTAAAGCCACGCTGCCGAAGAAAATGGTGCTGGCGCTGGGTCAGGAACGCGATGGTCTGTCAGATGCCGTGCTGGAAAGCGCCGATCTGAACGTCTCCATTGACGGCACCGGCAACGTTGAAAGTCTCAACGTCTCCGTCGCCACGGGTATTCTGCTGGCCGAATGGTGGCGACAGAATAAAGCCTGATAAAAAATGCCAGCGTTTATCGCTGGCATTTTTTTTACTCGCTTTCCGCCGGCAAGGTCGGCATCCAGTCTATGGGCGTTTCGCCCCGCTGCGCCAGCCATTCATTGGTCAGCACAAAGTGATTACAGCCGAAAAAGCCCCTATGCGCCGAGAGCGGCGATGGATGCGGTGCGCGCAGGACGTGATGGCGCTGGCCGTCGATAATCGCGCCTTTCTTCTGGGCGTGCGATCCCCACAGCAAGAACACCACTCCCTCACAATGCTGGTTAATCAGCGCGATCACTTTATCGGTAAAGGTTTCCCAGCCCAGGCTGGCATGCGAGTGCGCCTGGCCTGCGCGCACCGTCAGCACCGTGTTAAGCAGCAGTACGCCCTGGCGCGCCCAGCTTTCCAGATAGCCGTGCTGCGGTCGGGTAAAACCGGGAATGGTCTTTTCCAGCTCTTTATACATATTGAGCAGCGACGGCGGGGTTGCGACGCCAGGCAGGACGGAGAACGCCATTCCGTGTGCCTGGCCAGGACCGTGATAGGGGTCCTGACCGAGGATCACCACTTTGACATCGGCAAGCTCGGTATAGCGAAAGGCGTTAAACACATCCTTCTGCGGGGGATAAATCGTTACGCCAGACTGCCTTTCCGTGGCGACTGTACTGAGCGTATTTATAAAGTAGGGCTGGGTTTTCTCGTCAGCCAGCACGTCGTGCCAGGTTAATGGTGCCATCTTCTCGCTCTCCTGCGACATTGAATCGGCCTAGCTTAACGGCTTCTTTCTGCAATACAAAATTAACGATGCCGGAAGCGCGTGACGAGTCTAAAAAAAGTTTAAAATTTACAAAATAATTTTCACTTGTGACTCGCGTAACTTGATATAAAACAAGTAATTTCCCTATCACCACTTTTGGTGTGTGGATTTTATTGATTTAGGTCAATGAATGGACCCTGGGTGACTGGTATATAAACACCTAAGCAACAATGGTTTTACCAATTGGCCGGTGCCGGTCAACACAATCAAATAATGTAGCCTATGGGAGGCATCACATGATTACAGGTATCCAGATTACCAAAGCCGCAAACGACGACCTGCTGAACTCTTTCTGGCTCCTGGACCAGGAAAAAGGCGAAGCTCGCTGCCTGTGTGCAAAAGCCGGCTATGCCGAAGATGACGTTGTCGCCGTCAGCAAGCTGGGCGAGATCGAATACCGCGAAGTGCCGGTTGATGTGCAGCCGGAAGTGCGTGTGGAAGGCGGCCAGCACCTGAACGTGAACGTACTGCGTCGTGAAACTCTGGAAGATGCAGTAAAACATCCGGAAAACTACCCGCAGCTGACCATTCGCGTTTCCGGCTATGCCGTGCGTTTTAACTCTCTGACGCCAGAACAGCAGCGCGACGTTATTGCGCGTACCTTTACCGCAAGCCTGTAAGCCTGCGTTGAGGCCAAAAAAATGCCGGACACGCGTCCGGCATTTTTTTTACTCTTTAGTACCACCGGATGACGGGGTCTCCGTCGATCCGCTTGGCTTACGGCGCTTGCCGACGTTTTTGGCGTCGCGATGGCGTACTTTCACCCGCACCTTCTCTTTATCTTTCTCTTTTTTCTGCTCTGCGCGCTTCGCCAGCACTTTCTTCGACGGCTTGCCGGTCTGCTTCTCGCTCGGTGCGCGGGAGGTCGGACGCAGCTCGTCGATAACGCGGGGTTTCAGCGGCTCTTCAATATAGCGGCCGATCTTGCCCAGCAGCAGGTGGTCGTGCGCTTCAACCAGCGAGATCGCAGTCCCTTTACGGCCCGCACGGCCGGTACGGCCAATACGGTGCAGATAGGTATCGGCGGTGCGCGGCATATCGAAGTTAAAGACGTGGCTGACGTCCGGGATATCGATCCCACGGGCGGCGACGTCGGTCGCTACCAGCACGTTAACGCGACCGTCGGTGAGGCGCTTAATCGCTTCGGTACGTTTGGCCTGCACCATCTCGCCTTCGAGGTAGCAGTTGTTAATCCCGACCTTACGCAGCAGCTCTGCCAGCTCATGCACACGCTCGCGCTTGCGCACGAAGATGATGGAGCGGGAGACGTCCGGCTGTTTTAACAGGTGGGTCAGCAGGGCGGTTTTGTGCTCTGCGTTGTCGGCGCGGTAGTACCACTGATGAATTTTCTTACGCTCGCGGGTGGACGGCGTCGCGGAAACTTCGACCGGATCTTCCAGCAGGCGCTTGGCGAAATCGCTGACGGCGTTGCCTTCCAGGGTCGCGGAAAACAGCATGGTCTGCTTGCGCCAGCGGGTTTCACCGGCAATATGTTCGATGTCCTGAGCGAACCCGAGGTCCAGCATACGGTCGGCTTCGTCAAGGATCAGCGTCTCAACGGCGCGGCAGTCAAAGTTCTCTTCTTTGATGTACTGCATCAGGCGACCGGTCGTCGCGACCACGATATCCTGGTTTTCGCTGAACACTTCGGCGTGATTCATAAAGGCCACGCCGCCGGTGATGGTGGCGATATCCAGATGGGTGTTCGCCGCCAGTTCGCGGGCGTGTTCTGCCACCTGCACGGCCAGCTCGCGGGTCGGTGTCAGGATCAGAATACGCGGCGGGCCGGATTTTTTACGCGGAAAATCGAGAAGATGCTGCAACACCGGCAGCAAATATGCCGCCGTTTTACCGGTGCCTGTTGGCGCGGAACCGAGCACATCACGCCCCTCTAGCGCAGGCGGAATGGCAGCAGCCTGAATGGCGGTTGGGCGTGTGAAGCCTTTATTCTGGAGGGCTTCCAGCAGGCTCTCGTCGAGTTCGAGTTCGGAAAAAGTCGTTACAGTCATTATCTACCTCTGTGTGGGGCGCTGATTATAGACGTTACGGCCACAATCTTCATCTGTTTGTATGGTTAAGGCTTCTCCGGTATCGTTCATTACCCTATGCTATCGACCTTTTTTTGCCAGAAAGGTGGCTTTTGATGTCTGAATCAGGTTCCGCACTGCGTCGTGATGGATTTACCTTTAAACAGTTTTTTGTCGCCCACGATCGCTGTGCGATGAAAGTGGGTACCGACGGGATCCTGCTGGGCGCATGGGCGCCCGTCGCACGAATCAAACGTATCCTCGATATCGGTACCGGTAGCGGGCTGCTGGCCTTAATGCTGGCCCAGCGGACCGACGACACCGTCACCGTGGACGCCGTTGAAATTGACAGTGAGGCGGCTGAACAGGCCAGAGAAAATGCAGCGGCTTCTCCCTGGGCCGGGCGTGTTCAGGTACACGCCGCGGACATTCAGTCCTGGGTCGGGCAGCAAACCCAGCGTTATGATCTGATCGTCAGCAATCCGCCTTACTTTACGCCAGGCGTCGAATGCGCCACACCCCAGCGTGATCGGGCGCGTTCAACGTCGTCACTGGAGCATAGCGCCTTGCTGGCCTGTGCCGCCAGCAGTATTACGGAAGAGGGTTTTTTCTGCGTGGTCTTGCCGGAAAATATCGGCACTGTCTTCACCCAGCAGGCGCTGGAGATGGGCTGGCATTTGCGGCTGCGCACCGATATCGCGGACAACGATGCGCGTCTACCGCATCGGGTGCTGCTGGCGTTTTCTCCCCGCGCCGGGGAGTGCTTTAGCGATCGGATGGCGATCCGCGGGCCGGATCAGCAATACTCAGAAGCCTATACCGCGCTGACCCGTCCGTTCTATTTATTTATGTGAGGCGAGAGAATTGACGGTCCCGACGTCGGCAGCAGGTCCGGGTAGTCCAGCGTAAAGTGCAGCCCGCGGCTCTCTTTACGCTGTAGCGCACAGCGGACGATCAGCTCGGCGACCTGCACCAGATTACGCAGCTCAAGAAGGTTGTTCGAGACGCGAAAGTGGGCGTAGTACTCGTCGATTTCCTGCTGCAGCATGGTAATACGGCGCAGCGCTCGCTCCAGCCGTTTGGTGCTGCGGACAATCCCGACGTAGTCCCACATAAACAGCCGCAGTTCGTGCCAGTTATGCTGGATCACCACCCGCTCATCGGCGTTTTCGACCCGACTCTCATCCCAGGCCGGGATCGGCGGCCGCTCAGGCCCGGCAGACCGTCGCTTCTGAATATCATCGGCGGCGGACCAGCCGTATACCAGACACTCCAGCAGCGAGTTTGACGCCATACGGTTAGCGCCGTGCAGCCCGGTATAGCTCACCTCGCCAATCGCGTACAGACCGTCAACGTCGGTACGGCCATAGTCATCCACCATCACGCCGCCGCAGGTATAGTGGGCGGCGGGAACGACGGGGACCGGCTCTTTAGTCAGATCGATACCCAGACCGAGCAGCTTCTCGTAAATCATCGGGAAATGCTGGCGAATAAAAGCTTCCGGCTTATGGCTGATATCCAGATACATGCAGTCTGCCCCGAGCCGCTTCATCTCATGATCGATAGCTCTGGCGACGATATCACGCGGTGCCAGCTCGGCACGCTCATCGAAGTCCGGCATAAAACGCGAACCGTCCGGACGCAGGAGCCAGGCTCCCTCGCCGCGCAGCGCCTCGGTAAGAAGAAAATTGCGTGCCTGCGGATGAAACAGCGCCGTCGGATGAAACTGGTTAAACTCAAGGTTTGCCACGCGGCAGCCCGCACGCCAGGCCATGGCGATCCCGTCTCCGGAGGCAATATCCGGGTTGGTCGTATACTGATACACCTTTGATGCGCCGCCGGTCGCCAGCACCACCGATCCCGCCCGACAGGTTTCCACCGACTCTTTATTACGGTTCCAGATCCAGGCACCCACGGCGCGTCGGGGACCGGGCAGGCCAATCTTGTCGGAGATAACCAGATCGACGGCGTTACAGCGCTCAAGAATGCGGATATTGGGGTGACTCAGGGCTTTGCTCACCAGAGTGGTTGCCACCGCTTTACCGGTCGCGTCGGCGGCGTGCAGGATACGCCGATGGCTGTGGCCGCCCTCGCGGGTCAGATGCCAGGCGGTTTCACCATTTTCCCCGGTCTGCGTATCAAACAGGACGCCCTGATCGATCAGCCACTGCACGCAGTGGCGGGCATTTCCGGCCACGAAAGAGACCGCGTGGCGATCGCAGATCCCCGCACCGGCAATCAGCGTATCGTCAACGTGAGATTCAACGCTGTCGGTTTCATCAAAAACGGCGGCGATCCCGCCCTGCGCATAAAAGGTCGAGCCTTCGCTGACCGGGCCCTTGCTCAAAACAATAACCGAGCTGTGTTCAGCCAGGCGAAGCGCCAGCGACAGTCCCGCTGCGCCGCTGCCAACGATCAGCACGTCGCAGGAAAGTTCAGGTGTTACGTTCATGGTATTTGTTTAATTTACTAAACATGGTTACCGGAGCTTAGCATCGCAATGGTCGTTCAGGCAGCTATTTTTTCATTTTTGTTGTGTGCGCTAAACACGGAGGCGGAGGAAGAAGACGCCTGAGAGAAAGACGAAATAGTGCGAAGCCAATCGTTACCCTCAGATTTTATGATGAAAAAAGAGCAGGCATACGTTACTCTTCTGGCGTCTTTGTGCTTTTTCAGGCAGAAAGTGCGAGCTTCGCAGTGCGCGGACGTATAATGAGTGATAATTAAGCATCGCTGCGAAACGATACACAAAAACAAAGGCGTGACGGAACTTTACAATCAACTGACGCTCTAATCCTCTGCTTGCTCGTATTTGCAGTATTGGAGTGGCGTTCTGAAGACGCGTGGAAACAAGGTTTGGGGAGATATTACCTCGGATGAGCGAGCAGTTAACGGACCAGGTCCTGGTAGAACGGGTCCAGAAGGGAGACCAAAAAGCTTTCAACTTACTGGTGGTTCGCTACCAGCATAAAGTGGCGAGCCTGGTTTCCCGCTATGTGCCATCGGGCGATGTGCCTGACGTGGTGCAAGAATCATTTATCAAAGCCTACCGCGCGCTGGATTCGTTCCGGGGCGATAGCGCTTTTTATACGTGGCTGTACCGTATTGCCGTCAACACGGCGAAGAATTATCTGGTTGCTCAGGGACGCCGCCCGCCGTCCAGCGATATCGACGCGAATGACGCGGAGAACTTCGAAAGCGGTGGGGCGCTGAAAGAAATTTCGAACCCTGAGAACTTAATGTTGTCAGAAGAGCTGAGACAAATTGTTTTTCGCACCATCGAGTCGCTTCCGGAAGATTTACGCATGGCAATTACCTTGCGGGAGCTGGATGGCCTGAGCTATGAAGAGATAGCCGCCATTATGGATTGCCCGGTAGGTACGGTTCGTTCGCGTATCTTCCGTGCGCGAGAAGCTATTGATAATAAAGTTCAACCGCTAATCAGGCGTTGACGATAGCGGGATACTGGAAAAGGTATTAGGCATGCAGAAAGAACAACTTTCCGCTTTAATGGATGGTGAAATGCTGGATAGCGAGTTGCTCAGCGAGCTGTCGCGTAATCCTGAAATGCAAAAAACCTGGGAGAGTTACCACCTTATTCGTGACTCGCTCCGGGGCGATACCAGCGATGTCCTCCATTTCGATATCTCATCCCGCGTGATGGCCGCTATTGAGCAAGAGCCGCTGCGCCAGGTGACGACGCCGCTCATTCCTGAAGCTCAGCCCGCGCCGCATCAGTGGCAGAAGATGCCTTTCTGGGCAAAAGTACGTCCGTGGGCGAGCCAGCTGACGCAAATGGGCGTTGCTGCCTGCGTTTCACTGGCGGTGATCGTTGGCGTTCAGCAGTATAACGGACAGTCTGACTCAACATTGCAGGCTGAATCACCGGTGCTTAACACGCTGCCGATAATGGGCAAAGCCAGCCCGGTGAGCCTGGGCGTGCCTGCGGATGTGTCCGCCAGCGCCGGTTCGGGTCCACAGCAGGTTCAGGAGCAACGCCGCCGTATTAATGCTATGCTCCAGGATTACGAACTGCAGCGCCGCCTTCACGCTGAACAGCTTCAGCTTGAGCAGGCGCAAACCCAGCAGGCTGCCGTGCAGGTGCCGGGTAACCAAACTTTAGGAACGCAATCGCAGTAATGAAGCAACTCTGGTGTGCCATGTCACTTGTGACGGGTAGCCTGCTATTCCCCTTCAACGCCTCGGCAGATGTTTCGTCCGGGGCGTTGTTGCAGGAGATGTACCAGGCCAGTCAGTCACTCAATTACGAACTCTCTTTCGTCAGCATCAATAAGCAAGGCGTTGAATCTCTGCGCTATCAGCACGCACGTCTGAATAACCAGCCGCTGGCCCAGCTGCTTCAGCTCGATGGCCCGCGTCGTGAGGTGGTGCAGCGCGGCACGGAGATCAGCTATTTCGAACCGGGGCTGGAGCCTTTCACGCTCAACGGCGACTACATTGTCGATTCGCTGCCTTCGCTGGTCTATACCGATTTCAAACGCCTGACGCCTTACTACGATTTTATCTCCGTAGGCCGAACCCGTATTGCCGACCGGATGTGCGAAGTGGTTCGCGTCGTGGCGCGAGACGGGACCCGCTACAGCTACACCGTCTGGCTGGATGCCGAAAGCAAACTGCCTCTGCGTGTCGATCTTCTGGATCGCGATGGCGAAGCCCTGGAACAGTTCCGGGTTATTGATTTCAACATCAGTGCCCAGGTGAACAAGAGCATGCAGGAGCTTGCCGCTGCCAGTCTACCGCCGCAGCTCTCCGTGCCGGTTGGCGACAAAGTCAGCTTTAACTGGGCGCCGTCCTGGCTGCCACAGGGCTTCACGGAAGTTTCCAGCAGCCGCCGTCCGCTGCCAACCGTCGAAGGCCCAATTGAATCACGCCTCTATTCCGATGGCCTGTTCAGCTTCTCCATTAACGTGAATCGCGCCACCCAGTCCAGCACCGATCAGATGCTGCGTACCGGCCGCCGCACGGTGACTATCAGCGTCCGTAACGGCGCAGAGATCTCGGTGCTTGGCGAACTGCCTCCGCAGACGGCGAAACGTATTTCCGACAGTATTAAGTTCAGGGCAGCGCAATGATTAAAGAGTGGGCAACGGTAGTCTCCTGGAATAACGGACAGGCGCTGGTAAGCTGTGACGTGCAGTCCTCCTGCAGCAGCTGTGCTTCCCGCTCGGGCTGCGGAACACGCGTGCTGAACAAGCTTGGACCGCAGACGCAGCATACTCTCAGCGTGCCGAGCCAGGCACCGCTGGTGGCCGGGCAAAAAGTGGAATTAGGCATTGCCGAAGGGAGCCTGCTTGGCTCGGCGGTGCTGGTCTATATGTCGCCGCTGGTGGGGCTTTTTATCATGGGTGGCCTGTTCCAGGCGCTTTTCACCAGCGATCTCGCTGCCCTTTGCGGCGGCATTCTCGGCGGCGTCGGTGGATTCCTGCTGGCCCGTGGCGCTTCCCGTCGGCTGGCGGAAAAAGAAGCCTGGCAGCCGGTGATATTAAGCGTTGGTCTGCCACCTGATGCGCTGCGCGTTGATGCCTCACCTGCCGAAATAAGCCCGTAGTCCCGCTGCCCGCGATCCTTGCGTGCAAGTGGAGGACATAACCCATCAATGTAGTGTAGAATGCGGCGTTTTCGGACTCTACACGTCGGGCTCAGACAGCGCGTTGCGCGAAGCCTCTAAGTTATTCGTAAGGCATAATAATCTCCATATATGAAGAACATACGCAACTTTTCTATCATCGCTCATATCGACCACGGTAAATCGACGCTGTCTGACCGTATTATCCAGATTTGCGGCGGGCTTTCTGACCGTGAAATGGCTGCCCAGGTCCTCGACTCAATGGATCTGGAGCGCGAGCGCGGGATCACCATTAAGGCGCAGAGCGTCACGCTCGATTTTAAAGCCGCCGACGGTGAAACCTACCAGCTGAATTTCATCGACACCCCTGGCCACGTTGACTTCTCCTATGAAGTTTCCCGTTCGCTGGCCGCCTGTGAAGGCGCGCTGCTGGTGGTGGATGCCGGGCAGGGCGTGGAAGCGCAGACCCTGGCAAACTGCTACACCGCGATCGAAATGGATCTGGAAGTGGTGCCGGTTCTCAACAAAATTGACCTGCCTGCCGCCGATCCGGAACGCGTCGCTGAAGAAATCGAAGACATCGTCGGTATCGACGCCACCGACGCGGTACGCTGCTCGGCGAAAACCGGCGTCGGCGTACAGGACGTGCTTGAGCGTCTGGTGCGCGACATTCCTGGACCGGAAGGCGATCCGGAAGCGCCGCTGCAGGCGCTGATTATCGACTCCTGGTTCGATAACTACCTCGGCGTTGTCTCCCTGGTGCGTGTGAAAAACGGCACCCTGCGTAAGGGCGACAAAGTCAAAGTGATGAGCACCGGCCAGGTCTATAACGCGGACCGTCTGGGGATCTTCACGCCGAAACAGGTTGACCGTACCCAGCTGAATTGTGGCGAGGTAGGCTGGCTGGTTTGTGCGATCAAAGACATCCTCGGCGCACCGGTCGGCGATACCCTGACCCTGTCGCGTAACCCGGCAGACAAAGCCCTGCCTGGCTTTAAGAAAGTGAAGCCGCAGGTTTATGCTGGTCTGTTCCCGATTAGCTCCGATGACTATGAATCCTTCCGCGACGCGCTGGGTAAACTGAGCCTGAACGATGCTTCCCTGTTCTACGAACCGGAAAGCTCCACGGCGCTGGGCTTCGGCTTCCGCTGCGGCTTCCTCGGCCTGCTGCACATGGAGATCATTCAGGAGCGTCTGGAGCGTGAATACGACCTGGAACTGATCACCACGGCACCGACGGTGGTCTACGAAGTCGAGACCACCGGTAAAGAGACGGTCTACGTTGACAGCCCTTCCAAGCTGCCGGCGCTGAACAATATTTCTGAGCTACGCGAACCGATCGCGGAGTGTCATATGCTGCTGCCGCAGGAGTATCTCGGCAACGTAATGACCCTGTGCGTGGAAAAACGCGGCGTGCAGACCAACATGGTCTACCACGGCAATCAGGTTGCGCTGACCTATGAGATCCCGATGGCGGAAGTGGTCCTCGACTTCTTCGACCGTCTGAAGTCCACCTCCCGCGGCTATGCGTCGCTGGATTACAACTTCAAGCGCTTCCAGACCTCGGACATGGTGCGCGTGGACGTGCTGATCAACAACGAACGCGTGGATGCGCTGGCGCTGATCACCCACCGCGACAACGCGCCGTACCGCGGTCGTGAGCTGGTGGAGAAAATGAAAGAGCTGATCCCGCGTCAGCAGTTTGATATCGCCATTCAGGCCGCTATCGGCACCCATATCATCGCCCGTTCTACGGTTAAACAGCTGCGTAAAAACGTACTGGCGAAGTGCTACGGTGGTGACGTAAGCCGTAAGAAGAAACTGTTGCAGAAACAGAAAGACGGTAAGAAACGCATGAAGCAGGTCGGCAACGTCGAACTGCCGCAGGAAGCGTTCCTCGCCATTCTGCACGTTGGCAAAGACGGCAAATAAACCCTAAGGAGTTGGCATGGCGAATATGTTTGCCCTGATTCTGGTGATTGCAACGCTGGTGACAGGGCTTTTATGGTGCGTCGATAAATTTGTATTTGCACCAAAACGTCGGGAGCGTCAGGCCGCCGCGCAGGCTGCGACCGGCGACCAGCTGGATCCTAAAACGCTGAAAAAAGTCGGCCCGAAACCGGGCTGGCTGGAAACCGGCGCCTCCGTGTTCCCGGTTCTGGCGATTGTGCTGGTGGTGCGTTCGTTTATCTACGAACCTTTCCAGATCCCGTCAGGCTCGATGATGCCAACTCTGCTGATCGGCGACTTTATCCTGGTGGAGAAATTCGCCTACGGGATTAAAGACCCGATTTACCAGAATACGCTGATCGAAACCGGGCATCCGAAGCGCGGGGATATCGTGGTCTTCAAATATCCTGAAGACCCGCGCCTCGACTACATCAAGCGTGCGGTGGGCGTGCCGGGAGATAAAGTTACTTATAATCCGGTCTCGAAAGAAGTCACCATTCAGCCGGGCTGTCCTTCCGGGCAGGCCTGCGGCAGTGCGCTGGCGGTGACCTATTCTGACGTGCAGGCCAGTGATTTTGTCCAGACCTTCGCACGCAGCAACCGTGGGGAAACCAGCAGCGGCTTCTTCCAGCTTCCTCCGGGCGAAAGCCGTGAAAGCAGCGTTCGCCTGGCCGCGCGTAAAGAGACCCTTGGCGATGTGACCCACAATATTCTGACCGTACCGATCGTTCAGGATCAGCTGGGTATGTACTACCGCCAGCAGGACCAGCAGCTGGCGACCTGGGTTGTTCCACCGGGCCACTACTTTATGATGGGTGATAACCGCGATAATAGCGCGGACAGCCGCTATTGGGGCTTTGTGCCGGAGCGGAACCTGGTCGGTAAAGCGACGGCTATCTGGATGAGCTTCGAAAAACAGGAAGGTGAATGGCCCACCGGCGTGCGTCTGAAACGCATTGGCGGCATTCACTAATTTGTTCGGCTGCGGTCATAATGACCGCAGCCGAAATATTTAGTACATAAATCCCATCTGGCTAACGACAACCCCGGTCGTTGCGTATAGAATATTCCCCGCTATTGTAACGGTATTCAGGTTGTCTCCCCCGGGAGCCACGGCACACGAAAGCGCGTTGATTGACTCAGGTCGGTTTCGTGTGCTGCATTGTTGACGCATTCATTTATTGGTATCGCATGAACCCCATCGTAATTAATCGGCTCCAGCGGAAGCTGGGCTACACTTTTACTCATCAGGAGTTGTTGCAACAGGCATTAACTCATCGCAGTGCCAGCAGCAAACACAATGAGCGTCTGGAGTTTCTGGGAGACTCCATTTTAAGCTACGTTATCGCCAACGCACTCTATCACCGCTTCCCGCGAGTGGATGAAGGGGATATGAGTCGTATGCGCGCGACGCTGGTTCGCGGTAATACGCTGGCGGAGCTCGGTCGCGAGTTTGAGCTTGGCGAGTGTCTGCGACTGGGGCCGGGCGAGCTGAAAAGCGGCGGCTTCCGCCGTGAGTCGATTCTGGCGGACACCGTGGAAGCGCTGATTGGCGGCGTGTTCCTCGACAGCGATATTCAGAGCGTTGAGAAACTGATACTGAGCTGGTATCAGACCCGTCTGGACGAAATCAGTCCGGGCGATAAGCAAAAAGATCCGAAAACCCGTTTGCAGGAGTATTTGCAGGGTCGCCATCTGCCGCTGCCGTCTTATCTGGTGGTGCAGGTCCGTGGCGAAGCACACGATCAGGAATTTACTATCCACTGCCAGGTCAGCGGCCTGAGTGAACCGGTAGTTGGCACGGGTTCCAGCCGTCGTAAGGCGGAGCAGGCTGCCGCCGAACAGGCGCTGAAAAAACTGGAGCTGGAATGAGCGAAGAAAAAAGTTACTGCGGATTTGCAGCCATCGTGGGTCGTCCCAACGTTGGCAAATCCACCCTGCTGAACAAGCTGCTCGGGCAGAAGATTTCTATTACTTCCCGTAAAGCGCAGACCACGCGTCACCGCATCGTCGGTATCCACACCGAAGGGCCGTATCAGGCAATCTACGTGGACACCCCCGGCCTGCACATGGAAGAAAAGCGCGCTATCAACCGCCTGATGAACAAGGCGGCCAGCAGCTCCATTGGTGACGTTGAGCTGATCATCTTTGTCGTTGAAGGCACCCGTTGGACCGCCGATGACGAAATGGTGCTCAACAAACTGCGCGGCGGTAGAGCGCCGGTGATCCTCGCGGTCAACAAAGTAGACAATGTTCAGGAAAAAGCCGACCTGCTGCCGCACCTGCAGTTCCTGGCGAGCCAGATGAACTTCCTCGATATCGTGCCGCTGTCTGCGGAAACCGGTACTAACGTGGATACCATCGCGAGCATCGTGCGTAAGCATTTGCCGGAAGCGACCCATCACTTCCCGGAAGACTACGTCACCGACCGTTCCCAGCGCTTTATGGCCTCCGAAATCATCCGTGAGAAACTGATGCGTTTCCTCGGTGCGGAGCTGCCGTATTCGGTGACCGTAGAGATCGAACGCTTCCAGACCAACGAACGCGGCGGGTATGACATCAACGGTCTGATCCTCGTTGAGCGTGAAGGTCAGAAGAAGATGGTGATCGGCAACAAAGGGGCCAAGATCAAAACCATCGGTATCGAAGCGCGTAAGGATATGGAAGAGATGTTCGAAGCCAGCGTTTACCTTGAGCTGTGGGTAAAAGTGAAATCTGGCTGGGCCGATGACGAACGCGCCCTGCGCAGTCTCGGCTATGTAGACGATCTTTAAAGACGACGAATAAGATGGAGGGCTGGCAAAGGGCATTTGTCCTCCATAGCCGTCCGTGGAGCGAAACCAGCCTGATGCTGGACGTCTTCACGGAAGAGTCGGGTCGCGTGCGCCTGGTAGCAAAAGGCGCACGTTCAAAACGCTCCAGCCTCAAAGGCGCTCTGCAACCTTTTACCCCTCTGCTGGTCCGCTTTGGCGGGCGCGGCGACGTCAAAACCCTGCGCAGTGCCGAACCCGTTTCGCTGGCGTTACCGCTCAGCGGTATCACGCTCTATAGCGGTCTCTACGTCAACGAACTGATCTCCCGCGTCCTCGAACAGGAAACGCGCTTCTCCGAACTCTTCTTCGACTACCTCAACTGTATCCAGATGCTGGCGGGCGCCACAGGCTCGCCGGAACCGGCCCTGCGTCGCTTTGAGCTGGCGCTGCTGGGTCACCTGGGCTACGGCGTCGATTTCCTCCACTGCGCGGGGAGCGGTGACGAAGTGGATGACGTGATGACCTATCGCTACCGCGAAGAGAAAGGCTTTATTGCCAGTCTGGTTATCGATAACGCCACCTTTACCGGACGTCATCTGCGGGCGCTGGCCGCACGGGAATTTCCTGACAGCGACACCCTGCGCGCGGCGAAACGCTTTACTCGCATCGCCCTGAAGCCGTATCTTGGCGGCAAACCGCTGAAAAGCCGGGAGCTGTTCCGGCAGTTTGTGCCGAAACCGCGTTAAACTATTGCTCTTAATTCCAGGATCTGAGGATTGTCATGGCTGAATTACTGTTAGGCGTCAACATCGATCATATTGCTACTCTGCGCAATGCCCGTGGCACCGCGTATCCCGATCCGGTCCAGGCGGCTTTTATTGCCGAGCAGGCCGGGGCTGACGGGATCACCGTCCATCTGCGCGAAGATCGCCGCCATATCACCGACCGCGACGTGCGCGTTCTGCGCCAGACGCTGGATACGCGGATGAACCTGGAGATGGCGGTCACCGAAGAGATGCTGACCATTGCCTGCGAGACAAAGCCTCATTTCTGCTGCCTGGTGCCGGAAAAGCGTCAGGAAGTCACCACCGAAGGCGGGCTGGACGTAGCCGGTCAGCGGGACAAAATGCGCGACGCCTGTCAGCGCCTGGCCGATGCAGGGATCCTGGTATCGCTGTTTATCGACGCCGATGCAGAGCAGATCAAAGCGGCTGCCGAGGTGGGCGCGCCTTATATTGAGATTCATACCGGCTGCTATGCCGATGCCAAAGACGAAGCCGCTCAGGCGCAGGAGCTGGCGCGTATCGCTAAAGCCGCGACATATGCGGCAAGTCTCGGGCTGAAGGTCAATGCGGGCCACGGTCTGACCTACCACAACGTGCAGGCTATTGCCGCGCTGCCGGAGATGCACGAGCTGAATATCGGCCATGCCATTATTGGCCGGGCGGTGATGAGCGGCCTGAAAGAGGCGGTCAGCGAAATGAAACGCCTGATGCTGGAAGCGCGTCGCTAATGGCTATTCTGGGGCTGGGAACCGACATTGTCGAAATCGCCCGCATTGAAGCGGTGATTGGCCGCAGCGGGGATCGGCTGGCGAAGCGCGTACTCAGCGAAAACGAATGGGCTATCTGGGAGTCTCATCAGCAGCCCGTCCGTTTCCTGGCGAAACGCTTTGCGGTTAAAGAGGCGGCGGCGAAGGCCTTTGGCACCGGTATTCGCAACGGACTGGCGTTTAATCAGTTTGAGGTGTTTAACGACGAGCTGGGCAAACCGCGGTTACGGCTGTGGGGAGAAGCGCAGCGGCTGGCGGAAAAGCTGGGCGTCGGGTCGATTCACGTTACCCTGGCCGATGAACGCCACTACGCCTGCGCGACCGTGATTATCGAAAGTCGTTAAATCTTATCGGCGTGGTGCATCAGGACAAACTTGTCCCACAGCACTTCTTCGGTCTCGACCCGTGCCGGGTCCTTCACAATCGTATTGGGGATCGGGCACACTTTCAGGCAGGTCGGCGTTTCATAGTGGCCGATGCACTCGGTGCAGCGGTCGCTGTTAATCTCATAAATGCTGTCACCCATCGAAATGGCCTCATTCGGGCACTCCGGTTCGCACATATCGCAATTTATGCATTTTTTGGTGATTAACAGCGCCATCGGGAAACTCTCAGAAACAACACAAACAGGGCGGGCATTATACGCGCATTCCCTGCTCAGACCAGCTTTTTAACCAGCGCTTCGCTGTGGCGGATCCGCTCCGGCGCGCGCTCCAGATCCTGCTGAACCAGCCCCATAAACAGCAGATCGGTCAGCATCATCTGCGCGCTGGTGGACGAGATCGCCGCGCTGCGCGTGGCCTGCTCTTCGGCGATGGTATAGAGGCAGTGCGTGGCCCGCTGCTGTAGCGCGTTAGGGGTAAAGCCGGTGATCGCCAGGATCTTACCGCCCACGCGCAGGGTTTCATCTGCCGCGAGATTAATTTCACGCCGCTCGCCGCTGTAGGAGATCGCCAGCAGCACATCTTCCGGTGCCATCGCCTGTACCGTCGCCAGCAGGGCGTGCATATCCTGCTCCACCACCGCATTCAGCCCTATCTTCATTAGCTTCCAGCCGAAATTGCGCGCCACCAGGCCGGACGCGCCGATCCCGGTTAAGACGATACGCCGGGCATCGCGCAGCAGCGCAACGCTTTCCAGCAGCTTATCTTCGCTGTTGACGTCAAGCGAGGCATGCATGGCGGCCAGATTCTCTTTAATCAGCTTCTCGCCGACCAGGCGCAGCGGATCGTCGCCGCGGATCTGGTTATGGACCGGCACAGAGTGCGGCGTCGGACTGCTGGCCAGCGCCTCGCTCAGCGCCAGCTTGAGCGCCGGAAAGCCCTTAAACCCCATTTTTTGCGCGAACTTGACCACGCTGGACTGGCTGACACCGGCCTCCACGGCCAGCTGCTGCGAGCTGAGATGGCGGGCGCGATCGGGCTTGTCCAGCAGGAAGTCGGCCAGTCTCTTATCGCTTTGCGCCAGGCCTGGGTATCGCTGACGAATGCGGATCAAACAGTTCATGGAGGCTCCGGGGTAAAAATGTGACAGTAACAGCAACTTTGTGTTCTGACACCAACGAATGAATTTTATATTCCACGTCATGGTGGTTATTATGAATTAAATATTCAAAAAGGGTCAAATATGAATCTTGGATCGCTGATTTCAGAAACGCGTAACCCGCAGACGATGGATCTGGACGCGCTGACAACAATCGAGCTCGTTAACCGCTTTAATCAACAGGATACGCTGGTTGCGCAGGCGGTAAAAGCCACTTTACCCGATGTGGCGCGTGCGGTGGATGCGGCCGGAGCAGCGCTGCGGGCGGGCGGTCGTCTGATCTATATGGGCGCGGGCACCAGCGGGCGTCTGGGCGTGCTCGACGCCTCGGAATGTCCGCCGACCTTTGGCGTACCGCACGGGCTGGTGATCGGCCTGATTGCCGGAGGACCGGGCGCGCTGCTGAAAGCCGTGGAGGGCGCTGAGGATAATGCCCAGCTGGGCGCGGACGATCTGCAGGCGCTGGAGCTGCGTGCGGAAGATCTGGTCGTCGGACTGGCCGCCTCTGGCCGTACACCCTATGTGATTGGCGGCCTGGCCTGGGCCCGCAAAGTGGGCTGCGCGACGGTCGCTATCTCCTGCAACCCGGATTCGCCGATTGCCCGTGAAGCGGACATTGCTATCTCCCCGGTGGTTGGGCCGGAAGCCTTAACCGGCTCCACGCGGCTTAAATCCGGGACGGCGCAGAAACTGGTGCTGAATATGATCTCCACCGGGGCGATGATCCGCTTCGGCAAGGTGTACCAGAACCTGATGGTGGATATGAAAGCGACCAATATCAAGCTGATGGACAGAGCTTGCCGAATGGTCGTGGAGGCCACGGGAACCACGCGTGAAGAGGCGGAAGCGGTGCTGGAGCAAACGGATCATGAGGTCAAACCGGCCATTCTGATGGTCTTAACCGGGCTGGACGCGGCGGCGGCCAGGCTCAGACTCGACGCGCACCAGGGATTTTTACGCGCGGCACTGGAAAACTAAAAAGAGGCGGATATGGACAAAGCAGCAGCGCTTGCCCGCGAGATCCTGCAGGGCATCGGCGGTCAGAATAATATTGAACGGCTGGAAAACTGCATGACGCGGGTACGCATTGAGGTGCGGGACGAGGCGCAGATGGATCTGCCCCGGCTGCGTAAGCTGCCCGGCGTCAGCGGCTACGTTAAGCAGGGCGAGCAGCACCAGCTGATCGTCGGACCGGGAAAGGCGGCGCAGGTGGTGGATGCGATGCGCAGCCTGATAACGGCTCCTCAGGATAATGCGGTGACGGACGATATTGAGCGTAACAAGGCGCAGGCCAAGGCGAAGTACAAAGCCCCGATGAGCGATGCGCTGCGCCAGCTGGCGAATGTCTTTATCCCGCTGATCCCGGCGTTTATCGCCTCGGGTCTGATTACCGGTATCATCAATATCCTTAAACGGCCGGATATCGTCGGCGATTTCGCGACTCAGTATCCAAATATGCTGGGCCTGCTGGCGATCTTCGGCAGCGCGGTCTTCGCCATTATGAATATTCTGGTAGGGGTTAATACCGCCAAAGTCTTCGGGGGTTCACAGGCGATGGGCGGCGTGATGGCCGGGATCCTCTCCAGCCCGCAGCTGGCGCAGATCACGCTGTTTGGTGAGGCGCTGCAGCCGGGACGCGGCGGGGTGATCGCCGTGCTGCTGGTGGTGGTGCTGATGTGCTGGATCGAGCGCCGACTGCGCAACCTGCTGCCGGGCTCTCTCGAGCTGATCCTCAATCCGCTGCTGACCACGCTGATCGCCGGGACGGTCGCGATCGTGGTACTGCAGCCGCTGGGCGGCTGGATCGCAGAATCCATCGCCCACGGCGCGACCTGGGCTATCGATCGCGGCGGCCTGCTGGTCGGTGCGATCCTCGCGGGGACATTCCTGCCGCTGGTGCTGACCGGTCTGCATCAGGGCCTGGTGCCTATCCACGTGGAGTTGATCCAGGCGCACGGCTATAACGCGCTCCTGCCTATCCTGGCGATGGCTGGCGTCGGTCAGGTCGGCGCAGCGATAGCCGTGCTGATGAAAACGCGCAACGCCCGTCTGAAAAAGGTGATTAAAGGTGCGCTGCCGGTGGGACTGTTGGGGGTTGGCGAGCCGCTGATCTTCGGTGTGACCCTGCCGCTGGGCAAACCGTTTATCGCCGCCTGTCTTGGCGGCGCGGTTGGCGGGGCGCTCATCAGCTACTGTAAAGTGGCGACGGTGATCACCTTTGGTATCTCCGGCCTGCCGCTGGCAATGACGATAGTTACCGGAAAAGTCGTGCTCTATCTGTTAGGCTATTTAGTAGCGGTTATTGCCGGGTTCCTGTTTACCTGGCTGTTAGGGTTTAACGATCCAGAGGAGTAAGGTTTGGCAACGAACGAGCGTCGTGTGGTTTTTTTTGACCTGGATGGCACGCTGCATCAGCAGGATATGTTTGGCAGTTTTCTGCGCTTTTTGCTGCGTCATCAGCCGATCAATGCGCTGCTTGTGCTGTTGCTGCTGCCGGTCATTGGCGGTGGGCTGCTGGTAAAAGGCCGCGCCGCCCGCTGGCCGATGAGCCTGCTGCTGTGGGGCTGCACCTTTGGTCACAGCGAAGCGCGCCTGCGCGAGCTGGAAGCGAAATTTGTGGTCTGGTTTCGCAATAACGTAACCACCTTCCCGGTGGTTCACGCTCGCCTGACGGAGTACCTGACCAGCACCGATGCCGATGTCTGGCTGATCACCGGCTCGCCGCAGCCGCTGGTGCAGCAGGTCTACTTTGATACCCCGTGGCTGCCACGCGTTAATCTGATTGCCAGCCAGCACAGCCGCCGCTTTGGCGGCTGGGTGCTGACGGTACGCTGCCTTGGTCATGAAAAAGTCGCCCAGCTGGAGCGAAAAATCGGCACGCCGCTGCGACTCTATAGCGGCTACAGCGACAGCAACCAGGATAACCCGCTGCTCTATTTCTGCCAGCATCGCTGGCGCGTCACCCCCAGCGGTGAACTGCAGCAGCTGGAATAAGCTGGTTGTCCTGGCGGGCCGATGTGTATAATGCGGCCCGCTTTTTCATCTGGAGTGCTTACCGTGTCGGATAGTGAACTAAACCATGAATACTGGATGCGCCACGCGCTTCGGCTGGCCCGGCGCGCCTGGGAAGAGGGCGAGGTTCCTGTGGGTGCGGTACTGGTTCACGATAACCGGGCCATTGGCGAAGGCTGGAACCGGCCGATTGGCCACCACGATCCGACCGCGCATGCGGAAATTATGGCCCTGCGCCAGGGCGGGCTGGTGCTGCAAAACTATCGCCTGCTGGAAACGACGCTCTATGTCACTCTCGAACCCTGCGTGATGTGCGCCGGGGCGATGGTGCATGGCCGCGTCGGACGGCTGGTATTCGGCGCGCGGGATGCGAAAACCGGTGCGGCCGGTTCCCTGATGGATGTACTGCATCATCCGGGGATGAATCATCGGGTGGAGATTACGGAAGGCGTGCTTGCCGATGAGTGTTCCGCTCTGCTCAGCGACTTTTTCCGCCACCGCAGGGCGCAGAAAAAGGCGCTGAAACAGGCTGAGCAGTCAGACAAAGATATTATCTAGCCGACGGCGGTTCCATCAGCGCGGGTGGGATCGTCAGTCGCAGTCTGTCGAAGGCTTCATCCGGGGTGTAAGCGACAAACGGCAGCACGCCGGAACCGGCATATTTCACTTCACCCGGCGACACTGCCGGGTAACCGGCAGAAAGCTGCAGCGCTTTCTCCGCCATTTTCTCTTTTTCCAGCAGATAGCCGACCAGGCTGATTTCGTATTTGCGGATATTTTCCACATAGGCATAGGCTTCATGGCCCCGGGCGTAGCCGTAGGTCAGCTTACTGTACCAGGCCTTCTGGCTGAGTAGCGGCAGACGCTGCTTCACTTCCGTCCAGCTATCGGGATTCCCTTTCTGCTTCGCCGTCAGCGCCCGCGCATCCAGCATGTGGGCATAGCCCATATTGTAGGCCGCCAGCGCAAACCAGATCCGCTCCTCTTCCGGGACCGTACTCGGGACTTTATCCATCATATCTTTCAGATAGCGCGCGCCGCCGCTGATGCTCTGCTCGGCATCGGTACGGTCAATAATCCCGAGGCTCTGGGCGGTATTGCGGGTCAGCATCATCAGACCGCGCACGCCGGTAGGCGAGGTGGCCTGCGGATCCCAGTGGGATTCCTGATAAGAAATAGCGGCCAGCAGTCGCCAGTCGATATGCTCCGCGTATTTCTCAAACATCGGCTGCAGATCGGGCAGGGTGCTGTCTACCGCACGCAGGAAAGTGCGGGTATCGACATAGTCAAAACCGGCCCCGTGGCCGAGATACTTCTCTTCCAGACGTGAGAGGGTACCGTCTTCATTAATAATGCTAAAAAAGTCGAGTATCGCCGCCGACAGGGTATTGTCATCATCAAGCTGGCTAAACCAGGTCACCGGCTGTTCATCGGTGATATCCAGCGCTACCGCCAGCTCAGGGTGCACGCGCTGGAACAGGCCGATCGCCACGGAATCGGAGACGGTGTAGTCGAGCTGGCCATCAGTTACCGCTTCCAGCAGGCCAAGGGTGCCGCGTTTGTCGTCAACGGTCCAGCTGAGGTCCGGATATTTATCCGCTTTTAACGCCTTCAGGTCGTTGATCGCCACGTGCCCGGGCGCAATCGTCAGCTGCTGCGCGTTGACCGTCGCCAGCGAGCGCGGGCGATAGTTGCCGACGCGATAAACCAGCTGCTGAGAGACCGAGTAATAGGTTGGGCCTGGCTGATAGTTTTTAACGCGCTCGCTGTTGTAGACCAGACCGGCGGCCAGCAGATCCGCGTCGCCGTTATCCAGGTCGTCGAACAGCTGGTTAATATTCTGGCGCACGGTAATCGTCAGCTTTACGCCGAGATAATCGGCAAAGTGTTGGGCCAGCTCATAGTCCAGGCCGATCACTTTGCCGTTGACGTCGGTATAGGTGACCGGTGAAACAATGGTACTGACGCGCAGCTCTCCCCGCGACTGAATCGCGGCGATACGGTTTTCGGCTTTGCCGAACCAGGGGATCGAAGGCCATAGGGCCCCTGCCAGCAGCAGCGTAACCATGCCGATGAGCAGATAATTAATCTTTAATTTTTTCAATTAGTTAATTCTCTGCGTCGTGCTAAGCCTCAGCGTACCGTAGCCATAAAAAGTTGAAGAGCCTGGAGGTGAATGAGCGGCATTTTGCTTAACATTGCGTCAGTTGGCAACTAATTCGCGATGTGGGCCACATAGAATGGTAAAAAAACGCGTTGATTTTATTTCGACGCAAACGGTTTCGTCGAGAGCCAGGATTCTTTATAATAACGCCCGTTTTCCCCCCTTGCGCACACTTAAAGCGCCCCGGCGCTTAGAAGACGAGAGACTTATGATGGAAATTCTGCGTGGTTCGCCTGCACTGTCTGCATTTCGTATTAACAAACTGCTGGCACGATTCCAGGCGGCCAACCTTCCGGTAAGCAACATTTACGCTGAGTATGTCCATTTTGCCGACCTGAATGCGTCCCTGAGTGAAGATGAACATGCGCGACTGGCGCGCCTGTTAAAGTATGGTCCGAGCCTGAGCAGCCATACCCCTTCCGGCAAACTGCTGCTGGTGACCCCGCGTCCTGGCACCATCTCCCCCTGGTCTTCAAAAGCAACCGACATCGCCCATAACTGCGGCCTGAATCAGGTGAGCCGACTGGAACGCGGCGTGGCGTACTCTATTGATGCCCCGACCCTGAGCGCCGAACAGTGGCAGGATGTTGCCGCAGAGCTGCACGACCGTATGATGGAGTGCGTATTCGACGCGCTGGAAGAGGCGGAAAAACTCTTTGCCCACCACCAGCCTGCGCCGGTACAGAGCGTTGATCTGCTGGGGCAGGGCCGCCAGGCGCTGATTGACGCCAACCTGCGTCTTGGCCTGGCGCTGGCGGAAGACGAAATCGACTACCTACAGGATGCGTTTACCCGCCTGGGCCGCAACTCGAACGATATCGAGCTCTATATGTTCGCGCAGGCGAACTCTGAGCACTGCCGCCACAAAATCTTCAATGCCGACTGGATCATTGACGGTGAACAGCAGCCGAAATCGCTGTTCAAAATGATCAAAAACACCTTCGAGCAGACCCCGGACCACGTTCTGTCGGCCTATAAAGACAACGCCGCGGTAATGGAAGGGTCTGAAGTAGGGCGTTTCTTTGCCGACCACGAAGCCGGTCGCTACGCGTACCATCAGGAGCAGGCGCATATCCTGATGAAGGTGGAAACCCACAACCACCCGACCGCCATCTCTCCGTGGCCGGGTGCGGCAACGGGCTCCGGCGGCGAGATCCGCGATGAAGGCGCGACCGGTCGCGGCGCGAAGCCGAAAGCAGGCCTGGTCGGCTTCTCGGTCTCTAACCTGCGTATCCCTGGCTTTGAACAGCCGTGGGAAGAGGACTTCGGTAAGCCTGATCGTATCGTCAGCGCGCTGGATATTATGACCGACGGCCCGCTGGGCGGCGCTGCGTTTAACAACGAGTTTGGCCGTCCGGCCCTGAACGGCTACTTCCGTACCTACGAAGAGAAAGTCACCAGCCACAACGGCGAAGAGCTGCGCGGCTACCACAAGCCGATTATGCTGGCGGGCGGGATCGGTAACATTCGCGACGAGCACGTGCAGAAAGGTGAGATCGTCGTCGGCGCGAAACTGATCGTGCTGGGCGGTCCGGCCATGAACATCGGTCTTGGCGGTGGGGCAGCCTCCTCAATGGCCTCAGGTCAGTCCGATGCCGACCTCGACTTTGCGTCCGTTCAGCGTGACAACCCGGAAATGGAGCGTCGCTGCCAGGAAGTGATCGACCGCTGCTGGCAGCTGGGCGATGCCAACCCGATTCTGTTTATCCACGACGTGGGCGCGGGCGGTCTCTCTAACGCCATGCCGGAGCTGGTCAGCGACGGCGGCCGCGGCGGTCGTTTCTCCCTGCGCGATATCCTCAGCGACGAGCCGGGCATGAGCCCGCTGGAAATCTGGTGTAACGAATCCCAGGAACGCTATGTCATGGCGGTGGCAGCAGACCAGCTGCCGCTGTTTGATGAGCTGTGCCGCCGCGAGCGCGCGCCTTATGCGGTGATTGGTGAAGCGACCGAAGCGCTGCATCTGACCCTTAACGACAGTCATTTTGACAACCAGCCGATCGATATGCCGCTGGATGTGCTGCTCGGCAAGACGCCAAAAATGACCCGCGACGTGCAGACGCTGACGGCGAAAGGCGAAGCCTTTGCGCAGCAGGGCATCACCGTCGCCGAGGCGGTTAATCGCGTTCTGCATCTGCCTGCGGTCGCGGAGAAAACCTTCCTGGTGACCATTGGCGACCGTACCGTGACAGGGATGGTTGCCCGCGACCAGATGGTCGGTCCGTGGCAGGTTCCGGTGGCGAACTGCGCGGTCACCACCGCCAGCCTCGACAGCTACTATGGCGAAGCGATGGCGTTGGGCGAACGCGCTCCGGTCGCGCTGCTGGACTTCGCCGCCTCCGCCCGTCTGGCGGTCGGTGAGGCGCTGACTAACATCGCCGCGACGCAAATTGGCGATATCAAACGTATTAAGCTTTCCGCTAACTGGATGTCTGCTGCAGGCCATCCGGGTGAAGACGCCGGCCTGTATGCGGCGGTTAAAGCTGTCGGTGAGGAGCTGTGTCCGGCCCTGGGCCTGACCATTCCGGTGGGTAAAGACTCCATGTCGATGAAAACCCGCTGGCAGGAAGGTAACGAGCAGCGCGAGATGACCTCGCCGCTGTCGCTGGTGATCACCGCCTTCGCCCGCGTGGAAGATGTGCGTGCCACCATTACGCCGCAGCTCTCGACCGAAGATAACGCCCTGCTGCTGATCGACCTCGGTCAGGGCAACAACGCTCTCGGCGCGACCGCGCTGGCGCAGGTCTATCGTCAGCTGGGCGACAAGCCTGCCGACGTGCGCAGCAGCGCGCAGCTGAAAGGCTTCTACGACGCCATTCAGGCGCTGGTCGCCGCCCGTAAACTGCTGGCCTACCATGACCGTTCCGACGGCGGCCTGCTGGTGACCCTGGCGGAAATGGCCTTTACCGGCCACTGCGGCGTTGAAGCGGATATTGCGGCGCTCGGCGAAGACCGTCTGGCGGCGCTGTTTAATGAAGAGCTGGGTGCGGTGATTCAGGTTCGCGCAGCGGATCGTGAAGCGGTTGAGGCGACCCTCAGCGCCCACGGTCTGGCAGAGTGCGTCCACTATCTGGGCACGGCAACCGCTGGAGATCGCTTTGTGATTACCGCTGACGGTCAGCCGGTATTCAGCGAAAGCCGTACCACCCTGCGTACCTGGTGGGCGGAAACCACCTGGCAGATGCAGCGCCTGCGCGATAACCCGGAGTGCGCCGATCAGGAACACGAGGCGAAAACCCACGACCGCGATCCGGGTCTGAACGTTAAGCTCTCTTTCGACATTAACGACGATGTGGCTGCGCCTTATATTGCGACCGGCGCGCGTCCGAAAGTGGCCGTACTGCGAGAGCAGGGCGTCAACTCCCACGTTGAGATGGCGGCGGCGTTCCACCGTGCCGGCTTCGATGCGATTGACGTGCATATGAGCGACCTGCTGGCAGGACGTACCGGGCTTGAGAGCTTCCAGGCGCTGGTGGCCTGCGGCGGCTTCTCCTACGGGGACGTGCTGGGTGCGGGTGAAGGCTGGGCGAAATCGATCCTCTTCAATAGCCGCGTGCGCGATGAGTTCGAAACCTTCTTCCACCGTCCGCAGACGCTGGCGCTGGGCGTCTGTAACGGCTGTCAGATGATGTCGAATCTGCGCGAGCTGATCCCGGGCAGCGAGCTGTGGCCGCGCTTTGTGCGCAACCATTCCGATCGCTTTGAAGCGCGTTTCAGCCTGGTGGAAATCACCCAGAGCCCGTCGTTGCTGCTGCAGGGCATGGTCGGATCGCAGATGCCGATTGCCGTTTCCCACGGCGAAGGCCGCGTTGAAGTGCGTGATGATGCCCATCTGGCCGCGCTGGAGAGCAAAGGCCTGGTGGCACTGCGCTATGTCGATAACTTCGGTAAAGTGACCCAGACCTATCCGGCGAACCCGAACGGCTCTCCGAACGGGATCACCGCGGTAACCAGCGAAAATGGCCGTGCGACCATCATGATGCCGCACCCGGAGCGCGTATTCCGCACCGTCAGCAACTCCTGGCACCCGGAAAACTGGGGCGAGGACAGCCCGTGGATGCGTATCTTCCGCAATGCCCGTAAGCAGCTGGGCTAAGCCCTGACGTCACAGAAGGCCCTTCGCGAGAGCGGAGGGCTTTTTTTATGTGTCGGTTTTTGCAGACAGGGACTGCCTGAAGGTGTCTCCAAAAGGAGACATTTAACTTGTTGATTTTAAAGCTGGGTATGAAAGCTCCTGCAGGGTGTCGCTAAAAAGAGACGCCATGGTTAATAATTAGTCAGTTATGTGTTTTGTGATTCATTTATAAAATCAATGTAAAACAACGCGTTAATAAATTTATTTGTATTGTGGCACGGATGATGCATAATAATAACCAGTGGCTCATTCACCTTCTTATGTCAGCCCCTTCGGGACGTGCTACATAAACTTCGAATGACGCACAAAAAGGTGCCTGCCGTCCAACTTCTGATAATTGCTTTGCTTTATCAACCATCGGGCGAAACGTTGAGTTAGGCACCGCCTTATTCCATAACAAAGCCAGGCCTGCGCCTGGCTTTGTTGTTTCTGCTTTCCGGGTTTAGCGTAATCAGGGCTTTAACCGGACGGCGACCTCAGTTAGCATCCCATGAAAGCCGATGACAGTGAGACGATTTCCGTGAAGCGCTGGTCCCTTTTTCCCCGTTCGTTACGCCAGCTGGTGATGCTGGCCTTTCTGTTGATCTTACTGCCGCTGCTGGTGCTTGCCTGGCAGGCGTGGCAGAGCCTTAACGCGCTCAGCGCCCAGGCCGCGCTGACTAACCGAACGACGCTTATCGACGCCCGCCGCAGCGAAGCCATGACTAACGCGGCGCTTGAGATGGAGCGTAGCTATCGCCAGTACTGCGTGCTCGACGATCCCACCCTGGCGCGTGTCTACCAGAACCAGCGTAAACGCTATTCTGAAATGCTCGACGCTCACGCGGGCGTGCTGCCGGATGAGAAAATCTGGCAGAGCCTGCGCCAGAGTCTGAACGATCTGGCGAAGATCCAGTGTCACAACAGCGGGCCGGATGCGCAGGCCTCAGCGTGGCTGGAAGGGTTTGCCAGCGCCAATACCGAGATGGTGCAGGCCACCCGCACGGTGGTCTTTTCCCGCGGCCAGCAGCTCCAGCAGGAAATTGCCGAGCGCGGCCAGTTCTTTGGCTGGCAGGCGCTGGTTCTGTTTCTCGTCAGCCTGACGATGGTTCTGCTGTTTACCCGGATGATTATCGGCCCGGTTAAAGGCCTGGAGCGGATGATTAACCGGCTGGGCGAGGGCAGAGCGCTGAGCAATCAGGCCGTGTTCAGCGGGCCGCGCGAACTGCGCTCCGTCGGGCAGCGTATTATCTGGCTCAGCGAACGGCTGGCCTGGCTCGAATCCCAGCGCCACCAGTTTCTGCGTCACCTATCCCACGAGCTAAAAACGCCCCTTGCCAGCATGCGTGAAGGCACCGAGCTGCTGGCCGACGAGGTCGTCGGGCCGCTCACCGCCGAGCAGCAGGAGGTGGTGGCGATCCTCGATAACAGCAGTCGTAATCTGCAAAAACTGATTGAGCAGTTGCTGGACTACAACCGTAAACTGGCTGACGGGGCGGTGGATCTGGAAAGCGTTGAGCTGGCACCGCTGGTCGAAATGGTCCTCTCCGCCCACAGTTTGCCAGCACGGGCTAAAATGATGCATACCGGGGTGAAACTCGACGCCCCGACCTGCCTGGCGGAGCCGATGTTGTTGATGAGCGTGCTGGATAATCTTTATTCCAATGCGGTGCACTACGGCGCTGAATCCGGTAACATTTACATCCAGAGCACTCTCCAGGGCACACGCGTCTTTATCGACGTCGCCAACACCGGCACGCCGATTCCTGACGCGGAAAGAGCCATGATTTTTGAGCCTTTTTACCAGGGGAGCCACCAGCGCAAGGGCGCGGTAAAAGGCACCGGTCTTGGCCTGAGCATTGCCAGAGACTGTATCCGCCGTATGCAGGGCGAACTTCAGCTGGTAGACGACAGCGCGGGCGACGTCCGTTTTCGCATTGTGCTCCCCCTTGCAGCGCCGGAAAACACCATACAATGAATCAATATCGGGTGAGTATGTCACAGGCCTTAGCACGTAATTTTAACGCGAAAATCGTTCGTTCCTTACTGGCCGGGCTGGCGGGACTGACCCTGGCCGGATGCGTATCCCCTTCTTCCGATAGCCCGCCGAACGGCGGTATTAGTGAAAAACTTCCCCAGCATCAGCTGGCCGACTATCTGCTCACCGACTGTGATGATATCCAGCTGATGACCGGGACGGCGACGGAAAGTAACCCGCTGTTCTGGATGCGGGCCATGGACTGCGCCGGACGTCTGCCTCCCGCCGAGGCCCGCGCACAGGCGCGTCTGCAGCTGGATGACACCTGGCAGGACGGTTTTATGCACGCCATTTTACTGGGCAGCGCGAAGATCACCCCGCTGGAGCGTCGGGAAATGATGGCGCGTCTCGATGCCTTTAGCAGCGGGATCCCCGGTCAGGTGCGGCCGCTGTATCAGATCTGGCGCGACGGGCAGATGCTCGAACTGCAGCTCTCCAGCGAACGTTCCCGCTACGCGAAGCTGCAGCAGTCTACCGACGGCGAGCTGGACACGCTGCGTCAGCAGCAGGAACACCTGCGCAACCAGCTTGATCTCACGACCCGCAAGCTGGAAAATCTGACCGATATCGAAAGGCGGCTGTCGTCGCGTAAACCCACGGCGGCTTTCAACCCGGACAGCGACCGGAGCGGTGACAAATCTGCCCCGGAAGATGAACCACAGGGAGAGGAGAATCCATGACGGGGCATAAATCGGCGCATTTGCTGCTGGTCGATGACGATCCGGGCCTGCTGAAGCTACTGGGCATGCGTCTGACCAGCGAAGGCTACAGCGTGGTCACCGCCGAAAGCGGTCAGGAAGGCCTGCGGGTACTGGCCCGGGATAAAATTGACCTGGTGATCAGCGATCTGCGGATGGATGAGATGGACGGCATGCAGCTGTTCAGCGAAATCCAGAAGGTCCAGCCGGGAATGCCGGTCATCATTCTTACCGCCCACGGCTCGATCCCCGACGCCGTGGCCGCCACCCAGCAGGGTGTCTTCAGCTTTCTGACCAAGCCGGTCGACAAAGATGCGCTCTACCAGGCGATTGACGGCGCGCTGGAGCATACCGCGGCTTCCAGCGATGAACAGTGGCGCGAGTCGATTGTCACCCGCAGCCCGCTGATGCTGCGCCTGCTGGAGCAGGCCAGGATGGTGGCGCAGTCGGATGTCAGCGTGCTGATCAACGGTCAGAGCGGCACCGGTAAGGAGATCCTCGCCCAGGCGATTCACAACGCCAGCCCGCGCTGTAAAAACCCCTTTATCGCTATTAACTGCGGCGCGCTGCCGGAGCAGTTGCTGGAGTCCGAGCTGTTTGGTCACGCCAGAGGGGCGTTTACCGGGGCGGTCAGCAACCGGGAAGGGCTGTTTCAGGCGGCCGAGGGCGGTACTCTGTTCCTCGATGAGATTGGTGATATGCCCGCGCCTTTGCAGGTGAAGCTGCTGCGTGTCCTGCAGGAGCGCAAGGTGCGTCCGCTGGGCAGCAACCGCGATCTGGATATCGACGTGCGCATTGTTTCGGCGACCCACCGGGATCTGCCTAAGGCGATGGCGCGCGGCGAGTTTCGTGAAGATCTCTTCTACCGCCTGAACGTGGTCAATCTGAAGATCCCGGCGCTGGCCGAGCGGTCTGAAGATATTCCGCTGCTGGCAAACCATCTGCTGCGCCAGTCGGCGGACCGGCATAAACCCTTTGTGCGCGCGTTTTCTACCGATGCCATGAAGCGCCTGATGACGGCCAGCTGGCCGGGCAACGTGCGTCAGCTGGTGAACGTGATCGAGCAGTGTGTGGCCCTGACCTCATCGCCGGTGATTGGTGATGCGCTGGTTGAGCAGGCGCTGGAAGGGGAAAACACCGCGCTGCCGACCTTTGTTGAGGCGCGTAATCAGTTTGAGCTGAACTATCTGCGTAAGCTGCTGCAAATTACCAAAGGCAATGTGACCCACGCTGCAAGGATGGCCGGCCGCAACCGGACCGAATTCTACAAACTGCTGTCGCGCCACGAGCTTGAGGCGAATGATTTCAAAGAGTAGTTTTCCTGCCGCAAATTTTCGACAGTTGTGATACGTTGGACGAGCAACCGGTTACGTGATGACAGACAGGCGAGTAGCAAAGGAACACCATGAAAAAGATTGATGCGATTATTAAGCCCTTCAAACTGGACGATGTCCGCGAAGCGCTGGCAGAAGTAGGCATTACCGGGATGACGGTAACCGAAGTGAAAGGCTTTGGTCGTCAGAAGGGCCATACCGAGCTTTACCGTGGCGCAGAGTATATGGTCGATTTTCTGCCGAAAGTGAAAATTGAAATCGTGGTGACTGACGATATCGTCGATACCTGTGTGGATACGATTATCCGCACGGCGCAGACCGGTAAAATTGGCGACGGTAAGATTTTTGTCTTCGACGTGGCACGCGTGGTACGTATTCGTACCGGCGAAGAAGACGACGCGGCAATCTGATGTATCACCCGGCCTTCTTCGCAAGAGAAGGCCGGATATTTACGCTTACAGCACCTTATGCGGGCCGAAGCATTCGTAATGAATACGCTCTGCGTCCACGCCCAGCGCTACCAGCTGCTGTGCAGCAAACTGCATAAACGCCACCGGACCACAAAGCCAGAACTCTCCCTTCGGATTGCTGAACTGCCCCTCAAACTGCCCCAGATTCATTAATCCTTCGCTGTTAAAGCGTCCGTCCGCCCGATCGGCTTCGTCCGGGGTGCGATACCAGATATGCGAGGCGAAACGCGGCAGCTGGCTGCCCGCGGCGCTGACCTCATCGGCAAAGGCATGCACCGCGCCGTTTTCGGCGGCATGGAACCAGTTGACCTGGGCCGGATGCTGACTTCCGGCAAGCGTTGCGAGCATCGCCAGCATCGGAGTCTGGCCGACGCCTGCCGAGATCAGCGTGACCGGCGTCTGCGGGCTAACCTGCATAAAGAAGTCGCCAGCCGGTGCGGCCAGATGGATCACGTCGCCCGCTTCGGCGATGTCATGCAGCCAGCTGGAGACACGACCGCCATCTTCGCGCTTCACGGCGATACGGTAATGCTGCGGATTATCTCCGCCGGTGAGGGAGTACTGACGGATCTCCTGATACTCAAAGCCGTCGGGTTTTAACCAGACGCCGAGGTACTGACCCGGTTTATATTCCGCAATGGCTTTACCATCGACCGGTGCCAGTTCGAAGCTGGTAATCAACCGGCTGCGCGGCGTTTTTGCCACAATGCGGAACGCGCGAGTGCCTTCCCAGCCGCCGGATTTCGCGGCGTTCTGCTGGTAAAGCTGATCTTCACGCTGAATAAAGACCCCGGCCAGCACACCGTAGGCTTTGCCCCAGGCATCCAGCACCTCCTGACCCGGGCTGAACATCTCATCCAGGGTTGCCAGCAGATGTTCGCCGACGATGTTGTACTGCTCCGGCTTAATCTGGAAGCTGGTGTGCTTCTGGGCGATCTTCTCCACCGCAGGCAGCAAAGCGGCCAGATTCTCAAGATTGCTGGCATAGGCGGCAATGGCATTGAACAGCGCTTCACGCTGATCGCCGTTGCGCTGGTTGCTCATATTGAAGATATCTTTCAGTTCCGGATTGTGGGCAAACATGCGGTCGTAAAAGTGGGCGGTCAGCTTAGGACCGGTTTCTACCAGCAGGGGAATGGTCGATTTTACCGTTGCGATGGTTTGGGCGTCTAACATAGTCTCTTCCTTCATATGTTACTTATAAGTTGTATTTTAGATGCATCTTATAGGTAATCCCCCTCGGTTGTAAAGGAGATGTTTCGCGCCGACGACCGCGCATGAAGGTGAATTATTTGCATCTGCAAACTGAAAATAAATCCGTTTTTGCGGCGCAGGTCTTTGTTGGTCAAACCCTTGTGTCATGCGGAGCCAATCGTTTGCGTAAAATCCTTTGTCAAGACCTGTTATCAGAATTTGAATCAGTTATACTGTTGGCCGTTGTCCAACAGGACTGCCTTTTACGGGCAAAATTTTATTGTTAGCTGAGTCAGGAGATGCGGATGTTAAAGCGTGAAATGAACATTGCCGATTATGATGCCGAACTGTGGCAGGCTATGGAGCAGGAAAAAGTACGTCAGGAAGAGCACATCGAACTGATCGCCTCCGAGAACTACACCAGCCCGCGTGTGATGCAGGCGCAGGGCTCTCAGCTGACCAACAAATATGCTGAAGGTTATCCGGGCAAACGCTACTACGGCGGCTGCGAGTATGTTGATATCGTTGAGCAGCTGGCGATTGACCGTGCGAAAGCACTGTTCGGTGCCGACTACGCTAACGTGCAGCCGCACTCCGGCTCACAGGCTAACTTCGCGGTCTATACCGCGCTGCTGCAGCCGGGCGATACCGTTCTGGGTATGAACCTGGCGCAGGGCGGTCACCTGACCCACGGCTCCCCGGTTAACTTCTCCGGCAAACTGTATAACATCATCCCTTACGGTATCGATGAGTCCGGCAAAATTGACTACGAAGATATGGCGAAGCAGGCGCAGACCCACAAACCGAAGATGATTATCGGTGGTTTCTCTGCCTATTCCGGCGTGGTTGACTGGGCCAAAATGCGTGAAATCGCAGACAGCATCGGTGCGTATCTGTTCGTTGATATGGCGCACGTTGCCGGTCTGATCGCCGCTGACGTCTACCCGAACCCGGTTCCACATGCTCACGTTGTGACCACCACCACTCACAAAACCCTGGCAGGTCCACGCGGTGGCCTGATCCTGGCGAAAGGCGGTGACGAAGAGCTGTACAAAAAACTGAACTCTGCCGTTTTCCCAAGCGCGCAGGGCGGCCCGCTGATGCACGTTATCGCGGCGAAAGCCGTGGCGCTGAAAGAAGCGATGGAGCCGGAGTTCAAAGTTTACCAGCAGCAGGTTGCCAAAAACGCCAAAGCGATGGTGGAAGTGTTCCTGAACCGCGGCTACAAAGTGGTTTCCGGCGGCACGGAAAACCACCTGTTCCTGCTGGATCTGGTGGATAAAAACCTGACCGGTAAAGAAGCTGACGCTGCCCTGGGCCGCGCCAATATCACCGTCAACAAAAACAGCGTGCCGAACGATCCGAAGAGCCCGTTTGTGACTTCCGGTATCCGTATCGGTTCTCCGGCGGTCACCCGTCGTGGCTTTAAAGAAGCGGAAGTGAAAGAGCTGGCCGGCTGGATGTGTGACGTGCTGGACAACATCAATGACGAAGCCGTTATTGAACGCGTGAAGCAGAAAGTACTGGAAATCTGCGCTCGCTTCCCGGTTTACGCATAAGCGTTATCGTTTGAAGCTAAGAAGGCCGCCGCGTGCGGCCTTTTTAATCTGTTAGCATCATCACCTTGAGATTTTTTCCCTCTATTGGGAAAATTATCAAGCGTTCACCATTTTATGTGGCGACTAACTATAACTATCATGAATATAGCAAATACCCCGACAGGCCAAATTGGTCCTTCCGGAAAGAAATATACCAGGGTGGTTGCAAAAAAAAGTGTCAGCAATCCTGGGCCATATATTGAGAATAAAAACTTACATTGCCATTTTAAAAATCGTTTGAGAAGTTTTATCATAGTTGCCTAATCATCGCTGCATTATATTAATTATAATTTGAATGTATGGTTTTCTTGATGGGGTTATTTTAATCCCCAGAGGTTACCATTTCACGTAACGAGCAAAGATAACGCAAATGAATAAGGCGAACAAACCTGTAGGCAATAGTGAGCTTTCAGGGAAAAAACACCCCTGAGCTAATGCGAATATAATGATTAGTGCTAACTGACCATAATGCGAAACTAAGGATCTGAAAAGCCTTCTAAAAAACCTTTTTATATAACCCATCATGATCACCGAACCATTTTGATAATGATTTCTGCAATGCCGCCATTCGACGCCTATTTTGTTTTATATGCCTGCTCGATCAAATACCCTGATATTCATCAGTGAAGCAAGAGGTGTAATAAAGCAGGCGGGTCGCTCCTGCACCTATTGTTGTAACATGATCGGCTACTTTTTCTCTGACACCCGTTAACGCGTGGTCAAGCTTTAATGCGAGGATTCTGTTGGATTGTAAATAGCCTGTGACTTCATTCCTGTAGTACATAACCGCTCCTTGCGAATTTATACTCCATCAGTTCGGCAAGAATAAGCGTTCCAGGTTGGCGAGTAAATAAATATAAGGCCCGAAAGCGGGTTCTCCTTCGGGCCTGACTTTATAATATGGCTACCGTGGGGTTATTGATTTTTCTGTCTTTGCCTTAGTGTCAGCCCCACATTGCCACCCGGATGCACCGCCAGCAGGCTTTCTTTCGAATAGCCACTTTCGCTCATCAGACATGCGCAGGCGGCGTCGAAAATGGCCAGCACCAGAATAATGGAGGTGGTCGCCAGCATATTCAGCGGGTCGGCCTCGCGCTGGACGCCGGTAGAGATAACCAGCCGCGACGCCAGCGCTATCGCCGACGCCGGGTTTTCGGTAACGGCCAGCACCGGCACGTTTCTGGCCGCCAGTCCCGGCAACAGCCGGGTCAGCTCGTCCGAGTTGCCGCCGCGGGAGAGCATAATCACCAGGTCGTCTTCGCGTAAAAACCCCATGTCGCCGTGGGCGGCATCGGTGGCGCTCAGGTAGATCGCCGGACGCTCGACGCAGGCCAGCATATGGGCGATTTTGCGCGCGGCAATGCCGGAGGTACCGACTCCGGTGACGACAATTTTCCCCTGACATCCGCGCAGTTCCGCCATCAGCGATGCCCACAGGGATTCGTCCAGATGCTGGCCTAAACCGGCCAGCGCTTCACTGTAGAGTGTCCAGGTGCCGGTGGCCTGCTGCCATGCGTGGTTCATACGTCCTCCTGCATTAACTGACGGTATTTCATATGGTCCTGGTACATCTCATGGAACACCCGGTATTTGCGGTCGTAATACTGCTTGATGCGGTTGGTCTGCGGCGTTACCGTTTTGCCAATCCGGCTCATCGCGGACATGGCTTCCGGGAAGGTCTCAAAGACGCCAGCGGCGACGGTGCCCATCATCGCGCTGCCGAGCAGCATTGCCTCGCTCTCTTCCGGGAGCAGCATGGCGCAGCCGGTGGCGTTGGCGTGCTCCTGCACGAACACCGGATTTTTGGTGCCGCCGCCGCTGGCCATAATGGTGTCGATGGTGTAGCCGCTCTGATTCATCGTTTCGATAATATGGCGGGTGCCGAGTGCGATAGCCTGGATGGTCGCCAGATAATGCAGCGCCATATCTTCCGGCGTGCGCGACAGCTTCAGGCCGGTAATCGCGCCGGTCAGCGTCGGGTTAGCGCGCGGCGAGCGGTTGCCGTGGAAGTAGGGCAGAAGATGGATATCACGGGTCAGGAAGGCGATATTTTCTGGTTCGCCGGCCATCTTGCGCAGCAGCGCGTTCAGCGCTTCGTAAATGGTCTGCCCCTGGGCTTTAGCCTGGGCCAGCAGAGCGTCATAGCAGGGATGAGACTGAATCATATGGTCGATAAGCGCCCCGGTTGCCGACTGGCCGCCTTCATTGAGCCAGGAGTCAGGCAGCACCGCCGAGTAGTACGGGCCCCAGACGCCGCCGATAAAGCGCGGCGTTTTTGAGATAGCCATATGGCCCGTTGACGTGCCGCCAATCAGCGCGATGCGGCGGTCAAAATCGGCGACTTCACCGGAAACGCCGCAGGCGCCGAGCGTCCCGAGCGTGCCCGCGTGGGCATCGATAATCGACACGCTGACCGCCGTACCCGGTATCAGCCCCATTTCGCTGGCGGCGCGCTGGGTCAGACCGTGACCCAGCGGCTCGCCCATGGTTTTCACGTAGCGGCCGATTTTCTCGGCATCATGTACCAGCAAATCCTCCAGGCCAATCTGGCGGAAATAGCTGGCGTCCCAGCTATCTTCATGGCCCATATAGGTCCATTTACAGACCGTGGAGCAGAGCGAGCGCGTATCGTCCCCGGTGGCGCGCCAGGTCAGGAAGTCGGGGAGATCGAAAAAGTACCCTGCGTTAGCCCAGGTATTGGGCATATGCTGCTTCAGCCACAGCAGCTTCGGCGTCTGCATTTCCGGCGAGATAATGCCGCCGACGTAGTCCAGGACGCGGTGGTGCAGGGCGTTGATGCGCTCGGCCTGCGTAATGGCGCGGTGATCCATCCATACCACGATATTTTGCTCGCTGCGTCCGGACGGGCTGACGGTCAGGGGCTTGCCCTCTTTATCCAGCACCACCAGTGAGCAGGTGGCGTCGAATCCCAGCCCTTTGACCTGAATCGGGTTGATATCCGACTGGTTAATCGCATCGCGCACCGCGTTACACACCCCCTGCCAGATATTGTCTGAGGATTGCTCCACGAAATCGGCCTGCGGGCGATAAATTTCAATGGCCCGGCTGGCCTGACCGACCATTCTGCCGTTCAGATCAAACACGCCTGCGCGCGCGCTCCCGGTCCCTACATCCACACCAATGAAGTAACTCGCCATTATTTTTCTCCCGACATCAGGCTTTACGATTTTGTAATGCGATAAAGAGGATCAGCACGGCGCCCCAGAGCGCCATCGTGAGGTAGCTACTGACCCCCAGCAAATTCAGGCCGCTTTCCAGCATTTGCAGCACGATGAGCGCCAGGACCAGACCGATAACGCGCCCGAAGCCGCCGTCCGGGTTAATCCCGCCGAGCACCGAGGCCAGGATGGTCACCAGCAGGTAAGATTCACCGTATCCCGCTTTCGCCGAGTTGAATTTCGCCATCATCAAAATGGCGGCCGCCCAGCCGAGCAGCGCGGAAATCACATACACCGCAATCTGCACGCGCACGGTATTGACGCCGCTGTAGCGCGTGGCCTGTTCGTTGGATCCCACCAGATAAAGGCTGCGCCCGAGCGTGGTATGCTCCAGCAGCACCCACAGCAGCACCGCCACCAGCAGAAAGAGCAGCAGCGCGACGGGGATACCCGCGATGCTGGCATTGCCGAGGAACTGAATCGCCGCCGGAAAGCCGGAAATCACCGTCCCGTCGGAGAGCAGAATGTTGAGGCCGGAGATCAGCGTCATGGTGCCAAGCGTGGCGAGGATCGGCGAGACACCCACCCAGGCGATAAGCGCCCCGTTAAGCGTGCCGATTGCCACCGCCACCGCGAGACCGGCCAGCAGCGCCAGCAGCAGAAAGAGTGGATTATCGGGATGGCTGACAATGATCGCCGCCATCACCAGCGAGCAGGCGTTGGCCCCGGCGATAATCGACAGGTTAATGCCGCCCGTGAGCATGGTGATGCCCATCCCGAGCGCCAGCAGGCCAAGAATCGGCAGCTGCGAGCTGATGGACTGGAAGTTGGCGATGCTGAAGAAGCGGCTGCCCAGCAGGACTGAAAAGACCACGGCAACCAGGATAATCATCACGCACTGCAGGCGGATGATGGCATCACCGGGTAAGCGTCTGATGAAGGCGTTCATCTCAAACCTCTCTCGCAAGTTTGCGTTTTTCATTCCAGGCCGTGGCGCTGATGCTGACCAGGATAATGGCGCCGCTAAAGACGGTGTGCCAGTAGGAGGAGACGCCAAGCAGCGTCAGGCCATTCTGCAAAAAGGCCAGCAGGATCACCCCGAGCAGCGTGCCGGTAAGCGTGCCGCGTCCGCCGCTCATGCTGGTGCCGCCAAGGACCACCGCCGCCAGCACGGTCAGCTCAAAACCAAGCAGCGAGTTGGGGGCCACGGACTGGGTGATCTGCGCCTGCACCACGGCGGCGATACCGGCGAGGATGCCCATATAGCCATAGACGTAAAAATGCAGCTTCGGCAGGTTCAACCCGAGCCGTGAGGCCGCGTCGCGATTGCCGCCCATGGCGTAAACCTGGCGGCCAAGGCGGGTGAAATTCATCAGCACGGCGGTAAAGAGAATGACGGCCGCCAGGCAGAGCAGGGGAAGCGTCAGCCCGTAGTCATAACCGTCGGCGGCGGTGAAGGAGAACCAGTTGATGCCATTCATAAACCAGTCCGGAAAACCGTACAGCCAGGTGCCTTTGGTGGTGTAGACCAGCAGCCCGTAATAGAGGTTTAACGTGGCGATAGTGATAATAATCGCCGGGACCCGCAGCCAGTAGACCAGGAAGCCGTTAATCAGTCCCAGCAGAAGTCCGACGGCAATGGCGATAAGCAGCGCCAGCGCAAAGTTGCCGCCGTGGGCGAGGGTCCAGCTTGCCATGGCGTACTGGGCGATGGCGGTCATCGCCGGGAACGAAATGTCGATCCCGCCGGAAATCAGCACCACAAAGAGCCCGCAGGCGAGAATGCCGAGAATGGCGTAGCTGGTGGCGACATCCGTCAAATTGCCGAGCGAGAGAAACTCCTCGGTGCTGACGCTCAGGCCGACAGCGAGAGCGACCACCAGCAGCCCAAGCCAGAACTCATGTTGCCCGACCAGGTGGGCGATACGGTTATTCATGGATTACCTCGACCACGTCAGCAATCTCCTCTTCGCGGCAGCGATGAGGATTAAATTCAGCCACCAGCCTGCCGCGACGCATGACCAGCACGCGGTGACTGTTGTAGTAGGCTTCCGGGATTTCGTCGCAAATCATCAGCACCGCCATCCCCTGTTCCGCCAAATCGCGGGCAATCTGGTAGATCCCCTCTTTGTTGGCAATATCGACGCCGACGGTTGGCGAATCGAGGATAAGAATGCGCGGATGGGTGGCGACCCATTTGGCGATGGCTATCCTCTGGGCATTGCCGCCGGAGAGCGTTTTAACCGGCAGCTGTGGGTCGGAGACTTTGATATTCAGCCCGCGAATCAGATCGTCTACCAGCGTCCGGGCCTTACGGTGATCGAGCAGGCCGCCTCGCGTGTGGAGCTTGTCAAAAACCGTCACGATGGTGTTGTCGTAAATCGACTGCTCCATGATCAGTCCCTGAGTCAGGCGATCTTCCGAGACATAGCCGATCCCGTGTTTGATAGCGTCGTGGTTACTGCGCAGCTTGACCGGTTTGCCGTTGATCCAGATTTCGCCGCTTTCGGGCTGGGTCATTCCGAACAGGCTCAGACAGAGTTCGGTGCGTCCCGCGCCCAGCAGGCCGACGATTGAGACAATCTCGCCGCTGCGCAGGGACAGGTTAATATCCTGGTACTTATCTTTGCGACTTAAATGGCGTACCTCCAGCATCGGTTCCTGCTCGACGGGCGGCTTCTCCGGCAGGGGACTGTAGTGAAAGCGCTGTCCGGTCATCAGGAAAGCCAGCTCGTGGCTGTCGAGTTCGCTTGCGGGGAAGGTGCCGACCAGCTTGCCGTCACGCATGACGCTAATCCGATCCGCCACCTCCATCACCTCATCAAGGCGGTGGCTGACGAACACCACGCAAATTCCGGCGGCTTTTAATTCGTTAACCACCCGTAGCAGGCCGTTCACCTCCTGACGGGTCAGAGACGCGGTGGGTTCATCCATGATCACCAGCCGGGCGTCGGCGGCGATGGCGCGGCAAATCGCCACCAGCTGGCGGTCGGCAATCGACAGCTTTTCGACTTTCTTATCCGGGTCTATCGTTACGCCGATACGCTTCATTGCCGCCAGCGCCTGCTGTTGCATCGCGCCACGCCGCACCCAGATATCACCGCCCGGCAGATAGCGGTTGACGGCGATATTCTCCGTGACGCTGAAGTTGGGGAACAAAGAGAGATCCTGGTAAATCACCTGGATACCGTAGTGGGCGGAAAGCGAGGGCGTCAGGTGATGGAACAGTTTGCCGTCGAGCAGGATCTGCGCCCCTTTTTCCGGCTGATAAACCCCGGAGATCACTTTGATAATGGTGCTTTTACCGCAGCCGTTCTGTCCCGCCAGACAGTGAACTTCGCCTTTTTTCAGGGTCAGGTTCACCTTATCCAGCGCCCGCACGCCCGGGAATTGCTTGCTGATATTCTCAAGAGTGATAAATGCGGTGGTGTCTGTCATCGACAATACCCCTGCGAGCGCCCGTACGGGCGCTGAGTGTTAATCGGTTCGGTAGCGCCGGCCAGACGGCCGGCGTTGGGTTCCCTGGTGGTGGCTGAAAGCCTCAGAACCCGAGTGACTGCGCGTTATCTTTGGTGACTTCGAGGATCTTATTAAAGCGGATCACTTTCTTATCCATGTCGACATCGGCTTTTCCTAAGCCATCGAGGGTCAGGTCGGGTGTGACCTCTTTGCCCTGCAAGAGCTGGTCGGCAACCGTCACCAGCGCGTATCCCGCGTCTTTCGGATCCCACAGCAGGGCTTTTTTGATATCGCCCCGCATCAGATAAGGTGCAGCCTGTCCTGGCATGGCGATCCCGACCACGGCAATTTTATCTTTGGCGCGTTTCTTCTGAACGGCCTGACCGGCACCAATCGGGCCGAGCGACCCGAAGCCAATAATCCCTTTCATCTGCGGATACGTTTTCATCAAATCCAGGGTGGTGGAGTACGATTTATCGATGCTTTCCGCCACCGGCAGACGCGAGGTGACTTCAAACATCTCCGGATACTTCTCTTTCTGGTACTTAATGGCGTAATCGGCCCAGGCGTTATGCAGCGGCACGGTCAGCGAGCCGACGTAAATGGCATAGCCGCCTTTTCCGCCCATACTTTTCGCCAGCTCGTCGACGTTGGCCTGCGCGTATTTTTCGCTGTCGATGGTTTCGATATCCCACTGGCCGATCTGCTGATCCGGGGATTCGTGCGTCAGCACCACGATGCCTTTGTCGCGGGCTTTTTTCAGCACCGGCTCCAGCACTTTGGCGTCGTTCGGCACCACGATAATGGCGTTAACGTTTTTGGCGATCAGATCCTCAATCACCTTGACCTGCTGGGCAGGATCGGGCGTCGAAGGGCCGGTCTGATACGCATTCACATCGAGTTTCTTCGCCGCGTCGTTAACGCCGGTCTCCATACGGTTAAACCACGGAATACCGGTGACCTTAGCGACTACGGCAATGTCGTATTTTTTTTCCGCCGCAGCGGACGTACCGGACAACATGCAGGCAGAAACCAGGGCTGCGCTGAGTAATGCGAGTTTGAATTTCATCGTTGTACCTTTTTTGAGGGCCGGAGCATGTCACGGCCTGAGGTTAGCAACGAAGGGAAGAGGGAATGAATCACAGATCGGCTAAATGTGATGGCTAACCGTTATTGTAAAATATTGGATCTAATTTGGTTATCAAATAGTTAAAAACATAATATCACCCCAGTACCAGGGCGGTTTTAAATGTTAAAAAAGGATGGAGGGTAAACATTTAATTAACATTTGTGTATCATTTACATCGACAGGACGTGAATTCAGCCCGTTTTAATCCGCCCGCGAAGGCGGAAAATAACCGAATTTGTGAACTGAAACGAGACAGGAAATAACGCCCTGCGTATTTACCGCAGTCCCGCGTACCCATGGATCGCCATATACACGCCGACGATAGCGATCAGGGCGCTGGAGAGATAAGGCGCTTTGCCAATCAGGCGGTTTAGCCCCGACCAGCGCTTTGTGGCCTGGCGCAGGCTAATCGCCGCCCCGACGCCCACCGCCACCAGGGTTAACGCCAGCCCGATACTGAAACTCACCACCAGGGTTGCGCCCAGCGACAGCGCCTTAAGCTGGATACAGATCAGCAGCACGGTAATGGCCGCAGGGCAGGGGATAAGCCCGCCGGTCAGGCCGAAGAGAATGATTTGCGTGTTGCTGACGTCGTTACGACTAAAGCGGCGCTCAATATCTTTTGCATGGGCTCTGGCATGTGCATCCTGATACTCCTTCGAATCCGGCAGCAGCCCGGCCAGCTCAGGATGATGATCCTGCTGATGGGCCTGCATCACCATTGGCCTCGGGGCCAGCGTGGCGGTGCCGTCGATACGGGCTATCGTGGTAAACGCTTTTGGAGCAGGTGGATGGCTGTGCTGCTGCTCATCCAGCCAGCTTTTTTCCCCGCGCCACGTCCGCCAGAACATCCAGGCTGCGGTTGTCAGAATAATGACCGCGGAGATCATCTGTAGCCACGGCTCAACGGCCTCGGCGGTAAACCGACGGCTGACGTACATGCCGCCCAGCGCGATCAGCCAGACGATGGCGGTGTGGCTGACGGTTGCCGCCAGTCCCAGCATCACCGCCTGCCTGACCGTTCCTTTGATAGCGATAATAAACGCCGCCATCATGGTTTTAGAGTGTCCCGGCTCAAGGCCATGCAGGGCACCGAGCAGAATCGCGCTCGGGATAAAGAACCAGGCATTTCCCTGCTGTAAGAGCGTTGAAAAGTCGTTCATGAGAAGCATTCTCGATCGTTTTTTGTGCGCTTAAATCTACTCCCCCCCAGTAAAAAATACTACCCCCCAGTAGAATTATCTTCTCCCTGGTGAATGCATGGTATGCTGTCGCCCAGCTCACAACGGCAGTTTGAGGTTTGTATGTCGCATACCATTCGCGATAAGCGGAAACTAAAAGCGCGGGCCAGTAAGATCGAAGGTCAGGTCGCGGCGTTGAAGAAAATGCTCGATGCGCCCCATGAATGTGCGGAAGTTTTGCAGCAGATCGCCGCAATTCGCGGCGCGGTCAACGGTCTGATGCGGGAAGTGATTAAGGGCCATTTGACCGATCATATCGTGCATGAAAACGACGAGGTCAAACGCGAAGAGGATCTGCAGGTGGTGCTTAGCGTGCTGGACTCCTATATCCGCTAGCCCGATGCCTCAAGCTGTGCTTCAACGTATAAATAGCCAATCCCCATAATTTGCTGGGATCGGCTCAGCTGCCCCAGTCCAATCTGGGTTGCCCGACTACGGGAGCACTCTCCCTGGTCGAAGGGGTTAAGCCCGGTCTGTCTGACGATGCTGGCAAGCCAGGGTTCACCAAACGCGCAGCTGCGACCGTAAAGCCAAATCTGATTAATATTCAAAATATTCAAAAAGTTATACAGGCTCAGCCCGATGGCATTCGCGGCATTCTCGACCCAGGCATTGATGCGGATATCGCCCTGTTGCCAGGCCGCAATAAGCTGGTCCGAAGTCAGGGTTTCCGGGTCAAGGCCCGCAGAGGGCTGCAGTTTCAGCCAGGTCCGCGCCTGTTTCTTTAGCGCGCTCAACGAGGCCAGCGTTTCCAGACAGCCGTAGCGCCCGCAGTCGCAGGCCGCCCCATCCGGATTAACAATGGTATGGCCTATCTGGCCGCTGCCGTACAGGCTCCCGCGATAGATTTGATCGTTGATGACGAAGGAAGAACCGATCCCGTAGTCGACGTTAATCACGCAAAAATCGCGGCCGCGGGCGTCGTTTTGCCACTTCTCCGCCAGGGCCAGCATCACGCAGTCGTTATCCACCTTCACGCGGATCCCCAGCCTCTCTTCCAGCAGATATTTTACCTCGACCGGCGTTGTCCAGGGCGCCTGGGGCATGGTTTGCGACACCCCGGTAACCGGATCGACCTGCCCGTGGATCGCCAGCGCAAGATTGATGGTTCGCCCCGGCCACAGCCTGCGGTGGCGATGCCAGCACTGTTCAATCTCCGCCAGCAGCGCCTGCGGATCGGGGGCGCTAATGGCAAACCGTTCGAATTCGCCTTTGGGGCTCAGGCAGGCGTTCGCCAGCTGGCATTCGATGCTGGTGGGCGTGACGTTAACGCACAGCGTCCAGTCGCCATCCGGGGCAATAAGCCAGATGCCGCTGCTGTGGCCGCGCGTTTGTTTTTCATCTTCGACATTGAGCACCCGCTTCTCGCGCTCCAGTTCATCGAGGATGTTACTGACCGCCGGGATCGAGATCTGCGCCAGCCGCGCCAGGGTCGATTTATTGGCACGCTTATGTCGGTAGAGAAGTTCGAGGATCACGCATTTGTTATAGCGGCGAATCTGCTGATTGTTGATACAGGCTCTCATGTCACTAAACCTTGTTTACTTTATTGCGTGATTATTGTGCGAAAACAGTGCCAGATTGTTCATTAAACTGCCATCAATCTTTTCATTCAGTATGTCTTGTTAATATTGAGGGCGATTATGGATCCAGTAAAAGTTTGGCAGGAAAGCATCAGTATCCCGACCTATGAAACCGGGCCGCAGGATATTCATCCCATGTTTCTGGAAAATCGTGTCTATCAGGGATCGTCCGGCGCGGTCTATCCCTACGGCGTAACGGATACGCTTAGCGAGCAGAAAACACTGCGGCAGTGGCAGGCGGTCTGGCTGGAAAATGACTACATCAAAGTGATGATCCTGCCGGAGCTGGGCGGGCGCGTGCATCGGGCGTGGGACAAAGTTAAACAGCGCGATTTTGTCTATCACAATGAGGTGATCAAACCCGCCCTGGTGGGGCTGCTGGGGCCGTGGATCTCCGGCGGGATTGAGTTCAACTGGCCGCAGCACCACCGTCCGACCACCTTTATGCCGGTGGACTTTACCATTGAAGCCCATGACGACGGATCACAAACTCTGTGGGTTGGGGAAACCGAACCCATGCACGGACTGCAGGTGATGACCGGCTTTACCCTGCGCCCGGATCGCGCCGCGCTGGAAATCGGCAGCCGTGTTTATAACGGTAATCCCACCCCGCGCCACTTCCTGTGGTGGGCCAACCCGGCGGTGAAGGGCGGGGATGGGCACCAGAGCGTCTTCCCGCCTGACGTCACCGCCGTATTCGATCACGGAAAACGTGCGGTCTCCGCGTTTCCCATCGCCACCGGTACCTACTACAAAGTGGACTACTCCGCCGGGGTGGATATCTCCCGCTATCAAAACGTGCCGGTACCGACGTCCTATATGGCGGAGAAATCGGCCTACGATTTTGTCGGCGCCTGGTGCCATGACGAAGATGGCGGCCTGCTGCACGTCGCCAACCACCATATCGCGCCGGGGAAAAAACAGTGGAGCTGGGGCTACAGTGAATTTGGCCAGGCCTGGGATAAAAATCTCACCGATGAAAACGGGCCTTATATTGAGCTGATGACCGGGATTTTTGCCGACAACCAGCCAGACTTCACCTGGCTTGATGCCTGGGAAGAGAAACGCTTTGAGCAATATTTCCTGCCGTATCACTCGCTGGGCATGGTGCAGAACGCCTCCCGCGATGCGGTGATCAAACTGCAGCGCTCTGATGAGGGGATCGCGTGGGGCCTCTACGCCATTGCGCCACTGGTCGGCCACCGGCTGGCGATCCGCGAAGCCGGTAACCCGCAGGCGCTGCTTGATAAGGCAATTTCCCTGACCCCGGCTACCGCGATACAGGACGTGCTGAAAGGGCGCGATCCGGCAAGGATGACCATCGAACTGTCGGATGCCAGCGGCAATATTGTGCTCTGCTATCAGGAGCACCAGCCTGAGGCGGTTCCGCTTCCTGAGGTGGCGAAAGCGCCGCTGGCGGCCGCAGAGATCGCCAGCGCCGATGAAGCCTGGTTTATCGGCCAGCACCTGGAGCAGTATCACCACGCCAGCCGTTCCCCGTTTGACTACTACCTGCGCGGCGTGGCGCTGGACCCGCTCGACTACCGCTGCAACCTCTCCCTGGCGATGCTCGAATACAATCGTGCCGACTACGACCGTGCCGTGAGCTATGCAACCGGGGCGCTGAAGCGCGCCCACGGCCTGAATAAAAACCCACAGTGCGGCCAGGCGAGTCTGATCCGCGCCAGCGCGTATGAACGGCTGGAAAAATGGCAGGATGCCGAAGAGGATTTCTGGCGGGCGGTCTGGAGCGGTAACAGCAAAGCCGGGGGGTATTACGGCCTGGCGCGTCTTTGCGCCCGTCGCGGCGACCCTGAAGCCGGGCTGGATTTTTGCCGTCAGAGCCTGCTCGCCTGCACGACAAATCAGGAGGTGCTGTGCCTGCAAAACCTGCTTCTGCTGCTGAGCGGACGCGAGGAGAATGCCCGTCTGCAGCGGGAAACGCTGCTGCGCGACTATCCCCTGAACCCGACCTTATGGTGGCTGGACTGGTTTGCCGAGCGTAGCGAGGCCAGCCTGACCCGGTGGCGGGAGATGTGCCGTGGCCGCGACGTTAACGCGCTGCTCACCGCCGGACAGCTTATCAACTGGGGGATGCCGTCCCTGGCGGCGGAGATGCTGGCGGCGCTCGACTGCCCGCGCACCCTGCCGCGCTATCTGCAGGCCAGCCTGCTGCCGCAGGCGGCGCGCGGCGCGCTGGTTGAGCAGGCGCGGGAAGCCTTCCCGGCGTTTGTCCGCTTCCCCAATACGCTCGACGAAGTGGCCGCCCTGGAAAGTATTGCGGAGTGCGGGTTCGCCCGGCATCTGCTGGCCTGCTTCTTCTATAACAAACGCAGCTATGAAAAAGCGACCGCCCTGTGGCAGAGCTGCGTTGAGATGATGCCGGAGTTTGCCGACGGCTGGCGAGGTCTGGCGATCCACGCCTGGAACAAAGAGCACGACGCCGGGCTGGCCGCCCGTTACCTGGATACCGCCTGCCGCCTTGCGCCGCAGGATGCCCGTCTGCTGTTCGAGCGCGATCTGCTGGATAAACTGACCGGTGCCGCGCCGGAAACACGGCTTGCCCGGCTTGAGGCCAGCCTCGACTGCGCCCTGAAGCGCGACGATATGACCGCTGAACTGCTGGATCTCTGGCATCTGGCCGGCGAGACGGAGAAAGCGGCGCAGTGCCTGGCAACGCGTAAGTTCCATCCGTGGGAAGGCGGCGAAGGGAAAGTCACCGGCCAGTACATCCTTAACCAGCTCCTGCGTGCCTGGCAGCAGATTGCACGGAAGCAGCCGCAGGCGGCGGCAGAGCAGCTCCATGCGGCTCTGCGCTATCCCGACAACCTGAGCGAAGGGCGTCTACCGGGGCAGACGGATAACGATATCTGGTTCTGGCTCGCCGTTTGTGCCCGCGAGCAGGGCGATTCGACGGAGGCCACGCGCTGTCTGCGGCAGGCGGCAACGGGTGACCGGACCATCAATATCCACAGCTACTACAACGATCAGCCGGTGGATTATCTCTTCTGGCAGGGGATGGCGCTGAAGATGCTCGGCGAGCAGCAGGCGTCGACTCAGCTGTTCACGGAGATGAAACAGTGGGCGCAGCAGATGGCGAAAAGCCACATCGACGCGGACTTCTTCGCCGTCTCCAGGCCGGACCTGCTCTCACTCTATGCCGATCTGCAACAGCAGCACAAAGAGAAATGCCTGACGGTAGAGGCGCTGGCCGCCGCAGGGCTGGGCGATATCGACGGGTATGAAAACGCCTGCGCCGCGCTGGACGGGATTAATCCGGCATGGCCGAAGGCCGCGCTGTTCCGTCAGGTGATGCCCTTTGTGCTTCCCCTTGTTCACTAACGTTCCTTAACCGTCATCTTTGAGCGGCCTGACCGGCCGCTCCGTTTCAGAGGCCTGGCGTATGTCGCAATAACCTTACAGGAGGCACCTATGTGCACAACCACCAGAACGTCCTTACGTTCGCTCTTCTTCTTCACGCTGTTGAGTTTGTCCTTTTCCGGCTTCGCCGCCGGGAAGCAGATGACGATTGGCGCTATTTATCTCGATACCCAGGGCTACTACGCGGGCGTGCGGCAGGGCGTGCAGGATGCGGCAAAAACGTCCGATGTGCAGGTGCAGCTGATCGAAACCAACGCCCAGGGGGATATCTCCAGAGAGAGCACCTTCGTGGATACCCTCGTGGCGCGTAACGTCGACGCCATTATCCTTTCCGCCGTCTCTGAAAACGGCAGCAGCCGCACGGTGCGTCGTGCCAGCGAGGCCGGTATTCCGGTGATTTGCTACAACACCTGCATTAACCAGAAAGGCGTCGATAAATATGTCGCGGCCTATCTTGTGGGCGACCCGCTGGAGTTTGGCAAAAAGCTCGGCAACGCCGCCGCCGACTATTTTATCGCCAGCAACATCGCGGAGCCGAAAATCGCCGTTATTAACTGTGAAGCCTTCGAGGTGTGCGTCCAGCGACGGAAAGGCTTTGAGGCGGCGCTGACGGCCCGGGTGCCGGGGGCGAAAATCGTCGCTAACCAAGAAGGCACGGTGCTGGATAAAGCCATTTCCGTCGGTGAAAAGCTGATTATTTCTACGCCCGGCCTGAACGCCATTATGGGCGAATCGGGTGGCGCGACCCTGGGGGCGGTGAAAGCGGTACGTAACCAGAATCAGGCGGGAAACATTGCCGTCTTTGGGTCAGATATGACCACCGAAATTGCCCAGGAGCTGGCTAACAATCAGGTACTGAAAGCGGTAGTGGATATTTCCGGTAAAAAAATGGGCGATGCCGTTTTTGCGCACACCCTTGGCGTTATCGAGAAAAAGCCGCTGACGGAGAAGGTGATTCAGGTGCCTGTCGATCTCTATACCCAAACCGAAGATGGCAAACAGTGGCTGGCAACGCATGTTGATGGTCTGCCTTAACTCTCTTGATGAATCGCTGAGGTTCCCGTGTCCATAACAAGGCAAACAGAGGCTGTGCCGGTCGCAAAAGTGGTGGGCGGCAATAAACGTTATCCCGGCGTGGTGGCGCTGGATAACGTCAACTTCACCCTTAACAGAGGCGAGGTGCGTGCCCTGCTCGGCAAAAACGGGGCCGGTAAATCGACCCTGATTCGGATGCTGACCGGCAGCGAGCGCCCGGACAGCGGTGATATCTGGCTGGGTGAGACGCGGCTGGAGGGCGATGAGGCCACGCTGACCCGCCGCGCCGCCGAACTGGGCGTGCGGGCGGTGTATCAGGAGCTCAGCCTGGTGGAAGGGCTGAGCGTGGCGGAGAACCTCTGCCTCGGGCAGTGGCCGCGCCGCGGCGGCATGGTGGATTACGCCCGGATGAAACAGGAGGCGCAGCAGAGCCTGCAGCGCCTCGGGGTCGATATCGATCCCGACATGCCGGTCGCCGACCTGAGTCCGGCGCAAAAGCAGCTGGTGGAGATTGCGCGGGTGATGAAGGGCGAGCCGAAGGTGGTGATCCTCGACGAGCCCACCAGCTCGCTGGCCAGTGCGGAAGTGGATCGGGTGATTAACGCGGTGAAGAGCATGTCCGCGCTGGGCGTGGCGGTGATCTACGTCAGCCACCGGATGGAGGAGATCCGCCGCATCGCCTCCTGCGCCACCATTATGCGCGACGGTCAGGTGGCGGGCGACGTGATGCTGGAGAGCACCACCACTCTCCATATCGTCTCTCTGATGCTCGGCCGCGAACACGCGGATAGCGCTCCGGTCGCCTCCGCCGCCATTCACGGCGAGCCGGTACTGGAGGTGAAAGGCCTGCAGCAGGCGCCGAAGCTCAGGGACATCTCTTTTAGCCTGCGCCGTGGCGAGGTGCTCGGTATTGCCGGACTGCTGGGCGCGGGGCGCAGCGAGCTGCTGAAAGCCCTTGTCGGGCTGGAGCCTTTTGAGCGCGGAGAGATCCTGCTCAACGGCGAGGCCATCCGACGGCCCGACTATGCCGACATGCTCCGGCGCGGCATTGGCTATACCCCGGAAAACCGCAAAGAGGCCGGGATCATCCCCTGGCTTGGCGTGGATGAAAACACCGTCCTGACCAACCGCAGCAAAGTCAGCGTGCGCGGCCTGCTGCAGTGGGAAAGGATCCGCCAGGTCACGGAGGCGATGATGCAGAGGATGACGGTGAAAGCCGCCAGCGCTGAAACGGCTATCGGGACGCTCTCCGGCGGCAATCAGCAAAAAGTGGTGATCGGCCGCTGGGTGTACGCCGCCAGCCAGATCTTACTGCTTGATGAGCCAACGCGGGGCGTGGATATCGAAGCGAAACAGCAAATTTACCGCATCGTGCGCGAACTGGCTGCCGAGGGGAAAAGCGTGGTGTTTATCTCCAGCGAAGTGGAAGAGCTGCCGCTGGTCTGCGATCGCATTCTGCTGCTCCAGCACGGCACCTTCACCGGGGAGTATCAGGCTCCCGTCAGCGTGGATGCGCTGATGTCCGCCATCCTGTCCGCGCACTGATGAAACGTATACCGAGGAGTTCAACGATGTCAGCGTCGTCATTACCGCTGCCGCAAGGCAAGAACGCATCGCTCAGGCAGTTTTTCAGCCGCCACATTAACGAGATTGGCCTGCTGGTGGTGATCGCCATCCTGTATCTGGTGTTTTCGCTTAACGCACCGGGCTTTATCTCTCTCAATAACCAAATGAACGTCCTGCGCGACGCCGCCACGATCGGGATCGCCGCCTGGGCCATGACGCTGATTATCATCTCCGGCGAAATCGACGTCAGCGTCGGGCCAATGGTGGCCTTTGTCTCCGTGTGCCTCGCGTTTTTACTCCAGTATCAGGTGCCGCTCGGCGTTGCCTGCCTGCTGGTGCTGCTGCTCGGGGCACTGATGGGGACGCTCGCCGGGGTGCTGCGCGGCGTGTTTAACGTGCCGAGCTTTGTCGCCACCCTCGGGCTGTGGAGCGCCCTGCGCGGAATGGGGCTGTTTATGACCAATGCGCTGCCGGTGCCGATTGACGAAAGCGAAGTGCTGGACTGGCTCGGCGGGCAGTTTCTCGGCGTGCCGGTCTCGGCGCTGATCATGATGCTGCTCTTCGCGCTGTTTGTCTTTATCAGCCGCAAAACGGCCTTTGGCCGCTCGGTCTTTGCCGTGGGCGGCAACGCCACCGCTGCACAGCTGTGCGGTATTAACGTCCGCCGGGTGCGCATTCTGATCTTTACCCTCTCGGGGCTGCTTGCCGCCGTTACTGGCATTTTACTGGCCGCGCGTCTCGGCTCCGGCAACGCCGGGGCGGCAAACGGCCTGGAGTTTGACGTCATCGCCGCCGTGGTGGTGGGTGGCACGGCGCTTTCCGGCGGCCGGGGTTCGCTGTTCGGCACGCTGCTGGGCGTGCTGGTGATTACCCTTATCGGCAACGGACTGGTGCTGCTGGGGATTAACTCCTTTTTCCAGCAGGTGGTGCGCGGCGTCATTATCGTGGCGGCGGTGCTGGCAAATATCCTGCTGACGCAGCGTAGCGGTAAAGCAAAACGCTGAACGATTCCGACCCCTGACGCACGGGCGGCAGGGGTGAAAATTCATCGTAGTGATAATGAGGGACTTATGAAAACTATGCTGGCTGCTTATTTACCGGGTAACTCCACCGTCGATCTGCGCGAAGTACCGGTGCCAACGCCGGGGATTAATCAGGTGCTGATCAAAATGAAATCCTCCGGCATTTGCGGAAGCGATGTGCATTACATCTACCATCAACACCGTGCGACGGCGGCTGCGCCGGACAAGCCGCTGTATCAGGGATTTATCAACGGCCATGAACCCTGCGGCCAGATTGTGGCAAAAGGGCAGGGGTGTCGCCATTTCAGCGAGGGGGATCGGGTGCTGGTGTACCACATCTCCGGGTGCGGCTTCTGTGCAAACTGCCGCCGTGGATTTCCCATCTCCTGTACCGGAGAGGGCAAAGCCGCCTACGGCTGGCAGCGCGACGGCGGCCATGCGGAATACCTGCTGGCGGAAGAAAAAGATCTGATCCGCCTCCCGGACGCGCTCAGCTATGAGGACGGGGCGTTTATCAGCTGCGGCGTCGGAACCGCCTATGAGGGCATCCTGCGCGGGGAGGTTTCCGGGAGTGATAACGTGCTGGTGGTCGGGCTGGGACCGGTCGGCATGATGGCGATGATGCTGGCGCGTGGACGCGGGGCGAAGCGGGTGATCGGCGTGGATATGCTGCCGGATCGTCTGGCGATGGCAAAACAGCTTGGCGTGATGGACACCGGGTATCTTGCCACCACCGAACGCCTGCCGGAGCTTATCGCGGAGATCACCCGCGGCGGGGCGGACGTGGCGCTGGACTGCTCCGGCAACGCCGCCGGACGCCTGCTGGCGCTGCAGTCTACCGCCGACTGGGGGCGCGTGGTCTATATCGGGGAAACCGGCAAAGTGGAGTTTGAAGTGAGCGCCGACCTGATGCACCACCAGCGGCGGATCATCGGCTCCTGGGTGACCAGTCTCTTCCATATGGAAAAATGCGCCCACGATTTAACCGACTGGAAACTCTGGCCGCACAGCGCCATTACCCACCGTTTTTCGCTGGCGCAGGCGGGGGAAGCTTACGGGCTGATGGCGAGCGGGAAATGCGGCAAAGTCGTGATTAATTTCCCGGATTAAGGAGGCGAAGGATGGCACTTTTTACCTTAACCCACGGCGACCTGCGTCTTGAGGTTTCCGACCAGGGCGGCGTGATAGAAGGCTTCTGGCGACAGGAAACGCCGCTGCTGCGCCCCGGTAAGAAAACCGGTATTGCCACCGATGCGTCCTGTTTTCCGCTGGTGCCGTTTGGCAATCGGGTCAGCGGCAACCGCTTTGTCTGGCAGGCGCAGGAGTATCATCTTGCGCCGAACGTGGCCTGGGATGAGCACTATCTGCACGGCGACGGCTGGCTCGGGGAGTGGCAGTGCGAATCGCAGACGGATGACGCCCTGACCCTGGCGTATCAGCAGCAGGACGGGGTTTATCGCTATCGGGCAACCCAGGGTTTTCATCTCACCGCAGAGTCGTTGGTGATGACGCTCTCGGTCACCAATCACGGCGCGGAAACCCTGCCGTTCGGGCTGGGCTGGCACCCGTTTTTCCCGCTGGCACCGCAAACGACCGTGCAGGCGAAGGCGAGCGGCTACTGGCTGGAGCGGGAACAGTGGCTGGCAGGGGCGTTCAGCGAACGCTTTGCTGACGGGCTGGATTTCAGTCATCCCGCACCGCTGCCGCGTCGCTGGCTTAACAACGGCTTTGCGGGCTGGGACGGCGTCGCCCATATTGCGCAGCCGCAGGCGGGTTACCGACTCACGATGGAAACCGATCCGCCCGCACCCTGTTACTTTCTCTTTGTCTCCGATCCCGCCTTCGACGAGGGTTACGCGTTTGAGTTCTTCTGTCTGGAGCCGATGAGCCACGCCCCGGACGATCATCATCGTCCTCACGGGGGCGATCTGACCGCGCTGGCACCGGGCGAGTCCACCTCGCTGAGTATGACGCTCAGAGTCAGTGAACTTCCTGAAGTTGGTTTTTCTTATGCAGTCGCCAGAAGGATGAAAGGGAATGGATAACACACAGACAGGATTAAAAATGGGCTACGTCTGGACGATTTGTCTGGTTGCAGCCTGCGGAGGCTTGTTATTTGGCTATGACTGGGTGGTGATTGGCGGTGCGAAGCCGTTTTACGAGGCTTACTTCTCGATTACCGACCCGGCGCAGTCCGGGTGGGCCATGAGTTCCGCCCTGGTGGGGTGCGTTTTTGGCGCGCTGGTATCGGGATGGTGCGCGGATAAATATGGCCGCAAAATGCCGCTGCTCCTTGCCGCGCTTCTGTTCGCGCTCTCCAGCTGGGGAGCCGCCGTCGCCAGTAGCTTCGATATGTTTGTTATTTTCCGCATCGTCGGCGGGGTGGGTATTGGTCTGGCCTCGGCGCTCAGCCCGCTGTATATCGCGGAAGTGAGCCCGGCGGAAAAGCGCGGGCGTTTCGTCGCCGTGAATCAGCTGACCATCGTGGTCGGCGTGCTGGCGGCGCAACTGATTAATCTGCTGATTGCCGAGCCGGTCGCGCCGGGCGCAACGCAGCAGGCTATCCTTGAGAGCTGGAACGGCCAGACGGGCTGGCGCTGGATGTTTGGCGCAGGTCTGGTGCCCGCGCTGGCCTTCCTACTGCTGCTTTTTCTGGTCCCCGAATCTCCGCGCTGGCTGGTGAAGGCCGGGCGTTCGGACGATGCCTGTAAAATGCTCCGGCGCATTGGCTCTGAGACGTATGCGGCGCAGACCCTGAGCGATATTGAACGCACCCTGCTGAAGGATACGCAAAAAGTGGCCTTCTCTACGCTGCTTGAGCCGCAGGTCAGGCCGATCATTATCATTGGTATGGTGCTGGCAATTTTCCAGCAGTGGTGCGGGATTAACGTCATCTTCAACTATGCCCAGGAGATTTTTGCCTCCGCCGGATTTGATATTAACGGCACCCTGAAATCGATTGTCGCTACCGGCATCATCAACCTGGTCTTTACCCTTGCCGCGCTGCCGCTGGTGGACAGGATCGGCCGCCGTAAGTTAATGCTGATGGGCGCGTCGGGCCTGACGGTGATTTACGTGTTGATTGCCAGCGCCTATGCGCTGGGGGTCATGGGATGGCCGGTTCTGCTGCTGGTGCTGGCGGCGATTGCCATCTATGCGCTGACCCTGGCCCCGGTCACCTGGGTGCTGCTGGCGGAGATTTTCCCCAATCGGGTGCGCGGGCTGGCGATGTCGGTGGGCACGGTGGCGCTGTGGGTGGCCTGCTTCCTGCTGACCTATACCTTCCCGCTGCTTAACGCCGGGCTTGGGGCGGCGGGCAGTTTCCTGCTCTACGGGATTATCTGCGCCCTGGGCACGCTCTTTATTCTGCGCAACGTACCGGAGACCAAAGGCGTCACCCTGGAGGCGCTGGAAGAGCAGCTGGCCGGTCGAACGGTGAGGCCACGGCTCTAGAGTGGTAACCTGCCGTAGACGCGGTGTACGGCAGGTTAGTCCATTAAATGTTAAATAAAAGTTAATAAGCATTTGGTAATTCGCTTGCGCTCCTCCCGCTTTCTCGCCAGACTATCGCCTCCAAAACGGGAGGGATTCATGGTCTTGCACTCCACGCGCTGGCTGGCGCTCAGTTACTTCACCTACTTTTTTAGCTACGGTATCTTTCTTCCTTTCTGGAGCGTCTGGTTGGATGGCGTTGGCCTGACGCCGGAAACCATCGGTATCGTACTGGGTGCCGGGCTGGTGGCCCGTTTCCTCGGCAGTCTGCTGATTGCGCCGAGGGTCAGCGATCCCTCCCGACTGATTTCTGCCCTGCGGATCCTGGCCCTGCTGACGCTGGTCTTTGTGCTGGCGTTTCATGCCGGAAGCCACGTGGCCTGGCTGCTGGTGGTCATGGTGGGGTTCAATCTCTTCTTCTCGCCGCTGGTGCCGCTGACGGATGCGCTGGCCGGAACCTGGCAAAAACAGATCTCAATGGACTATGGCCGGGTGCGGCTGTGGGGCTCGATTGCCTTTGTGATCGGCTCGGCCCTGACCGGCAAGCTGGTCAATATGTTCGATTACCGTGCGGTCCTGCTGCTGCTGAGTCTCGGCGTGGCGTCCATGCTGCTGGGAATGCTGCTGCGGCCTTCGGTTATGCCGCAGGGCGAAAGTCGTCAGCAGGATGCGCCGGGCTGGTCCGCGTGGCGCAAGCTTATCGTGCAGAACTGGCGCTTCCTGGCCTGCGTCTCTCTGCTGCAGGGCGCGCACGCCGCCTACTACGGTTTCAGCGCCATCTACTGGCAGGGCGCGGGCTACTCCTCATCGGCGGTCGGCTATCTCTGGTCGCTGGGCGTGGTGGCGGAAGTGGTGATCTTTGCCCTGAGCAATAAGCTGTTCCGCCGCTTTAGCGCCAGCGATCTGCTGCTGCTGTCGGCGGTGTGTGGCGTGGTGCGCTGGGGATTGATGGCCTGGACCACGGAACTGCCGTGGCTGATCGTGGCCCAGATCCTCCACTGCGGCACCTTCACCGTCTGCCACCTGGCCGCGATGCGCTACATCTCCGCGCGGCAGAGTGGGGAAGTGATTCGTCTGCAGGCGGTCTATTCCGCCATCGCCATGGGCGGCAGTATTGCGGTGATGACGGTCTTTGCCGGCTTCCTGTACCAGCATTTGCAGCAGGGCGTTTTCTGGGTGATGGCGCTGGTGGCGCTGCCCGCTCTGCTCCTGCGCCCTGGCGTGGCGGCGCAGGCGCGGGACTAAGATTCCAGCATGGTGCGGATATGCCGACACTGGTTGGTGCTCAGCGAAGGCTGAGCGTGGATCAGCGGCGGCGAGAACAGCGGCAGCGGGGTGGTGTAGGGCGTGACGATCAGCGCCACCTCTTTCGGCGCGCCGTGCTGCTGAAAATCCGCCAGCGGCAGATACTTAATATTGAGCGGCAGCAGGGTCAGCTCCCGCAGCTGCTGCTCAAGCGCCTGCTCCCGCCGGGGATCGTTGGCGGTCAGCAGCAGGACCTGTTTTTCCTGTAAATCCTTTTCCTGCATCAGCCAGGCACCGAAGATCACCGCCACCAGGCCGATCTCCTCCTCGCTGAATTGCAAACCCCAGGTACATTCAAAATCGTGGAAGGCTTCGCGGGTGGTGCGCATCAGCCGGGGATAGAGCCGTCCCACTTCTTCCGTCAGACTGTTATCAATGCCAATCCCAAACAGGCTGCGGTCCAGCGCCTGGGCCAGATGAATATAGAGTCGGTCAATCAGGCCCTGCTCATCGTTAAAGCGTAAACCCGCCGACTCGCGGAAGCGGGAAATCATCGCCGTAATGGCCCGGCGCAGGCGGTGGTCGTGCTGCTGGTCATCGCGCAGCGGATCGGGAATTCTCAGCAGAATAAACAGCAGGGCCAGGAAAAGGTGCTCGTTGTCGTGGGGCGGCTGGACAACCCGACGCTGCCAGTGGCGCACAATCTCCTGCACTGCCGGATACTCCATCCGGGTTTGCGTCCACTGGCGCTGGGCCGGGTTAAACTCCGGCGTGATCCCCATCTGATGCTGGAGCAGACAGTACTGCAGATAGAGACGCAGAAATTCAATATCCCGCCAGGCGAACTGCCGCTGCAGGCGACGGCCGCAGAGATTCACCAGCGCCTGGAGATTGGTATCGTCATACAGGGTGCGGGCCAGCCCCCGCTGTTTCAGCTGGGTTTTAAGAGCGGGCGTAAAATGATGGCTAATAAACTGCGGGCACAGACGCAGGGCCCGACGCAGCCAGTGCATCAGGCACAGGCGCCGATCCAGCGGCGTGCCTTCAATCCGGTAGCTGCCGTCCTGCTGCAGGGCGATGGTTAACTGATGATAACGCTGGATCTCCGTGCCGGTCTCGGCTATATCTTGCCGGGCGACAGCGTCATCCACGCCGTTCAGTTCGCTAATCAACGCGGTGGTAATGGCTTGCTCCGGCAGATAGAGCATCAGCAGCACCTGGCAGCGGCGCTGTGGACTGGAAAGCAGAGATGGCGGTTGGTCAATGATCGTCATCTGTTATTAGTTCCAGTTAGGGTGTCTAATCAAGGATAGCGAAAGGTGGCTATGGTGAAAGCCTTCACGCCATCTTCCTGCCAGGAATGCCGGGAGGCATCACAGAATTTTTCACGTGAGGAAGAGATGAAGTTAGTGAAACAACGCGTCGGTGTAGCATTTATTGCTGCCTTATCCTTTGCCGCGCAGGCCCACCCTCACAGTTTTATCAGCCTGCACACCGAAGTCGTCGCTCGCGACGGCAAGATGGTTGGCCTGAATATGCGCTGGACCATGGATGAGCTCACCTCTGCCGACCTGCTGTATGACGCCGGGGACGCAAAGCCCGGCGATGAGATTTGGAAAAAGCTGGCTGCCGAGGTGATGGCGAACGTGCTTGGTCAGCACTACTTCACCGAGGTGTGGCATAACGGGCAGAAGGTGAAGTTTCAGAACCGGCCAACTGAATATGGCCTGAGTCGCGACGGGCATCAGGCGGTGCTGACTTTTGTTCTGCCGCTGGCACAGCCCCAGCCGCTGGCCGGTCAGACCTACACCTTCGCATCGTTCGATCCGACCTACTATGTCGATATGAGCTATGCCGACGACGCTGACGCCGCGTTGCCTGCCGCATTAAAGAAATCCTGCAAGATGTCGGTACTGACGCCGGAGCCGGATGAGCAGGTCATGGATTTTGCCCAGTCGCTGGATAAGGCCGATGCGCCGCCGGAGGATATGGAGCTGGGTAAACAATTTGCACAAACGGTGACCTTAACATGTCAGTAATCGCCCTTACACGTTCAGGACGTTACCGCCATCTCTGGCCGCTGGCGCTTTTCGCCGTGGTGATGCTCATTGGCGGCGTCTGGCTGTGGCAGGCCTGGCCGCAGGTGATGCTGAAAAGCATTATCTGGCAGCGCGAGGTCAATCAACAGATGAGTACGCTGCTGAAAGCGGTCGCGGAAAATCCGACTCAGGCAGGCGGATCGCTGCTGATATTCAGCTTTGTCTACGGTGTTCTGCACGCGCTGGGTCCGGGACACGGCAAGATAGTGATTACGACCTGGCTCGCCACTCATCCGTCGAAACTCAAATCCAGCATTAGCCTGACCCTGGCCTCTTCGCTGCTGCAGGGGCTGGTGGCGATTGGGCTGGTCTTGATCGTGCTTTCGGTCCTGCAACTTCCGGCCAGACAGCTGCATCTGAGCGGGTTCTGGCTGGAGAAAGCCAGCTATGCGCTGGTCGGCGTGCTGGGGTTGATGCTTTGCTGGCGGGCGCTGAAAACCCTGCGTTCGCTGCTGAAGCGCCCTAAATTTACTGCCTTTACGCCACACCATGAGCATCATGAAAATTGTGGCTGCGGACACCAGCATCTGCCTTCTCAGGAACAGCTGCAAAGCGGCGATGACTGGCGCGCAAGGCTGATGATTATATTGTCGATGGGAATGCGGCCCTGCTCGGGCGCGCTGATGGTGCTGCTGTTCAGCAAGGTCATCGGCGTATTTTACTGGGGAATGGCCTCGGCGCTGGCAATGGCGGCGGGAACATCACTGACCATTACGTCGCTGGCGCTGTTTGTGCATAGCTTCCGCCGGATAGCGATAAGGCTGAGCGGCAATCGTGCGCCGGCGCTGTGGCGTAGGGTCGGCTGGACGACGCTGGCATTAGCGGGCGGTGTCTTTTTAGTGGCGGCGGCGGTGGTGATGTGGGTCAGTGCAGCTCCGGTGGCAAGAGGGATCCGACCGTTTTAAACAACTTGCCCCTCGGGAGAGGGGCAAGGAGAGAGATTAACGCTTCAGGGCGTCGCTCAGCTCGTCACGCATATTCGCCAGCATTGATTTCACGACGCGCGGGTTACCTGCGACAACGTTGCCGGTGTGCATATAGTTATGACCGCCGGTGAAATCACACACCAGACCGCCCGCTTCACGTACCAGCAGTTCGCCCGCGGCGAAATCCCACGGCTTCAGGCCAATCTCAAAGAAACCGTCCACGCGGCCAGCGGCAACGTAGGCCAGATCCAGCGCGGCAGAGCCGGTGCGACGGAAGTCTGCACACTCAGTGAAGAGTTTACCGATGATGTTCATATAGGTGGTGGCGTACTGTTTGGCTTTAAACGGGAAGCCGGTCGCCAGAATGGTGCCATCCAGATCGCGAGCGATGCTGCCGCGCAGACGGTAGCCGTTCAGCTGTGCGCCCTGACCGCGAGTGGCGGTGAACAGTTCGTTGCGCATAGGATCGTAAACCACAGCCACTTCAGTGCGGCCTTTGATACGAACGGCGATAGATACCGCGAAGTGCGGCAGGCGTTTAACGAAGTTGGTCGTGCCATCCAGCGGATCGATGACCCATTGTACATCCTGGTCTTCACCTGAGTGCTCACCGCTTTCTTCGGTGATAATGGTGTGCTGCGGATAGGATTTGCGAATGGTTTCAATAATCATCGCTTCGGCAGCTTTATCCACGTTGGTTACGAAATCGTTAGTCCCTTTCTGATTCGTTTCAACGGAATCAGGCGTTTCGTAATGTTTGGCAATCAGGTTACCCGCCTTGCGCGCAGCGCGCACGGCGATGTTGAGCATCGGATGCATCGGTCTCTCTCACTGGATGTTAAAGAACGGAAAACGGCGCATATCATAGCAGCGAGTTCGTTATCTGTCTCTCGTTTATGGTAATATGGCCAAATATTCTTTAGCCGTAGAAAAATGATGCTGCAAAATATTCGAATCGTGCTGGTGGAAACCTCGCACACCGGCAATATGGGCTCCGTAGCCCGCGCCATGAAAACCATGGGCTTAACCAATCTGTGGCTGGTCAATCCGCTGGTCAAACCCGACTCCCAGGCTATCGCCCTGGCGGCCGGCGCCAGCGATGTGATCGGCAACGCGCAGATTGTCGATACCCTCGACGAAGCGCTGTCCGGCTGTAGTCTGGTGGTGGGCACCAGCGCTCGCTCCCGCACGCTGCCGTGGCCGATGCTGGACCCGCGTGAATGCGGTCTGAAAAGCATTGGCGAAGCCGAACACGCGCCGGTGGCGCTGGTCTTTGGCCGCGAGCGCGTTGGCCTGACCAACGACGAGCTGCAAAAGTGCCATTATCACGTCGCCATTGCCGCCAACCCGGAGTACAGCTCCCTGAACCTGGCGATGGCCGTGCAGGTGATTTCCTACGAAGTGCGGATGGCCTGGCTGGCGAAGCAGGAAGCCGCGGAGCCTGAGGCGGAACCCGAAGCGCCGTATCCGCTGGTGGACGATCTGGAACGTTTCTACGATCACCTCGAACAGACCCTGCTGACCAGCGGGTTTATCCGTGAAAACCATCCCGGGCAGGTGATGAACAGGCTGCGCCGTCTGTTTACCCGCGCTCGCCCTGAAAGCCAGGAGCTGAACATTCTGCGCGGTATGCTGGCCTCCATCGAGCAGCAGAAGAAGCCGCGTTAAGGCTGCCTCGAGCGAAACGGCACGCATTGCCAAATACCTGACTAAAACAGTCAAGTAAATAGTTGACCATTTTAGTCAGGAATGTCATCCTTGCTCTCGCTATGCAACACCTTTAATTAATATAAAACCCCGGACAGGGGCGCGTTGAGGTTAAGTAAGACATGAGACTGACATCTAAAGGGCGTTATGCCGTGACTGCCATGCTGGACGTTGCACTCAACTCCGAATCGGGTCCGGTGCCGTTGGCTGATATTTCTGAGCGACAGGGAATCTCGCTTTCCTATCTTGAGCAGCTGTTCTCTCGTTTACGTAAAAACGGCCTGGTTTCCAGCGTCCGTGGTCCTGGCGGTGGTTATCTGCTGGGCAAAGATGCGTCAAGCATCGCCGTAGGTGAAGTGATCAGCGCCGTTGACGAATCGGTAGACGCCACCCGCTGTCAGGGTAAAGGCGGATGCCAGGGCGGCGATAAGTGCCTGACCCACGCGCTGTGGCGCGATCTGAGCGACCGTCTGACCGGCTTCCTGAACAACATCACCCTCGGCGAACTGGTGAACAACCAGGAAGTGCTCGATGTATCAGACCGTCAGCAGTCCCATGAGACCCACCGCTCTACCCGCTCGCAGGACACGATTAACGTTAAGCTGCGCGCATAAGATTTACCCGCCCGATGCGAACAGACGCGTCGGGCGTTAATGACATTATAAAATAAAGATTTCAGAATCAGGCGAGGGCAAAGCCCCACCCGAGCGGTTGTACATCCAGCCGGACGCCTGATTCCTTGCATTTGAGTGATGTACGGAGTTTAAGAGCAATGAAATTACCGATCTATCTCGATTACTCCGCAACCACGCCGGCGGACCCGCGTGTTGCTGAGAAAATGATGCAGTGCCTGACCCTGGACGGGAACTTTGGTAACCCGGCCTCCCGCTCACACCGTTTCGGCTGGCAGGCGGAAGAGGCGGTCGATATCGCCCGTAATCAGATCGCCGATCTGGTCGGTGCTGACCCGCGTGAAATCGTCTTTACCTCTGGTGCGACCGAATCCGACAACCTGGCGATTAAAGGTGCGGCCAACTTCTATCAGAAAAAAGGCAAGCACATCATCACCAGCAAAACCGAGCATAAAGCGGTGCTGGATACCTGTCGTCAGCTGGAGCGTGAAGGTTTCGAAGTTACCTACCTCGCGCCGAAAAGCAACGGCATTATCGACCTGAAAGAACTCGAAGCGGCGATGCGTGATGACACCATCCTCGTTTCCATCATGCACGTGAATAACGAAATCGGCGTGGTGCAGGACATCGCCACCATCGGCGAAATGTGCCGCGCTCGCGGTATCATCTATCACGTGGATGCCACTCAGAGCGTGGGCAAACTGCCTATCGACCTGAGCCAGCTGAAGGTGGACCTGATGTCCTTCTCCGGCCACAAAATCTACGGTCCGAAAGGGATCGGCGCGCTGTACGTGCGTCGTAAACCGCGTATCCGTATCGAAGCGCAGATGCACGGCGGCGGTCACGAGCGCGGCATGCGTTCCGGTACCCTGCCTGTCCACCAGATCGTCGGTATGGGCGAAGCCTACCGTATCGCGAAAGAAGAGATGGAAACCGAGATGGCGCGCCTGCGCACTCTGCGTAACCGTCTGTGGGACGGCGTGAAAGATATGGAAGAGGTCTACCTGAACGGTGACCTTGAGCAGGGCGCACCGAACATTCTCAACGTCAGCTTCAACTATGTTGAAGGCGAATCGCTGATTATGGCGCTGAAAGACCTGGCCGTTTCCTCCGGTTCTGCCTGTACGTCTGCAAGTCTTGAGCCATCCTACGTGCTGCGTGCACTGGGCATGACCGACGAACTGGCGCACAGCTCCATCCGTTTCTCTTTAGGTCGTTTCACTACCGAAGAAGAGATTGACTACGCCATCCAGCTCGTTCGCAACTCCATTGGCCGTCTGCGCGACCTTTCTCCGCTGTGGGAAATGTTTAAGCAGGGCGTGGATCTGAACAGCATTGAATGGTCACATCATTAATTCGGGAACCTGAGAGGAAAAATTACCATGGCATACAGCGAAAAAGTTATCGATCATTACGAGAATCCGCGCAACGTTGGCTCCTTTGACAACAGCGATGAATCCGTTGGCAGCGGCATGGTGGGTGCACCGGCCTGTGGCGACGTCATGAAACTGCAGATCAAAGTGAACAACGACGGCATCATCGAAGACGCGCGTTTTAAAACCTACGGCTGTGGCTCCGCCATTGCCTCCAGCTCGCTGATCACCGAATGGGTGAAAGGCAAGTCCCTGGACGAAGCGCAGGCGATCAAGAACACCGATATCGCCGAAGAGCTGGAGCTGCCGCCGGTTAAGATCCACTGCTCTATCCTGGCGGAAGACGCGATTAAAGCCGCAATCGCGGATTACAAAAGCAAACGTGAAGCTAAATAATTGAGGTAAAGGTATGTCGATTACCCTTAGCGACAGTGCTGCCGCGCGAGTAAATTCTTTCCTGACCAACCGTGGTAAGGGATTTGGCCTGCGTCTGGGCGTGCGTACGTCAGGCTGCTCCGGAATGGCCTATATTCTGGAGTTTGTTGATGAACCGGCGGTAGAAGATACCGTGTTCGAAGACAAAGGCGTCAAGGTTGTGGTCGATGGCAAGAGCCTTCAGTTCCTCGATGGCACTCAGCTGGACTTCGTCAAAGAAGGCCTGAACGAAGGGTTTAAGTTTACCAACCCGAACGTCAAAGATGAGTGTGGCTGCGGCGAAAGCTTCCACGTTTAGTCGCGGTTCCCGATAACCCCACCGCAGCCTGCTGCGCGTGGGGTTTGTTTTACGATGAAACCCCTGAGATTGTTATGGATTACTTCACCCTCTTTGGGTTGCCAGCCGGTTATCCGCTCGACACCCAGGCGCTCGCCGTGCGTTTTCAGGATCTGCAGCGTCAGTTCCATCCCGATAAATTCGCCAGCGGGTCGGCGGCCGAGCAGCTGGCGGCGGTACAGCAGTCCGCCACCATCAATCAGGCCTGGCAGACCCTGCGCCACCCGCTGTCCCGCGCCGAGTATTTGCTCTCGCTGCACGGCTTTGATTTAGCCAGCGAACAGCATACGGTTCGCGACACGGCGTTTTTGATGGAGCAGCTGGAACTTCGTGAGGAGCTGGATGAAATAGACCAGGCGCAGGACGCCGGGCGACTTTCAGCTTTTCAACAGCGGGTTGCACAGATGTACAAATCGCGTCTTCAGTTAATGACGGAACAGCTGGCGGGATCCAGCTGGGAGACGGCGGCGGACACCGTGCGCAAACTGCGTTTTCTCGATAAACTTCAAAGCTCGGCAGAACAATTAGAAGAAAAACTGCTCGACTTTTAATTTTTTTGGAAGCAAAACATGGCGTTATTACAAATTAGTGAGCCGGGCCTGAGCGCCGCGCCGCACCAGCGGCGTCTGGCGGCGGGCATAGACCTGGGCACCACCAATTCCCTGGTGGCTACCGTGCGTAGCGGCCAGGCGGAAACCCTTGTGGACAGCAAAGGTCGCGATCTGCTGCCTTCCGTGGTCCATTATCAGGCCGGAAGCCATATCGTTGGTGACGAAGCCCGTGCCCTTGCGGCACAGGATCCGGTCAACACCATCAGCTCCGTGAAGCGCATGATGGGCCGCTCGCTGGCCGATATTCAGGCCCGCTACCCGCACCTGCCTTACCAGCTACAGGCCAGTGAAAACGGCCTGCCGATGATTGCCACCCCTGCCGGTTTACTTAACCCGATCCGCGTCTCCGCCGATATTCTTCAGGCGCTGGCGGCGCGTGCGCGTGAAGCGCTGGACGGCGAACTGGACGGCGTGGTGATTACCGTGCCCGCCTATTTCGACGACGCGCAGCGTCAGGGTACCAAAGACGCCGCCCGACTGGCGGGTCTGCACGTCCTGCGCCTGCTGAATGAACCGACCGCAGCCGCTATTGCTTACGGTCTGGATTCCGGCCAGGAAGGCGTCATTGCCGTGTACGATCTCGGCGGCGGCACCTTTGATATTTCGATCCTGCGCCTGAGCCGCGGGGTCTTTGAAGTGCTGGCGACCGGCGGTGACTCCGCCCTCGGCGGCGATGATTTTGACCATCTGCTGGCGGACTTTATTCGTGAGCAGGCCGGGTTAGACGACCGCCAGGATAACCATCTTCAGCGTGCGCTGCTCGATGCCGCCATTGCTGCCAAGATCGCCCTGAGCGATGCCGACAGCGTGCGCGTTGAGGTCGCGGGCTGGCAGGGTGATATCACCCGGGCGCAGTTTGATGAACTGATCGGCACCCTGGTTAAGCGGACGCTGCTGGCATGCCGTCGGGCGCTGAAAGATGCCGGTGTGGATGCCGCTGAGGTGAGCGAAGTGGTGATGGTAGGCGGTTCGACCCGCGTACCGCTGGTGCGTGAACGCGTGGGTGAGTTCTTCTCGCGCCCGCCGCTGACCTCTATCGACCCGGACAAAGTGGTGGCCATCGGCGCAGCGATTCAGGCGGATATCCTGGTCGGCAACAAGCCGGACAGCGAAATGCTGCTGCTGGACGTGATCCCGCTCTCTCTCGGGCTGGAAACCATGGGCGGCCTGGTTGAGAAGGTGATCCCGCGTAACACCACCATTCCGGTGGCCCGCGCGCAGGAGTTCACCACCTTTAAAGACGGGCAGACCGCCATGTCTATCCATGTCATGCAGGGCGAGCGCGAGCTGGTTCAGGACTGTCGTTCGCTGGCGCGTTTCGCGCTGCGCGGTATTCCGGCGCTACCGGCGGGCGGGGCGCATATTCGCGTCACCTTCCAGGTGGATGCCGACGGCCTGCTGAGCGTCAGCGCCATGGAGAAATCCACCGGCGTGGAATCTTCTATCCAGGTCAAACCGTCCTACGGCCTGACCGATAACGAAATCGCCACCATGATTCAGGAATCGATGAGTTTTGCTGAACAGGATGTGAGCGCGCGTATGCTGGCCGAGCAAAAAGTCGAAGCCGCCCGCGTGCTGGAAAGCCTGAACGGCGCGCTCGTCGCCGATGCCGCGCTGCTCAGCGCCGCAGAGCGTCAGGTTATCGATGAGGCTGCCGCGCACCTGCAGACGGCCGCCCTCGGCGATGACGCTGATGCAATAGAACAAGCCATTAAAAACGTAGACAAACAAACCCAGGATTTCGCCGCCCGCCGGATGGACAAGTCAGTCCGTACCGCGCTGAAAGGCCATTCTGTGGACGAGGTGTAATATGCCAAAAATTGTATTTTTACCTCATCAGGACTACTGTCCGGATGGCGTAGTTCTGGAAGCGAATGTCGGTGAAACCATTCTTGATGTTGCCCTGCGCGGCGGCATCGAGCTGGAACATGCCTGTGAGAAATCCTGTGCCTGTACCACCTGTCACTGTGTTGTGCGCGAAGGGTTTGATTCCCTGGACGAAAGCACGGAAGATGAAGACGATATGCTGGATAAAGCCTGGGGTCTGGAACCGGAGAGCCGTCTGAGCTGTCAGGCGAAAGTCACCGATGAAGATCTGGTGGTCGAAATTCCGCGTTACACAATCAACCATGCACGCGAACATTAACAGAGGGTAGTATGGGACTGAAGTGGACCGACAGCCGCGAAATCGGCGAGGCGCTGTACGACAGCCGCCCGGATCTCGATCCGAAAACCGTACGTTTTACCGACCTGCATCAATGGATTTGCGATCTCGAAGAGTTCGACGATGACCCTCAGGCATCGAACGAAAAAGTTCTCGAAGCGATCCTGCTGGTCTGGCTGGACGAAGCTGATTAAATAAACGGGCGGCCCAAAGGCCGCCCGTTTCTGATTTATGCATGAACGAAAAGGGATAAATATGACAACACAAGCCATGAACATCGTTCTTTCGACGCAGCCTGCGGACGGCCGCTGGGGTGAAAAAGCGACGTACAGCATCAATAACGACGGCATCACCCTGCACCTGAACGGTAAAGATGACGCAGGCCTGATCCAGCGCGCCGCCCGTAAAATTGACGGGATGGGCATCAAGCACGTCACGCTCGCCGGTGAAGGCTGGGACGTAGAGCGCAGCTGGGCATTCTGGCAGGGTTATAAAGGCCCGAAAGGCACCCGTAAAGTCGAGTGGGCAACGCTTGATGCTGAGCAGCAGAAAGAGCTGGATAGCCGCCTGAATATCATTGACTGGGTGCGTGACACCATTAACGCCCCGGCGGAAGATCTGGGTCCGGAACAGCTGGCCCAGCGTGCGGTAGACCTGCTCTGCGGCGTGGCCGGTGAGAAAATGTCTTATCGCATAACCAAAGGTGAAGATCTGCGCGAGCAGAACTACCTTGGCCTGCACACCGTGGGTCGTGGTTCAGAACGCCCGCCGGTCCTGCTGGTGCTGGATTACAACCCGAGCGGTGATAAAGAAGCTCCGGTTTACGCTTGCCTGGTCGGGAAAGGTATTACCTTTGATTCCGGCGGCTACAGCATCAAACAGAGCGCCTTTATGGACTCCATGAAGTCCGATATGGGCGGCGCGGCGCTGATGACCGGCGCACTGGCCTTTGCGGTCACCCGTGGCCTGAACAAGCGCGTTAAGCTCTACCTGTGCTGTGCGGACAACCTGATCAGCGGCAACGCCTTTAAGCTGGGTGACATCATTCGCTATCGTAACGGTAAAACCGTTGAGATCATGAATACCGATGCGGAAGGCCGTCTGGTTCTGGCCGATGGTCTGATCGACGCCAGCGCGCAGAAACCAGAGCTGATCATCGATGCGGCAACCCTGACCGGTGCGGCGAAAACCGCGCTGGGCAACGATTTCCACGCGCTGTTCAGCTTTGACGATGCGCTGGCCGCCCGCTTTATGGCGAGCGCCCAGGCTGAAAACGAGCCGTTCTGGCGTCTGCCGCTGGCCGAGTTCCACCGCAGCCAGCTGCCGTCCAACTTTGCCGAGCTGAACAACACCTCCGGCGCCGCTAACCCGGCCGGGGCCAGCACCGCAGCGGGCTTTCTGTCCCACTTCGTGGAAAACTACCATGAAGGCTGGCTGCACATTGACTGCTCTGCGACCTACCGTAAATCCGCCGTGGATCAGTGGGCTGCGGGCGCAACCGGTCTTGGCGTGCGCGCTATTGCGAACATGCTGACCGCGTAATCATTGCGGCCCTCTTCAGACGAAGAGGGCCGGACTAACCTTGTGAAATCTATGTCCGATACCAAAAACGAATTAGAAACCCTGTTGGAAAAGGCGGCGACCGAGCCAGCTCACCGTCCGGCATTTTTCCGTACCCTTCTGGAATCCACCGTCTGGGTGCCCGGCACCGCCGCAGACGGCGAAGCGGTCGTTGACGACAGCGCGCTGGATATTCAGCACTGGGAAAAAGAGGACGGCACCACGGTGATCCCGTTCTTCACCTCGCTGGAAGCGTTGCAGCAGGCGGTGGAAGAGGAACAGGCGTTTGTGGTGATGCCTGCGCGCACGCTATTTGAGATGACCCAGGGCGAAGCGCTGTTCCTCAATGCTAAACTGCCGACCGGGAAAGAGTTTACCCCGCGTGAAATCAGCCATCTTATCGGTGAAGAGGGTAACCCGCTCAGTACCCGTCAGGTGCTGGAAGGCGGCGTGCCGCTGCTGCTCTCCGAAGTGGCCGAGCCACCGGCGCAGATGGTGGACTCCCTGACGACGCTGTTTAAGAGTATCAGGACCGTCAAGCGTGCGTTTATCTGCTCCATTAAAGAGCAGGCTGACGGCGAATCCAATCTGCTGATCGGCATCGACGCGGAAGGGGATATCGAAGAGATTATTCAGGCCGCGGGCAGCGTGGCGACGGATACTTTGCCGGGCGATGAGCCGATTGATATCTGCCAGGTCGTTGAGGGTGAGAAGGGCATCAGCCACTTTATGCTGGCCCATATCACGCCGTTTTATGAACGCCGCTGGGGCAGCTTCCTGCGCGACTTCAAACAAAATCGCATTATCTGAGGCTGACGGGGTGAGACGTCACCCCGTGGCTTCCAGCAGCAGTAAATCCATCAGCAGCACCAGATTTGACTCAAACGAGGTGACGCCTGCCGCCTCGGCGGCGAAGTGTACCGCTTCGTCATAAAGCGCAAAATGAAGATCCGCCAGCCCGGCGAGGGTATTGGCCGACGCGCGGGTAAAGGCGATGACCGTCATCCCGACATTGCGGGCAATACGCGCCTTATCCAGCACCTGCTCCGTTTCCCCGCTGCGCGATACCGCGATAAACACCTGATAGCGCGGCGCGTTGCTGAGAAAAATATTGCGGCTGTCGCCCGGCCCGGAAATAAAGGCCGTTTTACCCATAACCTGCAGCTTCTTACTGAGATAGTCGGCGAACAGCCAGGAGAACCCGGCCCCGTAAAGGAAGAAACTCTCTTTATCGCGCAGCAGCGCCGCAAACTGCTGACGCTTTTCCGTCGTTGCCCACTGAAAAGTCCGCTGATAGTTAGCGATAAAGGCGTCGAACGCGGCGGGAAAAACGTCCGGCGTGCTTTCGACCGGCGTTATCTGCGGTGGCGTATCCGATAACAGTTGTTTGCAGTGCCACGTCAGCTCACTAAAACCGCTGAAGCCGAGTTTCTGGCACAGTCGCATAATGGTCGCCGTCGAAACAAAGGTCGCCTGCGCCAGCTCGCGCACGGTGATATTGCCCACCAGCAGCGGATGCTCCGTCAGATGCGCAAGCACGCGGTACTCGGCGCGGGTCAGCGATTCCGCACGGGTGAGCAGCGGGGCCAGGCGACTGTCCATTATTGCGCAGGCTCGACGGGCAGGTCGGCGCGTGCGCCCCATTCGCTCCAGGACCCGTCATACAGGGTCACGTCCGGCGCGCCCAGCGTCGCCAGGGCCAGCGCAACTACCGCCGCCGTCACGCCGGAGCCGCAGCTAACGATAATGGGCTTGTCCAGTTCGACGCCCTGGCGCTCAAAGATCGACTCCAGCTCGTCGGTCGTTTTCAGCTCGCCGTTAAGGGTGATGTCGCCCCAGGGCACGTTACGCGCACCGGGAATATGACCCCGACGCAGGCCCGGACGCGGCTCGTCGGCTTCGCCATTAAAGCGCGGGGCCGGACGGGCATCGACTATCTGAGCGGTGCCTTCATGGCTCACCAGCAGCACGTCGGTCAGGCGCTTAACCTGCTGCGGGTCGAAGGTGGCGGTGAAATTACCTTCCGGCAGTGTCACGTCGCCCGTTTGCAGCAGGCGATCTTCGCGCTGCCATCCCGCAAGCCCACCTGCCAGAATCGACACCCGCTCAACGCCAAAGGCGCGCAGCATCCACCACGCACGCGGGGCGGAAAAGAGGTTGCCCTCATCGTAAATCACCAGATGTCTGTCATCCTGCACGCCCAGCTCGCGCATCGCCACGGCGAAAGCTTCCGGTCGCGGCATCATATGCGGCAGCGGATTGCTGTGGTCGGAGAGGGCTTCGATATCAAAAAACAGCGCGCCCGGCAGATGCCCGGCGCGGTATTCGGCGGCGACATCGCGGTGTTCCTGACCCGGCGGGGCCATCCGCGCATCGAGGATCTGGATTTCCGGGTCATCGATATGTTCGGCCAGCCAGTCGGCGGCAACGAAAAATGAGGTGCTCATAGGGACTCCATCTAGCTGCTTGCAGTTGTAATGGGATTGTCGATGTTTTCCTGCGGGCTGACAAGGGAGTGGGAGGGAAGATGCGAGGTGGATAGCTTATACAAACTTTCGGATGTTTTCCTGATGTTCACTGGCCAGCCGGGATGTGTCGGTCCGCAACCCTCTTGTCGCGGTTATCCAGCCTGCCCTGGAAAAAGACTACTCTTTTGAAGAATAAATATAAAAACATTGACGCGAAACATAGTTATTCTTAATAAGATTAATCTGATTATTTATTATTTCATTACTTTCTGAAACGAAATTTAACAGTTAAGTCCCGCACTTAAGTCGCATCTTTTACTAAAAATGACAATTGATTCAGGCATAAAATGAATCAACTTTTAATTATAATGTGCAGACTATGAAATTTGATGTTTCATTGCATAAAGACTTCCTCTTAGTCGCTATGCTCCCTTTGCTTTTTATTGCGGTGCGTTTATATGATATTTCGTTATTCGATGGCTTGCAGGTTCAGTATATAGAAACATTTCAGGCCGTATGGTTGTTATTTTGCAGTGTTTTTACACTGGTTTACATGAGGCCATCTCTGCTGAGCAGACCTCAGCTCCTGTTCTGGGTGTGGGCGGCGCTGTGGTGGTTTCTATTATTTGGACGCAGCATCAGCTGGGGGCGTGATTATTTTCCTGACGAACCTCGATGGATTTTCAGATTGTTATCCATTTTATGGATCTCACCCGTTTTCATCATGCTGTTCTTTCGGGATTTACGCGATGAAATCAAAAGCAAGCTTTCTGGTGTGGCATTTCCAATAACCTACTTTTCGCTGGCGCTGGTCTGTTTTTTGATTTCAGATACGATAGAACACAAGCGCGTTATGGCAATATTTTTCTTGAATGATCCCGCATATCAGGATTTAGTCGAGGAATTGTATGAAGTACCGTTTATGTTTGCACTGCTGTTGACGGCTCTGTATTTTATGAAAATTGACAGGCAACGTTCAGCAGAACCATGTATTACGCATGGGGGCGGGCTCCCTATACCCCCAAATACAAGTGCTAAAAACGCCGGCTAAGCCGGCGTCTGCATTTACTTCGCTACGTCTCCATTTTCCCAGGCCTGTTTAAGCTGCGGCCAGTAATCACGATTCGCCTCGATCATCTCATCGAGAATCGCTTTCGCATGCTGCATGGTCGGCACCGTGCGATTCAGGGTGAAGGCCTGCAATGCTTTTTCATAGCTGCCTTCGATAGTGGCTTCCACTAATAGCTGCTCTGAGGCCAGCTGCTGCTGTAAGAGCGTCTGGTGGAACAGCGGCACCTTGCCAACCCGCACCGGCTCCGGGCCTTCGGAGGTGATATAGGCCGGAACTTCGACCACCGCGTCGTAAGGCAGGTTGGTGATAGCGCCTCTGTTTTCGACCATCACCAGATGGCGCTGGCGCAGGTCAAACGCCAGAGAACGGGCGACATCGACGATAAACTCCCCGTGGACGCCAACGTGGAAAGCGTCGGGCAGAATGCCGGTGCGCTTATATTCGTCCGCGGCCGCAAACAGTTTTTTCTCGCGCCCGTTCATCACTTCGTTGGCGCGGGTATAGTCCGGGTCCTGATGCTCGACGATCTGGTTCGGCATCAGGTAGTACTGCAGATAAGGGTTCGGCAGATACTCCGGGAAGTTGTTCATCATCGGCTGGATATTGCGCCAGGTTTTCACCCATGACGGGTCCGAGTGCTGCGGGTCGGTTTTGGCCGCGTCTTCGGTCAGCAGGCCAAACTTCGCCACGTGGCGACGTAGCTCCGGGAGTCGGTCTTCCCCGTCGACCATCACGCGGGTAAACCAGCCAAAGTGGTTCAGACCGAAGTAGTCCACCTCCAGCTTATGGCGGTCAACGCCGAGGATCGCGCCCATATTGCGCATCGCCGCCACCGGCATATCGCAGATATTCAGCACCCGCGCGTCAGGGCGCAGACGGCGCACGCCTTCGGCAACGATAGCCGCCGGGTTGGAGTAGTTCACAATCCAGGCTTTCGGATGCGCATAGCGGGTGGCGAAGTCAATCAGCTCGACCATCGGCAGAATAGTGCGCAGGCCGTAGGCCAGCCCGCCCGGGCCGCAGGTTTCCTGGCCGACCACGCCGTGGCGCAGCGGGATTTTTTCATCCTGCTCGCGCATTTTGTACTGGCCAACGCGCATCTGGGCAAAGACAAAGTGCGCCCCGCTAAAGGCGGTTTCCGGGTCGCCGGTGACCGTAAAGCGGATGCTGTCGCTGTGGTCGCGGATGACTTTCTCAACCACCGGGGCGATGGTGTTCTGTCGGCCTTCATCGATGTCGTAGAGGCGAATTTCCGCCAGCGGGAAATCGGCCAGACGTACCATCAGGCTTTTCACGATACCCGGCGTATAGGTGCTGCCGCCGCCGGCGATGGCCAGAATAAATGGGGGTTTAAACATTACTGCCTCCTTCAGAGAAACATCTCAACGGCTTCTCGCATTTTTTTGACATGCAGCCCGTAGACCACCTGAACGTTATTACCTTGTTTGATGACGCCTTTTGCGCCGGTCGCCTTTAGCTGTGCCTCGTCGATCAGCGTGACGTCTTTCACCGTGACGCGCAGGCGGGTGTAGCAGTTGTCGACCACCTCAATATTGTCCCGTCCGCCAAGGCCGCTGATGATGGCTTCGCCCGGCGCGTCTTTGGCGGCGTAATCCTGTTTGCTGTAGAGGCGCGTCTCCTCTTCATCGTCCTCGCGTCCCGGCGTTTTCATCGAGAAGCGCAGGATCAGGAAGCGGAAGATGACAAAGTAGAGGACGAACATAATCAGCCCGACCAGGATGTACATCGGCCAGTTGGACTTCTCCGTGCCGAGCGGCAGGTTGTAGAGGATAAAGTCGATAATGCCGTTGGCACCGATGGCGTGGACCCCGAACAGGGAGAAGAGCATCATGCCGATACCGGTCAGCACCGCGTGGACCACAAACAGCAGCGGGGCGACAAACAGGAAGGAGAACTCGATAGGCTCGGTGACGCCGACCAGCAGAGAGGTCAGCGCTGCCGGGATCAGAATCGCTTTGGCCGCCGCTTTGCGTTCGGGTTTCGCGGTGACATACATCGCCAGCGCGGCGGCGGGCAGGCCAAACATCTTACTGATACCACGGGCATCCCAGACCACGGTGCTGCTGAGCTGCTGCACCTGGGTACAGGCCATCTCGGCAAAGTAGATATTGCGTGCGCCCTGATAGAGCGTACCGCAGACTTCCCGGCTGCCGCCCAGCTCCGTATACAGGAACGGGGTGTAGACCAGATGGTGCAGTCCGGTCGGAACCAGAATGCGCTCCATAAAGCCGTAGACGGCGACGCCAAATGGACCAGCACCTTTGATCGCCAGTGCCATCGCGCTGATCCCGTGCTGGGCGAAGGGCCAGAGTTCACTCATCACCACGCCGAGCACAATCGCCACCGGCAGCATAATAATGGCGACAAAGCAGTGCCCGGAGTAGATCGCCATCGCCCCGGAGAACTGCACCCCGGAGTAGCGGTTATAGAGATAGCCCGCCAGTGCGCCGGTGAGAATACCGCCAAAGACGCCGGTTTCCAGAACCTGAACGCCGAGCACCATACTCTGACCGGCGGCGCGCATCTGGTCCGCCGGTGCCAGCTCGCCCTGTAATTGCAGGGTGACGTTCATGGCGTTAATAAACACCACGTAGGCCACCAGACCGATCAGGGCGGCATAGCCTTTATCCCGTGCGGCGAGGCCGACCGGGATCCCGACCGCAAAGACCAGGGCCAGGTTCACCAGCACCGAAACGGCGGATTTGGCAATAAGCTGGCCGACGTTCTGAACGACAGGATGGCCGAGGAAGGGCAGGTACTCGGCCAGGTTGCCATTGCCCAGGACATTACCGAAGGCAATAAACAGACCGACAATCGGCAGGATCAGCACCGGACCATAGAGGGACTTACCAAAATTCTGTAGGGCATTAACGGCTCTTTTCATACTTTTCTCGCTTTATGAACCGCGCACCGTGAGTGCGATAACAAATTAACGTTAGCAACAGAATGACAATCTAATCCAGCTATCTGATTGTTTTAAAAACAGATGACGGTAAGAGTTACATGTAACCTTTAGCGGTGTGATCGGCGTAACAGGCGACTAATTATGGCTGTTGGTAAAACGCCGCGTTCCGCATGATAATAGGTCGACTAAATTGAGAGGCTTTCGGGCCAGAGGGGTTAAAGGATGAAACCGTTTCGAAAGGTGGCGCTAACCTGTGCGCTGTTGACCGCATTTGCGCTTGCAGGCTGTGATAATGACGATAAGCCTCAGGTAGCCAAACCCGCCGAGCCCGCAGCGGCGCAGCCTGCGCCTGCGAAGCCCGATGCGGCCGCGCTGGCAAAACTGACTGCGGCAAGCGAAGGCAAGGCGCTGACGCTGCTGGATGCCTCCGAAGTGCAGCTGGACGGCGCTGCCGCACTGGTGCTGACCTTCTCCATTCCCCTCAAGCCCGATCAGGATTTTTCCCGCGTGGTACATGCGGTGGATAAAAAAAGCGGCAAGATTGACGGTGCCTGGGAACTGTCACCTAATCTGAAAGAGCTGCGCCTGCGTCATCTCGAACCCAATCGGGAACTGATTGTGTCGGTCGATCGCGACCTGGCCGCGTTGAATAAAGCCACCTTCGAGATCGACTACCAGAAAAGCATTACCACCCGTGACGTACAGCCCAGCGTAGGCTTCGCCAGCCGTGGCTCGCTGCTGCCGGGCAAAGTGGTGGCCGGTCTGCCGGTGATGGCGCTGAACGTCGACCACGTTGACGTCAATTTCTTCCGTATCAAGCCGGAATCGCTGGCGGCCTTTATCAGCCAGTGGCAATACCGCAGCTCCCTGAGCAACTGGGAATCTGACAATCTTCTGAAGATGGCCGACCTGGTCTATACCGGCCGTTTTGATCTGCAGCCCGCGCGCAATACCCGCGAAAAACTGCTGCTGCCGCTGGCGGATATCAAGCCGCTGCAGCAGACCGGCGTCTACGTGGCGGTGATGAACCCCGCCGGACAGTATGCTTACAGCAACGCGGCGACGCTGTTTACCCTCAGCGATCTGGGCCTTTCCCTCCATCGCTATCACGACCGTCTTGACGTCTTTACCCAGAGCCTGGAAAACGGCGCGGCTCAGAGCGGGATCGAAGTGCTGCTGCTTAACGCCCGCGGCCAGACGCTGAATCAGGCCACCACCGACGGCCAGGGCCATGCGACTCTGAAAACCGATAAAGACGCGGCGCTGGTGCTGGCGCGTAAAGACGGGCAGACCACGCTGCTGGATCTTAAACTGCCGGCGCTGGATCTGGCGGAGTTTGCGATTGCCGGTGAGCCGGGCTACAGCAAGCAGCTGTTTATGTTTGGTCCCCGCGATCTCTATCGTCCCGGCGAAACGGTGATTTTCAACGCTCTGCTGCGCGACAGCGACGGCAAGCCGCTCGACGACCAGCCGATCCGCCTGGAAGTCGTGCGCCCGGATGGTCAGGTCGTGCGCACCCAGGTCAGCAAATCGGTTAACGGCCTGTACCAGTTTAACTGGCCGCTGGACGCGTCAGCCCCGACCGGAATGTGGCACATTCGCGCCATCACCGGGGATAACCAGTCCCGCGACTGGGATTTCCACGTCGAAGACTTTATGCCGGAGCGGATGGCGCTGAATCTTGATGTGCAAAAAACGCCGATTAGCCCGAAAAACGACGTGACCTTTAACGTCACCGGCTACTATCTCTACGGCGCGCCTGCCAGCGGCAACAGCCTGCAGGGTCAGCTGTATCTCCGTCCGCTGCGTGAAGCGGTGAAGGCGCTGCCGGGCTTCCAGTTTGGTGACGTGGCGGAAGAGAATCTCTCCCGCAGCCTGGACGAAGTGCAGCTGACGCTGGATGAAGAAGGGCGTGGTCAGGTGGCGACGTCCAGCCAGTGGCAGGAGAGCCATTCTCCGCTGCAGGTGATCCTGCAGGCCAGCCTGCTGGAGTCTGCCGGTCGTCCGGTGACGCGCCGTGCGGAACAGGCTATCTGGCCCGCAGCGGCGCTGGCGGGGATTCGTCCGCAGTTTGCCAGCAAGGCCGTGTATGACTACCGTACGGATACCACGGCCAACCAGCCGATGGTGGATGAAGGCAGCAGCGCCGGTTTTGACATCGTTTATGCCGACGCAGAGGGCAATAAAAAGGCCGTCTCGGGCCTGCAGGTCAGGCTGATCCGCGAGCGACGCGACTACTTCTGGAACTGGTCAGAAAGCGAAGGCTGGCTCTCTCAGTACGATCAAAAAGAGCTGGTTGAAGCGGAACAGTCCCTGGATCTGAAAGCGGGTGAAACCGCTAAAGTCGACTTCCCGGTGGACTGGGGCTCTTACCGTCTGGAGGTGAAAACCCCGGACAACACCATCAGCAGCGTGCGCTTCTGGGCGGGCTACAGCTGGCAGGATAACAGCGAAGGCAGCGGCACGGTGCGACCGGACCGCGTGACCATGAAGCTGGACAAACCGGCCTACCGACCGGGCGACACCATTAAACTGCGTATTGACGCGCCGACGGCCGGTAAAGGCTATGCGATGGTCGAATCCAGCGACGGGCCGCTGTGGTGGCAGGAAATTGACGTCCCGGCCGAGGGGATGGAGCTGAGCATTCCGGTGGATAAAGCCTGGAATCGCCACGATCTCTACCTGAGCACGCTGGTGGTGCGCCCTGGAGATAAATCCCGCTCCGCCACGCCGAAACGGTCGGTCGGGCTGCTTCATCTGCCGCTGGGCGATGAAAACCGTCGTCTGACGATGACCCTCGACGCGCCGCAGAAAATGCGTCCTAACCAGCCGCTAAAAGTGAAGATCAAAGCGGAGTCGAAAACCGGTGAGACGCCGGAAAAGGTCAATGTTCTGATCTCGGCCGTCGACAGCGGCGTACTGAATATTACCGACTATGTCACGCCGGATCCGTGGAAGGGCTTCTTCGGCCAGAAACGCTACGGTGCAGATATTTATGATATCTACGGCCAGGTGATTGAAGGCCAGGGCCGTCTGGCCGCGCTGCGCTTCGGCGGCGACGGTGATGAGCTGAATCGCGGCGGTAAACCGCCGGTTAATCACGTCACGATTGTGGCGCAGCAGGCTCAGCCCGTGGTGCTGGATGAAAATGGCGAAGGCGAGATCGCGCTGCCGATTGGTGACTTCAACGGCGAGCTGCGGGTGATGGCCCAGGCCTGGACCGACGAAACCTTTGGCAGTGCAGAAAGCAAAGTGACCGTTGCCGCACCGGTGGTGGTTGAACTGAACAGGCCGCGTTTCCTGGCCGGTGGCGACAGCACCCGTCTGACCCTGGATATCACCAACCTGACCGACCGCCCGCAAACCATGAATGTGCAGCTGGCCGCCAGCGGCATGCTCACCCTGTTGGGCTCACAGCCGGAGCCGGTAAATCTGGCCCCGGGTGCGCGTGCGACGCTGTTTGTGCCGGTGAGGGCGCAGGAGGGCTACGGCGACGGACAGATTACCGCCGCGATAGCCGGGCTGCAGCTGCCGGGTGAAACCTTCCCGCCGGAGCGTAAACAGTGGCTGCTCGGCGTGCGTCCGGCGTTCCCGGCGCAGACCGTGAACACCGGCGCCATGATCCAGCCGGGTGAAAGCTGGCATCTGCCGGCAGAAACGCTCAGCAACTTCTCCCCGGTGACCTTAGAGGGACAGCTGCTGTTGAGCGGTAAGCCGCCGTTAAACCTGGCCCGCTATATTCGAGAGCTGAAAGCCTATCCTTACGGCTGCCTTGAGCAGACCACCAGCGGGCTGTTCCCGTCGCTCTACACCAATGCCGCCCAGCTGCGGACGCTGGGTATTGTGGGCGACACGGACGATAAACGCCGCGCTGCCATCGATACCGGGATCGCACGCCTGCTGCAGATGCAGCGCGACGACGGCGGATTTGGCCTGTGGGATAAGAGCGGTCCGGAAGAGTACTGGCTGACGGCCTACGTGATGGATTTCCTGGTGCGTGCCGGTGAGCAGGGCTACAGCGTGCCTGCCGAAGCGCTGAATAAAGGCAACAACCGCCTGCTGCGCTATCTGCAGGAGCCGGGTCTGATGTCGATTCGCTACAGCGATGACGCCCAGGCCAGCCGCTTTGCGGTGCAGGCCTATGCCGGGCTGGTGCTGTCTCGTCAGCAGAAAGCGCCGCTCGGTGCCCTGCGTGAAATCTGGGAGCGTCATCGTCAGGCCCGCGCCGGTCTGCCGCTGATGCAGCTTGGCATTGCGCTGAAAAACATGGGTGACGCGCCGCGCAGTGAACAGGCGCTGCAGCTGGCCCTGACCACCTCGCGTAATGACAATTCCCGCTGGATGGCCGATTACGGCAGCAGCCTTCGCGACAATGCCCTGATGCTCTCCCTGCTGGAAGAGAATAAACTCCTGCCGGAGACGCGGAACAGCCTGCTGGGAACCCTGTCCGAACTGGCCTACGGTCAGCGCTGGCTCTCCACACAGGAAAGTAACGCGCTGTTCCTGGCCGGTCGTAATCTGCAGGATATGCCGGGCGACTGGCAGGTGCAGACTTCTCTCGACGCGCAGGCGCTGAGCGGAGACAAATCGCAGACCCGCAACCTGACCTCAGAGCAACTGGCGGACCTGCAGATCGTTAACACCGGTAATAAGCCCGTGTGGCTGCGCGTGGATACCAGCGGTTATCCGCAGTCTGCGCCACAGCCGGGAGGCAACGTTCTGCAGATTGAACGCCAGTATCTCAATAGCGAAGGGCGGGTGGCTTCACTCTCTTCCCTGCGCAGCGGCGAGCTGGTACTGGTCAGGCTGCTGGTGAAAGCCCGACAGAATGTGCCGGATGCGCTGGTGGTCGATCTTCTGCCTGCCGGGCTTGAGCTGGAAAACCAGAATCTGGCCAGCAGTAGTGCCAGCCTGGAAGAGAGCGCCCAGTCGGTCCAGGAGCTGCTGAGCCAGATGCAGCAGGCCGATATTCAGCATATCGAATTCCGCGATGACCGCTTTGTTGCGGCGGTGGCGGTGAGCGCTTATCAGCCGGTGACGCTGGTTTATCTGGCGCGTGCCGTGACGCCGGGAACCTATCAGGTACCGGTCCCGCAGGTTGAATCCATGTATGTTCCGCAGTGGCGGGCGACCGGTGCGGCCAATGGGCCGCTAATCGTTACGCCGTAAGATGCGGTTTGTGACCTGGCAAAAACCCCGCTGGCGCTGGCTGGCGGGGTTTCTTTTACTGCTGTGGCTGGCCGTGCTGGCTGCCGATCGCCTCTGGCCGCTACCGCTGCAGGAGGTGAAAGGGGCGCGAGTCGTGGTCGCCAGCGATGGCACGCCTCTGTGGCGCTTTGCCGATGCTCAGGGCGTCTGGCGCTATCCCGTTACCATTGAAGACGTTTCGCCGCGCTACCTTGAGGCGCTGATCCAGTATGAAGATCGCTGGTTCTGGCAGCATCCTGGCGTTAACCCGCTCTCGATCCTGCGCGCCGCCTGGCAGGACCTGACCTCCGGGCGGGTGATCTCCGGCGGCAGTACGCTCACCATGCAGGTTGCCCGCCTGCTCGACCCTCATCCGCGCACCTTCGGCGGCAAGATCCGCCAGCTCTGGCGGGCATTGCAGCTGGAGTGGCATCTCTCCAAACGTGAAATCCTCACCCTGTATCTGAATCGCGCTCCCTTCGGCGGCACGCTGCAGGGGATTGGGGCGGCCAGCTGGGCCTGGCTCGGAAAACCCCCGGCGCAGCTAAGCCATGCTGAAGCCGCGCTGCTGGCGGTGCTGCCTCAGGCGCCGAGTCGCTTACGCCCGGACCGCTGGCCGACGCGGGCCCAGGCCGCACGCGATAAAGTCCTGGAGCGCATGTTGAGTCAGGGCGTCTGGTCGGCGCAGGTGGTCAAAGAAGCGCAGGAAGAGCCGGTCTGGCTGTTCCCGCGCCAGATGCCGCAGCTGGCGCCGCTGTTTGCGCGCATGATGGCTAACCGGCAGGCCGGAGACAAAATCACCACCACCCTCGATGCGCCTCTGCAGCGGCAGCTCGAAGAGCTGGCGCTTAACTGGAAGGGCCGACTTCCGCCTCGCAGCTCGCTGGCGATCCTGGTGGTCGATCACCAGGATATGTCGGTCCGGGCCTGGGTGGGCTCGGCGGATATTGCCGACAACAGCCGCTTTGGTCACGTGGATATGGTCAACGCCATTCGCTCGCCGGGATCGGTCCTCAAACCCTTTGTTTATGGGATGGCGCTGGACGAAGGGCTGATCCATCCGGCTTCGCTCCTGCAGGATGTGCCGCGCCTGGCCGGGGATTATCGCCCCGGTAACTTTGACAGCGGTTTTCACGGCCCGGTCAGCATGAGCGATGCGCTGGTGCGATCCCTTAACCTGCCTGCCGTGCAGGTGCTGGAAGCCTATGGGCCAAAACGTTTTGCGGCCCAGCTGCGCAATGCCGGGCTACCGCTCTATCTGCCGGAAGGTGCCGAACCCAATTTATCCCTGATCCTCGGTGGCGCGGGCGCAAGGCTGAGCGATCTGGTGTCGGCCTACGCCGCGCTGGCGCGTCACGGCAAGGCGGCAAAACTGCGGATGACGCCGGAAGATAAAGTGGTGGAACGTCCGTTGCTTTCACCGGGATCGGCCTGGATTATCCGCCGTATTCTGGCCAATGGCGCGCAGCCGCTGCCGGACGATGCGCTACCCAAAACGGTGCCGCTGGCGTGGAAAACCGGTACCAGCTACGGCTATCGCGACGCCTGGGCCATCGGGGTCAACGCCCGCTATGTGATTGGCGTCTGGACCGGTCGCCCCGACGGGACGCCGGTTGCCGGGCAGTTTGGTTTTGCCAGCGCCATACCGGTCCTGAACCAGGTGAATAATCAGCTGCTTTCCCAGGACCGGAGTGGGCGATCCGGGCTGCCGGTCGATCCGCGTCCTGCGTCGGTCAGTCGGGCGACGATCTGCTGGCCAGGCGGACAGACCCTGGCGGCGGGCGACAGTAACTGCCGCCGCCGTCTGGCGACCTGGATTCTGGACAGCGGCCAGCCGCCGACGCTACAGCTCCCGGAACAGCAGAGTATTAACGGTATTCGTCTTCCCCTCTGGCTGGATGCGCAGGGACAGCGGGTTGCGGCGGATTGTCCCGACGCGCGGGAAAGCACGCTCCTGCTTTGGCCTCGCCCGCTGGAGCCCTGGCTGCCCGCAGGCGAGCGTGCAGGGGCAAGGCTGCCTCCCGCATCGGCTTCCTGCCCGCCGCCGGAGAGTCACGATCCGTCCCCGCTGCTGCTCTCGGGGATTCGCGACGGCGCGGTAATCAAACGTTTGCCGGGCCAGGATGCGGTTTCCCTGCCGCTGGTGGCACGCGGCGGGGAAGGGCGACGCTGGTGGTTTATCAACGGCGAGCCGGACGCCAGCGGCGCGCAAAACCTGACCGTCACCCTGGACAGGTCGGGAGATTATCAGCTGCTGGTGATGGATGAGGCTGGACAAACGGTAGCGGTGAGTTTTACCGTGCAGTAACCGGGTTTTTGTCTGGATTGTGATGATGTTGCTAAAAATAGTCTTATTTTAAAGAAATGTTATCTCCATCCATAGGCAAGGGACACTTTGCTCATTATAATCCGCGCCAGATTCAGGCCGCGTAAGCGCTATAACAGAACAACAGACAGAGGTCATCATGGCTATTGAACGTACTTTCTCCATCATTAAACCGAACGCGGTCGCCAAAAACGTTGTTGGCAGCATTTTTGCGCGTTTTGAAACCGCAGGGCTGAAAATCGTCGGCACCAAAATGCTGCACCTGACCGCCGAGCAGGCGCAGGGCTTCTATGCCGAGCACGACGGTAAGCCGTTCTTCGCAGGTCTGGTTGAGTTTATGACGTCCGGTCCGATCGTTGTGACCGCGCTGGAAGGTGAAGATGCCGTGCGTCGCCACCGTGAAATCCTCGGTGCCACCAACCCGGCTAACGCCCTGGCGGGTACCCTGCGCGCCGATTACGCCGACAGCCTGACCGAAAACGGCACCCACGGCTCTGATTCCGTTGAATCCGCAGCCCGCGAAATCGCATACTTCTTCGCTGAGAACGAAGTCTGCCCGCGTACCCGTTAATTCGCTTTACACTTTTATTTGATCAATGCCACGTGCAGACGTGGCATCTGTACGCCAGAATTTGTACAATGCGACGCCCCGGATGAGCATACCGCTACCGGGGCGTTTCTTTTTAACCCTTCAGAGGCCATAACGTGTAACAACGAGGCCGGAATACAACTATGTCTGAACAGATTGTCACGCCTGATACTGCCATCCCGGTAGTTGCTACTAAAGATGAAAAGATTAACCTGCTGGATCTAAATCGTCAGCAGATGCGCGAGTTTTTCAAAGACTTAGGTGAAAAACCCTTCCGCGCCGACCAGGTGATGAAGTGGATGTATCACTATTGCAGCGATGACTTTGATGATATGACCGACATCAACAAAGTCCTGCGCAACAAACTAAAAGCCGTCGCGGAAATCCGCGCGCCGGAAGTCGTCGAAGAGCAACGCTCCTCCGATGGCACCATTAAGTGGGCCATTGCGGTAGGCGATCAGCGTGTTGAAACCGTTTATATCCCTGAAGATGACCGCGCCACCCTGTGCGTCTCCTCCCAGGTCGGCTGTGCGCTGGAGTGCAAATTCTGCTCCACGGCGCAGCAGGGCTTTAACCGTAACCTGCGCGTGTCCGAGATTATCGGCCAGGTGTGGCGTGCGGCGAAAATCATCGGCGCTGCCCGCGTCACCGGCACGCGTCCGATCACCAACGTGGTAATGATGGGCATGGGCGAGCCGCTGCTCAACCTGACCAACGTCGTGCCGGCGATGGAAATCATGCTCGACGATTTCGGTTTTGGCCTGTCCAAACGTCGCGTGACCCTGTCCACCTCGGGCGTTGTGCCCGCGCTGGATAAGCTGGGCGACATGATCGACGTTGCGCTGGCGATTTCCCTTCATGCGCCAAACGACACGATTCGTGACGAAATTGTACCGATTAACAAAAAGTACAATATCGAAACCTTCCTCAACTCGGTACGCGGCTATATTGGCAAGTCCAACGCTAACCAGGGGCGCGTCACCATCGAGTACGTTATGCTGGATCACGTCAACGACGGAACCGAGCATGCGCATGAGCTGGCCGAACTGCTGAAGGATACGCCGTGTAAGATCAACCTGATCCCATGGAACCCCTTCCCGGGCGCGCCGTATGGCCGTAGCTCCAATAGCCGCATCGACCGTTTTTGTAAGGTGCTGATGAGCTATGGTTTCACCACCATCGTGCGTAAAACGCGTGGCGATGATATCGATGCGGCCTGCGGCCAGCTGGCGGGCGATGTTATCGACCGTACGCGCCGTACTATGCGTAAACGCGCACAGGGTGAGCCTATCGCGGTGAAGGCCGTTTGATGAAAAAAAACACGACGGAACGCGCAGAATGCGTTCTGTCGTGTAAAGATGTTGAATAATTCGGCGAAACACACTGATAGTCATAATTATTACTGTGCGTTTGACCCGACTTTAAGGCAGTATGTAACGATACAACAGCAGCTTAGCGCTTGCGCATAAGCTGTTCTGTCATCAGTGGCCCGGGCGTTGTTATACTGTACGTCTGAGTGTTACAGACAGAATTTCCCGGCGCGGGTGGGGAGTGCGACAGACCGGCGCCTGAACCTAATTTTTCACGTATCAGCAGTTGTAGCGAATGAATACAGAAGCCACCCACGATCAGCACGAAAAACATACCACTGGCGTTCGTCTGCGTAATGCCCGTGAGCAATTAGGATTAAGCCAGCAGGCCGTTGCAGAACGCCTGTGCCTGAAGGTTTCCACCGTTCGCGATATCGAAGAGGATAAAAATCCTAACGAACTGGCGAGCACCTTCCTGCGCGGCTATATCCGTTCTTATGCCCGTCTGGTGCATATCCCTGAAGAAGAACTGCTGCCGATGATCGAACAGCAGGTTCCGGCCAGAGCGGCGAAAGTCACTCTGAACCACGGGTATGCGTTAGGTAAACAGCGCAAAAAGCGCGACGGCTGGTTAATGAGCTTCACCTGGCTGGTGCTGATCGTCGTTATCGGCCTGACCGGCGCATGGTGGTGGCAAAACCACAAGGCGCAGCAGGCAGAGATCACCAGCATGGCGGACCACTCTTCCGCTGAGCAAACCGTCACCGAAGGTCAGAGCGTCCCGCTGGATACCGGTTCTGCAGCACCTGCAGCCGATAACGCGGTGAGCGTCCCTTTGCAGGCACCGGCGGCAGCGCCGGCACCTGAAGCCGCGCCTGCGGCAACGGCAAACACCCAGAACAATACCGTGGTTTCACCTTCGCAGGCGAACGTGGAAACCGTTGCCCCTGCGGCGACGACACCAACAACTGAAGCACCTCTGCCGACCGCAGAGGCCGGTGTTTCTGCGCCTGCCGCAGACGCTAACGCGCTGGTGATGAACTTCTCCGCCGACTGCTGGCTTGAAGTGACCGACGGTAGTGGAAAAAAGTTGTTCAGCGGGATACAGCGTAGCGGCGCGACGTTGAACTTAGCAGGTCAGGCGCCTTACCGACTGAAAATTGGTGCGCCGTCCGCAGTACAGATCCAATTCCAGGGTAAACCTGTCGATCTGAGTCGTTTTATCAGAAATAACCAGGTTGCGCGTCTGACCCTGAATGCCGAACAATCAGCGGCACAGTAACAGACGGGTAACGCGGGAGAGTTTTCATGCATAACCAGGCTCCTGTTCAACGTAGAAAGTCGAAACGCATTTACGTTGGCAATGTGCCGATCGGCGATGGCGCCCCTATCGCCGTACAGTCAATGACCAACACGCGCACCACGGACGTGGCTGCGACGGTTAATCAAATCAAAGCGCTGGAGCGCGTAGGCGCAGATATCGTCCGCGTTTCGGTTCCCACCATGGATGCGGCGGAAGCCTTCAAACTGATCAAGCAGCAGGTGGACGTTCCGCTGGTTGCGGATATTCACTTTGACTACCGTATCGCGCTGAAAGTTGCCGAATACGGCGTAGACTGCCTGCGCATCAACCCCGGTAATATCGGCAGCGAAGAGCGTATTCGCCAGGTGGTGGACTGCGCCCGCGATAACAATATTCCTATTCGTATCGGCGTGAACGCCGGTTCGCTGGAAAAAGATCTGCAGGAAAAGTACGGCGAGCCTACGCCGCAGGCGCTGATCGAATCGGCGATGCGTCATGTGGATCATCTGGACAGGCTTAACTTCGATCAGTTCAAAGTCAGCGTCAAGGCATCGGATGTGTTCCTCGCCGTTGAATCCTATCGTCTGCTGGCGGCGAAGATCGATCAGCCGCTGCATCTCGGGATCACCGAGGCCGGTGGCTTACGCAGTGGGTCGGTGAAGTCGGCGATTGGTCTGGGTCTGCTGCTGTCTGAAGGCATTGGCGATACGCTGCGCGTCTCTCTGGCGGCGGATCCTGTCGAAGAGATCAAAGTGGGCTTCGATATTCTGAAGTCCCTGCGTATTCGCGCCCGCGGCATCAACTTTATTGCCTGCCCGACCTGTTCCCGTCAGGAGTTCGACGTGATCGGGACGGTCAACGCCCTTGAGCAGCGCCTGGAAGATATCATTACGCCGATGGATGTTTCCATTATCGGCTGCGTGGTAAACGGACCGGGTGAAGCGCTGGTCTCCACGCTTGGCGTGACCGGCGGCAATAAGAAAAGCGGTCTGTATGAAGACGGCGTGCGCCGGGATCGACTGGATAACAACGACATGATCACCCAGCTCGAAGCGCGTATTCGCGCCAAGGCCAGTATGCTGGATGAAACGCGTCGTATTGATATCCAGCAAGTGGAAAAATAACCTGACTGGGAAGCGGCTGGCTTCCCGTGTATGATTGAACCCGCAGGGGATATTGCCCTGTGGGTCTATTTTTATATACAGAAAGAGAATAAACGTGGCAAAGAACATTCAAGCCATCCGTGGCATGAACGATTATCTGCCTGGCGAAACCGCCATCTGGCAGCGCATTGAAGGCACACTCAAACAGGTGCTCGGCAGCTACGGTTACAGCGAAATTCGTTTGCCGATTGTAGAGCAGACCCCGTTATTCAAACGCGCGATCGGCGAAGTGACCGACGTGGTTGAAAAAGAGATGTACACCTTTGAGGACCGCAACGGCGATAGCCTGACTCTGCGTCCTGAAGGTACGGCGGGCTGCGTACGCGCCGGCATCGAGCATGGTCTTCTGTACAATCAGGAGCAGCGGCTGTGGTATATCGGGCCGATGTTCCGTCATGAGCGTCCGCAAAAAGGCCGCTACCGCCAGTTCCATCAGCTGGGTGCGGAAGTCTTTGGCCTGCAGGGCCCGGATATCGACGCCGAACTGATTATGCTGACCGCCCGCTGGTGGCGTGCGCTGGGCATCTCTGAGCACGTCAGCCTGGAGCTGAACTCTATCGGTTCTCTTGAGGCGCGTGCTAACTATCGCGATGCGCTGGTGGCCTTCCTCGAACAGCATATCGACGTGCTGGATGAAGACTGCAAACGCCGTATGTACAGCAATCCGCTGCGCGTGCTGGATTCCAAGAATCCGGATGTGCAGGCGCTGCTGAATGACGCACCGGCGTTGGGCGACTATCTTGACGATGATTCCCGTGAGCACTTTGCAGGCCTTTGCGCTCTGCTGGACGCGGCGGGTATCGCCTATACCGTGAACCAGCGTCTGGTACGCGGTCTCGATTACTACAACCGCACCGTTTTCGAATGGGTTACCCGCAGCCTCGGCTCGCAGGGCACCGTCTGCGCGGGCGGCCGTTACGACGGCCTGGTAGAGCAGCTGGGTGGCCGCGCCACGCCGGCGGTTGGCTTTGCCATGGGCCTCGAACGACTTGTTTTGTTAGTTCAGGCAGTTAATCCGGAATTTAAAGCCGATTCCGTTGTCGATATATACCTGGTAGCCTCCGGGACTGATACCCAGTCTGCAGCGATGCAGCTGGCGGAGCAGATCCGTGATGCGTTACCCGGCGTTAAGCTGATGACCAACCACGGCGGCGGCAACTTTAAGAAGCAGTTTGCTCGTGCCGACAAGTGGGGAGCAACCCTCGCGCTGGTACTGGGCGAGTCGGAAATGGCTGACCGCAACGTGGTGGTGAAGGATTTGCGCTCAGGTGAGCAGACTACCGTGACGCAGGATAGCGTTGCCGCGCATTTGCGCACACTTCTGGGCTAATTCCCCGGGCATTATCGTTAAGGAGAAGGACTGCGTGGAAATCTACGAAAACGAAAACGACCAGGTTGGTGCACTGAAGCGTTTCCTTGCTGAAAACGGCAAGGCGCTGGTCGTTGGGGTTGTTTTAGGTATTGGCGGACTGCTGGGCTGGCGCTACTGGACCAGCCATCAGGCCGATGCAGCCAGTGCGGCTTCACTGTCTTATCAGCGTGCCGTTTCCACGCTGAGCGCTGATAAGCCTGAATCCCTGACTGCCGCACAGAAGTTTGCTGCGGACAATAAAAACACCTATGGCGCATTTGCGTCACTGGAGCTGGCGCAGCAGTTCGTTGATAAAAACGAGCTGGATAAAGCGGTGACTCAGCTCCAGCAGGGCCTCGCTGCGGCGCAGGATACCAATCTGCAGGCGGTGATCAATCTGCGCCTGGCGCGTGTTCAGCTGCAGTTAAAGCAGGCTGACGCGGCGCTGAAATCCCTGGAAGGTATCAAGGGTGAAGCCTGGGCGGCCATCGTTGCCGACCTGCGCGGTGAAATCCTGTTAAGCAAAGGCGACAAACAGGGCGCTCGTGCGGCCTGGGAAGCCGGTGTGAAAAGCGATGCATCGCCCGCGCTGAGCGAAATGATGCGCATGAAAATGAATAATTTGTCCATCTGAGAGGGACCCGATGCAATTGCGTAAATTACTTCTGCCAGGGCTGCTTTCTGTCACCTTATTAAGTGGATGCTCCCTGTTTAGTGGCGAAGAAGATGTGGTCAAGATGTCACCGTTACCGACGGTGACCAATGAATTCACGCCGTCCACCGCCTGGAGCACCTCTGTCGGTAACGGAATCGGTGATTTCTATTCAAACCTGCATCCGGCATGGGCGGACAACGTTGTCTATGCTGCGGATCGTCACGGTAAAGTGAAAGCGGTTAACGCCGACGACGGGAAAGAAGTCTGGTCCGTTAGCCTGGCCGAGAAATCCGGCTGGTTCTCTACCAGCCCGGCGCTGCTCTCCGGCGGCCTGACCGTTGCTGGCGGCCACGTTTACGTGGGCAGCGAGAAAGCACAGGTTTATGCGCTGAACACCAGCGACGGTACCGTTGCCTGGCAGACCCGCGTGGCCGGTGAAGCGCTGTCCCGTCCGGTCGTCAGCGACGGCATGGTGCTGATTCACACCAGTAACGGCCAGCTGCAGGCGCTGAACGAAACCGACGGTGCCGTGAAGTGGACCGTTAACCTGGATATGCCGTCCCTGTCCCTGCGCGGTGAGTCCGCGCCGGCCGTCGCCTTTGGCGCGGCAGTGGTCGGTGGCGATAACGGTCGCGTCAGCGCAGTGCTGATGGAGCAGGGGCAGATGATCTGGCAACAGCGTATCTCCCAGGCAACCGGTGCAACTGAAATCGACCGTCTGAGCGATGTAGATACCACGCCGATCGTTTCCAACGGCGTCGTTTACGCCCTGGCGTACAACGGCAACCTGACGGCGCTGGATCTGCGCTCCGGCCAGGTGATGTGGAAACGTGAGCTCGGCTCGGTCAATGATTTCGTGATCGACGGCGACCGTATCTATATGGTTGACCAGACCGACCGCGTACTGGCGCTGAGCACTGAGGGTGGCATTACCCTGTGGACGCAGAGCGATCTGCTTCATCGTGGCCTGACCAGCCCGGCGCTGTATAATGGTTATATCGTGGTGGGTGATAGCGAAGGCTACCTGCACTGGATTAACCTCAGCGACGGTCATTTTGTGGCTCAGCAGAAAATTGACAGCTCCGGTCTGCAGACCGAGCCGGTCGTGGCGGATGGCAAACTGTTTATCCAGGCCAAAGACGGCACGCTGTACGCGATTACCCGTTAATTCGGGCGGTCGTTAGCGGTGAAAAACGGCTCCTGTTCGACAGGAGCCGTTTTCCTGTTTTTAACAACGGCGCAAAACGGCGGCGTTGTGTAATGAAATTTTGAAAGAGGCTTTAAACATGGTACCTGTGGTCGCGCTTGTCGGGCGCCCTAATGTTGGAAAATCCACGCTCTTTAACCGTTTGACACGTACGCGGGATGCGCTGGTTGCGGATTTTCCGGGGCTGACGCGTGACCGTAAGTATGGTCGTGCCGAAGTAGAAGGACGTGAGTTTATCTGTATCGATACCGGCGGTATCGACGGAACCGAAGACGGCGTGGAAACGCGGATGGCGGAACAGTCGCTGCTGGCGATTGAAGAAGCTGACGTCGTGCTCTTTATGGTCGATGCCCGCGCTGGCCTGATGCCGGCGGATGAAGGCATTGCGAAGCACCTGCGCTCGCGTCAGAAGCCGACCTTCCTGGTGGCGAACAAAACCGATGGCATCGACCCGGATCAGGCGGTAGTGGATTTCTACGCGCTGGGTATGGGTGAGATCCACGCAATTGCTGCCTCTCACGGCCGCGGCGTGACCTCCCTGCTTGAGCAGGTCCTGGTGCCGTTCGTTGACGAGATCAATCCGCCGGAAGAGGTGGATGAAGAAGCGGAGTACTGGGCCCAGTTCGAAGCCGCGCAAAACGGTGAAGAAATTGAAGAGCCGGAAGACGACTTCAACCCGCAGGATCTGCCGATCAAGCTGGCGATTGTCGGTCGTCCGAACGTTGGTAAGTCCACGCTCACTAACCGTATCCTCGGCGAAGAGCGCGTGGTGGTCTACGATATGCCCGGCACCACCCGCGACAGTATCTATATCCCGATGGAACGCGACGAGCGTGAATTCATCCTGATCGATACCGCCGGCGTGCGTAAGCGCGGCAAAATTACCGACGTGGTCGAAAAATTCTCGGTGATCAAAACCCTGCAGGCGATTGAAGACGCCAACGTGGTGCTGCTGGTGATCGACGCTCGCGAAGGTATCTCCGATCAGGACCTCTCGCTGCTCGGCTTTATCCTGAATAGTGGGCGCTCACTGGTGATCGTGGTCAACAAGTGGGACGGTCTGTCGCAGGAAGTGCGTGAGCAGGTGAAAGAGACCCTGGACTTCCGTCTGGGCTTTATCGACTTTGCCCGCGTGCACTTTATCTCCGCGCTGCACGGCAGCGGCGTAGGTAACCTGTTCGAATCCGTGCGTGAAGCCTACGACAGCTCCACCCGCCGCGTCAGCACCGCCATGCTGACCCGTATTATGACCATGGCCGCTGAAGACCATCAGCCGCCGCTGGTACGCGGACGCCGCGTGAAGCTGAAATATGCTCACGCCGGTGGCTACAACCCGCCGATTGTGGTGATCCACGGCAACCAGGTGAAAGACCTGCCTGACTCCTACAAACGCTATCTGATGAACTACTTCCGTAAATCGCTGGACGTGATGGGTACGCCTATCCGCATCCAGTTTAAGGAAGGGGATAACCCGTTTGCCAACAAGCGTAACACCCTGACGCCGAACCAGATGCGTAAGCGTAAGCGTTTGATTAAGCATATTAAGAAAGGCAAGTAATCATTCAGCGCGAATTATTGCTTAGCTAAATGAAAAAAGCCCGCAATTGCATTGCGGGCTTTTTTATTGGACTCGTGTCGTTATTTGCTTGGGGTGATTTTCGTCACCGAGCCGGTTTGAGCCTTATCGCCGACTGTGCCATACATAGACACCAGATACACGGCACCATCCGGCGCGACGGCCAGGTGGTTAGGCGTATCATCCATCGGGATATTGGCAATCAATTTACCGTCCTTGTCCAGAACCGCAACGGTTCCGCCTGCGCGCGTGGCGGCGAAAGCGTGCGACGTCACCGTATCCCAGACCACAGAAACGCCCCCGGCACCGATGTAGGTATCCGCGAGAACCTTGCCATTCTTATCAAGAACCACGACATTGTTTGTCTCCTGTGACGCGACATACAGGCGGCCAGTCGCCGGATCGCGAGCGATGTCGGTCGCGCCTTGCGCCTCAGGTACTTTTACCGTCGTGCTCTTGCCCGTTTTGAGATCGATCCAGCCTACCCATGGGGTATCGCGGCTGACGCTATAGAGTTTCCCTCCGGCACTGTCGAGGGCAAGATCGGTGCTGTTAAACAGGTTTTTGCCACGCTCTACCACGAACTCCAGTTGGCCGACGTGTTCAAGTGTTTTTGTGTCATACACTTCGACAAAACCGGTCAGCGCTGCGCTGACATAGGCCCGATTGTTAGCTTCATCGATAATCACATCGCGTGGATGCGCGACCGAACCCTCCGGGAAGACTTTCACCACGGCAAGCGTTTTTGCGTCATAGACGGTCACCGTCTCGGCCAGGGTGTTGGTCGTCCAGACCTGACCATGGGCATTGTCGATACCGACGCCGAAGACACCAATCTGCTCACCCTTTTTGTCTTTAGGCAGCTCGGCCTCGGCTTCGACAGCCAGGGTTCCGGCGTTCAGTCTCATCAGGCGGCTGCCATCCTTCGGACCGCGTGCAGAGGTCACAAACAGCTTCCCGTCATTCGACACTGCCGACTGATACGCCCGCTCGCCGACGGATTTTTTTTGCAGGCTGTAAGCCTCTGCGTTTTGCGCAGGAACAATGCTGGACAATTTCAACATCACCTGCGAAACGCTGGCGGGATTTTTGGTGATCACGGTGAGTGGATGCAGGCCTGTCGCGGCATCGGCCGGAACGGTCAGCGGAATGGCGAGATTTCCCTTCCCGTCGGCGGTCAGTGGCTGAGGGGTCAGAACTTCAGTGCCATTCAGCATGGTGACGGTCGTGCCCGCCTGAAGGTTCTTAATCGCTATAGTGGTTTTGTCTCCGGGCTTAACAGGCACTTCCCGTGACCCGGCGCGGATACTGCCAGGAAACGTCGTGGAGGCGGCTTCCCATTGGCTATCGGCGTATGCCGCCGTGGCGGTTGACATCGCAATGGTGGAGGCCAACAGTACCGAACGGAATGAATGTCTTCTCATCGTATCTCCATAAATTGTATTGATGCTGAGTCTCCTTTTCCGCCATGAAAAACAAAGTCTCAACATGAGCGAATTGAATTTATCACATCAAATGCAAATAATTATCATTGTTATTTAAGTGGGAATATTAAACAGAGACCGCCTGCGCTCTCTGTGTGAAGTCAATCACTATTCACTTTTAACCACTTATAAATCCAGAAAAGTAGACAATCATCGAACTTTAATCTTAAAGTTCGGGGGTGGGTACTAGACAAAACTAGTGCATGGTTATCAAATGGTTAATTATTTTTTACCGCATGTAAAAAATCGATCGGATACATAACCGATCGGCGTACATGCCGGTGTTTACCAACACGACACATACCTCTTCGGGAGAATTATGCAATCCTCTGTTAATCACAAAGAGAGCCGAACTTTCTTCGGCCATCCTTATCCGCTCGGTTCGCTGTTCTTTACCGAAATGTGGGAGCGTTTCTCGTTTTATGGCATTCGCCCGTTACTGATCCTGTTTATGGCCGCCACCGTCTATGACGGCGGAATGGGGCTGGCGCGTGAAAACGCCTCGGCCATTGTCGGTATCTTTGCCGGTACCATGTACCTCGCCGCGCTGCCGGGTGGGTGGCTGGCGGATAACTGGCTCGGCCAGCAGAAAGCCGTCTGGTACGGTTCGATTCTGATTGCGCTCGGCCACCTGTCGATTGCGCTCTCGGCCTTTATGGGCAGTAACCTGTTCTTTATCGGCCTGATGTTTATCGTGCTCGGCTCTGGTCTGTTCAAGACCTGTATCTCGGTTATGGTCGGTACGCTGTATAAAAAAGGCGATGCGCGTCGTGACGGCGGTTTCTCGCTGTTCTATATGGGCATCAACATGGGGTCGTTTATTGCGCCGCTGATTTCCGGCTGGCTGATTAAATCTCACGGCTGGCACTGGGGCTTTGGTATCGGCGGTATCGGGATGCTGGTGGCGCTGATCATCTTCCGCATGTTCGCAGTTCCGTCGATGAAGCGCTATGACAGCGAAGTCGGCCTGGACTCCACCTGGAACAGCCCGGTGGTGAAACGCAATGGCGTGGGTGCATGGCTGCTGGCGCTGGCCGTGGGTGTCGCGGTTATCGTGACCCTGATTGCGCAGGGTGTGATTGTGATTAACCCGGTCGCCGTGGCCAGCGCGCTGGTGTATGTGATTGCGGCATCCGTGGCGCTGTACTTTATCTACCTGTTCCTGTTCGCAGGCCTGAACCGCAAAGAGCGCGCCAGACTGCTGGTCTGCTTTATTCTGCTGGTTGCTGCCGCGTTCTTCTGGTCCGCCTTTGAGCAGAAGCCAACCTCGTTCAACCTGTTTGCCAACGACTACACTAACCGCATGATTGGGGATTTCGAGATCCCGGCGGTATGGTTCCAGTCCATCAACGCCCTGTTTATTATTCTGCTGGCGCCGGTATTTAGCTGGGCATGGCCGGCACTCGCTCGCAAAAATGTGCGTCCGGGCAGCATCACCAAGTTTGTTATCGGTATCCTCTGTGCCGCGGCGGGCTTTGGCCTGATGATGCTGGCCGCGCAGAACGTGCTGAACAACGGTGGGGCAGGCGTGTCTCCGTTCTGGCTGGTGGGCAGTATTCTGATGCTGACGCTGGGCGAGCTGTGTCTGAGCCCGATTGGTCTGGCGACCATGACCGTGCTGGCACCGGAAAGAATGCGTGGGCAGATGATGGGACTGTGGTTCTGTGCCAGCGCCCTGGGTAACCTGGCGGCGGGCCTGATTGGGGGCCATGTGAAGGCCGATCAGCTGGATATGCTGCCGGCACTCTTCGAACGTTGCTCCATCGCGCTGCTGATTTGTGCGGCGGTACTGGCTGTTCTTATTGTTCCGGTGCGTCGTATGCTGGAAAATGTGCAGACTAAACCGGCTTCTGAAGCCTGATAACACTGCCGTTTGCCGGGGCCATTACTGTGCCCCGGCAAAGGTTACGGGAGAGTCCATGTCGATTAACTGTCCGGGTTGCCACGCAGCGCTGGAGCCGCAAAACGGTATCGCGCACTGCGACAGCTGCAATAAAGATATTCCCTTAGAGGCATACTGCCCGGAGTGCCATAAGCCGCTGGAGGTTTTAAAAGCCTGTGGCGCGGTGGACTATTTTTGCCGGAACGGCCACGGGCTGATCTCGAAAAAACGCGTGGAGTTTGTTCTGGCTGGGGCTTAATCGCACACGCAGCCTTCACCTTTTTGCCACAGCTCAACCAGCGACTCTGGCGCTTCCTGCTCAGGGACCAGCACAATAATATCGGCGTATTGCGCCTGATTATGCCGCGTCCGGATAATCTGGATGCGAAAATAACGCTGGTCACCGCGACCCGGTGAGGAGGGTTCTCCCGGCGGCTGACCGCGCGGGAAGGCTTGCTCCAGTATGTTCACCACGCGCTGGCGCTGCGTTTCGCTGAGTGACGACAGCGTAATTGTGCGCAGGCCGCTCAGCTTTGGAAAAAAGGCGACGCCGCCTTCCCGGGCCAGCTCTACAACGGCGTCATCTGTCAGTTCCGGGATCTGCATTCACAGTACTCCCACCTGTTCCCAGGCGTGTTTTATGGCCGCTGCGACCGCGCTACCGGCGCGTTTCTCTCCGTGGACGACTGTCAGTTTTGCAAAAGCCGCAAAATCTGCATTCTGTGCGAGGTTGCTATCGCACACCGTATCGTACCAGGCATAGCCGGCCTTTTCCCAGGCGTAGCCGCCGATCGCCGTCGCGGCCAGATAAAATGCCCGGTTAGGGATTCCGGAATTAAGATGCACGCCGCCATTGTCTTCACGCGTTTTGATAAAGTCTTTCATATGGCCTGGCTGTGGGTCTTTACCGAGCAGGGGATCGTCGTAGGCAGTTCCGGGTTCTGACATCGAGCGCAGCCCCTTGCCGTTGATGCCCTCCGCCAGTAGCCCTTCGCCGATCAGCCAGTCGGCCTGGTCCGCCGTTTGTTGCTTCTGATATTGCTTAACCAGCGCGCCGAAGACATCCGACAGGGATTCATTCAGCGCGCCGGACTGTTCAAAGTAGATAAGTCCGGCTTCCGTTTCTGTTACGCCGTGGCTGAGCTCGTGGGCCACCACGTCGATAGCGATGGTAAAGCGGTTAAAAATCTCCCCGTCGCCATCGCCGAAAACCATTTGCTCGCCGTTCCAGAACGCATTCTGATACTCATGGCCGTAATGAACGGTGCCGGTCAGCACCATACCTTCGTTATCCAGCGAGTCACGCTGCCAGTTCTTCCAGAAAAAATCATGCGTAATGCCGAGATAGTCCCAGGCTTCGTCCACGGCGATATCGCCGTTGGAAGACAGACCTTCGTAGCGCACCTGAACGCCTGGCAGCGTCTCTTTTTGCTGCGCATCGTAGATATCACGGGTGAGCTGGCCGGGTGCGGCGGCATGAGGCACGGCACGCTTGCCGTGGCTGTGGGCCATCAGGGTCTGGACATGGGTCAGGGTCTGGCGCGCGCAGCGCTGCTGTAGCTCGCTGCCGTGGTCGATGATACGGCGCAGAATATAGGGCGGGATAACGCCGGGACAGGTTCTGTTGTTCATGCGGCTCTCCTTAGTCGGGCACGGGTCCGTGCAGAAAAAGAACAGCTTAAGTATAGCGAGTCCGGGCGATCCGGGCGGCGGGATTAGTCGGTTTTACGCGCCCGGGCTTTACGCACCGGCGTGATACTTTTCACTTCGCTTTCCACCAGACCATCGGCAAGACGGGTGGTCAGCGTGTCGCCGCTTTTCACCTGTCGGGCCTTACGCAGTAGCTGACCATCAGAGGCGGTGGTCACGCTATAGCCACGGGCCAGCGTCGCCAGCGGGCTGACGGCTTCCAGATGGGCCACCTGATTTGAAAAACGTTCCCGGACCTGACCGAGCTGCGCCTGCATCATCTGCGTCATCCGGTATTCCAGCTGGCGAAGATGGGTCTGCATCCGATGAATACGCGGCTGCGGACTTTGCTGAGAAAGACGCTGCTCCATACGCTGCTGACGCTGCGCGGCCTGCTTTAAGCGGCTATCCATTTGCTGGCGCAGACGCTGTTGCAGGCGGTCGAGCTGGGTTTGCTGGCGTGCCAGCCGCAGCTGCGGATGCTGCTGTTGCAGACGATGGTGCAGCAGACTAAAGCGGCGGTTACCGCTGGCAAGGTAGTAATCCATCGCCATCTCCAGCCGCTGGCGAGCGGCCTGAATCTGGCGCTGAAGTTCGAGCTGGTTACGGCTGATCACTTCCGCAGCGGCAGACGGCGTCGGGGCACGCAGGTCGGCAACGAAATCGGCAATGGTCACGTCCGTTTCATGGCCGACGGCGCTGACTACCGGGATCTGACTGCCGAAGATGGCCCGCGCCACGCGCTCGTCGTTAAAACTCCATAAATCTTCCAGCGATCCGCCGCCGCGACCGACGATTAACACGTCGCACTCCTGACGGGCATTCGCCAGCGCAATCGCCCGGACAATCTGCCCTGGCGCATCATCGCCCTGAACCGTCGTCGGGTAAATTACCACCGGCAGAGAAGGATCGCGGCGTTTCAGGACCTGGAGAATATCGTGCAGGGCGGCCCCGGTTTTGGAGGTCACCACGCCGACGCAGCGGGCCGGGGAGGGCAGCGGCTTTTTCAGCGCCTGATCGAACAGCCCTTCGGCGGCCAGCTTGCTTTTCAGCAGCTCATACTTCTGCTGTAAAAGCCCTTCGCCCGCAGGCTGCATGCTTTCGACGATAATCTGGTATTCGCCGCGTGGCTCGTACATCGTGATACTGGCGCGAACCAGCACCTGCTGACCGTGCTGCGGACGGAACGTCACCCGGCGGTTGCTGTTGCGGAACATCGCGCAGCGCACCTGGGCCGTATCGTCTTTTAAGGTGAAGTACCAGTGACCGGAAGCGGGCTGGGTAAAGTTGGAGATTTCCCCGCTGATCCACACCTGGCCCATTTCGCGTTCCAGCAGCAGGCGAACCGTCTGATTCAGGCGGCTAACGGTAAAAATTGCGTTGGTCTGAGAAGGTAACATGTGAGCTGGATCAAATTCTAAATCAGCAGGTTAATCAGTCGATAGTACCCTGCTGAAGGGCGATCGCAAGTTTTTTCTCAAAAAAGGTATGGAAGCAATCGGTTTCGTTCTGTATAATGCCACGGCAATATTTTATCTGTTCTCACTAACCCCCAGGTTGAGATATTGCCATGCTACGTATCGCTAAAGAAGCACTGACGTTTGACGACGTTCTCCTTGTTCCCGCTCACTCTACCGTTCTGCCGAACACTGCCGACCTCGGCACTCAGCTGACCAAAACCATTCGCCTGAACATTCCTATGCTGTCTGCAGCTATGGACACCGTGACCGAAGCGCGTCTGGCGATTGCGCTGGCGCAGGAAGGCGGCATTGGCTTTATTCACAAAAATATGTCCATCGAGCGCCAGGCGGAAGAAGTTCGCCGCGTGAAGAAACACGAGTCTGGCGTGGTCACTGACCCGCAGTCCGTGCTGCCGACCACCACCCTGCGTGAAGTGAAAGAGCTGACCGAACGTAACGGCTTTGCCGGTTACCCGGTAGTGACCGCGGACAACGAACTGGTCGGTATCATCACCGGCCGTGACGTGCGTTTCGTGACCGACCTGAGCCAGCCTGTCACCGTCTATATGACCCCGAAAGAGCGTCTGGTGACCGTCCGTGAAGGCGAAGCCCGCGATGCGGTATTCGCAAAGATGCACGAAAAACGCGTTGAGAAAGCGCTGGTTGTGGACGATAGCTTCCACCTGATCGGCATGATCACCGTTAAAGACTTCCAGAAAGCCGAACGTAAACCGAACGCCTGTAAAGATGAGCATGGTCGTCTGCGCGTCGGTGCGGCAGTCGGTGCCGGAGCCGGTAACGAAGAGCGCGTTGACGCCCTGGTTGCCGCAGGCGTTGACGTTCTGCTGATCGACTCCTCTCACGGCCACTCTGAAGGCGTTCTGCAGCGTATTCGTGATACCCGCGCTAAATATCCTGACCTGCAGATCATCGGCGGCAACGTCGCAACCGGCGCTGGTGCGCGTGCCCTGGCGGAAGCGGGCTGCAGCGCGGTGAAAGTGGGTATCGGTCCTGGCTCCATCTGTACCACCCGTATCGTCACCGGCGTGGGCGTTCCACAGATCACCGCCGTGTCTGACGCGGTTGAAGCGCTGGAAGGCACCGGGATCCCGGTTATCGCCGACGGCGGCATCCGTTTCTCCGGCGATATCGCTAAAGCGATTGCCGCCGGTGCGAGCGTGGTGATGGTGGGCTCTATGCTGGCCGGTACCGAAGAGTCTCCGGGTGAAATCGAACTGTTCCAGGGCCGTTCCTACAAGTCCTACCGTGGTATGGGCTCGCTGGGCGCGATGTCTAAAGGCTCCTCCGACCGTTACTTCCAGACCGATAACGCCGCTGACAAGCTGGTGCCGGAAGGTATCGAAGGTCGCGTAGCCTATAAAGGCCGCCTGAAAGAGATCATCCATCAGCAGATGGGCGGCCTGCGTTCCTGTATGGGCCTGACCGGCTGTGGTACTATCGACGAGCTGCGTACTAAAGCGGAATTTGTACGCATCAGCGGTGCGGGCATCCAGGAAAGCCACGTCCATGACGTGACCATCACCAAAGAGTCCCCGAACTACCGTATGGGTTCCTGAACCTGATTTACATCGCCCGGCTTGAGCCGGGCGTTTTGATTTGTTTCACTTGCCTCGGAACTAGTGTCAATGACCGAAAATATCCATAAGCATCGCATTCTTATCCTCGACTTCGGCTCCCAGTACACCCAGCTGGTTGCGCGCCGCGTGCGTGAACTGGGCGTCTACTGTGAACTCTGGGCCTGGGACGTTACTGAAGCACAGATCCGTGAATTTAATCCGAGCGGCATCATCCTCTCCGGCGGCCCGGAAAGCACCACCGAAAACAACAGCCCGCGTGCGCCGCAGTACGTCTTCGAAGCCGGTGTACCGGTCTTTGGCGTCTGCTACGGTATGCAGACTATGGCGATGCAGCTGGGTGGCCACGTTGAAGGCTCTAGCGAACGCGAGTTCGGCTATGCACAGGTAGAAGTCAAAGCGCAGAGCGCTCTGATCCGCGACATCGAAGATGCCCTGACCGCCGACGGCAACGCGCTGCTCGACGTGTGGATGAGCCACGGCGACAAAGTCACCGCTATCCCGGCAGACTTCGTCACCGTTGCCAGCACCGAGACCTGCCCGTTTGCCATTATGGCCAACGAAGAAAAACGCTTCTACGGCGTGCAGTTCCACCCGGAAGTGACCCACACCCGTCAGGGCCAGCGTATGCTGGAGCGTTTTGTTCTGGATATCTGCCAGTGTGAAGCTCTGTGGACCCCGGCAAAAATCATCGACGATGCCGTTGAGCGCATCCGCCAGCAGGTGGGCGACGATAAAGTGATCCTCGGCCTCTCCGGCGGCGTGGACTCCTCCGTTACCGCGATGCTGCTGCACCGCGCTATCGGCAGCAACCTGACCTGCGTGTTCGTGGATAACGGCCTGCTGCGTCTGAACGAAGCCGAGCAGGTAATGGATATGTTCGGCGACCACTTCGGTCTGAACATCGTCCACGTGGAAGGCGAAGAGCGCTTCCTGACCGCGCTGGCCGGCGAGAACGATCCGGAAGCCAAACGTAAAATCATCGGCCGCGTATTTGTTGAAGTGTTCGACGAAGAAGCGCTGAAGCTGCAGGATGTGAAGTGGCTGGCACAGGGCACCATCTACCCTGACGTTATCGAATCCGCTGCGTCTGCGACCGGTAAAGCACACGTCATCAAATCTCACCACAACGTGGGCGGCCTGCCGAAAGAGATGAAGATGGGCCTCGTCGAGCCGCTGCGCGAGCTGTTTAAAGACGAAGTGCGCAAAATCGGTCTCGAACTGGGCCTGCCGTACGCCATGCTCTACCGTCACCCGTTCCCGGGTCCGGGCCTCGGCGTGCGCGTGCTGGGCGAAGTGAAGAAAGAGTACTGCGACCTGCTGCGCCGTGCCGACGCTATCTTTATCGAAGAGCTGCATAAAGCCGACCTCTACAATAAAGTCAGCCAGGCCTTCACCGTCTTCCTGCCGGTCCGCTCCGTCGGCGTCATGGGCGACGGTCGTAAATACGACTGGGTCGTCTCCCTGCGCGCGGTCGAAACCATCGACTTTATGACCGCCCACTGGGCGCATCTGCCGTATGACTTCCTGGGTCGTGTGTCTAACCGCATTATCAACGAAGTTAATGGGATATCGCGCGTGGTGTACGACATCAGCGGGAAGCCACCGGCGACGATTGAGTGGGAATAAGTTCTCGCTAAATCAAAATATAATATATTTTAGCCCGCTTAATAGCGGGCTTTTTTTTAACTGCAATTCAGCATTGTTTAACGAGTCCTTGAAATCGCAAAATATCTTGCCTACATGATATTGTAATAATGAGATCCAAATCTAATACTCGATTTTTTACGTGATATGGGGATGATTACAAATTTTTTTTATGATATTAAAATTAAATTAACTGGGGTGGGGAAGTAGGAATAAACTAAGATTCCAATGAAAGTAATTTCATACAGTCTAAGAATCGCTGAGGTATCTTTCCTGTGGATATAGTGCTGCGACTAAGGTAGGAGCCAGTGGAACTAAGTGCATTGAAAAAACAACTGCAAGAACATCTTGGTGATGGACTCGTTCTGATTATTGGCTCCGGACTATCCTGTGCAGAGGGCGTGCCCGGGATGAGAGAACTGGCTGACCATCTCATCAATTATCTCCCTTCCCGCCTTTCTTCAGATGACATAAGGCTGTGGAAAAAGATACATCCGCATATCAAAGCAGACGGTTTGGAGGCTGCTTTACTAAAACATGCACCTACACCTACGCTTGAAGCGGCTATTGTACAAAGTACTGGCGATTTTATAGCTATTGCTGAAGCTAACATCATTTCAGAAGTTTTTAATCATAAGAAAACACTTCGACTAACAAAGCTAATCCCTCACTTATTGAGTCCAGATTCAGGCATACCAATTGTGACAACCAACTATGACCGCCTTGCCGAGATTGCGTGTGAGGAAGCTGGTTTGGGAGTTGATACAATGTTTTGTGGCCATTTTGCTGCGAGACTAGAACCGCAGGGGAGCTCTTGGAGTTTTTGCCGTAATGTAAAATTGGTAGGTAAAAATGTACGTTACAAGTTCGCGTCTAAGGTGAATATTTTTAAGCCGCATGGCAGTCTTGATTGGTACTATCGTGAGGGTAATCCAGTACGCTATGCAGGAGCTTTGCCTCTCCCACGTCTAATTATCACTCCAGGATTAAACAAATTTCGTAGTGGCTATGAGAGTCCTTTTGATAAGCATCGTGAGAAGGCTAATGATGCGATTGACAAGGCTCGCCGCTTTTTCATTATTGGATATGGTTTCAATGATGATCATCTGGAAACCCATCTAACTCCTCGTATTAAATCAGGAGTAAAAACAGTTATTTTAACTTTCACTCTCTCTCAGAAAGCGAGAAATATTGCTATCAATAACAAGAACGTGATTGCAGTTGAGTTCTGTGAAGAAGATGGAACTAAAGGCGCACGCTTCATCATAGATGGGGCCGAAATATTTTACCCCAGTATAGACTACTGGGATCTCGAAGGATTTGTTAAGGGAGTTTTATCTGTATGACTAGCCCAGCTCTCAAGTTTAATGAAAATGATCAAATCGGTCGTGTAGCTGGTGTTGACACCAGTCGGGTGGCTATTGATGTTACCAATTCCGAGATGTTGACCCGTGTGGGAATCGGCCAGCTTATTGCTATCAAGGGAGCGACGCAGGCGGAGTTTTTGATTGGAATGACAGACCGTGTAACACGTTCTCTTCGCGAAGAACTGCCTGATCCGGAAAACGGGGAGTTTGGAGCACTAACGATCTCACCCACAGATCATATGCAGGCATTTGTCATAGGCACCTATCGTACTGTCGATGGAGAAAAATCCGACACCTTTAAACGTGGCGCAGATAGTTTCCCCCAAATTGATCGAGACTGCTTTGTGATCGAAGGGGGAAATTTGCAACGTTTCATGGGCATATTGGGGGCAGGATTATCTGACGAAGAGCGGCTGAAGTTGGGAACTTTTGTTGCAGATCAGAGTGCTGAAGCCATAGCCAGTGGTGACAGATTTTTCCAACGACACGCCGCCATTCTAGGCAGTACCGGTTCTGGTAAAAGTTGGGCAGTTGCTCTGATTCTTGAACGAGCGGCCAAGTTGAAATTCCCTAATATTGTTGTGTTTGATATGCACGGTGAATACAAACCTTTAGCTGATACTAGTGAAGGCGGTTTTGCACAACGTTTCCGGATTGCTGGTCCAGGAGATCTTGCCGCACCTAAGGACGATACGCTCTTTCTCCCGTACTGGCTACTAAACCGCGACGAGATGCTATCGATGATTTTAGATCGCAGTGATCAGAACGCACCGAACCAAGCTTCTCGCTTCACCATGCATGTTCGGGAACTTAAAGGAGCAACCTTAGATAAGTTTGGCAAAGTAAAAGTCAAAGAAACCTTTACAGTCGATTCACCTATCCCGTATGCGATTTCTGACCTAGTGACACACCTAAAAACGGATAATACTACCAAAGGTGTGGGGAAAAATGGGAGTGCAGTAAAAGGGGATTGGGAAGACAAGCTGACACGCTTTATATCGCGTTTAGAAGCTAAGCTTGAGGATCGCCGCTATGGTTTTATGTTCTCCCCTCCACCCGTTGCACTAAATTATGACTGGCTCGCTATGCAAATCATAAAGTTACTTCGAGCAGATTCTGGCAACGGTATCAAAATTATTGATTTCTCTGAGGTACCACCTGATGTGTTGCCTGTTGTCACTGGAACATTGGCCCGTCTACTCTATGATGTTCAGTTTTGGATGAAGGCAGATGCACGCACACCGGTCACTTTACTATGTGATGAAGCGCATCTCTATTTACCGGTTAAAGATGATGCAGATTCTGTACAAAGACAGGCTCTATGGTCTTTTGAGCGTATTGCTAAGGAAGGTCGTAAGTACGGTTTCTCTTTGCTTGTTGTTAGTCAGCGACCTTCGGATGTGAGTCGGACGATCCTTTCTCAGTGTAATAACTTCTTGGCCCTCAGGTTGACAAACGACAGTGACCAAAGCGTTATTAAGAGACTAATGCCGGATTCGCTCGTTGGTTTAACAGCAATGCTTCCCTTACTTGATACCGGCGAGGCACTGTTGCTGGGTGATGCGGTTCTTCTACCAACTCGGATAAAATTAGATAAGCCAAAAGTTAAGCCTGATAGTGCAACGCGAGATTTCTGGAAAGAATGGGGATCTCTTATACCTGATTGTAAGTTGCTTGAGGCTGCAGTCGAATGTTTGAGGAGTCAGTCACGGGATAATTGATCTGGCTTGAGGGGGGATGTTCAAGCCATGTAATAAATTGCACCTCGCGATTGTCTCATCTGACTTAGTGAGGTGTTTTTTAATTATAAGTATAAAATTAGTATTATGTTTTGTTCCTTTCTTTATGCTCCTCGCTAAAGTCATCAGGGATGAAATTGTAAATAGTTGAAGTATGAGGGAGGTAAGGATTTGATCAGCGTGTGGAAGGTTATTAAATGAATGAGCTCACTTTTTTAATTAATGACTATCAAAAAAGTGTTTATGCTGCGGTAATAACTATGTACCGCTCCGGAATTCTTATGCCATCCAGTCGATATGATTGGATTAATGCAGATATACCCTTTTATGGAGAGCTTGAGGACGGTTCGAAATATTATAAACATGGTGCAGGATGTCTGGTTGTTTTTGAAATCGGAGATATTGATTTCGATTTTGGTGAGCAAGGTGAATTTGGGGGATTCAATTCATGGTGGCTTACTCGATTTGCAGGTGATAACCTACCAAATTACGGTTTTTCTGATATACACGAAGTGGCTGAATGCTTAAAGGAAGCATATGAAGCAGGACAACTGAACCATCTAGGTAATGACCTCTACTATGTTTCCACCACACCACTAAAATATGCATCGGATGTGTATTTTAGGCATGAAGGTGACATACTTCCCGGTCGTAACCATGACCATGTTTTTGTACTCCAGTCGCACTATTTTCAAGCTGCCGAACTTATGCTAAAAAACCACCAAAAGCTGAATGATAAATGGCAAAGAAATGATCGTTTAAATCAGCGTGAAATGATTGATAATGGCATTTATCTCTCAACCTGGCTCGGTTTTTTAGCTGTGACTTGTGAGGGTTTTAGAAAACTTAATATGCGTATTTTGTTACAAATTGAGCGGCCAGAAGAATTTAAAGAATTGGTTTCAATATCAGATAAAGTTGGCAGGCTAATGAAGCAGCATGCAGATGCTCTAAGAAAATTCAGGAACGATGTGTTTCACCTTCGTGAAAGTCAAGAAGTAATTCGTGGCTTTTTCGACAGGGATTCAATTCGGCTTGATTGGGCTCATGAGCTACATGTCGCGTTGCGCGATTTTTTCTCTGCATATCGTATAAAATGCGAGGTCTATTATATTATGCATGATCGAAAAGGAGAGAGTTGTTTTGGGAAAAAATAAATATTAATCGTAGTGTAATGTTATTACCATTTTTATATAGGAAGAGATAGCATTAATTGACTCTTCCTATTTGATTTGTCTAGGGTGTTAGTATTAATAATTTATATATGCAGGCTACAGATTCGAACTAAGTATCGTCATATTTTTTATATTACTTTCCTCGGAACCCGTTCACTTCCAGCCCCAGCATACCTTTCCGGCCAAATCTCCCCCGGATGCAGTTCTAACGCAGTGGCAATCAGCCATTCCCCTTTCGGCCACGGTCTGGTCAACGTATTTGCCAGTGTGGAAGAGGCCAGTCCAGCCTCACGCGAGAGTTTTGCCATGCTGGTGCCACGTTTGTGTAGCGCAGCGATAATGTCGGCTTTGTGCCAGTCTTTCTGAGTCATTTCCATTTCCTCGAATTAAAAGACTTCAATTAGCTTGTTAAGGTTTTGCTCGTTATCTTTAGTAACTCTAAAGGTGCCTCATCTTAAGGAATGCTAAAGATGCTGTCAATGTAACCACTTAAAGGATCGGGTTATGGTGCCAGCACGTCTTAGAGTTGCGAGAGAGCTAGCAAATATGTCGCAAGAGGAACTAGCGACTGCAGCAGGAGTGAGTGAAGAAACGGGGTATTCGCGCATGTCTCATTATGAAAATGGCAGGCACAAACCTAAGTATGAGCTGGTTTGCCGCTTTGCTGAGGTACTCAATGTGCCGGAAGGGTATTTCTATACTCGTGACGATCGTTTTGCCGAGGCGATGCTGAAGTTGTATGCAGGAGAGAATGTTAAGTGGGAGGAGTAGACCAGAATCATTGCTGTCTTCATGCTTTTAAAGCCCATCTTTATGAACTCTAAAGATAAGCGTTCTTGAGCAATGCTAAAGATTACCGTGAATTTCTCACAGGGAGCACGGTATGATCGCCAGAAGGTTGAAGGAAGCACGCTTGCAGGCAAAGCTGACTCAGGAAAAGCTGGGTGTGATGGCGGGCATTGAAGAAGCGACGGCCTATTCTCGTTTATCCCATTACGAAAACGGTACCCATAAGCCGACATATGAGCTGGTCTGCGAATTTGCCAGAGTTCTGGATGTGCCGGAATGCTACTTCTATATCCGTGACGATAAATTCGCGGAAGATGTTTTGGCACTGTACAGAAGTCAGAAGTAGCCCCTGATTGCCAGGCGGCGCTGGTTTAAAGAGTCACCAACGCCCAGCCCCATTTGCTCCGGCACCTCGCTCTCTTTTTCGCTATTTATTGAGGCTGTTATGGATCCTTGGCGTAAATCCTTTGCCTCTGGTGCGGGTTTTCCTCCGCCCGAGTCGATACGGATGCAGCAGATTAGAACGAATTGGGTGGATGCGTAGAGTAAGGTAAAAAGGCCGCCGAAGCGGCCTTAATTTATCAATTCCCGCCTGGGCGAGAGTCAGCAGAGCGACCGCCACAGCGAGAACCATCCGATGCGCGATCGTCCGGGCTTTGGCAGTTTCCTGCGTAAGACTGCGAGATAGAACCCAGAGACAACAAAACAAACAGCACTGCGAATGCCTTCTTCATCTTTTGGTATCCATAAATATGCCACGGTTTTGTGGCCTTAATAGGGTATTCCTTAAAGGTAGCCGTGTTTAGAACTCAGTTGCGTTCTTTGTGAGCGACCGCACATGGCTGCGGTGTCATTCCGGCGTCTTCACTTCTTTTTCCCTGACCTGCCATTTTCCGTTAACCAGCTTACGGGTAGTGATTGTCATCTTGTCCGGGAGGTTCGGGTTTGTGGCATCTTCGGTGATTTCCTCAATCAGCACCGGCTGGTTGTTCTCGACTTTCCAGACGCTGGACTGGTGCCAGCAGCAGCCGCTTTTGGTCCAGGTTGTCAGCGTTTTCCGCTCCGGGTCCACGCCGAACAGCCCCAGATTCTCACTGCCCAGCTGGGTTAGCGCGTCGCTTAGCACAAAGCGTTTAGACACGGACTGATAAAGATACACGTCATAAGACGGGCCGCCGTAGGCGCCCTCGTTGCCGGCGCGCAGGGCGATATCGTCGTGGCCATCAAAATTCATATCATCGATGACCAGGCCGCTGTTATTGTCGCCATACATTTCGACCAGGTTTGTTGTGGCTTTGCCGGTGCTGTCCAGTTCGAGAAATACCGTGCTGAGCGGCAGGTGTTGAACCAGCTTTCCGCTCCCTTTGGCAAAGACATCCAGCATGCCCGATCCTTCACATCTGGGGTATGAATCTTCCGGGTTGCAGCCGGAGGCGGAGAGGACAAAGTCCCACTGCTTTGAGGCGTTATGGATAACGGAAATATTCTCGACGGCGGCCAGGGTTTTTATCCGCCCAATATAGCGGTTTCCCAGGCAGGTAGTATCGTCCCCGCACTGCTGGCGCGATTTGAGCCAGTCGAGCTGCGCGTTTTTTAACTGCTCTTTATCGGTTTGCTGTCGCGCCAGGGCATAGCTTTTATTCAGAACGGCATCCAGCTGGAGCAGAGTGGGGCTATGGCAGATCGCAATCTCATCTTTCTGAGTGGCTTTTGTGCAGTCCATTGCCAGTGCCGACGCGGGGAGCGTCAGCAGCGCCATTGCGGTAAGGGTACGGCTAAAATTAAACATCATTTATTCCCTTAAAAAGAGTGACGCCGGGCGACTAAAATCCTTTTGTCACGAAGTCACAACTCTATCACTTCCACATCTCCAGTTAGCAGAGGCTTGCATAATATTTTATAGCCGTCGTGGTCGAACCCGGCGGGCAGGCGGCACAGGGTTTCAGTCTCTTCCAGGGACTCCACCGTTCCCAGCCACAGCCAGTTGCGGATGATATGGTACTGAGTGAGATCGCCGCTTTGCTCCTGCAGGGCGATGGCACCTTGCCAGGGCCAGCACACCAGCTGGAGCTGGGCGAGGGCATCCATCAGCCGCTGCTGGTGGGCCTCAATGCTTTCTCTGCCGCAGCAGGCCCCGGCGCAGCGTTTTAGCGCGGAACGAAAACAGCCCCGGCCGTGGGTGAGTGACTCCAGCCCCAGCAGTCCGTAGCAAAGCTGATGCTCGTCGGCGATGCTTTGCAGCGCCTGCAGTGCCGCACGGCGGTTGGCAAACAGCCCGTACAGGCCCGGCTGGCAGGAGAAATCGATCTCTTTGGCGTAGACGATCTGCGGCTGGCTGCCCGTCAGCAGCAGGGAGCAGAGCTGTCGGTTGCGGCGCAGACGCTTATTAAACAGCGGCTGCTGCTCTTTGATCATTTTCGCTTCCAGCAGCAGCGCGCCGACTTCACCGGCCGTGCGGATCCAGGTGATGCGTCGGGACTGGCGCAGCATGGCGGCTTCATCCTGGGTACGCAGGTGCGACAGCACGCGGCTGCGCAGATTGACGCTTTTGCCGATGTACAGCGGGAGGGTTTCGCTATCGCTGTGAAACACATAGACGCCGGGCAGGGAAGGGAGCGCTTCCAGCCAGGGCCGCAGATGTTCGGGGTATTCATAAATTTCCGCGGCTTCAACACGTCGGTGGGTGGCGGACTGACGTCGTACCATAATCTCTCTTTGATGCTGTATTTTCATACAGTATAGCAGTGCGACTGGAGAGGAAAAAGGGGGCGCAGAGAGGAGAGGATCGCCACGCTGATATGCCGTTAATAACAGGTGAGTTTTTGCGTCGCTGACCGCACTTTTAAATGAATAGTCAGTTCGATATAGCGAAAAATGGAACCGTTGCTGTACTTCCGCTATCTGGCAGAAATAAAGTATTTAACTCTGTTTTTGTAGGGGTATTATTCCGGGACATTCATTTTCCGGAGGTGATAAATGGAGAAGGTCAGACAGCTAAAAAGCGATCATAACCCGCCGCATCCTACACCCGTTGAAGATGACTGGGATGACTGGTTTGAAGGGGAGGACGTGACGGATGATTTTATCGAGTCGCGTGAACAGGGTGGCGAACAGCGTCGGGACTCGCTCTGACATGCTGCAGTTTTTGCTTTACCGTCCAGGCCGCTTGCCCGATAAAGCTCCAGGTTGGGGCTTTTAAACGTTACTCAAAACGCTAACACCAACTTCCATTTTCCCGTCCACGATCTTATTTTTTATCAACATTTCGTCAGTCAATATCCCGAATAACCCCCACCTTCTTTTTCCATCGGCTACGCTTTATAACAAGCTCAAAATCATACCGAAGTCAGAAGAATATATCGCATATTTCAAATGCTTATCACATACAAAAAATAAAGTTGCTTTGGAATATGCCGTTAACAGAAATACCTCTCCAGGATCTTTTCGTTTTCATTTGTTCGGGAATTATAACTATGCGCATTAATGAGCCTGTTACGCATCAAGAGTACGCTTTCGACAATGACGCAACCCTGATGTCCACGACCGATCCCAATAGCTATATCAATTACGCCAACGACGCGTTTATTGATGTCAGCGGTTTTACCCTGGATGAAATCAAGGATCAGCCCCACAACCTGGTGCGTCACCCGGATATGCCTAAAGAAGCCTTCGCCGATATGTGGGCGACGCTGAAGCAGGGCGAGCCCTGGACGGCGCTGGTCAAGAACCGCCGTAAAAACGGCGACCATTACTGGGTGCGCGCCAACGCCATCCCGGTGATCCGTCAGGGGCAGGTCAAGGGCTATATGTCCGTGCGCACCTGTCCTTCTGCGGCTGAGGTGTCCGCGACGGAAGAGCTGTATCGCCAGTTCCGCAAGGATGAGGCGGGCAGCCGACGTTTCCATAAGGGGCTGATTGTCCGTACCGGCCTGATGCGCTGGCGGTCGATGTTTGTCACCATGTCGCTGCGCTGGCGGCTGCGATCGACAATGATTGCTACGCTGCTTCTCGGCGTGCTGCTCGGCTGGGCAAGCGGGCTGGCGGTCGGGGAAGTGGGGCTGTTTAGTGGGTTCCTGGCGCTGCTGTTGCTGGTGGCGACGCTCTGGCTGGAAGCGCAGATTGTGCGTCCGGTCGAGCGTCTGCGCGAGCAGGCGCTGAAGGTCGCCAGCGGCGAACTACAGCAGGTCGATTTAATGAATCGGGTGGATGAAGTGGGCGTTACCCTGCGCGCCATTAACCAGCTCGGGCTGATGTTCCGCTGGCTGATTGATGACGTCAGCGGCCAGGCGGTGAGCGTCCTGAAATCCTCTAACGCGCTGCGGGAAGGTAATAACGACCTGAGCGCGCAAACCGAGCAGGCCGCGTCCAACGTTCAGCAGGCGGCGGCGACGATGAACCAGCTCACGGCCACCGTCAAGAGCAATACTGAAACGGCTGCCGAAGTGCGTACGCTGTCGCAGAAAACGCGCGATGCGGCACAAGAGGGCGGTCAGGTGATGGATAAGATGATCGATATGATGGCCGCCATCGCCGACAGTTCCCGACAGATAGCCAGCATCACCAGCATTATCGACAGCATCGCCTTCCAGACCAATATCCTGGCGCTAAACGCGGCCGTTGAAGCGGCGCGGGCAGGGGAGCAGGGGAAAGGGTTTGCGGTGGTGGCGGGCGAAGTCCGCAGCCTGGCACAGCGCAGCGCCCAAGCCGCCAGCGAGATCAAACAGCTCATCGAGACCAGCGTCGGGCACGTGGATTCCGGCAGCAATCTGGCGGACGATGCGGGCAAAACGATGCAGGAGATCGTCAACCGCGTGCAGAACGTCACCCTGCTGATCGCGCAGATCAGCGCTGCAACGGCGGAGCAGGCCACGGCGCTGAGCGAGGTGAGTCTGGCCGTCGAGGATCTGGATAAGATCACCCACCGTAACGCGGCACGGGTGCAGGAAGGGGCCAGAGCCTCGGGAAATCTGACGCATCAGGCGACGCGTCTGGCGGAGGCCATCTCGGTATTCCGTTAGTCTTTATTCAGGTCATATAAGAGGCCGGTAGCCTGTGCTGCCGGTTTTTTTTTGCCGCAATGCAGTGAAGGCCGCGCGTCGTCTGTCGCCGCAGATATCAGGTGATGTTGATTGACGGTCTCGTTAAGGCTGGCGCTGCGTGGTGCTGTCCACCGTCAGGCTGGTCTGCTGTGACTCTTTTTTGTCCTGATGATGATACCAGGCACCAATAGAAGAGTAGACAAAGCGACCGAAGAAAAAGAGGAAGCTGATAAGAAGTATGATACGGGTCATGCGGCCGTTAAATTGCCGTCTGTTTCGCATACTGGTTGCCTGACTCACGCAAAGTTTCCTGAGATACCCACCGGGGGCGAGAAGGATATTAAGGCACAGCCCGTGGCTGGGGTCAATTCGCCGTAGTGTAAAATTCCGTCAAAACAAATGCGCCATGCGAATATATTCAAAAGATATATTCATGTTAATTATTGGTTAATGACTAAATCCGTTACGTTTAGCGTTTAGTGAGTATTCGAGTTGGTTTTCTTGACTTAAGTCAAACAATTGCGGCGGGTGAACATTAAAATGCGAATCGCTATGTCTATTTTTTAACAGCCATTGTCAGGCAGGACGCTGTCTGAATACCCTGCGGGAAGTGGGTTTTCTGTAGAGTATTTATGACGTTAATTCGTATTTATAAAAAATATTGCGATAAATGGTGGGCGCTTCCGCTCTTTTTACCCCCGCTGCTATTACCGCTCCTTCGCCACGCTGATACCTTCGCTTACATCGAAGGCGGCACGGTCATTCTTTATTATCTGCCGCTGGCGCTGATGATGAGCATGATGCTTTTCTACGGCTGGAAGGCGCTGCCGGGGATGATTCTCGCGCTGTGGCTGCATTTTCACGGCAGAATACCTGAAGTAGAAGTCATTATTGCCATTGCCCATTTTATTATCCCGGTGATCTTCTGCTGGGGCGGGTACAGGTTATCGGTGCCCCGTCGCTATAAAGTCTCCTATGGCCATGAACAGCTTATGTACCGTCGTCTGTTCTGGCAGGTGTTTTGCCTGTCAACGTTGTTTATGGTTCTGCTGGAAATCGCGCTTAGTCTGGGGATTTACCGTAATTTCCGCGATCTGGCGGGCAGTAATCCGCTCAACGTCCGTACCCTGATTAGCTATCAGGCCATGCTGGTCGGGGGGCTTACCGGAATTCCGCTGTGCTATACCCTGATCCGGGTGATTCGCAACCCGTTCTATATCCGCAGCTTTGTTTCCCAGCTGCGTGCGCAGTTTGACCCCAAAATTAAACGTCAGGAAGTCATTGTCTGGTCCTGTCTGCTGGTAGGGCTGGTGGCCATGCTGCTGCTGCCTCTCAATGAGCACAGCACATTGTTCAGTACCAACTACACGCTTTCGCTGGTGCTCCCGGTGGCTCTGTGGGGGTCGATGCGCTTTGGTCATCGTTTTATGTCACTCCTGTGGGCGCCGGTCCTGATTGTGACGATCAATTTTCACTCCAGCTATCTCCCCTGGTCCCCGGTTTACAGTCGGCAAATGGCGATCACCTCATCCAGCTATCTGGTGTTCTCATTTACCGTGATTTATATGGCCATGCTGTGCACGCGCCAGCGCCAGGCCAATGAGCGCTCGCGTCGGCTGGCGCTTCTGGACCCGCTGCTGCATATGCCAAACCTGCGGGCGCTAAACCGTGCGCTGGGCAATGCGCCCTGGTCGATACTGTGCCTGCTGCGGATTCCGGATCTCGAGCCCTTAGGACGTAACTATGGCCTGATGCTGCGGATCCAGTACAAACAGTGGCTGGCGGACTGGCTGACGCCGCTGTTGCAGGAGGGCGAGTGTGTTTATCAGCTTTCCGGCTATGACCTGGCTATCCGGCTGAATACCGAGTCGCATGAGTCGCGTATCGATGAGCTGGATGCACGCATTAAGTCGTTTCGTTTTCTGTGGGACGATGTTCCCCTGCAGCCGCCGGTCGGAATGAGCTACTGCTATGTGCGATCGCCGGTAAGCCATCTCTATCTGCTGCTCGGGGAGCTGAGCACCATTGCCGATGTGTCGCTGGTGACAAACCATCCCGAAAGCCTCCAGCAGCGTGGGGCGACCCATTTACAGCAGGTGCTGAAGGGAAAAGTGAGTTTGATGAACCGCCTGCAGCAGGCGCTGGATAACGATCGCTTCCAGCTATTTGTCCGCCCGGTCGAAGGTATGCGCGGAGACAGCTACTATGAAGTGCTGCTGCAAATGACGGATGAAGACGGGAAAACGATGGGGGCGGATACCTTTATGCCGGTGGCGCACGAGTTTGGCCTGTCGTCTCGCATTGATATGTGGATGATCGAGCACGCGCTGAAGGAGATGGCACGCCTGCGCGGGACGCTGTCCGGTCTGCGGCTGGCGCTGCCGCTCTCTTCTGCGTCGGTGAGCCGCGCACGCTTACCGCAGCAGGTCGAGGCGTTGATCGCGCAGTACGCGATCGAGCCGTGGCAGTTAATCTTCAGGGTTGATGATACGCTGCACCTGGAGATGTCCCATGTCAATCAGACCATGGAACAGCTGCAGAAACTGGGCTGCCGCGTGGCCGTTGATGCCTTTGGCTCAGGCTGCGCCAGCTATGCCCGCCTGAAAGATGTCCATGCCGATATTCTGAAGATCGAAGGGGATTTTATCCGCAATATGGCGGTTAACAGCGTTGATTATCAGATCGTGGTTTCCATCGGCCTTCTGGCGCGCGCGCAGAATATGATGGTGACGGCAGGCGGCGTTGATAGCGAGGAAATACGCAGCGCCGTGTCGGCGCTGGGTATCGATTACTGGCAGGGAAGCATGATGGGTAAACCGGTGCCGCTGGCAACGCTGGGCGCGAAGCAGCGGCTGGCAGAACCGGCCTGAGTCGTCAGGCGACGGCGACCGGCGCGTCTTCCTCTTTGATCTTCAGCAGCCAGCCGGTAACGGCTTCCCAGAACTGCTGTTCGCGTTCCAGATCCAGCAGCACCAGCGCATTCTGGCTAAACCAGTCGTGCGGGAAGCTCAGGGTCCAGTGATGATCGTCAGTTTTCAGGGTAAGCGTCGGCGGCGTGGTGGTCGCCTGGCGCTGGTTATTCAGCAGTACGCCGAGGCGCAGGATCTGAATCAGCGGCAGGAACTGCTTTTTCTTGTACAGGGTAAAGCGCGGCAGATCGTCAAGCTTGATGGCTTTACGGTGGTAGCGCACCAGCGTGGCCATCATCGCCTGCTGCTCCTGATTGAAGCCGGGCAAATCACTGTTTTGCAGAATATAGGCTGAATGGCGGTGCATCCCGCTGTGATTGATATTCAGCCCGACCTCATGCAGCATCGCCGCCCACTTCAGCAGCGCCGCCAGCGGCGGGGTCGCCAGCTTCGGATTCTGCGCCTGCCACTGTTCGTAGATCAGGGTCGTGGTCTCCAGCACCCGACGGGCCTGGTCACGGTCGATATTGTACTGGTTCGCCAGGCTTTGCGCGGTGCGGCTGCGAATATCCTGGTGGCGGAAGCGGCCTTCCATTTCATACAGCACGCCTTCACGCAGCGCGCCGTCAGAGAGACGCAGCTCGCGGATCCCCAGGGCATCGAACACGCCGCAGAGGATAGACAGCCCCGGCACAAAGACGGCTTTACGCTCTTCCGACAGGCCCGGCAGGCTGAGTGCGTCGAAGTTTTGGTGCTTTAGCACCTCTTCGACCAGCATTTCCAGACGTTCCGGCGTGATAAAACCGTCTTTCTCGCCCATCTCAACCAGCACTTCATGGGCCGCCTTGATGGTGCCAGAGGCGCCCAGCGCCACGTTCCAGCCCTGAATGCGATACTGCCAGGCCAGGTTTTCCAGCTGCTGTACCGCCGACAGGCGTGCGCGCTGGAAGTTTTCCCGGTTGATGGTCCCGCCCGGGAAATAGAGCTGGGCAAAGCTGACGCAGCCCATACGGCGGCTTTCCACCAGACGCGGCTCGAAGTCTTCGCCGATCACCAGCTCCGTCGAGCCGCCGCCGATATCGATAACCAGCTTGCGGCCACGCTCCGGCTGCGTATGTTCAACGCCCATAAAAATCAGACGCGCTTCTTCATTGCCGGAGATAATTTCAATCGGGTAGGGGATCACTTTCTCCGCCCGCTTGAGAAATTCTGCGGCATTCGTCGCCTGGCGCAGCGTATGCGTCCCGACGATACAGACGCTGGACGGTTCAAACCCCTGCAGACGTTCGGCAAACAGCGACAGGCAGCTCAGCCCACGCTCCATTGCCTCTTCGCTCAGTCGGCTGTTTTTGTCCAGGCCATCAGCCAGATGTACGCGCTGTTTCAGGCGTCCGATGATCTGCATTGCGCCATCCACGACGCGGGCAATGACCATATGAAAACTGTTCGAACCGAGGTCCACCGCGGCAAATTCCTGTGGCCGCGGGATATTTTCGTTTATCGGCATAGATTAGTCGGGTTGCTCAAGTGATTTGATATAGTCGTAAATCGCCAGTTGGGCGCGTACTTTACGACGATTCCCGCGTGGTACATAGCGGTTACTGAGTTCTTTATCCAGATAGCGCGCTTTTACCGTGTCGTTTAACTGCATATCGATAATCGTCAGCAGCTGCTGCTTCAGACGCGGATCGAGCAGCGGCGCGGCCACTTCAATACGGTAGTCGATATTGCGCGTCATCCAGTCTGCGGAGGAGAGCCAGACGTTTTTCTCGCCGCCGCTTTCAAAAATATAGATGCGATCGTGCTCAAGGTAACGGTCAACGATGCTGATCACGCGAATATTTTCACTGAGTCCTTCCACCTGTGGCAGCAGCGAGCACATGCCGCGCACCAGCAGGTTCACCGGAACACCCGCGCCGGATGCGGCATACAGCCGATCCACCAGGCCTTTATCGACCAGGTTGTTGAGCTTCAGGGTGATCCCGGACGGCAGGCCGTTCTGGGCGTTGCTGATTTCTTTGTCGATCATCTTATACAGCAGAGGACGCGAGTTCTGCGGTGAAACCAGCAGGTAGTCAAAGCTTACCGGGCGGTACGGGTTCTCAATAAAGTTGAATACCCGACGCACTTCGTTGGTGATGCGCGCATCGGCGGTCAGCAGCGAGTAGTCCGTATAGATGCGGGCGGTTTTCTCGTTAAAGTTACCGGTGCCGATATGCGCGTAGCGCACGACCTCGTCGCCTTCTTTACGCGAGATCAGGAACAGCTTGGCGTGGATTTTCAGGCCCGGCGCGGAGAAGATCACGTGCACGCCGGCTTCGGTGAGTCGCTTCGCCCAGTGAATATTGGCTTCTTCATCGAAGCGCGCCTGCAGCTCGACCACCACCGTCACTTTCTTGGCGTTGTGCGCGGCGTGGATCATGGCATCGATAATGCGCGAGTCTTTTGCCACGCGGTAGATGTTGATCTTAATCGCCAGCACGCTCGGGTCGAAGGAGGCCTGACGCAGCAGTTCCAGCACGTGCTCAAAGGTGTGGTACGGATAGTAGAGCAGCACGTCGCGTTCGCGAATGGCGTCAAAGCCGTTGCGGAACTTATCGAACCAGATATGCCGCAGCTGCGGCAGCGGCTTATTGACCAGGTTGGCTTTGCCGACGTTCGGGAAGCCAATAAAGTCTTTGAAGTTGTGGTAGCGGCCGCCGGGAATAATGGAGTCGTAGCGGGAGATACTCAGTTTCTCACGCAGCATTTCGACCATCGCATCCGGCATATCGCGCTGGTACACAAAGCGGACCGGCTCCGCCGTCAGGCGCTGTTTCAGGCTCGACGACATGAGCTCCATCAGGCTGGATTCCATCTCGTGGACCAGGTCATATTCGGCGTCGCGGGTCATCTTCATCGAGTAGGCGTTCAGCGCGTCATAGTCGAAGAAGCCTTTGAAGATGTCGTCCAGGCAGTAGCGCAGGATGTTATCGAGCAGGATCATCGGCTTGCGACGGCGCGGCGCTTCCGGCGGCAAATTGACGAAGCGCGGGACTTTATCCGACGGGATTTCCAGCAGCGCGTAGCGAATCGCATCGCCGCGAATAATCTCGACCGCCAGATAGGTGTAGTCGTCTTTAAGGAACTCAACCAGATTGGTTTCGCGGTTGATCAGAATCGGCGTGATGTGCTGGCGCAGATGGTGCTTAAAGTAATGATGCAGCCAGTTCTGCTGGTTTTCCGAGAGCTGACGCTCGTTGATCAGGAAGATCTGATTGCGGGCCATTTCGAGCAGCAGCTCGTTATAGAGGCTGTCGAACTCCTGATCGGCTTTCAGAACGCGGGTCTGGATCTTACCAAGAAGGTGACGAGAGTGATCCGTAATACCCTGCTCCGCGTTGATGATCATGCGGCGCTTTAATTCGGCAAACCGGACCTTGTAAAACTCGTCAAGGTTGTTGGAATAGATGCCCAGAAAGCGCATCCGCTCAATCAGCGGGTTCGCTTTATCCGCCGCTTCCTGCAGGACGCGCTCGTTGAACGATAACCAGCTGAGTTCTTTCTCGATATAAAGTTTTTCCTGACCCATTACTACTCACACTCCAGTTCATTCACAGGACGTGGCAAATCCGTCTCGACTGTATTATGGCGAGCTTTGCCATGATATGTCCAACTGTGCCAGAAAAGTATGACACTTAAGCGAGGAATAGCGCATTTATATGTAGATATGACAACGATTTGCAGCGTTAAACGCAGGGGAAAAAAAAGCCGCCGCCCGAACGGGGGACGGCGGGAGATTACTCTTCTGCCGCATAACCTTCGGCTGACAGCGGTGCACCGTCAAGCCAGGCGGCGCCGTCGCGCATCTGCAGACGGCCTTCGATAAACCAGCTTACCACCAGCGGATAAATAGCGTGCTCCTGGGCCTGAACTCGCGCCTGGATCTCGTCTTCATCATCGCCCTCAAAGACCGGGATTTTAGCCTGCAGAATCACCGGGCCACCGTCGAGTTCGTCGGTGACGAAGTGGACGGAAGTGCCGTGCTCCTCATCGCCGTTTTCCAGCACCTGACGATGGGTATTCAGGCCGGGATATTTTGGCAGCAGGGAAGGGTGGATATTGATAAGGCGGCCCTGATAGTGGGCGACAAATTCCGGGCTGAGGATGCGCATATAGCCCGCCAGCACCACCAGATCGGGCGCGTAAGCGTCGATCTCGTTCATCAACTGACGGTCAAAGGCTTCACGGCTGGGGAACTGGCTGGCGGTCAGCGCATGGCCGGCAATACCGGCCTCGCTGGCGCGTTGCAGGCCGAACGCGTCGGCCTTATTACTGAACACTGCACGTATGGCGCCATTGATTTTCTTCTGTTTGCAGGCGTCGATAATCGCCTGCAAATTACTTCCGCTGCCGGAAATAAGCACCACAATGTTTTTCATTATTCAATAACCACACGCTGCTCGGAATCGGATGCTTTGATAATACCGATTTTCCACGCCTTTTCACCTTTGGCGTTCAATAGCGTAATGGCTTTATCCGCCTCAGCCGCTGGCAGGGCCACCAGCATACCGACGCCGCAGTTAAAAGTGCGGTACATTTCGTGACGGCTGACGTTACCGGCATTCTGCATCCAGCTGAAGACGGCTGGCCACTGCCATGAAGACTCGTCGATCACCGCCTGGGTGTTGTCCGGCAGGACGCGCGGGATATTTTCCCAGAAGCCGCCGCCGGTCAGGTGAGCAATCGCGTGCACCTCGACGTTTTCGATCAGCTCCAGCACGGATTTGACGTAGATGCGGGTCGGTTCCAGCAGGTGGTCCGCCAGCGGTTTGCCTTCCAGGTCGGTGGTCAGCGGATCGCTGCCGCTAACTTCGAGGATTTTGCGTACCAGCGAGTAGCCGTTAGAGTGCGGACCGCTGGACGCCAGCGCCACCAGCACGTCGCCGTCGGTTACTTTCGACCCGTCGATAATTTCTGATTTTTCCACTACGCCGACGCAGAAACCGGCCACGTCGTAATCGTCGCCGTGGTACATACCCGGCATTTCCGCCGTTTCGCCGCCGACCAGCGCACAGCCGGACTGCAGACAGCCTTCAGCGATACCGGTGATCACGCTGGCCGCGGTGTCGACGTCCAGTTTGCCGGTGGCGTAGTAGTCGAGGAAGAACAGCGGCTCAGCGCCCTGAACCACCAGGTCATTCACGCACATGGCCACCAGATCGATGCCGATGGTGTCGTGACGCTTAAGATCCATCGCCAGACGCAGCTTGGTGCCGACGCCGTCGGTGCCGGAGACCAGAACCGGCTCGCGGTATTTCTGCGGGAGCGCGCACAGTGCGCCAAAACCGCCGAGTCCACCCATCACTTCCGGGCGACGGGTTTTTTTCACTACCCCTTTGATACGGTCGACCAGATCGTTACCCGCGTCGATATCAACGCCGGCGTCTTTATAGCTGAGAGAGGTTTTATCGGTCACTGCAAAGTCCCCACGCTTATGCGATAGAAAGAAAAATCGGCGCAATTCTAACAGTCCAGGCAAACGTTTGCGAGTCCCTTATTCGCGATGTTTCGCCCGCCTCGCGATTTTCCTGATTTGTTGCAGGCGATAACGCAAAGTTGACCGCCTTCACGAAAATGGCAGACGAGGGCCGGATGTCCTTGCACCCGGAAGCCAAAACGAACATCCTTTTTATGAAACCGGTTTCGGTGAGCGCGAGATTAAGGTTATTTACTTTTAAATCAAATGCTAAGAGGGAATGACAGATGTCTGGATTTAAAGACGGTTTTTTGTGGGGCGGGGCGGTAGCGGCACATCAGCTGGAAGGCGGCTGGCAGGAAGGCGGTAAAGGCATCAGCGTCGCGGACGTGATGACCGCAGGCGCGCACGGCGTGGTGCGTGAAATTACCGACGGCGTTCTGCCGGGGAAAAACTACCCGAACCACGAGGCGATTGATTTCTATCATCGCTATAAAGACGACATCAAACTGTTTGCGGATATGGGCTTTAAATGTTTCCGCACTTCCATCGCCTGGACGCGTATTTTCCCGAAAGGCGATGAGTCAGAGCCGAACGAAGCCGGACTGGCGTTTTATGACGACCTGTTTGACGAATGCCTGAAGTACGGTATCGAGCCGGTCATTACCCTGTCTCACTTTGAGATGCCTTACCATCTGGTCACCGAATACGGCGGCTGGCGCAACCGTAAGCTGATCGACTTTTTCGTGCGCTTCTCCGAAGTGGTCTTCACCCGCTATCAGCATAAGGTGAAGTACTGGATGACCTTTAACGAGATCAACAACCAGGCGAACTACCACGAAGATTTTGCCCCGTTCACTAACTCCGGCCTCAAGTACAAACCGGAAGAGGATCGCGAGCCGGTGATGTATCAGGCCGCACACTATGAGCTGGTGGCGAGCGCTCTGGCGGTGGCCGCCGCACGGCGCATCAACCCGGATCTGCAGATTGGCTGCATGATTGCCATGTGCCCTATCTATCCGCTGACCTGTGCGCCGGACGATATGATGATGGCGATGAACGCCATGCACCGTCGCTACTGGTTTACCGACGTGCACGTGCGCGGTAAATATCCGCAGCATCTGCTGAACTACTTCGACCGTCGCGGCTTTAAGCTCGATATCACCGATGCCGACCGGGCGGCGCTGAAGCAGGGCTGCGTCGACTATATCGGCTTTAGCTACTATATGTCCTTTGCCACCAAAGCGACGGCGGACAACCCGCAGCTGGATTACGACGAAAGCAAACATCTGGTCTCCAACCCTTACGTGCAGAAATCCGACTGGGGCTGGCAGATTGACCCGGCGGGTCTGCGTTATTCCCTGAACTGGTTCTATGACCACTATCAGCTGCCGCTGTTTATCGTCGAAAACGGCTTTGGCGCGATTGACGTGCCGGAAAGCGACGGCATGGTCAACGACCAGTACCGCATCGAGTATCTCGCGGCGCATATCCGCGAAATGAAAAAAGCGGTGGTGGAAGATGGCGTGGATCTGATGGGCTACACCCCGTGGGGCTGTATCGATCTGGTCTCCGCCGGGACCGGCGAGATGAAAAAACGCTACGGCTTTATCTACGTTGATAAAGATAACGAAGGGAAAGGCTCCCTGGCGCGCAGCCATAAGAAATCATTCTCGTGGTACCAGAAAGTCATCAGCAGCAACGGTGAAAACATTTAATATTCAGATTGTTAACAATAAGACCCTGTCCATCCGGCAGGGTTTTTTTTAGCGTGTCGTATACTCTCTGGCGCGCCCTTTGCGACTTTGGTTGATCCTGGTCAATGATACAGGGTATGGCGCTAACGAAAAAAAACGGTATAATCCGGCGATTTTTTTGGCTGCCCCTCAGAGGAGAAAGAGTATGAAGATAGTGGAAGTTAAACACCCACTGGTCAAACACAAGCTGGGTTTGATGCGTGAGCATGATGTCAGCACCAAGCGCTTTCGCGAACTCGCCTCTGAAGTTGGCAGCTTACTGACCTATGAAGCGACCGCCGATCTGGAAACCGAGAAAGTCACCATTGAAGGCTGGAACGGTCCGGTTCAGGTTGAGCAGATCAAAGGTAAAAAGATTACCGTTGTGCCGATTCTGCGTGCCGGTCTGGGCATGATGGAAGGCGTACTGGAGCACGTGCCGAGCGCGCGTATCAGCGTTGTCGGTATCTACCGTAACGAAGAGACGCTTGAGCCGGTACCGTACTTCCAGAAACTGGTTTCTAATATCGACGAGCGTATGGCGCTGGTCGTTGACCCGATGCTGGCAACCGGTGGCTCAATGATCGCCACCATCGACCTGCTGAAAAACGCGGGCTGCCACAGCATTAAAGTGCTGGTTCTGGTAGCGGCACCGGAAGGTATCGCTGCGCTGGAAAAAGCGCACCCGGATGTTGAGCTCTACACCGCATCCGTTGACCAGGGTCTGAATGAACAGGGGTACATTATCCCTGGCCTCGGCGACGCCGGGGACAAGATTTTTGGTACGAAGTAACAAATAATAAAAAAGTAGCCGACTTTGATAGTCGGCTTTTTTTTGGTCCGTTCCACCATAATACCATGCTGAGGAAAAACACAATGACGCGCCGTACAATCGGGGTAAGTGAAAGACCACCGCTATTGCAAACGATTCCGCTTAGTTTGCAGCACCTGTTTGCGATGTTTGGCGCAACCGTTCTGGTGCCCATTCTGTTCCATATCAACCCGGCCACCGTACTGCTGTTTAACGGCGTGGGCACGCTGCTGTATCTCTTTATCTGTAAGGGAAAAATCCCTGCCTATCTGGGGTCGAGCTTTGCCTTTATCTCGCCGGTCCTGCTGCTTCTGCCGCTGGGCTACGAGGTCGCGCTGGGCGGCTTTATTATGTGCGGCGCGCTGTTCTGCGTGGTGTCGTTGATTGTGAAAAAAGCCGGGACCGGCTGGCTGGACGTGATGTTCCCGCCGGCGGCGATGGGTGCCATCGTTGCCGTTATCGGTCTTGAACTGGCCGGCGTGGCGGCCAGCATGGCGGGTCTGCTGCCGGCAGACGGTCAATCCGCAGATACCAAAACCATCACCATCTCGCTGGTCACCCTCGGCGTTACCGTTTTTGGCTCGGTGCTGTTCCGCGGCTTTATGGCCATTATCCCGATCCTGATTGGTGTCCTGGCGGGCTATGCGCTCTCCTTCGCGATGGGCGTGGTCGATACCACCCCGATTGCTCAGGCGCACTGGTTTGCACTGCCGACCTTCTATACCCCGCGCTTTGAATGGTTTGCCATCTTCACTATTCTTCCGGCGGCGCTGGTGGTGATTGCCGAGCACGTGGGTCACCTGGTGGTAACGGCGAATATCGTGAAAAAAGACCTGATCCGCGACCCTGGCCTGCACCGCTCCATGTTTGCGAACGGCCTGTCGACCATGTTCTCCGGTTTCTTCGGCTCAACCCCGAACACCACCTACGGTGAGAACATCGGCGTTATGGCGATTACCCGCGTCTACAGCACCTGGGTTATCGGCGGCGCGGCAATCTTCGCTATCCTGCTCTCCTGCGTCGGCAAACTGGCGGCGGCGATCCAGATTATCCCGGTTCCGGTGATGGGCGGCGTTTCGCTGCTGCTGTACGGGGTGATCGGCGCGTCCGGTATTCGCGTGCTGATCGAATCGAAAGTGGATTACAGCAAAGCGCAGAACCTGATCCTGACCTCGGTGATCCTGATCATCGGCGTGAGCGGCGCGAAGGTGCATATCGGCGCGGCAGAGCTGAAAGGCATGGCGCTGGCGACCATCGTCGGCGTGGGCCTGAGCCTGATCTTTAAACTGATCAGCATCCTGCGTCCGGAAGAAGAGATCCTGGAAGCGGAAGAGAACGAAAAACAACTGCGCTGATCGTTGACCGAACGTGCATTGACCGGGCGGGCATTCCGCCCGGTAGACTCCTGTGATAAACTCCTCGCGTTATTCTGTAAGAATATGTTGAGGTCCATCTGAACGCACCGGCACAGCTCTCTTTGCCACTCTATCTTCCCGACGACGAAACTTTTGCCAGTTTCTGGCCGGGTGATAACCCTTCTTTGCTGGCAGCGTTACAAAACGTGCTTCGCCAGGAACACAGCGGATATATCTACTTCTGGTCGCGTGAAGGCGCTGGCCGCAGCCATTTGCTGCACGCCGCCTGCGCCGAGCTTTCCCAGCGTGGTGAAGCCGTGGGCTATGTTCCGCTGGATAAACGCACCTGGTTTGTGCCGGAAGTGCTCGACGGGATGGAGCAGCTCTCGCTGGTCTGTATCGACAATATCGAGTGCGTGGCCGGGGATGAACTGTGGGAGATGGCGATCTTCAACCTCTACAACCGCATTCTGGAAGCCGGTAAAACCCGGCTGCTGATCACCGGGGATCGTCCGCCGCGCCAGCTGAATCTGGGTCTGGCGGATCTGGCCTCGCGTCTCGACTGGGGGCAGATCTACCGTCTGCAGCCGTTATCCGATGACGACAAACTGCAGGCGCTGCAGCTGCGGGCCAGGCTGCGCGGTTTTGAGCTGCAGGAAGACGTGGGGCGTTTTCTGCTGAAACGGCTGGATCGGGAAATGCGTACGCTGTTTATGACCCTCGACGAACTGGATCACGCCTCGATTGCCGCCCAGCGTAAGCTGACCATCCCCTTTGTGAAAGAGACCCTTAAGCTGTAGCTGATCCTCTCCGCTGCCGGAGAGGGGAGCGAACTAGCGCAGGATTTCCAGCACCTGCTCCGGCGGGCGGCCAATTCTTGCCTGACCCTGGTGGATAACAATCGGTCGCTCGATAAGCTTTGGATTGTCGATCAGCGCCTGCACCAGCGCCATTTCTGACAGCGTCGCGTCTGCAAGATTCAGCGCTTTATACAGCTCTTCTTTCTGGCGCATCAGCTCGCGAGCGCTACTCATACCCAGCATCTTCAGCACCTTGCCGAGGGTCGCCGCGTCCGGCGGCGACTCCAGATACAGGACCACTTCCGGCTCGATGCCGTTCTCTTTTAGCAGATTCAGAGTTTCACGGCTCTTTGAGCAGCGGGGGTTATGCCAGATCTGTACGGCGTCGGTCATTTTTACTCCTGATCACATCTTTTCGTAAGGGCGGAAGCGCTGCTGTAGCCCGCGCAGCTGGTCGATACGCGCATCATAACGCGCCTGTTGCTGGCTGCCGAGTTTGACCTGCGAGCTGGCGCTGCTCAGCAGCGAAATCGCCTGGTCGAGGCGGCCTGCCAGCGCCAGGCCTTCGGCGCGGGCGGCGAGCTCCTGGTCGCGATGGCCGAGGGCGCTCTCCACCTGAGCCAGCAGATCCCAGCCGTTGCTGTCCTCTTTATTACTGAACGTATAGCGATTGAGCACGCTGGAGGCTTCCGCCAGCTGGCCGCCTTTAAACAGGGCGTTGGCGAAGTTCAGCTGCAGGACCGGGTTAATACGCACGTCTTTGCTGTTGCGCAGACGGGCGATGGCCTCGGTGGCTTTGTTCTGGCCGAGATCGATATCGGTAGCAAGGTCCAGATACCAGGGGTTATTCGGCTCGGCGCTTAGCAGGGGCTGCAGCGCTTTCTGGGCTTCTGGATACTTACCCGCTTCCATCGCCTGCAAGGCACGGCCATACCGGGCGGCCTGCTGTTCGCGCACGTTGCCTTTTGCCCAGTTATCCAGCTGGTCGCTGGTCAACTGATTACGACCGGAGTTATACATCCCCAGCGTGCGGGCCTTTGCCAGATAGAACTCCGTCGACGACTGAACAACCACGGGGCGCATCTGATTGGCGCGGTTGCGCGCATCGGAGAGTCGGCTTTCCGGCAGCGGGTGCGTCAGCAGCATTTCCGGCGGGCGAGAGGAGTAGCGTGACTGATCCAGCAGTTTTTCGAGGAAGGTCGGCATCGCCTGTGGATCAAAGCCTGCGCGTTGCAGTACCTGAATACCGATACGGTCCGCTTCCTGCTCATTCTGCTGGGTAAAGCTGATCATCCCCTGCTGCGTTCCTGCCAGGGTACCGGTCAGGGCGGCCATCCCGGCCTGCGGGTTGGCCATTGCCAGCAGAATGGAGCCCAGCGCACCGGCCCAGGTCAGAGGAGCATTGCGTTTCTGGTCTTCCATGGCACGCGCCAGATGGCGCTGGGTGACGTGGGAGATCTCGTGCGCCATCACTGACGCCAGCTGGCTTTCGTTGTCGGAATAGCGGAACAGCGCCGAGTGCAGCACCACATTGCCGCCGAAGAAGGCAAAGGCGTTGATCTCGTCGTTGTTGATTAAATAGAAGTGGAAGGGCGTCTTCACCGAGTCGGCTGAGTTTACCAGGCGCGTACCCAGCCCGTTAATATACTGAACCAGCAGCGGATCGTTAATCAGCGGTGCGCTGCCGCGCAGCTGACGAACGAAGTAATCGCCCATCTGCATTTCCTGACCGATGGAGAGCGTGCTCCCGGCCGTGGTGCCCATATCCGGTAGCGTATCTGCAGAATGCGCAAACGCCGGGGCCATCGGGCCGAGTGTCAGCGTGGCTATCAGGGTTGCCACCAGCGTTTTTTTAAACTGCCTGAACATAACCACTGTCCTGTGTTGTGCGTTGTGTCTGTTGGACCCGCATCCGGGGATAACGTTTCATCCCGGTCAAGCTGCGAGTGTAGCCGCAGGCGACAGCGTTGAAAATCCTCTTCACCCAACTTTTCATGTTTGTCTGCTTGTTGATAAAAAGCGAAGTCTTTTTTGTGACAAGTAGATACAATTCGATCTCTTAGCACAGCCTGGCGTTTAAAGAAGGAATTTATGCTTGAGATGTTAATGCAGTGGTATCGCCGCCGATTCAGCGATCCGGAGGCGATTGCGTTGCTGGTTATTCTGGTTGCCGGCTTTGGTATTCTGTTTTTCTTTAGCGGTCTTCTGGCTCCGCTGCTGGTGGCGCTGGTGCTGGCCTATCTGCTGGAGTGGCCGACGGTGAGGCTGGAAAGGGCAGGCTGCTCCCGTCGCTGGGCGACCTCGCTGGTGCTGGTGGTCTTTGTCGGTATTCTGCTGCTGCTGGCCTTTGTGGTCGCGCCCGTTGCCTGGCAGCAGGGCATTAACCTGATCCGCGATATGCCGGGAATGCTCAATAAGCTCTCGGACTTCGCCGCCACGCTGCCGCGACGCTATCCGGCGCTGATGGACGCCGGCATCATTGATGCGATGGCCGAAAATATGCGCAGCCGAATGCTGGGGATGGGCGACTCGGTGGTTAAATACTCCCTGGCGTCGCTGGTGGGGCTGCTGACGCTGGCGGTCTACCTGGTGCTGGTGCCGCTGATGCTCTTCTTCCTGCTGAAAGATAAAGATCAGATGCTGAACGCGGTACGCCGCGTGCTGCCGCGTAATCGCGGCCTGGCCGGTCAGGTCTGGAAAGAGATGAACCAGCAGATCAGTAACTATATCCGCGGCAAAGTGCTGGAGATGGTGGTGGTTGGCGTGGCGACCTGGATTGGCTTTATCCTCTTCGGGCTAAACTACTCGCTGCTGCTGGCGGTGCTGGTCGGGTGCTCGGTCCTGATCCCCTATATCGGTGCCTTTGTGGTGACGATCCCGGTGGTGGGCGTGGCCCTGTTCCAGTTCGGCCTGAGCACCGAGTTCTGGAGCCTGTTCGCGGTCTATCTGATTATTCAGGCGCTGGATGGCAACTTGCTGGTGCCGGTCCTCTTCTCTGAGGCGGTCAACCTGCATCCGCTGGTGATCATTCTGTCGGTGATTATTTTCGGCGGGCTGTGGGGGTTCTGGGGCGTCTTCTTTGCGATCCCGCTGGCGACGCTGGTTAAGGCGGTGGTTCATGCCTGGCCGGATGCGGTGGCGGTGGAAGAGGAATAAAAAAAAGCCGACGAAGATGTCGGCTTTTCTCTTAGAGAATCAGGCGTTTTCTTTTAGCCAGTTAAGTACCACATCGTGGTGATTGCTGGTTTTAAAATCGTCGAACACATGTTCGACCTTGCCGTCGACGTCGATCAGGAAGCTGGTACGGTGAATACCATCGTAGGTTTTACCCATAAAGGTTTTTTCACCCCAGATACCGAACTGCTCGCAGACCTGATGATCTTCATCAGACAGCAGCGTGAAGTTCAGCAGCTCTTTATCGGCAAAGCGAGACAGCTTTTCTGATTTGTCGGTGCTGATACCCAGCACGTCGACACCCTCTTTTTTCAGCTCATCCATGCTATCGCGCAGGCCGCAGGCCTGAACGGTACAGCCCGGCGTCATGGCTTTCGGGTAGAAATAGACCAGAACACGCTGTCCCTGGAAGTCGGTCAAATTTACTTGTTCGCCATCCTGGTCGGGCAAGCTAAATTTCGGTGCGATATCACCGGCTTTCAGTGGATTCATTACACAACTCCGTTCGGTTCATCATTTTGTGAATAGTTGACGATGTTTATACTGCCTTGTGCATTCAATTCTGTACATAGGGCTTTGAACGCTTGCTCAATATTTGACGTGTCCTGGGAGGCTGGACTGTGAGCGGTTATCTGAATAAACAGCCGGGCTGCGGTGCCGCTACCCGGCTGGGTACGGGAAACCAGCTCGGCGATATTCATCTGCCAGCTATCGAACAGTGCGGTAAAGCGCTCGATAAGATGCGGTGAATCGTCAACCTCGACCTGTACCCATACTGTAGCAGGCATCGCCGGACGCGGCTGCGCGGTGGTGCGTTTCATCACGATCAGCAAATCCAGCTCGGCACCTTTCAACGGTAAGGTTGATTCGATCATCGTGATGGCATTCCAGGAGCCGGACAGCAGCATGATAAAGGTGAACTCATCTCCCAGCATCGCCAGGCGGCTGTCTTCGATATTACAGCCGCAGCTGCTGACATGGCGGGTGATGGTATTCACGATACCCGTGCGGTCGACGCCCAGCGCGGTGATGACCAGATAGTGTTGCGATGAAGGTGTCAAACCTGTGCTTCCTTTGAAAAGGTGAGGTAATCATAAGGAAAGCATAAAAAAAACCGGCATACAACAGTCCTGGAGCCCTTGGGTTACTTGCTTTTAATACAGCACCAAACGTAACATTAGGATTCATGTCTGCACAGAGGATGGCCCATGTTCACGGGAAGTATTGTAGCGCTTGTCACGCCGATGGATGAGAAAGGTAATGTCTGCCGGCCAAGCCTGAAAAAACTGATTGATTACCATGTCGCCAATGGAACCTCGGCGATTGTTTCGGTAGGGACCACCGGTGAATCCGCCACGCTAAGCCATGATGAGCACGGCGACGTGGTGTTGATGACCGTAGAACTGGCCGACGGACGTATTCCTGTAATTGCTGGCACCGGCGCGAATGCAACCGCTGAAGCCATCAGTCTGACGCAGCGTTTCAATAACAGTGGTATCGTCGGCTGTCTGACCGTCACCCCGTACTACAACCGCCCGACTCAGGAAGGTCTGTTCCAGCACTTCAAAGCCATCGCCGAACATACTGACCTGCCGCAAATCCTGTATAATGTCCCCTCGCGCACCGGATGCGATATGCTGCCGGAAACCGTAGGCCGTCTCTCGAAAGTCAAAAATATTATCGCAATTAAAGAGGCGACCGGGAACTTAAGTCGTGTTCACCAGATCAAAGAGCTGGTTTCCGACGATTTCATCCTGCTCAGCGGTGATGATGCGACGTCGCTGGACTTTATGCAGCTCGGCGGCCACGGCGTCATCTCCGTGACCACTAACGTTGCCGCGCGCGATATGGCCGAAATGTGTAAACTGGCCGCGGCCGGACAGTTCAGCGAAGCACGGGTGATTAACAATCGTCTGATGCCGCTGCACAATAAATTATTTGTCGAACCCAATCCTATCCCGGTGAAATGGGCATGTAAGGAGTTGGGTCTTGTGGCGACCGATACGCTGCGCCTGCCGATGACGCCGATTACCGCACAGGGTCGTGACATCGTTGCGGCGGCGCTTAAGCATGCCGGATTGCTGTAAAGTTTAGGGAGATTTGATGGCTTACTCAGTACAGAAGTCGCACCTGGTGAAGGTTGCGGGTGTTTCGCTTGTTATGCTGCTCGCCGCCTGTAGTTCCGACTCGCGTTACAAGCGCCAGGTCAGCGGGGATGAATCCTATCTGGAGGCAGCACCGCTCGCAGAACTTCATGCGCCAGCAGGCATGATCCTGCCGGTTGAAAACGGCGACTATACGATCCCGGTGACCAACGGCAGCGGCGCTGTCGGCAAGGGCCTGGATATTCGTCCTCCGGCACAGCCGCTGGCGCTGGTGAACGGTGCGCGCACCCAGTTTACCGGTGATACCGCGACGCTGCTGGTTGAAAGTGGCCGTAGCGGCAATCTGTGGCCGCAGGTGGCCAGCATTGTGACAGCACAAAACTACAGCATTGCGAAACGTGATGATGCCAGCCAGACCCTGACAACGGACTGGGTCCTGTGGAACCGTCTGGATGAAGACCAGCAGTACCGTGGTCGTTATCAAATCTCAGTGAAGTCGCAGGGCTATCAGCAGGCCGTGGTGGTCAAACTGATCAACCTGGAGCAGGCTGACAAACCGGTTGCCGATCCCGCATCGCTGCAGCGCTACAGCTCTGAAATGCTGAACGTGATTTCCGCCGGTCTGGATAAAACCGTCACCGACGCGCAGAACGCCGCCGATAGCCGCAGCGCCGCGACCCTGGATGTCCAGAGCGCAGCGGACGACACCGGTCTGCCAATGCTGGTTGTACGCGGTCCGTTTAACCTGGTCTGGCAGCGTCTGCCTGCCGCGCTGGAAAAAGCCGGTATGAAAGTGACCGACAATACCCGTTCCACGGGCAGCATGGTCGTCACCTACAAACCGCAGTCTGACAGCACCTGGCAGGAACTGGGCGCGCGCGACCCGGGACTGGCAGCGGGTGAATATAAGCTTCAGGTCGGCGATCTCGATAACCGCAGCAGCCTGCAGTTTATCGATCCGAAAGGTCACACCCTGACGCAGTCGCAGAATGACGCCCTGGTTGCTATCTTCCAGGCTGCATTCAGCAAGTAAATAAGAAGGCCGGTTTAACCGGCCTTTTTTTATGATCATTGACGCACACGTTTGCGTCGATAGAATAGCGGTGTTTTCTAGTTCATCTCACTCACCGGATCGCGTGAACGACGGCGAGTATCACACCTGGAGTAATAAAAGATGCAAAAGCAAGCTGAGTTGTATCGTGGCAAAGCGAAAACCGTATACAGCACCGAAAACCCGGATCTGTTGGTACTCGAGTTCCGCAATGATACGTCAGCAGGGGATGGCGCGCGTATTGAGCAATTTGACCGTAAGGGCATGGTGAACAACAAGTTCAACCATTTCATTATGCAAAAACTCGAAGAAGCCGGTATCCCGACCCAGATGGAAGCGCTTCTTTCCGATACTGAATGCCTGGTGAAAAAGCTGGATATGGTACCGGTAGAGTGCGTGATGCGTAACCGTGCGGCCGGTTCACTGGTCAAGCGTCTGGGGATTGAAGAGGGCATCGAGTTAAACCCGCCGCTGTTTGATATGTTCCTGAAAAACGACGAAATGCACGATCCTATGGTCAATGAGTCCTACTGCGAAACCTTTGGCTGGGTGGATAAAGAGAGCCTTGCCCGCATGAAGGAGCTGACCTACAAAGCCAACGACGTGCTGAAAAAGCTGTTTGACGATGCGGGCCTGATCCTGGTCGACTTCAAGCTGGAGTTTGGTCTGTTCAAAGGCCAGGTCGTACTGGGCGATGAGTTCTCCCCGGACGGCAGCCGCCTGTGGGACAAAGAGACGCTGGATAAAATGGACAAAGACCGTTTCCGTCAGAGCCTCGGCGGCCTGATTGAAGCCTACGAAAACGTTGCCCATCGTCTCGGCGTGAAGCTGGACTAAACCGCACGCGCTTCCTCGCATTTCCGGCGTGGAGAATGGCCTTATTCTCCGCGCCGCTGTCTCTTTTTTCCTGTGGTAATCCTCCCCCGAACCGCCTACGATCAATCTTATTAAAATAGCAAAACGAGTGGTGTGATTATGCGCTGGCAAGGGCGACGTGAAAGCGACAATGTAGAAGACCGGCGCAATGACGCCAGCCCAATGACAATGGGTCGGGGGCGCATTCGTTTACCCAGAGGTAAGGGCGGAATTATTATTCTGCTGCTGGTGATCGTCGGTGGCTATTATGGCGTGGATCTCTCCAGCCTGCTTACCGGGCAGCCTCTCTCTCAGCCGATGAGCCAGCAGCGCTCCATCAGCCCGCAGGAAGATGAAGCCGCGAAATTTACCTCGGTGATCCTGGCGACCACCGAAGACACCTGGGCCGAAATTTTTACCCGCCAGGGTCGCACTTACCAGCCACCGCGACTGGTGATGTACCGCGGCGTGACCGACACCGGCTGCGGTACGGGCCAGTCGGTGATGGGGCCGTTCTACTGCCCGACGGACAGCACTGTCTATATCGACCTCTCTTTCTACGATGATATGAAGCACAAGCTGGGCGCTGACGGCGACTTTGCCCAGGGCTATGTGATTGCCCACGAAGTCGGACACCATGTTCAGAAGCTGATGGGCGTGGAGCCGAAGGTTCGCCAGCTGCAGCAGAGTGCCACGCCGAAAGAGGTGAACCACCTGTCGGTCCTGATGGAGCTGCAGGCGGACTGCTTTGCGGGCGTCTGGGGCCACAGTATGCAGCAGCAGGGCGTACTGGAGGGCGGCGATCTGGAAGAGGCGCTGAATGCGGCCGAGGCGATTGGCGACGATCGCCTGCAGCAGAAAAGCCAGGGCCGTATTGTCCCGGACAGCTTTACTCACGGCACGTCTTCGCAGCGCTATAGCTGGTTTAAACGCGGTTTTGACAGCGGGGATCCGGCCCAGTGCAATACCTTCGGTAAAACGCTGTAACCCGGAATGGAGCACTTACTGGCGCTGACGGCGCAGATGGCGCGTGAAGGGATACGTCGCCTGCTGGTGCTGAGCGGCGAACCTGACGCGTGCGGGCATCACGCATTACGGCTGCGCGCGCTGCTCGGCGGCGATGGCCTGTGGGTTGGGCCAGAGCCGGTAGAGGGAAATTCTGCTTCTCCCCGGGCGCTGGCCACGCTGCTCGGACGGGAATTCCACCACGCCTTTTTCGATGCCCGTCACGGCTTTGACGCCGCCGCGTTTGCCGCGCTTGGCGGGACGCTGAAAGCCGGAAGCTGGCTGGTGCTGCTGGTGCCGCCGCTTGATGAATGGGCGCAGCGTCCTGATGCCGACTCCCTGCGCTGGAGCGATCTCCCGCAGCCCATTGCGGTTCCCCACTTTGTTCACCATTTTCGTACCGTTATTGAACGCGACGAGGATGTACTTATCTGGCAACTGCCTTCGCCGCTGCATTTACCTGACTTTTCGCCTCGTCCTCTGTGGACGCCCGCCGATGGCCAACCGCTGGCGACGCAGGCACACGTCCTGCAACGGCTTCTGGCGATGCCGCCCGGCGTGGCGGCGGTGACCGCCGGGCGCGGACGGGGTAAATCGGCGCTGGCGGGGATGTTACTGGCGCAGCTCGACGGTACGGCGGTGGTCACCGCCCCAGCCAAATCCGCCACCGACGTAATGGCGAGCTTTGCCGGGGAGCGTTTTCACTTTATGGCTCCCGATGCGCTGCTGGCCTCTTCCCATTGTGCCGACTGGCTGATTGTCGATGAGGCGGCTGCCATTCCGGCCCCGCTGCTGTTGCAGCTTACCGCCCGTTTTCCCCGCGTCCTGCTGACCACCACCGTTCAGGGCTATGAAGGCACCGGGCGCGGCTTTCTGCTTAAGCTGTGCGCCCGTTTTGCCTCGCTGACGCGCTACTCCCTGGATACGCCCGTTCGCTGGGCGAGCGGCTGCCCGCTGGAGCGCCTTATCGATAAGGCGCTGCTGTTTGATGATGAGTCGCGTGCCGTTGAACCCTCCGGCGAGCTGAAAATAACCCGGCTGGAGCAGCAGCGCTGGCTGACCTCACCCGCTGAGCCTGCCGCGCTGTATCAGCTGTTAGCAGGCGCTCACTACCGAACCTCTCCGCTCGATCTCCGGCGTATGATGGATGCGCCCGGCCAGCATTTTTACCAGGCCCGCGCCGGAGAACACACCCTGGCCGCGCTTTGGCTGGTAGAAGAAGGTGGGCTATCTGCCGGGCTGAGTCAGGCCGTGTGGGCCGGTTTCCGCCGCCCGCGTGGCAATCTGGTGGCCCAGTCTCTGGCCGCGCACGGCGGTAGCCCGCTGGCGGCTACCCTGAAAGGGCTGCGCGTATCGCGTATCGCCGTCCACCCGTCGCGGCAGCGGGAAGGGATCGGTCAGAGGCTGATCGCCGGGGCGGTAGCGATGGCGCAGGAATACGACTATCTCTCCGTCAGTTTTGGCTATACGCCGGCACTATGGCGGTTCTGGCAGCGCTGTGGCTTTACCCTGGTGCGGATCGGCAGCCAGCGGGAGGCAAGCAGCGGCTGCTATACGGCGATGGCGCTGTTGCCGGTGAGCGATGCAGGACAACGTCTGGCCAGGGAGGAGCATCAGCGGCTGCGTCGGGATCTGACTGCGCTCCGGCTGTGGGTCGATGACCCGCTACCGCTGGCCGCAGAAGAGGGCGTGGCAGCGTGCCAGGACCAGCTGGAGTTGGCCGGGTTCGCCTTTGGTCATCGTCCGCTGGTCGTGTCAGCAGGCGCTCTCCTGCGCCTGCTTGAACGCTGCGATCTGCCGCTGTTGGCCCTGCGCGGCGCGCTGCAGCAGCGTACCGGTGAGGCATCGCTGGTGGCTGAGCTGGGATTATCGGGGCGCAAGGCATTGCTGGCGCGCCAGCGGCAGGAAGCGGCAGACGCACTCTATGCCACGGTCGGCGAAGAGGCCGCTGCGCTGCGGGAGCGCATTGAGCAACTGCAATTTTTTTAACGGACTCTATCAGTCAAATGGCATGGTCATTATGGGGTGACGGCGTAGACTTAATGTTACTTAAGGAGAACGCCATGACACATGACCATTTTGTTGTACAAAGCCCTGACAAACCCGCCCAACAGCTGCTGCTGTTATTTCATGGCGTCGGTGATAACCCGGTCTCCATGGGGCAAATCGGCAGCTGGTTTGCACCGCTGTTTCCCGATGCGTTAATCGTCAGCGTCGGCGGCGCGGAGGCCAGCGGCACCGGTCGCCAGTGGTTTTCCGTTGACGGCATTAGCGAAGAGAATCGCCAGCAGCGCGTGGATGCCATTATGCCGACCTTTATTGAGACGGTGCGCCACTGGCAGCAGCAGAGCGGCGTACGGCCACAGGCCACCGCCCTGATCGGTTTCTCGCAGGGGGCGATTATGGCCCTGGAAAGCATTAAAGCGTTGCCGGGTCTGGCCTCACGGGTGATTGCCTTTAATGGCCGCTATGCCACGCTGCCGACGGTTGCCAGTACCGCGACCACCGTGCATTTGATCCACGGCGGTGAAGACAGGGTCATCGATCTTTCGTTGGCGGTCGCAGCCCAGGAAGCCCTGCTGGCCGTTGGCGGTGATGTGACGCTGGATATCGTTGAGGATCTGCCGCACGCGATCGATGACCGCAGTATGCAGCTTGCGCTCGACCACCTGCGCTATACCGTGCCGAAGCACTATTTTGACGAGGCGCTGAGCGGGTCGACGCCGAAAGATGACGATATTATCGAAATGATGTAATAAAAAACCGGCAGCCTGGGCTGCCGGTCTTATTAACGCGGGCTACTTTTTCTGCGGCCAGTCGTCTTCATCATCCCACTTATCGTTATTGTCACGATGCGGGGGAAGCTCCGGTTTATTGGCGAGAAATTTTTTGTGATCGACGCGGGAAAGGTCTTTCATCACGTTAATCAGCACGCCCACCAAAAACACCAGCACCAGTACCCACCAGTATTTAGCCAGCATATCCATGCATACCTCCAGCCTGTCAGGCGACGAGTTGTTCCATAATACGTTGATACATCCGCGCCAGCAGCTGGAGATCGGCGGCGTTCACGCATTCATTAATCTTGTGGATGGTGGCGTTAACCGGCCCCAGCTCTACCACCTGCGCGCCCATCCGTGCGATAAATCGCCCGTCCGAGGTGCCGCCCGTGGTCAGCAACTGCGGTTTCACTTCATTATAGTGTGCAATCGCCTTCACCACCGCATCGACCAGCCTGCCGCGCTCGGTCAGGAACGGCTGGCCGGAGAGCCACCAGTCCAGGGTATAGCGCAGCTGGTGTTTATCCAGCAGCGCGACGACCTGCGCCTTGATCATCTCATCGGTCAGCTCGGTGCTGAAGCGGAAGTTAAACTGTACGAACAGTTCGCCGGGGATCACGTTGTTACTGCCGGTCCCGGCCTGGATATTGGCGATCTGCATGCTGGTCGGCGGGAAGAATGCGTTTCCGCGATCCCACTCAATCCCCACCAGTTCATCCAGCATCGGCGTGGCGCGGTGAACCGGGTTATCGGCCAGATGCGGATAGGCCACATGCCCCTGCACGCCGTGGATCGTCAGGTTACAGGTTAGCGACCCGCGACGACCGTTCTTCACCACGTCACCGACGATTTCGGTGCTGGAGGGTTCGCCCACCAGGCACCAGTCCAGGCGTTCCTGGCGCGCCATCAGCGCTTCCACGACTTTCACCGTGCCGTTTTTGGCGCTGGCTTCTTCATCGGAGGTGATCAGAAAGGCCAGGCGTCCTTTATGGTTCGGGTGCTGAGCGACAAATCGCTCCGCCGCCACCACCATCGCCGCCAGGGAACCTTTCATATCCGCAGCGCCGCGGCCAAACAGCATGCCGTCGCGGATGGTGGGTTCAAATGGCGGATTGATCCAGCGGTCGGCATCGCCCGCCGGGACCACGTCCGTATGCCCGGCGAAGGCCAGGGTTTCGCCCTGACCGCGCCAGGCCCAGAAATTCTGCGTGTCGCCGAAGTCCATTGCCTCAACGGTAAAGCCAATCGCCCGCAGGCGTTCAATCATCAGCGCCTGGCAGCCCGCGTCGTCAGGGCTGAGGGAAGGGCGGCGAATAAGCTGCTGTGCCAGTTCAATGACCGGGCAAGACATAGTTAGACCTCGTTAAAAAACTGCTGATAGCTGGATTCACTGAAACCCAGCAGCATAGGCTTAGCGGGCGCGCAGAGCAATGGGCGTTTGATAATTGCCGGCATTTCCAGCATCAGTGCGGCGGCGGCATCGGCGGTAGTAATACTGTCGCGCAGCGCTTCATCCAGCTTGCGCCAGGTGGTGCCACGGGTATTGAGCAGCGGTTCCCAGCCCAGTTCTTTGATAAAGGTATCCAGCAGCGGTCTGTCCAGACCGTCAACGCGGTAGTCGTGAAAGCGGTAATCGATCCCCTGGGTTTCCAGCCAGCGGCGCGCTTTTTTAATGGTGTCGCAGTTTTTAATCCCGTACAGGACGATCATTGTTTAATCCTTTTGTCTTGATTTGAATTAGAGGCTCAATAATTTCGAATAAATAAAAGAGCAGGATACGCGAAATATGATTTCATGGGTAATTATCATGCTGCGAATATAGCCCCATAAGCCTATTTATCGTTAGCGTGCTCAGTAAAGAACGCGGCCTGCCGACCCGGCCCACAGGCCGCGTGTTCCGGCGATTAATTGTTTCTGAATATTGCCGGGTATCACATTAAAAGGCCTTCGCCAGGTCCATATTAATGATGCACCTTATAAAAAAACCACGCGCTCAGCAATCAGAGTGATTGGTTAAAATATCTTCACTGGTGGAACGTAATTGAGTAGAATAGCCACAATAATAAGAGAGAGGTTGTTATGATTGAACGTGAACTGGGGAACTGGAAAGATTTTATCGAAGGTATGCTTCGGAAATAAGATCCAGGCTGATTGCAGAGACACAGTGGTTTAGTAATGCAGTGTGTGGCAATGAAAAAAGGCGACCATCATGGTCGCCTTTTTTGTGGCCGTTACCGGGCCTTCTCTTTCAGCGGGAAGCGCTGGCGGATCAGCACAAAGAACAGCGGGACAAAGTAGATCGCCAGAATGGTCGCGGAGATCATGCCGCCGATCACCCCGGTGCCCACCGCGTGCTGGCTGCTGGAGCCTGCGCCGCTGCTGGTGGCCATCGGCAGTACGCCGAAGACAAAGGCCAGGGAGGTCATCAGAATAGGGCGCATGCGCTGACGGCAGGCTTCAAGCGTCGCGGAAAGCAGTTCTTCGCCTTTCTGGTTTAGCTCATTGGCAAATTCGACGATAAGAATGGCGTTCTTGGCCGCGAGGCCGATGACCGTTAATAACCCGACCTGGAAATAGACATCGTTTTCCAGCCCGCGCATCCAGGTCGCCACCAGCGCGCCGATGACCCCCAGCGGCACGACCAGCATGACCGAGAACGGCACCGACCAGCTTTCATACAGCGCGGCGAGGCACAGGAACACCACCAGCAGCGACAGGGCGTAAAGCGCAGGAGCCTGGGCGCCGGAAAGGCGTTCCTGATAGGACATGGCCGTCCACTCCATGCCGTAGCCGGCGGGCAGCTGGCGCACCAGCTCTTCCATCACATCCATTGCCGTACCGGAACTGACGCCCGGCGCCGCTTCACCGACGATCTCCAGCGCCGAATAGCCGTTGTAGCGTTCCAGACGCGGGGAGTCGGTTTTCCAGCGAGAGCTGGCAAAGGCGGAGAAGGGCACCATGCTGCCGCTGTTATTGCGCACGTACCACAGATTAATATCTTCCGGCAGCATCCGGTATTTTGCCGCAGCCTGGACATACACCTTCTTCACGCGGCCGCGATCCATAAAGTCATTGACGTAGCTGGAGCCCCAGGCGGTTTGCAGCGTGTTATTGATATCGTCGATGGAAACGCCCAGCGCCTGGGCCTTGCGCTGGTCGATATCAATCTGCAGCTGAGGACTGTCGTCCAGACCGTTATGACGAACGCGGGTCAGAGACGGGTTTTTATCTGCCATCTCCAGCAGCTGGTCGCGGACGGCCATCAGGGCGGTATGCCCCGCGCCCGCATGATCCTGCAGCTCCATATCAAAACCGGCAGAGCTGCCCAGACCGCTGATCGCCGCCGGACTGCTGGCGAAGACCCGCGCCTCATTAATTTTACTGAACGCCTTTGTCGCTCGCTCAATAATCGCGAAGGAGCTACCGGTGGTGGTATCGCGCGATTTCCAGTCCTTCAGGCGCACAAAGAGTCGCGCTACGTTCTGCCCGTTGCCGCCGGGGCCTGAGCCGACGGTGGCGAATACCGAGGCCACGTTGGCGCTCTCTTTCTCAAGGAAGTAGTCTTCGACCTTCTGGACGACTTTCAGGGTCTGCTGCTGGGTTGAACCGCTGGGCAACTGCACCGAGGTGGTAAACATTCCCCGGTCTTCCTGCGGCAGGAAAGAGGTGGGCAGGCGCAGGAACAGCAGCACCATACCGCCGAGCAGCAGGCCGTAAAGCAGGATCCAGCGCAGACTCTTGTGCAGGATTTTCGCCACGCCGGATTCATAGCGTTGGGCGCTGCGGTCGAAGACCCGATTAAACCAGCCGAAGAAGCCTTTACGCTGATGATGCGCGCCAGCTGTGACCGGTTTAAGCATGGTGGCGCAAAGGGCAGGTGTGAGGATCATTGCCACCAGTACCGACAGCACCATGGCGGCGACGATAGTGATGGAGAACTGACGATAAATTGCGCCGGTGGTGCCGCCGAAGAAGGCCATTGGCACAAAGACGGCGGAGAGCACCATCGCAATACCGACCAGCGCGCCCTGGATCTGCCCCATCGATTTTCGCGTGGCCTCGCGCGGGGACAGACCTTCCTCGCTCATAATACGCTCGACGTTCTCCACCACCACGATGGCGTCATCCACCAGCAGGCCGATCGCCAGCACCATCGCAAACATGGTCAGCGTGTTGATACTAAAGCCAAAGGCGTAGAGCACGGCAAAGGTACCGAGCAGCACCACGGGAACGGCAATGGTCGGGATCAGCGTGGCGCGGAAATTCTGTAAAAACAGATACATCACCAGGAAGACCAGGGCTATCGCTTCCAGCAGCGTTTTTACCACGTCGGTAATCGACGCTTTTACAAACGAGGTGGTTTCGTTGGCGACTTTGTATTCCAGACCGTGAGGGAAGAAGTGCGCCAGCTCGTCGAGGCGCGCCAGCACCAGCTCCGAGGTTTCCATTTCGTTAGCGCCCGATGCCAGCTTAACGCCCAGTCCGGAAGCCGCGTTGCGGTTGTAGCGGCTGAGAATATCGTACTTCTCCGCGCCCATCTCAACCATGGCGACGTTGCCCAGCGTCACTTCGGAACCGTCCGGATTCACCCGCAGGGTGATATTGCGGAACTGTTCGGGGGTTTGTAACAGGGACTGCGCATTGATCGTGGCGTTCAGGGCCTGATTATCCGTCGACGGCGTACCGCCAAGCTGGCCGACGGCAATCTGCGCATTCTGGGATTTAATGGCGTTAGTGACGTCATTGGTGGTGAGCTGATAGCTGTTTAGCTTTGCCGGATCCAGCCAGATACGCATCGAGTACTGGGAGCCGTAGGCATCGATATCGCCCACGCCGTTGACGCGGCTGAGGGGGTCCTGAATATTACTGGCAACATAGTCGGCGATATCCTGCTTATCCATGCTGCCGTCGGTCGACACAAAGGCGATGGTCAGAATATTGGTGTCACCGGTTTTACGTACCGTCACCCCCTGATTCTGCACCGCCTGCGGCAGTTTACGCATAGCGGACTGCAGCTGGTTCTGCACCTGCTGCACGGCTTCATCCGGGTCGGTCCCGGCTTTAAAGTTCAGAGTGATGCTGGCCTGCCCGGTACTGCTACTCTGGGAGGACATATACATCAGGTTATCGAGCCCGGTCATATTCTGCTCAATCACCTGGGTCACCGTGTTCTCCAGGGTTTGTGCAGATGCCCCAGGGTAGTTCGCCGTCACGCGGACGTTCGGCGGGGCGAGATCGGGATATTGCTCAACGGGGAGCGACAAAATGGCCATGGTGCCGGTCAGGCAGAGAATAATGGCCAGCACCCAGGCAAAGATAGGGCGATCGATAAAGAAATTCGCCATCAGAATATAAACCTCATCGTGTTCATTTTATTATCTCATTCCAATAGCGCCCACTGTAGCCGCAGGACCTTAAGCAATCGTGGAGAAAATAAGGAGAAAGTGTAATTTATCATGCACTTTCTATGCCTGATGCGACGCTTGCTGACACAGGTTCCGTATGCTTAACGGATAAGCAGACCAATGCGTACCCTTTTTACGCATTTTTACGCGCCTGTCGTCTCGAATAAAACATGATTTCACTTACGCTGAAATAAATTGATCTACCACAGGTTCATGACAAATAGTCTGCTCTCCTGGGCAGATGAACATTGCCTCCCTTCCGCCAGTCAGCTAATAAATACCTTCATAAGAATAAGGTCTTTCCCGCCGCCCACAAGAGGATGCCATGAACCATTTTATTATGGCGAATAGCCAGAACTGCATTGGATGCCGTGCCTGCGAAGTTGCCTGCTCGATGGCCCACAATGATGAGCAACATGTCCTGACGCCGCCGCTGTTTCAGCCGCGGATTACGGTAGTGAAAAACAGTCGCCAGAGCAGTGCGGTGACCTGTCACCACTGTGAAAATGCCCCCTGCGCCCGTAGCTGCCCCAACGGGGCGATAAGCCAGGTCAACGACGCTATCCAGGTGGCGCAGGAAAAGTGCATCGGCTGTAAAGCCTGCGTGGTGGCCTGCCCATTTGGCACCATGCAGGTGGTGGTGTTGCCTCAGGAAAACGGTCAGGTAAAAGCCAGCGCACAGAAATGCGACCTCTGCAGCGATCGCCAGCATGGCCCGGCCTGCGTGCAAAACTGCCCGGCAGATGCGCTGACGCTGATTGACCCGCGGGCGCTGAACGGACTGACAAAAGAACGCCGTTTACGCGCCGCCCGTCAGGAAGCTCAGCCCTGGCACAGCAAGGTCCGGCAACCGGCGGCGATAGTCCGCAGCAAGGTGGCACAGATGGCTGCGACGCCCGCACGGGGCGAGCCGGATAAGCTGGCCATTGAGGCGCGTAAAACCGGCTTCGGTGAAATCTATCTGCCGTTCAGCGCCGCCCAGGCCCAGCGGGAGTCTTCCCGCTGCCTGAAATGCGGTGAGCACAGCATTTGCGAGTGGTCATGCCCGCTGCACAACCATATTCCCCAGTGGATTGAACTGGTTAAGGCCGGTGATATCGCCAGCGCAGTGGCCCTGTCGCATCAGACCAACTGCCTGCCGGAGATTACCGGCCGCGTTTGTCCTCAGGACCGGCTCTGCGAAGGGGCCTGTACGGTCCGCGACGAACACGGATCGGTAACCATCGGTAATATCGAACGCTATATCTCCGACCAGGCCCTGGCTCAGGGCTGGCGTCCTGAAGTCCCGGCCATCGTGGGCGCCCACAAGCGGGTGGCGATTATCGGAGCCGGACCGGCCGGTCTGGCCTGTGCCGATGTGCTGGTGCGCAACGGTGTACAGCCGGTGGTCTATGACCGCCATCCGGAGATCGGCGGGCTGCTGACCTTCGGTATCCCCTCCTTTAAGCTGGATAAATCCCTGCTGGCGCGGCGTCGGGAGATCTTCACCGCCATGGGCGTGCGCTTTGAGCTGAACTGTGAAATAGGCCGCGATATTGCGCTGGGAACGCTGCTGGAAGAGTACGACGCGGTCTTTGTTGGCGTGGGCACCTACCGCTCGATGAAAGCGAACCTGCCCAATGAAGATGCGCCCGGCGTCTATGATGCGCTGCCTTTCCTGATTGCCAATACCAAAGCGCTGATGGGCCTGGGACATCCGCAGGATGAGCCCTATATCGACACCAAAGATCTGAACGTGGTGGTGCTCGGCGGAGGCGATACGGCGATGGACTGCGTGCGCACCGCGCTGCGTCATGGCGCGAGTCGGGTGACCTGCGCCTATCGCCGCGACGAGGCCAATATGCCCGGCTCGAAAAAAGAGGTCAAAAACGCCCGGGAAGAGGGCGCGGAATTTGAGTTTAACGTTCAGCCGGTCAACCTGGAACTGGATAAAAAAGGCCGGGTTTGCGGGATTCGCCTGCTGCGCACTGAGCTTGGCGAAGCGGATGCCCAGGGCCGTCGCCGCCCGGTGCCGATTGCCGGGAGCGAGTTTGTCATGGCGGCGGATGCGGTGATTATGGCGTTTGGCTTCAATCCGCACAGTATGCCGTGGCTGGAGAGCGCCGGGGTGCAGCTTGACGGCTGGGGCCGGATCGCCGCCGACGTCGAGAGCCGCTACCGTTACCAGACCAGCAATCCGAAAATTTTTGCCGGTGGGGATGCCGTGCGCGGGGCCGATCTGGTGGTAACCGCGATGGCCGAAGGGCGTCATGCGGCGGAGGGAATGATGTCCTGGCTGGGCGTTGAGGTGGCTAAAGCCCATTAAGTCCCCTCGCGACAAAACGGGCTCTACGGCGTAGTATGGTGACGTCCGTAACGCTGTGGAGCCTGTATGTCGCCAAAAATCGAAGTGATAAAAGATAAGATTCTGTCGGAAAACTACTTCATCCTGCGCAATATTACCTACGATTTGACGCGAAAAGACGGCGAAGTGGTGCGCCACAAGCGCGAAGTCTACGACCGGGGCAACGGGGCGACGATCCTGCTCTATAACCGTGAAAAGCAAAGCGTGGTGCTGATCCGTCAGTTCCGCGTGGCGACCTGGGTTAATGGCAATGAAGAAGGCGTCCTGATCGAAACCTGCGCCGGGCTGCTGGACGATGACGAGCCGGAAGTCTGTATCCGCAAAGAGGCTATCGAAGAGACCGGCTATCAGGTCGCCGACGTGCGCAAAGTGTTTGAGCTGTATATGTCCCCGGGCGGCGTGACGGAGCTGGTGCATTTCTTTATTGCCGAATATCACGACAGCCTGCGTGCGACGGCGGGCGGCGGCGTCGAAGATGAAGATATCGACGTGCTGGAAATCCCGTTCCGGCAAGCGCTGGAGATGATAAAAAGCGGCGAAATCCGCGACGGAAAATCGGTGATTCTGCTTCAGTACCTGCAAAATTCAGGCCTGATGGCGTAAATTTTGCGATGGCCGGACTACCAGATATGGGACAGACCAATCCGAAAATTCTGATTGAGTCGCCCTCTTGCGCGGCCGAAGATACGCCCCACCGGTTCGTTTGTTTATTTCTGGGGCTACACCTTCATGGGTTTCCGCACTCTTCTCCTGCTGCTCGCTATCCTGCCTGCGTCACTGACGTGGGCCGCACCGGCGCAGCAGCGTTTCACCGACTGGCAGGTCACCTGCAATAACCAGAATTTCTGCGTGGCGCGCAACGTCGGCGCGCACGATGGTCTGGTGATGACGCTCAGTCGCAGCGCCGGGGCGCGGACCGACGCCGTCCTGCGCATCGATTACGGAGGCCTCGACCGCTCCGTTACCCACGCGCCACCGCTTGCGCCCGCGCTGCTGCTCGATGAACAACCGCTTGTCCCCGATCCCAAAAGCTGGCGCATCACGCCGCTTCACCTGCTGACCGATAACAGCACCACCATTGATGCATTCCTGAATGAGATAAGAGAAGGGCAGTCGATCACGCTCCGCGACGCCCGTCCGGCGATCTCCTTGCAGGGGTTAAAGGCGGCGTTACTGTTTATTGATACCCAGCAAAAGCGCGTCGGCAGCGAAACGGCGTGGATCCGCAAAGGCAGCCAGCCGCCGCTAAGCGTCCCACCGGCCCCGGCGCTGAAAGAGGTGGTTCAGTCCGGCCCCGCACCTGCTCCGCTGACGCGTGAAGAGCGTAACGACCTGCTGGATTATGGCACCTGGCGCATCAATACCAACCAGTGTTCGCTGGATCCGCAGCGTCGGGAAGTCTCCGTCGGGGGACTGAGCGATGACAAGGCCCTGCTGATGGTCAGCTGCGAGGCCGGCGCTTACAACACGATCAATCTGGCATGGATAGTGTCGCGACAGAAGCCGTTTGCCGCCCGATCCGTTCAGCTGCACCTGCCTTTCCAGCCACAGGACGCGTCCCGCGATCTGGAGCTGATTAACGCCACCTTCGACGAACAAACGCGCGAACTGGTGACCCTGGCGAAAGGGCGCGGTCTCGGCGACTGCGGGGTGCAGACGCGCTGGCGTTTTGACGGCCAGCGCTTCCGCCTGGTCCGCTATGCCGGGCAGTCCGTCTGCGACGGCTGGCAGGGGGCGGACGCCTGGCCCACCCAGTGGATCACCCGTTAAAGGAGACTTTTCGCTTTGGCAACCACGTTCTCAACCGTAAAGCCGAAGTACGGGAACAGTTTGTCAGCCGGTGCCGATTCGCCAAACCCGGTCATCCCGACAATGGCTCCCTTCAGGCCGACATATTTGTACCAGTAGTCGGCGATACCGGCCTCGATGGCAACGCGGGCGGTAACGTCCGACGGCAGGACCGATTCGCGCCAGGCCTCGTCCTGCGCATCGAAGACATCGGTGGAGGGGAGGGAAACCACCCGCACGTTATGCCCTTCCGCCAGCAGTTTTTCCGCTGCCAGCACGGCAATTTCGACTTCGGAACCGGTGGCAATCAGGATCAGATCCGGCTTGCCACCCGCATCTTTCAGCACATATCCGCCCCGTGCGATGCCGCTGACCTGATCCGGCGTGCGCGGCATTTGTGCCAGATTCTGCCTTGAGAGGATCAGCGCCGTCGGGCCGGTATGGCGTTCAATCGCTGCCCGCCAGGCCACGGCGGTTTCTACCTGATCGCAGGGCCGCCAGGTACTGAAGTTTGGCGTCAGACGCAGGCTGGCCAGCTGCTCAACGGCCTGGTGCGTCGGCCCATCCTCGCCCAGACCGATTGAGTCATGGGTATACACCATAATCTGCCGCGCCTTCATCAGAGCCGCCATACGGGCGGCGTTACGCGCATACTCGACGAACATCAGGAAGGTGGCGGTGTAGGGCACGAACCCGCCGTGATGGGCGATACCGTTAGCGATGGCGGTCATCCCGAATTCACGCACGCCGTAGTGGATATAGTTCCCGTCGGGATGCTCTTTCAGGCTCTTAGAATCCGACCAGATGGTCAGGTTACTCGGGGCCAGGTCGGCGGAGCCGCCCAGCAGTTCCGGCAGCAGGGGACCCATCGCGTTAAGGGTATTCTGCGAGGCTTTACGGGTGGCAATTTTCGCCGGCTCCGACTGCATTTTATCAATCCAGGCCTGGGTACTTTGTTGCCAGTTTTTCGGCATCTCGCCGCTCATGCGACGGGTAAACTCTGCCGCTTTCTCCGGGCTGGCTTTCTGCCAGGCGGCCAGCTTATCGTCCCACGCCTGCTGATCCTTCGCCCCGCGCTCGCGGGCATCCCAGGCCTGATAAATCTCTTTTGGGATGGTGAAGAGGGGATGCGTCCAGCCCAGCTGCTTGCGGGCCAGCGCCACTTCCTCTTCCCCCAGCGGTGAGCCGTGGGCTGACTCTTTCCCCGCTTTATTCGGCGAGCCGAAGCCAATCTCGGTGCGGCAAATAATCAGGGAGGGCTTGTCGGTGACGCTTTTCGCTTCCTCAATCGCCCGCTTCACCGCCTGCGGATCGTGGCCGTCGATTTCGGCAATGACGTGCCAGTGATAGGCCTCAAAGCGTTTCGCCGTATCGTCCGTAAACCAGCCGTCGGTTTCACCGTCGATGGAGATACCGTTATGGTCATAAAAGCCAATCAGTTTCCCCAGCCCCAGGGTTCCCGCCAGAGAGCAAACCTCATGGGAGATCCCCTCCATCAGACAGCCGTCGCCCATAAACACCCAGGTGTAGTGGTCAACGATATCGTGGCCCGGCTCGTTAAACTGAGCCGCCAGGGTGCGCTCGGCAATCGCCAGCCCGACGGCGTTCGCCAGGCCCTGGCCCAGCGGACCGGTGGTGGTTTCCACGCCCGGCGTATAGCCAATTTCCGGGTGCCCCGGCGTTTTAGAGTGCAGCTGACGGAAGTTTTTCAGCTCGGACATCGGGAGATCATAACCGCTGAGGTGCAGCAGGCTGTAGAGCAGCATCGACGCATGGCCGTTGGAGAGAATAAAGCGATCGCGGTCGTACCAGGTCGGGTCGGCCGGGTTGTGCTTAAAGAAATCATTCCACAGCACTTCGGCGATATCGGCCATGCCCATCGGCGCGCCAGGGTGGCCGGAATTGGCTTTCTGTACCGCATCCATACTCAGGGCGCGAATGGCGTTGGCAAGCTCTTTACGGGACATAGGGTTCCTCCTGATAAAGGCGTTTTAGATAAAACCTAAGTAAAAAGCGTAGCAGATGAGGCCGATGGGCCTGGTAACAGGGATGTTATAAATTGATAACAAATACCTCTATCGGATAGTCAGAGTTTGGCAGCGTTCAAAGTTTATCCCCTCATCAGCAGCCATACTAAGCGGCACCCTTCGGGTGACCAACAGGGTAGTAATGCGCGTCACCCATTCTTGCTACGTGAAAGGAAAATAAAATGGATGAGCAACTGAAACAGAGTGCCCTCGACTTCCACGAATTTCCGGTTCCGGGAAAAATTCAGGTCTCCCCCACTAAGCCGCTGGCTACCCAGCGCGACCTGGCCCTGGCCTACTCGCCGGGCGTTGCCGCACCCTGCCTGGAAATTGAAAAAGATCCGCTGGCCGCCTGGAAATATACCGCCCGTGGCAACCTGGTGGCGGTCGTCTCCAACGGGACTGCCGTACTCGGTCTGGGCAATATCGGCGCGCTGGCCGGGAAGCCGGTGATGGAAGGCAAGGGCGTGCTGTTTAAGAAATTTGCCGGTATCGACGTTTTCGATATTGAGGTGGATGAGCTGGATCCGGACAAGCTGATTGATATCGTGGCGGCGCTGGAGCCCACCTTCGGCGGTATCAACCTCGAAGATATTAAAGCCCCGGAGTGTTTCTACATCGAACAAAAGCTGCGCGAGCGGATGAAAATCCCGGTCTTCCACGACGACCAGCACGGCACGGCGATTATCAGTACCGCCGCCATTCTTAACGGCCTGCGGGTGGTGGAAAAGACGCTCTCCGACGTGCGGATGGTGGTCTCCGGCGCGGGCGCGGCGGCGATTGCCTGTATGAACCTGCTGGTGGCGCTGGGGATGCAGAAACACAATATCGTGGTCTGCGACTCGAAAGGGGTGATCTACAAAGATCGCGAGCCGAATATGGCGGAAACCAAGGCCGCCTATGCGGTGGTGGACGACGGTAAGCGCACCCTGGATGACGTGATTGACGGGGCGGATATTTTCCTCGGCTGCTCCGGGCCGAAAGTGCTGACCCCGGAGATGGTGAAGAAAATGGCCCGTGCGCCGCTGATTCTGGCGCTGGCGAACCCTGAGCCGGAAATTCTGCCGCCTCTGGCAAAAGAGGTGCGCGGGGACGCGATTATCTGTACCGGACGGTCAGATTATCCTAACCAGGTGAACAACGTCCTCTGCTTCCCGTTTATCTTCCGCGGCGCGCTGGATGTCGGTGCGACCGCCATCAATGAAGAGATGAAGCTGGCGGCGGTCCATGCGATTGCCGAACTGGCCCATGCCGAGCAGAGCGAAGTGGTGGCGTCGGCCTATGGCGATCAGGATCTGCATTTTGGTCCGGACTATTTGATCCCGAAACCCTTCGATCCGCGACTGATCGTGAAAATCGCCCCGGCGGTGGCCAAAGCGGCAATGGATTCCGGCGTCGCGACGCGGCCTATTGCCGATTTTGACGCCTATATCGATAAGCTCAGCGAGTTTGTCTACAAAACCAATCTGTTTATGAAGCCCATCTTCTCCCTCGCACGTAAGGCCCCGAAACGGGTGGTGCTGGCGGAAGGGGAAGAGGCCCGCGTGCTGCATGCGACGCAGGAGCTGATCACGCTGGGACTGGCGAAGCCGATCCTGATTGGTCGTCCGAGCGTCATTGATATGCGTATTGAAAAGCTGGGGCTGCAGATCCGACCCGGCATCGATTTTGAGATCGTCAATAACGAGTCCGATCCGCGCTTTAAAGAGTACTGGAACGAGTACTACAACATCATGAAGCGTCGGGGGATCACCCAGGAGCAGGCCCAGCGGGCGGTGATCAGTAATACCACGGTGATCGGCGCCATTATGGTCCAGCGCGGCGAAGCCGACGCGATGATCTGCGGCACCATCGGCGATTATCACGAGCACTTTAGCGTGGTACAGCAACTGTTTGGCTATCGTGAAGGCGTTCATACGGCAGGGGCGATGAATGCGCTGCTGCTGCCGAGCGGCAACACCTTTATCGCCGATACCTATGTTAATGACGATCCTTCCCCGGAACAGCTGGCGGAGATCGCCATTATGGCGGCGGAAACGGTGCGGCGCTTCGGCATCGAACCGAGGGTAGCGCTGCTGTCGCACTCTAACTTCGGATCTTCCGACTGCGCGGGCGCGCAGAAAATGCGTCAGACGCTGGCGCTGGTGCGTGAGCGCGATCCGGATCTCATGATCGACGGGGAGATGCATGGTGACGCGGCGCTGGTGGAGAGCATTCGTCACGAGCGGATGCCGGATAGCCCGCTGAAAGGCGCGGCCAATATCCTGGTGATGCCAAACGTGGAGGCGGCGCGCATCAGCTATAACCTGCTGCGCGTCTCCAGTTCAGAAGGGGTCACGGTCGGACCGGTTCTGATGGGCGTGGCGAAACCGATCCACGTTCTGACGCCTATCGCCTCCGTTCGCCGTATCGTCAATATGGTGGCGCTGGCGGTGGTGGAGGCGCAGACCGAGCTGCTGTAAGCCGTTGGCAGGGAGGGGCTTATAGCCACTCCCTGACCTGAATAAACTCGCTCAGGGCAGCCTCAGGGCTGCCTTCTTCCGGCTGGTAGTTATACTCCCAGGCCACTTTCGGCGGCATCGACATCAGGATTGATTCCGTGCGTCCACCGGTCTGCAGACCAAACAGGGTTCCGCGATCCCAGACCAGATTAAACTCCACGTAGCGTCCACGACGGTAGAGCTGGAAGTCCCGCTCGCGCTGGCCGAATGCGGTGTCTTTACGGCGTTCGACAATCGGCAGATACGCGGCGGTATAGCCGTCGCCCACCGCCTGCATAAAGGCGAAGCAGCGGTCGAAATCCGGGGTGTTCAGATCGTCGAAGAAAAGTCCGCCGATACCGCGCTGCTCCTGGCGATGCTTCAGGTAAAAGTAGTCATCACACCATTTTTTATAGCGCGGATAGACATCTTCCCCGAAGGGCTGACACAGGTCGTGGGCAGTCTGATGCCAGTGAATAGCATCCTCTTCAACGCCGTAGAAAGGCGTCAGGTCGAAGCCGCCGCCAAACCACCACACCGGGTCGGCACCCGGTTTCTCGGCGATAAAGAAGCGCACGTTGGCGTGGCTGGTCGGGATATACGGATTATGCGGATGCACCACCAGCGAGACGCCCATGGCCTCAAAACTGCGGCCCGCCAGTTCAGGACGATGAGCGGTTGCCGACGCGGGCAGCGCGTCGCCATAGACGTGGGAGAAATTCACGCCGGCCTGTTCGAAGATCCCGCCGTTGCGCAGTACCCGGCTACGCCCGCCGCCACCGGCTTCGCGCTGCCAGTTATCTTCAATAAAGTTCTGGCCATCCACCGCCGCAAGTTGCTGGCAGATTCGGTCCTGCAGCTGCAGCAGGAAGGCTTTAACCTGTTGGGCGTCGGGTTTCATGCTTAACCTTTCTTCGTATGGGCTTTGTGGTTATCAAACCAGTTAAAGTAGCTGATCACCCCGGAGGCGATGGCATTGGCGATTTTCTGGCGAAACGCGGTGGTGCCCAGCAGCTTCTCTTCCGCCGGGTTGGTGATAAACGAGGTCTCGACCAGCACCGAGGGGATCGACGGGGATTTCAGTACCACAAAGGCCGCCTGTTCCGTGCCCCGGCTGTGCAGGCGATGCACCGGCTTTATCTTCTTCAGAATATGCGAGCCGAGGGTCAGGCTGTTCTTAATGGTGTCGGTCTGGACCAGGTCGAACAGCACTTGCTGCAGTAAATGGTCTTTATCCTGCGCTTTTTTCCCGGCTTTCTCATCGGCGGCGTTTTCACGCTCCGAGAGGTATTTTGCCATGGCGCTACTGGCGCCACGGTTGGAGAGGGCAAAAACGGAGGCTCCCGCCGCGCTCGGGTTGGTAAAGCCATCGGCATGGATGGACATAAACAGATCCGCGCCGTGCTTATGGGCAATTTCAACCCGGTCGTACAGGGGAATAAAGGTATCGTCGCCGCGCGTCAGGCGGGCGTCAATGCCGTTATTGCGCAGGATCGTGCGGACGCTTTTGGCGATCGCCAGCACCACGTGTTTCTCTTTCGAGCCGTTCGGGCCAATCGCGCCGGTATCGATGCCGCCGTGACCCGGATCGAGCACCACGATGCGCTTGCCTCCGGCTTTTTTGGCAGGCGTGCTGTGGCCGTTACCGGTTTTTAAGGCCGGTTCACGGGCGAGTGCGCTGGCGGCGCCCGACAGCGTCAGAGCGGCAAGCCCGGCTTTCAGAACCTGGCGGCGCGATGCGAGTGTTTTTAGGGGTTTGAATGTGCTCATACAGCCTGGTTGTAAAAATGAGGTCCCGATGTTATATCGTATCGCCTTTTCCGTTGCGATACGTGTTGCAGATAATTGTTTTACTTTTCATTTCAATACGTGACTGTGCATTATTATGCCATTTTTTAACGCGTTTTTCGCGGGATATTGGCTAAGCCGCTACTTCGCGCCATAATCACTGTTTTAAGAGCCGAAAAGGTGGGTAATACCATGGAGATACGCGTTTTTCGCCAGGAAGATTTCGAGGAAGTGATCACCCTGTGGGAGCGCTGCGATCTGTTGCGTCCATGGAACGATCCGGAAATGGACATTGAGCGCAAAGTGAACCACGACGTCAGCCTGTTTCTGGTGGCGGAGGTCAACGCAGAAGTGGTTGGCACGGTGATGGGGGGCTATGACGGCCATCGTGGCTCGGCGTACTACCTCGGGGTTCACCCGGAATATCGCGGGCGCGGGATTGCTAACGCCCTGCTAAATCGGCTGGAAAAGAAGCTGATCGCCCGTGGCTGTCCGAAAATCCAGATTATGGTGCGAGAGGACAACGAGGTGGTGCTGGGTATGTACGAACGCCTTGGCTATGAAACGTCCGATGTGCAGAGTCTGGGTAAGCGTCTGATCGAAGATGAAGAGTACTGAGTTTCTGCCGTCCGACTACGATGCTCACGGGCGTCTGCGTTTGCCGGTGCTGTTTTGGGGCGTCCTGTTGCTACAGGCGCGTACCTGGGTGCTGTTTGCCATTGCCAGCGCGTCCCGCGATAGCGGTAATGCACTGCTGACCCTTTTCTATCCCGACCACGATAACTTCTGGTTTGGCCTGCTGCCCGGCGTGCCTGCGGTGCTGGCTTTTCTGCTGAGCGGTCGCCGTCACGGCTATCCGCGTCTGTGGGCCGCATTTTATCCGCTGCTGCTGGTGGCGCAGCTGGCCCAGCTATTGTGGCTGCCGCTGATGTGGCTCAACGGAGAGCCGCTCTCGGGCATGGGGCTGACGCTGCTGGGGCTGGATCTTTTTGCGCTCTGGTGGCTTGGCAGCAACCCGCGTTTACGCGCCGCGTTTCGGGTCAGTGCAGATTAAGGGCACTTTTTCCCGGAACGGGACTCCAACAGGCGTTGAATAAATTAAAAGGAAGTCTGAATGAAATCGCTGCGTTTACTTGTCTGCGCGCTGCCGCTGGCCTTAGGCGGCTGCTCCACGCTCTCCGCCGTTAACTGGTCTGCGGCCAATCCCTGGAACTGGTTCGGTTCGTCGACGGAAGTTAGCGAGCAGGGCGTCGGGGCGCTGACGTCAACGACGGCGCTGGAAGAGAGCGCCCTCAACGATGCGCTGGACGGCGACTACCGTCTGCGCAGCGGGATGAAAACCGCCGACGGTAAAATCGTGCGCTATTTTGAAGCGCTGAAAGACGACAAGGTCGCGCTGGTGATTAACGGTGAGAGCGGAACCGTAAGCCGTATCGATGTACTGGAGGAGGGGATTGCCACCGCCAGCGACGTTAAAATCGGGACGCCGTTCAGCGATGTTTTTGGTAAGGCGTTTGGCCACTGCGTCAGCGCGACCGGGGACGATATCGGTTCGGTGCTCTGTAAAGCGCCCTATAGCCAGCATATCAGCTATCTGTTCAGCGGCGACTGGCGCGGACCGCAGGGCCTGATGCCGCCGGATGACACCCTGAAAAACTGGACCATCAGCAAAATTATCTGGCAGCGATAATTTGCTTTCAAACAAATCGCTTCGCTGAAAAAACGGGTAGAATAGCGCCCATCAATGCCACGGTTGCGTGGCATCTTTTTTTCAGGAGAAGTGAAGTCATGTCTCAGGTTCAGAGCGGCATTTTGCCCGAGCATTGCCGTGCGGCGATTTGGATTGAAGCAACCCTGACGGGCGATATCGACGCCCTGCGTGCAGGCTGCCGCGTATTTATCGACAGCCTCGGCGGGCTGCAGGCGCGGTTTCCCGACGCGCAGGCCGGTGCGGTGGTGGCCTTTGGCAATACGCTCTGGAAACAGCTGAGCGCGGGCGAAGGTGCCGACGAACTGAAGGACTTCCCGGCCTACGGCAAAGGCCTGGCGGCGGCGACCCAGCATGACGTGCTGATCCACATCCTCTCCCTGCGTCACGACGTGAATTTCTCAATCGCTCAAGCCGCGCTGGTGGCGTTTGGCGATGCCCTGACGGTCCAGGAAGAGACCCACGGTTTCCGCTGGGTGGAAGATCGCGATCTGAGCGGCTTTGTTGACGGCACCGAAAACCCGGCGGGCGACGAAAAACGCCGTGACGTGGCGGTCATTAAGGACGGCATCGATGCGGGCGGCAGCTATGTGCTGGTCCAGCGCTGGGAGCACAACCTGAAGCAGCTTAACCGCATGAAGGTCGAAGAGCAGGAAATGATGATCGGCCGTACCAAAGAGGCCAACGACGAGATTGACGGCGACGCCCGTCCGGTCACCTCGCATCTGACCCGTGTCGACCTGAAAGAAGAGGGTAAAGGCCTGAAGATTGTCCGCCAGAGCCTGCCTTACGGCACTGCCAGCGGAACAAACGGCCTCTACTTCTGCGCCTACTGCGCCCGTCTGTACAACATCGAGCAGCAGCTGCTGAGCATGTTCGGCGATACGGACGGTAAACGCGATGCGATGCTGCGCTTCACCCGTCCGGTAACCGGCGGCTATTACTTCGCGCCGTCCGTCGAGCGACTGCTGGCGCTGTAAGCCTCTTCTGCTTTTGCCCTCTTGTCCTGAGAGGGCATCTACCCCCATCGGCTTATTCTCTTTTTAACTTGCAAATCACCAAACGGTATATAAAACCGTTACTGCTTTCGCGTCCGTTATAAATATCATGCTCAGAGAGTCATCATATTAATTAAGGGTGCGCAATGGCCGTTAAATCACTGAAAAAAGGTTACCTGGTACTGGCAGCGTCTGTCCTGCTGGTCGCGCAGGCGCAGGCAACCGAGCTGCTGAACAGCTCTTACGACGTCTCCCGCGAGCTGTTTGCCGCCCTTAATACGCCTTTTGAGCAGCAGTGGGCGCAAGAGAACGGCGGCGATAAACTGACGATTAAACAGTCACATGCCGGTTCATCCAAGCAGGCGCTGGCGATTCTGCAGGGCTTAAAAGCCGACGTTGTAACTTATAACCAGATTACCGACGTGCAGATCCTGCACGATAAAGGCAAGCTTCTCCCGGCGGACTGGCAGAGCCGTTTGCCGAATAACAGCTCGCCGTTCTACTCCACCATGGGCTTCCTGGTGCGCAAAGGGAACCCGAAGAATATCCACGACTGGAACGATCTGGTGCGCTCCGACGTGAAGCTGATTTTCCCGAATCCAAAAACCTCCGGCAACGCCCGTTACACCTATCTGGCAGCCTGGGGTGCGGCTGACAAAGCGGACGGCGGCGATAAAGCCAAAACCGAAAAGTTTATGACCCAGTTCCTGAAGAACGTTGAAGTGTTCGATACCGGCGGCCGTGGGGCGACCACCACCTTCGCCGAGCGCGGCCTGGGCGATGTGCTGATAAGTTTCGAGTCGGAAGTGAATAACATCCGCAAGCAGTATGAAGCCCAGGGCTTTGAAGTGGTGATCCCGAAAACCAATATTCTGGCGGAATTCCCGGTTGCCTGGGTCGATAAAAATATTGCGGCGAACGGTACGGAAAAAGCGGCGAAGGCCTATCTTAACTACCTCTATAGCCCGCAGGCGCAGACCATCATTACCGATTACTACTACCGTGTGAATAACCCGGAAGTGATGAACAAGCTGCAGGATAAATTCCCGCAGACCGAACTGTTCCGCGTGGAAGACCGCTTCGGCAGCTGGCCGGAAGTGATGAAAACCCACTTTAACAGCGGCGGCGAGCTGGACAAGCTGCTGGCGGCGGGGCGTAAGTAATGTTTTCTGGATCGACTAAACGTGTGCTGCCCGGCTTTACCCTGAGCCTGGGCACCAGTTTACTGTTTGTTTGCCTGGTCCTGCTGCTGCCGCTGAGCGCGCTGGTGATGCAGCTCTCAGAGATGAGCTGGTCCCAGTACTGGGAGGTTGTCACCAACCCTCAGGTGGTGGCGGCCTATAAAGTGACGCTGCTCTCCGCGTTTGTGGCCTCTATTTTTAACGGCGTCTTCGGCCTGCTGATGGCGTGGATCCTTACCCGCTATCGTTTCCCGGGCCGGACGCTGCTTGATGCGCTGATGGACCTGCCGTTTGCCCTGCCGACCGCGGTCGCGGGCCTGACCCTGGCGTCCCTGTTTTCCGTCAACGGCTTTTACGGCCAGTGGCTGGCGCATTTCGACATTAAAGTGACCTATACCTGGCTGGGGATCGCGGTAGCGATGGCCTTTACCAGTATTCCGTTTGTGGTGCGTACCGTACAGCCGGTGCTGGAAGAGCTGGGACCGGAATATGAAGAAGCGGCGGAAACGCTTGGCGCGACGCGTATCCAGAGCTTTTGCAAAGTGGTGCTGCCTGAACTTTCTCCGGCGCTGATGGCCGGTGTGGCGCTCTCCTTTACCCGCAGCCTCGGCGAGTTCGGCGCGGTGATTTTTATCGCCGGGAATATCGCGTGGAAAACGGAGGTTACCTCTCTGATGATCTTTGTGCGCCTGCAGGAGTTTGATTATCCGGCGGCGAGCGCCATCGCCTCGGTGATCCTGGCGGCCTCGCTGCTGCTGCTGTTTTCCATTAACACGTTACAAAGTCGCTTTGGTCGGCGTGTGGTAGGTCACTAATGGCGGAAGTTACTCAATTGAAGCGTTATGACGCGCCCCGTATCAACTGGGGAAAATGGTTTCTGATTGGCACCGGGATGCTGGTATCGGCGTTTATCCTGGTTGCCCCTATGGTCTATATCTTCGTTCAGGCCTTCAGCAAAGGGCTGGCGCCGGTGCTGCAGAACCTCAGCGACCCGGATATGCTCCACGCCATCTGGCTGACGGTGCTGATTGCCCTGATCAGCGTCCCGATAAACCTGGTCTTCGGTACGCTGTTGGCCTGGCTGGTGACGCGCTTTAACTTCCCGGGCCGTCAGCTGCTGCTGACCCTGCTGGATATCCCGTTTGCCGTCTCACCGGTTGTCGCGGGTCTGGTTTACCTGCTGTTCTACGGCTCCAACGGCCCGCTGGGCGGCTGGCTGGACGAACACAATCTGCAGATCATGTTTGCCTGGCCCGGCATGGTGCTGGTCACCATCTTTGTGACCTGTCCGTTTGTGGTGCGCGAGCTGGTGCCGGTGATGCTAAGCCAGGGCAGCCATGAAGACGAGGCGGCGATTCTGCTCGGCGCATCCGGCTGGCAGATGTTCCGCCGCGTCACGCTGCCGAATATCCGCTGGGCGCTGCTGTATGGCGTGGTGCTGACCAACGCCCGAGCGATTGGTGAGTTTGGCGCGGTGTCGGTGGTGTCCGGCTCTATCCGCGGCGAAACCCTGTCGCTACCGCTGCAGATTGAACTGCTGGAGCAGGATTACAACACGGTCGGCTCCTTTACCGCCGCCGCGCTGTTAACGCTGATGGCAATTTTGACCCTGTTTTTAAAGAGTATGGTGCAGTGGCGTCTGGAAAATCAGGAAAAACGCGCGCATCAGGAGGGAAATCATGAGCATTGAGATTGCCAGCATTAAGAAGTCTTTTGGTCGCACCCAGGTGCTGAATGATATCTCGCTGGATATCCCTTCCGGGCAGATGGTCGCGCTGCTGGGGCCGTCCGGCTCCGGAAAAACCACGCTGCTGCGTATTATCGCCGGCCTGGAGAACCAGACCAGCGGCAATATCCGCTTCCACGGCACCGACGTCAGTCGTCTGCACGCCCGCGAGCGTAAAGTGGGCTTTGTGTTCCAGCACTATGCCCTGTTCCGCCATATGACCGTATTCGACAATATCGCCTTTGGCCTGACGGTGCTGCCGCGTCGTGAACGTCCCAATTCGGCGACGATCAAAGCGAAAGTAACCCAGCTGCTGGAGATGGTGCAGCTGGCCCATCTGGCCGATCGCTTCCCGGCGCAGCTTTCCGGGGGCCAGAAACAGCGCGTGGCGCTGGCGCGCGCCCTGGCGGTTGAGCCGCAGATCCTGCTGCTGGATGAGCCTTTCGGCGCGCTGGATGCGCAGGTGCGTAAAGAGCTGCGCCGCTGGCTGCGTCAGCTGCATGAAGAGCTGAAGTTTACCAGCGTCTTTGTGACCCATGACCAGGAAGAGGCGATGGAAGTGGCCGACCGGGTGGTGGTGATGAGCCAGGGCAATATCGAGCAGGTTGACGCTCCGGAACGCGTCTGGCGCGAACCGGCCACCCGCTTTGTGCTGGAGTTTATGGGCGAGGTCAATCGCCTGAAAGGTACCGTGCGCGGCGGGCAGTTCCACGTTGGCGCACACCGCTGGCCGCTGGGCTATACGCCGTCATATCAGGGACCGGTGGATCTGTTCCTGCGTCCGTGGGAAGTGGATATCAGCCGCCGCACCAGTCTTGATGCGCCGCTGCCGGTGCAGGTGCTGGAGGCCAGTCCGAAGGGGCACTATACCCATCTGGTGGTGCAGCCGCTTGGCTGGTATGAGGAGCCCATCAACGTGGTATTCCGCGATGATAACGTTCCCCAGCGCGGCGATCGGCTGTTTGTTGGCCTGCAGAATGCCCGGCTGTATAACGGCACCGTGCGGATTGAATCCCCTGAGGAGCTTGCCCTCGCCGAGTCGGCCTGATAGGTTTATCTGACGAGGTTTACGCCGGGTGGCCCTGAGCTGGCCCGGCCGACAAAATAATAAAGTCTGTAGGCCCGGTAAGCGACACGCGACCGGGCTTTTTTATTGGATTAAAACGTGCACACACTCGAACACACCATTGGTCATACCCCGCTGGTCAAACTTCAGCGTCTGTCGCCGGACAACGGCAGTGAAATCTGGGTCAAGCTGGAAGGCAATAACCCGGCCGGGTCGGTCAAAGACCGGGCCGCGCTGTCGATGATCCTGCAGGCGGAAAAACGCGGTGAAATTACACCGGGCGACACGCTGATCGAAGCCACCAGCGGCAATACCGGTATCGCGCTGGCGATGATTGCGGCGATGAAAGGTTACCGCATGAAGCTGCTGATGCCGGACAATATGAGCCAGGAGCGCCGGGCGGCCATGCGCGCCTACGGAGCCGAACTGGTGCTGGTCAGCAAAGAGCAGGGCGGTATGGAGGGCGCACGCGATCTGGCCCTCGCCATGGCCGCACGCGGTGAAGGCCGGGTGCTGGATCAGTTTAATAACCCCGACAACCCGCTGGCGCACTACACCACCACCGGGCCTGAAATCTGGCAGCAGACGCAGGGTAAAATCACCCATTTTGTCTCCAGCATGGGCACTACCGGCACCATTACCGGCGTCTCCCGCTTTCTGCGTGAGCAGAGCCGCCCGGTGACTATCGTCGGTCTGCAGCCGGAAGAGGGGAGCAATATTCCCGGTATTCGCCGCTGGTCGCCGGACTATCTGCCGGGCATCTTCGACGCGTCGCTGGTTGATAAGGTGCTGGATATCCATCAGCGCGAGGCGGAAAATACCATGCGCGATCTGGCGGTGCGGGAAGGCATTTTCTGCGGCGTCAGTTCCGGCGGCGCGGTGGCCGGTGCGCTACGCGTGGCGCGGGATAACCCCGGTGCGGTGGTGGTAGCGATTATTTGCGATCGCGGTGACCGCTACCTCTCAACCGGCGTGTTTGGTGAAGAGAGTTACAGTCAGGGAGCGGGGATTTAACCCGGTAAGGAGTGCACGATGGAGATGATCCTGTTCAGGGATAAAACCCGGGCGCAGCAGACCGATATTGTTGCCGTCCAGTCGCAGGTGGTTTACGGCAGCGTCGGCAACAGCATTGCCGTGCCGGCAATCCGCCAGCATCAGCTTAACGTCAGCGCCGTGCCGACGGTGCTGTTCAGCAATACGCCGCATTACGATACCTTCTACGGCGGCGTGATCCCGGATGAGTGGTTTAGCGGCTACCTGCGGGCGCTTTCGGAACGTGACGCGCTGCGCGAGCTAAAAGCGGTTACCGCGGGCTATATGGGCAGCGCCAGTCAGATTGCCCTGCTGGCGCAGTGGCTAACGTCTCTGCGGGAAAGCCACCCGGACCTGCTGATCCTGGTCGACCCGGTGATTGGCGATACGGATAGCGGTGTGTACGTGAAGCCGGAGATCCCGGAGGCTTACCGCCAGCATCTGTTGCCTTTAGCGCAGGGGATCACACCCAACGTCTTTGAGCTGGAAGTGATCAGCGGTCGACCCTGTCGCGATCTGCAAAGCGCAATTGACGCGGCCCGTGGGTTGCTGTCCGCGACCCTGAAATGGGTTGCCATTACCAGCGCGCCGGTCGCGGGCGATGATGACAGTATTCACGTGGTGCTGGTCACGACGGACGGCGTAGAGATTAGCGCGCATCCGCGCATTGAAACGGATTTAAAGGGCACGGGCGATCTGTTCTGCGCCGAGCTGGTCAGCGCCCTGGTGCAGTCCATTCCGCTGGATCAAGCGGTACGTCGTGCGGGAGACCGGGTGGCGGAAGTGATGCAGCATACGCTGGCGAAAGGCTACGATGAGCTGATTTTGCCGCCACGTTAATGTTTGATGGCCAGCATTCAGTGAGTTAAAAAGAGCCTGTAAATGAGGGAGGAGTGGCGCAAGGTCATTTACAGGCTCATAGGCTTAAAAATTCGTGCCCATGTCGTGAAATTCGTTATGAAGCGCTGCCAGCACCACCTGAAGAGCTGCCAAAACCAGCGCCACTCCAGCCGCCACTGCCATTCCAACTGGGTCCAATCATGACAGGAACCGGTACACTTACCGGACCGTGGTCAATTAACCCCTGCCCGATAGTTTGAACGACGCCGCCGACGGCACCTATTGCTGCACCCGGTCCGCCTCCGGTGATAGCACCAAGGCCTGCGCCCCATGCAGCATTATTGCCCATATCACTGATAAGCTGAGAATTTGCATCTCCAGCACCAAAGGCCAGTACTAAATCTTGTTGGCTAAGTTCTCTCATTTATTACTCCATATTAAAAAAATAACAATATTTATAGCCACTGCTCCCAAAAAAGCGATAAAACAGAATAAATAGAACCCATCAAAAAAGGTGTAACTGTGCGTTATGTACACTTTTGTCATGGGATAGGCAAAGCAGATAAACAACGATAAAGGTATCGATAACAGGAGCTTGATACCTTTCCTGTACTTAACATGGCTGCTGCGCAACAAAATTACAAAAGCGATAATTGTAAAGAATACAGGTCCAAAGCTAAATTCAAGTAGGCTCATAATATTACCAGTCCTTATTAAATGTGGATGATTCGTTCGACTGTTCTAAGGGTTGTTTCGCGATGTGCGATAATAACCCTGGTGATATTCATATTTTTTATGGCGACATTTACATATCGCTCACTCTCATTATCTAGGGAGCTGGTTGCTTCATCCATAAAAAGAATTCCTGGTTTTCGGTATAGTGCGCGGGCAATGAAAATACGCTGCTTTTGCCCACCAGAGAGTCCTTCCCCTAATTCTCCGATCAATGTTTCATACCCCATAGGCATTTTTACGATGGTATCGTGGATATAGCTGGCGGTGGCACACTCAATCATCCATTCTTCATCCGTCGTTTCTGCAAATCCGCAAATGTTTTCACGAATGGAACCTGAAAATAATCTGTCATCCTGCATAACGCAGGCGATCATTTTATGATAATTATTTACTCCCAGCTGTTGAATATCAGTACCATTCACTTTGACCTGACCACTGTCAGTCTCAAAAAGACCGCTTAATACTTTCAGAAGAGTCGTTTTCCCTGCACCTGATGCACCTGTGATTGCTACATTTTCACCGGGTTCAATGGAAAATGTCAGATTGCTAAACACTGGCGCTGACTGACTGTCATAGCTGTAGGCAAGGTTTTGCGCAACCAGCGCTACAGGAGGCACCGATTCTGCAACTAAAAGTTCCGGTTTTTTAACCTCACACTCATGCAACGCGATGTCCGAGATACGTTCGTTATGTAGGCTCATCATCCTGAGTTGCAGAAGGAAATTGACGAGTGAGGCGACACGCTCTGAAAACTGCCCACGGAAGGCGCTGAATGCAACAAACATCCCGATTGTCATCTGGTTGTCCATCACCAGGCTTGCGCCTAACCATAAAATTACGATCTGATCTGTGGTGGCTACAAAGGTGTTAAGCCCGCCAAATAGCAGGTCCATTTTTGTAATTCTGATGCCTGAATTGATGGCATCAATTTTCAGGTTGAGCCAATGCGTACTACGTCGCTCTGCCATTGCTTGCATTTTAACAGTGGCAATCCCGTAGAGCGTTTCCATAAAGTAGGAGCTTGCTCTGGCCCCTCTGACCAGCGTCTCTTCAGAAAGTTGTCGATAGTAACCGTAGGTAAAAAGGCGGATCAGGGCATATATCGCGGTAAAGCCGACAACAATCCAGGTCAGATATCCCCCGTAGAGTACTAACATCACCAGTACACCTACCACCATGATGCCATCCATGATCGCTCCTACCAGGCTGGTGGTGAATGTGGCACGTAATGTATCCAGAGAACCGAAGCGGGATTGAATATCGCCAAGTTTGCGTCGTTCAAAATACCCCAACGGCAATCTCAGCAAATGGTTAAACAAGCCAGCCTGCCACTGGACATTAATCAGCGTTCCCATCACTAACGATGACCAGGCTCGAAGCATACTGACCGCAGCGCGTAGCAATATAAAAAGCATCAGGCCAATGCAAATGAGGGTGAGCAGTCCCTGTTCACCTGACGGTATGGCATGGTCCATCACCAGTTGCGTACCTACCGGCATGATGAGAGTGATTGTTTCAATGACGATTGATAAACAAAAAATCTTCGCCAGCGTACTTTTGATGCCATAGACGCTGTTAATCAACGTTCTGAGGCTTATCCGGTTTTTGACAATTTCGGGGGCGAATTCACAGCCAGGCCATGTTTCCAGTGCTACGCCGGTGAAGTATTGTGAGAACTCGGCCAGTCCGACGGTTCTGCGCCCCCTTGCCGGGTCATGCAGGACAAATCGGTTGTGCTTGACGCTAACCAGCACGACAAAATGATTGAAATCCCAGTGAAGGATGCACGGCATTTTTAGCGCACTCACTTCGTTAATATCGAGTGAAAGGGCGCGGCTTTGCATACCAAGCTTGCTGGCAATGTCGTTGATCCCCGCAAGTGTGGATCCACGCGCAGATAAGTTGAACTGACGCCTCAGTGAAATAAGGTCAATGCTTTTACCGTAGAATCCGCAGATCATTGCCAGACATGCCAGCCCGCACTCTGAAGACTCAGTCTGATGAACAACGGGCACTCGTCGACGCAGGCGCAAATCAAGCTGATTGATAATGGATTTGAACCTTCCGCTATTCATGTACAGGTCCTGTAGCGCTGTGTTTCATGTCGTAGAACGGTGCAAGCATCCACTGGTAAATCTTCCTTGTTTCGAGAAACAATGTGGTTTGTGCCTTCATTCCGTTTTCGAGAGGCAATGTTTTCTCATCCCAGGCAATAACCTGTTTTTCAGGTCTGACGATTACCCGGTACCAGGGAACAGAACTAGTCTGGGTATTTTTGGGGGCTCCCGGATAAGTCAACATCTCCTGCGGCGAAGCTGGTGTTCTGGATATGCTAGATACGGTGGCTGCAAACTGACCGAATTTTTCTGCGGGAAAAGCTTCGTAACGCACGTTGACCCGATCGTTGACCGAAATATAAGGAACCGCGTCATTCGGGACCCAAATGACCAGAAAATAATTTTCAATGTTCTTGGGGATAATTTGCAAAAGACTATCACCAGCATTCACCATTTGTCCGGTGGTGACACTCATTGAATCTATTTTTCCGTCGGATAATGCCCGTATAATAACTTCGCCCTCGATATCTGCATTGGTTTTTTCTTTTTGCAAATCGTAGCGTTGCAGTTCCATTTGATAGATTCTGTTGTCAAACTCAGCGGCCTGCGTATGAATTTGATTTTCAATGTTTGTGATTTGCAGAGCATTCTGCTCATTTTGCCCGCTCAGATTGAGAAAGTTATTTTGTTGCTGGTAGTACAATGCGACCTGGTTTGTCAACTGATCTTTATTGATAAGTCCTTTAGTTTGATAGTTTTTATAATTCTCCATGTTATTTTTCATTATTTTTATGCCCTCCTCAGCACGACCTATGATCGCTGACGAGCGCACGAAGGCATTTTTATACTGCAGACGTTGCTTCTCCAGTGTGGACAACGTTGTCTTCTTGCTCTCTTCTAATTTGGTAATGATGCTATCAATACGGACCAGCTGGCTTTCTATATCCTGTCGATGGCTGTCGCTGACAACGCCACTGCTTGTACTTTTACTGACATCAATCAGATAGATAGCATCGCCTTTTTTTATCGCCTGACCTTCGACAACAAACTGTTTCACCACATAGCCCTGAACGTTTGAGTAAACGTTGACAGCGCGTGGCCACGTGGTGATTTCTCCGCTAACGTTGACGCGTCGCGTATAGGTTCCCCCAATGGTGAAAACGAGAAAGGCTATGATGAAAAATGAACACCCAAGAACCGTGACCCATAGAGGGACCCCTGGAAGCAGGATAGCGCGCCCCCGCCATTTCATTTTTTTATGTTCAATTGCATCCTGACGAAACACTTTCACTATCCTTTTCGTTAATCTTCGCACTCACGCAACATCATGATCTTCTTTCTTCGACTCACCCAACGAACGTCGCCCGGCCCCCAGGGGCGAAGCTCTTTGAGATACTCAACGGCTTTTTGGCAAAACCCTGGCTTACAACAGAAATCGAGGAGCCATATCCTTCCACCTTCATTCCATTCGGAGTGGTGCAGCCTAAACTCAGGGTCGTTAAGCAACCTCTTCTCAGTATCAGGTGCAAGGCAGGCCCAGGTTACATAGGCCAAAGGCTGTCCTTTTGTGTCGAAGAGAAACTTTATTTGTTGATGCTGGATTGCGAATTCAGTCCAGTACTGGATGCTAAGAACGGGATAGAGACTGTAATTACGATGAAGGAGCATACAACTCACGGCAAATCCTATTTGTTCATGCACTGTCCACTCATTTCGGCCCTGTATCGTTTCCCTTATATGCAACTGCATGATGTACGTCCCTTCACGTTGTATATCTGATGGGCCTCTGACGGCTCAGAGTCAGGGTTGCAAATTCCAGCGTTTTATCTTCCATCTCTGCAAAGGCTTCCCGCAGAGTCAGAGGCTCATCGCCATACGTCGCCAGCAGATCATCGATCTCTTTGAACATTGCGGCTTTATCTATTGGTCTTCTGGATTTCGTTCTTTGACGTGCAAGATTCTCTATGCTTTTGATTGCCAGAGTGAAATCACCACCTTGTTCCTGAACATGCTGTATATGACTGTAAATTGCCTCACGGAAAAGTGGGAGAAGCACCTGAAAATGCGCATCCTGTTCGAGATCGTCAAAGCCAGGAAGTATTTTCCCCTGGCTACGGTGGATCAGATAAACCACCAAACTCTCAAGCCGCGACGGGCCATGACATGGGGAGTACCACTCCGTGCTGCGGCTCTTGAGCAGCCGGACAAAGCTGCCAACCAGCAGTTTTAATCTTTCTGACAGCTTTCCCCCGGGATGGATATCTGAAGGGATCCCAAACATTTCCAGATAACAACGATAGAAGGCTTCTTCAAAGGTTTGAGTGAACGCTTCCTCCACCGCCTGGCGGGCGGGGGAAGTGAATTGAGGATCGAACAGGTACTTTCCCATGTACAAACAGAGATCGCTTAAGCCCTGCCTTAACATCGGTGGATCTTTCATCATTTCTGTGAATCTGATTTTGTATTCAAAATCGTAGCGATGATCCACGGGGAAAAGACTGCTCAGTCCGTTGAAATCGAGCAGTCGTCCATCCATGGCAACATTTGATGGGGATGAAGTGAGTCTCAAGAAGCGCGCATTGCAAAACCCGGACTGCCATGCCTGACGGTGCGCAAGTTCACATAATCCTTCAATGCAGTAAAGCTGAGGATCGCGAGATGCCTCTTTGCTGAATCCTGCAACGGGTACAGGCAAACTCGCAGGAAGCAGTTGAATCATCGATCTGACACGCTGGGCATCGTGTATCAGTCGTTCGGCATATTCAGGTATAGGACGGAAGTACGGCGCCCGTTCAAAGTGTGCAGGGCGCACCACTGGTTCACGGACCATCAAAGCGCGTCGTAATGGTGCTCGCGGGCGTTCTGTAGGATTCTTTAAATAGTGCCCGGTTAGCAAAACGGCCCGTGCCCTGACGGCACCGTAAGGCAATATCCGGGATAGGGTCTCACCCCAGATCGCTTCGTAAATTGCGACATTTGCACCGAGCGCACCATTAGAGTGGACACGGTCTGTCCCCACGCCCACGAGCAGGTTAGCGCCAATTCCCTTAACCTGATGCGTGCCGTCAAAACCGCAACGAGCTCCCCCACCATTGCGCTGAATACCATTTCCGCCATAGCGTTCGGCGTAAAATGTTTTTTCAGACGAAAGACTGCCTGGATCAATCAGGTAGCTGCACTCATTTTGTATAGCAGCACCGTTATAAACATCATGTGCACACCATATTAATGCGCTTTCAACGCGATGAGCGGGAAAAGAGACAAGATTATCTTTTAAGTCGAAAAGCGATGGGGAGGGCATCATTTTTTATTTTCCGCGTGTTTTTTTACACTTACGGGTAGAGAAGGGGAGGAAAAAATAGTAAACGGCGGAAATTAAGTCCATTTAAGCAACTCCAATATAATATAATTATCCATGCACCCGTGACGATATCCTCAGAGGTCGTCATGTTTCAACCACCTTTTTTGGTGGGTATCAAAATGCCGACAGTAAATACTCCTGTATAATAACCGGCATGATCAGCACCATGAGAGCCAGTGGATAGTCTGACTGTCGTTGTGAAGTATTATCGTTGCATTCGGATTGTGGCTGCACTTTCATTTTCTTTCAGCATCCTTCGCTATTTCTTTCCGGTAATGATTCTCATTATGGTTTGTAAAAATGCCTGATTATCCCTGCAGTGTCAAGTGTCTTTCAAATTTTACCTGCACTTTCATTATTAGTTTTTTTAAAAAAATAGATAAATATAAAGGCATTAAATTGCTAGTTCACCCACTTTAAAGATATAACAAATCTTTTCCTGATTTTATTTTATGGCGAAGTTGAGGTTTTTTGTTTTTTTTCTCGTATCATGCTGTTATTGCTGTGTTTTAGGTTAAATGTTTTTATTTATCCTGGCCGTTTTTGATGCTTGTGAGGTGAGCGGAAATGGTACTTATGACGTTTTTCAGCCTCTTATCCCTTAAGGCGGTAAATTTCTATGTTTCATATGACTGAGAGTAGAGGTGCTGCCTTTTTGCTGCGATGCGAGATAGGATATGGCGCAGATTTTAATTCGGATGGATCTAAGGTAAGTAATGGGCAGCTGCAGAACCAGTAATGTTGTAAATTCGCTGCAGGAAATGGGAATAATCTCATGCCATAGCAAGTGGCTGTGAAGGGGGATCAACAAAATTTTGGTGGATGTTATTTTATCATGGTGTAGTTGTGTGGAGATCAACCATGATGCGAATGCGTTGATGACAATGCATAGGTGTGCTTTACGCGCACAAATATACATAAATAGGTTGTGGGATTGAGAGTGTGAGCGTACGATGTCGAACCAATACATACTTATCCGCACCAAATTGAAATGGTACTTCAAGTTCTTATTCATTTCATAGGAGCTATTGTAAATGGAGTTCGGACCACATGGATAAATCAATTTCCGCTATATCGTTTACCCCTCCCGCCTTAAAGAAACGGGGTATTAGTATTTCCTTATTCGACAATAATGAATCATCGCTCGATATCATTACCAATTTGAAATCATTTCCTGATGGCATTGAAGATTATTCCAGCCAGCGCGGAACCGTTCTCCCTTGTGGCTGCGGAGATGAATATTGTTTAGGTTGCGGCCACGATTTTTAAAAACATCGACATCATTTACCAGCGAGAATAATGTTCTCATGCGCATTCTATTTATTGGCCCCCCTTTATATGGCCTGCTGTATCCCATTCTCTCTTTCGCCCAGGGTTTTCGTGCAAATGGAGATGAAGTACTGATCGCGAGCGGGGGGAAGTTCGCTCTGAAAGCGGCTGAAGCAGGCCTCGTGGCCTTCGATGCCGCTCCAGGGCTAAATTCTGAAGCCGAGTATTGCCGTCAGGAAGAGCGTCGCAAGAAGGGCATTATCTGTACGAATAGCGGTAATTTTTCATTTTTTAGCGATGAAATGACTGACCGTCTGGTTGAGCTTACTGCCGAATGGAAACCAGACTTGATTGTATATCCTCCGCTGGGTCTGGTCGGGCCGTTACTTGGGGCGAAGTTTGCTATCCCGGTAGTGATGCAGACTGTGGGATTCGCGCATACACCCTGGCATATTAAAGGAGTAACACGCTCTCTCGAAAACGCATATGCCCGTCATGGTGTTGTAGCACCGCCGCGTGATGCTGCGTGGATCGATATCACACCGCCGAGCATGAGTATTCTCGAGAATGAGGGAGAACCAATTATACCTATGCAATACGTTCCCTATAACGGCGGTGCAGTTTGGGAGACCTGGTGGGAAAGATCGCCGAAGCGAAAACGCTTACTGGTGAGCCTGGGGACGGTAAAACCGATGACAGACGGCCTTGATCTAATATCCTGGGTCATGGATTCCGCACAGGAGGTGGACGCCGAAATCATCTTACAACTTGCGCCGAATGTGCGTGCAGACTTAGGGCGTTTGCCCGAAAATGTTCGTCTGGTGGACTGGATCCCTATGGGGGTATTTCTCAATGGTGCAGATGGGTTTATTCATCATGGTGGAGCAGGCAACACTCTGACGTCTCTTCACTGCGGCATACCACAGATTGTTTTTGGGCTGGGAGCCGACCGCCCTGTGAATGCCAGAGTTGTTGCTGACCGAGGGTGTGGAATCATTCCTGGCGATGCTGGCTTAACGAGCGACCTTGTAAGCGCCTTTCTGAATAACAATGAGTTTCGACAGGCTTCGGCACAGGTTGCAGCTGAAATGGCGCAACAGCCTTCCCCCGCCGAGGTTGCACAGTATCTTAGCAATAAATTGAAACATGGAAGCGCCATCGTGTGATCATCTCTTCCGGCCGATCATGGAAAATTATATCTTTTACTTATTTCATATTTCGGGATATCGATGAGTCAGAAAATAATCCCCTCTCAGCAGAACATCAACACCGTCAGGCAGTCGCGGGCCATGCTGGTATCACCTACAGCGATTGATAGCATCGCCTTCTGGAATACCATTGACACACTCACTGTCCCCCTTGTTACAGTGAGCTCAGCGAAGGATCATCGTCGTGAAGTCACCTTTCTCTGGCGCTCGAAAAAACCATTGTTGGGAGTGTATGTTCGTCTAAACCGCCTGACCGATAAAAAAGATGTAGATAAAGGCATGATGACTAACGTGGCAGGGAGCGACATCTGGTGGTTAACGCTAGAAATAGATGCCTTCTACCGTGGTTCATATACGATAGTAGAAATCCCACTGGCGACCTTGCCCGAAGATGTCTCGCAGCTTGGAAGCCGTTTTACACCCATTATTGGCAAGTCAGACCCGTTCAACAAGACGCCAGATATTAACGTCAGAGGATACAGTGAATCGATCCTGGCGCTGGATTTAGCACCTGAGCAACCAGAGTGGGAAGCTATTGAGACGACGACTATGCGTGGCATTCTCGTTGCTTCTGAGCAGTGGGTAACAGGCCATCATCGTCGTGTCCGTCTGTATCTTCCCGATGCCTTTAAGTCCGAACCATTGGGATTGCTGGTTTTACCTGATGCAGAAACCTGGTTCGATCATATTGGCATCATTAGCGCCATTGAAGCCGCCATGCTTACCGGACGTATTGGCCCTATGGCAATTCTTGGAATTGATAACCTGGGCGAAGCTGACCGCAACGCTATTCTGGGGGGACACACTGCGCTTATCTTCGACATCGCAAGAAATCTGATCCCCAGGCTGCAAATGGAGCACCCTGACAGAAAATGGGCTGGTCGAGCGAAAACTGTACTGGTGGGACAAAGTCTTGGCGGCGTAACGGCGCTGATGGCCGCCTTACATGCTCCAGAGACCTTTGGTCATATCATTAGCCATTCGCCCTCACTGTGGTGGAAACCTGATAGCGGCAGCCGTCCGTCGCATTTTACCGAGCAGGACTCATCCTGGGTGAGTGATTACGTTGTTGCCTCCCCTCCAAAAGAGGTTGCAATACAACTTTGTGTCGGCTCTCTGGAGGGGGCAACAGTGCCTCATATCAAGGCACTTCATAAGCAGCTGATGGCGGAAGGTGTTAAAAGCGAACTTGCGATATATACCGGTGGCCATGACTATGCCTGGTGGCGTGGCGCTCTTATTGAGGGATTAACAAGGCTGCCAGGCTGACGGTAAAAAAGAGGCCGCAATATAATGCATTGCGGCCTCTTTCAAAATCTTAACTGACAGGCGTTACGCCCGAAAAGATTACTTCTTGATGCGGATAACCGGGGTTTCACCCACGGTAACGCTACCGGACAGTTTGATCAGCTCTTTGATCTCGTCCATGTTGGAGATAACAACCGGCGTCAGCGTGGATTTTGCTTTCTCTTCCAGCAGGGCCAGGTCAAATTCGATTACCGGGTCGCCCACTTTCACGCGCTGGCCTTCTTCAGCAATACGCTTGAAGCCTTCGCCTTTCAGTTCAACCGTGTCGATACCGAAGTGGACAAACAGCTCGATGCCGCTGTCGGATTCGATAGAAAACGCGTGGTTGGTTTCGAAGATTTTGCCAATAGTACCATCAACCGGCGCAACCATTTTGTTACCGGTCGGCTTGATGGCGATACCGTCACCAACGATTTTTTCCGCGAATACGACATCCGGCACGTCTTCGATATTGACGATCTCGCCAGAAAGCGGAGCAATAATCTCAATAGTTCCGGTGTCTTTCTTGTCATCAGAAACCAGAGATTTCAGTTTATCGAACAAACCCATGATCTTCTCCTAAGCAGTAATTTGGGCCGCATCTGGTGGATTAGCAGATTGTTTTTTCTTCAATGAACTTGTTAACCAGCGTCATTAACTCGTCCGTTGTCGGTTGAGCAAGAGCCTGCTCTGCTAAAACCTTCGCATCTTCGAAGTTCGTGTTACGGATAATCTTCTTAATGCGCGGAATAGAAATGGCGCTCATAGAGAACTCGTCCAGACCCATTCCCAGCAACAGAAGTGTAGCACGTTCATCGCCTGCAAGCTCACCACACATACCGGTCCATTTACCTTCGGCATGAGATGCATCAATAACTTGCTTGATCAGGTTCAGTACGGATGGCGACATCGGCTGGTAAAGATGGGAAATCATATCATTACCACGGTCAACCGCCAGGGTGTACTGTGTTAAATCATTGGTGCCGATACTAAAGAAATCAACTTCCTTCGCCAGATGACGTGCGATAACCGCAGCGGCCGGTGTTTCCACCATCACGCCGATCTCGATCGTTTCGTCAAAGGCTTTACCTTCGTCACGCAGTTCCTGTTTGTAATTCTCGATCTCGGCTTTCAGTGCACGCACTTCTTCAACGGAGATGATCATCGGGAACATAATGCGCAGTTTACCGAAAGCAGAGGCGCGCAGGATAGCGCGAACCTGGTCACGCAGGATCTCTTTACGATCCATTGCGATACGGATGGCACGCCAGCCGAGGAACGGGTTCTCTTCTTTCGGGAAATTCATGTACGGCAGCTCTTTGTCGCCGCCGATGTCCATGGTACGTACAATCACCGCCTGAGAGCCACAGGCCTCAGCAACGGCTTTGTAGGCGGCAAACTGCTCTTCTTCAGTCGGCAGAGAGTCGCGGTCCATAAACAGGAATTCGGTACGGTACAGGCCAACGCCTTCGGCACCGTTACGCTCGGCACCCGCGACATCGCGCACGGTACCAATGTTGGCGCAAACTTCAACCTGGTGGCCATCAAGGGTGATTGCCGGCAGGTCTTTCAGCTTAGCCAGTTCGGTTTTCTCTTCCGCAACCTGAGCCTGCACGCTGCGCAGGGTTTCGATCTCTTCGTTGGTCGGGTTGACGTAAACCAGGTTGTTGACCGCATCGAGGATCAGATAGTCGCCGCTTTTCACCTGAGAGGTGATGCTACCGGTGCCCACGATGGCCGGCAGTTCCAGGGAACGCGCCATGATGGAGGTATGCGAAGTACGGCCACCGATATCGGTAATAAAGCCCAGAACCTTTTTCAGATTCAGCTGCGCGGTTTCTGACGGCGTCAGGTCGGCTGCAACCAGAATAACTTCGTCCTGAATGGAGCTAAGGTCGATAATGGCCAGGCCGAGGATGTTGCGTAACAGACGCTTACCGATGTCGCGTACGTCAGCCGCACGCTCTTTCAGGTATTCATCGTCAAGCTCTTCCAGCGCGGTCGCCTGACCTTCGATAACTTCATGCGCTGCCGCGTCGGCAGTCATGCTCTTATCTTTAATCAGGGCTATGATTTCCTGCTCCAGCTCCTCATCTTCGAGCAGCATGATGTGCCCTTCGAAGATGGCTTCTTTTTCTTCACCGAACGTTTCGCCAGCTTTCGTTTTGATCGCTTCCAGCTGCTCAGACGCCTTGGCGCGGCCGCTCAGAAAACGCTCAATTTCCTGCTCAACTTTATCGGCAGAAATTTTCTTCCGGTCGATGACAATCTCATCTTCTTTCAGCAGCAGTGCTTTGCCGAAAGCGATTCCCGGGGATGCTAAAATGCCTGAAATCATAACCCTACCTTACTTGTGACTGATATTTAAACGAACCCGGAAAGTCTTACTCGAGCTCAGCCATCAGTTTAACCAGATGCTCAACTGCTTTTTGCTCATCTTCGCCTTCGGCGGAGAGGGTCACAACGGTGCCCTGAGTCAGACCCAGAGTCTGCAGTTTGAACAGGCTTTTCGCGCTGGCGCTTTTGCCGTTGGAGGTCACAGTGATCTCAGAAGTGAAGCCTTTAGCTTCTTTAACAAACTGAGCGGCAGGGCGGGTGTGCAGACCGTTCGGAGCGGTAATAGTAACTTCTTGCTGGAACATTGTATTTCCCCAACTTATAGGTTTAGTGTTGTGGAACTAAAGTCTAGCCTGGTGGCTTCACTTTAGCCTGTATTGTCAGTACTGGCGTTAATCGATGCGGGAGAGTCTCACCGCTGACGTTTTGCGCGTCGTTTAGCATTATGCCGCGAAAGCGATATCTGAACCACATTCTAAAATCGATTCAGCCTCAGAGATCCCACTTTTCCGATTAATTTCGCGCATCGAAATAAATATAGCTGGTTAAATACCAGAGCAGAGAGGGCTAAGCAATGCCAGGGGAGGTAAAAATTTGAAGTGCGCCACAAAAAAGCACCCTCTCAGGTGCTTTTTTACGCGATATTTACATTAAGACACTACTGTTGCAGTTCTTTCTCAGTGAAGAGATCGGCAAACAGTGCGGTGCTTAAATAACGCTCGCCCGAGGACGGTAGGATAACGACAATATTCTTGTTGGTAAAGGCTTCATCTTCCTGAAGCTTCAGGGCTGCCGCCACTGCCGCACCAGAGGAGATCCCCGCCAGAATACCTTCTTCTTCCATCAGACGACGGGCGGTAGAGATCGCCTCTTCGTTGGTGATGGCGACGACTTTATCCACCAGTTTCAGATCGAGGTTGCCCGGAATAAAGCCGGCGCCAATACCCTGAATTTTATGCGGGCCTGGCTTGAGCTCTTCACCGGCCAGCGCCTGGGCGATAACCGGAGAGTCGGTAGGTTCAACCGCGACGGTGATCAGGTCGGTTTTGCCTTTTGTGCCTTTAATAAAGCGGGAGACGCCGGTCAGCGTACCGCCGGTGCCGACGCCGGAGATAAAGACGTCAACCTGACCATCGGTGTCTTCCCAGATTTCCGGGCCGGTGGTTTTTTCGTGTATTTCCGGGTTGGCCGGGTTGCTGAACTGCTGCAGCAGCAGGAACTTAGACGGGTCGCTGGCGACAATCTCTTCCGCTTTCTGAATCGCGCCTTTCATGCCTTTCGCGCCTTCGGTCAGCACCAGGTTCGCGCCCAGCGCTTTCAGCAGCTTACGGCGTTCCACGCTCATCGTTTCCGGCATGGTCAGCGTCAGCTTGTAGCCACGCGCAGCCGCGACGTAGGCCAGAGCAATACCGGTGTTACCGCTGGTCGGTTCAACCAGTTCAATGCCGGCTTTCAGCACGCCGCGTTTTTCGGCATCCCAAATCATATTGGCACCGATACGGCATTTGACGCTGAAGCTGGGGTTACGCGACTCGACCTTCGCCAGGATGCGTCCATTACCGATTCGGTTCAGTCGAACCAGCGGCGTATGACCTATTGTCAGAGAGTTATCTTCAAAAATCTTACTCATAGCCCGTCCTTAACTGTATGAAATTTGGGAACGAACACAGCATACCCGCTTACGAAATATGCGGAAGTAAGGAATTCGCATATCTATATGCTGTGGGGAAATAATGGTTACCAGTATGGAATAAGCGGTGGAATAAACCACCGCTATTAGCCTAATGGACCAGCCTTCGTCAGTGGTTTACTTCCAGAGCGCATGCCGTGGGCGATAGCAGTCGACCCACATTGCCGTTGCGCCGCACACCGCCACCGGCATTATCACCAGATTCAGCAGGGGAACCAGGGTGAAGAGGCTGATCAATGCGCCAAACTGCAGGGTGGTGCCTTTTTGCGTTGCCAGCGCTTCGCGCATCGCTTTAAACGGCACTTTATGGTTATCAAACGGGTAGTCACAGTACTGAATGGAGAGCATCCAGGCGCTGAACAGGAACCACAGTACTGGCGCAGCGGTCTGGCCGATCCCGGGAATAAAATAGAGCATCAGCAGGAGCAGGGCGCGGGGCAGATACCACGCCAGCTTTTGCCATTCGCGCTTCATGATCCGCGGCAGGTCTTTCATGACGTCGGCAATCCCGGTATCCGGCGGCGTTGCGCCGGTCAGCCTGGCCTCAAGCTGTTCGGCCAGCAGCCCGTTGAACGGGGCGGCTATCCAGTTGGCAAGCGTCGAGAAGAGGTAGCCGAACACCAGCAGGATCGACAGGACCGCAATCGGCCAGAGCAGGTAGCTTAGCCACTGTAGCCAGTCGGGCACGTGGCTCATCAGGGCGGGGATCCAGCTACCCAGTTGGGTAAAGAGCCACCAGAAAGCGCCGCCGATCAGCACAATGTTGATCAGCAGGGGCAGAATCACAAAGCGACGGATACCCGGCAGGGCGATCAATTTAAAGCCCTGAGAGAGATACCAGAGGCCGCTTCGGGATGAGCTTACGGAAGGGGAAACCATGGTCGGGTGATGCTCCTTTATATACAACCGCAAAAAATGCCTGCCTATAATATCCGTCTGGCGGAGGATGACCAGCTCGGAAATGTTCGAAAAAAGAGCTAAAAACGCATTTTCTTTCATCTTTATAGGTGGAATCTCGTGCCTGCACTTGCACTTGACGTAATCGGCAAATACTCTTAGTGAGTAAATGTTTGCCGTGGTGGCAAGGTGTTAGAACAACAGAGAATATAATGATGCAGGATTTGCGTCTGATATTAATCATTGTTGGCGCGATCGCCATAATCGCTTTACTGGTTCACGGTTTCTGGACCAGCCGAAAAGAGCGCTCTTCACTGTTTCGCGATCGTCCCATCAAACGCATGAAGTCACGACGTGACGACGATGAGCCGGATATAGATGGCTTAGACGACGACGCCGTTGAAGGCGTGGGTGAAGTCCGTGTTCACCGGGTTAATCATGCGCCGGAAACGGCTACGAGCGTGCAGGATGCGCCGCGTCAGCCTGCGCACCAGTACCAGCCGCCATACGAGTCGCCGCAGCCGCGCCAGGCGCCGCCCGTGCATCAGCCCGAGCCGCAGCAGTATCAGCCACAGCCGGTGGCAGAGCCGGAACAGCCTCCTGCACCGCAGCAGCCTGTTCACGTACAGCCCGTCGCCGCTCCACAGCCTGTCGAGTCACCTCAGCCGGTAGTGGAACCTGCGCCGCAGCCTCATCCGGAACCGGTTGTCGAGCCCGAGCCTGTTGTGGAAGAGAAGCCGCAGCTTAAAGAAACGGTGATTGTCATGAACGTCGCCGCCCATCATGGTACAGAACTGAACGGCGAGATCCTGCTGAACAGCATTCTGCAGGCGGGCTTTAAGTTCGGCGATATGAATATTTTCCACCGTCATCTCAGCCCGGACGGCAGCGGCTCCGTGCTGTTCAGCCTCGCTAACATGGTGAAACCGGGAACGTTCGATCCGGAAGCGATGGTCGGCTTGACGACGCCGGGTATTACTATCTTTATGCAGGTCCCGTCCTACGGCGACGAGCTGCAAAACTTTAAGCTGATGCTTCAGTCCGCCCAGTATATCGCCGATGAAGTCGGTGGGGTGGTGCTTGACGATCAGCGTCGGATGATGACGCCGCAGAAACTGCGCGAGTATCAGGACCGCATCCGCGAAGTGAAAGAAGCCAACGCCTGATTGTTTGTGCTTCGCTAACCTTCCCTGAACCCCCGCCTGTCGGGGGTTTTTTATCATTGATGGTGTGATATGGAATCAATTGAACTACAGCTAGCTAACCTGCGAACCACGCTTCGCCATCATGAATATCTCTATCACGTTATGGATGCCCCGGAACTCCCGGATGCGGAGTACGACCGGCTGATGCGTGAGCTTAAAGAACTGGAAGCGCAGCATCCGGATCTGATCACCCCGGATTCGCCTACCCAGCGCGTCGGTGCCGCGCCGCTGACGGCTTTCGGTCAGGTGCGCCACGAAGTGCCGATGCTGTCGCTGGATAACGTCTTCGATGAAGAGAGCTTCCTGGCCTTTAATAAGCGCGTCCAGGATCGGCTGAAAAATGCCGATGAGCTGGTCTGGTGCTGTGAGCTGAAGCTCGATGGCCTGGCGGTCAGTCTTCTGTATGAAAACGGGATCCTGATGCGTGCCGCGACCCGGGGTGATGGCACCACCGGAGAAGATATTACCGCTAACGTGCGCACTATCCGCGCCATTCCTCTGAAGCTGGTCGGTGAGAATATCCCGGCGCGGGTGGAAGTGCGCGGCGAGGTCTTTTTACCCCAGGCCGGTTTTGAAAAAATTAACGAGGATGCGCGCCGCAGCGGCGGCAAACTCTTTGCTAATCCGCGCAACGCGGCGGCAGGATCGCTGCGTCAGCTCGACCCGCGTATTACCGCGAAGCGACCGCTCACTTTCTTCTGCTACGGCGTCGGTCTGCTGGAAGGCGGCGAACTGCCGCGCAGCCATATGGGACGCCTGCAGCAGTTTAAGGCGTGGGGCTTGCCGGTCAGCGACCGCGTGCAGCTTTGCGACTCCCCGCAGGCGGTGCTGGACTTCTACCACCGCGTGCAGGAAGACCGGCCGACGCTGGGCTTTGATATCGACGGGGTGGTGATTAAAGTCAACGCGCTGGATTTGCAGGAGCAGCTGGGCTTCGTCGCCCGTGCGCCTCGCTGGGCGGTAGCCTTTAAATTCCCGGCCCAGGAGCAGATGACCTTTGTTCGCGACGTTGAGTTCCAGGTCGGGAGAACCGGGGCGATTACGCCGGTGGCGCGTCTTGAGCCGGTACAGGTTGCGGGCGTGCTGGTCAGCAATGCGACCCTGCACAACGCCGATGAAATCGCGCGTCTTGGCCTGCGTATTGGCGATAAGGTGGTGATCCGCCGCGCCGGGGATGTGATCCCGCAGGTGGTGAACGTGATCCTCTCTGAACGCCCGGAAGAGACGCGTGAAATCCAGTTCCCTGAACAGTGCCCGGTTTGCGGTTCCGACGTTGAACGCGTAGAAGGCGAGGCGGTGACCCGCTGTACCGGGGGCTTGATTTGCGGGGCGCAGCGTAAAGAGGCGCTTAAGCACTTCGTCTCCCGTCGGGCGCTGGACGTTGACGGCATGGGCGATAAAATTATCGATCAGCTGGTTGAGAAAGAGTACGTCAAAACCCCGGCGGATTTGTTCAAACTCACGGCGGGGCTGATGACCGGGCTTGACCGGATGGGGCCTAAGTCGGCACAAAATACGGTTAACGCGCTGGAGAAATCCAAAGAAACCACGTTTGCACGCTTCCTCTATGCGCTGGGTATCCGCGAAGTGGGCGAGGCGACCGCAGCCGGTCTGGCCGCGTATTTTGGCAGCCTTGACGCCCTTGAGGCAGCCAGCATTGAAGAACTGCAGAAAGTGCCCGACGTTGGCATTGTGGTAGCCACTCACGTGTTTAACTTCTTCGCGGAAGAGAGCAACCGGGATGTGATCCGCCAGCTGGTCGAGGTGGCGGGCGTTCACTGGCCTGCGCCTGTCGTTATTAAGGCGGAAGAGATCGACAGCCCGTTCGCCGGGAAAACCGTGGTCCTGACCGGTAGCCTGAGCCTGATGTCCCGCGATGATGCGAAGGCGCGTCTGCTGGCGCTGGGTGCCAAAGTGGCGGGGAGCGTATCGAAGAAAACCGATCTGGTGATCGCGGGTGAAGCGGCGGGATCTAAGCTTGCCAAAGCGCAGGAGCTGGGTATCGAGGTGATCGACGAGGCCGAAATGATCCGCCTGCTGGGAGAGTAAAATGGATAAGACGCAGCTGATTGAGATTGCCAATACCGAGATGCCCTTTGGTAAATACAAAGGCCGCAGGTTGATCGATGTGCCGGAAGAGTATCTGCTGTGGTTTGCCCGCAAGGACCAGTTTCCGGCGGGCAAGCTTGGCGAGCTGATGGCCGTCACGCTGCTGATTAAAAGCGAAGGGCTGAGCCACCTGGTTCAGCCCCTCAAGAAGTAACCTCAGCTTTTTACGGCGCGGGCCTGCTCCTGCGCCAGTTTTTCGCCCTGACGTTTGTAGCGTCGCGCCATCACGGCGCAGACCATCAGCTGGATCTGGTGGAAAATCATCAGCGGCAGCACCATCATCCCGATAACCGAGGTCGGGAACAGAATGTTGGCCATCGGGATCCCGTTGGCGAGGCTCTTTTTCGACCCGCAGAAGACAATCGTAATTTCGTCCGCCTTGTTAAAGCCGCATTTGCGCGCAACGAATATATTCACCGCAATCACAATCGCCAGCAGTACGATACTGACCACCACGATAAACAGCAGCGACCCCACGCCCACCTTGTGCCAGATACCGTTCACCACCGCTTCACTAAAGGCGGAGTAAACCACCAGAAGAATCGATGTCTGGTCGGTTTTTGATATCCATTTTTTATTGCGTGACACCCAGTCGCCGATCCACGGACGGGAGAGATGACCGAGCACAAACGGCAGCAGCAGCTGCAGCATAATCTTGCCCACCTGCTCCAGATTGCCTTCCGCGCCGTGCATATCCATCAGCAGCCCGACCAGCAGAGGTGACAGGAAAATACCCAGCAGGCTGGATGCCGATGCCGAGCAGACCGCCGCCGCGACATTACCGCCCGCAAGCGACGTAAAGGCGATAGCCGACTGAACTGTGGCGGGCAGGATACAGAGGTACAGGAAGCCGGTATACAGCTCCTGGCTGACGTTAATCGGTGCCCACCAGGCAAAGAGCACGCCCAGCGCCGGGAAGAGAATAAAGGTGCTGCACATCACCCACAGATGGAGCCGCCAGTGACTGCCCCCGGCAATAATCGCCTCACGCGACAGTTTTGCGCCGTGCATAAAGAACAGCAGGGCGATGGCGGCGGTGGTCAGCCCTTCGAAAAAGGGGACAAATCCGCCGGTTGCCGGGAAGAAGGAGGCCAGCAGGACGACCGCTACCAGGGTCAGCGTAAAGGGATCGAGAATACGAAAGATGTTCATAGGCACTCCACAAAGTCGATGTTGCTATTGTGCTTATTCTACTTTGAGAAATAAAATTGATTTATTGCATCCATTCATGAATTTATCAAATGAATTACTCCATACGTCAGCTACGCGTGTTTGTTATGGTCGCGCAGGCCAAAAGCTTTAGTCGGGCAGGGGACATGATTGGCCTGAGCCAGTCCGCCGTTAGCCACAGCATTAAAGAGCTGGAGCGGCAAACCGGCGTGCGGCTGCTGGATCGCACCACCCGGGAAGTGGTACTGACCGAGGCTGGCCAGCAGCTGGCGGTGCGGCTTGAACGGCTGCTGGAAGAGCTCAGCAGCACCCTGCGCGAAGCCGGTCGGGTGGGGCAGCAGCTGACCGGGACAGTGCGCGTTGCGGCCAGCCAGACGATCTCCGCGCATCTTATCCCCCAGTGTATTGCCAGCAGCAACCGGCTTTACCCGGAAATTGACTTTGTCCTTCACGACAGGCCTCAGCAGTGGGTGCTGGAAAGTATTCGTCACGGGGAGGTCGATTTTGGGATCGTTATCGATCCCGGTCCGGCAGGCGATCTGGAGATTGAAGAGATTTTGCAGGAACCCTTCTTCCTGCTGTGCCGCAACGATCACCCCTGGGCATCGCTGGCGGATGTGTCCTGGTCGGCGTTAGAAGGCGCGCGGCTGGTGGTACAGGATTATGCGTCGGGAAGTCGGCCGCTTATTGATGCCGCATTATCTCATTTTGGCGTGCAGGCCAGCATTGTGCAGGAGATTGGTCATCCGGCAACGCTCTTTCCGATGGTCGAGGCGGGAATTGGTATTAGCGTGCTGCCCGCCCTGGCGCTACCTCTGCCCCAGGGCAGCCAGCTGGTGGTCAAACGGTTGGTGCCGGAGGTGCAGCGCAAAATCATGCTGGTGCGACGCAAAAATCGCTCGCTGTCGGGGGCCGCGCAGGCGTTGTGGGATGTGGTGAGAGAACAGGCCCGGTGTTTAAACCAGGCCCGTGAGGACGATCCGCTGTTTAATCAGATATAGATATCAATCTGATGTTCGTCGGAAGGCTTGTTAACGCCTTCTGTTTTGCCCTGCTGAACCTGCTGCTGCGATTGCTTTTGCTGAGCTTCTTCAGCCTGCTGGCGCTGAAGCTGGGCCAGCTGAGCCTGCAGCATCTGAATCTGGGACTGAATAATCTGAGCCTGTTTCTGCTTCGCTTCAGCGGCGCCCTCACCATTGGCGACGTCTTTCAGCTGCTGAGTCAGCTTTGTGATCTGCTGCGTCACTCGACTGATTTGTGAAGCAATATCATTCCCGCTGGAGGCCTGGCTGCTGCCAGTGCTGCTGCTTTGTGCGGATGCTGCCGTTGTTGAAATAGTTGTCATTGCAATCTCCTTTCTTGCCATAAAACAGTGTTATCGGCCTAATCGCGCCCGACTTGAATGGCGTTCACGCAAAAACGCAGGATGGATAATATCGGCACATTAAGGATAAATTATGGATACGTGTAACGCGGTTTAACGACTGATAAATATAGTGTTTTATTACTGTTTTGATTTGCGTAAGGGCGATTTTTAGCGATGGATTCTGGAAGGCTTTTGGTGATAAATATGGCTTTAAGTAAAACCACTGACGTGGAAATATTTTTCAAATCGCAGATAGCAAAAAAGCGCCTTTAGGGCGCTTTTTTACATTGGTGGGTCGTGCAGGATTCGAACCTGCGACCAATTGATTAAAAGTCAACTGCTCTACCAACTGAGCTAACGACCCGAATGGTGGGTGATGACGGGCTCGAACCGCCGACCCCCTCCGTGTAAAGGAGGTGCTCTACCAACTGAGCTAATCACCCATTTCGGTACTGCTACGATAACGTTCTGAGATATGGTGGGCGATGACGGGCTCGAACCGCCGACCCCCTCCGTGTAAAGGAGATGCTCTACCAACTGAGCTAATCGCCCATGTCTCAAATCTTTATCTACACTGCGGAGCCTACCGAAGTAGATGGTGGGTGATGACGGGCTCGAACCGCCGACCCCCTCCGTGTAAAGGAGGTGCTCTACCAACTGAGCTAATCACCCCCGCTGTGTGGAGTCGCATTATAGGGAGAGTTGAAAATGAGTCAACGCATTTTCTAAAGATTTTGTTTGTTCGTCGTAAAATTAGGCAATGCGGCGATGATGCAGGCGGCGGAGCATGATTTCTAAACAAAAATAGCCGGAAAGCAGCAGAAATCGGGAACAAGATTGAGGAATTAGCCCACGGTGATAGAATATTGCCCACTGAAGATTTACAGAACTTGCCGCTTGTCGGCATCTTTATCAACGTAAGGCCTTTTCATGAAAATCAAAACCCGCTTCGCGCCCAGCCCGACCGGTTATCTGCACGTCGGTGGTGCCCGCACTGCACTGTACTCCTGGCTCTTCGCCCGCAATCATGGCGGTGAGTTTGTGCTGCGTATTGAAGATACCGATCTTGAGCGCTCAACCCAGCAGGCTATCGATGCCATCATGGATGGCATGAACTGGCTGAGCCTGGAGTGGGATGAGGGTCCGTATTTCCAGACTAAACGTTTTGACCGCTATAACGCGGTGATTGATGAGATGCTGAAGGTCGGCACGGCTTATAAATGCTACTGCTCGAAAGAGCGCCTGGACACCCTGCGTGAAGAGCAGATGGCCAAAGGTGAAAAGCCGCGCTACGACGGCCGCTGCCTCCACGATCACAGCCACCATGCCGATGATGAACCCTGTGTTGTGCGTTTCGCTAACCCGCAGGAAGGCTCGGTGATCTTCGACGATCAGATCCGTGGCCCGATCGAGTTCAGTAACCAGGAGCTCGATGACCTGATCATCCGCCGTACCGATGGCGCACCCACCTACAACTTCTGCGTCGTGGTGGACGACTGGGATATGGAAATTACCCACGTCGTACGTGGCGAAGACCATATCAACAACACCCCGCGTCAGATCAACATTCTGAAAGCGCTGAATGCACCGGTGCCGGTGTATGCGCACGTTTCGATGATCAACGGCGACGACGGTAAAAAGCTCTCTAAACGCCACGGTGCGGTCAGCGTCATGCAGTATCGCGACGACGGTTATCTGCCGGAAGCGCTGCTTAACTACCTGGTGCGTCTGGGCTGGTCCAGCGGCGATCAGGAAATCTTCAGCCGTGAAGAGATGATCAAGCTGTTCTCTTTGGGCGCGGTCAGCAAATCTGCCAGCGCGTTCAATACGGAAAAGCTGCAGTGGCTGAACCACCACTATATTAATACCCTGGCGCCGGAATATGTGGCGACCCATCTGCAGTGGCATATCGAGCAGGAAAATATCGATACCCGCAATGGCCCGCAGCTGGCCGAGCTGGTGAAACTGCTGGGTGAGCGCTGCAAGACCCTGAAAGAGATGGCGGCAAGCTGCCGTTACTTCTACGAAGATTTCGCCGAGTTCGACGCCGATGCTGCGAAAAAACACCTGCGTCCGGTTGCGCGTCAGCCGCTGGAAGTGGTGCGCGATAAGCTGGCCGCACTGAGCGACTGGACGGCGGAAAATGTCCACCAGGCGATTCAGGCGACCGCCGACGAGCTGGAAGTGGGGATGGGTAAAGTGGGGATGCCGCTGCGCGTGGCCGTGACCGGTGCCGGTCAGTCTCCTGGGCTGGATGTCACCGTCCATGCGATCGGTAAAACCCGCAGCGTTGAGCGTATCAACAAGGCCCTGGGCTTTATCGCCGAGCGTGAAGCGCAGCAGTAAGTTCGCTTTCGCCAGACAAAAACGGCAGGGCTTGTGCCCTGCCGTTTTTTTATTCTGCCTGTCCGATACCCAGACGATGCAGGAAGCCGTGAAGGCCTTCTCTGACCAGCAGCAGCGCCAGCCGCTGCTGTTCATCCGGCGTCATATTATGCAGCGCATGGGTAATTTGCCGCAGCGCCTGACTGTCGGATTCAGAAAGGTAGTCCAGGCGGGGCTCTTCGACCCGGGACGTTTGCTGGCGTAACGCGGTGGTATTCGCCAGGAAATGCCGCACGTTCTGGTCAATATGAATCAGGCGTGCACGGCCACCTTTGATGCCTGGAATCGCTTCCGTGCTCCAGCCCTGTTCCCGCGTCCAGCGGCTAACCGTCTGGCGTGCGATGCCCAGGTAGTCAGCCAGTTCGGCGGTGGTCATTTTATCCGGTAGTCTGTTCATAGTGTCTGATTACGGATCCCCAGACGCAGCAGCAGGCCCGAAATACCGTCCTGGAGCAGTAGCTGTGCCAGCTGCTGCTGTTCATCCTGCGTCATATTATCCAGCGCGATGTGAATCTGATTTAGCGCCGGGTTTAAAGGGCGACTGGCGTAGTCCTGTCGCTGTTCATCGGCCCGATCGTGCTGGCTCTGTTGATGGATCGCGGTGGTACTGGCGAGGAAGTCTTTAACGTCCTGGTCAATATGAACAAGCCGGGCACGTCCGCCTTTAACGCCGTGAATCGGCTCGGTGCTCCAGCCCCGTTCGCGCGTCCAGCGGTTAATCGTCTGGCGTGCGACGCCCAGACAGTCGGCCAGTTCCGCCGTGGTCATTTTACTACGTAACCTGTTCATGACTGCTGACTACGTATGCCCAGGCGCTGTAACAAGCCTGAGATACCTTCGCGTAGCAACAGAGAGGTCAGCTGTTTTTGCTCCACATCCGTCATCTCCTTTGCAAGAGAGATGAGCAGGGCGTCAAAAGCGGAGTCATTAACGGCAATCTGTGGATAGCTGGGGGTATCATTACTGTCACGCTGGGCACTGAGGATAAATTCACGAACCTGATCGTCGACGTGAACCAGACGCGCTTTTCCTCCCTGCACGCCCGGTTTTGGTGAGGTTTCCCACCCCTCCTTTCGCACCCATTTATTAATGGTTTGTCGACTATAGCCCGTGAGCCTTGCCAGCTCCTCCGGCGTCATTCTCTCCTTGATCATGCCAAATCCTGAGTCGTGGTGGGGGAATTAATGGATTACTTTATAACATCATTTTACGTGAAAACGTGACCGGTTTAACTCAAGGCTACGGGCTGCGTCGCAAAGTGATTCATTTGTCTGCTTTTTCAGCGGTTGAAAGGAATGATTCAATTTTGCCGTTGACACTCGCGGGCGGAATTCATATTATGCCGCCCGTCAACACGACAGGCTTTACGCAACGGGGCTATAGCTCAGCTGGGAGAGCGCTTGCATGGCATGCAAGAGGTCAGCGGTTCGATCCCGCTTAGCTCCACCAAATTCTGCTCCCATCAGAATTTGTGCGTAAACATACTGTGGGGCTATAGCTCAGCTGGGAGAGCGCTTGCATGGCATGCAAGAGGTCAGCGGTTCGATCCCGCTTAGCTCCACCAAAATTTAAACCCTCGCCCGATGGCGGGGGTTTTTTATATCTGCAGATTACGTTTTTCGATAGGAAAATCCTAAAACCGCCCTTCGCAAAGGGATATTCGCCTGTGTAACTTGCTTCGCAGAATGAATAAACCTACTATCATCGCACAGATAACGCTCAGGATGAGGTCGTTTTTTAACGGAAATGGGCAACAATAACTCGATTTACTTTAGAAAGTTTGCGCTGGCATTGTTGCTGTGCATTATTTTTATTCCCGTCTCACGCACACTCTCCCCGCAGGCCATTATTGATAATCACGGTATTCATCTGGCATGGCTGCCGATGAGCGTCATGATGTCAATGATGCTACTTTTCGGGCGTCACGCCGTGCTGCCGCTGATTATCGGTTTTGCCATCACCAACTGCTGGTATTTCGACTTATCCCTGGTTCAGGCCGCTCTGCTGCTGTTTTGTCAGCTCTCCGCGTTTCTTGCCATTTGCGTTGTGGTCCGCTGGCGGCTCGGGCCGCGCTGGCGCTTTGGTCTGCCAAACTGGCATATGGGAGAGCGCATTTTCTGGTTCGGATTTGTGGCGCCGATCCTGCTCAAAGGAACGATGTACCTGACCGGAGAGTACCTGGATTACCCGGTCTCCGTCTCGCCGTATTTTGCCTCTGCGTCCGCGATATACACCATTGTTGACGTGCAGAGCCTGATTGGCGCGGTACTCATTTTTACTATGCTGTTCTATTTTCCTCTGCGGGTGATACTGAATCCTCGCTATGCGCGAGTGCTGTGGCGAAAAAGTACCGGAACGCTATTGTTGCCCGGCAACCGCCTTTTTGCGTTCTCCTGGCTCTGCGGACTGGCGCTGGTCGTGGCCGCGCTGTGCCTGCCGATTAGCTCGGGCTATATTGCCGGTTATCTGGTACCGATCATTTTTATTCTGTTTACCGTCGGTATCCGCAAGCTAAGTTACCCCGTGCTGTCGCTAAGCTGGGCTCTCTGTGCGCTCCTGTTGCTGGCCAGTAACAACAACTTCCTCCATGGTGTGAGTACGGAATACGCGCTTGCCTTCGTTCTGTCGGTGCTGATCTCCTTTTCTATCTGCCTGCTCTACATGCTGAACATTTTCCAGCACAGCCAGCGGATTAGGCGGAAATGGCACGCCCAGGCGTTAACCGATCCGCTGACGGGTTTACCCAATCTGCGGGCGCTGGAGGCGAGCCTGACGGATGTTCAGCAGGCCAGCCTCTGCTGCCTGCGGATGGCGAACCTTGAATTCCTGAGCCGTCACTACGGCATGATGATGCGCGTACACTGCAAGCGGCTGGTCGTTCGCCATCTTCAGTCGCTGCTGCAGCCGGGAGAGAAGGCGTTTCAGATGCCCGGAAGTGAGCTCGCCCTGGTGCTGTACGGTCCGGAGACGGCGCAGCGGCTGAGCCATATCGTCAATATGCTGAACCACGTCAAGTTTGGCTGGCACAACGCGGTGCTGGAGCTGGAATTCGGCGCTGCCTGGGATGTCATCGACGGTAACGACAGCGATCTGCACCATACTCTGGGCCAGCTCAGCTGGCTGGCAGAGCAGGCCTGTGAATCGCGGCGCGTGCTGGCGCTGAACAACAGTATGGGCACCGTCTCGGGGCAGACCACCGAACGTGTTCTGCTACTGGGGCAAATTAAACGTGCGCTGGCGGAAGACGGTCTGGTGCTGTACGCCCAGCCGATCCGCGATGCGGCAGGGAAGGGATACGATGAGATCCTCACGCGACTGGTGTGCGACGGGGAGATCATTATGCCCGACCGGTTTATTCCCGTCGTTGCCCAGTTTAACCTGAGCAGGCGCTTTGACATGCTGGTGATTGAAAAAGTGTGCCGCTGGATCCAGGCGAATCCGCAGTTTCGCTGCTCGGTGAACCTGCTGCCCTTTACCCTCATGCACAAAGAGAGCGCCGCCAGAATCATCGCGCTGTTTCGCCTGTACAACGTCAGAGCCGAAAATGTGATCGTCGAAATTACAGAAGAGCAGGCGTTTTCTAATTCGGAAGTCAGCGTGCAAAATATCCAGATGCTGCGTGATTACGGCTGCAAAATTGCCATTGACGATTTTGGTACCGGCTACGCCAACTACGAGCGCCTGAAGCGTCTGCAGGCGGATATCATTAAAATTGATGGCTGCTTTGTGAAGGAGATTGCGACCGATGCCATGGATGCGATGATTGTGAAATCGATTTGTGAGCTGGCAAAAGCGAAGTCGCTGTCGGTGGTGGCGGAGTATGTTGAAACCGAAACGCAGAGGGAGATGCTGCTGGCGCTGGGGGTCGATTATCTGCAGGGGTATTTGCTGGGTAAGCCGACGCCGCTGAGCTGACAAAAAAGCCGGGAATTTCCCGGCTTTTTCTATTACAGCGTTGGGTTTAGCGGATAACCAGCGCGGCAATTGACGCGGACAGCACGCTCACCAGGGTAGAGCCGTAGACCAGTTTCAGACCGAAACGGGAAACCACGTTACCCTGTTCTTCATTCAGGCCTTTAATCGCACCGGCAATGATGCCGATAGACGAGAAGTTAGCGAAGGAGACCAGGAAGATAGACAGAATGCCTTCCGCACGCGGGCTCAGCGTACCGGCAAGTTTCTGCAGGTCCATCATTGCCACGAATTCGTTAGACACCAGCTTGGTCGCCATAATACTGCCGACCTGCAGTGCTTCACCCGCTGGCACACCCATCACCCAGGCAATCGGGTAGAAGATGTAGCCCAGAATCCCCTGGAAGGAGATACCGAAGACGGTCGCGAACAGGGCGTTCAGCGCGGCGATCAGGGCGATAAAGCCAATCAGCATCGCGGCAACGATAATCGCCACTTTGAAACCGGCCAGGATGTACTCGCCCAGCATTTCAAAGAAGCTCTGACCTTCATGCAGATTGGACATCTGCAGGTTTTCTTCTTTCTCATCAACGCTGTACGGGTTAATCAGCTGCACCACAATAAAGGTGCTGAACATGTTGAGGATCAGCGCAGCTACCACATATTTCGGATCGAGCATGGTCATGTACGCGCCAACAATCGACATAGATACGGTCGACATCGCGGTGGCAGACATGGTGTACATGCGCTTGCGTGACATTTTGCCCAGAATATCTTTATAGGCGATAAAGTTTTCGGACTGTCCCAGAATCAGAGAGCTGACGGCGTTAAAGGATTCCAGCTTGCCCATACCGTTGACTTTCGACAGCACGGTGCCGATAGCGCGGATAACAATAGGCAGAATGCGGATATGCTGCAGAATACCGATCAGTGCAGAGATAAAGATGATCGGGCACAGCACCTTCAGGAAGAAGAAGGCCAGACCTTCATCATTCATTTTGCCAAAAACAAAGTTTGTCCCTTCGTTGGCGAATCCGAGCAGTTTTTCAAACATTTCGGAGAAGCCTTTTACAAATCCAAGGCCGACGTCTGAGGTCAGGAAGAACCAGGCCAGCAATACTTCAATCACAAGTAATTGAACAATAAAACGAATGCGGATTTGCTTACGATCGCTGCTGACAATCAGTGCCAGCAGTGCAACCACAGCAAGGGCGAGGACAAAGTGCAAAACGCGGTCCATATTTGCTCCAAATATGAGGCAGATTTAATTTTCGTGCACATTCTATGTAACAAGTGCAAAGAAAACGAGATCTGAAACGCACAATAATAAAAAGGTGTGAGTAGATTCAAAAAAGACAAACAAACATACATTTTAGTGATGTTGCGTAAAGAAGTGAAAATCCACCTGTGTATGTTAATATCATGTAAAAACGCATTAGCAACGTGCTGCGATTTTATCAGCATCCCGCCAGCCAAAAGTGAACCCCTATCAGAGAAATCGCTACAACCCTTTTTAATGATCTTGATAATCATTCGCATTTTGATAGCATGAAACATAGCAAAGGCTATATTAGAGGCATGAAATGAACGACAGTCGCGTTGAGGGGAGCAGTGGTCGTACAGCGCGTAGATTAAGGCTGGCACTGATGGGGCCAGCGTTCATTGCCGCTATTGGCTATATCGATCCCGGTAACTTTGCTACCAACATCCAGGCGGGGGCCAGCTTTGGCTACCAGCTATTGTGGGTGGTGGTATGGGCTAACCTGATGGCGATGCTGATCCAGCTGCTTTCCGCCAAGCTGGGGATTGCCACCGGGAAAAATCTTGCGGAACATATTCGCGATCGCTACCCGCGTCCGCTGGTCTGGTTTTACTGGGTGCAGGCGGAAATTATCGCCATGGCGACGGATCTCGCGGAGTTTATCGGCGCGGCGATCGGCTTTAAGCTGATCCTCGGCGTGTCGTTGTTGCAGGGCGCTGTTCTGACCGGCATTGCCACTTTCCTGATCCTGATGCTACAAAGCCGTGGGCAGAAGCCGCTGGAGAAGGTGATTGGTGGGCTGCTGCTGTTTGTTGCCGCCGCCTATATCGTTGAGCTGGTCTTCTCTCAGCCCGCGCTCGCTCCGCTGGCGCGCGGGATTATTATCCCGTCGCTGCCGGGTTCACAGGCGGTCTTCCTGGCGGCGGGCGTGCTGGGGGCGACCATTATGCCGCACGTGATTTATCTCCATTCGTCCCTCACTCAGCATCTCCATGGAGGAGAACGACGGGAACGTTATGCCGCAACCCGCTGGGACGTGGGCATTGCCATGACCATCGCCGGTTTTGTAAACCTGGCGATGATGGCGACCGCCGCGGCAGCATTTCACTTTAATGGTCATACGGGCGTGGCCGATCTTGAGCTGGCCTATTTAACCCTCGAACCGCTGCTGAGCCATGCTGCTGCGACCATTTTTGGCCTGAGCCTGGTGGCGGCCGGACTGTCGTCAACGGTGGTGGGCACCCTGGCCGGACAGGTGGTAATGCAGGGCTTTGTGCGCTTCCATATTCCCCTGTGGCTCCGGCGCAGTATTACCATGCTGCCCTCGTTTATCGTGATTCTGATGGGGCTGGACCCGACGCGGATCCTGGTCATGAGCCAGGTACTGCTGAGCTTTGGTATTGCTCTTGCGCTGGTGCCGCTGCTGATCTTTACCAGCGATGCGCGCCTGATGGGCGACCTGGTCAATGCAACGTGGGTAAAACGCATCGGCTGGATTATTGTGGCGCTGGTGGTGGGACTAAATCTCTGGCTGCTGGTGGGCACGGCGCTGGACATGACCGTGGCAGGAAGCCATTGACGTCAGCGCAGTGGGAGAGTCCTTCTGGTTTGCATCAGTAAGAAAAGACGAGTAGTCTGGCACCTGGTGCTATAGTTAAGGTAACAGGATGTTTGCCTGATGCGAGTATTTAAAACTAAATGGTTCAGCAAGGCGGCTAAATCTCACGCCATCAAAGATAGTGAGTTATGCCAGGCTATTGAGGCAGCAATGCAGGGAAAGGCTGACGACCTCGGTGGGGGCGTTTATAAGAAACGGCTGAATCAGAATCGCGATCGCGCCATTATCCTGGCGAAAGGCGGTGAGAACTGGTTTTACACGTTCCTGTATGCCAAACAGGACATGGCAAATATTGATAGTCGCGAACTGGCTGGATTTCGTGAGTTGGCGAAACACTATGCTGCTCTTATTGATAAAAAGATTATGGCGCTGATTAAGAGTAAAGAATTGGTGGAGATTTGCCATGACTGCAAAAAGTAAGTTCAAAAGTCCTGCATTTGAGGCCATCCACAGCGCTGCTGCCGGGTTATACAGTGTTGATGCTATCCCGCAGGAAACGATGCGCAACTTTGATAAAGCATGCCTTAACAATGTGGATAGTATGCAACCCATTGAGATTAAAGCTTTGCGTGAAAAGCTAAACGTCAGCCAACCCGTTTTTGCCCGTTATCTTAATACCAGTGTCTCAACGGTGCAGAAATGGGAAAGTGGTGTGAAACGTCCAGGCGGAGTGGCGCTGAAACTGTTAGCTGTAGTGCAGAAACATGGACTGAAGGTTCTGGTTTAATTTTTGGGGCTATAAGTGAAAACCCCGTCGCGGGCGACGGGGCTGCAGATAAATCAGCGATGGTGATGACCGCGTCCGCGTCCCGGACGATCCCATCCACGGCGATCGTCCCGATCGCGCCAGCCTTCCTGATAGCCGCGCTCCCATGCGCGACGATCGTCCCAGCCGCGATGGCGGCCGTTATCGTGCTTCCACCAGCGGTTTTTACGCCACTCATAGTTGCTTCGCCAGTAATCGCGGTCGCGCCAGCGTCCGCCGTCCCAGTAATTACCGTAGTTGTCGCGATCGCCAATTTGCAGCTTAACCGATGGCAACAGGGTGATTTCCGCAGCATTCGCAACCAGCGGGGCTGACGCCATCAAAATGGCTGCCAGAATCAGGGACCTGAACATAGTGACTCTCCTTCACGAAAGGCCTGTGGCCTGCTAACGCAATATTACGGGGCGGTAAAGCCCCGTCGAATTGGCGTAACTCTTAAATCGTAAAGGACAGCATTTTTTGCACAAGTACGGCTTATTCGCCCTGCTGCAAAATCGCCTCGATGGCCTCACACTCCTGGGTAGTGAACTGACTGTTCATCAGCATTCCCACCGCATCCTCAATTTGTGACGTTTTACTCGCGCCGATCAGCACCGAGGTCACTTTGTTATCACGCAGTACCCAGGCCAGCGCCATCTGCGACAGCTTCTGTCCACGACTCAGTGCGATATCGTTAAGCTGGCGAACGCGGCTCAGTTTGCTTTCGGTGAGCTGGTCGGCATTCAGGAAGCGGCTGCCGCTGGCGGCACGCGAGTCCGCCGGGATACCGTCGAGATAGCGATCCGTCAGCATCCCACCCGCCAGCGGAGAGAACGCGATACTGCCCACGCCTTTCTCCTGCAGCAGATCGAGCAGGTCCGCTTCAACCCAGCGCTCGAACATGGAATATTTCGGCTGATGAATCAGGCAGGGGGTACCTAAATCTTCGAGGATCTCAATCGCCTGACGGGCCAGATCTGCCGGGTAATTCGACAGCCCAACGTAGAGAGCTTTCCCCTGACGAACGACATGGTCCAGCGCACGCATGGTCTCTTTGAGCGGCGTCTCCGGATCCGGACGGTGGTGATAGAAGATATCGACATAGTCCAGGCCCATCCGCTTCAGACTCTGGTCGAGGCTGGAAATCAGATATTTGCGCGAGCCCCAGTCGCCGTAGGGACCGTCCCACATGGTATAGCCCGCCTTGGTCGAAATAATCAGTTCATCGCGCCAGGGCAGAAAATCTTCCTGCAGAATACGACCAAAGTTACGCTCGGCGGAGCCGGGCGGCGGGCCATAGTTGTTGGCTAAATCAAAGTGGGTGATGCCCAGGTCGAAGGCACGGTGCAGCAGCTGACGGCTGGTTTCTACCAGCGTTTCGTCGCCGAAGTTGTGCCAAAGACCGAGTGAAATTGCCGGCAGTTTGATGCCGCTGTCGCCGCAGCGACGGTAGTCCATTGTCTGGTAACGCTGAGGATCGGCCTGATAAACCATATTATTTCCTTAGGACAAGAGCACAGAAGATGTATACGTTTACACTAATGGCCGTCTTCCCGCCAGTCTGTGTCAGCCTCGTAAAATTAAATTTCCACATTTTTACTAATGATTTTCTGGACACCTGTCACACTTCTCCGATACTCAATTCAGGGTTTCTGTCTGAAGGAGTGGGCTATGCAAGAGTATACCGTTGCGGACTATTTGCTGGATCGCCTTGCCGGATGCGGCGTTGAACATGTTTTCGGCGTTCCCGGCGACTACAACCTGCAGTTTCTGGACCATGTTATCGAGCATCCGACTGTCGCCTGGGTGGGCTGCGCTAACGAACTTAATGCCGCCTACGCGGCGGACGGCTATGCCCGCTGCCGGGGTGTGGGAGCGCTGCTGACGACGTTCGGCGTCGGTGAACTGAGCGCCATCAACGGCGTGGCCGGGAGCTATGCGGAGTCGGTACCCGTGCTGCATATCGTCGGGGCACCTGACAGCGGCGCACAGCAGCGTGGCGAGCTGCTGCACCATACGCTGGGCGATGGCGATTTCCACCATTTTTATCATATGAGTGAACCCATTACCTGCGCCCGGGCATCGCTGAGCGTGCAGAATGCCTGCGGTGAAATCGACAGAGTGCTGCGGGAAATGCGGATGACCCGGCGGCCGGGCTACCTGATGCTGCCGGTAGAGGTTGCCAGAGCACCTGCGGTCGCGCCTGCGGGCACGTTGAGCGTGACGGCGGAGCCCGCCGATGCCGCGACGCTGGCGGCGTTTCGCCATGCCGCGTCGGAGATGCTGTCCCGCAGCGAGAACGTGGCGCTGCTGGCGGATTTTCTGGCTCTTCGTTTTGGCCTGCAGTCGCGGCTGCAGGAGTGGGTGGCGCAGACCCCGATGCCTCATGCCACGCTCCTGATGGGCAAAGGGCTGTTTAACGAACAGGGGCCGGGCTTTGTCGGGACTTACAGCGGTGCCGCCAGCGAGGCATCCGTGAGTCAGGCGATTGAAGAGGCCGGGGCCGTTATCTGTGTCGGCGTCTGTCTGAGCGACACCCTGACGGCCGGATTTACCCACCACCTTCCTGTAGAGAAAACCCTGGATATCCAGCCCGGTGCGGCCAGAGTCGGCGAACGTCGCTTTAGTCCATTGCCGATGGCGGAGGCGGTGGAGGTCCTGATTGCCCTGTGCCGGGAGCTTCCTGTTCGGGAGGCGGCGAATTTGCGCCCACCGACGTTGCCTGAAGCGCGTGATGACCGCCTCACGCAGATCAGCCTCTGGCACAGCGTGGAGCGCTTCTTGCGTCCGGGCGACATTATCCTGGCGGACCAGGGCACCGCTGCCTTTGGCGCAGCGGCGCTGACATTACCTGAGGGGGCCAGCATGCTGGTTCAGCCTCTGTGGGGGTCGATAGGCTATACGTTACCGGCAGCCTTTGGGGCGCAGACGGCCTGCCCGCAGCAGCGGGTGGTGCTGATTATCGGCGACGGTGCGGCGCAGTTGACCATCCAGGAGCTGGGTTCCATGCTGCGCGACGGTCAGCGGCCGCTGATTTTGTTGCTTAATAACCACGGTTACACGGTCGAACGGGCGATCCACGGCGCGGCGCAGCGCTATAACGATATCGCCAGCTGGGACTGGACGCGACTCCCGCAGGTGCTGGGGCCGCTGTCGCGGGCGCAAAGTTGGCAGGTGGCGGATCGTGCCCAGCTAAATCATGCCCTGAATCTGGCCCGAGAAGTGGATGGGCTGGCCCTGATTGAGGTGATGCTGCCGGAGAGGGATATTCCCGAGCTGCTGCGTTCCGTTACCCGTGCGCTGGAGGCACGAAACGGAGGATGATGCAGGCTTCGCGCTGTGTGAGCTGAAACGGTAAAGTAAATCGCAGAGGAATGTGATCGAGATCGACATTTCCGGGGTAGTCGCACGGTGGGCGTTGTTGTTACGTCGGCTTGTATTTACAGTGTGCCAAAGCGATTTTCGGAATCTTGCGGAGCAGCAGCAGAATGACAAAGTATGCCCTGGTAGGAGATGTTGGTGGCACCAACGCGCGTTTAGCGTTGTGCGATGTGGAAAGCGGTGATATTTCGCACGCTAAAACGTACTCCGGGCTGGACTACCCGAGCCTGGAAGCGGTGGTGCGTGTGTATCTGCAGGAACAGAATGTGACGGTTGAGGATGGCAGTATCGCCATTGCCTGCCCGATTACCGGCGACTGGGTGGCGATGACCAACCACACCTGGGCATTCTCTATTGCCGAAATGAAACAGAACCTGGGCCTGGCCCATCTGGAAATTATTAACGACTTTACTGCCGTGTCGATGGCGATCCCGATGCTGAAAAAAGAGCATCTGATCCAGTTCGGCGGCGGTGAGCCGGTCGAAGGTAAGCCGATTGCCGTCTACGGTGCAGGCACCGGGCTCGGCGTGTCGCATCTGGTGCACGTGGATAAACGCTGGATCAGCCTGCCAGGCGAAGGCGGACACGTCGACTATGCGCCGAACAGTGAAGAAGAGGCCATTATCCTTGAACAGCTGCGCGCAGAGCTGGGGCACGTTTCCGCCGAGCGCGTCCTGTCCGGCCCTGGGCTGGTCTATCTCTACCGCGCCATCGTCAAATCCGACGGTCGTCTGCCGGAAAACCTGCAGCCGAAGGACGTGACCGAGCGCGCGCTGGCGGACAGCTGTATCGACTGTCGCCGTGCCTTATCCCTGTTCTGCGTGATGATGGGACGCTTTGGCGGCAACCTGGCGCTGAATCTGGGCACCTTTGGCGGGGTCTATATCGCCGGTGGGATCGTCCCGCGTTTCCTGGAGTTCTTTAAAGCATCCGGTTTCCGCGGCGGCTTTGAAGACAAGGGCCGTTTTAAAGCCTATGTGCAGGATATTCCGGCTTATCTGATCGTTCACGATAACCCGGGGCTGCTGGGCGCGGGCGCGCATCTGCGTCAGACGCTGGGGCAGGTTCTGTAACGAGAAAAAGGCGCCAACGGCGCCTTTTTTACAGGTTCATTAATAGCCGGAACGCTTTAACCCGGCTGCGGCTGACCGGGACCTGGAAGTCGAGATCCCGCAGGCGCAGAATGTAGGTGTTATTGAACCAGGGTTCGATCTCGCGGATTTTATTCAGGTTCACGCAGAATGAGCGGTGGCAGCGGAAAAAGTGCGCCGCCGGCAGCTTGCTGCAAAACTCGGTGATATTCATCGGCATCACGTACGACTCGCGACGGGTATAGACGAAGGTCATCTTTTCGTGCGCTTCGGCGTAGTAAATATCGTTGATGCTGGTGACGATAATTCTCTCGTCTTTGATCAAATTGATCGTATCGTTTTCGCGCACGACCGGTCCAGACTGCGGCTCTGCCGTCTGCTGTTGCCAGGCATTTTCCAGCTTGCCGAGCATGGTGATAATCCGCGACTCTTGCCACGGCTTCAGAATATAGTCGAACGCTTCCAGCTCGAAGGCTTCAACCGCATGCTCTTTCCACGCGGTGATAAACACAATAAACGGCTTGTGGGCGAACTGGCTGATATTCTGCGCCAGCAAAACGCCGTCCAGCGACGGAATATTGATATCAAGGAAGATGGCATCGACCTTGTTGTGCTGCAGATATTTCAGCACGTCGAGGCCGTCGTCGAAGGTACCGACAATCTCCATCTGGCTGTGCTCTTTAATCAGCCAGCTCAGTTCCTGTTGCGCCAGGAACTCGTCTTCAACAATGATGACTTTCATTTTCTCTCCCGGCTAGAGCAACAGCGTGACAGGCGTCGTTGACGGCGTGCCCTGATTAGGCACATAAAATGTGATTTCGGTCCCCGGCTCCAGACGCCGGATATGCAGCCCTTCGCCGTAAAGCAGCTTCACCCGGTGATGCACGTTCAGTAGCCCGATTTTATTGCCCGGCATTTCGTTGGCTTCCACGCGCTCAATGACTTTCGGATCGATGCCGTTACCGGTGTCGCGCACGCTGATGCGCACCCGATTACCGCACTCCGCCACGCTAATGGTCACCACGCCCTTGCCTTTACAGGGCTGGATACCGTGAACGATGGCGTTTTCCACCAGGGGCTGGATCAGCAGGCTGGGGATCACGCAGCTGACTTCATCATCAATATCGTAGATCACCGTCAGCTTGTCGCCGAAGCGCGCCTGCTCGATGGTGATGTAATCCATAATCTGATACAGCTCTTTCTTAATATCGATCTGCTCATCGTCTTTTAATTCAATGTTATAGCGAAGATAGCGCGACAGATTAAAAATCAGCTGGCGGGCGGTGTCCGGATTGAGGCGAATCGATGACGAGATCGCATTCAGCGCGTTAAACAGAAAATGGGGATTAATTTTACTTTGCAGGGCGCGCAGCTCGGCCTTGTTGGCCATCTCTCTCAGCTGCTCGGCGCGAGAAACCTCCAGCTGAGTGGAGATAATCTGCGACAGCCCGACGGCCATCTCCTGCAGCGTGGAAGTGATCTGGTGCGCGTGGCAGTAATAAATTTTCAGCGTGCCGGTCACGACCCCTTTTTCCCACAGCGGGATCACCAGCAGAGAGTGGATCTCCGGGGTCCGATGGGCCTCGTCATTGTTTCTGATGACGATTTCGCCGTGATCAATCGCCCGGCGGGTGGTCGGGCTGATGATATCGTCGCTGTAGCGATAGTTGTCTTCCCCGACGCCGACATAGGCCAGAACATGGTCGATATTGGTGATGGCGACCGCATCGGCGCTGATATCGCGGCGGATAATGTCGCAGACCTGACGCAGGGATTCGCTGTTAACGTGGCGGAACAGCGGCAGGGTTTTATTGGCAATATCCAGCGCGAGCTTGGCCTGACGCGCGGCAAGCGCCTCTTTTTCACCTTCAACACTCTGCACCAGCAGAACGATAAAGCCGATACAGACCGTGCCCAGAATCATCGGAATACCGATTTTCGACACGATATCGAGGCCCAGCTGGGTGGTGGGCGCCCAGACGACCACCAGGATCATGGTCAGCGTTTCGCACAGCATTCCGCCGAGGATACCAATTCGCCAGTGCTGGGCTTTCGGTACCCGGCAGTTGATCCAGCCGGAGAGACAGCCGGCGATAATGCTGGTGATAAAACAGGGGATCGCGGTAACGCCGCCGATATCGATCAGATAGCGGTGAATCCCGGCGATGATGCCGGTAATAATCCCCACCCAGGGACCAAACAGGATGCCGCCCGCCATCACGGCGATGATCCTGACGTTAACCAGCGAGCCTTCCACGTGCACGCCGGACCAGGTACTGAACAGGGCGAACATCGAGAAAATAGCCGTTACGGCAAGCAGCTCCTGCGGCGTGTGGGCCGTCTTATGCAGCAGCTCGCGGAACAGTCGGATGCGAATAAGGAAAAACAGGCAGATCAACATCAGTGCTGCCCGATCGAATACCGCCAGCAACATCGTAAAAATTTCGTGCATCGGGACGCCATGACAATCGCGTGAAAACACTATGATAAGAGACCCGGCGGCCGTTGACCAGTCGCGGTTTTGCAAGGATAAACGGGAAAAACCACAGTTTAAAAAGGGGATTGTTGGATATTTATCCAGTATGCGCGTCATGCAGAAAATTTCGCTGCCTTTGGTGTTACCTGAGCGATGATTTAATGTTGTCTTTTTGTATCTAAATGAGCATTAAGCGGATAAGTGATTTAATTGTCCTTTCCAGGATTTCCTGTTTTTAGCCGCCGCATTTATTTTTCGCTCACCCTCTCGACAGCGGGTTTTTGTTCAGGTTATTTTCTCTTCATGCCACCACAACGTGGCAGCGTCGCTCGGACGGTCCGGGCGCTAACGTTATCTGAGGAATTTATGGCTGAGCACAGTCCTGAACGTCGCTTTACGCGTATCGATCGTCTTCCCCCTTATGTTTTCAATATTACCGCCGAACTGAAAATGGCTGCGCGTCGGCGCGGCGAAGATATTATCGATTTCAGTATGGGCAACCCCGATGGCCCGACGCCGCCGCATATCGTCGAAAAACTCTGCACCGTGGCCCAGCGCCCGGATACCCACGGCTATTCCACGTCGCGGGGGATCCCTCGTCTTCGTCGGGCGATTTCTCGCTGGTATCAGGATCGCTACAGCGTAGAGATTGACCCGGAAAGCGAAGCTATTGTCACCATCGGCTCGAAAGAGGGGCTGGCGCATCTGATGCTGGCCACGCTGGATCACGGCGATACCGTCCTGGTGCCGAACCCAAGCTACCCGATTCATATCTACGGGGCGGTGATTGCCGGGGCGCAGGTGCGATCCGTGCCGCTGGTGGAAGGCGTCGATTTCTTTAACGAGCTGGAACGCGCTATCCGCGAAAGTTACCCGAAACCGAAAATGATGATCCTCGGCTTCCCGTCCAACCCGACCGCCCAGTGCGTCGAGCTCGACTTTTTCGAGAAAGTTGTGGCTCTGGCGAAACGCTACGATGTGCTGGTGGTACACGATCTGGCCTATGCCGATATCGTCTACGATGGCTGGCAGGCACCGTCGATTATGCAGGTGCCGGGTGCCCGCGACGTGGCGGTAGAGTTCTTTACCCTGTCAAAAAGCTACAATATGGCCGGCTGGCGTATCGGTTTTATGGTCGGCAACCCGCAGCTGGTCAGCGCCCTGGCGCGTATCAAAAGCTACCATGACTACGGTACCTTTACGCCGCTGCAGGTGGCAGCGATTGCGGCGCTGGAAGGCGATCAGCAGTGCGTGAAGGATATTGCCGAGCAGTATAAGCGCCGCCGTGACGTGCTGGTAAAAGGGCTGCATGAGGCGGGCTGGATGGTGGAAATGCCGAAAGCGTCGATGTACGTGTGGGCCAAAATCCCGGATCAGTACGCGGCAATGGGCTCGCTGGAGTTTGCCAAAAAGCTGCTGAGCGACGCCAAAGTCTGCGTTTCACCGGGCATCGGTTTTGGTGACTACGGTGATACGCACGTCCGCTTTGCGCTGATTGAGAACCGCGACCGTATTCGTCAGGCCGTCAGAGGCATCAAAGCGATGTTCCGCGCCGACGGGCTGCTGCCGGCGAGCAGTAAAAGCGTGGAATAACCCCGAATTCGGGACATGAAAAAGGCGCCATCGGCGCCTTTTTCACATTCAGTATTTGCTCAGATCATCAGGGCAAATGTTCCGGCCCAGACTAATACCATCACCGAAATGCCCATAAAGAAATATTTCACGTTTCATCACTCCGCGCGCATTCTGCACGCCATCAATGATAAGTCCTGACTGATTATAGAGAGCTGACACTGTGCCAGATTCAAAATGAGACTAATCTCCCATTTCTGACCACAGCAGCACCTCAGAATTCTGCACCTTTTGGTACGAGACGGCGCTAATGTACGCCTAAAAATATGGCCTTACAAGAGGGGTTTTCTTATTTATTTTTAGTAACTTAGAACTGTCTTCGATCGGCGACACTTTAATTGCAAAGCGTAATAAATTTGGTTCCGGCGACGCCTCACTGTGACCAATGTGGCACCGTGCCAGCGGCTTGTTTTTGCGATGGATTTTTACGCTAAAGAGCAGGGTGAGATGCAGAAAATAGCCGATTCAGGATGGGGTTTGTCAGGGGAGGGCGCGGCACGTTAATGTATCTGACTGTCGCCAGTTAACGACGCCTTGCCGCCGTCCTTTTTCTGCGGTGGTCAATGCGGAGATGGGCTACGCCATGACGTAGCTGATCCCAATCGCATTCTCCTCCCTTCTGACGTTAGCCCTGACGCTCCAGGTCTCCTCAATTTGGTCGGCGGTTAGCACCTTATCAGGCGTGCCGCTCGTCACCACCCGTCCCGATTTTAACAGCACCAGGTGCTGACAGTAGTTCGCGGCAAGATTGAGATCGTGCAGCGCGACCACCACCGTCAGCGGGAGCTTTGCAATCAGCCGCATCAGTTCGAGCTGGTACTGAATATCGAGATGGTTGGTCGGTTCATCGAGCAGCAATATCCGCGGCTGCTGCGCCAGGGCGCGGGCAATCTGACTGCGCTGGCGCTCCCCGCCGGAGAGCTGATGCCAAGGACGTTTACGCAGCCCGGAGAGCTGCATCTGACGTATGGCATCCTCAACCGCAGCCTCATCGGCGGCGCTTAAGCCCTGCAGCGCCCGACGATGCGGCGTGCGGCCCAGGCGGACGATCTGCTCGACGGAAAGATCCCCGTCGACTTCGGCATGCTGGGGCACAAAGGCTATCTGCTTTGCCCGCGCTTTCAGCGGCATCGCGGCGAGCGAGGTCCCGTTCAGACTGATATGCTCCGCCTGCCGGGGAAATAACCCGGCCAGACAGCGCAGCAGGGTGGATTTCCCTGAGCCGTTAGGCCCCAACAGGCCGACGACCTGTCCGGCCGTCAGTTCAAGAGTGATGTCATGGAGCACGCGTTGCGACTGCAGCGCCACCTGCAGTCCGGAAACGGCAATCTTCATCTTCTTTTCTCCCTGCTGCGATACAGCATCACCACAAACGCGGGCGCACCCACCAGAGCGGTCACGACCCCAATCGGCAGAACCTGGTGGGTGATAAGCGTCCGGGAAACGATATCGGCGAGGATCATAAAATGGCTGCCGATAAGAAAGGTGAGCGGGATGGAGCGACGGTGACCTGGCCCGCAGAGCATACGCGTGACGTGGGGGATCACCAGTCCGACAAAGCCCACTGCGCCAATGGTGCTGACCATGATCGCCGTGACCAACGCACAGGTGAGCAGCAGCACAATACGCACCAGGGTTACCGGAATGCCCAGCGTGGTCGACACCTCGTCGCCAAAGGTAAAGGTATCCAGCGCATGGGCAAAAGCCAGGATCACCAGCAAACCCGCCAGCGTTACCCCCAGCGCCAGCATGGCATCCGGCCAGCGCACGCCGCTCAGGCTACCCAGCAGCCAGAACATCACGCTGCGGGACTGCTCGGCATTGGCGGAGGTGCTGACGACATACGCCGTCAGGGCATTAAACAGCTGGGTTCCGGCGATCCCCGCCAGCAGAATGCGCGACGGGCTTTCCGTCATGCCACGGGTGATCAGCATAATCAGCACGAAGGCGGCGCAGGCGCCGATAAACGCGCCGCTGCTGACGCCCAGGGTGCTGCCGCCAATTCCCAGCAGCATAACGCACACCGCCCCCAGGGAGGCACCGGCGGAAATCCCCAGCAGATAGGGCTCCGCCAGCGGGTTACGTAAAATCGCCTGTAACACCAGGCCGCACAGCGCCAGGCCACCTCCGCTGCAGGCCGCCATCAGGGCACGGCTCATGCGGTACTGCCAGACGATCCCTTCTTCAATCTGCGGCAGGTCCCAGGATGTCAGCCCAAGTCCGTTAAGAATGGCTTTGCCTGCATTTGTAAAGGAGACCGGCATATCACCGATGCTGGCGGCAAGCGCCAGCATCAATGGCAATGTCAGTATGCCGATGCCCATCAGCGCCGGATACCGCCAGCGCGGCAGGGGGAAGGGCAGTCGTATGGCAAGACTACTCATTGCTGCGCCTGAAACTTCGCCAGCGCTTCGCTCATTATTTCGACAGCATCCACATTACGCAGGGACGGGTTCAGCGACATCGCGGGGACCACGATGATATGCCCCTTTTTGACGGCCGGAATATTTTTCGTGACCGGATCGCTGCGTAAGAACTGCTCTTTCACCGCCACGTCATCCGCCGGATAGAGTCGACGCGCCATATCGGCAATGACGATCACATCCGGCTGCGACTGGGCGATATGCTCCCATGTCACCGCTGGCCACTCATCATGGGATTCGATAATGTTTTTCAGCCCCAGCGTATTCGCAATCCAGCCCGGCGCCCCGAAATCACCCGCCACCCACGGGTCGCCGTTCAGGCGAGTACTGGAGAACCAGAACACCACTTTCAGCGGCGTCTTGTGCTCTGCGCTGGCGCGTTTCTGCGCCTGTTCAATACGCTGCTCCAGGGCCTGGTTCAGTTTTACACCCTGCTGCGGTACGTCAAAAATGGCGGCCAGCTCAGTGACTTCGCGCTCAATTTCCGCCATCGAGAAGGGCGTACTGCGTGCGCCATCGCTGTTCGACGTGTCGGTCACGCTTTTATCGGTGCAGTCGGCCGGGGAGATCCAGGTCTTAATTCCCAGGGAGGTAAACTGTTCCCGGGTGCCGACTTCGCCCTGCGGCCCGATATGCCAGTGATACTGGGCGAGCACCAGATCCGGTCTTTCAGCCACGACCGCTTCAAAGGACGGTGAGTTATCCGCCAGCTTTTTCAGAGATTGACCCTGCTCCTTGAGCGAATCAGGTAAAGGACCAAACCATACCGAGGTCGCGCTAATCTTCTTCTCAAGCCCCAGCGCCAGCAGCAGCTCCGTTTCATGCTGGCCGACGGTCACCACCCGCTGTGGTGCCTGAGTGAAGGTTTGTTTGAGGCCGCAATTATCAACGGTCAGTGGGAAAGCGGGGGCCGCAACCGCAGCCTGGGCCAGGGCAAACAGCGCAGGCAGTAAGAGCATTTTTGGGGTGAACACGTTCTCAATCCTTAAATTGTTATGTTATAACATAATACATCTATTGCGGCGGGGAGCAACCCTGCAGAGGATCCAGAGAATAGCGGTGATGAAAGAGAGAGTGATTGACTTAACGCAGGCAGAGCAGCACAAACTTCAGATTCGATTCAATAAAATCAAAGGGCAACTGGCGTCGATTGAAGGCACGCTCGCCTTTCCGCTGGCGTGTTCCGGGACGCTCCAGCAGCTGGCGGCGGTCAATGGTGCGCTTAAATCGATGATGCGTGAAATTCTGGAAATCAGCGTGCGCACCGAAGTGGCGCGTCTTCAGCGGCAGGATGCCGACCGGAATGCCGATGAGATTATTGAGGCGATGAGGAGTTTTTTGAAGTGACTATTTAGTCAGCAGATGTGCTGCGTGGTGAAGGTTAAAACGCAGCCCGATGCCTTCAGAAAGCATCTACGCCGCGCTATTGAGCATCAAAATTTATAACCGATCACCAGGGTAACTGCTTACCGTCTCTGAAGAAAAGACCGGTGGGGCCATTATCGGGCAACGTTGCAGCCCACAGAATGCTTTTAGCCCCATCTTCCACCGGACGCCCAGGTGAACCGGGATACGTTGCAACCAGCCCCGGGCAGACGGAATTCACCAGAATGTTTGCGTCCCTGAAATCCTGCGACAATTTTATCGTCAGGCCATTTAACGCTAATTTAGACAGCGCGTATGTTCCAATAGGTACGTCACCAAACTGACTCATCTCGAAACCTGGATTATTAACCAGACCGTAGTCCGGATCCCAGAATGCACCGGCTCCGCTGGAGACATTAACAACGCGGGCATTTCCTGAGGCTTTTAATAATTCGTAGAATTCCTGAGACATGCGCCAGCTACCCAGTAAATTCGTCTCAAACTGGCGGCTGGCCGTTTCAAGATCGGATTTTATGCCCGTTACCGGTGTGACTGCCATAATTGCAGCATTGTTGATCAGGACATCTAACTGACGGTAATGCTCAGTAATATGCTGAACCGCCTTACTGACGCTGCTGGCATCCGTTGTGTCGATCTCTAAGGGGGAAACGCTTAGCTTTTCATCACGTAAAATATTAGCCAGAACGCTGGCCTGCTCGTACTTGCGGGCAGTTAAAACAACATGAAATCCTTTCTGGGCTAACTGACGAGAGGTTTCAAAACCCAGGCCGGCTTGTCGTCCGGCACCCGTAACTAACGCAATTTTCATTTCGACCTCTGTAACGGTAAAAATATTCAGGTATTAGCTCTGGCCGCTAAATGAATCTACTGACCCACAAATTTATAAATTTCGGAGGAAATAAATTTCGGCAAGAACTCATGGATCTCGTATTGCGCATAATCCGGATAGAAGCAATCCTCGTTTAGGATAGAATATAATTCCTCAATACTGTCCGACTGGGCTAAAATAACACCAGCATGTGCATTGGTATTCACTTTTGGTCCGAGTATTAAAAATTTTCCTTCCCGAAAATATTTCTGCAGCCACTCTGCATGGAAAGGGAACATCTCAGTACGTTGCTTTTCGCTGACGTCGCTGTTAACGGTAATATGAATTACGTACATTTTTATCTCCGGATATTTTATCAGGACGCCAGAGCTTTGATTGTTGCAATCAGGCGGGTGGCATGATCTTTTGCAGCTCTATATTGTGCTTTCAATATGTCTTCGTTATCACGGCTGGTGTAGCTGATACCATTGGTATAAATAGAGGGTTGCAACTCAAGATTGCATAATGTTGCGGTCGTCTCGAACTGCGGCAGGTAATCATCTACCCTGTAACTGAAGGCGCCATCGCGTGAATAGGCGACTTCCGGCGCACCGGTAGTAAACGACAGCAGCAGTTTTTTTCCGGCGAGCTTGCCTTTAGAGCCATGTGAGAAACCGTGCAGAAATACGTTATCTATCCACAGTTTCATCAAGCCAGGTACGGAATACCAGGAAAAAGGAAACTGCCAGATGATGAGGTCGGCATGTAATAGCGCGGTCTGCTCAGCCTCAATATTGAAGTCGTAGTCAGGGTAGAGCGTGTCCAGACGACGGATTTCCACTTCCGGCAGGGCCTGAGAAACCTCTTCGAGGATAGTGGCGTTGGCGACGGAGGTTTTCAGGTCGGGATGACCGGAGATAATAACGACTTTTTTCATAAAACATTCCTCAGGACTCAAAAATGATTAGATACCAAATCCGCCATCAACGGCGATGTCTGCGCCGGTGATGAAACCTGCTCTTCTTTCCTTGCCATATTTCGTTCCTCGAATGACATAACCGATTCTTGATAATATAGAGAGGATATTTATCCACGAGTACCCTACCTGAGCTAACAGGACTACTGACCTAAAGTTAACAATGGGCCGTGCGAAGTCCGGGCAGTGTTTTTGTTCCAGGATTTATGAGGTAAAGGTTAAAGGTGCATCAACCTGAGTTTACGTTGTTTGTTTATTTATATATCGATAATCTTGCAGGGTCAAAAACCTCCGGGACCAGATGGCCCGGGATCTTCGCAAGGGAAAGAATGCTGAAATTATATTATATGATAGAAGATATTCTGCAGTGGATTGATGCGAACATTGACAAGCCACTGAGGATCGAAGATATTTCCGTAAAATCAGGTTATTCAAAATGGCATTTGCAAAGGGTTTTTTATCAGCATAAGAAAAAAACAATAGCGTGCTATATCAGGGACAGAAAGTTAGATTTAGCAGTAAATGACCTTATATCGACAAACAAAAACATCCTGACCATCTCGATTGAATATGGTTTTGGGTCGCAGCAGAGCTTTACAAGGATATTTTCCAAAAAGTATAAGATACCGCCATCGCGTTATCGATATCTTTATAGTTCGAGCTTGCGCCATTAATCAAGTGACTTAGGTCAGACACTGTATTGTTTTAACTCTTTTAATGGCGTGCTGAGTTCTTTTTTTAAGCGTAATTTATCTAAAAGATACTGTACTGTTGTTTGCACACGTTGTGCAATCAATGCCCGGTGAGGATATTGAATAACCATTTCAAAATCACCAGGGTCATGTTCATCAAACAACAAGACCTTTAAAGCGCCATTCTCGATTTCTTTCAGACAATTATGAACGCCTACCTGTGCTATACCGAGTCCCAGAACCGCCACATCGGTAAGGGACTTAGGGTTGGTGAGCGTTATCTTAGCGTTTTTTGGGGTGATAAATGAGAGTGTCCCGTCAGATCCTTTGAATCCCCACGGGCTAATTCTGCCATCAATGAATTTTCTGGGGATTAGTGTGTGATTACTCAGTTCGGCAGCTGAATCAGGAATGCCATGCCGGGAAAGATATTCAGGCGAGGCGACAAGGACAGTTGGCATTTTACAAATTGACCTTGAGATGAATGCCGAGTCGGTGATTTTTCCACCGCGTATAACAATATCATAGCCGTTGTCGACTAAATCTATAATATTATCGTCAAAGTCCACTTCGACGGTTAGGTTTGTAAACTCTTTAATTAACCCGACAAGTTCAGGAACAATAAAATCTGAGCCAAAAGCGGCACTGGTTGAAATTCTTACGTGGCCTCTGTTCTCATTTTTTTCCGTCATCACCATATCGACAGCATTTTCCAGTGCCCCCAGCGCTATGCGTACATGAGCAAGAAAAAGTTCGCCCTCTTTGGTCAGTGAAAGGGTTCTTGTCGTTCTGTTCATAAGCCGTACTCCCAGCACTTTTTCAAGGCTGGCGATATTCTTACTTACAGCAGCAGAAGTGATTTTGAGTTTTCTTGAAGCTGCCGCGAAGCTTTGGGAATCAGCTGCTTCGACAAATGAAATAATTGCACGAACATGTTGCGAAATATCCACTGGCACACTCCTGACATCTCTATTATATCAAAGGCAAAAGTAACGGCACGTTAGTATAACGCGATCCGTTGCCGATCACTATCAACTCAAGGTTGAGACAGAAACGACTTAACATGAGGTTAACATTCTCTGGGCGATGGTTACCATAAAGGAAAATCGTTGCCGATATCTTTTCTGTGTCGACAAATTGATGTGGCTGTGACGGTATGCCAGGCCGCCATGGGCCCTTACGCAACAGACTCTTATAGAGGTGGCTATGCAAAAAAATGTGACTTATACGGAAACAGGTAATGGAACCCGGATCCCCCTGGTCGGGTATGGTACCTTTCTGATTACAGACGAAGAGGTCGCAGATGCGGTCTTTAATGCCATTAAAGTAGGCTATCGGCATATTGATACTGCGGCAGTATACAATAATGAAGTCGGCGTGGGTCTGGGGATCAAGAAGGCCTTAAGCGATTTATCGCTCACCAGAGACGATATATTTGTAACGACAAAGCTCTGGCCCGGATATGCTGGTTGGGGTGAGGAAAGTAAGAATAAGCAAGATACCCTTGCCGCTTACAATCAAAGCTTAGAGAAACTCGGCCTCGATTATGTCGATTTATATCTTATTCACTCTCCACATGGTGGTGAGCAGCGCCTGTCGCAATGGGAAGCGTTACTTGAACTCCAGCTTTCTGGCAGAGTAAAAAGTATTGGCGTCAGTAACTACAGTATAAAGCACCTGGATGAAATAAAGAACGCTGGCCTGCCTCTGCCTGATGTAAACCAGATCGAACTTCATCCGTGGTCGCAAAAACCAGAATTACGTGAATACCTTGAGATTAATGGTATTGCACCTATTGCTTACAGTAGTCTGGCACCGTTATCGACATGGCGGAATAAACCCGATCAGACAAGTGGAAAAACTCAGGCAATGATCGATGATGGCGCCGTGTTTTCTACTTTAGCCCAAAAATACAATGTTACGGAAGCTCAATTTTTATTGCGATGGGCTGTGCAGCAAGGCTACCCGGTACTTCCTAAAAGCCTCAATCCGGAACGCATGCGACAGAACCTCGATGTGTTTGGTTTTGATATAAGTGAGGAAGATATGAATTTAATAAAACTCATGAATCGTGGTGACGGCATTGCCTGGGATCTGGGCGATCCAAGTCTGATAGACTGATTTATTACTCTCGGTTATTTATTTGACGATTGACATCAATGAGGTATGTATGAGTGTTAAAGTAAGTGTGGTGTATTTTTCTGGCTATGGACATACCAAAGCGGTTGCGGAGGTTGTCGCTGCGGCTGCGCAGGCGGAATTAATTTCTATTTCAAGTGAAGGAACCCTGGCAGATAATGACTGGGAAACCCTGAATCGTTCCGATGCTATTATTTTTGGTGCGCCAACATATATGGGGTCTGCGCCGTGGCAGTTTAAACGATTCTCTGATGACTCTTCTAAAATATGGGCGAAACTCGGCTGGAAAGACAAAGTCTTTGCCGGATTTACTAACAGTGCGGCATTGAACGGCGATAAATTCAATACACTGCTGCAATTCCAGACGCTGGCGTCTCAGCACGCCGGTATTTGGGTTGGCTTAGGCATTCTGCCTGCGAGTTTAAAAGCCTCGTCAAGAAATGATATCAATAATCTTGGCGGTTTCTCTGGTTTGTTGGTCCAGTCTCCAGCCGATGCCGGTGCGGATGAGATCCCGTCGGGTGACCTTGAGACAGCAAAGCTGTTTGGCAAGCGTGTATTTGATATCGCGGAGAAATTTGTCAAATAAGTCAGTTTCACAGGGGAATGGAAAACATTCCCCTTGAATGTATCACTGTCAGCTATGTATTTTTACGCCGAGGCAGCCGCGCACGAATTCGGGCTTAAAATGTTTGACTGAATCGCCAACATAACCTAAATCGAGTGAACTGATTTGCGCCATTTCGTTATCCGACAGCGTGAAATCCCAGATGGAAATGTTCTCTTCAATACGCTTCAGCTTCGTGGATTTAGGAATGATCGTCACACCCCGCTGCAGGTTCCAGCGCAGGACAACCTGAGCAACGCTTTTTTGATGGGCATTGGCAATTTGCTGAAGCAGCTCACTTTCATAAGGCTTATGTCTCCCACCGCCTAATGGTGCCCAGGCTTCAGGCTGAACGTTATAGTACTTCATGGTCTCAAGCGCTTCAGCCTGTACAAAGTACGGGTGCAATTCGACCTGGTTGACCATCGGCCTGATTCTGACTGTTTCACAGAAGTTTGCTAACACGTGAGGATAGAAATTGGATACGCCAATCGCTTTCAGTTTACCTGCTTCGTAGGCCTCCTCCAGAGCACGCCACGCGCTGAAATAATCGCGCATTGCCTGATGCAGTAAATAAAGATCAAAGTATTCTAACCCTGATTTTTTTAGTGATGATTCAATCCCCGCTATGGCCATATCATAGTTACCCATATCCTGGACCCAAAGTTTAGAGGTTATAAATAACTCCTCACGGGTACACAGACCGGCATCAATGGCTTCACGTACGGCGTCACCGACGGCATCTTCGTTACCGTAAACGGCTGCGGTATCGATAAGACGATAGCCTGCGCGGATAGCACCCAATACTGACTGTTTGCATTCTTCTTTATCGGTGACCTGGAAAACGCCAAAACCAACCATAGGCATTTTAAGATCATTGCTTAACGTTGAATATTCCACTTAAAAATTCCCGATCGTGTTAAAGCTAACAGTCTAGGTCAAAGGCGCACTGATGATTAGTATGTAAAAGCTGAATTGGCTTATGAATAAAACTCATTAATGGCGCTGAGTACAAGGGGGGATTGATTGATTTTGGTAAACGTCAGGAAAGGTGTACTGGTGTCCCCTGCAGGAATCGAACCTGCAACTAGCCCTTAGGAGGGGCTCGTTATATCCATTTAACTAAGGAGACAAGGCGGCGCCAGTATAGCGTTTTTTCCCGGGCAGGGTAAGCGCCTGGCCGCCTGACTGCTTAAAGCGTCGCCATTCAGGGCTGATTTTCTTTGGCTTCTTTGGCCCGGGCCTCGGCTTCGGCCCTGCGTTTATTGCTCATATCATTGCGGATCTGGGCGTGGCTAAGCAGGGCGAAAATAAAGGTGCCGCCGCAGATATTGCCTGCCAGCGTCGGCAGGGCGAAGGGCCAGATAAACGCCTGCCACTGCACATCCCCGTTAAAGACCAGGTAGAAGATCTCCACCGCGCCGACCACGATATGGGTGGTATCGGCCAGGGCAATAAGCCATGTCATCAGGATAATCACCACGATCTTTGCCGCTCCGGCGGCGGGGAACATCCAGACCATGGTGGCGATTAGCCAGCCGGAAATAATGGCGTTGGAGAACATTTCGCCGGGGCTGTTTTTCATCACGTCCATACCTATTTTGACGAAAGCGTCGCGGGTTGGCTCGTCGAAAATGGGCATATGTTCAAAGGCCCAGGCCGCAATGGCGGTGCCGATCAGGTTACCCAGCAGCACAATGCCCCAGAGCCGCATCAGCAGGCCCATATTGCTGAGCGTGGGCTTTTGCATAATGGGCAGTACGGCGGTGACGGTGTTTTCGGTAAACAGCTGCTGGCGGGCCATAATGACGATGATAAAGCCGAAGGTGTAGCCGAGGTTCTCGAGCACAAAGCTGCCGGGAATGCCGTCGAGCTGAACGTGGAAAATCCCTTTCGCCAGCAGGGAGGCGCCCATTGAGAGCCCCGCAGCAATAGCTGACCACAGTAGCGCCATCCCGTCGCGCTTGAGCTCTTTTTCGCCGTCCTGGCGGATATGCTCGTGGATCGCCATCGCCCGCGAGGGCAGGCGGTCTTCATCCACCTCGATCTTTTTGCCCTCGCTCTGCTCTTCACTTTCGACTTCCAGTCCGTCGCTGTTTTTGTCGATTTTCTCTTCTTTAATATCGTCCATTCTGGCTGCCTCTCGTCACCTGCGCTCCATTAAGCGTAGCGGCTCTGTAAGGTTCGACGTCAGGACATCGTCTGAATTTTTTCCTGCGGTGTGCGGTGCAAAAAGTGCGGCTATGCTGAGAACAGGTCCCCGGCATACGCAACGGGGGCGTGACATCGTTACTCTTGCTGATACAATCGGTTACACGTTAACGGGCGGAGGCGTTCTGCTGTTCCGTCATCGATGGCAATTCATCAGGCCATTTTAACAGGGAGACCTCTATGAATTTTCGCCTGTCAGCGCTTGCGCTGGGAGCAACCCTGCTGGTCGGCTGCGCGAGCTCCGGTGAGCAGCAGGGACGTTCTGACCCGTTTGAAGGGTTTAACCGCACGATGTATAGCTTCAACTTTAACGTGCTGGACCCTTACGTTGTGCGACCGGTTGCGGTTGCGTGGCGCGATTACGTGCCACAGCCCGCGCGAAATGGCCTGAGCAACTTCACCAGCAACCTCGAAGAGCCGGCCATTATGGTGAACTATTTCCTCAAGGGCGATCCCTATAAGGGCATGGTGCACTTTACCCGCTTCTTCCTGAATACCCTGCTGGGGATGGGCGGCCTGGCCGATATCGCCGGTATGGCGAACCCGAAACTGCAGCGCGTTGAACCGAGCCGCTTCGGCAGCACGCTGGGGCACTATGGCGTGGGCTATGGCCCGTATCTGCAGCTCCCGTTCTACGGCAGCTTCACGCCGCGTGAAGACGTCGGCGATATGGCGGATTCGCTCTATCCGGTCCTCTCATGGCTGACCTGGCCGCTGTCGGTCGGGAAATGGACCGTGGAAGGGATTGAGACACGCGCCCAGCTGCTGGACTCCGACGGTCTGCTGCGTCAGTCTTCCGACCCGTATATTATGGTGCGCGAAGCCTACTTCCAGCGTAATGACTTTATCGCCAACGGCGGCCAGCTGAAGCCGCAGGAAAACCCGAACGCGAAGGCGATTGAGGGCGATCTGCAGGATATCGATTCCGAATAAATTCCCTGCGAGATATCCCTCCTCTACCAGCGCCCGATGAGTTTCATCGGGCGTTTTCTGTTTTGGCCACCGATAAGCGCGTCGAATAGATTCAGGGTGATATCGTTACCCTACCAACTATAACGGTAATCATTATCATTCTCTTTATCGTTTACGCTTCATTTAAGTTACGTTACCTAAGGTAGACGCGCGCCTTTCTTATATACGTAATGGACTTCTGATGAAAAAAAATAAAATCACCGCGGCAATTCTCCTTGCCGCGGCAGTGCCTGCGTTTGCTCAGGACGATACCATGGTTATTACGGCAAGCGGCTATGAGCAGAAACTCACCAATGCTCCCGCCTCTATTTCGGTTATTGGCCAGGATGAACTCACACAGAAAAACTACAGCGACCTGGGTGAAGCGCTTAGCGGCGTGGAAGGGGTTGATGTGCGCGGCGGCACGGGGAAAACCGGCGGGCTGGATATTTCCATTCGCGGCATGCCCAGTAGCTACACGCTGATCCTGATTGACGGTATTCGCCAGAACGCCAGCTCGGATACCACGCCCAATGGTTTTGATACCCTCAATACCGCGATGATGCCGCCGCTGTCCGCTATCGATCATATCGAAGTGATCCGTGGCCCGATGTCGACGCTCTACGGCTCCGACGCCATGGGCGGCGTGATTAATATCATCACAAAGAAAAGTCCCGATGGCTGGCACGGTGGGATTAATCTTTCCCATTCTTTCCAGGAACACAGCAAATGGGGTGACAGCTCCACCGTCGGGGTTTACACCAGCGGGACGCTGATCCCGGATACCCTGGATATGACGCTGCGCGGTAATTTTGAGCATCGCCAGGGTTCCAGCGTCACCAGCCTGAGCGACAACGGCAGCAATACCCGCGTGCCTTATCCGACAAAAAGCGACAACTACACCGTCGGTGGCCGCCTGAACTATCACACCAGTGAGAAGAACACCCTGTGGATTGACGGGGAAACCTCGCAGCAGGAATATGATAACCGTGACGGTCAGCTGGGTCCGGTCGGAACCAGCGGCGGCGGCTACCGCGAAAAGCTGCGCTATCAGCGTAATAAAGTGGTGGTCGGCCATGACAGCGATCTCTCATTTGGTCGCTGGAGCTCCAGCCTCTCTTATGCGGTTTCCGAAAACAAAGGCCGCGTATTAACGCCGCGTACCCTGTCGGCTGATAACAGCGGATTAAGCGGTCAGGATCGCCAGCTGAAAAATACCAACACCATCTTTGATACCAGCCTTGTCTCTCCGCTGGGTGACGATCATCTGTTGACCGTGGGCGGCCAGTACTGGGATGCGCGCCTGAAAGATGGGATTGTCCTGGCGAACAGCGGTGAAACGTTTAACCAGAAAACCTGGGCGCTGTTTACGGAAGATGACTGGCAGATTATCGATCCGCTTTCCCTGACCTGGGGCGCACGGTATGAGAAACACGACAGCTTTGGCGGCCATATTAGCCCGCGTGCTTATCTGGTGTGGAACGCGCTGGATAACTGGACCGTAAAAGGCGGCGTCAGTACGGGGTATAAAGCGCCGTCCCTGAGCCAGCTGCATAACGGCGTTAGCGGCGTTGCCGGAAATGGCCTGGTCTCTACCATCGGTAATCCGGATCTGAAACCGGAAACCAGCGTTAACTACGAAACCGGCCTCTATTATGAGAACGCCGATAATGTAAAAGCCAATATCACCGGCTTTATCAGCAACTTCCGCAACGCTATCGACAGTGAAACGCTTGACGATTCCACCTACTCTTATCGCAACGTCGGCAAAGCGATTAACCAGGGTATTGAGTTCGCGACCTCGTTCCCGGTGGTGATACCGGAACTGACGATGAACCTGAATTACACTTATACCGACAGCAAACAGCGCGGTGGGGAGAATCCGGGCGCGCCGCTGACCAATACCGCACGTCATATGGCGAATGCTAAGATGTCATGGCAGGTCAACGATGCGCTGACCTCGTGGGTTGCGGCGGAATATCACGGCAAAACGCCGCGTTATACCTCGAATGTCGAGAATCTCAGCGATGCGGAAAAAGCAGTCTATGACGCTCGCGGCGCGTATCTGAAGGCCTGGACCGTGGTGAATATGGGGGCTGCTTATCGTATCACGCCGCAGCTGACCGTTAACGGCACCGTTAACAACGTGCTGGATAAGGACTTCTCGAAAGTGAGTCTGTACCAGGTTGGTCGTAGCAGCGTCTACGCGGGTGATTACTTCCAGACGCTGGCGTCAACAACCGGCTATGTAACGCCGGGGCGTAATTACTGGCTGTCGCTGAATTATACCTTCTGATGGCATCCGAAAGAGACTCGTCTCGCCAACGCCCGATGGAGTACATCGGGCGTTTACAACGCCATAGAGGTGGATATTTCCATTGGAATTAATGCAATACATTAATAACAAATATCGTTATCGTTGAAGGGATCCCAGTTACACATTCTTCCTGCTCCGTAATTCCATGCTTCAGATGGAAAATCCGCAGGTTTTCCACCCGTGCACACACCTGAACCGGAAGGTGCGGGATTACCTGGGCTGTAAAAACCACCGGGCCAGGAGCAACTCTTACCTGATACAATGCCAACAACGGCAGACCATACAATTTGAGCCCCTGTTCCCCAATCTCCACTACCGCTGGCACCACCAGATATCATTGAAAGCTCTAATGTATCAGTGATCTCTTTTAACACTAATCTATGACTATTTTGCATCATCTAACTCCTTTATTAGTTTAGTTACTGGTTTTAAGTTGTTTGTCGCATATTCCATTGTGCTAAGATGGATTATATTCTTCTTGTTAAAGTTGCTGGTGTAAAATTGATATTTTAATCCTGGCGCGCAAATCAGGATTACAGCACCTTGTGCTATAAGCTTTTCTATGTCTGACTCAGTGTTATCTCTCTCAACGCTCCATTCGGGATAATGTGTATTAATATACTTATCCAGTGCTTGAATATACTTCATTTCTGAGCCAAGACCGAATAGATTTCCCCAGATACCAGCACCGTTAACTCCCTGTAGTGGGTATCGCCCTAATAATTGACTGGGCATGTAAATAAAATAGATCATCTTCTTCATTTTCTTCATCCTTTCCTGGAAGTTTCTTCTTTTAAGTACTCATCAACAAGATCTGTTTTAAAACCGCAGTCACGCACGCTCGAAAGTAATTTTCTGGCTTGAACGTACTGTTTTTTTTCATAAAGATAGAAGGATATGGCTGCATCGATATGAAGTCCGTCAGAATGTAGCATCTCCTCATGGACTTGATGGGCCCCTTTCCTGTATCTCACGAGATTAAACATAATCCTGGTGGCTTTTACTTGCCAGTTAAAGAGTTCATATACAGCGTTATAATAGATGGAGTTAGTATTGTTTGGTACGATTAGGTCCATTAGCCTGGTGATTAGATAAAAATCACTATGACTGCATTGTATCATTACACATGCTCGTGCAATTAAATCAAGAATGGCAAAGGTATAGGCATCTTGCTTTATGTTTTCATAAGACAAAGGTTGGTTGTTATTCAGTGTTATCTTTTTTAATAGAGAGTGGTAAATTTCATTCGGATAGAGGGTTTCAAACGAATCCCGATAGTAGAAATAGTACCAGCGAAGGTTTTCTGGCTCCAGGGTTATATTTCGAATGTTTAATTTTCTATTCCTTAGTGCTTTCTCTTTTTCAATGATAACCTCATTGGTATAGCCGTCGTGATGTAGAGTTATATCCACTGAGACAGGAGTGTAACTACTCCCTTTTGTTATCCTTAAATCCTCATGAACATACCCTAAATAGAAAAACAAACCATTATTAGGAAGGATCCTTCTGACTGATGTTGTAACATTTCCGTTGTGGTCAATTATTTTTGGACAAAGTACCTGGTAATCTCTGGTATTGCTTTCACTGGCGGAAGTTATGCGTTGATGGATTCTTTTATCTGACGTCTCGAGATACTCGTCTGCATCAATAAAGAAAATATAATCAGAGGTTGACTTTCTGATGGCGATGTTTCTGGCCTCTGAAAATGAGTCATGCCATTCCACGGAGAACGTTTTTATCAGGTCGTTATTAAAAGAGTTGATGATGTTAACGGTATTGTCATCTGATCCTGTATCGATAATTATGATTTCATCAAAAACATTAACAATACTATGGATGCATCTTGAAATGCAGCGTTCTTCATTTTTTACAATTATGGCAGCAGTAACGGTGAAATCATCCATGCTTCACTCTCCCCTTTTGTTGTAATGATTATCATTATCATTATGGTTCGAGGGGTAAAGCGTTGAATTTCGAAAGTGTGATTTGTATTGTTTTTTTTACGTGTATTAATCCCATAGTCGGCTGGAAGCCCGCCTGGCCAGTACCGGGATACCATCGAGGCGATACCGGCACGCAGGGTATACAGTACGCGGGTGATTACTTCCAGGCGCTGGCGTCAACAACCGGCTATGTAACGCCGGGGCGTTTTATCTTGATGCTCATCATTCTGTTTTGGTTGTGTTATAACATAACAATTATTTGTCGGGACGGTAGGGAACGCCGCAACAACCATTCATGAAATGAGGGAAAAATGTCAGAAGATGAAATCATGGCGTTGCTGTCACGCTGGGATCGACAGCAGGAAGGTTATATCGAACAGCGTGAGGAACGTTTTAAGGTCATGTTCGATGTTATTGAATCTGTCCTGGGGGGATCGTTTACTGCGATCGATGCCGCCTGTGGTCCCGGTTCGCTGAGTAAACGCCTGCTCGACCGGTTCCCTCAGGCACACGTTATTGCCGTTGATGCGGATGTTATGCTGCTTGAACTGGCGCGTGTTTCGCTGGCGCATTATGGCGAGCGTGCTCAGGTTATTGAAGCGGACCTGGGCTTATCTTCATGGAGCGAGAAAGTTCTGGCTGCAGCGCAGGCGGCGAATGTTGATACGCCCTCGGTGCTGTTGTCTACCACGGCATTGCACTGGTTAATGCCGGGTGAACTTGCTGAGTTTTATGGTGCCGCAGGGGATCTGCTAAAGCCTGGTGGCATGGTGATGAATGGCGATCACATGCGTTTTGACAGCCGATTGCCAACGCCACGGCAGGTCGCAAAACAGGTTCGGGAAAAGGTTGAACAGGAGACGGTGGCACTGGGAGAGGACGACTGGGCATCCTGGTGGCTAAAAGCAGAAAAAATCCCGCGCCTGAAAAAGTTAAAAGTAGAGCGTGATGCCCGATATGCCGCACGGCAACCGAAGCGTAAGAATAGCGGGGAAGATTGCCCGGTTGATTTTCATGTCGCATCGCTGCGGCATGCCGGTTTTACTGAGGCGGGAACGATATGGCAATATTTTGATAATTATATTGTTTTTGGTCGAAAACCGCTTTCAGACGAATAAGTTCAGTCCTGCCAGCGCCAAAACGCCCGATGAATGTCATCGGGCGTTTTGTTAACGCCAGGGGCCAATCAGAACGCGTAGTTAAAGTTCGCGCCGTAGAGCCAGGCTTTACCTTCAGAGCTGAAGGTGTACGGGCCTTCGGTGAACTTCACTTTCTGACCGTGCATATAGGAAACGCCGACATCCACGGACGCATCTTTATTAAACGCGTAGGTGGCACCGGTGCTCAGCCACAGACGATCCTGGTCCGGGATGGAGATAGAGCGGTGAGAAGCCGGAACCGGGCTATCATCGTAGGCGATACCGGCGCGCAGGGTCCAGGCATCGTCCATATAATAGGTGGTCCCTAACGCAATGCGGTAAGCGTCTTTAAAGTTCTCTTCTTTCTGGAACAGGGTCTGACCGTCGTTGCCGGTCGCTTTCAGCTCCTGGAACTGGCTCCAGCTGGTATAGGTCAGGCTGTAGTGAACCGCCCACTGCGGTGCGACGCGGTTATAACCGGACACTTCCCACATTTCAGGCAGGTTCAGATCCAGAGATCCGCCGATGGTCGCGCCGCCGGTGCCGTAAGGCAGGCCGTTGGCCGTCAGCGCGGCGTTAATCAGCGGGTTGTTGGTCAGGCTGCTTCTGTAATCGCCATCGTCAAATTTAACCTTCACTTCAGAACGATAGGTCAGCGCATAGCGGTTGTTTTTATCGATCTCATACAGAATACCGGCATTCCAGCCGAAGCCCCAGGCATCGCCTTTCAGTCTGGCAATCTGGGTATCGTTGCTCAGAGAGCCCGCATAGCCAGCCAGCGCCTGCAGGTTCTGGTTGGTGGCGAAGTCAGGGCGTGCGCGAAGCTGGGCGGCGGTCAGCAGACCCAGGTCGCCCGCATAGCGTTCCAGCTTGGCTTTCGCATAGACGGCGTTAAAGCCGAGGCCGAAGCTCCAGCTATTGCTCAGACGATATGCACCGCTCAGGTTCATATTGGCGGTGGTCAGGTCGGTTTTACCGCCCATAGAGCCTGCGGCATAGTTGTCGCTGAACTCCGTTGCCAGACCGTAGTTAGAGGTCAGGGACGCGCCCCAGCCAAACTGTTCATTTATAGGAGCAACAAAATGAATATTTGGCACCCAGGCGTTTGGCGCAATATTGCCAGCATCCACGCTTTGACCCGACGGAGAGGTACCTGAAATACTCACGTCCGGATTAACGTAGACGGCACCACCGGAAAAGGTCGGGCGATCAAACAGAGTAATCAGCGCCGGGTTACGGCTGACGTTGCCGGCATCGTCGGCGATAGCGCCTTCACCAGAATACGCACGGCCCAGGCCTGAAGAGGAGAATTCATTTAACTGGAAGCCTGCGGACCAGGCCTGTGTAGAGACGATTGCCACTGCCACTGCGAGTGCAGACTTGGTAAACCGGGTTTTCTGGCTCATGCCCATAACCTCATTGAGTTATTTTTTATTCAAAAATATTACAGTTCGTAATAGAAGCGCGAAGTGTAGGGTCTGTACAACCTAAGAGAAATCAGACCAGTGCCGAGAGTATAGGTCTGACCAGCTGGAATGTTGCAAGTATGTTTATAAGTTTTTTCAATTGTGATCTTAGAAACGCGATCCAGCTGACAATTTTTCCGTCGGGGATGAAAAGGGCGAGGGGCAATTTTTGTTTTAGATCATTTTTAACTGTGATTTTGCTCACTTATCGCCGCCCCGGACATTAACAACTGGAGACGGGTCGGCGGCGGGCGTAAAATAGCCATAATATTTATCTGGCACCCCGAGTGCGTTTTTGCGTACTGAACGCCGCAAAATCTAAATACAGAGGTAATCTACAATGAGTAAATGCAGTGCTGATGAAACCCCGGTTTGCTGCTGTATGGATGTTGGTACCATTATGGACAACACCGATTGCACCGCGTCTTACAGCCGTGTATTCGCCAACCGCGCCGATGCGGATGCCACCCTGGAAGCGCTGAGCGCCAAAGCTCGTGGTGTAGAATCTGACCCTTGCGTGATCGCTCCAACCTTTACCGAGGTTAGCGGTGGCGTACAGCTGGATATCGACTTTGTGTTCGCCTGTGAAGCCGAAACCCTGATTTTCCAGCTGGGCCTGCGTTAATCCCTTCTGTTAACGTCCCGCTTTGCGGGGCGTTTCCTTTACGCTTCAATGTGTTTTAGCTCCCATTTTTCCCCTCCGCCGATTGGCTAAATGTAAAAAACTGGTTAAAACTGTTATCAGGTCAGACCACTTTTGCGCATTATGGTTAACAGGGGAGCGTTATGAGTCAGGCACTACCGCTTGTCACCCGTCAGGGCGACCGCATTGCCATTGTCAGCGGGTTGCGTACGCCATTTGCCCGTCAGGCAACGGCCTTTCACGGCATCCCGGCAATCGATCTGGGGAAAATGGTGGTGGCAGAGATGCTGGCCCGCAGTGAAATCCCGCCCGAAGTGATTGAACAACTGGTCTTTGGCCAGGTGGTTCAGATGCCTGAAGCCCCCAATATTGCCCGCGAAATCGTCCTCGCGACGGGGATGAGCGTTCATACGGATGCGTATAGCGTCAGCCGTGCCTGCGCCACCAGTTTTCAGGCGGTGGCGAACGTCGCCGAAAGCCTGATGGCGGGCACCATCCGCGCCGGTATTGCGGGCGGGGCTGACTCTTCCTCTGTCTTACCTATTGGCGTCAGTAAAACGCTGGCCCGCGTGCTGGTGGATGCCAATAAAGCCCGCACTCTGGGCCAGAAACTGAAGCTTTTTTCCCGCCTGCGCCCGCGCGACCTGCTTCCGGTTCCACCGGCGGTGGCCGAGTACTCAACCGGCCTGCGGATGGGCGATACGGCCGAGCAGATGGCGAAAACTTACGGCATCACCCGCGAACAGCAGGACGCGCTGGCCCACCGTTCCCATCACCGGGCGGCGCAGGCCTGGGCTGAAGGAAAGCTCGGCGATGAGGTGATGACCGCCTGTATCCCGCCGTACCGTCAGCCGCTGGCGCAGGACAACAATATTCGCGGCGACTCGACCCTGGCCGACTACGCCCGACTGCGTCCGGCGTTTGACCGTAAACATGGTTCGGTAACCGCCGCCAACAGCACGCCGTTAACCGACGGCGCGGCCGCCGTGATCCTGATGACCGAATCCCGCGCCAGAGAGCTGGGCCTGACGCCGCTGGGCTATCTGCGCAGCTACGCCTTTACCGCCATCGACGTTAAACAGGACATGCTCCTCGGGCCCGCCTGGTCGACGCCGCTGGCGCTGGAGCGGGCCGGGCTGACGATGACCGACTTAACCCTGTTCGATATGCACGAAGCCTTTGCTGCCCAGACCCTGGCGAATCTACAGCTGCTCGCCAGCGAGCGTTTTGCCCGCGATGTGCTGGGCAGGGCGCACGCGACCGGCGAGGTGGATGACGCGAAATTTAACGTGCTGGGCGGATCTATCGCCTACGGACACCCCTTTGCCGCGACCGGTGCACGCATGATTACCCAGACGCTGCACGAGCTCCGTCGCCGCGGCGGCGGCTTCGGGCTGGTAACCGCCTGCGCTGCAGGTGGGCTGGGTGCAGCCATGGTTCTGGAGGCCGAATAATGACAACGACGTCCGCATTTACCCTGCACCTGCGCAATGACCAGATCGCCGTGATGACCGTCGATGTGCCGGATGAGAAGATGAATACCCTGAAGGCGGAGTTTGCCGGTCAGGTTCGCACCCTGTTAAAGCAGGTACGTGAAAACCGTGAGATTCGCGGGCTGGTCATTATCTCTGCCAAAGCCGATAACTTTATCGCCGGGGCCGATATCCGCATGATTGACGGCTGCGCCAGTACCGAACAGGCCGAAGCTCTGGCCCGTCAGGGGCAGCAGCTGATGGCGGAGATCCACGCGTTGTCGATCCCGGTGATTGCCGCTATTCACGGAGCCTGTCTCGGCGGTGGTCTGGAACTGGCGCTGGCCTGCCACGGCCGTATCTGTACCGACGATGAAAAAACGCTGCTCGGGCTGCCGGAAGTGCAGCTCGGCCTGCTGCCGGGATCCGGCGGCACCCAGCGTCTGCCGCGCCTGATTGGCGTCAGCACCGCGCTGGAGATGATCCTCACCGGCAAAACGCTGCGGGCGCGCCAGGCGCTGAAAAGCGGGCTGGTGGATGAGGTGGTGCCACGGTCGATCCTGCTGGCGGCGGCGGTGGAACGGGCGAAAAAAGAGCGACCCGCCAGCCGACGCCTGCCGGTAAGGGAGCGCATTCTCGCCGGTCCGCTGGGGCGGGCGCTGCTGTTCCGTGTCGTCAGCAAAAAGACGGCGCAGAAAACCCAGGGTAACTATCCGGCGACCGACCGCATTCTTGAGGTGATTGAAACCGGGCTGAGCCAGGGTAGCAGCAGCGGCTATGACGCAGAAGCCCGCGCCTTTGGCGAACTGGCGATGACCCCACAGTCTCGCGCCCTGCGCAATATCTTCTTTGCCAGCACCGAGCTGAAAAAAGATCCCGGTGCGTCGGTGGAGCCAGGTCCGCTCCATTCGGTAGGGATACTGGGCGGCGGGCTGATGGGCGGCGGCATTGCTTTTGTTACCGCCAGTAAGGGCGGACTGCCGGTGCGTATCAAAGACATCAATTTCAACGGCATTAACCACGCCCTGAAATACAGCTGGGATCTGCTGGATAAAAAAGTCCGTCGCCGTCATATCAAGCCTGCTCAGCGCGACAGCGAGCTGGCGCGGATCTCCGGCACCACCGACTTCAGCGGTTTTTCCGGGCGTGACCTGGTGATTGAGGCGGTCTTTGAAGATCTGGCCCTCAAGCAGCAGATGGTTGCCGACGTTGAGCAGCACTGCGCACCGCATACGATTTTTGCCTCTAATACCTCCTCTCTGCCAATCGGCGATATTGCCGCCCGCGCCCAGCGTCCGGAGCAGGTGATTGGCCTGCACTTTTTCAGCCCGGTGGAGAAAATGCCCCTGGTCGAGGTGATCCCGCATCAGGGCACCAGCGAGCAGACCATCGCGACGACGGTTGCACTGGCGAAGAAACAGGGCAAAACCCCGATTGTGGTGGCGGATAAAGCCGGTTTCTACGTTAACCGTATTCTGGCGCCTTATATTAATGAGGCGATGCGGATCCTGACCGAAGGCGGCAAGGTAGAAGAGGTGGACAGGGCTCTGGTCCGCTTTGGCTTCCCGGTTGGGCCGGTACAGCTGCTGGATGAGGTCGGGATTGATACCGGCACTAAAATTATTCCGGTGCTGGAGGCCGCTTTCGGCGAACGCTTTAGCGCCCCGGATAAAATCGTTGCCGCGATCCTCGGGGACGATCGCAAAGGCCGCAAAAATGGCCGGGGTTTTTATCTCTATCCCGCCAAAGGGCAGAAAGGCCGCAAGCGCGTCGATCCCGCTATCTATCCGCTGATCGGCGCAAGCGGGCAGGCATCGGGTCTGACGGAGCAGCATATTGCCGAGCGCTGCGTGATGCTGATGCTGAATGAAGCCGCCCGCTGTTTCGATGAGGGGGTTGTGCGTAGCGCCCGCGATGGCGATATCGGCGCGGTATTTGGTATCGGTTTCCCGCCGTTCCTCGGCGGGCCGTTCCGCTATATGGATTCGTTGGGGGCCGCTGACGTGGTGGCGATTTTGCAGCGTCTGGCCTCGCAGTACGGACCCCGCTTTACGCCGTGCGATCCCCTGCTGAGAAGGGCAGAGCAGGGGGATAAATTCTGGCCGGCGCGGGTGGAACAAAACTAAATTCTGCGTTGAATGAGGCACATCCGCTCATTTAATAAACAGGGATTGACTATACTTACGCCATTGATGTAAAACACAGCGTTTCATTCGTCGAATGGATAAGGCACAATGCCCGGCCTCCGGGTTCCCCGGCGCTGAGAAGTTGGTGGCGTCCGGTTAACGTTGGTGCTTCTGGTTAACAAAAGCGGTGCAATATGCAAGTTTTTATCATGCGTCACGGCGACGCTGCACTTGATGCAGCCAGTGACTCAGTTCGTCCTCTGACCGTCTGTGGCTGTGACGAATCTCGTCAGATGGCGACCTGGCTTAACGGTCAGAAAGTAGATATTGAGCGTGTGCTGGTCAGCCCGTTCCTGCGCGCAGAGCAGACCCTCGGCGTGGTGGGGGAAGTGATGAACCTGCCGGGTAAGGTGGATGTTCTGCCGGAGCTTACGCCTGCGGGCGATGTCGGTATGGTCAGCGCTTACTTACAGATGCTGGCCAACGAAGGCGTTGCCACTGCACTGGTGATTTCTCACCTGCCGCTGGTTGGCTACCTGGTGTCTGAACTCTGCCCGCAGGAAGCGCCGCCGATGTTCACCACCTCGGCCATTGCCTGCGTCACCCTCGACGCTGAAGGTCACGGCACCTTTAACTGGCAGATGAGCCCCTGCAATTTGCGGATGGCGAAAGCTATCTAATAGCTTGCCCGGCAGTGCGCCGGGCAGTTTCTCATCCTATGGAAGTTCCGGCGGTTGCCACTCTTCGATCTCAATGAGCACCAGCAGCGCGGCGTCGCCGCCGTACTCTTTCGGTGCCTGATGAAACGCCACCACGTGAGGATGCTGTGCCAGCCAGAGCGGCGTCTGCTGCTTGAGGATATGTTTACCGTGGCCGTGCATCACGCAGGCGCAGAACACATGTTCGCGACGGCAGGCGGCAATCAGCGCCCCCAGCTCCTGCTTGGCCTGCTGCTGAGTCAGCCCGTGTAAGTCCAGAAACAGCTCCGGAGAGTAGTCGCCGCGGCGCAGCTTTTTCAGCTCGAAATGGCTATCGCCATCGCGCACGTATTTGCTCGGACCATCGGTATTCAGCAGCGGCTGGAACTCATCGGAAAAGTAGTGGCTGGCGTCGACCTGTTCCTGAATCAGTCTTTTCACCGGCACTTCGCTGATTTTTTTGCGCTGCGGACGGTGGACAATCGTATCGTGACTGATTTTGCGCGTGCCGGTCATTAACTGGCGGAACAGCGCCTGATCCTCGTCATTAAGCGATGTTTTCTTCTTCATCGTGCCGTCTAATCTCATCGTTTATTTCCGATAGTGTACCCGACCCGCCGCTTTCCCGGGCAGTAAAATGGTTTTTTCCCGCTAACCGCGCCGTGGAAGCTGATTTATCCCGGGCTTCATGGCAAACTAGCCGCCGAATTTATAGCGAAGCAGGGCCTGGAGGATACGTGGATAAAATTTTCGTCGAAGAAGCAGTGAGTGAGCTGCATACCATTCAGGACATGCTGCGCTGGTCGGTCAGCCGCTTTAGCGCCGCCAATATCTGGTACGGTCACGGCACCGACAACCCCTGGGATGAAGCGGTGCAGTTGGTGCTGCCAACCCTTTATCTGCCGCTGGATATTCCGGAAGATATGCGCCAGGCGCGCCTGACCTCCAGCGAGCGTCACCGTATCGTTGAGCGCGTGATCCGTCGCGTCAACGAGCGCATCCCGGTCGCCTATCTGACCAATAAAGCCTGGTTCTGCGGTCACGAATTTTACGTTGATGAGCGCGTGCTGGTGCCGCGCTCGCCGATTGGTGAGCTGATCAACAACCGCTTTGCCGGTCTGGTTGATGCCCAGCCCCAGCGCATTCTCGATATGTGCACCGGCAGCGGCTGTATCGCTATCGCCTGTGCTTATGCCTTCCCGGACGCGGAAGTCGACGCGGTGGATCTCTCTGAAGACGCGCTGGCGGTCACCGAGCACAATATTGAAGAACACGGTCTGCTGCACCACGTCACGCCGATGCGCTCTGACCTGTTCCGCGACCTGCCGACCATACAGTACGATCTGATCGTTACCAACCCGCCGTACGTTGACGAAGAAGATATGTCCGATCTGCCGGGCGAATACCGTCACGAGCCTGAAATGGGCCTGGCGTCCGGCAGCGATGGCCTGCAGCTGACCCGCCGCATTCTGGCCTGTGCGCCGGACTATCTGGCCGACGGCGGCGTTCTGATTTGTGAAGTCGGTAACAGCATGGTACATCTGATGGATCAGTATCCTGAGGTGCCCTTTACCTGGCTTGAGTTCGACAACGGCGGCGACGGCGTCTTTATGCTGACCAAAGACCAGCTGCTGGCGGCCCGCGAACACTTCAGCATCTACAAAGATTAAAACGAGAAAAAACGGCGGGCGACAGGCCCGCTCAGAACGCGCAAACAGAACAACCAAATCGGAGCCACGATGGCAGGAAATACAATCGGACAACTCTTTCGTGTAACCACCTTCGGCGAGTCGCACGGCCTGGCGCTTGGCTGCATTATCGACGGTGTTCCGCCGGGTATTCCGCTCACCGAAGCGGATCTGCAGCACGACCTCGACCGACGTCGTCCCGGTACCTCCCGCTATACCACCCAGCGCCGCGAGCCGGACCAGGTCAAAATCCTCTCCGGCGTTTTTGACGGCGTCACCACCGGGACCAGTATCGGCCTGCTGATTGAGAATACCGACCAGCGCTCTCAGGATTACGGTGCCATCAAAGACCTGTTCCGTCCGGGACACGCTGACTACACCTACGAACAAAAATACGGCCTGCGCGACTATCGCGGGGGCGGACGTTCTTCCGCCCGCGAAACCGCGATGCGCGTGGCTGCCGGTGCGGTTGCCAAAAAATATCTGGCGCAGAAGTTCGGCATTGTGATCCGCGGCTGCATGACCCAGATGGGCGATATCCCGCTGGAAATCAAAGACTGGGCGCAGGTTGAGCAGAACCCGTTCTTCTGCCCGGACCCGGATAAAATCGAGGCGCTGGACGAACTGATGCGCGGCCTGAAAAAAGAGGGCGACTCTATCGGGGCGAAGATCACCGTGGTCGCCGACGGCGTGCCGCCGGGTCTTGGCGAGCCGGTATTTGACCGTCTTGATGCCGATATCGCCCATGCGCTGATGAGCATCAATGCGGTAAAAGGCGTCGAGATTGGCGATGGCTTCGAGGTGGTTAAGCTGCGCGGCAGCGAGAACCGCGATGAGATCACCAAAGCGGGCTTCCAGAGCAACCACGCCGGTGGCATCCTCGGCGGGATCAGCAGCGGTCAGCAGATCGTCGCCCATATGGCCCTGAAACCGACCTCCAGCATTACCGTTCCGGGCCGTACTCTGAACCGTGCGGGCGAAGAGGTGGAGATGATCACCAAAGGTCGCCACGATCCCTGCGTCGGGATCCGCGCCGTGCCGATCGCCGAAGCGATGCTGGCGATTGTGCTGATGGATCACCTGATGCGTCAGCGCGCACAAAATGCGGATGTCAAAAGCGACTTACCACGCTGGTAACTATGAATAAACACCTCCTCGCGCTGATGGCCTTACTGGTCAGCGGCGCCAGTCTGGCGGCAACGCCCTGGCAAAAAATTACCCAGCCAGTTCCCGGCAGCGCCCAGTCTATCGGCGCGTTTTCTAACGGCTGTATCGTGGGCGCGCAGGCGCTGCCGATCCAGTCCGACAGCTATCAGGTGATGCGTACCGACCAGCGTCGCTACTTTGGCCATCCGGATCTGGTGCAGTTTATCCAGCGCCTGGGGAACCAGACGGCGGCGAACGGGATGGGTACGCTGCTGATTGGCGATATGGGGATGCCTGCGGGCGGACGTTTTAACGGCGGCCACGCCAGCCACCAGAGCGGTCTGGATGTTGATATTTATCTGCAGTTGCCGAAAACGCGCTGGACGGCGGCGCAGCTGCTGAAGCCTCAGGCGCTGGATCTGGTGTCCCGCGACGGCAAGCAGGTGGTGCCCTCCCTGTGGAAACCGGAAATCGGTAGCCTGATCAAGCTGGCCGCGCAGGACAGCGAGGTCACCCGTATTTTTGTTAATGCGGCGATCAAGCAGCGGCTCTGTCTGGATGCGGGCACCGATCGCGACTGGCTGCGTAAAGTCCGCCCCTGGTTCCAGCATCGCGCCCATATGCACGTGCGTCTGCGCTGCCCGGCGGGCAGCCTGGAGTGTCAGGATCAGCCTCTGCCGCCGGACGGCGATGGCTGCGGTGCCGAGCTGCAAAGCTGGTTTGAACCGGCGAAGCCTGGTACCTCTTCCCCTGGAAAACCGGTGCCGCCGCCGTTGCCGCCTTCCTGTCAGGCTTTACTGGATGAGCATTTACTTTGATGGATATGTTTACCGACATTTTTATGGTGACGCCCACCGTGCTGGCGGTGCTGCTGCTGGTGGCGATCCTTGCCGGGTTTATTGACGCGCTGGCCGGCGGTGGCGGACTGTTAACGGTGCCTGCGTTGCTGGCCGCCGGTATGACGCCCGCGCAGGCGCTGGCCACCAACAAGCTGCAGGCCTGCGGTGGGTCGATCTCCTCCTCGCTCTATTTTATTCGTCGTAAAGTCGTCAATCTGGCCGATCAGAAGCTCAATATTCTGATGACATTTATCGGCTCCACCACCGGCGCGCTGCTGGTACAGTACGTCAAGTCGGACGTGCTGCGGCAGATCCTGCCGGTGCTGATTATCTGTATCGGCCTCTATTTTCTGCTGATGCCGAAGCTCGGCGAAGAAGACCGTCAGCGTCGGCTGTATGGCCTGCCATTTGCTCTGGTCGCGGGCGGCTGCGTCGGTTTCTACGACGGCTTTTTCGGTCCCGGCGCCGGGTCGTTCTACGCCCTGGCGTTTGTCACCCTGGCCGGGTTTAACCTCGCCAAGTCGACCGCGCACGCCAAAGTGCTTAACGCCACCTCAAACATCGGCGGTCTGCTGCTGTTTATCATCGGCGGTAAGGTGATGTGGGCGACCGGGTTCGTCATGCTGGCAGGCCAGTTCTTTGGAGCGCGAATGGGCTCCCGACTGGTACTGAGCAAAGGGCAAAAGCTTATCCGTCCGATGATTGTGATTGTCTCGGCGGTGATGAGCTGCAAACTTCTCTATGACAGCCACGGAGCGGAGATCTTCCAGTGGTTAGGGATACAATAATGAACCAGCAACACCATTTTCAGCAGCTGATGACCATTTTTGACGGCTGCTTTGCGGGTGATTTTAATACCCGTCTGATTCAGGGCGACGAAGAACCGATCTATCTTCCTGCAGATAATGAGGTGCCGTACCACCGCATCGTTTTTGCCCACGGCTATTACGCCAGCGCGCTGCATGAAATTTCCCACTGGTGTATTGCCGGGGAAGCGCGTCGTCAACTGGTGGATTTTGGCTACTGGTACTGCCCGGACGGTCGCGATGCGGCAACGCAGGGGCAGTTTGAAGATGTCGAGGTCAAACCTCAGGCGTTTGACTGGTTGTTCTGCGTGGCGGCGGGTTTCCCGTTTAACGTCAGCTGTGACAACCTGGAAGGCGATTTCGAGCCGGACCGCATTGTGTTTCAGCGTCGGGTGCATGCTCAGGTGATGACGTATCTGGAGCAGGGCATCCCGCCGCGTCCGGCGCGTTTTATCAAAGCATTGCAGGATTATTACCACACGCCGGCGTTGACGGCGGAACAATTTCCGTGGCCGGAAGACCTATAACTAAGGCCATGTTACTAAAGAGGAAGAAAGATGCTCGCTGAGTTTGAATCACGCATTCTGGCGTTAATTGACGATATGGTAGAAACGGCCGGTGATGACGAACTGTTTGCCAGCGGCTATCTGCGTGGACACCTGACGCTGGCGGTTGCAGAGCTGGAAAACGGTGAGGATCATTCCCCGGCTGCGCTGTACCAGAAAGTCGGGGTTGGCCTGGAAACCGCTATCCAGGCCGGTGAACTCTCGCCGCGCGACCAGGCCCTGGTGCTGGGCATGTGGGATACCCTGTATCAGCAGGCGCAGCCGAACTGACATCGCGTTACACAGCGGGTGAGGGCATCAGCCTCCACCCGCTTTCACCACCGCTTTTCCCTTCAGCAGTTTCCGCACCCAGAACCGATTTGGACTCAGCGCCGCCAGGGTTTCGCCATCCAGCGGGATCGGCTCTTCGCTCATCTGAGACGCCAGGATTTCCGCCGCCAGCGGGGCCGAGCAAAGCCCGCGTGAACCCAGCGCGCCCAGCATATACAGCTCCGGATAGACCGGCGCGCTGACCGCATCCGCTTTATTACCTGCCAGGTCCGCATAGTGCTCCAGGGTCGCGGCGTAATCCGGGACGTTGCCGACCAGCGGGAGATGATCGCGGGTCGCGCAGCGCACGCCGCAGCGTGCTTCACCCTCGCTGACATCCACCTCATGCGGCCACTCAGCCTCGGGGAAACAGTCAATCAGGCGCTGGCGGTTATGCTGCTGATCGGCCTCGCTGTACTCCACCGCCTCGTTGCCCCGATGATAGCTGGCACCGATACAGTGGTGCTGATTGTTCGGGTTAACCGGCGTCATATAACCGTCGTAGCACAGAACCTGGCGCAGTTCGCCCAGCGCGGGCGTGGTCGGAATATGGCTGACCTGGCCGCCAACCGAGTAAACCGGCAGCGTGTCGGTATGGGGGAACTGGCTGACGCGGTGCCCGTTCGCCAGCACCAGACTCCGGTGCCGGGCGCCGATGCCGTCGGCAAAAGACAAATGCCAGCCCGTTTCAGCAGGTTCAAACGCGGAGAGAGGATGCTGATAGTAAATCCTCAGGCCCTGCCGTTCGGCCAGAGCCAGCGCGGCGGCGGTCAGCTGCGCCGGACACAGCCAGCCGCCGGCCGGATAAGTAATGCCGCCGCAGTTGGTCTCCACGCCCGTCAGCGCCCGTGCCTGTTCGCTATCGACGGCGTGGGCAAGTTCATCCGGCAGGTTGAGACTGAGCATCTGGTCGATTTTGGCCTGACTTTTCTCATCCCAGCCCAGCTGGGTGACGCCGCACCACTGATGGTCAAAGTCCACCGGTAGCGCATCGTAGAGACGGCGGGCAAAGGTAAAGGCCGCCGGGAAGAAACTTTCCAGCGCCGGGTTCTGGGCGCTCAGCAACGGATAGAGCGCCCCCTGACGGTTGCCGGAAGCACCTTCAGCCGGAGCGGCGTCGGCGCAGTAAAGGGTGACCTGCCAGCCGCGACGCAGCAGCGCCAGGGAGAGCAGGGCGCTGGCGATCCCGCCGCCGATAATCGCCACTTCCCGTTCCGTACTTCCGCTACGCGCAAACCAGGGTGTACGGGCTGGAATTGCGGGGGGATTCTCCAGTATGCCGGTCAGCATTTCACGCTTGCGGCCAAAGCCCTTGCACTTGTGCATGGTGAACCCGGCCTCCTGCAAACCCCGGCGCACAAAGCCTGCTGAGGTAAAGGTGGCGAGCGTTGCGCCGGGACGCGCCAGGCGGGCCATCGCCCGGAACAGCTCCGGTGTCCACATATCGGGATTCTTCGCCGGGGCAAAGCCGTCGAGGAACCAGGCGTCCACCTGCCGGTTAAGGGAGTCATCGAGCCGGTCGGTCAGTTCATTAATATCGCCAAACCACAGGTCCAGCGTGACCCGACCTTCATCCAGCAGCAGACGGTGGCAGCCGGGCAGCGCCATCGGCCATTGCGCCTGCAGCAGCTGCGCGTAACCGGCCAGCTCTGGCCAGTGAAGGTGCGCCTCGTGCAGATCCGCTTTTTTTAGCGGGAATTTTTCGAAACTGATGAAATGTAATCTTTGCAGGGTAGCCTGCGGGTGCGTGCGCCGGAAATCGTCAAATGCCTGCCAGAGGGTAAGGAAGTTCAGGCCGGTGCCGAAACCGCTCTCGGCGACGATAAAATGGTCGCGGGCGTGATCGGGAAAACGTGTGGTCAGCTGGTTGCCGCCGAGGAACACATAGCGGGTCTCCTCCAGACCGTTATCATTGGAGAAATAGACATCGTTAAAATCTCGGGAAACAAGTGTACCCTGATTGTTAAATTCGACCCTGGCGGATTGTATAGCGGTATGTTTCACGTAAGTTACTCGTCTGGCAAGCAGTGTCCCGATCTTAACGATCCTGTCAGGATGGTGCAAATTTCCACATAATCTGGCTGATCGGACTTGTTCAGCGTACAAGTGTACGCTATTGTGCGACACGAATCTTAAATGAAATAGTGCGACTTACAGAGGTATTAAATGAAACGTGCAGTGATTACTGGCCTTGGTATTGTTTCCAGCATCGGTAACAACCAGCAGGAAGTCCTGGCATCTCTGCGTGAAGGACGCTCGGGGATCACTTTCTCTCAGGAGTTCGTTGATGCCGGTATGCGTAGCCACGTATGGGGTAACGTTAAGCTTGACACGACAGGCATGATTGACCGCAAGGTTGTGCGTTTCATGAATGATGCCTCTATCTACGCTTACCTCTCCATGCAGCAGGCTGTTGAAGATGCAGACCTGAAGGAAGAGGTTTACCAGAATAACCCGCGTGTGGGTCTGATCGCCGGTTCCGGTGGTTCGTCTAAATATCAGGTGTTCGGCGCTGACGCGATGCGTAGCCCGCGCGGCCTGAAAGCGGTTGGCCCGTATGTGGTCACCAAAGCGATGGCCTCTGCGGTTTCCGCCTGCCTCGCCACGCCGTTCAAAATCCACGGCGTTAACTACTCTATCAGCTCCGCCTGTGCGACCTCCGCACACTGTATCGGCAGCGCGGTAGAACAGATTCAGCTGGGCAAACAGGACATCGTTTTTGCCGGCGGCGGCGAAGAGCTGTGCTGGGAAATGGCCTGTGAGTTCGATGCAATGGGCGCACTGTCCACTAAATACAACGACACGCCGGAAAAAGCGTCCCGTACCTATGATGCAAACCGTGACGGTTTCATTATCGCAGGCGGCGGCGGTATGGTTGTGGTTGAAGAGCTGGAGCACGCGCTGGCGCGCGGTGCACACATCTACGCTGAAGTGGTAGGCTACGGCGCAACCTCCGACGGTGCCGACATGGTTGCTCCGTCCGGTGAAGGCGCGGTGCGCTGCATGAAGCTGGCGATGCACGGCGTTGACACTCCGATCGACTACCTGAACTCCCACGGTACCTCTACGCCGGTTGGCGATGTGAAAGAGCTGGGTGCTATCCGCGAAGTGTTCGGTGATAAGAGCCCGGCCATCTCCGCGACGAAAGCAATGACCGGTCACTCTCTGGGCGCCGCTGGCGTACAGGAAGCCATCTACTCCCTGCTGATGCTGGAACACAGCTTTATCGCCCCGAGCATCAACGTTGAAGAGCTGGACGAGCAGGCTGCTGGCCTGAACATCGTCACCAAACCGACCGATGCGGCACTGACCACTGTAATGTCTAACAGCTTCGGCTTCGGCGGCACCAACGCCACGCTGGTCATGCGTAAATACAACGCATAAGCGACATCGTAAGATGACAAAAGGGAGCCTGATGGCTCCCTTTTTTGCTTTGGGGGTCGTCTGTCAGATAACCAGCCAGAACACGACCGCCACGGCCAGTGCGGCAATCAGCATCAGGCCGGGACGTGCGGACAGATTCTTAAACGACTCGATCACCGGCGTGAACGGGTTGATGTATGGCGGCACGTAGCGGGTATCCAGCGCCGGGTTTTCCGCAGAGCGCTCCGTCCGGCGCAGGAAGATCTGATTCAGAATATCCTGGACCTGAGCGGTGGTCAGCACGCTCTGCGGCATCACCTGCCAGTTTTGCTGGGCGTAGTCGCGGATGGTCTGTAATTCCTGCGGTTCCATCGGCTGCTTCAGCGCCGCCTGCAGCGTATGCAGCGTCGGTGCGCTCTGAGTGCTTAGCGTCTGGCGGGCCTGTAGCCAGGTGACCAACTGGGTAAAGTGCTTCGCCGGGATCGGTTCGCCGGTTTTAACGCCGGTCAGTTCCAGCATCGACTGCCAGATAAGCTTCCCGGACTCGCCGGTACTGGCCGCGAGCTTAGTGACCAGCTGATTCAGGGTGTTGTTTTCCGCAGGCAGCATGGGCCTGTCGGTGCCCGGGCGGACCTGGGGCTGCGGGATCGATAACTGGTTATTTTGCAGCAGCGTCAGCACCGTCTTGAGCTGTTCGGGCGAGAGCTGGCTCAGTGCTGTCTGACCAAATTGCTGGCGAATAAAGTCGCTCACCGCCTGGCGGTTATTGCCCTGGCCGAGCAGTTCCGTGAGCTGGGACAGCACCTGACGCGTGCTGTGGGTCTGCTGGGCCGTTTCCAGACGCTGGTTAAGATTCTGTTCGGCGGCAGGGAAGTGGCGCGACAGCAGCGGCGCATCGCCCTTTAAACCGAGATCGTGTTTCACGCCAGCCCATAGCTCGGGGCTTTGATGCTGGGTCAGTGCGATCAGGCGCGTGATCAGGCGCTCCAGGACCGTGCGTTGCAGGCTGGAAAGCGGCAGTTCTCCGATACCGGAGGCGGGTGTTGTCGGGCCCTGGCCGGGAGGTTGCGCAGGAGCGCCCTGAATGGGTTGCATAGTGGTATTCCTCTGGCTCTAAGTATGCCTGGCGGCGAGATTATGGCACACTTATCGCCTTATCTCCCGCACTCAGACAGGAACATGGTGTGAAAATCCTCGTTGACGAAAATATGCCCTATGCCCGCGAACTTTTCAGCCGTCTCGGCGACGTCGAAGCGGTACCGGGACGCCCGGTTCCCCGCGAGGCGCTGGCCGGTGCCGACGCGTTAATGGTGCGCTCCGTCACCAGGGTCGATGCCGCGCTGCTGGCGAACGAGTCGGTCAAATTTGTGGGTACCGCCACGGCCGGGACCGACCATGTGGATATTCCCTGGCTGGAACAGGCGGGAATCGGTTTTTCCGCCGCACCCGGCTGTAACGCCATAGCGGTAGTGGAGTATGTCTTTTCCGCGCTGCTGATGCTGGCGGAGCGGGACGGTTTTACCCTGACCGATCGCACCGTGGGAATTGTCGGCGTGGGCAACGTCGGCGGGCGCTTGCAGGCGCGTCTTGAGGCGCTGGGCGTGCGTACGCTGCTGTGCGATCCGCCGCGTGCGGACCGGGGCGACGAGGGGGATTTCCGCTCGCTGGACGCGCTGGTCGCCGAAGCCGATATTCTGACCTTCCATACCCCGCTGTTTAAAAGCGGGCCGTACACCTCTTTGCATCTGGCCGATAAAGCCCTGATCCAGCGCCTGAAGCCGGGCACTATCCTGATTAACGCCTGTCGCGGTCCGGTGGTGGATAACGGGGCGCTGCTGGCCTGTCTGGAAGCCGGACAGGATCTGAGCGTGGTGCTGGACGTCTGGGAAGGCGAGCCGGATCTCAATACCGCGCTGCTGGACCGGGTGGATATTGGCACCGCGCATATCGCGGGCTACACCCTGGAAGGAAAGGCGCGTGGGACCACTCAGGTATTCGAAGCCTACAGCCAGTTTATCGGTCAGGCGCAGCAGGTGGCGCTGGATACGCTGCTGCCCGCCCCGGAATTCGGGCGCATTACCCTGCACGGACCGCTGGATCAGCCGACGCTAAAAAGGCTGGTGCATTTGGTGTATGATGTGCGCCGCGATGATGCCCCCCTGCGAAACGTGGCCGGTATTCCGGGTGAGTTCGACAAGCTGCGTAAGCACTACCTTGAGCGCCGGGAGTGGTCGTCCCTGTTTGTGCAGTGCGACGATCCGCAGGCGGCAACGCTGCTGCATGCGCTTGGTTTTAACGCTGTTTATCACCCTGCGCATTAATCTGAAATTTCTGTTCCTCGCCTGCCGGGCGAGGAATTTTTGTTATTGTCTGGAGTAAACCACCATGTCAGAAGGCTGGAATATTGCCATCCTGGGTGCCACCGGCGCCGTAGGTGAAGCCCTGCTTGAAACGCTCGCTGAGCGTCAGTTCCCGGTGGGTGAGTTGTATGCCCTGGCGCGCGCGGAAAGCGCCGGAGAATCCCTGCGTTTCGCCGGTAAAACCGTGCGCGTAGAAGACGCAGAGGCGTTTGACTGGACCCAGGTTCAGCTGGCCTTTTTCGTGGCCGGGGTCGAAGCCTCTGCCCGCTATGCCGAAGAAGCCGCGGGTTCGGGCTGTCTGGTCATTGATGCCAGCGGTCTGTTTGCGCTGGAGCCGGACGTGCCGCTGGTGGTGCCGGAGGTCAACCCGTTTGTGCTGGCGGACTACCGCAACCGCAATATTGTCGCGGTCGCCGACAGCCTGACCAGCCAGCTGCTGACGGCTTTGAAGCCGTTAATTGACGAAGGCGGTCTGTCGCGCATCAGCGTGACCAGCCTGCTGGCCGCGTCAGGACAGGGCAAAAAAGCGGTCGATGCCCTGGCCGGACAGAGCGCGAAGCTGCTGAACGGTATCCCGGTTGACGAGGATGACTTCTTTGGTCGCCAGCTGGCGTTTAACATGCTGCCGATCCTGCCCGACGGCGAAGGCAGCGTTCGCGAAGCGCGCCGTGTCGTCGATCAGGTGCGTAAGATTATGCAGGATGAGGGACTGATGATCTCCGCCAGCTGCGTGCGTGCCCCGGTATTCTACGGCCACGCGCAGATGGTGAGCTTTGAGGCCCTGCGCCCGCTGGCGGCGGAAGAGGCGCGTGACGCCTTCGGTCGTGGTGAAGACATTGTGCTGTCTGAAGCTAATGACTTCCCGACGCAGGTTGGCGACGCCTCCGGCAGTGCGCACCTCTCCGTAGGCTGCGTGCACAACGACTACGGCATGCCGGAGCAGATCCAGTTCTGGTCCGTCGCCGATAACGTCCGTTTTGGCGGTGCGCTGATGGCGGTGAAGATCGCTGAGAAACTGGTGCAGGAGTACTGGTACTAATGTCTGACGTTGAAGGTCTGCCGGTGCAGAAAATAGCCCTGGGGATCGAGTATGACGGTAGTCGCTACTATGGCTGGCAGCGGCAACAGGAAGTGCGCAGCGTGCAGGAAAAGCTGGAACAGGCGCTTTCTAAGGTCGCTGATGAGCCGATCGTGGTCTTCTGCGCCGGGCGTACCGACGCGGGTGTCCACGGCACCGGTCAGGTGGTGCATTTCGAAACCCGTGCGGTGCGTAAAGATGCGGCCTGGACGCTGGGCGTAAATGCGAATTTACCTGGAGACATTGCGGTGCGCTGGGTGAAAACTGTGCCGGAGGATTTTCATGCCCGGTTCAGCGCGACGGCCCGCCGTTATCGCTACATTATTCACAATCATCGTTTACGCCCGGCGGTGCTTAACCGTGGCGTGACCCATTACCATCAGCCGCTTGATGTGGAGCGCATGCAGCGCGCCGCTCAGAGTCTGCTGGGGGAGAACGATTTTACCTCGTTCCGTGCGGTACAGTGCCAGTCGCGCACGCCGTGGCGTAACGTGATGCACATCAACGTTGAACGTTTCGGTGCATATGTGGTGGTGGATATCAAAGCCAATGCCTTTGTACATCATATGGTAAGGAACATTGTCGGCAGCCTGATGGAAGTAGGCGCCCAGAACCAGCCAGAGAGCTGGATAGCAGAATTGCTCGCGGCGAAGGACAGAATGCTGGCGGCAGCGACGGCACGAGCGGAAGGGTTGTATCTGGTGGCGGTCGATTATCCGTCCCGTTTCGACCTGCCGGTCATGCCGATGGGCCCGCTATTTTTAGCGGACTGATGCAGACAAACAAAGGCTAACGTTAATGGATCTGATCTACTTCCTTATCGATTTTATTTTGCATATTGATGTGCATATGGCGGAGCTCGTTGCCGAATACGGCATGTGGGTTTACGCCATTCTGTTCCTGATATTGTTCTGTGAAACGGGGCTGGTGGTAACGCCTTTCCTGCCGGGGGATTCTCTGCTGTTTGTGGCCGGTGCCCTTGCGGCGCTGCCGGGTAACGATCTCAACGTCCATATGATGGTTATGCTGATGATCGTGGCGGCAATCCTCGGGGATGCGGTTAACTACACCATTGGCCGACTGTTTGGTGAGAAGTTATTCAGCAACCCGAACTCGAAAATTTTCCGCCGCAGCTATCTCGATAAGACCCATGCTTTCTATGATAAACATGGTGGGAAGACCATTATCCTGGCCCGTTTTGTGCCAATCGTCAGGACTTTTGCGCCTTTTGTGGCGGGAATGGGACATATGTCTTATCGTCATTTTGCCGCCTACAATGTTATCGGCGCGCTGGTGTGGGTGCTGCTGTTTACCTACGCGGGCTACATCTTTGGCGATCTGCCGGTGGTGCAGGAGAACCTGAAGCTGCTGATTGTGGCGATTATCGTGCTCTCTATCCTGCCGGGCGTGGTTGAAATCATCCGCCACAGACGCGCTGCTGCGCGGCAGGCAAAATAAAGCGAACGCGCCCCCGGTTATCATCTACCGGGGGCCAGTACAGGGGGGGCTTCCCCCTGCTTGTCTGTAACCCGCCAGGATTAAGCCCTCGACAAAACCACAGCAATCCTGGTGGAAGGGATCTGATAAAAAATTTTTAATCTTCAAATAACGCCATAGCATACAGCCAGGCTGGAGGCATATGTATTAATTGCTGATAGCTATATTGATTTTGTAAATCGCAAACAACATTTGCGTTATAGGTAAATGCAGGTAATCCTGAGGCGATGAAATATTTGTCAATCAGGGATGACAGACAAAAGAATGGTTTATTATTCGCCGCTGCTGTGAGCTGTGCGATACTCTCACGATCCCGGGATTTTATCAGTACCGGAACATCGCCATAATCTTTTGGCGTAGCTCCGTTTTTTAACAAGAAATCCTCATCACGATCACCGGTCTTTGAAAACATCTCTGCGGGCAGTATTTTATTTTTATAGAAATAGGTATTCAGCGAGGGCTTATGATCACCATAGATAACGATCACCGCGTCAGGATCTAATTTTTCTACCTCTTTTGAAAATTCGGTTATTCTTTCAATGGATTCATTTAGTTCATGACCATATACACCTTCACCATAGTCATTCATGTGCGGGAAGGGGCCATGGGTGGACATGGTAATCAGATTGAGGAATATTTTCTTTCCATCGGCGAGCTTGATGGCATTGATAGCGTTTCGGTATAAGAGATAATCATCAGGTTGCCATTGCCAGGACTGCTTTCTGGAAGCATATTCCGGGGGGAGATCGCCCATTTCAGAAAGGCCATGAAAAACATCAAAACCAAATTTCTTATAAACTACATCCCGGTGCCAAAAGTTTTTAATGTAATTATGCGCAGCGTAGGTTATAAATCCTTTTTGTTTTAATGCGCTGGCTAAAGTTTCCGCATCAGGTTTTATTAATCCAGCATATTCCTGATAGATAATCCCTGATAATTTATCGGCGTTACTGGGCAAGCCCGTGAGCATTTCAAACTCGGCATTCGGGGTGCCTCCGCCGTAGACAGGCGATGTTGCTCTCAGGGCAGAGTAGCCCATACGGAACAGAGGTTCGAACTTTTCAGAAAAATTATTTTTATCATACCAACAGGATTCACAGAGTATATAAATAATTGTTTTATGACCCGTTATCGGTGCCGGATTTCTGTCTTTTTCAGTTGCATAAAGGGCACGCCCGGCATCTGTAGCTGAAGGCACAGATTTTCTTAAACTCGTCTGAATGAGATGCATTGGCAGTCCGTTAGCCTGCGCATTGCCTGGCCAATTCCATGAGGCATAGACGATATTGTATTTTGTAGACAGTGCTTGAAATTTCGCATTGAATTTAGTATCCCCGGGAAGTAGAAGAAAATAGGGTGTAAATGCGAAAGGGCTAATAGCAATAAGCAACAGTAATAAAAACAGCTGGTGTAATCTACTGGTGGTGATATTTTTACTGACGTAAGCTAATATTGTACCGCCCAAAATAATAAGCACTGCGGATGTGATCGACCAGTAATTGAGATAACGTCCTGCAATCGTCAGGTTCAAACCTGAAATAATATCATTAAAAGATAAGGGTTCACCGGTCAGGGCTGTTTTTGTACCGTTAATGAAGTTAAAAGCAACTATCAGGCTCAATGTAATGTAACTACATAACAGAGCTGGTATTCTTATCACACGAAGCAGCAAGTAGAGAAAAATAACGGGCGATGATAACCATATAAAGGCTGTCAAATAATGCTTTTTATCCGCAAGAAACAGATCGGCTCGCCATTCAATAAGCGTCTGACTAAGTACATAAAGAGTGAATGCAATGGTAAGTATATCTACGTGAATGCCTTTTATACTTATTATTTTTTTTTGTAATATTCGTTTGATAAATATTGTCATCGAGTTTCATTACTTTTCATGTTGACTCTGTTTAAAATATAGCCCACCAGGCTTCGCAGAGGCGTTAATCCTCCCATCCTGGCGTGGATTTATAACAGAATTCACGTTAGGATAAAAGTATGCACCCTTATGCGTTATCGTTCGAAATGTGCGCGACATTATTGACTATAGATAGCGAAAAATTGCATGCTGTTGTATATTGTAGCCTAATATATAAGCTAATAGTTATCCTAGTTGTTGTAAAGTAGAGTTTTTTAGACCAGAGAGCCCTCGATGAGCTGGATTGAACGAATTAAAAGCAATATAGCACCCACCCGCAAGGCAAGCATTCCTGAAGGTGTGTGGACAAAATGCGACAGCTGCGGTCAGGTACTGTATCGCGCTGAGCTTGAGCGTAACCTGGAGGTTTGCCCTAAGTGCGACCACCACATGCGTATGACGGCGCGTAATCGCCTGCATACTCTGCTGGATGAAGGTTCACTGGTAGAGCTGGGCAGCGAGCTTGAGCCAAAAGACTTGCTGAAGTTCCGCGACTCCAAGAAATACAAAGACCGTCTGGCGTCGGCCCAGAAAGAGACCGGTGAAAAAGACGCGCTGGTTGTCATGAAAGGCACGCTGCACGAGATGCCGGTTGTGGCTGCGGCCTTTGAGTTCTCCTTTATGGGTGGCTCAATGGGTTCCGTTGTTGGCGCGCGCTTTGTGCGTGCGGTCGAGCAGGCGCTCGAAGACAACTGCCCGCTGATCTGCTTCTCCGCATCCGGCGGTGCCCGTATGCAGGAAGCGCTGATGTCGCTGATGCAGATGGCTAAAACCTCCGCAGCGCTGGCGAAAATGCAGGAGCGCGGTCTGCCGTATATCTCCGTGCTGACCGACCCGACCATGGGCGGCGTTTCCGCAAGCTTTGCAATGCTGGGCGACCTCAACATCGCCGAGCCGAAGGCGCTGATCGGCTTTGCCGGCCCGCGTGTTATCGAGCAGACCGTACGTGAAAAACTGCCGCCGGGCTTCCAGCGCAGTGAATTCCTGATTGAAAAGGGCGCTATCGATATGATCGTCCGCCGTCCGGACCTGCGTCTGAAGCTGGCCAGCGTTCTGGCGAAGCTGATGAACCTTCCGGCACCCAACCCGGATGAAGCCCGCGAAAACGTGGTGGTACCGCCGGTACCGGATCAGGAACCAGGGGCCTGATAATGCAAAGGGCAGGGCCAGACGGCGCTGCCCTTTTGCTTTTACTCTCTTAAAAAATGTACGGGCATCATGGAAAAAGAATCGATTCCTCACGCCACGTCGCCCCTGGCCTCGTGGCTTTTCTATCTGGAAAACCTGCACGGTAAAACCATCGATCTGGGGCTTGAGCGCGTCAGCCAGGTTGCTGCACGTCTGGCGGTTCTGAAACCGGCTCCCTTTGTCTTTACCGTTGCCGGTACCAACGGCAAAGGCACCACCTGCCGTACGCTGGAAGCCATGCTGATGGCCGCAGGCTATCGCGTGGGTGTCTACAGCTCGCCGCACCTGGTGCGTTATACGGAGCGCGTACGCGTGCAGGGCCAGGAGCTGACCGAAGCCGACCACACCGCGGCCTTTGCCGAAATCGAAGCCGTGCGCGGTGATATCTCTCTGAGCTACTTTGAATACGGCACGCTCTCCGGCCTGTGGCTGTTTAAGCAGGCGAGACTTGACGTGGTGATCCTGGAAGTCGGTCTTGGCGGGCGTCTGGACGCCACCAATATGGTGGATGCCGACGTCGCCGTCGTCACCAGTATCGCGCTGGATCATACGGACTGGCTGGGACCGGATCGCGAAAGCATCGGCCGCGAAAAAGCGGGTATTTTCCGTGGCGGAAAACCGGCCATTGTCGGCGAGCCGGATATGCCGGAAAGCATCGCCGCCGTCGCACGCGAGAAAGGCGCGCTGTTGCAGCGTCGCGGTGCCGACTGGCACTATGACGTGAGCGATAACGGCTGGCGCTTCAGCGATGCCGCAGGTGAGCTTAACGGCCTGCCGCTGCCGCAGGTACCGCAGCCGAATGCGGCCACTGCGCTGGCGGCAATACGCGCCAGCGGCCTTGAGGTGAGCGAGACGGCAATACGCGAAGGTATCGCCAGCGCGATGCTGCCTGGACGTTTCCAGATTGTCAGCGATGCACCGCGGACGATCCTCGACGTGGCGCATAATCCCCACGCCGCGGAATATCTCGCAGGGCGTCTGAAAACGTTGCCAAAAACCGGGCGCGTACTGGCGGTCATTGGTATGCTGCATGATAAGGATATCGGCGGAACCCTGGCGCACCTCAAACCGCAGGTGAACAGCTGGTTCTGTGCGCCGCTGGAAGGCCCACGCGGCGCAACGGCAGAAGAGCTGCAGGCGTTTCTGCCGGACGCGGGCGTGTATCCGGATGTCGCGAGCGCATGGCGCGCCGCGCTGGCGGAGGCGAAGCCGGAAGATACCGTGCTGGTGTGTGGCTCTTTCCACACCGTGGCACACGTCATGGACGTAATGGACGCGGGGAGTAGCGGTGGCGAGTAAATTTCAGAATCGCTTAGTCGGAACAATTGTGCTGGTGGCGCTGGGGGTGATCGTGCTGCCAGGGCTGCTCGATGGCCAGAAAAAGCATTATAAGGACGAATTCGCGGCGATCCCGCTGGTGCCGAAGCCGGGTGATCGCGACGAGCCGGACATGTTACCGGCGGTAACCCAGGCCTTACCGGCTCAGCCGCCGGAAGGCGCGGGAGAAGAGGTTCAGGCGGGCAATGCGGCGGCGCCGTCGCTGAATGCCTCGCGGATAGCGGCCAACAACTCTGCGGAGGAGAACGGCGCGCCGTCGCCTGCGCCGGTTGTTGAACAGCCTAAGCCGAAGCCGGTCGAAAAACCGCAGCCGAAGCCTGAACCGAAACCGGAACCGCAGCGTACCGTCGTCAACGAAACGCCGGTCCCGCCAGCGGCAGAAGAGCCTGCGCCTGCCCCGAGCGGCAAAGCGTACGTTGTTCAGCTTGGCGCACTGAAAAATGCCGATAAGGTCAATGAGATAGTCTCAAAACTGCGCGGCGCGGGTTATCGGGTTTATACATCGCCATCGACGCCGGTACAGGGTAAAATCACCCGCATCCTGGTCGGTCCGGACGCGTCGCGAGACAAGTTAAAAGGATCGCTGGATGAGCTGAAACAGCTGTCCGGATTAAGCGGCGTAGTGATGGGGTATACCCCAAACTAACAGGGGATAAACCCCGGTAAATGCGCCCGCTGCGGGCTATCAGCTTAATGGCGTTGAATGTTTTTTCAGCGCCATTTTTATTTACAGTCGGGAAAGGAAATCCCTACGCAAACGTTTTCTTTTTCTGTTAGAATTCGCCCCGAACTGGATGACAGGGCGTGAAATCGTGGGACATATATGGTCTGGATTGATTACGCCATCATTGCGGTAATAGGTTTTTCCTGTCTGGTTAGCCTTATCCGCGGCTTTGTTCGTGAAGCGTTGTCGCTGGTAACATGGGGCTGTGCCTTCTTTGTTGCCAGTCACTACTACACTTACCTGTCCGTCTGGTTCACGGGCTTTGAAGACGAACTGGTACGAAATGGGATTGCTATCGCGATACTGTTTATCGCGACGCTTATCGTCGGCGCCATCGTGAACTACGTGATCGGTGCGCTGGTGGAGAAAACCGGCCTGTCGGGTACCGACAGGGTGTTGGGGATCTGCTTCGGTGCGCTACGCGGTGCGCTGATCGTCGCCGCCATTCTGTTCTTTCTCGATACCTTTACCGGCGTCTCGAAAGGTGAAGACTGGCAGAAGTCGCAGCTTATCCCACAGTTCAGTTTTATCATCAGATGGTTCTTTGAATATCTGCAAAGCTCGTCGAGTTTCTTACCCAGGACATAAGCCCTGGGGTATGGCTGAACGAGGAAAAGACCAATGTGCGGTATTGTCGGGATCGCCGGTGTTATGCCGGTAAACCAGTCTATTTATGACGCGTTAATGGTGCTACAGCACCGTGGGCAGGATGCAGCGGGTATCATCACCATCGATGCAAAAAACTGCTTCCGTCTGCGTAAAGCGAACGGGCTGGTGAATGACATTTTTGAAGCTCGTCATATGCAGCGTCTGCAGGGCAACATGGGTATCGGTCACGTACGTTACCCGACAGCAGGCAGCTCCAGCGCCTCCGAAGCACAGCCGTTTTACGTCAACTCTCCGTACGGTATTACGCTTGCCCATAACGGCAATCTGACCAATGCCCACGAGCTGCGTAAAAAGCTGTTTGAAGAGAAACGCCGCCATATCAACACCACGTCAGATTCCGAAATCCTGCTCAACGTGTTTGCCAGCGAGCTGGATAACTTCCGCCACTACCCGCTGGAAGCCGACAACATCTTTGCGGCGGTTTCCGCAACCAACCGTCAGATCCGCGGCGCATACGCCTGTGTGGCGATGATTATCGGCCACGGCATGGTTGCCTTCCGCGACCCGAACGGTATCCGTCCGCTGGTGCTGGGTAAACGCGACGTTGGCGATGGCCGTACCGAATATATGGTTGCCTCCGAGAGCGTGGCGCTCGATACGCTGGGCTTTGAGTTCCTGCGTGACGTGGCTCCGGGTGAAGCAGTCTATATCACCGAGAAAGGCCAGCTGTTCACACGCCTGTGCGCCGAGAACCCGGTCAGCAACCCGTGCCTGTTCGAATACGTCTACTTCGCACGCCCGGACTCCTTTATCGACAAAATCTCCGTCTACAGTGCCCGCGTCAATATGGGCACCAAGCTGGGGAATAAAATCGCCCGCGAGTGGGAAGACCTGGATATCGACGTGGTTATCCCGATCCCGGAAACCTCTTGCGATATCGCGCTGGAGATCGCCCGTATTCTCGACAAGCCTTACCGCCAGGGCTTTGTGAAGAACCGCTACGTTGGCCGCACCTTTATCATGCCGGGCCAGCATCTGCGCCGTAAATCGGTGCGCCGCAAGCTCAACGCCAACCGCGCGGAGTTCCGCGATAAAAACGTCCTGCTGGTGGATGACTCCATCGTGCGCGGCACCACCTCCGAGCAGATTATCGAGATGGCCCGTGAAGCGGGGGCGAAGAAAGTCTACCTGGTCTCTGCGGCACCGGAAATTCGTTTCCCGAACGTTTACGGGATCGATATGCCGACCGCCAACGAGCTGATCGCGCACGGGCGTGAAGTGGACGAGATCCGCCAGATCATCGGCGCTGACGGCCTGATTTTCCAGGACCTCGACGATCTGATCGACGCGGTACGCGCCGAGAACCCGGAAATCCAGCAGTTCGAATGCTCAGTCTTTAACGGGATCTACGTCACCAAAGACGTGGACCAGCAGTATCTCGACTACCTCGATTCCCTGCGTAACGACGATGCGAAAGCCGTCCAGCAGCAGAACGATCTCGAAAGCTTAGAGATGCATAACGAAGGCTGATCCCCTGTCGCGCCTCCGGTTCCGGGGGCGCGCTTATCTTGCAAGTGTCGGGATAATCCGGCAAAGTCTGCCCATCAGTTGAAAGGGCAATCATCATGAAACGACTTATTGTGGGCATCTCCGGTGCCAGTGGCGCGATTTACGGCGTGCGTTTACTGCAGGTATTGCAGAGCGTGGAAGGCGTCGAAAGCCATCTGGTGATGAGTCAGGCCGCCCGGCAAACCCTCTCCCTGGAAACCGATCTCTCCCTGCGCGACGTGCAGGCGCTGGCCGATGTGGTTCACGATGCCCGCGATATCGCGGCCAGTATCTCGTCCGGCTCCTTTAAAACCGCCGGGATGGTGATCCTGCCGTGCTCGATTAAAACCCTCTCCGGGATTGTGCACAGCTATACGGACAGCCTCCTGACCCGCGCGGCCGACGTGGTGCTGAAAGAGCGTCGTCCGCTGGTGCTCTGCGTGCGTGAAACGCCGCTGCATCTGGGGCATCTGCGTCTGATGACCCAGGCCGCCGAACTGGGCGCGGTAATTATGCCGCCGGTCCCGGCGTTTTATCATCGCCCTGAAAGCCTCGACGACGTGATTAACCAGACGGTAAACCGGGTGCTGGATCAGTTTGCTATCGATCTGCCCGACGATCTCTTTACCCGCTGGCAGGGCGCATAGCCCTGTGCACCGCATCGGTGCATAACGGCTCCGCTTGCTCTGTTTCAGGGCGATTTTGTAACCCCGATCATATCCTCAACATTTAATCCCTCAATTGTGCGTTTTGCGCTGCGGTTCATTCGTGGCACCTGCTATCTTCCAGGTTAATACAGAGCGATAACTTTTAATTAACATATTTAACCTGCTATCGCCGGGACGGAGCCAATGTGGCACAGGACGTGCATCGGACAGACAGCAACACACAACGCAATCGATAATAAAATCACCACATTGAGGGTATTGTATGAAGAAGACGGTTCTGGCTCTCTCTTTACTGCTGGGGCTCAGCAGCGCCGCCAGCGTTTACGCCGCGCTGCCGCAGACGGTACGTATCGGGACAGACGCCACCTATGCGCCGTTCTCATCGAAGGATGCGAAAGGGGAGTTCGTGGGCTTCGATATCGATCTTGGCAATGAAATGTGCAAGCGCATGGCCGTGAAATGCACCTGGGTAGGCAGCGATTTCGACGCGTTGATCCCGTCCCTGAAGGCGAAGAAAATTGACGCCATTATCTCTTCTCTGTCGATCACCGAGAAACGCCAGCAGGAGATCGCTTTCTCCGAGAAGCTGTACGCTGCGGATTCCCGCCTGATTGCCGCCAAAGGTTCCCCAATTCAGCCGACCCTTGATTCCCTGAAGGGCAAACACGTTGGCGTCCTGCAGGGCTCCACCCAGGAAGCTTACGGCAATGCTACCTGGCGTAGCGAAGGGGTCGATGTGGTGGCCTACGCTAACCAGGATCTGATCTACTCCGATCTCGCCGCCGGTCGTCTCGATGCCGCGTTCCAGGATGAAGTCGCCGCCAGCGAAGGCTTCCTGAAGCAGCCTGCCGGTAAAGGCTTCGACTTCGCTGGTCCGTCGGTGAAAGACAAAAAATACTTCGGTGACGGCACCGGTATCGGCCTGCGTAAGGACGACACCGAGCTGAAAGCCGCGTTCGATAAAGCCTTTACCGAACTGCGCGCCGATGGCACTTACGACAAGCTGGCGAAGAAGTACTTTAACTTTAACGTCTACGGCGATTAAGACCGCCGCGACGGACTCGCGCTGTGCCGCTTCGATGTTCGGAGCGGTGCACGCTGACGTGGATTGCATCATTATGGTGCCTGTTGTGCACCATAATGGGGCGTGAGTGCATAGTTAAGCGGTTATGATGCAAAAAAAGTCCCGTGAAGCGGGCAGAAACTTTTGCGTTGCCGGCCTGAATAATGGCACGATAACCGCTCCTTATACTTCTTATAAATCCCGTCAGAATGACCGTCGGTTGAGGATAATTATGAAAAAGTTGGTGTTATCACTTTCTCTGGTACTGGCGATGTCCAGTGTTTCCAGCGTATTCGCTGCGATCCCACAAAAAGTCCGTATCGGTACCGATCCGACCTATGCCCCGTTTGAATCGAAGAATTCACAGGGTGAGCTGGTTGGTTTTGATATCGATCTGGCAAAAGAGCTGTGTAAGCGCATTAATACGCAGTGTACCTTCGTCGAAAACCCGCTGGACGCGCTAATCCCGTCTCTGAAAGCGAAGAAAATCGACGTGATCATGTCTTCTCTGTCGATCACTGAAAAACGCCAGCAGGAGATTGCCTTTACCGACAAGCTCTATGCAGCGGATTCCCGTCTGGTGGTGAAGAAAGGCTCCGGTATCGTTCCGGACGTGGCGAAGCTTGCGGGCAAACGCGTCGGCGTACTGCAGGGCACCACTCAGGAAACCTACGGTAACGTCCACTGGGCACCGAAAAATATTGAGATCGTCTCTTATCAGGGCCAGGACAACATCTACGCTGACCTGACCGCAGGCCGTATCGACGCCGCGTTCCAGGATGAAGTCGCTGCCAGCGAAGGCTTCCTGAAGCAGCCGATTGGCAAAGATTACGAGTTTGGTGGCCCGTCCATCAAAGACGAGAAGCTGTTTGGCGTCGGGACCGGTATGGGCCTGCGCAAAGAGGACAACGAGCTGCGTGAAGCGCTGAATAAAGCCTTCGCAGAAATGCGCGCCGACGGTACCTACGAAAAACTGGCTAAGAAATATTTTGATTTTGACGTTTACGGTGGCTAATCCCCACGCGTAACGGCACCTGTCCGCGCGAGCGGGCAGGGCCGTGCCTTACGACGACACACGACAGGACAGGCTGAATGCTGTACGGGTTTTCTGGAGTCATCTTACAGGGTGCCATCGTGACGCTGGAGCTTGCGCTCAGCTCGGTGGTACTGGCAGTACTGATAGGCCTGGTGGGTGCCGGCGCAAAGCTTTCCGGTAATCGTCTGCTGGCGATTATTTTTGAAGCCTACACCACGCTGATTCGCGGTGTGCCAGACCTGGTTCTGATGCTGCTTATCTTTTACGGCCTGCAAATCGCGCTCAACAGCGTGACCGATGCGCTCGGCCTCGCGCAGTTTGATATCGACCCGATGGTGGCCGGTATTATCACCCTGGGCTTTATCTACGGGGCCTACTTTACCGAAACCTTCCGCGGCGCCTTTATGGCGGTGCCGAAAGGGCATATCGAGGCGGCGACCGCCTTCGGTTTTACCGCCAGCCAGATCTTCCGCCGCATTCTGTTTCCGTCGATGATGCGCTTTGCGCTGCCGGGGATCGGCAACAACTGGCAGGTTATCCTCAAAGCCACGGCGCTGGTGTCCCTGCTCGGCCTGGAAGATGTGGTCAAAGCCACGCAGCTCGCCGGGAAAAGCACCTGGGAACCCTTCTGGTTCGCCATCGTCTGCGGCGTGATTTATCTCTTTTTTACAACGGTGTCCAACGGCGTCCTGCTGCTGCTCGAACGCCGTTACTCGGTGGGTGTGAAGAGGGCTGACCTGTGATTGATATTCTCCAGGAGTACTGGCGCTCTCTGCTGTGGAGCGACGGCTACCGCATGACCGGCGTGGCCATCACCCTGTGGCTGCTGATCTCTTCCGTGGTGATGGGCGGGATCATGGCGGTGTTCCTCGCCATTGGCCGCGTCTCCAGCAACAAATTTATTCGTTTCCCGATCTGGCTGTTCACCTGGGTCTTTCGCGGCACGCCGCTGTACGTCCAGCTGCTGGTGTTCTACTCCGGGATGTACACCCTGGAGATCGTCAAGGGCACCGATCTGCTCAACGCCTTCTTCCGTAGCGGGCTGAACTGTACGGTGCTGGCGCTGACCCTCAACACCTGCGCCTACACCACGGAGATCTTTGCCGGGGCGATACGCTCCGTTCCGCACGGCGAGATTGAAGCCGCGCGGGCCTACGGGTTCTCCTCATTTAAACTGTACCGCTGCATCATTCTGCCGTCGGCGCTGCGCATCGCGCTGCCTGCCTACAGCAACGAGGTGATCCTGATGCTGCACTCCACCGCGCTGGCCTTTACCGCCACCGTGCCGGACCTGCTCAAGATTGCCCGCGATATCAACTCCGCGACCTACCAGCCCTTTACGGCCTTTGGTATTGCTGCGGTGCTGTATCTGATTATCTCTTATGTGCTGATTAGCCTGTTCCGCAAGGCGGAAAAGCGCTGGTTGCAGCATGTGAAACCGTCTTCGACGCACTGAGAATACGATGTCTGAGAACAAATTAAACGTTATCGATCTGCACAAGCACTACGGCGAACACGAAGTGTTGAAAGGGGTCTCGCTGCAGGCCAACGCCGGGGATGTGATCAGCATCATCGGCTCGTCCGGCTCCGGGAAAAGCACCTTTCTGCGCTGCATCAACTTCCTCGAAAAGCCGAGCGAAGGCACTCTGGTCGTTAACGGCCAGAACATCGGCCTGGTGCGGGACAAAGACGGCCAGCTTAAAGTCGCGGACAAAAACCAGCTGCGGATGCTGCGCACCCGCCTGACCATGGTCTTCCAGCACTTCAACCTGTGGAGCCATATGACGGTGCTGGAAAACGTCATGGAAGCCCCAATCCAGGTCCTGGGCCTGAGCAAAGCCGAAGCCCGCGAGCGCGCCATCAAATACCTGCAAAAAGTCGGTATCGACGAACGCGCCCAGGTCAAATACCCGGTCCACCTCTCCGGCGGCCAGCAACAGCGCGTCTCCATCGCCCGCGCATTAGCCATGGAGCCGGAAGTCCTGCTGTTCGATGAACCCACCTCCGCCCTCGACCCGGAACTGGTCGGCGAAGTCCTGCGCATCATGCAGCAGCTGGCGGAAGAGGGGAAAACCATGGTCGTGGTAACCCACGAAATGGGCTTCGCCCGCCATGTCTCTTCCCACGTCATCTTCCTGCATCAGGGGAAAATCGAAGAAGAGGGGACACCGGATGAGGTATTTGGGAATCCGAAAAGTACCAGGCTGCAGCAGTTTTTGAAGGGGTCGTTGAAGTAGGTTCGAGGAACCCAATAAAGAGAAGCCCTGGGTACTGGATATCCGGGGCTTTCAGACCAGAGGGTTTATGGCGCGAAATAGAAAGGAGAATTTTTAAACTTCAGCCAGGTCTTCTCATCCGGTGCCGGTGGCAGTTTCGCACGCGTCAATGCAGCAAGCGCCGCCTCACAAAACTCCGGATCGCCATCCTCAGCCACTGCTTTCATCAGCATTCCATCCTGCAAAATTGAAGCCCGGATAGTACATTCCTTTCCCCGCCACGACTTAATGTCCGAAAACTCCGCCGTTACCGCCTGCTGTATCTGTGCTGCATAGCTCTGGATTTTAGAAATCTCATCCTGGTTTACTTCCGGTTGGATAGCCTGTTTTTGATTACCGCTGGCGCAGGCAGCTACCAGAAATGGCAGGAGTAGCAGAAGCGGTTTGATATGTCGTGCTGACATTGGACACAATCCCTGTTAGTGAGTAGAAGAGACATAGTAGCTTACAGAAGAAGCCAAATCAGAAAAGGCACTGGAGCTTCGCTCGTATGTCCATGGGGATAACAGCCGTGCAATTCGTGCCTATGAGCGCTGCGGATTCACCGAATCCCCGTATACCATTATGAAAGCAGGTTTGTAACCTCTCCGGATACAGACGCCTGATGCGCTACCTGAATTCAGAACACAATGCCGCGTGAGCGGCATCTTTATGCCCGCTGAGTGCCAGAATCTGACGTTGCTTACATAGTTTTAAGTTTGTTTATGTGGAGTAAGTCACCGATTTATGCTTTTACTCTGCGTTGAACACCAGCCATCAGACTATGCTTCTCTTCTAAATCTAAGTCAGATGTCCATACAGTGTTATTACGGCTCCTGCGGCCTGAGGCAACGATCTTACGCTTAATTTCTTTTGGAGATATGTTATTCGCCTGGCCAGCAAGAACATAGTCTCTGGATGCTTTCTCTACTGTTTTCAGCAGATTATCAGTGAGGAGTTGTCCGTCGTTACGACATCTGCGAGTGTTAAACCGCACAGCGAATATCAACACATCCTGGTAATCAGAGCGGACAATTTCAGTTTTGAGCATCTGTTGCACACGTTTATGGGCAGTTGTCGATTTGCCCAAGTGTCTAACTGCCGCTTGCTTACTTGGTCTCATAAGATCCTCCCAAAGTTCTTCTCATAAGTATTTTATCATAACAGTTCATAAAATGCTCAATGCGTACTATCTGATCAGTTTTGTCAACAGCTTAGCCCGGGGATTATTGTTCCGCTTAACTCGAGCTTTGTCTGCAGCGTTTAGGGAATAGCCAAACGATTGATATCTATTGATAAGCCCTTTGTCTGGCCGACTTATATTGACCTGGCTTATACCATATGCATCAGCGAAGCTCTCTGAAATAATCAGGGCAATCGGCATGACGAAACCTTTCAAGGGATGGTCATTGGGATTTCCTTCGAGGTAGCGAAGGGTTATGCAAAGCCGTTTTTTAGAACGCCTCCCAAGCATCAACCCGCAAAGAAAATCGCGGCATCGAATACTTACATCAATGCGCTTGGTCTGGTTACACTTTTCTTGGCTCCAGTTGAAGTCAATAAATTGACGTTTTTCTGGCAGACGCCAATTACTACTAGCCTCTTCTGAATCTGAATAATAAATATGACCCAATACGATTTCAGCAACCGGCAGTTGGCTACTAAACTTCGCAGTAATGGAAATCATTGCATCAGCGATTGCCTGAGAATAGATTAACTCATGTGTTAGCTCTTCATCGGCAGAAAGGATGTCAGCTTGTTCCGACGCCATATCAACTCCCTTTTCATTATTTTTACCATAACCTGTAACTGAAACCATTTATTGATGTTTAAAGCAGACATTGATATCAGTTCCTCGTCCAGCGCTAACAGTAATATTTGATTTTGTGCTGCACGAGAGAACTGTCACATCAAACCTCAGTTAGTACACATGAGGGGTCTACCAGTTTTTTTTGGCAGACAATTCTAGCATTTAAAGAACTTATCGTTTTCACTTAGTTCCAAAATAGTGCTTGTAGCTATGGTTTTGCCATTAATGCTAGCCAGTTTGTCTTTTAATATCGCTATTATATATTGTCCATCAATTGTAGCAGCTATATCAAAAAGGGTTTTAATTTGGTTCTGATGTATTGCTTCAATTCCATCATGTGCAACAAAACGTATAAATCTAGATGATATTTCCTCTTGAAGTGAAAGATATGCAAGATCAAAAGCGGAAACCTGAGCTTTTTTCTTTCCATCACCTAGATTGCCTTGTGATTGTATATTACCAATAGGGTCAATGGTGAATTGAAATAGATCGGATTTATATTCGTAACTGAGTATGAATTCTTCATTGTAAAGTTGGCGAGTGTATTTTGAAAAGTATTTATTGAAGATTTTAAGGTTGTCATCGAACTGACTTATATATTTATCTATTTTAAATGAAATATTTTTGAGCTTAATCGTGAGAGCATTAACCTTTGATTCATATTCTTCGATTTGGTTTAATGAGCTTTCAAAACTACCTTTGCTTTCGTATAGTTTGTTTATATCTTTTTGTAATAACTGCAGGTCACTTAAAGAACCAAGTTTAGATAGTTCTTTTAATATTTCTGACTCCTTTTTAAGCCAGATACCTAGTTTATTATTTTTGGAAGATATTTCACTTTCTAAACTTGTCATTTGTGACTCGATAAACTCAACTTTCTTGACGATCATTTGATTATAAAAATTTAAAGCATCCTCGAAAGTTTTATTTAGAACGCCAACACGTTCTGTTGCTTCATTATACAGTTTTTTTAGGTCGTCAGGATTGGAATTGTCTTGTTGTACAAGTAAACTCTTAATAGCTTGTTCATTAAGAGAACGTCTCATATTCATGCTGGCTAAGTCTAATGATAAAGTTGAGATTTCAACCTTAATATCATTCAACTCTTGCATCTGCTGGTCATATGATGCGCCTAAATCATAATTATCAATATTACTAGCACTATTTTCAATCTCACGATTAATCACTTCAAGAGATTGTTCTAATGCATTTTTAGATTTTAATTTTGTTAATAATTTAAATTCGGTATCAATTTTTTTTAAATTCTTGGTGACACTTTGTTTTTCTGAAAGTAATGAGGCATCCTCAAACCCAAAAAGAAATAAATTAAGCGTCTCATACTCAGAGTAATTGCTCTTATTGAATAACGTTTTTAATGTGTTAGACATTTTATCGGGCGTATCCCGAACAACACGAGTCATTATTTGTCTTAAAGTTGGCTTGTCAGCTGAGCTGTAAAAAAGAGCAACTTTTAGATCATGACAAAAGTTTTTTAAGTTTTTGTATTCAATATTATTTATTTTACAAAGTACTTTTGGTTCCGATAGTGCTTTTCTATAAATGACTAGTGGGGAGTTATTTTTAGATAATAATGTTAGTGTAAACTCAACTTCATTATCTATAAGAAAGCTTCGTATAATCTCATTATCTTTTTTAAACTCTGGATCAGTATAGAATAGCTCTTGCTTGCATCCGAAACAAAAATCTAATGATCTTAGGGCTGTCGTTTTACCAACACTATTCCCAGTTTCTGAATCAGTGAGTGTACTTTTATCAACAATTAAGTTAACCCCTTTTTTGAAAGTAATGTTTCTAATCTCACCTAAAAGTGGTGAGCTGACTATGAGATTGCTCAAAAACATATGACAATATCTCCTTTGTCATTAATTTCTAAAAGGTCGAGAAGGAAAAGCCAGTTTAAAGCGTACATATATTGCACGAAACTTACTTTCGAAGGAACTATTGTTTGAAACTTCTCAAATAAAATTATGCTATCCAATATCTTTGATGGTTGAGACTGAATGCATTGAATCAATTTTGCACCTAAGTAATAAATAGTATTTTGTGGTTTAATGCTATTGGAAATAATCATAATGGTTTTTCCAATACTTTGCATTCCACGAAAGCGTGGAAAACTATATATTCAGCGTGCATTTCAATTTCTTCAATAGAGACCGCTGCGGAATTCAAAGCATTAATACATGTTTTTTTTACGTGATCAATAACGCAGCGAATTATCCCATCTGAATTATCTTTTATTATTTGTAAGAATGCTTTGTCTTTTTCTATTTTAAATTCTATTTTTTTTAGATGAGTTTTGTTTTCTATTTGGAGATCACCAATACAGTCACGATAATATTGGTTTATTCTGTTTAATGATTTTTCCCTAGCTGCTGGCATCTTTTCATTTAGGGCTTGGTATGACTTTTCAATCATATTATTGTATAGATAGAAATCTTCTATTCTACTTCTGTATTTTATAACGTCATTGAAGTCTATTTTACCCTCAATATCATAGGCGGAATAATCATCTTGCAAACTACTATCTTGAAAATTGTCCATAGAAGCAATTATTTCAACAAGATTCATGAAGATAGAAGGGGAACGCACAATGTCGATTGATGATGTTAAAAAATTATTCTGTATATTTGTTGAGCCCAATCCACCACGTTGTTGAATACTATTCATTTTTTGTTGTCTCCATTTGTACCGGAGAAATAATTATTTTGAGTATTCTGTGAAAAAGCACCACCCTTTTGTGTCGCAGTGTTTTGGATGGTTGATTCTTTTTTAGTCTTAATGAGGGTGCCTAAAAAACCAACAAACAAGCTCAGGGATGTAAAATACAAATTATTACTATGCAATGATATAGCTGCTACGAAGGCTGCAATCGAGCCTATTAAAGTCAATAATCGAATGATTAGCTTAATCATTTTCTTCCCTTTTTAACCATGTAATGCACTGATACATAACATTTTTTATACCACTTAACTCATCTGCTGTTGACAAGCTAAAATTTAAATGGTTCCAGAGATTATACCCATGTTTTCTTTGTTGAAAATAGAATTTTAGTACGAAAGTACATACCGCATTCAACCGCATAAAATTGCATTCGTTTTTCTGATTTACAAAAACTAGTGTTACCTTTAACAGTAAGTGATTGAGGTCTGGCTGCACCTGCATTAAAACCGACACATGAAGGGTGCTGGTGTGGCAGGGATAGCATTGCGCGCTTGAGTGTTTAATTATGTCGGTGTGGCGTTGAGAGATGCGCAGACATATCACGTTGTAGTTGTGGCGTTACGCAGTGTGAGGTACGTCTGAGGAAGTGAGAAGAGGGCGTTAAAAAGCCACTACCTGAGCGACCTGAGCGGCTGATATCGGGGATATACGGTGGCTGTCAGTGTAAGTATCTCACTTAACCGGAGCACTCATTTTTAGAAATTTTCCAGCGGGCTGATTATATCTTGGGCTAGCCCCCATTGGACTAATACACCAGTGTGTTCGTTAAGACCTTACCGACCGTAAGAGCAATTATGAACTTCCACTTTTCGCTCATAGCAGACTTTGATACCCCGCTTCCCACCGTAAAAAACATGAAACAAACCCCAGCCATATCAGTTTTTTGCGAGGCGACTCGGGGAAGTGATAAAGTGCATGGCAGCACGGCGAAAAAGCCTTGTTGTCTGTAAGGATGAACAGTATGGTCTTCCCGCACCTGCAAAATCAGGTGCCGGGATTAGCCTCCAGTCAACGTTACAGGCGACATAGCAAATATATGTCGTGCGTCCGGTTATACCTCAATGGCAGACCGGACGAGGGCGTCGAAAGACGCGCCGGTTTCCTGTAACACCGGTAAGGCTAACCTCGTTCGGTTCTGCCACCCGCGAGATTAGCCTCTCCAGTGGCAGAGTTATAACCTGTTACGGGAGATAACCTGATGTCCAGAACTCAAACATCCTCTTTATTCACGCTTCCCTTTACCCACGCCACCGAATTCACCGAGCTGGCCGATCACTGCGAAAGCTTTGCGCATGGCATGGCCAACTGCGATGACCCACAGCAGAAAATGGCCCTGTGTGGCCGGCTCTCTGCCTGCCTCGCGCTGCTCCAGCCGACGCTGAACGATCCCATTCCCGACTATTTAAAAGCGAGCCTGACCGTGGAAGATATTCCCGCTCGACTTCCTGCCTTTGAGCCGGATGCTATATCCCTGGCGGGCTATTGCCAGGTGCTGACCGGGCTGGTGATGGGCGGTGCACTTGCGGCGGAGACAGAAACGATTATTGCAGAGCTGCTCTGCGAGCTGGTTGATTACCTTGCCGATACCGTAAAAGCACCGCGCTGGCTCAAAACCGGGGAAGGGACGATTACCCTTGAGAGTCTGCACTAAGAGCGGCCATGCCTGGACTTAACGCGACTGACCATGTCAGGGAGCAGGGAACGCAGGCCGAAGAGTAAAGCGTCTCGCGCCATGGATGGCGCGAGCCGAGCTGTCAGGGATGACGCTTTTTGCGACTTTACGATCGGACTGCGTTCCCTGCGTTGGGCACAATGCCAACGCAGGGATTCAGCGCACACAGGTATTCACTATGGGAGATTCTAATATGACCGTTTTGCCAATGTCTTATAGCCCGTCAGCCATTGATCGCTGCTTTGTGATTGTTGATGAATTCGACGTGGCAGGCATTCGCGCGGCTGTTATCTATGATGCAGCAACGCCACGTGCGGCGATTATCGATCTGGATATTACGGCCGATATTCGCGGAGCGGCGCGCCACCGTGTGCTTGCCATGCTGAACCTTGCGAAAAAAAAGCCTCCAGGCAATAACGCAATCGCCGTTAAACGTTTCTGGCAGGATCAAAACTGCGTTGCAAAGGCCGGAGACACTTGTCTTTGGACTGCTGGTCTGGAAACGCACATGTATGAAACACTTGCCATCAAGTGTGGCGTAACCGTGGTCAGCGATAACGAGTAACCTCCGCTACACGTCAATCCAGTTATGCCGTTCCAGCCGAAACACCCAGTCGTCATGATACTCACCGCGCAGCAGATACGCCTTCTCCAGCACCTGCGTTTTACGAAAGCCACGCTTTTCCAGCACCCGGACCGAGCCGTGATTCTCCGCCAGCACCCAGGCGTTTAACGCCAGAATACCCCGCTGATTAAATGCCACCTCGCACAGCGCCCGCAATGCCTGAGAGGCGACGCCCTGACCCTGCGCGGCGGGCGCTACCGAATATCCCACGTCGGCTTCCTCCGCGTTCTCGGTGCTAATCTGCAGCCCGATATCGCCCACGGGCCGCTGGCGCGCATCACGAATAATAAAAGCGTTAGCGTCCGCCAGCCGGTCATCAAACAAAATGCGGATTTGTTCTTCGGAGGCAATTTCCGCCATAAACTGCATAATCGCCGGATCGCGACGCAGTTCTAAAAAGAACGACCAGTCCGAAGGCTGAAAAGGGGTAAGGGTAAAGCGGGGGGCTGTATCTGTGGGCATCGGGACTCCTTTCGGTATAAGCCCTCAAGCCTGACACCGAAAGGAAAAGAAATAAACCGCTTCGTACCCTGCCAGAAAAGGTGGGCTACTTGCCCAGCACATCCTCCAGGGCCTCTTCTAAATCATACCAGCGAAAGCCAAACCCGGCGGCTTCCAGCCGTTTCGGCAGGGCGCGCTGGCCGCCAAGCACCAGCACCGAGGACTCGCCCATCAGCAAACGAACGGCGGTCGCAGGCGCGCGCAGAACGGCCGGGCGATGCAGAGTATGGCCCAGCGCGTGGCTGAACTGCTCGTTACGCACCGGGTAAGGCGACACCATATTAAACGGCCCGCGCAGGTCGTTATCCAGCAGCCACAAAATCGCGTTCACCATATCGTCAACGTGGATCCACGCCAGATACTGACGCCCGTCGCCGACGGGGCCGCCAAGACCGAGCCGGAAAATCGGCGCCATTTTACCGAGGATCCCGCCCTTCGGGGCCAGCACCACGCCGGTCCGCATCAGGCAAACGCGGGTCCGATCCGACTGGGCTTCGCAGGCGATCTGCTCCCACTGAGCGCACAGCTTGTGGGTAAACTCGTTATGCGGCGGCTCCTCTTCGGTCACCACCACCTCGCCCGTATCGCCGTAATAACCCGTTGCCGAACCGGAAATCAGCACCGACGGCGGCGTCTGGCTGGCGGCAAACAACGCCACCAGTTTGCGGGTGATACCCCACCGGCTGTTGCAAAGCCGCTGCTTCTGCTGCTCCGTCCAGCGCTTATCGGCGATAGGCTCCCCGGCCAGGTTAATCACCGCATCAATACCGTCGAGGTTCTGCTGCCCGTCCAGACCGTTCCAGATCTCAATTCGGGAGTCCAGACGATCGCGCGCTTTCTGCGGATGACGCGTGACCACAACAACCGAATGCCGCAGCTCCAGCAGGCGCGGAATAAGATGCTGGCCAATCAGGCCGGTACCGCCGGTAATCAGGACTCTCATGCAACCTCCCGGGTTGCGCTCAGCGCCGCCAGCTCATGATCATCGACACCGAGTCGGCATAGCGCAGCGCGTGAAGTTTATCGATCTCCACTTCAGCATAAGTGACCCAGTGATGTTCGCGTGCGATATTGAGCACATCCTGCGTTAATTTTTCCAGCAGTGAAAAACGATTTTCTTCAATATGATGGATGATGTTCTTGGTGATGGTGCGGTAATTCAGCGCGTCGTTAATGTCTGCGCTGCTGCGGGCTTTGTCCGCCGGATAGTGAATAGCAACGTTAATCACCACATCCTGACGGTTGGCGATCTCTTCCTCTTTGATACCGATAAAGGTGCGAAGGCGCAGGTTTTTAATGCGGATAATGGCATCGGGCTGGGACATTGCGGGCTTCCTCGTTGTTATGTTTTTTTTATCATACACGAGGCGGTAAGGAGATGCGCCCAAAGGGCGCATCCTGTTAACGATGGCTTACAGGGCGCATCGCGTTAATTTTGCTCGGCTTTTCGCATCGCCCGCTCCGTCGCCGGACGCGTACGAATCCGCTCAAACCAGTTCTGCACCGCCGGGTAACTCGCCAGGTCGATCCGCTGGCGCTCGTACGCATTAACCCAGGGCCAGGTGGCAATATCGGCGATACTGTAGTGCTCGCCGCCCAGCCACGGCGATTTCTCCAGCCGCTTATTCAGCACGTTATACAAACGCTGAGTCTCCACCTGATAGCGTTCGATCGCGTAGGGCACGCTCTGCGGCGCAAAGTGGTTAAAATGATGGTTCTGGCCGAGCATCGGGCCGAAGCCGCCCATCTGCCAGAACAGCCACTGCAACGTAATATGCCGCTCGCGCAGTTCGCCGCTCAGCAGCAGGCCGCTTTTCTCCGCCAGATAAAGCAGGATCTCGCCCGATTCAAACAGGCTCAGCGGTGGACCACCATCGTCAGGGTTCAGATCGACAATCGCCGGGATCTTATTGTTCGGTGAGATCGCCAGAAAGGTCGGGCGAAACTGATCGCCTTTGCTGATATCGACGCGGATCAGCCGATACTCGATCCCGGCTTCTTCGAGAAACAGCGTAATTTTGTGACCGTTTGGCGTAGGGGCATAGTAGAGATCAATCATCCTGACTCCCGGTATTGTTGTTTTGCTTGTCACCAGAAGCAGTATAGGCGTTTCCCGACGGACGCAAGTGGCGATCGCGTGACAGTGAATCACGGGCGTTATATGTTGGAGGACTAGCTAATCATTTGACGAGGATGTTATGAGCCAGCCGGAAATTACCCTGTGGTCCGATAGCAGTTACTTCTCCCCTTATGTGATGTCCGCGTACGTTGCCCTGCAGGAAAAAGCGCTGCCTTTCAGCCTGCAAACTGTCGATCTCGACGGTGGCGAGCATTTACAGCCGGGCTGGCGTGGCTATGCGCTGACCCGTCGCGTGCCGCTGCTCCAGCACGGTAACTTTGAACTCAGCGAATCCTCAGCCATTACCGAATACCTCGAAGACGTCTTTGCCCCGCCGCAGTGGGAGCGCATCTATCCGCATGATGCTCAGAAACGCGCCCGTGCGCGCCAGATCCAGGCCTGGATACGCAGCGACCTGATGCCGATCCGCGAGCAACGCTCCACGGATGTCGTCTTTGCCGGGGTGAAAAAGCCACCGCTGGACCAGGCCGGTATCGCCAGCGCGGAAAAGCTGTTTGCTATCGCCGGGAACCTGCTGGAAGAGGGCAAACAGAACCTGTTCGGCGAGTGGTGCATTGCCGATACGGACCTGGCCCTGATGCTTAACCGCCTGGTGCTGAACGGCGATGCCGTCCCGGATGCGCTGGCCGAATACGCCGCCTTCCAGTGGCAGCGCGCCTCGGTCCAGCGCTATGTCGCACTCTCGGCAAAGCGTAAGGGCTGATCGCACCGGCTGAATCCGCTATCATAAGCGCCTCACTTAAAGGAGTACGTGATGAAGCTGATGTTTGCATCGGATATCCACGGCTCGCTGCCTGCCACCGAGCGTGTTCTGACGCTGTTTGGCGAGAGCGGCGCGTCCTGGCTGGTGATTCTGGGCGATGTCCTTAACCACGGGCCGCGCAATGCGCTGCCGGAAGGCTATGCGCCTGCGCAGGTCGCTGAGCGCCTGAATACGGTGGCGGACAGGATTATCGCCGTACGCGGCAACTGCGACAGCGAAGTCGACCAGATGCTACTGCACTTCCCGATCACCGCGCCCTGGCAGCAGGTGCTGACCGAACGCCAGCGCCTGTTTCTGACCCACGGTCATCTGTTCGGCGCGGATAATCTGCCGCCGCTGTCCTCCGGCGACGTACTGGTTTATGGTCACACCCATCTCCCGGTCGCGGAACTGCGCGAAGGCATTTATCATTTTAATCCGGGATCGGTCAGTATCCCGAAAGGCGGGTTCCCGGCAAGCTACGGCATGCTGGAAGAGGATTTCCTGCGCGTTATTACACTGGACGATCGGCAGGTTATTGCACAGGTGTCGATAAATCCGTAAGTTAGCATCAATCAAAAATGCGCCGTAAGAGCGCGCTCAACAGAAGGTTTCCTGATGGTGGATCAGAGTGATTTGGCAGGCACAGAATGGGTCGATATCGTAAACGAAGACAATGAGGTCATTGGCCAGGCCAGCCGCGCCCAGATGCGCGCTCAGTGCCTGCGTCATCGTGCTACCTACATTGTTGTCAGTGATGGTATGGGCAAAATTCTGGTGCAGCGACGCACCGAGACCAAAGATTTTATGCCGGGCATGCTGGATGCCACCGCCGGTGGCGTGGTGCAGGCAGAAGAGCAGATGCTCGAGTCCGCGCGCCGTGAAGCAGAAGAAGAGCTGGGTATTGCCGGCGTTCCGTTTGCCGATCACGGCCAGTTCTATTTCGAAGACAGCAACTGCCGCGTCTGGGGCGGGCTGTTCAGCTGCGTGTCGCACGGTCCTTTCGCGTTGCAGGAAGAAGAGGTCAGCGAAGTCAGCTGGATGACGCCGGAAGAGGTCACCGCCCGCTGCGACGAATTTACCCCTGACTCCCTGAAAGCGCTGGCCCTGTGGATGAGCCGCAATGCCAGCCAGGAAACGGCTCAGGCGAAAACAAAGGCAGAAGAGGCGGAATAAGCCCCTCTGCTAGCAGCTGTCCCGTAAACAAAGCGTCGAAACAATCGGCGCTTTGTCGCTCCAGCTCCCTTCATTCAGACGTGCCAGCAGGGCGCGTCCCGCTTCTATCCCGATTTTCCGGTGCGGTACCGCCATGGTGGTCAACGGCGGTTGACACACGCGGCTGACGTCGCTGTCGCCAAAGCCGACAATGGCTAAGTCGTCCGGCACTTTGATACGTCGACGATGACACTCGTACAGCGCGCCGCAGGCCAGCTCATCCGACACGCAGACCAGCGCATCCAGCTCCGGCCACGCCAGTAAAAACTCAGGAAGCTGGGCGGTGCCGGTGGAGAAGGTGGGCGGTGCGGCGGCGTTAATCACCCGGTTCGGCGACAGATGATGGCGCAGCATCGCCTTGTACCAGCCCTGCAGATGCTGCTGGAAAATCCACTGCTCCTGCCTGGCGCACAGCAGACCGATATTCTGATAGCCACGCTTAATCAGCATTTCCGTCAGCTCAAACATGGCGGCGACGTTATCAATCCCGATATTCATATCCAGCGGATCGGCCTGCGCCGCGCCGATTTCCAGCACCGGAATATTGGCGTTTTTCAGCCAGTTTCGCACCGTATCGCTGTGCTCCACGCTCAGCAGAATGGCCGCCGCCAGATTAGAAGCCAGCAACGTTTCCAGTAGCTTCTCTTCCTGCTCCAGTCTGTGCTGGGACTCGGCCAGCATAATCTGATAGCCCGCAGGCTGCAGTACCTGCTGTAGCCCGGCAAACATCTCAGAGCAGCCGGACTCCATCAGGCTCGGTACCACCATCGCAATGGTGTGCGAGGAGCCGGAAGCCAGCGCGCTGGCGGCCAGATTGGGCATATAGCCCAGCTCGCTAACCGCCGCTTCGATTTTTTCGCGCAGCTTATCGGAAACCTGTTCGGGCGTGCGCAGCGCGCGCGAGACGGTCATGGTGCCGACGCCTGCCAGCTGCGCGACATCGGCGATAGTAACTTTTCCTGTGTTACGGCGTTTTCGGGTGACTGACATGCTGATTCCTGAGTGAACGCGATGATCCCGGGTGTTTATTTGATGGTTGATTGTTCAATGATAAGGGGAGTATACGCCTGAACTCCCTGGTTTTGATGTGAATTCCGCCGTTACATTGAAATTGATAGCGCTATCACAATTTCGAATCCTCCTCATTGATAGCGCTATCTTTGTGAGTGTTATCACGGATAACAATTTATTCACCGCATAAAGTTTGCTCAGTTTTTACCTGAATCGAGGGCAAGATCGTGCTTGAACGATGGATATATGATGCAACCATTCAGTGCAGGGAATCGGTGGAAAACTGGCAGCAGGCGCTGGACCTCTGCGCTGTACCGCTGCTGGAGGCCGGCGTGATTACCCCGGAATACGTGACGGCGATTGTGCGCCAGCACCAGCAGCTCGGCCCGTACTACGTCCTGGCCCCCGGCCTGGCGATGCCGCATGCGCGCCCGGAAGACGGGGCGAAAGGGATCGGGCTGTCGCTGCTAAAGCTGCGCGACGGCGTGGCGTTTGGCAGCGAGGAGGGCGATCCGGTCGACGTGATTATTATGCTGGCGGCGCCGGATAAGCATGGGCATATCGATACCATCGCCGCCCTGGCGAAATTATTTGTCAGCGAAAACGATATGGCGGAATTACACCAGGCCACCACCGTTCAGGAAATAAAAGAAATTATTCAGCGGTTCTGATTTTTACGCGTTGTTAATACATTCCGCGGCGATGACCGCTGCGTGATGCTGTCTTCTTCTACCTAAAATAAAGGTGACCACAATGAAAATTATGGCGATCTGCGGCTCAGGACTGGGCAGCAGTTTTATGGTCGAGATGAATATTAAAAAGGTTCTCAAAAAACTGAATATTGAGGCGGAAGTCGAACACTCCGATCTCTCATCGGCCACGCCGGGCGCGGCCGACCTCTTCGTGATGGCAAAGGATATTGCCGCCAGCGCCGGAGTGCCGGAATCGCAGCTGGTGGTGATTAATAACATTATTGATATTAACGAGCTGGAAGCGAAGCTGGTTGCTTTCTTTGCTAATCGTTAACCACGCAATTAAGCGAGGTGAATATGTTTATTCTCGAAACGCTGAATTTTATCGTCGATATATTAAAAGTGCCTTCGGTGCTGGTCGGGTTAATTGCACTTATTGGCCTGGTGGCGCAGAAGAAATCTTTTTCTGATGTCGTTAAGGGAACCGTTAAAACCATTCTGGGCTTTATTGTTCTCGGCGGCGGCGCGACCGTGCTGGTCGGTTCGCTTAATCCGCTGGGCGGCATGTTTGAACACGCTTTTAGTATCCAGGGCATTATTCCCAATAACGAGGCTATCGTTTCCATCGCGCTGGAAAAATACGGTGCGGCAACGGCGCTGATTATGGCCTTCGGGATGGTGGCGAACATCGTTGTGGCCCGCTTTACGCGCCTGAAGTACATCTTCCTTACCGGGCATCACACCTTCTATATGGCCTGTATGATTGGCGTGATCCTGACGGTAGCGGGCTTTGAGGGCATAGGCCTGGTCTTTACCGGCTCGCTGATCCTCGGCCTGGTGATGGCCTTCTTCCCGGCGCTGGCCCAGCGCTATATGAAGCGCATTACCGGCAATGACGATATCGCCTTTGGCCACTTCGGCACCCTCGGCTACGTGCTCGCCGGCTGGATTGGCAGCGTCTGCGGGAAAGGGTCGCGCTCAACGGAAGAGATGAACCTGCCGAAGAACTTAAGCTTCCTGCGCGACAGCTCCATCTCTATCTCCCTGACCATGATGATTATCTATCTGATCATGGCGGTGAGCGCGGGCAGTGAGTATGTGGAAAGCACCTTTAGCGGCGGGCAGAACTACCTGGTCTACGCCATTATCATGGCCATTACCTTCGCCGCAGGCGTGTTTATTATCCTGCAGGGCGTGCGTCTGATTCTGGCGGAAATCGTCCCGGCCTTTACCGGCTTCTCGGAAAAACTGGTCCCCAATGCGCGCCCGGCGCTCGACTGCCCGGTGGTCTATCCCTATGCCCCTAACGCGGTGCTGATTGGCTTCCTGTTCAGCTTCCTCGGCGGCCTGGTCGGTCTGTTCCTGCTGGGCCAGATGAGCCTGGTGCTGATCCTCCCGGGCGTGGTTCCGCACTTCTTTACCGGCGCAACCGCCGGTGTCTTCGGCAACGCTACCGGCGGGCGTCGCGGCGCGATGCTGGGAGCTTTCGCCAACGGGCTGCTGATCACCTTCCTGCCGGTCCTGCTGCTGCCGGTGCTGGGTGCGATTGGCTTCGCCAACACCACCTTCTCCGATGCTGACTTCGGCATGATCGGTATCGTGCTGGGCAACCTGGCCCGCTATCTCTCGCCGATGGCGATTACCGGGCTGATGGTGGGGCTGTTCGCGCTGCTGGTGGCCTGGAATCTGATGGTAAAAACCAAAACCACCGGCGGTGACTCTCGGGAAAATAACGGGGCGAAATCATGACTACACTCGACGAACTCTCACGGCTGGCGCGGGATATTCGCGTCGCCACCCTGAAATCGCTCACAGGCCTGGGCTTCGGCCACTACGGCGGCAGTATGTCGGTGGTGGAAACCCTGGCGGTGCTGTACGGAGAGGTGATGCGGATCGACCCGGCAGATCCGGACTGGCCGCAGCGCGACAATTTTGTCCTGTCGAAGGGCCATGCGGGTCCGGCGCTGTACAGTATTCTCGCCCTGAAAGGCTATTTCCCGGTAGAGGAACTTGCCACCCTGAACCAGAACGGCACCCGCCTGCCAAGCCATCCGGACAGGCTGAAAACCCGCGGCGTCGATGCTACCACCGGCTCGCTGGGCCAGGGGATCTCCATCGCGGGTGGGATGGCGTTGTCCCATAAGCTGGCCGGGCGGCCGAACCGGGTCTTCTGCATCGTCGGCGACGGCGAGCTGAACGAGGGCCAGTGCTGGGAAGCCTTCCAGTTTATCGCCCACCACCGGCTGAATAACCTGACCCTCTACGTTGACTGGAACAAGCAGCAGCTCGACGGCGAGCTGGATGAGATCATCTGCGCCTTCGACCTGGAGGGGAAATTCCGCGCCTTCGGGTTCGATGTCGTCACGGTCAAGGGGGACGATATTGCCGCGCTGCTGGCGGCGTCTGCCCCGGTCACCGATGCCCAGGCCCGGCCTAAGCTGGTGATCCTCGACAGTATCAAAGGGCAGGGCGTGCCGTACCTGGAAAATTTAAGCAACTCACACCACCTGCGTCTGACCGATGAGATGACTCAGGCCCTTAATGAGACTATCCGCCAGCTGGAGGCCGCCTATGATTAACGTTGCACCTGCCGGAGATAAAGACGCCGTCGAAATGCGTAAGGTCTACGCCGGTTTTGTGGCGCAGCAGATTGACGCCGGAAGCGAGATTATCGCCCTCGAAGCGGATCTGATGAGCTCGATGGCAATGGACGGGGTCCAGCGCCAATACCCGGAATCGGTGATAAACTGCGGGATTATGGAAGCCAACGTGATTGGCACCGCCGCAGGGCTGTCGCTCACCGGCCGCAAGCCGTTTGTGCATACCTTTACCGCCTTTGCCAGCCGTCGCTGCTTTGACCAGCTGTTTATGTCCCTCGACTATCAGCGTAACAACGTCAAAATTATCGCCTCCGATGCGGGCGTCACGGCCTGCCATAACGGCGGCACCCATATGTCGTTTGAAGATATGGGCATCGTGCGCGGCCTGGCCCACTCGGTGGTGCTGGAAGTGACGGATGCGGTGATGTTTGAGGATATTCTGCGTCAGATGATGACCCTCGAAGGCTTCTACTGGATCCGCACCATCCGCAAACAGGCGGCGACCGTCTATCAGCCCGGCTCGACCTTTACCATTGGCAAAGGCAACGTCCTGCGCGAAGGGGAGGACATTACGCTGATCGCCAACGGTATTATGGTCGCAGAAGCGCTGGAGGCGGCGCGTCGCCTGGCGCGCGAAGGTATCAGCGCGGCGGTCATCGATATGTTTACCCTTAAGCCTATCGACCGGATGCTGGTAACCAACTACGCCGAGAAAACCGGGCGCATCGTCACCTGCGAGAATCACAGCATTCACAACGGCCTGGGCTCGGCGGTAGCGGAGGTGCTGGTGGAAACCTGCCCGGTGCCGATGCGCCGCGTCGGCGTGAAGGAGCGCTACGGCCAGGTCGGCACCCAGGACTTCCTCCAGCAGGAGTATGGCCTGACGGCGGACGAGATTGTGAAGGCGGCGCGGGAGCTGCTGTAAGGTTTTCATGCCGACAGGGAGGTCGGCCGCACTATAAGAAATCGCGGGTTTTACCAAAAATGATTTGTGGTAGTCTGCAACGTTGCGATTTATTTGAGCAATGCGAAAAAGGAATGCCTGCATGCTTTCAGCTATTCAGTTAACACCCGATCAAAGCTTCGAGTTTTTATTAAACGTTGCCACCACGCGACCGGTCTTTATGTGGGGCGCGCCGGGGATCGGCAAAAGCGCGCTAGTCCAGCGCTTCGCCGAAGAAGTGGGTATGGAGTGCGTGTCGCTGCTGGGAAGCCAGCTTGCGCCGGAAGATTTACTGGGGATCCCGCAGATTGACGGCGAGTGCTCCCGCTTTTTCCCTCCCGCCAGTATCGTACGCAAGCAGCCGTTCGTCCTGTTCCTCGATGAGCTTAATGCCTCCTCCCATGAGATCCAGAAAGCCTTCTACTCCCTGATCCTGGAAAAGCGTGTCGGCGAGTACCGCCTGCCGGAAGGGACGATAGTGATTGGTGCGGGTAACCGGGCGAAAGACGCGGCGATAGTGAAGCCGATGCCTTCCGCGCTGATTAACCGCATGGTGCATATCCATCTGCGGGCGGATCACCGCCAGTGGCTGCACTGGGCTATCAACCAGGCCGGGATCCATCCCTGGGTGGTGGAGTATATCCAGATGCGCCCTGACCAGCTGTGGAATGAGCCGCCCAAGCATGAAGAGCCTTTCTCCACGCCGCGCAGCTGGCACATGCTGTCAGATGCGCTGCTCTCATTTGGCGAGAATATCCCCGATGAGATGCTGGAAGCGTTGATTTATGGCCTGCTCTCTCCTGCCCACGCGGGCAGCTTTAAAGGCTTTGTTAAGCAGATCCGCCAGAAGCATACCGTGACCGCCATTCTTAAAGGCGATGCGGCGTGGCCAGACGATCCCGCCGACCGCGACGTGCTTTACTTCCTGGCCCAGTCATTCCGTACCTGGATTTATAAAGAGCTGCCTGCCGATGAGCAATCACTGCGTGCGGAGCACAAGCGTATGGCGCTGCAGGCAAAAGACTGCCTGAAAACCCTGGCGCGTATCAGCGTTGAAATTGCCCAGTCGGTAATGAGCGAGGACGATCACGGCCGTAAGCTGCCCGCGTGGTTCCTGCTTGAGGTGGCGCGTGACCTGCCGCGCCTGGCCAACCGCGCATGAGGAAACCCGGTCGTAATCCGGCGCTGGAAGCCTGCCAGGCAGGGATCGCCATTATCCGTCAGCACCCGCTGTTTGCCCCGATGTGGTCCCACGTTTACGAGCGAATCGACCACAATCACGATCGCCTTTCGTCGAAAAGCTGGCTCTCCATCGGCAACGACGGCTACCTGTGGCTAAACGCAAAGCGTCATGCCACCCCGGAGCAGTGGGCGAGGATGATTGCCCAGGCGCTGTCGGCGCTGGGATTCGGGTTGATCGATGCGCAGGCGCCGACGGTACGGCAGCTGTCGGTCCTGCTGGCGATGGTGCGTTTTTGTGAGGAGCTGAAAATCGGCCCTCTGCCCGATGAGCTACAGTCCTTTCCCTTCCTCGAAGGTCCGGGCGATCCCGAGGCGATATTCCGCCAGCTCAGCGCGGAAGGGGTATCTGAGCTGCTCTGGCAGTGGCATTCCCGCTACTGCGGTGGGGCGGAAAGCGGCTTTCATGTTAACCAGGTTGAGAGGTATCGCCAGCACACGACCGACTGGAAAACCCTGCTGGCCGATGGTCTGAGCAACAGCGTCAGCCTCGCGCTTGAGAAGGTGGGCGGTTACGAATCCGCCACCCCGGAAGGCTTTAAGCTGACGCTGGCACAAAAAGCCCGTCGGCAAATTATGACCAGCTACCCGCTGCTGGGCGCGCTGGCGGCCAGTTTTGATATCGAAGAGAACGCCCAGCTCTGTAGCCAGTACGATATCGCCGTGGCCGCGATTGACGTCGGGATCGGTAAAATCTGGATCAACCCGCAGGCCGGGCTGAAAATGCCGGAGATGATCTTTGTTTTCGCCCATGAGCTGCTACACGCCGGGTTGAATCACGCGTCCCGTCGTCGGGGCCGGGATGCCGAACTGTGGAACGTAGCCTGCGATTTTATTATTAACGACTGGCTGGTGGAGATGCAGATTGGGACACCGCCCTCCATTGGCATGCTGTACGATGCCAAATTCTCCGGGATGTCGGCGGAGGAGATCTACGATAGCCTGGCGCAGAATATGCGGCAGGCGCGCAAGCTGATTACCCTGCGCGGCCGGGCGGGCGGGGATATTATCGGCACCGACAGCGACGCGGGCTTTACCGATGCCGAGGCGTACTGTCGGCGGGCGCTGTATCAGGGAATGGACCGATGCCTGTACGGCACCGGGCGTGGCACGCTTCCGGCGGGGCTGATTGAGGAGATCCGCAGCCTGGCGCAGCCACCGGTTCCCTGGGACGTGCGTCTGGCCGAATGGTTCGATGAGCACTTCCCGCTGCCAGAAATGCGCCGCTCCTGGGCCCGGCCTTCTCGTCGGCAGAGCGCAACGCCCGATATTCCGCGTCCGGCAACGATAAAACCGCCCGAAGAGGAGCGCAGCTCCCGGGTATTCGGCGTCATTCTGGATACGTCCGGTTCAATGGATCCGCACCTGCTCGGGAAAGCACTGGGCGCTATTGCCAGCTATTCCCTTGCCAGAGAGGTGTTTGCCGTGCGCTTTATCTGCTGCGATGCGAAAGCCTACGATCGCGGCTGGGTGATGCCGGAGCAGTTGCTGGATAATTTCACGCTGCAGGGACGCGGCGGCACGATTTTGCAGCCGGGCGTCGAGCTGCTGAATCAGCTGGCGCTGAAGGGGGATTTCCCGCGTAACGGGCCGGTCTTAATCATCACCGACGGCTACTGCGAAGATAAAGTGCTGGTGTCGATGGAACACGCATGGCTTCTGCCTCAGGGGCGTAGTCTGCCTTTTGTACCTCGTGGTGCGGTCTTCACGCTGAGCTAACCCCATAAAAAAAGCCCCTGTGAAGGGGCTTCATTCTACAGCCGACAGCAATTACTGCTGTTGCTGAGACGACTGAATCGCGGTCAGTGCGATGGTGTAGACGATATCGTCAACCAGCGCGCCACGGGACAGGTCGTTAACCGGCTTGCGCATACCCTGCAGCATCGGCCCGATGGAGATCAGGTCGGCAGAACGCTGTACCGCTTTGTAGGTGGTGTTACCGGTGTTCAGATCCGGGAAGATGAACACGGTAGCGCGACCTGCAACCGGCGAGTTCGGTGCTTTGGATTTTGCTACGTCAGCCATAACGGCCGCATCGTACTGCAGCGGGCCGTCGATCATCAGGTCAGGACGTTTTTCCTGCGCCAGACGGGTTGCTTCGCGAACTTTCTCTACGTCGCTACCTGCACCGGAGTTACCGGTAGAGTAGGAGAGCATAGCCACGCGCGGTTCGATACCGAAGGCGATAGCGGAATCGGCGGACTGGATTGCGATCTCAGCCAGCTGTTCTGCGGTCGGGTCCGGGTTAATCGCACAGTCACCGTAAACGTAAACCTGTTCTGGCAGCAGCATGAAGAACACGGAAGACACCAGCGAGCTGCCCGGTGCGGTTTTGATCAGCTGCAGCGGCGGACGGATGGTGTTGGCAGTGGTGTGAACCGCGCCGGAAACCAGGCCGTCAACTTCGTCCTGCTCAAGCATCAGCGTGCCCAGCACAACGTTGTCTTCCAGCTGCTCGCGGGCAACGGCTTCGGTCATGCCTTTGCTCTTACGCAGCTCAACCAGACGAGCGATATAGCTCTCGCGAACCACTTCCGGGTCGACGATTTCGATACCGGCGCCCAGTTCAACGCCCTGAGCCGCAGCAACGCGGTTGATCTCATCCGGGTTACCCAGCAGCACACAGGTCGCGATACCGCGAGCGGCACAGATAGCGGCGGCTTTAACGGTACGCGGCTCGTCGCCTTCCGGCAGCACAACGCGTTTGCCCGCTTTGCGCGCCAGCTCGGTGAGCTGGTAGCGGAAGGCTGGCGGAGAGAGACGACGGCTACGCTCGGAGGTCGCGGTCAGAGACTCGATCCAGTCGGCGTTGATGTAGCTGGCGACGTATTCCTGAACTTTCTCGATACGCTCGTGATCGTCAACCGGGACTTCCAGGTTGAAGCTCTGCAGGCTCAGAGAGGTCTGCCAGGTGTTGGTGTCAACCATAAACAGCGGCAGGCCGGTGGCGAAAGCACGTTCGCAGAGTTTGGCAATGCGCTCGTCCATTTCGTAACCGCCGGTCAGCAGGATCGCACCGATTTCCACGCCGTTCATGGCGGCCAGGCAAGCGGCAACCAGCACGTCAGGACGGTCGGCAGAGGTCACCAGCAGTGAGCCCGGACGGAAGTGTTCCAGCATGTGCGGGATGCTGCGCGCACAGAAGGTCACGGATTTCACGCGGCGGGTATTGATATCGCCTTCGTTAATCACGGTCGCGTTCAGATGGCGAGCCATATCAATCGCACGGGTGGCGATCAGGTCAAAGCTCCACGGCACTGCGCCCAGCACCGGCAGCGGGCTGGAGGCCTGCAGCTGTGCTGCATCAACATGAACAACTTTCGCTTTAGACGAGTCGTCGAAGATCTCGGACAGGTCAGGGCGAGTACGGCCCTGCTCGTCAACCGGAGCGTTCAGTTTGTTCACGATAACGCCGGTGATGCTGGCATTTTTCGCGCCGCCGAAGCTGCTGCGGGTCAGCTCAATACGCTCTTTCAGCTGTTCCTGGGTATCGGTACCCTGGGACATCACGAACACGATTTCTGCGTTCAGCGTTTTGGCAATCTCATAGTTCAGCGACTGGGCAAACTGGTGTTTACGGGTCGGGACCAGGCCTTCAACCAGCACCACTTCAGCGTCTTTGCTGCTTTCGTGGTAACGGGCGATGATCTCTTCCATCAGCACGTCTTTCTGGTTGCTGGAGAGCAGAGACTCAACGTGGCTCATGTTCAGCGGTTCAGCCGCTGGCAGCGTGGTGTTTGCACGCACGATCGCGGTGGTCTGGTCTGGTGTATCGCCACCGGTACGCGGCTGGGCGATAGGTTTAAAGACGCTCAGACGAACGCCTTTGCGCTCCATAGCACGGATCACGCCGAGGCTGACGCTGGTCAGGCCGACGCTGGTTCCGGTAGGGATCAGCATAATAATACGGGACACGGTTTATCCTCTTTTGGCTACCGCCAGATTCAGGCGGGTTACAAAACAGCACCGCCAGCATTGGCTGGCGGTGTGAAATCAGGCGGTCAGACGGCTGGCGTCTTGTGCGATGACCAGTTCTTCGTTGGTCGGGATAACCACTGCCGGGGTGGTGCCTTCTTTGTTGATGAAGCCAGACTTGCCGAAACGGGCAGCCAGGTTACGCTCGTGATCAACGTCGAAGCCCAGAACGCCCAGTTTACCCAGGGAGAGTTCACGCACCATTGCAGCGTTCTCACCGATACCACCGGTGAAGACGATACCGTCCAGACGGCCTTCCATCAGCGCAGTGTAGGAACCGATGTATTTGGCCAGGCGGTGGCAGTAAACGTCCATTGCACGTTTAGCGTCCGCTTTTTCCTGGTAGTTGTCTTCAACATAACGGCAGTCGCTGGTGACTTCGGTCAGACCCTGCAGGCCGGACTCTTTGGTCAGCATGGTGTTGATATCAGCAACGCTCATGCCCAGGGTGTCGTGCAGGAAGAAGATGATCGCCGGGTCGATGTCACCGGTACGGGTGCCCATTACCAGACCTTCCAGCGGGGTCAGACCCATAGAAGTATCAACACACTCACCGTTACGGATAGCGGATACGGAACCGCCGTTGCCCAGGTGGCAGGTAATGATGTTCAGCTCGGAAACCGGCTTGTTCAGCATTTTTGCGGCTTCCTGAGTCACATAGTAGTGACTGGTGCCGTGGAAGCCGTAGCGGCGCACGCCGTGCTCTTTGTACAGTTTGTACGGCAGGGCGTACAGGTAGGACTCTTCCGGCATGGTCTGATGGAACGCGGTGTCGAATACGGCCACGTTTTTGTCTTTCAGCTGCGGGAAGGATTTCAGCGCTTCAGCGATACCGATCAGGTGAGCCGGGTTGTGCAGCGGTGCGAAAGAGGCTGCATCTTTGATGCCCTGAATAACGGTTTCATCGATAATAACGGACTTAGTATACTTCTCGCCGCCGTGCACGATACGGTGACCGATTGCGGTCAGCTGTGCAGACAGTTCTGGTTTTTGTGCCAGAATAGTGTTAACGATGAAGTTCAGCGCTTCACTGTGAGCGGCGCCGGCGCCTAATTCCGCTTCTTGTTTACCGCCGTCCATTTTCCACTTGATGCGTGCTTCAGGAAGATTGAAACATTCGGCTAAACCAGAGATGTATTCATCACCGTTCACGGCATCGATGATGGCGAATTTCAGTGATGAGCTACCGCAGTTCAGAACCAGTACTAGCTTACTCGACATGGAAGTACCTATTTATGATACGTGGCTAAAAAAAAGTCAGTGAGTCTTTCAGCGTAGCGCATGAAGACGCTGACATTTATGATTAACATCATGGCCAGTTATGTTTTTTGCCACAATGAAAGAAAAGTGATGGTGTTTTACCCCTTTTGCGCAAGTTCCACCCAGTGGCATACTATGCAAAAGTTTGACGGGAACACGATCTTATACTCAGCCTTTTTCAGGCCCGCACAGGATACCTGATTGTAGGTAGCGATGACAAAATGTTTTGAACGTTGACGGTCAGAGTTGTTGTTTTGCACAATTTTTTTAATTTTTATATGTGAAGTTGAGGTAGCGCCATGTCGACGCCTGAGAATCGCCCGGTTACGTTTTTTAGCCTGTTTCGCCGGGGACAGCATTACGCCAAAAGCTGGCCGATGGAAAAAAGCCTTGCGCCGGTTTTTGTCGAAAACCGCGTTATTCGCGCCACCCGCTATGCTATCCGTTTTATGCCGCCCGTCGCGGTCTTTACCCTGTGCTGGCAAATCGCCCTCGGTGGACAGCTTGGGCCTGCGGTTGCTACGGCGCTGTTCGCGCTGAGCCTGCCGCTGCAGGGACTGTGGTGGCTGGGCAAGCGCTCGGTGACGCCGTTGCCGCCGACCATATTGAGCTGGTTTTATGACGTCCGGGATAAGTTACAGGAGGCCGGACAGGCACTGGCACCCGTTGAAGGCAAACCTGACTACCAGGCGCTGGCTGACACGCTTAAGCGCGCCTTTAAACAGCTGGATAAAACTTTCCTTGATGATTTGTAATAGATCAGGGAATCCGAAGATAAAACAGGGCATAACATAGGTATGCCCTTTTTGTTTTTTAGCGCCTCGTGCGATACAGGAGTCACAAATGGAAATGACCAACGCCCAACGTCTGATTTTATCCAATCAGTATAAAATGATGACCATGCTCGATCCTTCCAGCGCCGAGCGCTATCGTCGTTTACAGACAATCATTGAGCGTGGCTATGGTTTGCAGATGCGCGAACTGGATCGCGAGTTTGGTGAACTGAAAGAAGAAACCTGCCGCACCATTATCGACATTATGGAGATGTATCACGCTCTGCACGTCTCCTGGACCAACCTGAAAGATGCCCAGTCCATTGACGAACGTCGTGTCACCTTCCTCGGCTTTGATGCCGCAACCGAAGCCCGCTATCTCGGCTACGTGCGCTTTATGGTCAATGTTGAAGGGCGCTATACTCACTTTGATGCCGGCACCCATGGTTTTAACGCACAAACCCCGATGTGGGAAAAATACCAGCGCATGCTGAGCGCCTGGCATGCCTGCCCGCGCCAGTATCACCTCAGCAGCAATGAGATTAATCAGGTCATCAACGCGTAAGGAGCGGCTTGTGCAGTGTAAAGGTTTCCTGTTCGATCTCGACGGTACTCTGGTGGATTCGCTTCCGGCTGTTGAACGCGCCTGGAGCAACTGGGCCGATCGCTTTGGTATCGCCCGCCAGGAGGTACTCGATTTTATCCACGGTAAGCAGGCGATTACCTCTTTGCGTCACTTTATGCCCGGCCGCTCTGAAGAGGAGATCGCCGCTGAGTTTACGCGCCTTGAGAAAATCGAAGCTGAAGATACCGATGGCGTGGTGGCGCTGCCCGGTGCGGTTGAGCTGCTGAATCAGCTTAACAAGGAAGGGATCCCCTGGGCGATTGTGACCTCCGGCTCTGTGCCGATTGCCCACGCTCGTCATCAGGCGGCGGGTTTGCCGCTGCCCGAGGTCTTTGTGACAGCGGAGCAGGTGAAGCGCGGCAAGCCGGAACCTGACGCTTACCTGTTAGGTGCCGAACTGCTGGGGCTGGCACCGGAGGCGTGCGCGGTAGTTGAGGATGCGACGGCTGGCGTACTCGCTGGTCTGGCGGCGAAGTGCCATATGATTGCGGTCAATGCACCCGATGAAGCCTCGCGGCTGGCGGGCGTGGATTTCGCGCTGCGTTCTCTGACGCAGCTGACGATCCACAAGCGGCCGGACGGCAGCGGCGACGTGGTCGTTGAGGCAACGGTCTGATCTCATGATTTAGCCCCGCATTAGCGGGGCTTTTTTATGCAACAATGTTTCAGTTTTCATTTCTGGCAAGGACGTGACGTGACCAATGAACTGATTTGGGTGTTGTCTCTGTTGGCCATCGCCGTGGTGCTCTTCGCCACGGGTAAGGTGCGCATGGATGCGGTGGCGCTGCTGGTTATTATCGCTTTTGTGCTGAGCGGCACGCTGACGCTGCCGGAGGCGCTCTCCGGATTCAGCGATCCCAACGTCATATTGATCGCCGCACTCTTTGTGATTGGCGACGGGCTGGTACGCACCGGCGTGGCGACCACGATGGGCGCGTGGCTGGTAAATGTCGCCGATAACAGCGAAGTTAAAATGCTGGTGTATCTGATGCTCACCGTTGCCGGGCTGGGGGCGTTTATGAGCTCTACCGGGGTGGTGGCCATCTTTATTCCTGTGGTGCTCAGCGTATGCGCCCGGATGAAAACGGCCCCTTCGCGGCTGATGATGCCGTTGAGCTTTGCGGGGTTGATCAGCGGCATGATGACGCTGGTGGCGACGCCGCCGAATCTGGTTATCAACAGCGAGCTGCTGCGCGAAGGGCTGGACGGTTTTGGCTTCTTCAGCGTGACCCCGATTGGTCTGGTGGTATTGGTACTGGGTATCTTTTATATGCTGCTGATGCGCTCGGTACTGAAAAGTGACACCGCCGACAGTGCCAGCGTGGGCTGGAAGCGCAGCAGCTTTCGCGATCTGATCAAAGCGTATCATCTGACCGGGCGCGCCAGACGACTGGCGATCCGCCCCGGCTCGCCGCTGATCGGCCAGCGCCTGGACGCTCTTAAACTGCGTGAAAACTACGGCGCTAACATTATTGGCGTTGAGCGCTGGCGTCGCTTTCGGCGCGTTATCGTTAACGTTAACGGGGTCTCGGAGTTTCGCGCCCGCGACGTGCTGCTGATCGATATGTCATCGGCGGAAGTGGATCTGCGCCAGTTCTGCGGGGAGCAGATGCTGGAGCCGATGGTGCTGCGCGGGGAGTATTTCTCCGACCAGGCGCTGGATGTCGGCATGGCGGAGGTGACGCTGATCCCGGACTCGGAGCTGATCGGGAAAAGCGTGCGTGAAATTGGCTTCCGCCGTCGCTTTGGCCTCAATGTTGTCGGCCTGAAGCGGGGAGGAGAGGCGCTGGATGGCTCTATCGTCGATGAGCCGCTGCGCCTGGGGGACGTGTTCCTGGTTATCGGAAACTGGAAGCTTATCAGCCAGCTGACGCAGGCCGAGCGCGATTTTGTGGTGCTCAATATGCCAATAGAAGAAAGCGATGCGCCACCGGCCCACAGTCAGGCACCCCACGCGATTTTCTGTCTGGTGCTGATGGTGGCGCTGATGCTGACCGACGATATCCCGAACCCTATCGCCGCGATTATTGCCTGCCTGCTCATGGGTAAGTTCCGCTGTATCGACGCGGAAAGCGCCTGGCGCTCTATTCACTGGCCGAGCATTATTCTGATTGTCGGGATGATGCCGTTTGCGCTGGCGCTGCAAAAAACCGGCGGTGTGGATCTGGCGGTGCAGGGGCTGATGGAGGTCGGCGGTGGGAAAGGGCCCTACATTATGCTGATCTGCCTGTTTGTAATGTGCGCAACCATCGGCCTGTTTATCTCCAACACCGCAACGGCGGTCCTGATGGCACCCATTGCGCTGGCGGCAGCGAAATCGATGGGCGTCTCGCCTTATCCGTTTGCCATGATGGTGGCGATGGCGGCCTCGGCGGCGTTTATGACGCCGGTCTCTTCACCGGTCAATACGCTGGTGCTGGGGCCGGGCAACTACACCTTCAGCGACTTTGTGAAGATTGGCGTGCCCTTTACGCTGCTGGTGATGGTGGTGTGCGTGATGCTGATCCCTGTACTTTTCCCGTTCTGATATACCCGGCATACTTCAAGCTGCAGGAGCGTTGGCTTTCCTCGCGAACCCCAGTCACTTACTGGTGTAAGCTCCTGGGGATTCGCTGCGTCGCCGCCTTCCTGCAACTCGAATTATTTGGGTATATCTATCATGTAGGAAAAACTACAGCGGAGAGTCCTGGCTGATCTCATCCAGCGACAGCTCGAAGCTCGGCACGAAGATCTGCATAAAGTAGTCCATCTCCGGGCTGCGGCGCGCTTCAAGGGTGCGTTCGAGGCGGGTTTTGGCGAGCCGGAACTCGTTATTGCCCGCAGAAAGCTCTTCCAGACACTTCAGATAGGCACACAGGGCATCCGCCTGCTTCACAATCGCTCTCTCTTCCGCGCTGCTCTGGTGCTCGTCTATCAGGGGCGCAAAAATATCCTGCAGCTCTTCCGGCACCATCTCAACCAGCTTCTGCTGGGCGATTTTCTCGATAGCCTTATATTCCTGCGCGATCTGGGTATTGAAATACTTCACGGGCGTGGGCAGATCCCCGGTCAGCACTTCAGATGCGTCGTGATACATCGCCAGCAGAGCAATGCGCTCGGCGTTGAGGTCGCCACCAAATTTACGGTTACGAATTGCCGCCAGGGCATGGGCGACCATCGCCACCTGCAGACTGTGCTCGGAGACGTTTTCGGTACGCACGTTGCGCATCAGCGGCCAGCGGTTGATTAACTTAAGACGGGAAAGGTGGGCAAAGAAATGGCTCTGACTCATAGTGACCCTTAGTCGATTACAGCGATAAGGCTATTTTGCAGAGAAAATCGCCGGATGCAAATACCCTTCATACTTCAAGCTGCAGGTGCGTTGGCTTTCCTCGCTCACCCCGGTCACTTACTTATGTAAGCTCCCGGGGATTCGCTGCGTCGCCGCCTTCCTGCAACTCGAATTATTTCGGGTATTTCACTTAAGCCTGACGGTAGCCTGACAGGAAGCGGTCAAACTTGGTGATGGCCATATCCAGCTCATCAACGCGGGGCAGGGTGACGATACGAACGTGGTCCGGCCACGGCCAGTTAAACGCTGTTCCCTGAACCAGCAGCACTTTTTCCTGCAGCAGGAAATCGAGCACCATCTTCTGGTCGTCGTGAATGTTAAAGCGTTTGGCGTCTATTTTCGGGAACATATAGAGCGCGCCTTTAGGCTTCGTACAGGAGACGCCTGGGATCTGGTTAATCAGTTCCCACGCGCGGTTACGCTGCTCGTACAGACGCCCGCCCGGAACGATAAACTCGCTTATACTCTGATACCCGCCAAGCGCGGTCTGGATGGCGTGCTGTGCCGGAACGTTCGCACACAGACGCATAGAGGCCAGCATTTCCAGGCCTTCGATATAGCTCTTCGCGTGCTTTTTCGGGCCGCTGAGTACCATCCAGCCCTGACGGAAACCGGCAACGCGGTAGGTTTTGGACAGGCCGTTAAAGGTAATGGTGAACAGATCCGGTGCCAGCGCGGCGATCGAGTGGTGTTCAGCTTCGTCGTAGAGGATCTTATCGTAGATCTCATCGGCAAAAATAATCAGGTTATGCTGACGGGCGATTTCGACGATCTCTAACAGCAGCTCTTTAGAGTAGACCGCGCCGGTTGGGTTGTTCGGGTTAATAATCACAATTCCGCGGGTACGCGGCGTGATCTTCGCACGAATATCGTCGAGGTCCGGGAACCAGTCAGAGGATTCATCGCACAGGTAGTGCACGGCCTTGCCGCTGGACAGAGAGACTGCTGCGGTCCACAGCGGGTAGTCCGGGGCCGGGACCAGCATTTCATCGCCGCTGTTGAGCAGCGCCTGCATCGACTGAACGATCAGTTCGGAGACGCCGTTACCGATGTAGATATCCTCAACGGTAACATCGCGCATATCCCGGGCCTGGTAGTGCTGCATAATGGCTTTGCGGGCGGAATAGAGCCCTTTGGAGTCGCAATAGCCCTGCGCCGTCGGGAGATTACGGATCACATCAACAAGAATTTCGTCCGGTGCCTCAAAGCCAAAAGGCGCGGGGTTGCCGATATTGAGCTTAAGAACTTTGTTGCCTTCTTCTTCGAGGCGTTTCGCTTCTTTGAGAACCGGGCCGCGAATGTCGTAACAGACGTTATCTAATTTGCTGGATTTTTCGATGGGGGACATGAACCTTTGACCTTATTCGCTATTAACGCCACTCCCTGCCGCGGAAGTCAGCACCGAACAATGTACTCCCACTGCCGTCTGTTTTGAAGGGTTAGCAGAAGAAGATTTTGCAACCCCCTCTCGTTCATAGACATTGTTTCAGACTGCGGCTGTTATTTTTTATGAGATTAAATTCATGTAAAGAAGTTTAATAATAGTGGTTAATATCGCATTTTTACCAAAAGAACTGTATTTTGTGCTAATTAAAAGCGGCCGTTTAGTCTCTATTGGGATGCGCTATGCCAGTCTTGTGAGGGTCACCTCGCACCCGCGAAACCTGCCGCAGAGTGATGTAACACGTTGATGAACACGGACAGCGATCGATGATGTTAATGTTAAGATCTGTTTATGAATTAAACTGATATTAATTCATAATTATTTATTAATTGATGGCACTCTTAGTAGATTGTTAATTAATAAGCTTATCGTTTTGAGCAAAAAGGTGCAGGACGGACCTCCGAACAGCACTTATATAGTGAATGAATTTAGGTTAAAATGCCTGGCTGGAACGAGGGATGTCGCTGTTTTTCCTGCGTTTTACACAATGGTCGTCTAATTAAGTTGTTGTTATTTGTTGTTTTTTATAATGCTCCTCATCAGTTGATGGGACTGTGTACTAACAGCAGGTCAAATATGACCGTTAAATCGTTACTATGGAAATAATAAGCAGGATCGGCTGCGTCCGCCTGCCTGAATATATTCCGTAAGTTGATAAATAAACATAAATATATAGCAAGGAATGCTGCCGGCCAGCCCGCTGGAGGACATTCATTCGCACTCGCGCTCATTCAGGCAATCTGACCGTTTGTTAGCGTATCTGCGGTCTGATGTTAAGGAAACACCCTGATTTTTCGAGCACAGCATAAACTCGGGCAGGCACGCAAAGCGTGACCTGTAAGTGAAAAAATATGATAAATGCTAATAGTCCGATCCTGAATCTCGACCTCGATCTGCTGAGAACATTCGTCGCAGTCGCTGATTTAAACACTTTCGCGGCTGCGGCCGTTGCCGTTTGTCGCACCCAGTCAGCGGTGAGCCAGCAGATGCAAAGGCTGGAACAGCTCGTTGATAAAGAACTTTTTGCCCGTCACGGACGCAATAAGTTGCTGACAGAACACGGTATTCAACTGCTGGGCTATGCGCGTAAAATTTTGCGTTTTAATGACGAAGCATGTACGTCATTAATGTTTAGTACGCTGCAGGGCGTGCTAACAATCGGCGCATCTGATGAATCTGCCGATACGCTGTTACCGTTTCTGCTTAACCGGATTAGCTCCGTCTATCCGAAGCTGGCGCTGGATATCCGGGTGAAACGTAACTCGCTGCTGGTTGATATGTTAAAGGAACATGAAGTCGACCTGCTGCTGGCGACCCACTGCCCGGCTAACTACCGTAGCCTGACGCTGCGTACTTCCCCGACGCTGTGGTATTGCGCTGCTGATTTTGTGCTGCAGCACGGCGAGCCGGTGCCGCTGGTGCTGCTGGACGAACCCAGCCCGTTTCGCGATATGGTCCTCCGCGCGCTGGATGCGGCGTCGATCCCATGGCGACTCGCCTATGTGGCTTCAACCCTGTCAGCGATGCGGGCAGCGGTAAAAGCGGGGCTTGGCGTGACGGCGCGGCCGGTAGAGATGATGAGCCCCGAGCTGCGCGTGCTCGGCAATACTGAAGGTCTGCCGCAGCTGTCGGATACCCACTATCAGCTGTGCTGCCATCCCGACAGCACCAATCCGCTGGCGGAGACTATCTTCCAGGCGATGGATAATTTTCATAACCCCTGGCAATACAAGAACTATACCCCCGAGGGGGGAGGCAGTTCGCTGATTGCTGAGGGGGATTTGGAGTAACATCGGCGTCATTATCTGGTAACAAAATGTGATTACCAAAAACAAACCGCAGAACAGCTTTTTGCTTTCTGCGGTTTGTTTTTGCACAAATCCCATTTCTCGTCTATTTTTTACTCATCGATTTAAAGCAATTTCATAGAGTTAACGCATGCGTCAGGGTTTTCGCGATCAATTCCTGACTGGGATCCACGCGCTCGGGTTTTGTTAAAAAATGCGCAAGGTTTGTTGCTAGTTTTTAAATGAATTAATAAAAGCGTGTCTCAGATCAAGAAAATACTCCTCCAGAGGGGGAGGAATCGCCGCAAAATCCTGTCAAAATAAGCGGGTAATACACGGAAAAGCTCGCTACGGACACGATTCAACAGCGGAAACGCGGACATCAATTGTCCAGCATCGAGCAAAATGGCATTAAATGTTAATGAGATTTTGCCGATGTAAACTAACGTGAGCATACTTTTGTTAAAGTTGACAAAAGGTTATAGAAAGGAGTAAAAGACCCCATCATTTAGCTGCCTAAGTGCTTATTTCGGCAGAGAATGTAGGGTTATTTTTTTATTCCTCCCCTTGAAACGATGTGGCGTTCATCTGCCAATAAGAGCAGAGGTTTCAGCGCTACCTTTTTGGTTAAGCAATGCGTATGTCAACATCCACTGAAGTCGTCGCTCATCATTGGGCATTCGCTGTCTTTCTTATTGTCGCCGTAGGCCTGTGCTGCATGATGCTGGCCGGTGCCTGGTTCCTGGGTGGTCGCGCGCGCGCGCGTCACAAGGAGACGCCGTATGAGTCGGGGATCGATTCCGTCGGTACCGCGCGTCTGCGCCTGTCCGCGAAGTTCTACCTCGTGGCTATGTTCTTCGTCATCTTCGACGTCGAAGCCCTTTATCTTTTCGCATGGTCAGTCTCTATCCGTGAAAGCGGCTGGGTCGGCTTTGTGGAAGCCGCAATTTTCATTTTAGTGCTACTGGCTGGTCTGGTGTATCTGGTGCGCGTTGGCGCTCTGGACTGGACGCCCGCGCGCTCACGCCGCGAACGTATCAACCCGGAAACGGACAGTCACTAACCGTTATAAGCAGTAAAAGCGAGGCAATAAGATGGATTATACGCTCACCCGCATAGATCCTAACGGTGAGAACGACCGTTACCCCCTGCAAAAACAGGAGATCGTAACCGACCCCCTGGAGCAAGAAGTTAACCGTAGCGTTTATATGGGCAAGCTCGAGCACGCCCTGCACGACATGGTGAACTGGGGCCGCAAAAACTCAATCTGGCCTTACAACTTCGGCCTTTCCTGCTGCTACGTTGAAATGGTGACGTCATTCACTGCGGTGCATGACGTTGCGCGTTTTGGTGCAGAGGTACTGCGTGCATCGCCGCGTCAGGCTGACCTGATGGTGGTTGCAGGTACCTGCTTCACCAAAATGGCCCCGGTTATTCAGCGCCTGTATGACCAGATGCTGGAGCCGAAGTGGGTTATTTCCATGGGCGCCTGCGCCAACTCCGGCGGCATGTACGACATCTATTCTGTTGTACAGGGTGTCGATAAGTTTATCCCGGTCGATGTTTATATTCCTGGCTGCCCGCCGCGTCCAGAAGCCTATATGCAGGCGCTGATGCTGCTGCAGGAATCCATCGGCAAAGAGCGTCGCCCACTTTCATGGGTGGTTGGCGATCAGGGCGTGTACCGCGCCAATATGCAGTCGGAACGCGAGCGTAAACGCGGCGAACGTATTGCAGTCACGAATCTGCGGACACCTGACGAGATTTAATTTGCGGCCTGTGGGCGGTGGCACCAACTTCGCAAATCCATATACAACAAAGCGAAGCCACACCTGACAGTCACCACGGACCTTTTGCAATGGTGAACAATATGACCGATTTAACCGCGCAAGACGCCGCTGCATGGCAAACCCGCGATCATCTCGATGATCCGGTGATTGGCGAACTGCGTAACCGTTTTGGGCCGGATGCCTTTACCGTTCAGCCTACCCGCACCGGGGTGCCCGTTGTCTGGGTTAAGCGTGAACAATTACTGGAAGTTGGCGATTTCTTAAAGCGTCTCCCTAAGCCGTACGTCATGCTCTTTGACCTGCACGGCGTGGATGAGCGTCTGCGCACGCACCGCGACGGTTTACCGGCCGCGGATTTTTCCGTTTTCTACCATCTGATCTCAATAGACCGCAATCGGGATATTATGCTCAAGGTGGCTTTGTCCGAAAACGATCTGAACGTGCCAACATTTACCAAACTTTTCCCCAACGCCAACTGGTATGAGCGTGAAGTCTGGGATCTGTTCGGGATCACCTTTAATGGCCACCCGCACCTGACGCGCATCATGATGCCGCAAACCTGGGAAGGCCACCCGCTGCGTAAAGACTACCCGGCGCGCGCCACCGAGTTCGATCCGTTTGAGCTGACCAAAGCCAAGCAGGATCTGGAAATGGAGTCGCTGACCTTCAAACCGGAAGAGTGGGGCATGAAGCGTGGTACCGAAAACGAGGACTTTATGTTCCTCAACCTCGGTCCTAACCACCCGTCCTCGCACGGTGCGTTCCGTATTGTTCTCCAGCTGGACGGCGAAGAGATCGTCGACTGCGTGCCGGACGTGGGTTACCACCACCGCGGCGCGGAGAAAATGGGCGAACGTCAGTCCTGGCACAGCTACATTCCGTATACCGACCGTATCGAGTACCTCGGCGGCTGCGTAAACGAAATGCCGTACGTGCTGGCCGTTGAAAAACTGGCGGGCATCGTCGTGCCGGATCGCGTAAACGTGATTCGCGTGATGCTCTCCGAGCTGTTCCGCATCAACAGCCACCTGCTGTATATCTCGACTTTCATTCAGGACGTCGGGGCGATGACGCCGGTCTTCTTCGCCTTTACCGACCGTCAGAAAATTTATGACGTGGTAGAAGCGATCACCGGTTTCCGTATGCACCCGGCCTGGTTCCGTATCGGTGGCGTGGCGCACGATCTGCCGCGCGGCTGGGAAGGCCTGCTGCGTGAATTCCTCGACTGGATGCCGAAGCGCCTCGACTCTTATGAGAAAGCCGCGCTGCGCAACACCATTCTGAAAGGTCGTTCGCAGGGCGTCGCCGCGTACACGGCGAAAGAAGCGCTGGAGTGGGGTACCACCGGTGCCGGTCTGCGTGCTGCTGGCGTGAACTTCGACGTGCGTAAGGCGCGTCCGTACTCTGGCTATGAGAACTTCGACTTTGAAGTCCCGGTTGGCGGTGGCATCAGCGACTGCTACACCCGCGTGATGCTGAAAGTGGAAGAGCTGCGTCAGAGCCTGCGCATCCTTGAGCAGTGCCTCAAAAACATGCCGGCAGGCCCGTTCAAAGCGGATCACCCGCTGACTACGCCGCCGCCGAAAGAGCGCACGCTGCAACATATCGAAACCCTGATCACTCACTTCCTGCAGGTTTCCTGGGGTCCGGTTATGCCGGCCAACGAATCCTTCCAGATGATCGAGGCGACCAAGGGGATTAACAGCTACTACCTGACCAGCGATGGCAGCACCATGAGCTACCGCACACGTATTCGTACGCCGAGCTTTGCGCACCTGCAGCAGATCCCGGCAGCGATTCGCGGCAGTCTGGTTTCCGACCTGATTGTCTACCTGGGCAGTATCGATTTTGTTATGTCAGACGTGGACCGCTAATTATGCACGAGAATCAACAACCACAAACCGAGGCTTTTGAGCTGAGTGCGGCAGAGCGTGAGGCGATTGAGCACGAGAAGCACCACTACGAAGACCCGCGTGCGGCGTCCATTGAAGCGCTGAAAATCGTTCAGAAGCAGCGCGGCTGGGTGCCGGACGGCGCGATCTACGCTATCGCTGAAGTACTGGACATTCCGGCGAGCGACGTTGAAGGCGTGGCAACATTCTATAGCCAGATCTTCCGCCAGCCGGTTGGCCGTCACGTGATCCGCTACTGCGATAGCGTGGTGTGCCATATCACCGGTTACCAGGGTATTCAGGCTGCGCTTGAGAAGAAACTCGACATCAAGCCGGGTCAGACGACCTTTGATGGTCGCTTTACCCTGCTGCCGACCTGTTGCCTGGGCAACTGTGACAAGGGGCCGAACATGATGATTGATGAGGACACTCACAGTCATCTGACGCCAGAAGCGATTCCTGAGCTACTGGAGCGGTATAAATGAAAACAGTTATCCGTACTGCCGAAACCCATCCGCTGACCTGGCGTCTGCGCGATGACAAACAGCCGGTATGGCTGGATGAGTACCGCAGCAAAAACGGTTACGAAGGTGCGCGTAAAGCGCTGACCGGTATGGCGCCGGACGAAATCGTCAACGCGGTAAAAGACTCCGGGCTGAAAGGCCGCGGCGGTGCAGGTTTCTCCACCGGTCTGAAGTGGAGCCTGATGCCGAAAGACGAATCCATGAACATCCGTTACCTGCTGTGTAACGCCGATGAAATGGAGCCGGGCACCTATAAAGACCGTCTGCTGATGGAGCAACTGCCGCACCTGCTGGTGGAAGGGATGCTGATTTCCGCGTTTGCGCTGAAAGCATACCGTGGCTACATCTTCCTGCGCGGTGAATATATCGAGGCCGCCGTGCATCTGCGCCGCGCCATCGCGGAAGCCACAGAAGCAGGCCTGCTGGGTAAAAACATCCTCGGCACCGGTTTTGATTTCGAACTGTTCGTGCACACCGGTGCAGGCCGCTATATCTGCGGTGAAGAAACGGCGCTGATCAACTCCCTGGAAGGCCGTCGTGCGAACCCGCGCTCCAAGCCGCCGTTCCCGGCGTCCAGCGGCGTGTGGGGTAAACCGACCTGCGTCAACAACGTTGAAACCCTGTGTAACGTTCCGGCGATTCTGGCGAACGGTACCGAGTGGTATCAGAACATTTCGACCAGCAAAGATGCTGGCACCAAGCTGATGGGCTTCTCCGGCCGCGTGAAAAACCCGGGCCTGTGGGAACTGCCGTTCGGCACCACCGCGCGTGAAATCCTCGAGGATTACGCGGGCGGGATGCGCGATGGCCTGAAGTTCAAAGCCTGGCAGCCGGGCGGTGCCGGTACCGACTTCCTGACCGAATCCCACCTCGACCTGCCGATGGAGTTTGAAAGCATCGGTAAAGCGGGTAGCCGTCTGGGCACCGCGCTGGCGATGGCGGTGGATCACGAAATCGGGATGGTTCCGCTGGTGCGTAACCTGGAAGAGTTCTTTGCCCGCGAATCCTGCGGCTGGTGTACGCCGTGCCGTGACGGCCTGCCGTGGAGTGTAAAAATTCTGCGTGCGCTGGAGCGTGGCGAAGGCCAGCCGGGCGATATCGAGACACTTGAGCAACTGTGTCGATTCCTCGGTCCGGGTAAAACCTTCTGCGCCCATGCGCCAGGTGCGGTTGAACCGCTCCAGAGCGCGATTAAATATTTCCGTGAAGAATTCGAAGCGGGCATTAAGCAGCAGTTCAGCAATACCCACCTGATTAACGGGATTCAGCCGAACCTGCTTAAAGCGCGCTGGTGAGATAACGATTTTTTTAATTTGGAAGCACGCTAATGGCTACGATTCATGTAGACGGCAAAGAATACGAGGTAAACGGGTCAGACAACCTGCTTGAAGCATGTCTGTCTCTCGGCCTCGATATTCCTTATTTTTGCTGGCATCCGGCGCTGGGAAGCGTTGGCGCCTGCCGCCAGTGTGCGGTGAAGCAATATCAAAACGCGGAAGACACGCGTGGCCGCCTGGTGATGTCCTGTATGACTCCGGCATCCGATGGCACCTTTATTTCGATTGACGACGACGAAGCGAAGCAGTTCCGCGAAAGCGTGGTCGAGTGGTTGATGACCAACCACCCGCACGACTGTCCGGTCTGTGAAGAGGGCGGCAACTGCCACCTGCAGGATATGACCGTTATGACCGGTCACAGCTTCCGTCGCTATCGCTTTACGAAACGTACCCACCGCAATCAGGATCTGGGGCCGTTCATTTCGCATGAGATGAACCGCTGCATCGCCTGCTACCGCTGCGTGCGTTACTACAAAGATTATGCCGACGGCAGCGATCTGGGCGTCTACGGCGCTCATGACAACGTCTACTTCGGTCGCCCGGAAGACGGTACTCTGGAGAGCGAATTCTCCGGTAACCTGGTGGAAATCTGCCCGACCGGCGTATTCACCGATAAAACGCACTCCGAGCGCTATAACCGTAAGTGGGATATGCAGTTTGCACCGAGCATCTGCCAGCAGTGCTCGCTGGGCTGTAACACCAGCCCGGGTGAACGCTATGGCGAACTGCGTCGTATCGAAAACCGCTATAACGGCACCGTAAACCACTACTTCCTCTGCGACCGTGGTCGTTTCGGCTATGGCTATGTGAACCTGAAAGACCGTCCGCGTCAGCCGGTTCAGCGCCGTGGCGATGACCTGATCACCCTCAACGCCGAACAGGCGATGCAGGGCGCAGCGGATATTCTGCGCCAGTCGAAGAAAGTGATCGGTATCGGCTCCCCGCGTGCCAGCGTTGAAAGCAACTTTGCGCTGCGTGAGCTGGTTGGGGCGGATAACTTCTATACCGGTATCGCCCGTGGCGAACAGCAGCGTCTGGAACTGATGCTGAAAGTGCTGCGCGAAGGCGGTATTCGTACCCCGGCGCTGCGCGAAATTGAATCCTACGATGCGGTACTGATCCTCGGCGAAGACATCACCCAGACCGGCGCCCGTGTCTCCCTGGCGGTACGTCAGGCGGTGAAAGGTAAAGCACGTGAAATGGCAGAGGCGCAGAAAGTCGCCGACTGGCAGATTGCGGCCATCCTGAACATCGGCCAGCGCGCGAAGCATCCGCTGTTTGTCACTAACGTTGACAGCACGCGTATGGATGACATCGCGGCCTGGACGTACCGTGCACCGGTTGAAGACCAGGCGCGTTTAGGCTTTGCTATCGCACACGCACTCGACAACGGTTCGCCGGCGGTTGAAGGCCTGAGCCGCGATCTGCAAAACAAAGTCGACGTTATCGTTCAGGCGCTGGCAGGGGCGAAAAAGCCGCTGATTATCTCCGGCACTAACGCCGGTAGCGTGGACGTGATTCAGGCGGCGGCTAACGTGGCGAAAGCCCTGAAAGGCCGTGGTTCTGACGTCGGTGTGACCATGATTGCCCGCGCGGTTAACAGCGTGGGTCTCGGCCTGATTGGCGGCGGCTCGCTGGACGACGCGCTGGCGGAACTGGAAAGCGGTTCTGCTGATGCGGTCGTGGTGCTGGAGAACGATCTCCACCGTCACGCCTCTGCAACCCGCGTTAACGCCGCGCTGGCAAAAGCGCCGCTGGTGATGGTTATCGACCATCAGCGTACGGCGATTATGGATCACGCGCACCTGGTGCTGTCGGCGGCAAGCTTCGCCGAAAGCGACGGGACGGTGGTAAACAACGAAGGTCGCGCCCAGCGCTTCTTCCAGGTTTACGATCCGGCCTACTACGACAGCTCGGCGATTATGCTGGAAAGCTGGCGCTGGCTGCACTCCCTGCACAGCACCGTAGAAAACCGCGAGGTTGACTGGACTCTGCTGGATCACGTGATTGACTCCGCGGTGGCAGCACTGCCTGCGCTTGCCGGTATTAAAGATGCCGCGCCGGATGCCTCTTTCCGCATTCGCGGTCAGAAGCTGGCCCGTGAACCGCACCGCTACAGTGGCCGTACCGCAATGCGCGCCAATATCAGCGTGCATGAGCCGCGTCAGCCGCAGGATAAAGACACCATGTTCGCCTTCTCGATGGAAGGGAACAACCAGCCGACCGCACCGCGCTCGCAAATTCCGTTTGCCTGGGCTCCGGGCTGGAACTCCCCGCAGGCGTGGAACAAGTTCCAGGCTGAAGTGGGTGGCAAACTGCGTCACGGCGATCCGGGCGTGCGTCTGATCGAAGCCTCTGAGAACGGCCTGGAGTACTTCACCACCGTCCCGGCTGGTTTCGAGCCGCAGGCAGGTAAATGGCGTATCGCGCCTTACTACCATCTGTTTGGCAGTGACGAGATGTCCCAGCGTTCACCGGTCTTCCAGCAGCGTATGCCGCAGCCGTACATCAAGCTCAACCCGGCAGATGCCGCAGCGCTGGGCGTTAATGCGGGTGCGAACATCGCCTTTAGCTACGAAGGTCAGACGATCAGTCTGCCGCTGGTGATTTCCGAAGGGCTGGCAGCAGGGCAGGTCGGTCTGCCGATGGGGATGCCTGGCATCGCACCGGTACTGGCGGGCAGCAGCCTTGAAAATCTGCAGGAGGCACAAGCATGAGTTGGTTAACTCCGGATCTTATCGAGATTCTGCTAAGCATTCTGAAGGCTGTCGTTATCCTGCTGGTGGTGGTCACCTGCGGTGCCTTTATGAGCTTCGGTGAACGTCGTCTTCTGGGTCTGTTCCAGAACCGCTATGGACCGAACCGCGTTGGCTGGGGCGGTTCGCTCCAGCTGGTGGCGGACATGATCAAGATGTTCTTTAAAGAAGACTGGATCCCGAAATTCTCGGATCGCGTCATCTTTACCCTGGCACCGATGATCGCCTTTACCTCGCTGCTGCTGGCCTTCGCCATTGTGCCGGTCAGCCCGAGCTGGGTGGTTGCAGACCTCAATATCGGGATCCTGTTCTTCCTGATGATGGCCGGTCTGGCGGTGTACGCCGTGCTGTTCGCTGGCTGGTCGAGCAACAACAAATACTCGCTGCTCGGCGCGATGCGTGCATCTGCGCAGACCCTGAGCTACGAAGTGTTCCTTGGGCTCTCCCTGATGGGCGTGGTGGCGCAGGCCGGTTCATTTAATATGACCGACATCGTCAACAGCCAGGCGAATATCTGGAACGTCATCCCGCAGTTCTTTGGCTTTATCACTTTCGCTATCGCGGGCGTGGCGGTGTGTCACCGTCACCCCTTCGACCAGCCGGAAGCAGAGCAGGAACTGGCGGACGGCTACCACGTCGAATACTCCGGCATGAAGTTCGGTCTGTTCTTCGTGGGTGAATACATCGGTATCGTCACCGTTTCCGCAATGATGGTTACGCTGTTCTTCGGTGGCTGGCATGGCCCGTTCTTACCGCCTTTCATCTGGTTCGCGCTGAAAACCGCGTTCTTTATGATGATGTTCATTTTGATTCGCGCCTCATTACCGCGTCCGCGTTATGACCAGGTAATGTCCTTCGGCTGGAAAGTGTGCCTGCCGCTGACGCTGATCAACTTGCTGGTAACGGCGGCTGTCATTCTCTGGCAGGCGCAATAAGGGTGAAGAAACCATGACCTTAAAAGACATAGTGGTAGGGTTTGGCACCCAGGTTCGTAGTATCTGGATGATCGGCCTCCACGCGTTTGCAAAACGCGAAACCCAGATGTACCCGGAAGAGCCGGTTTATCTGCCGCCGCGCTACCGTGGCCGTATCGTGCTGAGTCGCGACCCGGACGGTGAAGAGCGCTGCGTTGCCTGTAACCTGTGTGCGGTAGCCTGCCCGGTAGGCTGTATCTCTCTGCAGAAAGCAGAAACCAAAGATGGCCGCTGGTATCCGGAATTTTTCCGCATCAACTTCTCGCGCTGCATCTTCTGCGGTATGTGTGAAGAAGCGTGCCCGACCACGGCTATCCAGCTTACGCCGGACTTCGAGCTGGGCGAGTACAAGCGTCAGGATCTGGTGTACGAAAAAGAGGATCTGCTGATTTCCGGTCCGGGCAAATACCCGGAATATAACTTCTACCGGATGGCAGGTATGGCAATCGACGGCAAAGACAAAGGCGAGGCGGAGAACGAAGCCAAACCTATCGACGTCAAGAGCCTGTTACCTTAAGGAGAGGGCAATGGAGTTCGCATTTTATATCTGTGGCCTTATCGCCATTCTGACCACGTTTCGGGTGATCACGCACACCAATCCGGTGCATGCGCTGCTGTATCTGATCATCTCGCTGCTGGCCATTTCCGGCGTCTTCTTCTCGATGGGCGCTTACTTCGCAGGTGCGCTGGAGATTATCGTCTACGCGGGTGCCATCATGGTGCTGTTCGTGTTTGTGGTGATGATGCTGAACCTTGGCGGCGCCGAAGTCGCCCAGGAACGTCAGTGGCTGAAGCCGCAAATCTGGATTGGCCCGGGTCTGCTCTCTGCTGTCCTGCTGGCCGTTATCGTTTACGCCATTCTCGGTGTGAACGACCAGGGTATCGACGGCACGCCAATCAGCGCGAAAGAAGTCGGTATCACCCTGTTCGGGCCGTATGTCCTGGCGGTCGAGCTGGCGTCAATGCTGCTGCTGGCGGGTCTGGTTGTCGCCTTCCATATCGGTCGTGAAGACCGTAGTGGTGAGGTGCTGAGCAACCGCACGGATGACCGCGCGAAACGTAAAACGGAGGAGCAAGCATGATCCCCTTACAACATGGACTGATCCTTGCCGCGATCCTGTTTGTTCTCGGCCTGACCGGTCTGATTATCCGCCGCAATCTGCTGTTTATGCTGATCGGGCTGGAAATCATGATCAACGCCTCCGCGCTGGCCTTTGTGGTCGCCGGTAGCTACTGGGGCCAGCCTGATGGCCAGGTAATGTATATCCTCGCCATCAGCCTTGCGGCTGCGGAAGCGAGCATTGGCCTGGCGCTGCTGCTGCAGCTCCACCGTCGCCGCCAGAACCTGAACATCGATTCAGTAAGTGAGTTGCGTGGATGAACATGCTTGCCTTAACCATTATCTTTCCGCTGATCGGCTTTATCCTGCTGGCATTCTCACGTGGGCGCTGGTCTGAAAACCTGTCTGCCACCGTGGGTGTGGGTTCGATTGGCCTTGCGGCCTTAGTCACCGCGTATGCGGGCATCGACTTCCTGAGCAACGGCAAGCAGGCGTTTAGCCTGCCGCTGTGGACCTGGATGTCGGTTGGTGATTTCAATATCGGCTTTAGCCTGGTGCTGGACGGCCTCTCCCTGACCATGCTTTCCGTGGTCACCGGCGTGGGCTTCCTGATCCATATGTTCGCGTCCTGGTATATGCGCGGTGAAGAGGGCTACTCCCGCTTCTTCGCGTACACCAACCTGTTTATCGCCAGCATGGTTATCCTTGTGCTGTCCGATAACCTGCTGTTGATGTACCTGGGCTGGGAAGGCGTGGGCCTGTGTTCCTATCTGCTGATCGGCTTCTACTACACCGATCCGAAGAATGGCGCAGCGGCAATGAAAGCGTTCGTCGTGACCCGCGTGGGTGACGTCTTCCTCGCCTTCGCGCTGTTCATTCTTTACAACGAACTGGGCACGCTGAACTTCCGCGAAATGGTCGAACTGGCGCCTGCGCACTTTGAAGCCGGCAACAATATGCTGACCTGGGCCACTCTGATGCTGCTGGGCGGTGCCGTCGGTAAATCGGCACAGCTGCCGCTGCAGACCTGGCTTGCGGATGCAATGGCCGGTCCGACGCCGGTTTCTGCGCTGATCCACGCCGCCACCATGGTGACCGCGGGCGTCTACCTGATTGCCCGTACGCACGGCCTGTTCCTGATGACCCCGGAAATTCTCCATCTGGTGGGCATCGTGGGTGCCGTGACCCTGGTGCTGGCAGGCTTTGCCGCGCTGGTGCAGACCGATATCAAACGCGTACTTGCCTACTCGACCATGAGCCAGATTGGCTACATGTTCCTCGCCCTCGGCGTGCAAGCATGGGACGCGGCGATTTTCCATCTGATGACGCACGCATTCTTTAAAGCGCTGCTGTTCCTGGCGTCCGGCTCGGTGATCCTGGCCTGCCACCACGAGCAGAACATCTTTAAGATGGGCGGCCTGCGTAAGTCGATTCCGCTGGTATACCTGAGCTTCCTGATTGGTGGTGCGGCCCTGTCGGCGCTGCCGCTGATTACCGCCGGCTTCTTCAGTAAGGACGAGATCCTTGCGGGCGCGGTAGCAAACGGTCATATCAACCTGATGGTGGCGGGTCTGGCAGGGGCGTTTATGACCTCCCTCTATACCTTCCGTATGATTTTCATCGTCTTCCACGGTAAAGAGCAGATCCACGCGCATGCAGGGAAGGGGATTACCCACCACCTGCCGCTGATTGTGCTGATGGTGCTGTCTACCTTTGTTGGCGCGCTGATTGTGCCGCCGCTGCAGGGCGTACTGCCTGCTACCACCGAACTGGAGCACGGTAGCGTGATGACCCTGGAGATTGCCTCCGGCGTGGTGGCGATTGCCGGTATCCTGCTGGCCGCATGGCTGTGGCTGGGTAAACGCACGCTGGTGACCTCCGTCGCCAACAGCGCACCGGGCCGTCTGTTGGGCACCTGGTGGTATAACGCCTGGGGCTTTGACTGGCTGTACGATCGCGTGTTCGTTAAGCCGTTCCTCGGCGTCGCCTGGCTGATTAAACGCGACCCGCTGAATGCGCTGATGAACCTGCCTGCGCTGCTGTCGCGCTTTGCCGGTCGCGGCCTGCTCTATAGCGAAAACGGACAGCTGCGCTGGTACGTTGCCTCTATGAGCGTTGGCGCGGTGGTCGTGCTGGTGCTGCTGATGGTTCTGCGTTGATCGCAAAGTGGATTTTATTCGAATTCGTTGAAAATCAGGCCCCTGCCGGGGGCCTTAAAAAGGAATGTAAATCGCCATGTTATTACCCTGGCTAATATTAATTCCCTTCATTGGTGGATTCCTGTGCTGGCAGACCGAACGCTTTGGCGTGAAGATGCCGCGTTGGATCGCGCTGATCACCATGGGACTGACATTCGCGCTCGCGATGCAGCTTTGGCTGCAGGGCGGCTACGGACTGACGCAATCCAGCGGTCTGCCGCAGTGGCAGTCGCAGTTTGAACTGCCGTGGATCCCGCGCTTCGGTATCTCTATTCACCTTGCTATCGACGGTCTGTCGCTGCTGATGGTGGTGCTGACCGGCCTGCTTGGCGTGCTGGCAGTACTCTGTTCCTGGCGTGAAATCGAGAAGTATCAGGGGTTCTTCCATCTTAACCTGATGTGGATCCTGGGCGGCGTTATCGGCGTGTTCCTCGCCATTGACCTGTTCCTGTTCTTCTTCTTCTGGGAAATGATGCTGGTGCCGATGTACTTCCTGATCGCACTCTGGGGCCACAAGGCCTCCGACGGGAAGACGCGTATTACCGCGGCCACCAAGTTCTTCATCTACACCCAGGCGAGCGGCCTGGTGATGCTGATTGCCATCCTGGCGCTGGTGTTCGTGCACTATAAAGCCACCGGCGTGTGGACCTTCAACTATGAAGATCTGCTGAATACGCCGATGTCTCACGGTGTGGAATACCTGCTGATGCTCGGCTTCTTTATCGCCTTCGCGGTAAAAATGCCGGTAGTGCCGCTGCATGGCTGGCTGCCGGACGCGCACTCTCAGGCACCGACGGCGGGTTCTGTTGACCTGGCGGGTATTCTGCTGAAAACCGCGGCCTACGGTCTGCTGCGCTTCTCGCTGCCGCTGTTCCCGAACGCGTCCGCCGAGTTTGCCCCGATTGCGATGTGGCTCGGTATTATTGGTATCTTCTACGGCGCGTGGATGGCCTTTACCCAGACCGATATTAAACGTCTGATTGCCTACACCTCCGTGTCCCATATGGGCTTCGTACTGATTGCCATCTACACCGGCAGCCAGCTGGCGTACCAGGGCGCGGTCATTCAGATGATTGCTCACGGCCTTTCCGCTGCGGGTCTGTTCATCCTGTGCGGCCAGCTGTACGAGCGTCTGCACACGCGCGATATGCGTATGATGGGCGGTCTGTGGAGCAAAATTAAGTGGCTGCCTGCGCTGTCGATGTTCTTCGCGGTGGCGACCCTCGGGATGCCGGGTACCGGTAACTTTGTCGGCGAATTTATGATTCTGTTCGGCAGCTTCCAGGTGGTGCCGGTGATTACCGTTATCTCCACCTTCGGGCTGGTCTTCGCCTCCGTTTACTCGCTGGCGATGCTGCATCGCGCCTACTTCGGTAAAGCGAAAAGCGATCTGGCAAATCAGGACCTGCCGGGGATGTCACTGCGTGAACTGCTGATTGTTCTGCTGCTGGTAGTACTGCTGGTACTGCTGGGCGTCTATCCGCAGCCGATTCTGGATACCTCGCACTCTGCGATGGCGAATATCCAGCAGTGGTTTGTTAATTCCGCAACTATTACAAGGCCGTAAATCGCCATGACAATAACTGCACAACACCTGATTGCGCTGCTACCGCTGCTGATCGTCGGCTTGACGGTGGTGGTTGTAATGCTCTCCATTGCGTGGCGACGCAATCACTTTCTCAATGCCACGCTGTCGGTACTCGGCCTTAACGCCGCGTTAGTCTCGCTCTGGTTTGTTGGCCAGGCGGGCGCGATGGACGTCACGCCGCTGATGCGCGTTGACGGCTTTGCCATGTTCTATACTGGCCTGGTGCTGCTGGCGAGTCTCGCCACCTGTACCTTTGCCTACCCGTGGCTGGAAGGCTATAACGACAACCAGGAAGAGTTCTACCTGCTGGTGCTGATTGCCGCGCTCGGCGGTATTCTGCTGGCCAACGCCAACCATCTGGCGGCGCTGTTCCTCGGTATCGAGCTGATTTCGCTGCCGCTGTTCGGCCTGGTGGGCTATGCCTTCCGGCAGAAACGCTCCCTGGAAGCCAGTATCAAGTACACCATCCTGTCCGCCGCAGCCTCTTCATTCCTGCTGTTCGGTATGGCGCTGGTGTATGCAGAATCCGGCAGCCTGTCGTTTGTTGAGCTGGGCAAAAGCCTCGCCGACAACATGCTGCACGAGCCGCTGCTGCTGGTGGGTCTGGGCATGATGATTGTGGGCCTCGGCTTTAAACTCTCTCTGGTGCCGTTCCACCTGTGGACGCCGGACGTTTACCAGGGCGCACCTGCGCCGGTCTCCACCTTCCTGGCGACCGCCAGCAAGATTGCCATCTTTGCTGTGGTGATGCGTCTGTTCCTGTACGCGCCGGTTGGCGACAGTGAAGCGGTACGCGTGGTGCTGGGTGTGATTGCCTTCGCCTCCATCATCTTCGGTAACCTGATGGCGCTGAGCCAGACCAATATCAAACGTCTGCTGGGCTACTCCTCCATCTCCCATCTGGGCTATCTGCTGGTGGCGCTGATTGCCCTGCAGAATGGTCAGATGTCGATGGAAACCGTAGGCGTTTACCTGGCCGGTTACCTGTTCAGCAGCCTCGGCGCTTTCGGCGTGGTGAGCCTGATGTCCAGCCCGTACCGTGGTCCGGATGCAGATTCGCTCTACTCCTATCGCGGCCTGTTCTGGCACCGTCCGATTCTGTCGGCGGTGATGACGGTAATGATGCTGTCTCTGGCAGGTATCCCGATGACGCTGGGCTTTATCGGTAAGTTCTACGTGCTGGCCGTCGGTGTGCAGGCCAACCTGTGGTGGCTGACCGGTGCGGTGGTGGTGGGTTCGGCTATCGGTCTCTACTACTACCTGCGCGTGGCCGTGAGTCTCTATCTGACCGCGCCGCAGCAGCTGAACCGCGATGCCCCGTCCAACTGGGCCTACAGCGCGGGCGGTATCGTGGTGCTGATCTCTGCACTGCTGGTACTGGTGCTGGGTATCTACCCGCAGCCGCTGATTAGCCTTGTACAGCTTGCCCAGCCGCTGATGTAAATCAGTCCGGGCAATAAAAATGCCGGTCACCTCAGGGTGATCGGCATTTTTTTTCGCTATTAGTCAGACAATTAATTTTCTGAATAAATAACATTGTCTGCTCTTAATTATAATTTCTATATATTCCCGCCCCGCCCTCCACGCGATATACCTTTCTGGAGGTAGATTTCCATTCGTCTTGTTTTTAATTGATTTTGCACAAAAACTGCATCGCTATATATGGAATTATACAGCGATATATCCTGACAAGATGAATACCACTATGCTGACACGTCGTTTATTTCTCCAGGCGCTGAGTTCCGCATTTCTTCTTCATATCAGTCCTGCAAGGGCAGAAGAGCGGGCCAGCGGCCTGTTTCCGATTGGCAAGATCCCCGGCCCCGAACAGATCCAGCGGGTGGTGAGCGCGGGCGCGCCTGCCGATCTGCTGCTGCTGGCCGCCGCGCCGGAAAAAATGGTCGGCTTTTCCTCCTTTGATTTTTCGCTGCGGGCGGGGGGGATTGTGCCCGATAAGATCCGGCGTCTGAAGAAAATAGGGCGGATTGCCGGGCGGGCCAGTACCCTCTCCCTGGAGTCGCTGATGGCGCTGAAGCCGGATCTGGTGATCGACTGCGGCTATTCGGATGAAACCTGGCTCTCCCAGGCGCGCCGGGTTAATGCCCAGACGCAGATCCCCTGGCTGCTGATCGACGGTACGCTGCGTGATTCGCCGCAGCAGCTGATGACCGTCGGTCAGGCGCTGAATACCGAATTCCGCACCACGCCGCAGGCGGCGCTGGCCCGCCAGTTTATCGGGGAGGCGCTGGACTTCTCCCGTACGCCTGCCGCCGGGATGAGCTTCTATGCCGCACGCGGTCCTCGCGGGCTGGAAACCGGTTTGCAGGGCTCGCTGCACACCGAAGCCGCAGAGCTGCTTGGCCTGCGTAACGTGGCGAAAATTCCGGGGCGTTCCGGGCTGGTGCTGGTGTCTATGGAGAATCTTCTGCAATGGCAGCCGGATATTATCCTCGTTCAGGATGCCACCACCGCACAGTATCTGCGCCAGGATCCGATCTGGCGCGGCGTTAAGGCGGTCGCGCAAAACCGCATTCTTTTTCTCAGCGGGCTGCCCTTTGGCTGGCTGGATGCGCCGCCGGGCATCAACCGTCTGCTGGGTCTGCGTCGTCTTCACGCCTGGCTGGATGCGGATATTCAGCGGGGCTTTAAAGAGGAGATGGGCCGCTTCGCAGATCTGTTCTGGCACCAGCCGCTCAGCGATGCGCAGTATCAGCAGATCGCAGGTGGGCAATGAAAACCTCCACCCTCAGCCTGCTGCTGGGCACCATCTTACTCCTGTGTATTGCCGGGGCGTTGGTCTCCGGGGCCTATTCGCTGACGCTCCATCAGCTGGCAGGGATGATATTGGCGGGCGGAGAGGTGAGCCCCCAGGACCAGATTGTCTTCTGGCAAATACGTCTCCCACGGATTCTGGCCGCGCTGTTGCTTGGCGCGGCGCTGGCGGGAGCGGGGACCACCTATCAGGGCATGTTCCGCAATCCGCTGGTGTCGCCTGATATTCTCGGCGTGGCGGCGGGGGCCGGGCTGGGGGCGTCCACGGCGATTTTGTTTGGCTTGCCCATGTGGCTAATTCAGCTCTACGCCTTTGGCGGCGGGATGCTGGTCGTCACCGGCGTCTGGCTGATTACCCGACGTATCACCCGGCACGATCCGGTCCTCGCGCTGGTGTTGGTGGGCATTGCGCTGGGCACCCTCTGCGGCGCCGGGATTTCGCTGATTAAAATCCTCGCCGATCCCTACACCCAGCTTCCGACGATCACTTTCTGGCTGCTCGGCGGGCTATCGACGCTGACGGTGGAGGATCTCGTCTATTCGGCTCCGGTGATACTGGTCGGCGCGACGCCGCTGCTGCTGCTGCGCTGGCGGATGAACCTGCTGACGCTGTCGGACGATGAGGCGCGGTCGCTGGGGATTAACGTCACGCGCCTGCGGCTGGGACTAATAGTGTGCGCGACGCTGATCACCGCCAGCACGGTGGCGATTGCCGGCGTTATTGGCTGGATTGGACTGATCGTGCCGCATATCGGACGCCTGCTGATCGGGAGCAATCACCAGCGGCTGCTCCCGGTGTCTATGGCCATTGGCGGCCTCCTTCTGCTGCTGACCGATACGCTTGCCCGCAGCCTCAGCACCACTGAAATTCCGCTCGGTATTCTGACCGCGTTTATCGGCGCGCCGTTCTTTTTGCTGCTTTTGCTGCGCGGAGGCGGGCGATGAACAGGCTAAGGGTGCGTCAGGTCGCGCTGGGATATGGCGGACAGCCCATCCTGCGCGATATCAATTTTGCGCTTTGTGCCGGGAGCATCTGCTGCCTGCTGGGCGGCAACGGCAGCGGAAAAACCACCCTGATGCGCGCCATTCTCGGCGTACTGCCGCTGATAGACGGCGAGATTCTGATCGACGACACACCGCTTTCCCGCCTCTCTGACCGGGCGCGCGCCACGGCTCTGGCCTGGGTTCCTCAGGCGCACAGCGGGGCATTTACCTTTAGCGTGCTCGACAGCGTCCTGATGGGGCTGGCAGCGCAAATGGGCGCATTTTCCATCCCCGGTAAGCATGAACGCGACCAGGCGTATCAACAGCTGGAGGCGCTGGGCATCGACCATCTGGCGAACCGGCAGTGGAATGCCCTGAGCGGGGGAGAGCGCCAGCTGGTGCTGATCGCCCGTGCTCTGGTGCAGCGCCCGCGCGTATTGCTGCTGGATGAACCCGCATCCAGCCTCGACTTCGGGCATCAAATCAGCCTTCTTGACCGACTGCAGACGCTGAAAAAGTCAGGGATGACGCTGCTGATGGCGACGCATCATCCTCTCCATGCCAGAGCGATAGCCGATAGCGTCGTGCGTATCGAGCCGGACGGTCTGGTAACGCAGGGCGACCCGAAAAGCCAGCTGGATACCGAACGACTGGCGGCGCTTTACCAGGTGACGCCTGAGCAAATCCACCACCACCTCTATGGTGCTTCTCCATAAGGAACTGCGATGCTTATTGATGAGATTAACTTTGCCGAACTCTATCGCCAGCAGCTGGCGCTGGCGAAACGCACGGAAAAATCCCCTGAGCACTGGGATAAACGGGCAGAAAAAATGGCGGATAACTGCGCGTTGCCGCAGGACAGCTATTTGCTGCAACTGCTGAGCAAGATTGATCTGCAGGGTGCCGACTCCCTGTTTGATATGGGATGCGGACCGGGAACCGTCGCCCTGGCGCTGGCGGATAAACTCGGCAGCGTCTACGGCGTGGACTACAGCCAGGGCATGCTTGACGTGGCTGCCCGGCGTGCGGCAGAGCAGGGCGCCACGCACGTTCAGTGGGTCCGGCGCGCATGGGAACAGACCTGGGACGATATACCCCGCTGTGATATTGCCGTCGCTTCGCGGTCGACGCTGGTCGCGGATATGCGCCAGGCGATGGCCCGACTCAACCGTCAGGCGAGGCTGCGCGTCTATACCACCCATCTGGTTAATGCCTCCTTTGTCTCCGCCGATATCCAGCGGGTGGTCGGACGCGAAGTGACCGAACTGCCTAATTATATTTATGCCCTGAACGTGCTCTATCAGATGGGGATCCGCGCCCGGGTCGACTTTATTCGCGGGCGTAACTGCCAGCAGGACAACAGTACCTGGAGCCGCTTTGAAGAGAATATTCGCTGGACGCTGGGCGAGCTAAGCGATGACGAGCGTGCGCGGCTGCAGAGCTGGTATCAACAGCAGGATCCCGACTCGATTGCACCGGCCAGCCGCGACTGGGCGCTGATTTGGTGGGACCGCGTGCCGGAGGCGCAACTATCATGATTTTTATCTCTCAGGCCCAGACGGATGCGTGGCTGCTGGAGGATATTCAGGGTGGCGATCTCACCACGCGGGCGCTGGGCATTGGTGCGCTGCCCGGCACGATGGGGTTTTATCACCGGCAGGGAGGATGCGTCAGCGGTATCGCTATCGCCCGACAGATGCTGCTTTCGCTCGGGCTGAAGGTTGAGGTGCAGATACAGGACGGCGAACGTGCGGTGGCGGGCCAGCTGCTGCTCAGCGCCAGCGGTCCGGCGGCTGCGTTGCATCAGGGATGGAAAGCCGTGCAGAACGTGCTGGAGTGGAGCTGCGGCGTCTCCGGCTACCTCGCCCGCATGCTCGAACGGCTGCACGCCCACTATCCCGCCGGGCAGATTGCCTGTACCCGCAAACTTATCCCCGGAACCCGGGCTCTGGCGACCCAGGCGGTGATTGCCGCCGGCGGGATGATGCACCGTGGCGGCTCTGCGGAAACGGTGCTGCTGTTCGCCAACCATCGGCGTTTTCTTCAGCCCTGTACCGGCTGGCAGGAAACCCTCGCTCTGCTGCGCCGCCAGGCGCCGGAAAAAAAGATCGTCGTTGAGGCGGATACGCCGGATGAGGCACGCGCTGCGCTGCAGGCCGCTCCTGACGTACTCCAGCTTGACAAATTTTCGCCGGACCAGGCGGCAGAGATCGCGGTGATTGCGCCTTCTCTGGCACCGGGATGTACGCTGGCGCTGACCGGCGGGATTACGCTCGACTCGCTGGAAAGCTATCTCCACTGCGGTATTGAACTGTTTATTACCTCCGCTCCCTACTACGCCTCCCCGGCGGATATTAAGGTCCACCTTGCGCCGGACGGGCAGGGAATATAACGCTAACAACAGGGAATGATCATTATGAAAACGAAGAAAACGCTACTTTGCACCGCTTTGTCACTCGCATTTGCGCATCAGGCGATAGCCGCGCAGGAGGGCGAATCCATGACCGTCTGGTCAAGTCCTGTGACCACCAGTACGACCATTCTCGGTCAGACAACGATAAAAGCGCTGGATAAGCAAAATGTCGCCCAGGCGCTGAGCGTCGTGCCGGGCGTGACGTTGCAAAAGTCCGGCGGGCGCAATGAGCTGCAGGTCAGAGTTCGCGGATTTGATAGCCGTCAGGTTCCCGTCTTTTTTGACGGCGTGCCGATATATACACCCTACGATGGCAACCTGGATTTAGGGCGTTTCCTGACCTCTGATATTGAGTCTGTGGAAGTGTCGAAAGGCTATTCGTCGCTGCTGCAGGGGCCGAACCAGATGGGCGGGGCTATCAATATCACCACCCGGAAACTGTCCCAGCCGCTGGAGGCCAGCATCGGCTACCGGCAGGGCTGGAGCGGTGGGAAGCATAATGCCTGGGACGGGCATGCCTCTTTCGGTGCGAGCAACGATCTGGGCTATATCCAACTGAGCGGTAGCCGATTGAAACAGGATTTTCTCGGCCTGCCGGGCGGGGTGAATAATGAGATTGCCGGGCAAAACCGCAGAATGATCAACTCCTCTGCAGATGATAAGCACGGCGTTGTGAAGGTGGGTTTTACCCCTCGCGCCAACGATGAGTATACGTTCACCTATATCAATCAGGATGGTCAGAAAGATAACCCGCCTTATTCCGGGACCCTTCAGGGTGCGCGCTACTGGCAGTGGCCCCAGTATGATAAAGAGAGCTATTACTACCAGGGCATCACCCATATTGGTGAAGGCCTGACCCTGAAGAGCCGACTCTATCACGACACCTTCAAAAACACGCTGATGCTGTATAACTCGCTGGCCGGTCTTAAAAATAAGATCGGAGACTACAGCTACTATTCTGCTTACAGCCAGGGTGGCGGTCTGCAGTTATCCGCAGATGTGCGCGAAAGCGATGTCCTGTCGTTTGCCGTAAACTGGAAAGATGATGTTCATCGGGAAAAAAAGGCGGTCAACGCGCCATTCGACCTCTATAAAGACCGGACCTGGTCATTGGCCAGCGAATACCAGTGGGCCGCGGCCGATAACCTGGACGTGGTGGCCGGTATCAGCTTCGACCAACGCGACAGTCGGGAAGGGCTGAAGTATGAGAGCAACGGCACCGTCACCCGCTATGACGATAATAGCCCGACGGCGTTTAACTGGCAGGTGATGACCAAATACCATTTCGACAATGAGGATACGCTGGCGCTCTCCTTGTCCGACAAAACCCGGTTCCCGACCCTGAAAGAGCGTTACACCACGTCCAGACCGGCGTCGAATCAGGTTGCACGGGTTAACCCTGCGCTCAAGCCCGAACGTGCGAAGATCCTCAATCTGACCTGGAATGGTACTCTCGGTCGCCACTGGGGCTATGAGATTGGCGCTTACTATAACCGTGTCGGCGATGCGATCAGGTCGCAGAATATTGATGCCTTCACGGTACAAAATCAGAACACGGGCCGGGTGGATTACAGCGGTCTTGACGTGGGACTGAAGGGGGAACTGAGCGACATGCTGGATGTGGGGCTGAGCTATGGCCTGATCCATGCCGACCCTAAACGCAGCGACGTGGGAAAAATCACCGGTCTGCCGACGCAAACCCTGACGGCCTGGATGACCTTTAAGCCCTGGGATCCGCTGAGTGTGACCCTGTCGGAAGAGGCGCGCTCTTCCAGCTACAGTAATACGAATGGCACGCAAAAGGCGGCGGGCTTTGCCCTTACCCATCTGCGGACAGATTACCGCATCGGGCATGGGTTTAGCGTCAATGCTTCGGTGAATAATCTGTTCGATACCCGCTACGCTTACACGGAAGGTTTTATCGAAGAAGGCCGCAACTACTGGCTCGGCGTTGAGTATAAATTTTAAGTAACCGCCTCCCGCGCAGGCGGGAGGCACCTCGCCCCGAATCCACGTTGTTCTCTGTCATTAATTTGTCATGCAACTCCTCAATACTTAAACGAAACAAAGCCCAACAATTTGAAATGATTTGAAAATAATTAATGTTATTTTAAACCAATGGAGAATTAGTATGACCCGTCAACGCCCCGCGCTGAACGCTTCCGCTCTGTTTCGTAAAAGCCATTTAGCCCTCTGCATCTTGTCCTTCGCCGGTATGGCTGCGGCCGTGCCTTCTGTGGCAACGGCAGCCGAGGTCAAAGCCAAAAACGTGATTGTGATGATCAACGACGGGGCGGGTTGGGGAGCCTGGGACGCAACGGCCGACTGGCAGTATGGCGGCCGCGAGCACACGCCGTACGCCGGGTTCCCGGTAAAATATGCCATGACGACCTATCCGCTGAACGCGTCGAAAAAAGCGACCCACAGCGCCGAGTCATTAGTGAATTACGATCCGCAGAAGGCCTGGGATACCGCCCCGAACGCGGATAAAGACCTGCCGTTTAAAGGCTATGCGTATCTGGCAACGGACCCGACCGACAGCGCTGCCGCCGGTACCGCCCTGGCCTCCGGCACCAAGACCTATAACAACGCCATTAACGTCGACAACAACGGCAAACCGGTCAGCTTTGTTACCCTCGTCGCGAAAGAGCAGGGTAAAGCGACCGGTGTGGTCACCAGCGTACCGTTCTCTCACGCAACGCCTGCTGCATACGGCGCACAGAACGCATCCCGCAACGATTACCATGCTATCTCCCACCAGATGCTGACGTCCGGCAAGCTGGATCTGATTATGGGCACCGGTCTGCCGGGCTTTAACTCGAACGGCACCGAGTGCGGCAAGCTGGCGAAGGATGAGTCTGCCGCAGGCTGTGGCGATGACTCATATACCTATCTGGCCAAAGCGGAAGCGGATGCGCTGACCTCCGGCAAACTGACCCCGGCCGGAGGCAGCCAGCCGTGGAAAGTGATCCGCAGCACGGATGAGTTTACCCAACTGGCAAGCGGCTCTCTGCGCTATGAAGGCCCGCTGCTGGGTTCTCCGAACGTGGCGCCGAACGGCACTCTGCAGCAGGGACGCCAGGCGGCCATCGTCGGTAAAGATGCGGCCACGCCTTCCGGCGATGCGTATATCCGCACTGTCCCGACGCTGAAAACCATGACCGAGGGTGCGATTCAGCACCTGAGCAAAAATACCAACGGCTTCTTTGTGATGGTTGAAGGCGGCGCGACCGACTGGTCCGCGCATACCAGCAATGCCTGTACCGGCAAAGGCGACTGGGGTAACTCCTATAACCCTAACTGCGTGGGCGTGGAATATGGTCGTCTGATTGAAGAGACCGCTGATTTTAACAACGCGGTGTCGTCGGTTATCGAGTGGGTAGAGAAAAACAGCAGCTGGGATGAAACCCTGCTGATCGTCACCACCGACCACGATAACGGCATGCCGATGGGCCCGGACGCGCAGAAAACCGCGTTTGAAGCCGTGACCAACAAAGGTAAAGGCCAGATGCCGGGTATCTCCTTCCGTCCGACCGGCAACCACTCTAACGCGCTGGTTCCGCTGTGGGCGAAAGGCGCAGGCGCTGACGCCTTCGCTTCGCGCGTGCACGGCACCGACGCAGGCTACGCGAAATATGTGGGTCTGAATGACGGGAAGTATATCGACAATACCGATGTCTTTCGCGTTGTGAAGGCGGCGCTGGAAGGATCGTCCGTTGAGAAAGTGACGCCGTAAACGCGAGCTTTGCAGGATAAAAAGGCCTCTGTTTCGACAGAGGCCTTTTTCGTTGTTACCAGGAGGTTGATGGCGACAGGGAAGGTCGCTTCATGTCCGTGGCGCGAGCTGGCCGCGACGCCGAACCTTCAACGACAAAGGCTTTCATCAGTTCCACCAGATGGGCAGCCTGATCGCTCAGGCTATCGGAGGCGGAAGCAGACTCTTCCACCAGAGCGGCGTTCTGCTGGGTGACCTGATCCAGCTGGTTGACCGCATCGTGGATCTGCGAAATACCGGCCGACTGTTCCTGGGTGGTGACGCCGATTTCGCCGATCAGCACGGCGACCTGGTGGGCCTGGCGTACCAGTTCATCGATAGTGCTACCGGCGTCGGTCACCAGCGCAGAACCGGTTTCGACTTTCTCAACGCTGTGGTTAATCAGCTCTTTAATCTCTTTGGCGGCGGAAGCAGAACGCTGCGCCAGCGAGCGAACTTCACCTGCTACCACCGCGAAGCCACGACCCTGCTCACCGGCGCGGGCGGCTTCAACGGCGGCGTTCAGTGCCAGGATGTTGGTCTGGAAAGCGATGCCGTCGATGACGCTGATAATGTCGCCGATTTTGTTCGAGCTATCGGTGATCTCTTTCATGGTGACCACGATATTACCGACCGCTTTACCGCCTTTGGCTGCGGTCTCGCTGGTGGTTTTTGCAAGCGCACTGGCGCTGCGCACCGTATCGGTATTCTGCTGAACGGTCTGGCTCATCTCTTCCATTGAGGCGGCGGTCTGCTGCAGGCTGGCGGCCTGCTCTTCCGTACGCTGGCTCAGGTCGGTGCTGCCGGCGGCAATTTCGCTGGCGCCGGTGGCAATGGATTCGCTGCTATGACGAACCTGTTCAACTATATTGCTCAGGCTCTTACGCATACTGTTCATCGCGGCCAGCACGCTGTGCTCATCGCCCGGGCGCAGATCCACGGCTACGGCCAGATTTCCTTCGGCAACCTGACGGGCCACTTCGGCGGCGTAGGAAGGCTCGCCGCCAATCTGGCTTTTAATCGTGCGGGTGATCAGGAAGGAGACAATGACGCCGACCAGCGCACCCAGGGCGGCAATCCACAGCAGCATCGCGCCGTCTGCGCGGGCTTCTTCCATGGCGCTGGTGGTCACCTCAAGGGTTAACTTTTTCTGCAGTTCGGTCATGCTGTCCAGGGCGGCGAACACCGGGGCCTGGGTGGTCTGCATCTCATTGACCATGATTCGCAGGGCTTCGGCACGATCGTCCGGGTTTTCGGACACGCCAAGGGTGACCGCTTTATTCACCGCGTCGCGGTAGGGCGGGCGCGCTTTGGTCAGACTTTCCAGCTGGTCGCGGGTGGCGGGCGTATCGAGGATTTCATACAGCTTTGCCAGGGTGTCGGTATTGCGGGCGATTTGCTGGTCGATCAGCGTCTTTTCCTGCTGGATACGGCTGCGGTCGTCGGACAGGCCGATATTGCGTACCGAGCGGGCGACGGAATCAAAACCGCTCTTCGCATCCTGAATCAGGATCAGGCTGGCGAGGTTTTTTTCCGAGAGGGATTGAATGTCGCCACCCAGGTCGACCAGGTGCGAACGGCCCAGGGCCGCGACCAGCAGGCCGATGACAATAACCGTCGTGAAACCGGTTACAAGCATTGTGCTGAGTTTAATCTTTGTTAAAAAGTTCATGGTATTCCTTTGATAATTATCCTTCGGTTAGAGCTTTTCCCGCGCGATAGCCCAGAGGATCGACGGGAGATATGGGTTGTTATGTGATGCGGAAAAGCATGAAAGAGAGAACAGGCATACTGTCAGCCCGGGAGTGTTTTCTCTTCCATAAAAAAATGCCGCGACTCTCAGGCTCGCGGCGTGTTCTTATTATGACGACTTGCTCACCGGCAGGGCTTTCGACTCCTGGCGCTGACGGCTAATCAGCGGGCCCTGAACATTGTTGGCGACGCGCTCCAGCACTTCCTGGATCACGGATGACAGCTCGTTGACCTCAAACTTTGCCACGTAGCCATCGGCCTGCACTTTACGCACGTGGTCTTCGTTGGCATTACCCGACAGGGAAGAGTGAATAATCACCGGCAGCTTTTTCAGACGCGGATCGGTTTTGATCTTACGGGTCAGCGTAAAGCCGTCCATCTCCGGCATCTCCAGGTCGGTCAGCACCAGCGAGATTTTGTCGGAAATCGGCACGCCTTCCGCCTGGGCTTCGGCAGCCAGCAGCTCAATCTTCTCCCAGGCTTCTTTACCGGTAATATGCAGTTGAGCAGGGATCTCCATCGCCTCAAGGCCTTTTTCCAGCATCGAACGCGCCACTTTGGAGTCTTCGGCAACAATGGCTACCGCACCCGGCTTGATGTTGAATTTGTTGGTTTTCAGGTTCTTGGCATGCAGATCGTGATCTTCCGGGGTAATGTCATAGAGGATCTGTTCCACGTCCAGTACCAGGGCCAGGTTGTTGCTGTCTTTGTCTTCATCGAGACAGGCAATACTGGTGATGTAGTGGCCGTTTACGGCTTTCTCTGCCGTATGAACCTGCTTCCAGTCGAGGCGAATAATATTGTCCACCGACTCCACCGCAAAGGCCTGTACGCTGCGGGCATATTCGGTGATCAGCAGAATATTCAGGCCGGTGCTCGGCGTACAGCCGGCGACGGCAGCGAGATCGATAACCGGGATAATCTGGTCGCGAATATTGACCATACCCATCAGCGGAGACTTGATACCCGCGGGTTTAGTAAAGACCGGCATCGGAACAATTTCACGCAGCTTAAACACGTTAATGCCAAACAGCTCGGACTTCTCAGAGTGCGCAGACGTACCAAGACGGAACAGCAAAAGTTCAAACCGGTTCGACAGGGTAAGGTTCGCCCTGTCATCGATATCTTTCTGGAAAGTATCCATAAAACCCTCAAGCATTAATACGGGAGTCGAGCTGTGTATTTCGGTTATCGGCACAGCAAAGAAAAAATACAGGGGGTTTACGCAGGCCAGCCCCGGTCTGAGGGGCTTCAGTGCGCAGAGATAAAGGGGAAGGGCGCGAACGGCAAGGCTTGCAGACCGTTCGCGCAGCAAAAACTAAAGTGAAATAATGCTGAAATCTTCCGCCATGTCGGTATTCGGGAACACCTCCCGGGACTCGTTCAGCAGTTGCTGGCAGCCTTCTGCGTCATAGCGCGAACTGACGTGGGTGACAATCAGTCGTCCGACACCGGCCTCCTTTGCCAGCCTTGCCGCCTGGCGGGAGGTGGAGTGGCCCCGGGCGTTGGCTTTTTCCGCCATCGCATCTTCCAGGGTGGTTTCATGGACCATCACATCCGCGTCGCGAGCCAGCTCCAGCGCGGCCGGGCAGGGAGCGGTATCGCCGAAAATGGCCAGCGTCTTACCGCGCTGGGGCGGGCCGAGGAAATCGCTGCCGTTAACCACGCGTCCATCGTCAAGCTGAACGCTTTCGCCGCGTTTCAGGCGCTGAAACAGCGGGCCGGGCTGAATTCCCTGTTCGCGCAGAGCGGCGGCGTTCAGCGATCCGGGCTTGTCGTGTTCCACGATGCGATAGCCGTAGCACTCAACCGGATGGTCAAGCGGCCAGGCGGTGACGCTAAACTGACCGTCATCGAACACCTCTCCGGGAGTGATTTCATGAATGGTCATCGGATAGTCGGTCCAGGAGCCGCTCAGGCGCAGGGCCATCTCGACAAACTCACGCAGCCCCTTCGGGCCGTACAGGGTGAGCGGCAGGCTCGAATTGCCCTGCATGGATCGGCTGCACAGCAGACCGGGCAGGCCAAACAGATGGTCCCCGTGCAGATGGGTGATAAAGATTTTATCGACCTTGCCCGGATTAAACGCCGTTTTCAGAAACTGATGCTGCGTGCCTTCGCCGCAGTCAAACAGCCAGATCCCGGCGCGGTCCGGCTGTTGCAGGTTCAGCGCGATGGATGTCATATTACGCGTGCGGGTAGGGACGCCAGCGGAAGTTCCCAAAAAAATCAATTCCATAACCATTACCTTCGGCACCGTGTCAGAGACTTATCATATACGCTGCGCGGAGGAATAAGGAGTAAAGCATGATCGCCTGGCAGGATTTACATCACGACCAGCTAACCGTTCCCCAGCTCTATGCGCTGCTGAAATTGCGCTGCGAAGTCTTTGTTGTGGAACAGAATTGCCCCTATCTGGACGTTGACGGCGACGATCTGGTGGGTAATAACCGCCATATCCTGGCCTGGCGCGACAACCAGCTGATCGCGTATGCGAGGATTCTGAAAAGCGACGACGATCTTGAGCCGGTGGTGATTGGACGGGTGATTGTCAGCGACGCGGCTCGCGGTGAAAAACTGGGCAATAAGCTGATGGAGAAAACCGTCGCCAGCTGCCGCCAGCACTGGCCTGACAGCGAAATCTACCTGAGCGCGCAGGCGCATTTACAGGGCTTCTACGGCCACTTCGGTTTTGTGCCCGTGGGGGAAACTTACCTCGAAGACGGCATCCCGCATATCGGCATGGCATGCGCTGCAGGCCAGGCATAACCGGGCGGCATTGACTATAGTTAGCGGACTGATTGTAAACAGGAGAGAAAAGAATGACCCAACATTCCTGGGACTCACGTATTGATGACGATCTGGCCCTGCTGAGCGAAACGCTTGAAGAGGTGTTACGCGCCTCGGGCGATCCGGCGGATCAAAAGTATCTTGAGCTGAAAGCCCGCGCCGAGCTGGCGCTGGAAGAGGTCAAATCCCGCGTCTCTAATGCTTCGGATACCTATTACTATCGGGCCAAACGCGCGGCGTATCGCGCCGATGACTATGTGCATCAAAACCCCTGGCAGGGTATCGGCGTGGGTGCCGCTGCCGGCCTGGTGCTTGGCCTCCTGCTCCGCCGCTAACCTCCCGCCTCACCCCTCCTTAATCAGGGGTACTGTAATTTAGTCGGTACCCCCGTATAATATGCGGCTTTCAGCAAGGAAAGCCGTGCTTCTTCGCCTTTCCTTTGCGCAGGCGTCTGTTTTTCATGTCGCACTGACTCACACAATAACGACCCATATCAAAAATCTATTATTCGCGATTCATTATACTGAGTCGCAATATTGATACCGGACAAACTCATGTCAGTAAGCGCATTTAACCGACGCTGGGCGGCGGTCATTCTTGAAGCTCTCACCCGCCACGGCGTGCAGCACGTCTGTATCGCGCCCGGCTCGCGTTCGACCCCGCTAACCCTGGCGGCGGCGGAGAACCCTGCGCTCACTTCCCATACGCATTTTGACGAGCGCGGTCTTGGTCATCTGGCGCTGGGGCTGGCGAAAGTCAGCCAGCAGCCGGTGGCGGTGATTGTCACCTCCGGTACGGCCGTCGCGAACCTCTACCCGGCGTTAATTGAAGCGGGTCTGACCGGTGAAAAGCTCATCCTGTTGACGGCCGACCGCCCGCCTGAACTGATCGACTGCGGGGCCAATCAGGCCATCCGCCAGCCGGGGATGTTTGCCTCGCATCCGGCGCAAAGCCTGGCCCTGCCGCGTCCGACGGAAGCCATTCCGGCGCGCTGGCTGGTATCGACTGTCGATAATGCCTTGTCTACTCTGCGGGGCGGGGCTATTCATATTAACTGTCCGTTTGCTGAACCGCTGTACGGCGATATGGACGAAACTGGGCTAGCCTGGCAACAGGCGCTCGGTGACTGGTGGCAGCAGGATACGCCCTGGCTGCGCAGCGGGTCGTCGGCCCCGGGTCAGCCTGAGCAGGACTGGGCCTTCTGGCGACAGCAGCGCGGCGTGGTGCTGGCAGGCCGAATGAGCGCCGACGAAGGCCGTCAGGTCGCCGACTGGGCACAAACGCTGGGCTGGCCGCTGATTGGCGATGTGCTGTCGCAAACCGGTCAGCCTTTGCCCTGCGCCGACTTATGGCTGAGCAACCCGCGTGCGCTCGACGCGCTGAATCAGGCGCAGATTGTTATCCAGCTGGGCAGTAGTCTGACCGGCAAGCGCGTGCTCCAGTGGCAGGCCAGCTGCGAACCGCAAGAATACTGGGTGGTGGACAGCCTCTCGGGCCGTCTGGATCCGGCCCACCATCGTGGACGTCGGCTGGTGGCCCCGGTTGGCGACTGGCTGGCGCAGCATCCGGCGGAAAAACAGCAGCCCTGGTGCGTGACGCTTCCCGCGCTGGCGCAGCAGGCCTGGCAGTTAGCCGTAGCGCGTCGCGATGCGTTTGGCGAAGCGCAACTGGCTCATCGTATGGCGGGGTATCTGCCGGAGCAGGGGCAGCTGTTTGTCGGCAACAGCCTGGTGGTCCGTCTTGTCGATGCGCTTTCACAGCTTCCGGCCGGGTATCCTGTTTACAGTAATCGCGGTGCCAGCGGTATCGACGGCCTGATTTCGACGGCCGCCGGCGTGCATCGTGCGGGTCAGAGACCCACGCTGGCGATTGTCGGCGACCTTTCCGCGCTCTACGATCTTAATGCCCTGGCGCTGCTGCGTGACGTTTCCGCGCCGCTGGTGCTGATCGTCGTTAACAATAACGGCGGCCAAATTTTCTCTATGCTGCCGACCCCGGCCGAAGCGCGGGAGCGTTTCTACGCGATGCCGCAGAACGTCCATTTCGATCACGCCGCGGCCATGTTTGGTCTGGACTATCATCGGCCGCAGAACTGGCAGCAGTTCGATGATGCGCTGAACGGGGCGTGGCATGGCAAAGGCACCACGCTGATTGAGCTGGTGGTGGACGATACTGAGGGCGCACAAACCCTCTCGCAGCTGCTGGCGCAGGTAAGCCAGCTGTGACGCTGCACGCGGTGGCGCAGCCGGGCAAGCCGGGGTTACCCTGGCTGGTGTTTTTGCACGGTTTTTCCGGCGATGCCCGGGAGTGGCAGCCGGTGGGCGCACGATTAGCCGACTATCCCCGGCTCTATATCGATTTGCCCGGACACGGTCAGTCGGTCGACGTTGAGGTTAGCGATTTCGCCCAGGTTCGTCAGGCGCTGCGCGCTACCCTGAATAGTTACAACATACTCAAGCACTGGCTGATCGGTTACTCGATGGGCGGTCGTATTGCGATGAGCTGGGCCTGCGAAGACGCGGAGCCGGGTCTGTGCGGCATTATCATTGAGGGCGGGAATCCCGGCCTGGCGAATGAGGCTGCACGCCAGGCGCGCTGGGTTAGCGATAGCCGCTGGGCGACGTGTTTTCGTCAGCAGCCGCTGCCGCAGGCGTTCGATGCCTGGTATCGCCAGCCGATATTTGCCGACATGATGCCCGACGCACGGCGTGCGCTGGTGTCTCTGCGCCAGGAAAACAACGGCCCTCAGCTGGCAAAAATGCTGCTCGCCACTTCTCTGGCGGTCCAGCCTGACTATCGCCCGGCGCTGCGTACGCTCGGGGTGCCGTTTCATTATCTGTGCGGCGAGAACGACGCTAAGTTTGCGACCATTGCCGACGAACTGGCCGCGCCACACCATCTTATTCATGATGCCGGACACAACGCCCACCGGGAAAACCCGGCTCGGGTCGCGGACCGTCTGGCCCACATTCTGCATTTCTGACGAAAGGACACACTATGCTCTATCCTGATGAATCCATGCTGTATGCACCCGTTGAGTGGCTCGACTGTTCCGAAGGCTACAGCGATATCCGCTACCAGAAATCCACCGACGGTATCGCCAAAATCACCATCAACCGCCCGCAGGTGCGTAACGCATTCCGCCCGCTGACGGTTAAAGAGATGATCGATGCCATGAACGATGCCCGCTACGATGACAATATCGGGGTTATCGTGCTGACCGGCGAAGGCGATCAGGCCTTCTGTGCCGGCGGCGATCAGAAGGTGCGCGGCGACTACGGCGGCTATCAGGATGACTCCGGCGTCCATCACCTCAACGTGCTCGACTTCCAGCGTCAGATCCGCACGCTTCCGAAGCCGGTTGTGGCGATGGTCGCGGGTTACTCCATCGGCGGCGGTCACGTGCTGCATATGATGTGCGATCTGACCATTGCGGCTGAGAACGCGATTTTCGGCCAGACCGGCCCGAAAGTCGGCTCCTTCGACGGCGGCTGGGGCGCGTCCTATATGGCGCGTATCGTTGGACAGAAAAAAGCGCGTGAGATCTGGTTCCTCTGCCGTCAGTACGATGCAAAACAGGCGCTGGATATGGGCCTGGTCAACACGGTTGTTCCGCTGGCGGATCTGGAAAAAGAGACCGTACGCTGGTGCCGTGAAATGCTGCAGAACAGCCCGATGGCGCTGCGCTGCCTGAAAGCAGCCCTTAACGCCGACTGCGACGGCCAGGCCGGTCTGCAGGAGCTGGCGGGTAACGCCACCATGCTGTTCTATATGACCGAAGAGGGTCAGGAAGGGCGCAACGCCTTCAACCAGAAGCGTCAGCCGGACTTCAGCAAATTTAAACGGAATCCGTAAGATGCGTCGGGCGCAGGTTTACCGCTGGCAAATCCCGATGGATGCGGGCGTGGTGCTGCGCGAGCGGCGCCTGAAAACCCGCGACGGACTCTTTGTTCACCTGAGCGAAAATGGCAGGGAAGGCTGGGGCGAAGTGGCCCCGCTTCCCGGTTTTAGCCAGGAGACGCTGCAGGACGCCCAGGGTGCGGTGCTGGCCTGGGTCGATGCGTGGCTGGCAGGGCAGGAGGGCGACTGGCCGTCCGAGCCCTCCGCCGCTTTTGGCCTGAGCTGTGCGCTGGCGGAGTTGCAGGAGACGCTGCCCCAGGCGGCGGACTATCGTGCTGCCCCCCTGTGTACCGGTGACCCGGACGAGCTGTTTGCCGCGCTTGCCGCTATGCCTGGCGAGAAGGTGGCGAAGGTCAAAGTCGGCCTGTACGAAGCCGTGCGCGACGGGATGGTGGTCAACCTGCTCCTGGAGGCGATCCCCGATCTGCGTCTGCGTCTCGATGCAAACCGCGCCTGGACGCCGCTAAAGGCGCAGCAGTTTGCGAAGTATGTTAATCCGGACTATCGCTCGCGCATTGCCTTTATCGAAGAGCCGTGCCGGACCCGGGACGACTCCCGCGCCTTTGCGCAGGAGACCGGGATCGCTATCGCCTGGGACGAAAGTCTGCGCGAGGCGGATTTCCGCTTTGCCGCCGAACCGGGCCTGAGCGCGGTGGTGATTAAGCCGACGCTGACCGGCTGCCTGGAGCGGGTACGCGAGCAGGTGACGGCGGCGCATGCGCTGGGTCTGACGGCGGTGATTAGCTCGTCGATCGAATCCAGCCTTGGCCTGACGCAGCTGGCGCGCATCGCGGCCTGGCTGACGCCGCAGACCATTCCAGGGCTGGATACGCTGAATCTGATGCAGACCCAGCTGGTGCGGCGCTGGCCTGACAGCCCGCTGCCGTGCGCGGAATTAACCTCTCTGGAGCGGCTGCGATGACGTTCAGTGACTGGCCATGGCGCGAATGGAGACAGCGTGGTGCGGACAGAACGGCCCTGCGTCTGAATGAGATCACCCTAAGCTGGCGCGCCCTGTGCCAGCAGCTTGACGGCCTGGCGGCGGGTTTTTACGCCCAGGGCGTGCGTGACGGTGACGGCGTGATGCTGCGGGCCGCGAACGGACCGCAGACGCTGCTCGCCTGGCTGGCATTATTGCAGTGCGGAGCGCGGGTTCTGCCGGTGAATCCGCAGCTGCCGGAGAGTTTGCTGGCGACGCTGCTGCCGTCGCTTAGCCTGCGTCATGCCCTGACGCTGGAAGATGACACGCCGTGCCCGGATTTACATCCCCTTATTTTACAGCCGCTGACGACGGCCTACGCCGTTGACTGGCAGCCGGATCGCCTGGCTTCAATGACCCTGACCTCCGGTTCGACGGGGCTGCCTAAGGCGGCGGTGCACAGCGGTCGTGCTCATCTGTCCAGCGCCGAAGGCGTGCTGGCGCTGATCCCCTACGCCGGGGATGATGACTGGCTGCTGTCGCTGCCCCTGTTTCACGTGTCGGGCCAGGGCATCCTCTGGCGCTGGCTACAGGCCGGTGCGCGCTTAACCGTGCGTGACAGGCAGCCGCTGGCGCAGGCTCTTGCCGGTTGTACTCACGCATCGCTGGTGCCGACTCAGCTCTGGCGCCTGCTGAATGACCCGGCCCGCATCTCCCTGAAGGCCGTCCTGCTGGGCGGCGCGGCGATCCCGGTGGAATTGACAAACGAGGCGCAGGCCAGAGGCATTCGCAGTTTTTGTGGCTACGGTCTGACCGAGTTTGCCTCGACGGTCTGTGCCAAAGAGGCGGACGGTGAAGCCGATGTCGGCGCGGTGCTGCCGGGTCGGGAGCTGCGTATCGTCGAGGGTGAAGTCTGGCTGCGGGCGCAAAGCCTGGCGGCGGGCTACTGGCGTGACGGTGGGCTGGTGCCCCTGGTTAACGAGCAGGGCTGGTTTGCGACCCGCGATCGCGGCGAAATTCGCAACGGCAGGCTAACGATTATTGGTCGGATGGATAACCTGTTCTTCAGCGGTGGGGAAGGGATCCAGCCGGAGGAGGTTGAGCGAGTGATAGCCACGCATCCTCTGGTCCGCCAGCTGTTTATTGTGCCGATTGACGATGCGGAATTCGGCCAGCGCCCGGTGGCGGTACTGGACGCCGAGCCTGAGCTGGATCTCAGCGAGCTGGCCGCATGGGCAAGTGAGCGGCTGGCGCGTTTTCAACTGCCGATCCACTGGCTGCCACTGCCGGAGGCGCTAACAAACGGCGGTATTAAAGTTTCTCGCCGGGCGCTACAGCAGTGGGTTCACAGCGTTTCCGTCGCCTGATGGCTCAAAGCAGCCCTTTTAAGCTGAGGGTCTCGCGGGTGGCGACGTTAAGGTCATACTGCGGCAGGTCCTGCGGGCTAACCCAGGCGAAGTCCTGAAACTCGTCGTTAATTTCAACGTCCCGATTTTCGCTGACGCAGTCAAAGATCAGGTAGATCATGGCGATCTCTTCTTTACTGCCGTCGGCATAGGTTTTGATTCTGATGTCATCCCTGAAGGTCCAGGGGGTGATGCTGGCAAAGCGCAGTTTCTCACCCAGCTCTTCGCGGACCTCCCGGCGCAGGGCCTCTTCAATTCGCTCCCCCGGCTCCACGCCGCCGCCTGACAGCGCCCACTGTCCGGGAAACACGCCGCGATCGTCGGCCATTTTGCACAGCAGATAATGACCGTCGTTCTGGATAAGCGGGCACACAATAGTCCTTTGACGCATGGGGTTAATCCTTGTGAAGTGAAGGGGTTTTAGAGTAGCAGAAATAAAGAGAAAAGCAGGCCTTTTAACCGATTGAATAATTTACTTTCAAGGGTACAATCCACCCCGTTCGGGGCATTGCCCCTTTTTTCTTGCGCGGATGAGTAAAAATGAAAAAAGCTGTTGTTGCAGGACTGACTGGCCTGCTGCTGGTATCCGGCGCCGCTAACGCGGTCAGTTTCAATGGTCAGGTGGGCAAAGACTACACCAACTTTGGCTTTGGCGCGGGTACCGAGAGCTCCGGTCTGGCGCTGAGCGGTAACTGGGCGCATAACGATGACGATGGCGACATCGTGGGTCTGGGTCTGGGCTTCAATATTCCGCTGGGTCCGATGATGGCTACCGTAGGCGGTAAAGGTGTTTACCTGAACCCGGACGTGGGCAGTGAAGGCTACGCGGCAGCGGTCGGCGGTGGCTTACAGTGGCAGATGATGGACAGCCTGCGCCTGTTCGGCGAGTACTACTACTCCCCGGATTCCCTCTCCAGCGGCGTGAAAGACTACACCGAAGCCAATGCCGGTGCGCGCTACACCATTATGCGTCCGCTGAGCATTGAAGCAGGTTACCGCTATATCAACCTGAGCGGTAAAGAAGGCAAACGCGATAACAAGGTTGCCGACGGTCCGTACGTGGGCGTCAGCGCTAGCTTCTGATTTATCGGGCGTGGCACGCTGCCGCGCCCGTTTTTTCCCTCCGCGAACGTCCCCCCATACGCTATAGTAAGTCGTCTTCTTTATGCTGGAGAAAATGATGATAACAGTGGAGATGCTGTCCACCGGCGACGAAGTTTTACATGGACAAATAACCGATACCAATGCCGCCTGGCTGGCCGATTACTTTTTTAATCAGGGACTGCCGCTGGCGCGTCGAAACACCGTAGGCGATAAGCTCGACGATCTGGTCGCCATTTTGCGCGAACGAAGCCTGCATGCCGATGTGCTGATCGTGAACGGCGGCCTCGGGCCGACCAGCGACGATCTCAGCGCGCTGGCGGCGGCAACGGCCAAAGGCGAAGGCCTGGTACTGCATGAAGCCTGGCTTGCGCAGATGGAGCAGTTCTTTAGCGAGCGCGGCCGCGTGATGGCGCCGAGCAACCGCAAGCAGGCGGAAATTCCCGCCAGCGCCGAGCTGGTCGATAACCCGGTCGGCACCGCCTGTGGCTTTGCCGTCCGGCTTAACCGCTGCCTGATGTTCTTTACCCCTGGCGTGCCGTCAGAATTTAAGGTGATGGTGGAAAAAGAGATCCTGCCGCGTCTGCAGCAGCGTTTCGATCTGCCTTCGCCGCCGCTCTGTCTGCGCCTCACCACCTTTGGCCGTTCGGAAAGCGATCTGGCGCAGAGCCTGGATTCACTGCCAATGCCGCCGGGCGTAACCCTCGGCTACCGCTCTTCAATGCCGATTATTGAGCTGAAACTCACCGGTCCGGCAGAGCAGCGCCAGGCGATGGAAGCTTTGTGGCCGGAAGTGAAAAAGGTCGCGGGCGAAAGCCTGATTTTCGAAGGCACCGAAGGTCTGCCCGCGCAGATTGCGCAGCAGCTCCAGGATCGCCAGCTGGGCCTGACGCTCAGCGAGCAGTTCACCGGAGGACTGCTGGCTCTGCAGCTCTCCCGCGCCGGTGCACCGCTGCTGGCCAGCGAAGTGGTGCCGTCTCAGGACGAAACTCTGGCGCAAACTGCCCACTGGGCCGCGGACCGTCGCAGCAACCATTTTGCCGGGCTGGCGCTCTCCATTACCGGACTCGCCGACGACCATCTGAACTTTGCCCTGGCAACAGCGGAAGGCACCTGGGCGCTGCGGGTGAAGTTCAACACCACCCGCTACAGCCTTCCGGTTCGTCAGGAAGTCTGCGCCATGATGGCGCTGAATATGCTGCGCCGCTGGTTTAACGGCCGGGATATCGTCAGCGAACACGGCTGGATTAACGTGGTGGAGTCGCTGAGGCTGGAGTAATGCTTATCGGGAAGCGAAGGCGCTTCCCGATGTTTTCAGGTGTAAAAATATTCCCGGATTAAGTCCACTCAAGAGAGCCGTCTTCAAGTACCCATACAGCACCACCAGGGCAAACCTCATCAAAGAACCAGATGCCATCCTCCATTTCTTCTTCTGTTTTTGGCAACGCCTGGCGGAAGCGTTCAACCTGTTCATCAACGCTCCCCTCCAGGAACTTACCGTGCTTGGCAAGCTTAATACGGCCATCATTTAAAAGACGTTTTAATGCCCATAAAAATATTTCCCTCCTGTCAGTAAAGCTAAAGCCGGTAGGGCAAGGCTCCGGAACTGAATAACACAGAATGGCATCAAGCGTTTGTCCTTGAGCTGCATCCGCTAGTTCTTTATATTCTATTTCACTTAGCTCGTGAATCATTTGAATTTAATCTCCACGCGTGAGTATTTATTACCTAACTCAGTTAGTTTCCGGCTGTTACGTATATCTATGGTCCAACGAGCTCCAGTTTGAGCTTCAGATGTCGACACATTTCTGAGTGTTAACACCGAGCCATCTGATAATTTAGACGTATAGATCCCCGATCTCACTTCCTTCAGCGGTGTTTCACCTGCCAGTTGCTGAGCATATTTATAGATCTGTTGATCGGTAAGGTTCTGGCTTTCAAACACCTTCGTTGTGCCGTAATTATTACTCACCTCGCCTTGACGGATTGTCTGACCATCTATATTCAGATTTTGCGATGCATTGCTCTTGTCATAAAGCTTGCTCAGCTCATCAAAATGCTCTTTCTGCTGTTTAACAGTCTCACTGTTGCGCTCATTCTCCTCATCCTGAGGTTCCCAGCCGCCCGGTGTACCCGATCCCGCCCCACCGAGCTCAGCCTTCTCCGTGTCTGTCAGATTTGCTCCGGCATTTGGCCCGGCGTTGCTGCTGGCACTGTCACCGTTCTGCTGTGCCATAACCACCGCCATGATGACACAACTCGGATTTTCCAGACAGGCTGCGCTCAGTCCTTTCTTTACCGCTTTTGTCAGCGCCAGCGCTGCCTGCTCGTTTGCGCCGCCTTCACCGGCTTCGGCTATAGCCGCTGAGTTCAGTAGCTCTAGCGCCAGCATCCGCTGCAACATACCCATGCTGGCCATATTATTGCTGATTTCATTCTGGCCTGCCTGCGCCCCGGCTAAGGCATCACCCGGGTTATCTCCGGTGAGCCCGCCAGCCAAACCCGCAGCCAGGCTTCCCAGAGCCACCAGCGTCTGCTTCTGTTCTTCGCTCAGTTGGCTCACCGGAACGTCACCGTACAGCGCCTTTTTGATGGCTTCCCCCATCAGCGCCGTGGTGGCTGCCCCTGCCGCGCCAGCGGCGGCTGTGTTACCCTGTGCCGCCGCTATCACTCCGGCTACCGCCGCATGGGCGATTACGCGGCTGGCTTCATCCGGCGCGTACTGTTTAATCACTTCTGCCAGATAAGGTGCCGCTGCGCCACTCGCCGCCTGAGCGATATTTCCACCCGCCAGCCCCTGTATTGCCGCCGTTGCCGCCTGGATGCCCTGCTGGATGGCGCTACCGGTGCCAAACTTCTGTATTTCAGCCAGGTAGATATCGGTTTTTCTCAGCGCGTCAGGACTCAGACCCGGATATTTCTCTTTTGCGGCATTCAGACCGTTGATATCTCCCTGCGTCCGCGCAATATCCCCGATCTGGGCCCCGATTTCCCCTATCAGCTGTAGCGTCTGTAATCGCTTTTGTTCCTTTTCCAGATCAAAGATGGGTGAAAGCTGCTGGTTAGCATTGGCGACATCCTGGCTTAGGGTGGCGATAGCCTGCAGTTGGGTCTCTGGTGCCGTAATGGTCAGCAGAGCAGGGGAGAGTGCGGCGCGGGTCCAACTGCTGGCCTGGTCACTGCCGCCGCCCACGCTACCGCCGCCGCCTCCGGTGCCTGCGCCGATCGCGGACTGCTGCGTCTCATAGCTGGCAGAATTCAGAATATCGCGCCAGCCCAGCGTTTTTGTCAGCAGGCGGTTATCTTCCGTGCCCGCCCGGGAGGCGATCACGGCCCCGTCCAGCCAGCTGTGGCCCTGCACCTCAATATCAAACCCTGCCGACCCGGCGTAAATTCCGGTTTGTTCGACAACACTCAGGTAGTCACTATTTATCCGCTGGCTGCTGGCGCTGAGGCTTGCCGATCCTCCTGCACCAAACACGGCGACGCTCATATTGCCGCTGATGCTGTCCTGCTTCGCTTCATAGCTATCGCTGTCCTGCAGGCTGGTCATACTGAGGCGGTTTCCCGCCCTGACGACAACTTTATCACCGCTGACCTGGGCGCCAATCAGGGCGATATCCTTCCCGGCACGCAGTTCCACCTGATTGCCACTGTTCACCAGCGTTTCAATCATCTCCGTGGTGCTGCCGTTCTCTTTGCCTTTGCTGTAGTTCGCGCCTGCCGTTACGCTAAATCCGCTGCTCTGTCCCAGGCCAAAACTGATGCCCACGCTACCGCCAGAGCTGCTGTTCTTACTGCTGTTCTTGTGGGTACTGGCCGCTGCGGCCAGCAGCAGATGATGACCAGCCTCCAGCGCGATATCGCCGCCTGCCGTTAACCGGCTGCCGGCAATCAGCAAATTATTATCAGCGACGATCCAGGTTTCGTCGCCGCTGCTGATTTCTGAACGGTTAACAATGCTGGAAGTATCCCGGCGCTCCATGACCGATTTTTGCTGGCCCAGGGAGGCCGAGATGCCGACCATGCTGGCAGCCGGTTCACTGGCGTTGGCGGCAGCGGACTGGGCCACCTGGACCCCGGAAAGTATTGTCTGTAAGCCGCGAAGTGCTGACACCCGGTTTAACCCCGCCTCCCTGACAGAATGGACGGTGTTTAACGCGCTGGTGATGGCATTGACGAGGGTGCCTGAAAGCGCAAACGTCAGTCCCCGAACGCTGTGCTCCAGCCGCTCATAGCGCTGCAGATCGTCCCGCCCCGGCTGAATCTGGATGTTACGGGCAAAGAGGGCGAGCTTCCGGGCGGCAATCATATCGGCCCCGGTTAGTTCAGCCTGGCCACCGGCATTAATGGTCACGTCTCCGGCAGTGCTGCCGAGCGTACTCAGGCTCTGACTCTGTGTGATGCCGTTTTCTTCCACCTTATGGCGGGAGGATTTTTTGCCGATAGTAAAACCGAAAGTTCCCCCGCTAAAGATCCCGCTTTTACTGACGTTTTCGATGCGTATACTGGAAAATTCTTCATCGGCGGCGGCCAGGGAGACGTCATTGACCGCGTTGATCAGCAGTGCGCTGTCGCCGATCAGCGCAGAGCCGGTCATCTTCAGATCGTTTGCGGCATAGACAGAGAGCGTATCTGCGCTTAGCAGGGTGCCCTTTTCCAGCGTGGCGTAGTCTTCATAAAGGGTTTGCTGACGGGTTGAAGAGAGAATATTGCTTGATGCGGTATTTTTCTCATAAAAATAGTAATCGCTCTCCGTCGCACTCTCCAGATGAATATTCTCTCCTGACGCCAGACCAATGCTGCCTTTGGCCTCCAGTTTTGCAGCCTGCAGGGAAAGACTTCCCCCGCTGGTTAAGCTGATATTCCGGGCGCTGGTTAATTCGGTACTCGCCTGGCGAATATAATGCTCTTCTTGCTGTTGTGTATAATCACTGCTGCGTTTGTAATCTTCCGCCTGTACCGTATTAAGATGGATCGCCTTTGTGGACGCCAGCGTGATATCTCTTCCGGCAATCAATGTGCTGGCGTGAGTGATGATATCCGCCCCGGCATCAAGAATAATATCGCGAGCGCTGGTGACTAACGTTATGCCGTTTTCAATCCAGTGCTGGGTGCTGTCGAGATATTTATGATTTTTGGTGTCATTCTCACTGACCAGCGAGATACCCTCAGTGGCATAAAGCTTCACATCCCCGGTGGCGGAAAGCTTAACGGCCGTGGCGTTAAGATTTCCTGATGCGTTAAGCCAAAGCGCACCACCCGCCGATAACTCGGTGGGGAACCAGCGCTCATAATATTCCTTGTTAGCATCGTCGCCATAGTACCGGGAAATACCGTTGAGAGTCATATCTCTGGCAGAGGAAAAAGAGAGCGTGTTATCAGCGTTAAATTTACCGCCGGTGATATAAAGTTCTTCGGCATTAATCGCCAGATCCCGGCCAGTGAAGTTAGCGCCGTGAAACTGGTATCGGGTCATGATATCGGAGGTGTAAAAATCCGAGTTGCCTGACAGCGCCAGCATGCCTGCCGCGTTAATATTGATGCTTTCTTTAGCCTCTATGTTTGTGGAATATAATACCGCATAGTCGCCGAAGGTGAAGTCCAGGCTGCCGCCGCTTTTTATGTCAGAATATCCGACATAATAATCCTCATAAAAACCGGATGTTCCTCTGTCGCCAGAGGATCCATGGTAGCCTTCGCCTGCGCTGTCGAAATTGTTTGCGCGAAAACTGACGTTGCCACCGGCATCCATCTGCACATGACGAATGCGCATATTATCATTTGCCGTCAAAGCGATATTGCCCTGACCGGACAGCCGCGGCCTGATCCACTTCGCAGTCCAGGTATCTGGTTCCGGGTCATTTTCAGTCCAGTTTACGCGATCCTTGATCGTGATATCGTCTGCCTGGATAGCGATATGCCGACCTGCTTTGATCTCCGGAGGGATTGCGTCATCAGAGTCCGAGTACAGAGAAAAGTACCCCCCATGTATATTAATATCCCCTTGCTCTGTCGTTAATTTCCCGCCTGAAACGACGACGCTATTGCGCTCCTCGTCGGATTTCGGCCCGATAGTGATATTTTTCCGGGCGGAAAAATGGCTTTTTTCTGCATTAAGATCGCCATTAATAATGATGTCGTTGCCACTTTGATAAGTACTATTTTCACTGCTGAGCGATGCATGGATAGTTAAATCGTTACCAGACTGCACCTGCGCATTCTCTACCTGAAGAGACTCGCCAGACAGTTGAATATCTCCTCCGGCCTGGTGGTTTCCCTGCAATCTGATATCGTCGGACTGAACCCGCAAATCTGCCTTCGCGGCGGCATTATTCAGTACCAGCTGACCATTACTTTTCAGCTCGATATTTCCCTGGCTGGCCACCAGGTTCGCCAGGTTCACGCCCACGCCTTTTTCACTGGCAACCAGTCTGATCCGGTGGCTGTACATACCTCCCAATGCCCCCGTATCGATAGCCACCTGAATGTCACCCTCTGCAGTCTCCAGCGGTATAATTTGCCTGTCAGCCGTTACGCGGTTGCTGCCGAGGATCACCGTCGTATCCTTACCGTTGAGTTGGGCATTGAGTTCAGCTGCACGAGCGATCAGTGCCAGTTTGTCACTCTGGCTGGCATCCAGCCCTTTTCCTTCCAGTAAAATCGTGCCCTGTTTAACCTCCAGAGCCTGCAACTCTCCATTCTGTCCCCACTCAGGTTTGCCGGTGGTCAGGACAACGCGTGGGGTATTGATAAAGCCGCAGCCGTTGCAGGTAATACCATAGGGGTTTGCGACCACAACGCTGGCGGCCGTTCCGGCGACCTCAAGATAGCCCTTCAGCTGTGAACGATTGCCGGAAACCACCTCATTAACAATCCCTGAGGCGGCATTTCCTGCCGCCAGATGAGGGTTGGCGGCAATGCTGCCCGCCAGCCGCGTTTGGGCGGATTGCCCGGCGGCGTTATTAAGGATCGCACCCTGTTGCTCAACGTTGAACTGGTGATACTGGTTATGAGAGATCCCCGCCTGATTCGGCGGGGCAATATTAATCACGGGGACGCCGCCGGGCGTCTGATTGATTTGCGTATTACCTGCTGCGACCTGAATCGACTCCCCGGCGTAACATAAAACCGTTTGTCCCGGTAAAATCGAATAAAGCAGGATGGCAAGCGGGGCGTGTTTTGTTTTCAACCGGTGGTGTTTTTTTATGTTCATCCCTGTTCTCCTGAGCACGCTTATTCCACGCGCCATTAAGGCACATCAAGAAAACTCCCTTTGTGATTGAAAAGACTTTTTATTATTAATCAGAATATTAGGGTGGGGTCACAAGGTTTGATAACAAACGCAACACTTTCGCAAAGTGGCGGGTGCGATGCCGGGCATGTTTTCCGGCATCGCGTGAACGTTAAAAAGACAGAGGTTAGCTAAGCGCCTGCGCCAGCAAAGAGATCGGATGTTCACAGCGTTTGCTGGTGGACATCTCGATCTGCCATTTGCAGGTTTCGCAGTCCGTCACCACCAGATCCGCGTCGCTCTCTTCAATCTGCTGAAACAGCGGGGCGCCTATTGCCTGCGAGGTGGGGTAGTTCTCCGATTTAAACCCGTAGGTACCGGCGATACCGCAGCACTGTGAGTCCAGCACCTGTAGCTGCAGGCCGGGGATCTGGCGCAGCAGCGTCAGGGTGTAGAGCGTCCAGCCCATTTTCTCCATATGACAGGGCGTGTGATAGACCACCTTCAGCGGCAGCGGGCGCAGCGGGAGCGTTTTGCCCGCGTCGAGCTGACGCCAGATCCAGCGGGTGGCCAGTTCGATGTTATCGCGCAGATCGTGATTATCGACATCGAGCAGATGCGGGTACTCATCGCGCAGGGTGAAGGTACAGGTCGATGAGGTCGCCAGCACCGTCATATTCTTGTCGATAATGGCCTCGCGCAGTGAGGCCACGTTGCCGGTCGCCTGTTTACGCGCTTTCTCCGTAAAGCCGTTGGCAATCAGCGGCACGCCGCAGCACTTCTCTTTATTTAACAGCTGTACGCCCACGCCCAGGGCGTTGATCACCCGCAGCAGATCCTTGCCGAGCTGGGGATGGTTGTAGTTGACGTAGCAGCCGTGAAAAAAGGCAACCTGCTCGCTAAACTGCGCCTGCTGCGCGGCCTCGCGGCGATACCAGCGGCGGAATGTGCCGCCGGAGGCATATTTCGGCAGGCTGCGGCGATGGTCTATCTTGAGGGCCATATCGAGCAGTCGACGTACCGGTTTTAGTCCGGTTGCGGCGTTAACCAGCGGGGCGAACGGCGTGGAGACGCTGCCCATCAGATCCGTATGACTGAGGATCGCGTTGCGCAGGGAAGGCGTGTGTTTTTCATGTCTGGCGCGGGCGCGCTGAATAATGTCGCCGATTTTGACATCAGACGGGCAGGCGACCTCGCAGCGTTTGCAGTTGATACAGTATTTCAGCGCCTCATCATAGAGTGCGCCATCCTTCAGACGCAGACGTTCGCCGTCGGGACCGGCCTGCTTCGGGCCGGGATAGCGGGGATTGACGCGACTCACCGGGCAGGCGGTGGTACAGACCGTGCATTTAATGCAGCTTTCAAAACGGGTGTCGTTCATTGTGCGCCTCCGGCGACGATCTGCTGTGCCACATGCAGGGCGGTGACGGCACAAACGCCGCCGCCGCAGCCCTGAGCAACAGGGTCAAATCCCCCCAGCACCGCGCCGGTGGCAAACAGATTATTAAAGCGCTGACCCTGCAGCGCCGGACGCAGGCTGGCATCGGTTGTCACGCCGAACTGCTGCCAGGGCTGGGGCTGAAAGAAATCGCTGTGATACCAGTCGGCGCGGGATGCGGACTGCATCACATCCAGCCCCAGTACCGTTTCGCGGATGCCTTCGCGGCTGGCGATCAGGCCATTGCTGAAAAAGCTGCCGCTGGCCAGCACCGTAAAGCGCGGGCGCAGGGCAATATCGCCGTGGTTGCGGGTGCGCACGGCCGCTACCTCGCCATGCTGATGTTCTAGATGAGTGACTTCATCTCCCGCCATCCAGATCCCGCCGGTTTTAATAAACTGACGCTGAAGCTGAGTATGGATACGCATGCCGGGCACCGACGGCGGCAGCGTGGGCAGCAGGAACAGAGGGCAGGGGAGCTCGCGTTGTAGCCAGTTAAATAGCCGGTAGTCGTTCAGGCCAAAGCAGGCGGGCATAAACAGCGCGTCGGCCTCCTGAGTCAGCGGCAGCAGGGCGGCGCGCAGCACCGTCCACATGGCCTCGGTTTCCAGCAGGCGGGCAATATTTGCCGAGCGAAACTCGGTCGGGTTATCCCGCAGCACGTCCAGCTCCGGCAGGACGATCTCCGCCGTATCAACCCGTGCGCCTTCTTTCGCCAGCCCGGCCGCGGCGAGCTGCGGCTGAAAATCGGCAAAACCGCTAATGCCCACTATCCGAATACGCTGTCCTGCCAGTGAACCGACCGGCACCTCTGGCGGACTAAGCCAGGCCGCACGGCGCGTACCCAGCGGGGTAATGCGCTGATGAGGCTGCTCCGGCTGGCCGACCATCGGGATACCGCTTTCCACCAGCAGGCTCTGCGCCTGGCGGGCATAATCCATCACTTTATCGGTCCCGATACGGACGTAAGGATGTTCCGGGGCCTGTCGGGCGAGGATATGTAATCCCGCTGCGGTGTCGCTGACCGGCGTGCCGTCGGGCAGGGCAGAGAGTAAATCCAGCGAGCCGGACGCGAAAAACAGCCCGCTCTGTCCCCGGCTGACGATGGCGCAGCTTAGCCCGTGTTGATTAAGCGCCAGACCGCACAGCAGGCCGCTCAGGCCGCCACCGATAATCACCGCGTCAAATTTCATGCTGCTGCTCCTTTTCCAGACCGCACAGGCCTTGCCAGACCCAGCGGGTAAATTCACTTTCGCGCAGGGTATCGCCCCAGGCAACGGGCTGGATCCCTTTCCAGCGCTCATTTAAAAAGTCCGACAGCTGGTCGATAGACTGGGCGGGCGTGGTGACCTGCAGGGTATTGAGCATACCGGCGGCGCGGCAGGCGCACAGTTCTCCCTGGCAGGTGCCCATCCCGATGCGGGTCCGGCGGCGTAGGTCGGAGAGGGTGTTGACCGCCAGATTCTCAACCGCGTATTTGACCTCTCCGGCGGTGACCGCTTCACATTCACAAATCAGGCTACGGGACTGGCGCGAATCGCCAATCCAGGCCGGCGTACGGTCACCGTGTCGCCAGACCGCCGATCCGCGCAGGGGCGTGGGCAGGGAGATAATTCGCTTCAGGGTCTTCTCCGTCTCCTCCTGCGAACCGGGCAGCGGCTGGTCGGCGGTGACGCAGGCGTGGGTATTGCCCAGCTTGCGGCAGACGGCATCGGTGGCCCACTCCGCCATCAGGCGATAGGTCATCAGCTTTCCGCCGGTGATGGTAATAAACCCCTCCAGCCCGTCGCGGGAGGCGTGATCGAGCAGCACAATGCCGCGGCTGACGTTGCGACCGGTCGGGTCATCATCGCTGGCCACCAGCGGCCTGACCCCGGCATAGGCGCGCAGAATACGCGTTTTCGCCATGATCGGCGCCAGCTTTTCGCCTTCGCGCAGAAGGGTATCGACTTCGTCGGCGGTGACGCGATGGCTGTCGATATCGCGATAGTCAATATGGGTTGAGGTGGTGCCAATCAGGGAAATCGTATCGCCGGGCACCAGAATATCGGCGTCAGAGGGTTTGCGGCAGCGGTTAATCACATGCTGATTAATACGGTGATCGAGGATCAGCAGCGAGCCTTTTGCCGGGAACATCTTCACGCTCAAATCGGCATATTCAGCAATATGCTGGCCCCAGATCCCGGCGGCGTTTACCACTATCGGTGCAGAGAGGGCCATCGTTTCACCCGTCAGAGGATGCCGAACCCTGACGCCCTCGACGCGGTCGCCGGTGCGGATAAGACCGGTGACCTCGTGACCGGTGAGGATCGTCGCCCCGTGCTCGCGGGCATCGAGCATATTGGCGGCCGTAAGACGGAAGGGATCGACGGTGCCATCCGGGACTTTGATCGCGCCGACCAGCTGCGGGTTGATCTGCGGCTCCATCTGCAGCGCCAGCCGTGGGTCGATAGCCTCCGCGCTGATGCCTGCGGCTTCGCAGGCGCGAATAAAGGTGCTCTGAAAGGCGAGATCGTCCTCCGGGAGGGTAATAAAGAGGCCGTCCGTCGCCTCAATGCAGTGGCGGGCGATTCGCTTGAGGATCTGGTTCTCACTGATACATTCCCGTGCGGATTCGCCGTCGGTCACCGCATAGCGTGCGCCGCTGTGCAGTAGGCCGTGGTTGCGCCCGGTGGCGCCGGTGGCAATATCATGGCGTTCCAGCAGGGTGACCCGCAGCCCTCGCAGGGCGCAGTCTCGCGCAATTCCGGCACCGGTCGCGCCCCCGCCAATGATAATCACATCGCTTTCCAGCGCTCGACTTTGCATTTGTACTCCCTCACTCCATCACTTTTGCGCAGTTAACCATACAAAAAGCATGGAATGTTTGATTGCGAGCATATTCGCGCTCAATTCGAAAGTGACTAAGTGAAATTTTGTGTCTTTTGGCGCATTTGTCATAATTCTGTAACAATGTGTGCGATGTTTCACAGTAACGCGCCGGATGTTTCCCTACCATCGCGCCCATGCTGGAGACGGAGGCTATTTTCCCCGTTTTTAGATGACGGTTTTATCAGACAAGACTGGCCACGGAGGCTGATATGTTAAGCATTTTTAAACCCGCGCCGCATCAGGCGCGCTTGCCTGCGGATCGCACCGATCCGGTGTACCGCCGTTTACGCTGGCAGATTTTTATCGGGATCTTTTTTGGCTATGCGGCCTACTACCTGGTGCGTAAAAACTTTGCCCTCGCGATGCCCTATCTGATTGAGCAGGGCTTCTCGCGAGGCGACCTCGGCTTTGCCCTGTCCGGGATCTCGATTGCCTACGGTTTTTCGAAGTTTATTATGGGATCGGTCTCGGACCGTTCGAATCCGCGCGTTTTCCTGCCCGCAGGCCTGATCCTTGCGGCGCTGGTGATGTTGTTTATGGGCTTTGTCCCCTGGGCGACCTCCAGCATTATGGTGATGTTTGTGCTGCTGTTTGCCTGCGGCTGGTTCCAGGGGATGGGATGGCCGCCGTGCGGACGCACCATGGTGCACTGGTGGTCGCAGAAAGAGCGCGGCGGTATCGTGTCGGTGTGGAACTGCGCCCATAACGTCGGTGGCGGGATCCCGCCGCTGCTGTTCCTGCTGGGGATGGCGTGGTTTAACGACTGGCGTGCGGCGCTCTATATGCCCGCGTTTGCGGCGATCCTGATCGCGATTATTGCCTTTGCCCTGATGCGCGATACGCCGCAGTCCTGCGGTCTGCCGTCGATTGAAGAGTACAAGAACGATTATCCGGATGACTACAGCGAGAAAGATGAAGAGGAGCTGACGGCGAAGCAGATCTTTATGCAGTACGTGCTGCCGAACAAGCTGCTGTGGTATATCGCTATCGCTAACGTTTTTGTCTACCTGCTGCGCTACGGCATTCTCGACTGGTCCCCGACCTATCTGAAAGAGGTGAAGCACTTCGCGCTGGATAAATCCTCGTGGGCCTACTTCCTCTATGAGTACGCCGGTATTCCCGGCACGCTGCTCTGCGGATGGATGTCGGATAAGGTCTTCCGTGGAAACCGCGGCGCAACGGGCGTCTTCTTTATGACCCTGGTCACCATTGCCACCGTGGTCTACTGGCTTAACCCGCCGGGCAACCCGACGGTGGATATGGCCTGTATGATTGTGATTGGCTTCCTGATCTACGGTCCTGTGATGCTGATCGGTCTGCATGCCCTTGAGCTGGCGCCGAAAAAAGCGGCGGGTACGGCGGCAGGCTTTACCGGGCTGTTCGGTTATCTCGGCGGTTCGGTGGCGGCCAGCGCTATTGTCGGCTATACCGTAGACTTCTTCGGCTGGGATGGCGGCTTTATGGTGATGATCGGCGGTAGCGTGCTGGCGGTGATCCTGCTGGTGGTGGTGATGATCGGTGAACGACGCCATCACGCCGAAATCGAGGCCAGACGCGGCTAATTAAGGAGCAGTGTGATGAACAGTGCATTAAAAGGATTTGGCGGGGGTTTATTACTGGTCGGCATGGTGATGAGTATGGCGGCCGGTGCCGAGGACAAGCTGGTGATTGCCCATCGCGGTGCCAGCGGCTATTTGCCGGAGCATACGCTACCGGCAAAAGCGATGGCCTGGGCGCAGGGCGCTGACTATCTGGAACAGGACCTGGTCATGACGAAAGATGACCAGCTGGTGGTGCTGCACGACCACTACCTGGACCGGGTTACCGACGTGGCCGAACGTTTTCCGGGCCGCGCCCGTGCTGACGGGCGCTACTACGCCATCGACTTCACCCTGGCGGAGATAAAATCGCTGGCCTTCACCGAAGGCTTCGAGCTGGAAAACGGTAAAAAGGTCCAGGTGTTCCCCGGACGCTTCCCGATGGGGAAATCCACCTTCCGCATCCATACCTTTGCCGAAGAGATTGAGTTCATCCAGGGGCTGAACCACTCCACCGGGCGCAACGTGGGGATCTATCCTGAAATCAAAGCGCCCTGGTTCCATCATCAGGAAGGGAAAGATATTGCCGCCCGCACCCTGGATGTGCTGAAGCAGTATGGCTACACCCACAAGCAGGATAAGGTCTATCTGCAGTGTTTTGATGCCGATGAACTCAAGCGCATCAAAAATACCCTGCTGCCGGAAAGAGGGATGGATCTGAAGCTGGTCCAGCTGATTGCTTATACCAACTGGCAGGAAACCCAGCAGAAGCAGCCCGATGGTAAGTGGGTGAACTACAGCTATGACTGGATGTTCCAGCCCGGGGCGATGAAGCAAATCGCCGGATACGCCGACGGCATCGGTCCGGATTACCATATGCTGGTGGCGGAGAATTCTACCCCTGGCAAGATCCGGCTGACGGCGATGGTGAAAGAGGCACATGCCAGCCATATGCAGGTGCATCCTTATACGGTCCGGGCCGACAAGCTGCCGGATTACGTGACCGATGTGGACGGCCTGTATGAGGTGCTTTATCACCAGGCCGGCGTCGACGGTCTCTTTACCGACTTCCCGGATAAGGCGGTGCGTTTCCTGGAGAAAACGCCGCGGTAATGCGTAAGGCGCGGGCAATTTGCCCGCGCTTTTTTCTTACTGATAGGAGAAGGTAATACTTGCCAGCGCGTTCGCCGTGCCGGGAACCAGCGGGCCGGTACGCACATAGCGGACGGTAAACGGCAGGTTTAGCTGCTCTTCTGCCGACTGGCTTTTAATAAAGAATTGATTGGCTGTGCCCGAGGCTGAACTGTCCGGGCCGAGAGCCAGCGGTCCCGTATCATTATAAAAGACCTGCACCCCAACCCCTTCCGCCCCGGAATCACCTGTCAGAGACAGAGCCGTCGAGCGGTTCCCCGGATCGCTCTGGTCCGAAACGACCGCATACAAAGAAACCCCTGCATCGCAGGTCAGAGCAATATTAAAGGCGCTGGCAGGAGAGATGCTGCCTTCGTCCGGCAGGTCACGGGTATTGACGCGCCCCAGATTGACGCTGGCATTACGCGTCGCAACGATACAGCCGCTTGCCGTCACCGTAATGGTGGCGGGGTTGATGGTGACGTTGGCCGTCTTCGTTTCGTTGTTATAGGCGGTCAGGACCGCAGCGTTAATGGTCGGCGTCTGGTAAACCCCGGATTTAAGCGCGGTGCTGGTTTTGACAAAGGTGACCTTTGCCGACCAGCCGAGGTCGCTGGCATAGCCCGCGCTGCCATCGGCAGGATAGGTTTGCGTGGTCTCTTCCTGCAGGGGAAGCCAGGCTGTCGCGTTACTGTCTTTTAAACCGATGATATAGCCAATGCCGGGAACACCGGTTTCGAATATCGCGTAACGCACGCCATCCAGCTCCACATTCAGGCCGGAGGGCACTGCGTCCGCACCCGGGGTCATGGTGCCTTTGCTGCAGGTGAAGACGAGCCCACACCAGAACACCTGAGTGACCGTCGTCGTTGTGCTCCACTGTGCACCGATAATATGACCCGGCACCACCGAGTCCGCCGGGCCGGACCAGGTCATCGTGGCCGGGGAGAGAATAATGTCAGCTTTCCACTCAAGCGCCATCGCGCTGTGGCTGCCAGCAAACCACAGCGCCAGGCTGAGGCAGAAAGAGAGATAAAACGGTTTGATCATCATTGATACTCCAGTTCCCAGGTGGCTATCGCTGTGGCGCTACCGGCTTCAACCGGCATTCTGGTGGCCTGCAATCGGGCGGAAAAGTTAAGCGTGGCGGTTCCGTCTCCGTTGCCTGACCAGAGTTCGCTCCAGGTATTCAGCGGTACGGGGTTGCCGTTCGCGTCGAGGATCTGGACGCCGACGCCCTGAGCGCCTCCGGCATCCAGCTGCAGCAGCTGCGGGCTGTCGTCATCGGGCGTGCCGGTAAAACGTACTTTTGCTCCGCTAAAGGTCGGGCCGCAATCTTCCAGGCTGAGCGCGAAGGGCTGGCGGATATTGCTGACCGAGCCGACGCCGGAAAACTGGCGGGTCGAAATCGTCCCCAGATTGACCTTAATATGGGTTGAGTCGCCGGAGACGATGCAGGTATTGCCGACGATTTCGCCCCGGATATCGACCAGCACATCCCAGGCAAGGGTGACGGAGAAAGGCAGGGCAGCAAGCAGGGTGCAAACTATCCGCAAGGGATCCTTTAATGACATACGAGCTCCTGTGTCCACAGTCCAGTCTGCGGGTTGAGATAGCGATCTTCCAGCCGGTAGCGCGCGATGCAGGTCTCTTCATTGCCGTTGCCCCAGCGGGCAGTGATTTTCCCCTCCTGAGGCAGGCCTGAGAGATAAACGCTGCCGCCATCGCCGACGATACCGGTATTCTGCTTTTCGCCGTTGACCGACACCGTCGTGCCAAAGGGCAAGACCTTTCCTTGCTGGCTGACAAAGAACATGGCCTTCATGCCGACGCGGGTGGGGAGGGTGGCACGGATCAGCGCGCCTTCGGTTGGCGTATGGTGAACAACCGAGTGCTCAATTTCGACATGCTGCCCGGCGGTCGTGACGTCGAGCTCGACCCGATTGACGCGATAGGGCGTGGCGAAAGGCACCACGGCGTAGCCCCGGTTGTCGGTTTTAACGCCCTTATGGTTGCGAACGTCTACGTGGCTGGCACCCGGCGCTTTAACCAGAATATTGGTGTTGCCCAGCGGCTGGCTCAGGGTCAGGCCATCTTCGTGCAGCACTACGCCGCCGCTGAGGCCGTAGCTCAGATACTGAGACTGGCTGGAGTAGCTGTAGCCGAGATTTGAGCTGCCGCGCGAACCCTGATACTGCATCGCCATATCGGCGCCGTACTGCTGCTGACGACCGTAGTGCTGCATCAGGCTGTAGCTGGCATTATCGATGCCGGGAACGTAACCGCTCAGGCCGGCGCTGTGGGTTATGCCGGACGCGTTCGAGCGGGTCATGGCATAGCGCGCGCGGGTCGAACTGGTCGGGTTGCCCAGCGGGACGGACATGGACAGAGACAAAATATTATCCCGCTTGCCGGACCCGAGCTGACTGCTGCTCTGCAGGCCGACGCCCCAGGCGACACTGGCGAAGGTGTTGTTCCAGGAGAGCATCGCACTTTCGGTCGTCCTGGCGGTTTGCCAGAAGCTTTGCTGATTCCACGAGAGCGTCAGCGAGCCGTAGTCGCCCATATTTTGTGACACCATCAACTGATTTTGTGCCTTACGGGCATTTTGCAGATTAAATGCATTTTCGACGGTCGTGATGCCGTTCTCCGTCTGGCTAACGGTGCCGCCCTGCATACTGCGTCGGGCGGTGTCGCTCAGGTCATAGAAACCCGAAGTCGAATAGCGCCAGGCGTAAAAATTGAAACGGGTCCCGTAGTCGTTGAGTCGTTTACTGTAGCGCAGGCGAATGGACTCCCCGCTGTAGCGCTGCTGGTCTGCCAGCAGGCTGCGGGCCTGGGTGACGTCAACGGAGATCGCGCCCAGCCTGCCCATATTCTGGCCAATACCCAGCGCCAGGGCGCGGTAGCGATCGGCAAACTGCGCTCCGCCGTAGAAGGTCAGCCCATAGCGCCAGCCATAAAACAGATCTCCCTGGGCAAAAAGCGGATCGTCCTGTCGATAGCCGGGGCGAAAACGACCGGCACCGAGCGCGTATTTCAGCTGTCCCGGGCGCAGCAGATTCGGAACGCTGGCAAAGGGCACCACGTACCGGGTGATATGACCATTCTCTTCCTGAATGGTGACCTGCAGATCGCCCCCGGACGCCGTAGGATAGAGATCTTTCAGCACAAACTCGCCGGCGGGCACCGACGTCTGATAAACAATATTACCGCTTTGACGAATGGTCACCGTGGCGTTCGTACGCGCAATACCCCGGACGTCCGGGGCATAGCCGCGCAGGCTTGAGGGCAGCATATTGTCGTCGGTGTTGATCTGCACACCCAGTAGGCCAACGGAGTCAAACACGGAGGAGGAGGTCCAGGTTTCACCCAGATAGAGCTGGGACTGCATTGCAGGCAGATCGCGTTGTAGCCAGGTGCGCACGTGCGTTAACTGGCTGCCGCCTTCGCCACCGTAGGTGAGTGTCGTATAGTCCCGCAGACGCCAGGGCCCCAGATTGACCCCGCTATTCAGGCTGGCAAAATAGCGATCCTGACGCAGATCCTCGCCACCGCTTTGATAGCGGCTGCGCGATCCGTTCAGGACATAGTTAAGCCAGGCGCTGGTAATACCGTGCTCGTGGCTGTCCGGGTTGACGTAGCCACGCGGCAAATTCTGCATATAGCGCTGTGGCACCGAGAAATGGACGGAGAGGGTTTTGCTGTCAAATTCCACCGTTGCTTCGGGGAACGGCATGCTGAGCGGTACGCACTCCGTCTGATTCGTCCGGGTGATAATATCCGTGCCGATGAGATTGATGCCCAGCGCGTCAATCTGCCCGGCGGTCAGGCAGGGTAATAATTTTTTACCCTCTGCGCCTTCGACAATTTGAAACGTCAACGCCTGAGAAAAAATATAGCTGTTGTTAATATAGATATTAACCCTGTATTCACCCGGTGGTAGCTCAACGTCATTGCTGGCCCACGACAAATCGGCAACGTTACCTTTCTCTCCGTCGAGAAACGCCGGATTAAAATGATAACTCTCTGCGTGGGCGAGATTCCCGATTAAAAACGTATTAATCAGAATAGCAATAACGTTAATTTTCACGGTGCTGCATGACCTTTATTGAAGGGTTAAGGCTTTATGTGATTCTTTGGTCAGGGCACCATAATCGTTAATAGTGCTGTAGCTAAATTTGCTGGCCGCTGGGAATGTTTCGCTGAGCGTCACCCTGTCTTTAGGCGGGATCATGACCGGTTTGACGGCGCGACCATCAACCTTAAGGTTTGTCAGCGTCAGATAATAAGCGGTTGGATTGATCAGCGTGATTTTACCTGCACGCCTTTCGCCGGTAATTTCCTGCCAGGCATTACTGGCGCCCCGGGCTAAAGATGCCGGGCGATAAAACAGTTTGATACGATTAGCAGAGGCAAACTGCAGCGTATTATTTTGTGGCTGAGAAGCGGACTGCGGGATCGCTTTGACCACCATCCAGTAGAGCGTTTCACGATCGTCCGGAAGCTGAGGGCCGCTAAACATCACCCGCACGCTGTTTTCGCTGTTGGGTTTGAGGACAAAAAGCGGCGGTGTCACGACGAAATCGCTGCTGCGCTGTCCGCCGGCATTTTCTATCCACGACTGGATCAGAAACGGGGAGTGCGCGTCGGTATTACGCACGTTAAGCACCGACTGTGAGCCGGAGCTGAGCCAGACCATCCGCGTGGCACCCAGCCCCACGCCGCCAGCCTGAACGGCCGTCGCGCAGAGTGAAAGCGCCAGCGCCGCGATTGTTGTTAATATCCGCATCGATTATTTTCCGCTATAAACAGACCCGACCCGAGGGCCGGGATCTGACATTAAGAGTAGGTCAGCGTATAGGTCGCCACTGCGCTGGCGTCCCCCGCCGTTGCCCCGCCTTTTGGTGAGGCGTATTTCGCCGTGAAGTTCAGCGCATTGTCGCCGTCACGCAGCGTGATAACGTCGGAAGCAGTGCCGATGCTGATGGCTTTACCCGCTTCATCATACAAACGGATCGCCACGTTCTGTGCCGAGCTGCCGCTTGTCCCCGCCTGCAGATAGGTGGCATCCGTGGCGTCGGTCGCGCCGCTAAAGGTCACCGCCACGCCGCTGTAGGTGGAGGCATCGCAATCCGTTAACTTGATTGAGAAAGCTTTGCCTGCGGAGGCTTCACTGCCTGCGGCTAACAGCGCGGCGGTACGGATCTGGCCCATATCGACCTTCATACTGCTGCTGTCGGCCGAGATAGCACAGGCGGCGGTGACGACGCTCCCGTCAAAGTTCACGGTGCCACCGTCGACGGTGATCGGCGTAGGGTCTGCTGCCAGGACCGGTGCCGCAGCGGGTAACAGGGCGCAAACGCTCAGAGCCAGTATGTTTTTATTCAGTTTCATTATTTCTATTCCTTCTTGTGGTGGGTATCCGGAACCGGGTTATGTTTCCTTTTCTTTCCTGGTTGATAGTGACAGGAAATATAATTCATTAGTTATAAACGTGACGTAAACTGATTAATCTATTTAATGCTAATGGCGGTGCGGGATACCCGGGATATCACTTCGTCTGACAGAGAAATTAATTCAGTATTAATGAGTTAACCTTCTTTGTATTTGCATTGCACTACGGTGTCTGACGGCTTAATGCTACATTGCGTTGTGATAATAAAGGATTTCTGATTGATGAAATTATTATATTTCTAATGTTTTGTAAATTCGTCACTCGGCAAGATAATATTGAATTAACGGTCTTTTGTTTAAAATAGGTTGAGTGAGGTATTTATATGCTGAATGGTTTATCTTTTTGATTTTCGGTCTGAGGGGGTTGTTTTATTCTTATTTGATTCTGCATGTTAATTGGATATTAAATTAAAATACAGGGAAAATAACATTGAGTGCAAAAAGAAAGGCCGCATCGCGACCTTTTTCCGTTTACATTTCCAGTTCGATATCGCCCTGCGCCAGACAGCAGCAGGGCAGGATCTCACCCTCCTGAATAAACGCCAGCGGCTCCGTCAGCCAGGTGACCTGACCGGCCAGCAGGCGGCAGCGGCACGAGCCGCAGTAGCCCGCACGGCACTGGTATTCCACTTCGACCTGGTGCGATTCAAGCGCGACCAGCAGGGAAGGGTGTTCATCCCGGCACTGCAGCTGCGTGCCGGTGATGCGCAGGGTAACGCGGCTCATCAGAGCTGGAAGTCGCTCAGGTCGTCGGTATTCACTTCAGAATCAATCTGACCGACCAGATAGGAGCTGACTTCGACTTCCTGCGGCGCAACCTGAACGTTATCGGACACCAGCCAGGTGTTGATCCACGGGATCGGGTTGGAGCGGGTCTGGAACGGCAGGTCGAGGCCGACCGCCTGCATACGGATATTGGTGATGTACTCAATATACTGGCACAGGATGTCTTTGTTCAGGCCGATCATCGAGCCGTCGCGGAACAGATATTCCGCCCACTCTTTCTCCTGAACGGCGGCCAGCACAAACAGGTCGTAGCACTCTTGTTTGCACTCTTCGGCAATCTCCGCCATCTCCGGATCGTCAACGCCGGAACGCAGCAGGTTCAGCATATGCTGAGTGCCGGTCAGGTGCAGCGCTTCATCGCGGGCGATCAGGCGAATGATTTTGGCGTTGCCTTCCATCAGTTCGCGCTCGGCGAAGGCAAAGGAGCAGGCAAAGCTCACGTAGAAGCGAATGGCTTCCAGCGCGTTCACGCTCATCAGGCACAGATAGAGTTTCTTTTTCAGCTCGCGCAGGTTCACGGTCACGGTCTTGCCGTTAACCGTGTGCGTGCCTTCACCCAGCAGATGCCAGTAGCTGGTCAACGCAATCAGTTCGTCGTAGTACGACGAGATCCCTTCCGCACGTTTGAGGATCTGCTCGTTGGTGACGATATCGTCAAAGACGATAGCCGGATCGTTAACGATATTGCGGATGATATGGGTATAGGAGCGCGAGTGAATCGTCTCTGAGAACGCCCAGGTTTCTACCCAAGTTTCCAGTTCAGGGATCGAGATCAGCGGCAGCAGCGCCACGTTCGGACTGCGGCCCTGAATGGAATCCAGCAGCGTCTGATATTTCAGGTTGCTGATAAAAATGTGTTTTTCATGCTCAGGCAGAGCCTGAAAATCGATACGGTCGCGGGAAACGTCCACTTCTTCCGGTCGCCAGAAGAAGGAGAGCTGTTTCTCAATCAGCTTTTCGAAGATGTCATATTTTTGCTGATCGTAGCGCGCCACGTTAACCGGCTGACCAAAGAACATCGGTTCCAGCAGCTGGTCGTTTTTCGTCTGTGAAAAAGTGGTATAGGCCATGAGTGTATCCTGTGGTGTTAATTTCCGTCAGCCCAACCTTCTCCCGACGGGAGAAGGTTAAGGACAGAGAGGAAGCTGATTAGATCTTACATGCGCCGCTTTCGCAGCCGTCATCCTGAATGGATGGTGCCAGGTCGTCCTGGGCATCTTCCGCGCCGTCACGGGTGTTCTGATAGTACAGCGTTTTAACACCGAATTTGTAGGCGGTGAGCAGATCTTTCAGCAGCTGCTGCATCGGCACTTTCCCTGATGCGAAGCGCGACGGATCGTAGTTGGTGTTGGCAGAGATCGACTGGTCGATAAATTTCTGCATGATACCCACCAGCTGTAAGTAACCGTCGTTGTTCGGCATTTCCCACAGCAGCTCGTACGCATTTTTCAGCTGTTCATAGTCCGGCACCACCTGACGCAGGATCCCGTCTTTTGACGCCTTGATGCTGACGTGGCCGCGCGGCGGTTCAATGCCGTTGGTGGCGTTGGAGATCTGCGAAGAGGTCTCGGACGGCATCAGGGCTGACAGGGTGGAGTTACGCAGACCGTGGGTTTTGATCGATTCGCGCAGCTGCTCCCAGTCTAAGTGCAGCGGTTCACTGGCGATCGCATCCAGGTCTTTCTTATAGGTGTCGATTGGCAGAATGCCTTTCGAGTAAGTCGTTTCGTTAAACCACGGGCACGCGCCTTGCTCTTTCGCCAGCTCGTTAGAGGCTTTCAGCAGGTAGTACTGAATAGCTTCAAAGGTGCTGTGAGTCAGGTTGTTGGCGCTGCCGTCGGAGTAGCGCTTACCGTTTTTCGCCAGCCAGTAGGCGAAGTTGATCACGCCAACACCCAGGGTACGACGACCCATTGCGCCGCGTTTTGCAGCCGGGATCGGGTAATCCTGATAGTCCAGCAGGGCGTCAAGGGCACGTACGGCCAGCACGGCCAGCTCTTCCAGGTCATCGAGGCTGTCGATAGCGCCGAGGTTAAAGGCGGACAGCGTACAGAGCGCGATTTCACCGGTTTCGTCGTTAACATCTTCCAGCGGTTTGGTCGGCAGGGCGATTTCCAGGCACAGGTTAGACTGGCGCACCGGCGCGACAGCCGGATCGAACGGGCTGTGGGTGTTGCAGTGGTCAACGTTCTGAATATAGATACGACCGGTGGAGGCGCGCTCCTGCATCATCAGCGAGAACAGCTCAACGGCTTTGATACGCTGTTTACGGATGCTGTCGTCTTTTTCATATTTGGTGTACAGGCGCTCAAATTCGTCCTGATCGGCAAAGAAGGCGTCGTACAGGCCCGGAACGTCAGACGGGCTGAACAGGGTGATATCTTCGCCCTTCAGCAGACGGGTGTACATCAGCTTGTTGATCTGCACGCCGTAGTCCATATGACGGACGCGGTTGCCTTCAACGCCGCGGTTGTTTTTCAGAACCAGCAGGCTTTCCACTTCCAGGTGCCACATCGGGTAGAAGAGGGTGGCCGCACCGCCGCGCACGCCGCCCTGAGAGCAGGACTTCACCGCGGTCTGGAAATGCTTGTAGAACGGAATACAGCCGGTGTGGAACGCTTCACCGCCGCGGATCGGGCTGCCCAGGGCGCGGATGCGACCGGCATTGATGCCGATACCAGCGCGCTGGGAAACGTATTTCACGATGGCGCTGGAGGTCGCGTTGATGGAGTCCAGGCTGTCGCCGCACTCGATCAGTACGCAGGAGCTGAACTGACGGGTCGGGGTACGCACGCCGGACATAATCGGCGTCGGCAGGGAAATCTTAAAGGTGGATACCGCGTCATAGAAACGCTTCACGTAGTCCAGACGGGTTTCACGCGGATAGTTAGAGAACAGGCAGGCGGCAACCAGAATATAGAGGAACTGTGCGCTCTCGTAGATATCGCCGGTCACGCGGTTCTGAACCAGGTATTTGCCTTCCAGCTGCTTCACAGCCGCATAGGAGAAGTTCATATCACGCCAGTGGTCAATAAAACCGTCCATCTGCGCGAACTCTTCTTCCGTGTAGTCTTCCAGCAGATGGTTGTCGTATTTGCCCAGCTCGATCATTTTGATGACGTGATCGTACAGTGCCGGCGGCTCGAACTGGCCGTAGGCTTTTTTACGCAGGTGGAAAATCGCCAGGCGTGCGGCCAGATACTGATAGTCCGGCGCATCGCGGGAGATCAGGTCCGCTGCTGCTTTGATGATGGTTTCATGGATGTCGGCGGTTTTGATGCCGTCATAGAACTGAATATGGGAACGCAGCTCAACCTGAGAAACAGAAACGTTGTTCAGTCCTTCTGCCGCCCAATCCAGTACACGATGGATTTTGTCGAGATTGATGCGCTCAGTGGTACCATCACGCTTTGTCACCAGCAGACTCTGATTCATAATTTACCTGTCCGTGAAAGAAAAAATGTCCCCCGCTTATCCACAGCACAGGGTTGTGACTAACTCTGTGGATAAATACTATATGTAGGGGGTTTGCGATAAGGGAAACGCTATATACTGAGTATTCTAGTAAGTAATCTTTTCAGTACAAGAGTTGATTTTGAGGTTAAATTGAGGTTGCGAAAGGGTGAAAATCGCTAAGTCCTTATGGAATAAGGCCTGCAGGGCATGTCAATAATCTGGCAAAAAAAATGATATTTTGTTCGTATGTCGATTTCTTCGACGGCGGTCATTTTTCGGTAATATGACGTAGCGCAAATTCCATAGGTTTTCCCGATTGAGGTTTCCCTGCGGACCCGATAACCGGACAGCCCGCAGGGTGATGGCGCGACCTTAGTCGGCTTTGGCGGTGGTGTGCAGCATATAGTTAACGTCAACGCCCGGGCCGAGCTTAAAGTGGTCGGTCAGCGGGTTGTAGTGCAGGCCGGTCATATGGCGATCCTGCAGCGGCGTGGCGTCTACCCAGCCCAGCAGCTCGGACGGCTTAATAAACTTCTTCACGTCGTGCGTGCCTTTCGGCACCATCTTCAGCACGTACTCCGCGCCAACCACCGCCATCAGCCAGGCCTTGCCGTTGCGGTTAATGGTGGAGAAGAAAACGTGGCCGCCCGGCTTGACCAGTCGCGCACAGGCGTTAACGACCGACTGCGGGTCCGGGACGTGTTCCAGCATCTCCATGCAGGTCACGACATCGTAGCGTCCTGCGTGCTTATCGGCGTGGGCCTCAACGGTTTCCTGAACATAGTCCACCGCGATACCTGATTCCAGCGCGTGCAGACGCGCAACCTGCAGGGGTTCAAAGCCCATATCCAGCCCGGTGACGTTCGCCCCTTCGCGGGCCATGCTTTCCGCGAGGATCCCGCCGCCGCAGCCGACGTCCAGCACCGTTTTGCCAAACAGGCCATTGGCGCGTTCGCCAATATAAGCCAGACGCAGCGGGTTAATGCGGTGCAGCGGCTTGAATTCGCCTTCCAGATCCCACCAGCGCGACGCGACGGCTTCAAATTTGGCGATCTCTTCATGGTCTACGTTCTGAGCCACCGACGTTTTTTCGGCATTCATGGGCGCTTTTACTCCTTGTTCAGTCAGACCGCAGAGTATATCAGCACGGGCGCGTGAATAAAGCGCCGCCGGGGAGTTATAGATTTACCTCAATCAACACGACTGTGTTATAATTTGCGACCTTTGAATCCGGGACACAGTAAGAGGGATAGCGGTTAGATGAGCGACCTTGCGAGAGAAATTACACCGGTTAACATCGAGGAAGAGCTGAAGAGCTCCTATCTGGACTATGCGATGTCGGTCATTGTTGGCCGTGCGCTGCCGGATGTCCGAGATGGCTTAAAGCCGGTACACCGTCGCGTACTATACGCCATGAACGTATTGGGCAATGACTGGAATAAAGCCTATAAAAAATCTGCCCGTGTCGTCGGTGATGTTATCGGTAAATACCATCCCCACGGTGATTCCGCAGTATATGACACCATCGTTCGTATGGCGCAGCCATTCTCCTTACGTTACATGCTGGTTGATGGCCAGGGTAACTTCGGTTCCGTAGACGGCGACTCCGCGGCGGCGATGCGTTATACGGAAATCCGTATGTCGAAAATCGCTCATGAGCTGATGGCCGACCTGGAAAAAGAGACGGTAGACTTCGTTGACAACTATGACGGCACGGAACGCATTCCGGACGTTATGCCGACGAAAATCCCTAACCTGCTGGTAAACGGTTCGTCCGGTATTGCCGTAGGTATGGCGACCAACATTCCGCCGCACAACCTGACGGAAGTGATTAACGGCTGTCTGGCCTATATCGACGATGAAGACATCAGCATTGAAGGGCTGATGGCGCACATTCCGGGGCCTGACTTCCCGACCGCCGCCATTATTAATGGTCGTCGCGGTATCGAAGAAGCCTACCGTACCGGTCGCGGCAAGATCTATATCCGTGCCCGCGCGGAAGTAGAAGCCGACGCGAAAACCGGTCGTGAAACCATTATCGTGCACGAAATTCCGTATCAGGTGAACAAAGCTCGCCTGATCGAGAAAATCGCCGAGCTGGTAAAAGAGAAACGCGTTGAAGGCATCAGCGCGCTGCGTGACGAGTCTGATAAAGACGGGATGCGCATCGTGATTGAAGTGAAACGCGATGCGGTCGGTGAAGTGGTGCTGAATAACCTCTATTCACAGACCCAGCTGCAGGTCTCCTTCGGCATCAACATGGTTGCGCTGCACCATGGCCAGCCGAAGATCCTGAACCTGAAAGATATTCTTTCCGCGTTCGTGCGTCACCGCCGTGAAGTGGTAACGCGTCGTACCATTTTCGAGCTGCGCAAAGCACGCGATCGTGCGCACATCCTCGAAGCGCTGGCGGTTGCGCTGGCCAACATCGATCCGATTATCGAACTGATCCGTCGCGCTCCGACCCCGGCCGAAGCGAAAGCGGGCCTGATCGCGCAGCCGTGGGCTCTGGGTAACGTGGCGGCGATGCTGGAACGTGCAGGCGATGATGCCGCGCGTCCGGAGTGGCTGGAGCCGGAGTTCGGCGTTCGTGACGGTCAATACTACCTGACCGAGCAGCAGGCTCAGGCGATTCTGGATCTGCGTCTGCAGAAACTGACCGGCCTTGAGCATGAAAAACTGCTCGACGAGTATAAAGAGCTGCTGGAACAGATTGCCGAACTGCTGCATATCCTCGGCAGCGCTGACCGCCTGATGGAAGTGATCCGCGAAGAGCTGGAACTGATCCGCGATCAGTTTGGCGACGAGCGTCGTACTGAAATCACGGCGAACAGCTCCGATATCAACATCGAAGATCTGATCAACCGTGAAGATGTCGTGGTTACCCTGTCTCACCAGGGCTACGTGAAGTATCAGCCGCTCACCGACTACGAAGCACAGCGTCGTGGTGGCAAAGGCAAGTCGGCTGCACGTATCAAAGAAGAAGACTTTATCGACCGTCTGCTGGTCGCTAACACCCATGACACGATCCTCTGCTTCTCCAGCCGTGGTCGCCTGTACTGGATGAAGGTTTATCAGCTGCCGGAAGCCAGCCGCGGTGCACGCGGGCGTCCGATCGTTAACCTGCTGCCGCTGGAAGCCAACGAACGTATTACGGCGATCCTGCCGGTGCGCGAGTACGAAGAGGGCGTTAACGTCTTTATGGCGACCGCCAGCGGTACCGTGAAGAAAACGGCGCTGACCGAGTTCAGCCGTCCGCGTTCCGCCGGGATTATCGCCGTCAATCTGAACGAAGGCGATGAGCTGATCGGGGTGAACCTGACCGAGGGCGGTGACGACGTGATGCTGTTCTCCGCTGCGGGTAAAGTGGTCCGCTTTAAAGAGAGCGCGGTGCGCGCCATGGGCCGTACGGCTACCGGCGTGCGCGGTATTCGCCTGGCGGAAAAAGACAGCGTTGTGTCGCTGATCGTTCCGCGTGGTGAAGGCGCTATCCTGACGGTTACCCAGAACGGCTACGGTAAACGTACCGCTGAAACGGAATACCCGACCAAATCCCGTGGTACTCAGGGTGTTATCTCCATCAAGGTGACCGAGCGTAACGGCTCCGTGGTTGGTGCGGTGCAGGTAGACGACTGCGACCAGATCATGATGATTACCGATGCGGGCACCCTGGTGCGTACCCGCGTGTCGGAAATCAGCGTGGTAGGCCGTAACACCCAGGGCGTTATCCTCATCCGTACTGCGGAAGACGAAAACGTGGTGGGTCTGCAGCGCGTGGCCGAGCCGGTGGATGACGAAGAGCTGGATTCTATCGACGGTAGCGTGGCGGAAGGGGATGACGATATCGCCCCGGAAGCGGAGACCGATGACGACGTGGCGGACGACGCCGACGAGTAATCGTTGTTCTTCTCTATTAAGGGCCGGGTTTCCGGCCCTTTTTTATGGTACGGGACGGCAGGCTAATGTTGCGGACCTGCGCGTTTACCGCTACTTTAAACCACATTTGATTAACCTGCTGCGGCGGAGCTTCGCCCCCTTGAAATATCTGGTCTCCTTTCGTTCCACCCTCAAAGTATCACGCTATCTTTTTCGGGCGCTGGCGCTGCTGCTCTGGCTGCTGATCGTCCTGATTTCGGTGTTTTACATCGTTAACGCCCTGCATCAGAAAGAGTCGCAAATCCGCGACGAGTTTAACCTTAACGCCGATCAGGCCCAGCGCTATATCCAGCGCACCGCCGACGTCATGAAAGAGCTGAAGTATATCGCCGAGAATCGGCTGACGGCGGATAACGGCGTGCTGGGCGCACGCGTGCGTGAAGAGAAATCCGAGGTGCCGGAATTTGAGCCACTGTTCCAGGATTCCGACTGCAGCGCGCTCAGCAGCACCTGGAGCGGTTCGCTGGAGTCGCTGTCGTGGTTTATGCGCTACTGGCGGGAGAATTTCTCCGCCGCCTACGATCTTAACCGCGTTTTTCTGATCGGTAGCGATAACCTGTGTATGGCTAACTTTGGCATCCGCGATATGCCGATGGAAAGCAACGATGCGCTGAAATCGCTGCACGAGCGTATCGTCAAGTACCGTAACGCCCCGCAGGAAGAGCGAGGCGACAACCTGTTCTGGATAAGCCAGGGCGCGCGTCCCGGCGTTGGCTACTTCTATTCCCTGACCCCGGTATATCTCGCTAACCGTCTGCAGGCGATGCTCGGGATTGAACAGTCCATTCGCATGGAAAACTTCTTCACTCCCGGCAGTCTGCCAATGGGCGTGACGGTGCTGGATGAAAATGGCCATCCGCTGATTGCGCTGAGCGGGCCGGAAAACGTTCTGAAAGTCGATTCGCGCTGGATGCAGGAGCGTTCATGGTTTGGCTATACGGACGGCTACCGAGACCTGGTCCTGAAGAAAAGCCTCCCGCCTTCGTCGCTGAGTATTGTCTACTCGGTGCCGGTAGATATGGTGCTGGAGCGGATCCGCATGCTGATCCTGAATGCGGTACTGCTGAACGTGCTGATCGGTCTGGCTCTGTTTACGCTTGCACGCATGTATGAGCGGCGCATCTTTATTCCGGCGGAAGCCGACGCCCAGCGTCTGGAAGAGCACGAGCAGTTCAACCGTAAAATCGTCGCGTCCGCGCCGGTCGGGATCTGCATTCTGCGCACGCAGGACGGCACCAATATCCTGAGTAATGAGCTGGCGCATAACTATCTCAATATGCTGACGCACGAAGACAGGCAGCGGCTGACGCAGATTATCTGCGGTCAGCAGGTGAACTTTGTCGACGTACTGACCAGTAATAACACCAACCTGCAGATAAGCTTCGTCCATTCGCGCTACCGCAATGAAAACGTGGCGATCTGCGTGCTGGTGGACGTCAGTTCGCGCGTCAAAATGGAAGAGTCCCTGCAGGAGATGGCGCAGGCGGCAGAGCAGGCCAGCCAGTCAAAATCGATGTTCCTTGCCACCGTCAGCCACGAGCTTCGCACGCCGCTGTACGGGATTATCGGTAACCTCGATCTGCTCCAGACCAAAGAGCTGCCTAAAGGCGTTGACCGCCTGGTCACGGCGATGAATAACTCCTCCAGCCTGCTGCTAAAAATCATCAGCGACATTCTCGACTTCTCGAAGATTGAGTCCGAGCAGCTGAAGATTGAACCGCGAGAGTTTGCGCCACGCGAAGTCATGAACCATATCACCGCCAACTATCTGCCGCTGGTGGTGCGCAAGCAGATTGGGCTGTACTGCTTTATCGAGCCGGATGTCCCGCAGCAGATGAACGGCGATCCGATGCGCCTGCAGCAGGTGATTTCTAACCTGCTAAGCAATGCGATCAAGTTCACCGATACCGGCTGCATTATTCTGCACGTGCGCAGTGATGACAGCTATCTGAGTATCCGCGTGCGCGATACCGGCGTGGGGATTGCGGCCAAAGAGGTGGTGCGCCTGTTCGATCCGTTCTTCCAGGTTGGCACCGGGGTACAGCGTAACTTCCAGGGCACCGGACTGGGGCTGGCGATCTGTGAAAAACTGATCGGCATGATGGACGGCGATATTGCCGTTGATTCTGAACCGGGCATGGGCAGCCAGTTTACCATTCGCATTCCGCTGTATGCCGCGCAGAATCCACCGGCGATTGAGAGCGACGATTTACGCCAGAAGCGCTGCTGGCTGGCGGTACGCAACGCCTCGCTGAATGCCTTCCTGAGCACGCTGCTGACCCGCAGCGGGGTGCAGGTTGCGCAGTATGAGGGGCAGACGCCTGACGCAGACGATACGCTGATTACCGATGGCGAACTGCAGCAGGTCTGGCAGGGTCGTGCGGCGATAGTTTTCTGTCCGCGGCATATCGGTATTCCGCTGGAGCGTTCGCCGGGCGAGTGGGTGCACAGCATCGCGTCGCCGCATGAGCTCATTACGCTGCTGGGCAGGATCTACCGTATCAGGATGGATAACGCGAACAGCGGGCCGGTACTGTCAGCGGCGGATGAAGACGACGTGCGCAATGACGATATGATGATTCTGGTGGTCGACGATCATCCGATTAACCGTCGCCTGCTGGCGGATCAGCTGGCCTCACTTGGCTATCAGTGCAAAACGGCCGTTGACGGCGTTGATGCGCTGAATGTTCTGAGTAAGAACCATATCGATATTATTTTAAGCGACGTTAATATGCCGAATATGGACGGCTATCGTCTGACCCAGCGTATTCGCCAGCTTGGGCTGACGCTGCCGGTGGTTGGCGTTACGGCAAATGCGCTGGCCGAGGAGCGGCAGCGCTGCCTGGAGTCCGGTATGGATAGCTGCCTGTCGAAACCGATGACCCTGGATCTGCTGAAGCAAACCCTGGCGCTGTATGCCAGCCGGGTGCGAAACGCCCGCTGACCGCTTTATTGACGGCAATAAAAAACCCCGGGCAGCTTCGGCTGGCCGGGGTTTTTATTTGGGGAGGACTTACTCTTTGTCCGCAGGCGTCAGCGACACGGAGGAGAGGTAGTTCAGCAGAGCGATATCGTTTTCCACGCCCAGTTTCATCATCGCCGATTTCTTCTGGCTGCTGATGGTTTTAATGCTGCGGTTCAGTTTCTTGGCAATCTCGGTTACCAGGAAGCCTTCAGCAAACAGGCGCAGAACTTCACTCTCTTTCGGCGACAGGCGCTTATCACCGTAGCCACCGGCGCTGATTTTTTCCAGCAGGCGGGACACGCTTTCCGGGGTAAATTTCTTACCTTTCTGCAGCGCGGCCAGCGCTTTCGGCAGATCCGTTGGCGCACCCTGTTTCAGAACGATCCCTTCGATATCGAGATCCAGCACGGCGCTGAGGATCGCCGGGTTATTGTTCATGGTCAGAACAATGATCGAGATGCTCGGGAAATGGCGCTTGATGTATTTAATCAGGGTAATGCCGTCGCCGTACTTATCACCAGGCATAGAGAGGTCGGTGATCAGGACGTGAGCGTCCAGTTTCGGCAGGTTATTGATCAGGGCTGTGGAATCTTCAAATTCGCCAACAACATTAACCCATTCGATCTGTTCAAGTGATTTACGAATACCGAACAGTACAATCGGATGGTCATCGGCAATAATTACGTTCATATTGTTCATGTATTAGGCTACCTTGCTACAGCAGGCTCTTGACGTAAGCGTCAATGTCGCTGATATATTTTTCTGTTCCTGGAACGTCCTTCTCGCGAATGAGCTGTTCCAGCGTTTCACATAACTGTTTGCCGGGTACCAGGTTGAGCATGGCAAACACCCCTTTAAGGCGGTGTGCTGTCTGTGCCAGCGCGGCGAGATCGCGCGTTGCCGACTCAGTATACAACCTCATAACATCATCCGGAACCGTATCGACAAACAACGCGTAATAGCCGCTGGCATGGAGTTCGGCGTTTTCATCGCCTCCGGTCGGCGGCTCTACAACCTCTTCCTGAGCCAGCTGCTCCTCAATCAGTTGTAGCACGGCTTCCTGCATGGCATTGCTGAGATTAAAGTTGACGCGCAGCTGGCCAGGGCCAATTTTACGCACGCCAGCCTCATCATCGCTTAAAAGCAAGCCGGAGGCAGTAAGATTAGACGGATTATCCGTTAAAAACAGGTCATATTCTTGACTTGCCAGTCTTTCGTCGGGGCTGATGCAGCTTGCACCCCAGTTTTCCAGCTGGCGAACGACAATACTGCGTATCTCATTGGAGGTGATATCCACCATCGCCACCACGTCGTCAAGCAGACGCTCTTCCGAATCGCCCTGCTGGGCGCGTGCCGCCATTTTAACGTGCAGCGTATAGCGCGTCCCCAGCGATTCACGGGCTTTAATATTCAGATGGCCGCCCAGCTTACGCGCCAGCCGATCGCACAGCCAGAAGGTGAGCGGGTTGGCACTGCCGTAGTCGTCGGCCTGGGTGCTATTAAGGAACGGGAAGTGCAGGTTATCAATTTCGCTGGCCGTGACGCCTTCACCGGTATCAAGCACGCGGAAGGTCAGGCGATCCTCATCGGATTCATCACCGCCGACTTCAAGGGTGATCTTGCCGATATGCGTGGTGGTGACCGCATACTGAACGAGCAGCAGCAGAATACGGCGCAGCGCCTCGCGATCGCCATGACGCTCTTCATTCGCCGGCAGCGGATTATTAATCAGCAGCTGCAGCCCTTTACGCTTAATGATCGGCAGAACGTCAGGCACCACTTCATCAATCAGCTCCTGGATGGAAAATAGCGACGGGGCGCTTTTCCAGCTATCGTTCTCGAGGATATTCGCGAGCTGAATTTCGTCCACCAGCCGTGCCAGCACATCCGCATGCTGCGCCAGCTTTTTGCTCTGTTCCGTATCCAGCGTCGTCGCTTCTTCAACCAGCGCATTGACCGGCTGCCTGAGCGCATTGCCGATATTCTGCATAAAGGCGGTCCGACCCTGCTGGTTCTTTTCGTACAGCCGCTGCGCCTGCTTGAGCTTTTTCGTCACCAGCACTTCCCTGTCCTGGTCACGGATAATGAAAATTTGCGTGCGCGGGGCGACCTGGCTGCGGAACTGGCGGATTTCATACAGCTCATTGTTAATCGTCGCCTGGATCACGCCCTGGTGCTGTTCCGCCATGCTGGTGATGTTCTGTAAATTCAGATGTGGCAGCAGGTGGTCGGCAATTTTATTGCTGATGACCGTTCGGTTGGACTCCTGGTCATGTACCAGCAGACCCAGCGGCAGCAGGGCGACAATCTCCTCATTCAGTGCGCGGAGCACGCGCAGCTCATTGTTGGCGCCGACGTGAGAAGAGGGGGCATCATTCTGACGCCCGGGCTGGTGGCGGAAGGTCACATAGCCAAACACCGCCAGCGCCAGCAGGCCGATATTCAGCAGCAGCGGCAGTAAAATATTCTGCAGGGTATCGAGCATCAGCGTGCCAAAAGGCACCTGCCAGACAAGACGCGAGTTGGTGGTGTCGACGGAGGCGACGATCTCAATCCGCGAACTGTTGAAATTAATCGAGACGCTATCGGACGGATCTTTATCCGCGCTGCGCAGGCTGCTCTGCGTCGGATCGGCTTCCAGCCGGAAACTGTCCAGCGGCATACCCGGCGGGATCAGATCGTTAATCGGCAGATCGAATGCCACCACCGTGGCCAGATGCCCCGGCTGATTAAAGGTGGTGCGCAGGGTAAAGTAGTGGCCGTTTTGCCAGGCGAGACGGCGCAGAGGCGAGAAGCTCTCCCTTTCGTCCAGGGCGTTGGCCTGCTGCAGCATTTCTGCACGGCGAGAATCGACGAGGCCGCTGATGGTTGACTCTTTAAAGCCGGAGGATAAATCCTTCAGCGGCAGGGTAGAGATCAGGATCAGGCTGTTATCCTGGCCGTTCAGATAGTACATCGACCAGGGAATGGTTTCTGCGCCCCACAGGGTATCCAGATAGGTCGACATCCGCTGGGTCATCTCCAGGGTCGAGCCGTCGTGGGAACCAAAGATCAGCGCTTCCGTTTTACGCCGTGGTTTTTCCAGATAGTAGACATCCTGTTTAAGACGCGTTTCCTGTAGCCCTTCACCGGATGATGAGCTGCTGGTGGCCGCAATGGTGTCGTAAATCTGCCATGTCGCATAGCGCCAGGTATCGATGCGTTTATGCAGCGCATGCGTGGTATCGACGATCTGGTAGCTCTTATCTTTTAGCCATGCATTGACGGCACTCTGCACCATCACGCCCAGCGTGACCAGCAGGACGACAATCATCAGCAGGAAAAATCGCGTGATGCTCGCCGGCATCAGAGAAAACTTGTTTGGCATCATTGTGTCGGGATGACTCATCAGTGTATAGCCCACGGTACTGCACGCAGTATATACATAAAAGCCGCCTGGTTGCAGTCTGCCGTCAGTGAATGCGGGTGTCGGGGAGCGATGAAACCTGTTCGTCGGATGCGGTGGGCTAAGAACATGCTTCAGTGCGGTAAAAAAGACCGATCTCAGTCTGTTTGTATAAAGAATGACACAGGTCGCCAGGTGAATAGCACGAAATAACAAGAAATTACTTAACGACTATAAAGTAAAGAGAGTGTTTGATGTTATTTCAATTAGTTAATAGTTGTTATAATTTCATACTGAAAGCAGGGGGGACGTATTTTTACGTAAAAAAAGGTAAAAAAAAACCGGATGCAGAGCACCCGGTGGAAATGATTTGAAACGGACATTCATTGCTGAATGAAGGTAATAAATAAAGTTAATGATGATAGCGGGTCTATTTTAGTTGCGAGTGAAGATTTTGTTTTATCATTCAGTGCTGTGTTAATTTGTGGTTGTAAATTGCTGTTTTAGCTGTGTTTAATATTTATTTTGATTAATGGTGCGCTATTTTTTGATTATTCGTGCCGCTTAAAAGTTCCCCGTTATTTACAAAGTGAAACATCCTTGTGGATGAATGAAACATCTTCGAAATTTTCGTATCATAATCTTATTGGATTATTCTGTATTTTCCCGCACAATAAATCGGCCAACTGATTGAGGGTTAATCAGTAAAGCAGTGGCAATAAAAAAATGCATATAACGAGGGTTAATAACATGAAAGTTAAAGTACTGTCCCTACTGGTACCGGCTCTGCTGGTAGCAGGTGCAGCAAATGCAGCTGAAATTTACAACAAAGATGGCAACAAATTAGACCTGTACGGCAAAGTCGACGGTCTTCACTATTTCTCTAACAATGCTGGCGACGATGGTGACAAAACCTACATTCGTCTCGGCTTTAAAGGCGAAACCCAGGTTAACGACCAGCTGACCGGTTACGGCCAGTGGGAATACGAAGTTAAAGGCAACACGTCTGAAAGCGAAAACAATGCATCCACCCGTCTGGCCTTTGCGGGTCTGCGCGTGAGTGATGCGGGTTCTTTCGACTACGGTCGTAACTACGGCGTTATCTACGACGTAACTTCCTGGACCGACGTTCTGCCGGAGTTCGGCGGCGACACCTACGGCGCTGACAACTTTATGCAGTCCCGCGCTAACGGCGTTGCAACCTACCGTAACACCGACTTCTTCGGTCTGGTTGACGGTCTGAACTTTGCCCTGCAGTACCAGGGTAAAAACGGCAGCGTTAGCGGTGAAAACACCAGCGGTCGCAGCACTCTGCGCCAGAACGGTGACGGCTACGGCGCGTCAGTAACTTACGATCTGGGCGCAGGCTTTGGTATCGGTGCTGCGGCATCCAGCTCCAAACGTACCGCAGACCAGAACGGCGCTGTCGTGTTTGGTAACGGCGATCGCGCAGACGTTTACACCGGCGGCCTGAAATATGACGCTAATAACGTTTACCTGGCAGCAGAGTACTCCCAGACCTATAACGCGACCCGTTTCGGTGACTCTAAAGGTGATACCGCGATCTACGGTTACGCTGACAAAGCGCAGAACTTCGAAGTGGTTGCTCAGTACCAGTTCGACTTCGGCCTGCGTCCGTCCATCGCTTACCTGCAGTCTAAAGGTAAGAAAGTCAGCAACGCTACCGTTAACGCCGGCGACCAGGATCTGCTGAAATATATTGATGTGGGTGCGACTTACTACTTCAACAAAAACATGTCTACCTACGTTGATTACAAAATCAACCTGCTGGATGCGAACGACTTCACTCGCGCAGCCGGTATCACTACCGATGACGTTGTTGCCCTGGGCCTGGTTTACCAGTTCTAAGCGATACGTTGTGACGAAAGGGACCACGAGGTCCCTTTTTTTATGGCAGAATCTCCCCGCATCAGCTCCTCTTCTTTACTGGCCCGGAACGGGTAAAAGGAACCGCACCGATGGTATCCCTGTTTTTGCGTCTCTCACTGCTGACGCTCTTTTTGTCGATCGCCGGGTGTGATAAGGCCGATCCTTCCCCGAAATCCGCAGGCGCCACGGTGCTGGAAGGGAAAACGATGGGTACCTCCTGGCGGGTTAGCGTGGTGGGGCTGGACGAGAGCCGTCGCCTGCCGCTACAGCAGAAAATTCAGGCGCAGCTCAATGCCGACGACCAGCTGCTATCGACCTGGAAACCGGATTCGGCCCTGATGCGCTTTAACCAGGCCCGGACGACCGCACCCTGGCCGGTCAGCGAGGCGATGGCGGATATCGTGACTCAGGCGCTACGGATCGGCGACAAAACCGCCGGTGCGATGGACATCACCGTCGGGCCACTGGTCAATCTCTGGGGATTCGGCCCTGATAAACAGCCGGTCAAAACGCCTTCAGCTGCGCAGATTGAGGAGGCCCGCGCCCGCACTGGCCTGCAGCATCTGACGGTGATCAACACCGCTTCCCGCCAGTATCTGCAAAAAGATCTACCCGATCTGTTTGTCGATCTTTCGACGGTGGGCGAGGGCTATGCTGCCGATCATCTGGCGCGGCTGATGGAGCAGGAAGGGCTGTCGCGCTACCTGGTCTCGGTGGGGGGCGCGCTGGTCAGCCGGGGAATGAACGCCAGCGGCCAGCCCTGGCGCGTGGCGATCCAGAAGCCGACGGATCGCGAGAATGCCGTGGAGGCCATTGTCGATATCAACGGCCACGGGATCAGCACCTCCGGCAGCTACCGTAACTACTATGAACTTGACGGCAAGCGCATTTCCCACGTGATTGATCCGCAAAGCGGACGGCCGATTACCCATACGCTGGTGTCGGTCACGGTCATTGCCCCGACGGCGCTGGAAGCCGACGGCTGGGATACCGGCCTGATGGTGCTGGGACGGGAAAAAGCGCAGCAGGTCGCCCGTGAGCAGGGGCTGGCGGTATATATGATTAGCAAAGAGGGGGACGGTTTTAGCCACTGGATGTCGCCGCAGTTTGCCGGTTTCCTGCAGGGTGAGCCGAATTAAAGCGCAAGATTGCGGTTTTTTATCCAGGGCGCGGGCGGCAGAGTAGGGCTAGCCTTAAAGAAGGAGCCTGTAATGAACACTTCTGCACTTATTGATGACGATGCGCGCTGGCAGGCGGTCCTTGACCGCGATGCGCAAGCCGATGGTCAGTTTATCTTCGCCGTCGTGACGACCGGTATCTTTTGTCGTCCTTCCTGCCGCGCCCGACACGCGCTGCGCCAGAACGTCCGTTTTTATCCGGATACCGGGGCCGCGGCGGCGGCAGGGTTTCGTCCCTGTAAACGCTGTCAGCCTGATAAGGCCCATCCTCAACAGCAGCGCCTCGATAAAATCACCCGCGCCTGCCGCCTGCTTGAGCAGGAATCACCGGTTACCCTTGACCAGCTGGCGCAGGACGTGGCGATGAGCCCATACCATCTGCATCGTCTGTTTAAATCCGTTACCGGTATGACGCCAAAAGCCTGGCAGCAGGGCTGGCGGGCGCAGCGCCTGCGCGCCTCGCTGGCCCAGGGCGAGGCGGTCACAGAGGCGTTGCTGGCCGCCGGTTTTCCCGATGCCAGCAGTTACTACCGACAGGCCGATGCAACGCTGGGTATGACTGCCCGTCAGTACCGCCGCGGCGAGACGGCGGTGCGCTATACCCTGGACAAATGCGCGCTGGGCCGCTGTCTGGTGGCCGAAAGCGAGCGCGGAGTCTGTGCCGTGCTGCTGGGGGATAACGACGCGGCCCTGGAAGCTGAACTGGTACAGCAGTTCCCGCTGGCTGAGCGGGCAGGGGCGGATGATGCTTTTGCCGGGCGGGTCGCGCAGGTGATCCGCAGCCTGGACGATCGGCGGGTGCCTCTCTCGCTGCCGCTGGATATTCGCGGCACGGCGTTCCAGCAACGGGTCTGGCAGGCGCTACGGGCGATCCCCGTCGGCAGCACCGCCAGCTATGCCGAGGTGGCCGCAGCGATGGGGCAGCCGAATGCCGTTCGGGCGGTGGCGCGGGCCTGTGCCGCCAATACCCTTGCTATTATTATCCCCTGTCATCGGGTGATCCGCAGCGACGGCGCGCTGTCGGGCTATCGCTGGGGAGCTGAACGTAAAGCGCTGTTGTTACAGCGCGAAGCCACAACGAAGGAGAGTTAATGCTGGATCTCTTTGCCGATGCTGAACCCTGGCAGGAGCCGCTCGGACCGGGTGCCGTGGTGCTGAGACGCTTTGCGCTGGCGGCGTCACCGTCGCTGCTGGCGGATATTGCCGCCGTCGCTGAGCGTTCCCCGTTCCGTCAGATGGTCACGCCCGGCGGCTATACCATGTCGGTGGCGATGACCAACTGCGGCGAGGTGGGCTGGACAACCGATGCCAGAGGCTATCTCTATTCGCCTTACGATCCCCTCGGTGGTCGCCGCTGGCCCCCGATGCCGGTCGGCTTTCTGTCCCTGGCGCAGCGGGCCGCGCTGGAGGCAGGCTATTCCGGCTTTCAACCCGATGCCTGCCTGATTAACCGCTATTTGCCCGGAACAAAGCTCTCATTACATCAGGATAAAGACGAGGCCAGGCTGGATGCGCCGATTGTCTCCGTTTCCCTGGGATTGCCTGCCATATTTCAGTTTGGCGGTGCGCAACGTAACGATCCCCTGAAACGTCTGCTGCTGGAACACGGGGACGTGGTGGTATGGGGCGGCGAATCGCGCCTGTGGTATCACGGGATCCAACCTCTTAAGCCCGGACAGCATCCAGCGACCGGCAACTGTCGCTATAATTTGACCTTCCGGCGCGCGGGCGAATAGCGAATAAAAATAAGAATTATTCTTGCTGTCGGCCGTCAGCAGTTTACACTGCCCGCTCTTTTTCTACTCCGGACTGTGGTTATGGAACTTCTTCTTGTTGTCTGGCGCCAGTATCGCTGGCCTTTCATCGCCGTGATGGCGCTGAGCCTGGTGAGCGCCGCGCTGGGTATTGGCCTGATCGCCTTTATCAACCTGCGGCTGATTGAAACCGTGGATAACACCCTGATGGTTCTGCCGGAATTCCTGGGTTTGCTGCTCTTATTGATGGCGGTGACGCTGGGTTCACAGCTGGCGTTGACGACCCTGGGACACCATTTTGTCTACCGCCTGCGCGGCGAATTTATTAAGCGGATCCTCGATACGCCGATTGCGCGTATCGAAAAAGTCGGCACCGCGTCGCTGCTTGCCGGGTTAACCAGCGATGTGCGTAATATCACCATCGCTTTCGTGCGTCTGCCGGAGCTGGTGCAGGGCATTATTCTGAGTTTCGGCTGTGCCGCGTATCTGGCCTGGCTGTCGAGCAAAATGCTGCTGATAACGGCCCTGTGGCTGGTGATTACCATCTGGGGCGGTTTTATGCTGGTCTCCCGCGTTTACCGTCATATGGCCGTACTGCGCGAAACGGAAGATAAACTGTACAAAGACTACCAGACCGTGCTGGAAGGGCGTAAAGAGCTGACGCTGAACCGCGAACGCGCCGAGCATATCTTCAACAATCTCTATCTTCCTGATGCCCGCGAATATCGCCACAATATTATTCGCGCCGATACTTTCCATCTGAGTGCGGTGAACTGGTCGAATATTATGATGCTGGGCGCGATTGGCCTGGTGTTCTGGATGGCGAATAGCCTGGGCTGGGCGGATACCAACGTTGCGGCGACCTACTCCCTGACTCTGCTGTTCCTGCGTACGCCGCTGCTTTCTGCGGTCGGGGCATTGCCGACGCTGCTGACGGCGCAGGTGGCCTTTAATAAGCTGAATAAGTTTGCGCTGGCGCCGTTCCGGGCTGAATTCCCGAAACCGCAGTCCCACGCGGGCTGGCAGACGCTTGAGCTGCGCGACGTGGTATTCCATTACGAAGACAACACCTTCTCCGTCGGTCCGATCAATATGACCCTGAAACGGGGTGAGCTGGTGTTTCTGATCGGCGGTAACGGCAGCGGGAAATCGACGCTGGCGATGCTGCTGACCGGGCTGTATCAGCCGGTGTCCGGTGAGATCCTGCTGGACGGCAAGCCGCTGGCCGTGGATAAACCGGAAGATTACCGTAAGTTGTTCTCGGCGGTCTTTACCGATGTCTGGCTGTTTGACCAGTTGCTCGGGCCGGAAGGTAAAGTGGCCGATCCGGCGCTGGTCGATAAATGGCTGGCGCAGCTGCAGATGGCGCATAAAATCAAGCTGGACGGCGGTAAAATCCTCGATCTTAATCTCTCCAAAGGACAGAAAAAGCGCGTGGCCCTGCTGCTGGCGCTGGCGGAAGAGCGCGATATCATCATGCTGGACGAGTGGGCTGCCGATCAGGACCCGCATTTCCGCCGCGAGTTCTATCAGGTCCTGCTGCCGCTGATGCAGCAGATGGGAAAAACCATCTTTGCTATCAGCCATGACGATCACTACTTTATCCACGCCGATCGCCTGCTGGAGATGCGCAACGGCCAGCTTAGCGAGCTGACCGGCGAAGAACGTGCCGCCGCTTCCCGCGACGCGGTCGCCCGTACTGCCTGATATTGATGCTCCCCCGAACTTTCGGGGGAGCATATGCTGTTTTTTTCATCATCCCCGCCCACTGTTTATTATTATTTACACAACCCCGCGCTATCATTAACTCGCCGTCCGATTGTCGTGCGGGTTGAACACAAAGGAATTGCCTCAACATGTCCGTCTTGCCAAAAAACAGCGCCCGACTGCGCGATGAAGAGCGTGCGCGACTCATCTGGTTACTCTCCACCGATAAAGCCGTCACCTCGGCGCTGTTGGGCAAGCTGACCCTCGCTGAACAGTATGATGACGGCACCCTGGCAGACGATCTGGCTGAGATCGGCGCGCTGGTGGCGCACCTGCGGCCTGCGGATCTCGCGGATACCCTTGAGGCACTTCCGGCGGAAGAGCGTCATGCCCTGTGGCGAATGGTTGAGGACGACAAGCGGGGAAAGGTCCTGCTTGAGGCATCGGAAAACGTCTGGGAAGACCTGATTGACGGGATGAGCGACAAAGCGCTGCTTGATGCCCTGCAAACCCTGGATATCGATGAGCAGATTTACCTGGTTCAGCACCTGCCCCGCGATCTGACCGGTCGTCTGATGGCCAGCCTGCCGCCGGACGAGCGGGCGCGGGTTCGCCAGGTGATGCACTACGATAAAAATCGCGTCGGCGCGATCATGGAATTTGAGGTGATCACCGTCCGGCCTGATGTCACCCTGGGGACGGTCCAGCGCTACCTCCGGCGGCTCGGCAAAATGGCGGAGAACACCGATAAACTCTTTGTCACCGCCCGCGATAACACATTGCAGGGCGAACTGATGCTGAAAAGCATTCTGCTAAACCCGGCTTCACGGCGGGTCGATGAAGTGATGGACCACGATATTGTCACCTTCCATCCGCAGGAAGACGCCGAAAAAGCGGCGCGTACCTTTGAGCGTGATAACCTGGTCAGTGCGGCGGTGGTCGACCCTGCCGGCAAACTGATGGGGCGTCTGACCATCGATGAGATCGTCGACGTGGTCTATGAAGAGACCGACAACGACCTGCGGCGAATGGGTGGCCTGAGCAGCGAAGAGGATGTCTTCGCGCCGGTCAGCAAAACCGTGAAAAAACGCTGGGCCTGGCTGGCAATTAACCTCTGTACGGCCTTTATCGCCTCGCGGGTCATCGACGGATTTGAACACACGATCTCCCAACTGGTGGCGCTGGCCTCGCTGATGCCCATCGTGGCGGGCATCGGCGGCAACACGGGGAATCAGACCATCACGATGATCGTGCGTGCGCTGGCGTTACAGCATATTCAGCCGGGTAACTTCTCGTTTCTGATCCTGCGTGAAATGGGCACCGCGCTGATTAACGGCCTGGTGTGGGGCGGGATCATGGGCGGCATTACCTGGTGGCTGTACGACGATATGGCGCTCGGCGGCGTGATGACGCTGGCCATGATCCTCAACCTGCTGGTGGCGGCCCTGATGGGTGTGCTGATCCCGATGATTATGTCGAAGCTGGGGCGCGACCCGGCGGTCGGCTCCAGCGTGATGATCACCGCCATTACCGACACCGGGGGCTTCTTTATTTTTCTGGGTCTGGCGACGCTGTTTTTGCTGTAGCCGTCAGATGACGCTTCATCCGTCGCGGCAGTAACAGCAGGGCGATAACGCCCGCCGCGACGCCAATCGCCAGATTTTCCGTGCTCAGGGTAGCGGCGACGGTGACCAGCATCACCAGCGTCTCTGCGACGGGCATCCCTTTCAGCGTGGCGGGGGCTACGCTGTGCCAGCTAAAGGTTTTCACCGCCACAATCACCATAATGCCGGCCAGCACGGCCATCGGGATTTTGGCCATCACCTCGCTTAATGCGGTGACCAGCAGCAGTAAAATCAGCGCAGCGGCAAGAGTCGATATCCGACTGCGTCCTTTCCCCATCTCCACGTTCACGATGGTCTGACCGATCATCGCGCAGCCCGCAATGCCGCCGTAGAAACCGGCCATGATATTGGCGATACCCAGACCGGTACTCTCCCGGTGTTTGTTCGACGGGCTGGCGGTGAGGTCGTCTACCAGCCTGGCCGTCAACAGCGACTCCATCAGTCCGACAAAGGCGATACTTAAGGCGCAGGGCCAGATAATCGCCAGGGTATGCATATTCAACGGCACCTGCAGCTCGGTGAATCCGGGTAAACCACGGCTCATGGGGCCGGCATCGCCGACCGTAGGCAACAGCTGCCCGCTGTAAATACTGAACAGGGTCAGGACCACAATGGCGATCAGCGGGGCAGGGATGCTTTTAATAAAGCGCGGTACCCACAGCACAATCAGCAGCGTCAGCACAAAGAGTCCCCAAATCAGCGGGCTTTTTTGCCAGAAGTGGGGCACCTGGGCGAAGAAAATCAGGATCCCCAGGGCGTTCACAAAGCCGGTCATCACCGCCTGAGGAATAAAGCGCATCAGCCTGGCCATACCGAGGACGCCAAACAGAATCTGAATCATACCGGCCATGACCACGGCGGGGAGAATATAGCCGACGCCGTGCTGGCTGACCATCGGGCCTATCACCAGCGCCACCGAACCGGCGGCGGCGGTGACCATTGCCGGGCGGCCGCCGAGCACCGACATCGCCAGGCACAGCACCACCGAGGCAATCAGGCTGACCTTAGGGTCGACACCGGCAATGACTGAAAAGGAGATCACTTCCGGGATCAGGGCCAGGGCGGTAATAACGCCCGCCAGAGTTTCGCGCAGCAGCAGACGCGGTGAGCGAAGCACACCCGTTACGGTAGCGTCGGGCGCGGGAGTATAAGCGTGTTGAGGTGCAGACATAGAGTTCGCCGATTAGCGGGCGTCCGTGCGGTGGATGCAAAGCGCAGAATAGTACCTGCTCCCCATGATGGCTGCCAGTGCAAATCGGTTTTATGGTGTAAATTTATATACATGGAAATAACAAAACCCAAATTTTTATTTAAATTCTCAACAATATTTAACTTTTTATCCATAAATGGTAACGTTAGCCCCGCTAACTATTCTACCTGCACTCAAAAAAACGACATTAAATGTAAGGCTTTAACATTATGAAAAAAATGACGGCCATGCTTATCACTCTGGTGGTAGGTCTGAATGCTGTTGCTATGACAGCGCATGCGAATACCGGGGATGAGAAGGAAACCGACGTACTGCTGATTGGTGGCGGTATCATGAGCGCAACCCTGGGGACCTATCTCCAGGAGCTTGAGCCGGGCTGGTCGATGACCATGGTTGAACGCCTGGACGGCGTGGCGCAGGAAAGCTCGAACGGCTGGAACAACGCCGGGACCGGCCACTCCGCATTAATGGAACTGAACTATACCCCGCAGAAAGCCGATGGCTCTATCAGCATCGAGAAGGCCGTTGAAATCAACGAAGCCTTCCAGATCTCGCGCCAGTTCTGGTCGCATCAGGTCAACAACGGCGTAATGCAGAACCCGCATTCCTTTATCAATACCGTTCCGCATATGAGCTTTGTCTGGGGCGACAACGTCGACTTCCTGCGCGCCCGCTATGCGGCACTGCAGCAGAGCACCCTGTTCCGCGGTATGCGCTACTCTGAAGACCACGCGCAGATTAAAGAGTGGGCGCCGCTGGTGATGGAAGGGCGCGATCCGAAGCAGAAAGTGGCCGCAACCCGCACCGAAATCGGCACCGACGTGAACTACGGTGAGATCACTCGCCAGCTGGTGGCGTCCCTGCAGAAGAAAGAGAACTTTAACCTGCAGCTGAGCACGGAAGTTCGCGACTTCAAACGCAACCCGGATAACACCTGGAGCGTGACCGTTGCCGACCTGAAAAACAACGAGGTCGAGCACACCATTAAGGCGAAATTTGTCTTTATCGGTGCCGGTGGTGCGGCGCTGAAACTGCTGCAGAAAACCGACATCCCGGAAGCGAAAGAGTACGGTGGCTTCCCGGTTGGCGGCGAATTCCTGGTCTCTGAAAACCCGGAAGTGGTTAACCGCCATCTGGCTAAGGTCTACGGTCAGGCTTCCGTTGGCGCACCGCCGATGTCCGTACCGCATATCGACACCCGTATTCTTGACGGCAAGCGCGTGGTGCTGTTCGGGCCGTTCGCGACCTTCTCCACCAAGTTCCTCAAAAATGGTTCCCTGTGGGATCTGCTGAGTGCGACGACCACTTCGAACGTTATGCCGATGATGCACGTAGGCCTGGATAACTTTGACCTGGTGAAATACCTGATTGGTCAGGTAATGCAGAGCGATGATGACCGCTTCGCGGCGCTGCAGGAGTACTACCCGCAGGCGAAGAAAGAAGACTGGCGTCTGTGGCAGGCCGGTCAGCGTGTGCAGATTGTGAAGCGCGATGAGAAAGAAGGCGGCGTACTGCGTCTGGGTACCGAAGTGGTCAGCGCGAAAGACGGCTCCGTAGCCGCGCTGCTGGGCGCATCTCCGGGTGCCTCTACTGCGGCACCGATCATGCTGCACCTGATGGAGAAGGTCTTTAAAGATAAAGTCAGCACGCCGGAATGGCAGGCGAAACTGAAAACCATTATTCCGTCTTACGGCACTTCGCTGAACGGCAACGTGGCGGCGACCGAGCAGGAGCTGGAATATACCAGCCGCGTGCTGGGGCTGAAATATGAGAAGCCGAAGGCTGCCGATCCGGCACCGCAGGCGCAGGCCACTACCCCGCAAACCGAAAGCAAACCGGTTGCAGATATCGCGCTGTAAGCGTGGTGAGGTAAATCAGGCCCGATGCTGCAAAGCATCGGGCTTTTTTTTATTTAATTTCGGCGCGGTGCAGGGTCGCATCGGCCTGCCAGATACGGTATTTCACGTCGATATTATTCGGGGTATAGACCACAATCGGCAGGCGGCTGTTGTAGCGCAGCAGGGCATTGTCGCCGAGCCAGGCGGTGATAAACTTCCGCTCTTTTTTGCCGTCAGGGCAGGCCATCATCGTGGATGCCGTACCTGACGTCGGGGTAAAGACGTAGTAATCATAGCCCCAGCCTTCCAGCGTCTTGGTTTCCAGATTGCCGCCGAGCCGGTGCTGGTTACAGTCAACTTCCCGCACTTCACCAATCAGCAGTTCTACTTTAAATCCCTGCTCGTCCTGTTGGGCAGGCAGCTGGATTATCTGGCGTTTCATTCCGGCGCTGGCGGCGGGCCAGGGAGCCTCTGCTGAGGGCTGATGCGCGAGTGAGGTGGCCTGAGCCGGGGCGATAAGACCGGCGGCAGCCAGCAGCGATGCGGAAAAGATAACGGTATGCTTCATGATTAGTCCCTTAGCATGATGAAAGATGGCTAAAGGCTAGCACAGGATCGTCTCTTTTTCGCGCCGGGATTGAGGTCGTTGACTCCCGGTTTGGTATTGGCTGGAGGATTATACTGCTGAAATCGGCTATCGCAGGGGATAGCCGACCGGGACATTACAGATACAGCGAGGGCTGGCCCTCAGGGCGCGTTTTGAAACGACGGTGGACCCATAAATACTGTTCGGGCGCGCGCAGGATCTCTTTTTCGATCACTTTATTCATATACGCGGCGGCGGCCTGCTCGTCATCCGGGTAGCCTTCCAGCACCGGCGAGATAAACAGGTTATAGCCCGACTTATCCGCTTTTCTGACCAGGGTCACCGTCAGCATCACCGAGCGGGAAAGACGGGACAGAACGTAGGTTCCGTTAGTGGTGGCGGCTTCTTCCACCGCAAACATCGGGGCGAAGGTGCTGCCTTTGCGGCCATAATCCTGGTCCGGTGCAAACCAGACCGCTTCGCCTTTTTTCAGGGCGCTGACCATTCCGCGCAGATTGCGACGCTCGATCATCGCCTTGTTGGAGCGCATTCTGCTGCGGGTCTGCACCCACTCCATCAGGGGATTATTATGGCGGCGATAGGTTGCCATCATCGGCTGACAAAGGCCCATTACGCGGCCGCCCAGCTCCAGTGACATAAAATGCACCCCGATAGCCATCACGCCGCGATTGAGGGCTTTTGCCTCAGCGAAATGCTCAAAACCTTCGACGTCAAAAAATTTGCGGACGCGTTTATCCGGCCAGAACCAGGCAATGCCGGTTTCCAGCAGTGCCATACCCAGCGACTCGAAGTTTTCCGCAATCAGGCGTTCACGGGCTTCGTCACTCATATCCGGGAAGCATAGCTCCAGGTTTCGGCGGGCAATAGATTCCCGACGCTGAAGGAATCGGCGCGACAGTCGACCAGCGGTAGTACCAAGCTTGCGGATTGCGGGGTAGGGAAGTTGAACCAGCAGCCAGAGGAGACCCAGACCAAACCAGGTGACCCAATAGCGCGGATGCAGAAACGCCCGCAAGAATTTGTCCTGAACCATATATAAACCTGTCTGTAACCACGGAAGATGCATCGCCAGAGGAGGGAGGCTCAATGACGGTGTGCTCTGCACCTTCAGACACTACGCTGTGCTGATGATTCCAGCGATAATGGTAAAGATTATCAGGGAAATGTCATCATTTAGACTTCACGCTCGGGGTGCGTAAGTTATCACTAAACCTGATAGAAGAGGTAGCACAAACTGTGAAAAAAGTATGAATTTTCGATTTTTGATTCAGATACAGGTGGTCGTTTGCGCAGGGATTATTGCGGTAAGGAAAATCATGGATATGAGGTGCTGCGTTTCTGCAAAGGCGCGTCTACGGATTGCTGCTCGGTTTTTTTAAGCCCGGAAACCTCAGGTGAGCGCGTCTGAAAAAGTTCGGACATAAGTACCTGAGCATTTGCCAGCAGAACTTCACGCATCTGCGCGGGGCTTAAACGCGCTTTTGTCTGGTTTTTCATGGTCGCCTCGAGATGTCAGATAAGGTGCAATTATAACCCATCCGTGTTCATTTGAACATTTAGTGTTCTAAGTATTGCTGTCGCGTAGTGTATTTAGTAGCTCTGTTTGCATGCTTTGCAGCGTTTCTGTTGACGCATACATCACGCTTTTTTCACCGAATCCTCGCGTAAATCCGAAACGCGAATAGTGTCCGATCAACAGGGGATCGGGTTCAACAATCCATGCGCCTTTGCTCCCTTCCAGGAAGGTTAAAAGCATGGTGGCTGCGATGACGGTTAGGGCAGTAAGACGGCCTTTAAGTGGGTGCTTCCGCTGAGTATGGATCAGAGATTCCAGGAGAAGCAGGTGAAGTACTTTATGCGACACAGAGTAGACTGCTAATATTGCGCCATCAATGGTGTCACTCCCTGTGATTTTAAAGGCAATATGGAAGCTTTCATCACTGAGATAATGACCAAAGTAGCTACGCCAATTAAGAGATGATCTGTTATCTCGCACCAGCGCTTCAAATTCGTCTTCGCTTATAGGATTAACCGTCAGGTTTAAAGGCACCGAATCAATAAAGGTCTGAAGAAAATCCAGCGTTTCACGGCACATCCCGGGGAAATCGTCAGTTTCCATTTTATCCCTACTTAGATCCTGAAAGCATGGTGGGATAATGCGTCGGCTTGACAGGGCGGTAAAGTCTGAACGTCTCTATCTGGAAGACTGCTCGCAAAACCTCTTTTACTGAATCGCAGATATAAAAAAACCAGCCTTTTCAGGCTGGTTTTTCGAAGAATTTGGTCGGCACGAGAGGATTTGAACCTCCGACCCCCGACACCCCATGACGGTGCGCTACCAGGCTGCGCTACGTGCCGACGCAGGAGGCTAATACTACCGTTTTCCCCGCTGATTGCAAGCGGGGAAAGGTTGACTGATTTATAATTAATCAATCAGTTAGCGATAAAGCGCTTTTCATCCGTCAGGACCTGAAGCAGCAGGCTGAGCTGAGGTTTGGCATCGCGAATTTTTTCTCCGTTACGGTCCCAGCTCTCATAGCTGCCGTTGCCGTTCAGCACCAGCGTCATCTGCGGCGTGACCACCGTCAGGGTGCCTTTATTTGCCGAGGTGACCCAGTTCTGCGTGCGCTGCGGGGTAAACAGATCCTGGCCCTGAGAGTACTCATTGGCCGGGGTACTTACGTGCAGCAGGCGTTGCATCAGCGTCGTCATAATATCTTTATGGCCGGTCAGCTTATCGATCTGCTGGGCCGGTGCGCCAGGCCAGTGGATCACCAGTGGGACCTGCAGCTGCGGACGTGACCATTCAAACAGTTCTTTTTGCTTATCGAGCGGCACGCCGTGCCCGGCGGTAATAATCACCACCGTATTATCCAGTTTGCCTGCGTCGCGCAGCGCGCCGAGGATGCGGGCGATCTGCTCATCGACACTTTCAGCGGCGTTGGTGTAGCGACGGGTAAAGCCCTGCTGCTGGTCATCGAGGGTGGTGCCGTTAAGGGCAACCCAGGAGAACCAGCGGTTATCTTCCTGGGCATAGTTACCCAGCCAGTTAATCCAACGGTCGGCGGTCTGGCGGTCGCTCTGCGGACGCGGTGCGGTCAGCGAGAAATCAGACAGCAGGGCCTGGCGGTAGAGCGGGCTGTTAAAGCCATCCGAAGAGAACAGCCCCAGCTGGTAACCCTGCTGATTGAGCGCGGTAATAAGCGCGGCCGGAGTACGCGACGCCAGCACCCCATCCATATAGCCGGGAGAAATACCGTAGAACAGGCCGAACAGCCCGGTATCGCTGGTATTACCCGCGCTCATATGCTGGGTAAAGTTAATGTTTTGCTGAGCAAAAGCCGCAAGGGCAGGCATCTGCTGCTCGTAGCGTGAATAGTTCAGGCCGTCGACGGTGATCAGCAGGACGTTCTGGCCCTGGCCCATATCGCGGTAGCTCAAATCGTTGAGCGGATACTGGACGGAGACCGCTTCCGGGTCCCCCTGTTCCACCAGCCGACGCTGATAATCCTGAGCGTCCAGCAGACCGTGCTTCTCCAGGAACCGGCGAGCGGTCATCGGGTAGGAGAGCGGCAGGTTGGCGCGCTGCATGGTCACGGGGCGATAGAAGTTGGCATCGGCCCAGATATACATCACGTGCGACGCAATAAAGGAGACAAACAACAGCGCCACCACGGGGCGGGCATAGTGCCGACGGCGGGTGAGGCTGCGAAGCTTTTGCCAGCTCCAGGTGGCGAACAGCATCTGCAGCAGCAAGATCACCGGCACGCTGATAAACATCAGCTGCCAGTCGCGGGCCATTTCGCTCTGATCCGGGTTAATCACCAGTTCCCAGACGATGGGATTGAGGTGCAGGTGGAAGCGGGTGAACACTTCGCTGTCGATCAGCAGCAGCGTAATACCGGCGGTTGCCAGCAGGGCCGAAAGGAAACGCATCAGCCGCTGCGACATCACGATAAAGGTCAGCGGGAACAGGATCAGCAGGTAGGTGGAAAACACCAGGAAGCTGAAATGGCCAACAACGCTCAGGTACGAATAGATTCGCCCGGTAAGCGTTGTCGGCCAGTCGGCGATAAACAGGTAACGGCTACCGATAGCCGAGGCCAACAGAATGTTGAACAGGGCGAACCAGTGTCCCCAACTCACCATCTGGGAGACTTTTTCACGATAGCGCTGACGATTCACCATAGCCTGTTTATCGTTTTCCTTAATGCGCCGGGTCTTCGTCGACGGACGATTGCAGAGCCTGGGCAAAAGAGCGGGCGATAGCCTGACGCTGCGCCGGGGCAACGCTGGTGTTAATCAGGTTCGTCACCATATTACCCAGCACCATCAGCGACAGATCTGTCGGCGTTTTATGTTTTTCCAGCACGTTAGCCAGTTCACTCAGTAACTGCTCAACGTGTTCATCACTGTAACGAGAAATTTGCGGCATAAATCAAAATCAGAGTTTGTACATGAAAGGGCAACATATTACCGTAGCAGCAGGTTTTTTTCCGCATTTTTTCACCGGTTGCACAGTTGCGCCGTCGGTGGTTGAATACCGCCGATTCAAAAAGGAGAGTTTAACATGAGTCTGGATATCAACCAGATTGCTCTGCACCAGCTTATCAAGCGTGACGAGAACCTTGAGCTGATGCTGCGCGATTCATTACTGGAGCCGGGCGCTGCCGTTGTTGAGATGATGGCGGAGCTGCACCGGGTCTACAGCGCGAAAAACAAAGCCTATGGCCTGTTTAGCGAAGAGAGCGAACTGGCGCAGGCCCTGCGCGACCAGCGTCAGGGCAATGAAGACTTCCTGTCCTTCAGCCGTGCGGCGACCGGACGCCTGCGCGATGAGCTGGCAAAATATCCGTTTGCCGACGGCGGCATCGTACTGTTCTGCAACTACCGCTATCTGGCGGTGGAGTATCTGCTGGTGGCGGTACTCAATAACCTGAGCAGCATGCGCGTTAACGAACAGCTGGATATCAGCTCGACGCACTATCTGGACATCAACCATGCCGATATTGTGGCGCGGATTGATTTAACCGAGTGGGATACCAACCCGGAATCGACCCGCTACCTGACCTTCCTGAAAGGACGCGTTGGTCGCAAGGTCGCCGATTTCTTTATGGATTTCCTCGGTGCCAGCGAAGGCCTCAACGCCAAAGCGCAGAACCGCGGCCTGCTGCAGGCGGTGGATGACTTTACCGCCGAGGCCCAGCTGGATAAAAACGAACGCCAGAACGTGCGTCAGCAGGTCTACAGCTACTGCAACGAGCAGCTGCAGGCCGGAGAAGAGATTGAGCTGTCGTCGCTGTCGAAAGAGCTGGACGGCGTCAGTGAAGTCAGCTTCCAGGAGTTTACCTCCGGGCAGGGCTATGAGCTGGAAGAAAGCTTCCCGGCCGACCGCAGTACCCTGCGTCAGCTGACCAAATATGCCGGTAGCGGCGGTGGGTTGACCATCAACTTTGACGCCATGCTGCTGGGCGAGCGTATCTTCTGGGATCCGGCGACCGATACCCTGACCATCAAAGGCACGCCGCCGAACCTGCGCGATCAGCTCCAGCGTCGCCTTAACGGCGGGAAGTAAATCGTCACGCCAGCCTGCCGGTAACGGCAGGCTTTCCTGTTTTTGCCTCTTCGGATAGTCGAACCTGCTATGCGCCACGCTCAACTTTCCCGCCGTCCGGGCCTCGATTTTGCGCTGCTGCGCGAGGTCTGGCGTAAACACGCTCTGGCTTTTGTTCTGCTGCTGGGCCTTGGTACGCTCTTCCTGCTGGTCTCTCTGGTGCTGTTTTTCCGCGTCTGGCTGCCGGATGCGCATCACGGCATTCCGCTGCTGATTTTTCTGCTGGTGTTTGGTGCCTGCGGCCTGTTTATTATCGGCTTTGCCTGTGTCTCTAACCTCAGCAGTATGCGCCATTACTATGAGAAAGGGCTGCTGCGCCAGCACGGGCTGAATATCACGGCGATCGTCACGGAGAAAAAGCGCGAGGAGTGCGTGGCGGAACTGCGCGATGAGACGCGTCGCATCAACGTTGACGAGCTGCTGTTGACCGTTGGGTTTCGCTTTCAGTTTGCGGGAGAAGAGCGGGAAGGGGCGGATATTCTGACCAGCGAGGCGCTGTTTAACGCGCTGGAAGTGGGGCAAACCCTTCCGTTGCGCATTCTGCCCTGGCGACCGGAAAGCGGCAGTATTCGCCAGCGGGCGCTGAGTAATCAGCTTAAGCGTACGCAGAGCATCACCGAGGATGATAACAATTCACGAACCGGTGAGCCGCTAATCGACAGCGAACGGACATAAAAAAACCCCGCAGCGCGGGGTTTTTCTTCGACAGGTCAGCGATTACGCGCGAACGAAGTCGATGTGAGACAGTTTTGGCTTGAACGGGTGACGCTGAACAGCCTGAACTTTCACTTTTTCTTCTTTACCGTCGACAACCAGGGTCAGAACTTCGCTGTAGAATTCAGCATTAGTCTGAATGTTCCACAGTTTGTCTTGATCCAGTTCAACGGACACCGGAGCAGCTTCGCCACCATAAATGATAGCCGGGAATTTGTTAGCTGCACGCAGGCGGCGGCTCGCACCCTTACCCTGCTCTTTACGAACTTCTGCATTGATAGTAAACATGAATGTCTCTCTATTTAATAACACCTGTTACAGGCGACCCAGCAACAGGCAAATGATCTGCTTTGCGGATGCAAAAGCGGGCGGCATTATAGCCCCGAACCTGGGGTAAGGCAATTACTGCGTCAGAAACGGTCATAAATGAATCAGGAGGAAAGATGTTAGAGAAATTACGCACCCGCGACGGCAAAAAATTTATCGTAGCGGTGATTATGGTGTTCATTACCGTCGTGGCGGTGATCACCAAAGTCACTTTCCAGGGCGTTGAGGATCAGTACTCGCTGCCAATGGAAGAGTGGACCACCTCCATGTTTATTATCCAGGGGGCCTGGGTGTTTATTTACAGCACCGTCTTCACCGTGATTGGCTCCCTGCCGTTTGGCTTTTACTTCTTAGCGCCGAAAGACGGGCGTGGCTGAGTCATTGTGATCCGGATATAAAATATTTTCTTCCGCGTTCATCAGAGGAAAGTGCTGGTGGACGCGGTTGTTGATAGCTTGTTAATTCAATACCAACCCGTTACCTCCGTAATGCCGCTGTTTATGCTGCCAAAACCCCACCGTTACAGCTGAAAGTCTTCTCCGTTAACAATTAAAGATCAAATACGCCGCGCCGATAGTCATCTCACAAGGGATCTCTGCCGGAAACAAGAAGGACGATTGATGACGTGATTGAATGACACCAGAGGAGCCGTAATGGCCAGACAATATGTTCATAAAAAAATGAGCACCCGCGCACAGATGCTGTTAACGGGCGCCATCACCATCACGCTGGGTTTCGTTGTTACCATCGGCGTGCTTAGCTGGCAGTCCAGCAGCGTACAGAAATCCTTAGCCGAAAAATATTTACAGCAAATTGCCCAAAGCGAAGCCCTGAAAATTCAGAGCGAGCTGAGCTATGCCCGCGACGTAGCGCATAACCTCGGTCACAGCATGATTGCTCTCCCACAGGTCGGGATCACTGACCGTAACGTGGGGTATAAAATGCTGGAATCCGCGATGCGCGATAATCCGGATTACCTCTCCGTGTCGGTCACCTTTGAAGAAAACGCCTGGGACGGACGCGATGCAGAGTTCGATGGCCAGCCCAATCAGGCTCCTAAAGGCCGTTATGCCTTCTTTGTGGATAGCGATGCGTCCGGGAAATTCAACGTTCATCCGCTGATGTCATACCTGACGCCGGGCCAGGGTGATTACTACCTGGTACCGCAGAAAACCCGTAAAGACACCCTGATTGAACCCTACAGCTATGCCTATAACGGCGTGCCGACGCTGCTGACGTCCGTGGCGACGCCTATCGTCAGCGAGGGCAAGCTCTATGGGGTTGTCACCTCTGATATTTCGCTTGCCTCTTTGCAACAGAAAGTGAACCAGATTAAACCCTGGCAGGGCGGCGGCTATGCGGTGCTGCTCTCCACCGCCGGAAAGGTGATCTCTTATCCGGATAAAAATCTGACCAGCAAACCGTACCCGGGCGAAACCCATAACTTCACCTCCGACGTGGTTGAACAGGCGGATGCGGTACTGGGTGAAGACGCGCTGGTGACCTGGCAGCCGGTCAAAATTGGCAACAGCACCGACAGCTGGTATCTGGGCGTGGTGGCACCGGTCAGTCAGGTGATGGCCGCTGCTAATCGTCAGCTGACCATGGCAATTGTCCTGATGGCGATCAGTATTCTGCTGGTCAGTGCGCTGCTGGGCATCGTCTTCAGCCGTAAGGTGTTGCGACCGATTGGTGGGGAACCGCTGGAAGCGGCAACGATCGCGCTGGCGGTGTCAGACGGCAAGCTGGATAACACCATCAACGTCAAAGCGAACGATCGCCATAGCCTGTTCTTTGCCCTGCACACCATGCAGACGCAGCTGCGGCAGATTGTCGGTCAAATCAAAGAGGCCAGTGATTCGGTGCGTCAGGGCGCGGGGGAAATTGTCAGCGGTAACATTAACCTTGCCTCGCGTACCGAACAGCAGGCGGCGGCTCTGGAGCAGACGGCAGCCAGTATGGAGCAGTTTACCGCGACGGTGAAACACAACGCCGAAAATGCGCATAACGCCACCGCTCTGACGGAAAACGCCACGCAAATCGCCAGCCGCGGTGAAATGCTGGTGGGTCAGGTGGTACAGACCATGTCGCAGATCGATGACAGCGCGAAGAAAATCGGCGATATCACGGCGATTATCAATAGCATTGCCTTCCAGACCAATATCCTGGCGCTTAACGCGGCGGTTGAAGCCGCGCGTGCCGGTGAGCAGGGGCGTGGATTTGCGGTTGTGGCCTCGGAAGTCCGTAACCTGGCCCAGCGAAGCGCTGACGCGGTGAAAGAGATCGGTGCGCTGATCGCGGAATCCAGCCAGCGCGTAGAGAACGGTGTTCAACTGGTGAACGACGCGGGCAAAACCATGCAGGAGATGACCCAGGCGGTAAACTCTGTGCAGACCATTATCGGCGAGATTGTTAGCGCCTCTGATGAGCAGGCCAAAGGTATCAGTCAGGTGACCATCGCGGTAAACGAGATGGACGGTGTGACGCAGCAGAACGCCGCCCTGGTTCAGCAGATGGCCGCCGCCGCGACCTCACTGGAAGACCAGGCCCAGCAGCTGGCGCAAAGCGTCCAGCAGTTCAGCCTGGAAGAGGCGCGCGGATAACAGTGTGTTGTGGACGCCCGCTTTCCGGGGCGTCTTTTTTACTATCGCAGTTCATTGGCCCGACGGTAGCGTCCCTGATAGTCGAAGACTTTCTCACGGACCTGCCAGTACGGGCCTTTTTTTCGCGCCACTACAAAGTCAGGATGGCGCAGCAGTGCCTGCTGAGCCGGGATATCGGCGGCGGTGATCCAGCGCAGAGGCACGCCCGGCGTGCGGGTATGCGGGCGGATAAATAGCTGCTCAAAGGCGGTTCGCTGGGCCGGCGTCTGCAAACGGAAGCGCTCACTCACGTCGGTACCGTCCTCATCGTAATAGGTGATCTTCAGCCATTCGCCTTTCTCGTCCGCGCCGTGCTGCAGAACCATATCGCTACAGCGCAGCACCAGGGCATCTTTTAGCTTTAGCGCGGCCTTCAGCATATCGTCCGGGTCAACGAGCACCGCGTCGCACTCCCGACAGCGGCGGGCGGCAATATCATTCTCGGCGTTGCACTGGGGACAGTTTTTAAAGCGGAAGCGGAAATCACACTGCTCCCGATGCCCGTCATCATCCTCAAACCAGCCCTGGCAGCGGCGGCCAAAATGCTCGATCAGGGTGCCGTCTGCGGTGGTTTTTCCCCAGAAGGTATTGGCAAAGCCACAGCCTGGACAGAACACCTGCACCGGGACGTTATCACTCTGACCTTTCGGCGTGCCGACTTCCGGGGCATAGAGGTCATGCGGGTTACCGGCATAGTCGAGGATCAGACAGTCGGTCTTCCCAGGCGCCAGACGCAGGCCGCGACCGACAATCTGCTGATAGAGGCTGACGGATTCGGTCGGGCGCAGAATAGCAATTAAGTCCACGTGCGGCGCGTCAAAACCGGTAGTGAGTACTGACACGTTGACCAGATAGCGAAAACGCTGGGCCTTAAACGCTTCAATCAGTTCATCCCGGCGCGGGCCGGGCGTTTCGCCGGTGATCAGTTCGGCATCGTCGGCAGGCAGCAGGCCGACGACTTCCCGGGCATGTTCAACGGTGGCGGCAAAAATCATCACCCCTTTGCGGGCGGCGGCAAACTCTTCGATCTGGCTAATAATATGCGGGGTAATCCGCTCCTGCTTTTTCAGCTCCAGATTGAGGTCCGCTTCGCTGAACAGGCCGTTACTTTGCGCCTGAAGCCGACTGAAGTCGTACTGTACCACCGGCATATCGAGACGCTCCGGCGGCGTCAGGTAGCCGTGCTTGATCATGTAGCGCAGGGGCAGTTCGTAAATACAGTCCCGGAACAGGGCTTTAGTGTCGCCGCGGACCATGCCGTGATAGTGAAAGTGGTAAATCCAGCCTTTGCCGAGACGAAACGGCGTGGCGGTCAGCCCGAGCAGACGCAGCTGCGGGTTGTGCTGCTGCAGATGATTGAGGATCTGCTGATACTGGCTGTCGTCATCGTCGCTGATGCGGTGGCACTCATCGACAATCAGCAGAGAGAAAGCATCGTTAAACTGGTCCAGATTGCGGGCGACGGACTGAACGCTGCCAAACACCACTTTACCGTGGCTCTCTTTACGCTGCAGCCCGGCGGCATAGATATCGGCTTCCAGACCCAGCGCCAGGTATTTACCGTGGTTCTGCGCCACCAGCTCTTTTACGTGGGCCAGCACCAGCACGCGACCGCGCGCCAGCCTCGCCAGCTCGGCGATCACCAGACTTTTGCCCGCACCTGTGGGCAAGACAATCGCTGCTGGCGTGGTATGCTGGCGAAAGTGGGTGAGGGTGGCGTTGACCGCTTCCTGCTGATAGGGACGGAGGGTTATTTTTTCATTGCTCATCATCCAAATAGTATACCCGTCATACTTCAAATTGCCGATGCGTTGGCTGCGTTCAGTCGCCCGAATCACTTACTTGAGTAAGCTCATCGGGACTCATTCACTTGCCGCCTTCCTGCAATCTGAATTATTTAGGGTATAAGCCACGAATCTTTTCCCTTGAGCGCCGCAAAGCGCCCGTTATACTGAACAGTTCTGACGACTTCTTTTATTTTTCGGGCGTGTTGCCCGACTCCAGCACCATTAAGGCTAAAAAGACTTCATGCGACTTGATAAGTTTATCGCTCAGCAGCTCGGCATCAGCCGGGCCATCGCCGGGCGCGAAATCCGCGGCAGCCGTATCACCGTGGATGGCGAAATCGTAAGAAACGCCGCGTTTAAACTGCTGCCGGAACACGCGGTGGAGTTTGACGGCAACCCGCTGGCCCAGCAGAACGGCCCGCGCTACTTTATGCTGAACAAACCTCAGGGCTATGTCTGCTCTACTGAAGATCCGGATCACCCGACGGTGCTCTACTTCCTCGATGAGCCGGTCGCGCACAAGCTGCACGCTGCCGGACGTCTCGATATCGATACCACCGGTCTGGTGCTGATGACCGATGACGGTCAGTGGTCCCACCGCATTACCTCTCCGCGCCACCACTGCGAGAAAACCTATCGGGTGACTCTGGAAGCGCCGGTCAGTCCGGAAACGGCGGAGCAGTTTGCTAAAGGGATTCAGCTGCACAACGAGAAAGACCTGACCAAACCCGCAACGCTTGAGGTGATAGCCCCGACGGATGTGCGTCTGACCATTAGCGAAGGGCGCTACCACCAGGTGAAACGCATGTTTGCCGCCGTCGGCAACCACGTTGTCGGCCTGCATCGTGAACGAATCGGTGACATTGCGCTCGATTCCGACCTTGCACCCGGCGAATATCGCCCGCTGACCGACGAAGAAATTGCCAGTATTGGCATGCCATCCAGCTGATTTCAGGAGAACCGTGTGACCCGCAGGCAAAGCTCTTCAATGAGTATTGTTGTTATCCTTGGCCTGCTGGCCATGCTGATGCCCCTGTCGATCGATATGTATCTGCCCGCGCTGCCGGTGATCGCCGAACAGTTCGGCGTTCCCGCAGGCAGCGCCCAGATGACCCTGAGCACCTATATTCTCGGTTTTGCGGTCGGGCAGCTGCTCTACGGGCCGATGGCAGATAGCATCGGGCGCAAGCCGGTGGTGCTGGGCGGAACCCTGGTGTTTGCGGCTGCAGCCGTTGCCTGCGCCCTGTCACAGACTATCGACCAGCTGATCACGATGCGCTTTTTCCACGGCCTGGCGGCTGCGGCGGCAAGCGTGGTGATTAACGCGTTGATGCGCGATATTTATCCGAAGGAAGAGTTTTCCCGCATGATGTCTTTCGTCATGCTGGTGACGACCATTGCGCCGCTGGTGGCACCGATGGTCGGCGGGGCCGTGCTGGTCTGGTTTAGCTGGCACAGTATCTTCTGGATCCTGGCGCTGGCGGCCGTGATGGTGTCGGTGATGATCTTCTTCCTGATCGACGAGACGCTGCCGCCGGAAAAACGGCAGAAATTCCATATCCGCACGACCGCAGGCAACTTCGCCTCGCTGTTTCGCCATAAGCGCGTGCTGAGTTATATGCTGGCCAGCGGCTTCAGTTTCGCCGGGATGTTCTCGTTTTTAAGCGCAGGTCCCTTCGTCTATATCGAGCTGAACCACGTTTCGCCTCAGGATTTCGGCTACTACTTTGCGCTGAACATCGTGTTCCTGTTTATTATGACCATTATTAACAGCCGCTTTGTCCGCCGGGTCGGGGCGCTGAATATGTTCCGCACCGGGCTGTGGATCCAGCTGGTAATGGCGCTGTGGATGGTCGGCTCGGCCCTGGCTGGTCTGGGTTTCTGGTCGCTGGTGCTGGGCGTTGCGGCCTTTGTTGGCTGCATCTCGATGGTCGCCTCCAATGCGATGGCGGTCATTCTTGACGAGTTCCCTCATATGGCGGGCACCGCGTCTTCTCTGGCGGGGACGTTCCGCTTCGGGATCGGGGCGATTGTGGGGGCGCTGCTGTCGATGGCGACCTTTACCAGCGCCTGGCCAATGCTGCTCTCTATTGCCTTCTGCGCCATCGTTTCCATTCTGTTTTACCTCTACGCCAGCCGTCCGCGAAAGTCGGTGCGTTAATTCTTTCTGCAGGGGCTATTTTGGCCCCTTTTTTTGACGCATATCAGAGCCTTTCACCCTTCTCTGCCTAAAAATGTTTCACTTCTGTAAACGACAATGATGTAAAAAGTCACATTGTTGTATTCAAAAAGGTTGTGTTAGATCACAGAAACGAGTACATATAGCGCCATAAGACCGTTTTACTGCATCTACCGATCGGCATTCGACACGCCTTCACGCTTACTGGAAACCCGGTTTGCGTTTTCAACGTCCCGGACAGGACGAGTTGTCAATAATGTGTTAGCATGAATGTTAAGTATTTGTGATGGGTTGCTACTTCCGGGGAAATATCGTGAATACATTACAGCTCTCAATCGTCCACCGACTCCCGCAAAGCTATCGCTGGTCTGCGGGTTTTGCAGGCAAGCGTGTTGAACCGATTCCGCCAAGCGGATCGGAGTGTGAAAATTGCCTGGTGGCGCTGAAGTTGTTAAGTCCGGATGGCGATAGCGCATGGCCGGTGATGCAGAAACTGCGTCAGGCTCTGGATGACATTGAAGTCGACTGCTCTGTCGTGGAGTGCGAAGGCGAACCCTGCCTGTTTGTAAACCATCAGGATGAATTCGCCGCCACCTGCCGACTGAAAAACTTTGGCGTGGCTATCGCCGAGCCGTTCTCCAGCTATAACCCTTTCTGAGCGTCAGCTTAACGCTAAAAGCTGGCGCGTATACGCCTGCTCCGGCGCGGCGAAGACGCGCTGGCACTCTCCCTGTTCGACGACCTCTCCCTGACGCAGCACAATCACCTGATGACAGAGCGAACGCACCACCCTCAGATCGTGGCTGATAAAGATATAGGCCAGACGATGCTTTTGCTGTAACGACTTCAGCAGCGCGAGGATCTGCGCCTGTACCGTTTTGTCCAGCGACGAGGTCGGCTCATCCAGAATAATCAGCTGCGGCGTGAGGATCAGCGCCCGGGCGATGGCAATGCGCTGGCGCTGGCCGCCGGAAAACTCGGCGGGGTAGCGGTGACGGGTGTCGGCATCCAGCCCGACTTCGCCCATCACGCGGATCACGGTCTGCTCACGCTCGGCGGCGCTAAGCGATGGCTGATGCACCCGCAAACCCTCTTCGATAATTTGCTGAACGTTCAGCCTCGGATTCAGGGAAGAGTTCGGATCCTGGAAAACTACCTGAATACGGTGACGAATCGGCAGCAGCTGACGGCGACTTTTGCCCTGCAGCGACTGACCGTCAAATTCGATATTGCCCTGAGAGGTAATCAGCCGCAGTAGCGCCAGGCCGGTGGTACTTTTCCCCGAGCCGGACTCGCCCACCAGGCCAAGCGTTTCTCCCGGACGCAGGGAGAAACTTAAGCCTTTCACCACCGGGTTGTGATCGATAACCCGGCGCAGAATCCCTTTGCGGATCGGGAAGGCGACGCGAAGATCGCTGACGTTCAGCAGCGGCGGCAGGGTCGGATCGAGCGGAATAGGATCGCCGGTTGGCTCGCTGTCCAGCAGGCGACGCGTGTAAGGATGCGTCGGGGCGTTCATCAGCGCGTTAGCCCGGTTCTGCTCAACGCAGCGGCCGTTCTGCATTACCGCCACGTTATCAGCCAGTTTGCGCACGATGCTCAGATTATGGGTAATAAACAGCATACTCATATTCAGCTCTTCGCGCAGTTCGCGCAGCAGCTGTAAAATCTGCGCCTGTACCGAGACGTCGAGTGCGGTCGTCGGCTCGTCGGCGATCAGCAGCTCCGGTCGGGTTAGCAGGGCCATCGCAATCATCACGCGCTGGCGTTCGCCGCCGGAGAGCTGGTGCGGATAATCCGCCAGGCGGCCCGCGGCGTTGCGGATACCCACCCGGTCCAGGCAGTCGAGGATCTCGCCCCTGGCGGCTTCCCGGCGCATCCCACGATGCAGAGACAGCACCTCATAGAGCTGTTTTTCCAGGTTGTGCAAGGGGTTGAGCGAAACCATTGGCTCCTGGAAAATCATCGCGATACGGTTACCGCGAATACCGCGCAGGGTCTGTTCATCCGCGTTGAGCAGCGACTGACCGTGAAAACGAATATCGCCCGTAGGCCAGATAACCGGCGGAGAGGGCAGGAGACGCAGCACGGACAGGGCCGTAACGCTCTTTCCTGAACCGGATTCGCCGACCAGCGCCAGGGTTTCACCGGCGGCGATTTGCAGTGACAGATCGCTGACCACGGTCCGCGTTTCTCCCCGCTGGCGGAAGGCTATGGATAGCTGGTCAATCGCCAGTAACGGTTCGCGCATCTTATACCGCCTTGCTCGGGTCGAAGGCGTCGCGTACCGCTTCGCCAATGAAAATTAACAGGGACAGCAGCAGCGCCACCGACAAAAAGGCGGTGATCCCAAGCCATGGCGCCTGCAGATTATTTTTCCCCTGCAGCAGCAGTTCGCCGAGCGAGGGCGAACCCAGCGGCAGACCAAAGCCAAGAAAATCCAGCGAGGTCAGCGTGGTAATGGAACTGCACAGAATAAAGGGTAAAAAGGTCAGGGTGGCCACCATGGCGTTGGGCAGCATATGGCGGAAGATAATCCCGCGATCGCCGACGCCCAGCGCCTGGGCAGCGCGAATATAGTCGTAGTTACGGGTACGCAGGAACTCGGCGCGGACCACGCCCACCAGGGTCATCCAGCCAAACAGCACCGTAATGCCCAGCAGCCACCAGAAATCAGGCTGAACGACGCTTGAGAGCAGGATGATCAGGAACAGGGTCGGCATGCCGGACCACACTTCAATAAACCGCTGGCCCCAGAGGTCGATTTTACCGCCGTAGTAGCCCTGTATCGCACCGGCCATCACGCCCAGCACGCTGGAAAACAGCGTCAGCATCAGGCCAAACAGCACCGAGATCCGCGTTCCGTAGAGAATGCGTGCCAGCACGTCACCGCCGTTAGCGTCGGTACCCAGCCAGTTCTTAGTCGAAGGCGGCGCGGGGAAGGGCTGGTCGGTATTGTAGTTAATGGTATTGGCACCAAAACGTACCGGCGGCCAGATGGCCCAGCCGTTGCTTTCCAGCTGCTGCTGGAGCCACGGGTCCTGATAGTCGGCGGCGGTATTAAACGGGCCACCAAAATCGCTTTCGCTATAGTTTTTCAGCACCGGCACATAGTAGCTGCCCTCGAACTTCACCAGCAGCGGACGGTCGTTGGCAATCAGCTCTGCGCCAAGGCTGCAGATAAACAGCAGCAGAAACAGCCACAGGGACCAGTAGCCGCGGCGGTTGTGGCGAAAACGTGCCCAGCGGGCCTCTGCGGCGGGACTTAATTGACGCATCAGCGGCCCTCAAAATCGATACGGGGGTCGACCAGGGTATAGCTGATATCGCTGAGGATATTCAGTAGCAGGCCAACCAGGGTGAAAATATAGAGCGTCCCGAACATCACCGGGTAGTCGCGCGACACGGTGGCTTCATAGCCCAGCAGTCCCAGGCCGTTAAGGGAGAACATCACTTCAATCAGCAGGGAGCCGGTAAAGAACATGCTGATAAAGGTGGCCGGGAAACCGGCGATCACCAGCAGCATGGCGTTGCGGAAAACGTGTCCCCACAGAATACGGTTCTCGCTGACGCCTTTGGCGCGAGCGGTGACCACGTACTGTTTGCGGATCTCATCGAGGAATGAGTTTTTGGTCAGCATCGTCAGGGCCGCGAAGCCGCCGATCACCGTCGCCAGCACCGGCAGCGTAATATGCCAGAGGTAGTCGGTTATCTTCTGATACCAGGGCAGGGTATCAAACTGGGCCGACACCAGTCCGCGCAGAGGGAAAATATCGAAATAGCTGCCCCCGGCAAAAAAGACGATCAGCACGATGGCGAAGAGAAACGCCGGGATGGCATAGCCGATAATAATAAAGGCGCTGCTCCAGGTATCGAAGCGGCTGCCGTTATGCACCGCTTTGCGGATGCCCAGCGGAATCGACACCAGATAGATAATCAGGGTGCTCCACAGGCCGAGGGTGATGGAGACAGGAAGACTGTCTTTAATCAGCTGCAGGACCGAGGCGCTGCGGAACAGGCTGTCGCCGAAGTCAAAGCGGGCGTAGTCCCAGAGCATTTTCAGATAGCGCTCGTGCAGGGGCTTATCGAAACCGTAGCGCTGAGTTATCTCGGCAATCACCTCCGGGTCGAGTCCTCGCCCGCCGCGATAGTGACTTTCGTTGATATTGCTGACGCCGGTATGGGCGTAGCTGCTGGCGGTGCCACCGCCGCTGACGCCCGGCATCATGCTGGTATTGCCAAACTCAACGGCGGCGATGGCCTGGTCAACCGGGCCGCCGGGGGCAATTTGCACCACGAAAAAGTTAATGGTGATGATCGCCCAAAGTGTGGGGATCACCAGCAGTAAACGTCGAATCAGGTAGGTGCCCATGCTCTCTCCTTAGCGTCTTTCTGCGGGCAAACCTGCCGCTTTGTTGACGTCATACCACCAGGTATCAAACCCCATGGAGTAAAGCGGTCGCTGAGCCGGATGGGAAAACTTATCCCACCAGGCGACCCTGTCGTTGGCCATATACCACATCGGCAGCATGTAGTAGTTCCACGTCAGGACCCGATCCAGCGCCCGACCCAGGGGAATTAGCTTCTCTTTATCGCCCTGAGCGAGAATGATCTTGTCGATAAGCGCATCGATCACCGGGCTTTGTACGCCCGGCGCGTTATAGCTGGAATCGATATAGCCGGAACCCCAGGCGATCTGCAGGTCGCTGCTCGGCCAGGGCGAAGCGCGGGAGACGCGCGGCATCATGTCGTAATCCCGGCTGCGCAGGCGGCTGGTGGCCTGGGAGTTATCCACCTGACGGATATCCATCGTAATGCCGAGACGCGCCAGATTATGCTTAAACGGCATGACCCACTGATCGTTGCCGCCGGAGGGCAGCAGCAGCTCGAAGCGCAGAGGTTTGCCGGTTTTCACGTTCACTCGCTGCCGATCTTTGATGGTCCAGCCTGCCGCATCCAGCAGTGCCCCGGCCTTCAGCAGATTCTGCCGATCGTAGCCGTCGCCTTTGGTGACCGGCGGCTGGTAGATAGAGGTAAAGACCTCCGGGGGCAGATCTTTTTTCATCGGTGCCAGCAGGGTCAGCTCATCGGCCTTCGGATAGTCGCGGGCGGCGTATTCGGTATTGATAAAGTAGCTGTTCACCCGGCTGTAGGCGTCGTAGAACAGCGCCTTGTTCATCCATTCGAAGTCGAAGGCGTAAGTAATGGCTTCGCGGACCCGACGGTCGCTGAATATCGGACGCTGGATATTAAACGCCATCCAGCGCGTATCCTGGGTTGAGTCGTTGGCGAAGGATTCCTTCACGATATGGCCGTTAGTAAAGTTTTTACCGATATAGCGAGTCGCCCAGTTTTTAGCGCTGGTCTCGGTACGCAGGTCGAAAGCCCCGGCTTTAAAGGCCTCGAAGGCGACGTTATCGTCGAGATAGTAGTCGTAGCGGATCGTATCGAGATTCCAGCGCCCGCGATTAACCGGCAGATCTGCCGCCCAGTAATCTTTTACTCGCGTATAGGTAATATACTGACCCATTCGCCAGGCGCTGATTTTATAAGGTCCGCTGGAGAGCGGCGGGCGGGGCAGGGGTTCATTGAGCTTATGGTCGCGCCAGAAGGCTTCCGGCATCACCGGCAGCGAGAAGAGGCTGAGCATGTTCTCTTTACCCGGCGTGCCCAGCTCAATACGCACGGTCAGCGGGGAGACGGCCTTTGCCGTAGTACCCTTATAGTAGAGGCGGAACTGCGGCACGCCCTCGGTCATAAACTTGTTAAAGGTAAACACCACGTCGCTGGCTTTCATCCGGCTGCCGTCGTGGAAGCGGGCCTGCGGATTAATACTGATTTCCACCCACGAATAGTCATCGGCGTAGCGTGCCATCTCGGCGACCAGAGGATAGTAGCTGCCAGGCTCGTCGTCAGACGTGGTAAAGAGGGTATCGTACAGCGCGTCGGTACGGGCGCCCGGATTGCCGCGCATGGCAAAGCGGTTAAAATTATCAAAGGTCCCAATCGCGGACATGGTCATGGTGCCGCCCTTGGGCGCGGCGGGGTTCACGTAATCGAAATGCGTAAAGTTAATGGCGTATTTCGGCTCGCCGATCACCGCGAATGCGTAGCTTTCTTTGATGGTTTGCGCCTGTGAGGTGAAACTGAACAGCGCAATTAACAGTAACGGCAACCGCAAAAACATATCCGGAGGTTATCCTGTATCCCGGCAGACCCCGCACGGGCCAGCCTCTTGTCGTTGAATAATAAGTGACGCTCAGGAGGATGTGAAATATTTCGCCTTCGCGTCATGCTGCTCGACCAGCTGTTGCAGCGGCAGCGGGCGGCTCATCCAGTATCCCTGCAGGAACTGAACGCCCTGGCTGCGCAGCCAGTTGGCCTGTTCCTCGGTCTCAACCCCTTCGGCGACCATCACCATATTGAGCCGTTTTGCCAGCATCAGCACGGCGTCAAGCACCGGCGACGTCACGGTTTCGGTGCCGATAGCGCTGACAAAACCCCTGTCGATTTTCAGATAATCAAAGGTGTAGCGCTCAAGATAAATCAGCGAGCTGTGACCGGTGCCGAAGTCATCAATAGCGATTTCAAACCCCTCATCATGCAGCCATTCAAACAGACGGCTGGCTTCCTGGTAATGCAGCATCCCGCGCTCGGTAATCTCCAGCACCACCTGGAAATAGTTATCCGGCAGAGAGGCAGAAAACTGGCGCATATCCTGCTGGAAACTGTCCGCGTGAAGGTGGCTGGGGGCTATATTGACGCCGAGTTTGGCACCCGGCGGAAGCAGGGTTTGCAGAATGGGCGCATCGCGGGCAATCAGCCGGAACAGGTGGTGCGTTAAAGGCACGATCAGCTGCTGAGCTTCGGCGAAATTAATAAAGGCGTCCGGGGGGATTTCACCGGCAACCGGGTGCTTCCAGCGCATCAGTACTTCCACGCCCTGAATTTCCATTTTTTGCGCATCGACCACCGGCTGATACACCACATAAAACTGGTCCCGCTTGATGGCGGTCAGGATCTCTTTTCCCGGTCGCAGACGCACCGTCATAATATAGAAGCAGAGCAGGCCACCGATTAAACCGGCCATGGTGCCAATCAGCAGGGTCAGGTTGGTATTCTCTTCCGGCCACTTCTCGGCATAGAGATAGATATCCATCGGTAGCCCTTCAATACGGGCGCGGCGGCTCGGAGACTGCCCAAGCTCATCCGGGTTAATCAAACGCTCAGAGAAGGTGGAGAGTGCCACGTGATTAACGACCAGCGCCATGCCGGTAAAATCATTTTGCCGGGCGGAGTAGAGCAGCCAGGGCGTCAGGTTAACGTTAATGGTGGTAAAGATACCGCGTTCATCCAGCAGGGGACTGCGTATCCACAGAGCGATAGCCGGTTTATCGGGCATCATCGGCGTTCCGGGCAGGATCGCCATATCAAGATCTTTATTTACATCAATCTGGCTGACCAGTTCCGTCAGCGGGACATCCATTGACCCGGTTGCAGAGGAACAGAAGGCGTTACCCTCTTTGACCAGTAAAAAGGCGCGAACATTGAGGCTAAAGGCGGCGCGTGAGGTGAGCTCTGAGGCGACATCTTCGCAGGTATTCAGGGTGAGTGGCTGCAGCGAGTTAATCGAATTACGCAGCTCGTCGAAGTAGTCCACGAGGTAGCTGTGCAGGTCGCTGATAAGGATATCGAAGCGGGCTTCCCGCTTTTGCTGCAGCAGCATAAACTGCAGGCCGCCGGCTATCAGCGCAATGATCAGCCCCGCCAGAATACTGGCCAGCAGCACTTTACGACCGGTCGAGAAGTAGCGGGTGAACATAGAGACGGATCCCGTAGCCGTGATACCGGCTCAACAACTTGATTTCAAAGACTATAGCCTGCAAAAGCGCAGCCAGATATGAATTTACTCTGCTATTGCATTTGATGCATCAAAAAAAAAGCACTGCCGGAGCAGTGCTTTTCTTTCTGTTGTTAGCCAAGGGAAAACCAACAACCAGATAGCATATTAAGAACGACTCAGAACGCGGCGCGCTTCGTTATAGCGCTTCTTCCAGTACGGCTCGTCCATATTTGAAATAGTGACGCCGCTGCTGGTGGAAGCATGAACGAACTGGTTGTTGCCGATATAGATACCGACGTGGCGACCAGTTGAACCGGCGCGGAACAGGACCAGATCGCCCGTGCGCAGGCTAGTGCGCGATACGGACTTGCCCGTTTCCTGCTGTTCCCAGGTTGAACGCGGCAGTTCTAAACCAAACTGTTCGCGGAAGGTCCGCTGAACGAAACTGGAACAATCGACACCGCGTTTAGTGTCGCCACCGAGGCGGTAACGCACGCCTTTCCAGCTGGCATATTGTTCCATCAGGCGCGTTTTAACGTCGAGATTACGCACCATGGTTTCGAACTCATCCTGAGAGGCTTGCAGTGATGAAGTCTCTTCACCAACCACTGCACGCGTCTCGGGGTGTACATTATTCTTTGCGGTATTCGTTGTCGTACATGCTGAAAGCAGTACCGCTACTGCTAACGCGGGGAGTGCCCGCAAGATATATCTCACAATTGGTTGAGATGTGACCATTTTGTTTGTTTTCCCTTGAAGTCCTTAACGATAGATCGTTATAAAAAATGCCAAACGCGTCGAGACTAATTAGCTGCCGGACATAAGACAATTCTGCTGCGCTAAATCTGTGGTTTAACGCACAAAACAACCTGCCAGCCGCGTAAATAGAGCTCTTTTTGCAAAGCCTGACCGAGATTACCCGATCAATCCGGGCATTGCGAGGGCTTTTATGTGATTTCATATAAGAAAATATGATACAGAAAGTGAAAATCCGGAATAGCTCAAAATAGCAGCATTAAAGGCGCTAATTCAGCCAATTGATTCATTTGAAAGGCGAAAATTATTACCAAAAAATGACAGTTTGAATTAAGTGTGAAAAAAAGCAGATCGGGGATTGAAAAGAATCCCCGATAATAATGTTATTTAATTGTTGTTTTATTGTTTTTTCTGCGGGGAAGATGACGGTCGGCCAGGCGGATGCCGCGATCGCTAAGCGGCGTTAACAGGATCCACGGCATGCCAATTAATACCGCCGACAGCGATCCGACGGCAATATCGCTGAACCAGTGAGCCCCTGCCATTACGCGTGGGAAAGAGAAGACCACAAAAATAATCAGGGAAACACCGAAGGCTTTACGGCCAAAATATCGCCACATAAATGTGGTGAATATAAGCAGCATCATACCGTGATCGCCGGGGAAACTGTCGCGCGACGCGTCTTTGGTCGACAGATTCAGCAGCTGGCTGACCCGCAGGCTATCCGGGAAGAACAGGGTTGGGCTCGCGCGTTTGACCGGCATCAGGCCCTGGGCCAGCTGATTGACGATCACCGCCGCAGCCAGCATGACCAGACCGATAATCACAATGCGGCGACGCTCGGCCTGGTCGCCTGCGCGCCAGAAACTCAGCATCAGGCAGCCCATGGCCAGCAGGGAACAGGCATCGAAGGCCCGGTTATTGATGATCGCCAGCAGCCATGCATAGCTGCGGCTCTGCGCCAGCCCCTGGTTAAAGAAATGAAAAATCGCGCTGTCCAGCGGAAACCAGAAGCCGTGCTGAGCCGGCAGATACCAGGATAAAAAAAGAGCCAGTCCTGCGGCGTTAAGCAGCAGGATAAGAGGGAGACGGGTTTTCATCATATAACCAGGATTTATGAATTACGCCGTCACTTTACAATTACATCTATAAACGAAGCTTCAACAAGGCCGATTGCAGGGCGTTCCAGTCCGCGTCCGCGTCGGTGATCAGCTCAATACGGCTGTCCGGCGGAGCCACGCTCTGCGTCTCAATATGGAAGTCCTGACCCTGGCGGTTAACCCGCACCAGCCCTTCGGCAATACGCATCACGCCTTTAACCCTGTCGACCGGGGCCAGCCGCGCCCACTCCAGCAGACCGATGGTGTCGAAGACGGTCGCGTCATCGAAAATCCAGCCGCAGGCCTGATAGCCCTGGCCCTGATTCAGGCTGCGACGCCAGCGTTGATTGCCCGGCAGGCTGAGGGCGGCAAGCCCTTTGTTCGACGCGTGAGCGTGCTGATGGGCGGCGCTGGCGGGGAGCGGGGCCGTATTGCGGCGGGGTTGATCAAGCAGGGCAACATCGATCACGCCCTGGGTGGTCACAACCTGCGCGCGATCGCCGCCGTTGGCTTCCCACCAGGTTGTCAGCGCCTGCTCGCTCTCCGGGGTTGCCCTGTCGGCTTTGTTGGCGACGATAATATCGGCCGCCGCCAGCTGGTCGCGGAAGTTTTCATTGTTCACCGCTTTTTCATCCAGTAGCTGGCGGGGATCCAGCAGGCACAGGGTGGCACGCAGATCGATCCAGGGCTCATAAACCGCCGCGCCCAGCATATCGAGGATCTGTTTCGGATGGCCCAGCCCGGTCGGTTCAATCAGCAGCCTGTCCGGCTTGCCCTGGCGTAGAAGGGTGTTCAGCCCGACCTGCATCGGCAGGCCGTTGACGCAGCACATACAGCCGCCGGGGATCTCTTTCAGCAACGCGCCGCTGTCGGCCAGCAGGGCGCCATCGATACCGACCTCACCGAATTCATTCACCAGCACGGCCCACTTTTCCCCCTCCGGCTTACTGGCGAGAAGGTGTAAAACAGAGGTGGTTTTGCCGCTGCCGAGGAAACCGGTAATCAGGTTGGTTCTGGTCACGTTAACTCCAGGAAATGTAATGTTGTAACAGTTCCGGTTATCCTGGCGAAAAAAAGGGGAAAAGAGAAGTGTCATCGCGGACGGAATCACGCTTCCGTCCGCTAAAGCGCAGTGAATGTTAACGCGTAAGGGCTTGCGCCACCGCCTCGCGGGCACCGAGACGACACAGTCGATCCCAGGCCTGGCTGACGGCATCGACGAAGACGGACTGTCGGGATAAGTCGTTGCCGAAGATTTCGCTCAGCCCCAGCAGGGCCGTGACGCGCTCGGCTTCGCTGCTGGTTTCAACAATGGCGCGGATTTTATCGGCCAGCGGATCGCGGACGTCGATATTCTCACCCGCATCATCCACACCGCTGACGTAGCGCATCCAGCCGGCGACGCCCAGCGCCAGCAGCGGCCAACTGCTCTCCCGCTGCAGATGAACCCGGATGCCTTCCAGCATGCGCTGCGGCAGTTTCTGACTGCCGTCCATGGCGATTTGCCAGGTGCGATGCTTCAGCGCCGGATTGCTGAAGCGCGTAATCAGGCTGTCGGCATACTCCGTTAAATCGACTCCGATGATACGCAGGGTCGGGGCCTGTTCATCCAGCATTAAGCGACGTGCGGCGGTTTTGAAAACCTCGTCGGCCATACAGTCGCTAATATGCGCGTGACCGGCCAGATAGCCCAGCCAGGCAAGGAAGGAGTGGCTACCGTTGAGCATCCGCAGCTTCATTTGCTCCCAGGGCAGCACGTCGTCGACCATCTGCACGCCCGCAATTTCCCACTCTGGACGCCCGGCGACAAAATGGTCTTCAACCACCCACTGAATAAACGGCTCGCAGCTGATCGCGCAGGGATCGTCCACGCCCAGCACATCGCTAATTTCCGCCAGCGATTCCGGGGTGGCCGCCGGGACAATACGGTCGACCATGGTGCCGGGGAAGCTGACGTTTTCAGCAATCCACACCGCCAGCGAGTCCGAGCGCTTTTGCGCCATTCCCAGCACGGCGTTTTTCACCAATTTGCCGTTGTCGGGAATATTGTCACAGGGCAGTACGGTAAAGGCGGGCAGGCCGCGTTCGCGGCGGCGATGCAGGGCTTCAACCAGAATGCCCGGCGCGGAGTGAGGTTCTTCAGGATGCTGCAGATCGTGCACGATCCGCGGTTGGCTGAGATCCAGCTGGCCGGTGGCCGGGTCGATACAGTAGCCTTTTTCGGTAATGGTCAGGGAGACAATCGCCACCTGCGGCTCGCAGAATTTTTCTATAATTGCCGGGAGCGAGTCCAGTTTTGCATTCAGACACTCTTTTACGGCACCGACAATAATGGCCTGATTCCCGTCCGCGCCTTTCTCCAGCACGGTAAAAAGATGGTCCTGAGCGCGAAGCTGACTCATCAGCTGGTCGCCGCTAAACAGGCTGATTTCGCAGATCCCCCAGTCGCCGCCCTGGGCGTTGAGTACCCTGTCGGTCAGCAGGGCCTGATGGGCGCGATGAAAAGCGCCGAAGCCAAAATGGACGATCCGCGATTGCAGATTCTGGCGATCGTAACGGGGCTGCCGCACGCTGTCGGGAAGCGAAACTGTGGCAATGGTCTTCATTATTTAAACACCTGCTTAACCAGTAATTAACATCGGCAGTGTAAAGTTATATGACAGCAATTTGAATTGGTGTGCCTTAAATATAGCGGGAATGTGAGCTGGATCAATCAATGGTGGCGCAGGCACTTGCCTGTTTTTGGCTAGCATGTATGGTAGTCGTCATTATCTTGCACTTTATTGGTATAACAACTTAAAAGAGGTGAAGCGATGGAGCAAACCTGGCGTTGGTACGGGCCGAACGATCCGGTCTCTCTTGACGATGTCCGACAGGCGGGCGCGACCGGGGTGGTGACCGCCCTGCATCATATTCCTAATGGCCAGGTCTGGCCGGTGGAAGAGATTAAAAAGCGTCAGGCCGAGCTGGCTGAAAAAGGGCTGACCTGGTCAGTGGTTGAGAGCATCCCGGTTCACGAAGACATTAAAACCCACAGCGGGCAGTGTGATACCTGGATCGCCAACTACCAGCAGAGCATCCGCAACCTTGCGGTCTGCGGCATCGATACCGTGTGCTACAACTTTATGCCGATCCTCGACTGGACGCGTACCGACCTGGAATATCAGCTGCCGGACGGCTCAAAAGCGCTGCGTTTCGACCAGATCGCCTTCGCCGCGTTTGAGCTGCATATCCTCAAGCGCCCGGGTGCAGAAGCGGATTACAGTGCACAAGAGCAGCAGCAGGCGCAGGCCCGCTTTAACGCCATGTCTCAGGCGGACGTCGATAAGCTGACGGGCAATATTATTGCCGGTTTGCCGGGTGCCGAAGAGGGCTACACCCTCGATCAGTTCCGCGCTCGTCTGGCGGAGTATAACGGGATCGACAAAGCGCAGCTGCGGGACAATATGGCCCACTTCCTGCGCGCTATCGTACCGGTGGCGGAAGAGGCTGGCGTACGCCTGGCGGTACACCCGGACGATCCGCCGCGGCCGATCCTCGGCCTGCCGCGCATTGTCTCCACGATTGAAGATATGCAGTGGCTGAAAGAGGCTGTCGACAGCATCAACAACGGCTTCACCATGTGTACCGGCTCCTACGGCGTGCGCGCCGATAACGACCTGGTGCGGATGATTGAAACCTTCGGCGACCGTATTCACTTTACCCATCTGCGGGCCACGCTGCGCGAAGAGAACCCGAAAACCTTCCACGAAGCGGCTCACCTGGGCGGCGACGTGAATATGGTGGCGGTGGTTGAGGCGATTCTGAGCGAAGAGGTGCGTCGTAAGCGGGCAGGCGATCTGCGTCCCATCCCGTTCCGACCGGATCACGGCCACCAGATGCTGGACGATCTGCGTAAGAAAACCAACCCGGGTTATTCGGCGATTGGGCGTCTGAAAGGCATGGCGGAAGTGCGCGGGGTTGAACTGGCGCTGAAAATGACCAAATTCCCTGAACTGCTGTAAGCGGGCGGGGCATTGAAGAAGGGACAGTGAAAACTGTCCCTTTTTGCATTTATTAGTCGGCGCGGCCCATATAGCGGCGCTCTTCGATATGAATGCGAATTTTTTCACCCGGGCCGAGGTATTCCGGGATCTGCACCACCAGGCCGGTGGTCAGGGTCGCCGGTTTGTTACGGGCGCTGGCGGATGCACCTTTAATGCCCGGTGCGGTCTCAACGATTTCCAGATCGACGGTCTGCGGCAGCTCAAGCGCCAGCAGCTGGCCGTCCCAGGTCAGAACCTGCATATCCGGCATCCCGCCTTCCGGGATAAACAGCAGCTCATCTTCAATCTGGTCTTTGGTAAAGGTATACGGCGTGTAGTCTTCTTTATCCATAAAGACGTATTCGTTGCCGTCAATGTAGGAGAAGTCAACGTAGCGGCGGGTCAGCGTTACGGTATCGACGATATCGTCACCCTTAAAACGCTCTTCGACTTTCAGACCGGTACGGACGTCGGCAAAACGCATTTTATACAGCGTCGCAGCGCCGCGGGCGCTCGGTGACTGAATATCGATATCTTTCACAATCAGCAGCTTGCCGTTGTAATTCAGCACCATACCTTTTTTGATCTCGTTCGCTCTTGGCATTGCGATAATCCTGTTTAACCAAATTGACTAAAATATCGCGACAAACTACTCGCGAGGACCCTTGCTGGCAAGTGGAATTAGCGGGTTTTGCGTTCCTCCGATAAAAGAGGTAGTGTGCCGCACCCACCACCGCGAGCGCGCCCTTATGGAATGCCGTATTGATTGTGGCGCATGCTGTACCGCGCCGTCCATTTCCAGCCCGATCCCCGGCATGCCAGACGGCAAACCGGCCAATACGCCCTGCGTTCAGCTCGACGCACAGCAGCGCTGTAAAATCTTCGGCTCGCCTCTGCGTCCGAAGGTCTGCGCGGGCCTCAAACCCTCGGCAGAGATGTGCGGCAGTTCGCGACAAAAAGCGATGGATTTTCTGATCCACCTTGAGCAGCTAACCGCACCTTAAACGTCTTTGATCCGCAGCAGGCAGCCGCTTGCCAGCACGCTCATCACCAGCGCTATCCAGAATACCGAATGATAATCCCAGATCTCCGTGGCGATACCGGCAAGCGATCCGGCGATAATCCAGCCCACGCGGGTGGTATTGGTATAGAGCGTGGTCGCTGAACCGGCCTGGCCGGGCATCAAATCCTGAAAATAGATCATCCCAATCCCCGCCAGAATACCGATATAGATGGCGTTCAGCAGCTGTACTGCCAGCAGCAGGGCAGGGGTATGGACGTTCAGCATCAGCAGATAAAACAGCACCCCGGCGACCACCGCAATACGCATCAGGAAGCGCTTCCCAAAACGACGAGCGTAGTAACCGGCGATCAGCATTGTCGGGATCTCCAGCCCGGCGGCGGTACCCATCATCAGCCCCGCCAGCTTCTCCGGCAGATGCAGCTCATTAATAATAAACAGCGGCATATTAATAATGTAGAGACTGTTGGTGCCCCACATCAGGGTACAGATAACAAACAGCAGCAGCGCGTCGCGACGGTTGCGGCGCGGGGCCTCGACGCTGCCCGTTGCCGACTGCTGAATTTTCGGCATTGAAGGCAAGAACAGCCGGACCATCGCGGCGCAGACAATAAAGGCCACCGCGGCGCTGAGATACATGGTGGTAAAGCCAAAACCCATCGCCAGCGCGTAGGCCAGCGGGGGACCAATTACCCACGCCAGCGAGACCTGGGCGCGCAGTATCGAGCTAAACATCACCGCTTCCCGCCCGGTCCGGTCGGCGTGTTCACGCGCCAGGGCAAACATCTGCGGGTTCGCCGTTGAGCCAAAGCTGCTGAGGAAGACGCCGACAAACAGCAGGACAAAATAGTTACGGTTCCAGGCAAACAGCAGGCAGGCCAGTACGCCAAGCAGGCAGCAGAGCATAATCAGGCTTTTGCGGTCACCTTTACGATCGGAGCGACCGGCCAGAAACTGGCTGACCAGAATGCCGATAATGGCGCTGCCGGTAAAAAAGAAGCCGACCATGGCCGGACGCGCGTGAACCTCGTTGGTCAGAAAGAGGCTCAGAGTCGGGGTTTGTAGCGCACCGGCGATCCCCGTCAGAAAGGCGACAATTAAAAAGGCGGCGGAGGTCGTATCAAACGAGGGCCTGGCGGCGGCAGAGGGCGTATGCATGTTTCTGTATCAGCAATAGTGGAGGACGCCGGAGTTTACGCCGCATGCTAAAAAATAAACAGCCAGCAGAATCAAAAATAGCGTGAATAACTAAAATGCTAATACGGGCTGAAAGAGAGCGAGGGCTGACGTTGCTGAAATTTTGCTTACGTCACGGCGCGCCCGTTCAGCATTTTGACCCCTCAGAAGGAGAAAATGTGCAGTACCTCAAAATTTCAATATGCGAATGATGACTTTTCTTGCAGGATAGCAGGCAAATGCTGAAACTCCTTGAAACGTTTCAGCGTTGTTTCTTAACTCAGTCCGGATCGGGGGGACGCATTTCCACCCCAAATGGCTGAAACGATTCAATAAAGCAGGAGAGAGGAACCATGTTCCAGTTATCTGTTCAGGATATCCATCCCGGCCAGCAGGCGGGGAATAAAGAAGAGGCCATTCGGCAGATTGCCGCCGCGCTGGTGCAGGCGGGCAACGTATCCGGTGGTTATGTTGAGGGCATGCTGGCTCGCGAGCAGCAGACATCGACTTTCCTTGGCAACGGTATTGCCATTCCGCACGGCACCACCGATACCCGTGACCAGGTGCTGAAAACCGGCGTCCAGGTTTACCAGTTCCCGCAGGGCGTGGAGTGGGGTGAGGGTCAGGTTGCGTGGGTGGCGATTGGTATTGCCGCCAGCTCCGATGAGCACCTTGGCCTGCTGCGTCAGCTGACCCATGTGCTGAGCGACGACAGCGTGGCTGAACAGCTGAAAGCGGCGACGACCGCGGAAGAGCTGCGCGCCCTGCTGATGGGTGAAAAACAGAGCAGCAGCCTGAAACTGGACAACGATACGCTGACCCTGGACGTGGTGACCGGCGATCTGGTGACCCTGCAGGCGCTGAACGCCGGTCGTCTGAAAGAAGCGGGCGCGGTGGATGCGACCTTTGTTGCACGCACCGTCAGCGAACAGCCGATGAACCTCGGCCAGGGCATCTGGCTGAACGACAGCGCCGAAGGCAACCTGCGCAGCGCCGTCGCCGTGAGCCGTGCCGCACAGGCGTTTGAGGTGAACGGCGAGCGCGCCGCGCTGCTGGTGACCGTCGCCCAGACCGACGCCCAGCCGGTAGCGGTGCTGAAGCGCCTGAGCGACCTGCTGCTGAACAATAAGGCTGACCGTCTGCTGAACGCCGACGCCGCCACGCTGCTGGCGCTGCTGACCAGCGACGATGCGCTGGCTGACGATCTGCTGACCGCCGAGTTTGTGATCCGTAACGAGCACGGCCTGCACGCCCGTCCGGGCACCATGCTGGTCAATACCATTAAGCAGTTCACCAGCGAAATCACCGTGACTAACCTCGACGGTACCGGCAAACCGGCCAACGGCCGCAGCCTGATGAAGGTTGTCGCGCTGGGCGTGAAGAAAGGCCATCGTCTGCGCTTTACCGCTCAGGGTGATGATGCTGAACAGGCGCTGATTGCCATTGGCGAAGCCATCTCTTCCGGTCTTGGGGAGGGTGCAGCATGAGCCGTCGCGTCGCAACCATTACGCTGAACCCGGCCTATGACCTGGTCGGTTTTACCCCGGAAGTTGAACGTGGCGAAGTAAACCTGGTGCGCACCACCGGTCTGCACGCGGCGGGGAAAGGGATTAACGTGGCTAAGGTTCTGAAGGATCTTGGCATCGACGTGACCGTGGGCGGTTTCCTCGGTAAAGACAACCAGGATGGCTTTCAGCAGCTGTTCAGCGAACTGGGCATTGCGAACCGTTTTCAGGTGGTGCAGGGCCGTACCCGCATCAACGTTAAGCTGACGGAAAAAGACGGTGAAGTCACCGACTTTAACTTCTCCGGCTTCGAAGTGACCCCGGCCGACTGGGAACGTTTTGTTAACGACTCCCTGAGCTGGCTGGGACAGTTCGATATGGTCTGCGTCAGCGGCAGTCTGCCGTCCGGCGTCAGCCCTGAGGCTTTCACCGACTGGATGACGCGCCTGCGCAGCCAGTGCCCGTGCATTATTTTCGACAGCAGCCGCGAAGCGCTGGTTGCCGGTCTGAAAGCGGCGCCGTGGCTGGTGAAACCAAACCGTCGTGAACTGGAAATCTGGGCGGGCCGTAAATTGCCTGCTATGAAGGACGTGATTGAAGCGGCGCATGCGCTGCGTGAACAGGGAATTGCTCATGTGGTGATCTCGCTGGGTGCCGAAGGCGCACTGTGGGTAAACGCTTCCGGTGAATGGATCGCCAAACCGCCATCAGTGGAGGTCGTCAGCACCGTCGGTGCCGGGGATTCCATGGTGGGTGGACTGATTTACGGCCTGCTGATGCGTGAATCCAGTGAACATACCTTACGCCTGGCTACCGCCGTTGCTGCGCTTGCGGTCAGTCAGAGTAACGTTGGCATTACCGACCGTACCCAGTTAGCCGCGATGATGGCGCGCGTTGACTTACAACCCTTTAATTAACGGCAGGAGAGACATAATGAAAACGCTGCTGATTATTGATGCTGGACTCGGGCAGGCCCGCGCCTGGATGGCGAAGACCCTACTCGGTGCAGCTGCGCAAAAAGCGCAGCTCGAATTGACTGAAAACCCGAACGAAGCCGAACTGGCTATCGTCCTGGGCTCTGCTGTACCTGCTGATAGCGCGCTGAATGGCAAACAGGTTTTCCTGGGCGACATCAACCGTGCGGTGGCCCACCCGGAACTGTTTCTGAGTGAAGCTAAAAACAATGCCAGCGCTTACGTGGCTTCGGCTGCTGCGGCACCGGCAGCAAGCGGTGGCGTGAAACGCGTCGTGGCGATTACCGCCTGTCCGACCGGCGTGGCGCACACCTTTATGGCGGCGGAAGCGATCGAAACCGAAGCGAAAAAACGCGGCTGGTGGGTGAAAGTGGAAACCCGTGGCTCCGTGGGTGCGGGCAATGCCATCACCCCGGAAGAGGTGGCAGAAGCCGATCTGGTGATCGTGGCGGCGGATATCGAAGTGGACTTGGCGAAGTTTGCCGGTAAGCCGATGTACCGCACCACCACCGGTCTGGCGCTGAAGAAAACGGCTCAGGAGCTCGACAAGGCGCAGGCGGAAGCCAAACCTTATCAGCCTTCGGGTCAGGCGGCCTCCACCGCCAGCGATAAGAAAGAGAGTGCCGGTGCCTACCGTCACCTGCTGACCGGCGTATCCTACATGCTGCCGATGGTCGTGGCCGGTGGTCTGTGTATTGCGCTCTCGTTTGCTTTCGGTATCGAAGCCTTTAAAACGCCGGATACCCTTGCCGCTGCGCTGATGCAGATCGGGGGCGGTTCTGCCTTCGCCCTGATGGTGCCGGTCCTGGCCGGTTATATTGCCTTCTCCATTGCTGACCGTCCTGGCCTCACGCCGGGTCTGATCGGCGGTATGCTCGCCGTGAGCACCGGTTCCGGCTTTATTGGCGGGATCATCGCTGGTTTCCTTGCGGGCTACGTGGCGAAAGCGATTAGCCAGAAAGTGAAGCTGCCGACGAGTATGGAAGCGCTGAAGCCGATTCTGATCATTCCGCTCTTCTCCAGCCTGATTGTGGGTCTGGCGATGATCTACCTGATCGGTAAACCGGTTGCCGGCATCCTGGAAGGCCTGACCCACTGGCTGCAGACCATGGGCACCGCTAACGCGGTCCTGCTGGGTGCAATCCTCGGCGGTATGATGTGTACCGATATGGGTGGTCCGGTAAACAAAGCGGCTTACGCATTCGGCGTTGGCCTGCTGAGTACCCAGACCTACGCACCAATGGCTGCCATTATGGCTGCCGGTATGGTGCCGCCGCTGGCCATGGGCCTGGCGACGCTGGTGGTACGCAACAAATTTGATAAAGGTCAGCAGGAAGGGGGCAAAGCCGCTCTGGTTCTGGGTCTGTGCTTTATCTCTGAAGGGGCGATTCCGTTTGCTGCCCGCGATCCGATGCGCGTTCTGCCGTGCTGTATCGTTGGTGGCGCGGTGACCGGGGCGATCTCCATGATGATTGGCGCGAAGCTGATGGCACCGCACGGTGGTCTGTTCGTGCTGCTGATCCCTGGCGCAATCACGCCGGTGCTCGGTTACCTGCTGGCGATTGTCGCCGGTACGCTGGTGGCCGGTCTCTCCTACGCCGTGCTGAAACGTCCTGAAGCGGCTGCGGTTGCTAAAGCGGCGTAATTCGCGACACAAATAAAAAGGGCCGATAGCGAAACGCTATCGGCCCTTTTTTTCACTCGACGTCAGACGACGGCAGAAGCCGTTTGCTGCGCGTTGAGCCAGGCAATCTCTTCCGCCCAGATATCCGGGTTAACGGTTTCCAGGATCAGCGGAATACCGTCGAAGCGGCTGTCCTGCATAATCCAGCGAAACGCGTCGTGGCCGATATTGCCTTCTCCCAGGCTATGGTGACGGTCAACCCGGCTGCCAAAGGCACTTTTCGCATCGTTCAGGTGCATACCGCGCAGATACTTAAAGCCGACGATCCGCTCAAATTCCGCGAAGGTCTTTGCACACTCTTCCGCACTGCGCAGGTCGTACCCGGCGGCGAAAGCATGGCAGGTATCGATACAGACGCCAACGCGGGATTTATCTTCCACGCCGTCGATAATCGCCGCCAGATGCTCGAACTTAAAGCCGAGGTTGCTGCCCTGACCGGCGGTATTCTCAATGACCGCCGTCACCCCTTTGGTCTGGTCCAGGGCGATATTAATCGACTCGGCGATCCGCGCCAGGCAGGCGTCTTCATCGATCTGCTGCAGATGGCTACCGGGATGGAAATTCAGCAGCGTCAGCCCCAGCTGTTCGCAGCGCTGCAGCTCATCGATAAAGGCCTCGCGGGACTTCTCCAGCGCCTCTTCCACCGGGTGGCCGAGGTTAATCAGATAGCTGTCGTGGGGCAGGATCTGTCCGGGTTTAAAGTTGTACTTCTCACAGGCGGCTTTAAACTCGTCGATGGTGTCATTCGTCAGCGGGGCTGCACGCCACTGACGCTGATTTTTGGTAAACAGGGCAAAGGCCGTTGCGCCGATTTCAGCGGCGCGGATGGCGGCGTTGGCAACACCGCCGGAGGCGCTAACGTGCGCTCCGGTATATTTCATTTTCAAACTCCTGGTTAAACCCGCCAGGGGGAACAGCCTGTCATCATAGCGGGTCTTACCGGGGAGTATGTAGTGGTTTATGCCATCACCGCCTGAACCAGCAGATTAATCGCACCGCCGCCGACGATCAGCCAGACAAAGAGCATCAGCGCCATCAGCAGGGGCTTAACCCCGGCTTTTTTCAGGGCGCTGACGTGGGTGGTCAGTCCCAGCGCCGCCATCGCCATCGCCAGCAGCAGCGTATCCAGGGTCACCAGCAGGTGGACCAGCCCTGCTGGCAGCAGGGAAAACGAGTTGAAGATCGCCACCAGAATAAACAGTACCGCGAACCACGGAATGGTGATTTTGCCGCCCTGTGTCGTGGTGCTGGTGGCCTTGATCCTGGCGCTAAGGAAAATCAGGAAGGGAGCCAGCATCATGACCCGCAGCATTTTGGCAATCACCGCCGCGCTTTCGGTTTCCGGACCGACCGCGTGTCCTGCGGCGACCACCTGGGCGACTTCGTGCATCGTCGATCCCATATAGATGCCGTAGGCCTCCGGGCTGAACCAGCGCGACAGCAGCGGCCAGAGGGCAGGGTAGAGGAAAATCGCCAGGGTGCCAAAAATCACCACCGTGGCAACGGCGACCGTCACCTTATCGGCGCGGGCTTTGATCACCGGCTCACTGGCCAGTACCGCCGCCGCGCCACAGATACTGCTCCCGGCGCCAATTAGCCAGCAGGTTTCTCTGTCCAGCCCGAAGAGTTTTTTTCCGACAAAACAGGCCAGCGCAAAGGTGCTGATAAGCGTTAAGGCATCGATAACCAGCCCGCTGACGCCGACTTCAGCAATTTGCGAAAACGTCAGGCGAAAGCCGTAAAGGATAATGCCGAGGCGCAGCAGATGCTGCTTTGCAAAGATCACCCCGCCGCTGCAGTGCTCGTCTATTCGCGGATACAGCGTATTGCCCAACACCATTCCCAGCAGAATGGCCAGCGTCAGGGCGCTGAACCCGGCGGCGGAAATGGCGGGGTTGTTTCCGGCCCACAGGGCAATACCGGCGACCAGCAGGCTCAGGATAAGACCCGGCGCGTAGTGGCGTAATACGTTATGTTGTGGGTGTAGTGTTAATGCTGTCATCACCTTCTCCTTTCTCTGGATAAAAGGTTACGGCGGGCTGGCTTAAAAATAAAATTGATTATATATTTATAATCAATCTGAATAAGTGGTTAATGCCACGCGCTGCGGACCTCCCTATGCATATCACCCTGCGACAACTTGAAGTCTTTGCTGAAGTGCTGAAAAGCGGCTCCACCACCCAGGCATCCCAGCGGCTGGCGCTCTCCCAGTCGGCGGTCAGCGCGGCGCTGACGGACCTGGAAGGGCAGCTCGGCGTGCAGCTGTTTGACCGGGTCGGTAAACGGCTGGTGGTCAACGAACACGGGCGGCTGCTCTATCCGCGGGCGCTGGGCGTACTTGAGCAGGCGACGGAAATCGAGCAGCTTTTCCGCGAAGAGAACGGCGCGATCCGGGTCTACGCCAGTAGCACCATCGGCAACTACATTATGCCGGAGGTGATTGCCCGCTATCGCCGCGACTTCCCGGATCTGCCGCTGGAGCTGAGCGTGGGTAACAGCCAGGATGTGATCAATGCGGTGGCCGATTTCCGCGTGGATATCGGTCTGATTGAAGGCCCGTGCCACAGCGCGGATATTGTTGCCGAGCCCTGGCTTGAGGATGAGCTGGTGGTCTTTGCCGCACCCGACAGCCCGCTGCTGAAAAGTGAAGTGACGTTACATAGCCTGGCCGCCGCGCCCTGGATCCTGCGAGAGCGCGGCTCCGGCACGCGTGAGCTGGTGGACTATCTACTGCTCTCTCATCTGCCGCAGTTCCATCTGGGCATGGAGCTGGGTAATTCCGAGGCGATCAAACATGCGGTGCGTCACGGGCTGGGGATCAGCTGTCTGTCCCGGCGGGTGATTGCCGAGCAGCTGGACACCGGCAGCCTGGTGGAAGTGACCATTCCGCTGCCGCGTTTAACCCGTACTTTATGGCGTATCCACCACCGCCAGAAGCATATCTCCCAGGCTCTGAGCCGGTTTTTCGACTACTGCGGCCGCTAAGACTTTCGCCTGTCCGGCAGGCGAAAGATACTGCTTTGCTAATAATCCGTCGCCGATCATGAAGGTGTCTTATAACCCGTGGAATGTGCCAGAAGCTTGCCTTATGGTCTGCTACAATCGCGCCTCATTTTTTGGATGGACAGCATTTTCACATGGTTTCCGAAACTAAAACCACACAAGCGCCCGCGCTCCGTCGCGAACTTAAGGCGCGTCACCTGACGATGATTGCGATCGGCGGTTCCATCGGTACAGGCTTATTTGTTGCATCAGGGGCGACAATCTCTCAGGCGGGCCCGGGCGGCGCGCTTTTATCCTATATGATCATCGGTCTGATGGTTTACTTCCTGATGACCAGCCTCGGCGAGCTGGCGGCCTATATGCCGGTGTCCGGCTCCTTTGCCACCTATGGCCAGAATTATGTTGAAGAGGGCTTCGGCTTCGCGCTGGGCTGGAACTACTGGTACAACTGGGCGGTGACTATCGCCGTTGACCTTGTGGCTGCACAGCTGGTGATGAGCTGGTGGTTCCCGGATACGCCGGGCTGGATCTGGAGCGCCCTGTTCCTTGCCGCCATCGTGCTGCTGAACTGGATCTCCGTAAAAGGCTTCGGTGAAGCAGAATACTGGTTCTCATTAATTAAAGTCGCCACGGTAATTATCTTTATCGTGGTCGGCGTGCTGATGATTATCGGCATCTTTAAAGGCGCACAGCCGGTGGGCTGGAGCAACTGGACGACGGGCGATGCGCCGTTTGCCGGTGGCTTTGCGGCGATGATTGGCGTGGCGATGATCGTCGGTTTCTCCTTCCAGGGCACCGAACTGATTGGTATCGCAGCCGGTGAATCCGAAGATCCGGCGAAGAATATCCCGCGCGCGGTGCGTCAGGTATTCTGGCGTATCCTGCTGTTCTATGTGTTCGCGATCCTGATTATCAGCCTGATCATTCCCTACACCGACCCGAGCCTGCTGCGCAACGACGTGAAAGATATCAGCGTCAGTCCGTTTACCCTGGTCTTCCAGCACGCCGGTCTGCTGTCTGCGGCGGCGGTCATGAATGCGGTGATCCTGACGGCGGTACTGTCGGCGGGTAACTCCGGGATGTATGCGTCTACCCGTATGCTCTACACCCTGGCCTGCGACGGTAAAGCCCCGCGTATCTTCGCCCGTCTGTCTAAGGGCGGCGTGCCGCGTAACGCGCTGTATGCGACCACGGTTGTTGCCGGTCTCTGCTTCCTGACCTCTATGTTCGGTAACCAGACTGTCTACCTGTGGCTGCTGAACACCTCCGGTATGACCGGCTTTATCGCCTGGCTCGGTATTGCTATCAGCCACTACCGCTTCCGTCGCGGTTTTGTGTTGCAGGGACACGATCTGAACGCGCTGCCTTACCGTTCAGGGTTCTTCCCGCTGGGACCGATCTTCGCCTTTGTGCTGTGCCTGATGATCACCCTGGGCCAGAACTACGAAGCCTTCCTGGCCGATACCATTGACTGGGGCGGCGTAATGGCGACCTATATCGGTATCCCGCTATTCCTGATTATCTGGTTCGGCTACAAGCTGAGCAAAGGCAGCCGCTTCGTGCGCTACAGCGAAATGCAGTTCCCGGGTCATTCTAAAAAGTAAGTTCCTGCCCGAATACGATGACAGGCCCCCGTACCTTCCGGTGCGGGGGCTTTTTTATCTCTTCGCGTTACGCCATTCCTTCTTGTCATACCTGATAACAATTGAATTGATAATTGTTATTGTTTGCATTATCGTTACGCACGAAATCAAAAGGATGATGGACCCGGCAAGCGGCCCGCACGCCTACGTCACGACATCTGCCAACGATAATTCTCGTCAGCCAACGTCGCCGACGAAATAAATACCCGTGTGAGCAATACCGGTTTGATTTTTTTGTTATTTTTTCTAGCTCATGGAGATAAGGAATGTTTACGTTAAACCCTCTGATGCGGGGCGGCCTTTTTGCGTCCGCATTGACGCTGGCGGTGCCGGTTATCGCCGCCGATAACGGCGAGACTATGGTTGTCACCGCCTCTGCCACCGAACAAAACCTCAAAGATGCCCCCGCCAGTATTAGCGTGATTACCCAGGAAGAGCTGCAGCGCAAGCCGGTGCAGAACCTGAAGGACGTGCTGCGCGATGTACCGGGCGTACAGCTGACCAGCGAAGGGGATAACCGTAAAGGTGTCAGCCTACGCGGTCTCGACAGCTCTTATACGCTGATCCTGATCGACGGCAAGCGCGTCAGCTCCCGCGCAGCGGTCTTCCGTCATAACGATTTCGATCTTAACTGGATCCCGGTTGAAGCCATCGAGCGTATCGAAGTGGTGCGCGGGCCGATGTCCTCCCTCTACGGCTCCGACGCGCTGGGAGGCGTGGTGAACATCATCACCCGCAAAGTGGGCAAAGAGTGGACCGGCTCGCTGAGTCTGGACACCACCATTCAGGAACACCGGGATCGCGGTGATACCAACAGCGGCCAGTTCTTTACCAGCGGCCCGCTGGTTGACGGCGTGCTGGGCATGAAAGCCTACGGCAGCGTCAGTAAACGCGATAAAGACAGCCAGCAGTCTTCCACAACAAGCACCACGGGACAGACGCCGCGTATTGAAGGATTCACCAGCCGGGACGGCAACGTTGAGCTGGCATGGACCCCGACAGAGGATCATGATTTCAGCCTCGGTTACGGCTTCGATCGTCAGGACCGTAGCTCCGATTCGCTGGATCGTAACCGCCTTGAACGCCATAACTACTCCCTTAGCCATAATGGCCGCTGGGGTACGGGTAATAGCGAACTGCGCTTCTACGGCGAGAAAGTGGATAACCGCAATCCCGGCAGCAGCAATATCACCTCACGTAATAATGCGGTGGACGGTAAATATGTCCTGCCGCTGGGCGAGATTAATCAGCTGGTGACGATTGGCGGCGAATGGCGTCGCGAAGAGCTGACGGACCCGGTTAACCTGACCGGCGGCGACAGCAGCAAAACCTCGGCCAATCAGTATGCGCTGTTCCTTGAAGATGAATGGCGTATCTTCGAGCCGCTGGCCCTGACCGCCGGGATCCGTATGGATGACCACGAAACTTACGGCGATCACTGGAGCCCGCGTGCGTATCTGGTCTATAGCGCGACCGATACCGTAACCCTGAAAGGGGGCTGGGCAACCGCCTTTAAAGCGCCGTCTTTGCTTCAGCTAAATCCGGACTGGGCCACCAACTCCTGTCGCGGCAGCTGCCGCCTGGTGGGGACTGAAGACCTGAAGCCGGAAACCAGTGAAAGCTTTGAGCTGGGCGTCTACTATGCGGGTGAAGAGGGCATTCTAGACGGCGTGCAGGCCAGTGCCACCGTCTTCCAGAACAATATCGAGGATATGATTGGCAACAACCGTACCGCCTCGCTGACCGATGCGCCGAACTATGCCAACTTCGTCGGTTTCTGGACCAACCCTTCCAACGGACGCAATATTCCGGTCTTCAGCTACTACAACGTTAATAAAGCCCGTATCCAGGGGCTGGAGACGGAGCTGAAAATTCCGTTTAACGAACAGTGGAAAGTCAGCCTCAACTATACCTACACCGATGCGCGGGATCTGAGCAACGGGGGCAACGCGCCGCTGTCGGATCGTCCGTTCCACACGGCGAACGGTACCCTGGACTGGCAGCCGCTGGACGACTGGTCCTTCTATCTCACCGGTAACTACACCGGGCAGAAACGTGCGACCACCAGCGCCTCTGCGACGCCCGGCGGCTATATGATCTGGAACCTCGGCGGAGCCTGGCAGGCGACGAAGAACGTGAAAGTTCGCGCCGGCGTACTGAACCTGGGTGACAAAGATCTGAGCCGGGACACCTACAGCTATAACGAAGACGGCCGTCGCTACTTTATGGCGCTGGATTACCGCTTCTGATAGCCGATACCGGCCACGTAAGTGGCCGGTATGTTTATCTGGTTTTGTAGCAAAAATGCTGTTTAGATGTATCTTTGCCGTTTCGTTGTTCACTTGAACGTAGCGTGAATGTTACAATTTCCCTGCCGTCAGGCAGCGGACCGCCGTCAATAACGGCTGCCATCCGGTAGTCGTCTCTGTCGCACCGATGCGTGCCCGTCGCACCTTGCTTTACAAAAAAACAATTTTCAGCGCATTGACCGCCGTCGATAGCGCCTGCCTTGCAGGTGGCTGGACGGACGGGCGCTTTGTATTTTCCGGAGGGGTTCTTCTATGGCTGAAACAACGTCCCGCCCGACAAAAGGGTTGGGGATCTGGTGTGTGCTGCTTGGGCTGGTGCTGTTAGCCGTCGGCCTGTTCTTTGCGATTGGCGGCGGTAAGCTGCTTTCGCTGGGCGGCAGCGCTTACTTTCTGATTGCCGGTATTGTCATGCTTCTGTCGGCAATCCAGTTCTTCCGCAAAAAGTCGTCTGCGGTGGTGCTGTTCCTGCTGGTGTTTGTCGGCACCCTGATCTGGGCGCTGGCCGACGTGGGCACCGAATTCTGGCCGCTGGTCTCTCGCCTGATGGTGCCGACCGGACTGGCGCTGCTGGTGCTGATCACCTGGCCCGCGCTGCGCAAGCGTGAAGGCAAAACGGCGCTGGCCGCACCGTCTTACGGCTTTGCTGCCGTGCTGGCCGTCGGGATGGTGGTGACGCTGGTACAGATGTTCCAGCCGCATCCGAGCGTGGCCTTTAAAGGCGAAACGCTGCCGCTGGTGCCGGTAAAAGCAGGCGAAGAGCAAAAAAACTGGGATAACTACGGTAATACGCCGGAAGGCAGCCGCTTTGTCGCGCTGTCGCAGATCACCCGCGATAACGTGAAGGATCTGCAGGTCGCCTGGACTTTCCATACCGGTGATACGCCGGAAAGCCCGACCGGCAACGGTGCTGAAGATCAGCAAACCCCGCTGCAGGTAGGCAATACCCTCTATCTCTGTACGCCGCATAACAACGTGATTGCGGTGGAAGCCGACAGCGGGAAAGAGATCTGGAAACGCGAGATCAATGCCCAGGCGGAAGTCTGGAACCGCTGCCGCGGACTGGCGTACTTTGATGCCACGAAGCCGCTGACCCAGCCGACGCAGCCAGGCTCTACGCCGGTGCTGCCTGCGCTGCAGGTGGGCGAGAGCTGCCAGCGTCGTATCCTGATGAACACCATCGATGCGCGCCTGATTGCCATCGATGCCGATAACGGCCAGTTCTGCGAAGGCTTCGGCGATCACGGCGTGGTCGATCTGAAAGCGGGACTGGGCGATTCACCCGACCCGCAGTATCAGCTGACTTCTGCCCCGACGCTTGCCGGGACCACCATTGTGGTGGGCGGTCGCGTGGCGGATAACGTCCAGACCGATATGCCAGGCGGCGTGCTGCGCGGTTTTGACGTGATTACCGGCGCAATGCGCTGGGCCTTCGATCCGGGTAATGCCGATCCTAACGCGGTCCTGATGCCGGGTAAAAACTTTGCCCGCAGCACGCCGAACTCCTGGGCACCGATGTCTTACGATCCGGCGATGAACACCGTGTTTATCCCGATGGGCAGCTCCTCGGTGGACCTGTGGGGCGCGGACCGTACCCCGCTCGATCATAAATACGGCGCGTCGGTGCTGGCGCTGGATGCGACGACCGGTAAAGAGAAGTGGGTCTATCAGACCGTGCATAACGATCTGTGGGACTTTGACCTGCCGATGCAGCCAAGCCTGGTGGACTTCCCGATGGAAGATGGCACCAGTAAACCGGCGGTCGTGATCGGCGGCAAAACCGGGATGATCTTTGTGCTCGACCGGATGACCGGTAAGCCGCTGACCAAAGTGGAAGAGCAGGAAATTCCGCTGGGTAATATCCCGAACGAGCAGTACACCCGCACCCAGCCGCGTTCCGTCGGGATGCCGCAGATTGGCAACCAGACCCTGACCGAATCGGACATGTGGGGCGCGACGCCGTTCGACCAGCTGATGTGCCGCATTAGCTTTAAATCCATGCGCTACGACGGCCTGTTTACCGTACCGGGTACCGATCTCTCCCTGAGCTTCCCTGGCTCTCTGGGCGGTCTGAACTGGGGCGGTATGTCCGTTGACCCGAACAATCGCTATCTGTTCGTCAACGATATGCGTCTGGGCCTGTGGGTGCAGATGATCCCGGCTGATACCAAAAAAGCGGAGGCCAGCAACGGCGGCGAAGCGGTCAACACCGGTATGGGCGCGGTACCGCTGAAAGGCACGCCGTATGCGGTGAACAAAAACCGCTTTATGTCGCCGCTGGGCATTCCGTGCCAGGCGCCGCCGTTCGGCAGCCTGTCCGCCATCGATATGAAAACCCGTCAGATTGTCTGGCAGGTACCGGTCGGTACCGTGCAGGACACCGGTCCGTTCGGGATCAAGATGCGTGCACAGATGCCGGTCGGTATGCCGACGCTGGGCGGCACGCTGGCGACCCAGGGTGGCCTGGTGTTTATCGCCGGTACGCAGGACTACTACCTGCGTGCGTTTGACTCCGCAACCGGGAAAGAGGTGTGGAAAGCACGTCTGCCGGTGGGCAGTCAGGGCGGTCCAATCAGCTATGTGTCACCGAAAACCGGCAAGCAGTACATCCTGATCTCCGCCGGTGGCGGCCGTCAGTCGCCGGATCGCGGTGATTACGTGATTGCGTATGCGCTGCCGGAAGGCAAATAACTAAAAAGGCCGACGAAAGTCGGCCTTAACGAACAAGAGAGCCGCGGCCAGAAGGTCGCGGCTTTTTTTTAGCCGCGTAAATGGGCGGCGTGGAATCGCAGGTGGTCTTCGATAAAGGTGGCGATAAAGTAGTAGCTGTGATCGTAGCCAGGCTGGATACGCAGCGTCATCGGCCAGGCTTTCTGCCGCGCCGCTTCTGCCAGACGGGCTGGCTGGAGCTGATCGGCGAGGAACTGATCGTTATCACCCTGATCGATAAGCGTCGGGATCGCATCCTTCACGTCGCTTGCCATCATTAATGCGCAGCTGTCCCAGGCCAGCCAGTCGGCCTTATTCTCCCCGAGATAGTGGCTGAACGCTTTCTGTCCCCAGGGCACTTCCGCCGGGTTAACGATGGGTGCAAAGGCTGAGACGCTGGTGTAGCGGCCCGGATTTTTCAGCGCCAGAGTCAGCGCGCCGTGGCCGCCCATCGAGTGGCCCGTGATGGCGCAGCGATCGCTGACGTTAAAGCGCTCACGAATCAGCGCCGGCAGTTCGTCGGTCAGGTAGTCGTACATCCGGTAGTGCGCGGCCCAGGGTTCACGGGTGGCATTCAGATAGAAGCCTGCGCCTTTGCCCAGATCGTAGCCGTCATCATCGGCAACGTTATCGCCGCGCGGGCTGGTATCCGGCATTACCAGCACAATCCCCAGCTCGGCGGCAATACGCTGTGCCCCGGCTTTGGTAGTGAAGTTCTCGTCGTTGCAGGTCAGTCCCGACAGCCAGTAAAGCACCGGTGGCGGGGCGGTATCGTGCGTCGGCGGCAAAAAGATGCTGAAGGTCATGGTGCAGTTCAGCGCGGTGGAGTCGTGCCGCCAGCGTTGCTGCCAGCCTTCGAAACAGCGGTGCTCTTCGAGCATTTCCATGCAGGGCTCCTTTAACAGAATGTTGCGCAGTGCGCGTAATGAATGACCCATAATACAGGGATTTCATGGTCCTGTGAGCAACTTTCACTTCCCGATTACCCTCGCCTGGTCCATCATGTACGTAACTTTACATTAACATTTGGGATGGCTATGGCGCTGCGGGTTGCTCTGAGCGGCTTTATTGTACTGGTCGTAGCGATGGGGATTGGCCGCTTCGCCTTTACGCCACAGGTTCCTCTGATGATCCGCGACGGGGAGCTGACGCTGACCAGCGCCGGGCTGGTGGCGGCGGTCAATTATCTTGGCTATCTGCTGGGCGCCTGGGATGCGATGCGCGCTTCACGACACGTTGAAATCCGCCTTTATACGGGGATTGTTGGCGCGGTTGTGCTGACTTTACTTTCATCCCTGGCGGATAACGCCTGGCTACACGGTGGCTTAAGGCTGGTGCTCGGTGCAATGAGCGGCTGGGCGATGGTATTAACCGCGGCCTGGATCAACGAGCGGTTGGCGCATGCCGGACGCCCGGGGCTGAATGCGGCGGTGTTTGCCGGGCCGGGGGCGGGCATCGCACTCAGCGGCCTGCTGGCGGTGGCGATTCAGGCCAAAGGGTTAAGCGCTTCGGCGGGCTGGCAGCTTTACGGCGTGCTGGCGCTGGTCCTGGTGATATTGATTGCCCGCTATCTTCCGCGTCCCGGCGATTTGCATCGCAGCGGAGAAAAACCGCAACCCCTCGCGATGACGTCAGATATTCGTCGCCTGGTACTGAGTTATTCCCTGGCCGGGTTTGGCTATATATTGCCTGCCACCTTCCTGTCGCAGATGGCGGCAGCGCGTTTTCCCGGTAGCCTGTTCGCCCAGTTTGTCTGGCCGGTTTTCGGCGGCGCGGCGGTGGTGGGGATTGCTCTGAGTATTGCGCTGCGTCACCTCGGGCATAGCCATCAGCGGCTGGCTATCGTGCTCTGGTTACAGGGGCTTGGCGTGCTGGCAGCCTGGCTGTGGCCGGGCATGAGCGGGCTGGTTATCGGCGCGCTGCTGGTGGGCGGCGGCTTCCTCTGTGCGGTTCAGCTTTCTCTGCTGTATGGCCGTGAACTGGCTCCGCAGCACGCCCGCTATATGGCCGGGCTGATCACCACCGGCTACGCCATTGGGCAACTGATCGGCCCGATGACCTCGGCGCTGTCGAGCGCGCTGACCGGGAAGCTGGAACCTGCGCTAAGTCTGGCGGCGATCGCGCTGTTTGCGGCGGGCGCGCTGGTCTGGCGTCGTCACGATCAAAGGCTGTAGCAATTGCAATAATTATGCGGGTGCGCACTGGATTATGTGCGCCACCTCACGCACAATAAGTGAAACTTTGCCCCATGAAGGACAAAGATAGTCCCGCCTGCAGGAGAACTCGACATGTCATCACTCAGTAAAGAAGCCGCTCTGGTTCATGAAGCGCTGGTTGCCCGCGGCCTGGAAACGCCGCTGCGCCCGCCGGTTGATCTGGATAATGAAACCCGCAAACGCCTGATCGCCGGGCATATGACCGAAATTATGCAGCTTCTTAATCTCGATCTGAGCGACGACAGCCTGACGGAAACCCCGCACCGCATCGCCAAAATGTACGTCGATGAGATCTTCTCCGGGCTGGATTATGCCAATTTCCCGAAAATCACGGTGATTGAGAATAAAATGAAGGTCGATGAAATGGTGACGGTGCGCGACATTACGCTGACCAGCACCTGCGAACATCATTTCGTCACCATCGACGGTAAAGCGACCGTGGCCTATATCCCGAAAGAGTCGGTGATCGGCCTGTCCAAAATCAACCGCATCGTCCAGTTCTTCGCCCAGCGTCCGCAGGTGCAGGAGCGACTGACTCAGCAGATCCTCACCGCGCTGCAGACGCTGCTGGGTACCAACAACGTGGCCGTTTCTATCGATGCGGTGCACTACTGCGTCAAGGCGCGCGGTATTCGTGACGCGACCAGCGCCACCACCACCACTTCGCTGGGCGGACTGTTTAAATCCAGCCAGAATACGCGCCAGGAGTTCCTCCGCGCCGTTCGTCACCTCGGCTAAGGCGGTACAGGGATGGAGAGAAACGTCACCCTCGATTTTGTTCGGGGCGTCGCTATTCTTGGCATCCTGCTGCTCAATATCGTCGCTTTCGGTCAGCCGAAAGCGGCCTATCTGAATCCCGCCTGGTACGGGGAAATCACCTCCCGCGATGCCTGGACCTGGGCTACGCTCGATCTCTTCGCCCAGGCGAAATTCCTCACCCTGTTTGCCCTGCTGTTTGGGGCCGGGTTACAGATGCTGCTCTCAAGGGGTAAGCGTTGGATCCAGACCCGCTTAACGCTGCTGGCACTCGTTGGTTTTCTCCACTGCCTGCTGTTCTGGGAAGGGGATATCCTGCTGGCCTACGCGCTGGTAGGGCTGGTCTGCTGGCGAATGGTGCGCGATGCGGGCAGCGTTAAAACGCAGCTGACGACCGGCGTCGTGCTTTATCTTATCGGTGTGGGCGTTTTGCTTCTGCTGGGGATTATCTCCGGCGATTCGGTGAATCGTGCCTGGGTGCCGGATCTCTCTGCGCTGCAGTATGAGCATTTCTGGCGCACCCGGGGCGGGGGAGAAGCCATCAGCAACCGGCTCGACATGCTCTCCAGCAACCTGCTGGCGATTGGCGCTCAGTATGGCTGGCAGCTGGCGGGAATGATGCTGATCGGCGCGGCTCTGATGCGCAGCGGCTGGCTGAAAGGGCAATTCAGCCTGGCGCATTATCGCCGCACCGGCCTGGTACTGGTGGCGCTGGGGATGCTTATCAACCTGATGGGCATTGTCGCCCAGTGGCAGTCTGGCTGGTCTTATCGCTGGAGCGCGTTTCTTCTACAGGCCCCGCGTGAGCTGAGTGCGCCGCTGCAAAGTATCGGCTATGCCGCCTTAATCTGGGGCTTCTGGCCGCAGATCGCTCGCCTGCGATGGCTGGCGGGCCCGGTGGCCTGCGTCGGCCGCATGGCGCTCAGCAACTACCTGCTGCAGACGGTCATCTGCACCACGCTTTTCTGGAAGCTCGGTCTGTTTATGCACTATAACCGCCTCCAGCTTCTGGCCTTTGTGCCGCCGGTCTGGCTGGCAAATCTGCTCTTCTCCGTGTTCTGGCTGCGCTATTTCCGCCAGGGGCCGGTGGAATGGCTGTGGCGCAGACTGACGTTACACTTCGCCGGAACACCCATCTCCAGTACATCCAGATAACGATCTGGATCACAATCGTTAACAAAACGGATGTAACCGTTTCCATTGCTGTGACCTCTCTCACGTAGTGCCGTCCTGCTCGCTGCCAGAATACTCTCCTTGCTGAACACAGGAGGTGGTCGTGCGTTGCTGCAATCAACAACAGGGCGGTACCTATGCTAACCATTCGTGACGTCGCCCGGCTGGCGGGCGTCTCCGTCGCCACCGTTTCCCGGGTGCTGAACAACAGCACTCAGGTCAGTCCCGATACCCGCGATAGCGTCATGAAAGCCGTGGCGCAGCTGGGCTATCGCCCCAATGCCAATGCCCAGGCGCTGGCAACTCAGGTCAGTGACACCATTGGCGTGGTGGTGATGGATGTCTCCGATGCCTTCTTTGGCGCGCTGGTCAAAGCCGTGGATATGGTGGCCCAGCAGCATCAAAAAAATGTGCTGATTGGCAACAGCTATCACGAGGCGGAAAAAGAGCGAAATGCCATTGAAGTGCTGATCCGTCAGCGCTGTAACGCCCTGATTGTGCACTCAAAAGCCCTGAGCGATGAAGAGCTGGCGGCCTTTATGGAGCAGGTTCCCGGCATGGTGTTAATTAACCGCACCGTGCCCGGCTATCTGCACCGCTGCGTCGGGCTGGACAATATTAGCGGTGCGGTGATGGCGACCCGGATGCTGCTCAATAACGGCCATCAGCGTATTGGCTATCTGGCCTCCAGCCACCGTATCGAAGATAACGATCTACGCTATGAGGGTTGGCAGCGTGCGCTGCAGGAGCGCGGCATTGTCCCGCTCGACAGCTGGCTGGCCTCCGGTTCGCCGGATATGCAGGGCGGAGAGGCGGCGATGGTTGAGCTGCTGGGCCGCAATCCCGGTCTGACCGCCGTTTTTGCCTATAACGACAGCATGGCCGCCGGTGCTCTGACGGCGCTGAAAGATAACGGCGTTGCGGTGCCGCAGCAGTTTTCCCTGATTGGTTTTGATGATATTCCCATTGCCCGCTATACGGATCCGCAGCTGACGACCGTCCGTTATCCGGTGGCGTCGATGGCAAAACTGGCGACCGAGCTGGCGTTACAGGGGGCCGCAGGCAAGCTGGATATCAGCGCTACCCACTGCTTTATGCCGACTCTGGTGCGGCGTCATTCAGTAACCCCGAAACAAAATGTGGCGACGATCACTAACGCGTGATGTGCGGCGATGTAACCGTTTCCAATCTGTGAGTAAATTCACAGTATCTTAACAATGCGCTGGCTATGATGGCGGCGTTGGATGGGCTGAAACACAATGTAACGGAGACCCGTCAGACTACAAGCAGCATTCCTGGAGCGTTACCGACTACGGAAGATTGGTTTTTATAAAGTAAACTTCGGCGATCAGTAACGTTTTCTTAACCTGCTGTCCTGCCGAGCGTTTTTCACCAGTACTACCCTGCATAATAAAACTGGAGATACCATGAATAAGAAGGTGTTGACCCTGTCTGCTTTGATGGCCAGCATGTTTTTTGGCGCGACTGCACAGGCTGCGGATACCCGCGTTGGCGTAACCATTTATAAATACGACGATAACTTTATGTCGCTCGTGCGCAAAGCTATCGAAAAAGACAGCAAAGCGGCGCCAGATGTTCAGCTGCTGATGAACGACTCCCAGAACGACCAGTCCAAACAGAATGACCAGATCGACGTGCTGCTGGCGAAAGGCGTTAAATCGCTGGCCATCAACCTCGTTGACCCGGCGGCGGCAGGAACGGTTATCGAGAAAGCGCGTGGCCAGAATGTGCCTATCGTGTTCTTCAACAAAGAACCTTCCCGTAAAGCGCTTGATAGCTATGACAAAGCCTACTACGTGGGTACCGACTCCAAAGAATCCGGCATTATTCAGGGCGATCTGATCGCTAAGCACTGGGCGGCGAACCAGGGCTGGGATCTGAACAAAGACGGTAAAATCCAGTTCGTGCTGCTGAAAGGCGAGCCGGGTCACCCGGATGCTGAAGCCCGTACCAGCTACGTGATCAAAGAGCTGAACGAAAAAGGCATCCAGACCGAACAGCTGCAGCTGGATACCGCCATGTGGGATACCGCAATGGCGAAAGACAAAATGGACGCCTGGCTCTCCGGTCCTAACGCTAACAAAATCGAAGTGGTTATTGCCAACAACGATGGCATGGCGATGGGTGCGGTCGAAGCGCTGAAAGCACACAACAAATCCAGCATTCCGGTCTTCGGCGTTGACGCCCTGCCTGAAGCGCTGGCGCTGGTGAAATCCGGTGCAATGGCCGGTACCGTGCTGAACGATGCTAACAACCAGGCGAAAGCCACCTTCGATCTGGCGAAAAACCTCGCCGAAGGTAAAGGCGCGACCGACGGCACCAACTGGAAACTCGAAAACAAAGTGGTTCGCGTTCCATACGTTGGCGTTGATAAAGAAAACCTCGCCGAGTTTGTTGGCAAATAAGTGCACTAACTTATTTTGGGCGTACAAAAGTACGCCCACTTATTATCGTAATTAAAAGACTTAGCAGCCAGGTATAACTATGGTCAGCAATAATAGCGAGTCGTCCGGCGAATTCTTGCTGGAAATGAGTAGCGTCAATAAGTCATTTCCCGGCGTTAAGGCACTCGATAATGTGAATTTAAAAGTGCGTCCTCACTCTATCCATGCGTTGATGGGGGAGAACGGTGCCGGTAAATCAACATTATTGAAATGTCTTTTTGGGATCTACCAGAAAGATTCCGGCAGCATTATTTTTCAGGGAAAAGAGATTGATTTCCATTCGGCGAAAGAAGCCCTTGAGAATGGGATTTCAATGGTGCACCAGGAGCTAAACCTGGTCCTGCAGCGGTCGGTGATGGACAACATGTGGCTCGGGCGTTATCCGACCAAAGGCATGTTTGTCGATCAGGACAAAATGTACCGCGACACCAAAGCCATTTTTGACGAGCTGGATATTGATATCGACCCGCGTGCGCGCGTCGGTACGCTGTCCGTCTCGCAAATGCAGATGATTGAAATTGCCAAGGCGTTTTCCTACGACGCCAAAATCGTCATTATGGATGAGCCGACCTCATCCCTGACGGAAAAAGAGGTCAATCACCTGTTCAAGATTATCCGCAAGCTGAAAGAGCGCGGCTGCGGCATCGTCTATATCTCCCACAAAATGGAAGAGATCTTCCAGCTGTGCGATGAAATTACCATTCTGCGCGACGGCCAGTGGATTGCGACCCAGCCGCTGGAAGGGCTGGATATGGATAAGATCATCGCCATGATGGTGGGGCGCTCCCTCAACCAGCGCTTCCCGGACCGTGAGAATAAACCCGGCGAAACGATCCTTGAGGTGCGTAACCTGACCTCCCTGCGTCAGCCGTCGATCCGCGATGTCTCCTTCGATCTGCACAAGGGCGAGATTCTGGGGATTGCGGGTCTTGTCGGGGCAAAACGAACCGATATCGTTGAAACCCTGTTTGGTATTCGCGAGAAATCCGGCGGGACGATTACGCTGCACGGTAAGACCATTAATAACGCCAGCGCCAACGAAGCCATTAACCGCGGCTTTGCGCTGGTGACGGAAGAGCGGCGCTCAACCGGGATTTATGCCTACCTGGATATCGGGTTTAACTCGTTAATTTCCAATATTCAGAATTACAAAAACAAGATTGGCCTGCTGGATAACAGCCGGATGAAGAGCGATACCCAGTGGGTTATCGACGCCATGCGGGTAAAAACGCCGGGTCATCACACCCAGATCGGCTCCCTGTCGGGCGGTAATCAGCAGAAGGTTATTATCGGCCGCTGGCTGCTGACCCAGCCGGAAATTCTGATGCTGGATGAACCCACTCGTGGGATTGACGTTGGGGCGAAATTCGAAATTTATCAATTGATTGCCGAGCTGGCGAAGAAAGGCAAAGGGATCATTATTATCTCTTCCGAAATGCCTGAGCTGTTAGGCATTACCGACCGCATTCTGGTGATGAGCAACGGGCTCGTTTCCGGAATTGTTGATACCAAAACAACAACGCAAAACGAAATTTTACGTCTTGCGTCTTTGCACCTTTAAGATCAGGGGCTCCTCATGAGTGCATTAAATAAGAAAAGTTTTCTTACTTACCTGAAAGACGGCGGAATTTACGTTGTTCTTTTAGTTTTGCTGGCCATTATCATTTTCCAGGACCCTACGTTCTTAAGCCTGCTGAACCTGAGTAACATTCTGACCCAGTCCTCGGTACGTATTATTATCGCACTGGGCGTGGCGGGGCTTATCGTCACCCAGGGCACCGACCTTTCTGCCGGTCGTCAGGTGGGGCTGGCGGCGGTTATTGCCGCAACGCTGCTGCAGTCCGTTGAGAACGCCAATAAGGTGTTCCCGGAATTGGCCACCATGCCGATCTTTGTGGTGGTACTGATTGTCTGCGCTATCGGTGCCATCATCGGTCTGATCAACGGCATTATCATTGCTTACCTGAACGTGACGCCGTTTATCACCACCCTGGGTACGATGATTATCGTTTACGGTATCAACTCCCTGTACTACGACTTTGTGGGCGCTTCGCCGGTTTCCGGCTTCGACAGCGGCTTCTCGACCTTTGCCCAGGGCTTTGTGGCGCTCGGCAGCTTCCGACTCTCGTATATTACCTTCTATGCCCTGATCGCCGTGGCCTTCGTCTGGGTGCTGTGGAACAAAACCCGCTTCGGTAAAAACATCTTCGCTATCGGCGGTAACCCGGAAGCGGCGAAAGTCTCCGGCGTTAATGTGGCCCTGAATCTGCTGATGATTTACGCCCTGTCCGGCGTGTTCTATGCCTTCGGTGGCCTGCTGGAAGCCGGTCGTATCGGCTCGGCAACCAACAACCTCGGCTTTATGTACGAACTGGATGCGATTGCGGCCTGCGTGGTGGGCGGCGTCTCCTTCAGCGGCGGGGTGGGTACCGTCTTCGGCGTGGTGACCGGTGTCATTATCTTTACGGTTATCAACTACGGTCTGACCTACATCGGCGTGAACCCTTACTGGCAGTACATCATTAAGGGCGGCATTATTATCTTCGCCGTGGCGCTGGACTCCCTGAAATACGCGCGTAAGAAATAACGTATTACCGGAAATAAAAAACCCGCTGCAAAGGCGGGTTTTTTTATGTCTGGCTATCCGAAGAGGTAATACAGCAGCGAGGGCAGGGTAATGATCGCTGCGATATAGCCGATGATATGCAGCCAGTAGCTGACGGGGTTTTTGTCCCGGTAGGCATACACCGGCACGCTGGACCCTTTGACCAGGGTATCGACTGCGCCGGTGCGCAGGCCCTGCCAGGTTATCCAGATCATAAACAGCGTGCAGGCCGATAGCGCGACCTGCAGGACCATGGCCTCAATATCCATCTCTATTTCTTCTGCAGTTTCAGGAGCTGCTCAGGCGTGACGGCCGGGTAGTTCTGCGCATCTTCCGGGATCTCATGCACGGCGGGGATCGGCACAAGCGGACCCAGGAAGCGCGGCTCCCGCTTAAAGAGGTAGAGGTCGATCAGCGCCCCGAAGCGGGCACCGAATTCACGTACGCGTACGCTGAACATATCTTTCGGGGAAGGCACCGCGTAACACTGGGCCTGAATCCCCATATGCAGGGCAATAAACAGGGCGCGCTCGCAGTGGAAACGCTGGGTGATAATAAGGAAGTCGTTAGTGTCGAAAACCTTGCGGGTGCGCACGATAGAATCCAGGGTACGGAACCCGGCGTAGTCCAGGACGATATCCGCCGGGCTTACGCCTGCGGCAATCAGATCCCTGCGCATGGTCATCGGCTCGTTATAACTTTGCTGTGCGTTATCGCCGCTCAGCAGCAGATAATTCACCTTACCGCTGTTATAGGCATTAATCGCGCCCTGAATACGGTAGCGGTAGTACTGATTAATCACGCCGCTGCGATAGTATTTTGCCGTGCCCAGCACCACGCCGACCTGGCGATAGGGCAGGTCCTGCAGTTCTTCATAGATATAGGGTGCGGTTTTCCAGCTAATCCATCGGTCAAGACCAAGCACCGTCAACAGCAGCAGGCCGATAAGGACTAACAGACTGTTTAACAGGCGTTTTAACATGAGCGTATTCTATCCCTGGTAATATTTAGCTCGGGCTACTTTACCCGTCTGGCTAGCGGCAGTGCAAGAAACACGCGCCTGTTTGCAGGGTTTTTCATCAATGCGGGCCGTCCGGCCCGCATTCGGGCGATCAGGCCAGCAGAACCCGATCGATGTGCGGACAGCCGAGGGCCTTCAGCGTGGCAGCGGTGGCATCCCACTGGACCAGAGAGGCATTCGGCAATTCAGCGAGAATAGCGCGCTGAATATCGGCATAGTCATAACCACTCAGGCTCAGCAGATTCAGGGCACCCTGCAGTGGCGGCAGCGTCGGGTTAAAGGCGGCGTTTTCCGCATAGCTGCCGGTGAAAATCGTGCCGTCACGGCACTCAATCGCCACGCCGGATGGCGCATGGCTGTAAGGACTGTGGCTGATATTGGCGGCCTTAACGGCGGCCTGGGCCAGCGCGTCGCCATCGGCGCTCAGGCCGTGATCCCGGTCGTCCATCAGCAGGGTTTCAATCTGCAAATCCTTCGGCCCGAAGGCGTCGGGCAGATAGTCGCCCAGCGTATGCGTGTCGCGGCCCGGAAGATGAATGCGCAGCTCCAGCCCGCTATTCAGCTCGTTCATAAACTGACGGCAGTGGCCGCAGGGCGTGTAGTTAACGGTGATTGCCGCGAGCGCTTTCTCGCCGCGCAGCCAGGCGTGGCTGATGGCGCTCTGCTCCGCATGCACGGTTTGCTGCATGGTGGTACCGGCAAACTCCATATTGGCACCGAAGTACCAGTTTCCGCTGACGCCGCGGGCGATGGCCCCGACGTTAAAATTCGACAGGCCGGCGCGTGCGCAGGCGGCAGCTAACGGCAGCAGGGCGAAAGAGAGGGCGTCATCATCCAGCCCCGTAGCGCTTTTCAGCGCGGTAACCTGCTCTGCGCTGAGCTGCGCGGAGAACTGCTCGTCGGCCAGAATCGGGGCGAGCGCTGATTGCACATTTTCCGCTAGCTGTGAAAACGCGGAGTGAAAACGTGATTGCATGGCGTTGCCTCATTGCAATGTAATGGAAGCGTAGTTTACGGACCTGTTAATACTTTATATGTGATTCCGATCACGCTGTACATGCAACAAATGAAACGCAGGTTAAAAATGCGTGATGTCTCGCAAATTTTAGCCCAGAACCGCCAGAATCACCGGGAATAAAAAGGGGGCAACCAGCGAGGTGATAATCCCGCAGATCACCAGCGCCAGCGAGCTGAACGCGCCTTCCTGATAGTCCAGCTCGGCACAGCGAGCCGTGCCGAGGGCGTGCGAGGCCGTGCCCATCGCCAGGCCGCGGGCCGCTTTGGTGCGGATACGCATCAGATTCAGCAGCGTGTGACCGAATACCGCCCCGAGGATGCCGACAAAAATCACGCACACGGCGCTAATCGCCGGGATGCCGCCAATACTGCCGCCAACGGCCATCGCGATAGGCGTGGTGACGGATTTAGGCAATACCGAGGCGGCGATTTCCGGCGTTGCGCCCATCAGCAGAGCCACAGAGGTACCGGTCACCATCGCGACAATACTGCCGATAAAGCAGATGGTGATGATCGACTTCCAGCGGGCGCGGATTTGATGCAGCTGCTCATAAAGTGGATAGGCGAGGGCCACGACGGCGGGCTGCAGCAGGTCATTCAGCACCTTACTGCCCTGAAAATAGTGATCGTAGGGAATACCGGTCAGCAGCAGGAACGGAATAATCACCACCATCGCCACCAGAAGCGGGTTGAGCAACGGCATCTTAAAGCGTGCAGCGAGTTTACGCGCCGCGAAGAAAACGGCCAGCGTGAGCGGCAGTGACCACCAGATATACGCCATCATTTCTGCGCCCCTTTTTTCCCGATGACCTTACGCTCCCCGTGCACCAGATGCGAGCTCCAGCTCACGACCAGGAAGACAATAAGGGTGCTGGTCGCACAGGAGATCACCACCGGACCAAACTGCGCCTGCAGCAGGGTAAAATACTGCATCACGCCCACGCCAATCGGCACAAACAGCAGCGCCATATAGCGGATAAGGACATAGCAGCCGGGGTTCACCCAGCGTGCGGGCAGGATCTGCAGCGCCAGCAGAACAAAGAGGATCAGCATGCCGATAATGCTGCCGGGGATCGTGATAGGCAGCAGCGATGCGACAAAAATCCCCGCGTACAGACAGGCATAAATCAGTACGAAAGCACGCAGATACTGCCAGAGGGTATTCAGTATTTTACTCATGGTGATGGTCCTTGACGAAACGCATTCATCATACAATTAAAGCTAAATATGTGCTACTGATCACATCATGAATTCTGAGCATACCAAACATTCCCGCAGGGAACGTCAGGCATTTCGCCAGAATTGCGGGCAAACTCGATAAGAAACAGTGTAGTAACTCCGCCGTTGCAAGGGGCTTTCAACCCCACACAAAGGACGCTACCATAGCGCCTCTTTTTTTGACGGGTAACGATATGCGTGTCTTACTGGCGCCGATGGAAGGCGTGCTCGATTCGCTGGTGCGCGAGCTACTGACCGGGGTAAATGATTACGATCTCTGCATCACCGAATTTTTGCGGGTGGTCGATCAGCTGCTGCCGGTAAAGTCCTTCCTGCGACTCTGCCCGGAACTCCAACATCAAAGCCGCACGCCGTCCGGTACCCTGGTGCGCATTCAGCTCCTGGGCCAGCATCCTGAGTGGCTGGCGGAAAACGCCGCCCGCGCGGTTGAGCTGGGCTCATACGGCGTTGACCTGAACTGCGGCTGTCCGTCAAAGCTGGTGAACGGCAGCGGCGGCGGGGCGACGCTGCTAAAAGATCCCGAGCTGATTTATCGCGGCGCAAAAGCGATGCGCGCTGCGGTGCCCGCCCATTTGCCGGTGACGGTAAAAATACGCCTCGGCTGGGACAGCGATGCGCGACGCTTTGAAATTGCCGATGCGGTGCAGCAGGCGGGGGCGACCGAGCTTGCGGTACATGGTCGTACTAAAGAAGACGGCTACAAAGCGGAACGAATTAACTGGCAGGCGATTAGCGAAATTCGTCAGCGGCTGACTATTCCGGTGATTGCTAACGGTGAAATCTGGGACTGGCAGAGCGCTCAGGATTGCATGGCGACCAGCGGCTGTGATGCGGTAATGATCGGCCGTGGGGCGCTGAACGTGCCCAACCTGAGCCGGGTCGTGAAGTACAATGAAGCGCCGATGCCCTGGCCGGAGGTGGTTAAACTCCTGCAAAAATACAGCCAGCTGGAAAAGCAGGGCGATACCGGCCTCTATCACGTGGCGCGGATCAAGCAGTGGCTGGGCTATTTGCGTAAAGAGTACGACGAAGCCGATGGGCTATTTACGCTGGTTCGCACCCTGAAAACCTCGGCGCAGATTGCGGATGTGATTTCTCGCTGTTAAAGGTTCAGGCAAAATAACCGGCAGATTAAGTATGAAATTCGCGATGTATATTCTTTTTGTCGCGATCCCTGTCACGTTTTATCATGCTTCGTATTGTCTGTTATAGCAGAATACGTAAAGTGAACCCCGGATTGTCACTGCATTACGCAGGCGAAACCTGAGCACTTCCGCCATTATTGGCTGAGAAGCGTTCAGGTTTTTTTTTGCCTGTCATCCAGGGAGGATAAAATGAGAATCTGAACGCGAAAAGGATATCACTATTTTATCTCTGCGGTTTAATGACCGCCGGAAGATTATTTTATGCAAAAACGATCGGGTTAATAATCTATTAACCTGCGGCGGCATATACCCTTTTACTCAATCATCATGGCTGCAACTTATGCAATTTAAAAAAAGAAATAACGTTCTGTGGGGCGCGCTGCTGTTGGCGCTGGCACCTGCGGCAATGGCGGAAACGTCCGCATGGAACGGCACCGCACTGGGTTTTGAAGCCCCTCAGCGGGGGCTGCTGGGCGATATGCTGGGTATTCGCCCGATTATTGAAGATCACGGCTTTCATTATAACCTCGGTTATCTGAATCAGATAGGTTATAACGCGGGAGGCGGCTACGACCACGATCGGCATATTGCCATGATCGACCAGTTTGCCCTGACGTTTAACCAGGATCTGGAGCGCTGGACCGGTATTCCCGATGCCCGAATTGAGGGGAATATTGTGAATCGTAATCATAACGATAGCCTCACCACAAAGCGCCTCCAGGATCCCCGGGTGAGTTTTAACGATATTTCCCAGGAGAGCTGGGGCGGTCAGTCCATTACGCGTCTTGGCTGGCTAACCTTTGCCCGCAGCTTTGACGACCGCCGGTTAACCTGGCGTATCGGGATGATGAATAAGGTTCAGACCTTCGACCAAATTATTCCCTGCGATTTTCAGCTGCTGAGCCAGTGCGGCGGGAAATCGGCGAATTCACTGACCTGGAATAACTGGAACGTGCACAGCTGGGGAACCACGCTGGCGTATAAACTCACGCCGGAAGTGACCCTCAAAGGCGGCGTGATGGAGCAAAACCCGCAGGCGTCCAGCCGCAGTCACGCCTGGAGCTGGTCAACCAAAGGCAGCCGCGGAATACTGCTGCCGGTCGAAATTGAAGCTCGCCAGCACATCAACGGCCTGCCCGGCGCGTATAACCTCGGGGTGCTGTATACCAACGCGAACCAAGCCGACCTGTATAAGGGGAAATCCGGTGGCACCGGGGCCAGCGATCCTGACGGCTACGCGGAGCACAGCAACACCTGGTTCCTCTATGCCGGTATGAACCAGCAGATCACCCGCCATAGTGACGACCCTCTGCGTGGGATGAGCGTGTCGCTGAGCGCCAGCCGCGCCGACGCGCGCAGCAACACGATGCAGACCGTTGCCGCCGCTTCCCTACGTTATCGCGGCCTGTTTGATGCCCGTCCGGAAGACTGGATCGGTATGGGGGTGACCTGGGTTGATATGAGCAATGATTACGCCCGTAACCAGCGCGCGCTCAACCAGCTCAGCGGCGTGACGGCGTATAGCGACCCGAGTTATCGCCCGGTTCCCGGCCACTCGGTGAATGCCGAACTCTATTATCGCCTGCGTCCGGCCTCCTGGCTTGAAGTGCAGCCCGCAGTGCAGTACTGGCACCGTCCGGGCGGTCTTGCCGAAACACAGGATGCCTGGGTGATGGCGCTTAAAACCGTTGTGACATTCTGATCCGATCGGTATCACGTTTTTTCGCCCTTCCCGTTGAGGCGGGAACGGAAACCTGCCAGAGTGCTGCGATTACTATGGATTGTCACTGCGTTATGCAGGCAAAACCTGATTCTCTGGCTTCTGTCAGGCATCAGGTTTTTTTGTTTCCGGGGTCAGGATGAAAATCGCCAAGATACTCAATAACAATGTGGTGGTTGTGCTCGACGAGGGGCTGCGGGAACAGGTGGTAATGGGCCGCGGCCTGGGCTTTCAGAAGCAGCCCGGCGATGCGCTGGACGAGAGCAAAATTGATAAAGTCTTCGCCCTGCAGAGCGACGAGCTGGTGGCGCGCTTAAGCGAGCTGCTGAACCAGATCCCGCTGGAGGTGATGACCACCTGCGACAGGATTATCGATCTGGCGCGCCAGCGTCTCGGCAAGCTGCAGGACAGCCTCTATATCACCCTTACGGATCACTGCCATTTTGCGATTGAGCGGCAGAAGCGCGGCGTGGCGATCCGTAACGTGCTGCTGTGGGAAACTCGCCGTCTCTATCCGAAAGAGTTTCAAATCGGACAGGAGGCGCTGGAGACCATCGACAAGCGTCTGGGCGTGCGGCTGGCGGAGGACGAAGCCGGGTTTATTGCCCTGCATCTGGTTACCGCGCAGCTGAACAGCGAAATGCCGGAGGTGATGCATATCACCCGGGTGATGCAGGAGATCCTGCAGATCGTCAAATACCAGTACCAGCTGGACTACGACGAAGAGTCGTTGAGCTACCAGCGCTTTGTGACCCACCTGAAGTTTTTCGCCCGCCGGATGCTGAGCCGTGACCTGGTGCCCGACGATGACGAAACGTTGCATACCGCCGTGAAGGAGAACTACGCCAGCGCCTGGCGCTGCGCGGAGAAGATAAGCCTTCATCTGCAGCAGCACTACCAGCGTGCGCTGTCGACGGAAGAGATTATGTTCCTGGCCATTCATATCGAGCGGGTCAGAAAAGAGAGCGGGCAGCGGGCAGGTTAATTCCGACCGCAGCACAATAAAAAAAAGGATTGTCACTGCACTATGCAGGCAAAACCTGAGCGGGGCCAGAAATGGCCACGCCCGGGTTTTTTTTTACTCAGTCACCGCTGCCGGAGCAGCGGGTATAAGGATCAGAAAGATGCAATATCAGGAGCTTGCGCAGGAGATTCTTGCGCGCGTTGGGGGCCGAGACAACATTGCCAGCCTTGTTCACTGCGCCACCCGACTGCGTTTTAAACTGAAAAATAACGCCCTCGCCGATGCAGAAGGCCTGAAGGCGAACCCGGGCATCATTATGGTGGTGGAGAGCGGCGGCCAGTTTCAGGTGGTGGTCGGCAACCAGGTCCCGGAAGTGTACCAGGCCGTGCGTGCGGAGGCGGGGTTGAGCGATGACGCGCCCGTCGCCGCAGCGGCGGACGGCGAGAAGTCCTCCGTGCTTGGGCGACTGATCGACGTCGTTTCGGCTATCTTTACGCCGTTCCTCGGCGTGATGGCGGCCTCGGGGATCCTCAAAGGACTGCTGTCGCTTGCCGTGGTGTGCGGCTGGCTGACGACCACGGACGGCACGTACCAGCTCTGGTTTGCCGCCAGCGATGCGCTGTTCTACTTCTTCCCGCTGGTGCTGGGTTATACCGCCGGTAAAAAGTTTGGCGGTAATCCGTTTATCACGATGGCAATCGGCGGGGCGCTGACCCATCCACTGATGACCCAGGCCTTCGAATCCGGTGCTACGGAGTATTTTCTCGGTATTCCGATCACCTTTATTAACTATAGCTCCTCGGTTATCCCGATCATCTTCTCAGCCTGGGTGAGCTGCCGGATCGAAAACCTGAGCAATCGGCTACTGCCGTCGGCGGTGAAGAACTTCTTTTCACCGCTCTTCTGCCTGGCGATTGTCGTTCCGCTGACCTTCCTGCTGATTGGCCCGGCGGCGACCTGGCTTAGCCAGATGCTGGCGCACGGCTATCAGTTTATCTATACGGTGGCTCCGTGGCTGGCCGGCGGCGTGATGGGTGCCATCTGGCAGGTCTGCGTGATCTTCGGCCTGCACTGGGGACTGGTGCCGCTGATGATGAACAACATGGCCGTGCTGGGTAGCGATACCCTGACGCCGCTGCTGCTCCCGGCGGTAATGGGCCAGGTCGGGGCCGCGCTGGGCGTCTTCCTGCGCACCCGTGACGCCAAAATGAAAACCCTGGCCGGTTCTGCGGTCACGGCGGGTATCTTTGGTATTACCGAACCGGCAGTGTATGGCGTGACCTTACCGTTCCGTCGTCCCTTTATTTTTGGCTGCGTGGCCGGGGCGATTGGCGGGGCGATCGTTGGCCTCAGCAATACCCATGTCTACTCTTTCGGGCTTGTCAGCGTCTTTACTCTGGCACAAACCATCCCGCTCGGCGGGCTGGATACCACCGTCTGGGGCGCAATTATCGGCACCGTAACGGCGAGCGTCCTGGCCTGCATCATGACCATAGTCGCCGGGATGCCGCGTAGCGCCAGCGCTCCGCAGGCCGTTCCGGCCATCGTGGGTGAGGACGATATCCTGTCGCCCATGAGCGGTACGGTTCTGGCGCTGGATCAGGTGCCGGATACCACCTTCGCCAGCGGCCTGCTGGGCAGCGGCGTGGCCATCATCCCGGCAATCGGTGAAGTTCGTGCCCCCTTTGCCGGCGAGGTTGCCTCGCTGTTTGCCACGAAACATGCCATTGGCCTACTGAGCGACAGCGGTATTGAGCTGTTGATCCACGTCGGTGTCGATACGGTCAAGCTCAACGGCGCGCACTTTACGAGTTACGTCCAGCCCGGGGACAAAGTCCAGCCCGGCGATCTGCTGCTGGTGTTTGACCGCCAGGCCATCCTTGATGCCGGTTACAGCCTGGCCACGCCGGTTATTGTCAGCAATAGCGATACTTACAGTGCGGTGGAGACCATTGCGCCCACCGCAGTTACTTCCGGCCAGCCGCTGCTGGCGATTGGCCGCTAAACGTAAAGGAGTCAGATATGAAACAGTTTCCGGAAACATTTCTGTGGGGCGGGGCGGTAGCCGCAAACCAGGTTGAGGGTGCCTGGCAGGAAGATGGCAAAGGCGTCTCCACCTCCGATGTTCAGCCCAACGGAGTGTTTGGCGAGGTGGTCGAGCGCGTACCGGGCGACAGCGGGATTAAAGATATCGCCATCGACTTCTACCACCGTTATCCAGAGGACGTGGCGCTGTTTGCCGAAATGGGCTTTAGCTGCCTGCGTGTCTCCATTGCCTGGACCCGTATTTTCCCCAACGGCGACGAGACGCAGCCTAACGAAGCGGGGCTGGCCTGGTACGATAAGCTGTTCGACGAGCTGGCTGCGCATAATATTCAGCCCGTCGTGACGCTCTCCCACTATGAAATGCCCTGGGGCCTGGTCAAAGAGTACGGCGGCTGGGGCGATCGGCGGGTTATCGACTGCTTCGTGCGCTACGCCCGCACGGTCTTTACCCGCTACCAGGCGAAGGTGAAGCTGTGGCTAACCTTCAATGAGATCAATATGTCCCTGCATGCGCCGATGACCGGCGTGGGGTTACCGGCAGACAGCAGCAAGGCGGCGATCTACCAGGCCATCCACCACCAACTGGTCGCCAGCGCGCAGGCGGTCAGCGCCTGCCGGGAGATTATCCCCGACGCTCGCATCGGCAATATGCTGCTCGGCGGCCTGATGTATCCGCTCAGCTGCAAGCCGGACGACGTCTTCGAAACTCTGCAGCAAAACCGCAGCTGGCTCTTCTTCGGTGACGTCCAGTGTCGCGGGGCGTATCCGGGCTATATGCTGCGCTACTTCCGCGATAACGGCATTACGCTTGACATCACCGATGCCGATCGCGAGGCGCTGAAGTCCACCGTCGACTTTATCTCGTTCAGCTACTATATGACCGGCTGCGTCACCGCCGACGAAGAGCTGAACCAGAAGGCACGCGGCAATATTCTGAGCATGGTGCCGAACCCGCACCTGCCGAGCTCGGAGTGGGGCTGGCAGATTGACCCGCTGGGGCTGCGTACCCTGCTGAATATTCTGTGGGACAGATACCAGAAACCGCTGTTTATCGTGGAAAATGGCCTCGGTGCGAAGGACAAGCTGGAGGCGGACGGCACCGTTCAGGATGATTACCGTATCAGCTATCTGAACGATCACCTGGTGCAGGTACGTGAAGCCATTGAGGACGGCGTGTCGGTGATGGGCTATACCAGCTGGGGGCCGATTGACCTGGTCAGCGCCTCGAAGGCGGAACTCTCCAAGCGCTACGGCTATATCTACGTTGACCGTGACGACAGCGGCAACGGCACCCTTGAGCGCCGTCGTAAGCAGAGTTTTTACTGGTATCGCGACGTGATTGCCAGCCGGGGAGAAAGCCTGAAGGCTTAGTTCACCAGGTGCTGAATAAAGTCCTTCAGCCACATGACTGCCGGGTCGCTGCTGTGGCGCTGGTGCCAGAGCAGCGCCACTTCGAAAGGCTCCACGTCCAGCGGAAGGGGGCTGGATTCCAGTCCCCACAGGCGCTGCCAGTCTGCTGCCAGACCCGCCGGAACGGTCGAGAGCGCGGGCAGGGTGCTGAGCAGTCCGGCAATGGCGGCAAAATGCGGCGTGGTATAGCACAGGCTGCGCTGGTGCCCGGCTTTGGCCAGCAGGGTATCGAGATGGCTGCTGGTGGCTTCGCGATAGCTGACCATCAGATGTCGCTGGGCGGCGAAAGTTTCCACATCGAGCGGGGCGGTAAGCTTCAGCTGCTGAGGGTGCCAGAGCGTCGTTAACGGCATGGTGGTCAGCACCTCACGCTCCAGCCAGCGCGGCCCCGCCGTGGCCACGCTAACGGCCAGGTCCATCTCGCCGTCTTCCAGGCGACGGGCATCGCTAAAGGGATCGCTGGCGATAGTGTTCAGACGTAGCCCCGGAGCCGCGTCGGCAAGCGCCGGTATCAGCTTCGGCATCAGCCACATTTCTACCCAGTCGGTCATGCCAAGCGTCAGCGTCGCGCTGGCCTGCCGTGGGTCGAATTCCGCCTGCTGAAACAGGGTGGTCTGCAGCTGCTCCAGCAGCGGGAGCAGTTCGCGATGCAGCTCTTCCGCCCGGGCGGTCGGCTGCATTTTATGGCCGCTGCGAATAAACAGCGGATCGTCAAAAATGGTCCGCAGTCGGGACAGCACGCCACTGACCGCAGGCTGACCCAGATGCAGCTTATCGGCGGCCAGAGAGACGCTCTGCTCGCGGAACAGTACCGTAAAGGCGATCAGCAAATTGAGATCGATTTTGCGGAAATCATTTTCTTTGATAGTCATTATTTCTCCAATCAATTGGAGCGATAGTATCGGCGACGGGATACTGATGCAACCCCCCTAAACTGGAGAGCATTATGAAAATCCCATTCCTGACTCTGGCACTACTTTCGTTCAGCGCCGGTGCGATGAGCGCGCAACTTCCCACTACCCAGCCGCAGGCACCGGGCTACTACCGGATGGCCCTCGGCGACTGGCAGGTGACCGCCGTGTCCGATGGCACCGTGACGGTGCCTTTCGATACGCTGCTGACCGGCATCACACCGGACGTGTTACGCCAGCGAATGGCCGACGCCAGCCTCCCCGTTAAAGCGGAAACCTCGATTAACACCTTTGTGATCAATACCGGCAGCCAGCTGATCCTGGTGGATACCGGGGCGGGAGCCCTGCTCGGTGAGGCCGGTGGTCATCTGCCGGATAACCTGCGCGCGGCGGGGATAGACCCACAGGATATCGATCTGGTCCTGCTGACCCATATTCACGGGGATCACTCCGGCGGCGTTCAGCATAACGCCAGCCCGGTATTCCCCCGCGCCGAGGTCCGGGTGGATCAGAAAGATGTCGATTTCTGGCTTAACCCGGCGAACGATAAACAGGTAGAAGAGAGCCAGCGCCCTACCTTTGCCGAGTCTGAACGCTCCCTGCGCCCGGTGATCGCGGCGGGAAAACTGAAAACCTTCCACGCGCCGACACAGATTATCCCGGGCATCGAAGCGATCCCGGCACCGGGCCATACGCCGGGCAGCGTGGTGTATCGCGTGACCCATGGTGGCAAGACCCTGATGCTGTGGGGCGACATTATTCATGCTGAACCGGTCCAGATGCAGCAGCCGAAGGTGGCGATCCATTTTGATGTTAATCAGCAGCAGGCCATTGCGACGCGGGAAAAAGTCCTTGCACAGGTGGCGAAAGAAGGGGACTGGGTGGCGGCAGCGCATATCGCCTTCCCGGGGATCGGCAAGGTGATGAAAAATGGGGAAGGCTACCGCTGGGTGCCGCTGAACTACAGCGCCAGCGGCAACTAATCCTCGCGGTGCCGCCGCTTTAGCCACCAGCGCAGGGCAAGCACGACCACAACGGCCAGCGCCAGCCAGATAAGATGCTTAAGGTGGTGGTCGAGGTGATGAAGGAGAGGACCGATCACCTCGCCGCCCAGATAGCCGAGGCTGGTAAAAATCAGCGCCCACAGCAGCGCGCCGAGGATATTCAGCGGCAGAAATACCGCAGGCGGCAGACGACTGGCGCCGATCAGCACCGGCCCGAGCAGACGGAAGCCGTACATAAAGCGGGAGCCAATAACAAACAGCCACGGACGGCGCTGAATAAGCTTTGAGGCGCGGCGAATTTTACTCCGATGGCGGCCAAAGCGGCGAAGCAACCGGTAGCCGAAACGGCGGCCAAGAAAGTACAGGAGCTGATCGCCGATAATCCCGCCAAGCGCAACGGCCAGCACCACCAGCGGGAACTTCAGCAGTCCCTGATGCGCCGCCACGCCGCCTAACAGGGTGATGGTTTCCCCCTCTGCAAGGCTGCCAATCAGCAGCGCAAGATAACCATATTGTGCAATCAGCGAATTCATATCCACAGCAAACACCTCCTTCCCTGAGCGATCATACACCCTAAACTGCAACGCTGCGGCAACACCCATTATTATTTGGCTCTGTACAAAAAATAATCCGCAGGGTGAATTATACTTGAGAGACCACAACGGGAAGCCACGACGAGGGGGCTTTATGAACCATGTCTGGGGACTTTTTTCTCATCCCGACCGGGAACTGCATATCATCCGGGGTGAAAACGAAAGCGTTTCGCATCACTACACTCATCACGTACTGCTGATGGCGGCGATCCCGGTGATCTGCGCCTTTATCGGTACCACGCAGTTTGGCTGGAGTTTTGGCGAAGGAGGTAGCGTACCGATATCCATCGGGACCGGATTAGCGCTGGCCGTTGTTTTTTATGCCCTGATGCTGGCCGGCGTGGCGGTAATGGGGCGGGTGATCTGGTGGATGGCGCGTAGCTATCCAAATCGCCCATCCCTGGCGCGCTGCATGGTCTTTGCAGGCTACGTCGCCACGCCGCTGTTTCTTAGCGGGCTGGTTGCGCTCTGGCCGCTGGTCTGGCTCTGCGCGCTGGTCGGGACGGTCGCGCTGTTTTACACCGGCTATCTGCTCTATCTCGGGGTGCCAACCTTCCTCAATATCAACAAAGAAGAGGGGCTGAGTTTCTCCAGCTCAACCCTGGCCATCGGCGTGCTGGTGCTGGAAGTTCTGCTGGCGCTGACCGTAATACTCTGGGGCTACGGCTACCGTCTGTTCTGATAATGTGCGGCGCGGGTTGAAAAACCGGCGCCGCAGCATTCGTTCACGATTCTTCTCTGGCGACGGACAGTTGCCCCCGCTATGATGCCTTGCCAGCTTCGTTATTGATGAACTAAACGAAAGCGGTGTGCGTCATCACGTGCATGAATAATTACCTGACTACTCACCATGCTGAAATTTCGAGTTTCCCTGATTAGCCTGGCGTTGCTGATGGCGACGCCTTTTGCCGCACCGCTGGCGGTTGCCAAAACGGCCCCCGTTGCAGCCGCTGCCACGCAGCCGGAGATCGCCTCCGGCAGCGCGATGATTGTTGACCTGAAAACCAATAAAGTCATCTATTCCAGCCACCCCAATCTGGTACGGCCTATCGCCTCCATCACCAAAGTGATGACGGCGATGGTGGTGCTCGATGCCGGTCTGCCGCTGGATGAAATGCTGACGGTGGATATCAGCCAGACTCCGGAGATGAAAGGAATCTACTCCCGCGTCCGTCTGAACAGCCAGATCAGCCGTGAGAATATGCTGCTGCTGGCGCTGATGTCCTCGGAGAACCGCGCTGCGGCGAGCCTGGCGCACCATTATCCGGGCGGCTACCAGGCGTTTATCCGGGCGATGAACGCCAAGGCGAAGGCGCTGGGCATGAAAAATACCCGCTTTGTCGAGCCGACCGGCCTGTCGATTCATAACGTCTCGACCGCGGAAGATCTCACCCGACTGCTGATTGCCAGCCAGCAATATCCGCTGCTGGGCAAACTCAGCACCACCCGGGAAGAGATGGCGACCTTCTCCAGCCCGGCCTATACGCTGCCGTTCCGCAATACGAACCATCTGGTATACCGGGAAAACTGGGATATTCAGCTGACCAAAACCGGCTTTACCAACGCCGCAGGCCACTGTCTGGTGATGCGCACCGTGATCAATCATCGCCCGGTGGCGCTGGTGGTGATGGATGCCTTTGGCAAGGCGACCCACTTCGCGGATGCCAGCCGTCTGCGGACCTGGATTGAAACCGGTAAAGTGATGCCGGTTCCGGCCTCCGCGCTGAGCTATAAAAAGCAGAAGGCGGCGCAGATGGCCGAAAGCCAGACCGCGCAGAACGATTAAATAAATCAGGCCACGTCAGTGGCCTGTTTCTTTTCGTGTTTCAACAGCTATTCCGGTAACGTCCAGTCCCCGTCGCCCAGGGCGCGCTGCATAATCAGCGTATCCCGCCAGTCTCCCATCTTATAGCCCACGCTGCGCAGCTGACCAGCGACTTCAAAGCCGTGTTTTTTATGCACGTTCAGCGATCCTTTGTTGTTGTTCCCGTCGCCGATAATCGCCAGCATTTGTCGCCAGGGGCCGCCTTCGCAGCGGGCGATCACGGCGCTCAGCAGGCTGCTGCCGATACCGTGACCGGCCATACTGCTGTCTACATAAATGGACTCTTCAACGGTGAAACGGTAGGCCGGGCGAGGGCGGTAGGGCGTGGCATAGCAGTAGCCCGCCACCACGCCGCGATAAAGCGCCACCAGCCAGGGCAGGCCCAGGTCGGTGACTTTCTTCATGCGCTGGCGCATCTCATCCACCGACGGCGGGACTTCTTCAAAAGAGGCGCGACCGTTCAGCACGTGCCAGGCATACAGGGACGCGATGGCGTGAACATCCTCGGGCAGCGCGTCGCGGATCTCAACGTCAGCGCTACAGATAACTTCAACAGCAGACACGATGTGCAGACTCCTCGTAACAAAGGCCGGGACCGCTTGTCTCCGGCCGGATAACGCTACTCTATTACGAAGTGCGGGCACAATACAGCGTCCTTATGATGCCGGTGGCGTCTCCTCGCCCCAGTTCTTCAGCTTGCTGGTCTTGCCGATGCCCGGGTTCATGCTGTTGGTAGGATCGTTCTGGCGATAGAACTGCTGCAGGCTGTCGGCAGCCTCGTACAGATGGCCGACGTTATGCTCGGCCGGATACTGCGCGCCGCGCTCGCGCAGCAGGGCCAGCATCTCGTCTTTCAGCCGGTGCGAATCGATGCCTTTTTTGACGATGTAATCCTGATGGAAAACATGACACATAAAGTGGCCGTAGTAGAGCTTATGCACCAGCTGGGCGTCGATATCCGGCGGCAGCTCTTCGAACCACTCCGTATCGTTACGGCGCAGGGCGATGTCCAGGGCCAGAATATCTTCGACCTCGTCCGCATGCACCGCCTGATAGCGAATCGCCGCACCCGCCGCCGCGAAGCGATGCAGAAACGCCTTGCTGCCCTCGGTCGCGGTGCAGGCGAAGAAGTCACCCTCGGCATCGGCAAAGAACTCGCGCAGCCAGGTCTGGGCCTCTTCAATTCCGTCACCGGCCATTTTCAGCAGCAGATGGTGCTGGTATTTATCGCGCCACAGCTTCATACGCGGCGGCAGATGGCCGGGAAACAGGTGGCCAAGCTTCTGCATCGCCCGGTCGGTAAAGTGCGGTTTAAACAGGGAGACTTTTTCCAGCGCGGCGTCGGTGCGGCCCTTCAGGCTAAAGAAGAACGGCATCTTGTCGGTGCCGAGCTTATCGATCATCAGGAAGGTGTCTTTGCCGTAGCGCTCGGCGATATCGTAAATATCCCGGTGCATATACTCGCCCGCCACCGGCAGGCTGGTGAAGTTGGCCAGAATATGGCGGCGGATCTCCGTCAGCACCTCCGGCTTGTTGGTGCCGATATAGAACACCTGCTGGCGTTTTTCCGCCACAAAGGTATCGAGGCGCACGGCAAAGACCGCCAGTTTGCCCGCGCAGCCGGAGGATTCAAACAGACGATCCGGATCGGCGTTATAGCGGGCGGGCGTATCGGCGTCCACGTCGCGCACCCGGCTGACGTAGTCGTGATCGTGGGCGTGGCGGCCATCGTGACGGACGTCGGCGTCGGTCAGGCGCTCGTCGTCCAGCTTGCTGAGGATCTGCTCCGGCGTCTGGCCCAGGTCGATCCCCAGATGATTCACCAGCTGCAATTTGCCCTGTTCATCGATGCGGGCAAACAGGGACATCTCCGTGTAGGCCGGGCCGCGCTGCACCAGCGCGCCGCCGGAGTTATTACAGATCCCGCCGATCACCGAGGCCCCGATACAGGAGGAGCCGATCACTGAGTGGGGCTCGCGGCCCAGCGGCTTCAGCGCTTTTTCCAGCGAGTAGAGCGTGGTGCCGGGGAAGGCCAGTACCTGCTCGCCTTTATCCAGCAGCTGCAGCTTATCGAGCCGCAGCGTGCTGATAATGACGATATCGCGGTCATAGTCGTTGCCGTTTGGCGTCGAGCCTTCGGTCAGACCGGTATTAGCGGCCTGCATCAGGATAATTTTATCGGCGCTGACGCAGGCGGCCAGCACCCGCCACAGCTCCAGCAGCGAGCCGGGGAACACCACGGCGATGGCATCGCCCTGGCCGGAGCGGAACCCCTTGCGGTAGCGGGCGGTTTTCGCCGGGTCGGTCAGCAGATGGGCGTGGCCCACCAGCCGTTTAAACTCGTTAATTAGCGCACTGTTGTCGTTTATGGTGGTTCTGGACATCGTCCACTCCTTGTGGCGAGGCAAATTATCGCCCTTAAGCATAGCGCGATTGCCGCCGCGTGCTCCGTGAAAGCGCCAGAAAAATCAGAGAATAACCTAAGCAATCTGCTGCAATGACGGTTACCCTTATGGCACACTGCGTTTTTTCCATGGACCGGCCGCGTCCTCTGCGGCAGAGAAAAGAGAGTAACGACATGAAATGGCTTTGTTCTGTAGGTGTCGCAGTCAGTCTGGCATTACACCCCGCTCTGGCAGAGGAGCTGTCTGGTAATCATCCCCTGACGCCGGAAGCGCGGGACGCCTTCGTCAGCGACCTGCTGACCAAAATGACCGTCGATGAAAAAATCGGCCAGCTGCGCTTAATCAGCGTCGGGCCGGATAACCCGAAAGAAGCCATTCGCGACATGATTAAAGAGAGCCAGGTTGGCGCTATCTTTAACACCGTGACGCGCAAGGATATCCGCGCCATGCAGGATCAGGCGATGGAGCTCAGCCGCCTGAAAATTCCTCTCTTCTTTGCCTATGACGTGCTGCACGGCCAGCGCACCGTTTTCCCGATAAGCCTGGGCCTCGCCTCCAGCTTTAATTTAGACGCGGTGAAGACCGTCGGTCGGGTATCCGCGTATGAAGCGGCGGATGACGGCCTGAATATGACCTGGGCTCCGATGGTTGACGTCTCTCGCGATCCGCGCTGGGGCCGCGCCTCGGAAGGTTTCGGGGAAGATACGTATCTGACCGCCACGATGGGCAGAACTATGGTTGAAGCGATGCAGGGTAAAAGCCCGGCGGACCGCTACTCGGTGATGACCAGCGTGAAGCACTTCGCCGCCTACGGCGCGGTAGAGGGCGGGAAAGAGTACAACAGCGTTGATATGAGCTCTCAGCGCCTGTTTAACGACTATATGCCACCGTACAAAGCCGCGCTGGACGCGGGCAGCGGCGGGGTGATGGTCGCCCTGAATTCCCTCAACGGTACGCCGGCGTCTTCCGACTCCTGGCTGCTAAAAGACCTGCTCCGCGACGAGTGGGGCTTTAAGGGGATCACCATCTCCGATCACGGCGCCATCAAAGAGTTGATCAAACACGGCACCGCCGCCGATCCGGAAGATGCGGTGCGCGTCGCGCTGAAGTCCGGCATCAATATGAGTATGAGCGACGAGTACTACAGCAAATATCTGCCGGGGCTGGTGAAATCCGGCAAGGTAACGATGGCGGAGCTGGACGATGCGGCGCGTCACGTACTGAACGTGAAATACGATATGGGTCTGTTTAACGATCCGTACAGCCACCTGGGCCCGAAAGGCTCTGACCCGGTAGATACCAACGCCGAAAGCCGTCTGCACCGCAAAGAGGCACGTGAAGTGGCCCGCGAAAGCCTGGTGCTGCTGAAAAACCGTCTGGACACCCTGCCGCTGAAAAAATCCGGCACCGTGGCCGTGGCCGGGCCGCTGGCGGACAGCAAGCGTGACTCCATGGGCAGCTGGTCCGCAGCCGGCGTGGCCGACCAGTCGGTTACCGTCCTGACGGGCATTCGTAACGCGCTGGCCGGAAAAGGCGAAGTGGTTTACGCCAAAGGCTCAAACATCACCAATGACAAAGGGATCGTCGACTTCCTGAACCTCTATGAAGAGGCGGTTAAGGTGGACACACGCACGCCGCAGGCGATGATTGACGAAGCGGTGGCGGCAGCGAAAAAATCTGACGTGGTGGTTGCCGTGGTGGGTGAAGCCCAGGGGATGGCGCATGAGGCCTCCAGCCGCACCGATATCACCATCCCGCAGAGCCAGCGCGATCTGATTACCGCCCTGAAAGCCACCGGCAAGCCGCTGGTACTGGTGCTGATGAACGGCCGTCCGCTGGCGCTGGTGAAAGAAGATCAGCAGGCGGATGCCATTCTGGAAACCTGGTTCGCCGGGACGGAGGGCGGTAACGCGATTGCCGACGTGCTCTTTGGCGATTACAACCCGTCCGGCAAGCTGCCGATGTCCTTCCCGCGCTCCGTCGGACAGATCCCGGTGTACTACAGCCACCTGAACACCGGCCGTCCGTACAATGCGGATAAACCGAATAAGTACACCTCCCGCTACTTCGATGAAGCGAACGGCCCGCTCTATCCGTTCGGTTACGGCCTGAGCTACACCACCTTTAGCGTTTCCGACGTGAAGCTCTCCGCGCCGACCATGACCCGCAGCGGCAAAGTGACCGCCAGCGTTGAGGTCACCAACACCGGTAAGCGCGAAGGGGCAACGGCGATCCAGATGTATCTGCAGGATGTCACCGCCTCCATGAGCCGCCCGGTTAAACAGCTGCGCGGTTTTGAGAAAGTGTCGCTGAAGCCGGGTGAAACGCAGACGGTCAGCTTCCCGATTGACGTTGAGGCGCTGAAATTCTGGAACCAGCGGATGAAATACGACGCTGAGCCGGGCAAATTTAACGTCTTTATCGGCGTAGACTCCGCCCGCGTAAAACAGGGTGAGTTTGAACTGCGTTAAGCCTTAATCTCCTGCCGCTTCGGCGGCAGGAATTCTCCCGTCTTTCCCCGCCTGCCGTTTTTTCGACTACGCTTTCCTCTTAAGCCGCTGATACTGGCGACAAAATAATGAGGACGCAGTGATGCCATTTACCAAACGAATTCTGGGTTTAACCGCGCTGCTGGCGGCTTTTAGCCTGCCACTTCATGCGGCGGAGCCGATCAAGGTTGGGTCCAAAATCGACACCGAAGGCGCGCTGCTCGGCAATATCATTCTCCAGGTGCTGGAGAATCACGGCGTGAAAACCGTCAATAAAGTCCAGCTGGGTACCACGCCAGTCGTGCGCGGGGCCATTACCTCCGGCGAGCTGGATATCTACCCAGAATACACCGGCAACGGGGCGTTCTTCTTTAAAGAGGAGAACGACCCGGCGTGGAAGAACGCGCAGCAGGGCTATGAGAAAGTGAAAAAGCTCGATGCCGAAAAGAACCAGCTGGTCTGGCTGACGCCGGCCCCGGCCAATAACACCTGGACCATCGCCGTGCGTCAGGATCTGGCGCAGAAAAACAAACTGACCTCGCTGGACGATCTGGGCCGCTATCTGAAAGAGGGCGGGGAATTTAAGCTTGCCGCCTCGGCGGAGTTTATCGAACGGACCGATGCGCTCCCGGCGTTTGAAAAAGCCTACGGCTTTAAGCTCGAACAGGATCAGCTTCTCTCCCTGGCCGGGGGCGATACGGCGGTCACCATCAAAGCGGCGGCGCAGCAAACTTCCGGCGTGAATGCGGCGATGGCCTACGGCACCGACGGCCCTGTAGCGGCCCTGGGCCTGCAAACCCTGAGCGATCCGAAAGGCGTTCAGCCAATTTATGCCCCGACGCCGGTGGTGCGTGAAGCTGTACTGAAAGCGTATCCGGAGCTGGATAGCTGGCTGAAGCCGGTCTTCGCCAGCCTCGATGAGAAAACCCTGCAAAAACTGAACGCCAGCATCGCCGTTGACGGCCTGGACGCGAAGAAAGTCGCGGCGGACTACCTGAAAGAGAAAGGGCTGGTGAAATAACCCCGACAATGGACCTGTCCCTGCGCTGTCATAATCGCGTGCTGTTGCTGCTGGTGGCCCTGGGGCTGCTGGCGGCTTTTCTGCCGTTTATCAATTTCGCGCCTAATCGTCTGGTCTCCGGCGAGGGCCGCGCCCTGTGGCAGCTCTTTCCGGCTGTCTGGCTGCTGGCGCCTTTTCTGCTGCTGGCCCTCTGTTTTGTGCCGGGACGTGGTGCCCAGGTCGCGACGCTGTTGTTGGCCGAAGCCCTGGTATGCCTGCTGATCTGGAGTGCGGGTCGGGCGGCGACGGATCTTGCCGTCGAGGGCAGCACGGTGGCGCGTACCTCACCGGGCAGCGGCCTGTGGCTCTGGCTGGGGCTGGCCTTGCTGGCCTGCAGCGACGCGATCCGCCGTTTTGCTGTTCATCCGCTCTGGCGCTGGCTGCTGCATATGCAAATCGCCTGTCTGCCGCTGTATCTGCTGCTCAGCGGGGCGCTGGACAATCTCTCTCTGCTACGGGAATACGCCAACCGCCAGGATGTGTTTAATGATGCCCTGGTCCAGCATCTGACGCTGCTGTTCGGTACGCTGCTGCCCGCCCTGGCGATCGGTTTTGCCATCGGCCTGTGGTGCTATCGCCATCCCGCCAGACAGGGACCGGTCTTTGCCGTGCTGAATATTATCCAGACCGTTCCCTCCGTGGCTCTGTTCGGGCTGCTGATTGCCCCGCTGGCCGGGCTGGTGCAGCAGTTTCCGTGGCTTGCACAGTTGGGGATTGCCGGAACTGGCATGACGCCTGCCTTCATCGCCCTGATCCTCTATGCGCTACTGCCGCTGGTGCGCGGCGTGGTTGCCGGGCTTAATTTCGTCTCGCCCGACGTGCTGGAGAGCGCCAGCGCGATGGGTATGAGCACGCGCCAGCGCTTCTGGCAGGTCCGCGTCCCGCTGGCGCTGCCGGTACTGCTGCGCAGCCTGCGGGTGGTGGCGGTGCAGACGGTGGGGATGGCGGTGATTGCCGCGCTGATTGGCGCAGGCGGATTTGGCGCGCTGGTCTTCCAGGGGCTGCTGAGCAGCGCCCTCGATCTGGTTCTGTTAGGGGTGATCCCGGTGATTGCGCTGGCGGTAATGGTCGATGCGTTGTTTGGGTTAGGGATCGCGCTGCTTGAGGTAAAACAGCCATGATTGAATTTAAAAACGTCAGCAAAACCTTTGACGGCGTGCGGGCGGTCAGCGACCTGGATTTGCATTTTAAAACCGGGGCCTTTTCGGTGCTGGTGGGCACGTCCGGTTCCGGGAAATCGACCACCCTGAAGATGATTAACCGGCTGGTGGAGCACGATGAGGGTACCATTACCTTTGCCGGGGAAGATATCCACCAGCAGCCTTTGCTGGCCCTGCGGCGTCGGATGGGTTACGCCATCCAGTCCATCGGCCTGTTTCCGCACTGGTCGGTGGCGCGCAATATTGCCACCGTCCCGGAGCTGCAAAAGTGGTCCCGGGCGAAACGTGAGGCGAGGGTGGATGAGCTGATGACCCTGCTGGGGCTGGATCTCGCCCTGCGGGATCGTTATCCCCACCAGCTTTCCGGCGGGCAGCAGCAGCGTGTCGGCGTGGCTCGCGCGCTGGCCGCCGACCCGGAGGTGCTGTTAATGGATGAACCCTTTGGCGCGCTGGATCCGGTCACGCGCGGGGCGCTCCAGCAGGAGATGGTGCGTATTCATAAGCTGCTTGGGCGCACGATCGTGCTGGTCACTCACGATGTCGATGAGGCGCTGCGGCTGGCGGATCATCTGGTGCTGATGGACGGCGGCAAGGTTGTCCAGCAGGGGACGCCGCTGGAGATCCTGACCCGGCCGCGCAACGACTTTGTTCGCGAGTTCTTTGGTCGCAGCGAGCTGGGCGTGCGTTTGCTCTCTCTGCAGCAGGTCAGCGACTATCTGCGGCACGACCAGAAAGTTCCCGGTGAACCGCTGCGGGCGGAGATGACATTGCGCGAGGCGCTGTCGGCCTTTGTCACCCACCGCTGTGAGGTTCTGCCGGTGGTGGATGCCGGAGGGAATTACTGCGGAACCCTGCATTTTCAGGATCTGCTGCACGTGGAGGCCGACGGTGAGCCTGCTGCGTGATCCGCTTCTCTGGCTGATGGCGCTGTTTATCGGCCTGCTGTACGGGATGCCGCACAGCGCGGCACTGTTCGGTCCGCTCTTTCCGCAGCTGCCGCGCCCGGTCTATCTTCAGGAGAGTTTTGCGGCGCTGGCCGCCGCCCATTTCTGGCTGGTGGCGGTGTCAGGCGTAATTGCGATTGTCATCGGTGTCGGCACCGGTGTGGCGGTGACGCGCCCGGCGGGCCGCGAGTTTCAGCCGCTGGCGGAGACCATTGCCGCCGTCGGGCAGACCTTTCCGCCGGTGGCGGTACTGGCGATTGCGGTCCCGGTCATGGGCTTTGGCGCGACGCCCGCGATTATCGCTCTGGTTCTCTACGGTGTGTTGCCGATCCTGCAGGGGACACTCGCCGGGCTCGCCGCCGTTCCGGCAAGTGCCAGCAGCGTGGCACAGGGCATGGGGATGAGTGGCTGGCAAAGGCTGTGGAAGATTGAACTGCCGCTGGCGGCACCGGTGATCCTGGCGGGCGTGCGGACATCGGTGATTATCAATATCGGCACGGCAACCATCGCCTCAACGGTGGGGGCAAAAACGCTGGGCACGCCGATTATTATCGGTCTGAGCGGTTTTAACACCGCCTATGTACTGCAGGGGGCCATTCTGGTGGCGCTGGCGGCGATTATCGTCGACCGCGTCTTTGAACGGCTGGTGCGCAGACTTAACCGGCATGCACGATAAACGAATATCCCGCCAGCATAACGCCGCCGATACCGCCGAGGGACAGCAGAGCAAAGAGCGTAATAATACCAATTTTCGTGATGTTCATCGGATGCACCTTTTCCCGGAATGATTGTTAACGCCGTTATTATACGGTGAAGCAAAGGTGTTAATGAACCTTTAATTCCCGATGCCCGCCCGCAGAGGCCAGAACCGCACGGTCTGGCCTTTTTTTGGCCGATTGATTGCCTGATGAACGGTTACTATTGCTTCAGAGAGTGATCCGACTCACGAATTTCTATTTTTTTGCGGTGCGTAAGACAAACTCAGGCGAGAGCAGAGTATGTTACGCGGTTTCTTGTGCGATGTGGCTGGCGGGTATGTACGATTTTAATCTGGTGTTACTGCTTTTACAGCAGATGTGCGTGTTCCTGGTCATCGCCTGGCTGATGAGTAAAACGCGCCTGTTTATCCCGCTGATGCAGGTGACCGTCCGACCGCCGCACAAATTCCTCTGCTTCGTCGTTTTCTCTATTTTCTGCGTGCTGGGCACCTGGTTTGGCCTGCATATCGACGGTTCCATTGCCAACACCCGCGCTATCGGGGCGGTGATGGGCGGCCTGCTTGGCGGACCGCTGGTCGGAGGTATGGTCGGCCTGGTCGGCGGCCTGCACCGCTACTCGCTGGGTGGGATGACCGCGCTCAGCTGTATGATCTCCACCATGGTGGAAGGGCTGCTCGGCGGCCTGGTCCACAGGGTACTGGTCAAGCGAGGACGTCCCGATCTGGTTCTCAACCCGCTCACCGCCGGGGCGGTCACCCTGGTGGCGGAGCTGGTGCAGATGGCGATTATCCTGCTGCTGGCGCGGCCGTACGATGAAGCCCTCCATCTGGTGCACAGCATCGTGGCCCCGATGACGGTCACCAACACCGTCGGCGCGGCGCTGTTTATGCGCATCCTGCTCGATAAGCGGGCGATGTTTGAGAAGTACACCTCGGCCTTTTCCGCCACCGCGCTGAAGGTTGCGGCCCAGACCGAAGGGATCCTGCGCCAGGGCTTTAACGAAGAGAACAGCATGAAGGTGGCCCAGGTTCTTTATAAGGAGCTGGATATCGGCGCCGTTGCCATTACCGACCGTGAGCGACTGCTGGCCTTTACCGGCACGGGCGATGACCACCATCTGCCCGGCAGGCCCATTGCCTCGGGCTGGACCATGCGGGCGATTGAAAGCGGGGAAGTGGTCTATGCCGACGGGAACGAAGTGCCGTACCGCTGCTCGCTGCACGATAACTGCAAGCTTGGTTCGACCCTGGTGATCCCGCTACGCGGTGAGAACCAGCGGGTTATCGGCACCATTAAGCTCTATGAAGCTAAAAACCGCCTGTTCAGCTCCATCAACCGCACCTTAGGGGAGGGGATCGCTCAGCTGCTGTCGGCCCAGATCCTCGCCGGACAGTACGAGCGCCAGAAGGCCCTGCTGACCCAGTCTGAGATCAAACTGCTCCACGCCCAGGTTAACCCGCATTTCCTGTTTAACGCTCTGAATACGCTGATGGCGGTGATTCGTCGCGACAGTGACCAGGCCGGACAGCTGGTGCAGTATCTGTCGACCTTCTTCCGTAAAAACCTCAAACGCCCGTCGGAGATTGTCACTCTTGCCGACGAACTGGAGCACGTTAACGCCTATCTGCAAATCGAGAAGGCCCGCTTCCAGTCCCGCCTGCAGGTGCACCTGCAAGTGCCCGAATCACTGGCCCATCACCATCTTCCGGCCTTCAGCCTGCAGCCGATAGTCGAGAACGCCATTAAGCACGGCACCTCTCAGCATCTTGGCACCGGAGAGATTACGATTAAGGCCAGCCAGCAGGAGCACTACCTGCTGCTGGATATTGAAGATAATGCCGGGCTCTATGCGCCAGAACCTGCCAGCGGCGGCGGACTGGGCATGAGCCTGGTGGATAAACGACTGCGCGCCCGTTTCGGCGACGACTGCGGGATCACCGTCACCTGCGAGCCGGAGTGCTTTACCCGAATAACCCTGCGACTGCCGCTGGAGGAACACGTATGCTAAAAGTGCTGATTGTTGATGACGAGCCGCTGGCACGCGAGAACCTGCGCTATCTGTTACAGGACCAGAGCGATATCGAGATCCTCGGGGAATGTTCTAACGCCGTGGAAGCCATCGGCGAGGTGCACCGCCTGCGCCCCGACGTGCTGTTTCTCGATATCCAGATGCCGCGCATCAGCGGCCTGGAGATGGTCGGGATGCTCGATCCGGCCCATCGTCCCTATATTGTTTTTCTGACGGCTTTTGACGAATACGCGGTTAAAGCGTTCGAAGAGCACGCTTTTGACTATCTGCTTAAGCCCATCGAGGCCGCCCGGCTGGAGAAAACCCTTGCTCGTCTGCGCCAGGAGCGCGTTCAGCAGGATATCTCTCTGCTGGAAGAGAACCAGCAGGCGCTGAAATTTATTCCCTGCACCGGCCACAGCCGGATCTGGCTCCTGCAAATGGAAGACGTGGCCTTTGTCAGCAGCCGCATGAGCGGGGTGTACGTCACCAGCGCCGACGGCAAAGAGGGTTTTACCGAGCTGACTTTGCGTACCCTGGAGAGCCGCACGCCGCTGCTGCGTTGCCATCGCCAGTACCTGGTCAATATGGCCCATCTCCAGGAAATCCGCCTTGAAGACAACGGCCAGGCCGAACTGCTGCTGCGCGACGGGCAGACCGTACCGGTCAGCCGCCGCTACCTGAAATCCCTGAAAGAGGCGCTGGGGCTGTAAAATATCGGGAAAGTGGTAGAATGCGCCCCTCGCATCAATGACGGCCAGAGGCACTATGCTTAACAACGATATTTTACGTAGCCTGCGCTACATCCTGCAGACCAATAATCAGGAGCTGATCCGCCTCCTTAAGCTGGCCGAAGCTGACGCGAGCCCGGAACAGATGGTGGCATGGCTGCATAAAGAGGAAGAAGAGGGCTATCAGCGCTGCCCGGACATTATTCTCTCCTGTATGCTCAATGGCCTGATCTACGACAAACGCGGCAAAGATGACGCCGCGCCGCCGCTGGCCGTCGAACGCCGCGTCAACAATAACGTCGTACTCAAGAAGCTGCGTATCGCCTTCTCCCTGAAAACCGATGATATCCTCGCCATCGTGACAGAACAGCAATTCCGCATCTCGATGCCGGAAATCACCGCCATGATGCGTGCGCCGGAGCATAAAAACTTCCGCGAATGCGGCGACCAGTTTATGCGTTACTTCCTGCGCGGCCTGGCCGCACGACTGCACGCCAAAAAATAATTCGCACTTCACGGAGGATAAAATGGAACGTCTGTTTGTCTACGGTACGCTACAGCCGGGCAAGTCCAATGCCCATATCCTCGACAATATCGGCGGCCAGTGGCTGCCGGGCCACGTCACCGGCACTTACCACAACAGCGGCTGGGGCGCGGCGCAGGGCTTTCCGGGCCTGGTGCTGAGTGCTCAGGGTGAAAAGGTGCCGGGGTTTATTTTTACCTCCGACGCGCTTGCCGAGCACTGGGCCATGCTCGATGAATTCGAGGATGGCTATGACCGCGTTGAGGTCGATGTGGTGACGGACGACGGGATGATCAGGGCGTGGGTGTATCAGCTGCAGCCAGAGTAGGGCGTACTCATGACATACCCGCAGGCATTGCAGAGATTACTTCTTACTGACCCGCTGCGAATGCAGGCGCTGACCGCCGTGCGTGAGCTACAGCTCCCCGACGCCTGGATCGGCGCCGGGTTTGTCCGGGACGCCGTCTGGGACCATCTGCACGGCTACGGCCAGCAGCCCGTTTCAGGCGATGTCGATGTTGTCTGGTTTGACGCACAACGCTGCGATCCGGCTCTGGATAGTCAGCTCCAGCACCAACTCAGCCAACTCTCCCCGGGCTTCGACTGGTCGGTAAAAAACCAGGCCAGAATGCACCTGCGCAACGGTGATGCGCCGTACCTCTCAACAGAAAATGCCCTTAGCTACTGGCCTGAAACGGCGACGGCCGTGGCTGTCAGGCTAACTGATGCTGGCCATATCGAGGTTATTGCTCCGTTTGGCCTGGATGACCTGTTTGAACTCCGTCTGCGGCCCGGGCCGGGGTTTGAGGGGGAGAAGAGGGGGATTTTCAGGGAAAGGGTGGTGGGGAAGCGATGGGGGGAGAGGTATCCGTTGCTGGAGACTGTGCTGGCTGATAAGTAAGGACAGGGGGAGTGTGTTTGATATAGAAGGGCCGCGTTGAGCGAACATGGTAAATCTGATGGCACTTAATTAACTATTGTTGAATGTGGTCTTTATTTGGCAATAAAGTGAGAAACGCAAGCAGACTGCCTGTGAAAGTTACTAATTGCATGCCATCCATGAAACATAAAAAACCCGCTCAGGGCGGGTTTTTTATCACGTTCACTTATCTGCTCAGGCCAGTGCCGTCATCGCTGTCGTAAGCGTCTGCGTCGTTATCGGCAATTAAAGCGCGACTACGTTTGCGGCAGCCGGACCTTTGGCACCATTCTCAATTGAGAACTCAACCTTCTGGCCTTCGTCGAGCGTTTTATAATCGTTGCTCTGAATGGCAGAGAAATGAACAAAAACATCTTTGCTGCCGTCAGCTGGCGTAATGAAGCCGAAACCTTTGTCAGAGTTAAACCATTTTACTAAACCAGTCATTTTATTAGACATAGATACTTCCTTTAATTTTCTTGAGCCACATGGTGTGGCGAACATGGCCTGCTTGCATATGAGGACTTATTGGGCACTTAGGAGGAGGCTCATGCAGAAGAGTATCTGAAGATAACGCTTGAAATGAGGACTGCTTTACTAAAACTGCTTACATAAGGTCTGTATGCCAAACCGGTAACGCATAGTGGACTCATATGAGTTGATAAGCAAGATTAGTTTTGTCAGTAATCTGTGGGGGAAATTTACAATTCAGAGCGGTGAGTAATCTTAAAAGCCCTGACCATTGCAGCCAGGGCTTTTAAGGTACTACAGACTTCAGACTTAACATTAATGGACTTCATAAAGTGATACAGCTATTTATACTGCTTTCAAAATGTACCCGTTCACTACGGATAATATTGGGCACTTATACTAAAAAGCCTCCCTCTATTTATCTCGTTATACACCGCCTGCGCTTCCAAAACCTAAGCGTGGCAACTTAAACAAGCACATCACCCATCGCGACATATACTCTTTAATGCGTTGCCCGTTGCTGATACGGTTACCATCAAAAAAAACGAAACCGTCAGCATCAACTAAAAAACAAGGCCTTACATCGTCGCGCTAACACTACCATTTTGCGAACCAGCACAATCACTACGAGGCCTGAAAGCGAACTACATCCCAAACAACAAACTTCGTGGCCTGTAAAGCAAAATGGCTTAACCCAAAACTTCTTTCTATTCACTAACTTACTAACCACTTTCATTGTGCTGCTGAGTACTAATCTACTTGTTTGAGATTTGAGATCAATACTGTTTTTTAAAACATGTTTTTATCAACAGCTAAAACGGCTGTTAACCCTTTACAACCCACTCAACCCTAAAATTAGTAGATACCCATACACCCTGAACCGCTGTATAGATAATCAGTGTTATTAACTATCAGGTATCAGCACATGAGTCGGGACAGATATAACCTTTCTATAGCCGTCTTCACATTACTTCTTCGGGGGGACGAGGTCTGTATGCTGCGACGAGAGAGCTGGCGGAGGAAACGGGTGTTCAGGCATCTCCCTCTGATATGACACTGGCTCATACCATGCATGTCTGGACTGAAAACCGTTCATGGATAGGGCAGTATTTTATATGTCGACAGTGGAAGGGTACTGCTTTTCTCGCCGAGCCAGAAAAACATGCTGAACTTAGATGGGAAAATATAGCCAGGCTGCCTGAAGATACCATCCCTTATGTCCAGCAGGCGATCGAAGCCATAACTCGCGGCCAGGTTTATTCAGAGCTCGGCTGGGAAAGTATCTGTTGAGCAATGAGACTATTAAGGTTCTTGGTTCAGGGTTGTCCCTGCATATCCCATCTCGCAGAGCCCATAACGTCATAAACATGCTGGTCAGTAAATGCCGGGAATTTGGCTACTTTGGCTGCCTGAGCAAGAGCATCGCAATAATCCTTGTCCCCGCCTTTTATGATGAAGTGCTGGATAACGCCATCAATGTTGAAATCCAGATGCACATTACATCTTTTTCCGTCCCAGGCATGGGGTTCCATCAGTGCGGAATCCAGGGCTTTTTTAATACCCGATGCTTGCTTACCAAAGATATCATTATCAGACGTCTTACCTGACTGATTGTAAGTGCATGAATCAAGTGCCCTGACTTTCTGACATCCTTTGGGAGTAAGAGGCGCACAGCCGGTTACAGTTGCTGCTACGAGGATCAGTACCGATATTTTATTCATATAAAATCCATTTTATGATGATTGCCAACGGGTTGCGGTTATTGTCGATTAGACATTATCTATTTGACAGGTAGTAATCTGTCCAGTGTTAATTGACACATTTGTGATGCAGGAGTATTAACTGCAAGCGTAACTGGTTCAACTCTTTATTATCTGCCTTCACCACATCTACTTCGCTGTTATTATGGGGGGAAGGACTGGCCATCAATTAAAAACTATGACTAATAAAAGGTTCACAGGCATCACAATTAAAGTGGTTTAGAACCAGGAGGGAAGGAAAATGTCTTACGAACGCAAAAATTCTACGGACAGGCTTGCGCGCTATCGTGCTCGCGTGATTGAGCACACGGAGGCGATGATTCGTGCTATCGAAGAAGGCAGGACGAGAGTGATTTCATCCGATGCATCCCAGGAACAATCTGGCAGCGATAGCCGTCGTCATAAAGGGTATAGCGGTGGTCAACAGTAAAGCGTCGTCCAGGACGACGCTTTCACCAGCTACTGCAACTTACTTAGTCTCAGTAAATCCCTGCGCAAACAGCACCGCTTCGGAGTTCTTCATACTCACCCAGTTGCTGTCGTTCATATTAAATGTCGATCCCGGCATCTGGCTCAGTTTCTTAATATCGGCCTTCGCGTAGTCCACTTCCAGGGTCTCAATCGCGTGGTCGTCTTTAAACTCTACCTGCTCCTTGAGTCCTTCAATGTTCTGGTACTGCTTGCTCAGCGGCTCAAGCATCTGCTGGGCGGCTTCTTTATTTGGTGCGCCGATAGCCGAGTAGGGGAGCTTATTGACCGCGGTCTGGCGCAGGACGGTGTCATCTTTGTAGTGATAGGTGAAGCTCATTTCGATGCCGTTTTGCGTCTTGCCAAAGGTTTTGGTTTGCTCTTTTTCACCGCAGCCCACGAGTGTGACTGCCAGCACCAGAGCTACCAGTACTGAAGTAAATTTGCTGAAAATTTTCACAGAGGTTCCTTATTGATTGGTGAGTCCTAAAAGAAAAACACCGGCCGTAGCCGGTGCGTTAAAAGTGTAGCTTATTTTACCTGTTGACCAGGCTGCGCACCGCTGTCCGGGCTGAGCAGGAAGATATCTTTTCCGCCAGGGCCTGCGGCCATGACCATTCCTTCGGAGATGCCGAAGCGCATTTTACGCGGGGCCAGGTTGGCAACCATCATCGTCAGTTTGCCGATCAGCGCCTGCGGGTCCGGGTAAGCGCTGCGGATGCCGGAGAAGACGTTGCGCTTCTCGCCGCCGAGATCCAGGGTGAGGCGCAGCAGCTTGTCGGAGCCGTCAACGAACTCGGCGTTCTCAATCAGCGCAATACGCATATCCACTTTGGCGAAGTCGTCAAAGCTGATGGTTTCCTGAATCGGGTCGTCGGCCAGCGGGCCGCTTACCGGGGCGCTCGCGGCTTTGACTTCCTCTTTCGAGGCGTCAACCAGGGCTTCAACCTGTTTCATCTCGATGCGGTTGTACAGCGCCTTAAAGGTATTCACCTTATGGCTCAGCAGCGGCTGCTGGATGCCGTCCCAGGTCAGTTCCGTATTCAGGAATGCTTCGGTACGTTCGACCAGCTCCGGCAGAACCGGCTTCAGCCAGGTCATCAGGACGCGGAACAGGTTGATCCCCATGGAGCAGATAGCCTGCAGGTCGGCGTCGCGGCCTTCCTGTTTTGCCACCACCCACGGAGCCTGTTCGTCAACGTAGCGGTTAGCCACGTCCGCCAGCGCCATGATTTCACGCACGGCTTTACCGAACTCGCGGCTTTCCCAGGCGTCGCCGATGGTCGCTGCTGCGTCAACGAAGGTCTGGTACAGCGCCGGATCGGCCAGCTCTGCGGCCAGCTGGCCGTCAAAGCGTTTGGCAATAAAGCCCGCGTTACGGGAGGCCAGGTTAACCACTTTGTTCACGATATCGGCGTTGACGCGCTGGATAAAATCTTCCAGGTTGAGGTCGATATCATCGATACGCGAGGAGAGCTTGGCGGCGTAGTAGTAGCGCAGGCTGTCCGCGTCAAAGTGGTTCAGCCAGGTGCTGGCTTTGATAAAGGTGCCGCGGGACTTCGACATCTTCGCACCGTTAACCGTCACATAGCCGTGAACAAACAGGTTGGTCGGTTTACGGAAGCCGCTGCCTTCCAGCATTGCAGGCCAGAACAGGCTGTGGAAGTAGACGATATCCTTGCCGATAAAGTGATACAGCTCGGCGTCGGAGTCTTTTTTCCACCAGTCGTCGAAGTTAAGATCGCCGCGCTTGTCGCACAGGTTCTTAAAGGAACCCATATAGCCGATAGGCGCATCCAGCCAGACGTAGAAGTATTTGCCCGGCGCGTCAGGGATTTCAAAGCCGAAGTAGGGCGCATCGCGGGAGATATCCCACTGCTGCAGGCCGGATTCAAACCACTCCTGCATTTTGTTCGCCACCTGCTCCTGCAGCGCGCCGCTGCGGGTCCACGCCTGCAGCATTTCGCTGAAGGACGGCAGATCGAAGAAGAAGTGCTCAGAATCACGCATTTCCGGCGTTGCGCCAGACACCACGGATTTCGGCTCGATAAGCTCGGTCGGACTGTAGGTCGCGCCGCACACTTCGCAGTTATCGCCGTACTGGTCCGCTGCCTTACATTTCGGGCAGGTGCCTTTCACAAAACGGTCCGGCAGGAACATGCCTTTTTCCGGATCGTACAGCTGAGAAATGGTGCGTTTTTTAATAAAACCATTCTCGTTCAGACGGGTGTAAATCAGCTCCGACAGCGCGCGGTTCTCGTCGCTGTGGGTGGAGTGATAGTTGTCATAGCTGATATTAAAGCCGGCAAAATCGGTCTGATGCTCCTGACTCATTTCAGCAATCATCTGCTCAGGGGTGATCCCAAGCTGCTGAGCTTTCAGCATAATTGGCGTGCCGTGGGCGTCGTCTGCGCAGATGAAGTTAACCTGATGGCCGCGCATTCGCTGGTAACGGACCCAGACATCAGCCTGGATATGCTCCAGCATGTGGCCGAGGTGGATGGAGCCGTTGGCGTACGGCAGCGCGCACGTTACCAGAATTTTCTTCGCGACTTGAGTCATAGTGGGAAATACATCTTCTGTTGTAAAAAGGGGTAATAATATTACCTGAAAGGTAATAATTGCGCCATAACAGCGGGACGCGGAAAGGCATGATTGAGAAATGAATAATTGGTGACACTGAAGTACACTTAGCCGGATCGCAAAATTTAAAACAACAACTCAAGGAGTCGGGATGAACTCGCAATCCCAGGCCGTATCCCCTGAAAAACTGAGAGCAATGGTTGCCGGGACGCTGTCTAATTTTCAGCACCCCACCCTGAAACACAACCTGACGACGCTGAAGGCGCTGCATCATGTCGCCCTGCTGGATAACACCCTTCACATTGAACTGCTGATGCCGTTTGCCTGGCAGAGCGCGTTTGACGAGCTGAAAGATCAGGTCAGCGCCGATCTGCTGCGCATCACCGGCGCGCAGGCGATTGACTGGAAGCTGTCGCATACCATTGCCACCCTGAAACGGGTGAAAAATCAGCCGGGCGTTAACGGCGTGAAGAATATTATTGCCGTCAGCTCCGGCAAAGGAGGCGTCGGTAAATCCTCAACAACGGTAAACCTGGCCCTGGCCCTGGCTGCCGAAGGTGCGAAAGTGGGTATCCTCGATGCGGATATCTATGGCCCGTCGATCCCGGCCATGCTGGGCACGGAAAATCAGCGTCCGACCTCGCCGGACGGCACCCATATGGCACCGATTATGGTCCACGGTCTGGCGACCAACTCCATCGGCTATCTGGTGACCGACGATAACGCGATGGTCTGGCGCGGCCCGATGGCCAGCAAAGCGCTGCTTCAGATGCTGCAGGAATCGCTCTGGCCGGATCTCGACTATCTGGTGCTGGATATGCCGCCGGGTACCGGTGATATTCAGCTGACCCTGGCCCAGAACATTCCGGTTACCGGCGCCGTGGTTGTCACCACGCCGCAGGATATCGCGCTGATTGACGCCAAAAAAGGCATCGTCATGTTCGAGAAAGTGGACGTCCCGGTGCTGGGCATCGTGGAGAATATGAGTATGCACGTGTGCAGCAACTGTGGTCATCAGGAGCCGATCTTCGGTACCGGTGGGGCAGAGAAGCTGGCCACGCAGTACCATACGGCGCTGCTGGGTCAGCTGCCGCTGCATATTACCCTGCGTGAAGATCTCGATAACGGTACGCCGACCGTGATTCAACGTCCGGACAGCGAATTTACCGCGCTCTACCGCCAGCTGGCGGGCCGCGTGGCGGCACAGCTTTACTGGCAGGGGGAAGTAATCCCCTCTGAGATCGCCTTCCGCGCGGTTTAACGCGCTCTGCGCCAGTGCAGTAGCCAGTAGTCGCCGTCGGGCGCGCTGCCCTGGGCTTCAATATACCAGCCGTGACGCTGGTAGAAGCGCAGGGCAGATTCATTCTGCTGCAGACACTTCAGCGCGCCGGTGCGGGTAAAGGTTGAGTGAACCTTCTCCAGTAGCGCGCTGCCCACTCCCTGACCCTGCCAGTCCGGGTCGACAAACAGGCTGTGCAGGAAGTGGTCGTTAGTCAGCACTGACGCAAAGCCCGCCCGTTTACCCTCACACTCCGCCACCCAGATCTGCTCGCCCAGCGTTACCGAATCGAAATCCTCCAGCCGCCAGTTTTCCCCGGAAAGCCAGGTCCAGCTCGCTTTACGGGCGCGCAGAAACAGCGTGCGCAAAAAGGGACGGTCGCTCTCGTCCCAGAGCCGTACCGTCACGGCCGGATGCTTAGTGGTGATAGAAGATCTCTCCGTCATAGGCCTTGATAATTTTGCCGTCGGCATCGCCGATCAGTACATAGTTCTCGCCCATATAGGTCCAGTGGGTGCCTGCGTCGGGCGCGGGCAGATTACGCAGTTTCCACTGCTTAATATTGTATTCGTCGGTGAGATAGAGCGCCGGGACAGTGTCGCCAATGCGGAAGCGCGTAAAGTCGGCGATAAATTCCTGAATCTCATACTCCTGAATGCCGGTTTTCGCGGTGGCTTCCGGGGCCGGTGCCTGGACAGGGGCGGCAAAGGCGGAACCCGCGCAGGCCAGCAGCGCGGCGGCCAGCATCACTTTAGCTTTACTCATAGATACTCCATCCTGTTGTCGGTCTTTATTTGTTTTATCGCCCGTATCCTTGATGAGGCGCTACGGGCTGGCAAGTTCTGCATTGTGAGAAAACGCTGCCATCGGTAAAAGTGTATGTGAGCGTGGCAAAAAGCCTATGGGGAAATGGCTGATTTACGGCTTCATTATAGTAAACAGTTCATCAGGTTAATGGCATGATAGCCCCCTGAACGTGGTATCGGGGAGTAAAAATGCTAAGGCTTGAAGATCTGACCTTGTTTGTCCGTGCGGCGGCGCTGAACAGTTTTAGCGAGGCGGCGCGTGAGGCCGGGCTGCAGCCGGGGCAGGTCAGCTCGGCGATTAAGCGGCTGGAGACGGCGCTGAATATTCGTCTGTTTGCCCGCTCGACCCGCAGCCTGCGTCTTACCCCGGAAGGGGAGGCGTGGCTGCCGTTTGCGCAGCAGATGCTCGATACCCTGCAAAAGGGGCTGGATAAAATCCGCACGCCCGACGATGAAGTGCAGGGCACTCTGCAAATCTCGGTTCCGTCAGATCTGGGGCGTAATCTGCTGCTGTCGGTCTTTCAGGAATTTCGCCGTCGTCATCCGGCTCTGCGCCTGCGGCTGCTGTTTTCCGATCGGCCGGCCGACGTGTTTAAAGATCCGGTCGACGTGGCCTTTCGCTACGGCAGCAATGACGATGCGTCCTTTATCTCTCTTCCGGTCGCGCCGGAGAACCGCCGGGTGCTGGTGGCTTCCCCGCAGTGGATTGCCGACAACGGCGGGCCAAAGACGCCTGAGGATCTGGTCCAGTACAATGCCCTGACCTACGTTCTGCGCGGTCGCCTGTTCGACCGCTGGACGCTCAGCGCTAACGGCGTGGTCCACGATATTAACGTCCGCAGTACCTTTATGAGCGACGACGCGGAGGTGATCCGCCGTCTGGCGATTGCCGGAGAGGGCATCGCCTTTAAATCCTGGCTGGACGTCAGCGAAGATGTCCGGGCCGGTCGATTGAGCGTACTCCTTCCTGAGTATCTTGGCGATAATGTGCCGCTGAATATGATTTGTCCCCACCGGAAACAGCTTTCCACCGCCGTACGTCTTCTGCACGAGGCCGTGAAAGCTCGCTGCGAACCGCTGCTGGTGCCTTTGCTGTCTAATTAATAACCTTTATCTCAATGTGGTTGCCTTTTTATCACGCTGTACCCCATAAATGTTAGCAATAACCACAAAAGGATAATGGTCTAAACAATTCAATAACCTTATAATCCATGTCCCTTTTCTTGTCTTAAGTTTAAGCTGGAGGCTTCATGGAGCTCAGCCGTAGGCAGTTCTTTCGGATCTGCGCGGGCGGTATGGCAGGTACAACTGTTGCATCCCTCGGATTTCTCTCTTCTTTTTCCGCCAATGCGGAAACGCGTCAATACAAACTGTTAAAAGCAAAAGAGACGCGCAATAACTGCACCTACTGCTCTGTGGGCTGTGGCATGCTGATGTATAGCCTGGGCGATGAGGCTAAGAACGTTACCCAAAGTATCTACCACGTAGAGGGCGATCCGGATCATCCGGTTAGCAGGGGTTCGCTTTGTCCTAAAGGGGCAGGCGTGGTCGACTATATCAATGCCGAAACCCGTCTGCGCTTCCCGGAATACCGTGCGCCGGGCAGCGACAAGTGGCAGCGTATTAGCTGGGAAGACGCCTATACCCGCATTGCGCGCCTGATGAAAGATGACCGTGATGCCAACTTTGTTGCCACCAATGCGGACGGCGTGACCGTTAACCGCTGGGCAACAACCAGTATGCTCTGCTCCTCGGCCGCCAGTAATGAAACCGGCGTGATTGATAACAAATTTGCCCGCGGCCTGGGTATGGTGGCGGTCGAAAACCAGGCGCGTCTGTGCCACGGCCCAACCGTATCGGCGCTCGCGCCGAGTTTCGGACGCGGGGCGATGACCAATAACTGGATCGATATCCGCAACGCCGATGTGATCCTGATTATGGGCGGCAACGCGGCGGAAGCGCACCCGGTCGGCTTTAAATGGGTTATCGAAGCCAAGAAAAACAACGACGCGAAGCTGATGGTAGTTGACCCACGCTTTAACCGCTCCGCGTCCGTTGCCGACCACTATGCCCCGATCCGTCCGGGCAGCGACGTGGCCTTCCTCTCCGGTATCGTCAATTACCTGCTGGAGAACGACAAAATCCAGCATCAGTATGTCAGCCACTTTACCAACGCCAGCCTGATCGTCCGCGAAGACTACCACTTCGACGATGGGCTATTCAGCGGCTTTGATGAAGCGACCGGCCAGTACGATCGCAGCAGCTGGGCCTACGAGCTGGATGCAGAAGGGCAGATCAAACGCGACGATACCCTGAGCCATCCGCGCTGCGTCATCAACCTGCTGAAAAAACACGTTAGCCGCTACACCGTCGAGATGGTGGAAACCGTCTGCGGTACGCCAAAAGCGGACTTCCTTGAGGTGGCAAAAACCCTCGCGGAAACGGCGGCAACCAATAAAACCGCCTCTATTCTTTACGCGCTGGGCTGGACGCACCATACCAACGGCGCCCAGATTATCCGTACTGCGGCTATTATCCAGCTGCTGCTGGGCAATATCGGCATGATGGGCGGCGGGATCAACGCCCTGCGCGGCCACTCCAACGTTCAGGGTTATACCGACCTCGGCCTGCTGGATGCGTCCCTGCCGGGCTATCTGCCGCTGCCGGGTGAAAAACAGACCACCCTGAAAGGCTTCCTTGAAGAGATTACGCCGAAATCCGTGATGCCGGGCCAGGTCAACTACTGGCAGAACACGCCGGCGTTTATGGTCAGCCTGCTGAAGGGCTTCTACGGCGATGCCGCGACGCCGGAAAACCAGTTTGGTTACGACTTCCTGCCGAAATGGGATAAGAAATACGACGTTATCAGCCAGGTCAATATGATGGTTGATGGCAAGTTCAACGGTCTGCTGGTTCAGGGCTTTAACGCGCTGGCCTCCTTCCCGAATAAAAACAAAGCGGTTGAGGCCTTCTCGAAGCTGAAATTTATGGTGGTCATGGATCCGCTGGCAACCGAAACGGCGACCTTCTGGCAGAACCACGACGAGATGAACGACGTCGACAGCAGCAAGATCATGACCGAAGTGTTCCGCCTGCCGACCGCCTGCTTCGCGGAAGAAAACGGTTCGGTCGCCAACTCTTCGCGCTGGCTGCAGTGGCACTACTCTGCCGCAACCCCGCCGGGTGAAGCGCTGCACGATACCAAAATTCTGGCGCATATCTTCCTGCGTCTGCGCGAGATGTACCGCACCGAAGGTGGCGCGGCGTCCGATGCGCTGATGGCTATCGACTGGAACTACGACAACCCGCACGATCCGATGCCGGAAGAGCTGGCCCGCGAAAGTAACGGCCGCGCCTGGAAAGACGTTTACGACAAAGACGGCAAGCTGCTGGCGAAAGCCGGTGAACAGCTTAGCTCCTTTGCCCATATGAAAGATGACGGCTCCACCAGCAGCATGTGCTGGATCTACGCCGGTAGCTGGACCGAACAGGGTAACCAGATGGCTAACCGCGATAACGCGGATCCGTCCGGTCTTGGCGCGGTAAACAACTGGTCATGGGCATGGCCAATGAACCGTCGCATTCTTTATAACCGTGCTTCGGCGGATGCACAGGGGAAAGCCTGGGATCCGGCGCGTCCGCTGATCCAGTGGAACGGCAAAAAGTGGCAGGGCAATGACGTCCCGGACTTCCCGGTGACCTCTGCGCCGGAAGAGAACGTCGGGCCGTTTATTATGCTGCCGGACGGCCTTGGTCATCTGTTTGCCCTGAATAAACTGGCTGACGGTCCGTTCCCGGAGCACTACGAGCCGATGGAAAGCCCGATTGGCACCAACCCGCTGCACCCGAACGTGGTGCACAGCCCGGTAGTGCGTCTGTATGAGAGCGATAAAAAGACGCTCGGCACCGCCAAAGATTTCCCGTATGTGGCCACGACCTACTCCATTACGGAGCTGTTCCGTCACTGGACCAAACATGCGCTGCTGAACGCTATCGCTCAGCCGGAACAGTTTGTCGAGCTCGGCGAACAGCTGGCGGAAGAGCGGGGCATTAAGGCGGGTGACTGGGTGAAAGTTTCTTCCCAGCGCGGCTTTATTAAAGCCAAAGCGGTGGTAACCCCGCGTCTGCACACCTTAAACGTGGCGGGCAAAAAGGTATCCACCGTGGGTATCCCGTGCCACTGGGGCTTTGAAGGCGCGGCCCGTAAAGGGTTCCTCGCCAATACGCTGACGCCATCCGTCGGCGACGCTAACTCACAAACGCCTGAGTATAAAGCGTTTTTAGTCAATATTGAGAAGGCGTAAGGAGCGAAGCGATGGCCATGCAATCACAAGATATTATTAAACGTTCGGCGACTAACGGCATCACGCCGCCGCCGCAGGCCCGGAACTACAAAGCCGAGGTTGCCAAGCTAATTGACGTCTCCACCTGTATCGGCTGTAAGGGCTGTCAGGTGGCCTGCGCCGAGTGGAACGATATTCGCGATGAGGTGGGCGAGTGCGTCGGGGTTTACGATAACCCGACCGATCTGAGCGCCAAGTCCTGGACGGTAATGCGCTTTAGCGAAACCAGCCAGAACGGCAAGCTGGAGTGGCTGATCCGCAAAGATGGCTGTATGCACTGCGCGGATCCTGGCTGTCTGAAGGCCTGTCCTTCCGCCGGGGCGATTATTCAGTACGCCAACGGGATCGTCGATTTCCAGTCCGAGCACTGCATCGGCTGCGGCTACTGCATCGCCGGCTGTCCGTTTAACGTGCCGCGTCTGAATCCGGACGATAACCGTGTCTACAAATGCACCCTCTGCGTCGACCGCGTCAGCGTCGGCCAGGAGCCTGCCTGCGTGAAGACCTGTCCGACCGGCGCGATTCACTTTGGTACCAAAGAAGAGATGCGTGCCCTCGGCGAGACGCGCGTGATGCAGCTGAAAAAACGCGGCTACGAGAAGGCCGGTCTGTACGATCCTTCCGGCGTAGGCGGTACTCACGTGATGTACGTTTTGCATCATGCGGATCAGCCCGGGCTGTATCACGGCCTGCCGGAAGATCCGAAAATCGACGTACCGGTCAATCTGTGGAAGGGCGTACTGAAGCCGCTGTCGGCGGCCGGGTTTATCGCCACCTTTGCCGGGCTGATTTATCACTACGTGGGCGTGGGTCCGAACAAGGAAACCCATGACGACGAGGAAGAGGAGAACGAACATGAGCAGTAAGGGCAAAATGATACTGCGCACGAAGTTTATTGACCGTGCCTGTCACTGGACCGTGGTGATCTGCTTTTTCCTGGTCTCACTTTCCGGGATTGCGCTCTTCTTCCCGACGCTGCAGTGGCTGACGGAGACGTTCGGTACGCCGCAGATGGGGCGCATTCTGCACCCGTTCTTCGGGCTGATTATCTTTGCCGCACTGACGTTTATGTTCTTCCGCTTCGTGCGCCATAACATCCCGGAAAAAGAAGATATTCCGTGGGTGAAAGGCATTGTCGAAGTCCTGAAGGGCAACGAACATAAAGTGGCCCGCGTCGGAAAATATAACGCCGGGCAGAAAATGATGTTCTGGTCGATTATGAGCCTGACGCTGGTGCTGTTGGCGACCGGGCTGATTATCTGGCGGCCTTACTTCGCCCACTTCTTCCCGATTGTCGTGGTGCGCTGGAGCCTGCTGATCCACGCCACCGTAGCGATTGTGCTGATCCACGCCATTCTGATTCATATGTATATGGCGTTCTGGGTCAAAGGCTCCATCAAGGGCATGATCGAAGGCAAAGTCAGCGAGCGCTGGGCCAAAAAGCACCACCCGCGCTGGTTTGAAAAGCTGCAACGCGAGAAGAAATAGTCCTGCCAGCATCCCTGCCCGTCCGGGCAGGGATGTTAACTCCCTCACCGTATTAGAAAAGTTTTTCTTCATTGCGCCGTCCGGCGACCATACTCTAAATAAGACGATGCAGCAGATACGCGCGATAATTGATTACGAGGAGTGGCTATGCGGGTCAGTAAAACGATTTCCGGGGCGCTGGCGCTAAACTCGTCCCTGGGACGGAGCCTGGCATTTTTTATCGGCATTTTACTGCTGGCCAGCGTGGTCACCAGCATATGGACCCTGACCCGTTCGTGGGAGCGTACCGTCCATGAGGCGGAGCGCAGCGCCATTAACCTCTCGGTTTCCCAGGCCCGGCAGGCGGAAGATACCTTCCTGCAGGCGGAGCTGGCGATTATGGATATTCGTCGTACGGCCAGTACCATGGATTTGACCCACCTTAAGCAGCCCGCGACCAACCGCTATCTGAAAGAAATCCAGGACAGGCTGCCGCAGCTGCACGGGCTGCTGCTTTATGATGCCCAGGGCAATATGCAGGCGACCTCCTTTAATAAGATGCCGGCCATTACCAATAACAGTGACCGGGAATACTTTATCTACCACCGCCAGAACGGCCATGCCGGGGTGCATATCAGCGACGTGATCCGCAGTCGTTCCACCGGGGAACTCGTGATACCGGTATCGGTGCGTATCAACGATCCCGGCGGCGGGTTTGCCGGTGTGGCGCTGGCGACCATCAAAATCGATTACTTCCGTCATTTCTATAACTACTTTGAAATGGGCGATCGCGATACGCTCTCCCTGTTAAAAACCGACGGCACCGCGCTCTATATTCGTCCTTTCCCGGAAGAGGTAATCAACCGCAACTTCTCCGCCAGCCCGCTGTTTACCCAGGCGTTGATGACCCAGGATCGCGGCTATGCCACCTGGGTTTCCGTGGCCGATAAAGTCGAACGCATTTTCGGTTTTGCCCGCCTTGAGCGCTACCCGCTGGTGGTCGCGGCGGGCTATGACAAATCTGAGCTGTGGGCAAACTGGGTGCGCGACAGCCTGCCGGATATGATCCTTAACGCGATGCTGCTGCTGGGTATTTTGCTGATGGGGGCGATTGTTTTCCGTCAGGTCCGCATGAACGTGCGCAATCAGACGGAACTCACCGTCCTGCGTGATGAGCTGACCAGCATCAACCATACGCTGCAGCTGATGGCGCTGGCTGACGGCCTGACCGGCCTGGCTAACCGGCGTCAGTTTGACCTGTTCCTTGAAAACAGCCTCAGGTCCTCACGTGCCAGCGGCAAGCCGGTGGCGCTGATTATGATCGATGTCGACCACTTCAAGCGCTACAACGACTTTTACGGTCATGTCGCGGGCGATAACTGTCTGCGACAGGTTGGGGCGCTGCTGCACAGGCTGACACTGAATACCGACGCGCTGGCGGCCCGCTACGGCGGAGAGGAGTTTGCTCTTATCCTTCCTGAAGCGGACAAGAATGAGGCCTTTATGTTCGCCCAGAGTGCGGTACAGCTGGTTCGTGATGCGAAAATCCCCCACGTTGAGTCCGGCCTGGAAAAACCGACCCTGACCATCAGCGCGGGCTGTTTTTGCCTGACAAGCGATGGCAGCCGGGATGATGTGATGCAGATTAAAGAGGGCGCTGACCGGGCGCTGTACCTGGCGAAACAGCAGGGGCGCGATCGGGCGGTAAGCGAACAGGCTTAACTCGCTCACCCATTCAGTCAACAGCGCCGGGGCGTAACACAATGCCCCGGCGTTTTTTTGTCTTTTTTATGTTCGTTCTGAATGCAATTTCAGCGGAAAAGAAAAATAGACATAACCTAAATTTACGCCGATTAAAAACCTGTGTTAAAGTACGGACACTACACAGGAAATACGGAGTGTTCTCTCCGTCCGCCAGACATGGAACCCAAAAAATGTTAATTTTTATCGTTAGTATTGCGCTCTTGCTGACGTTCGCTGCTTTCTGTTTTACTAAGCATTACAAGGTGGTAAGCAAAAGAACGTTATTCTCTATGCACAGAAAAGGTGCAATTAAGAAGACATTATGGATATAATTTATTTATTATTCCCCCCGTTAATCAATACGGCTTAATTTAGCCGTATTGGTTATTCTATTTTGTCTGTTGATTTATCCGGGAATATCATTCATTCAAAAAATAGTGTTTCTGGCCTCTATTTTTATAACCGGGAATATAAAGGCGTTATGCCATTAGCTGGCGTATAAAAGCGATATTCTTTGCCTTTTCCAGTGTCACCATCTGCTGATAAATCCCTCCGGCGTTGTCTGTTCCCCTGCAGCAGTCGATAAATTTCGCCTGACGCTCGGCGGCGCTAAAGGGCTCTTTAAGCGTGCCTCTGGCCTGCAGACGCGAATGGCTCAGCGTGCTGCCATCTTTAAGCGTCACCGTCACCCTGTGGGGCAAGTCCGTATTTTCCGCCTCCTGCTCCGGGCTCCATGCCGTCATGCTAATCCGCGCCAGCCTGTGCTTGTTGGCCTGAGCCGCTACGGCGGACGGGGTAAAATCCTCCACGCTCAGTTCGCCTTTTTCCAGCATCACCGCCACGCAGTAAGGCATGGAAAAGCGGGCCTGCATCTCATCCGTAGGCAGCGGATACGCGAGATTGCGCCAGTTGGCGATACCCACCTGACAGTGAACCTGCTCGATATCGTCGTCTCTGAGATCGTACTGCGTCTGAAGATCGGCTATCGCATCCAGAATGCGATGCGTGGAGCCACAGCAGGGGTATTTTTTCGGCATCAGTCCGACGGATTCAATCACGTGCTGAGGATCCTGAAGCCGCGTCGGGCGGGTCAGTGTCCCGGCGTAGAGTTCGGCAAAGCCCTGCGCGCATTCGAGAATATCGAGCCGCCCGTGCAGGCCGGTGCGGGCCAGCAGCGCGGCTTCGACCGCATTGCGCGCCGCCATCCCCGCATGAAAGGGTTTCAGCGGCGTGCCGAACTGGCCTTTCACGCCGCTGGCCAGGCTAACGGCGATGCTCAGGGTCCGGGCGATGGCGGCGGCATCCAGCCCCATCAGAGCCGCAACGCCCGCCGCGCTGCCGATACAGCCAATGGTCGAGGTGCCGTGCCAGCCCGCGGTGTAGTGACCGTAGCCGACGACATCCCCGATAAAGGCCTGGGCCTGCAGGCCGACCAGATAGGCGGCGATCAGCTCTGCACCGCAGCTTTTCTGCGCCAGCGCCACCGGCAGCAGCGCCGGAAGCAGTACCGCCGAGGCGTGGCTCATGCCCGGCGCGAAATTATCGTCATAGTCGATAGCGTGGGCGGCAGTGGCGTTGAGCAGCGCTGACTGCGCCAGCCCGTGCGGTTCGTCACCCAGCATCTGTTGAACGGCACGGGTGGAAAAATCGTCCCGTCCGGCGGCCAGGCAGGCGAGGGTATCGGTAATGGCTTCGCGGGCGAGTTGTCGCGCCTGCGGACTGAACGGCGGTGGCGCAGCACACCACTGTGCCAGGGTTTCAATCAGGGTCATGGTCTGGCTCCTTGGGATCAGGCAACGCTGGCGGCAAGAAATTCGCGGGTGTAGCTTTCATCGGCTTCACCGCGTCGCAGGCGTTCGGCGCTGAGCTCTTCCAGCAATTTGCCGTGATGCATAATGCCCACCCGTTCGCACAGATGGGTGACGACGGCCAGGTCGTGAGTGACCAGTAAATAGGTCAGGTTGCGCTGCTGGCGCATCCGGCTAAGCAGGTTGAGAATTTCCGCCTGCACGGAGACATCCAGCGCCGAGGTCGGTTCATCCAGTAGCAGCACAGAAGGTTCGAGGATCAGCGCCCGGGCAATGGCGACGCGCTGACGCTGACCGCCGGAGAGCTGGTGCGGATAGCGATAGCGAAACGCATCCGATAGCCCGACCGCGTGCAGCACCTCGCTAATCCGCGCCTCGTGCCGGTCCATGCCGTGCAGCTTTAGCGGCTCGCGCAGGCTGGCCCAGACCATTTTGCGTGGATGCAGGGACGCATACGGATCCTGAAATACCATCTGCACCTGACGATAAAAGGGCTTATCGCGCAGGGGCTGCTGTTCGCGGTTATTAAACAGAATATGGCCGCGATAGTCATGATTCAGCCCGGCCAGCGCCCGCAGCAGGGTGGATTTCCCGCAGCCAGATTCGCCAATCAGCCCGTAGCTTTCACCGCGTGCCAGGGTCATATTGACCTGGTCCACCACCTGGCGGCGCTGGTTACCCCGGCCAAAGGCGATGGCTAAATCGACCATTTCAATACTGCGTTCGTTACCTGGGATCGGGTTCATAGCATCTCTCCGTTACGGTAGCAGGGGCCATTCAGCCAGGCCGGATCGCGGGTCGGCACCCGCAGGGTGTCCACCGGTTCGCGCAGCCTTGGCTGGCTGGCGAGCAGCGCCTGGGTGTAGGGGTGACGAGCCTGGTCAAGCTGGTCGGCGCGGAGCTCCTCAACAATACGTCCGGCATACATCACCAGCACCCTGTCGCAGAAGCGGGAAACCAGATTCAGGTCGTGGGTGATAAACAGCAGCCCGGTTTGTCGGCGTGCCAGCTGCTCGTCGAGAATAGCCAGGACCTGACGGCGGACGGTGACGTCCAGCGCTGAAGTGGGTTCATCGGCGATAATCAGGTCCGGTTCCGGGATCAGCATCATGGCAATCATCACCCGCTGACCCATCCCACCGGAGATCTCATGCGGGTAGAGGCGCGCCACTTTCTCAACCTCACGAATATGTACCGAGGCGAGCATCTCGTGCGCCCGCTCGCGGGCTTCGGCCTTGCTGACCCGACGGTGCAGACGCCAGGCTTCCGCCACCTGATCCCCGATACGCATCAGGGGATTGAGGGAGAAACGCGGGTCCTGGAGGATCATCGAAATCCGGTTGCCGCGAATGGCCCGCATCTGCCGTTCGCTGCTGCCCAGTAAGTCGATCTCGCCAAAACGCATTTTAGTGGCGCTGATACGGCCGATTTTCGGCGTCAGCTTGAGCAGGGCGCGGCAGGTCTGCGATTTTCCGGAGCCGGATTCGCCGACAATCGCCACCTTTTCCCGTCCGACCTGAAAACTGACGTCGCGTACCGCCAGGTGATCCTCATGGGCACCTTTAAACAGGATGCTCAGGTTTTCGACCTCTAACAGCGGAGTATTATTCATGGCGGAGATCCATCACGTCGCGCAGGCCATCACCGAGCAGGTTGAAGGCGAGGCTGGTAAACAGAATGGCTAAACCGGGAATGGCCGCAATCCAGCCATTGGTCAGCATAAATTCGCGGCCGGAGGCCAGCATTGCGCCCCATTCCGGACTGGGTGCCTGAGCACCGAGGCCGAGAAAGCCCAGCCCGGCGGCGGTCAGAATAATCGCCGCCATATTGAGGGTGACGCGCACCACCACCGACGGCAGGCACATGGGCATAATATGGCGCAGGATAATGTGCCATGACGACGCACCCTGCAGCCGGACCGCGGCGATATAGTCCATTTTGCGGATCGCCAGGGTTTCTGCCCTGGCCAGACGCGCAATCGGCGGCCAGGCGGAAAGCGAAATGGCAATAATGGCGTTTTCAATCCCCGGACCGAGCGCGGCCACAAAGGCGAGGGCCAGGATCAGGCTCGGGAAGGCGAGGAAAATATCCACCAGCCGCATCAGAACCGTATCCACCCGTCCACCGAGATAGCCCGCGCTGGCTCCGATCAGCATCCCCAGCGGGGTGATGATCAGCGCCGTCAGCCCGGCGATATAGAGGGTGATACGCGCCCCGTACAGCAGGCGGCTGTAAATATCGCGCCCCAGCTCGTCGGTACCCAGCCAGTGCTCCGCACCCGGCGGCTGCAGGCGCTGGGCCAGGTTCTGGGCGTAGATATCCTGATTGGCCAGCCAGGGTGCGAACAGCGCGGCAGCCACGATAACCAGCAGTACCAGCAGGCCAAACAGGGCCGAATGGTTAGCGCAGAAGCGCCGCCACTGGATCCACCCCAGCTGGACGTGTGCCTGCCAGGGCGTTCGCGGGGCCGGATCGCTGAGCCAGGCGCGCAGACTCTGGCGCTGTGGCTGAGATTTGCTTACGGAATCGGTCATGGGTCCTCCTGGCGCGTGCGGGGATCGAACAGACGATAGAGCAGGTCGCAGAGCAGGTTCAGGGCAACGAAGATCGCGCCGGTCAGCAGCGTACAGCCGACCACGGCGTTCATATCGCCCGCCAGCAGCGCGTTAGTCAGATAGCGGCCAAAGCCCGGCCAGGCGAAGACGGTTTCGGTGAGTACCGCGCCTTCCAGCAGCCACGCCCAGGAGAGTGCCACCACCGTCAGTACCGGCACCGCGATATTGCGAAAAGCGTGAACCCAGATGCAGCGCGCCCACGACAGCCCCTTCACCCTGGCGGTAATGATGTACTCCTGCGAAAGCTGCTCGATCATAAAACTGCGGGTCATCCGGCTGATATAGGCCAGCGCGCTCAGGCCGAGAATCGACGCGGGCAAAATGATATGGCTAAAGACGTTTTTAAAGACCGCCCAGTTGCCGCCGATCGCGCTGTCGATGAGCCAGAAACCGGTGCGCGGCTGCAGTTCGAACTCGTAGATAAAGTCGATCCGCCCCGGCCCGCCGATCCAGCCGAGAGTGGCGTAGAACAGTAGCAGCCCCATCAGCCCCAGCCAGAAGTGCGGGGTCGAGTAGCTCAGCAGGCCGACGAAGCGGATCAGATGATCAAACCACGAGTTGCGGTACATGGCGGCAAAGACACCGGCCGGAATACCGAAGCCGACGCCGATGATGGCCGCCACGGTCGCCAGCTCCAGCGTTGCCGGAAAGACGCGGGCGATATCCTGCGCAACCGGCTGGCTGGTGGTCAGAGCGGTGCCGAAATCGAGATGCAGAAGCTGCCAGACATAATCAATAAACTGCCGCCAGAGGGGCTGATCGAGTCCGAGCTGTTGATACATCTTGTCATAGGCGTCCTGGCTGGCGTTATCCCCGATAATCGCCACAACGGGGTCGATAGGCAGCAGGCGACCGATAAAAAAGGTCAGCGCCGCCAGGCCCAGCAGCGTACAGCTGATGGATATCAGCCCGTAACTGAAGCGCCTGAACTGGCGCCACAGCGGGGACGGTTGGGTATCCCCTGGTGCGGGGGCGATCGTCTGAGACATCTGCAACCTCCGTTATTTACCTGCTGCGCCGTACCAGACGCGAAAACCGTTCCAGGTCCAGTTTTTCACCGTCGGGCTGACGCCTGCGCTGTTGTACATCTGGAACATAATCGCCATCGGGCCTTTCTCCATGACGTCCCGCTGCAGCTCGCCGTACATCTCGCTGCGCTTCGCGTCGTCCGGCTCAAGCAGGGCGGCATCTACTTTCTGGTTCATTGCCGGGTCGTAGTAAGCCGCACGCCAGCTGGGATACTGCGTCGCACGGGCCTCTTTGCGGTTGTCCGGGTTAAAGACCAGACGGGAAGCGTTGCCGTAGGCGTCGGGGACCGAGGTCTGCCAGGCCATCATCGCGCTCTGGAACTCGCGTCCGCGGGCCCGGCTAAACAGCTGGGCGTTGGCCATACGTTCAAGGTTGAGTTTGACGCCGATTTTGGCCGCGTTCTGCTGGATGCTCTGGGCGATAGGTGCCGAGTGCGGCAGGGTGCCGAAGATCACCGAGGCGGTAAAACCGTTCGGGTAGCCCGCTTCACTCAGCAGCTGTTTTGCTTTCTCCGTATCCAGTTTGAACGGCTGACCGGCTTTCTCGTCCAGCGCACCGAATGCGCCAATCTGCACAAAGCTGGCGCGGGGTACGCCGAGATACGGCATCACGTTTTTGGCCAGCCCGTCGTAGTCGATCAGGTAGCGCATGGCGAGACGCACTTTCTCATTTTTGAAAATCGGATCTTCGTTATTAAAGCTCCAGAAGAAGAGCTGCGGCTTGAGGACTTTTTCCACCGCAATCTTGCCGCCCTCATCGAGCGCTTTCAGATCGTCCGCCGACAGATCGCGGGCGATATCCACGTCTCCCTGGGTCAACAGCAGCCGCTGGGTGCCGGTCTCCGCCACGTGGCGGATCAGCACCCGTTTCAGCACCGGCGCTTTGCCCCAGTAGCCCGGCGTGGCCTGCAGCATTACGCCTTCCCCGGCGTTCCAGCGGGCGAGCTGATAAGGCCCGACGCAGGCGGTGTGGGTGGTGAGGTACTTATGGCCGAGGTCGCCGTCGACGGCCTCTTTTTCCACCACCTTGCGGTTAATCAGCGATGAGACATTGTTGGCGGCGATGGCCTGCAGTACCAGGTTGGTGGGATAGGGCTTGTCGAGCGTCATCACCAGGGTTTTGTCATCGGGCGCGGTAATACGGCTATCAACATTCTCTTTCGTAAAGCCGTACTCGGTTACCTGCGCGGCGTTGCCGTAGCCGAGCTTAACCACCCGCTGCATGGACCAGGCCAGATCGCCCGCGCTGGCCGGGGTGCCGTCGGCAAACTTCAGGTTATCCTGCAGATGGAAGGTCAGGGTTTTGCGATCCTCTGAGACATCCCAGCTTTTTGCCAGCGCCGGGGCGAGCTGCGTTTCATCCTTCACGTCAAAATCCACCAGGGAATCGCAGGTATTAGCGTAGATTTCGCTGGTCACCACTTCACCAATTTGCGCCGGGTCCCAGGTGCTGATGGCGTCGATATTCCAGGCCATCACCAGCGAGTCGGGCGGCGTGGCGGCCTGTGTCATACTGCAAAACGTGCCGCTCAGGGCAAGTGCGGCGGCAATCGGGGTTAGTTTCATCTTCTTCTCCTGGGCGAGTTACAGATTGTCGGGACGCGGCTGCAGCGGCGGAGTGACCTCTGCGGGGATCGGGCAGTGGTAGGGCTTTTCGCTGACCTGTTCAAAATGGGCCTTTTTCACCTGCGCCAGCAGAACCTTGTCGGTCAGGGCGTCGATGGCGGTGGCGGCCATGACCTTCGCCACGTGGGCCAGCCCTTTATGCGCGGCGGGCATTTTGCCCTGGGCGGTCAGCTGCCAGGAGTGGCCCGGCGTGCCAATCGCCATCGTCGGGATATGGGCCTGAACGGTCGGGATCACCCAGCTCACGTCACCCACGTCGGTGGAGCCGATCATCACCTCGCCGTGGGTATCCAGCGGGATGATGTAATCGCTAAGCGGCAGGGGCTTCGTCGGTTTGATCCCGGTTTTGCGGTAGCAGCTGTCGATCTCCTCTGTGGAGAGGGTGCCCTGGATCTCAGCGGCAAAGGCCAGATCGGCGGCGTCGAACGGAACCGGCCCCAGCGCCTCAAGGTTGCGCTGCATCGCTTCCTCCAGCGGACGGTTGCCGAGCAGGTTGGAGACGGCGCTCATAATGCTGATATCGACTTTGGTGTCGGTCATCATCGCCGCGCCCTGGGCCACGCGCTTAACCCGCTCGTTAAGGTCAAACATGGCGTGGACCTCGCGGGCGCGGATGGCGTAGCGCACCGCCGCTTTGGCCTGCACCACATTGGGGGCGATACCGCCCGAGTCGAGCATCGCATAGTGAATGCGCGAATCCTGCGGCACGTGCTCGCGCAGAAATTGCACCCCGACGCTCATCAGTTCGACGGCATCCAGCGCGCTGCGGCCCAGATGCGGCGAGGCGGCGGCGTGGGAGGAGCGCCCGGTAAAGAAGAAGTCCATCCGGGTATTCGCCAGCGACAGAGGCTTAGCCACTTCGTGGTGGGCGCTCGGATGCCAGGTGATGGCGACGTCCACGCCGTCAAAGGCACCGGCGCGAGCCATAAAGGATTTCGCCGCGCCGCCTTCTTCCGCCGGGCAGCCGTAGTAGCGAACCCGGCCCGGCGTGCCGCTCTCCTCAAGCCAGGCTTTCAGCGCCGTGGCGGCCAGCATCGCGCCGGAGCCGAGCAGATTATGCCCGCAGCCGTGACCGTTACCGTTGCCCGGCAGGGGAGAGTAATGCGCCACGCCGGAGGCCTGGCTCAGGCCGGGCAGGGCATCATACTCGCCGAGGAACGCAATAATCGGCCCGCCTTCGCCTGCTTCGCCCATCACCGCCGTGGGAATACCGGCCACGTTCTCCGTGACGCGAAATCCTTGCTGCTTAAGCATCGCCGTATGCTCTGCGACCGAACGGTATTCGGTATAGCAAATCTCTGGTGCTCCCCAGACGCGGTCGCTCAGATCGCTGAAGGCTTGCTGATGCGTATCCACCCATTTCCAGACTCGCTCTTTGTTGTCCATGGCACTCCCCGGTTTAGTTGGTCAGGATAATGTCGACGCGGCTGCGTCGCCGTACCCTCAGCATGCGGGTAAAAAACGGCGGAAGGCCAATGAGCAATTCACACCGCCTATTCCGTTTTTGCATAGGTTGCCGCCATCAGGCGGCGTGGGCGGTTTCGCACTGCTGAATACGCTGCCAGAGCTGTTCCGCCTCGGGATTGCGCAGCACCGGCTGGCGATAGAGGCGGATCGCCAGTTTGATCTCCCAGTCATCGCTCCCGGCCCGGACCAGCGCGCCGCTGGACAACTCCTCGTGCACCAGGCTGAGCGGTAGCCAGGCCACGCCGCCGCCTGCCAGCACCATCGCCTTGAGGTTGACCGACATGCCGTTTTCATACACCGGCTCCAGGGGCAGGGGATGTTCACTCAGCATCTGGGCCAGGGCATGGGCAAAAAAGGAGTGGCTGCCGTAGCTCAGCCAGGGGATAGGCTTGCCTTTATTATCAATCGGGTAGAGTGGCTGGCCGCTGCTGTCCGGGCGGCAGACCGGGATCGCCCACTCGCGCCCCAGTTGCAGCATCGGGTAGGGATCCAGCTGATGGATCAGCGACACCGCGTCGTGGGCGTAGGTCAGCAAGAAATCCGACTCGCCGCTGTGCAGCGTGGCGATATGCTCCATAAAGCTCGGCTTGGAGTTGCACATGCGGATATACCCCAGCTGCTGGTGCAAATTCAGCCGCTGGATCCAATCGGGGAAAAAGGTCAGCGAGAGCGTATTGAGCATGGCAAAACGCAGCACGGCGGTGCGCGAGTGAAAGCGCTGGTGCAGATCGTTGCGCAGCTGGTTCATTGAGAACACCGTATCGTGGGCGGTGGCGAGAAAGGTTTGCCCCTCCGGCGTCAGGGTGATGGGCCAGGTCTTACGGTCAAACAGCGGCACGCCCAGCCACTCCTCAAGCTGGCGGATGCGGCGGCTCAGGGCGGACTGGGTGATATGCCGCTCGTCGGCGGCGCGGGTAAAGTTCAGACTGCGGGCAACGCTGAGAAAATCCTCGAACCATTTCAATTCCATAGCGAAAACCTTTTGCATGAATGAATGGGAGAAAGTGATACGCAAGAAACGCGCCAGACTCGCAGGCGGCGGAATACGGCGGCGGTAAGAGCAAAATGGTCGGGACGCCCCCAGAAGTGCGCAGAAAATGCACCGCTGAGGTGCAGCTCTATGTGACAGACATCACAATTGAAATTCTGGCCGATGGCTAACCTCGTGAAGCCGTTGACGGAGACCAGGGCAGGTGGTAATTTCATTCAGTCAATTTGAGCTTGTTACCGCGAAGCGGGCAAAACGTAAATACAGACTGAGTGCACTGCACCGGCTGTTTTTTTGTTTTGCCCGTTTTTCATTCCGGAGTTTGAGATGCGTATCCGACAAATTCTCAATAACAATGTAGTCAGCGTCGTTGATGCCTCCGGTAGCGAGTTTATTCTGACCGGGCGGGGACTCGGCTTTAATGCCCGGGTCGGGGATGACGTGGCGCAGGACAAGGTCGAAAAGACCTTTACCCTCGACGATGCCACCCATTCGCGCTTTAAGGTGCTGATTGATGAGATCCCGCTGGAAGTTATTCAGCTCACCGACGATATTGTCAGGCTGGCGGCGTCGACGCTGGGCTATAAGCTGAGCGACGGGCTGTATGTGTCGCTGGCCGATCACCTGCACTACGCCCTGGAGCGGCAGAAGAACAACCAGGAAATTATCAACCCGCTGCAGTGGGAAGTGCGCCATTTTTATCAGAAAGAGTATCTGGTTGCGCACCAGTCGCTGGCGCTGATCGCCTCGCGAACCGGCGTCTTATTGCCGGATTCGGAAGCCTGCAGCATCGCGCTGCATATTGTGAATGCTGGCGGCCACAATACGACCGGGCAGATTGTCGACGTTACCAAACTCATCTTTCAGATCCAGAATATTGTGAAGTACTGGTTCGGTGTGGCAATTGATGAGCAGGGCCACAACTACCAGCGATTTATTACTCACGTAAAATTTTTCGCCCAGCGGGTCGTTAACGGCATGGTACTGGATAACGATGACGAAGAGCTGTTTAGTGAAATTCATAAAAAGCATGAAAAGACGGTTGGCTGCGTCAATGCGATTAGTGAATTTATTATCAAGAATTACCGTCATACGATGAGTAAGTCGGAAAAACTGTATTTGACCGTGCATATTTATAATCTGATGCATCGTCACTAATTTCCATACAGGATTGTTACTGTTTTACCCTAAATAATTCGAGTTGCATCAAGGCGGCAAGAGAGTGAATCCCCGGGAGCTTACATCAGTAAGTGACTGGGGTGAGCGAGTGCAGCCAACGCAGAAGCAGCTTGAAGTATGACGGGTATTAATCAGGCAAACCCCAGAGGAAACATAACGTCGGTTAATACCGGCTATTGTTGACGGGATTTCGATCCCATTCTGGAGTCGTATTTATGGACTATCAAAAAACTGCCCGCGAGATTATTTCGCTGCTCGGCGGTGAAACTAATATTGTTTCGCTCTTTCACTGTATTACCCGTCTGCGTCTGAGCCTGCGCGATCTGGAAAAGGTTGATCGCAAGGCACTACAGGATCTGGATGGCGTGATGGGGATTAATCTCTCCGGCGATCAGTTCCAGATTATTATCGGCAGTAAAGTGTCGCAGGTCTGTCAGGCGATGCAGGCTGAAATTCCGCGCCTGGCAACAACGGCGGAAAAAACCGAGGCCCCACAGGAAAAGAGGCGCAGCCTGGTATCGGCGGCGCTGGAAACCATTTCCGGGATCTTCTCACCGATTATTCCGGCGATTGCCGGGGCCGGTATTTTAAAAGGGCTATTATCCCTTTGCCTTTCATTCGGCTGGGTTGCCAGCACTAATCAGACCTTTCAAATTCTTACCGCTATAAGCGACGGGGTATTCTATTTTATCCCGCTGGTGCTGGCCTTTAGCGCGGGGAATAAATTTGGCGCCAGTCCTTATTTATCGGTGGCGCTGGCCGCCATATTGTTCCATCCGGCGCTGGTGACGTTGCTGAAATCAAACGAGCCGGTTGCCTTCCTCGGCCTGCCCGTGGCACCGGTCTCGTATGCGTCATCGGTGATCCCCATTGTGCTGTCGGTCTGGCTGCTGAGCTACGTTGAGCGCTTCTTCAACCGACTGGTGCCGAACGCGCTTAAAACCATGTTTGTGCCGCTGCTGAGCCTGATTATCGTCGCGCCGATCATGCTGATTGTCATTGGCCCGGCGGGAATTTCCGTGGGTAATGCACTCTCCGGCGGGATTATCTGGCTGGTGGAAAATATGGGGCCGCTGGCGGGGATCATTATTGGCGGCACGCTGTCGCTGATGATTATCACCGGGATGCACTATGTGCTGGTGCCGATCATTATCAACAATATCAGCCGTCTCGGTTACGACCCCTTCAAAATCATTATGTACGTTGCCAACTTTGGCCAGGCCGGGGCCGCCTTTGGCGTCTTCCTGCGCTCGAAAAGCAAAAAGACCAAATCTCTGGCGCTCTCCACCTCCTTTACCGCGCTGATGGGGGTCTCTGAACCGGCGATGTACGGGGTGAATATTCGCTTTAAGCGGCCGTTTGCCGCCGCACTGATTGGCGGCGCGTGCGGGGGCGGTTTTGGCCTGACGCTGGGCGTTAAAACCTATGCCTACGCCTTAAGCGGCCTGCCGGGCCTGCCCGCGCTGGTGGGGCCAACTTTCGGCTGGGCGCTGGTCAGTATGGCGATTGCCTTCGGCGTTGCCACTCTGGTCACGCTGCTGCTGGGCTTTGAAGAAGAGGCGCAGACGCCGCCGGTGAAAGAGAAAGAGGCCGAGCCCGTTGTTGAAGCACCCGTTTCTCTTGCCAGCGAGCAGGTCTGGGCTCCGGTAAAAGGGTCGCTGGCCCCGCTCGGGCAGCTGAGTGACCCGGTATTCGCCGATGAAATCTTTGGTAAGGGTATGGCTATCGTCCCGGAAACCGGCCTGCTGGTCTCGCCGGTAAAGGGCTCCGTCGGCTCGGTCTTTGCCACCAATCACGCCATTACTCTGGAGAGCGAAAGCGGGGCCGAGGTGCTGATCCATATCGGTATCGACACGGTGAAGCTTAACGGACGGCACTTTACCCGCCTTGTTGAGGACGGCCAGACGGTGAATATCGGCGACCCGCTGATCGCCTTTGACCTTGATGCCCTGCGCCAGGAAGCCATCGACCCCAGCGTTATCGTTGTTGTCACCAACAGCGATCGCTACAGCGAGATCCGCGAAACCGCGGCCGAAAGCGTTGAAACACGCGACGCATTTTTAAAACTCACAGCGTTAGCTGTTTAAGGAGAATCATCATGTCAGTGAACAAACATTTTCCAGAAAACTTTCTGTGGGGCGGCGCGACCGCGGCAAACCAGCTGGAAGGCGCCTACGATGCCGATGGCAAAGGGCTTTCCGCATCTGACGTCTTTATCTTTGACAGCGAGGCTCCGAAAGAGCGCTGGCTCGATCAGTGGGCGGGAATGACCCACGCCCAGGTCGCCGAGGCGCAGGATCCGCAGAGCAAAAAGTACTATCCCAAACGCCGCGGGAATGACTTCTATCATCACTATCAGGACGATATCGCCCTGTTTGCGGAAATGGGCTTCAAATGCTTCCGTATGTCGATTGCCTGGACGCGCCTTTTCCCGCGTGGGGATGAAACGCAGCCGAACGAAGCCGGTCTGGCGTTCTACGACCGTGTTTTTGACTGCCTGCGCAGCCACGGTATTGAGCCGATTGTTTCGCTCTCCCACTATGAGATGCCCCTGACGCTGGTTACCGAATACGGCGGCTGGCCGAACCGTAAGATCGTCGATTTCTACGTGCGCTTTGCAACCACCGTGTTCGAGCGCTATCGCAAGAAAGTGAAGTACTGGATGACCTTTAACGAGATCAACTGCGTTAAGCATCACCCGTACGTCAGCGTTGGCGTTATCGAAGAGAATCATCCCAACCTCGAGCAGGCCAAATATCAGGGCGCGCATCATCAGTTTGTTGCCAGCGCCCTGGCGACCAAAGCCTGCCACGCGATTATTCCAGGCTCTCAGGTCGGGTGTATGATCAGCTACCAGATCCTTTATCCGCATACCTGCCATCCGGACGATCTGCAGGCTTGCGAAGAGGCTCAGCGCGTCTCCCTGTTCTTCAGCGACGTGCAGGCCCGTGGCGCCTATCCGGCGTGGACCGACAGGATGTTTGCCGCTAAAGGCGTGGTGCTGGAAAAAGCCGTCGGTGATGATGAGATCCTGCGCCAGCATCCGGTCGATTTCGTCTCGTTCAGCTACTACATGTCGAGCACCGTCAGCGCCCATCCGGAAAAACTGGAAGGCGTGCAGGGCAACCTGATCACCGGCGGTATCCGCAACCCGCATCTGCCCGAGAGCGACTGGGGCTGGCAGATTGACCCGCAGGGCCTGCGTCTGGCGCTGAACCAGCTGTATGACCGTTACCAGAAGCCGGTCTTTATTGCCGAAAACGGTCTGGGCGCGGTGGATAAAGTCGTGCCGGGCGGTGAAATTCAGGATGACTACCGCATCGACTATCTGCGCCTGCATATCGAGCAGATGAAAGAGGCGATTGCCGACGGCGTGGATCTGTTTGGCTACACCTGGTGGGGACCTATCGATATGGTTAGCGCCAGCACCTCACAGATGTCCAAGCGCTACGGTTTTATCCATGTCGATCAGGATGATATGGGTAACGGCACCCTGAAACGCTCGCGTAAAAAGAGCTTCCACTGGTACAAAAAAGTGATTGCCAGCAACGGCGAAGACCTTCTCAGCTAATTCCCTATAAAACAGGCTCGGGCATCCGGGCCTGCTATTTTGAGCAGTAGCCCCGCATCGCCCGTCTGAATATACTAAACCCTCTAATTTATTACGGAATAGAACTGCTATGGAACAGGCTAGCTGGGATGACTTTGCGCTCTATTTTGCGCAGGAAGGGAGTAAACAGGCGAGCGCGAAACGCCGGGCTTTTTTACGCTCGCAGGGTGAAGAGGCCGACGACCTTGATGATGAGATGGATGCTTATCGAATGGCGTTTTTGTCGGCCTACAATATTATGATCGACTGGCGGGAAGGGGTGTTTACCCTGCTTGAGTCGCTTGATGAGCAACTGGATGATTCGCTGTTTTCCGTTGAGTTTGACTATGACAGTGAGATCGAAACGGCCACCGTTACGCTGATGGGAACTTCGCACGTCTTTCAACATGCGGCATTAGGCGAGGATGGCTTTGAGCAGACGATGGCCCAACTTGAACCGCTGCTGTTGCAGATTGGCTACAGCCTGCGTATTCACGTAGAGAGCCTTAGCGATACCCTGACGCTGCTATTGCTGCCCGACACCTTCTGGCAGCGTGCGGATAACCTCTTTGGTCCTGCCGTTGTGAAAGAACACTTTGTTCGCACTGGCCAGACGCCTCTGGAAACGACGACAGCCCCGCGCACAAAAATCCAGTGGTGGGTATTGATCCCGGTGGTGGTCATCGTCGGCGGGATACTCTATTCACAACTCTGATTGGCCTGTGCAAAAGGAGCATTCTATGCAAGATAATCTCTCTCCTCAGAACGACTCAGTCCCGTACGCCCTGATGGCGGAACACTCTGCCCGGCGGCAGACTCTGCAACAAAAATTACTCAAGGGTCTGGAGCCGCACCTTGCCCACGCCGTGGCAGGCACATTACGCAGCAGCGTCGATTTCTATCACGCCGAAAAGGAAACGTACGCCGGGACGGGAAATATGCGCCTGGGTGGAATGGCGGATCTGCCGGAGGATATCCCCTGGCCCACCGTTGCGATTACCGAAGAGGCGTTGCTGGAGTGTGACGATTTATGGGAGGAGGATGAATCGGGACAGGAGACGGCTGTTTTTCCATGGGATGACGCAGCCCAGGTTTATCACTACCCGATGGAGTTTATTGCGCAAATTGATTGCCATGCTCTTAGCGGGTTGCAGGACTATTTGCCGCGCGACGGCATGCTGTTCTTTTTTCTGGACTGCGGCAGTTCGATGCTGGCCTCGCGCGGCAGGGTGATCTATGTGGCAGACAAAACGACTCTGCGCAGCGGAAAGCGCTTCGCCGGGATACGGTTTAATGATATCAGCACCCTGGGCGAGAAACTCTCCTTCAGCCTTGAGGCAAAGGCCAGCGTTACGGCACCCAGTTTTTACGCCCTCGGACAAAATCCGCATCTTGAAGCGGCCCTGGGGCGTCGGCTGGATGAGGCACAAAGGACCGCGCTTGACGATGGCTGCTACGACGACCCGCTTTCGGCGCTCTTTTTCCCTGAATACTATGCCTGGCAACTGAGGGAGATGGATGACACTGATTTCCTGCCGGACTATCAGGGCATTGCCAGAATTAACGGCTGCGGTTTTAGCCAGCATGAACTGCCCGAATTGCAGGCGGCGAGCGCGCTGGGCGGTGATGCTGAGGATTATCTGGTGCTTTTTAAGGTCGATCTTTCTGGGCAGTTTCAGTGGGGATATGAATGGTTAAATATCATTATCCACCGGAACGATCTGGCCGCACTTCGCTTCGACCGTATTTATATGGTGTGTGATTATTGATGACCAGGCGCTTTAAAAACCTCGCTAAACCGCAGAATACCCGGCTGGCAAAACAGTTCTCCTGGGTGCAAAAGGCAACCGAAGACTGTACGCCATCGGAGTGCTGCTGGGTGGGCGTGACGATTTTCCCCCACTGGCTGCATGAGGACCGCTCATACTGGCGCATTAGTGAAGCCACCGATGCGCAAAAGCGCGACTGGGATCGGCGCATCGCCGAGTTTCTGCGCGGGCTGGCCGCGCTCGATACGCCCGTGCACTTCCGCTATCGCGGACGTCCCAGGGGCGTCACCCAGCGCCTGCAGTTTGCCCGCTTTACCGGCAGCGAGCCGGTCGATACGTATCTCCAGCGTCGGTATGACGAGGCTTACAACCCTCAGGTGGTGCTGCCTGAACTCGGTATTAATCTCCGTTTTGGCGATGACTGGACGCTCTATCTGGTTTATCACAGCCAGGACCGCCTGCTGCCCGTTTGCGAACTGGCGGCGCGACTGGCGCTTTACCTGCTGCCGATATTCTCGGTAAGGGAGCTAAATCAGTATGGGGCGCTTGCTGAGGCGCTGAAAGAGAAGGGGCTGGATGCGGTTCTTTATCGGCCTGCGAAGGAGGAAGCCTGATGCGTTATAGTGACTCTTTTGATGAAGATATCCATTTTCTGATTAAAAACATCACGACGATGTAGCAAACCGCTGCAACCAACAGAGAAAAACTGATGTCTGCATAGAACCATAAGTCATCAAAATTTTCCTGACTTGAAAAACCATATAACCACTCAGAGAAATTAGAAGATGTCTCATAACTAATAAATTTTGAGGCATCCGTTAGCGTTGCAGCCAGAGAAAAAAAAGAGATGAACAGAACGGTTCTCCCTGAAAAATGCACTAATCCTTGTTTGATCATCTGTGACTCAGTATCCCCGAAGCTCGTGGTATAGCTTTTGATATCCTAATTAAGGTTCGAGAAATGTGTAGATGAAATCGTTGGAAGTGTTATCCCGGATGCGATATTAATTTGGTGAATATTTGGCGAGTGATTGATAGTCGACATTTGATTACGTGATTCACCGGTTATCCAGGCCTCCCTGCCCGGATAACCGCACCACTCAACGATTAAAACATATCGACACGAACGTCCATTCCCACGGTTCGGCCCTGGTTGACCTGCGCCCAGGCATCGTTGCCGCTGGCGTAGGCATAGGTGCGATAGCGGCGGTCGAGCAGGTTATCAACATACATTGCCACGTTGAGGCGTTCAGTGGCCTGCCAGCCCAGACGGAAGTCCATGGTGGCGTAGGTGCCCTGGCGCAGCGTGTTATCACCGTCGAAGTAGTGCGCGCCGGTCAGGTTAGCGGCGAGACGCGGCGACAGCGGGCCAAAACGGGTGTCGATAGTGCCGCTGATGCCGGTACCCGCGCTATATTGCGGTACAAAGGGGACTTTGTTGTTCTGGTACAGCAGGCTGTCTGAGCTGAATTCCGAACGCACCACGCCGCCGTTAATATCCCATGCCCAGCCCGGCGTAAATTGCCATTTAGCGCTCAGTTCCAGTCCGCTGGCGTTGGCGCTGCCCGCGTTGCTCAGGCTCTGCATGCCTGGCGCACCGGAGTAAAGCTGCATATCCCGGGTGTGGGTGTAAAACAGGGCTCCCTCAAGCGCCAGGGCGTCTTTTTCATAGCGCGAACCGATTTCATAGTTAATCGATTTTTCGGCTTCATAAGGCGTGGCCGGGGTATTGGCCGCCGGAAGCAGGTTAAAGCTGGCCGGTTTATAACCCTGGGCGATGCGGGTGTAGACGCGCCAGTTGTCGGTCAGCAGATAACCGGCAGAGACCTGGCCGAGCACCTGATTATCTTCGTGGGTATTCTCATCGCCAAAGGGCGAACCCAGCTGCTGCCCGTGATAGCGGGTTTTCGACCTGTCGTGAGAGAAACGGACGCCGCCGCCAAGATCGACACGATCGGTGATATGCCAGGTCAGATCGGTGTAGGCCGCGAGGGTTTCCTGGGCGGTGGCGGAGTGGGTCTGCATATAGTTCATCGTCGGCATATCATAGGCCAGATCGATCTTCTGCCGGGTATTCTGCCGGTACAGCCCGAAGACCATATCCAGTTCACGCCCTTTGCCGTAGGTCGCCGCACGCAGCTCCTGGACGTCCTGATTCCAGCGCTCCGGCATATCGGCAACCAGGGTGCCGTTGGGGAAGGTCCGGGCATAGTTCTGCTGCTGCCAGGCGCCGACAAGGCTGAAAATCCAGTTATCCGTGCTGTAGCGGCTGGTTAAAGACTGGCTGTGGGTGCAGCGGCGAAGGCTGGGATCGGGCGCGCCGTCGGCGATGCCCAGGGTCCGGCCCTTAATATTATTAAACGGCAGGTAAGTATCCTGCGAGGCGCGGGTACAGTCCTCGGTCAGCGACACGCTGGCCTCCCAGGGCGCCTCATCCGGCGCCAGTCGCAGGCGAACATTGCCCGCCCGGGTCCGGGTGCTGCCCAGATCGTCATGGCCCGTTGCCGGGTTGATCAGATCCCCACCGTATTTTTGTTGCTGTAGCGTCACGCTGCCGTAGAGCAGGCCATCCTGAATGGGGCCGCTAAGATTGAGTTTGCTCCGATAGCCGTCCCGGCTGCTGATCCCGCCTTCAATATAGCCCCGGGGCGTGCTGTCCGGCTGTCGGGTGATGATATTAACAATCCCACCCTGGGCGCTTCTGCCGTACAGCGTTCCCTGCGGACCTTTCAGCATCTGGACGCGTTCAACATCGGTCAGGGTCTGCCAGGTGTTGGTCGCCAGCTGCGGAACATCGTCCACATACAGCGCCAGAGACGGGTTGTAAAAATCCTGCGCCGAAGAGACGCCGCGCAGTGAAATGATCGGGTACAGCAGGTTGCCGCTGTTCTCCATCTTCAGGCCGGGAAGCACCCGGTTAAGCTGCTGGGTGTTGGTCACGTTGGCATCGGTCAGTTCGACGGCGCTGACCTCCGTTGAGGCCACGTTTTGCGCCGAGGCGGAGAAAGGGGACTGTTTACCGGTGGTGACAACCAGCGTCTCCTCCTGAACCGGAGCGGCTTGTGCCAGCAGACAGGGGGAGAACAGCATCCCGGAAAGGGCGAGCGGATATAAGCGTGCGATGTGCATAGGGCGATCTCTGAAGTGGTCCAAATGCAGTAATGATAATTATTTGCATATTCGCAGCTACCCGGATGCGGATTATTTCCACCCGATTCGGGTAGCCTGGCAGGAGGCGGCTAAAAGCGGCGCTTAAAGGAGGAGGGATTGACCCCGAACTGCTTATAAAAGGCGGCGGTAAAGTGGCTGGCGTTGGTATAGCCCAGATCTATCGCCACCCGCATAACCGGCATGCTGCCCGCCATCAGGCGGCGTCGGGCCTCATGCATGCGTTCAGCCTGAAACAAACCGTAGACGCTGTGATTGAATAACAGACGAAAACCGCGCTTGATTTTTAACACGCTCAGGCCGGTTTCCCGCGACAGAGCGGCGAAGGTCGGGGCCTGGGTTAAATCACTGAGCAGGAGATCTTTCGCCCGCAACAGTTTCTGACGGTCGGCCTGGCTGAGCTGGGCCGCAGGCAGAATGCGCTCCTGATGCGCCTCCAGGACCAGACTGAGAAACACCATACTCTGCCCCTGTAACCACAGGGATGACGGTGCCGTGCCGTCTGTACAGCTACGCGTCAGCGCCTCGCCCAGTATCCGCGCCGTGGAGTGCATTTCTGCGCTACAGGGACGCTGAAGAATGCAGCGCTGACCGCCCATCTTCTGCTGGAGATCGGGGGCCATTTCAGGCACCCAGCGCCTGAGTGCCTCGGGCTGAAATGAGACGGTCAGGCTCTCATATTTTCCCTGATAGGACGACACGGCGCGACAGTCCGGGGTGTGGGTAATACAGTTCTGACCCTGCTGAAGCATTAACTCCGGCGCATTGGCCATTTGCAGGCTCGATTTTCCCTGCAGCGTGCAGGAAAAGTTGATATGCCCCATATCATCATGCAGCTGCAGCGCCACCCGGCGCGAAAAATCACCGCGCCAGAGAATAAGGTCGATCCCCTCCTGTAAGGGGTAACGCAGCAGGCTGCATTCGGCGGTGGTGGTGAGCTGCGGCACGCCGAGGTCGTCCATCAGGTTACGGACGGATACCGTTGTCGTCAGGGCGGGGGTGATGGGCGAGTCGCTCATGATGCTATTTCCAGAAAAGGGTTCCATTCAGCGCTGGGCGGTTGTTCCGTACGGGGTGGAAAACGAACCGAATCGGGTAGATATGGAAATGAGAGTAATTATTATTAACATCTTTAAACAGTAGCGTCGAGACTCTTTTTTGCTGGTCGGCGCAGAGAGAAAGATGGGGCAGGCTGAGGAGCATGGCGCACAATACTAATCCGGCACTGGCGGGGATCGCCGCCTCCGGTCTGTGGCAGGTCACGGGTCCCGTGCGTTTACAGATCGCCGGGGCGATGACGCTCTCGGTACTGGCTGGCTTTTCGGGGATGGCGGCGCTGCTCTGCCTGGCATTAAGTCTCGATGGCCTGCTCGCTTCCCCCGGAACCTGGCCGCTGTGGCCACTGGTGGGAACGATAGCGGCGGCGACCTGCGGGTATCTCCTGCGCCTGATCTCCTTTAATCAGTCCCACTATGCAGCGTTCAGGCTGGAGAAAATTCTGCGCCACGCCCTGGTGGATACCTTAACCCGGGCTGCGCTGGGCGACGTTCAGCAACTGGGCTCGGGCGCGCTGGCGAAGATTATTCAGGATGACGTTAAATCCCTCCATATTTTTGTCGCCGACAGCACTCCGCTGTGTGCCAGAGCGCTGGCGATCCCGCTGCTGACGCTTGTCCTGATGCTATATATCGAGTGGCGACTTGCCCTCTCCGCCGCGCTGGTCCTGATGGTCGGGACCGTCGTGCTGATGCTGGCCCGACGCAACGCCACAGAGATGCACCAGCGCTATAACCAGACGCGGGAGCAGGTCAGCGCGGCGGTGGTTGAGTTTGTGCAGGCCATGCCGGTCGTGCGTAATTTCGATAGCGGCTCAACCTCCTTCGGGCGCTACCAGCGGGCGCTGCTCGCCTGGCGCGAGGTCCTGACCGAGTGGTATCGGCTGGCCGGGTTCCCGGCGCGCTTCTCTTTTGCGGTGCTCAACGCGCTGCCCACGCTGATGGTGATGCTGGGAACGGCGTGGTTCCTGATGCGTGGCGAAGGGCTCGATTTTGCCCATCTGACGGCGGCTCTTCTGCTGGCGGGCGGCATGGCGGAAGCGGTGATGCCGATGATGATGCTCAGCCAACTGGTGAATCAGACCCGAATGAGCCTGCAGCGTATCGACACGGTTCTGCAACTGCCTGCACAGCCCGTGCCGCATGAGGGGCGCGTACCGGCGGATGCGTCGGTGACCTTTGAGCAGGTCTGCTTTAACTATGGTGGACGTGCCGAACATCCCGCGCTTCGGGATATCAGTTTTACCCTTGCCGCCGGTTCGACGGTGGCGCTTGTCGGGCCATCAGGGGCAGGCAAAACGACGATTGCCCGGCTGATCCCGCGTTTTCATGACGTGAGCGGCGGCCGCATTCTGATTGGCGGCGTTGACGTGCGGGAGATGCGCAGCGAGACGTTGATGCAGCAGGTCGCTTTTGTCTTTCAGGAGAACTTTCTCTTTAATGATTCGGTGCTGGAAAATATCCGCCTGGGACAGCCGGGAGCCGATCGCGCTGCGGTCATTGCTGCGGCAAAGGCCGCGCAGGCGCACGACTTTATTGGCGAACTTCCTCTGGGATATGACACACCGGTCGGCGAGCGGGGCACATCCCTGTCCGGCGGCCAGCGCCAGCGTATTGCCATCGCCCGGGCGCTGTTACAGGCGCGGCCCATTCTGGTCCTCGACGAGGCGACCGCCTATGCCGACCCTGAAACGGAGGCATCGCTTATCCAGGCCCTGTCGGTGCTTAAGCAGGGAAGAACGGTGATTATGGTGGTTCACCGGCTGTCGCTGGCACGCGATGCCGACCAGATCCTGGTGTTTGAGCAGGGAAGGCTGGTGGAGAGCGGGCAGCATGCGGAACTGCTTGCCCGGACGGGGTGTTATGCCCGTCTCTGGCAGGAGTATAAGCAGACGCAGGCGTGGCCCTTCACCGCTGACGAGGCGCAACCATGAGCCGCATAAACGCCTTCTTACGCGCTCGCACAGGCTGGCAGCGACTGATGGCCAGCGTCGGGGAGCAGGCCCCGGCCCTCAGGCGCAGCCTTTTCTGTCTGTTGACGGCGGCGGTCGTGCAGGGGCTGGCCCTGAGCTGCCTCTACCCGCTGTTGCAGGCGATGCTCCACGGCGGCAATGTCTTAACCTGGCTGGCGACGTTCAGCGTACTGAGCCTCGTTACCCTGTGCCTTCGCTGGTGCGGCCAGGGATTTGAATATAACGGACAGCTGACGATGGCCACCTGGTCCCTGCGGATGCGGCTGGGCCAGCAGCTTCGGCGCATTCCGCTGGAACAGCTGGCGCGTACCGGTGCCGGAGAGCTGAATGCGCTACTGCTGGGGCGGGTGGATGAAAGCTTTAGCTATCTGATTGCGATAACCAATATCCTGTTTCTGGCGCTGGTCACGCCGCTGGTCACGGTGCTGACCACCCTCCTGCTGATTGACGTGCGGCTGGGGCTGGTGATGCTGCTGCTCTTCCCGCTGCTCTTTGGCCTGTGGTACTGGCGGCGGCCGATGATGCAGCGGAATATGGCCTCCCTTGGCGAGGCTCATCAGCGCCTGTCGGGCCAGGCGGTGGAGTTTGTTCAGGGCCTGGCGGTGCTGCGATCCTGCGGCGTGGATACCGGAACATCCCGGACGCTGCACGCGCAAATTGATGCACTGGCGGAGCACCAGACCCGGACCCATCGACGTAACGCGACCGGCAACCTGGCGATTGCCAGTATTGTCGAGCTGGGTATCCAGCTGGTGTTTATCGCGGGCACAGTCTGGGTGGTGAAGGGAACGCTGGATCCGGCCCTGCTGGCGGCCGCGATGATTCTGATGACGCGTTTTGCCGAGCCGCTGGCCACGTTTGTCAGCTATACCGCCGTACTGGCGCTGATGGGTGCCGCGCTGGAGCGTATTGACGCGCTGTTACGTATCCCGTCGTTGCCGGAACCGGCGCAGGAGAAGCATCCTGACGACGTCGATATTACGTTTAACGGCGTCAGTTTTCACTATCAGCAGAACCCGGATAATGCGTTAAGCGCGGTGTCGTTCCGGCTGCCGTCACGCGGTATGACCGCGCTGGTCGGTTCATCGGGATCGGGGAAAAGTACGCTGACACGGCTGCTGATGCGCCATGCCGATCCTCAGGAGGGGACCATTCTGATTGGCGGGGTGGATATCCGGCAGATGAGTACCGAAGGTCTTAACCGCCTGATCGCGGTGGTCTTTCAGGATGTTTATCTCTTCGACGATACTCTGCTCGAAAATATCCGTATTGCCAGGCCCCAGGCCACGCAGCAGGAGATCGAAACCGCCGCAGCTGACGCCCAGTGCCTGGAGTTTATTCAGCGCCTGCCCGATGGCTGGCAAACGCCGATGGGCGAAATGGGCGCGATGCTCTCCGGCGGCGAACGTCAGCGCGTTTCGATTGCCCGTGCGCTGCTGAAAAATGCGCCGATTGTGATCCTTGATGAACCGACCGCGTCGCTGGACAGCGGCAGCGAGCGGGCTGTGCAGCGCGCCATCGACAATCTGATGAGGGATCGGGTGGTGATCGTCATTGCCCACCGGCTCTCCACTATTGTCGGGGCCGATCGCATTCTGGTTATGGAGGCGGGAAAAGTGGTGGAGCAGGGGACCTATGCTCAGCTCCAGGCAAAAAACGGGCGCTGGCGTGCGCTGTGGCAAGCACAGCAGCAGGCCAGAATAGGGCAGACAGAGGCAAAGCGAGAACCATGAACGATCAACACCTTTTCGCGTCGGTACCGGTACGAATAACCCTGGGGCGCGTTCTCTTTGCGGTTACCGGGATTTATATTACCCAGACGATGATCTCCACCCTCGCTATGCAGTCTGTGCCTGCTCTGGTGCGGGCAGCGGGCGGTTCTCTGGCGCTGATCGGCGCGACAACGCTGTTTATGCTGCCCTGGGCGCTGAAGATTCTCTGGGCGCCCACCATTGAGCGCTGGCGGTTACCTGCCGGATCGCAAAAACGACGCTCCCGACCGCTGATCCTCGGCGGCCAGATGGCGCTGGCCGGGCTGCTCCTGCTGGCGGCGCTGACGGGCTACCTCAACCGGGCGCATCCGTTCCAGTCCGATGAACTGTTCTGGCTCTTCGGTTTATTGATGGCGGCCGGACTGGTTGCGGCCACTCTGGATATTGCCTGCGATGGCTTCTGCGTTGATCAACTGAGCGACGGCGGCTACGGCTGGGGCAACGTGGCGCAGGTGGGCGGCAGCTATCTGGGGATGATGCTCGGTGGCGGGGCCTTTTTACTGCTGGCCGCCCGTTACGGCTGGCCTTTCGCCGCTGCGGGACTGGCGGTGATGATTGTGGTCTTCAGCCTGCCGATGTGGCGCACCGCCGAACCCGCCAGAAGTCAGCCTGTCGCCCATCGTCCCTCTCTGGGTAATGCGCTTTCCCGGCGCTCGACCTGGTTTGGTTTGCTGCTGATCGTGGGGCTGAATGCGGGCGTTCGGGTGGTGATGCCGCTCTCTGCGCCGGTTCTGCTCGATCACGGTCTGGATATGGCTTCGCTGGGCTGGCTGTTGGGCGGAGGAAGTATTGCCGCCGGGCTGGTCGGCACCCTGGGCGGCGGGCTGCTGATCCACTCTCTGGGCCAGTGGCGGGCGCTGTACTGTGCTTTTGTACTGCAGGCTATCATCTTGCTTACCATCGCCCTGTGCCTGTGGCTCCTTCCGGCGGGAAGTGCGCTGCCGGTCCTGATGGGGTTAACCGTCGCCCAGTTTATTGTGACCGCCTGCTCTATGGTCTGCGTCTATGCGGTGCTGATGGGGCTATCTTCCCCGCTGCAGGCGGGCGTTGATTTTACGCTGTTCCAGTGCGCCGATGCCGGTATTGCCATTCTTGGCGGCACCGTCGGCGGCGTGCTTGCCCAGTATTCTGGCTACAGCGGCAGCTTCTTCTGCGCGGCGGGATTAACGGTGATGGCGCTGGTGGGGCTACGCATTGCGCATTCAATCCACAAAGGGAGGGCTTGCAAAGACCGGACTGCCTCCTTATGCTAATCAGCTAGTTGTAAATGACTCGGGGTGCCCTTCTTCGTGAAGGCTGAGAAATACCCGTAATACCTGATCTGGATAATGCCAGCGTATTTTTGTATTAGTAATGGGGAAGCAAGAGGTTATGATCTTTTAACCACAAAAAGGAAGGTAAGTAGGGAAATAATCAACTTTTCATTAGAGTACGTGTTATTTTCGGTAACAGGTTCGGCAAGTGGTTTTAATCTTTTATTGGCAAGCACAGCGAGTTTTTTTCTAAGTTCACTCCGTTCAACAATCAAAAGACTTTCATGGCCATCATAATCAGGTAATAGATTTGTGGATGCAATAATATAATCATCTGGAACTATTATTTTCTTCACCAATGAAAAAGCCCCGTAAATTCAGGGGGCTTTGTTAGTTACTTTGTTTTAAGTTTACTAGGGATTTCTTTCCAAGATTTCAGCCATTCTATGACATTCTTTCGGGAATTACTCATACGCAAGGGGGTAAAGCATCTTTGATAACGCTTGCCTTCGAAATCAACTACCTCTTTACTTTGTGCATTTGGAAATGCTAAATCAAGTTTTAATTCAAGTTTCTCTTTTTCTTTCCGCCATTCAATAGACGCTAACTCTTCCGCTGTTAGTTCTATTAACCCTCTGTCAATGCAACCCCGGCGGCAAGTGTGAACCATTTCACGTCTTTGACTATCAATTCTCATTGCCTTTTTAACATTACCTGAGAAATCAGCGCTAGAACCTGCTTCTAAATAATCTTGGAGTTCCTTTAAATTCTCAAGAGTAAAAAATTCCTCTTTCGAGCTATCATGAATCATTTTCCAACCTCCAAAACAGACCGCTTTTATATAAGTTATCGTATCATTTGGCTGGAACATTGCAACTAAGCCAAAATAAATTCAGGGTGGGAAGATGGATTAACACTCAATTCATCACGTTCATAATGTAATTTAATTTTACACAATTGAAGGGCCGAATACTTTGAAAAATCTTCCCGCACAGGTTGCACCTTATTTACTGGATGGGAGCTAACGCAACCAGTAAGCAACAAAGTCAGTATAGTAATCCCTATAGCTAAAGGTTTCATTCTCCGAATGCCTCCGCATAAGTATAAACTCTTGTCCATTTCTGCGTTTTACCATCAAATATAGATTTACCGTCTAAGGTGTAAAATCTGATTAAAGCACTATTACCTCTCCAACCTGCTTTAACTGCCGTCTCACCAAAATCATAAGGAAGGAAGTCAGCATAATACACAACAACATCACTTACCCCGTCAATCGGCGTATCCAAATGGATAGACTTCTTCTGGTCTGAGAATCGCCCTGTATTATTTCCCATGAATGACGATCCGTAACTGGTCCTATAATGCCTTGCTTCAATAAGGTTAGAGGCCAGTTCCATAATCTTATCATTCTTGATAATACGCCCACCATCCTTATTAACTGTTAGATTTGCCTCGATTAACGTATCCATTTCATTCAGGAAAGTTATTGTATCCTTTCCATATTGATTATCTTTTTCTTCATAATATAAGGTGCTTTGATGCTGAGAATAGATGGAATATGCAACAATACCAGCGCCCAATATGAAAATAACACCAATTATATAAAACACAATCTTACGGAATTTATCACCCGTGAGACGGTAGATAATGATGATAAGAAGAATTGCCACTAAAACCAATACTAAATCAAGCATACTATTTACCTTATTTTATCACATACCACAGGGACATCTTTCGCCAGCTCTTGCAGGTGGGCACAGTGGTAGTATTTGTACCGTTCAGAGAACCATCTAACAGAATGATGATGATACCCGATCTATTTTTCCTTTCCCTGTGTTTTTGGCCACCACTCTTTAGCGTTGTACATCGCTAAACCAAAGTCTAATGCAATAAAGATGGGGAGGAATCTGGCAGACTCGCTTAGGTTTTGCTTGTTAAAACCGGTACTTTCCTACAACCCATCCAGTAAACTCCGCTTCACGTATAGCTCTAAGGAAATTTACCCTAACGAAATGATAGAAGGTTAAAACCACGCTCATTGAGGTTAAAAGTCATGTTTTTAACCCTATCAATCTTGAAGGTCAACCCCAGTTCGGGTAGTCTTAATTTCATGAAATCTCTTGTTTTCCAAATTTTCTAACTAGTTGATTTCAATTTGTAAATGACTCGGGGTGCCCTTCTTCGTGAAGGCTGAGAAATACCCGTAATACCTGATCTGGATAATGCCAGCGTAGGGAAGTCAGACGCCTGGCAGGTCGTCCCTTCTTTATCGCGTGGCAGGAGCGTGATAATGCAACCTGACCTGCACCCTTCTTCAACCGCAGCCCGTGCGCTGCAGCACTTCCATCAGCGTTCACCGCTGGTTCACTGTATGACCAACGACGTCGTGCAAACCTTTACCGCCAATGTTTTGCTGGCGCTGGGTGCGTCGCCCGCGATGGTTATTGACCCCCAGGAAGCCGCCCCTTTTGCCGCCATCGCCGATGCGCTGTTGATTAACGTCGGGACGCTGACGCGCGAGCGGGCCGCATCTATGCGTCTGGCCGTCGCGGCCGCCAGCGCCGCCGGTAAGCCCTGGTCGCTGGATCCGGTCGCGGTGGGCGCGCTGGCCCTGCGGACCGAATTTTGCCGTGAACTGCTGGCCTTAAGGCCTGCGGCAATTCGCGGTAACGCCTCGGAAATTCTGGCTCTGGCCGGGATGAGCGCGGGCGGGCGCGGGGTGGATACCACCGATACGGCGGCAGCAGCACTGCCTGCCGCACAGGCCCTTGCCCGCCAGTGTGGTGCGGTGGTGGCGGTGACCGGAGAGGTGGATTATGTCACCGATGGTCGGCGGACGGTGGCGGTAACGGGCGGTGATCCGCTGATGACCCGCGTGGTCGGGACCGGCTGCGCCCTGAGCGCGGTGGTCGCGGCCAGCTGTGCGCTGCCGGGCGACCGGCTGGATAACGTGGCTTCCGCCTGCCTGTGGATGAAGCGGGCCGGTCAGACAGCAACGCAGAACAGCAAGGGACCGGGCAGCTTTATTCCGGCATTTCTCGACGCGCTCTATGGCCTGGCAGAGGAGATGCAGGGATGAAACGCATTAATGCACTGACCATTGCCGGTACCGATCCCAGCGGCGGGGCGGGGATCCAGGCCGATCTGAAAACCTTCTCGGCCCTTGGGGCCTACGGCTGTTCGGTGGTGACGGCGCTGGTGGCGCAGAATACCCGTGGCGTGCAGTCGGTGTTTCGCGTCACGCCGGAGTTTGTTGCGGCCCAGCTGGACTCGGTGTTTAGCGACGTCCGTATTGATACCACCAAAATCGGCATGCTGGCGGAGACGGATATTGTCGAAGTGGTGGCGGAACGTCTGCGCCATTACCAGGTGCGCAATCTGGTACTGGATACGGTGATGCTGGCCAAAAGCGGCGATCCGCTGCTTTCGCCTGCCGCCGTGGCGACGTTGCGCAGCCATCTGCTGCCGCAGGTGGCGCTGATCACGCCCAATCTGCCGGAGGCAGCGGCGCTGCTGGATGCACCAATGGCCGTTAGCGAAAAGGAAATGCGCGAGCAGGGCCGGGCGCTGCTGGCGCTGGGCTGTGAGGCGGTGCTGATGAAGGGCGGTCATCTGGATGATGCTGAAAGCCCGGACTGGCTGTTTACCGCTGCGGGTGAACGCCGCTTTACCGCTCCGCGCGTAAAGACCAAAAATACCCACGGCACCGGCTGCACGCTCTCGTCTGCGCTGGCCGCGCTGCGACCGCGTCATCGCGACTGGGCCGATACTATCGATGAGGCCAAACGCTGGCTCTCTGCCGCGCTGGCGAAGGCCGATACGCTGGAGGTCGGAGAGGGCATTGGCCCGGTACATCATTTCCATGCATGGTGGTAATATACGGACAGCACACATCAGCTAGGAAAATATCGATGGAAGAGGCGCATCTCCGACTTATTGCCCAGCTCAACGAGCGTATCGCCGCGAAGGATAAGGCGCCCCTGTATCTCAGGTTTGCTGAAACGGTGAAAAATGCCGTGCGCAGCGGGGTGCTGCAGCATGGCAATATTTTGCCCGGCGAGCGTGACCTGAGCCAGCTGACCGGCGTCTCGCGCATTACCGTGCGCAAAGCGATGGAGGCCCTCGAAAATGAGGGCGTGGTGACGCGTGCGCGTGGTTACGGGACGCAAATCGTCAATATTTTCGAATACTCCCTGAAAGAGGCGCGCGGATTTTCTCAGCAGGTGGTGCTGCGCGGCAAAAAGCCAAATACTCTGTGGGTCAATAAGCGGGTGGTGCCCTGCCCGGAAGAGGTGGCGGACCGGCTGGGCGTGCTGCCCGACAGCGATGTTTTTCTGCTCAAGCGTATTCGCTATGTCGATGACGACGCCGTTTCGATTGAGGAATCCTGGGTGCCGACCCCGTTAATCGAGGATGCGGATGCCATCGGCGTTTCGCTGTATGACTATTTCCGTCAGCGCAATATCTTCCCTGAACGCACGCGCTCCCGGGTTAGCGCCATGATGCCTGACGCCGAGTTTCAGGAGCATATTAAGATGGACGAAAAAATACCGGTGCTGGTGATCAAACAAGTCGCGCTCGATCAACAACACCGGCCTATTGAGTACAGCATCAGCTACTGTCGCAGCGACCTATACGTGTTTGTGTGCGAGGAGTAACTCTTCGCGGGTCGGGGCGCAGTCTCCGCCGCGATGGCTGACCACCCAGGCGGCAACGGCATTGCCAAGCAGGACCGCATCCGGCAATGACCAGCCCGCCGCCAGCCCTGCCAGCGTTCCGCCCGCGTGGCTGTCGCCCGCGCCGATACTGTCCAGCACCGTAGCCGGGAAGGGCGCGACCAGACCATGATCGTCCGGCGTAAAGTACCAGGCACCGGCTTTGTCCTGGCGCACCACCAGCGGGGCCTGAAAACGATCCACCCACGCCTGCCCGAAAGCGGTCACTTCGTCGTCGCAGTTTAAGATCTCTGCGGCAAATTCGGTTTCCTGGCGGTTCAGCGACACCAGCGGTTTGCAGGCCATAATCCGTTCCAGTAGCGGAGCCGGAATATCGACGATGCGCGGACCGAAGTCGACGAAGGCGGTGATATCCTCCAGCCCTTCCAGCCAGCTGACCAGCCGCTCGCCGCTGGCGGAAGCCAGCTGATAGCCGGACAGATAGACCAGCGCGCCCGGCGACACGGGGATCCCCGCCAGCCACTCATCACGCCACTGGTTCTCCACGCCGCTAAAGGACATAAAGGTGCGTTCACCGTCCGGCTCCACCAGTGCCAGGCACCAGCCGTTGTCGCCGTCCTCGGCTTCCACCACGCTGGTCAGCCCTTCTTTAGCCATATTCGAGCGGATAATGTCCGACCACATGCCTTTTCCGAGCGGCAGCGCATTACAGGCCTCCACGCCGAGGCGCTTCAGCGCCACGGCGATATTCAGTGCACAGCCGCCGATATTCACCCCCTGCTGATGGAGTTCAATATCGCAGCCGCGCCAGGGCAGGGCGTAGGCATCGGCGATGACATCAATCACCGCCGCGCCGACCACGACCACCGGGCGGGTTGTCTGCAACCCGGCCAGTTTTTCGCTCAAAATTTCCGCGCTCATGCGTTCTCCCGTTGCTGGCGGTATTGTAAAAGCGTAGCGGCATAGTGGACAAAATCCAGCTGATTAACGTCATCCAGCTCACGCTTCAGACCGGCATCGATGGCGTTGATCCCCTGTAGCGCGCCGCAGATGGCGGTAGCCATTGCGCCGATGGTATCGGTGTCGCCGCCGAGGTTGGCGCACAGAACCGCACAGCGGTTAGGATCGCCCTCTGCCAGCTCCACCATTGCAATTGCGCAGGGCACCGACTGAATGGTGCTGGTTCCGGCCCCGATAAGCTGATAAAGCTGCTCGCTGGCCGATTCCACGCCCTGCGCCTCGCGGACGGTTTTCAGCGCCAGCTCGATGCGTGCCGCCATCGACGCGCTGAAGGTGGTCACCCGCTTTAGCTGGGCATGGGCGGCAACGGCGGGCAGGGCATCGACGATGCTCGCCCAGCTTGCCCCGTCGATGGCCCGTGAAATCGCCCAGGCGACGGCAACGGCCCCGGAGATGGCGATATCCGACTTGTGGGTCGGGCTGGAGGCCAGCGCAATCTCATCGATAAAGTGATCGAGATCGTCGGTTGGCAGCAGGCAGCCCAGCGGCGACACGCGCATGGCGGCACCGTTGGTCACGCCGTTGTTCTCCAGCTCGCTAACCGGTTTCCCGGCGCGAATGGCGTTAAGGGCAATCTTTGACGTCGGGCCAAGCACGTTCTTATTAAAAGCGTCGAAACCTTCCGCCCATTTCAGGATATGCCGACCGATAACGTCGGCATCGATCTGCCCGTCGCACTCGATAAGCGCATCGGCCAGACAGAGCGCCATTGAGGTGTCGTCGGTAAACTCTGCGCGACCAAAATAACAGGCGGCATTGTTTTCCGCAGGCCCCGGCAGGAACCTGTCTATCCAGCCGAAGTGAGCTTTCACCCGGCTTCGTGGCCACAGCTCGGATGGCATACCCATCGAATCCCCTAACGCCTGCCCGTAAAGGGCACCGAGAATACGATCCGCTTTCATTTAATTTCCCCTTGTGTCAGCGAAATATCGCGCTCGTTGTCCACCTGTATTGCGGTGATTTCTTTATCTGATTCGCGAAAGAACAACATAAAGAGTACGGCGATAATGGCAATCATCACGCCGCCGAAGGTCCACATACCCGCCCAGTTAAAGGTCAGGCCGTTTACCGGCTCTGGGTACGCATACATTTTTTCCATCATCATTGCGCCGAGGCGATAGCCCAGCAGGCTACCGAAGCCCTGACAGCAAAGGGTGATCAGCCCCTGCGCGGCGGTACGCATATGCACCGGTGCCTTTTTATCAACGTAGATATAGGCGGTGACATAGTAGAAGTCGTAGCTCACGCCGTGCAGCAGAATGCCGAGGAACAGCAGGGCGTAAGTAAAGTACTGCTCCGCACCACCGAAGACGAAAAAGCCGTAGCGCAGGGCGGCGGTGAGTAAGCCCAGTAATAATACCTTTTTAATACCAAAACGCTTAGTGAAAAACGGCAGCGCCAGCATAAAGAAGATTTCGGAGAACTGACCGAGGGTCATCCAGCCGGTGGCGTTTTTCATCCCCACTTCGGTGAGGTAGCCGTTGGCAAAGATGTAGTAGAAGGCCAGCGGCATGGCGAACAGGAACGAACAGAAGAAGAAGACCAGGAAATTGCGGTCGCGCAGCAGGATAATCGCGTCAAGGCCCAGCATTACCTTGAAGTTCAGCTTGCCGGTACTCTTCGGCGGCGTATCCGGCAGGAAGAAGGCGAAAATACCCAGCAACAGCGAACTGCCTGCGGTGATCAGCAGCGGCACGTTGGTCGGCGAAATATCGCTGTAGCCCATCATCTGCGGCAGGAAGCCGCACACCAGCCCGGAGGCGATCCAGCCGATGGTGCCCATCACGCGGATACGCGGGAAGTCGCGCTCCACGTCGCCAACGTTGGAGAAGGCGATACTGTTGGTCAGCGCAATCGTCGGCATATAGGTCAGTGAGTAGGCCAGCAGCAGCGGGAAGAACCCGGCGAAGGTGGTCTGCTGCGCGGCAAAGTACATCAGTATCGCCCCGGCGAACATCAGCAGCGCCAGCACTTTTTGTGCCGAGAAGAAGCGGTCGGTCAGGGAGCCGACCAGGATCGGCGACAGAATGGCGGCGATGGCGGTACAGGCATAGGACCAGCCGATCTCCCCGGCGGTAAAGCCGCTTTTACTCAGCCACAGCCAGAGCGGCACAAACCAGGCCCCCCAGATAAACCATTCAACGAACATCATGAACGACAGCTTTGCTGTAGTTTTCATCTTTTAAATCCTTCATGACAGGTAAGGTACATTTTCAGCATACCAGCAGGTAATACCTTTTAAATACCTTTAAGGTGAAAGTATGAGCGATGTAACATTTTTGTGATCGGTGAATCGAGACAGCAGAAATGACTGAAAAATAGCCTGGTTCTGGAAAATTTGCGCGACCGGTACCAGGCTTATCGTTGCCCGCATCAGCGGGTAAGGACAATCCACTGCCGATAATAGCGGCAACCACGGGAGCATCGCTATGACTGATATTACGCAACTGCTCGGCAAAGACGCCGACGGCTTGCTACAGCACCGCTGTATGACTATTCCTGCCGATAAACTCTACCTGCCAGGCAAAGATTATGTAGACCGGGTGATGATCGATAACAACCGGCCACCGGCGGTATTACGTAATATGCAGACGCTGTACAACACCGGGCGACTGGCGGGCAGCGGCTATCTCTCCATTCTGCCGGTCGATCAGGGCGTTGAGCACTCGGCGGGCGCGTCCTTTGCCGCCAATCCGCTCTACTTCGATCCGAAGAACATTGTTGAGCTGGCGATTGAAGCGGGCTGTAACTGCGTGGCATCGACCTACGGCGTGCTGGCCTCCGTTTCCCGCCGCTATGCCCACCGCATTCCGTTCCTCGTTAAGCTTAACCACAATGAAACTCTGAGCTACCCCACCGAGTATGACCAGACCCTCTACGCCAGCGTGGAGCAGGCCTTTAATCTGGGTGCCGTGGCGGTCGGAGCCACCATCTACTTTGGCTCCCGGGAGTCCCGTCGTCAGATTGAGGAGATCTCCGCCGCCTTTGAGCGGGCGCACGAGCTGGGGATGGTCACCGTGCTCTGGGCCTATCTGCGCAATGAGGATTTCAAAAAAGACGGCGTCGATTACCACGTTTCCGCCGACCTGACCGGCCAGGCGAACCATCTGGCGGCAACCATCGGGGCCGATATTGTGAAGCAGAAGATGGCGGAAAATAACGGCGGCTATAAGGCGGTGAATTTCGGCTATACGGATGACCGGGTCTACAGCAAGCTGACCAGCGAAAACCCCATCGATCTGGTGCGCTACCAGCTGGCAAACTGCTATATGGGTCGGGCAGGGCTGATCAACTCCGGCGGCGCGGCCGGCGGCGAAACCGATCTCAGCGATGCGGTACGCACGGCGGTGATTAACAAGCGTGCGGGTGGGATGGGGCTGATCCTGGGCCGTAAAGCGTTTAAGAAATCGATGTCTGAAGGCGTGAAGCTGATTAACGCCGTGCAGGATGTCTATCTTGATACTAAAGTGACAATCGCCTGATTTTCCCTTCTTCTGGCCCTTCTCTGCGGAGAAGGGCTGGTTAAATTGATGTTTTATTTATAACGAAACATCTTTCCGATCTACCTCACACTTCCCATCTCTTTTGTGAAAAATGTCACGCAATGTCGTGCGTATGCACGAAAATATAGCGACGCTTAGCGAAATTTGTCCGAGGCAGCGGATGAATTTTATGCATACATTTAGTTCTGAAACGGCTTTTCAAAGTCGTACTGCTCCCTCCTGTTGTTGGTCGTTACGGAATTTTCACGTTGGCGCAATGCGCTGACGGCTCAGAATCATTCGTTGTACAAAGGACCTATAATGAAAATTGAATCAGTAAACGTCACCGTCTTCCAGTACCCTACCCGCCGCGTATCGGACAGCGCTGGTCACTCGCATCCGGGACCGGAGAGCCTGGCAAAAATGGCGATGCTCACCATCACCGCCGACGATGGCACCAAAGGCTACTCTTTTGCGCCCCCTGAAGTGGTGCGCCCGCACGTGGTCAATGCCTTCTTCCGCAAAGTGATGGTTGGTCAGGATCCGTTTAATCGCGAACGTATCTGGCAGGATCTGGTCCACTGGCAGCGCGGCAGCGCCCATCAGCTGACCGAACGCGCACTCTCCTTTGTCGAGCAGGCCCTGTGGGATCTGATTGGCCGTAAGCTGCAAATGCCGGTATGGAAACTGCTGGGCGGCTTCCGTGACAAAGTCCCGGCCTACGGCAGCACCATGTGCGGCGATGAGCTGGAAGGGGGTCTCTCTACGCCGGATGAGTACGCGGCCTTCTCTGAAAAACTGGTGGCGCGCGGCTATAAAGCCATCAAGCTGCATACCTGGATGCCACCGGTCTCCTTTGCCCCGAATCCGAAAATGGACGTCAAAGCCTGTGCCGCCGTGCGTGAAGCCGTTGGCCCGGATATCGATCTGATGATCGACGGCTACCACTGGTACAGCCGCACCGAAGCGCTCTATATCGGTAAAGAACTGGAAAAACTCGATTTCGCCTGGTTTGAAGAGCCGATGGAAGAGGAGAGCATGTCCTCCTACGCCTGGCTTGCAGAGAACCTCAGCATTCCGATTATCGGGCCGGAAAGCCTCGGCGGTAAGCACCACAGCCGCGCCGACTGGGTGAAGGCTGGCGCCTGCGACATTCTGCGCGCCGGTTCCAACGGCGTGGGCGGGATCTCCCCGACGCTAAAAGTCGCCAACCTGGCGGAGTCCTTCGGCATGGACTGCGAAGTGCACGGTAACGGCGCGGCCAGCCTGGCGGTGATTGGGGCGATTCGGAACTGTCGCTGGTACGAGCGCGGTCTGCTGCACCCATTCCTCGACTACGACGAGCCTGCGGCTTACCTCAACAGTATCGTCGACCCGATGGACAAGGACGGCTATGTGCATATGCCACAGCGTCCGGGACTCGGGGAAGACATTAATTTTGCGTATATCGAAGCCAATACCGTCAGCCACGACTGACATATAAAAACTCTTACCCTACAGGCTAGATACGATGAAAAAGAACTCCCTTGCCGGAGCGTGCTTACTCGCGCTCTCGCTGGTGATGGGGAGCGGGGCGGCGTACGCAAAAACGCCGCCCGATCAGCTCATCATCGGCATGAACATGAACAACCTGCTGACCCTCGACCCGGCGGCAATGACCGGGAATGAAGTGGTTGGTATTGTGGTGAATCTCTATGATTCGCTGGTCGAGCTGGATCCGAATCAGCTGACCAACGTTAAACCCGCTCTCGCGAAAAGCTGGGATATCAGCCCGGACGGAAAGAGCATTACCTTCCATCTGCGTGACGATGTGAAGTTCCACTCCGGCAACCCGCTCAGCGCGGAAGATGTGGTGTGGTCCATGCGTCGCCTGCTGCACCTCAACCTGGCCCAGGCTTCGGTCTGGAAATCCTACGGCTTCAGTAAGAAGAATGTCGACGATCAGATTAAAGCCCTCGACGATTACACCGTGCAGCTGACCCTGCCGAAAGCCAACGACCCGCAGCTGGTGATCTACTCTCTGGGCGCGCTGGGCAACCTTGGCGTGCTGGACAGCAAAACGGTCAAAACCCACGAACGTAATAACGACTGGGGCAACCACTGGCTGACCACCAATGAAGCCGGTTCCGGTCCCTTTATGCTCGAAACCTGGCAGGCCAAAGACGTGCTGCGCATGAAGCGCAACCCGGACTACTGGCGCGGCGAGGCGAAAATGAGCCGGGTCGTGCTGCGTCACTTCCAGGAGTCACAGACTCTGCGCCTGATGATTGCCAAAGGCGACCTGGACGTCGCTAACAATATGGCGGTATCGGATATCAACGCCCTGCGTAAAGACCCGGATCTGACCGTTGAGGCGGTGCAGAAGGGCACGGTCTACTACGTGGCGATGAGCATGAAGGAGGAGCACTTCTCTAATCCGAAGGTGCGCGAGGCGGTACGCTATCTGATCGACTATCAGGGGATCAACAAAGCCCTGATGCCGGGCTACGGCGTGCTGCATCAGCGGCCGATCAAAGCCGGAATGCCGTCGACGCTGCCGGATCCTGGCTACCGACTGGATATCGCCCACGCCAAAAAACTGCTGGCCGAGGCCGGATATCCCGACGGGTTTGATACCACGCTGAGGGTGCTGGCAGACCAGCCGTTCCTGAATATCGCCATCGCCGTGCAGTCAACGCTGATGCAGGCGGGGATCAACGCCAAAATCATCACCGGTACCGGCAACCAGATTTACGGCGCCATGCGCGAGCGTAAATTCGATATGCTGGTGGGACGCGGCGGCAGCGGTATGGAGCCGCATCCGCACTCCAGCCTTCGCGCCCTGGTTTATAACCCGGACAACAGCGATGAGGCGCGTCTGACCAATTTCCAGGGCTGGCGCACGGCGTTTTACGATAAACAGCTTAATACGATGATCGACAGCGCACTGCTGGAGCGCGATCCGCAGAAGCAGATCGCCGAGTACCAGGCGATCCAGACCCGCTATGACGAGTTGATTCCGGCCCTGATCCCGCTCTCGCAAATGGTGGATTCGGTGGTGGTGCGTAATGAAGTAAAACACTTCCAGTCGCATCCTTCCGCTACTACGTTCCTGCGTGAAGTAGAGAAAGCCCCGGCTGACGCTCAAGGAGGCAAAGGATGAGTATGGCAATTCTTGCGCCCGGCTCTCGCGCCCGGCGGCTCTCTAAACGTCTGACCCAGGTGATAGTGACCCTGTTCGGTCTGCTGCTGCTGACCTTCTTTATCGGTCGCGTCATGCCCATTGACCCGGTGCTGGCCATCGTCGGCCCGGATGCGGACCAGAGCACTTATCAGCAGGTCTACCAGCAGCTCGGCTTTGATCAGTCGCTGGCGACGCAGTTTGGTATTTATTTTACCAACTTGCTGCACGGCGACCTGGGCAATGCCCTGCTAACCGGCAAGCCGGTAATGGACGATATTATTCGCGTCTTCCCGGCGACCCTCGAGCTGGCGACGATGGCGATTATCGTTGGTGCCGGTCTGGGTATTCCGCTGGGTGTGCTGGCGGCCGCGCGACGTAACAGTATCACCGACTATATCGTGCGTATTATCAGCCTGGCCGGTTATTCGACGCCGATCTTCTGGGTCGGGATGATGGGCCTGCTGCTGTTCTACGCCTGGCTTGGCTGGGTGGGCGGTGCAGGGCGTCTGGACCTGGGGCTTGATGGCCTGGTACCGCGCCGTACCGGCCTGATGACCGTCGATGCGCTGCTGGCCGGTAACAGCCAGGTGTTCTGGAACGCGATTAACCATCTGGTGCTGCCCGCGTCGCTGCTCGGCTTCCACTCGCTGGCCTATATCAGCCGTATGACCCGCAGCTTCATGCTGGCCCAGCTCTCTCAGGAGTTCATTATCACCGCCAGGGTGAAAGGGCTGAGCGAGCGTCAGGTCATCTGGAACCACGCGTTTCGCAATATCCTGGTGCAGCTGTTAACGGTGGTGGCGCTGGCCTACGGCTCGCTGCTGGAAGGTGCGGTCCTGATTGAGACCGTCTTTGCCTGGCCCGGCTTCGGCTCCTATCTGACCAGTAGCCTGCTGCTGGGCGATATGAATGCGGTGATGGGCTGCGTGCTGCTGGTGGGGCTGATTTTTGTGATGCTCAACCTGCTCTCCGACATGCTGTATCAATTCTTTGATCCGAGGACCAAATCATGACCGTTTCTCTGGATTCACCGCCGCGTGGCAATGCCGAAGGGCGTCAGCGCCTGCAGCGAACTGCAGGCCGGATAGCCGGTTTTGTCGGGAAAATGGCGCGTAACCCGCTGACCGCCATCGGAGGCAGTATTATTCTGCTGCTGCTGATTGTGGCTATCTTTGCGCCGTGGATTGCGCCCTATAACCCGCTGGTGCAGGACCTCGACAGCGCGCTGCTGCCGCCGAACGCGACGCACTGGTTCGGTACCGACGAGTTTGGCCGGGATATTTTTAGCCGCCTCGTTTACGGTTCACGTATCACCCTGTATATCGTGCTGCTGGTGTCGCTTACCGTTGGACCGATGGGGCTGCTGCTTGGCGTCTGCGCCGGTTACTTCGGCGGCAAAGTCGATATGGTCCTGATGCGCGTGACCGATATCTTTATCTCCTTCCCGAGCCTGGTCCTGGCGCTGGCCTTTGTGGCCGCGCTGGGCCCGGGGCTGGAGCATGTGGTTATCGCCATCACGCTGACCGCCTGGCCGCCGATTGCGCGTCTTGCCAGGGCTGAAACCCTCTCTCTGCGGCAGGCCGATTTTATCTCTGCCGTGCGTCTGCAGGGCGCGTCGTCGGTCCGCGTACTCTGGCGTCATGTGGTGCCGCTCTGTCTGCCGTCGGTGATTATTCGTATCACCATGAATATGGCGGGCATCATTCTGACCGCCGCCGGGCTGGGCTTCCTCGGCCTCGGCGCGCAGCCGCCGGAGCCGGAGTGGGGGGCGATGATTTCCAGCGGTCGCACCTACATGATGGAGTGCTGGTGGGTAGTGACTATTCCGGGGCTGGCGATCCTGATCAACAGCCTGGCGTTCAACTTCTTAGGAGACGGCTTACGTGACATCCTCGATCCTCGCAGCGAATAATTCGCCACTGCTCGACGTGCGTAACCTCCACGTTGACTTTATTAACGGCGGCGCGGTCACCAATGCGGTACGCGGCGTCTCCTTTGAACTGGGGCGTGAGAAGCTGGCTATCGTTGGCGAATCCGGCTCCGGCAAATCGACGGTGGGCAGGGCATTACTGCGCCTGCACCCGGCAAAAGCGCGAATCACCGCCGAGCGCATGCAGTTTGGCGATGTGGATCTGCGCAGCGTCAGCGAAGCGGAGATGCGCGGCATTCGCGGCAAGCGTATCTCGATGATTATGCAGGACCCGAAATACTCCCTGAATCCGGTGGTGTGCGTCGGGGACCAGATCGCCGAGGCCTGGCTCACGCACCATCCGGGGAAAAAAGCCGAGGCGAAAGCCAAAGTGCTGGAGATGCTGGACGTGGTGCGTATCCGCCAGCCGGAGCGCGTCTACGATCTCTATCCGCATGAGATCTCCGGCGGGCAGGGGCAGCGCATTATGATCGCCATGATGCTGATCACCGACCCTGAACTGGTGATCGCCGATGAACCGACGTCGGCCCTGGACGTCTCGGTGCGCCTGCAGGTGCTTGGCCTGCTCGACGATCTGGTTCAGTCTCGCGGGCTGGGGCTGATATTTATCAGCCACGATATTAATCTGGTGCGCAGCTTCTGCGACCGCGTGCTGGTGATGTACGCCGGAAGAGTGGTGGAATCTATTGCCGCCCGCGATCTCGATAACGCGCAGCATCCCTATACCCAGGGCCTGATTAACGCCCTGCCGGATATCCACCATCGCCGCCCGGTGCTGCCCGTCATGCAGCGCCAGAGCAGCTGGCTCGGCGAATAAGGAGTCTTAACCATGAAGACTATGATTGATGTTCGTCATCTGAATCTGGAATTTGGCGAGGGCGAGAAGCGTAATCAGGTGCTGTGCGACGTGAACTTCAGCGTCGCCGCCGGGGAAATTTACGGTCTGGTCGGCGAGTCCGGCTCCGGGAAAACCACGGTGCTCAAATGCCTGGCTGGCCTGTTCACCCACTGGCAGGGCGAGCTGGCTATCGACGGTAAGCCGCTTGAACACAATATCGGCCATGGCCGCTGCCGGATGGTGCAGATGGTGTTCCAGGACCCTTACGGTTCCCTGCACCCGCGTCATACCATCGGCGATATTCTGGAAGAGCCGCTGCAGATCCACGGCATGAACGATCGCGACAGGCGCATCAACACGCTGCTGGACAAGGTGGGCCTGAACCGTGCCTTCCGCGACCGTTATCCGCACCAGCTCTCCGGGGGCCAGCGCCAGCGCGTGGCGATTGCCAGAGCGCTGATTCTGGAGCCGCAGGTGCTGCTGCTGGATGAACCCACCTCGGCGCTGGATGTGTCGGTACAGGCAGAAATTCTCAACCTGCTGGCGGACCTGCAGCAGGAGGCGAAGCTGACCTATCTGATGGTGACCCATGACCTGGGGGTGATCGCACATCTTTGTCAGACGGTCGCGGTGATGCAGTACGGTAAAATCCTTGAAACCCTGACCGTTGATGCGCTGGTTAACGGCGAAGCGCAAACGGACTATACGCGAATGCTGGTCAATGCCAGCCAGCAATATAGTCGTGAAATGGCGAGGGAAGTCGCCGTCTATTAGTCAGAAATATTAATATTTTTATTCAAAGGGTCTATGGCAGAGTGCCATAGACCCTTTTTATTTTCCCTGTGAATCTTAATTTTTTATTAATTCATATTAAGAATGCATATTGCGAATTTGTTAAAAAATAGCGACAGACAGCTCTCTTTTTCTTAATTTTTCTGTGGATTATCGTAATTAAGAAAACAAAGGTATTCTTTTTTGAGAAAATTCTTACACTTGTGTGATTGGTGTGGGGAATGAAAAAACGCAATATATGTATGCCGCAGATGGGACGTTTTGATGGTCACTTTCGACTACGACAACAATCAGGGAATCAGATGAGTCAGAGCTTTATATTAGGCGGAACGACGCTTTTTATACCGGGGCGGAACCTGCTGATTGCGGCAGAGGATGACTCGACGCAGTTAACGTTAAGCAACCCGGCAACCCAGTGTTTACATCTTTTAATTCAGCATCACGGACAGGTCGTTGAGCGGGAGTATTTCTTCCAGCATGTCTGGCTGAATAATGGCGCGCAGGTAACGAACAATAATTTCTACCAGAATATTTCCCTGTTACGGCGAGCATTTAAAGAATTTGGCCTTAACGACGAGCTGATTATTACCGTGCCCAAAGTGGGGATCCGACTCTCTTCGGAACTGGAGATTGAGTCTCGCTTTGACGCCTCTGTCGGTCCGGAACTGCCTGTCAAACGCGTAGTGTCCGCTTTTCCCGAGCCAAAAGAGCGCCCGCGTCGCGTATGGCCCCTTTTCGCGGGCGTCAGTCTGGCTGGACTGCTGGGGATCTTCCTGCTCTGGCGCAGTGAATTTGAGCCACGCCTGCAGGATTTTGTGCCGCTGAGTCAACGTGGTGAATGCCATATTTATGGTAATGCGGACGCCACAGATTACCGCAGCCATCAGCAATTTATTCAGCAGGATCGCCTCGACTGCAAAGGCTATCCCTGGGCCTATATAACGCTGTACCCCAATTTCCAGCGGATGTCGGTGCTGCGCTGCCGCCAGCAGTACAACGCGTGGCGAGATAACCAGTGCATCACCTCTTACTATCTACAGGAGCCGTCGCATGCTGGCACGTAAACAGAGATGGCTACTGGCGGCGCTGGTTACCGCCCTGGTCCTGACGGGGGTAGCCCTGAAATTCTGGCAGAGATGGCAGCATTCCCATTTTGACTGCCGCGGTGACATCGAGGTCTTCGCACCGGACAGTCGGGCGAATATCACGCTGCGCTATATTTTTGACGGCGATAAGGGCGTGACCCTGCTAAGAGGCGTGATGACGCCGGAGAACGGAGAACCGGTGGAGATCAACCATCGCGTCTGGTTTACCTTTACCCGCAACGGCAACGACTTTTTCCTGCATTCGCAGAATATCACCTCTAACGAGAGCGGCGACGTCGTGCCAGCGGGGCTGGCGCCGATACTGCCGACGTTTTATCTGCAGCCCGGGGAGCCGTTCTATCTCGAGATTATGCGTATTGACGCCAATAACCGGCTGCTATTTACCAGCCGGGTGCCGTCAATACTGTGCAAATCCTAGCGTAGCAGCGGGCATCCCGGGGGCAACCGGCAGCGCAGGGCATCGGCCAGAATATCAATCCGGAAATGGCGGCCGCTCAGCGGTTCCCCGTCGAGGTTAAAGGTGATGTCGTGCGGCGCACTGATTTCAAACCACGATGAGGCGTTGTCTATCACATTCGGGCTCTCTTCCGGGCGCGTCAGGGTGGTAAACAGCGCCGGAAGCAGCTCTTCGGCGGTGAAAATACGCAGCTGAAGCAGACCGTCGTTAATCAACGCCTCAGGACACAGCTGCTGCCCGCCACCGGCCTGACGTCCGTTGCCGATGCCGATCACCAGTGCGTCACCCTGCCAGTGAAAATTCTCGCCGCTAATTTCACAGCGGTCAGCCTTGAGGGTATCGGGCCGCATCAGGCCGTGGATCAGGTAGGATACGCCGCCCAGCGCCGCCTTAAGTTTTTCCGGCGTTTCGCTGGTAATGCGGGTGCCAAAGCCGCCGGTGGCCATATTGATAAAGCAGGTTTGCTGATTGACCCGGGCAATATCCACCGGGACCGCGTGGCCGACAATCGCCAGCCGCAGGGCCTTATCCAGCTCGGTCGGGATCCCGGCGCTGGTGGCGAAATCATTGGCGGTGCCCAGCGGCAGCAGCCCCAGAGCGGGAACGTGACCCTCTTTAAGCTCAATCAGCGCCGTCGCCACTTCGTTGATGGTGCCGTCGCCGCCGCCGGCGATCACCGTATCCACCCCGAGATGGCTGGCTTCCTCGACGTAGCGAACCGCGTCGCCTTTCTCCCATGTGACGCGGACGTGCAGCGTCATCCCTTCGTCGCGCAGCGCGCCAATGGCGTCACGTAGTAGTGCATTATCAGCGCCTTTACCATTTAAAATCAGCAGGCTGGAGGGGATCGTCGCCATCTTATATCCTCATTGTAAAGATGCAGATAAGTGTATCTCAGGAACGGGCACGGCGCTTCAGAACAGGATGAATAAGGGCGGGAGAAAAAAATAAGCCTGCGTAAGGGAGATTACGCAGGCTAAGGAGGTGGTTCCTGGTACAGCTGGCATTTATGGGTTATGTTTTTCAGCGGGAGCATCATATCCGTAATCACTCAGCGGGTATGTGATCCGATTCTAAGATTCTTCCTAATCTTAAAAAACAACCTCTTAAACGTCAGGCACCGTGCGGATTGCGCGTCGACTGGCCGTCGAAATTACGCATCAGCAGGGCGTATTCCAGCGCCACTTCCTTCGGTACAGGCAGCCAGACCTTGTGGCCGTCACCGGGGGCAACCGGCATCGCGTCGCCTTTGGCATTGATCATATGCTCAAGCACAAAGTTAACGTTGCCCTGCGGGGTCATCAGCTCCAGGCTGTCGCCGAGGGTGAATTTATTTTTCACCGCTACCTCGGCCAGATCGCCGTTGCGCTCGCCGGTAAACTCCCCGACAAACTGCTGGCGCTCAGAGACGGAATAACCGTGCTCGTAGTTCTGGTAGTCGTCATGGGTATGGCGACGCAGGAAGCCTTCGGTATAGCCGCGGTGCGCCAGGCCTTCCAGGGTCTCCAGCAGAGAGGTATCAAAGGGTTTACCGGCGGCGGCATCGTCGATGGCCTTGCGGTAAACCTGCGCGGTACGAGCACAGTAGTAATAGGACTTGGTCCGGCCTTCGATTTTCAGGGAGTGCACGCCCATCTGGGTCAGACGCTCAACGTGGGCGATAGCCCGCAGATCCTTCGAGTTCATGATGTAGGTGCCGTGCTCGTCTTCGAAGGCGGTCATATATTCGCCCGGACGTTTGGCTTCCTCGATCATAAAGACTTTATCGGTCGGTGCGCCGATACCCAGCGTCGGCTCGATGTTGGTCACCGGAATCGGTTCATGCTGGTGCACGATATTGCCGATGGCGTCTTCTTTCCCTTCCTCGACGTTATATTCCCAGCGGCAGGCGTTGGTGCAGGTACCCTGGTTCGGGTCGCGCTTGTTGATATAGCCGGAAAGCAGGCAGCGGCCGGAGTAGGCCATACACAGCGCGCCGTGAACGAAGATCTCAATCTCCATCTCCGGCACCTGCTGGCGGATTTCGGCAATTTCATCCAGAGACAGTTCGCGGGAGAGGATCACGCGGGTCAGCCCCATCTGATGCCAGAACTTCACGGTCGCCCAGTTGACGGCATTCGCCTGCACGGAGAGGTGTACCGCCATCTCCGGGAAGTGCTCTCGCACCAGCATAATCAGCCCGGGATCGGACATAATCAGCGCATCCGGCCCCATCTCCACCACCGGCCTCAGGTCGCGGATAAAGGTTTTCAGCTTGGCGTTATGCGGGGCGATGTTCACCACCACATAGAATTTCTTACCCAGCTGGTGGGCCTCGTTAATGCCGAGCTGTAAATTCTCGTGGTTAAATTCGTTATTGCGCACGCGCAGGCTGTAGCGCGGCTGGCCCGCGTAAACGGCATCGGCGCCATAGGCGAAAGCGTAACGCATATTTTTCAGCGTTCCCGCCGGGGAGAGAAGTTCCGGTTTAAACATGATGTACTCGTTCTGATGACAGGTCAGATTCGCCTCACCAGGTGGGGCGATGGGGTGATCCCTTACTTTAAGGGCGGGAATTGTAGCGCCAGCGGGCGGGGGAGTAAACCTTCATATAGCAGGGAAATTTTGGGGGGTTGGGGCGAAAGATAAAACTCGTATACTAAGCCGGCAAGAGTGGAATGGAGTCCGGGTGAATGGAACAGGATGTCGATCCGATCGGGAAAAGAACGCCGCTGCGGGGCAGGGCTATCTTACTGGTCTGCACGCTGTATTACGCAGCGCTGGGCGTGTGTGGCGCTCTCTTTGCTCTGGAATTCAGGCGGTTAAAAGTTCCCGAGCCTGCTGATTCTGGCGCCTGGTGTTTAACGCCGGGTTACCACCTCCTCGATATTCAGGCGATAACAGGCCTGGTTGCCATCGCGGGTTTTATCCTCAGCGTCCTGCTGATTCTGATTATTCAAAGACATAAGAAGATCGATCCCCTGCTCATCTCCAATGCGGTTTTTTTCTCCGGCGTGAAAAGAACCGCGGCGCGTCGAACAGGCATTGCCCTGCTGTGCGTGCTCAATTTTTTACTGCTGCTGGCAGTGAACATGGGGATGACTTACTGGGATGAGATCAGGCCCGGGACATCGACTGCCTGCGGTCGGTGGCTTGACGGGATTGCGGAGGCTCACTGGCAGGCGTTGATCCTTGCCTGCATCAGCTATGCCATTGTTATCCCATTGATTGTTCTGCTTCATCAGAAGATCAGATTGCATCGATAGCGCCATCGGGCAGGAGAGCGTAAACCTGCGCGCTATTTCACGCGCAGGTATGTGCCATCGGCGCTGACGTTATGGCCAAAACCGCAGTTGGTGGGATCGTCGGTTTTCAGCTCCAGACTTTGCGCATCCGGGGCGAGCGTCAGGGAAATCGTACACTCATAGATGCCCTCTTCAGCTATACGAATTGCGCCTTTTCCCGCCTTTATTGTGACTTTTTGTGCGAATTCGCCGAGGTTCGGCCCGGAGTACATCCCCATAAGACCAAAGTGATAGCCTTCCCAGCCCGCCAGATAAGTGTGTTTACCCTCGGGTTTCAGGGTGAGGATTTCCCAGAGGCCACGCCCGACATACTGCCAGTATTCGCCCGCGGCGGAGGCGGGTTTCGGTAGCGCCCGAAGTTTGTCCTGGATACGGCTCAGGTTATAGACCGACTTTTTATCCTCGGGCATGATCTGCAGCCACGCCTGCGCCTTACGGTAATCGCCCTGGCGTACCCAGGTCAGCGCAATATTGTTGTACGCCGTGGCCATTAGCGCCTTATTGGGGTTATCTTTCGGCCATTCGCACTGTTCCAGCCACGCGGCCTGCTGTTGAAAGGCTTCCCGCGCTTTAGGGTAATTTTTGGCCTTGTAGAACTGCTCGCCTTGTTTGGCGTAGTCGCTGATTTTGGCGCAGTCGGCGGCAATTTGTGCTTCCGTAAGTTCCGCCTGGGCGGCGAAGGGCAGCGCCATAAGCGCCAGCGTACCCAGTACTGTTTTTTTCACGATCTTGTCCTTGTCTTGCCTTATGCCAGACGACAGGCGTCGGCTTCCCAGCGGTAGCCCACGCCGTAGACGGCGCGGATAAACGACTGCTCCTGATCCAGCGCTTCGAGCTTGCGGCGCAGGTTTTTAATATGGCTGTCGATGGTGCGGTCGGTGACCACCCGATAATCATCATACAGGTGATTGAGCAGCTGTTCGCGGGAAAAGACCTTGCCCGGCTCGCTGGAGAGGGTTTTCAGCAGGCGAAACTCCGCCGGGGTTAAATCGAGCGCTTTTTGCTGCCAGCTGGCCTGGAAGCGGCCTTCATCCACCACCAGCGGGCTGGCGGCGTCGAGTGCCAGCAGATCGCGCTGGGGCTTGCAGCGGCGCAGAATGGTTTTCACTCGCGCCACCACCTCACGCGGGCTATAGGGTTTGCAGATATAGTCATCGGCTCCGATCTCCAGGCCCAGCAGGCGGTCGATCTCTTCGATTTTTGCCGTCACCATCACGATGGGCACCTCGGAGAAACGACGGATCTCTTTACACAGGGTCAGGCCGTCAATGCCCGGCAGCATCAGGTCCAGCAGGATCAGATCCGGCGAGTTCTGTTTTACCCAGGCCAGCACCTGGTCACCCTGGGCGATGAGCGTCGGCGAGTAGCTGGCGGCCTGCAAATAGTCGATCAGCAGCTGACCCAGCTTGGGTTCATCTTCGACAATGAGAATGCGTGGTGCTTTGGTCTCTGACAGGTCAATCATATTTCCCTCGTTAAATCTCGTTCCAGCGGCAGGGCGACGGTGATACTCACGCCGCCTGCGGGCGAATGGGCAACACTCAGGGTGCCGCCGTGTGCGTTAACAATATTCTGGCAGATTGCCAGTCCCAGACCGGAGCCACCGCTAGCGCGGTTACGCGAGGCTTCGGCGCGATAGAAGCGTTCACACAGCAGTTCAAGCTGCTGATCGGTGACGCCCGGCGCGCTGTCGGCGAAGGTCAGACGGATGGTGCCATCCTGCTGCCTGCCGCTAATCAGCAGCTCGCCGCCGCTGTCCGTATAGCGCAGGCTGTTTTCCAGCAGGTTATTAAACAGCTGCATCAGGCGGTTGGCATCACCAAAGATATTCGCCTGCTCCGGCAGCGACGAGAGCCGCAGGTTCAGACCGTGATCGGCAAAGCGCTGGCGGAATGCGCCAGCCGCAACCTCCAGCAGATTCACCAGATCCAGCGGCTCTTTCTGGTACGCCAGCGCGCCCTCGTCGGACATCGAGAGCTGATGCAGGTCATCTACCAGCTTGGTTAATGTCGCCACTTCTGCCTGGAGTGAGTTAACCGACTCCGGGGTAAAACGGCGCACGCCGTCCTGAATGGCTTCCAGTTCGCCGCGCAGCACCGCCAGCGGGGTGCGCAGCTCATGGGAGATATCGGCCATAAAGTCGCGCCGCATCTGGCGGTTTTTCTCCAGGGTGCTTGCCAGCTGGTTAAAGTCCTGGGCCAGCCTGCCCAGCTCATCCTGGCCGGTGGCGTCAACGCGGGTAGCGAAATTACCCGCCGCCAGCTGGTGGGTACCCTCGACCAGCCGCTTAACCGGCGCCAGTAATCCACGGGCCAGCGGGAAGGTCGCCAGCGCCGCCAGAATCGTCGCCAGGCCGACAATCAACCAGCTGGTCCGCTTCTGCTGGCGGTCAAAGTTGATATCCGTATTGCGCGTCAGCCGCTCTATCGGGGAGGCAATCACCCAGCCGACCGCTTTTCCCTCAACCGTAATGGCCCGGCGGGTACCGTCCGACGGAACGGGCGCGCGCGGCCCGACCAGTACCTTTTGATCCTGATCTACCACCCAGAACTGGGTGCGCCAGCCGGGCGGCGGCATGCCGGGACCGTGGTCCGATCCCGCCCCGCGTCCTCGCTCCGGGCGCGGCCCCGGCGGAGGCGGGCGGTCGTCATCGTTTTCATGTTCAAACGAGCGCAGGATTTGGAAAACAAAGCGGTCATTATTACGCAAAAAACGCCAGTTGCCCTGCAGGGTATACTGGTCAGCCAGCGCGTCGCTGAGCATTTTCAGCCGCTGCTCGTTACCGTGCTTAATGTAGTCGATAAATCCGCGTTCAAAGCTGATACGCACCGCCCAGTGCATAGTCACCAGCAACATAATGCAGGTGGCGAAGATGGCGAGGAACAGCTTACCGGTGATCCCGGGACGCCAGAGTTTCATGATGCTTTCCTTTTGCGACGCGCAATAACCGCGTTTTTACTGGTGTCGTCAGGCACACGGGCAAAGAGCAGTGCCGGGAGGGCGATAAGCAGTGCCATGCAGGGCCAGCTGTAGAGGAACACCGTCTGGCTGGCCTCGCTGCCCGCCGTCAAATGCTGCTGGCCGAACATCCCCAGCAGCAGGCCGGCAACGGTCACGCCGATACTCATGGAGAGCTGCATCACCATCGACAGCAGGCTATTGCCGCCGCTGGCGAGATCGTCAGGCAGATCTTTTAGCGTCAGGGTGTTCATGGTGGAGAAGCGCATGGAGTTCACCATCCCCTGTAGGAACAGCACCGGCGGGATCAGGTAATACCAGCCCATCAGCGTCACGGACATAAACAGCAGGGTAACCAGCGCCAGACCAAGGGTTGAGGCGACCAGCACCCGACGATAGCCAAAGCGGTTAACCACCTGAACGACGATACGCTTCATCCCCATACTGCCGAGCACCATCGGGATCATCATTAACCCGGCGTGGAAGGGTGAAAACCCGGCGCCAATCTGCAAGAAGACCGGGGTCATAAACGGCAGCATCCCGCTGCCGACGCGGCCCGCAAAGCTGCCTGCCAGCCCCAGTGAAAACGTCCGGGTACGGAACAAATCAAGATTGAACAGCGCGGCCGCGTTGCCTTTTGCATGCCAGAGATAGCCGAGTAGCGTTACCGCGCCCGCTGCCGCCAGCCCGCCGGCCAGCGCAGGCGAAAAGTCCGCGCTTTTCTGGCCGTCCAGCGCCAGGGTCAGGGCAGCCATCCCAAAGGCCAACAGCAGAAAACCCCAGAGGTCGAAGCGGCGGGTCTGCATCTTATAGTTGGGCATCAGCATCAGGGTGGCGATGCCGCCGATAATGCCGACCGGCAGGTTAATCAGGAAAATCCAGTGCCAGGAGGCGTACTCCACCAGCAGGCCGCCCAGCGCCGGGCCAAGCAGCGGCCCGATCTGCCCGGGCAGCGTAACCATGGTCATCGCCGCCATATAATGCGTGCGCGGGACGATTTTCATCACCGTCAGTCGCCCGACCGGCACCATCATCGCCCCGCCGATACCCTGTAACACCCTCGCCATCACCAGCTCATCGAGATTGCTGGCCCTGGCGCAGAACAGGGAGCCGAGGGTAAAGAGCACGATGGCGGTAAAGAAGATATTGCGCACGCCGACCCGGTCCGCCAGCCAGCCGCTGGCGGGCAGCATCACTGCCACCGTCAGCACATAGGAAACCACCACCATATGCATATGCAGCGGGTTTTCACCGAGGCTTGCCGCCATCGAGGGGAGGGCGGTATTGACGATGGTGGTATCCAGCGACTGCATAAAGAAGCCAAAGGCCACTATCCATAGCTGCCAGCGTACGGCGGACGGAAGATCGGTCATTTAATCGGTTACCGGTGTGCTCTGTTTACGGGAAAAACGCATCCGCAGGCGGTCAAAGAACAGATAGACCACCGGCGTGGTGTACAGGGTCAGCAATTGGCTGACCACCAGGCCGCCAACGATGGTGATCCCCAGCGGCTGTCGCAGTTCGGAGCCGTCACCGCCGGAGATAACCAGCGGCAGCGCACCGAACAGGGCGGCAAGTGTCGTCATCAAAATCGGCCGGAAACGCAGCATGCAGGCCTGGAAAATCGCTTTCTCCGGGGACAAGTTGCCGCTGCGCTGGGCGTCAATAGCAAAGTCGACCATCATAATCGCGTTCTTCTTAACGATACCTATCAGCAGCATAATACCAATCAGGGCGATCAGACTAAACGGTGAACCAAATAGCTGCAGCGCCAGCAGCGCCCCAACGCCTGCCGAGGGCAGCGTTGACAGGATAGTCAGGGGATGAACATAGCTTTCATAGAGCATCCCCAGCACGATATAGACCGTGGCGATGGCCGCCAGAATCAGGATCGCCTGCGAATTCATTGTCTCCTCGAAGACCTGGGCCGTGCCGGCAAAGGCGCCGCGCACGGAGGAAGGCACGCCGACCTGCGTCATCGCCCGGTTGATCGCCTCGCTGGCTTCGGAAAGCGACACTCCGGTGGGCAGGTTAAAGGAGACGGTAGAGGCGGCTGACAGCCCCTGATGGCTTACCGACAGCGGTGCGTTCGCGGGCTGCCAGCGGGCAAACCAGGAGAGCGGGATGGCTTTGCCCTCGCTGTTAATCACGTACATCTTATCGAGGGTGCTGATATCCTGGATCAGCGTCGGGTCGACCTCCATCACCACCTTGTACTGGTTCATCGGCTGATAGATGGTCGAGATTTGTCGCTGGCCGAAGGCGTTATTCAGCAGACTGTTGGCCTGCTGGACGCTGATGCCCAGCCGCGACATGCTGTCGCGATCGTAGACAAGGTTCATTTCCGCACCGTTATCCTGCTGATCCGAGTTCACGTCCGCCAGCTGGGGCAGGGCCGCCAGGGCTTTGCGGATTTTCGGCTCCCACTCGCGCAGGGCGGCGAGGTCGTCCGAGAGCAGGGTGTACTGATAGCTGGCGTTGGACTGGCGTCCGCCGACGCGGATATCCTGCACCGCCATCAGAAACAGACTGGCACCGGGCTCTTTAGCCAGCTTCTGGCGCAGGCGGTCAATCACCTGCTGGGCGGTTTCATGGCGTTCATCGCGTGACTTGAGGGTGATAAACATCATCCCGCTGTTGACCCGCGAACCGCCGGTAAAGCCGGTGACGTTATCCACGGCTTCATCCTCACGGATGATCTTCATAAAGTCCTGCAGCTTGCCGCGCATCGCCTGGAAGGAGATGCTCTGGTCCGCCTGAATGCCGCCCATCAACACCCCGGTATCCTGCTCGGGGAAAAAGGTTTTCGGGATGGCGATATAGAGCCAGACGTTGAGCGCAATCGTGCCGATCAGCACCACGCCCACCAGCCGGGCGTGATTCAGCGCCCACTGCAGGGAACGACCGTAACCGCGCTGTAGAGCCATCAGCAACCGTCCCATCCCCCGTTGACGGGTCTGTTCCCGGGGTTTGCTGCTTTTCAGCAGCCAGCCGCACATCATCGGCGTCAGGGTCAGGGAGACCACCAGCGAAATGCCTATTGCCACCGAGAGCGTGACGGCAAATTCCCTGAGCAGTCGCCCAGGCAGGCCGCCCATTAACAGCAGCGGCAGGAACACCGCCACCAGCGACAGGCTCATGGAGAGCACCGTAAAGCCCACTTCCCGCGAGCCCTGCAACGCCGCCTGCAGGGGTTTCATTCCCGCCTCCAGATGGCGGGCGATGTTCTCCAGTACCACAATGGCGTCATCGACCACAAACCCGGTGGCGATGGTCAGCGCCATCAGAGAGAGGTTATTGAGGCTAAAGCCGCACAGATACATAGCGGCAAAGGTGCCGATCAGCGACACCGGGACCGCTACCGCCGGGATCAGCGTCGCCCGACCGGAGCGCAGGAACAAGAACACCACCAGAATCACCAGCGCCACCGAGATAATCAGGGTCTGCTCGACCTCTTCCAGCGAGGCGCGGATGGTTGGGGAGCGGTCCTGGGCGATTTGCAGGTCGATGGCGGCCGGGATGGTCTGCTGTAGCTCCGGTAGCCGGGCGCGGATACTGTCCACGGTCTGGATAATATTGGCTTCCGGCAGCTTGCGGATCATCAGCAGGATCGCCGGTTTGGCGTTGGTCATCCCGGCGTTGCGAACGTCCTGCACCGAATCGGTGACCTTAGCCACATCGCTGAGCCGCACCGCCGACCCGTTGTTGTAGTGGATAATCAGCGGCTGATATTCGGCGGCGGTTTTTAGCTCGTCGTTGGTCTGCACCTGCCAGCGGCGGTTGCCGTCTTCCAGCGCGCCCTGAGGCTGACGCACGTTGGCGCTGCTGATGGCGCTGCGCACGTCGTCCAGCGAGACACCCTGGTTAAACAGCGCCTGTGGATTCAGCCCGACACGCACCGCGGGCAGGGAGCTGCCGCCCACGTCGACGTCGCCGACGCCGTCAATCTGGGCGATGGTCTGCGCCAGCTGGGTGGAGGCGAAGTCGTACAGCTCGCCCTGGGAGTAAGTATCCGAGGTGAGCGTCAGGATCATAATCGGGGAGTCTGACGGGTTGGCCTTGCGGTAGGTCGGGCGGCCCGGCATTCCACTGGGAAGCAGGCTCTGAGCGGCATTCAGCGCCGCCTGGACATCGCGCGCCGCGCCGTTAATATCGCGGTCAAAATTGAACTGCAAAATAATCCGCGTGCTGCCGAGCGAACTGCTGGAGGTCATTTCGCTGACCCCGGCAATACGCCCGAGCGAGCGCTCCAGCGGCGTGGCGACCGACGACGCCATGGTTTCCGGCGAGGCACCCGGCAGCGAGGCGCTGACCATAATCACCGGGAAATCGACCTGCGGCAGCGGAGCGACCGGCAGCAGCCGAAAGCCCAGCACGCCGCAGAGAACAATCGCCAGCGAAATCAGGATGGTGGCGACCGGTCGGTAAATGAAGAGGGCGAAAAACTTCACTTACGCCTCCTCTTCACGGCGCGGGAACCGGCGTTTAAGCGCCTGCGACATGCTGTCAAACAGCAGGTAGATAACCGGCGTCGTAAACAGAGTCAGGACCTGGCTGACCAGCAGCCCGCCGACCATGCCAATCCCCAGCGGACGCCGCAGCTCCGCGCCGACGCCGGTGCTGAGCATAAGCGGCAGCGCGCCGAGCAGGGCGGCAAGGGTGGTCATCAGAATCGGCCGGAAGCGCAGCAGGCAGGCCTGGAAAATCGCCTCGCGCGGCGGCATACCCTGTTCGCGTTCGGCGGCCAGGGCAAAGTCGATCATCATGATGGCGTTTTTCTTGACGATGCCGATCAGCAAAATAATGCCGATAATGGCGATCACATCCAGCTCGCTCCCGGCAATCATCAGCGCCAGCAGCGCGCCCACGCCCGCCGTCGGCAGCGTCGACAGAATGGTGATCGGGTGGATAAAGCTCTCATAGAGCACACCCAGCACGATATACATCGCCACCACGGCGGCGACGATCAGCCACACGGTGCTGCCCAGCGCGGCCTGGAAGGCCAGGGTACTGCCCTGGAGCTGGGTGGTCATCTCCGTGGGCAGGCTAAGATCCTTCTCGGCCTCGAGAATCGACTGGACCGCATCCCCCAGCGAATAGCCGTCGGCGACGTTAAAGGAGATAGTGGTCACCGGGAACTGGTCGAGATGGTTAATCGACAGTGGCGCAAAGCGCTGTTCGACCTTCGCAATGGCGCTCAGCGGCACAATACCGCCGTCGCTGCTGGTGAGGCGGATGCTATCCAGCCCCGCCAGGCCCGGCGTACCCTGGGTATCGTGCTCCAGCACCACCCGATACTGGTTGGCCTGGGTATAAATCGTGGAAATCAGCCGCTGACCGAAGGCGTTGTAGAGGGCGTTGTCGACGTTGGCCATGGTGATCCCGAGGCGGCTGGCGCTGTCGCGGTCCACGTTAACATACGCCACCAGGCCTTTGTCCTGCCAGTCGCTGCTGACGTCCGCCAGCTGCGGGAGCGTTTCCAGACGGCTTATCAGCGGCGGCACCCAGGTACTCAGGGCGTCCAGGGAGGTGGCCTGCAGAGTGAACTGGTACTGCGTGCGGCTGACCTGGGTATCGATGGTTAAATCCTGGGTCGGCTGCAGGTAGAGGCTAATGCCCGGTATACCGCTGGCCGCCTGCTGCAGGCGGGAAATCACCGTCTGAACCCTGTCGTCCCGCTCATCCAGCGGTTTCAGGTTAATTTGCAGTCGGGCGCTGTTCAGCGCCGGGTTGGTGCCGTCCACGCCGACAAAGGCGGTCAGGCTCTCTACCGCCGGATCCTTAAGGATGATGTCGGAGACCTGGCGCTGGCGTTCAGCCATACTGGCAAAAGAGGCGGACTGCGGAGCCTGCAGCGTGCCCTGAATAATGCCGTTGTCCTGAATCGGGAAAAAGCCTTTCGGGATCAGCACCCACAGCAGCACCGACAGGGCCAGAGTGGCGAAGGCGGTGCTCAGGGTCAGCCAGGGATGATTAAGTACCTTCGTAAGTCCACGGCCATAGCTGGCGATAACCCGCTCAAAAAAGCGCTCGCAGGCCAGCGAGAAGCGGTTCTGCTTGCGCAGGGATTCGTGGCTTAACATGCGGGCGCACATCATCGGTGTGAGAGTGAGTGAGACCACGGCAGAGATCAGGATCGCCGCCGCCAGGGTCACCGCAAACTCCCGGAACAGACGGCCCACGATATCGCCCATAAACAGCAGCGGGATCAGCACCGCAATCAGGGAGAAGGTGAGGGAGATAATGGTAAAGCCTATCTCGCCCGCGCCTTTCAGCGCCGCGGCCAGCGGCTTCTCGCCTTTTTCGATATAGCGGGAGATGTTCTCGATAACCACGATCGCGTCATCGACCACAAAGCCGGTGGCGATAGTCAGGGCCATCAGGGTCAGGTTATTGATCGAGAAATCAAGAAACACCATCACCGCAAAGGTGCCGATAAGCGACAGCGGTACCGCCACGCCGGGAATGATGGTTGCCGGAACATTGCGTAAAAACAGATAGATAATCATCACCACCAGCGCAATCGCCAGCAGCAGTTCAAACTGGGTATCGTTCACCGAGGCGCGGATATTGGTGGTGCGGTCGGAGAGCACCTGGACGTTAACCGATTTCGGCAGGCTTTCCGTCAGCTGCGGCAGCATGGCGCGGATGCTGTCGGCGGTGGCGATAATATTGGCCCCCGGCTGACGCTGGACGTTCATCACAATCGCCTGGGTGTTATTGGCCCAGGCACCCAGCCAGCTGTTTTCCGCACCCTGCTCAATGGTGGCGACATCGCCAAGACGAATGGGCGCGCCGTTCTGGTACGCGATAATCAGCTTCCGGTACTCTTCCGCCGACTGCATCTGATCGTTGGCCGACAGCGTAATCGCCCGGGTCGGGCCGTCGAGGCTGCCTTTGGCTGAGTTGACGTTGGCGCTGGTAATGGCGGTACGGATCGTTTCGCTGGTCAGGCCAAGCGATGCGATAGCCTGCGCATTAAGCTTCACGCGCACGGCGGGGCGTTGGCCGCCGGAAAGGGTGACCAGCCCGACGCCCGACGCCTGGGAGATTTTTTGCGCCACTCGGGTTTCCACCATGTCTTCGACCTGAGTCATCGGCATGGCGCTGGACGTGACGGCGAGGGTCATAATCGGCGGATCGGCCGGGTTCACCTTGCTGTAGACCGGCGGGTTAGGCAGGTCGCTGGGGAGCAGATTGGTCGCCGCATTAATAGCGGCCTGCACTTCCTGTTCCGCCACGTCCAGGGGGAGCGTGAGCTGGAACTGGAGCGTGACCACCGATGCGCCACCTGCGCTCTGAGATGACATCTGTTTCAGGCCGGACATCTGGCCGAACTGGCGCTCCAGCGGAGCGGTGATCGCCGAGGTGACGACGTCCGGGCTGGCGCCGGGATAGAGCGTGATGACCTGGATGGTCGGGTAGTCCACTTCCGGCAGGGCGGAAACCGGCAAAAAGCGGTAGCCAATAATCCCGGCCAGCAGGATCGCCACCATCAGCAGCGTGGTGGCGACAGGGCGCAGGATAAACAGGCGAGACGGGCCGCCGGTGGCGCTGGGGGGTAAAACCTGCATCAGGAGCGCCCCTTGCTGCCGTACTCGCGCGCGGTCGGCGTGGTAGCCGCCGCCGGGGCGGTTTGCGCTGCCACCACTTCCACTTTCGCGCCTTCGGTCAGGCGGTCGATACCGTCGGTCACCACCCGGTCACCGACGGAGAGCCCGGCGTTAATCACCACCCGCAGGCTGTTCTGAATGCCCGGCGTGACCAGATGCTTGCTGACTTTATCCTCGCTGTTCACCACCCAGACAAAGTTGCCTTCGTTGCCCATCTGCAGGGCTGCCGTCGGGATCACCACCGCATTCTGCTGGGTATCGACCAGCATCCGGGCGTTGACGAACTGATTCGGGAAGAGGGTATCGTCCTGGTTATCAAAGCGGGCTTTGAGTTTGATGGTGCCGGTGGTGGCGTCGATCTGGTTATCGAGACTCAGCAGCGCTCCGGTGGTCAGCAGCGTTTTATTGGTGCGATCCCAGGCTTCTACGCTCAGGGCCTTGCCTGCTTTCTGCGCCTGCAAAATGGTGGCGATTTCGCTTTCAGGCAGGGTAAAGACCAGCTCGATAGGGTGGGTCTGGGTCAGCACCACAATACCGGTGGTATCCCCGCTGGATATCTGATTGCCGATATCGACCTGCTTCAGGCCGACACGGCCGTCAATCGGCGCGGTGATACGGCTCCAGTCCAGCTGTAGCTGGGCGCTGGCGACGCTGGCTTCGTCCGCTTTCAGCGTACCGGCGCTCTCTTCAACCAGCGCCTGCTGGGCATCCAGCTCCTGACGCGAGACCAGATTGGTCTTTACCAGCTGCTGATAGCGGGCCAGATCGCGACGGGCGTTGGCGAGAGTGGCCTTATCTTTTGCCAGCTGGCCCTGGGCCTGGGCGAGGGCGACCTTAAACTGGCTGGGATCGACTTCCGCCAGCAGATCGCCCGCTTTTACCTGCTGACCTTCCTGGAAATGCAGCGCCAGCAGCTGACCGTCAACCCGGCTGCGTACCGTTACCGTATTGGCGGCGGTCACGGTGCCCAGTCCCGTCAGATAGCGCGGAACGGCCTCTTCGGTGGCGGTTGCCGCCTGAACCGGCGCCAGCGGCATACTACGCATCCCGCGTCGGCCACCGGTTTCCTGGCGGGATTTACCCGATGCGGTGGGTGAGGCGGAGGCCGGTTCACTGCGGCTGCTGTGCCAGAACCAGGCGGCGCCGAGGGCGACCACAACCGCGATGGCGATAAGCGCCCGGCGCTGTTTTTTGCTGCCTTTCATCGTCTTTGCTATCTCATCCTGAAACGTTTCACGAAATGATACTAGTTTAGTAACCCGGCGGGCCAAAAAAATGGAGGAAATGTGGAACACTGTCTGGATTCGTCTGCATTTAAGGGGCGACGGTAAGAGCGGGGAGTATAAGGAAAAATTGGCGGGACAAGGCCCGCCAGTCGGTTAACGGAACAGTACCTGCGCCCAGCGGGCCAGACCGGCGGTGACCGAGCCGAAGTCATCGCCACCGGCGACCGGGACCCCCGGAAGCAACGCCGAAAGAGCCTGTTTGATCAGCGGTGAACGGGCGCTACCGCCGGTCAGGTAGATAACCTCCGGGCGGGTATCGCTATCGGCAATGGCCAGCTGGACCTGCTCAAGAATACGCGACAGGGGCTGGTTCAGCGCCTCTTCCAGCCCGTCACGGGTGATAGAGGCGCTCAGCGTATCGCGGATAAACGGCAGCGCGGCGTCAAAGCGGGCATTGTCAGAGAGGGCTATTTTGCTCTCTTCGGCGCTGCGTACCAGCCGGTAGCTTAGTTTCTGCCGCCACACCTTTTGTAACAAAGAGACGCTGTCCGGCTCACGGGCGTCGCGGATAAGCGTATCCAGCAGACGACCGGTGGCGGTGCTGTAAAAATCACTCTGGGCCGGAACGTCGTTGATCGCCACTGCATTCCACCAGGGCAGGATCGGCAGCGCCGTGCCCTTGAGGGTTTGTCCGCCCATACCCAGCAGGGGCATCAGGCTCTTAAAGGCGAGAGCAATATCGAGATCGTTGCCGCCGACGCGGCAACCGCTGTGGCCCAGCAGGCTGCTGTCACGGTCGCGTCTGGCCTGCCACTCCGGGCCCATCAATAGCAGAGAGCAGTCGGTGGTCCCGCCGCCGATATCTACCACCAGCACGCGGGTTTCCTTGCTGAGCGTGGCTTCAAAATCCAGTCCTGCCGCAACGGGTTCGTACTGGAAGACGACTTCCTCAAAACCGGCGCGTTTTGCCGCCCGTTCCAGAATCCCCTGGGCCTGGGCGTTCGCCTCTTCCCCGCCGAGTCCCTGGAAGTTAATGGGACGGCCAATTACCGCCTGACGGATACTGTCGCTAAGCTGGCTTTCCGCCTGCTGGCGAATATGCAGCATCATGGCGCAGACCAGATCTTCAAAGAGCGCGACCTGCTGCGGCTTGAGGCCGCTGGCCCCGAGGAAGGATTTAGGCGATTTAACGAACCACACTTCCTGCGGGTCGGTAATATACTGCTGTAGCGCGCTCAGACCGAACTGCACGCTGTTCGCCTGCACCTCAATATCTTCATCGCGGTTGAAGTTGATGGCCCTGCGCAGCAGCGCTTGGGCTTCGCTGCCCGTCGCCGGTACCTCGTGATGGCGATAGAGCCACTCACTGACCGCTTCGCGCGTCGGCGCACACAGCATTGACGGCAGCAGAGAACTGCCGTTTTCCAGCGTCAGCAGCCTGGGGGCGCCATCCTGCATGACCGCCACTGAACAGTTGGCGGTACCGTAATCAAAACCAATAAACACGTTAAAATCCCCATGCCGGTGAAGAAGGTGGGCGACTTTAGCCGAATCCGGGCCTGGCAACAACCAGAGAATATAAAAGCAAGGCGGATTGGTGTCTCAGCGATTATGCTGTGGGCGAGTGTACAGAGGAGAATGCATGGAAAACCTGCGCTGGCAGCCGCCCTATGACTGGGCGTGGATGTTTGGTTTTCTCGGTGACCGTGCGGTGGCTGGGATTGAAACCCTGAATGAGGGGCGCTACACCCGCAGTTTTTCGCTGGAGGGACATAGTGGCCTGCTGACCGTTATCCCCGATGAAACAACGCAGTTGTTGCGGGTTGAGCTGTCCGCCGGGCTGCTGCCGGTGGCTGACGCCTGCCTGCAGCGTATCGCGCAGCTGTTCGACCTGGACTGCAACCCGCAAATCGTTGCCGATGCGCTGGGGCCGCTGGCTACAGCACGTCCAGGACTGCGGCTGCCGGGCTGTCTGGATCCCTTTGAGCAGGGCATTCGGGCGATTCTGGGTCAGCTGGTGAGCGTGGCAATGGCGGCAAAGCTGACGGCGAAAGTGGCGGCGCAGTTTGGCGACCCGCTGGCGGATGCGCCGGGCTATCTCTGCTTTCCGCGTCCGGAACAGTTAGCCAGCGTCGATCCGCTGGCGTTAAAAGCGCTGGGGATGCCGCTGCGGCGGGCGGAGGCGATTATCTACTTTGCCCGGGCGGCGTTGAGCGGGGAGCTGCCATTACGCCCGCCGGAGGATATTGCTCAGGGGATGCGGACGCTGCAAACTTTTCCGGGCATTGGCCGCTGGACGGCGAACTACTACGCCCTGCGTGGCTGGCAGGCAAAAGATGTATTTCTACCGGATGACTACCTGATTAAACAGCGTTTCCCGGGCATGACGCCCGCGCAGATCGGCCGCTATGCCGGGCGCTGGCAGCCCTGGCGTTCGTACGCGCTGCTGCATATCTGGTACAGCGACGGCTGGCAGCCGGAACCGCTTTAGTTAATCGCGAAGTAGCTGGTATTAAGCAGCAAATCCAGCGGCTGGCTCTGGGAGATGGTGTCGCCATAGACCATATCGATGCCGATCCCGGAGAGGGTATCCATCATCAGCGGGACGTTGGTGGGGCCGGCGATGGTTTTGATCTCCAGTCGCTTAGCGTGGCCCTGAATAATGCTGACCATCATTTCATCCATCAGATTGCCGTGCACGTTGGCGATCAGATCCTGATCCAGCATGACGTAATCGATCATGTCCGCCGTGAGGTGGTTAAACAGTTCCAGCTCGTGGCCTACGTGGCTGAGAATAATTTTGCATCCTGCCTGTCGCAGTTTGTGCAGGCCGTCGACGGCGGCGGTCTCCTGCTGGCTGAGAACATCGGCGCGGATCACCAGGTGCAGCAGACGACCCACCATCGGGCTTTTCTCCAGCAGATCGACGATCTCCTCAATCAGGGAGGCGCTAACCAGTCCGGCACCGGAGAGGGGCAGGGCAACGCTGAGCCCTTTGCTGGCAACGATGGAGGCGTAGTTGCGGAAAAACTCCTGCATGACGCGGTGATCGAGGGCATGCAGCAGCTCCGGCTCGGCCAGCCCGGAGCGGAAGGCTTGCTCTTCCATCACTTCGCCTTCGCTGGTCCACAGGCGCAGGGAAATGAGCCAGAAATGACAGCTTTCGGGCACGCGGGGAGAGGCGACGCCGCGGGCGACCATCAGCATATGATTGTCTTTGATCATATGCCACTGCTCTTCCAGCGACATCATGCCACGCGGATACTGCATGCGGTCCTGCTGCGGTTCGTAGACCGTCACCACGCCGCGACCGTTGCTTTTGGAGGCATAGCAGGCGATATCCGCCTGGGACATCACTTCCGACGCCTGGCTATTATTTTCATCAATCAGCGTAATGCCCGCGCTGGCGCCGATGCGGTGCAGGCGGCCTTCCCACATAAAGTGATAATCATTGATGGCGTGGATTAATCGCCCGGAAAGGTAGCGGGCACTTTCCTGATTGCAGTCCGGCAGCAGCAGGCCAAACTCATCCCCGCCGAGACGCGCCAGCACGTCGCTGTTGCGCAGCATACTCAGCATCAGGGCGGCCAGCTCACGCAGCAGGGCGTCGCCGGCGGCATGGCCTGCGGTATCGTTAACGGCCTTGAAGCGGTCGAGATCGATAAAGACCAGCGCGTGTCGCTGGCGGGTTTCATGCACGGTTTGCAGCAGACGCTTAAGGTGGTTTTCAAAGCTAACACGGTTGGCGAGATGCGTCAGCGCATCGTGGGAGGCGCTGTAGCTGAGCTGGCGCATCATTTTGCGCGACTCGGTGACATCCTGGATAACCAGCACCGAGCCAATATTCTGCCCGTCAAGGGTGCTCAGTGGCGTAATGCTGTAGTGGATATCGTAGCTGCCGCCGCTGCGGCAGTGGAGGACCACATCCTGGTCGATGGCCGGACGCAGGGCGTCACTGCCGTGCAGATTTTCCATCAGCGGCCCGTGTTCGCCGTGGGTGAGACGCAGCACCGTCAGCAGCGGATGGCCCGTGGCCTGCTGCTGGCTCCAGCCGCTCATGATTTCCGCGACCGGATTCATAAAGGTAATGCGCATATCCACGTCGGTACAGAGCACCGCTTCGCCGATAGAGTCGAGGGTAATATGCAGCCGCTCTTTTTCCTGGTAGAGCTGTTCGTTAAGGGTTTTGACCTCGGTCATATCCATATTGATGCCGAGAAGGCGCTCCACCTCACCGTTTTTGTTGAGCACCCGGTCGGCCAGGGAGCGGATATGGCGGATACCGTCTCTGACCTGAATACGAAACTCCAGCTTAAACGGCTGCTGGGAACGCAGCCCCTCGCGAACAATCTCTTCCGCCTGGTGACGATCTTCCGGCAGCAGGCACGACTGCCAGAGCTGCCAGGACGGTTTGATATGCGGTTCGACGTCATAGAGCTCGAACATCCGCTTATCCCAGTTCATGATGTCCGGCTTGATATCCCACTCCCAGATACCAATTCCACCCGCTTCGTTAGCGAGGGTAATACGCTCCATCAGGCGTCGGTTGATCTGCTCGGCGGTCTTCAGGTCGTTGATATCTTCAATCTGGGAAATAAAGTACAGCGGCGTACCGTTGGTATGGCGCACCACCGAGACCGCCAGCAGCGCCCAGACCACGTCGCCGCCGCGGGTGTAGTAGCGCTTCTCCATTGAGTAGCTGCGAATTTCGCCGTTGACCAGCTGCTGCAGTTTTTCCAGATCGTTATGTAAATCTTCCGGCCAGGTAAGCTGCTGGAAGGTCAATTCGCGCAGCTCATCCTGGCTGTAGCCCAGGAAACGGCACAGGGCTTTATTGACCTGCAGCCACTGGCCTTCGGTACCGATCAGCGCCATGCCGATGGCGGAATATTCCATGGCATTACGAAAACGCTCTTCGCTTTCGGTGATGTGCTTACGCTCGGAACGGAAGGCGTACATCACCATCGTCATAATATTGGCCGGCAGCAGCATCATCAGGAAAGGAAGCCAGGGAGCGTTCATCATGGTGCTGTAGTGCTGCGGGGTCAGCTCTGTGGGATGAGTCGCCATCATCATGGATACCGCCATAACGGTGATCAGGAAGACCACGAAGGCTTCCACCCGGGGCAGGCGCACGGCGCTCCACATCAGCAGTACGATAATGCAGGTAAAAGGCCAGGGCACATAGAGGATAGCCAGACCGCTCAGCGCCAGGGTCACCGAGAGCGTGACCAGAGTTTCCATCAGCAGGCGCGGATCGCGGTGGCGCGTGAGATAGTGCATTTTGAACAGCAGTCCGAGCGGGACCAGCGCCATCGCCCCGATGGTTTCCGACAGCACCCAGATTAAAAAGGTTTGTAGCGGCTGTTCGCCAGGTGCGACCAGGTGGGCCATTGCACCGCCGAACAGCGGAGGAATAACGGCGCTACCAATGGTCAGACGTACCCAGTCATTGAGATTCTTCAGCGGATTATACTGGGGCAGCAGCCGTCGCAGCAGCAGCGCGCCGATCAACGCCTGAGTGACGTTGATCGCGGTGTACCAGAGATTAAGATCGCTTAACGGGTTAATCAACATTGAGGCGCTGACGCTGCCCAGGGAACAGACAAGAATAATCCCTGGCCATATCCGCCCGGCATGACGGTAAAACGCAACCATCATAATGGCCGTCGGGAACCACACCGGCGCCAGTACCGTCCCAATACGTATTAACTCAAGTGAGAACAGCGTGAAGATAAAGGTCGCCAGCCCTAAACTGACCAGACGCAGTAGAGGGTTAGGGGCGATCGCTGTGGCACGCTGGGATGGTTTCGTCATTACCGCTCTATCCGCAGAGGCTCTGCTTGTGAGGCGCAGTGCCCGGACGTATGAAATTTGGATTTTGGATTATGCTAGTACAAACAATTTACAATTCCTATGGCGTCTGCTCATAATTTGACATCCCAGGGTTATTAATTACTTAGTCTGCCTAAAAAGTAGTTCCACTGCGCTAAAAATAAGCATAAAAATTTGCGCCAGGGTCACAAAATTCGCATCGCATCGTCACGGCGTATTCGACTGGTATCGGAACGCTGAAATCCCTATAATTGCCGCGTTTGACGCTCCGGCGTCGCCCTTCCTAAACATCCAGGTTAATCAGGTCGCTAAATTTATGACTGATCAGTCCCATCAATGCGTCATCATCGGCATCGCCGGCGCATCGGCTTCAGGTAAAAGTCTTATCGCCAGCACGCTGTATCGCGAACTACGTGAGCAGGTCGGTGATGAGCACATTGGCGTTATTCCAGAAGACAGCTATTACAAAGATCAAAGTCATCTGTCGATGGAAGAGCGTGTGAAAACTAACTATGACCATCCTAATGCTATGGATCATAGTCTGCTGTTCCAGCATTTGCAGACCCTCAAGAACGGTAATCCTATCGAGCTGCCGGTTTACAGCTATGTGGAACACACCCGCAAGCAGGAAACCATCCGTATCGAACCCAAAAAGGTGATTATTCTTGAGGGGATCCTGCTGCTGACCGATGCGCGTCTGCGCGGCGAAATGAACTTCTCTATTTTCGTCGATACTCCGCTCGATATCTGCCTGATGCGCCGCATCAAGCGTGATGTTAACGAGCGCGGCCGTTCGATGGATTCGGTGATGTCTCAGTACCAGAAAACCGTGCGTCCGATGTTCCTGCAGTTTATCGAACCCTCCAAGCAGTATGCCGATATCATTGTGCCGCGTGGCGGCAAAAACCGTATCGCCATCGATATTCTGAAAGCAAAAATCAGTCAGTTTTTTGAATAATTTACGTTAATTGTGTACCGTTCAGGGATCACCTGATTTGCCCTCGCCGCCGAGGCGGCGAGGGCGCGCGACACAAAAGGAGAACGCGCCATGCGTCTGTGTGACCGAGATATTGAAGCCTGGCTGGATGACGGCCGCCTCGCCATTACCCCGCGTCCGCCTGTGGATCGCATCAATGGCGCGACCGTCGACGTCCGCCTCGGCAATAAATTCCGCACGTTTCGCGGCCATACCGCCGGGTTTATTGACCTCAGCGGGCCGAAGACGGAAGTGGCTGCCGCGCTGGACCGCGTGATGAGCGATGAGATCGTTCTGGCCGATGGCGAGGCTTTTTTCCTCCATCCCGGCGAACTGGCGCTGGCGGTGACCTTTGAATCGGTCACCCTGCCGGACAATCTGGTGGGCTGGCTGGACGGCCGCTCCTCGCTGGCGCGTCTGGGTCTGATGGTGCACGTGACCGCGCACCGTATCGATCCGGGCTGGTCTGGCTGCATCGTGCTGGAGTTCTATAATTCAGGTAAGTTGCCGCTGGCGCTGCGTCCGGGCATGCCGATTGGCGCGCTGAGCTTTGAGCCGCTCTCCGGACCGGCTGCGCGGCCTTATAACAGCCGCCAGGATGCCAAATATCGCGATCAGCAGGGCGCGGTTGCCAGCCGAATAGATAAAGATTAATCGTTTGCTCATCAGGCGTTATTGTCGCAGCCAGTTTGGACACGGACAGCGCGCAGCAACCGGAGCGTACACGCAGTACGTGAGGGTTGCGAGCACTGCCCAGGTTCAAAATGGCAAGTAAAACAGCCTGACGCTGCACAGAGGATGCCATGAGACGAGTATTGACAACGCTAATGATATTGCTGGCCGTGCTGCTGGCCGGTCTGTCAGCCTTAGTGTTGCTGGTCAATCCGAACGACTTCCGTGAGCATCTGACGCGGCAGGTCGAAGCGCGCAGCGGCTATCAGCTGCGCCTTGATGGCCCGCTGCGCTGGCACGTCTGGCCGCAGCTGAGCATTCTTTCCGGCCGTATGTCCCTGACCGCGCCCGGCGCTGAACAGCCGGTGGTGCGCGCCGATAATATGCGCCTCGACGTGGCGTTGATCCCTTTGCTTTCCCATCAGCTACAGGTTCAGCAGGTGATGCTGAAAGGCGGCATTGTCCAGCTTACACCGCAGACCGAAGCCGTACGTCATGAAAATGCGCCGGTACCTCCGCGTTCCAACACGCTGCCGCAGGCGGAAGAGGATCGGGGATGGGCGCTGGACGTCAGACGTCTGAAAGTCGAAGACAGCGTGCTGGTGCTTCAGCGTGAATCTGACGAGCAGGTTATCTTCCGCGATATCAATCTGCAGATGGAGCAGAATGAGCGCCACGAGGCGACCATCGACTTCTCTTCCCGGGTGAATCGCAACCAGCGTGACCTGGCGCTGTCTCTGACGGCGCAGGTCGACGCCAGCGACTATCCTCACCAGTTGAAGGCCACTGTCGGACAGATAAACTGGCAGCTGCAGGGGGCGGATCTGCCGTCCCAGGGCATCGTCGGTCAGGGTAGCCTTGGCGCGCTCTGGCAGGATGAGACGCAGAAACTGACCCTCAGTAATCTTAATTTAAACGCCAACGGCAGCCAGGTAACCGGGCAGATCGGCATGACGCAGCAGCCGGTGCCTGAGTGGGTTGCCGATCTGAAATTCGACCGCCTTGACCTCGATAAACTGCTGAACGTCCCGGCGAACCCGGCCAGCAGCAGCGCGAGGATCCAGCAGGGGCAAAGCACTTCCGGCCAGCCGCGCCCGGTGATTTCAAACGGTGATTCACTGGATGGCTATGACGCGCTGCTCGGCAATACGGCGCAAATTTCACTGACCGCACAGCATCTTCTGTGGCGCGGCATGGATTTCAGCCAGGTCAGCGCCCGGGCGCAGAATCAGGCGGGCCTGCTGACCCTGAGCGAGCTGCAGGGCAAGCTGGGAGAAGGGGATATTTCCCTGCCGGGCACCGTTGATGCCCGCGGAAAAACGGTGCGCACCGCTTTCCAGCCGAAGCTGGATAACGTTGAAATTGGCACCATCCTGAAGGCGTTTAATTATCCCATTGCCCTGACCGGTAACCTCTCGCTGGCGGGTGATTTTACCGGCAATCGTATTGATGCCGATGCGTTCCGTCGTGACTGGCAGGGTGAAGCGCACGTTGAGCTGGCAAATTTGCGGTCAGAAGGACTGAACTTCCAGCAGTTGGTCCATCAGGCCGTGGAACGAAGCACTAACGTGCAGACCCAGCAGAACTACGATAGCGCGACCCGGCTGGATAGCTTCAGCAGCGATCTCCAGCTGCAAAAAGGCAAGCTAACCCTGTCGGAGATGGCCGGGCGTTCGCCGCTGCTGACACTGACCGGCGAAGGCAGTCTCGACCTGGTGAAACAGCTGAGCGATATGCGCTTTAACGTCAGCGTGCTGGAGGGCTGGAAGGGTGACAGCCAGCTGGTTGCCATGCTTAAAACCACGGCTATCCCGCTGCGGGTGTACGGTCCGTGGCAGGCGCTGAATTACAGTCTGCAGGTCGATCAGTCTCTGCGTAAACAGCTCCGGGGCGAGGCGAAACGCCGCCTGCAGGAGTGGGCGGAGAATAATAAGGACGATCCGGATAGTAAGAATATTAAGCAGCTTCTCGACAAGCTTTAAAACAACGGGCGGCCAGGTGGCCGCCCGTTTTGCACTCAGACTTCGTAGTCCGGCGCATCCTCAACGGGGGCGATAATCTGCACCTTCTGCACCCGATGACTGTCTATCTGCAGGGTTTTTAGCCTGTAGCCGCCAACCACCACCTCTTCGCCTTCCTGCGGCACCCGCTGCAGATGCTCCATCAGCAGGCCTGCGACCGTGTGATATTCGCGCCTTTCTTCCAGCGGCAGCGGCACATACTGGACGAGGTCTTCCAGCGGCATATGCCCGTTGACCGTCCAGCTGCCGTCGGCGTTTTTCTCAATATCGTGGCGGGCGTCAATCTCTTCGATTTCGTTTGGCAGGTTGCCGGCGATGGTTTCCATCACGTCGCTGAGCGTCACGATCCCTTCAACGGAACCGAACTCATCGACCACAAAGGCGAAATGGGTACGGGCGTTGCGGAACTGCTCCAGCGCCTGCAGCAGCGGCAGCGCCTCGGGGAAGACCAGCGGCTGACGGATTAGCACGCGTAAATCCAGGGCTTCGCCGCGCAGGGACTGCTGCATCAGGTCAATCACATGGATCACGCCCAGCAGCTCATCTTCGTTTTCTCCGCCGGTAACGACCATTCGGGTATGCTTGTTTTTTTCCAGCAGGGCGCGAATCTCGCTCTCCGGCGCGCTGAGATCGATATGCTCAATATCATGCCGGGAGGTCATAATACTGCTGACGCTGCGCTGGTTAAGATTCAGCACGCGCTCAATCATCCGCCGCTCCTGCGGGTTGAAGATAGGGGTATCGTCATGATCGAGCAGCATTGAGGCGGCATCAGCGTCCAGCTCAGCGTCCTCTTTTCTGCCGCTCAGCAGGCGCATCACCGTTTCGGTGGTGCGCTGACGCAGCGTCTGGTTGGCAGACAAGAAGCGGCGGCGGTTGAAAATGGCCAGCTGGTTTAGCGACTCGATAATCACCGAGAAACCGATAGCGGCATACAGATACCCTTTCGGAATATGGAAACCAAAGCCGTCGGCGACCAGGCTAAAGCCAATCATCAGCAGGAAGCTGAGGCACAGGATCACAATGGTCGGGTGATTGTTGACGAAACGGGTCAGGGCGCGGCTGGCGATCAGCATGACGCTAATGGCGATAATCACCGCGGCCATCATCACCGGCAGATGGTCCACCATCCCCACGGCGGTGATCACCGAATCCAGAGAGAAGACCGCATCCAGCACCACAATCTGTGCGACGACGCTCCAGAATTTAGCCCCGCTGCGCTGGCTGGGGTTATCGCTGTCTTTGCCCTCCAGCCGCTCGTTAAGCTCCACCGTGGCCTTAAACAGTAAGAATAGTCCGCCAAACAGCATGATCAGATCGCGGGCGCTGAAGCTGAGATCGCGGAAGTTGAAGAGCGGCTGCGTTAGCGTGACCAGCCAGGAGATAGAGGCGAGCAGGGCGAGGCGCATAAACATCGCCAGAATCAGGCCCGTTACGCGGGCCCGGTCGCGCTGCGCAGGGGGAAGTTTTTCCGCCAGTATCGCGATAAACACTAAATTATCAATACCAAGAACCAGTTCGATGACCACCAGAGTGACCAGACCGGCCCAGATAGAAGGATCGGCAATCCATTCCATGTTGAAAGTAATACCTTATGTTGTATGACAATTGTCACAGTGCGATCATGGTTAAAGCGGCGATAAAATGCAATATATTACTGAGATTTATCTTAATACAAACCCGGATATCAATGAATTATATCCGTATGATTACTGTGCTGAATTAGCTGTTTTTCCGTATTGTCTGTTAAATAATCGTTAATGGCTATTTGGTGACTTGTCAATATCAATATAATCCTAAAAGCACTTACTTGAATCCTTAATATTAATCTTAAAAAGCCGTAACCGGCAGTCTGTTACCTTGCCTGCTATTCGGTTAGCTGCAACAATTCTCGCAGTATTAAAAATTAAATTGTTCATCGATCTTTTTTCTGACCACGGTGTATGAACACGTTGTGCTGATAGCTTTCATATGGAAAACAATTGCCAGCTGGTTTTTCTGCATGTCAGGGTCTGTAACACCTTGATTTGACAGCGGTGGGTAGCTGAAAGCCAGGGGCGGTAGCGTGGTCGGTGGGTAGCAAGTCTGTTGCTGATTATTTGTCAATAGCATAGGGATGGATAAACATTTTTTAGGACTGATGCCAGTTATATTACGTTTCAATTAAATGCATTCTCAATGTCTATGAATTGAGCGCATATTAATTCGCACAGGATAATTACTCTGCCAAAGTGATAAATAATCAATGATGAAATCCAAACTGAAATTGATGCCATTATTGGTGTCTGTAACCCTGATGAGTGGTTGCACCGTCTTTCCTGGCAGCAATATGTCCACTATGGGCAAAGATGTGATTAAGCAACAGGATGCCAATTTCGACCTTGATAAGATGGTCAATGTTTTACCCTTGACCCCGCGACTGATTGAGCAATTACGCCCGCGTCCTAACGTGGCGCAGCCGAATATGTCTCTGGACCAGGAAATTTCTTCTTATGAATATCGCGTAGGGCCGGGCGACGTGCTCAGCGTTACCGTCTGGGACCACCCTGAGCTAACCACGCCGGCCGGTCAGTATCGCAGCTCCAGCGACACCGGCAACTGGGTGCAGGCCGACGGCACCATGTTCTATCCCTACATTGGTAAGGTTCACGTCGTCGGTAAAACGCTTGCCGAGATCCGCAATGACATTACCGGCCGCCTGGCCCGTTTCATCGCCGACCCGCAGGTGGATGTGAATATCGCCGCGTTCCGCTCACAAAAAGCCTATGTTTCCGGCCAGGTGAATAAGTCGGGCCAGCAGGCGATCACCAACGTGCCGCTAACCGTACTGGATGCGATTAACACCGCCGGTGGCCTGACGGATAACGCCGACTGGCGCAACGTGGTCCTGACGCACAACGGCCAGGAGCAGCGTATTTCCCTGCAGGCGCTGATGCAAAACGGCGATCTCAGCCAGAACCGTCTGCTCTATCCGGGTGACATCCTGTTTGTGCCGCGCAATGACGATCTGAAAGTGTTCGTGATGGGTGAAGTGAAAAAACAGAGCACGCTCAAAATGGACTTCAGCGGCATGACCCTTACCGAAGCGCTTGGCCAGGCGGAGGGTATCGATATGACCACCTCCAACGCCAGCGGCATTTTTGTTATCCGACCGCTGAAGGGCGAGAAAGACCGCGCAGGCAAGATTGCCAACATCTACCAGCTTGATATGTCCGATGCCACCTCTCTGGTGATGGCAACGGAATTCCGACTCCAGCCGTATGACGTGGTCTATGTCACCACCGCGCCTATTGCTCGCTGGAATCGTCTGATCAATCAGTTGCTGCCGACGATCAGTGGCGTTCGCTATATGACCGATACAGCTGACAAGCTCAACAACTGGTAAGGCGCTATGTTCAACAAAATATTGGTGGTTTGCGTGGGGAACATTTGCCGTTCCCCGACCGCAGAGCGGCTGCTGCGACAGTATCAGCCGGATCTGAAGGTGGATTCAGCCGGGCTGGGTGCTCTGGTGGGACGTTCTGCGGAATCGACCGCAACCAGCGTCGCGGCAGAACATCATCTTTCACTGGACGGCCACTGCGCCCGGCAGATTTCCGGGCGCATGTGTCGCGACTACGACCTGATTCTGGCAATGGAGAAAAAACATATCGCGACGCTGTGTGAGATAGCGCCGGAGATGCGGGGCAAAGTGATGTTGTTTGGTCACTGGGACGGCGAACGGGAAATTCCCGATCCGTACCGTAAAAGTCGTGAGGCCTTCGAGGCGGTGTACACCTTACTTGACCAGTCTGCCCGACAGTGGGCGCAGGCACTGAAAGCTCAGCAGGGATAACAATGACCGAAAAAGTAAAATATTCTGCCGCACCCGCGTCAGCGTCGGGCAGTGATGAAATCGATATTGGCCGACTGATCGGCACGGTGGTTGAGGCAAAATGGTGGGTTCTGGGCGTCACGTCGCTGTTTGCGCTGGGCGCGGTCATCTACACCTTTTTTGCCACACCTATCTATAGCGCCGATGCGCTGGTGCAAATCGAGCAAAACAGCAGCAGCGCGCTGGTGCAGAATCTTAATAGCGCCCTGTCGAACAAGCCTCCTGCCTCCGATGCGGAAATTCAGCTGATTCAGTCCCGCCTGGTGCTGGGGAAAACCGTTGACGATCTCGACCTGGATATTGGCGTCAGCAAAAATACCTTCCCGGTCTTTGGGGCCGGCTGGGATCGGCTGATGGGACGGCAGAACGAAACGGTAAAGGTGAGTGCTTTTACGCTGCCAAAAGGGATGAATGAGCAGATCTTTACCCTGACCGTGCTGAACCCTAAGCAGTATTCCCTTACCAGCGACGGTGGCTTCAGCGCCCGCGGTGAAGTGGGCAAGCCGCTGGAGAAAGACGGCGTGACTATGCTGGTTAAGAGCCAGGCCGCCAGCGAGGGCAGCGAGTTTACCGTCACTAAATTCTCCACGTTAGGCACCATCAACAACCTGCAGAATAACCTGACGGTGACGGAAACCGGCAAAGATACCGGCGTGCTGAGCATGACCTATACCGGCGAAGACCGGGAGCAGATTAGCGCCATTCTGAACAGCATCTCGCGCAACTATCTGCAGCAGAACGTTGAGCGGAAATCGGAAGAGGCGGCGAAAAGCCTGGCCTTCCTGGCTAAACAGCTTCCGGAAGTGCGCGGGCGTCTGGATGAGGCGGAAAACCGTCTTAACAGCTTCCGCCAGGAGAAAGACTCCGTTGACCTGCCGCTGGAAGCGAAAGCGGTGCTCGACTCCATGGTCAATATTGATGCACAGCTGAACGAGCTGACCTTTAAAGAAGCGGAGATCTCCAAGCTCTTCACCAAATCTCACCCGGCCTACCGCACCCTGCTGGAAAAACGCCGCGTGCTGGAGGATGAGAAGAATCGCCTGAATTCCCGCGTAACCGCGATGCCGAAGACCCAGCAGGAGATCGTCCGTCTGACCCGCGACGTGGAATCCGGTCAGCAGGTCTATATGCAACTGCTGAACAAGCAGCAGGAGCTGCAGATCACCGAAGCCAGCACCGTCGGGGATGTGCGTATAGTTGACCCGGCGATTACCCAGCCGGGCGTACTTAAGCCGAAGAAAGCGCTCATTATTCTGGGCAGTATTATCCTCGGCCTGATGCTGTCGATTGTCGGCGTGCTGCTTCGCTCCCTGTTTAACCGCGGAATCGAAAGCCCGCAGGTGCTCGAAGAGAGCGGGATCAGCGTCTATGCCAGCATTCCGCTTTCGGAATGGCAAAAGACCCGCGACAGTGTCAAAACCGTTAAAGGCGTTAAGCGCTACAAGCAGAGTCAGCTGCTGGCGGTGGGTAACCCAACCGACCTTGCCATTGAGGCGATCCGTAGTCTGCGTACCAGCCTGCACTTCGCCATGATGCAGTCCCGTAACAACGTCCTGATGATGACCGGGGTCAGCCCGTCGATTGGTAAAACTTTTGTCTGCGCCAACCTGGCGGCGGTGATCAGCCAGACCAACAAACGCGTGCTGCTGATCGACTGTGATATGCGTAAAGGCTATACCCACGAGCTGCTGGGGACCACCAACGGCAACGGGCTGTCGGAAGTGCTGGTGGGTAAAGGAAATATTGCCGATGCGGCCAAGCCGACGTCAATCAGCAACTTCGACCTGGTGCCACGTGGGCAGGTGCCGCCGAACCCTTCCGAGCTGCTGATGAGCCCGCGCTTTGGTGAGTTGATCGAGTGGGCCAGCAATAACTACGACCTGGTCCTGATCGATACCCCGCCAATTCTGGCCGTGACCGACGCCGCCATTGTTGGCCGTCATGCGGGTACCACCCTGATGGTGGCGCGCTATGCCGTGAACACCCTGAAAGAGGTGGAAACCAGCCTGAGCCGCTTCGATCAGAATGGTATCGAAGTGAAAGGGGTGATCCTGAACTCCATCTTCCGCCGCGCAACCGGCTACCAGGATTACGGTTACTACGAATACGAGTACAAGTCAGATTCTAAATAACAACTAACCCCCACGCCGACCTGTTCCCGCGCTCCTCAGGGGAAGAGGTGCGGGTGGGGGGAAGACACTGCCTTCGGGGAATACCATGACCAACGATCGCCCACTCATCTCCATTTATATGCCGACCTGGAATCGCCAGCAGCTGGCTATTCGCGCCATTAAGTCCGTGCTGCGCCAGGATTATCCGCACTGGGAAATGATTATTGTTGATGACTGCTCCGCGTCTTATGAGCAGCTGCAGCAGTACGTCACTGAACTGAACGATCCCAGGGTCAGCTATACCCGCAACGCCTTTAATTCCGGCGCCTGCGCGGTGCGTAATCAGGCTATTTTGCAGGCTAAAGGGCAGTTCATTACCGGCATCGATGATGACGATGAGTGGACGCCGAACCGGCTGTCGGTGTTTCTGCAGCACAAGCGGGAGCTGGTCACCCATGCGTTTCTCTACGCCAATGACTATGTGTGTCAGGGCGAAGTTTACGCCCAGCCGGCCAGTCTGCCGCTGTACCCGAAATCACCGTATTCGCGCACGCTCTTCTATAAGCGCAACATTATTGGCAACCAGGTTTTCACCTGGGCATGGCGGTTTAAAGAGTGCCTGTTCGATACCGAGCTGAAAGCCGCTCAGGATTACGACATTTTCCTGCGCATGGTGGTGGAATTTGGCGAGCCCTGGAAGGTGGAAGAGGCGACGCAGATCCTGCATATCAATCACGGGGAGATGCAGATCACCTCCTCGCCGAAAAAGTTTTCCGGCTACTTCCATTTTTACCGCAAGCATAAAGATAAATTCGACCGCGCCAGCAAAAAATATCAGCTCTTCACCCTGTACCAGATCCGCAATAAGCGTATGAACTGGCGCACGCTGCTGACCCTGTTTTCCGTGCGTAACGGTAAACGCCTGGCTGACGGGCTGCGGGGGAAATAATGCTGCTGGAAGATCTGCGAAGTAATAGCTGGAGCCTGCGACCGTGCTGCATGGTCGTGGCCTACCGCATTGCGCATTTTTGCTCCGTCTGGCGCAAAAAAAATGTCCTGAATAATCTGTGGGCGGCACCGGTTCTGGTGCTCTACCGCATCCTGACTGAATGCATATTTGGCTATGAGATCCAGGCGGCAGCCACTATAGGCCGCCGGTTCATCATCCACCACGGCTACGGGATCGTTATCAATAAAAACGTCGTGGCCGGGGACGACTTCACGATTCGTCATGGCGTGACCATCGGCAACCGCAGCGCGGAGAATCTGCGCTGTCCCACCATTGGTAACGGCGTGGAGCTGGGGGTTAACGCCGTCCTGATCGGGGATATTTGCATCGGTAATAACGTCACCATCGGTGCCGGCAGCGTCGTGCTGGACAGCGTTCCGGATAACGCGCTGGTGGTGGGCGAAAAAGCGCGAGTAAAGGTTATTAAATGAATATTCTGCAATTTAACGTCCGCCTCGCCGAAGGCGGCGCCGCGGGCGTCGCGCTGGATCTGCACCAGCGGGCGTTGCAGCAAGGGCTGCAGTCGCGCTTCGTGTATGGCTATGGCAAAGGCGGCAAAAAAAGCGTCAGCCACGACAACTATCAGGAGGTCATCAAGCAGACACCGCGCCTGACCTCTATCGCCAATCTGGCGCTTTTTCGCCTGTTTAATCGCGATGTTTTTGGCAACCTGAATAATCTGTACCGCACGGTCACCCGTACGCCGGGCCCGGTGGTACTGCACTTTCACGTGCTGCACAGCTACTGGCTTAATCTGGAAGAGGTGGTGACATTTTGCCTGAAGGTGAAAACCCATAAGCCGGAGGTGACCTTTGTCTGGACGTTGCACGATCACTGGAGCGTCACCGGCCGCTGTGCTTTCCTCGACGGCTGCGAAGGCTGGAAAGATAACTGCCAGAAATGCCCGACCCTGAGCAACTACCCGCCGGTAAAAGTGGACAGGGCGCATAGCCTGGTCGACCGTAAGCGCGAGCTGTTTCGCGCCATGCTGGCGTTGGGCTGCCGTTTTATCTCTCCGAGCCAGCATGTGGCCGACGCCTTTAACAGCCTGTACGGCGCCGGTCAGTGCCACATTATCAATAACGGTATCGACGTGGCGACGGAGGCGATCCTCGCCGATCTGCCGCCCGTTGCGCCCGAGGCAGCGCGGCCCAAAATTGCCGTTGTGGCCCACGATCTTCGCTATGACGGAAAAACCAACCAGCAGCTGGTGAGGGATATCATTGCCCTCGGCGATAAAGTGGAGGTGCATACCTTTGGCAAGTGGTCGCCGTTTGAGGGACCGAACGTCATCAACCACGGTTTCCTGACCGACAAACGTCAGCTGATGAGCGAGCTGAATCCGCTGGACGCGCTGCTGTTCAGCTCCCGGGTGGATAACTATCCGCTGATCCTCTGTGAAGCGTTATCCATCGGCGTGCCGGTGCTGGCAACCCATAGCGATGCGGCGCGGGAAGTGCTGCAAAAATCGGGCGGTAAAACCTTTGGCGAGCAGGCGATCCTGCCTCTGGTGCAGTGCCCGAAAGCGGAAATCGCCCAGGCGGTATTTGGCACCTCTCTGGACGCCTTCCGTGCCCGCAGCCGCGAAGCCTATAGTGGAAAACAGATGCTGGAGGAGTATGTCTCGTTCTATCAGAATCTGTAGTTATCTGGCTCTGCCGCTGATTTACCTGCTGGTCAACGTCAAGCTGGCCCAGATCGGTGAGAGCTTTCCGATAACCGTTGTGACTTTTTTGCCGCTGCTGCTATTGCTGTACGTGGACAAAATTAACCTGAAAAAACTGATGATTGCCTTAGGGATCGGGGCCGGGCTGACGCTGTTCAACTATATCTTCGGTACGTCGCTTAACGCCGGGAAGTACGTCACCTCGACCCTGCTCTTTATCTACCTGGTGATCATCATTGGCATGGTGTGGAGCATACGCTTTAAGCAGGTTTCACCCCATAACCACGCTAAGATTTTGCGTTTCTTCTACCTGGCGGTTGGGTTTATCGTTCTGCTTGCGGCCCTGGAAATGGCGCAGATTATTCTTACCGGTGGCAGCAGTTTGATGGAGATGATTTCGAAATATCTGATTTACAGTAATAGCTATGTACTTAATTTCATAAAGTTCGGTGGTAAGCGTACCACTGCTCTCTATTTCGAACCGGCATTCTTTGCTCTGGCACTAATCTCAATTTGGCTCTGCATCAAACAGTTCGGTATCAAAACACCAAAGACAGATGCTATGATTCTGGCAGGGATAGTTCTTTCGGGATCGTTTTCCGGGGTAATGACATTTATTCTGTTTTACCTTCTCGAATGGGCGTTTCAGTATTTGAACAAGGATGCAATAAGAAAAAGACTACCGCTGGCAATTATATCCTTAACCGCGTTTATGGTGGGGCTGGTTTTCGCCTTCCCCTATATTGCAACGCGACTGGGAGACCTCGGAACTGAGGGGTCGTCATCATATTATCGAATCATCGGGCCGCTGGTGATGGTCGGGTATTCCCTGACAAATATTGATGGCATGGTACGGTTCGGATCTCTTTACGAATATGTCGCATCATTCGGAATATTTAACGGTGCGGATGTCGGGAAAACCATAGACAATGGTCTGTATCTGTTAATCATCTATTTTTCATGGTTCGCAGTAATACTGACGGCATGGTATCTGTTTAAAGTGGGTCGCATGACGATCAATGCTTTTGGAAATAACCGGAACTTTGGCGTTCAACTGTACCTGTTTACTCCCGTGTCGTTGTTTTTTACGGGGTCAATTTTTAGCCCGGAATATGCTTTCTTAATTGTCTGTCCGTTTATTTTCCGCAAGGCGTTAAATATAACGAAGAATTGATAGGGTGAATCTAAACATGCTGCTGACTGTTATTACCGTAGCGTTTCGAAATTATGACGGAGTGGTGAAAACCTGGCAGTCGCTTCAGCAGCTGGCACGCGCCACTGACATCAGCTTCGAGTGGATCGTTGTAGACGGTGGCTCGCAGGACGGCACGGCGGAGTTCCTGCAAAACCTGAACGGGCAGCATCACCTGCGCTACGTCAGCGAGAAAGATAACGGACTTTATGATGCCATGAATAAGGGGATCGATATGGCCCGCGGCCGTTTCGCTATCTTTCTTAATTCCGGCGATATTTTCCACGCCGACGTGGCGGATTTTGCCCGCCAGCTGGCGGACAAAAAAGATGACGCCATGTATATCGGTGATGCGCTACTGGATTTTGGCGACGGGAATAAGGTCCGCCGTAGTGCGAAAAGTGGCTGGTATATCTATCACAGTCTGCCGGCCAGCCATCAGGCCATCTTTTTCCCGGTGAATGGGTTAAAAAAACATCCCTACGATCTCCAGTATCGTGTGTCATCGGATTATGCCCTGGCGGCGAAGATGTATAAGTCCGGCTATGCCTTTAATCGCATTAAGTGCCTGGTCTCGGAATTCTCGATGGGCGGGGTGTCAACCTCGAATAATCTGGAATTATGTCAGGATGCCCGCAATGTGCAGCGCAAAATATTACGCGTGCCGGGTTTCTGGGCCGAGCTTTCTTATCGGTTGCGTCTGCGGACAACCGGTAAAACAAAAGCCTTATATAACAAAGCATAAAGCGGGATATAAGGAAAAGTGATGCAAGAGCTAAACGGATTCTCGGTGCCAAAAGGTTTTCGGGGCGCGGGTGGAATTAAGGTTCAACTGTGGTGGGCGGTGCAGGCAACGCTGTTTGCCTGGTCCCCACAGGTATTGTACCGCTGGCGCGCCTTTTTATTACGGCTATTTGGCGCGCGGATTGGCAAGGGCGTGGTTATTCGTCCTTCGGTGAAAATTACCTATCCCTGGAAATTAACGCTCGGGGATTACGCCTGGGTTGGAGACGATGCCGTGCTCTATACCCTCGGTGAGATAACCATCGGCGCAAACGCCGTGGTATCGCAGAAGTGTTATTTGTGCACCGGCAGTCACGATTACCAGAGTGCGCATTTTGATATTCGTTCGACGCCAATTGTGATTGGCGAGAAGTGCTGGCTGGCGACGGATGTGTTTGTCGCTCCCGGCGTAACGATCGGCGACGGCACCGTTATTGGTGCGCGAAGCAGCGTTTTTAAATCGCTACCGGCAAATGTGATTTGCCGTGGCAACCCCGCAGTGGTGATACGCGAACGCGTTGAAACTGAATAATTTCTGATAAGTACAGAGGAATATAATCATGACTAAAGTCGCTCTCATCACCGGCGTAACCGGGCAGGATGGTTCTTATCTGGCTGAGCTTCTGCTGGAAAAAGGGTACGAAGTTCACGGCATCAAGCGTCGCGCTTCCTCCTTTAACACCGAACGCGTGGACCATATCTACCAGGATCCGCACAGTAGCAATCCGAAGTTCCATCTGCACTATGGCGACCTGACCGACTCCTCTAACCTGACCCGCATTCTGCAGGAAGTGCAGCCGGATGAAGTCTATAACCTGGGTGCAATGAGCCACGTTGCGGTCTCCTTCGAATCCCCGGAATACACGGCTGACGTGGATGCCATGGGTACCCTGCGTCTGCTGGAAGCCATTCGCTTCCTGGGCCTGGAAAAGAAAACCCGTTTCTATCAGGCCTCCACCTCTGAGCTGTACGGTCTGGTGCAGGAAATCCCGCAGAAAGAGACCACGCCGTTCTATCCGCGCTCTCCGTACGCGGTGGCCAAGCTGTACGCCTACTGGATCACCGTAAATTACCGTGAGTCCTACGGCATGTACGCCTGTAACGGCATCCTGTTCAACCACGAGTCTCCGCGCCGTGGCGAAACCTTCGTGACCCGTAAAATCACCCGCGCTATCGCCAATATCGCCCAGGGCCTGGAGAAGTGCCTGTACCTCGGCAATATGGACTCCCTGCGTGACTGGGGCCACGCCAAAGACTACGTGAAAATGCAGTGGATGATGCTGCAGCAGGAGCAGCCGGAAGACTTCGTTATCGCGACCGGCGTGCAGTACTCCGTGCGTCAGTTCGTTGAGATGGCAGCCGCTCAGCTGGGCATCAAACTGCGCTTTGAAGGTACCGGCGTTGAAGAGAAAGGCATCGTGGTTTCCGTTACCGGTCATGACGCCCCTGGCGTGCAGCCTGGCGACGTGATGGTGGCCGTTGATCCACGCTACTTCCGTCCGGCGGAAGTGGAAACCCTGCTGGGCGACCCGACCAAAGCGCACGAAAAACTGGGCTGGAAACCGGAAATTACGCTGCAGGAGATGGTCTCCGAGATGGTGGCAAAAGATCTGGAAGCGGCGAAAAAACACTCGCTGCTTAAGTCTCACGGTTATGAGGTTGCCATCGCGCTGGAGTCCTGAGCATGAGCAAACAACGTATTTTTGTGGCCGGTCACCGCGGGATGGTGGGATCGGCCATCGCCAGACAGCTTGAACAGCGCGGCGACGTGGAGCTGGTGCTCCGCAGCCGCGACGAGCTGAACCTGCTGGACAGCAAAGCGGTAAACGACTTTTTTGCCGCGGAGCGCATCGATCAGGTCTACCTGGCGGCGGCGAAAGTGGGCGGTATTGTGGCCAACAATACCTACCCGGCTGACTTCATCTTCGAAAACATGATGATCGAGAGCAACATTATTCACGCTGCGCATGTGCACAACGTTAATAAGCTGCTGTTCCTCGGCTCATCCTGTATCTACCCGAAGATGGCGAAGCAGCCGATTGCCGAGAGTGAACTGCTGCAGGGCACGCTGGAAGCTACCAACGAGCCTTATGCCATCGCCAAAATTGCGGGCATCAAGCTGTGCGAGTCCTACAACCGCCAGTATGGCCGCGATTATCGCTCGGTGATGCCGACCAATCTGTACGGTCCGCATGACAACTTTCACCCGAGCAACTCGCATGTGATCCCGGCGCTGCTGCGCCGTTTCCATGAAGCGACGGCCGAGAGTGCACCGGACGTGGTGGTGTGGGGCAGCGGGACACCGATGCGCGAGTTCCTCCACGTTGATGATATGGCCGCGGCCAGCATCCACGTGATGGAGCTGGATGCAGAAGTGTGGCAGGAAAATACCGAACCGATGCTGTCGCATATCAACGTCGGAACCGGCGTGGACTGCACTATCCGCGAGCTGGCGCAGACCATCGCGCAGGTGGTGGGCTACAAGGGCCGCGTGGTCTTTGACGCCACCAAACCTGACGGGACGCCGCGTAAGTTGCTGGACGTGACCCGTCTGCATCAGCTCGGTTGGTACCACGAAGTGGGGCTGGAGCAGGGCCTGGCCAGTACGTACCAGTGGTTCCTGGAAAACCAGCACCGGTTCCGGGGGTAACAGCATGTTCCTGAGTCATGAAGACTTTGCCACGGTAGTACGTTCAACGCCGCTGATCTCAATCGATCTGGTGGTGGAGAACGAGGCGGGGGAATTTCTGCTCGGCAAGCGCAACAACCGTCCGGCCCAGGGCCGGTGGTTTGTGCCTGGTGGCCGCGTGCAGAAGGATGAAACGCTGGCGGACGCGTTTATGCGTCTGACAGAAGCGGAACTGGGCGTTTGCCTGCCGATGTCGGCAGGCGAGTTTTACGGCGTCTGGCAGCACTTCTATGACGACAACTTCTCCGGGACGGATTTCTCCACCCACTACATCGTGCTGGGGTTCCGTCTGCGGGTCGACTCGAAGACGCTGGCGCTGCCGGTCGAGCAGCACAACGACTACTGCTGGTTGACGCCGGACGCGCTGCTGGCTCACGACAATGTCCACGACAACAGCCGGGCGTACTTCCTGGCCGAACGTCAGGCCGGAGTGCCGGGCCTATGAAAATCCTGGTCTACGGCATCAACTATTCCCCGGAGCTGACCGGTATCGGTAAGTACACCGGCGAGATGGTGGAGTGGATGGCCCGTCAGGGCCACGAGGTGCGGGTGATTACCGCCCCGCCATACTATCCCCAGTGGAAAGTCGGGGAACAATATTCCGCCTGGCGCTATCGCCGGGAGCAGGGGGCCGCCACCGTCTGGCGCTGCCCGCTGTACGTACCCAAACAGCCTTCAACGCTGAAGCGTCTGATGCATCTCGGCAGCTTTGCCCTCAGCAGCTTCTTCCCGCTGATGGCCCAGCGTCGCTGGAAGCCGGATCGCATTATCGGCGTGGTGCCGACGCTCTTTTGTACGCCGGGAATGCGCCTGCTGGCGAAACTCTCCGGTGCCCGCACGCTGCTGCACATTCAGGATTACGAAGTGGATGCGATGCTTGGCCTCGGAATGGCCGGGGGCAAGAGCGGCAAAGTTGCCCGTCTGGCGGCGGCCTTTGAGCGTAGCGGCCTGCAAAACGTCGATAACGTCTCCACCATTTCGCGCTCGATGATGAACAAGGCGTGCGAGAAAGGCGTGGCGGAGCAAAAGGTGATCTTCTTCCCTAACTGGTCGGAAGTCGCCCGTTTTCGCGACGTCGATGCGGCTGAGGTCGCGGCGCTGCGCGCCTCGCTCGGGCTGGATGACGCACACAAAATTATTCTCTACTCCGGCAATATCGGTGAGAAGCAGGGGCTGGAAAACGTCATTGCCGCCGCCGAGGCGCTGCGCGATCGTCCCTGGACCTTTGTCATCGTAGGGCAGGGCGGCGGTAAGGCGCGGCTGGAAAAAGAGGCGGCTGAAAAGCAGTTGCCCAACGTGAAATTCTTCCCGCTGCAGCCTTATGAAGCGCTGCCGGCGCTGCTGAAAATGGCCGACTGCCATCTGGTTATCCAGAAACGCGGCGCGGCGGATGCGGTACTGCCGTCGAAGTTAACCAACATTCTGGCCGTGGGCGGGAATGCTGTGATTACCGCAGAGGCGGACACCGAGCTGGGCCAGCTGTGCACCAGCCTGCCGGGGATCGCCGTTTGCGTTGAGCCGGAGCATGTTCCGGCGCTGGTAACGGGCATTGAACAGGCCCTCGCGCTGCCGAAAGTCAACGACATTGCGCGCGAATATGCTGAACGCACGCTCGAAAAAGAGAGCGTGTTAAGCCAATTTATTGCTGATATTCGGGGTTAAAAAATGAGTCAATCACAGCTTTATCCGGTCGTGATGGCGGGTGGCACCGGTAGCCGTCTCTGGCCGCTGTCGCGCGTGCTTTACCCCAAACAGTTCCTCTGCCTGAAAGGGGAACAGACCATGCTGCAGGCAACCGTTTCACGCCTGAACGGCGTCCAGTGCGAAAGCCCGGTGGTGATCTGTAACGAACAGCACCGCTTTATCGTGGCCGAGCAGCTGCGCCAGCTGAACAAACTGACGGAAAATATCATCCTGGAACCGGCGGGGCGCAACACCGCACCGGCGATCGCCCTTGCGGCGCTGGCGGCAAAACGCAATGCCCCGGATGGCGACCCGCTGCTGCTGGTGCTGGCCGCCGACCATATGATCCAGAATGAAGAGGCGTTCCGCCAGGCGGTTCGCGACGCCATCCCGTTTGCCGAAAGCGGCAAGCTGGTGACTTTCGGTATCGTGCCGAACCAGCCGGAAACCGGCTACGGCTATATTCGTCGCGGCGACGTAACGCCGGGCGATAAAGACGCGGTGGCCTTCGACGTGGCCCAGTTTGTCGAAAAACCGAATCAGGAAACCGCCGAGTCCTATATTGCCAGCGGCGAATACTACTGGAATAGCGGTATGTTCCTGTTCCGCGCCGGTCGTTTTATCGAGGAACTGCGCAAATTCCGCCCGGATATTCTTGACGCCTGTGAGAAGGCGATGAGCGTAGTCGACCCGGATCTCGACTTTATCCGCGTTGATGAAGAGGCGTTCCTCGCCTGTCCGGAAGAGTCTGTCGACTATGCGGTGATGGAGCAGACGGCCGATGCGGTGGTGGTGCCGTTGGATGCAGGCTGGAGCGATGTGGGTTCCTGGTCTTCTCTCTGGGAGATCAGCGCCCATACGCCGGAAGGTAACGTCCACCACGGGGATGTGATCAGCCATAACACCGAAAACAGCTATATCTACGCCGAGTCAGGCCTGGTGACCACCGTCGGGGTGAAAGACCTTGTGGTGGTGCAGACCAAAGATGCGGTGCTGATTGCCGACCGCGCCGCCGTACAGGACGTCAAAAAAGTCGTCGAGAAAATCAAAGCCGATGGCCGCCATGAACACCATATTCACCGCGAAGTTTACCGTCCGTGGGGGAAATATGACTCCATCGACGCGGGCGAACGCTATCAGGTCAAACGCATCAGCGTGAAGGCCGGGGAAGGGCTCTCTCTGCAGATGCATCACCACCGGGCCGAGCACTGGATCGTGGTCGCTGGTACCGCCAAAGTGACCATCGACGGTGAGATCAAGCTGATTGGTGAAAACGAATCGGTCTATATCCCGCTGGGCGCGCGTCACTGCCTGGAAAACCCGGGGAAAATCCCGCTCGATCTGATCGAAGTCCGTTCCGGCTCCTATCTGGAAGAGGACGACATTGTGCGATTTGAAGATCGCTACGGGCGCATTTAACCCCTGACGAATATCAATAATGGACTGGCCTGCCCGGCAGGCCCCGGCGGATCGCTGCCTGAAGAAGGTACAAGATGAGCAAATTAACCTGTTTCAAAGCCTATGACATTCGCGGCAAGCTCGGCGAAGAGTTAAATGAAGATATCGCCTGGCGTATTGGCCGTGCCTACGGCGAGTACCTGAAGCCGAAAACCATTGTGCTGGGTGGCGATGTGCGCCTGACCAGCGAGTCCCTGAAGCTGGCGCTGGCTAAAGGCCTGCGCGATGCGGGCGTTGACGTGCTGGATATCGGCCTGTCCGGTACCGAAGAGATCTACTTCGCCACCTTCCACCTTGGCGTGGACGGCGGGATCGAAGTGACCGCCAGCCATAACCCGATGGACTACAACGGGATGAAACTGGTACGCGAAGGCGCGCGTCCGATCAGCGGCGATACCGGCCTGCGCGACGTACAGCGTCTGGCGGAAGCCAACGACTTCCCGCCGGTAGACGAAGCCCGTCGTGGCAGCTATCAGAAAATCAATCTGCAGGATGCCTATATTGAGCACCTGCTGGGCTATATCAACCCGGCGAACCTGAAGCCGCTCAAGCTGGTCATTAACTCCGGTAACGGTGCCGCCGGTCCGGTGATTGATGCGATTGAAGCCCGCTTCCAGGCGCTTAAGGTGCCGGTGACCTTTATCAAGGTCCACAATACCCCGGACGGCAACTTCCCCAACGGCATTCCTAACCCGCTGCTGCCGGAGTGTCGCGCCGATACCCGCAATGCGGTGATTGAGCACGGGGCCGATCTGGGTATCGCCTTTGACGGCGATTTCGATCGCTGTTTCCTGTTTGATGAGCGTGGACAGTTTATCGAGGGCTACTACATTGTCGGCCTGCTGGCCGAGGCATTCCTCGAAAAACATCCGGGGGCGAAGATTATTCACGACCCGCGCCTCTCCTGGAACACCGTTGACGTGGTGAGTGCCGCTGGCGGTACGCCGGTGATGTCGAAAACCGGCCACGCGTTTATCAAAGAGCGGATGCGCGCCGAAGATGCGATCTACGGCGGGGAAATGAGCGCCCACCACTATTTCCGTGATTTTGCCTACTGCGACAGCGGCATGATCCCCTGGCTGCTGGTGACCGAGCTGCTGTGCCTGAAAGGACAATCCCTGGGCGAACTGGTTCGCGACCGGATGGCGGCGTTCCCGGCCAGCGGAGAGATCAACAGCAAACTGGCGGAGCCGGTCAACGCGATTGCCCGCGTGGAGCAACACTTCGCGGCCGACGCGCTGGAAGTGGACCGCACGGACGGTATCAGCCTGGCCTTTGCCGACTGGCGTTTCAACCTGCGTTCCTCCAATACCGAACCCGTGGTGCGACTCAATGTGGAATCACGCGGCGATGTTCCGCTGATGGAAGCACGCACACAGGCCATTCTGGCGTTACTGAATCAGTAAGCGGCATCCCCTCCCGGTATGGGAGGGGATAACCCTCTGACTCGACGCGGAATTTAACGGGAAAAACGATGACAACTCTAACAAAGCGCAAACGAGCTAAAACGAATGCATCGTTAATTTCAATGGTGCAGCGATTCTCCGATATCACCATTATGTTTGGTGTGCTGTGGGGAATTTGTAAGCTCTGGGCACTGCCCTTTTTCTATATTTACCTGTTGATGGCGCTGATCACGCTGGTGGTATTTCAGATGGTCGGCGGCATTACCGATTTCTACCGCTCCTGGCGCGGCGTCAAAATCGTGAGTGAGCTGCTACTCCTGCTGCAAAACTGGACGCTCAGCCTGATTTTCAGCGCCGGGCTAATGGCGTTTCACGACGAATTCAATAACAGCACCAGCCTCTGGCTGGCCTGGTACCTGCTGGCCGGTTTCGGCATGATCACCTGTCGTACCTGTATTCGCCTGGGGGCCGGCTGGCTTCGCCATCACGGCTATAACACCCGTCGGGTGGCGGTGGCCGGGGATCAGCCGGTAGGGCAGGCGCTGCTGAACAGTTTCCGCGAGGAGCCCTGGCTGGGCTTTGAGGTGGTCGGTGTTTATCACGATGCGAAGCCCGGCGGCGTAAGCAATGACTGGGCGGGAAACCTTGACCAGCTGATTGAGGATGCACGTGCGGGGAAAATTCACAATGTCTATATCGCCATGTCGATGCAGGATGAGTCTTCTATCCGTCGACTGGTAAACGATCTGGCTGATACCACCTGTTCGGTGATCCTGATCCCGGATGTCTTTACCTTCAACGTGCTGCATTCCCGCATCGAAGAGGTGAACGGCGTTCCGATTGTGCCTCTCTACGACACGCCACTTTCCGGCGTTAACCGCGTGCTGAAACGTCTGGAAGATATCGTGCTGGCGGGAGTGATCCTGATGCTGATCTCCCCGGTACTCTGCGCGATTTCGCTGGCGGTGAAGTTTACCTCGCCGGGGCCGGTTATCTTCCGCCAGACCCGCTACGGGATGGACGGTAAGCCCATTATGGTCTGGAAATTCCGCTCCATGAAGGTCATGGAGAATGACAAGGTGGTCACCCAGGCGACGCAAAACGATCCGCGCGTCACCCCGGTCGGTAACTTCCTGCGCCGCACCTCTCTGGATGAACTCCCGCAGTTTATTAACGTGCTGACCGGCGGGATGTCGATTGTCGGGCCGCGTCCGCATGCGGTGGCGCATAACGAGCAGTACCGCTCGCTGATCCAGGGCTACATGCTGCGTCATAAAGTGAAACCGGGGATCACCGGCTGGGCGCAGATTAACGGCTGGCGCGGCGAGACCGACACCCTGGAAAAAATGGAAAAACGCGTTGAGTTCGACCTGGAGTACATCCGCGAGTGGAGCCTGTGGTTGGATGTCAAAATTGTTTTTCTGACGGTATTTAAAGGCTTTGTTAATAAAGCGGCCTACTAAGCGAGCACACAGATGAGTCTGAGAGAGAAAACCATCAGCGGTGCCAAATGGTCGGCTATGGCGACGGTGATTATCATCGGCCTGGGGCTGGTGCAGATGACGGTGCTGGCGCGGATTATCGATAATCACCAGTTTGGTCTGCTGACCGTCTCGCTGGTGATTATCGCCCTGGCCGATACCCTGTCTGATTTCGGTATCGCCAACTCGATTATCCAGCGCAAAGAGATTAGCCATCTTGAACTGACCACCCTCTACTGGCTGAACGTTGGGCTGGGGTTGGTAGTCTGTGTGGCGATGTTTCTGCTGAGCGGCCCCATTGCCGGGGTGTTGCATAACCCGGATCTGGCGCCGCTGATCCAGACCCTGTCGCTGGCCTTTGTGGTGATCCCACACGGGCAGCAGTACCGCGCCCTGATGCAGAAAGAGCTGGAATTCAACAAGATTGGCCTGATTGAGACCAGCTCCGTGCTGGCAGGATTCACCTTTACCGTGGTCAGCGCACACTACTGGCCGCTGGCAATGACGGCGATCCTCGGATATCTGGTGAACAGCGTCGTGCGCACCGTCCTCTTCGGCTACGCCGGGCGCAAAATCTACCGTCCTGGGCTGCATTTCTCCCTGCGTTCTGTGGCACCCAATCTGCGCTTCGGGGCCTGGTTGACGGCAGACAGCATTATCAACTATCTCAACACTAACCTGTCGACGCTGGTGCTGGCGCGTATCCTCGGGGCCAGCGTGGCCGGGGGCTACAACCTGGCCTATAACGTGGCGGTAGTGCCACCAATGAAGCTGAACCCGATTATTACCCGGGTGCTGTTTCCGGCCTTTGCGAAAATTCAGGACGATACGGACAAGCTGCGGGTGAACTTTTACAAGCTGCTGTCGGTGGTGGGGATTATTAACTTCCCGGCGTTGCTGGGCCTGATGGTGGTCTCAAACAACTTTGTGCCGCTGGTCTTCGGTGAGAAGTGGAACAGTATTATTCCGATCCTGCAGTTGCTGTGTGTCGTGGGCCTGCTGCGCTCGGTGGGGAATCCGATAGGGTCGCTGCTGATGGCAAAAGCCCGCGTGGATATCAGCTTTAAATTCAACGTCTTCAAAACCTTCCTCTTTGTTCCGGCGATTATTATCGGCGGCCAGACCGCAGGCGCGCTCGGCGTGACCCTCGGCTTCCTGCTGGTGCAGGTGATCAATACGATTCTTAGTTATTTCGTGATGATTAAACCGATCCTTGGCTCCAGCTATCGCCAGTACATCCTCAGCCTGTGGCTGCCGTTTTATCTGTCGCTGCCGACGCTGGTGGTGAGCTATGGGCTGGGATTTGCCCTGCAGGGACATCTGACGCTGGCACCGCTGCTGGCGCTGCAGATTACCGCCGGGGTGCTGGCCTTTATGGTGATGATTGTGCTGTCGCGCAACGGGCTGGTGGTGGAGATAAAACGCCAGTTTTGTCGCAGTGAAAAAATGAAAACGCTGCTTCGCGCAGGTTGAGTATTTAAGAACCCCTTTAAGAGGTCATTATGAAATTATTGATTCTTGGTAACCATACCTGCGGCAACCGCGGCGATAGCGCCATTTTACGCGGGCTGCTGGATGCGATTGCCACGCTTGAGCCTGACGCAGAAGTGGATGTGATGAGCCGCTATCCGGTGAGCTCATCCTGGCTGCTGAATCGCCCGGTAATGGGCGATCCGCTCTATTCGCAGATGAAACAGCATAACAACGCCGCGGGCGTTGTGGGACGGGTGAAAAAAGTCCTGCGCCGTCGCTATCAGCACCAGGTGCTGCTCTCCCGGGTCACCGACAGCGGCAGGCTGCGTAATATCGCCATTGCCCAGGGATTCACCGATTTTGTGCGTCTTCTGTCAGGCTATGACGCCATTATTCAGGTCGGCGGCTCTTTCTTCGTTGACCTGTACGGCGTCCCGCAGTTTGAGCACGCCCTCTGTACCTTTATGGCCAAAAAACCGCTCTATATGGTTGGGCACAGCGTTGGGCCGTTCCAGGAGCCGCAGTTTAACCAGCTGGCGAACTACGTCTTCGGCCACTGTAACGCGCTGATCCTGCGTGAGTCCGTCAGCCTCGATCTGATGAAGCAAAGCGCAATAGACACCTCAAAAGTCGAGCACGGCGTGGATACCGCCTGGCTGGTCTCCCATCACGAGGAAGACTTTGTCGCCGACTATCGCGTACAGCACTGGCTTAAGGTGATTGGTCAGCAAAAAACCGTTGCCATTACGCTGCGCGAACTGGCGCCTTTCGATAAGCGCCTCGGCACCACCCAGAAGGCCTACGAGCAGGCGTTTGCTGACGTGGTTAACCGTATCCTCGACAGCGGCTGGCAGGTGGTGGCTCTGTCAACCTGTACCGGTATCGACAGCTATAACAAGGATGACCGGATGATTGCGCTGAATCTGCAGTCTCTGGTTAACGATCCGTCGCGCTATCACGTGGTGATGGATGAGCTGAACGATCTGGAAATGGGCAAAATCTTTGGCGCCTGCGATCTGACGGTCGGCACTCGCCTCCATTCGGCGATTATTTCGATGAACTTTGGTACCCCGGCGATTGCTATCAACTATGAGCACAAGTCGGCGGGTATTATGCAGCAGCTGGGGATCCCCGATATGGCGGTGGATATTCGCCATCTGCTGGACGGCAGTCTGGGCGCGAAGGTAGGCGACACCCTGGGACAGCTCCCGGCGGTACGCGAGCAGGTACAGCAGGCGGTAGCGGCAGAGCGTGAAGTGGGCCTGAAGATGGTGAAATCCGTTCTCCAGCGTATCGGGGAGGGGAAATGAAAGTCGGCTTCTTTCTGCTGAAATTTCCGCTCTCCTCGGAGACCTTTATCCTTAACCAGATTGTCGCCTTTATCGAGATGGGACATGAGGTCGAGATTATTGCCCTGCATAAGGGCGATCTGACCAATACCCACGCCGCCTTTACCCAGTACGGGCTGGCGGAGAAAACCCGCTGGCTGCTGGACGAGCCGGAAGGTAAACGCGCTAAGCTGATGTTCCGGGCGGCCAATACCTTTAAAGGCCTGAACCGTGCTGCCACCTGGCGGGCGCTTAACCTTGCACGGTACGGCGGCGAAGCCCGCAACCTGATCCTCTCCACCATCTGTGCGCGAGTGCCACAGGCCTATTCAGCGGATGTCTTTATCGCCCACTTTGGCCCGGCCGGCGTCAGCGCCGCCAAGCTGCGCGAGCTGGGCGTTTTGCGCGGAAAAATTGCCACCGTGTTCCACGGGATCGATGTGTCCCATCGCGATGTGCTGGACCACTACTCACCGGAGTATCGGCAGCTGTTTGGCCGGGGCGATCTGATGCTGCCTATCAGTGAACTCTGGGCCAGCCGCCTGCAGGCGATGGGCTGTCCGACGGAAAAAATCGTCGTCTCGCGTATGGGCGTTGATATTAACCGCTTTGCCCTGCGGCCGCTGAAAACGCCGGGCAGCACCCTGCAAATTATCTCCGTCGCCCGTCTGACCGAGAAAAAGGGGCTGCACGTGGCGATTGAGGCCTGCCGCCAGATGAAAGATCGTGGGGTGGATTTTCACTACCGCATTCTCGGTATTGGTCCGTGGGAACGCCGTCTGCGCACCCTGATCGAGCAGTATCAGCTGGAGGACGTGGTTGAAATGCCCGGCTTTAAGCCCAGCCATGAGGTCAAGGCGATGCTGGACGATGCCGATGTCTTCCTGCTGCCGTCGGTGACCGGCGCGGACGGGGATATGGAAGGGATCCCGGTGGCGCTGATGGAAGCCATGGCGGTGGGGATCCCGGTGGTATCTACCGTGCACAGCGGCATCCCGGAACTGATTGACGCAGGCCGTTCCGGCTGGCTGGTACCGGAAAACGATGCCCGGATGCTGGCAGACCGCCTCAGCGCCTTCAGCCATCTTGCCGGACAGGAGATCAAACCGGTGGTGCATCGCGCCAGGCAGAAGGTGGAGGCGGAGTTCAACCAGCAGATTATCAACCGTCAGCTCGCCTCCCTCCTGCAAACGCTTTAATCGAGAGGTTGCATGCAAAAAAACACATTTTCCCGACGTACCTTTCTCACGGCAGGCTCCGCGCTTGCCGTTTTACCCCTGCTGCACTCTCCCGCCGTTCGCGCCGCCGTGCGCAGCGGCACGGTCGATATACGTGACCACCTGACCGGCAATGACTGGGTCCTGGCGCTTCGGCAGGCTTTCGCCAGCGCTGATGTGGTGGAAGTCCCGGCCGGTGTGGTCTGCGACAATATCAACACCGGTATTGTCCTGCCGCCCGGTAAAACCCTGCTGGTGCGCGGTGAACTCCGCGGTAACGGAAAGGGTCGTTTTGCTCTGCAGGACGACTGCAAAATTATCGGCGAGAAGGGCGGTAGCCTCTATAACATCCGCGTTGATGTTCGTGGCTCAAACTGTGTTATCCAGGGCATCGCGATGAGCGGCTATGGGCCAGTAACTCAGATATTTATCGGCGGTAAACACGATCAGCCGGAGGTGATGCGCAACCTGCTGATCGATAACATTACCGTGACCAAAGCCAACTACGCCATCCTGCGCCAGGGTTTTCATAACAAGATCGACGGTGCACGCATCACCAACAGTCACTTTAGCCATTTACAGGGCGATGCCATCGAGTGGAACGTCGCCATCAACGACCATAATATTTTGATCTCAGACCACGTTATCGACAATATCGACTGCACCAACGGCAAGATCAACTGGGGTATCGGGATCGGGCTGGCGGGAAGCACCTACGACAATGCCTACCCGGAAGACCGGGCGGTGAAGAACTTTGTGGTCGCCAACATCACTGGCAGCAACTGCCGTCAGCTGGTGCACGTTGAAAATGGCAAACACTTTATTATTCGTAATGTAAAAGCTAAAAATATCACTCCGGATTTCAGTAAAAAAGCGGGAATTGACAATGCCACGGTAGCGATATACGGCTGTGATAATTTCGTTATTGATAATGTTGAGATGGAGAACAGCGCCGGGATGTTAATTGGTTACGGCGTCATCAAAGGTAATTATTTGTCCATTCCACAGAATTTCAGGCTCAACGATATTCGGCTGGATAACTCAAATCTTGCTTATAAACTGCGCGGGATCCAGATTTCGTCCGGCAATGCCACTTCGTTTGTCTCCATTACCAATCTTGAACTGCACCGTGCTTCGCTGGAGCTGCACAACAAACCGCAGCACCTCTTTATGAGAAATATCAACATAATGCAGGACTCCGACCGCGGTCCGGCGCTGCAGATGAACTTTGATCTGCGCAAAGACGTTCGCGGTAAGTTTATGGCCCGCCAGGACACGCTGCTGTCGATGGCAAACATTAATGCCGTGAATGAAAAGGGCGTGCGTTCGGTGGATATTGACCGGGTGGACCAGCACGTCGTGAATGTAGACCAGCTTAATTTTACCCTTCCCTCAGGGCGAAAATGAGAATGGGCTACTTTTTTCGTTTGTACAGCGCTCATTTCCCCTTAAATTTTGTTACTGAACTCCGCCACTTTAGGGTCTATAATCCGTGCCGTTATTTTGTAATGTTATCTATCACGGTGCCTCAGGGAAGGTCGAGATCGCCAGAGGTTTTTCCGACACATGTAACGCATTGAGTGGTTTATGAGCGATAAAGTTTTATTTATTGGCGCGTCTGGTTTTGTTGGCACTCGTTTAATCGAGATTTCGCAAAAAGAGTTTGATGTAACGAACTTTGATAAGCAGCCAAGTCATTTCTATCCTGAGATAACGGTATCGGGCGATGTACGGAACCAGGAGCAACTCGATCAGGCTCTCGCCGGCTTCGAAACCGTCGTCTTACTTGCGGCAGAGCACCGTGACGATGTGAGTCCAACCTCCTTATACTATGATGTTAACGTCCAGGGGACGCGTAACGTACTGGCTGCAATGGAAAAAAATAATGTTAAGAACATTATTTTCACCAGTTCTGTTGCCGTTTATGGCCTCAATAAAGTTAACCCTGACGAAGCGCACCCGCATGATCCCTTCAACCACTATGGAAAGAGTAAGTGGCAGGCGGAAGAGGTGCTGCGCGAGTGGTTTAATCATGCCCCACAGGAACGTTCCCTGACGATTGTTCGTCCAACGGTCATCTTTGGCGAACGTAACCGCGGTAACGTTTACAATTTGCTCAAACAAATTGCGGGTGGAAAGTTTGCAATGGTTGGTGCTGGTACCAACTATAAATCAATGGCTTATGTTGGGAATATCGTCGAATTTATTAAATTCAAACTGGTGAATGTCACGCCTGGTTATGACGTTTACAACTATGTGGATAAGCCCGATCTCAATATGAACCAGCTGGTTTCCGAAGTTGAAAAAAGTCTCAACAAGAAAATCCCATCGGTTCATCTCCCTTATCCTTTGGGCATGTTGGGGGGTTATTGCTTTGATATTCTTAGCAAGCTCACGGGTAAAAAGTATGCTATCAGCTCCGTTCGCGTGAAGAAATTCTGTGCAACCACGCAGTTCGATGCGAGCAAGGTACACAGTTCAGGATTTAATGCCCCCTATAGCCTATCCCAGGGGCTGGATCGCACGCTGAAGCATGAGTTTGTTCATGAGAAAAAGGACGACATCACGTTCGTCTCGGAATAAGCGGGTAAGGGGGTGCGATTTGTCGGAAATGTACACGCAATTGCATCCTGGAAAGTGGTTTCCGACTATTCTGGGTCACACCTGACGCTGAATGAGGTTAAGTAGGGTGAGTTTCACTCAATGCTTGATTCGCATAAGACGTATGTCAGACTTCATTAACCAGGTGTTTTCCCAGTGCAAGTCTATACTTCGTCAACCATTTTAAGGCGGAAGAAATAATGATTAATTTGAAAGCAGTCATTCCGGTAGCGGGCCTTGGCATGCATATGCTGCCGGCAACAAAAGCCATTCCTAAGGAGATGCTGCCGATCGTCGACAAACCGATGATTCAGTATATCGTTGACGAGATTGTTGCTGCAGGGATCAAAGAAATCGTTCTCGTGACGCACTCATCCAAGAATGCAGTAGAAAACCATTTCGACACCTCCTATGAGCTCGAAGCGCTGCTTGAGATGCGTGTTAAACGTCAGCTGCTGGCCGAAGTGCAGTCCATCTGCCCGCCGGGCGTGACCATTATGAACGTTCGCCAGGCGCAGCCGCTTGGGTTAGGGCACTCCATTTTGTGCGCGCGTCCTATCATTGGCGATAACCCGTTTATTGTCGTTCTGCCGGATATTATTATTGATACTGCCTCTGCAGATCCGCTGCGATACAACCTTGCGGCGATGGTGGCGCGTTTCAATGAAACTGGCCGCAGTCAGGTACTGGCAAAACGTATGAAGGGCGATCTGTCCGAGTATTCCGTTATCCAGACCAAAGAGCCGCTGGATTCGGAGGGGCAGGTCAGCCGTATCGTTGAGTTTATTGAAAAACCGGATCAGCCGCAGACGCTGGACTCGGATCTGATGGCCGTTGGACGTTATGTCCTTAATGCGGATATCTGGGCTGAGCTCGAAAAAGCGGAACCGGGAGCCTGGGATCGTATTCAGCTGACTGATGCTATTGCAGAGCTGGCGAAGAAACAGTCCGTTGACGGTATGCTAATGACCGGCGAAAGCTACGACTGCGGTAAGAAAATGGGGTATATGCAGGCGTTTGTGAACTATGGTCTGCGTAACCTGAAAGAGGGGCAGAAGTTCCGCAAGAGTATTGAGCAGCTTCTGGCGGACTGAGCATAGCGCATTTTTTTGTGCGTTGCGCACAAGATAAACGACAGATGAATGGGTGACGCTGAGCCATCAGTGGTTTTCCATGTCACTGTCGTTTTTTCATTTAGAAACAATGAATAAACCAGCAGTGCCGGCATTCAGTTTTCTGTGCGAAGCCGGGATTTTTCCTTGTTTTGGTTCGCGATTAAGACCACAATACGGCATTTAATTTTTAAGGGTATCGGCGTTTAACGCCGCTTCCCGAGCGAGAGTTAACAAAATTGATTTTCCACGCAGTGCACTGGTAGCTGTTGAGCCAGGAGCGGTAGCGTGCGTCAAATTCACCGTAATGAAATCAATTCTCAGGCTTCATTATCTTCAATACCTATTCGAATAGATTAATAGCGGAAATATAACGTGAAAATTCTGGTCACTGGTGGTGCTGGCTTCATCGGGTCTGCAGTTGTGCGGCATATTATCAATAATACGTCGGATGTCGTGGTTAACGTCGATAAATTAACCTATGCGGGTAATCTCGAATCTCTTGCCGAGATTGATAAGAGCGATCGCTATAGCTTCGAGCACGCTGATATCTGTGATGCTGAAAAAATGGCGCAAATTTTCGATGCTCACCAGCCAGACGCAGTGATGCACCTGGCGGCAGAAAGCCATGTAGACCGTTCTATCTCCGGCCCGGCAGCATTTATCGAAACAAATATTGTTGGGACCTACGTGTTGCTTGAAGCAGCTCGCAAGTACTGGAACACACTGGATACCGTAAAGAAAGCCGCATTTCGTTTCCATCATATTTCAACTGACGAAGTTTACGGCGATCTGCCGCACCCGGATGAAGTCGCCAGCGATGCGGAGTTACCGCTGTTTACAGAAAACACCGCATACGCGCCAAGCAGCCCATATTCAGCATCTAAAGCCTCCAGCGATCATCTGGTTCGCGCCTGGTTGCGAACCTACGGCTTCCCGACCGTTGTGACCAACTGCTCCAATAACTATGGTCCATACCACTTCCCGGAAAAACTGATCCCGCTGGTCATACTGAACGCGCTTGAAGGTAAAAATCTGCCAGTCTATGGCAAGGGCGATCAGATCCGCGACTGGCTGTATGTCGAAGACCATGCTCGAGCCCTTTATACCGTGGTAACGCAGGGGCTGGTGGGTGAAACCTACAATATTGGCGGTCATAACGAAAAACAGAATCTGGACGTTGTGCACACTATCTGTGACTTGCTGGATGAGATCGTGCCAAAAGAGCGTTCTTATCGCGACCAAATCACCTGGGTTGCTGACCGTCCCGGGCACGATCGTCGCTATGCGATTGATGCGGATAAAATCAGCCGTGAGCTGGGCTGGAAACCACAGGAAACATTTGATAGTGGGATTCGTAAAACGGTTGAGTGGTATTTAGCGAATCAGCAGTGGGTGAGCAACGTAAAAAGCGGCGCCTATGCGTCCTGGCTGTCCAAACAATATGGAGATAACTAATGAAAGGCATTATTCTTGCGGGTGGATCTGGTTCCCGGCTACATCCCATTACGTTGGGCACCTCGAAACAGCTATTACCTATTTATGATAAGCCGATGATCTACTACCCGCTGTCAGTACTTATGCTGGCGGGTATCCGTGACATCCTGCTGATTACAACGCCGGAAGATCAGGCCAGCTTCAAGCGCATTCTTGGCGACGGTAAGCAATTTGGCATCAACTTACAGTACCAGGTTCAGCCTTCACCAGACGGGCTTGCCCAGGCGTTTATTCTGGGTGAAGAGTTCATTGGTGATGACAGTGTTTGTCTGGTTCTGGGTGACAATATCTTCTTCGGCCAGGCTTTTGGCAAGCAGCTGAAGCATGCGGTAGATCATCTTGATGGCGCGACCGTATTTGGCTACAAGGTAATGGATCCAGAGCGTTTCGGCGTAGTTGAATTCGATAAAGACTTCAATGCCATCTCTATCGAAGAGAAACCGAAGACACCGAAGTCTAACTGGGCCGTTACCGGACTCTATTTCTACGATAATCGTGTAGTTGACATCGCGAAGAACGTAAAACCGTCTGAACGTGGCGAACTTGAAATTACCAGTATTAACCAAAAATACCTCGAGCTCGGTGAGCTGAAAGTTGAACAGCTTGGCCGGGGGTTCGCGTGGTTAGACACCGGTACGCACGACTCATTGCTTGAAGCATCTCAGTTTGTACAAACCGTTGAAAAACGCCAGGGCTTTAAAATCGCCTGCCTGGAAGAAATTGCCTATAACCAGGGGTGGCTGGACAAAGAGAGCGTTAAGGCCACGGGCAATGCTTTATCTAAAACCGGCTATGGTAGTTACCTGTTGAATCTCGTTAAGTAAGAGTGTGTTTGTAAAATGAACGTAATTAAAACAAAGATTGAAGGTGTTTTGATCATTGAACCGCGTGTTTTTGGCGATGAACGCGGCTTTTTCTATGAAACATTCCACGCAGCTCGTTATAAAGAAGCCGGTATTGCTGAGGATTTTGTGCAGGATAACCGCTCACGCTCAACGGGCGGTGTGCTGCGTGGTTTGCATTTTCAGAAAAACAAACCGCAGGGCAAGCTGGTGACCGTCACGCAGGGTGAAGTTTATGATGTCGTCGTCGATCTTCGCCCCGACTCTGCTACTTTTGGGCAGTATGAAGGTATTATGCTCACCGGCGAAAACAAGATTCAGTTCTACATTCCGCCCGGTTTTGCCCACGGTTTCTGTGTATTAAGCGATACGGCTGACTTCCAGTATAAATGCACCGATTTCTACGATCCTTCTGATGAAGGGGGTCTGATCTGGAACGATGAAACGGTAAATATTAACTGGCCAATTAGCGAACCCAATTTGTCAGCAAAAGATAAAGTTCTTCCTTCATTAAAAGATATTTATAAGAATCTGAAGGAAGGGTGGTAAAAATGGCAAAGTATACCGTATTCGGTGGTCGTGGATTCATCGGTAACGAAATTGTGGAGCAGCTTCGGCTGCAACACCACGACGTTTGGGTGCCTGAACGCGACGATAAGAGCATTTTTGCACAAGATCTGGGTATCGTTATCTACTGCGCAGGTAATGGCGATTGCCAGAAAACGCCATTTAACGTGTTTCAGGCTAACAGTGCATTACTTGCTGATATTCTTCAGCATTCAACGTTCTCTCGTCTGGTATACATGTCTTCTACGCGCGTCTATATGAATGGCAATGAGACAGATGAAGCGGCTGATCTGATTGTCAGCGAAGACGACGGGCGTCGACTGTTCAATCTCACGAAGCTTGTGGCTGAAGAACTGTGTCTGAAAAGCGGCAAAGATATTGTTATTGTCCGTCCAAGCAATGTCTATGGTGTGGCATTAAATAGCCCGCTGTTCTTACCTTCTATTACCCGTAATGCGATTAATAATGGTCATATCGACATGTTTATCGATCGTCACTATGAGAAGGATTATGTCGCGGTTGAAGATGTGGCTTCGGTCTGCGTCGCACTCTCACAGAACGATGCGGCTTCTGGCAAAATCTATAATGTCGCCGCAGGTTATAACACCACTGCTGAAGAGATCGCTGAAGTGCTGGTTCGTTCTACGGGATGTACTGTCACCTGGCATCAGAGAGCCTTTCCGCGCGAAGTTTTCCCAGTGACGGACATTGCTTCAGTGCTGTCGCTGATCCCTCACTTTACGCCCAGAAACGTTCTGGGGGATGTTGAGGATATGGTGTCGAGATTCAAAGAACAGATGGAAAGCCGGTAATGAGTGGCTTTAAGCGCCTCGTAAAAAACTCGATATCAAATATTATTAATGGGTTTTCAAACGTAATTTTGGGGATAGTAATATCCCCCTTTTTAATTAAAATATTATCAATTAATGATTTTTCTATCTGGTCACTGGTGCTACAGACAGGGGCTTTCTTTTCTTTACTGGGGTTTAGTGGGCAAATATCAGTAGCAAGATATGTCACCTTGTCTGTAGCGGAAAATAATAAATTAAAACTCCAGCGGGTAATCAATTTTGGTAATACCCTCTCTATTGCCAGTGTTGTCTTTTCAGTTACCGTTCTGTACCTCATTTACACCCACTTCTTTACCATTTTCAATGGGATACATGCAGAGCAATCATCCTATGCGCCGGATGTTTTTTTCGTCGTTTCACTATCCTTTATTATAGGGCTGCTGGCTTCAGTTTATAATGGATACTTTACCGGTGTTGAACGCAATGAAATACCAGCTGGGGTTAATTTAATATCACGCACTATACTGGGTGTGGGGATTTATATCTCAGCGCATTTCAGTATGATGATGATGGCTATCACCTATTTTGTAATTAACTCATTGTCTTATATTGTTGTTTACTTACTGTACCTGAGGTTCAGAAAGAGAAATGATAATGGTGACGTTAAAGATAGCGGAAGTATTAAATTCAAAGAGTTTATAAGTTATTGCTTTGGCGTGTTGGTTTTTAATCTTTCGACATTTTTAATTGTTAATTTGAACGGAGTGTTGATCGGCCGGTACGCGTTCAAAGAATATGCCTGGTATGCACTCGCCATTACTTTGGTTACTGCTGTTGTAGGGTTCCTGAATGCGGCCTTAACGCCAGTGCTGCAGCCTATCGTCAGGCTGACGCACAGTGATGAAAAATCAAGGCTGAACGATTTTGTTTATATACTCACCAGAGCCATTCTGACTCTGTCATTTACGCTGCTGGTCGTGAATTTCATTGTAGGTAGATTTGTACTCGACATCTGGATCGGGAGCGAGGTTGCCTCCTTTACCTGGCCGGTTTTTGTTTTCTTGCTATTGACTAATTTGTCACGACTGCTGGGTGCGCCGCTTGGTCTGGTATATCTGGCGAAAGGAAAGCAAAATGAGATTATCTACCTTCCGCTTCTCGAAGGGGCGATCAGTGTCGTGATGACCTTCATCTTTGTCAAAAGCTTTGGCGTGTATGCCTCTGCGATGTCGATGGCCGTTTCGACAATAATTATTATGTTTATATATTCCTTTAAACTGATTGGCATTGCCGCTCTTGATTCCTGTAAGAACAAATTCAGATGGCTACTTGCAGGGGGGCCGCTAGCATTACTCGTCATTATTTTTATATTAGCCAGAATTCAGCTACAGCTTACTGATGAGCGTTTACTGATAGTATTTTATATTGTAATGACAGTACTTGCAGTCGTCAGCTTTGCTGTTGTTTTTAAAGATATCAAACGTATTAAAAAAATCCTTGAGAGTTAATATGTTAAGTAAACTGATTAGCCTTTATTATAAATATAAGTATAAAAAACTAATTGATAAACGCGTCGCCATCGCGTCCGGGGCTTTTATTCATCACGGCGCTACTTTTATTATCCGTGAAAACAAATCTGCAGCCATTGAAATTCATGAGGGCGTTTATATCGGACGTAACGCCAATATACATACTAACTCCAGAATTATTATTGGCCGTGACTGTGTGTTAAGTGACTACGTCTATATCAGCACCTTATCACACGGTCTGGATCCCGCCGCCGGACGCATTATGTCGCAGCCGGATACGGACAAAGGTGAAGTGGTACTCGGTGAGAATGTATTCCTCGGTTTTGGTGCCAAAATACTGCCCGATGTCCGTCTGGGTGACTGGACGATCGTCGGTGCAGGCAGCGTAGTAACAAAATCATTCCCTGATGGCTATGTGATGATTGCCGGAAATCCAGCCAGAGTCATTAAACACTACGATCATCAAGCAAAACAATGGATTAAACCGTGATGCTCAGTAAGATTGTCAATAAGCTTTTTTATTTTATCGGACAGATAAAATACAGTTTAGCCATGGCGCGTTTTGGCACCGGTAGCCGCATCATCAAGCCCATGATGATCGTGAATGCACGCAGAGTGGCGATTGGGAAAAACGTCCTGATCCGCAACGGTGTCCGTCTGGAAGTGGTGGGGAATAACAAAGACACGGTGATCGAGATTGGTGACAATGTAAATATTGAGCAGTACGTGCATATTGTTGCCAAAAATAGCATTAAAATCGGTAATAACGTATCAATTACGGGTTGCTGCTCTATAGTTGATATCATTCATCCCTATGACGAGTACTCTGAGATAGAAAAGATCGGCAACCGTATTTCAGATAAAATACTGCCCGTTGAAATCGGTGATAATAGTTTTATTGGCTATGGCGTTCATATTAACCCTGGCGTAACTATTGGTAAGAATTGTATTGTTGGTGCAAGATCGGTCGTGACCAGAGATGTTGCTGACAACAGCGTTGTTGCAGGAAGCCCTGCACGAGTAATTAAATATTTCAATACCAGCAATAATAAATGGGAAAGTGTTTAAATGAGTAGTCCAAAGATTGGTATCGTCACCGTATTTTATAATTCTCCGGAAGTCTTACCGGATTTTTACAAAAGCCTTTCTCTGCAAGACTACGAAAATTATCATCTGTACATTGTAGACAATAGTTCCAATGATACCTCCAGACTGCTTGCGGAGAGATTAGCGACTGAATACAATATTTCAGCAACGCTGATCAATAACAACGGGAACAATGTCGGGGTGGCTGCGGGTAATAACCAGGGGATTAGCGCAGCTTTCAAGGATGATTGTGAGTATATCCTTATCGCTAACAATGATCTGCTTTTTGACGATGTAACCGTCTTCTCGTCGATCGTTGATATTGCACTCAGAGATGATGAAAAAATAATCAGCCCGGCAATTCTTAACTATCCAGAAAAGAAAGCATGGTACGTGGGTGGACACTTCGATAAGTTTCGTGCATTAGCGCCACATGAACACGTTGGTGCGGACTATTCAGAATTAAAAGCCACACTGGCGGATCATTGTACCTATTCACCGACCTGTTTCCTGTTGGTACATAAATCTGTTTTTGATAAAATTGGCATGATGGATGAGAAGTACTTTGCCTACTATGATGACACGGACTTCATTTACCGTGCGGTGATGGCCTCATTCCGGGTCAGAATCGCACGCGATACGATCGTTTACCACAAAGTCAGTATCTCTACTGGCGGCGGATATAGCCCGTTCGGGGCCTATCACCTCACGCGTAATCGTATCTATTTCGCCCGAAAATGTTTTACATTCCCTCAGCGCGAGATAGCTGTGTTCTATACCATCGCAACGCGTTTATCGCTGCCTGTCTTTCGTCAGGAGTCCCGAAGCGTGTTCAAAAATATTCTGAAGGGAATACGTGATGGTTTGAGGATGTAAGTTAAATAATATGACCATCTATCTTGTTATTCTACTTTTTATTCCGCTATTACTTCTCGTTGCCGCATCACCGATTCAGGCGGTGCTGGCAAAGATGATGTTTATGATGGTATATGCAATATATGTCTTCTATCATATTGATGCCGGTCCCGATCATACACTTTATCAGTGGGTCTATGACACCGACCCGGCAGGAGTAAACTACGAGCCTATTTATCGATTATTAACATCTATTGCCAAGGGACTTAACTTCAATTATGTTGAGTTTCTGGTGTTGGTCAGGTTAGTGAGTTTTTCCGTGCTGGCAATAGCTGTGTTTAAGCTCGATAAATACAAGCTGATTTTCTTCTTCTGTCTGTATATCCCGATTTCGTTTGTCACCTTTGAACTGAATCTGCTCAGGCAAGGGCTGGCGATTCATTTTGGATTGCTGGCAGCAGCTTTCCTCTGTGACAATAAAAAAGGGAAGTCATATTTTTCTGTGGGGCTGGCGATCCTTTCCCACTTTTCATCGTTGTTACTGGGATTGCTTTACATTAAAAAGATTAACAGGCAGATGGTGTTTGTTGGTTTTTTATTTTTAGCGATACTTTCTTATAACTTACCTTATTTACTGGGCAAGATTAATGATTACCGGGAGATTGGCGCGTTTAATTTCCGGTTTGATATTTCATTAGTTCAGACGGTGATATTGATAGTGCTACCGTTCATTATCTTCAAAATGGAAGGCCCGGCACTGCCAAAGCTGTTTTATGTCGCGTTGTGTTTACTAGCTGTGCTGCCGGTGATGGTCAGATTGTATCCAGTCGGATTATTAATCCTGCTGCCGTTGATCCAGGCGCCTAAAACCAGGACGCCCAGAATGCTGTTAGCGTGTTTTATTCTGTTGTCCGTAGGTCTGACTATGGGCAAAACAATGTTGTTACTTCAGGCTGATAATCAATCTATAGAACAAGGGGTGTATAGCCGTGGCTACCAGGGATGAGCGTTCGGTTGCTTTCGTCTCCATGTCGGGACGTGATTCTGCGATGTGGTTTTCGTTTACGGGGCTATACCACGCATTACAGGATGCGGAAGTTGCGAGTGAATTCTATTTTCCCTCTACGCAGCCTGATGCAGAAAAAGACTACAACAAGCAGTGTTTTTTTTACCGTCTGAAGAAGCCTGTTAAAACCTTTTTATCCGTCTGGCGGCTGGCGCGAACGTTAAACGCCAACCATAGCAAGGTGGTGGTGTTTTCACAGGGGATCTTTTCTGCGTTACTGGTCTTCCTGCTGAAGCGTCATGTTGAGGTTGTCGCCTGGGCTCATGAGATTGATAACTATGTTGCGCGTTCGGGCCTGTTGCGTGGTTTAAACTACCTGATTTCAGACAGATATATGGGATTACGCACCAGCACTGTACTCGTCGGCTCTGACCAGCTCTTTGCTAAAGCGCAAAAGCAGTATCCCAGAAAACGGGTTGTGAACTCCTGTTTACCGCTTTCCGGTGATTTCTACACTGCGCTAAAAACATCAACGCCGTCTGAGCCTGTAGCCCAGGTCGCCGATGCTGCATCACCTGTCAGGATCCTCTTCTTTGGCGGTATTACTGCCTATAAGGGGTTGCACCATCTGGATGAGGCTATCAGGCGCCTTCCGGAAGGGACGCTGGATATCAAGATTATCGGCCGCGGCGATCTGAAAACGCTCGCGCCTGAACTGTATGCACGTGCGCAGGGGAAAAAGGACGTTGTTTGGGTGAACAGATTCGCCAGCGCTGAGGAAGTGATTGAAGAGTTGAATAAAACCGACATGATGTTTGCCATGTATGATTCGGTGACGGCGACCTCGCTAATTGATATCGCCAATTCGACCGGTGTGCCGGTACTGGCCTCGGAACTTGCCTTCTTTAAAACAAAAATTGTCGACGGGGTGAACGGATTTATTGTGAACAGGGATTCGTTGTATTCGTTTTTAAATGAATATAAACAAATAAGTTGCCCCACCCGAAATCAGGTTATGGAACACTTTGTGACTTCAGGAGTGAATAACCAGTGCGTCGATGCGTTGTTGAATAATGGTGTGGTCAGGAGATAGTTTTGGATAAGATACGTCAGACTTTAAAACTGTACGGTTTTCTGGGATTCTGTTCGCTAATTTTTCAGGTTATCTATACAAAAATATTATATAAAAATGCGCGAATAGTCCGTCGTCCTTTTGATATCAGAGGGAAAAAACAGATCCGTTTTTCCCGAGGCTTCACGACGGGGCGCTATTGCCGAATTGAAGCGCACAGTCAGATGCCATGCGCTGAACCGATCATTGAATTTGGGGTTAACTGCCAGATTAATGATTCTGTCCATATTGCCGGGGCGGAAAAGATTTTTATAGGGGATGATGTCCTTATCGCCAGCCGGGTGTTTATCACGGATCTGAACCATGGAAGCTACAAGGGACCAAATCAATCGCATCCGAATACTATCAGCCGTGAGCGGGAGCTACACACGAATCCAGTCTACATTGAGTCAAATGTCTGGTTAGGCGAGGGAGTGGTTGTGCTTCCTGGAGTAAGAATCGGTCAGTCTTCGATTGTGGGTGCCAATTCGGTTGTCACCAGGAGTATCCCGGCAAACTCGATTGCTGCGGGTAATCCTGCGAGAGTAATAAAGCAGTTCAGTTTTGAAAGGAACGAGTGGGTGAATGTTAATGGTGAGTAATAAGACGGTATTGTTTATCTGTCCTGATTTCTTTGATTATAAGAAACTTATTGCAGAAGAACTTGAGAAACATTTTGATCGGGTCATCAGCTTTTCTGACAGACCGCTTTGCTCCTCCGTTTCTAAAGCGCTTTTCAAATACAATGTTCCACTCTATTCAACCCGAATGTCTGAGCGGTACGGGCGGACTATTTTTGATGCAATCGTAAACGATTTACCCACGCTGACGGATGTGGTGATTGTGAAAGGAACCTGCATCACTCCGTCATTTATAGATTTGCTACGCCAGCATAATCATAATTTAAAGATAACCAGTTATTCATGGGATTCTATCTCTAACATTAAAACCTTCCCTGCGCTGGCCAGTAAATCCGACCGGGCCTTTACGTTTGACCTGAGAGACAGCTTTGATTTTAAGCTTGAGTATTTGCCACTCTTCTACAGTGAAAGTCGTCCTGCGCCCGTAGCGGCTACGTCCGCCATACCCGAGTATGACTATACTTTTATCGGGAGCTATCACGGCGATCGTATCAGTGTCCTGAGCCGCTTTCTGGAAAGGAAAAAGCAGGCCACGACCTGTATCAAAATCTACTTCCAGAGCCGTTTGCAGTATCTCTTTTACTATCTGCGCGATCCTGCGTTGCGCGCCTGCCCGAAAGAGTGGCTCACGTTTGAACCTGTCTCACGAAATAATTTAGAGGCTCTCACCGCAGCCAGTGCGCACGTCATTGATATCCATCATCAGAAACAGACTGGCCTGACGATGCGAACCTGGGAAACGCTGCAGGGTAATCGACATTTGATTACCACTAATCCGGCCGTGCTGTTACACACGACAGGGGAAAATGTCACGGTGCTTGATCGCATCACCGGGCAAGAATGGTCTCTCAGCCAGTGTGAGGCCTACAAAGAGAGTATCAACCGGGAAGATCCGCATCTTAAACCTATGGGATGCCTGTCTTTATCGGCGTGGGTAAATGCTTTGCTAACAAAGAGTTGAATGAATATGAGCCTTTTTCCTGTGATCATGGCGGGCGGATCCGGTAGCCGTCTATGGCCACGTTCCCGCGTGCTTTATCCTAAACAGTTCCTCTGCCTGAAAGGAGAGCTGACGATGCTGCAAACCACCGTCAGACGCCTGGAAGGGATTGCATGCGAAAATCCGGTGGTGATCTGCAATGAGCAGCATCGTTTTATCGTTGCTGAGCAGTTACGCCAGCTTGATCGGCTGACGCAAAATATTATCCTCGAACCTGCAGGGCGTAATACTGCGCCAGCGATTGCGCTTGCAGCACTGACTGCCTTACGTTCCCCACAGGGGGACGATTCGCTGATTCTGGTACTGGCCGCCGATCATGTGATTCAGAATGAAGAAGCCTTCCGCCAGGCTGTTCGTAGTGCAACACCCTTTGCGGAAATGGGCAAACTGGTCACTTTTGGTATCGTTCCTGACCAGCCAGAGACGGGCTACGGGTATATACGGCGCGGTGCTGCAGCATCTGACGATGGTCAAAACGCCGCGTTTGACGTCGCCGAATTCGTCGAAAAGCCCGATCTGACTACCGCTCAAGCCTATATCAGCAGCGGTGATTACTACTGGAACAGCGGCATGTTCCTTTTCCGTGCCGGACGTTACCTGGAAGAGCTGGCAAAATTCCGTCCCGATATTTTGGCTGCCTGCGAAAAAGCGATGGAGGATGTCGACCCGGATCTGGACTTTGTCCGTGTTGACGAACAGGCATTCCTCGCCTGCCCGGACGAATCTATTGACTATGCCGTGATGGAAAAAACGGCCGATGCCGTGGTGGTTCCGATGGATGCTGGCTGGAGCGATGTGGGCTCCTGGTCATCATTGTGGGATATCAGTGATAAAGATCCGGACGGTAATGTCTATCATGGAGATGTGATCGGCCACGATACGGAAAACAGCTATATCTATTCAGAATCCGGACTGGTCACGACCATTGGCGTAAAAGATCTCGTGGTCGTGCAGACCAAAGATGCGGTGCTGGTTGCCGACCGAAACCGCGTGCAGGATGTGAAGAAAGTGGTGGAGCAGATCAAAGCTGATGGTCGCCATGAGCATCATAACCATCGGGAAGTGTATCGCCCGTGGGGGAAATATGACTCCATTGATGCCGGCAGTGGTTACCAGGTGAAAAGGATAACCGTTAAACCTGGTGAGGGGCTGTCGTTACAGATGCACCACCACCGTGCCGAACACTGGATTGTGGTGGCAGGTACAGCGAAAGTGACGCTGGGAGAAGAGTGTCGGCTGCTGGGTGAGAACGAGTCGATCTATATTCCACTTGGCGTGGCCCACTGTCTGGAAAACCCGGGAATAATCCCGCTTGATCTTATTGAAGTGCGTTCCGGTTCTTATCTTGGCGAAGATGACATCGTTCGTTTAAAAGACCGTTACGGACGTATCTGAACATAGGTTTACTCTGCCTGCACAGGTTTCTCTTGTGCGGGAGGAGAGTGGTTGGCCGAAGGAGCGAAACCAATGCAACAATTGACCTGTTTTAAAGCCTACGATATTCGCGGCAAGCTGGGCGTCGAACTGAATGAAGACATCGCGTGGCGAATTGGCCGCGCGTATGGCGAGTATCTGAAACCGAAAAACATCGTGCTGGGTGGCGATGTGCGCCTGACCAGCGAGTCCCTGAAGCTGGCGCTGGCAAAAGGGCTGCAGGATGCGGGCGTTGACGTGCTGGATATCGGCCTGTCCGGTACCGAAGAGATCTACTTCGCCACCTTCCACCTCGGCGTGGACGGCGGGATCGAAGTGACCGCCAGCCATAACCCGATGGACTACAACGGGATGAAGCTGGTACGCGAAGGCGCGCGGCCAATCAGCGGCGATACCGGCCTGCGCGACTTGCAGCGTCTGGCGGAAGCCAACGACTTCCCGCCGGTAGACGAAGCCCGTCGCGGCAGCTATCAGAAAATCAATCTGCAGGATGCCTATATTGACCACCTGCTGGGCTATATCAACCCGGCGAACCTGAAGCCGCTCAAGCTGGTGATTAACGCCGGCAACGGCGCGGCGGGCCCGGTGATTGATGCGATTGAGGCCCGCTTCCAGGCATTGAAGGTGCCGGTGACTTTTATCAAGGTCCACAATACCCCGGACGGCAACTTCCCCAACGGCATTCCTAACCCGCTGCTGCCGGAGTGTCGCGCCGATACCCGCAATGCGGTGATTGAGCACGGGGCCGATCTGGGTATCGCCTTTGACGGCGATTTCGATCGCTGTTTCCTGTTTGACGAGCGTGGACAGTTTATCGAGGGCTACTACATTGTCGGCCTGCTGGCCGAGGCATTCCTGGAGAAAAATCCGGGTGCCAAAATCATCCACGACCCGCGCCTCTCCTGGAACACCGTTGACGTGGTGAGTGCTGCTGGCGGTACGCCGGTGATGTCGAAGACCGGTCACGCCTTTATCAAAGAGCGGATGCGCGCCGAAGATGCGATCTACGGCGGGGAAATGAGCGCTCACCACTATTTCCGTGATTTTGCCTACTGCGACAGCGGCATGATCCCCTGGCTGCTGGTGACCGAGCTGCTGTGCCTGAAAGGACAATCCCTGGGCGAACTGGTTCGCGACCGGATGGCGGCGTTCCCGGCGAGTGGTGAAATTAACAGAAAGCTGGAAAAACCAGCCGAAGCGATTGCGCGCGTTCAGCAGCATTTTTCCATTCATGCGCTGGAGATTGACCACACGGACGGCATTAGTATGGCGTTCCCCCAGTGGCGTTTTAACCTGCGCTCGTCGAACACCGAGCCGGTTGTGCGCCTGAACGTGGAATCTCGCGCAGATACCGCGCTGATGGAAGAGAAAACAAAAGAGATTCTCGCGCTACTCGGAGAGTAATCCCGGTCCGGCCGTCACTGTGCCTGTGCGGCCTGACGGTCCAGGATTAGGCAATCAGTGTGGCATCGGTTAGCAAAGGCTATTCATTCTGCCTATTACTGAGTTAACATCTAAGCCACATTCAAACCGCGCACATGTCGCGGTGACCACACCTGACAGGAGTATGTAATGTCCAAGCAACAGATCGGCGTCGTCGGTATGGCAGTGATGGGGCGCAACCTGGCGCTCAACATCGAAAGCCGTGGTTATACCGTCTCCGTCTTCAACCGCTCTCGTGATAAAACGGAAGAAGTCATTGCCGAAAATCCGGGCAAGAAACTGGCTCCGTTCTACACGGTACAGGAATTTGTTGAATCTCTGGAAACGCCACGTCGTATCCTGTTGATGGTGAAAGCGGGCGCTGGCACCGATGCGGCTATCGACTCCCTCAAGCCGTACCTTGATAAAGGCGACATCATCATTGATGGCGGCAACACCTTCTTCCACGACACCATTCGTCGTAACCGTGAGCTGTCTGCTGAGGGCTTTAACTTTATCGGCACCGGCGTTTCCGGTGGCGAAGAGGGCGCCCTGAAAGGTCCTTCCATCATGCCTGGCGGTCAGAAAGACGCTTACGAGCTGGTTGCGCCGATCCTGACCAAAATTGCTGCCGTTGCAGAAGATGGCGAGCCGTGCGTGACCTATATCGGTCCTGACGGTGCGGGCCACTACGTGAAGATGGTACATAACGGTATCGAATACGGCGACATGCAGCTGATTGCTGAAGCCTATGCGCTCCTGAAGGGTGGCCTGAACCTCTCCAACGAAGAGCTGGCCGAGACCTTCACCGAGTGGAATAACGGCGAGCTGAGCAGCTATCTGATCGACATCACCAAAGACATCTTCACCAAAAAAGATGAAGAGGGTAAATACCTGGTTGATGTGATTCTGGATGAAGCCGCCAACAAAGGCACCGGCAAGTGGACCAGCCAGAGCTCTCTTGATCTCGGCGAGCCGCTGTCCCTGATCACCGAATCCGTATTCGCACGCTATATCTCTTCTCTGAAAGAGCAGCGCGTGGCGGCCTCTAAGGTGCTGTCCGGTCCGCAGGCTAAGCCAGCGGGTGATAAAGCCGAATTCGTTGAGAAAGTGCGTCGTGCGCTCTATCTGGGCAAAATTGTCTCCTATGCGCAGGGCTTCTCTCAGCTGCGTGCCGCGTCCGATGAGAACAACTGGGATCTGAACTACGGTGAAATCGCGAAGATTTTCCGTGCCGGTTGTATTATTCGCGCCCAGTTCCTGCAGAAAATTACCGATGCCTACGCGGAAAACGCCGGTATCGCGAACCTGCTGCTGGCACCATACTTCAAAAACATCGCTGATGAATACCAGCAGGCGCTGCGCGACGTAGTGGCCTATGCCGTTCAGAACGGTATTCCGGTACCGACGTTCTCTGCGGCCGTAGCGTACTACGACAGCTACCGTTCTGCGGTACTGCCGGCTAACCTGATTCAGGCTCAGCGTGACTACTTCGGGGCGCATACCTACAAGCGCACGGATAAAGACGGTGTATTCCATACGGAATGGCTGGATTAATCTGATTTAGCATCCTGATGATGAAAGGCCCGGTAACTGATACCGGGCTTTTTTTTTGCCTGCCAGCACCCGGCGGTAGCGCAACGGCTGAAATGCAAGGAAAAAAACCAGCATAAATCACTACCTGAGGCAGGGGGAAGCAGGCGGGGTGGTGCCTTGACAGTGGATTAACGGAAGAGTTAAAAACCCCATCAGATAACGACTTTCGCGGTGGTTCTTCTGCCATCCTCCTGACACTCATACTTAAAGAAGTTACTTACGAATGAAAATAACAATCTCAGGTACAGGTTACGTTGGTCTGTCGAACGGTGTTCTGATTGCCCAGAACCATGAGGTGGTGGCGCTGGATATCGTGCAGGCAAAAGTGGATATGCTAAACCAGAAGGTCTCGCCGATTGTCGATCCCGAGATCCAGCAGTATTTGACCGAGAAGCCTCTCAACTTCCGCGCCACCACCGATAAACACGATGCCTATCGTGACGCAGACTATGTCATTATCGCCACCCCGACCGATTACGACCCGAAACATAACTACTTCAATACCTCAACGGTTGAAGCGGTTATCCGCGACGTGGTGGAGATTAACCCTGACGCGGTCATGATCATCAAATCCACTATCCCGGTTGGTTTTACCCAGTCCATAAAAGACAAACTGGGTATTGATAACCTGATCTTCTCCCCGGAATTCCTGCGCGAAGGCAAGGCGCTGTATGACAACCTCCATCCTTCCCGTATCGTTATCGGCGAGCGTTCAGAACGCGCGGAGCGTTTTGCGGCGCTGCTGCAGGAAGGGGCGATCAAAACCGATATCCCGGTATTGTTTACCGACTCGACCGAAGCGGAGGCGATTAAACTCTTCGCCAATACCTTCCTCGCGATGCGCGTGGCCTACTTTAACGAGCTGGATAGCTATGCCGAGAGCCTGGGTCTGAATACCCGCCAGATTATCGAAGGGGTGTGCCTGGATCCGCGTATTGGCAATCACTATAACAACCCGTCATTTGGCTACGGCGGCTACTGCCTGCCGAAGGATACCAAGCAGCTGCTGGCAAATTATGACACCGTCCCGAATAACTTGATTTCGGCGATTGTGGATGCCAACCGCACGCGTAAAGACTTTATTGCCGACTCTATCCTTGCTCACCAGCCGAAGGTGGTCGGGGTGTACCGGCTGATTATGAAGAGCGGGTCTGATAACTTCCGGGCATCTTCTATCCAGGGGATTATGAAGCGAATCAAGGCGAAAGGCGTGCAGGTCATTGTCTATGAGCCGGTGATGAAAGAAGACGAGTTCTTCCACTCCCGCGTCGTGCGCGATCTGGATGCGTTTAAGCAAGAAGCCGACGTGATTATCTCCAACCGGATGGCAAAAGAGCTGGCAGACGTGGCGGATAAGGTTTATACCCGCGATCTGTTCGGCAGCGACTAAATCGCATCACCATCGACGTAAAAGGCCTTTATCAGGGCCTTTTTACGTTTTGGGGGGCAATGAGGTCGTATGTGATGCAGTAACATTTTTAATATGAATAGTCACCATGGCATACATTTAATCGCACTATTAATCAAAATCTTATGGCGGTTATGGTAGTGACCACTACAATCATAATGAGATAACACACTTTTAAAGGCTATTATGCACAGCACTGAGCGTCGTGAACAAAAGGGAATCACAGAAAATCAGGAGGTCGATATGTTTGATCTTCTGTTACAGCTCTGGAAGGGCAAAAAAATTATTCTCTGCACTCTGGTTTTTACACTGATTATCGCAACTGCTTACCTTATCTTCCACAAACCTAAATGGATTTCAACGGCCGTGGTGTCGATGCCGGAAACCGGGCAGGTGGCGGATTATACAAATACCCTGTTACTGCTGTATCCGTCGGGCGTGAGAAAAGAGGGGGCAGCGGAGACGTTTATACCTTCTATTTCTGATATTCGCGCTGCGACCTTTGATCGTTTCTCCGCTTTGCTGTCTGCGCGGATAATGCAGGATGAGTACAAAGAGACGGTCCGTACAGATGTCCTGAAGATGACGCAGTTGCCGTCACCGAACAGCGCCTCTCCGATTAAAATCAGCTATGTTGCTGGTGCGCCTGAGCAGTTAGACAGCAGCCTCAGAACCCTGGTTGAGCAGGTCAATCAGGACGTCGGGAAGCAGCTGATTAATGATTTGAACACCAATATCACGCTGAGAAAACAGGAACTGACGGCATCGCTGGCGATACAGGAAAAATTAGCCAAAGAGCAGCGCGCTCAGCGTATTGAGTCTCAGACCTCGCGTGAAGCCGGTGACGGCGTGGTGGTGATTAGAAAAGACGCAGACTCGCAGCGAAACTATGCCGATGAGTACCTGAATACGCAGGAACAGCTGCTGAAGCTGGCCGCGCTTGAGCCTGAGAAAATGAAGATTGGCACTTTCTTCTATGTCGTTGAGCCGACGGCGCCTCAGGAGGAAGAGAACAAAACCAGAATCATGGTCGTGCTGGTGTCTTTAATACTGGGGCTTATTGCAGGGGTGGGTATTGTTCTGACGCAAAGCGCCCTGCATAACTATCGGCAGCGTCGCGAAATCTAAAAAAACCGGGCGGATAAAGCGCCCGGTTTTTTTCAGGCTTATTGATGTCTTGCCCGCAGGTTCTCAATCACCGCCGTTAAATCCAGATCCTGATCCTGCAGTAGCACCAGCAGGTGATACATCAGATCCGAAGCTTCGTTAGTCAGCTCCTCGCGGTCGTTCACGGTGGCGGCGAGGGCGGTTTCTACCCCTTCTTCGCCAACTTTCTGCGCAATGCGTTTGGTGCCGCTGGCGTACAGTTTGGCCGTATAAGAACTGGCCGGGTCGGCGGTTTTGCGCGAAGCCAGCAGTTGCTCAAGCTGATACAGGAACAGCCACTGGTGGCTGCTGTCGCCGAAGCAGCTGGAGCTGCCGGTGTGGCAGGTCGGGCCAATCGGGTCGGCGAGCACCAGCAGGGTGTCGTTATCGCAGTCTGACGTAATGCTGACGACGTTCAGGAAATGCCCGGAGGTTTCACCTTTGGTCCACAGGCGCTGCTTGCTGCGTGAGAAAAAGGTGACTTTGCCGCTGGCTTCGGTTTTGGCCAGCGCGTCTCTGTCCATATAGCCCAGCATCAGCACTTCGCCGGAAACGGCGTGCTGCACCACGGCCGGTAACATGCCGTCGGTTTTTTCCCAGTCCAGCTGGCTGCGTTGTTGCTCTGTTAACATATCCGTATCTCCACGCCCTGATTTGCCAGGTACGCTTTTAATTCACCAATATTGATAATCTGCTTGTGGAACACCGACGCCGCCAGCGCGCCATCGACGCCCGCATCACGGAAGGCTTCCAGGAAGTGCTCCATGGTACCCGCGCCGCCGGAGGCAATCAGCGGGACGCGGCACAGGTCGCGGACCTTTTTCAGCTGTACCAGATCGTAGCCGTTACGCACGCCGTCCTGATTCATCATATTCAGGACGATCTCCCCGGCACCGCGTTTCTGCACTTCCTGCACCCAGTCGAGGGTCTCCCAGGTGGTGATGCGGGTGCGGCTCTCGTCGCCGGTGTACTGGTTAACGTGATACTTGCCGGTGGTCTCGTCGAACCAGGTATCAATTCCGACCACAATACACTGCACGCCAAAGCGATCCGCCAGGCGGGTAATCAGCTCCGGGTCCGCCAGCGCAGGCGAGTTAATAGAAATCTTATCCGCGCCGAAGGAGAGGATCTGCGCGGCATCCTCGGCAGACTTGATGCCGCCTGCGACGCAGAAGGGGATATCAATCACTTCTGCAACCCGCTCTACCCAGCTTTTATCCACGACGCGGCCGTCGCTGGAGGCGGTGATATCGTAGAACACCAGTTCATCCGCGCCTTCCTCGGCGTAGCGTTTTGCCAGCGGGACGATATCGCCAATAATCTCGTGATTACGGAACTGGACGCCTTTCACGACCTGCCCGTTGCGCACGTCCAGGCAGGGAATTATCCGTTTTGCCAGCATTGAATCGCCTCCGTTACGTTAAACTTACCTTCCAGCAGCGCGCGACCGACAATCACGCCGCGCACGCCCGTTCCGCGCAGGGCGGCGATATCGTTAAGATCGCCAATGCCACCCGATGACTGGAACGCCACCTGCGGGTAGCGGGCGCAAACCTCTTCATACAGAGAAACATTGGAGCCGGCCAGGGTGCCATCGCGGGAAATATCGGTACAGAGCACGTGCTTCAGACCGACAGGCTGATAGGTTGCGACCAGCTCTTCGAGGGTGACGCCGGAGTTCTCCTGCCAGCCGCTGACCGCGACCTGCTTCACGCCCTGGTCATCAATGCGGACGTCCAGCGCCAGCACCAGCGCGTCGGCGCCAAAGCGTTTAAACCAGCCCTTAACCATTTCAGGATCTTTCACCGCGGTAGAGCCGACTACCACGCGTGCAACGCCGGCTTCAATCAGGGCCGCAACGTCTTCTTCGCTGCGCACGCCGCCGCCAACCTGTACCGGGACGTTTACCCCGGCAACCAGGGTTTTCAGCAGCGGGATCTGCCGCTTAGCCGGGTCTTTCGCACCGGTCAGGTCTACGAGGTGCAGGACTTCCGCACCCTGGGCCGCATAGGCCTGCAGACGCGGGAGCGGGTCGCTGCCGTAATCACGCTGTTGGGCGTAATCGCCCTGATGGAGACGCACCACCGTGCCATCAATCAAATCTAACGCCGGAATAATCATTACATCTCCAGGAAATTTTTCAGCAGCTGCGCGCCCGCCGCGCCTGAGCGCTCCGGGTGGAACTGAACGCCGTAGAAGTTATCTTTCTGCACGGCGGCGGTAAATGGCTCGCCGTAGTTGCACTGGGCAATGGTGCTGGCATTCACCGGCATGGCATAGCTGTGAACAAAGTAGAAATAGGCGTCGTCCTCAATGCCCTGGAACAGACGATGGCCTGCTTTGGCGTTGACCCGGTTCCAGCCCATATGCGGCAGCGGCAGGCCGACGTCGGGGATTTTAGGCACGGCTTCGTCGATAATACCCAGCAGATCAACGCCCTGGTTCTCTTCGCTAAAGCGGCCCAGCAGCTGCATGCCGAGGCAGATCCCCAGCACCGGCTGGGTACAGGCCTTAATCAGTTCGATAAGCTCGCGTTCGCGTAGCTGATCCATCGCCGCCTGAGCGGTTCCGACGCCGGGCAGGAAAAGCTTATCGGCGCGCAGCACCACGTCCGGATCGCGGCTCACCACGGGATCGTAGCCGTGACGGCTGACGGCGGACTTAACCGAATTCAGATTGGCACAGCCCGTATCGAGGATCACCACGTTCATCACAGCACTCCTTTCGAGGAGGGAAGGGTATCGCCCTCAACGCGGATGGCCTGGCGCAGGGTGCGGCCAAAGGCTTTAAACAGGCTCTCCACGCGGTGGTGATCATTCTTGCCTTTAGTACGCAGGTGCAGGGTTACCGCCATGGTATAGGAGAGCGAGCGGAAGAAGTGCTCGATCATCTCAGTGCTGAGATCGCCCACGCGCTGGTAGGTAAACTCGGCTTTATACTCCAGGTGCGGACGGCCGGAGATATCCAGCGCACAGCGGGCCAGACATTCGTCCATCGGCAGCACAAAGCCAAAGCGGTTAATGCCGCGCTTGTCGCCCAGCGCCATTTTCAATGCTTCGCCGAGCGCCAGACCGGTGTCTTCTACGGTGTGGTGATCGTCAATATAGAGGTCGCCTTTTACTGCGATCTCCATGCGGAAGCCGCCGTGGGTGGCGATCTGATCCAGCATATGGTCGAAGAAGCCGACGCCGGTATTGATTTTGCTGCCGCCTTCGCGGTCGAGCCAGAGCTTAACGTCGATCTGCGTCTCTTTGGTATTACGCTCCACGTGCGCGTAGCGGTCGCGACGGGTCAGCTGTTCGCCAATGGCCGCCCAGTTGAGAGTTTCGCGGTTATAGCGCAGGCCGGTAATGCCCATATTGTCCGCCAGCTCGATATCGGTGGCGCGGTCGCCAATCACATAGCTATTGGCTTTATCCAGCGCCTCTTCGGCCAGATACGCGGTGACCAGCTGGGTTTTCGGCTTGCGGCAGTCGCAGTTATCGGCCGGCAGGTGCGGGCAAATCAGTACTTCGTCAAACACCACGCCCTGGGAGGTGAAAATCTGCATCATCAAATCGTGCGGGGCGTCGAAATCCGCCTGCGGGAAGCTGTCGGTGCCCAGGCCATCCTGGTTAGTGATCATCACCAGCTTGTAGCCCGCTTTTTGCAGCTGCAGCAGGACCGGGATCGCCTGCGGTTCAAAGGCCAGCTTCTCCAGGCGGTCTACCTGATAATCCGTTGGTGGCTCGCCAATCAGGGTGCCATCACGATCGATAAAGAGGTACTTCTGACTCATACAGACTCCGCACGTAAGGCGTCGATGACGCGCTGGCTCTCTTCACGGGTGCCGATGGTAATACGCAGGCAGCCGCTTAAGGAGGGTTGTTTGTTTTGATCACGCAGGATAATGCCCTGATCCCACAGAGATTTAAAGACCGCGCTCGACGTTGCGATCCGCGCAAGAATATAGTTGGTTTCCGAATCACAGACGGCTTCGACACAGGGAATATCCCGCAGTGCGGCAACCAGATACTGGCGCTCGACCAGAATCTTCGCCACCCGCTCGCGCATCGCCACAATACCCAGCGGGCTCAGAGCCTGAGCGGCGATATCCGCCACCGGCGTTGAGAGCGGATAAGGCGCAATCACTTTCATCAGCAGAGCAATAACATCTTCATTTGCCAGCGTGAAGCCACAGCGCAGGCCCGCAAGGGCAAAGGCTTTCGACAGGGTACGCAGCACGACAAGGTGCGGATACTCGGCCAGCCAGCTTACCAGCGACGCCTGCGGGCAGAACTCAATATAGGCTTCATCGGCGACGACGATAGCGTTGCCCCGGGTCATCTCCAGCAGGGTGCGAATATCCTGAGGATTGATAATCTGCCCGGTCGGGTTATTCGGGCTGCACACATAGACGATCTTCACGCCGTCGAGCTGGTCGGCGATGCCCTGCAAATCGAGCTGCCAGTCTTCCAGTGCCGGAACCGTACGCCAGGCCACGCCGATGGTTTCGGCGCTGACGCTGTACATACCGTAAGTCGGCGGACAGAAGAGCACGGCATCCTGGCCCGGCTCGCAGAACGCGCGGATCAGCAGTTCGATCCCTTCGTCCGCGCCACGGCTGACCAGAACCTGCTCCGGTTTCACGCCCGCATACTGGGCATAGTTTTCAATGACCGCCTTCGGCTGGCACTCCGGATAGCGGTTCAGGCTCTGCTGGGTTAAATCAAACGGCACCGCCGTCGGGTATTCATTGGCGTTCAGCCAGACGTCACCTTTGCCACCGAGACGGCGGGCGGACTGATAGGGCGTCAGCTCGCGGACATTTTTGCGGGCGAGATCTTCAATGCTCATGCTTGCTCCTTCAGGGCGTTGACGCGCAGCGTGACGGCGTTTTTGTGAGCGTCCAGGCGCTCGGCGGCGGCCAGAGTTTCAATGGTTGACGCCAGCGACAGGAAACCGTCGCGGGAGAGTTCCTGTACCGTCATGCGCTTCTGGAAATCCGCCAGTCCCAGGCTTGAGCTGGTGGCGGTATAGCCGTAGGTCGGCAGCACGTGATTGGTGCCGGACGCATAGTCGCCAGCGGATTCCGGGGACCAGTCGCCAAGGAACACGGAACCGGCGCTGGTAATATCATCCACCAGGTCACGCGCGTTGCGGGTCTGAATAATCAGGTGCTCCGGGCCATACTGATTGGAAATCGCCACGCACTGGGCCAGATCCTTCGCCACGATAATCCGGCTGGCGGCGAGCGCCTGACGGGCGGTTTCCGCACGCGGCAGAGAGGCAAGCTGGCGTTCTACCGCCTGCGCCACCTGACGACCCATTTCGGCATCCGGCGTCAGCAGGATCACCTGAGAATCAGGACCGTGCTCGGCCTGAGAAAGCAGGTCAGAGGCGACAAAATCCGGGGTTGCTCCGGCATCGGCAATCACCAGCACTTCGGATGGACCTGCAGGCATATCGATTGCCGCACCGTCAAGACGCTGGCTGACCTGGCGCTTGGCTTCGGTTACCCAGGCATTGCCCGGCCCGAAAATCTTATCCACTTTCGGCACCGATTCGGTCCCGAAGGCGAGGGCGGCGATAGCCTGCGCGCCGCCGACGTTAAAGATCTCCTGCACGCCGCAGAGCTGTGCGGCATAGAGAATCTCATCCGCAATTGGCGGAGGAGAGCAGAGCACCACGCGCTGGCATCCGGCGATACGCGCCGGGGTTGCCAGCATCAGCACGGTAGAAAACAGCGGCGCGGAGCCACCGGGAATATAGAGCCCGACGGAAGCCACCGGACGCGTCACCTGCTGGCAGCGAACCCCCGGCAAAGTCTCGACATCCACGGCAGGCAAAATCTGGGCCTGGTGGAAGGTATCGATGTTCTTAACCGCCACGGCCATCGCTGTTTTCAGCGCGTCGCTAAGACGGCTACCGGCCTCGGCGATTTCACGGGCGCTGACCTTAAGCGCGGCCACCTCGGTTTTGTCGAACTGAGCGCTGTATTCACGCAGGGCATCATCCCCGCGCGCTTTGACGTTATCAAGGATCGCCGCCACGGTGCGGGTGACGGTATCGGAAGAATCAAGCGCCGGGCGTTTCAGCAGCTGTTGCTGCTGTTCCGGGGTACTGCTGTTCCAGTCTACAAGGGTCTCGAAGCTCACGGGCGTTACTCCATCATCTTCTCAATAGGCAGAACCAGGATAGAGCTGGCGCCCAGCGCCTTCAGTTTCTCCATCGTTTCCCAGAACAGGGTTTCGCTGCTGACCATATGCATGGCAACGCGCTGCTGATCGCCTGCCAGCGGCAGAATGGTCGGACGTTCCGCACCCGGCAGCAGGGCGATCACTTCTTCCAGACGCTCGGTCGGCGCGTGCATCATGATGTACTTGGATTCGCGGGCCTGAATCACGCCCTGGATACGGGTCAGCAGTTTATCGATCAGCTGCTGTTTGGCGTCGGCCATCTCGCCGTCGCGCTGGATCAGACAGGCTTTGGAGCGATAAATCACTTCGACTTCGCGCAGGCCGTTGGCCTCAAGGGTTGCGCCGGTAGAAACCAGGTCGCAGATAGCGTCGGCCAGACCCGCGCGCGGAGCGACTTCCACAGAGCCGTTCAGCAGACAGGATTTAAAGGAGATACCTTTCTGGTCGAGGTAGCGCTTGAGCAGGTGCGGGTAAGAGGTGGCGATACGTTTACCGTCGAGGGCAGTAGGGCCGTCCCAGGTTTCGTCGGCGTTGGTGGCCAGCGACAGACGGCAGCCGCCGAAATCGAGGCGACGCAGGGTGAAATAGCGTGGGTCTTCGCCCTGAGCGCGACGGCTGAGCAGCTCTTCTTCCAGAACGTTTTCACCGATAATCCCGAGGTCGACCACGCCATCCATAATCAGGCCAGGAATGTCGTCATCACGTACGCGCAGAATATCAATCGGCATATTTTCCGCCAGCGCAATCAGACGCTGGGTGTGCAGGTTGACCTTGATACCGCAGCGGGCCAGCAGTTCGCGTGAGTCTTCGCTCAGTCGGCCTGATTTCTGAATTGCGATACGTAAGCGGGTATTATCTAACATTCTTTATTTTCCTCTTCATTCCTGTCGTGTCTGCCTGAATTCGGTCCAAAAAAAAGCCCCCGGAAGATGATCTTCCGGGGGCTCTCTTGCGTTCATGCACCTCTGGAAGATCTAACTGTCTTCCAGCACACATCGCCTGAAAGACTAGTCAGGGTGATGGTGATGATGGTGATGTTTGAACTGAACGCGTGTCATAAAAAATTCCAGTGAATGCTTATGCATTGATGGCATTAAACCTAAACCACTTACCTTATCGAAGGCAAGCCCTTTTTTTTGATCATTAATTCATTTCATCCAGACGGTATAAATTGTCAGTTCCGTTGCCCTGGCGTAGCCTTAATGCAGTAAGTGGTTAGCGTTCAGGAGAGCAGAGATGAAAAAGGTCGCCATTATTGGTCTGGGTTGGTTAGGTATGCCGCTGGCACTGTCGCTGAATGCGCGAGGCTGGCAGGTCACCGGGAGCAAGACGACCCTCGACGGCGTGGAAGCCGCACGAATGTGCGGAATTGACAGTTATCCGCTGCGTCTGGAGCCGGAGCTGGTCTGCGACCCGGATGACCTGGATGCATTAATGAATGTCGATGCGCTGGTGCTGACGCTGCCCGCCCGGCGCAGCGGCCCGGATGCCGACTTCTACCTACAGGCGGTGCAGGAAGTCGTTGATACCGCTCTGGCCCGTGGCGTTCCGCGTATCCTCTTTACCAGCTCGACCTCCGTCTATGGGCGTACCGAGGGCCTGATTAAAGAGAGCAGTCCCCGTGAGCCGGTGACCGCCAGCGGCACGGTGCTGAAAGAGCTGGAAGACTGGCTGCATAACCTCCCCGGTACCTCGGTTGATATCCTTCGCCTCGCCGGGCTGGTGGGGCCGGACCGTCATCCGGGGCGTTTCCTCGCAGGAAAATCCGCTGCCGATGGCGGACACGGCGTGAACCTGGTGCATCTGGACGATGTGGTTGCCGCGATTACCCTGCTATTGCAGGCACCGAAGGGCGGGCATATCTACAATATCTGTGCGCCGCAGCATCCTTCCCGCGAGACATTTTATCCGCAGATGGCACGCCAGCTTGAGCTGGAACCGCCGGTATTTACCCCGTCGACCGACCCGGGAAAAGGCAAACTTATCGACGGAAACCGGATCTGTAACGAGCTGGGATTTGAGTATCAATATCCTGACCCGCTGGTAATGCCGCTGGAGTAAGCAAAATCTGGCGCAAAAATGAACAAATCGTGCGGTGGCGATCCGGCCACTGTCGGTTTATCAAGCGGTTACCAATTTTAGTAGGCAATCTGCTTTTCATTCTCTTGTCATCGCGCCTCAATTTGGGGCAAAATATGCCGCCTGCAAAAAATGCAACTAACCGACGTTAAACGCGTCGGTTATTTTTTTGCACTCAGGAAACATCATTCAAAACAAAGAGGCCGGGCTTCGTACCGGATAGATATTTACTTCAAAACCGACAGTTGTTGTCGCCGAGGAATACACATAATGGGGCAATTTTTCGCTTACGCCATGGCTATCACCGTTAAGGGGAACCACCATGTCGCATAACGTTACTCCAAACACCTCTCGCGTGGAATTGCGTAAAACGCTTACGCTGATTCCGGTTGTTATGATGGGCCTGGCCTACATGCAGCCAATGACGCTGTTTGATACCTTTGGTATCGTTTCCGGCCTGACCGGAGGCCACGTGGCGACCGCTTACGGTTTCGCGCTGGTGGCTATCCTGTTTACCGCCCTGAGTTATGGCAAGCTGGTTCGTCGCTTCCCGTCCGCGGGTTCGGCTTATACCTACGCCCAGAAATCCATTAGCCCGACCGTTGGCTTTATGGTGGGCTGGTCGTCCCTGCTGGACTACCTCTTTATGCCAATGATCAACATCCTGTTGGCGAAAATCTATTTTGAAGCGCTGGTGCCGAACGTTCCGTCATGGATCTTTGTTGTGGCGCTGGTGGGCTTTATGACCATCTGCAACCTGCGCAGCATCAAGTCCGTTGCTAACTTCAACACCGTTATCGTTATCCTGCAGATGGGTATCGTGGCGGTGATTGTCGGCCTGATCATCTACGGCGTGGCTCACGGCGAAGGTGAAGGTACCCTGACGAGCGCGAAGCCGTTCTGGGGCCCGGAAGCACACGTGGTGCCGATGATTACCGGTGCGACTATTCTCTGCTTCTCGTTCCTTGGCTTTGACGGGATCAGCTCCCTGTCTGAAGAGACCAAAGACGCAGAGCGCGTGATCCCGAAGGCGATTTTCCTGACGGCGCTGATTGGTGGCCTGGTGTTTATCACTGCCTCCTACTTCCTGCAGCTCTACTTCCCGGATATCTCTCGCTTTAAAGATCCGGAAGCGTCTCAGCCGGAAATCATGCTCTACGTGGCGGGTAAAACCTTCCAGTTTGGCGTGCTGATTTTCTCTACTATTACCGTACTGGCGTCCGGTATGGCGGCACACGCGGGCGTCTCTCGTCTGATGTACGTCATGGGCCGCGACGGCGTGTTCCCGAGCCGTTTCTTCGGCTATGTACACCCGAAATGGCGTACTCCGGCCTGGAACGTACTGCTGGTTGGCGCGGTGGCACTGCTGGCGATTAAATTCGACCTCGTAACCGCAACGGCGCTGATTAACTTCGGTGCGCTGGTGGCCTTCACCTTCGTTAACCTGTCGGTGATCTCCCAGTTCTGGATCCGCGAGAAGCGTAACAAAACGCTGAAAGACCACGTCAATTACCTGGTCCTGCCGATGTGTGGCGCGATGACCGTGGGCGCGCTGTGGGTCAACCTTGAGCAGAGCTCAATGATCCTCGGCCTGATCTGGGGCACCATCGGCCTGATTTATCTGGCCTGCGTGACCCGCAGCTTCCGTAACCCGGTTCCGCAGTACGACGACGCCGCATAATTTATCTGCCGGATGTCAATAAACCGGAGGCTCAGGCCTCCGGTTTTTATTTTCAGATGTTAATATCATTCCGTTCTGACTTAGATTCTTTGGTTATTGGTCCTGGCATTGCCGGTGGGCAATAATTTCTGTTTTGCTATTTCTCAGGTTAATGACTTTTTATGTTACAGATGATCCTCACTGGGCTGCTCTGCGGCGCGCTGCTTGGCTTTGTGATGCAGCGCGGACGCTTCTGCCTGACCGGCGGCTTCCGCGATATGTATATCGCCAAAAACAACCGTATGTTCTATGCGCTGCTGATCGCTATCTGCATTCAGAGCGTGGGTGTTTTTGCCCTGATCCAGATGGGCGTGCTGAGCTATAACGCCGGTGCCTTCCCGTGGCTCGGTACGATTGCCGGCGGTTTTGTCTTTGGTCTCGGTATTGTCTACGCGGGCGGCTGTGCGACCGGAACCTGGTATCGCGCCGGTGAAGGCCTGATCGGCAGCTGGATTGCGCTGGCGACCTATATGGTTATGAGCGCAGTGATGCGCTCCCCGCACGCAAGCGGCCTGAACCAGACCCTGAAAACCTACAGTACGGAACATAACTCGATCCCGGAAACCTTCGGCTTCTCCGTCTGGCCGCTTATCGCGGTGCTGGTGGTGGTGACCCTCTGGCTGGTCAGCAAAGAGCTGCGCAAGCCGAAGCTGAAAGTCGCCTCGCTGCCGCCGCGTCGTACCGGGCTGGCACACCTGCTGTTTGAAAAGCGCTGGCACCCGTTTGTTACCGCGATCCTGATCGGCCTGATTGCACTGCTGGCCTGGCCGCTGAGCGAAGCCACCGGCCGTATGTTTGGCCTGGGGATCACCTCGCCAACGGCAAATATCCTGCAGTATCTGGTCGGTGGTGACAGCAAGACCCTGAACTGGGGCGTGTTCCTGGTACTGGGGATCTTCCTCGGCTCGTTTATTGCCGCGAAGGCCAGCCGCGAATTCCGCGTGCGCGCCGCCGATGTGGGTACCACGCTGCGTAGCGGCTTCGGTGGCCTGCTGATGGGCTTCGGCGCAAGCATTGCCGGAGGCTGTTCGATTGGTAATGGTCTGGTGATGACGGCGATGCTGACCTGGCAGGGCTGGATCGGACTGGTCTTTATGATCCTCGGCGTGTGGACCGCGTCCTGGATGTTGTATGTACGCCCGCAGCAGAAGGCGAAACTGGCCCGCGCAGCGGCTTAAGCAAAGGAGCTAAAAATGGCGATTAAAAAACTCGACGTGGTAACCCAGGTTTGCCCGTTTCCTCTGATCGAAGCAAAAGCCGCGCTGGCAGAAATGGTCAGCGGCGATGAGCTGGTGATTGAGTTCGACTGCACTCAGGCGACGGAAGCGATTCCACAGTGGGCGGCAGAAGAGGGGCACGCTATCACTGATTTCCAGCAGGTCGGCGATGCGGCCTGGAGCATTACGGTGAAGAAAGCCTGATTTACCTTCTCTCCCGCTACCGGCCAGTAGCGGGAGAACCCGTCAGACAATCGTCTGCACGTACTGATACAGCGCCTTCAGCAGCGCCTGCTTCTCGCTATTATCCGCATACTGGTTATAGAGCATCTCCAGCCGCTGGGCATAATCCTGTAAATACTCCGGGGAAAAGACGTCGCGACGATGGTTGAGCCAGCGCTGCTGCTCCTGCTCATCCAGCGTGCCGGGGAAGTTACGCGCCCGGTAGTTAAACAGCAGCTTATCGATACGCGCATCGGCAAAGGTAATATCCAGCGCCGGGAGATTCTGCGGATCGGTCTCAAGGACGATTTTCATCGCCGCGCGGTCCGCATCGCTAAAGAAGCCGTTATAGAGCTGGGTATCGACGTTATCCACCACCGCGAACGGCTCCGCTTCGGCAAACAGCGCCACCACTTTATCGCGAACCTGCGGGTTATTGCGCAGGATCTGCAGGTTATCCAGGCAGCGCTGGCGGTCAACGCCGAGACGTGCCGCATCTTCCGGTCGCAGCGTGTTGGCCTGTGCCAGCACCGGGCACTTGTTCAGATGCACCAGTTTGACCGGCACGGCGGCGTTATCGCCGAGATCCGCTTTGGCGGTATAGAGGCGCTCGCGCAGTTCATCGGCGTTGAGATCCAGCAGCGGAGACATGTCGCCGGCCAGGTCCACCATAATCACCGCGTTTCGGTTATCCGGATGCCAGGCCAGAGGGGCGACCCAGCTGGTATTGCCGCGCGTTGCGCCAAACATGCCCGAGACGTGCATCAGCGGTTTCATCTGCGGGACATCGATCAGGGTCGCCAGCTTGCGCTTATTGCGGTACGTGTAGAGATAGTCAAACAGCTTCGGCTGGCGGGATTTCACCAGTTTCGCCATGGCGATGGTGGCGTAGACATCGGCCATCGCATCGTGGGCGTTGCTGTGCTCGATACCGTTGGCGCGAGTCAGATGTTCCAGGCGGAAGCTGGGCAGGCCGTCGTCGTTATCCGGCCAGTTGATCCCGTCCGGGCGCAGGGCATAGCAGGCGCGCATAACGTCGAGCAGATCCCAGCGGGAGTTATCGTTTTGCCAGCTCCAGGCGTAGGGATCGTAGAAATTACGATAAAAAATGTTACGCGTCACTTCATCGTCAAAACGGATGTTGTTATAGCCCACCACGCAGGTTTTCGGCACCGTAAACAGATCGTGAATACGTCGGGCAAACGCCGCCTCGTTATCGCCTTTGGCGAGCGCTTCCTGCGGCGTAATGCCGGTAATCAGCACCGCTTCCGGCTGGGGGAGATAGTCATCGGCGGGCTTACAGTAAAACACCTCCGGCTCGCCGATAACGTTGAAGTCTTCATCGGTGCGGATAGCGGCAAACTGCGCGGGTCTGTCGAGCGCCGGACGGGTGCCGAAGGTTTCATAATCGTGAAAGAGAAAAGTGTTCTGTCCGTCGTTGTTTTTAACTGTCACCTGATGTACACGCCTGATGTTGTATGTAACTGAATTTGAATTGTAAATCGCCTTCTTACGACATTGATTGTACATCAAACGCCATGACAATCAGCGGCATAAAACGACCATTCCTCTATGGTAAACCATATTTAGGCCCGACTGAAATCATCGATTCTGATGGACGAGCGCCTGGCCAGCAAGCCCCGGACACGTTGATGACCTGGCACCAGGGGTGGTATTATTGTCGGCTAAAAAAAACTGGAATCCGGTATGTCGGCACATTCACTTAAAACAATTCAGGCTCTGCGCGGCATTGCCGCAATTATTGTTGTTTTGTTTCACTACAAATGGCAACTTAATCTTGATTTAGATAATCGGTGGGTATCGGCAGTTTTCAATTCAGGTGGTTTAGGTGTGACCATTTTTTTTATTCTGAGTGGTTTTATCATGGTTTATTCAGGGCAGAGTAAATCGTCAGCTATAAATTTTGTGGTTAACCGCTTTTCAAGAATTTATCCGGCGTATTTGTTCTTTATTATACTCGGTTTCGCGATTGGCGGAGCGATGAGTACGTTTCACTACGACGATAAAACATTAAATTTTATTCGTTCTTTTATGTTTATGCCAGCCACCATGGAATATGCGCCTGCTTATATAGATGTGAATTCCATTACGGGTGTCAGATGGACGCTTAACTATGAGATGTATTTTTATGCCTTAATGGCATTATCATTTATTTTCAGGCGGAAAATGATAGCGCTGTTTATGATGTTTACGGTGGCACTCATCATTATTCCGATTTGTTCAGGGTTCACGCCGACTCTTGGTGTTGAAGGCTATCCATACAAATCTGAATTTTTAGGGTTCATCACTAATCCTATAATGTATGAATTTATTTTGGGCGTAAGCATAGCTCTGCTATATGCTAAATTTAAAAATGTTCCGGCGGTGATTTCACTACCGTTATTAATTGTTGCATTGAGTGTGGTTGCATACGGGTGTTTTTATCATGGCATCAATGACCACGGGCTGAAATCATCTGCATTATTTATGGCTTTGCTTTTTGCTGCGCTGGTCTTTAACGCTAAATGGTTAGATAACTACATTCCGGGAGTGCTGTTCTATCTGGGTGAGATTTCTTTCTCGGTATATTTGCTGCATAATCCTGTAATGCATTTAGTTAAGAAGTATTTACTGCATTCAGAGAAAGGGTTGGCTGTTTTTATTGCGGCGTCTTTGCTGACGTTGATACTTTCGCATTTATCCTATAAATATTTCGAACGGAAAGGTTCAACGGCACTTAAAAATTATCTGCTCGCTAAAGTCGGCAGGAATGAGTTGAGAGCCGCGGAGATCTAACGAGGAAGAGGGCGCGAGTCTGGCAATCGCGCCTGTTTTCTGCCTTTCTCTGTCATATTTACTTTCAATTTGCCGAAGCCAGGACATATCTGTTTCCGTACAAAGGACGCCGAATGAATCACTGAGGATATGCTGTTGAAAGCCCGCTTGTTTATTGCTGTATCTTTACTCGCCACGAGTATTTCGTCCGCCCTTGCCGAGACACCGGATTTTGCTCCGCCACCGCCCGCCGTCCAGGCAGGTTCCTGGGTATTAATGGACTATACCACCGGCCAGATCCTGACCGCCGGGAACGAACACCAGCAGCGCAATCCCGCCAGCCTGACCAAACTGATGACCGGCTACGTAGTGGATCGCGCCATCGACAGCCACCGCATCACCGCCGACGATCGGGTCACCGTGGGGCCGGACGCCTGGGCAAAGGGTAATCCGGTCTTTAACGGCTCATCGCTGATGTTCCTCAAAGCCGGGGAGCAGGTTTCTGTTCGCGACCTGAGCCGTGGGCTGATTGTCGATTCCGGCAACGATGCCTGCGTGGCGCTGGCCGACTATGTTGCCGGTGGTCAGCCGCAGTTTGTGAAAATGATGAACGACTATGTGGCAAAGCTGAATCTGCGCGATACCCACTTCGAGACCGTCCACGGTCTGGATGCGCCAGGCCAACACAGTTCAGCTTTCGACCTGGCGGTACTCTCCCGCGCCATTATTCACGGCGAGCCTGAGTTCTACCATATGTACAGCGAGAAAAGCCTGACCTGGAACGGGATCACCCAGCAGAACCGCAACGGCCTATTGTGGGATAAGTCGCTTAACGTCGATGGCCTGAAAACCGGCCACACCTCTGGAGCGGGCTTTAACCTGATTGCCTCGGCGGTTGATGGCCAGCGGAGGCTGATCGCGGTGATTATGGGTGCAGAAAGCCCGAAAGGGCGTGAAGATCAGGCCCGGAAGCTCCTGCACTGGGGTCAGCAAAACTTTGATACCGTGCAGATCCTGCAAAAAGGCAAACAGCTGGCCCATGAGCGGATCTGGTACGGCGATAAAGAGCAGATCGCGCTTGGCACCGAGCAGGATTTCTGGCTGGCCCTGCCAAAAGCGGAACTGCCCCATATCAAAGCCCGCTATAGTCTGAATGGCAAAGAACTGGATGCGCCGATTGCTGCCCATCAGCAGGTGGGGGAAATTGAACTCTACGACCGGGATAAGCTCGTGGCGCACCTGCCGCTGATGACGCTCGAAGCGGTGGAGAAGGGCGGTTTCTTCTCCCGTCTCAGCGACTATATTCACCATAAGGCCTGACCGGACAAGGTTCAACCGCGGAGGGTAATGCCCTTCGTGGAAAAACCGGTACAATTGTGCCTTTCAGACCTTTGCCGGAGAACGGCTGTGCGTCCCGATAAGTCTCTTAGTCCTTTTGAAATACGCCTCTACCGCCACTACCGGATTGTTCACGGCGTGCGGATTGCGCTGGCGTTTATTCTCACCTTTCTGCTGGTGCGTCTGCTTGACGTACCGGAAGGGACCTGGCCGCTGATCACCCTGGTGGTGATTATGGGGCCGATCTCCTTCTGGGGTAACGTGGTTCCGCGTGCCTTTGATCGTATCGGCGGTACAATTCTCGGCTCGGTGCTGGGTCTGGTGGCGCTAAAGCTCGAACTGATCTCACTGCCGTTAATGCTGCTGTGGTGCGCCGCCGGGATGTTTCTGTGCGGCTTCCTGGCGCTGGGCAAAAAGCCTTACCAGGCACTGTTAATCGGTATCACTCTGGCGGTGGTGGTGGGCGCGCCCGCAGGCGATATGCATACCGCCCTGTGGCGCGGGGGCGATGTGATCCTCGGTTCTTTGCTGGCTATGCTGTTTACCGGTATCTGGCCCCAGCGGGCCTTTCTGCACTGGCGGATCCAGATGGCCCACTACGTTACCCAGTTCAATCGCGTCTATCAGGCCGGATTCTCGCCCAATCTGGTGGAAAGGCCGCGGCTGGAAAAGCGGCTGCAGCAGATGCTGAATGACGTGGTGAAAATGCGTGCGCTGATCACCCCAGCCAGCAAAGAGACCCATATCCAGAAATCGATTTTCGAAGCGATCCAGACCGTTAACCGCAATCTGGTCTGCATGCTGGAGCTGCAAATCAACGCGTACTGGGCTTCCCGCGACAGCCACTTTGTGATGCTGAATGCGCGGACCCTGCGTGAAACCCAGCAGATGACCCAGCAAACCCTGCTGACCATCGCTCATGCGCTGTATGAAGGAAACCCTCAGCCTATTCGCGCCAACAGCGCACGGCTAAGCGAGATTGCCGCCGAACTGCGCCAGCTGATCGACGCCCGGGATGGGGAGAGCCTGGTGGAGACGCCCATCCACGGCTACGTCTGGTTAAGCAGTGAACTGGCGCGTCAGCTGGAGTTGCTATCACACTTAATCTGCCGGGCATTGCGCAAATAATCTCCAGCCGCAGCGCCCGCGCTGCAAGGTTGTTTCGATTCAGCCCGGTTAAGGTTATGATGGCCACAGTGTAAAAATCAGCGCCTGGTGCCGCCGGGTCTGCGTCGCAGAGTGCGGCCTTTGGTCTTGAATGATTTTGTGTAAGTCCGTAAGGTTCAGACTACGGTGGCCGCGTTAAACGAATCCGAATTTCAATTATCAGGGGTGTAAAAATGGAAATCATCAAGCCTTCGTTCCAGGATGTTCTGGAATTTGTTCGCCTGTTTCGTCGCAAAAACAAACTGCAGCGCGAAATTCAGGACGTTGAGAAAAAGATCCGTGACAACCAGAAACGTGTGCTGCTGCTGGACAACCTCAGCGACTATATCAAGCCGGGCATGAGCGTTGAGGCCATTCAGGGCATCATCGCGAGCATGAAGACCGACTACGAAGACCGCGTTGATGACTACATCATCAAAAACGCCGAGCTGTCGAAAGAGCGTCGCGACATCTCCAAAAAACTGAAAGTCATGGGCGAGCAGAAAGCCGCCGAGCCGAAAGGCGAGTAAGTTTTTCCCCGCGGTGAGAGTCTCCCTCTCACCGCGTGATTCTCCGCAATCCCCTTCAGATCCTCCTCGCCATCCAGCCATATCCGATCCGATTCATTGTCATAGCGCAAAAAATCATTCCTGACAGAGGGATACACTTCCCGGGTTCTATTATTAAGCCAACAGGTTTGCCATAGAAATATGGCTGGGAAGGGAGTGCATACCCAAAATAATTCGAGTTGCAGCCAACAAAGAGGCAACTTGAAGTATGACGGGTATAAGTCCCCCACAGCCCCCGCTGCTGTAATGCTGACGACCCTGCAAAACCACCGATCGCAAGTTCGGGAAGGGCAGGTGAGGATGACGCTAAGTCAGAAGACCGGCCTGCTGGTAATCACTCAACAACTTCGGTGGGAAGTGGGTGGGTCAGATACGCACGGTCTTCGGGCCGGGCCTGATTACGCCTGCTTTCACGCTTTCAGCACAGGATTTAGTGTATGTCAGCAGGGCGTTACGCATTTATTCTTGCCGGGACCGCAAGCGGCTGTGGGAAAACCACCGTTACGCTTGGTCTGCTCGGGGCGCTTAAGCGTCGCGGGCTGCGCGTCCAGCCCTGCAAAGTGGGCCCTGACTATCTGGATACCGGCTGGCACAGCGCGGTATCCGGCGTGCCTTCCCGCAACCTCGACAGCTTTATGCTGCCGGAATCCACCCTTAACGCCCTGTTTAACGAGCAGATGCGCCATGCCGACGTGGCGGTTATTGAAGGCGTGATGGGGTTGTACGACGGTTACGGTACCGACCCGGACTACTGCAGCACCGCCGCCATGGCACGCCAGCTGGGCTGCCCGGTCATTCTGCTGGTGGATGGCAAAGCGGTTTCTACCTCGATTGCCGCTACGGTGATGGGCTTTCAGCACTTCGATCCGCGCCTCAATATTGCCGGGGTTATCGTCAACCGGGTCAACAGCGACAGCCATTATCAGCTGCTGAAAACCGCCATTGAGCACTACTGCGAACTCCCGGTGCTGGGTTATGTTCCGGTACAAAAGGATATCTCCCTGCCTGAGCGTCATCTCGGGCTGGTCAGCGCCCGCGAGTCGGGCCTGCTTCGCGATGCCTGGCAGGGTTTCTCGCTGGCGCTGGAAACGACCCTCGATATCGACCGTCTCCTTGCCCTGTGTCCGCTGCCTCATCTCCCGGTGGGCGTATGGCCGGAGATGCCGACGGCGGATGCCGGAGCCGGTCTGACCCTCGCGCTGGCCGATGATGACGCCTTCAATTTTTACTACCCCGATAACCTGCAGCTGCTGGAGCAGGCCGGGGTCAGGATCGTCCGTTTCAGCCCTCTGCATGACCGGACGCTGCCCGAGTGTCAAATGATCTGGTTTGGCGGCGGCTATCCCGAACTGCACGCGGCGCAGCTGGCGGCGAATGAGCCGATGCTGGCGCAGATCCGGGCGGCACATCGGCGCGGCGTGGCGATCTACGGGGAGTGTGGTGGGCTGATGGCTCTCGGCGATACCCTGTGCGATCTCAACGGCGAGACTCACCGCCTGGCGGGCATTCTGCCCGGTCACAGCCGGATGGGGACGAAACTGACGCGCTTTGGCTACTGTGAAGCCCGGGCGACCACCTCAACCCTGCTGGCCGCCGCCGGGGAGATCCTGCGCGGCCACGAATTCCACTACTCCGACTTTACGACGGACCTCCCGGCGACGCTGGCGTGCCGTAAAACCCGCGATGGTGAGGTACTGCGCCAGTGGGCGGCTGGCTGGCAGGTGGGCAATACTTTTGCCAGCTATCTGCATCTGCACTTTGCCCAGCGCCCGACCCTGCTGAATCACTGGTTCAACGCCGCAAGGCGCGCCCTGTGACGCTGCTGGCGTGGGCCGTCGCCTGGCTGCTGGATTGTCTGATTGGCGATCCGCGTGGGATGCCGCATCCGGTGCGCTGGATTGGCTCCCTTATTACGCTGACCCAACGGTGGGTGCGCCGGATTTGTCATGGCGAGCGCGCCTTGCGCATTGGCGGTGCACTGATGTGGCTGGTGGTGGTGGGCGCTACCGGCGGCCTGAGCTGGGGTGTACTGCTGCTGGCCCGCAGCCTGTATCCCTGGCTGGGCTGGGTGGTGGAAGTCTGGATGATCTTTACCCTGCTGGCCGCCCGTAGCCTGGCCGACGCGGCCCGCGACGTGGAACGCCCTCTACGCGCTGACGATCTGGCGCAGAGCCGGGAAAAACTGTCGTGGATTGTCGGGCGTGATACTTCTGCCCTGCAACCGCCGCAGATCCGCCGTGCGGTGGTGGAAACCGTGGCGGAGAACAGCGTTGACGGCGTTATTGCGCCACTCTTCTTCCTGCTGCTGGGCGGTGCACCGCTGGCGATGGCCTATAAGGCGGTCAATACCCTCGATTCCATGGTTGGCTATAAGCATGAGAAATACCGCGCCATCGGGATGGTCAGCGCCCGGCTGGACGATGTAGCGAACTTTATTCCCGCCCGACTGAGCTGGCTGCTGCTGACCCTTGCCGCCTGGCTGTGTCGGGAAGATGCCGGTCGCGCTTTCCGTATTGGCTGGCGCGACCGAAAAAATCACAGCAGCCCAAACTGCGCCTGGCCGGAAGGAACCGTCGCGGGCGCGCTGGGTATCCGCCTCGGCGGGCCGAATGACTACTTTGGCCAGCGGGTGGAAAAACCCTGGATTGGCGACGCGGTCCGCGAGGTCTCCACGGATGATATCCCCCGCACCCTGCGCCTGATGTGGGTCGCTTCAACCCTGGCCCTGCTGCTTTTTGCGCTGATTCGCTATCTGCTCGTCGGTGCTTTTTAAGGAAAATGTATGACTTATCTCCAACAGCCTCAGGCCATTGAACGTAAAAGCTTCGACATTATCGGCGACATTATTGCTGATACCCGGCCCGACTATCGCTTTGCCAGCCCGCTGCACGAGGCCATTATTAAGCGGGTGATCCACACCACCGCCGACTTCGAGTGGCTGGATATTCTCTGGTTTTCCCCTGATGCGCTGGAGCGACTCTGTGCGGCACTGCGCAGCGGCTGCCTCCTCTACACCGACACCACCATGGCGCTGTCCGGCATCAATAAACGCCTGCTGGCGCAGTTCGGCGGGCAGTGTCGCTGTTATATCGCCGACCCGCAGGTGGCTGAACAGGCGCTGGCGCAGAATATCACCCGCTCAATGGCGGCCGTTGACGTGGCGCTGAAGGAAGAGGGGGAGAAAATCTTTGTCTTCGGCAACGCGCCGACCGCGCTGTTTCGTCTACTGGAGCTGAACCCGGTGGTCAGCGGCGTGGTGGGCGTGCCCGTCGGTTTTGTCGGTGCCGAAGAGTCGAAAGCGGCGCTGGCAGCCAGCCAGCTTCCGGCGATTGCCGCGCTCGGGCGCAAGGGCGGAAGCAACGTGGCCGCCGCAATTATTAACGCCATTCTCTATCACCTGCAGGGGGCGCAATGAGCGATGCCGCCTTCGACAGCCCGGTCTGGCACAACGGCAAGGCGCTGCGTAAAGGCTACACCACCGGCTCCTGCGCCACGGCGGCGGCGAAAGTCGCGGCCCTGATGGTGCTGCGCCAGCACCTGATCCATCAGGTATCGATTGTCACGCCGTCCGGCGTCAACCTGCGCCTGTGCGTCGAATCTCCGCACGTTGAAGGCATGCAGGCAGTGGCGGCAATCCGTAAAGACGGCGGGGATGACGTTGATGCCACCCACGGCATGCTGATTTTTGCCCGGGTGACGCTGAATGACAGCGGCGATATCACCCTCAGCGGTGGCGAGGGGGTGGGCACCGTCACCCGTAAAGGCGTTGGCCTGCCGGTGGGCAGCGCGGCCATCAACCGCACCCCACGACAGACCATCGAGGCGGCGGTGCGGGAGGCTATCGGTCCGACCCGTGGCGCAGCGGTTGAAATCTTTGCCCCGGAAGGCGTCGAGCGGGCGCGAAAAACCTATAACGACCGGCTGGGGATCCTCGGCGGTATTTCCATTATCGGCACCACCGGTATCGTCACGCCGATGTCGGAAGAGAGCTGGAAACGCTCTCTGGCGCTGGAGCTGGAGATGAAACGCGCCGCCGGGCTGGAGCGGGTGATTCTGGTGCCCGGTAACCACGGGGAGCGCTTTGTCCGTGAACATCTCCCGGGCCTGAATGCCGACAGCGTGGTGACCATGAGCAACTTTGTTGGCTACATGATTGAAGAGGCCGTGCGGCTGGGCTTTAAGCAGATCGTCCTGATTGGTCACCCCGGTAAGCTGATTAAAATTGCCGCCGGCATTTTCCATACCCACAGCCATATTGCCGATGCGCGTATGGAAGTGATGGTGGCGCATCTGGCCCTGCTTGGTGCGCCTCTGACGCTGCTTCAGGCAGTCAGTGAATGCGACACCACCGAGGCGGCGATGGAACATATTGACGCCTGCGGTTTTCAGCACCTCTACGGCCATCTGGCGCAGCGGATCTGTCAGCGGATACTGCAAAGGCTGCGCTTTACCCAAACCCCGCCTGAATGCGATGCGATCCTCTTTTCTTTTGATAACCAGGTGATCGGCAGCAGCCGCTCGCTTGTTGAGATTGCGGAGGCCCTCGGATGCTGACAGTTGTGGGCATGGGCCCTGCAGGGCAGCAGTGGCTGACGCCCGCCGCGCTGGCGGTGATTAACAGCGCGTCCGCTTTGGTGGGTGCCCGACGACATCTGGCGCAGTTTCCTGATTTTGAAGGCGAAACCTTTACCCTCGGCGCGGATATCCCGGCGCTGCTCGACTGGCTGGCGGCGCGCCTGGATGAAAATATCGTGGTGCTGGCCTCCGGCGATCCGCTGCTGTTCGGCATTGGTAAACGGCTGGTGGACCATTTCGGCATTGCGCAGGTGCGGGTGATCCCCGGCATCAGCGCCGTGCAGTATCTCTGTGCGCAGGCCGGCGTTGATATGAACGAGCTGTGGCTAACCAGCAGCCACGGGAGGCAGGTCGATTTTGACCAGTTGGTTGAGCAGAACAAAGTGGCGATGGTCACCGACCGGGTCTGCGGCCCGCGTGAAATTGCCGCCGGACTGGTGGCGCGTGGCATGGGCCATCGCTGGATGGTGATTGGCGAAAATCTGGCAATGGACAATGAACGTATCCGCTGGCTGCGGGCCTGCGATGAACCCGGTGAGCAATACGATATGAATGTGGTGGTGATCCTCAATGAAAGATGAGTTGTTTCTGCGCGGCGAAAAAGTGCCAATGACCAAAGAGGCGGTTCGGGCCCTCGCTCTGTCACGCCTTGAACTGCATCAGGCCCGGCATCTGATCGATGTCGGGGCCGGAACGGGCAGCGTCTCGATTGAGGCGGCGCTACACCATCCGGATCTGCGGGTCACCGCTATCGAACGCGACCCGGCTGCGCTGGCGCTGCTGGCGGAAAATCGCCGTCATTTTGCCTGCCCGAACATCACCCTTGTTGACGGCGAAGCGCCGCTGGCGGTTGAGGAGAAAGCCGACGCTATTTTTCTTGGCGGCAGCGGCGGACACCTGACGGCTCTCATCGACTGGGCGCTGGCGCAGCTTCATCCGCAGGGGCGGCTGGTGATGACCTTTATCCTGCAGGAAAACCTGAGCACCGCGCTGGATCACTTAGTTGCATGCGGTATTCCTCAGCCCGACTGCACCCAGTTGCAGATTGCCACGCGTCAGCGCCTGGGCAGCGGGCACTACTTCAAGCCGAATAACCCCGTTTTTGTTATCTCCTGCCGGAAGGAGCCACGTAATGGCTGAAATCTTCGAAAAAAACTGCGTCTGGTTTGTCGGTGCAGGCCCTGGCGATCGCGAACTGATTACCCTGAAAGGCTACCGCTTGCTGCAGCAGGCGAGCGTGGTGATCTACGCCGGATCGCTGATCAACACGGAGCTGCTGGAGTACTGCCCGCCGGATGCCGAGTGCCATGACAGCGCCGAACTCCATCTGGCGCAAATCATCGACCTGATGGCCGCAGGGATCGCCGCCGGAAAAACGGTGGTCCGCCTGCAAACCGGAGACGTGTCGCTGTACGGCTCGGTACGTGAACAGGGAGAGGTACTGACCCGCCGTGGCATCCGCTGGCAAGTGGTGCCAGGCGTCAGTGCCTTCCTCGGTGCGGCGGCGGAGCTGGGGGTGGAATATACCGTCCCGGAAGTCTCCCAGAGCCTGATTATCACCCGTCTCGAAGGGCGTACCCCGGTCCCGCCGCTTGAGCAGTTAGAGGATTTTGCCCGCCATCAAACTTCGATGGCAATCTACCTCTCGGTCCAGCGTATTCACCGGGTGGCGGAGCGCCTGATCGAGGGCGGCTATGCGCCGGAAACGCCGGTCGCGGTGATCTACAAAGCCACCTGGCCCGAAAGTCAGACCCTGCGCGGGACGCTCAGCGATATCGCCGACCAGGTCCGCGATGCGGGGATCCGTAAAACCGCGCTGATTCTGGTCGGGGCTTTCCTCGGTGAGGAGTACCACTACTCAAAACTCTATGCGGCGGATTTCAGCCATGAATACCGTAAAGCCTGAATCGATCGCGCTCTTCTGCCTGACGCCCGGCGGCGTTGCGCTGGCCCGCGAACTGCAAAAAGCGCTGCCGATGACCTGCTTTACCCGCGAGGCGCTGCTGACCGAGGGTTTCCTGCCGTTTAACGGCGGGTTTGGCGAAAGCCTGCGCCAGGCCTTTCGCGACTACCGGGCGCTGGTGGTGATTGGCGCAACCGGGATCGTGGTGCGGACGCTGGCCCCGGTTATCGAGGACAAATTGAGCGATCCGGCGGTGGTGGTGATCGACGAGCGCGGTCAGCATGTGATTAGCCTGCTCTCGGGGCATGTTGGCGGGGCTAACGCCCTGGCGCGCTATCTGGCGGGCGTAATTGGGGCCGATCCGGTGATCACCACCGCCACGGACGTTAACGACCTGGCGGCGCTGGACAGTCTGGCGCAGCAACTCGACGCCGGGATGCCCGATTTCCGCACGGCGGTAAAAACGGTTAACCAGATGCTGGTCAGCCAGAAGCGCGTGGGCCTGTGGTGGGACGATGCCAGCCTTTATGCGGCCAGCGACTGCGACACGCGGGGCCTTATTCCGGTCCGTTCGCTCGATACGTTATCGGATCTGGATGCGCTGGTTTGCGTCTCGATGCAGGCTGAACTGCCTCCGCTGCCGGTCCCGGTTTTTCGCCTGGTACCGCGTCGGGTGATAGCGGGTATTGGCTGTCGGCGCGATACGCCCTTCAGCCTGATCAATACGCTACTGCACCGTCAGCTTGCGGCCAGCGGGCTTGATCCCCTGGCGCTTCGCGGCATCGGCAGTATCAGCCTGAAGCAGAATGAACCCGGACTTCTTGAGCTGGCGGCCAGCCTGCGGGTGCCGTTTCAGGTCTTCTCTGCAGAGGAACTGCGCCCCTATGAACACCATTTTCCCGGTTCCGACTTTGTACGCCAGACCACCGGCGTAGGAAGCGTATCCGGTCCGGCCGCCTGGCTAATGAGCCAGGGGCAACTTATTGGTGAAACCCTGCGGGAGCAGGGGGTCACGATCACTCTGGGAGTTTCACACTGATGTTAACAGTAATCGGCATTGGCCCTGGTTCGCAGGCGATGATGACCATTGAGGCCGTCGAGGCGCTGCAGGCCGCGGATATCGTGGTGGGCTACAAAACCTACACCCACCTCGTGAAGGCTTTTACCGGCGATAAGCAGGTCATTAAAACCGGGATGTGCAAAGAGATTGAGCGCTGTCAGGCGGCCATTGAACTGGCGCAGGCGGGGCATAACGTGGCCCTGATCAGCAGCGGCGACGCCGGGATCTACGGTATGGCCGGACTGGTGCTGGAGCTGGTCGGCAAGCAGAAGCTGGATGTCGAGGTACGCCTGGTGCCGGGGATGACCGCCAGCATTGCGGCTGCGGCTCTGCTCGGTGCGCCGCTGATGCATGACTTCTGTCATATCAGCCTCAGCGATCTGATGACCCCCTGGTCGGTGATTGAGAAACGTATTCTCGCCGCCGGAGAAGCCGACTTCGTGATCTGCTTCTATAACCCGCGCAGCCGGGGCCGCGAAGCGCATCTGGCCCGGGCCTTTGCCCTGCTCGCGGAAAGCAAAAGCGCGCAGACGCCGGTTGGGGTGGTGAAAGCGGCCGGGCGTAAAAAAGAGGAAAAATGGTTGACCACGCTCGGCGAAATGGATTTTGAACCGGTGGATATGACCAGCCTGGTAATTGTCGGCAACCGTGCGACCTATGTCGAAAATGGACTGATGATCACGCCCCGGGGCTATACCCTGTGAGGGCGGGCGAGGTGCTGGTCGTTGGCGGAACCAGCGATGCGCGGGCGCTCTGCCGCCAGCTGGATGCGGCCGGGGTGAACTATACCCTGTCGGTGGCAACTGCGGCGGGCGAACAGCTGGCGGGAGATATTCGTGGGGCGGTACGCTGCGGACGTATGGACTATGACGAGATGGTGAACTGGCTGCAGGCGCAGCAGACCCGCTGGGTGATTGACGCCTCGCATCCCTACGCCGAAGTGGTCAGCCACAATCTGGTCAGCGCCTGTCAGCAGACCGGCGTGCTGCTGAGCCGTTATCAGCGCCCGGAACAGCTGGTGAATTTGTCCCACCCTTTGCTGCACAAGGTCGTAAGCCTCGAAGAGGCCTGCACGCTGGCGGCCGAAATGGGCGAGCGAATCTTGCTGACCACCGGCAGTAAAGATCTGGCGCGCTGGCGTGCCGGATTGCCGGGGAAAACCCTGCTGGCGCGGGTGCTGCCGGTGGCTGAGGTGATGACGCAGTGCGCAGAGCTGGGGTTCGGCGTCGGTGAAATTTTTGCCCTTTGCGGCCCGTTTAGCGCCGAGTTTAATACCGCCTTTTATCGCCAGTGCCGGGCCGAGGTGGTGATCACCAAGGCGTCCGGTGCCGAAGGGGGCTATCAGGAAAAAGTCGGTCCCTGTCTGGAAGCCGGTATTCCCTGCATTGTGATTACCCGTCCACAGCCGCAGGTGGCGGGGGACGAACTCCTGGACAGCCCGGTGGCCTTCTCCCTGCGCCTGGCGCGCTGGCTGGCTGCAGCCTGAGGAACCTATGATGAAAAAAGCCCTGTTGGTTATTAGCTTTGGCACCAGCTACCACGATACCTGTGAGAAAAATATTGTTGCCTGCGAGCGGGATCTGGCGGCAAGCTGCCCCGATCGCACCCTGTTTCGCGCCTTCACCTCCGGGATGATTATCCGTAAACTGCAGCAGCGTGATGATATCCATATCGACACCCCTTCTCAGGCGCTCCGGCGGCTGGCAGAGCAGGGGTATCAGGATGTGGCTATCCAGTCCCTGCACATTATCAACGGCGACGAGTATGAAAAGATTGTTCGTGATGTGCAGGCTCTGCGGCCGCTGTTTACGCGACTCACTATCGGTGCGCCGCTGCTGAGCGGCTTCGACGACTACCAGCAGCTGATGAGCGCCCTGAGTCAGCAGATGCCCCGGCTTCAGCCCGGCGAAAAAGTGGTGTTTATGGGCCACGGCGCCAGCCATCACGCCTTTTCTGCCTATGCCTGCCTCGACCATATGATGGCCGTTCAGCAATTTCCGGCACGGGTAGGCGCGGTCGAGAGCTACCCGGAAGTGGAGGTGCTGATTGCCAGCCTGCGGCAAGAGGGAGTGACTCGCGTGCATCTGATGCCGCTGATGCTGGTCGCGGGCGATCACGCCATCAACGATATGGCGTCCGATGAGGATGACTCCTGGAAAACACAGTTTACGGCGGCAGGGATCCCGGCGCAGGCGTTGCTACAGGGGCTGGGGGAAAACCCGGCGATCCGCGCCATGTTTGTTGCTCACCTGCAGCAGGTTCTTCGCGAAAATCAGGAGGTGGCCGCATGAGCGGAAAACTGTATGCCATTGGCACCGGACCGGGTGCCAGCGACTTAATTACCGTTCGGGCAGCCCGCATCCTGCAAACGCTGGATATTGTCTATGCCCCGGCCGGTCGAAAAGGGGCCGACAGCCTGGCCCTGTCGATTGTGCGGGAGTATATCGGCGAGCACACCGAGGTGCGCTGTTGCCACTTTCCCATGAGCGCCGACGACGGAGAAAAAATCGCGGTCTGGGATGAGGTCTCGAGTGCGCTGGTGGCCGAAGTGGAAGCGGGTAAGCAGGTCGGATTTATCACACTCGGCGACGCGATGCTGTTCAGTACCTGGGTGTTTCTGCTCCAGCGTATTGGCCGTCCCGACTGGCTGGAAATTATCCCCGGCATCACCTCTTTTGCGGCGATTGCCGCCCGCGCCGTCATCCCACTGGCGATGGAGCAGCAGTCGCTGGCCGTGGTTTCCTGCACGGCAGAGGAGTCAGAGATCCGCCAGGCGCTGGCGCAGCACGACTGTCTGGTGCTGATGAAGGTGTCCGGGCGCTTCCCACGCATTAAAGCCCTGCTCGATGAAGCAGGCGCGCTGGACCATGCCCTGATGATGTCTTCAGCAACCCAGGCCGGAGAGCAGTGCTGGCGAGAGCTGCGGGAGATCGACGAGGATCGTCCGCTCTCCTATTTTTCGACTATCGTGGTTAACAAACTCTGGGATCCGCAAAAATGAGGCCCGGCTTTGTGCCCGGATAAAGGAAGTACGATGACACAGGCAATTATGATCCAGGGCACGGCGTCGGACGTGGGGAAAAGCGTGCTGGTCGCCGGGCTATGCCGCATTTTTTATCAGGACGGGCATAAAACCGCCCCCTTTAAATCCCAGAACATGGCCCTTAACTCCGGGATCACGCCGGATGGTAAAGAGATGGGCCGTGCGCAGATTTTCCAGGCCGAGGCCGCCGGTATTTCGCCTGACGTGCGGATGAACCCGATCCTGCTGAAGCCGACCAGCGACCGCAACGCTCAGGTGGTGCTGATGGGCCGCGTTGCCAGCGATATGGATGCCGTCAGCTACCACGACTATAAACCGCGCCTGCGGGAGCATATCCTCGGCGTGTGGCGCGAACTGGCCGACGAATTTGAGGTGCTGGTGCTGGAAGGGGCGGGGAGCCCGGCGGAGATTAACCTGCGCGACCGGGATATCGTCAATATGGGCATGGCCGAAATGGCGCAGTGTCCGGTGATCCTCGTCGCCGATATCGATCGCGGCGGCGTCTTTGCGGCGATTTACGGCACCCTGGCCCTGCTTCAGCCCCACGAGCGCTGGCGGGTAAAAGGGGTGATCATTAATAAATTTCGCGGCGATGTCAGACTCTTGCAGTCCGGGCTGGACCAGATTGAAGCCCTGACCGGCGTACCGGTACTGGGCGTCATGCCCTGGCTGGAGGTCGACCTGGAAGAAGAAGACGGCGTGGCCCTGCAGCGCACGCGTCAGACCGCGCCCGGAGACCGACCCATTAATATTGCGGTGATTCAGCTTCCGCATATCGCCAACTTTACCGACTTTAACGCGCTGTCGGCCCAGCCTGATGTGCGGGTACGCTATGTCTGCCATCCGAATGAGCTGGCCGGATCCGACCTGCTGATCCTGCCGGGCAGTAAAAATACGTTGGGCGATCTGAACTGGCTGCGTCAGAGCGGTCTGGCCCACGCTCTCTTATCCGCGCACCGCAAGGGTACGCCGGTGATGGGGATTTGCGGTGGCTACCAGATGCTGGGTGAAAGCATTATCGACGACGTAGAATCCGCTCTCGGCAGACAGCCCGGTCTGGGGCTGCTGGAGACAACTACCCGGTTTGCCCGCCAGAAAACCACCACGCAGGTGAAGGGGCGGCTGCAGCCTGCGTTACCGGGCTGGCTGGCACCGCTTTCCGGGCTGCCGGTGAGCGGCTATGAAATTCATATGGGGGAAACCCAACTGGCAGCGGAGTCGGCTCCGGCCCTGAACCTTGAAAAAGAGGGCCAGTCGGTTGCCGATGGGGCGGTCAGCCCGGACGGTCAGGTGTTTGGCACCTACCTGCACGGTCTGTTCGACAGCGACACTTTTACCCGGGCTTTGATTAACGGCCTGCGCCAGCGTAAAGGCCTGGCCCCGCTCGACGTGGCGCTCGACTATGCCGGGTACAAATCCCGCCAGTTTGATATCCTGGCGGACGGAATGCGTAAACATATTGATATTGAAAGGATCTATCAGATTATGCGTGAGCATCAGGAGTTAACGGCATGATTCTGGTCACCGGCGGCGCCCGCAGCGGCAAGAGCCGCCATGCGGAATCCCTGCTGACTCACGCGTCGTCCGTGCGCTATATCGCCACTTCGCAGGTCTTTGACGAAGAGATGGCCGACCGTATCCGCCATCATCAGGAAGGGCGTCCGGCGCACTGGCAGACTATCGAGCGCTGGCAGGGGCTGGAGCAGGTTATCAGCCCTGAGATGTCGGCTGATGATGCCGTGCTGCTGGAGTGCATCACCACTCTGGTGACCAATCTGCTGTTCGCCTACGGCGGTGAGGACGATCCACAGAGCTGGGACTACGCCGCGCTTGAGCAGCAGGTTGACGCTGAAATTGACCAGCTGATTGCGGCCTGCCGGGCCTGCCCGGCGCAGGTGGTGCTGGTCACCAACGAGGTGGGCATGGGGATTGTCCCGGAGAACCGGCTGGCGCGGCATTTTCGCGATATCGCCGGGCGCGTCAATCAGCGTCTGGCCCATGCGGCAGATGACGTCTGGCTGGTGGTCTCCGGAATCGGAGTCAAAATAAAATGATAAAGCTGTTCTGGGCAACCCTCTCCTTTATGAGCCGCCTGCCGGTGCCGCACCGTTGGTCTCAGGGGCTGGAAGTCGATCAATACGTGCGCGGGATTATTACCTTTCCCTTTGTTGGCCTGCTGCTCGGGGCATTGAGCGGGCTGGTGTTTATTATTGCTGAAGGCTGGTGCGGGCTGCCGCTGGCGTCGCTGTTAACGGTGCTGGCACTGGCGTTGCTCACCGGCGGTTTTCACCTCGACGGGCTGGCGGATACCTGTGACGGCGTCTTTTCCGCCCGCAGCCGGGAGCGGATGCTGGAGATCATGCGCGACAGCCGACTCGGCACCCACGGCGGTCTGGGGCTGGTGTTTGTGCTGCTGGCGAAGGTGCTGGTAATAAGCGAGCTGGCCCTGCGTGATACCCCGATGCTGGCGGCCCTGGCGGCGGCCTGTGCTGCCGGCCGGGGCTGTTCCGTCCTGCTGATGTATCACCATCGCTACGCCCGCGAAGAAGGGCTGGGAAACCTGTTTATCGGTAAGGTTAGCGGCGGTCAGACGGCAGTTACGCTGGGTCTGACGCTGGCGATAGCCGTGGTGCTGTTCGGCGGAGCAGGCCTGTGGGCGCTGCTGGTCACGCTGGTCGGGATGGTTATTCTCGGAAAGCTTCTGCGCCGCACGTTGGGCGGCCAGACCGGAGATACGCTCGGGGCGGCAATTGAGCTGGGCGAAGTGATTTTTCTGCTGGCGCTACTCTGAGCCAGCGACGACAAGGAACGAATACACATATGCAAACACTCACCTCTTTGCTGCAGGCCATCCCGCAGCCGGACATTGCTGCGATGGCCCGCGCACAGCAGCATATTGACGGCCTGCTAAAACCGCCCGGTAGCCTTGGGCGTCTGGAAGCGCTGGCGGTACAGCTGGCCGGAATGCCCGGCCTTAAAGGTGCGCCTCAGGTCCAGGAAAAAGCGATTCTGGTGATGTGCGCCGACCACGGCGTCTGGCATGAAGGGGTGGCGATCTCCCCGCAGGTGGTAACCGCGATTCAGGCCGGCAATATGGTGCGCGGCAATACCGGCGTCTGCGTGCTGGCCCGTCAGGCGGGTGCGAAGGTGCATATTATCGATACCGGTATTAACGCTGAACCGCTGGACGGCCTGATCAATATGAAAGTCGCACGCGGCAGCGGCAATATTGCCCGCGAGGCGGCAATGACGGCGACGCAGGCACAGGCGCTGCTGCTGGAAACGATGCGCTACACTCGCAACCTGGCGGCGCAGGGCGTGACCCTGTTTGGCGTCGGCGAACTGGGGATGGCGAATACCACCCCGGCGGCGGCGGTGGTCAGCGTGCTGACCGGAAGCGAGCCGCAGGATGTCGTCGGTATCGGGGCCAATTTACCGACCTCGCAGCTGGGCCATAAGGCGGAGGTGGTACGTCAGGCTATCGCGCTTAATCAGCCCGATCCGCAGGACGGTCTGGACGTGCTGACCAAAGTGGGCGGCTTCGACCTGCTGGGCATGACCGGCGTGATGCTCGGTGCAGCCAGCTGTGGCCTGCCGGTGGTGCTGGACGGCTTCCTCTCATACGCCTCGGCGCTGGCGGCCTGCCGTATTGCACCTGACGTTAAGTCATACCTGATCCCATCTCATCTCTCCGCCGAAAAAGGCGCGCGTATCGCACTGGCGCATCTGGGGCTGGAGCCGTATCTCAATATGGAGATGCGTCTGGGCGAGGGCAGCGGCGCGGCGCTGGCCATGCAGTTGGTAGATGCCGCCTGCGCGATTTATAACGAAATGGGAACGCTGGCGGAGAGCAATATTGTTCTGCCGACCACATAGCGTTGCCGGTTGTTAAATGCCCCCGCTTAATTTTAAACATCGGCAAATAAAAATTTTAAGCACGGTGATTAAAATTAAGCATTTTTCTGAATGAGAATCAGCATCATTGTTGCGAATGATCTATCATTTTCAATAGGTTAGAAGAGTGTTTTTTAGTATTTAAAAATGGCACAGGCTTTGCAATTTCTTTTCCGTTATTTTTTAAATGGAGAAGAATATGCAAAATAAAGAAGAGCTAGTCCCCCAAAAAGGAAAGATGGGCGTCACGCAAATTTCCTTATTCACAATGTGCGCCGTGATTGTTCTGGAAACATTAACGGCGTCCGCATCCATCGGCCCTGGAGGACTATTCTGGTGGGCGGTAACCTTTGTTCTTTTCGTGATACCTTATGCCTTAATTACTTCTGAACTGGGGACGACGTATCCGGCTGAGGGTGGGATCTATGTCTGGATCCGAAAAGCCTTTGGCGCACGGATGTCAACACGAGCCGTTTACTTGTACTGGCTGGCCGGTGGGTTATGGATGCCGGCGGGCTATGTGCTTTTTGCCGGTATTTTTTCCAGTACCTTTATGCCGGACCTCTCTCTGAATGGACAGGTCATCATCATTCTGGTAATGAGCTGGCTGACGATCGCATTTATCAATTATAAAGTTGATGTCGGGATTTGGTTAACAATACTGGGGGCGATATTTAAAATCTCCGTGATCCTCATTCTGGGGATTGCCGGGTTCTATAAACTCTTTACCCACGGCATTGCCAATGAATTCAGTATGGCCACCATGATGCCCTCTGCGGATGCCAAAGGGATCGGGTTTTTATGTGTGATTATCTATAACCTTATTGGCCTGGAATTGGTGGCCTGTATGGGTAAACAACTAAAGAATCCGGTCAAGGATATTCCTAAGGCTATTTTACTCTCTTCTCTGGCCATTTCATTTCTGTACATATTTGGTTCAATGGGGATTTTACTGGCCCTGCCGCTATCTGAATTAAATCTGGTTTCGGGAATCGTTGATGCCTTGATCCCTATGTTTGGTAAGGGAAACCCGCTGATATGGATCGTCAGTATTTTCTTTATGCTCAGCATTATTGGGAATCAGGCCACCTGGGCAATGGCACCGAGTATGGCCGTTTCTGAAGCGGCAAAAGAGGGGGAAATGCCCGCTTTTCTGGGCAAGATCCATCCCCGTTATCATACCCCTTACTGGGCTAATCGGGTCCTGGGCACTGTTGCTACGGCGGTGACCCTGGTGTATGCCTGGTTTGCCGCAGGGGATAATGCCAATATGTTTTGGTCTGTCTTTGCATTTTCCAGCACCGTTATTGTTATCAGTTTTTTACTCTTTTTCGCCTCTTTTATTAAACTCAGAATTTCCGACCCTGACACGCTCAGGCCTTTTCGGGTTCCCGGTGGGCTTGCTGCTGCATGGGCCTGTTCTTTATCCTGCATCTTCTTTATCTTTTGTGCGGCAGTATTGTTTGTGTTCCCGGACATCTTACACGGACAAATCAACTGGGAATACAGTGCGCCGATTTTATCTGGCGTCGTTCTGGTCTTAGTTATCGGTGAATTAATTATCCGCAAAGCGGAGAGCGCGGCGCATAAGCTGGAAACGAAAGAACAGATTGCAGCGATAAATTAACTCTAAGGATTATAATATGAAAAACACGGTTATGGCCGACACCCTTTTTTTTAATGGCGCTATTCATACATTTGATGCTGATGATAACGTAACGGAAGCCATTGCAATTAAAGGCGGTGTTATTATCGCCGTCGGCACGAATTCAGAAATAAACTGTTTTTCCGGTGAGGATACCCGGCGTATTGATCTGCAAAAAAAAATGCTGATGCCGGGAATTATTGACAGCCATCTGCATGCGATATGGGGAGGGAAACAGTTATTAAGTTTTAGCCTGGAGTATCAGAGCCTGACGGTAGAAGAGACGTTGAATAAAATACAGAGCCATTTAGATCGGGATGCACTCAAAGGCGAGGGCGACTGGCTAACGGTCCGGGCATGGCTGCGTTGCGGAATGATCCCTGCCGGGGCAGATATCACCCGCGCAGCTTTGGACTCGCTAAACACCCGCAGACCGGTGGTTTTGTTCTCAAATGATTGTCATACCCTGGTGGCGAACAGTCGGGCGCTGACGCTGCTGGAAATCGATGAAACCAGCCCGGAGCCTGCGGACGGTAAATATTATCGAAGCGAAGATGGCCTGCTTAACGGGATTATCGATGATGCACCGGCAATGCGGGCCTACGACAGCATCACCTCCCTTAACCAGGAGCAATCTGTCCATTTAGCCGATGTTATCCAGCGCGCCCTTAACGCTCAGGGGGTGACAACGGTGATGGATGCCCGGGTTTATACCGAGCATCTGGATTATTTTAATGAGCTCAAACAACAGAATCGCTTACATATTCGCTTTATGGGGGCTAAAGAAGTCACCCCTACGGATGCGCTTACCCCGGCGGATGCCGATGCGGTTATTGGCAGCATCGCCGAATTAGCTGAAAAGTATAATACCCGCTGGTCACCGACCCCGGATGTCGGTCTTTGTAACGTAAAATTCTTTATTGATGGCGTGCTGCAACCCCCCATGATGACAGGCAGCCTGAGGGAATCTTATCTGGAAAATAAAGGAACGGAACAGATCCCCGACTGGCAGCCTTCAGGGCGTTACGGCGATCTCTATTTTAAACCCGATATTTTAAATGCCTTATTTATTTCCTGCGCCAAAGCCGATTTGCACCCGCATACGCATACTATGACCGACGGGGCTATCGAGATGGTACTGAATGCGATAGAAGAGATGCGCAGCGTCTGTCCGGACAGCGATATTCGCCCTACGCTGGCGCACAATGAATATGTTGGCAGCGATCAATACCCACGTTATAAAGCATTGAACGCTACGGTTTTGTTGGCCTTTCAGTGGGCAGGCGTGACGCCTGAACTGATGCAAGAGGAACAGAATATACTGGGGACTCACCGTTTTCAGAATCTCGAAACTGCAGGGAAATTTATCGATCGCGGTATCCGCGTCGCTTTTGGCAGCGACTGGCCGATAGATCCCTTAAATGAATGGTACGATTTCCAGGTTGGCGTAACGCGCCAGGCTCATTTGGGAAATGAAATATACACTCCACGTCTGGAAACCGATCGCAATCTGACGGTGAAAGAAGTCTTACGTGCCGCAACAATTGACGCCGCGTATGTAACTCACAAAGAACAATACATTGGTTCTCTGGAAAAAGGGAAGTTTGCTGATTTGATCGTTTTAGACCAAAACGTTTTTGATGTAGATCCACATAGTATTAAAGATACCAGGGTAATGTTAACGATGGTTGGAGGTGAAATTGTTTACACTCCAGAAATAGAATAGAGCATGAAACGGTTAAGTTAAGCAGCGCTTATGCTGCTTAACTTAACGTATAATTAGAGGAGATGTTAATGGGAGATACAGCAGATATCGATCCTGAATTAGCCGCAGCGCTTAGCGTGTTTAAACATTTTTTTGATGTCACTCACATTCCAATTGCCATTCTTGATAACAACGGGAAACATATTTATTACAATAAAGAAAATGCTGAGCTGGACGGATGTCGCCGCGAGGATGTATTAGGGAAACACATGCTGGACTCTTTCCCCAACATTAAAGAAAGAGACAACGGAACGTTAAAAGTCTTACGTGAAGGTATTGAATACATCGATCGCCACATGATTTATTACACCGCCAGAGGGAAACTGGTCAATTATCTGCATACTACCGTGCCATTGTTTAACAAGAATAAAGAAATTATTGGTGTTATTGAGAGGGGGAACGACCTCTCCAATACCCATCATCTCTACAATCAGATAGTGATGATGCATGAAAAGCTCTATAAGAACAGTGAAGAAGACAAATATAAAATCATCTATGCCTCGCCGCAGATTGAAGAGGTTTTGAACAAATCAGAACGTCTGGCAGCACAGGATATTCCTATCATCATCGTCGGGGAGAGCGGCACGGGTAAGGAACTTATTGCTCGCTTTATTCATAACAAAAGCCAGCGCAAAAACAAACCATTTATCGCGCTGAACTGTGCCGCCATACCTAATACGCTATTTGAAGGGACGTTTTTTGGCTCTTTAAAAGGCTCATTTACCGGAGCAAAGGACTATCGTGGTTTTCTTGAAATGGCAAATGGCGGAACGTTATTCCTTGATGAAATAAACTCTATGCCGTATGAAATCCAGAGTAAGCTATTGCGTTTTTTGCAGGAGAAGACCTTCTGGAAACTCGGTGGTAACAAAGAAGAAATGTCCGATGTACGCATTATCGCCGCCATGAATGAATCCCCCTTCGAGAAAATAAGGCAGAATCAGCTCAGGGCCGATCTCTATTATCGTCTTGAAGTGGGCATGATTGTTATCCCTCCACTGCGCAATCGTAAAAAGGATATCTTATTCCTGGCGAACTATTTTTTAAAAAAGCATAAGTCACTTACCAGTCAGGCCGTTAACCATCTGTCAGATGAGGTTAAAGAGCAGCTGTTGACATTCTCATGGACGGGCAATGTCAGAATGCTCGAGAACGTCATTATCCGCAGCCTGATCATGCATGAAAACAGTAATATATTAACCAAGCTCGTGTTTAATGATGAAGTTGAAGTCGATTACAATCTATCAACTAACAGTGAAGACATTTATATAGAAAGAGTCAAAAATACTTTCAAAAATCAAGAAGACCAGTATCTTGATGGAGAAGGAATAAATGAACGTATTCAGCGTTACGAGCGCGCCTGGATAGTCCAGACGTTATGTAATAACTTTGGTAACATCTCAGATGCCTCACGCGTTCTCAAGATATCCCGGGGTTCGCTGCAGTACAAATTAAAAAAATACAACATCCAGCTGGAATTAATCGAGAAAGCGTAGCGTCAGGAGGAGTCAATAATTCGCTTAAAACCCCTCTTAAGCGTCAGAAGAGGGGCAATGCGATGATGAGGCTAATTCATTACCCGCAGCAGCGTATCCAGCAGCCCCGGAAAACGGATATCCAGATCTTCCCGGCGCAGTGAAATAATATTCTCCCGACCCTGCGGCCGTTGCCAGATAACGCCACTGTCGCGCAGGACGCGCCAGTGGTGGGTCATGGTGGATTTCGCCACGTCCTGCGGGCGCAGGGCGTTACAGCTTAACTCCTGACCCTCGGCCAGCAGCCGGATTATCTCCAGACGCAGCGGGTTGCCGAGGGCAAAAAGGACGTTCTCAAGGCGGATCTGCTCAGTTTCGGGGTGGTTCGCAATCATAATATTCCTGTGTCGGCGGTTGCTGCTCCGGGCAGCCCGTATCGGCGGTTGGGCGGTAATATACCCAAAGCCACTTTTCGATGCCACGACATCCAGCGTGGCTTAGCCAATCGTTATGATAGCAAAAAATAGTTCGTATATACTCGTACAATTGGACTATGATAAATCCCGTAAACAAATGGCGGTCAATTCCGACCGCGTAAACACAGTCAAAATGACTAAGGACGCATCATGCCCCGACCCATCCCCCTCGAACGCTATCGCAACATCGGTATCTCCGCGCATATCGATGCCGGTAAGACCACCACGACTGAACGTATCCTGTTTTATACCGGCATGAGCCATAAACTGGGTGAAGTTCACGATGGCGCGGCAACGACGGACTGGATGGCGCAGGAGCAGGAGCGCGGGATCACCATTACCTCGGCGGCGGTCAGCTGCTTCTGGCCTGGTATGGACCAGAGCTTTGAGCCGCACCGGATTAATATTATCGACACCCCCGGCCACGTGGACTTCACCATTGAGGTGGAGCGCTCCATGCGCGTGCTGGACGGCGCGGTAATGGTCTATGACTCCGTCGGCGGCGTGCAGCCCCAGTCGGAAACCGTCTGGCGGCAGGCCAACAAATATCATGTGCCCCGGCTGGCCTTCGTCAATAAGATGGACCGCCCCGGCGCGGACTTCTTCCGCGTGGTGCAGATGATGGTTGACCGCCTGAAAGCGAACCCTGTGCCCATCGTTATCCCGATTGGCGCGGAAGAGCACTTTTCCGGCGTGGTGGACCTCATCAAAATGCGCGCTATTTTGTGGGACGATGCCACCCAGGGGATGACCTTCAGCTACGCGCCGATCCCGAATGACTTACTCGACATTGCGCAGCAGTGGCGGGAAAAAATGGTCTCGGCGGCGGCGGAAGCCAGCGACGCGCTGATGGACAAATACCTGGAAACGGGCGATCTCGATGAAGCGGAGATTATTTCCGGGCTGCGTATTCGTACTATTGCCGGGGAAATCCAGCCGATGCTGTGCGGCAGCGCCTTTAAAAATAAAGGCGTGCAGCGCATGCTCGATGCGGTGATCGAACTGATGCCTTCACCGCTGGATATTCCGGCGATTCAGGGCACCGATGAGAAAGGCCAGCCCGCCGAGCGTCACGCCAGCGATGACGAGCCGTTCTCTGCTCTGGCTTTCAAGCTGATGACCGACCCGTATGTGGGCCAACTCACTTTTATCCGCGTTTATTCCGGCGTGCTGAGAAAAGGTGATGCGGTCTATAACCCGGTAAAAGGCAAGAAAGAGCGTATTGGCCGTATCGTGCAGATGCATGCTAACGACCGCCACGAAGTGGACGAGCTGCGCGCCGGGGATATTGCCGCCTGCGTCGGGCTGAAGGATGTAACCACCGGGGATACGCTGAGCGATCCTGATGCGGTAATTACCCTTGAGCGGATGGAGTTTCCGGATCCGGTGATTTCGCTGGCTATTGAGCCGAAAACCAAGGCCGACCAGGAGAAAATGGGTATCGCACTGCAGCGGCTGGCGTCGGAAGATCCTTCGTTCCGTCTGCATACGGACGAGGAGTCCGGCCAGACCATTATTTCCGGCATGGGCGAGCTGCATCTGGAGATTATCGTTGATCGTATGAAGCGCGAGTTTGGCGTGGAGGCGAACATCGGCCGTCCTCAGGTGACCTACCGCGAGACGCTGCGTAAAAAAGTGGCCGACGTGGAAGGGAAGTTTGTGCGCCAGTCCGGCGGTAAAGGCCAGTACGGCCATGTGGTGCTGAGCCTGGAACCGCTGGCGGCAGGGAGCGGCTTTGTGTTTGAAGACGCGACCAAAGGCGGCGTGGTGCCGCGCGAGTATATTCCGTCGGTGGAAAAAGGCCTGCGTGAAGCCATGAATAGCGGTGTGCTGGCGGGTTATCCGGTGGTGGACGTCAAGGCGACCCTGACCTTTGGTTCATACCATGACGTTGACTCCTCGGAGATGGCCTTCCGCATGGCGGCAATCTTTGGTTTTAAAGAGGGGGCAAAGCGTGCGGATCCGGCTATCCTCGAGCCGGTGATGCAGGTGGAAGTGGAAACGCCAGAAGCCTACGCCGGGAATATTATGGGCGATCTCTCGTCCCGTCGCGGGATGGTGCAGGGCATGGAAGAGCGGTTTGGCAGCCAGATTATCCGCGCTGACGTACCGCTGGCAGAGATGTTTGGCTATGCTACCACGCTGCGCTCCATGTCTCAGGGCCGGGCGACCTACAGCATGGAGTTCCATCACTATGCTGAAGCGCCGCGCAATGTAGCCGATGCGATCGTTGCCAGCCGGGCAAAAGCCTGAGTGTCAGACAGGCGGATAAGGTGACTTATCCGCCTTTTTGTTGGGCCGCTCGCACGATGGCTTCTCACTCTGACGGCGATAAGGTTCTGTTAACAGGGAGAAAGTGCAAAAACAGACTATGATTAGCGGACAAATGCCATGCCCGAGGAAGGGAACGAATGCGCCGAGCCACGCTTTTTTGCTGCCTGATAGTCCTGCTCTCCGCCCGCAGTGCGCTGGCGGTCAGCTATCCGTTGCCGCCTGAAGGCAGTCGGCTGGTGGGAAACCCGCAGGCGATCGTCGTCCCGCACGATAATATTTTGCCGCTGGAAGCCTTTGCGGCCCAGTACGGGCAGGGCTTAAGCAATATGCTGGAAGCGAACCCGGAGGCGGATCCTTTTCTGCCGAAACCCGGTTCAACGCTGGTGGTGCCGCAGCAGATCATTCTGCCGGACACGGTGCGGGAAGGGATTGTCATCAACGTGGCGGAAATGCGCCTCTACTACTATCCGAAAGACGGTAACAGCGTCGAAATTCTGCCTATTGGTATCGGGCAGGCCGGGCGCGAAACGCCGCGCAACTGGGTTACCGCCGTTGAACGTAAACAGGCGGGGCCAACCTGGACACCAACGCCCAATACGCGTCGCGAATATGCTAAAGAAGGCAAAACGCTGCCTGCCTTTGTGCCCGCCGGGCCGGATAACCCGATGGGGTTGTATGCCATTTATATCGGCAGGCTCTATGCCATTCATGGCACCAACTCTAACTTCGGTATCGGGCTGCGCGTCAGCCAGGGCTGTATTCGCCTGCGTCATGCGGATATTAAATATCTGTTTGATACCGTGCCGGTTGGCACCCGGGTACAGATTGTTGACCGGCCGGTGAAGGTGACCACCGAACCGGACGGCAGCCGCTGGGTCGAAGTTCACGAACCTCTCTCGCGTAACCGCACGGAATTTGAATCGGATAAAAAAGTGCCGCTGCCGTCAATGCCGGTGCTGCAGACCCTGCTGAAAGGTGAGGGTGTGGATCTTCACCGGGCCAGCGATGCGCTGGAGCGGCGGTCGGGGATGCCGGTGAATATAGGGGGAAGCAGAAGCCCGCAGGGCGGGCTTCTGTAGGTTTTACTTCAGATCAATACGCACCACGCTCTCCGGCGTATTGGCTTTTGTCGCATCGCCGTCGTTCTTCACGGTGACGAACAGCGCCTGGTTTTCCGTATCCAGTGCGAGGCTATTGGGATGCGGCGGCAGCGGCACCGTTTGCAGCAGACGCAGCGTTTCGGCATCAAAGACGGAGACTGTGCCTTCGCCTTTGGCGACCCTCACGCCGCCACGGTTAGTGACGTAAACCCGACGGGCCTGCTCATCCAGCAGCAGAGAGATCGGCACATCGTCAGTTTCCACGCTGGCCAGCACTTTCCCGTCCTGCGCATTCAGAGCGAAGAGGCGGTGCCCGCTGCTGCGGCGCGTATATTTCTCTTTCAGGTGCAGGTTGCGGTATTTATCCCGGTCGATGCCCTGATCGACGCCGAGCACCCGGTCATGTTTCGCATCGTAGACCAGGTTAAGGAGTTGGTCGGCCTGGGTTTCCGCGGTGTGGGTCAACGCCAGGGTATCGGCATTCACGGTTATTAGCTGGCCCTGCATATTGGACACAAACACCCGGCGACCTTTCTCATCGATCGCAATACCGACCGCATAGAAGCCGAACCCGGGGAGGGTTTTTTCCAGCTTGCCGGTACGGGTATCCACCACAAACAGCACGCTATCCACACCGTAGCCCAGTCCCGGCAGGAACAGCCGGCCCGTTTTCGCGTCATAGCGGGCTTCGCGAATTTTATACAGATGACCTTCGCTAATTTTAAAGCGCTTCAGCTCTGCCAGCATAAAGTCGAGCTGCTCTCGGCCCATACCCGATTTGCGCCAGGCGGCTTCGATATTCACTTCATCCTGCAGTTTGATGGACGGCAGGCTGCGATTAGCCGCCGTATCGACCACGCCGACCGAGCCGTTAAAGCCCTCGGTCAGCCAGAGGCGATTACCGGTATCATCCAGCGCCACGCCGAAGCCTTTGACCGCCATCGGGATAGTGGCCTTAACGTCCAGGGTCTTTGGATCGAGGCGCAACACCGTCGATTTCTTCTCATCTTTCCAGTCCGGGGAACTGACAAAGAGCGCATTCTGTTTTGCGCTCAGGGCCAGTTCAACCACGGTGGGTGCCACGGCCGCACGCTGAATATGTTCCGCATTGATGGCGGTGTCCTGCGCCCGCGCCAGGGACGAGGTTATCACGCAGGCGCCGAGCAGCATGCCGCTGAGCAGGCGGGAAGGGGAGGCTGACATCATGTTCTCTCCGGTTAAGTCTGTCATTAGAAGCGTAACTCCAGCGAGGCACCGATCAGGCGGGAACGCTGCTGCGTTGCGGTATAGACGTCGTTGCCGCCGATCATGACCTTGCGGTCGGAGTCAAACAGGTTCTGTGCAAACAGCGTGGCCTTGCCGTACATAAAGGTGTAGGCAAGCTGGGCGTTGGCGGACCAGTAAGAGCCGACGCGACCGCGTGAGTCGTTGTCGTAGGCCGAGTAGTAGGAGTCCGAGAAGGCAACGTTGCCACTCAGTTCCCAGCCGCTGGCAACCTGCCAGGCCGCACCGACGTTGGCGGTATATGCCGGGGCGCGGGCCAGTTCGTGGCCTTCTACGCCGCTGTTGGCGAAGTCAGAGATGCGGGTTTTCAGCAGACCGACGTTACCGGACAGCTCCAGGTCCCAGCGTGGGGTCCAGGTTGCACCCATCTCCGCGCCCCAGGTTTCCACTTTATCGGCGTTGCGAATAACCGTGGAGTTAGCGGCGAGATAGTAGGGAAGCTGCATATCTTTGTAGTCGTTGTAGAAGAGGTTCCCCTTTAACACCACATTGCCATCGTTAAGGGCATGGCGGGTATACAACTCATAGTTCCAGACATATTCCGGATCATAGGTGTAGCTGGTAATCGGCGTGCTGAGGGTAATACCTGCGCCACCGGCGTTATACCCGCGGCCGATACGTGCGCCCCAGGTCTGGTTGGGTTCCGGTTTCCAGGTTACGTCCAGCTTCGGTAAAAAGACGTTATAGGTTTCGTCCAGATCGATACGTACGGTCTGGCTGCCGCCGCTGCGTTTGCGATGTTCCCGCTCAAGACGGGTAGATGCCGTGACGTCAACCTGCGGCGTCAGCGCATACGTCAACTCGCCGTAGGCCGCGCTGGTCCGGGTATCATCCGTAAAGTTTGAGCCGCCAAATATGGACACGAACTCGTCCTGGGTGGCGTCGAAATAGCGTAAACCGGCAAAGCCGCGTAGCGTGCTGTCCCCGGAACCGAAATGAACCACTGGTTCAACGTGGACTTCCTGACCGTCAATATGCGCAGAGGGGAGGCCCGGGGCCGTGTAGCGGTTAATCTGGAACCCGGTATAAATCAGGCGGTTTTCCAGCTTCAGCCCCTCGCTGGCTTCCCAGGCGATATCCCAGATCCCGCTATTGACGTTGCTTTTAAACACCGGGCGACGGGACTCGTAGCGGGCGTTGGTCGGATGCGGTATCGGGTTAAGGCTTTCGTTCTGCGGCGCGCCGCTGTCGGAGTGGTTAAAGGTCAGTTTGGTGGTGACATCGCGCAGGCCCGCCGGGTTAAAGAGCAACTTGGCGCGGGCGCTGGTAGTCTGCACTTCCCGGGGATCGCCCACCGGTTCGTAGGAGGGTAAATCGATATCGCTGCGGCGGCGCTGGCGATCGACGCTGGCGCGGAAGGCCAGCTGATCTTCAATCAGCGGGGCGTTGACCATTGCCGCCATCTGGGAGGAGTGCTGATTACCCATCCCACCCTTAACGGCTGTTTCCCAGTCAAAAATCGGATCTTTGGTGGTCATCACGATAGCGCCCGCGATGGCGTTACGGCCCTGGATATAGCTCTGCGGTCCGCGGAAAACTTCAACCCGCTCCATATCCCACAGCGAACCTGAACTGTAGGCCTGCTCGTTATAGGTCAGGGATCGACCGTCCAGAGAGAGACCGAGACGCGGTCGTGTTCCGCTCAGGAAGGCACCTGCGCCGGTGCTGGGGCCGGAGCCGTCCACGCCGCGCACGGTGGGCAGGTCGTTACCGACCCCGACATCGACGGTGTTGGTGGTCATCCGCATCAAATCGGATACGGTGGCCGTGCCGGGCAGGCTGTCGATACGACGGTTGTCGAAAACCTCCACGCTGGAGCCTGTGTCGAGCAGGGAGCGGTTGGTTTTTTCCCCGGTGACAATCATGGTTTCCTGATCTTTCGTTTCCGTATCGGCGGCAGCCGCACCGAGGGGAAGGAGGCTACAGATGCCGATCGCGAGAGGCGACAGGCGGAAGGGTTTTTTGCGGCGAGCGCGAGTACGGGTGCCCATAAGGCATCTCTCCTGTGTCCATAGAAAAAAGGGAATGACAGTGCTTATCGCTAAAGGCAGGCATTGGTGTTGCTCGTACTACCTGTCTTGCGGCTCTCTTGATGGAGTTTTTGTGGCGTTTTTATGACAAATGTAAAATCTTGTTACCGATGATAACGATTTTCATTATCACAAACAAACCGCCATAATTTGTAGTTATCCTGAGGAAAGATAAGGAGATTGTGTTTGCTGAATCCATCAGTAAATTTGAACCTTTAGGTGAATCAAAGGCTATTTATTCGCTCCCCGTAATCGGTAAAGTAGAACGAATGATTTTCCTGACGCTAAGGGTACCCACATTATGAAAAAGATCGGTTTCTTATCATTTGGCCACTGGACGCCTTCGCCGCAGTCCGGCACCCGCTCGGCCGCTGACGCGCTGCTGCAATCCATCGATCTGGCCGTTGCCGCTGAAGAACTGGGGGCGGACGGAGCTTACTTCAGGGTTCACCACTTTGCCCGCCAGCTTGGCTCACCGTTCCCGCTTCTGGCGGCGATTGGGGCCAAAACGCAATCCATTGAGATCGGGACCGGCGTGATTGATATGCGCTATGAAAACCCGCTCTATATGGCAGAGAACGCCGGAGCGGCAGACTTAATTGCCGGTGGACGCCTGCAGCTCGGTATCAGCCGCGGATCGCCGGAGCAGGTGATCGATGGCTGGCGCTATTTTGGCTATCAGCCGGCGGAAGGGGAAAATGAATCCGATATGGCTCGTCATCATACGGAAGTCCTGCTGGACGTGCTGCGTGGGGAAGGTTTTGCCAAACCCAACCCGCAGCCGATGTTCCCCAACCCGCCGGGCATGTTACGTCTTGAGCCGTTCTCTGAAGGTTTACGGGAGCGTATCTGGTGGGGCGCAGGCTCTAACGCCACGGCGGTATGGGCGGCGAAGCTTGGGATGAATCTGCAAAGCTCGACGCTGAAAGATGATGAGACCGGCGAGCCGTTCCATATCCAGCAGGCACAGCAGATCCGCGCCTATCTTGAGGCCTGGGCCGAAGCGGGGCATACCCGCACGCCGCGCGTCTCCGTCAGCCGCAGTATCTTTGCGCTGATGGATGACCGGGACCGGGCGTACTTTGGCGGCAGCCGGGATGACGGTGACAAGGTGGGCTTCCTCGATGAGAAAACCCGCGCCATCTTTGGGCGCAGCTATGCGGCGGAGCCGGATAAACTTGTCGACCAGCTGAAACAGGATGAGGCGATTGCCGAAGCGGACACCTTACTGCTGACGGTACCCAACCAGCTGGGCGTGGACTATAACGTGCACGTGATCGAAGCCATTCTGAAACACGTGGCTCCGGCCATGGGCTGGCGCGACTAATCGACAAAGGCGGGGCAGCGGCTCCGCCATCGATGCCGGTAAGCGGGAAGCCCTGAGCGATAAAATAGTCAGCAATCGGCTGGCCGTTACCGCAGCCAATATCCAGAATATGCCCCTTTCCACCAACGGCTGCGATAAACTTGTCCAGCCAGCTTCTTTCAAACAGTGCCTGCGAACGCTTGCGCGCAAAGGCCTCTGCGTGGCGCTGACAAAGGGAAGGATATTGTCGGCGGCTGAGGTGCTCATGGTTGGTCCTTTTTTTTCAGAAACGCCGGTGTAAATTCAACGCTTAATTTTCATTGAGATATGAGATCCTGATTCCAGGAAAGTCGCTATTCATCAGTGGGTTATGGGCGTATCGTTTTCGGAAGCCTGAATCATCGGAGGCTAGGGTTGGCCTCCTGCAAAATTGACCTGATGGAGGGAGTATGCAGGTTAGAACGAGGAAGGCCCACCAGAGGTGGGCCTTCAAAAAACGCTTTGCCTGTGGTGCATAACGACTAGAACCAGTTAAGGGGAAGAAGGTTATGCAGGCTTGCAGGACGTAATCTACACCCGGGTAAAATATGTGTCAACGGAAGGACCTGCCAGGAAAAGGATATCATGCCACAAAACGCCAATTATGCAGCGGTGCTACCATTTATTACCTCTCCGAGGCTGAGCAGTTTCATCACAACCTTTCGTCCTGTGCAAGACTACGAAATTTACGGGGTATACATCTGGGCGCAGCATGCTGCAAGTTCTATTTATCCGCTTCTTCAGAACCTTGAGGTCACTCTACGAAATAGCATTGACCGCGAAGCCACGCGTCGATTCGGTAAAAAGTGGTGGGATAACCCTGTCCTGGCCTGTAAGACTCGCATTCAGAAAACAAACTTTTACGGTAAAATAACGCAGGCCATCGACAACCTGAACAGAAGCTGGGAGCAGGATCAACGTCTGTCAGGGGGGGTACCAGGACATCCTCCGGTCTGGTCGCACGATCAGATCATTGCGGCTACTGACTTCAGTGCATGGCATTTCATTCTTAAAAACGAATTCGCAGCACCTGGCGGGCGAAACAATGGTAGGCACCAGCATTACCTGTGGCCCACCTCGTTCGGTCGCTGTTTCAGGAACTACGCCACTTTTTCATCTAAAAATGCGGATGCCCGTAGGCTCTTACAGGAACGGCTCATAGAACTCAGGAAGTATCGCAATCGACTGTTTCACCATGAACCGATATGGGTCAAGGCGGCGAACGTGAAAGATGCCGTGACGGCGATTGATACCATTAGAGTGAAGATCAAACGCATTGAGCAAGTCATTAATGCAATTGATCCGAATGTTGAGAAGATTATGGCCATTACTGGCCTGTTTTCCCATACGCTTCGAATCTGTTCTGTGCAGGAACTGGCGATATATACCTTTGCTCATTCGCCGCGGATATTGACGAGAAAACAGAAGCGTAGTTTACGTAATGTTGTCTCAACAGCAAGGTCACTGAATCTTTCACAAACTTTTGAATACGGCAACAGACTCTATTCGATACACTGCGTTCGCTAATTAAATAGTTCTGGTTTTAGTTACTTGTTTTGCCCCGGGAAAAACCACATAGACATAAAAATAAACACGATAAGGGGAATAAATTTATTCGCAGAGCGGCAGTACTGAAAACCTGGCGCTCGCGGACATTAAAATACGACGTTGTTGTCAGTACACTTTCTGTGGCTCAGCTTTGACAGAAGCGAATTCTGTTGCCAGAGGGATCATAAACTTCCAGAAGTTTTCCCCAGTCCTGCTGTACTATCTCCGGGCGACCGTATCCATAATTCTTGTGGTTTAATTCATCCCTGAATAATTCAATATTACGTATGGGGACGAAAACTGTGGCGCCCGGGCTGGCATCGCCATGATGCTCAGAGAGATGTATCTGTAAACCGTTGCGGTCGATACCCATATAAAGAGGCAGATCGGCTTCAAAGCGATGTTCGAATTCAACCGTGAATCCGAGAAAATCCAGATAGAACTCACGCGCCTTCCGCTCGTTAAACATGCGCAGAATAGGGATACTTTTTTCAAATGAAACAACAGAATCTGCGGGCTGCGGAGTTAGCTTTGCCGATGCGGTATTCCAGTCCTTAAATCCCAACTGTTGAGATACGATTTCCAGCGCGGAAGAGTGGGAAAGGGTGACGTCGCATGACTCCAGTGAAGTCCGCAATTTTGACGCCATTAGTTTTGCCTGTTCGATTGAAAACATCTTTTCTCCTGTCGTCGGGCATTTTGGTGCTCGCATTATCAATCCCCGACCGTCAAAAGATGCAAACTACGCCATACCGGTATGTCAGATAACAAAAAGCCCGCCTCAGGTTTCCCTGGGCGGGCTTCTCTAAATATGGCTCCTCTGACTGGACTCGAACCAGTGACATACGGATTAACAGTCCGCCGTTCTACCGACTGAACTACAGAGGAATCGCATGGAGGCCTATCTTAGCGGCGAAATTTTCTTTGTCAAACCGCAATTGCACCGCGCCATCTCGTCTGCTGCATCCGTCAACAATTTGTTGTATTTGCCAGCGATTTTTGTGGAAAAATACTTTGCAGGATTAGGGTTTCTCCATCATCATTTGAAAAGTAGTTTCAACTTTTTCAATTAAGGTCAATTTTGAACGTCTCCGTCGCCTTACGTCAGGCCGTCCAGCGGACGCCCTGGTACCAGAAGCGCAAAACTTACCGCGTGTTGTTCTGGCGAGAAATCTCCCCCCTTGCTGTGCCTATCTTTCTGGAAAACACCTGCGTCCTGCTGATGGGCGTGCTCAGTACGTTCCTGGTGAGCTGGCTGGGTAAAGAAGCCATGGCCGGTGTCGGGCTGGCGGACAGCTTCAATATGGTGATTATGGCCTTCTTTGCCGCAGTGGATCTCGGGACCACTGTGGTGGTGGCCTTTAGCCTCGGCAAGCTGGATCCGAGCCGGGCGAGGTCGGCGGCGCGGCAGTCGCTGGTGATTATGACCCTGTTTGCCATCGTGCTGGCGGTTGTTATCCATGCCAGCGGCGAGCAGATTATTAATTTTGTTGCCGGTGAGGCGACGCCGGAAGTGAAGGCTCTGGCGCTGACCTATCTGGAGCTAACGGTGCTGAGCTATCCGGCGGCGGCGATTACGCTTATCGGCAGCGGGGCGCTGCGCGGTGCAGGGAATACCCGTATTCCGCTGATCATTAACGGCGGGATGAATATCCTCAATATTATGATCAGCAGCGTGCTGATCTACGGGGTGTTTTCCTGGGATGGTCTGGGCTTTGTCGGCGCGGGTCTGGGCCTGACCATTGCCCGCTATATTGGCGCGGTGGCAATTATCGTGGTGCTGATGATTGGCTTTAATCCGGCCCTGCGCATCACCCTGAAGAGCTACTTTAAGCCGCTGAACTTCAGCATTCTGTGGGAGGTTCTGGGGATCGGGATCCCGGCCAGCATCGAGTCGGTGCTGTTTAACGGCGGGAAGCTGCTGACCCAGATGTTTGTCGCCGGAATGGGCACCAACGTCATTGCCGGTAACTTTATAGCCTTCTCCATTGCGGCGGTGATTAACCTGCCCGGTAATGCCCTCGGCTCGGCGTCGACCATTATTACCGGCAAGCGTCTGGGTAAAGGTCAGATAGGCCAGGCCGAGCGCCAGCTGCGTCACGTGTTCTGGCTATCGACGATTTTCCTGACCCTGATTGCCTGGGTCAGCGCGCCGTTCGGCGGGCTGCTGGCCTCGTTCTATACCCAGGAGCAGGACGTGAAGGAGGTGGTGCAGGTACTCATCTGGCTCAACGCCGCCTTTATGCCGATCTGGGCCGCGTCCTGGGTGTTACCTGCCGGGCAGAAGGGCGCACGCGATGCCCGATTTGCCATGTGGGTGTCGATGCTCGGGATGTGGGGCTGTCGCGTCGTAGCAGGCTACACCCTGGGCGTGGTGCTGGGGATGGGCGTGGTGGGTGTCTGGATGGGGATGTTCTTTGACTGGGCGGTGCGCGGGGCGTTCTTCTACTGGCGAATGGTCAGCGGACGCTGGCTGTGGAAGTATCCTAAGAGTTCATCTCATTAGGCTATTTTACTTGCCATTTTGGCCCCGGGCAGTGCTCAAAATCCTCACGTACTACGTGTACGCTCCGGTTCTTCCGCGCTGTCCGTGACCAAACTGGCTGCGCCAATAACGCCTGATGAGATAAACTCTAAGCCATCCAAAAGCGCTGTTTCTGCGCAAACTGGAGAATAAATCGGCAAACGCACAAAACTGTGCAAATCAGTCTTTGACAAGGTCGGGATGCGCCGCTAATATTCGCCCCGTTCACACGATTCCTCTGTAGTTCAGTCGGTAGAACGGCGGACTGTTAATCCGTATGTCACTGGTTCGAGTCCAGTCAGAGGAGCCAAATTTAGAAAAGCCTGCTTTCGAGCAGGCTTTTTGCTTTTAGCAGGCTACGCTCTCTGAACTCTCTGTTACAGCCTGTTCTTCTGAGACGCCCGTTTCAGGCAGACGACTGAAATTTTCTTTGTTGCTACGTTCATTTCCTGCCGGGAATCGATTTTTTTGAATAATTACAACGGATTGTGATAAACAATAGATGCTGATTCCAGATTTTTTTATTTTCGATAAATAAAGGAGCTATTGATCGGGATGACCAGATTTTTGTACAAATATATGACTCTGAGAGACGGTTTTTTCTCTGAGCCAATGATCAGAGCTACGCCTGCGGTGTTGCTTAACGATCCGTTTGAAGGGCGCTTTAACGCAGAGCAGGTCAGAGATGCAAATCACAACCACCTGAAATATTATCGTGAACAAGGTAAAGATACATATGACGAACCTGATGACTATCAGGTTCGGGAAAGTATGGGGCTTCTTCAGGGAGATATCAGCGAACTTGGTATTATTTCCTTTACGGAAAGCTATAGTAATCCACTGATGTGGGCACATTATAGTAACGAGCATAAAGGCGTAGTTGTTGAATTTGATTTCAATGAGCCATTTTTCGCAGATTCTACGTATGACGTAGATGGGAGACCGTCCCGGTTTGAAAAAGATTTTATGGGTACCTGTTTTGAACTCCCTGAAAAGGTGGATTATCGCAGAGAGCTACCTGCATTCAAAAGACCGGAGTTTTCCGCACCGGACTCAATGTCCGACTACCACTGGAATAAGTTCTACAAAACGGTTCTGTTCACCAAGTCTATCGATTGGATCTATGAGCAGGAACAGCGCATAGTCGTTCGCTTATATGATGCAGATGTAATAATATGCCGCGATAATGAATATGTTAGAGCAACCTGCAAAGAAGATTTATCCATCAAGGTGGAAGAACAAGAGAACCAGAAAATAAAAATAATATTTCCTGAAGGATATGAAATGCATGAGGAGATGGGGGATCAAAGTATAAAAAAAGAAATTTATCGTCGGGTTACCGACCCTGACGCCATTTATCTTTTCAGAGTTAATCCATACGCCATTACTTCGGTTTATTTCGGCTGTAAGTCAGCTCATGAAAATGCTCTAAAAAATATTATTGAAAATAGACAGCTGGGCTACCTGGATAATATATATAAAATGAGGCCCAGTGATACACTTTATCAGTATGAGGCAGAAAGGATCATGATCCCGACATAAACATATTGCCTTATGCACCCGGGCTTCCGACGTTAACAATGGCCGCAGAATACGATATTGCGGCCATTGTTATGTAAATCAAAAGATATTCAGACTTATCCTGCCTGCACCCGAACCGGGGCCGTCGCCGCAAACAGCCACGGCCTGGCTTCGCTGTCCACCAGCGGAGAGAGGGTTTCCCGCACCTGATGGTGATACTCATCCAGCCACTGCAGTTCCTGGTCACTCAACAGATGCAGCTCCACCTGGCTAACATCAATCGGGATCAGCGTCAGGGTTGAGAAGCGACAGAAGCCAGGAATGCTCGCCACCACTTCCACCTGATTTTCAATACGGATCCCGTACTGGTCCGCCAGATAGTAGCCCGGCTCAATGGTAATGATATTGCCTGCCTCAAGCGGCCACGGGTTGACCTTTTTGGCGATGCGGTGCGGCGCTTCGTGGATCAACAGCTGATGGCCGACGCCGTGACCGGTGCCGTGATCGAAGTCGAGACCCAGTTCCCACAGCGCGCGACGGGCGAAGGCGTCCAGTTGATGGCCCTGGCTACCGCTCGGGAACTGAAGAGCGATCAGGGAGAGAAAACCTTTGAGTACCGCGGTGTAGTGCAGGCGACGCTGAGCATCCAGCGGGGCAAAGGAGAGAGTACGGGTCGCATCGGTAGTGCCGTTCACATACTGGCCGCCGGAGTCATTGAGATAGAAGCCGTCCCGGGTAATGGCGGTGTCGGTTTTCTCGCTGGAGTGATAGTGGCACATGGCCGCATTGCTGCCGGAGGCGGAAATCGTGCTAAAGCTCTGCTCGATAAACCCGTCCTGCTGCTGGCGGAAGGCCAGCTGGCGTGCCTGAGCTTCCATCTCGGTAAGCGGGCTACCGGCGGCTTCCCGGGCCGGGACTTCATGGGCCAGCCAGGCGAGGAAGTTCACCCAGGCCGCGCCGTCGGTGCGGTGGCTCTGGCGATAGCCCTCCAGCTCGACTGCGTTTTTACCGGCTTTGATAAAGGTGATGGGATCCGGCTGCCACAGCACCGTGCCGCCGTTTTGCTCGATGGCAAAGCGCAGGGCGACCGGCGCATAGTCGGCATCAAGCAGGATGGTCTTGCCGGAGGCGATCTGCTGGCAGCGAGCAACAAATTCCTGCTGCGGGGAAACCTTCAGGCTTTCCAGCAGAGCAGGCGACAGTTTGCGGATTTTCTCTTCGGTAACAAACCACTCGACGTCGCCTTCGCGGCTCAGCAGGGCAAAAGAGTGGGGCACCGGGTTCATGGTGACGTCCGAGCCGCGCACGTTCAGCAGCCAGGCGATATTATCCGGCAGGGTAATGGCCAGATAATCAGCCCCCTTCTCCGCCAGCACGGCCGCAATACGAGCGCGTTTATCATGGCTGCTCTCGCCTGCGATATCCAGCGGCATCTCACCGATAACGCCGCGCGGCGCGGCAGGACGATCCTGCCAGATGACGTCAAAAGGATCGCTCTGGAGCGCGACCAGATCGCAGGACGTGGCGCGCAAAGCCTGGTACTGACTGTTCACCATCAGCATCGGTTCAAAGGCGATGCGGCTTCCTGCGGATACGTCCGTTTTCAGCCAGTCGGCGAGGGGTTCGTTATGCAGGTGGTGGATCTCCCACGCCTGCAGATCGACCTCGGCGCGAACCTGCACCTGGTAGCGGCCGTCAACGAACAGCAGGGCGCGGTCGTGCAGAACCAGCGCCAGCCCGGCTGAGCCGGTAAAGCCGGTTAGCCAGTGCAGCTTGTTGTCGCTGGCGGCGCAGTCTTCGCTCTGGTGAGCGTCGGCGCGGGGAACGATCATGCCATCCAGCCCCTGCTGTTGCAGAAAGAGTCGCAGAGCGGAAAGCGGTGAAGTGGTTTGCATAGTCAGTCCTGTTATTGATGTTATTAGCGGAACGGCGGCTCGTTAAAGGTGCGCAGTTTGCGCGAATGGAGCTTTTCGCCTTCCGCCCGAAGTAAATCAATGGCGTGAATACCAATCTGCAGATGCTCGGAGATCGCCCCTTCATAGAAGCGGTTGGCCTGGCCGGGCAGCTTGATTTCGCCGTGCAGTGGCTTATCGGAGACGCACAGCAGCGTGCCGTAAGGTACGCGGAAGCGGTAGCCCTGAGCGGCGATAGTAGCGCTCTCCATATCGATGGCCACCGCACGGCTCAGGTTAAAGCGCAGAGCCGAGGCGGTGTAGCGCAGCTCCCAGTTACGGTCGTCAGTCGTGACGACGGTTCCGGTACGCAGGCGCTGTTTCACCTGCTCGCCCTCCATACCGCTGACCTCCTTGGTGGCGTCGTACAGCGCGCGCTGTACTTCGGCGATGCTGGGGATCGGGATATCCGGCGGCAGGACCGCATCCAGCACGTGGTCGTCGCGCAGGTAGGCGTGGGCCAGCACGTAGTCGCCAATGGACTGGCTTTCGCGCAGGCCACCGCAGTGACCAATCATCAGCCACACCGCCGGGCGCAGTACCGCCAGGTGATCGCAGATGGTTTTGGCATTCGACGGGCCGACGCCGATATTGATAAGCGTGATGCCCTCGCCGTCGGCGGTAATCAGGTGCCAGGCCGGCATCTGGTGCTTCTTCCAGGCCAGATCGGAAATGGCCGTCTCCGGCGCTTCCGTATCGGCGGTGATCCAGGCGCCGCCGGCGCAGGACAGGGCGATATACGGACTGTCCGGGTCGAGGATCTGGCTGCAGCCCCAGCGCACGAACTCATCCACATAGCGGGTGTAGTTAGTGAACAGCACGAAGGGCTGGAAATGTTCTGCTGGCGTACCGGTGTAATGGCGCAGGCGGGCGAGAGAGAAATCAACCCGTCGGGCATCGAAATGGGAAAGCGGGTAAAACTCGCCGGGATGGAACAGGCCGTCGGCGGTCTCATCGCCAATTTGCGCCAGTTCGGTAGTCGGGAAGTGACGCGTCAGGCCCGCGCTCATGGAGCGGTCCAGGGTCAGCTCTGAGCCATCGATAACATAGGGCCAGGGGATTTCATGCTGGGATGGCTCAACGGTGATTTCCGCACCGTAGTCCTGCTGCAGCAATGTGAGCTGTTCAAGCAGATAGGGCCGGAACAGGGCCGGGCTGGTGATGGTGGTAGTGTAACAGCCGCTGTGGGTGAAACGGCCAAAGGCGCGGGTTTTCGGCGGATTATGGGCGCTGCCGTCCCAGCTCACGGAGAGCTGAGGATAAACAAACAGGCCACGTGCGCGGGCCTCGATATCGGGCAGGCTCTGGTCGGTAATATAGCTTGCGATGGAGTTGCGCAGGGCGTTAACGGACTGGGTATACAGGGCCTGGAGAGCCTCGACGGCGTCTTCCGGGGTTAAACCTGGACGTTTCATGATTCACTCCTTGTTTCAGCATTACAGCCATCGCTGTGAGTATGTCACAGACAGATGAAACGGAAATCAGGGGATTATGCCGAAAAAAGACGCCTCCCGGAGGAGGCGCACTGTCGGCTAGTGTGTGGATTTTTTCATAAACATAGCCGTTATGGCGGAGAGCAGACAGCCTGCGGTGAGATAAATCGCCACCGTATGCCATTCACCGCCGGAGAATGTGACCAGCGCCGCAGCGATAAACGGGGTAAAGCCGCCGCCAACCACGCTGGCGACCTGATAGCCAACGCCCGCGCCGCTGTAACGGTAACCGGGCCCGAACATTTCGGTAAACATCGGCTGCTGGACGCAGACCACCATATCGTGGGCAATATTCGCCAGCATCAGGGAGAAGAGTACGACCCCGATAATCGACCGGGCTTCCAGCGCCATAAAGAACGGGAAGGCGCTCAGCGCACCCAGCAGTGCGCCGGTGATATAGATCCGGCGGCGACCGTAGCGATCTGCCATCCAGGCAAACAGCGGAATGGTCAGACAGCTGATTCCGCCCACCAGCAGGCCGATATTGAGGAACAGCTCGCGGGGCATGCCCAGGTTCTGGGTGGAGTAGTTGAGCGCAAAGGCGGTGACGATATACATGGTCAGCAGTTCGCACAGGCGCAGGGCGATAATTTTCAGAAATGCGCCCGGGTGACGTGCCAGAGCTTCAAAGACCGGCAGACGTTTTTTCTGTGCTTTCGGCGTTTCCTGCTCCTGCTGGCGTTCGAATTCGGCGGACTCTTCCATGCCGTTGCGCACCCACAGCGCCCCCAGCACCAGCACGATGCTGAACAGGAACGGCAGACGCCAGCCCCAGCTCAGGAACTGCTCGTTGGTGGTCATACTGCTAATTAGCGACACCAGACCGGTCGAGAGCAGCAGGCCCACGCCGTAGCCGACCTGAACGCCGCTGCTATAAAACGCCTTCTTACCTTTAGGGGCGCTTTCAACGGCCAGCAGGGCCGCGCCGCCCCATTCGCCGCCGACGGCAAAGCCCTGGATAGCGCGCAGGATGACCAGCAGGACAGGTGCCCACCAGCCGATGCTGTCAAAGGAGGGCAGGATGCCGATACAGGCGGTGGCGATCCCCATCATCCAGACGGTGAGCATCAGCATCCGCTTGCGGCCCAGCTTGTCGCCAAAGTGGCCGAAGATAATGCCGCCTAGCGGACGGAACAGGAAGCCGACGCCGAAGGTTGCAAAGGCGGCAAGGGTGCCCATTGCCGGATCGACCTGCGGGAAAAATTCGCTGTTAAAGACCAGCGCGGCGGTGATGCCATAGAGTAAAAAATCATACCAGTCGACGACCGCCCCGGCGAAGCTGCCCCAGGCAGCGCGGCGAGCGCGGTTAAGAGAAGGTGTTTGCTCATCGGGGCGGGATGTTGCGAGCGTTGAGTCCATCATTGTCCTGTCTATTCCTGAATGTTCTTTTTTTAGTTATCAATCGGGGATTTGTTACTCACATTGCGCGCGGCAAAATAAAGGCCGCTACTGAGACTACCGTGAGAGCCGTCAGGAGAAAACCCTTTTAAGAAAACGGCGCTCTGAAAGGGGAATTTGAATCAGGGAAAGGGCCGAGTGCAGACGATTATTCGGCCCTGAAAACCCGCGCCCGGCGTCTGTGCTGGTCGTAAAGCTCTGCGCTACTCATAAGCACAATTGATCGATGTGAGCGATCAATAAGCAGTATTTGATCTGTAGAACCAATTGGAGCGAGAGCGGCCCATAAATGTACAGTACAGCTTCATGGAAGAGGAGGTGGAAAAATGAGCGCTCGGATGGCGTGGTTCCTGAGCTTTATTCTCTCTGCGGTCTTTTGGGGCGTTGTTCTGTTTCTGCTGCTTTAGTCTTCGCGGCTCTCCGATTATTGATTGTCAGCCTGCAGAAAGTTGCAAATATAGCGGACTGTCCCAGAATAGATTGATACCCGACGTATTTGATCAGGATGAGACTATGCGACACCCGTTGGCCGTGCTGTGGGGAACCTTAATTATTGGCGCTGTTCCGGCGCACGCTGTGGAAAAAGTGTATGGCGAATCGCGCATTCGCGACTGGTGGAATCATTTTACCGATGACGTGTCGCAAACCTGGCATCAGCCCCAGCATTACGATCTCTACGTGCCCTTTCTGAGCTGGCATAACCGCCTGACCTACGACAAGGACAAGACCGATGACTATAACGAAATGCCCTGGGGCGGCGGCGTCGGGATGTCCCGCTATGACAGTAATGGAGACTGGAGTGCCCTCTACGCCATGATGTTTAAAGATTCCCATAACATGTGGCAGCCGATGATTGGCTACGGCTGGGAGAAAGGCTGGTATCCGGCCGGCGGTCAGGATTTCCGTCTCGGTCTGGGGCTGACAGCCGGGATCACCGCCCGGGATGACTTTGCCAACTATGTCCCGCTGCCGCTGGTTTTACCGCTATTTTCCGCAGGCTATAAGCGGGTCAATCTGCAGTTCACGTATATTCCCGGCACGCACAATAACGGCAACGTCCTGTTTGCCTGGATGCGATTCGCCTTCTGAATCCCTTCACAGGGTGATCACTTTTTTGACGACCGGGCTGGCCAGCGCCAGGGTGGAGATCGCCACAGAACTGACAAAGGTCAGGGCGATCAGCACCAGCTTGGTTGTCAGGGAGTTGATGGGGATAAGCCAGCTCAGGAGATGAAAGACCGAGTAGTGGAGAATATAGACCCCGGTCATCGTTTTACTGATGGTCGCCAGCAATCCCTCTTTAAACGCCACATTATGACGAAAACGCACGCCGTTAGCGGCGATGGTCAGCGCCACCACCAGAATATAGATTTGCGATCCGGTCAGAATAAAGGCGTTTCTGTCCGCTTTAAACAGCGCAAAAAAGAAGTGACGCTCATAAAACCAGGTAAACAGATAGATAAAAGGGATGGCAAACAGGGCGGCTTTGATCACCTTTTCGCGGGCTACCCATTCGGCAATCAACGGGTCGAAAAAGAGCTGGCCGGTGAGATAAAACAGCAGCCAGGTCCAGAGCCGGTATTCGGGGGCAACGGAAAAAATATGCACCCCGGGCCAGAGGACGGCCAGCAGATCGTAGCTATAGGAACCGATCAATAGCGTAAACACCGTGCCGATAAACAGCCTTCTTCTCTGGCTTAGCCATTCGACAGCCGGATGAAAGGCGTAAATCACCATAAAGGCGAAAACAAACCACGGCTGAATCAGGTAGCCCCGCTGGTACGGCTCCCACAGGTAGTAGATCGTTATCCAGAAGATAAACACGAGGGTTAAATTTTTAATTTTGCCGAGCTGCCACAGCGGTCCGTGCCGCGACTGGGCGTCAAGATAACCGGCGACGACAAAAAACAGCGGCGTGGCGATAGTCGAAATAAAGGTCAGAAAACCGAGGATCCAGTGGTAGTCGTAATCGTACTCATCCCAGGTGTTGTAGATTGTAAAAAAGGTCACCGCCGTCATGCATCCCAGCGTTTTAATAATATTTAACCCTGTGGTATTCATTGCGGCCTCATCTCTTCCTGCCGGTGGAAACAGGCATAAATCACCGGCAGTACCAGCAGCGTCAGAAGGGTCGCAAACCCCAGGCCAAACATGATGACCACGGCCATGCTCTGGAAGAAAACATCGCGCAGCAGCGGCGCCAGGCCAAGCACCGTAGTAAAGGCGGTCAGCAGGATCGGCCGCAGACGCGAGGTGCTGGCGTACAGGATGGCCTCATGCTGATTTTTTTGCAGCTTCTGCTGCTCTATCTCCTCGACCAGCACGATTCCGTTACGGATAAGCATCCCGCTCAGGCTCAGCAGGCCAATTAACGCCATAAAGCCGAACGGAATACCGGTGACAAGGAACCCTGGCGTGACGCCGATCAGCGCCAGCGGCACCGTTAGCCAGATGGCGACGGCATTTTTCAGGGAGCTGAACATCAGTACCGTAATCACAAACATCACCAGATAACCCAGCGGCAGCGTCATAAAGACCCCCTGCTGCGCTTCGCTGGAGCTTTCCGCGTCGCCGCCCCATTCGATACTGTAGCCAGGGGGTAGAGAGAGCGCGTTAATCTGTGGCTGAACGCGGCTGAGAATATCCCCGGAGGTTTCATTGCTGAGCGGGGCCGGATTGGTGCTGACCGTCAGCACGCGGCTGCGGTCGCGGCGCAGGATCAGCGGGTCTTCCCACTCCAGGTTAAAGCCGCTGACCACGTTGCTCAGCGGAATATACTGCTGGCGACTCTGGCTCCAGACCAGCACATTATTGAGGTGGTTGGCGTCCTGACGTTCGCTTGCCGGCGGGCGAACCACCACCGGTAACAGGTCAGAACCTTCCCGGTACAGCCCGGCGCGACTGCCGGAGAAATTCATCTCCAGGGCGTTATCAATATCCTGTTTATCGACGCCCAGTTCCCGGCCTAATGCCGTTGAATACTGCGGGCGAATCACCTTGCTGCGATTCTGCCAGTCATTTCGCACGCTGTCCGTGCCCGGATCGGCGGAGAGAATGTCGCTCACCTGGCTGGCAATGAGGCGCAGTCTGTCCGGGTCCGGTCCTTTAATTCTCACTTCGATGGCGCTGTCGCCGGAAGGGCCGAACATCACCCGTTTGGCGCTGGCGTTAACCTGCGGATAGTGGCGGGCAATATAGTCCTCGGCGAAACGCGTCAGGCCGGCAATGCTGCGCTGATCCTCCGTGCGCACCATAATTTGCGCGTAGTTGCTGTACTGCCGCTGGCCGCTGTAGGTCAGAATAAAGCGCATACTGCCCTGACCGACGGTGGTGATAGTCGTGGCCACGCCCGGCTGTTGATTAATGGATTTCTCGATATCCGCCGCCATCCGTTCGGTCCAGGCAATATCCGTTCCGTAGGGCAGCCAGAGGTCGACAAAGAAAATTGGCGTATTCGACGAGGGGAAGAAGTTTTGTCGTACCGAGCCGAAGCCCCAGATTGCCGCCGCCAGCAGGGCCGCCATCAGCGTCAGCGTGATGGTTTTACGCAGCAGCAGGGCATTAAGGGTGGCCTGGTAGAGGCGGAAAATACGTCCTTTGTAGGGATCGGCCTCGGTCGTGGCAGGCGGCGCGTCACCCTTAAACAGCCACCATTTAACCAGCAGCGGAGTAATCGTCAGCGCCGAGAACCAGCTCAGCATCAGTGAAATCAGCAGAACCTGGAAGAGGGATTTACAGTACTCCCCCGTCGAATCCTGAGAAAGCCCAATCGGCGCGAAGGCCAGAATGGCGATCACCGTCGCGCCCAGCAGCGGCAGCGCCGAGCGGCGGATAATATAGTTGACGGCGGTGACCAGGCTGGAGCCCTGCTGGCGGGCAATCAGGATCCCCTCGACAATCACAATGGCGTTATCGACCAGCATACTCAGGGCGATAATCAGCGCGCCCAGCGAGATACGCTGCAGCTCAATCCCCCACAGATACATAATCAGCAGGGTACCGAGCACGTTTAGGGCCAGCGACAGCGCGATAATAATCCCGCTGCGCACGCCCATAAAAATCAGCAGCACGCCGACGACAATCGCCACCGCCATCAGGAAGTTAGTGATGAAACCGTTGACTGAAAGGGCAACTTCCGCCGCCTGATCGTAGAACAGATCGATATTTATCCCGGCGGGCTTCTCGGCGGACATCTCCCCAAGCTTCGCCTGCAGCGCACGGCCAACGTCGATAACATTGACGCCGGGAATAAAGGAGACGCCCATGGTCACGGCCTGACGACCGTTGGCGTGATAGATACTCGACGGGGATTCATTCAGCCCGCGTGACAGGGTAGCGATATCGCGCAGATGCGTTGCGGCTCCCGCGCCCGGTGGGCTGATTAGCAAGTCGGCCAGCGCATCAAGGTTTTCAAATTCCCCGGTCGGGTGAAGGCGAATCGACTCGCTCCCGGAGGAGATTTCTCCGGCGCTGGAGACCACGTTCAGGCGGGCGAGCGTCGCCGAGAGCTGGCTTAGGGTGATCCCGCGTGCAGCCATTTTATGCAGGGAGATATCGACATTAATTTGCGGCTGGATCGCGCCGCCGATAGCCACCTTGCCGACACCGGGAACCCGCACCAGCTCGCGGCGCAGCTGTTCGGCATACTGGACCAGCTCATCGTTGGTAAAGTTATCGCCCGAGAGGGCGAAGAAAAAGCCAAATACGTCGCCGAAATCGTCGTTCACAAAGGGGGCGGCCACGCCGGGCGGGAACATTCGCGTGGCATCACCCACCCGACGACGCAGTTCATCCCAGATTTGCGGCAGTTCGCTCGAGTGGTAGCGCGAGGCGATATTGACGGTGATCTGGGACAGGCCATTGGAGGAGATGGAGCTGACGTTGTCCAGATACGGCAGTTGCTGAATGGCGTTTTCCAGCGGCAGCGTGACTTCTTCCTCGACCTGCTGGGCCGACGCGCCCGGATACTGCACCACCACCACGGCCGTCTTAATGGTAAAGGCCGGATCTTCCAGACGCCCGATATTCAGCAGGGCAAAAATCCCCCCAAGACCCAGCAGTAACAGGGCCAGCCAGACGCGGACCGGGTTATCAATAAACTGACGAAAGATATCCATTACAGACCCCGTTCACGCGTCCAGACCCGCACCGGCTGTTGGGCATGCAGCTCGCCCACGCCCGCCGCCACCACGCGCTCGCCGGCGCTCAGCCCGTCAAGGATTGCCACGCCCTCGGCCGTGACCTGGCCGACTTTGACTTTGCGATCCTCAAGGTGCAGCGCCTCGCCTTCGCCTTTGACCACCCAGACGTGTGGCTCGTTGCGCGGGCTATTGTCAGGGTTAAAGACGGCTTCCGGTGGCACCACCAGCATTTTCTCACTGGCACCCGCCGACAGATTCGCCAGGTTGACCCGGACGCTGCCGCTGACGCCGCCTGCGGAGGGAAAATCGTCCGGGCGGGGCAGGGTCAAAATCACCTGCCAGGTGAGGGTGCTACTGTCGCTGCTGGCGGTATGTTCTTTGTACTCGGCGACGAACTCGCGCCCCGGCATGGCATTGATGGTGACTACCGGCCGGTATTGCGCATTGCGGATATCCAGGGCGGCAAAGAGGTTTTCCGGAATGCTGAAGACCACGTCCAGCACATCGGCTCGGGTCAGTGTCGCGATGGGCTGTCCTGCGGCGATAACCTGATGATTGCGCACATGGACGCTGGCGGCTGTACCGCTAAAGGGCGCGGTGAGGGTCATTTGCGCCAGCTCTTCGCGGGCAATTTTCAGCGCGGCACTCGCCGAATCCCGGTTGGCGCGCTGAATATCCATTTCGGATTTTGACACCGCCTGTCTGGCGGTCAGGGACTGGAAGCGATCAAACTGTCGCTGCGCGAGGGTCGCCGCCGCCTGGCGCTCGTTGAGGCGCTGCTGGGCATCCCGGGCGCTGAGTCGGGCAACGGGCTGGCCTTCGGTCAGGCGCATGCCCGGGCGAATATCCAGGGTTTCAAGTTGCCCACCGCGCTTAAAGGAGAGGTCGGTCGAGTCGCCAGATTCAATTCGTGCCGGAAAGACCCGCGTCAGAGCCTGACCCGCTTCAACCACGCTGGCAACTTTTACCATGCGCGGCTGCGGGGGGATTTGTTCGGTTTTCTGGTCGCACGCTGTTGTTAACAAAATAACAACAGGGATGAAATAAAAATAACGGTTCACTGTATTCCCTTCAGAACTAAGATTTTATTTTCGAATTCTGGCTAATAACGCCGTTTTATTCAGCGAGTATGGATACCACCATATAGGTGACAGAGCCAATCGCCGTACAGGCAATGATGGCCAGCACGATAAACAGGCCCAGGCGTAACAGGCTTAACCCGTACATGGCTTTCCTCCATTAGCGCAAGCTATTATTACTGTTGTGATATGAATGGTGTAACAACGGATGGATAACAGATGTTAAGAGCATAGCCGTGGAAAACGATTCGTGCGAAAACCAGCCTGATTTGCGGTTTTGTTGCTTGTTATGCGGCTTTGGTAGTTTAAAATCCTGCTGATTCGTGTCCTTGTGATATTTATCAATATATTAATTTGTATTAACAGAGGGCTAATGCCGCTGTGCTACTTTTAATAGCACACATTTCTTTTGTTGCCGAATCTGTTATCGAGAGTTATTTCCGCGCTACGTTGTTGAGTTGTATCCATTAAATGCCTGACTGGTCATAAAAAGGACGCTCATTATGTATAACAATATTCTGGTCCCCGTTGATGTGTACGAAATTGGTCTGGCCGACAAGGCGCTTCTGCACGCGCAGTTTCTGGCGCAGGCTTCTACCGGGAATATTCATTTACTGTACGTTACACCTGCCTTCTCCGCCGTGCTGACCCGCGGTTTTATTTCCGATGCGCGAAAGATGGAAGAGTATCTGATTAACAACGGGAAAGAGAAACTCGCCGCGCTGGCGAAAAAGATGACGCTGGACCCGCAGCATATTCACCTGCATATCCTCAGCGGTAATATTCGCGATCGGGTTATCGAACTGGCCGACGATCTTAAGGCTGAGGTCATCATTGTTGGCTCACGCAACCCGGATATTCAGACGCATCTCCTCGGGTCTGATGCCGCCAGCATCGTGCGCTATGCCCACGTGCCGGTTTTTGTTATTCGCTAACGCGGGCACCTTTCGATAAAAAAGCGAGAAGGACACTATGAATACTGACAAACCGGATAGCCCGTTTTATCAGCTTTCCATCGAAGAAACGCTGGCAAAAACGCAAAGCTCACCCGACGGGATCGCGCGTGAGGACGCGGCGGCGCGCCTGCAGCAATACGGTGAAAATGCGCTACCCCAAACCCCCGGTAAGCCCGCGTGGCTTCGTTTTCTGGCGCATTTTAATGATGTGCTGATCTATGTGCTTCTCGCTGCCGCCCTGCTGACGGCGGTGATGGGGCACTGGGTCGATACCCTGGTGATCCTGGGCGTGGCGGTGGTCAATGCCCTGATCGGCCATATTCAGGAGAGCAACGCCGCAAAATCTCTGCAAAGCATTCGCAATATGCTCTCCAGCGAAGCGGTGGTGATCCGTCAGGGCAACCATGAAACCATCCCCACCACGGCGCTGGTGCCTGGCGATATTGTGGTACTCCGTGCGGGCGACCGCATTCCTGCCGATCTGCGCGTGCTGGAGGCCCATAATCTTCGTGTGGAAGAGGCGATCCTGACCGGCGAATCGACGGTGGTGGATAAAAGTACCGACCCGCTCCCGGGCGATCTGCCCCTCGGGGATCGCACCAATCTGCTCTTCTCCGGCACCACGATCAGTGCCGGTGGCGGGAAGGGGGTTGTGGTGGCGACCGGCGGCGATACGGAGCTGGGCCATATCAATCAAATGATGTCGGAGATTGAGAAGCACCGTACGCCGCTGTTGATACAGATGGATAAACTCGGCAAAGCCATTTTTATCATTATCCTGGTGATGATGGCGGCGCTGTTTGTCTTCAGCGTACTGTTCCGCGATATGCCGGTGTCGGAGCTGATGCTCTCCCTGATAAGCCTCGCCGTGGCCTCGGTCCCGGAAGGGTTACCGGCGATTATCTCGATTATTCTCTCTCTTGGCGTGCAGACCATGGCCCGGCAAAAGGCGATTATCCGCAAGCTGCCGACAGTGGAAACGCTCGGTGCCATGACGGTGATTTGCTCGGATAAAACCGGCACCCTGACCATGAATGAGATGACCGTTAAGGCGGTGATCACCGCAGAGAAAATTTATCGGGTGGAGGGCGACAGCTACGAGCCCGTCGGCAATATTCATGCTGAAGATGACCCGACTCCGCTTCAGATTGTGGGTGGAAGCCTGATGGAGCGCTACTTACGCGCCATCGATCTCTGTAATGATAGCCAGCTGATCAAGGATGATACCGGCCTGTGGAAAATCACCGGCGGGCCGACGGAAGGCGCGCTCAAGGTGCTGGCGGCAAAAGTAAAACTGCCGCCGCTTGCCACCGAACTGCGCAGCAAGATCCCCTTCGACTCCCAGTATAAATATATGTCGACCCACTATCGCATCGGCGACGAGGAGATGATTCTTATCACCGGTGCGCCGGACGTGCTCTTCCGCCTTTGCGACCATCAGCAAACGGAAAGCGGCCTGCAGCCGCTGGATCAGCCGTACTGGGAAGGCAAAATTGAGGAGTATGCCCGGGAAGGCTTGCGTATGGTGGCTGCCGCCTGGAAACCGGCTGCCGAGGGACAGACCACGCTGACGCACCCGGATCTACAGCAGGGTCTGATTCTGCTGGGTATCGCCGGGATGATGGACCCGCCACGGCCTGAGGCGATTACCGCCATCGGTGACTGTCTGCAGGCGGGGATCAGCGTGAAGATGATCACCGGCGACCACCCGCAAACCGCCATGAGCATCGGCAAGATGCTGGGGATCGGCAAATCCGGCAAGGCCATTACGGGCCGCGAACTGGAGGTGATGGACGACGCCCAGCTAAGCGAAGCCGCGCAGGCCTACGACATCTTTGCCCGAACCAGCCCGGAAGATAAATTCCGCCTGGTGCAGGCCCTGCAGAGCAAAAATGAAGTGGTCGGGATGACCGGCGACGGGGTAAACGATGCGCCCGCGCTGAAACAGGCGGACGTCGGTATCGCGATGGGCATTAAAGGAACCGAGGTCACCAAAGAGGCCGCGGATATGGTGCTGACGGATGACAACTTCGCCACCATCGCCAGCGCGGTCAGGGAAGGGCGGCGGGTTTATGACAACCTGAAAAAGACCATCCTGTTTATTATGCCCACCAACCTGGCTCAGGGGCTGCTGATTATTATTGCCCTGCTGGCCGGAAACCTGATCCCGCTGACGCCGGTGCTGATCCTGTGGATGAACATGGCCACCTCTGCCACGCTCTCCTTTGGTCTGGCGTTTGAGGCGGGTGAGAAGAACATCATGAAACGGCCGCCGCGCGATCCGAAGCTGCACGTGATGGACGGCTTTGCCGTCTGGCGCGTGATTTTTGTCGGGTCGATGATCGCCATCAGCGCCTTTATCCTTGAGGCCTGGCTTCAGCCGCGCGGCTACTCGCCGGAGTTTATCCGTACCGTGCTGCTCCAGACCCTGGTGACCGCCCAGTGGTTCTATATGCTCAACTGCCGCGTCTCTGACGGCTTCTCGCTTAGCAAAGGCCTGCTGATGAACAAAGGCATCTGGATTGTCAGCGGCGTGCTGCTGGTGCTGCAGCTGCTGATCATCTACGCGCCCTTTATGCAACTGCTGTTCGGCACCGAATCCCTGCCGTTCCGCTACTGGGTTATCACCTTTATTATCGGCTTTGTGATGTTCCTGATTGTGGAAGTGGAAAAACCGCTGACCCGGAGATGGCGTACGGGGTGACGGTGAGTGAGAGCGTAAAAAGCCTGCTTGTGTCAAAGCAGGCTTTTTTACGGGTAGCCCTTCAGGGCACGTAGATAATTTCAAACTGGGTTTTCAGGTGGTCGCGGTTGATCTTGCCGCCATCGGCATAGTGAATTTCCAGACTGTACTCGTAGGTCGGTTGCCAGTTCGGGTCGATAAACCGCTCGATAACCGGCGTTTTCACCTTAACCTCGCGGTTCGGGTTCGCTTCATCCAGCTCAAAAGTTTGTCCGCTGATATTGACCAGTATGCTTGCGACAGGCCGTGGTCCTGAGTGGCTGTAAGTACCCGGGGAGCTTTTGAAGGTCAGCGTAGTGGTAATATTCACTGGTGCAGGCTGGGTAAGAAAATCGAGCGGCTTGTTCTTATACTGGCTATCGAGCGCGATCTTCACCGGCAGTCTGTCCGGCGGGAGGCCAGTGAACTGCACCGCCAGTTCGCCTCTGAGTAACAGGCCGCCGGAAAACAGAGCATCCCAGAGCGTCACAAATTGTCGGGCAGGCAGGGTGAACGAGTCGGCAATGCCGCTTTGCAGGTTGATAATCGCATTTTTCTCGTCGGTCTTGCCTGCAGGCAGCTCTAGTTCCAGCGTCAGCGTACTGGCGCTGGCAAAGGGGACCAGCCTGCCGGCGGGCTGCTCTTTTAAGAATTGATCCCGGGCGCTGGCAATGCGCCCCTGATCGACTTTCGGTACTAAAAAATAGTCAAAGGTGACTCTGACCTCATCCATATTGGTGGCATCTTCCGGAGCGGAGAAGGAATACGAGAGCATCGGTTTACCCTTGTCATCCGCGCCCAGTACAAAGTTGTTGGGCAGATAGTAGAGAGTGTTTTTGAGGTTATAGTCCTGGTAGTAGTTGTAGTAAACATGCTGATATTCGAGCGGTCTGGGCAGCAGCTCCCAGCGCGGCGGCGGTGGCAGGAGACCCCGGTAGATATAGGGATAGTAGTCCTTGGGGAAGAAGAACGTCTTAGGATCGGTGATGGTATTGGTAATGCTGTGGTCGGTGGTAATGGCGACGACCAGCGTTGTTTGCGAATTGAGATCCGACAGGGCACGCAGTAGCGCATCGCGCTGGTCCAGACGATGCAGGTCAAGTACTGCACGATAACGGTTCTCCGTTTCCGTCTGCATCACCTGATCAAACCTCATCTCTTCGGCGTTATCGAGGGTGGAAAAACTGAGCACCACCCAGGGGATCTCAGGCACCGGCTGGCTCAGGGTAAAGAAGAGCTCCAGCGCCCAGCTCGAGCCATCTCCGCTCGTTGCTATCCGGTAGCGCGTCTCTCCCGATACGATTTCGGTGCAGACTTCGGCGAGCAAATCCTCAGCCAGCGTAGCCGGTGCGGCGCGGTAACGCAGCGGTCCGCCTGAAACCTCGGGAAATTGTTCGCTGGCATTCTGGAGAATAACCTGGTTCAGCGTCACCAGATTTTTAAGAAATATATTCATAGCGTTCCTCAGTGTGTTCCGATTGGGCCAGGGTTCTGAAGGCGTTCAGACAGGGCGACGTCCAGAGAAAGCACCCGTCGTGGCGTTGATACAGCGGGCTTTCCTGGCAACGGGCAGGAAGCTGCCAGCGGGCCAGGTCATTGATGACCGGCGAGAGGTCCGGTACACCGCGCCGTCGGGCGTACACCAGGGTGGTGAGCCATTCAGCGGGATGGGCGTAGTAGGGGATAAGCGCGCTGAGCCGGTCATAGCTTTCTCCGCTCCACTGCACCGCCTGGTTCAGCATCTGAATAATGCGCCGATACGCTGGCGGCACGATGCCGCTCTCGGCTGCCAGGATATGAAGCAGAATCAGCGCGTTGGTGTTGACGCAGCAGTCCAGGTGGCGGATGTCGTTGTCTTCCTGCATCCAGGTATAAAAACTCAGGCACTCTGCCCACTGGTGCTGTTCGGCCTTTAAGCGGGGATCGACCCGCTGCAGCCGGTAGCTGTTCATCTGCAAAAGCGTCTCCCTGACCCGGTCCTGTGAAAGGCGGCCAAACCTGTAGAGTTGCTCGGTGATGATGGCGGTGTCATCAATGTCGGACGCGATGCGCTCGCTGCCCATCCAGGCAGGGTGGGCACCAGGCGGCCAAAAACTGAAGTGGTGCGGGCGGTTTTCACAGGTCGTTAAAAAATCGAGAGCTTTCTCAATACAGGGTGCGGTCTGCGGGGTGTGGTCCAGCGTGCGCAATACCTGGGCGGTCACGAACGCGTTTTCATCCCGATGCCAGCGGCCGTCGGGGGTTCTGACATGCGACGGGAAGGCGCCGCTGGCAGACTGCTGCGCCAGTAATGCTTTTAATCCTGGACGTGCAGCCGTCGGGCTTGTCTTTACGGGCACGATTGCAAAAGGACGAGTCTGCGGGCTGAAGGTACAGCTGACCCCCTGCTGGTCCCGCATCGTCGCCGAAAATCCCACTACGTTAAACTGCAGAGGGATCGCCGCATCCATGACCAGGGGCAAGAACGGCAGGGCCTGGCCGCTTTCCTGCAGTAGCGCATCCAGCGCAGGGAAAACGCGTTGATTATCACCAAAGAAGCCGGGAGCCAGGGTAAAAAAGGTCACGCACTCCAGTCCGCCGTCCTCATCGTAGACCAGACTGAAGCCGTAGGTTGTGGCCGGAAAGGTTTCGCCGTTCAGGGTGTGCCGCAGGGCGCGATCCAGGCTTGACCTCAACGCTGGTAGCAGCGCATCACCACCGAAAAAATGCAGCACCGCGGCAATCTCGGCGTGGGTAATCAGTGCGCGGTGCCACTGAAAGTAATATTCCCGCGATGCGCGGGGCTGCGCCGGATAGTAGCCGACCATCAGCAAGGAGAGTCCTGCCTGCCGACAGGCCTCGGTCGAAAATGACTCTGGCGCACCGGGCCATTTGAGGGTGTCAACGGCGTCGGCATGCACTTCCGAATAGACCTTGCTGCTCACCCCGTCTGGCGTATATTTTCGCCCCAGCCAGGAGCCAAAACGCAGGGGCTGCGCGCTCTGACTTTGCAGCCGGTTCACCGAGGCGAAGCAGGTCTCAGCGGCAGGCTGTGGTGACGCGTCGATAATCTGCTGACAGCGACGGGAGAATGCCGCGATCCGGCGATCCTCCGCGTAGAAGGGCAGAAAAGGATCCAGGGTACAGGAGAGCGCCCGTGGCTTTAACGTCGATACGGTAAATTCCAGCGGGCAGCCATTGTAAGCCAGCAGACTGCTGGTAAAGGCCGCAGACAGCGCGCCTGAAGCCAGTCGCGGCTGGCTGAAACGGGTAATCTCCGGGGCCAGGGTGTTCCGTAACCAGGGTGCCTGCTGGCAAAGACCCTCCACCAGGGCGTTCCATGCCACGGGGATTACCGCGCTGTATTCAGCCATGGTTAGTCGCCTGTGCCACGACCGGAATAACAATGGCTGGCGGGTTTTCGCTGCCGTCGAGCGTGAGGGTTTTACCCTCGAATAAAAAGTAGGTGATTTTGTAGTTAACCTTCCAGGGCTTCTCGGTCAGGCAGCGGTACTTAAAGGTCTGGGGATCGGTCTTATCCTGATTAAAGGTGTACTTCTTGTTTTTCAGGCTCTGCTTGTCGTCCCGATAGCTCAGTTCGACCAGCACCTGATTACAATTTTCCCAGGCGAATTTCCGATCGAGCATAATGTCGATCTCGTTAAACGTCAGACTGGCGCCGGGGTCCAGATTCAACAACGTTGAGGCGGAAGCGGATTTGAGCTGATAGCTGGTGCTGCCCTCCCAGCCGGAGGTGGCGGCGGATTTAAAAACAAACTCGCTTTGAATATCAAAGAGCTCGTTGAGATTTTTACTGCGGGAAATCGCCTTGCTCCATTTCTCGTCATCTCTGAGGAAAGGGTCGGCGGTATAGACCTGGTTGTTGTATCTGAGGTTAAAGGTCGCGGCTTTAATTCCGTAATCCTCAAACCCATCCGGCCCCAGCACGGTGAAGTCAATTTTCTGGAAGAAAGGATCGTTGACGTTAACTTCCACAAAGTAAGGCACCTCTTTTTTGGCGCGCAGAATGTCGCTGCCAATAAAGTTTTGCGGCACCGCAGACTGGCTGATGGCCTTTGAGGAGATGTAGTTGAAGTTAAGGGCTTTAGTTTCTTCGATGCGGACCAACTTTATCTCCAGCGAGGCGCACGGGAAAAGGCTGCCTTTCGCCTCTTTCTCGCCTTTTCCGCCGGTTTCTCCCTTGTCATCGTCATCATCGCCGCCACCGTCCGGTTCTTCTTTTTGGTTGCTGGCGATCAGGGCGTCCAGAATGGAGGCGCTGGCGGATTTCGCCTGAGTATTGCCGCTGGCGTTAGGATCCAGCGATGCGGTAAAGAAGCTTTTCAGGATCTCTTCTTTTACGAACTCCAGCGCCCATTCCTTCTCTTTTTCCGCCTGCTCGCCCGGCATACTTTCGGTGACTTTAATCACCAGTTTCTGCTCCTGCTGCAGCTTTTTGATCACGCTGTCAAAACCTAACCAGAAGCTGGCCGGTGTCTCGACCGGAATCGGAATATTGGCGCCGAATTTAAGGTCAAACTCCTTGTAGAGGCTGTCAAATTTGGCTTCGACTTCCACTTTTAACGCCGGAGTGATGCCGGTAAAGGTGAGGTTATAGGCCACGGCGGCCGGTGCCTGGGCCTTATTAAAGGCGGCCTCGAGTATCGCTGCCTGCACCGGGGTGAGCTTCGCGCTGAAAATAGCGCTGTTCTTGCCAAACAGGCTGGGGCTCTGGGCACTGATCAGCGCGCTGTCTGTGCCTTCGGCGCCGAGGACAAAAAAGTTCACCGTGCCGGTGTCAAACGGCACCTGGGTTTTACGGGGTTGTTTGGGCGCAGGCTTAATTTTTTTCAGATACTCTACGAATGCCCGATCCAGCGTCTCTTTATCAATGAGCGTGTTGACCTCGAAATTGATATAGCCTCCCTGCTGGTCGCTGCCGTCACCGGTATATTTAATCAATGAAAATACCGGCTTGCCCTTATCTTCAGCGATATGGATATCACCGGGTAAATACCAGAACTGGTCGTCATCGCTGTCATCCGCAAAGAAGGTAATGTTGTCGATGGTCTGTGTTCTTTCTCTGAGTAGTAACATGGCGTTTCCTTAATGAAGGGTGGCGATATCGATACTGTCGTGAACGGTTGCGGTCTGGAGATAGTCCGGCCTGCCTCCGCCTTTGCCCGGCCTCCAGGTCAACCAGATTTCAAGGTTGACGGTAAGCCGCGCCGGGTCGGGCTGGTCGGCGCTAAAACGCTGAAGGGTGGGTCCGGACTCGGTAAAGGTAAAAACTTGCTGCAGGATGGCGTCGCTATCGGTGGGCGACCAGGGATAGCTGGCGGATACGATGGCCTGCTCGACGTCCTCCCACGCCAGACTCGCGGAAATCGTGACTATCCGCTGTGGATAGAGGGTGGAGAACAGAGCGATATCCTGGCTGGTGGGTTCGTTCAGTACCGCCGGCAGATGAGGCGAATTGACGGCGCTGCTGTACTCCTTCGTTACGTCAAACAGGTAAAGGTCCGGGTTGGGCAGCATGACCGGGTAATCCGCCTGCGGTGATGTCTCGCTAATCTGAAAACGTCTCGAGACACTGGAAGCCGGCAGCAGCATATGCCGGCAGCGGAGGGTGACCAGCACCGACTGATACCAGCCCCAGTCAAACTGGCTGGCCGCCTTGATCGCAAAATCATAGCGGCCATAGACGGAGTCCAGATCCAGATAGATTGCATCCATCTCCGTCTGCAGGCTGCCAGAGCTGACGGAGGTGATGCCGCCAAAGGCCTGGTTAAAATAGACGGTAAAATCATATTCAACGGGCCAGAGCATCTTCCCGGTTTTCGGATCGAGCAGGCTCGGCATTCGGAATGTTTTTGGCTGAATGTCGCCCTTGCGAAAGGTAAACGGCTGGCTGTTTTCGCCATAGCGCAGACGTGCCACCACCAGCTGAATATTGCTGTCCAGATCGCTGGTCAGCAGGTTGATGTGGACCACGCGATGGGCAAAGAAATCATCCTGCAGATCGCTTTCAATGATGACATTTTCGGGTCGATAGTCCGTGCCCTTGACCAGCTCAGGGAACAGGGCCTGCGGATAGAGCGAACGCCTGACCACGGTGGTTTCGCTCAGCCTGCCGCTTAAACGCCGCTGTTCGATGTCCTTAACATCGAGCCGCTGTAGATAAAACCCTGCCTTTGGCTTCGATTGTGTCGAAACATCGCCAAACGCCGGGGTAAAGAACTCGCTCAGTAAGATCTGCGTCAGCTCGGCACCGGCCTGTTTAATATGGCTGTTGGGGTCCGTTTCCCTGACCTTGATGGTGACGATTTTTTCGCTGATAAGCCGCGCCGAGGTCTCTTCAATATCGACGGAAAAAATCAGCAGGTTAAAGCCGAACGACTGCTGCAGAAATTGATAGACCCTGTCCCAGCGGGCTTCCAGCTCGAAGGTTGAGGGAGGGAGCTGCTGCAGGTAGTCGATTTTGTAGCTGACGGCTATCGGGGTGGTTGCCGGCGTCGCCATCAGCGCCGCCAGCAGGGCAATATTGTCTGGCGCGGAGAGTCTGGTGAACAGATAACAATTTTGCTCGTCGTTAAGCGCAGTTTTGCTGGTCTGGCTGGCGATCAGGCCGGGAATATCCAGCGTTGCGCTACAGGCAATAGCCTGCAACGGCATTAATATCGCATCGCGCGGGATATCCGGGCTGGCATTTGCCGCAGCCTGTGCAGCCTCATGGCTGCTGACCAGCAGGGTCTGCAATGACAGCGTGGCATAATAGACGGTTTCGGGATCGCGGTCGTTGCGAAAGATCTGCAGCTGGACCGCAGGTTGATTGCTGTCGGTCACCCGGATGACCGGCGCAGCGGCGCAATAGAAGTAAAGGGGTCTGTCCGGATCGGCACGGATAAAGCAGATATCTTGTACGACAATCTGGCTATTCATTGGCGCTCTCTCGCGTGACGAAGGGAAAAGTGGGGCAGCCTAAGCTGCCCCGGGAGATCTCAGCCCATCAGAAGCTGACGACCACAATGGTCCCCGTTACCGGTTTGGTAACGGTTTTCTCTTCTCCTTTGTCACCGAAATAGACCGTTGCGACATAGCTAATTTCCGGCGTGTTACCGCTTTCCGCCTGCATCAGGTCGAAGGTCAGATACTGGGTCATGGATTTACTATCAAACTCGGTCACGACAAGGCTCTGCGACTGCCTGAAATCCCATTTCGGGTATTTAACCGTCATTTCATAGGTGATCAGCGTGACGTCTTTTTGGGTCGGCTTGAAGATGATGGTGTACTTCTGCTGTTTCGGGAGGGCGTTGGCGATCAGGATCTGATGGCCGTTAATCAGCCCATAGCCCGGCAGTTGCGGGCTGGTTTCAACGCCGCTCGGAATATAGGTCAGGCCATCGCCGTCTTTCGCGTAGTAATCGGCGGAGTAATAAATGGGCTTATCCACTGTGGTGCCAATGGGGTAAATAAAGGGCTTCGGCGGGTTCGAGGCGCTGATCACCTGGCTGGTGGTTTTCAGTTCCACGCCCTTATCCGGATCGGAATAGCGCGTTTTCACCACCACCTGGCTGAAAGTATTCCATCCCAGGGGGTCGAGCAGGGTGGAGATATCCGCATAGACGACGCCACACTGCGCTGCGTTAATGGTAATAATCAGCTCGCCGTCGCTCTTAATTTCGCCCGAATGATAGGGTTTGGACTGGATGCCGCTAAAGTTGACGGTATAGGCGTATTTGAAGGCGCGACCCAGCTCAGGCTTGATAAACCATCTTCCCGTTTTCTTCGGGGTCATATCACCGGGGCTAAATTGCAGGGTGCTCTGATTATCTTTGTCGTAGATGGCGGTGACGACAATATTGGCGATGTTATAGGTCGCCAGATCCTGGGTGACAAAAAATTCAGGCTGCAGATACTGGTAGAAGGGATCGTTCAGGTCGTACTCTTTGAAATAGTCCTTCAGGTTGCTTTCCCCGACGATGGACTGGATCGATGGCAGCTGGGCCTGCGGGGCGATGGCAAAAGAGACCACCGAGTTTTCTTCATAAACGCGGGTAAAACTTTTTGTTTCCGAGAGGCTTTCTTTGAATTTGCCAAAGCTACCGGCGTCATTAAGCATATCGAGGCTCATATCCAGCCCGGTCTGACTACTCAGGATTTGTTCAACCTGCTTCTGTCCCCATGCCGTCAGGCCTTCTTTCCATTTAATATATTGATCGTCCGTCATCCCCATTTCTTTTGGGGTCAGCCCGACCTGGACATCCACTTTGATAGCGCCTTTTTCGATATATTCACGCTCAATTTTTTTCTCATCCGCCGACCAGGTGTGGTAGGTGATGCTCTGGGTGACGGATTTGGTGATCTCACTGTCGTAGCTGACCGTCACTTTGGCCGCCGGCAGAGAGGCATCCAGGCTGAAGTTAAAACGCACCCCGACGCTTGAGTTTTTATCCGTGCCTTTCAGCACTTTTTCAAACAGGGTGGCGCCTTCGCCCGTTAAGGTCAGACCGAAAACGGTCGTGTTATCGCCCAGGCCCGATGGCGACAGCGGCGTCGGGATCTGGCGGTAGAATTTGGCATTGTCATCAAGGATCAGCGTGGCCTGCGCCGAGGTGTAGTTGGGCTGCAGAAGCTTGATTTTTTGCGCATCTTCCGGCATCAGTTCGGGAAGAAACTGATCGGGGCCTTTGTTGCTATCGTACAGAGAGACAAAGCGGCTGGCCGCATCGGCATCCAGGCCGGTGTTCTTCAGCGCCGTCTCTGCTTTCTCTTTCTTGCTCTGATTTGAAGGGTCCGCTTCGGCGTCCTGTTCCGCCTGAACATACTTGACGATAAGCACAGATTTTGCGCTCAGCTGCTCTTTAATGTTGCCAAACAGGGAGGCGCGGATTTTGGCCTGCAGCGCTTCCGGAGGAAGCGGCAGCATCACGGTGAACTGGCTATAGCCGCCGAGCATATCTTCGCTGCGATACTTGTAGAACATAAAGCTGGGGCTCTTATCGTCCCTGGCAACAAATACCGGGATTTCAGGCACCACGTAATACGTATTCTTATCCAGGCTGTCGCCATAGCAGGTACAGGCATACTCTTTGTTGCCGAGAAAAATATCCGTAGGGATTTTGACCGATTGCTGCAAAGCGGTGGTTAACATGGGGTATTCCTCTTGTTTATATCACTTTTTGTATTGCAGTTTGATGGGGCTGACGGTGGCCTGCAGGCGGCCAGAGTCATAGGTTTTCGGGAGCAACGTTTTAAGGCTTCCGCTCCAGCTGTACTCGATCCGGCCGTTGAGCTCGGCGGACTGGGCGTTTATCCACCAGCTGACCAGCCACTGCTGGTCGGAAAATGCGAAACGAAATGACTGTTTTTTGGCCTGACCGGCGGGCAGAAATGTGGCCGTACCCTCGATCGATTTAAAGCTGGACTTCAGGTGTTCGGCTTCAAACAGGACGCTAAAGAGGCCAAGATCCTGGGGGGTGAGTACAATTGCGTCCTGCCACTGAAGCCGTTTTTCATAGCTGCTGTAGTCGGCAAAGGTCACCTTGAGCGTGATTTCGTTACTCGTAGAGGTGGTCTTTAAGGTGACCGGCGAGAAAGTGGGCCACGGCATTGGCGTCTGTACTCCCCCATAGCCGAGTTCGATCGACATGATTTTGAACACTGATGGGCTAAAACCCAGGCTTACCACGCATTCGCGCGGCGGTACCGGCTTATCCGGTCTGTCAGGTTCCGGCAGCGGCGCTGGGCTAAAGGTGATGATGCTGCCGGGAGAAAGCCCTTTCAGCAGAACGGCAATATCCTGCTGCTGCGTAAGCAGATAGCGCTGGGGGACGCTATTGCTGTAGCGGATGTCATAGTCGATATCATCGGGGATCTCATCCGGGGAGTGGATACGACTCAGCGTCTTCGCAATCAGCAGCGAGGCGGTGTTGACCAGCGACGCTCTCACCTGCTCGCGCGTCTGTTCTGAGGGGGTATTTTCGAACTGTTCCGGCATCGTGAGCGCCCCGGCATCAATTTGCTGATTGAGCAGCAGGGCGATAGCGTCCGGCTGGCGTATATTCTCGCTCATGGCCAGCGTCAGAAAAGCGCCCCAGTCACCTTCAAGACGCGCCGTGACGCGACTGCTAACGATGAACTCGCTACTTGCCAGCAGATAAACCTTGTTTTTGTCTCCACGAATGGCGCTGTCCAGCAGCGTACTTTCGCTGTGGGTGAGGGGGATGGCGGGGTTGTCAAACGCCACGTCATAGCTGGCCGATTCCGGCTGGCGGATAAAATGCAGAAATAACGACTGGCGAACGTCCCACTGTACCAGGTTAATATCGCCCGGCGACGGGATGAAATGCTGCCTGATATATGACTCTAACGCCGGGGTATCGACAGGCATGTTCGGGGCAATAAAGGTCGCCACGCCGCCAGCCGGGCTGGTCAGCAAATGCAGCGCACTGATGCGACCTGCAGGCGTGTCCTGTACGGCCTGCGGAGCCGCGCTGCCATAGGTATAATCTGCCTGCGGCCGGGTCTGGTCGTGAAAGGCAAAGGCCCGTTCCAGCAGGAAGAAGTGCTCTAAGGTGTCTTGAGGATTCAGGCTGTCAGTATTCATTTTTAACCTTCCAGATTAATGGTTTGATCGCCGGTTACCCAGGCGGACCACTGCCCGCCAGCCACTCTGTAGCGAAATCCGCTCGCAAAAATCGATGTGACCGTCCAGCCGTAGTCGAAGGTGTTATGTGTGTGCGTAAAGGTTTTGGTGGTGCTGCGGGCTGGGCTTTGCGGTTCAAACTCCAGAGTTACGTCGCGGGTGTCAGCCCCCAGGTTGACAACGATATGCGCCTGTTGGGAGCCAAACTGCGGGAAGCTCCAGGCGCCTATTGTGGTGGACTGAGACATTGGCTGCGGCAGCGGGACGACGATGTCATCCGAAAGCGCGTGGGCTTCTGCCCAGGCAAAAGTGTTATCGCCGAGGGCGGGTGCGCTGAAATTGGGGGCTTCTGCGGTAAGCCCGAACGCTTGCAGCCACTCTTGTGACTGGTAAGTTCCCGTTATGTGGCTTTGCCGGGCCAGACCGGCGTCCAGGCTGAACGTCAGAAACGGGCAGGGCCACATCGCAGGGGTCAGCACCAGCACGGGCGCAGTGCAGGTCTGCGGTTCAGTACACTGGTTAAGCCAACGGCCATCCTGCAAATAATTGATGCGCAGCTGATAGTTGAAAGGAATGGCTTCCACCGCGCTATTCTGGAAGTGGAAGGTCAGCTGAGTTTGCCCCGCGCTGAGCTCCAGGGTTTGGGTCTGCGGCCAGGAGTAGATATTCCCGCCGGGCAGCGTGAGCTTGATGTCCAGCGCCACATGACTGCATAGCCCCTCAGGGAAGGAATAAAAAACGTCGATATCCCGTCTATCCGCTGGCAGCGGTGGCGCGGTTGTGCGGTGGATGATCGCGTCGGGCGTCCTGCTGGCGATTTGCTGCGCGGCGGTGAAGGGATCGAGTATAAAACAGAGCGGCCTTTGGCTTAGCGTGACGCTATTCAGTTCGAAAATCACCCGACCATGCTGCGCTGGCATTGCCAGAAAGATCATCGCCACATTGTTCGACGCCGCGCCTGCACAGGGTGAGCCAGACAGATTATAGAGCCGGTCCAGAAATGCTTCACAGAAGAGCCTGACGGCGGAAGGGTCGTTTTCCGGGAGCGCAGGCGCGGGGCTCAACGGCAGCGTGGTGATATTTTTGTACAGATACTGCGTCAGCGCGTCATAGGGAAATGCGACCCGGCTGTCGTCAGCAGGCTGCGCACCCGGAACATTGGCGGCGAGGTTGAGCATAAGCTCACGGGGATCGAAAACTACGGTATAGGGCAGCCGCGGCGAGACGCCCTGAACAAAGCCATCCACACGGGCATTAAAGCCGATGGTTTTATCGAGCAGGGTTTTCTCGATAAGCTGCGTGGCCGCTGAATTGAGCAAAATAATAAACTGGATACACTGGGCCGAATAGCCGCTGGCGTCGTAGCGTTTCCCGTGGAGATCGCTGTGATACTCAATCGGCACGTCGAAGCCCAGGCTGCCAGGAAGCACGGGCAGACTGTTCACTGCGCTATCCGGGTGCTGCTTTTTAAACTCTGCCAGCTGCTGTTGATCGGCGAAGTGCAGCTCGGTGGTGAAGTTCAGCCAGCCATAAACGGTTTCTGTGCTACTGCTGCGAATAATGTCCAGGCTGAACGGTAGCGGGTCCGCGGCCTGAATACTCAGGCCGTCCGGGCACAGGAAAACGGTGTTATCCTGCTGCCAGGTGCCGATAAATCGCAGCCCCGCGCTGCTGATAATCCGCTGAAAGTCCGGATATCCCTCATACATGAGCTTATTCTCCGGTCGCTTTCAGATGCTGCTGGAAGTCTTCGTGCCACTCAGCCGGAAGCTGGCTCAGGATATTGTCGGGGCGCTGATAATACTCATCCTCCAGGAAACGCTGCATCTGGATATCACCGACCAGAATGTTATTGGCATACATGCAGTTGGCGTCGGTTTCTGTTGCCGATAATTGCAGGTTATAAACTGTGATTTCGTCGGCGCGGTGCTCGATATTGCTGATTTCACCTTCACCTTCCAGGGTGAGCACTTTTCCTGCGACCCTGAGCTCCCGGGCTATCACGATCCCGGACGGCGTGATAAAGGGATGCCCGGGGCTTGCGATCGTGCTGGTTAGCGTGTTGTTCCGGTCCCGTACGCTGATGTTGAGACAATGCTGTTCCTGTCCGCTGGTAACATGTTCCACGTTCAACACGCCGTTATTTCGCGTGCGTACGCTGTCGCCAGGCCGAATCGCGGAGATGGCTTTTTCACTGCCGTCCGCCATGCGTATTTTAGTATTTTCGCCGAGGCATCCGTAAACGATTTTCATCGGCTTAATTTGTACGGTATTCAGGAAAAGCTGGCCCGGCACAATATTTTTAGGCGCGTTGGTAATAAAGGCGACGATACTTTTGCCTGAGACACTCATCACCAGTTTAAAGACGTAGTAGACCATTTCACCGGAATCAAAATCGACTTTATTAAACTTGAGCCAGTTCAAATCCCATGAGATGGTATTCCCGGTGATGGTACAGTTCTTTTTATCGAAAAAATCAAAGCCATCGTAGGGTCTAATAGGGTCGCCACCGGCGCGAGTGCGAATTAAATAAATACTGCTCATCGCATTCACCGGTCGGCTGCCGCTCATATCAATATCACCGTTGTAGATGATTTGACCTTTTATAGGCACGTCAACAATACCGCCACCGGCGTAGGTTTGACGGTAGTCACAGTCGGGTTCGTCGCGGGTTAAACAAATTTTTATTTCGTTAGGGTTTTTGATGGTGCTCGGTTTTTCGTTATAGATACCTTTCGGGTAATTTCGGGTGGTAATAATTTCCGCACCGTAAAAGGTATTATTATCGATGGTCTGTGCGAAGGTATAAATCACCGTTACCGGAAATTCCTTCACCTTCTGGCTGGCCGGATATATGCCATTAGCACTGATGGCGCAATCGGAGGCATAAACATAAGATCGTTTATTATTCACCGCACCGACGTTGGTCGCATCCCCGTCAAACAGCCCCAGCGTTTGCGTCACATTACTGGCGGAGACGGGAAGGGAGCCTATGGCATCTGCGCTCCAGGATTGTCCATCGCTGGAGTCGATGCCCACAATACTGTACACCGGCCTGACGGAGCCGCTGGCCGCCTGGCTGAGCAGGCCCGTGCTTAGCCTGCTCTGTTTTGCCTGTTGCCAGCCTCGGGTAAACTGCGGCGCGGAACCGGAGACCAGACCGGCAAGCTTAAGCTGGATATCGTAAAAACTGACCAGCAGAGGATCGTTGGGCTCAATATTAAAAACTCCTGTGTTCGCATATTTACTGATAACACTTTTAATAATGCTTTTTTCGTCTGCGGTATAGCCTTGCGTTGTCATAAAATTAGCACCTAATAAATCGTCGGCATAAGCCGGCAAGGATGGCAATAAATATATTGCCGTCTTGAGTACCAGGGCGATAAAGGGTGAGCTGCATATAATGCAAGTGAAATAATATGTTCACGCAGCATTCATAGATGCAGGTCATTGATGTGGCTTAAAGATATATTTTATGGGGTTGCTTTTCCCATTGTTAAATTGCTGTGGTGTCGGCAAGGTGCCGTTATTAACATAGCTTCAACAATAGCAACATCGGGCGGGAAAGCAACCGAGTGGCAAAAATAAATTAAGAATTGTCCTGAAAAGATCAAAGGGACATAGCCCATGGCAACTTAATGAAATGTAAGTCTTTCATCCAGCAGGTTAACGCGCTTCTCTGAGGGTGACGAAAAATCCATAGCCTCTAACTCTATGAAAGAATTATTCAAAGGCAGGGCTTCATTATTTTCAAAAAATAGCATTTTTTGAAATGGCGATGATAAATTTTGATGAAACAAGAAAGAGTATTTCACCTGGGCTAAATAAAGAGTGTATTTGTACTTTATTAATATGCGCCGTGAATTATTCAGTGCATGATATATAAAATGATAGAGGATATATTTTCAACGGACTGCGGGGCGTCTGAATTCGTTGTCAGGGGAAGCTGTATTCCTACGGTGCAGAGCGGATTCGAAAACAGGAACAACGGGTGTGGTTCGCTGCGACCAGCCAGGAACGATTGATATAGACTCCCGAAGGGCACGTGCTGTATCGAAGGGTACAAAAGCAAAAAGCCCGCTTAAGTTTCCTTAAGCAGGCTTCTCTAAATATGGCTCCTCTGACTGGACTCGAACCAGTGACATACGGATTAACAGTCCGCCGTTCTACCGACTGAACTACAGAGGAATCGTGTGAACGGGCGGCATACTAACGGGGGTGGATGGCTTTGTCAAAGGTCGAATCGCCGGGAGTGAATCGTTTGCTGAGAAAATCGCCATCTTCGCCATTTTTCCATCTTCTTCGCTGGCTTAGCTTGTCATTGACGCTACTTATTACTTATCCCGCTTAGCATTTTGACCCTGTAAGCATTTTTTCCCGCCATTGCTGGAATGTTGCCGTGATTGCCGCACAGCCGTCATTACAAATGCTGATTGATACGCACCATTCTGGTGCGCTGCTACCCCTTATGGGGCAAAACTGAACAGGCGTTTCATTAATATTGCAGCAGAGTCTAATTAGTTTCTCTTATTATCCAGCCGCTTACGCGCGTTTTCACGCCTTATCTAAAACTGGCAAGTATCTTGCAATTCCAGCTCAGACACCCAGACCTGCACGGGTACTGGCATACCGCATCAGGAGGCAAAATGAACTTTAGACGGCTGAAATACTTCGTAAAAATCGTCGACATTGGTAGTTTGACCCAGGCCGCGGAAGTCCTGCATATTGCACAGCCCGCGCTGAGCCAGCAGGTTGCCACGCTGGAAGGTGAACTGGATCAGCAGTTACTGATCCGTACAAAACGCGGCGTGACGCCAACTGAAGCGGGTAAGGTACTTTATACTCACGCCCGGACGATTTTACGTCAGTGCGAGCAGGCTCAGCTGGCGGTATGCAATGTCGGGCAGACGCTCAGCGGCCAGGTCTCTATCGGTCTGGCTCCGGGAACCGCCGCGTCGGCTATCACCATGCCTCTGCTGCAGGCGGTGCGCAACGAATTGCCGGACGTGCTGGTCTATCTGCACGAAAACAGCGGTACGCTGCTGAATGACAAGTTGCTGAACGGTCAGCTGGATATGGCGGTGCTCTATGAGCGTGCGCCGATCGCAGGCATCACCAGCCAGCCGCTGTTGAAAGAAGATCTCTACCTGGTGGGCACCCGTGATTGCCCGGGTCAGAGCGTTGACCTCGCCGCCGTGGCGGAGATGAATCTGTTCCTGCCGCGCGACTACAGCGCCGTGCGCGCCCGCGTTGACGAGGCGTTCACCCTGCGCCGTCTGACCGCCAAAATTATTGGCGAGATTGAATCTATTGCGACCTTAACAGCGGCGATTGCCAGCGGAATGGGCGTGACCGTACTGCCCGAATCGGCGGCGCGTTCCCTGTGCAGCTCGGCCAATGGCTGGATGGCGCGCATCACCACGCCGTCCATGAGTCTGCCGCTCTCCCTGAATATGTCGGCGCGCGGCTCTCTGTCGCCGCAGGCGCAGGCGGTGAAAGAGATCCTGATGTCGCTGGTCAGTCGTCCGACGCTCGAAAACCGCGAGCTGTCGCTGGTCAGTTAATATATATTCCAGAAAGGAATAAGTTGCTGGTTTTTATTATTTGTTCTCCTGGTACGCAGACCTTAACAATAGTGTCATGACGTATGAAGCACCCCGGAGGACAGGTTGAATTTCCAGCAACTCAAAATTATTCGTGAAGCGGCCCGGCGGGATTACAACCTGACGGAAGTGGCCAATATGCTCTACACCTCCCAGTCGGGCGTCAGTCGCCATATCCGCGAACTGGAAGAAGAGCTGGGCATTGAAATCTTTATTCGCCGCGGCAAACGCCTGCTCGGAATGACAGAACCGGGCAAGGCGCTGCTGGTGATTGCCGAGCGTATTCTTAACGAGGCCAGTAACGTTCGTCGGCTGGCCGACCTCTTTACTAACGATGCCAGCGGCGTGCTGACCATCGCCACCACCCACACCCAGGCGCGCTACAGTCTGCCGCCGGTCATCAAAGCTTTCCGGGAGTTGTTCAGCGATGTGCGGCTGGAGCTAATCCAGGGCACGCCCCAGGAGATCGAAACCCTGCTGCACAACGGCGGAGCCGATATCGGTATCGCCAGTGAGCGACTGAGCAACGATCCGACGCTGGTCGCTTTCCCCTGGTTCCGCTGGCATCACAGCCTGCTGCTGCCCGTTGACCATCCCTTAACTCAGACCAACCCGCTGACGCTGGAGGAGATCGCCCGCTGGCCGATTATTACCTACCGTCAGGGGATCACCGGCCGTTCGCGTATTGATGAAGCCTTTATGCGTAAAGGGCTGGCGGCGGATGTGGTGCTAAGCGCTCAGGACTCGGATGTGATCCGTACCTACGTTGAGCTGGGACTGGGTATCGGCCTGGTGGCAGAGCAGTCGGGTGGCGAGCTGGAAACCGGCGGCCTGGTCCGTCTGGATACCCGACATTTGTTTGATGCTAATACGGTCTGGCTGGGACTTAAACGCGGTCAGCTTCAGCGCAACTACGTCTGGCGCTTTATTGAACTCTGTAATGCCGGGCTCTCCCTTGAGGAGATCAAACGCCAGGCGATGGAGCCGGATGAAGTGGTGATTGATTATCAGATTTAAAGGAAGCAGCCCGACGGAGGTCGGGCTGACGGGTTAGGGCTTAGAAGAGAACAGAATAGTTCAGACCAAAGGTGCGTCCGCGACCTTTAAAATCATAGAGCGATTGAGGGCCAAGATCCGGGCTATAGAGGAGCTGAGCGCGTTTACCCCATACGGTGGTGTAATCCGTGTCGAACAGGTTTTCAACGCTAAAGCTTAGCGTGCCGACCGGCAGGGAATAACTGCCGATCAGGTCAACCGTGTTATAGCCGTCGATTTTCCTCCCGGCCGCATCGCTGATATCGAAGGACTGGGTGGTCTGTACCCGCAGGTTCCAGGGATCCGGTGCCCAGCCAACATAGGCGATGGCTTTTGACGGGCTGGCGTTGCTCACATCCCATTTTTTCCATTGCCCGCTGGCTTTCGTCTCGGATTTCACAAGATTAAAGTTAACCCCGGTGCTCCAGTCCGTCTGCGGAATAAAGTAATCCACCGCGCCTTCCAGGCCATAGATACGACGCTTATCGTCGTTAACCTCGATGGTTAACACGCCGGGGACGACTCTGATGTTCTTATCTGACCGGGAGTAGTACGCCGCCAGCTGGGTACGCAGCGCGTCGCCGGTATAGCGCCAGCCCAGTTCAAAGGAGTTGACCTTGATCCCCTGCAGTTTTGACTGGCCGACATTGACGCTTCTTACCAGCTGGTAGTGACCGTTGGTCAGACTGTAGGTGCCATTGCCGTAATATTTCCCCGGGTCCGGCAGCTCAACGCCCTGAGTAAAGTTAAACCAGGTCTGCTGGCGGTCGGTAAGATGCATTAGCACGCCGGCGTTAAACAGAAAATTGTCATAGTCGGTTGAGCCGCCCGGGATCGTATCCGCCGAGCGGGCCGTGCCGTTGGCAATGGCACGCTGCTGCGCGTAGCCAACAAAATCTTCAACGCTGTTGCGGGTGTACTGATAACGCACGCCGCCACCGAGCGTGAAAATATCGTTAATGTCATAGCTGGACTGCAGGAAGGCCGCCATATTGGTAATGTCATAGCCCGGATAGCGCCCGATGGTGTAGATGCTCTGATTATTCAGACCGCCGGATGCGGAGGATTTCGCCAGATCGAAGAACATCTGGTTAGCGCTAAAGGTTTCGTGGTCGGCATCCAGACCCCAGGTCAGCTGCAGCCCGTCCAGCGGCTTGCTGTTCAGCGTCAGCTTTGCCCCGTACTGGTCCGTATCCTGCTTTGAAGAGGAGAGGGCGGTCACCTTACCGCCGGAGACGGTCGGGAAGGGGTAAAATTGCAGGGACTCATTGCGATAGTAGATCTGGCTTACCAGCTCCTGGCCGAGGAAGTCCGTATTTGAGTATTGCATACTGATCAGATGGCGTTCGGTACCCGGAATACGATCCGAGTTGAGGCCTTTGCTGGCATAGGCCTGAGTGGAGCCTCTGACCGCTGAGAAGTTCTCTCCCAGGTTCAGACCATAGTCTTCATCGCCCTGACTCTTGTAGTACTGGGTGACCAGCTGCAGTTGCTGGTGGTCATCAATGTCCAGCGTGCCTGTGCCCATGACGTCCAGACGATCGGAGTACTGTAAGCCGGTCTGGGTATTATCCAGCAGCGTGGCATTACCTTTACCGTCATACCAGCCGCCAAACTTCTGATACGCCACGGACATACGGCCTGAGATATGGTCATTACCGCCGGAGACGGCGCTGGCAACCCGCCCGTCACGATCCCGATGGCTGTTAAACCCGCTCTTGATACCGGTTTCCAGTTCGACCTGGGTTTCCGGCTGTCCTTTCTTGGTGACGATATTGATCAGGCCACCGGTACTGCCGCCGCCGTACAGGGCGGAAGCACCGGAGATCACTTCGATATGGGCAATATTAAAGGGATCGATGGAATCCAGCTGGCGGCTGTCGGTACGGGACGAGTTCATACGCACTCCGTCAATCAGCACCACAATCGCGCGGCCACGCATATTCATTCCGTAGTTGGTACGACCCTGGCTGCTGACGTCGAGACCGGGGATCAGCTGCGCGAGGGCGTCTTTCAGCTCCTTCCCGCCCTGAACCTGCTGCTGTAGCTCCTGGCCCTCGATCACCCAGGTGGTTTGCGCCATCTCGGCGACGGTCCGGTGCGTTCGGCTGGCGGAGACCACCATATTTTCTTCGCTGCTTTGCTGTGCAAACGCCGGGGCGATCATCGCCAGCAGCAGAGGATTGAGCGCCCAGAGCGTCTTTTTGCGGCTAATCATCATCATTCCTTACTTTTTATTGGGAAATAGCACGGTCAGCAGACGAGCGCCTGACTGGAATTTATTCAATAAAATCAGTGTGAAAGTGAGTGTTTATTCTATGAGAATAAGAATTCTGCCGATAACGCTTCTCATTAGCAACGTTAATTGTTAAATTTCAGGCAATAAATTTTACAAATCTTATGCAAATAGAGGGTCAGAAAGGCTATGGCTGGCGTTCCGGGTTATCGCATTTTTAACGTTCAACTGGCGCGGAAAACCGCCGTTTCCCCCTCGCTGTTAAGCCTGGTGTTTACCGGCCCGGACGTGGCGCAGATGAAATCTGACTCGCCGGATCAGCGCATCAAAATCCTGCTTGCCGCTGAAGATGGCACGCTGCCCGCGATGCCCACCGAAGGGGAGTGGTATCCGCAGTTTCTCGCCATGCCCAAAGAACAACGTCCGACAATGCGCACCTATACCCTGCGTCATGTCGATGCACTGCGTCAGGAAGCCACGATTGAGTTTGTCTGCCACGGCACCGAAGGCCCGGCCTCGGCCTGGGCGATTAACGCCGTGCCGGGCGACGCACTCCAGTTGGTGGCGCCCAATGCCGCTTGTAAAGAGGACAGCGGCGGCTATGAATGGACGCCGCCTGATGGCCTGCTGAATGCGCTGATTGTTGCCGATGAAACCGCGCTGCCCGCCGCACGCGGTATCCTGGAGCAGCTTGCCGGGCTGGAACATCCGCCGAAAGTTCAGGCCTTTTTTGAAGTGCCTGAGGCCGGTGACTGCATCGATCTCAGCGTCTTTACCTTCGCCGATATCATCTGGCTGCCGCGTGCAACAACGGGTGCCGTGCACGGGGAGTGCCTGATTGAGGCGGTCAAAGAGCGCGTCCGCGTACCGGAAAACAGCCCTCAGGAAGCGCTGCCGGATATCGATGAGGGGGAAATGATGTGGGAGAAAGCCACCACCACCAGCCAGGCCTTTTTTGGCTGGGTCGCGGCGGAATCCACGGTGGTGAAACATCTGCGTCGCTATCTTACCGGTGAGCGCGGCGTGGACCCGACTACGGTCAGCTTTATGGCCTACTGGGCGAAGCGTAAGCGGGGCGCTTAGCACAGAGAAACCGGGAGGACGCTCCCGGTTTCAGGGATCAGAGCGGAAGTTCTGAATCTTTGATATCGGCGATGGGGCCGAGAATAGCGCTGTCAAATACACGCCCGGCTTCACCTGCTGCAATACGTTTGGGCCAGTCATGGTTGGCGAGGGCGCCACGTCCCAGCGCAATAAAATCTGCTCCCATATCCATAACCTGCCTGGCTCGCGAGGTATCGTGCAGGCTACCGTTAGCCATAATGGTTAACTGCGGCGCATATTTACGTGCCAGCTCCACCAGTGATAATGGATTGCCCGGGAATGCCGGCTGCCAGGCTTCAAACTCAGTCAGGTGCAGATAATCGATGCCTGACTGGGCGAGAAGCGTAAACACCACGCTGACATCCTCTTCGCCACTGGCCCATTTATGGAAAAAGTCATTCACTTTTCCCTGGGATATCCGAATACCGACGGGTATCTCCTGACCGACACGCTGTCTTACCGCCTGAATCACCGCGAGGCTCAGTTGCAGGCGGTCGGCAATATTCCCGCCCCAGCGATCCGTTCTCTGGTTAGTGTAATCCGTGAGGAATTGATCGAGAAGGTAGCCATTGGCACCGTGGATTTCCACGCCATCAAAGCCCGCTTCAAAAACTGCACAGAATGCGGCATCCGCAAAGCTGCTGATAATATCCTGGATTTCGGCGTCGTTGAGTTCACGTGGAACAGGGTATTCGCCCTCGCCACGATAAAACGTCATCTGCTGGCCCGTCGGGCGAACGGCACTGGGTGCCACGCTGCCGTTAAGGAAATAGTTGCCCTGAGACAGCGCGCCGGAATGCTGGATTTGGGCAAAGATGCGCCCATCCTGCTGGTGGACGGCGTCAGTAACCTTACGCCAACCCGCAGCTTGCTCAGCAGAGGTTAATCCGGCCTGGAAGGCGTAAGTTTGTGACCACTTCCTGTCAATATAAATGCCTTCGGAGATCGTCAGACCAAACCCGCCGCGGGCGAAATCTGCGTAATAGGCCTGCATACGGTCGCCTGCGATCCCCTCTTCAGAGGCCGTCACGCGGGTCATTGGTGCGACAGCAAGGCGATTTTTTAAGGCGACTTTCCCAATATTACCTGAGGTGAATAGGGGCTGTGTCTTCATGGGTTTTCCTCATCGGTTTAAATCATGAATGCACTATAATCACTGTTGTTCAGGCCTTAAACTGGGCGAGCTGATATGTCGGTATAACGGTTTGAGTTATAATCGACACTTCAGATAACGGAGTCGCTATGAATCTGCAGGATGTTTCACTCTTTCTGGTTATCACGGAAACGCGCAGCCTGACGCAGGCGGCTAGCCGACTGAATATTTCCCCCATGGCGGTTTCAAGACGACTCGCCTCTCTTGAGCAGGAACTTGGCACGCGGCTTATGCAGCGCACAACCCGGTCCGTTTCGTTAACCCAGGAAGGGATGGAGTTTATGCCTTATGCCCGCGCGCTTCTCGACGCGGAGGCCGGGGCCAGAGCGCTCTTTTCGCCCTCCACGCAGGGTGCCGCAGGATTGCTGAGAATAACGGCACCCTCAGGATTTGGGCGGCGTAATATTTTGCCTCTGGTCCCGCAACTGTTATCCGATAATCCAGCGCTCAGTATCGACCTTCAGCTAAGTGAAGACGTGGTCGATATTGTCGGTAAAGGAATTGACGTGGCCATCCGGATTGCACCTTTAAAGGACTCCACGCTGATCGCCCGTAAAATTACCGACAATCCACGGGTTATCTGTGCTTCACCGGCTTATCTGCAGGCTTATGGCAAACCCCAATGCCTTGACGATTTGACGCGGCATCATTGCCTGCGGCTTAGCAGCGTGCCGCAATGGATCTTTGAACGTGATAACGACCCCTTCAGAGTCGGTGTTGAGGGCCGTTTTATCTCGGATAACGTCGAAGGTGTAAGAGAGTTGTGTATTCAGGGGCTGGGGATTGCGCAGCTCACCCGCTGGGATGTTATAAAAGAAATTCGCGAAGGCACGCTTGTTGAGCTCGCGCTGGCCGACGCCTGGTCTCAGGCATTGTCAATCTGGGCTGTGCTACCCACCACGCGTTATCTGCCTCTCCGCGTGAATACGTTTATTGAGAAACTAAAATCCTCGCTTTCTTCCTGACGTGCCAGTACGTTTTGTTTCTGGAGAGTCTGGCTCTCATCCCTGTAGCCAGACTCGGTTAGATCGACTATTCATCCATGAATCAAAAAATCACCAGTTTCCATCTCGGTAGTCAAAAGAAATCTGATACCAGTATTTCTCTACTTCAATCTTGTCTTTAAAATAAGGTTGCAATAAAGGCACCCATGATTTCTCAACATCGAAACCACCGTTATTGATATTGTCTTCTAATGGCATGCCTAAGCTTACGATGACAGAGCCATCATCACCAAAATCTTTTGAATACTCTTCGCTAATAAACTCTTCACTTTTACGTTCAAACCATTCAAGCCTTAATTTCAGTCCCATAATGTCCTCTCAAAGATATTCTGGGTTTCCCTCATCATCGTTAACATATTCTCCGCATCCCTGATGTCTTCTTCTTGTGCTTTACGGCTCTCCAGAGGCAGAAAGCCGTAAAGCACCACACCCCATAGACTAAACTTACACGGACCCTTTAGTAACGCGAAAACTTCAGCAATAGCAGCGAACAGCGCATCGCCAGAAGGCCAGTAACGCCAGGTCCGAACAGTGGCGTAATTCAAGGGATAGGGCGAGGGTGTGTAGACTTTTCCTGGGCGGTTGGGTGCTTTTCTACTCGCACAGCTGAAATTTATCGTCCAGACTTAAGCCAAAGGCATAGTCTGCGTGGGCATTGTGCTTTACACTGCGCGCTGCAAAAATTTGAGTAGATAAAACGATTAGGTGGGCGGTTATGGCGATGAACGGAACGATCACAACATGGTTTGCAGATAAAGGTTTTGGCTTTATCAAAGATGAAAATGGCGATAACCGCTATTTTCATGTGATTAAGGTCGCCAACCCCGATCTGATCAAGAAAGATGCGGCGGTGACGTTTGAACCCACCACCAATAACAAGGGCCTGTCGGCCTATGCGGTAAAAGTCGCGCCGGAAAGCAAATATATCTTTATCGCGGGCGAGCGAATTAAGCTGACGTCCATCAAATCTTACCTGGTGTACAGTGAAGAAGTGCCTGCCGATACCGGTATCGACAAAGAGAACGCGGTGCTCTCTGTCGGGCTGCTGATGGGCAATATCAGACCGAAATCTGCCGCTAAGCCGGGTGAAATGCGCTCGCTGAAAAAGCTGGCGATCACCACGTTCCAGGGCTCGACGTTAATCTTCTCGGAAGATGAGATTGACGTGGAAGCAACGGTGAAAATGCTTAAGGTTTGACGGTGATAGTCAGGCAGAAATTTAATCTTTGGGGATAAATAATGAACAACGACGTACCGCTTAAATTTTATGATATCGCAGATGAGTACGCGACAGAGACTGAAAAGCCTGTAAGCGAGTCAGAGCGCGACGCGCTGGCGCACTATTTCCAGCTGCTGATCACGCGTTTAATGAATAACGAAGAGATCAGCGAAGCGTCGCAGAAAGAGATGGCTACCGAAGCCGGTATTGAAGAGCAGCGTATCGATGAGATCGCCATGTTCCTCAACCAGTGGGGCAACGAGTAGATTCGAAAGGGCACAACACGCATGTCGCTGTGCCCACTCTTTTTTACCGCCCGCAAAAGCAAGAAGCCCGCTTAAGTTTCCTTAAGCGGGCTTCTTAAATATGGCTCCTCTGACTGGACTCGAACCAGTGACATACGGATTAACAGTCCGCCGTTCTACCGACTGAACTACAGAGGAATCGTGTGAACGGGGCGAATACTACTGGCCCCGCATTTTTGTGTCAACACTAAATTTAACTTGCTGATTCGATTGATTAACTTTAATGCATAACGCTGTTTTAGTGTACGCGCGGCGGTTCTTCATCCCGGAGGCCATCATTTTCACGTAACCGCTGCAGCGGATCCTGCTGGTAAAAATGGCAGAAACGCTGCCATAACGCCGGGAAGCGCGGGGCAAACAGCTCCGGGGCGCTAAAGAAGTATTCTGACAGCACGGCAAAGCATTCTGCCGGGTCGGTTGCCGCGTAGGCGTCAATGCTGGCGGTGTTTTCGCCGACCAGATCGATTTCATCCTGAATATTATCCATGGCCGCATGCAGGTCGTGCTCCCAGCCGGCGACGTCGCGCAGGGGGATAAGCGGAATGCCGCTGGCGCGATCGCCGTTGCGGGTGTCCAGCTTATGGGCCACTTCGTGAATAATCAGGTTAAAACCGGAGGCGTCAAAGGAGTCCTGAATATCGAGCCAGTTCAGCACGATGGGGCCCTGCTGCCAGCTTTGACCGGACTGGACGATGCGCTGGTTATGCACCAGGCCAATATCGTCTTCCCATTCGTCGTCTACCACAAAGGGTGCGGGATAGATCAGCACTTCATGGAAGCCGTCGAGCCACTCAATCCCCAGTTCCAGCACCGGCAGACAGAAGAGCAGGGCGATACGAGCGCTCTGCAGGGCATCAAGTTCAAGCCCCTGCAGGACGACCAGGCGTTTTTGCTGCAAAAAGCGCTCGCCCATTTGCACGAGTCGGGTTTGTTCGTCGGCAGAGAGATTCGCCAGAACGGGAATGGCCAGCGCTTTTTCCCACGGTATCTCGGGAGTACGCTGGCTTTCATTTGCTTTCCAGGGCCACTTTATCATCGTTTTGCTCGCAAACTCGTCACTTGAACAAAATAGAGGAGACGGGGACTGTTAAAATGCCAAAGAACCCGGCATCATGGCAACCACATTACGGAGAGATGCCGGAGCGGCTGAACGGACTAGTCTCGAAAACTAGAGTAGGGGCAACTCTACCGGGGGTTCAAATCCCCCTCTCTCCGCCACTCTTTTTTATCTTCTTAAACGCTTTGAGGCCAGCCTGGTACAATCCCGGTCATATCGGCCTTAAATTCAGCCCACACGTTATCACTTCGCCCGCCGGATAGGGTAGCGCTTTGCGACTATGTCCTTCATTTTGTGAACTAAGTCGTGACGTTATCCGGCTGCGCTATTTCTCAGAGTGATACACAACATCTCTTTTTGATAATCGCGCAAAACATAAGACGGCCCGGTTTACGTTATCCTGACCCCTTTTCTGGATTTACCTCACATATCCAGCCTCCTTTTTACTCCTCCCTGCTAAATGGCACAGCCATTGCTTTCAACCGGTTATCTTTTCTGGTTGCTGGAGCATAAATAAGATGGATACAGTGCTGGTGGGCAAGGAAGTACCCCGCGTAGACGGGCTTGCTAAAGTCACGGGTAAAGCGATTTACGGCGATGATATCAGGATGAAAGGCATGCTATTTGGCGTATGCCGCTATGTTGATATCGCCGCCGGACGCGTTGATTCTGTTGATTTTTCCGATGCTGAAAACGTACCCGGCGTCGTCAAAATTGCGACATGGAAGGATGTTCCTGGCCAGCGCAAACTCGGGGCCATTATTCCAGATTATCCGCCTCTGATTGAAAATGAAATTGCCTATCGGGGCGATGTGATCGCCGTGGTCGCGGCTGAAACCTATGAGGCGGCCTGCATTGCCGTCGATAAGATCAAGGTTAGCTACACGCCCTGGGTGCCGATTACTTCTCCTGAAGAAGCCATGAAGCCGGGTGCTCGTTTGATTCACAGCGAGCTGGACAGCAACATTATTAATCACCATCACACGGTTAAAGGCGATATCGACGCCGGTTTTGCCGCATCCACGCATATTTTCGAACGCGAGTACGAGGTCGGTTTTCAGGAGCATGGCTATATTGAGCCTGAATCAGTCACGGCGTATCTGGATGATAATGAACAGATTATGACCATTGCCGGGTCGATTCAAAACGCGCACCGTACCCGCACTATTGTCGCCACGTATCTCAACCTTCCTCAGGCTAAGGTCAACGTCAGGCGCTCGGTGCTGGGCGGTTCGTTTGGCGGGAAAGATGACATCATTGATAACCTGTCCTGTCGCGCATCGCTGCTGGTGCATCTGACCGGGCGTCCGGTGAAAATTTCATACAACCGCGAACAGTCCATGCGTGAGAGCTACAAACGCCATCCTTACAAAATGAAGTATCGCATTGGTCTGGATGATGATGCCCGTATTCAGGCGATAAAAATCGACATTATTGCCGATGGCGGTAGCTACTCGGGCCAGACGATGTTCGTGACCTGGCGTAGCTCCGTTCAGGCGGCAGGCCCTTACAATATCCCCAACGTGCGCGTCGATGTGACCGGGGTCTACACCAACAATAACTATACCTCGGCCTACCGGGGCTATGGTGCGCCACAGGTGATCTTTGCCAACGAATCCCTGATGGATGAAGTGGCTGAGCTGATGGGGCTCTCTCCCGTCGAACTGCGTCTGCGTAATGTTCTCAAGCAGGGCGATACCAGCATGGCGGGACAGGTGTTCAGTGAACATACCGTCTCCGCGCAGCAGGTGCTGGAGACGTCGCTGCGTAAAGCCGAGTACGAGGCGAAACGGGCTCACTACCAGCAGCTTAACGCAAAAGGTGGGCCGATCCGCTACGGCATTGGCTTTGCGTTAAGCCATCGCGGCTGCTCTCTTGGGGCCGAAGGTCTTGACGCCTCTTCCGCGTTAATTCAGGTCAACGCCGACGGCAGTATTAATATTTCCACCTCCGTGTCTGAGAACGGACAGGGATTACAGACCACCATGTCGCTGCTGGCGGCGGAGGCCTTTGGCATCGGGCTGGAACGCGTGATGTTTACCGAGCCTGCGACGGCCATGATAGCCGATGGCGGTTCCACGGTGGCTTCCCGCGGAACGCTGATGGGCGGGCAGGCGATTCTCAGCGCGGCCAATAAAATTAAGAAACGCATGGCGGCGGCGATCAAAGAGACGCTACAGGCAGAGGGGATTGACGATCTTGTCTGGCAGGAGGGAAAAGTCTTCCATCGGGCGCATCCTGAACGAAGTCTCAGCTTCCAGCAGGTTGTGGATATGACCAAAGCCACGGGCGAAAACTTATCCTCTTACGGCTGGCACGTTGCACCTCCCATCCACTGGGATGAAGAAAAAGGCAGCGGGAGTCCCTATTTTACCTGGGTCTACGGCTGCCAGCTCGCCGACGTCGCGGTCGATATCCGCACGGGTAAAGTGACGGTCAATAACGTTGTGGCGACGCACGACGTGGGCAAAGTTATCAACCCGGTGGGTTTTGTCGGCCAGGTATACGGTGGCGTTATGCAGGGCATGATTGGTTACGGCATGCTTGAGGACTTCAATACCGAACACGGTATCGTCAAGTCGGAAAACTTTGACACCTATCTGCTACCCACCATTAAAGATATGCCGAACATAAACGTTGTCGCCGTTGAAAATTACGACAAAGCGGGGCCAATGGGCGGTAAGGTCATTGGCGAGCCGGTGCTGGAGCTTGGCGCAGCGGCGTTAAATAATGCCGTCAGCTTTGCCATCGAACGCCGCAACCGCGTGCTGCCGCTGACGCTTGAACAGGTACGACTGGGATATAACCTGAAGAAACCCGAGCGTCAGAGCGAACAGATGCTGGATTCCGGTGATAAAAAGCAGGTGCAGCGCCTCAATTCCCTGTCGCTGATCGTGCCAAAAACGTTGCAGGAAGCGTTAACGCTGCTGGCGGAAAATAACGCCATGCCGATTGCTGGTGGTACGGATGTTCTGGTGCAGGCCCGTTTTCGCTCTGACAGCGTGCCGCTGGTGAATATTGCCGCACTGCCTGAATTAAAAGCGATCCTTGACGTTGATGGCGGTATTTCCATCGGTGCCGGGGTTTGCTTTACCGATCTGGTGAACCATCCGTTGATCCAGCAGCGCTATCCTCTGCTGGTGACCGCCTGTAAAACCGTGGGTTCGCTGCAGCTGCGCAACCGGGCCACCGTCGGCGGGAATATTGTCAACGCCGCGCCCTGCGCCGACTCAATGCCACCCCTGATTATCTACGACGCGGAAGTTGAGCTGCACAGCGTGCGGGGCATGCGGCGTATGCCGGTCAGCGAGTTTGTGACCGGCGGATACCGCACCGTTCTTGAAACTGGTGAACTTCTGACGCGCTTTATCATCCCGGCGCCGATGAAACAGCCCCTGTTAAACCGCTACTTACAGCTTGGTCGTCGCAATGCGCTGAATATCACCCGTCAGAGCCTGACCGGCCAGTTCAGCCTGGACGCCACTGGCATTGTTCAGGTCTGTCGACTGGTGGACGGGGCGCTGATGAGTAAACCGCAGCGGTTAGCCGACGTCGAGCAGGCGCTGGTTGGTCAGCCCCTGAATACAGAAACGATTGAACGCGCTGCGGCCGTTCTGAGCGATCTGATAGAAAAAGCCATCGGTGGGCGCTGGTCTGCACCTTACAAAATTCCCGTATTTATCGATATGTTCCGGCAGATGCTGCTGGAAGTCATGTCCGAGCAGAAACAATAAGGAGCCATGAACATGAACCGTATTGAGCTTAAAGTGAATGGTATCCGCGTTGTTCGCGATGTTGAAGATAACCTGCGACTGATCGATTTTCTGCGTGAAGATCTGCAGCTGACCGGCACCAAAGAAGGCTGTTCTGTCGGGGAGTGTGGTGCCTGCACCGTGATTATGGACGGGAAATCCGTCTGCTCATGCCTGCTCCTTGCTGCGCAGTGTCAGGGGGCTGAGGTGACCACGGTTGAGGCACTTTACGAGGATCCGGTAGGCAGACGTCTGCAGAATGCTTTTATCCGCCACGGCGGCGTCCAGTGCGGTTTTTGCACGCCCGGCGTGTTAATGAGCACGAAAGCGCTACTGGATGTAAACCCGTCCCCGAGCGATGAGGAACTCAAGGAAGCGCTTGAGGGTAATCTCTGCCGCTGCACGGGATATCAGCCCATCATTACGTCCATTAAAGCCGTTCTGAAGGCGTAACGATCAACGCACGCCGCCGCGATAAGCGGCGGTGGCGTGGAGGGATCCTGATGAAGAATACGAAGGAGTGCATTATTCTGGCGGCGGGCCTTTCCCGGCGTATGGGCAAATGGAAAATGATGATGCCGTGGGGAGCGGGAACCATTCTGGATAGCGCCCTGGACAGTGCATTATCATTTTGCGATCGGGTTGTGCTCGTTACCGGATTCCGGGGAGATGAGCTGAGAAGTTATTACCAGGAACATCCGAAAATCGATGTGGTTTTCAATCCGGACTACAGGGCCGGAATGTTCTCGTCTATCCAGCGTGGCGTGGCGTCAATAACATCGTCGCGCTTTTTTCTTGCCCTGGGAGATATGCCTGAGGTCAAACCCAGCGTCTACAGGACGCTATGGCAGCATCGTGAGGAAGGCATTTGTCTTATTCCTGGATACGATCGGGGTAAAGGCCATCCCGTCCTGTTGCCTGAGGAAGCGATAGCCATGATCAAGCATGCACCGGAAGGCGAAACGCTTAAAGATATTATCCATCAATTGGGGACGCATGTGGTCCCCGTTAGCGAGCAGGGTATCCACTGGGACGTCGATACCCCGGCACAGTATGAGGCGCTCGCGCAGCTTACGTTTCTGCAATGAAAAATGACAGGGGTTGAATCCCCTGTCATTACCCGCGCATCCCCAACCTGTCGTTCGTATTACTCCTCCTGCGCCGGCTGCGACAATTGCCGATCCTTTTGAACCTTACGCAGCAGCAGCCACATTCTGACGGTCCTGACGGCCATATTGCGGGCCGCAGTGCTGGGGGGTAGCGGATCGGGGACGAGGGCATCGTGAGACACCTTGAAGGGCACGCTACCGTTAAGCGTCAGGTTAGCGACGATAGCGGTCAGCGTACCAATGGTGATACCGCTATGCAGAAAGAGCTGCACCATCGGCGGGAACTGGTGAAACAGATTAGGCACCAGCACCGGTAGCATGCCAATGCCGAGGGTCAGTGCGACCACCATACCGTTATTATTATTTCGATAATTGACCTGGCCCAGGGTACGAATGCCGGAGACGGCAACCATGCCAAACATCACAATACCGGCACCGCCCAGAACCGGTTTGGGTATCAATACCACCAGCGCCGCCATCTTGGCGAACAGGCCCATCACAATCAGGATGACGCCGGACACCGAAACCACAAAGCGGCTGCGTACCCCGGTAAGGCCAATCAGCCCGACGTTTTGTGCAAAGGCGGCATAGGGGAACAGATTGAAAAATCCGCAAATCGTGGTTGCCAGCCCGCAGGTATTCAGACCGTTGCGTAACATTCTGGCATCGACTTTCTTGCCCACGATATCGCCGGTCGCCATCATGGATGACATGGTTTCAACCATCACCACCACCATGACCATCGACAGCAACGCGACGGGAATAAGGTGAAATTCAGGCCTGGCAAACTGCATCACCCTTGGCAGATGGAACCAGGGCGTCGCGTTGACAAGGTTAAAATCCAGCGGTTTAAAAAAACACCACAGGACGGTACACAGGATCAGCCCTATCAGTACCGAGGTATTTTTAAGCACCCCGGAGGCGAAGGTGTAGATATTGAGAATAATGACCAGCGTGATGGCCGCCATTAACAGGGCGAACGGCTGGCCGAAACCGTGCATTTCGCTGTTACCTCCGCCAATCCACCCGCCTGCAACCGGTAAAATCGACAGGCCGATCAGCGTCACGATGCCGCCCATCACGACCTTCGGGAAAAAGCGGATCAGTTTACTGATCCAGGGCGCGCAGCAGAGGATGAAAATCCCCGAAACCACCACGGCCCCGGAAATGCCGCCTATGCCGTACTCCTTACCAATCAGTACCATCGGGATCAGGGCGGCAAAGGTACAGCCCTGTATCAGCGGTAGCTTACAGCCCAGCCACTGCGTGACGCCCAGAGACTGCACGATGGTGGCGAAGCCGCAGATGAACAGGTCGGCGCTGATCAGTAAAATAATATGTTCTGCGGGCAAACCCACCGCGTTACCCACCACCAACGGAACGGCCACCGCACCGGCATACATCACCAGCACATGTTGAAGGCCATAGAGAACCATTTGTGTGAAGGGGAGAACCTCATCAACCGGCGCGGTTGATGTCGTGGAGCCTGAGGCCGGAGTGGCAATATCTTTCATGACGTTGTTATCTCCTGTACGACTTCGCTCTGGTATGGATGAACCGAGACGAAGTTACGATTCGAAGGTCGCTGCCTCCCTGAGCTGATGCCATCATCAGCGTGCGGTGCGCACTGAGTCTGATATGCGCAAGCTGTGCCAGGAAATGCACGTACTGGCTATCGAAATGTATATTTGTGAAATAAATCACGAGTCGCTAAATAGAGTGGCGGAAGAAAAAGGGAGAAGGACGTTTTTATCAGGGGAACAGAAATAACAAGTATCACATTGAGATAAAAGCGCTCTCATTTTGGTATTGAATGCTGCGTGGAAAGTTATATCCCCTGCATCCGGCGGCGCAGGGGATATTTTCTTTGAGGTGGCTCGCAACAATGATTCCCGCATAAATAAAAAGAGAAAAAACGCCTGATTATTGCATCGCGATCCAGGTGTGAGTTTTTAAAATAATAAAAGGGAAGCCAATGAATAACTTTATCGTTGCCGATGCCGAGAATTGTATTGGTTGCCATGCCTGTGAGGTAGCCTGTGTCACGTCGCACAATCAGGACGACTGGCCCCGGCAGCGTACTGATTTTCTCCCGCGCATTCGCGTTTTCTTCCACCGTCACGCCAGCAGCGCCACGACCTGCCATCACTGTCACGACGCGCCCTGCGTCTCATCCTGTCCGACCCAGGCCTTGTGCTATGCCAGTAACAGCGTTCAGTTTAACGAATCTCTGTGCATTGGCTGTAAGAACTGTGTTGTTGCCTGCCCATTTGGCGCCATTGAAATGGCTGCCAGAGATGAGGATGCGCCGCTGCTGGCACAAAAGTGCGATCTCTGCCGCCAGCATCCCTCCGGGGAACAGGCCTGCGTCGCCGCCTGTCCCACCCGGGCGCTGCGGCTGATGGATGAAACCGGCCTGAATCAACTGCGTCGTGAACGCCAGATCCGTTCGGCGACAGGGCAGCCGCTGCCGTCCACGCGTGGCGCGCAGCGTAAGGCTATCCTCGATAAAGCCCCGCGCATTGGGGCGAAAAAAGTGGACGCCGCGGTCAGAAAAACGCACTTCGAAGAGATTTATCAACGGCTGGGTGAATGTGATGCCGACTATGAGAGCGAGCGCTGTCTCTACTGTTCCCGTAAAGCGTGGTGTAACTGGACCTGCCCGCTGCACAACCATATCCCTGATTTTATCCGCCTTGTTAAAGAAGGCCGTGTTATTGAGGCGGCGGAACTGTGTCATCAAAGTAGCTCTCTGCCGGAAATTTGCGGCCGCGTTTGTCCTCAGGACCGGCTCTGTGAAGGGGCCTGCACCCTCAAAAACGAAGGGGGTTCGGTCGCGATTGGCAATCTTGAACGGTACATCACCGATACCGCGCTGGCGATGGGCTGGCGACCTGCGGTGGGAGAGGTGACGCCGCGTAAAGAGCGGGTGGCGGTTATCGGTGCCGGTCCCGCCGGGCTGGGCTGTGCGGATATTCTGGCGCGTGCAGGGGTGCAGGTTGACGTTTTTGACCGTCATCCGGAAATTGGCGGCCTTCTGACCTTCGGCATTCCGCCGTTTAAGCTGGATAAACATGTGCTCGCCGTGCGCCGCGAAATCTTTAGCAATATGGGCATTCAGTTCCATCTTAATCAGGAGGTTGGGCGTGATGTTGCCTTCAACGAGCTGGTAGAAAAATACGATGCCGTTTTCCTGGGCGTGGGGACCTACGGCCTGATGGCGGCCGGCCTGGAAGGCGAGGAGGCACCCGGCGTGATTCAGGCGCTGCCGTTCCTGATCGCCAGCACCCGTCAGGTGATGGGGCTTGAGGAGGACGCCGGGTCGCCGCTAACGGAGATAAAGGGCAAGCGTGTCGTGGTACTTGGCGGTGGCGATACGGCGATGGACTGCCTGCGCACCGCCGTGCGGCGCGGGGCGGAAAGTGTCACCTGCGCATACCGTCGCGATGAACTGAGTATGCCAGGCTCGAAAAAAGAGGTGGTGAACGCCAGGGAAGAGGGCGTTGAGTTTCAGTTCAACGTCCAGCCGCAGTATATCCAGCGCAGTCGCAAAGGCCAGGTGACCGCCGTCGGCATGATCCGCACGGCAATGGGGGAACCCGGGCCGGACGGTCGCCGTCGTCCGCAGCCGGTTGCCGGGTCTGAATTTGAACTGCCTGCCGATGTGCTGATCATGGCTTTTGGTTTCCAGGCTCACGATATGCCGTGGCTGCGTGGTCACGACATCCGGCTGGATCGCTGGGGGCAAATTTGTACCGGGGGCAAAGGGCGTGGCACCACCCAAACCAGCAACGACAAGATCTTCGCCGGAGGCGATGCGGTCACGGGGGCGGATCTGGTTGTGACCGCCATGATGGCCGGACGCCGTGCCGCTGATGAGATGCTGACCCTGTTTAAACGCAAGGAGGGAGTATGACCAGCTTTATTGTCGCCAGCGCGCAGGCCTGTATTGGCTGTCGGACCTGTGAAGTTGCCTGCGCTCTGGAGCATGTGACCGCAGGCGCGGAGTTTCACCCGCGCCTGAAGGTCATGCGCCTTAATACGCTCAGCGTTCCGGTGATGTGTCATCAATGTGAGAATGCGCCCTGCGTGAGGGCGTGTCCGACCGGGGCGTTAACCATCGGGCCAGAGAGAGTCGAAGCCAGCGCCGGGCGCTGCATCGGCTGCCAGAGCTGTGTGACGGCCTGTCCGTTTGGGGCGATCGCCATTGAGGTCAGCGCCGGGCACGCTCCGGTGATTGTGAAATGCGATCTCTGCACCGGGCGGCAGAGCGGCCCGGCCTGCGTCGCCGTTTGCCCGACGGCGGCCCTGAATAAAATGACCGAGCCTCAGCTGACCGCGCTGCAAAAGCAGCGCAATATCGCCACCGCAGCGCTGCTCACCCTCTAGAACTCTCTGGATAAAAAAGCCCGGACCTGGTGGACCGGGCTGGGGCTATTGACCAGAAGGACGCATCAGGGCAGAGCGTCCATTCGCTCCCACATTTTTTTCGCCACCTTCTGCGCTTCTTTGAAGATGGCCGCACAGTCGAACGTAAACCGGCGGTCCTCGTAGATCATTTTTCCGTTAACCATCACGCTATGCACGCTGCCCGCACCCAGGCCGAAAGCGATATGGCCCGCGATATTGTCAGCGATAAGCGGCGTGGGTGGCAGATAGTCACAGATGGTGAGATCGGCCTTATAGCCCACTTCAAGACGGCCAAAGCGGGCATCAAAGTTGCGACTCAGCAATTCATTCCCGTTGCTCAGCGCGCGGGCAAAGCTGTCCGGCCACAGCGGTCCGCCGGCATCACGATGTTTGAAGAAGGCAAATTTCATCTCTTCAAACATATCAGAGCCAATACCGTCCGTGCCCAGCGCCAGATTGCGGATCTGCGGCAACCGGGGGTTGTAGCCAACGTGATTATTCATATTTGAACGGGCGTTATGTACCAGGAAGCCGTCCCGGGCGTTGAGCAGTTCGATATCCGCGTCGGAAAGGTACAAGCCGTGCGCAATCAGCGTTTTACTGTCGATAAGGTCAAACTCTGCCAGCCTGATCAGCAGGTCTTTACCGTAGTGATGATGGCTATGGGAAACATCATAGCGGTCTTCGGCAGCGTGAATATGCAGTCCGCGACCGGTCGCCTTCAGCCCTTCGCTAAGCATAGAGAGCCCGTCATCGGAAACGGTGAAGGGCGCGTGGGCGCCAATATGGGCCTCGACCAGATATGGCTCGTTGCCTTTCTGCCGTGCGGCGTCGATCTCTCGGGCGAAGCGGATATTCTCCTCGACGCCCGCCTGCAGTTCACTGAGACCGTCGTTACGGTCGGTGGTTTCGTAGCAGGTCATACCGCGCAGTCCGACCCTGAGGAAGGCGTTACGCAGCTGGCTCAGAGAGCCGGCGATATAGCCCGGAGACGCGTGATGGTCGATCACGGAGGTACAGCCACTGCGCACGGCCTCCAGGGCGCAAATCAGCCCGCTATAGTACAGAGACTCCTCGTCCAGCGCCCGGTCGAGGCGCCACCACAGATTTTTCAGCGTTGAGATAAAGTCCGGGCTGGGGGCGATATTGGCCTGAATACCGCGCGACAGGCCAGAGTAGAAATGGTTGTGAGAACACACCATGCCGGGCATGACCAGCCGACCGTGCATCTCTTTTGTGTGCGCCTGTGGATAGCGCTCTACCAGCCCCGGGCCGATATCCAGGATATGTTCATTTTCGACGGCAATATCAACCTTTTCCCATACTTTCGCCGGATAAATTTGCACGGCCGTCGCGTTTCTCAGAATGACGATACTCATCGTTCAACCTCCCCCAGTAGCGCGTTATGGTGCTGATGGACATGGCTGATAATGCGACAAATCGCATTCAGCTGCGGTGGAATGTCCCTGAACTGACCCCCGTCGTTAATGTCGAGCTGCCAGGTACGATCGTCCTGACGGACGTGAACGCGATGGCCATCGACGAAGAACCCGGGATTGCTGCTGTTGATAAAATCCTGCTCCAGACTGAAGACGGTGGTTTTGTCTTTGTAGGGTTTCCCCTGCCACGGACAGAACTGAGCGCAGTTTCCGCATTCATTGCAGTACGCATCAAGGTGCAACGTCTGATAGCGATTCTGAAAGCCCGGTACCGCCACAGAGACGTTGGCGCGGTTAGGGCACACGTCGACGCACTTGCTGCAGATGTAATTGCACTCCAGACAGCGGCTGACCTCCTGGGCAACAAAGGCGTCGCGATCGTCTTTATCGACGCGATCGATGGCGATAAGACCTTTGCGCAGATAGATATCGGCGGGGTCGACATTGCTCCAGGCCTTATTGCCGTGATGGCTGGCGATATTTTCCCGCGCCAGAATGATATCCGTGGCGCGTCGGGCGTTGCCGATAGCCGAGACGATAGAAGAGGGGCCTCGCTGCACGTCGCCAATCAGGAAGACGCCTGCCTGACGGGTTTCACCATCGGGGCTTACCTCCGGCCAGCCCTGCGCATCCAGTGGAATGCCCATTGCCGCCAGCGCCTCGCAGTCCTGCTGTTCGCCTATGGCCGTGATCAGCATATCGATATGCAGGGTGCGGGTTTCATCGGTTGCAACCGGACGACGACGACCTTTTTCATCGGGCTCGCCCAGTGCCATAACCCGCACGATCAGCGTGCCGTCAGCGTTGAACTGCTCCGGGTTACTGAGCCACTGGAACTGCACGCCGTCCTGCAGGGCTTCTTCGTACTCTTCACGCCAGGCCGGCATCTCCTGCCGCGAGCGACGATAGATAATGGTGGCCGTTTCCACTCCGGGAATACGAAGTGCCGCACGGGCGCAGTCCATGGCGGTATTACCCGCACCCACGATGGCGACGTGCCTGCCCGGTTGCAGGCTGTCGCCGCGATTGAACTCGCGCAGGAACTGCAGCGAGGTGTAGATATTCTGGTTGTCACCGGACAGCGTCACGCCGCTGTTTTTTTCCGTGCCGGTTCCCACCAGCACATAGCGAAAGCCCTGCCGCTGCAGTTTCTCAACGGTCAGATGCGGGTCGCAGCCGTACTCAATCTTCACGCCATGATTGACCACGAAATCAATATCCTGCTGAATCAGCTCGCCGGGGATACGGAATGCGGGAATGACGTTTTTCACCACGCCACCGGCACTGGCCTCACGTTCAAACAGCGTCACCGAATGACCCGCCCGGGCAAGGAAATAGCCCGCAGCCAGTCCCGCCGGGCCGGCACCAATGACCGCGACCGGATGCATAGCGCCGGATCCCGCCGGTTTATGCCAGCGCTTCTGGTACTCCTCCCAGCCCTTCTCAAGCGCCACTTTTTTCAGTTCGCGGATATTCAGGGCGCTGTCGTAGTCCAGGCGGGTGCAGTTGTACTGACACTGATGATCGCAGATATGGCCGGTGATCGCCGGTAGCGCATTCCGTTGATAGATCAGCTCCAGCGCGTCGGCGTAGCGATGCTCGCCCAGCAGGCGAATATATTCCGGGATATCCTGCTTGATGGCGCAGGCGGTGACGCAGGGAGCGACATAGCAGTCGGTCATCGGCAGCGGCCTGGCAACGTCAATACGGTCTTCTGGTTTCCATTGCTTCTGGGTGTAAGCCATGCTGACGGCTTTTTCCGCCAGCGCGTTCAGACGTGCGACATCGACCTGCGTCATATCCCAGCCGTCGGCGTTTTCCAGTTCGCGCATGCAGGCGCTCAGGCGCAGATAGCCGCCGGGTTTTAGCAGGTCGGTTGCCATGGTGATCGGGCGGATACCCGTTTCAAAAATGTCGCGAATATTCAGCTGGCTGGCACCGCCGGAATAGGAGATAGGCAGCTTGCCGTCGAATTCACGAGAGAGCAGGGCGGCGACGTTAATCGACAGCGGGAACAGGGCCCGGCCGGACATATACATCTCGTTTCCCGGCAGCGCGCCTTTATGGTTGATCGTGCCCAGCGTGTTCGTCAGCTTGACGCCGAAGCCAAGATTGCGCGTTTGTGCCAGCGCAAGCAGACGGGTAAGCATCTCCAGAGCCTGACCTAACTTGAGATCGTGTGCGAAGGACTCTTCGCTAAGGCCAATATAGCCAAAGCCGCAGGTGTCGAGAATTTGACGCACGCGTGGATAGCCCAGCAGGGTCGGGTTGAGCTTGACGAAGGTATTAAGATCCTTCTCCTCCAGCATATAGCGGCAGATGGCTTCAATTTCGTCCGGCGGGCAGCCGTGCATTGTGGAAAGGGTCACGCCATGAACCAGCGTAGCGGGCACCCGCTGGGCCAGGCCCTCCAGCCGCGAGCGGCGCGTTTCCAGTTTGAGACGGGTAATGAACGTTTCGTCATGCACCCAGCGGTTGAGGGTATCCCGGTACTGAGCAAATTTAGGATGGGCGGACGCATCCATCATGCTGTCGATAAATTCCTGCATCGGCGGCTGTTTTATACCGTCGAGGTTGTAGCCAACGCTCATATTGAAAATAAATGATCTGCCGTTCTTATCGGGCGTCAGCGGGAACACCTCTTCCAGGAGATGGAGAATAAACCAGGCCTTAAGGTATTCGTCCCAGGCTTTCTTCAGGGTGAACTCCGTTGACCACTCGGTGTTAAAGCATTCATCTTCTGCGTCGATGCAGGGCTTTTCCAGCTCAAGGCGATCGAGGATCTGCACGGTTTTCAGTTCGATAAACCGTCCGCCGGTGAGCCAGGAGGTGATAATGTTCTGTGCCAGTTGAGTGTGCGGCCCCGCAGCCGGGCCGACAGGCGTTGCGCAATTCTCGCCAAATACGTTGACCTGCTGCGGCGTGTCGGGCGAATAAAACTGCCGTTCGGGGATACCGAATATCGAACCTTGATTCTGATATTCATCGAAAATGCGCGTCAAAAGTTCCTCAAACGGGACGGGACGCATAATGTCTCCCATAACCCTCTCCTTAGATTAATTAGTGGTATCGACATTGCCGGTCTGTTCATCATTCCGACGGAGCGGGAGAGGAGGAGCAACAATCACACCAGTTATTTAATTAAGGCCTTGCCATCTGCTGAAGTTGTGAAGTAAGTCGAAGGTAAGGGGAGCGCGGGGAATAATTTCACGATGGCTTAATGAGAATTAAAATCACTCCTTTTGGCAAGGATGGGTTATTTCTCAAAACTACAGAGAAAATATCACAATGATAATGTGCGGCCTTTTTTATCACGCCGCCTTGTTATATTTGCAATCTGACAAGGCTATCTGGTGCACGTCTTGTCGATATTTGGGGCCGGTAAGATGATGGCGTTCACGCTTTAACGTTGAATCCCGCTAACGTGCACGGATATTGCATTGTGCATAAGATGTTGACGTTATGACTCTCCTTTTGTCCCTGGCTTTTCTCAAACTGAGAATATGCGTAAGGGCAAAGGTGATGCAGGGATGAATCAGAATAACAAACTGGCTGAGGTTGTTATGAATATCTTCGCAGAAGCAGCAAAGCTTGAGGAACAGAACCGTCCATTTGCACTGGCGCAGATTGTAGACAGTCGGGGGTCCACGCCCCGGCATTCAGCGCAGATGCTGGTGCGCAGCGACGGCTCCATAGTGGGCACCATCGGCGGCGGTATGGTTGAGCGCAAGGTCATTGATGAGGCGCTTGAGGCACTAAGCGAAAAGGCGTCGAGAATGTTTCACGGACGAATGGCGCGTAGCGGGAGTGATGCGGTAGGCTCCGACTGTGGCGGTGCAATGACGGTGTACATCAGCGTCCACGGGCTGCGGACGCGTCTGGTGCTGATTGGTGCGGGCCATGTCAATCGCGCCGTTGCCCGGGCGGCAGCGCTGCTGGATTTTGATATTTATGTCGGTGATATTTATGAAGAGAGTCTGAATCCGGACTGTTTTCCTGCATCGGCCAACTTAATCGCGGCAAAAACCTTTGCTGACGTTGTCGATAAAATGGCAGTCCGTGCGGAGGATTTTGTGCTTATCGCGACCAATAATCAGGATCGCGCCGCGCTGGATAAACTGATTGTTCAGCCGGTCGCCTGGCTGGGCCTGCTGGCCAGCCAGCGCAAAGTTCAGGTCTTTTTAAAGCAGATACGCGAGAGCGGCGTTGCGGAGGCTGACATCGCCCGATTGCACGCGCCGGTGGGGTATAACATTGGTGCCGAGACGCCGGAGGAAATTGCCATCAGCGTCCTGGCTGAGCTTCTGCAGGTGAAGAACCATGCCGCTGGTGGCCTGATGATGCAGGACAACCCGCCGCTGCACAGGCTGAAAATTATCGCCGGGGAAGAGTGCCAGTAGGCTAACGTGCCGGGTGAAAACCCGGCACGGCTTTCACTGGCTGATAATCGTCCCCGTTTTTCCTTCAATTCCCTCTTTCGCTTTGCTCAATACGGTAATTAACGCCTTGCGGCCGGGGCGCGAGCGGGCAAAAGCGGCGGCGGCTTCCACTTTCGGCAGCATAGAGCCTTTGGCGAAATGACCCTCGGCGATAAAGCGCTCGGCATCGCTGAGAGAGAGCTTTTCGAGCCACTGTTCATTGGGTTTACCGAAGTTAATGGCGACCTTTTCAACGGCGGTGAGGATAATCAGCATATCGGCATCGATCATCTCCGCCAGCCTGGCGCTGGCCCAGTCCTTATCGACGACCGCACTGGCACCGCGCAGATGTTTGCCCTCGCGAATCACCGGGATCCCGCCGCCACCCACGGTGATGACTACATGGCCGGCATTCATCAGCGTTTTGACCGTCTCTTTTTCGATAATGTCCACGGGCTTCGGTGAGGCGACCACGCGACGATAGCCGCGACCGGCATCCTCGATCATGCTATTGCCCTGCTGAGCCAGCTTTTCAGCCTCTTCTTTACTGAAATAAGAGCCGATAGGTTTCGTCGGATTGCGGAAAGCCTCATCGTTGGCGTCAACTTCGACCTGGGTAATAAGCGTCGCGACCGGCGTATCAAGATTGCGGGAGAGTAGCGCTTCCCGCAGCGCATTTTGCAGATCGTAGCCGATATAGCCCTGGCTCAACGCCACGCACACCGACATCGGCAGCATCGGCGTATGCGCTTCGGTATGGGCGGCAGCTTCGAAGGCGAGATTAATCATCCCCACCTGCGGGCCGTTACCGTGCGTTACCACGACCTGGTGACCCTGGGCAATCAAATCCACAATGGCCTGGGAGGTCTGCTGCACCGCCTGCATTTGCCCGGCAAGATCTTCACCAAGCGCATTCCCGCCCAGGGCGAGAACAATTTTTTTACTCATAGACTCCTCTCTTTAATACTCTGCGTGACTGAGGGAAAGGTAAGCGTCGGAAAAGGGGTTGCGGCGTAAAAAACGGCCCTGACCGGGGCGGCCGGTAAAGACGCCGTTATCGAAAATCACCCGACCACGGGACAGGGTCTGACGGATGGCACCCTGACAGATAAAGCCTTCCCACGGGGAGTAGTCGGCGTTGTCGTGCAGCATCTCGTGGCGAATGGTGGTGGTGAGCTGCGGATCGATAATGACCACATCGGCGTCAGAACCGGGTGTCAGCTGGCCTTTATGCGGCCACAGGCCAAACAGTTTCGCCGGGTTGGTACTGGTCAGCGCCACGAAACGTTCAGGTGAAATACGTCCGCTCATCACGCCGTGAGAGAACAGCAGCAGCAGGCGGTTTTCCACCCCCGGTAAGCCGTTCGGGCAGCGGCTGAAGTCACCCTCGGAGATCTGCTGGCGCTGCGCCATCGAGAAGGTGCAGTGGTCGGTGGCAACCGTATCAATTGAACCGTCAGCAATACCGCACCACAGGGCATCGTTGTGGCTCGCATTGCGCAGGGGTGGACTAAGCAGGTATTTGAGCGCATCTTCCCGTTCGTAGCAGCGGTCATCGAGCAGCAGATATTGCGGGCAGGTCTCAACCCAGACGGGTTGATTCCGGGCTCTGGCGAGGCGCAGATAATCCAGCCCCAGGCCGTTAGAGAGATGCACGATATAGAGCGGCGCATTCCCGGCGAGCCGGGCGAGGTTAATCATGCGGGCAATTGCTTCGGCCTCGCACTCCAGCGGACGGCTCAGGGCGTGGTAGCGCGGTGCCGTCTTCCCGGCGGTAATAAACTCGGCGCGCCTCTGGGCAATGGCGGCGTCATTTTCCGGATGCACCGTGGTCAGCGCACCGGCACGATGCAGATGGCGCATGGCCTGCAGCACGTCGTTATCATTGAGTTTGTACTGATAAGTCAGGTAGAGCTTGAAGCTGCTAATGCCCGCCTCGACCATCATCGGGATTTCATCGAGAATGGCGGGGTTAACGTGCTGGATCACGCCGTGAAAGCTGTAATCGATAACGGCCTTGTAGGCGGCGTATCCGTGGTACACCTCCAACTGATGACGCAGGTGACAGCCCGGCGGACCGAAGCCCATATGGTCAACAATGGTGGTCGTCCCGCCGCAGGCGGCGGCACGGGTGCCGGTGAAGAAGTCATCGCAGCTGCGGGCAAGACCGGTATCAATATTGAAATGGGTATGAACATCGACCCCGCCGGGCATCACGTAACATCCGGCGGCATCAATGATGTCGCAGGGCTGCTCAACGTCAATGTTGTCGGCAAGACGTTTGACCAGGCCCTCTTCGATCAGCAGATCCTGTTTCGCCCGTCCGTCAGCGTTAACGATGAGGCCATTTTTTATCAGTAAGCGCATAGAATACCCCGGAGTGTCCCGCCGCCGAGGGCGGCGGGAACGGTCAAGAACGTTTATTCTGTGGCCAGCCAGCTTAACGGAATGGCGGCATACATCGCGGCGCAGGTCACCAGATGGGATTTCCAGGTTTTCTCGTTCGGAGCATGGGCTTCCGGCTCTTTACCCGGACCAAAGCCGATAACCGGAATGCCGTGGCGGCCCATAATGGAAACCCCGTTCGTGGAGAAGGTCCATTTATCGACGACCGGCGCTTTACCAAACAGACCCTCATAGGCATTGCTCAGGGCGCGGACGGTGTGATGGTCCTCTTCTACTTTCCAGGTCGGGAAATAGCATTCTGTGGGGTAAACCAGGCCGGTCCAGGAGGGACGATCATAGTGGTACATGGAGACCGCCGCCCCGACGTTCTGCACGGCGGGCAGGGCGCGGATCTCTTCCAGTGCGCCTTCCCAGGTCTCGCCCCAGGTCAGGCGACGGTCGATAGAGACGGCGCAGCTGTCGGCCACGGCACAGCGGCTTGGGGAGGTAAAGAATATTTCAGAAACGGTGAGCGTGCCTTTGCCCAGGAATTCGTCGTTACCGAGATTCTGCGAAAGCTGCTGCAGTTCGCCCAGAATGGGCCCCATTTTGAAAATGGCGTTATCACCGCGTTCAGGCGCAGAGCCGTGGCAGCTAATGCCCTGGACGTCGATACGGATCTCCATCCGCCCTCGCTGGCCGCGATAAATCTGACAGTCTGTGGGCTCCGTGCTTACCACGAACTCCGGGCGGATGCCGGACTGCTCGATGATGTACTGCCAGCACAGACCGTCACAGTCCTCTTCCTGAACGGTGCCGGTGATCAGCAGGGTGTACTCATCTTCCAGACCGAGGTCTTTAATGATTTTTCCCGCATAGACCATTGAGGCCATTCCCCCTTCCTGGTCCGAGGTGCCACGGCCACCGATCAGCTCATCGGTCTCCATGCCCTCATAGGGGTCAAAGTCCCAGTTTTTGATGTTACCGATCCCGACAGTATCGATATGGGCATCCATTGCGATCAGGCGCGGGCCGTGGCCGATATAGCCGAGGATATTACCCATCGGGTCAATTTCAACTTTATCGAAACCGACTTTTTCCATCTCTTCTTTAATGCGGTGCACGACGCGCTTTTCGTCGCTGCTTTCGCTGGGGATGGCGACCATATCGCGCAGGAAGCGGGTCATTTCTTTCTGATAGTGGTTTGCTTTTTCAACGATGAGGTTGAAAGGGATCTGTTTAGCCATGAATACGTTCTCCTGTCCTTAGATGGGGTAATTACTGTGCTGCCGGATGCTTGCCTTCCCAGACCACTTCCCGATAGTGCTTCACGTCGGTGTCGCCTTCGGTGCTGATGATCAGTACGACAGAATCGCTATCCAGCTTCAGTTTCTGCATCAGCGCCTCGCGCTGTGGGTTGAAATGTACGGCGGCCAGCAGGCCCGCGCCGACGGCGCCGGACTCACCGGAAATGACGCGTGGATCGTTGTTGAGCGGATTGCCGAGTACCCGCATACCAAGCGCTGCCACGGCATCCGGGCAGGAGACGAACTGCGTGGCGCAGTTGCGCAGAATATCCCAGCCCAGCGGATTGGGTTCACCGCAGGCCAGGCCAGCCATAATGGTGGCCATATCGCCGCCGACGTTAACGATCTCACCCTCTATGCCCGAGCGATAAATGCAGTTCGCCAGTTCAGGTTCAACGATAACCGTATGCAGATTTTTTGCGCCGTAGACGTCAGCCAGATAGCCCAGCACGCCGCCGGCCATCGCACCGACTCCCGCCTGCAGGAAGACGTGCGTCGGACGGGCGATACCCATCGAGGCGATCTGCTCGACGGCCTCGTCGGCAAGCGTGGCGTAGCCCTGCATAATCCAGGTCGGGATGCGGGTATAGCCTTCCCAGGCCGTATCCTGCACGACCTCCCAGCCGTTTTTCTCCGCCGTCTGCCGGGTAAAACGCACCGTGTCGTCGTAGTTCATGTCGGTTACGATACATTCCGCTCCCAGGCGCAGAATGACGTCGACACGCTCCTGAGCCGAGCCTTTGGGCATATAGATGACCGCGTTTTGCCCCAGCTGCTGCGCAGCCCATGCCACGCCGCGCCCGTGGTTGCCATCGGTTGTGGTGGCGAAGGTCATTTTCTCCGGAATGCTGGATTTCAGCGTTTCGAACGAGAATGCGTTGATATCCAGTCGGTATTTTTCGCACAGCAGCCGGGCGATGGCGTAAGCGCCACCCAGCATCTTGAAGGCGTTAAGGCCAAATCGCCGGGATTCATCTTTCACCAGAATTTTTTGCACGCCGACAAGACTCGCCAGTGCGTTGAGGGCATATAGCGGGGTGGGTTGATAACCCGCGATTTTTTGATGGAAATGGCGCGCCTGTTGCGCTTGCTGACGGGAAAACAGCGCTGACGTTTCCCCGGTAAAAAAACGGTTTTCGGCAATATCCATTTTCAGTGAGAAAGCAGACATACTCGATCCTTATTCGTCATGATAAGAGCAGAGGGGCTGGCCCGCAGGCCAGCCGCGGGGAGATTACTTGATACGTTTCTGTGCTTCCTTAAGCAGCTGTTCCAGCACCTGGCCCGGTTTCGCGTATTTGCGGCACATAATCATCGCGGCGATGATGTAGGGCTTCCAGCTGGCTTCTTTGTAGGTCGCAATACGGTATTTCTCGAATACGCTTTCGGCGACCTCGCCCTCTTCGCAGGAGACGCCCGTGATATCCGCGGGCAGACAGTGCATGTACAGGGCTTCGCCGTCGCGGGTCTCCTGCATCATCGCTTCGGTGCAGTGCCAGTCCGTATGTTTCGCGTTTTGCGCCAGGCATGCTTTTTCCAGCGCTTTCAGACCCTCTCGATCCTCGGCACGCAGCAGTTCGGTGCGTTTTTCCATGACTTTGTACGGTGCCCAGGACTTCGGATAGACAATGTCTGCGTCCTGGAACGCCTCTTCCATGGTGTTGACCTGACGGAAGCTACCGCCGCTCGCTTTTGCGTTGTTCTTCGCTACTTCAATCACGTCCGGGATCAGGTCGTAGCCTTCCGGATGTGCCAGGGTGACGTCCATCCCGAAGCGCGTCATCAGGCCGATAATGCCCTGCGGTACGGAGAGCGGCTTGCCGTAGCTTGGTGAGTAGGCCCAGGTCATGGCAATCTTTTTGCCCTTCAGGTTTTCCAGCGAGCCAAAGTGCTCGCGCAGCCAGGCAAGGTCGGCCATCGACTGTGTCGGGTGGTCAATATCACACTGCAGGTTGATCAGGGCCGGGCGCTGGGGCAATACACCCTGCTTATGCCCGTCGTCCAGCGCCTCGCCCACTTCACGCATATAGGCATTGCCCGCGCCGAGGTACATATCATCGCGAATGCCGATGGCGTCAGCGCAGAAGGCGATCATATTGGCGGTTTCACGCACCGTTTCGCCGTGGGCAATCTGTGATTTCCCTTCATCAAGGTCTTGCTGGGCAAGGCCCAAAAGATTCAGGGCAGACGCATAAGAGAAGCGGGTGCGGGTTGAGTTATCGCGGAAAACCGAAATCCCCAGACCGCTGTTAAAGACGTTGGTGGCAATGTTTTCAGCCCGTAGCGTTTTCAGGGCTGCCGCGACATCCAATACCTGTTTCAGCTCATCCGGTGATTGCTCCCACGTCAGCAAAAAATCTTTCTCGCTGAGATGAGAGTCGAGGTTATTGATATCCTTAATCAGTTCGTTAACAGTTTTCATTATTAGATCCTGGTCGTGAATGACGGGCTTTTTGATGGCTGTGCGGTCGGGTAGGTGGAGTGCCGGAATAGCGACTGCCAGCGCTGAAGAATGACTAACAATAAGTGTGCCAGTTCCTTTTTCGGCGAGAGGAAGTACATCCAATGGCGATAAATATGAGAGCTTTGTCACGAACTAAATCAACACGAGGTGGGGTTCAGACAGAAATTTTATGCGACAAGAGATATTTTTCAGGGAAGTGGGCTCTGGATGATGAGAAATAGACTGATTATCGTTTTATCTCTCTTCAATATGATAATTATGCGGCCGAAATTATCATATTGATAGGGAAGTGCGATGGCTATCGCATATTTTCGCTAAGGGGTAGGTAAGGGCATCATCTTTATCACCGATTACGGTGGGGCTGAGTGATATCATTATGGAAAGGAAATAAATCTGATGCTTACTGGTATGTTCTTCGCTGTGTAATTTAAAGAGGCCGATTATGATCCCGTCCCCGACACCCTCTGTGCTAATGCAGAATCAGATTACCATTCAGAAGTTTGCAAGGATGCTTTCCAGTGTGCTCCAGCTGGAGGTAGAGATAGTGGATAACACCCTGTGCCGGGTGGCCGGAACCGGGCTATTCAGCAAGCAGCTTGGGCGCAAGTTAAATACAAATTCCAGACTTTTGCGCTACATCATAGAAACAAAAAAGGAGAAAGTCGTTACGCATTCGCGTTTCGATCCTCTGTGTGAAGACTGTATTAATAAAGAAGAGTGTAAAGAGAAAGCCTTTATTGGTACGCCTGTCATCTATCAGGGTAGCTGCGTTGGGGTGATTAGCCTCGTTGCCGTTACCCGCGAACAGCAGGAACGTATTAATGATAACATCCAGGAATTCTCTGACTATGTTTGCCATGTTTCTAACATATTTGTTTCACGCTTTTTGCAGAACCAGAGCGGTGGCGACAGTATTCACAAAATATTTTTAACCACAATAGAAAATATGGATCAGGGTGTGCTGGTGGTCGGTCAGGACCAAAAGGTTAAATTTGCCAACCCGGTCGCGCTGAAAATAATGGCCGCCACCCGTGGTGGGATGCTGGGCAAAACGCTTCATTTCCAGCCGTTGACCTTTGAAGATAATTTTAAACAGGGTCATATGCAGCATGTGATCACCGTCGATGATAAAAAAACGCTGATTATCGGGCAGCTGCATGCGGTTCAGGATCAGTGGCTTTTTTTAATGGCCTTTCACCAGTCGCACTCATCCGCAGGCCTGAGTACCGTCCAGGAGGGCCCGCAAATTGAGGCGATGATCGGCGAATGCCATCCGATGCGCCAGCTGAAAAAGCTCATTAGCCGGGTGGCGCCAGGCCCGTCCAGCATCCTGATCGCCGGAGAGAGTGGAACCGGTAAAGAGGTGGTTGCCCGGTCCATTCATAAGCTCAGCGACCGCCATGCAAAGCCTTTTATCGCGATTAACTGCGCGGCAATCCCGGAACAACTGCTGGAAAGCGAACTTTTTGGCTACGTGAAGGGCGCTTTCACCGGGGCGTCGACGAGCGGGAAAACCGGTCTGGTTCAGGCCGCAAATCAGGGCACGCTATTTCTTGATGAGATAGGCGATATGCCGATAACCCTCCAGGCCAAGCTGCTGCGGGTTATCGAATCGCGTGAAATCCAGCCCGTCGGTGCCAGCAGCCCGATACCCGTCGATATCCGCATTATTTCGGCGACGAATCAGAATCTTGAGCAGTACATTGCCGACGGTAAATTCCGGGAAGATCTCTACTATCGCCTCAACGTGATCCCGCTAAGGCTGCCGCCGCTGCGCGAGCGTGGGGAGGATATTGAACTGCTGATCCACTACTTTTTGCATCTGCATACCCGTCGTCTCGACCTGGTCTATCCCGGCGTTTCCCCTGAGGTTATTGCGTTTCTCAGGCGCTACCGCTGGCCTGGAAATATTCGCGAGCTGAGTAATTTGATGGAGTATCTGGTTAACGTTGTGCCGTCCGGTGAAATTATCGACATGACGCTACTGCCGCCGAATTTAGTTAGCCGCAGCAAAGTGATGGTGCAGGCACCGCCGGAATTCTTCGCCGCGTCGGAGCCTCAGGAAGAGAGCGTCACGGCCCTGGAAGAGATGGAGAGACAGATGATTCGCGATGCGCTTACCCGATACAGTAATAAAAAACAGGCGGCGGATGAGCTGGGGATTGGTATCGCCACGCTGTATCGAAAAATTAAAAAGTACGATCTTGTCGGAGGCTAATGCTTACGGAGTTCCTTAAAAAATATCACCTGCGGCCCCTATTGCTTTTCTTTAAAATTAAATGATAATCATTCACGTTTTTATAGATTTCAAATAATAAATAATCGTGATAGTTACATAAAGGGTAGGGGCAACATGCGTAAACTTGCGCAGGCATTAGGGTTAAGTGTTCTGGTGATGGCGAGCCTGTCGGCTCAGGCAGAAGTGAAAACCATTACCGATGTGATTGGTCGTGAAGTGAAGGTCGATCTACCCGCGAAACGCGTGGTGCTGGGCTTCTACTTCGAAGATTATCTGGCCGTGGGGACTGAGAAAGCGTTTGATTCGGTGGTCGGCATTTCCCGCGAGGCCTGGGAGGGCTGGGTGCCTGCCAACTGGGAAATGTATCTTAAGCATCGTCCGTCCCTGAACAGCATTCCTGACGTCGGAGAAGTGGAAGCGCAGACCTTCTCCGTGGAAAAAGTCCTCAGCCTGAAGCCGGACCTGGTGGTGCTGGCCGACTGGCAGTATAAGGCTCTGGGCCTTGATGCACAGCGTATTGAGAAAGAGGGCATTCCGGTTGTGGTCGTGGACTATAACGAACAGACGGTAGCCCGCCATACGGCGTCAACGCGCTTGCTGGGCACCCTGACGGGCCAGCAGAAGCGCGCCGACGAACTGGCCGATTTCTATGCTAACGCCATGGCGGATGTCACCCGTCGCGTGGCCGACGCTAAGGCGGCTAAACCGAAGGTCTACGTTGAATTCGGCAATAAAGGTCCGGCGGAATACTCCTTCACCTACGGTAAAAATATGTGGGGCGCGATGATCGCCGCTGCGGGCGGAGACAACATCGCAGCGCCGTTCGTGGAGTGGTGGGGGCCGATTAACCCTGAACAGGTGCTGGCCTCTAAGCCGGATGTGATCCTGATTTCCGGCCGTGAGAACAATAAAGCGGCCACCGCGCTGCCGATGGGTCAGGGCGTCGCCGAAGCCGAGGCGCGCACGAAGCTGGCTGCCTTTGCCGGTCGCCAGGGCTGGAGCGAGCTGCCTGCTATCAAAAAGAACCGCCTGTATGGTGTCTATCAGGGCGCTTCCCGCACTCTGTCTGACTTCGCTATGGTCCAGTACATCGCGAAGCAGCTCTATCCGGCGCAGTTTACCGATATGGATCCGGTCGCTAACTACCTGAACTACTACGCGAAGTATCTGCCGGTTAAGCCGCAGGGCACCTTTGCCGTTTCGGTAAAATAACGCTATCGATGTATCAGACGGGAGCCCACGGGCTCCCGTTTTTTGTGGATATCCTATGACTGTTCATGTAAACGACAGCCAGCAGGCCATCACCCGGTTTCGCCTTCGCGAGCGCCGTCGGTGGCAGTGGCTGGTCTTTTTTACGCTGCTGACGCTGCTCAGCTTTATTCTTGATGTGGCCACCGGGCCTTCGCTGCTGTCGCCGCTGGAGGTGCTGCGCTCCCTGCTGGATTACGGCGAAAGGGAGTCGATGACCGACGCTATCGTGCGCGGGCTGCGCCTGCCCATCGCCCTGATGGCGCTGGTGGTTGGCGCCTCCCTCGGCGCGGGCGGTGCCCAGATGCAGACCCTGTTGAATAACCCGATGGCCAGCCCTTATACCCTGGGGATGGCCGCCGCAGCAGGATTTGGCGCGGCGGCGATGCTGGCCCTGGGCGGACTGGGGCTACACGATCTGATTGCCGTTCCGCTGGGCGCGTTTGTCTTTTCGATGATCGCCGCAGCTTTTCTCTTTTTCCTCGCGTCCATGCGGCGGATGAATATCGAGTCGATTATTCTCGGCGGGATTGCGCTGTTGTTTCTCTTCCAGTCGCTGATTTCCCTGATCCAGTTTATTGCCTCGCCTGAGTTGTCCCAGCAAATTCTGTTCTGGCTGTTTGGCAGCCTGAGCAAAACCACCTGGACCACGCTGGCGGTGACCTTCGTGGTGACGGTGATCTGCTGCATTTTGCTGTGGCTGGACTCCTGGAAACTGGCGGCCCTGCGGATGGGTGAAATGCGTGCCGCCAGTCTCGGGGTTAACGTTCGACGCCTGCGGATCAAGGTGCTGGTGATTGTCGCCGTGATGACCGCGACCGCCACCAGTTTTGTCGGGGTGATTGGCTTTATTGGCCTGGTCGCGCCGCATCTGGCACGCGTTAGCGTCGGTGAAGATCAGCGGTTCTATTTGCCCATGTCGATGCTCAGCGGGGCGCTGATGCTCTCCGCCGCCTCGGTGATGTCGAAATCCATTATTCCCGGCTCCCTGTTCCCGGTTGGCATTGTCACCGCGATTGTGGGGGTGCCATTCCTGCTGTGGCTGATCTTCTCCCCACGGAGGCGAGCGAAATAATGTTAACGATAACCGACCTCAGTATGGCCCACGGCCAGCAGACCATTATGGCGGGGATCAACGCCACCCTCGCCGCAGGGCAGATGCATGTGATTATCGGCCCGAACGGCACGGGAAAATCGACCCTGCTACGTACTCTGTTTGCCGATCATGCCTTTACGGCGGGCAGCGTGCAGTGGCATGAACGAAGACTGAATCCCGGCCATCATCGCTCCCGGGAGTTACAGCGCTGGCGGCAGGATATTGCCTATATGCCGCAGGACACCACGATTGATATCTCGCTAAGCGTACTGGAAATTGTCGTGCTCGGCGGACTCGATGCCCTGACGCTGCATATCGATCCTTCGATTCTGGAGCAGGCGATGGCCTGCCTGCAGGCCGCGGGGATTGCGGAGCTTGCGCACCGGGATATCACCAGCCTGAGCGGCGGGCAGCGGCAGATGGCGCTCTTTGCACAGGTATTGATGCGTAATGCCAGAATGATGCTGCTGGATGAGCCGGTCAGTGCCCTGGATCTTCGCCATCAGATAGCGATGCTAGACCTGGTTCGCGAGCAGACCCGCGCCCGTGGTCTGGTGACGGTGATCGTGCTGCACGATCTCAATCTGGCCTGCCAGTATGCCGACAACCTGCTGATCTTTGCCGATGGGGCGCTGAAAGCCAGCGGTGCGCCGGGGGATATCGTCACCCGTGATTTGCTGGCGCAAACCTATGATGTGGCGCTGGAGATCCTGCATGACAGGGCTGGTCTGCCGATGGTGCAGCCGTTGAGTCGGCACCATCCGCTGTTGATGCGGGAGTAAGAATACGGGGGGATTCTCCCTCGTTTACCACTCCGGCCCCGGATTTTTCCGGGGCCGCGATAATTTACCGTTAAGTACGCTGACCCACTAAACTTCTACAAATTCAACAGGATAAGCAGCGCTGATAATCGTCATATCCGCCGTCGCGGTGAGAATCGGTGTATCAATATCTATGGTATATGCGCCGTTTAAAACATACGTCGCTCTGATGATGGTCGCCCTCAAATCTGCGCCGCCCCCACCAGCACCCGGAATAATGATCCGGCATCCCGCTGATTTCGTGCCATAGCCGGCCGACCACACGATCATATTCGACTGTATATATGTCTGCCCGACGGCGGTCGCCTTAATGTGCTCGACATAGGTTCCCGTCGTTTTGATATATGCCCCGGCCGTCGTGACCAGGAAATACCCGCCCGATTTTTTATACAGCACGGTCCCCTGCGGGAACTCGCGGCCGCCGGGAAACAGGTCGTCCTCCAGAAGATACTGCTCGATGTTGCGTTTGAGACGCGCCCCACGTCGCCCCGGAGCCTCTTCATCGGCGGGGACAAAAAAATTGTTGCCGGACTCATCAATCCGGTCACAATACATTTTACTGACAGACACGTTAATGTTGACGTCATCGAGACAAATCACGTTATTCCAGTTTGAGTATGTGTAATGCGAGCGCGCATATTTACCACCCCCGGGCCCCTCGCTGGCGGCATGCTGACCAATACAGTCAATCTGCCGGGCATAAATCGTGCTGAAAACGGACGATGACGGTAGCCCCCGCCATTTAAAAATCTGACAGCGGCAATTTGCAACAATCGTGGAATTCGTCCAGTCATTCGCTCCACTGGTGGCGATCTCAATATCACCATTCATTGTGGCAATATTTCTGAGCGAGAAATTCTGCGGAGGTCCGGCATAGGTATTATTATTGACTCCCCAGTCAAGCAGGATGAATCTGTTGACTGTCCCCGACGGTTCCCCGGTTATATTTTCTACTGTAAATCGTTTGCTACCGTATACCGCGACGCCAGCAACGTACAACCCGCTACCAATAGATTTCGTAGAATCCGGATTACAGTAATTATCACTAATAACAAAATCCCGCCCCATTTCAACGTGGATACACTGGCGACACGCTGAGATACGGTTATTTCGAATAATGAAATTGGCAACATACTGCGAATCGTCAGCATTGACGCCGTAGGGCCCCGCTCCTGCGATACCTATCCCGATCCCCCAAAACTGTCCCGCGCCCGTGCCATCGACATTATGAATTCGATTACCTTCAACGATCAGGCCATCAGCATAATGTGAATTAACAACGTTTAATTCAATGCCGTCACCTCGGATATCGTGAATGTTATTGCAGGAAAAACGTGCGTACCGCATTTTTTCGCCGCTGGCTTGCTGCAATATTCCGAAGTAACAGGCTGTAAATTCATTGTCAGTGCAATCCAGTGTTCCTGAGGTTGTCATTCCGCTGATAAAAAATGCGGCAGTGAACTTCTGGTTTTTAAAAACATTATTGCGGACCCGGCAATCTCCGCCCAGCATATGCAGATAAACTCCATTCAGTGTCATATCGAATATATGACAGCTGAGAATGGTTGCCGCAATCGCCCCAGGGCCATTAAACGTACCTCCGCGCCATTGCAGGGAATCCAGCGTAACGGCTCCGGCCAGATGATAAACCCCCGTGGCGATAACCGGCAGCTGGCGCGCCTTTGCCGCGTCAGCACAGGCCTGGATCATCTCTGTATCTGAGGCTGTGGTGGCCTTAAACATTTCAGGCGTTAAAAACCGAACGGCGTCATCAAATTCCAGCTGTTGGCAATGGATGTCCGTCTTTGAGACCGGGGCGATAGAAGGGTCCATAATCAGAAGATGACGCCGCCGCCAACATAAAGGCCGTCAACCAGGGTGTGGCTCGGGCGGCCATTTTTACCATCGACGCCCGCATAGCGGTAACCGGCTTTCAGCGTGACCGGTGTGATCGGCGTCCAGCTAATACCGCCGTTGGCTTCAACATAGTTTTTAACGCTGTTAGTCAGGCTTTTCGGTGCGGAGTAGCCTTCGCCGTACAGTTTCAGGCTGTCGGTCAGTGCGTAAGAGATACCGCCACCCACCGGGAAGGCGACGCCGTTGTCGCCTTTTTTCGGCTCAAGCCAGGTGGCTTTTGCGCCCGCGTTAACCATCACCGGGCCAAGCGCGAAGTTATAGCCTGCGCCCGCGCCGCCAAGTTGAATGCCGTCCTGGGTGTTTTTCAGCCAGTTGCCTTCAAGATAAACGCCGGATGAGTCTTTACCGAGTTCCGCATTGAGGTTGGTGAAGTTTTTACCCTGTTCAGCCGTCACGCCCATCGCGAAGGAGGAGGCCGAAGCGGCAATCAGTGAAGCAAATAAAACAACGTTAATCTTTTTCATCAGTATGTCCTTAGTCATAAAAGCCTGCGGACGTTACCGGGTGGGGCTTCTGAGGACAAGCCGGAGAATGTTGCAAAGATTATCTTCAGAAAAACTGCCAAAATGTTATCTGGATTTTGATACCCGGCGTTTATTTTGTTAAAGCAATAAAATAAATTCCGCCGTTTATTCCCGGTTTGGTGAGTAAATTGAATCAGAAATCAACCCCGGACATTTTTAGCCATGTCGCCCTCTGGCCGGTGGATAAGGACGGGCTGAGGTTTTTTGCATTTTGTCTTCTCTTTTTTCTCCCTGTTACATGTTATGGGCGCAGAGCTACGCTAAAATGCCGTAGCCCCCGTACGTGACAGGAGAATTTATGGATCTTTCCCACTGGCAAGAGCGCTTTGAAGCCTGGCTACGCCAGCACTATCAGCATCAGGATGCGGCGCACGATATCGGTCACTTTCGTCGGGTCTGGCTGACCGCCGGGCGCTTATCGGCCGGTGAACCGGTTGACCTGCTGGTGGTGCTCACCGCCTGCTATTTTCACGATATTGTCAGCCTCGCGAAAAACCATCCTGAGCGTCATCTGTCGTCGCAAAGGGCGGCCGAGAAAACCCGGCAGATCCTGACGGAGGATTTTCCGGACTTCCCGGCGCAGCAGATCCCGTCCGTGATGCATGCCGTTGCCGCCCATAGCTACAGCGCAGGTATTGCTCCCCAAACCCCTGAGGCGAAGATTGTCCAGGATGCCGACCGGCTGGAGGCGCTTGGCGCTATTGGTCTGGCCCGCGTGTTTGCCGTTGGCGGCGCCCTTAATGTGGCGCTATTTGACCCCGATGACCCTTTTGCGGAGCATCGCGCGCTGGACGATCGGCGCTATTCCCTGGACCATTTTCAGCGCAAGCTGCTGCGGCTCCCGGAAAGTATGCAAACGGTCGAAGGCCGCCGGATGGCCAATGACAGCGCCCGTTTTCTGGTGCAGTTTATGGCCCGCCTGAGCGCGGAGCTTGGCGGGGATTACAGCGGAAGCGATGAGCGGATCGCCCAGCGCTTCGCACCGCAGCCCTGACGGCGTAAATTGTGTTACTCTGTCGCCACTTTGTCTGGTCTGGTTAATTGTATGGAAAACTCTTCACTCAGCGCCCCTGAATACCAGATGGCGGAGACCGTAACGGCCCAAATCCACGCGTTGCTGAACAGGCTACTGGCGATTTATGACGTCAAAACCCTGGTGGGCGGGCTGATTGCCGTGGGTGACAACCACTGGAGTGCGGCGATCCTCAAACGCATGGCGGTCAGCCCGCGTGCCGGATCGCGGGTTAGTGAAAACGAACGCCTCTGGCTGAACAGCCTGCTGCCTCAGCCGCCGGTCCATCATCCGAATTATGGCTTCCGCTTTGTCGACCTCTTTGCCGGTATCGGCGGTATCCGCCACGGCTTTGAGGCGATCGGCGGCCAGTGCGTCTTTACCAGCGAATGGAATAAACACGCGGTACGTACCTATAAAGCCAACTGGTACTGCGATCCGCAGGAGCACCGTTTTAATGCCGATATTCGCGATATTACCCTGAGCCACAAATCTCAGGTGAGCGATGCCGAGGCGGCGGAGCATATCCGGGCGGCGATCCCTCAGCATGACGTGCTGCTGGCCGGCTTTCCCTGCCAGCCATTCTCACTGGCGGGCGTCTCCAAGAAAAATGCCATGGGCCGCGCCCACGGTTTTGCCTGCGATACGCAGGGCACGCTCTTTTTCGACGTGGTGCGCATTATTGATGCCCGCCGCCCGCCGATTTTTGTGCTGGAGAACGTCAAAAACCTCAAAAGCCACGACGGGGGTAAAACCTTCCGCATCATTATGCAGACCCTCGACGAGCTGGGATACGACGTCTCCGACGCCGGTGATATGGGCCAGGACGATCCGAAAATTATCGACGGTCGCCACTTTCTGCCCCAGCACCGGGAGCGCATTGTGCTGGTCGGTTTTCGTCGCGACCTGAACCTGCATAACGGGTTTAGCCTGCGTGATATTAGCCAGCATTTCCCCGCCAGACGGACTCGCCTGGCCGAGCTACTGGATCCACGGGTGAATGAGAAATTTATCCTGACGCCGGTCCTCTGGCACTACCTCTATCGCTATGCCAAAAAGCATCAGGCTCGCGGGAACGGTTTTGGCTACGGGCTGGTGGATCCGACGCGTGCGGATTGCGTCACCCGCACGCTCTCGGCTCGCTACTATAAAGACGGGGCGGAAATCCTGATCGACCGGGGCTGGGACATGGCGCTGGGCGAGAAAGATTTTAACGATCCGCAGAACCAGCTGCACCGGCCGCGACGTCTGACGCCGCGTGAATGTGCGCGACTCATGGGGTTTGAAACGCCTCAGGGCGAAGGCTTCCGCATCCCGGTATCGGATACTCAGGCCTACCGCCAGTTCGGCAATTCGGTGGTGGTGCCGGTCTTTGCCGCGGTGGCGAAGCTGCTGAAATCCCGGATCCAGCAGGCGGTTGCGCTGCGGGAAACAGGCCAGGACAGTGGCGGACGTTCACGATAAGGCCACGCGCAGCAAAAATATGCGCGCTATCGGCACCCGCGATACAGCGATTGAAAAGCGCCTGGGCGGGTTGCTGACCGGGACCGGATTTGACTGGCATGCCCAGGACGCCACTCTGCCGGGGCGGCCGGATTTCGTGGTCGCGCAGTACCGCTGCGTTATCTTCACCCACGGCTGTTTCTGGCATCATCACGACTGCTATCTCTTTAAGGTGCCGGCCACCCGCACCGAATTCTGGCTGGGTAAGATCGGTAAGAATGTCGAACGTGACCGTCGGGATATCGGGCTGCTGCTACAGCAGGGCTGGCGGGTGCTGATTGTCTGGGAGTGCGCCCTGCGCGGACGGGAAAAACTGTCGGATGAACAACTCGGCGACCGGCTGGAAGAGTGGATCTGCGGCGGCGGCGCTGCCGCGCAGATCGACACTCTGGGTATCCAGCAGTTAGATGACCCGTCAGGAACTCTTGCTGCTGTCGCACGGCGCGGTGACAACGCGCGGTGAGAACAGATATTTTCCGAGGGTAACCAGCACCACGGCGAAAATAATAATCGCCAGCGCCATCCATTCCATCCCAGACAGCATTTCGCCCGCAAAGGTGGTGCCCAGCAGCACAGCTACTACCGGGTTGACGTAGGCGTAGCTGGTGGCAATCGCCGGTGTCACATTGCGAATCAGATACATGTAAGCGTTGATGGCAATAATCGACCCAAAGACCGCCAGGTAACCGACCGCGAGGAAGCCCGATAGCGTGGGCAGGGTGGTCATTTTCTCTCCGGCAATCAGCGAGGCGGCCAGCAGCACAATTCCGGCCGTCAGCATCTCAATCGCGCCCGCCATCATACCGCTGGGCAACGCAATACGTGAACCGTATACCGATCCAAATGCCCAGCTCATCGACCCTATCAGAATAAGCAGCGCGGCCCAGGGATTACCGCTCAGGCTACCGCCGCTGTTAAGCAGGATAATACCGGCGAGGCCGATGGCGATGCCCAGCCATTCGATCTTACGCGTCGCAATACCGAACAGACGGCTAAAGCAGAGGGCAAATAGCGGCACGGTCGCCACCATCACCGCCGCAATACCGGACGGCACGTGCTGGTGTTCGGCCACCGTAACGGCACCGTTACCGACGGCCAGTAGTAAAACGCCCAGCAGGGCCGCATTGAGCAACTGACGACGCGGGGGCAGTTTATGCCCCGTCAGCATCAGCCACAGCATCAGCACCACGCCGGCGGAAAAGAAACGCACGCCCGCCATCATCAGCGGTGGCCAGCTTTGCACACCGATAGCGATGGCGAAATAGGTCGAGCCCCAGATAATATAGAGCGAGAAAAGCGCCCCGATGAGCGGTAAAACTTGCCTGAAACGCATACTCCCTCACGACAAAAGACAAAAATAGAAAGGTCGCTTACAGTAAACGTGAAAATAGTCACACTGGCGAGCGTTTAATTGCTAACGTAAGGTTGTTTAAATGTTGACTTTCAGTAATCCGACGGTCGACGACGGCTTGCGACAGACTTATTGAATAAATCAGAAAATAATCAGGAGTTTTATTTTGGCAGGTACAAGTTTACTAACGCTGCTGGATGATATCGCCACGCTGCTGGACGATATTTCGGTGATGGGAAAACTGGCGGCAAAGAAAACCGCCGGCGTGCTGGGGGACGATCTCTCCCTTAATGCACAGCAGGTGTCCGGCGTGCGTGCCAACCGCGAACTGCCGGTGGTGTGGAGCGTGGCAAAAGGCTCACTGCTTAATAAAGTGATTCTTGTCCCGCTGGCGCTGCTGATCAGCGCTTTTCTGCCCTGGGCGATCACGCCTCTTCTGATGGTTGGGGGTGCTTTCCTGTGCTTCGAAGGCGTAGAGAAAGTACTGCATACCCTGCATGCGCGTAAGCACAAAGAGAGCCCGGAAGTCCGCCAGCAGCGGCTGGAAGCGGTCGCCAGTCAGGATCCGCTGGCGTTTGAACGCGAAAAGGTCAAGGGTGCGGTGCGGACCGACTTTATTCTTTCGGCTGAGATTGTGGCGATCACCCTGGGAATTGTGGCGGATGCGCCGCTGTTAAATCAGGTGCTGGTCCTGTCGGGCATTGCGGTGCTGGTGACTATCGGCGTTTATGGCCTGGTCGGTGTTATCGTCAGGCTGGATGATATGGGCTACTGGCTGGTGGAGCGCAGCAGCGCGTTCGCCAAAGCGCTGGGGCAGGGCCTGCTGGCGCTGGCACCACGGCTAATGAAAACGCTGACCATTGTCGGAACCCTGGCGATGTTCCTCGTGGGCGGTGGGATTGTGGTACACGGGCTGTCGCCTTTGCACCATGCGATAACGGACTTTACTGCCGAGCAAGCAGAGGTTGTGCAGTGGGTGCTGCCAACGCTGCTGAATCTGGTGCTCGGCTTTATTATCGGCGCGCTGGTGGTCGGCGCGGTGAAAATCGTCTCGGCGCTTCGCGGAAGTACCCACTAAAAAAAGCCGCTGCGGTTATGCAAACTCGCCGAATTTCGTCTAAGGTGAAAAAGTTTCACCCTGATACCGGAGGCAATGATGGTCTTTGTAGTCAGCGATGAAGTTACGGCGAAAAACGGCGGGCCGCGTATGGTGGTAACCGGCTACTCCAGCGGAATGGTGGAGTGTCGGTGGTATGATGGCTATGGCGTTAAACGCGAAGCCTTTCGTGAAGATGAGTTGATGCCCGGTAGTCGACTATCGGGTCAGGAACAGACATAACCACCACGCCCGGCTATGCCGGGCGTTTTACTGGCGCGGCGAGTGGACGTCAGGGGTCAGTATCAGGGAGCGTATGTGCGTCGTGATAACCGAGTGAAGCATCCTCGCTGGCTGGCGCAGCTCAGCCAGCAATCCCGCCCGGGGCGGGTGGTCAACCTCTGCTTTATTATTGTCTTATTGCTGTCAACGGTGCTGACCTGGCGAGAAGTCGCGGTACTGGAGGACGCCTACGTCACCGGGCAGCAAACTAGCCTGGTCAATGTTGCACGCGCCTTTGATGCGCATATGCAGCTCAGTATCGATGATATAAGGATTTATCACGACAGCATGCCGGAGGCGATAAACGCGCCGCTCCCCTTTGAGGCGCTGCGCCATGCGAAAAATGACTTCGACGCTCTGCGAAAGCTGCCCGAGTGGGTCATTTCGCTTGATGTGATGCGCACGATCCCTGTTAAAGGCGTGTCTGATGCCTTTGTTGAAGAGACGCACCTGCTGTCACGGGCGCATCCCTGGCTTGAGAATGAGCTGACGGCGACCCTGGAGCTGGGCTATCTGATGTACCTCTCACGTCATGCCAGCCGCTTTGCGTGGCGCACACAGTACATTTCCCGCGCCGGTTTCTATCTCTCCTCTGAGGATCTGCACAATACCGACGGGACGGATATCCTCTCCAGCTACTATTCGCGCGAGTCTGAGCCGTGGATGGTGGAGCAAACCCCGCAGGCGAACCCGTCGCGTAAACTTCGCTGGTACAGCGCTATGACGCCCGAGGTCACGCTGACCGCCAGTATGCCCGTGGACTATCGTAACCAGTGGCTTGGCGTTCTGGCGATGGATTTCGACCTCTCTGCTATCAATACGTTTTTAGCCAACGCAGCGGCCGGAGAAGGGGATGGTCGGTTTCAACTGTACGACCGGCATATGAATCTGATTGCCTGGTCTGGTGATGTAGTGACCCTGAGCGAACGGGAAAATGCGCGTCTGGCCGGTGCAATTGCAAAAAAAAGTCGGGGCGGAATCCGATTTACGGGAGGTTACGTTAGCTGGCAGCGCCTGGCTGATTTTGACGGCGTGATGCTTCGGTTTCACACCTTTGGTGAGGGCGTGCGCAGCGATTTTGGCACTATCTCGATAGCCTTAACCCTCGTATGGCTGCTGTTTACCAGCATGCTGCTGATCTCCTGGGGCATTATTCGCCGGATGGTGCTCAATATGAGCGAGATGCAGCGATCGCTGGAGTGGCAGGCGTGGCACGATCCGCTGACGCGTCTGTACAACCGCGGTGCGCTCTTTGAGCGGGCGCGGCAGCAGACCAACCTTTGCCAGCAGAGGCAGGAGCCGCTGGCGGTGATTCAGCTGGATCTCGACCATTTCAAAAACATTAACGATAGCTGGGGACATCAGGCCGGCGATCGGGTTCTGGTGCACGTGGGCGGGCTTATCGGCAGTTCGCTGCGCGGTGGGGATATTGCCGGTCGGGTGGGCGGGGAAGAGTTTTGTATTCTGCTGCCGGGTACCGACCTTGCTGACGCGTACCAGATAGCGGAACGCATCCGCCAGCGTCTTAACAGCAAGGAAATTTTACTCTCCAGAGGCACGACGATACGTATCAGTGCCTCCCTGGGCGTGAGCAGCAGCGAAGAGCATCAGCAGTATGACTTTGAACAGCTCCAGTCGGTGGCGGATAACCGGCTCTACCGGGCAAAACAGCAGGGGCGTAATCAGGTCCAGGCCACCGATTAAAGGGGGCCGAGAAAGTGCTCCAGTCCTTCGCTCCAGCCGTTCGGGCCTTCCTGAGTCGTGTGCCAGACGCGCTGAGGGCGGTCATCGCGTAGCGTCACGCCCTGGCGGTTAAGCCCCTTGATCACCACCGCAAAATCGACGCAGTCCAGCAAAGGGGCGTCGTTAGGACCATCGCCCAGACCCAGGGTCGTGTAGTCGAGACGCTCCCGCTGGCGGTATTGTTCGGTCAGCCAGCGACAGGCTTTATCCTTACCGGCCTGCTGGTCGAGAACATGCCAGAAGCGGGCACCCTGCATAAAGCGCAGGCCGTACTGTGCCAGCGCCGCGCTGAAGGCGGCCATTTGCGCGTCGTCATCGCGCCAGATCAGCGTTTCCGACGCGATATGCAGCTTCGCCAGTCCCGCCTGGCTGCGGCTGACCCCGGTCCAGTCAGCAATCGCCTGGTCGTCGACTTCAGCAAAGCAGGTGAACTTATAGCCTCCCTCTTCGCGCAGCTTCTGCAGGATACGCAGGATATCTTCCACGGAGGCGCCGGTAATCAGCCGGGGGTAGTGTGGATCGGCCTCCCAGCGGGTATCGAGCTGGATGACCGCGCCGTTCTCCGCAATCAGCGGCAGACCTTCCAGCCCCAGGGTTTTCTGCAGCTGGGTCATTTCCGCCGCCGTCTTACTGCTGCACAGAATGACCGGCACCTGTGCCTCACGCAGGCGCATCAGCCAGGGAGCGGCAGGCTGCCAGTCGAGGGTATGGATGTCGAGCAGGCTGCCGTCCAGGTCGGTGAACACCAGCAATGGATTGTGCAGATTCGGCATGGGGTCTCCTCGATGATGAGCGGTTTATCCCAGGAATAATCTTAAAAATAATCGCAGGGATGATTTTATCTGGCCGGGATCGATCCCAGCGATATCAGGGCCTGCCGAAGCCTTATTCCGCTTCTCGTATGCGTTATGGTCATTCAGCATGATGATATATCTTGTCTTGCAAAATAATTGTGGATAATGTGTTCCCGACATCAGACTTCCTGATGTAACGAATTTTATGTGGCTTTAGTTTCACAGTATTTCATCCCGACCTCCCGGTCGGGTTTTTTTTAGCGGTTTATCTCCGACACGCTAAAGTCGTGAACATCGAGTTCAAATGCTTCTGCCAGTTCCCGCCATGTATGATAGTCATGCCCGTTTACGCTAAGCCGGTTCGGATCGTCACCGTCGGCAAAACGCACCTCACTCTCGCTGATCTCATTAATGGCGGCCAGCAGCGCCTCTACGTCAACGCCCGGGTCACGGTCGCTGTACTCTTTAGCGGTTTTCATTACCTTTGCCTCACAGGGTTGCGTGCTCGCCCTTAAGTATAGACGGTTGAGAAAATCACCACTTGCGCAGGCTGACTCTGCCCGCCGACGGGGTTTTGTTCTACACTGGCGTAAACGTGAAAGGAGGTTATCTATGCAGGTCAACGATCGGGTCACGGTCAAAACGGACGGGGGTCCTCGCCGCCCGGGTGTCGTACTGGCGGTGGAAACGTTTAGCGAAGGCATTATGTATCTGGTGTCGCTGGATGACTATCCGCTGGGGATTTGGTTTTTTAATGACAATGGGCACCCGGACGGGATCTTTGTGGAGAAGGCGGACTGAGTGGAGTGGAGAGCAAACGAACTGGCGGAGCAGACCGCCAGTTCGCGACTGCTTAACGCATATTAACGAAAATGCCGTTGGTGACATTATCGGTCAGACGAACCACGTGATAGATCACCTGCTTGTTGTGCGTCTTGATTTTCCTTTTAATATTTCCTTTATGTGAAGAGACGGTCTTCGCTTTTATATTCATTTGGTCGGAAATCTGAATCGTTCCCTGGCCGGACATCCACATTTTGAGCATGCTCGATTCCGTTCGGCTTAATGAAAGAGTCGGAAGATTGACATCGTGTGCGTCCGCAGTTTCCTTTTTAAGGTGGTCGCCAATAATATCGTCCAGTGATTCGGGCTTTATTGACTTGGAACTGATTAGCAGATTTTTACGCACCAACAGATATTCATCGAAATGTACGTTGGCAATCGCCATAAAAACGATAAACAACGTGCCGGGATGTTGATTAATGATCTGCTTGATATGCTGACTGCTTGCGGGATCGTGGATAAAACAGTCTTCATTAATAAACACCACACTGGGCTTGCGCGCATGGCAAACCGCTTCGAGATCGTCGACACCCGTTAGTTCGTCAATGTCTCGTTTCTTCACCCCCCGACTAACCAGGTACCCGGCTAATCCCAACCGGGTGTAACTGCACAGATCCATAATAATCGTCGACATGGCATACCCTCACTCAATGCGTAACGATAATTCACCCATACCTGAAGTTACACAATCGCCATATGGCTGAAAAATTTATGAAATATAACCACAAAAAGGCGATGGTAACCCGGCAAACCCACTATCCAGTAAAGTTACGTATAATTTGCCAGGAATCTTCTTAAAGTAAAGTAAATATTAGCTTCTGTGAGTGAGGTAAAAACAATTAAACCGCGCCAGGGATATCCTGGCTGAATTATTGACGATTTATTTTAAGATTTTCCTCAGGGTGAACTGACGCCGGAGGTGGGCAGTTCGCCAACAACATCCGCTAACAGATTGAAAACTTCGCTGAATAAACGTTCACAGTAAGGCGCGATTAACGGCATCAGCGCCGCCATCAGCAAAATACCGACCGTCAGGGTCAGGGGAAAACCGATCACAAACACCGACAGCTGCGGCGCCATGCGGTTGAGCATCCCCATGGCCAGGTTAAGCGCCAGCAGCAGCGTAAGAATGGGCAGCGCCAGCATCAATCCGTTGAGGAAAATCATGCTTGCCGCGCGGGTCAGGGCGAGAAACGCATTGCTGCTCAGCGGCTCACCGCCGATAGGCAGGGTGTGGAAGGTATCCACCAGCATCGAAATCAGCCACAGGTGGCCGTTAAAGGTCAGAAACAGCAGCAGCGCCAGCATATCGATTAAACGCGCCAGCACGGGCATGTTCAGCTTGCTGCCGGGGTCAATAAAGGTGGCGAACGACAGGCCCATCGCCAGGCCAATATACTCGCCCGCGGCACGGACCGCAGCAAAGGCGAACTGCATGGTAAAGCCCAGCGCAATACCGATCATAATCTGCTGCGCGGCGACCCACAGCATCCCGCCGGAAAACGGTGTGATTTCGGCGGGCGGCAGGGTCGGGGCAACAATATACGTAATCATCACCCCCAGACCGAGCTTCACGCGTTTCGGGATGGAGCGTTCGGCCAGAATAGGGGCGGTGGAGATAAGCGCCAGCACGCGCAGCAGAGGCCAGAAATACATACTGAACCACTGCACCCACTGATCGCTACTGATCTCTACCATAGGTTCGCTTAGCCGATGATATAAGGCAGATTGGTGAACAGGCCGCGCATATAGTCGAGCAGCAGATTCAGCATCCAGGGGCCGGCCACGATGATGGCGATAAACACGGCAACGATTTTCGGAATGAACGAAAGTGTCATTTCGTTAATCTGGGTCGCGGCCTGCAGGATACTGATGATAAGACCGGTGATAAGGGCAACCAGCAGCAGCGGTGCCGCCAGGGCCAGGGCCACTTTCATGGCCTCTGTCCCCATCATCATGACCGATTCTGGCGTCATTTGCGGCTCCTCAACTGTAGAAACTTTGCGCCAGCGATCCCACCAGCAGCTGCCAGCCGTCAACCAGCACGAAGAGCATTAGCTTAAAGGGTAACGCAATGGTTGCCGGTGGCACCATCATCATCCCCAGTGCCATTAGCACGCTGGCGATCACCAGGTCGATCAGCAGGAACGGAATAAAAATGGTAAAGCCAATCTGGAAGGCGGTTTTCAGCTCGCTGGTCACATAGGCCGGAAGCAGGATGCGCATGGGGACTTCTTCCGGTCCCTGCAGCGTGCCGGTATTCGACAGGCGTGCAAACAGGGCCAGGTCGGCCTCACGCGTCTGGCGCAGCATAAATTCACGCAGCGGCTGAGCGCCGCGCTCTATCGCCACATCCATTGAAATCTGGTTCTGGCTGAACGGCTGATAGGCGTCGGTATAGATCTTATCGATAACCGGCGACATGATAAAAAAGGTCAAAAACAGGGCCAGTCCCAGCAGCACCTGGTTAGGCGGTGCAGAAGGCGTGCCAAGAGCGTTACGCAGCAGGCCAAAAACAATGATGATGCGGGTGAAGCTGGTCATCATCAGGAGAATGGCGGGCAGGAAGGTCAGTGAGGTAATAAAGACCAGGGTCTGCACCGGCAGCGACCAGGTCTGGCCTCCGCCCGGCAGCGGCTGGGTGACTAAGCCCGGTAATTGCGCAAAGGCAGAGGGTGCCACCAGCCAAAGTCCGGCCAGCAACAGGCATAACAAACGGCGCATCAGGATCTCCCGGAACGCTTGAGTATTGACTTCATCAGTGACGGAAAATCGCTGGCGGCGGCTTTCGGCTCTGCGCTTTGCGGCGGAGCAGGGGGAAGCGTGTGCAGCAGGGTGATCTGTGCTGAAGTGACGCCAAGCACCAGCCTTGCGTCTTCAACATCGACAATCACCACGCGCTCACGCGGGCCCAGCGAAGTCGCGGCGCTGACTTTCAGGCCGCGGGTGCTGGCGCCTTTGACGCCCATACCTAAACGCTTTGCCAGCCAGGCGGCGGCGAGTATCAGCAGTATAATGCCAAACAGCGCGCTGCTGACCTGCACCAGCGGAGAGCTGGGGGCCGCAGCAGGCTGTGTGACCGTCGCCTGGGTTTTCATCTTAACGGCTCAGGCGGCGCATACGCTCGGACGGCGTGATGATATCGGTAATACGCACGCCGTATTTATCCGCAACCACCACAACTTCACCCTGGGCAATCAGGTAGCCGTTGATCAGGATATCCAGCGGTTCACCCGCCAGACCTTCCAGCGACACCACGGAACCCTGCGTCAGGCGCAGCAGCTCTTTGATGGTCATCCGGGTACGACCCAGTTCAACGGTCAGCTTGACCGGAATATCCATGATCAGGTCGATATCCTGCAGCGTACCGCTGACATCGCCACCGCCAAGCTGCTGAAATACGGAGTCAGCCGGGCTTTTATTGCCGCTGGTGGTGGTTTGTTGCTCGTTCAATGCATCAGCCCACAGATCGTCCAGTGCTCCATTGTTCTCGTCGGACGGATTATTCATATCACTCATTTGGGCTGTTCCTCGTTCAGCGAGTTCAAAATTGGGTTGATCAAATGCTCTACGCGCAGCGCGTACTGACCGTTAACCGTGCCATACTGGCTTGTCAGTACCGGTACGCCATCTACATGGGCGATAATGCGATCGGGTTTATCAATCGGCAGCACGTCGCCTGGCTGCAGCTTCAGGATCTGCGACAGGCGCAGAGGAACATCGGCAAAATTCGCAATCAGCTCCAGCTCAGAGTGCTGAACCTGACGAACCAGGTTTTCACGCCAGTTCTGATCTTCATGGCGGGAGTTTTCCAGCGGCGGATTCACCAGCGTTTCACGCAGCGGCTCAATCATGCTGAAGGGGAGACAGATATTGAACTCGCCCGTCAGGTTACCGATTTCTACATGGAACGGTGTATTTATCACGATGTCGTTAGGTGACGTGGTGATATTGGTGAATTTCACCTGCATTTCGGAACGCACATACTCCACGTCGAGCGGGTGAATGGCTTTCCATGCATCGCTGTAAGCTTCCAGCGCCAGTTTCAGCATACGGTTAATAACACGCTGTTCCGTATGCGTAAATTCACGGCCTTCCACCTTCGTCGGGAAACGTCCGTCGCCGCCAAACAGGTTATCCACGGCGATAAACACCAGGCTTGGCGAGAAGACGAACAGACCCGTACCGCGCAGCGGCTTCAGGTGGATCAGGTTAAGGTTGGTCGGTACCGGCAGGTTACGTGCGTATTCGTGATACGGCTGAATACGGATGGCACCTACCGTGATGTCCGGGCTACGACGCAGCAGGTTAAACAGTCCCATACGGAACTGACGCGCAAAACGTTCGTTAATGATTTCCAGCGCCTGCAGACGTTCACGAACAACGCGACGTTGCGTATTGGGGTCATAAGGACGTACTCCGCCGTCACCGGCTGCCCCCAACTGCGGTTCATCGCTCTTGTCGCTGTCGCCGTTCAGCAGCGCATCAATTTCGGCCTGAGAGAGAATGCTATCGCCCATGTCGTTACCGCAAAATGAAAGCTGTATACAGAACGTCAGTGACTTCCTGCTTCGGCTGACCCGGGACCAGTGGCGGCGCGATGGTTTCTTTTATCGCGTTGACCAGATTCTGTTTACCGGCATCGGTCGCAAGCTGAGTCGCATCCTGACGAGAGAAAAGCAACAACAGACGGCTGCGCACATCCGGCAGGTATTCGCTGATACGTGCACGGGTTGCATCGTCTTTCAGACGCAGGGTGATACCCACATACAGCACCCGATCGGCATCGCCAAGGTTTACGGTAAACGTATCCAGCGCGAAAAAGACCGGCGTCGGCGGCGGCGGTGGTTCTGCGGCTGCGGCTGGCGCAGACGGCTCCTGATGCATACGCCAGTAACTATAGCCCGCGGTAGCGCAGGCGGCGAGGGTGATCAACACCAACAGCGGGATCCAGATAGAACGCTTACGTTTTTTGTTGAGGGCTGAGTCAGTCATCTGATACGGGCTTCCTGTTTCGGTACTGCTTATGGCCTGATTATCCCGTGTCCTGTCCACGTCAAAGCGTGGAAAAGACGAGGATAATCACGCTACCTCTGGCGTTAGGCGAAGATATCGACCGCGCCATTCCCTCGAGCGACGGACTGCAGGCTGGCCGGGACATTCAGGGGCTCATCCTCTTCAGCGCCAAAATTGCCCGTGCCGGATGTTCCGGAACGCTGCGCCTGCTGCTGCTGTTGAGAGGAGGATTGCTGCTGTCCGGCAAAGCTTTCACTGCTGATGCTGCTCTGGCCCAGCTGAATGCCGCTCTCTGCCAGATGGGTGCGCAGAACCGGCAGAGCCGCTTCCAGCGCCGCACGCACGTGGCTGTGGGCAGAAATCATCTGTAGCTGAGCCTGGTTGTCATCAAGCTTCAGGGTGATCTGGATCTGGCCCAGATCTTCAGGGTGCAGACGCAGCTCGGCGGTCTGCTGGCCCTGACGGGTGAACATTGTTATATGCTGGCTGACCGACTGCTGCCAGTCCGGACTGCCGAGCGGAGCGTTAATCAGCGGTGCGGCAATACCCGACGGCGCGGCTGCGGTGATATGGCTGGCAGCGGACGGTGCCGCGATGATTGTCGGCGCGGTTGGCGTCGGGGTCGTGTCAACCTCTACCTTCGTCGCGTTCACCGGCGCGGCGGCCAGCTGCTGCGCAAAGGTCGTCATGTCGTTACCTTTTGCTGCCGCGTTGCTGTCTTTACCTTTACCCGCCGCCAGTGCTGCGGCATCAGTGCTCAGGGCACCTTTTGCGGATGCGGCGGCTGCAGAAGCCAGAGAAGCGGTGCCGCCAGCGGCCGCTGCCGTCGTCGGCGTGGTGGTTGCGGTCTGCTGATGCGGGAGCATCGCCAGCAGGGCGCTCAGGCCAGCCAGCTCTTCTTCGCTCAGAGAGCTGTCGACATCGGCGGTCAGATCGCTGCCACGCTGGGCGCTTTTGGACAGGGCACTCAGCGCATCGGTTTTCAGCGGTGTTGTCGTCAGACCCGTCAGCAGGCTCTGCCCGGCGGTCAGCTGAGCCAGCGAATCGTCGGCCAGAGTGTCCTGGTGGGCCAGAAGCTCGTTGAGTTTTGCGTTCAGCGCCAGCTTAGCGTCTTTACCCGCAGCAAGATCCGGCAGGCCTTTTTGCAGACGCGCGCCTGCGGCCTGTAAATCCGCCAGAGAAAGGGCTTTATCGCCCTGCATCGCGCCATCACCCAGCGCACCAGCCAGCAAAGCCAGAAAATCCTGCGCGCCGTCTCCGCCTTTGGCCGACTGGCCAAAGATCGAGGTATCGGCATCGCTTGCTACAATTTTTGGCAAAGAAATCATTCGGGTTTCCTCATGGTTGCCCGCTGGGCAAACTCATCCATTTTTTTCTGGTCAAGACGGTTTTCCGCCAGCAATGCTGCGGCAGCCTGTCTGTCCTGTAGTGTCTGCCACGCCTGCAAACGTTGTTTCTTTTCACGCCAGAAGTCGAGCGCCAGCTCAACTTTTTTTGTCCACTGCGCCAGCTGCATCCGGTGCTGGTCAATGGCTTTTTCCAGCGTCTGAATAAACTGCTGGTAGTTCAGCCATCGCTGGCTGCCGATACCCTGACTCATGTCGCTATTCAGGTTCAGACTGTACTCATGCTGATAATCAATCAACATTTTTAGCTGCTCTTCGGCCTGCTGGCAGCCGCGTCGCATATCGCCTAGCTGAATCGCTGCACTTTCAACTTCTTTTTCGGCCAGTTCTTTCAGCGTTGTTAAAGCGCCATTCTGCGTCATAATCGTCGATCTCCCGCATCATTACGCCGTTGGGAAGATAAGCTCAAGTGCCTGCAGCGAATCTTCCCAGCCTGCTTGTTCGTAAATACCCTGCTGAAGGTACGATTCCAGTTGTGGCCACAGGGCAATGGCCTTATCCAGCATAGGGTCGCTGCCCCGGGCGTAGGCGCCCACGCTGACCAGATCGCGGTTGCGCTGGAAACTGGAAAGCAACTGCTTAAAGTGTCTCACGCGCGCATAGTGCTGTTCAGTGATCAGCGATGTCATCGCACGGCTGATCGAGGCTTCAATATCGATGGCCGGATAGTGACCGGCTTCTGCCAGGCGGCGCGATAGCACGATGTGACCATCGAGAATGGCGCGCGCCGAATCGGCAATCGGGTCCTGCTGATCGTCGCCTTCGGTTAATACAGTATAGAAAGCGGTGATGGATCCGCCTCCATGAATACCGTTACCGGCGCGTTCAACCAGCGCTGGCAGTTTGGCGAACACCGAAGGCGGATAGCCTTTGGTCGCTGGCGGTTCGCCGATAGCCAGGGCGATTTCACGCTGGGCCATCGCATAGCGGGTCAGGGAGTCCATAATCAGCAGGACGTGCTGACCGCGATCGCGGAAATCTTCGGCGATACGGGTGGCGTAAGCGGCACCCTGCATACGCAGCAGCGGTGAAACATCGGCCGGGGCGGCGATAACCACCGAGCGGGCACGACCTTCAGCGCCGAGAATGTTTTCAATAAAGTCTTTTACTTCACGACCACGTTCGCCGATCAGCCCGACCACGATGACATCCGCCTGAGTATAGCGGGCCATCATGCCGAGCAGGACGCTTTTACCCACGCCGGAACCGGCGAACAGGCCCATACGCTGGCCGCGACCAACGGTGAGCAGGGCGTTAATCGGGCGCACGCCGGTATCGAGCACGTGTTCGATGGCGGTACGCTGCAGCGGGTTAAACGGCTGGGTGATCAGCGCGCCGGTTTCGGTGGTATCGGGCGAGGGCAGGCCGTCCAGCGGTTTACCGGCACCGTCCAGGACGCGACCGAGCAGGGCAGGGCCAAGCGGCAGTTGCTTACCGCTTTGCAGGCCTTCGCCAAAGGTGCTGCGCGCGTAGACGCGAGCGCCGGGCAAAATACCTTCGACTTCTTCCAGCGGCATCAGGAACAGCCGCTGTCCATTAAACCCGACGACTTCGCTTTCGACTTCGCGCATTTCAGTGCCGTCGTGGCGCTCAATAATGCAGGTTGCGCCCAGCGGGAGCTGCAGGCCGGTGGCTTCAAGGACCAGACCGGTCGCCCGGGTCAGTCGGCCATAGCGGCGCGTTGCGGGCAGCTGGGCCATCTTCGCTTCAAAATTATCCAGCGTGGTCAGCCAGCGCGTCAGTCGGGAGGTCATCAGCAGGCTCCCGGTGCCGCCAGGCGGCACAGTTCCTGCCAGCGAGTGGCGACGCTGGCATCCAGATCGCCTTCATCCGCAGAGACTTTGCAGCCGCCCGGATGCAGGGTCGGATCGGCGCGCAGGCGCCAGCCGTGCAGGCTGAGGGTCGCCCCCAGCATATCTTCGACACGCTGGAGATCGTCAGGATGCACGCGCAGCTGCGGTTTACCGCTAAACAGCGGCTCCTGCTGCAGCAAGAGCTGAATCTGTTTAATCAGCGCCGAGTTGTCGACGGAAGGCGAATAGCCAATGACCTGACGTGCCGCTTCCAACGCCATCTGCATCAGACGCGAGGCGATAACGCTGTCCAGCGCGTCAAGGGTGTTCTGAAATTCGCTCACCAGTTGCTGCATGCGGGCATGAATCGGTGCCTGCTGCTGCTGGGCCTGAAGTCGACCCTGCTCCAGACCCTGGGCCAGCCCTTCCTGATAACCCTGGTCCTGGCCGAGTTTACGACCTTCGGCCAGACCGTGGTTATAACCCTGTTCGTGCGCCTGAATCTGAATCTGCGCCAGCTGCTGCTGTTGCAGCTGCTCGGCAGACAGCTCTTCTTCGTCTTCTTCCGCATCCAGCGGCTGCTCAATAAGCACCTGCGGAACAAATTCCGTCATCGGTGGAAGGAGGTCATCAGGCCTCCAGACTTTCCACTGCGGCTGGTTAGACATAGGTATCCTCGCCGCTGCCAATTACCATCTCGCCGGTTTCGGCCAGACGACGCACGATAAGCAGGATAGCTTTCTGTTCGTTCTCCACCTGAGAGAGACGGACCGGGCCACGGTTGGCAAGGTCGTCGCGCAGGATGTCCGCAGCACGCTGAGACATGTTGCGCAGGAATTTCTCGCGCAGCGGCTGTTCGGCGCCTTTGAGGGCGATAAGCAGCGATTCGGAGTCCACTTCCTGCAGCAGGCGCTGGATACTGCGATCGTCCACTTCGACCAGGTTTTCGAACAGGAACATCTCGTCGATAATTTTCTGCGCCAGTTCGCCGTCGAATTCGCGAACGGCGGTAATAACGGCTTCTTCCTGCTGGGTCTTCATCAGGTTGATGATTTCCGCCGCGGTTCTCACGCCGCCCATTTTGCTGCGCTTGAGGTTCTGGCCGTCGAGGAGGCTGTTAAGCACTTCGGTCAGTTCCGCCAGCGCCGCCGGCTGGACGCCGCCGAAGGTGGCAATACGCAGCATCACGTCGTTACGCAGGCGCTCGTCGAAGAGGGCCAGAATATCGGCCGCCTGACCACGCTTAAGATGCACAAGAATGGTCGCGATAATCTGCGGGTGCTCGTCGCGGATAAGGTCTGCCGCGCTCTGAGGCTCCATAAAGTTGAGCGTTTCGATACCGCTGGCGGTATCGCGGGTTTCGAGAATATCTTCCAGCAGGCTGGAGGCACGCTCTTCGCCCAGGGCTTTCACTAGCACCGAACGCAGGTAGTCGTTGGTGTTGATGTTCAGCGCGGTGTACTGCTCGGCATCCTGCTCAAATTCCTGCAGCACCTGGGTCAGCTGCTGGTTGGAAATCTGCCGCACGTTGGCCATCGCCGAGCTGAGGTGCTGAACTTCACGAGGGGAGAGGTGTTTAAACACCTCTGCCGCACGGTCTTCGCCGATGGTCATCAGCAGAATGACGCTTTTTTCCGTTCCGGTCAGATTACTCATTTTCGTTACTCATCCACTGGCGAATGACCAGCGCAACCACGCGCGGATCGTTGTCTGACAATTCACGTACGCGCTGGCTCATCACCTCAGCGCCCAGACGCTGGTTAGCACGACGCTGTTGATGCTGCTCGTCTTTGCTGAGGGTGACTTCCACTGAGTCTTCTGTTTCCTGGCGCATACGAGTTGCTTCAAGGGCCGCTTTCGCTTCTTCCTGACGGCGAATCAGCTGCGGACGAACTGCTTTACGCCACAGGATCCAGGCCACCAGCAGGACGATTAACCAACGACCGGCGGAAAGCATCTGATCGATAAAGGCCTGTGTCTGCCAGAATGGCAGTTCGCCACCGGTCTCGTCGCTCGCGGTAAACTGCGAGTTAACCACGTTCAGGGTATCGCCACGGGTATCAGAGAAGCCCATCGCTTCGCGGGTTAAGTCTTCAATCTGCTTCATCTGCTCGGCGGTCAGCGGCAGCGGCTTACCGTCCGGCAGATTACGGTAGTTAACCACCACGGCCACCGACAGACGCTGGATATCGCCAATGTTCTGTTTGGTGTGGCGGATGGTGCGGTCAACTTCATAGTTGGTCGTTTCGTTACGTGAAGTGTTACGCGGACCGGCAGGGGTCGCTGCGGTTTGCTGCTGTGCATTCTGCTGACCGTTTTGCTGCGCGTTCTGCTGTCCGTTCTGTCCGTTCTGTGCGTTTGCCGCTGGCGGCGTGGTGATCGGACCTGCGTTGGCCGGTGCCGGCTGGTTAGAGAGTGCGCCAGGTACGCCGCCAGGATACTGGCCGCCAATCTGGTCACTTTCATTGGTCTGACGCGAACGCAGCGCCTGCTGAGCGGCATCGCCGTTTGGACGATATTGCTCTTCGGTCTGCTCTTTATTGGCAAAATCGAGCAGGGCGGTAACCTGCGCATGCACGTTGCCGTTGCCGACAATCGGGCCGAGAATAGCTTCGATACGGCGCTGAATGCGGCCTTCAACGTCGGCAGCATATTTCAGCTGGGCATCGTTAAGGTCGCGTCCGGTGGTGCCGGACTGGGTCAGCAGGCGTCCACTCTGGTCGACCAGGGTGACGTTGCCCGGCGGTAAGCCCGCAACGGCGCTGGAAACAAGGTGTACCACCGCGCTGATTTGACCTTCATCCAGTGCGCGACCCGGTTCAAGGTTAACGGTCACCGACGCGGAAGGCGATTTCTGTTCACGAACAAACAGCGATGGTTTCGGCATGGCAAGGTGAACGCGGGCGCTTTTAAGCGGGCCAAGCGTTTCGATGGTACGGGCCAGCTCACCTTCCAGCGCACGCTGGTAGTTCACCTGCTCGCTGAACTGGCTGATACCGAATTTTTCCTGATCCAGCAGCTCGAAGCCGACCGCGCCGCCTTTCGGCAGACCCTGCTGGGCAAGACGCAGACGAAGCTCGTGCACTTTATCCGCCGGGACTTCGATGGCGGAGCCGTTATCAGAGAAACGATAGGGAACGTTCATCTGGGTCAACTGGGTGACGATGGCACCCCCGTCCTGATCGGCCAGATTACTATAAAGGGTGCGGTAGTCCGGGCTTTTCGCCCACAGTACCAGCGCGACAACGATAGCAACAGCGGCGGCACCCGCCACCATTAATGGGATTTTGGGGTTAGCGCGCAGGCGATTGATCCACTCGAGGGATTTATTCTGCGGTGCAGTTGTTGCAGTCGCACTCATTGCTCACCTCGTAGAACCTGGTGGATAACGTTATTGGTGTATTGAAGCAAAACTGACTCCCGAGTCGGCAAACACGACAAAAATTCCATAGTGATGGCGATATCATTATTTGATGAATCAGGATTTTCTATGGACCAAATAACCCAGTTTTTTGCCGTCATTTGCCGCCATTATCTTATTGACAAGCTGTTACTCTCACCGAGTCAAAAAATATCAGGGGAAGTAGCATGGCGATTCAGGGTATCGAAGGGGTGCTCAGTCAACTGCAGGCCACCGCATCGGTCGCGCGCAACCAAAGCGTTGGTGCTGGGGCAGATTCGGGCGTCAGCTTTGCCGGACAGCTGCATGCCGCGCTCGATCGCATCAGCGAGAAGCAAGGTGCGGCACGTGCGCAGGCAGAAAAGTTTACCCTCGGTGAACCGGGCATTGCGCTGAATGACGTAATGACCGATATGCAGAAAGCGTCTGTATCAATGCAGATGGGCATCCAGGTGCGTAACAAACTGGTAGCGGCTTACCAGGAAGTGATGCAGATGCAGGTGTAGTCAGTTTTACTGGCTTACCGCATAACGATTTTAGTGATAAAGCGCGCCGCTGTTGGCGCGCTTTATGTCTTATCTGAAATTTATAGCTTGCATTTAAAATGCCGACGTGCGTTAATCTGTCGATGGTTTGATAATCAGAAATTATCTGAAGTCGTTTAGTAAAGTCGTTCTCTTCCCACAGTGCTTCTTTCGCTCCTCTTCCTGGTTTGTTGTTTCATACACCGATAAATTTTTGTCACGTCATCCATGCCGCGAAATGCGTTGGCTTTATCCTGAGATATTTCCGTAAAGCGCCGCGCATTGTTTAATGATTTTAAAATTTGTGTTTAGAATCAGAAAGTTGATTTTTTGCGAATACGGGCTTCCGGCCTGTCGCTGTAATATAATTATTTTATTAAGGAGAGCGCATGACTGCTCACACTCATTTCCGCTGCCCGTGCTGCCACGGGTCGCAATACAGAACATCAAACTTTGATGTCACTGAAAAAAATCCCCACGGGGCAAAATGTATTTTTTGCAAATCGTCGATGGTGGCATTTGAAAATCTGCACGCCTGGATCCAGTCCGGCAGTGCCGTACCCCTCGATTTCCGCAAGTAACGCGATCCCGCCTTCTCTTTATATCTTCAGAGGCCGACCCCGCTGCTCCCGGGAAAGGCTGGCGAGGATAACGCTTTAATGCCAGAATACTTTTTTCTCTTTGTGCAGGATAAACAATGAAAAAAGTAGCGCTTGTTGGCGCACTGTTAGCGCTGACTGGCTGTGTGCAGGTGGATAACTATGCGACCGTCGTGAAGACGCCGGCGCCGGCTGAACTGGCAGGATACTGGCAGTCGGCAGGGCCGCAAAGCGCACTGGTGAGTCCACTGGCCGTAGCGAGTCTGATTGTGACCCCTGAAGGTGATACTCTCGACTGTCGTCAGTGGCAGCGGGTGATTGCGCGCCCAGGTAAACTGATGCTGCGCGGTGACAATTACTACAACGTGACCACCGCTGTCGATGTGTACCGTCTGAAACAGGAAGGCGGAGAGCTGGACTATGACGGAATGACGCTTAAGCGTGTGCAAAAGCCCACAACAGAGTGCGCGGAATTTCTGACGAAAAATCCGCTGGCTTCGGCGTTGCCATAATCATTGGGTGAAAATATTAGCCTTACTCCAGAAATCATCAGGTTAGTCTCTGGAGTAGGGGTTGGACTACGGGTTGATTTCGTTAGCTTCGCCAGGAAATAACACGTTTCCAGAAAGATTACCGTAGGCCATATTCAGCGTGCGCTGCTTTCCGGTCTGGGCCATCAGTTCCTGCAGTTCGCCCATACGTTCCTGTAATAAACGCTTGAGCTCAATTTCATTTTCCAGAATTCTGGCGAGCAGAGCCTGCGCCTTATCCTGGATAAATTGACCCCCTGGCCCGGAAGGGAGGGGGTTTTTGCTGATTTGTTCCACCAGCGTGACGTAAACGACTTCCTGTTCAATGAGCTCATCCCATTTCCCGGATTGAGCAAGGCTCAGCATTGTGTTGCTTAATGCGTATAGTGCGTGCCAGTTTTTTAGGGATAAGCTGGAGTCGTTCATCAAAATTGATCCTGCGTGATAGAGTTACCAGGGCCGATTTGCTTCCAGGCGTCGGAAATATTCAACAAGAGGCCTTCCACTTCCACGATAGCCTCGACATCATTGCGCAGGTTAGCAACCAGCAGGCGACGAACCATATAGTCATATAGCGCAGCAAGGTTATGAGGCAGATCGCCGCCAACCTCCATATTGAGCCCGGCTTTCAGTCCGTTCTCAATAATATTGATGGCTTTTGAGAGCGCCTCACCTTTTGCAGGGATATCTCCCTGCTCAAGGAAAAGGCGCGCCCGAACGAGCGCGCTATGGACACCGTCGAACAGCATCACGACCAACTGGTGTGGGCTGGCACTCAATACGGCAGATTCAAGACCCACCTTTTGATAGGCCTGTACACCAGAGTTGTTATACATATCGGTTCCTTAGCTGCTGCTGGTCTTAAACTGATTAGTCAGATAGCTGGCGGTGCCATTTAGCTTAGTGACTAACACATCTAAATCATTAAACTGCTTTTTGTAACGGGCCATCGTAGCTTCGATAGTCAGTTCCATTGCTTCATAACGCTTACCGATTGATTTCAGGGTGGCGTCGATGCCGTTCTTGGCATTCTGAATCACACCCTCTTTACCAACGGAAGTGCTGAGCATTTCGGTCAGCTTGCTGTCCATCTGCGTAGCAAAACCGGTGGTTTTGCCATCGCCTGCAAAGTAGGCCTGCACGCCTGCCGGGTTATCCGCCAGTACCTGGGACAGCTTTTTATCATCAATTTTCAGGTTGCCGGTTTCGCCGTTAGCGCCTTTTACCGGGTCCTGAGTGATGCCCAACTGAGCCATAATTGCATAAGAACCGCTCTGTACATTGGTTAATAAAGAGCGAAGATCTGACTGTACTCCGCGGATAGTGCTGTTACCCATCAGTACGCCATTGCTGGATGACTGAGCGGTCGCACCGGTTGCCGGCGGAACATATTTGGTCAGCGAGCCAATCGTCGACTGCAGCGCGTTATAGGCGGTAACCCACTCGGTGATCGCTTTTTTGTTATCATCCGTAGCACGGGTCACCGACAGCGTTTCATCTGCGGTGCTTTTGGCTTTCAGCGTTAGAGTCACGCCCGGTAGTGCGTCAGTAATGGTGTTGCTCTGACGAGTAATCTCGATGCCGCTGACGTTAACAATCGCGTTTGCTGCTTCAACCTGTTCGGTCAGTGCGCCGCTGCCGATAACGCCTTTTAGCGTATCGTCGCCGGTCACCGAAACCGTCATATTCGAATCTGTACCGGTAGTTTTCGATGTCAGCATCAGGCGGTAATCGCCGGTATCTGCTTTCACTACGCTCGCCGAGACATTACCGTTAGCCGCGTTAATCGCTTTTGCGATACCGTTCAGCGAGGTATCGCCGTCCGCCAGGGTGACCGTCAGCGGTTTGCTATCGGCGCCGGCCTGGGTAATGGTAATGGTACGGGTGTTATCAGCCGTGGTACCGCCCAGCTGTTTAGTGTTGCTGTCAATAGTGCCTGCAGCCGTGGTCAGAACCTGAGCACGCGCAATCTGGGTCACATTAACTTTAAACTCGCCGACGTTCGCGTTAGACGTCGTCGTCGCGCCAAATGCCGTATTGGTACTGGTAATTGACGTAGAGTTCCAGGTATCTGCATTGGCCAGTTTCGCGGTGGCCGTTTGCAGGGTAGTCATGGCACTCTGCAGCTTACCGAAGCCGGTAATCTGATTGTCGTAAGTTGTTTTCTGCTTCGCGATGGCCGTTAACTTTGTCTCTTCTGCGGCCTGTAACTTATCGTACAGATCCGACAGACCGGACAAACCCACCCCGAGGTTGCTGATAGTCGCCATACATTGTTCCTTGTCAATGGTAGTGTCAGACGTAATATCGGCCCCATTTGCAAAAAGTTTACGGTAAGCCAAAAAAAATAAATCCAGGAATAGCCACCAGAGTTGGTAGCTTATAAAAGGATAGGGGCGGGAGCTGCCTCAGTGAGAAAACGTGAAGTTGCTCTATAGATGTGTCCGACCGTATCCCTATAAAGAGGCCTCTCTCTAAGTATATGGCAGCCTTCAAAAGTGATTTGCAAAAATAATTCCTTTAAAAACAATTAAATAAAAAAATTATGCGATATTTTCTAAAGTCTCTGAGCAGGGCGTCGATAACCTTGTTGACGGTGAGAGACGCCGTAAGTGTTAGGCACCGACCCTAGAATCCATTTTTGAAGGAATTAAAATTATGGCAGTTATCAATACTAACCTGTTGTCCCTGACCACTCAGAACAACCTGAACAAATCTCAGTCTTCCCTGGGTACCGCTATCGAGCGTCTGTCCTCCGGTCTGCGTATCAACAGCTCTAAAGATGACGCTGCTGGCCTGGCGATTGCTAACCGCATGAACTCCCAGATCAAAGGGATGACTCAGGCAGCACGTAACGCCAACGACGGTATCTCCCTGGTTCAGACCGCTGAAGGTAACCTGAACGAAATCAACAGCAACTTACAGCGTATCCGTGAGCTGGCTGTTCAGGCTGCGAACGACACCAACGGCACTACTGACTACACCTCAGTAAGTACTGAAATCACTCAGCGTCTGGCCGAAATCGACCGTATCGCTGGCGCAGCTAACTTCAACGGCAAAAAACTGCTGGATGGTTCTCAGACTGCTTCCCTGAACATCCAGGTTGGTGCAGGTACCGGTGCTACCGATACCATCTCCATCACCACTGGCGCGCTGATCGATGCGAAAGCAACCAGCCTGTCTACTGGCCTGACCGGTACCATCACTGATAACAGCACTGCTAAAGCATTCATCACCGCTGCTGACGCTGCTATCACCAAAATTGATACTGCTCGTTCAAACATGGGTGCGATTCAGAACCGTTTCGAATCTACCATCAACAACCTGAACAACTCTATCACTAACCTGTCTGCTGCTCAGTCCCGTATTCAGGATGCTGACTACGCTACCGAAGTTTCCAACATGTCTCGCGCGCAGATCCTGCAGCAGGCTGGTACTTCTGTACTGTCTCAGGCAAACCAGGTTCCGCAGACCATGCTGTCCCTGCTGCGTTAATAGACGCATCAAGTTCCAAAAAAGGTTGCTGGAAACAGCAGCCTTTTTTTTCGTCATTTATCTCCAATTTTCCCTAACGCAATCTGCAAAATAAGCCCGTAATCACCGGTTTTATCACGCCATCGCCCCCGCCTGTGCAGTGCTACTCTGCGTAAAATCTCTTATTCCGCATGTCGTCTGACGACAGCTTACCGATGAGCAATAACGATGAGTGAATTTGCACGCACGCGGGCAATGCGCCAGTTTTATCGCGATGTTTTTACCCGTTTGATCGACCTGCCGGAATCCGATGCGATGCCCGCACACATTGTGGCGGAAATCTTTAACTTTAAGAGCGCCGATTTCGATCGCCTTGAGCCCATGATTGCTGCGGCAAATACCGGGCTGGATGCGGATAAAGAAGAAGCACTGAAGAATATGCTGCGTGCGATCACGCTCGCTAACCAGGCTTTTGAGGTGAAGGAACAGAGCCGTCAGAAGGCTTTACCCGCCGAGCTAAGCGCCCGGATTACGGAATATGTTGTTGCAGCGTTAAAAGCTGACAATAACACCCACTATATTGTGGCCGCGATTCAGATCCTTTTCCGCGTCAATGAAATCAGCTCCGCGCTGTTCCTGATTAATAACAATCTTTCACTGATCAGCGATTCTGGTACGGTGCTGAAAATACTCCTGCTGGTCTGCCTGATGGAAGAGGACTACAACCAGGCCATGGTGGTGATCCAGGCATTGACCTCCGATGCTGCACTTATCGGCGAAGACCCGATGACCCTGCTGATGATTACCTGTGGAATTTACAAGCTCGGCGGTCTGCCTGATTCCTTTATCGATTTCAGAACCCTCGATGACAGTAATGGCCAGCTCGAGGGGGCAGGATATACATGGCTGCTGGAGAAGGACAGCAAGGTCAATACCACGGTACTGCTGGCCTGCGATAAAGCCGACTATTTTGCCCATACGCTGCCGTTGGTGTACTCGCTTTACGAAACAAACCGTGGCGTGCTGGATGTGCATCTCCATCTTTATAACAGCGACGAGGAGATGAATGAGAGCGTGAAGGCGTTGCGTCAGCAGCTGCCGGAACTGCATATCTCCGCCACCCTTGAGCAGGTCTCAGCCTGCGATGAGATGGCCGTTGAGTACGCTGCGCGTCGCACGCTATTCCTGCGCGACGCTCTGCAGGAATTTGCGACGCCTGTTATCGCGATGAACAGCGATGTTCTGGCTCGCCAGGCCTGGGTCTCTCCGGGGGCAGCGCTGCAGCTGTTAGAAAATGAAGCCTCGCCATTCTGGGATGAACTCTTCGGCGGTTTCATTTATGCCGAACCGGGCAGCATCACGCATCGCTATTTCGATATTGTCGGCCGGTTTATTGCCAGCAATCTGAAGGCGGCCAACCGCGTCTGGTGTCTGGACTCTGTTGCGCTCTCGGCAAGCCTGGACCGGCTCTCCGGCACGGAGCAAATGGCGATTTCTCGCGTTAAACGCGCGTCCATACTGAGTGACGAAGATGAGGCCGGAGCGTTCTGCTGGGCTTCCGGCGCAGGACAACATGCTGAGGAACCGTCTCAGCAATATAAAGCCGCTTTGATTAAAAAATATCAACGCTAGCAGGCATTGCTACGTTTTCAGCACAATTAGAACCAGGAACAAGACGTGACGACACTCTACCCGTGCCACCGTGTAACACCCGCAACGATTCATGCCGCTGCCGCGATGAATCATCTTGCAACGACGCCACCTGCAACGGCGCGTATTCTTGAGCTGGGTTGCGGTACGGCCTCTCGTCTGGTGATGAACGCCAGCGTCTGGCCGCAGAGTGTTGCCGTGGGTATCGATCTTGATGAGCAGAATATTCATCAGGGCCAGACGCTGGCTGCCGCACTGGGGTGCAGTAATGTTGAGCTTTTTGCCGCCGGGCTGGGTGATTTGCTGGCGGTCGATCCGGGTGAGTTTGATTACATCATTATTCACGGCGCTTTTACCTTCCTCGGTCAGACGGAACGTGAAGCGTTGCTGGGCTGGTGCCAGGCGCATTTATCCGCTCGCGGCGTTATTGCCGTGCGCTGGTCGGCACTGCCTGGTGCGAGCGCCCGAGGCGCGCTCGCTGAAGCACTGCAATTCCACCTTGAGCGTGCGGAAGAGGGGACCGATCTTCTGGCCGCCGCCCGCGGCATGCTGAGCTTTATGCTGGTGACCCTCGACGAGGGCGCGTTAAAGGCGGAAGCCCTGGCCGCTGAAAAAATGGATGACCTCACGCTGACGCTGGCTTATCTGAGCCCCGGCACAGAGGCCTGCACCCTGAGCGTATTTAGCGCCCGTGCTGAAGCCGTAAGTCTGCAGTATCTGGGGGATGTTTTGCCTCAATACGAGCTGGGACACCATTACAGCGACACCACGGAACAAATGCTTAATGCCGTCAGCGGCGGCACTGGCCGGGTGATGTCTCAACAATATCTGGATTATGCCGTCCAGCGCAGAGAGCGTTTTACGCTGCTCTGCCACCGGGAGGCGACAGCGCCACCCGCTGCGCCGGATCTTACCCGGCTTAAAGCGCTTCACTGGGCGGGGAATTTCCGCCATCTGCAGGACGATCACGCTAAGACGTCGAACGCCTTTGAAGACAGCAACGGCAGAATCATCAATACCGACAACGGAATTTTAATTCGCATCATGGAGGTGCTGGGCAGTGCCTGGCCGATGTCTCTCAGCTTTGAACAGCTGGTCTTTAACTGCCAGGCACCTGAAAATCAGGAGGATATTCAGGAGGTCGTATGGGATGCCCTGGCCGCCTTATTTATGACCAATGCCGAAGGATTCCACTGGAGTGCATCTCCGGGCATTTACAATACGGCACAAAATGACCGGCTGCTTCCGGCAGTCCTGCTGCCAACCCAACGCCCGGAACAGGATACTGCACTGATCAATCTCTGGAGTGAGACGGTCTTACTTACCCCAGACGAATGGGATTATCTACAGAGCGATATGACGGGTTCAGATACGTCTGCATGGGCGACTTTTTCGTCCCTGAAGCGAAAAGGGCTGATCGGTGGGGCTCCGGTGGCGTGGAAAAAACATCTGCAGCGTTTTCTCCGTGCCGGGCGCATCGATGTTCTGAAATCCCAGCTTTCATTATTGCTACTGCTCAGCGTTAACCAGCAGCAGGGCGGTTTACTTTATGATGAGATACCGGAATCTGCGGTTCCTGATGCGGATGTTGATGCTATTTATGCTCGCGTTAATGCTCTCATTAATGCCGGAAGCTCGCAGGAAGCCAGAGAATATACCCGTGGGTTAATGGAGCAGGATCCGGAAAATATTCACGTCCTCCGCTGCTATTCTCGCGCCTGCGTGCTGACATCCGCCTGGGACGAAGCCCTGGCATCCCTTTGCCGCCTGATGGGGTATTACTTCTCCAGCCTCGAGATTTATTACGATCTGGCGACCACGCTGCAGAAAAAACGCGAGTTTTATTGCGCACGTAATATTGTCCGTACGCTCGTGCGGCTCGACAGCAAAAATATTGATTACTGGCTTAGTCTTGCCTCACTCCATCATGCTTATGGAGATATGGCGCTGGGTGAAAAATGCTGTCGGGTGATGCTGCGTTTTGGCTGTCCGGGCGCCACCTACTATGGGATGACCGGGATCATTTTAAGTGACAACCATAAAATGGATGAAGCCCGCTACTTTATGGAGAAAGCGGTCGAGATGAGTCACTATAATTCCGGTTATTTTAGTAACTTACTTTTTGTTATGACGCACGATGCCAACGTCACCCCGGAAGATTTGCTGGCAAAACATCTTGAATTTGGCCACCGGCTTGATGAGTGGGCTGAACGAACTGAGATCTCCCTGTCGCTCAATAATGTGAAAGATCCGCAGCGCAAACTGCGTTTAGGCTTTGTGTCCGGGGATCTGCGTAACCATCCGGTGGCCAATTTTGTGCTGCCGTTCTGGGATGGCCTGGACCGCGATAAATTTGAGCTGGTGGCCTACAGCACGGTAGTTTCTAATGATGATGCGGTCTCCAGGCATTTTCAGGAAACCTCACTGCTGTGGCGTGACGTTGATTCCATCAGCGACATTGAGCTGGCGAAAACCATCGCCGAGGACGGGATCGACATTCTGTTCGATTTGTCCGGCCATACGGCGCATAACCGTCTGCCTGCATTTGCTCTGCGTCCGGCACCAGTCCAGATTACCTGGATAGGCTATCCGGGAACGACGGGGCTTGCACAGATGGATTACATTATCCTGCCGGCAACCCTGGTTAACTCGCCGCGGCTTGAGGAACAACTGTCCGAAAAAGCCATGTATATCGCCAGCCGTAAGTGCTTTGAACCCCATCCTCTTGCCCCGGAAGTCAACGTGCTGCCCGCGCTGCGTAATGGGTATATCACCTTTGGCAGTTTTAATCGCTCGAAAAAGATTAATGACCAGGTTCTTGGCGTGTGGGCGCGACTGCTGCTGGACTATCCTGAATCAAAACTGCTGATCGGTTTTATGACCGACAACGACATGATCGCGGCAATGGCGAAACGGATGCTCAGGCTGGGCATTACGCAGGACAGGCTGATCTTCAGGGGCCTTGTGGAGATGGAAGAGTATCTGACTTATCACCACGAAATCGATATTTTGCTGGATTCGTTCCCCTATACCGGCGGGACGACCACCCACCACGGTGCCTGGATGGGCGTACCGACCCTGACCCTGTGTGGTCCAACTATCGCCTGCCAGCAGGGGGTCGACATTATGACCTCCTACGGGCTTGAGCAGTTTATCGTCTATAGCGAACAGGAATATATCGATAAGGCTGTTTACTGGCGTGACCATATTCCCGAGCTGGCGGCGATCCGTGCCGGGATGCGGGCGCAGATCCCGATAAAAAATGAACCTGGATTTAATGTCGCAGCGAACTTCGAGAAAGCGCTGCGTGAGGCATGGCAATTATATTGCCGTGGGGAACAGCCGCGCACCCTGATGATTACGGATCAGGGCACATGCTGAATACACAATCGAACTTTTTATGGTGTAAACACCGAGGCGTGATATGAGCAATGTTTACGTTACCAGCCCTTTGCTGCCACCGCTGGAGGAGTTTATCCCCTATCTGGAGCAGATTTGGCAAAACAAATATCTGACCAACGGCGGTCAATTCCATCAGCAGCTGGAACAGGAGCTGGCGGACTATCTGGGGGTCAAGTATCTTTCACTGTTCTCTAACGGTACGCTGGCGCTGCTTACGGCGCTGCAAACGTTGCGCATTACCGGCGAAGTGATCACCACGCCGTACTCATTTGTGGCCACGTCTCACTCGCTGTTGTGGAACGGCCTGACGCCGGTATTTGCGGATATCGATCCGATCACCTGCAATATCGATCCGAGCAAAATTGAGCAGCTGATTACGCCTGCCACCTCGGCGATCCTGCCCGTTCACTGCTACGGGATACCCTGCGATGTTGATCGCATCCAGAGCATCGCAGATGCCTGGGGCCTGAAAGTGATTTACGATGCCGCTCATGCCTTTGGCGTTAAGCAGGATGGTCAAAGCGTACTGAACTTCGGCGATCTGTCGATTTTAAGCTTCCACGCGACAAAGGTCTTTAATACCTTTGAAGGCGGCGCCATTATCTGCCAGGACGCGCGGATGAAGCAGCGTATCGACTACCTGAAAAACTTTGGCTTTGCGGGCGAGACCACCGTGGTGGCTCCGGGTATCAACGCCAAAATGAACGAAGTTCAGGCCGCATTCGGCCTGGTTCAGCTACAGCATATTGATGGAGCGCTGGCGTCGCGCAAGCGTATCTATCAGCGCTACTGCGCATTGCTGGGCGATATCCCCGGCATTAAGCTGTTCCACGCGCCGGATAACGTGGAGTGGAATAACGCTTACTTCCCGGTACTGGTCGAGGCGTCCTATCCTGTCGACCGCGATTCTCTTTATGAGGCGTTAAAAGCGCAGGACATCTATTCCCGCCGCTACTTCTACCCGCTGATTAGTTCGTTCTCAATGTATCGGCATCTGCCGTCGGCGAGTCCGGATAATCTGCCGGTCGCGGGAGATATTGCGTCGAAGGTGCTGTGTCTGCCTATTTTCCCGGATCTTACCGACGAGGATCTGGCGCGCGTTGTGGCGGTGATTCGTCAGCACAGCAGCCTGACGCAGCCGCAGCACGTTGCCCATACGGCCAGCGGTGACGTTGCGTGAAGGATGCCATCGGCGGTTATTTCCCGCTGGAGCTGCCGCTAAAAGAGCGGGCCTGCCACCAGGATGCAGAGCGTTTTAATACGGCACGTGCGGCCTTTTATGCCCTGCTTGAGGCGGGAAAGCCTGCGGCGGTATGGATGCCGCGCTGGATTTGCGATGCGATGCTGGCACCGCTGCATTGGCTGAACGTACCGGTACATTTCTATTCGCTGGATACCCGGTTCAATCCTGAACCTGGCCTGACATTAGGCCCGGGGGAATGGCTGCTGTACGTTAACTATTTTGGCCTCTGCGATGAACAAGAGCAGGCGTTACTGCAGCGCTTCAATCCATCGCAGCTGATTCTGGATCGTTCTCAGGCCTTCTTTGCACCGCCCCGTGAGGTGCTGGCGACCCTCTACTCGCCGCGAAAATTTTTTGGCGTGCCGGATGGCGGCCTGCTGGTTAGCGGTGTTCCCGTCATCCTGCCTGAGCAGGCGGCATTGCCCGCCGCGGAGCATCTGCTCCTGCGCTTAGCCCGTGGAGCCGAAGCGGGTTTTGACGCCTATAAACAGGCTGAAAATAGCTTATGCGCGCTGCCGGGCAGTGGAATGAGTCTGCTGACGCAAACGCTGCTGGGCAATGTCGATTATCCGCTCGTAGAGCAGGCAAGGCTGCGTAATTTCCGCTACCTGCAGTCCAGGCTCCGGCATCTGAATGCCTTGCCGCTTCCTGAGAGTCAGCCCTATGGGCCGCTTTGTTATCCCCTGTTGCTACGCCGCGAGGGGTTGCGCCAAAGCCTGTACGCAGCGCGGATTTACACGGCGACGTTCTGGCAGGATGCGGCCGCGCGCGTGCGTCCAGGCGATGTTGAGCAGGACTATATTGATTATCTCATCCCTCTGCCTGTCGATCATCGTTACGACCTGGCGGATATGAATACCATTGCGGATACTATTCTGGCGTGGATCGCCAGCACGGACGGGGAGAAGGATGAAAAAGCTTAACGTACTGGTATTCCCCTGTGGGTCGGAGAATGCCGGCGAAATTTATCAGGCGCTGCGCTACTCATTACACGTCGATAAACTGGTAGGCGCATCAAGCGTCAGCGATCACGGTGAGTTTCGCTTTGAAGACTATGCCGGCGATCTGCCGAATATCAGTGAAGAGAACTTTCTGAGCCGCTTTGAAGCGCTGATTGCTCACTATCGCGTTGATGTGGTTTTTGCCACCCATGATTCCGTCGCGCAGAAGCTGGCAGAGTTAAACAAGGGAGCGAGCTGGTATCTTGTTAATGGTCATACTGAAACGGCCAGGATACTCCGGCATAAATCCGCTACCTATGAACGCTTCGCCGACTGTCCGTGGACGCCGGCGCGCTACCATAGTGCGGCAGAGATAGACCGCTGGCCGGTTATTGTTAAACCCGACTGCGGGCAGGGTGGGAACGGCATTGAACGCGTGAGCAGTCCTGAGGCGCTTGCGGGCGCGCTCGAACGCGTCAGCGATGCCGTGATCGTAGAATATTTGCCGGGGGATGAAATCACCGTCGATTGCTTTACCGATCGTAATCGACAGCTCATCTGGTCCGGGCCGCGCACCCGCGAGCGTGTCAGAGCCGGTATCAGTATGCGATCGCGCACGGTACCGCTGGATGCAGAGGTTACGGCGATTGTGACATTAATTAACCAGCGTCTGGTTCTGCGTGGACCGTGGTTTGTGCAGCTGAAGCGGGACCGCGATGGGCAGTGGAAGTTGCTGGAAGTCTCATGTCGTGTGGCGGGCGCAATGGTGTTCCAGCGCGCACGCGGCGTGAACCTGCCGCTTATGGCGCTTCATGACTTTATGGGCCGGGATGTCACCGCGCTTCCTAATTCCGCCATTACGATAATCGATCGCAGTATCATTAGCCGGACGCGCAGCGACTGTGCCTTTACGCAGGTCTATGTCGATCTCGATGATACCTTGATTATCGATGGTGAAGCGGTTCCGACGGTGATGGCATTTATCTATCAGTGTCGCAGACAGGGTATTCCTGTCCGGCTGATCACCCGCCATGAGACCGTGCCGCAGGCTTCCCTTGAAAAGGCGGCCATTGCCGTTTCCCTGTTTGATGAAATTATTCATTTAACCCGCGGGGAGAAAAAGTCTGCATTTATTGCGCCGTACTCGCTGTTTATCGATAACTATTTCCCTGAGCGCCTGGATGTCAGCCAGATCCCGAATACGGTGGCGATCGATACGGATGCCGTTGAATTTTTCCTGCGTTAATGAACAGAAGAATAATGCCATGCTAACTAGCTCAGAGAGTGCCCTTTTTTTTCAGGAATTTATGGCGCAAAAGCGTCCTCGCTATATCTTTGGCGTTACGCCGTATGGCAAAGAGATTGCCGAAAAATTTACCCTGGATGGGTTTATCGACGACAGAGTCAGTGAGCGTGAAATAGCGGGGCTGCCGGTGATCAAACTTCACCAGGTGCCTGAAGATGCTCTGGTGGTTTGTGCCGTTGTCGATGCCCGACCCTTAACCGCCTGGCGGGTGCTGGCGGAAAAGGGCGTTCAGCAGATGGATTACTTCCGTTTCTACCAGCAATTTTCACATCTGCTCACGAAGCCCTCCTGGTATCATCAGGAGGCTTTTCAGCGTGACTATATTGCAGAACGCGTGCGCTATGATCGTATCAGGGAGAAACTTGCGGATGATAAATCCCGCGAGACATTTGATGCGCTGGTCAATTTCAGACTGACCAATTCATTAGAGTGCTTATCCGGATTCACCTGTCGCATTCATGAGCAGTATTTTGATGTCCCCTTCGTGTCGCCGTTCACGTCACATTTTGTCGACTGCGGAAGCTACGATGGTGAAACAACCGCTGAGTTTATCCGGCGTTTCCCTGATTATCAGTCAGCGCATGTCTTTGAGCCGGAGCCGGAGCAGTTTGCGATGGTGAAAAAGCGCCTGGCGGATGCCCGAAGGATTCACTTCTACCCGTGTGGCGTGTCCGATCGTAAAGAAACCCTGCGTTTTGCCTCTGCCGGTACGGCCTCAAGGATCAGTGAAACCGGTGATATTACCGTTGCCGTTGAATGCCTTGACGATTTGTCGTTAGGAGAGGTGACCTGGATAAAGCTGGACATTGAAGGTTATGAGTCCCAGGCCCTGGCCGGTGCCAAAAATATTATTCAGCAGCAGCATCCTCTGCTGGCCGTTTGCTGCTATCACAAGTACGACGATCTCTGGAAATTACCGGAGCAGGTGCTGAGTTATCGGCAGGATTATCGTATCTACCTCCGACACTACACTGAAGGACTGCTGGAATCCGTTTATTACTTCGTTCCGGTTGATTCATCAGGCCAGGTAGGGCTATGAAAGTCGGTATTATGCAGCCGTACCTTTTCCCTTATCTGGGATACTTTCAACTGATTAATGCGGTCGATACGTTTATTATTTACGATGATGTTAACTATATTAAGCAGGGTTATATCAATCGTAATAATGTGCTGGTGGACGGTGAAGCGAAGCGCTTTACCGTTCCCGTGCCGGGAGCCTCTTCCTTCCTAAAAATCAATGAACTACAGTTTTCAAACGATGTTGAGAAGGTGCTCAAGACGATTCAGCAGGCCTATAGCAAGAAACCCTACTTTAACGATATTTATCCGCTCGTAGAGCGGGTTTTATTGTCACCAGAACGTTCTATTCCGCAGATGTGCCTGCGGGCCTTTAGGGAGATTTTTAGCTGGCTGGATTTGGCGCCGAAAATTCGTTTATCCAGTGAGCTAAGCTACCCGCGTCCTGACGGCGCGGCAGAAAAGGTGATCAATTTATGCCTCGCGGTTGGCGGCAAGCAGTACATCAACAGCATTGGTGGCAGACATCTTTATCAGCAGGAGCTTTTTGCGTCACATGGCCTGGATTTGTCATTCCTTAAAATGCAGGAGATTGTTTATCCACAAGGAAATCACCCATTCCAGCCGAATCTGTCAATTATTGACGTTTTGATGCACTGTTCTGCAGACGATATTAAGGCGCATTTAATGCGCTATGAATTGTTATAGTCTACTTTGTATACATTAACTGTGCGATATCACAATTTGGCTTAGGCGTGGTCGGATGTCGTACTCTGGGCCAGTAATGTAAATTTTCATCGCTGGTGGGTAATGCCTTGATAAATAATGTGATTTTTACACAAATTTGACAAATTGTGGCAAATAAGTCGATTTACCACGGCATAACCTAAGAATAACCCCTCATTTCACCCACTATTCATCCGATTAAACGCCCTACAGAATCGGATAATTGTGCCGATAACTCAACAAACGCAGGGCTTGTTTATCGTGAATTCAATGTATACCGCTGAAGGTGTAATGGATAAACACTCGCTGTGGCAGCGTTATGTACCACTGGTGCGTCACGAAGCATTGCGCCTCCAGGTGCGATTGCCGGCGAGTGTGGAGCTAGACGACCTGCTGCAGGCGGGCGGTATCGGACTACTGAACGCAGTAGAACGGTATGACGCTCTGCAAGGAACGGCATTTACGACTTACGCAGTGCAGCGTATTCGTGGTGCGATGCTGGACGAACTGCGCAGCCGTGACTGGGTGCCGCGCAGCGTCCGCCGCAACGCCCGCGAAGTGGCACAGGCGATAGGGCAACTGGAGCAGGAGCTGGGACGTAACGCAACGGAGACGGAAGTTGCACAACGCCTTGCTGTTTCTGTTGAAGACTACCGGCAGATGCTGCTCGATACCAATAACAGCCAGCTGTTCTCCTACGATGAGTGGCGAGAAGAGCACGGCGACAGTATCGAGCTGGTCACGGAAGACAACCAACAGGAAAACCCGCTGCACCAGCTGATGGAGGGCAATTTGCGCCATCGCGTCATGGAGGCGATTGAAGCCTTACCGGAACGCGAACAGCTGGTACTGACGCTCTACTACCAGGAAGAGCTTAATCTCAAAGAGATTGGTGCGGTACTGGAAGTGGGAGAATCAAGGGTCAGCCAGCTGCACAGCCAGGCCATTAAACGTCTGCGAACCAAGCTGGGTAAGTTATAGGGGGCTGATAACCTCACCCCCACCAAATGCCGCACAATGCATTGACAACCAGGAGTTATCATGACGGTGCAGCAATCTAAAAGACGGCCCCTAAGCCGCTATCTTAAAGACTTTAAACACAGCCAGACACATTGCGCCCACTGCCACAAATTGCTTGATCGCATTACGCTGGTCCGCCGCGGGGAAATCGTTAATAAAATTGCCATTTCCCGGCTCGATACGCTGATGGATGAAACAGAGTGGCAGCATGAGCAGCAGGAGTGGATGGCTTTGTGCCGCTTCTGTGGCGATCTGCATTGCAAGGAACACAGCGACTACTTCGACATTATCGGTTTTAAACAGTATCTGTTTGAACAAACCGAAATGAGCCACGGCACCGTGCGCGAGTACGTTGTCCGCCTGCGCCGCCTTGGCAATCACCTCGACGAAAATAACATCTCCCATACGCTGCTGCAGGAAGGGTTTATCGATGAAAACCTCGAACCCTGGCTGCCATCAACCAGCACCAACAACTACCGCATCGCCCTGCGTAAATATGCGCAGTTTAAAACGCAGATGCCGGTGCCTGTTGCCCGTAATATCGTGCTCAATTCAACTTCTGATATATATTAAAAGTGCATAAGATGTAGCGAAGTGATGTTGGTGATGACCTCACCGACTCACTACACTACCGTCATTTTAATAATATTGGGGTGACTATGAAATTAGCACGCGTGGGTCGTCAGGCGCTGATGGGCGTCATGGCTGTTGCACTGGTGGCGGGAATGAGTACCGCCAGCTTCGCGGCAGAAAATCTGTTAGGCAAAGTGAAAGAGCGCGGCACGCTGCTGGTGGGGCTTGAAGGCACCTATCCGCCGTTCAGCTTCCAGGGCGATGACGGTAAGCTCACCGGCTTTGAGGTGGAGTTCGCTGAATCTCTGGCGCAGCATCTGGGCCTGAAAGCGTCTCTGAAACCGACCAAATGGGACGGCATGCTGGCCTCGCTCGACTCTAAGCGCATTGACGTGGTGATCAATCAGGTGACCATCTCCGATGAGCGTAAGAAGAAGTATGATTTCTCCACGGCCTACACCGTCTCCGGTATTCAGGCGCTGGTGAAAAAGGGCAATGAGTCCTCCATTAAATCTTCTGCCGACCTGAAAGGTAAAAAAGTCGGTGTGGGTCTGGGAACCAACTACGAAGAGTGGCTGCGCGCTAACGTTCAGGGCGTGGACATCCGTACCTATGATGATGACCCGACCAAATACCAGGATCTGCGCGTTGGCCGCGTGGATGCCATTCTGGTAGACCGTCTGGCGGCGCTGGATCTGGTGAAAAAGACCAAAGATACCCTGGCCGTTGCCGGTGAACCCTTCTCCCGTCAGGAAGCCGGTGTTGCCCTGCGTAAAGGCAATGAAGACCTGCTGAAGGCTATCGACGATGCGATTGCCGACATGCAAAAAGACGGTAGCCTCAAGGCGCTGTCCGAAAAATGGTTTGGTGCCGACGTGACGAAATAATCGTCCAGGCAAGGAAAAGGCGCTGATATCGGCGCCTTTTTTATTTCCTGCTGCATTGCGTGCATAATAAAAAGAACTGCAGAATCGGAGGTGCCATGTCACTGCAAAATCTAACCCGTTTTCCCCGGCTGGAATTGATCGGTGCGCCGACCCCGCTGGAGTATCTTCCACGCTTTTCGGACTATCTGGGCCGCGAGATCTTTATCAAGCGCGATGACGTCACGCCGATGGCGATGGGCGGCAACAAGCTGCGCAAACTGGAGTTCCTCGCCGCCGACGCGCTGCGCGAAGGGGCCGATACGCTGGTGACTGCCGGTGCTATTCAGTCCAATCATGTTCGTCAGACTGCCGCCGTTGCCGCCCGCCTGGGCCTGCACTGCGTGGCGCTGCTGGAAAATCCCATTGGAACCCGGGCTGAAAACTACCTCAGCAACGGCAACCGTCTGCTGCTGGATCTTTTTAATGTCCAGGTCGAAATGTGTGACGCGCTGACCCAGCCTGACCAGCAGATGGAAGCCCTGGCGACGCGACTTGAGGCCGAAGGTTTTCGTCCTTACGTTATCCCGGTCGGTGGCTCAAATGCGCTGGGCGCGATGGGCTATGTCGAGAGCGCCCTGGAGATTGCCCGTCAGTGCGAAGACGCGGTCAATATTTCCTCCGTTGTCGTGGCCTCCGGCAGCGCCGGAACCCATGCCGGTCTGGCAGTGGGGCTGGAACAGCTGATGCCGGAAGCGGAATTAATTGGCGTAACGGTCTCGCGCAAAGTCGCCGAGCAGCGCCCTAAAGTGGTGGCGCTACAGCAGGCTGTCGCCGCCGAGCTCGAACTGACGGCGCGTGCTGAGATTGTGCTCTGGGATGACTATTTTGCGCCGGGATACGGTACGCCCAACGAAGAAGGGCAGGAAGCCGTGAAACTGCTGGCGCGGCTGGAAGGTATTCTTCTCGACCCGGTCTATACCGGCAAGGCGATGGCCGGATTGATCGACGGTATCAGCCAGAAGCGCTTTAAAGATGAAGGCCCAATCCTGTTTGTGCATACCGGTGGGGCGCCCGCGCTCTTTGCCTATCATCCGACAATTTAAACTCCAGGCAGAGCACCCATAATGCAAGAAAGTCTTCAACTGGTGATCGATTCCGCCCCGTTCCTGTTAAAGGGGGCGGTGTTTACCCTGCAGCTCAGTATCGGCGGTATGTTCTTCGGCCTGCTGCTGGGCTTCCTGCTGGCGCTGATGCGTCTTTCTCCCTTCTGGGGATTCCGGTGGCTGGCCCGCTTCTATATCTCCGTTTTTCGCGGAACGCCGCTTATCGCACAGCTCTTTATGATCTACTACGGCCTGCCGCAGTTTGGTATTGAGCTGGACCCGATCCCGGCGGCGATGATTGGCCTGTCGCTGAATACGGCGGCCTATGCTGCGGAAACGCTGCGTGCGGCAATCTCATCCATCGATAAGGGCCAGTGGGAAGCGGCGGCCAGTATCGGGATGACGCCATGGCAGACCCTGCGAAGAGCCATTTTACCGCAGGCGGCGCGGGTCGCACTGCCGCCGCTGAGTAACAGCTTTATCAGCCTGGTAAAAGATACCTCGCTGGCGGCCACCATCCAGGTTCCGGAACTGTTCCGCCAGGCGCAGCTGATCACCTCCCGCACGCTGGAGGTCTTCACCATGTATCTCGCCGCCTCGCTGATTTACTGGGTGATGGCGACGGTACTGTCGACGCTGCAGAACTACTTTGAAAACCAGCTTAACCGCCAGGAGCGCGATCCGAAATGAGTGCTATCGAAGTCAAAAACCTGGTGAAAGCCTTTCACGGGCAGAGGGTGCTGCACGGAATCGATCTTGAGGTTAAGCAGGGCGAGGTGGTTGCCATCATTGGCCCCAGCGGCTCGGGTAAAACCACGCTGCTGCGCAGCATAAACCTGCTTGAACAGCCGGAAAGCGGCACCATTCGCGTCGGCGAGATCACCATCGATACTGTCCGCCCGCTGAGCCAGCAGAAGTCGCTTATCCGCCAGCTACGTCAGCACGTTGGTTTTGTTTTCCAGAACTTCAATCTGTTTCCACACCGAACCGTGCTGGAGAACATCATTGAGGGGCCGGTGATTGTCAAAGGCGAGGACAAAAATGAGGCCATCGGCCGCGCCCGTGAACTGCTGGGCAAGGTCGGTCTGGGCGGGAAGGAGACGAGCTACCCGCGCCGTCTCTCCGGCGGGCAGCAGCAGCGGGTAGCGATTGCCCGCGCGCTGGCAATGCGCCCGGATGTAATCCTGTTCGATGAACCAACCTCTGCGCTTGATCCTGAGCTGGTGGGGGAGGTGCTGAACACCATTCGCCAGCTGGCGCAGGAGAAACGCACTCTGGTTATCGTGACCCACGAGATGAGTTTCGCCCGTGACGTCGCCGACAGGGCGATTTTTATGGATCAGGGTCGTATCGTCGAGCAGGGGGAGGCTAAAGCCCTTTTTGCTAACCCGCAGCAGCCTCGCACCCGCCAGTTCCTTGAGAAATTCCTGGTTCCCTGACAGCCTGGCGTACCGCCGTCTGCGCTGCGCCTGATTATGCTGACATAACGTAAATTAACCTTATTAATCTGGCCTGAGACAGCATTGTCTCAGGTCATACAGCGCTATTTTTTTGGCGCTATCTCTCAGAATTTGAGGGTGAAATTCAGGTAATCCGCAGAACACAGGTTATTTTATACATATTAATAAGCTTTATGTGTTAGCCTGATATATATATAATAATGATTATTACTCTCAGGGATTCGAAGATTAAGTATGCAGGATATCGATTTCTTTACCTGGCGGCGCGATATGATGTACCGCTTCCAGGGAATGACGGCAGCGGAAGAAGTACATCGGACATTACAGCAGCAAACCCTGCTGATGGAATTTGAATACTACGCGCTCTGTGTCCGCCACCCCGTGCCGTTTACCCGCCCCCGGATCTCGCTGCATACTACCTATCCTTCCTCGTGGATGGCGCATTATCAGGCTGAAAATTATTTTGCCATTGACCCTGTATTAAAAGCGGATAATTTTATTCAGGGCCACTTACCCTGGAGCGACCAGCTATTTTCTGACGCACCAACCCTGTGGGAAGCCGCCAGAGATCACGGTCTGCGCAAAGGATTCACCCAGTGCCTGATGTTGCCTAACCATGCCCTGGGCTTTCTCTCTGTCTCCAGTAATCGCGTCGGCGTGCCGATGCCGTTCAGCGCGGATATCGATCTGCGGCTGCAGACATTACTCCAGCTGAGCATGATGACCTTATTACGGCTGGAAGATGAGATGGTGATGCCGCCGGAAATGCGATTCAGCAAGCGCGAACTGGAAATTCTGAAATGGACAGCGGAGGGAAAAACCTCGGCGGAAATCGCCATTATTCTGTCTATTTCCGAGAATACGGTTAATTTCCATCAGAAGAATATGCAGAAGAAATTCAACGCGCCGAATAAAACGCAAATCGCCTGCTATGCGGCTGCGATAGGGCTGATTTGAAGTAAGGCAAGGTTCTGCGTGTCAGACATCGAACGAACCGGCTGCAACCGAGAGGGGCAGCCGGTTTTTTGTTACTGGCGGTATGCCTGTTTAATTTGCTGAACGGTGGCGGAGAAGACCGCTGCCTGAGCTTCATCATCCAGCTGGGCAATTTGTTTTTCCATTTTCAGGATCACACGGCCGGCGTCAGCCTGGCCCATCGCCTGCAGCATCAGGGTCAACAGCGCTTTCATGCAGGAGATTTCCTGGGCCAGATGTTGGTTATTCTCGGCGGTGGAAAAGTCAGGTGTACTCATTTATTTCCTCGTTTGATAACTGCGCACTCGCGCGACGATAATTGGCAAGGCGGCGGAGTATACCACAAGGTGGGGCAAAAACAGGAGCGGTTGTTTTTTAAGCACCGGTAAACAGATTGTCAACAATAAATGCGATGAAAAATAAAAGTAATAACCATATAACCTTTTAAATGTATAAATACGGTTTTTTACTGGTTATTTGTTGTTACAATTTGCGTGCGTCAGGCGCGCGTTTTGTCGCTTCGTTTTTGTCGCGTTTTGAAAATTGCTAACTTAAAAAAATGTACACAGACCGCACCAAAAGGGGGATGTTTCCACCTTCTGTACAGCAGAATTTCCGAAAACGAGAGGCGAAGCCGGGCGCCGACCGTTTTTACATTTCAAACTTAAGTTAAAACCCGTTAATATAGGCAGATTCGCTGTCAGTAAGCGTTATCCCTATTCAGGAGATTATTCCTTTGATCAACGTACTTCTTGTTGATGACCATGAACTGGTGCGCGCAGGGATACGACGCATTCTGGAAGATATTAAGGGTATAAAGGTCGTTGGCGAAGCGTGCTGCGGCGAAGATGCCGTCAAATGGTGTCGCGCTAACGCGGCCGATGTGGTGCTGATGGACATGAGTATGCCCGGCATCGGCGGCCTGGAAGCCACGCGCAAAATCGCCCGTTCGGTTCCTGATACCCGAATCATCATGCTCACCGTGCATACCGAAAACCCGCTGCCGGCAAAAGTCATGCAGGCCGGTGCCGCAGGCTACCTGAGCAAAGGTGCTGCGCCGCAGGAGGTGGTCAACGCCATTCGATCGGTGTTTTCCGGTCAGCGTTATATCGCCTCCGACATCGCGCAGCAGATGGCGTTAAGCCAGATCGAGCCGGATAAAACAGAGTCGCCTTTTGCCAGTTTATCCGAGCGTGAACTGCAAATTATGCTCATGATCACCAAAGGCCAGAAGGTTAACGAGATCTCAGAGCAGCTTAATCTCAGCCCGAAAACGGTGAACAGCTACCGCTATCGTATGTTCAGTAAATTAAACATTCACGGCGATGTGGAACTGACGCATCTGGCTATCCGCCATGGTCTGTGTAATGCGGAGCCGTTAGCAAGTCAGTGAGCAATGATTTCGATTCACACGCCTTCCTGAAAACGGTGACCAGCCAGCCCGGCGTATATCGTATGTACGACGCTGCTGGCACCGTTATCTATGTCGGTAAAGCGAAAGACCTGAAAAAAAGGCTCTCCAGCTATTTCCGCAGCAATCTTGCCTCGCGCAAAACCGAAGCGCTGGTGGCGCAAATTCAGCAGATCGACGTGACGGTCACCCATACGGAAACCGAAGCGCTGCTGCTGGAGCATAACTACATCAAACTGTATCAGCCGCGCTATAACGTGCTGCTGCGCGACGATAAATCCTATCCCTACATTCTGCTGAGCGCGGATACCCATCCCCGGCTGGCGACGCACCGTGGGGCGAAGCATATCAAAGGCGAATATTTCGGGCCTTTCCCCAACGGCTATGCGGTGCGTGAAACGCTGGCGCTGCTGCAAAAAATCTTCCCCGTGCGCCAGTGTGAAAACAGCGTCTATCGCAACCGTTCTCGCCCCTGCCTGCAATATCAGATTGGCCGCTGCCTGGGGCCCTGCGTCGCGGGGCTGGTCAGCGAAGAGGATTATGCTCAGCAGGTTGATTACGTCCGTCTGTTTCTTGCCGGTAAGGACGACCAGGTTCTGACGCAGCTTATTGCGCGGATGGAAAAAGCCAGCCAGGCCCTGGAATTTGAAGAGGCGGCGCGATTCCGCGATCAGATCCAGGCCGTGCGCCGGGTGACCGAGAAACAGTTTGTCTCCAATACCGGCGACGATCTCGATGTGATTGGCGTGGCGTTCGATGCCGGAATGGCCTGCGTACACGTGCTCTTTATTCGTCAGGGTAAAGTGCTCGGTAGCCGCAGCTATTATCCTAAAATTCCAGCGGATACCGAAGTCGGGGAAGTGGTCGAAACCTTCGTTGGCCAGTTCTATCTGCAGGGCAGCCAGGCGCGAACCCTGCCCGGCGAAATCCTGCTGGACTTCAATCTTACGGATAAAACCCTGCTGGCCGATTCGCTTTCCGCGCTGGCAGGACGTAAAGTCAATGTGCAGACTCGCCCACGTGGCGATCGCGCCCGTTATCTTAAGCTGGCGCGAACCAACGCGGCGACGGCCTTAACGACCCGTCTGGCACAGCGCTCTACGGTTAGCCAGCGTCTTACCGCGCTGGCAGCGGTTCTGGGACTGCCTGCGGTTAACCGCATGGAGTGCTTCGATATCAGCCATACCATGGGTGAGCAGACGGTGGCCTCCTGCGTGGTTTTTGACAGCAATGGGCCGCTGCGAGCGGAGTATCGTCGCTATAATATTACCGGTATTACACCGGGCGATGACTACGCGGCCATGAACCAGGTCTTGCGTCGACGCTATGGTAAGGCCATTGAAGAGAGTAAAATCCCCGACGTTATCGTGATTGATGGCGGAAAAGGGCAGCTGGGGCAGGCGAAGGCCGTTTTCGCCGAACTGGATGTGCCCTGGGACAAACAGCGGCCGCTGCTGCTGGGCGTCGCCAAGGGGACCGACCGTAAGGCCGGGCTGGAAACGCTCTTTCTTGAGCCGGAAGGCGAGGGCTTTAGCCTGCCGCCGGACTCGCCTGCGCTACACGTGATTCAGCATATCCGCGATGACTCGCACGATCATGCTATCGGCGGGCATAGGAAAAAGCGGGCGAAGGTGAAAAACACCAGCAGCCTCGAAACCATCGAGGGCGTTGGGCCGAAGCGGCGGCAAATGCTGTTGAAATATATGGGTGGCCTGCAGGGGCTGCTGACCGCAAGCGTTGAAGAAATTGCGAAAGTGCCGGGTATTTCGCAAGGTCTGGCAGAAAAGATCTACTACTCGTTGAAACATTAGGTGCTCTGTAGCAACATAGGGCTAATTTTCACAAACAACAGATAGTTACATGCATTATGCGATTTAATATCCCTACGCTGCTTACTCTGTTTCGCGTCATACTGATCCCGTTCTTTGCGCTGGCATTCTATCTGCCATTCACCTGGGCGCCGTTTGTCTGTGCGCTGATCTTCTGCGTTGCTGCCGTTACCGACTGGTTTGATGGATTCCTGGCCCGTCGCTGGAACCAGAGTACCCGCTTTGGTGCCTTCCTCGATCCGGTTGCGGATAAAGTGCTGGTGGCGATTGCCATGGTGCTGGTGGCCGAGCACTACCACAGCTGGTGGGTGACCCTGCCAGCGGCGACCATGATTGGCCGTGAAATTATTATCTCCGCACTACGGGAGTGGATGGCCGAGATGGGCAAGCGCAGCCAGGTTAAAGTGTCCTGGATCGGTAAAGTGAAAACCACCGCCCAGATGACCGCCCTGGTGGGGCTGCTGTGGCGGGCAAATATCTGGATGGAGTACGCCGCTATCGCGCTGTTCTTCGTTGCGGCCGTACTGACCCTGTGGTCCATGTTCCAGTATCTGAACGCCGCACGCGGTGATTTGCTTGAACAGTGATCGTTTCGCCGTAATTTTCAGCAAACGATCCTGCGTTGAGAAAAATAACGTTGACTCAACGCGTCAGGTAAGTAGAATGCATCGCATCGAACGGCAGCACTGTCTGCCAGACGATAGCAAAATCAAGTAATTATGAATATTGATTGCTGATTTGCGGGAATAGCTCAGTTGGTAGAGCACGACCTTGCCAAGGTCGGGGTCGCGAGTTCGAGTCTCGTTTCCCGCTCCAGTTTAAAGCATCGGCAGTAAGCGGGTGCTGGTCGTAAGACCTGAATATTCTGGCGCGTTAACAAAGCGGTTATGTAGCGGATTGCAAATCCGCCTAGTCCGGTTCGACTCCGGAACGCGCCTCCAATTTCCTACTGTGCCCGGATGGTGAAATCGGTAGACACAAGGGATTTAAAATCCCTCGGCCTTTGGCTGTGCGGGTTCAAGTCCCGCTCCGGGTACCATTGGAAATTCCAGAATAATCAAAGCAATAAGCAGTGTCGTGAAACCACCTTCGGGTGGTTTTTTTGTGCCTGCATTTTATCCCTACATCATTTTTCTGTTCCCGGTAGTAAATTGTCCTGTTTCTCCTGTAGTGGTATCGTTAAGCGACTGTAGAGCGTCATCTGAGCTGGCGGCTGGACGATCTGCAGAAAATAGCTAAGAACTAAACCGAGAAGAAATATGCATTCGCTTTCAAAGTATGTTTTTTATTCCACTCTGATTCTTTATATCCTGACCTTACTGACCGTGAGCTACGTTGGCGTATATTTAACCTATGTGGCGATACCGGTGATCGTTGTTTCTGGATTGTTGATGAAGATGTTCAGCAAAAAATCCAGTCGCTCTGGTGCTGTTTCAGCTACCGTCGCTAAGGTTTTCAATGACGCAAACACGGGTCTGGAACGTTTCAATGAAAACATGTACTGGTACAACGAGAAGAACAGAATTATTGGTGAAAAGGTTGAACCCTATAACGAGCGTATCCAGGCAATAAGAGCAAAAATGATCGAGCCGGAAGTTAAATTAAAATATGAAACAGATCCTGAAAAAAGAAAAATACTTGCTGCTTGCCTTGATAGTCTGGAGGAGGGCATCCGAGAGATAGAATCTGAAAAGGATCAAATCAAAATGGCTGTCGAGATAGATATTGCGCATAAGAGATCTAACGGCTAAGGCGCGAAATGGCTGGTATTTGCCGTCTGCAGAAACTGCCCGATACCAATAAGTCAGAGTCTTACTGCCTGGTTGTGATTGAGCAGTCATTCTACCCTTCAGCCAACAACCAGCCACAGCCCCACCCAGAAAAGGGCACTCACCAAAAAAACCACGATCCACGCGCTGCGAGGTGACATTTTTACATCCTTCTGGTGCTGACGAGGAGATACCAGGATAGAGCGCCTGGCGTAACATCGGGTTCCCGACGTCAAAGCATTTTGGGTATTGCCCTGGCGTGCATTTCGGCGCTGTGTGCCGCCGCCGACGTACTGCCTGTCAGGCCTGGCAGGGTAAAGGTAATAATCAGAAACAGTGTCATTAAGAAACACAGAATATACAGAAACATTTTCATTATACTGCACTCGCAAAATAACCCGGCGCAGATTATCTATATTGCTGCGATAAGCGTCTACCACGTCATTGACATCGTTTGTTAACCGTTTAGAAAAACGCCATCCCATTCATCTTCTGATTAAATATCCGGGTTAATGTCGATAAATACTATTGTTACGTGAATGTTTTTATCTCGATCCCGGCGACGAAGATGGGCTGTTGCAAGGATCCAGGCTATCATTGCGCGCTAACAATATTGACGCGTCGGGAGAGGCGATATCCATGAAACAAGGGCCTTTAACAGAAAAAGAGCTGGAGTGGCTTGATGAGCTGCTGGCGAAGTACAGCCACGACAAATCAATCCTCGATGTTTCCGAGCTGGACGGGATGCTGACGGCGATTTTATCCAGTCCTTCAGAGATCGACCCGGATGAGTGGCTGCTGGCGCTGTGGGGCGGGGCAGAGCATGTGCCGAGCTGGACCAATGAACGCGAGCTGGATCGGTTTATGAATCTGACGTTTCAGCATATGAATGACATTGGCGAGAGGCTGTTCGACTATCCCGATCAGTTTGAGCCGCTGTTTGGCGAGCGTGAAGTGGACGGGTCGTCCCTGACTATCGTCGAAGAGTGGTGCTATGGCTATATGCGCGGCGTGGCGTTACGCGACTGGTCCGGGCTGCCTGACGCATTGAAGCCGGCGCTTGCCGCTATCTCACTACACGGCGATGAAGCGCAGGAAGCGCTGCTTGATGAGATGGAGCCGGAGGCATTTATTGACTCTTTAGACGCGATTCGCCCGGCGGCGCTGGCGCTGCATGAATACTGGTCGACCCATCAGGTTGAGCCGGTTGTACAGCAGCCGCACGTTGCTGAGAATAAAACGGGTCGCAACGATCCCTGCCCGTGTGGCAGTGGTAAAAAGTTTAAACAGTGCTGTCTGCACTAAGTTAAGCCAGTATCAATAAAAAAGGTCTGACGCCGTGTGGTGTCAGACCTTTTTTTATACCTTAACCCACGGCGGGCAGCAGGCCGGCGGCAATAGAGAACTGAATGGCGATCACGGCGATACCGCAGGCGAAGACCAGGCACAGAGCCGGTTTACCTCCGGCAACGCGCCAGGCGCTCTCCGGCGTACGTTTGCGGCTCTGCCAGGCCAGCATGGACGGAACCAGCAGGGCCAGCACGGCCAGCGCGACCCCGGCATAGCCTAAGGCCATCACAAAACCACGCGGGTAGAAGAGGGCGAAGGCCAGCGGCGGCAGGAAGGTGATCGCGCCCGTCTGCAGACGACCACCGGCCGTATTGCGGCGCTGGAACAGATCTGCCAGGTAGTCGAACAGCCCCAGCGTGACGCCGAGGAAGGAGGTTGCCAGGGCCAGGTCTGCGAACAGATGCACCGCCAGCTCAACGTGCGGGGAGGCGACGACCTCGCGAATAGCCTGCAGCAGGCCATTCAACCCGGCCTGGCTGGCCAGCATACCGGCAAAGGTGGAGGACTCAATGCTGCCAAGCGTGGCGAGCTGCCAGAAAATATAGGCCACCAGCGGGATAAAGCTGCCGATAATAAACACCCGGCGCAGTTTGCGCACGTCCCCGCCCAGATAGCTGACAATACTGGGTACGCTGCCGTGGAAACCAAACGAGGTAAAGATAACCGGGATCGCCGACAGCGCCAGTCCCTGCTCCAGCGGCAGAGTCAGCAGATTCACCTTGTGAACATGCGGCATCAGCAGCACCAGCATCACCACCAGGAACAGCGTCTTGGCGGCAAACAGAAAGCGGTTAAACAGATCCACCAGCGAGGTGCCGACGCAGACGACGCCCCCGGCAACAAAGGTAAAAAGGAGTACCCCAACGGCGGGCTGCAGGGCGAGATCCAGCCACTGGTTCAGGCTGGCAGAGAGCAGCTCTCCCGCGCCGCTGATATAGGCGGCGGTGAGGGCATACATCAGAAACAGCATACTGAAGCCGGTCAGCCACTGGCCGTAACGACCCAGATAGCGCTGAGCCAGGCTGCCAAGCCCCGTATCGGCGGGGACGTGCTGATAAACTTCCAGCAGCAGCAGGGCGGTATAGCACATCAGCCCCCACAGGCCGACAAGCAGTGCCAGCGTCACGCCGAAACCGACTCCGGCGGCTGCCAGCGGCATCGCCAGCATCCCTGCGCCGATAGTGGTACCGGCAACGATTAAAATACTTCCCAGACTGCGGTTTTTCACGCTTTCCTCTGCGACTAACGGCTTCATCAACAAAATATGCGGCGCAGAGTAAGGCAAAAGCTGGATTTCGTCAAACGTGGCTTACAGGCTGTGTAATCAAAACTTTACGGAAAAAGTTAATGCGGAGAAACCTGTGCCAGCGCAAAACATGCGGGAAAAATGCAGGTTAGCCTGCGTTTCTAATGACGGATACAGAGAAAAGAGAATGACATCCATTCACGGCCACGAAGTGTTAAATATGATGCTGGACTCGGAGACGGGCTATAGCGAGAAAAGTCTGGAGCAGGCGATTATTGCAAAATTTGGTGACGAGGCGCGTTTTCATACCTGTTCAGCACAGGGCATGACCGCCGGGGAGCTGGTTTTGTTTCTGGCTGAACGCGGGAAATTTATTCCGCAGCAGGATGGCTTTACTACACATGAAAGTAAAATCTGCCATCATTAATAATGGCGGTAATAGCCGCAGCCATTACCGCCACAATAATCAATTCTGCGCGTCGAGGGTCGCCAGTTCTTTATCGATAAAGTAAAGACCTTCGCCGCTTTTGCCGACCAGCGCCAGCTTATCAATAACGGATTTAAACAGCTTCTCTTCTTCGTGCTGCTCGGCAACGTACCACTGCAGGAAGTTAAAGGTTGGATAATCCTGGTTGATCATCGCCGCGTGTACCAGCTCGTTGATCTGACGGGTGATCAGCTGCTCATGTTCGTAGGTCGCTTTGAACAGTTCATCAAGGGAAGCGTACTCGGCAAACGGGGATGAAATCTGATTAATACGCGGCAGGCTGCCGGTATCGGCCAGGTAATCAAACAGACGCTGCATATGCGTCATCTCTTCCTGGGCATGGCGACGCAGGAATGCAGCGGCACCTTCAAAGCTGTGGAAGCTGCACCACGCGCTCATCTGTTGATAGAGCAGCGATGAATAAAGTTCAAGGTTCATCTGCTCATTCAGTTTTTCAATCATTTCAGCTTTAAGCATCGTGCGCTCCACAATAAATAATAAGGGTGGTGATCATGGGCGTACTATAATTTGTTATTTAATTATTTGCAAAAGGTAAAATAATTAAATTATTTATTAAAAATGCGAATGGGAATAAAACGCATTGGCGCTTTAATAGCAAATGAGAATAGAATTTATTTACTCTGTTATTACCCGAAAATAGGGCCAGCAAATAATGCTGGCCCTGGCGATTACCAGTAATGCGCTGAGCTGCTCTGGCTAAAGGCGACCCCGCGGCACTGATACTGAAGAGTCACTTTTTCATTCAGGCACACTGACGCGCTAAACACGCTACAGGTCGTGACCGGCTGGCCAAAGGGCTCCGCCGTGGCATAGCCCATCTGCTGGCACTGGCGGGTCGCCGTACCATTGGCTACGCTGGTGTCGGTATAAGCATTTTGTAGCGCGGCCTGACCATAGGTCAAACGCACCACGCCGCTGGTCGTGTCAACGTTACTTACTTCCGCTTCACGATTAATAGAACAACCACTCAGCACAAAGAGTGCGGTGATAAGGATGACTTTCTTCATGGCGTCGCTCGGCATTATCCTCAGATCTTTGCATCTTATCCCGCAAATGTCAGCGTCAATGGCCGGAATAGCCTGAGTATCCAGGCTTACTTATCGCAACGGTGGACGGATCTACCCTCGCAATGCCGGGTGAGGGAACAGACGAACCCGGACGTTTTTGGCAAAAATGTGAGCCCATCTGTAATTTTTAAAACCATTTTTCACTAAATTTGAAAGTATGTTTGTGAAGTAGTAAGGTTTGCCCAACATTAGCTATCCACGGCGGATCGACCGCCCGCACTCAGGAGAGTAAAGAATGAAAATTGCACTGATGATGGAAAACAGCCAGGCACCGAAAAACGCCATCATTCACAATGAGCTGAAAGCCGTCGCTGACGAAAAAGGTTTCCCGGTCTTTAACGTAGGTATGAGTGACGAAAACGATCACCATCTGACCTATATCCATCTGGGGATCATGGCCAGCATCCTGCTGAACTCCCGTGCGGTCGATTTCGTGGTCACCGGCTGCGGCACCGGTCAGGGCGCGCTGATGTCCCTGAACATCCACCCGGGCGTAGTTTGCGGCTACTGTATCGATCCGGCGGATGCGTTCCTGTTCGCGCAGATCAACAATGGCAACGCACTTTCTCTGCCGTTTGCTAAAGGCTTTGGCTGGGGTGCAGAGCTGAACGTTCGCTTCATCTTCGAAAAAGCGTTCACCGGCCGTAAAGGCGAAGGCTACCCGCCGGAGCGTAAAGAGCCGCAGGTACGCAACGCCGGTATTCTGAACCAGGTGAAAGCTGCCGTGGTAAAAGAGAACTACCTCGACACCCTGCGTGCAATCGATCCGGAGCTGGTCAAAACCGCCGTCACCGGTCAGCGTTTCCAGCAGTGCTTCTTCGAACACTGCCAGGACAAAGAGATCGAAGCCTTTGTTCGCGAAATTCTTGCCTGAGGCGAGAAATAATAATGAGGCCAGCATTGCGCTGGCCTTTTTTTTATGCCTTTTTCCGGGAGACCGCGCTGCCGGCATTTTTGGTCAGATGCAGCGTATCCACCATGCCGATCAGGCAAATCAAAGCGATCACCACAAAAGCCAGCCTGAAACTGATGCCCGGCACATTTGTCAGCGCCAGCCACTCGCCAACATGTTCACCAATACGGATACCGATAGCGCCTAACGTAATGCCGAGGCCAACGGCCAGCTGTGTCGCCGTGCTGAACAGCGTGTTGGCATAGCTCATCTGCGCCGAGGGGACATCGGCGAAGGCAAGGGTACTGACCCCGGTAAACTGAATGGATCGGAAAACGCCGCCAAGGTAGAGGATCAACATCGTCAGCCAGACCGGCGTTTGCGGCGTCAGCAGGGCACAGGCCAGCAGGGCCAGCACATTAAGCGCGCCGTTAATCAGCAGCAGACGACGGAAGCCCAGCCAGCGGATAAGCGGCGTTGTCGCGGGTTTGATGGTCAGATTCCCGGCGAAGACGGCCAGCACCAGCAGGCCCGAATGGAAAGGGTCCATCCCGAAACCCACCTGGAACAGCAGCGGCAGCAGAAACGGTACGGCGCTGATCGAGGCCCGGAATAGCGATCCGCCGTACATGGTGACGCGGAAAGTGGGTACCTGCATGGCATCAAGCCGAATCATCGGCCAGCGTGCGCGGCGGAAATGGTGCAGAGAGTACCAGAAGGCAAGGCCTCCCAGCGCCAGCAGTCCTGCGGTTAATCCGGCCTCGCTGTGTTGTGCGCCCAGGGTTTCCATCGCGTAGACCAGACTGACCATTGCCACGCCGGTTGCCAGAAAGCCCGGCAGATCGAACGGCCGTCGCTCCTCTTCACGAATATTCGGAATGATACGCAACGCCAGGGCGATACCCAGCAGCCCCAGCGGCACGTTAATAAAGAAGATCCAGCGCCAGTCGGCGAAGCGGGTGATAAATCCGCCCAGCGGCGGCCCGATAATCGGCGCCACCAGCGCGGGCCAGGTGAGGGTGGCGATAGCGGCAATCAAATGCTCCTTCGGCGTGGTGCGCAGCACCGCCAGTCGGCCAACCGGCACCATCAGCGCACCGCCGACGCCCTGCAGTATGCGCATCGCCACAAAGCTGTCGACGCTGGTGGCCAGTCCGCAGAGGACGGAAGCCAGGGTAAAAATCGCCAGTGCGAGGGTAAAAACATTTCGGGCGCCGAAGCGATCCGCAATCCAGCCGCTGGCCGGGATCAGTACGGCGAGGGTAATCAGATAGGCGCTGATGCCGATATTAAGGTCGACGGCGGTGACCCCGAAGGTTTGTGCCATCTCCGGCAGGGCGGTGGCGATGACCGTGCCGTCAAGAAACTCCATAAAGAACGCGCCGGCAACCAGCAGCGCGGTGGGCGAGAGCCCCCGGCGGTTACTGACGGACGTATTGTCACTCATAGTGTGCTTGCCATATCAAATAAAGTAGAAAATTTTACCGCTAAGTTGAATTGTAAGCGGCGGATTCGTAATGACTTTTGTTTAAAATTTAACAAAATTGATTAAATTTTATGTGATTTGAGTCACGAATTGGTTGATTTTTGTGATGAGTGTCATATTATATGTCTATCGACAATAACACCTGCTTAACAAAAAACATCCGGAGCATTCCATGAAACTGCGTAAAATCCTGAAAAGCATGTTCGAAAACTATTGCAAGACTTTCAAAGACGTACCGCCAGGCGCTATGTTCTGATAAAAAACCTGCCGCGGCAGGTTTTTTTATGCCCGCAAAACGGCAGGGGGAACAGACTACCGTTTTCTGCCGTCGGACGGTACTATTACGCTGCCTAATAATAAGGAGCGTTTTATGTCCCAGGTTCCAAATGCCAGCGATGAGCTGGTTTCCGACGTTGTCGCCTGCCAGCTGGTGATCAAGCAGATCCTTGACGTGATTGATGTCATTGCGCCGGTAGAAGTGCGTGAGAAGATGTCCGCCCAGCTGAAAAGTATTGATTTCGGCAGCAGTCCGGCCGCCGATCCCGTCACCCAGCGTGCGGTGCAAAAAGCGATCGCGCTGATTGAGCTTAAGTTTACGCCGCAGAGCGAAGCGCATTAAAAAAGGCCTCTGTCGAGGCCCTGCAGGACAAGACAACGCCGGGTTAGTCCCGGCGTTGCTGTATCAGAAGATTGCCTGAACCAGCATATAGCTGGCCAGGCAGGCGCAGCTAACGCCAATCAGCCCTGGGATAATAAAGCTGTGGTTCAGAATATATTTGCCAATGCGGGTTGTTCCTGAGCGGTCAAAGCCGATACAGGCCAGATCGCTGGGGTAGGTGGGCAGAACAAAATAGCCGTAAGAGGCCGGGAAGAAGGCCAGCAGCATTTTAGGTTCGACCCCGAGCATTAAGCCCATCGGTGCCACGGCGGTCAGAGCGGCGGCCTGGCTGTTAACCAGCTTTGACACCAGAAACAACACGATTGCGTAGGTCCAGGGATGGCTTTTCACCACACCTTCGAGGGCCATCTTCAGCTCATCCAGATGGGCCTGGAAGAAAGTATCGCTCATCCACGCCACGCCGAAGACGGAGAAAATCGCCACCATCCCGGCCTTAAATACCGCCCCGTTGGCAATCGCCGACGCATTCACTTTACAGCCAATTAAAATCACCGCCCCGGCAATCAGCATCATCATCTGGATCACCAGATTCATCGACAGCGCGGCGAGCTTGCCTTTTACTTCAAACGCCGGACGCAGCTCGGGGATCGCGCCAAACAGCACCACCAGCAGGATTGCGGTGAAAAAGATCCACGTTGACCACCAGGCCTGTTTCGGGAAACGCTGGTCCATCAGCGTTTCGCTGCTGCCGTAAATAAACTCGCGCTGAACCGGGTCGCTGATGCGGGCCTGGAACTCCGGGTCATCCGCCAGATCTTTACCCCGGCGCAGGCTCCACAGGGCGGCAATCAGCACGCCAAACAGGGAGGCCGGAACTGAAACAGCCAGAATTTGCAGGATCCCCCAGGCATGACCGACGCCGTGCTGGGCAGCCAGAATCGACACCAGGGAGACTACGGCAACCGACACCGGAGAGGCGGTAATGGCCATCTGCGAGGCGATAGAGGCCACCGCCATCGGCCGCTCCGGGCGGATCCCTTTTTTCAGCGCGATATCGGCAATGATCGGGAACATGGTATAGACCACGTGGCCGGTGCCGCAGAGAAAGGTCAGCGTCCAGGTCGTAAAAGGCGCCAGCAGGGTGATGTGCTGAGGATGCTTACGCAGCAGTCGCTCGGCGAACTGCATCATCACGTTTAGCCCGCCAGCGGTCTGCAGAGTCGCGGCACAGCCGATGACCGCGAGGATCGTCAGCATGACGTCGACCGGCGGCTTACCCGGCTGCAGCCCGAAAACAAAACTCAGAATGAAAATGCCGATACCGCTGATCAGACCTAAACCCATACCGCCATAGCGGGTTCCCACCAGAAGGCAGGCAATAATGACAATAAACTCGATGGTAATCATGCAACACCTGTGAGTATCAGTAAGAGGATTACGTAAATCATTGCATTTTGTATGGGTAAGCAGTGCGAGCGGGATCGGATTTATCAAAACGTAACAAAAACATAACGTTACGATAAAGTTGTTGGCCTGTTATCGCCTTGTTTGATCGTGACAAAGGAGAGAGGAATGCGTGGCGTCAGGTGGCGGTATTGTGACCGGACCGGGGTTTATCCATGGCGTGCCAGGACACAATGGCTTGTTTTGTCTCAGCTTAGATCTCTACAGGAGTAAAAGATGAAGAAAGTTGCTGTGCTTTTGGCGCCGGGGTTCGAAGAGGCGGAAGCCATCGTGACCATCGATATTCTGCGCCGTTTACATATTGAGGTGGAAATTGTGGCCTGCGCCGAGTCGCGGGCGGTGGTGAGCTATCACGATATCCCGATGGTGGCCGATACCACCCTCGCCGAACGGGCCGAGGTACGCTATGACGCGGTCGTGCTCCCCGGCGGTCCGGCGGGAAGCGTTAATCTGGCCGCCAATAAAGCGGTTATCGCGTTTGTCGCGGCCCATGACGCTGCGGGTAAATTAATCTGCCCCATTTGCTCGGCGGCGGCACGGATCCTTGGGGGCAACGGGCTGCTGAAAGGGCGGCGCTATGTCTGCTCCGGCGATCTCTGGCAAACCGTAACCGACGGCGAGTATGTTGATGCGCCGGTTGTTGAAGACGGCAACCTGATCAGCGGCAAAGGGCTGGGGCATGTTTTTGACTTTGCCTTTACGGTTGCCGCACGTCTGCTGGGCGATGAAGCACCGGTGCGCGATCACGCCGATCATATTTACTACCGCTGGTAATCTCCGTTCTGCCCGACGGCGCAATGTCGTCGGGAGTGTTTTGCTGGTCTTATGGATAATTTCACTGTCGCTATTTAAATTCATCATACAAATAGCCTCTTTCTTATGCCTTTTCCCACTGAATCTATGCACGCATCCACTGTAATTCTGCGGTGTGATGGCGCTCTCCTATGGAGAATCAATTTCCCGCTAAAAATACCCTCAGCACCTGCATCCGGTGACCTGTGGATGCTAATGCATTGTTTTACGTCAACTTAATAAGATTCGTGCTTTTTCTACCCTACATAAAAGAACGTTAAAGCTGGAGTTTACCATGCACAAATTCACTAAAGCGCTGGCGGCCATTGGTCTGGCAGCCGTTATGTCACAATCCGCTATCGCAGAGACGATGAAGCTCGGTTTTCTGGTGAAACAGCCGGAAGAACCCTGGTTCCAGACGGAATGGAAATTTGCCGATAAGGCCGGGAAAGATCTCGGCTTTGAGGTGATCAAAATTGCCGTTCCTGACGGTGAGAAAACCCTTAATGCCATCGACAGCCTGGCCGCCAGCGGCGCAAAAGGCTTTGTTATCTGTACCCCTGACCCGAAACTCGGTTCAGCCATCGTTGCCAAAGCCCGCGGCTACGACATGAAGGTGATTGCCGTGGACGACCAGTTCGTTAATGCCAAAGGCCAGCCGATGGAGACGGTACCGCTGGTGATGATGGCGGCCAGCGAGATTGGCGCACGTCAGGGCCAGGAACTGTATAAAGAGATGCAGAAGCGCGGCTGGGATGTGAAAGAGACGGCGGTAATGGCGATTACCGCTAATGAACTGGACACCGCCCGTCGTCGCACCACCGGCTCGATGGATGCGCTGAAGGCTGCCGGCTTCCCGGAAAAACAGATCTATCAGGTCCCGACCAAAGCCAACGATATCCCTGGCGCATTTGACGCGGGCAACTCCCTGCTGGTGCAGCACCCGGAGGTCAAACACTGGCTGGTGCTCGGCATGAACGACAGCACCGTGCTGGGCGGCGTGCGCGCGACCGAAGGGCAGGGCTTTAAAGCGCCTGACGTCATCGGCATCGGTATCAACGGCGTGGATGCGGTCAGCGAACTCTCCAAAAAACAGGCGACGGGCTTCTTTGGTTCGCTGCTGCCGAGCCCGGACGTCCACGGGTATAAAACCAGTGAGATGCTCTACAACTGGGTTGAAAAAGGCGTAGAGCCGCCGAAGTTCACTGCGGTAACGGACGTGGTGCTGATCACCCGCGATAACTTCAAAGAAGAGCTGGCGAAAAAAGGCCTGTAAGTCTGGCCATAACGCAGGGTGACGCCGTTTAGCGGCGTCACCTCTGCAACGCTGTTAACTGGTGGAGTCGTTATGCAACAGTCTACCCCTTATCTCTCTTTCCGTGGGATCGGCAAAACTTTCCCCGGCGTCAAAGCGCTGTCGGACATTAGCTTCGATTGCCATGCCGGACAGATCCACGCCCTGATGGGTGAAAACGGCGCGGGGAAATCAACCTTATTAAAAGTGCTCAGCGGCAACTATGCCCCCAGCAGCGGCACGATGGCTCTACGCGGCGAAGAGGTCGTTTTTCCCGACACCACCGCCGCGCTGAATGCGGGCGTCGCCATTATCTACCAGGAGCTGCATCTGGTGCCGGAAATGTCGGTGGCAGAGAACATCTATTTAGGCCAGCTCCCGCACAAGGGCGGCATTGTTAACCGATCCCTGCTCAATTATGAGGCGCGGCTGCAGCTGGAGCATCTCGGGCTGGATATCGACCCGGAAATGCCGCTGAAATATCTCTCCATCGGCCAGTGGCAGATGGTGGAAATTGCCAAGGCGCTGGCGAGAAACGCCAAAGTTATCGCCTTTGATGAGCCGACCAGCTCCCTGTCGGCACGTGAAATCGACAATCTGTTTCGCGTGATCCGCGAACTGCGCGACGAAGGGCGCGTCATTATTTATGTCTCGCACCGAATGGAAGAGATTTTTGCCCTGAGCGATGCGATTACCGTCTTTAAAGATGGCCGCTACGTGCGCACCTTCACGGATATGAACGAGGTGGATCACGATCGGCTGGTGCAGGCGATGGTGGGCCGCGAACTTAGCGATATCTACGGCTGGCAGCCGCGTGAATACGGTCCTGAAAGATTGCGTCTTGAAGAGGTGAAGGCGAAGGGCGTGCGAGCGCCGGTCAGCCTCTCCGTGCGCAGCGGTGAAATCGTCGGCCTGTTTGGCCTGGTCGGTGCCGGACGCAGTGAATTAATGAAAGGTCTGTTTGGCGGGACGCAAATCACCTCCGGCCAGGTCTGGATTGACGGTGAGCCGCTGAAGATCACTAAACCGGCACACGCCATCGCCGCCGGGATGATGCTCTGCCCGGAAGATCGTAAAGCGGAGGGGATCATTCCGGTCCACTCGGTGCGTGACAACATTAATATCAGCGCCCGTCGTCGCCATATTCACGGCGGCTGTCTGATCGATAACGCGTGGGAGGTGCGCAACGCCGACCACCATATCAATTCGCTGAATATCAAAACGCCCGGCGCCGAACAGCTGATTATGAATCTCTCCGGTGGCAACCAGCAGAAGGCGATCCTGGGCCGCTGGCTGTCGGAAGAGATGAAAGTGATCCTGCTCGATGAACCGACCCGCGGGATTGACGTCGGGGCCAAACATGAAATCTACAACGTGATCTATGCCCTGGCGGCATCCGGTGTGGCGGTACTTTTCGCCTCCAGTGACCTGCCGGAAGTGCTGGGCGTCGCTGACCGTATCCTGGTGATGCGCGAAGGAGAAATCGCCGGAGAGCTTCTGCATGACCAGGCCGATGAACAGCAGGCGCTAAGCCTTGCAATGCCAAAAGTTAGCCAGGCCGTAGCCTGATTAGAGGAGAACGTGATGTCATCTGTTACTACATCTGGCGCGCCGAAGTCGTCGCTAAGCCTCGGGCGCATCTGGGATCAATACGGCATGCTGGTGGTATTCGCCGTGCTGTTCCTGGCCTGCGCCATCTTTGTGCCGAACTTTGCCTCGTTTGTGAATATGAAAGGGCTGGGACTGGCGATTTCCATGTCCGGTATGGTGGCCTGCGGGATGCTGTTCTGCCTGGCGTCCGGTGATTTTGACCTGTCGGTGGCCTCGGTGATTGCCTGTGCCGGCGTAACCACTGCGGTGGTGATAAACCTGTCCGAAAGCCTGTGGATTGGGATTGCAGCCGGGATGCTGCTCGGCGTGCTCAGCGGTCTGCTGAACGGCTTTGTAATTGCAAAGCTGAAAATCAACGCGTTGATCACAACCCTCGCCACCATGCAGATTGTGCGCGGGCTGGCCTATATCATTTCGGACGGCAAGGCGGTGGGGATCGAAGATGAACGCTTCTTTACCCTCGGCTACGCCAACTGGCTGGGCCTGCCGGCGCCGATCTGGCTGACCGTCGGCTGTCTGGTGATTTTCGGTCTGCTGCTGAATAAAACCACCTTTGGCCGCAATACGCTGGCGATCGGCGGTAATGAAGAGGCGGCAAGGCTGGCCGGGGTACCGGTGGTGCGGACCAAAATTATTATCTTTGTTCTGTCGGGTCTGGTGTCGGCTATCGCCGGGATTATCCTCGCCTCGCGCATGACCAGCGGACAGCCGATGACCTCTATTGGCTACGAGCTGATCGTTATCTCTGCCTGCGTGCTGGGTGGGGTATCGCTGAAAGGGGGTATCGGTAAAATCTCTTACGTGGTGGCGGGGATCCTGATCCTCGGTACCGTGGAGAATGCCATGAACCTGCTGAATATCTCGCCATTCTCGCAGTATGTGGTACGGGGTTTGATCCTGCTGGCGGCGGTGATTTTTGACCGCTATAAACAGAAGGCCAAACGTACCGTCTGAGTCGCGTTTTAACGCCCCAACTTTTAAGTCTATCTCGTTCTGTTCGCCAGCGGCATCACCGCTGGCGATTTTCGTTGTAAATGGCGAGGCTCGTCACACTGTCTATACTTACATGGCTAATGTTTTATTAACCATCGGCCGCGGGCCGGTTTTTTAAGGAGGATGTAAGGGTGGCTGACCTGTTATCTGTACCGCCTGTACTTACCGGAACACACGCTTTTTTCTTTGACCTTGACGGTACTCTCGCTGATATCAAACCCCAGCCGCACCAGGTCTCGATCCCCGTCGGGGTGAAGGCTGCGTTACGCCAGCTGGCACAGAACAACGGCGGCGCGGTGGCATTGATTTCAGGGCGTTCAATGGACGAGCTGGACGCGCTTGCCGGAGCGGGATGTTTTCCGCTGGCAGGCGTCCACGGGGCCGAGCGCCGTGACATCAGTGGCCAGACTCACCGTGTGACCTTGCCGGATACGCTGGTTCATGAGCTGGAAAGCCAGTTGCGCACTGCGCTGGTGGATCTCCCTGGTGCAACGCTTGAGAGTAAAGGTATGGCCTTTGCGCTGCACTATCGCCAGGCGCCGCAGCATCAGCAGGCTATCGCTGACCTGGCTGAACGGCTGGTTAAGCGCTGGCCCATGCTGGCGCTGCAGCCGGGTAAATGCGTGCTGGAGCTAAAGCCGCAGGGGGTCAATAAGGGTGAGGCTATCCGCGCATTTATGCAGGAAACCCCTTTCGTGAATAAAACGCCGGTGTTTATCGGCGACGATCTGACGGATGAAACCGGCTTTAAGGTGATTAACCAGATGGGCGGCTATGCCGTCAAAGTCGGGCAGGGAGAGACGGACGCAAAATGGCGTCTGGATAATGTCGCCGCAGTCCATCAGTGGCTGCTGGCGCTGATTGATAACCCATCGCAGAAGGGTACGCAAACAAACAGGAGGGATGGCTATGAGTCGCTTAGTCGTAGTATCTAATCGTATTGCCCCGCCGGATGATAAAACCACCAGCGCCGGCGGGCTGGCGGTAGGTGTACTGGGTGCCTTAAAAGCCGCAGGCGGCCTCTGGTATGGCTGGAGTGGCGATATCGGCAATGAAGACGCGCCGCTTAAAAAAGTCACCCGCGGCAATATTACCTGGGCTTCGTTTAACCTGAGTGAACAGGATTATGAGCAGTACTACTGCCAGTTCTCCAATGCGGTACTCTGGCCAGCGTTTCACTATCGGCTCGATCTGGTCAACTTTCAGCGTGAGGCCTGGGATGGCTATATGCGGGTCAATGCGCTGCTGGCGGATAAGCTGCTGCCGTTGCTGAAAGAGGATGACATTCTGTGGATACATGATTACCACTTGTTACCTTTTGCCAGCGAGTTGCGCAAACGGGGCATTCACAATCGCATCGGCTTTTTCCTGCATATTCCATTCCCGACGCCCGAAATCTTCAATGCGCTGCCGGTTCATGACGAACTGCTGGAGCAAATGGCCGATTACGACCTGCTGGGTTTTCAGACCGAGAATGACCGGCTGGCCTTCCTTGATGGCGTTTCAGGGCAAACGCGCCTGATCGCGCGCAGCAGCAAATCCCACACGGCCTGGGGGAAATCATTCCGCACCGAGGTCTATCCTATCGGTATCGAACCCGAGGAGATTGCCCGCCAGGCGTCCGGTCCGCTCCCGCCGAAGCTGTCGCAGCTGAAGGCCGAGCTGAAAAACGTTAAAAATATCTTCTCCGTTGAACGTCTGGACTACTCGAAAGGGCTGCCGGAGCGTTTTCAGGCCTATGAAACCCTGCTGGAGAAATATCCGCAGCACCACGGCAAGATCCGCTATACGCAGATTGCGCCCACCTCGCGAGGGGAGGTGCAGGCCTATCAGGATATCCGGCATCAGCTGGAAACCGCGGCGGGTCGCATTAACGGCCAGTATGGTCAGCTGGGCTGGACCCCGCTGTACTACCTGAATCAGCATTTTGACCGCAAGCTGCTGATGAAGATTTTCCGTTACTCCGATGTCGGGCTGGTGACGCCGCTGCGCGACGGAATGAATCTGGTGGCGAAAGAGTTTATTGCCGCGCAGGATCCCGCTAACCCGGGCGTGCTGGTGCTGTCGCAGTTTGCCGGTGCGGCAAATGAGCTGACGTCGGCCCTGATCGTCAACCCTTACGATCGCGATGATATGGCGGCGGCGCTGGACAGGGCGATTACGATGCCGCTGGCGGAGCGCATATCACGCCATGCCGAAATGCTGGAGGCGATAAGGGAAAACGATATTGAACGCTGGCAGGCGCGGTTTATTGACGATCTAAAGCGGATTACGCCACGCAGCGAAGAAAGCCAGCTGCAGAATAAAGTGGCGACCTTTCCGCGTCTCGCCTGAGTCTTCACACCCCGCCCTGTGCGGGGTGTTTAGTTTTCAGGGAGTGAAACCAACAGGGCATCGACCTGACTGTCGGCTATAATAATCTTTGCAGAACAGAGCGTGCGGGCGAGCAGGTTCTGATTATGGTTACCGCAAATGACCAGGTCGACCTTTTCCTGCTGACAAAAATGGCGAATATGTTCTCCGAGCTCGCCGGTGGCAACGATCGCGTCGTTAATCGGATAATTTGCGTTGAGAATTAACTCGCAGAGAAAGTTGCGCGTCTCCTCCAGGATCAGTTCCCGCATATTCTCCAGCATCGGGGCGGCAAATTGATTGTACATTTCAGGATCGCGGGTAAACGTCATCAGGCTAACCCGCGCATTGCTGGGCCTCGCGAGCGCAACCGCTTTGCTGACCAGCAGATGACTTTCCGGGGAGGGAGCGACAGCGACCAGAAGATGTGACCAGGACATTTTTTAACTCCTTTTCAGGCGCCAAAGACGTGCGTCACTGTTGACACTTACTCCGTTTTCCAGGGAAGCGCAATACGGCAATGTGTGTGTTATGTGCGCTAAACCAAATTATTCATTAATTATTCTTATGTTAAGAATAATTGATATTGCAGAATTGTTATGATTACTTTCGAATTTAAGCTAAATTTAAGGACTTACGAATAGCCATGTTAATTTATTTGATGATGAAATTAACATTTGCAACATGATAGTCCAGGCCGATGGGTTGATCGGGCTGGAGCTATAATGTGTTGATTTTATGACGCATCTTTCACTTTGTTTCTATTGTAGAAATTAACATATGGCTAACCCCTGGCCACTTGCGGTTTTTGTGACCAGAAAAGTCCTAATCTTAAAGATCTGCATGTGTATTCGCACAAAAGGAATAGAAAAGAGGGTCAATTGCGCGTTTTTCGAACGATTGACAAGCTGAAGTGATGGATTTATTGGTCATAATGGCCTAAATTATGTGACGTGGATCACATTATTTCCAAATTTACGACCTGGCTGCATTGTATGTGGCATGACTGGCGAGTACAGTTGCCTCGAATTAGGAAAAGTCTTAGTTATTTGTAAGAAATGATTAAAAGCGTGTCAGGCTATACAAAACCTACGTGGTTACACAAACCGGCCGATACGCGTTTTTACCTAAGTTCAGCTATGCATTTTTGCCTTTTCGTTTTTATTACCGGTTTTTTCCGGCGACATCACGGGGTGCGGCCTGGCCGCATAAAATAATGGTTGGTTATTCTGGATGGGAAAAATGCATACATCCGAGTTGCTCAAACATATCTACGACATCAACTTGTCGTATTTACTGCTCGCACAGCGTCTGATTAGTCAGGACAAAGCTTCAGCCATGTTCCGTCTCGGTATCAACGAAGATATGGCCTCAACGCTCGGTGAGCTTAGCCTGCCGCAGATGGTCAAACTGGCCGAAACGAATCAATTGATTTGCCAGTTCCGTTTTGACAATCATCAGACTATCAATCGCCTGACTCAAGATTCTCGCGTGGACGATCTGCAACAGGTCCACACCGGCATTCTGCTCTCAACACGGCTTCTCAACGGCACCGGTCAGACAGATGACGCTGCCAGGAAAAAAAGGGCCTGATTATGAGCGAAAAAAGCATTGTCCGCGAAGCGCGCGACATTCAGCTGGCGATGGAGTTAATCAGTCTCGGCGCTCGCCTGCAGATGCTTGAAAGCGAAACGCAGCTCAGCCGCGGCCGTCTTATCAAGCTGTACAAAGAATTACGCGGTAGCCCGCCGCCGAAAGGCATGCTGCCGTTTTCCACCGACTGGTTTATGACCTGGGAGCAGAACATTCACTCGTCAATGTTCTGTAACGCATGGCAGTTCCTGCTGAAAACAGGGCTGTGCAGCGGTGTCGATGCGGTCATCAAAGCCTACCGACTCTATCTCGAACAGTGCCCACAACAGGAAAGCGGCCCGCTGTTAGCCCTGACCCGTGCCTGGACGCTGGTGCGTTTCGTCGAAAGCGGAATGCTTGAACTGTCTCGCTGCAATTGCTGTGGTGGCAACTTCATCACTCATGCCCACCAACCAGCAGGTAGCTTCGCCTGTAGTTTATGTCAGCCGCCATCCAGGGCAGTAAAAAGACGTAAACTTATCCGCGAGACTGCCGATATAAATCCACAACTGCTGGATGAACAGGTCAAACAGGCCGTTTAACCTAAACGGTGTGGGCAACACTCCAGCAGCGGTGAGAAATTACCGCTGCTTTTTTTTTGCCCGCCCTGACGCGTTAAACGCCGTTCTGACCTGACATCCCTGCCAAATCATTAGCGGAAGGATGATGTCGTGCTTATCATATTGGGTTACCTGGTTGTTATCGTTACAGTTTTTGGCGGTTATATGATGACCGGCGGACACCTTGGGGCTCTCTATCAGCCAGCCGAGCTTGTCATCATTGGCGGAGCGGGTGTCGGGGCGTTCATCGTTGGCAACAACGGTAAAGCCATCAAGGGCACCATGAAGGCGATCCCACTGCTGTTTCGCCGCTCGAAATACACCAAAGGCATGTACATGGATCTGCTGGCGCTGCTCTATCGCCTGATGGCCAAGTCACGCCAGCAGGGGATGTTCTCACTGGAGCGCGATATCGAAAACCCGCGTGAAAGTGAAATCTTCGCCAGCTATCCACGTATTCTCGCCGATGCCATCATGCTCGATTTTATCATCGACTACCTGCGCCTGATTATCAGCGGCAACATGAACACCTTCGAAATCGAAGCGCTGATGGATGAAGAGATCGAGACCCACGAAAGCGAAGCCGAAGTGCCGGCTAACAGCCTGGCGATGGTCGGTGACTCACTCCCGGCGTTCGGTATCGTTGCGGCGGTAATGGGTGTGGTTCACGCCCTGGCCTCCGCAGATCGCCCGGCGGCGGAACTCGGCGCGCTGATTGCCCACGCGATGGTGGGAACCTTCCTCGGTATTCTGCTGGCGTACGGATTTATCTCCCCGCTGGCCACGGTACTGCGTCAGAAGAGCGCGGAAACCACCAAGATGATGCAGTGCGTGAAAATTACGCTGCTGTCGAATCTGAATGGCTACGCACCGCCTATCGCCGTCGAATTTGGTCGTAAAACGCTTTACTCCAGCGAACGCCCGTCGTTTATCGAACTGGAAGAGCACGTTCGTGCGGTTAAAAACCCGTCGCAGCAGACGACGACTGAGGACGCATGAAAAACCAGTCCCATCCGATAGTCGTTGTCAAACGGCGTAAACATAAAGGCCACGGAGGCGGCTCACACGGTTCGTGGAAAATCGCTTACGCCGATTTTATGACCGCGATGATGGCGTTCTTCCTCGTGATGTGGCTCATCTCGATCTCCAGCCCGAAAGAGCTGATTCAGATCGCCGAGTATTTCCGTACGCCGCTGGCGACGGCGATTACCGGAGGGCAGCGTATCGCCAACAGCGATAGCCCGATTCCGGGCGGCGGTGATGATGTGACGCAGCAGCAGGGGGAAGTGCAGAAACAGCCAAACATCGACGAACTGAAACGTCGCATGGAGCAGAGCCGCCTGATGAAAATTCGTGGCGAGCTGGATCAGCTGATTGAAGCGGATCCTAAACTGCGCGCCCTGCGACAGCATCTGAAGATAGATCTGGTGCAGGAAGGGCTGCGTATCCAGATTATCGACAGCCAGAACCGTCCGATGTTTAAAACCGGCCGTGCCGAGGTAGAGCCCTATATGCGCGATATTCTCCGCGCTATTGCCCCGGTGCTGAATGAAATACCAAACCGAATCAGTCTGTCGGGTCATACCGATGACTTCCAGTATGCCGGTGGCGAAAAAGGCTACAGCAACTGGGAACTCTCGGCCGAACGCGCCAACTCGTCACGACGCGAGCTGGTCACCGGCGGCCTGGATGATGGAAAAGTTCTGCGCGTGGTAGGAATGGCGTCAACAATGAGCCTATCCGACCGCGGCGGGGATGAAGCTGTCAACCGTCGCATCAGTATCCTGGTACTGAACAAACAGACGGAAGAAGCAATTCTGCATGAGAATGCGGAAAGCCAGAATGCACCTTTGAGTGAATTACAACAGCCTGCGGCAAGCCCACAGGCAGCCGTTCCAACATCGCCACAAGCCGATCAGAGGTGATAGCGTGAGCATGGATATTAGCGATTTTTACCAGACATTTTTTGATGAAGCCGACGAGTTGTTGGCGGATATGGAGCAGCATCTGCTGGACCTGGCACCGGAAGCCCCCGATTCGGAGCAGCTTAACGCTATCTTCCGTGCGGCACACTCCATTAAGGGCGGAGCCGGGACCTTCGGCTTTAGTATCCTGCAGGGCACCACGCATCTGATGGAAAACCTGCTGGATGATGCCCGTCGTGGTGATATGCAACTCAGCACTGACATTATCAACCTGTTTTTGGAAACCAAAGATATTATGCAGGAACAGCTCGACGCCTATAAAAGCTCGCAGGAGCCGGATGCTGCCAGTTATGAATATATCTGCAACGCCCTGCGCCAGCTCGCGCTGGAAGCCAAGGGTGAAGCGGCACCACAGCCGGCTGGCGCCGCCAAACTGGCGGTTGTAGACAATGACACCGACGTTGCGCCGCAGGCTGCGGCCGCAGCGGCACCGCTGCGCGTGGTTATTTCTCGCCTCAAGGCCGGTGAACCGGACCTGCTGGAAGAAGAACTGGGCAATCTGGCCACCCTGAGCCAGGTCGTCAAAACCGAAGACTCGCTGGCGGCTAACCTCGAAGGCAGCATTGGTCAGGATGATATCGTGGCCGTACTCTGCTTCGTCATTGAAGCCGACCAGATTGCTTTCGAAGCGGGTGAAGCGCAGGCCGCGCCTGCACCAGCCGAGGCAGAACCTGCCGCACCGGCTGCTGTTCCGGCGCCTGCCGCCAGCGCCCCGGTGCTGAAAGCCGTGAAAAACGAAGCCCCTCAGGGCCGTGAAAAACCGGCCGCGCGCGCCAGCGAATCGACCAGCATCCGCGTGGCGGTTGAGAAGGTCGATCAGCTGATTAACCTGGTGGGCGAACTGGTGATCACCCAGTCTATGCTGGCCCAGCGCTCTAATGAGCTGGATCCGGTCACCCACGGGGACCTGATCACCAGCATGGGTCAGCTGCAGCGCAACGCCCGCGATCTGCAGGAATCGGTGATGTCCATCCGTATGATGCCGATGGAATATGTCTTTAGCCGCTTCCCGCGCCTGGTTCGCGACCTGGCCAGTAAACTGGACAAACAGGTTGAACTGACCCTGCAGGGTAGCTCCACCGAACTGGATAAGAGCCTTATCGAGCGCATTATCGACCCGCTGACGCACCTGGTGCGTAACAGTCTTGACCACGGGATCGAATCACCGGAAAAACGCATCGAAGCCGGTAAGCCTGCGACGGGTAACCTGACCCTGTCAGCGGAGCACCAGGGCGGCAACATCTGCATCGAAGTCACCGATGACGGTGCCGGTCTGAACCGCGATCGTATCCTGGCGAAAGCTCTGTCTCAGGGCATGGCGGTCAGTGAAAATATGACCGATGACGAAGTCGGTATGCTGATCTTCGCGCCGGGCTTCTCCACCGCAGAGCAGGTGACCGATGTCTCCGGACGCGGCGTCGGCATGGACGTGGTGAAACGTAACATCCAGGAGATGGGCGGCCACGTTGAGATCCAGTCTAAGCAGGGCACCGGAACCACTATCCGTATCCTCCTGCCGCTGACGCTGGCTATCCTCGACGGGATGTCGGTGAAAGTGAACGAAGAAGTCTTTATCCTGCCGCTGAACGCGGTGATGGAATCACTTCAGCCGAGCGACGAAGAGCTGCATCCGCTGGCCGGTGGCGAGCGCGTACTGGAAGTCCGTGGTGAGTACCTGCCGCTGGTTGAGCTGTGGAAAGTCTTTGACGTACAGGGTGCAAAAACCGAGGCGACGCAGGGGATTGTTGTTATTCTGCAGAGCGCAGGCCGCCGTTACGCACTGCTGGTCGATCAGCTGATTGGTCAGCATCAGGTGGTGGTGAAAAACCTCGAAAGCAACTACCGCAAGGTGCCAGGTATTTCTGCCGCAACCATTCTGGGTGATGGCAGCGTAGCGCTGATCGTTGATGTATCGGCGCTGCAGGGATTAAATCGTGAACAACGCGTGGCGCACACCGCCGCCTGAATGAATTGAGAAGGTAAAAAACATGACCGGTATGAGTACTGTAGCAAAACTGGCTGGCGAGCCATCAGGTCAGGAGTTTCTGGTTTTCACCCTCGGCGACGAAGAGTACGGCATTGATATTCTGAAAGTGCAGGAAATTCGTGGTTACGACCAGGTTACCCGCATCGCTAACACGCCTTCCTTCATCAAAGGCGTGACCAACCTGCGCGGCGTGATTGTGCCAATCGTTGACCTGCGCGTGAAGTTCAACCAGGACGACGTTGAGTATGATGACAACACCGTGGTTATCGTACTGAATCTCACCCAGCGTGTAGTGGGTATCGTGGTTGACGGCGTGTCAGACGTGCTGTCGCTGGCCTCCGATCAAATCCGTCCTGCGCCGGAATTTGCGGTGACCATGTCCACTGAATACCTGACCGGCCTCGGTGCGCTCGGCGAGCGTATGCTGATTCTGGTCAACATCGAAAAACTGCTGAACAGCGACGAAATGGCGCTGATCGACAGTGCGACCAGCACCGCGGCATAATCGCCCGCCGTGCGTTATCAAAGCGCTCTCCGCAAGGGGGGCGTTTTTTTTGCCCGTTTCCCGTCGCTGTATGTCGGACGATATATCGTGATGAAGATCACATATTAATGGATATATTCTTCTGTAACTGTTTATTTTTCCTGCAATAAGTTTTGTATCCCTTTGAAAATAATAGATAAATATTACACCCGTGTAAGACTGGTCCGATGTTGGTCGATTTCCGCAGCATAAACTAAATTAGCCATTAGGTGCCCGGATAACGTCGTCTGAAGAAGGCTAACAGATTGAGGTTAATCCAAAAAACACCCTAACAGACCTTTTTCTGGAGACGGCATTATGAACAGACTTCGTCTTATCATCGTCGCGGGATGCGTAATGATTGCGGGTGGACAACAGGCGCAGGCGGTCGATAGCCTCGGCTCTATTGCGGCATCACTGACGCTGACCAACGGCTGCCTGATTAACGGCTCGCCCAGCCAAAGCGGGATTAACTTCGGTACCCTGAACTTTGGCTCACAGCCTGCGACTTTTTCTACCCTGAGCACCCAGTTGACCGGCGCCGCCAGCGGTAACACCTTTGCCATCCAGTGTACGACCACCAGCTACACCGTTCAGGTCACCAGCAATACCAACGTGACAACACCAGGGACCACAATCGGTACACCGGGCACACCCGCACGCTATCTGATGAACGCTGCCAATACCACCGGAGTGGCGTACAGCCTGTATACCGATGCGACCTATAACACGGTGGTTGCCAATAATGCTCCGCTTCCGGTGGCCTCCACCACGGGCGGGACGAATAACTACACCCTGTATGGTCGTATTCAGGGCGGTGGCAACAGCGTAACGGTAGCGCCGGGCGTCTATACCGACGTCATCAACGTCAGCGTTACCTATTAGTTACTAGCCGCTGATGGGCAGTAACGTCACGGGTTCCGTGCGGGGGATCGGGTGGGCTGCATGCCTTTTTTTTTCGGGTGTTTTAGCGCTGGGCTTCTGTTCTGGCGCGCAGGCCATTACCACGCAGAACTTTGAGGTCAAGGCTACGATTGTCGCCGGATGCTCCATTACCAGCGGAACCGGCGGTGCGCTGGGTTCGCTCAATTTTGGTACCCGCAGCGGCGTGGCGACCGGGCAGGTGAGCGCGCAGTTTGTGCCCGGCGCTACGGTCTCTCTGGCCTGCACGCCCAATAAACCGCTGAGCATGAAAATTAACGGCGGCGGGTACTACAGCGGCGTTCGGCATCTACAGCGCAGCGGAGGAACCCAGCAGCTGGCCTACCGCCTCTACAGCAGTAGCTCGCTGGCAGCGAACAGTGAAATTGGCCTCAACCAGTCCGTTCCGATTGCCTATACCGACAGTAACAATATTAGCCTGCCGCTGTACGGCGTCGTGCAGCTCAGTGGCTTTAGCCCGGCAGGGAGCTATACCGATCAACTTACCGTGACCTTGACATGGTAACCCAGGGAGAAGTGCTATGAATGTGGGCGTATCAACTGCGCTAAAGGCGGCCGTGCTGGCATGGGGCCTGTCGATGGGGACAGCGTATGCGGCGGCCACCATTCTGCTGTGGCCGATCGATCCGTGGCTATCCGCAGACAGAAATGCCACCGAGCTGTGGATCGAAAACCAGGGTAACACCACAACCACGATGCAGGTTCGCATAGTGCGCTGGAAGCAGGAAGGGGGCTTTGAACGTTATGAGGCCCAGCAGGATGTCGTGGCCAGTCCGCCAATCCTTCGCGTTGAAAAGGGGCAAAAACAGCTCATACGTCTGATCAGGCAAACCCCGACTCCTGCGGGTGTTGAGCAGGCCTACCGTATTATTGTCGATGAAATCCCCCAGCCAGCAGATGATAAAGAAGCGCAAATCGGGCTTAAATTGCAGATGCGTTACTCCATACCGCTGTTCGTCTACGGCCAGGGAATTACCACCCATAGCGACGGCACCAATGTGGCTCTGGTCGATCCTAAACAGCTGAGCTGGCGGGTGGTCAGTGACAGCGGCGGTCCGGCGCTGGAGATCCGCAACCGCAGCGATGTTCATGTGCGTTTGAGTAAGGTTATCCTGCGGCAAAATGGCCAGCGGCAGACCCTGGCTGAAGGTCTGCTGGGTTACGTACTGCCGGGTGAGTCCCGACGCTGGCCGCTTCCGGCCAGCGTCAGACAGCCTGATGAAATGTCGGCCTCAATCAACGCGCGGAAGGCTCAATGGCAGTCTGCGCCAGGCAACTAACCGTGCCCGCTATCCTGCTCCTGCTCTCTACGGCAACCAGCGGACGTGCGGAAACCGGGGATGACCCTCTACCACCGCCGCCGGATGTCAGCACCATCAACGCGCAGGCGGTGTATCACCTTGGCCTGGTGATTAACTACTACGATACGGAGTTGGTTGTTGCGGCGACGCGTCGACAGGACGACTTCTATGTCGCGAATGAGGACCTGCAGAAAGCGGGGTTGCCAGCAGATAAACTGCCGCCAGGCGAGGTCAATCTTAGCAGTTTAGAAGAGGTGCGTACGGAGTATGACGATGTTGCCCAGCGGCTGCTACTGTTTGTTCCACGGGAGTGGCTCCCGGAAAGGATGACCTCGTTTAACGAGCAAAACGGCCGCGTCGATGCCATGAGCGGGAAGGGCGCGCTGCTGAACTATGATTTTTACACCAGCCGTACGCCGGATGGCGGAAGCCAGGCCAACGTGTGGCATGAGCTACGCTACTTTAATAACGATGTTTCGGTCTCATCGACCGGGTTTATCCGCCGTTATCTGGCAGGCGAAGTGATGCAGAGCGAAAAATACCTGCGCTACGACACCACGCTCACGCTCACCGACGAAGACAATGCCACTCAGTGGAAGGTTGGGGACGTGATTAGCGACTCCCTCGTCTGGAGCAGCAGCGTACGCGTGGGAGGCATCAGCTACGGTCGCGACTTCTCCCTGCGCCCGGACCTGGTGACCTGGCCCCTGCCGGTATTTTCCGGCGAAGCCGCGGTACCGACGGCGGTCGACCTGTTTATTGATGGCTATCGTGCCGGTTCTACCCGGCTCCAGCCTGGCCCTTTCACCCTGACCAACCTGCCGTATATCAACGGTGCAGGCAATGCGGTGGTCGTGACGACCGATGCCGCAGGGCGCCAGGTCCGCAGCGAGCTGCCCTTCTACGTAACCAGTGAACTGCTGAAGCCGGGGATTAGCGACGGGGCTATTACTCTCGGGGCGCTACGTCGTCGCTACGGAATTGATAACTTTGACTACGGCCCGATGGTGGGCAGCGGCTCGCTTCGCTATGGCGTCACAGACTACCTGACGCTGGAAACCCATGTGGAAGGCGCGGAGGAGCTGGCGCTGGGCGGCGGTGGCGCGGTCGTCAAGCTCGGACAGTTTGGGGTGGTTAATGGCTCTCTGACCCAAAGCAGGATGCGTGGCTCCAGTGGACAGCAGATAAACTGGGGCTATCAGTACAACACTTCCATGTTCAGTATCACCACGCAGCATACCCGTCGCGATACCGGTTTTGGTAATCTTGCTCTGTATGACACACCGATGCGCTATGACGAAAATATGCGGCCTATTGTGAGTCTCAGCCGTAGCGTCGATCAATATTCACTCTCGATGGGGCTGGGGGATTTCGGCAATATCGGTGCCGCATGGTTTGGCGTGCGTAGCTATGATAACAAACGTACCGAGCTGCTTAATTTATCCTGGAGCCGCAATCTGTGGGGCAACAGCAGTCTCTACCTCTCCGCCAGTCGCGATCGGCAGGTCGGCGACTGGACGGTCGCTATGTCGCTGCAGATCCCGTTCGGCGCTCTCGATAATGTCGGTCTCACCATGGAACAAACTCCCGATCGGGGCCGCTCTGAACGCATTACTTACAACCACAGCATGCCGACCGACGGTGGCTTTAGCTGGAATATGGCGTGGGCCCAGCAGTCGAAGGCCAATAGCTATCGGCAGGCGACTCTGGGCTGGCGTAACAGCGCCGTTGAATTACAGGGTGGCGGCTATGGTCAGAGCGATGAGATGGTCTGGTGGGGGGAAGCGATGGGCTCGCTGGTGCTGATGGATGGCCAGCTTTTCGCTGCCAATAAGGTCAACGATGCTTTCGTGGTGGTCAGCACCCACGGCTACCCGGACGTGCCGGTAAGCTATGAAAATCAGCGAGTAGGCCAGACCGACAAAGACGGCTATCTCCTGATTAGCGGGGTCTCGGCCTATTACCCGGCGAGCTACAGTATTGATACCCTCGATCTGCCGGCGGATACCCGACTGAAAGAGACCCAGCGGCGGGTGGCGTTACGCCGTAACAGTGGTTATCTCGTTGAATTCCCTATGGAACAGCAGAGAGTGGCCAGCGTTATCCTTCATGATGAGCAGGGCGAGGCGATCCCCGTGGGCAGCCAGGTCCGGCAGGGCGGTGGCGTACCTGCTCCGGTCGGTTATGATGGACTCACGTTCCTCGAAAACTTAGCCGATGTGAATCCACTTCGGATCATTAAGCCGGACGGCAGCAGCTGCAACGTTACGCTGACGCTGACCCCGAATCCGCAGCGAAAACTGCAAACTTACGGGCCGTTGATTTGCCGGGGAGGGCACTAATGCGCAGACTATTCTGGCTGATTCTGCTGCTGATGGGCGGTATCAGCCCTGCGGCCTGGGGCGCCTGTACGGTCACGATGGCTAATGCCGCCTACGGGAGCAAAACCTCGGTCGAGATCAACAACACGGCCCAGTCAACGTCGGCCAACCTGGTGGTGGCCTGCTCCAGTGCGGTAAGCCTGCTGGGTAACGATACCATCACGCTGCAGTTGACGGGTGCCACGGCGACGGCCAGTTCCCGAGGAACCCTGAAGCACACCAACACGCTTATTACCGATGTGGTTCCCGTGCGCGTGTGTGCGAAAGCCAACTGTGCTGATAACAGTGAGATCCTCGTCAACGGTAGCTATGCATGGAGCGGTGCCGCGCTGCTGACGCTGCTTGCTACCCGTACCTATACCATTCCGATCTTTTTTGTGACGGTTCCCGGTCAGCAGGTGAATGCCGGTGACTATAACGTCACCCTGAACTTTAATGTCGGTTATAGCATCTGCGCCATCCTGGGGCTTGCCTGCGATGTCAGCACCACCAATCTGCGGACGTCATTGCTGACGCTTAACGTCACCAGGGACTGTATGACCATCGCGGCTCCCGCCGTCGGGTTTGGCAGCGCGCCGCTGGTGAAAAACTTCCCGACGATTGCGCAGAGTATTGCCGTCAACTGCACTAAGGGAAGTACGTTTACCATCGGTATCAATAACGGCACCTATCCCAGCGGTGGGGTGCGCTATATGGCGAACGGTAGCGCCCGAATGGCCTACGATATCTATAAAAACAGTACCACCAATCGCTGGGGCAGCAGCGGAACCGAACGCAGAGATAGCACGGAAGGGACGCTCGGCAGCGATGGTCTGACCCGAACCTTCAATTACACCGCGAAGGTACTGACCACTCAGGCGACGCCAGCGGTTGCCGGGGACTACACGGATACGCTGACGGTAGACATCGCTTTCTGATATGACGCACGGTGATTATTTAGCGTTCCCTAACGTAAAGTTCCCTTAAGGACTGCCGATAACACCGTTAACAAGTCATTGAGAAGGTGTTGTATGTTGAACCGTATTCGCGTTGTCACTCTGCTGATGATGGTGCTGGTGGTCTTCGCACTTTTGCAGCTCATTTCTGGTGGTCTTTTTTTCTCGTCGCTCAAAGAAAACCAGCAGAGTTTTGCGGTTTCTAATGACCTGCGCACACAGCAAACTGAACTGGGGAAAGCCTGGGAGCTGATGCTGCAGACGCGCATAAACTTAAGCCGTTCATCTGCACGTATGATGATGGACGCTAACAACCAGCAGAGCAGTGCAAAAAACGATCTGCTGAAAAACGCCAAAGTCACCCTTGATGAGGCGGCTGTTCACTATAACGCCTTCAAACAAACCCCCGTCCTGCCGTCGCTGGCAGAGGCAAGCCAGGCCCTGGATGCCAGCTATCAGAAATATCATGCCGGGCTGGTGGAGCTGATCCAGTTCCTTGAGAACGGCAATATGGATGGCTACTTCGCTCAACCGACGCAGGGTATGCAAAACGGGCTGGGCGAGGCAATGACCCGCTTCTCCACCCTGAGCGGTGAACTGTACCGCACCGCGTACGATCAGAGCGTTGACGATTATGTCTTTGCAAAATGGCAGATGGCGATTCTCGCGCTGGCGCTGGTTATCGTGCTGGTCGGGGTCTGGTACGGCATTCGCCATATTCTGCTCAATCCGCTAGGGGCCGTGATCGGCCATATTCGTGAGATCGCCAGCGGCGACCTGACGCATCGTCTGAAGGTTAGCGGGCGAAATGAAATCACCCAGTTGGCGGAAAGCGTTGAGCATATGCAGCACTCGCTGATCACCACCGTGACCAATGTGCGTCAGGGCTCGGATGCGATCTACTCCGGTACCACGGAAATCGCCACCGGCAACAACGATCTCTCCTCGCGTACCGAGCAGCAGGCCTCCGCTCTCGAAGAGACGGCGGCCAGCATGGAAGAGTTAACCGCCACGGTGAAACAGAACGCCGACAACGCACGTCAGGCTTCCCATCTGGCGAAAAGCGCCTCTGAAACCGCACAGCACGGCGGTAAAGTGGTCGATGGCGTGGTCAAAACCATGCATGAGATTGCCGGAAGCTCGAAGAAAATTGCCGATATCACCAGCGTGATCGACGGCATTGCCTTCCAGACCAATATTCTGGCGCTTAACGCCGCGGTCGAAGCAGCCCGTGCCGGTGAGCAGGGTCGCGGCTTCGCCGTTGTGGCAGGCGAGGTGCGTAACCTGGCCAGCCGCAGTGCCCAGGCGGCAAAAGAGATTAAAGCGCTTATTGAAGATTCCGTCTCACGTGTGGATACCGGCTCGGTGCTGGTAGAGAGCGCGGGAGAAACCATGACCGATATCGTTAACGCCGTAACGCGCGTCACCGACATCATGGGTGAAATCGCATCCGCGTCGGATGAACAGAGTCGCGGTATCGACCAGGTTGCGCTGGCCGTCTCTGAAATGGACCGCGTCACGCAGCAAAACGCCTCTCTGGTGCAGGAGTCTGCAGCCGCAGCGGCGGCGTTAGAGGAACAGGCCGGTCGTCTGAAGCAGGCAGTTTCCGCGTTTCGCCTGAGCTCAGTCACGACATCAGCCGCGTCCCAGCGTTCGGCAAATGTGGGTGCGAGCGCGGCGGAAGCGTCATATCGCCCGCGTCCGGCGACGGCCAGCGGGGCGGATGATAACTGGGAGACGTTTTAATTCATCGCTATCGGGGAGTCGAAACCGCGAAAATAGGGGGTAATCAGACCTCTCATGTGGCGGATACCCGGTACGAGATTGCGCTAAACTCACAAAAAAATGGGTGATGTCTTTTCATCAGCGTGACTGATGCGATTTAAACTGGATAAAAGCAGTGTTTTACAACAAGAACAGGTATCGCTTGAGGCAGTACCCATTGTCACCTGAATACGTGGTTAAGAAGGCGCTATGACAACATCGCTGCCCAACGGGCAAACGTCATTAATGTTGCAAATGACACAGCGCCTCGCGCTGTCCGACACGCACTTTCGTCGGATATGTCAGTTAATTTACCAGCGTGCGGGCATTGTGCTGGCAGACCATAAACGTGACATGGTGTACAACCGCCTCGTTCGTCGTCTGCGTACGCTCGGACTGGATGATTTCGGTCGCTACCTGAGCATGCTGGAAGCGAACCAGAACAGCGCGGAGTGGCAGGCGTTTATTAACTCCCTGACCACCAACCTGACGGCGTTTTTCCGCGAGGCGCACCATTTTCCGATCCTCGCGGAACACGCACGCAAGAAGAGTGGTGAATACCGGATCTGGAGCGCCGCGGCCTCTACCGGTGAAGAACCTTATTCCCTGGCGATTACCCTGGCTGACACCCTGGGGACCGCGCCCGGCCGCTGGAAAGTCTATGCCAGCGATATCGATACGGAAGTGCTGCAAAAAGCGCGGGCGGGTGTTTATCGTCAGGAAGAGCTGAAGACCTTATCGCCGCAGCAGATGCAGCGCTATTTTATGCGCGGAACGGGCCCACATCAGGGGCTGGTCCGTGTCCGGCAGGAACTGGCAAACCTCGTTGAGTTTGCGCCGCTTAACCTGCTGGACAAGCAATACAATGTGCCGGGGCCGTTCGACGCGATATTTTGTCGTAACGTAATGATTTATTTTGATAAAACGACTCAGCAGGATATCCTGCATCGGTTCGTGCCTCAGCTCAAGCCTGACGGATTATTGTTTGCCGGGCACTCGGAGAACTTCAGTAACCTTGTGCGCGAGTTTAGCCTGCGTGGGCAGACAGTTTATGCGCTGAGTAAGGATAAAGCATGAGTAAAATCAGGGTACTGTCCGTTGATGATTCCGCACTGATGCGTCAAATCATGACGGAAATCATCAATAGTCACAGTGATATGGAAATGGTGGCCACGGCACCCGACCCGCTGGTGGCGCGGGATTTAATTAAAAAATTCAACCCCGACGTACTGACGCTCGATGTTGAAATGCCTCGTATGGACGGGCTTGATTTTCTTGAGAAGCTGATGCGTCTGCGCCCGATGCCGGTGGTGATGGTTTCCTCGCTGACCGGTAAAGGTTCGGAAGTGACGCTGCGCGCGCTGGAGCTGGGGGCGATTGATTTTGTCACCAAACCCCAGCTGGGGATCCGCGAAGGGATGCTGGCGTACAGCGAAATGATCGCGGAAAAAGTCCGCACCGCGTCACGGGCGCGACTGGCCGCGCATAAACCGGTTGCTGCGCCGACCACGCTGAAGGCTGGCCCGCTGCTGAGCTCGGAAAAACTGCTCGCCATCGGCGCGTCGACCGGTGGAACGGAGGCGATTCGCCACGTGCTGCAGCCGCTGCCGCTCTCCAGCCCGGCGATCATGATTACGCAGCACATGCCGCCAGGTTTTACCAAATCCTTTGCCGAGCGTCTGAACAAGCTGTGCCAGATCACGGTAAAAGAAGCGGAAGACGGCGAACGCGTCCTGCCGGGACACGCCTATATTGCACCGGGCGACCGGCATATGGAGCTGGCCCGCAGCGGGGCGAACTATCAGATAAAAATTCACGACGGGGATCCGGTTAACCGGCATCGTCCGTCCGTTGATGTGCTGTTTCATTCGGTGGCGAAACACGCAGGGCGCAACGCCGTGGGGGTTATTCTCACGGGGATGGGCAATGACGGCGCTGCCGGTATGTTAGCGATGCACCAGGCTGGCGCCTGGACGATTGCGCAAAATGAAGCAAGTTGTGTGGTGTTCGGCATGCCGCGTGAAGCTATCAATATGGGTGGCGTTAGCGAAGTGGTCGATCTTAGCCAGGTAAGCCAGCAAATGCTGGCGAAAATCAGTGCCGGACAGGCAATACGTATTTAACGAGGAGTGTAGTTTTATGGCGGATAAAGAGCTCAGGTTTCTGGTTGTGGATGACTTTTCCACCATGCGTCGTATCGTGCGCAACCTGCTGAAAGAGCTGGGTTTCAACAACGTTGAAGAGGCCGAAGACGGCGTAGACGCGTTGAACAAACTGCAGGCCGGCGGCTTTGGCTTTGTTATCTCTGACTGGAACATGCCAAACATGGACGGACTGGAGCTGCTGAAAACTATCCGTGCCGATAGCGCAATGTCATCATTGCCGGTTCTGATGGTTACTGCAGAAGCCAAAAAAGAGAACATCATCGCAGCAGCGCAGGCCGGTGCCAGCGGTTATGTCGTTAAGCCGTTCACTGCGGCAATTCTGGAAGAAAAACTGGGCAAAATCTTCGAGAAGCTCGGCATGTGAGGACCTGACCATAATGACATCTTCAATGAAACCTGCAGAAGAACACTCCGCTGCGGAGATTATCTCCCGCATCGGTAGCCTGACACGTATGCTGCGCGACAGCCTGCGTGAACTGGGACTGGATCAGGCGATTGCCGAAGCGGCAGAAGCGATCCCGGATGCCCGCGATCGTCTGGACTATGTGGTTCAGATGACGGCACAGGCAGCAGAACGCGCCCTGAACAGCGTTGAAGCCTCTCAGCCGCATCAGGATGAGATGGAAAGCGGTGCGAAAGCGCTGACCAAACGCTGGGATGAGTGGTTCGAAAACCCGATTGAACTGACCGACGCTCGTGAGCTGGTCAGCGATACCCGTCAGTATCTGGGTGAAGTCCCTGGGCATACCAGCTTCACTAACGCTCAGCTGCTCGACATCATGATGGCGCAGGATTTCCAGGACCTTACCGGTCAGGTTATCAAGCGCATGATGGATGTGGTTCAGGAGATCGAGCGTCAGCTGCTGATGGTACTGCTGGAGAACATCCCGGATCAGCCGAACCGGCCGAAGCGCGAAAGCGACAGCCTGCTCAATGGTCCGCAGATGGATACCAGCAAAGCCGGCGTAGTGGCAAGCCAGGACCAGGTCGACGACCTGCTGGACAGCCTCGGCTTCTGATGCCAGACCGAAATGCGCTATTTCATTTGAAATAGCGCATTTTTAACTATCTGTAACAAAGCATCGAGATTTGAAATCTATCTGCTGATGATGGAGGTGGGCATTAACTTCCAGATCGGCCACTCCATCCCATTTTTGTAAATCCGAATAGAGCCTGGCTTTGATTAAAGACGCTAAGATTGCGTACGTAAGCTTAAATCCATAGCCATCGTTGAGTATTTGTAGTTTTGTCACCAGTCGGTCGGTTGGGCGCGAAACTGTAAAATGCGACATCTGACTTTTTTGAACTGCGTCTGAGTAAAAATCACTCTCCTGTGAAATGGTTGCCATAGCGATTGCCCATTGATAATTCAGGGAGTTGATATGTTGTCACAGGAGCTGACTTTTGATGATCGCCTGATACGGATAATAAAATGCGTCAGTAAGCTGGTATTTATGGGTACCCTCGCTTTGTCTGGCTGTCTCTTTTTTGCGCATGCTAACGAAAAGAGTTATGGAGACAACATGGACCCTTATCGCTGGATGGAAACCAACCCCCATGAGACCGCACGCTGGTTAAGCAAACGCTCAGGTCAGGCGACGAACATACTTCATGCTCTTCCCTGGAGAAATGTGCTGGCAGAAAGGTTGAGCGAGTTAGCGAATACGGCCCCTACTATTTCTGATATTTATGATGCAGGAGAGAATCGTTTTTATCTGCGCTCAACCACCGAATATCCCTATCTGCGATTGTTTGTGAAACAAAAGAGAAAGCCTGAACGGGTGATAATCGATCCTCCTGTTGGCTATGGGATTAATTTTTTTATCCCATCCCATGATGGTCGCTTCGTGGCGTTTGGACTCTCGAAAAATGGGATGGAAAGCACTGAAATCAGGGTTGTCAGGGTTGCTGATAACGTCGTATTAGACGATCGCATCCCCGCCGTTCGCTACCCTAATGTTGTCTGGGCCGCTGATAATCAGTCATTTTATTACAGTCTCAACGCCACCACTCCGGCCTCAGGCCGACAAACCTGTGGCATGGTCTACCTTCATCATTTAGGGCGCTACAGAGATGTTATGACTTTTGACTGGCGTGCTATTCCAGAACTCGCGCAAAAATCATGTGAAAACGTTAATCTGTACTCATCTCCTGATTCTGAATACCTTATTGTTTACTTTTCAAAATCAATTAGCGGTTATGGTGGGTATATTTTCTCCGCTAAAAAACACGTTGATGATAATAGCAGGCTCAAATGGACGAAACTCGTTGGCGCCGAGGAAAATGTCTCTGCCTTTGTCTATTCCGATAGATGGATTTATCTGGCAAGTTATAATTCTTCATCAGGTTATAATATCTCCCGAGTCGATCTGACTGTACCAACATATCCCCGGGAGACAGTGATGAGTTGGTCGAATGGAGAGCTAACACAGTTAAGTATCAGCCGTGATTCACTCTATGTGGTCTATCATGACACCGGCAACAGCAAATTCATGCGTATCCCGTTATCTGACATAAATAAACGCCAGGCAATACCTGTCCCCTCAGATGAAGAGGTGAGTGCTATATTCGCCAGCATCGATAGTCAGAAAATTCTCTTCACCCGCCAGGGGTGGCTTAAGTCCCCCGTTATTTATCATTATCAGCCTGTGGATAATGTTATCCAAAATACAGGATTAATACCGCCGATAAACCAGCCGCTGGCAGACTATGTGGCGGATGAAAAATGGGTAACCACAACAGAAAATGTTCGTATCCCGCTTACCTTGATTTACCGTAAAGGGATTAAGCGCAATGGTACGACACCCACCTGGTTGACGGCTTATGGTGCTTATGGCGTGAGTACGTTTCCTGTATTCGATCTGTCCCGTCTGCTCTGGCTTGAACAGGGCGGCACTCTTGCTATTGCGCATGTACGCGGAGGCGGTGAGCTGGGGCCAGCATGGCACGAAGGAGGAAGAGCGAATAAGAAAGAAAATTCCATAACAGATTTTATTCAATGTGCTGAATATCTTATCGATAATCACTATACATCTCCGTCAAAACTTGTGATCAGCGGTGAGAGCGCCGGTGGAATTATCATGGGTATGGCTCTGACCCGTCGCCCGGAACTATTTTCTGCTGTAGCGATAGACGTCGGAATGCTTAACACCAGTCGACTGGATAAAATTCCAATAGGGGTGATGAACTATGAAGAGCTCGGCTCACCGTTGACACTGTCAGGCAGGCAGAATTTATTGAAAATAGATGCTTATCAGCATCTGGAGCCTGGGAAACGTTATCCTCCCGTCTTGTTAACGGTAGGCCTGCAGGACCCGCGCGTCCCCCCCTGGCAAACAGCTAAATTTGCCGCCCGGTTACAGGCGATAAACTCGCCGCGAAATGTGCTGGTGTTGGCTTACCGTCAGGGAGGACACAATGCCGCCACCTATGCAGAAGCCGATTCAAAATTCGTCGACACGGTAAGTTTCTTTATCTGGAAAACTGGTCTCCCTTTTCCTGAAAAGTGAAAGCTGCATCATTTGCAGGTTTCCTGTCACTTAACGAACAGACCTGGCATAGCGTTCAGGAGGGTTTCTATCTGAACCGTGGGTAAAGATATGAATGCTCGAGACGCGTCGCAGATTGATGTAACCCAATGTCAAATTAGTTAAAAGCAAAATAAGCGTACAAATCTCACTGTAATCCTTTCATTAGCCAACGCCCTGGCTGGCATGATACGCGTAGATATTTAGACGCGGATTGCTCGCTGTGGCAGAAGACAACGACGATAAAACAGAAGCCCCCACACCCCACAAACTAGATAAGGCGAGGGAAGACGGGCAGATCCCCCGATCGAAAGAGCTGACGTCGTTGCTGTCGCTGCTGGTCGGCGTGAGCGTGATCTGGCTCGGGGGGGCATCGCTGGCGAATCGGCTGGCGGCGCTGTTGTCGGGCGGGCTGCGTTTTGACCACAGCATCGTTAACGATCCGAAAGTTATCCTCGGGCAGATTATTCTGCTGATTAAAGAGGCGCTGTTTGCGCTGCTGCCGCTGATAACCGGCGTGATGATTGTCGCCCTGGTCGCTCCGGTGATGCTGGGCGGACTGATTTTCAGCACGAAATCCCTGGCCTTAAAGCTGGATAAACTGAATCCGCTGCCGGGGATTAAGCGCATGTTCTCGGCGCAAACCGCCGCGGAATTGCTGAAGGCGATCCTTAAAACGGTCCTGCTTGGCAGCGTCGCCGGTTTTTATCTGTGGCATCACTGGCCGGATATGATGCGCCTTATCAGCGAATCGCCCTTTACGGCAATGGGTAACGCCCTCGACATTGTCGGGCTCTGCGCGCTGCTGGTGACCCTGGGAATAATCCCGATGGTCGGTTTCGACGTATTCTGGCAGATCCACAGCCATATCAAAAAATTACGCATGTCTCGGCAGGATATCCGCGACGAGTACAAAAATAATGAAGGCGATCCGCATGTTAAGCAGCGTATTCGCCAGATGCAGCGCGCAGCGGCACGCCGACGGATGATGACGGATGTGCCGACCGCGGACGTTATCGTTACCAACCCGACGCACTACTCGGTCGCGCTGAAATACGACGAAAACAAAATGAGTGCGCCACGGGTGGTGGCAAAAGGGGCCGGTCTTATCGCCCTGCGTATTCGTGAAGTCGGGACCGAAAATCGGGTACCGATTCTTGAAGCACCGCCGCTGGCGCGTGCGCTTTACCGTCATGCTGAAATTGGTCAGCAGATCCCCGGCCAGCTGTACGCAGCGGTGGCCGAGGTGCTGGCCTGGGTATGGCAGCTTAAACGCTGGCGTCTTGCTGGCGGACAGCAACCGAAAAAACCTGACAATCTTCCGGTGCCAGAGGCGCTGGATTTTATGAATGAGAAGGACACCGATGGCTAATCTGGTAGCAATGCTGCGACTGCCCACCAATCTGAAATCGACCCAATGGCAGATCCTTGCCGGGCCGGTGCTGATTTTACTTATTCTGTCGATGATGGTGCTGCCGCTGCCGGCGTTTGTTCTCGACCTGCTTTTTACCTTTAACATCGCGCTCTCCATCATGGTGCTGCTGGTGGCGATGTTCACTCAGCGTACCCTGGATTTCGCCGCGTTCCCGACCATTCTGCTGTTTACCACGCTCTTGCGCCTGGCGCTTAACGTTGCCTCCACCCGTATTATCCTGATGGATGGGCATACGGGCGGTGCGGCAGCAGGTAAGGTGGTTGAAGCCTTCGGTCACTTCCTGGTCGGCGGCAACTTCGCCATCGGTATCGTGGTGTTTATTATCCTCGTTATCATCAACTTTATGGTTATCACCAAGGGTGCCGGGCGTATCGCCGAAGTGGGCGCCCGTTTCGTCCTTGACGGGATGCCGGGTAAACAGATGGCGATTGACGCCGACCTGAACGCCGGATTGATTGGTGAAGAAGAAGCGAAAAAACGCCGCTCTGATGTCACCCAGGAAGCCGACTTCTACGGTTCCATGGACGGTGCGAGTAAGTTCGTTCGCGGCGATGCCATCGCCGGTATCCTTATCATGGTGATTAACATCGTCGGCGGTCTGCTGGTCGGTGTTCTGCAGCACGATATGGATATGGGGAAAGCTGCTGAAGCTTACACCCTGTTAACTATCGGTGACGGCCTGGTCGCACAGATCCCGGCGCTGGTTATCTCCACCGCGGCCGGTGTTATCGTGACCCGCGTGGCGACCGATCAGGACGTGGGCCAGCAGATGGTGACCCAGCTGTTCAGCAACCCGAACGTTATGCTGCTCAGCGCCGGCGTACTGGGCCTGCTGGGTCTGGTACCGGGAATGCCTAACTTCGTCTTCCTGCTGTTTACCGCCATGCTGTTAGGCCTGGCCTGGTGGCTGCGCGGTCGCGAACAGGCCGAGCCCCAGGAAACCGTTCAGCTTAAAATGCCGGAAAACGGCCAGGCGGTTGAAGCCAGCTGGAACGATGTGCAGCTGGAAGACACCCTGGGAATGGAAGTGGGTTACCGCCTGATCCCGATGGTGGATTTCCAGCAGGACGGTGAACTCCTGGGCCGTATTCGCAGTATTCGTAAGAAATTCGCTCAGGATGTCGGCTTCCTGCCGCCGGTGGTGCATATCCGCGACAATATGGATCTGCCGCCTGCGCGCTACCGTATTCTGATGAAAGGGGTCGAAATCGGCAGCGGTGAGGCCTATCCGGGCCGCTGGCTGGCGATTAACCCCGGCACCGCCGCAGGTTCGCTGCCCGGTGAGCCGACGATTGATCCGGCCTTTGGCCTGGCCGCAGTGTGGATTGAAAGCGCCCTCAAAGAGCAGGCGCAAATCCAGGGCTTTACCGTGGTTGAGGCCAGTACCGTTGTGGCGACGCACCTTAACCATCTGATCAGCAAATTCTCTCCGGACCTGTTTGGTCGTCAGGAAGCGCAGCAGCTGCTGGATCGCGTAAGCCAGGAAATGCCGAAGCTCACCGACGATCTGGTCCCCGGCGTCCTGACGCTGACGACCCTGCATAAGGTGTTGCAAAACCTGCTGGATGAGAAAGTGGCTATCCGTGATATGCGGACCATCATCGAAACCCTGGCGGAACATGCGCCGATTCAGCCGGATCCAAACGAGCTGACCGCCGTCGTGCGCGTCGCGCTGGGTCGGGCGATTACCCAGCAGTGGTTCCCGGGTAACGAAGAGGTGCAGGTTATCGGGCTGGATACACCGCTGGAACGTCTGCTGCTGCAGGCCCTGCAGGGCGGTGGTGGCCTTGAGCCGGGTCTGGCGGATCGTCTTCTGGAGCAGACGCAGGAAGCCCTGTCGCGCCAGGAAATGCTTGGCGCACCGCCGGTGCTGCTGGTCAATCATGCCCTGCGTCCGCTGCTTTCACGCTTCCTGCGTCGCAGCCTGTCGCAGCTGGTGGTGCTCTCGAATATGGAGCTCTCGGATAACCGTAATATCCGTATGACCGCCACGATTGGAGGCAAATAATGCGTCGCTGGCTTGCGGGAATCATCGTGCTGATGCCGCTGCTGGTGAATGCGGCAGGTGAGGGTGCCTGGATGGCGAGCAGCGTCGGCGTGATTATGCAAAACCGGGGCGTGGCTGCGTCATCGTCACCCCTGTCACCGCCGCAGCCGGTTAACGGTCTGGTCACGGTGGTGCAGTGGGACTATAAACTGGTTGGCCCGACGCCGGCCAATCTGCTGGTGCGCCTCTGTTCGCAAAGCCAGTGCGTTGAGCTGGATGCCGAAAGCGGTTCAACCCGCGCCTTTTCCGGCATTCCGGCCATCGAGCCGATGCGTTTCGTCTGGGACGTGCCCGGCAGCGGACGGCTCTATCCTCCGCTACAGGTGCTCAGTAACCGGGTTATTGTGAACTATAAATAAGCTATAACTGCCTCTCTTTTCACCAGTCTTCAGTTTTTTTGAAGGCTGGCTCGCAAAATCGCACCCCTCTTTTGATACACAAGAAACGCTGTTTTATAAATCAGTGACGCGCGTGCCACAACTCTTTGCGTTTTTGCCATCAAGGCTAATCCGATGGCAGAAACGAAAAGGTATCCCTTCCCGCATACTTTTACTGTAGCCGTGTAAGTACTCCCTCTGGCGACGCCAGATTGCCGGGGGTCTCCTAAAAAGAAACAGGGTTTACGGCGATGAAAACACGTAAAATAGGATTGGCTAACTACCTTGCCTACGGGTCGGGGGATTTTCTGGGAGCCGGTACCACCGCGCTCACGGCTGCATGGCTTCTGTACTTCTACACCACCTTCTGCGGCCTGTCGCCGATAGAAGCGACCTTTATCTTTGCTGCGGCAAGGGTTCTCGATGCCGTCGTCAGTCCATTAATGGGCTTCCTGACGGATAACTTCGGTACCACCTGGCTTGGCAAGCGTTTTGGCCGCCGAAAATTCTTTATTCTGCTCGGTATTCCCTGCGTATTCAGCTACTCGCTGATGTGGGTCGGAGATATGGGCTTCTGGTATTACCTGCTGACGTATCTGGTGTTTGATATCGTCTACACCATGATTCTGGTGCCGTATGAAACGCTGGTGCCGGAAATGACCGATGACTTTAAGCAGAAAACCAAATTCTCCGGCGCGCGTATCTCTATGGCGCAGATGTCGGCGATTCTGGCTTCCTTCCTGCCGGGCGTCCTGCTGACCCACTTCGGTAAAGAAAACGCCATCTCCTTCTTCTACGCCAGCCTCGTGTTCTCGGTGCTGTGTGCCATTATGCTGACCCTGGTCTGGGTCTTCACCTGGGAACGTCCGCGTTCTGAATGGACCGAAGCGGCCCTGCGTGCGGAAGAGGAGAAAAAGAGTCTGACGCTGACACAGAGCCTCAAGCGCCTTAACGTTGAGCTGACCTCCACGCTACGGATTAAAATCTTCCGTCAGCATCTGGGGATGTACCTCGGGGGCTATATCGCCCAGGACGTGTTCAACGCCGTCTTTACCTACTACGTGGTGTTTGTGCTGATGCAGGAAGCCTCCATGGCCTCTAACCTGCTGGGCACGATGGCTATCTTCCAGTTTATTGCGGTTATCGCCATGATCCCGCTCTGTATCCGCTTCGGACCGGCTCCGTCCTACCGGATGGTGGTGGTACTGTTTGGTCTCAGCGCGCTCTCCTACGGGGCACTGTACTACGCCGGAATGAGCGACATTTATGCGCTGCTGCTGCTGATTTCTGCGATTGCAGGTCTGGGACGCGGTGGGATCAACTACGTGCCGTGGAATACCTACACCTATATCGCCGATGTGGATGAAGTCGTGACCGGCCAGCGCCGCGAAGGGATCTTCGCCGGGATCATGACACTGACCCGCAAGGCTTCTCAGGCTGGTGCGGTGATGCTGGTGGGGATCGTGATGCAGATGTCCGGCTTTGTCTCCGGGGCGAAAACCCAGCCGCCGGAAGTCAGCCACACCATTATGATGATTCTGTGCTTCGGCACCGTGGTGGTGCTGTGCTGCGGTTTCCTCGTCTCCCTGCGCTTTAAGCTCAATCTGCAGACGCACAGCGTCCTGCGCGAAGAGACGGCGAAAATGCGCGAATCGGGTCATGCGATGCCAGAGAGCATTACGCCTGAAGCCCGCGCCACGGTAGAGATGCTGGCGGGGATGCCTTACGAATCCCTGTGGGGCAACAACAATATCGGCTATCTCAACCGTAACAAACCGGCTGCTCCGCCGCTGAAAGATTCCGTTTCACTGAGTTCGACATATAACAGAGGTTAATATTATGAAGGTTTGGCCTGTCAAACACAGCCCGTTACTTCGTCAGCCCGAGCGCTTTATTGCGCGCGACGAGCTAAAGACATTGATCCAGAAAGTGACTCATAACCTGGTCAATATCCACGATAACAGCGGTGAGTTTCTACTGCGACTGGACGACGGGCGGGTCATCGACACCAAAGGCTGGGCCGGCTGGGAATGGACCCACGGTATCGGGCTGTACGGCATGTATCAGTATTATCGCCAGACCGGGGATAACACCATGCGCGACACTATTGATGGCTGGTTCACCGACCGCTTTGCGGAAGGGGCCACCACCAAAAACGTCAATACCATGGCGCCGTTCCTGACCCTGGCGTACCGTTACGAAGAGACCGGTAACCCGGCATACCTGCCGTGGCTGGAAACCTGGGCGGAGTGGGCGATGCATGAGATGCCGCGCACCGAGCATGGCGGTATGCAGCACATCACCCTGGCGGAAGAGAACCACCAGCAGATGTGGGACGATACCCTGATGATGACCGTGCTGCCGCTGGCCAAAATCGGCAAACTGCTTAACCGTCCGGACTATGTGGAAGAGGCGACCTATCAGTTCCTGCTGCACGTGCAGAACCTGATGGACAGGGAAACCGGGCTGTGGTTCCACGGCTGGAACTACGACGGCAAGCATAACTTTGCCCACGCCCGCTGGGCGCGTGGCAACAGTTGGCTGACCATCGTTATCCCGGACTTCCTTGAGCTGGTCGATCTGCCGGAAAACAGCGCCGTGCGTCGCTATCTGGTACAGGTGCTGAACGCGCAGATCGCCGCGCTGGCGACGTGTCAGGATGAGAGCGGACTCTGGCATACGCTGCTGGACGATCCGAACTCCTACCTGGAAGCCTCGGCCACCGCGGGCTTTGCCTACGGGATCCTCAAGGCGTTACGGATGCGCTATGTCGACCCGCAGTATGTGCCGGTGGCGGAAAAGGCGATTAAAGCGGTCGTGCAGAATATTTCGCCGGAGGGCGAACTGCTGCAGGTATCGTTCGGTACCGGGATGGGCAGCGATCTGGAGTTTTACCGTCAGATCCCGCGCACCTCCATGCCCTACGGTCAGGCGATGGCAATGCTGTGTCTGACAGAGTATCTGCGGAAATATTTCTGATAAAAAAAGGGCGGGATAATCCCGCCCTCGTTTCTGACAAGGCCCCGGTGAGTCACCGGGGCCTTGTTATTACATCCGCTCGACGGTTTCGATACCCAGGGTATCCAGACCCATCTTCAGTGTTTTCGCCGTCAGCAGCGCCAGTTTCAGGCGGCTGTTGCGCACCTCTTCGCTTTCGGCGCTGAGGATAGGGCAGTGCTCGTAGAAGCCGGAGAACAGACCGGCCAGTTCGTACAGATAAGCACACATTACATGCGGCGTACCGTCGCGAGCCACTACGGTCAGGGTCTCTTCGAACTGCAGCAGACGGGCGGCCAGCTGCGCTTCACGATCTTCGGTAAGGATCACATTGGCATTGATCAGGGTGCTCTCGTCAATGTCGGCTTTACGGAAGACGGACAGCACGCGGGTATAGGCATACTGCATATAAGGCGCGGTATTGCCCTCGAAGGCCAGCATATTGTCCCAGTCGAAGACGTAGTCCGTGGTGCGGCTTTTCGACAGATCGGCATATTTCACCGCGCCAATGCCCACGGCGTTCGCCAGCTTCTGCAGCTCGTCGGCGGGCATATCCGGGTTCTTCTCCGCCACCAGCACGCGGGCGCGTTCCAGCGCTTCGTCCAGCAGATCGGAGAGCTTCACGGTGCCACCGGCGCGGGTTTTGAACGGCTTACCGTCTTTACCCAGCATCATGCCGAACATATGGTGTTCCAGCTTCATGGCTTCCGGGATATAGCCCGCTTTACGCACGATGGTCCAGGCCTGCATCAGGTGCTGGTGCTGACGGGAGTCGATATAGTAGAGCACACGGTCCGCATGCAGCGTCTCATGACGGTATTTCGCACAGGCAATATCGGTCGTGGTGTACAGATAGCCGCCATCCTTTTTCTGGATGATGACGCCCATCGGCTCGCCTTCTTTGTTTTTGAATTCGTCAAGGAAGACCACGGTCGCGCCTTCGCTCTCTACCGCCAGACCTTTGGCTTTCAGATCGGCAACGATGCCCGGCAGCATCGGGTTATAGAGGCTTTCACCCATGACGTCTTTGCGGGTCAGGGTGACGTTCAGGCGCTCATAGGTCGCCTGGTTCTGGGCCATGGTGATATCGACCAGCTTGCGCCACATCTCGCGGCAGTATTCGTCTCCGCCCTGCAATTTCACGACGTAACCACGCGCGCGTTCGGCAAAGGCTTCGTCTTCGTCGTAGTGTTTTTTGGCTTCGCGGTAGAACACTTCCAGGTCAGCGAGGGCCATTTCACCGGCGTTGTTCTGCTGCTGTTTCTCCAGGTACGCGATCAGCATTCCGAACTGGGTGCCCCAGTCGCCGACGTGGTTAGCGCGGATCAACTTGTGGCCAAGGAGCTCCTGGGTGCGTACCGCTGCGTCGCCGATAATGGTCGAGCGCAGGTGACCTACGTGCATCTCTTTGGCCACGTTAGGGGCGGAGTAGTCGACCACAATGGTCTGCTGTGCGGGCAGTGTAATGCCAAGACGCTCTGATTTAAGCGCTGCGGTGACGTGTTCCGCCAGGAAGGCTGGCTCAAGGAAGATATTAATAAAACCCGGACCGGCGATCTCAATCTTGCTGGCAATGCCGCTGAGGTCAAGATGGGTCAGGACCTGCTCTGCAAGCTGTCGCGGGGCCATGCGCAGTTGTTTCGCCACCGCCATCATGCCGTTGGCCTGATAATCGCCAAACTGTACTTTCGCGGACTGACGAACCTGAGGTTCGCAATCGGCGGGTGCACCCGCCGCAATCATGGCCTGACTGACTTTTGCTGAGAGAAGAGCCTGAATGTTCACCGGAATACCTTACTTTAATGGCGCAGCAGCAAGATAAAGGCTGGTGCGGCGCCAGGGTGTGGATAAATTAAGGCGGGAGTATACTGCATTTGCCCGATGGCGTCAGCACCGGGGCCGCTCTGTGCCGGGTTGCGCTGTTCCACTGGAGAGAAAATAACCCGTCGTGCGCTCAGCGGTTGGTTGCCCGGACGCACCAGGGTAGATTAGCCCCTTCATTGACGAGCAGAGACCGAATCATGACCGACTGGCAGAACATTGACTCACTTCAGGATATTGCGGCGGATCTTCCCCGTTTCAGTGAGGCGTTGCACGCCCTGGTCGAAAGACTGGGGCTGGATATTGCGCCTCTTGACGCCGACCATATCTCCCTGCGCTGTCATCAAAACGCCACCGCCGAGCGCTGGCGTCAGGGTCTGGAGCAGTGCGGCGAACTGCTGTCGGAAAATACGATCAACGGTCGTCCTATCTGCCTGTTTAAATTGCATCAGCCGGTGTGCGTCGCCCACTGGCGGTTTAGCGTGGTCGAACTGCCCTGGCCGGGAGAAAAGCGCTATCCTCATGAAGGCTGGGAGCATATTGAGATCGTGCTGCCTGGCGAGCCGGAAACCCTGAATGCGCGTGCGCTGGCGCTGCTCAGCGATGAAGGACTGAGCCAGCCGGGGATTGCGGTGAAAACCAGCTCCCCACGCGGCGAACGCGAGCGTCTGCCGAACCCGACGCTGGCGGTTACCGACGGCAAGGTTACCCTGAAATTCCACCCCTGGTCGATTGAGGCTATCGTCGCCAGCGAACGTTAAGGAGAAACGCGATGACGCTGCTGGAAATTTGCTGTTATAGCACCGAGAGCGCGCTGACTGCACAGCAGAATGGTGCGGACAGGATTGAACTCTGCGCCGCGCCCAAAGAGGGCGGGCTGACGCCCTCCACCGGGGTACTGCAGGCGACGCGAGAAACGGTCACTATCCCGGTACACCCGATTATACGGCCTCGCGGCGGCGATTTTTTTTACAGCCACAGCGAATTTACCGCCATTCTGGAAGATATTCGTCACGTCAGGGCGCTGGGGTTTCCCGGTCTGGTCACCGGCGTGCTGAATCAGGATGGCGAAGTCGATATGCCGAGGATGCGGCAGATTATGACTGCGGCCGGGGGAATGGCGGTCACTTTTCATCGCGCATTTGATATGTGCGCCGATCCGCAGCAGGCCTTTGATAACCTTGCTGAACTGGGCGTGGCGAGGATATTAACCTCCGGCCAGCAGGCCAGTGCAGAAAAAGGACTGAAATTAATTACGGAACTCACAGCCCGTTCCGGTGTCCCAATCATAATGGCCGGTGCAGGCGTGCGCGCCGCAAACCTGCAGCAGTTTCTTGATGCCGGGGTGAGAGAAGTGCACAGCTCCGCCGGAAAATGGACGCCGTCGCCAATGCGTTATCGCAATACGGGTCTGTCAATGTCGGCCGATGCGGACGCAGATGAATACGCCCGTTACGGTGTGGATGGTGAAGCCGTAGCGGTGATGAAGTCGATGATTGCCCGTCATCAACAGCGTTAGAACCGATTTTTACCGCGCATCATATCGCCCAATATGATGTTCTTGTACCAGGCCCCTGCCAATTAAACAGGGGCCTTTTTTTAGTTTCTCCGTCATCTTTCGAGCTACAACTGCGTTGGCCGCCTCGCTCGAACCGGTCACTTACTGGTGTAAGCTCCCGGTCTCTCACTCGTTGCCGCCTTGCCGTAACTCGAAATATTTAGGATAAACTGCACTGAGCGCGGGTTACGGTTTTTTAGCAATAAGCACCGCGCGCATCGGGGCCGGATAGCCTTCGAGGGTTTTGCTGTGGTCGTTCGGGTCGAGGAAGTCGGGCAGGGATTCGGTGATCATCCAGTCGGTGCCGCGCTGCTCGTCGGTGGAGGTGACGGACACGTCCACAATGCGCACGTCAACAAAGCCGCATTTTTCCAGCCAGTTTTTAAGCGCCGGGGCAGACGGGATAAAGTAGACGTTGCGCATCTGCGCATAACGCTCGCCCGGGACCAGAACGGTGTTTTCGTCGCCTTCCACCACCAGAGTTTCCAGCACCAGTTCGCCTTCGCTGACCAGCTGATCTTTTAACTGCCAGAGATGTTCAAGCGGGGAACGGCGGTGGTAGAGCACGCCCATCGAGAAGACGGTATCAAAGGCCTGCAGCGCCGGAAGCTGCTCGATACCCAGAGGCAGAAGATGTGCACGCTGATCGTTGCCCAGCAGCTTCCGCACGGCTTCAAACTGGCAGAGGAACAGCTGCATCGGGTCGATACCCACCGTAAGCGCAGCGCCAGCGCCAATCATTCGCCACATGTGGTAGCCGCTACCGCAGCCCACATCGAGGATAGTACGCCCGCGTAGATCCGACAGGTGCGGCAGCACGCGATCCCACTTCCAGTCAGAGCGCCATTCCGTGTCGATATTTACGTCGTAAAGGGAGAAGGGCCCTTTACGCCACGGCATCAGATTGCGGAGCAGCGTCTCGATACGGCGGATCTGACCGTCGCCCAGCGGGGTTTCGCTTTGCGCAATCACCCCGTTAAGCAGATCCAGATGATGCGGGGTCATCTCCGGCATAAATTCAACGGCGTTGGACCACTGCTTAAACTTACCGTGCTGATTTTCACGCTGCCAGGTGCCGAGCTGTGCCGGCAGGGTTTCCAGCCAGTGGGCCAGCGGGCTTTTGGCGATCAGCTGATAGAAGCTGGCGAACTCAATCATTCTGCGGCTCCTTCTTTCAGCGCGATCAGGGAACCAAAGTTAAAGCACTGGAACCAGAGTTCGCTATGGGCAAACCCGGCCTGACGCAGACGGGCTTTATGGGTCTCGACGGAATCGGTACGCATCACGTTTTCCAGCATACTGCGCTTCTGGCTGATCTCCAGCTCGCTGTAGCCGTTAGCGCGTTTAAAATCATGATGCATATTGAACAGCAGCTCACCGACCTGGGCATCTTCAAAGCTGAACTTTTCTGACAGTACCAGCGCACCGCCAGGATTCAGTCCCTGATAAATTTTATCCAGCAGCAGCTGGCGCTCGACCGGCTCCAGGAACTGCAGGGTAAAATTGAGCACCACCATAGAGGCATTTTCAATATTGATATCGCGAATATCGCCTTCCACAACCTCAACCGGCGTGGGCGCTTTGTAAGCGTCAATATGGCGACGGCAGCGTTCGACCATCGCCGGAGAGTTATCGACCGCGATGATATTGCAGCCTTCGTGGGCGATATTGCGGCGCACGGAGAGGGTGGCCGCGCCCAGAGAGCAGCCGAGATCGTAGACGCGCGTTCCGGGCTGCACAAAGCGCCCGGCCAGCATGCCGATCATTGAGATAATATTGGAGTAGCCCGGCACCGAGCGCTGGATCATATCCGGGAAGACTTCGGCTACCCGTTCATCAAAGGTCCAGTCGCCCAGGCTGGCAATAGGCGCAGCAAAAAGCGTGTCGCGGTCTGACATAACAAAAAAATCCGGGAAAAATAAAGTGGCGTATTGTGCGCTAACGCACGGAGAAAACCAACTCCCAGGGCATATACCACAGATTAGCCACTGCCATCAGCACCAGCGAACACCAGGTCGCGCTCATCCCGCTGCGACGCCAGCGGAAAAGACGGTGGTGAAGGCCATAGTAGTGCATCAGACGCCCGGCAATCAGCAGGATCCCACAAACGTGTACCATCCAGGTTTCCGCGCCGTTCATCTCCATAAACAGCAGCAGGATTAAGCCGATGGGAATATATTCCACCGCATTGCCGTGAATGCGAATCACGTTCTGGAGTTCGCTGAAACCGCCATCGCCATAGGCAACCCGGTACTGCATCCGCATACGTACAACGTCAAAAGAAAACTTGAGTAATAACAACGCACCCAAAACAGCGTATAGCGCGCTAACCATACTAACTCCCTGATCCCTGATGGACTGCCCGACGGCAACTACTATGATAGCTCGCCTCGATCAGAAAAGAGAAGACTGTTGTGGGATTGCGGGTAAGTTTCCAACTGACGGGAGCGCCTGTTGCAGCGCAGGCCACAGGCTGGCGACCAGCTCCGGGGCCTGGGCGATATCCGGGGTGTGTAAAAACAGCCAGGGCGTGGCGTGTTGCTCCCAGCGTGGCAGGGTATTTAGCCAGACGTTAAACAGCTCAAGGTTCTGCTGCATATTATCGCTGCCGATAAAGCGCACCATCGGAGCGCTGGCGGTAACCACCGCATGAACCGGCAGCTTTGGCTTTTTCCGCTGGGCTTCCATGATCGCCTCACTGTGCGGCACCGCGCCGTGCACGGGCCGACTGTCGAGGATGGTGCGGTTGACGCCCCGGGCGTGTAGCCCCTGATTGAGCTGCTTTTCCTCTTCACCTTTGGCAAAGAAGGCGGGATGGCGAACTTCAACCCCGTAGGTAAAGGCTTTCGGCAGCGCGTCGAGGAACTGCCACAGGGTGGGAAGGTCACGCGGACCGAAGCGGGCTGGAAGCTGAAGCCAGTACTGGCCTATCCGGTCATCCAGAGGCGACAGACGGTCAAAAAATTCCGCCGTCAGATCGCCACAGTTGCGCAGGGCCGCCTGATGGGAAATGGTCGCCGGGAATTTAAAGCAGAAACGGAAATCATCTCCGGTTTGCTGACGCCAGCGGTCGACCACCTCAGGTTTCGGCAGCGCGTAGAGCGTCGTATTGCCCTCCACGCAGTTAAAGTGGCGGGCATACTCTTCCAGACCGGTGATGCCAAGGCGCACCCATTTCGGGTGCGACCATTGGGGTAAGCCCACGTAGATCATAGCGCGGCGAGGATCTCGTCGGTGGTGCGAACCCGGCCAATACGCGGGAAGATATGGGTCATGCTGCCCTGATGTTGCTCCGCGTCGGCGGCGCTGCAGGCGTCTTCGGCCACAATCAGATTAAAGCCCAGTTCCCAGGCGTTACGACCGGTGGATTCGACGCCGATATTGGTCGAAATCCCGCAAAGCAGAATGGTCTCGATGCCACGGCGACGCAGCTGCAGCTCCAGATCGGTGCCGTAGAACGCGCCCCACTGACGTTTGGTGATCTCGATATCGCTCTCTTTTTTGCCGAGCTTCTCCGCCCAGGTCCACCAGTTGTCCGGCAGAGAATGTCCGCCCATTGCCGCATCAACCGGCTGTTTCAGGGCTTCGGCAAAATCAGCCGACCAGCCAACGCGTACCAGAAATACCGGCGAACCGGCTTCGCGACACTTTTCCGCCAGGCGTGCGGCCTGGCTGACCACGGCATCCGCGCTATAAGGCCCACCGGCGAATGGCAGAATACCTTCCTGTAGATCGATCACCACCAGCGCGGTTTTGGCTGCGTTTAACTCCAGCATGTAGACTCCTGTTAAATGAACGGCTAAACCCGTACCTTACGCGGTAAACCGCCCGGAAGGGTTTACACTTTTTGTTAATTTTTGTGAGAATGCGCAAGAAGCGTGCAGGTAATGCGCTTCTTGCCGCAGCGCTCTTATCCTGTGGCCGAATTTTCAGTATAATAGCCGCCTTTTTTCATCCAGTTGTGACATTCAGCTAAAGCTGCGACAGTATTGCCTGCAAGGCGGGCGACAATCGGCCTGCGGCTAAGTTAAGGGATATCTCATGCGTACAGAATATTGCGGACAGCTTCGACAGTCCCACGTGGGCCAGCAGGTGACGTTGTGTGGTTGGGTCAACCGTCGCCGCGATCTCGGCAGCCTTATTTTTATTGATATGCGCGATCGCGAGGGCATCGTTCAGGTGTTCTTCGACCCGGATCGTGCGGATGCGCTGAAACTGGCTTCCGAACTGCGCAATGAGTTCTGCATTCAGGTCACCGGCACCGTGCGTGCCCGTGACGAAAAAAACGTTAACGCCGACATGGCGACCGGTGCGATTGAAGTGCTGGCATCTGACCTGAACATCATTAACCGTTCAGATGCGCTGCCGCTTGACTCCAATCACGTCAACACCGAAGAAGCGCGTCTCAAGTACCGCTACCTTGACCTGCGTCGTCCGGAAATGGCCCAGCGCCTGAAAACCCGTGCGAAGATCACCAGCTTCGTGCGCCGCTTTATGGATGACCATAACTTCCTCGACATCGAAACGCCGATGCTGACCAAAGCGACCCCGGAAGGGGCGCGTGACTATCTGGTCCCGAGCCGCGTTCATAAAGGCAAATTCTACGCGCTGCCGCAGTCCCCACAGCTGTTCAAACAGCTGCTGATGATGTCCGGCTTCGACCGCTACTATCAGATCGTAAAATGCTTCCGTGACGAAGACCTGCGCGCTGACCGTCAGCCTGAATTTACCCAAATCGACGTGGAAACCTCCTTTATGACCGCACCGCAGGTGCGTGAAATCATGGAAGCGATGGTTCGCCAGCTGTGGCTGGAGATCAAAGGCGTGGATCTGGGCGACTTCCCGATCATGACCTTTGCTGAAGCCGAACGTCGTTACGGCTCCGATAAACCAGATCTGCGTAACCCGATGGAGCTGGTGGACGTCGCTGACCTGCTGAAAGACGTTGAGTTTGCCGTCTTCTCCGGCCCGGCCAACGATGCCAAAGGCCGCGTTGCCGTGCTGCGCGTTCCGGGTGGTGCCACCCTGAGCCGTAAACAGATTGACGAGTACGGCAAATTTATCGAGATCTACGGCGCGAAAGGCCTGGCGTACATTAGAGTCAACGAGCGTGCGAAAGGTCTTGAAGGTATCACCAGTCCGGTGGCGAAATTCCTGAATGCTGAAATCGTGGAAGCGATCCTTGAGCGTTCCGGTGCGCAGGACGGCGATATGGTCTTCTTCGGCGCGGGCAGCAAGAAAGTGGTTGCCGATGCGCTGGGCGCGCTGCGTCTGAAGCTGGGTAAAGACCTGGCGCTGACCGATGAAACCAAATGGGCGCCGCTGTGGGTTATCGACTTCCCGATGTTCGAGGAAAACGGCGAAGGCGGCCTGAGCGCAATGCACCATCCGTTCACCGCGCCGAGCGACATGACCGCCGACGAGCTGAAAGCCGCGCCGGAAACGGCCATTGCTAACGCCTACGACATGGTTATTAACGGCTACGAAGTGGGCGGCGGTTCGGTGCGTATTCACCGCAGCGAAATGCAGCAGACCGTCTTCGGTATCCTCGGTATTAACGAGCAGGAACAGCGCGAGAAGTTTGGCTTCCTGCTGGACGCGCTGAAATACGGTACGCCGCCGCACGCGGGCCTGGCCTTTGGTCTGGATCGCCTGACCATGCTGCTGACCGGCACCGACAATATTCGTGACGTTATTGCCTTCCCGAAAACCACCGCGGCTGCCTGTCTGATGACCGAAGCGCCGAGCTTCGCCAATCCGACCTCGCTGAGCGAGCTGGGTATCGAAGTGGTGAAAAAGGCTGAGAACAACTGATATGGCGTTTAAGCAACCCGTCTCGGTACTGGTCGTGATCTACGCGCAGGACACGAAACGGGTGCTGATGCTGCAGCGACGTGACGATCCTGATTTCTGGCAGTCGGTAACCGGCAGCCTGGAAGAGGGGGAAAGCGCGTCGCAGACTGCCGTGCGCGAAGTAAAGGAAGAGGTCGATATCGACGTTGCCGGCGAGCAACTGACCTTAATCGACTGTCAGCGCACGATAGAGTTTGAGATCTTTACTCATTTGCGTCATCGCTATGCGCCGGGTATTGAGCGCAATACGGAATCCTGGTTCTGTCTTGCGCTGCCCCACGAACGTCCGATTCTGATCAGCGAACATCTGGCCTGGCAATGGCTGGATGCGACCGCAGCCGCGGCGTTAACCAAATCGTGGAGCAACCGGCAGGCGATTGAAGAATTTGTAATTAACGCCGCCTGAGCAGGCGCGCTTTTTGAGGAAATATTTATGGCAGGTCATAGTAAATGGGCCAACACCAAACACCGCAAAGCGGCACAGGATGCCAAGCGCGGTAAGATCTTCACCAAAATCATCCGCGAGCTGGTCACTGCAGCCCGTCTGGGTGGGGGCGATGCGGCATCTAACCCGCGTCTGCGCGCGGCGATAGATAAAGCCCTGTCCAACAACATGACGCGTGACACCCTCAACCGTGCGATTGCGCGCGGCGTGGGCGGTGACGAAGACGCGAACATGGAAACCATCATTTATGAAGGTTACGGCCCGGCCGGTTCTGCCATTATGGTGGAATGCCTCAGTGATAACCGTAACCGTACCGTTGCTGAAGTGCGTCATGCCTTCAACAAGTGCGGCGGTAACCTGGGGACCGACGGTTCCGTGGCGTACCTGTTCAGCAAGAAAGGGGTGATCTCTTTCGAAGCGGGCGACGAAGATGTGATTATGGACGCGGCGCTGGAAGCCGGTGCTGAAGACGTTGTGACCTTTGACGACGGCGCGATTGACGTTTACACCGCCTGGGAAGAGATGGGCGCCGTGCGCGATGCCCTGGAAGCCGCAGGTCTGAAAGCTGACAACGCCGAAGTGTCGATGATCCCGTCCACCAAAGCGGATATGGATGCGGAAACCGCACCGAAACTGCTGCGTCTGATCGATATGCTGGAAGACTGTGACGACGTGCAGGAGGTTTACCACAACGGTGAAATTTCTGACGAGGTTGCAGCAACCCTCTGATGACGTTGGCTAAAACGTTACTGACCGGAGACGCGTGATGGCGATTATTCTCGGTATTGACCCGGGTTCGCGCGTCACCGGTTACGGTGTGATTCGCCAGACCGGCAGACAGCTTAGCTATCTCGGTAGCGGCTGTATTCGCACCAAAGTGGACGATCTGCCCTCGCGGCTGAAGCTGATTTACGCCGGGGTCATGGAGATCATTACCCAGTTCCAGCCGGACTATTTCGCCATCGAGCAGGTTTTTATGGCGAAAAACGCCGACTCGGCGCTGAAGCTGGGGCAGGCGCGCGGCGTGGCTATCGTCGCCGCGGTTAACTGCGACTTGCCGGTATTTGAGTATGCGGCCCGGCAGGTCAAGCAAACCGTCGTGGGTATCGGCAGCGCGGAGAAAAGCCAGGTTCAGCATATGGTGAAAACCCTGCTGAAACTGCCCGCGAATCCGCAGGCCGACGCCGCCGATGCGCTGGCTATCGCCATTACGCACTGCCACGTGAGCCAGAACGCGGCGCAGATGAGCCCCCAGCGGCTTAATCTTGCACGCGGACGGCTCCGTTAATCATAAAAGAGGCTGGATGTTTATCCAGCCTTTTTCTATTATACCGACACTGAAACCAAACCGCCCTCAACCAGGAGCATAATGTGATAGGCCGACTCAGAGGCATTATTGTCGAAAAACAACCTCCGCTGGTCCTGCTCGAAGCAGGCGGCGTGGGCTATGAAGTGCATATGCCGATGACCTGTTTTTATGAGCTCCCCGAGGCGGGACAAGAGGCCATCGTGTTCACCCACTTTGTGGTGCGTGAAGATGCCCAGCTGCTGTTTGGCTTTAACAACAAGCAGGAACGCACGCTCTTTCGCGAGCTGATTAAGGTGAACGGCGTCGGGCCGAAGCTGGCGCTGGCGATCCTCTCCGGCATGTCAGCCCAGCAGTTTGTGAATGCGGTTGAGCGTGAAGAGCCTGCAGCACTGATTAAGCTGCCGGGTATTGGCAAAAAAACCGCCGAGCGTCTGGTGGTGGAAATGAAAGATCGCTTTAAAGGTCTGCATGGCGATCTGTTTACGCCAGCGGCGGATCTGGTTCTCACCACACCGGGCAGCGTTTCGCCTGCGGACGATGCGGAACAGGAAGCCGTTGCCGCGCTGGTGGCTCTGGGCTATAAACCTCAGGAAGCCAGCCGGATGGTGAGCAAAATCGCCCGTCCGGATGCCAACAGTGAAACGCTTATTCGCGAAGCGCTGCGCGCCGCGTTGTGAGGTAAAGGATGATTGAAGCAGACCGTCTGATATCAGCAGACAGCACCAGCGTCGAAGAGGTTGCGGACCGGGCGATTCGCCCTAAGCTGCTTGCCGAGTACGTCGGCCAGCCGCAGGTGCGTTCGCAGATGGAGATCTTTATCCAGGCGGCGAAGCTGCGTGGCGACGCGCTGGATCATCTGCTGATTTTTGGCCCGCCGGGGCTGGGGAAAACCACCCTGGCGAATATCGTGGCCAACGAGATGGGCGTGAATCTGCGCACCACCTCCGGGCCGGTGCTGGAAAAGGCCGGCGATCTGGCGGCGATGCTGACCAACCTTGAGCCGCACGACGTCCTGTTTATCGATGAAATTCACCGTCTGTCACCGGTGGTGGAAGAGGTGCTCTATCCGGCGATGGAAGATTATCAGCTGGATATTATGATTGGTGAAGGCCCGGCGGCGCGTTCGATCAAAATCGATCTGCCGCCCTTTACCCTGATTGGCGCAACCACGCGCGCAGGTTCTCTGACCTCGCCGCTGCGTGACCGCTTTGGTATCGTCCAGCGGCTTGAGTTTTATCAGGTTGCCGATCTTCAGCATATTGTTGGTCGCAGCGCCCGCTTTATGGGCCTGGAGATGAGCGATGACGGTGCGCTGGAAGTGGCGCGTCGTGCGCGGGGTACGCCGCGTATCGCCAACCGTCTGCTGCGCCGGGTGCGTGATTTCGCCGAGGTCAAATATAACGGGGATATTACGGCGGAGATTGCCGCCCAGGCGCTGGATATGCTCAACGTCGATGCAGAAGGCTTTGACTATATGGACCGTAAACTGCTGCTGGCGATTATCGATAAATTCTTCGGCGGGCCGGTGGGGCTGGATAACCTGGCGGCGGCTATCGGGGAAGAGCGTGAAACCATCGAGGACGTTCTTGAACCTTATCTTATCCAGCAGGGCTTTTTGCAGCGTACGCCACGCGGGCGTATGGCAACGGTCCGGGCCTGGAACCACTTCGGCATAACGCCACCGGCCATGCCCTGAGTGCTTCCCTCTCCTCAGGGAGAGGGACACTCGTCGTTAGCTTGCCGCTTTCTTTGTCATACTCAGCATAAACAGCGCTGCCGCACAGAGCACCACTGACGGCCCTGCTGGCGTATCATAAAACGCCGAGAAGGTCAGGCCGCCGGTCACCGCAATCATGCCAACCGCTACCGCGATACCGGCCATCTGCTCCGGCGTACGGGCGAAACGGCGGGCGGTTGCGGCCGGGATGATCAGCAGGGAGGTGATAATCAACGCGCCGACAAACTTCATCGCCACGCCGATGGTCAGGGCGGTAATCAGCATCAGCATAAGCTTCAGACGCTGCAGCTTAACGCCGTCGACAAAGGCCAGATCCGGGCTGATGGTCATCGACAGTAAATTGCGCCACTGCCAGAGTAGCAGCCCCACGACGATCGCCACCCCAGCGGCAATCGCCAGCAGATCGTCCGGCGTGACCGCCAGCAGATCGCCAAACAGATAGGCCATCAGGTCGACGCGAATATTGGACATCAGGCTGACCACCACCAGACCGAGCGACAGGGCGCTGTGCGCCATAATGCCCAGCAGCGTATCGACCGCCAGATGCGGACGTTTCTCCAGCCAGACCAGACCGCCCGCCAGGACCAGGGTGACGACGATCACCGCGTAAAACGGGTTGACGTCGAGCAGCAGACCAAAGGCCACGCCAAGCAGCGAGGCGTGGGCGAGGGTATCACCGAAATAGGACATCCGTCGCCAGACCACAAACGAGCCGAGCGGCCCGGCGGCGCAGGCGAGCATCATCCCGGCCAGCCAGCCGGGGAGTAAGAGTTCAATCATTAGCGTCCATTTCCCCGGCGTAACACAATGCGTCCCTGTAAATCATGGCGGTGATTGTGCTGGTGGCGATAGATCCCCAGCTGTTCAGCCCCGCGTGGGCCAAACATAGAGAGAAATTCAGGATGCATCGACACCACTTCAGGGGTGCCGGAGCAGCAAATATGGTGATTCAGGCACAGAACTTCGTCAGTTTTTGCCATCACCAGATGCAGGTCGTGTGAGACCATCAGCACGGCGCAGTTAAGCTCCTTGCGCAGCTGATCGATCAGATCGTAAAGCGCGACCTGGCCATTGACGTCTACGCCCTGAGTCGGCTCGTCAAGCACCAGCAGCTGCGGCGCGTTAAGCAGGGCGCGGGCCAGCAGCACGCGCTGGGTTTCGCCGCCGGAAAGGCGCTGCATGGGAGCGTCCACCAGGTGTCCGGCCTGCACGCGTTTCAGGGCGGGCAAAATGTCCTCTTTGCGCGTGCCCGGACGCAGGCGCATAAAGCGGCTGACGGTAAGGGGCAGGGTGGCGTCAAGGTAGAGTTTCTGCGGCACATAGCCGATACGCAGCTGGCCCTCGCGCTTGATCGTCCCGGTGTCCGGTGCTACCAGCCCCAGCACGACGCGTACCAGCGTCGATTTACCTGCGCCGTTAGGGCCCAGCAGGGTTAAAATTTTACCGGGTCGTAAGCTCAGCGAAATATCAGACAGCACGCGGCGCTGCCCAAAGCGGACCGAGACATTTTCCAGAGTGATCAGATTCGTCATATCAATTGAAGGGTTGCATAAGGGGCGAAATGTTATAATATCACACGCATCGCCCACATTTCGATGAATAGTCGCATTATGTTACATAAAAACACGCTTCTTTTCGCAACAATATCCGTTGCTCTCTGGGGTGGCGCAGCACAACGTGCTGATGCCGCGGTTGTCACGTCGCTGAAGCCGGTTGGCTTTATTGCCTCGGCCATTGCCGACGGCGTGACCGATACCCAGGTTTTACTGCCTGACGGCGCTTCCGAACATGATTACTCCCTGCGTCCGAGCGATGTAAAACGCTTACAGGACGCGGACTTAGTGGTCTGGATTGGCCCGGAGATGGAAGCCTTTATGGCCAAACCGGCAGCGCGTGTTGCGGAGCAAAAAAAGGTCACCATCGCGGAACTGGCGGCAGTGAAACCGCTACTCATGAAAGGGGCCGATAATGACGAAGAGGAGCACGAGCATCATCATCATGACGATGAAAAAGGTGACGATCATCACCATCACGGCGACTATAACATGCACCTGTGGCTCTCCCCAGAGATAGCGCGGGCTACCGCGGTTGCAATCCACGGCAAATTAGTGGAACTTATGCCGCAAAATAGAGACAAACTGAACGCAAACCTGAAAACGTTTGAGGCAAACTTAGCCGCAACCGACAAACAGGTCGCCGCCACGCTGTCGCCGCTGAAAGGGAAAGGTTACTTCGTTTTTCATGACGCCTACGGCTACTATGAAAAACACTACGGTTTAACGCCGCTTGGGCATTTTACCGTGAACCCGGAGATTCAGCCCGGTGCACAGCGTTTACATGAAATCAGAACACAACTGGTTGAGCAAAAAGCAACCTGCGTTTTTGCTGAGCCACAGTTCAGGCCCGCGGTCGTCGAAGCCGTAGCACGAGGGACATCCGTTCGAATGGGAACATTGGATCCCCTCGGGACCAGTATAAAGCTGGGGAAAGAGAGCTATGCACAGTTCCTGACCCAGCTATCTGACCAGTATGCGAGCTGCCTGAAAGGAGAATAATGAGGAAGTGAATACGTGCAACAGATAGCCCGCTCTGTCGCTCTGGCATTTAACAATTTGCCACGACCCCACCGCGTGATGCTGGGGTCGCTGACTGTTCTTACCTTAGCGGTCGCCGTATGGCGACCCTACGTCTATCACCCCGAAGCTGCCCCCATCGTCAAAACCATCGAGCTGGAAAAAAACGAGATCCGCTCTTTGCTGCCGGAAGCGAGCGAGCCTATCGATCAGACTCTGCCTGATGAGGTAGAAGCTCCCCCGCAGGATGAGCTTGATGACAAAACCGCCGGTGAAGCGGGCGTACATGAATATGTCGTCTCCACCGGTGATACGCTGAGCAGCGTGCTGAATCAGTACGGTATCGACATGAGCGATATCGCCCAGCTGGCCTCTGCCGATAGCGAGCTGAAAAACCTGAAGATTGGCCAGCAGCTCTCCTGGACATTAACCGACGGCGGTGAATTACAGCGCCTGACCTGGGAAATGTCGCGCCGCGAAACCCGCACCTACGATCGTGAAGCTAACGGCTTTAAGATGAGCAGCGAAATGCAGCAGGGTGACTGGGTGAATAACCTGATGAAAGGCACCGTCGGCGGCAGCTTTGTCTCCAGCGCCCGCGACGCCGGCCTGACCAGCAGTGAAGTCAGCTCGGTGATCAAAGCCATGCAGTGGCAGATGGACTTCCGTAAGCTGAAGAAAGGCGATGAATTCTCGGTACTGATGTCGCGTGAAATGCTGGCCGGTAAGCGTGAGCAGAGCCAGCTGGTTGGCGTGCGCCTGCGTTCAGATGGCAAGGACTACTACGCGATTCGTGCCGAAGACGGCAAGTACTACGATCGTAACGGTACCGGTCTGGCGAAAGGCTTCCTGCGTTTCCCGACCTCAAAGCAGTTCCGCGTGTCGTCCAACTTTAATCCACGTCGCGTTAACCCGGTGACCGGGCGTGTCGCGCCGCATAAAGGGGTCGACTTTGCGATGCCGCAGGGAACGCCGGTTCTTTCTGTCGGTGACGGTGAGGTGGTCGTCGCGAAGCGTAGCGGTGCGGCCGGTTACTATGTGGCGATTCGCCACGGTCGTACCTATACCACTCGCTATATGCACCTGCGTAAAATCCTGGTTAAGCCGGGACAGAAAGTGAAACGTGGCGATCGTATTGCGCTCTCCGGCAATACCGGCCGTTCCACCGGCCCGCATCTGCATTATGAAGTGTGGATCAACCAGCAGGTAGTCAACCCGCTGACGGCGAAACTGCCGCGCACCGAGGGTCTGACCGGCTCCGATCGCACGGATTATCTGGCGCAGGTTAAAACGGTACTGCCACAGCTGCGTTTTGATTAAACCTCGTCCATATAAAGCCGACGCACGTCCCGCGTCGGCTTTTTCTTTTGTCTGAAGCCCGACGCCTCGCTACACTAACGTCATCTCTTTATATTTCCCTTTGCACGACTGCGGAAAAGGCATGGAAAAGAAAAAAAACAGCGCTGAATACATTCCTGAGTTTGAAAACGGTTTTCTGCGACCGGGATACTGGGGGGCCTGGCTTGGGCTCGCTGCCTTTGCCGGTATTGCCCTGATCCCGGCGTCCCTGCGCGATCCTGTCCTCGGGAAGCTCGGGCGCTTTGTGGGACGTAATGCCCGCAGTGCTCGCCGCCGCGCGCAGATTAACCTGCTCTACTGCTTCCCTGAAAAAAGCGAAGACGAGCGGGAAGCGATTATCGACGATATGTTTGCGGTCGCGCCCCAGTCGATGGTGATGATGGCACAGCTTGCGCTGCGTGGACCGAAAAGCATTGAAGGCCGCGTTGACTGGCACGGCAAAGAGATCGTCGATGATCTGCGTGCGCAGGGTGAAAACGTGATTTTCCTCGTGCCACACGGCTGGGCGGTAGATATTCCGGCGATGCTGATGGCTGCGGAGGGGCAGCCGATGGCGGCCATGTTCCACAACCAGGGTAATAAAGTCTTCGATTATGCCTGGAACAGTGTGCGTCGCCGGTTTGGCGGGCGTCTCCATGCGCGTAACGACGGGATCAAACCTTTTATTCAGTCTGTACGGCAGGGCTACTGGGGCTACTATCTTCCCGATCAGGACCACGGTGCCGAGCACAGCGAGTTTGTCGATTTCTTTGCCACCTATAAGGCAACGCTACCGGCGATTGGCCGCCTGATGAAAGTCTGTCGTGCGAGGGTTGTCCCGTTATTCCCGGTCTACGACGGAAAAACGCATCGGTTGAGCATTCATATTCGCCCGCCGATGGATGACCTGATGACGGCTGATGACGAAACAATTGCCCGGCGGATGAACGAAGAGGTCGAGATCTTTGTCGCCCCGCAGCCGGATCAGTACACCTGGATCCTGAAGCTGCTGAAGACGCGTAAACCGGGCGAAGAAGAGCCGTACGTGCGTAAGGATCTCTATCCGAAGAAGAAGCGCTAAGCTCAAGCAAAAACGGCACCCATCGGGTGCCGTTCTGCTAATGAAGGGTGGTGTTAAACAAAGATAGTCATCAGATAGGCGATAAACAGCGCCATATGGGCAGAGCCGTTCAGCACGTTAGTTCGCCCGGTGGAGAAGGAGATCTGGCACAGCACCAGGGAGGCCAGCATCACAATCATCTCCGGCATCCCCAGGCTGAATACCAGCTCGTTGCCGGTCAGCAGAGCGATCAGGGTGACAACCGGAACGGTCAGGGAGATGGTCGCCAGGACGGAGCCAAAGAACAGATTCATCGCCCGCTGAACCTGATTATTGAGCACCGCTTTCAGCGCGCCTAAGCCTTCAGGAGACAGAATCAGCAGCGCCACCAGGAAACCGGTAAACGCGGTCGGGGCGTTGACTTCGGTCAGCAGCGTTTCCAGCGGGACGGCGTTCATCTTGGTCACGGCAATGACCGCAATCAGATGTACGATCAGCCAAACCGCATGCCACAGATTACTGTGCGCGGACGGCTTACCGTGGTGCGGGTCATCATCGTCGCTGTCATCTTCATGTTCATAGATAAACAGGCTCTGATGGGTGCGGGTCTGAATCAGCAGGAAAACGCCGTACATGCCCGCGGAAATCGCCGCGACCAGCAGAGACTGGGCTGCGGTAAAGTTGCCGCCCGGCAGCGCCATCGGGAAGACCAGCACAATCACCGCCAGCGGGAAGAGGGCAATCAGGTACTGCTTAATGCCAAACAGGTTTACGTACTGGGTGGCGAATTTGCGCCCGCCCAGCAGCAGGGAAAAACCGACCAGCCCGCCGGTGACGATCATAATGATCGAATAGAGGGTGTCGCGCATCAGGGTTGGCGCGGCATCGCCCGTGGCCATCAGGGCAGAAATCAGGCTCACTTCAAGAATCACCACTGACAGGCTGAGAATCAGCGATCCGTAGGGTTCACCCAGACGGTGGGCCAGTACGTCCGCGTGGCGAACGACGCTAAATGCGCTGCTCAGAATACCCACCAGAGCGAGGGCATTAATGGCAACAACAATGGGTAGCGACTGGCTGGATCCCCAGAAAAACAGGACCGCCAGTGCTAAGACCGGGAAAATAAGGCTTGTCTCCTTATGACGGGTTTTAACCGCCTCGGGCGTATGTGGCATCTTCCTTCTCCATCTCTGCAGGTGCTTTAATTATATATAAAAAAATTGAGGGGAATAACATAACAGACGATGGCCATTTGTAAGGTTTTTTTTACGTAGATTTACCCCGTTTAACCGTTTTTCATTCATGTGTCTTATATTCCTCTGTTTATCTTAAATTCAATTTATTAAACAATGAGTTATTGTTTTTGATTTCCAATAATCATTCTCAACTGGCGAGCCCTGCTACTCTGGTCCACACTGACTATTGTGTTTAAAACAGGAGACTGATGATGCCTTACAAGCAAACCCACGATCTGCCCGACAGCGTGCGCCATGTCCTGCCTGCACACGCGCAGGAAATCTATAAAGAGGCCTTTAATAGCGCCTGGGACCAGTACAAAGATGAGAGCGACCGCCGGGATGATGCGAGCCGGGAAGAGACCGCTCACCGCGTGGCCTGGGCTGCGGTGAAGCATGGCTATGAAAAAGGCGATGACGATAAATGGCATAAAAAGAAATAGAGATCGCGCGTGCCGGGAAGGCTATACCGACGTTTACACGCCGTCGCTTGCATGCGGTCTGCAAATTGCATATGGTCACCAGAGGTAATTTTCAAAAGTGACAAAAAAGTCTGGAAGGCGTCAAAAGCGGTAGCAGGGAAGTGTGCAGTGGTGGAGGTAGATGTAAATGTTAACGCGTGATTTCTTAATGAATGCGGATTGTAAGACGGCATTTGGTGCCATTGAGGAATCGCTTCTGTGGTCCGCCGAGCAGCGGGCCGCGTCGCTTGCCGCGACGCTGGCATGCCGACCGGATAACGGGCCCGTGTGGCTGTTCGGTTACGGTTCGCTGATGTGGAACCCGGCGCTGGAGTATACGGCGTCCTGTACCGGTACGCTGGTCGGCTGGCACCGCGCCTTCTGTCTGCGTTTGACAGCCGGACGCGGTAGCGCCTGTCAGCCAGGGCGAATGCTTGCACTGAAAGAGGGCGGACGCACCACCGGCGTCGCCTATCGGCTGCCGGAAACGATGCTGGAAGAAGAACTGATGCTGCTGTGGAAGCGGGAGATGATCACCGGCTGCTATCTGCCGAGCTGGTGCCGGCTTGAGCTGGATGACGGGCAGACGGTAAATGCCCTGGTCTTTATTATGGATCCGCGTCATCCACTGTATGAGTCTGACACCCGCGTGCAGGTGATTGCGCCGCTTATCGCGGCGGCCAGTGGCCCTCTCGGGACTAATGCCCAGTATCTTTTCTCCCTGGAACAGGAGCTGGACCGTCTGGGGATGCAGGACGACTGCCTGAACGAGCTGGTGAATAAGGTGCGGTGTCTGCACGACGGCGAGCCGCAGGCGGGCGTCGCCTGAGTTAAAGCGGCCCCTGAAGACAGGGGCCGAAATGCCTTAAGCCGGAACGTAGCTTATAGAATGCTCCAGAGACTGGCTGTGGCTGTCGATCAACACATTCCAGGTGCCGCTGTAGGGCACCGTCAGATACGCACTGTCGCGATTCTGAACGCTCAGAATATCGCTCTGCGTTTGTGCCGCTCTTGCTTTGGTACTCATCAAATGAATGTGGCACTGTTCAGAACAGCGAACCACCACCGTATCACCACCAAATAACGTCAGACTTGCTTTCACCAGCGCCATAGTTACCCCATCCAGCCGTTGTTATGCACTCCCTGCGACTCAATCCTGCGCGTGATATAGTTCACACTTACTGCTGGCATAACACCAAAGGGGGAGGGTATAGATGCTGATTTTGATCAAAAAATGGTGTAACGATTAAACAAAAATGACAATATGCCTGAAAGCATTCAGCCGACGCGCTAATCCGTGGTAAAAGCGCGTCGGCGAAAGATTAAATGCGGAAATGCCCTGCGGTTTCGGCTAACTCACCCGCCTGGCCCTGAAGCGCGCTGGCCGCTGCGGCAGACTGTACGACCAGTTCCGCGTTCTGCTGCACCATCCGGTCGAGATCGGTCACCGCGTGGTTAATTTCCTGAATCCCTTTCATCTGCTCACTGCTGGCAATGCTAATCTCGCGCATAATGCCGGAAACACTGCCGATGCTGGCGACGATCTCGTGCATGCTGTCTCCCGCCAGACGGACATAGCGTGAGCCGGTCGCGACGCTTTCGGTGGTGGCATCAATCAGCGTTTTGATCTCTTTCGCCGCCTGGGCGCTGCGGCTGGCCAGGTTGCGGACTTCTCCGGCCACCACGGCAAATCCACGACCCTGCTCTCCGGCGCGGGCGGCTTCAACCGCGGCGTTCAGGGCCAGAATATTGGTCTGGAAAGCAATACTGTCGATCACGCTGGTGATATCGCCAATTTTCGCCGAGGCGCTCTCGATGGTCTGCATGGTATTGATGGCATTGGTCACCACCTCACCGCCGCGTGATGCCGCCTGCGACGCATTTTCGGCCTGGGTGTTTGCCGCCGTGGCAGAGTCCGTCGACTGGGCAACCGAGGCGGTAATTTGTTCCACGGCGCTGGCGGTTTCCCGCAGGCTTGAGGCGGCCTGTTCGGTACGTCCGGAAAGATCCTGGTTACCGGCAGCAATCTCTCTCGCGGCGTTCTGCACCGAGGTGCTGGACTCGCGAAGCTGCACCATCACACCTGAGAGCTTATCGCTGAAGGCATTAAAGGCGTGGGCGATTTGCGCCACCTCGTCGTTGCCGGATTCCGGCAGACGCTGGGACAGATCGTTGTCTCCGCTGCTGATAGCCCGCATCGCATCACGGATGGTGATCAGGCGTTTAAGCAGGGCGGCAACGACAAAATGCACCACCGCGCCGCCGAGCAGGACCAGCACAATCAGCGACAGCGCCGAGGCTTTCAGCAGCGATTTCATGCCTGAAGTGGCGTCGGTGCTATCCAGCGCAACCGCCAGCAGCCAGGTAGTCCCTTTGACCGGCGTGGCGGTAAAGGTTTTCACCGCACCGGCAAAGGTGCCTTCAACGGTCTGACCTGCGGCCAGCGCCGGGAAATCCGTATCGCTGACGGCGTCTTTAAAGGGTTTCAGCGTCAGGTCCGGGTTATTGGCGGCAATCACGGTACCGTCACTGTCCAGCAGCAGGCCGCTGCTGTTTGGCGTCGGGTGAATACCGCGCACGTTGGCGACGACGCTGTCCATGGTGACATCTCCGGCGACGACGGCTTTCAGCGTACCATTCTCTTTCACCGGCACGGCGAAGGTGACCACCAGTTTACCGGTTCCGGCATCAACGTAGGGCGCGGTCACGACCGGTGCATCGGTCTTCTGCACCTGTTGATACCACGGGCGTGATGTCGGGTCGTAATCGGCGGGGACGCCGGTCGGATCGGAGAATTTGGCCGTGCGGGTGGCATAGCCAACGTAGACGTTAGAAAAACCTCCGGCGCGGGCCATCAGGCTAAAAACGGGCACCGGGTCCTCGCTCAGGGCGGTGGACTGCAGGGAGGTAATCACCATCATTTTGCTATTCACCCAGTCAGCGATGGCCATACTGTGGCTGGCGCTGGTGCTGGCGAGAATATCGTGCTGCGACTGTTGATTATCGAAGCGGGTGACCTGAAAGTTAATAACGGTATTAAGAAGTAAAGCAACGGCGAGGCATCCCGCCGTCGCGACAATAATACGAGCGCGAATTGAACTGAGCATAATTATTATACCTGCTGTGTGTTGTCTCAAAATTATCGGCAACACGTAAGGCAAACTTGATGCTCAAACCACGCGCATAAGAAAAAACTATATTCTCCGGTAGCCTCTCAAAACGTCAGCACTTTATCGGCTCTGAGGGTCCACTGGGCCAGCTCGACCAGGGTTCCAATCTCAATACCGTCAATCAGCGGCAGCGTGGCGATCCCCCGGCCATCGACGCAGGTTTTGCACAGCTTAACCGGCACCTGCTGGGCGGTGAGGATCTCCAGCATTTGCTGGATATTATAGCCCTCGGCGGGTTTTTGCCCGCGCAGCCCGGCGGTCACCGCATCGGACATTAAAAAAAGACGCAGGTCGAGGTCAGGCTGCTGCTCGCATAGCGCAATCGCCAGCCGCAGGCTGTTAAACAGAGATTCGCTGCCGTAGGCCGCACCGTTCGCCACAATAACGATATGTTGCATCATTGCTCCTTGTTATCCGGGGTCGGTCATCAGTGTACTGGCAAGGCCCGGATGCCGGATCGGGTTTTTCCTGGAATGTGAAAGCAGGCTGATTATATGGGCGAAAAAGGCTAGAATTTTAGATTGATGCCTCTATTAATAGCCAATTGCCCGTCGCCAATGATGTTGACTGCTTTACCTTTATCGTCCCGCCGCGTTCTGTTTCTCCTTCTGCTAATGGCAGGAGCGGGTGCGCATGCGCATGCGCAGGGAAATTTCGAGCAAAAGGCGGCAAATCCCTTCGACAATAATCAGGATGGCCTGCCCGATTTGGGGATGGCCCCGGAGAACGGCGAGTGGGAGAAAAATTTTGCCGGAATGGTGAAATCATTCGGCGAAGCCAGCATGGTGGATAACGGCCTTGGTGCGGGCGAACAGGCGAGGGTGTTTGCTCTCGATCATCTCCGTGACACGGTCAGCGAGCAGGTCAGCCGCAGCGTTGAGTCCTGGCTTTCGCCCTGGGGCAATGCCAGCGTCGAGCTGCTGGTAGATAACGAAGGTAATTTTAGCGGCAGCCACGGAAGCTGGTTTGTGCCCCTGCAGGATAACGATCGCTACCTTAGCTGGAGTCAGTTTGGCGTCACCCGGCGCAGCGAGGGGACGGTGGGCAACGCCGGAATAGGCCAGCGCTGGATGGCCGGTGACTGGCTGCTGGGCTACAACACCTTCTACGACAGCTGGCTCGATGAGCACATCTCCCGCGGCGGGCTAGGGGCGGAAGCGTGGGGGGAATATCTGCGCCTGTCGGCCAACTACTATCAGCCGCTTGGCGGCTGGCAAAACAGCACGGTATTGCAAGAGCAAAGAATGGCCCGTGGCTATGACCTGACGGCGCAGGCCTGGCTGCCGTTTTATCGCCATGTGAATACCAGCATCAGTTTTGAGCACTATTTTGGTGATAACGTCGACCTGTTCGATTCCGGTACCGGCTATCACAATCCGACGGCGGTGTCGCTGGGCCTCAATTACACTCCGGTGCCGATCGTCACCCTGACCGCCCAGCATAAGCAGAGCGAAAGCGGCGTCAGCCAGAATAACCTGGGGCTGAAACTCAATTATCGCTTCGGCGTGCCGTTGAAAAAACAGCTCCAGGCCAGTGAGGTGGCGGCGAGTAAATCTCTGCGTGGCAGTCGCTACGACGGCCCGCAGCGCAATATGCTGCCGGTAATGGAGTCGCGCCAGCGTAAAACCCTGTCGGTATTCCTCGCCACGCCGCCCTGGGATCTCCAGTCGGGCGAAACGGTGGCGCTGAAACTGCAGGTGCGGAGCGTGAACGGGGTCCGCGCTCTGGACTGGGAGGGCGATGGTCAGGCGCTAAGTCTGACGCCGCCAGCGGATCCACGGGATCGGGACGGCTGGACGATTATTATGCCTGCCTGGGATGAAAGCCCCGGCGCGACCAATCGCTGGCATCTGAGGGTAACGGTTGAGGATGAAAAAGGACAGCGGGTCTCATCCAATGAGATCGAACTGGCGCTGACAGCGCCATTAATCAACTGGTCCGAAGACGATCCCCGCTGGCAATTGCTGCCAGCGACGGATTAAAACACGCGTTCCTGATGGACCCAGACGGCGGCTTCAACGCGCGACTTAAGCCCCATCTTTTTGAGCATATGTTTGACGTGAACCTTCACGGTGCTTTCGGTGATATCCAGACGGCGGGCGATCATCTTATTCGGCAGACCCTGAGCAATCAGCTTCAGAATATCGCGTTCGCGTGGCGTCAGCTGTGACACGTCCCGTGCGGAAGGGGCGCGATTGGCGCGCAGGCTGGCGGCCAGCACCGGCGTCAGGGTTTCACTCAGCACCATTTCACCGGCCGCAGCCTGCTGCAGCGCCTTGAGCAGATCTTCCGGCTCCATATCCTTGAGCAAATAACCGTCGGCGCCGCGTTTCAGAGCGGTGACCACATCTTCTTCATGATTGGAGACGCTAAACACCACGACCCGGCCGGAGAGCGGTTTTTCACGCAGGCGGTCAAGGGTTTCCAGACCGTTCATTCCCGGCATATTCAGATCGAGCAGAATCAAATCTGGATCGAGGCGCTCCGCCATCTCAATACCCTGTTCACCGTTACCTGCTTCGCCAATCACGGTGATTTCGGGGGCCATACTAATTAGCTGTTTTACGCCAGTGCGTAGCATCGGATGATCGTCGATCAGCAGGATTGTTGCCGGTTCCTGATAACTCATTTTGTGTTCCTTGTACGGATATAGTGGGGGCATCAGGTACGAATGTGACAATCACTTCCGTCCCGCCTGATTCACGACGTCGTACCTGACAGTCGCCGTGCAGGCTTTGGGCGCGGTCGCGCATAATAATCAGACCGTAGTGGTTGCTGCGCTCGGCCTTATCAGGCAGGCCGCAGCCATTATCCTGAACGGTTAAACGGACTTCATTGCCGTGCTGCATCACCAGCACGCTAATCTCGGTGGCATTAGCGTGCTTCAGCGCATTATTCAGCGCCTCGCGGGCGATTTGCACCAGATGAATGGCCTGGTGCGACGGCACGCGTCGCGGGATCAGTCGATAATCCAGCGCCACGGGGAAGCCCAGTCGGGTACTGAACTCGGCACAGCTCTCCTCCAGCGCCGGACGCAAACCCGGTTCGGTCAGCTTGAGGCGGAAGGTGGTCAGCAATTCGCGAAGCTGTCGCCATGAGCTGTTTAGCTCATTGCGCACCTGACCCAGCAGATCGCGGCTCTGTTCCGGTAGCCCTTCGCCCTGCATCTGCAGACAGCTGACCTGCATCTTCATGCAGGAGAGGGACTGGGCGATGGAGTCGTGCAGTTCCCGGGCAATCGCCGAACGCTCTTCCATTACCATAAGCTGCTGCTGATGCTCCTGCCTGCGCTCCAGCGCCAGGGTGGCGGAGACTTGCTCCATCAGCGTATCCAGCATCTGTCGCTGATCGCGGCTAAGGTGGGAGCCCTGCGGCAGACGGGCCAGCATCAGGCCGTACTGACAGTGGTTATCCACCAGACGCCATTTCAGGGTGATATCCTGCGGGACGTCGCGCACCTCGCGCTGCGGGCAGAGATGGCAGTTTTTTTCCACGCAGTGGGCGTCCGGGCGCCAGGCAAATTCCTGATAGAGGCTTTCATCATCGCCGGAATCGTAGACCCGTAGCTCAATATTGCGCAGCAGGGTTAGCTCCTGCAGCTGGTTAAGGATGGGTGCAAGGCGTTCGCACAACGGCGCGCCTGAGTGCAGGCGACGGCTGGCTTCCCACAGGAAAGCGAGGATCTGGTTTTTGTGCTCAAGACCGGCGGTTTTTTCCTGTACCCGGGTCTCCAGCACTGAATAGCTTTCGGCCAGCTCTGCGGACATGCTGTTCAGCGCGCGTCCCAGCGTGGCCATCTCATCCTGTCCGCTGACGCTGGCCCGGCGGGTAAAATCGCGCTGGCCAATCGCGGTCGCCATTGCCAGCAGCTGACGCCAGGGGCGGAGCAGACGTTTTCGTAGCCAGATCACGGTGAAGATCAGAAGCATGCCCATCAGCAACGCCAGGGAACTCTGGAGCCAGACCACATCCTTAATGCGCTCTTCGGTGGTGTGGTCGAAAGCGGTGACCAGCAGATCGATCTGGCTGACAAACTGGGTCACTTCTTCATGCACTTCATCGGGGGTGCTGGCCCGCTGCACGGCAGGTGACAGCTCCGTTTGCCAGTAACGCGCCAGCGCGTTCAGGCTCTGCATTTCATTGTCGGTGACGGCGGCATGGCGAAGTTCCGGGCTTTCTACCGTTATGCTCATCTCGTCGAGCAGCGCTTTGTCCTGCGGCGTAAGGGGAACCGCAGCCAGCAGGCGATAGCTCTGCATGCGCAAAGAACCTGCTTTATTGATGGCGTGCGCGCTGCCCTGGATGCCCTGGGCAAGCCAGCCGGCCATGGTCATCCCGGCCACGCCCAGCGCAGCCAGCAGCAGCACAATAAGCGCCAGCTGGTTGACTAGCGTTAAAGGGGAGAACAGGCGTCTGGTCATCAGCGACTCCGTAGCAGGCCGGGAAAGGGGACTATTCTCAGTCATCACCTGGAGTATACCCATACCTCAAAGGGATTACTCCTTTATTGCCCTGTGGGTACACTTTTGCAGGGGAATTGTCGTTGGCGTGTGCTACCAGATGAAAAACCACACTTTTTTTATCTTCTTTTATTACTCACTAAGGATAGGGGTATTTTTCTCGCGCCGTCGTAGCGGACTTATCCATTGATTTACATCAACTTACCCAGCACACCAACGCCTATCTTGGCGGCAGTTATTTCCCATTTAGAGGTGTGTATGAGTCACTCTTCCCGCTCTTCCCAAACGTCGGGCGTTATCACTGACTGGCGTCCGGAAGAAACTGCTTTTTGGCAAAACCAGGGGAGTCGGGTTGCCAGCCGGAACCTGTGGATCTCCGTTCCCTGCTTGCTGCTCGCATTCTGCGTCTGGATGTTATTTAGCGCAGTAGCCGTTAACCTGAATAAGGTGGGCTTTAACTTCGCCACCGACCAGCTGTTTATGTTAACCGCGCTGCCGTCTCTGTCCGGTGCGCTGCTGCGCGTGCCTTACGCCTTTATGATCCCGCTGTTTGGCGGTCGTCGCTGGACGGCATTCAGCACCGGTATTCTGATTATCCCGTGCGTCTGGTTGGGCTTTGCGGTTCAGGACGTCAGCACGCCGTTTAGCACCTTTATCATCCTCTCCCTGCTGTGTGGTTTCGCCGGTGCGAACTTCGCCTCCAGCATGGCCAATATCAGCTTCTTCTTCCCGCGGAATAAGCAGGGTAGTGCGCTGGGTATTAATGGGGGTATGGGTAACCTGGGGGTTAGCGTCATGCAGCTGCTGGCCCCGCTGGCGATCTCCCTGTCCATCTTCGCCTTCTTTGGGGGTAATGGCGTTCCCCAGGCGGACGGTACGCGTCTGTATCTGGAAAACGCGGCCTGGATCTGGGTTCCGCCGCTGGCGATCTTTACCCTTGCTGCCTGGTTCGGTATGAACGACCTCGCGGCGTCGAAGGCGTCGCTGCGTGAACAGCTGCCGGTACTGAAACGCGCACACCTGTGGATTATGAGTTTTCTGTATCTGGCAACCTTCGGTTCCTTTATCGGTTTCTCCGCCGGTTTTGCCATGCTCTCTAAAACCCAGTTCCCGGAAGTGACGGTCATGCACTATGCCTTCTTCGGGCCGCTGGTAGGCGCGATTGCACGCTCTGTCGGCGGGGCGATTTCTGACCGCCTGGGCGGGGTCCGCGTCACGCTGGTGAATTTTGTGCTGATGGGTATCTTCACTGCGTTACTGTTCCTGACGCTGCCAACAGCGGGCGAGGGTGGCAGCTTTATTGCCTTCTTCGGCGTCTTCATGCTGCTGTTCCTGACCGCCGGTCTGGGTAGCGGCTCGACCTTCCAGATGATCTCCGTCCTGTTCCGCAGGCTGACCGCAGAGCGCGTTAAAGCCAGCGGCGGCAGCGATGAGCAGGCGTCCCGCGAAGCGGCAACGGATACCGCTGCGGCACTGGGCTTTATCTCGGCGATTGGTGCGGTGGGCGGTTTCTTTATCCCGAAAGCCTTTGGTACCTCACTGGCATTGACCGGGTCGCCGGCCGGCGCAATGAAGGTGTTCTTTATCTTCTACGTTGTCTGCGTGATTGTGACCTGGGCGATTTACGGACGTAAATCCAGCAAGTAATTATCCGTACACATCCATCAAGCGCGGCGTTGCCGCGCTTTTTTACTCCACTATTTAGTTACAACATACTTTAAGTGCCGTGTCCGGTGCCTGCGTCGGCAACTGTGATGCAGGTCGCCTGGCAGTCTGCTCTACCCCCAAATACCCGCCTGTCGGGTTTTCAAACCGGAAAAACGCGCATGTGGCCATTTATCCCTTGTAAAGCAAAGGATTAGACGATTTTTCATCATGCCACTTTGGTGGTATTTCATTCGTTTTGCCACTTTTCAATGACTTAGCCTGTTGATCGTTATCAATTAAGTCTTCTCTTTAGCGCGTTATTTTGCCCGCAAATCCAGCAATGTCGATTTGACCAGAGAGCCTACAGGCTCCAAACAGGAGAACCCCCCGATGAGCAAGTTTCTGGACCGGTTTCGCTACTTCAAGCAGAAGGGCGAGACCTTTGCCGATGGGCACGGCCAGCTTTTAGAGACCAACCGGGACTGGGAGGACGGATACCGCCAGCGCTGGCAGCATGACAAAATTGTCCGTTCAACGCATGGCGTTAACTGCACCGGTTCGTGCAGCTGGAAGATCTATGTTAAAAATGGCCTGGTCACCTGGGAAACCCAGCAGACAGACTATCCGCGCACCCGGCCGGATATGCCAAACCATGAGCCACGCGGCTGCCCGCGCGGTGCAAGCTACTCCTGGTACCTCTATAGCGCCAACCGTCTGAAATACCCGCTGATGCGCAAACGCCTGATTAAACTGTGGCGTGAAGCGAAAGCACAGCACAGCGATCCGGTGCTGGCCTGGGCGTCCATTATGGAAGACAGCGAAAAAACCAAAAGCTACAAGCAGGCCCGCGGCCGCGGTGGCTTTGTTCGCTCCTCCTGGCAGGAAGTGAATGAGCTGATTGCCGCATCCAACGTTTACACCGTCAAAACCTACGGCCCGGACCGCGTTGCCGGTTTCTCGCCGATCCCGGCGATGTCGATGGTCTCCTATGCCTCCGGCGCGCGTTACCTGTCGCTGATTGGCGGGACCTGCCTGAGCTTCTACGACTGGTACTGTGACCTGCCGCCGGCGTCGCCGATGACATGGGGCGAACAGACCGACGTACCGGAATCTGCCGACTGGTATAACTCCAGCTACATTATCGCCTGGGGCTCCAACGTTCCGCAGACCCGTACCCCGGATGCCCACTTCTTTACGGAAGTTCGCTACAAAGGCACCAAAACCGTCGCCATCACCCCGGACTATGCCGAAATCGCCAAGCTGTGCGATCTGTGGCTGGCACCGAAGCAGGGCACCGACAGCGCCATGGCGCTGGCGATGGGCCATGTGATGCTGAAAGAGTTCCATATCGATAACCCGAGCCCGTACTTCACTGATTACGTGCGTCGCTATACCGATATGCCCATGCTGGTGATGCTGGAAGAGCGTGAGGGCTTCTATGCCGCAGGCCGTATGCTGCGTGCCAGCGACCTGGTCGATGGTCTGGGCCAGGAAAACAACCCGGAATGGAAAACCGTTGCGATTGATGACAACAGCGGTGCACCGATGGCCCCGAACGGCTCTATCGGTTTCCGCTGGGGTGAGAAGGGTAAATGGAACCTGGAACAGCGTGACGGCACCAGCGGCGATGAAGCCGGTCTGCGTTTGAGCCTGCTGGGCAGCCACGACGAAGTGGCTAATGTTGGGTTCCCGTACTTTGGTGCTGATACCACCGAGCACTTCACGCCGGTGAAACTGGACAACGTTCTGCTGCATAAGCTGCCGGTCAAACGAATGACTCTGGCCGATGGCAGCAGTGCGCTGGTGGCGACCGTCTACGATTTGACCATGGCAAACTATGGTATCGATCGCGGTCTGCAGGATGAAAACTGCGCAACCAGCTATAGCGAAATTAAAGCCTACACGCCGGGCTGGGCCGAACAGGTCACCGGCGTTTCTCAGGCTCAGATTGTGCGTATCGCTCGCGAGTTCGCGGCGAACGCCGACAAAACCCACGGTCGTTCAATGATTATCGTTGGTGCCGGTCTGAACCACTGGTATCACCTGGATATGAACTACCGTGGACTGATCAATATGCTGATCTTCTGCGGCTGTATTGGTCAGAGCGGTGGCGGCTGGGCGCACTACGTCGGCCAGGAAAAACTGCGTCCGCAGACCGGCTGGCAGCCGCTGGCGTTTGGCCTGGACTGGCAGCGTCCTGCGCGTCATATGAACAGCACCTCCTACTTCTATAACCACTCCAGCCAGTGGCGCTATGAGACGGTCACGGCGCAGGAGTTCCTGTCGCCGATGGCGGACAAATCCCGCTACAGCGGCCATCTGCTGGACTTCAACGTTCGCGCAGAGCGCATGGGCTGGCTGCCGTCTGCGCCGCAGCTGGGCACTAACCCGCTGTATATCGCGGCAGAAGCGGAAAAAGCCGGGATGTCGCCGGTCGATTACACCGTTAAATCCCTGAAGGATGGCTCAATTCGCTTTGCGGCCGAACAGCCGGAAAACGGCAAAAACCATCCGCGTAACCTCTTTATCTGGCGTTCAAATCTGCTGGGCTCTTCCGGTAAGGGCCACGAGTACATGCTGAAATACCTGCTCGGTACCGAACACGGTATTCAGGGTAAGGATCTCGGCCAGCAGGGTGCGATGAAGCCGGAAGAAGTGGAATGGCATGATAACGGTCTCGACGGCAAACTGGATCTGGTGGTCACCCTCGACTTCCGTCTCTCCAGTACCTGTCTGTACTCCGATATCGTCCTGCCGACGGCGACCTGGTATGAGAAAGACGATATGAATACCTCGGATATGCATCCGTTTATTCATCCGCTTTCTGCCGCTGTCGACCCGGCCTGGGAGTCCAAAAGCGACTGGGAGATCTACAAAGGCATCGCCAAAAAATTCTCTGAAGTCTGCGTGGGCCATCTGGGTAAAGAGACCGATATCGTTACCCTGCCAATTCAGCACGACTCCGCCGCCGAACTGGCGCAGCCGCTGGACGTCAAGGACTGGAAAAAAGGCGAGTGTGACCTGATCCCGGGTAAAACCGCGCCGCACATTATTCCAGTCGAACGCGACTATCCGGCAACGTATGAGCGCTTTACCTCTATCGGTCCGCTGATGGAAAAAATCGGCAACGGCGGGAAAGGTATCGCCTGGAATACCCAGAGCGAAATGGACCTGCTGCGTAAGCTGAACTACACCAAAGCCGACGGCCCGGCGAAAGGTCAGCCGATGCTGAACACCGCCATCGATGCGGCGGAAATGATCCTGACCCTGGCCCCGGAAACCAATGGTCATGTGGCGGTGAAAGCCTGGGCTGCGCTCAGCGAATTTACCGGTCGCGACCATACGCATCTGGCGGTGAACAAAGAAGAGGAAAAAATCCGCTTCCGCGATATTCAGGCCCAGCCGCGCAAAATCATCTCCAGCCCGACCTGGTCCGGCCTTGAAGATGAGCACGTCTCCTATAACGCCTGTTACACCAACGTTCATGAGCTGATCCCGTGGCGTACGCTGTCCGGCCGTCAGCAGCTGTATCAGGATCACCAGTGGATGCGCGACTTTGGCGAAAGCCTGCTGGTCTATCGTCCGCCGATCGATACCCGTTCGGTGAAAGAAGTGATGGGCGTGAAATCTAACGGCTATCCGGAGAAGGCGCTTAACTTCCTGACGCCGCACCAGAAGTGGGGGATCCACTCCACCTACAGTGACAACCTGCTGATGCTGACCCTGGGTCGCGGCGGCCCGGTCGTCTGGATAAGCGACGTGGATGCCAAAGAAATCGGTATTGAAGATAACGACTGGATTGAAGTCTTCAATAGCAACGGCGCGCTGACCGCACGAGCGGTGGTAAGCCAGCGTGTGCCGTCCGGCATGACGATGATGTACCACGCGCAGGAACGTATCGTGAACCTGCCGGGCTCAGAAATCACCGGACAGCGCGGCGGTATTCATAACTCCGTGACCCGCATTACCCCGAAACCGACCCATATGATTGGCGGCTACGCCCATCTGGCGTATGGCTTCAACTATTACGGCACGGTCGGTTCTAACCGCGATGAGTTCGTGGTGGTACGTAAGATGAAGAATATTAACTGGTTAGACGGCGAAGGTAATGACCAGGTACAGGAGAGCGCAAAATGAAAATTCGTTCACAAGTCGGCATGGTGCTGAATCTCGATAAATGCATCGGCTGTCATACCTGTTCAGTCACCTGTAAGAACGTCTGGACCAGCCGTGAAGGCGTCGAATACGCGTGGTTCAACAACGTTGAGACCAAACCGGGTATCGGTTTCCCTAACGACTGGGAAAATCAGGAAAAATGGAAGGGCGGCTGGATCCGTAAAATCAACGGCAAACTGCAGCCGCGCATGGGTAACCGTGCAATGCTGCTGGGTAAAATCTTCTCCAACCCGCATATGCCGGAAATTGACGACTACTACGAGCCGTTTGATTTCGACTACCAGCACCTGCATAAGGCTGGCGAAAGCAAACACCAGCCGATTGCCCGTCCGCGCTCGCTGATCAGCGGCCAGCGGATGGACAAAATTAAACACGGTCCGAACTGGGAAGACGATCTGGGCGGCGAGTTTGAGAAGCTGTCGAAAGACCGCAACTTCGAGAACATGCAGAAGGCGATGTACGGCCAGTTCGAAAACACCTTTATGATGTACCTGCCGCGCCTGTGCGAGCACTGCCTGAACCCGGCGTGCGTCGCAACCTGCCCGAGCGGTGCTATCTACAAGCGTGAAGAAGACGGCATTGTGCTGATCGATCAGGATAAATGCCGCGGCTGGCGGATGTGTATCACCGGCTGCCCGTACAAAAAAATCTACTTCAACTGGAAGAGCGGGAAATCCGAGAAGTGCATCTTCTGCTACCCGCGTATCGAAGCCGGTATGCCGACCGTGTGTGCGGAAACCTGCGTGGGTCGTATTCGCTACCTCGGCGTACTGCTGTATGACGCGGATGCTATCGAGCAGGCGGCGAGCACCGAGGACGAGAAAGATCTGTACCAGCGTCAGCTGGACGTCTTCCTCGACCCGAACGATCCGAAAGTCATTGAGCAGGCGCTGAAAGACGGCGTGCCGCAGAGCGTGATCGACGCGGCCCAGCAGTCGCCGGTTTACAAAATGGCGATGGACTGGAAGCTGGCTCTGCCGCTGCATCCGGAATACCGCACCCTGCCGATGGTCTGGTACGTGCCGCCTCTGTCACCGATTCAGTCCGCGGCCGACGCGGGCGATCTGGGCAGCAACGGTATCCTGCCGGATGTCGATAGCCTGCGTATCCCGGTTCAGTATCTGGCGAACCTGCTGACGGCGGGCGATACCGCCCCGGTATCACTGGCCCTGAAACGTATGCTGGCGATGCGTCACTACAAACGTGCGGAAACCGTGGAAGGCATCACGGATACTCGTGCGCTGGAAGAAGTCGGCTTAACCGAAGCTCAGGCCCAGGAAATGTACCGCTATCTGGCGATTGCCAACTATGAAGATCGCTATGTGGTACCGACCAGCCACCGTGAACTGGCGCGTGACGCCTTCCCGGAAAAAAGCGGCTGCGGCTTCACCTTTGGCGACGGCTGCCACGGGTCTGATACCAAATTCAACCTGTTCAACAGCCGCCGCATCGATGCTATCGATGTGACCGTGAAAGGGGAGTGATATGGAACTGCTGATTATTTCCCGTCTGCTGGAGTATCCCGATACGCCGCTGTGGCAGCACCAGCGGGATCTGTTCGACGCCCTGGCGGAAAGCGAGCGCTTTAGCAAGGAGGACGCTCATCAACTGAGCGTCTTTATCCGCGACCTGATGGCCCAGGATTTGCTGGACGCACAGTCCAGCTACGGGGAGCTGTTTGACCGTGGGCGCGCCACCTCCATGCTGCTGTTTGAGCATGTGCACGGTGAGTCCCGCGATCGCGGTCAGGCGATGGTCGATCTGATGAATCAGTATCAGCTCGCCGGGCTGGAAATTACCAGCCATGAGCTGCCGGATCATCTGCCGCTGTATCTGGAGTATCTGGCCCAGCTGCCGCACGAAGAGGCGATGGGTGGCCTGCAGGATATCGCGCCGATCCTGGCGCTGCTCAGTGCCCGGCTGCAGCAGCGTGAAAGCCACTATGCGGTGCTGTTCGACCTGTTACTGAAGCTCGCCGGTTCGGCGGTGGACGTCAACAGCGTACAGCAGAAGCTGGAAAATGAAGCCCGCGACGATACGCCGCAGGCACTGGATGCGGTCTGGGAAGAAGAGCAGGTGAAATTCTTCGCCGACAAAGGCTGCGACGGTGATAACGAAATCACCGCTCACCAGCGTCGTTTTGCGGGCGCCGTTGCCCCGCAGTATCTGAATATCACTGACGGAGGACAGCGCTAATGCAGTTCCTGAATATGTTCTTCTTTGACATCTATCCGTATATCGCCGGTACCGTCTTCCTGGTCGGCAGCTGGCTGCGCTATGACTATGGTCAATACAGCTGGCGTGCGGGCTCCAGCCAGATGCTGGATCGCAAAGGGATGACCCTGGCCTCGAACCTGTTCCACCTCGGGATCCTCGGGGTGATTACCGGTCACGCTCTCGGGATGCTGACGCCGCACTGGGTGTACGAATCCTTCCTGCCGCTCGACGTGAAGCAGAAAATGGCGATGATCGGCGGTGGGGCAAGCGGCCTGATGACGCTGGTGGGCGGATTGTGGTTACTGAAGCGTCGCCTGTTTAACCCGCGTATTCGCGCCACGACCACGGGTGCCGATATTCTGGTGATGTCCCTGCTGATGCTGCAGTGTGCCCTCGGCCTGCTGACCATTCCGTTCTCCGCCCAGCATATGGACGGCTCCGAAATGATGAAGCTGGTTGGCTGGGCGCAGTCGGTGGTCACTTTCCACGGTGGCGCATCCGCACATCTGGACGGCGTTGCCTTTGTCTTCCGTATGCACCTTGTGCTCGGGATGACGCTGTTTGTGGTGTTCCCGTTCTCACGTCTGGTGCATATCTGGAGTGCGCCCGTGGAATACCTGACGCGCAAATATCAGATTGTCCGCGCCCGTCGCTAAGCCGATGGCATAATAAAAAATCCGGGGCTGTCCCCGGATTTTTTTTGCCCGTAAACTGTCCTCTTTCCTGCGGATGCAGTCAGAAGGCAAGGATGGACAATGGGCACAACAACAGAACGCACGCCGAAGGCGGCAATTAAACTGATCGCCACCGGCATCGCGTTACCCCCTGAGCGCGTAACCTCTTCGACGCTGGATAGCCGGCTGGGGAAATCGGCGGGCTACGTCGAGCGCCGATCCGGCATACTTCATCGCTATCACGCCACGGCGGACGCCAGTCAGGCGGCGCTGGCCGCAGAGGCGCTGCATCATGCGCTGGATTCGTATCACCTCGACCCGTCCTCAGTCGACCTGCTGATTTGTGCCTCCGCCGTTGCGGTGCAGGCACTTCCCTGTAGCGCCATCCATATTCTGCGCGCCGCCCGGCTCTCATCGGGCGTGGCCGGATTTGATATCAACAGCAGCTGCGTCAGCTTTATTTCCGCTTTCGAAGTCGCCGCCGGACTGCTCAATACCGGGGCCTATCGGCGGATTGCAATTGTCTCAGCGGATCTTGCCTCACGCGGTATTGACTGGCAGGACGAAGAGTCCTCCCTGATTTTCGGGGACGGCGCCGCCTGCGCGATTGTCGAGCGCGGTGACGGGCGCAGCGGGATCCTCGCAACCCAGGTAGAGATGTACCCGGAAGGCAGCGAACTGTGTGAAATTCGCGCAGGCGGAACCCGGCGTAACCCGCGTGCCGGTATAGCCGAAGGGGATTTTCTTTTCCATATGCAGGGCAAGCCACTGTTTCGGATGGCGTCAGAAAAAGTCGAAGCCTTCTTTACCCGTTTGCTGAATAAGAGCGAACTTGCGCTGGCAGATATTGCTACAGTGGTCCCGCATCAGGCCAGCCATCTTTCGCTGGCCCATATGCGCAAGCGTCTGAAGGTCCCGGAAAGTGCGCTGATTGATATCTATCGCCACTACGGAAATCAGGTGGCCGCCTCGATTCCCACGGCGTTACACGAGGCCTTTACCACTGGACGCGTTATGCCGGGTAAACCGCTGATGCTGATTGGCACGGCGGCGGGGCTGACCCTCGCCGGTATGGTGCTGCTGGCATGAAGATCCTGGTGACCGGTGCCACCAGCGGTCTGGGGCGTAATGCGGTGGATGTTCTGCTTCGTGAAGGACATCAGGTGGTCGCAACCGGACGCAGCCGCGAGGTCGGGGAGCAACTGGTCAGTCAGGGGGCAGAGTTTCACCCGCTGGATCTGATCCTGGCGAGCGTTGCCGACTGCCGGACGCTTATGGCGGGATGCGACGCGGTCTGGCACTGTGCGGCGAAATCCTCACCCTGGGGCAGCCGACATGAATTCTGGCAGGCGAACGTTACGGCTACGCAGACGCTGGTTGAGGCGGCGGTACAGTCGGGCGTACCGCGTTTTGTGCATATTTCTACGCCTGCAATCTACTTCGATTTTCAGCATCACCAGCAGCTGGATGAACGCTATCTGGCGCAGCGATTTGCCTGCCACTATGCCAGCAGCAAATATGCCGCCGAGCAGGTCATCGCCGATGCGGTGCCGTCCAGCCCCGATGCCACCTTTGTTATTCTGCGACCGCGCGGCCTGTTCGGTCCGCACGACCGGGTGATCGTCCCGCGATTGCTCAGCCAGCTTCAGCGCGATGGCGGCGTGCTGAAGCTGCCACGCGGGGGAAATGCGCTCCTGGATCTGACGTATGTCGGTAACGTGGTGCAGGCGATGCAGCGGGCGACCACCCAGCCGGGATTGCTGTCCGGCCGGGTTTATAACGTGACAAACCATGAGCCACAGCGGTTGAGCGCGATGCTGGACGCGCTTCTGGCCCGACAGCTTGGGATGCGTTACCGCATTCAGCCGCTGCCCTGGCCGCTGGTTTCCCTGGCCGCACGCGGCATGGAGTTGGTGGGGCATCTACGCGGCAAAGAGCCGCCGGTCACTCGCTACAGCGTCGGCACCCTGGGGTTCGATATGACCCTGAGTGCCGCCCGGGCCATTGAGGAGCTGGGCTACCGGCCAGCGTTCAGTCTGGAAGAGGGGATTGCTCTGACCGGCGAATGGTGGCGGCAGCGGGGGATAGCGCATGGCTAAAATCACCACGTTTGAAGCCGGATACTGTACCCATCCCGGCTGCATGGCGCTGAAGGGCGCGGGCTGGCGAATCTGCCGATTTCCTGCCCGTAGCTGGTTACTGGAAGTGGGCGAGCGCCGCTGGCTGTGGGATACGGGCTATGCCAGCTGGTTTGAACACTACACCCGGAAAGGTCTGTTTCAACTCTACCGACGAGTCACGCCGGTCAACTTCGATCCCGCTGAATCTATGGTGCGACAGCTCCAGGCGGCGGGCCTTGCGCCGGGCGATCTCAACGGTCTGATCCTTTCCCATTTTCACGCCGACCATGTCGCCGGTCTGCGTGACTTCCCCGACGTGTCCTTTATCGCATCCGGCGAGGGATGGGCACAAACGCGTCATCTGCGCGGGTTTGCCGCGCTGCGACAGGGGTTTATTCCGGGGCTGATCCCGGAAGCGTTTGAAACGCATCTCCAGGCGATGGAAAGCTTTACGCTGCAGCCGCTTCCCGCTGAGCTTCAGCCCTTTACCGAAGGCTATGTTCTTCCCGACAGTCACGGTGAGATCCTGCTGGTTCCGCTTCCCGGTCATGCCAGCGGCCATATTGGCGCGTTTGTCCAGACGGACAGCGGCTGGACGCTGCTGGCCAGCGACGCCGCCTGGGCGCCGGCAAACTATCAGGAGATGCGCGGACCGTCGCGTATGGCGAACCTGATTATGGCCGACCCGGCTGCCTATTATCGGACGCTGGGGATGCTCCACCAGCTCTGGCTGGGTGGGAAGGTCACGATCCTGCTGTGCCATGAGGGCGATTTATGATCCCGGTCGCGATCCTCTGGCACTACCTTAAAGCCCGCCGGCGTCGCTTTACCGATCGCCCGGCGCTGGAAGCGTGGCAGGCGCGCAAGCTGCGTCAGTTCGGGCATCGGGTGCTGCGCAGAAGCCCCTGGTTCCGGCGCTATCTGGACCAGCCGTTTGCTCGCTGGCCGCAGATGAATAAGGCGCTGATGATGACCCATTTCGATGAGATGAATACTGAAGGGTTGCAGCAGGAAACCCTGTTGGCCTGCGCGCAGCAGGCCGAGCAGAGCCGCGATTTTCGTCCGCGGGTCGGGCGGTTTAGCGTGGGTCTCTCCTCCGGCACCTCGGGCCGTCGGGGGCTGTTTGTCGTCAGCCCTGCGGAGCAGCAGCTCTGGGCCGGGACGCTGCTGGCGAAGGTGCTGCCTGACGGGCTGCTGGCCGGGGAACGCGTCGCGCTGTTTCTTCGTGCCGACAACAATCTCTATCAAAGCGTCAATAACCGCTGGCTCAGCCTGAGCTTCTACGATCTGCTAGCCGCTTTTACGCCGCAGCTTAGCCGCCTGCAGGCGCAGAACCCGACGCTGATTGTTGCTCCCGCCCAGGTGCTGCGTGCTCTGGCGCTTGAAGTGCAGGCCGGACGACTGACCCTGAACGTCAAAAAAGTGATTTCGGTGGCGGAAGTGCTGGAGGCGCGGGACCGGGCGTTGCTGGCAGACGTTTTTGGTGACGTCGGTGAGATTTACCAGGCGACGGAAGGTTTTCTGGCCGTCACCTGCGCCCACGGTCGGCTGCATCTGAATGAAGAGTTTATCCACGTCGAACCGGAGTGGATCGACGAGCGGCGCTTTATCCCGCTGATTACCGATTTTACCCGCCGTACCCAACCCATCGTTCGCTACCGGCTGGATGACGTCCTGACCCTGTGCGACACGCCCTGTCCCTGCGGGAGCGCGGCGCTGGCCATCTCACATATCGAGGGTCGGCAGGACGATCAACTGCTGCTGCCGGATGCCGCAGGCGAGTCGCAAATTATCTTCGCCGATGCCTGTAGCCGGGTGCTGGCAACCGTGCTGCCGCTGACCGCTGACTACCGGCTGCGTCAGACTGCCCTGCGTGCGCTGGTGTTACATGCCGATGTCGACTGCGCCATACTGAATACCTGTCAGGCTGCTCTGGAGACGCTATTTTCCCGCCAGAACGTGGATATCCGGTTGTTGGAATGGTCCCTGGAATCGACGTTGCCGCCCGTGGCAGCGGATGCTAAACGGCGACGGATTATCCGTGAATGGGGACGAGCATGAAGATCCTGGTGACCGGCGCGTCCGGGTTTATCGGCGGGGCATTTCTGCGCCGCTTTGCCGGGCGTGAGGACCTTCAGCTTTTTGGCACAGGACGTCATCAACCGCCCGATCTCCCGGCCGAGGTCAGCTGGCGAACGCTGTCGCTGGCCGACCTTTCACGCTGGGATATTACGCCGGATGTGGTGATCCACGCGGCGGGGCGTACGTCGCCCTGGGGAAGCGACCTGGACTACTACCGCGACAACGTGGAGACGACGGAGCAGGTGCTCGATTTTTGCCGTCGTCGGGGAAACCCTCGTCTGATTTTGCTCTCCACTGCGGCGGTCTATTATCGGTTTGCGCATCGCTATCAGCTCGATGAAAGCACGCCCATCGCTGAGCCGTTTACCAGCGCCTACGGGCGCAGCAAGTTTCTGGCCGAGCAGCGGGCTGCTGCCTACGAGGGTGAGAAAACCGTTTTTCGTCCCTGCGCGGTCTTTGGCTCAGGTGATAAATTGCTGTTTCCGCCCTTGCTGAACGCGGCGAAAAAACAGCAGCTATGGCGTCTTTATACCCAGGAGGGACCCGCGCAGTCGGAACTGATACATGTCGATACGCTGTGCGATTATTTACTTCAGGCTGCGGCGAAAAGGGAGCTACAGCCCTGCTACAATCTCGCTTCTGCGCAGTCGGTAGACGTCGATTTATTGGTGCAGGAAGTGGTCGACACTCTGGGGCTGCCACCGGTAACACGTACGCTCAATCTGCGCACGGCGCTGGCCTTTGCCGGAACGCTGGAGTGGATATGGCGACGGCTAAAGCTCAGGGGCGAACCGCCTATTACCCGCTTTGGCGTGGCGGTTTTCGGCTATAGTGCCACTCTGGACGTGACGCGAATGCTGACGGATTTTGGCCCACCGGCAATACCGCTGGCGCAGAGCCTGCAGATGTTTCTGCAACAGGAGAAAACACAGGGATGATATTCGCAATAGCCGTACTCTGGCTCGCTATTTTACTTTTTAAGGCGGGCTTTGCCTGGCGGGCGCTACGCCGCCCACACACCGCCGGGGATGAACGCTTTGACGGAGTAACCATTGCACAGCCGATCCTCAGCGGCGATCCGGCGCTGGAGTCGGTTCTGCAGTCGAATCTTCTGTCGCTGACCGGCGTGCATTTTCTGTGGCTGACGGATGAGGACGATCCCGAGGCTGCGGCGGTCACCGCCCGGCTTCAGCAGCGATATCCTCACCATATTATTGACGTTGTCTCGTCGCCCGCGCCGCCGGAAGGTGTCAATCCTAAGCTCTATAAGCTGGATCGTGTCCTGGACAGGATTACCACTACGCACCTGCTGGTCCTCGATGACGACGCCCATCTGACCGCGGAGGCTCTGCGCCAGATGCTGGCTGAACGACAAGACAATACGCTGGTCACCGCGCTGCCCTGGTATCGGTCGACGGGCGCACTGCCTTGCCAGCTGCTGGCCCAGTTTGTGAATGATAATTCGGCGATGACCTATCTGCCGCTGCTGCCGTTTCGTCCGCCGCTGACGCTGAACGGTATGTGTTATGCCATTCCGGTCGCGACGCTACAGCAAACCGGCGGCTTTGCGCCGCTGCTGCGCTATCTTACGGACGATCTGGCCCTGGCCAGCCATCTGGAACGGCATCAGGTCAGGATTATTCAGTCGTCGGCTGCGGTTTGCGTGCGGACCAGCGTGGCGGGTCCACGGGCTTACTTCCGTCAAATGCACCGCTGGTTTCTGTTTGCCACGCTGCTGCTGCGGGAAAAGAGCCTGCCGGTCAACGGGCTGATTTTCCTGCTTCAGGGTCTGCATCCGCTGCTGCTGTGGGCGATGTTAATAATGGCGATATGCGGCGGGCCGGTGGCCTGGATCGTTCTGGCAGGCTGTTTGCTGGTCCGCCAGGGCGTGCTTTCAGGGCTGCAGCGGGAACTTTCACCCCGTATTCCGACGCGTCCCGTACTGTCGTTCGTTTCCGAACTTCTTCAGCCGCTGCATCTTCTTCATGCACTCCTGAACCGTACAATTTACTGGCGCTCCCGGCGTTATCGGGTGCTGCGCAATGACAGGTTTACCTCTACGTGAAATTACAACGGTTGCTGGAACTTATTCCACCGGAGGTGGCGCGTATCGATCTCCTTGCGCCGCCGTTCTCCGGTCATCTCAACCCGATTCTGGCCCAGGCCAGGGCGCTGGCACCGCACTATAAGGTGAGGGTGATTACCACTGCCGGTGCGCTGGCTGCGGTTAAGGCGGCCGGAATAGACGGTGTCGCGCTGGCGGGTGATTACGATACGGCCCTGCATAATGTGGTCAATCCCCGCTATGCGGTAAAAGCCAATCCCGTGCGGCTGTATCGCCAGTTCCGGGCGGTGGTCACGCTGCTGGCACAGTTCGCCCGCGAGCTGGAGCAGCACTGGCAACGGCAGGGAAAACCGGATCTGGTGATTGCTGATTTTACGCTACCGGTGGTAGGAGAGGTCTGCCGTCGTTTGGCGCTCCCCTGGTGGACCAGCCTGCCATCGCCCTGCGTACTGGAGACGTCGGACGGCGCACCAGCATACTGCGGCGGTTTGATGCCGGCAAAAACACGCTGGCAGCGGGTGGCGCATTTCCTGCACCGCTACAAAGTTCGCCTGTTCAAGCGCACCCTGTTCTGGGGATTTCGTCGAACGATCCGCCTGACGGGTATCACGCAGCTCTATCGCGCTGACGGCAGCGAAAGCGCTTATTCTCCGACCCGTATTCTGGCGCTTAGCGAGGCGGAGTTTGAGTTTCCGCGCAGCTGGCCTGACGCAGTCCGCTTTATCGGCCCGGCGCTCTACACTCCACCGGTCGATGCACCGCCTCCGCCCTTTATTGACGGCAGAAAACACGTGCTGGTGACGCTCGGCACCCATCTTGACTGGCATAAGGAAGAGGTTGCGCAGGCGTTGAAGGTACTGGCCAGCAGCCTTCCCGATTGGATATTCCATTTTACGCAAGGACACGCTGCGGGGGATAACGTTACGTCGCACGACAATCTGTATCGCCTGGCCTGGGTCGATTATGATCTTTACCTGTCGCGCTACGATGCCGTTATCCACCACGGTGGAGCAGGAATCATGTGGCACTGCCTGCTGCAGAATATTCCGGCGCTGGTTTATCCGGTGGACTACGACCAGTTCGATCACGCGGCGCGTCTGGAATATAGCGGTAAAGGCAAATGGATCAAGGGTGGTATTCGTGGGCTTGAGAATGCTGGAGTTGAACTGCAGAGATTAATCGAGAAGATGGTGGCGGGGGAAGGATTCGAACCTTCGAAGTCGATGACGACAGATTTACAGTCTGCTCCCTTTGGCCGCTCGGGAACCCCGCCAGGGGTATAATCTAAAAGCCGGGTAAAACGTTGGTAAAGATGGTGGCGGGGGAAGGATTATTCGTCGCTTCGCTCCTCACCCTTCGGGCCGTTGCCTGCGGCAACGTTCCCTCGCTTCTCTCGGGTCGAACCTTAGTCGAAGGTTCTCACCTTCCCCCGATAAGTGTCTATATCAGCATCACTTATCGTTGGTATCACTTCGCAGTGATTGAATATGGTGGCGGGGGAAGGATTCGAACCTTCGAAGTCGATGACGACAGATTTACAGTCTGCTCCCTTTGGCCGCTCGGGAACCCCGCCAGGGGTAAAGCTAATTTACAGGCCTGCTTCCTGATGGAAGCGGGGCGCATCATATCAAATGATGCGCCCCTGTAAAGTATTCCGTTGATAAAAAGGAATTGTTTGCCTGCTTTTTGCACGTAGTGTCGTAAAGACAGACAATTTGCTTACAGAATAATGGTTCGGTTACCGTAAACAAATACGCGCTGGGCCAGCACCTGATACAGGGCGCGGCTCAGAACATTTTTCTCAACGTCACGACCGGCACGCATCATATCCTCTGCGGTGTAGGTGTGATCCACATGAATCACATCCTGCATAATAATCGGACCTTCATCCAGATTATCATTCACATAGTGCGCGGTCGCCCCGATGATTTTAACCCCACGCTCGTAGGCCTGGTGATAGGGGCGTGCGCCGATAAAGGCCGGTAAGAACGAGTGGTGAATATTGATAATTTTGTTCGGGAAGCGGGAGACAAACTCCGGCGTCAGCACGCGCATATACTTCGCCAGCACCACATAATCCGGCTCGTGGGCCTCAATGGCCTGGGCCATAAGATCATCGTGCTCTTCGCGGGTAATGCCTTCATGGCTGACCAACTCAAACGGAATATCGAAACGCTCTACCAGCGTGCGCAGGGTTTCATGGTTGCCAATCACCGCCGCGATATCGACATCCAGCCCGCCGTAGTTGGCTTTCATCAGCAGATCGCCGAGGCAGTGCGCTTCTTTCGTCACGAGAATAACCACGCGGCGACGGCCTGCTGGGGTCAGTTCGCGAATCGAGCCTTCCGGCAGGGCGCTGTCGAGATCCGCCAGCAGGGTGGCATCATTAAAGATGCCTTCCAGCTCGGTGCGCATAAAAAAGCGGCCGGTGCGGTGATCAACGAACTCGTTGTTTTGCACAATATTCAGTTCGTGCTTGTAACAAATATTGGTGATACGCGCGATAAGCCCTTTCTGATCGGGACAGATGGTGCGCAGAACTTTGCGTTGTAATGAATGCATTGCCGGGACAATCCTGTTGACGTGTTTGCTATTTTTACCGCGTAGCGCAGAACCGATCGGGGCCGGTTGTTACTGCCCGCAGCATTTTTTGAATTTTTTACCTGAACCACAAGGGCAGGGATCGTTGCGGCCGAAAACCGGGCGCGTGCCGTCGATATAATACCATCGATCGTTTTCTTTTAAGAACCGGGAACGTTCGATGATGGCACCCGTTTTACCCTGTTCGCTGAAACGGGCGACAAAACTGACGTAACCTTCGCTCTCATCCTTGCCGTCTTCAGCGGCAAAAATAGTCAGCCCCAGCCACTCGGTGTGTGTAAATCCTCGCAGCAGATCTTCACGAAAAGAGGCGGCCTGGCAGGACGGATGCCAGGTTTTGACCAGATAGTCAGCGTCCTGCATAACGAAAGCGGTGTAACGTGAACGCATGAGTTGTGACGGGGCTGGCGCATGCTGGTTACCAGACAGATAATGCTGGCAACATAGGCTATACTCGACAGCGCTGCCGCAGGGACAAAGCTGAGACAAAATAAGCTCCCTGAAACAATAAAGAAAGGCGTTATGACGCCAGGTGGCACTATGTTAACTGAGCGATGTCGATGTGGCTATGTCTGGACGGCAGGGGAAGTGAATCGGTAGCGATGAGAAAGATAAGAATTGGGCTGGCGTTAGGATCGGGCGCGGCAAGGGGCTGGTCGCATATTGGTGTGATCAAGGCTCTGCAGAAGATGGGCGTGGAAGTGGATGTGGTTGCAGGCTGTTCAATCGGGTCGCTGGTGGGCGCTGCCTGGGCCTGTAACAGACTCCCGGCGCTTGAAAAATGGGTCTGTTCCTTTAGTTACTGGGACGTTTTGCGTCTGATGGACCTTTCATGGCAGCGCGGCGGCCTGCTGCGCGGCGATCGCGTCTTTAGCCAGTACCGCCAGGTCCTGACTGACGCGTCATTTGACAACTGCCAGCGTCCTTTTGGCGCTGTCGCAACCAACCTCAGTACCGGTCGGGAACTCTGGTTTACCGAAGGCGATCTCCATCAGGCCGTGCGGGCATCCTGCAGTATGCCGGGTTTGCTGGCCCCTGTGTCCTGGAACGGCTACTGGCTGGTGGATGGCGCGGTGGTGAATCCGGTGCCCATTTCGCTGACGCGAGCGCTGGGTGCCGACATCGTGATTGCCGTCGATCTCCAGCACGATGCGCATCTGATGCAGCAGGATTTACTCTCTGTCAGTCGGCCGGAGCAGGCGGTGTCCGCGAAGGATACCCAGGCGCTGAGCTGGCATGAGCGTCTGCGGGCGCACCTTGGGCGCATCAAAAATAACCGTACCTCCGTGACGCCTGGCGCAATGGAAATCATGACGACCTCCATTCAGGTGCTGGAAAACCGTCTGAAGCGCAACCGTATGGCAGGCGATCCGCCGGACATTCTGATTCAGCCCCTGTGCCCACAAATTTCCACCCTCGATTTCCATCGGGCTGAGACGGCTATTGCTGCCGGAAAGCTCGCGGTGGAGAAGAAAATGGATGAGCTGTTACCTCTGGTGCGCCCTCATGTCTGAAGTCACATTTTTTTACCCACTTCAGCTAATTCTGACAGGCGCTACCGCTGATAGCGTGCCACTATTTACGTATTATCGGGCAGGGGAGAGAACATGACGCAGCCATTGGCGGGTAAGCAGATTTTGATCGTAGAAGACGAACCCGTTTTCCGTTCGATGCTTGACTCGTGGCTGTCATCTCTGGGCGCAACAACGGTGGTGGCAGAAGACGGCGTCGAGGCGCTGGAAAAAATGTCCGGTATCAAATTGGACCTGATGATTTGCGACATTGCTATGCCGCGCATGAATGGCCTGAAGCTGGTGGAACACGTGCGCACAATGGGCGACACAATGCCGATTCTGGTCATTTCCGCGACGGAAAACATGTCGGAAATCGCCCATGCGCTGCGTCTTGGCGTGCAGGATGTCCTGCTAAAACCGGTGAAAGATCTTAATCGCCTGCGGGAAACGGTCTTCTCCTGCATTTATCCCAATATGTTTAATTCCCGGGTGGAAGAAGAAGAGCGCCTGTTTGAAGACTGGGACGCGCTGGTCAGTAATCCACAGGCGGCGGCAAAGTTACTGCAGGAATTACAGCCGCCGGTTCAGCAAATAATCTCCCGCTGCCGGATAAATTATCGTCAGCTGGTGGCTGCCGACGATCCGGGGCTGGTGCTGGATATTGCACCGCTCTCAGATAACGATCTCGCATTTTATTGTCTCGACGTTACCCGTGCCGGTGACAATGGCGTGCTGGCGGCGTTACTTTTACGTGCGCTTTTTAATGGCCTGCTGCAGGAACAACTTTCTCACCAGCGACAGCGACTGCCGGAGCTGGGAAGTTTGCTCAAGCAGGTGAATCAATTATTACGCCAGGCAAATTTGCCGGGGCAGTTTCCGCTGCTGGTGGGTTATTACCATAGCGGATTGAAAAACCTTATTCTGGTGTCCGCCGGACTGAACGGCACGCTAAAAACCGACGAGCATCAAATCCAGATAAGTAATGGCGTTCCATTGGGAACCTTAGGCAACGCTTACCTGAATCAAATAAGCCATCGCTGCGAATCCTGGCAATGCCAGATCTGGGGCGTCGGCGGGCGTCTGCGCTTAATGTTGTCTGCGGAATGAGCAAACGGAATTGCGGTGACAGATAGCTTTACCGGCTTCTGTGCCGCAGTGGTAGTATCGCCCGACATCATCATATAAATCCTAATTAAAGGCTATCGCGTCCTTTTCAGACCAGGATGACTTTCCTGTACTGATATACTCAACGCGTTATTTTAAACGAGCACGTTCAAAGTTTGAACAGTTCAGGAGATTTCAATGGCTGCGCCAAATTCTAAAGTTACTAAAGCCGTCATCCCGGTCGCGGGATTAGGAACCCGTATGTTGCCTGCAACAAAGGCGATTCCTAAAGAGATGTTGCCGCTGGTTGATAAACCACTTATTCAGTATGTGGTTAATGAGTGTATTGCGGCAGGGATTACTGAAATTGTGCTGGTGACCCACTCGTCCAAAAACTCCATTGAAAACCACTTCGATACCAGCTTTGAGCTGGAAGCCATGCTGGAAAAACGCGTTAAGCGCCAGCTGCTGGAAGAAGTGCAGTCCATTTGCCCGCCTCATGTCACCATTATGCAGGTGCGTCAGGGCCTGGCGAAAGGTCTGGGCCACGCGGTCCTCTGTGCGCATCCGGTTGTCGGCAATGAGCCGGTTGCCGTGATCCTGCCGGACGTTATCCTCGATGAGTTCGAGTCTGACCTGTCCCAGGAAAACCTGGCGGATATGATCCGTCGCTATGACGACACGGGCTGTAGCCAGATTATGGTTGAGCCGGTGGCTGACGTGACGGCCTACGGTGTGGTTGACTGCAAAGGCGCTGAGCTGAAGCCGGGCGACAGCATGCCGATGGTGGGCGTTGTTGAAAAACCGAAAGCCGATGTTGCGCCCTCAAACCTGGCGGTCGTCGGTCGCTATGTGCTCAGCGCTGAAATCTGGCCGCTGCTGGCGAAGACACCTCCGGGAGCCGGGGATGAAATTCAGCTGACTGACGCCATTGATATGCTGATCGAAAAAGAAACCGTTGAAGCCTATCACCTGCTCGGTAAAAGCCACGACTGTGGTAACAAGCTCGGATATATGCAGGCGTTTGTCGAATACGGTATTCGCCACAAGGTGCTGGGCGAAGAGTTCAAGGCCTGGCTGACGGATGCGCTGGGTCTGAAGAAGTAATCCACCCTAACGCTGATTGATTCAGGGGTAACGGCAATTTATGCTTGTTACCCTTTTTTATTGCCGGTGTTTTACGGCTTCAGTTAAACAGACAGGCATGAGAAAAATCTGAACAAAAAAATCCCGCCGAAGCGGGATTTTTTATAATTTGGGGATTAATCCTTGATCAGGAAATCGTCCAGCTGTTTACCTTGCTCATCCATAGCTTTTTTGATAACAGCAGGGGTGCGACCCTGGCCGGTCCAGGTTTTAGCTTCGCCGTTTTCGTCGATGTAGCTATATTTAGCCGGACGAGCAGCACGCTTAGCTTTAGTACCTGCTTTAGCAGCAGAGATGCTGTTCAGCAGTTCATTCGGGTCAATGCCATCAGCAATCAGCATTTCGCGATATTGCTGCAGTTTACGAGTACGCTCTTCAACTTCAGCGGCAGCTGCGTTTTCTTCTTCGCGGCGCTCATTTACAACAACTTCTAATTTTTCCAGCATTTCTTCCAGCGTTTCGAGAGTGCATTCTCTTGCCTGCGCACGAAGAGTACGGATGTTGTTCAGAATTTTAAGGGCTTCGCTCATTTTAGTAATCTCAAACTTATTTGGGGTGGTTTGTTGAGCTAATAATAGAGCGATAAATTCAGTTGTGCAATAGCTGTAAATGTAAGGAAGGTAAAATAATGCATTATTTGTGGGCTATATTAATAAAGCTAACTTAAATTCACGGGTCACTTCTGATGTGCTGCGTCTTATAGACTGGAATGACCTGTAAACTTAACTCCTTACTCTGCGTGAATTTTTAGCCTCCGGCGAGGGGATAAATCTGGGATGGCTGGATAAATAACAACCTTTACTATTAGCGGTAAAGGCCCTCGGGTGAGACAGATGTAAATAATCATTAACCAGCGTGAAACAGGTATTCATAATGTGATTTAGCCCGCGATTGTCGCCTTTTTTAGCATCGCGTGCGGTGTGCCCAGGCTATTAGCCAGGGGTTAGAAGGCGACAATGCGGGTAAGAAAGGGCGGCGATATCCCGGATGGCATCACAAAATATGCTACAATCGCGCCCGCTAATAATACACTTTGACTGGGGTTATGCGGCCAATGGCACAACTTTACTTTTACTATTCTGCAATGAATGCGGGCAAATCGACGGCGCTGTTGCAGTCCTCCTGGAATTACCAGGAGCGTGGAATGCGCAGCGTGGTATATACAGCGGAAATCGACGATCGCTTTGGTGCCGGGAAGGTAAGTTCGCGAATTGGCCTTTCTTCGCCCGCCAGATTGTATAACCCGCAGACCTCGTTATTCAGTGAGATAAGCGCCGAGAATGCGCGTGAGCGGGTTCACTGTGTCCTCGTCGATGAAAGTCAGTTTCTCACGCGTGAGCAGGTGCATGAATTATCCGAGGTGGTTGATCAGCTTGATATTCCCGTATTGTGCTACGGATTACGCACCGACTTTCGCGGTGAGCTTTTTAGCGGCAGCCAGTATTTACTCGCCTGGTCAGATAAGCTGGTTGAACTGAAAACCATCTGTTTCTGCGGCCGTAAAGCCAGCATGGTGCTGCGTCTCGATCAGGCCGGGCGACCCTATAACGAAGGGGAGCAGGTGGTGATAGGGGGCAATGAGCGCTACGTATCCGTCTGCCGTAAACACTATAAACAGTCTCTGGAAGAAGGGTCGCTCACCGCGATTCAGGACAGCCACTGCCACGACTAATTTACCGGGGGGGAGCGTATGCATCTTCTGTTAGAGAAATTTTCGCCGCAGGACTTTGCTGATTACTTCCGTCTGGTGGGCGATGCTCAGGTGATGGCAATGATCGCCGAACGGGCGATTCCGGTGGATGAAGCAACGCGTGATTACCAGCAGCTGCTGTTAAGCGATGCAGCACATCCTGACGCGGGTTATTTCCGTATTCTCAATGCCGAAAGCGGCGAGTTTATCGGGCTGGGGAAACTGGAGATCGCGGCCGACCGTGAGGATACGGCGGAGCTTGGCTATATGATCCTGCCCGCGTTCTGGGGAAAGGGCATCGCCAGCCAGGTTGCCAGGCTGCTGGTGGCAAAAGCGCATGCTCTGCCGTCCCTGAGACGGCTTGTCGCCATTATCGATCCGGATAACCTGCCGTCCAGAAAGGTGCTGATCAACAACGGCTTCGTTTCACGGGAGTTTAAAACCTTTGATGGGTTGCCTGGAGAAGTGCTTGACCTGACGTGGTAACGCCTGAGGGACTGGACGTAATAAAAAAGGCCTCATCATTGCTGATGAGGCCTTGTGTCTTTATGGGACGTTAATTACGCCTTATTTCTTCGCTTTTTTGTCCGCTTTTACAGCCGCAGCCGGCGCCGCGTCTTTTTTCTCAACCGCAGCGTCACCTTCGCTGAAGGCACGGCCGTAGTAAGTATCCAGCAGAATCTGTTTCAGCTCGGAGATCAGCGGGTAGCGCGGGTTAGCGCCGGTACACTGGTCATCGAATGCATCTTCAGACAGTTTGTCGACGTGGGCCAGGAAGTCAGCTTCCTGCACGCCAGCTTCACGGATAGACTTCGGAATACCCAGTTCAGCTTTAATCTCATCCAGCCAAGCCAGCAGTTTTTCAATTTTCGCCGCGGTACGGTCACCGGCAGCGCTCAGACCGAGGTGGTCGGCGATTTCTGCGTAGCGACGGCGCGCCTGCGGACGGTCGTACTGGCTAAATGCGGTCTGCTTGGTCGGGTTGTCATTCGCGTTATAGCGGATAACGTTGGAGATCAGCAGGGCGTTCGCCAGACCGTGCGGAATGTGGAACTGAGAGCCCAGTTTGTGCGCCATGGAGTGACACACGCCGAGGAAGGCGTTGGCAAACGCGATACCAGCGATGGTCGCTGCACTGTGCACGCGCTCGCGGGCAACCGGGTTTTTCGACCCTTCGTTATAGGACGCCGGCAGGTTTTCTTTCAGCAGTTTCAGAGCCTGCAGCGCCTGGCCGTCAGAGAACTCAGAGGCCAGTACGGAAACGTAGGCTTCAAGGGCGTGGGTTACCGCATCAAGACCGCCGAAGGCACAGAGTGACTTAGGCATATCCATCACCAGGTTGGCATCGACAATCGCCATATCCGGGGTCAGGGCATAGTCAGCCAGCGGGTATTTCTGACCGGTTGCATCGTCGGTCACCACTGCGAACGGGGTCACTTCTGAACCGGTACCGGAGGTGGTGGTTACGGCAATCATTTTTGCCTTCACGCCCATTTTCGGGAACTTGTAGATACGTTTACGGATATCCATAAAGCGCAGCGCCAGTTCTTCGAAGTGGGTTTCCGGGTGTTCGTACATCACCCACATGATTTTGGCTGCATCCATCGGGGAACCGCCGCCCAGGGCGATGATCACGTCAGGCTTGAAGGAGTTTGCCAGCTCTGCACCTTTACGCACAACGGTCAGGGTCGGGTCTGCTTCAACTTCGAAGAACACTTCAGTTTCCACACCGGATGCTTTCAGAACAGAGGTGATCTGGTCGGCATAGCCGTTATTGAACAGGAAACGGTCGGTGACGATGAGCGCACGTTTGTGGCCATCAGTAATCACTTCATCCAGCGCAATCGGCAGTGAGCCGCGGCGGAAGTAGATAGATTTCGGAAGTTTGTGCCACAACATGTTTTCAGCTCGCTTAGCAACGGTTTTCTTGTTGATCAGGTGTTTCGGACCAACGTTTTCAGAGATGGAGTTACCACCCCAGGAACCACAACCCAGCGTCAGGGAAGGTGCGAGTTTGAAGTTATACAGGTCACCGATACCACCCTGAGATGCCGGGGTGTTGATCAGGATACGCGCGGTTTTCATCATCTGACCGAAGTGGGCAACGCGTTCCGGCTGGTTATCCTGGTCAGTGTAGAGGCAGGACGTGTGGCCAATACCGCCCATGGCAACCAGTTTCTCCGCCTTAATAACCGCATCGTCGAAGTCTTTCGCACGGTACATGGCAAGGGTCGGAGAGAGTTTTTCGTGAGCAAACGGCTCGCTTTCATCGACAACCTTCACTTCACCAATCAGGATCTTGGTGGTGGTCGGTACGCTAAAGCCGGCAAGTTCAGCAATTTTGTAGGCTGGCTGGCCCACGATAGCGGCGTTCAGCGCGCCGTTTTTCAGGATAATATCCTGAACGGCCTTCAGCTCTTTACCCTGCAGCAGATAGCCGCCGTGGCTGGCGAAGCGCTCGCGAACGGCGTCGTAAACGGAGTCAACCACGACAACGGACTGCTCGGAAGCGCAGATCACGCCGTTATCAAAGGTTTTGGACATCAGCACGGACGCCACTGCACGTTTAATATCCGCGGTTTCATCAATAACAACCGGGGTGTTACCTGCGCCAACGCCGATAGCGGGTTTGCCGGAGCTATAGGCGGCTTTCACCATGCCCGGGCCACCGGTCGCGAGGATCAGGTTGACATCCGGGTGATGCATCAGCGCGTTGGAAAGCTCAACGGAAGGTTGATCGATCCAGCCGATCAGGTCTTTCGGTGCGCCAGCGGCGATAGCAGCCTGCAGCACGATATCGGCGGCTTTATTGGTCGCGTCTTTCGCTCGCGGGTGCGGGGAGAAGATAATAGCGTTACGGGTTTTCAGGCTGATCAGCGATTTGAAGATAGCCGTAGAAGTCGGGTTAGTGGTTGGAACAATACCGCAGATAATACCGATAGGCTCGGCGATGGTGATAGTACCGAAGGTATGGTCTTCATCCAGGACACCGCAGGTTTTCTCATCCTTATAGGCGTTATAGATGTATTCGGAAGCAAAGTGGTTTTTAATTACCTTATCTTCAACGATACCCATGCCGGATTCGGCGACGGCCATTTTTGCGAGAGGGATACGAGCATCTGCTGCAGCAAGGGCTGCGGCGCGGAAGATTTTATCAACCTGCTCTTGAGTGAAACTGGCATATTCACGCTGGGCTTTCTTGACGCGCTCGACGAGGGCGTTCAGTTCAGCGACGTTAGTAACGGCCATAATACTCTCCTGATAATGTTAAACTTTTTTAGTAAATCATCTGCGCAATACGACAGTATAGACAGAGCGGCAGCAGCCTGTGTAAAGGCATGTAAAACAAAAGCTTACTAACTGCCTGATTCACTGATTTACGAAAAAAGCCTTACCGGAGACACCGTGTAAGCAGAATGTCTGACTCCCCGGGACGTAAATAAGATTACTCACTTCTGAGTATGAATTACGTGATCTATATCAAATTTACGCCAAGCTGACTCCTTTCAGCAGGCCGTTTTAACGCTTATGTAGTAGTTGTTAAAACAGTGAAAAAGAGGCAAGGGAAACATTAGCATAATTTCTACATTTGCATAACACTGTGTATCGTATGCCCTTTTCGCAGAAACAAGGTGAAGAGTGCGGCAAAAACACGTATCTTTTGCGCGGTTTTAACGCAAGCCTTTATATTCTCGCGATAGCGGAGCCCACGGTGATTCTGACGCTTATTGATTTCCCGCTTTACTCTAAGTTTTTTATCGGCCTGTTTGCGCTGGTCAACCCGGTAGGCATTATTCCGGTGTTTATCAGCATGACCAGCTACCAGACGGCAGCGGCAAGAAACAAAACCAACATGACGGCCAGCCTGTCGGTGGCGATTATTTTGTGGTCGTCACTCTTTCTGGGCGACGGCATCCTGCAGATCTTCGGTATTTCAATTGACTCATTCCGTATTGCGGGCGGCATCCTGGTGGTGACCATCGCCATGTCGATGATCAGCGGGAAGCTGGGGGAGGATAAACAGAATAAGCAGGAGAAGTCGGAAAACGCGATTCGCGAAAGCATCGGCGTGGTACCGCTGGCGCTTCCTTTAATGGCGGGGCCGGGGGCAATCAGTTCGACGATTGTCTGGGGCACGCGCTATCACAGCCTTACCCATCTGATCGGTTTCTCGGTGGCGATTGCCGTTTTTGCCTTCTGCTGCTGGGCCGTGTTTCGCCTTGCGCCCTGGCTGGTCAGGTTATTAGGTCAGACGGGAATTAACGTCATTACGCGAATTATGGGGCTGCTGCTGATGGCGCTGGGAATAGAATTTATTGTGACCGGGATCAAAGCGCTGTTTCCGGGGCTGGTCGGTTAACCGACACAGCATATAAGAGAGGCTTTCACATGAAAGCCTCTCTTTGCGTCATTATTAGCAAAACATATAAATAAAGTTGAAATCTGGCGTAAGCATAACAAATTGCACTAATGAGAAAAGGTGTTCAGTTTCAGCCGATTATAAGATTTATGAATTGTTCTCGCGTGTTTTTTAGGCAAAAAAACTGTTATTTCCCTCACATGATACTATTGGGCTTGCCGTAGGATAATTGAAATGATATTAGTATTTTCATACTTCATGTAGATGAATGTGCTAAATAATGATCAGATGTTAAGTTTTTGTGCATGAACGCACGCAAGGCCCTTAGAGCCTGTCGCACGGTAGCGATATCCCTTTATCTTCTTGATTCCTTTAAGTAAATAATGCACTTCAGGGCTGCTGGACTGGGCCTGGATCACGTTTTTTTTTGCAACAAAAGAGAAACGCGTAACAAATTTGCAAATTGTATTGGCGATGGGGAAGGGCATTTGATACTTTCCGGCCTGATAATTTGCAGCATAAAGTACGTAGATGAGAATCATTTTCAAATATAACGCGCTCTACGGCGCGAAATAGTTAACGTCACCGTTGCGGACAGGGTAGCGGTGACCAGAATCGACAGTAAGGCTGCCTCCGACGAGCAGCCGGAAAAGTAAAGTCGGTGATAGCAGGTAGTAAACAATCTGACAGCGCCAAAATCTCCTGCGCTGTACAGAACCCCAAAGGGTATTAAACAGCCGATCGCAGATCGGTAATTATAATGAGTGGAGTATCAACACAATGTCCATCATCACAAAGAAAAGCCTGATTGCAGCGGGCGTATTCGCAGCGCTAATCGCTGGCAGCGCCATTGCCGCAGACGTTCCTGCTGGTGTTCAGCTGGCTGAAAACCAGACTCTGGTCCGTAACAACGGTTCAGAAGTTCAGTCTCTGGATCCGCATAAAATTGAAGGCGTGCCAGAGTCCAACATCAGCCGCGATCTGTTTGAAGGTCTGCTGGTGAGCGATCTCCAGGGCCATCCGAGCGCCGGTGTTGCTGAGAAGTGGGAAAACAAAGATTTTAAAGTCTGGACCTTCCATCTGCGTAAAAACGCGAAATGGTCCGACGGTACGCCGGTTACGGCGCACGACTTCGTCTATAGCTGGCAGCGTCTGGCGGATCCGAATACCGCATCGCCATACTCCAGCTATCTGCAATATGGCCATATCGCCAATATTGATGACATTATTACCGGTAAAAAACCGACCAGCGAACTGGGCGTTAAAGCGCTGGATGACAACACCTTCGAAGTCACTCTGAGCGAGCCGGTTCCTTATTTCTACAAGCTGCTGACTCACCCGTCCGTTTCTCCGGTGCCTAAAGCAACCGTAGAGAAATTCGGCGACAAATGGACTCAGCCAGCAAACATCGTCACCAACGGTGCTTACAAACTGAAAAACTGGGTGGTGAACGAGCGCATCGTGCTTGAGCGCAACACCAACTACTGGGATAACGAAAAAACCGTTATCAATCAGGTAACCTACCTGCCGATCTCCTCTGAAGTGACTGACGTAAACCGCTACCGCAGCGGCGAAATCGACATGACCTATAACAACATGCCGATTGAACTGTTCCAGAAACTGAAAAAAGAGATCCCGAACGAAGTTCGCGTTGACCCGTATCTGTGCACCTACTACTACGAAATCAACAACCAGAAGCCGCCGTTTAACGACGTGCGCGTACGTACCGCGCTGAAACTGGCTCTGGATCGCGACATCATCGTGAATAAAGTGAAAAACCAGGGCGACCTGCCTGCCTGGAGCTACACCCCGCCGTATACCGACGGTGCAAAACTGGTTGAGCCGGAGTGGGCGAAACTGACCCAGGAACAGCGTAACGCCGAAGCGAAAAAACTGCTGGCTGAAGCGGGCTTTACCGCGGACAAACCGCTCTCCTTCAGCCTGCTGTACAACACTTCTGACCTGCACAAGAAGCTGGCCATCGCCGTTTCTTCCATCTGGAAGAAAAACCTCGGTGCCAACGTCAAGCTGGAAAACCAGGAGTGGAAAACCTTCCTCGATACCCGTCATCAGGGTAACTTCGACGTTTCCCGTGCCGGCTGGTGTGCTGACTACAACGAACCGACTTCGTTCCTGAACACCATGCTGTCCGACAGCTCGAACAATACCGCGCACTATAAGAGCGAGGCCTTCGACAAGCTGGTCAACGACACGCTGAAAGTGACCGACGACGCAGCGCGCGCCGAGCTCTATTCCAAAGCTGAACAGCAGCTGGATAAAGACTCCGCCATCGTGCCGGTCTACCACTACGTGAACGCCCGTCTGGTGAAACCGTGGGTCGGTGGCTACACCGGTAAAGACCCGCTGGATAACATCTACGTTAAGAACTTGTATATTATCAAGCACTAATGGCAATACGTGGGGCAAGATTCGTCTTGCCCCACTGTGTCTTTTTTTCGTCGCACTAATTGGCACTGAATGACGCGAGCGGCGCTTGATAGCGCGCAGCAGAATCAGTGTTGAAGGCACAAGCCAGAAGGTACGGGCAATGTTGAAATTTATCCTGCGTCGCTGTCTGGAAGCGATACCGACGTTATTTATCCTTATTACTATCTCATTCTTTATGATGCGCCTTGCGCCGGGAAGTCCTTTCACCGGGGAACGCGCATTGCCGCCGGAAGTTCTGGCCAATATCGAAGCCAAATATCACCTGAACGATCCTGTGATGACCCAGTACTTCAGCTACCTGAAACAGCTGGCGCACGGGGATTTCGGGCCGTCGTTTAAATATAAAGATTATACGGTGAACGATCTGGTGGCATCGAGCTTCCCGGTTTCCGCAAAACTGGGTGCGGCTGCCTTCCTGCTGGCGCTGATTGTCGGCGTAAGCGCAGGCGTTATTGCCGCGCTGAAGCAAAATACCCGCTGGGACTACACGGTAATGGGCTTTGCCATGACCGGGGTGGTGATACCCAGTTTCGTGGTGGCACCGCTGCTGGTGATGGTCTTCGCCATTACCCTCAAATGGCTGCCCGGAGGCGGGTGGAACGGCGGCGCACCGAAATATATGATTCTGCCGATGGTGGCGCTGTCGCTGGCCTATATCGCCAGTATCGCGCGTATTACCCGTGGCTCGATGATTGAAGTTCTGCACTCCAACTTTATTCGTACCGCCAAAGCCAAAGGGCTGCCGATGCGGCGGATTATTCTGCGCCATGCGCTGAAGCCTGCGCTGCTGCCGGTACTCTCTTATTTAGGTCCTGCCTTCGTCGGTATTATTACCGGTTCGATGGTGATCGAGACCATCTACGGTCTGCCTGGCATCGGTCAGCTGTTTGTTAACGGTGCGCTGAACCGTGACTACTCGCTGGTACTGAGCCTGACCATTCTGGTCGGCACCCTGACTATTGTTTTCAACGCGATTGTTGACGTGCTCTACGCCGTTATCGATCCGAAAATTCGTTACTGATGGAGCGCCATAATGTTAAGTAAGAAAAACAGCGAGGCGCTGGAAAACTTCAGTGAGAAACTGGAAGTTGAAGGTCGTAGCCTTTGGCAGGACGCGCGTCGTCGCTTTATGCACAACCGTGCGGCGGTGGCGAGCCTGGTGGTGCTGACGCTGATTGCGCTCTTTGTTACCTTTGCACCGGTGCTGTCGCAGTTTACCTATTTCGATACCGACTGGGGCATGATGTCCAGCCCGCCGGATATGGAATCCGGTCACTACTTCGGTACCGACTCCTCCGGGCGTGACCTGCTGGTGCGCGTGGCGATTGGCGGACGTATTTCGCTGATGGTCGGTATTGCTGCTGCGCTGGTGGCGGTGATCCTCGGGACGCTGTACGGCTCACTTTCCGGCTATCTGGGCGGTAAAGTGGACTCGGTAATGATGCGTCTGCTGGAGATCCTCAACTCCTTCCCGTTTATGTTCTTCGTGATCCTGCTGGTCACCTTCTTTGGTCAGAATATTTTGCTGATCTTTGTGGCTATCGGCATGGTTTCCTGGCTGGATATGGCGCGTATTGTGCGCGGCCAGACTCTGAGCCTGAAGCGTAAAGAGTTTATTGAAGCGGCACAGGTCGGCGGCGTCTCGACGAAAAATATCGTTGTGCGTCACATCGTACCGAACGTGCTGGGCGTGGTGGTGGTGTATGCCTCGCTGCTGGTGCCGAGCATGATCCTGTTCGAATCCTTCTTAAGCTTCCTCGGTCTGGGAACCCAGGAGCCGCTGAGCTCATGGGGCGCGCTGCTGAGCGACGGTGCCAACTCGATGGAAGTTTCCCCCTGGCTGTTGATGTTCCCGGCAGCACTGCTGGTGGTGACCCTGTTCTGTTTCAACTTTATCGGCGATGGCCTGCGTGATGCCCTCGACCCGAAAGATCGTTAAGGAGTGCCGCTATGAGCATTATTGAAACCTCGACGGCGCCTCGCAGCGATCTGCTGCTGGACGTAAAAGATCTGCGTGTGACCTTCCAGACGCCGGACGGCGACGTAACCGCCGTTAACGACCTGAACTTCAGCCTGCGCGCCGGGGAAACCTTAGGGATTGTGGGTGAGTCCGGCTCGGGTAAATCCCAGACCGCATTTGCCCTGATGGGCCTGCTGGCCGCTAACGGCCGCATCGGCGGCTCCGCGACCTTCAACGGTCGGGAGATCCTCAACCTGCCTGAGAAAGAGCTGAATAAGCTGCGCGCTGAGCAGATCTCGATGATCTTCCAGGACCCGATGACCTCCCTGAACCCCTATATGCGGGTTGACGAGCAGCTGATGGAAGTGTTGATGCTGCATAAAGGAATGGGCAAGGCCGAAGCGTTTGAAGAGTCGGTGAAAATGTTGGATGCGGTGAAAATGCCGGAAGCGCGTAAGCGCATGAAAATGTATCCTCATGAATTCTCCGGCGGGATGCGTCAGCGCGTGATGATCGCCATGGCGCTGATGTGCAAGCCGAAATTGCTGATTGCCGATGAACCGACCACCGCGCTCGACGTGACCGTACAGGCGCAGATCATGACGCTGCTCAACGAGCTGAAGCGTGAATTTAACACCGCGATTATTATGATTACCCACGACCTCGGCGTGGTGGCGGGTATCTGTGACAAGGTGCTGGTGATGTACGCCGGGCGGACCATGGAATATGGCCATGCGCGTGATGTCTTCTATCAGCCCGCGCATCCGTATTCCATCGGCCTGCTGAATGCGGTACCGCGTCTGGATGCGGAAGGCGAGTCCCTGTTAACCATTCCGGGCAACCCGCCGAACCTGCTGCGTCTGCCGAAGGGCTGTCCCTTCCAGCCTCGCTGCCCGCATGCGATGGATATCTGTAACAGCGCTCCACCGCTGGAAACCTTTGCACCGGGCCGTATGCGCGCCTGCTTTAAGTCGGTGGAGGAGCTGGTATGAACGCCATGACCGAAGAGAAAAAAGTCTTACTCGAAATTGCCGATCTGAAAGTGCATTTCGACATTAAAGACGGCAAACAGTGGTTCTGGCAGCCGCCGAAAACCCTGAAGGCCGTCGATGGCGTTACCCTGCGCCTTTATGAAGGCGAAACCCTGGGCGTGGTCGGTGAATCCGGCTGCGGCAAATCGACCTTTGCCCGTGCGATTATCGGACTGGTGAAAGCGACCGACGGCAAAGTGGCCTGGCTGGGCAACGATCTGCTGGGGATGAAGCCCGCGGAGTGGCGTGCGGTGCGTAGCGATATCCAGATGATTTTCCAGGATCCGCTGGCGTCTCTTAACCCGCGCATGACCATCGGGGAAATCATTGCTGAGCCGCTGCGGACCTACCATCCGAAAATGCCGCGTCAGGAAGTGCGTGACAAGGTGAAGGCGATGATGATGAAGGTTGGCCTGCTGCCGAACCTGATCAACCGCTACCCGCATGAGTTCTCCGGCGGCCAGTGTCAGCGTATCGGTATTGCCCGTGCGCTGATCCTTGAGCCGAAGCTGATTATCTGTGACGAACCGGTGTCGGCGCTTGATGTGTCGATTCAGGCGCAGGTGGTTAACCTCCTGCAGAAACTGCAGCGTGAAATGGGGCTGTCGCTGATCTTTATCGCCCACGACCTGGCGGTAGTGAAACACATCTCCGATCGCGTGCTGGTCATGTATCTCGGCCATGCCGTGGAGTTGGGCACCTATGATGAGGTGTACAACAATCCGCTGCATCCTTACACCAAAGCGCTGATGTCTGCGGTGCCGGTGCCCGACCCGGATATGGAGAAGAATAAAACGATCCAGCTGCTGGAAGGGGAACTGCCGTCGCCGATTAACCCGCCGTCAGGCTGCGTGTTCCGTACCCGCTGCCCGATTGCCGGGCCGGAGTGTGCGAAGACGCGTCCGGTGCTGGAGGGTAGCTTCCGTCACGCGGTCTCCTGCCTGAAGGTAGACCCGCTGTAAATAAAAAGGGCTGACGCGATGTCAGCCCTTTTTTTCTGCGCTTATTCGCGCCAGAGAATATGGCAAAGCTTGTGATCTTTTTCGCGGCACAGCAGCACGCGGGCGAAAATATCGTTAATTTCGCCGTCCTCAGAATCCGCCAGGCCAATCACCACCTCGGCGAAAAAGTCCGGGTTCAGATCGTAATCCACATGCTCCTGCCAGTCTTCCGCCGGATCAAACAGCTCGGCGCCGCCGCGCTCCTCAAACTGTAAGTTGAACAGAATAATGTCTGCCGGGTCGAGATTATCCACCGCCAGCTCAAGAAAAATATCGTAAGCCTGTTCCAGCGTTTCGTCTTCGGTAAGGCGATTATTTAAATCCATATCCATGATAGCGACCTGTTGACTGTCTAATGGGCACGTTTTACAGCAATGGACTAAAGAAGTAAAACAGTCGCTCGGCGAAACGGTGCCACAGCGGACGTTTTACCCACAGCCGGGCATCGAGTAAACGTGAACGCGAAATATAGTCATCCTGAACCGCGGCCAGATCGCCGCCGAAGCCGATATCGTCGATGACCAGGGTGATCTCCAGATTCAGCCACAGGCTGCGCATATCGAGGTTGACGGTGCCGACCAGGCTCAGCTCACCGTCGACCAGCACGCTTTTGGTGTGCAGCAGTCCACCTTCAAACTGGTAGATTTTAACCCCGGCGGCCAGCAGTTCGCCAAAGAACGCCCGGCTTGCCCAGCCCACCAGAACGGAATCATTTTTGCGCGGCAGGATGATACTGACGTCAACCCCGCGCTGGGCCGCGGTGCAGATCGCATGCAGCAGATTATCGCTCGGCACAAAGTAGGGCGTGGTCATGATCAGGTATTCGCGGGCGGAATACGCCGCGGTGAGCAGCGCCTGATGAATCAGATCCTCCGGGAAACCCGGCCCTGAGGCAATCGTATGGATGGTGTGCCCGTTAGCCTCTTCGAACGGCATAATATTGGCGTCCGGCGGCGGGGGAAGAATGCGTTTACCGGTTTCGATTTCCCAGTCGCAGGAGTACACAATCCCCATTGCGGTAGAGACCGGACCTTCCATACGGGCCATCAAATCCACCCACTGGCCGACGCCCGCATCCTGTTTGAAAAAGCGTGGGTCGACCATATTCATGCTGCCGGTGTAGGCAATATAGTTATCGATCATCACCATTTTACGGTGCTGGCGCAGATCCATCCGGCGCAGAAAGACACGCATCAGATTGACCTTCAGCGCCTCAACCACTTCGATCCCGGCATTGCGCATCATAGTAGGCCAGGGGCTGCGGAAGAACGCGACGCTGCCTGCGGAATCGAGCATCAACCGACAGTGGATACCGCGACGCGCCGCCGCCATCAGGGACTCGGCCACCTGGTCGGCCATACCGCCGGGCTGCCAGATATAAAACACCATCTCAATATTGTGGCGCGCCAGCTGGATATCGCGGATCAGCGCATTCATCACATCATCAGACGTGGTCAGCAGCTGTAGCTGGTTGCCTTTTACTCCGGCAATGCCCTGACGGTTTTCACACAGGCGAAACAGGGAGGAGGCAACGGTACTGTTCTCTTCGGCAAAAATATGTTTGCAGGCTTTCAGGTCGTGCAGCCATTTCGCGGTCGAGGGCCACATCGCACGGGCGCGATCCGCCCGGCGCTTGCCGAGGTGCAGCTCGCCAAAGGAGAGGTAAGCGATAATCCCGACCAGCGGCAGAATATAGATAATCAGCAGCCAGGCCATGGCAGAAGGGACGGCGCGGCGTTTCATCAGGATCCGCAACGTCACGCCGGCGATCAGCAGCCAGTATCCCAGAATGATCAGCCAACTCACTACCGTGTAGAAGGTGGTCATAGTCAAAAAAATCCTTTTGAAAGCGTATTGTTAAGAGTGTACGCGACCTCAAACGTCTGGCAAATAAAAACGGCGGTGAAACCGCTGGTCAGGCATCGGCAAGGGTCTATAATGGTGGCTCTGTTAGCCTGAGAGTTGTCGACATGAAGCGTAGTAGAATGGAAGTGGGGCGCTGGCGGATGCTGCGCCAGGTCGGGCGCCGTAAATCCCGCTGGCTGGAAGCGCAGTCGCGTCGCAATATCCGCATCCACTCAATCAGGAAGCGTCTGCTCAGCCGCCATCGTCATTCGCTGCTGTTTATTGCCAGCTACGAAGCCTGATTGCCATAAGGCACCGTTCGCGGTGCCTTCTGTTTTTCAGGTCCGGTTTCCCAGCAGTTTATTCATATTAATGCCGGTGACCTCAAAACCACTCGCCTCATAGACATGTCTGGCCCGCTGATTACCGGCGGCTACCCGCAGTTTGAGCTGGGTAAATCCTTCCTCTTCCAGCTTTTCTTCCAGATGCTTCATGGCCTTGCTGCCCAGGCCCTGACCGCGAAACGCCGGGAAAAGATAGAAATCATTAATATAAGCCGACATTAACTGCAGATCGGGTTTGTACCACAGATAGCCAATATGCTGTGCGTCATCCTGGATAATGCACAGCAGCACCTGTTCTGCCGTACTCTCCCGGTCAGGGAAGCTGGATTCGAGATCGCGTCTGGCCTGCAGAAGGGCATCGGCTTCGCTGAGGCGATAATTAACGGCTATTTCCTCGGCGTAGTCGGCAATAAAGTAATCGGCAAAGGCGGCGAACTCGTGGTGCTGGACGGGGCGGAATGAAATCATTTCACTTCCTTGTTAATTGGCGCATCGGGGATGCGCCGTTCTTGCAGACTTAAAAGACTTTTTTAAACGGTTTGACGGAGACGGTTTGATAAACGCCCGCGGCCACGTAAGGATCGGCCTCCGCCCAGGCTTTGGCTGCCTCAAGGGATTCAAACTCGGCGATCACCGTTGAACCGGTAAAACCGGCGGCGCCGGGATCGTTGCTGTCCACGGCAGGCATCGGACCCGCGGTGAGCAGACGGCCTTCATCCTGCAGCAGCTGCAGACGGGCGAGGTGAGCGGGGCGCACCGACAGGCGTTTTTCCATCGAGTCGGCAATATCTTCAGCATAAATGACATACAGCACGGGACAGCTCCTTATCGATAATCTGTGGTTTACGGTATGTGAAAGCCACAGGGACTGCAATGTAAAGATGACCTGTGCTGATGGAAAAGTCAGCGGCTGCGGTATCCGGTTTTAGGCCAGTGGGCATCAAAGTATTTTCCTGGGCGACGCATGGTGATACACTCATCGCAAATGATTCTCAATTAGACATAGACGTAGAAAATGTATGGCCGATGCTGCGATGCCAAATAGTGCTTCCATGACTCTGGATTTTCCCCGCCGCTTTCCGTGGCCGACGACGCTCCTTTCCGTACTGATCCACGGTGCGGTGGTGGCGGGTCTGTTATATACCTCTGTCTATCAGACTGTTGAACAGCCTGCCCCCTCCCAGCCGATTTCGATAACGATGGTGGCGCCTGAGGTGCTGGAACCTCCTCAGCCTGCGCCTCAGCCGGTCGTGGAGCCTGAGCCAGAACCCGAGCCCGAGCCAGAACCGATTCCGGAACCGCCGAAAGAGGCACCGGTGGTTATCGAGAAGCCGAAACCCAAGCCAAAACCGAAGCCGAAACCGGTGAAAAAGGTGGAACAGCCGAAGCGCGACGTGCCTCCGGCGGAGCCGCGTACTGCCCCGGTGACCAGCACCGCGCCGGTCAAACCGTCAAATACGCCGCCGTCGGCGAGCACTCAGCCGGTGGCTAACGTGCCGGCCGGGCCGCGTGCGTTAAGCCGTAACCAGCCGCAGTATCCGGCGCGCGCTCAGGCGCTGCGTATCGAAGGGCGCGTGCGGGTGAAATTTGACGTGACGGCAGACGGTCGGGTGGAAAACGTGGAAGTGCTTTCCGCGCAGCCGAGCAATATGTTTGAGCGTGAAGTGAAAGCCGCCATGCGTAAATGGCGTTATGAATCGGGCAAGCCGGGCAACGGCATGATCGTGAATATTGTCTTCCGCCTGGACGGCGGGGCGCGAATGGAATAACGCCCGCCTTATCGTGCACGCATAGCCCCTTCGGGGGCTATGCCGCCAGCACCTTCTCCAGCGCTTTCTGCGCTCTGACCAGATGTTGTCCCCCGAACAAAATCGCCCGATTGAACAGCGTATAGAGCTGATAAACAGGCTGACGCTCAAGGAAGCCCGACGGCAGCGGCGATACGGATTGATAGCCATCGTAAATCTGCGGCGGTTTATCCGGATGAAGCGGCAGCATCGCCAGGTCACATTCGCGATCTCCCCAGTAGCAGGCAGGATCGAAGATATAGGGGCCGTCTGGCCCCAGCGCGCAATTGTCTGACCAGAGATCGCCGTGAAGCAGGGAAGGCTGGGGCTGATGCGAGGCCAGCCGCTGCTGAATATGCTCGACGATGGCGTCGATATTGCCGAACTCCAGCCCTCTTTCTGCCGCCAGCTCCAGCTGCCAGCCGATGCGCTGCTCGGCAAAAAACGTGGCCCACCGCCGTTGCCAGGCATTGGGCTGCGGCGTCGTGGAGAGGTCGTTGTCAAAATCGAGACCAAACTGCGGCTGGTCACACCATTCATGCAGCCTGGCCAACTGCTGGCCCAGCAGAAACGCGTTGTGGGCATCCAGCGGTCGGGGAGGGAGATAATCCATCACCAGGAAGCTGTAGTCGCGATCGCTGCCCAGCGCCCATACGTGCGGCACGCTGACGGTATTGCTGCGCGACAGCAGTTCGAGCTGATCGGCCTCGGCGGTAAATATCGGCAGCAGTTCGCGTTCATCGCACTTCACAAAAAAATCGCGACCCGCGTAGCGCAGATGCCACGCGGCGTGTATTTCACCGCCCGGTAGCTCATTACGTAGCTCAATTTCACCTTCACCGAGCTGCTCATTTAACAGACGACCGATCGCTTGCCACATGATGATTCCCTCAGTTTTCTACCGGATCATAAGGTTAACGCAAGAATACGGTGAAATAACAGGCGGTGACGCACAACTGTGAAGCATAACGCCTTATTGCTGCGCCTTGCGCTGCGCGTCAAGCCAGGCTTCAAAGGTGGTGACCGTCACGGTGGGCCTCTCACCCAGCGCACTTTCCGCCAGTCCGGCGGCCAGTTCTTCAACCTGCTCCTGCGTCTGGGCAGAAACCAGGCCGAAAGTATTGGTGCCGAGCTCGTGCACTTTGCCTTCGTCATCGCTCAGGGTGAGCGTAAAAGCCGCCCGGGTAAGATGGTTATTCAGTTCGTTAATATCGGTTAACGAGTTTTCCTGAAAGTCGACTTCGATAACATAGCGTGTAATATCGCCGTTGCTCATGATCACCTCGTTGTTGATTTTTCCAGCATCATTGCCGTTGTGCTTAAAAGCCTGGCAGTCCGCTGCCGATAAATAAAGTCACCATCAGCAATATTTTCAATTATTTAATTTTTCCCTGGTGATGCTAAGGCTTTGAATGAAAGCCGGTTTTGGGATCGTTCCGATTCAAAAAATTAGATAAGAATTCATTGCTATGTTTATAAGCTCTTTTTATAATTTGTTACCTTTCTCTGGAACGTTCCTCATTGATCCTCATGAAAGTTTCCGGGACCGTGATGGTCTCTTTTTTTGTTGTACGGACTCTGAATAAAATGAAGCTTTTGAAGACAGTACCCGCAGCGATGATGCTGGCGGGGGGCATGTTTGCGTCAATGAACGCGGCCGCTGATAACAACGTTTTTACTGTCATGGACGATCCATCAACCGCGAAACATCCGTTTGAAGGTAATGTAAACGGCGGTTACCTGGCCCAGTCGGGCAACACAAAAAGTTCCTCTTTAACGGCTGACAGCACCCTGACCTGGTACGGTAACACCACCGCCTGGTCACTGTGGGGCACCGCAAGCAATACCTCCTCTAACGATGAGCGTTCTTCGGAAAAATACTCGGTGGGTGGGCGTACGCGTTACAACCTGACCGATATGAATTACCTGTTTGGCCAGGCCAGCTGGTTAACCGACCGCTACAACGGTTACCATCAGCGTGACGTGGGGACCGTCGGTTACGGTCGTCAGTTCCTGAACGGTCCGGTACACAGCCTGCGTTTTGAATTCGGTCCGGGCGTTCGTTACGACGAATACACCGATGGCGATACCAATACCCAGATCCTGGGTTACGCTTCCGGTGCCTATGCCTGGCAGATGACCGATACGACCAAATTTACGCAGGGCGTATCCGTCTTTGGTTCCGATGACACCACCTTCAACTCAGAAACCGCGCTTGAAGTGGCGATCAACGATCACTTCGGTCTGAAAGTGGCGTACAACCTGACCTGGAACTCTGAGCCACCGGCATCGGCACCTTCGCATACCGACCGCCGCACCAGTATTTCCCTCGGCTACAAAATGTAATTCCCGCAGGCCGGTTTATACCGGCCTGTTTCTTTTTTGCGAAAAATGCGTTTCCCCTCCTATTTTTCTCCATAATTCCGCTGACTTGTTTCAGGTTCAATATATTTGACACGATTTGATAAATAAATTGACTATGCATAAGTGTGAGCTGGATCTACAATTGTTGTACGGCAATTTATATTGCTTTCGGTTTGAATGATTTAATCCAGTATGAGTAAAACATCATGAAAAATATTAAAATCGCTACCGCGGCGGTCGTCCTGTCGGCTCTGTCCTTCGGCGTCTTTGCTGCTACACCTGCAAGCAATACTATCAATCAATCCACGGCCAGCCACGTAACGACCGTCGAAGCCGGGTCTAACATCGCGCCTGGCGCGCAGTCCACCGGTCGCTCTACGGATGACGCGTTTAACGTACACACTCTGGTTGCCGGCGAATGGTATTGATAGTTTCAATACTTAAACGCTTGATAATTATTGTGTGAATAAAAACCGGGTTGTGTTGTACCGGTTTTTTTATATTTGTAAATCTGTCTGAAGAATTGTTTTTTTATTATTGCGTGCTGCATGTATTTGCAAAACGTGCGGTTTTATTTCGCCGAAAATAAATCCCCCTGAAGTGCAATTAGTTACGTAACAAGGTCAGTACGGTCTCCGGGATCTGCTGGGCGACTTTAAGCACCGCCACCTGACTTTGCTGTAAAATTTGCGCTTTGATCTGCTGACTGGCCTCAAGGGCGTAATCTGCATCATTGATTCGACTGCGTGCCGCCTGACTGGCAAGATTCTGCTGCGCCAGCGTCGATTTTCCGGATTCAAAACGATTGATCCAGGCACCGTACTGCGACCGGTAGCCGCTCACCGTTTCCAGGGCGTTATCCAGCGCCGTGAGCGATGTGCGGGCGCTGCTCTGCGTCAGCATACTGGTGTTACTGAGGCCAAGGGTGATGATATCCGTCGGCGTGGGCTCCAGGGTCACCGACTGTACGGGTTCACCGTAGTTTGCCTGGGTGATGATATCAACAGGGTTACTCTGTATGGGCGGCGTGTCCGGCTGAATTGTCGGGGCAGGAAGATCCCCCCAGGTCAGATTGCTGGTAAATGACCCGCTACCGACCACCATCACGATCAAATCCTCGGTCACATTATCGATACGAATGCGCTCAAGGCGGTTGCTTCCATTGCTGCCATCGTTAAACGCGCGTCCCTCTTCGTAGCGATCGCCATCGCCGCTGTAGGTGATGGTCATCCCGTTAAAGTTCAGCGTTTCGCTGCCGTTCAGCGCCCACGTCGCGCCGCCCTCAATCAGGTCGGTATCATCATAGGCTGCACCGGGCGCAAAGCCGTTGGCTTCGCTGAACAAACGGGCATTTGCTCTGGCACTATCGGTTATGCCCCTGCTGGTCCAGGTATAATCGGGATCGCTGCCGTTTATCGGCGTACCCGCAAGATGTTTACCGTCGCGGGTAAAGATCTGCAGGTCGTCGTCCAGCCCCAGTGAATCGATGGTGATAGTGATATCGCGGCCCCCGGCAGGGAGGTATGCCAGCGGAATAATCCCCGAGCTGAAGGAGTAGTTATTACCCTGAATCGGGAACTTCACGTTAATGGGGGCCACATCGCCCAGCTTCACCGGCGGCAGGACCGGGTTATTCGTTGCCAGAGGAAATTGACCGAAAATCTGGGTGCCTTCTGAGATATCCATAATGGCCGCCAGGATATGCTGATACTCGGCGTCGACGCTGCGGCGATCCGATTCAGAGAGCGTATCGGTGGCGGATTGTACGGCAAGGCTTTTGGCGCGAATAAGCAGTTCACTCACGCTGCCCAGACTGCCTTCCGCCGTTTGCGCCAGGCTGATTGCGTCATCCAGCCCGCGTGACACCACGCTATCGGCGTTGATGTTGGCCGTCATGCGGTTGGTAATCCCGAGACCTGCCGCATCATCTTTGGCACTGTTAATACGTAAGCCTGAAGAGAGACGCTCGATAGATTGCTCAAGCGCCGAGCGAGTGCTTCCTGCAGCCTTAAGGGCTGTCCCGGCAAGGGCATTGTGATTAATCGCTAGCATCTGGGATCAAGGCCATTCTGTCCATGTGGAATATCGGGTATCGGCAGGGAAGCAGTTAACTTTATCGCAAATTTTATCTTCGGCGCGCTTACGGGGGAGTAGGCCTGAAACTCACTGATTCTTTTCATCCTTTTATGTGGCTGCAATGGCGTGTAGAATTACCGGGCGTTATTGCCAGGCCCGGGTGGGTACACAGAGGATGTTGTACATCCTGCTGTACAGAGTTTGCAGAGTGAAGCAAATAAACGCCTCTGGCCTGTTGATATAAATACACTTTTTAATTTTGTATGTGCTCTTTCGTGTGGGGCACCACTGCAATAAGGAAATTTCATGCCTGTAATTACTCTTCCTGATGGCAGCCAACGCCATTTTGATCACGCCGTCTCCCCGATGGATGTCGCGCTGGATATCGGTCCGGGTCTGGCGAAAGCCTGTATCGCTGGCCGTGTAAACGGTGAGCTGGTGGACGCCTCCGATATTATCGAGAGCGACGCGCAGCTGGCGATTATCACCGCCAAAGACGACGACGGTCTGGAAATCATCCGTCACTCCTGTGCGCACCTGTTAGGTCATGCGATCAAACAGCTGTGGCCGGGCACCAAAATGGCGATTGGTCCGGTTATCGATAACGGCTTCTACTACGATATCGACATTGACCGCACGCTGACCCAGGAAGATATCGACGCGCTCGAAAAACGTATGCACGAGCTTGCCGAAACCAACTACGACGTCATCAAGAAGAAAGTGAGCTGGCACGAAGCGCGTGAAACCTTCGTGAAGCGCGGTGAAACCTATAAAGTTTCTATTCTTGACGAAAATATTGCCCATGATGACAAGCCGGGTCTTTATCATCATGAAGAATACGTCGATATGTGCCGTGGTCCGCACGTGCCGAATATGCGTTTCTGCCATCACTTCAAACTGATGAAAATCGCCGGCGCCTACTGGCGTGGCGACAGCAACAATAAGATGCTGCAGCGTATTTACGGTACTGCCTGGGCGGATAAAAAAGCCCTTAACGCCTATCTGCTGCGTCTGGAAGAAGCGGCGAAGCGTGACCACCGTAAAATCGGCAAACAGCTTGACCTGTACCATATGCAGGAAGAAGCACCGGGGATGGTTTTCTGGCATAATGACGGCTGGACTATCTTCCGCGAGCTGGAAACCTTCGTGCGTTCCAAGCTGAAAGAGTACCAGTATCAGGAAGTGAAAGGCCCGTTCATGATGGACCGCGTGCTGTGGGAAAAAACCGGGCACTGGGACAACTACAAGGATGCGATGTTCACCACCTCTTCTGAGAACCGTGAATACTGCATCAAACCGATGAACTGCCCGGGTCACGTGCAGATCTTCAACCAGGGTCTGAAATCCTATCGCGATCTGCCCCTGCGTATGGCCGAGTTCGGCAGCTGCCACCGCAACGAGCCTTCGGGCGCGCTGCACGGTCTGATGCGCGTACGTGGCTTTACTCAGGATGACGCGCATATCTTCTGTACCGACGAGCAGGTGCGTGACGAGGTTAACGCCTGTATCCGTATGGTCTATGATATGTATAGTACTTTTGGCTTCGAGAAGATCGTCGTCAAACTGTCTACCCGTCCGGAAAAGCGTATCGGCAGCGATGAGATGTGGGATCGCGCGGAAGCTGACCTGGCGGTAGCGCTGGAAGAGAACAACATCCCGTTTGAGTATCAACTGGGTGAGGGCGCATTCTACGGCCCGAAAATTGAATTTACCCTGTATGACTGCCTCGATCGTGCATGGCAGTGCGGAACGGTACAGCTGGACTTCTCTCTGCCGCAGCGTTTAAACGCCTCTTATGTGGGTGAAAGCAACGAGCGTCAGGTGCCGGTGATGATTCACCGTGCAATCCTCGGGTCGCTGGAGCGCTTTATCGGTATTCTGACCGAAGAGTTCGCCGGTTTCTTCCCAACCTGGATTGCGCCGGTGCAGGTCGTGGTGATGAATATCACCGATTCTCAGGCCGATTACGTTAACGAATTGACCCGTAAACTGCAAAATGCTGGCATTCGTGTAAAAGCAGACTTGAGAAATGAGAAGATTGGCTTTAAAATCCGCGAGCACACTTTACGTCGTGTCCCTTATATGTTGGTTTGTGGTGATAAAGAGGTGGAAGCAGGCAAAGTTGCCGTTCGCACCCGCCGCGGTAAAGACCTCGGGAGCATGGGCGTAGAGGAAGTGATTGAGAAGCTGCTACAAGAGATCCGTAGCCGCAGTCTTCAACAACTGGAGGAATAAGGTATTAAAGGCGGAAAACGAGTTCAAACGGCACGTCCGAATCGTATTAATGGCGAGATTCGCGCCCAGGAAGTTCGCTTAACAGGTCTGGAAGGTGAGCAGCTGGGTATTGTGAGTCTGAGAGAAGCTATCGAAAAAGCGGAAGAAGCTGGAGTAGATTTAGTGGAAATCAGCCCTAACGCCGAACCGCCAGTTTGTCGTATCATGGACTACGGCAAGTTCCTTTATGAGAAGAGTAAGTCTACAAAGGAACAGAAGAAAAAACAGAAAGTTATCCAGGTTAAGGAAATCAAATTCCGTCCTGGTACCGATGATGGCGACTACCAGGTAAAACTCCGCAGCCTGGTTCGCTTTCTGGAAGAGGGTGATAAAGCTAAGATCACGCTGCGTTTCCGCGGTCGTGAGATGGCTCACCAGCAGATTGGTATGGAAGTGCTTAACCGCGTCCGTGACGATCTGAGTGAACTGGCAGTTGTCGAATCCTTCCCATCGAAGATCGAAGGCCGCCAGATGATCATGGTGCTCGCTCCTAAGAAGAAACAGTAGGCCTTCAAGTAGCAACTCCCGTGAAGCCTTCGGGCTTTATGGGTGTTGTTCGCCTTTGTTTCGTTTATTAACAATGCGAAGTGGAAGTTATTAAAATGCCAAAGATCAAAACCGTACGCGGTGCTGCTAAGCGCTTTAAAAAAACCGGTAAAGGTGGTTTTAAGCACAAACGCGCTAACCTGCGTCATATTCTGACCAAAAAAGCTACCAAGCGTAAACGTCACCTGCGTCCGAAAGCCATGGTTTCCAAAGGCGATCTGGGCCTGGTAATCGCGTGCCTGCCGTACGCATAAGTCGTTAACCTTAAACTTTTTAATTAGAATATAGATACAGGAGAGAGCATATGGCTCGCGTAAAACGTGGTGTAGTTGCCCGTGCACGTCACAAGAAAATTTTGAAACAAGCCAAAGGCTACTACGGTGCGCGTTCACGCGTATACCGCGTTGCCTTCCAGGCTGTTATCAAAGCAGGTCAGTACGCTTATCGTGACCGTCGTCAGAAAAAGCGTCAGTTCCGTCAACTGTGGATTGCGCGTATCAACGCAGCAGCACGTCAGAACGGTATTTCTTACAGCAAATTCATCAACGGCCTGAAAAAAGCCTCTGTTGAAATCGACCGTAAGATCCTGGCTGACATCGCCGTATTCGACAAAGTGGCATTCGCTGCCCTGGTCGAAAAAGCGAAAGTAGCTCTGGCATAAGCCAGTGAGAAGAGGGAGCGTTGCTCCCTCTTTTCGTTTTGTCACTCACCAGACAAGGTAACGCAAGCATGAATGCTGCTATTTTCCGCTTCTTTTTTTACTTTAGCACCTGATTCCAGGAGGCTGATGCGTGAAAGACGAAACGAAAAATTAACGCTCAAAGCCTCCCACGTGGAGGCTTTTTTGTATTATCGGTTTATGCGTCAAAAATCATCGGGGCGGTCTGCACCGAAATAATGAGGAAAATCATGTCACATCTCGCAGAGCTGGTTGCCAGTGCGAAGGCAGCCATTAACCAGGCTTCAGATGTTGCCGCGTTAGACAACGTGCGCGTCGAATATCTGGGCAAGAAAGGGCAGCTGACCCTTCAGATGACCACGCTGCGCGAGCTGCCAGCGGAAGAGCGTCCGGCCGCAGGCGCGGTTATTAACGAAGCCAAAGAGCAGGTACAGCAGGCGCTTAACACCCGTAAAGATGCGCTGGAAGGCGCGGCGCTGAATGCCCGCCTGGCAGCAGAGACCATCGACGTCTCCCTGCCGGGACGCCGTACCGAAAACGGTGGCCTGCATCCGGTGACCCGTACCATCGACCGCATTGAAAGTTTCTTCGGTGAGCTCGGCTTTACCGTCGCGACCGGTCCGGAAATCGAAGATGATTACCATAACTTCGACGCCCTGAACATTCCGGGTCATCACCCGGCACGCGCTGACCACGACACTTTCTGGTTTGATGCCACGCGTCTGCTGCGCACCCAGACTTCCGGCGTGCAGATCCGCACCATGGAAAACCAGCAGCCGCCGATCCGCATTATCGCGCCGGGCCGCGTGTACCGTAACGATTATGACCAGACCCACACCCCAATGTTCCATCAGATGGAAGGGCTGATCATCGATAAAAATATCAGCTTTACCAACCTGAAAGGGACGCTGCACGATTTCCTGCGTAACTTCTTTGAGGAAGATCTGCAGATCCGCTTCCGTCCGTCCTACTTCCCGTTCACCGAACCCTCCGCTGAAGTGGATGTGATGGGCAAAAACGGTAAATGGCTGGAAGTGCTGGGCTGCGGCATGGTGCATCCTAACGTGCTGCGCAACGTGGGTATCGATCCGGAAGTTTACTCCGGCTTTGCCTTCGGAATGGGGATGGAGCGCCTGACCATGCTGCGTTACGGTGTCACCGATTTGCGTTCATTCTTCGAAAACGATCTGCGTTTCCTCAAACAGTTTAAATAAGGGCAGGAATAATAATGAAATTCAGTGAACTGTGGTTACGCGAGTGGGTAAACCCAGCGGTAGACAGCGAAACCCTGTCGGGCCAGATCACCATGGCCGGACTGGAAGTCGACGGCGTTGAGCCGGTTGCGGGCGTCTTCAACGGCGTTGTGGTCGGCGAAGTGGTTGAGTGCGGTCAGCACCCGAACGCCGACAAACTGCGCGTGACCAAAATTAACGTTGGCGGCGAGCGTCTGCTGGATATCGTCTGCGGCGCGGCCAACTGCCGTCAGGGCCTGAAGGTGGCGGTCGCCACTATCGGTGCCGTTCTGCCGGGCGATTTTAAAATTAAAGCGGCGAAGCTGCGCGGCGAACCCTCTGAAGGGATGCTCTGCTCCTTCTCCGAGCTGGGGATTTCCGACGATCACAGCGGCATTATCGAATTGCCGGCGGATGCACCGATTGGCACCGATATCCGTAAATATCTGAAGCTCGATGACAGCACTATCGAAATCAGCGTCACCCCGAACCGTGCCGACTGCTTAGGCATTATCGGCGTGGCGCGCGACGTGGCGGTACTGAATAAAGCCCCGCTGGTGGAGCCGGAAATTGCGCCGGTTGCCGCGACCATCAACGATACGCTGCCGATTACCGTCGAAGCCGCTGACGCCTGTCCGCGCTACCTCGGTCGCGTGGTGAAAGGTATCAACGTCAAGGCGCCGACGCCGCTGTGGATGAAAGAGAAGCTGCGTCGCTGCGGTATTCGTTCTATCGACGCCGTCGTTGACGTCACCAACTATGTGCTGCTCGAACTGGGTCAGCCGATGCACGCCTTCGACAAAGACCGCATCGATGGCGGGATTGTCGTGCGTATGGCGAAAGAGGGTGAGACCCTGGTCCTGCTCGACGGCAGCGAAGCGAAGCTGAACGCCGACACGCTGGTGATCGCCGATCATAACAAGGCGCTGGCTATGGGCGGCATCTTCGGCGGGGAACACTCCGGCGTGAATGATGAAACGCAGAACGTCCTGCTGGAATGCGCTTTCTTTAGCCCGCTCTCCATCACCGGCCGTGCGCGTCGTCATGGCCTGCATACCGATGCCTCTCACCGCTACGAGCGCGGCGTGGATCCGGCGCTGCAGTACAAAGCGATGGAGCGTGCGACCCGTCTGCTGATCGACATCTGCGGCGGTGAAGCCGGTCCGGTTATCGACGTGACTCACGCCGCCGCTCTGCCACAGCAGGCGACCATTACCCTGCGCCGCAGCAAGCTGGACCGTCTGATTGGTCATCATATTGCTGACGACCAGGTGAGCGACATTCTGCGCCGTCTGGGTTGTGACGTGACCGAGGGTCAGGACCAGTGGCAGGCGGTTGCGCCGAGCTGGCGTTTCGATATCGCTATCGAAGAAGACCTGGTCGAAGAAGTGGCGCGTGTTTACGGCTACAACAATATTCCTGACGAGCCGGTACAGGCTGGCCTGATCATGGGCACCCATCGTGAGGCTAACCTGTCTCTGAAGCGCGCGAAAACGCTGCTTAACGATAAAGGTTACCAGGAAGTCATCACCTACAGCTTCGTTGACCCTAAAGTGCAGCAGCTGATCCACCCGGGCGAAGAGTCCCTGATCCTGCCAAGCCCGATCTCCAGCGAAATGTCGGCGATGCGCCTCTCTCTGTGGACCGGTCTGCTGGGCACGGTGGTCTATAACCAGAACCGTCAGCAGAACCGCGTGCGTATCTTCGAAAGCGGCCTGCGCTTTGTACCGGATACTCAGGCTAATCTTGGCATTCGTCAGGATGTTATGCTGGCAGGCGTCATCTGCGGTAATCGCTACGAAGAACACTGGACGCTGGCAAAAGAGAGCGTTGATTTCTATGATTTGAAAGGCGATCTGGAATCTCTGCTCGACCTGACAGGCAAACTCGACGACGTACAGTTCCGTGCTGAAGCCAATCCGGCTCTGCATCCGGGGCAGTCCGCGGCGATTTATCTGAAAGGTGAACGTATTGGTTTTATTGGGGTTGTTCATCCTGAGCTGGAACGTAAACTGGATCTTAACGGCCGCACGCTGGTATTCGAACTGCTGTGGGACAAGCTTGCAGACCGCGTGGTGCCTGCTGCGAGTGAAATTTCACGCTTCCCGGCAAACCGCCGTGATATCGCCGTTGTCGTGGCTGAAAATGTCCCGGCAGCAGATATTTTGGTCGAATGTAAGAAAGTTGGCGCAAATCAGTTAGTTGGCGTAAACTTGTTTGACGTGTACCGCGGTAAGGGTGTGGCGGAGGGCTCTAAGAGCCTTGCTATCAGCCTGATCCTCCAGGATAACAGCCGTACACTCGAAGAAGACGAGATTGCCGCTACCGTCGCCAAATGTGTAGAGGCATTAAAAGAGCGATTCCAGGCATCATTGAGGGATTGAACCTATGGCGCTTACAAAAGCTGAAATGTCCGAATATCTGTTTGATAAGCTTGGGCTTAGCAAACGGGATGCCAAAGAACTGGTAGAGCTGTTTTTCGAAGAGGTTCGTCGCGCTCTGGAAAACGGTGAGCAGGTTAAACTCTCCGGTTTTGGTAATTTTGATTTGCGTGATAAAAATCAACGCCCGGGACGTAACCCGAAAACGGGCGAGGATATTCCCATTACAGCCCGGCGCGTGGTGACCTTCAGACCCGGTCAGAAGTTAAAAAGCCGTGTCGAAAACGCTTCGCCCAAAGCTGAATAATCTGGACTAACTAAAAAGGCCGCTGTTGCGGCCTTTTTTCTTTTCAGGTCCCGGTAAGCTCCGTAAAATCAAACACATCGAATTACTGTCAGATGGATCTTATGTCGCCATTCGCTCAACTTCAGCAGCAGCATAGCCGACGCTGGCTTACCGGCCTGCTGCTGCTATTGCTGCTCTCTCTGGTTATCAGCCTGTGCGCAGGCGATAGCTGGATCGGCCCGCAGGCGTGGTTCAGTGAACGGGGTGAACTCTTTGTCTGGCAGATCCGCCTGCCGCGCACCCTGGCGGTTCTGCTGGTGGGGGCTGCGCTGGCGCTGGCGGGCACCATTATGCAGGCGCTGTTTGATAACCCGCTGGCGGAGCCAGGCCTGCTTGGCGTGTCAAACGGCGCAGGCGTTGGGCTGATTGGCGCGGTACTTCTGGGGCAGGGCATGCTGCCGCTGTGGGCGCTTGGCCTGTCGGCGATCGTTGGCGCGCTGGTCGTGACGTTAATCCTGCTCCATTTTGCCCGTCGGCATATCTCTACCAGCCGTCTGCTGCTGGCCGGCGTCGCGCTGGGGATTATCTGTAGCGCCTTGATGACCTGGGCGGTCTACTTCTCCACCTCTTTTGATCTTCGCCAACTGATGTACTGGATGATGGGCGGCTTCGGCGGCGTCGACTGGCAGCAAAGCTGGCTGATGCTGGCGGTGGTGCCGGTGATGCTGTGGGTATGCCGTCAGGCGCAGCCGCTGAATATCCTGGCGCTGGGAGAAGTTTCGGCCCACCAGCTTGGCCTGTCGCTTTGGCTGTGGCGAAACCTGCTGGTGCTGGCCACCGGCTGGCTGGTCGGGGTCAGCGTGGCGCTGGCCGGTGCGATTGGCTTTATTGGCCTGGTGGTGCCGCATATGCTGCGTTTATGCGGCCTGACCGATCATAAAGTGCTGCTGCCGGCCTGTGCGCTGGCCGGTGGCAGCGTGCTGTTACTGGCCGATATCGCAGCGCGGCTGGTCCTTCCCTCGGCCGAGTTGCCCATCGGGGTGGTGACCGCTACCCTGGGAGCACCGGTGTTTATCTGGCTATTATTAAAAGTCGGTCGCTAAACCCGCGACCAACGTCAGTACCATCAATCAGGAGAACGCTATGCAGCAGGATATTCTGAATACTGAAGTAACCACCCTCGACGGTGAAGAGACGACTCTGGCAGGCTATAAGGGCAATGTCCTGCTGGTGGTTAACGTCGCCTCTAAATGCGGCCTGACGCCGCAGTACGAGCAGCTGGAAGCGCTACAGCAGCGTCTGGAAGCGAAGGGCTTTAGCGTCCTGGGCTTCCCCTGCAACCAGTTCCTGGGCCAGGAGCCGGGCAGCGCGGAAGAGATTAAAACGTTCTGCAGCATGACCTACGGCGTCACCTTCCCGATGTTTAGCAAAATCGACGTTAACGGTGAGCAGCGCCATCCCCTGTACCAGAAACTGGTTGCCGCCGCGCCTGACGCTATTGCGCCAGAGGGAAGCGGTTTTTACGAGCGGATGGCCAGCAAAGGTCGGGCTCCACAGACCCCGGGCGACATCCTGTGGAATTTTGAAAAATTCCTGATTGGCCGTGATGGTCAGGTGATCCAGCGCTTCTCGCCGGACATGACGCCGGACGATCCGCAGCTCGTTACGGCTATCGAGCGGGCGCTGGCGCAGTAATGTCCCTGCTGATGCAGCTACAGAACGTGGCGGAGCAGGGCCGACTGGGGCCGTTTTCCGCCAGCGTCAGGTGCGGAGAAATTCTGCATCTGGTCGGGCCTAACGGCGCCGGGAAAAGCACGTTGCTGACCCGCATGGCGGGCCTGAGTCAGGGCAGAGGGGCGATCCTCTTTAACGACCGCCCTCTGTCCGACTGGCCTGCTGCCACGCTGGCCCGGCATCGGGCGCTGCTGCCTCAACAGCAGACGCCGCCGTTTGCCATGCCCGTCTGGCATTACCTGACTCTGCATCAGCCTGATAAAACCCGGAGCGACCGGCTGGAAAACATCGCCGCCCGGCTCGATTTAACCGACAAGCTGCCGCGCCCGGCCAGGGCGCTCTCCGGCGGAGAATGGCAGCGGGTCAGGCTGGCGGCGGTTATCCTGCAGATTCATCCCGAGGGCAACCCGCAGGGGCAGCTCCTGCTGCTGGATGAACCCATGAACAGCCTCGATGTCGCCCAGCAGGTGGCGCTGGACAGGATGTTAAGCGAGCTTTCCGCCGCCGGGATCGCCGTGGTGATGAGCAGTCACGACCTCAATCACTCCCTGCGCCACGCGCATCGGGTATGGCTGATGCGTGAGGGGCTGCTGATGGCGGACGGTCCGTGCGATGAGGTACTGATGCCGTCGCCTCTGACAGAGGTCTATGGCGTACCGTTCCGCAGCCTGGATGTCGAAGGCCACCGAATGCTAATTGCCGCGGGCTAACGTCTTGCCAGATAGTCAAAAAGCACGTTAAATTATCTGAAAAATTAAACAAAGGATTCGCCTGAATATGCGCTTCGGACTCATTCTGGTGGTGGCACTCTTCCTGGCTGGCTGTAGTTCACATCGCGCACCGCCGCCGAATGCCCGGCTTTCGGACTCCATCACCGTGATTGCCAGCCTGAACGATCAGCTGCAAAACTGGCACGGCACCCCGTATCGCTACGGCGGAATGAGCCAGACGGGCGTTGACTGCTCGGGGTTTGTGCTGCTGACCTTCCGCGACAAATTTGCTATGCAACTCCCGCGTGAGACCCGTCAGCAGGCGACGGTCGGGACGGAGATCGACAAAAACGATCTTCTGCCGGGCGATCTGGTCTTCTTTAAAACCGGCTCGGGCGAAAACGGGCTGCACGTCGGTATTTACGATACGGATAACCAGTTTATTCATGCCTCAACCAGCCGGGGAGTGATGCGCTCCTCGCTGGACAATGTCTACTGGCGGAAAAACTTCTGGCAGGCCAGACGCATTTAACGGTGACGTAGCGAACAAAAAAAGAGGCTTAGCCTCTTTTTTTTTGACCCCGGCATTTTAGCGATATGACTTTAGCCGGATTGACGTTAATTTATCCCGTTATTAATTGTTATGCCTGCTTTAATATTGTGTTAATTGTATTTTATGGATTACAATCAGCGCAATCCGTTAAAAAACGCAGATGTGTTTCTGAAATAAATCAGAAGTTGCTGAAATCTAACTATTAAAAATTAATAAAGTTGAATTCTTTACTTTCTTGCTCCAGGATGCCGGGTATGACCCTTAATGCAGGGCTGGCAAAATGATTGTTACATTTGAACACACATATCGCTCCGAACTTTTATTTCTGCCTGCACGTAACGGCGGCGGTAAGCTCGTGGGTCTGGAAATAATTGCCAATTTCGTCTGCGCCAGCGACGGCAACATTCGCACGCCTACTGAATTGATCCTTCCGCGTCTCAGCGACGAACAGGCCTTAACCCTGTTTCGTGAAAAACTGGCGCTGCTTGAATCATGCCAGCTCTTTTTTATTCAACAGCAGCAGATTGCCTGGATAAATATTACCCCTGCAATTACCACGGCAATCTTATCTGACAATGAACTTGCGGCAACGGTGGATCGTTTTCCCTTTATTGAATTTGCGGTAAATGAAAACTATCCGGCGTTAAATAGCGGGGGCGATAATGAATCCCTGGCCCGGCTGGCAAAGCGTTATCCTGTTGTTCTGGCTAATTTTGGTGCCGGATATGCGTCGACGAAAGCGATCTTCAACTCGCTTTTTTATCGTGTCGCGATGGATAAAAACTTTATTCATCAGCGGCTGACGGAAAACTCGTTTGAGCCCTTTATGCGGGCCATTATTTCGCAAATAGAGCCGTACTGTTCGGCGCTGATGATTGCCGGGATTGATGACGAACACTCACTCCAGCGGGTGATGCGTTTCCCCTTTGCGGCGATGCAGGGCGCGATGTGGCCCGCGGTAGATGCCGCGATGCTGACCAGTCTTATCCAGCAATAACCCTTCTCTCGCCCTGTGTTTAAGCCCGGGCGAAAGCACTACACTTAAGACAGGAGGCGCTATGACCCTGTCTTTTATCACCCGCTGGCGCGATGAGCTGCCAGATTTTTATACCCCACTTAGCCCGACGCCGTTGCATAACGCGCGTCTGCTGTGGCACAACGCTGAGCTTGCCAGCGACCTGGGTATCGACCCGACGCTTTTCCAGCCTGCGCAGGGCGCAGGTGTCTGGGGCGGCGAAACCTTACTGCCGGGCATGTCCCCGCTGGCCCAGGTCTACAGTGGACACCAGTTTGGCGTCTGGGCCGGTCAGCTTGGCGACGGCCGCGGTATTTTGCTTGGCGAACAGCAGTTGGCCAATGGCCGGACGGTGGACTGGCATCTGAAAGGTGCCGGCCTGACGCCGTATTCCCGCATGGGCGACGGACGGGCGGTACTGCGCTCAACGATTCGCGAAAGTCTCGCCAGTGAAGCGATGCACCATCTGGGGATCGCCTCAACCCGCGCCCTGGCTATCGTTACCAGCGACACGCCCGTGCAGCGTGAAAGCGTGGAGCAGGGGGCGATGCTGCTGCGTATTGCCGACAGCCATCTCCGCTTCGGTCACTTCGAGCACTTTTACTATCGCCGCGAGCCAGAGAAGGTTCGCCAGCTTGCCGATTTTGCGATCCGTCATCACTGGCCGCATCTGGCCGAAGAAGCCGATAAATACCTGCTCTGGTTCCAGGACGTGGTGCGGCGCACGGCGGTGATGATTGCCCGCTGGCAGGCGGTGGGTTTTGCCCACGGCGTGATGAATACCGACAATATGTCGATTCTCGGGCTAACCCTGGATTACGGTCCCTACGGCTTTATGGATGACTACCAGCCGGGCCTTATCTGCAACCATTCCGACTATCAGGGACGCTACAGCTTCGATAATCAGCCTGCGGTAGGGTTGTGGAATTTACAGCGGCTGGCACAGACGCTGTCGCCCTTTATGACGCCAGAGCAGCTTAACGACGCCCTGGATGGATACCAGCAGGCATTGCTGAGCGAATATGGCAGGCGGATGCGTGCGAAGCTGGGTCTGTTCAGCGAAGAGCGTGGGGACAATGACCTGCTTAATGAGCTCTTTGACCTGATGCAGCGTGAAGCCAGCGACTATACCCGAACGTTTCGTATGCTCAGCATGACGGAGCAGAACAGCGCCGCCTCGCCGCTACGCGATGAGTTTATTGACCGGGCTGCGTTCGACGGCTGGTTCCAGCGCTACCGTACGCGCCTTCAGCAGGAGAAGATTGCCGATAGCGAACGTCAGTCGCAGATGAAACGGGAAAATCCGGCGCTGGTTCTGCGCAACTGGCTGGCCCAGAGAGCGATTGAGCAGGCAGAGCAGGGGGATAATACGGAGCTGTACCGTCTTCATGCGGCGCTGCGGACGCCATGGCAGGACAGCGACGATGACTATAGCCAGCGTCCGCCATCCTGGGGCAAAGGACTGGAAGTGAGCTGTTCCAGTTAGCGAGTCAGAAACACCTGGGGTGCGGAGCTGGAAGGGTGCTGTCCGACCTGAACGTCCGCGCCGTACCAGCGGGTGATAACGGGAGCCTGGAGAACGGTCTCCGGGCTGCCCTGCGACACAAGCTGACCCTCATGTAACAGCAGAAGACGGTCGGCCCACAGCGCGGCCAGATTCAGGTCGTGCAGCACCATACAGACATGCAGCGGGGCCCGGCGAGTCAGTCCCTGCAGCAGGCGCAGCAGATGTTGCTGATGATAGAGATCCAGGGCCGATGTCGGCTCATCAAGAAACAGGTAGCCTTCCGGCTGGCCGTCGCGCCAGAGCTGGGCCAGCGTTCGTGCCAGCTGAACCCGCTGCTGCTCCCCACCTGACAGTTGCTGCCAGCTGCGTCCGGCAAGCGTTACACAGCCCGTTAGCTGCATCAGTTCGCGGACCAGCGCCGGGTTCGGGTCCGCTTCCCACGGGGCGCGTCCCATCGCAATGACGTCTTCAACCGGCCAGTCAAAACCGAGCTGTGCCTGCTGGCGCATCACCGCCCGACGGCGAGAAAGCGTCTGAGCAGGCCAGGCGGCCAGCGGCTGCCCATCCAGCAGACAGCGTCCGGCCGTGGGTGGCAGAAAGCCGGTCAGCAGACGCAGCAGCGTTGATTTTCCTGCCCCGTTAGGACCAATCAGGGCAACCATTTCTCCCGGCTCCAGGCGCAGAGAAACCTTGTCGATAAGCGTGCGCTGGCCTGCGGAGTAGACCAGCGCTTCGGTGCAAAGAAGACTATTCATGACGGGCCTGCTGGCGGAATATCAGCCATAAAAACCAGGGCGCACCCAGCAGACTGGTTAACAAACCCACCGGCATTTCGGCAGGGGCAACCAGCGTACGGGCGATGGTATCTGCTACCAGCAGCAGGATCGCGCCAACCACCACGGACCCCGGAAGCGTGACCCTGTGATCGGCACCCAGCCACATACGCAGCAGGTGCGGTACGACCAGGCCAATAAAACCAATCACGCCGCTGATGGCAACGGCCGAACCGACCAGCAGGGCGCTGCTGAACAGCAGGATATGACGAACCTGGCGGATATTGACCCCAAGATAGTGGGCCTCTTCGTCCCCGAGCTGCAGCAGATTCAGCTGAGGTGCCAGACGCCAGATAGCCACGACAGCGGGCACCATCAGTGAAACGGCCACCAGCAGCGTGGGCCACTGGGCCTGACCCAGGCTGCCCATTCCCCACAGAGAGAGCTGTCGCAGCTGGGTATCGTTGCTAAGCCAGGAGATCACCCCGACCGCGGCCATACAGAGGGCATTGATGGCGATACCGACCAGCAGCAGTCGCGTGATCCCGCAGGTGCGTTGCTGGCACAGAATAAAGATGATCGCCGTCACCGCCAGGCTGCCGAGAAAGGCGGCCAGCATCGGGGCATAGAGCATTAACAGCGGAGGCAGGCCGACGGCAGGAACCACAATCCACAGTGCCACGGCCAGCGCGGCACCGCTGCTGATCCCAAGCAGACCGGGATCGGCGAGCGGGTTGCGGAACAGCCCCTGCATCACGCAGCCTGCCAGCCCCAGCGCGCCGCCAATTGCCAGCGCCAGCAGCACTCTCGGGAGACGAATAGTCACCCAGATTTGCCACAGCATCGGGTCATCGTTGCGCCAGATCTGGAGCAGCGGTAAACGCATGGCACCAAAGCTGGTCGCCGCCAGGGTTAACAGCAGCAGCAGGCCCAGCAGGGCCCACAGCCAACGGGCGGTACGCAGTGGCATCAGGGGAGCAGCTCCGCACGATCCCGAAGCTCGCGAAGCGCCTCCGGTGTGCGGACGCTAAAGCCGAGCAGGGCCATATCATCCACCAGCAGCACCTGCTTGTTGCGTCCGGCAGGCGTCTGCGCCAGGCCGGGCAACGCCCAGAGTGCGGCTTCTCCGCCCATGGCTTTAACGCCGTCGGCGGAAATCACCACCAGATCCGGGCGGCTGGCGATAATTCCTTCCTGGGAGAGGGGTTGGTAGCGGTTAACGCCCTGAATGGCATTCTGCAGACCGGCGGCACGGATCGCCGCATCGGCTCCGGTTTGCTGCCCGGCCGCCATCGCACTCATCCCGCTATGGCTGAGAATAAACAGCACCCGCTTATTAAGCGGAGTCGCAGGCAGGGCCGCCAGCTGTTCACGCATCTGCTGGCGCAGGGTTTCACCCGCCGCCTCTTTGCCCAGTGCTTCCGCAACCAGGCGGATTTTGCTATCGATAACGCTAATATCATTGCTGCCAGGGAGAGTTGTGACCGCGACGCCGCTGCGCTGGATCTGCTGCAGCGCCAGGGAAGGCTGGGCCTGATCGCTTGCCAGCACCCGATCCGGGCGCAGGGCAAGGATCCCCTCGGCATTGAGCTGGCGCAGATAGCCGACATCGGGCAGCGATTTTGCCTCCGGCGGTGCCAGGCTGGTGCTATCCCGCGCCACCAGGCTCTTACCGGCGCCGAGCGCGTAAACGATTTCGGTGATATCCCCACCCAGCGTTACGACTCTGTCTGAGGCGGCGGACACCGCCAGTGGGAACGCTATCAGCACTGCCAGCCATTTTTTCATGCTGCGAGTCCTCTGCCGGTTAAGGATCCCACCTGCTGACGCCACTGGTCCTGCTCCGGTTCGCCTTCCGTGCGCTGGCCGTACAGCTGTGCAATCTGGGTGCCGTCAGCGGCAAAGAGTTCGAGGCTGGTCACGAATCCGTCGGCGGTTGGCTTGCGGGTGACCCAGCTCTCGGCGATGGTGTCATCGCGCAGGTGCAGCGTGAAGGTGGGATTAAAGATATTCAGCCAGCCTTTCATCGGCGTGAGTTTTTCCACCGCACCGGTAAAGATCTGCACGCAGCCACGGTTGCCGACGAAAACCATGATCTCATTGCCATCCTGCTGCGCTGTGCCCAGCAGCTGCGCCAGGGCGCTGTTATCCACCTGACAGGCCAGATCGTCAGCCACCAGACGGAAAGCCTGCTGACGACTGAGGTTGTGCCGCTTCAGCAGGCCAAAGAACTGGTGCACGTCGGTCATTTCACGCCAGGCGCTATCCAGGGCACTGGCTTCCACGGTGGGCGTCGTCAGCGTCGGCGCGTCGGCGACGGTCAGGACCAGTTCGGGGTTGTCGGCGCGGAGATAGCGGGCCAGCAGATCGCCCCAGGCGGCCATATCGGTCTGGTCGGTGGTATAGACCTTCAGCAGGGCGTCGCCCTGGTGATCAAAAAACTGGATGCTCTGGCGTTCGCCGCGCGGGCCGGTTTCACGAAGATGAAAGACGCTGGCCCACTGGCTGAGAAACAGGCGCAGGTCGAGCGCACGCGGGTTCAGTACCAGCCCCGCATGACCGCCAAGCTGCTGGTGGGTAAAGGCGCCGACCTGCTCATGTACCGCATATTCATTACGGCAGATGCATTTGGTTTCACCTACGGACTCCAGGCTGGCGATAATCTCGCGAATTTCACCCTGGAGACGCCAGGCGTCGTGTCCGACGCGGTACCAGGTTAACTGTGCCTCTGCGATCCCCATCTGTGCGGCGATATCGCGGGCGTATTTGCCTGGATTCTGCTGTTTCAGTTCCAGCCATTGTGCATGGTGATTCATATTGCCCCCTTTCTTAGATGGCCCCGGCATCGCCGGGGCTAACGGTTACCACTGATAGCTTACGAAAACTTTGCCGCTGCGACCGTCCTGAGGCACGCCCTGCGAGGAGGCGTACTCTTTGTCGAAGGCGTTACCCAGCACCAGAGTGGTGGTTAACCCGCGCAGTCCCTGCTGACCCGCATAGCTGACATAGAAATCGCTCAGGCCATAGCCCGCCTGCGGCGTGGCAGTGCGGCTGTTACGCTCGGCGAAAGTGCCTATCCAGCCAACGGAGAAACCGCTCTCTGCCAGAGGAACGTCGAGCTTGCTGGTGACCGTATCCGGACTGATGCTGTCAATCCACTCGCCGGTGTCTTTATCTTTCCCACGGGTGCGGTTATAGGCCACTTCGAGGCCAAACAGATCCGTGCGGTAGCTGGACATCACGTCCCAGCCCCAGATTTTCGCGCCCGGCACGTTGATGGAGGTGGTGGTGCGGCCCGGGAAGTCGACCGAGGTGGTAATGTAATTTTTGGCGTCGGTATCGAAATAGCTGGCCTTGAACTCAAGGGCGTCATTGGCCATCAGCAGATCGTCGAAATGCAGCCCGAAGCCTGCTTCCTGGCTCTGGTTGGTTTCCGGTCGCAGGTTCGGGTTCGGGACGAAGTAGTTGGTAAACGGCCCGGCGGCGAAGTGCATAGAGTCGTTATACATTTCCCCCATGGTCGGGGCACGGAAGGCCTGCGCCCATGAGCCAAACAGCATCAGCCAGTCGGTCGGGTTGACGGTCATCCCGGCGCGGGAAGACCACTTATCCGCGTTGACATCTGCATAGCCATCGCTGCTGCCCTTGTAGTTATCGTAGCGGGTACCTGCAAGGAGGGTCACCGGCAGATCGCGCAGGGTGATTTCATCCTGTAACCAGCCGGAGCTGAAATCAATTTTAGCCTGCGGGAAGCCGGTCGTGCCGCCGGCCGGCTGCTGTTCCTGACGGTAATATTCACCGCCCCAGGTCACCAGGTGAGAGGCCGCGCTGTCGCTAAAGAGGCGGCTGCGGTTCTCCAGCTTACCGCCCTTGGTGGTCTGCTCGCGATACTCTGGCTCTATCTGCGCATTTTTGGCGGCGATGCGCACTTCAGACCAGTACAGCTTCGCGGTCGCATCCAGCCAGGCGAGATCGGCCGGATTCAGCTGGTAGCCCAGTTGGGCATCGCGCTGGATAGTAGAGCGGTCTACCATCACCGTGCTGCTTGTCGCTTCTCCCGCCGTCTGCGGGTTTTTCGGCTGGCGGGCGTCGTTATTGTAGTAACGGAATGAACCGCTTAAGGTCTGGGCGTCATCGAGTTTCCAGCTGCCTTTTGCCAGCATATTGCTGATGTTTTCATCATTCGGCGCTTTTTTACCGTCGCTCTGGCGGATATCACCCCGGTCGCGGCTTGACCAGGAGACCACGCCGTCCAGCGTATCGGTGCGGCCAAAGGCGCTGGCACCCATGCCCAGGCTGCTGTCGCCGGTCGCACCCGTACCAAATACGCGGTAGCCGCTGTTCTGGCCTTCGTGCAGCAGGTCGCGGGCATCTGCCGTGTCGTAGCTAATCACGCCGCCCATCGCGCCGCTGCCGTAGAGCATGGCGGCAGGGCCGCGTACCACTTCAATACGCTTAACCAGCGCCGGGTCGAGGAAGGTGCTGTTCAGGTGGCCGGTGTCGGTGCCCTGGCGAACGCCATCCACCAGCATCAGTACGCCGCGACGGTCGTAGCCGCGCAGGCTGACATCCTGGCCATTGGTGCGTCCGGTGCCGCTGAGGGTCAGGCCTGGCACATAGCGCAGCAGATCGGCGGCGGAGGAGGCGGTCCGGTTTTCCGGCGCGCTGGGGTCGATCACGCTGACCATCATTGGCGCTTCAAAGGCGCTGCGGCTATTACCGGTTGCGGTAACGGTGATTTCATCCGTCGCCGCCAGGGCCGGTGCGGAAATGGCTGTGGTAATCGCCAGCGCTATCAAAGAACGACGAGGTAGCGCAAAAGAGGACAAAGGCATAGCAACTCTCCAGAGTGTGTGAAAAGCGCTGGCTGCCTCGGCGGACCTGGGTGGCTGGCGGTTTGTTTTATTTTGTCAGGATCAGTTTTCCGGCATGGGTCCGGCGCAGCAAATAGTGCTGCCCGTCATGCTCGATAATGACCCGACCTTCCGGGCCCAGCAGGATTTCACTGGCAATGCGGCGATCGCTGTCGACCGGCCGCGGTGTCGTGTCTTTGCGCGAGGGCAAAGTGGCGGTAGCTGTGTTGTCCATAGTCAGGATTCTGTAAATGAAAATTCATATAACAATAATAATCATTATCATCAAAGTGAAATTTTCGGGCAAGCGTTATTTGTGAAAAAGTTGTGACCGAATCAGATAAAACGTAGGCGTAATAACGAGGGGAAAAGTAAGGAAATAACCCCGCCGACCCGTGACGGCGGGGTGAAAATCAGCCGCGAGTCTTAACCGCCGACGCCAGGTTGTCCAGCAGCGTTTCGCTATCCTCCCAGTTCAGGCAAGGATCGGTAATCGACTGGCCGTAAACCAGCGGTTTTCCGGCTGAGATGGCCTGGGTCCCTTCCTGAAGGAAGCTCTCCACCATCACGCCGACGATAGCGCGGGAGCCCGCGCGGATCTGCTGGCAGACATCATCGCAGACCGTCATCTGGCGGCGGTGCTGTTTCTGACAGTTGCCGTGGCTGAAATCGACCACCAGATGCTCCGGCAGGGCGAATTCACGCAGGGTTTCACAGGCGCTGGCGATATCCTGTGTGTGGTAGTTAGGCGCTTTGCCGCCGCGCATAATGATATGACCGTAGGGATTGCCGCTGGTCTGATAGATGGTCATCTGGCCGTTTTTATCCGGCGACAGGAACATATGGCTGGCACGGGAGGCGCGAATGGCGTCAACCGCAATCCGCGTGTTGCCGTCGGTGCCGTTTTTAAAGCCGATCGGGCAGGAGAGCGCCGACGCCATTTCCCGATGGATCTGACTTTCGGTGGTCCGTGCCCCGATTGCGCCCCAGCTAATCAGGTCGGCGGTAAACTGGCCGGTAACCATATCAAGGAACTCGGTGGCCGCCGGTACGCCGAGCGTGTTAACGCCCACCAGCAGTTTGCGCGCCAGTTCCAGACCGTGATTGACCCGATAGCTGCCGTTAAGATCCGGGTCGGAAATCAGGCCTTTCCAGCCGACGACGGTGCGCGGTTTCTCAAAATAGGTGCGCATGACGATTTCGAGGTGCGCCTGATGCTTCTCACGAGCGCTCTGCAGACGACTGGCATACTCCATCGCGGCTTCAGGATCGTGAATAGAGCAGGGGCCGATAATCACCAGCAGTCGGTTATCCTGGCCGTTAAGGATCTTCTCAATGCGACGACGTGATTCGGTAATATGCGTCGCCAGCTCAGAAGAGACCGGATGCCGCTGCATCAGCTCGGCTGGCGTGACCAGGCCATCGATGCGAGCGGTACGAAGTTCATCTGTTTTACTCATTGGGTGTCTCAGAAATAGATGGCTTCCTCGGCACGATGCCGGGAAGTGATGGTCATCACGATAAACCAATTCCTGCTGAATTCAAGTTTGCAGCAGGATGCATAACAGATAGCGGCATATTACCGGGTGTTAAACCGGGATTTCAGTACATACGCCGACTTAATCCTCTGATATCGAGAATTTTGGTGGCAATTTCTTCTACCGAATAGTTGGTGCTGTTCAGGCAGGGGATCTGGTGTCGACGATAGAGCGCTTCGACCTCGGTCACCTCCATCCGACACTGGCGCAGCGAGGCATAGCGGCTGTTTTCACGTCGCTCTTCACGGATCGCCGCCAGCCGCTCCGGGTTGATGGTCAGGCCAAAGAGCTTATGCTGCAGCGGTTTGAGCGCGGCGGGCAGGACCAGGTTATCCATATCGTCGGCAATAAAGGGGTAGTTGGCGGCGCGGATCCCGAACTGCATCGCCAGGTAGAGGCTGGTCGGCGTTTTACCGCAGCGGGAAACGCCCAGCAGTATGACCTGGGCCTGATCCAGATTGCGCAACGAAATGCCGTCGTCATGGGCCAGGGTGTAATCAATTGCGGCAATGCGGGCGTCATATTTCGTCAGATTCCCTGGCGTCAGCCCGTGCGTACGGTGGGCGACGGGCGTCGGATCCAGTTTTAATTCCTGCTGCAGCGGGGCCACCAGGGCCTGGACGATATCCTGACAAAAACCTTCGCTCTGCACGATAATGGCGCGGATCTCCGGCAGCACAATCGAGTAGAACACCAGCGGACGGGTGCCGGTCTGCTGATAAATCGCGTCGATCTGATCCTTCACCGCCCGCGCACGGCTCTCATTTTCCACAAAAGGCAGCGTGATGCTGTTAATCGCCACCGGAAACTGCGACATCACCGCATGGCCGAGCACTTCTGAGGTAATGGCGGTGCCATCGGAAATATAAAAGACGTGGCGATCGACAGCATTTTCCATTTTTACCCTTCCGGAATATTTCGGTTAATTGCCTGAAAGCATAAATTAAAATTGGGGCACAGGCATAACGTTGTTGAATGATTTTTAAAAATGAAACGCTATTTTTATTTTAAATGAAATGCACGGTTCATTTTTACAATCTGGTCAATAATCGACAGTTTTTTGTGGGATTCCTGAACAATCATGAACTTAGCTCATTATGGAATCAGTCTGAAAATGCAAAAAATAAATTTGCTTGAACGATTCACCGTTTTTTCATCGTTGTGAAATATGCCAGGATAATTCGTGCAATAAGCCAATTTTTTGTTTTCGTCCATTCATCACAAAAGGATTGTTTCGATGTCCAATAATGGCTCGTCACCGCTGGTACTCTGGTACAACCAACTCGGTATGAATGATGTTGACCGGGTGGGAGGCAAAAATGCCTCGCTGGGGGAAATGATCACGAACCTTTCCGGGATGGGCGTTTCCGTCCCGAACGGGTTTGCCACCACCGCTGACGCTTTTAATCAGTTTCTTGACCAGAGCGGCGTCAATCAGCAAATTTATGCGCTGCTGGATGAAACTGACATCGATGACGTCACCGCGCTGGCGAAAGCCGGGGCGCAAATCCGTCAGTGGATAATCGACACGCCTTTTACGCCCGCTCTGGAGCAGGCGATCCACGAGGCCTATAACCAGCTCTCTGCCGATGATGCTGACGCCTCCTTTGCCGTGCGCTCTTCCGCCACCGCGGAAGATATGCCCGATGCCTCCTTTGCCGGACAGCAGGAGACGTTCCTGAATGTTCAGGGCTATGACGCAGTGCTGGTGGCGGTGAAGCACGTCTTCGCTTCCCTGTTTAACGATCGCGCCATCTCCTACCGCGTGCATCAGGGCTATGACCACCGGGGCGTCGCGCTTTCGGCGGGCGTACAGCGTATGGTGCGCTCGGATCTGGCCTCCTCTGGCGTCCTGTTCTCCATCGATACAGAATCCGGTTTCGACCAGGTGGTCTTTATCACCTCCGCGTGGGGGCTGGGTGAGATGGTGGTGCAGGGGGCGGTGAACCCGGACGAATTCTACGTACACAAACCTACCCTGGCGGCCGGTCGTCCGGCGATTGTGCGCCGTACCATGGGATCGAAAAAAATCCGCATGGTCTACGCGCCGACCCAGGAGCACGGCAAGCAGGTGCGCATTGAAGATGTGCCTCAGGAGCAGCGTGACCGCTTCTCCCTGACGGATGACGAGGTCCAGGCTCTGGCGCAGCAGGCGGTGCAGATTGAGAAGCACTACGGCCGCCCGATGGATATCGAGTGGGCGAAAGATGGCCACACCGGCAAACTGTTTATCGTCCAGGCGCGCCCGGAAACCGTCCGCTCCCGTGGGCAGGTGATGGAGCGCTACACCCTGCACGCTCAGGGGCGCATCGTCGCTGAAGGCCGTGCCATTGGCCACCGTATCGGTGCCGGTCCGGTGAAAGTGATCCACGATATCAGCGAAATGAACCGCGTCGAGGCGGGTGATGTGCTGGTGACCGATATGACCGACCCGGACTGGGAGCCGATCATGAAAAAGGCGGCGGCCATTGTCACCAACCGCGGCGGTCGTACCTGCCATGCGGCGATTATCGCCCGTGAACTGGGGATCCCGGCGGTAGTTGGCTGCGGTGATGCCACCGAGCGCCTGAAAGACGGCGAGAAGGTCACCGTCTCCTGTGCGGAAGGCGATACCGGCTACGTTTATGCCGAGATGCTCGACTTTAGCGTGAAAAGCTCCAGCATCGACACCATGCCGGATCTGCCGCTGAAAATCATGATGAACGTCGGTAACCCGGATCGGGCCTTTGACTTCGCCTGCCTGCCTAATGAAGGCGTGGGCCTGGCCCGTCTGGAATTTATTATCAACCGCATGATTGGCGTACACCCGCGCGCGCTGCTGGAATTTGATGACCAGGAGCCAAAACTGCAGGACGAAATCCGTCAGTTAATGAAAGGCTTCGACTCGCCGAAAGAGTTCTACGTGGGCCGCCTGACCGAAGGCATTGCCACGCTGGGCGCGGCCTTCTGGCCGAAGCGGGTCATTGTCCGTCTCTCCGACTTTAAGTCTAACGAGTACGCCAACCTGGTCGGCGGTGCGCGCTACGAGCCGGAAGAAGAGAACCCGATGCTGGGCTTCCGTGGCGCCGGACGCTACGTGGCGGATAGCTTCCGCGACTGCTTCGCGCTGGAGTGTGACGCCGTGAAGCGGGTGCGTAACGAAATGGGGCTGACCAACGTCGAAATCATGGTGCCGTTCGTGCGCACCGTCGATCAGGCCAAAGCCGTTGTCGATGAACTGGCGCGTCAGGGCCTGAAGCGCGGCGAGAACGGTCTGAAAATCATTATGATGTGCGAAATCCCGTCGAACGCGCTGCTGGCGGAGCAGTTCCTTGAGCACTTCGACGGCTTCTCTATCGGTTCCAACGATATGACGCAGCTGGCGCTGGGCCTGGACCGCGACTCCGGCGTGGTTTCCGAACTGTTCGATGAGCGTAACGACGCAGTGAAAGCGCTGCTGTCGATGGCGATCCGTGCGGCGAAGAAACAGGGCAAATACGTCGGTATTTGCGGTCAGGGTCCGTCCGATCACGAGGACTTCGCGGCCTGGCTGATGGAAGAGGGCATCGACAGCCTCTCTCTTAACCCGGACACCGTGGTGCAGACCTGGCTGAGCCTGGCGGAATTACGTAAGTAGCAGATAGTGAGCTAAGCAGACCCATCTCCGGCAGCGGAGGTGGGTTTTTTTGTGGCCGAAAAACGGACAAAAAAAAGCCCATCGTGGGAGATGGGCAAAGACTACACACAGCAATTCGTGTTTCACTCAGGGGATTTCCATGCTTATAAATCAAGACGTTGATTTATAACCGTGGCTTAATAGTAAGCATGGTCAGTTTTTGCGTCGATCGGATTCGTCTCAATAGTTAAAGGGTTATAACGATTTTGCGGATTAAAACCGATTAGTGACGCTGAAGTAAGGGGAAGGAAGCCGTGATTGATAAGAAATGTTAAGGATTGGGCGGGTTTCCCCGCCCGGGGGATTTACTTGTTGTCTCCGGCGTCATCGCTCAGATCGAATTCACTCATCTCTTCCAGCACCCGGTTTGGATCGCGCTCCGGGGCTGGGGCTTCTTTGACCCAGGCATCAAACAGACGCCAGGAGACGGCCAGCAGCACCGGGCCGATAAACAGGCCGATCATCCCGAAGGCGATAAGCCCCCCGATCACGCCGGAGAGGATAAGGATCATCGGCAGGTCGGCGCCCATCCGTATCAGCATCGGACGGATAAAGTTGTCAATGGTGCCCACCACGCAGCTCCACACCAGCAGCACCGTGCCCCATGTGGTATCTCCGCTCCAGTAGAGCCAGATAATCGACGGGATCAGCACCGGCAGCGGGCCCAGCTGTACCAGGCAGGAGAAAATCATCACCACGGTCAGGATCGTGGCGTAAGGCACGCCGGAGATCGCCAGGCCAATCCCGCCCAGCACCGCCTGCACCAGCGCGGTGACTACCACGCCCAGCGCCACGGCGCGGATCGCCTGGGCGGCCAGCAGCACGGCGGCGTCGCCGCGCTTCGCGGCCAGTCGACTCGCAAAGTGGCGGATACCGTAAGCGACTTTTTCACCCTGCCAGTAGAGCAGTGCGCTGAACAGCAGCATCAGGGAACAGTGCATCATAAAGCGGCCAATATGCGCCGCCTGGCCGACAAACCAGGTCGTGGTGGTGCCGACGTAAGGCCGCACTTTCGCCATAATGGCGCTGCCGCCCATCTCCAGCAGACTGTGCCAGCCCGCGTAGAGACGCTCGCCGACCAGCGGAATGCTGTTCAGCCAGTTCAGGTCCGGCAGGGTCATATCACCGGAAGAGATGGAGTGGATCACCGGGCCGCTATTATCGACCAGACTGTTGACCAGCAGGGCAACAGGGATAATAAACAGCAGGAACAGCAGCAGCGTCATTACCAGCACCGCCAGCGACCGACGACCAAACAGCAGGCGCTGCAGACGCAGTAAAATAGGCCAGGTGGCGATAACGATGGTGCCGGCCCAGGCGAAGCCCAGTACAAACGGCGAGACAATCCACAGGCAGGCGACCAGCATAAGCGCTAAAAACAGCACCGACAGCATTATCTGCGGCACATCTCTTGGTTGACTAAGATTACCCATAAAACGATTCACCTTTCCTGTGTGTTAACGCAACAGCGCGGTATTCACTCTGGCTAATGATTAGCTATTCCAGCGGTTTTTAACAGAAAAATCGTGCCGGCAATTCTGCCGGGCAGATAAGAAAAAAATGTGATACAACAAATGACGCAACAGGCAAACGATTAACCCCCAACAACATATACATACCCAAAATAATTCGAGTTGCAGGAAGCCAACGCACATGCAACTTGAAGTATGAAGGGTATAGAGACCGTCAGACAAGGTCACGACAATGATCCCACAAATTTCTCAGGCACCCGGTGTCGTTCAGCTGGTGCTCAATTTTTTGCAGGCGCTGGAGCAACAAGGATTTACCGGTGATACCGCCACGAATTATGCCGACCGGCTAACCATGGCGACCGACAACAGTATTTATCAACTTCTCCCGGATGCGGTGCTGTTTCCGCGTTCAACCGCGGACGTCGCCTTATTATGTCGACTGGCGGCGGAGGAGCGCTTTTCTTCCCTGGTGTTTACCCCTCGCGGCGGCGGTACCGGCACTAACGGTCAGGCGCTAAACCACGGGATCGTGGTCGATCTCTCCCGCTATATGAACCGCATCATTGAGATTAACCCGGAAGAGGGGTGGGTGCGGGTCGAAGCGGGGGTGATTAAGGATCAGCTTAACCAGTACCTCAAACCCTACGGCTACTTCTTTGCCCCGGAACTCTCTACCAGCAACCGTGCGACGCTGGGCGGGATGATCAACACCGATGCGTCCGGGCAGGGTTCGCTGGTGTACGGGAAAACCTCGGACCACGTGCTGGGCGTCCGGGCGGTGCTGCTGGGTGGCGATATGCTCGATACCCGGTCGATGCCGCTGGCGCTGGCGGAAACCCTCGGCGAGGAGCAAAGCGTCAGCGGACGCATTTATCGCACCGTGCTGGAAAGCTGCCGGGATAACCGCCAGCTGGTCATTGATAAATTTCCTAAACTGAACCGCTTCCTGACCGGGTACGATCTGCGCCACGTCTTTAATGACGAGATGACCGAGTTCGATTTAACCCGCATTCTGTGTGGCTCAGAGGGGACGCTGGCCTTTATTACCGAAGCGCGGCTGGATATCACCCCGCTGCCGAAAGTGCGACGGCTGGTCAACGTCAAATATGACTCCTTCGACTCGGCCCTGCGCAACGCGCCTTTTATGGTTGAGGCTAACGCTCTCTCCGTTGAGACCGTTGACTCAACGGTCCTGAACCTGGCGCGGGAAGATATTGTCTGGCACTCGGTCAGCGAGCTGATTACCGACGTGGCGGATAAAACCCTGCTCGGCCTCAATATCGTTGAATTTGCCGGGGATGATGGTGATCTGATTGATTCCCGGGTCCGGGCGCTCTGTCTGCGTCTGGATGAGCAGATTGCGCAGGAGCAGGGCGGGATTATCGGCTGGCAGCTGTGCGAAGAGCTGGCGGGTATCGAGCGCATCTATGCGATGCGTAAAAAAGCCGTTGGCCTGCTGGGCAACGCCAAAGGCGCGGCCAAACCGATCCCCTTTGCGGAAGATACCTGCGTTCCGCCGGAGTCGCTGGCGGACTATATCGTTGAGTTCCGCGCGCTGCTGGACAGCCACGGCCTGAACTACGGCATGTTCGGTCACGTTGACGCCGGGGTGCTCCACGTGCGACCCGCGCTGGATATGTGCGATCCGCAGCAGGAGGTGCTGATGAAGCAGATCTCCGACGATGTGGTCGCCCTGACGGCGAAATACGGCGGCCTGCTGTGGGGCGAGCACGGCAAGGGGTTCCGCGCTGAATACAGCCCGGCGTTCTTTGGCGAGCAGCTCTACGCTGAGCTGCGCAAGATTAAAGCCGCCTTTGACCCGGATAACCGGCTTAACCCCGGTAAAATTTGTCCTCCGGCAGGTATCGATGCGCCGATGATGCAGGTCGATGCGGTCAAACGCGGAACCTGGGACCGGCAAATCCCCATCGCCGTGCGTCAGCACTGGCGCGGGGCGATGGAGTGTAACGGCAACGGCCTGTGCTTTAACTTCGATGTGAAAAGCCCTATGTGTCCGTCGATGAAAATCAGCGGCAACCGAATTCACTCTCCGAAAGGCCGCGCCACCCTGGTGCGCGAGTGGCTGCGTTTGCTGGCGGATCGCGGCGTCGATCCGAACGGGCTGGAAAAAGCCCTGGAGACGCAGCGCCCGAGCCTGCGCACGCTGATTAGCCGCAGCCGCAATAGCTGGCACGCCCGCAAAGGCGAGTATGACTTCTCTCACGAGGTGAAAGAGGCGATGTCCGGCTGTCTGGCCTGTAAAGCCTGCTCCACCCAGTGCCCGATCAAGATTGATGTGCCGGAGTTTCGTTCCCACTTCCTCCAGCTCTACCACTCCCGCTATCTGCGCCCGATGCGTGACCATCTGGTCGCCACGGTGGAAAGCTATGCGCCGCTGATGGCGCGTGCCCCGAAGACCTTTAACTTCTTTATCGGCCAGCCCTGGGTACGCAAGCTCTCGGAGAAGCATATTGGCATGGTCGATCTGCCGCTGCTCTCTGCGCCCTCGCTGCAGCAGCAGATGGTCGGCCATCGCACGGCCAATATGACCCTCGAACAGCTTGAAGCGCTGGGGCCGGACGAGAGAGCGAAAACGGTGCTGGTGGTGCAGGATCCCTTTACCAGCTACTACGACGCGCAGGTGGTCAGTGATTTTATCCGCCTGGTCGAAAAGCTTGGCTATCAGCCGGTTCTGCTGCCGTTCTCGCCGAACGGCAAGGCGCAGCATATTAAAGGCTTCCTGAATCGCTTTGCCCGCACCGCGCAGAAGACTGCCGACTTCCTGAACCGCATCGCGGAGCTGGGAATGCCGATGGTGGGCGTCGATCCCGCTCTGGTGCTCTGTTACCGGGATGAATATCGTCAGGCGTTGGGCGATAAGCGCGGCGATTTCCAGGTCCAGCTGGTGCATGAGTGGCTCTCCGCCACCCGCAGCCCGCAGGCGGATCGACTGCCCGGCGGCGAAGCCTGGTATCTTTTCGGCCACTGTACCGAAGTGACCGCGCTGCCCGCGTCTACGGCCCAGTGGGGGGCTATCTTTGCCCGCTTCGGGGCGACGCTGGAGAACGTCAGCGTCGGCTGCTGCGGCATGGCCGGTACCTACGGTCACGAAGTCAAAAATCACGCTAACTCGCTCGGCATCTACGCGCTCTCCTGGCAACAGGCGATGCAGCGGCTGCCGCGCAACCGCTGCCTGGCGACGGGGTATTCCTGCCGCAGCCAGGTCAAACGTATTGAGGGCAACGGCGTCCGCCATCCCTTACAGGCTCTGCTGGAGATAATCGGATGATCTGGAAACGTCAGGCGACCCTTGAGGCGCTGAACGCCATGGGTGAAGGCAATATGGTGGGTTTGCTGGATATCCGCTTTGAGCGCCTGGAGGACGACCTGCTGGAAGCCACGATGCCGGTCGACGGCCGGACCCATCAGCCCTTCGGCCTGCTGCACGGCGGCGCCTCGGTGGTGCTGGCGGAAACATTAGGCTCGGTGGCGGGCTATCTCTGCACCGAAGGGGAGCAAAAAATCGTCGGCCTGGAGGTCAACGCCAACCATATTCGCGGCGTGCGCAGCGGGCGGGTGCGCGGCGTCTGCCGGGCGCTCCACGTCGGCGGCCGTCACCAGGTCTGGCAAATTGAAATCTTTGATGAACAAGACCGGCTCTGCTGCTCGTCGCGGCTGACGACGTCGGTGGTGTAAACCCGTAACCAAAAAGCGTCCGCAGGGACGCTTTTTGCTATAGCCCCGCCGGACGCGGCACTTCGGTATAGCTGCCGTTAATATCCCGCTGATAGTAATAACCGTCGCGAACGTAATAGCGTTTGCCGTTAAAATCCACCACGTTTAGCGCGGAGCTGGTCTCTCGCGGCGTTTCCACCACCACATACTGCCGATCCTGTCTCTGGTAGTAAATTCCGTTCACCACATAGAACGTCAGTCCGCCGAGCAGTAGCGTGGTAGCAATATCCGGCAGTACGCTGACGCGATGGCCCGGCTTCGGTCCTTCATGGCGCGCAGGTGACTCCATGCGCGGTGAACCATGACCGCCGCCGGGACCAGGACCGGCAAGCGCCGGAAGACTGAGCGTAATAAGCAGCGTGGCCGCGAGTGCTTTAATCGTCATCACAGGAATTCCCTCGCACCTGATAAAGTCTAAAAAAATGCCCCTTACAAACGGGGGTAGTAAGGGGCGAATATAAAGATTATGGAATGATTATCCCGCATAAGCAGGAGTGGTGATTTTACTTAAGGAAAGTGGAGTCTTTATGGAGAGAATGTGAAAGCGTCAGGCGAGAGGGCGTTGAAAAATGCGCCGCCGGGCGGCGCACCAGGATCAGAATTTTTTAACGACGCGATCCACTTTTTCCTCGTAATCACCAGCATTGGCAATACCGCGACCCTGAGAGATCGTGAAATCAACCGCGTAGAGATTTTCCAGGGTGTTCTGGCGGTTGAACTCAATGTAGAGGCGCTCTGACTGACCGGATTCCGTCCCGGCGGCAAGGGTATAGAAGGGAATATAGGACGAGGCGTCGCGGGAAATCGCCGTATTGCTGTAGATCCACAGCAGATTGCCGTTATCGGCAAAGCCCGCGAAGCGCGGTTGACCCAGCACCGAAATCACCTTGCTCTGCGCATCGCCCTGATTCAGGCTGGCGAAGGCATTGTTTTTCGCATTGATGGTGTCGCTTTCGAATTTATTGGTTTCGCGGAAATTGTTGGTGGTGATGGCGTGGTTAACAATCACCCCGTTCGCGTCGTAGGCCACATACATCGAGCGGTGGGCGTAGGTCCCGGTCAACCCGTTCAGATGGCCGGTAAACTGGGCCTGGGCATATTTCCCGTCCGGGAACGACTTCGTAATCACGCTGCGTCCGGTGACTTTCTCGCCAAAGAGTTTTTCCGCATCGGCCAGGGTAGAGGTGCCGTCCACCAGTTTTGCATTCAGCTGCTGGTCGCTGGTGTCCGTATCCGCCAGGGGCTTATTACCGTGAATCCAGGCAGAGCAGGAGGTGAGCGTCAGCGTCAGCAGCGCGGCGGAGATGAGTGCGTTAATTTTCATTCTGGTATCCATATTCCCAATAATGGCTGGCAGGGCGCCAGCAACGTGCAGGTTTTTTATTCCGTCACGTCGTGAATCGACGAGCGGGTCGGCGTATTGCGATGGTCTGCAAACATCAACCGACCCATCCTGACGGCAAAATGAGGAAAGGAAATGAGAAAGTTCGCATTTGGGCTGCGCGACAATTCTATCGCTGAACTGAACAAACAATCTGAAGTTGCTTAAGCCCTGCCGACTCTATAAGGGGTAAGGTTATCAATCACGGCTTTATGGCATCACAATCCCTCCTCAGAGAGTAATCTGCCATTGCTGAAACTCCATTCATCGGCGGTATTAAACTGAATAATCACCATAACATCATGCGGACTGATATTAATCGCCGTGTTGAGTCGAACGCATAATGTGCGGCAGAAATTCTTCTTCTGATCGGCAGAGCGAGGTTTACCTGCGATGACATGGAACTGAATGAAATTGTCGCTGCGCCCATCGCTTTTATAATGGCGATCAAACACACGCCGGTTGGCAGCTAGCGTTTCGAAAACCTGAAACCGGTCATGGGGAGGGACGGCAAATTCTTCCTCAAGACTTTGTTGCAGGATGTCGGATATTTGCACCATTTGCTCATCCCCATAGCCTGGGCCCAGAGTGATACGCGTAAAAGGCATCAGTGTTTATCCTCTTCCAGGCATTCGAAGGCAGAAACCGCCGCAGGCCAGCCGGCGTAAAATGCCAGATGTGTGAACGTTTCCACGATTTCTTCACGGGTCAGCCCATTTTGTTGCGCGAACTGGATATGCCATGGCAACTGCTGCACCCGGCCAAGAGCCGTCAGGGCGCCAAGCGTAATTAAGCTACGTTCGCGTGGGGAAAGGGTTTCGCGTTTCCAGATATCGTTGAAAAGTAAATCCTGACTCAGTTCGGCCAGCTTGGGTGCGACACGGGCCAGGGTTTCGCGATCGAGAGACTTCGTCATAGTGCTTACTCCGTATTGACAGTGAAGTCATTCTGGCGCGATATTTGGATCCTGAAAATTGAATTAATCGAGATGGATAATCCCGGATTTCAGGATCGTGATGAATAAACTTCCTTTGACGTTAGATCTCGATGCACTGCGCAGTTTTGTCACGGGTATTGAGTGCGGCAGTTTTGCGCAGGCAGCAAACCTCCTTTGCCGTTCAACCTCGGCTGTCAGCGCGCAGTTAAAAAAACTTGAACAGCAGTGCGGTGCTGAACTGGTGACCAGGAATGGCCGCCATCTGGCACTGACCCATAGTGGAGAGATCATTATGGGGTATGCCCGCCGACTTTTAGCGCTAAATGATGAAGCGCTGCTATCACTGAATGGCAAGCTCATACAGGGTGAAATACGTATTGGGATGCAGGAAGATTTTGGCGAGTCGCTCATGCCTGGCATCCTCGGTCAGTTCAAACTCCACCATCCAGGGATGCATATTATTGCCCGCATCGATCGTAATCGGGGACTGCTGAATGCGATCGATAATAACGCGCTGGATATGGCACTGCTATGGCAGCCGGAAAATGTGCAGCGCGGAGGTAAACTGATCGGTCAGCAACCGCTAGAGTGGATAACACACCCAAAACTTGATATCAGCACGCTGCTGGCACAGGGCAAGCCATTGCCACTGGTGATGCTTGAGAGTCCGTGCCTGATGCGTTCCCGTGCCATCGAATGTCTGGACCGGGCGAATATCGCCTGGCAAGTGGTCTTTGTCAGCCATAGCCTGAGCGGCATTTGGGCGGCGTTGCAGGCAGGACTGGGTATTACCGTGCGTACACGTATAGGTATGCCCGGTAACTTGCATGTCGCTGGACGTATTTTGCCCCCGCCGGGCAATCTTGGTATTACGCTGGAGCAGGGAGTGGGCAACGACGCCATTCACGGAGCACGAGCGAGGCTGGAACAACTTATGGAAGAAGCGCTGTTAAATGTGTTTTGAGTTCAGTGGTGCACGGCCAATATTAACCGTTGGACTGCGGGTAAGATGCTCACCGATAACACGTTTCTGCTGTAACCTCACTGAGATGCTATCGGACGTCGGGCGTAATGGAAATATGAAACGCACGAAACTGTGGGATGAATTTTGTTATCAGACCGTTTTCATCCTGTATTTCGTGCGATGTGGTTGCCAGAGCTCAGAAAGCGTAACCGCTAAGATCGTCGAGGTTTTCCCTACTTAACAATATTATTAATCTCCGTTTTCCAGAGTCTGTAACCTTGAGCATTAAGATGAATTCCGTCTTCAATGCTGAAGGCCTTCTCAACTCCATTCTTACCGATCATTCCTTCCGGAGTTGGTACCACCGTGCAGTTAGCGGCCGCAGAGCATGCAATATCAATAGCTGAGTTTGCCGAGGCTACATCGCCTTTAACGGACTTATTTACTTCGATGTTAGGCATTAACACGTGAGAAACGAAAACCTTTTTTGCTTTTGATGACGCATAGCTAACCATCTCAGCAACGGACTCGCCCATCCTCATGATAGGGAGGGTGCACCATTTTATCGGGCTGCCACTGAGGATTTAGACCTTGTTGCATTAATGGTTGGGTTTACCACAATTAAGTTAATTGCATATGATATTGCTAATGATAGAGTAAACACTGTCATGGTAATAAATAATGAAGAAATGGCAACTTTTTCATTATACCAATTGTTATCTACGTATTGCATTATAAATTTAAAAACCAATATGTGTATGAGGAATGCCCCGTAAGTGTTTTCAGATACCGAGGAAAGAATTGACTTTAATCTTTCCGATATTGAGAGTGTAAGGTTTTTGAACATAATGCAGAGAGACACAGCGAAAATGAACATATTAACACCAGCGTCGTACAGGGCTAAGTTGGTCTGTATTGCTCCATTGAATTGATAGAAACTAAGTATTGATGTGGCAATATAAGATCCAACAATCAAACACAGACATAACTTCCAACTCGCTTCGCGTATTTTAAATGCAAGCCCACCGACGATGAAGTAAGTAACCCAGACTGGCAATTCAGGTATGTCGATAAAGGGAATGTATTGCTTTAGATATTGGTTATATGCCCTTATGGCAAGGAGCGCGATTATAAAATAAATTGCGCTTCTTTCATCTATTGCTGATATAAAGCGAGAAAGTAGTGGGGATATTAGGTAAATGCCTAATAAAGAGTAAACAAACCAAAAGTGCACCGATATCCCAGTGGGGGCCGACAAACCTATCAAATAACCATCCCACAACATTTTTGCGTCAGTGACACCGAGGGAGATATAGTGCGTCATGAAATGTATAAACGAATACACAAGGAATGGTATAACCAGGAATGGGATTCTTTTTCTATAGAAGGTGAAAATATTATCAATCTTCTGGTTGAGGAGGTACATTCCACTGATTACAAAAAAAACAGGAAGGCCAACCCGCACAAATCCTTGTATCGCGATAGACGTAATTTTTCCGGACTCAGTAATTCCCGGAGGGGTGACGTGTATAGCTATGACAAGGACGCAGCAAAGCACGCGCAGGACATCCATCCCTATGTCTCTTTCTTTTCTCATGATACGGCTCATATGCTGGAAAACGTGGATTATAAACAAAAGCTGAGGGTGTATGTAACGATTTAAAGAAAACATCAGGCACGGAAGGTGAACCTATTCACGAAAGCTATGCCAGCCGGGCGGCGAAGAAGCTGCGCGGCGAGCATCAGTATTGCCGATTTATCTCGGTGTTCGTGAAGACAAGCCCGTTAGCACTGAACGAACCGTATTACGGCAACAGCGCCTCGCTGAAGCTGCTCACGGCGACACAGGATAGCCGGGACATAATTGGCGCGGCCACGCGCTGCCTGGATGCGATCTGGAAGGAAGGCCATCGATATCAGAAAGCAGGTGTGCTACTTGGCGATTTCTTCAGCCAGGGCGTGGCGCAACTAAATCTATTCGACGACAGCGCTCCGCGGCATAACAGCAGCGCGCTAATGGAAGTTCTGGGTCAGCTAAACGCTAAAGACGGTCGCGGGACGTTGTATTTTGCCGGGCAGGGCATACAGCCGCAGTGGCAGATGAAACGCGATATGCTCAGTCCGCGTTACACGACGCGATTTTCTGATTTGCTGGTGGTTCGGTGAAACAGGATAGAGGAGTTTTGGGGCATATTGGGGGCATGAGAAAGTCCCGTTATGTCCATTAATGCCCGACAAGTGAGTAAGTTAACCCCTTGAATTCCCTCTAACTCGCCCAAATCCTCATTTTTCTGCTTCCAATCTCAAAAATAGGCATTATCTATACAACTTTTTCACATTCGTGGTTAAATCTGTGGCACGTAAATATATTCTTTATTTATCAACTAATAAGACCCCGTTTTTTCGGCCTGTGAAGCCCACAGACAGGGTCTATGCTTAAGTAATAGGGTCAAAAAGGGCATTTTTGCGAAAAGCCCCTGCTGGCGTGGGGTTGAAGTGATAATGGTTATCACTAACATAGCGTTATTGCCCTGATGGCTCAGGAGATGAGGTGGACCTATGAATATGCAAGCAGGAACTTTTAACCCCGCCGATTTTGCATGGCGTGGTTTGACGCTGACACCCGAAGCGGCTGAACATATCCGCGCGCTGGCTGCGAAGCAGGACGGCGTGCTGGGCGTGCGGCTGGGGATTAAGCAGACCGGCTGTGCGGGATTCGGCTACGTGCTGGATACCGTGACCGAACCGGAAAAAGACGATCTGGTGTTTGAACGCGACGGCGCGCGTCTCTATGTGCCGCTGCAGGCGATGCCGTTTATCGATGGCACCACCGTGGACTATGTGCGCGAAGGATTAAACCAAATCTTCAAATTTAATAACCCGAAAGCGCAGCACGAATGTGGCTGCGGTGAAAGCTTTGGGGTATAGGCGGTTCTATGTCTCGTAATACTGAAGCAACTGACGATGTCAAAACCTGGACCGGGCCTCTTAACTATAAAGAGGGCTTCTTCACCAGTCTGCAGACCGACGAACTGGCAAAAGGCGTCAACGAAGACGTGGTGCGCGCCATTTCGGCAAAGCGTAATGAACCGGAATGGATGCTTGAGTTCCGGCTGAATGCGTTCCAGGCCTGGCTGAAGATGGAAGAGCCGCACTGGCTGAAAGCCCACTACGATAAGCTCGACTACCAGGATTACAGCTACTACTCCGCGCCATCCTGCGGTAACTGCGACGATACCTGTGCCTCACAGCCGGGTGCCGTGCAGCAGCAGGAAGGCGCTAATGCCTGGCTGACCAGCGAAGTCGAAGAAGCCTTTGAGCAGCTCGGCGTGCCGGTACGTGAAGGGCGTGAGGTGGCGGTCGACGCCATTTTTGACTCCGTCTCCGTTGCAACCACCTATCGCGAGAAGCTGGCAGAGCAGGGGATTATCTTCTGCTCCTTCGGCGAAGCGATCCACGATCACCCTGAACTGGTAAAACAGTATCTCGGCACCGTCGTACCCTCGAACGATAACTTCTTTGCCGCCCTGAATGCGGCGGTGGCCTCCGACGGCACCTTTATCTATATCCCGAAAGGCGTACGCTGCCCGATGGAACTGTCGACCTATTTCCGTATTAACGCGGAAAAAACCGGCCAGTTCGAACGTACTATTCTGATCGCCGATGAAGGCAGCTACGTCAGCTATATCGAAGGCTGTTCCGCCCCGGTTCGCGACAGCTACCAGCTGCATGCGGCGGTGGTGGAAGTGATTATCCATCGCGATGCCGAAGTCAAATACTCCACGGTGCAGAACTGGTTCCCCGGCGATAACAACACCGGCGGTATTCTTAACTTCGTCACCAAGCGTGCGCTGTGCGAAGGCGAGAACAGCAAAATGTCCTGGACCCAGTCGGAAACCGGCTCGGCCATCACCTGGAAATACCCGAGCTGCATTCTGCGCGGCGACAACTCGGTGGGTGAGTTCTTCTCCGTGGCGCTGACCAGCGGCCACCAGCAGGCGGACACCGGCACCAAGATGATCCATATCGGCAAGAACACCAAATCGACGATTATCTCGAAGGGTATCTCCGCCGGTCATAGTCAGAACAGCTACCGTGGGCTGGTGAAAATCATGCCCACCGCGACCAACGCCCGTAACTTCACCCAGTGCGACTCGATGCTGATTGGCCCCGACAGCGGCGCCCATACGTTCCCGTATGTTGAATGCCGCAATAACAGCGCCCAGCTGGAGCACGAGGCCACCACCTCGCGTATCGGTGAAGATCAGCTGTTCTACTGCCTGCAGCGCGGCATCAGTGAAGATGACGCCATCTCTATGATCGTCAACGGCTTCTGTAAGGACGTGTTCTCCGAACTGCCGCTGGAATTTGCCGTCGAAGCGCAAAAACTGCTGGCTATCAGCCTTGAACACAGCGTCGGTTAAGGATTAAAGGAACAATACATGTTAAGCATCAAAGATTTGCAGGTTGCGGTTGATGAGAAAGCCATTCTGCGTGGCCTGAATCTGGAAGTACGTCCTGGCGAAGTCCACGCCATTATGGGGCCAAACGGCTCCGGGAAGAGTACGCTCTCTGCGACCCTGGCCGGACGTGAAGACTATGAAGTCACCGGCGGCAGCGTCGAGTTTAAAGGCAAAGATTTACTGGAACTGTCGCCGGAAGACCGCGCCGGAGAAGGGATCTTTATGGCCTTCCAGTACCCGGTGGAAATTCCCGGCGTCAGTAACCAGTTCTTCCTGCAAACCGCGCTGAACTCGGTGCGCAAGTATCGCGGCGAAGAGAGCCTCGACCGCTTTGATTTTCAGGATCTGATGGAAGAGAAAATCGATCTGCTGAAAATGCCAGAAGACCTGCTGACCCGCTCGGTGAACGTCGGTTTCTCCGGCGGTGAGAAGAAGCGTAACGACATTCTGCAGATGGCGGTACTTGAGCCGGAACTGTGTATTCTGGATGAAACCGACTCCGGGCTGGATATTGACGCCCTGAAGATCGTGGCGGAAGGGGTTAACTCCCTGCGTGACGGCAACCGCTCCTTTATTATCGTGACCCACTATCAGCGCATCCTGGACTATATCAAACCCGATTTTGTCCACGTTCTGTATCAGGGCCGCATCGTGAAATCCGGCGATTTTACGCTGGTGAAACAGCTGGAGGAGCAGGGCTATGGCTGGCTTACCGAACAGCAGTAACGCGCTGCAGCAGTGGCACCACCTGTTCGAAGCGCAGGCCGGTGCCCGCAGCGAGCAGGCTCGCGATCATCTCCAGCAGATGCTGCGCCTCGGTCTGCCGACCCGCAAGCATGAGGACTGGAAATATACGCCGCTGGACGGACTGATTAACGGTCAGTTTGTGGCGGCCACCGCCGGGGTGGATGCTGCACAGCGTGATGCGCTGGCTCTGCCGCTGGATGTGCTGCGCCTGGTCTTTGTCGACGGGGAATTCCGTCCTGAGCTGAGCGACGACACCGCAGGCAGCGGCTTTGAGATCCGCGTGGACGGTTCCCGCGAGACGCTCCCGGCGGCGGTGAAGCCGGAAGTCTTCCTGCATCTGACCGAAAGCCTGGCAACGACCGTGACCCATATCGCGGTGGCGCGCAACCAACAGCCGGCTAAACCGCTGCTGCTGATGCATATCACCCAGGGCGTGGAAGGGAGCGATATTAATACCGCTCACTATCGCCATCATCTGACGCTGGCCGAAGGCGCGGATGCGACGGTGATCGAGCACTACGTCAGCCTGAATGCGCATCGTCATTTCACCGGCTCGCGTATGACCCTGCAGGTCGCGGATAACGCCCGCCTGCAGCACGTCAAGCTGGCCTTTGAAAACCCGCTCAGCTATCACTTTGCCCATAACGACCTGCTGATGGGTAACGACGCCTCGGCGTTCAGCCACAGCTTCCTGCTGGGCGGCGCGGTACTGCGCCACCACACCAGCACCCGTCTGGACGGAGAGAACACCAACCTGGGCATCAACAGCCTGGTGATGCCGGTGGGATCGGAAGTGGCCGATACCCGTACCTGGCTTGAGCATAACAAAGGCTACTGCAACAGCCGTCAGCTGCATAAAGTGATCGTCAGCGATAAGGGCAAGGCGGTCTTCAACGGCCAGATCAACGTGGCGAAGCACGCCATTAAAACCGACGGGCAGATGACCAACAACAATCTGCTGCTGGGCCGACTGGCGGAAGTGGACACCAAGCCGCAGCTGGAGATCTACGCCGACGATGTGAAATGTAGCCACGGCGCCACCATTGGCCGTATCGATGACGAACAACTCTTCTACCTCAGCTCGCGTGGTATAGGTGCACAGGCCGCCCGGGAGATGATTATTTACGCCTTCGCCGCCGAAGTAACCGAAGCCATCGACGACGAAGTGCTAAGAGCGCAGGTGCTGGCCCGCATTGGTCAGCGGCTGCCAGGGGGCAAGGCATGACATTTTCCGTGGAACAGGTTCGGGCCGACTTTCCGGTCCTGACCCGTGAAGTGAACGGACAGCCGCTGGCGTATCTGGACAGCGCCGCCAGCGCGCAAAAACCCAATCAGGTGATTGACGCCGAGGCGGCATTTTACCGCTACGGCTATGCGGCGGTGCATCGCGGTATTCATACCCTGAGCGCCGAAGCGACCCAGCGGATGGAAGCCGTGCGTGCTCAGGCCGCGGCGTTTATTCACGCCGACAGCGCCGATGAAATCGTCTTTGTGCGCGGCACCACCGAAGGCATTAACCTGGTCGCCAATAGCTGGGGTAACGCGAATATCGGTGCCGGGGACAATATTGTAATCAGCGAGCTGGAACACCACGCCAATATCGTGCCCTGGCAGATGCTCTGTCAGCGCACCGGCGCACAGCTGCGTGTTATCCCGCTTCATGCCGACGGTACGCTGCAGATGGACGTGGCGGCGACGCTCTTCGATGAACGTACCCGCCTGCTGGCGATTGCGCAGGTCTCTAACGTCCTCGGCTGTGAAACGCCGCTTGCGGAATTAATCGCCCTGGCCCGTGGCTGCGGCGCAAAAGTGCTGGTGGACGGTGCCCAGGCGGTGATGCATCACCCGGTTGACGTCCAGGCGCTGGACAGCGATTTCTACGTCTTCTCCGGGCATAAGCTCTACGGGCCCACCGGCATTGGCGTGCTCTACGTCAAAGCGGCGATCCTGCAGGATATGCCGCCGTGGGAAGGCGGCGGGGCGATGATCGCCACCGTCAGCCTGACGGAAGGCACCACCTGGGCGAAAGCGCCGGGACGTTTCGAGGCGGGAACGCCGAATACCGGCGGGATTATCGGCCTGGGTGCGGCGCTGGAGTACGTTTCTGCGCTGGGTCTGGAAAATATCCGTGAATATGAACAGGTCCTGATGCACTATGCTCTGGAGCAGCTCGCCAGCGTGCCGGATCTGACCCTCTACGGTCCCGACAGTCGCCTTGGCGTGATTGCCTTTAATCTGGGCAAGCATCACGCCTATGACGTGGGGAGCTTCCTCGATAACTACGGCGTGGCGGTCCGCACCGGACACCACTGCGCGATGCCGCTGATGGCGTTTTACCAGGTCCCGGCCATGTGCCGTGCGTCGCTGGCGATGTACAACACCCATGAAGAAGTCGATCGGCTGGTTGCCGGATTGCAGCGTATCCATCGGCTTCTGGGGTAACAGGAAAGTGTAATGGCAAGTTTACCGGATAAAGAAAAACTGTTGCGCAACATCAACCGTTGCGCCAACTGGGAAGAAAAGTATCTGTACATCATCGAGCTGGGGCAGCGGCTGCCCGAGCTGAGCAAAGAGGCGCACGGTCCGCAGAACATTATCCAGGGCTGTCAGAGCCAGGTGTGGATTGTGATGGAGCGCAATGCGCAAGGGCGTGTTGAACTCGTCGGCGACAGCGATGCGGCGATTGTGAAAGGGCTGATTGCGGTGGTCTTTATCCTCTACCAGCAGATGACCCCGCAGGATATCCTGGCGTTCGATGTCCGGCCGTGGTTTGAACAAATGGCGCTGACTCAGCACCTGACTCCATCCCGCTCTCAGGGACTGGAGGCGATGATTCGCGCCATCCGTGACAAAGCCCAGGGTTTCGTCCAGGCTTAAACTATCAGACAGCGTTGATCCTGTTTTCGCGGGGCCGCCAGTCGGCCCCGCTCTGCATTCAGCTTTCCGGCAGCCTGCCGGTGATAAGGGGATCTTTTATGAAACGCGCTTCTTTGCTTACGCTTCTTCTTCTGAGCTCCTTCTGCACCGTGCCGACGGCGGGTGCGACGGAATATCCTTTACCGCCGGCCGGCAGCCGCCTGATTGGGCAAAACCAGCTCTATACCGTCCAGGCAGGCGATCGCAACCTGCAGGCTATTGCCCGGCGTTTTAATACCGGTGCCCAGCTGCTGCTTGAGGCGAATAACACCGTTTCGCCGGTGCAGCCTCTGCCGGGGACCGTGATGACTATTCCGACGCAGCTACTCCTGCCGGACACGCCGCGGGAGGGTATTGTGGTGAATCTGGCCGAGCTGCGGCTCTACTACTTCCCGCCGGGGGAGAACAGCGTCCAGGTTTACCCTATCGGCATCGGCCAGCTGGGGCTGGAAACGCCTGAGATGACCACCCGTATCAGCCAGAAGATCCCCAATCCCACCTGGACGCCGCCAGCCGGCATACGCGCCCGCTCTAAGGCCGCAGGCATTACGCTGCCCGCCGTGGTACCAGCAGGGCCATATAACCCCCTGGGACGCTATGCGCTGCGTCTGGGCTACGGTAATGGCGAATACCTTATCCACGGCACCAACGCGCCTGACAGCGTCGGGCTACGCGTCAGCTCCGGCTGTATTCGTATGAACGCGCCCGATATCGAAGCGCTGTTCTCACAGGCGGCGGCCGGAACGACCGTGCGCATTATCAACGAGCCGATTAAATTCTCGCTGGAGCCGGACGGCACCCGCTATCTGGAAGTGCATCGTCCGCTATCGCGCAACGAAGGGGAGAATACCCAGACGATGGCCTTTGAGCGCAGCGACGACCTGAAGCAGTTTATTGTTGCGGCAGGCGATGCCAGCGGGCGTGCAGAACAGGTGTTAAATCGTCGGGTGGGTTATCCCGTGGCGCTATCGGCAAAGCTCGAGGGTGGGGCGGTACCGGTGCAGTCGGTCAGTAACGACGACGCGGGGAAGGCGGTGGATCACCAGGGGTAAACGCGAGGCAAAAAAAATGGCGCACAGTGTGCGCCATTTTTATTACAGGTACTATTACTTACGGTATTTAGTAGCCTGGTTGTCAAGACGCTGGTTAGCGCGAGCTGCGTCGTCTTTAGCAGCCTGAACGTCGGAACGGATTGCGTTCACGTCGTTGCTCAGCTGGTCAACTTTAGCGTTCAGAGTCTGAACGTCAGAAGACAGCTGATCGATTTTAGCGTTGCTGGAGCAACCTGCCAGCAGAGTAGAACCCAGGATTACCGCGCCCAGTACCAGTTTAGTACGATTCATTATTAATACCCTCTAGATTGAGTTAATCTCCATGTAGCGTTACAAGTATTACACAAAGTTTTTTATGTTGAGAATATTTTTTTGATGGGAATACCCTTAAATTTGATCGTTCGCTCAAAGAACCAGCGACTTTCTGTGAACCACTTAAAAAACCGTGTTAAAACAGCGTGCTTTAATCGGATTCGTCTTACATAATTTGAGCTTTAAATAGTAAAATACGATTTGCTTTTTTATTGAGAAGCGTGAACGAAAAATAAAAAAAGGCGCCCGGAGGCGCCTTTTTTACACGAACGAAGCGTTCGGATAATTATTACAGTACGTGGACAGAAGAGGTATTGGTGGTGCCAGCAGATACCAGCGCACCGGAAACCATCACAACCACGTCGCCTTTCTGTGCCAGACCGCTTTCCAGCGCGGCTTCTTTACCCAGACGGTAGAAATCATCGGTAGAGGAGATCTCTTTCACCAGCTGCGCGGTAACGCCTTTGCTCAGCACCAGCTGACGCGCGGTCACTTCGTTGGTGGTCAGGGCCAGGATGGTGGCATCCGGGAAGTATTTACGTACGGCACGTGCAGATTTACCGCCCTGGGTAGCAACCACGATCAGCGGCGCTTCCAGTTTCTCTGCGGTTTCAACGGCGCTGCGGCAAACGGCTTCGGTGATGCGCAGTTTACGGCTGTCGTTGTTGTAATCCAGACGGCTGGTCATCACGCGGTCGGTACGTTCACAGATGGTCGCCATGATGGTCACGGATTCCAGCGGGTATTTACCCTTCGCGGATTCACCGGACAGCATCACGGCATCGGTGCCGTCGATGATGGCGTTCGCGACGTCACCGGCTTCTGCGCGGGTCGGACGCGGGTTTTTGATCATGGAGTCGAGCATCTGGGTTGCGGTGATCACCAGCTTACGTGCGCGCACGCACTTCTCGATCATCATCTTCTGCGCGAAGATCACTTCTTCAACCGGGATTTCAACGCCCAGGTCGCCACGAGCAACCATGATGCCGTCAGACGCTTCGAGGATTTCGTCGAAGTTGTTCAGGCCTTCCTGGTTTTCGATTTTGGAGATGATCTGAATGTGCTCGCCGCCGTGCGCTTTCAGGTGCTCACGGATTTCAACCACGTCGGAACGCTTACGAATAAAGGAAGCGGCAACAAAGTCCACGCCCTGTTCGCAGCCGAAGATCAGGTCCTGTTTATCTTTCTCTGCCAGCGCCGGCAGGGCAATGGAAACGCCCGGCAGGTTAACGCCTTTGTTTTCGCCCAGGTCGCCGTTGTTCAGCACTTTACAAACAACATTGTCGCCATTGATAGCGGTCACTTCCATACCGATCAGACCATCGTCGACCAGCACGGTGTTGCCCACCTGCAGGTCGCTGGTGAGGCCAGCGTAGGTAACGGCAACGATGTCGCTGTTACCGACAACGGTTTTGTCGGTGGTGAAAGTGAAGGTCTGGCCTGCTTTCAGAGAAACGTCGTTACCGCCTTCCAGCTTAATGGTACGGATTTCCGGACCTTTAGTGTCGAGCAGGATCGCCGCTTTTTTACCGGTTTTGCTCATCACGTTGCGCAAGTTCTGGATGCGCTGGCCGTGTTCAGCATAGTCACCGTGAGAGAAGTTCAGACGCATGACGTTCATGCCCGCGTCCAGCATCTTGGTTAACATCTCTTCGGATTCGGTTTTCGGGCCGATGGTGCAAACAATTTTGGTCTTTTTCATGACAGTTTTAGTCTTTAAGTTGAGAAGGATGGGAAATCATGCCCCGTGGGCGAAGCCGCGGAACGAAACCTGTGTTGCGAAATTTGTGGTGCCACGCAGTAAGGATAGGTGACATAAAAAAAGCGTGCAGAGATATGTGTGTCGGAGTTTCAGCCCGAACGGGAGAGCAATGAAGGCGTTGTTGAATTCTGCTGACCAATGCGCTGAAACCTTTCAATAGGGGTTCTGCGCGCATTATATGATGAAAACTATGCAAAAGGAAAATAAAAACAGCGTTTCAAAAAACTTCTGTGCAGTTCCACAACAGATTGTTATTAAAGCGTTAACTCTGCCCGAATATGACAGATTTGTGAGGAAGCCGACCTTGACGGCAAAATGCCGCCAGGATCGGCTAAACACTCAGTCTGCCAGCGCCTGGCGCAGATCGTTAATCAGGTCCTGTGGGTCCTCAATGCCTACCGACAAGCGGATCAGCTGCGGCGTGATGCCGCCCGCCAGCCGCTGTTCAAGTGGGATTGAGGCATGCGTCATGGCAAAAGGCTGGCTGACCAGACTCTCCACGCCGCCCAGGCTCTCGGCGAGGGTGAATAATTTGAGGCGGGTAATAAACTGGCTGGCGCGTTGCGCATCGCCTTTGATAACGACCGAGATCATGCCGCCTGCCAGTGCCATCTGCCGTTGCGCAAGCGCGTGGTGAGGATGCGACTTCAGCCACGGGAACCAGACCCGCTCGATCTGCGGATGCGCTTCCAGCCAGTGGGCGAGGGTCAGCGCGTTGCTACTGTGGCGTTCCATGCGCAACGCCAGCGTGCGGATACCGCGCAGGGTCAGAAAACTACTGAACGGATCGAGCACGCCGCCGACGGCGTTCTGCAGATAGCCAAGCTGTTCCGCCAGGGCGGCGTTATCCCCGACCACCGCCAGGCCCGCGACCACGTCCGAATGACCGTTCAGATATTTGGTGGCCGAATGCACCACAATATCAAAGCCGAGGGGGATCGGCCGCTGGATGGCCGGAGACGCAAAGGTATTGTCGGCCACGCTAATCAGCTTATGCCGACGGGCGATATCGGCGATGGCGGCGAGATCGGCCAGCTTTAATAGCGGGTTGGTGGGCGTTTCCACCCAGATCATTCGGGTGTCGGGGCGAATGGCCGCCTCCAGCGCCACCAGGTTATCAGGGCTTACCCAGCTCACCTGCAGGCCTGCGCTGCGACGACGAACGTTTTCCACCAGCCGGTATGTCCCGCCGTACACGTCATCAACGGCAATAATATGGCTGTCCTTATCCAGCAGCTCCAGCACCGTGGCGCTGGCGGCCAGGCCGGAGGCAAAAGCGTAGCCCCGGGTACCGCCTTCCAGCTCGGCAATGGCCGTCTCCAGCACGTGGCGCGTTGGGTTGCCGCTGCGGGAATACTCATACCCGGTATGCTGTCCCGGCGCGGGCTGGGCAAAGGTCGAGGTGGCATAGATAGGCGGCATCACCGCCCCGTGTGGATCGGTAAACTGGCCGCTGTGGACGCTAAGCGTTGCGAGATTTTTCATGTTGGTTTCCTTATTGTTCTAAACGGTTACGCCAGCGGGTCAGTACGTCGCTGCGTGTCACCAGCCCGAGAAAACGGTGCCCGTCGACAATGACGGCGACCTGACCCCGGTCAAAAATGGGTTTTAAGGCACTTTCCGGGGCGTGTTTATCCAGACGTTCAACGTCCCGGGTCATGGCCTCTTTTACCGGCAGGGAGAAACGACGGCTGTCGCCTTCGACATGGCCCAGCAGATCCCACTCATCGATAATGCCGACCAGGCTGTTGCCCTCCAGCACGGGAAGCTGGGAGATGTCATACAGGCGCATCCTCGCCAGGACGGTGGAGAGGGTGTCGTCCGGTGCGGCGGTGACGGTGGCGCCTTCGTCATGACGCAGGGCGATAAAATCACTTAGATCCCCGGCGGTTGGGCGTTCCAGCAGTCCTTGCTGACGCATCCAGTCATCGTTAAACATTTTCGAGAGATACTTATTGCCGCTGTCGCAGGCGAAGGTCACCACGCGCTTTGGCGTCGTCTGCGCCTGGCAGTAGCGCAACGCGGCGCTAAGCAGCGTGCCGGTCGATGACCCGGCGAGGATCCCTTCCGTTTTCAGCAGATCGCGGGCGGTCGTGAATGCTTCCCGGTCGCTGACGCGCCAGGCCTGACGGACATTCTCCAGCTGTGAAAGGGGCGGAATAAAATCTTCCCCGATCCCTTCCACCAGCCAGGATCCGGCTTCGCCGTGGCGTCCCAGCTCAATCTGGTCCGCCAGAATCGACCCCGCCGGATCGGCAAGAATAAATTCGGTGTGCGGTGAGTGGCGAGCAAACCAGCTCTGCAGCCCGCCGAGCGTGCCGCCAGAACCGACCCCGACGACGACCGCGTCGATACGCTCCTCCATCTGCCGGAACAGCTCAGGCGCGGTGGTGGTGATATGGGCCAGCGGATTGGCCGGATTATTAAACTGATCGATATAAAACGCGCCTTCCGTCTCCTCTGCCAGACGGCGGGCATAGTCCTGATAGTACGCCGGATGGCCTTTATTGACGTCGGAGCGGGTGAGCACCACTTGTGCCCCCAGCGCCCGCAGGTGGAAAATCTTTTCGCGGCTCATCTTGTCAGGAACCACAAGAATCAGCGCGTAACCTTTCTGCGCGGCGATCAGCGCCAGCCCGAGGCCGGTATTCCCGGCGGTGGCTTCCACCAGGGTGCCGCCGGGCTTAAGCAGCCCCTGCTTCTCCGCTTCGTTAATCATCGACAGCGCAACACGGTCTTTAATCGAACCGCCGGGGTTCTGGTTTTCCAGCTTTAAAAACAGTTCACAGGGGCCGGTATTCAGCTTGTGTAGCTGAAGCAGCGGCGTCTGGCCGATCAGTTCGCTGACCGAGTGAAAAATTGCCATCTTCATTTACCTGAGTGGGGAACATGGCCGGATGATAGGACTGTAAAAACGCGGTCAAAAAGAACATTTCTCTGTGATTAATAGCAAACGGGAATATGAACCACTGTTTAGATGGCGGGATGGCAAGCCGTCGGGGAGTGTGGATGTATCGATGTCCAGATAAGCAGGTAAATGCGCAATAAACGTCCATTTTTGACCGGCGAACCCGCCGCTACCGCCGGCGAACGCATAACCATTCCTGAAATTAAGCTTAGGGCGTTTTGCCGCACCGCAGGCTGCTTATCGTTTTTAGTTATATGAAATACCTTTTTGGTGGTTCAAAACATAACGGCGGGTGACTATTATCGTTTGGACATCCATACTGCTAAACAGACTGACAATTAGCAGACCAGCACAACGCGGTTGCGGATACGATAACGATATGATTGTACTTAGTAATATTTCGAAAATTTTTGCTCATGGCAAAGCCCCTGTCACCGCCGTGGACAAGGTCAACCTGACCATTGAACAGGGGCAGATTTACGGGATTATTGGCTACAGCGGCGCGGGCAAAAGTACCCTGATTCGCCTGCTCAACGGCCTGGAAAAACCGACCTCCGGGTCGGTGACCATTAACGGCCAGGATATTTCGGCGGCTAAAGGGGAAGCCCTGCGCCAGGCCCGGCTGAAAATCAGTATGGTGTTCCAGCACTTCAACCTGCTGTGGTCGCGTACCGTCAGTGAAAATATTGCGTTCTCAATGCAGATCGCCGGGACGCCGAAGGCGCAGATCCGCGAGCGAGTTGCAGAACTCATTGCGCTGGTGGGGCTGACCGGGCGTGAGAATGCCTATCCGTCCCAGCTCAGCGGCGGCCAGAAACAGCGCGTCGGTATTGCCCGCGCTCTGGCAAATAACCCTGACGTGCTGCTGTGCGATGAGGCCACGTCCGCGCTGGACCCGCAAACGACAGATCAAATTCTCGACCTGCTGCTGGACATTAACCGCCGCTTTAAGCTGACCATCGTGCTGATCACCCATGAGATGCACGTGGTGCGTAAAATCTGCGATCGCGTGGCGGTGATGGAAGACGGCAAAGTGGTGGAAGAGGGCGAAGTGCTGCAGGTCTTTACCCATCCGCAGCAGCCGATTACCCGCCAGTTTGTGCGTCAGGTTAGCCAGTACGCGGAAGAAGAGGCGTTTAACCCGCAGCTGAGCAGCGATCTGGACGGGGCGGTGATTAAGCTGACATTTACCGGCAGCAGCACGCACCAGCCCGTCGTCGGGGAACTGACCCTGCGCTACGGCCTGCCGTTTAATATTCTGCACGGCAAAATGACCCAGACCGCCCACGGCGTCTTCGGTCAGCTCTGGGTGCATGTAAACGCCAGTGAAGAACAATTAGCTAAGATCCTCGCAGATTTGCGCAACAGCGAGATTAACTGCGAGGTAATTAAGCATGACTGAGTCCCTGTTTCCGCATCTGAAGTGGCCCCAGCTGTGGTCCGCCACCCTGGAAACCCTCTATATGACCGCGCTGTCCGGCGCTGCCACCTTTGTGTTGGGCATCGCGCTGGGTCTGGCGCTCTTCCTGACCGCTCGCGGCGGGCTGTTCCAGAACCGGGCGATCTACAGCGTGATCTCTATCCTGGTGAACGTTTTCCGCTCGATCCCGTTCATCATTTTGATCGTGCTGCTGATCCCGTTCACCAAGGCCATCGTCGGCACGATTCTGGGGGCCGATGCCGCCTTACCGGCGCTGATTGTCGGGGCTGCACCGTTTTATGCTCGCCTGGTGGAAATTGCGCTGCGCGAAGTCGATAAAGGCGTGATTGAGGCGACCCGCTCGATGGGTGCACGTCTCAGCACCTTAATTTTTCGGGTACTGATCCCGGAATCATCACCCGCTCTGGTGTCCGGCATTACGGTGACGCTGATTGCGCTGGTTAGCTACAGCGCGATGGCAGGCGTTATCGGCGCTGGCGGGTTAGGAAATCTTGCATATCTGGAAGGATTCCAGCGTAACCATGGCGACGTCACGCTGGTGGCGACGGTGACCATTCTGATCATCGTCTTCATCATCCAGTTCTGCGGCGACGCCATTACCTCTCTGTTAGACAAACGCTAATAAAATACGGAAACCAACATCATGAAAAAGACACTGACACTGATTGCCGCAGCGACCCTTTCCGCCCTGAGCTTTGCCTCCTGGGCTGATACCCTGACCGTAGGCGCATCCAACGTGCCGCACGCGGAGATCCTCGAGCAGGCGAAGCCGATTCTGGCGAAGCAGGGCATCGATCTGGAAATCAAACCGTTCCAGGACTACATCCTGCCGAACACCGCTCTGGCCAGCCGTGAACTGGATGCTAACTACTTCCAGCATATTCCGTATCTGAACAGCGTCCTGAAGGATCATGCGGGCGATAAAACCTATGATTTCGTCAGCGCAGGCGCGATCCATATCGAGCCGATCGGTATCTACTCTAAAAAGCACAAATCCCTGAAAGATCTGCCGGAAGGCGGGAAGGTGATTATGCGTGACGCGGTGGCAGAAGAGGGACGTATCCTCTCTATCTTCGAAAAAGAGGGCGTGATCAAACTGAAGCCGGGCGTGGATAAAGTTGCGGCCCGTATCAGCGATATCGTTGAGAACCCGAAAAAACTGAAGTTCCTGCCGAACGTTGAAGGCGCGCTGCTGCCGCAGATGTACAACAATGACGAAGGTGACGCGGTGGTGATCAACGCTAACTACGCCATCGACGCCGGTCTGGATCCGGTTCATGACCCGATTGCGGTAGAAAGCGGCGAGAACAACCCGTACGCGAATATCATTACCGTGCATCGCGGCGATGAGAAGAAGAAAGATATCGTGGCGCTGGTGGACGTACTGCACTCGAAAGAGATTCAGGACTGGATCCGCACCAAGTACAAAGGTGCGGTTATCCCGGTGAATAACTGAGTTTCAGCACAATAAGAAAGAAAGGAGGCTTCGGCCTCCTTTCTGCGTTTTACAGCGGATTTTTCTGCGGGCAGCGTTCCAGCAGCTCCACGCTGCCGTCGGCGTTCTGCTGCTCAAGGATGATGTCAAAGCCCCACAGACGGTGAACGTGCTTAAGCACTTCACGACGGCCCTTATCCAGCGGGGCGCGGTTATGCGGGATATAGCGTAGAGTCAGCGAACGGTCGCCGCGCAGATCAACATTCCAGACCTGAATATTCGGCTCCAGATTGCTCAGATTGTACTGGGAAGAGAGTTTAGAGCGGATCTCGCGATAGCCCTCTTCATTATGGATCGCCGCAATCTCCAGGTAGTTATTGTGATCGTCATCGAGCACGGTAAACAGGCGGAAATCACGCATGATCTTCGGCGACAGGAACTGGCTGATAAAGCTCTCGTCCTTAAAGTCACGCATGGCGAAGTGCAGGGTATCCAGCCAGTCGGAGCCGGCGATATCCGGGAACCAGTATTTATCTTCCTCGGTGGGAGACTGACAGATACGCTTAATATCCTGGAACATGGCGAAGCCCAGCGCATAGGGGTTAATCCCGCTATACCAGGGACTGTTGTAGGGCGGCTGGAACACGACGTTGGTATGGCTGTGTAAGAACTCCAGCATAAAGCGCTCGGTAACCTTACCTTCGTCGTAGAGATGGTTAAGGATCGTATAGTGCCAGAAAGTCGCCCAGCCTTCGTTCATCACCTGGGTCTGCTTCTGCGGATAAAAATACTGGCTGACCTTGCGCACGATACGCAGGATCTCACGCTGCCACGGCTCCAGCAGCGGCGCGTTCTTCTCCATAAAATAGAGCAGGTTCTCCTGCGGCTCGGACGGGTAGCGGCGCGCTTCGGCGACGGTTTTCTCTTCTTCCCGTTTCGGCAGCGTGCGCCACAGGGTATTCACCTGGCTTTGCAGATAGGCTTCGCGGCTCTTCTGCCGGGCCTTCTCCTCCTGCAGGGAGATCTTTTGCGGGCGTTTATAGCGGTCGACGCCGTAATTCATCAGCGCATGGCAGGAGTCGAGCAGCTTCTCCACCTCGTCAACGCCGTAGCGCTCCTCGCATTCCGTAATGTATTTCCGGGCGAAGATCAGATAGTCAATAATCGAGCTGGCATCGGTCCAGCTGCGGAACAGGTAGTTATTTTTGAAGAAAGAGTTATGGCCGTAGCAGGCGTGGGCCATCACCAGTGCCTGCATGGTCACCGTGTTCTCTTCCATCAGATAGGCGATGCAGGGGTTCGAGTTAATGACGATTTCGTAGGCCAGTCCCTGCTGTCCGTGCTTATAGAGGCGCTCGGTTTCAATAAACTTTTTGCCGAATGACCAGTGGGGATAGTTAATGGGCATCCCGACGCTGGAGTAGGCATCCATCATCTGTTCGGAGGTGATCACTTCGATTTGATGCGGGTAGGTATCCAGCCGATACAGCTTCGCCACCCGATCAATTTCCGCCAGGTAGACATCCAGCAGGTCGAAAGTCCAGTCGGGTCCATCACTTAACCGAGTGCCGTCCTTATTCATGGAGTCAATCGTAGCCATTAGCGCGCCCTCATTGTTGGCGGCTCTCTCTCTGTGGAAAGCCTCAGATCAAGCATAGAACACCGGATAAAATTACGGGCAGCCCGCCGCTTTTTTTTCTGCGCGATTTCCGGATGTGCTTTGCGAAAAATCAGGAATTTATCAGCATTTTATACTGGGCAATTCCGCCGCTTAGCAGGAGATACCAAATTGCGCCTGAGCGCGGCAGAAGGGAAACCTGTGAGTTAAGTCACCATAAAAAAGCCGTATGTTGAATAACATTTTCATCTGGGTTATCAATTTGTAATCAGACGATTGTTCTTTTCATTTATCGGAGTGGCTATGCGTGTTGTCGTACTGGGAAGTGGCGTGGTCGGCGTAACCAGCGCCTGGTATTTGCGTCAGGCCGGGCATGAGGTAACGGTGATCGACAGGCAACCTGCCTCGGCGCTGGAAACCAGCGCCGCCAATGCCGGGCAGATCTCACCGGGCTATGCGGCGCCCTGGGCGGCACCGGGCGTGCCGCTGAAGGCGATAAAATGGATGTTTCAGCGCCACGCGCCGCTGGCTATCCGCCTCGACGGCACGGCATCTCAGCTGCGCTGGATGTGGCAGATGCTGCGCAACTGCGACACTCGCCACTATATGACCAACAAAGGCCGGATGGTGCGGCTGGCGGAATACAGCCGCGACTGCCTGAAAACCCTGCGTGCCGAAACCGGCATTGCCTATGAAGGACGTCAGGGCGGGACGCTTCAGCTCTTTCGCACCGCCCAGCAGTACGAAAATGCCACCCGCGATATCGCGGTGCTGCAGGATGCTGGCGTGCCGTATCAACTGCTGGAAGCGCAGCAGCTGGCCAGCGTTGAGCCGGGGCTGGCCTCGGTGGCCCACAAGCTGACCGGCGGCCTGCGCCTGCCCAATGATGAAACCGGCGATTGCCAGCTGTTTACCCAGCGGCTGGCGCAGATGGCGGAGCAGGCGGGCGTCGTCTTTCGCTACAATATGTCGGTGGATCGTCTCCTGAGCGAGGGCGGTAAAATCTACGGCGTAAAATGTGGCGACGAGGTGGTGAAGGCCGATGCGTACGTGATGGCCTTCGGCTCCTGGTCAACCTCCATGCTGAAGGGGCTGGTGGATATCCCGGTCTACCCACTCAAAGGCTATTCCCTGACGATCCCGGTGGCCGATCCCGACGGCGCGCCGGTTTCTACTATCCTTGATGAAACGTATAAAATCGCGATTACCCGTTTTGAAGAGCGTATTCGCGTCGGCGGTATGGCGGAGATCGTCGGCTTCGATACGGCCCTGCGCCAGCCCCGGCGGGAGACGCTGGAGATGGTGGTGCGGGATCTCTTCCCGCGGGGCGGCCACGTTGAGCAGGCCACCTTCTGGACCGGTTTGCGACCGATGACCCCGGACGGTACGCCGATTGTTGGCCGTACGGCATTCAGCAATCTGTGGCTGAACACCGGGCACGGCACCCTCGGCTGGACCATGGCCTGCGGCTCCGGCCAGCTGATCAGCGATCTGATTTCCGGCCGCACTCCGGCTATTGCCTGCGATGATTTAAGCGTGGCCCGCTACGGCGCGGACTTTATGCCGCAGCGCCCTCAGCATCTGCACGGCGTACAACAATAAGGAGCGTTCATGTCTCGTCCCGTTTGCGCCAGTCTCAGTCTGTCGGCGCTGCGTAACAATCTTCGCGTGGTGCGCCAGGCTGCACCGCATTCCAGCGTCTGGTCGGTGGTCAAAGCCAACGCCTACGGCCACGGTCTCGACCGGGTCTGGCAGGCCATGAGCGATACGGATGGCTTTGCGCTGCTCAATCTTGAAGAGGCGATCCTGCTGCGTGAGCGCGGCTGGAAAGGGCCGATTCTGCTGCTGGAAGGCTTCTTCCATGCGGATGAACTGGCGCTGCTGGATCGCTATCGTCTGACCACCAGCGTGCACAGCAACTGGCAGATTAAGGCGCTGCAGGAGGCGAATCTGAATGCGCCTCTGGATATCTATCTCAAAATAAACAGCGGGATGAACCGGCTGGGCTTTATGCCCGACCGGGCGCATCGCGTCTGGCAGCAGCTGCGCGCATTGCCCAACGTCGGGGATATCACCCTGATGTCGCATTTCGCCTCATCTGAACTGCCGGACGGGATCGATGCGCCGATGGTGCGTATTGCCCAGGCCTGCGAGGGAATTGAGGGCCCGCGCTCGCTGGCGAACTCTGCGGCGACCCTGTGGCACCCTGAAGCCCATTATGACTGGGTGAGGCCCGGCATCGTGCTCTACGGCGCGTCGCCTTCAGGTCAGTGGCAGGATATTGCCGACAGCGGCCTGAAGCCGGTCATGACCCTGCAGAGCGAAATTATTGCCGTGCAGACCCTGACGGCGGGCGAAACCGTGGGCTACGGCGGGCGCTATCGCGCCGCGGGTCCACAGCGGATTGGCATTGTGGCCTGCGGCTATGCGGACGGCTATCCACGGATCGCGGCTGAAGGGACGCCGGTGTTGGTGGATGGCATCCGCACCGGGCTGGTCGGGTCGGTGTCGATGGATATGCTGACGGTGGATTTAACGGCCTGTCCGCAGGCGGGCATTGGCTCCCGCGTCGAGCTGTGGGGCAATGAGATCAAGATTGATGAGGTCGCGGCGGGAGCGGGTACGGTCGGCTATGAGCTGATGTGCGCCCTTGCACCGCGCGTACCCGTTGTGACAGTGTAACTCGTTACGAGGCGGTCAGACCGCCTCGTCTTCCACGGCGCGCACGCCGACTTTCAGAATCGCGTTATCTTCTTTTTCCGCGACCACCCAGACCATCCCGGCAAACTCGACCTGGTCGCCGACCACCGGGGCGGCACCTAACAGGTGAGAGACGATATCGCCCAGCGACTGCTGCGCATCCTGGTACTCTTCACCCGTTTCCAGACCGTAGATCATCGCCACGTCAGCGAAAAGGGCGTTGGCTTCCAGAATAAAGTCCCCGAAGAAGCGGTGATCCAGCGCCACCGGCGGCGTCTGGCTAAACAGCTTGCCCAGCGCCGGGATATCGCGTTCGCGACCAATCACGCAGAGAATATCGCCTTCCCGCAGTCGGGTGCTGCCGGTGGGATGCAGCAGGGTATTATCGCGGAACAGGGCGGCGATACGCGTTTCCTGAGGCATATGCAGATCGCGCAGGGATGCGCCAACGCACCATTTATCGGCGCTGAGCTGATAAACCAGCTGCTCCCAGGGGTTCTCCGGGTGAATATCCAGCCCGACCCGGGAAACCGGCAGGCCCACGGGCGGCACCACCACTTTGGCTTTTTTCGCCGCCCAGGAGAGCGAGGTGCCCTGGAACAGGAGCGAAATCAGCACCACAAAGAAGGCGAGATTAAAGAACAGATTCGCTCTGTCCAGCCCGGCCATCATCGGGAAAACGGCAAGGATAATCGGCACCGCACCGCGCAGGCCAACCCAGCTGATAAACACCCGTTCCCGCAGGTTAAAGCCTCGGAACGGCAGCAGGGCGGTAAAGACCGACATCGGGCGGGCGATAAAGATCATCCACGCCGAGAGGATCAGCGCCGGAATAGCGATAGGCAGTAGCTCAGAAGGCGTTACCAGCAGCCCCAGGACCAGGAACATACCGATCTGTGCCAGCCAGGCCACGCCGTCAAAGTTCTGCAGGATGCCGTAACGGTTACGAATCGGCCGGTTCCCCAGCACGAAACCGCAGAGATAGACGGCCAGGATGCCGCTGCCGTGCAGCGACGTGGTGAGGGCAAACACCATAATACCGCCGCTCAGGGCCAGCAGCGGATAGAGGCCAGGCGGCAGGGAAATGCGGTTAATCATCTGCTGCAGCAGGTAGCCCCCGGCGAGGCCAAACAGAATGCCGAGGCCGAACTCCTGTACAAAGTGCAGCAGGAACAGCCAGTCGAGGCCGGTTTCATGGTGCTGAATCATCTCGATCAGGGTGATGGTCAGGAACACTGCCATCGGATCGTTACTGCCTGATTCAATTTCCAGGGTTGAGCTGACGCGCTCGTTCAGCCCTTTCCCGCCGAGCAGGGAGAAGACCGCTGCGGCATCCGTCGAGCCGACAATCGCGCCGATCAGCAGACCTTCTATCGGGTTAAGGTTAAACAGCCAGGCCGCCATCATGCCGGTCATCCCGGCGGTAATCAGGACGCCAACCGTTGCCAGCGACAGGGCCGGGCCGAGCGCCACGCGAAAAGAGCTTGCCTGGGTTCGCATGCCGCCATCGAGGAGGATCACCGCCAGCGCCAGGTTACTCACCAGATAGGCAAGAGGGTAGTTATTGAAGGGGATCCCGCCAATACCATCGACCCCGGCGAGCATACCGATAGCTAAGAAGATCACCAGGATGGGAATACCAAGACGGGAAGAGAATGAACTTAATAAAATACTGCAGGTTACTAATACGGAACCCAAAATAAACAGACTGATTATTGCCCCGGCGTCCAATGTATGCTTTCTCCTTACCCTTTTTGGCTGAACTTGACAAAACGTTACCATATTAACGGCAGACGTAATGGATAAATAAGGGCCAAAAGAGACTTTTTATTCATTAAGCACGGGATGATCGCAGATTGTTAGCTGATATTGAGATCCTGAACGGGAAAGTGCCGCGCGCGCCCCGATGGGCAGGGTAACGGTTTGCGGCTCATGACCAAAAGCCAGGCCGGTGATAAGCGGTACAGACAGGCGCGAGCGCAGGTACTCAACCATCGTCTCCAGGCTGTAACCCGCGTCATAATCGTTGGGCGCGGCGCCGCTAAAGCTGCCGAGCACGATGGCCCGCTGACGCTGAAGGATCCCCGTATGCAGTAACTGCATCATCATGCGTTCAACCCGGAAGGGGTGTTCGTTAATATCCTCCAGCACCAGGATACCGTCCTGGATCTCCGGCAGCCACGGGGTGCCGATCAGCGAGGTCAGCATCGCCAGATTGCCGCCCCAGAGCGTGCCTTCCACGTCGCAGTCCGGGCCGTCACTCTGCCACTCAATATTCAGGGTCGGATTGCGCAGTGCACGCCAGAAATGGTCCAGGGTGAAGGCGTCGAGGGTCTCCGCCCCGAAATTACCGGCCAGCATCGGGCCGCTAAAGGTAATCACCCTGCCGGTTGCCAGCAGCCCGAGCTGAATCACGGTAAAGTCGCTGTGGCCGCAAATCAGCAGCGGATTTTTCTGCTGACGGCGCGCCAGTCCTGCCCAGTCGATGCTCGCCAGCAGTCGGCTGGCCCCGTATCCGCCGCGCACGGCCAGCACGATACGGTTCGTGGCGTCGAGCTGAACCAGGTCGTTGATGTCGGCCAGCCGCTGCGCATCCGATCCCGCAAAACGCTGCTCGCGGCGGGTAATCACCTGCTGGTTGTCGACGCGGTGCCCGGCCTGCTGCAGTCGCGAAACGGCTCTTGCCGCCGCGTCCTGGTTAATGCAGTAACCCGACGGTGCCACTAAATGAAACGCTGACATAGGATTTCCTTGCTGACATTCGGAGTGAAACCTTTATACACTTTACCCTTCGGGCCGTCGTGACGGCAGATTTCCGGTAAAAGGATCGAGACGTGAGAATACAGTGGGTTGCTTTATTAGCCGTTTTACTCGCTGGCTGTACCAGCACAAAGCAGGATTATACCAGTCCGCCGTGGAACCCGGAACAGCCGGTCAAACGCGCCATGCAGTGGATGCCGATCACGGAAAAAGCCGGTGAGGCCTGGGGCGTGAGCCCGCGCCTGGTCACGGCCATTATCGCCGTGGAATCCGGCGGTAACCCGGAACTGGTCAGTAAATCCAACGCGGTGGGCCTGATGCAGCTTAAAGCCTCAACGGCCGGGCGGGAAGTGTATCGCCATATGGGCTGGAGCGGGGAACCGACGACCGGCGAGCTGAAAAACCCTGAACGCAATATTTCGATGGGGACGGCCTACCTGAGCATTCTTGAACACGGGATCCTGGCCGGGATAAAAGACCCCGAGGTGATGCAGTACGCGCTGGTTGTCTCGTATGTTAACGGTGCCGGTGCACTACTGAGAACCTTCTCCTCAGATCGCAAGGCGGCGATTGAGGAGATCAACGATCTCAGCGCGGAAGGTTTTGTTGACCACGTAGCCAAAAAACATCCCGCGCCGCAGGCACCGCGCTATATCTGGAAAGTACGTAAAGCGATGGATGTGATGTAGTCAGCGCACCTTGCTGGCTTTTTCGCGCGCTTCACGCTCAAGCGAATAGATAATTCGCTGCAGTTCACGCTCCACCGCCGGGCTGACGTTAAGGAAACGGAAGCTCAGGCGTGGAGTGGTAATGGTTTCATTCTTGCTGTCGACCACTTTGCGTTCGCTGATCGCCAGCAGCTGGGCGTCAAAACGGAATATTCCCCACGCGGCCATATCCAGTTCAATCTGCGAAAAACGAATGCCCGGGCGCAGGTCTTCCGGCGCAGGACCATCCATCAGTGCGCCCATTCCGCCCAGAGAGAGGTCGAAGAGGCGGAAGCGGAGTTCGCTCTTATCCGGCATTAAAGCGCGGCAGTAGTAAGAGGGATGCAGCGGGGCGTTGATACGGAAATACTCCCGTCGCTGCACAAACCACAGATTATCCGGAAGCGGCATCTCAAAGGCCGGCAGATCCTGATACTCCCCGACATGGAACTGAGCGACGGCAAACTCCACTTTCGCACCGTGGGTTTCCGCGGCGATTTCAATCAGGGTTGCCCGCTGTACCGCACGGTTTTCATAATCCTGACTGCCGAAGTCCACCACCAGTCGGTCGGCGGTCACCTCGAGAATACGGCTGATAAACTGCCCGCCGCTGCCCCACGAAATGCGCAGCGGGATCTGATCTTTTTGCAGATCGCGCAAAATACCCATCACCGCCAGCGGGTTCTGTTTTAGAAATTGTTCACTGTAATTGCTCACGCCATAAGGCTCCATGATCACAGACTGTCGATGAATTATCGGCACACCTGCAGGGAACTTAAGGTAAATGATTAACATTTTTGTTAGTCGGCGAAAAAAACAGCGCCGCGGTCATCTTATACCCAATATGACCCGAATCTAAGCGGTTTCAGCGGGGAATTTACGGGAAGGATATCTGACGTGGCTGAGCCCGTCAGCGCAGGGCTGACGGGCGTTTTTGCTGTGTCGCGGCTAGGGTGCCGCCGTCACCGGGGCGGATTTCGCCGGGGCCGATGACGACACGCTGCTGGTTTCAGGACGCGTGTGCGGAACATCATCGCAGGGTTTATCCTGCGGGCAGATCAAATCCAGCATCTTGAGGGTGACGCCGTTGGTCCAGCCGAAGCCGTCCTGCAGCGGATATTCCCCGCCGCCACCGCCGGTTCCGGTGGAATTAACGTCATATTTCTCCACCAGTTTTTTCTCCTTTTCCCAGGTATGCTGGACGTTGGTCAGGAACCGCCAGCTGACCTCCATGGCGATCTGCTGATGGCCGTAGTTTTGCAGACCTTCAGTGGCCACCCACTGCAGCGGGGCCCAGCCGTTAGGCGCATCCCACTGCTGGCCGCTATTCACGGTGGTGGTGGCCAGGCCGCCAGGTTTCAGCAGCCGGGCTTCGGCGGCGGCAGCGACTTTATCGGCGCGATCCTGGGCGGCAGCGTTGACATAGAGCGGAAAGAGGGCGGCCGCGGTCAGCTGATTGCGGATCTGCTTGCTGCGCAGATCGTAGTCGGCGTACCAGCCCTGCTTATCATTCCAGAGCCACTGCTCCATCGCTTTCTGGCGGGCACTGGCTGCGGCGTCATACCGGGCCGCCTTGTCATTATCCCCTGAGGCTTTACTGGCGCGGGCCAGCACTTTCTCCATTTTGAACATCAGGGCGTTAAGGTCGACCGGCACAATGCGGGTGGTATGAATCGAGCCAAGCTGATTCGGGTCATCCATCCAGCGTGAGCTGAAATCCCAGCCGGAGGCCGCGCCCGCGCGCAGATCCCGATAGACCTCGGTGGCCGGTCTGTTTGGCGTATTTTTGGCGGTAGTGACGTCATCAAGCCAGGATTCGGGTCGCGGCGCATCACGGTCGTCCCAGTAGCGGTTAAGTACGGCACCGTCATCAAGTTTTACTACCCGTTTGTGTGTCTGACCCGCGGCCAGATCCGTCGCGCCTTCCATCCAGTACGCGTGCTCTTTTTCCAGCTGGGGCAGGTACTGCTTCAGCACCTCGTCACCCTGCTTGTCGGCCAGCAATTCCAGCATAAAGGCAAAGAAGGGCGGCTGGGAGCGGCTCAGGTAGTAGCTGCGGTTGCCGTTAGGGATATGGCCCCAGCTGTCAATTTCGTGGGCGAAGTTAGCCACCATATCGCTGATTTTATCCCAGTGCCCGCTCTCGGCCAGCCCCAGCATCGTGAAGTAGCTGTCCCAGTAATAAACCTCACGGAAACGGCCGCCGGGCACGACGTAAGGCTTCGGCAGCGGCAGCAGGGAATCCCATTTCCCCGCGCTGTCGGTGGTGCGGGTCAGCACGGGCCACAGGCCGTCGATATGTTCCCGTAAGCTCTGGCCGTCGGGCGGAACATAGGCTTCACCCTCTTCAGGAAGAGTAAAGTTGAGCTCGACAAAATGGCGCAGGTCAAAGCCGGACTGGCGGCGCTGCATACGGTAGTCCGCGAGGATCATCAGCGGGTCGTTTTTCGGTACCGCATCGGCGAAGGTTTTCTGATCGGGAAACAGTTTGGCGTTCTGCACATCGGAAAATAGCGGGCCGAGCAGGACGTCGGGCGGCTGAGGCAGATGTTGTACGGCATTCTGTTCTGCGGCAAAGGCCAGAGGGGAAAGGCTAACAAAAGCGCCGCCAAGTGCCAGCCGGGCTGCCAGAAGCAGTGCGCCGGATCGGGGCGAAACAGGTGTTATCATCAGTTGTTCTCCACGGTTAAACCCTGTGAAAAACCTTAGACGAATATCGAAGCCTGCGCGGGAGGAATCGGAAATTTTGCGTATCGGGGCGGCAAAAAACGGGGGTATTTGGGAAAACTGCACCCGGGCGGGTGCAGTTTTTAGTTGCGATTAACGATGGGCCAGTTCGGCGTCGTCTTCGCTGTCGAGAATGGCTTTATCGGTCTGGCGCATCCACTGGCTGGTCAGGGTACCGGCAGTCATGGAGCCGCTGACGTTCAGTGCGGTACGGCCCATATCGATCAGCGGTTCAACGGAGATCAGCAGCGCAACCAGGGTCACCGGCAGGCCCATCGCCGGCAGCACGATCAGCGCGGCAAAGGTGGCACCGCCGCCCACGCCTGCCACACCGGCAGAGCTGATGGTCACCAGACCCACCAGGGTCGCGATCCACACCGGATCCAGCGGGTTAATACCCACGGTCGGCGCAACCATGACCGCCAGCATAGCCGGGTAGAGGCCTGCACAGCCGTTCTGGCCAATGGTGGCACCAAAAGAGGCGGAGAAGCTGGCGATAGATTCCGGCACGCCCAGACGACGGGTCTGCGCTTCCACGTTCAGCGGAATACTGGCGGCGCTGGAGCGGCTGGTAAAGGCGAAGGTCAGCACCGGCCAGACTTTGCGGAAGTATTTGAATGGGCCAACGCCGTTAACGGCCAGCAGGATGCCGTGCACCACGAACATAATGCCGAGGCCAAGGTAAGAGGCAACCACAAAGCTGCCCAGCTTAAGGATATCCTGCAGGTTGGAACCGGCGACGACTTTGGTCATCAGCGCCAGAACGCCGTAAGGGGTCAGCTGCATCACCAGACGCACCAGCTTCATGACCCAGCTCTGCAGGGTATCGATGGCGGTCAGAACGCGCTGGCCTTTCGGCTCGTCGTCTTTCAGCAGCTTCAGGGCGGCCACGCCGAGGAAGGTCGCGAAGATCACCACGCTAATAATCGAGGTCGGGTTGGCACCGGTCAGCTCGGCAAACGGGTTTTTCGGGATAAACGACAGCACCAGCTGCGGTACGCTCAGGTCGGCTACTTTCCCGGCGTAGTTGGTTTCAATCGCGGTCAGACGCGCGGTTTCCGCGGTGCCCTGGACCAGACCTTCGGCGGTCAGGCCAAACAGATTGGTCACCAGCACGCCAACCAGCGCAGAGATCAGGGTGGTAAACAGCAGCACGCCGATGGTCAGGAAGCTGATTTTACCCAGCTGTGCCGCATTGTGCAGACGCGCAACGGCGCTGAGGATAGAGGCGAAGACCAGCGGCATCACGATCATCTGCAGCAGCTGTACATAGCCGTTGCCGACGATATTGAACCACTGGATGGAGCTTTTCAGTACCGGGCTATCCGCGCCGTAGATAAACTGCAGCACCAGGCCGAAGACCACACCAATGGCCAGACCGACTAAAACTTTTTTCGCCAGGCTCCACTGTTTGTGGCGGGTTTGCGCCAGCAGAAACAGCAATGCGACGAACACGATAATGTTCGCGATTAAAGGAAAGTTCATCCCCGTTCTCCAGAGTTATTATACGAATGGCGCCCGATGAGATAAGGCGCTGTTGGCGCAAGGTTAGCAGAACGCACGCGGCGCGCTTATATCCAAATGGAATTGATTATGCCAAAACGAATTATTTTGCTGCATTAATGCACAGACTGCGGATTGATTAGCCGCTGGAAGTGAACCTGCAGAGAATCAATCATCGTCGACGACCAGCGCAGAGCGCTATTTTCCGGCACGCTGGAGGGCATCCACACGGCCCAGGCGAACAGCGCCATGCAGAGGACGCGTTCCAGCTGATTGCCCTTGCGCGGTGAGAGCAGCGGCAGGCGAAACCGCCAGCGGCAGGGCCACAGCAGCGGGACTCCGGCGGGGGTAATCATATCGGCGAGGATATGGCTCAGATAGCCGAGCACCATGCCCTGGAGCGCATCGGGTGGGATCATCGCATTCTGCGGCACCTGCAGATAAAACAGGGCCAGCGCGCCGAAAACGGCCAGCAGGCTATGGGTAAACCCGCGATGACCAAAAGCCCGCGCCACCGGCACGGCGATCCACTTTAGCCGCTGACCGAGCACGGACTTTGGGTGATCGATATCCGGCAGCAGGCAGGTGAGCACCGCAGCCGGGATCACGTGCCACCAGTCGCCCTGTGCCAGCACGGGGGTCAATTCCGCATTTTTTGCGAATACTGCGCAGGCAATAGAAAATAGGACGTGGCCTTCCGCCGTCATGATAAAACCCGGTAAACTGTCAATTTATCCAGTATAGGGTTTTTATACAGTGGACGGAAGGTGTGACGGTGTAACTATTTTTAACAGAAACTGACGCTTAGCGCGCCAGCCAGCCGCCGTCCACTGCCAGCGTGAAGCCGTTAATATAGTCCGAGGCGGATGACGCGAGGAAAACGGCCGGGCCCTGCAGGTCGTCCGGCGTGCCCCAGCGTCCCGCTGGAATACGGTCGAGGATCTCCTGGCTACGTTCAGGGTCATCGCGCAGCTGCTGGGTGTTGTTGGTGGCCATATAGCCGGGCGCGATGGCATTAACGTTAATGCCGTGCTTCGACCACTCGTTAGCCAGCAGGCGGGTGATCCCCAGCACGCCGCTTTTCGAGGCGGTATAAGAGGGGACGCGGATCCCGCCCTGGAATGACAGCATCGAGGCGATATTAATAATCTTGCCGCCGCTGCCCTGGGCAATAAACTGCCGCGCCGCCGCCTGAGAGAGGAAAAAGACCGATTTCAGGTTGAGATTCATGACCTGATCCCAGTCTTTCTCCGTAAAGCTGAGGGCATCTTCGCGGCGGATGGTGCCGGCGTTATTGACCAGAATATCGAGACGGCCCATCGCTGCAACCGCCTTCGGAATAATATCCGCGATGGCGTCGTGCGTGCTCAGATCGGCCTGAATAGCGGTAAAACGGCGGCCCAGGGCCTGCACTTTACGCGCCGTTTCCTCCGGCACGCGTCGGTTGACGCTGACAATATCGCAGCCCGCTTCGGCCAGCCCCAGCGCCATACCCTGCCCAAGTCCGGTATCGCACCCGGTAACCATTGCCACTTTGCCGCTCAAATCGAAGGCGTTAAGCATCATATGCACCTCAGTTATGCTGTTTTTGTTGTGATTGCTGACCTGACTGCAAGCATAGAAGCGGGGAAGGAAAAAAGACAAATAAAAATGAAACGTCGTTTCAATAATTTGACGGGCGACACAATAAACGGGTAACCGGGCGGTTACCCGCAGGGGATTTAGCCGCGCAGATGGGCGACGGTCAGCTCCTCAAGAGAACGGAGTTTGACGTTGGCCAGGGCGAAGCGCGGATCCTGCTGGCCTTCCTCGGCCGGGATGACGATAGAACGCATGCGCGCCGCTTTGCTGGCAATCATTCCGTTAACGGAGTCTTCCAGCGCCACGCAGGTCAGCGGATCGACGCCGAGGCGAGCGGCGCAGTCGAGATAAACCTGCGGATGCGGTTTACTTAGGGGCAGCGTCTCGGCCGAGACCAGGGCGTCGAAACTGTCGCGCAGGTCGAACATCGCCAGTACTTTTTCCAGCATATGCAGCGGAGAAGCCGACGCCAGGCCGACCTTCAGACCCTGGGCTTTGCACAGGGCCACCGCTTCGCGCACGCCGGGCAGCAGCGGGCGCTCTTCCTCAACAAGCGACAGTGAGCGGCTGATAATGCGGTCGGTCACTTCGCGGCGGTCCGGGCCATTCCACGGCTGCTGGGCAAACCACAGCTCCACCACCATATCGATGCGCAGGCCGAGCGTATCCGGCAGTTCATCACGGCGGCTGATATCGACCCCAAGACCGGCGATGACCTCAAGCTCCGCACGGTCCCACAAGGGTTCAGAATCGATCAGCAATCCATCCATATCAAAAATTGCCGCAAGAATTTGACGCTGGGCCGACATACCACTTCTCCTTACTCTCTTATCAAAACGCAGGTTAACCTGAAGTATAACGAGTATATCGGGTTTAAAGATCGGGCGATAATTGTAATCAGCAGGTAGACTTAGGCCGATGAGAAAGCGTCTAAACAAGGGGAATCCATGACGTATCAACAAGCGGGACGCATTGCAGTGCTAAAACGCCTCGCAGGGTGGGTGATTTTTATCCCGGCGGTTATTTCGACTCTGATTTCAGTGTTTAAGTTTATGGCGGCCCGCAGCGAACAGCAGGCGGGGATTAACGCCGTTATGCTCGATTTTGCCCACGTAATGATTGAGATGATGCGTTTTAATACGCCATTCCTGAATCTCTTCTGGTACAACTCGCCGCAGCCAAACTTTTCCCAGCAGCTGAATATCGTCTTCTGGATTATCTTTGCTCTGGTCTTTATTGGCCTGGCCCTACAGGCATCCGGCGCGAGAATGAGCCGTCAGGCGCGTTTTCTGCGTGAAGGGGTAGAAGATCAGATGATCCTCGAGAAGGCGAAGGGTAGCGAAGGCCTGACCCGGGAGCAGATTGAATCCCGCATTGTGGTTCCGCACCACACCATTTTCCTGCAGTTCTTTCCGCTCTATATTCTGCCGGTGGTGACGATTGTCGTCGGCTATCTCTTCTTTTCGCTGCTCGGTTTTCTGTAAGCCATAAAAAAAGCGAACCGCTCAGGGTTCGCTTTTTGCCATCAGGCCTGGGTCGGAAGCGGGCGAGGTTTACCTTCGCTGTCCACCGCCACGTAGATAAACAGAGCTTCGGTGGCCTTATAGCGCTGGCCGATAGGCTCGGAAGAGACTTTTTTAACCCACACTTCAACGTTGATATTAATAGACGTATTGCCGCGCTTCACGCAGCGGGCATAGCAGCAGACCACATCGCCCACCGCGACAGGGCGCAGAAACGACATGCCGTCCACGCGGACGGTAACTACGCGGCCATGGGCAATTTCCTTCGCCTGGATCGCGCCGCCCATATCCATCTGCGCCATCAGCCAGCCACCAAAAATATCGCCATTCGCATTGGTATCTGCGGGCATGGCAAGGGTGCGTAAAACCAGTTCACCGTGCGGTGCATCTTGCGTTGTTGTTGTCATTGCATTCTCAGTACGGGAGTGAGTTCAGCGGGATGCTACTATGAAACGCCAGGTATAAGAATAGTCTGACCCTCTGACGGCGGGGAACAAATAAAAAACCCGGCAGGTGTGAGCCGTGCCGGGTTTGTTTGAGCGGTCAGTCCGTCAGGATTTATCGCCCTGCGGCATATGGCGGTAGATATAGACTCCGCTCAGCAGCGTAAAGAGAAGCGTCAGGGCGGTAAGGCCGAAGACCTTAAAGTTGACCCAGATATCCTGCGGTAGCCAGAAGGCGATATAGATATTGGCCAGGCCGCAGAGAATAAAGAACACCGCCCAGGCCAGGTTCAGCTTCGACCATACCGCCTGCGGCAGCGTTAACTCTTTCCCCAGCATCCGCTGGATCAGCGGCTTTTTCATCACCCACTGGCTGAACAGCAGGGCCGCGGCGAAGAGGCCGTAAATCACCGTCACCTTCCACTTAATAAACTCATCATTATGGAAGAACAGGGTCAGGCCGCCAAAGACGGCCACCAGGATAAAGGTGAACAGGGCCATCTTCTCAACCTTGCGATAGCGCACCCAGCTGTAGATCAGCACGACGGCGGTGGCAACGATCAGCGCCTGGGTGCCGGCGTAGATGTCATACAGCTTGTAGAAGGCGAAGAAGACAACGAGCGGTAGAAAATCAAGAAACTGCTTCATACTTCGGTTCCGTTATTCAGTACCCGCCCGGGGCTGTCCGGGCGGGCAATAAGGTTAGGGGCGAATCTGCGTATAGAGGCGGAAAAGATAGATCAGCAGCAGGGCAGAGATCAGGTTGCTCAGGGTGGTCAGCACCACCGCGGCGACGTTGACCGTCAGCATGGACAGCCCCGGCGCTAACAGCAGCAGCAGGGTTTTCGCCAGCATCCAGCCCATAATGGCCGGGGCCACCAGGCGCATGTTAGCCCATGCCAGACGCATACTGCCGCGCAGAGAGCGTACCAGACCCGTTTTCTCCTGCACCATCATTATCGGCGCGAAGGAGAGCACGATGGCCAGCAGAAGCCCTGGCACCACAAACAGCGTCAGACCCAGCTGCACAATAATGGTGGTGCTGAACAGGAGCAGCAGCAGCTTCGGTAAAATCGGCGCGCTGGCACCCATCGCGCGAAGGGCGCTCACCCGGTGTCCGGCGGAGACAAGCTGAATCATCACCAGCACGCTGCCCACCAGCATAACGTTAGCAACCAGCGTGGAGACTGACGAGGCGGCAGAGGCGTGCAGCAGCACCTGCTTTTGCTCTTCGGTCAGGCTCTGCACCATCTCAAACAGTCCGGCACCCGCGCGCAGGGGTTCACCTTCGCTGAGGATAGCAAGCTGTTCTTCGGTCGGCGAGAGAACATGGCCCAGTACTACCGTGATCAATGCACACACTAAAGCAATCAGCAGGATGGTAATGAACTGATTGCGAAAAAAATTCCCCGTGTCACGGTAAACGGACTTCGCCGTGATAGACATGCACTCTCCTTGCGTTCTGCAGGTATTAATTAGCCGGTGATTGTAACCTGAATCCCCCACGACTGGCATCATCAAGACGAGTATGGAAAAGCATATCTTTGTAAAGACCCGGTAAGCCACCGGGTCTGAATGGGGGATCGTGAATAATTGATATGAAAACGAAGTTGATTCATTGGGTAAATGTTTAAAATTAATCTGGATCAAGAAATGTGAAGTTATCTAATTGAATGTGATCCAAAGTGGATCACTTTTACCTCAATGTGAGTATATTGGCCCGCGCAAAATAACCACATCGAGGGAATGGGAATGAAAAAATTAGCAGTGGCCGCGCTGGTTCTTGGGTCGTTATCCGGTGGCGCATACGCGCATGATGCAGGTGAGTTCTTTATCCGCGCCGGGACCGCAACCGTGCGTCCGTCGGCAGGCTCTGACAACGTATTAGGCAGCCTGGGCGGCTTTAAGGTCGATAACAACACCCAGCTGGGGCTGAACTTCACCTATATGGCCACCGAGAATATCGGTATTGAGCTGCTGGCAGCGACGCCGTTCCGCCATAAAGTGGGAACCGGACCAACGGGGGATCTGGCGACCGTACACCACCTGCCGCCAGCGCTGATGGCGCAGTGGTACTTCGGCGATGCCAGCAGCAAAGTGCGTCCCTATATTGGGGCCGGTATCAACTACACCACTTTCTTTGATAATAGCTTTAACGATACCGGCAAGGCTGCCGGACTGACGGATCTCAAGCTCGATGACTCCTGGGGCGCGGTAGGCCAGGTGGGGCTGGATTACCTGATTGACCGCAACTGGCTGATCAATATGTCGGTTTGGTATATGGATATCGACACCAACGTGAAGTTTAAAGCGAACGGTGTCCAGCAAAACGTCAGCACCCGTCTGGATCCGTGGGCGTTTATGTTCGCGGTGGGCTATCGGTTCTGATGAGGTGTGCAAGGCTGGGCGTCAATGGCCAGCCTTGCACTGACGCTCTAGTCGTACAGGCTGAAGTGAAAGAGAAAAATGCCATATTTTGAATAAAAGACGAATTCATCCCAGAGTGCGGCATACCATACAGGAGGCGTGGTGCTCAGCTCATAGACCTGATATTCCCCCAGCATTTCATTGATAATGTCTTGAAACACCGCTAACAGGTTTTTCTTCATCTCCTCAGGGAGATTCTCCATCACCTTATGTTCGAAGAACCACTTAGCCGCAACGGTTTCAAACCTGGCCCAGTGGGTCTCGATGAGCGTCGGATGCCAGTATTCGGGCGGATGCTTATCTGACAGCGAAGCGTGGTAAACCGCCAGCGATGGCAGGATCCTGTCGCCATCCTGCAGCTTAACGACGATATACTCAGATCCCCGATTAGTATCCTTATTCATGGTGCCTAACGCTTCCATAAAGCCGTTTAATTTTTCGACATACTTGTCCATTAATGATTCTCCGTAGACTGCGTGATTTCCGAAGGAAACCCCTCACAGCTTAACCTCACCGCGTTACGCAGCCACTGGTGCGCGGGATCGGCGTTTTTACGACTGTGCCAGGCCTGCTCATAATCAAACTCCGGCAAAGGCAAGGGCGGTTCGAACTGGCAGAGGGCGTCATCATAGCGTTCCGGCGTGAGCGAACGGCTGGCAACCGTCAGTACCAGGTCGGTTCCTGGCAGCAGGGTGACCGCAGCGCTCCAGTGTGGCAGCGCGACGCATATGCGCCGCCTGAGTCCCTGGGCGATCAGAGCTTTCTCTATTTCATCGACGGCGTCCGGCTGCATGCCCAGCATAACATGAGGTTTATCAAGCCATTCATTCAAGGTGAGACTGCCGCTTGCAGGCAGATAGCGTCTGTCGGCGAGACAAATAAACCGCTCCGCAAAAAGTGATTCTTTCTGAATCGCTCCTGCCGCATCCGGAAAAACACCCAGCGCCAGATCCACTTCACCTTCGTCCAGTTGGGCAAGCATTAACTCTCTGCTGGCCTGACTTATCGCCAGGTCAAATCCCGGGGCGTTGTGGCGAAGATAGACAAGCAGCGGCGGCAGCACGATACGGGCAGCATAGTCCGACATGGCAACGCGAAAGCGTCGGTGTGCTGTCGTGGGATCAAATACCGGCGAGCCGACAAGATTATTTAACCCGTGGAGTGAGGCTTCCAGAGGAGGCAATAGCGACTGCGCCCTGGCTGAGAGCGTCATTTTGCCTTTTTTGCGTATCAGCAAGGGATCGTTAAAGTGCACTCGCAGCTGCGCCAGCGTATGGCTGACGGCGGGCTGGCTACGGTGCAGCCTGAGCGCCGCCCGCGTCACGTGCTTTTCAGTCAGAAGCGCATACAGCGTCAGAAGCACATTGAGGTCTATCTTCCTGAGTTCATCCATTTCATGCATGGTCTGTATGAGTATTATCGATTTCCATAAATATAACGGATGATAAAAAATGACGCTACCGCATCTCCTGCGACATGGAGGGGCGCAGATTCTGTAAGGTATCGGCAGGATATTCACCCGGTAAATGTATTGAACGGTCGAGGGTTGTGTGGCGCAAATTAAATATCATCTGTTATTGGTTATCAGTACGCTGCTTATTGCAGGCTCATTTATCTCTTCCCAGGTTCTGGCCGCTGACGTTGATCCGGTTGCGCTGACGCTATTACGGTTTGTACTTGCCGCGCTGATACTGGCTCCCTTCGTTGTTTTCAACGGGGAGAGACGACGCACCTTTATCAGGATCCTGCCGAAGGGGTTAACGATCAGTTTCTTCTACGCGGCCTTTTTCCTGATTATGTTTAAGGCACTCAAAACCACCACGACGCTGAATACCGCCACGCTTTACACGCTGGTGCCGTTTCTCACGGCGCTGCTGAGCGTTGTTCTGTTTCGGGATAAAATGCGTATCGCGACGCTGCTGGTCTATCTGATGAGCACCGTCGGCACGCTCTGGGTGATTAGCCGGGGTGATATTGCGGTGTTGCTTAATCTGGATCTTAACCACGGAGATGCGCTGTTCCTGGTGGGATGCCTCTCGATGGTTTGCTTCTCTGTTGCCATGAAATTGCTCTACAAAGGAGAAGAGATGCGGGTATTTGTTTTTACTACGCTGGTATCAGGCGCGCTCTGGATGGGCCTGGCGGCGTTAATTTCCGGTGAGATACCCGATTATTCCGCAATGGATCCGGGTAAATTCCTGCATATGCTGTATCTGGTGGTCGGCGCGACGCTGCTCACGTCGTGGATTATACAGCTGGCGACGGTGAAGCTTGGGCCGCGCAGGGTATCCGCGTATATCTACCTGAATCCGGCCTGTGTAGCGTTGATCGTGATGGTAACAACCGGGCAGGTGCTGCCAGCAAGCGTATGGCCTGGAATTGCACTGTCGGTGCTGGCAACCCTACTTTTGCAAGTTCAGGCATCACGGGAGACGTGAAGACGGCTCTTCGCAGTCCATCCGATCGCCGCGGGTGGTCGGATGCGAGATAACCATAAACTCGACGTCACTTGCTGAACGATTCTGCGCCTGGTGCTTCTCTCCGGGCGGGATCTCAAGACCGTGGTGTGCCGGGAGCGAATGGATTTTTCCCTCCAGCTCCATCGTCAGCACACCTGACAGCACAAAGAAAAACTGACGCGAAGTGGTGTGATAATGACGCACTTCCTTGCTGTCGGCGGGCATTCTTTCGTGAATAATGCTCATATCCTGACGCTTCAGCAGGTGCCAGCCGTCGCAAACGTCGCCCCATGTGTAGTGTTCCGCCGTCTCTCTGGAAATCACCGTCATCTTCTCACTCCGTTTATGGGTTATTTTCGCGTTTACTCTATCGCACTGTTAATTAATTGTTAATCTGGGATGGCATTCCTTAAATATTTTGATTAAATCTTGAGATCTTATCGGCGATGCCTAATGCTAGTCATTTCCGCACAGACGCTGCGGTGTGATAAGGAGAGAGTATGTTAGAAGGCTATTTCGATCTTGATGGTGCGACGGGAAAAGATGCGGCAGAAAACCGCAAGCGTCTGCTGGCCGTGCAGGCTGCGTTAGAGATATCAAAAGCGTCGGTAGCTGCATCCACGGCAAATTCGGGTATTCGTTCTCAGATGGATTTGCGCAACGTGGCACAGGAAGTGGCAACCCTTGCCGATGCTATTCAGGATGCGCTGGAAGGCGAAGCCTGAGTCTACTGCAAAGGAGCGCATTCCGGCGCTCTTTTACTTCCTTGAATCCGCGCGTTACTCGTTCACCATCCACATATCCGCTTCTTCAAACATCTCTTCCAGCATGCGGTTTAAGCGCTCTTTTTCATGTTTGCTGACGTCAGAGTTCAGGGCGTTGGCCTGCATGGGTTTTACTCGCACCTCGGCATCGGGAAAAAGACGATGCACGCGGCGGGTGAGTTCATTCAGGATAATATTTTCCGCGTCAGGTAATCCCTGCACATTGCGTTTGTCATAGACAAGTTCGACGAACATAACAGCCTCTCTTTAACTGGTTGCATGTACAGTATTTATTATCTGTCGTACAGTCAATATAAATGAGGCAAAAAAAAAAGCCCGCACTCAGAAGAGGCGGGCAAAAATACTGGAAGCAATGTGAGCAATGTCGTACCGAATACCTGAGTGTTTGACTCAACTATTCGGTGTTGAGAAAGATAATCTTTATCATTTGTTTTATCAACCCCACATTTAGTGCGACAGTGCAAAAAAATCATTGTAACGGCGAACTCAGGCTAAAAAATAAAGAAAATCAATGCGAAAGGATTTGGCTGCGGGAGTGAAAAAAAGGTCGTCCGACGTTAACGCGGACGACCATTTTATTAGCTGCGGCGGGTTGCGGCCTTCATGGCGCGAACAAACGCGCCCAGCTCTGCCAGCATTGTGTCAGGCTTATCGAGGTTGTTCTCGATAATTTTGACGATGGCCGAGCCGGAAATCGCGCCCGCCGCACCGGCTTCCAGGGCTGCACTGACCTGATCCGGGGCGGAGATACCAAAGCCCTGCAGCGGCGGGGCCGCGTTGTATTCGGTCAGCTTCTCAATCAGATGATGCAGCGGCAGGGCGGCGCGGTTCTCTGCACCGGTCACGCCCGCACGGGACAGCAGATAGGTGTAGCCGCGGCCGTGGGAGGCCAGCTGGCGCAGCAGGTCGTCATCGGCGTTCGGCGGGCAGATAAAGATCGGCGCAACGTTATGGCGCATTGCCGCCTGACGGAACGGCGCGGACTCTTCAATCGGCACATCCGCGACCAGCACGGAATCGACGCCCGCTTTTGCGCACTGGGCGTAGAACTCATCGATCCCACGGCTGAAGACCAGGTTGGCGTACATCAGCAGGCCAATTGGGGTCTGCGGATATTTCTGGCGAATGGTCGCCAGCAGCTCGAAGCACTGCGTCGGCGTCACGCCGGAAGCAAAGGCGCGCAGGGTCGCGTTCTGGATGGTCGGGCCGTCCGCCAGCGGATCGGAGAAGGGAATACCCAGCTCCAGCGCATCGGCACCGGCTTCCACCAGCGTATCAACGATCTTCAGCGACAGTTCCGGGTTAGGGTCGCCGAGGGTCACGAAGGGCACAAACGCGCCTTCCTTGCGGGATTTGAGCTGTGCAAACAGGTTATCGTAGCGTTCCATCAGATTTCCCCTCGTGCTTTCAGAATATCGTGAACCGTAAAGATGTCTTTATCGCCGCGACCGGAGAGGTTAACCACCAGCAGCTGCTCTTTTTCGGGGTTTTCTTTCATCATTTTCAGGGCATGGGCCAGGGCATGGGAAGATTCCAGGGCCGGGATAATGCCTTCGTGCAGACAGAGCGTTTTAAAGGCTTCCAGGGCTTCGTCATCGGTAATCGAGACGTAGTCTGCCCGGCCAATGCTGTTCAGATGCGCGTGCTGCGGTCCGACGGACGGGAAGTCGAGACCGGCAGAGATTGAGTAGGACTCCTCAATCTGTCCCTCGTCGGTTTGCATCATCGGGGATTTCATGCCGAAGTAGATGCCGACGCGACCGTGCTTAAGCGGCGCCCCGTGCTCGCCGGTTTCAATGCCGTGACCCGCCGGCTCAACGCCAATCAGTCCTACGCTGGTTTCATCAATAAAGTCGGCAAACATACCGATGGCGTTGGAGCCGCCGCCGACGCAGGCGATCACCGCATCCGGCAGGCGACCCTCTTTTTCGAGGATCTGCACCTTGGTCTCTTCGCCAATCATGCGCTGGAATTCACGCACGATGGTCGGGAACGGGTGCGGACCCGCCGCGGTGCCGAGCATATAGTGGGCGGTATCGTAGCTGCCGGACCAGTCGCGCAGGGCCTCGTTACAGGCATCTTTCAGCGTCGCGGAGCCGCTGTGCACCGGGATCACTTCTGCACCCATCAGGCGCATACGGAAGACGTTCGGCGACTGGCGCTCAACGTCCTTTGCGCCCATATAGATACGGCACTTCAGGCCCAGCAGGGCGCTGGCCAGCGCCGAAGCCACGCCGTGCTGGCCGGCACCGGTCTCGGCGATAATTTCTGTTTTGCCCATGCGCTTAGCCAGCAGCGCCTGACCGAGCACCTGGTTGGTTTTATGCGCGCCGCCGTGGAGCAGGTCTTCACGCTTCAGGTACAGGGTGGTGCGGGTACCGGCGGTGATATTCTGACATTTCGTCAGGGCCGTCGGGCGTCCGGCGTAGTTTTTCAGCAGGTCGGTAAACTGGGCCTGAAACTCAGGATCTTTCTGCGCGCTGACAAAAGCTTCTTCCAGCTGGCGCAGGGCGGGCATCAGGATTTGCGGCACGTACATGCCGCCAAATTCACCAAAGTAGGGATTAAGTAGTGTTGTCATGCTGTCTTCCTTAATAAGCGCGTAAAGTGCGGAATACCGAGGCCAGTTTACCGGCGTCTTTAATGCCCGGTTCCTGTTCTACGCCTGAATTAAAATCGAGTCCGGCACAGCCGGTTTTGGCCGCTTCAACGCAGTTATCCGCGCTGAGCCCGCCTGCAAGAATCACATTGTCGAGGTTCTGACCGCCCAGCAGGGACCAGTCAAAACGCTGGCCGCTGCCGCCCTGGCCGTTATCAAACACATATTTATCCACGTGGAGCAGATCGCGGGCAGGCAGTTCACTGGCAACGCTAAGCGCTTTCCAGATCTGCACATCCGCCGGAAGCGCATCACGCAGGCTCGCAATCCAGCTCTGGCTCTCATTTCCGTGCAGCTGCACGGCAGCAAGGGAGAGGCGACTCACCTTTGCCACCACCTCGTCGATAGCAGCATCGCGGAAGACGCCGACATAGCGCAGCGGCGCGGCGGCGATAACCTCTGCGGCCTGAGCGTCATCCACTACGCGTGGCGAGGTGGGAACAAAAATCAGCCCGCCGTAAATCGCCCCGGCTTCGAAAGCGGCCTGCGCGTCCTGGGGACGGGTTAAGCCGCAGACTTTGTTCTCCCCCAGCAGCACCCGGCGCACCGCGCTTTGCAGATCGCCGTGGGACATCATCGCCGAGCCAATCAGGAACCCGTTGCAGTAGTGGCTGAGTTCGCGCACCTGAGCATAGGTATTAATGCCGGATTCGCTGATCACCGTCACGCCAGCGCCGAGACGCGGTGCAAGCTGGCGGGTACGGTTAAGGTCGATGGAGAGGTCACGGAGGTCGCGGTTATTAATGCCGACCACTTTGGCTTCCAGCGCGATAGCGCGCTCCAGCTCCTCTTCGTTACTGACTTCGGTCAGCACGCCCATATTCAGACTGTGCGCCACGGCGGCCAACTGGCGATACTGTTCATCGTCCAGAACGGAGAGCATCAGCAGGCAGGCGTCGGCCTGATAGTGACGCGCCAGATAGATCTGATAAGGGTCGATAATAAAGTCCTTACACAGGATCGGCTGCGGCGCGATGGCGCTGACGGTGGTCAGAAACTCAAAATTACCCTGGAAATACTTCTCGTCGGTCAGGACTGAAATCGCCGACGCGTAATCTTTGTAGATACCGGCAATCACCGCCGGATCGAAATCTTCGCGAATCACGCCTTTGGATGGTGATGCCTTTTTACACTCCAGGATAAAGGCCGTCCGGGTGCCCGCGAGGGCATCGTAAAAGCGGCGCTGGCTTGGCTGGACATCATTCTGAAAGCTGGCCAGCGGCTGCTGCTGTTTACGGGCTTCGACCCAGATGGCTTTATCGGCGACGATTTTCGCTAGTACGGTCTGCATTATTTATCCTCTTGCCGCCAGGGCGGTTACGCAGTCATAGGCGGTGCCGCTGTGCAGCACGTCGAGTACCTTCTGCACGTTGGTCCGCAGGTCCTCAAAGCCATGCAGTCGCATCAGCATGGCCACGTTGGCGGCCACGGCGGCCTCGTGGGCGGTCTCACCTTTACCTTGTAGCAGGCGGGTTAAAATGTCACGGTTTTCTTCCGGCGTGCCGCCCGCCAGCGCCTGCTGGTGGTAAGGCTGCAGGCCGAAGTCATCGGCGGTCAGCTGATAGCTTTTTATCTCGCCGTTATGCAATTCAGCTACCACGGTTGGTGCATGGAGGGACACTTCGTCCATCCCGCCGCTGTGAACCACCGCCGCACGCTGGTAGCCCAGCACCTTCAGGGTTTCAGCGATAGGCAGCACCAGTTCCGGGCTATACACGCCAATCAGCGCCAGCGGCGGATGGGCAGGGTTAATCAGCGGCCCCAGCACGTTAAACAGGGTCCGGGTCTTTAGCTGCTGGCGTACCGGCATGGCGTGACGGAAACCGGTGTGGTATTTCGGTGCGAACAGGAAACAGACGCCCAGTTCATCCAGAGCCTGACGGGATTTATCGGCATTCATATCGAGATTGATCCCGAATGCGGCCAGTAAATCCGAGGAGCCGGAACGGCTGGAGACGCTGCGGTTACCGTGTTTCGCGACTTTCAGCCCGCAGGCTGCCGCCACAAAGGCGCTGGCGGTGGAGATATTAATACTGTTGCTGCCGTCGCCGCCGGTACCGACGATATCGGCAAAGAGGTAATCCGGGCGCGGGAAGGGCGCGGCATTTTCCAGCAGGGCGGTTGCCGCACCGGCAATCTCCTGCGGATGCTCACCGCGCACTTTCATACTGACCAGCGCGGCGGCCAGCTGCTCGGGCTTCAGCTCGCCGCGTACCACGGCGGAGAAGAGCTGGTGGCTCTCCTGCTGGCTCAGGGTTTCCGCCTGGTAGAGTTTTTCCAGAATAGGCTGGATCGTGTTGGTCTGCTCCAGCTTCTGCAGCGCCCAGTTCAGGGTCTGTTCCAGCAGGCGTGCGCCCTGAGTGGTCAGAATCGATTCCGGGTGGAACTGGAAACCGCAAACCCTGTCCGCATCGTGACGAACCGCCATCACCATGCCGTTAAAGTTGGCGTTAATGGTCAGTCCCGCCGGGATATTGCTGCCCACCAGCGAGTGGTAGCGGGCAACCGGGAGCGGATTGCTCAGACCGGCAAACATGGCCTGGCCATCGTGCTCAATGCTGGAGGCTTTCCCGTGCAGGATCTCGCCCGCCTGGCCGACGTAGCCGCCGTAGGCTTCAACAATTGCCTGATGTCCAAGGCAGATACCGATAATCGGCAGCTTACCGCGCATACGGGTTAACAGCTCCGGCATACAGCCCGCTTCGCTCGGTACGCCGGGACCCGGTGAGAGCATCAGCACCGGATTTTTCATGGTGCCCAGGCGCTCAATCAGCGTCTGCGCCGGGACCTGGTTGCGGTAAATGACCACATTGTGGCCGCTGGCACGCAGCTGATCTGCAAGGTTATAGGTAAAGGAGTCGATATTATCGAGCAGCAGAATATCAGCCATCAGAAAATCTCCTGTGCGTGGTGTGCGGTGGCGATAGCGCGCAGTACCGCGCGGGCTTTATTTCGGGTTTCGTCGGCTTCGGACTGCGGCACGGAGTCGAGGACGACACCGGCACCGGCCTGAACGGTGGCCACGCCGTTTTCCACAAAGGCGGAGCGGATAACGATGCAGGTATCGAGATCGCCGTGGGCGGTAAAGTAGCCCACCGCGCCGCCGTAGCTGCCGCGGCGGCGGCCTTCGGCTTCGGCAATCAGCTGCATCGCACGCACTTTCGGCGCGCCGCTCAGGGTGCCCATATTCATACAGGCGCGGTACGCGTGCAGGGCATCAAGATCCCGACGCAGCTCGCCGACCACGCGGGAAACCAGATGCATCACGAAGGAGTAGCGGTCCACTTTGGTCAGGTCGGCCACATAGCGGGTGCCCGGGGTGCAGATACGGGCCAGGTCGTTACGGGCCAGGTCGACCAGCATCAGATGTTCGGAGAGCTCTTTATGATCGGTACGCATCTCCAGCTCAATGCGGCTGTCGAGATCCCGGTCGAGGGAGCCATCGGCGCGGCGACCGCGTGGGCGGGTACCGGCAATCGGGTAGATCTCAATCTGACGTGAAGTGGCGTCATACTTCAGGGAGCTTTCCGGCGAGGCGCCGAACAGGGTGAAGTCGTTATCCTGCATAAAGAACATATAGGGGCTGGGATTGCTCTTTTTCAGCACGTCGTAAGCGGCCAGCGGCGACGGGCAGGGCAGTGAGAATCGGCGTGACGGCACGACCTGGAAAATCTCCCCGGCGCGGATCGCTTTCTGCATATCGCGGACAACGGCACCAAACTCTTCATCACTCTGGCTGCAGTCGCAGCGCATATCCGCTACTTTCTGCACCGGCAGTTCAGCGGGCGGCAGCGCCAGCTGTTCACGTAGTTCGGCCACGCGGGCATTGAGGCGGGCTTCTTCGCCGTCATCGGCGGTAAAGAGGCTGGCCTGAATGCGGGTGTTTTTGGTCTGATGGTCAATCACCAGCAGGGTTTCTGCCAGGTAGAAGCAGTAATCCGGGCAGCCGGTGTTGTTATCCAGCGGCGGCAGATCTTCGAACCCGGCCACCAGGTCATAGGCGAACAGGCCGCCGAAGAACATGGCTTCGCGCTCGTCGGCGGGAACGGTCACCAGCTCCTGCAGCAGGCGGAAGGCGTCAAATACGGACAGAGAGCAGAGACGGGCATCTTCATCCAGCAGGGCGCTGACCGGCGGGAAGCGCAGCACCCGGCTGTCCGCCTGACGCTGGTTCTCGACGCCGGAGGGCAGCGCCGCATCCAGCAGGTTCAGCAGCGCTGCGCCGTTGGCGGTTAATGCCTGCAGCGTGACGGTATCATTCATGGCGGTAATGCGCAGGGCGCTGTCCACCAGCAGCAGGCTTTTGAGATCGTCCTTGCTGTCGATATCGGCGGACTCCAGCAGCAGCGTCGCCGGGCGATTGCCGCAGAGCTGATGGAACAGGGCGGTAGGGTTCTCGCGATAGACCGCATCACCGCTGAGTATTTTGAGTGCTGGTTTTTGCGTTTGCATAGGAGTTCTCATTTATTTTGTTCAAAAAAAAGCCCGCTGTCTGTGCGGGCCGGGTATCTGAATGCAAATTGCAGACGTCGCTCACTGCCCTGAGTCAGGAGTACGCCACCAGCGAAGAACGGTCAATAAAGATGCTTTCATTTTCAGATACCTTGTGCGTGAACTTGCGTACTAGTTAACTAGTTCGATAAGGCAAAGTCAACCCCTGATTTTAGATATTGCACACAACCCGGTATGATGGCGCCTGCATTTTTCCTTTTTTCCTCGCGGGAGCCGCTTTGAGCGACACGAATTTCGCAGTGATTTACGATCTGCACAGCCACACCACCGCCTCCGATGGCCTGCTTTCTCCTGAAGAACTGGTCCATCGCGCCCATGAGATGCGCGTGGGGACGCTGGCGATCACCGACCATGACACGACGGAGGCGATCCCGGCCGCGCAGGCCGAAATTGCCCGTGCGGGCCTGCCGCTCACGCTGATTACCGGCGTGGAGATCTCCACTCTCTGGGAAAATCACGAAATTCATATCGTCGGCCTGAATGTGGATATTCAGCATCCGGCGCTGTGCCAGTTTCTCGATGAACAGAAACAGCGCCGTCAGCTGCGGGCGCAGATGATTGCCGAGCGTCTGGATAAGGCGCAGATCCCCGGCGCGTGGGAAGGCGCACTGGCGCTGGCGGAAGGTGGGGCGGTGACGCGTGCCCACTTTGCCCGCTTTTTGATTGCCCAGGGTAAAGCCGACACCATCGGCGGCGTATTTAAAAAGTATCTGGCGCGCGGGAAAACCGGCTATGTTCCGCCCCAGTGGTGTACAATAGATCAAGCTATTGATGTCATTCATCATTCTGGCGGCAAGGCGGTTGTGGCCCATCCCGGCCGCTATAACCTGTCCGCCAAATGGCTGAAGCGACTGCTGGCATACTTCGCACAATGCGGAGGCGACGCGATGGAAGTGGCGCAGTGTCAGCAGGCTCCCGATGAGCGAACCCAGCTCGCGGCTTACGCGCAGCAGTATGGTTTGCTGGCCTCACAGGGTTCGGATTTTCATGGCCCCTGCCCGTGGATTGAACTGGGCCGCAAACTGTGGCTGCCGGCGGGCGTTGAGGGTGTCTGGAAGGCCTGGGAGCCGTCACCGAACAGTAAAGAGAGGGCAGTATGAGTCAGTTTTTCTATATTCATCCGGACAACCCGCAGGCGCGGTTAATCAACCAGGCCGTGGAGATCGTGCGTAAAGGTGGGGTAATCGTCTATCCGACCGACTCCGGCTACGCGCTGGGCTGTAAAATCGAAGACAAAGGCGCGATGGAGCGTATCTGCCGTATTCGCCAGCTGCCGGACGGGCACAACTTTACCCTGATGTGCCGCGACCTGTCGGAGCTGTCGACCTACTCCTTCGTCGATAACGTCGCCTTCCGCCTGATTAAAAACAACACCCCGGGCAACTACACCTTTATCCTGAAAGGGACTAAAGAGGTGCCGCGCCGTCTGCTGCAGGAGAAGCGTAAAACCATCGGGATGCGCGTGCCATCGAACCCGATTGCCCAGGCCCTGCTTGAGGTACTGGGTGAGCCGATGCTCTCGACTTCTCTGATGCTGCCGGGCAGTGAATTCACCGAATCCGACCCGGAAGAGATCAAAGATCGCCTGGAAAAACAGGTCGAGCTGGTGATCCACGGCGGCTATCTGGGCCAGCAGCCCACCACGGTTATCGACTTAACCGACGATGCGCCGGTCGTCGTGCGTGAAGGTGTCGGCGACGTTAAACCATTCCTGTAAACCCGCCTTATTAGCCCCTGACAAGTGCAGGGGCTGCCTCTTAAACAACATCATGAATCATTTAAGCTAAAATTCGTGTAATATGTGCGGCCACGAATCAGTCTGCGTGATGATTTTCAACCAGACTGGGTGCACAGATTAAAACTATGTCGTTGAGTTACGATGATTTTCCGGACTCAGCGATCCATAAGCCTGTCAGACGCCTGTGAAGGCGACACCTAAGGAAGCTCTATGAGCGAGAAACTACAGAAAGTGCTGGCGCGTGCCGGCCACGGCTCCCGCCGTGAAATCGAGACCATTATTGAAGCCGGTCGCGTCAGCGTTGATGGCAAAATTGCCAAGCTGGGCGACCGCGTTGAAGTCGTTCAGGGTCTGAAAATTCGTATTGATGGTCATCTGATCTCCGTGAAAGAGTCGGTTGAGCAGGTTTGCCGCGTGCTGGCGTACTACAAGCCGGAAGGCGAGCTCTGCACCCGTAACGATCCGGAAGGTCGTCCGACCGTGTTTGACCGTCTGCCGAAACTGCGCGGTGCGCGCTGGATCGCGGTAGGGCGTCTTGACGTTAACACCTGCGGTCTGCTGCTGTTTACCACCGACGGTGAACTGGCTAACCGCCTGATGCACCCGAGCCAGGAAGTCGAGCGCGAATACGCGGTTCGCGTCTTTGGCGAAGTGGACGATACCAAAGTCCGTCAGCTGGCACGCGGTGTGCAGCTGGAAGACGGCCCGGCGGCGTTTAAAACCATCAAGTTCAGCGGTGGGGAAGGGATCAACCAGTGGTATAACGTCACCCTGACCGAAGGCCGTAACCGCGAAGTGCGTCGTCTGTGGGAAGCGGTGAGCGTACAGGTTAGCCGCCTGATCCGCGTTCGCTACGGCGATATTCTGCTGCCGAAAGGCCTGCCGCGCGGCGGCTATACGGAGCTGGATCTGGCCCAGACCAACTATCTGCGTGAGCTGGTCGGTCTGCCGGCGGAAACCACCTCTAAAGTCGCGGTGGAAAAAGATCGCCGCCGCATGAAGGCGAACCAGATCCGCCGTGCGGTGAAGCGTCATACCCAGGTCAGCGGCAACAGCCGTCGTCCGGGCGGTGGGCGCAGCAACAATCCCGGCGGTGGACGTGGTAACAATAACGGTTAATCACATCGTTAATAGAAAAAGGGGCGAAAGCCCCTTTTTTCATATCAGTAGTCGATACCGATTTGCGCTTTAATTCCTGCCTCGAAGGCATGCTTCACCGGCCGCAGTTCGCTCACCGTATCCGCAAATTCCAGGATATCGCGGTGGCAGCCGCGGCCGGTGATAATCACCGTCTGGTGCGCGGGACGCTGTTCCAGGGCGCTGAGCACCTCTTCCAGCGGCAAATAATCATAGGCCACCATATAGGTCAGCTCATCGAGCAGCACCATATCCAGCGTCTCGTCGGCCAGCATTCTTTTCGCGTGCTGCCACACCTGCAGGCAGGCATCGGTATCGCTCTCCCGGTTCTGCGTCTCCCAGGTAAAACCGGTCGCCATCACCTGAAACTCGACCCCGTGTGGCTCAAGCAAATTGCGCTCGCCGTTCGGCCAGGTACCTTTAATAAACTGTACCGCCGCGACTTTTTTACCGTGACCCACGGCGCGGGTGGCGGTACCAAAGGCGGCGGTGGTTTTGCCTTTGCCATTGCCGGTAAAGACGATAACAATGCCGCGTTCTTCCTGTGCCGCGGCGACGCGGGCGTCAACCCGATCTTTTACGCGCTGCTGGCGCTGCTGATAACGATCGTCGCTCATTGCGCAATCCCCGGTTTACGTCCCGGCTGAGCATCGAAACTCAGCCCGGTTTTACGGCGGCTGTCGTCGCCCATCAGCCACAGGTAAAGCGGCATAATATCTTCCGGTGTCTTTAACTTCTGCGGATCTTCCGTCGGAAACGCGCTGGCGCGCATTTTGGTCCGGGTGCCGCCCGGATTGATGCAGTTTACCCGCAGCTGGCGGCTCTGATACTCCTCCGCCAGCACCTGCATCATCCCTTCGGTGGCAAACTTCGACACCGCGTAGGCACCCCAGTTAGCGCGACCCTGGCGGCCGACGCTGGATGAGGTAAAGACCAGCGAGCCGGAGTCTGATTTCAACAGCAGCGGTAACAGCGCCTGGGTCAGTATAAAGGTGGCGTTAACGTTAACCTGCATGACCTGCTGCCAGACGACGGGATCCTGCTCATCCATAGGGACGATATCCCCCAGCAAACCGGCATTATGCAAAACTCCGTCAAGGATCGGCGTATGGCTGGCAACATCGGCGGCAAGCCGCTGGCAGTCGTCCGGCGTGCAGGTGAGTAAGTCGAGCGTATGCCAGCGCGTCGGATGGCCGGTCTCCTGCTGAATTTCATCGGCGACGGCCTGCAACTTCTCTGCATTGCGGCCCAGCAGCACCACGTGAGCGCCATAGCGGGCGTAGGTCAGGGCCGCTTCACGGCCAATACCGTCGCTGGCGCCGGTGACAAGAATGCGTCGATTTTGCAGTAAATCCTGTTGCGGTTGATAGTGCACGGTAGCTCCTTCGGTGGTCAGCCCCGGACCACGCGCTGATGTGTCTGCGATATGACTTTCCGGCTTTATGCCCTAAATAGCGCAGCATTACAATCGGCCAGGCGGCTAACATCTTTAAAATTAACACTTTGCAAAGATTTCCTGGCTTGCAAGAATGGGGGATGCCGTCTCAGGACGTTAAACCGGGTCAGAGACGTGCCGCTGCGGGTGCGATACACTGGCCCGAACATTGAGTGCTTTAATCAAGGTGGAACGCGTGGACTTACTATCTCAGTATGGGTTGTTTTTAGCGAAAATTATCACCGTAGTACTGGCGATCGGCGCCGTCGCGCTGCTTATCGTCGGTCTGACGCACAAAAAGCGTCAGCGGGGCGAACTGCGCATTACCAACCTGAGTGAACAGTATAAAGAAATGCAGGAAGAGGTGTCGGTTGCGCTGCTCGACGATCGTCAGCAGAAACTCTGGCACAAAGCGCAGAAGAAAAAGCACAAGCTGGAAGCCAAAGCGGCGAAGGCGCGGGAAAAGCAGGGCGACGATACGCCCCTGACCAAACCCCGCGTCTGGGTGCTGGATTTTAAAGGCAGCATGGACGCGGGCGAAGTCAACGGCCTGCGGGAAGAGGTCACCGCTGTACTGGCCGCGGTGAAAAGTGACGACCAGGTCGTGCTGCGTCTGGAAAGCCCCGGCGGCGTGGTACATGGCTATGGCCTGGCGGCTTCTCAGCTCCAGCGTCTGCGTGATAAAAAGATCCCGCTGACCGTGGCGGTCGATAAAGTGGCGGCCAGCGGCGGCTATATGATGGCCTGCGTGGCCGACAATATTGTTGCCGCGCCGTTCTCCATTGTCGGCTCTATTGGCGTGGTCGCGCAGATCCCCAACTTTAACCGCTTCCTGAAAAGCAAAGATATCGATATCGAACTGCACACCGCCGGTCAGTACAAACGTACCCTGACGCTGCTGGGTGAAAACACCGAAGAAGGGCGGGAGAAATTCCGCGAGAGCCTGAACGAAACCCACTACCTGTTTAAAGATTTCGTGAAGCAGATGCGCCCATCGCTTGATATTGAGCAGGTGGCGACCGGTGAACACTGGTACGGCGTGCAGGCGCTGGAAAAAGGTCTGGTCGATAGCGTCGGCACCAGCGACGATCTGATTCTGAGCCTGATGGAAGGACGTGAGGTTATCAGCCTGCGCTATACCCAGCGTAAGAAACTGCTGGACCGCCTGACCGGCAGCGCAGCGGAAAGCGCCGATCGTCTGCTGCTACGCTGGTGGCAGCGTGGGCAAAAGCCGCTGCTCTGAGCGGTGTGAAAAAAACGCGAGGCTCAGGCCTCGCATTTTTTTTTAATCAATCAGGTGATACTTGTCGGACAGTTCGTGGGCCAGATATTTAAACATATTAAATACGGCGGTGCTTTTGCCCGTCGGCAGGCCCTGTTCGTCGAGGTAGTACTCTCCGCTGAACACCAGCACGCCGTTGCGCTGGGTCACGCCCGTGGCTTCAATGCCGGACAGCGTATCTTCGTGGTCGCGAATCAGCTGGTTTGCTTTTGCCAGTAGCGCCTGGCGATCGATTGGCTGCGTTTCTTGTTGCATACAGAACTCCTTTTTAACGGGCATTAGTCTACGCCCGGCGGCCTCTGCGGGCAAATTTTCCCTGTTTCATTCGTGGGTAAGCTGAACATGCGCTTGCTGGCAGGATTGACTTTTGCATGCTAATAAAGTTGCGTAACAAATTTTATCAGGTACAGTGTGACGCTTTCGTCAGGCTGGCAATAGATTTGCTTGACATTCGACTAAAGTTTGGTCGTCCTGTAGAGCAGTTATACGGAAAAACCTGCCAGTTCAACCACCTGGGAAGCGCAGTTTACCGCTGTGGTTTTACTTAAGGGTTGAGTTCCACTGCTGTCGTCGCCATATTGCGATCTGTCAGCGGCGGCAGGTAAAGCCCTCTGCGATCAATTCTGGAAGAATCAAATTAGGTAAAGGTGAATATGGGTAAAGCTCTCGTTATCGTTGAGTCCCCGGCAAAAGCCAAAACGATCAATAAGTATCTGGGCAATGACTACGTGGTGAAATCCAGCGTCGGTCATGTCCGCGATTTGCCGACCAGTGGCTCAGCGCAGAAAAAGAGCGCCGACTCTACCTCCACCAAAACGGCTGTGAAGCCAAAAAAGGATGAGCGTAGCGCTCTCGTAAACCGCATGGGCGTCGACCCATGGCGGGAATGGGCGGCACAGTATGAAGTGCTGCCGGGCAAAGAGAAGGTCGTTGCTGAACTCAAGCAGCTGGCCGAAAAAGCCGACCACATCTATCTCGCAACCGACCTTGACCGCGAAGGGGAGGCCATTGCATGGCACCTGCGGGAAATCATCGGTGGCGACGAAAAACGCTATAGTCGCGTTGTGTTTAACGAAATCACCAAGAATGCCATTCAGCAGGCGTTTGAAAAGCCGGGTGAACTGAACATCGACCGCGTCAACGCCCAGCAGGCGCGTCGCTTTATGGACCGCGTCGTAGGCTATATGGTCTCGCCGCTACTGTGGAAAAAGATCGCCCGCGGTCTTTCTGCCGGTCGCGTCCAGTCCGTTGCCGTACGTCTGGTGGTTGAGCGCGAGCGTGAGATCAAAGCCTTTGTCCCGGAAGAGTTCTGGGAAATTGACGCTAACGTCACCACGCCGGGCGGGGATACGCTGCCGCTGCAGGTCAGCCATCAGAACGATAAGCCGTTCCGTCCGGTTAACCGCGAGCAGACCGAAGCCGCTGTTAGCCTGCTGGAAAAAGCGAAGTATCAGGTGCTGGATCGCGAAGATAAGCCGACCAGCAGCAAGCCGGGCGCGCCTTATATCACCTCCACCCTGCAGCAGGCGGCCAGTACCCGTCTCAGCTTTGGCGTGAAAAAAACCATGATGATGGCCCAGCGTCTGTATGAAGCGGGTTATATCACCTATATGCGTACCGACTCGACCAACCTGAGTCAGGACGCGGTGAGCATGGTGCGTGACTACATCGGTGATAATTTCGGCAAGAAATACCTGCCGGAAAACGCCAATCAGTACGCCAGCAAAGAGAACTCCCAGGAAGCGCACGAAGCGATTCGTCCTTCCGATGTGTCGGTCCTTGCGGAATCCCTGAAGGACATGGAAGCCGACGCGCAGAAGCTGTATCAGCTGATCTGGCGTCAGTTTGTGGCCTGCCAGATGACGCCGGCCCAGTATGACTCGACGACGCTGACCGTCGGCGCGGGCGATTTCCGCCTGAAAGCGCGTGGCCGTATCCTGCGCTTTGACGGCTGGACCAAAGTCATGCCGGCGCTGCGTAAGGGTGATGAAGATCGTACGCTGCCAGCGGTTAACGCGGGCGATACGCTCTCTCTGATCGAACTGCTGCCCGCTCAGCACTTTACCAAGCCCCCGGCGCGCTTTAGCGAAGCCTCGCTGGTTAAAGAGCTGGAAAAACGCGGTATCGGCCGTCCGTCAACCTACGCGTCGATCATCTCCACCATCCAGGATCGCGGCTATGTGCGTGTTGATAACCGCCGCTTCTACGCCGAGAAAATGGGTGAGATCGTGACCGACAGGCTCGAGGCTAACTTCCGCGAGCTGATGAACTACGACTTTACCGCACAGATGGAAAGCAGCCTCGACCAGGTGGCTAACCACCAGGCCGAGTGGAAGAAAGTGCTGGATAACTTCTTCAGCAACTTCACCGACCAGCTGGCGACCGCAGAAAAAGACCCCCTGGAAGGCGGCATGCAGCCGAACCAGATGGTGCTGACCAGCATCGACTGCCCGACCTGTAGCCGTCAGATGGGTATCCGCACCGCCAGCACCGGGGTCTTCCTCGGCTGTTCCGGCTATGCGCTGCCGCCGAAAGAGCGCTGCAAAACCACCATTAACCTGGTGCCGGAAAGCGAAGTGCTTAACGTGCTGGAAGGTGACGAAGCCGAAACCAACGCGCTGCGTGCCAAACGTCGCTGCCAGAAGTGCGGTACGGCGATGGACAGCTATCTGATTGACCCGCAGCGCAAGCTGCACGTCTGTGGTAATAACCCGGGCTGTGATGGGTATGAGATCGAGCAGGGCGAGTTCCGCATTAAGGGATACGACGGTCCGATCGTTGAGTGTGAGAAATGTGGTTCTGAAATGCACCTGAAAATGGGGCGCTTCGGTAAGTACATGGCCTGTACCAACGACGACTGTAAGAACACGCGTAAAATCCTGCGTAACGGTGATGTCGCGCCGCCGAAGGAAGATCCGGTTCCGCTGCCGGAACTGCAGTGTGAGAAGTCGGATGCGTACTTCGTGCTGCGTGACGGTGCGGCGGGCGTTTTCCTCGCGGCAAACACCTTCCCGAAATCGCGTGAAACCCGTGCGCCGCTGGTGTCTGAACTGTATCGTTTCCGCGATCGTCTGGCCGAGAAACTGCGTTATCTGGCCGATGCGCCGCAGCAGGATCCGGAGGGCAACCCGACGGTAGTGCGCTTCAGCCGCAAAACCAAGCAGCAGTATGTTGCCGCAGAGAAAGACGGTAAGGCGACCGGCTGGTCCGCTTTCTATGTCGACGGCAAGTGGGTCGAAGGCAAGAAGTAAAACCCTCTCAGCACTCCATAAGGGCCGGTTTCCGGCCCTTTCTTATTACGCTTTATTATTTTTCGGCGCTGTCTATACAAAAACGCTATAAATGATATAGTGGTTATAACTTAGTCCTTTTTTATTATTAAATCGTCTTAGGGCGTCGTTCACGTGCGCCCGGTCGCTGAACGGATGGTTCCCATGAAATTACAGCAGCTGCGCTACATTGTTGAGGTTGTTAACCACAACCTCAACGTCTCATCGACGGCGGAAGGGCTTTACACTTCGCAGCCGGGTATCAGTAAGCAGGTGCGTATGCTGGAGGATGAGCTGGGGATCCAGATCTTCGCCCGCAGCGGCAAGCATCTGACTCAGGTCACGCCGGCGGGGCAGGAGATTATCCGTATCGCACGCGAAGTGCTGTCGAAGGTGGATGCGATTAAATCCGTCGCCGGAGAGCATACCTGGCCGGATAAAGGTTCCCTGTATGTCGCCACTACCCACACCCAGGCCCGATATGCGCTACCCGGCGTAATTAAAGGCTTTATTGAGCGCTATCCTCGCGTTTCCCTGCATATGCATCAGGGGTCACCGACCCAGATTGCCGAAGCGGTATCGAAAGGAAATGCCGACTTTGCTATCGCCACCGAAGCGCTGCACCTGTATGACGACCTGGTTATGCTCCCTTGCTATCACTGGAACCGTTCCATCGTAGTAACCCCGGAGCACCCGCTGGCATCCCGTGAGTCCGTGACCATTGAAGAGCTGGCTCAGTATCCGCTGGTGACCTATACCTTCGGCTTTACCGGACGTTCCGAGCTGGATACGGCGTTTAACCGTGCGGGTCTGACGCCGCGCATCGTCTTTACCGCCACCGACGCCGACGTGATTAAAACCTACGTCCGTTTAGGCCTTGGGGTTGGGGTGATCGCCAGCATGGCCGTGGATCCGGTTTCGGATCCGGATCTGGTCAAGCTGGAGGCGCAGGATATTTTCAGCCACAGCACCACGAAGATCGGCTTCCGCCGCAGCACCTTCCTGCGCAGCTACATGTACGACTTTATTCAGCGATTCGCCCCGCATCTGACGCGTGACGTGGTGGATACCGCCGTCGCGCTACGCTCTAACGAAGATATTGAGGCCATGTTTAAGGATATTAAACTGCCGCAAAAGTAATTCGCCTGATAAGGGTTAAGGAAATCATCGGGGAGACAAAACGCGGTTTTGTCTCCCCGATTGCGTTCTATAACACCCATTTATGGTAGTGATGAATTGTGAATCATGTCACTAAAGCTAAATTAGAATTAAACGCATTTAGAGGGGCGTCTTAGTATTTTTGGTAATAACCGCGCCCTCTTAATGGAAATCAGGTCGCTAAAGGCTGACAAAAATAGAAAATATCTGACCTTAACGCAAACTTCTTACTTCAATTATTTATTTCGGCTCAAAAGATTGAATATTCGAATGGTGAGGATTCGTAAATTGACTGGATTTTTTGCCCAGTTTTAATTAGGATTTATCTCAAGCGATGATAACTCGTGCCGATTGTTTGGTGTCAAAATGATAAGCGATGTCGATTGTATGAGGTTAGCAATGCCGTCTGGAAGTGAAGAACCGCAAAAGGATCATGAGCTGAAGCGTAAAGCGTGGCTGGCGGTCTTTGTAGGTTCAGCGCTGTTCTGGATAGTGATTGCACTGCTGGTGTGGAAATTTTGGGGGTGAAAATGGTCGTAACGGGTCACGTATCACCTGCGAAGCAAGTATGTCAGCCCTGTGACAAGCCGAAAAAAGCGAAAAAAACGCCGATAACGGCTATTCCACAAGAGTGGACGCTGACCTCGCAGCAGCAAGGTTTTATAGAGATGTTCATGGAAGACGACGTAAAAAAACAATAATTCTTTCATTACACTACGCTGTTATATCTGATGTCTTTCATCAAACTGGCCTTAAGCGTAAGTAAGTTGTACTCGTTAATAAATACACACAGCAATTTATACACTGCTTAACAACGCAGTTTTGATGAATACAAAACGTAAATGGTCCGGCAATGTTGAATAATTATAGTAATGCGAAATACTGGTCCTGGATGGCGGCATTTTCCTTGTCGCTGCTGTTCTGGGGACAACTGGTCTGGATGTATCTCAACTGACCGCCCAAAAAACCCGACGTGAAGTCGGGTTTTTTGTTTGTTTATCCGAAAGGTTCCTCCTCTTTTATCAATTCGGGTTGTTATCAAAACGTTACAAGCTGTTTGTGTTATCTTTAATAACAGACCCTGATGATTGTCCGGGTTACGCAATCCCTGTTATTAAGGAGGAGCTATGTCGGTTACCCTACGTGAGGCCAGTAAGGATACGCTGCAGGCAGCAGAAAAAACGTGGCACTACTACAGCCTGCCGCTGGCCGCAAAGGAACTTGGGGACATTGCGCGTTTACCCAAGTCGCTAAAAGTTTTGCTGGAAAATCTCCTGCGCTGGCAGGATGACGATTCCGTTACCGCCGAAGATATTCACGCCCTTGCAGGCTGGCTGAAAAACGCCCATGCCGATCGCGAAATTGCCTACCGCCCCGCACGCGTCCTGATGCAGGATTTCACCGGCGTTCCCGCCGTTGTGGATCTCGCAGCCATGCGCGAAGCCGTTAAACGACTCGGCGGCGATACGGCCAAAGTTAACCCGCTCTCACCGGTCGATCTGGTGATTGACCACTCGGTGACCGTGGACCACTTTGGCGATGATGACGCGTTTGGCGAAAACGTCCGTCTTGAGATGGAGCGTAACCATGAGCGTTACGTCTTTTTACGCTGGGGACAGCAGGCCTTCAGCCGCTTCAGCGTCGTGCCGCCCGGCACAGGGATCTGTCACCAGGTTAACCTGGAGTATCTCGGTAAAGCCGTCTGGAGCGAGTTCCAGGACGGGGAGTGGGTGGCCTGGCCCGATACGCTGGTCGGCACCGACTCCCATACGACCATGATTAATGGTCTGGGCGTACTGGGCTGGGGCGTCGGGGGGATCGAAGCAGAGGCGGCGATGCTCGGTCAGCCCGTCTCAATGCTGATCCCCGACGTTGTCGGCTTTAAGCTCACCGGCAAGCTACGCGAGGGGATCACCGCCACCGACCTGGTGCTGACGGTCACCCAGATGCTGCGTAAGCACGGCGTGGTGGGCAAGTTTGTTGAATTCTACGGTGACGGGCTGGACTCACTGCCGCTGGCGGATCGCGCCACTATCGCCAATATGGCGCCGGAATATGGCGCCACCTGCGGCTTCTTCCCCATTGACGGGGTTACCCTCGACTATATGCGTCTTAGCGGACGCAGTGCGGAACAGGTCGAGCTGGTGGAAACCTACGCTAAAGCGCAGGGGATGTGGCGTAACACCGGGGATGAGCCGGTCTTTACCAGCACTCTGGCGCTGGACATGGGCGAGGTGGTTGCCAGCCTGGCCGGGCCGAAGCGCCCGCAGGACCGGGTTGCCCTCGGCGATGTGCCAAAAGCCTTTGCCGCCAGCGCCGAGCTGGAGCTGAACCAGGCGCAGAAAGACAGGCAGCCGGTTAGCTATACCCTGAACGGTCATCAGTATCAGCTCCCCGATGGGGCGGTGGTCATTGCGGCCATTACCTCCTGTACCAATACTTCTAACCCCAGCGTACTGATGGCGGCGGGGCTGCTGGCGCAAAAAGCGGTGGCGCTGGGCCTGAAGCCGAAACCCTGGGTCAAAGCGTCCCTGGCGCCCGGCTCGAAGGTGGTGTCCGACTACCTGGCCCATGCCGGGCTGACGCCGCATCTCGACGCCCTGGGCTTTAATCTGGTGGGCTACGGCTGTACGACCTGTATCGGTAACTCAGGTCCGCTGCCGGAGCCTATCGAGCAGGCCATCAAAAAAGGCGATTTAACGGTGGGCGCGGTGCTCTCCGGCAACCGTAACTTTGAAGGCCGCATCCATCCCCTGGTCAAAACCAACTGGCTGGCCTCGCCGCCGCTGGTGGTGGCCTATGCGCTGGCGGGCAATATGAATACCAACCTGGCGAAAGATCCGCTGGGTGAAGATAGCCAGGGTAACCCGGTCTGGCTGAAAGATATCTGGCCGTCAGGGCAGGAGATCGCGCAGGCGGTAGGCGAAGTGTCGACAGAGATGTTCCGCAAAGAGTATGCGGAGGTCTTCGAAGGGACGCCGGAGTGGAAAAGCATTCAGGTTGAGCGCTCCGATACCTATGGCTGGCAGGATGATTCCACCTATATCCGGCTGTCGCCGTTCTTCGATGAGATGGGGGCGGTACCCGATCCGGTAGAAGATATTCAGGGCGCACGTATCCTGGCGATGCTGGGGGATTCGGTAACCACTGACCATATCTCTCCGGCGGGCAGCATCAAGGCCGACAGCCCGGCGGGGCGCTACCTGCAAAGTCACGGCGTCGAGCGGGGGGATTTTAACTCCTACGGCTCGCGACGCGGCAACCATGAAGTGATGATGCGCGGCACCTTTGCCAATATCCGTATCCGCAATGAAATGGTGCCCGGCGTAGAGGGCGGTATGACGCGCCATCTGCCCGGCAGCGAGGTGGTGGCCATCTACGATGCGGCGATGAAATACCAGCAGACCGGCACGCCGCTGGCGGTGATCGCCGGGAAAGAGTACGGCTCCGGCTCCAGCCGCGACTGGGCGGCAAAAGGCCCACGACTGCTGGGCGTCCGGGTGGTAATTGCGGAATCCTTCGAGCGTATTCACCGCTCCAATCTGATTGGGATGGGCATCCTGCCGCTGGAGTTCCCGCAGGACGTCACCCGTAAAACGCTGGGGCTGACCGGGGAAGAGCAGATTGATATTGGTGACCTGCAAAGCCTTAAACCGGGCGCAATTATTCCGGTGTACCTGACCCGAACGGACGGCAGTAAAGAGATCGTACAGTGCCGCTGCCGTATCGATACCGGCACCGAGCTGACCTACTACCAGAACGACGGGATCCTGCACTACGTCATCCGTAATATGCTGCACTAATAAAAAAGGCCTGCAGGTGACTGCAGGCCTTTTTTGCCAACCGGCGGGATTAATTACCCAGCAGATGGCCCATCTTGGCGGCTTTAGTATCCAGATAGTGGGCATTTTTCGGATTTCGCCCGACAATCAGCGGCACGCGCTCAACGATATTGATCCCCGCTTCGGTCAGGATCTCGACCTTTTTCGGGTTATTGGTCAGCAGACGGACCTCATCAACGCCCAGCAGCTTGAACATATCCGCGCACAGGGTGAAGTCACGCTCGTCAGCGGCAAAGCCGAGCTGGTGGTTGGCTTCTACCGTATCGTAGCCCTGATCCTGCAGCGCATAGGCGCGGATCTTATTCAGCAGACCGATATTGCGGCCTTCCTGACGGTGATAGAGCAGGATACCGCGACCCTCTTCGGCAATATGCGTCAGGGCAGCTTCAAGCTGGAAACCGCAGTCGCAGCGCAGGCTGAACAGGGCATCGCCGGTCAGACACTCGGAATGGACGCGTGCCAGCACGGGCGTGGAGCCTGAAATATCCCCGAATACCAGCGCGGCATGGTCATGCCCGGTGGCCAGTTCTTCAAAACCCACCATCACAAAATCACCCCAGGGGGTGGGCAGTTTGGCTTCTGCCACTCGTTTTAGCTGCATGTGAATCTCCAGATTATGCGGGCACATAACGCGTGCCCTCTGTTATTCGCCTATTTTGCCACAGGGCGGCGGATAACGCCTAATGGCCGCAGAGTCGTGGCGCGCTAAAACGCACAAAATACGCCACTTTTCCCGAATCCGTGCTTTTCGTCTATGATGGGGCGCTAAACGCGAAAGGAGAGAAAATGCTGTCGATTGCGAAACGTACCGCCGTGGGTGCCGGACTGTTATTGATTATGCCCGTTGCCGTCTGGCTTTCCGGCTGGATGTGGCAGCCCGGAAACAGCGGCCTGTGGCTAAAAAGCCTGTACTGGGTCACCGAAACGGTCACTCAGCCCTGGGGCATTATTACCCACGTCATCCTCTGCGGCTGGTTCCTCTGGTGCCTGCGTTTTCGTCTGAAGGCGGCGCTGATGCTGTTTGCGATCCTCGGGGTGGCGATCCTGGCGGGACAGGGCGTCAAATCCTGGGTCAAAGAGCGGGTCCAGGAGCCGCGTCCTTTCGTTATCTGGCTGGAAAAAAACCACCAGATACCCGTCGATGAGTTCTACACTTTAAAGCGTAAAGATCGCGGTCATCTGGTTAAAGAACAGCTTGCGGAACAACAGGATATCCCGGCATTCTTGCGTAAACACTGGCAGAAAGAAACCGGCTTCGCGTTTCCATCCGGGCATACCATGTTTGCCGCCAGTTGGGGGCTGCTGGCCGTCGGATTACTGTGGCCGCGACGCCGCACCTTTACCATTGCGATTCTGCTGGTGTGGGCGACGGCCGTGATGGGTAGCCGGTTGCTGCTGGGCATGCACTGGCCGCGCGATCTGGTTGTCGCCACGCTGATCTCCTGGCTGCTGGTCACGCTGGCCTGCTGGCTGGCGCAGCGCCTCTGCGGACCGCTGGCACCGCCGCATGAAGAGAGACAGGAAATCGAGCAGCGCGAGCAGGAAAGCTAGAACGGGTTGATTTTCGGTGCTTCCGCCCTTAGATCCACAACTGGCTCGATGTTTTTCCATTTCGTCGAGGTCACGATAATGGTAATTTATAGGGCTGGAAGCGGGCAATTGGGTAGTATTTACTCGCTCACACCACATAACGGGACGTAATGTGAAATATTTACTTATTTTCTTACTGGTATTAGCGATATTCGTTGTCTCGGTAACGCTCGGGGCGCAAAACGACCAGCTGGTCACCTTCAACTATCTGCTGGCGCAGGGCGAATTCCGTATCTCCACGCTGCTTGCCGTACTATTTGCCGCGGGCTTTGCCATTGGCTGGCTGATTTGCGGCCTGTTCTGGCTGCGTCTGCGCGTGAAACTGGCGCGGGCCGATCGTAAGATCAAACGTCTGGAGCACCAGATTGCCCCGGCATCTGAGACACCGGCGGGTCCGGGTGTGCCGTTGGTAAAGGAATAATATTCTATGCTGGAGTTGCTGTTTCTGCTTTTGCCCGTAGCGGCCGCGTATGGCTGGTATATGGGACGCAGGAGTGCACAACAGTCTAAACAGGAAGAGGCGAACCGCCTGTCGCGTGACTACGTGGCCGGGGTTAACTTCCTGTTAAGCAACCAACAGGACAAAGCGGTGGATCTGTTCCTCGACATGCTGAAAGAGGACACCAGCACCGTTGAGGCCCATCTTACCCTCGGGAATCTGTTCCGTTCACGCGGCGAAGTCGATCGCGCTATTCGCCTTCATCAATCCCTGATGGAGAGCGCTTCTCTGACCTACGATCAGCGGCTGCTGGCTATCCAGCAGCTTGGCCGCGACTATATGGCCGCGGGCATGTACGATCGTGCCGAAGATATGTTCAGCCAGCTGGTGGATGAAACGGATTTCCGCGTGGGCGCGCTGCAGCAGCTTCTGCAGATCTATCAGGCAACCAGCGACTGGCAGAAGGCTATCGATGTTGCCGAACGCCTGGTGAAGCTGGGCAAAGAGAAACAGCGTGGCGAAATTGCCCATTTCTACTGTGAGCTGGCCCTGCAGCAGATGGGCAACGGCGAAATGGAAAAGGCCATCTCGCTGCTGAAAAAAGGCGCCGCCGCCGACCGCGACAGCGCACGTATCTCTATCATGATGGGCCGCGTCCTGATTGAGAAAGGCGAGTACGCCAAAGCGGTAGAGAGTCTGATGCGGGTGATCGATCAGGATAAAGAGCTGGTCAGTGAAACCCTGGATATGCTGCAAACCTGCTACCAGAAGCTGGATAAACTCGACGAGTGGGAAGCGTTCTTACGCCGCTGCGTTGAACAGAACACCGGCGCGGTGGCCGATTTACTGCTGGCCGATTTGATGGAGCAGCACGAAGGGCAGGACAGCGCGCAGCTGTACGTCACCCGACAGCTCCAGCGTCATCCCACCATGCGGGTATTCCACAAGCTGATGGACTACCATCTGCACGAAGCGGAAGAAGGGCGAGCAAAAGAGAGCCTGATGGTGCTGCGCGATATGGTCGGCGAACAGGTGCGCAATAAGCCGCGCTATCGCTGCCTGAAATGCGGGTTTACCGCCCATAGCCTCTACTGGCACTGTCCGTCCTGCCGCGCCTGGTCGACGGTGAAGCCGATTCGCGGTCTTGATGGCCAGTAATTTTTAAAAAGGCTGCGCTTTAGTTACAACATACTAAAGGACCGGCCGAAAGAAGGCTTCCGGCATCGTGCCCGGGGTGTCCGGCAGGGGCGAAATGGCCGCTGTTAATTTGTGGGTCCCGCAGGTAGAATGCTGCCCGTTTACCTTTTTTACGCCGCCACCGGCATTCACCGCTAAGAAGGTCTGGTCATGACGTCTGTTGCAATATCCCCATCCCGCGCTACAACGCACTCTCCGATTGTTGTGGCCCTTGATTACGCCGACCGCGACAAGGCGCTGGCCTTTGTTGACGGTATCGACCCGCGTACATGCCGACTGAAAGTCGGCAAAGAGATGTTTACCCTGTTTGGCCCGCAGCTGGTCCGTGACCTGCATCAACGCGGTTTTGACGTATTCCTCGACCTGAAATTTCACGATATTCCCAATACGGCTGCACACGCCGTCGCTGCGGCCGCAGAGCTGGGCGTATGGATGGTTAACGTCCACGCCTCGGGCGGGGCACGGATGATGACCGCTGCACGCGAAGCGCTGTTGCCGTATGGCAAAGATGCGCCGCTGCTGATTGCGGTCACGGTACTGACCAGTATGGAAGCCAGCGACCTGCTGGACCTTGGTGTGACACTGTCACCTGCTCAGTATGCGGAAAAACTGGCGCGTCTGACGCAGCAGTGCGGGCTGGACGGCGTGGTCTGCTCCGCGCAGGAAGCGGTACACTTTAAGCAGACGCTGGGACAGGCATTTAAGCTGGTCACGCCGGGTATTCGTCCAGCGGGCAGTGATGCAGGCGATCAGCGCAGGATTATGACCCCGGAGCAGGCGCAGGCGGCAGGCGTCGACTATATGGTGATCGGGCGTCCTATTACCCAGTCCGCGCATCCTGCACAGACTCTGCAGGCGATTAACGCCACGCTGGGCATGGAGGCATAATGGCCGATAACAACAGCCGTCTGGTCTACTCCACCGAAAGCGGTCGCATTGACGAGCCCAAAGCGGCTGTCGAGCGGCCGAAGGGCGACGGGATTGTACGTATCCAGCGTCAGACCAGCGGCCGAAAGGGCAAGGGCGTGTGCCTGATTACCGGTATTGATGCCGATGATGCGACTCTGGCGACGCTTGCCGCCGAACTGAAGAAGAAGTGCGGCTGTGGCGGTGCGGTGAAAGACGGCGTTATTGAGATTCAGGGCGATAAGCGGGATTTGATTAAGTCGTTGCTGGAAGCGAAAGGGATGAAGGTCAAATTAGCCGGGGGGTGAATGCCTCAGCAAAACACAAAGGCCACGTTTTCAAACGTGGCCTTTCTATTATTTTCAGACCTGGAAAAAGAAGAATTTATCGTTATTCTGAGCCGTAATGCTGTAGCGTTATTACTTACCTACCTGATGACCGATAATACCGCCGACTGCGGCACCGCCGAGCGTACCCAGACCGCTACCGTTAGTCAGTACCGCGCCGCCAAGTGCACCGGCACCTGCGCCGATAGCGGTGTTGCGATCGCGCTTAGACCAGTTAGAGCAGGCGCTCAGAGACATTGCTAATGTGACTGCCAGCAGGGCGGTCGCCATTTTTTTACTTGTTAAATTCATCATACTTTCTCCTGAATAATAGATTCACGGAAGACGTACTCTATAAGTATAGCGTTTCCATGAAAGGGTGTTGCGCAGGTGTTACTGAAATCACGCAAGTGATAGTGACGTCCTGTTGTTATCGCTAACCGTTATTCTAGGTTTTTGCCGTTGAACAGACAGGTAAAAAGTCTTAATTGGCGGTCGGAAATATCTCAGAGAAGAGAGGCTCAGGCCAGGTGTGCCCTGGCCTGAAGGCGATCGGCTACGGTCGCTTAACGATATCAACCTGCAGCCCGGCCTGCTCCAGCTGCAGCTGACTGGCGGCGCTGAGGCCCTCGTCGGTAATCACCCGCTGGAACTGCGACAGCGGGCCGAGCGTGTAGGGATGAACGGCCCCAAACTTTGAGCTGTCGGTCAGCACGATAGCGTCGCTGCTTTTCGCCAGCACCGCGTTGACCACGTCGGCGCGCATCATATCGCGACCGGTAAACCCGGTTTCAGGCAGCCAGCCGTCGATACCGATAAAGGCTTTGCTAAAGTGAACCTGCTCAATAAACAGGCGCGTCAGGGGGCCGACCATACTTTCGCTTTTCTTCTGGTAGATGCCCCCGAGCAGAATCACTTCACAGCGGGTGTCTTTCAGCAGATGTGCAATGTAGCTGCTGACGGTAATAATGGTCACGTCCTTCTGATCGGCCAGTGTGCGTGCCAGCAGGGCGTTACTGCTGCCATTCTCGATAAAGACCGTTTCACCGTTCTGCACCAGCGAGGCGGCGAACTGCGCCAGTTCGCGCTTCAGGGGATAGTTGTTCAGCATCCGCGTTTCCACATCGTCACTGTCCAGCGGCACGGCAAAACCGTGGGCGCGGCGCAGGTAACTCTGTTTTTCCAGCAGATTAAGGTCCTGTCGAATGGTGACTTCTGAGACGCCGGTCAGTCGGGCAAGGTCGGCAACGCTGGTGCGGCCTTTGTCGATAACGACCTGTAAGATGTGTTGTTGTCGGGGATTCATATCAGCAAAAAATTAACGGCATCGCTGCCGTATCCTGTAGTCAATGGCCTGTTTGCAGCGCGAACAGGCGGCGAGTCAAATTTCCCAGGGCGACTTTGGCGAGCTTGCCGTCTGCGGTTTATCCGCACTGGCGCGCTCCAGCAGTTCCGCTTTAAGAATTTCCAGGTTATGGATGGCAGAGTGATAGTCACCGGCGACCAGAATATCCAGCACCGTATCAATACGCTGCGCCAGATGGCTCGCATTCAGTTCGGACATAGTGTCATCCTTATTTTAGGTTTGCGGATAGATGATGCAAAAAATGGCGGCAAAAGAGAAGTGAAAAAGTAACACCCGTTGCCGAGAAAACCAATGCGCAGATATTGCTAAGCTTATGCGCCGCGTTCAGGTCATTTCCGCGCCAGCCTGCGTCGATACCAGCGTTCAAATGCGCTGGCCGTCATCGGTTTAGCAAACAGGAATCCCTGACGTTCGTTAACGCCATTTTTAATCAGAAACGCATCCTCTTTCGCACTCTCCACGCCTTCGGCAATCACCTGCAGATTCAGCGCCTGTGCCACGGCGACAATCGCCCGCACCAGCGACTGTGAAACGGACTGCTTATGGATATCGCGGACAAAGGATTGATCGAGCTTAATGGCATCGATGGGGAAGCGAGCCAGCTGTGACAGGGAAGAGTAGCCGGTGCCAAAGTCATCCAGATGCACCTGAGCGCCAAGATCGCTGAACTGCTGGATCACCGACTGGGCCAGCTCTTCGTTCTCAATCAGACAGCTTTCGGTCAGCTCCACGTCGATAGGGCAATACTCAAAGTCGAGGTCTTTCAGCGCCTGCCTGAGATCGCTAAAAATGGTCTGGTCGGCCAGCTGCCGCGCCGAGACGTTGACCGCCACCCGCAGATTAATCCCTTTTTTGCGCCATTTCGCCACCTGGCGCACCACATCCAGCATCACCCAGCGGCCCAGCGGGACGATTAGCCCGGACTCTTCGGCATAGGTAATAAAATCCAGCGGCGGGATCAGGCCGCGCTCCGGCGACTGCCAGCGCACCAGCGCTTCCAGGCTGGCGACTTCGCCGCGCCAGTTCATTTTGGGCTGATAATGAATCACCAGCTGATCGTTAGCCAGAGCCTTACGCAGGTTGGTATCGAGCCACAGATACTCAAACACGCGCTGATTCATCTCCGGCGAGAAGACGCAGAACTTACCGCGTCCGCTCTCTTTGGCGGAGTACATGGCGGTATCCGCGCTGCGGATCACGCTGTCGTAATCTTCACCGTGCTGAGGGGCGAGGGCGATGCCGAGAGAGCAGCCGGTGTATATCTCGATGGGACCGATACGAAAAGGTTCGCGCAGACGGGTAAGAATGCGCGATGCCGTTGCCTCCAGCGATCCCTGTGAGGTGTCGGTTGCCATCACCACAAACTCATCTCCGCCAAGACGCGCCAGGACCTGGTTCTCTTCCAGGCAGCTAAGAATGGTCAGAGAGACGGCCTGCAGAAGCTGGTCGCCCAGCATATGCCCGTAGGCATCGTTAATTTTCTTAAAATTATCGAGATCGAGATAGATCACGCCAACCTGGCCGTCGCCACGACAGGCAATCGCCGCGTTGATCTGCTCATTGATGGCGTTGCGGTTGGGTAAGCCGGTAATCGGGTCGGTATTGGCCAGCGCCCGCAGGCGCTCCTGGGCGTAGCGCTCTTCGGTGATATCCGTCCCGGAACAGACCAGATAAATTTCATTTTTACCGCTGCCACTGTGCATGAAACGGTTACGAAACAGAAACAGGCGCTGGCCTTTCAGGGTCTGGATCCAGCGTTCAACTTCATAGGCACTGCCATTGTGGAAGAGTTCGATAAGATTGCTCTGGGCTGCTTCGGCTTCGCTGGGCGTCAGAAATAAATTAAAGACGTTCTGGCCGATAACCTCATGCTCCTGCCGCCCGGTATACTCTTCACTCAGACGGTTAAAGCGCTGAATATTGCCTTTGCGGTCGAGAATCACAATGACGGAATTGGCTTCCGACACTACCTGCTCGGCAAATGACAGGCCCTGTTCCAGTTCGCGGGCGACGGCGGGGGTATCATTCCAGGAGGAGACGGTTCCCGCCCACTCTTCACGGCCGGTTTTACGGCCAATCAAATGCACTGCGGTACTTTGTCCGTCGATGGTGATATTCATCATAATGCTTGAGGTAATCACGGTCATATCGCGGATCCGCGCAGCCTGAGTCTGGCTCAGCACGGTCGACTGGCGAATATCAGCATCTTCACTGGAGGAGAGATAAAGAATATTGCTGTCGGCCGTTAAGCGCCACGCAGGGCTGGCCGCGCCAGGATAGCGATACAGCAGGCTATGCTGCTGCTGCGATACGTTCATGTTTTCTCCCAAACCTACCGGCGCATATCCCCTGGCGGATATGCATAATGCACATTAACCCCTCCATCAACAGGGTTAACGGCTCTGATGATATTGTTTTTTCTTGTAATATTATAGTAAACCGAATGTATGAGAAAGCCTGGGCGCAGGAATAACGCATACAAAAGCTACCCTTAATTGTGATCGCATTTGCTATTTTTAACAGGGAAATGACGTAAAAAAATCAGCGGGATGGCGGGAAGAGAAAACGGCTTCCCCGGAAAGGGAAGCCGTAACAGGCAAAGCGGGATCAGGCGTGAGGACGCGCAATCACGCTGCGGGTTTCCATACGGACTTCAGCGATGGTGACATCAATCACGTCGGTGACCTTGTATACCGTTTCGCCTTTAATCTGCACGGTGCCGCTTTCCTGGCTGCACACCAGCTCATCGCGAACGGCGTGCAGGAACGGAGCAGGGATAAACGCCACCGCGCCGTTGTCCACCAGACGCACGCGCATGCCACCGCGGCTGACATCGATAATTTCCGCTGCGAAGCGAGTATCGGTACCGGCTTTGTCTTTCAGGAAACGGGCATAGAGCCAGTCACCAACGTCGCGTTCCGCCATGCGGTTCAGACGACGACGTTCCGCCATCTGAACGGTCACGTCATCCTGCGGGCGGGCAATGCTTTCGCCTTTAATCACCGCTTTCAGCAGGCGATGGTTAACCATATCGCCGTACTTACGAATCGGAGAGGTCCAGGTCGCGTAAGCTTCCAGGCCCAGGCCGAAGTGCGGACCCGGCTCGACGCTGATCTCAGCGAAGGACTGGAAGCGGCGAATGCGGCTGTCGAGGAAGCTGGACGGCTGAGCATCCAGTTCGCGGCGCAGCTTGCAGAAGCCCGGCAGGGTCAGGATCGCCTGCGCATCAACGTCCATACCGTGGCCCTGAAGCAGGGTCGCCAGCTGTTCGCTACTGGCAGGGTCGAAGCCCAGGTGGACGTTGTAGATACCGAAGCCCAGTTTATCGCGCAGGACGATAGCCGCGCAGATATTAGCGGCAATCATCGCCTCTTCAACGATGCGGTTACCGATACGGCGCGGTTCCGCGACGATATCCAGCACTTCGCCTTTCTCGCCAAGCACAAAGCGGTAATCCGGACGGTCTTTAAACACCAGCGCATGCTGCTGGCGCCACTGGCCGCGACGCAGGCAGAACTGCTGCAGCAGACGGATCTGACCGGCAATCGCGTCATTCTGCGGCTGCCAGCTTCCGGCGTTGTCCAGCCAGTCGGAGACATCGTCATATGCCAGTTTGGCTTTGGATACGATGGTGGCAGCGAAGAAGGTAATCTGCTCTTCAATACCGCCTTCGGCGTCCAGCGTCATCTGGCAGGCCAGCACCGGACGGACTTCATCAGCGCGCAGGGAGCAGAGATCGTCGGACAGCTCGCGCGGCAGCATCGGGATATTAAAGCCCGGCAGGTAGTTGGTGAAGGCGCGGATTTTCGCGCTATCGTCCAGCTTGCTGCCTTCGGCAATCCACGCGGTAGGATCGGCAATTGCTACCGTAAGCTGCAGCTTGCCGCCGGCCAGTTCTTCGATATAGAGCGCATCGTCCATATCTTCGGTGCTGGCGCTGTCGATGGTGACAAAGTTCAGCCCGGTCAGATCGCGACGCTCAAGACCTTCGTCCAGCATCTCTGTGGCGATGCCTTCCGGCGCTTCTTTTTCCAGGTTATGACGCGCCAGCGTCACCCACCAGGGCACAAAGTGGTCGTCACCAAAGGTGATAAACTGCGTCAGCTCGGCATAGAAGCTGCGATCGCCTTTCAGCGGATGACGGCGCATCTCAGCAACTGCCCAGTCGCCGTCATTAAATTCGTGTGTCACGTCGCGAGCGGGGCGACAGATAATGGCGTCTTTCAGCAGGGGATGGTCGGGAACGATAGTAAAGCGGTCATCTTTTTTCGTGACCTTCCCGACAAAGCGGGTCAGGAACGGCTCAACCAGGGTTTCCGGCTCTGCGCTTTCGCGATCTTTTTCTGAGTGGATAACGGCAATAATACGATCGCCGTGCATCACCTTTTTCATCTGCGGCGGCGGAATAAAATAGCTTTTCTGCCCGTCGACTTCCAGGAAGCCAAAGCCTTTTTCCGTACCTTTTACCACGCCTTCTGCGCGCGGCGTCTGGGAATGCAGTTGCTGTTTAAGCTGCGCTAGCAGCGGGTTGTCCTGAAGCATAATGGTGTCGTTTCGTGGCTAAAAGAGCGGCTGACAGTTTTACGCGATTCTCCCGATTGCGGCAAGCGCTGTTTCACCCTTTTTAGCGGCTAAGGAGCCAGCGGCAGCGCATTGCCAAAGGCAATTTTCAGGCGATTCAGCCAGCCATCAAATGCGCAGCGTGTCAGCAGGTTGATCACCTGTCGCGTAGACAGATGCTGCTCGCCCGACTGGGTAAGCTGCGCTGCGCTGAACCGGTCGGGGGTGCGGGTCAGTACCTGAACGGCCTGAATGATTGCTCTGAGCACTGGAGCATTGTGGCTCCAGACCTGCAGCGCCCGCTCACCGTTGCGTGCGGCGTCAGGCAGTCCGACAGGCGAGCGCCATTCAGACGCCAGGGTATTAAAACAGGCGACGCTGCCGTTAATACGGGCGCTCAGTAAGGCCGCCAGCGCGGTGTGTTCGCCATCGGCGGGGAGCTGGATCAGCAGATCGCCGAACGCCTCAAGCAGCCGGGCATCCTGCGCCAGCACTGTCGCGATATCCCGCAGCACCGGCTCCGACTGCCAGGTTGCCAGCGCCTGACGCTGTGCCTCGCTGGCAAGTAGCGGATCGACCGTCGGCAGGTCGGCCTGCCAGAGGCTGCGAGGATCGCTAAACAGCGCGGGGTCGGCATCGTCGAGGGCGGGCATTCCCGGTAGCCAGCGCACTGGTAATCCGAGAACCGCCTGGAAAACGGCGATAACCCTCGCCTGGAAGCCCACAAAGCCAACGATCTGATTGAACAGCACGATGTCGTGTGTAGTCAGCCCGACCTCATCCAACTGCTGGCGGGAAAGTGATGATATCACCGATGGGGAGCTGGCAAGCTGACGGGCGTACTGGGTGATTTGCGCCAGTCGACGATTACTTTCTCGCGAGGAGTCCGGGCCAGGCAGCGGTGCCAGGCGGGCGGCATAGTGGTTACACAGACGCTGAACGCCGGAGGCCTGGGCGACCGTCAGGGCGGTGCTGAGACGGTCATAGGCGCTGAAAGTCTGCAAACGGGTGACGTCAACGTCGTTGGGGAAAAGGCGGTCATAAAACTGACGTGCGCAGGCCAGCCAGGGCTCACAGGCGGCCACCAGCTCGGCTGGCAGGGTAAGTTCCAGTAAGAAGCGGTCTTCGACGTCCGCGGCTTCGGGAACCAGCGGCAATATTTCCGGCGGACAACTGCTCGCCTGGGTTTCATGATACCAGTGGCTTTTGCCGTAAACGCGTCGTTGCTCCATGATCGTTCCTTGGTGTGTGAGTGGCGACCCGGATACGTCGTCAGTGCCGCACGCCGGATCGTTTCGCATAAATATCCTGGCGTATGCGTGAAAAGGGATAAAAGATTGTTAAGTGATAATAAATACCAGAAAGGCATATAGAAGGCAGGCGAGGGGAGCGAACAATAAAAAAGCCGGCAGGGGAAACCCCGGCCGGCCTGGTATTCAGCGTATTTTAACGCGGATTATTTCAGTTCCAGCTCGTTCATGGCTGCGATGCTGAAACCGCCGTCCACGTGAACCACTTCACCGGAGATACCGGCGGACAGGTCAGAGCACAGGAACGCGGCGCTGTTGCCGACGTCTTCGATGGTCACGGTACGGCGAATCGGGGTAACCGCTTCGCAGTGTGCCAGCATCTTACGGAAATCTTTAATACCGGACGCCGCCAGAGTACGGATCGGACCTGCGGAGATACCGTTGACGCGCACGCCTTCCGGGCCCATCGCATTGGCCATATAACGGACGTTAGCTTCCAGAGACGCTTTCGCCAGACCCATCACGTTGTAGTTAGGGATTGCGCGCTCTGCGCCCAGGTAGGACAGGGTCAGCAGGGCAGAGCCCGGGTTCAGCATGGTGCGGCAGGCTTTCGCCATCGCCACAAAGCTGTAGGAGCTGATGTCATGCGCGATTTTGAAGCCTTCGCGGGTAACAGCGTTCACGTAGTCGCCGTCCAGCTGGTCACCCGGCGCGAAGCCGATGGAGTGCACGAAGCCGTCAAACTTCGGCCAGACTTTTGCCAGCTCGGTGAACAGGTTTTCGATGCTGGAGTCTTCCGCAACGTCGCACGGCAGCACAATGCTGGAACCCAGTTCAGCGGCGAAATCATCCACGCGGCCTTTCAGTTTGTCGTTCTGGTAGGTGAACGCCAGTTCAGCCCCTTCACGGCGCATTGCAGAGGCAATACCAAAGGCGATGGAGCGGTTGCTGGCTACGCCAGTGACCAGAATGCGCTTACCGGAAAGAAAACCCATAGCTTTAATCCTTATCGTTGTTACTTATTTTTGGTAATGCATTCAGTATGTTATGTATGCATTACCAGAATGATGCGATAGCAGGCCGAAATTATAGCCCAGCCGCCGCGAATTATGTCAGGGAATTTTTCCGCACGTCGCGACGGGGTTATCAGCCCGCATAAAAAAGAGAGTATACCACCGCAGACGACGGCTCACTCATCCAACCTCCTGCGACTGCGGTCCTCAGCGGTCTTTGCGCCAGGCATCGGCGGTCAGGGCTTCGCCAAAATGACCGGCAATCAGACGACGGGTCAGATCGTGAAGCGGTGAGGCCAGCACCTCTGCGGTACTGCCGCGCTCCACCACTTCGCCCTGGTGCATCACCAGAACCTGATCGCTGATATGCTTCATCATGCCCAGATGCTGCGTCACATAAATATAGGCAATGCCTTGTTTTTCCTGAAGTTCAAGCATCAGGTTAATCAGCTGAGAGCGCATCGACATATCCAGCGATGCCAGTGCCTCATCGGCAATAATCACCTTCGGACGCAGGATCAACGCACGGGCCAGCCCCAGACGCTGTTTCTGTCCGGGTGCCAGCATATGCGGGTAATAGCTGGCATGATCCGGCAGCAGGCCCACCATACGCAGAGTTTCCAGAATGCGCTTTTTGCGCTCACCTGCATCGAGCGGGGTATTCAGCAGCAGCGGAAAATTGAGGATCTGCGAAATACGCTGGCGCGGATTCAGAGAGGTCGAAGGGTCCTGAAAAATCATGCGAATACGCTGGCTGCGGAAAGAGTAATCGCCGAACTGCAGCGTATGGTCATCGATAGCCAGCTCGCCGGTAGTCGGCTCGATCATTCCCGCCAGCATTTTTGCCAGCGTCGATTTCCCCGAGCCGTTTTCACCGATAATCGCGAGAGTCTGTTTTTCGCGCAGGGTAAAGCTCAGGGGCTTCACCGCCTCGACGGTCTGACGCTGGAACCAGCCGGTCCGGTAACGGAACGTTTTACTCAGGTTGCGCACTTCGAGCAGGGTATCCGCCATCTTAATCTCTCTCCATATTCAGCGGGAAATGACAGGCATAGAGATGGCTTTTTGCCCCGGTCAAACGCGGTGTCTCAATACATTCGCGCTGGGCGTAGGGGCAGCGTGGCCCCAGTCGACAGCCGATAGGTAAATGCTCCAGCAGCGGGATCGCGCCTGGCATCGTATTCAGGCGGCTTTTATGCGGCATACTGCTGCCAAAGTCAGGGATCGCGCGGATCAGTGCCTGCGTATAGGGATGATGCGGCGTCACCACCAGCTCGTCGCCGGGGGCGCTCTCCACCGTTTGTCCGCAGTACATCACGTTAATACGGTCCGCCCATTTGGTCAGCATCTGCAGATCGTGGCTGATCAGCATAATGGTGGTGTTGTTGTTCTGGTTCAGCCGACTCAGCAGACGGAAAATCTGCGCCTGGGTGGTCGGCTCCATGGCGTTGGTCGGCTCATCGGCAATCAGCAGGCGCGGCTGATTCGCCAGGGCGATGGCGATCATCACCTTCTGGCACTCGCCGTCGGTCAGCTCATAGGGGAAACTGCGCATGGCGTCTTTATGATCTTTGATCCCCACGCGATGCAGCAGCTCTATTGCCCGGCGACGACGCCAGCCTAAACGCTGCCACCAGCGGCCTTTCCAGGTCCAGGCGGGAATATTTTGCATCAGCTGGCGGCCCACGCGTTCGGACGGGTCGAGACAGGACTGCGGCTCCTGGAAAATCATCGACACGTTATGGCCCATCAGCTTGCGGCGCTCTCGGGGCGAGAGGCGCAGCAGATCGATATCATCGAAGCGCATACGGTCGGCGGTGATGCGCCAGGAGTCTTTATTGACGCCGCAGATGGCTTTGGCGATCAGGCTCTTCCCGGAACCGGACTCGCCCACCAGGCCGCGAATCTCCCCCTCGGCCAGGGTCATGCTGACGCGATCCACGGCTTTCACCCAGCCTTCGCCGGTGCGGATCTCAATGGTCAGATTACGAATATCCAGCAGCGGCATTATTCCACCCCCGCGTTGATGGCGCGGCGTAACCCGTCGCCAAGCAGGTTAATCAGCAGGACGCTAATCATAATGGCCGCGCCGGGCAGCATAACCGTCCAGGGCGCAACGTAGATAAGCTCCAGCGCGTCGCCGAGCATGGCACCCCATTCGGGAGAGGGAAGCTGGGCGCCGAGATCCAGAAAGCCGAGGGCGGCGATATCAAGTATCGCCATCGACAGGGCGCGGGTCACTTCGGTCACCAGCCCGGCGGTGATATTCGGGAGGACCGCGAACCACAAAATATTCAGGGTGGTGGCACCGTCGAGACGGGCGGCGACCACATACTCTTTCTCCAGCTCGTCATGCACCAGGCTGTAGATGGAACGCACCATACGCGGAAGCAGCGCCAGCCAGACGGCAAACATGGCGTGGGTCAGATGCGGCCCGGCAAAGGCCACCACCATAATCGCCAGCAGCAGAGACGGAATAGAGAGCAGCGTATCCAGAATATGATTTAACACCGCCGAGCGCAGGCCGTGGGTGGCACCGGCAATGACACCTAATACCAGACCGCAGATCGTGGCGGCGAGCGTGACCACAAAGGCACCGCCGACGGTCGGGGCCGCGCCGCTCAGAAGACGGCTTAGCACATCACGGCCCAGATCGTCGGTCCCGAGGAAGAAAGAGACTTCGCCATAGCGCGACCAGGAGGGCGGCAGCAGCTGATAGCCGAGGAACTGCTGGTCCAGACCGTAGGGGGCAAACAGCCCGCCAAACACGCAGAGCAGCACCAGCCCGCCGCAGCCGTACAGCGCCACCATGGCGGTGGTATCGCCGTAGAATTTCCGCCATACGGTGCGCAGCGCGCCCGGCGGCCGCTTTTCGCTGTAGACGCTATCGTAAGGCATACCATTCCTTATGTTTCAACGGGTTGGCTAATGCACCCAGCAGGTCGGAAATCACGTTGACGATCAGTACCAGCGCGCCGATAACCATCACCCCGGCCGAGATAGCCGCATAATCCTGCTGGCGGATGGCGTTAATCAGCCAGCGGCCCAGCCCCGGCCAGCTAAAGACCATTTCGGTGATCATCGCCAGGGTCAGCATAGTGGAGAACTGCAGGCCCAGGCGCGGGATCACCGGCGGCAGGGCGTTATGCAGGACGTGGCGACGCAGAATTGTCAGACGTGACACCCCACGCGTGGCGGCGGCCTTCACGTAATTCTGGCTGTAAACATCAATGGTGCTGATGCGCATCAGGCGGATCACTTCCGTGGTCGGGGCTACTGCCAGGGTCAGCACCGGCAGCACCATATGGCGCAGGGCGCTGAGGATCATCTCGTGCCGCCAGGGGGAATCGGAAAGCCAGGCGTCAATCAGCGCAAAGCCGGTCACGGTTTTCACCTGATACAGCAGGTCGAAGCGCCCGGAAACCGGGAGCCAGCCAAGATTAAGCGAGAAAAAGAGGGTCAATAGCAGGGCCAGCCAGAACACCGGAATGGAGAAGCCGAGCAGGGCCAGGGCGCTGATAAAGGTATCCTGCCATTTATTGCGCATAATACCGGCCAGCATCCCTACGGGAATACCCACCATCAGCGCGAAGCCAAAGGCCAGAATGCACAGCTCCATCGTGGCCGGGAACACCTCTTTCAGCTGCTCGGCAATCGACTGGCCGTTAATACTGGAGACGCCAAAATCCCAGTGCAGCACCCCGTCAAACCAGAACACCCAGGCATTCCACAGAGAGGCACCCTGCAGCGGGGCGTGCGGAGTGAAGTAGCTCAGGCTGAAGCCGACAAAGGTCAGCAGGAAAAGGGTGATCATCAGCAGGAGCAGGCGACGCAGGGTAAAAATAATCATGGTTTTTTCACCTCTTCCTGCTCGCGGGAAACGCCGGCAAACGAGGCGTTACCAAAGGGACTCAGCACCAGCCCTTTCATATCATAGCGATACGCCTGCAGACGCAGAGAGGACGCCAGCGGCAGAACCGGCAGTTCCCGGGCCAGAATGGTTTGCGCCTGGTCGTAGGCGTCGATGCGCGAGGCCAGTTGCTGAGACGAAAGCGCTTTTTGCAGCACGTCGTCAAACTCGCGGTTGCACCAGTGGGCAAAATTGGTCTGGGAGCGAATGGCCGCGCAGCTGAGCAGCGGGCGGAAGAAGCTATCCGGATCGTTACTGTCTGTCGCCCAGCCGGAAAGGGTCAGATCGTGATTCATATCCATCAGGCGCGCTTCCTGGAAACGGCCTTCTACCGGGACGATATTTACTTTGACCCCGGCCTGCGCCATATCAGCCTGAATCAGCTCCGCCGTTTTCAGCGGGCTGGGGTTCCAGGCCTGTGAACTGGTCGGCACCCACAGCTGTAGCGTCAGATTCTCCGCGCCCAGCGCCTTAAGCTGCTCCCGGGCTTTCTGCGGATCGTATTCGGTAATTTTCGACTCGTTATCGTAGGCCCAGGAGGCGCGGGGCAGGATCGAGGCCGCGGTTTCGGCGGTGCCGTAGTAAATCGACTGCATCAGGCGCTGGTTATTGATCGCCAGAGCCAGAGCATGGCGCACCGCCGGATTATTGAGCGGGGGCTTATCCGTATTAAAGGCCAGATAGGCGATATTCATCCCCGGACGCAGGTTCAGGCGCAGGCGCGGATCGTCGCGCAGGATCGACAGCTGGCTGGCGGCGGGCCAGGCCAGCACGTCGCATTCGCCGGTCAGCAGCTTCGATAAACGCCCGGTGCCGCCGGAGCCCAGATCCACCACGACCTGCGGCATCAGCGGCTTGCCGCGCCAGAAGCCCGGATGGCGCTGGAGGCGCACATACTGCCCGGTACGGTATTCCGCCAGCTGGAAAGGACCGGTGCCGACCGGCTGACGATCCAGCTGCTCCTGCTTATCTTCCGCCGCCAGCTTATCGGCGTACTCTGCCGACATCACCGACGCGTAATGGGTGGCCAGATGCCAGAGGAAAGAGGCATCCGGGCGCGTCAGACGAAACTCGACGCTGTAGTTATCCAGTTTGCGGATGCTGGCGACCGTGTCGGCGAACTGCAGGCTGTCGAAGTAGGGGAAACTGCCGCCGTTAATATAGTGCCAGGGATGATTACGATTAAAAATGCGCTCAAAGGTAAAGACCACGTCATCGGCATTCAGCGGGCGGCCGGGCGTAAACCAGGGCGTCTGCTGAAACGGCACGTTGCGGCGCAGGTGGAAGCGATAGGTTGCGCCGTTATCCAGCACTTCCCAGCTTTCCGCCAGCTCCGGTACCAGCCGGTAAGTGTAGGGATCGACGTCCAGCAGGCGATCGAAGATCTGGGCCGCGAGGGTGTCGACGATCAGGCCACTGCCGGCTTTCTGCGGGTTAAAGGTGTTGACCTGGCCGTTGACGCAATAGACAAAACCGCTGTTGCGAATATCGCCGGTTGCCGCAGGCAATGGTTTGTCGACGGCCTGAGCAAGGCCGCAGAAGACACCCAATGAAGCAACCAGGGATGACAAGAGTAGGCGCATAATTTTCTGGTGTTAAAGACTGATCTGCAAAGTGTATCGCACTTACGGCTGTCCGGTACAAATGTCTGCGCGTAACTGGCGTAAAAGTGCTCACCTCTGGCGGATAAAACCTCAAAGCTGATGTTTTTTCAGCAGCGCCCGCAGCTGATGGTAGGTCAGCCCCAGTGATTCAGCGGCTCTCTTCTGATTAAAACGCGCCTGCTGTAGCGCCGACTGCAGCAGCGCTTTTTCCTGCTGCTGCTGAAACTGACGCAAATCGAGCGGGAGAGCGATTGGTCCTGTCGTTTCGTCCGATGGCGTCGGCTCCGGGAGCGGGGTTGGGCGACGAAACGGATCGATAATAATATCGTCCAGCGGGATCTCGCTGGTGCCGTGGCGATAAACCGAGCGTTCCACCACGTTTTTCAGCTCGCGGACATTGCCCGGCCAGCGGTAGCCGAGCAGCGTTTCCTGCGCCTGTTCGCTAAAACCGGGGAAAAGCGGCCATTGCAGTTCGCGGCACATCTGAATGGCGAAGTGATCCGCCAGCAGCATAATATCGCTGCGCCGCTCGCGCAGCGGCGGGAGCTGGACCACATCAAAGGCCAGACGGTCCAGCAGGTCGGCACGAAACAATCCTTCGCTGACCCTATCCGGTAGTGAAGCGTTAGTGGCGCAGACCAGCCGCACGTTGACCTGCAGAGGCTGGCTGCCGCCCACGCGCTCCAGCTCGCCGTACTCAATCACCCGCAGCAGCTTCTCCTGCACCAGCATCGGGGCCGTCGCCAGCTCATCCAGAAACAGGGTGCCACCGTCGGCGCGCTCAAAACGGCCCGGATGGCGCTTCTGCGCGCCGGTAAAGGCGCCGGCTTCGTGGCCGAACAGTTCTGAATCGAGCAGATTTTCATTCAGCGCCGCGCAGTTAAGGGAGATAAACGGCCCCTGCCAGCGGGAAGAAAGATAGTGGAGACGGCTGGCAATCAGCTCCTTGCCGGTTCCGCGTTCGCCAATAACCAGCGCGGGTTTATTGAGCGGTGCCAGCCGGGAAACCTGCTCCAGCACCTCAAGAAAGCTGTTGGCCTCGCCGAGAAGATTTTCCTTGTACTCTGCCATGATGAAATTCGCCATAAGTTGGTGTGATTCACCATCTCACTCTATGTTTAAAACGAGTGAAAATCAAACAGCTTATTAAAAATCAATAAGATAAAAAACTGGCACGGAGATTGTATTAAGAGATCCAGCGGGGCAACCCGAAATACAAAACTATGAGGACTGAATTATGGGTATTTTTTCTCGTTTTGCCGATATCGTGAATGCCAACATCAACACGCTGCTGGAAAAAGCGGAAGATCCGCAAAAGCTGGTGCGTCTGATGATTCAGGAAATGGAAGACACACTGGTTGAAGTCCGTTCCAACTCGGCGCGTGCGCTGGCGGAAAAGAAACAGCTGACGCGTCGCATTGACCAGGCCACCGCGCAGCAGACGGAGTGGCAGGAAAAAGCCGAACTGGCGCTGCGTAAAGAAAAAGACGATCTGGCCCGTGCGGCGCTGATCGAAAAACAGAAGCTAACCGATCTGATTGGCGCGCTGGAGCAGGAAAGCACGCTGGTCGACGAAACCCTGGTGCGGATGAAAAAAGAGATCGGCGAGCTGGAAAACAAACTCAGCGAAACCCGCGCTCGTCAGCAGGCTCTGCTGCTGCGCCACCAGGCAGCCAGCTCTTCCCGCGACGTGCGTCGTCAGCTCGACAGCGGCAAGGTTGATGAGGCGATGGCGCGATTTGAATCCTTTGAACGCCGTATTGACCAGATGGAAGCCGAAGCCGAAAGCCACCGCTTTGGCAAGCCGACCACGCTGGACCAGCAGTTTGCCGACCTGAAGGCCGATGACGCCATCAGCGAGCAGCTGGCGGCGCTGAAAGCCAAAGTGCAGCGTAGCGACAATCAGTAACAATCAATAAGAATAAAGTGGTGTCGGGAGACACCACCAATCCTGAATCTGTAAGGAGTACACATGAGCGCGCTTTTTCTGGCCATTCCCCTGACACTCTTCGTGTTGTTCGTGCTGCCGGTCTGGCTGTGGCTGCACTATAACAACCGCACCCGTCGGGGCGAGTTATCGCAAAACGAACAGCAGCGACTGATACAGTTGAATGACGAGGCGCGACAGATGCGCGAGCGTATTCAGGCTCTGGAAGCCATTCTCGATGCTGAGCATCCGAACTGGAGGGACCGCTAATGGCAGGATTAACACTGAATAAAAAACTGTGGCGCATACCGCAGCAGGGCATGGTCAAAGGCGTCTGCGCCGGTATTGCCCACTATCTTGATGTGCCGGTCAAACTGGTACGTCTGATTACCGTCCTGGCGATGATTTTCGGGCTATTCTTCTTTGTGATGATCGCCTACATCGCGCTGACGTTTGCGCTCGACCCGATGCCTGACGGCGGCGTGGACGAGGCCAACCAGCCGACCAGCGGGGAACTGCTTAATGCGGTCGATGCTGAACTGGCGGCAGGGGAGAAACGCCTGCGTGAAATGGAACGCTATATTACGTCCGATACCTTTACGCTGCGCAGCCGGTTTCGCCAGCTCTGATCTGTGAGGTGAATATGACGAATCGATGGCGACAGGCCGGTGCGCGGGCCAAACCCGTGCTGAAGATGGGCGGTAAATTTGTGCTGCTGACCGCGCTGAATTACGGCCCTGCCGGCGTGGCCGGTTGGGCGGTAAAATCTGTCGCCCGTCGTCCGTTGAAACTGCTGCTGGCTCTGGCGCTTGAACCCTTGCTCAAGCGCTTGGCTCAGCGACTTTCCCGTGCGCTAAAAGAGAAACCGTCCCGGGACTGAACCTTGACATCCTCTGCCGCAAACCCCATGTAATAGCAATACTTATTCTGATTCCTTCCGGGCATAAGGGATGGCGATGAAGCGACTCAAAAATGAACTTAACGCGCTGGTGAATCGTGGCGTGGACCGTCACCTGCGGCTGGCGGTCACCGGCCTGAGCCGCAGCGGCAAAACGGCCTTTATCACCTCGATGGTAAATCAGCTGCTTAACAGCCATACCGGCGCACGCCTGCCGCTGCTGAGCGCCGTGCGCGAAGAGCGGTTGCTCGGCGTCCGCCGCGTGCCGCAGCGGGATTTTGGTATTCCCCGTTTTACCTATGATGAAGGTCTGGCGCAGCTGTACGGCACGCCGCCCGTCTGGCCAACGCCGACGCGTGGGGTCAGCGAGATCCGTCTTGCCCTGCGCTTCCGCTCTAATGATTCCCTGCTGCGCCATTTTAAAGATACCTCCACCCTCTACCTGGAGATCGTCGATTATCCCGGCGAATGGCTGCTCGATTTACCGATGCTGGCCCAGGATTACCTCAGCTGGTCCCGGCAGATGACCGGTCTGTTGCAGGGTCAGCGCCAGAGCTGGTCGTCGCGCTGGCGTGAACTGTGCGCCGGGCTGGATCCGCTGGCGCCCGCCGATGAAAACCGGCTGGCGGAGATCGCCGCCGCCTGGACCGATTATCTGCATACCTGTAAACGCGAAGGGCTGCACTTTATTCAGCCAGGTCGGTTTGTGCTGCCGGGCGAAATGGCCGGTGCGCCGGTCCTGCAGTTCTTCCCGTGGCCTGATGTCGACGGTGTCGGCGAGGCGAGGCTGGCGCAGGCGGGTAAACACACCAATGCGGGTATGCTGCGCGAACGCTACAACTATTACTGCGAGAAAGTGGTGAAGGGATTCTACCGGGACCATTTTCTGCGCTTCGACCGGCAGATTGTGCTGGTGGACTGCCTCCAGCCGCTGAACAGCGGGCCGCAGGCCTTCAACGATATGCGCCTGGCCCTGACGCAACTGATGCACAGTTTTCACTATGGCCAGCGGACGCTATTCCGCCGCCTGTTTTCGCCGGTGATCGACAAGCTGCTGTTTGCCGCCACTAAAGCAGATCACGTCACCGTCGATCAGCACGCCAGCATGGTGTCGCTGCTTCAGCAACTGGTACAGGATGCCTGGCAGAACGCCGCTTTTGAAGGGATCGGCATCGACTGTATGGGCCTGGCCTCGGTACAGGCGACCCAGAGCGGGCTGATTGACCATAATGGCGAGAAAATCCCGGCCCTGCGCGGCCATCGCCTGAGCGATGGTGAACCGCTAACGCTCTATCCCGGCGAAGTGCCGCCAAGATTACCGGGCCAGGCTTTCTGGCAGCAGCAGGGCTTTCAGTTTGAGGATTTTCGCCCGCAGGTAATGGATGTGGACCGGCCCTTGCCGCATATCCGCCTCGACGCGGCGCTGGAGTTTCTGATTGGAGATAAACTGCGATGAGCGAACCGTTAAAACCGCGTCAGGATTTCAGCGACACGCTGGATACGGCGACGCAGGAGCAGTTCCGCGCCGCACAGCAGTTTGCCCGCGATGACGCCGCCTCTTTTGCTCCGGTGGTGGTTGAAGATCTGCCGGAAGAAGAGGGCCAGGCGGAAGCCGTCCTGGCTTCGGCCTTGCGGCCTAAGCGCAGTCTGTGGCGTCAAATGGTTGGCGCAGGCCTGCTGCTGGCGGGCGCCAGCGTCGTCGGGCAGGGCGTGCAGTGGGCGATTAACGCCTGGCAGACCCAGGACTGGGTTGCACTCGGTGGCTGTGCCGCCGGGGCGCTGATTGTCGGTGCCGGCGTGGGTTCCCTGGTCGGGGAGTGGCGTCGTCTGCACCGTCTGCGGCAGCGGGCGGATGAGCGGGACGAAGCCCGCGAACTTCTGCACAGCCACGGGAGCGGTAAAGGCCGCGCCTTTGGCGAGGCGCTGGCGCGTCAGGCCGGTCTGGATCAGTCCCATCCGGCACTGCAGCGCTGGTACGCCGCGATCCATGAAACCCAGAGCGACCGCGAAGTGGTGACGCTGTATGCCCATCTGGTCCAGCCGGTGCTGGATGCGCAGGCCCGGCGGGAAATCAGCCGCAGCGCGGCGGAATCCACCCTGATGATCGCCGTCAGCCCGCTGGCGCTGGTGGATATGGCGTTTATCGCCTGGCGCAACCTGCGCCTGATCAACCGTATTGCCACCATTTATGGTATTGAGCTGGGCTACTTCAGCCGCATCCGCCTGTTCCGACTGGTGCTGCTGAATATTGCCTTTGCCGGGGCCAGCGAACTGGTGCGCGAAGTCGGGATGGACTGGATGTCGCAGGATCTGGCGGCTCGCCTCTCAACCCGCGCCGCGCAGGGAATTGGCGCAGGTCTGCTGACCGCCAGACTGGGGATTAAAGCGATGGAACTCTGTCGTCCGCTGCCCTGGCTTGAGGACGATAAGCCTAAGCTCGGTGATTTCCGTCGTCAGCTGGTGGGGCAGGTCAAAGAGGCTCTGCAAAAAAACAGCGCGCCGCGTGAGCGATAGTCCTGTTTCCGGCGGCGGGGCGATAACTTTACGTCCAGCCGCCTGTTTTTCCGTCCGAGTGTCAATATTTGTTGACAGCCATCTTCCAGCGCGACCATAACTGACATATCATTAAAGCGTAAAAATGATGGTTAGGGTAAAGCGCCTATGCGTCTTGAAGTCTTTTGTGAAGACCGTCTGGGTCTGACACGTGAATTGCTCGATCTTCTGGTTCTGCGCGGTATCGATCTGCGCGGGATTGAGATCGATCCTGTTGGTCGTATTTATCTCAATTTTGAAGAGATTGAGTTCACCACCTTCAGTAATCTGATGGCGGAGATCCGCCGTATCGCCAGCGTCACCGACGTGCGCACCGTTCCCTGGATGCCGTCGGAGCGGGAGCATCTGGCCCTGAGCGCGCTGCTGGAAGCGATGCCGGAGCCGATGCTCTCCCTCGATACCAAAAGCAAAGTGGAGCTGGCGAACCCGGCCAGCTGTCAGCTGTTTGCCCAGAGTCAGGATAAGCTGCGTAATCATAATGCCGGTCAGCTGATTACCGGCTTTAACTTCCTGCGCTGGCTGGAAAGCAGCCCGACCGAATCCCAGAATGCCCACGTGGCGATTGGCGGGCAAAACTTCCTGCTGGAGATCACCCCGGTGTATCTCGACGGTGAAAACGCCACCCGCATCCTGACCGGGGCGGTGGTGATGCTGCGTTCCACGGTGCGGATGGGTCGCCAGCTGCAAAATATCAGCAGCCAGGATCTCAGCGCCTTTAGCCAGATTGTGGCGGTCAGTCCGAAAATGCGCCACGTGATGGAGCAGGCCCGCAAGCTGGCGCTGCTGAGCGCGCCGCTGCTGATAATCGGCGACACCGGCACCGGTAAAGATATGCTGGCTCACGCCTGTCATCAGGCCAGTCCCCGCGCCGGGAAGCCCTATCTGGCGCTGAACTGTGCGTCCATTCCGGAAGATGCGGTCGAAAGCGAACTCTTTGGCAACGCGCTGGAAGGCAAGAAAGGCTTCTTCGAGCAGGCCAACGGCGGCTCGGTGCTGCTGGACGAGATCGGTGAAATGTCTCCGCGCATGCAGACCAAGCTGCTGCGTTTCCTCAATGACGGCACCTTCCGCCGGGTCGGGGAAGATCACGAGGTGCATGTTGATGTCAGGATGATCTGTGCGACGCAGAAAAACCTGGTCGAGCTGGTGCAGAAAGGGCTGTTCCGCGAAGATCTCTACTATCGGCTTAACGTGCTGACGCTGAATCTGCCGCCGCTGCGCGACTGTCCGCAGGATATTATGCCGCTGACCGAGCTGTTTGTGGCGCGCTTTGCCGATGAGCAGGGCGTTTCCCGGCCTAAACTCTCCGCCGAGCTGAGCAGCGTATTGACGCGCTATAGCTGGCCGGGCAATGTGCGGCAGCTGAAGAACGCGATTTATCGGGCGCTGACCCAGCTGGAAGGTTACGAACTGCGTTCGCAGGACATTCTGCTACCGGATTTCGACGCCGCGACGGTGGCAGTGGGCGAAGATGCCATGGAAGGATCGCTGGACGATATCACCCGCCGCTTCGAACGGTCGGTGCTCACCCAGCTCTACCGCAGCTTCCCCAGCACCCGTAAGCTGGCAAAACGGCTTGGCGTATCTCATACCGCTATCGCCAACAAGCTCCGGGAATACGGACTTAGCCAGAAAAAGGGCGATGAGTAGCCAATAAAAAAGCCCGCCAGTGCAAACCGGCGGGCTTTGTTTTTTAAACGTCTGAAATCAGGCTTTCAGGGTTTCCAGCGCGGCGTTGTAGTCCGGCTCGTTGGTGATTTCATCAACCAGCTGGCTGAAGACAACGTTATCGTTCTGATCCAGAACGATCACCGCACGGGCGGTCAGGCCTTTCAGTGCGCCTTCGGCAATGCCCACGCCGTAAGACTGCAGGAATTCCGGGTTACGCAGGGTAGACAGCGTTACCACGTTACCGAGGCCTTCCGCGCCGCAGAAGCGGGACTGGGCGAACGGCAGGTCAGCGGAAACGCACAGCACCACGGTGTTGTCCATTTCGGTGGCCAGCTGGTTAAATTTACGCACGGATGCCGCGCAAACGCCGGTATCAATGCTCGGGAAAATGTTCAGCACTTTGCGTTTACCGGCAAACTGGCTCAGTGCGACATCAGAGAGATCTTTTGCGACCAGCGTAAACGGCTGCGCTTTATCACCAGCCTGTGGAATGGTGCCTGCAACAGCAACGGGGTTACCCTGGAAATGCACGAGTTGTGACATGATTATCTTCCTGTTTACATATGGTTAACGTCGCGGCTAGTGTATGCCATCCATGCGCGGCACGGCAAATTCTATTTAGAGAGGAGTGGCAGATGAGAAGCGTAAAAGTCTATGAAGAAACCTGGCCGCTGCACACGCCCTTTGTGATTGCCAGAGGCAGCCGGAGCGAGGCGAGGGTGGTGGTGGTCGAGATTGACGAAGAGGGCGTAAAAGGGGTCGGGGAGTGTACGCCGTATCCGCGCTATGGCGAAAGCATCGCGTCGGTGATGGCCCAAATAATGACCGTTGCCGGGCAGGTTGAAGCCGGGCTGAGTCGTGAACAGCTATTGCAGGCCTTGCCCGCCGGGGCGGCGCGTAATGCCCTGGACTGCGCCCTGTGGGATCTGCAGGCGCGACAGCATAACCAAACCCTGAATGACGAACTTAAACTGACGGCCGCGTCCCCGCAGCTGACCGCCCAGACGGTGGTCATTGGCACGCCGGAACAGATGGCCGCCAGCGCTGCCGCTCTGTGGCAACACGGCGCGCGATTGCTGAAGGTGAAACTGGACAACAGCTATATCAGCGAAAGAATGGTGGCGATCCGCGCAGCGGTGCCGGAGGCAACCCTGATTGTCGATGCCAATGAATCCTGGCACGCCGAAGGCCTTGCCGCCCGCTGCCAGCTGCTGGCGGATCTCGGCGTGGCGATGCTGGAGCAGCCGCTTCCGGCCGGTGACGATGAGGCGCTGGCCAACTTTATTCATCCGCTGCCGATTTGCGCCGATGAAAGCTGCCATTCCCGGGCCTCACTTCCGGCGCTGCACGGACGCTATGAGATGATCAATATTAAGCTGGATAAATCCGGCGGGCTGACGGAAGCCCTGGCGCTGGCCGAAGAGGCGCGCCGACAGGGCTTTGCGCTGATGCTCGGCTGTATGCTCTGCACCTCCCGGGCCATTGCCGCCGCGCTACCGCTGGTGCAGAACGCGACCTTTGCCGATCTCGATGGCCCGACCTGGCTGGCGGTGGATGTCGAGCCAGGTCTACGTTTTGAACAGGGTCGGCTCTACTTCTGAGCGCGCCAGAGCAGCAGATCGCTCATTGCCGTCAGCCAGATCTCGCTGGCTTCATCATTGGATATCGGGGGAAACTCGGCGGTAATGCAGGGTAGTCCGATATCCGCACACCAGCTGCCAAAAGAACCCGGCGTCGCATACCCGACGCTGGTGACCAGCGGCAGCGAAAACGCCTGCGCCAGCCACGCTCCCAGCTCACTCGACTGCGGGTCTTCAATGCAGGCCAGCGGATCGTGAAACGACACCGCCCACGCCGGTTGGATCCGGTGAATCAGCTCACACAGGGCCTGGGTTTCCGGCTCTGAACCGGGTTTGTCGCCCGTCGTCAGAACCACATCCCGCGCCTCGGCGGCGCTATTCCAGCGATACACCGTTTCGCCTGTTTTCCAGTTGGCGGCGGGAAAGTTGCGGTTCAGATCAACCCCCCTGGCATTGGCGCGCAGGCCCAGCTGGCAGCCGTCCGGGTTAACCGCCAGCACCACGTGATGACGCCGCAGAGAGGGCGTCAGGGTTCGCAGGGCGCAGGAGAGGGTAACGATAGAGGCGCTTTCATCCCCGTGTGTCCCGGCCAGAATCAGCCCGCTGTCGCTGTCGGGTGTTTCTGCGGGAAACCAGATCAGCGGCGCGCCCAGGACCGAGCTGCCGTAGCGTTGAAGATCGAGGGGAAAAGCACCCCGTTCAGATCGCGGACGAGTGACTGACATAATAAAGCCCCGGCTTTCGTGATATTACCGGCAGTTTTGAGTAATTTTCTCTGTTAATCAAATGGTTTCGGGTTTAGGTTATTTCTTTTGTGTAAGGGGTGCTTATGAAACACACGCTTTCTCTGGTCTGCTGCGCACTGTCATTCGGTGGCTTATCTTCTCTTGCCGCTGCGGCCGATGTCCCTGCGGGCACCGTGCTGGCTGAACGCCAGGAGCTGGTCCGCCATATTAAAGATGAACCCGCCACCCTGGATCCGGCCAAAGCCGTCGGCCTGCCGGAAATACAGGTGATTCGTGACCTGTTTGAGGGGCTGGTTAACCAGAATGAAAAAGGCGAGATCGTTCCCGGGGTTGCCACCCGCTGGCAAACCAACGATAACAAAATCTGGACCTTTACCCTGCGAAACGACGCGAAATGGTCCGACGGCACGCCGGTCACCGCCGAAGATTTTGTCTACAGCTGGCGGCGGCTGGTCGACCCAAAAAACACCTCTGAATTTGCCTGGTTTGCCGCGCTGGCGGGAATGACGAACGCCCAGGCTATTATTGACGGCAAGGCCGCACCGGATACGCTGGGCGTCAGCGCCGTTAATGCACATACCCTGAAAGTCCAGCTGGATAAACCGCTGCCCTGGTTCCCGAGCCTGACCGCCAGCTTTGCGCTCTACCCGGTACAGAAAAATAACGTCGAAGGCGATAAGAACTGGACCCAGCCCGGGCATCTGGTTGGCAACGGCGCCTTCGTGCTGAAAGAGCGGGTAGTGAATGAGAAACTGGTGATGGAGCCGAACGCCAGCTACTGGGATAACGGCAAGACGGTGCTGAAAAAAGTTACCTTTGTCCCGATTAACCAGGAATCCACGGCCACCAAACGCTATCTGGCGAACGATGTTGATATCACTGAATCCTTCCCGAAAAATCAGTATCAGAAACTGCTTAAAGAGCTTCCCGGCCAGGTCTATACCCCGGCGCAGCTCGGTACCTATTACTACGCCTTTAATACCCAAAAAGGACCCACCGCCGATGCGCGGGTGCGTCTGGCGCTGAGCATGACCATCGACCGGCGGATCATGGCCGAAAAAGTGCTGGGTACCGGGGAGAAACCGGCCTGGCGCTTTACCCCTGACGTAACGGCGGGCTTTACGCCTGAACCGGGTGCTTTTGAACACGCCAGCCAGCAGGAACTGAATGCCCAGGCCAAAACCCTGCTGCAGGCGGCCGGTTATGGTCCGTCGCGCCCATTGAAGCTGACGCTGCTTTATAACACCTCGGAAAACCACCAGAAAATTGCCATCGCGGTGGCCTCGATGTGGAAGAAAAACCTGGGGGTGGACGTGAAGCTGCAGAATCAGGAGTGGAAAACCTATATCGACAGCCGTAACACCGGTAATTTTGATGTGATCCGCGCCTCCTGGGTAGGGGATTATAATGAACCCTCGACCTTCCTCTCCCTGCTGACCTCCACCCACAGCGGCAATATCTCCCGCTTTAACGATCCGGCCTATGACAAGGTGGTCAGCCAGGCAACCCTGGAGAACACGCAGGCTGCGCGCAATGCCGACTACAATCAGGCGGAAAAAATCATTGCCGAAAAAGCCCCTATCGCGCCGATCTACCAATACACCAACGGGCGTTTAATTAAACCCTGGCTCAAAGGCTATCCGATTACTAACCCGGAAGATGTCGCCTATAGTCGTACGATGTACCTGTTGAAACGCTAGGCTAACGGCATGACAAAAAAGCACCGGAGCACTGCTGTGTTCCGGTGCTTTTTTTGCGGAAAATGTGTCAATGGCGTCGTGCCAGAATACTTATTGTTTTACTATTGTTTTTGTTATGTTGCTGAAATGTTTAATTTGTATGCCGCTGATTTTTATAATCATTTACCACGCCATTTTTTCTGCCAAACAATATACCCGGTACCTTATCAAAACAAGATAACGCTCTAAGTATTCGCGTACTCTGTGCGATACATCGTGTTTCCAAAAGAGATTATCAGATCTTTATTCTGTTTTTAGATTTAAAACGGTGTTTTACATTATTTTTGTCGATTTGTTTAAGTTCATGAGTTTATTGTTTTTACACAGTCTGTAACTTTCGGAGTGAAAGTACAGGTGAAAAAATCCGTCTATCATTTTTTCTGTGAATGGTTGACGTGGGTTTTATCTTTTATAAAACATTGTTTCTCTAAAAGAGACGGCGAATGTTGAACGGGAGTTAAACCATGAAAATAGGTGACAAAGGACTCGAACTGATAAAACAATCCGAAGGATTGCAGCTGGAGGCATATCTCTGTCCGGCTCGGGTCTGGACTATCGGGTATGGGCATACGAAAGGGGTGCAATCCGGCGATGTGATTAATGAAGATCAGGCCGAATCCTATCTGCGCCAGGATCTTGGCGAATCGGAACGTGCCGTGGAGCATGGCGTCACTGTGTCGCTAACCCAGAATCAATTTGATGCACTCGTCTCATTTACTTTTAATCTTGGCGCCGGAAATTTGTTTAGCTCAACCCTGCTAAAAAAACTGAATGCCGAAGATTATGCGGGAGCTGCCGACGAGTTTCTGCGCTGGGATCATTCTGGCGGAAAACAACTGCCGGGATTAACACGACGGCGACAGGCTGAACGTCAGCTTTTTTTAACAGAGAGTTAATCCTGTTTCCTGAATATTGTATTTTTACATTGAGATGTTTTCCAGATAACATTTCGAAAACATCTCAGTTCATATTTTTAGTGAATATATTTAAATAGAATCTGCTCGCCAGATTCTGTACTTTAACCGCCTGCTTTCAATCTACTGAGGAGTTATATTATGGCTACCACCGCAGATGACATCGCCGTACAGTATCCGATTCCAACCTACCGCTTTATTGTCGCGTTAGGCGATGAGCAGGTACCTTTTACCAGTGCCTCCGGCCTGGATATTACTTACGATACCATTGAATACCGCGACGGAACCGGCAACTGGTTTAAAATGCCCGGCCAGCGTCAGGCAATTAATATCACCCTGAGCAAAGGCGTTTTCCCGGGTGATACTGCACTGTATAGCTGGATTAATTCCATCCAGCTTAATCAGGTGGAGAAGAAAGATATTATGATCAGCCTGACCAACGATGCCGGAACGGAAGTGCTGATGAGCTGGAATATTGCCAATGCGTTTCCGACCTCGCTGACCTCGCCGTCATTTGATGCCACCAGCAATGAAATTGCGGTACAGCAGGTGACGCTGATGGCGGATCGCGTGACGATTCAGGCTGCCTGAGAATTGGGGGAACTATGACAACAATCACAACCCATCCGGGTATATATGTAAGTGAAGATACATCCCTGAACTTTTCGGTGATCGGTACCGCGACGGTGATACCCGCTTTTTTATCTAATGGCGGTCAGAAAGGTATACCGGCCGGTGCATATCATCGCTTTAAATCCTGGGCTGAAGTGAAAGCAGTTATTCCGGATGATCATAGCGATCAATATTATTATATCGCTTTGCGTTTTTGGTTCAGTCAGGGGGGAGGGACTTGTTATATCCTCGATTATGACCAGCTACGGAAGAATGACTTTCCTGATGATATTACCCTGATAGTGGCTAACGGGCAGACGGACCATGTTACTCAATATTTTGATAACTTTATTACGGGTAAACAGCTTTTTGTTCTTCTCGACGGACCGGGTACCAAAATTGCCGCCGATGTAGATCCTTCCGCGACAATGAGTAAGTACCCCGCGTCACCCTATGCCGCTGCGTTTTACCCCTGGGCGATGTCCGACTGGGCAACAATCCCTGTTGCTCCCAGCGTTGTTGCCGTCGTCGCCATCGCCCTGACCGATCGCACCCGCGGCGTCTGGAAAGCCCCGGCGAATGTGGTAATTAATGGGATCACCCCGCAATATCCTGTTACCGACGATCTGCAGGGCCAGTTTAATCAGGGCAAAGCGCTAAATATGATCCGCACCTTCCCGAATGTGGGGACGGTGGTGTGGGGGGCCCGCACCCTTGATGACAGCGATAACTGGCGCTATATCCCGGTGCGTCGTCTGTTTAATATGGTCGAACGGGATATCCAGAAGGCGCTGAACAAGCTGATCTTCGAACCCAATAGCCAGCCGACCTGGCAGCGGGTAAAAGCGGCGGTAAATAACTATCTCCATGCGCTATGGAAGCAGGGGGCGCTGGTCGGGAATAAGGAAGAAGAGGCCTGGTTTGTCGAGATCGGTAAAGGTATTACCATGACCGAGGATGATATTAACCAGGGCAAAATGATTATTAAAATTGGTCTTGCGGCTGTACGCCCGGCTGAATTTATTATTCTGCAATTAAGTCAGGATATCGCGCAGTAACTGAAGTCAGTTTTCGCTTTCTGTTATTTTTATGCAAGAGACTGGTGAATTCCAGGGGCGGTAGCTTGCCTGTTTGCCGTTGTCAGGCGCTGGCGAATAACGTAAACACAAACAGGAGTATATTATGACGGTGACAACCAGCTATCCCGGCGTGTACCTGAGTGAAGAGGCGTCGCTGAATTTTTCAGTTACCCGCGCAGATACGATGGTTCCCGCATTTGCTTATTATCAATATTATAGTCTCCCACCAGGCGGGCCTAATTTTTGTTTTTATAGCTGGCAGGACGTTGTTGCCGCTGCCGGAGACGGTCATTTCGCTTTCATTTGGTATACGTCCCTCTATACCTGGTTTTCACTGGGTGGAGGGAAGTGTTATCTCATAAATTATGATCAGCTGGAAATCGCAGTAAAACAGTTCGATGATATCACGACGATCGTTTCTGCCGGGATAGATAGTGACAACTTGGATGCAAACCATCAAAGCTATGTAATCAGTGCTGTCAATAATATAATCGCTCAAGGGATAAAAATATTTGCTTTATTTGATGGTCCTTTAGACCGTATTGCTGCGGATGACACGACAGAAGCAGTGATGGAACGCTTTTCGTCCACACCCTATGCAGCGGTTTATTATCCGTGGTGTAGTAGTTCCGGGAAAAATAAAAAAATTGCTCCCAGTGTTATTGCCGCCGTTGCCATCGCCCTGACCGACCGTACCCGCGGTGTCTGGAAAGCTCCGGCGAATGTGGTGATTAACGGGATCACCCCTTTATATCCCGTTACCGACGATCTGCAGGGCCAGTTTACTCAGGGCAAAGCCCTGAATATGATCCGCACCTTCCCGAATGTGGGGACGGTGGTGTGGGGCGCCCGCACCCTTGATGACAGCGATAACTGGCGTTATATCCCGGTGCGCCGTCTGTTTAATATGGTCGAACGGGATATCCAGAAGGCGCTGAACAAGCTGGTCTTTGAACCCAATAGTCAGCCGACCTGGCAGCGGGTAAAAGCGGCGGTAAATAACTATCTCCATGGGCTATGGAAGCAGGGCGCATTGATCGGGAATAAGGAAGAGGAGGCCTGGTTTGTCGAGATCGGCAAGGATATCACCATGACCGAGGATGATATTAATCAGGGCAAGATGATTATTAAAATTGGTCTTGCTGCTGTGCGCCCGGCTGAGTTTATTATTCTGCTGTTAAGTCAGGATATAGCGCAGTAACTGAAGTTAGTTTTCGCTTTCTGTTATTTTTATGCAAGAGACTGGTGAATTCCAGGGGCGGTAGCTTGCCTGCTTATCCGCTCACTTATTTTCTGAATATCAACGCATGAAGGATAATATTATGGCCACTACCGCAGATGACATCGCAGTACAGTATCCGATCCCGACCTACCGCTTTATTGTTGCACTCGGCGATGAGCAGGTACCCTTTACCAGCGCCTCCGGCCTGGATATTACTTACGATACCATTGAATACCGCGACGGAACCGGGAACTGGTTTAAAATGCCCGGCCAGCGTCAGGCGATTAATATCACCCTGAGTAAAGGTGTTTTCCCGGGCGATACCGCGCTGTATAGCTGGATTAATTCCATCCAGCTTAATCAGGTGGAGAAGAAAGATATTATGATCAGCCTGACCAACGATGCCGGAACGGAAGTGCTGATGAGCTGGAATATTGCCAATGCGTTTCCGACCTCGCTGACCTCGCCGTCATTTGATGCCACCAGCAATGAAATTGCGGTACAGCAGGTGACGCTGATGGCGGACCGCGTGACGATTCAGGCTGCCTGATTAAGAGGAGCGGTATTATGACCGTGACAACCAGCTACCCCGGCGTGTACCTGAGTGAAGAGGCGTCGCTGAATTTTTCAATATCCAGGAGTGCAACAGCTGTGCCGGCTTTTGTTTTCTTAAGATATGGAGGGAATTTAGCACCTGAAGAGAAAATTGTAAGCTATAACTCTTTGGCCGAATTTTTAGTTGGCAGACCAGAAGATCCAGCACAAGCATATAGCGCCTCATATTACAAGGCTGTAAAGCTTTGGTTTATGAACGGAGGAGGGCGGTGCTATTTGGTCGATATAGATGGTTTAGATGAGATAAAAAAATATAGCGACATTACTCTTTTAGTGTCTTCAGGTGCCAATAATTCTGGGTATAGCATCCTTGAACCATTCAATCAACTGCTTCAGGACGGAGTAAATATTTTTGGTTTGTTTGATGGCCCTGAGGAAAGAATTAAAGCTGACGGCACCCAGGATGACGTTATGTCGAATGTTCCTGACTCATCCTATGCCGCATCCTTTTACCCTTATGTTCTGGCTTCCTGGACTACGGATGTAATTCCACCCAGCGCCGTCGCCGCCGTTGCCATCGCCCTGACAGATCGCACGCGCGGTGTCTGGAAAGCCCCGGCCAATGTGGTGATTAACGGTATCACCCCGCAATATCCCGTCAGTGACGCGCTGCAATCCCGTTTTAGCCAGGGCAAAGCGCTAAATATGATCCGCTCGTTCCCGAATACAGGAACGGTGGTGTGGGGTGCCCGTACCCTGGAGGACAGCGATAACTGGCGTTATATCCCGGTACGCCGCCTGTTTAATATGGTCGAGAAGGATATTCAGAAAGCGCTGAATAAGCTTGTCTTTGAACCCAACAGTCAGCCGACCTGGCAGCGGGTTAAAGCGGCGGTAAATAATTATCTCCATGCGCTATGGCAACAGGGGGCGCTGGCCGGGAATAAAGAAGAGGACGCCTGGTTTGTGCAGATAGGTAAAGATATCACCATGACTGAGGATGATATTAATCAGGGAAAAATGATCGTGAAAATAGGTCTGGCTGCTGTACGCCCTGCTGAATTTATTCTTTTGCAATTCAGCCAGAATATCGCCCAATAATTTAATGAAGGAAACTGCTATGTCTACTGTAACGACCGTACCCGGTGTTTATATTGAAGAAGATGCGTCTCCGGCGATTTCCGTGAGCCAGGGCGCCACTGCCGTTCCGTTATTTATCGCCCGTTTTACCCCGCTTGACGACAGCTATTCTGGTACTGTAACCCGCATCAGCAGCTGGCTGGATTTCAGTCAAAAATTCTCCGTGACGGCGGGGCTAAGCGCGAGCGTTACCATTACCTCAACGCCTGATGATGCTGATAAACCCGCCAACTACACCTACAGTGCCGGAGTACCCACGGTGGCCGCGACCGCGACGCTGGCCCTGCAGCTCTATTTCCAGAACGGCGGCGGCGCCTGCTATATCTGTGCGCTCAGTGACGCCAAAGGTGATTCACTTGCGGCACTACCGGGCCTGGCGGATGAGGTGGGTGAAATCACCCTGTTTGCTGTCCCTGAAACTGATAAGGCCTATCGTGAGGCGGTTTACGGCGCGCTGGTCGGCTCGCTGGACCAGAATAAAGGCTATTTCCTGCTGGCCGACAGCGACGATGGTAAGGCTCCGGCGGGTATCGGTAGCTCCGCCCATATTGCCGTCTATTATCCGGCGGTTCTGGTCTCTTCCACTGCGGCGCCAGGCGATGCCGCTGTTGCCATAACCGGCTACACCAATATTGATGCCAAAAAAACGGCTTCGACGCTTGCTGACCTGCAGGCGCTTGAGCCGGATCTGGCTAAAACGATCGCCTCATCTTTCACCTCCTCACTGCTTGCTTCACTTAGCGTGCCCGTCTCCGCGCTGATGGCCGGCGTTTATGCAAAAACCGACGCCCAGCGCGGCGTCTGGAAAGCCCCGGCCAATGTGGTACTGAACGGCGTCACCGATGTCAGCGTTAGGGTCACGGATGATGCCCAGGGCGAAATGAACCTGGCGGGGATCAACGTTATCCGTTACTTCAGCGATCGGGGGGCGGTGGTCTGGGGGGCGCGGACGCTGCAGGATGATGATAACTGGCGTTATATTCCGGTGCGACGCCTGTTTGATGCCGCCGAGCGCGACATTAAAAAAGCGCTGCGCCCGATGGTATTTGAACCCAATAACCAGCTGACCTGGAAACGGGTGCAGGCGGCCATTGACCACTATCTCTATAGCCTGTGGCAACAGGGTGGGCTGGCCGGTAATAAGGCGAATGAGGCTTACTTTGTGCGCATCGGGAAAGACATCACCATGACCACCGACGATATTAATCAGGGAAAGATGATTGTCCAGGTCGGGATGGCCGCCGTCCGCCCCGCGGAATTTATTATCCTGCAGTTTACCCAGGATATGACGCAGTAATCGGCTAAGGCTGCCCGCAGTCCCCTGCGGGCATGTAAGGAGTTTCCGATGGCAATGGTTAATCCTGGGGTTTCAATCAGTGAGACCTCGCTAACTTCAGTACTGGCCGACGATGCGGTCACGATGCCGCTGTTTATGAGTTATACCGTGACGCAGGCCAGCAGCGTCACGACGCTGGTGCCCGTTAACGTCACGTCGCTGACGCAGGCCGTCTCACTGTTTGGCGGTCGCGGAACCCTGGCGTATTCCCTGCGCCATTTTTTTGAGAATCGCGGGCAGTCCTGTTATGTCCTCCCTCTGGGAACGGGAGAAGAAGAGAACACCACCCGACTGACCCGTTTGATTACGGCGCTACAGAGCGCCGAACTGCAGGAGAGCGTGGCTGCCGATCGCCATACCGGCCTGCTGCTGGTACCGGAAATGAGCGAACTTAACGATCTTGTTGCAGACGACAGTATTGATCCGGCCACGCTCTGGTATCAGGGATGGCAGGCGCTGCTGCAGCTTTGTCTCCAGGGCCAGCAGCGCTTTGCGCTGCTGGAACAGCCAGAAGATCCCGTCCAGGCGATCGCGCTCAGCAAGCAGTCGTTTTCAGCCGATCTTTGCCAGAACGGAGCGGCATGGTGGCCCCGGTTACAGACCAGCTACGTGCAGGACGGCAGCGACGTGAAAACATACCTTTTCTTGTCGCCCTTGCCAGCGGTGGCTGCCGTTATTCAGAGCAGTGCGACGGATAACGGCGTCTGGAAGCCTCCGGCCAATATCGCCCTGGCGAAAACCCTGCGGCCATCCCGCAATATTCTCCAGTCCCGGGATCTGCTTAATCAGGACGGGGTTTATTGCAACCCGATCCGCAGCTTTGCGGGAAAAGGGGTGCGCCTGTGGGGCTGTCGTACGCTGCTGAATGACGAAAGCTCGCCCTGGCGCTATATCCAGACCCGGCTGCTGGCGAACAGCGTGGAAGCCTATCTGAGTGACCTGGCGCGCGTGTTCTTATTCGAACCGAACAATGCTCAGACCTGGATGAAACTGCAGGGGCAAATCTGGACCTGGCTGCGGCAGCAGTGGCTGGACGGTGCGTTTTTTGGCACCACCGAAGAGGAGGCCTTTACGGTAAACATTGGCCTCAATGACACCATGAGCGCAGAGGATATCAGTGCCGGGAAGATGATCATCCAGCTCCGGCTGGCGCTGCTGGCACCGGCAGAATTTATTGATATCAATCTGACGCTGGACCTGCGTGATGGTTCAGCCACCACCAACAACGGGAGCTGATTATGGCGGACATACCGGTAGTGGCCCATCGATTTACGGTGAACTTTGTGTTTAACACCATCCCGGCTCCGCTTGATGTTGCTTTCCAGCGGATCTCCGGCCTGTCACGCGAGCTGGAGGTGAGCCAGCTCCGGGAAGGCGGCGAAAATATTCGCAACCTCTGGCTGGCGGAAAAGGTCAACCACGGCAGCCTGCTGCTGGAGCGCGGCGTGACCAATGCGTCAATACTGACCACGCAGTTTGATCGGGTCTTACGCCGGGAAAGTACCCAGTGGGCCAACGTGGTCATCATGCTGCTGAATGAATCCGGTATACCGCTAACCACCTGGGCACTAAGCCATGCCCTGCCGGTACGCTGGCAGATCGGGGACCTGGACGCCAGCAGTAATACCGTTTTGATCAACTCCCTCGAACTCCGCTATCAGGATATGAGCATCCTGGGAGACAAGTTATGACCGTTGAAATTCGCGAACTGGTGATTCAGGTTGAAGTGACAGAAACGTCAGCGCAGGCAGCGGCATCCTCACCGGCAGGTTATACGGAATGGGATGAACAGCGGCTGCTGGAAAAACTCAAGCGTGAAGTGCTGGAATATCTGCAGGAAAGGGGGCAACTGTGAGCTTACTTGAACGAGGTTTATCAAAACTGACGATCGGTGCGTGGAAAGATCGGGAAGGGAAAATCCCGGCCGGCAAGATGAGCGCGATGTATAACCCGGAGAGCATCCAGCTCGATTATCAGACGCGCTTTCGCACGGAAGAGACCATTAATAAGGCCTCCCAGAGTAACCGCTATGTGATCGCCGAACCGGTGGGTCTGAGCCTGAATCTGCTGTTTGACAGCCAGATGCCGGGGAACACCACGCCGGTGGAAAGCCAGATTGCGATGCTGAAATCCTTGTGTGCGGTCAATGCGGCTACCGAGTCTCCCTGCTTTTTGCGTATCAGCTGGGGGAAAATGCGCTGGGAAAATAAGGGCTGGTTTGCCGGGCGGGCCAACGATCTCTCCGTCGCCTATACGCTATTTGACCGCGATGCCACGCCGCTACGTGCCACGGTGCGTCTGAGTCTGGTTGCCGATGAAAGCTTTGTCATTCAGCAGACGGAGCTGAATCAGCAATCGCCCGCTCAGGCCTTACTTGGCGTGCCGGACCTGGCGTCATTGCCGCAGATGGCTCTGACCGCAAGCGCCACCCTGGCCGATAGCGTGGATTATCTGTCGATGGCCTGGGATAACGATCTGGACAACCTTGACGACTTTCAGCCGGGAGATTATCTGCAGGCGCTGAAAGGGGGCGGGATATGAATGAGATCGTCCTGAAAATTGGCGGGAAGGTCTGTTCCCTGGGAATCAGCCGGTTGCGTGTTGCGCAGCAGATCAATGCCATCCCCTCTGCCCGGCTGGAGCTACAGATCCCGACCGACAGCAAAGATACGCTGGCGCAAAGTGCGGTGGCTGACATCTCACCCGGTGCTGCGGTGCTGATTGAACTGGATGGCACCCCGCTATTTAGCGGAACCCTGACGCAAAAACGCCTCTTACTGCGGGGAAAACTGTGGTCCGTCCGGCTGGAGGCGCGTCATGTTCTGCAAAAGCTGGCGTTTTATCCTCACAGTCGGGTATTTCGCCAGCAGGACGATGGCACAATCCTGAATGCGCTCTTTCAGCAGGCCGGGGTAAAAATGACCCGGACGGCGACGCCATCGGCGACCCGACACGATCAGATGGTGCAGTTCAGGGTAAGCGACTGGCAGTTTATTCTCAGCAGGCTGTTTGCCACCAACAGCTGGCTGCTGCCCGATGCGGCCAGCAGTTCAGTGACGGTGTCACAAATTGCCGCGCCTGCATCGGCCGCCCATACCCTTGAGCGTTACGCAGAGTACAGCGATTACACCCTGCATGAGATTGATCTGACCTTTGATAATCGTTTTACGCCTGACAGCCTGTCGCTGCGCGGCTGGGATGTTGCAGAGCAAAAGCTCGGTTCGGCACAAAAAAGCGGTTCCGATACCTTCCATCCCTGGAAAGCCGCCGGGCAGGGGGTAACGCTATCGCGACAGCCGGATTATCAGCTGGCGTTCAGCACAATGCCGGAAACCCAGCTCAATACCCTTTCCCGCTCCTGGATAAACCATCAGCAGCTGACCGGTGTACAGGGGCGGATTGTGCTGGATGGGACGCGCGACTTCCGTCTGGGAGAGAGCGTAAAGCTGGATAAATTTGGCGCCGGACTGGACGGTACTGCCATGCTGACCGGCATTAATCAGTTGTTTAATACGGAGGATGGCTGGCGCAGCGAGCTGCTGGCGGGCCTGCCCGCTGATTTTACAGACCCCGTCCCGTCCGTTCAGTCCCTGCATATTGCCACGGTAGCGGATTTTACCGTCGATCCTGAACAGCTGGACAGGATCCCTATTTCACTGCCTGCGCTTAATCTGCCCGGTGAACATATCTTCGCCCGTCTGGGGAAACCCTGGGCCAGCAAAGCCAGTGGCTTCTGTTTTTACCCTGAGCCGGGAGATGAAGTGGTGGTGGGGTTTATTGAAAGCGATCCGCGCTATCCGGTGATTTTAGATTCGCTACACAACCCAAAAAACAGCGCGCCTTTCCCGCCCGATGCGCAAAACCTGCGCAAAGAGCTGGTGGTAAGCAAAGACGACTACACCGCACAGCTGCAGATTAATACCGAAGAAAAAACCGTCACGCTGGCGTCGGGCAACAACAGCCTGACGCTGACGGCGGACCAGAACTTTCAGCTTACAACGCCAGACGAAATGACGTTCACCGCAAAATCCATCAGCTTCCAGGCCAGCGAGAAGCTGTCGGCGAGTGGGGAAAGCCAGGTGGAAATCACCAGCGCCAGTATCAATCTGAAAAAATAACCTGACAACTGCGAGGCGAAAATGAGTGACGACACGCTAGTCAATACGCTGGGACGCTGCTGGGCATTTCCGCCGCAGTTCTCCCCTGAAAGCGGTGTAAAGATGGCTGAAGGGACGGATGCCGTTCTACAAAGCCTGCAGGTCCTGTTCCTGACCGAAATCGGCGAACGCATTATGCGTGAAAGCTGGGGCGCCGGGATGAATGATTTTCTCTTTGAGAATATTTCCGATGAGCTGCTGGCAAATATACAGAGCCGGATAGAGGAAACGATCCTGCGCTACGAGCCGAGAGTGACGCTAAAGGACGTGGTGATCAAGCCTGCCGACAATGAGCCCAGCCGTCTGTGGGTACAAATTACCGTGACCCTCACCGGAAGTCAGCTTACCGAAGTGGTGGAGGGAACCCTGAATCTAAATGAAGGCCTGGCGCTGAGGTTGATATGAGTGACTATGTGATTGTTGATGGCGACCAGCTGAAATTCGATCCGCAGTTTGGGGCCAATACCGTGACGGTAACGGGCCTCGCGCAGATAAGCGGCACCGGGGAGGCGACGATTGACAATAAAAACGTCTGTATCCTGGGGGATGAAAAAAAGGTATCGGTGTCTGCCACCTATATCAGTTCAGCCTATCCACAGTCCGGAAGCGGCACCCTGACCATAGCCAGCCTGGCGGCAGACCAGCAGGCTCCCTTTGTCATGGCGCAGACCCCGGTGATTGTGGTGGGGAGCCAGTTTATCGCCCTGTTTACCGTTCAGACGCCTGCAACCAATCCAAACACCGGGCCCGATCCTACCCCGATGGCGTCGGGGTCCGGAAGTTTTACTAACAGCCAGTTATTTGTTACGGCGGGATAACTCCGTTCCGTTCGGTAAATAGCGCGTTTTCTGCCGCAGCAGAATGCGCATGTCCATTATCAGCCCGTGAGTGGATACTATGATCTCAGACCTGGATGAACTGAAAAAGAAACTGGCCAGCAATATCGCTGACAAGAGTTTTGTGCTCGATATCCGCACGGCCGAGCAGCGGCTGAACAATATTGCGCAATATAGCGCGCTGATCCCCTTTGCCAGCAATCAGGACGCGACATGGGACAGCTTCTGGCTGGCCGGTTCGACGGCACAGCAGCTGAGTGATATTTACCAGAATGCCGCGCTGGCGGAACAGCGTTTGCCGGTCCAGCAGACGTTTTTACTGGCCTTATTACAGCTGCTGGAAACCCCCACGCAGTTGCTGAATACGCTGCCGGCCAGGCATCGGGCGCTTTACTATTATGATTTGCTGGGATTTGCCCTGCGTAACAGTCAGCCAGACAGCGTGGTGGTCAATTTTGAATTACAGCGAAATACCACCGGATACCTGCTGCCCGCCGGTACCGCGCTGGATGCCGGGCAGGACAGCGCGGGTAATACGCTCTCTTATCTGACCGATGAGAACCTGCTGATTACGCCTCAGCAGCTGAGCCTGCTGTGCTGGACCCGGCAGGATACGGACGGGAGCTGGTGGGTCAGCACCGCACTCGATCAGGCCAGTAATATCAGCCTGCCTGATGAGGGCATCCGCCTGTTCAGCCAGACGGACAATGAAAGCGCGCAGCAGCAGCAGGTCTCGCAGAGCCTGCTGCTGGCGACCCTGACGGGCGATCTTCGGGTGGAAAATACCCTGGACACGGCGGCCACCCTGGCGCTGGTGGGTAAGAGCGGGGATCTGGATTTTCAGCGCGACGGCACTTCCGCTGTGTTCCGCCTCTCCGCGCAGACCCTGCAGAAAGCCCGTAACGCTCAGCCTCAGGCATGGACCGCGCCACAGCTGGTATTACGTTCTCCGACGACTCAGGGCGGCGCCGCACCGGATGCCCTGACGGTGGCGATTGATAACTGCCAGGAGACGGACTACGTCAGCCAGGACGGTGCCGGCCATCTTGATACCTTTAGCTATCCGTTCGGTGCACAGCCGCAGCTTGGGAGCGCTTTTGAACTCACTCTCCCGGTGGCGTTCTCACGCACCGGCGGGACGCTGACGATTCAGCCGCAGTGGCGCGATCTCCCCCAGCAGAGTTTCGCCCAGTGGTATGCGGATTATCCTGAGCCACCGGCCGATAACGCAGCGTTCAAAGCGCAGATTGTTCTGGTTGCGCCCGACGGTACGGAACAGCAGGGGGACGAGCAGCCGCTTTTTTCCGGCGAGGGGACCCCACAAGGGGAGCCGCTTCACGTCATCATTCCGGCAGATACTTCTGCCACTGCGGGATATATTGCCCGGGTCGTGCTGAGCGGAGCCGATTTCAATCACGCCGCGTGGCAACAATCACCCGAGGGTAAGAATGCCCCCTGGACGCCGCAGGTCAGCCGGATCGATACCACCTTTGCGGCATCGCTTTCCCTGTCCAACAGCGCCTCATCGGCTGTCCGCCTGGCGGTACAGGACTCAGGAGACACGGCCCCGGCGCTTTATCTTGGATTCAGCGAGGTAACGCCGGGCGAAACCCTGTCAGTGTACTGGTCGCTCAACGCCCCGGCATCGCTCAATCTTAGCTGGTTCTATTACAGCAACCAGGGCGAGTGGGTTTCGCTATCATCGGGGGTGCTGGACAGTACCGGCGGGCTTTCCACCAGCGCGCTCTGGCGCGCTGTGCTGCCGGAGGATAGCGCGGCGGGGTCGGATTTTGCGAATTTTTCCGCAGACTATTACTGGATAAAAGCTGAGCCGGCAGACGGTGACGCTTTTGCCGCTGACACCGTTCCCCGGCTGAATGCCATCTTTGCCGGCGCAATGACCGCCACCCTGGATACCACGGGCACGGTGGATAATAGCCACTATGCGCAGGCATTACCGGCCGGCACCATCAGCCAGCTGGCGAGCCCGGTAACGGAAATCAGCAGCGTTACCCAACTGCTGCCATCCACGGGCGGCCAGATTCAGGAAACGCAGGACGCGCTGCTTCAGCGGGCGGCTACCCGTATTGCGCACCGTCAGCGAGCCATCAGCTGGGGGAATATGCGCAGTATGCTGATGGACCGCTACCCGCAACTGTACGATGTCCAGTTTCCCGATGAGCAAAAACTCAACCATATTCCGGCCCTGACGGAGCAGCAGCTGCTGGCGATCCCGGACAGTCGTTATCGCGATAACGACGATGCCCTGCGCCCGGCGCTGAGCAGTGCGCGGCTGGCGGAAATGGCCAGCTGGCTGCAGCAGTACACCAGCCTGTGGGCGACGCCTGAACTGTTGAACCCCACCTATATCGATGTAACCGCGCTCTATCGGGTGATTTTTATCGCCGGAATATCGCCTGACTACGGCTACCGCCAGCTGGAAAGCTGGCTACAGCAGCGCTATATGCCCTGGGGTGACGATCAGAAACAGGCGGTCACGCCCGGCAACCGGGTGGATTACTACCAGTTACTGGCGACACTGCAGCAGTCGCCGCTGGTACAGCGGGTGGTGTCCCTGACGCTGACGCGTGACGGCGGCGAAGCGCAGCAGCAGACCATCAGCGCCAGCGACAATGAAGTGCTGATTCTGAACCCTGTACCGGACCTCGGTTAACCTGAACGGAGTATTTATGTCTAAAGAAAACGCGCTCTTTACGCAGGTCAAAGACGATATTGCGTTTGATACGCTCTGGCCGCAGGTCACCACGGCGATTACCGCCCTTAGCAGTGAGATCTGGACCGATACCGGCGATCACGATCCCGGTATTACCCTGCTGCAGGCCGTGACATGGAACTGTTCCGATCTCAGCTATCGCGCGTCGCTCTCGCTGAACGATCTGCTGACCCTCAAAGGGCAGAATACGCTCTTTCCGCTGCTGTTCGGGCCGGATCACGTCCTGACCTGTACCACGGTGACGCCAGAGGATTACCGCCGGGCGCTGCGGGATTTGCACAGCAACGACGTTCCCGATCTGGAGCTTGATGCGGATTGCGCGCCTGACTTTTTGTTCCGCGACGCTTGTCTGATTCGGGAGCCGGAAGCCAACCGTCTCCACTGGTGGTATGACGCGCAAACGCGGGAATACAGCTTTACCGAACCCGATGATGTGAGCAGTGATGACAAAAAACAGATGCTCCTGCGCGGGAATTACTGGCTCTATCTTCTGCCAACCCGCCTGATTGGGGTTCTGAATCCCAGTGGCAAGACCAAAGTTGACCAGTACCTGGCGGATTTTCTGACCAATCACCGTAATCTTGGCGAGTCTGTGTCACGCATTATCTGGCTTCAGCCGGTGACCTTTAGCCCGCAGTTTACCATTGAGCTGGCGGAAGATATTAACGACGTTAACCCGGTAGTGGCGCAGATTTATCAGACTATCGAGGAACTGCTGCTGCCAACGGCTACCCGGCAGACCACCTCTCAGCTGCAGAAGGCGGGGTACAGCAGCGAGGCGATATTTGAAGGCCCGCTTTTGCAGTATGGCTGGCAGCAGGCATCGCCGTCGTTAATTTCGGCAGACGGAATAACGCTTAATCTGAGCCAGCTGTTTAACCGGCTGCAGAGTATTGCGGGTGTAACCAGTATCAGCAGTTTCTCGCCCGGCGAGTTGCCCGGGGAGATGACCGCCGTCAGCGGAGACAGCTGGTCGTGGCAGGTTGCCAGCGGTTATTTCCCCCAGCTCTGGGGTGATGACCCTCTGACGCTGTTGGCTTCCGCCAGCAGCCCGCTTACCCTGATCGTCAAAGGCGGGATTTACCAGCGTGCGGACAGCGATGCGGTTCTGAACGCGTTTTCTACAACGCCGCTGATCCAGACCACGCCAGTCACTTTACCAGCCGGCAAGGAGCGCGATTTGGCGGCCTATACCCCGGTGGGCGACCGGCTGCCAGAGTGCTACCAACTCCAGCAGCCGGATGGGGTGATTGATAACACGGTTCGCGAGCTGCATCAGTTCCTGCTGCCCGCCGATCAGCAACTGGCGGACGGCTGTGCGGAACTGGCCGCGCTGCCCCGGCTTCTGGGGTTTACCGACAGGGATAAACTGAACGCCATCCGCGGCACCCGCTGGCCTTATGCCGCCGATTCGGTCGGCCAGCAGGTGCATCAGTCGTATGCCAGCGCCCTGACCACGTTACAGCAGCAGGATGCCGCCGTGATCCCCGCCACGCCGGACGCTAATTTTGCCCGCGAATTAGATTTTATTCAGTACCTGCTCGGTTACTTCGGTACCAGTCGGGCGGCCCGGCCGCTGACCCTGGATATGGCGGATTTTCTCGCCACCCAGCGTGCGTTTTTGGCGCAGCAGCCCGAGCTGGGCTATGACCGCACCAATATCCGCATCGATAAAGTTTCTGCGTTACAAAAACGTATCGCCGCGCGTATCGGTCTGAACAGCGAGTGTTTTGCCGATAATCCGGATCTCGGCAAACTGCCGTTCTACGTTATTGAACACCGCCAGCTGCTGCCCCAGACGCCGGACGCGGGCTATGACGCGGAGCAGACGCCGGATGATTTTATTTCTGATACAAAGCCGATAGTGAAGCTAAACAAGGCGGGCAGCGCCGGAAAAATTGCCAAAGGGCAGCTGATTGACCTTATTGCGATCGAGGGGGACAGCCGGCTGGTGGTCGGCCAGCAGCTGGTCATCGACACCGATGGCGATACCGTTATGTTCAGCACGGAAAATAGCCAGCAGCTGGTGAATGACCTGGATCGCCTGCAAAGTGCCTGGAATGCGAAGAATTTGCGCTGGCAGAACAGCAGTATCTGGCTACAGGATATGGATTATCGCCTGAACTACGCCGATGCCGCTCTCCAGCCCGACAATGCGAACCAGCGTTTACTGGTCAGCAGCGCCCAGAGTCCTTTCCCTTCCATGGTGGCCGTGGGCGATACAATAACCATTCGCCCGGCTGGCCTGGCGTCCCTGCCCGATACACCGGCCGTCAGCAAAGTCGCTTCCGTGGACGCTGACGGTGACTGGCTGATTGAGGCCACCATCAAAGCCGTGGACAACATTGCCTGCACCCTGCTGATTGAACAAGAGGCGGGCGGAGACGATTTCCCTTCGGCGGAAGAGGCCTGGCGTTTTCAGTGGAATTTCGATACGGCGGCCTACGCCTTCGAGGATCGTTTTTCCTTTGTGGTCAGCATCGTCCATAACCGCAGTATGGTGGAGGCCAGCAATATCGACCCCGCTATGCTCCTGACCTGGCTCCAGCAAACCATTATGGCGGAGTTCCCCGCCCACGTGTCGCTGCTCAATGTCTGGCTTAGCGAGCCGGAGTTTAAAAATTTTGCTGCCACCTATAAGCGCTGGCAAAACAACGGTATTCCCTTAGGCGATGACGCCTTCGCCATTATGCAGATGTTGACGCTCGGCCATCTGCCGGTGGCGCAGCTGGGTATTGGCCTGATGCGTATCGCCACCGAGGCCCAGCGCACCTCGGTGCTGGGGGACGATGGCACTGAATGGCATACCGATATTATCCTCGATCAAGAACTGCTTTATGTGCCGCAGGATGTTACTGCCTGACTGAACACTGAATAACTGATTCGGAGAAAAAAGATGGCCGACAGCAAAAGTAATAAAACCACTTCTAAGCCAAAGGGAAGCATCAGCAACGCGGAAAAAAGCGCTGCGGAGGCAGTAAAAAAAACCGCCATTGCAGTGAAGAAAACGGCGATAGTAAAAGCGGAGACGGCGGTGCTGGCAGGAAGCGATCTGCCCACGGCGGATGCGCTAAAAGGGCGTTTTAAGGCGGGGAGCATTCCACTGCAGAGTGATTTTGCCGATCTGATTGATATGGCGAATATTGGCCGTCAGGCGGTGGGTGACAACGGGACCGGGTGGGGGCTGGTAAAGGACAGTCAGGGGCGTTTGCAGCAGGATTTAACACATGAATACAGCATTGTTTATGATGTTTCACCAGGTTCAACAGCAGATACTATTATAGCGCCGGAGCATTTTTTTGGCGTTGAATTGCATGATAAAATAGCGCTCCTTGCCGTTGACACCGATACAGGGCCGACTCAGGCTGTTGCTAAATTGAACGGAGACTCAACGCACTTTTTATGTCCGGCAGTCAAAATTGATTCATCTGGACAGAAAAAAAGAACAACGGTCACTATCGTTGGTCGTAAAAAGGTGGGGGTAAATTTGTCCTGGCAGCCTTTTGAATACGTTTCAATGGGGTATGATACCTATAGCTTTTATTATGAATTTAGACTCGATACCACCGAGGACGACTTTAGCAATTGTACGTTATTTATCGATCCTCTCGTTCTGACGGTTAATCTAATTTCAGATGTTGACAACGATCCTGTTGGTGAAATTCTATCTCGAATGACGGTGAGGTTTACCTGCGTCGGGAGTAATATGATCATTCCCCAGGGGTTAATCAGCATGTTCTCAGGAAGTAACGTTCCGGCTGGCTGGGCATTATGTAATGGGGAAGGTGGTACGCCAAACTTAGTAGACCGTTTTATTCTCGGAGGTGACTTTACACAATCTGGAAAAAGCGGAGGAGTTTCATTGGATGGCAGCGATGATTCGAAAAGTTACAAAGTATCAACCGACCAACAGTCTCCAGGTGAGATTAGTATAGATATTGCTGGTACTGCACTCACGGCCAGCCAACTTCCTCCACACTCACATAATGTAAGATACACATGGAATACTGGTAACCCCGATGGAGGTACGACATCAATTACCGTAGGGAATGAAAACAGTCCGCCAAGAAGAGAATTGATTGATGCTGTTGGAGGTGCTTCGGAAAAGCATACGCACAATGCCACGGCTTCAGTAGGAACTCATGCTCATACTTTTACTGCACTTCCAGCTTATTATATTTTGGCTTTTATCATGAAGTTGTAAATACTTGGCCATTAAAGCTATGAATTATTAATTTATGGTTAATGACATATAGAGTTCTGTTAGAGTGAAATTCTATAGTGTTGAATTTTTCCTGTATTCTATTTGCGTTTTTTAAATTGCGTTAGTCTGTTTTTAAGGAAAGAATAACGATTAACCAGTTTAAGAAAAAATCCATCCGGAGGAATAAAATGGCTGACAGCAACGATAAAAAAACAACCGTAAGCAAAGCGAAAAAAAGCACGGTAACGAAAGCGAAAACAACGGCGGTTAAAAAAACGGTATTGACACAGGCAAGCGTACTGACGCAGAGCGATCTCCCCACGGCGGATGCGCTAAAGTTGCGCTTTAAGGCCGGGAGTATTCCACTGCAGAGTGATTTTGCCGATCTGATTGATATGGCGAATGCCGGTGCCAGCGCTGCGGGGTTGGCTTCAGGGCAGACTCGTGCAGGTCAGGGGATGAGGATCAGCGACTCCGGACTGCTGGAGCCTGATATTACATCATATAATTTTAAAAATGACCCTGTTGGTTGTAGCCCTGTTATGGTGAATACAGATACCAATCAGATTGTTGTCGATCTTGACAATGGTCTGGTGCAGGACTCTTCTGGATTAGGTGTAAAAGCTGACACGGGGATTACCGTAAGCGACAAGGGTGTTGCCGTTAAGATCAAGGCGGGTTCAGGGGTTACCGCAGATGAGGATGGAATTAGCATTAAAACAGGGACCGGTATTGAATTCGATGCTGATAATGTTTTACAGCTTAAATTAGATTCGGATTATAGCGATCCTGATTTCGCTCCGCTTATTTTTAAAAATAACCGCCTGGAGACCGATCTGGGTTCCGGGCTGGTCTATAAATCTAATGGTATCTGCGTAGGTGCAGGCGACGGGATTGCCGTGGATAATGATTCCATCCGTGTCAAGGCAGGCTCTGGTATTACCGTGGACTCATCAGGCGTAAGTGTGGATATATCCGCCGTTATCCCAAAAGGGATGATTACTATGTTTTCCGGAAGTGCCGTTCCGGATGGCTGGGCATTATGTAATGGGGAAAATGGTACGCCGGATTTGCGAGATAAATTCATCAGGGGGGCGAGTAATCTTGAGTCCTCATCGGGTGGATATAATACGGCGAGCTTTACCCCGCAAGGTTCTGTTAATATCGGTGGGCATGCTTTGACTGTTAATGAAATGCCATCGCATAATCATGCTATAGTAAGGAGTTATAGTTCTAGTTCTCTTGGTGATAACTATTATCCTGAACTACAAAAATCAGGTGATATACCAGGTGGAAACTCAGCGGCGAATACAATAGGTTATGCAGGTAACGGCGATAAGCATAGCCACACGGGAACGTTTTCAGGAGAGATGACTTCCGTCGATATTGTTCCAGTTTATTTCGCTCTTGCATTTATTATGAAGCTGTAACTTACCCAGATGCAGATGAGTAACGTCATGCATATAAATAGCATTAAGATTAAAGTGTCAATTAATTCTTGTGCGCGAGGAGAAGTATTACTTCGCTCGCATTATCTTTGCGCTGAAAATATTAAAAACATTCTTCAACAATATTACTGGAAAACCCCTGTCGTCATAAATAAGCTGGTATTAAATCTTGGAGCTATTCCATTCCTGCAGTTTGATACTCAGTTTAATGCCCGACTGGCGCAGGCCTTTGCGGATGCGTTATCGAAGGAGGCGGGGAGCGGTAGCCCGGAATTGCATTCTTCTGCGGGCAACCGTTCTCCCGGTGAGTCCCGCGATCCAGAAATTCTGCTGGCCGGGTTTGATGAAGAAGCGGCAGTCTATCCGCTGGCACTGTGCTGTTTGCAGCCTGTCAGGCTGCGAACACTGCTGCTGCTCCGGCAGATGGACCGGCTTCAGCTGTTGCTAAAGCGGATGCTGCTTATGGCATTACCGGAACCATCCCCTCCGCCACCCGCCTTTTATCGCCGGGCAACGGAGAGTCGGCTGGCTTTCGCGGCGCTGGCTTATCTGCTTAGTGATACCCGGGGGCAACGCTGGTTAAGTGAGCATTACCCGGATAGTCGCCAGTTAAATGCCTTGACGGAGGCGATTCGTGACGAGGAAGTGCCCGCCGAACTGGTGGTACAGGTTCTGGAAAGCGCCACCCGGCCCGGCTCACGGATACCGCCAGCCACGGTAATTTTTCGCTGGTTGCTGCCTCTCTGGCAGCAGGGAACCGTGCGCGATGCGGTGGTTAAGCGCGCGGGACGGACCGTTGCAGAGCACATTTCTACGTATTTCAGACAGGTTTTACAGCAGCAGTCGCCGTTGTCACGACAGGCTCCGTCATCACAACAGACGCATCAATCGCCGTTGTCACGACAGGCACCGTCATCACAACAGCCGCAGCAGTCGCCGCTGTCACGACAGGCTCTGCCATCACAACAGCCGCAGCAGTCGCCGCTGTCACGACAGGCACAACAATCGCATCAGCCGCGACAATCACCGTCGCAGCAGCCGTCACCACAATCACAGTCCGTCAGCAATGCCGGTCTCGCCATACTCTGGCCGCTGTTGCCGCAGCTGTTCTCCCTGCTGGAACTGACCCGGGAGGATCGTTTTATCCACGACTCTGCCCGCTGGCAGGCGGCAGTCTGTCTTGACGGACTGGTCTGGGCGCAGGAGCAGCCGGTGCCGTCACGTCTGGCGGTAAATCGTCTGCTGTGCGGGATTGCGCCCGATGTGCCACAGCCGGAACTCAGTCCCCTGAGCCCGCAGCAGCAACAGCGGCTGGATGACTGGCTGACGGCGGTTTCTCGCCAGTTGCCGGGCTGGCAAAAGCTGGGGCCAAATGACATTCGCAGCCTGTTTTTACAGCGCCCTGGCGAGGTGGTGTATGACACCGTTCCACCACAAATAAAGGTGTGGCCGGAGGCCTTTGATTATCTGCTGGGCGACTGGCCCTGGCCGCTGACCATGGCCGCACTTCCCTGGCTTAAACAGCCGCTAACCCTTTTCTGGCCGCTTCCACATCTGACAGGATAAAATATGCCTTATTCTCCCGAACATATTGTTTATTCGCGGCCGGTCGTCGAGAGCGACGAGGCAGATTTTTGCCTCTGCCTTGAGCGCATCGATCTGCTGTTCCAGCTGGATTATGTACAGCGTATGGGGGAATTCCCCGCCGGTCTGGAACATTTTTCTTTGCCGGAAGATGAGATTGTCCGGCGTCTGCAGTCCCCGCAGGGAAACCCCTGCTGGATACAGACGGCGGACGTTTATCTCCCCGACGCCGACAGGGTGTTGACGCAGCGGCTGCAGTTCCTGGTGGATACTTTCGATCTCACCCCCGGCGAACGCGATATTTTGCTGGTCGCGCTATTGCCACGCCTGAGCGACCACTATGCCCGACTCCCTGAGGGTGAGCTGGGGGAAAGCGTCAGCCGAAGTCTGCTGACCCGACTCTTTGCGACATCGCAAATTGCGTTTCAGCTGCTGCAGTCGGCGCTGCATCCGGCATCACCCCTGTTTCGCTTTCAGTTGCTGACAGAGCTCAAGCCCGTGGGAAACAGAAAGTCCCCATCAACTTACGCGTTGAATATCGCCGTATGGCATTTTTTCTGCGGCAACGATCGGCTGACGACCTCACTCCATGCCTGGACGCACCGGGCTGAGACCGATGCGTCGGCATGGTACCCGGCCGCTCTCGTGGAGCCGATTGCCCGTCTCTGCCTGACGCCTGCCGACGATGTTCCCCCCATTGTGGTCCTGGAGGGGTATGAGCAGGACGGGCGGGAGCGGGCGCTGGCCACTCTGCTGGCAGAGCACGGGCGTAGCCTGTTATGCGTCAATGCTGAAGGGCTTGCCAGCCTGCCGGAGGCGCAGCAGCAGCAGGCGATTATCGGAATTGTCCGCGATGCCCTGCTGGATAATGCCGTTTTGCTGCTGGAAAACGTCGTGCAGCCATCCGCCGTGGAGCATAGTTATCTGCAAACCCTGACGTCGCTGCTGAAGCAGATCCGGCTGCCGGTGGTTGTGCTGGCCGACGCCGCCGCGACGGTCCCCGTCTTTTCCGGACTGGCCTGCGTGCATATTGCTATGCCGCAGCCCACGCTTGATGAAAAAGCCGCGCTGTTACAGAAGGCGTGGTCGCCCAGACCTGCCGCCGGAGAGAAACAGGCGCTGTTTAACCTGGCGCAGCGCTATGCGTTTAATCCGGCTGATGTTTCGCAGCTAATGCAGGAGGCGGAGTATTACCGCCAGCTCAGGGACAGTACTGCATCTCTTAAACCGGATGATTTACGTCAGGCGCTGGCCCACCGCACGCGGAAGAATTTCGGCAAGCTGGCGCAGCGCATTACGCCAACACGCACTTTCGACGATCTCGTTATTTCGACCGCGATGCACAAGCAACTGGCGGAGATCCTCGCGACCATCCGGCTGCGGGAAAGCGTCACGGAAAAACACTTCAGCCACAAAACCGGCGGCAAAGCCGGCGTCAGCGCACTGTTTTACGGTGATTCAGGGACCGGGAAAACCCTGGCGGCGGAAGTGCTGGCGCAGCATCTGGCCGTGGATTTGATCAAGGTCGATCTTTCCAACGTGGTGAATAAATACGTGGGTGAAACGGAAAAAAACCTCGCACGTATTTTCGACCTGGCCCAGGCCGACAGCGGCGTGCTGTTTTTTGATGAGGCCGATGCCCTGTTCGGTAAGCGCAGCGAAACCAAAGATGCCCACGATCGTCACGCCAATATCGAAGTGTCGTATCTGTTGCAGCGTCTGGAAAATTACCCCGGTTTGGTCATTCTGGCGACCAACAACCGTAACCATCTCGACAGCGCCTTTAATCGGCGATTTACCTTTATTACCCGCTTTACCTGGCCGGATGCCGCGCTGCGGGCGCAGATGTGGCAGGCCATCTGGCCGAAGACGTTGAAGCTGGCGGATGACGTCGATTTTAGCCAACTGGGTACCCGTAGCGAACTGACCGGCGCCAATATTCGCAACGTTGCGCTACTGGCCGCCGTGCTGGCGGCGGAAGAGAAAAGTAAAAAGATCCACCTGCATCATATCGAACATGCCATCAGCCGGGAGCTGGGCAAGCTGGGCCGTCTGGCCCTCTAACCCTGGGCTACTTTTTAATATTACAGCGAGGTTACTATGTCCGCGATTACACCCTCTAATACCATTGTTGGCGTGAATAAAGCGTTGCTGGCCGCTCTAAAGGGTTATCTCGACCCGGATAACAAGGGCGGTATTGATATTCGTTTTGACTTGCCCGATGTCGACAGTGTTCAGTCAACGCCCACCGTCAGCGTCTTTTTGTACGACGTGCACGAGGATTTACAGCTGCGGCAGAGCGAGCGTTCTCGTCTGAACGTGAGCGGCGGCGTATTGCAGGCCGGGTGGGTGAACCTGAGCTGCAATTATCTGATTACTTACTGGGAGGCGCAGAGTGCGGGCAGCGACGGGGACGGCCCGGACAGCAGCCCGGATAATCAGGCCGTACAGATCATGACCCTGACGTTACAGGCGCTACTGAATAACCGCAGCCTGGACGGTATTGCCGGAGCATACACCCGTATTGTTCCGCCACAGGAAAACTTAAGTAGCCTGGGTAGCTTCTGGCAGGCGCTGGGCAACCGACCGCGCCTGTCGCTGATGTATTCCGTGACTGTGCCGATCCTGCTTGATAACAGCCTGCCGCAGACGCTGGTGAAAGCAGTGACTAGCGAGATAGTGCAGACGGCCAATGTGGATATGAAAGCGCTGAATAACCAGCTGTGGCAGACCCTGTGCCAGCAACTGGGCAGCGGCGGAGAGCAGAAACTGGCCAGAGTCAGTATTGAAAGCCAGCAGCAGGCGACTGAGGAGGATGATGGTTCGGTTATTAACGTCAGCCTGGTGATTACTGGGATCATCGATAAAGCGTATCAGGATGACCTGGAGGCGATCTTTAAAACCTGGAGTGATAATAAGGCTGCCGCCACGGAGATTAACGGTACCGAGGTACATATTGTCGATCTGCAGAAAAGCGAGCTTTTCGCCGTTTAAGGTCGTGCAAAATACTCAGTGGTAACAGAAAAATGAGGTCTAAGATGAAAAGTAAAGTTAAAGAGCTCGTCGAGATTGCCGAAAATTTTATTTTGAAAGAACATATGGCGGCTATTTCAGTGGCGGCCAGGAAAGGCAATTTCTGCGTCAGCTTCCGCGAAGCGGGTCCCTTCACTATCAATGCCCTTAGCCACGGGGCGAAAGCAAAAGGTCACGATATTCTTGAGAAGACCATCAAACCCAGCTCGTTGAAATCGAAATATAAAGATCCAGAAGAGTATGAGGCCGTGTTTCAACTGGTTAAAGATATTGATCTTATTGGTTATGTTGGTCACTGGGATAACACCGGCCTGGAGGGAGTTTATACCGGAGATGTCAAAAAAACAGCCCTTGCCGACTCGGTCTCCAGTGGGATTCTGGACCTGACCAACCCCAGAAATATTGACCAGCTACAATCTCAGGATAACTGGAAGTCAATCCCTTATACCGGAGACTATGATGCTCACGATATGATTACTTTTCGCGGAGCGGGTCGACCAAGAACCGTTATGGTCAATTCGAAAGAAGAAAAAGATATTATTAATGGCATTAACAGCCAGGTGGCAAAAGTCGATCCAGCACGGCCTTTTGATGATATTGAACATAACGTCGTGCGTCATGGTGCCCAGGTCAACTTTTCCTCTTTTATGGTTGCACATGAAAAGGATGTTGTGGACCGAGATGGCGGGTTTCTAGGTGCGGTAGCCAGACCGGGTGAATTTCCTCTTGCGGTTTGCGATCGTGGCAACTGGTTTATTGTCAGAGATATTTATCAACTGGAAGCCTTTTATGAATCTATTGGTGCGAAGATAAAAGAGACCTGGTCAACGAAAGGGGCAAGAAACTACAGCGATACGAAGAATGGGCGAGTGCGCTATGGACGACCGATGCCGCAACCGACGTATATGGCCCGATAAAACGGTTCCGATGCTGTTTTTTGTAAAAATATTCATGACGGGCTGGTATAACCGGCCCGCGAGAATGGTTTCAATAGAGCTTAACCCACCTCATACCCCATAAAGAAGCAGCGAATCGTCTCGTCGGCTTTATACTCGCTGAAAAACTCCACCATGCTGGCGGTATCAAGCTGATAGCGCTTTGTCAGCCGACCGGCTTCCCAGGCGGCGGACTTCCTGTCGCCGGTTTTTTTGACGATCTGATAGCAGTAGCCCAGCACGTAGCCTTTATTGTATTCGGAACAGAAACGCCCGGTCATAAATGCCATGCAGGTGTCGGTACTTTTCAGGCCCGCTTTCAGGCCATTACCAAAATGATTACGCATAGGTCACCCCCTAAAATACTCGTTATATAATTAAATATATAATGGTGGGTTGAAGACGGCTATACCCCTTTAGTAGACTATGTCCTGAGCCATTCAATTCTGTACATCTGCAGCGCGCCGTGCCACGATCCGCCCCGTTTTTTGGCAAATGTAAGAAAGAAGCTGGTTTACTGATGATGATGAAAGTTTTGGCGGCCGCCGGGTTTCTGGCTATTGCCGTTGGCTGTGCGGTTGTACCGTCACAGCGCATTGCTGCCTGTACGCAGCAGGGAGGAAGCGAGGCAGCCTGTGCCGCCTCGGAATGGGATTATAAAAAGGTGAACCCGCTGCCGCAGTATGACACCGGCAATGTGGCAAACTTCCCGAGGATGATGGCGACCCTGTCCGATACCGGACACGCCTGATCGCAACGCTAAACCCGCAGACGCGGGTTTTTTTACGCCCGGCGTCAGGCCTGCTTCTTATGTTTAATCAACGGATGATGGTGAACAACGGTGCGCGGCCTTTTATTGCTGCGCACGATGCTGACCGGTACGCTCTTTGCGGGCAGAAGCAGGGGGATCTGCTCTGCGGGCACCGCATGGGAGAACAGGAACCCCTGCAGAACGCCGCAGCCCAGGCTGGTCAGCAGTCGCTGCTGTTCCTCGGTTTCAATACCTTCCGCTACCACCTTCATATTCATCGCATGGGCGATATCGATAATGGTGGCGACAATCCGCACATTTTTATTGTTGTCGTGCAGGTCGCGGATAAAACTCTTGTCGATTTTCAGCTCGCGGGCCGGTAGATTTTTCAGCATCAGCATATTGGAGTAGCCGGTGCCGAAGTCGTCAATCGACACCGTAATACCGAGACGGCTTAAAGTTTCCAGCACCACCACGCTGTGCTCCATATTCTTGAGCGCCGTGCTTTCGGTGATCTCCAGGGTCAGGCGAGAAGGGGGGAACGGGTAGCGTTCGAGCAGGCTGCTCACGTTATCGGCCAGATCCTGCTGGTCAAACTGCAGCGCGGAAATATTCACCGACAGGGTCCAGTCCGTATGGCCCTGCTGCTGCCAGATCTGGAGCTGGCGGCAGGCGGTTTCCAGCACCCATTCACCGACGGTGAGGATCAGACCGGTTTTTTCCAGCAGCGGTAAAAAGAGCGCCGGAAGCAGCACGCCTTTGGTGGGGTGACGCCAGCGCAGCAGCGCCTCAAAGCCGGAGACTTCGGTATTGATGGCGTGATATTTAGGCTGATACCAGAGCTCGAACTGATCGCGATCCAGGGCCTGGGTCAGATCCTGCAAAAATGCCGGTGCGGCGAGCGTCTTCTGGGTCATCCCCTCATGCCAGATAGCCCAGCCGTTGCGACCTCGCTGCTTAATATTGTACATAGCGGTATCGGCGCGCAGTTTCAGGATATGCAGGCTGTCGCCGTGTTCAGGATAGAGGCTGACCCCGGCGCTCAGGGAGACCTGAATAATTTGCCCGGCTTCGTAGAAGGGGCGTTTTACCGCATTCACCATCTGTGCCGCCAGCTCTGACACTTCCGCCTCGTCCGTCTCCGGGACCATCAGCACAAACTCATCCCCGCCGAGGCGCGCCAGCACCATTTTCGACGTCAGGCAGGCGCTAATACGATTGGCCACGGAAACCAGCAGGTGATCGCCGACATGGTGACCCCAGGCGTCGTTGACCAGCTTAAAGCGATCGAGATCCATAAAGACCAGCGCGAAGCGGGTCCCGTTTTTCACCGCGTCCTCCAGGCAACCTTCAAGGCGCATATCAATATTACTGCGGTTGGCCAGGCCGGTCAGGCCATCGTAATGGGCCTGATGCGCCAGCTGCTGGTTAAGCTGTTGCAGATTTTCGGTCAGCCGGGTGGTGCGGATTTGTGAATCAACCATGGAAACAATCAGCATCACCCCGAGAATCACCAGGGTGGTCGCGGAGACCCAGACGGACAGCCCCATCTCGTTGACGCCGCCGTTCATATACTGACCGTGGTTATGGAACTCCGCCGCGCTCATTCCGGTATAGTGCATGGCGGCGACGGCAAATCCCATCACCATGGCGGCCAGAATACGGTTGATCAGTACACCTTTGCTGTTCACCCTCAGGCTAAAGGCCAGCCAGATGGCGGTGCCGGAGGCGACGATGGCGATAAGTACCGACAAGCCCACCAGCCCCATATTCCAGACGATAATGTCGTGCATCATCAGCGCCGCCATGCCGAGGTAGTGCATCACCACCACGCCCGAGCTCATAATCGCGGTAGCGAGCAGATGCCGTTTGACGGACAGCGTTTGACCTGAGACGGCGATATTGATTGCCAGGGTCGAGGCGACCAGCGCGGCCAGCAGAGAGATAAAGGTCAGATGCAGGTCGTAACTCATTAGCATCGGCATTTCCATCGCCAGCATGCCGATAAAGTGCATGGACCAGATCCCGATACCCAGCGTCGCGCCCCCGGCGATTCGCCAGAACAGGGCCGCTTTTGCGCCGGAGGTCGATATTTTACCGGCGCTGTCCAGCGCAATAAATGAAGCGATAAACGCGACCAGATATGAAATGCCGACCAGCACAGGGTCCCACGAGACATAAAGCATCATGTCATCCACTTCTATTAGAGTTGTATAAATAATCTAGCAGTAATTTTTAACGCTGCGCTATAAAATTGCTGCCGATCAAAAAAATAAATGCCAGCACCGACTACAGTTGATAGTTTTTTATCGACTGGAAGGAATAAAAAATGAGGGTTGATAGAGAATAAAGTTATTAATTTAAGCCTTGCTTAAGGCTTAGCATACTGGAGTTAACCGGCCATTAACCATTACCCTGCTAAGCGCTGGTTTGTATCATATATCTGTTTTATTTATCTGTGGCATTGCGATTTAGTAGAGACTTATAGCTGGTTTTTATCTTTGATGTGGTTTGTTGTGCTATCCAAAGGTAAACGTATCGCCATAAACGGCGAACATTGATTTGCATTAAAATAAGCATGTAATAGCCAAAGGGCGGTGCTATAACACTCCTGCACACCATCGTGAATAATGTAGCGGCAGGGCTGATTATGCTTAAAAATACTAGCGTCAGAACAGTTATATTGGTGTTTTTACTTTTGGTGTTTTTACTGGCGGATATATTGGCAGTCACTTTATCGGCAAGTAGCACTTTATTGTTAACACTCAATATTCTCTGGGCTGGATCGATTTTTTTATTGTGGCTTTATATGACCCGCTATCTGGTATCGCCGATCAATACGGTAAAAGCCAGTATCGATGCGGTAATATCCGGCGACCTCTCCATTACTATTCCTGACTTCGGCAATAACTGTGCCGGACGTCTGATCCCCGGAATTAATAAGCTTTCCAGCAATATAGCCACGCTGGTCGGTGAAATCAGGGCATCATCCCATACGGCAATGAGCCTTTCCGAGCAGCTGGCCGCACGGAGCGCCGAGCTGTCGGTGAAGACGGAGCAGCAGTCGGCGTCGCTGATCCAAACCGCGGCCAGTATGGAACAGATGGCTGCCAGTACCAAAAACAATGCGGATAATACCCGTCAGGCCAACGATCGCGCCAGTGAGGCGGTAGGCAGCGCGCGTAAGGGTGGGGATCTGATGGGCGAGGTGGCGACCAATATGCAGTCGATTACCGACTGCGCCCGTCAGATGACGGAGATTATCGCCATGATCGACGGTATCGCCTTCCAGACCAATATTCTGGCGCTAAATGCCGCCGTTGAGGCAGCGCGTGCGGGGGATCACGGTAAAGGCTTCTCCGTAGTGGCTGAAGAAGTGCGTAACCTTGCGCACCGCAGCGCCGAGGCGGCGAAAAACATCAAGCAGCTGATTAGCGTGACCAGTGATAACGTTAATCAGGGCGCGACTATCGTGGCCGAAGCGGAGAAGAACATGCAGGAAATTGTTTCCGGCGCGGGCCTGGTCAGTCATCTGATGGATCAGATCTCGGCCTCCACTCACGAGCAGGAAAAAGGCATAGACCAGATTACTATTGCCCTTTCCGAACTGGAAAAAGTGACCCAGAGCAATGTGACGGTAGTGGAAGAGCTGGCGGGTTCGTCAGACGTGCTGAAGCAGCGGGTGACTGAACTGGAAAATCGCACCAAAGGGTTCCGCCTGAGCCAGAATGAGGTGCAGAACGTTGCAACCGCTCCGGTTCGCAAACCGGCTGCGCCGCTGGCGAGCGCCCAGGGCGACTACTGGCACTCGTTCTGATCTTATGCTGGCAGTGATGATGCCCGTGCCCCTGCACGGGCTTTATTTTGCGTAGAGCACGGCGTGCTGGGTTGGCAATGTGGCATTAACCCAGCCATTCCGTCCCCGCGCCTTGGCCTGATACAGGGCATTGTCGGCGCTGGTGAGTAACATCTGTGCATCCATGCCCGGCAGCCAGCGCGCGATGCCCTGGCTGACCGTGATACGCGGTAAAACGGGCGAATACAGATGGGGAATATTCTCCGCCGAGAGTCCGTCGGTAATGGCCTGGATCGCTTCCATGACCTGGGACTCATCACCCGTTGGAAGCAGCATCACAAACTCCTCTCCACCAAAACGCCCGGCGGTGCCCTTCACGTGTTCTGCCACCCGCTTCAGCACCTGCGCAATCGCCACCAGACAGCGATCCCCGGCCGGATGTCCGTAATGGTCGTTGTAGCGTTTGAAGTGATCAACATCGAGCATAATCAGGACAAAACTCTCACGCAGCAGCTGGCTGCGCAGGATCTCGTCCCCCAGCCGTTTTTCAAACCCCCGGCGATTGGCCAGGCCGGTCAGCGGATCCCGATGGGCCAGCCTGCCCAGCTCATGGATCAGCACGCTATTCTCCTGCTCCCGCTGCAGCGCCAGCAGAAACCAGCCGTTAAGCGCCCGGCGGCCCGACTCCAGTAGCCCGGCCAGCAGCAGCCACATCATGCTGTTCAGCACCGTCAGATTGGCTGCATAGACCAGCGAGGCGACAAAAATCATCAGCCACAGGGGGACGATAAAGCTGAGCAGCACGTTGGGATCGAAATAGAGCGAGAGCAGGGCGGTAAACAGCAGCAGGGCGGCGAAAGGGAAGATGATCCACAGATCGCCGCTGGCGATCAGAACGCAGAACACCACGCCCCAGCTAAGGCCAATAATGGGTACGCAGATGCGCGCCATCGTGCTGAGCCATGGCGCATCCTGCAGCGGGGCATTTCTAAGAATAAACAGGACGCTGGAGGACAGTGTCAGCACCAGCACCATCATGGTTTCCAGCAGCCCGTGAGGCTGCATCGGCACCACCGGTGCCATCGGCGGCGCGAACCATGCCCGGCCGAGAATAAAGGTCGAAAAGAGAATATTGACCCACAAAAACCAGACGATGCTCTTCTTGATGGCCAGATTGCGCGTGGCCGCCAGCCGTGAATCAAACGTCTTTACCGGCTTAATACTGGCCACTGGCGTACTCCTGAAGACCTGAAATTTAACTAACTGTTCACCCGATATTAACGGCACGCGGTTGCGATTCTTTACCCTTAAATTTGTGCGGGGAATTGGCGGCTGATTTATGAGTTAATTCAGCATGATGGATGCACATGAAGGATGCAATTGTGATGGCTGACGTCTAGACTAACCGAAAGTGAAGAAAGCCTTGTGGAGGCGCTGTGGAAGCGATTAAAGGAACGGATGTTAAGGTACCGGATGCCGTTTACGCCTGGGCACTGGATGGCAAAGGGGGCGTGGAGCCGCTCACGGATGAAACCGTGATTGATGCGCAGCATCCCTGCTGGCTTCATCTTAATTACACCCAGCCGGAAAGCGCCCAGTGGTTGAATGACACCCCGCTGTTGCCGAATAACGTGCGCGATGCGCTGGCGGGGGAAAGCTCCCGGCCGCGCGTCACCCGCATGGGAGACGGCACGCTACTGACGCTGCGCTGTATTAATGGCAGCACCGATGAGCGCCCGGACCAGTTGGTGGCGATGCGCGTCTATATGGACGAGCGGATGATTATCTCCACGCGGCAGCGTAAGGTGCTGGCGCTGGATGACCTGGTTAACGATTTGCAGCAGGGCACCGGGCCGACGGATGCCGGAGGCTGGCTGGTGGATGTCTGCGACGGCCTGACCGATCACGCCAGCGAATTTATCGAACAGCTTCACGACCGGATTATCGATCTCGAAGATAATCTGCTCGATCAGCAATTTCCCCCGCGTGGCTTTCTGGCCCTGCTGCGTAAGCAGCTGATAGTGATGCGCCGCTATATGGCTCCCCAGCGCGATGTATATGCGCGTCTTGCCAGCGAACGTTTCCCGTGGATGAGTGACGATCAGCGCCGCAGAATGCAGGATATCGCCGACCGACTGGGGCGCGGGCTGGATGAGATCGACTCCTGCATTGCGCGTACCGGCGTGATGACCGATGAAATTGCCCAGATGATGCAGGAGTCTCTGAGCCGTCGGACCTACAACATGTCGCTGATGGCAATGGTCTTTTTACCCAGCACTTTCCTGACCGGCCTCTTTGGGGTCAACCTTGGAGGTATCCCTGGCGGGGGCTGGCATCTGGGCTTTACCATTTTCTGCGTCATGTTGGTGGTATTGATTGGAGGTGTTACCTGGTGGTTACATCGCAGTAAATGGCTGTAAAAAATAACGTTTTTAACAGAAAATGAACATAAAAACGCCAGAATCATTGAGCGAGGTCAAGAAACGATTTGCCCAATCGCGGCAAACTCTCTCTCGCAGGTGAATGCAACGTCAAGCGATGGGCGTTGCGCTCCATATTGTCTTACTTCCTTTTTTGAATTACTGCATAGCACAATTGATTCGTACGACGCCGACTTAGCATAGTCGGCTTTTTTTTGCCTTCAGCAGCCAGGCTTCTACCCTTAATAGGGTGGAACCCAATCTGAGGAGGCCCATATGAACGCTGTTATCCACTGTCAAACCATTCCAGGCGATCCCTTCCCGGGCGATCCCCCGCCGATACCCGACCCACGTCCGCCCCAGCCTCAGCCGCAGCCCGACCCGCCTCCGGAAGAGGTGCCGTATAAACTATCGCGGGTGTAGAGCAGGGGAACCGCTCAGGCAGAACGCCTGAGCGGGCAGAGCGGTTACTTCACTTCGACGATGTCGAGACGCAGCGTATCCAGAGACGCATCGTCCTCTTCCGGCTGCCAGCCGGCAGGCTGCATCGGGATCTCTTCCCGATCAAAGGCCAGATCGCCGCCGTCGACCACTTCCGAACCGTGGCGAATGCTTTTGAAATCGAACATCTCACCGTCGCACAGATGGGATGGCACCACGTTCTGCATGGCGCTGAACATGGTTTCGATACGGCCAGGATAGCGTTTATCCCAGTCACGGAGCATATCGCCGATCACCTGACGCTGTAGGTTCGGCTGGGAGCCGCACAGGTTACACGGAATAATCGGGTAGCCTCTGGCTTCGGCGAAGCGCTCGATATCTTTCTCGCGGCAGTAGGCCAGCGGGCGGATAACCACATGCTGACCGTCATCGCTCATCAGCTTCGGCGGCATGCCTTTCATTTTGCCGCCGTAGAACATATTCAGGAACAGGGTCTGCAGAATATCGTCCCGGTGGTGGCCGAGGGCGATTTTGGTCGCGCCCAGCTCGGTTGCCGTACGGTACAGAATGCCGCGACGCAGGCGTGAACAGAGCGAGCAGGTGGTTTTGCCTTCCGGAATTTTATCCTTCACGATGCCGTAGGTATTCTCTTCGACAATCTTATACTCCACGCCCTGCTCTTCGAGGTAGGCGGGAAGGATATGCTCCGGGAAACCAGGCTGTTTCTGGTCGAGGTTAACCGCAACCAGCGAAAAATTCACCGGGGCGCTCTGCTGCAAATTGCGCAGGATCTCCAGCATGGTATAGCTGTCTTTGCCGCCGGACAGGCAGACCATAATGCGGTCGCCTTCTTCAATCATATTGAAGTCAGCAATCGCTTCGCCGACGTTGCGGCGCAGTCGCTTCTGCAATTTGTTGAGGTTGTACTTTTCTTTCTGATTAACTGTTTGATTATCTTGCATTTAACTATTATCCGGCTGACAAATGGAGTACTGCTGACGCGCTATGCCTGGTCGCAATCTCTAACGCGTTTAAAGTATGGGCGTATGGTACGGATTACGGCGACGAATACCAGCACGTTTTATGCGTCTCCCTGTTTATCCAGCCACGCCAGCGCCTCTCTTCCCGCGTCATCCATCGGGAGATAAACCAACAGGCGAGAACCGTTGCGCGGCGCGGAATACCAGTACATCTGCTGCAGCGTGAAATGCCCCAGCTGCGGGTGGTTGAAATGTTTCACCTGATTCTCCACGCCGCGCACGTCGTACTGCTGGTGCCACAGGTTTTCAAACTCAGGTGAGGCGGCGAAAAAGCGCGCCAGTTTATTTTCCCACGCCGGATCGCCGCGGTGCTCCGCCATCGCCGCACGAAAATAAGAGACGAACGTTGGTAAAACGGTGGGGGTTGCAATACGGGAACGCCAGGCTTCGCAGGTCAGATAGAGATAGATGCAGTTACGATCTTCTTCAGGAATCGCCGTAAAATCCACGCCCATCAGACGGCAAAAACTGTCATTCCAGGCCACGATATCAAAGTTTGGCCTCTGAATGCTGGCCGGCTGCGGCATCAGGCTGTCGAGCATTTGTCGGGTGCCGGGGCTGATACCTTCGCAGACCATCCCCTGATACGTTTCCGGCGGCGTAAGGCCCGCCAGCACAAAAAGGTGGCGCGTCTCCAGCGGGCTGCACTGCAGCGCATTTGCCACGTTGAGCAGCACGCTCTCCGACGGATTCACTTCGCGACCCTGTTCAAGCCAGGTGTACCAGGTGACGCCCACTTCCGCCAGCATCGCAACCTCTTCACGGCGCAGGCCCGGCGTGCGGCGTCGGCCCACGCGCGGCAGCCCCAGGCGTTGGGGATCGAGACTTTCGCGCCGGGAACGCAGAAACGCACCAAGCTGTTTACGACTGTTATCGGGCGCGATGACCAGAGCTTCAGGTTGCTGCATTACCGTCATATGACCTCCAGCAGGGTAGTGCCAGTACCAGTATAAGCAAGAACTGGTACCGGTTTAATTTATCGCAGATGCTACGGCCAACTCACTTATGATGCAATGGAGAGATCCAATGAACTCGTCGATTAATTCACCTGGCCGTGCCGGTTTGCTACTGCTGTTGACTGGCCAGATGCTGCCGCTGATTGACACCTCAATAACCAACGTGGCGCTGGATTCAATCACCCAGTCGCTGGGAGCGGGCACTACGCAACTGGAGCTGATCGTGGCGCTCTACGGCGTTGCCTTCGCTGTCTGTCTGGCAATGGGCAGTAAACTTGGCGATAACTATGGCCGCCGTCGCCTGTTTATGTGGGGCGTGGCCATCTTTGGTCTGGCCTCCTTACTCTGCGGCATGGCGGATTCGATTAATGGCCTGCTGGCGGCGCGAACGCTACAGGGGGCAGGCGCAGCGCTGATCGTCCCGCAAATTCTCGCCACGCTGCATGTCACCCTGAAAGGAACTGCACATGCCCGGGCTATCAGCCTTTACGGCGGGATCGGCGGGATTGCGTTTATCGTCGGCCAGATGGGCGGCGGCTGGCTGGTATCCGCGGATATCGCCGGACTCGGCTGGCGCAACGCCTTTTTTATCAATGTGCCAGTCTGTCTGCTGGTGCTGGCCCTGAGTCGGCGCTATGTCCCTGAAACCCGGCATGAGACGCACTCACGCATTGACTGGCAGGGCACCGTCAGCCTTGCGCTGGTGCTTTGCTGCCTATTGTTCCCGATGGCCCTGGGACCGGAGCTACACTGGCCGTGGACGCTGCAGTTGTTACTGATCGCCGTGCTGCCGCTGCTGGCCTGGATGCGGATCAACGCGCTGCGCAAGGAGCAGCGGGGCGCTCATCCCTTACTCCCGCCGCGCCTGCTGAATCTCACCAGCATTCGCTTTGGTCTCGCGATTGCGCTGCTGTTCTTTAGCGGCTGGTCCGCGTTTATGTTCTGTATGGCGCTGACCATGCAGGCAGGGCTCGGGATGGCCCCGTGGCAGTCCGGGAATAGTTTTGTGGCGCTGGGCGTGGCCTACTTTATTTCTGCGCTCTTTGCCCCGAGGCTGATTGCGCGTTTGAGTATGGGGCGCATTTTGCTGACGGGTCTGACGGTGCAGATTGTGGGTCTGCTGGCGCTTAGCGCAACCTTCTATGCGCTAGGCACAAAGACCACTACGCTGGCGCTGGTTCCTTCCACGGCGCTGATTGGCTACGGCCAGGCGTTGATTGTGAATAGTTTTTATCGCATCGGGATGCGCGATATCAGCGCTCACGATGCCGGGGCGGCGAGTGCGATTCTGAGCACTCTGCAGCAGGCCACGCTGGGTCTGGGACCGGCTATTCTCGGATCGCTGTTTTTAACCCTGGTGCATCGCAGCGGTGGGGACTATTCCCGGGCGCTGATCGCTTTTCTGCTGGTTGAGGTGGTGATGATGCTGGTGCTGGGAAGTATTGCGCTGAAGCTGCGTCACCGTCTTGCCGTGCGAAGCTGCGTCGTGTGATTTAGCGGGGAGTCGTCGGGGAAAATAGTTGGCAGCTTCGACACCAAAGCTGCCAGCAAGATATAACTAAATGTAATGATGTATGTCCGTCACAGGTGCACTTTATAATGATCTGAATCACATTGTTCAAACTTTATACTCGTTCCTGGTGATTGGTTTTTTTAATGATCGGCGTAGTAATTAACCGTTCTTAGTATACAAATTAGACACTATCACGGCTGGTTTTCCGGTGGGCTAAGGGGGCAAAGCAGCTCCCGCAGCACGGCAAGTCGCTGGGCAGGCGTCAGATACCAGAACTGCCAGCGGCGCGATCCCTGCGGTTCGTCTTTCCACAACTGTTTCATTTCATTGAGATAATCTTCACTCTTTTTCATGGCGGTCTCTCCTTTCAGCATGAAGAGACTGTAGCCATAAAAAAGCGGAAGAAAAACGGATGGGTTATGAAATTAACTTCAGGGTTTAGCGCATACGCCGCTGGGGAAACTTACCTTTGATCACGCCGTCATAGAACCGACCTTTCGATACCACGATTAAAAAATCACGAAAAATTCTGGCGGGGACACCGAGAAACTGTAGCGTGCTCTTGTCGCGGAAGCAGATTTCGAGCGTGCTGGTGGGGTCGTCGTAGGCGATAGAGGCGATGCGGGATGATTTTACCGGGTGATGCTGCACGTATTGATGCCTCCTTTCAGTCCTTTTGTCTTTTATAATCGGTCACAGAGGGGGTTTTATGCAATATGAATATGATATGACTTATTCATCAGAAGGATATGAAAAGAGCGTAAAGGCGTCATCTGCCTGCCATACAAATTCGACATTATACACAGATGGCCTGACGGGATACGCTGTCCGGGTTATACGCCTTTACTGAGTCCTTTGAAAATCGCCTCTTGTTTCACAGGCCCGGGCAACCGCCCGGGCTTTTTTTTAACACTATCTTGCTATCAGTTCTTCTTCCTTGCCTCATAGATCCCTGATGGGAGAAGACTTCCGAGGCCACTGCGCGGGCGGCAAACGGCAATATCAAATTGAGTGTAAGAGCGCCCCGTTGTTTGTGTAATTTTATGCATGACTTCAGAAAGCTGAACGGAGTGTCCTGATTTAATCTGAAGGACATTGGCTTTGTTTCTCTGGGCTATTTCTCTGAAGGACACAGAATCCTCAAAAAAAGTGAGCGTGTAATCCGGGCTTTTCTGCCCACTCGTCAGACTCTGAGCGTACTCATATTTGTTTTTAACGAAGTCCTCCAGTGCATCTTCAGATGCCAGAAGCAGTTTTCCGTGTGGCGCGTAAAAGTTAACCTGACTTCCAGCAGGAATGTTAAATTCAGATGTCAGATAAGTATCTGTCTCCCCTCCATGTCCATCGATAACCAGCCGGGAATTTGTAGAACCCCCCTCGTAAATGAAGAAGTCATCATACTCTTTTCTCCAGACGTTACCCTCCAGTCGGGTTACGCCAGTAACATACGATTTTTTGAGTGCATTGCGCATTTCATCGTACTCAAGAAAAATATCTTCTGAATCGGTTTTTAAAGTGTAAAGCCGGGTGTCTTTGTCATAACTGAGTGTTTTTGAGATGTTCCCCTGGCTCCCCTTGGTGATCACTTCGCTACCATCATCCCAATAGCTGTTGATGATGTCGAATTTTTGTTTGTTACGATTATAAATAACCGCTAGTCTTTTTTCACCTCGCTTGCCAATAAAAGCAACATCCTGATCGGGAGCCAGGTATTCGAAATCATAATATTCATTATTATTTTTTATATACATATCCATGTCGTCATTGAAATAGAGGAAGTTTTTATCGGATCCGGTTGTCTGATGTAATTCATCCTTAATGGTTGCTTTGCTGACACTGTTTTCACCTAATCGTTTCGTCGCCTCATCAGTAAATACGTCGTTGTTTTTTATATGATGTTTTTGGCTGGGAGTAGATAGGTTTACATGCTGTGCTGGTATCCATTTCTCTCCTTGTCTTTCAATGGGGAAAGAGTGTTGATAACTATCCAGATGGCTGGGTGATTGCACACGCCAGGTATCGAATACATCATCGTATTTGACCGGGAAATAGTTACTCTTGTTCTTAATAAAGAGTTGCTCAGGATTGTTTTTTAACGAGTAAACATTTTTAAATTTTCCGGTGTTGTCACTTTTGACAAGATCGCGAGGCTTGGGTACTTTAAATTCATTCCATGTCATTGTGTCAACAAAGCTACTCCTCAAGCCGAAGCTGAAATCGCCACCTCCTCTTAAAATAAAATCAGCTAATGGTGTGTCTTGACCTGCAGATTTAAACTGTTTACTTAAGTTCAAAGCGGCTGGCTTTTTAAACAAATGATGAATGCCCTGGTAAGGTACGGGGTTTATAATATCATCTGCGAAATGCGCAAGAGCAGAGAACGCATTTTTGCTAATAACTTTACTAGTTATTAAATCTTTTAGCACCGCTTTTTTTAACGCCTGTTTGGTTAACCCCGATTTGCTCAGGCGAACAGTCGATTCGGTGATGGCCTTGCTTATTGATGCGCTCAGAGATATACCTGCAGATACGACCGTGATGACGATATCTACGGCATCAAATACAATAGAAACAATATCATCAGCATTAAGTTGATATTCCTCATCGGTAGCTGATTTGTAAATGACGTCATAGAAAGGAACAATGTATGTAGCTATTTTATGTAATAAGCCTGAGTAATCAAGTGTCTTTTTCAGCGCCTCGGCATGACTTTGGAGGTCCTGGTCTAAGTTTTTTATGATGATGTCATAACTGCTGGTCTTCGTTGAGCGGCTAATATCTTTTCTGGGATTTGTGGTTACTGCCGCATCCTTTATTTTAGTATTATGTAATCTGGATAAGAAAGCATCTATTTTATTTTGCTCTGATTTATTTTTATTGTTTATGTTTGGATAGAAACGATCCGGAATAACATAACCATCGCTATCAGTCCTAAATCCGCTGGTATCCATTTTGCTACCTTGCATTTCTCGCGGTTTTTTAAGAATAGCAAACATTGCATCAGATGATCCCATTCCGGTATCCGTGAACGTTTTTGCAACAAAGTTCCCATTGTAGGAGGAAATAACTAACCAATTATCATCTGCAAATTGAAGAAGGGTTAATCCTCCCGGTGCTGACGTAAATCTGTAACGGATTGCCTGAATGGGGGAGGAATAAAGCGATTCAATATTCTGAATGCCTTTAAGATTATGAATTGTCGCCGAATTTATTAGGTTGCGGGCAATTGTTTCCGCTTCAAATATAGAAGATTGACTTTTATAATCTGAGAATTGCTTATTGTACTCTATTTGTGATTCGAAGTGAAGGTTGCTTTTTAGTTCGCTAAGTGATGTGAAGTTATCCGGCTCTTTTCTTAGATTGTTTATCTTGTTAAGATCGTAGCTCTCCTGAAGATAGATATCTATAATTCTTTGAATATTAAAATCTTCAGGTGAGGAAGCGAGCTGACCTCTTGTTATATGTCGATATAATGTTGCGGCGATAATTAAATAAAGTCTGCTATAATAATCATCATCATTCATCAGTAAATCGACCAGTTTCGCACTGGATTCTGATGATGAAAGTGAAAAATCTTTTTTTACTATAGGTTCAAGAAGATTTATTGCAGATTGTCGTGCAGTGTAAATATCCACATGATTGTTCTGTTTGTTTTTTCTGATTGTGGATAGCATTGATGGTTGTTGTTTGATCATGCTAAGAGCATAGTCATAATAAATTAGATCTCGATGGATAGAATAAAAATATTGTTTTGCGAAATCAATTGTATTCTCGTTAAATTCAAACGGTAAGTATGTGGTGTTATCCAGAGGACTCGGAAGGTCATGATTGACACATATTTCCAGAATCATTGAGGGAATTAATTCGGCCATATGAGCGTGAATGTTGTATGTGGGGTTGTTATTCTGTGCCTTTTCTTTTTGAAATCTCGAATGATAGATTAAATCCAGGTGAGATTTTGTTTTTTGTAATTCTTCTATTTTATCTGAAGGATAAGTGTTTTTTGTTAGTTTCGAATGTTTTTCCAAATTTCTTAATTCAGCATTGAGGTGGTTATTTTCCATTTGTAGTTCTTTTTGTGTCTTCAGTAAAAACTCAGAAGATTGACCACTTACTTTATTTATTCCAATTATTGGCTTTGATCTCATGTCACTACGTTTGACGCCATTGCGTTCGTTCAATACTGATCTGATTTTTGCTATAGTATCTGTATTTAGCTTGATTAGTTTTGGTATTTTATTTATGCGGTTGTTACTGTTTGCTGATTTTATTTTGTCGTCCAGGTTACCCTGGATATCTATTATTTCTGAGTACAAATTTTCTTCTAATGGTCTGGAAGGTAAAGGGCTCATCCAGTTAAGATATTTATAAAGAGAGGGAATATCAGCCTCCTTTTTATTATCTTCCCAAAAATTTATAAACTTAATATTGCTGTATTCGGGATTGATTTTGTTTTTTAACGCCTGAGATAAATTGAGAAGCGCGTGTAGTACAAAAAAATCTTCACTGTTCATTGATGTTGATTTTGATGTGAAATTTTTAATGAAGATTTTATTAAAAACATTATATAAGTGTACTGTTAATGTGGGAAGGCTTAGTCTATTTTTGCTAAATTCGAAATAATGTTCAAAGAAATCATCAGAGTAAGGTGCGAGAAAATTCGTGTATTGAGCATGATTTTCAGAGGATAATTTATCAAGAAAAAGAAGCTTTATCGCCTGTGTATAACCAACATATCCACTACCAGGTTTTGCTGCCACTGAATGTGGGTTGGCATCACGAGTATGCCGGGCATGCGGTTTCTGTTCGAGCTGATAAATATCCTCCATTTCCTGCTTATCGAGCAGGGGAGCAAACATCTCATTTGTATCGGGCGAGGAGGTTGTTTGCCGTGAGTCTGCAGTGACTATCGGTTTTTTTGTGGTCGCCAGTAGTGACGTTGCTATTGGTGTCGACAGAGCGTAAGGTATTGAATTATTGGCTAGCTGTGCACTGGTCAACTTTTCTGTCGCTCCTAATTCTTCAGGGTATTTGGCAATCGAGGAACCGATCAGCAAGTGTAATAACGTTTCTTTCGTTGTCATTATCTCCGGTGCAGAAGAACTGTTCATGGCGTTAAATTGCGTTATATTCTCGATAAGATCGGTTGCCTGCTGACGATCTGCTGGACTCAGTGTCGAGAGAAAATCCATACGCTGAGGGGAGCGATTAAATAAATTATAGATAAAGGTTCCTACAGCACCTGCGCCACAAATTGCGATTAACGCTTTAACCATACTTGATAAGTTTTTTTTATTGCCTGGTGATGTACCAGAGGAGAAAGCTATAAGGTCATTGGTTTCTTCAATATCTATTATGATGCTACTCAGCCTTTCAGTTTCTTGCGCCAGAAGATCATCCTCGGGAACATCAGAAATTGAAGTAAACTCATTAAGGCTAATATACTCACCGGAAGAATCTGCAATAAATTTGTCATTTTCACTTTGCACTCTGTCATTTTCATAAGGCATACAAACCTCCAGACTTGAACGTTTTGTTTATCAAGGTGATAGCGGATTTTTTGGTATTTTTGAAACAGAACAGATGACCAGCTTAGATGAGGAATAATCCCCGGCCAGAGTGATAAAAATGGCAGTCAGATGGTTATTAAGCAAGTCAACATTATTGCAGGCGTGAGCAGGAGGAATCAATTCCTCTGGGCGGCCGCGTCAGCATTGACCCGGCCAGATCTTTGACTTCAGGAAAGAGACTACCAGGCATGATATCCAGGGTGGCAGTCTCTTTCCGATTTTATTAAACAGAAATGCCCGGAGCGAGCGGACTTCAGCTTTCCGCTTTCCCCGCCATCTGGGCCAGGAAGTTATAGCGTTTTTGCAGATCCGCCGCCGCATCCTTCCATAGCTGCTCCGCTACGTCCGGCTGCTGCGCGTTCAGGCGACGGAAACGCTGTTCGTTAAGCAGTGTTTCGGCCAGCGCATCGGATGGTGGACGAGAGTCCAGCGCCAGCGGCAGCTTGCCTTCATCCGCCCGGCGCGGGTCAAAGCGGTACAGTGGCCAGAAGCCGGTCGCGGTAAGCTGGCGCATCTGATCGTGACTCAGGGCCAGATCGTAGCCGTGCTCCTCGCAGGGGCTGTAGGCGATAATCAAGGACGGTCCCGGATAAGCTTCCGCTTCCTGAATCGCTTTTACCGTCTGGTTCAGCTGTGCGCCCAGCGAGATCTGCGCCACGTAAACATGCCCGTACATCATCATACTGACGCCGAGATCTTTACGCGCCTTGCGCTTACCGTGTTCGCCAAACTTGGTCACCGCTCCGAGAGGGGTGGCTTTCGAAGCCTGGCCACCGGTATTGGAGTAGCACTGGGTATCGAGAACCAGAATATTGACGTTTTCGGTCAGGCTCAGAACGTGGTCCAGACCACCGAAGCCGATATCATAGGCCCAGCCATCGCCGCCAATCAGCCAGATAGATTTCTCCACCAGCGCGTCGGCGTCGGTCAGCAGCTCCGTTGCACCTTCGACACCGTTCAGATGTTTGCGCAGCTCTGCGACCTGTTCACGACGAACCTCTGGCGTGGCATCCGCGTGCAGAGCCTCATTCAGTTCTGTCGGGATACGGTCGGCGAAGCCGGAAAGCAGACGCATCACGCGCTGGCGATGCTGGTCAACCGTCAGACGGAAGCCCAGACCAAACTCGGCGTTATCTTCGAACAACGAGTTCGCCCATGCCGGACCGCGGCCGTTGGCGTCGGTGGTGTACGGCGTGGAGGGCAGGTTGCCGCCATAGATGGATGAACAGCCAGTGGCGTTGGCAATCAGCAGGCGGTCGCCGTAGAGCTGGGTCAGCAGCTTGATGTAAGGCGTCTCGCCGCAGCCGGAGCAGGCTCCGGAGTACTCGAACAGCGGGGTGATCAGCTGCGAAGTACGGATATCGATACGTTCCAGTTTGGTGCGGTCGATCTCCGGCATCCCAAGGAAGAAGTCGTAATTCACTTTCTCTTCTTCCACATGCTCAAGGCGCGACAGCATATTGATGGCCTTGATCTCCGGATTCTGCCGGTCTTTAGCCGGACACACTTCCACGCAGAGGTTACAGCCGGTGCAGTCTTCCGGCGCGACCTGCAGCACGTATTTCTGCCCGCGCATATCGCGGGACTTCACGTCCAGCGTCTGGAGTGAGTCTGGCGCATGTTCGATGGCGTCGGGCTGAACCACTTTGGCGCGGATCGCCGAGTGCGGACAGGCGGCGACGCAGTGGTTGCACTGGGTACAGATCTCCGGCTTCCAGATAGGGATCGCTTCGGCGATATTGCGCTTTTCCCACTGCGTGGTGCCGGTCGGCCAGGTGCCATCCGGCGGCAGCGCGGAAACCGGGAGGCTGTCGCCCAGTCCGGCCAGCATTGCGGCGGTAACGGTTTTGACAAAGTCCGGTGCGGCATCGGAGACCACCGGCGGGCGCATTGGGCTATCGGTATTGACCGGTTCCAGCGGCACGGCAAACAGGGATTCACGGGCCAGCGCCAGCGCCTGCCAGTTGCGTTCGACCAGCTCCTTACCTTTGGTGCTATAGCTTTTGGCAATGGCACCCTGGAGCTCCATCAGCGCGCTGTCGCCCGGCAGCACGGCGGTGAGCTGGAAGAAGGCCATCTGCATAACGGTATTGATGCGTGCGCCCAGGCTGCATTCGCGGGCGATGCGGGCGGCGTTAATGACATAAAAACGCGCCTGCTTCTGGTTCAGCACCGCCTGCACATCCTGCGGCAGGCGGGACCAGACTTCGTCGGCAGAGTAGGGGGTATTCAGCAGGAAGATACCGCCGGGCTTCAGGCGCTCGACCATCTGGTATTTATCAATAAACTGCAGCTGATGGCAGCCGACGAAATCGGCCTGCGACACCAGATAAGCGGAGCGGATCGGCTGCTCGCTGACGCGCAGATGCGATACCGTCAGGCCACCGGCTTTCTTCGAGTCATAGACGAAGTAGCCCTGGGCATACCACGGCGTGGCATTACCGATAATCTTGATATTGTTCTTGGTAGCCGAGACGCTGCCGTCGCTGCCAAGACCATAAAACAGGGCTTCCAGTTTGGCGGCGGACGGCAGCGTATTCTCCGGCAGCGCCAGCGAGAGATTGGTCACGTCGTCATAAATACCGACCGTAAAGCGCGGGCGGGGTTTCTCCAGCGCCAGCTCGTTAAAGACGGCCAGCACGCAGTCCGGGCCAAACTCTTTCGATGACAGGCCGTAACGGCCGCCGATGGTGCGCGGTAGAGTTTCACGTTCGCCGCGATTAAAGGCTTCCGCCAGGGCGGTCATCACGTCGAGATAGAGCGGCTCCGCATGAGCACCCGGCTCTTTGGTGCGATCCAGCACCGCCACGGCGCGTACGCTTTGCGGCAGGGCCTGGAGCAGATGTTCCGCAGAGAAAGGACGATAGAGACGGACTTTCAGCACGCCGACTTTTTCGCCCCGGGTCAGGAGTTCATCAACGACTTCTTCGCAGGTGCCGATGGCCGAGCCCATCAGGACAATCACGCGTTCCGCCTGCGGATGACCGTAGTATTCGAAAGGCTGGTACTGACGGCCGGTCGCGGCAGCAAAGTCGTTCATCGCCTGCTCAACGTGGGCGTAGACCGCGTTGTACCAGGGGTTTGTCGCCTCGCGGGACTGGAAATACGTATCCGGGTTAGCGGAAGTCCCGCGGATCACCGGATGTTCCGGGTTAAGCGCGCGCGAACGGTGGGCGTCGATGGCGTCCTGCGGCAGCAAGCCGCGTACCGTATCGTCCGACAGCGGCACAATCTTGTTAATTTCGTGCGAGGTACGGAAGCCGTCGAAGAAGTGAATAAAGGGCACGCGGCTGTTCAGCGTCGCCATATGGGAAATCAGCGCGAAATCCTGGGCTTCCTGTACGCTACCGGCGCACAGCATGGCGCAGCCGGTCTGGCGAATAGCCATCACGTCGGAGTGATCGCCAAAAATAGAGAGGGCGTGTGTTGCCACGGTACGGGCCGCGACGTGCAGTACAAACGGGGTCAGCTGACCGGCCAGCTTGTACAGCGTCGGGATCATCAGCAGCAGACCCTGGGATGACGTAAAGGAGGTCGAGAGCGCACCCGTTTGCAGCGCACCGTGCACCGCCGCGATCGCACCGGCTTCGGATTGCATCTCAACAACGCGGGGCACGTCGCCCCAGACGTTCTTCAGGCCATTTCCGGCCCAGGCATCGGATTGCTCCGCCATGGTCGAGCTGGGCGTAATCGGGTAGATAGCAATAACTTCGCTGGTCCGGAATGCGACCGAAGCGACCGCACCGTTACCGTCAGTCGTGATCATATGACACCTTCACATTGCGCAATATAAAGAAGGGCCTGAATTACCCCACAGGCCCTGTTGTTATGTTCTCATTCTAGCAAAGGGCCTGGGGTAACATTTTCGCTTTTGTGTACTACCCGGTGTGAAATCATCAATAACGGTGATTTTCAGGTGCTTCCGATAGAAGAATTGATAAAAAATGTTTCTGTAGCGCATAAAACGGCAGTACTGCACTCGACGAATGCCCCCTCTGATGCCTATGATGCAAAGGTTTGCGCTTATTCGACAGAAGGGGAAGGTGATGCGGGCAGCGTTTTTGATGGGGTGTGCGGCGTTGTTATTGACGGCGTGCAGCAGTGAGCCGGTCCAGCAGGCCACCGCGGCGCATGCGCCGCCGGGGCTTAAAGCGGCCATGACCGATTCGGGCCAGGCCAACTGCGCCATGATTGGCGGTACCCTGTCGGTGGCCCGTCAGCTTGACGGCACCGCCACCGGCATGTGCGCGCTGCCAAACGGCAAACGCTGTAGCGAACACTCTCTGGCGGGTGGAACCTGCGGCAACTACTGAGTGACGCGCTGATACACCAGGCTGCGGGTCGCCGTTGCCAGCGTCAGCTGACTGGCGGTTAAGTCCACCTGTGCGCCTGCGCTCAGCATGGTATCCAGGGTGCCGTCCAGCGCGTTAAGTTGCGGATCGGCACAGCTCATCCGCGTCGCGGCCATTTTGCTGACCTTCAGCGTACCGTTGTTCAGGCGGGCATCGCCCATAAAGCGGTTACACATCTTTCCCGTCAGCTGCATTTTCTCTCCGAACTGCAGCTCCGGCGGCGTTTCACCTGCGGGCAGTGAATGCCCGTCGACGCTTTGCAGGACAAAGCGCTGATTGCGTAACTGGGTATCGGTAACGGCGACGTCACTTTCACTCACGCAGCCTGCCAGCAGGGAACTGAGCAGGACGAGTACGGCAGTTTTCTTCATAATTCTCTTACACTTCAATAGCACAATAAACTGTGGAATAGATTTTTAACGACGCGGGGCCGTGGGTCATCGGAGATTGTCTGAATTCCGGGAAAAGGGCACGCCAGCCGGGGCTGACGTACCTGTTGCACTCAGAGCGCGTTCGGGCAGGGTTCGCCGTTTGCCAGCTGGCGCAGGTTTTCCAGCGTTGTCTGCGAAATGCTGGTCAGGGCTTCAGCGGTCAGAAATGCCTGGTGACCGGTGAACAACACGTTGTGACAGGCGGACAGACGGCGGAAAATATCGTCCTGAATCACGTCGTTGGACTTATCTTCAAAGAACAGGTCGCGTTCGTTTTCATACACGTCCATGCCCAGCGAACCAATTTTCTGCGTTTTCAGCGCGTCAATCGCCGCCTGCGAGTCAATCAGCCCGCCGCGGCTGGTGTTAATCACCATCACGCCGCTTTTCATCTGGGCGAAGGCATCCTGGTTCAGCAGGTGGTAGTTTTCCTCCGTCAGCGGGCAGTGGAGCGAAATCACGTCCGCCTGGGCAAACAGCGTCGGCAGATCCACATACTCCACGCCCAGCTCCAGGGCTGCGGCACTCGGATACGGATCAAAGGCCAGCAGGCGCATACCAAAACCTTTCAGAATACGCAGCGCGGCGATACCGATTTTGCCGGTGCCGATCACCCCGGCGGTTTTACCGAACATGGTAAAGCCGGTCAGCCCTTCCAGGGAGAAGTTAGCGTCACGGGTTCGCTGATACGCGCGATGGATACGACGGTTGAGGGTCATCATCATGCCGATAGCGTGTTCCGCGACGGCTTCCGGGGAGTAGGCCGGGACGCGTACCACCTGCAGGCCCAGCTCGCGGGCGGCATCGAGATCGACGTTATTAAACCCGGCGCAGCGCAGGGCAATAAATTTAACGCCCAGCTTTTTCAGCTCTTCCAGTACCGGACGGCTGCCGTCGTCATTCACAAACAGACAGACGCCTTCGCAGCCCTGGGCGGTACGGGCGGTTTTTTTCGTCAGAAGGAAGTCAAAAAATTCAAGTTCGAAGCCGTACGTTTCGTTTACAGCCTGTAGATACTTTTTGTCGTACTGTTTAGTGCTATAGACGGCAAGTTTCATAAGACTTTCTCCTGTGATAATGACATCACGTTAGCATATTTAAAATTATCTAACAATTTATAAAATTTATTTTAACCGGGACGGATTAACCTTAATTTTAGAGCATTCATGGCGAGAAATCGTCACCGGCTTCAACTGCCTGGCTAAACATGCCACAATAGAGGGCAGATAAGCATAATTTTTCGCTAAATCAGGATATTAACACCCATGAAGGGTAAAGTCAGAGCCATCATCGCGCTACTTTTACTTCTGGTCCTGCTGCCGCTGACGTTGTTCTTAACGCTGGCCCAGTGGGTGCCCAGCCTCGCCGGGATCTGGCTTCCGGTCGGGACGCGTATTGCCTTCGATGACTCTCCCCGCCTGACGTCACGCGGTCTGCACATCCCGGATCTGCGCTATTTTGTGGGTGACTGCCAGCTGGCGCAGCTCAGCGATGCCCGCCTGACCCATCCCAGCCGCTGGCGGTTAGCGATAGGCGCGCTGGACGTTAACAGCGCCTGTCTGAGCCAGCTGCCGAAAAGCGATGCGACCGACGGTTCCCCGCGTACCCTGGCCGAATGGCAGGCGATGCTCCCGGCCAGCTGGATTAGCGTTGAGCGGCTGACGCTTTCGCCCTGGCAGCAGTGGCAGGGACGTCTGGAACTGGCCCTGACGCCGCAGGTACAGCAGCTCAGCTATCAGGGCGAGTCGGTAAAAGTGCAGGCGCGTCTCAGGGGCCAGGCGATGATCGTCAGCCAGCTGGAACTTCATCTTATTGAGCAGCAGCCGCCGGTAAAACTGGTCGGCGAGTTTACCCTGCCGCTGGTGCCGGACGGTGTGCCGGTACAGGGTCATGCGGTAGCGACCTTTGAACTGCCGCAGCAGCCTGATCCGGTGGATGCAGAGCTGGAGTGGCGGGAAAACGCGGGCCAGCTGGTTGTGCGCACCCGCGATGACCGTGCGCCGCTGCTGGATCTCCCCTGGACGCTGACGGCGGAACAGCTGACCATCAGCGATGGCCGCTGGAGCTGGCCGTATCAGAACGTACCGGCAAGCGGACGCCTGGGTCTGAAAGTGGAAAACTGGCAGCAGGGGCTGGACGCGGCACAAATCAGCGGTCGCCTGAACGTGCTCACCGACGGGGATGCCGGTAAAGGCAACGCGGTACTGAATTTTGGCCCCGGCAGGCTTAGCATGGATAACAGCGCGATGCCGCTGCGGCTCAACGGTGAGGCCAAGGTCGGGGATCTCATTGCGTACGCTATGCTGCAGGCGCAGCTAAGCGGTAGCCTGATGGATCCGCAGCTGGCCTTTGCACCCGGATCGCTGCTGCGCTCCCGGGGACGTCTGATTGATGCCCTGAATATTGAAGACAGCCGCTGGCCGCTGGCGGGCGTGAAGGTGACCCGCAAGGGCATCGATGGTCGCCTGCAGGCGATCCTCCGCGCCAGCGAGCGGGGAACGGGCGATTTTACCCTCCATCTTGACGGCAGGGCCGATGACTTTCTGCCGGACAGCGGGATCTGGCAGTGGCGCTACTGGGGCGACGGGCACTTTACCCCGATGCAGGCGCGCTGGGATGTGGCGGGCACCGGCGAATGGCGGGACCAGCGCATCCAGCTCAATACGCTCTCTACCGGGTTTGATCAGCTCAGGTACGGCACCATGCGCGTCAGCCAGCCGCGTCTGACCCTTGACCAGCCCATTAGCTGGGAGCGGGATGACGCCGCTCCGCGCATCAGCGGTGGCCTGTCGCTGGATGCGGGAGAGACGCAGTTTACCGGCGGCAGCGTGCTGCCACCCTCAACCCTTAAGTTCAGCGTCGACGGGCGCGATCCCAGTATGTTCCAGTTTAAGGGCGACCTCCATGCCCGTGCTATCGGCCCGATACGGCTGAACGGTCGCTGGGACGGCGAACGGCTGCGCGGGCAGGCCTGGTGGCCGCAGCAGTCCCTGACCGTCTTCCAGCCGCTGATCCCACCCGACTGGAAAATGCGTCTGCGAGACGGCACGCTTTATGCTCAGGTGGCGTTCTCCGCGGCGGCCGATCAAGGGTTCGAAGCCGGTGGTCACGGGGTACTGAAAGCGGGAAGCCTCCTGATGCCGGACAATGAAATTAACGGGGTGGATTTTGTTCTGCCGTTTCGCTTCGCCGACGGCGGCTGGCAGCTGGGGACACGCGGCCCGGTCAGTCTGCGTATCGGGGAAGTGATAAACCAGGTGACGGCGCGTAATATCACCGCCGATCTCCAGGGCGCATGGCCCTGGAGCGAGTCAGATCCGCTGCTGCTGACCAACGTCAGCCTGGACGTGCTCGGCGGGAAAGTGACCATGCAACAGCTGCGAATGCCCCAGCACGATGCGGCTCTGCTACGGCTACAGCGGATTGACGCCAGTGAGATTATTGGCGCGCTGAATCCGAAGCAGTTTGCCATGTCCGGGCCGGTGAACGGCGCATTGCCTCTGTGGCTGAATAATGACAAGTGGATTATTAAAGACGGCTGGCTGTCGAATCCGGGGCCGATGACGCTGCGTCTCGACAAAGACACGGCCGATGCGGTGGTGAAAGACAATATGGCCGCCGGTACCGCCATCAACTGGCTGCGCTATATGGAAATTTCCCGCTCCTGGACCCGGGTCGATCTCGATAATCACGGCGATCTAACCCTGCTGGCGTCGATTACCGGCACCGGCCGGGTTCAGGGCAAGAGCAGCACCGTCCATCTCAATTATCGCCACGAGGAAAACGTCTTTACCTTATGGCGCAGTTTACGCTTTGGTGACAATCTTCAGACATGGCTTGAGCAGAACGCAACGCTGCCGCCAACGCCGTGCCGGGCGAATAAGACATGTGAGGAAAAACGATGAAAGCAGTGCTGGCATTACTGCCGCTGTTCCTGCTGGCGGGCTGCACGCCACGAATTGAAGTGGCCGCACCAAAAGAGCCGATCACCATCAATATGAACGTGAAAATTGAGCATGAGATTACTATCCGGGCGGATAAGAACGTAGACACTCTGCTGAAAACGCGCAGCGATCTGCACAATTAGGCGGGAAAGAAAATTACCCGCCGGGCGGCGGGTAACGGAAAACAGGGTTTCTTATGCGGCAACCAGGCTGTCGATAGCGGTTTTCGCATCGGTATGCGCTTTGGTCGCTACTTCCGGGCCGTAAGCGATACCTTCGGCGAACACGAAGTTCACGTCGGTGATGCCGATAAAGCCGAGGAACAGAGACAGGTACGGTGCGACCACATCGCTCGGGGTATCTTTATGGATACCGCCACGGCTGGACAGCACGATAGCGCGTTTGCCTTTTACCAGACCTTCAGGACCCTGCTCGGTATAGCGGAAGGTCACGCCAGCGCGAGCCACCAGGTCGAAGTAGTTTTTCAGCTGAGTCGGGATGTTAAAGTTGTACATTGGGGCGTTAATCACGATCACGTCGTGCGCCTGCAGTTCAGCGATCAGCTCATCGGACAGAGCAAGGGCTTCCTGCTGACGCGGCGTCAGCGGGGCATCGCTCGGACGCAGGGCGCCAACGAGTTCGCCATCCAGAACCGGGATCGGCTGTGCGGCCAGGTCGCGAACGGTGATTTCATCCGCGCTGTGCTTTTCACGCCATTGTTCAACGAAATAGTCGGAGAGCTGAGCTGACTGTGAGTACCCTGCCAGAATACTGGATTTAAGGACTAAAACCTTACTCATGGATGATTCCTTTTGTCTTAATGGGGACGTTGTCCCGTTATTTCCTGACACTCTATTGATAAATTCCCGTGATGAATAGCGCAATATATCGAATCCTATGTTCGAATTTCTTGAACAAGAAAAGAAGAATTGCGTTGTGGTATCCTATCGTTAATTGCGTAAATTCCTTTCTCCGGCAGTGCGCTGCCCGATAAGACTATGACAGAACAACAAAAACTGACCATCTCTACGCTGCAGCAGCAGATCGCCGATCTGATGCTGCGCGACCAGCAGCGCTTTGCGCGACGCCTGCACGGCGTGAAAAAGGTTAAAAATCCTGAATCTCAGCAGGCGGTTCTCCAGCAGATGATGGCGGAGATCGGCGAGGCGGCGGGGCGTGTAGCCCTGCGCGAAGCGGCGCGCCCCACGATTGACTACCCGGAAAACCTGCCGGTCAGCCAGAAGAAACAGGATATCCTTGAAGCCATCCGCGACCACCAGGTGGTGATTGTCGCCGGGGAAACCGGCTCGGGTAAAACCACCCAGCTACCGAAGATCTGTATGGAGCTGGGGCGCGGGGTCAAAGGGCTGATCGGCCATACCCAGCCGCGTCGTCTGGCGGCGCGTACCGTAGCCAACCGTATTGCCGAAGAGCTGAAAAGCGAGCCGGGCGGCTGTATTGGCTATAAAGTCCGCTTTAGCGACCATGTAAGTGACAGGACGCTGGTAAAGCTGATGACCGACGGGATCCTGCTGGCGGAAATCCAGCAGGACCGGCTGCTGATGCAGTACGACACCATCATTATCGATGAGGCCCACGAGCGCAGCCTGAATATCGACTTCCTGCTGGGCTACCTCAAAGAGCTATTGCCGCGTCGTCCGGATCTGAAAATTATCATCACCTCGGCGACTATCGATCCTGAACGTTTCTCGCGCCATTTCAGCAATGCGCCGATCATCGAAGTCACAGGACGTACTTATCCGGTGGAAGTGCGCTATCGGCCAATCGTCGAAGAGGCTGACGATACCGACCGCGATCAGCTCCAGGCGATTTTTGACGCCGTGGACGAACTGGGTCGCGAAAGCCCGGGTGATATTCTGATCTTTATGAGCGGTGAGCGAGAGATCCGCGACACCGCCGATGCGCTGACCAAGCTGAATCTGCGCCATACGGAAATTTTGCCGCTCTATGCGCGCCTGTCGAACAGCGAACAGAACCGGGTATTCCAGGCCCACAGCGGGCGTCGTATCGTGCTGGCGACCAACGTGGCGGAAACCTCTCTGACCGTGCCGGGCATTAAGTACGTTATCGATCCCGGCACGGCGCGTATCAGCCGCTACAGCTTCCGCACCAAGGTGCAGCGCCTGCCGATTGAGCCGGTGTCTCAGGCTTCGGCTAACCAGCGTAAAGGACGCTGTGGACGCGTTTCGGAAGGGATCTGTATTCGTCTCTATTCGGAAGATGATTTCCTCTCGCGCCCGGAATTTACCGACCCGGAAATTCTGCGCACCAACCTGGCCTCGGTTATTTTGCAGATGACCGCGCTGGGGCTGGGCGATATTGGCGCGTTCCCGTTTGTTGAAGCGCCGGACAAGCGCAATATCCAGGATGGCGTGCGCCTGCTGGAAGAGCTCAGCGCGATTACCACCGACGAGCAGCAGACGGCGTATAAGCTGACGCCGATGGGCCGCCAGCTCTCGCAGCTGCCGGTCGATCCGCGCCTGGCCCGAATGGTGCTGGAGGCACAGAAGCACGGCTGCGTGCGCGAGGTGATGATTATTACCTCCGCGCTGTCGATTCAGGATCCTCGCGAACGTCCGATGGACAAACAGCAGGCTTCCGATGAGAAGCACCGTCGCTTCCATGATAAAGAGTCCGACTTCCTCGCCTTTGTGAACCTGTGGAACTACCTGGGCGAACAGCAAAAAGCGCTGTCATCCAGCCAGTTCCGCCGTCAGTGCCGCACCGACTTCCTCAACTATCTGCGGGTGCGCGAGTGGCAGGATATCTATACCCAGCTGCGCCAGGTGGTGAAAGAGCTGGGGATCCCGGTTAACAGTGAACCGGCAGAGTACCGCGAGGTGCACGTGGCGCTGCTGAGCGGGCTGCTTTCCCATATCGGGATGAAAGATGCCGATAAGCAGGAGTTTACCGGCGCGCGCAACGCCCGTTTCTCGATTTTCCCTGGCTCTGGCCTGTTTAAAAAGCCGCCTAAGTGGACGATTGTTGCCGAACTGGTGGAAACCAGCCGCCTGTGGGGACGTATCGCCGCCCGCATCGACCCGGAATGGGTGGAGCCTGCGGCACAGCATCTGCTGAAACGTTCATACAGCGAACCGCACTGGGAGCGGGCGCAGGGCGCGGTGATGGCGACGGAAAAAGTCACCGTTTACGGGCTGCCGGTGGTGGCGGCGCGTAAGGTCAACTACAGCCAGATCGACCCGGCCCTGTGCCGGGAGCTGTTTATCCGCCATGCCCTGGTGGAAGGCGACTGGCAAACCCGTCACGCCTTCTTCCGCGAAAACCTGAAGCTGCGCAACGAAATCGAAGAGCTGGAGCATAAATCGCGCCGCCGCGACATTCTGGTGGATGACGAAACCCTGTTTGAGTTCTACGACCAGCGTATCAGCCACGAGGTCATTTCCGCCCGTCACTTTGACAGCTGGTGGAAAGCCGCCGGTCGTGAAGCGCCGGATCTGCTCAATTTTGAAAAAAGCATGCTGATTAAAGAGGGCGCTGAGAACGTCAGTAAGCTGGACTATCCCAACTTCTGGCATCAGGGCAACCTTAAGCTGCGTTTGACCTACCAGTTTGAACCGGGCGCCGACGCCGACGGCGTAACGGTCCATATTCCGCTGCCGCTGCTGAATCAGGTGGAAGAGGCCGGGTTTGAGTGGCAGATCCCGGGCCTGCGCCGCGAGCTGATGATTGCCCTGATTAAATCCCTGCCGAAGCCGGTGCGTCGTAACTTTGTGCCGGCCCCGAACTACGCCGAGGCGTTTTTAGGCCGTGCGACGGCGCTGGAGCTGCCGCTGCTGGACTCGCTGGAGCGTGAGCTGCGCAGAATGACCGGCGTCACCATCGACCGGGATGACTGGCACTGGGATCAGGTGCCCGATCATCTCAAAATCACCTTCCGGGTGCTGGATGACAAAAACAAAAAGCTGCTGGAAGGGCGTTCCCTGACGGTGCTGAAAGAGCAGTTAAAAGGCAAGGTGCAGGAAACCCTCTCCGCCGTGGCCGATGACGGTATCGAGCAGAGCGGTCTGCATATCTGGAGCTTTGGCACGCTGCCGGATCACTACGAGCAGAAGCGCGGTAACTATCGCGTAAAAGCCTGGCCGGCGCTGGTGGATGAACGTGACAGTGTCGCGATCAAGCTCTTTGATAATCCGCAGGAACAGCAGCAGGCCATGTGGCGTGGCCTGCGCCGTCTGCTGCTGCTCAATATTCCGTCGCCGATCAAATATCTGCACGAGAAGCTGCCGAACAAAGCCAAGCTGGGCCTCTACTTTAACCCCTACGGCAAAGTGCTGGATCTGATTGATGACTGCATCGCCTGCGGTATCGATAAGCTGATTGATGAGGCGGGCGGGCCGGTCTGGACCGAAAGCGGTTTTGCTCAGCTTCATGAAAAAGTGCGTGCCGAGCTGAATGAAACGGTGGTGGAGATTGCGAAGCAGGTCGAGCAGATCCTCACCGCCGTCTTCAATATCAACAAGCGGCTGAAAGGGCGCGTGGATATGACCATGGCGCTGGCGCTGTCTGACGTGAAGGCGCAGATGGGCGGGCTGGTTTATCGCGGCTTTGTGACCGGTAACGGCTTCCGCCGCCTGGGCGATACCCTGCGCTACCTGCAGGCGATTGAGAAGCGTCTGGAGAAACTGGCTATCGATCCGCACCGCGACCGCGCCCAGATGCTGAAAGTCGATCAGCTCCAGCAGGCGTGGCAGCAGTGGCTGAACAAACTCCCGCCCGCCCGACGCGATGATGCGGATATCGCCGACGTGCGCTGGATGATCGAAGAGCTGCGCGTCAGCCTCTTTGCCCAGCAGCTGGGGACGCCGTATCCGATTTCCGATAAGCGGATTCTGCAGGCGATGGAGCAGTTAAGCGGCTAAGCCCCGGAGGGCGTCGCTTATTTTTGCGACGCCTCACGGGTATCAATCGTCACCTGTACCGACATCCCCGGCCGCAGCCGGTTGCTGTCGGTCTGGTCCGCATCGACGGCAATACGCACCGGAATGCGCTGGGCGATTTTGACAAAGTTGCCGGTGGCGTTATCCGGGCTGATAGCGCTAAATTCCACGCCGGTTGCCGGAGAAATGCTCTCCACCCGGCCGGTAAACTGGCGGTCGTTAAGCGCATCCACGCGGAAAGTGACCGACTGACCCGTATGGACCTCCGCCAGCTGCGTCTCTTTCAGATTGGCGATCACCCAGTGTTCAGGCGGCACCAGGCTGGTGAGGTGCGTACCGGCGGTGACATACGCACCCTGGCGCACGCTAATTTGCCCAAGCTGGCCGTCGCGCGGGGCGATAATTCGGGTGTTTTGCAGGTCGATCTGCGCCAGTTCAAGCGCGGCATCGGCGCTGGCGACATCCGCTTCGAGCGAGCCGCGATTAACCTGCGTGCTCTGCAGATCCTGGCGGGACACTTCCAGCGTTGCCTGGGCCTGATCGATATCGGCGCTGGTCTGGGCGGCAAGCGCCAGCGCCGTGTCCCGGTCCTGGGCGGACGAATAGCCGCTGGTCGCCAGCGATCTGACACGCTTCAGGTTGGTCTGCGACTTCACATCCTGTGCTTTTGCGCTCTGCAGTGCGGCTTCGTTACGGGCGATGACCGCCTGAGCGCTTTTCTGCTGCTGGAGATTATTATCCAGCGCGGCGTGCTTCATCTCCAGCTGGGCCTGCGCCTGATGCACTTTCTGCTGATAAATCCGATCGTCAATCTGCATCAGCAGATCGCCTTTTTTCACCTGCGCGAAATCCTTTACTTTTACCTCAGTGATATAGCCATTGACCTGCGGGCTGATAAAGGTCGTCATCCCTCGCACGTAGGCGTTATCGGTAAACTGGCTGTGGCGGGTAAAGGGCGGCAGTTGCCAGGCGTAGAGGATCGCCAGCACGCCGACCAGGCCGATAGAGGCCGCGCCAAACAGCGAGACGATGCGGATATTCTTGCGGGTGTTCGCCTGTGCGCTGGCGGCATCCTGCTGACTCATAGTGACTCCATACGGTATACGTTAAACATGTTATTGGGTCCCCGTGGCTCTGCGCAGCGCCAGACGGGCGGTAATACGCAGACGCAGCAGCCGCCAGGAAATCCAGGCCAGGGTCGCGGCAGCGATAGAGGCGGTGAGCAGATAGGTATCGTTCCATGCCAGCACGTTGGCCTGCAGCGTACTGACGGTCTGTAACTGGGCCAGCGCCTGGGCATTCAGCAGGGTGCTGTCGTTAATCTGGCTGCTGAACATCTGGCTGTACTGCTGCAGACGCTGGGTCACCAGCGGACTGGCCTGGCTTAGCTGGTCCGCCAGCAGGCTGGAGTGGTATTTCTCCCGCCAGGTCTGGAAGGTGCCGAGGATCGCCGATCCCAGCAGGCCACCGATATTCTGGCTCATACCAAATAGCACCGAAAAACTGACCAGATTGCGCGGATCGGCAATGACGCCGCCGATGCCCGCCAGCATCGCCGGCGCGAGGAAAAAGGCGCTGGCAAAGCCGAGTAAAAACTGGCTGATCAGTAGCTGATCCGGCCGTGTCAGATAGTTAGACTGGCTGTCGAGCAGAGAGGCGACAATCATCAGGACCAGCGAGGTCAGAATCGGCCATGCCAGCCGCTGAGGTTTGATCGTCAGGCAGCTGGCGACAATGCCGCAAACAATCCCGGCGAAGATCGCCCAGGCCAGATGGGTCATCTGTTCATTCTGGAGCCCGACATACTGTAGCCAGCCGATCACGCCGGTATTCTGCTCCGCCAGCACAATGCGGATCAGCAGCATAATCAGCCCCAGACGCAGAATACTGCCGCTGGAGAGCCAACGGGTATTCAGCAGCGGGTTGCTGCGGTTATGCTCGAACATTATCGCCGTCAGGATCAGCACCAGCGAGGCCGCCAGCGCCCAGCCAATCCACGGTGCTTCAAACCACCACACCAGTCGCCCGAGGGACAGTACGGCGCAGAGCAGGGCCATGCCCGGAGCCAGCAGAATAAAGGTGATGAAATCTTTCTTCTCAAACACTTTTTTGCGGTCGCCCGGCGGCAGCTTAAGGGCGATCACGCAGGCCAGCGAGATCAGCGCCAGCCCCAGTTCGAAAACGTACAGCCCGCGCCATTCGTCAATTTGCAGCAGCTCGCTGGAGAACAGTCTTGCGATGGGAATGGCCAGGGACGAGCCGGTAATGCCGATGGTCAGGGCTTTAAGTCGGTGGCGTGCGGGCCAGGCCTGGATCTGATAGTAAATCCCCAGTGAACTCAGGGCCGCGGCGACCATACCGTGGGCGGCGCGGACAAACAGGGCGGAGTTCAGATCGTTGACCAGCAGGTGGAAGAAGGTCACCAGGACATAGAGCACCAGGAAGCCTTCGGTAAAGGCCCGCAGACCATACTGCTGGCGGAACTTTACAAGCAGCAGGTTAATGGAGACGTTGGTCATGACGTATACCGCCGGAAGCCAGGCGATCTCCGTTGACCAGGCGGCAAAGGTGCCCTGTAAATTTTGCAGGTTGGCGGCGACCATCGCGTTGCCAAGCGCGCCGGTAATACAGACCAGCAGGCCGACAATACCGTAAGCGATGCGCTTTGGCGTGCTGTGAACCGGCGTGGAAGGGGAACCGAGCAGCATCGGTTTTTCATGGGATGCCCAGTCACGCGGTGCGTAGGGGTCTGACATTGGCCGGCGCATTGCGTTATCTCCGTTCACATCCTTTGCCACGGCTGCGCGCCGGGGGCGAATATTGAATCACAAACGTTATAGTTAGGGGGCTAAGGATTCTACAGCCAGCATTGCTGACATTTCAAGTGTATATGATAATCCACGCGGCGCTTTAGGAGCACTCTACTGGGCGAAAAAGGCTGAACCGGTAGCATGGTCCGGGTTTGTTGTATAAGGAGGAACTATGTTCGCGACCGATTTAATCCAGTTGAATGATAACACGCGTCTGGCGGCGAATCTGCTTGGTCGCTGGCTCGCACAGCAGGAGACCACCGTTCCACCGGTGCTGACTGACAACGACGTCATTGTGCTGGCCGGTAACGCCGCGATCCCGACCATCGACGCGGCCTGTCAGCTGGCGGCATCCTCCGGGGCACTGCTGGTGATTAGCGGCGGAATTGGACACTCCACCACCTTTCTCTATGCGGCGGTTGCCCGCCATTCGCGCTACCACACGCTGCCGACGACCGGGCTGGCAGAGGCGACCATTCTGGCGGATATCGCCCATCATTTCTGGCAGATCCCCCGGGAGCGTATTCTGTGCGAGACGGCGTCCGGCAACTGCGGCGAAAATGCCCGCTTTACCCGAACCCTGCTGGAAGCGCAGGGCATCACCCGGCCGCGTGGCGTGCTGGTCCAGGATCCGACAATGCAGCGTCGTACCCTGGCGACCTTTGCCCGCGTCTGGCGCGATATCGGCGGCGCGGAGAACTGGCGCAGCTGGCCGGGCTTTGTGCCGGTGCTGGAGCAGGGAGAAAACGGGGCGGTGTTTGCGGGCGATCTGGAGGGGCTGTGGGCGGTGGAGCGCTACCTGTCCCTGATCATCGGCGAGCTGCCGCGCCTGCGCGACGATGCCAGCGGATACGGGCCGCAGGGCCGTGATTTTATTGAGCATATTACGATCCCGCCGGAGGTCGAGGCCGCCTGGCGCACGCTCTGTGAGGATCAAAGCCTTCGGGCGCTGCCGGGCCTGCGGGCACTGGCGTAAAGCGATGCCCGTTTGCGCGTTGTCCGGCGCAAACGGGCATTTTATGTTGCCTGAATGTAACGTTTCGCCAGGGATATCTGGCTACATTCTATGAGTTGATTCACAAAAAACGACCATAAGGTTCGCTATCCGTCCTTCTGACTGCAATTTTTAACAGCAATTTCACCTGCTAAAAACAATGCAATTACAGGAGCGGATCATGACGGCAACCGTGCAACACCCGATGTATATCGATGGTCAATTTGTTAGCTGGCAGGGCGATGCCTGGATCGATGTCATTAATCCGGCCACTGAAGCCCTGCTGTCGCGTATTCCGGACGGCACAGCCGCCGAGGCGAAGCGGGCGATTGATGCTGCGGAGCGCGCCCAACCGGCCTGGGAAGCGCTACCGGCCATCGAACGTGCGGGTTGGCTGCGCAAAATTGCCGCCGGTATTCGCCAGCGTGCGGCGGAAATCAGCGCGCTGATCGTCGCCGAGGGCGGCAAAATCCAGCAGCTGGCGGAAGTCGAAGTGGCCTTTACCGCCGACTATATCGACTATATGGCCGAGTGGGCGCGCCGCTACGAGGGCGAGATCCTGCAAAGCGACCGTCCGGGGGAAAATATTCTCGTCTTTAAACGGGCGCTTGGCGTCACCACCGGCATTCTGCCGTGGAACTTTCCCTTCTTCCTGATTGCCCGCAAGCTGGCTCCGGCGTTAATTACCGGCAACACCATCGTCATTAAACCCAGCGAGTTTACGCCGAACAATGCCATTGCCTTTGCGCAGATTGTTCATGACGTTGGCCTGCCCAAAGGCGTCTTTAACCTGGTCCTGGGACGCGGTGAGACCGTCGGCCAGGAGCTGGCGGGCAACCCGAAAGTCGCCATGGTCAGCATGACCGGCAGCGTCGTCGCCGGGGAAAAAATCATGGCCGCCGCGGCAAAAAATATCACCAAAGTGGGGCTGGAGCTGGGCGGTAAAGCCCCGGCGATTGTGATGGATGATGCCGATCTCGAGCTGGCGGTGAAGGCCATCGTCGACTCAAGGGTGATTAATACCGGACAGGTCTGTAACTGCGCCGAGCGCGTCTATGTGCAGAAAGGCATTTATGACCGCTTTGTTAACCGGCTGGGCGAAGCCATGAAGGCGGTACAGTTTGGCGATCCGGCGCAGCGCAACGATATCGCGATGGGGCCATTAATCAACGCCGCCGCGCTGGCGCGGGTTGAGGAAAAAGTCGCGAAGGCGGTGAAAGAGGGCGCGCGAGTGGCGCTCGGCGGCAAAGCGCCGGATGGTCAGGGCTATTTCTACCCGCCGACGCTGCTGCTGGACGTGCGCCAGGAGATGTCGATCATGCACGAAGAGACGTTCGGCCCGGTTCTGCCGGTAGTGGCCTTTGACACGCTCGATGAGGCGTTAAAAATGGCCAACGACAGCGACTACGGCCTGACCTCATCGGTCTATACCCAGGATCTGAACGTCGCCATGAAGGCGATCAAGGGACTGAAGTTCGGCGAAACCTATATCAACCGCGAAAACTTTGAGGCGATGCAGGGCTTCCATGCGGGCTGGCGCAAATCGGGGATCGGCGGTGCCGACGGGCGTCACGGCCTGAACGAGTATCTGCAAACTCAGGTAGTGTACCTCCAGTCCTGACGGTGTAACCCCCGGCCATTGCGCCGGGGTTCCTGCCTTTTCCGATGACGGTCTGACAATCTATACACAAAAATTAATGAATTTTGCCGTAAAGCCCGCTATGTTGGCACCGTCTCGTTTTATTGCAGGAAATGCTATGAATAACAAATACTCCGGATTGCAAATCACAATCCATTGGCTGGTTTTTTTACTGGTGGTTGTGACCTATTGTGCAATGGAGTTTCGCGGTCTGGCACCGCGCAGCTACCGTCCGTGGTTTAATATGGTGCACGTCTCCTGCGGGATCACCATCCTGGTGTTGATGGTCACGCGTCTGCTGGTTCGCCTGAAATACCCCGCGCCGCCGATTGTGCCGAAGCCAAAACCGATGATCATCGGGATGTCGCACCTGGGTCATCTGGCCGTCTATCTCCTGTTTATCGCGCTGCCGGTGATTGGCCTGGTGATGATGTACAACCGTGGTAACCCCTGGATGGCCTTTGGGATGGTGATGCCGTATGCCACAGAGTCGGATTTCGATATCGTCGACGTGATGAAAGAGTACCACGTGCTGCTGGCGAATCTCGGCTACTGGCTGATTGGCGTTCACGCCCTGGCGGCGCTGATGCACCACTATTTCTGGAAGGACAACACCCTGCTGCGAATGATGCCGAAAAAGCGAGGCTAACCGCAGCACACTGAAGAATGCCCCGCGTCCGCGGGGCTTTTTTTTGCCGGAAGCTTATAAACTGTGATCGTAGCGGCTGTTTATACGTGTCGATCCTGCGATGCATCACATTTTAGCATCCCCGTACTGGTCGTTATTCCATCGCCGGGTGTAGATGTATATCTATAATAGAAACACGGAGAGCGATAATGACCCAGAGCACACAGCAATCCCTTGATACAACCACGGCCAGTGGTGAAATCACGACGGCCCGCAAGCTGCGGAAGGTGCTGCTGGCGACCGGCGTCGGCCACTTTGTGGAGTGGTTTGACTTCGGGCTGTACGGCACGCTGGCGGCGATAATCGGCCTGCAGTTCTTCCAGGCGGGGGACCCCAGCGTAGCGCTGCTCTCCTCCTTTGCCGTCTTCGGTGCGGGCTTTGTGATGCGCCCGCTGGGCGGGCTGTACTTCGGGTCGCTGGGGGACAGAGTGGGGCGACAGAAGGTGCTGGCGACGGTGATCCTGCTCACCTCCGGCGCGACCTTTGTGATGGGGCTGTTGCCGACGTATCACCAGATTGGGATTACCGCCACGGTGCTGCTGGTGATCACCCGCCTGGTCCAGGGCTTTGCCGCAGGAGGAGAAACCTCCGGGGCGACCACCTATCTGGCGGAATTCGCCCCGGACAAGCGTCGGGGCTACTTCACCTGCTGGATCGACAACTTCGGTTTTATGGCCTTTGTCGCCGGGTCCGGACTGGTGTTTTTACTCACCGCCTCGCTGGGCGAAAGCGCCATGAATGACTGGGGCTGGCGCATCCCGTTCTTGATCGCCGGGCCGTTGGGCTGGATTGGGCTCTATCTGCGAACCCATCTGGAGGATTCCCCGGAGTTCCGGGCGGTGGTGGAGAGCGGAAAAGCCGAGGCTGCACCACTCCGGGCAGCCGTGACCAAAGCCTGGGCCGCGCTGCTGTTCTGCGTCGGGTTTGTCGTGCTGAAGGCCGTCGGTCACTGGACCCTGCAAACCTTTATGCCGGGCTACCTCTCTACCGAACTGCACTTTTCAAAGCTAAACTCTTACGCCATCACGACTATCGGCCTGTTCGGGATTGCCGTGCTGGTGCCCTTTATGGGCTATCTGTCGGACCGCTACGGACGTAAGCCTCTGATGCTCAGCGGCTGTGCAGGTTTCATCCTCTTTAGCTATCCGGCAATGATGGTGATGGCGCAGGGCGATATGCTGTCTGCGGTGCTGGCGATGCTGCTGCTCGGGGCCTTTATTGCCGCCTTCGACGGAGCCTGTAGTGCGGCCATGGCGGAGCTGTTTCCGTCCGGCGTGCGCTACGGCGGACTGTCTATCGCCTATAACTTCTCGGTGGCCTTCTTTGGCGGGATCACGCCCTGGTTCTCCGTCTGGCTGATTACCGCCACCGGGAATAAATTCTCTCCGGCGTTCTATATTATGGGCGCGGCGCTGATTACCTTCCTGACGGTGCTCAGAGCGAAGGAGACGGCGGGCAAGCCGCTGAAGCGTTAAAGAGGATGCGCCGACGATCGCGTCGGCGCGCTGTGATTAAAATGCGTAAGAGACATTCACCGAATAGTTACGCGGTGCGCCATACACGTTGTAGGTGCCAAGCCAGGTATCATAGGTACGATCGAACAGGTTATCGACATTGGCCTGAACGCTAATCTGTTTGTTGACCTGGTAACGGGCGAAGAGGTTTGCCAGCGGGTAGCTGCTCTCATATACGCGGGTCTTGCCGTTCGGGCCGGTGACATCCTGGAAGGTACGGTTTTGCCAGGTCGCGCCGCCGCCGACGGTCAGCTCAGGCAGCATCGGCAGCCGGTAGCTGGAGAAGAGCTTCAGCTGGGTCTGCGGCATATAGCTGTTAAAACGACCGGTCGAGTCCGTCGCCACAAAGCGCGACGCGCCGAAGGTGAGCTGCAGGTTGTCGGTCACGGCACCGTTAATCTCCAGCTCAGCCCCTTTGCTGACCGCGCCTTTCGCCGCACGATACGCCTGCTCGCTGGTGCCATTCACGCTCTTGTCCCCGTCGGCCTGACCGACGTTTTCCTGCTCAATACGGAACACGGCCACCGTGGCCGTCAGACGGCCATCCAGCCAGTCGGACTTGAGGCCAGTCTCATAGTTGTTTCCGGTAACCGGCGACAGATAGCTGCCGCTGGCATCGCGGCGGGTCTGCGGCTGAAAAATCGAGGTATAGCTGGCGTAGGCTGACCAGGTATCATTGATGTCGTACACCATCCCGGCGTAGGGGGTGATATTGTTTTTCGCCATATCACCGCTGCTGCCGTTGGTACGCCAGCGGGTATAGCGGGCACCGACGATCAGCGACAGCGGGTCAGCCAGCGAGAAGCGGGCGGCGGTATAGGCTGAACGCTGGCGGATAGTATCGTCCGAACTCAGGGTCCACTCACCCCACGTCGGTTCCGCCATCGAACCATCCCAGTTATTGGTGTCGCCTATTGTCGCGCTATCTATGAGTGCGTTTGAACCGTAGTAGCGATTCATCTGGCGGCTGTAGCTGATACCAGCCATCAGCTCATGCTGGCGACCGAGCAGGGTAAAGGGACCGCTGGCGTAGGTGTCCACCGAGTCCATTTTGCGTTTGCCCTTATCCTGACTGCCGAAACCGTCACGTCCAATCCCCGTCTGCTGGTCCGGATAGCCGGAGGGATAGAGCAGTTTTGAATCGAGGGTCGATTCCGCATGGGTGCCATTAACGCTGAGACTCCAGCCGTTATCGAAGCTGTGCTTAACGCTGGCAAACACCTTGCGCGAATCATTGTAGTAGCGGGCCCAGTCGGCCGCCGGGTTGCTGCTGCGGCTGAAGTTAGCCCGCTCGCCGTTGCTGTACCAGGTGGTCAGGCCGCCCCAGGTGGGGTTGCGGGTGGTGGTTTCCTGAAAATCATAGCCCAGCGAGACGGTGGTGCGGTCGGTCAGATCCGCATCCAGCACGCCGTAGAGGAACGTCTTACGCTTATGGTAGCGATCCAGCCAGCTGTCCTGATCCTGATAGCCTGCGACCACTCGCCCGCGAACGCTACCCGTCTCATTCAGCGGGGCAGAGAGATCCGCCACATAGCGCTGTTTATCCCAGCTGCCATAGCTGGCATCGACCTTGCCGGTAAATTCGCGGCTGTCCGCATGTTTACGTACCATATTGACCGATGCTGCCGGATTACCGGCCCCGGTCATCAGCCCGGTCGCGCCGCGCACCACCTCAATACGATCGTAAATAGCCGTATCGCCCGCCGCATCGCCAAAGTTCCAGGCTTCATTCACCGTGGTCGGGATATCGTCAAAGGTATAGTTGTTAATCTGGAAACCACGGGAGTAGAAACTGGAGCGCTCGCTATCGTAGATATTGGCCGACACGCCGGTGGTGTTTTTCAGGGCATCGCCTATCGACTGTAGGTTTTGATCCTGCATCCGCTGTTCCGTGATTACGCTGAGCGACTGGGGAATATCCCGCGGCGCCAGACGCATTTTGGTTCCTGCGCGAGTGGTTTTCACCGTGTAATCCTGCGAGCCGCTCTGCGTATCGTCCACGCTGGCTTCCACGATAATATCCGGCTGCTGAGTAGACTCTGCGGCAAGGGCAGGGTGGAGAAGGGTATGCACGGCGAGGGCCAACAGTGAAAGGGTAAAGGTTTTTTTTACGGCTGACGCGGATAAACGGGCGTCCAGCTCCTTGCTATCAAAAGACATAAAGCGCGTTCCCATCAGGTAATTTGTATAGCAGCAATGCTGCGCTAATCGTTGTTAGTCATTCCCATTCCGCAGCAGGTTGGGCAGAACCCATCAGACACACTTATAAATGAGAAGGCTAATGATAATCATTCTCTTTAATTGTGTCGCGATGTGTCTTGCACTAAATGTAACTAATTATTTCTATGAGATGGGTGAAGCCATGGCTGACAGGTGGCCTGGTTTTATATACAGTGGTTTTCTATGCGGCAGGGATCCCTCAGGAGAACCAATGAGAGCAAGTATTAAGGCTAAAATCATCAACGTTTGTGATGCGAAAATTGCCGCGAAAGGAAACGGTGTAGGGCTGTCGTTTTATGCATTCTTCGCCAATAAAAATGACGACCCGGAATTGCTGATGGAAGTAGCCCACTGGTGGATTATGGAAATGAAGCTGGACCATTTTGAGAAGGCGGAGAAGATAAAGGTGTTGGTGCTGGCTATGTAGCTAATCCTTGCCTGCGCTGCCACTCATCGACCACATCGCCCAAATTTTTGGGGGTATCATCGCGAATCCAGGCCATGAACTCGCGATCGAAACGGAAATGCTCACCGCACTGATCCATCATGAAACGACGAACGTTTTGCGTGTTTTTGTAGTTTTTATCTACGGCAGTTGAACGAGTAAGCAATGCGCTGTGCCAGTCGGTTTTCAACGTCTTAACTCCCGGATTGTTCATTCGTTAAAAGTAGCAACTTAATCTGGTGCGGGGATTACCAGTACCCTAAGCCCCTCATTAAAAGCCAGGCTGAGAAACCCACCATAGCAGTGCCACCAGTGATGTAAAAAAAGACATTAACGTAAAAGCCAATATCGCCCCGGTAATAGTAATCTTTCACCGACGAGCCTTTTCTGCTTTCAACAATCACGCCTGTCTGAGCTCCTCTGATGCCATGTAACAGCATCAAGATAGCCGTGATAAAGATTATGCAGGACAGCGCCACTGTCTTATAGTCCATGTTCATTTCCTTATGTCGGCAGACATCATTAATGTTGTCAGTGTGCGAGCAGCGGGCATCACAAATGCGATGGCTCGTTAGGTCAGATATCTGAAAGCACGTGGCCCGTCTGGACAGGATACTTACAATACGGCCTGGAAGGTAGTATGCGCCCGGTTGTGACTGTTACGATAGCGCGGTTGCAGCGTGAAGTGGTTAACGGTAACCTGGCATCGCAAAGTGGGTTGATGACAACGAAGCCACGTTTAAGAAGTTTCATAGCCACATTTGATTTTTGTAACTTATATGGCACGAATCACCATTGGGGAATATCTTAAGGGATTACATATGGTTAGGGCTTTGCTGATTAGTGTTTTTTGCTTAATTTTAACAGGGTGCGGATTGACTGAATCCCATTCGAAAAATGATCATGAATTTCTGATTACCCCTGGTGTCGGCATAAAAAACCTCTCTTTAAATGACTCCATTCAATACGCCAAAACCCAGTTTTCCAGCGAGTTTGTAACAAAGGGGAGTTACTTATTCCTTCCCGCGAAGGGATTAGATGTTTCATATGGAGAGGATGGCAGAATAAGGGCGATTTTCCTCTACTACAAGCTGCCTGGATATGTGACTTTTGACGGTGTAACCGATAAAGGTATAGGAAAAGAGAGTTCAATAAATGACGTTCTTAAGGTTTATGGGCCACCTACTCGTGAAGGCAATAGCATCATCTCGGCGTTCGGTTCAGTTCCTGGCGCTCATGAACATACTATCACTTATGCCCATCAAGGAATCGAATTCACTTTTTGGGATAACAAACTCGCAGACATTAGAGTGATTACGCCTGAATAAACATGATCCAGATGGTATTCACGCATGAATTATGCTGACTGAAATGCAAAGATTTAGACTGGATTAACACATTATGGGGGTTGTCTGGCGGCCTGGGAATTCCAGGGTATGCATTTGGAGAAGAGTGTTCTACAGCGGGTCATGTGCCACTGGGGAAATGAATTTTCTGCTCCCCGCTCAGCGGACCCTCAGTGCCACGCACTTTCGTGCCAGAAGCAGCATCTAAACGATGCTGCGTCGTTTATAAGTCAATCACAGGTTTTTCCATTCCGGCAGGCCATTGACCTTTCTACGCCACCCATGAAATGCGGCCATTCCTGCGCCAAATAAAACCCCGCAGAAAAGACTCCTGAGTATCGCCAGGGAAGGTGGGACGCCCATCCCTTGCCATGTGGCAGACCACATCGCGAGTCCCCATACAAAACCAAATCCAGACCCCATGATTACTGTAATTTGCCAGAATGACGCGAAAGGTAAGGGTGGGATCTTTAGCCCTAATTTCCATAATCCACGCAGCGCAGGCGGAGCATAGTTACTGCGCCACATGTTTTTACTTTCCATAATGGCAAGTGCGCGTTCCTTTTTTCGCTCAAAACTCATCTTTTCCTCCTGGAATGGCACATAGACTGTGTGTGGGACCTGTTTGCCTTCGCCCGGTATCTTTACGCAAAAGAGACGGGCTGAGTCCGTCGTATTTACAACGCCTCTTAATTTAAGTACCATACCCCCCTATAGTATCAAGGAGCCACCCGATGCCACATTCACCTGAAGATAAAAAGCGCGTTCTGACTCGCGTTCGCCGTATCCGCGGGCAGGTCGATGCCCTTGAACGCGCCCTCGAATCCGGGGATCCGTGCCTGACCATTCTGCAGCAGATAGCCGCCGTTCGCGGGGCGGCTAACGGTCTGATGGGCGAGATGGTCGAAATTCATCTTAAAGACGAGCTGGTGACCGGTGATACTACGCCGGACCAGCGGGCGGTAAGAATGGCGGAAGTCGGCCATTTGCTGCGTTCTTATCTAAAATAAATCTAACCATTCACTCTCTACGAAAACACTCTCTACAAAAAGGGAAGACACTATGAAATCACGTGCAGCCGTCGCCTTCGGTCCGGGTCAGCCGCTGAAGATTATTGAAATTGACGTCGCACCGCCGAAGAAAGGCGAAGTGCTGGTAAAAATCACCCATACCGGCGTGTGCCATACGGATGCCTTCACGCTCTCCGGTGACGATCCGGAAGGCGTGTTCCCGGCGGTGCTGGGCCACGAAGGCGGCGGTATTGTGGTTGAAGTCGGTGAGGGCGTAACCAGCCTGAAGCCGGGCGACCACGTTATTCCGCTGTACACCGCCGAATGTGGCGAGTGTAAGTTCTGTAAATCCGGTAAAACCAACCTCTGTCAGGCGGTTCGCGCCACCCAGGGTAAAGGTCTGATGCCGGATGGGACCACCCGTTTCTCCTACAATGGCGAGCCGATTTTCCACTATATGGGCACCAGTACCTTCAGTGAATACACCGTTTGCGCGGAAATCTCCCTGGCGAAGGTAAACCCGGAAGCTCCGCTGGATCAGGTTTGTCTGTTGGGCTGCGGCGTGACCACCGGGATCGGTGCGGTTCACAACACGGCGAAAGTCAAAGAGGGCGATACCGTAGCGATCTTTGGCCTCGGCGGTATCGGTCTGGCGGCGATCCAGGGCGCGGTACAGGCGAAAGCTGGTCGTATCCTGGCGATCGACACCAACCCGGAGAAGTTCAAGCTGGCCCGCGAAATGGGCGCGACCGACTTTATTAACCCGAAAGACTACGATAAGCCGGTTCAGGACGTCATTGTTGAGATGACCGACGGCGGCGTAGATTTCAGCTTCGAATGTATCGGTAACGTTAATGTTATGCGTGCCGCGCTGGAGTGTTGCCACAAAGGCTGGGGCGAGAGCGTGATCATCGGCGTGGCCGGTGCCGGTCAGGAGATCAGCACCCGTCCGTTCCAGCTGGTGACCGGTCGCGTATGGCGCGGTTCTGCATTTGGCGGCGTGAAAGGGCGTACTCAACTGCCGGGTATGGTGGAAGATGCGATGGCGGGCAAAATTAAGCTCGACCCGTTTATTACCCATCGTATGCCGCTGGAGCAGATCAACGAAGCCTTTGACCTGATGCACGAAGGTAAGTCGATCCGTACAGTCATTCATTTCTCCGATAAATAACTCATCTGCCAGCGGTTTTTCCGCTGGCTTTTTGCATTTATTTGTAGCGAACTGTGATGCACATAACGATCTTGTCCATAAGATAATGCGGAAATCTGTCGATAACGATTTGATGGGTGAATGTGTTCATATCTTACAGAAGAGAGTCGACTACCATGGACAACACAGCAGCAACACTCAAGCCGCAGAAGCTGAGTTTTTTGCATCACATTCGTTTGGTTCCACTTTTCTCCTCCATTTTTAGCGGTATTTTATTGCTGTTTGCTCTGAGCTCCGGTCTGGCCGCGTATTACCTGATGGCGGGTGATAACGATCAGCGCGACGTGACTGAAGAAATTCAGGTACGTATGGGGCTTTCCAACAGCTCAAATGAGCTGCGTTCTTCGCGTATCAATATGATCCATGCCGGTGCGGCCAGCCGTATCGCCGAAATGGAAGATATGAAGCGCAATATCGAAGAGTCCGAACTGCGTATTAAGCAGGCACAGGATAACTTCAACGCCTATATGAATCGTCGGGTAAAAACCCCGGCTGATGAGGCTCTGGACGGCGAGCTGAAAACCCGCTTCGATGCCTATATGGCCGGTATGCAGCCGATGTTGAAATATGCCAAAAACGGCATGTTTGAAGCCATCATTAACCATGAAAACGAAGAAGCGCGTCCGCTGGACGCCGCCTATAATGAAATCCTCCTGAAGGCCGTGGACATCCGTACCGCCCGCGCCAATGCGCTGAGCGCCGCTGCCCAGCAGCGTTCTCAGACCGGGATGATCATTATGGTTGTGGCCTTTGGCGTGGCGCTACTGCTGACGCTGATGACCTTTGTGGTGCTGCGTCGTACGGTGATTAATCCGCTCCAGCGCGCGGCGAAACGTATTGAGATGGTGGCGAAAGGCGACCTGACCATGGGCGATGAGCCGACCGGACGCAGCGAAGTGGGTCGTCTGAGCCACGATCTGCAGAAAATGCAGCATTCGCTTTCCGGCACTGTCGGCACCGTGCGCCAGGGTGTGGAAGAGATCTATCGCGGTACCAGCGAAATCTCCGCCGGTAACACCGACCTCTCGTCACGTACCGAGCAGCAGGCTGCGGCCATCGAGCAAACCGCTGCCAGCATGGAAGAGCTGACCGCGACGGTGAAACAGAACGCCGACAACGCCCATCACGCCACCAAACTGGCGGAAGATGCGTCTCATAAAGCCAGCCACGGCGGCCAGATCGTCAGCGGCGTGGTGAAAACCATGAGCAATATTTCCACCAGCTCGAAGAAAATCTCTGAAATCACCGCGGTGATTAACAGCATTGCCTTCCAGACTAATATCCTGGCGCTGAACGCCGCGGTGGAAGCCGCCCGCGCGGGTGAACAGGGGCGTGGTTTTGCGGTGGTGGCCAGCGAAGTCCGTACTCTGGCAAGCCGCAGCGCCAACGCGGCAAAAGAGATTGAAGGGCTGATCAGCGAGTCCGTTACGCTGATTGAGCAGGGCTCAAATGAAGTCGTCTCTGCCGGCGGCACCATGACCGAAATCGTCGCCGCCGTTAAACGTGTGACCGATATTATGCTGGAAATCGCGGCGGCCTCCGACGAGCAGAGCCGGGGTATCGAGCAGGTCGGCCAGGCCATCACCGAGATGGATAACGTCACCCAGCAGAACGCCTCGCTGGTGGAAGAAGCGTCCGCTGCCGCTGCATCCCTCGAAGAGCAGGCGGCGCGTCTGACCGAAGCGGTGGGTACATTCCGTTTGCAGGGCGGGGTGAAACCACGTCCGGCACAGAAAGCGGCTCCGGCAGCAACTTATACGCCACAGCGTCCGGCGCTGGCGGATGGGGATAACTGGGAAACGTTTTGAGTCGGGTGCCCGGTGAAATGAGATAAGCGTGGATGGCAAACCTATTGGGGGTTTGCCATTTTTTTTGGGGGATTGTGGGACTGGTGGATGCCTGGGAGGAGGGCTGTATTGGCAAGGTCGGCTTTGAGCGAGGTGCAGACATTCAATCGTTATCACCAAATGTCGTTGTAGTGTTCAGAACCTGAAAAAACAGCAAGGTTTAAGGCCATTCTGAAATTGAATGGCTAGTAATTTTTCGGCGCAACACACCGTGATTTCTATGGGGCTTAATTGTGGTGTAGAGGGTGAATAACATTTACTCGGGATCCGCTTCATTGCTACACTCTTAAAGGAATGAATGCCTCTACAGGCTCAGAATAGCAGGGTTAACAACGTGGCAAGCGCAGAGCAAATTAAAGCACTTATTAAATCGCATATCAGTCGCGATGATGGACACTTTTACTCAGTGGCCATGCAAGTTGCTGCGCACGAAGCACGGCAGGGACATGGTCGGCTGGCTGAAGAGCTGGTAGGTATGCTTGACAAAGGCAAAGCAAAGCTTGCCAGCGGTAAAGACGGCAAGCTTGTACCGCTCGCCGGTGCTGCGAAGTCTCGTACCGATCTTGGCAACCTGCTCAGTATCAGCGAACCAGACTACCGTTTGTCTGATGTTGTGCTGGAAGCCTCAGCCGAATCTCAGCTTCAGCGAATCATCCGCGAGCAGCGGATGATGAACCGCATTCGTGAACACGGGCTGTCACCTCGCCGCAAAGTGTTGCTGGTTGGACCGCCAGGAACAGGAAAGACTATGACCGCCTCTGCGCTGGCTGGCGAGCTTGGGATCCCGCTTTTTCAGGTTCGCCTGGACGCGCTTATCACTAAGTTTATGGGTGAAACCGCCGCAAAGCTGCGTCAGGTGTTTGATGCCATCGCTGAGATCCGTGGCGTCTATTTCTTTGATGAGTTTGATGCTATTGGTTCGCAGCGCACCCTCACTAACGATGTGGGTGAAATTCGTCGAGTACTGAACAGCTTTCTGCAGATGATTGAACAGGACCATTCAAACAGCGTCATTATTGCTGCAACTAACCATGCTGAAGCTCTTGATTATGCACTGTTCCGCCGGTTTGATGACGTAATTGAATATCATCTACCCTCTGTGAAGCAGGCGCAGGCTCTGCTGCAGACGCGTTTGGGCGACTTTGCTCCTAAACCGTTCCGCAAAGCCAGTGTGGCCGCACTTCTGGAAGGACTAAGCTATGCGGAAATCTGCCGTGCAGCAGATGAATCAATCAAAGATGCCATCATGAATGACAGCAGTCGCGCGGAGCTGAACCTACTTAAAAAAGCGCTTGAAGAGCGGCATGTTATCGGTAGAAGGCTAACGAATAAGGGACTGAGTCCAGCGAAAAATGACGGAACCCAAGAATAAACGAAGACTACACCTGACACTCCCAGGAACATCAACAGCGCTCAGATATACTGCTCATACCTCGCGTGGTAACCGTCCTGCACTGCCCGAACTCAACCGGGAACAGCACGCCGGATTCCTCCTGAGTCGACTCGAGCATATACGTATTATCGCAGCTCAGAACCAGGAAGCGCAGGACCAGGCCGAACTGCGCAGCGGTGCGGGTGTACAGGTGGAATTTGTGGGCCGGGCGGATGTGCCACTGGCCTTTGAAAGCCTGAAGTACGAAACGCCACGTGACCCGGCACAACGAATCGAGCTGCTGAGTTTGCGAAAGGATGGGGATGTTATCTCAGCAAATGTGTTTATTCCCGAAGGGAAAATCGAGCACTTCGAAAAGTATCTGATTGATTATGTAAACCGGAAAACACGCGCGGATGGTGTCGCCGCTGATAATAAGCCACTGATTAACACCTTGGCGGACATTCGTCTCGCAACCCTCCGCTCTCTCTGGACTGATGTTCCGGACCTGCTCCCAGCGGACGAAGCGCTGGCATTCTGGTGGGAAGTCTGGCTCCCCGTGAAAGGCAATCGCGTAGCCGTTCTTCACGATTTCAGGGTGCTTGTAGAAGCAACACACTGTGAGGTAAGTGAGCATATTGTGACATTTCCTGAGCGCACCGTGACCTGGATGTTTGGGTCTCAGCATCAGCTCGCGCAGGGCGCAATGCTACTTAACTGTATTGCCGAATTGCGGCGGGCTAAAGACACGGCAGAATTTTTCACCGGGCTCAGGCAGGATGATCAGCGCCTGTGGGCTCAGGAAATGCTACTTCGCCTTGAAGCTCCCGCCGAAGATGAAGATGTTCCCTTTGTGTGCCTTCTTGACTCGGGCGTTAACCGGGGACACCCTCTCCTTGAACCACTCCTGAGCGTAAATGATATGCATACCGTCAATCCAGACTGGGGGACTGACGATCGTGCCGACCACGGTACAGGCATGGCGGGTTTGGCTGCATTCGGTGACCTTTATGATGCGCTCTCCTCCGGAAACTCCCTTGTCATCAGGCATCGCCTCGAGTCGGTGAAACTTACGCCTGCGCAGGGCGCAAACGTGGGTGAAGCAAAACAGCACGCCCGTCTGTTCAGCGAGGCGGTAAATCGGCCAGAGGTCTTTAACGGCAGCAGGCGCCGCGTTTTCAGTTCTGCTGTAACGTCAACGTTCTACCGTGATTTTGGCCGCCCATCTGCCTGGTCGGCGATGGTGGACAGCTTGGCCGCCGATGCTGACGCGGAGGCTCCTATCCCGCGTTTGTTTGTGCTCTCAGCGGGCAATATTTTTGACCGCAATCACTGGAATACCTATCCGGACAGCCTGTCGGTCAATCAGATACACGATCCAGGGCAGGCGTGGAATGCGCTGACTGTTGGGGCCTTTACGGAGAAAACCACGCTGGATTACGCTGATTTCAGGCCTGTCGCAGCTGCGGGCGGCGTAAGCCCATTTTCCTCAACCTCTTCAGCCTGGAGCAGTGAATGGCCGCTTAAGCCTGACGTAGTGTTTGAGGGCGGTAACGCAGCATCCAACGGTAACGATGCAGACAACTTCCCTGAGCTAGAACTTTTAACTACCGCATACAATCCACATCGTCGTCTTTACTGGACAACTAACGCTACCAGCGCGGCCTCTGCGTTATGTGCCCGAATGGCTGCCAGTCTGATGGATCTTTATCCTGGCTATCGCCCTGAGACCATCCGCGCGCTCATTACTCATTCTGCGCGCTGGACACCGGAAATGCTGCGTATGTTCCCTCCGAACAGTCAGACGGGTTATGCCAGCTTGGTACGCCATTGCGGATGGGGAGTTCCCGATATGGAGCTGGCCTGTTGGAGCGTCAGCAACAGTCTGACGTTGGTGGAGGAGAGTAGCCTCAAGCCTTATATTAAAACACGCAAAGGTGTAAAAACCCGGGACATGAACCTGCATGCTCTGCCTTGGCCTGTGGATGAACTTCTGGCTCTGCAGGGTGTTGAGGTTGAGATGCACGTAACGCTTTCCTATTTCATTGAACCGAATCCGTCCGCCCGCGGGCATAAATCACGCTTCCATTATCCTTCTCACCGCCTGCGTTTCGTGATGAAGCGTCCTCATGAAAGGGATGAAGACTTCATTGTGCGAGTGAATGCCGCCGCGGAAGAAGAAGGGGACCGCCGAACGGGAAATGATAACAACTGGCTTTTAGGCGCTAATCAGCGTCACCGCGGCTCGCTACATCAGGATATCTGGCGGGGCTCAGCCGCTGAGTTGGCGAACTGTGGCAAGCTTGCCGTTTTTCCTGCACAAGGATGGTGGCGAACGCGTCAGGCCCTGGAGCGATACGATTCAGACGCACGCTACAGTCTGATTGTTTCGATTCATGTACCGGGTGTTGACGTGGATCTGCTGACTCCTGTTGAAGTGAAAGTAGAGACGCTCATTCAAAATGCCGTCCATATCGTGACCTGATAATACCCGTGACTTCCCGCTCAGTGAGGGGAAATCATCGGGCTTAATATACCTAGCATCGTCGATTTTAATCGGGTTACTGACGCCATCCAGGCAGATCATTGTCTAGGATCTCAGAGTCCGTAAACACGGCAACTCTCGGCGTAAAAGCAAACTCGGGAGGATAGTTCAGGCTTTCATCAAATGTTTCATCCACCATCCACGCTGAATCTTCATCAATCCTTGGCACCATGTAATGAACCATCGTCCGGCACAGCTTTGAGCGGGGCGTAAAGCGAGAGATGGCTTCCGCATTTTTCTGGCGACGTTTGTCAGCAACATCACCCTGAATATCGACATCAATCGCGATATGAGCAATGCCAAGGCCATACGGGAGAAGCTGATCGTCGATTGTTTTCAGAAGGGAAGTGACATGTTTCGAACGGCTCTCAAAGGATGTTGGGTTTACGCACCGCCATGTGACCAAGGATGCCTGCTCGACAAACTCAATAAATCGGTGATCGCGGTCATCTGATTTTGCCCGTGCGTAGATATTGTAATACTCATCACGCAGTGCCGCCCCCTTTATCAGTCGGGCAAACTTCGTATTGAACATGATGGACCCGTTTTTTAGAATATCTTCGTGCAGTGTGTGAAGACTGGCAGGCTTCACCACGCCCTGACCATAAGCATCACTCCATGAGTAATGCTGGTTATTAAAATTTTTAAGATGCTCATAAATATAGTCATGGGGAACATCCTTTAACTCAGACTTATAAATAATATCTAACCAAAAATTAAAATTATAAAGTATGTTTATTGCTTCTTCATGATTTATCAATTTCTTATGGAGTTCCTTCTCCTCAGTCTCATATTTACCTTTTTGTAGTCTTTTACACTCAATATAAAAATCCTGACCTTCATTATCCCGAAATTTTAGATCCGGTGTTTTCGCTATCCCTTTCTGTTCGGGTATAAATTCCACCTGATACCCTTTATCGGCATAGTTACCGGCTATAACCAGTTCAAACAAGACTGTGTCGGGATTAACCTTTTTATCATCTAACATGCGCTTAGCCCGTTCTCGGGCACCCGGGATGGTATCGATGAGGTAACAGTTTCTGCCAAGCTGTTTAACCCAAGGAATAATATGGGAGGCGATGCTGACGTCATAAGCCCTCCGGTTATCGAGTAAGGACTTCGCCTGCGCGAAGAAACTCGCGACAATATCCGTTCCATAAAGCGTGATGTCAAAATCTTTGCCAAAAAAGGCCGCATCGTTAGTCACATTAATATACTGATGCTGTGCGCTTTGCAGACGTGATAGGAATGTTTCTTTATCGCCCTGCATCTGACTTAGCCATTCAAGACCAATGGCAACGTATTTATCTTCCATAACACCGGTATGTTCATTGAATTCCATCAAAGATCTCCATGATGATAAGACACAGTTTTATTTATGAGTCACAACGAGAAAACATTACTTCCTCATATTGGCAGAGATAAAAATGTTGGCAACTTCCGCTTCTGGCACAGAGCGGACCTTCAGCTTGGTTTATCAACTAAAAGCGGTACTCCTGACCCCGAACTCTTGCTGATATGAGAGTCTTATTGCGGTACTAAAATATTTCACCCATTCATCCTATTTTGCGTGCAAGATTCCAGAGTTACATTCCCGCCTGGTTTAAGACGCAAAACACCTTCCTCTAAGCAAATCCAACCTCTATCGTACCCCTCGCACCTGCAAAATCAGGTGCCGGGATTGGCATCCTGATACAGCATACTGGCGGCACAAAGCGCATCCGCACTTTTTTTGTGTTGCACGTTCGGTTACATTCCAATGGTGGGCCGGGCGAGGGCGTCGCAAGACGCGCCGGTTCCAGTATGCCGGTAATGCCAATCTCGCCCGGCACCATCACCATGAAATTGGCATTTCAGGTGGCGGTATAAGCATCAAATACTGGAGGTAGCCCTTATGGCAACAGTCCTCAGTTTTACCCACGCTCAACCCGGTTTTCCTCTTATCCCGGTTCCAGACTTTATTGAACAGGCCAGAGCCTGTGATTACGTCGCCACTCTGCTGGCGGAAAGCACTGAACCCATGCAGCATCAGGCGCTCAGCCATAAGCTTCACGCTTGCCTGGCGCAGCTCAAACCGGGGTTACTTGATCCGATCCCGGAATGTCTTGTCGACAGCTTTACCGTAGATACACTTCCCGCCAATTCATACTGTTTTGAACCTGACTGCACCGATCTGTGTCGTTACTGCATGGCCCTGAGTGCCGTGCTCGGTGAGCATAAGGCGGCGGGAAACGCGGGGAATGCACTACGCGATCTGTTGTGTGAACTGACCGGCTACTTTGTAAAAGAGATGATGGCACCGCGCTGGGTAAGAGGGGCTGATTGAGGTAAGAGCTGTGAGGGGGCGCATTGCTCCCTTATTTTGGCATTTTATTTGCTCATTGCTCTATTTATCAACATCATAGTTAATTTATAAAAAAGGATGGTAATTGCCAGAATGATAAACCAGTCAATATATGAATATGCATCATAGACTGACTCGGCATTGACATCATCACTGATAAACAAGGCTATCTTTCTGACAATACCGTAGCGAAGGTAAGATTCGGGATGGGGAAGTAGATGACCAAAAGCAAAGACTGAAATGATGAAGTAACAAGTTTTAATTATTCTACGGGCAAGTGTTGTTATAGCCATTGGTGATTACCTCCAACCAAATCAATCCAGTATTAGCCTTCCCTGTAATGCCATAAATCGTCCTATATCCATTGGTTTGATTTTTTGATGGTACTTATTTTACAGATTTGCCTCTGGAGCTATTCAGATCAAGGCTCAAAGCCGCCTGCAAGTTTAAACCTCTTTCAGCAGGGGAATCAGATGATTTTCAGTAAGGGGAGCAAGCTTAATATGATGCTGGTTCGGCTCAAACCAGATCGCTTCCTCTATTTCTGCTGTGGGTTCAAAACGCGTTCTGTCCGTCGATATACGAAAGATGTCAGCACAGACAATATGCCCGGGTTCGTTAGCCGCAATATCGGTGAAACGGCCGACCGGGACAAGCTCGTCAGGGGAAACAATGAAGTTGAGCTCCTCTTTAAGCTCACGCACAAGCGCAGCTTCCGGCGACTCTCCGGCTTCAGGCTTTCCTCCGGGCTGCATGAAGTAATGCGTGCCACGTTTCCTGACTAACAGGCAACGGCCCTGAATGTCGGTGATAATCGCAGCAGCGATGTTAATTTTACCCATTGCGCTCAATCTCTGTCCCTCCGTATTGCGATTCAGGCTCCACAACATGTGACCATGAACTGTACAAGGATGCCATGATAAGCAATTCAGTGTGTTAAGTAACCCCATAGATTCACGTAGCAGGGTGCTGGCGACGCTGTTTACGCAGGATCAAATGGCTCAATAGTACCAAAAGCAGTACCACAACGCCGGCTACAAGGGCGACGGAGAATCCAGCCCGCGCGACATTGCCATCCACAACCTGACCAGCGATCGCGGCACCAAACGCAATGCCGACATTCAGTCCTGCCAGCAGCCAGGTCATACCTTCTGTTAACTGGTATTCGGAAACCCGGCGCTCGATTAGCGACATGGCCACAATCATGGTGGGGGCGAAAAAGAGGCCCGCCACCAGGACGGCTATCGTCAACGCGATAAGGTTTGTGGCCAGTATCAGGGGGATGGTGGTTGCGGCCGTCGCCACTCCGCCCAGCAGCAACAGTCGATGGAGCGGCGTTTTAAGCCTGAGCGAGCCATAGACTAACCCTGCCAGACAGGAACCCACGGCATAGGCTGATAATACCAGGCTGGCCGCTGCAGGAAGCCCCAACTGTTCGGCGTAGGCTATGCTCACGATATCTACCGTACCGACAATGACACCCATCGCCACCATCAGTAGCGTCAACAGCCGCACGCCAGGTATCCGGATGACCGACCCCGATCCTGCAGTGGCGTTACTGACCGGCACGACAGGGGGTTCCGTTCCACGCTGCATCACCAGTACAGAGACGCCAACAAGCAGCAAAAGCGTCGCGAGCAGTAGACCCGCCTGATAAAAAAGCGTTACGGAAAGGCCAATCGAAAGGGGCGGACCAACAATGAATGTCAGTTCATCAAGCACCGTTTCAAGCGAATAGGCCGTCTGCAAACGGGGCTGGCTTCGGTATAGCGCCGTCCAGCGTGCCCGCACCATGGCAGAGATACTGGGCATAAATCCCGCCAGCAAAGCGCCTAAAAACAGAATTCCGTTGGCAACATTCCAGTGAGAACCCGCTATCAGGATGAGAAAGCCGCTGATACTCATCGCTGTAGCGACGGGTAAAACGCGGTGCTGCCCATAGCGATCCACATATCGGGAGATCTGCGGCGACAGCAGGGCATAGGCCATAACAAAGGTCGCGGAAACGGCTCCGGCCAGCGCATAGCTGCCACGCAACTGCGACAGCAGCGTGATAATCCCAATGCCCGCCATAGGTAAAGGGAGCCGGGCAAGGAGACCGGCAGCGGCAAAATAACCCGTGCCAGGCGCAGAAAAAAGGTCTCGGTACTGATTAGCCATCTTATTCTCCGGTAGGATTTGCTTGCCACGACAAGGTGGCACAGCGACAATACATACGGTGCGTATGAATAGAATCCTATATTCATACGCACCGTATGTAAACAGTCATTCATATCCTATGTAAGGAGACGATCATGGTTCGCCGTACCCGCGCCGAGATGGAAGAGACCCGGGCCACGCTGTTAGCGACGGCCCGTAAAGTGTTTAGCGAGCGTGGCTACGCTGAAACCTCGATGGACGACCTGACTGCGCAGGCAGGATTGACCCGTGGCGCGCTATATCATCATTTTGGTGACAAAAAAGGATTGCTGGCGGCAGTTGTGGACCAGCTCGATAACGAGATGGATCGGCGTCTGCAGGCGATTTCTGATAATGCGGACGATCCGTGGGAAGGTTTTTGCGGTCGTTGCCGGGCTTACCTTGAGATGGCGCTGGAACCTGAATTTCAGCGCATTGTTTTGCGCGATGCAAAAGCGGTACTCGGCGGTTCCTCACCGGAGTCGGATCGCCTTTGTATCGATTCGATGCAGCACCTGATCCGCAATCTGATTCAGCAAGGTATTGTCGATGACGCCGATCCGGAAGGACTGGCCTCGCTGATTTACGGCAGCCTGGCAGAAGCCGCGTTCTGGATTGCCGACGGTAATGAGAGCGATAAGCGACTGGCGCAGGGCATTACCGCGCTGAACCTGTTACTGCGTGGATTGCGACGTTCTGAGTGAAGCTCGTCCTTGAATTCGCTGTGCCGATTCACCGGGCGGTATTTGTGTCTGGAATGAATACCGCGCTGTGCTGAGAAAATATTTCAGGTGTGCATTCTGTATTGCGGGTCAGATTCCAGAATGACATCTGCGTTTCGCTGAGGGCGTAAAATGCCTTTTATCGGATATGCCATGGTGCTAAGGGATTCCGGCATCCACCCTATTTTTATTTATTCTGTGTTATCTGCGTTTTTATAAAATCGAAAACCTCTGCGATCTCACGTTGAGATGAGAAGATTCTTTCAGGTATAATCACACAACTGTCACCCATCATATGTATAAAAATAAACCCTTCTTTTCGATAGCAGTCCTTGATGTTTTTCCAGTAGACCTTACCGCTTTCCGTATTGGTAATGCTTTCTATAAAGTATCTGTTTAACTTAACTTTTCGGGTGGTCTCCTCGTCTTCCTGCTCCAGTTTGGCCCGTCTTTTCATCGCCTTATTGATAACCGCATCGTAGATTTCGAACAAAATCAACGCGACCCCAAAAAGGCCAAGGACCATGATGTTTAATATTTTGTCGCCATCTAAAAAATGTCCGTCGGGAGCCGTTTGCAGAATCGGCTGAACCAGAGCTATGACGTTGAAAAGTGCAGCGAATGCAAAAATAGTGACGGCAACTTTCCTGATAAAAAGAATGAAATCGTAAGGTTTTATATATTCTTTCTTGTATGCTTTTATTAGCTTGCTGGCTTTATCTCGCTCTAAAACTGATAATGAATAGTCAACAACGATTCTGTTCTTTTTTATCACGTAAAGTCTCACTCTTATCCACTGGCATCCCTGTTTCTATCTTATCAAACAAAACAGGGGTAAACTTTCCTAAAATTCGTTATTATCCGCCCCCATCCTCAAGCCCGGCAGCCCGATGTCCACAATCACCGATACCTTTATAGCCCCGCCGTGTCATGACCAGATCGAAGTGCTCTGGCAGGACGATCACCTGGTGCTGATCAATAAACCAGCCGGGCTGCTGAGCCTCTCAGGCAAGAACCCGCTGAATCTCGATTCGGTACATCACCGGCTGGTAAAGCTATTTCCCGGCTGCACCCTGGTGCATCGTCTGGATTTCGGGACCTCAGGATTGATGGTTGTTGCGCGTAGTAAGGCGATCAATGCCGCGCTGTGCCAGCAGTTTAGTGAGCGTAGCGTGAGCAAGGTTTACACCGCGCTGCTGTGTGGTCATCTGGAAGACAATGAAGGGGTCATCGACGCCGCGATTGCCAGAGATCCGGCGCTGTTTCCGCTGATGTCGATTTGCCCCGTTAACGGCAAGCGCGCGCGTTCCCGTTATCGGGTGACTGAGCGCTTTTATCAGGAAGGGACGTTACTGCCGTTAACGCGGGTAGAGCTGACGCCGGAGACCGGGCGTACCCATCAGCTGCGTATTCACTGCCAGCAGCTGGGCCACCCGATTTTAGGCTGCGATCTCTATGGTGGTCTGCTGATCCCCGGCACCGAAAAGACGCCCCGGCTGATGCTGCACGCCAGCGAGCTGCATTTTGTTCATCCCGTCAGTGGGGAAGAGATGAACATTCATCTTGTCAGCCCGTTCTGACGGCTGTTACCACATCAAATCATCAGGCACTTTAAAGTCAGCGTACGGATCGTCCTCGTCCTGCTCTTCCTGGCTCAGGGTGCTGTTCAAGACAATACTTTCCGCATCGCGCTGGGCGATCTTGTCGGCAACAACGGCGGGGATAATCGCGTATTCAGTTTTGCCGCTGCTATCAACCACCAGGCGGGCAATGGCGAGACGACCGCTAATCAGCTGAGCCTGGGTCAGCTTATCGACGGCGATTTTTTTGATCAGGTTATTATCGGTGAAATTAAAATCGATATTGCCTTTGGTAATCTCGATTCTGTTCATCTCAATAAGCTGTTTGACCTGCGCTTTATGCTCTTTCGATAACACAGCCTGTTTCTGCTGCTCGCTGAGCTGCTTATCACGCTCAAGCTGCGCTTTTTTGTTCTCTTCAACAGCTTCGCGCGCTTCACGGGCCTGAACGCGGGATTTTTTCGCCGTTCTCTGGACTTTGGCCATCTTTTTGCTGGTCACCAGACCCGCTTTTAGCATCTGTTCTTGCAGGGTAAGTTTTGTCATCTTCGCATCTGAATCAGTTAAAAATTTCCGGGATTATACCTGTAAATGCTGAGGATGTACCGGGTTGCAGCCTCAGAACACGCATTGTTAGCCTGCTTTCTCAAGCTCGCGCTTAACGGCCTTCAGGGTTCTTTGCCGGATCCAGCCGCTGCCCATTCTGATAGCCAGCCAGTATCCGGCCATTTTTAGCCGCGTTGCGCGGTCGGGGCAGTGGATAAAGGTTTCGGTACAGAGTTCATACCGATCGCCAGCGAGCTGCCGCACCTGGTAACGCAGCAGCAGCTTTGCGTTACCAGATTTCAGTGGTGTGCCATAGGCGCGGCCGTCCGGGATATCCTCCAGGCCAAAATCCGCGCGCCAGAATTGTCCTCTCAGGCCGTAGCACAGCTCGGTTGCCGTATTTTCCAGCAGCGTAAAGCTGTGCAGCCCAAACGGCGTTACCGATTTCTGGCGTAATCTTTGCGGCAGCTGTCGCACCGACATTAATGTTTTGACCACCACGTCCTGCTGGATATCAAAACGGGCGATAACCGGCAGGATTTTTTCGGGGCAGGTGGTGCGAATGATCGCGCAATGCCGCTCATAGAACTGAAAATGCGGCAGAGATGCAGGCGCATTTTGCCAGTTGAGCAGATCTTTACTCGTCACAAATCCCAGTATCATCAGTTGCTTATTCCCTGATAACAACGACCTGCTGGCAGTTTGCAACAAGGGCGTGGTTTTATCAACGCCAACTCTGGCGGCTTTACTGCTCAAGATCTGCGCTAAAATGCCGATAAGGTTGTACGGCTTTGTCTAAAGTCGTGAATGGTTCCCTTTTTCGCAGTATTGAACAGGAGAGCAAAATGGATGTAACGCAGATCCCTTCAATGGCGACCAGCCTTGAAGACCTGAGTGTTAAGACCCAGGCGAGTACCCTCGTACTGAAGAAAGCACTCGAAAATCAGCAGTCTGTGGCCGCCGGCATTCTTGAGTCGATCCCACAGTTACCTTCGAACCCGGCAATCGGACGCAATATCAATACGACTGCCTGAAGGTAAATAGGTACTTTTAAACACTCCCTGTTTCAGGGAGTGAATTATTGTCATTCGCGGCCTGGGCCGGATCCCTGACGACAAGGAAACGTAAAAGTGATCATTCAGCCTGAAAGTAACGCCAGCCGCCTTACCGCAGAGACTCTGCACACGACAAACAAAGCTGCCGCGTCAGGTATATCTGATAACAGGGCCATCGGCGTCAAAAGCACGGTTGTGCTCTCATCTCTGGCGCAACAATTAAGCGATAGCGCCAGCCGGGCAGAAGAATATGCAGGCCTCAGCAGGAAAGAACTTGGCGCAAAAGCCACTGACCTGCTGTCGAAAATTACCGGAACGGCGTATGACGCTAATCGGGCTATTAATAATGCCGAAGTGCCTGATTCCTCCGATCCCGAACGTTTAGCCAGAGCCGCGCAGGCCACCAAATTTGTTAACGGAAACGGCAGCAATCCTTTTGCCGGTCTTTCCCGGGACAGTCTGGCGTTAATTAGCTATGACGATAGCGGCCTCTACACCACCAATGAAAGAAGAGCGGCATGGGAAGAGGCATTCGACCAGGAATCCGCGTGGCGAAAAGAGTTTGCAGCGAAAGCGATGGCGGAATACAACAGCACCGGGAAACTGACCGACTCCTTTAGCACGGCTCTGGTGCACTTTAAGACGCTACCGGCCATCGAACAGGCGCAATATCCGGGCGACTATGAGGCAAAACTGCAGTCCTGGATCGATCTTGATTACAACTATTTGACCAATACCGTTGAAGGCAAAGGCAATCCGGGAGATGCCCTCTCGCTGGAGGAGAGCCTGAACATGCTGTAAATTAGCCCGGGTTATTCCTCTGGCGCTAAGGTTGTTTACATGGAAAAGAAGAGAGCAGGGTATACGGCGGTTGATGTATCACGCTGGGTACGAAAGGAGCACTATGAGGCCTTTCAGTCTTTTGCCCAGTGTGCCTTTAGCCAGACGGTCCAGCTGGACATTACGGCGCTACTGCAGCATATAAAGACGCAGGGCTGGACGTTTTACCCCACCATGATTTACCTCATCTCCCGACTGTTGAATAAGTATCCGGAATTCCGGATGGCGATAAAAGACGGCGAGCTGGTGATATGGGACGAGATCCATCCGGCCTATACCATCTTTCATGAGCAAACCGAGACGTTTTCGTCAATATGCAGCCCTTACCATGAAGATATTAGCCAGTTTCTGAACAGGTTCTCGAACGACGTGGCGCGTTACCGGGACGATCTGGCGTATTTACCGCAGAAAGATCCCGCCGAAAATATATTTTTCATCTCGGCTAACCCCTGGGTGAGCTTTACCAGCTTTAATCTCAACGTACCCAATATCACCAACTTCTTCGCCCCGATGTTCACAATTGGGAAATATTATCCGCAGGGTGACAAAGTCTTGATGCCGCTGGCTGTTCAGGTTCATCATGCGGTGTGTGATGGGTTTCATGTCGGAAGGCTGGTTAATGCGCTGCAGGCGATATGTGATGATCCGCAGCGACACATTATGGACTAGTGATCTACTTCGTTCTCAAGATAAGAGTCGTACGGAATATGGTAGCAGGTGAAATTCCCGTCCCTGGAACAACCATTTTTGTCGTCATCTTCCCAGACGTCACAAAAAGCCTTCAGGCTTTCATCGTCAAACTCGATGGTGACTGAACCGTCATATTCTCTTTCGAGGACCAGATAAAAACTCTGGCTGCTATGAGGCCATACTGGTTCAATAACAATATGTGGAAAATTTGACTTAAACCAATGCAATAATTCCTGCCTGCCAGCAGGGGCATCGCTTACTTTAAAGTCACCATCTGGCTCGATGGGGAATTTACGACCAAAAACGACGAAATAACAATCTTTCTTCTTCTTTTTAAAGTAATCGTCCAGGCACCAGATAAGTTGCGGCATGTGAGTAAAGCTATTGAAGGAAAGGTGCATGTACTATAGCATACAAAATTTAATACACTAATCAACGTGTTGAGCAAGGCGCAGAGAGCGTAAAGGTACTAACGATATGAAAAAATCTTCCAGTGTTTTCCTGACGCACTCTGTCATATTAACTGATTTTGATCAGGCCGCATGCTCTTTTAATAATGGCATTTTTGACACGTTAACCCTGAAAATAAAACCCTGCTACTGCCCCACAGCGCAATGGATAGCGGCTTTTTGCAACGAGCTTAGTCATCAGGACATTCATTTTTCGATAACGGAGCAGGGTGTTAGCTACCTGACTATTGATAATTTAAGTGTGGAAGTTGACGATCTTCAACACTTTGTGGATAGCCTCAATATCGTTATTAAGAAAGTGAATGTGCAACTGGGTAACGAAACTATTGTCGAAAACGTGCCCGTTGCGGCAGCAGGACTCGTTATCAGTAAACGAATTTCAACGATTCTTGATTCAATTGAATGGGTAGCCTGAAGAGCGTAGTTGATGGAAATCGAAAGAGTACGAGAGAAGTTCTATGTGTTTAACCAGTCATCATTGATGTTAAATGACCGATCGACACATTATTATCCACGTTTTAATTATTCAGCGTGTGAGCTATGGTTATGCACCGAGCTATGCCATCTTATCAATTTCGAAGAGGGTAACTTACATACCGCATCCGATGGAGAGGTCTTTATTTATAATGAGGACTATAAGCGTGACTTAACGCTTTACCAGTCAGGAACAACAAATCAGCCTGAGATGGTGAAACATATCGAAGTAAAGGTGTTATATCCTGTTACCCGTTCAGGCTTTGAAGATTCAGTTGAGAATCTATACCAAAAATTAAAAAAATCCCTCCATGCTGATTCCAGTCAGGAGGGGTGGATCTATCTTGTCTGGACGCAGCACTATAGAGTTTCCGCCGACGATTTCTTTGCATCCCGTATTGAATGGCTTAAAGAACACCTCGCAGTAAAAGCGTTGTTTAATGATAACAACACCCGTCTAAATCCGCTTTACTCCGGCCTGCGTGATATTTGCGACGGGTCAATTATATGGCGTGGCGAAGAAAAACGGATTGTTGTAAAGGCCATTGCCTTTTCTTTTATCAAGGATTTTAGAGAAATCGTTAAAGAGGTCAAAGAAGAGTGGAGCCAGACCTTTAAAATCCTTGCCGATCGCTAGGTTACACGCTGAGAACGGTGCCTGCTTCTGAGCAGAAACAGGCACCAGAGCTGTGATTACCCCCCAGGCATTGACTTCCTGATCGCGCTTATCAGCGTACTCGCCCCAATAGAAAGCGCCGCATCGATACGGGTAATTATCCCGATAGGTTCGCCCGCGCCATACAGCGGAACCGGCAGGGCGGTTAAGGCCCCGCGCCGCAGATCGTCTTTCACCGCACCGGACGGCACAAACCAGACGTAGTCGTAATCCACCGTTAGCTGGCGGGAGAGAGATGCGGAGAGCGTTTCAATACAGCCCGCAGGGATGCTGCAGCTCTGGCTTTGCAGCAGGGCTTCCGTATGCTGACGCGGGGCGGTGCCTTTGGGGGCAACCACTACCGGCCACTCCATCACCCGGCTCAGGGTCATGGTTTCGTGGAGCAGAGGGTGATTGGGACGAACCACCAGCTTGAGGGATTCAAGAAACAGCAGCTCATAGTGCAGACCGCCCATCAGCTCCGGATCGGCCATTCGACCGATGCCCAGATCCAGCTCGCCGGATTTCAGGCCTGCCAGCATCATCGGGTTGTTCATGGTGGCAACCTGAAGGGTGATATCTTTCTGCTGCTGGTGAAACTGGCCGATCGCTAAGGGCAGAATACCCAGCGCGGCGGTAGGCAGGGCGCCGACCCGCACCACATCATTATTGTTCTCTTCTTTATGGTATAGCGCCTGCCCGGCGGTGTTAAGGGCGTCCAGCACCTTGACCGCGTGGGTCAAAAATTGCTCGCCGACCAGTGTGAGCTGCGCGCCGAGACGCCCGCGGTCAAAAAGCCGCGTGCCGGTCAGCTGCTCAAGCTCGTTAAGGGTTTTGGAGAGGGCGGGCTGGCTGAGGTTGAGAGTTTCAGCCGCGCGTCCCAGAGTTCCCTGTTGTGCGATGGCCACGAAAGTGTGCAAATGACGCAACCTAATGCGCTGACTGAACAGTCCATTTTTTTCCATAGCGGATGTTAAAAACAGTGCCCCTGGGGTGACAAGTGAAGTTGTTTAATTTTGATAACTTGCTAGCAAAATATTATTAACATTCAATCCAATTGAGCTACAAACACTTTTTGCTTTCCCACCGTAAAAAATAGCCAGGGTGTCAACCTGAGTCCTTACGGGATCACAAATTGTAAATTCTTCCTCCCGCGCCGTAGGGGGTTCTCTACACTCCAGATATTAACCCAGGAGAGACGGAAACCATGGCGCAGATCCTTACCGCAGACGAGATTCGGGAGCGTTTTTCACAGGCCATGTCGGCGATGTATCAGCAGGAAGTTCCTCAGTACGGCACGCTGCTGGAACTGGTGGCAGACGTCAATCTGGCGGTGCTGGAGAGCAACCCGATACTGCATCAGACGCTGGTAAACGCCGACGAGCTGGCGCGGCTTAACGTGGAGCGCCACGGGGCGATCCGCGTAGGGAAGGCAGAGGAGCTGTCGATGCTGCGGCGTATTTTTGCCGTGATGGGGATGTCTCCGGTCAGCTACTACGATCTCTCCGAAGCCGGGGTACCGGTTCACTCGACGGCTTTTCGTCCGGTCGATGATGCGGCGCTCTCCCGTAACCCGTTCCGCATTTTCACCTCGTTGCTGCGCCTCGAACTGATCGAAGATACGGCTCTTCGTGAGCGGGCGGCGGCGATCCTCGCTAAGCGGGATATTTTTACGCCGGGTTGCAGGAGGTTGCTGGCGGAGTATGAGGCGCAGGGGGCTTTCAGCCCGGAGCAGGGGCAGGACTTTGTTCGCGAGGTACTGGAAACCTTCCGCTGGCACCGCCATGCCACGGTAGACGAGGCCACCTATCAGGCGCTGCATAACGAACACCGGCTGATTGCCGACGTGGTCTGCTTCCCCGGGTGTCATATTAACCATCTTACGCCGCGTACCCTCGATATTGATCGGGTGCAGGCGCTGATGCCCGAATGTGGGATTGCGCCGAAAATCCTGATTGAAGGCCCGCCCCGGCGTGAGGTGCCGATCCTGCTGCGTCAGACCAGTTTTAAGGCGCTGGAGGAGCCGGTGCTGTTTAATGGCGAGCAGCAGGGAACCCATACCGCCCGTTTTGGCGAGATTGAACAGCGCGGCGTGGCCCTGACGCCGAAAGGACGTGCGCTGTACGATACCCTGCTGCAGCAGGCGGGCACCGGTAAAGAGAATCTGGCTCATCAGCTGCATCTCCAGACGGTGTTTAAACCTTTTCCCGACAGCGAAATGCTGCTGCGTCGCCAGGGACTGGCCTATTTCCGCTATCGTCTGACGCCCTCAGGCGAAGCCCACCGTCAGGCCATTCGTCCGGGCGACGATCCCCAGCCGCTGATTGAACGCGGCTGGGTGCTGGCGCAGCCGATTATTTATGAAGATTTTCTCCCGGTCAGCGCGGCGGGGATTTTCCAGTCGAATCTCGGCAACGAAACCCAGGCCCGTAGCCGGGGCAACAGCAGCCGTGACGCTTTCGAAGCCGCGCTGGGCGGCCCGGTGCTAGATGAGTTCAGGCTTTATCAGGAGGCGGAGGATCGCAGCAAACGCCGTTGCGGCCTGCTGTAAAACAGGTACTCTGCGGGGATGAGATGTAAAAGGGACGAAGTCATGCAAAATCCATCCACGCCGCTCGCTGAAATCCGCCAGGGGAGTCTGCTGGGCGTTAATGACGATACGGTACACGTCTGGCGCGGCATTCCCTATGCCACACCGCCGGTAGGATTGCTGCGCTGGCGAGCGCCGCAGCCGCCGGTACCCTGGTCCGGCGTGCGTCATGCGGACCGCTTTGCCGCCGCCAGCTGGCAGAACGCCGAATACTGCCGGGAACTGGGCGGGGGCGATCCCGGCACCTTTTCCGAAGATTGCCTCTATCTGAACATCTGGTCACCGGCCGTGCGTCGCGACCCGCTGCCGGTGATGGTCTGGCTGCACGGCGGCGGCTTTACCATCGGTTCCGGCGGCCTGCCGCCTTACGACGGTAAAGCCCTGGCGATGCGCGACCTGGTCGTGGTCACGATTAACTATCGCCTTGGCCACTTCGGCTTTTTTGCCCATCCCGCGCTCGACGGTGAAGAGGGCGAAACGCTGCATAACTTTGCCCTGCTCGATCAAATTGCGGCCCTGCGCTGGGTGCAGGAGAATATCCGCGCCTTTGGCGGCGATCCGAATAAGGTCACGCTGTTCGGCGAATCGGCCGGTGCCCAGAGCGTGCTGGCGTTAATGTCCTCCCCGAAAGCCAACGGACTATTCCATAAGGTAATCGTCCAGAGCGGCTATACGCTGCCGGAGACCCCGCGCGCGCAGGCCCTGGAGAAGGGCGTCGCGCTGGGAGCGCATTTTGGCCTGAGCGATGCCACGCCGGAGCAGCTACGGGCGCTACCAGCAGAGACGTTCTGGCCGCTGGTCACGCCGCTGAATATCGGTCCCGCGCCCATTGTCGGCGATGCGGTTCTGCCGCATTCGATCCTCGATACCTTCTTTGCCGGAAAGCAGCATCCGCTGCCGGTGATGATCGGCTCTAACAGCGATGAGGCCAGCGTGATGGCGGTCTTCGGGGTCGATCTGGCCGGGCAGATCCGCAAACTGCGCCGGGAGCGGCGCCTGGGTCTTGGCCTTATCCGGATGCTCTATCCGGGCGTGGTGGGGGACGAAGCCCTGGGCCGTCAGGTCTGTCGCGATATGGCCTTTACGACGCTGGGTTACGTGGTCATGCAGGCTCAGCGCCGCGTCAGGCAGCCCTGCTGGCGCTACTGGTTTGATTATGTCGCGGAAAGCCAGCACCAGACCTATGCCAACGGGGCCTGGCACGGCAATGAAATCCCCTATGTCTTCGATACCCTGATGCTGGCATCGCCGTCGAAGGAGTACGCCAGCGCGGGCGACAGGGCCTTTGCGGCCCAGGTCGCCAATTACTGGGCGAGCTTCGCTCGTGAGGCAAGCGTCGATAATGTGGTACTGCAGGGGCCGGTGCGCTGGCTGGCCTGCGTTAACGGCCGGGATCGACTGCTGCGTATCGGCCTGAATAAGCGCCCCGGTTTCCGACTGGTTAACCGCTTTATGCGCGCCCGGCTGGCGCTATTTCGCCGGGTCATGCGCCATCATGTGAATCTCGATCATTAACCTTCATCGAGCAGACTGCGCCGAAAAGCCGCCAGCCCGGCGGCTTTGCCACGCGACTCATGCACAACCAGCCGATAACAGGCCCCGGTTTTAACGCTCAGATCAAAGGGCCGCAGCAGCCGACCGGCACGCACATCCTCCGCCACCAGGGCTTCATCGGCAATGGCGGCGCCAAAGCCCTGTATCGCGGCGGTGATCGCCAGGTCCATGGTGTCGAAGTGTTGATTTTTATGCATAACCGGCAGCGTTTCCGTATGGCGTGACAGCCAGAGCGTCCAGTCGGTTTTGTCCCGCGTCGGGTGCAAAAAGGTGAGGGCGGAGAGCGCATCCCGCCCGGCCAGATCCGGACTGATAACCGGTGTCAGCGCCTCCTCAAACAGCAAATCGCCCGCGCTAAGCTGGGTTCCAAACACAATGGCCGCGTCAAAAGGCTCGGTTTTGAAATTCACCGTGTGGTCGATGGTGGTGGTCAGCAGCACCTGCAGCTCGGGGCTTTCTCGTTCCAGGCGCAGCAGGCGCGGAACCAGCCAGCGCATGGCGCAGGTGGGGGCCTTCAGGCGCACCAGGGTCTGCTGCTGGCGCGCCTGCTCGGCCACGTTCAGCAGCTGTTCAAAGGCGGCCTGTAACTCCGGGCGCAGGGCGCTGCCCTGGGGCGAGAGACGTAATCCTCTGGCGTGACGTTCGAAAAGCGGAAAACCAAACCAGCTCTCAAGGGCGGCAATTTTGCGGCTGACCGCACCCTGAGTCAGGCACAGCTCGCGGGCGGCATGGGTCAGGTTCAGATGCCGGGCGGTGACCAGAAAGGCTTCAAGCGTATTGAGCGGCGGCGGAGTGCGCGGCATGGTGGCTCCAGCTATGCAATTATGTCATGGCTATTATGACAACAAATCGTTTGTCGCGGCAACGGGCTTTGGTTTGAATAGTTATGCACTTTTAATGAGAAAGGATTAACCATGACCCTGCGTACTTCCGTAAAAACGCGTTCCAAATTGCCGGATGTCGGCACCACCATCTTTACGGTCATCGGCCAGCTTTCTGCTCAGCATAATGCCATTAACCTTTCTCAGGGCGCGCCCAACTTCTCCTGCGATGCCCGCCTGATTGACGGCGTCACCCGGGCGATGTCCGAAGGGCACAATCAATATGCGCCAATGACCGGGCTGCGGACCTTAAAAGAGCGGATCGCCGGGAAAATCAGCGACCTTTATGGTACGCATTATGACGTTGACAGCGAAGTGCTGATCACCGCCAGCGCCAGTGAGGCGCTCTATTCCGCCATCAGCGGGCTGGTGCATCCGGGTGATGAGGTGATCTACTTCGAACCCTCTTTTGACAGCTATGCGCCAATCGTCAGGCTGCAGGGCGCAACCCCGGTGGCGATTAAGCTGACGGTCCCGGATTTTAGTATTAACTGGGACGAAGTGCGCGCAGCTATTACTTCGCGTACGCGGATGATTATCGTCAATACGCCGCATAACCCCAGCGGCCAGGTCTTCAGCAAGGACGATCTGGAGCAGCTTGCGTCTGTGACCCGCAATACCGATATTGTGATCCTCTCCGACGAAGTCTATGAGCACGTGGTGTTTGACGGTGAAGCGCATCACGGGATGGCAACCCATCCGCAGCTGGCCGAGCGCAGCGTGATCGTCTCTTCTTTTGGTAAGACCTATCATGTCACCGGCTGGCGCGTGGGCTACTGCGTGGCCCCGGCGGCGTTAATGGATGAGGTGTGCAAGGTACACCAGTTCCTGATGTTCTCCGCCGATACCCCGATGCAGTACGCCTTTGCCGAACAGATGACCGATCCGCAAAGCTGGCTGTCTCTGTCCGCCTTCTACCAGCGCAAGCGGGATCTGCTCCAGAGTCTGCTGGCCGATGCGCCGTTCCGCCTGCTGCCCTCCGCCGGGTCGTTCTTCCTGCTGGCGGACTACAGCGGGTTCAGCGCGGAATCTGACAGTGATATGGTGAAGCGGCTGATCGTTGAGTGTGGCGTTGCCACCATTCCGCTGTCGGCGTTTTATGCCGACGGAACGGACAATAAACTGATTCGCCTCTCTTTTGCTAAAGACGAGGCAACGTTACGGGCAGGCGCGCAGGCCCTGTGTCGTGTTACTCCACGCTGAGGAGCGTAAAAAGATGAAAGTAAAAGCACTCTTACTGGGAATGGGTATGCTCTGTTCACTCTCTTCGTTCGCGGCAACGGAGCTGCGATACGGTCTGGAAGCGGAGTATCCGCCGTTTGAAAGCCGCAACGCGTCGGGCGAGCTGGAAGGGTTTGATATCGATCTGGGCAAGGCCATCTGCGCCGCTGCCGAACTGAAATGCAGCTGGGTGGAAACCTCTTTCGACGGGCTGATCCCGGGCCTGGTGGCGAAAAAGTTTGATGCCATCAACTCGGCGATGAACATTACCGACCAGCGTCGCCAGAGCATTGATTTTACCCAGCCGATTTACCGTATTCCGTCCCAGCTGGTAGGCAAAGCCGACAGCGGGATGGCGGATAACTCCGCTGAGGCGCTGAAAGGGAAAACCATCGGCGTACTGCAGGGTTCCATTCAGGAAACCTATGCTAAAGAGCACTGGGAAAAGCACGGTGTCACCGTGGTGTCTTATAAAGATCAGAATATGGCATGGGCTGACCTGCTGAATGGCCGCATCGACGCCTCGCTGGTGATGTCCGCAGCCGGGCAGGCGGGTTTCCTGAGCAAGCCGCAGGGGAAAGGCTTTGGCTTTATCGGTAAGCCGGTCGCCGATGATACGATCCTCGGTAGCGGGATTGGTTTCGGGCTGCGTAAAGGCGATGAGGCAACCAAAAAGCAGCTCGATGCCGCAATCGATAAAGTTCGCGCTGACGGCACCATCACTAAACTGGCCGCGAAATATTTCCCGGGTATTGATGTGAGCGTCAGCGCACAATAATTATCTTATTTTACCGTTCTCCCCCGGCCGACGATGTCCGTCCGGGGGATTTTTATTCCGAACTAAACACAACACTACCTGGCATGTATTCTATATCAGATTCAACTCATTAGATGGATGATATTATTAAAAATGGTTTTGTCGTCTTAATCTTGAATGGTCAAAGCTTTGTATCTCTTGATTTAAGCCAGCAACGGGTTCGAAAATGAGTTTGTTGATTGAAGATTCTCGCTGCGATGCTTCCTTCTTCATTAGTAATGAATAGGACCACAGGTTCGCATTGTCCGCAGATGAGGTGTCTTGGCACTTAAATATAACCTTATTCCCGATTGCCTCTCTTTGATATCCGAACTTTTGAAGTCCGAGAATTTCCCTTGCCGTTACTACATGATAACCAGATTGATAATTCCAGAGATTTTCTGGAGCTAGTAAGGACATCAGATGAAAATCTGCATGCCGGTGAATACCTCCAAGCACCCATGCATCATTCAGAGTAGTAGCCCATTTATCCATCATTAAGATGTTGCCAGGCGCATTTGTCTTCCAGAGATATTCATCTTTATTTAAATCAAATTGTGCTAATACACTTTCTCTCCATAGATCACCTGAACGGCCTATTAACATTGGTCCCGTTGACATAAGTGCTTTTTTATAAACGAGCCAACAATATTCAGTCAGGTCGTTTACATGGTTCTTACGTCTTTTGCCATTATGGAATTGATTAGTAAGTTCCTCATTGACAATGCCATTTTGTTCCTCCCACACAAAAGGGTTTTCTTTACTTTTAGTCCCAAGTGATTCTATATCTCGTCTTAACGTTAATAAGTCATACATGCTAACCTCTTTGTTGGCTTATCTATTATTATCACACATTGTGAATGTTCTAGACCGAAGTTGCCGAAAATTCCAGCACGCAATTGTTAGATGATCTTTCGGAATCTCTGCCAGAGAAAACGGGCTGGCGATTATATCCGTTAAAGCAATCGGATACTGGCTGGAGGTAAGTTTCGTCGGCTGAGACCAGCCAAAGTCGAAAGGTCAAAAAGAAGCAAACACAGGGCCACTAATTTATACATATCTTTACGCCGCTTTCAGGCTGCTCCCATCGACAGAAAATATTTCGCGTTTTGCTCAGATATTCAGCGCTCAACAATTGGATTTTTAATGAATTTTGTCTAGAGTGAGCCCTCTTAACGCCGTATTTCCTGCCGCAGTCTGGCAGTGACGCGGGCACTATTCACCGACCAGAAGGACGTTTTCGCAGGCATGAACCGCAGACGATTTATCCAGGGCTCCCTGGCGCTTGCCGCCGCAACCGGCACCACCGGAATCGCCAGCCTCTTCTCGCGCGCCGCCTTTGCTGCCGAATCCGATATTGCTGACGGCCAGTCCCGTCGCTTTGATTTCGACACGCTGCAATCGATGGCCCATGACCTGGCGCAGACTCCCTGGGGCGGCGCACCGCGTCCGCTGCCGGAGACGCTGGCAAACTTAACCCCGCAGGCCTATAACAGCATTCAGTACGATGCTGCTCACTCCCTGTGGAACAATATCGAAGGCCGTCAGCTTGACGTGCAGTTCTTCCACGTCGGCATGGGCTTCCGCCGCCGCGTGCGTATGTTCTCGCTCGATTCTGATAGCCGCCAGGCGCGGGAGATCCATTTCCGCCCGGAGCTGTTCCAGTATAACGATGCCGGTGTCGATACCCGCCAGTTGGAAGGGCAGACCGACCTCGGCTTTGCCGGTTTCCGCGCTTTCAAAGCCCCGGAGCTGGCCCGCCGTGACGTGGTGTCGTTCCTCGGTGCCAGCTACTTCCGCGCGGTAGACAGTACGTATCAGTACGGCCTGTCCGCCCGCGGTCTGGCGATTGACACCTTTACCGACACGCCGGAAGAGTTCCCGGACTTCACTTCCTTCTGGTTTGAAACCGCCAAGGCCGATGACACCAGCTTTACCGTCTACGCGCTGCTCGACAGTCCGAGCATCACCGGTGCCTATAAGTTCATTATCCACTGCGAGAAGAGCCAGGTGATTATGGAGGTCGATAACCGCCTCTATGCCCGTAAGGACATCAAGCAGCTGGGTATCGCCCCGATGACCAGTATGTTCAGCTGTGGCAATAACGAACGCCGCATGTGTGACACCATTCACCCGCAAATTCACGACTCCGACCGTCTGGCCATGTGGCGCGGTAACGGGGAGTGGATCTGCCGTCCGCTGAATAACCCGCAGAAGCTGCAATTTAACGCCTTTGAGGATAAAAACCCGAAAGGCTTCGGGCTGCTACAGCTGGACCGCGATTTCTCCCACTATCAGGACATTATGGGCTGGTATAACAAGCGACCGAGCCTGTGGGTCGAACCGCGTAACAAGTGGGGTAAGGGCAGTATCGGCCTGATGGAGATCCCGACTACCGGCGAAACTCTGGATAATATCGTCTGCTTCTGGCAGCCGGAAAAACCGATCAAAGCCGGTGACGAGCTGGAGTTTACCTATCGTCTCTACTGGAGCGCGCAGCCGCCGGTGCGTTCGCCAATGGCGCGGGTGATGGCAACCCGTACCGGGATGGGCGGCTTCCCGGAAGGCTGGGCGCCGGGCGAGCACTACCCGAAAGTGTGGGCGCGCCGCTTTGCTATCGACTTTGTCGGCGGGGACCTCATCGCCTCGGCACCGAAAGGTATCGAGCCGGTGATCACGCTCTCTAACGGGGAAGCGAAGCAGGTGGAGATCCTCTACGTTGAGCCGATTGACGGCTACCGTATCCAGTTTGACTGGTATCCGACCAACGACTCCACCGACCCGGTCGAAATGCGGATGTTCCTGCGCTGTCAGGGCGATGCGATCAGCGAAACCTGGCTGTACCAGTATTTCCCGCCGCCGCCGGATAAGCGTCAGTACGTTGACGACCGGATTATGCGTTAATCCGTCATAACACAGGCCCTTAAATGGGCCTGTTTTTTTTCCGCGCACGACAGCTCCCCGATATTAATAGCTTTCATCCCCGTCCGCTTTCAGTTACAAACTTGTTAAAGATATATTTTCGGGCGCATGACCCGTTGGCATTAGCATTTCAGGGGAGGCTTAATGAACACAACCTACGAACACGTGGTGGACGAGATCCGCATCAACGACCAGTTGCTGCTGCGTGCGGCCAGCGAATGCTATGTGCCGGAACTCCACCGGATGGTGCAACGCAATAAGGACCAGCTCCAGCACTCCCTCGACTGGCCTCAGTATGTTAAAGCGGAAGACGACACCCGTAAAAATGTGCAGGGTAATGTGATCCTGCATCAGCGCGGCTTTGCCAAAATGTTTTTGATCTTCGCGCGTGAAGTGCTGGTGGGGGTGATCTCCTTTAACCTGATTGAGCCTTCGAATAAAACGGGTTATATCGGCTACTGGCTGGATGACGAGAATAAAGGGAAGGGGCTGCTGTCGAAGGCGCTGCAGGCCTTGATCCACTACCATGCCGACAGCGGCGAGCTGCGCCGCTTTGTGATCAAATGTCGGGTGGCGAACGAAGCCAGCAATCAGGTGGCGCTGCGTAACGGGTTCCAGCTGGAAGGCTGCCTGAAACAGGCCGAGTTTCTGAACGGCGAGTTCTGGGATCAGAATATCTACGGCCGGATTATCGAGAAAAGCCTATAGCAGACCGACCAGCGGCGTACGGGTAATACACTGCTGGTCGTCCACCACTTTCGGGCCGCGCAGATGAATGCTGTCGCTGTGCCGGGCATCGATAATCGCGTTATCCCGCAGCGCAATATGATGCTCGATCAGCACATCGCCATAGATTTGTACTCGCCCTTCAATCAGCACGTTATCGTCAAGCAGCAGCGGGCCGCCGCGCAGGTAAGCATGGCCGCCAACCCGGACATGATGACGCAGCACGCAGTTGCCCTCAACGGTGGCATGTTCCGCGACCTGAGCGCTGTAGCGCAGCGTCGGAATGGCATCCTCTTCGTCGCCCGCCAGCAGCCGGGCATGATCGTAGACCTTCGCACAGTCGCACACCCAGACGTTATTCAGGGCGTTTCCCTCCAGGCGGGCAAAGCCGAAGACCTCGGCCCGGTGCTCAATAAACGCCATCCGCACCACGGCATCGCCGTATATTTGCGCCTGATGGACAACCCGGGAGTCGATAACTCTGGCCCGGTCATAGATATGCAGCCGCTGCGTATCTTCGTCGGTCAGGCCGCGCATCCCGATAATATGGCTATGATCCAGCACCTGCGCATCGCCGGAAAGGCGGCACTCTCCCTGTACGATTGACTGCTTCACCGTGACGTTGTCACTGATTCTTGCGCCCTGGCCAATGCGGCTTTCATCTATCCAGGCCATTCCCTCAATGACCGCGCCATGGCTGACTTCGCAGGGGCCGGTCAGTCGCGCATCACCGCGAATAAGGGCCCCGGAAAACACCATGCTGTTGTGATCGTAGATCCAGCAGTAACCCTGCTGCGAGAGCGCGCTTTCATCGTCGATCCAGCCGCCAGGCGTGCCGGCGGTGACATCGGCAAAGTCAGCAACGGCGATAATCTGGCGCAGCAGAAGGCTGCACTTTTCACCGTTGTGCTGGTATGTGAAGGGGCGAGGTTCTTCGCTGAGGCGGTATTTTTGCATTCGTTTCCCTGGCTGACGCTTTCCTTTAAAGCTAGCAAAGATTAACGCGCTGACATAAAATGCATTTGAAATACATTTTAAAGTTTCAACAGAATGCAGAACGATAAGAACGCGATACCGGCGCTAAATCTACCGTCGGGTTATTTTGGTATGGTGCTGGGCATCATTGGTATGGGGTTCGCCTGGCGCTATGCCGCGACGATCCTGCCGGTTGGCCGCTGGCCCGGCGATACGCTGGTGGTGCTGGCCATCATTATCTGGAGCCTGCTGACGCTGGCGCTGCTGGTCAGGTTGATCCGCTTTCCCTGGAGCGTGGTGGCCGAAATGCGCCATCCGGTGATGAGCAATTTCGTCAGCTTGTTTCCGGCGACCACCATGCTGGTGTCGATTGGCGTGCTGCCCTGGACCCGAACCCTGGCGCTGGGGCTGTTCAGTATCGGCGTTGTGCTACAGCTCGGCTATGCCGCCTGGCAAACGGCGGGGCTGTGGCGAGGCAAACACCCGAGGGAAGCCACCACGCCCGCGCTCTATCTGCCGACGGTGGCAAACAATTTTATCAGCGCCATGGCCTGCGGGGCGCTGGGCTTTAACGATGCCGGACTGGCGTTTCTGGGCGCGGGTATCTTCTCCTGGATAAGCCTGGAACCGGCGATTTTGCAGCGTCTGCGCAGTACCGACGAACTGCCCGTGGCTCAGCGGACTTCGCTTGGGATCCAGCTGGCTCCGGCGCTGGTGGCCTGTAGCGCCTGGCTTAGCGTTAACGGCGGTCACGGCGATACGCTGGCGAAAATGTTGTTTGGCTACGGTCTGCTGCAACTGCTGTTTACTCTGCGGCTAATCCCCTGGTATCTGCGTCAGCCGTTTAATGTCTCTTTCTGGAGCTTCTCGTTCGGCGTCTCGGCGCTGGCGACCACCGGCCTGCATCTGGGACACGAAGCGGGGTCCGGTTTTTATCATAATCTGGCTATACCGCTGTTTATCTTCACCAATATAATTATCGCGCTGCTGTTGCTGCGCACGCTGCTGCTGTTAATTCAGGGCAGGTTGCTGCTGCGCACCGACAGCGTGATGCTGAAAAAACCTGAGGAGAGAAAATGACAATCCGTGAAATCGGCTACTTTAGCGAAAAATATGCAATGACCCCGACCCACTCCGAGGTACTGCACGCCACGACGATTATCGCGCCGGGCAAGGCGCTGGATCTGGGCTGTGGTAACGGGCGTAACAGCCTGTGGCTTGCTTCTCAGGGATTTGATGTCACCGCGTGGGATAAAAACCCGGGCAGTATTGAAAATCTGCAGCGCATTGTCAGCGCGGAAGGGATGGAAAATCTGCATTCTGAGATTGCCGATCTGAACCAGCTGCGTTTTGACGGCGAGTACGACTTTATTCTTTCCACCGTCGTGCTGATGTTCCTGCAGCCGGAAACCATCCCTGGCCTTATCGACAATATGCAGCGCTGCACGCGTCCCGGCGGCTATAACCTGATCGTGGCGGCGATGGATACGGAAGACTATCCGTGCACCGTCGGCTTCCCGTTTGCCTTTAAAACCGGCGAGCTGCGGCAGTACTATGCGGGCTGGGAGCTGCTGAAGGATAACGAAAACATCGGTGAGCTACACCGCACCGACGCTAACGGTAACCGTATCAAGCTGCGTTTTGCCACGCTGCTGGCGCGTAAGCCCGATTAACGGGCCGCCAGCAGACAGAGCTGGTGCGCGACCTTGTACGAGGCCTCAAAGGCTCTGAGCGGCAGAAACTCAAATTTTGAGTGGAAGTTATGCGCACCGGTAAAGAAGTTCGGCGTCAGCAGGCCTTTGGCCGATAGCGCCGCACCGTCGGTACCGCCGCGCATCGGGGTCGGTTTCGGGGTAATGCCGAGAGAGGTCATTGCCTCGAACATCAGATCCACCGCGCGGCGATCCTCGCCGATAGCGTTGCTGATATTGCTGTAGGTATCGCTAATCTGGAATTCCACTTTTGCCGTCGGGTACTGCGCGGCAATCTTCTCTGCCACATCGGCGATCTGCTGCTTGCGCTGCTCGAAGCTTGCCAGGTCAAAGTCACGAATGCTGGCATTCAGTACCGCATAGCTCTGCACCGCCTGCATTCCGTTAAACCAGACATAGCCTTCGCGTCCGGCGGTATGCTCCGGCGTCTGCAGCCGGTCGAAGTGGCTGATAAAGTCGGTCGCCATCAGCAGCGGGTTCACCAGAACGCCTTTCGATGACATCGGGTGTGCGGTGACGCCGGTAAAACGGATCTCCGCCGCCGCCGCGTTAAAGTTTTCATAGACGATCTCGCCCAGTTCGCAGCAGTCGATAGTCCAGGCAAAATCGACGTCGAAGCGCTTCAGATCCAGCGCCTTAGCGCCGCGCAGGCCCACTTCTTCATCCGGCACAAAGGCCACCACGATATCCCCGTGGCGATCCGCCGCCGTCAGGTTCTCCAGCAGCGTCATCACCACCGTGACCGCCGACTTATTGTCCGCGCCCAGCACGCTGGTTCCGTCGCTAAAAATAATCTCTTCACCTGGATACGCGAGGATCTCCGGATGCTCACTGACCCGCAGCCAGATGTCTTTTTCCGGGTTAAGACAGAGGTCTTCACCAGTAAAGGTGAGGATTTGTGGATGAATATCCGGTGACAATCCGACGTCAACGGTGTCGATATGGGTAATAAAACCGATGCGCGGCGCGCCCGGCACGTTGCCTTTTTTGACCGCCGTAACGGTGGCGTGCTCGTCGATCACAATCTCCTCAAGACCCAGGTTTTTCAGCTCCTGCGCCAGTTCGCGGGCCATATCGTGCTGGCCTGCGGTGGTCGGCAAGGTGGTGGCCGCAGGATCGCTCTGACTGGTGATGGCGAGATAGCGAAAGAAGCGTTGGGTTAATTGACTGCTCAGCTGCGAGGACATAGTGATTCCTTCTTTATTTGATTTATCAGGTGTTTGCAATAGAACTTTAATGTTATGTATTAAACCGCAAACGACAAGAAAATAATTAGCCATCAAATAAATTAGCCATCAGAGATAAAAGGCCGAACATGATGATAAGGAAAAGCACAACATTCATTCTGACGCTCGCCGCACTCAGCGTCAGTTCCGCCGTTGCGGCCAAAACCCTGGTCTACTGCTCCGAAGGATCGCCGGAGAACTTTAACCCTCAGCTCTATACCTCGGGCACCAGCGTGGATGCCAGCGCGGTACCGGTGTATAACCGTCTGGTGGATTTTAAACCCGGCACCACCGAGCTGCTGCCGAGCCTGGCAGAGCGCTGGGAAGTGAGCGAAGACGGCAAGGTGTACACCTTCCATCTGCGTAAAGGCGTGAAGTTCCAGAGCAACAAATACTTTACCCCGACCCGCGACTTTAACGCCGACGATGTGATCTTCTCGTTTATGCGACAGAAAGATCCCAAACACCCTTATCACAACGTCTCTAACGGTAACTATTCCAACTTTGAAAGCCTGGAGTTCGCGACCCTGATTACCGCCATTGATAAGATCGATGACTACCAGGTGCGTTTCACGCTGGCCCATCCTGAAGCGCCATTTGTTGCCGACTTAGCATGGTATTTCGCCTCGATTCTGTCGGCGGAATATGCTGATGCGATGATGAAGGCGGGCACCCCGACGCGGGTGGATATGGACCCGATTGGTACCGGACCGTTTAAGCTGGCCCAGTATCAGAAAGATTCACGCATCCTGTTTACCGCTTTCCCGGATTACTGGGATGGCAAACCTAAGCTGGATCGTCTGGTCTTCAGCATCACGCCGGACGCCTCGGTCCGTTTTGCCAAGCTGGAGAAAAACGAGTGTCAGGTGATGCCGTTCCCTAATCCCGCCGATCTACCGCGGATGAAAGAGAACAAAGATATCAACCTGATGAGCAAAGCGGGGCTGAATACCGGCTTCCTCGCCTTTAATACCCAGAAAGCGCCGCTGGATAACGTCAAGGTGCGTCAGGCCCTGGCGATGGCTATTAATAAGCCAGCAATCATTGAGGCCGTCTTCCACGGCACCGGTATTGCGGCGAAAAACCTGCTGCCGCCGGGCGTGTGGAGCGCCGACAGCGAGCTGAAAGATTATGACTACGACCCGGGAAAAGCACGTGCCTTGCTGAAAGAGGCCGGGTTTGCCAACGGCATGAGCATCGATCTGTGGGCCATGCCGGTTCAGCGTCCTTATAACCCGAACGCCAAACGGATGTCGGAGATGATTCAGGCCGACTGGGCGAAAATTGGCGTACAGGCCAAAATCGTGACCTATGAGTGGGGCGAATACCTCAAGCGCGTGAAGGGCGGTGAACACCAGGCGGCGCTGATGGGCTGGACCACGGCGACCGGCGACCCGGATAACTTCTTCGGACCGCTGTTTACCTGTACCTCGGCCAACGGGGGGTCTAACTCAGCCAAATGGTGCTACAAGCCGTTTGATAAGCTGATTGCCGATGCCAAAGCCATCAGCGACCAGGGCCAGCGTACCGAGCTGTACAAGCAGGCGCAGCAGATGATGCACGATCAGATGCCGGCGGTGATGATTGCCCACTCGACTATCTTTGAGCCGGTACGCAAAGAGGTGACGGGCTACGAGGTCGATCCGTTCGGCAAGCATATTTTCACTCAGGTCGATATAAAGTAAATAATCAGGGCGCGCATTGCGCCCTTTTTTAACCCCACCAGGCGTACTGTTTTTTGCTATACCTTTTAGGCGAACCCGCAAAAACAGAGATAACCTTATGCGTACACTGAACCTTTTCCACGTTGCAGCGCTGGCTGGCGTGCTGGCGCTGTCCGGATGTGCCTCTAACGTCACTAAGCCTGAGCAGTTCTCCGGTTTTTTAAAAGATTATTCAGGTTTGCAGCAAACGACATCCCCCTCGGGTAAACCGGTTTTACGCTGGGTGGCCCCCGATTTTAATGCGGCTAAGTATGACAGCCTGGTCTTTACTCCCGTCAGCTATTACCCGGTACCTAAACCCACCGCGCAGATTAGCCAGCCGGTGCTCGATCAGGTGCTGTCTTACACCGACAACAAACTGAAAACGGCGGCCGGCCAGCGGTTACAGCTGGTGACTACGCCGGGACCGCGCAGCCTGATCTTCCGCGGCGCCATCACCGGTGTCGATACCAGCAAAGAGGGACTGCAGATCTATGAAGTGATCCCGGTGGCGATGGTGGTGGCCGGGACCCAGATGGCAACCGGGCATCGCAGTATGGATACCCGACTGTTCTTTGAGGGCGAGTTGATTGATGCAGCCACGCAGAAACCGGTGCTTAAAGTGGTGCGCCAGGGCGAAGGCAAGACAGTCTCCAATGAGAAAACGCCGTTGAAACTGAGCGATCTGCGCGGTGTTATCGATAATATGGCGACCGACATTACGCTCTTCGATCTGCACAAAAAATAGTTCTGATTGCCCCGCCTTTTGTGCGGGGCGTTGCCTTACGCCGTTTCCCGACGCAACCGTCGGCTTTTAAACCAGTTTTCCGGTCGGGAAAACATCACCAGATTCCCCAGCAGTATCAATGCCAGCCCGGCGACCGCATTCGCACTCCAGCTGTAGCCTTCGTAAAGGGTGGAAAGCGTGAGAGCGACCAGCGGAAACAGCAGGGTGCTGTAAGCGGCTTTGCCGGGGCCAATACGCCCGACCAGGGTGAAGTAGGCACCAAAGCCAATCACCGAACCAAATATTGCCAGATAGACCAGTGCGCCCAGGTAGCTCGTGGTCCACTCCGGCGTAAAAGCGTCGCCGCGAATCAGGGCGATGCTGCCCATTACCAGAGTTCCCCACATCATCGCCCACGCATTGGTGGTCATCACATCCAGCCCGTTGCGCTGATGGCGCAGGCTGATCATATTGCCCAGCGAGAAACCGTAGGTGCCGAGCGCCGACAGGCCGATCCCCAGCAGCAGCGTAGTGCTCAGAATGCTGGCGGTGAGATCGTGCCAGAAGAGGGTGACGATACCGAGCAGGCCCATCCCGGCAGCGACGTAAAAACGGGCAGGCGGTCTCTGGCCGAAGAACAGGAAGCTGTTAATCGCGTTGAACAGGACGGCCATCGAGAAAATCACCGATTCGAGGCCGGAGCTGATCCAGGCGGCGGCGGTATAAAAACACCAGAAGTTAAAGGCAAAAACGCAGCACCCTTGCAGCACGCAGAAGAGATGATCCCGCAGCGCCATTTTGCGCAGGCGGCGCAGGGCGACAAGTGTGAGCATCATCACTGCGCTGGCGACGGCAAAGCGCCAGAAGATGGAGACAGGGGCGGGAACCGGTCCCTGTTGAAGATAAATACCAATCCAGGTGGTGCCCCAGATGGCCACAACCAGCGTATAAAGCAGCGCGTTCATAAAATCACTCGTCATCGTGGTAAAACCCGATTCTGGGCCGATGGCGGAAAGGGCGCTTGCAGCAGCCTGCGCTGGACTTGCAAAATCTTGCGCTTTTTCCCTTGCCGGTCGTAAACAGCGCTGGTCAGCACCGGAAACAGCCCATAGACTGGAGTCCTTGTCCCTTTGTTATCCAGTTGTTATGTCACAGACTTACGAAGCCTTTGAAAACCTGCGCAGACACAACGCGGTCTTACATGACGCCGTGGCGCTGAATGACGGAATTCATCTGGCGGCGTGGTCCAATAAGCGCGACAGCATCACCCAGTATTGTGACCACCATACGCTGAGTCTGTACGTGGCCGACGGCTACGAGAGCTACCACAAAACGGCGGGCGGCTGGAAAAACGGTGGCGGGCCGGATCGCTTCTGCCTGATGCCAAAAGAGAGTGAATCGAGCTGGGAGATCCGCGACGATCTCTCCTTTGTGCACCTTTACTGCACCGATAACCATCTGCGTGAGATTGGGGAAAAGATCTGGGATCGTAGCCCGGCATCGCTGAGCCTGGATGAAAAAACCTTTGGCGACGATCCGCGCATTACGTCTGTCTATCGTCAGTTTCTGCTGAACTGCGACTGGCAGCAGCAGGCCAATCAGCTGTTATTGAGCAGCGCCAGCACGCTGCTGCTGACCCATCTTATCCAGCACTACACCAACGTTCAGTGGCGGCTGCCGAAGGTTACCGGCGGGTTGGCACCTTACGTGCTGCGCAATATCCTCGCTTTTATTGAAGCGAATCTGGCGATGCCGCTGACTCTGGCGGATCTTGCCGCTGAGGCAGCGCTTAGCGAGTATCATTTTGCCCGCATGTTCCGCCAGTCAATGAATATGGCACCGCACCAGTACGTGATGCAGCGGAGAATGGCGCTGGCGCAGCAGATGGTGCGCCACACAGAGATGCCCCTGACGGATATTGCGCTGGCCTGCGGATTCAGCTCCGCCAGCCATTTCAGTAACCGCTTCCGGCAGGTGACCGGCCAAAGCCCGTCGCAGCTCAGGGCAGCTAACCAGCGTCCGTAGCCAGCAGGCCTCTGGCCAGCACTTCAAACGCCGTGACGGCACGGGGATACACCGCCTGCGGATCGTCTGCGGCAGCAATCCACAGGGCGGCGTTAAGGGCCGCACCGTTCACCAGCCGTGCGGCGGCCTCGGCGTCAACCTCTCTGAAAATTCCTTCGGTTGTCAGCACTTCAATGCGCTGCAGGGTGGTCAGCAGGCAGGCGTTCTGATTGGGCCAGCTGGAAGGATCGCCCAGCACCGCCGGGCCGTCGAGCAGCATAATACGCTGCACTTCCGGCTCCAGCGCGGTGCGGATATACGTCAGGCATTCGGCGAGAAAGCCGCGCCACAGGTCGCTTTCCTGCTCTCGTGCCGTACGCATTTGCTGGAGGATCTCCGAGTCCATTTCGTCGATCACCGCCCGCAGCAGCCCTTTTTTATCGCCAAAATTATGATACAGCGCACCGCGGGTCAGGCCCGCGCTGGCGGTCAGTTCATCCATTGAGGCGGCGGCGTAGCCCTTTTCAGCAAAGGCGATTCTCGCTGCCTGAATCAGTTTGTGTCGGGTCTCTTCGACCATTTCCGCTCGTCGTCTGGCTGCCATAATCCTGTTCACCTTAATTAAGATACGTAGCGTATGCTAGTTGACATACGCCACGTATATGAAACATAGTAAATATACGCTGCGTATGTGATTTAGACAACCGGCAGCGATCATACGCGTTCGTATTCGCGTTTTCCTGATAATTATTGACGTAAAGGTAACAGACATGACGACACGTACCGCTATTTTCCCTGCCGGACGCCAGGCGCTGTATGACATTAACCGTTACTCGGCGGCCATTCGTTCCGGGGATCTGCTGTTTGTCTCAGGGCAGGTCGGCAGTCGCGAAGATGGCTCCCCGGAGCCGGATTTCAGAAAGCAGGTTGAACTGGCATTCAGCAACCTGAAGGCGGTGCTGGCTGCGGCAGGTTGTACCCTTGATGATGTGGTTGACGTCACGTCATTCCATACGGACCCGGAACCGCAGTTCGGCGATGTTCAGGCCGTGCGGCTGGCGGCCTTCGGCGATGCGCCGCATCCAAACTGGACCGCTGTCGGCGTTAACTGGCTGGCCGGTTTCGATTTTGAAATTAAAGTGATTGCGCGTATTCCGCAGGCGGCATGACTATCTGTTGCGCGCCAGCGACAGCAACGCGTAGCTGGCACCGCCCGCCACCAGTCCCCAGAAAGCTGACCCGATCCCGGCAAGCGTCACGCCGCTGGCGGTCATTAAGAAGGTCACCACCGCCGCGTCGCGGTGGTTTTCATTGCTCAGCGCCTGGACCAGGCTGCCGCTGATGGTGCCCAGCAGGGCCAGCCCGGCCAACATCTGGATCCAGCTGGTCGGCAGTGCCGCCATCACGCCGGTAATCGACCCGCCAAATATTCCTGCCAGTATATAGAATACGCCCGCTGCGGCTGCGGCCCGCCAGCGCTGATCGCGGTCCGGATGCGCGTCCGGGCTCTGACAGATCGCGGCGGTAATCGCCGCGATACAGATGGAGTAGACGCCAAAAGGCGACAGCACCAGCGCCATTACCCCGGAAATCATCATAAGGGGCGACACCGGCACGCCATAACCGGCCGCGTTCATGGTGGCGATCCCCGGCGCATTCTGCGAGGCCATGGTCACGAGGAAAAAGGGCACGCCGACGCTCAGGAGCAGCGCCGGGGAGAAGATCGGCATGGTAAACTCGGGCGCGGCGAGGGCAAAGGAGAGGTTTTGCGTGACAATGTCACCTTTTGTGATCGCCACCAGAAGGCCAACAAAGAGTGCCGCGACAATAGCGTAACGCGGCGCAAAAGCTTTACCCAGAAGCCAGGTCAGTAGCATACTGCCGCACAGTAAAAACTGTCCGTCGAGGGTGGCAAAGGCCTGAAGCCCGAATCGCAGCAGTACGCCGGCCAGCATGGCGGCGGCAATCGACGGCGGAATGATTTTCATTAGCCGGGCAAACAGGCCGGTTGCACCGCAGAGAACGATCAGGGCGTTGGCAAAAATAAACACGCCAACGGCTTCATTAAGCGTCGCGCCCTGCAGGCTGGTTGCCAGCAGCGCCGCACCCGGCGTGGACCAGGCGGTCAGCACCGGCACCCGATGCCAGAGCGTCAGCAGCAGCGTGCTGACGCCCATCGCCAGCCCGAGCGCGGTCATCCACCCGGCAATCTGGGCGGTGGTCGCCCCGGCGACGGAAGCGGCCTGCCAGATAATGGCGGCGGAGCTGGCATAGCCTACCAGGACGGCAACAAAACCGGCCAGCAGAGTGGGAAAGGGTGTAGCGCGAAGCATAACAAGACCTTGTGCGTTATAGCGTCCGTGAAGTGTAACGCTGTGCGCTATAACGTACAACTGAAACGCAGAGAAAAGGATTGATGATGGATATTGCACAGCATCTTGCTGCCACCCTGAAAACACAGAGGCAGGCGCGCGGATGGAGTTTGTCAAAGCTGGCGGAAAATACCGGCGTTTCAAAAGCCATGCTGGGGCAGATCGAGCGCAATGAATCCAGCCCGACGGTTGCGACCCTGTGGAAAATAGCGACAGGCCTGAACGTACCGTTCTCGGTCTTTATTACCCCGTCAGAGGGCGGTGCCTTCGATCCCCAGCAGCAGGCGATGGTGATTACGCCCGTTTTCCCGTGGGATCCGGAGCTCTGTTTTGACCATCTCTCTATTCACCTGGCGCCGGGGGCGTTGAGCGAATCTACGCCGCATGAAAAGGGCGTGATTGAGCATGTGGTGGTGATCGACGGGGTGCTGGATATGTGCGTTAACGGCGAGTGGCAAAGTCTGTCAACAGGCAGCGGCCTGCGTTTCGCCGGTGATTTACCCCATGCCTATCGCAACAGCAGCGGTACGACGGTGCATTTCCATTCGCTGATCCACTATCCAAAAGAAAAAGCCGCCCGATAAGGGGCGGCAAAAACAGAACGGAACGTAGAACGACATAAAACGATTCACAACAACATAACGTGACGAGGTGTCCGGAATACATTGCTACTCTAACGGCTGCCTGCTGGCGCGAGAAATAGCAATTTCATCAATGCTTTGCCGGAATGTGCAAAACACCTGCTGACAAAGGGGGAAAAGTCATTCCGTCCGGCGACGCTTCTGACTACAATAGCGGCCATTTTGCCCATAACGGATAACGATAAAGAGTATGCGCCTGCAATCCCATCACCTTGAACTTCTCAGCCCGGCACGCGACACCGCCATCGCCCGCGAAGCCATTCTGCATGGCGCGGACGCGGTCTATATCGGCGGCCCCGGCTTTGGTGCGCGGCATAACGCCAGCAACAGCCTGAGCGACCTTGCCGCGCTGGTGCCTTTTGCCCACCGCTACGGGGCAAAGGTGTTCGTTACTCTGAACACCATTCTTCATGATGATGAGGTTGAACCGGCCCGGCAGATGATTACCGACTGCTATAACGTCGGGATTGATGCGCTGATCGTGCAGGATATGGGCATTCTTGAGCTGGATATCCCGCCGATTGAGCTGCACGCCAGTACCCAGTGCGATATTCGCAGCGTGGAGAAGGCGAAATTCCTCGGCGACGTGGGCTTCAGCCAGATCGTTCTGGCCCGCGAACTGAATCTGCAGCAGATTGCCGATATTCATAACGCTACCGACGCAACCATTGAATTCTTTATCCACGGCGCGCTCTGCGTGGCCTATTCCGGGCAGTGCAATATCTCCCACGCCCAGACCGGACGCAGCGCCAACCGCGGCGACTGCTCTCAGGCCTGCCGTCTGCCTTATACCCTGAAAGACGATCAGGGCCGGGTCGTGGCCTATGAAAAACACCTTCTGTCGATGAAAGATAACGACCAGACCGCCAATCTGGCGCAGCTGATCGATGCCGGTGTGCGCTCCTTCAAAATTGAAGGGCGTTATAAAGACATGAGCTACGTAAAGAACATTACCGCGCACTACCGCCAGATGCTGGACGCGATTATCGACGATCGCGGCGATCTGGCCCGCAGTTCAGCCGGGCGGACGGAGCACTTCTTTATTCCGTCTACGGACAAAACCTTCCACCGTGGCAGCACCGATTACTTTGTGAATGACCGCAAAGTCGATATCGGCGCCTTTGACTCGCCGAAGTTTATCGGCCTGCCGGTGGGGGAAGTGCTGAAAGTCAGCAAAGACCATCTTGATGTTGAGTCCCGCGAACTGCTGACCAACGGCGACGGGCTGAACGTGATGATCAAACGTGAAGTGGTCGGATTCCGCGCCAATACGGTGGAGAAAACCGGCGAAAACCGCTATCGCGTCTGGCCAAACGAGATGCCGAAAGATCTCTATAAAGTACGCCCGAATCAGCCTCTGAACCGTAACCTGGACCATAACTGGCAGCAGGCGTTACTGAAAACTTCCAGCGAACGCCGTATCGCGGTGGATATGGTGCTGGGCGGAACGCAGGAACAACTGACCCTGACGCTGACCAGCGAAGAGGGCGTGAGCGTCACCCATGCGCTGGCAGGTGAATTTGCCGAAGCCAATAACGCGGATAAAGCGCTGAGCAGTCTCAAAGACGGCCTGGCAAAGCTGGGGCAGACGATCTACTACCCGCGTGAGATCCAGCTCGACCTGCCGGTGGCGCGCTTTGTGCCTAACGCCCAGCTTAATCAGCTGCGTCGTGAAGCGGTGGATTTGCTCGACGAGGCCCGTCTGGCGGCGTACCCGCGCGGCAGCCGAAAAGCGGTCGCGGTGCCGGCACCGGTTTACCCGGAAACGCATCTCTCCTTCCTGGCCAACGTTTATAACCAGAAAGCGCGTGAGTTTTACCATCGCTACGGCGTGCAGCTGATCGACGCCGCCTACGAGGCGCACGAAGAGAAGGGCGACGTGCCGGTGATGATCACCAAACACTGCCTGCGCTTTGCCTTTAACCTGTGCCCGAAACAGGCGAAAGGATCGATTAAAAGCTGGCGTGCGACGCCGATGCAGCTGGTACACGGCGACGAGGTGCTGACCCTGCGTTTTGACTGCCGTCCCTGCGAAATGCACGTTGTCGGCAAGATGAAAAATCACATTCTGAAGATGCCGCTGCCGGGCAGCGTGGTGGCGTCCATCAGTCCGGACGATCTGCTCAAGACCTTGCCGAAGCGCAAGGGCGCACAGTAAAAACGAAGGGGCCAGAATCTGGCCCCTTCAGACTTATTCGAATTCATCCGTGATACCCAGGGCCATCGTTATGGTCCTGATAATGGCGGACCTGCTGTTGACCCATCTGTCTGATTAAAATGATGCTCCTCGGGTATTTATCCGGCATCCCGCCAAAACGCTGGCAACTCACTAACGAAGTTTATGTCTGAGTCAGCCAGTAAGCATGTCCCATTAATTTGATTTACTCTGCAAGGCATAGCGCTTACACTTTATTTCGACTTAAGTTAAATTAAGTGGTGCTGGTTATGTGTGATATAAGTTAAATTCACGTAGCGCATGATTTAAAACAACACGGAGGAAATGACATGGCTATTCTAGGGAATATGTGGTTATTCGATGATGGCGGCGCGCTTATCAAAGGCGGTTGTGATGTTCAGAACCGAGAATATAGTATTGAATTCAAAGGGCTGCACCATAATTTGTCTACGCCTACAGATAACATGACAGGAAAACCTACCGGTAAACGCATTCACTCACCTTTGATGATTGTTAAAGAGTTTGATTATTCCAGCCCGTATTTGTATAAAGCTGTTGCGACTGGTCAGACTTTAAAAAAGGCTGAGCTTAAGTTCTATAAAATAAATGATGCTGGTCAGGAGGCTGAATACTTCAACATCCTTCTGGAAGGTGTTCGTATTGTATCTGTATCTCCATCAATGGCTGCGCCAGAGGATACGAATAACAACCATATGGAACAAATTGAATTTCGTTATGAAAGAATCACATGGAAACATAACGACGGCAATATTATCTTCTCTGACTCATGGAATGAGCGCTCAACGGTTTAATTCACTATGGATACTACAGAAGAGGTTAACGGAACATATTTTTATAGAGGTCACCCGAATTTATCGGTGGGTGAACTATTAAATGTGATATTTCTTGAAGAGTTCTGCAAAGAGTTAGGGATAGACTCTATTTCCGCAGCTGCAATCTTGTCGGGTCAGCCGTGGTTAGGTACGCGAGGGAAACCGAAAGGTGCTCAACTGGGAACGAGTGTTGTTTCAAAATACGCCCGAATAATCATGAGAGATGCGCGTATGCCTTATGGGATTAAGGTTCCTACTCCTGTAGGGGTCAGAATGCAGAAATCAAATAAACTTGCTGCTATTATTGCCAGGTGGATTCCCTGGCTAGGTTGGGCTTCACTGGCAATGAGTCTCTATCGTGTCTCTACCCGAACGCAAGAGAAATACAACTTGATTGCTAAGCCGAAAGATAGAATTCAATGGACGGCGTTTTAATGGCGATTACAGAGGATGTTTTATCGCTGTTCCGTCAAGAGATACCCGGTTATTTGGAAAACTGGAAAGAAGTTCCATTAAGACTCGATTCTGATCTGTTTGATTATCCGCGTGATGATCTAAAAGATGCGTTAGATAAATTTCAGAGGGAATTTAACGTAAGTCTTGAAGGTGTGGACTGGTCCTTATACTTTCCGTGGGAGTATACACCATTGCTCAAACGGTGGTTCACCCTTAAGCGAGAAGAGGTGGAAGCAAGCCGTATCCCCCTTACTGTTAGAATGTTTGCTGAGTCAGCAGCAGTTGGGAAATGGTTATTTGGTTAAACATGATTAAGATATTTAAGTCAGTGCAATTAACGGACTGACTGCCATGCTTAAACAAGCTTCTACTCATCAGTCTTAGTCTGAAGGGGCCATTATCTGGCCCCTTTTTATATCAGGATTTCAGACCGGCGGCGGTCATCAGCGCCCGGAAGGCCATACTGACCGCACCCAGCGCCAGCACGCTGGAACCCCAGATAATCACCAGCCAGCACAGGCGGCGCAGGAGTGATGTCTGCATCAGTGATACCCCTCATCGTGTTGAATTTTGCCCCGGAAAACGTAATAGCTCCAGCCGGTATAGCCGAGGATCACCGGGATAATCAGCATTGCGCCAGGCAGCATAAAGCCCAGGCTTTGCGTGGCAGAGGCGGCCTGCCACAGGGTGATTTCCGGCGGGATAATATGCGGCCAGATACTGATACCCAGCCCGCTAAAGCCGAGGAAAATCAGCCCCAGGGTCAGTAAAAACGGCACGGCGTGATGGCGAGTGTTGTTGAGGCTGCGCCACTGCCACAGGCCGAAGAGTACAACCAGCAGCGGTACCGGCAGCAGGAAGAAGAGGTTGGGCAGACTAAACCAGCGGCTGGCGATAGCAGGATAGCTGAGCGGCGTCCAGAGACTGATAAGCGCAATGGTCAGCAGCAGCGCCAGCAGCAGGCCTTTTGCCGCCCGGCGCATCGCATCAAACAACGCGCCTTCGCTTTTCATCACCAGCCAGGTCGCGCCCAGCAGCGCGTAGGCCACGATCAGGCCAAGCCCGCAGAACAGATTAAACGGCGTCAGCCAGTCTAACGGGCCACCGGCATAAGCGTTATTGGCCACCGGGAAGCCGCTAATCACCGCACCGACGACGATGCCCTGGGTGAACGTCGCCAGCAGCGAACCGTAGAAAAAGGCGTGGTCCCAGAAGGGGCGATGGGCTTCGGTTGCCTTAAAGCGAAACTCAAAGGCGACGCCGCGGAAAATCAGCCCCAGCAGCATCAGGGTTAGCGGTATCGTCAGGGCATCAACAATCACTGCATAGGCCAGCGGAAAGGCACCGAATAGTCCCGCGCCGCCCAGCACCAGCCAGGTTTCATTCCCGTCCCAGACCGGCGCGACGGTATTGACCATCAGGTCACGATCGTCGCCGCGACGTACCCAGGCGAACAGAATGCCGATCCCCAGATCGAAACCGTCCATCACCACATACATCAGGGTGGCAAACACCACGATGGCAAACCAGATAACCGGAAGATCAAGACTCATAAAGATTTCTCCTGCATAACGGCGGCGGAAAGCGGACGTGCGGGCGTACCGCCCGACGGAGGCAGGCTATCCTGTGGACCTTTACGGATCAGGCGGACCATATAGCTGTACCCGACGCCAAACACCGAGCTGTAAACCACAAAGAAGGTCAGCAGGCTAATGCTCATATGCAGATCACCATGGGCCGAGACCGCATCCGCCGTGCGCTGAAGCCCGTATACCACCCAGGGCTGGCGGCCCACTTCCGTGGTGACCCAGCCTGCGAGAATGGCGATCAGTCCCGATGGACCCATGGCGAGAGCAAACCACAGGAACGGACGGGACTGCCAGAGGCGTCCTTTGCGGCGCAGCCAGAGGGCGACAAGGCTCATGACCAGCATCAACATGCCGAGACCGGCCATAATGCGGAATGACCAGAACACGATCGGCGAGTTGGGACGATCCGCTTTGGGGAAGGATTTCAGCGCCGGAACCTGCTTATCCAGACTGTGGGTCAGGATCAGACTGCCCAGCGCCGGGATCGCCAGGCCGTAACGGGTTCGCTCTTGCTCCATATCTGGCCAGCCAAACAGCAGCAGCGGCGTGGGTTCGCCCGGCGGGTTTTCCCAGTGCCCTTCGATGGCGGCGATTTTTGCCGGCTGATACTTCAGCGTATTCAGCCCGTGCATATCGCCAATAAACGCCTGGATCGGGGTGACGATCAGCGTGGTCCATAGGGCCATGGAAAACATAATGCGGATGGCGGGCGTATCGTTGCCGCGCAGCAGATGCCAGGCGGCGGATGCGCCAATAAACAGGGCGCTGCTCAGAAAGGCGGCTACCGTCATATGCAGCAGACGATAGGGGAATGACGGGTTAAAAATCACCGCGAACCAGTCGACAGGCACGATCTGACCGTTAACGATCTCATGCCCCTGCGGCGTATGCATCCAGCTATTGGAGGCGAGGATCCAGAAGGTGGACATCAGCGTGCCCAGTGCCACCATACAGGTGGCGAAGAAATGCAGGCGCGGGCCGACTTTGTGCCAGCCAAACAGCATCACGCCAAGAAAACCGGCCTCAAGGAAAAAGGCGGTCAGCACTTCGTAGGTCAGCAGCGGGCCGGTAATACTCCCGGCAAACCAGGAGAATCCGCTCCAGTTGGTGCCGAACTGATACGCCATGACCAGCCCGGAGACCACGCCCATGCCGAAGTTAACGGCGAAGATTTTTGACCAGAAGTGGTAGAGCGACTTCCAGACCGGATTTTTGGTTTTCAGCCACATGCCTTCCAGCACCGCGAGGTAGCTGGCCAGACCGATGGTGATCGCCGGGAAAATAATATGGAAGGAAACCGTAAAGGCGAACTGGATCCTCGCCAGATGAAACGCATCTAAACCAAACATGCACAACCTCAACATAAAACGCTGTGCCCGTAGGGTAGAGAGGATCGCGATAAACTATCAGAGACAGATAACGATAATTTACCTATAACAGATGGTAAAAAGCACTTTATTACATTATCTGTTATATTTGGTGCTCGTTCGTAAGGAGTCGTGATGAAAAAATATCAGCGTCTGGCGCAGCAGATCGCCGACCAGATCGAGCTTGGGGTCTGGCAGCCGGGCGATAAGCTGCCCTCCCTGCGTGAGCAGGTCGTTAACAGCGGTATGAGCTTTATGACCGTCGGTCACGCCTATCAGATGCTGGAGAGCCAGGGACGCATCGTGGCGCGCCCGCAGTCGGGCTACTACGTCGCCCCGCGCCCGGTGAAGACGCAACATATTGAGCCTGTCCAGATCCTGCGCGATGAAGCCGTCGACATTAACAGCTATATTTTCGACGTGCTGCAGGCCAGCCGTGACCCCTCGGTACTGCCTTTTGCCTCGGCCTTTCCCGACCCGCAACTGTTTCCGCTGCGCCAGCTAAACCGCTCCCTTGCGAACGTCAGTAAAACCGCCACGGCGATCAGCGTGATCGAAAATTTGCCGCCGGGAAATGTGGCGCTGCGCCACGCTATTGCCCGCCGCTATGCGCTCCAGGGGATTACGATTTCACCAGATGAAATTGTGATTACCGCCGGTGCCCTTGAGGCGCTGAATCTTAGCCTGCAGGCGGTGACCGAGCCCGGAGACTGGGTGATCGTCGAAAACCCCTGTTTCTACGGGGCGTTGCAGGCTCTTGAGCGCCTGCGTCTGCGGGCGCTGTCGGTGGCGACGGATGTGCAGGAGGGGATCGATCTTGAGGCGCTGGAGCAGGCGCTGCGTGACTATCCGGTGAAGGCCTGCTGGCTGATGACCAATAGCCAGAATCCGCTTGGCTTTACCCTGAGCGCCGAGAAAAAGGCCCGTCTGGTGGAGCTGCTGGCGCGCTATCAGGTGACGCTTATCGAAGATGACGTCTACAGCGAGCTCTATTTTGGCCGGGAAAAACCGCTTCCGGCCAAGGCCTGGGATCGCGACGACAGGATCCTCCACTGCTCGTCGTTTTCCAAATGCCTGGTGGCCGGGTTCCGCATTGGCTGGGTGGCGGCGGGCAAGCACGCCCGGCGCATCCAGCAGCTTCAGCTGATGAGCACGCTTTCCACCAGTTCGCCGATTCAGCTGGCACTGGTGGATTATCTCGAGGCCCATCGCTACGACGCTTATTTGCGTCGCCTGCGGCGGACGCTGGCAGAACGTAAACAGCAGGCCTGGCAGTCGCTGCTGCGCCATCTTCCCGCCGAGGTGAAGATCTACCATAACAACAGCGGCTATTTTTTATGGCTGGCGCTGCCCGCACCGCTGGACGCGGGTAAGCTTAGCGAGCAGGCGCTGGAGCACCATATCAGCATTGCGCCAGGCAAGATGTTTTCCACCTCCGACAGCTGGTCGCGCTATTTCCGTTTTAACACCTCATGGGCATGGGGCGAGCGGGAAGAGCAGGCGGTGATTACCCTGGGGAAACTTATACGCCAGGCCATGAAATAATCTCCCCGTGAGCGGTGCGTTATTTTCAGCGCGCCGGTCATAGGAAATGTGCATACCCGCCGCTTCGTCTAACTCCTTGTCTATACTCCGGAAGATAGCCTCTCATCTTTGCGTTTCATTACCGAATGCGCGTTATATCACAACCTGGTGAAAATTCGCCGTGCCAGCAGGAGAGGCGCTGACGCGGCGACTATTTTAATTTCAGGAGATATTTTTACGGCACGGCTGCCGCCAGATTTCCTTCAGACAGGAGTAATCGTTTATGAGCAAGAAATTTGCCTGCAGCAGCCTGTGTGCGCTGGTGATGAGCGTGTCCGTCGCCGAAGCCGCACAATCTCCCAATGTCGCAGGACCAGGCGAAGGCCGCCTGGATATTATCGCCTGGCCGGGCTATATCGAACGAGGCCAGACCGACAAAGCCTACGACTGGGTGACGCAGTTTGAAAAAGAGACCGGCTGCGCCGTTAACGTCAAAACCGCTGCCACGTCCGATGAGATGGTCAGCCTGATGGCGAAGGGCGGTTACGACCTGGTGACCGCCTCCGGCGACGCCTCGCTGCGCCTGATTATGGGCAAGCGCGTCCAGCCGATTGATACCGCCCTGATTGCCAGGTGGTCAACGCTCGATCCCCGGGTTGCAAAAGGCGCATGGTTTAACGTCGATGGCAAAGTCTACGGCACGCCCTATCAGTGGGGGCCAAACCTGCTGATGTACAACACCAAAACTTTCCCGACGCCGCCGGACAGCTGGAAGGTGGTCTTTGAAAAACAGGATCTGCCGGACGGTAAAAGTAATCAGGGTCGCGTGCAGGCCTACGACGGGCCTATCTATATCGCCGACGCCGCGCTGTTCGTGAAAGCAACACAGCCCCAGCTGGGTATCGAGGATCCCTATCAGCTGACGGAAGAGCAGTATCAGGCGGTACTGAAGGTGCTGCGCGACCAGCACCCGTTAATCCACCGCTACTGGCACGATACCACGGTGCAGATGAGCGATTTTAAAAACGAAGGCGTGGTCGCCTCCAGCGCCTGGCCGTATCAGGCTAACGCCCTGAAAGGCGAAGGCCAGCCCATCGCCACCGTCTTCCCGAAAGAGGGCGTGACCGGCTGGGCCGACACCACCATGCTGCACAGCGCGGCGAAGCATCCGGTCTGTGCCTATAAATGGATGAACTGGTCCCTGACGCCAAAAGTGCAGGGCGACGTAGCTGCCTGGTTCGGCTCGCTGCCGGTTGTCGCTGAAGGGTGCAAAGCCAGCCCGCTGCTGGGCGAGAAAGGCTGTGAAACCAACGGCTATAACTTCTTCGACAAAATTGCCTTCTGGAAAACGCCGGTGGCTGAAGGCGGGAAGTTTGTTCCCTACAGCCGCTGGACGCAGGATTACATCGCCATTATGGGCGGCCGTTAACCCACCGGGAGTGCAGTATGACGAACGCGGTAGAGTTTGACCGGGTATCGCGCAGCTATGGCGATATCCGGGCTGTGGATGATGTCAGTATCGCTATCCGCGACGGTGAGTTTTTCTCAATGCTGGGGCCGTCAGGCTCCGGCAAAACCACCTGCCTGCGCCTGATTGCCGGTTTCGAGCAGCTTTCTGCCGGCGCAATACGGATTTTTGGCCGTGAGGCCAGCGAGCTGCCGCCCTGGGAGCGGGATGTGAATACCGTCTTCCAGGATTACGCGCTGTTTCCGCATATGTCGATCCTCGATAACGTCGCCTACGGGCTGATGGTAAAAGGCGTCGATAAAAAGACCCGCCATGCGCAGGCCCATGAGGCGCTGGAGAAAGTGGCGCTCGGCTTTGTGCACGGTCGCAGACCGACGCAGCTTTCCGGCGGGCAGCGTCAGCGCGTCGCCATTGCCCGTGCGCTGGTTAATCGGCCGCGCGTGCTATTGCTGGATGAGCCGCTCGGCGCGCTGGATCTCAAGCTGCGGGAGCAGATGCAGTTTGAGCTGAAATCGCTCCAGCAGGATCTGGGTATCACCTTTATCTTTGTCACCCACGATCAGGGCGAAGCCCTGTCGATGTCGGACCGGGTGGCGGTCTTTAACAACGGGCGTATAGAACAGGTGGATGCGCCGCGCGATCTCTATCTGCGTCCGCAGACGCCGTTTGTGGCCGGATTTGTCGGTACGGCCAATGTGTTTACGCCTGAGCAGGCCCATAACTTATGCGGGATGGCGGGCAGCTACTCCCTGCGTCCGGAGCATATTCGCCTGCATCACGGCGGCGAGATTCAGGTTCAGGGCGTGGTGCGGGTGGTGCAGTATCAGGGCGCGGCTACGCGTATCGAACTACTGCTAGCGGACGGTGGACGACTGCTGGTCAGCCAGGCCAGCACCGGAGCGCTGAACGCGGATGACGGGCTGACGCCGGGCCAGGAAGTGCAGGTGAGCTGGTCCCGCGAGGCGATGGTGCCGTTGCAGGAGGGACGCTGAGATGACCGCAAGCGCAGCCCAACCCAGACCTCGCGGCACAGGGTTATTCGCCATGCTGTGGCGCAGGCCGTCGCTGACCCTCTTTTTACTGCTGATCGGCCCGCTAATGTGGTTCGGCATTATCTACTTCGGATCGCTGCTGACGCTGCTCTGGCAGGGTTTTTACACCTTCGATGATTTTACCATGACGGTGACGCCGGAGCTGACGCTTGCCAATCTGCGGGCGCTGTTTAACCCGGCCAACTACGACATTATCCTGCGCACGCTGACAATGGCGGTGGCGGTCACCCTCGCCAGCGCGCTGCTGGCCTTTCCGCTGGCGTGGTTTATGGCGCGTTATACCCGCGGCAAGATGAAGGCGTTTTTCTATATCGCGGTGATGCTGCCGATGTGGGCCAGCTATATCGTTAAGGCCTACGCCTGGACGCTCCTGCTGGCAAAGGATGGCGTGGCGCAGTGGTTTCTGACCCATCTGGGGATTGAGCCGCTGTTAACCCTGCTGCTGACGCTGCCGGGCGTCGGCGGCAGTACGCTCTCGACTTCCGGACTGGGGCGTTTTCTGGTCTTCGTCTATATCTGGCTGCCTTTTATGATCCTGCCGGTACAGGCGGCGCTGGAGCGGGTGCCGCCGTCGCTGATGCAGGCCTCGGCGGATCTCGGCGCACGCCCGCGTCAGACGATGCGCTATGTCATATTGCCACTGGCGATCCCGGGTATTGCGGCAGGCTCTATTTTCACCTTCTCCCTTACCCTCGGTGATTTTATTATCCCGCAACTGGTGGGACCGCCGGGCTTCTTTATCGGCAATATGGTCTATTCCCAGCAGGGTGCGATCGGCAATATGCCGATGGCCGCCGCTTTTACGTTGGTTCCCATTGTTCTGATTGCACTTTATCTGGCGTTTGTGAAGCGTCTGGGAGCGTTCGATGCACTCTGATCGCGCACCGCTGTTGCTGAAACTGGCCGCCTGGGGCGGCGTACTGTTCCTCCATTTCCCGCTCATCATCATCGCCATCTATGCGTTTAATACCGAAGACGCCGCGTTCAGCTTTCCGCCGCAGGGGCTGACGCTGCGCTGGTTTAGCGTGGCGGCAGAACGGGGCGACATTCTTGAATCCGTGACGTTGTCACTTAAGATTGCTGCACTGTCGACGGCCATTGCCCTGGTTCTTGGCACGCTTGCTGCAGCGGCACTGTGGCGCAGTACCTTCTTCGGGAAAAATGCGGTCTCGCTGTTGCTGCTTCTGCCCATCGCGCTGCCGGGCATTATTACCGGACTGGCGCTGCTGACGGCGTTTAATGCGGTGGGTCTGCAGCCGGGATTTTTCACCATCGTGGTCGGTCACGCGACCTTCTGCGTGGTGGTGGTGTTTAACAACGTGATTGCACGTTTTCGCCGGACCTCATGGAGCCTGGTGGAAGCGTCGATGGATTTAGGGGCCAACGGCTGGCAAACCTTCCGCTATGTGGTGCTGCCCAATCTGGGTTCGGCGCTGCTGGCCGGGGGAATGCTGGCCTTTGCGCTGTCGTTCGATGAAATCATCGTCACCACTTTTACCGCAGGGCATGAACGTACGCTGCCGCTGTGGCTGCTGAACCAGCTGGGACGTCCGCGCGATGTCCCGGTCACCAACGTGGTGGCGCTGCTGGTGATGCTGGTGACAACCTTGCCTATTCTGGGCGCCTGGTGGCTGACCCGCGACGGCGAGACCCTTGCCGGTAACGGGAAATAACTGACTCTTAAAACAGGAAAATGCTATGCAACATCGACTGTTAATCAATGGCGAACTGATCGTCGGCGCGGGTGAAAAGCAGCCGGTTTATAACCCGGCGACCGGAGAGGTGCTGCTGGAAATTGCTGAAGCGTCAGCAGAGCAGGTGGACGCGGCGGTACGGGCGGCAGACGCTGCATTCGTCGAATGGGGGCAAACCACACCGAAAGCCCGCTCTGAATGCCTTCTGAAACTGGCGGATATGATTGAAGAAAACGCCGGAGTTTTTGCCCGTCTGGAGTCGAAAAACTGCGGCAAGCCGCTGCACTGCGTGCTGGGTGATGAAATTCCGGCGGTTGTCGATGTCTTCCGCTTCTTTGCCGGAGCCGCCCGCTGCCTTAACGGTCTCGCTGCCGGAGAGTATCTGGAGGGACACACCTCCATGATCCGCCGGGACCCGATTGGCGTGGTGGCGTCCATCGCACCCTGGAACTATCCGCTGATGATGGCGGCCTGGAAACTGGCCCCGGCGCTGGCGGCAGGGAACTGTGTGGTGATCAAACCGTCGGAAATCACGCCTCTGACCGCACTGAAACTGGCGGAGCTGGCAAAAGATATCTTCCCGGCGGGCGTGCTGAACGTGCTCTTCGGTCGGGGTCATACGGTGGGCGATCCGCTCACCGCGCATGATAAGGTGCGAATGGTGTCGCTGACCGGCTCGATCGTCACCGGAGAGCATATTATCGCCCATACGGCTTCCTCGATAAAACGCACCCATATGGAGCTGGGCGGTAAAGCGCCGGTGATTGTGTTTGACGATGCGGATCTCGATGCAGTGGTCGAAGGCGTGCGCACCTTTGGTTTCTATAACGCCGGGCAGGACTGCACCGCCGCCTGTCGACTGTATGTGCAGAAGGGCGTCTATCCCGCACTGGTGGAAAAACTCGGCAAGGCCGTTGCCAGCCTGAAAATGGGCGCGCCGGATGATGAAACCAGCGAACTGGGGCCGTTAAGCTCGGCAGCCCATCTGGCGCGGGTCAGCGAGGCGGTGGAGAACGCCAAAGCGCTAAGCCATATTCAGGTGATCACCGGCGGTGAAAAAGCGGAAGGCGCGGGCTACTACTATCAACCCACCGTGCTGGCCGGGGCAAAACAGGAGGACGCCATCGTGCAGCGTGAAGTCTTCGGCCCGGTAGTCAGCATCACCGAATTTGACGACGAGGCGCAGGTCCTGGCCTGGGCTAACGACTCCCAGTATGGCCTGGCCTCATCGGTCTGGACCCGCGATGTGGGGCGCGCCCATCGCCTGAGCGCCCGTCTGCAGTACGGCTGCACCTGGGTAAATACCCATTTTATGCTGGTCAGCGAAATGCCCCACGGTGGTGAGAAGCTATCCGGCTACGGTAAGGATATGTCGGTGTACGGGCTGGAGGATTATACGGTGGTCAGGCATGTGATGGTGAAGCATTAGCATGATGTCGAATCTTTGGGTGTGGCGGGTCAGATTTTGATAGATTAGCCCCGGTTCGCGGGTGGCGCCGCATTTTGAGTGAAGGGGCGTATTGCGTGCGATGAAAATTTTTCTCACCCGGCACGGTGAAACGCAATGGAATGCGTGCAACCGCCTTCAGGGACAGCTTGATAGCCCGATGACGCCGCGTGGAAGGCGACAAATATCCGCGCTTTGCGCGGCGCTTGAAGGAGAGGGGATCGACTCCGTTATCTCTTCACCTCTGGGCAGAGCCACCGAGGCTGCCGGGCAGATTGCCGCGCATCTTCAGCGCCCGCTTCAGTTTGATGCCCGCCTGATGGAGCGCTGTTTTGGTATTCTGGACGGGAAAATCCCTGAGGGGGATGACGCCGAGGCAATGGCGCGTATTTATTCCGGCGATGCCTCTTTTCGACCCGAAGGGGGCGAGTCGCGAACGGACACCGAAGAAAGGATGATCGCCTCGCTGCGGGAGATGGCCGTGACACAGCCAGGCAATGTGTGCGTGGTGTCCCACGGGCACGCCATCCAGACGGTGATTGCTTTACTGTCGGGTAATAAAGCGGGTGAGTTTCCCCGTTATGCGCATTTAAACGGGGCCTTTTCGCTCCTGGAGTGGCGTAACAACCAGTTAACCCTGGTTAAATGGGGTATTGGCACCCATCTGTTGCCGGTAATGGCTTAGCCGGAAGGAGAAGTGGTCTACACTTTAAGCTTACCGATGGCGAAAGGAGGCCGGAATGGCTGAGAAAGACAAGAAAGTGAAGGATAATCCCAAAGATCAGGGGGAAATCCCGCGTAAACGGGATGACAGTAAGGATGACCAAAAGGGGCCATACAGAGAAGGGAAGTAACTGCCATTAGCCGTCTGCGGGCGGCTACGACTTCGCATACGCCTCAAGATCGTCGAAGATCTCAGTCCATAGCGCATCGTCAATCTGATACCCGACCATATCCCTGACCAGAATCGCGCCTTCAACGGCCAGATACGCAATCCGCCGTTTTCTGGCCTCCACATCGTTCGCTTCCAGCGTGCCCAGACGATCGCGATACCACGCCAGCATCGATTCGCTCTGCGTACCGGAACCTATTTGCGCGGCCAGCAGCGACAGAATACGGCTGCTGGCTTCTGACGCTTCCTCTTTAGTTGCCTTAATATGCGCATGCAGACGCTGCTGAGCATCAGGATTTTCACCCGCAATAGCGTTGAATCTTTCCTGCTCTTTGCCCATCCAGCGGCCCAGCAGCGCATCGAGCATCTGTTCGCGGGTGCCGAAAGCCGACTGCACGCTGGCTTTGGACAACCCTGACTCGGCGGCAATCGCGCCAAATGACAGGGAAGACGCACCGTGCTTATGCAGCAGAACCTCCGCCGTATCCAGCAGCGTTTCGCGATTAATGGTTCTTGGACGCGCCATGAGTCACCCTTAAAATTGATTTAAATACGATCGTATGATAACTTGCTCTCGTCATCTGCTTATTTTATTAGCAATTTATTTTCTTTCAACAAGATACGGGAAAGAGGTTGTATATGTTGTACCTGAGACCAGCTATCCGCCGCGTCGTTTATGTGGCGGCCTTTGAGCTTATCGCCATCTTTTTTGCTTCTGCGCTGTTATCGGGCATGAGCGGCGGCGATATGGGCAGTTCACTCGCTGTAGCTGTCGGCGTATCGGTTATCGCGGTGATCTGGAACTACGTCTACAACTCGCTCTTTGAAGCCTGGGAAAATCGCAGAGGGATCCGGACCCGCACCTTCAGGCTGCGGATGGCGCATACGCTGCTGTTTGAGGCCGGGTTTATTCTGTTGGCCGTGCCGCTGTTTATGTGGTGGTACCAGGTCAGCTTTGCGACCGCCTTTATGATGGAGCTGGGGATCCTGGTATTTTTCCTCTGCTACACCTTTATGTTTACCTGGGCCTTTGACAAAGTTTTTGTCCGCTTTCCAAAAGCAGCGATCTGAGTCTTTTATCCCAGTACTTTGGCAAAGCAGACGGCATCATCACGCCCCACATAGGGGCCATAGTTGTCGATAACGGCATAGCCACGGTTCAGATAAAATGCCACTGCCCGCAGGTTTATCCTGCGGGTTTCCAGCCAGACCTGGCGATACCCCAAAGCAGCTGCGGATGTTTCCAGAAAGGTGAGAACGGCCGTGCCCGTTCCCGGGTTCTGGCCGGTTGAGTACATCCTCTTAAGTTCGGCAATATCCTCATCATGACCCTCATATGGCCGGATCGCACCGCATCCGACTGCCTCGCCGGCACCGTTGCGCGCAATGGCCCAAACGGCACGCAGGCCGGTGACGTCATTCATCCTGAAATGAGTCCTGCCGCCGTCGCCGGTCATCGCCGCAAGGGTTGAGGAGAGGGCGTCCATCAGGCGCTGTGATTCAACGGAAAACGGATCGGATTTTTCTACGGTCGTCATCATTGCTGCTCATCTGTTTTATTACCGGAAAAGTTAGCGGTGGAATTAAGCCCTGTCTCACAGTAAATACTTATCATTGGAAACCGTTGAGCGGGAGTAATATGTTTCGTACGATTCTTCTTATGCCGGCAGGCGATTATGTTACGCCGCGCACTGTGCTGGCGCTTTTCTCTCTATAGGATATCGGAAATGAACAGGTTATGGCTTTTAGGCATGCTGGCGGCGACGCCGGTTATCGCCTCGGCAAATGATGCACTGATGACGTTTCAACAGGCTCCGGCACTTATCTGCCAGGATCATGCCAACAAAGAGGCATGCTTCACCGCGATTCAGGGACTGATGGGTGCCGTAAACGGCTACGCGAAACTGAACCAGCAGTGTCAGCAGAAGGAAGCGCAGGGCGCGGAAGCGAGCGCACAGCAGTGCAGCGATGTGAAAGAGGCGATGGCGTATCTCGATTCGCTAAAATCCGACTGACCGCACCGCAAACGGGCCGACGATGCGCACGTCGGCCTGGCTCCTCGCATCGTATTCCCCCTTTGATTCCTTCCTTACTCCTTTTTTGACCGGGATAAAACTTGATCCCCGTCAAGAAATGCCGCATATTGCGCGCGGTTTTAGTCCCGGGGAACGGAAAAACGATGACCCTCTATCAAAAAATGCTGGTTTTTTACGCCGTGATGGCGCTGTTTGCCGCCGTGGTGACCTGGTTCCTGTCCCACGATACAAAACGTATTCGCCTGCTTAGCGCGGTACTGGTTGGCGCAACCTGGCCGATCAGTTTTCCCGTGGCGCTGATGTTTTCTCTGTTCTGACTTCCGTCTGAAAAGGCATTGACGTCACGCGCCTGGTGGCGCTTAATAGCGATACTGTATATAACAACAGGTGTCGTAATTATGCACTCCTTTACCTCTTCACTCACCGCCGCCCGCGTGCGCTGGCTGGATCTTCCGGGCCACGGCGAGCCCGTTGTTTTTATTCACGGCCTCGGCTGTGCTTCTACCTGGGAATATCCGCGCATCGTTACCGACCCGGCATTTGGCGGCAGGCGCGCTATCCTGATCGATCTTCCCGGTTACGGATACAGTGAGCGTCCCGAGCTCTGGGATTACCGTACCCGCAGCCAGGCGCAGGTGGTTGCCGAACTGCTTGAGGCCATCGGGCTGACGCGCTTTGATCTCTACGGCCACAGCATGGGCGGCAGTATCGCGATTGAAGTGGCCAGCCTGCTGCTGTCCCGGGTGCAAACGCTGGCGGTTTCCGAACCGAATTTCCACTCCGGCGGGGGAATGTTCAGTCGCGAAATCGTCCGCCAGTCGGAAGCGGAATTTGTTGAGAGTGGCTATTCTAAAATGCTGCGGGAAGAGCCGTCGCCGTGGGCCGCCTCTCTGCAAAGCAGTGCGCCGTGGGCGTTATGGCGCGGGGCTAAAAGCCTGGTCGAGGGGATCGAACCCTCATGGATGAGCCTGTTTTTAGCGCTGAGCTGCAACAAAGCCCTGATTTTCGGCGATCTGTCGCTGCCGGACGGGGATGTGGATAGCCTCAGGGCGGCAGGCGTGCCGGTGCATATTGTGCCTGATGCCGGACATTCGATGTCGTGGGAAAACCCGGCCGCGCTGGCGGGGATACTGATGCAGATTTTCGGCGGAGGATCGCATTGAGATTATCTTTATCCACTCAGCTCTCTGCTCGTAAAGTTTCCTAACCCTCTGTTATATTTTACAAATTTCGTGATCGCGATCCTGAAATACCATTTCCCATCGTTGCTGCAGTGATTTACTTTTTATAAATCGCTGTTTCATTTTTATGACGGGAACTATCTCAGGAGAGCGCCATGAACACCCGTATCAACCTTCTTGCTCTGATTTGCAGCCTTCCGGTGCTGGCCCAGGCCAGTACGACCCTACAGGGTGTCGTGCTGGCGGAATCGCCTTTTGCCGGGGCGAAGGTTAGCGTGATCGATAGCGCGGGCCAGCGGCTGGCGACGCAAACCGACAGTGAAGGGCGGTATGAGATAGGTATTGACTCCCTGACGCCGCCGCTGACCCTGTCGGCAATGGCAAAAAGTGAGAGTGAGGATTGCCTGCACAATAACGTTGTGCGGGCGCGCTGCATGGCCTCGCTGGTGATGACCGTAAATAAAGACGCCATGAATACGGCCAATATTACGCCGTTCAGTGACCGGCTGGTGTCGGAAGTGGCGGGCACGCTGGGGTATATCGGCCCGCAGCAGTGGGTTGAGCGCGGCAAACCTGCGGAGTTAAAGCCAGAACTGCTGACCACGCCGCTGGAGAATTTCCGTCAGGGAATGGCGGCCGCTTTCCGCGAGCTGGGTGATGATGTCCAGCAGGTCGATCCGGTCAGTACGCCCATCCAGCCTGGCGATGCCATGACCACCGTCCTGACGACGATCAATCATAATCGCAACTACGACAATAACAGCGGCGAAGCGGGGGCTGTGACCCTGACCGATAGCGCGTTTCGTCCGATTGTGGGTTTGCAGAATAAAGGCCCGTGGGAGCCGCTGGATCTGCAAAGAGCCCGGAAGGATCGGGAGGCGATGACCGAAGCAAAAACCCGCATTCTGATTGTCAGTGATTCAACGGCGGCAACGTATGAGGTGATGCGAATGCCGAGAATGGGCTGGGGACAGGTATTCCAGGCCCATTTTCGTCCGGAGGCAGGCGTGGTGGTGCTGAACGGCGCGCGCGCCGGGCGCTCCAGCCGCGATTTTTATAATGAGGGCTGGTATCAGCAGATGGGCCGTTATCTGCAGCCCGGTGACTATGTCTTTATCGCCCACGGCCATAACGATCAGAACTGCAACGGCGACAGGGCTCTACGTGGCGCGGCGGACGTGCAGAACCTCTGTACGTATCCGAATGATGCCAGCGGCAAACCGCAGTATCCGGACGGGCAGCCGGAGATGTCTTTCCAGCACTCGCTGGAGCGTTATATCACCCTGGCGCGGGAGAAAGGCGCGATCCCGGTGCTGTTTACGCCAACCGCACGGGTGAAAAATGCGCAGGGGAAAACGGCATTCCAGAAAGGCCCGCAGGATAGTGTCGTCAGCAGCCACTACACGTCGGCAAAACCGGGATATCTGTTTAGCGGAGATTACAGCGCCACGGTAAAACAGACCGCCAGCGCGAATCAGGTGCCGTTTATCGACCTTGAGCAGGCGACCATCGATTTTGCCAACGCCCATCCCGACGACTGGATGGACTACTGGCTGGCGGTGGACGCCAGCGATCCGCGTTATCCCTGGTATAAAACCCAGGAGTCAGGCACCAAAACCCATCCTGACACGACCCATTTCCAGCAGAAAGGAGCCGAAGCGGTGGCCGGAATGGTCGTCAGCCATATTCGTAAGGTAAATGAATTGAATGATTTGGCGGAGAAACTGCTACCCTGATGGGTGTGAATTCAATGCGAAAGGATTGCATCTATGTTTTTCCGTTATAAATCGGTCTGTTTTCTGCTGATGCTCGGTTCCGCCAGCGTCAGCGCATTGCCCCTCGACGATACCGCCCTGGAAGCGGTGGTTAAACAGGAGGAGCAGGCGCTGAATGCCCGGATCGGCGTGGCGGCGATCGATATGGCGACGGGAAAAAAGGTGAGCTATCGCGGCAACGAGCGTTTTCCGCTTAACAGCACCCATAAGGCGCTGTCGTGCGCCGCACTGCTGAGCGAAGTGGATAAGGGCAGGCTGGCGCTGACCTCATCGACGCGTTTTAGCCAGAGCCGGTTAGTGGATTACTCTCCGGTGACGGAAAAATTTGTCGAACCGGCTTCCATCACCTGGCGCCACCTATGCAGCGCGGCGGTCAGCGATAGCGACAATACGGCGGCCAATCTGGTGGTTGAGCGCGTCGGTGGGCCTGCCGCCGTGACCCGCTTCCTTCGCACGACAGGTGACAACGTCACGCGACTGGATCGTGACGAGCCGGAACTGAACTCCGCTATTCCCGGCGACGAACGGGATACCACTACGCCCATCGCCGTCAGCCAGACGCTGCAGAAACTGGCCCTGGGCGAGGCGTTAAAACTACCTTCGCGCCGCCAGCTGATCCAGTGGATGCGGGATGATAAGGTCGCGGATGCGCTGCTGCGATCCGTCCTGCCCGCCGGATGGTCGATTGCCGATAAAACCGGCGCGGGTGCCAACGGTTCGCGTTCAATTATCGCCGTCGTCTGGCCGCTGACCGGCAAACCGATGATAGTCGCTATCTATATTACCGAAACCGAGGCAAGCCTGACGCAAAGCAACGAGGCTATTGCCCGTCTTGGCAAAGCACTTTTTGCGGCAGACCAATGAGTTAAGTGTGATTTTCCCCGTACTTTCAGTCACCGGGCGTTAAAGCGTGATCGCCTGGTAATTATTTGAAAAACCATTCCATTATTATCAATCCATTGTTTCTGTTTAACGAAGTGAATGGAGATAGTCATGATAATAAAACGTACCCTGGGTTTAACCGCAGTTCTCTGTATGCCGCTTGTTTTGCAGGGCTGCGCCACGCAGCTCACCAGCCACCGTGCGCCGGGCACTGAGAGCCGTCCGATCCTCTCCGCGCAGGAAGCCGCACCTTATACCGTCGAAAACTACTTTGCCCGTGGCGGACTGCTGAGCGAGAGCGCTGGGCCGTGGCAGCCACCGGCTATCGATCTGAGTCAGTCCGACACCCGCTGGCGCGTCGGCGGCGCAGACGCGCCATTCCAGAGTGTGCAGCAGGCGCTGAATGCCGCCCTGGCGGCCAGCGACGGCAAAACCCGCGTCTACATCGCCATTGAACCGGGCATCTATACCGGCACCATCTATATCCCGGACGATGCGCCGCCGCTGACCCTGTTCGGCACCGGTGATAAGCCAGAGCAGGTCCAGCTGGGTCTGGCCCTGGACTCTCAGTTCACGCCGGAGCGCTATCGCCAGTTGGTTAATAGCCAGCAGCAGTATAAAGAGGGCGACCCGGCCTGGTACCAGTATGCGCTGTGCGCCGGAAAGACCACGGCCTCCATTGGCACCAACTGTGCGGCCGTGTTCTGGGCGCAAAATAGTGATTTGCAGCTGGTGAACCTGAGCGTGGTCAATACGCTGCTTGATACGGTGGACGGCGGAACCCACCAGGGCGTGGCCCTGCGTACCGACGGTGACCGGGTCCAGCTGGAAAATGTGCGCCTGATTGGCCGCCAGGACACCGTTTATCTCAATACCAGTAACCGCAAGAACGCGGCGGTCACCGACCGTATCAGCCGCGTGCATGTCAAAAACAGCTATATCGAAGGCGATGTGGACTATGTCTTTGGCCGGGCGAACGTGGTGTTTGATAACGTTCAGTTCCATACGGTCTCCAGCCGCGGATCCGATGAAGCCTACGTCCTGGCACCCAATACGCTGCCGGATAATCCGTACGGTTTTCTGGTACGGAATAGCCGCTTTACCGGTGATGCCGGGTATCAGGGCAGTTTCAAGGCGAAGCTGGGTCGTGCCTGGGATCAGGGCGCAGGGAAAACCGGCTATCTGCCGGGAAATACCGCCAACGGTCAGGTGCTGATTGTGAACAGCCAGATTGATGGCAGCTACGATAGCCTCTCGCCGTGGGGATCGGCGGCGACGACTTCGCGTCCGTTTAAAGCCAATGCGTCGGCGGATCGTAAGCTAAACGATACCGGGTATAACCGTCTGTGGGAGCACAATACCCGCTGGGGGCAGTAAGAAAATAACCCCGACGGCGCTGGCCGCCGGGGTTATCCTCAGGGAAGCAGACCGAGCAGCTGCTTACGGGCGGCGGTAGAGATATCCAGCGGATTCTGGTAGCCGACATTCTCTGAAGCGCGGGTGTAGAACGCAACAAGCCAGTCATAAACGTAGCGGGTTGCCGCATGGACAGGCTGTTCACCGAGCCGGGTCAGGCGCGTATCGATGGCCGCGACGGGGGCGACAAAGATGGCGCTGCCTTTCTGGATGCGGCTCGCCGGGCGTTCCTGTGCGGGCATATCACCATATCCCAGCCAGGCAATAAAGTTCCCCACTGCCGCATGAAGCTGCGCGGCACAGGCGTTATCGCCTTCCATAACCTGCTGAAGCTGTCGGGACAGATCCAGACGATAGCTGGTGACAATCAGACAGTCGGCCAGCTGCTGCAGCATTGCCGGAGAGAGACGCACTCGTTCGGCGTTCTCTTCACGGCGGCTCCACTGACGCAGATGCCGGACCCACATACTGTGGGCCAGATGGCCGGTATCTTTCTGCGGTCGCGAGCTGTCGGCGTCGTTTTCACCCTCGGCAAAGAGATCGATAGACTGGCTGAAGAGGCCGCTGACTTTCTCCTCGCGTGGCTGCTGCACCTGCCACAGGGCGTCGAACTGACGCAGATCGGGCTGCAGGCCTTCGAGCAGATCCCCGTGTCCCGCCGCCTGATTTTGCAGCTCGCGCACCAGCGCTTCTGCTTTGGTCCGCTGCGCGGCCGGTTTTTCCTGGGCCGGTGCAATGTAATGCTGCATCAGCGCGCGGATCTGCTGGTGATGACGTTCGCGCAGGGCCTGGAGACGACCCTGACGCAGGGCGGGCGTGGTCGCCTGAGACAGCCACTCCAGCAGACGTTGCAGGCTGCTGGTATCCAGCGCCTGCAGGGTGCCCCAGTGCAGGCCGGGCTTACCCAGCAGCTGCTGGACGGCTTCGTCGAGATTTTGCTTACGGGTAAAGCGATCGTCGTGCGGCGTGATGGCCCACACCAGCCCCGGCAGAGCCGTTTCCTGCCCGGACTGCGTCTCTTTAACCCAGTTGACCAGCGTTCTGGCGGCACCGGCGGTCTCCGACCGGCTGGCGGTGGCGTTGCAAATCATCATCACGTCGGGCTGGAGCTGCTGACGGTAGCCGTCAAGCAGCCAGCGGCACTTGCTCTGCCACAAAGGCGGGTTATCCTCTGCGGCCGGGGTCGGAATATCAATAATATCGACGTTATCCAGTACGCCATCGACGGCAGGCAGCACCAGTTCGCGGGTCAGCAGCGCCAGCGTGGACAGCGGGATACTGACCGCATTTTGCAGCCGATCCTCGGCCCACGGATGGACCACCACTTCGCCTTCCACCTCGATATCCGGGGTTAAAAAACCGTCGACGGGCAGGGCAAAATTATCGACCAGCAGACTCAACGGCGCGGCCAGCTCGCGGGCGTTACCGGTCTGATGCAGCGTGTGCGCCAGCGAGAGCCACTGTCGGGTCAGCTCCTGCTGTTCGCCCCACAGTAGAGACCAGGCGCTGGCACGGGCGCTGAGATCCAGGGACGGCAGCAGCTGGGCGAACTGATACCACAGATTGTCGTCCATTTGCTGGCGTGAGGCCGGAACCCGATCCCGCCAGAAGCGAGCGATGGCGCCCACTTCACCGGCATCGATACCGGGCACGCTCTGCGGCTGACGCAGCGCTTTCCAGGTAAAGAGTCGCGCTTCGATCACCGCACGGTCAACCTGACGCAGGTCCGGCTGGCTGTGGGCATGAGCAATAAAGACCTGCACCAGTTCGGCTTCAGACAGTAACCGCAAACGCAGCGGGAAAGCGTCGTCCGGGGTCTCGCTACGACGGGTAAAGCGCAGCGCCATTTTGCTCAGACCGTGGCCGGGGTTGATATGGGTGAAGTAGTCGAGGGTTTTCTCCCCGGGCTGGATCTCAATACGTCCGTTGCCGCTGCTGCACAATGCGGCAAGCAGATGCGCTTTCGCTGCCTGGGAGTGGCCGTATAACCCGACGCTTGCCGGGCTTTCCTGTGCCGCATCCAGCGCACTTTCCTGGGCCTGTAACGCCTGCAGGCGGGCCAGCAGGGCGTCAGCGTCATCATCCAGCAGCGGGGCATGCTGGCGCGTGTTATTAATCCACGCCATTAATGCTTGTAGAGTACTCATTTCAGATACACGCTCCCGCTGTCGATCCAGTAGTGGCTGCCGCTGTGACGGCGGTCGGCCAGGGTATTCAGTTTAAAGGTCAGGGCATCGGCATCGATTTTGGTACCGTCCTGCAGCCAGGCATCGCTGAGAATAAACGACTCCGGCCCCTGGGCTTTTTTACCGCCGGTCAACGCCAGGCGGACGTTAAGCACGCCATCACCGGCAATGGCTTTCGCCAGCTCCGGGGAGTTGATGCTCAGGGTATAGAGCGGCGTAGCCGGCCAGCGGGTGTTAGCCAGCTGGCGGAAGCCGAGCGTCACATTGCCGCGCAGGGGGAAGTGCAGTTTCGCATCCAGCTTCGCGCCCGGCATATCGAGGTCGATATCGTGATACCAGACGTTCTCTTCGCGCAGGGTATTGACCACATTATCCAGCACGCCGAGGTAGCGCACGGTCGAGTAAGCGCCGATATCGGCGGCCTTAAAGTTAAAGCGCGGCAGACGCAGGTCCAGCGCCAGGCTACAGAGCATCGCGCCCACGGCGGCGGTGGATTTCGGGTTGCCGATCCGGCCCTGCTGGCTGAAGGGATACCACTCATGAACCTGATATTTATCCAGCCAGATCATGCGGTTGACCGGGACCGGTTGCAGGTGACGAATCAGTGCCTGCACGCCCGGCAGACAGCCAGGACGGCCCATTACCAGCAGGACATCGCAGCTGTAGTGGGAAATGGCTTCGCACACCGCGTGCAGCGGTGAGGCGAGGGTAAATTCCCCGGCCAGCATGGCATCGTGCAGCTCGCGGAAATTCACCTGCAGCGGAACGGCAAGCACATCAAACGACGGCGATCCTGACGGCAGGGCATGTTCAATCGCCTGGGTCAGATAGTTCATCACGTTGCGGGTCGGCAATTGCTCAAGCAGTTCGCCAAAGGTGGCGTGCAGCCCGGCCAGCGGATCGTTGATATCGCTCTGTTCCCAGCCGGAGAGGATCGCGTGACCAATAGGCATAAACAGCTGCAGCGCCGTTTGCTGACGCAGAATGGCCTGGGTATCAATACGCCCGGAGTCGCCAAACAGGGTCGCCATCAGGGCCGCCGCATCGGTGATCCCCGATTTTTGCAGATGGGTTTGCAGGGCAGGCAGCACGCAGCGCTGAATAATATCCAGCAGAACGTCATCGCCCGCGACCTTAAAGCCCTCGCGGAACAGCAGCTGCGGGGTAATTTTGACGTTGCTGCCGGTGCCATCATCCAGCGCATAGTGGGTGATGGCCATATCGGTAGTGCCGCCGCCGATATCCAGAGAGGCCACGCGCAGGGCACGGCCAGGACGGCAGCCGGGCTCCGGCTCGCGGTCAGGGCGGGCCAGCGAGGCAAAGAAGGTTTCCGTCTGCCCGGCGTAGTGGGAAATGGCTTCGTTATAGAGCCACACCAGCTGACCGCAGCTGGCTTCATCCCACTCCATCTGAATACGCGGAACCGGCACCACGCTTTTGCTCTGCTGCTTCTCGCTGCTGAAATCTTCGTCCTGAGGATGCCAGCCCATGGCCTTCCAGACGATGGCAATGGCTTCAAACATGCGACGACGGAAGATTTCGCGCTCCTGCTTCGGCATCGCCGACGGCAGGGTCAGGATCAGGGTGCGGAGCTGACGTGGTGACGCCGGGAAGCCGAGACGCAGGCGAGTGGCGACGCTGTTAATTTGCCCCAGCGCCTGTGCCAGCAGCTCACACAGCATATGGGTCATCAGGGTGCTGCGGCTGTACTGAGGCGAGAAGACCGGCAGACGCTCATCCTGCGGCAGGGTAAACAGCGGCTGGCCGTCGTCGTTCATCAGGTTCATCAGCGGGAAGGCGGTCGCCAGCGGTTCGCGCTGGGTTTTGGCGTTCATCTGGCTAAAACGCCAGTCCTGCAGGACCGGGGTTTCATCCCACAGATAGCGACGCGGGCTGGAGATCCCGCTATTGCCTTCGGTTCCCAGGCGCTGCATCGCCAGCTTGCGAGCTTCGTCGCCGACGCGAACGATAGAGGGCCAGACAAAGGCGTCCTCGCGGCCGCTTTCGACGGAAAAATGCTGCTTGCCGAAGCGGGTTTCAGAAAATTCGAGGCGGCTGGTAAACAGCGGCTCGTTTAAATACTGCGGCTCGCTCAGGGAGCGCACCTGCAGCTCGGCGGTCTGGCGCAGACCGTCGTTGGCGTCACCGTGATCTTCAATAATCACGCCGCAGGTATGGGTGTTACCAACGTCGAGGATCAGATCCACCGGGATCGCCGGGGTGCTCAGGGTTCCGGTAACGATTTTGACTTCCGGCACCGTCAGCTGTTCGCCAAGCAGGGTCAGCACGTTCAGCCAGTGGCCCTGATACTCAAAACTGCGCAGGGACTGGGTAATTTCGCGCTCGCTGCGATTTTCCAGCTGATGGGTGTAGCTTAAAAAGGCCTCACGCAGCCAGCCGTCAATCCAGGTCTGATCGAGGAAGTCGGAGACTTCGTCGTCGCGCCAGGCCAGCGCAAAGCGGGTGCCGTTGAGGATATCGTTTTCCACCGGCGCCAGCGCCGACGGTGAGTTATCGGTCATCTGGCTATCGAGGGCGATAGTAATACGGTGGCTATTGCCCGCGCCGTCCGGCTCCGCCAGGCGACGGATCTGCACACGCGCCCAGTTATCCGGACCTTCGACAAAGGTACGCGGCGGGTTAAAGCGCAGGAAAGGCAGCGGCAGCCAGACGCCATCGAGAATATCTAGCGAATGGAGCAGGGCAAAGGTGTTTTCCGGTTTTACCACTTCCGGCTGGCTGCCGTTGCGGCCCGGCAGCGTATAGCGGCCGTTGACCAGATCGTAGTCCAGACGCAGCAGCGGGCCGTTGGCGGTTTTACGCACAAAGCGACCGCTGTGCAGCGATTCCTGCGGGGTTACGCCAAAATCAAGGAACTGAACGCCGCTGTTGGCGATCAGGGTCACGCTCTGTTTGTAATCGCAAAGATTTACCAGCATAGGATCAGGCACCTGTTTTCTTGAACGTCAGCGGAACGACGGTATTACTGTCGTAGCGGGCGGTACATTCCGCCACATCGTGCGTCCCGGCTTTACAGGTAATTTCCGGCAGCGGGTAGCGCGTTCCGTCGGTGCAGCGGGCGTTGCTGCGGCTCTTAATCATCAGCTCACCGGTTTTGTGCAGGCCGGAATAGAGGTCGGCGCGGCAGGTGACTTTGCTGCTCTGTACCAGGCGGGCGGTGCCTTTATTATTCTGGATCTGATAGCGCAGGGCCGGGGCTTTACCGGTGACGGGATCTTTCACGTCGATAATGACGCGCCAGTCGCCGTTGAGGAAGCGCGTGGTGCCCGCTTTCATTTCATTGGCTTCCATGACCAGCGCATCTTTCGGGATGACGGCGATTTCAACCGGTTCTTCTTTCTTCGGTTCTTCTTTTTTCGGCGGTGCCACAAACTCGGCCTGATGCAGCGGCAGAACGGCCGTTAGCTGCGGCAGCGGAGTGGTATTCGCAACGTCGGCAATCATTTCTTTCACCTCAACCGGAGCCTGAGCGACCGGGGCGGATTCAACTGACGGCGACGAGGTGTTCCACAGCAGCGGAGCGGCTGCGGCTGCCACGACGACAGCGGCAACCGGCAGGCCCCAGAGAGGGAAACGGCGCGTGCGTTTTTCCGGCGTCGGCGTGACGACCGGAGCTGGCTCGACGGAGGGTTCGGCAATGACTTCCGGCTCCGGCTCCGGCGAGGCAGGCGGGGGCGTGGGTTCACTGACCGGTGGGGAGATAAGCGGTTCATCGGGCTGGCTAAGGGTGACCTTCACCGGCTCTTCATCGACGATCTCAGGCTCTTCTTCTTCAATCACGATCGGTTCAGGAATGTCGATCTCACGCAGACAGGCGAGGACATCCTCGCGGGCGCTTTCGTTCAGATTAACGAAGCCCCAGAAGGCGATAACCGGCTTGCCGTCGACCAGGAATACGTGGTTTTCGCCGGGGAACTGCAGGGCTTTGGCCAGCAGGGAACCAAACAGCTGCTGCGCCGTTTTGTCCGACTGGATGCACTTACGGCTCAGAGAAGCGGCGCTATCGAGCGTACTTTCCAGATAGCGCAGGGCGCGAAAACGAGTGTCTTCATCCGCCGCTTTCCACGAGGTGACGTCGCCCGGAATCGGGGCGTACCAGTCCACACGGTCACCCTCATCATTAACCTGAGGGATTGCCAGACAGTCGACAATCGCCTGTTGCTTGCGCAGGCGCAGCGCTTCACGAATTTGCAGTGCCGAATCGAAAACCGCCTGACCACCGCCGCCGACGGCCTGATAGTCATCAAGCTCGCCGCTGCGTAAAAGAGTTTTAGCCACGTTCTTATCCCATAGACTTTTTCACGCTTACACTATAGATACATTTACCTGGAGGTAAACGCTGGAAAAGAGACAAAAAGCACCGAATTCTCTTCGCCTGAAGTCGCGTAATTATGCTTGACTTTTGCGAAAGAACTTAAAGGAAATTAATTCTTTAATCATGGTGGATTTTTCAGCGAAAACAACTGCTTTAGAATAATCTCATAGAGAATGGTTATTTGCGCAAGTGGGTAGCCTGTGCTGAGATCCTTTTTTAATAAAAAACATAAAAGGCCGTTAACTATGTCTTCAAGGAAAACCCTGCTCGCGCTGGCGCTTAGCGCCCTGTTACCCACAGGTGCAGCGCTCGCCGCCAGTAACGATACGCTGATTTATTGCTCTGAAGCGTCACCTGAATCCTTTAACCCGCAAATTGCCAGCTCTGGCCCGTCATTCGTCGCCAGCTCCCAGGTGCTGTATAACCGTCTGGTCAACTTCGATCCGAAAACCAATACGCCGGTGCCGTCGCTGGCGACAAGCTGGACGGTTTCGCCGGATGGCAAAACCTGGACCTTTAGCCTGCGCGAAGGCGTGAAGTTTAACAGCAACAAATTCTTTACCCCGACCCGTGATTTTAACGCCGACGACGTGATCTTCTCCGTGATGCGCCAGAAAGATGCTAATCACCCGTACCACAAGGTGTCGCAGGGCAATTACGAGTACTTTAACGATGTGGGTCTGGACAAGTTGATTAAAGAAGTCAAAAAGCTGGGCGATCATCAGGTCCAGTTTGTGCTGAGCGAGCCTAACGCCGCGTTCCTGGCCGACTGGGGGATGGACTTCTCTTCCATTCTCTCCGCAGAATATGCCGATGCGATGCTGAAAAAAGGCACGCCGGAAAATGTCGATAACTGGCCGATTGGTACCGGTCCTTATGCGCTTCAGCAGTACAAAGTGGATTCCCTGATCCGCTATATCGCCAATCCGAACTACTGGGACGGCGCGGTTCCGACCAAACATCTGATCTTCTCCATTACCCCGAACGTGCAGACCCGTCTGGCAAAACTGCAGACCAACGAGTGCCAGATTATTCCGGCTCCGGCACCGGTACAGTTTGAAGAGATCAAGAAAGACAAAAACCTGACCCTGCATACGGTCGATGCGCTGAACGTCGGCTATCTGGCGTTTAACACCGAGAAAAAACCGTTTGATGAGGTGAAAGTACGCCAGGCCCTGAACTACGCCACCGACAAAAAAGCAATTGTCGATGCGGTATTCCTCGGCTCCGCGACCGTGGCAAAATCGCCGATTCCGCCGAATATGCTGGGCTACAATAAAGATCTCGCCGACTACCCGTATGACGTAGAAAAGGCGAAAGCGCTGCTGAAAGAAGCCGGTCTGGAGAAGGGCTTTGAGGCGACGCTGTGGTCGATGCCGGTTCAGCGCCCGTATAACCCGAACTCGCGCCGTATCGCGGAAATGATCCAGAGCGACTGGGCCAAAGTGGGCGTGAAGGCGAAGATTGTCTCTTGGGAGTGGGGCGAATACCTCTCCGGGATGCGCAAAGGCGAACACGATACCGCGCTGTTCGGCTGGATGTCCGACAACGGCGATCCGGATAACTTTGCTGACGTTCTGCTGGGCTGCAACAGTATCAAATCCGGCTCTAACGCCGCCCGCTGGTGCGACAAGGGCTATAACGACCTGGTTGAGAAAGCGAAACTTGTCAGCGATCCGGCGGAACGCACGAAGCTGTACGGTCAGGCCCAGGAGATCTTCCATCAGCAGGCGCCGTGGATTGCGCTGGCCAACGGTAAAACCTTCTTTGCGACCCGCAGCAACGTCACCGGCTACAGCGTCAGCCTGATGGGGAGCGATTTCTCGAAGGCGAAGCTGAATTAATTCGGCCGATCAATGGATATGCCGCCGCTGCGGCATATCCTCAATATCTGTTACCATAGCGGCATTACAGAACGTTGAGGAACAGACTATGTCACATCTGGAAGAGGTTATTGCCCGCGTAGACGCGGCCATTGAAGAAAGTGTGATTATCCATATGAATGAGCTGCTCGTCGCCCTGAGCGATGACGTAGAGCTCAGCCGTGAAGCGCGCTATGAACAGCAGCAGCGGTTACGCGCGGCGATTTTTCATAAGGATCGTCATCATAAAGAGGAGATGGAAGCGCGACGCGAGCACCTCACCAAAGACGGCACGATCCTCTAATTCTCTTTTCCCTCTCGTTTGGGAGAGGGAAATCCTTCAGGCAACAGATACCGCGACTTCTCCGTGCTGGTCATGTTTTTTTTCATGCGCGATCAGCCATTCTTTACGTGCAATTCCCCCTCCGTAGCCGGTCATTGCGCCATCTTTGCCGATAATGCGGTGGCAGGGGATCACGATTGCCACGCGATTCATACCGTTTGCCGCCGCGACCGCACGCACGGCGGTGGGTTTACCTATCTGCGCTGCCAGCGACTGGTAATGGGTTGTCTGATGATAAGGAACCTCGCGCAGTCCATCCCAGACCTTGCGTTGAAATTCAGTGCCCGGCGTATCGAGCGCGATGCTGAAGCGCTGACGTGTTCCGGCAAAATATTCACCCAGCTCTTTTACCGCCTGGCGGGTATGGTGGTTTTCGCCCGGCATAATCCGCGCCTTTAACAAACGCTGCAGATCGCGGAACTCCGTTTCCAGCATACGACGATCCGTAAACTCCAGGAGGCAAACGCCTCGCTCTGTGGCGCAAACAAACATAGGGCCAATGGGCGTGGTAAAACGATGAATCAGAATCCGGGCGCTCTCTGTGCGCGGCGAGACGCCGGTGACTCTTTTATAGGTGTAGCCAAAACCACTTAATGACTCATAGCCGCTATCAAACGCGACATCGGTCGCGGTACGGCCGCCTTTTAATTCCTGAAAGGCGACGTTAACCCGCTGCATGCGTTGAAAGGCCTGGTAGGTCAGTCCATGGTTTTGCAGGAACCAGCGGCGCACCCGTTCCGGGCTGATATTCCTGCTGCGCAGATCCGCATCGGAGATGCGTGTTTTAGGATTTTCGCGAACAAGCTCAATCGCCTGTTCAATAAAGTCCGGTGCCGTATGCGCATTTTCAGTCGGGCGACAGATTTTACATGGACGAAAACCCGCATCGAGAGCCGATTTAAAGCTGCTATAAAATTCGACATTTTCACGCTTTGGTTTACGCGCACGGCAGACAGAAATACAGAATACGCCCGTCGTTTTGACACCGACATAAAACACGCCCGTATACTCCGACGCCCGCTCCAGCAATGCCTGATACCAGACATCGCACTGATTGCTATCGAGAACTTTCATCGGCAAAAACTCCTGCAAACGACTGCTGCGACTGAATAGCCACCATTAACGCGTTAAGCCGGGACTGAAGGGCCGAATGCACAAAATTACCCATAGAAATGCGATTTACGCCTGATTTTGCCAGCCTGTCAAACGCGGGCAGATCCGGCATACACATGACATTAAGGGGCAGGTCTATCGTTGTGGCAATGGTTGCTATCTCGTGCTCACAGGTCAGGCAGGGAACAAAAAGCCCGTCGGCGGCCGCCTCTTTATATAACTGACCGCGCAGCAACGTCTCCTGTAACGCCTGCTTATGGCCAAGAAGAAACGTATCGGTACGGATGTTAAGAAATATCTGGCTGCCATCCAGGACCAACGCCTCGCGGATCGCCTTTAGCCTGCGGGCAAATTCAACGGCCTCATCAAGTTGCCTGATGCCGTTAACAACGTGGCTATCCTCAAGATTGACACCGACGATGCCCTGTCGGGCGAGGCGCGTGATATTTGCGGCTATTTCACCTGCCGTTCCGCCAAACCCTGCTTCAATATCAACGCTTAGCGGCAGATTACTGACGGCTTTTATCCGGGTAACGATAAACAGCAATTCATCAAATGACATTGCCTCTCCGTCTTCGTAACCCAGCGTTGCGGCAATCGCCGCGCTTGACGTTCCCAGGGCCTGATAGCCCGCCTGGTGAGCCGCAATGGCGCTGCCGGCATCCCAGACATTGGCAATCAGTAGCGGTTTGTTTTGATGATGAAGCGCGGTGAAGTCCATGATTATCTCCTGTTGTAAGGTGCCGGATGACTGTAAAACACCCGGCAAAACGCTCACAACCGAAAACTGGACGACCATTTTTTATCTGCCTGTGGCGATCTTCAGAACTGCCGTCGGGCGACCAGCCAGGCACCAATCACCAGTAGCACCGCGCCGCAGACCGGTCCGATCAGCGCCCGCAGCGGGATCCCCTGGCTGCGCACGACATCCATCACCAGCCCGCCGATTAACTGACTCGCCACCAGCACCGCAATCGTGGTGGCTGCGCCGACATACTGATAGCCACTGATGCTGGCAAAGACAAAGAATGACCCCAGCAGGCCAGGGATCAGCGTCCACCATTTAACGCTGTCCGCCAGCTCACGAAACCCACCAAAGCCGTGTTTGAATAACAGGATGCTGACAAACAGCACAATCCCCACCAGGGAGTTAAGCAGCATGGCAATCAGGATGGTCGATGAGGATTGCGTGATGCGCACCATCAGCGTGTTCTGCACCACAAGGCCAATACCGGCAGCCACCAGGAAGGTGAGGGTCAGAGAGCTGTTCATCAGATGGCGTCCGGATCGTGACGATCGTCGAGCTGGAGCTGCATAAAGGTTAGATCCAGCCAGCGGCCAAATTTGGTGCCGACCTGCGGCATCTGCGCGACGATCACAAAGCCCAGCTGGTGGTGCAGATGCAGGGAGGCAAGATTCTGTGATTCAATCCCGGCTACCATGACGTGTTTGCCGATGCGTCGGGCTTCCTCAATCAGCTGGCTCAGCAGGGCGCGGCCCAGACCTTTGCCCTGATGCTCAGGATGGACATAGACGGAATGCTCAACCGTATGACGGAAACCGTCAAAGGCGCGCCAGTCGCCGAAGGAGGCGTAGCCGGTGACCTGACCATTTTCTTCACTGACCAGTACGGGAAACCCCGCCTGCTGGCGTGCCGCAAACCAGGCAAGGCGATTCTCGACATCAACGATTTTATCGTTCCAGATGGCGGCGGTATTGACGACGGCGTGGTTGTAGATTTCGGCAATCGCCGCGCAATCCTCTTTTTGGGCGAAACGAAGGGTCATGGTTGAACTCCGCAGTTTGTTCACTATAGTATTACGATATGAATACTATTGAAGACAATATAAATCAACGGATCGGCGTAAGAATTCGTCTTGAGCGCGAGTCACGCGGCTGGTCTCTCAGCGATCTGGCGGAGCGGGCAGGCGTCTCGCGGGCGATGATCCACAAAATCGAACGCGGGGAGAGCAGCCCGACGGCAATGCTGCTTGGCCGTCTTTCCGGGGCGTTCGGAATCAGCATGTCGACGCTGATCGCCCGGGCAGAGATGCAGGAGGGCAAGCTGCTGCGCCTCGCCGATCAGCCGGTCTGGCACGATCCGCAAAGTCACTATCTCCGTCGTCACGTTTCCCCGCGCAGCGATCTGCCCATCGACCTGGTGCAGATTGAACTGCCAGCGGGCAGCGATATTCCCATGCCCGCGTCTTCCTACGCGCTGGCCCGGCAGCTGATCTGGCTGCAGCGGGGCGAGCTGGTGTTTGTCGAGGGCGAAACGAGACACGCGATGCAGGCCGGAGATTGTCTGGAGCTGGGGCCGCCCAACGACTGCCGTTTTGTGAATGAGAGCAGCGAAAGCTGTACGTATCTTATTGTGCGGCTTAATCATTCTGGCAATTAATGGCAAAGCAACTTTACCCATCCGCCGCTACTCTTTATCGTTACTACGCTGATAACAGGAGAATACGATGAGCCAACAATCACAACGTAATCGCCGCTGGGTGCTGGCGTCGCGCCCGCACGGGGCACCGGTAGCCGAGAATTTCCGCCTGGAGGAGACGTCGGTCGATGCCCCCGGCGACGGTCAGGTTTTACTGCGCAACGTTTATCTGTCGCTCGACCCCTATATGCGTGGCCGCATGAGCGATGCGCCGTCCTACTCGCCGCCGGTAGAGATCGGGGCAGTGATGGTCGGCGGAACCGTCAGTCGGGTGGTGGAATCACGCCATCCGGATTACCAGAAAGGCGACTGGGTGCTGAGCTACAGCGGCTGGCAGGATTATGCTGTAAGCGGCACTGAAGGGCTGGTGAAACTGGGTGATAACCCGGCTCACCCGTCCTGGGCGCTGGGGATCCTGGGTATGCCGGGCTTTACCGCCTATATGGGGCTGCTGGATATCGGCCAGCCGAAAGCCGGTGAAACCCTGGTGGTCGCGGCGGCAACCGGTCCGGTTGGGGCTACGGTAGGTCAAATTGGCAAACTGTACGGCTGTCGCGTTGTTGGCGTGGCCGGTGGCAGCGAGAAGTGCCGCCATGCGGTTGAGGTTCTGGGGTTTGACGCCTGCCTCGATCACCATGCGGATGATTTTGCAGAGCAGCTGGCCCAGGCCTGCCCGAAAGGTATTGATGTGTATTATGAGAACGTGGGCGGCAAGGTCTTTGACGCGGTGCTCCCGCTGCTGAATACTTCAGCGCGTATTCCGCTCTGTGGCCTGGTCAGCGGCTATAACGCCACCGAACTGCCGCCGGGACCGGATCGTCTGCCGCTGCTGATGGGCACGCTGCTGAAAAAACGCATCCGCATGCAGGGCTTTATCATCGCCCAGGACTACGGTCATCGTATCGATGAGTTCCAGCAGGCGATGACGCGCTGGGTAGAGGAGGGTAAAATCCACTATCGCGAACAGGTCACCGAAGGGCTGGAAAACGCACCGGAGGCTTTTTTTGGTCTGCTGACCGGCAAAAATTTCGGCAAGGCCGTGGTGCGGATAGGCGAAGAAGAACAGCAGTAACAACGCGTTGGGCCGCATTATGCGGCCCTTTTACTACGGCAGTCGCGCCAGATTTCCGGTGAGAAATGCAAAGATATTAAAAGCAGCATATATTTTTCGTGCAATTTTCGTAAAAACAGCTTTAATTGTTTAGACAGCACCCGACAGCCCAATGTAGCTATCGGTATATATAATTAATACAAATAATTTACGCCCGTTATTAGTCTTGCTTGTTTTTTCCAACACCAGATAAAGATTAGATATATCAACCGGACAAGGTTTTTCTGAACCTGTATCCGGCTGGTATGACGTTCATTACTATGGTGACAGGAATAACATATGCTGGATCTGGAAAAAGCACAGCGCATGAGTCTAACCATGCAGGTTGAAGTGAGTCTGAAAAGTGCCCTGATTGTGGGAGCGCTCCGTCCCGGGGCCAGGCTTATAACCAAAGAAATTGCCGATCAGCTGGGGACAAGCATCACCCCGGTACGTGAAGCGCTACTGCGGCTGGTCTCGTCCGGCGCGCTAAACGCCACGCCAGCGCAGGCTTTTCTGGTCCCCGAAATGACCCTCGAACGCTATCAGGAGATCACCCAGCTACGTAAGCAACTGGAGGGGATGGCGGTGTCGGCGGCATCCAGCCAGATGACGCCGGAAAAGGTTGAAGAACTCCGTGCGCTTTCAGATGCATTTCGTGAAGCAATAATGTCGGGAAACGTCGAACAGGCGCTGTTAGCCAACCGAAAATTTCGCTTTAAGATCTATGAATATGCGGAAATGCCGACGTTAATAAATCTGATCGAGCAATTATGGGTGCGTATTGGCCCGTGCTGCAGCTATCTTTATCCCGAGAACGGAAATATCCCCACCGAACATCCTGGCTACGACGATTTAATCGAAGCACTGGCTCGTGGCGATGAACTGGCCAGCCTGCAGGAAATTTGCAAAGCCATTGATACCGGCGCCAACGTATTGCAAAAACAATATTTTTCTTAAGCTTAGCCAACCCTTACCAGAAAGGCGTGAAATGTGTGACCTGGCTCCCGTATTGTGGGCGCCAGGGGCCCATTTTCACTGATAAGACCTGCCTGACTCTGGACTGTGGCAAAACCCTGCCGATAACAAGTGTTAGCGTTAACAAAACTGCTAACGATGTTTGTCTGCAAGGAGTCCAGGATGTCCGGTATTAGCCAACGATTACGTAATATAAAAATTAGTAAAAAACTCGCAGTAGGATTCGGTCTGGTGCTGTTGCTGGTTGCGGTTGCAACCACCATGAGCGTCATGCGCTTTAAAGAGATCCGCGACGTTTACGAAAAAACTAACCTTATCTATAACATCAACATTGAAGTCTTCCAGGCCAAGATCAACCGACTGAAGTATTTCTACAACGGCGACGACAAATCCGGCCAGGTGATGGCGGACTATGTGCGCAGCGCATCTAAATACGCCGAAAGCGCCCAGGCACTGACGTGGACGGCGCAGGAAAAAGGGCATATCGACGCCATTGCGGGTCATCTACAGGATTTCCAGACCAGCGTTAGCGGAATGCAAACGGCGATGGCCGGGATGCTCACCACGCGTAAAACGCTGGATTCCCTCGCCACTGAAGATCAAACCGCCCGCTACACCGCGATTATTCGCGCCCCGGTCATGGATAACAGCGTCAGCTGGCAGGTCTATGACCAGCTGTTTGCGATCGGCAGCCTGCGCGATCGCGTGCTGGCGTTGCGTATCAGCGGCAGCACCGAAGCGCGTGACGCGCTGGACCAGCAGTATACGACGGTGCAGGGCGGCGTTCAGTCCCTGATGCCGCAGCTGCCTTCTGATGCCCAGACCCAGCTCCAGACCCTGTGGGACGATACGGTCAAATTCCGCGAGGCGAGCACCGCCTACGTGACCGCCGTTCAAAATCTGAAAGGGGCTGAGGACAAAGTTAAAGTCGCCGGGGATAAGAGCAGCGCCTCGATCAAAGAGATCATTACCCTGGTTAAAGCGCATAACGATGAGCTGGCCTATAGCTCTGCAACCATCACAACCGTGGTTGGGGTGATTGCGATCCTGATTGGGATCATCGTCTCCTGGTGGGTGACCCGTCAGATTACCCGTCCGGTCAAAGAGAACCTGCAGCTGGCCGAGCGTATTGCCAGCGGCGATCTGAGCGCGGATATCAAATCCCGCAGCGAAGATGAGTTCGGTCAGTTGACCGGCGCGATGGGCGTGATGAACGACAAGCTGCGCTCAATGATTGGCGAAGTTCGTCAGAGTGTGGCGCGGGTTTCCCAGGCCGCGTCTGAAATTGCCGACGGCAATAACGATCTCTCCTCGCGTACCGAGCAGCAGGCGGCAGCGGTGGTTGAAACCGCTGCCAGCATGGAAGAGCTGACGGCGACGGTGAAAAACAACGCCGATAACGCCCGTCATGCCAGCAAGCTGGCGGCGGAAGCCTCCAATACGGCAAGCCAGGGCGGCACCGTCATGCGCGACATGGTCTCCACCATGGGTCAGATCAACACCAGCTCGCAGAAAATCGCTGATATCACGGCGGTGATCAATAGCATCGCGTTCCAGACCAATATCCTCGCGCTGAACGCCGCGGTCGAAGCCGCGCGTGCCGGTGAACAAGGGCGTGGTTTTGCGGTGGTGGCCAGCGAAGTGCGCAGTCTCTCGCAGCGCAGCTCCCAGGCAGCGAAAGATATTGAAGGGCTGATCTCCGAGTCCGTTAGCCGCATTAATGCGGGTAGCGATCTGGTGGCCCGTGCCGGGCAGACGATGGAGCAGGTGGTGCAGTCCGTCACCCGCGTAAACGATATTATGGGTGAGATCTCCTCGGCCTCCGAAGAGCAGAGCCGGGGTATTGAGCAGATCGCCCGTGCGGTATCCGAACTCGACAGCACGACGCAGCAGAACTCCTCTCTGGTCAGCGCTTCGTCCCTGGCGGCGGGTTCTCTGGAAGAGCAGGCGCGTCTGCTGGAAGAGCTGGTTGCCGCGTTCCGTCTGCAGCAAAATGCCGCAGCGCCGGTGGCCCGTGCACCGACCCTGCGTCCGCAGGCCGCTGCACCGCGTGCTCCGTCTGATTCAGACGACGGCTGGACGACGTTCTAATCACGAAGAAGCCATAACAACGGCGGGCCATCTGGCCCGCTTTTTTTTGCTTAATTAAACGTCCAGGCCAGGGACAGCCCGACGCCATAGTTACGTCCCGGTGCCGCTTCGTAGTAACGTTTGTTGGATTCATTAACGATAAGCGACCCGACATAGTCCCGATCAAACAGGTTATCCACTCGCCCGTAGACATCCATCAGCCAGTTGCCATATTGCAGCTTATAGCCGGTATTCAGGCCCGCCACGGTATACGAAGGCGCTTTGGCCGTGTTGGTATCGTTGGCCTCAATATCGCTCATATAGCGCAGGTTGGCCCCAGCGTACCAGCCTTCTTCCGGCTGCCAGCCAAAGGAGGCAAAGCCCATATTGCGGGCGATCCCGGGCATGCGGTTACCCTCGCAGCTGCTACTGCCGCAGGCGTTGCTGCGGTAGGTGGCATCAAGCCAGGTCCAGGCCATCTTCAGACGCCAGTTTTCCGCGAACTGCTGATCCAGCGACAGTTCCGCACCCTGACGTCGCGTTTTCCCGGCGTTTTTATAGGTTGTGCGCCCGCCGCTGCTGCTGTCGGCCACGATCTCATTTTCCGTATCGGTCTGGAACAGCGCCGCCGTCAGCAGGCCGTTGCCAATACGAGCTTTGCTGCCGATTTCAATCGTATCGCTGGTTGAGGGTTTCAGGTCGAAATTAAGTCCGCTCTGGCCGCCTGAACGGTAGGAGAGCTCGTTGATGGTGGGCGTTTCGAAACCGCGACCCGCCGCCGCATAGATATTCCAGCCGTCGTTGATGGCGTAGTTAAGCGAGCCTGCCGGCAGCCATTTGTGGTAGCTGGCCTCGCCGCTGTCGTCACCGTTGCCGGTGGTGATATAGCGGTCGTCAGAATCAAACCAGACGTTGCTGAAGCGGAGCCCGGCATCCAGCGACAGGCGGTCGGTGAGCTGCCAGTGGCTTTGCAAATAAGGATCCAGGTTCCACATCAGATTACGTTCGTTCCGGCGCAGATTACCCTTATTGCCAAACGCAGGAACGCTGCCGTTCATCACAAAGTTCTCATAGCCTTTGCGCTTCTCCTGCATGGTTTCGTAGCTCAGACCGCTGGTAAAGGTCACCGGGACCAGCAGCTCGCCGCGGTGGGTCCAGCGGGTATCGATACCCTGATACTGGCGGTTAAGGACAATCACGCCGCCGGCATGCGTGGCATTAAGCTGCGGATCGCGCGGGATAGACTGATACTGGGTGGTTTCTCGCTGCCCGGCATACATCATCACGCTCAGATCGTCCTGGGCACCGAGCTGGCGTTCATAGCGCAGCCCGGCCTGGGTCTGGGTCAGGGTTTTACGGGTATTGTATTGATCGCCGCGTGGCGACTGGCGCGGGTTGGCCTTCCACTCCGCATGGCTCAGCCCGCCCGGATCGTCAGCATTAATATCGACGCTGTTAAGCATTAACGAGAGTTTACTGACGTCGTCAATCCGCACGCCCAGCCGCGCATTGGCAAGATTTTTCCGTGCGCTGCTGTGGTCCCGATAGCCGTGGGTGGTAAAGCGGTTTGTCGATATCGTGTAATCGACATCGCCGGGCTGATTACCGTCGCCGGTCGCGCCGCTGGCTTTTACGCCGTAGCGCCAGCTGCCAAAGCTGCCGTAATCCGTACTGGCCTGCAGCGTATTGGGCTGCTGGCCTTTTTGAGTGATCACGTTCACCACGCCGCCGGAGGCGTTACCGTAGAGGGCAGAGAAGGGGCCGCGCAGGACTTCGACGCGATCAATACTGCCGATATCGATATTGGACGTCTGGCCCTGGCCATCGGGCATCGTCGCGGGAATACCGTCAACGTAGAGACGCAGGCCGCGAACGCCGAAGGTCGAGCGGGCACCAAAGCCGCGCATCGACAGCTGAAGATCCTGGGCATAGTTCTGCCGGTTCTGGATCTGCAGACCCGGCACGCTATTCAGCGATTCGGAAAGATTGACCTGCTGCGTGGCCTGGCGCATCTCATCGCCGTTCACCACGCTCACCGCCGCCGGAGTGTCGAGTTCTGAAAGGGCCTGAGGCGTGGCGCTGACGATCAGCGTCTGCTCTTCGGCGTGGGCTGCCAGGACGGTGGCAGCAAGGGGCAACAGCAGGGCTGCGCGTCGGATAGCGATAATATTCATAACAGGAAAGCCCGGTTAGCGAGGGGAAACTGCGCAACATGTTAATGCGATTGTAAATTATATGAAAACAATAACCGCACGTTCGGTTAATCGATGGAGGGAGAAACGACGCAGAGGGGAATAAAGGCTCCACATTGTGATGAATAATGATTACTATTCGCATCAACAACAATCAGGTAAAGCGATGACTTCGCCTGACTTACGCCATGTGAGGCCGTAATCAATCTGTTCATAAAAAAGGGAATCGTTATGTCATTACGTCAGCTTTCCACCTTCCGTCTGCGCAGCTCTCTTCTGTTAGGTTCGTTGCTGCTGGCCGGTACTTTCAGCGCTACAGCGGCAGAACAGCTGCGTCAGCCCATCGCCAAAGGCGTCTATGAAATGGCCTTCAGCCAGCAGGAGAATGCGCTGTGGGTGGCAACGACCCAGAGCCGTCAAACCGATAAAGGCGGGGTGGTTTACCGTCTGGACCCGACCACTCTGGAAGTGACGCAGGCTATCCACAACGATATCAAGCCTTACGGTGCCGCGATTGATACCCGCACGCAAACCCTGTGGTTCGGCAACAGCACCGACGGAATGGTCACCGCTATCGATGCCAAAACGGGTGATGTAAAAGGCCGTGTGGTGCTGGATGCCCGTAAGCGTACCGAAACCGAGCGCCCCCTGCAGCCGCGCCAGGTGCTGGTGGATGAGACCAGCGGGACGGTGTATATCACCGGCCTCGGTAAAGAGAGTGTGATCTGGGCCGTGGATGCCGAAAAAATGGCGCTGAAAAATACCATTACCGGCACCGGAACCTACAGCACCGCGCTGGCGCTGGATGCTGACGCCAAACGCCTGTACAGCGGCAATGCCGACGGCGAACTGGTCACCATCGATACCGCAACGCAGAAAGTGATCAGCCGTAAAAAACTGCTCGACGACGGTAAAGAGCACTTCTTTATTAACCTGAGCCTGGACACGGCCGGTCATCGCGCCTTTGTTGCCGATTCGAAAGAGAAAGCGCTGCTGGTCGTGGATCTCCGTGACGGTAAGGTCCTGGAATCCATCGCCGTGCCGGAAGCCCTGGCCGTCCTGTTCAACCCGGCGCGCAATGAAGTCTATGTGACGCATCGTCAGGCGGGTCAGGTTAGCGTGATCGACACGAAAACCTACAAGGTTATAAAAACCTTTGATACGCCTACCCATCCGAACAGCCTGACGCTCTCCGCCGACGGTAAGACATTGTACGTCAGCGTTAAGCAGGCCGGAACGCGCCAGCAGCCAGCCACCCAGCCGGACGATATCATTCGTATCGCGCTGTAAAAAAAACGGGGAAGGCAGTGCCTTCCCCGTTCTCTTACTGCTTAAGCGTTGCGTTAGCGCGAGGTCTCTTCAACCAGCGTTACGTTCTGCTCTTCATTATCCTTATGGTCCGGCGCGGTACGGCTGATTTCCAGCACGCGTTTACGCACGCCAAACCAGCCGATAATCAGCAGCAGGCCAATCAGCGGAATAGAGCCAATGGTCCAGGTCCCGTTCGGGTAGTCAAAGGCCATCAGCACCACCACGCTTAACAGGAACAGCAGCGTCAGCCAGGAGGTGAACGGCGCGCCCGGCAGCTTAAAGCTGACGTCGGCGGCTTTGCCTTCTTTAATCGCTTTACGCAGACGCAGCTGGCAGACCACGATAAACGCCCAGGAAGCTATGATGCCCAGCGAAGCGAAGTTCAGCACGATCTCAAAGACGCGGGACGGCACCAGATAGTTGAGGAACACGCCGACGACGTACACGCCCAGGGTCGCCAGAATACCGGCGTAAGGCACCTGCTGACGGCTCATTTTCGACATAAACTGCGGCGCAGAACCGCCCATCGACATAGAGCGCAGAATACGCCCGGTGCAGTAGAGGCCGGAGTTAAGACTGGAGAGCGCGGCGGTCAGTACCACGACATTCATCACGTCGCTGACGTAAGGCACGCCGAGCTTCGCGAAGAAGGTCACAAACGGACTCTGGCCAGCCTGATAGGCATTCCACGGCAGCAGCATTACCAGCAGTACCACGGAGCCGACGTAGAACAGGCCAATACGCCAGATCACGCTGTTAATCGCTTTCGGCACGGTTTTTTCCGGGTCTTTACACTCGCCGGCCGCGGTACCGACCAGTTCAATAGAGGCAAAGGCGAAAACCACGCCCTGAACCAGCACCAGCGCGGGCAGCAGGCCGTGCGGGAAGAAGCCGCCGTTATCGGAGATCAGATGGAAGCCGGTCGCGCCGCCGTCCAGCGGTTTACCGGTGCCGAGGAAGATGGTCCCGACAACCAGGAAGGCCACGATAGCCAGCACTTTTACCAGCGCAAACCAGAACTCCATTTCGGCGAACCACTTTACGCCGATCATGTTCATGGTGCCGACAATGGCCAGCGCGCCAAGGGCAAATACCCACTGAGGGACATCACCAAATGCGCCCCAGTAGTGCATATAGAGCGCAACGGCGGTGATATCGACAATACCGGTCATCGCCCAGTTAATGAAGTACATCCAGCCAGCCACATAGGCGGCTTTTTCACCGAGAAACTCGCGGGCATAGGAAACAAAGCTGCCGCTGGAAGGGCGGTGGAGGACCAGTTCGCCCAGCGCACGCAGAATAAAGAAGGAGAAAATACCGCAAACCAGATAGACAATGGCCAGAGAGGGACCGGCCATCTGCAGTCGTGCACCCGCGCCAAGGAACAGTCCGGTACCGATTGCGCCGCCGATAGCGATCATCTGGATCTGACGGTTGCCCATCGCTTTGTGGTATCCCTCCTCATGGGAGTTCAGCCACCGACGCTTCGCAGCATGCTGCTCCGTCGCGCTGCTGTTGCTATTATTTTTCATCGAATTTCCTGTTTAACCTGTCTGAATCGTTTCTGTTTTTTTTATCACGCCGCCGGGCGTCCCAAACGATTGCGCGGACGGCGCGTGGCTCTGTCTTTTCAGGCTTGTCGTGTGCCTGAATAAGACAAAACATGGCGCAGCATCCTACCCGCAAACCGGGGTCTACGCAAAACATACCAGTGCTAAAATGGATCGAAATCGAATTATTTTGCGGCGAAGCACAGGACGGATTTGTCCGGAAGAAAAGGGCGGTAGCGCCACGGGTGACGGTGTCACTTATTCTGCGGAAATTTGCCGCCCGTGCGGCAAATTCCCCGTGATAGTTACCCGAAGACCTGGATCGCCTGCTGCAGACGGCGGGTGCGGCGGGTCAGGTCGTCGGCGGCTTCGGTAACGTGCTCCACCATGCCGCTGTTATTCTGTGTTTTCACGCCGATGCGGGAAATGCTGTCGTTGATCAGCGCCAGGGCCTGGGTTTGCTCTTGGGTGGCATGACCCATCTCTTTGATCATCGTCGACATCTGCATCACGTTATCAATCATTGTGGTCAGATGGCTTTCGGTCTGCTCCACCATATCAACGCCGGTATTAACGTTGGCGACGTTATGCTCGATCAGCACTTTGATCTCTTTCGCCGCCGAGGCGGAGTGCTGCGCCAGGTGGCGAACCTCCTGGGCAACAACGGCGAAACCGCGACCCGATTCACCGGCCCGGGCGGCTTCCACGGCGGCATTCAGGGCCAGGATATTGGTCTGGAAAGCGATGCTGTCGATAACGGCGATAATATCGACAATCTTGCCGTTATCGCGGGAGATGGACTGCATGGTGCCGAGGGTCTGTTTCATCACGTCGCCGCCGCGTGCCGCATCGACACTGGTGGTGTCGGCCATCTGCATGGCTTTGAGGGCGGTGGCCGCCGTTTGCTCAACGGCGCTGGCAATCTCTTCTACTGCAGCCGCCGTCTGCTGCAATTCCGCAGAGGTTTCATCGGAGCGCACGCGCAGATCGCTGCCTTCTTTGGAGACTTTCTGGCTGATATTGCGGATACCCTGAATCTGGGTACTGACGTCATCCACCAGCGAATGCAGATTCAGGCCCGACTGGTTAACCAGGCGCATCATCAGGCCAATCTCATCGACCCGGTCGAAATGGTAGTAATCGGTGCGTCGGCCGGAAACCACGCGTTGCATCTGCTCAACGATTTTCTTCAGCGGCTGAGAGATTTGTGATTTAAGCCAGGCGCTGAGGACAAAAAACAGCACCGGCGTTCCCGCCGCTTTGAACATAATATCAACGGGAGCGGCCAGCAGTGCGGACATAATAATCGCCCCGCCAATCATCGCCAGATCGACACGGCGGGAAACGTTTAGCCATTTAAACATCGAAAGAAAAGAGAATATCCCACGGCGGACTAATACGCCTTTATAAAAGCGGAAGCCGCCCATTCCTTTATTATTAACCTGCTGATAGAGGCTATCGCTATTTTCCACTTCGCTACGGTGCGGGACATTTCTGACTGAAATATAGCCCGTAAGGGTGTCGTTGTGGTATACCGGCGTCACGTTAGCGCGGACCCAGTAGTGGTCACCGTTTTCCCGGCGGTTCTTCACCAGCCCTGTCCAGCTGTCGCCCTGCTTGATGGTGTACCACATATCGCCAAAGGCTTCCGGCGGCATATCCGGGTGGCGGATAACGTTGTGCGGTTCGCCCATCAGGTGGCTTTCTTCATACCCGCTGGCATCAATAAAGGCCGAGTTTGCGTAAGTAATATGGCTATGAATATCCGTTGTCGACATTAGCGTGGCGTCTTCGTTAAGCAGATATTCTTTTTGTGTAACATCAGTGTTACGCATGATAATAACCCCGGGATAAAGTGTATAAACGCAGTAAAACATACCTGCAGAAAGTCTGAGGTAGTGCTAAGCGGTTGCTTCTTTTTATTCGGACGCTGCATTCTCTACTAATTGAGGATCTTCTGAAAGGCATTTCAAATGAAATTTATAAATAAATCAATTGGCATTACTTGTAATTAATTTGCAAATAAACAGGGGGAAAGGAATACTGTCCGGCAGCAATCCTTGCCTTAACGAAAATCACCAGAGATATATCATGCATGCGTGACTATCAAGGATGTGGATTTAATCACCTGATAACATAAGGGTTAACAATGAAAGTGAACGTGGTTGGCACCAGCGGGTCGGGGAAATCCACCTTCGCCCGCCGACTGTCACAGGCGATGTCGGTCCCCTATATTGAGATGGATACGCTCTACTGGCGCGAAAACTGGCAGGGTTGCAGCGATGACGAGATGTCCACACGCCTGGCGACGGCGCTGGCGGCAAGCGATGGCTGGGTGCTCGACGGCAACTATAATCGTACTCGCCCTATTAAGTGGCAGGATGTCGATATCATTATCTGGGTTGACAGCAGTTTCTGGCGAACCCTGTGGCAGTCGCTCTCACGGGCAGTCAATCGGGCGTGGACGCAAAAGGAGCTGTGGCCCGGCACCGGTAATCGGGAGAGCTTTTGCCGCTCTTTCTTTAGCCGACAGTCGATTATCTGGTGGATGCTGAAAACCTGGCGCAGCAACCGGCGGCGCTATCTGGCGGATATAGTGAACCCGGCGTACGCGCATATTCGCTTTGTGCGTCTGCGCTCAAAGCGTGAGGCTGACGCGCTGATTGCGGAACTGACGATAACGTAAAAGAGGCGATCCCCTCCGGAGTACAGCCAGAGGGAACCGCAGGGCGAAAGGCTCGCCAGTTGCCAGTTATCAGACCGTTGCCGGTCTCAGGGTAATGCGATCCAGTGGACCGACAATAAACAGGTAGGAGATCAGGCCGATGACGCCCATCGAGCCGACATACAGAATGGCGTAATCAAACGAGCCGGTTGCGGAGAGGATCACCCCGATCACCAGCGGCGTGACGATACTGGCCAGGTTGCCGCACATATTGAAGACGCCACCCGCAATGCCGAGTACCTCTTTCGGCGAAGTGTCGCTCAACACGCACCAGCCCAGATTGCCGAAACCTTTGGCAAAGAACGCCATGCTCATGGCAGCAATCACCACCACCTCAGAAGAGGTGTAGTTGGCGACCACGATAATGCAGGAGAGCAGCATGCCGCAGATCACCGGCAGCTTGCGCGCCACGGTCAGGCTGTAGCCGCGTTTGAGCAGGGCATCAGAGACCACGCCGCCCAGCAGGCCGCCGAGGAAACCGGCAATGGCCGGGATACTCGCCACAAATCCCACCTTCAGGATCGACATCCCTTTTGCCTGGTACAGATAGGTCGGAAACCAGGTCAGGAAGAACCAGGTGATGGACGTCACGCAGAACTGGCCAATATAGACGCCGATCATCATCCGGTTAACGCAGACGCCTTTTATCTGGTTCAGGGTCAGGCGGGGCTGATTTTTCTTACTGCCCAGCTCCGGCTCGCCGCCACCGTCGCGAATATAGTCCAGCTCCTGCTGGTTAACGGCAGGGTGCTGCAGTGGATCGCGGATTTTGCGCAGCCAGAACAGGCCCAGTACCACGCCAGTGGCACCGATATAATAGAAGACGTAGTGCCAGCTTAAATTGTGCAAAATAATGGTCATCAGCGGTGTAATAATACCCAGCGAAATATACTGCGCTGCCTGATACACCGCCGTGACAAAGCCGCGCTCCTGGTTGGGAAACCACTGTACGCTCAGACGGCTATTGGCCGGGAAGGCCGGGGCTTCAATGGCGCCCATCAGCAGACGCAGAATAATCAGCACCACCAGCGGGCTGGTATAGAGATAGATGGTGCCCTGCAGCATGGTGACCAGCGACCAGCCAATCAACGCGCAGCCGTAAACCAGCCGTGAACCAAATTTGTCCAGCAGCCAGCCGCCAGGGATCTGCATAATCACATAGGCAATACCGAAGGCGGAGAAAGCGAAACCCAGATCCTGCGGATCAAAACCTAACTCTTTACTCATCATTGGGGCGACGACCGAAAGGGTTGCCCGGTCGGCGTAATTAAAAACGGTGGCCAGAAATAAGAACAAAAGGATGCCGTAACGCACGCGGGTGCGCTGAATTATTGTATTCATCGTTCAATCCATGATGTTGATGTAGGGGAAGAGCAAAAGGGCGGGGATGATCCCCGCCGGATTTTATTGTTATTAAGGACGTTTACCGAATTCACAGCTGGTTTGTGTCCAGCGACGGGCCTGCTCGCTGATAGAGAAGCCCAGACCGTGGCGGTCGGAGATATACATCCGGCCGTCGCGCAGTTCAAGCTGCTCATTGAACAGCGGGTTAAGCCATTCGAAGTGCTCCAGCCACGGCTCCAGCGGGTAGGCCGCGGAAAGGTGCAGGTGGACTTCCATCGCAAAATGCGGCGCCAGCTTGCGACCGTGCTTCGCGGCCAGGTCCATAATTTTCAGGAACGGGGAGATCCCGCCGACGCGTGGGGCATCGGGCTGCACGAAGTCGCTGGCGTTACCGAGGATCAGCTGTTCATGCTCGCGGAAACTGGTCAGCATCTCGCCGGTCGCAATCGGCGTATCCAGGGCCGCTGCCAGCTGGGCATGACCTTCAACATCGTAGGCATCCAGCGGCTCTTCAATCCAGATCAGGTTGAACTGCTCCATCTTGCGTCCCATACGGATAGCCGTTTCGCGGTCCCACTGCTGGTTGGCATCAACCATCAGCGGGAAGTCGTCGCCGAGCGCTTCACGTACGGCGGTCAGACGGCGAATATCCTCATGGGTATTCGGCTGGCCGACCTTGATTTTGATCCCGCCGATACCGTTTTCACGGGAGATCATGACGTTTTTCAGGACCTGATCCAGCGGGGTATGCAGGAAGCCGCCGGAAGTGTTGTAGCACTGAACCGAGTCGCGGTGGGCGCCGAGCAGTTTAGCCAGCGGTAAACCGGCACGTTTGGCTTTCATATCCCATAGGGCGATATCGAGAGGGGAGATCGCCTGCACCGCCATCCCGCTGCGGCCGACGGATGCGCCTGCCCACAGCAGTTTGGTGTAAATTTTGTCGATATCGTTCGGGTCTTCACCCAGCAGATTATCAGCGATCTCTTTGGCGTGGGCGTAGATCCCCTGGCCTCCGGCGCGCTTGGAGTAGCTGAAGCCCACGCCTTCAAAGCCATCGCGGCTGCGGATTTCGGCAAAAATGATCGCCACTTCCGTCAGGGGCTTCTGGCGACCGGTAAGCACTTTCGCGTCGCTTACCGGCGTGGCCAGCGGCAGAAACGCCAGCGACAGGCGTACCCACTCGATACGATCCCCGGTCTCGGCCGCGGTTTTGCTTCCGGCGGATTTCGCGTAGGTGACCGCATCGGAATTTGCACTGAGAGTCATTGTTAATCTCCTGAGAGTGAATAAATGTTTGCGCTAACATTTTTAATTTCGACGCTCTTTGAATGCCAGTGGATTGATGCAGATTTGAACACCTGGTCACAAAGACTCGCTCCGATGGGGGATTTTTTGCAATGAAGATCGCAATCCGGATATTTTCAGGTGTCTCTCCGTGCTGCAATGATGGCGCTAACATTTTTGCAGGACATCATGCAGGAAACATGCCGGGCGGCTGGCAATGCGCGGGGGGTTAATGAATAATGCGGTTATTACAACTACAACTCGTACACAAGGATTTTGTCGTGAAGCGTTCTCCCTCCCAACGCCCGGCTGCAGTGCGCGCACCTACGCTTGATGACGTTGCCCGTGCTGCCGGGCTCTCTTCCATGACGGTCAGCAGGGCGCTGAACACGCCGCAGCAGGTGCGACCCGCCACGGTAGAAAAAGTGATGACCGCCGTTCGGGCCACGGGCTATATCCCCAACGCGCTGGCGGGCGGGCTGGCCTCCCGGCGCAGCAAACTGATTGCGGTCGTCGTCCCGCAGATCAATAACAGCATGTTTGTCGATACCATCCAGGCCCTGAGCGATGAGCTGGCAGGGCGCGGTTACCATATGCTGCTCTGCGTGTCGGGCTATGCCGCCCAGACGGAGGCGGAACTGGTGGCGACGCTGCTATCAAGACGGCCCGATGGCGTCGTGCTGACCGGGATACATCATTCAGCGGAGCTGAAAAAGGTGATCCTTAACGCCGCCATCCCGGTGGTGGAGATCTGGGATCTGACGCCAACCCCGCTCGATATGCTGGTTGGTTTTTCCCATGAAAAAGTCGGGATGGCGACGGGGGAGTATCTCTGGCGTAAAGGTTATCGCCGCCCGGGACTGCTGTGGGCAATGGATCGCCGTGCCACGCAGCGTCAGCAGGGGCTGTGTGAAACCCTTAACAATCACGGCGTCTCGACCATTCCAACGGTAACGGTGCCGCTCCCGGCGTCGCTGGCGCTGGGACGCAGTGGCCTGCGTCAGCTGCTGGAAGAGGGCGAGTTTGATGTGATTGTCTGTAGCTCAGATACCCTGGCGCAGGGGGCGATTATGGAGGCGGAAAGCCGCGGGCTGCGCGTACCGCAGGATCTGGCCTTTATCGGCTTTGGCGATCTCGATTTTGCCGCCAACAACCGTCCGTCTCTGACAACTGTCAGCGTTGACCGCCACGCCATCGGCCAGCGCGCCGCCACGCTGCTGGCCGACAGGATAGAAGGGCTGGACGTCGAAGATACCCTGGTGGATATTGGTTTTCACCTGATCGAACGTGAGTCCGCCTGAAACCCGGCGAAAACTGTGCTAGCGTAAGGCTTCTTGACTAAGGAGCCTGCTATGCCACACGTTGATATTAAATGCTTTCCCCGCGATCTGAACGACGAACAAAAAGCCGCCCTGGCGACGGATATCGCCGACGTGATTATCCGTCATCTGAACAGTAAGCCTGGCTCCATCAGCGTGGCGCTTAATGAGGTTAACCCGGAAGACTGGAAAACCCAGGTCTGGGATACCGAGATTGCCCCGCAGGCACAAACGCTGATCCGCAAACCTGAATACGAGATGTAATCTCCTCGTGCCCGGTTCGCCGGGCACGGTTTATTTCACGCTCACCTTACTCCCGCTGGTGACAAAATTCCCGCCGCCGAGATGATGCAGCGAATTGAGCTTATCGTCGTCGAACTGCCAGCGTCCGTCGATAAACGCCCGGGAATCTGCCGCAGCGGAAACCACCTCACCAAAGAGCGTATCGTACTTCTCCTGCGCAGCCGTCGGCGGCAGCAGGCGACACTCCATCCAGGCCAGACAGCGCTCTTCGATAACCGGCAGGCCAAGCACCGGGCCTGAAATCGCCGGAATACCGTAGCAGTTAAATTTATCCTCATCGCGGCCGGTAACGCTGCCGACGGCGTAGGTCCAGTTGGTCGCCTCCACGCCGGGAACCACAATCCCGAACATACCGCTGCGCTCAATCAGTTCGCGCGACCAGGCGCTTTTATCCACCACGATAGCAATTCGCGGTGGCTCAAACTCGACCGGCATGGACCAGGCTGCAGCCATCACGTTTCGTCTGTCGATTTGCTCGTCGCGGCTGGTGATCAGGATGGTCGGGCCGTGATTGAGCAGGCGGCTGGCGTGGGGTAAGGCGACAGGACGGAAGTGGCTCACAGGAACTCCTCAGGCAAAAAGGGAACTGCCGGTATTGATCGTCTCTTTTGCGCGAAAAATCAAGACGCAACATAACCGTAATCTCCCCGTCATAAACGCTGCCTATATTCCCGGCTATCAAATCCCAAAGAGGATAACAATGTGATGACTCCCCTGACTTATGTGCAGGTGAGTGCGGCCCGCCGGAATTCGCCTGCGGGAAAGCGTCGTTCTGCCATAGCGGGAGAATGCTGATGCGCGCGCTTACCTCAATCCAGATACAAGGCGTTTCGTACGCTTTCGACAAACATGTCGTTCTTAACCATCTCGATCTGCAGATTGATGCCGGCTCTATTGTTGCGCTGCTGGGGCCATCCGGCTGCGGCAAAAGCACGCTGCTGCGTCTGCTTGCAGGGCTGGCCGTTCCGGCCGACGGCGAGATCTGGTTTGGCGATAAACAGGTCGCCAGCCCCGGCAAAGCGCTGCCGCCGGAAGCCCGCGATATCGGTATGGTGTTCCAGGACTATGCGCTGTGGCCGCATATGAGCGTGACGGAGAACGTCGCCTTTCCGCTCAAAATGCGCGGCGTTCCGCGCAAGCAGCGTGAGGAACGCGTGATGGCTGCGCTGGAACGGGTGGGGCTGGCTGAGTTTGCCACCCGCAGGCCGTCCGGGCTATCCGGCGGTCAGCAGCAGCGCGTCGCGCTGGCCCGCGCCATCGTCGGCGAACCCCGTGTGCTGCTGTTCGATGAGCCACTCTCGAATCTTGACAGCGAACTGCGCGAATCTCTGTGTCGCGAGATGAGCCAGCTGCTGCGCCAGCTCGGTACCACCGCCGTTTATGTTACCCACGATCGTCGGGAGGCCGAACTGCTGGCCGACCATATTGTGTTGCTGTCCTCCGGCAGCGTCAGCGCTGTCCATTCTGTTACATCATCCTCAGGGGAAGTCGTATGAAAGCGTTAATGTCCGTAAAACAAGGAGTCGCGTTAGCCGTGATGTTGTCATCAGCTATGATTTCCAGCGCCCATGCGCTGACAGTGTATACCGCAGGACCGGGCTCGCTGGCGAAAAACCTCGCCAGCGGATACGAAAAGCAAACCGGCGTAAAAGTGAATATCTTCCAGGCCACCACCGGCAAGGTGATGGCGCGACTGGAGGCCGAACAGGCTAACCCGCAGGCGGATATTCTGATTTCTGCCTCCTGGGATACGGCGGAAGATCTGCATAATCGCGGCTGGCTGCTGCCGTACCAGAGCGCCAACGCGGCTAAGGTTCCGGATTCGCTGAAGTCTGCCGATTTCGTGGCGCAGGGTATTTCTGCTCTGGGGATTGTCTGGAACACCAAAAGCGGAACGCCGGAACCCAAAGAGTGGCGCGACCTGACCGGTCCTGACTTTAAAGATAAGGTCACCACGCCCGATCCGGCGCTCTCCGGTGCCTCACTCGATTTGCTGATCGGTCTGCAAAATAGTATGGGCGACGGGGCCTGGAAGCTGTTTGACGATCTTAAAGCCAACGGCATGGTCGTCAGCGGTCCGAATGCTCAGGCGGTAACGCCGGTGATGCAGGGCGCGAAGGCGGCGGTATTCGGCGCGGTAGACTATGTTTCCTACGGCAATATCAGCCAGGGCGAATCCCTGAAGGTGATTTTCCCGGCCAGCGGCACCGTGATTGCGCCGCGTCCGATGATGATCCTCAAATCGACCCAGCATGCGAAAGATGCGCAGGGCTTTGTCGACTATGTGCTGTCCCCGGAAGGACAGAAAATGGTTGCCGATGCCTGGCTGATGCCGGCACGTACCGATGTAGAAGCGAAACGTCCTCTGTTTAACGAACTGGCTATCCTGCCGACAACCAGCGACGGCACCAGCGAACGCGGCGCCGTACTCTCTCGTTTCAATACGCTCTTCACGAAGTAATTGACCCGGCGGGGGCAACCCCGCCTGCAGGATACGCTGGTGAAACAACGACTCATCCCCCTTTTTACGACAATCTCGCTGATTGTCCTGGTGGCGCTGCCGCTGTTATTTATCGTGCTGCAGGCCATTTTCCCCCACTTTAGCGCCGGATCGCTGGCACAGCCCTTTAGCGGCGTGCTGCCGCTGATCCGCGATCCGCAGCTGCCTGCGATGCTCGGCGGAACCCTGTGGATTGCCCTGGGCGTGGCGCTGTGCAGTGCGCTTATCGGTCTGCCGCTGGGCGTGGCGCGTGGCCTGTTCCGTTTACCGGGTGCGGCACTCTGGGATCTGCTTTTTGTCCTGCCTTTTTTGACGCCGCCCTATATTGCCGCGCTCTCCTGGACGCTGGTCCTGCAGCACAACGGCTATCTGGCGCAGCTGACCGGGATGGATCTTAACGATCTGCTGTTCAGCCGCACCGGCATTATGCTGGTGATGACTCTCAATATCTTCCCGGTTATCTACTTCGCGGTGTCGCGCAGCCTGATGGCCAGCGGGCAACGACTGGCGCTGGTCGCAAGGGTGCACGGCGCGTCCGCATGGCGCGCGTTCTGGCATATTACGCTGCCGATGACCGCCCCGGCGCTGGCCGCCGGTATGCTGCTGGCTTTTACCCTGGCCATTGAAGAGTATGGCGTGCCCGCCGCGCTCGGTTCCCGTGCTGGCGTGGTAATGCTGACCGTCGGTATTGAGAAAAAGCTGGCGGACTGGCCTATCGATATGCCGGGTGCTGCGCTGCTCTCACTGCTGCTGATTGCCGTCGCGCTGTGCGGATGGTGGCTACAGCGTCGTCTGGTCGGTGATAAAGAGGTAACCAGCATAACCGGCAAGCCGGTGGAATCTGCCGGTGCCGATGCGGGCCTGTTTCGCTGGCCGCTGACCATCCTGATGCTGGCGGTGGCTTTCCTGGCGGTCGGTCTGCCAGGCGCATCGATGTTGCTGACCGGCCTGCTGTCGACGCTTTCCGGCGGCGTGGCTGTCGATAACCTGACGCTTAACCACTATTCGGCGCTTTTTGCCCAGCAGGGCGATGCGCTGTCGGCGCTGGGCACCAGTCTTTCTCTGGCGCTGGCTGCCTCTTTGATTACGGGACTGATTGGGCTGCTGGCGGCCTGGCTGGTGGTGGTGCAGAAGATCCGCGGGCGAAGCATTATCGATGCGCTCTCTCTGATCCCGGCCGCGCTGCCGGGTATTGTGGTCGGCGTAGGGCTGATTCTGCTGTGGAACCGCAGTTTCTGGCCTGTATCGCCCTACAACAGCTGGGCAATTCTGCTGCTCTCCTACTGTTGCCTGCTGCTGCCCTGGCCGGTTCGCTACGTCAGCAGCGCGCTGCGCCAGCTTGGTGGAAACCTGGAGCCGTCGGCGCGGGTGCACGGGGCCACGCCACTGCGTGCGCTACGCTTAATTGTCCTGCCGCTGGTGTTTCCGGCCATGCTGGCGGCGATGCTGATGGTGTTTGCCGTGGCTTCCCGCGAGCTGGTGACCTCGCTGCTGTTAGCCCCGGCGGGAATGCAGACGGTGGCGGTGTTTATCTGGCGACAGTTTGAGCAGGGCTCCGTCGGTCAGGGAATGGCGATGGCCAGCCTGACGCTGGTCAGCGGTATGCTGCTGATGTTAACGGCGCTCTGGTTAATGCAGAGACGGGCACGCTAAGCGCACAAAAACGCCGGTCGGGAAAAAATAATGCGTTATAACAGGGGCAAATCTACTAATGGAGTCTGTTATGAGTGCGTTTCTGGATGCGTATTTTTCCCGGCTTGGCTGGACCGGCCCCGCAGAGGTCAACATCGATACCCTGCGGGCGCTGCATTTGCTGCATAACGGTGCGATCCCGTTTGAAAATATGGATGTTTTGCTGCACCGGGAAATTCTTCTCGACGAGCAGGCGCTGGAAGAGAAGCTGCTGCACGGACGCCGCGGCGGCTACTGTTTTGAGCAGAACGGGCTCTTTGAACGGGCATTAAAAGAGGTGGGTTTTGAGGTGCGCAGCCTGCTGGGCAGAGTGGTGCTCTCCGGACCACAGCAGATGCCACCGTTAACCCATCGGGTACTGCTGGTGACGCTCGACGGTGAACAGTGGCTGGCGGATGTCGGTTTTGGTAGCCAGACGCTGACCGCACCGATCCGTCTGAAAGAGGACGATATCCAGACCACGCCGCACGGTACGTATCAATTGCAGCGTGAAGGCGACGACTGGATCCTCGCCTTTAAGCATCACGATCGCTGGCAGCCCATGTACCGCTTCGATAAGGTCCAGCGTTACTTCAGCGATTACCAGATGGGCAATTTCTGGTCCGCTAACTGGCCCGCATCCCATTTCCGTCATCACCTGATTTACAGCCTGCATCTGGCGGACGGCAGCAAACTGACCCTGAATAATTTCCTCTTTACCCACTGGACGCGCAGCGGAGAAGTGGCGGAGCAGGTCACGCTGCCGGATGCGCAGGCACTACGCGAAGTGCTGGCGACCCGCTTTGGGGTGGCGGTAGATGGGCCACGTTACGGTGTCACTCTTAATGAGCTTGCCGCGGTCGTTCCGGTCAACGAAGGCTAGCACAGCTCCAGGGTAATGGCCCGGTCGAGATACCGGTCAAAGGCGGCCATATCCATGCCGCCGATGCCCAGGACGCAGATACCGTCAAGGCCGCAGACCAGGCCGATCAGCCGCCAGGCAATACGGGCGGCGCTATCGCTGCGACGAAACTCTCCGGCGGCCTGACCCTTCTCAATAATCGCTACCGTGTCGGTATGCCACATCTCCATGGTCAGAATATAGACCCCTTTAATATCGGCATCGGTATCCGCCAGGATCTGGCCCTCGCGCCACAGGCGGACATAGGGCTCCAGCCGCCCATCGTCGCTGCCCAGCATGGCATGCAGATGTTCACGCCAGCTGGCGTTTTCCGCCACCAGTTCCATATCAAGAAAGTCGCGAATCAGACGGACGAACGCCTGGGCTTTTAGCTCCCCGACGGAAGTAAAGTGGTGGTGGACCTGGCCTGAAGAAACCCCGGCCTCGCTGGCCACGCCGCGCACCGTCATGGCGGCAAAACCACCCTCTAAGGCCAGGCGCATCGCCGCCTGGAGAATAATGTCGCGGCGTTCGTCGCGGTTCAGATAACCCATGATTTCTACTGTGTCGGTGGAAGTGGGAGGATAATAACAAAAAGCTGGACATGCGTTCAACTTTACATCAGGATCGGCATCCTGGACGTGTGTCCAGGAATGTTTTTTGAGGCTAAGTTTATGTTTCGTCAATGGATAACGCTGATTGTTATCGTCCTCGTTTATATTCCGGTGGCTATCGATGCCACCGTGCTGCACGTTGCCGCGCCGACGCTGAGCCTCAGCCTGGGTGCCAGCGGCAACGAACTGCTGTGGATTATTGATATTTATTCGCTGGTGATGGCCGGAATGGTGCTGCCGATGGGCGCGCTGGGCGATCGCATCGGCTTTAAACGCCTGCTGCTTATCGGCAGCGGATTATTTGGACTGGCCTCCCTGCTGGCGGCGCTGTCGACCAGCGCAGAGTGGCTGATTGCCACCCGTGCGCTGCTGGCGATCGGCGCGGCGATGATCGTTCCGGCAACGCTTGCCGGGATCCGCAGCACGTTCTCTGAAGCACGTCACCGCAATATGGCTCTCGGCGTCTGGGCGGCGGTCGGATCCGGCGGAGCGGCCTTTGGCCCGCTGGTCGGCGGGATGCTGCTGGAGCATTTTTACTGGGGATCGGTGTTTCTGATTAACGTTCCCATCGTGCTGCTGGTGATGGTATTAACCCTGCGCGTGGTGCCCGCTCAGACGGGACGGGCATCCCAGACTCTGAATCTGACCCATGCCCTGATGCTGATTGCCGCGATCCTGCTGCTGGTCTGGAGTGCAAAAACGGCCCTGAAAGGGTTGCAGGGACCCTGGCTTCCCGCCGTGGCGCTGCTGGCAGGTAGCGTGTTGCTGACGACGTTCGTGCGCATTCAGCTGGCGGCGAAAAACCCGATGATCGATATGCGCCTGTTTACTCATCGGGTGATCCTCAGCGGCGTGATGATGGCGATCACCGCGATGGTCACCCTGGTGGGGTTCGAGCTGCTGATGGCGCAGGAGCTGCAGTTTGTGCACGGCAAAACGCCGTTTGAAGCCGGGCTGTTTATGCTGCCGGTCATGCTGGCCAGCGGCTTTAGCGGACCGATTGCCGGGCTGCTGGTTTCACGTCTGGGCCTGCGTCGGGTCGCGACCGGCGGTATGGCGCTGAGTGCGTTCAGTTTTCTGGGGCTGTCGGTCACCGACTTCAGCACCCAGCAGTGGCAGGCGTGGGGGTTAATGACCCTGCTGGGCTTTAGCGCCGCCAGCGCGCTGCTGGCGTCGACGGCGGCGATTATGGCCGCCGCGCCGAAAGAGAAAGCCGCCGCGGCCGGGGCCATTGAAACCATGGCCTACGAGCTGGGGGCAGGACTGGGGATCGCGCTGTTCGGCATGCTGCTAAGCCGCAGTTTTTCCGCCTCTATTCAGCTTCCCGCAGGGCTGGATCCGCAGCAGACGCAGCTGGCCGGGTCCTCAATTGGCGAGGCGATACAGCTGGCGCAGACATTAGATTCCGCACTCGGTCACGCCGTGACCGAGGCTGCAAAATCGGCGTTTGTGAACTCTCACAGCGTGGCGCTGGGCAGCGCCGGGGTGATGTTGCTCCTGCTGGCTTTCGGTATCTGGTTTAGCCTGGCGAAAGTCAGGGAGACGGCGTAAATCTCAGCCCTTGCGGGTGGCGTACCAGCACAGCAGCGATCCGCCGCAGACCAGGGCCGCGCCCTGCCAGAATCCCCAGGAGAGCGGGGCATTTAGCATCAGTGCGGCCAGCGCCGAGGAGAGCACGGGGGTAAAGTAGGATGCGGCGGCCAGCACCGGCACATGACCGTGCAGGATCCCGGTATTCCACGCGGCATAGCCGAAGCCCAGCGCAATCGACACCATCGCCAGCTGTATCAGCGTCGGCAGGGTGAAGTGCATCGGCGGCTGTTCGCTGAACAGATACTTCAGCCACAGACTGACGGCGGTGAGCAGAATAAAGAAGGTAATGCCGTTGTGGCCCCCGGCATATTTGCTGGTGACCGTGCAGTAGGCGGCCCAGATTATCGCCCCGCTGAATGCCAGCAGATAGCTGACCGGGCTGGAGACAATATTGCGGGTGATATCCGCAATATTAAGGCCGCTATCGCCACCGAGTACCCGACAGACCCCAATAACGGCCAGCAGCAGGCCGGGGATCACCAGCCAGGACGCTTTCTGGCGATTAAAAAGAATGGCGAACAGAATCGTCAGCCCCGGCCATAAATAGTTAACCATCCCGGCTTCGATGGCCTGATGACGGGTTGCAGCGTAGCCGAGGGACAGGGCAAGACAGATTTCGTAGCTGACAAATAAAAGAGAGCCAGACAGCAGATAACGGGGAGGAAAGCGGCGTAAATCAGGGAAACCGACGGTGACCAGCAGCAGCAGGCCGCTACAGGTATAGATCATCGCCGCGCCGCCGACCGGGCCTAATCCTTCAGACACCCCGCGAATTAACCCGACCATCGTGCTCCAGAGTACGATGGCCACCAGACCCGTCAGCGTTGCTTTTTGCTTTGTCATCCTGCGCCCGCGTTAACCTCTTAAAAAACTAAGGGGCCGATTTATAACATTTTTTAAGGTCGGACGGGCGCAATGATCAGATTTTTATGCCGGATCGCGCAGCCAGGGCGTGATGGTCAGGCCGACCAGAATGCCTTCCGGGCCAAGCAGGCGGGTCACGCTTTGTCCCCAGGGCTCTGTCCGGTTAACGACGAGCAGCGAGTAGCCTTTCGCCAGCAGCACGTCGGTGGCGGTAGTGAGGTCGGCGACTTCAAACTCGATCCAGCTCTGCGGGATCGCGTGAGATTCAGGCCAGATATCGCTGCCAAAGCAGGACTGCGCCGCCTGATGCAGCGGCCAGAGCGCAAAATGATTTACACCCTCGATGGCACCGTGCTCGGTCAGCAGATAATCGGGGTTGCCCTCCATCGCTTTAAGAGGCAGGCCCAGGGTCTGCTGATAAAACGCCTGACTGTCGCTGACGCTGCGGGGGATGGGGCCGAAGCCGGCAATAAACAGGACATCGAGTCCGGGAATGTTCGGGTTCATAGGGTAGGCCTCAGTGGAAAAGTTATCCTCTGAGCTTAGCATGAAAAAAGGGGCTTTCGCCCCTTTGTATCAGTGTCCTGCGATGATTAATGACGCAGGTCGATCACCATACGGCCGCGGATCTGGCCCGCTTCCATCTCTTTAAAGATGGCGTTGATATCCTGCAGCGGACGCAGGGCAACCTTCGGCACCACTTTACCTTCAGCGGCAAACTGGAAGGCTTCAATCAGATCCTGACGGGTGCCCACCAGAGAGCCCACGACCTGAATACCGTCCAGCACCAGGCGAGGAATGTCCAGGCTCATGGCTTCCGGTGGCAGGCCGACGGCGACCACGCGGCCACCGGCGCGCACGGCATCGACCGCGGAGTTAAAGGCCGCTTTTGCCACCGCAGTCACCACGGCGGAATGTGCGCCACCGGTTTTTTCCTGCACGATTTTTGCCGCGTCTTCACTGCGGGAGTTGATGGTCAGATCGGCTCCCATCTCAGCGGCCAGCTTCAGCTGTTCGTCATTAACGTCAATAGCGATAACTTTGGCATTGAAGACGTTTTTGGCGTACTGCAGGGCCAGATTACCGAGACCGCCCAGACCATAAATCGCGATCCACTGGCCGGGTTTAATATTTGAAATCTTAACGGCTTTATAGGTGGTCACGCCCGCGCAGGTAATACTGCTGGCGGCGGCAGAATCCAGACCGTCCGGCACTTTTACCGCGTAGTCGGCGACCACGATGCACTCTTCTGCCATCCCGCCATCAACGGAATAACCGGCATTTTTTACGTCACGACACAGGGTTTCGTTGCCGCTGTTACAGTATTCACAGTGTCCGCAGCCTTCAAAAAACCAGGCCACGGAGGCGCGATCGCCGGGTTTCAGGGAGGTGACGCCCGGCCCGACTTCACGTACGACGCCAATGCCTTCATGACCGAGGATAACGCCGGTTTTATCCCCGAAATCACCGTTTTTAACATGCAAATCCGTATGGCATACGCCACAGCATTCCATCTTCAGTAACGCTTCGCCGTGTTTCAGCGCGCGGAGGGTTTTGTCTGTTACTTCTACCTGATGGTCTTTGGTCACGACAGCCGCTTTCATAGGTTTCTCCTTATTTATGATGAGCATCTGCGAGGCAGGTAAGATATCTCCTGAGAGACACCTTACCCCCTAAGGATTAACACTTTTAATGGCCGTGACAAGCCTGGAGCAACACAATGTAATAATTTAATGGGGATTTAATTTAAGTAAAAACCCTTAATTGATTAGTTTTTCTTTTGGGTTTGCGTTAAATATTTCCGTCAAAAAACTGTCACAGGGCTGACATCTGGCCACCGTATGGTGTTTTCTTCCCAATAACCGAAGAGTTAAAAGACAATGCATCTGGTCAAAAAACTGATCGCCGTGGGCGTTCTTCTGTCAGCCTCCGTTCAGGCACAAAATATTCTTGAGTTTCCGCAGCCGAAAAACAACCCGGACGAGTTTTATGCGGTCACCGAAATCCCGGCGGGCGGCATCATTAAATACGAAACCGACGCTAAAACTGGCTTTATTATCGCCGACCGCTTCCAGTCCATGCCGGTAGCCTATCCGGCGAACTACGGCTCGCTGACCCAGTCCCTGGCGGGTGATGGCGATCCGCTGGACGTGATTTTCTATACCCGTGCGCCGCTGGCTCCGGGCACGCTGATCAAACTGCGTGCGATTGGCGTCCTGAAAATGATCGACGGCGGGGAGAAAGACGACAAGATCGTTGCCGTTCCGGCCAGCAAAATTGACCCGACCTACGACGATATTAAAGAGCTGAGTGACCTGCCGAAGATTGAGCAGCAGCGCCTGGAAGCCTTCTTCCGCGTCTATAAAGAGCTGCCGGAAGGGCGCAAAAAGGTGGAGCTGAACGGCTTTAACGATGCCGCGACCGCGAAGCAGGAAATCAAACAGGCATGGGATGCCTGGAAAGCGAAAAATCCGCAGTAATGAAACAGGCCCGGCGGAATTCTCCGCCGGGCGCTGAACTACAGTTTGGCCGTTATCGCCGTAATCTCCTTACGCCATTGCGCCTGCAGAAGCGGTTTCTGATGCTTCGGTTTGCGCGCCAGATCGTCCTCAAGCTGGGTTTCCAGCATAATCAGCCGTTCCAGCAGATCCTCTGACTGTTCCTGTACCCTGACGTTGACCGCTGATTCCGCGGGCGCAGCATTCAGGCCGCTGCCGTCGCGCAGGCGTTCGAATACCGCCTGTGCGTCGTGCCATTCGCTTAGCCTGCCGTCTTCGATAAGCCAGAAGCGGTTACAGCTCTGGCTTATCAGCTGGCGGTCATGGCTGACCAGCAATACGCCACCTTCAAACTGCTGTAGCGTTTCGGTCAGGGCCTCTTTGCCTTCCATATCCAGGTGGTTGGTTGGCTCATCCAGCATCAACAGGCTGTAGCGTGCCAGCGTCAGGCCAACAAACAGCAGCCTTGAACGTTCCCCGCCGCTGAGCACGCTGACTTTCTGTCCGTGACGCGCCCACGGGAACCCGGCACTGATTAATGCCATTTTTCGTTCCCCGGGATGGGGTGCGAAGGGCTCCAGCGCATCGAGCAGGGTTGCGTCGTCCGGCAGCTGGTGCAGCGTCTGGTCGTAGTAGCCCAGGCTAACACGCGGATGGATTTTCAGTTCAGCCTCGTGGGTGCCTGCGCAAAACTGTTGCCAGATAAGCTTCATCAGGGATGACTTACCGCAGCCGTTACGCCCGACGATTGCCACCCGGTCGCCGCTTTTCAGCCTGGCGATATCGGTGGTAAAAAGCGCGGGCAGGCCCGGCGCAGGGGGCACGGCAAGATTTTCCATCTCCAGCAGTCTGTCCGCCCGCAGCGCATCGCCGCGCAGGGTCAGCGTCCACGGACTGCCCGCCGTCACCTCTGTCTGGCTCTCTTTTAGCCGTTCGATCTGTCGTTCCATCTGTTTGGCTTTGCGGGACAGATCTTCGTTGTCGTAGACCTTACCCCAGGTGGCCAGCCGTTTAGCGCTGGCGGAGACCCGGTCGATCTCCTTTTGCTCGGCCTTAAAACGCAGCGCGTCGCTTTCATCCCTTTCCGCCAACGCCTGACGGGCGGCGGTGCAGGGCAGCGTGAAAGCGTGCAGCGTTTTATCGCGCAGGATCCAGGTGCCGTTGGTCACTGCGTCCAGCAGTTGCCTGTCATGGGAGACCAGCACAAAACTGCCAGGCCAGCGCTGCAAAAACTGCTCCAGCCACAGCAGCGTGGGCAGATCGAGATGGTTGCTGGGTTCATCAAGCAGCAGTAAATCCGGCTCGCGGATCAGCGCCCTGGCCAGCAGCAGCCGCGTATGCTGACCGCCGCTCAGGGTCGCCGACAGCAGGGCCATATCCGCCACGGTAAATCCCATGCTTGCCAGCAGCGATTCCGCTTTCCAGCGCAGGCCGTCGCGTTCGGCGGCAGGCAACGGTGCCAGTACCGCATCCAGCATGGTCAGAGGATAGATCGATTCCGGCAGATGTTGCTCAATGCGTGCCATCAGGCAGTGACCGGCCAGCGAAACCACGCCGGAGGCTGGCGCATCGCTGCCATCAAGTATCTTCAGCAGCGTACTTTTGCCGCAGCCGTTATCGCCGATCAGACCAATGCGATCGCCTTTTTTCAGGGTAAAGGAGAGGGCGTCGAACAACGTCCCGAAGGCCGTATCAACACGTAAGGATTGTGCAGTTAGTAAAGTACTCATTTTGCTTACTCAAGAGTTACAGGCATGGAAATGCCTCGTCAAACATCGCTGACGATAACCCGGTAAGCCCGAGAGAAGGGAGTTAGTGGTTGGCTTCTTCGCTCAAGCAGAAGTTATCGCAGCACGACACGGATAACGCTTGAGCAGGCACGATCGCCAAATGTATGTGAAACATTAAACAGTTCACAGTACAGCATGGGGTCCTCCTTTTTATATTCAGTGGGTTGATCGATGAAGGGAGTATAGCGACGTCGGGGAAATGACGCCAGCGCGCTAAAAAAACGGGCGCTCAGTGCGCCCGTTTTGTTCGTCAGATAGAGGTTCGACGGTAGCTGCGGTATTCCGGCTGCCAGAAGTTATCTTCAATGGCCTGCAGTAAGGCTTCCGGCGAGGTTTTCGCCGCCAGACCCTGCTGCTGCGCCATTTTGCCAACGGCAAAGGCGATGGCTTTGGACACCGGCTGAATATCTTTCAGCTCCGGCAGCACCAGCCCTTCGCCTTTGTTGACCAGCGGAGAGTACTTCGCCAGGGTTTCACTGGCCGACATCAGCATGTCGTCGGTGATGCGCGACGCGCCGGAGGCGATCACGCCCAGGCCAATTCCCGGGAAGATATAGGCGTTATTACACTGGGCAATCGGATAGATTTTATCTTTCCACGCCACCGGGGCGAACGGGCTGCCGGTGGCAACTAACGCGGCACCTTCGGTCCAGGCAATAATATCCTGCGGAGTGGCTTCCACCCGGGAAGTCGGGTTAGAGAGCGGCATCACGATAGGACGCGGGCAGTGCTTATGCATCTCGCGGATGATCTCTTCCGTGAACAGCCCGGTCTGGCCGGAAACACCGATCAGGATATCCGGCTTCACGTTACGCACCACATCAAGCAGGGAAAGGGCTTCGCTGCTGGTGTCCCAGCCCTGCAGATTCTCACGTTTCTGCACCAGCTTCGACTGGAAGGAGAGTAGATTCGGCATCTGATCCGTCAGCAGACCAAAGCGATCGACCATAAAGACGCGCTGGCGGGCTTCTTCTTCGCTCAGGCCTTCACGCACGATCTGGGCGATAATCTGCTCGGCGATACCGCAGCCCGCAGAGCCTGCGCCAAGGAAGACAATCTTCTGCTGGCTCAGCTGGCTGCCCGCCGCATGGCTGGCGGCAATCAGCGTTCCGACGGTCACCGCCGCGGTGCCCTGAATATCGTCGTTAAATGAACAGATCTCATCGCGGTAGCGCTGCAGCAGCGGCATAGCGTTCTTCTGGGCGAAATCTTCAAACTGCAGCAGAACGTCCGGCCAGCGGTGTTTCACCGCCTGGATAAAGTCGTCAACGAAGGCGTAATACTCGTCGTCGGTAATACGCGGACTACGGCAGCCCATATAGAGCGGATCGTTAAGCAGCTGCTGATTATTGGTGCCGACATCCAGCACCACCGGCAGCGTATAGGCCGGGCTGATGCCGCCGCAGGCGGTATAAAGAGAGAGTTTGCCGATGGGAATACCCATCCCGCCGATCCCCTGATCGCCCAGACCGAGAATACGCTCGCCGTCGGTAACCACGATCACTTTGATATTGTGGTTGGGCACGTTCTGCAGAATGTCGTCCATATTGTGGCGATTCTGGTACGAAATAAACACGCCGCGCGCGCGACGATAAATTTCGGAGAAGTGTTCGCAGGCCGCGCCAACGGTCGGGGTATAGATAACCGGCATCATCTCATCGAGATGGTTTTGCACCAGTCGATAGAACAGGGTTTCGTTAGTGTCCTGGATGTTACGCAGATAAATATGCTTATCAATTTCCGTTTTAAAGCCCTGATACTGCAGCCAGGCGCGCTCCGCCTGTTCTTCAATCGTTTCCACCACTTCAGGCAGCAGCCCCAGCAGGTTGAAGTTGCTGCGTTCTTCCATGCTGAACGCGCTGCCTTTGTTAAGCAGCGGGAATTCCAGCAGAACCGGGCCGGCATAGGGAATGTACAGGGAACGGTTCTTTTTATTCTTGAGTAACATCTCACTAACTCCTTTGTCATCACTGCGGCCCGGGCACGGTTACCTGCGTGCGGGCTGGCGGAAACTGCGGCGCGCAAAGTATAAAGCAAGTGTTAATGAAATGGTGAGAAACTGTGTGTACAGACGAGAAAGGGACAATAAAAAACACCATCGTGGGGTGAACGATGGTGTTCGGGGAAGGTAGCGACGATTATTTGGCGTCTTTGCGGCGTTTTCTGCCGGTCGCGTTAGGCACCACGGTTTCCTGCTGGTTATCGAGGGTGACTTTTTTATGATTCGAGAGCTTGTAGTTCAGTCCGAGGATATGACGTGCCTGACGGTTCGATTTCATTCTGACTCCTTAATCCTGCAAATAGTTTCAAGGGTAAACGTAAACCTTATCGTGTCGCGGCGCAGTGGCCGTGTCTGAAAGACTTGCGCATCTGACCGGCAATGGCAAGGGCGCACATCAATTTTTCAGAACTCTCTCTTATCTTACCCCCACCTTTTTATAGGTTTGGTTAATTTGCGAACTTGATCACTTGACTGATCAAGTGAACGGCTTCTAATTTGTATACACAAGATCAATGGTTTCCAGGAGCTGGCGTTATGGGTTTTGTTCGCACGTTAGAGGGTGATATTCCGGCAGGGCAGCTGGGCGTGACCTACAGTCACGACCATATCTACTGCATTCCTCCCTACTGGGCGGAGCGCAAAGATGAGGATCTGCTGCTGGATTCGCCGGAGGCCTCTGAACGGGAACTGGCCGATTTTCGCCTGGCGGGTGGGAAGTCTTTCTATGATGCGACCGCGCCGGATTATGGCCGTCAGGTGAGCGTGGTGGCAGAAATTGCTCGTCGCCAGCAGGTGCAGATTATTGCCACCGCCGGTTTTAACAAAGGCTTTCTCTGGAGTACCAACCGACCGGGCACGAATCAGAGCTTTGCGGAATGGATCGATAACTCGCCCCTCGATGCCCTGATTGAACACGTGGTACACGAAGTCACGCAGGGGATTGAAGGCACCGAATACCGGGCGGGCGTTGTGAAGTGCGGCACCGGTTATAACGCCATTTCTCCGCTGGAACGTAAAACGATGGAAGTCATTGTGCGTGCGCAGCAGCAAACGTCCGCGCCGATGCACAGCCACACCGAAATGGGCACCATGGCCCTGGAACAGACACGTATTTTCAACGAGCTGGGTCTTGATATGTCCCGCTTATGCTTTGCTCATATGGACCGTAACCCCGATCCATGGCTGCACCGTCAAATCGCCAACACCGGGGCGTTTCTTTCTTTTGACGGGATCAGCCGGATTAAATATCACCCTGAGCACGTGCGCACCGAAGCGATTCTGGCGCTGTGTAAAAAAGGGTACCAAAATCAGATCCTGATCGGGGGCGATTTTGCCCGTAAAAGCATGAGTGCCCACTATGGAAAAGGGGGGCTGGGATTGAAGTTTATCCTGGCGGACTGGCGGCCAAGATTTGTCGAAGAAGCCGGTGAGGCCGGCTTTGACGGCGAGGCATTGCTGCATAAATTCTTTGTTGAAAACCCGGCACGCTATTTTTCCTTCGGCTAAGAGAGCCCATGAAACTGCATACCCTGAATGAAGCGCAGGCGGGCGCGGCGCTTGCCCGTGCGCGCATTGCGCTGCTGCCGCTGGGCGCGGTAGAGCCGCACGGCGATCACCTGCCGCTGGATACGGACAATATTCTGGCTGAACGCTTTTGCGAGCGCATTGATGCGGCGCTCGGCGACGACGCCATTATGCTGCCGACGCTGCCGTTCAGCCAGGTCTGGTCATTACAGGGGCACGCCGGCGCTATCGATATCGGCAATGATTTACTCAGCGGTTTGCTGCAGAACCTGGCGCGCAATATGGCAGGCTACGGTATTCGTAGCCTGGCGGTGATCAACGCCCACTACGGTAATTTCGACGCCATGAAAGCGGCGGCCCGTGCGCTTAAAGAGCAGGGTATCACGCTGCTGAGCTACAGCTGGGCCGGAACGGATGAGCTGGCGAATTTGCTGCGCGAAACGCCGATAGCCAAAGCCGGGTATATGCACGCCGACGAAATCGAAACGTCGCTGATGCTGGCCCTGGCGCCTGAGCATGTGCAGATGGACAAGGCCCGCGCCCACTATCCTGAATTCCCCGCTAATTTCGCCTGGCAGCCGATGCGCTGGACCGAGTTTTCATCCTACGCGGTGCTGGGAAACCCATGCTACGCCACCGTAGAAAAAGGCGAGGCGCTGGTGCTGCGTGCGCTGGAAACAACACTACTCTCTATTCGCCGTCATCTGACAGGAAGTCCACTATGATTAGCCGCGAGGCAATACTGATTGATAACGAGGCCGCCACGCCCGACGAAGCCATTCTTGCCGCGGGCAATGCGCTGCTCGCCAGCGGCGCGTGCTCGGCGGAATATGTGCAGGCGATGCTGGCCAGCTACCGTGAGTTTGGCCCCTATTTTGTGATCGCCCCGGGGATTGCCATGCCGCATGCGCGCCCTGAGCAGGGGGCGTTGCGGGCGCAGCTTAGCGTTGTTCGCCTGCGCCAGCCGGTAGTCTTCGGCCACACCGAAAATGACCCGGTGAGACTGGTACTGGGGCTTTCCGCAACCGGCCAGGATGAACATATCCAGTTAATACAAAAACTGGTTACGCTTTTGGGTGACGAATCCGCCCTGCATCTTCTTTTAAACAGTTCCGATCCTGATCAGATTTTCCGGTGTTTTACACACAGTTAACTTCGTGCGGGGCATAACAATGAAAATACTTACGGTATGCGGTTTGGGGATGGGCTCCAGCCTGATTCTGAAAATGAACGTGGAATCGGTGCTGAGGAATAAAGGAATTAGCGCGTCAGTTGAGCATATGGATGTTTCTTCAGCCTCATCCGCCAGTGCGGATCTGGTGATCACCAATGCGGAGCTGGTTGATAATCTGCGCCATCTCTCCTGCCCGGTGATGGTGGTGAACAACTATATCGATACCCGGGAAATCACCCAGGCGCTCTCCGATGCCGGCGTGCTGAGCGAAGGAGCCTGAGATGAGCGAGTTTATCGGCGTTCTGCACTGGATCACGGTCAATATCTTTGGTGAAGCGTCTATTCTGATTGGGCTTATCGTTCTGCTGGGGCTGGTACTGCAGAAAAAACCGCTGGCGGATATTGTCTCCGGCACGCTGAAGGGCATTCTCGGCTTTCTGATTATCGGCGCGGGCGCGGGCATTATCGTTTCCGCGCTGCTGATCTTCCAGCCAATCTGGACCGAAGTCTTCGGGCTTAGCTCCATGAGCCTGACCAATATTATGGGGCAGGTAAAATTCAGCGAACGCTACGGCAGCAGCGTGACGATTGCGATCGCCGCCGGTTTTGCGCTTAACCTGCTGCTGGCGCGTATTACCCGCTTTAAATATATCTACCTGACCGGCCATATGATGTTCTGGACCACGATGATCTTCGCCGGGATTATGGTTAACAGCAATCCGGCAATTTCCGGCGTGCAGCTGACGCTGATGCTTACGGTGATTATGGGCGTCTACTGGACTCTGCAACCGGCAATGGTTCAGCCGTGGGTGCGTAAAATCACCGGCAACGACAATGTCGCTCTGGGGCACACTTCAGCCTCCGTGGCGCTGCTCGGCGCCTTGTTCGGTAAGATCTTCGCCAGGAATGCGATCAATTCTGAAGATATCCAGGTCCCGAAAAAACTCGGCTTCCTGCGTGACTCTAACGTGGTAACCGCCATCACCATGACCCTGCTGTTTTTTGTCGGTACCTTTATCCTGCAGGTTAAGGGCACGCCAAAGGCGGCAGAAATTCTCGCCCAGTCCGGGGATCTGAGCTTCTATATTTATGCCCTGAAACAGTCTCTGATGTTTACGGGCGGCATCGCCGTGGTCCTGCTCGGCGTGCGGATGTTTATCGGTGAAATGGTCCCGGCGTTTAACGGTATCGGCTCGCGTCTGGTGCCCGGCGCACGGCCCGCGCTGGACTGTCCGATCCTGTTTAACTTTGCGCCGAACGCGGTGGTGCTGGGCTTTGTCGGGGCCTTTGTCGGCTCGCTGCTGTGGCTGACGCTGATCGGCCACTACACCGGCTACGTCTTTATTCCCAGCATGATCGTGATTTTCTTCCATGCGGGCACGGCGGGCGTGTTCGGCAATATCACCGGCGGCTATAAAGGGGCGCTGCTGGCCGGGTTTATCACCTCCACGGTGGTCGCCTGGGGGCAATATTTCTGCGTGAGCTTCTTTATTAACGACACCATTCCGGATACCGCACTCTGGGCCGGTGACAGCGATATGTTCGTGCTGGCACCGCTGATCGGTGCCTTAACCCGACTGCTGACCTTCTAAGGAGCCTCGATGAGCCAGGCGTTACGTGATTACTATACGCAGATCCAGCAGAAGCTCGGCGCACTGGCGCAACAGCAGGCGACGATCGACAGCGCTGCGGGTCTGATGCTGGAAAGCGTAACGCAGGGCAGGAACCTGTTTGTATTCGGGGCCAGCCATGCGGGGATCCTTGCTGAAGAGATGAGCTATCGCGCAGGCGGGCTGGCGATTGTTAATCCGCTATTCTCTGCGGCGCTGATGCTGAACGTGCGTCCGCTGACGCTTACCAGCGCCGTGGAGAATGTAGAAGGGCTGGGCCGGGTGCTGGTGGAAGCCTCTCCGCTGCAGCGTGGCGATACGCTGCTGATCCACTCCGTCTCCGGGCGTAATGCCATTACCATCGACGTGGCGCTGGCCGCCCGGGAACGGGGCGTCAGCCTGGTGGCTATCACCAGCCTGGCAACGGCGGCGCAGGTCACGTCGCGTCACTCCAGCGGCAAACTCCTTGCCGATCTTGCCGATGTTACCCTCGATAACCACTGCGATTATGGCGATGCGGCGGTCAGTCTGCCGGGCATGGCGCAGAAGGTCGCACCGCTATCGACCATCATGGGCGCGACCCTTGCCAACAGCCTGGTTTTGCGCCTGTGCGAGATGATGCTTGCACGTGGGCAGGTGCCGCCGGTGCTGGCGAGCGCGAACATAGACGGAAATCAGCAAATAAATAAGGATATAATGGCAAGCTGGTGCGACCAGATACACTATCTCTGAGCGGAGTTTATGCATGTACGAGTCAGATGGACTCCCCTTATACCTGAAAATAAAAGAGATCATTCTGCAAAGGATTATCTCTTTTACGTATGACGACCGCCTGCCGGGCGAACTGCTGCTGGCGGATGAATTTAAAGTGGCGCGGGGCACCATCAAACAGGCGATTGATGCCCTGGTCACTACCGGCCTGCTGTACCGGGAGCAGGGCAAAGGCACCTTTATTAACCGCGATGCGCTCCTTAAGCAATATAACGATCTGCCGGATACCCTGGTTGCCTTTATCGATCCCTGGCCGGTTCGCTTTGAGGTCATCTCATTTCTGCCGACCATGGCCGACGGTCGGGTAGCGGAGAAAATGGGTGTGTCGATTGGCACCCAGGTATTACGGCTGGAGCGCACCATTCAGCAGGGCGATAACGTCGTCGGGCATATGCTGAGCTGGTTAAACGGCCGGGTCTACAACGGCATGAGCCGTATTGATGAAGACCGATCGTTATATACCCAGCTACGTCAGAGCTTCGGTTTTTCACCCACCCGGGCGCACGAGCAGTATGCGCCGGTCGTCTGCGACGCGGCACGGGCAAGGATCCTGTCCGTTCCCGAAGGCAGCGCCATGTTTCGTATTGAACGTATTGCCAGCAATGTCGATGATGTGATTTTTGAATACAGCGTCACTTATGTGAAAGGCGCCTCGCTCTCTCTCCATCTGGCAACCAGCCAGAGCGTGGATAACGAGCAGTGGAGCTGTCGAATCTCACATTAACCTGCTTCTGGCCGCCGAGTGTCTATACTTAACCATTCGTAAGTCAAAAAGGAGTGGAACGATGACGATTCACAAGAAGGGTCAGGCCCACTGGGAAGGCGATATCAAAGGCGGGAAAGGGACCGTATCGACCGAAAGCGGCGTGCTGAACCAGCAGCCCTACGGTTTTAATACCCGTTTCGAAGGTGCGAAGGGCACCAATCCGGAGGAGTTAATTGGTGCGGCTCACGCGGCCTGCTTCTCAATGGCCCTGTCGCTGATGCTGGGTGAGGCCGGGTTTACACCGACGTCTATCGACACCGAAGCCGATGTGTCGCTGGACAAAAAAGACGGCGGCTTTGCGATTACCAAAATCGCGCTGCACAGTAAGGTGGCTGTTCCAGGGATTGAGGAATCGACGTTTGATGAAATCATCAATAAAGCCAAAGCAGGCTGCCCGGTGTCGCAGGTGCTGAAGGCCGAAATCACCCTCGATTATCAGCTCTCCCGCTAATGAATTGCGCCCGCTTCGGCGGGCGTAATAGCGTGCGCTATATCGCACGAAGCCTGAAACGACCATGCGATAAATCCTATAATCGCGCAGCGGCGCGTTAATTCCCGTGCTCGTCAGGCAGGACAGTCTTGAACTGCACCCATAGTGCGGTAAAATTATGTTGTAGTATTCAATAGATTGTAACGATAATGATGGTTTTCTGAAGCCCGGTGGATGCCGCGTTTTAGTCCGCATTATCGGATGATGGGATCGGGTTGCCGGCTGTTTAGCCAAGTACAATCATATGTTTGCAATGGAAAACTGCTATGAATATGCGAATTGCGTTAGCCCTTCTTTTTGTGATGAGTGTTGCGGGCTGTAGGGCGCCCTCTGGTCCGCCATTAAATGACGATACTATTGTGACCAGCCAGGTAAACGGCATGACGCTGACCCATCGTTACGTTGTCACACCGCCGACGGAGTTTAAGCCGGTTAACGAAGCCAATCGCGCGCTTTATCCAGCATCGCTAATGAGTCGTCCTGACTACGGCGGAAAGCTTATTCGTCAGTTGCAAACCGGAAAAACCTATATCGTGCTCGGCCAGGTGGAACACAACTGGCTGGCGCTGGCGGATGAAGACACCCCGGAGCAGCTCATTGGCTATGTTCCGCTACGCGCGGTGGTGAAAAGCGCCCTGTATGAGGCAACCGTCCGCAAACAGACGCCGCGACTGAAAGCGCGTCAGAAGACGACCTGCGTCAACGTAGACGGCAACAGTAAAGCCTGTAAGAACGCCAGCAGTGGAACCTGGATCCTCGACTAATTGACCGACCTGATTTCCGGCCGTGCGGGGAGCGCGCCGCCGGAACCTCTGTCTACGCTCCCGCGTACAGCATTTGAACGTTGTTTATTTCTTTTCGCTTTTGCATGACTTTTTAGCCCGCGCGGTACCGACGTTGTTCGTCATGAAGACCGCTGTGGCGCGTTTCATACTGAGCAGGAATACGCTATGCGATTCACCATTATTTCGACCAAACCCGGTCACCAGCCGCCACAGGGCAGCTGTGACTTTTACTCGCCGGGCGGCACCATCGGTCGCGGAACCGACAATAGTCTGGTGCTGCCCGATGACGCACGGGGCATTTCGCGACTACAGGCGATTGTTCGGATCACCGCCGACGGCGAGTGCTATATCACTAACCGTGGCAATGTCACCCGCATGGCCATCAATGATATCCCCCTTGAACGCGATCGCCAGGCAGAGCTGCAGGATGGCGACGTGCTGAGCATCGATGAGTATCGTATTGCGATTGCCGATGCGATCCTCGATACCCGACCGGTCAGCCGACTCTCCGCGATGGCGGCACCTCAGCCCACGCCTCTGTCGCCGCCGGAAGAAGGCAGGCCGACGGCGGTGCCCGGCGATGTCTGGGAAACGCTGATGGAACGCTTCTCCATCTCCGACAATATCTCCAGCAGTCGCCACAGGCCAGCGCCCGTGGCCCCGGTGGATGATGCGCTGCCGGTCTCCGTGGAAGAGACACCGTCCCGGACGCTTCCCCGAAGCGGCGTGAAGCCCCCGAAAAGACGTCTGGGTATCGATCCGCTCCCCGGCGACAGCGCTCCCGCAATCGCCAGTGAAAAGAACGGCGAGCAACTGGAGGGCGAACTGCTTGAGGCATTACTGGAAGGGATGGGGCTGAGCGACGTTCAGCCTCAGCCCCAGTTCGATCGCGAAGCGATGCGGCAGCTGGGCCAGATGTTCAGCATGTTCTCGCAGGGTACCGTGGCGCTGTTGGCCTCGCGCTCCATCCTCAAGCGCGGTGTTAAAGCCGATATGACGATGGTGCTGGACGACGCCAATAACCCGTTCAAACTGCTGCCGTCCGGTAAAACCGTGCTGATGCAGATGTTCGGCACCCGCATGCCGGGCTTTATGCCCGCGGATAAATCGGTGCGCGATGCGCTGCTCGATCTGCAGGCGCACCAGCTGGGGATGATCGCCGGGATCCGCGCCATTATTAACGCGATGCTGGCCTCATTTGACCCGGAGCGGCTGGAAGAGGCGGCAAAACGCGACGGTGTGAGCTCGCGACTGGCTCGTAAAGCCGCGTTGTGGGACTATTTCGTGCGCAGCTACGGGAAAACCGCCGGTGAGATCGACAACGACTTCCACACCCTGTTTGGCGAGGCTTTCCTGCATGCCTATGACCAGGAAGTCAATCAGTATAAAGATGCGCAAAGCGAGGCGGATAACGTATGATCGTCATAAGGCGGCTGCGCAGTGCTGCGCCGTTAAAACCGGTGATTGAGAAACACTTACAAGGATTTTTATGAAACGTTGGCTTCCGGGTTTGGCCCTGCTTGCCGTCTCTGTCGGCGCGCAGGCTGAAAACTACCGAATTGTGCAATCACCCTCGCAGAAGCTGGATGTCTGGATCGACAACATCAAAGACAACACCACCCAGAGCTGGTGCGGGCAGTCATTGCAGCTGCGCATCGTCGCAAACGGTGAGAAAAACCTCTCGCTGCTCGATAGCTTTATGCCGCGTCTTGGCGCACTGCTGGAAAGCCAGTGCGCAGCCCTGCAGCAGGTCAACTGGCTGTTTACCGCCCCTGATAATCAGATCCTCGGACAGGGGGCTGCCAGCAAAAAGAAAGAGTGGGCGTCGGAAATACACAGCGATTTAACCCTGACGCTAAATTCAGACCCCGCCTCTGACGGCCAGTCACAGCCTGCGGATCGCACGCCGTGGCAGGAGTTTACCCTTCAGGACGGCTGCCATCTGCGGACGTTCTGGCAGGGTGATGTCGGAGCCTCCGCGCTGTTTATCCCGGCGAAAGCGGACGGGAAATGCGAGAAGGGCGGCTGGCTTAACGGACGCAGCGAAGTCACGCAGGAGGGCAACGGCGGCACGAAACAGATTACGATGACCTTCGTTCACGGCTTCCCGGTAAGCGGCCTGAGTGAGACGGTCGATGCCGATCGCCTGCTGATCACCTCCGTCAACAATGAACGGATGGTAGTCAGTGCGGAAAACGCTGACCAGAGCTGGCTGATCCTGCCCTATGTCTCAGCACTCAACGGCTGGAAAGCCGACGGTACGGTGGCGGTCGAACTCCCCCGCGATATGGCCAGCGACGACGTGCGGCTGCGCGCTCGCCTTGACGCCGTACGTGCGCGCTGGACGCCCTGGCTTGAGCCAGGCACAAAACTGAATATTCTGCTGGTTGATGCGCTGCACCCGCAGCTGCGTAATCCGGCGGCAGGCACTTACCGGACTGTGAATTGAGGAATCGCCATGCATAGCGCATCTTTGCGTCAAACGATCTGCGTCGGCGCGGGACTCTTCATTAAGAGAATGACCTTATGACGGATCACGAGAATAACCGGACGGTCCCGAACGCGCTCCCGGTCGGCTATCGCTTTAACGAATTTGAAATACAGGAAGCGATTGGCGGTGGCGGTTTCGGCATTGTTTATCGTGCCTGGGACCATCAGCTGGAACGCACCATCGCCATTAAAGAATTTATGCCGTCAACGCTTGCGGTGCGCGGCGACGATATGACTCTGGCGCTGCGCAGCGAGCGCTGTAGTAAGGCTTTTTCCGCAGGGCTAAGCAGCTTTATCCAGGAAGCGCGCCTGCTGGCAAAGTTTAATCATCCTAATCTGCTGCACGTTTTGCGCTTCTGGGTGCAGAACGATACGGCCTATATGGGTACGCTGTTTTACAGCGGCACAACGCTTGCGGCTCTGCACGAGCAGCAGCCGTTGTCTATTGACGAAGCCTGGATCCGCCGGGTCCTGCCGATGCTGCTGGGTGCCGTAAAGACCCTGCACGACGATGGCTACCTGCACCGCGATATTTCCCTGGATAATATCCAGATCCAGGACAATGAGGTGCCGGTACTGCTGGATTTCGGCTCGGCCAGGCAGACGATCGGCAACCTTGTCGATGAAACGGAAACCATGCTGCGTCCCGGCTATGCGCCTATCGAACAATACACGGACGATAACGAAAGCGAGCAGGGACCCTGGACCGATATTTACGCCGTTGGCGCGGTGCTGCATACGCTGATTACGGGCGCACCGCCGCCGATAAGCGTCGTACGCAGCATCCAGGATGCCTGGCTCCCGCTGGCAGAGCGCCAGCTGCAGGGCTATTCTGTTGAGCTGCTGCAGGCGGTCGATCGGGCTCTGGCGCTACAGCCCGCCGCACGTCCCCAGTCCATAGAAGAGTTTGCCGCGCTGCTCGGCCTGCCGATTGCCGGTATTGGCGATGTCCCGACGGTCAAAAACCCCGGCACCATGCTGGTTCCGGTCGAGAGTGCTGCACAGCCTCCCGTGGTGGCCGCCTGGACGCGCTATAAAGTGCCGGGGATGGTGGCTGCGGGCGTACTGGCGGGTATTCTGGTCGGTGGCCTGATTTTCAGTGGCGGTTCGCCGTCGGAGCCTGCCGTTACGAGAGAGGGAGAGACGGCCACCACCGTAACCCCGGGTAACCCGACGACCGAACCTGCAGCGGCCGATAGCGGGACGCCGCAGCTGGTGCAGATTTATATCCGCATGCAAGAAGGCGAACAGCTCACGCTCAACGGCGAGGCGCGTAACGTCATGCCGGCGGTCAGCGGCTTTGCCTCCCTAAAGTTAAGCCCGGGACGCTACGAATTTATTCTCCGGGGTAACGGGCAGACCCGTAGTCAAACCATCACCGTGAGTCAGGCGGGCACCTGGCTGCTTAATCCCCAGCGTTAATCAATGACGCCCGAAAGGGCGTCGTTTCCTTCAGCATTTTCCGATATCATAGCGCCTCTAATAATAAACCGGGTTACAGCCCAGCAGAGCGCAACACATGTCATCACAGAAATTAGCCAGTAGAGTAAAAGACCTGCACCCGTCCGCGATCAGAGAACTGTTAAAACACAGCAAGATGGAAGGGGTGATCTCCCTTGGCGGCGGCATCCCGAACCCGCAGCTATTTGATACCGAAGGCCTGCAGATTGCGCTCGACAGAGTGATGTCCTCCGACGTCAATGAAGCCTTCCAGTACGGGATTAGCGAAGGTATCCCGGCGCTGCGTGAAGCCATTTGCGGCATCGTGGCGGATCGTTCTATTCACTGTTCAGCGGACAGCGTTCTGATCACTTCCGGCTCCCAGCAGTCGCTGGATATCCTGGCCCGTGCTCTGATTAATCCCGGCGATGTGATTGTTGTCGAACGTCCGACCTATCTGGCGGCTCTGCAGGTTTTCCAGCTGGCGGAAGCCTCCCTGGAGTCGGTGAGTACCGACGGGGAAGGGATGAACGTTGACGAGCTTGAAGCCCTGGTCCAGCGTCAGCGTATCAAGGCGGTGTATATCGTCCCGACCTTTGGTAACCCGGGTGGCGTAACCCTCTCTGAACCGCGCCGCAAGCAGCTGGTCGAGCTGTCAAAACGCCACGATTTCCTGATTATTGAGGACGATCCCTACAGCGAGATCAACTTCAGCAATACGCAGTTTAAAACCCTGCGCGGCTATGCCGAAGAGTGCGATAACCTGGATAACGTTATCTATACCTCAACCTTCTCCAAAATTCTGGCGCCGGGTGCGCGCGTTGGCTGGCTGATCGTCCCGGACTGGTTAAAACAGGCAGTGGTTAACCTCAAGCAGGCCACCGATCTGCATACCAGCACGCTGTCCCAGTCCTTAACGCTGCATTATTTGCAGACCGGGCGTCTGCCTGCGCAGCTGGAACTGATCCGCGCCTCTTACAAAGAGAAGTGTGACGTGCTGTGCCACGAGCTGGAAAAAGAGCTGGGCGACCGCCTCTCGTTCCATCGTCCGCTGGGCGGTATGTTCCTGTGGGCGACGTTTAAGGAAGAGTTTGATACGACGCTCTGGCTCAGCAAAACGCTGGAGCACGGCGTGGTCTATGTGCCGGGCGAGTTCTTCTACTGCAGCGAACCGAATCGTTCGACCCTGCGTCTGTCATACGCCAGCGTGTCTAATGAAGGCCTGCGCGAAGCCGTTGCACGTCTGAAAGCCGCCTTGCCATAAGCGTTAAGAGGCCCGGTGTTGCCGGGCCTAAAACCCTTCCTGCCGATAAAAATCGTCCAGTCGTTTTTCGCAATGCGCCAGCAGGGCGCTGTCTGACGTTGCATGATATCCCAGAAGCGCGCTATCGCCTGTCCAGACGCTTTCTGTCCTGGGGTAGTAGCGCGTGCGCAACGCAGGATCGATCGAGGTAAAAATGGCCCGCGTCGGGACGTTAAAGGCGGCAGCAATATGCAGCGCCGAGGAGTCCGCGGTATAGACAACGCTTGCCTGAGCAATCGCCCCGATAAACGCTGCGCTGGTAGTGATTTGCGGGCTGATATCTTCATAACCGGCCACGACCTGCGAGCTGAACCCTTTTACCGGCAGCGAATAACGACGCTGAAGTTCGCGGATAATCTGCGCGTGCCAGCGGGCCGGAATCGCCCGCAGCGGGGTACTGGCCCCGGGACAAAACAGGACATACGGCGCGGGGGTTTTATCGACGTTGTTCAGAGCCAGCCAGCGATTGCTTTTATATTCAGCGAGGACTTCGTCAGGCGCGATCCCGGCATGCAGGAAGAAGTAATCATGCATCTCAAGACGCTGAAAATCTGCCCTGAAAAGTTGGTTACCCATATCAATATTCATATCAAAATCCTGACACCGGTCCAGCGGCCAGGGCATATGATCCAGGCTGTCAATAATTCCGGCGGTTATCGCCGCACGATAGATAGCCTCCACGGCGGAAGATAAAACGGCGGGGCGCACGATATTGATGGTCAGACTGCGATAGCGCTGCTTCAGATAGTGGCAAACGCAAAGCCCGACGATGGAATCCCCAAGCGTTACGCCCATTCCGTTGATTACGTTGACGCGGCAGCCGTCGCGATAAGCTGCCGGACCGTGCTCAGCGTTATAGTTCTGCACCCAGGGATGAGAGAGCGGTTGCAGGTCAGGCCAGCTTTTCCCTTGTTCAATATCCCAGGAGGCGACTATCCATTTATCCGCGGCAATGAGGCTTCCGGGGAATGTCATGATATCTGTTGTCACGGGACCACCTGCAGAGAGTCGATCCCGGAAGCATAACATCTATTCGGTAAATGAGAGTGCGTCATACATGACCGCACCGCCCAGCAGCTCAAGGCTTACCCTGTTCTCGCCATGATGCAGCAGAGCGGCGTCGACGGGCAGAGCGACCGAATGATACCGACCGCTTTGTAACGCTCCACGATACAGCGTCTTATCGTTTTCATAGTGCAGCGTATCCAGCAAATGTCCGTTCACCTTTACCCGCAGTTCGGGCGAGGTCGGTTTTTGCATATCGCTGTTACTGGCGGCCGCCAGGGCGATATTAAGGTGATATTCGGGTTTATCCGCCCGCAGCGGAAACAGGATCGTCCAGGTGCCGGGACGAGTCTGAGCGTAATACCAGTCGCGTGAATAATCGCTGCGTTGTGTATCGAATATCAGGTCGGCGGGCACTTCGTTATGCCAGCGGAAATTGCGTGCCCGATCGCCAAATTTAAACTCTCCGGCCTTTCTGTCGGCAATGCCAATTGCCCAGACGGTCGGAGCAGGCGAGGACAGCGTAAAGTCGCCGAGGCTTTGCGTTTCACCACTAATTTTCACCTTCTGCTCAAGTGGATAGCCCATCTGCGTACCATCGTATGCCGCGATGGTCAGCCTGTAGTCTCCGGGCGGGGCCTTATCAATACTGAAAAATCCCTGAGCGTCAGCCCTGGCCGCATAAACATAGCCAAGCGTTTGCTGGTCCACGCGCTCATTCAGCGAAGAGGAAAGCTGAACCGTGACCGGATAGTCGGCTTTGACGCGCCCCGTCACCCGGGTGCGATCCTGGCTGTAACGCGTATCGGCAAGCCAGTGATAGGGCCAGGAAACCTGCTCGCTAAAGGCCTGTCTCTTCGCGTCCAGGAACATCTGTTCACTATCGCCCTGGTTGAAATAAAGGAGCCAGGGGCCGTAAAGTTTCTTCCAGCCGGGTGGAGCCATCATATCGGGCGTGCCGAAATGCGCACCGGTCATATAGTTAAGGATGATAGCGTCCTGATGGACCAACAGCTCCTGCTTTAGCGCATCACCGGAAAAGTATTCTCCGCTGGCATGAATCAGCCATGCGCCCTGGTGGTGTCCATAAATACCCCAGAAGGGCTGCGTACGCTGATAGCCAGCAAAATCATACTTTGAGTAAATTGAACCGTCCGGCAGGCGCCAGGTTTCATCCTGTATTTTCGGCATCTGTTCCAGCGCGGCGTAGCGCTCAGGTCGGCCGGTCTGCTCTCCGCTGTAGAGATGGTCCAGCCGTGAGGGGTCAAAACGGTAGACGTTGCGTAATTCGCTAACCTTGACGGTTTTAGGTCCGTTATTTTCCGCAACGACGTAGCTATAAATGCCCTTAACGCCTTTGCGCATAATCAGATGATACTCAAGACGCAGAAGTCCGTTCTGCTCGCTTATCCAGGCGATATGCGCCATTTCCGGCGTTTGTGCGATCACCTGTAACCGCTCGGGTTTAAAATCCTTAACGCCACCAGAGTGATAGTCAAGATAGGCGCTTCGCGTGCGGCTCGGATCGCGGGCCGCTCCAGAGAGAGAGGTAACCAGCTCCGTTCCGTCGACGCGTATCTGGCGTGCGCTGGCGTCCTCATTAAAGGACACCGTCAGCAATCCGTTATCAAAGGTGGGGCTCATGCCTTCAATGGAGAGGGTTACGGGGGCCGAGTTAGCGCTCCAGGCAACAGGAACCAGCATTGACAGGGCGATCGCGCAGCAGAACGTTCTGATCACAGAGGACTCCTTACAGAGGTCGGATATCCTGTTATTCTGGCCCGCCGACCGGGAGCTAATCCTTTGTATTATTGCCTTTTCTTCGCCTTTTCTGGCAACAGGATAAAGAAGGCCCTGTCGGGTTTCTAAAAACGATTCGTTTTTAAAATACTAACGACAAAGCCTGCACCGGATTACTCGCTGAGTAACGGCAGAGAGGCCAGCATATTTTTCAGGTTTATCGCGTCCCAGGGGAGATGTTCCGCAATGGTGATGCCCACAGCGGTGGTCCGGTTCGTGGCATGGCTGATTAACGTTATAATGTCACCAATATCCAGCATGCCTTCAGCCACATCCCCAAAATCATGCGCGCCTCGCCCCGGTCGGGCAAAGAGAACCGAGCGGAATGCCACCGGGTTCAACACATCTAAATCAACATGGATGGCAAGGTATTCGATACCTTCACGTTCAATCCAGTTCAGCACAGCTTGTGAACCACGCTTCACCTCTTCAGGAGAGCAGGTTTCGATGCCGTGGCGCGTAATAAATGCGGCTTCATACTCAAGAGGATCGTGAAGGCCGGCGAGCATCACGTTCTTCGCAGAGAGTGGCTTAGGGCCCACTTTTGCCAGTTGCGGATCGCCATGTCCCATCAGTGCCCCCAGCACATGTGCGTGGGAATGAGGAAATTGCTCCGGGGTCATCACGTCAGGGTGCGAGTCAATCCACAATACGCCAAGTCTATCGCCGTATTTATCGACCAGATAAGAGAAGGGAGCCAAAGAGACCAGACAGTCGCCGCCCAGCACGACCAGGGTATCCGGATTGTGCTGACGTATAAGCGCTTCGGCACTCTTGAGCTGGCTTATGACCTGGTGGCGGCCAACAATGCCATTCTCATTGGCAAGCGAGGTACCGCCAGGAGGAATGACAGGAACTTCCTCAACCACACCTTGCGTTTGGGGAGCGAGCCAGGCCAGCAGCTGTGAACCAAAGTAGTAGGGCGCATTGTTACCGCCCTGCCACTGGGGAAAGAGGAGACGCAGGTTGACGGAGGGCTTAGACATAAGCATGGGTCCTTAAAAATGAATGAACGTTCGTTCATTTTGAAGGCTCCCCGATGACACAGCAATACCTCCGCACCGTTCAACGCACCGATTGCTAATCACATCTTCTGCAAGGGATGGCTGGCACAGCCAGAGAAACCGCGCTAGAGTGCAGCCATTCATCTGGAGCCGGACTAAGCATGAGCAGGGATACCACCACCTATCACAACTTAATTAGCGCAGCGGCGGAATGCTTCGCAGAAAAAGGATTTAATGCAACAAGCGTAAGGGAGATTGCGACGCGTGCCGGACTGAGTCTTGGGGCGATGTATACCTATTTCAAAGGCAAGGATGAACTGATTTCCGCGATTGTACTGGAAGAGCAAAAAACGGCCCTTGCCGCACAGAACCAGCCCCTGTCAGGTACTCATCTACAGCGTCTCTGTAAGCTACTGGAGTCCTGCATCGGCGATGTGGGTTATCCGGCATCCCATCGTCTGTGGGTAGAGATCATGGCAGAATCTGCCCGTAATTCGGTTTTGCGGGATACTTTTATTGCCAGTGATAAAGTGATGAGGCAGGGGATCGCCAGAATGATTAAAGACGGAATTGAGGCCGGTGAATTCAGCGTCGATGTTGATGCAGAGGCAATGACAATACTCCTCTTCGCTATCCTTGATGGGTTGATTGCCCGGAAAGCCATCAACCCAATATTCTCTGCTGAAACGGAGATCGCAACCTTTCGCAGAACTATCCAGAAGATGCTCTCCTGATCAGGCTTTAACAATCGCCACGCCTTTCGCGGCAAAGCGCTCCAGTTCTGCATCATCCGTTGAGGCTTCAACCACCAGCGTGTTGGCCAGTGAGATATCGCCGATAACCCAGGCCGAAGCCCGGTTAATCTTCTCAGCGGAGGCGAGCACCACCGTTTCCGCCGCCCGACTGGCGAGCGCACGTTTGATGCATGATTCTTCATAGTCGCCGGTGCTGAGGCCCGCTTCGGTATGGATTCCCGTTACGCCCATAAAAAAGAGATCCGCCCGCACGTTGGCCATCGCTTCAATGGCGCTGGCGCCCACCGCCACCAGAGAGTGTTTATACAGTCGGCCACCAATCATAATCACCTCTATCAGAGGATAGTCAGCCAGACCGACGGCGATGCCGGGGCTGTGGGTGATCGCGGTAAAGGCCAGATCCCGGGGCAGACAGGCGATCATTTCGCTGGTGGTGGTCCCGCCGTCGATAATCACCACCTGACCTGATGCGATAAGTGAGGCGCCTTTACGGGCAACGATGCGCTTTGAGTCCAGCTGCAGGGTTTTACGTTCGGCAAAGGTCGCGATGGCCGCAGAGGCAGGCAGTGCGCCGCCGTGAACGCGCTGAAGCTGTCCCTCCGCGGCCAGTTCCCGCAGATCGCGACGCACCGTATCTTCCGAGACGCCAAAGTCTTCGCTGAGCTGGCGGGACTGCACCTGCCCGGCGAGAGCCAGTTTTTCGAGGATCAGCTTTTTACGTTGTGATGTCAGCATAGCGTAGGATTACCTTTGCACGATATTTCTTGAAATTGCACGATTATGCGTCTTAGTATAGTGAATCTACTGACGGAGGAGCATAAATGCAATCTGAACGTGCAAAAGTACGCATTATCGGCAGCGAAGTTTTATCCGACGACTGGTATTTGCTGAAAAAATACACCTTTGACTTCCCGCGCCGCGATGGCGAGTGGCAGCGTCAGACGCGTGAAGTCTATGACCGGGGCAACGGTGCGGCGATCCTGCTCTACAACGTTGCCCGCCAGACGCTGATCCTGACTCGCCAGTTTCGCTGCCCGCTCTACGTTAACGGGCACGATGGTTTTCTGCTGGAAGTGCCCGCGGGACTGCTGGATAACCTGGCCCCGGAAGAACGCATCAAGGCCGAGGCGGAAGAGGAAACCGGCTACAGAATCGACCACGTTCAGAAGGTCTTTGACGCCTTTATGAGCCCGGGGTCGGTAACCGAAAAGCTCAGCTTCTTTATCGCGGAATACGATGCCAGCCAGCAGACCGGCGACGGCGGTGGCGTGAAGGAAGAGGGCGAGGATATCGAAGTGGTCGAGATGGCCTGGTCCGATGCGCTGGCGGCGGTAGAGAGCGGCGAAATTGCCGATGCCAAAACCATTATGCTGATTCAGTATGCGGCGTTAAAAGGCATTATGGGTCGGGAATAAGATCTCAGGAGGCGCTGACGCACCTCCTGTATTCATTTCAGGCCGTCATAATCAGGAAAGAGCGCCTTAATGCTGGACTCAATCTCATTATACAGCTTCACATCGTAGCTCAGCCGTTTTCTCAAATAATTCATGATGATATGCATCTCTTTATTGTTTGCCGGCATATCGATACAGAAAATCTTAAACAGTTGCAGCGGAGTAAGCCAGGTAACAGGCTCAGTTGTGGCACTTTGCAGAGAGGGAAGGTGGCGCTCTATTAAGCGGCCAAAACCGCTGTTGGCCTCAGCAGGGACTTCAACCAGCAACATCCAGGGATCGCAGGTGTTATAAATTTCCTTCTTCAGAGATCCACGGAATAAAACATGATCGGCATGGATGTGAGAACAGAGTTTATCCGTAATAAAACGATTGCTCTGATTCTTAATAATGATGGCCTGGCGATAGCTCGACCATCTGGCACGCACAAAAAGAAGAGACAGCCAGTGTTTTGTTTGTTTATAGAAACCTTCATATAACACGGCATTATGGGGCGACAGACGGCCCAGTTTTTTAGACGAAGGATTAAGACCCATCTCCTCCATTGTACTGCTCATGCTCTCATGAGTCAGAAACATGGCTGGAATTTTTCCGCCTTCTTCGTAAATGTACTGAATATCAATACTTGAAAAGACAGGAACGCGGGACTGCTCGCCGCGCAGTTTCCCGAAACCGTCTATCGTTTTCTTATTCATTTAACGCCTTCCTATATCCCCCCAGCGGCTTCTCAGATAGCTCACCGCTTCCCGGGCCTGGGGCTGATTAAGATAATCTTCTCTGAACAGGATCGTGCCGTGGATCTGCGGCACGGACTCGTTGAGGTCGAGCTGTCTTTTTAGCTCCGGCACGCCGCCGCTCACCGTCCAGTCCGGCTCCATCTTTGAAGGCTCGCCCACTTTATAGAGTGCCACGCCGATATAAAGCCGCGTGCGGGTGGGTTTAACCACCTCAGCCCACCATTTTGCCAGCACGTCGTAGCGCGCCGCATCCCGGGCGAAAGGCCAGTAAATCTGCGGAGCAATGTAGTCCAGCAGGCCTTGTTCTACCCAGCGCCGGGTATCGGCATAGGACTCGTCATAGGCGGCTGCGCCACGCGTCTCGGACCCGGCCGGATCCTGACCGCGATTACGCCATACGCCGGCGGGGCTGACGCCGAATTCGACCTCAGGTTTGAGCTGCTTAATGGTGCGCGACACCTGCTCGATCAGCACCTGCGTGTTATGCCGCCGCCAGTCAGCTTTTGCAGCAAACCCCTGCCCATACTGGCGGAAGGTCTGGCTGTCGTTAAGGGCTGAACCGGGGGCTTCGGCATAGAAGTAATCGTCAAACTGCACGCCGTCGACGGGATAGCGGGCGACAACTTCCGCCACGATGCTGGTGATCCAGTCCCGTACTTCCGGAATGCCAGGGTCCAGCACATAGCGATTGCCTGCGGTGCGGATCCAGTCCCGATGCAGCACAAAAACGCTGGCCGGATGCAGCGACAACGTGCCGTTTAGCTCTGCAACGGTAGAAGGGCGTGTATTAACGGAGACGCGATAGGGATTAAACCAGGCGTGCACCCGGATACCTCGCTTATGCGCTTCATCAAGCATAAACTGCAGCGGATCGTAGCCCGGATCTTCGCCAATGGTGCCGGTGAGCATATCTGACCACGGCAGAATTTTTGATGGCCAGAGCGCGGTGCCGTCCGGCTTAACCTGGAAATAGACGGTATTAATCCCGAGGCTTTTAAGTTTATCCAGCTTGTCGGTCAGAGCCTTCTGCTGCACGCTTTTGCGTTTATCGGCGGCAAGGTTGATCGATGTTACCGGCGGCCAGTCGAGTCGGGAAACGGTAGTCAGCCAGACGCCACGAACCGGTTCCTGCTGCTGCGGCACGGTTTGCCTCGCCGGAGGAGGCGTCACCAGCGACGTTGTCGGCTTTGAGCCACATCCGGCAAGTAACAACAGGGCGATCAGAACGGCGACCGGCTTGTTCATCGTGCTTATCGTGCCTTATTGCGGCTATTAGCCCAGGGATCGTCCGCCGGAGCCGGGGCGGCTTCATTCAGCGAATCGAGATAAAGCGCTTCGACTTCAGCACGTGCCCAGGGCGTACGGCGCAGGAAAGTGAGGCTGGACTTCACGCTGGGATCTTTTTTAAAGCAGTTGATATTAATCAGCTCGCCCAGTTTCGCCCATCCGTAGCGGGCGACCAGAGCATTTATCTGCATCTCAAGCGTAACGCCATGCAGAGGATCTTTTGAAGCGTGAACAGTCATAGTGGGTCCGGTAAAGAGAAGACATACGCGCGAAAGGTTACAAGAAAGCCGAACCTGCGGCAATCAGGCTTTATCCGCCGCGTCTGTCGCCGTCCGGTAATGCGCCTCCATCGCATCCAGTGCATCCTGGTTCTCCAGCCCCCACTGGTACATCTGCTCTATGGGTTCGGCAAAGGTTCTGCCCAGGGGCGTAAGTCGATAGTCGACTTTGGGGGGACCACATCATAAACATGTCGGGTGATTAATCCGCGCTGCTCCAGCTCTTTCAGCGTCTGAAACAGCATCTTCTTTGAAATTCCCTGCAGGCTGCGCTGCAGTTCGCCGGTGCGGGCCCGATGATCCGGCCAGTGATACAGCGCATGTAACACCATGGTGCTCCACTTGACCGAAAAAAGATCCATCAGGCGGCGCGGGGGAGAATCCGCAAAGAAACACAGTTTTCCGTCTATCCAGGCAGGCATGGTTATTCTCTGTGGTTATGGTCACCAAAAGGTGACTACTATCATTATGGAACCCGTTTGCGTAAAGTTTGCCGCCTTCACTTCAAGAACGCCAGAGGCCCGATGAAAATTAACGCCCTCGTTGCCAGAGACGCAACACACCCCCTCACGTCCACGCCGATTTCCCTGCGCCCGCTTCAGAAGCAGGATGTCAAAATTGAGATCCTTTACTGCGGCGTTTGCCACTCCGACCTGCATATGGCGCGCAATGAGTGGGCGGCCAGCCGCTATCCGCTGGTACCGGGCCATGAAATCGTCGGACGGGTGGTTGAAACCGGCGATGAGGTGGGCAAATTTAAAGCCGGGGATATCGTCGGCGTTGGCGTTATGGTCGATTCCTGCCGGGAATGTCACTTCTGCAAACAGCAGGAAGAGCAATACTGCGAGGCGGGCTTTACCGCAACCTATAACGGCATCGATAAGTACACCGGCGACAGCACCTGGGGTGGCTACGCGGAGAATGTGATAGTCGATCAGCATTTTGTGGTGTCGGTTCCGCAAAACCTGCCTCTGGCGGGCGTCGCACCGCTGCTGTGCGCCGGGGTTACCGTCTGGTCGCCGCTGCGTCACTTTGACGTCAAAGCGGGGGATCGCGTTGGCGTGGTCGGGCTGGGCGGTCTTGGACATATGGCGGTTAAGCTGGCCAGCGCGATGGGCGCGGAAGTCACCCTCTTTACCACCTCGCCGGAGAAGGGCGAAGATGCCCGTCGTCTGGGGGCCAGCCACGTGGTGGTGTCGCGTGATGCGGCGCAGATGGACGCCAGTCGGCTGTCGCTGGATGTGATTATTGACTGTGTGGCCGCTCCGCACGATCTCGACCCATACCTGGCAACGCTGAAAACCAACGGTCGCCTGGTGCTGGTCGGCATTCCCGACAGTCCGCACCTGGCGCCGGATATCACGCCGATGGTGTTCCGCCGCTTAAGCATCAGCGGCTCGTCGATTGGCAGTATTAAAGAGACGCAGGAGATGCTGGATTTCTGCGGTGAAAACCAGATTACCGCCGATATTGAAATGATTGCCGGTGAGGATGTGGAGAATGCCTTTGCGCGTATGCTGAAAGGCGACGTGCGCTACCGCTTTGTTATCGATATGCAGGCAACGCGCTGGTAAAAATGAGCGTCGGCCGGGGCCGACGCTTTTCAGATTACCAGTTATCCAGCACGCGCTGGCGGACATCCTCAGGGTATCCCTGCTCAAACGAGGCGTGAAGGTGGCGCACGCTCTGTAGCGTATCAAACACCACTTTTGCGCCCTTACCGGCCACATACTCTTCTTCTTCGTAGCACTGTGGAAGGCGGATCACTCGCTGCTCGTCAAATACGACGCGGCGTCCGACCGGATGGACGCGGGTCGAGAGTACCCAGACGACCTCGCGCAGATTGGTCGGGTCAAAATCATCATCCACCACGTACACTTTCGGGATAAAGACCATCGCGTCGGTCTTAAACAGCACCTCACCGATCCGCTGAGCCAGCGCTTCACTGCTCATGCCCGGCAACTGCTCGCGCCAGTTCTGCGGTACGACAACCAGCAGCCAGTGCACCGTAGAATCTTCCGGGATCCAGGTCGTTTTAACCGGCAATCCGGCATCGCGCAGATACGTCAACGCATCCGCGGCCAGTCCCATCGCCCAGAGCGTATGGGACTCGTCCGTCGGGCGGCCGGTGATCGACATCGGCCAGATAGGATCGTCCCGGTGGGTAATGGTCTCCACGTGGAATGTCGGCTGGGCGGAAGAGCCTTCGCCCAGATAACCGCCGTATTCGCCGTAAGGGCCTTCCTGGCAGTCGCGCTCAATGGACACATGGCCCTCAATGACGATTTCCGCCGTGGCGGGGACATCCAGATCGAGGCTGACCGCTTTGACCACCGGGACCGGTTCACCGGCCAGGGTGCCGATATAGTCCGCTTCATCAGCATGCGCCGGAATGGGAATACCGGAAACGCAGGAGATCGCCGGGGCGGGACCCTGAACCAGCGCGTAGGGCATCGGCTGGCCCAGCTTGACCCATTCGGACCAGATCTGGCCGATATGCTGGCTCGGGACCATCAGCCCGACCATACGTTTGCTGTCCACCTTCATCACACGGGCAATGGACCAGTTGACCCATTTTCCGTCCGGGGTTTTCACAATCAGCGTGCCCCAGGTGTTGGTATAGCGGCCGCCGTCTTTATCATGGGCAAAAGGAATGGGGAAGCGGTCAAGGCTTGCCTCCTCGCCGCGCAAAATATTCTGCTGGCAGGGCGCATCGGCGGATGCCACGCGCACCGGCGGAATGCCTGGCTTATGACGTGCGGCCGAGAGCGCCTCAACAATATCCGGGCCGCTGGAGGCGGGATCGAGCCCGAGCGACATGGCGACGCGGGCATAGGGCATATCGCTTCGCGACGAGAGACCTGCGGGTGCGCCGAAAAGACGGAAGCCTGGCGCAACGCCCGCCACATTATGGAACAGCGGAGCCGGTGACTGAATTTCATAGCTGCGACGGGTGATGGCGCTGGGTTCAAAATCGCAGTCCACTTCACGTCTGACGTGCATAATATCGCCCATCGCGTCGAGTGCATCGATATAACTTCTTAGATCATTGTAATATTTCATCAGGCTCTCCTTAAGCCGTGGCGTGGGACGTCGGGGTTTCACCCCAGCGTTTGGTGAGATTATTTTCAAGGCCGAACTGATCGAGAATGCGGGAGGCGACGTGATTAATAATGTCGTCCGTCGATTCAGGGTGGTTATAGAAGGCCGGCATCGGCGGCATCATCATCGCGCCAGCCCGCGTCAGGGCGAGCATATTCTCAAGATGAATGGCGTTAAGCGGGGATTCGCGGGGTACCAGCACCAGTTTGCGCTGCTCTTTCAGCGTGACGTCGGCCGCACGGGCGATAAGACCCTCACCGTAGCCGCAGCGGATAGCGGCCAGGGTTTTCATACTGCAGGGAACAACGATCATCCCGTCAACGCGAAAGGATCCGCTGGAGATGGCCGCAGCCTGATCCCGCTCGCTGTAAGTCTTTGAGGCAAGAGCGATAACCTCCTGTACACTGTACGGCGTTTCCAGCTCTATGGTTGTACGTGCCCATCTGGAGATAACAAGATGGGTTTCGACATCGAGCTCTTTTAGTGCACGAAGAACACGGACGCCAATTGCAGCGCCAGTAGCGCCAGTCATGCCTACAATAAGCTTCATGGGGTTCTCTTTTCAGAAGGTTTTAAGATATAGTTTGAACTCAAACTGTTTGCGCTCGAACTGTATGCTCATCGTTTCAGGGAGTCAAGGCTGTCCATGTCAGAAAATCGCGATCTTATTCTCGCGGCCCCGCTATGGCCGCACGGTGAAAGTTCCCTTATGCACCTGATGCGGCGTGCCGGTCAGTACTCCACGACCTGCTGGGCGCAGAGCGTGGATACCGGGCTGTCGGCCGTGCAATACGCCATTCTGGTGGTCCTGGCGGAGGAGAGCGTGTGCGATCAGCAAACCCTGGGAAACCGGGCAGGATTTGATAAAGCCACCGGCACTTACGTTATCGACAGGATGAACAAAAGCGGGCTGCTCCACGTCGAGACCGACCCGGAAAATCGCCGCCGCAAGCGGGTGTCGATGACGCCGGAGGGTGAGGCTATGCTGACGCAGATGATTGCGCAGGCAATAAATGCGGAAAAGCTGATCGCCAGCGGGCTGGACGCGCAGGATATTGCCGATCTTAAGCGTCTGCTGAGCAAAATCGGTGGCGTGCAGGAGCCTGATGAAAATGCCGAAAACCACGACACCTGATCTCCCGGCAGCGCCAAAGCCCGATCTGACGATCGGTTTTTTGCTGATGCGGCAATTTACCCTGGCTTCGGTCGCAGGCCTGGTGGAATCCCTGCGCTTTGCCGCCGATGAGTCCTTCGCCAGCCGACAGATTTTTTGCCGCTGGGAGTGGATGACCTGCGATAACCAGCCGGTTACGGCCAGCTGCGGACTGCCGGTTTCACCGACGGCCATCCTCGATTTTGCCAAAGAGTGGGACTACTTTGTGATTGCTGGCGGGCTTCTGGAAGAAACGCGGCAGTCACCGGCCTGGCTCCTGGAGGCTCTGCAGGATCTGCATAAGCGCAATATCCCGATTATCACGCTGTGCAGCGGGGCCTTTGTCGCCGGTAGCGCGGGGCTGCTGGATGGTCGTCACTGTGCGATCCATTTCACCACCCGGGATGAGTTCAGAACGCGTTTTCCCAAAGCGATTCCGGTTATCGACAAAACGTATATCAAAGACGGCGGCATTATCTCCTGTCCGGGCGGAACGGCTATCGATCTGGCCGCCGATCTGATCCGCCAGCACTGCGGGCTGGTACGTTCGCAAAAGGTACTGAAATATCTGCTGGTGGATGACGCACCCGCAGGCAAAACGAAGAAGCAGACGCCCGTTAACCAGCCCGATATCTATGAGAATGAACTGGTCACGAAAGTGATTGCGTTTATGAAACACCATCTTGATTCGCCGGTGCCGCTGGCCGAGGTTGCGGAGTTTGCCGGCGTGACGTTCCGCCAGCTCAATCTGATTTTTACTAAGTGTACCAGCCACTCTGCGGCGGTGTACTGGCGGCAGATGCGGCTGGAGAAGGCGCGCAGACTGATGGCCGATTCCAGCAACAGCATCCATGCCATTGCCGCCGCTACCGGGTTTTCAGATGCGTCGCATCTTATTGCCTGGTTTCGTAAACACTATGGTGAAACGCCGAGTTCATTCAGAAAACGGCGTCGGGAAGTGGAAAAACTGATTAAAGAGTAGCTTACAGCGAGTTACGTTTGGCTATCTGCGCGGGCATATAGCCTTCTCGCGGGCTTTCTTCCTCAAGAGAAGAGGCTTCAGCCAGGCTACGGGCGTTGGTTTCCGGGGCAAGGAACCAGGACGCAATCAGTCCGAAGAAGGTAATGCCCGCGGCGATATACATGGTTGTCCCGATCCCCTGCGTCTGCAGAGAGAAGGGCACCAGCCAGGTCCCCACCGCCGCACCCACGCGCGACAGAGAAGTGCCGACACCGACCGCGCAGGCGCGGATCTCGGTGGGGAAAATCTCATTCGGATAGACCAGCTGCAGCACCTGCGCACCGCCAATAAACAGCGCATAGGCACCGAACATCAGCAGGATCAGCGCCGACGGCCCGTCACGCAGCATCCCCAACAGCAGCAGCGCCAGCCCGGACCACAGGAAGCTGTGCAGCAGCAGTTTACGTCGCCCGAGCACATTCACCAGTCTTGTGGCGATAATGCAGCCCACCACAAACAGCAGCGTAATGGCCACCGAGCCGTAAGATGCCCAGCCACCGGTGAGATGGAGCGCATCCAGCACCCTCGGGGCAAAGGCGTATACGGCAAATACCGGGATCACGGAGCAGGTCCAGAAAATGGTCACAAAGGCCATGCGCTTGCCGTAACCCGAATGCAGCAGGCTGGTGAAAGAGAGGTTTTTGCTCTCCACCTGTTCAGGCAGGTTCTCAAGGCCAAAATCGTTGCCGTAGACCTTGCGAATGACCGCTTCTGCCTCTGCGTGTCGACCTTTGCTGAGCAGCCAGCGCGGAGATTCCGGCGTGCCAAGACGGACCAGGAACAGCAGGGCACCAATCACTGCGGTACTGGCCAGCGCGAAACGCCAGGCGTTTTCACCGCCGAAATGCAGGATGGCTTCACCGGTAAGATAGGCCGCTGCCGCCCCGGCAAACCACAGGATTGTCAGGGTCGCGAGGCACGGACCGCGATTTTTCTTCGGCAGAAACTCCACCAGAAAAGCGGTTGCTACGGGATATTCAATCCCGACGGCCACGCCGCTCATAAAGCGCAGTGCAAACAACATCTCACCGCTCTGCACCCAGAACTGGGCCAGGGAGCAGACAACAAACAGCGTCGGCCCGACAAAGTAGAGCAGGCGCCTGCCAAACCGGTCGGTCAGTGCGCCACCGAAAAAACCACCAAAGAAGATACCAATCAGCGCCGAGGCGGCAATCAGACCTTCCCAGAAAGCGCTCAGACCGAGCGCGGGGGAGACCTTCATCATGGCAATGCCGATAATACTCAGGACATAACCATCGACAAAGGATCCGCCGCCGGATCGGACGGTCAGCAGCCGGTGAAAGCGATTCAGCGGCACATCTTCAACAGAAAGCGTATTTGACATAGAAACTCCTGTCTTTCCATAACGTTGTTAAATTACCTGCACGTAATTAGCGATGGGTTTTATAACAACCACGCGCATTGAGGTTTTTAATAACAACGGATATGAAATCAATATAGTTCAGGTAAGATCGTTAAACCGTTATCCATTGCAGATAAAAAGATCTTCATAAAATAATTAATGGGATGGTGCGCTCTTATATTATAGGGATCATGTTAAATACTCCTCCGGTGCAGGATAGTCGGATAAGATGTTGGTTTTATATTATTGGTTTTGCACAACATTACGCTTCACTACCGGGAGGGGCGAACCCCTCCCTTAAAAAATCAGGCGACTTCGTCTGAAAGCCGCTTAGTGACAACCACGCGGGTTGACCACCAGCAGATCAGCGACCCCAGGCTGACCATCGCCGTACCTTGCCAGAACGCCAGCGTCAGGTGCGAGTCGAGCATAAACGCGGCAAGAACGGCGGAGATAATCGGGATAAAGTAGGAGGCGGCTGCCAGTACCGTCACGTTACCGTGCAGGATCCCTATGTTCCACGCCGCGTAGCCAAAGCCCATCGCGATCGCCGCCAGGCCGAGACTGACCCACACCTGCCAGGAAAGAATAAACTCCGGCTGCGGCGCAATAAGAAATTTAATCCATAACGTTAATGCCGTTAAAATAAAGAACAACGTGATCCCATTATTGCCCTGGGCAATAATTTTGGTTACCACGCAATATATGGCCCAGATAACCGCTCCGGAAAATGCCAGGCCATAACTTAAGGGATTATCCATCACGTTATTTATCATTTCGTTGAGAGAGAATCCCTGGTCGCCACCTAATACTCTGGCAATCCCCACTACCGCGAGGAGTATCCCGGGAATAATAAACAGGCTGGTTTTCTGTCGGTTAACAATCACCGCCAGCAGAATAGTCATACTTGGCCAGAGGTAGTTCACCATACCGACTTCAATCGCCTGGCGTCCGCTGTGGGTAAAGCCCAGAGAGAGTGACAGGCACAGCTCGTAGCAGACAAACAACACGCTGCCGAGGATCAGATAGCTTCGCGGAAAGGTGCGGATCTTCGGAAAACCCACGGTAAACAGTAGCAGTACGGCGCTGCAGGTGTAGATCAACGCCGCACCTCCGATAGCACCGAAGCCATCGCTGACGCTTTTAATCAGTCCCACAATGGCGCTCCAGAGAAGGATGGCAATCAATCCAATGAGCGTCGCTTTCTTTTGGGGCATAACCCTGTACCTCTGTTTACATTTTGATCACGATCGGGGCGTCTGGTACGGCGATCTGTTAAATCCTGGTTAAATACAGTCTTAAAACTATGCCTCCGGGAAGGGGCTGTAAATACGTCAAAGAGTGCAATAATTCCGGAATGTGATCGTTATCTGAATTCATATAGAAAATTACTACGTCGAATAAACAATTTTAACAAATTGAATATAAACAACTTATTTCCTATTCATGGTACAAATTTACTATTTATACGTATTTATATTGTATTTTATATGTATACAAAAAAACATTCCTTTGTTGACCTCCCTCGAATACACATGCAAATGTTTAACAAACGCAGCGTGCCTGTGCGCAGCAGACCGTCAAGGTCGTGAATTCCCACTCTGGAGGTTAACGTGTTTACATTTGAAGGTATCTATACCCCGGCCATTACCCCGTACGCAGCCGATGGCAGCATTGATTTTGCACGTTTCTCCGATGTGCTGGAGTCCCTCATTGAAGCACGCGTGCACGGCATTATTATCGGCGGCTCCACCGGGGAGTATTACGCCCAGAGTCCTGAAGAGCGTTTTGCGCTGGTGGAGCACGCCCGCAAAGTAACGGTAGGGCGTACGGCGCTGATCGTCGGGACCGGTGCTATCCGTACCGAAGATGCGGTCACCTATGCCAAACACGCCCGTGAAAACAATGCAGATGCCATTCTGGTGACCTCCCCGCCGTACGCGCTGCCAACCGAACTGGAAAATGCGCATCATGCCCTGACCGTCGATAAAGCGGCCCAGCTGCCCATCATGCTTTACAACTATCCTGGACGGATGGGGGTCACCATGGGGGAAACCTACTTCCGTGAGGTGAGCCGCTCTGCCAACGTGGTCGCGATTAAAGAGAGCTCCGGCGATTTTAATAACCTGCATCTGCTGGCCTGCCAGTTCCCGCAGATCGGGCTCTCCTGCGGCTGGGACGATCAGGCCCTGGAATTCTTTGCCTGGGGCGCACGCAGCTGGGTCTGCGCCGGTTCCAACTTTATTCCGCGTGAACATATTGCGCTTTATAACGCCTGCGTGGTGGAGAAGGACTTCGACAAGGGCCGTAAAATTATGGCGGCGATGATGCCGCTGATGAATTTCCTCGACGGCGGTAAGTTTGTGCAGTCTATTCGCTATGGCTGCGAGCTGGCGGGCCTGAGCTCCGGCCCGGTTCGCGCGCCATTGCTCGGACTGGATGAAGAAGAAAAAGCGCAGCTGCAGGCCGTGATTGCCGACGTGAAGCGCAACGTGGCTGCGGTTTCGGCCGTGTAAGGAGGGGAAATGATACAGCTGAAAACCCTGGCCGATGTCACACGCCTGGCCCGCGAACTGCCGTTCCCGGATAAGGCATTTATAAACGGTCGTTTTGTTACGGCAGCCTCGGGCAGAACCCTGCCGACCACCAATCCGGCGACCGGAGAGCCGCTGACGGCTATCGCGGCCTGCGACAGCACGGACGTTGACGCGGCAGTCCGTGCCGCTCGCACGGTCTTCGACGCGGGAGACTGGAGCAAGCTTGCACCCGGCGAGCGCAAAACGGTGCTGCTTAAGCTGGCTGACTTGATGGAGCGCGAGCTAAACCCGCTGGCGGTGCTGGAAAGCCTCGACAGTGGCAAACCGGTGAGTGAATGCCTGGCGGTAGATGTGCCTGAGACCATTCATATTATCAGGTGGTATGCCGAAGCTATTGATAAGCTCTACGATCAGACTGCGCCCGTTGGCAACGGTGCGATGGCGCTGGTGGTGCGTGAACCTGTTGGCGTGGTGGGCTGCGTACTGCCGTGGAACTTCCCGCTGCTGATGCTGGCCTGGAAGATTGGCCCGGCGCTGGCGGCCGGCTGTTCGGTGGTAGTCAAACCCGCCGAACAAACCTCCCTGACCGCGCTGCGTGTTGCCGAGCTGGCACACGAAGCGGGGTTACCGGCGGGCGTGCTGAATATTGTCACCGGAACGGGCAAAGAGGTCGGCGAGCCGATTGGCCTGCATCCGGATATCGATATGGTGAGCTTTACCGGATCTACGGCGACCGGGCGACGCTTTCTGCACTACGCTGCCGACTCCAACCTGAAAAAGGTGGTGCTTGAATGCGGCGGCAAAAATCCGGCGATTGTTTTCGCTGATGCAGACGATCTGCACAGCGTTGCCGGACACGTGCTGAACGGTGCTTTCTGGAACATGGGTGAGAACTGTTCCGCGACGTCACGTTTGCTGGTGCAGGAAGAGGTGAAAGAGGCGCTTCTGGCTATCCTGGCAGAGCAGCTCGGCAGCTGGCGGATGGGTGAGCCTCTGGATCCGGACAACAACCTGGGCACGCTCATTTCAGCGGAGCATTTCAGCAAGGTCAGCGGCTATCTCGATACCGCCCGTCAGGAAGGACTGCGTATTCTGCACGGCGGCGCGACAGAGCAGGAGATCTATGTTCAGCCGACGATTATTGACGGGGTTACGCCGCAGAGCGCGCTGTTCCGGGAAGAGATCTTTGGCCCAATCCTCTGTATCACCACCTTCAAAACGGAAGCCGAAGCCGTTGCACTGGCAAACGACACGCCTTATGGCCTGGCGGCGTCGGTCTATACCGGCACGCTTAACCGGGCGATCCGCGTTTCCCGCGCCGTTCGCGCGGGTACGGTGACGGTTAACTGCTTCGGTGAAGGCGATGCGACGACGCCGTTCGGCGGCTATAAACAGTCCGGTTTTGGTGGGCGTGATAAATCGGTTTTCGCCCTCGATCAATATACCGAGCTGAAGACGATCTGGATCGATATCCCCAACGGCGAGGCCTGAATGAACGCCTTCTGACGCCATGTTATTAAGTGAAAGAGTGTGATGCCGTTCAGGCAGTAAATTTTTGTATTATTTTTGCTGTATACAGCCTTTTTCTGTAGGTTGAACGGCATAGCACTCAGGATACATGCGTTATTACAGGAGGCGGCAGTGGCAACGGGTAAAGCAGCGTTATATGAGGATTTAAAGCGTCAAATCTTAACGATGGAACGCGATCCGGATGAGTTACTGGACGAAGCCAGCCTGACGGCGCAGTACGGTTTATCCCGCACGCCGGTCAGGGAAGTTTTTCAGCGCCTGGCGGGAGAAGGGTATCTGGATATCGTCGAGAAACGCGGCGTGCGGGTGATCCCCATGAGCCACGCCACGCTGCGTAATTTCTTCCTGGTGGCTCCGATGATCTACGCGGCAATCGGACGCCTTGCCGTCCAGCACTACAAACCCGTCCAGCTTAAGGCGCTGAAGGAGACCCAGAAACGTTTTCGTAAGGCGGTGCAAACCCGCGATGCCGAAGCGCTGGCGCTGGAGAATAATCGCTTCCATGAAATTATGGGTGAGATGGCGGGCAATCCGTATCTGCAGCCAAGCCTGGGACGATTGCTGATCGACCACTGCCGTATCGGCCACACTTTTTTCCGCCCGCGAAATGAAGATATGAACCAGCGTCTGCACCTTGCCGCCGATCACCACGATGCTTTTATCGTGGCCATTGAGGCGCATGACGAACAGGCGGTTGTCGATCTGGTCTTCGAACACTGGGAATTGTCCCGTGAAAATATGGAAATTTTTATCGCGCCGCAGGCGCTAAAAGCCGACGACCTGATTCAGTCGTCCAACTGAATCCCCGCTATTTAAACGCTGCTGACCTCCGTCGGCGGCGTCTCTTCTGACCTTATTTTTTACCTCTTATTGACGCTTGCAGTAATTTTGCAATCCACTTAACATTTCTTAAACATAAAATATACATCATGTATACATCGTGTATTTGCGAGCCTATGATGATTGTCATAAACCCTGCATCACAGGCCCCGCGTTATCAGGGCCGGTGAATATAAAAAATGAAACCATACCGGAGTAAATACCGTGCAAAAGGTAACCTCGCTGCCCGCCGATGACGCGCTGCCGGGCTGGTATCACACCAGCGCATCCCGTACCCCACGCCCGGCGCACGTCGGACAAAAACAGGCCCGTTGGGCGATCGTAGGGGCGGGGCTAACCGGCCTCGCCGCCGCCCGTCAGCTGGCGCTGAATTTCCCCGACGATGAGATCGTGCTGATTGAAGCCCAGGAGGTGGGCTTTGGTTCCTCCGGGCGTAATGCCGGGTTCGCGATTGATGTCCCGCATGATATTGGCGCGAAGGACTATATTGGCGAGGTGAAGACCGCGAATTTAATATTGCAACTCAACACGCTGGGGCAAAACTATTTACGCGATATCGTGCGGGAAAATGGTATCGACTGTCAGATGTCAGAATCCGGGAAATATCAGGCGGCGGTGGGCGAGCAGGGGATTGCGATTCTGGAAGCCTACCGGAGCGGTCTGGAAAAAATTGGTCGTAAAACGCAGATGATTGACGGTAAGGATCTGCCGGAACATATCGGTATCTCTTACTATAAAAAAGCGCTGTTTATTCCGGGAACCATGCTGCTACAACCTTCGGCGCTGGTGAAAGGGCTGGCGGACAGCCTGCCTTCCAACGTCACGCTGTATGAATATACGCCGATTAGCGGCATTCACTACGGCGATAAAGTCACGCTGGTGCACGATAAAGGCAGCATTACCGCCGACAAGCTGATTCTGGCCAACAACGCCTTTGCGTCGCACTTTGGTTTTCTGCGCGGGCGGCTGCTGCCGACCTTCCTGTACGGCAGCCTTTCGCGGCAGCTGACCCCCGAAGAGCAGGCCAGACTGGGTGGAAAACCGGTGTGGGGCGTGATCCCGGCGCATCCGTTTGGCAGCACCCTCCGCCGTACGGTGGATAATCGCATACTGGTCCGTAACAGCTTTAGCTTCCACTCCAACGGGCGTCCCAACGAGAAGCTGCTCCGACACTATACGGAGAATCACCGGAAATCCTTCGAACGGCGTTTCCCGCTGCTGTCAGACGTTGATTTTGAATACTCGTGGAGCGGCGCGATTTGCCTGTCGGAAAACCATGAAGGCTTCTTTGGTCAACTGGCTCCAAATGTCTACGGCGCATTGTGCTGTAACGGCCTCGGCATTACGCGCGGTACGGCTACCGGTAAACTGCTGGCCGATATGATTGCCGGGAAGCAACATCCGCTGATTGATTTCCTTAAGGCGTCGCCGGGACCGAATAAAACGCCGCCGGAGCCATTCCTCTCTATCGGGGTGAATTCGGTGCTTAAATGGGGTCACTATCGGGCGGGGATGGAAGTGTAACTTACTGAAACCGGGGGAACGGCCAGGCCGTTTCCCCCTTTACGTCTTTACAGCTCAAACAGACGGCGATGCAGCGCTTTTATTGCGTCATCCGTCGATTCCGCCGGGAGCAGGATGCACAGGTTGTGGTGAGATGCGCCGTGGCAAATCATCCGCACCGGATGCGTTTCCAGTTCAGCAAAGACCGCGTTGCAGGCACCGGATGCCCGGGAGAGATCGTTCCCCACCAGGGTGACCAGATCGAGACCGGTTTCCACTTCGACGCGACAGTGGGATGACAGCTCCGTCAGCAGAGACGTGGTCAGCGTATCCGCTTCCCCGGAGGTGGCTCCGCTGGCGTTAAGGATCAGCGCGAGGCTCGATTCTGACGCCGTCATCAGGTCCAGAGACGCTTCGTGGCGTGACAGGATCCCAAAGATATCGGCCAGGAAGGCGTGGGTCGGCTGCGTATTCACATTCTGCAGCTTCAGCAGCGTCTGTCGACGGCGCACGGCCAGGGCGCGATAGCGCGGCGGATTTTCGGCATCGCGGCATACCAGGGTGCCACCGGCAGACGGATTTTTGCTCGAGCCGACAAATACCGGGATATTCTTGCGCACCGCCGGCAGCATCGTCGCCGGATGCAGGACTTTTGCCCCGAAGGTGGCCATTTCGCTGGCTTCGGAAAACGAGATCCGGTCAATACGCTGTGCCCGGGCCACGACGCGTGGGTCCGTGGTATAGATACCGGCGACATCGGTCCAGATATCGACCCGCGCTGCGGACAAGGCTTCACCCAGCAGGGATGCGGTATAATCGCTGCCGCCGCGGCCCAGTGTGGTGGTTTGCCCCGTCGAATCGCTGCCGATAAAGCCCTGGGTCACAATCAGCGCCTGTTCAGTACGCGGGCGCAGCTGTTTTTCTGCAAGCTCCGCGATGGCCGCGGGCTGCGGTTCGGCACAGCCAAAACAGTTATCGGTACGGATAACCTTGCGTGCGTCAAACCACTCGGTTTCTACGCCGCGTTCGCGCAGAACTTCCACGAACAGCAGGCTGGAGATCAGCTCTCCGTGACTCACCAGCGCATCGCTCAGCGCGACTGAACTCTCATTCGCGGCGGCGTCGGCAAGACGGCTAATATTATCGAGCAGATGATCGATTTCCTCCCCAATAGCCGTCGGCTGTTTCAGGCGAGAAATAATGTTGTATTGAATAGCGCGGAGGGTGTCTATCTTATCCAGACGATCCTGGTTTTCCAGGCCCGCAGAAAGCTCAACCAGGAGGTTAGTCACGCCTGCAGAGGCGGATAAAACAACGAGGCGAACATCCTGGTCGGCAAGGATGATATCGGCGCTGTGGCTCATCGCATCAAAGTCAGCAACGCTGGTGCCGCCGAATTTGGCAACGACAATGTGTGGAACAATGGAGGTCATAACGGTCTCATATCAGGGCGCCATTAAAAATGGCATGAAAATTTTCATTCCCGGCATAAGGGACGTACGCGGTTATCCGGTGACGTTCTCCTTACGAAATGTCCGCCCGCGAACATTTCTGATTACAACCCAGGAGCCAGCTCCCGTTGTCGATAGCCTGTTTTGCCTGTCTCAGGTTACCGGGTGTGATGCGTGTGAGTGGATTAAATACAGCGTCCTTCTTCTTTTTATGGCGTCGGTCGACGCGATCATTAAAACGTCATCTCTTCCCGCTACTGTCCGGGTAAATTTGGCGCAGAGAAAATTGAGCGCGGGCATAGTAAGTGATTTGCTCCGCTGAATCGATACTTTCCTGACGGATTGCGACAAACTTATGGCAAAAAGTCATACTCAGGCCAATAGTTTCCTCCGTTATTGCCCATAAATAGCTCAATGGACAGTAAACGACGACATTGGTATGGGTTAAGCCTAAAGCCAAATTGTTTTTTATTGTTGATTTTTAAGGTTATTTTTTGAAAGAAATTGCAAAAAATTAACTATTGAGTCCATCGTTAAAACAACATATATTAGCCGCGCTTTTTTATAGCTAACCCTTTTATGTACCCTAAATAATTCGAGTTGCATCAAGGCGGCAAGAGAGTGAATCCCCTGGAGCTTACATCAGTAAGTGACTGGGGTGAGCGAACGCAGCCAACGCAGAGGCAGCTTGAAGTATGACGGGTAAAACATTAATTCAACCCGGCGTCGAGATACCCGCGGTTGTAGGAGAGATATGATGACGGATAAAGTCCGTATTGATACTTTGAGTGCTAATTCATTACCGCAACGCAATGAAACCTTTTTAGCAAGACAAGCTGAGTTTGAATCGAACGTCAGGAGTTATCCACGCAAACTGCCATTCGCGATTGCTAAAGCGAAGGGCGTCTGGATCACCGATGTTGAAAATAATCAATATCTTGACTGCCTCGCAGGTGCCGGGACTCTGGCGCTTGGTCATAACCATCCTGATGTGCTTGAAAGCATCCAAAGTGTCATTACCAGTGGCTTACCGTTACATACGCTCGACCTGACCACTCCGCTGAAAGATGAGTTTTCCGCTTATCTGCTGTCGCTGCTGCCGGGTCAGGGCAAAGAGTACTGCCTGCAGTTTACCGGTCCTTCCGGTGCCGATGCCGTTGAAGCGGCGTTAAAGCTGGCTAAAAAAGTGACCGGTCGTTCCGGCATTATCAGCTTCTCCGGTGGCTATCACGGTATGACCCACGGCGCGCTCTCGGTGACCGGTAACCTGTCTCCGAAAGAAGCGGTCGACGGCATGATGCCGGAAGTCCAGTTTATGCCTTACCCGAACGAGTACCGTTGCCCGCTGGGTATCGGTGGCGAAGCCGGCGTGAAAGCGCTGACTTACTACTTCGACAACCTGATCAACGACGTCGAAAGCGGCGTGCGCAAACCTGCTGCGGTGATCCTTGAAGCCGTACAGGGCGAGGGCGGTGTTAACCCGGCCCCGAAAGAGTGGCTGCAGCGCATCCGTAAAGTGACGCAGGAACACGGCATTCTGCTGATCCTCGACGAAGTGCAGGCGGGCTTTGCCCGTACCGGCAAATTCTTCGCCTTCGAGCACGCCGGTATCGAGCCGGATATCATTGTGATGTCAAAAGCCGTAGGCGGCGGTTTACCGCTGGCCGTTCTCGGTATCAAAAAGCAGTTCGATGCCTGGGCACCTGGCCACCACACCGGGACTTTCCGTGGCAACCAGCTGGCGATGGCGACCGGCCTGACCACGCTGAAGATCCTGAAAAACCAGGATATTGCCGCTAAAGTTGCCGCTAAGGGCGACTGGCTGAAAGCCAAACTGGCAGAGCTGCAGAAACGTTACCCGGTTATTGGTCACGTACGCGGTCTGGGCCTGATGATCGGTATTGAGATCGTTAAGCCGCAGGAAGCTCAGGACCATATGGGTTGCTACCCGGCAGATGGCGAACTCTCTGCGCTGCTGCAGAAAAAATGCTTTGAAGCAGGCCTGATCCTGGAGCGCGGTGGCCGTCACGGTAGCGTGCTGCGTCTGCTGCCTTCTCTGCTGATCGATAACGCAGAGCTGGAAGTGTTCCTCGATAAATTTGAGAACGCGATGCTGGCTGCCGGCGTGAAGCCGGTTTAATCGGAGTGAGTGAGCGAATGTCTGATATCAATCCGATTCTGTCTGGCTCGGCGGAGAGCATTGCCGCCTACCAGGACGCTATCGAGCAGAGCACCAAAGCCGTTGTGCAGTGGTTACAGCAGCCTGAGATGTATCAGGGTAAAACCGTTGAGCAGCTGCGCGAGCGCATCAATTTAGACTTTACCTCTCAGGGCCTGGGTAACCAGGTCGCTATTGAGCGCGCGGTTGAGTATTTCCTCAAGGACAGCCTCTCCGTGCACCATCCTCAGTGCGTGGCCCATCTCCACTGCCCGAGCCTGGTCATTAGCCAGGCGGCGGAAGTGCTGATCAACGCCACCAACCAGAGTATGGATTCCTGGGATCAGAGCCCGTCCGCGACCATCATTGAGGTTAAACTCATTGAGTGGCTGCGCGAGCAGGTGGGTTACACCGCCGGCGATTCCGGGGTGTTCACCAGCGGCGGCACCCAGAGCAACCTGATGGGTCTGATGCTGGCCAGGGACGCATTTTTTGCCCGCCAGGGCCACTCTGTTCAGCAGAATGGCTTAACCGGAAACCTCAGTAAAATCAAAGTCTTCTGCTCTGAGAACGCACACTTCTCCGTACAGAAGAATATGGCGCTGATGGGGCTGGGTTATCAGTCCGTGACGCTGGTGAAAACCGACGAATTCTCGCGGATGGATGTGAGCGATCTGGCTGATAAGCTGGCCCAGGCGAAAGCCAACGGCGAGCAGGTTCTGGCCATTGTTGCCACGGCGGGTACCACTGACGCGGGCGCTATCGATCCGTTAACGGAAATCGTTGCGCTGGCAGAAAAAGAGCAGATCTGGGTACACGTTGATGCGGCATGGGGCGGTGCGCTGCTGCTCTCTGAGAAGTATCGCCACTACCTGGACGGCCTTGAGCTGGCGGATTCCGTCACTCTGGACTTCCATAAGCAGTACTTCCAGACCATTAGCTGTGGCGCATTCCTGCTTAAGGATGCCCGTCATTACCAACTGATGCGCTATCAGGCGGCTTACCTGAACTCTGACTTTGACGAAGAGCAGGGCGTGCCGAACCTGGTATCGAAATCTCTGCAGACCACCCGTCGTTTCGACGCGCTGAAACTGTGGATGGGTCTCGAAGCGCTGGGCAAAAAGCAGTACGCCGAAATCATTGATAACGGCGTGACCCTCGCACAGCAGGTCGCAGAGTTCGTTTCTGCCCAGCCTGAGCTGGAGCTGGTCATGCAGCCGCAGCTGGCGAGCGTACTGTTCCGCTTCCGTCCGGGTCAGGGCGACACGGCGTTTGTTGCGCTGCTGAACCAGCGGATCGGCGATGCGCTGCTGGCCTCCGGTGCCGCCAACGTTGGCGTAACCGAAGCCGACGGCGTGACTTGTCTGAAGCTGACGCTGCTGAACCCGGTGGTAAACCTTGCAGACGTTAAAGTTCTGCTGGCCAGCGTCACCGCCTGTGGGCAGCAACTGCTGAACGCGTAGTCTCTGCGCTGAGATAAGAGCCGACGTCAGAAATGCCGTCGGCTTTTTTATATCTGCAGGATTGATAAAGACCGGATTTCACCGGACACTAGCAATAACCTTATTTTGTTACCAGGAAACGAGCTGATATGGCCATTATCCCGAAAAACTATACGCGCCTCGAAAGTGGCTATCGCGAAAAAGCGCTGAAACTCTTCCCGTGGGTCTGCGGACGTTGCTCCCGCGAATTCGTCTATTCAAACCTGCGCGAACTGACCGTCCATCATATGGATCACGATCACACCAATAACCCGGAAGACGGAAGCAACTGGGAGCTGTTGTGCCTGTACTGCCACGATCACGAGCACTCCAAATACACCGAAGCCGACCAGTATGGTTCAACCGTTATCGCCGGTGACGATGCCCAGAAGGATGTGGGTGAGGCGACCTATAATCCCTTTGCCGATTTAAAGGCGATGATGAACAAGAAATAGTCCGCTCAGTCCGAATTAATATGCTCTTTACAGTAGCGGCGCTTCCAGGCTGCGGGCGTCAGTCCCACGGCCTTGCGAAAGATCTGGCGGAGATGGGTAAGCTTAGCCAGCATCATCGCCGACGGCCTTTTTGTCGTCGGCTTTGCCTGGCAGTTTTTTTCCGCGTAAACTTCCTGCCACTCCCTGAATGAAAATAGTTTGGCAGGAAATTCAACGATGGATTATGTAGACAGTGAATTAAACCCCGTAACAGATAGCGTAAAAAACCGATTTATAGATTTAGAAAATCATCTACAGACGCTGAGTGGGCAGGGTGAGGTGCAACTGCTTTACCGTGGAGAACAACTGCATAATATCAAAAAACGCCTGATAAAAAATCCTGGTACAGAGCAAGAAAAAGAAATTTATGAACGAGCATTTTACTTTGGCGATAAGGCCAGGCATTTTTCAGTCGATGTTTTTACGCCGGGGCGGAATTACCTCACCAATATCAATGACCATTCAAACAACACCTTCGCGTTTATTCACGATCGTATCTGCAATATTCTTAAAGACCCCAAATCATCAACCAGAGTCGAAAAATGCACCGATAATAAATTCAGACGGTACTTTCTCGGAGCAGACTCCAAAGATGATTTTCTGAAGAAAATCAACACCTGTTATACCGATAAGACCAAAATCAATGCCCGGGACTACTATTTGTACTTTCTGCACGTCGCTGGTTCTCCGGGTATCCGCAAGGAAACAATGCTGGTCTCAACATCAAAAGATAAATCCGTAGCATTGCATTTTTTAAAATCCGCGAAGAAAGATAAGGTGATCTTTCATTACTTTGTTCCTGCGCCATTCCAGGATTATGCAATCGGCCCCTGGGAAATTGAACACCACGCAAAAATCATCCATGCTACGGGACTTCCGCAGTACTCACCCAAAGGGTTATATCCAGATCAGAATGAAATCGCGATCAAAGGCGCTCTGTTCCCACAGTTTTTGTTAGGGATTGAACTGGTCGGGAAAGATAAATTTATTATAAATGCTAGTTTTAACAAATCGATTAACAAGGATAACATTCCATCAATTGTCCAGCATGGTTTAGTTATAGACCAAAGCGATTTCGGCAACTCTATCTTTGGCACCGGATATATACGCTATGGTGAAAGCGATGGCGATGGGACATTTAGCTCTTATGATGTCTGACGGTTCAACCGCTGTTTTTAGTAGTTATTCAGGTAGCATATTGACCATCGCGACGCGGGAAGTCACAGTTGCTGGGTTTATCGAGGAAACTGGTTTACCTAAGGGATAAGAAAACAATGAAAACTGCAGCAAAATTAAGTGTACTTGGCGCAAGCGTTTTACTGTTGGCCGCCTGTGACAGCCTGGATCCGGACAGTACCAAAAATGAATTCTGGTACAGCAACCCAACCGGACAGACCCTCACTTTTAAGGTTGATGACAAGGATTACACGCTGGAGCCGGGCAAAGCCGCCATGCTGAAGCTGTCGCCGGGCATGCATAAAATGCAAACGGCTAAAGGGACGCAGCAGGACTTTATGGTGTATGAGAACAACAGCGGCGGTATTATTAATCCCAATAGCTATGTCTACTATATGATGTCGGAAGTTTATGCGGTGGAAGGGAACGCGAAAAGCTTCAGGCCAGCCGTGTATGACGTCACCATCAACGGGCATGAGCTCAGTATGCCGGTTCGCAGCAGCAATGCTGTCCTGATTGACCATAACCTGTTTAACTGCAGTTATCCTCTCGGCGAAGCTTTCCCGACCGAGATCACCACCAGTAGTCAGTCTAAGGGCAACATTAAAACCAAATGCTTCGATAAAACGGAGCTGCTGGCCTATCTCGCTTCGGAATATGGTGAGAAACTGGAGCCCGCAACGCCCGCAGATGCGGCTAAAGACAGCATCAACCGAATCTTTAATTATGAGATCCCGCAGCCGGCGTTTAAAGATGCTGAGACTCAGAAAGAGGCGACAAAATTAACCGACCTGCTTAAACAGATCCAGACTTCTGATGACGTGGATATCCATGACAAGCTGAATAAAGATCTGCATCAGGCTTCAGTCGACGTGGTCGGCGCCGCTGTCAAAATGATGGCAAACAGTACCGTTGCGGAAAATGAGTATTACAATAAGTTTATTAATCAGACCGGTGAGTTCAGAACTTACGGCGTGATGCCGAAGTAAATCTGCGCAGGGACCAGGGCCGCTTATGGGAACACTCCCACAGGCGGCCTCTTTTATCTATAAGGATAAATATGCAATGTCTGCTTTACTGGAACAGCTTCATACCATAACAGAAACTAAAATAACCATTCCGGCTGAAATATCAGCCTTATATCACTGGATAGAACAAAACGGGTTAATTGAAAAGTATGACAGTGGTTTCCTGGGCGGAAGAATTAGCGAGGAGTGGGATAACGTACCGGATGTCACCTTCACCGCGTCCTACCATGATGCCCTTCGTTACTGGTTCGATGTGCCCGCAGTGACGGAAGAAATCGCCGCAAGACTGGTGATTTTTGCCTCCAGCGGCGCGGACGGTTCGATGCTGGGCATGTGGCTTGACGATGACAGGCAGGTCAGATTTGTGCATCTTGGCTCCGGTTCGGGTTCGCAGTTGTGCTGCATCGTCGCCCGTAATGCCAGAGATTTTCTCTCTCTGCTTGCGGTGGGATACAATGAGCTCGGGATGGTGTACGATTTTTCCTTATCGCCTGAAGAGGTACATGAAGGCGGGGAACTCAATGCTTCGTTCCTGGAATGGTTAAAAGAGACGTTTAATATTACCCGGCCAGAGAATGCCGCACAGATCGTGGGAGAGACTCCCGAGATCTGGTGCGAAACCACCTCGGATCCCTTTTGCCTGTGGTGTAATAAACAGTTTGGCAGCTGATTTTTGATAAGGCGGTAATAATGCATTTAATGATGGTGGTGATTTTTGCCTTCTTGACAAAACCATTTATTTTATCGCCAGTGGGGAAGGGCGATAAAGGTTTTTTCATGACGTACTTTGTCTATGGCGGCGTCGCATGTTTTATCTTTATGTTTTTATTTGTAGGTTATTTTAGCGGGATGTTTGCCGGTAATCCTGATGATTTTAATCTGCGCGGCGTGCTAAAGTCGGCGATGACGATCATGTCTTTTTATTTCATCGTTATTGCCATTGCGCTTTATAACATAGCCGTTCGCCCTGGCGGCTTTGGGAAAAAGATTGTCTGTTACTTCTTCATTCCCGTCCTGTTAATCCCGTCCCTGATAGGGATTATCATGAGCTTTTTCAGCTCCCTGATCTATTTAATCGCTTTGTATCTCGTTAATAGATTTGTCTGGAAGTGGGATATGATTGATTATCTGAAAAGGATAAGGACAGCGCGCTAAAAAGCCGTTCGGCAGCCATATCATGGCTGCCATCTGTCACGGATTATTTATCCACGCCAAAGCCCTGTTTCAGAAGTGCGGGGAGCACGTCCGGGAAATAAATGTGCTGGTAATAGCCGCTCACGCTTTCACTCCATGTCTCCCCATCGGTGCGGCTAATGGCCTGCCAGTGATCGGTCATCTGCTGGTTGTAGCGGGTGATTTTCTCTTCCAGGCCATCGGCGGCATAGACTTCGTCATGACGGAACGTCTCTAACGGAAGACGCGGTTTGTGATGCGAAGGGACATCAACGTGGCCAATCACCACGCCCGCCACGGGGAAGGTATGTTCCGGCAGCTCAAGTAGATCGATCATTGCCTGCGGGTGCAGACGGATACCGCCAATCGGTACGATTCCCAGCCCTTCGGAACGGGCCGCGGCCATCACCGAACCCAGCGCGATACCCACATCGGTTGCACCTGCGACCAGACTTTCAATGCTCTGATGCGCCACCTGTTCGTTGCCTGCCAGCTTCATGCCAACCTGCGTTTTGTACATATCCAGCACGAAGGTGATGAACACCGGAGCTTTGGCAATCCACGGCTGGCCGCCCGCTATCTGTGAAATCTGCGCGCGCTTCTGTGCATCGCGTGTGACAATGACCGAGACCTGTTGGGAGTGTACTGAAGTCGGGGCACGGTAGGCTGTGCTGATAATACGTTCAAGCGTGGCGTCATCAATGGCTTTATCGGTAAAGCTGCGCTCGCTTTTGTGGTCGTTAAACAGGTCAATAATCGTGTTCATAATATCTCCGGTGTGAATCGTAAAAGCCTAACAGCCCGGCGTCGTTTTGCATTTAACACTCTTTGCGGTATGCAGGCGAAGGTGAAGTTTGACGGATCCGGGGCGAGGGCGCTAACAACGCTATTTTCACAGGGGGATAAATAATTTTATGGCGCAGGCAGGCCGCAATGGCGCTCCGCACGGCATCCGGCGCGCCATCGCATTATTGATGTTAAACGTGCAGTTCAGCGACGACATCGGCAACGCTTTTCACGCTGTGAATGCTCCCGATACCTGTACCGAGTGAGATATAGCCGTCATCAGTATTACCTTCAAGCATACCAAGACGCAGACCACGTAATCCTCCCATCACCTGAGCCAGTTCTTCCTTGCTGGCACCCGATTTATCCAGCGCGACCAGTTTGTCAGCCAGTTTGCCCGGGAGCGAACGATAGTAATCCGGTAACGTGCGGAACAGACGCATGTCCAGCCCGTTGGCGGCGACGATTTTGTCTTTCACTGATTGCGGTACGCGGCTTTCAACGGTGCTGATAAATGCCGAACCGGCAAATACGCCCTGCGCGCCAAGGGCATGAGCGGCTCTGGCGGTTCGGCGATCGGTAATGCCGCCCGCGGCCATGACGGGGATATGTTTCACCGCGTCGGCGATCAGCGGCACAATGGAAAATGTACCTAATGCGACGCCGGGTAATGTACCGCCTTCATCAAATCCCGTAGCGACAATGATATCGGCGCCGGCGGCTTCCGCGATGCGGGTATTTTCCGGGGAGGGATTGATATCCCGATAGATGATTTTGATGCCCGCATTTTTCAATTCATCAAACAGGGCAGGGATCAGCGATCCCTCGCCGTAGCCGGTGTAGACCACGGCATGTACGCCTTCCTCTTTGATAACGTTAACAATGGAGGGCGTCCAGATGTCATTTTCAGCCATCGGGATCAGATTCACGCCGAAAGGTTTCTCGGTCAGCATTTTGGTCTTGCGAATTTCTTCGCGCATTTTTTCGGCGGTCGCTTCCGGGGTGGATACCGCGGTTTCCGCCGTTAACCCGGCATTGGGTCCCAGGACACCAAGACCTCCTGCATTGCTGACTGCAGCAACCAGGCGGGCATCGGTCAGCCACGAAAGCGGCCCTTGAATAACGTTTTTTTCAATACCCAGAATGTGGCAGACACTGTGATTTTGCATGAAGTATTTTCCTTTATCAGACAAGCACTAAGGCGGATTTTTTATCCGGAATAGCGCTAGTCTAAACGCCATTTTTATTCTTAAAAATAGCGAATATGCTTCATCACTTTTACTAAATAAGTAACAATAAGCTGGCGTTCCAACCCGACAGAGAAGTACACCATGCAGATCAATGTTTACGAGTTAATGCGGATCTTTATTGAGATCGTCGAGACAGGCAGTTTTTCCCAGGCATCGGAGAACTTACAAATCCACCGACCGGCAGTGACCAAAGCGCTGCAGCAGCTGGAGCTGCACTGCGGCGTGCGTCTGTTACACCGGACAACCCGACGCATTAACCTGACACCTGAAGGGGAAGAGTTTTACCGCAGCAGTAAGCCATTGCTGGAACAAACCGATGATTTGCTGGGGTCATTTTCCGCCGGCCGTTCGCTATCCGGGCAACTGCGTATCGATATGCCGGTATCGCTTGCCACACTGCTGGTTGTGCCCAATCTGCCTGATTTTTATCGCGCCTATCCCGGAATAGAAGTGGTGCTCAGCAGCTCCGACCGGCGTAAAGATATGCTGCGTGATGGTCTGGATTGCATTGTGCGTGTCGGTGCGCTGGAAGATGGTGACTATGTTGCGCGCTCACTGGGTAACGTAAAACTGATCACCTGTGCCAGTCCGGCATATCTTGCCGAACACGGTGTACCTGAAACGCTTGACGATCTGCAGCATCACCAGGGCGTTAACTGGTTCAACGTCAACAGTCGGCAAATTATGCCGTGGGTATTTCAGACACCATCCGGCATCGAGGAGATTCATCTGCCGGGGAAACTGGTGCTCGATAACTCAGAAGTCTACATTGTGGCTGGCCTGACAGGGTTGGGGTTACTGCAGGGAATGGATTTCTTTCTGCGGCCTTATATTAATGACGGACGCCTGGTAGAAGTGTTGCCAGGGAATCCGGTTCCGGCGCGGAGACTATCCGTACTGTATCCGCATCGACATATCTCGCCAAAAGTCCGGGTCTTTACGCAGTGGCTGGAGACGTTGTTGGAGGGGGTAAGGTGATGGTGGGAGGCTCTGGCTGTAGCGGCGTGGAACTCAAATATGCAATTTAACATAATATACATTATGCGCACTTAGGGGGCGTAAGGAAGAATCCAGCATTTAGTGGTCGTCATTGCCCTGGTTATTGATGGCCTCTGACAATGCCTTCTCCCGTGCTGATACCATCACCGTGGCCATCTTATACCGCGACTGCCCACCGGCACGGTTGTTTTGCCAGGTTTCTCCGTAAAGAAAAAGCGCCTGCAGAATCAGGCGCTTCAAAATGTCATGTTAATCGACATACTCACAGTTACAGCTGCTGTAGTCCATGTTCTTCCCTGTATACACGTGGCATGACTTTTCATGCACGTTGTCTTTGTAGAGTCGCACCGTCAGATGCGTTTTTTGTCCGTCGCGGTCTCATGAGGACCCGCGACAACCATGGCACCCGATCTGGCTCCGGCCATGTTGCTATAAGCCGCGACGGTTTTGCATTGCATGACGACGTTAGTGGCAGCCCTTTTACTCATCGGTTTTGTGGATGGCGCATCCCAGTTCGGGGAGAAATCAAGATAGGCCGCCATCGCATTCTGTGAACTGAAGAGAAACACTAACGCCATAATGGTGAAGAAGATCTTTCTCATATCAACTGCTGCCCGGCACCACATGTCTTGTTGCGTCTGTACTGCCTTATTGCTTTTAGCCATTTTCAAACTCCTAAAAATCATTATTTATAAGGAAGGTTCAGGAACTAGCTCAGGCTCCATTTGAAAAAATGGCAGAATATGAATAAAATATTTCCCCGTCATTGTATTGGAAATCACGGTAAGTCGTTAAGTTTTATTAGATATATTCAGCTCGAGTCGCAAATATTCTCAAGCCAAATCCCACACCACCGATGCGCCATTTGCGATAAGTAAACGCAGTGTATTGATCGGGGTGTGGTTAAATTAATAGAGAGATAATGAGTATTAACAAACTAAATTATCGATTATATCGATAGGCGTTTTTTTAAGTCGGTTGCCATTTCAGGCAACCGACTGATTTATATCTGGCTTTATGTTATTCACTCTGGATTTCTTCAGCATAGGCAGACCACATATAATTATCGCCAGTTTCGAACCAGCGAAGCCCGAAAATCTCCACGCTACCCTCGTCAAAAACCAGCAGTGCCGTGCAATCGATAACCTGACCGTCTTCCCGACGCTTCGCCTTGCCTTCGCAGAGCCATTCGGCAGTAGTTTTATTTAATTCAACGACATAGCTATAGTCGCCATATTTTAAGTCAAATTTAACTTTATCGCCTGCAATGCTCAGGCTGCTGAGCGCCGGCGGTTGCGAGATCCCATCAATGAGCGTCTGCGAGTTCCTATCAATGAGTTGGTAAAAGTCGCATTTATCCGTGTTTTTATATTTAACAGACATCGTTTGAACGGCTTTTTCAACAGGAACAATTTTTATTTTGACTGACTTTCCGGGGGTGCGATTAACCCGACTTAAGCTATCAAAAAGCCGGTCATATAATAAGGAATGCATCTCTTCATCAACCTCTTCGGAGAATTTGACAAGCTGCTTTTCCGTCAATTTTCCGTCAAGTTCAGGCTGATTATCCATATAGGCGGCGACGCTCATCCCCGCATAGCCAATAAATTTGCTAGGGCCAAAGATCCATTCGCCCTTTTCATCTTTGATCGCGTACCAGCATTTATATTTGCCAGACTGTGCGTAAACAGGATGATCGGGATTGCCGCGCATCCCGCCTGCAAACGCTTTAATGCCAGACGAGATTTCCGTTTTGCTGTTGCAGAGTTTAAACATGGCTGGTTCCTTACCGGGTGTTTTGGATTCGATAGAAGGCATATTAAATCCATTAACTCCAATAGATCCATTAGATCTTGCCGTTCGAAGTAAAAACAGCACTTTTTGCAAAAAGTCCCGGCCATACGACCAGGGCTTTGCCATCAGCAGCCTTACGCCGTTTTCAACTTAAACCGTGACACCGACTCCAGCAGCTGTGCCGCCTGCTCCTGCAGGCTCACGGTCGCAGCCGCGGTCTGCTCAACCAGGGCGGCATTCTGCTGGGTATCCTGGTCCATTAACGTGACAGCGTCACCGACCTGATTGACCCCGGCGCTCTGCTCCCGGCTGGCGGAGCTGATTTCCCCGACAATATCGGTCACCTTACGAATGGACATAACGACCTCATCCATGGTTTCCCCGGCGCGGTTGACCATCGCGGAGCCTTCATCGACGCGGTCGACGCTTTCCGTGATCAGGTTCTTCACCTGCTGGGCCGCATCGGCGCTGCGCTGGGCCAGATTTCGTACTTCACCGGCCACCACCGCAAAGCCTCTGCCCTGCTCTCCTGCCCGTGCGGCTTCGACCGCGGCGTTGAGCGCCAGGATATTGGTCTGGAATGCAATCCCGTCGATGACGCTGATAATGTCGAAGATTTTCGAGCTGCTGTCGTGGATAGCTTTCATATTATTGACCACCTGAGACATGATCTCGCCGCCGTTGGCCACTACGCCAGAGGCATGTTTCGCCAGTTGATTGGCCGTCTGAGCGTTGTCGGAGTTCTGCTGCACCGTGGATGAAAGCTGTTCCATCGAGGCACTGGTCTCTTCCAGCGCCGAAGCCTGGGATTCAGTGCGGCGGGAAAGTTCCTGGGTGCCGTCGGCAATTTCCCCGGAGGCCAGCGCGACCGTATGCGAAGCCTGCTGTACATCGACAATCAGGCTGGCAATTTGCGCCCGCATCAGGGTCAACTGGTATAACAGGCTGCTGGTATCTCCCGATTTGACTTCATTCCGGTCAGAAAGATCGCCTGCGGCAATATACTGCGCCATTGACATGGCCACCTGAGGATCGCCGCCAAGCTGACGAGATACCGAGCGATAGATCGAAATGCTCAGGCCGGTACCAATAATCAACGCCGATCCAATCAGGGCAATCAGCACCGTGGCGGTATGGGAAACCAGTTCGATACTTTCATCGCTGCTGGTTTTCACCGCGTGGTTATAGATATCGGCCACTTTTAACAGCGGCTCACGCACCATCACATGCAGCTTGTCGGTACCGGAGGCGATCTCCCGCAGCGCACCTTCGTTATCACCGGCATCGGAGAGCGCATAGACTTTAGCCATCGACGCTTTGTACTGAGGCCAGGCTTGTTCCGCCGCCTGGCTAAACGCCTTCAGCTGCGGATCCTGCTGGGCGCTGAGATAGCTGATGGCCTTTTGAATATCCGCTTCTGCCTTCTGGTTTAGCTCGATGGTCTGTGGACGTGAGCCCGGTGCGCCGGGAAAAACATAAGAGTATGAACGGCGGAAATGCGTTGCCATCTGGCGCGCCGCGGTGTTGAGGATCTGAACAGGAACCGCCCGCTCCTCATAAACAAACCTTTCACGCTCGCTGAGGTTGTGTAGTGCGTTAATACAAACAAGAACAATAAGTAACATCGCCGCCACGAAGAAAGCGGAAAGTAAAACCAGACGACGGGATAACCTGACTCGTTGAAGAAGGCCCATATATCTTGTCCTGCCATAAAAGATGAGAACTCTCCGTGACGCCAATGATCGGCCAATATTGCTGTTATTGGACATGGATCGACCGATCGCGTACGGAGATGCCGTTACTGAAAATAAACACCTGCTGACTACCATGTCAGGTCAACAAAGTGACGATCTGGCCTGTAGATATGCGGTGCTTACTCCTTGTATTAACGGCGAAAAACGGCCCCGCTTTACGAATTAATCTGAGTTATGTGACGCTGTTTGATATAGATCAGGCAAGTGGTAAACCAGGGTGCAAAATTTAGGATATGAACACGCTCACATTCGCACATTTTTATCAGTGCTATGGTCTGTTCTCACTGGATTGTTACTGTATGAACAGGCAAAACCTGCGTTTTTCTTCACGATCGGAACTCTCGCTCGCGAAAAAGAACGCAGGTTTTTTTGCGTATAAAACAGAGGGAACGTGACAGATGAAAAAATGGCTATTCGCTTTGCTTGTTATTTCAACGGTCGGCCAGCCGCTGATGGCTGAAGATAAGACCCATGTTAAATCGGATGAAGAGATCAATATCTACTTCGCTCGCCACGGAAAAACGCTGTTAAACACATTAGACCGCGTTCAGGGTTGGGCTGACTCCCCCCTTACCGAGGAAGGCAAGCAGGTTGCGCGCTATCTGGGTGAAGGGTTGAAAGGTATCCCTTTTACGCGTTTTTATTCCAGTGATGCGGGTCGCCAGCGTGAAACCATTGCGGTCATTTTAAAGCAAGCCGAAGTGACTGATTACCACCTTACTGAGCTGGAAGGCCTGCGTGAAGCTTATTTTGGTGGGTTTGAAGGCGGTTATAATAAAGATATGGCCAGCGCGGGTGCGCAGCAGCTAGGGCTGGCTGACGGTGCCGCGCTGTTCAGCGCGATGAAAGCGGGCAAGCTTCCGGTACGGGATAACCAGAATGCGCTGGCGAAAGCCGACCCGCAAGGGCTTGCAGAAAATTACGACCGGGTTAAAACGCGTACCCAGGCAGCGTTGGCCAGCATTGTCGAAGATGCGAAAGCCCATGGGGATAAACACGTCCTCGCCATTTCCTCGGGAACCGCGATGCAGATCATGATATCCGATCTGACGGAGGATACGGCTAAAAATAAACCGCTCTCCAATGCTGCCGTGGTCAAAATCGCCTACAAAGATGGCCGCTATAGGGTGCTGGAGGTAGGTACGCTGAAATACGTTGAAGCCGGAAAGAAATCTCTCGCGGCTAGCGCGGCAGATCGCGATCCGCCGCCATCACCACCTGCGACTGTCCCGCAATAAACGAGAAGTCCCAGGCCGTGGCGGCCAGCGACAGCAGCATTATGGCCGTCAGGATAACTATCATTGTCATTTTCATCATTTTTTCCCCGTTAACGATCCTGCCTTTATTTAACGGGGTAAATCTTAATAACAGCTTAACGCCCGGCTTTTTATCTATCAGGTCAGCTGATAGCGTCTGTCGGGCTGCATTTTCACAGGAACGTCTGCCTCGTCATTCATCTGTCGAAGATCGATCTCAAGCGCGTTGCAGATGGCATCCAGGGGCAGGTCGTTATTTTCCAGACCAAACGGCTCTTCCAGCTCTTCCGCCAGCGTATCCAGCGCAATAAAAGTGTAGGAGATCAGCACCGAGACAAAGGGCGTCATATAATGCAGATCGCTCACCAGGGCGAAAGGTAACATAATGCAGAACAGATAGACCGTGCGGTGCAGGATCAGCGTGTAGGCGAATGGCACCGGCGTATTGGCGATGCGTTCACAGCCTGCCAGCACCACGGAAAGATCGTTCATTCTCTGGTTCATGCTGTGAAACTGCATATCTGAAAAGCGCTGCTGGCGGTATTCTCGCGCCAGCCACTCGCCCATCAACAGCAGAATTCGGTTAACCGGGGAGTGGCTTCCCACCACCTTCGTGACCGCTTCCGCCGGGAGATATTCGGTGAGGGTCTGCGCCTGAGGAAAACGACGCAGGGTCATACGCAGGCTGTGGGCAAATGCGGTCTGCAGTCGGGCAAAATCACGGGTATCCAGCCCTTCTCCCCCGGCAATTTTCACTTCCCGCAGCAGAGAGCGCTGGGCGATAACCAGCTGGCCCCACAAGTGCCGCGCTTCATCATAGCGGGCGTAGCAGGCATTGTTGCGAAAACCGAGGAATATCGCGATAGCCACGCCAAGAATGCTAAAGGGCGCAATGGTCAGATGGATACCGAGCGAGCTGTACCAGGGCAAAAGCAGCAGTACGGCGAGAGACAGCAGGAAGTTCAGCAGCAGCCGGGATGTTATTTTTGCTAACACCGAGCCGTGCCAGACAAAGATCAGGGGCAGCCAGTGCTGTTGTGGTCGTACAATCATGGTTATTCAGGCTAAAATGGAGAGCCTGGATATTAAACGCGATCCAAATCACATATTCAAGCAAGTGCAGATCAAAACATTTACCTTTCCGTTACCAAATCCGCCCTTTTCTTCCTGCCCAGCTCCATCAAAGGCACGAAAGTTTCAGCCAGGTTTAATCAGTGGATATTGTATGTTGTAACTAATACAGGTGTATAAAAAACCCGGCAATCGCCGGGTCTCTCTTTTAGCACAGCGGCTTAACGGCAGCGCGCATGCCCTGGGTCACGATAGCATCCAGATCCTGCGCCACCTGCTCAACCAGGCCAGAAACCTGAGTCAGATCCTGCTCCCAGTGATCGCTGACGGCCAGTACGGAACGCACCAGCTCGCGGGTATCGATCAGACGGTCGCGATGCTGGCCCCACAGCTGCTGGAAAGTGGTCAGCCAGTGGGCATCATCCTGCACCGGATAAGCTTCGCCATTACGCTCACCGCGGTAGAAAGCGATCAGCGCCGCCAGGGCAAAGGTCAGGCGCGCCGGCAGTTTACCGGTCGCCTTCTGCCCGGCCAGAAGCTGCGGCAGGATACGGGTGCGGAACTTGGTCATCCCGTTAAGGGCGATGGAGAGCAGCTGGTGCTTAATATACGGGTTACGGAAACGCCCCGTTACCGCGCTGGCGAAGGATTCCAGCTCGTCTTTCGGCAGATCCAGCACCGGAATGATTTCCTGATAAATCGCTTTCTCCACAAAGGCACAGACTTCGGCGTCGTTCATCGCCTCGCCGACCGTATCCAGTCCAGCCTGGAACGCCACCGGCACCAGAGCCGTGTGCGCACCGTTGAGGATAGCCACCTTGCGCTCTTTATAAGGCTTGATATCGTCAACAATCAGCACGTTCAGCGGATAACCGTCAAGACGCAGTTCGGTGGCCAGTGATTTAGGCCCCTGAATCACAAACAGATAGAAATGCTCGGCGGTATCGAGGAAACCGTCTTTATAGCCCAGTTCCGCCTCCAGCGCCGCGACTTCATCACGCGGGTAGCCGGTCACGATACGGTCAACGAGGGTTGAGCAGAACGTATTCGCCTCGTTCAACCATTTTACAAAGGCTGCCGGCAGCGCCCATTCCTGAGCATAACGCAGTACCAGTTCACGCAGCGCATCGCCGTTGTAATCAATCAGCTCGCAGGGGATCAGCACCCAGCCTTTATCGGCCGCACCGTTGAAATGGGTATAGCGCTCGAACAGCAGACGGGTCAGTTTTGCCGGGTAGCTGACGGCAGGCGCATCCTCGAACTGATCACCGGCGTGATAGCTGATGCCCGCTTCGGTAGTGTTGGAAAAAACAAAGCGCATCTCAGGATTATGCGCCAGCTTCAGGAACTCATCGTAGTTGTCATACACGCTGATTTCACGGTTGACGGAACGAATCAGTCGCGCATCGCTGACGGCTTCACCCTGCTCGTTCAGACCGCGGATAATCGTGGTGTAAAGACCATCCTGGGTGCTGAGGGACGGCGGGAAATCGCTGGCAATCGGACGAACCACCACGATACCGGCGTTAAGATCGGTATGCTCATTCAGCAAATCGATCTGCCAGTCGACAAAGGCGCGCAGGAAGTTGCCTTCACCGAACTGAATGACACGCTCAGGGTAGCTGGCTCCGGGAAAATCGCGACGATTTAGTGTGTTCACAATGGGTTCCTTTTATGATTAGTCATACAACCTGAAGCTATTGGTCCAATAACTTATCAGACTTTACGACCGCTAAACCCTGTTTTGATCAATTCAAACATCTTATTAGTAAAAAAATTACAGAAACGTGCAGCAGACTGCAGCCACCGCTGCGGCCTGCTGCATTTCACACTAGATATCCAGAACGCTATCATCAAAGCCGACGGGCGCTTCAACATAGTGACTGAACTTATTCGCTAACCACGTCATATCGACACTGGCATTATCAACCGGCGGCACCATGCCCAGCGTTGAGCCACCGCCAAACATAATGTGCATAATGCCGTATTTCGGGAAGTCAGCGTATGCGGGTAGACTCACGTTAAAACCACCGTTCTTTTGATACATCGCTTCCGGCGTCTCCCCCACCAGAGCCACCATATTACCCGCGTTATTTTCGTCAAACTTGAAATTGCGGATGGCTGGATGAATGTTTTTAACATCGCTGCCCAGCGCCGGATCGCCGAGAATATAATTCGCGGCCGAGCCCCAGTGCTGGCTCTCAAAGCTGCTTGCCACACTGTCGTCGGTCAGCGGCGTTCTGCTGGATGGGATCTGCCATGGAATGACGGGCAGCGCCAGCTGTGCGCTGATTTCGGCGCAGTAGACAAAGTAGGCTTTCCATTCTGAAGGGCCGTAGCAATACGCATTCACATAAGAGCGCGTCGTCAGGTCATCGGCCTCGTAGCGGTCAATCGCCAGGAAATCCGGAATATAATTGCCGGTATAGACGCCCAACGTGGAGACATAATCGGCAGTCTGTCGCGCAGCTTTAATGGCCTTCTCATCCGTGGCATTGTCATAGACCCACTGGGATCCCCCGACGCCCCACAGGTTAATCTGCCAGCCAAAAGTGACGTCCGGAGCCAGGGTGCGAACCAGCCAGTTTACGCCCTGGATATAGCCTTTAATGTCATCGGTCACTTCAGCGGGGAGCGATTGCGTGATTTTCCAGTGCGCCAATGCCGCCTGCAGTGATGCCACAACCGGCATAGCATAATCTGCCGCCAGGTCATGCTGCTGGCAGGTTCCCAGCATATCCGGGTTAACAATAATCCCCACAGGTACTGGGTGATCGTCATCTTTATGTTTCAGCGCAGTCTGGAGCGTCAGAATAAAATTGGCAAAGCTGTGCGTCAGATGCTCGCTATTATTCAGTTCAGCCACGTCGCCACCGGAAAGCTGAACGGTATACGAGATCATTACCGGCAGAACCGGTTTGCTCAGGCTGGCTTCGATCTTCCTCGCCAGCGCGATGGTGTTTTCAGTCGCATAGTCGACTTCAAGGAACTGACCCGGATCGCCATCACCACCGCTGCCTGCATATTTGAAAATAGAGCTGGCATGCAATTCTGTCAGATACTGCTCATTATCCGCCGCAAGATTGGTGCAACCACCGAAAGTGAGATAATCGGAATTAAAGCCTTTAACCACCAGACTGGCTGATTTCTTGACCTTAATAGCCAGTAAATTATCCGTCGCAGCCACCGTAAAGGTATTATCAGCGCTGACGATATAAACCGTTTTATCGTAAATAAAATTCCCAACTTCTACGCTGTACTTACCCGGTTTTAATTTAACGGCAAAAGATTGCTGGCCACTTTTGATCACCACATGCTGAGCATAGGTCATGTCGCTGGATACCAGACGAACAGGGAAGCTTTTGCCGATATCGACCGTGGTCTGCAATGCCACAGCGACCTGGATAAAATCATCCGACGGCATAGCCTCAACGGTGACATTGCTTTCATCCAGCGCAATGCTGACGGTATCGTTAGACAACGAATACGTCGGGACCGTGAAGGTATAGCGCTGATTGTTTAATGTCACTGACGCAATGCTGACCGTCAACTGGCCGGTTTCAGGCAGATTGCTGAGATGGATGTTTTCACCCGGACGCAGAGTAAAAGCGTGCTGATAGCTGCTGCCAACGGCAAGTGAAACCGCCAGGACTTCCTCACTCAGTTCGCTAAGCGCGCCAATTGAAAAATCAACCGAGCTGGATTTCATCACCTTGCCAAAAGAGAATGCCAGCCGGGTGGTTTCCCCTGTCACCACGTCAATCGCGGAATCGCCGTCAATAAGCGTCTCCAGCGTAATGTTGCCGTCTTCACTGACCAGATTATCGACGCTGACATCATACTTTCCGGCAACAAGTTGGCCGGTGACGCTCTGGCCGGGCTTGATATGATAAGGATATTGCGTGCCAGACTGCGAAAAATACACGGCAAAAGGGACATCCTGCAGTGCCGCAACGGGTGAAGCAACACTGGTCATTTCCACCGTGCCGTAAATATCCGGCTCAGCGTCAACCGTCAGTTCAATGGTATCCAGGAAAGGTTCCAGCGCCGTTGAAAGATCGGGGTCACCTGAGGCGGAATTAAAACCGATGACGATGTCGTTATCAGCATCTATAGTGAAAGCCAAACTCTCTTTTGCGGTAATTTTCACCGCAACGTTGAACAACTGGTCACTGACTTTAGTCAGAGTGACATCAGAAGAATAGGTATTATCCCATTTATTAAACTGGATATCCTCACTGGAAATGCTTACCGGGCTTTGGAAATAAATCTCCAGAAAATTGCTTACCGTTACCTTACTGCTGTCGCTATTTTTGATATCAGAGAGCTGTACTGATGAATAGTATTCACCAGTGGTTCCTACGGTCGTTTTGAACAATAACACCACGCCAACCTCACTTATATTATCATTGAATGGAGGAGGTGAATTATATTCAGGAGGAACGATATAGCAATCTCAATAATTAACATGAGCATTGCGAAAATTAATTGGGTCAGAAATTAATATCTCTGACCCACGATAAAATATTAAAGGAATTTATAGAATACCGTGGTGCCGGTCATTTCTCCGTCAGGCATCAGGGCATAGCGCGGGATCATCCCCGCCTTCTCCCAGCCGCAATGAGCGTAAAAGGTCTCGGCCCCGCTCCCGGTGGCCGTGTCCAGCACCAGAACGTTTTTCCCGTGCGCCACGGCGACCTTTTCAAGCTCACACATCAACAGGCGCGCTATCCCCTGGCGGCGGGCGCGATCGTGCACAAGCAGCTTGGCAACGTCAGCCCGGTGGTTCTGGTTTTCCGGCTGGTCGATAATCAGCTGTACCGTACCCTGTAATTGCTCGTGTTCGTCGAAAGCCCCGAGCACCACTCGTTCATTGTCGGCAACGCTGCGGGCCACTTTTTGCCAGAATGCGGCGGCCTTATCGCGGCCAAAAGGCAGCATAAAGCTGACGGATGCGCCGCCGTTTACGCTGTTTTCCAGGATGTCACATAAAGGATCGAGATGGGCCAGAATCGCATCCCGGGAGAGGACTCGAACGGTGTGTAGCGTCGTCATATAATTCTCCTTATCAGACGCTACTATGTCTGCAACCTTTTGATAACACAATATGCGCCAGCAGAGGCTTTCCTTATACCTCGCCGTGATGCTCCGCCTTCATGGCGTACATCCGTCTGTCGGCGACCGACAGCCAGCTTTGCAGATCGCTAAAGCTATCGTGGTTAAACTCGGTGACGCCCCAGGAAAACGCCAGCTGCCAGGGATAACCAGAGGTTTTATTGAACGCTGCGGTCTCATCGACCAGATGCTGCATTGCAATCCACGCGCCCTTCTCATCCGTGTCCCCAAACACAATGGCGAACTCATCCCCGCCATAGCGCACCAGCAGATCCGATTCGCGGAAGCAGCGCTTGAGGAGCGCAGCCATCGCGCACAGCGCCTCATCCCCGGCACGGTGACCAAAGGTATCGTTAATCTGCTTAAACTTATCGAGGTCGAGCCAGCCGAGCGTCAATGGCTCGGCGCGGCGTCGTGCCGCCGAAATGGCGAAGCTCGCCAGGTTGCGAAACGCACGTCGGTTAAACAGGCCGGTCAATTCATCGGTGGTTGCCGCACTGACGCCGGCAAACTCATCCTCGACGATCCGGGCCAGATCCTGCAGATTCGCTAAATCCGCTTCGCTAAACTCACGCGGCTGATAATCCACCAGGCAGAAAGATCCAACCATCGCCCCGTCCGGCAGGCGTAGCGGATGGCCAGCATAAAAACGGATATGCGGCTCTCCTGCAACCATCGGATTGGCGCAGAAGCGGTCATCCTGTGTCGCATCGGTGATAATCAGGGGCGTCTCATGGCGGATTGTGTGGGTGCAGAACGAGTTTTTACGTGCGGGGGCGCTATAGGCCAGCCCGTCACAGGATTTAAAGACCAGCGCCTCTGCATCCACCAGCGCGATCAGGGAGACCGGAACGTTAAACAGACGTCGTGCCAGGCGGGTCAGGCGGTCGAAACGCTGCGAATTACCCGGCTCCAGCAGGCCAGACTCGTGCAGAGAGGCCAGACGTTGCGATTCATCAACAGGGGGGGCGGTCGGCTTCATCACATCTCCTTAGCGGAATCTCTTTAGAGTGTAGCCGCTTTCCCGCCGTCGTCAGTGGGTGAAGATACGATTCTTTCCTTCCCGCTTTGCGTGATAGAGAGCATCATCCGCCGCTTTTAGCCAGTCATCTGCCCGGATCATGTCCGGCGTGGCGCGGGCAATACCGATACTCAGGGTACAGATCATCGCCCGGTCTGGCAGCAGGATCATCGCCGCCGCCGCATCCATGATGCGAATGGCGATAGCCTTGGCTTCATCGGACGTGGTTTGCGGAAGCAGGATCACAAATTCATCCCCGCCAAGCCGTGCGGGCGTGTCGTTTTCGCGGCTGGTTGCCTGCAGGATTTGTGACACCGTCACCAGGAGCGTGTCCCCGACCTTATGCCCAAAGCGGTCGTTGACCTCTTTAAAATTGTCCATATCGATAAACATCAGCGCCGAACTGTGGCAGGTCTGGTTAAGCTTATACAGCTCGCTATCGATGCGCTGCTCAAGCAGGCGGCGGTTGGCGATATCCAGCAGCGGATCCATCATCGCGATACGCTCCAGCTCATGGCTTTTCAGACGCAGCCTGGAGGCAATCATATCGGTGAGCACGCTCAGGGCAATCAGGTAAATGGCGATCAGCGGCAGCGTGGCGAACATCGTGCGCTGCGACACCAGCGGATTGAATGCCATTCCCTGCGATAGCCAGCAGAGGGCAAAAACGCTGACCATCACCGCCGCCGCTTTGCGCAGCAGAGGCAGTCCTCCGGCCGAGAGCCTGTCAGAGAGCAGAATGGTTGCAATCACCACCGAAGGGAGTGGACTCACCGCCATGATGGCTATCCAGAACCCACCCGCGGCGGCATCAATAATGAGGTTCTGGTGTTCACTGACCAGCGGGAGTACGGCTCTGCGGGCGCGGAACCAGGCGACAGAGGGCCAGATAAAAGCGTTAACCGCCAGTAGGCCAATAAACCACGGCGAGCGCTGGTGTTCCAGCAGTACCGAAAGGATAGGGAAAAAACACAACAGCGTGCCGAGAATACGCATCAGAAACATACGTCTGACAAACTTACTTCCGGTGACTTGCTGATGCATCGTGGGTTTGTCAGTTACCGTCATCACATTGTTTCCGCTCTCTGGGCGGCGCTATCTTAGTAACCTTATAAAATCGTATCAAGCGATATCATTTAACAGGTTAGTAAATTCCGTGTAAAAAATGGCCATACGCACTCGACATCAGGGCGTCGCCTGCGAAACGGCCTCGTCCACCACCAGTTCCCGGGAGGAAATACGGTTTCGCCCCCCTTTCTTGGAGCGATACAGAAACTCATCCGCGTCGGCCAGCAGCTGGTTAAACAGCGAGGTGGACTGCCCCTGACCGATCCGTCCCTTAGCCACGCCAATACTGACGGTAATAAACAGGGTCTGATTACGCCAGTGGAACGGGCAGCTTTCGATCCGCTGACGCACGCTTTCGGCAAGATGCACGCCTTTGAGGGGTTCGGTAGTGGTTACCACGACGGCGAACTCTTCCCCACCCATACGGGCCACCATACTGTGCTCGCCGACCGCCTGCCGCACTTCCTCAGCAAAGGCGGCCAGTACCTGGTCACCGCACTCGTGGCCGTAGTTATCATTAATGTTTTTAAAGTAATCGATATCCAGCAGCATCACCGTCATATGTTGTCCGGTGGTAAACGGGCGTTTCTGCAGAGCTTCATACAGGCCGGAACGGGAATAGACCCGGGTCAGATAGTCATAGTCGGCGCGCAGGGAAACCTGGTTCATCAGGCTATTAATCGCTGCCACGCTGGTAGAGACAATCACCGGGCAAACCGCCATGGTTGCGATACCGAGACGCGCGGAGAACATTTGCGGCGTCTCAAGCGGCGAACCGACCGCAATATCAATGATCGAGTTGGCCACGAGGATCACCTCGGTGGCGCCCGTCACAAAGGTCAGCAGGCAGGTGGCCGGCAGTGAATAGCGGATAGCACACCAGATCAGCGCCGGGAGCGGAAACGCCAGACTGCCCGCACCGCCGATGGTTACCGACGCCACCATTGAAGCAATCAACGCCACCAGCGGCATCACCTGGCGCAGAGAGAGAACCGGCAGGCTGCGCGGCCAGGTCAGGGTCAGAATACAGGGGACAATTAACACCCCGGTGGAGAACTGCTCGCCAAACCAGTCGGCCACCAGCGGGAAAAAGGTCAGGCTGTTAAAACTGACGGATCCCGCAGCCCCCAGCAGCCCACAAAAAAAGGCACCGACCATGCAGTAGGCGAACAGCTTGAGCGCATTCAGCGGGCCCGGTGCCGCGTTTGGCCGCTTTTTATCGCGCAGCACGCACATCGCCACGATCACGATAAACACCATATTGGAGAGATTAATCACCAGCGAGGCGGTGCCCCACTCGGTAGTCAGCGCATCCAGACCCAGCATCGTGAGGTAGCAAACGGCATAGTAGTGCAGACGATTCAGCCAGACATAGCGGGCAAAAACCCCGGCCATCACGCCGTTTAGCGGCCAGAAAAGGGAGAGTTCCTCCACCAGGCGTAACATGGCACCGACGGCGTAGAAAAGGGCCGTGATAACAACAATGGTCAATATATTAAGCAGCCGACGATCTTCGCGGAAAAAAGAAAACGATGGTGTCGAAAATGTGTGCATTAACAATCTGGTCCTGTAATCACGCCTTGTTATTATTTTGTTATTGGCGGTAAATTTTAACAATATTAGCACGATTTGCGTCGGCCGGAACGTTAAGACAAATTAATACACTATTGCGTCTCATTCGTCAGTACACCGACCTGCCCAGTCGCTGGCTCAGCATCTCCAGCACCGCCACGCCGGCCAGAGAATTCCCCGCCTCGTCGAGCTCGGGGCTCCAGACGGCAATCGCCATTTCGTGGGGCACAATCGCCACAATCCCGCCGCCGACGCCGGATTTAGCCGGCAGCCCTACCCGCCAGGCAAACTCCCCGGCGTTCTGGTACATCCCGCTGGTTGCCATCAGCGCGTTCACCTGTCGGGCCTGGCGGGATGAGATCACCGGCGATGCCCCGCCGGGCGCCAGGCCCTGGGCGGCAAGGAATAAAAACGTCTGCGCCAGTTCAACGCAGCTCATCCTCAGCGCGCAGTAGTGGAAATAGTTTTGCAGCACAACGCTGACATCATTATGGAAGTTGTCGAAAGATTTCATCAGCCAGGCGATGGCCGCATTGCGCGCCGAATGGTCAAGCTCCGAGCGGGCCACCACGGGATCGTAGGCGATATCCGCCACGCCGCTGAGCTGACGCACGATCTCCAGCATTCGCTGACGCGGCGCGCTCAGGCGGCTCTGAAGCATATCGCACACCACCAGCGCCCCGGCGTTGATAAAGGGATTACGCGGTTTCCCCTGTTCTATCTCCAGCTGCAGCAGGGAATTGAACGGCTGTCCGGAAGGATCGCGTCCAACCCGCTGCCAGATCTCCTCTTCCTGATAGTGGTTCATAGCCACCACCAGGCTCAGCACTTTTGAAATCGACTGAATAGAAAAACGCTCGTCCGCATCGCCGGCAGCGTAGCGCTCCCCGTCAACGGTGCAGATCGCAATGCCCAGCTTATCGCCGCTCACCGAGGCCAGGGCGGGTATGTAATCCGCCACCTTGCCGCGCCCGGCGAGCAGTTTCGCCTCGGTCAGAATCGACCCCAGCATCTCATTATTTATGACCGTAGCCACTCTTGTGCTCCTTGCCTCCAGGTCATCTCAGAAGCGGGAGTATACCAGGCTACAGCCCTGCCGTCAGGCCGGAAGCCGAAAACGCGTCACCGCCTGGAGCAATTGATGCGACTCACTTTGCAGCTGGCGCGAAGCTTTCGAGGCGTGTCCCACCAGTTCACCGGTCTGCTTCGCCACCTGATTCAGGTTATGCAGCTGGCGGGTCATATGGTGAATACTCTCTCCCTGACTTAAGGTGGCACCCGAAATATCGTTCAGCAGACCGCTCAGGTTCCCCACCAGGCCGGTGACCTTTTGCAGATTACTCTCCAGCCGCCCCACCGCCTTGCTACCGTCCTCAATCCCCTGCAGCGAGTGGTTAATTAACTGCTGAATCGTCTGGGTGGAGTGGCTGCTTTTACGCGCCAGCAATCCCACTTCTTTAGCGACCACCGCAAAGCCACGTCCCTGATTACCGGCATGGGCCGCCTCAATCGCCGCGTTAAGTGCGAGAATGTTGGTCTGGAAGGCCACGTTATCGATTAAGGAGACGATACCGCGCATCTCCGAGGAGCGATCGACAATCGCCTGCATGGAGGCGTTCACGGTTTCCATCATCCGGTCGCCGCCTGCCGCCACTTCCCGCGCTTCGCTGGCACGGACGCTGGCCTGCTGCGCGTAGCCTGTATTCCCCTCAACGTGGGACTCCAGGCTGGCAATATGCGCGGTGACCTCTTCCAGCTCCAGCTCCTGACGCTCCGCCTGCTGCTGTAGCTTATTGTTCCCTTCCGCCAGATGGCCAATATTCTGCACCATCGCCGTCGTGGCATCGTTAACCTGCATCACCAGCTTTTGCAGGCCGGTCTGCATCTCTCCGATGCTGAGGCTAAGCTGATCCACCTCGCGGTTAAAGCGCGATACCTGCGGCAGCGGGCTGGAGAGATCCCCGGCAGCCAGGGTATTGATATGGGCAATCATCTTACGCACGGGCGCAATGACCCAGCGCGACATACCAAACCAGACCAGGAAGGCGATCACCACCAGCACCGCCGGTGCCAGCAGGAACAGCGTCTGTAGCGAACTCAGACTCCCCATTAACACCTGACGACCGCGATCGGCCTGCTGCTCGCTGGCCTGCTGAAAGCGGGCATAGTTATCGTTGAAGTCGCTCTGAAACGCCTGTACCGGCACGGCAAAGAAGGCGTCAATGGACTGGGTTTTGGTCAGGCCATCCGCCTGCTCTTTGAGCGCGTCATAAAAGAACTGATAGCTGTTAACCAGTCCCTCATCCTTCGGCGGATTCAGCGCCTGCCACGCCTGCCAGGCGGTGTTGGATTGTTTCAACGCCTCCTGGGCTTCGTCCATCAGACTGTGCCAGCTGCCTTCTGAGCCGGTTTCTTTATCCTGCATAAAATAGACGCCGGCCCGGTTAAGCAGATCGCTGGCGGTCAGCAGCGAGATACGCGCCGCATCCACCTGCACCTGCTGCTGATGAGCCTGCTGGTTGCGCTGCTCATTATGCTGGGCGTTGCGCAGTGACGTTGTGAGTAAAACTGTGGAAGAGATCTGCAGAGCGGAAAAGAGACCGATAACGCAAAAAATACCCGCAAGCAGACCAAAGTGCCGTGGAATAAAACGCCGTCCTTGGTGACGGAAAAATTGTTTGAGATTCATGATCTTCTTCTGTAAGAGCACACACTCCGTAAGTGTACGAAACAAAAGTGACAGAACCATGACATCCGGAGCGCATAAGCGCGCTCCGGATCGCGGAGTAACACTCAGAGATCAATAACGATCTTTCCACACCGTCTGGATATTACAGAACTCATGCAGCCCGAAATGTGACAGCTCCCGGCCAAAACCACTCTGCTTAACGCCGCCGAACGCCACCCGCGCATCGCTGGCGGCAAAGCCGTTGATAAAGACCCCGCCGCACTCCAGCTGCTGCGCAAAGCGCTGCGCCTCGTTGTCGCTGGCGGTAAAGACCGTCGCCGACAGCCCGAAAATGCTGTTATTAGCCAGCGCCAGCGCGTGGTCTGCATCGCGGGCGACGGTAATGGTCGCCACAGGACCAAACGTCTCCTCACGGAATGCTGTCATCTCAGGCGTGACATTCGCCAGAATCGTCGCCGGATAGTAGTTACCTTCCCCGGCAAGCTTTTCGCCGCCCAGCAGCAGCGTCGCGCCCTCTTTAAGGGTGGCGACAACCTGCTGATGCAGTTCATCGCGTAGATCGTAACGTGCCATCGGTCCCAGATAGTGTGCTTCTGTCTCCGGATCGCCCTGTTTCAGCGCGGCGACGGCCTCGACAAATTTGCGGGTAAAGGCATCGGCAATACCGGCTTCAATAATAAAACGCTTGGACGCGGCGCAAACCTGCCCGCTGTTCTGGAAACGCCCGAGGGTCGCCGCTTTCACTGCCAGTTCCAGATCCGCATCGTTTAAGACGACAAAAGGATCGGATCCGCCCAGCTCCAGCACGCATTTTTTCAGCGCGGCACCCGCCTGAGCGCCAATCGCCCTGCCCGCTCTTACGCTACCGGTCACCGTCACCGCCGCAATACGCGGATCGTTGATCGCCTGGCTGACGCCGTCGTTGGTGGCATTCACCCAGCCAAACACGCCCGCCGGCAACCCGGCATCGGCGGCAATCTGCCCAATCAGCGTTGCGCATCCCATAACGTTAGGTGCGTGCTTAAGCAGATAGCTGTTACCCGCCAGCAGAATCGGCGCGGCTCCACGGATCACCTGCCAGAGAGGAAAGTTCCACGGCATCACCGCCAGAATCGGTCCCAGCGGACGGTATTCAATCACCGCCTTATTGCCTTCAACCTGCGTCTGCTCGGTCGCCAGCATCGCCGGGCCGTGTTCTGCATACCAGTCGCAGAGATCGGCCGATTTAGTTACTTCTGCGCGGGCCTGGAGGATCGGCTTACCCATTTCACGGGTAATACAGAGCGCCATTTCCTCCGCGCGGTTGCGGATGGCAGCAGCCATTGCCCGCAGGCCTGCGGCTCTGTCCGACAGCGTGGTCTGCTTCCAGACATTAAAACCCTCGCGGGACAAGGCAATCGCCGCATCAACCTCGTCGGCGCTGGCCCAGGCATAAGACGCCAGCAGCTGGCCGGTGGCCGGGTTGATCGATTGTGCCGGGGATAGTGCGGTCATGATGTTTTCTCCGTTGTAGGGGACTTGCATTATCCTGACGGATCCTGTTATTTATGAAAACTGAATATTTTTAACGATTATTTTCACGAAATGAGAAAGGCATGGATCTGACCCAGCTTGAGATGTTTACCGCCGTCGCCCATACCGGCAGCATTACCCGCGCCGCGCAGCAGGTACACCGGGTGCCGTCGAACCTGACGACCCGTATCCGCCAGCTGGAAGCGGATCTCGGGGTGGATCTGTTTATCCGTGAGAATCAGCGGCTACGGCTCTCGCCCGCCGGACACAGTTTTTTGCGCTACAGCGAACAGATCCTCGCCCTGGTAGAGGAAGCCCGGATGGTCGTCGCCGGGGATGAACCCCAGGGGCTCTTTTCCCTCGGCGCGCTGGAGAGTACCGCCGCCGTGCGCATTCCCGGCACGCTTGCCGCGTATAATCAGCGTTATCCCCGGATCCAGTTTGACCTCGCCACCGGTCCCTCCGGGAAGATGATCGACGGCGTGCTGGCTGGCACCCTGAATGCCGCCTTCGTTGATGGCCCGGTGACGCATCCGGGGCTTAACGGGATACCCGTCTATCAGGAAGAGATGATGATTGTCGGCCCGGCAGGACACCCGCCGATAACGCGGGCGGGTGAAGTCAACGGGGCCAGTATTTACGCCTTTCGCGCTAACTGCTCCTATCGCCGTCATTTCGAAAGCTGGTTTCATGCCGACGGCGCGATGCCGGGCAAAATTCATGAAATGGAGTCCTATCACGGGATGCTGGCCTGTGCGATTGCCGGTGCGGGTCTGGCGCTGATGCCGCGCAGTATGCTGGAAAGTATGCCCGGTCATCACCAGGTCGCGACCTGGCCGCTGGCGGAAAACTGGCGCTGGCTGACCACCTGGCTTATCTGGCGGCGGGAAGCGATGTCCCGCCCGCTCGAGGCGTTTATAGGGCTGCTAAACGAACGTCAGCCACCAGCAGCTTTGTCATAAACACGCTGAGGGGATCGGGCTCGTAAGGCGCAAAAGCCGCACACGTCTGATACCCGCAGCGCGCATATAGACGGATCGCCGCCTGCTGGCGGATACCGGTTTCCAGCTGCAGCGTATGGCAGCCCCGCTCCAGCGCGGCGGCTTCCAGCGACGCGACAAGTTTTTCTCCCAGCAGCTGCCCGCGATGGGCGCTATCGATAAAGACGCGTTTGATCTCACCGCTGCCATCCGCATTAAGCACTACGGCCCCGCAGCCAATCGCCTGGCCGCGACTATCGCGGATCGCCTGCATAATCAGGTCGGATGCCGGGATCGTGCGCAGTTCGACCAGATGGTTACTCTCCTCGGGATAAAGCGCGCTCTGGTAGCGATCCAGCTTGTCGATAAGCGCCAGAATATCCGGCTGGTCGATGGGTTCGATTGCGATACGGTACATGCAGGCACTCCGGTTTTTTTATTCTGTTCATACCCTAACCCGACGCGATTTCCATCGCCCATAGCATTAACTTATAGCTGCACCGTTCGGTTGCGCTAACCCCTGTCTGGCAGTAGCTTAATCGCGTCAAAAATTTCCAGCGGAAGCCCAATGAATACCAAAGCACGTAAAGTGATGATTATCGGCACCGGCAACGTCGGCGCGTCAGCAGCCTATGCCCTGTTAAATCAGGCGATTTGTGAAGAGCTGATTCTGGTGGACCTCGACAAAGCGCGGGTTCAGGCTCATGTTGACGATCTCAGCGATGCCGCGGCCTATATGCCAGGGATGGTGACCATTTCTACGCGCGAAGCCAGCGAGTGTGCCGACGTGGATATTGCCGTGATCACCGTCTCCGGCGGCGCGCTAAAGCCGGGACAAACCCGGCTTGATGAACTGACCGGTACGGCGCGGATCGTGAAAACGATTGTGCCACAAATGATGGCGGGCGGTTTTAAGGGCATTTTCCTGGTCGCCACCAACCCCTGCGACATTATCACCTGGCAGGTATGGCAGCTCTCCGGGCTGCCCAGAGCGCAGGTGATCGGCACCGGCGTCTGGCTCGATACCACCCGACTGCGCCGCACGCTTGCTCAGGAGCTGGATATCGGTGCGCAGAGTATCGATGCCTTTATTCTCGGCGAACACGGCGACAGCCAGTTCCCGGTCTGGTCTCACTCAACGGTGTATGGCTCCCCTATTGCCGATGTCTATCAGCGGCGCACCGGTCGGGCGCTGGATCGGGTGAAAATGGCGGAAAAAGTACGTCGGCTGGGGTTTGAGATTTACGCGGGTAAAGGCTGTACCGAATACGGGATCGCGGGGACTATCGCCGAGATCTGCCGCAATATCTTTACCGGCAGCCACCGGGCGCTGGCGGTGTCCTGTATTCTCGACGGCGAGTATGGTGAAAGCGAAGTGGCCATCGGCGTCCCTGCCGTGCTGGCACAAAGCGGTGTACAACAGATTATCGAATTGCGGCTGGCTGAGGATGAGCTGGCGAAGTTTCATCACTCCGCCGCCACCATCAAAGCCAGTATTGCCCGTCTGCCTTAATCTAAAAAGATCTTGCCGACGATATAGGTGGTCGCCTGACCACCTATCAGTACCCGGTCGCCGGACCATTCACAGCGCAACACCCCGCCGCGACGGGAAACCTGGAGCGCATCCATTTTCTGGCGGCCCAGACGTGCACCCCAGTATGGGATCAGCATTGAGTGGGTCGAACCGGTAACCGGATCTTCCGCCACCGCTTCGCCCGGACAGAAGAAGCGGCTGACAAAATCCGCCTTGTCGCCAGGTGCTGTGATACAGACCATTTTACCCAGCGGGATCATACCCGCGATATCGGGGGTAATGGCCTCCACCTGCTGCTGGTTTTCCAGTACCACCATATAGTCACGGCCCACACGCACTTCCTGCGCCCCGTCGATACCGAGGGTGCTGAACAGCAGCGCCGGTGGATTAGTGACAACGTCACTCTCCCAGGCCGGGAAATCGAGCGTCAGCCAGCCATCATTGCGGCTGACGCTGAGCTCACCGACAAAACGCGTGTTAAAACGGATAACCGGCTGGTCGTAGCCCAGATGCGTCCAGATAACGTGCGCCGCCGCGAGGGTCGCATGCCCGCAGAGGTTGATCTCATACTGGGTGGTAAACCAGCGCAGCTCAAAGCCGCCGTCGTTTGCCACAAAAAACGCCGTTTCCGACTGGTTATGCTGCTGCGCCATCTTCAGCAGCGTCTCATCCGGCAGCCAGGCCGGTAAGGGGCAAACCGCAGCCGCATTGCCGCCGAAGGTGCGCTCAGTGAACGCATCGACCATATAAAAATCAATTTCCTGCATTGTCCGTTCCCGTCTTGACTATCAATAATGTTCTCTAACATCGCATAACGGCGAGAATTGCGCAGTATCTTTAGCAAAAACAATGGCGTGCTCTGTCTTTTCGCTCTGCGAGAAAATGAGACATAAATCACAAAATGCCTGTATTTTCGCCAGCGAAAGTTTTAAGATCGACGCTAATTCTCTCCGCCACACATCCAGTATATTTTTATGACAACAAACACGGTCTCACGCAAAGTCGCGTGGCTGCGGGTAATTACTCTCGCCGTCGCAGCCTTTATCTTTAATACCACCGAATTTGTGCCGGTCGGGTTACTGTCCGATATCGCCGCCAGCTTCGATATGAGCACCGCTCAGGTGGGGATAATGCTGACGATCTATGCCTGGGTGGTGGCCCTGATGTCGCTGCCGTTTATGCTGCTGACCAGCCAGGTTGAACGCCGCAAGCTGCTGATTTGCCTGTTTGTGGTGTTTATCGCCAGCCACGTGCTCTCTTTCCTCGCATGGAACTTTACCGTGCTGATGATTAGCCGCATCGGTATCGCCTTTGCCCACGCGATCTTCTGGTCGATTACCGCCGCGCTGGCGATTCGTCTGGCCCCGGCGGGCAAACGCGCGCAGGCGCTGAGCCTTATTGCCACCGGTACGGCGCTGGCCATGGTCCTCGGCATTCCGATTGGCCGCGTCGTCGGCCAGGCTTTCGGCTGGCGTACCACCTTCTTTGCTATCGGTCTGGTCGCGCTGGTCACCCTGGTGTGCCTGATTAAACTCCTGCCGAAAATGCCAAGCGAACATTCCGGCTCCCTGAAAAGCCTGCCGGTGCTGTTCCGTCGCCCGGCGCTGCTGAGTATTTATCTGCTTACCGTGGTGGTGGTCACCGCCCACTACACGGCCTACACCTATATCGAACCTTTTGTGCGGGACGTGGCCGGATTTAGCGGCAATTTCGCCACCGCCCTGCTGCTGGTTCTCGGCGGCGCGGGCATTTTCGGCAGCGTGCTGTTCGGCAAGCTGGGCACTCTGCATGCCTCAACGCTTATCGGCAGCGCGATTGGCCTGCTGCTAGTCTGTTTGCTGCTGCTGCTGCCGTCCGCGCAGAGCGAGATGAGCCTCGCGATCCTGAGCGTCTTCTGGGGTATTGCCATTATGATTATCGGCCTGGGAATGCAGGTTAAAGTGCTGGCGCTGGCGCCGGATGCGACCGACGTTGCCATGTCGCTATTCTCGGGGATTTTCAATATTGGTATCGGCGCGGGCGCGCTGGTGGGCAGCCAGGTCAGTACGCATCTCTCCATGACCTCTATCGGCTATGTCGGTGCGGTCCCGGCGCTGGCCGCGCTGGTCTGGGCGGTGATTATCTTCCGCCGCTGGCCGGTTTCGCTGGAAGAGCAGCCTCACCACTCCTGATTGATTGCCCGGCGGCCTGCTGTGCCGCCGGGATTATCCCTGTTCGACCACCTCATTCATCACCGCCGCCTGCCAGTCAAACCACGGGTTCCAGGTTAAGCGGGCGTGAATTTTATTCTCTTCCAGCAGTCCCCAGTCGGAGTACCACACCTCTTCCCCCTGCAGACAGCGCTGCGCTGCCGCCTCAGTTTGCCCGTTTGAGCACAGCGGCAGCGTGCCTTTGCGCCCGTAAAGCGGGTTGTCTGGCGCAAACAGCACCGACATATGGGAAAACTGGCTAATACGCTCCTCGGGCAGGTTATCGGACCGCACGCGCAGACGGGACAGTCCCGCCGCTTGTACCGGCGGCGTGCCGTACCAGATCACCCGGCTGGCAGGATGGGTGAAGGTAGCGTCAAAGTGATTCAGGATCCACGCCGTGTTCAGGACCGAATCGTGCTCGGTCAGCACCATCAGCACCGGTTTATCCCACTGTTTTCTGGCGATCAAATTCTGCGCGGCGGCGCTGGTGTAGTAAAACTGGGCGAAACCATTGGTCGGCACCCGCAGATAACGGGTGGCAATTTGCTGCGGAAAGACCTGGCTGGGCGGACGCAGCCAGTCGCGGAACAGGGAAGCGGCGGGCGCGAGAAAATCGTAGTCGGTACTGGATTTAAAGGCCGGAGAGAACAGCAGCATCCCGTCAACGTCCGGGTGCTGCATGGCATACTCCAGCGCCAGATTCGCGCCGGTTGAGAACCCGCCCAGCCAGAGTTCAGGCACCTCACGGCTGAGGATCTGCGCCTGCTCGCGCACAACCCGCCGCCAGTCATCCACCGAGACGTTGAGCATATCGGCAGGCCGCGTGCCGTGACCGGCCAGCAGTACGGTGCGCACCAGGAAACCTTGCCGGGCAAGCCGGGGCGCAATATCAATAAAGGATCCCGGCGAGTCACCCAGGCCGTGGATCAGCAGAATACCTTTACGCGGCGTCCCCACCGGTCGCCACTCCTGCGGCGTATTCCATGTCAGTTCGGTCTGCTTATCCAGGTTCTGAAAAGCCCGATGGCCGCTGACCCACTCCCGGGTTTGCTGCTGATAGTCGGCAAAGCTGGCCTGGCCCGTCGGGGCCATCTGCGCCCGCTGCTGGCAGCCGAGCAGAGCCAGCGAGAATACCAGCAGTAAAGGGGCAATGAGTGTGCGCATCCGCGTCCTTAGTGAGGATACTGGGTGATGATTTCCAGTACGCCGTTAATAATAAACTGCACGCCCATACAGACCAGCAGGAACCCCATCAGGCGGGAGATCGCTTCAATACCGCCCTTGCCCACCAGCCGCATAATCGCCCCGGAACTGTGCAGGCTGGCCCACAGGATCAGCGCCACGGCGGCGAAAATCAGCGGCGGCGCAACGGTAATCACCCAGGCGGGAAACTCGGTGCTGTTACGCACGGTCGACGCCGAACTGATGATCATCGCGATCGTCCCCGGCCCGGCGGTGCTGGGCATCGCCAGCGGGACAAAGGCGATATTGGTATCCGGCTCATCACGCAGCTCTTCGGATTTGGTTTTCGCCTCCGGGGACTCATGGGCTTTGTGCGGCGGGAACAGCATTCTGAAACCGATAAAGGCGACGATTAAGCCCCCGGCAATCCGCAGGCCGGGGATCGAGATCCCAAAGGTGTTCATGACCAGCTGCCCGGCATAATACGCCACCATCATAATGATAAAGACGTAGAGTGACGCCATCCGCGACTGCTGCGCCCGTTCGGCATTGTTCATATTCCCGGACAGCCCGAGGAACAGCGCAACGGTGGTTAGCGGGTTAGCCAGCGGTAGCAGCACCACCAGCCCGAGGCCAATCACTTTTATCAAATCCAGCATAATCATCCTTATCTTCCGGTGAAACCATCGGCAACAGGCGTCAGTATAAAGTTTTCTTCCCTGCGAAGGCCACGACCAGATATTGCACATTGTGCGGTTGATTATGATGCAAAGTGGCAAAAAAATGTGACACACATCACTTTAGCAAATCGTGTGGTCGGTTCTGAGGTACGGTTGACTTGTTATTGCCTGGGCAATAATATCAGCCGCAACTAAATTACTTGCCAGGGCAACCATTGTGAAAAGCACCGATGATCTCTTTAACGAGGTAATTCCCCTTGGGCGCTTAATCCATATGGTGAACCAGAAAGCCGAGCGTCTGCTCAACGAATATCTCTCCCCGCTGGAGATCACCGCCACCCAGTTTAAGGTGCTGTGCTCTATTCGTTGCCAGGTGTGTGTCCCGCCGGTTGAGCTGAAAAAAGCGCTCTCGGTCGATCTCGGCGCCCTGACCCGCATGCTCGACAGACTGGCCTGTAAAGGCTGGATCGCGCGCTGCCCGAATCCGAATGATAAACGCGGTGTGCTGGTGACCCTGACTCCTGAGGGCGCAGCCATCTGCGAACAGTGCCACCAGCTTGTTGGCCAGACAACGCATCAGGAATTAACAAAAAACTTAACGGCGGACGAAGTCGCAACCCTTGAACACCTGCTAAAGAAAGTTCTGCCGTAACAAGAGAGGTAAGAAATGTCCAGACGTAATTCTGACGCTATTACTATTCATAGCATCCTGGAGTGGATCGAAAGTAATCTCGAATCGCCGCTGTCGCTGGAGAAAGTGTCCCAGCGTTCAGGCTACTCTAAGTGGCATCTGCAGCGGATGTTTAAGAAAGAGACGGGCCACTCTCTGGGCCAGTATATTCGCTCGCGCAAGCTGACTGAGATCGCCCAGAAGCTGAAAGAGAGTAACGAGCCGATCCTCTATCTTGCTGAACGTTACGGCTTTGAGTCGCAGCAAACGCTGACGCGCACCTTTAAGAACCATTTCGACGTGCCGCCGCACAAATTCCGCGTGAACAATTTACCGGCTGAATCACGCTATATGTTCCCGCTAACCAACTGTAATTGCTAATCGCCTGTTAAGACGTATTGAGGACTTTATGAAACTGCTCGTCTCCGCCCTGTTAAGCCTGCTGGTGCTTGTTTCCGGTCAGAGTGTTGCGGAGCAAAGCCACCCGGCCGCTCAGAGTGAACACGATGCGGTGATGTTCCCTTCCGCACAGGATACATCGCCGTTCGACTTTAACCATATGAGCACCGGTAACGACAAATCCGACAAGCTGGGCGTTCCTTACTATAACTAACTCGCCCACAAAGAATGATTGCCCCGCCTGCGCGGGGCTTTTTTTTAGCCGTTAACCGTCTTCGCCCACCAGGACCGCAGGCCAAAGACGTTAATGTAGAGACCCGCCATAATCAGCACCGCCCCCAGTAACTGCGTCGCCGTCAGGGTTTCCCCAAGAAACAGCGCCGCGCTCCCCAGGCCAAAAACCGGCACCAGCAGCGACAACGGTGCCACGCGCCAGGTTTCATAGCGCCCCAGCAGCGAGCCCCAGATCCCGTAGCCCATAATCGTGGCGACCAGCGCCAGGTAAATCAGCGACAGAACGGTGGTCATATCAATTGTACGCAGGCTTTCCATCATGACGGCAGCCCCGTCAAGCAGCATTGATGCCAGCATAAAAGGCAGGATCGGGATCAGCGCGCTCCAGACCACCAGCGACATCACCGCCGGACGATCCTCGCGCTGCATAATTTGTTTATTAAAGATATTCCCGCAGGCCCAGCTTAACGCGCCCAGCAGAGTAAGCATAAAGCCGAGCAGCGCCACGTGCTGACCGTTCAGGCTGGCATAAATCAGCACCAGTACGCCAAAGACAGCAAGCGCAATGCCGGTGACCTGCCGCTGATGCAGCCGCTCGCCAAATACCAGCGCGCCGAGAATAATGGTGAAGAAAGCCTGCGCCTGCAGCACCAGCGAGGCCAGACCGGCAGGCATACCAAACTTAATCGCGCAAAACAGAAAGGCAAACTGACCGAAGCTTATCGTCAACCCGTAGCCGAGCAGCAGACGCAGCGGGACTTTCGGGCGGGCCACGAAAAACACCGCCGGGAAAGCCACCAGCAGAAAGCGCAGCCCCGCCAGCATCAGAGGTGGCATATTGTGCAGGCCGACTTTAATCACCACGAAGTTGAGTCCCCATGCGATCACCACCAATAACGCCAGCAGCCCATCTTTACGCGTCATACTTCCGCCCCTGTTTGTTCAATTTTTGTAAAGAAATCCAAGGTAACGAAAAAACGTGCGTAATAACAGCCCATTAATTTTGGCGGGGGCAAAAAGCATCCGGCGACACAGGGCGCGGTATACAACATTCTTATATCGTGTTACTCCTGAATATACACAAAATAAGAAAAGCAGCATTGTCGGGCGGGAAAATGAGTGCGGTAACAAGACGTTCCACGATGGCCTTACTGGCGTCGTCATTACTTTTAACTATCGGGCGCGGCGCTACCCTGCCGTTTATGACTATCTATCTGACCCGCCAGTATGACCTCAGCGTCGATGCCATTGGCTACGCCATGACCATTGCCCTGACCATCGGCGTCCTTTTTAGCCTCGGCTTTGGTATCCTCGCCGACCGCTTTGATAAAAAGCGTTATATGCTGATAGCGATCACCGCCTTTCTGGCCGGATTTGTCGCCATTCCGCTGGTGGACAGAGTCTGGCTGGTGGTGGTTTTCTTCTCGCTGATCAACTGCGCGTATTCCGTTTTCGCGACCGTGCTGAAGGCGTATTTCTCCGATACCCTGACGCCAACGGCCAAGGCGCGGATCTTCTCGCTGAACTACACCGTTCTGAATATCGGCTGGACGGTCGGCCCGCCGCTGGGCACCCTGCTGGTCATGTACAGCATGAATCTGCCGTTCTGGCTGGCAGCCGCCTGTGCGGCGTTTCCGCTGCTGTTTATCCAGCGCTATGTCCAGCGGGTTCAGACAAACGGTGAGGGATCCGGTAGCGTGGTCTGGTCACCTTCCGTGTTACTGAAAGACAGAGCCCTGTTCTGGTTTACCCTTTCCGGACTGCTGGCCTCGTTTGTCGGCGGCTCATTTGCCTCCTGTATTTCCCAGTATGTGCTGGTCGCCTCGACCAGTGATTTTGCCGAAAAAGTGGTGGCGGTGGTGCTACCGGTTAACGCCGCGGTGGTGGTCAGCCTGCAGTACGCGGTGGGTCGTCGTCTTTCGGCCAGCAATATCCGACCGCTGATGGCCGTCGGCACGCTGTTTTTTGTGCTGGGACTGGCGGGCTTTATGATCTCAGGTGAAAACCTGCTGCTGTGGGGCGTTGCGGCGGCGGTCTTTACTATCGGGGAAATTATCTACGCCCCGGGCGAGTATATGCTGATCGACAATATTGCCCCTGCGGGCATGAAAGCCAGCTACTTCTCCGCCCAGTCTCTGGGCTGGCTGGGTGCGGCAGTGAACCCGATGGCCACCGGGATGATCCTGACGAATCTGCCGCACTGGTCGCTGTTTGCGATCATGATGGTGGTGATAATCGCTGCCTGGCTGATGATCCTTCGTGGGATGAATATTCGCCCGTGGGGCGATGCCGTCAGCGCAGCCTGAATGCCGGGCGCAAGCCCGGCAGTTTGCTTACCAGACGTCGGCGGCCACTTCCGTCACCAGGCGTACTTTCTCCCACTGCTGGGCTTCGCTCAGCGCATTTCCCTCTTCCGTTGAGGCAAACCCGCACTGCGGGCTGAGGCAGATCTGTTTGATATCCACATACTGCGCCGCTTCCTGCAGACGCGCTTTCACACCTTCCGGGTTTTCCAGCTCGCCGTTTTTGGTGGTGATCAGGCCCAGTACCACCTGCTGATTGCCCGGACGCACAAAGCGCAGCGGGGCAAAATCGCCGGAGCGGTCGTTGTCATACTCCAGGAAGAACGCATCGACGTTAACGCTGCCGAACAGAATTTCGGCCACCGGCTCATAGCCGCCTTCGGAGATCCAGGTTGAACGGAAGTTACCGCGACACACGTGCAGACCAATCGTCAGATCGTCCGGTTTCCCTTCGAGAGCACCGTTCAGCACGCGGGCATAGGTTCTTGCCAGCTCATCAGGGCAGTCGCCACGTTCGCGGATCTGCTGACGCTGTTCGTCAGAGCACAGATAGGCCCAGACGGTGTCGTCCAGCTGCAGATAGCGGCAGCCCGCATCATAGAAAGCACGGATCGCATCGCGCCAGGTGGTGGCAAGGTCATCAAAGTAGTCGGCCAGGTCCGGGTAAACGGTGGCGTCAATCACCTTACGACCGCCGCGGAAGTGGAGCACGCTCGGACTGGGAATGGTCATTTTCGGTTCGGCACTGCCGCTGATGCTTTTCAGATAGCGGAAATCCTCCAGCATCGGGTGACTGCCAAACCCGAGTTTGCCAACGACGCGCACGCCGTGGGCTTTGGTCTGGACGCCGTTAAACTGAATGCCCTGCTCGGCTTCAAAACGCTCAACGCCCTGCAGACCATCGAAGAAATCAAAGTGCCACCAGGCCCGGCGGAATTCGCCGTCGGTCACCACATGCAGGCCACAGTCGCACTGGTGCTGAACCACTTTACGGATCTCAGCGTCTTCTACCGAGCGCAGCTGACCGGCATCGATCTCACCGGCGGCAAATTGTAGACGGGCGGTTTTAATCGCATCCGGGCGCAGAAAACTGCCGACCACATCGGCACGAAACGGGGCATGTTGACGCTGCATACTTCTCTCCTTCGGCTGGCGGCGATAGTTGCCGACAGTGATAGTTAACGACTTGAACATTTAGACACCTGGATGGCTATATGTCCAGACATTGACATAATCCCCGCCCGGCAACAAACGAGAAAAATTCACTACCCGTGAATTTTTTTCATGTTGTTTAGCTTATTAGCTAATTTTTGTTATGCTCCGTGGCCTTATCAGATGTTAAGCGCAGGCGTACAAGGAACACCTATGGCCGGATTCACCCTGGAAATGTTGTCAGAGCAGTGCGGCGTTAGTATGCCAAATCTCCGGGCATGGCAGCGGTACGGCCTGCTTAAACCCACGCGTAATGCCGCCGGAGAGCGCAGCTTCGACTACAGCCATTTACTGCGTATTGAGCTGATTGTTCAGTGGCTGGATCGCGGCGTACCGCCGGAAGAGATTGCTCAGTTGCTGAAGGGAAAAGAGGCGGCTCTGGACAACCAGTGGGAACTTTGCCAGGAGCGGGTGCTGACGGCGCTGGAGAAGCCGCAGAGCGAAAAGCTGCGCAGTATGCTGCGTAAGCTGGGTCGTGATATGCCACCGGCAATGTTAATTGACCGCGTTCTGCTTCCCCTGCGTCAGCGTCTGCGCGCCGGAAACGAGCCGTTTCGTATGACCCGCCGGGTACGCTTTGATACGCAGCTGGTGGAGTATGTCACCTTTGTGCTGCAAACCCTGCGCAAGCGCAAAGCACCAGACCTGGTGATGATCCCCCTGAATATGCGCGATCCGCTGGATATCTGGCTGCAGGCCCTGCGTTTTTCCAGCGAGGGATTTCGTATCGAGGTATTAAGCCAGCCGGTGCCTAATCCTGAGCCGGGTCTGTTTTGCTGCGACCATTATCTGCTGTGGAGCGATACCCCGCTCTCTCCGCTGCAGCAAAAGGTTCTGCAGCAGTGGCGCGATGAGGGCGTACCGCTGTTTACCGTCGGTCCCGGTTTTGAGGAACCGACGTCAGCGGCGATAGATTAATCTTCGCTGGCAAAGGCGAAACCTTCATCCTGCCAGCCGGTGATCCCACCGATCATGATTTTCACCGGTCGCCCCAGGCGAGCCAGCTTCAGTGCCGCCTGGTCGGCGCCGTTGCAGTGCGGCCCGGCACAATAGGTCACAAATAGCGTATCCGCAGGCCACTCGGCCATTCTCTGCACGGTGATGTCCCGGTGAGGCAGATGAAGCGCGCCGGGAATATGGCGCTTCGCGAACGTCTCCGCACTGCCCACCACATGCAGCAGGACAAAATCCTGCTGGTTATTCGTCAGGGCGTGATGCACATCGGCGCAGTCGGTTTCCACACTCAGGCGAGCCAGAAAGTGGGCAACGGCATCGACCGGTGCCGCCGCAGGGTAATCAGTCACAAAGCTCATGGTTTTCTCCATCGGGTTATCAGCCGAATCTAACAACAATCGCGTTGTTTCACCAGCACTTACCTTTAGCAGGCAAATGTGACAACTGCGGGTGAATCCGGACAAACGGATAAGAAAAGTTTACGTACAACTGGCAATAAATCACATAATTGCGCGCTGGTTTAATTTCAGCCCTGTAGTATCTCTTCCCACTGCCGATAATAAAAATATCGACAGCCAACAACGTAATAATGCGGAGAGCAGTATATGGAAGAGATGCATGTTTTTATCGCCGTCTTTGCGGCCATTTTATTTTCAGGGTTTCTTGCTGCGTTTTTCAGCCATAAATGGAATGATTAATGGAAAGCCCTAATGCCCCTACCTGAAGCCCGCGGTCGCCAAAAGCACCGCGGGCTTTTTCTTATCCCCACCCTGAAAAAAAGACAAAAAAAACCGCCGGAGAACCGACGGTAAAATGCTTGCATGGATAGATTTATTGTGGGCGCCGGCAACATCGTGCCAACCCGCGCCGAAAGTTAAGCTAACACGCCGTCTTTCAACGAGACTTAAACAAGCTACAGGTCCTTAATTACTCGCTCAGTCCCCGGTTTTTCAGCATCGGTTCAATCAGCGGATCGTGGCCGCGCCAGTCTCGGTAAAGCGCTTCCAGATCGACGCTATTACCACGGGAAAGGATCGCTTCCCGGAAACGCTGCCCGTTTTCCCGGTTCAGTCCGCCCTGCTCAACAAACCACTGGAAGCCATCGTCCGCCAGCATTTGCGTCCACAGATAGGCGTAATAACCCGCCGCATAGCCGCCGCCAAAAATATGAGCGAAATAGCTGCTGCGATAGCGCGGCGGCACCGCGGCCAGATCCAGGCCTTCCCGACGAATAGCCTCAGCCTCAAAGGCGCTGACATCCTCCGGCGCGGTATCCGGCGTCAGGCTGTGCCAGTTCATATCCAGCAGAGCCGCACTGAGCAGTTCAGTCATTTCATAGCCTTTATTGAAATGGCTGGCGCGGAGCATACTTTCCCGCAGCGCCTCCGGCATCGGTTCGCCAGTCTGGTGGTGACGGGCATAGCGGTTAAACACCTCGGGATGGCTGGCCCAGTGCTCGTTGATCTGCGACGGGAACTCAACAAAATCGCGCGGGGTGTTAGTGCCGGAAAGCGTGGCGTAGCGCTGGCTGGCAAACAGGCCGTGGAGCGTATGACCAAACTCGTGGAACAGGGTCACCACATCGTCCCATGAAATCAGCGCGCTATGTCCCGCCGCCGGTTTCTGGTAATTACAGACGTTGTAGATCACCGGACGGGTGCCGAAAAGCGTGGATTGTTCAACATAGTTGCCCATCCAGGCCCCGCCGCCTTTGGAATCGCGGGCAAAGAAGTCGCCGTAGAACAGCGCCAGACCGGCACCGTCGGCATCAAAGATTTCCCAGACGCGGACATCCGGGTGCCAGCACGGGATATCGTGACGTTCGACAAAACGCAGGCCAAAAAGCTGCGTCGCGCTCCAGAACACCCCTTCGGTTAAAACGCGGTCAAGGGTGAACCAGGGCTTGATTTGCGACTCATCCAGGGCATAGCGCGCCAGTCGGACCTGTTCCGCATAGTGCGGCCAGTCCCAGGCTTCGGCGGTGAAATTCCCCTGCTGGCTGTCGATAACCTGCTGGATATCCGCCAGCTCGCGTTCAGCGCGGCCTCTGGCTGCCGGGGCGATCCGGCGCATAAAGTTCAGCGCCGCCTGTGGGGTTTTCGCCATCTGATCGGCGATCTTCCAGCTGGCGAAATCGGCAAAGCCCAGAAGCGCAGCCTGACGGGCGCGGATCTGCGCCAGGCGTAACACAATGGCGCGGGTATCAGCGGCATCGCCCTTTTCGGCCCGTGACCAACTGGCGGCAAAGAGATCCTCACGCACCTGACGATCCTGCAGCGACGCCAGCGATGGCTGCTGGGTGGTATTAAGCAGCGGGATCAGCCAGCGATCGTTCAGCCCTTTCTCTCCGGCAGCAGCAGCGGCGGCCTCAATCTCTTCCGGGCTTAATCCGTCAAGCTGATGACGCGAATCCACCACCAGCCCACCGGCTTTATCCGCCGCCAGCAGGCGCTGATTAAACTGGCTGGTCAGGGTCGCCGATTCGGTATTCAGTGCTTTTAGCTCGTCTTTTTGTGCTTCACCCAACCGTGCGCCCGCCAGCTCAAAGCGCTGGTAGACTACCTCCAGCAAACGCCGGGATTCGGCGTCCAGTCCCTGGGTATCGCGCTGCTGCCAGACGGCATCCACCCGGGCAAATAGCGGACCGCTGAGATAGATATCATTCGCAAGCGCGGCCAGATCGGCCGAGAACAGCTCATCCAGCACCTGCAGTCGGTCATTGGTATGGGCGGCGGTCATGGCGAAAAAGACGCTGGTCACGCGGGTCAGGATCTCCCCGCTTTTCTCAAGCGCCTCAATGGTATTGGTGAAATCCGCCGGCGCAGGATTGCTGACAATCGCGGCGATCTCCGCCCGCTTACGGCGGATCCCCTCGTCAAAGGCGGGACGATAGCTATCATCATCGATCAGATCAAAAGGCGGAGCCTGATAGGGCAACGGGCTGGCGTTTAAAAAGGGATTGCTGGCGGACATAGGAGACTCCTGAGAATGCGTTCTCCTTAGATTATGGCAACCCCTTGATACATAGCAATGATTTCTATTCAGGCTTTATCAGCAGGCCGGTAATGCTGTCTGAACTGAGCTGCACCAGCCCTTTCCAGCCGTAGTTATGGCCGGTTTTATAATGGCGGATCTGTATCTCGCGGATATGGGGATTGGCATTGGTATCAAGCCTGTTTTGCGCGATGGGCAGGATGCTGTCACCGTAATCTTCGAAGAGTTCGCCGGTGGCGATAACCAGCTTAATATTGTGGATCGGCGCGGTGCAGCAGATCGCGTAATAAAGCGCCTCGGCGGTCTTTTGCACCGTGCCCGCAATATCATGCGCTTCGACATTAAAAGCGGGTTCGATTCCACCGTCATAAGGCAGGTGAACAATTTCCGGGTAAAATCCGTTCTCACCAAGTCCCGGCTCACCGTTGGTGCAATAGCCGTAGCCCAGACTGCCGAAGCCGGGCATAAAGGCGACATACGAGAGTGAAGGCGCGCTTTTAGCCAGCAGGTAATTCGTGCAGTGCGCGATATTATAAATTCGCGTCACGATGCCCGTGTGCGTTTCCAGCATCTGCATCAAATTGATATTGTTTTCAGGAAAAAGAGGACAGTAACGCACGCAGCCGGTGGTGTGTTCAATCCCCCCCTGCAGCGCCACGCTGGCAACACGAATATTTTCGCCCCTCAGCCCGGCCTGCACGCACAGCGCCTGGATCCCTTCCCCAACCTGGCGGACCAGTTCTTGCGGAGTCATGACCTCAGGCAGAGAGGCATTGAGTGTTGCAGTCGCGGGCAGTTGCGTATTGTAATCGTTAAGCGTGCCCTGCAGGCTGCCTCTGCGCAGCATGATATTGACGCTGTAAGCCTGCCCCGGCGTGACGGCCAGCAGCTGTTGCGGCCGTCCGGCACCGTTTTCTTTGACTTCCCGCTCTTCGATGATGCCGTCAACCAGCAGCCGCGACGTCAGTTTGGTGATGTACGCTTTCGTCACGCCCAACCGCCGGGTCATCTCTGCCCGGGAGTCGTTCTCACTGTGCAATATATTGAGGATCTGCTGTCTGTAATCCACACCGGTTTCCCTCTCACCATCACTATCATCGGGGCGCATCATAACATCCGCCAAAAACAATACGCAGTTTGTTGCTGTCAGAGGAAACAGGCGGGCACGCAAGGGTACCCGCCAGGACAGAAGAGTGATTATTTGGCCGTCACGATAATTCGGCGATAAGACGTCAGGGCGGGCTTACCGTTATCCGTAACCGCCAGGATAAGATGCTCAGTACCCGCCCGCAGTGCTTTCACCTGTGCAGTCGGTTTCCCGTTCGCGGTGAGCGCAAGAACGGCCGGCGCCGTCAGGTTATCTTCGCCACGGCGCCCCTGCACATCGTCCACGGCGACCGGCACCGAGCTGGCGGAACCGGCCTCAGGGTAGAGGAACCAGGTATAGGTGAGCGAGTCGCCATCAGGATCCCGGCTGCCTTCCGCACTCAGCGACAGGGTTTCACCCACGCGGGCATTGAGAGAGAGCGCTTCCTGGCCGCTATTGCCATTAACCACCACCTGCGGATTATGATTTGCGGTAGCATAATCTTTAATTCCCCACTCCATACGCGCGGCGAAATCATGCTGGAAAACTTCACGCCAGCGCCAGAGGGTTGCCTGCCCGGAGGTATACGATTTGCCATCAACGCCGGTGACCGTATCGGCCGCGTTAGGATTACCGGGGTAGAAATCACCGCCGCTGCTCCAGATCGGCCGGGTTTCATGCTGAGGCTGGCGCACGATATAGCGACCACCCCATCCGCCCCAGCCAGGGTTTCTTTCGCTATTAAGACCGTTACGGATCAACCCGAGTAAAGCGGGCGTATCCCCTTCCATAATAAACAGATACTGGAGATAACCTTTGCCCATCGGCCCTTTGTCACGGATATGTTCATCCAGCCAGTGCTGCGAAACCGTGGTGAAATCAGCCCCAGGCGCGTTGCGATAATATTGATCGCCGCTGATGCCGGTCCAGGTGGCCCGGGCATAATCCTCGCCGTTCTGGCTGGAGGGATCAACGATATAGGTGATGTTGGGATAGTACTGGCGGATCCAGACCCCGGCATCGTCCTGATCGGAAATAGAGTAAACCACCAGATTGCGCGTCAGCGCCGTTACCTGACTGACAGGATGCTTCGCTGAAAGGTCTTTCAGCGCCTGAGCCAGCGTATTTGCGCCACCCCACAGGTTAATAAACAGGGGATGATTTGCATCGGTGCTTTTTTCAATCGCCTTAACGAGCAGGTCCGAGCCCGCCGTGTTTTTCCCTTCCCCCGTTGCCGCCAGCCCATAGCTGGCAAGCCCCGGTGCAACAACGGCTTTAAGCTGGCTCAGCGTCGGAAAGCCCTCAGCATGTTTCAGCAGGTTAGGCTGAACGTCCCCATAGTGACCCAGTACCAGATCGATCATATCCGTATGCACTTTTTCCCGCTGCCACGTGGAGGTTGTCGCGACCAGCCCCTCAACGTTCATTTCATTGGAATAGAGTAAAAAGCGGGTCAGGGACATCTGATCGTCAGGTTCATTGCCGATATCGGTCAGGACAAACACGCGCGGTTTCTCCTGATAAGGCAGAACCGCGTTGGCCATTTTTTCTATGGATGTTGCCGCGCTGCCCGTTAGCGGCGCTGAAACGGCCAGTAACCCTGCGAGAGCCAGCCAGACTCCCTTCGCAACCCTGCTGTAATTTTGCTGCATGACGTTAACCTCTGGTCTTGTTATGGAGTGCGGGCATGATAGTTAACAAAGGAAACAAAGTTAACACAATAAAATGCAGGGTGTGATGCAGATAGCAATTTGCACAGAGCTCATCTCAGAGTAAGCAGAAATAAAGATTTAATAAATTAACACCTTTCTGCTGGGGTTAAGTTACCCCTAATCCATAGCGCGTGCTATGGTAATACCACACAAAAAACGTTGAGGAACAGTGAGATGATTATTCTGGTTACCGGCGCAACCGCTGGTTTTGGCGAGAGCATCACCCGCCGTTTCGTGGCAAACGGACACAAAGTCATCGCCACGGGACGCCGTCAGGAACGGCTGCAGGCGCTGAAAGATGAGCTGGGCGACAGCGTACTGCCGCTGCAGCTTGACGTGCGCAACCGCGCCGCCATCAACGAGGCCATCACTTCCCTGCCTGCCGCATGGCGTGAAATTGACCTGCTGGTCAACAACGCCGGTCTGGCGCTGGGCCTTGAGCCGGCGCATAAAGCCAGCGTGGACGACTGGGAAGATATGATCGACACCAACAACAAGGGGCTGGTCTATATGACCCGCGCCGTGCTGCCGGGGATGGTTGAGCGCAACCGTGGCCATATTATCAATATCGGCTCTACCGCCGGGAGCTGGCCTTATGCGGGCGGCAACGTTTACGGCGCCACCAAGGCGTTTGTTCGTCAGTTCAGCCTTAATCTGCGTACCGATCTGCACGGCACCGCCGTCAGGGTCACCGATATTGAGCCGGGCCTGGTCGGCGGCACCGAGTTTTCCAACGTGCGCTTTAAAGGCGACGATAATAAAGTGGGCAAAACCTACGAGAACACCAACGCGCTGACGCCGGAAGACGTCACCGAGGCCGTCTGGTGGGTGGCAACCCTGCCGGCGCACGTTAATATCAACACCGTGGAAATGATGCCGGTTAGCCAGACCTGGGCTGGCCTGAGCGTGCATCGCCAGGGCTGATATTCCCCTGCCCGGCCTGCGGGCCGGGTATAGGCCGCAGCCTGAAAAAAGGGTAATATTCGGACTTAACTTGCTGAAAAGAAGAACCAATGGCCGTCGAAACGCAACTCAATCCTACACAGCCCGTCAATCAGCAGATTTATCGCATATTACGCCGGGATATTGTGCATTGTTTGATCCCACCCGGAACGCCGTTATCGGAAAAAGAAGTTTCCGTGCGTTTCGATGTCTCACGCCAGCCGGTACGCGAAGCCTTTATTAAACTGGCGGAGAACGGGCTTATTCAAATTCGCCCCCAGCGCGGCAGCTATGTGAATAAAATATCCATGAGCCAGGTGCGCAACGGCTGTTTTGTGCGTCAGGCGATTGAGTGCGCGGTGGTGCGCCGGGCGGCGGGCTTAATTAATGACGGGCAGTGTTACCAGCTGGAGCAAAATCTCCACCAGCAGCGTATTGCCATCGACCGTAAGCAATTAAATGATTTCTTTCTGCTCGATGATGAATTTCATCAGAAGCTGACCCAGATTGCCGATTGCCAGCTGGCGTGGGATACCATCGAGAATATTAAAGCCACCATTGACCGGGTGCGCTATATGAGCCTCGATCACGTCTCGCCGCCGGAAATGCTGCTGCGCCAGCATCAGGATATTTTCGCCGCGCTGGAGCAGCGTGACGAGGACGCCGTTGAGCAGGCCATGACCCGGCATCTGCAGGAGATTGGCGAATCAGTCCAGCTGATCCGCCAGGAAAATCGCGAGTGGTTTAGCGAAGAGTAAACGGGAAAGCGCCTCACCGGCCCGGTCAGGCGCAGGTTTTTAGCGAACCACCAGCACCGGAACGCTGGCGTAGCGCAGGACGGATTCGGCATTGGACCCCAACAGATGGGTGGCGATCCCCGGTTTGCGCGAGCCAATAACAATCACGTCAAAAGGCTGCTCTTTGGTCATGGCCATAATCTGGTCACGCACGTTGCCAAAACGCACTTCCGTATGGATACGTCCTTCGGGGAGCTTAAACAGCCGCGAAAGATCGCGCATTTTCCGCACGGACTCGTCCTTCATATAGGCTTCAAACTTCTTAATATCCGAAGCAAAACCACGCAGGATTGCGTTGCCGCTGGCGGGCAGAATATTGACCAGCGTAATTTCCCCCTCGTCCGCCCTGGCAAGATATTCCGCATGACGGATGGCTTTGTCGCTTAAATCCATTTCAAAGATATCGACCGGCATCAATATTTTCTTGTACATAGTCTGTACTCCTTTCTGGTTTGTTCTTTCACTGTCCAAAATAATGGCACGAGCAAACCAAACGCAGGCTAAACCATTTCCGGCGAAAAGGGGTGAGGAATGCAAATAAGGGTCAGTTGGTTAAACGTAGGTGTATTGATGTAAAGAAGCATACCGCCGACGGCGGTATGCTTAATTCAGAAACTACAGCGCAGCGGCATAGGCCGCAACCGTCGCCTTCGCGCCTTTCTCCCGCAGCTGCAGATATGCCTGGGTGACCTCTGCGACAAATGTTTTTTCATGCGGTAATTCGTTGCCAAAAATCGCCTCGATGCCCAGCAGCGCCCGCACTCGTGCTTCCCCTTCCGCGCTCTGCTGTACCGCCTGCTGAATGTTTGCCAGCAGAGGATCGCTCACCTCAATCGCCGCGCCCTGCTCGTCTACGCCGCCGACGTAGCGCATCCATCCGGCAATGCCCAGCGCCAGCAGAGAGAAATCACTGCTCTTCACCAGATGCCAGCGCACGGAGTCCAGCATGCGCTGAGGCAGTTTCTGGCTGCCGTCCATCGCTATCTGCCAGGTCCGGTGGCGCAGCGCCGGATTGCTGTAACGGGTAATCAGCATATCCGCATAGTGAGCCAGATCGACCCCTTTCACTTTCAGGGTCGGGGCCTGCTGGTTAAGCATCAGCGCCCTGGCGGTTGCACGGTAGTTCGCGTCTTCCATACAGTCATTAATATGCTGGTAACCCGCCAGATAGCCGAGATACGCGAGGAAAGAGTGGCTGCCGTTCAGCATCCGCAGTTTCATCTCTTCAAAAGGCACCACGTCGGCCACCAGTTCGGCCCCGGCTTTTTCCCAGGCCGGACGACCGGCAACAAAATTATCCTCAATGACCCACTGGCGGAACGGCTCGCAGGCCACGCCGGCCGGATCCCGAACGCCGGTCAGCTGTTCAATTTTATCCAGCGTCTCAGCCGTGACGGCCGGCACAATACGGTCCACCATCGTTGACGGGAAGGTCACGTTTTTCTCGATCCACCCGGCCAGTTCCGCGTTCCGTGCCCGCGCATAGGCGAGGACGACATTGCGCGTGACGTGACCGTTTTCCGGCATATTGTCGCAGGACATCACGCTAAAAGCGGGCAGCCCGGCCGCCTGTCGCCGCGCCAGCGCTTCAACCACCACGCCAACCGCCGATTTTGGCTGCTGCGGCGCGTTAAGGTCGGCCACGATTAACGGATGATCGAGCATCAGTTCTCCGCTGGCCGGTGAGTGGCAGTAGCCTTTCTCGGTTATGGTCAGGGAGACAATCGCCACCTGCGGCTCGCACATTCTGGACAGGACCGTTTCCAGACCGTCGACCTGGGCATGCAACGCCTCTTTTACCACGCCCACCACACGGGCAGTCCAGGCATCGGCGGACATTTCAGCCACCGTATAGAGGTTATCCTGACGCTTCAGGTCGTCTATCTGCTGTTCGCCCCCGATCAGGTTAACTTCGGTGTAGCCCCAGTCGCTGCCGTGTCCGGCGGCCAGAATATCGGCATAAACGGCCTGATGGGCGCGGTGAAATGCGCCAAAACCAAGATGGACAATGCGTGAAACCAGGCCTGCGCGTGAATAGTTCGGGAGAATGGCTTTCGCCGTAAGAAGCGGATTTTCCATAATGAAGACTCTTTTGATTGCATGAAACAGTGTTTCAACAGACTACGTCGCGCCGCAAATCGCACTTTGACCTGCGACAGTCTTTGCTGACTACATTAACTAGAATGGTAACCAGATGTAACAGGAACCCGGTCCGGGTTCCCGTCAGTGTATTAAAAGTGAGCTCAGGCGAAGTCGCGCGCCCCTGCGTGTCCGGCCACGCGGGATTCCGCCGCGTCTTCCAGAATCTCAAGATCCCGGTCGCAGACTTCCGGCATCAGCCAGGCAGAGAGCAGACCGATACAGGAGTAGGCAATAATCATCGCCAGAATCGGCCACCAGCTGCCGGTCATATTGCAGAAGATCCCCGCCAGTAACGGACCAAAGCCCACCGCCACCAGACCACCAACTTCTTTCGAGATCGCCATCCGCGTAAAGCGATTACGCGCGCCGAAGATCTCCGCCATGGTGATATTTTCCAGCGCGAACAGGCCCAGCACCGCGATATTATGAATAATCACAATCGAGGTCATAATCACGCCGGGGCTATAGGACTTATCCATGATAATCGCCAGCGTCGGGTACGCCAGGATAATGGCCGAAATACACATAATAATATAAGGGATACGACGCCCGATTTTATCCGAGAGCCAGCCCAGCAGCGGGATGGTAATAAAGCCGAGAATGGAGCTGATCATTAAGGCATCGGTCGGAATACTTTTATCAAACAGCAGCGTCTGGACTAAATATCCGGCAAGGAAGGTCTGAATTAACCCGGAGTTACCCGCCTGGCCGAAACGCAGACCGGTCGCCAGCCAGAAAGATTTACTGGTGAACATTGCTTTCAGGGTCGCCTCCTCAGGCGCGACCTGCGCCGGTGCGGCTTCCCCTTCGCTGACCTGTTCAAACACCGGGCTTTCTTTCAGGTTCATTCGCAGCCAGATAGCGAAGATCATCACCACCACGCTTGCCAGGAACGGCACGCGCCAGCCCCAGGCCACCAGTTCTTCGCGATCCAGGGCAAAGAACATCACCGCCCAGATAGCCGTGGCGCTGAGGGTGCCGCAGTTGGTGCCCATCGCTACCAGCGAGGAGATAATACCGCGACGCCCTTTCGGCGCGTACTCCGCCAGCATCGTCCCGGCCCCGGAAATCTCCGCGCCCGCGCCCAGTCCCTGCACGATACGCAGCGTCACCAGCAGGACCGGCGCAAAGATGCCGATTTGCGCATAGGTCGGCAGGACGCCAATCAGCGTGGTACAGATCCCCATCATGGTGATGGTAATAAAGAGCACTTTTTTACGCCCAATACGGTCGCCCATTTTGCCAAAAATAAAGGCCCCGACAATCCTGGCAATATACCCCGCGCCATAGGTTCCCATTGCCAGAATTAAAGCCATGGCGGCCGACTGTTCCGGGAAAAATATTTCGTGGAAGACCAGCGCAGCCCCCAGGGAATAAAGCTGGAAATCCATAAACTCCAGCGCCGTCCCTAACCAGCCGGATACGGCGGCCTTTACCAGGTCGCCGGTGGTTCTTTCAGTTTTTACTTGCGTCATAGTGGCGTTCTCAAAAGGTAAGATGCGTACCGCAAACTCGCATTTAATTATTATTAACTGCCGAAGGTTAATAACACCTTGCAGCAGCGACGCTGATCTTTCTCAAACAGCTCAATCGCGTCGGTCACGTGTTGGTAAGCAAATTTGTGGGTCACCAGTCTGGACGGGTCGATCAGACCGCGGGTCAGCCAGTCGATAACCACCGGGAATTTATTGGCGTTAAGTCGCGAGGAGAAAATCGACAGCTCTTTGCCAGTGATCCCCTGCTGAACAATGCTTCCCGGCTCGCTGGAAAAGCCCATAATGACAATCCGCGCAGCCGGAGACGCAAGCGTAATGGCCTCCTGCAGAATCGACGGATGGCAGGCCGCATCGATAATCAGCGTTGGCCTGATGCCCTTCTCTTCAAGCAGCGCAGCCAGTGACTGCTGGCCATTATTAATCACCCAGTCGGCACCGCTTTTTGTCGCCATCGTCAGCCGCTCTTCAATGCGGTCGACCACGATAACCTGCTTCACGCCGTAGACCCCCTTGAGGGCCTGAACGGTCGTCAGCCCCATCGGGCCTGCACCGTAGATCAGCGCCACGTCGTTTTCCGTCGGATCCACCTGACCGGTGACGTTCGCCGCAATGGTGAAGGGTTCGATCATCACCGCGAATTCATCCGGGATCGACGCCGGAATGTGCCAGGCATTTTTCTCCGGGACCACGGCGTACTCGCTAAAGCCGCCGTCGCGATGCACGCCCAGGACGACCAGCGTGGTACAGACGTTCGGCTTGCCGATGGAACAGGGATAGCAGTGCCCACAGCTGATCACCGGATCAACGCTGACGCGCTGGCCAAGACGCTCTTGTGCCACGCCCTCGCCGACGGCATCAATCACGCCGAAAAACTCATGCCCGATTACCCTGGGGTATTTAGCAAACGGGTTATGCCCACGATAAATATGGCTGTCCGAGCCGCAAATTCCGGCCAAAGAGACTTTGACCCGTACCTCGCCCGAGGCCGGTTGTGGCAGCGGGCGCTCTTCGATAACGAGCTGATTCGGCTGCTGGATTACAATACTTTTCATCGTTTCTCTCCTTACCAGTTCCACAGCGTGCCGTCTTCGAGACGCGCAACCGGCAGATAGGCCGGGTCGTAGGGATATTTTGCCGCCAGTTTTTCATCAAACTCGATGCCCAGGCCCGGTTTGTCGCCCGGATGCATATAGCCGTTGTCGAAGCGCCAGCTGTGCGGGAAGACTTCCAGCATCTGCTCGGAATAGCCCATATATTCCTGAACGCCAAAGTTCGGCACCCAGAGGTCAAAATGCAGCGCCGCAGCATGGCAAATCGGCGAGAGATCCGACGGACCGTGCGAGCCGGTACGTACCTGATAGAGCGAGGCGAAGTCGGCAATACGGCGCATGCCGGTGATGCCGCCCGCGTGGGTGATGGTGGTGCGGATATAGTCGATCAGTTGCTCTTCAATCAGCTGTTTGCAGTCCCAGATGCTGTTGAACACTTCCCCGACCGCAATCGGCGTGACCGTATGCTGGCGAATAAGACGGAAGCATTCCTGATTTTCGGCCGGGGTCGGATCTTCCATCCAGAACATGCGGTACGCTTCAATGCTCTTCCCGAAACGCGCCGCTTCGATAGGCGTCAGACGGTGGTGCGTGTCGTGCAGCAGATGCTCGTCAAAGCCAAAGCGGCTACGCACGGCATCAAACAGCTTCGGCGTGAAGTCGAGGTATTTCTCCGTCGACCAGAGCTGCTCATCCGGCCACTGGCCTTTGGTCGCAGGCTCATAGGCCAGACCTTTACCTTTTGACATGCCGTAGGTGGTTTTCATGCCCGGCACGCCGCACTGAACGCGGATCGCCTTAAAGCCCATCTCTTTATGACGGGCGTAATCTTCCAGCACATCATCAATGGTGTGGCCGGTGGTATGGCAATAGACCATGACCCCTTCACGCGATGCGCCACCCAGCAGCTGGTAAAGCGGCATACCGGCCGCTTTGGCTTTGATATCCCACAGGGCCATATCCACGGCGGAGATCGCCGACATGGTGACCGGCCCGCGACGCCAGTAGGCACCTTTGTAGAAGAACTGCCAGATGTCTTCGATGCGGTGCGCATCGCGACCGATCAGCTGTGGGCAGAGATGATCCTGCAGATAGGACGCCACCGACAGCTCACGTCCGTTGAGCGTCGCATCACCCAGGCCGACAAGTCCGTCGTCGGTGGTGATTTTCAGCGTGACAAAGTTGCGCCCCGGACAGGTAACAAAGACTTCAGCCCCAACAATTTTCATGATTTTCCCTTACATCGCTTAACGTGATGCGGGAAATTTACCCAACTGAACTACTACCATACAAGTAGGATGATCAAAAAAGCTGCGTCCTGTCACAAAACGCAGCCCACTTTCGGGCTTACGTCCGGCCCCACCCGGCAACAATAATCAGCATCCCGCACAGGGCCACCAGCGCGCCCGCCCAGTCATAGAGGCTAAGTTTCACGCCATCCACCACTCTTAGCCAGATCAGTGCCGTACAGACATACACCCCGCCATAGGCGGCATACACTCGCCCGCTGGCCGCCGGATGCAGGGTTAACAGCCAGACAAACAGCGCCAGCGAAACCCCGGCGGGGATCAGCAGCAGCCATGACGCCCCGCGCTTCAGCCAGAGCCAGGGAAGAAAGCAGCCGATGATTTCACACAGCGCGGTGGCAAAGAATAGTAACGATGTTTTCAGCATTTTTTCATTCTTAGTGAGGCATTGTTAAGGCATGATACGCGATAATTGTCCCAGGCTGTCCATTCTCCCGGTGCGGGTATGCCGGGCTGAAGGATTGTTCTACACTGAGACCGTGAGTCAACCGTTTTCTTCCCCATAAAGGATACCGCAATGAAAATTACACTTAGCAAACGCCTGTGCCTGACGGCAATGCTGACGCTGGGTGCCATCGTGTACACTGCTTCTGCTTCCGCTCGTACCGATAAGTTAATTATTGAGTCTGGCGATAGCGCACAAAGCCGTCAGAACGCGGCGATGGACAAGGAGCAGTGGGACGATACGCGCAACCTGCGTCAGAAAGTTAACAAACGCGCGGAGAAAGAGTTTGATAAAGCCGACGTGGCTTTTGATGCCCGCGATAAGTGCGAGCAGAGCGCCAATATCAACGCGTACTGGGAACCCAATACCCTGCGCTGCCTCGACCGCAGCACCGGTCGTAAGATCAACCCGTAATTTCTCAGCGGCAGGTCCGTCCGGGCCTGCTGCACTCCGTTTCCCGATAAGGACTTCCCATGGATGACGCCCTGAACGTCAAACTCCGCCCGCTTGAGCGCGAAGATCTGCGCTTTGTTCACCAGCTCGACAATAACGCCAGCGTTATGCGCTACTGGTTCGAAGAACCTTACGAAGCGTTTGTTGAACTTTCCGACCTCTACGATAAGCATATTCACGATCAGAGCGAGCGGCGTTTTGTCGTCGAATGCAACGGCGAGAAGGCGGGCCTGGTCGAATTGGTGGAAATTAACCATGTTCATCGCCGGGCCGAGTTTCAGATAATCATCTCCCCTGAGCATCAGGGTAAAGGCCTGGCGTCACGTGCCGCAAGGCTGGCGCTAGACTACGGCTTTACGGTGCTTAACCTGTATAAGCTGTATCTGATCGTGGATAAAGAGAATGAGAAAGCGGTTCATATTTACCGCAAGCTGGGCTTTATGACCGAAGGCGAGCTGATCCACGAATTCTTTATCAACGGCGAATACCGCAACACTATCCGGATGTGCATTTTTCAGCACCAGTACCTGGCGGCGCATAAAACGCCAGGTACCAGCCTGCTGAAGCCGACGGCTCAATAGTAGTTGATGGTGTTTTTGATGGTGTAATTCTGCGTGACCGGCGGGGTTACGCTGTCATCGACAATTTTCAGCTCGCAGCTCAGCGGATTGGAATAGCGGTCATACTCACAGCGCTGGGTGACGTTCCCCAGGGGCTTATCGTTCAGCAGGCTGACGGCGGTATAGTCGAGCTTCTTACGTTTATCCTTCGACGGCGTCGCCGCAACGGAGAGCGTATCATCCTTGCTGACGGTGCTTTTTCCCAGCGGATAACCCTCTTCGTCATAGCGGTAGTTGACCTGCGCGTCTTTGCTGCGGGCGGTGGTAACAAAGCCGTTATCATCGGTTTCCCAGGTCACCCCAGCCGCCGGGAGCGCCGCCAGCTGGCATTTTCCCTGCAGACGCAGGCGTTTTTCCCGCGTTTCGGCATCCAGATAGTAGTTGGCATCCAGCACCAGCGAGACATTGCCATCATTGTCCAGATCGTGGAACTCCAGCTGATCGAAGCAGCCCTCCTGTGACAGCGCGCCGCTGACCCGCCGGGAGACCTGGCCCTTTTCGTTCATCAGGGTCTGGCTAAAATCTTTCACCGGGCCGCGCAGAGGATCGAAGTCAAACTCATTGGAAAAGCTGGCCATCTCAGGCGTATAGGCAAGCGGCGCCGAGGCGTCATCACAGCCGGTCAGAACGATCGCCAGGGCAGCGGGTATTATCAATCTCTTCACGCGGGGGTTCCTGATTTCGGGAATTCTCTCAGCCATTATAGGGAATACAATTGTTTACACTAGTCGTGCTACGCTTTTATCACCGACCTGATACAAGGAGTCAATAATGAAAATGGCATACTGGCTGGTTGCACTTTTGTCCGTCGCCTCAGCGTCCGCGCTGGCGGCACCGTCCTCCTGTGAGAATGTGAAAAACGATATTCAGCAGAAGATCGTTAACAACGGCGTGCCGGAAAGCGGTTTTAGCCTGACAATTGTCCCGAACGACCAGGCCGATCGGGCTGGCGCTCAGGTCGTCGGGCACTGTGCTAACGACACCCATAAAATCCTCTATACCCGCAACTCAGACGCCTCGGCTCAGAATAATGCCGATGTCGGATCGCAGTAATACTTGATATATCCCCCGTTGATCGGGGGATCTCCCCTCTCTTTGACTCAGAATAAACTTTGCTTACTCCTTACTGGGTAATATCCGGCTAATCATTAGGGACATTCTAATAACTATCCTAAATGATTTTTCGTGATAACTATTATTCTGGAGTATGCAATGTCAAATCAACCACAGCCCGGCGGCATTAGCCGACGGACCCTCGTCAAATCGACGGCGATAGGGTCGCTGGCCCTGGCCGCAGGCGGGTTTTCTTTACCTTTTGGTCTGAAAAGCGCCGCAGCGGCGGTTCAGCAGGCTACCCAGGGGAGTCAGGACACGATTGTCTGGGGCGCGTGTTCAGTGAACTGCGGCAGCCGCTGCGCCCTGCGCTTCCACGTGAAAGATGATGAAGTGAGCTGGGTCGAAACTGACAATACCGGCCACGATATTTACGGCGATCACCAGGTTCGCGCCTGCCTGCGCGGACGCTCTATCCGTCGCCGTATCAACCACCCGGACCGTCTTAACTACCCGATGAAACGGGTGGGCAAACGCGGCGAAGGCAAGTTTGAGCGCATCAGCTGGCAGGAAGCGCTGGACACCATTGCCGGAAGCCTTAAACACACCGTCGAAACTTACGGCAACGAATCGGTTTACGTGAACTACTCATCAGGGATCGTCGGCGGTAACGTCACCCGCTCTTCCCCGTCCGGGTCGATGATCACCCGGATGATGAACTGCTACGGCGGCTCCCTGAATCAGTACGGCACCTACAGTACCGCCCAGATCGCCTGTGCGATGCCCTATACCTACGGTTCGAATGAGGGTAACAGCACCTCGGATATTGAAAATACCAAGCTGGTGGTGATGTTCGGCAATAACCCGGCGGAAACCCGGATGAGCGGCGGTGGTATTACGTACTTCCTCGAACAGGCACGGGAACGTTCTAACGCCAGGATGATCATCATCGACCCGCGTTACACCGATACCGCCGCCGGTCGCGAAGATGAATGGCTGCCGATCCGCCCCGGTACCGACGCCGCGCTGGTGGCCGGCCTGGCCTGGGTGCTGATTGATGAAAACCTCGTCGATCAGCCGTTTCTCGATAAATACTGCGTCGGTTATGACGAGAAAACCCTGCCGGAAGGCGCCCCGGCCAATGGCCACTATAAAGCCTGGATCCAGGGCCAGGGCAATGATGGCATTGCCAAAACGCCGGAATGGGCTTCGCGCATTACCGGTATTCCGGTCGATCGCATCGTTAAGCTGGCCAGAGAGATTGGCTCCGCGAAGCCCGCCTATATTTGTCAGGGCTGGGGACCGCAGCGCCAGGCGAACGGTGAGCTTTCCGCACGCGCCATCGCGATGCTGCCAATCCTGACCGGTAACGTCGGGATCAACGGCGGCAACAGCGGCGCACGCGAATCTACCTATACCATCACCATCGAGCGTATGCCGATCCCGCCTAATCCTGTGAAAACGTCCATCTCCTGTTTTAGCTGGACCGACGCGATTGTTCGCGGCGCGGAAATGACCGCTACCCGCGACGGCGTGCGCGGCAAAGATAAGCTCGACGTACCGATTAAGTTTATCTGGAACTACGCCGGTAACGCCCTGGTCAATCAGCATTCGGAGATCAATAAAACCCACGAAATCCTGCAGGATGACAGCAAGTGCGAAATGATTGTGGTCATTGAGAACTTTATGACCTCCTCTGCCCGCTATGCCGATATTCTGCTGCCGGATCTGATGACCGTCGAACAGGAAGATATCATCCCCAACGACTACGCCGGGAATATGGGCTATCTGATCTTTATCCAGCCGGTCACCACGCCGAAGTTCGAACGTAAGCCGATTTACTGGATTATGAGCGAAGTGGCGAAACGCCTCGGTGACGATGTCCATCAGCGCTTTACCGAAGGCCGGACCCAGGCCGAGTGGCTACAGTATCTCTACGCCAAAATGCAGGCCAAAGATCCGGCGCTGCCGGGATATGAAGAGCTGAAGAAAATGGGCATTTATAAGCGCAAAGATCCGAACGGACACTTTGTGGCCTATAAAAAATTCCGCGACGACCCGCAGGCGAATCCGTTGAAAACGCCGTCGGGTAAAATCGAGATTTACTCCGCCAGGCTGGCTGACATTGCCGCCAGCTGGGAACTGGAAAAAGATGAAACCATCAGCCCGCTGCCGGTTTACGCCTCGACTTTTGAAGGCTGGGACGATCCGCAGCGCAGCACCTTCCCGCTACAGCTGTTCGGCTTCCACTATAAAGCCCGCACCCACTCTACCTACGGTAACGTTGACGTCCTGCAGGCCGCCTGCCGCCAGGAAGTGTGGCTTAACCCCATCGATGCGCAAAAGCGTGGGATCGCCAATGGCGATATGGTTCGCGTCTTTAACGCCCGCGGCGAGGTACATATTCCGGCAAAAGTCACGCCGCGAATCATGCCCGGCGTCAGCGCCATGGGCCAGGGTGCCTGGCATAACGCCGATATGGATGGGGATCGTGTCGACCACGGCGCCTGCGTCAATACCCTGACGACCCACCGACCTTCTCCTTTAGCGAAGGGTAACCCACAGCACACCAATCTGGTGGAAATCGAGAAGGTTTGAGGAGTAAGCGATGACAACCCAGTATGGTTTTTTTATTGATTCCGCCCGCTGCACCGGTTGCAAAACCTGCGAGCTGGCCTGTAAAGATTACAAAGACTTAACCCCCGATGTCAGTTTCCGCCGCATTTATGAGTACGCGGGTGGCGACTGGCAGGAGGATAACGGCGTCTGGCACCAGAACGTGTTTGCCTATTACCTCTCGATCTCCTGTAACCACTGCGAGGATCCGGCCTGTACCAAAGTGTGCCCGAGCGGCGCGATGCATAAGCGCGATGACGGTTTTGTGGTGGTCAACGAGGATGTCTGTATCGGCTGTCGCTACTGCCATATGGCCTGCCCGTACGGTGCGCCGCAGTATAACGCCGCCAAAGGGCACATGACCAAGTGCGACGGCTGTCATAGCCGCGTTGCCGACGGGCTGAAGCCTGTCTGCGTCGAGTCCTGTCCGCTGCGCGCCCTGGAGTTCGGTCCCATCGACGAACTGCGCAAACAGCACGGTGAACTGGCCGCGGTCGCCCCGCTGCCTTCGGCGCGTTTTACCCACCCGAATATCGTGATCAAACCTAACGCCAATAGCCGTCCCTGTGGGGATACCACCGGCTTCCTGGCCAATCCGCAGGAGGTATAAAATGGGCAATGGATGGCATGAATGGCCGCTGGTTCTGTTCACCGTGCTGGGCCAGTGCGTGGTCGGTGGCGTAATCATTACCGGCCTCGGCTGGTGCGCGTTACGCGACGACGAGGCCGCCCGGCAGCGCGTTGTCAGGTCGATGTTTTTCCTCTGGCTGGTGATGGGCGTCGCCTTCCTGGCCTCGGTGATCCACCTCGGTTCGCCGCTCCGCGCCTTTAACTCGCTTAATCGTATTGGCGCTTCGGCTCTGAGCAACGAAATCGCCAGCGGCTCGCTGTTTTTCGCCGTCGGCGGTATCGGGTGGCTGATAGCGTTTCTGGGCAAGATGCCCGCGCGTCCGGGGCAGGTATGGCTCGCCGTCACGATGGTGCTGGGACTGCTGTTTGTGCTGGCGATGACCCGGGTTTATCAGATCGACACGGTCCCGACCTGGCATAACGGCTACACCACCAGCGCCTTTTTCCTCACCGTCGTGCTGACCGGTCCGCTGTTTGCCGCCCTGCTGCTGCGCGTGGCCCGGATGCCCTTCAACGGCAAAATCTTCGCCGCGCTCAGCGTTCTGGCGCTGCTGGCCACGGTTGCAGTAGCGATTATGCAGAGCGTGGCGCTCGGCGAGATTCACAGCTCCGTACAGCAGGCCCGGGCGCTGGTACCGGACTATGCCGCCTGGCAGGTGGCCCGGATACTGCTGCTGGCCGCCGGTCTGGGCTGCTGGATTTGTCCGCTGGTACTGCGTAAGCAGCCGCGTATCGCCAGCCTGCTGGTCGGTCTGCTGCTGGTGCTTGTCGGGGAGCTGATTGGTCGCGGCCTCTTCTACGGCCTGCATATGACCGTCGGTATGGCGGTGGCCGGATGACGCCGGAGCAACAGGCAACATTTGCCATGACCGCCCGGGCGCTGGGGGCGCTGTTTTACTTTGCTCCTGACAGTGACCAGGCCGCCCCGCTGGTGGCGGCCTTTCAGCGCGGCACCTGGCAGGAGGACTGGCCGCTGCCGGAAGCGGTACTCGCGCCGCTGACGGACGCGTTCAGCACGCCCTGTGAGGAGCCGCTGGCAGAGGCGTGGCAGCGGCTGTTTATCGGCCCGGATGCCCTGCCAGCGTCGCCCTGGGGTTCCGTCTGGCTGGATCGCGAATCGGTCCTGTTCGGCGACTCCACCCTGGCGCTGCGTCAGTGGATGCGTGAGGAGGCTATCGCTTTTGAGTCGGCACAGAACGAGCCGGAAGACCATTTTGGCACCCTGCTGCTGCTGGCGGCCTGGCTCTGCGAGAGCGGTCGTCAGGACGCCAGCGATCGACTGCTGGCCTGGCATCTGTTGCCCTGGGCCGGGCGTTTTCTGACGGTCTTTACTCAGACGGCGACGCACCCGTTCTATGCCGCTCTCGGTCAGCTCGCGCAGCTGACCCTCGCTGACTGGCAGAGTCGCCTGCTGATCCCGGTGGCCGATAAACCCCTGTTCCGTTAACCCTCCCGGCCGGGCAGCCGCCCGGCCATTTAGTTACGGTGTCACTTCGGTTGTCATGTTTTAAGACTATTCTTTACCATGCCCCCGCATACAAGACGGTATAAGGCGTAACACCCTGTTTCCACGGCATCTTCCTGTCCCTCATCTTTGTCATTCACTGGAATCATTCCCGACCCCTTGCTATAGCTTTTTACACCCTGCCGGAACATGGCATAACAACAGGCAACGCATTTTCGTTGCTATAACGCATGCACACAGGGAGACACACTGCAATGCAAGCATCCCCCCTCCAACGCGCGCTGCTGTTTATTGCGGCCATTATTGCTGTGCTTGGCCTGCTGGCCTGGGGTATCGGACTCGATACTCTGCAGGCACGGAAAGTAGATTTGATCTATCTCGGCCAGCAGCATCTGATTCTGGTCTTTAGCTCGATGTTTCTGGCCCTGCTGGTCGGTATCCCCAGCGGCGTTCTGCTCAGTCGGCCAGCCGCCCGCGGCGTCGCTGAATATGTGATGCAGATTTTTAACGTCGGCAATACGCTGCCCCCGCTGGCGGTACTGGCGCTGGCGATGGTGGTTCTCGGTATTGGTGATACGCCAGCGATTATCGCCCTGTTCCTCGCGTCGCTGCTGCCGATTGTGCGTAACACCTACGCCGGACTCTGCTCCGTTCCGCCTTCGTTACTGGAAGCGGCGAACGGTATCGGCATGACCCGCTGGCAGCGTCTGCGCCAGGTGGAAATCCCCAACGCCTGGCCGGTGATCCTCTCCGGGGTCCGCATCGCCACCGCCATTAACGTGGGTACCGCGCCGCTGGCCTTCCTGATTGGTGCCAGCAGCTACGGCGAGCTGATTTTCCCCGGTATCTACCTGAATGACTTCCCGACGCTGATCCTCGGCGCGGCGGCCACCGCGCTGTTCGCCCTGATCCTCGATGTGCTGCTGGCCGGACTGGGCCGTCTGCTTAGCCCACACACCGCCCGATAACGATAACAGGGAGCACAATAATGAAACGTTTTCGATACCTTTTAGGCGCACTGGCGGCCAGCGTGCTGCTGAGCAGTCAGGCACTGGCTGCGCCGTTAATCCTCGCCACCAAAAGCTTTACCGAACAGCATATTCTGTCCGCAATGACCGTGCAGTATCTGCAGAAAAAGGGCTTTCAGGTTCAGCCGCAAACCAATATCGCCACCGTGATCTCCCGTAATGCGATGATCAATAAACAGATTGATATGACATGGGAGTACACCGGCACCTCGCTGATTATCTTTAACCATATCAACGAGCGGATGTCCCCCGAGGAGTCGTATGCCACGGTGAAACGGCTGGACGCGAAGCACGGTCTGGTGTGGCTAAAACCGGCCGCCATGAACAACACCTACGCCTTTGCCATGCAGCGCAAGCGTGCGGAAGCCGAAAATATCAACACCCTGTCGGAGATGGTGGCAAAAATCGAACATATCCGTCAGACCGACCCGGATAACAACTGGCTGCTGGGGCTGGACCTGGAGTTTGCCGGACGCAGCGACGGGATGAAGCCGCTGCAGGACGCCTACCACATGGCGCTGGACCGCCCGCAAATCCGCCAGATGGACCCCGGCCTGGTCTATAACGCCATCCGCGACGGCTTTGTCGATGCCGGTCTGATCTACACCACCGACGGACGGGTGAAAGGCTTCGACCTCAAGGTGCTGGAAGATGATAAGGGCTTCTTCCCAAGTTACGCTGTCACGCCTGTGGTACGTAAAGACACGCTGGAAGCCAATCCGGGGCTGGAAGAGGCGCTAAATACCCTCTCCGGCCTGCTGGATAACGAGGCCATCACCGACCTGAATGCGAAGGTGGATATTGACCACCTGACGCCGCAGCAGGTCGCCCGCGATTTTCTGCACGCCAAAGGCCTGCTGTAAGGAGAGATGATGGAAACCCTTCACTACATGATGGACAACGCGGGCTACCTCGCCACCCTGACCTTCCAGCATCTGTGGCTGGTCGGGCTGGCCGTGGGCCTGGCGATTATTATCGGCGTTCCGCTGGGGATCCTGATCGTGCGGCATAAATGGCTGGCCACGCCGGTCCTCGGTCTGGCCACGCTGGTGCTGACCATTCCGTCCATCGCCCTGTTTGGACTGATGATCCCGCTCTTTTCGCTGATCGGTCAGGGTATTGGTGCCCTGCCGGCAATTACCGCCGTGTTTCTTTATTCCCTGCTGCCCATCGTCCGTAATACCCATACGGCGCTGGACAGCCTGCCGCCGGGCCTGCAGGAAGCGGGACGCGGTATCGGGATGACCTTCTGGCAGCGCCTGCGCTGGGTAGAAATCCCGATGGCGCTGCCGGTGATTTTCGGCGGCATCCGTACCGCCGTGGTGATGAATATCGGCGTGATGGCTATCGCTGCCGTGATCGGCGCGGGCGGCCTGGGGCTGCTGTTACTGAACGGCATCGGCGGGAGCGATATTCGTATGCTCATTGCCGGTGCGCTGATGATTTGTGTGCTGGCTATTGCGCTCGACTGGTTATTGCATCGTCTGCAAGTTGTGCTGACGCCTAAGGGGATTCGCTAATGATTAAACTTGAAAATCTGACTAAACAGTTCGCCCAGAAGAACGGCCAGACCTTTAACGCCGTCGATAACGTCAATCTGAACGTCCCTGAAGGTGAAATGTGCGTACTGCTGGGGCCGTCCGGCTGCGGCAAAACCACCACCCTGAAGATGATTAACCGACTGATTACCCCGAGCAGCGGCAAGATCCTGATTAACGGTGAAGACACCAGCGATATGGACACCGTAACCCTGCGCCGCAATATTGGCTATGTGATCCAGCAGATCGGCCTGTTCCCCAATATGACCATTGAGGAGAACATTACCGTGGTGCCGAGGATGCTGGGCTGGGATAAGGCCCGCTGTAAAACACGCGCCCAGGAGCTGATGGAGATGGTCGCCCTGGATGCGAAGAAGTTTCTCCACCGCTACCCGAAAGAGATGTCCGGCGGCCAGCAGCAGCGTATCGGCGTGATCCGCGCCCTGGCGGCGGATCCGCCGGTGCTGCTGATGGATGAACCCTTTGGCGCGGTGGACCCGATTAACCGTGAGGTGATCCAGAACCAGTTCCTGGAGATGCAGCGGGCGCTGAAAAAGACCGTGATGCTGGTCAGCCACGATATTGACGAAGCCCTGAAGCTGGGCGACCGTATCGCCGTCTTCCGCCAGGGACGTATCGTCCAGTGCGCCAGCCCGGACGAGCTGCTGGCGAAACCGGCCAATGAGTTTGTCGGCTCCTTTGTCGGCCAGGACCGCACCCTGAAACGCCTGCTGCTGGTCTCGGCGGGCGACGTCACCGACCAGCAGCCGACGATCACCGTGCGGCGCTCAACCTCGCTGGCCGAAGCCTTCGGCACCATGGACGATAACGATATTCGCGCCATTACGGTGGTGGACGATGACGGCAAGCCGCTGGGCTTTGTTAAACGTCGGGAAGCGCGCAACGCCAGCGGCAGCTGCGCCGACAGCCTGCACCCCTTCCGCGTTACCGGTAAAGCCGAGGATAACCTGAGGGTGGTGCTGTCGAAGCTGTATGAGAGCAACACCAGCTGGATGCCGATTGTCGATGAGGAAGGCCGCTATAACGGCGAGATTTCGCAGGATTATATTGCCGACTATCTCAGCTCGGGCCGCACGCGGCGGGCGCTGAACATTCATAGCGACAGCTAAAAAAATGGCCCCGATTATCGGGGCCATTTTACGCCGGGATCAGGCGATGGCTTTGGCCATCGTCAGTTCCCGATCCAGCCGGGAGAGATCGATATACTGGGCCAGCTCGCGCTGTTCGGCACGCGGCAGATAGGGCAATTCCCCCACCAGCGGCCCCGGCAGTTTTTTGCTCAGCACCTCGATAATTTCCGCGTAGTGCGCCAGACCGGGGTTAATCCGGTTAGCCACCCAGCCCACCAGCGGCAGACCATCATTGGCAATCGCCTGCGCCGTCAGCAGCGCATGGTTAATGCAGCCTTCCTGGATCCCCACCACCATCAATACCGGCAGCTGTTCCTGCACCACCCACTCAGAAAGCGGGCGCAGATCGTTCATCAGACTGCGCCAGCCGCCGGTGCCTTCGACCACGACGTGATCAACCTGGCCGCTGAGGCTCTCAAGCCCCCGGGAGATCAGCTCGTAGTTAACCGGGCTGCTGTGCGCCACGCTGCTCTCTTCTTCGCTCAGCGCAACGGGATTGACGGCCTCATAGGGCAAAGACAGCGTTGAGACGCTTTGTAGCACCAGTGCGTCCCGGTTGCGCAACCCTTCCGGCGTCTCTTTACTTCCCTTCGCAACGGGTTTGTAGCCCGCCACCTGCTTACCGCTGGCGGCAAGCGCCTGCAGTAACGCACGGGACACTACGGTCTTCCCGACGGCAGTATCTGTACCTGTGACAAAGAAACGCTTAAGCATTACTCACTCCACGCTATGCCTGTAAATATCAACTAAAGTAATAATTCAGAATGGATAGAGTTTACGTGAAGGGATCGGCAGCCAGCTTGAGATAGCGCAATATTTCGGTTAACTATGAAAAAGGTTAACCCTGCAGCAAACGGATCAGCAGCGAGCCGTTGTACATCGCATCCTTAACCAGTGCGGCACTGGTCATGGTGCCCTGATTCGAAAACTGGGTGCTTTCAACGACGATATGGCGACTCCAGGCGGGAAGCGACTGCTGGCGAATGCAGTCGGCGATAGCCGGAAACAGAATTTCCGCCGCCTGATTCAGCGGTGAACCGATAAGAATTTTTTGAGGATTAAACAGGTTCACCATAATAGCGATGATCCTGCCGACGTTGGTGCCAACCCCGGCAATAATATCCTTCGCCAGGAGATCGCCCTGCAGCGCCGCCTGACACAGGGAGTCAACGCTCAGCGGCTGCCCGTGCAGCATGGAGCTCATCGACTGATTCATCCGCACCTGCGCCAGCTCCAGAACGCTGTCGATACTGGCGATGGTTTCCAGACAGCCATGATTGCCGCAGTAGCAGCGCTTGCCGTAAGGATCGACCTGGGTATGGCCAATCTCCACCAGGCTGCTGCTGCCCGCGTGCAGCAGACGACCGTCGGTGATCACCCCGGCCCCGACGTTATGGTCGATCACCACCTGAATCACATCGCGTGCGCCCCGCGCCGCGCCAAAGAGCGCCTCTGCCATGGTCCAGGCGCTGATATCGTGCTGCATAAAGACCGGCACGCCCGTATGGGCCTGCAGGGTTTCGCCCAGCGGCATCTCTTTGACGTCGTCATAGAACGGCATCCGGTGCACGATGCCGTTTTCCGTATCAATAATGCCCGGCAAGGTGATAGCGATGGAGGTCAGACGTTCCAGCTTCTGCTGCTGGCGAATAAAGAACTGGTCGATATGATTGATGATCCGCGTCAGCAGCGGCTCTTCCGCCACCAGCGGCAGCGGGTGCTGCTCTTCGACCACGCATTTGCTGCTGAGATCGCGCAGGGCCAGATGGATCACCCCGCGATTAATCCGCAAAGAGAGATAGTGCCAGGCCTCGGTTTCCACCATCAGCCCGACCGCCGGACGGCCGCGGCTGCCCGGCTCCTGAATTTCCGTCTCCTGGACCAGATGCGCTTCGAGCATTTCGCGCACGATTTTGGTAATACTGGCCGGGGCCAGCTGTGCCAGACGGGAGAGATCGATACGCGAAACCGGGCCAAGCTGGTCAATCAGGCGATACACTGCGCCCGCGTTAGTTTGCTTAATTTGATCGATATGCCCGGGCTGACTATCCGCTACCACCTCATACTCCCTTTATTTTCGCGGTTCGAAATAAACTGCGGCTATGGTGAAGGACTTCATTCAGGCCGTCAAATTTTTACTTAGCCATGTGATTTACCGCACATTTTTACCCCTCTTCGCGCCTGTTTGCCGCCTTAAGCAACAGCGCCTTAAACTGCGCCGCCGGACCGCTCAGCTCATGATGTCGGGACCAGACCAGCCACATTTCTGATACTGCATCCGGCTCCAGAATCGACACCCAGCGCATTTCCGTCAGCTTCACCCGGCGAAATGAGGCGGGCAGAATCGACACGCCCAGCCCGGCGGCCACCAGGCCAATAATGGTCATCGCCTCGCCCACCTCCTGCGTAATCACCGGCGACAGTCCGTAGCGGCGCATCAGCCCAAGAATATCGTCGTACAGTCCGGTCCCCACGTGCGGGTCGAAAAAGACAAAAGGCTCCGCCGCGAGCGCTGCCAGGCTGACCGCCTCCTGCTGTGCCAGGGGATGGTCGCGGTGGATCATCGCCAGCAGCGGCTCGCGCAGGATGGGCTGCCAGGCAAGGCTTTCCGGCAGGATGGTATTGCGCATCAGGCCCAGATCCAGGGTACCGTCATTCAGGGGCGCGATCTGCTCCCGGGTGTTGGTTTCGCGGGTCTGAATATGGACATCCCCATAGCGCTGGCGAAACTGCGACAGAGTATCGGAGACGGCTTTAATAAAGGGCGCGGAAGAGGTGAATCCCAGCCGCAGCTCCCCGCTTTCCCCCAAATGCAGGCGCTCGGCGCGGGCGGCGGCCTCTTCGACCTGGCTGAGGATCTGTCGACTGTCGGCGAGAAACTGTCGGCCCGCTGCCGTCAGGCTGACGCTGCGGTTAGTGCGGGCCAGCAGGCGCGCACCAACCTGCTGCTCAAGGATCTGGATCTGCTGGCTCAGGGGCGGCTGGGAGATATTCAGGCGGGCGGCGGCGCGGCCAAAATGCAGCTCCTCGGCGACCGCCACAAAGTAACGCAGATGACGAAGCTCAACATTCATAGGTTAAACGTCTTATTTGAGATTATTAATATATTAGACAGAATATTTACATTTTCCTACCCTGTGGAGGTGGTTATATCGTGATGTAAAACTAAGGATCCTAAGTGAGTCGTACAACAACCGCTGACGTGACTTCGGCCCCCGACGTTAGCGCGCCATCCGTTTCCCGGTCGGTCCCTTTTATTCAACGTGGCACCTCTGCCTTTATTCGCGTCACCCTGGCCCTGTTCTCCGCCGGTCTCGCGACTTTCGCCCTGCTCTACTGCGTCCAGCCGATCCTGCCGGTGCTGTCGCATGAATTTGGCGTTTCCCCCGCCAGCAGCAGTATTTCGCTCTCTATTTCGACGGCGATGCTGGCTATCGGGCTGCTGTTTACCGGCCCGCTCTCCGACGCCATCGGACGCAAACCGGTGATGGTCACCGCCCTGCTGCTGGCCTCCTGCTGTACGCTGCTGTCGACGATGATGACCAGCTGGCACGGCATTCTGCTGATGCGTGCCCTGGTGGGGCTTTCTCTGAGCGGCGTGGCGGCGGTGGGCATGACCTATCTGAGCGAGGAGATCCACCCCAGCTTTGTGGCTTTCTCGATGGGACTGTATATCAGCGGTAACTCCATCGGTGGGATGAGCGGTCGTCTTCTGAGCGGGATTTTTACCGACTTTTTTAGCTGGCGTATCGCCGTCGCGGTGATTGGCTGTTTCGCTCTGGCGGCGGCGCTGATGTTCTGGAAGATTCTGCCGGCGTCGCGTCACTTCCGGCCCGCCTCGCTGAAGCCCAAATCCCTGCTGATCAACTTCCGCCTTCACTGGCGCGACCGCGGCCTGCCGCTGCTGTTCCTGCAGGGCTTTCTGCTGATGGGCTCTTTCGTGACCCTGTTTAACTATATTGGCTATCGCCTGATGCTGTCGCCCTGGTCCCTGAGCCAGGCGGTGGTGGGCCTGCTGTCGGTCGCCTATCTGACCGGGACCTGGAGTTCGCCTCGCGCCGGAGCCATGACCGTCCGCTACGGTCGCGGACCGGTGATGATCTTCTTTATTGCGGTGATGCTCTGTGGGCTGCTGCTGACGCTGCTCTCGTCCCTGTGGCTAATTTTCGCCGGGATGCTGCTGTTTTCCGCCGGATTTTTTGCCGCCCACTCGGTCGCCAGCAGCTGGATCGGCCCCCGCGCCCGTCGTGCACGCGGCCAGGCCTCGTCGCTGTATCTGTTTAGCTACTATCTCGGTTCCAGCATCGCGGGCACGCTTGGCGGCGTCTTCTGGCATCGCTTTGGCTGGAACGGCGTCGGGGGCTTTATCGCGCTGATGCTAGTGGCCGCGCTGTTGACGGGAAGGCATTTGCATCGGCGTCTGGGGTAAGAAAGAGAAGAACAATTTTACGGCAGCAAGAATACAGCGGATGGCGGAACCATCCGCTGCATAAAACTGCCGTCCTGTTACCACAGCCCGAGAATTGAGGCTTGACCCACCATCTCCCGAACCGCGTCCAGCGACAGCAAAATCACAAAAACCCAAATATACGGATTCATAATTTGCTGTGTGTCATGAGGGGTTATCGGCATAAATTCTAGCTTATTGAGGGGAAAAAAATGATAACTGCCTCAAAAAGCTATTCGCCTGGATAAAAAACAATATACTCAACGAGATACCTTTCAGCCGAATCGAGGAATTATGGCCAGCGACAATTATCAACATCTCACGCGTCTTTTCCAGCGTCTTTCTCGTTTTTCCCATCTTTCCGCCATCGCCGGCTGGGATATGTTTGCCATGATGCCGCCGGGCGGCAGCGCGGCGCGTGGTGAAGCCCTGGCGGAGCTGAGCGTACTGCAGCACCAGCTTCTGACGGACAAACAGGTTGCGGGCTGGCTAAGCGGCGCACAGCAGGAAGATCTTAACGAGATTGAACAGGCTAACCTGCGGGAAATGACCCGCCACTATCAGCAGGCGGCGCTGCTGCCGGAAGCGCTGGTGGAGGCCAAGTCCCTGGCCGGTAGCCGCTGCGAGCATGCCTGGCGCACCCAGCGTCCCGCCAATGACTGGCAAGGGTTTGCTGAAAACCTGAAGCAGGTGGTGAAATTAAGCCGGGAAGAAGCCCGCCTTCGCGCCGACGCTAAAGGCTGTTCCCCTTACGATGCCCTGCTCGATCTGTACGAGCCGGATATGACCAGCGCCCGTCTGGATACGCTGTTCAACGATCTGAAAAGCTGGCTGCCGGACCTGTTAAAGCGCGTTGTGGAAAAGCAGGCGCAGCAGACGCTGATTGCGCCACAGGGGCCGTTCCCGGTCGCCACTCAGCGCGAACTGGGTATCGATGCCATGACCCTGCTGGGCTTCGATTTTAACGCGGGTCGTCTCGACGTCAGTGCGCATCCGTTCTGCGGCGGCGTGCCGGAAGATGTGCGCATCACCACCCGCTATGATGAAAACGAAATGCTCAGCGCCCTGTTTGGCGTGGTGCATGAAACCGGCCATGCCCGCTATGAGCAGAATCTGCCCCGCGAGTGGCTCGGACAGCCGGTAGCGCTGGCGCGATCGACCGCTATTCACGAATCCCAGAGCCTGTTCTTTGAGATGCAGCTTGGCCGCAGCGATGCCTTTATTAAAAACCTCCTTCCGGCCATTACCCGGCGTTTTGGCGCACAGCCTGCGTTCGCGCTGGATAATTTTGTCGGCTGGAACCAGCGTGTTGAAGCAGGCTATATTCGCGTCGACGCGGATGAGGTTAGCTACCCGGCGCACGTGATCCTGCGCTATGAGATTGAGCGGGCGCTGATCGACGGCGCGATCGAGGTCGACGATATCCCCGCGCTGTGGGATGAGAAGATGCAGGCATACCTGGGCCTGTCGACGAAAGGCAATTATCGCAACGGCTGTATGCAGGATATTCACTGGACCGACGGCAGCTTTGGCTACTTCCCGTCCTACACCCTGGGTGCGATGTACGCCGCGCAGCTGTTTGCCGCCGCACGCAAGGCGCTGCCGGGCCTGGATACCGCGATCGCCACCGGAGATTTCTCCGCCCTGTTCGACTGGCTGCGCCAGAATATCTGGCAGCACGGCAGCCGTTTCAGCACTTCTCAGCTGATCCAGCAGGCGACCGGCGAAGACCTTAACAGCGACTATTTCCGCCAGCATCTGACCCAACGCTACCTGTAATCTCCCCCGGCGCCGGGGCTCGTACCCGGCGTTGTACATTCCGTTACACGCCGATACCAATCACTCACGGAAGCCCCTGAAGAGGAAGGATATAGTTATTTCAACGGCCCCGCAGTGGGGTTGAATGAAAAACCAATTCGAGGGTATGAGAATGAATAAAGTATTAGCTCTGGTTGTTGCCGCTGCTATGGGTCTGTCATCTGCCGCTTTCGCTGCTGACACCGTTACCACCGCTCCGGCGACCGCTGCTGCTCCGGCCACCCACGCCGCACCGGCAAAAGCGCAACACCACATGAAGCATAAAAAAGCCGCTGCGCAGAAAGCGCAGGCTGCGAAGAAACACAAAAAAGAAGCTAAAGCTGACGCGACCAAACCGGTAGAGCAGAAAGCCCAGGCCGCTAAGAAACACAAAAAAGAAGCCGCTAAGCCGGTTGCCCAGAAGGCGCAGGCTGCAAAAAAACACAAAAAACACGTTAAGCACGAAGCCGCTAAACCGGCCGCTCAGCCGGCTGCATAATCTGGCTGCCTGATGATTCAGGTATCGTGATAAGCCGGCGCTGGATCCTCCGGGTGAAGGCGCCGCTTTTTTTTCGGAGAGCATCATGCTGCGGCGCTACCGATTTGAGATAATCTTCCTGATGCTGATTCTGTGCGCGCTGATCGCGACCCGCTTTTTCCTTAGCTGAGCCTGGCTCGCTGATTTTAATCCCGTTTTTCCCGCGCTCCGTCTATAGTTATCTCACCGGGTTTACCCCCGGTGCCGCCTTTCCCCGGCGACGGGAACAGGTTCTGAATCATCATAATTACCCCACAGAGAGTAATATGCGTAGATGCGTTGTAGTGTTACTGGGATCGTTGCTGCTGTGTTCCACGCAGGCCCTGGCCGATGATGCCGATAGCGACGCTGAAGCGATCAAGACGCTGTTTTTCGGTCATGACGACCGCACGCGCGTCAGCAATCCTGCCGCTGCACCCTGGGATGCCATCGGCCAGCTGGAAACTGCCAGCGGCAATCTCTGTACCGCCACCCTGATCTCTCCCCATCTTGCGCTGACCGCCGGACACTGTCTGCTGACGCCGCCGCGTGGCCGCCCCGATAAAGCGCTGGTTCTGCGCTTTGTGTCGCAGAAAGGTCTCTGGCGCTATGAAATTCACGGCATTGAAGGCCGGGTCGAACCCTCTCTGGGACGGCGTCTGAAAGCGGACGGCGACGGCTGGATTGTTCCCCCCGCCGCCGCCTCCTGGGATTTTGGCGTGATCGTTCTGCGTAACCCGCCCGGCGGTATTACGCCGCTGCCGCTTTTTAGCGGTGATAAGGACGCGCTGATCGCCGCCTTAAAAGCCGCCGACCGTAAGGTGACGCAGTCGGGCTATCCGCAGGATCATCTCGATACGCTGTACAGCCACAGCGACTGTCTGGTCACCGGCTGGGCGCAAAGTACGGTGCTTTCCCACCAGTGCGATACCCTTCCCGGCGACAGCGGATCGCCGCTGATGTTAAAGACCGCCGACGGCTGGCAGCTGATTGCCGTTCAGAGTTCCGCGCCTGCCGCGGAAGATCGCTGGCGGGCGGATAACCGGGCCGTCGCCATCACGGGTTTCCGCGATAAACTGGAAGCACTGGTGCATCCATAAAGGCTTCCGGCTGACGATAGCTCTTTAACAGCGCCTCCAGCGGTACCGGCTCGCTAAAATAGTAGCCCTGTAGCTGGTCGCAGCCGGCCAACTGCAGCTGGCGAAGCTGTTTCTCGTTTTCCACCCCTTCGGCCGTGACCGTCATTCCCAGCGCGCTGGCAATGCGAATGGTCCCGCTTACCAGCGCGGCCGCCTGTCCGTCGCTGTCCACCAGCCCGGCGAGCGACTTATCGATCTTGATATTGTCGAAATTAAAGCGCCGCAGATAGCCGATGCTGGAGTAGCCGGTGCCAAAGTCATCCAGCGCGACGGAGGTGCCCAGCGCTTTCAGATTGACGATCGCCGTGCGGGCGCGCTCCGGGTTTTCCAGAACGTAGGTTTCGGTCACTTCCAGCTGCAGGCGGCGGGCCGGGAAACGGGTTAGCGCCAGCACTCCGGCCACTTTGTCTTCAAATTCCGGGTCGCGGAACTGGGCGGGAGAGATATTCACCGACAGCTTCAGATCGCTCATCGGCTGCAGATCGTGACAGGCCCGGCGCAGCACAAACTGTCCGAGGGCGTAAATCAGGCCGCTGGATTCGGCAATGGCGATAAACTCATCCGGCTTCAGCTCGCCAAACCCACGGCGCGGCCAGCGAACCAGCGCCTCGACGCCGATCATTTTCAGGCTGACGGCATCAACAATAGGCTGATACCAGACGTCGAACTCGTCGTTTTCCAGACCGTAACGAATATCGCGTTCGACCATCAGCTGATATTCACGGGCGCTGTTCAGCTCGGCGTCGTAGTGCGTGACGCGCCCTTTGCCGGTGATTTTGGAATGGTACATGGCGATATCCGCCCGACGGAACAGCTCCGAACTGGTGCACTCTACCAGGGAACCGCTGGCAATACCGATACTGGCACCCATATGCAGCGTACGCTCTCCCAGTCGGATGGGCGCGTTGAAAAACTCCAGTACGCTACCGGCAAAAGCCGCCGCTTTGGCCGCCGCATGCAGCCCGCCAATCGTCATGGCGAACTCATCTCCGCCCATGCGCGCCAGCATCCCGCCGTTCGGCACCTTAACCTTAAGCACCCCGGCAATGCTGACGATCAGCTCGTCGCCCACGTCATGGCCATAGACATCATTGACGTCCTTGAAGCCGTCGAGATCGATAAAGACCACGCTTTTAATATCCGTCTCGCCCCGGGCGCTGATCTCATCGAGTCGTTCAATCAGCGCCCGCCGGTTGGGCAGATGGCTTAGCCAGTCGGTCAGCGCGGTTTCCCGCGCCAGCCGCTCACCCCGGGCCAGTTTATACAGGCCGACGCTGCTGAGCAGGATAAATAGCGTAATCAGCCCCGACGCCAGCAACACAATACGGGTGATATCCCCGGAGGCGGCCTTTGCCGCTTCCACGCCCGGCAGACGCGGGGTCCAGTTCAGATAGCCCAGCACTTCATCCGCCGCGCTACGCAGCGGCACGCTAAATTCAGAGGGGGTGCCGTCGGTGAAATTCAGGCCGTTTATCTGGAAGGTATTGCCGAGATTGGTGAGGATCTGCGCATTAAGATGACGCGTGATCACCAGATAGCGCCGGGTGCCGTCGTAGACCTGCAGGCGACCAATCATCGGCCGGACCAGGCCGATACCGATAAACGCAATCCCCGCCCGGGTCCGGGTTAGCCCGGCATAGATATGCTCCCCCGACTGCAGTGCCTCGCGATTGGCGTTAATGATTGCCCGCAGTCCTTCACCAAAAAAAGTAATATCCCGCTCGCTGAAAGGCTCGCTACGAAAAGAGCCCCACAGCACATCAAACTGCTCATCAAGGATAAAGGTGCCGTCATACAGGTTATTGATTTTAAAACCGGCTCCCCAGGTATTGTAGAGCCAGCCGGTATCCGGCTGCGGGGCGTAAACCTTGCGCACGGCGTCATCCCAGACGGCGTTATCGATAACCAGGGACCAGACGCGGTTGACCGACGTCTGTACGGCACCCTCTACCGACAGCGCCGTGCGGTGCCGGTCGATGTCGTTGGATTTCGTGCTGATCAGATGCAACGAGAGATACAGCAGGGCAACAATAGACACAATCAGCCCGATGCCCGCCATAAATATCATGGCAAACAGCGTTTTTGCTCCAGGGATATTACGCCAGCTAAACAGATTAACCATTTATGGTCCTCAACCCCGGACGGACCGGGGTTCAGATATGTTTTTGTTAAGCGTAATACAGGTTTAGATTTTCGCTGCCCGCAGATAACGGCAGAGATCACATCAGGCGAGTTTTATCATCACCAGACCCACGACCAACAAGAGCAGACCTGCCCAACCCTTGGGGTTCAGGCGCTGGCCGAAGAGTATCCAGCCCGCCGCCAGGGTCGCGGCAATACCGAATCCGCCCCACAGGGCGTAGGCCACGGAGAGATCGATGCCCTTAATCGCCTGTGACAGGGCGCTGAATGCGCCCAGGACCGCTGCCAGCGAAAGCACGCCGTACAGCGGCCGGCGGAAGCCGTCGGAGTATTTCAGGAAGATATTAGCGATAATTTCCAGCACGATGGCCAGCGCCAGCCAGGCAATATGGACCCACTCAAACGGCGACATGGCTGCCTCCGGTTTTCTTCGCTTTACGGGTGCCGGACTTAATCAGCACAATCCCCACGATCAGCGTCGCCAGGCCGGCGATTTTCATCGGTGACAGGCTTTCGTCAAACAGCGTGACGCTGAACAGAGTGATAAGCAAAATACCGATCCCTTCCCATAGCGCATAGGCCACGCCGAGGGCGATTTTTTTTACCGCAAAGGCCAGAAAAATATAGGAGAGAGAGATCATCACCAGCATCATAATAAATCCGGTGCTGCCGCCGCTTGTGCTCGCCCATTTCATCGACAGGGTGCCGGTAATTTCGGCAACGATGGCGAGGGCTAATACTATCCAATAAAACATGGTGTTCTCCTGCTTGAGAATATAATCCATCGCAGCTCACCCGGGCGGTGAACCGTAAAAAATTAAATCAGCCTCTGGCGAAATCGTACGCGCCAGTAGAAACAGGAGTGGGACTAAAGGGCCGAGCGCCAGTGTTGGTCAGCGACAAGCAGGGGTAATGATGAGGGGGGAACAGCGATTGAAGTTAACGTCCTGAACAGATTGTCCATAAAATTACAATTATCCGCGGAATTGCTTCTCGTCATTGCGGATGATAATTGTCCTCTGTAGTTGTACACGCTGAGATTTTTATCATAGCGGCCGCATTAACTCAACGGGTTTTCACTTCTTTACCTGCGGCGTTTGTTTTTTGTTAATTTATTTTCTGCCAGCGCATATTATTATTAATGCACTCGGACGATACTTTTTATTCAGGAGCCGCCATGTCCAGGCCCATCATTACGCTTAACGGCCTTAAGCTGGTTATCATGCTGGGGATGCTGGTGATCATCCTCGCCGGGATCCGTCTTGCCGCCGATATTATCGTGCCCTTTATTCTGGCGCTGTTTATCGCCGTGGTGCTCAACCCGGTGGTCCAGCGCATGGTGCGCTGGCGGATCCCACGGGTGCTGGCGATAAGCCTGCTGGTCGGTGCCATCGTGCTGATCGCCGTTTTGCTGCTGGCCTATCTTGGCACCTCCCTGAACGAACTGGCGCGAACCCTGCCTCAGTATCGTTCATACCTGGTGGTGCCGCTGCAAAATCTGGAGCCCTGGCTCCAGCGCGCCGGGATCGGTATCTCGGTGGATGAACTGATTAAATATATCGATCCTAATGCGGCGATGTCGCTGGTTTCTACCCTGCTCTCTCAGCTCTCCAGCGCCATGTCATCCATCTTTTTACTGCTGCTGACGGTGGTCTTTATGCTGCTGGAAGTTCCCCAGCTTCCGGCCAAACTGCAGCAGCTGATGGCCCGCCCGACGGAAGGCATGGGCGCGATCCAGCGCGCGCTGGACAGCGTTTCGCGCTATCTGGTGCTGAAAACCGCGATAAGCCTCGTCACCGGGGTGATTATCTGGGGAATGCTGGTGCTGCTGGAGGTGCGCTTTGCCTTTATCTGGGGCCTGCTGGCCTTCGCGCTTAACTATATTCCCAATATCGGCTCGGTGCTGGCGGCCATCCCGCCGATTGCCCAGGTGCTGGTTTTCGGGGGGCTGTACGACGCGCTGGTGGTGCTGACCGGCTATCTGCTGATCAACCTGATCTTCGGCAATATTCTCGACCCGCGCCTGATGGGTCGCGGCCTTGGTCTGTCGACGCTGGTGGTGTTTTTGTCGTTAATCTTCTGGGGCTGGCTGCTCGGGCTGGTCGGGATGCTGCTTTCGGTCCCGCTCACCATTATCGCCAAAATCGCCCTCGAACAGACGCAGGGCGGACAGAGCATCGCTATCCTGCTGAGCGACCTGAACAAGCGCTAGTCGGGAGATCCTGAATTTTATTCCATTGTCGGTCGGGCCGTTTTTTATTAGCCTGACTGACAATCGTTCGCCCGTCTCAGAAGGAAGTCCCTATGTCATCCCCCGCCGCTCCGACTCTGCTGTTGATCCAGACGGGCATGCCGCCCGCCGATATTCAGTCGCATCACGGGGATCTCCCGACCTGGTTCGCCCCGCTGCTGGCGCGCTGGGAACACGCGGTACAGACGATCCGCGTCTTTGCCGGTGAACCCCTGCCCGCGCCCGACAGCCGCACCGTGGCGGTGATCACCGGCGCCTGGGAGATGGTGACGGACCGTCTGGACTGGAGCGAACAAACGGCAGCGTGGATACGCCAGGCCGTTGCGGCCAGAGCCGCCGTTTTCGGCGTCTGCTACGGCCATCAGCTGATGGCCCACGCCCTCGGCGGCGAGGTGGACTATCACCCTGACGGCATCGAGATCGGCAGTAAAACGGTTTCTCTGACAGCCAGTGACGACCCGCTGCTGGCCGATATGCCCCGCCAGTTTCCCGCCCAGCTGACCCATATGCAGACCATCACCCGCCTGCCGGAAGATGCCGTCGCGCTGGCGACCTCCGCGCACGATCGCTTCCAGATAGTGCGCTACGGCGAGAAAGCATACTCCTCCCAGTTTCACCCGGAGATCACCCCGGCGATCCTCTCCACCATTATTCACAGCCGGGCGGAAAGACTGCGCGGTGCGGGCGTGTGCCCGGATACGTTGACCCAGGACCTTCAGGACACGCCCGAGGCGACTGAGCTGCTGACGCGCTTTGTGGCGCAGCATATGGGTTGACGCTTTTCTACTTTAATTTGAAACCGCGCGTTTGTACCGTTTGACGCAGATGTTCGCGTCCACCCATGTATGACATGCTGGTCGCCGATTCAATAATGGAGCCAGTCCAGGTTTTTTTGCTCATATTCTGCCGGGTTCGAAACGCCTGATAAGCGGTTTCATACTCGTCTAGCAAGGCACGGTAGCGGCGCTGCTGATACTGATTGTAATGCAGCACCATAGGCTGAGCGGGTCGGGGCCGAATGCTGCTGGCTCTGGCCCCATCTGGCAGCCCTACCGCCATACCAAAGGCGACAAAGCTGTATTGCGGCAGATTAATCATGTCGGCGAGATCTTTTGCAATAGCGCCATCAGGTTGCTGGATATCGCAGCGACGGCCCGGCGAGCAGGTTTTTCGCGCTGGCATATGCAAAGGATTTTTAAACAACACACCGGCATCACGCTTGGCCGCTACATTCGAATTTTGCGACTCAGCAACGCGGCAATCGACCTTATCAATACGGCATATCCCGTTATTGAAATTGCCTTACAGTATGGATACGAATCACAGCAGACCTTCACCCGGGCCATGAAATGTCATACCGGATTTAATCCTGGCGCAATAAAACGAATGCCCGCGGCTGATAAAGACAAACTCGTGCAGGAGATGAAAAAGTTAATCGGATTAGTCGGTCATTAATGACGTTCGGATTATGCGGTTCACCCCAACGCCCTAAAGTAGACTTTATGGCACTTCTGTTCGGAACTAACTGATATTCCCTTACGGGGTCTCGGCAATCATCATAGCTTCTTTATTACAGGAGAAAAGAGATGGATAAGCTGTTTACACCCGTTAAGGTCGGCGACACTACGCTACACAATCGCATTGTTATGGCACCGATGACACGTTCCCGCGCCACCGTGGGCGATACCGCAGATGCGCTAACGGCAAAATATTATCAGCAGCGGGCTTCGGCCGGGTTAATTATCACGGAAGGATCTCAGATCTCCGTTCAGGGACAGGGATATCTCTTTACACCCGGTATTTATAACGATGAGCAGGTTAAGGGCTGGGAACTCTCCACAAAAGCAGTCCATGACGCGGGCGGTAAAATTTATGTTCAGCTCTGGCACGTCGGGCGTATTTCACATCCCAGTCTGCAAAAGGATGGACAACTCCCCGTAAGTTCAGTGCCAGTGAAAGCCCAAAACGCAACCTGCTACGCCCGGAATGAAAACGGTGAGCCTGGCCCGGTTCCGGTTCCAACACCACGCGCCCTATCGATAGCTGAAATTCAGGACGTCGTGCAGGACTATGTCAGGGCTGCGAAAAATGCGATACGTGCCGGGTTTGATGGCGTTGAAATCCACGCCGCTAACGGATATTTGCTGGAACAGTTTATCAACGGCGGATTAAACGTCCGCACGGATCAATACGGCGGCATAAATCCTGAAAATCGCCTTCGCTTTGTGCTGGAAGTCACCGATGCTATTTCGCAGTCAATTGGTGCGGAAAAAACGGGGATCCGCCTGGCACCGTTCGGACGCCTGTTTGATATGCACGCCTTTGAAGGTGAAGAGGAAACCTGGCTGCTGTTGGCAGATAAGCTCAGCAAACGTTCACTCGCGTATGTTCATCTGAGTGACCAGAAAACGCTGGGTGAACAGGCTATTCCTGACGGATTTATTGACACGTTTCGCGCGGCATATAGTGGCACGCTGATCGTTGCCGGAGGGTTTGATAAGTCTCGCGCCGAATCATATCTCCAACAAGGGAAAACCGACCTGATCGGATTTGGTCGACCCTACATCGCCAATCCGGACCTGGCTGAGCGCCTCGCAAATGACTGGCCGCTGAACGAAGTCAACCGTGCAACGATGTACGGGGGCGATGAAACAGGGTATACGGACTACCCATTCTGGTCCGATACCCCGGGAAATACGGAATAATCAATCCGTAGCTTCGGAATGGTCATTAAAAAAGGTGGCAGTTATCAACATGGCAACGGCCACCTTCATGAGTGATTTAGTGGTTTAGCGATTTACCACCAGACCTCCGCCTGTGCGCCGACGGTGAATTGCTCTCTCCTGGCGTCGTTAAAGGTGAATTGAGTAATGTCGTTATCAAAGGATTTCAGATACGTGGCAAAGAAGCGGACCTCCGGACGTGAGGTCAGCATGCTGGTCCCCACTTTGAAGGTATGAAAGAACGTCGTTTTCAGACCCGATTCATGGTATTTCTTATCCCTGGAAGTATTGCGCTGATCGAACCAACCTAATTCTACACCCGTCTGGTTAAAGGTATCCCAGATATAAGCCGGGCGAAGTACCGCGCGTGTAGAGTGGAAGTCCGTATGCGCACCAGTGAAATAATCGTAAACGTCATCCCCCATCGCATACACCAGTGCATGAGCCATAATAACGTCCGGCAGTAAGTAATTCTCACCTTCCGAGAGAATGCGCCAGGCTTTACCGTTGCTGTGCTCACCAAAATATTGGCCGTTATATCCATACAAGGCACCAGAATCCGTTACCAGCCCCATGCCACTGGCGATTGAGTTACTGGCCATCTGCACGGTTAGGTTAGCAAACCCACCCCCCTGCCAGTTTTGCGTCAACACCGCCCCCGTATGCCACGCATCCTTGACGCTATAATAGGTCCCATTATTCTCGTCACGCTTATTCAGATCGGTTTTGTTAGGCGCAGAATAGCGTCCGAAAACATCCAGCGTAGCGCGCTCCCACAGTGGAATCGCGGTATAGCGAGCGTCCAGCGTATTGGTGTTGATTTGCTGGGTCTGACTGAGAGTACTGTCAACGGCATGCGCATCCAGGTCTTCGCGCACTAATGCAACGTTGACCTTTCCGGGTCCCAGTTGCCAGTTCTCCAGCCCTATTCCGGCCGCAGAATCAGCTTTGTGGTATTTGAAATCCAGCATCTGGATTTCAAATTTCGGCAGTGCATGTTTGCCGACCCAAAAATCGGCCTCCGGCGCGAAAGGCAAAAAGCCCCGTGTGGTCAGATAAATGTCCGAGAATTGCAGCAGGTTGTCGGAACGGTTGTCAAACCAGCCTGAGCTGTATTGCCCACCAACGTTACCATCCAGCATCACGACAGCTTTAGCCGTTTTATTACCTTCGTGATAGACCCGCTGGGAGAGTTCCAGGTCGAACCATGAGCTGTTTTCCTGGCCGAAACGGCCCAGCGAACCTATCGCATAGGATTTTGCCGGGCCTTGATTTCCTGCCGCGTAACCCGAGCGAAAATAACCAGAATAATTAAAGCCAATGTCATCTTTAATATATTGACTCATTTCACTAAGAGTCATTGACGAAATCGTTGATGCTTCCGAAAATACCGCTGGGTTAGCCGTATGGCCCGTGGGAACTGGATGGGAAGACTCATACTTTTCAAGCTGTGATTTTGTTGTTTCTAACTCCTTAATATTGGCTGAGAGCTGGCTTTCCAGCAACTCAACACGTTCCTCAAGCGTCAGCGAGGTTGCATATAGCGGCGTCATTCCCGAAACAAAAAAACCAGTAACCATTGCAGTACAAAGTACAGACATTTTTATGTTCATATGATTCCCGAAATTAAAAAATAGCTTTATATTATTTAATCACAGGCACAACAAGATGCACCGGCGTTCCCACCGGTGACAACCAATCTTATTATACAAAGAAAATAACATTAATTATGCTACAACCCGAAGGAAATAAACTCACTTAATGTAAACCATGAACCCCCTCCTGCAATAACTTTATTTGCAGTAACGTTTCTTCATCTTTCACCAGTTTTTCTTTACCATTAATTAACGTTTCGTAGATTGCATCGTAATAGCGAGCATAATCACCTTGTTCACTCGTCACTTTTTCCTCGTGATAGACCCCGGCATCATCCATCCAGGTCAGAACGCCGTAATCCTCCGGTGTATCCCGACCGAAATCCGGGTTATCGGGCATATAGAAGAGTTTCAGGTGGTGTTCCTGTTTATCTTTATTGTGTTTAATGAACATCCCTTTTTTACCATAGACAACGAAACTCGGACGTTCTTTTAAACGGAAATAACTCGATTTGACCGAGACTTTCAGTGCGCCATAATACATATCCACATCGAAATAGTCGTTCATTCGCCCGGCACCAAGCAACTGCCGGACATCGTAATGTACTGAGTCTGGCGCACCAAAATATGAAATAACCTGATCCAGAGTGTGGCAGCCATGACCATACAAATAGGAGTTAATAGCGCTGAATGATTTTACTGCTTCGGGAACATACGGACGATAGTAGTCATAGTGCATTTCAACTTCAAGTAAATCGCCAAGCTTGCCTGACTCAATGATTTTCTGCGTGGTCAGAAAGTCACTATCGAAACGACGATTCTGATAACACTGAATCATTAATCCCTTTTCTTGTGCCAGCGAGAATAGTGTTTGTGCTTCCTCGAGAGTTTGTGTAAACGGTTTTTCCACAACGCAGTGTTTACCGGCTTGCAGCACCTTGAGTGCAAATTCGTAATGCAAAGAGGATGGCGTACTGACAACCACCAACTGTATTTGTGGGTCGTTAAGCAATACATCCAGGTTGTCTGTATAGTTGACATCGGGTAATCGAGCCCAGCTATCCTGACTTGCGGTCGCCGAATAAATGGTTTTCGTGTTTACTTTATCAGCCCGCGAAAGAATAAAGGGAAGATGGTAGCGGTTGGCACTTTTACCATTGCCAATAAATCCAATAATCAGTTTAGTTTTCATTATTAAACTCCATAGTCTGCTGTTTTTTACCGATTTCAATTGTCTCTGCCACAACCATACTGACATCAAGCAGGCGCGCAGCGGCTTGATAATCACCGTTATCGATAATTCGAATAAACTCTTGAAACTCATACAGGAGGCGATGTTCACGGCGGTCGTAGTTAAATCTGGCGCTATCGCCGTTGTTGAGCGATATTTCATAGCCCATCAGCTGATTAACAGGCAGTGTAATGAGCAGGCTCCCTTTCTCCCCCTGAATAAGTGAGGTGGCCGGTGCTTTGCAATCTTTTGCCCCAATGCAGACGCATTTGAATTCACCGTAGTCGAGTAGCATAACGCCGCTGGTATCAATACCATTTTGTATATTGGCAAGATAGTTTACCGCCAGTGGTTTCCCGAACAGACCGGCTACAAAGTGGATATTGTAGATATTTATATCCATCAGCGCTCCGCCAGCTTTGCTGGCATCGAATGCTGGATGGACAATTCCCGCCATAAAGTCGTCGTAGCGCGATGAGTACTGGCTATAGTTAAGGGTCACCATCTTGATTTTGCCAATACTGGCCAGCTGTGAGCGAAGCGATAAGTAAGACGGGAGATAATGAATATTCATCGCCTCCAGCACGATCAACTGCCGCTCAGCCGCCAGGCGCTGCAATTTTTGTAGCTCATCCACACTGGTGGTGATGGGCTTTTCGATAATGACATGTTTACCATTTTGTAGGGCCTGACGGGAAAATGCAAATGATTCGGTAAAGCCACATAAATTGTGTCGACGTCACTATCCAGTAAATCCTGATAGTCGAAATAAATGTCGTTAATATTATGACGACAGGCCAGATCGCGAGTCTCTTCTTCCGTTTGTTGCGTCCCCAAAATCGCCAGTGATTTAAAGGGCAACTTATTTACCGTCGAGAGTAGATCTTTGACGATCATCCCCGTACCGAGAATGCCTAATTTCATGTACCACCTCATTGTGATACCCGCTATTACGCGGATATCAGCGCTTTGATCGAAACAGATTGCTAGAGCTCAGCACCATTAGAGTGAATAACATTTTGATACCAGTAGAAGGATTTTTTCCTGTAGCGCGCCAGTGACCCCTGACCGTCATCCTGGCGATCGACATAAATAAATCCATATCGTTTGGATAATTCAGCCGTGGAGGCACTGACCAGATCGATACAGCCCCAGGTGGTGTATCCCATTATCGACACGCCATCCTCGATAGCCTCATGTACCTGCTGGAGATGCTCGCGTAAATACTGAATACGATAATCATCGTCGACGGTGGGTTTGCCATCACTGCCTGTAATGAGCGTATCTTTCGCCCCAAGCCCGTTTTCCACAATAAAAAGCGGGATCTGATAGCGGTCATAGTATCTGTTTAAGATATAACGCAGTCCCTGGGGATCAATTTGCCACCCCCATTCGCTGGCTTTGAGATATGGATTTTTGACGCCCCCCATCAAGTTTCCTCTGGCGCTATCGGCCTCACCCTGCACCGTTTCACACGTGCTGAAGTAGTAGCTGAAAGAGAGGAAATCGACGGTATTTCGCAGAATTTGTGCGTCTTCTTCCGCAAAGTGAAGATGAATCCCCTGCTCACGGAAATAGCGTTTTATATAGCCCGGGTAATATCCCCGAACATGGACATCAGCAAAGAAATCGTTTTTGTGCTCAGCCTGCATGCAGGCAATAACGTCATCCGGGTCTGGCGTTAACGGATAGACAGGTAAACTGAGAACCATGCAGCCAAACTGAGCCTCCGGCATTATTTCCCGACCAATTTTCGTGGCCAGGGCGCTGGCAACTAATTCATGGTGTACCGCCTGATAAAGATCCTGCTGACTCAGTTGCTCCTTCGCCGTCAATATACCGCCACTCATCAGGGGATGATGCAGCACCGAGTTGATTTCGTTGAATGTTAGCCAGTATTTTACTTTGTGCTGATAGCGGGTGAACACTGTGGTGACATAGCGGGCATAGAAACCAATCAACTTACGGTTTGCCCAACCGTTGTACTCATTGGTCAGATGCAGCGGCGTTTCGTAATGAGATAGCGTGACCAGTGGCTCCATGCCGTATTTTCGACACTCATCAAAAAGCGAATCATAAAACGCCAGACCCGCTTCGTTAGGCTCTTGTTCATCCCCTTTAGGGTAAATCCGCGACCATGCAATCGAGGTCCGAAAAACCTTAAAACCCATTTCCGCAAGCAGCTTGATATCGTCTTTGTAACGATGATAAAAATCGATGCCTTCAAGTTTCAGGTTGTTTGCCGTCGGCTGTGAGGTCATCGGCCCCATAATACCCTGGGGGGTGACATCCTGAATGCTGAGCCCTTTACCATCGATATTGTAAGCACCTTCGCACTGATTGGCCGCAACCGCACCGCCCCACAGAAAATCGCGTGGAAATGTCATTATTGACTCCTGGTAGTAAACAAGTGAGTTAACGCTGTAACTGGCGCTGTACGTCGATGAGCTCCCCTATCAGTTCGCGCGCCAGCATCGAGGTCATAATGTGATCCTGTGCATGGACCAGCACCAGATTGATCGGTATCTTGCCGCAACCCTCATCCAGACCTATCAGCATGGTTTGTACGTCATGAGCACGTCTCGATGCCTCTGCGGCAGCTGCAAGCCTGGCATCAACCTGCTCCCATTCTCCGCATTTAGCGGCCCGTAGGGCTTCCATCGCATAGCTGCGTGATTCACCCGCGTTGATGATCAACTCCATTACCGTTGATTCCATATCCATATTTCGTTCTCCCCTGAAAACAGGTTAATAAGGTATTGTTGGGAAGGGTGATTACGCTGCAACCTCTTCCTGTTCAATGAGTTGCTTTTCATAAATTTTAAAGAAAGGCAGATAGATAAAAATGTCGATAACAATCAACGCCAGCACCAGCAGCATATTATTCATCATCCAGCCAGCGCCCCAGGCAGCGCCGAGCGGTGCCGGTGTGGTCCAGGGAACAAGGGAAATGACTTTAGCAACTAAGCCCGTTGTCGTCGCAAACCAGGCGATGATGGCATTCACCACGGGCGCAATAATAAAGGGGAAAAACAACACAGGGTTCATGACTACGGGGCTGCCGAAAATGACCGGCTCATTGATATTGAAACAAACAGGGACAATCGATAGCTTTCCCATTGCTCTAAGATGTACCGCTTTACTGCGCATATAAAGAATGACCAGTGCAAGCGTCGCACCGGAGCCGCCGAGATTAATAAAGAAGGCCCAGAACGGCTCGGCAAAAATATGCGGAAGTGGTAAACCATTAGCAAGTGCTGTCTGATTAAGTCCGAGGTTAATCAAATAGAATGGCTGGAGAATTCCACCAACGATCGCCCCGCCGTTAATGCCAGAGAACCATAATACCTGGCACAGTAAAACGGCAATAAGTACCGCAGGGAGTGAGTCCGCCGCTGAAACCAGTGGCGTAAATGCCGTCATGATCACTTCTGGTAGCAACATACCAAACTGATGCTGAAGAAACACATTTAGCGGATAGACGGTAAAAATAATGATTATCGCCGGGATAAGCAGGTTAAAGGAGTGGCGGATTTTATCCGGCACCTGCTCGGGCAGCTTAATGCCGATGTTGTAAGTTTTGAGAAAGCGAACCAGCTCGGTGCTGAAAACCCCGACCAGAATGGCAGTGAAAATCCCCGAACCGCCGAGAAATGCCGCAGGGAGTACCCCATCCTTGTAAGGTGACGTAATAAGCAGAAAGGTCATCAGTGATAACATGGCACAAGAAAACGCATCGAGCTTGTAAGTTTGTGCCAGGTTGTAGGCAATCCCCGCGCTGATATAGCACGCCATAATCCCCATTGTCATATGGAAGGGGGTCATTATTTCGTCGAAATATTGCTGTGCAACAGAGAGCCAGAGCTTGCCAATAAAAAATGTGGTGTCCGGTGCAAATGGAGGAAAAGCAAAGATTAGTAAAAAAGAGCCGACGATCATAAATGGCATCGCGCCAATAAAACCATCACGAATTGCCATAATATGTCGCTGTGTGCCCGCAACTGCGGCAACCGGAGTGATTTTATTTTCAATGAATTCAAAAAATACATTCGACATGATATTACCCTGTAAAATTATTGTACTGGGTTGGCTTTAGCGTCCTTAATCATATTCAGCGCGTCGTCGAGGATCTTCTCCCCTTTCAACATGCCGTAATCCATGCTGTTTATAATGGATATGGGTTTGCCTTCACGTCTGGCGATTGCAGAAAACTCGGCGAGCTTGTATTTAATTTGCGGCCCCAAAAGACAACAATCATAATGGGGTAATGTCGCTGCGAATTCCTCAATCGACACAGCAATAATTTCAGCATCAATACCTTTCTCGCTGGCAGCCTGCTTCATCTTTTTCACTACAATGCTGGTAGACATACCCGCGGCACAGCACAAGAAAATTTTGTTCATCCTCAACCTCGTTGTAAAAATATTGGTGTGTGACCCAAACGCTATATCTCATCAACGTTCAGTAAGAGCATTCGATGATTTTTTCCTTTAAACCATCACCTTGATACGTGAATGAAGCCTGGTGGCTATAGCGCTTTCATTTGACGGTTTTATGCTGGCAGGCTGTACGCCGGGATTCCGTGAGCAGAATCGCAAAAAAGATCAAACCACTTACAAACCATTAGATAATCGAGATCTAAATCACTAAATATCAATGAAAATGATTAAAATTACACTTAAAACACGACAAAACACTTATCAAAACCGATAGTATGTAAGCGATCATAAGCGCGTCAGCCATGCATTCCGCTGAGATAGCAGCCGACTGAGACCTGACATGACCCCATATACGCAGACAGGGTAATCAGATAAAATTACCCGCCGACCTTTACTCAAGAAAATGGATTAGGTTAATGACACAAGAAGAACGTTTGATCGAGTTAGAGGAACTCATTAAAACCCAGGGAAAAGTCACGCTGGATTACATCTGTCAGCAATATAATATTTCGTCTGACTCAGCCCGTCGTGACTTAGTCAAACTGACGCAACTCCCACATATTTTACGTATTCGCGGTGGTGCCATTCTTGCAGAGGCACGTGTCGAGTCCCCCTACGTTCAACGCACACAATTCAGCCCCGAAAAAGCGCTATTATCCGCCTGGGCAGCGAAGACCGTAGTTGAAAAAGAAATTCTTTTCATTGATGCCGGCACCACCTCGTCCGCCCTGGCCCGTCAACTACCGACATCAATTAGCGTTATTACCAATTCTATTGAAGTACTGAGCGAAATTATTGGCCGAAAAGGAGTCAGTATATCTATACTCGGCGGCAGTTTCGATGATTACTCCCATGCAATATTAGGCAATACCGCCTTAGAACAAATTAAAAAATATCATGCTGATAAGGCATTTATCGGTGTCAGTGCGCTATCGGAAAGCGGGATAACGACAGATACCGAATTGGATGCGCTGCAAAAAGTCGCGATGGCGAAACAGTCGAAAAAGGTTATTTGCATCGCCTCCTCCACCAAGTTCAATCTACAGCTGATGTATCAATCCTGTAGTTGGTCAGATATAGATCACATCATCACAGACAAAATGCCACCGAAGAATATTCTAAAGCTTATCGAAGAGCACGACGTGGAGCTGATGGTCGTTGATAAACCTGAAGCAGATGCCACGAGTCACCCATAGCCCATGTGGCAGTGCTACTGTTATTCGGTGTCGGGAAAAGACAGCCAGCTAAGGCTGTCTACGGGTTGAATAGCGTAGCTCGTCAACCAACAGGCTAAACGCCGGTGTTGGTTGACGGTGGGCAGGATAGTAAAGATGGTATCCGGAGTAAGGTTCGCACCATTCATCAAGTACGCGGACCAACAGTCCGGAAGCCAGATAGGGCTCCAGTTGCCCTTCTGGCAGATATGCCAGACCACGCCCTTCCAGCGCAGCTCTGAGGATCATGCTCCCGGTGTTAAAAACCAGTTGACCATCGACCCGCACATTCAACTCTCGCCCATCTTTCTCAAATTCCCACGCATAGAGTCCTCCATGCCCGGAAAGCCGAAGATTTATGCAACTGTGATCGGTAAGTTCCTGCGGAGTACCAGGAGCCGTTCGGTTTCGGAAGTACTCAGGAGAACCCGCCACCGCCATACGCATGTCTGGCGCAATGCGAACGGCAATCATATCCTTAGCAATTGTTTCTCCGGGACGCACCCCGGCATCAAAACGGTCTCTCACAATATCGGTCAGGCCATAATCCGTCAGAATTTCGACTTTGATATCGGGATAGTCTTTTACCAGACGGGCCACCGCCGGCCACAGAACTGACTCCGCCGCATATTCCGTTGCAGTGAGACGTATCGTGCCCGCGGGTTTATCACGGAGTTCACTGAGTACCATTAATTGCCGCTGGATGTCCTCGATCTGTGGTCCGACAGAGGCGAGTAAACGCTCTCCGGCTTCGGTAGGCACTACCCGCCGGGTGGTGCGATTGAGCAACCGTAAGCCAAGCTGAGCCTCCAGACTGCGAACCGTCTGGCTTAGCGCAGACTGTGAAACCCCCAGACGCTTTGCTGCGCGCGTGAAGTTCTGCTCCCTGGCAACCACCATAAAGGCAGCAAGGTCATTCAGGTTCTGATCGGACATTAAGAAGCTCTCCTTATAATTTCAATCTCATTTTAGCCTCTAATCACTTAATAAGTCCTTCGATATACTTCATTCGTTCACTAAATAACCATGCATTCCGGTTGACGCATCTCCGTCTTGTCATGGATTTAACGTAATCAGAGGGGTAACGATGAAAGCTATCATTGCAGCAGCAGCTATTTCACTGATGGGAGCTGCACAGGTTTCTGCCGAAGGCATTGAAATCCGTCGCAGCGGGAACACGCCCTCTGTCATGGGCAATGCTAAAAACTTCTCAGGCCACGCCGTGGTCAGCCCTTTGTTACCGCCGAACGAATCCACACGTGCAAATCTGGGCCAGGTTGATTTCACCCCTGGAGCTCGTACTGCCTGGCATACGCACCCAGCCGGGCAGCTGCTGATCGTTACGGCAGGCAAAGGCTGGGTACAGGAGGAAGGCAAAACGCGCCAGGAGATAGCACCGGGTGATGTCGTCTGGATCCCGGCGACGGTCCGCCACTGGCACGGTGCCACATCAACCTCCCCCATGAGCCACCTGGCGATGACTTATATGGTGAATGGCAAGAACGTGGACTGGCAGGAGCTCGTCTCCGACGAGCAGTATCAGTGATCCAGGAGGCTATATGAAAACTTCAACGGCCGTCGCGCTGGCGCTTTCTCTGGGTTCGTCTGGGGGCCTCGCAGAAACGGGCCAGCAGAGAGGCCCGCTATCAAATACCGATATGCAGGCGGTCTCTCCCGCCCTGGAACGCTATGCCAGTACCCGGCTTGCAGGGAACCTCTGGAAACGAGATGACCTGTCGCCACGCGATCGAAGTCTCGTGACCGTTGCTGCAGTCATTGCCCGTAACCAGACCGTGCTTTTGCCGGAACAGCTTGAGCTGGCGCTGAACAACGGCGTCACACCGGCTGAACTTTCTGAAACTATCACGCAGCTGGCGTTTTATGCCGGCTGGGGCAACGCCATTGCCGCCACAGCGGTAACGAAAGAGATATTTATAACGCGGGGAATTAATGCCGATCGGCTTCCTCGCGCAGAAGAAAACCTGCTGCCGATTGACGAAAAAGCCGAAGCAAGCCGCGTCGAGCGTGTAGAAAAAAGTATCGGTGCTGCGGTGCCGGGCCTGGTAAAAGACACGACCGATGTGCTTTTCCAGGACCTGTGGCTACGCCCCGGACTTGCACCCCGAGACCGAAGCCTGGTGACGGTTTCAGCACTTATCGCTAACGGGCAGGTACAGCAAATTTCACCGCACCTGAACCGGGCGATGGATAACGGACTGACCCGGGCTCAGGCCTCGGGCACGCTAAGTCATCTTGCTTACTATGCAGGCTGGCCTAACGCCTTCTCAGCGGCACCGGTTTTCAAAACGGTCTTTGAACAGCGTGAGTCAAAATAACGACAGGCTAACAGCCTCTCGTTGGAGGAGAACAATATGCCTCAGGGTATCGAAAACAAAGTCATTGTCATCACCGGTGCCAGCAGTGGTTTGGGCGCTGAAACAGCACGCCACCTATCAGCTCTGGGTGCGAAAGTGGTCCTGGGTGCCCGCCGCCAGGAAAGACTGGAGAGCCTTGCTAAAGAACTGGGACTGGATGCAAAAGCCATCCTGCGCACCGACGTAACGGATCGTGGTCAGGTTCAGGTCCTGGTTGACCGGGCTGTAGAACTGTACGGTCGCATTGACGTCATCATCAACAACGCTGGCTTAATGCCGAGCTCCATGCTCGACAAACTGAAGATAGATGAATGGGATCGCATGATCGACGTCAACATTAAGGGCGTGCTCTATGGAATTGCCGCAGCTCTGCCCTACATGAAAGCGCAGAAGTCAGGTCAATTCATCAACGTCTCGTCAGTGGCCGGGCATAAGGTAGGCCCCGGCGGTGCCGTTTATGCAGGCACTAAATGGGCTGTCCGGGCTATTTCTGAAGGACTACGTCAGGAAGTGAAACCCTGGAATATCCGTACAACGATTGTTTCTCCCGGCGCAGTCGATACCGAGTTGCCCGGAACCATTACCGACGAGGATGTCGCTAAAGGTATGGCGAAGAGCTATGAAAATGCGATCCCGGCAAACGCTTTTGCTCGGGTAGTGGCATTTGCAATCAGTCAGCCTGACGAGGTGGACGTGAATGAAATACTTTTCCGCCCCACAGTGCAGGCTTACTAAAAGAATCTCAGGCGCATAATTCGCGCGCCTGAGATTCCCGAACCGTTATCACTACCCGGAAATAAGAAGTGCCACGTTGATTAATATCGCCTTCACATACAGGAAATTCTGATCGGAATTTTTTGCGGACCACTTCGCGTCCGCAAAAATCAATAACCACCAACGGTTTAATATTTATCTAAAAGAAAGGGGCTGATTTATATGCCTGTAAAACATTCTGATGAGGCGTCCAGCGCCTCAGTCGTTGCTACGCTGATGCCCGTTATGGCTGCGGTACTTGTCGGCTTTATCATTATTGGCGTGGCACTTCCCGTGCTGCCACTGCATGTGAAAAACAACCTTGGCTACGGGACGTTTATCGTGGGCCTGGTTGCCGGGGCACAGTTTGCCGCATCGCTTATTTCACGCGTGTGGTCCGGGAGCTATTCAGACAGGCGTGGAGCCAAAAAAGGCGTGGTGGCCGGACTGATCGCCGCTGCCGTGTCCGGATTGTTATACCTGACGTCGCTCTGGCTGATAAGCATTCCGGTCCTGTCGGTTGCTATCCTGCTCGCAGGACGCGCCATTCTTGGCGGTGCAGAAAGTTTTATTATTACCGGAGCGGTCGCATGGGGACTTGCTCTGGTGGACAAGACACATGCAGGCAAAGTGATTGCCTGGGTCGGTACAGCCATGTTTGCCGCGATGGCGCTGGGCGGGCCGGTGGGCACGCTGCTGTTTGACGCATTCGGCTTTAAGTCGATAGCGCTGTTAACGCTGCTGCTTCCCCTGCTGGTACTGGCTTATCTTTCACGTATGCCCGCCGTGGCTCCGCATCCACAGGCTGCACGGGCCTCCTTTGGGTCAGTCATGCGGGCGGTCTGGTTACCCGGACTGGGAGCCGCGCTGGCCAGTACGGGCTACTGCACCATCCTTGCCTTCAGTTCGCTTTATTACAGTGCCATGCACTGGCAACCCGTCTGGATGGCGTTCACCGCCTTTGGCGTTGCGCTGATTGTCGCCCGAACCGTTGCTGGTCATTTGCCTGACCGTTTTGGTGGCGCGCGCATAGCGCTGATTTTTGTCCTCGTCCAGGCCGCCGGGCTGTTCCTTATTTGGCTTGCCGGAACATCCCTGGTTGCGTCTGTCGGTGCCGCCTTCGCCGGTTTTGGCTACTCGCTGGTTTATCCGGGACTCGGTATCGAAGCGATAAGCGGCTCAACGCCGCAAAACCGGGGCATGGTCATGGGCATCTACACGGCATTTCTCGACGTGGCAATGGCGATAGGCAGCCCGGCACTTGGCTGGATAGGCGGACATTTGGGACTCAATGCCATATTCCTGACCGGCGCACTGATTGTGCTCTCAACGGCAATGGTGGCGTATCTGCTACTTAAACGCTCAGTCCTGGCCAAACAAAAACTGGCCTGAAAAGGCTCTGCTGTCCGGTGATGTCGTCATCTCCGGATGTTTCACTCCGTTTGTATTAACACTATTGATTAATTCAGGAGATACAATGAAATTACCTGCCAAAGGGGAATTAAAAACGTTAGCCGCACTGGTGATATTAAGCGCGACTCTGGGTATGGGGACACCCGTAGCAGTCGCTGCGGATATGTCTCACGGAGCAGACAACTTCTATAAAAGCGATAAAGTGAATTCTTCAACCGTCAAATTCAAAAATATTTACGGTATGGAAGTCACTGGCACATTATTTACGCCCAAAAATATGGAAGAAGGCAAGAAATACGATGCTCTGATTGTAGGCCATCCTTTTGCTGCAGTCAGACAGCAGGCTGCGAATCTCTATGCAACAAAAATGGCGGAAGCCGGTTTCGTCGCCCTCTCTTTCGATCAGTCTTTCTGGGGGGAAAGCGCCGGAACTCCGCGCGGGGCAGTGCTGCCCGACGTCTATGCAGAAAACTTCAGTGCCGCCGTTGATTTCCTGGGTACGCGAGCGTTTGTTGATCGGGAAAAAATCGGTGTGATAGGCATCTGTGGTAGCGGCGGCTTTGCCATCGCGGCGACAAAAATAGACCCGCGTATTAAGGCGCTTGCCACCGTCAGCATGTACGATATGGGCGAATATTTCCGCACAGGTCTGGACCATGAGCGCACCGTGGATATGCGAAATAAGGACCTGGCCATCGCCGCCGAACAGCGCTATAAAACGGTTGAAAGCGGCCAGCCCGTCTATGGTCCGGGGCAAAACGATCCGGTCTTTATTGAAGGCAAAGAGTCGAATGACTTTTATCAGACAGAACGCGGGAAAGTTGCTTCAAACGATCGTCGGAGTACGCCAGCGACCTACGCAAAATTTATGAATTTCCATCCATTTATCGATATCGAGTCTATTTCACCACGTCCGATATTATTTGTCGTGGGTGATGCTGCGCCTTCTCGTACTTATACCGATACGGCCTATAAGATGGCCGCAGAACCTAAAGAACTTGTGGAAATCAAAGGAGCAAACCGCATTGACCTTTATGACCGCACAGAGCTAATTCCGTGGGATAAGCTTATCTCATTCTTTAATACAAATCTGAAAACAAATAAGTAACGAGTGGTTTAAACGGCGCTGCTTTCAGTGCCGTTTTTTTCTAAAAATGATAAATACAATGGAGCGTATTATGCTTAAACCCATTTTGCTGGCTCTGGTTTCCCTGACGGCCGTGTCGTTCCCATCTATGGCGGCTGGCGTCGATGGGATAAAGGTGAAAATAACCGTCGGTGACCAGGTAATGATGGCCACGTTTTATGACAATGCAACCACCCGGGCGCTTATTTCCCGATTCCCGCTGACATTGCCAATGGAAGACTTATACGGCCGTGAAATGTGTTACCGCTTCCCTGACGCTCTGCCTGCCAACGAAAAGCAAACCAGCGGATATGAAGTGGGCGATATCGTCTACTGGGCACCACGCCATAGCTTCGTCATTATGTATGAACAAAACAATGAACGAATCAGTAACCTGCAGAAGGTCGGGCGTATCCATTCAGGCGTGGGAATCTTCAGACATACTGGCGATACGCCTGTGAGATTCGACGTCGCAAACTAGCCGGGCCGGGCATCATTAATCAAGCAGGCCGTCATCGGCGGCCTTAACCAGCGAGTCTACCACGTAACGAATTTTCGGCAGCAACTGGCGACTTTTTGGCCAGAGCGCACTGATCGGCATCTCTCCGCCGGAATGACCCGAAAGCACCTCCCGAAGCTCACCACTCTCCAGGTATTTGCTGACAAGCCAGAGGGGTAACTGAGACAACCCTCCGCCCGCCAGCGTGACGGCGAGCATAGCATCGCCGTCGCCTAATTCATGCGTCGGGGGCGGCGTAAAGCGGCTAATGTGACCTTCATGCTCCTTTAGCAGCCAGGATATAGGCTGATTGCGGCGAAATCCGACGACGCATTGGTGCTGACCGATCTCTTCCGGGTTCACGGGTTCTCCGTGAGAAAGTAGGTAGTCCGGCGAAGCGCAGATCACTAATTTTTGCGTTGTTAATCTTCTGGCAACCAGTCCGCTGCTGTCTGCCAGCTCCCCAATGCGAATAACGAGGTCAATGCCCTCTTCGATAAGATCAACAAACCGCTCACTGAATGTAACGGTAAGTGCCAGGTCGGGATAACGTCGGGTAATGGCCAGCAGGATGGGAAGAATACGCTGTCGCCCAAAAGCGGCCGGTAAATCCACCCGCAGCCGACCTGATGGCTGGCAAATATGCGACGTCAGTTCAGCTTCAGCCTGTTCCAGTATCTCAATTGCGCTCTGGCAGCTGGTAAGAAATTGCTCACCGTCCGGCGTCAGGCTAAGGCGTCTTGTCGAGCGCTGAAACAGCGTTAGCCCGAGCCGCTCCTCAAGGCGGCCGACGCTTTTCCCGACGGCAGATTTTGTCAGGCCAAGTTTTTCAGCCGCCGCCGTGAAACTTCCCTGCTGAGCCGTGGCCACGAAAGCCGTGATGCCACCAAGGTGATCTATTTTTCGCATAACTGTCCGCCGGTAAAAAAGAGAGTCTGCACGGGTACGCCATAAGATACCGCAGAATCGCCCTGCCATTGTAGAATTTATGTCCGCAGAGTAACGAGGGAAACCCTATTTATCGCGAAATAAAAAACAATCATAGTCATCGTCTGAATTAATTATTTGACTGAGCGATGCATGACAGCTGTGAAAGGTTTTAAACACGTGGGTTTTCTCACCCGTAAACAAGGTCAACGTTTTGAGGATTTTGTTAAGCACTGGGAGGAGGTTCACACCAAAATCACCCTCCAACTTCCGGGTCTGAGAGGATACGTGCTCAATCCCATCGACCGGGAAAAATACCCTGATTCCCCCGTCGATGGTTTCTCTGAGCTGTGGTTTGACTCCCTTGAAGACGCGATAGCCGCATTCGATTCACCGATCGGCCTTGAAGCGTATGCCGATGTTGCTAATTTCGTTGAGCACGCCGCCATCACTTACATTACCGAGATCAGAAAACGGTAAAGGTGAAACGGTCATTAATACGGGAAACGTTCCGGATGGATCTTTACATAGCCCTGGCTTGATCCTCTCAATGCATAGGTATACTGTATATAAACACAGTATATCATCAGGCATATTCAATGAGATTAATCCCGCCCGCTTCCAACCTGAACGCCCTGCCGCTCCCGCTCTTTATCGAGCGGGTGCCCTGCGGCTTTCCCAGCCCGGCGCAGGACTACGTTGAAGATCGGATCGATCTGAATAAGCTGGCGATCCGCCATCCCAGCGCCACCTATTTTGTGCGGGTCAGCGGTGATTCCATGCGGGGAGCCGGGATCGGCGACGGGGATCTGCTGGTGGTGGATCGCGCCCTGACGCCGACGCACGGCGATATTGTGGTGGCGGCGGTCGACGGGGAGTTTACGGTCAAAGAACTGCGAACCCACCCCGCCGTGCAGCTGGTGCCGCATAATCGCCACTATGCGCCGATCCTGTTTGCCGAGGGGGAAGGCCCGGATATTTTTGGCGTGGTGACCTTTACCCTGAAATCACACCGCCAGAGCCGTAGCGGTTAATTCCTATACCATTCCGTTGTTACCATGACGCAGAAACGCCGGACGCTGGTTTAAACGTGCAAACCAGGCGTCAATGGCCGGTACGTCCGGGTGCGTGAAGGGCGTCATTTTCCAGCGATTGACCGACAGCCCCAGCACCACATCCGCCAGGGTAAAGGTATCACCCGCGGCCCATGCACCCGTGCGCTGGAGCTGCTGCTCAAGGATGCTGATACGGTAATTCCACTCTTCAATACCGGCGGCAATCGCATTTTGATCGTTATAGGCCGGGTTCTTGCGCGCCAGCGCCGGGAAGACATAGCGCCAGGCGTTGTTAAACTCGGTAGCCTGCCAGTCCATCCAGTGCTCAACGCTGGCGCAGGCCTGCGGATCGGTGGGTAACAGGTCGTCGCGCCCGGCTTTACGCGCCAGATAGCGACAAATCGAGTTAGATTCCCAGAGCACAAAGTCGCCGTCGATTAACACAGGCACCATGGCATTCGGGTTCATCGCACGAAATTCGTCGGTCTCCGTCGAGGCAAAGCCGCTGCCGTAGTCTTCCTGAACATAATCGAGCCCCGCTTCTTCGCAGGTCCACAGCACTTTGCGCACGTTGATGGAGGTCGTTTTGCCTAGTATTTTGAGCATATTACTGATGTCCTTTCGCGTGATAAATCGTCTCAGGCAAGCGCCAGATGTGTAATGACCTGCTCCACTTCCGCTCTGGCCTCGTCCGACAGGGAGAGTAGCGGTCGCGGCAGGCAGTCTCTTTCCGTCAGCCCCAGAATGCTGGCCGCCGCGGCTATCACCCGCAGGCTGCCATTATATTTACGGAACAGATCCCATAGCGGCGTCAGATCGTCGGTCAGTTTAGTGACCATCGCCCGGTCGCCGCGTAGGGCGGCGTCGGTAATCGCTTTCGCCGTCTTCGGGAAAAGCCCACCGCAGACAGAGTACCAGATCTCACATCCGGCATTTAACCCGACGCCAGCAAAGGCATCGCCGCTAATGCCGATCGTCACGCTTTGCGGAATTTTTCCCCGCAGCTGGCTGACGCGAGCGACTGCCGCCTCCGGTTCAGCCGGTACGCCGGGGATCTTGATAGAGGCGATGCCCGGCAGCGCGGCAATACGCCCGTGCACATCATCGGAAAAAGTAAAATGGGTGGTGCCAGGATTGTCGTAGATACAGACCGGCACCGAGACGTGACGGGTCACGTCGGCGAAGAATGCATAAGCTTCGTTATCGGTTAACGTCTGATAAGACACGGCAGGAAGCAATAAGGCGTCCGCCCCGGCCTGCTGCGCGTCATCGGCCAGGGATAAAACCTGATCCAGACTGACCGCACCGACGCAGACCATCATGGGGATCCCGTCCGCATGCTGCTTCGCCAGCGTGGCAACGCGCTTTCTCTGCTCGCGGGTCAGATAAGCATAGCTGCCGGTGGAACCGAGTATGCCAAGAGAGTTAACCCTGGCCTCCGTCAGACGCTGAAGGAGCTTTAAAAAAGCCCGCTCATCGACTTCACCGTTGATGATGGGGGTCAAAGGAAAGGCGCTGAGTCCTGTAAACATTTTTATGCTCCGTTAAAGGCAGTATCAGAGATGTTTTTCATAAACGGTCATGGTGAATTCAACTGCCGTGTTTGTGCGACAGGAATAAGCATGGGGCAGATCGGTTCTGGCAACGGCCGAACAGCCCTCTTCAATCGCATAGTCGCTGCCGTCTACCGACAGCGTCAGACTACCGCGGGTCACAAACAGCAGCTCACAGGTGCCCATCGGATGCCCGGTGGATTCAAACCGCTCGCCGGGGTGCATTTGCCACTGCCAGAGTTCCAGCATATCCGGGCCGCTGGTTCCGGCGACCAGACGGGCACTGCCGCCGCTGTCGCCGCGCCACAGTTCGGGGATCTCATCGGCGCCGATCAGATGTACCGGCGGCGCGGTCGCCACGTTAACAAAATCGGCGACGGAGACGCCCATCGCGGCGGCGATACGGCACAGCAACGCAATACTGGGGTTGGCTTTGCAGCCTTCAATGTCCACCAGCATCCCTTTGCTGACGCCAGAGCGCCGGGACAGCTCATCCAGCGACATTTTTTTCTCGCTGCGGAACTGCTTGATTCGGGAGGACACCGCCTCATTGACGCTGGTAATGTCCGCGCCGCTATCGGTCGGTAAATTGACTTTTTTGGTCATCGGTCGATATGATGTATTAAATTGGTCATTACAGGATTATGCGATGTCAGAGGTCTTACCGTCAATCAGCACTGAAATATCCCGTATCGCGCCGGGCTTCCGCGCGCTGAGTATCAGCGTACAGGCCGCACCCGTACAGAATGCACGGGTGGGCGAGATGGCGTTGAAAGAGGCCTGCCGGGCAGTGCTCGCCGGGCAACCCGACTGGGCTCAGACGCATCTGGATGCGTGGGGAGAGGTGTTCCGGCGCTTTGGCGCAAAACCCAAACGCACGCCCTGTTCCGCAGAAGCATTACGTAAACGCGTCCTGCGCGACGGCGAAATGAGCGGCATCGATCCCGTTGTCGATCTCTACAACGCGGTGAGCCTGCGCTATGCCATTCCCGTGGGTGGAGAAAATATCGCCGCTTATCGCGGCGCACCTCGCCTGGTTCTGGCAGAAGGAACGGAAGCGTTCGACACCGTTAAAGAGGGCGAAACCGCCATTGAGTATCCGGACGCGGGAGAAGTGGTCTGGCGTGACGATCTTGGGGTGACATGCCGACGCTGGAACTGGCGTCAGGGGATCAGAACCCGCCTGAGCGCTGCCGATCCGCAGATGTGGTTTATCCTGGAAAGTTTACCGGCGATGCCGGTCGAGGCGCTGCAGGCCGCCGGTAAGATGCTGACCGACGGCCTGCAGGAGATGATGCCAGGTGTGACCTTTGAGACGCGGCTTCTTGGCGTTGAGTAACGCGCCCTTTTCGCTGACTTCTCACTCACCTACTTCTGCAATAAATCAACCCGCACAATCGGCGGCGTCATTTTTTTATCCAGGCTGCCGTTAATACTCAGCATCTGGTCAGGTTTTACTTCCCGTCCGTCAAATACGGCGGTCGGGATTATCATCCCGATGCTGCCGCTTTTATCGCGAAAAACGTAGCGATCGTCCCCGATATGCTCGATAAGATTGCCGCGCAGGGAGATGGTCGCACCGTCATGGAGGGTTTTGGCAAACGCCACGGTCATTATGCGGGCATCTTCCGTACCACGATAGCCATCCTCAATTTTATGCGGCGGCGGCGGCGCAACGCTTTCATTTAAACCGCCCTCTTTCTGCGCCCAGGCGCCTTGCGCGGCGAGCAGACAGCAAACGATCAGGAGTAATTTCTTCATCTGTACCTCCGGTATTTCCTCGGGCTTAGGGTATTAAGCCTGGCTGCTGTTGTACGATTTCACAAATGTTGACGATACTCCGACGGTGGCAAACTAAATTCCCACACACTTCAACGCCTTTGCCGCCGCGCCCAGGAAGCGACTTGACCAGCGCATCTGATACGCAATACTGTATATAAAACCAGTATCAGTAAAAAACCGCACCTATGTTCGCTTTAGTCGACGTCAATAACTTCTATACCTCCTGCGAGACCGTGTTCCGTCCCGATCTCAAAGGTAAACCCGTGGTGGTCGTTTCCAACAACGACGGCTGTATTATCTCGCGCTCGGCGGAGGCCAAAGCGCTGGGGATCAAGATGGCCGCGCCGTATTTTAAGATCAAGGATGAGCTGCGCCAGCACGGCGTCCACGTGTTTAGTTCCAACTACGCGCTGTATGCCGACCTCAGCCACCGGGTCATGACCACGCTGGGCGATATCGCCCCGGCGGTTGACGTCTACTCTATCGACGAGGCTTTTCTGGATTTAACCGGCGTGGATAGCTGTATTGCCTTTGCCGATTTTGGTCAGCAGGTGCGCCAGCGCATAGCGCAGCATACGGGACTCGGCGTCGGCGTGGGGATCGGACCGACCAAAACCCTGGCCAAGCTCGCCAACTATGCGGCCAAGAAATGGTCGAAATCCGAAGGCGTTATTGACCTGTCAAACCGCGAGCGCCAGCGCAAACTGCTGGCGCTGGTGCCGGTGGAAGAAGTCTGGGGCGTGGGTCGCCGCATCAGTAAAAAACTGAATGCGATGGGGATAGGCAACGCGCTGCAGCTGGCCGAGTGTTCGAACTGGGTGCTGCGTAAACATTTTAACGTGGTGCTGGAGCGCACCGCCCGCGAGCTGCGCGGCGAGCCCTGCCTGGCGCTGGAGGAGTTTGCCCCCACCAAACAGCAGATTATCTGCAGCCGCTCTTTTAGCCACCGCATCACCCGCTATGAGGATATGCACCAGGCCATCTGCGCCTACGCCGAGCGCGCCGCCGAGAAACTCAGAACGGAGAAGCAGTACTGCTGCGCGGTCAGCGTCTTTATGCGCACCAGTCCTCATGCCGGAAATGAAACCTTCTATGCTCCTCAGGCCAGCGGGCGTCTGCCGATCCCCTCCTGCGATACCCGGGATATTCTTCGCGTCGCCACCGCCGCGCTGGACCAGATCTGGCAGGAGGGTTTTCGCTATATGAAGGCGGGGATCATGCTGGGTGATTTTTTCAGCCAGGGCGTCGCCCAGCTTAATCTGTTTGATGAGTATCAGCCCCGCGCCAGAAGCAGCGAGCTTATGCAGGCGATCGATACGCTAAATCAATCTGGCCGGGGAACCATCTGGTTCGCCGGCCAGGGTATTCAGCAGAGCTGGGCGATGAAGCGGGAGATGCTGTCGCCAGGGTATACCACGCGGTATGCGGATTTGCCGGTGGCGAAATAAGTCAGCTCTTCATTATCAACCAGTAGCCATAAAACTATGGCAACAACTTGTAGTATCATTCTATAAAAGTGTCATAACATTAGCTTCATCCAACATCAGAGATATATTTCACTGTTACCGGAGGAAATTCATGAGTGTTGCAGGTATACGCTCCAATCGTGGTGATTTCTATCAAAAGCTAGTCGCATTTGATTGGGCATTAGAGGTATTATCCAACCAGGATTTTCAATGGATAGGGATCGATTCAGTACTCTATTCAGTCGATGATGTAGTCGTTGGTAAAACAGATGGTACTTGTATTGCCTGTCAGTGCAAAAAAAACCAAGCGGGCTTCAAAGCCTGGACTATTACTGATTTAGCCGATGAAATCGATAAAGTAGCTACTTTGCTAGCCAACGATCCGAAGATAATAGTTCGGTTCTATTCGCGTAGCAACTTTGGTGACCTTGCAAAACTAAGAGAATATAGTCTAACTCAAGTTGACGAAAGCAGCTATCAGCAAAGTTTAGGTAAAGAGCAAAGGTCTATAGATAGAGACCTATCAGTGCGACTTGTTGGGATTTCCCCCAGTTTATCAACTTTTGAATTTCTGAACCGAACCAATTTTGTTACCAGCGAAGATTTTGATCGGATGGAAGAAGATTTACGAAATCGCTTAGGTAAGATAGTAAGTAATCCCGGGATTGCTTTTGATGCGCTTTGGATCAGTCTCGATAAACTTGGTGCTCGTATATCCAGCAGCAACTCATCTTCTGCCATTCAGCATCAACTAACTAAAAACGAACTTAAAATAATTATTCAGAAGGCTGGCTCCATAATAGCTCCACCAATGGTTCTCACTGATATACATCATTCTTTTTCCAGTACATCTTCTATTGGCAGGTCATGGAGGCGAGATATTGCCGGGGTGCGCATTGTTAACCCAGTGCTTGATGAACTACTTGCCGCTATTGATACTCAAAAACGATCCATTTTACTTACAGGTCTCCCAGGTTCGGGAAAAACCTGTGTAATGCTGGAATTGCAGGAGGCGCTAGAAAAACGAGCAAAGGATAGTTCGGATATTGTGTCCCTCTTTATTCAGTCGCGTGAGTTCGCAGATCTGGCTACATCAGAAGAGCGTCAGGCCCAGGGCTTGTCTTTGCAATGGGTAGAGGAAGCTGCAAGGCTAGCCGAAAACTTCCATGTGATTGTCGTTATTGATTCTTTAGATGTACTGTCAATTGCTCGTGAACATCGTGTGCTGCAGTATTTTCTTGCACAAATCGACCGCATATTACGAGTTCCCAATATCACCGTAGTTACCGCTTGTCGCGCTTTCGACAGACATTACGATAGACGGATTGCTGAGCGACATTGGGACTGCGAATTAAAGTGTGAGCTGCTGGACTGGGATGCAGAGGTTGCACCATTACTTACTTCACTAAAGATTGCGATTGCTGATATTGATGCTCTTACTCGCGATCTGATATGTAACCCACGCGAGTTGGCATTATTTGCCGAATTAGCCCTCCGAGACGGTAGTTTTAATGTAGTGACCAGCCAGGCACTGGCGCAACGGTATCTGGAAGCTATTGTTCTTTACGACAAAGAGTTAGGGGATACTGCTATACAAGCAGTTGAAGCTATTGCTTCCGAAATGTTGCTATCGCGAAGCCTGGTAGTTCCACGTCAACGTTTTCCTGCTTCTCAGGATATTCTGCGAAAACTATGTAGCCTCAACATATTGCAGGAAACACAGGAGGGGAAACTGACATTTGGCCATCAAACCTTACTGGATGTGCTTGTCATAAGCCGGGCCATGCGGAATGGCGTCACACTAAATGAATTTATAAATGACCTGCCACCAGTTCCATTTGTACGCCCAAGCATCCGCAGTTTTATCGCCCAGCTGGCGCTGGGTGAGCGTCGCGAATTCAGAAAACAACTCAGAACGGTATTGAAGGGTAACGCAGCTTTCCACATCAAACGTCTTGCAGCAGAGTCATTTTCCGCACAGAAACCACAGGATGATGATTGGTCATTGATACGTGATTTACGTGAGAATCATCGTGATGTTTTTCAAGTTGTTTATTATGCGGCCGATTCAATTGAGTGGCATCATTTCTGGCTCAAACATTTCGTTCCCTATCTTAAAATGAGTCGGGATGCAGAAGGCATCGCTATGCATGTTCATAGAATGACTCAATGGGGCAACATTGATACTAACGGCGTGCTGTCATTCTGGACGGAAACCCTTTCACTTGTTTGGTTCGATGGAAAAAAAATTGCAGACCAACTAGCAATGTACCTGTCAGAAATAAAACCAGAAAATATAGATTTTGTTGTTCCATTACTTGGAATATTACTAACCCTTCCTCGCTCTGAGTATAGTTTTCTTGGCCGGGTCATCGCTAACTGTGTAGTAGAGAGAGCCGTGGATGATAACTTGCTGTGGCGTTATATGACGGATGGAATTAAGGAAGAGGATTTATTAACACACCGACTCAATAATAAACTGAAATGTCATGATCATGAATTCGGAAATAGAAATGATAATTTTATCAGTACCCGTATGTTGCAATCCTGTGTTTTGCTGGATAACGCTTTAGATTCAATAGAGCATTGGAGCCTTGAGCGGGCATCATGCTTTGGAGAAGTCCGCAAAGGTTTTAGGCATGGCTTCTTGGGTGAAACATCTTTTGAAGATACACATAGTCAAAGAGATATGAAACACGTAGATAGTCTGAATATTCTACTTGATTCAGTAGAAGCTAGCATTTTCAATCATGCAAACAAAAATACAGCATGGTGGCAAAAAAATTGCAAACGGATATGTTTCAATCAAGAGGGCGCGTTGCTTTACTTTGGAATACTTGCTTGCACCGGTTCTCCTGAAGAAAATATTGAGCTGATATGCCGTATACTGTGTAATCGAGAATTATTGGAATCTGAGCTCTCCTATGAATTAGGTGAGCTAATGCACTCAGCATTCAAATTGATCCCTACCACCTCCCAAGATGAGGTGATGATGAATATTTTGACTATAAAAAACGATTATATTTCAGATGCATGTAGGTTAAAGGCCCAAGCGGAATTGATCATATCGATTCCTTGTCATCTTCGCTCGGCTAAATTGCAAAAGATAGTAGAGCAATATGAAAAAAAAGTTGGAATATTTATTCGCCAACCTCATATTTATTCAAGAGGTGGCACTGTCAGTGCACCATTCTCATTTGATATATTTATCAGTGCCAGTGATAGGGCAACATTAAAATTATTGACGCACTACATGGGGCATTCTGATTGGGGTGATAGGGATTTTCTGGTTGGAGGAGAACGTGAGGTTGGCTGGCAATTACATGAAGCATCTTCCCGCCAACCCTTGCGATTTCTGAATTTTTTATCTAACTATTGGACAGATATACCCCCAACATTTTGTGATGACATTATGGGAGGGGTATCTGCATATCTGGCCTATCGCTATGGCAACTTAACCCCAAATGGAACATGGGAACCACTCGAAGATCCTGATGCCCAACTTATGGCCAAGCAGATTCTTGATGAACTGGAAAGGCACTCAATGTATTGGCGATTCAACCACATTTCCGCCAAAGCTCTTGAAGCCTGTGCCAATGTTATACAAGACCAACAGGCCGCTGAACGATTAATATTTATGGCTATAGGCTTCGCGGGGCTTTATGAGAAAGAGTCATTGGATAGTATTAGTGATGATTTGATTAACACAGGTGTCAACATGGTAAAAGGAGATGTTACCGAGGCGCTAATGATTCTAGCAAATAACTTTCTAGAGCGAGGAGATAGACTTCCTGGTTTATTAGCTCCCACATTGAAGAGATTTGCCAGTGACGAGCACCCTGCTATTCGCGCGATGATATTACAACGCTTGCCATTTTTGCAAAGCAAGTCTTTCGATTTGGGATGGGATTTATTTAACATTGCAATGAAAGAAAATAGAGGGCTTTGGAAAATCGCTGAACGGTGTCTTTATTATGCCTACAAAAATCATTTTAAAATAGTGGGTCCTCTGTTGGTTCGTCTTCGCAGAGAGGGTGTCGATAAAGATTTGGAAACATGGGGGCGAATTTCAGCTTTGTCCACCATGACCGGGCATATAGACTTTAACCAATTTATAAGTGATTTAAATACGTTGAAATCCACAGAGGCCTGGCATGGTGCGGCCACTGTTTGGGCAAACACTGAAAATCTTCGACAACACCGGGAACAGTGCCTCGCAGGTCTTTATGCAGGTTTACATGCAGATAGCATGTATGCTATTAAAGTAGCAAAGTATTTCGAGCATATTTTTTCCGATGGCAATGATGTAATTATTGTACCAATAGATATTATTTTTCGTTGTTTTTCAGTCTTTGAAAAAGATAGCAGCAATCAGAACGAACATTATCGTTTTTTTAAATATCATGGATGGCTTAATGCAATTTCTCAGCAAAATCCTGAGCAAGCCTTAGCCGCAGCAGAAATCTATTTAACTTATGTTCGCCATAGCAAGCAATACATGTATGATCATAATGACAGTCTTACTCAGTTAATGACTCGTCTTTTTTCTGAAGCAGAAGAACGCGAGGAATCTGATCAAGGAGCAATGCTACAACGCGTGGTTGCATTGCAAGACATACTACTTTCAATGGGCGTTAAAGGAATAGTTGATTGGTTAAAAGCGGCAGAACGACCATGATTGTCCTTGCATCTAATCGATTTGAAAGCCTTTGAAGTATAGATATTTTGGGACAGGCAGCATACCAAATATGGTACTGCTGCGTGGTCACCCTCTTTATGCACGCCAGCCCTCACGCCAGAGAGCGCTGCGGTTCCTCTCCTTCCCGCGCCAGAAGCAGCGAGCTTATGCAGGCGATCGATACGCTAAATCAATCTGGCCGGGGAACCATCTGGTTCGCCGGCCAGGGTATTCAGCAAAGCTGGGCGATGAAGCGGGAGATGCTGTCGCCAGGGTATACCACGCGGTATGCGGATTTGCCGGTGGCGAAATAAGCGTCGCCAGGGTGCTACACGCGCAGTGCCGTATGCATTTTCAGCGCGATATCATCAAGCAGATCGTAGCGCCTGCGGTATTCGGCACGCTTTTTACTCGCGATGGATTCCATGGGTTTTCTGCTGCTTTCACACGCCAGCGCATAATAACCCTCCGCGTTTAGTGTCCCGCCCACCATCTCCCAGAAACCGTTGTAGTCGGAATGCATCCGTTTTTGGCGGTTATGATACCGAAGCGACTGATAGACATGCGTTTCATTCGAAACGGCAACTATGGACTCAACCTTAAACAGGTTTGCCATCGTGATCAGTGCTTCGTAGACCAGTTTTTTGGGGAAGATGCCGTAGAGGTTTTTGGTTGCAGCCTGCACTTTTTGCTGGGCGTTCTCGCTATTCGGTCCCTGGATCCCACCGATCATCAGGGTCGTTTTCCCGGCACGTTCACACAGCGTAAAGGTGATTTCGCAAAGCATTTCGCCGTCGGCATCGTGGAGGATCAGGCTGGCCTCGCCTTCTCTGTCCAGACGATGCGCAGCAATAAAGCTGAGGTAATAAGCATCACCGCTCTTTACCTCAAATTCGGCGACCTTAAGGCGGTTATCCAGATGCTGATTAAACGCGTCGGCCCCCAGCAGCCGAGGCATCATCCCGTAGTGCCAGATAATCGCCTGAGCGCAGTCCTGTCGACTCAACCGGTTTGTCAGATAAGGGCGATGTAATCTGCAGGGCAGACGCGGCTGTGCCGAGAGTATTTTTTCATAGCTCGGGTGCGTGGTAATAAATTTCAATAGTTTATGCGTAGAAAATGGCATCACCAGGCTACGTAACATAAATTTATTGCGAAATTTTCTCACTCCCCAAAGTTCATGAGGAGCATATTTACCCTGGAAAAGAGACAGGCACAGTTTCCACGGCGTCGCAGGTAAAATGGCGCTGTTATTGTCACTCAAAATATGCATTTTCATTCCAGTTCTTTTATTATAATAGCCGCTCGCTTTGGCAACGAAATGATTATGCATGGCGAGTATCAACGTTTAGTCAACGGACGATCAATTCCTCATGACAAACATAAACCCGACCTAAACAAAGTTAATTAAGGACGAATCCTTAACCGTTTCTCGACAATGAAACGGTATAAAGAGCCCTTATCTTATTGATTCTTCATGTGGGCTCTATGAGAAGCATAAAAAGGCTGGTCTACGGCTGGCGAGATCCCGATGCGGTAGCATAAATATGCATCCTGATGTTCTTGATTTTGTAACAGAAAAAACCGGACAGAGGATCCGCTACTTCCAGCGGCAGGAACAGGGAGAGATTGTTGGCGGGTATGCCGTCCTCGATGATAAATACGTCGGCGCAAGAGTATGGAATCAGCATGGTTTTTCTGACGTTTACTTATTAGCGGCAGCCGGTTAGTCCGCAATATAAATAAGCGTTCCATTGTGCAGAGAAACGGTGATATCACATTCTCCACGGACCTGCTTTACTCCTTTTAATTAATTTTCAGCGATTAATGCTTACGGGTGCGCGTCAGCACATCTCTGCCCTTGAACCCATCCCCCAATGTCACTCAGCGCTCCCGGGGCCCAGGCATATTGCCCGGAAAGCATAAACAGCCCCTGTTTCCACAGCGGCCACCGGGACGCCAGCTGGTAATCGAACCACGCGCTGCGTAACAGCCCGTGGGTGGCTCCACCGATAAGCCGGATGCAGCGCGGCGTACCGGTGGGCAATGTTTCAGCCCAGGCGGAGACGGTTTCATGGGGATTGACGTTGCGATCGTCCTCCCCCATCAGGATCATTACCGGGGTTTTCATCGCCGCGATGTCACTCAGTGCATCGGCGTGGGCGTTTCTGCGTTCAAAATCCTGTCGCGTGCAGGACGACAGACACGGCAGTCGCACCGTCTCTGGCGTAAACGCCCTGTCGAAGTCTGCCGCATCGCGTTCAGTCGCCGCCTGGATCTCAGCGGAGGAACGCCCTTCCGATTGACGCCGTTGCGCCCCGTAATAAAACCCCTGAGCACGCCAGTTAATTGCCGCACCGACCAGCACGGCAAAGTCGGCGTTTGCCCGCTGGCTGGCCTGGGGAACGACCCAGCCCGCCTGCGAAAAACCGAGAAAACCAACGCGACTGCTTTTCAGCTCCGGCTGCTGACGGACTTTTTCGAGGGCCAAAGCCGCCTCGCCTGCCCGGTCCGGCATCGTCTGTGCCAGCCAGTTCCCACGGCTTTCGCCCGTGCCGGGCTTATCCCACGAATAAACGGCAATCCCTTGTGAAACAAGATAATTCACCAGCGGAAGATAGCCGCCGTCAGACCAGCGGTCCTGAGCGCCATCCCCGTGGACCAGCAGCACAACCGGAGGTGATATCACGTTAGCAGGCAGGATTAACGTGCCTGTCAGCCGATCCTGCTGATGCTCAAAGCGGAGCGTGCGCGACAGCCCCTCGCCGGGCAGGTCAAACTCAGTCAGTCGATTGAGGATAAACACCGTGATGGCGCAGATCAGAAATAGAAAAAGAACCCGATATTTTTGTCGCTTAACGTGAAGCCATCCCATATTCACCTCTCCATTATTGCCGGTTCACTGCGGGAGAATAGAGGTTACGCTGCATCGATTCTGGTATCCCGGATTAATAAACAACGCTTATAAGCCTATTCATAATTCATTAGCTAGTTATCCTGAGTCAGGCGTGTAGAATTTTCAACAGCGAGCACGTGTCGATTTCCCTTGTTAATCCGTTTGACGACGCCGGCTTATGATATACCACACAAAACAGGAGCTAACACCATGAAAATAAAGGCTATCGGCGCATATTCCGCGGTCCAGTCGCTGGAAGGAATGGATATCAGCCGCCGGGACCCCGGTCCGCATGATGTACAGATTGCTATCGCTTATTGCGGCATCTGTCATTCGGATATCCATCAGGTCCGCGCCGAGTGGGCGGGAACCCTCTACCCCTGCGTGCCAGGCCATGAAATTGTCGGTCGGGTTGTGGCTACGGGCAGCCACGTTGAGAAATACCAGACCGGAGATTTAGTGGGCGTGGGGTGCATCGTTGACAGCTGCAAACAGTGTGAAGAGTGCGAGGACGGCCTGGAAAACTACTGCGACCATATGACGGGAACCTATAACTCTGCAACGCCGGATGCCCCGGGTCATACCCTCGGCGGCTACTCGCAGCAGATTGTGGTGGATGAGCGCTATGTCCTGCGGATACGCCATCCGGAAGAACAGCTGGCCGCCGTGGCACCACTGCTTTGCGCGGGTATTACCACCTGGTCTCCTCTGCGCCACTGGCAGGTCGGCCCCGGTAAGAAAGTGGGTATCGTCGGCATTGGCGGACTGGGCCATATGGGCATCAAACTGGCGCACGCAATGGGTGCAAAAGTGGTGGCCTTCACCACATCGGAGAGCAAACGCGAGGCAGCAAAAACTCTCGGCGCTGACGAAGTCGTGGTTTCCCGCAATGCCGGTGAAATGGCGACCCATGCGAAAAGCTTGGATTTTATTCTCAATACGGTCGCCGCACCGCACAACCTGGACGCTTTTACCACCTTACTAAAACGCGACGGCACCATGACGCTGGTCGGTGCGCCAGCAACGCCGCACGACGCGCCTGAAGTGTTCAATCTGATTATGAAACGCCGTGCGATTGCGGGTTCAATGATCGGTGGCATTGCCGAAACCCAGGAGATGCTCGACTTCTGTGCCGAACAGGGGATTGTCGCGGATATCGAAATGATCCGCGCCGACCAGATTAATGAAGCCTACGCCCGCATGCTCAACGGCGATGTGAAGTACCGCTTTGTGATGGATAACACCACGCTCACTGCCTGAGGGGGAATAACATCGTTCTTTAAGGCAAACCTCAAGTAATACCCCAAGGCCAGCACCTGTCGGGTGATGGCCTTTATTTATTACCACACTCTAAAAAGCGCTTTAAAAATAAACAATCACAAACGGATAGTTCTTAAAAAAATATCTCACCTGGATACCCGGCTATAATTAAACCATGACAACACGGAAGTCCCGCTCTTAAAAAAATTGTCCTGGTGAAATATCTCGCTGATTTAAGATATAAAGTCACGGGAGCGTTCAATGCCAAAAACCAATAAAATATATTGCTCATAAATAACGAGGGGCAAAAGTATTTTACTTTTATATGACTTTTCTGGCTTTTAGACCATGCCGTCTATACACTGTGGGCTCATTACGATTTCCTTTAAGGTGAGAGAGGTCTGCGGTGGTCAGAACGACGGATAAGTCGGAACAGAACGGGAAGCAGACATCACAGCCTGCCAGCGCGGAATATGAAGCGATGCTGGGCAGAATCGTTATCGAAATGCTGCGCGCAGGCCGACCGGTGAGTCGGCAATCACTCTGCGCAAAAATCGCATTTCTGCTGAGCGAATCACCGCAGCCTTCCCAGGAGCTGTTATATGAAAATCTGCTGCGAATGTTGCTCAATGTAGACCGTACCGATCGTTAAATATCCTCTTCACCGCGCAGGGATCTCATCGCATCCCTGTCTCGCGTTACCCCCACAGTTTTAACCCCTTCTCAGGCAAACCCGCCTGCCCCTTTTTTATATCCAGACTCTTAGACGGCAAGGCCTGAAGGCTTTGCCGTGGACATTTGCATTCTGAATTAATCCACAGGAGGTTATATGGATAAAGAAAAATCAGCCCGGCTGAATTCCGCAAAAGAGATCCTGGGTGAAGCCACTCTCTTTCTCCTCCAGCAAGAACGTCCCGTCTCCCCCGACACGCTGTATACGCTAATAAGCTCATGGGAAAGACAGGCTGAAACGAATCAGAAATCGGCTTACCAGGAAGCGCTTAAAATTCTGGTCAGAAAAATGAACTAACCCTAAACTGTCCGGACAGAAAAGTGTCATAACATCTTGAGAGAGACGCCGACCAGGTTATGATGAACCGGTCATACTAAAGGAGGTCATCAATGCGCAACAACGAAACCGGCAAAATTGCCGACGCCCTTATCGGTGAGGCCGTGATGGAGCTACTTGAGAGAAATGACGCCATCGGCTTCGACACGATGGTGCAGGCGCTTAGAGAGGCCAGTATGCGCCCGGAGAATCGCGCAAGAGCGAAAGAGTATGCCGCGGCCATTGCCGACGTCAGAAACTATATGGCCCAGGCGAGCAAGCAGAAACAGCCTGCTGCCGGATTGTGGGCCACCAGCGAGGTAAAAGGCTGGCACCTTAATGAGCCGCTATCGGGCAGCGATGAGAAAAAACACTAACCGCAAAAAAAATGCCTCCACCAGGCCGGGAGGCATTTCATCAGATAACCCTTCAATATATTAAATATCATCCGGCGTTCGCTGAACCACCTGCTCCAGCGCACGACGATAAATATCGTTGCGAAGGGCATCCTTTTCCTGCTCGATGCAATGGATAAGTGCCAGAATAATATCCTTATTCGTCACAAATGATTTTATCTTGCGTAGCTCACGGGTAATGTCACTGATTATCTGCTTTTCAGCCTCAAGGGCATAAAGATGATTCTGGTAGCTGTGGCTGGGAAGAGCTGCATTATTTTCCATCATTCACTCGCTAAAAAAAGTTCCATAATCCGTCATAGCGGGCCCGGTCGTGCACAACCTGAAGATCTTAAATTAGACACGAAATGACGGATGTGCAACATACTTTCAGCTTTTTTAAAACTTATTCAGCTATTGCTCAGACCACAAAAATATAATCATCTCCCATGATACTTTGCACAATATCGAGAAAGTCCGCCTTGCTGGGCAGATCTCTCGAACCGTCGTTATGGCTCTGGCCAAGCCAGTAGATAATCAGGCCGAGCACTTTGCGGATGTTAACGGTGGGTACGGCGATTGCCTCGCCGACCACCGTGGTTAAGGCAGAGGATAAAGGCGGCAGGCCACCATCAGTATTTTCCAGTAATGCGGAAAAATACTGTTTAAAGCAGCCGTACTGCGCTTCGATAAAATAGTCATAAAACAGCAGCTGCGGCGAAACCTGCCGCCGCGCCAGAAACCAGTATCGGGTTTCGTCGCAGAGTCTGTTGTGCATGCTGACCATTATCCCATTCCTCTTTAATCCGTCACTCAGGACACCACGCTGCGGGCAAACACCTTGCGCAGGCTCAGGGAGAGCAGCGCCGCCAGCAGCATTAACAGCATGACAAAGATAAAGGCGTGAGGGAGCGAGCTATGGTGAGCGATATAGCCAATCATCGCCGGACCGGCCAGCACCCCGATGTAGCCCAGGGTAGTGACCGCCGGGACGGCGACCATCTGCGGCATACTGTTCTGTTTTCCGGTCTGGGAAAACATCACCGGGACGATATTGGCGCAGCCAATGCCCACCAGCAGATAGCCCGCCAGCAGCGCGGGCAGCCCGCTACTGATAATCACCACCATAAAGCCCGCGATGGCCACCAGCGCCCCGACCAGCACCACGGTTAGCGAGCCTAATCGGCTGATAATATAATCCCCGCTGAGTCGCCCCAGGGTCATGGCCGCCGCGAAAACGGCAAAGCCCAGCCCGCCCGACGATTCCGCCACGCCCCGATTTTCCACGAGATAGAGCGCGCTCCAGTCCAGCACCGTCCCTTCGGCCAGGAAGACCACAAAACAGATAACGCCCAGGATCAGCACCGTTCCTCTGGGAATGGCAAAGGCCGGACCTTCCGGCGGGTTGGCGTAAGGCAGCAGCGTTCTGTAGCTGATAACCAGTAATCCCAGCACCAGAATCGAGAGCGCCGCAACGGACAGCATGACCGTCAGCCCCAGGGTCAGTAGCGCCGTCATCAGCCCCGCACCGGCGATCCCCCCGACGCTGTACATGCCGTGAAAGCCGGACATCAGCGGTTTGCCCGAGGTTTTTTCGACGATAATGGCCTGAATGTTCATCGCACAGTCGGTGATGCCAATCCCGATCCCGAAGATCAGCAGCGTCAGGCCCAGCGCCAGCGGGTCGCGAATCACCGACAGGAAGGGCGTGGCCAGGATAACAATCATCACCGCGCAGCCGATCACCTTCCGGCAGCCGAAGCGGGACGTCAGCGATCCGGTCAGCGGCATGGCGACGATAGCGCCTGCACCGAGGCACAGCAGAAGCGAGCCTAACACCGCCTCATCCACCCCGGTATTCACCTTCGCAAAAGGCACAATCACCGCCCAGATGGCGGTGACCATCCCGGCAATAAAGAAAATAATCCGTGTCGCCACGCGTTCATTCATACAATAAGATCCATTAACCGTTAAGAATATCCAGCACCTGGCGGTGCAGTTTTTCACTGGCGCTGGCGACTACCGCGCCGCCGTCTTCCGCTCTGCCACCGTCGAGCGTGGTCACCACGCCACCTGCATGTTCGATAACCGGGATCAGCGGGACAATATCGTAAGGCTGGAGGGAGTACTCAACGCAGATATCAATATGACCGGCTGCCAGCATCGCCATCGCATAGCATTCGCCGCCATAGCGGGTCATCAGCGCCTTATCCTGCAGGGCGCTAAAGTTATTGCCCTTGTACAGCGCAACGGACTCAGGGGCGGTCGTGTGCAGAATCGCCTGGTGCAGCTCGGCGCTCTGGCGGGTGCGGATCGGGAATTCCCCCTGTCGTCCGGACATCCATGACTGTTTTCCATCGGACCAGAAACGATCGCCCGTATGGGGCTGGCTCATCATCCCCATCACCGCGATACCGTCTTTCTTCAGGCCAATCAGACAGCCCCAGACCGGCAGCCCGCACAGGAAAGGACGCGTGCCGTCTATCGGGTCAATCACCCACTGCCAGGGACTCTCACCGCTGGCACCATACTCCTCGCCCATAATGGCGTGGTCGGGAAACTCGCGGCCAATAATTTCACGCAGGCACATTTCCGTATCGCGGTCGACGCTGGTGACGGGATCGAAGCGGAAACCCTCTTTCGGTTTTGATTCAATATCAATTACATGGGGCTTGAGATAGTGCTCCAGCGTCATTTTTTCCGCCGCGCTGGCTAATTCATGTAAAAATCTCACATCCGGAGTTGTCATTGGCATAATGCTGTTCTCATGGTTGTCTTGATTAGTATTCGCGATTATGCTCGATCATGATTGATTGTGCAAACATACAAAAATTAACGAGGTCACATTGCTCGATTATGATGCTTTCCCGGAGCAGCGACAGGCGCTAATCCACCAGACGCTGGAAGAAAAAGGCCGGGTGGTCTGCGTGGATCTGGCAAAACAGCTTGGGGTTTCAGAACACACCATCCGCCGGGATCTGCAGGAGCTGGCGCGCAAGGGATTGTGCAAAAAGGTGTATGGCGGCGCGGTCAGTCCGCCTCAGGAAGCCACTAATTTTCTGGCGCGTTCCGGGCATAAGCTGTCGGAAAAAAACGCACTTGCCCGAAAATGTATTCAGCTAATTAAAGAAAAAAGCTGTGTCTTTCTGGATACGGGTACCACCCATTTAGCCATCGCGCAGGCCCTGCCCGACGATAGCGAGCTGACCATCGTCACCAACTCGCCGCTGATCGCCACCGAACTGATTCGGGTGAAAAATTGCGAAGTGATCCTGCTGGGCGGAAAGCTCAATAAAGACGTAGGCGGTATTCTCGGCTCAGAGCCTGTCAATCAGCTTCGGGAAATCGAATTCGATCTCGCCTTTGTCGGCGCCTGCGCCTTCGACCCGCAGACGGGACTGACCGGCGTTGATTATGACGATGCCTGCTTTAAAAAGGAGATCGTTAAAAAAGGCTGCCAGATCGTGCTGGCTCTGACGGCGGAAAAGATAAGCAGCGTGGCCCGGTATAAAATCGCCGCACCTGAAGACATTGATTATATTGTCGTCAGCAACGGTACGGATATTAGCCCTCTGGCCCCGCTGAGCCTGCAAATTGAAATAGCAGAATAAGCCACCATCGCCAGTTTATGGCGATGGGAATATCCCCGCAAACTGTCCCCCTTTAATTTATCTCGCTGCTGGCGGTCACAAAAATAGACCGCCGGCAGTGATATAAAACCGCTAAAAATTTAGAGGCGCATCACATTTACCTGCCAATATTTGAGCTAACTCGCCCTTTTCCCTCTCCCACAACAAGCCATTTCCCGTTCGCCGAGGAAAACGGCTATCAGCAAACGCCGCCTGGCACACTTATTATCCTCTGCAATCTGAATGACGAAAATTTGCCGATGGAGAAGTCGCCCGATGCTGATAGCCCGAGAGAACATCTTTCTTAATCAACAGTTCAGTAGTAAGCAGGAGATCTTCCGCTTCCTGGCCGCCCAGGCCGTAGCCCGCGGCTGGGCGCAGGATGCCGATAAAATTGAAGCCGACCTCTGGAGCCGGGAAAACCAGTACTCCACGGGCTTTGAAAATCAGATTGCTATCCCCCACGCCAAGACGGCCAACGTCACCGAAGCTGGGGTAATTTTTATACGTCTCAGCAGCCCTATCGACTGGGAAAGCCTGGATGACCAGCCGGTACAAATTATCTTTGGCCTGCTGGTACCGGAATCCGGCGCAAAGATATTGCACCTGCAAATTATTAATAGTCTTGCCAGCCAGATAGTCGAAGACGATTTCAGAGAGAAACTCTTTAGCGCCAAAACCGAAGACGAATTATTCGCGTATATGCAGGCGCGCATCTCAATTGAGGAGGACGCATGAATATTGTTGGAGTCACTTCCTGTATCGCCGGATTAGCCCATACGCCCATGGCAGCAAAGTCGCTGGAAAAAGAGGGTTCACGCCTCGGACACAGCGTCAAAATTGAGCAACAGGGCGCGATGGGGATGCTTAACAAAATAACCCCTGAAGACATTGAGGCCGCAGATTTTGTATTAATCGCCGCCGATCGTTCCATTGAAGAAGAGGAACGTTTCGCCGGGAAGATCGTTATTCGCGTCAAAATTGGTCAGTGCGTCAGCCACGCCGCCGACGTGATCGGCAAATGTGTCGATGCCGTTGCCGCCCGTCAGTCTAAATAACCGCAGGTGCGCTATGAAAAAAACCATGGTTGATATTAAAAACCACCTGATGACGGGGATCTCCTACGCCCTGCCGGTGATTATTGCCGGTTCTCTGATGGTGGCGGTGGCAAAAATTGTCGGACTCGCCTTTGGCGTTTCGGATCTGAATGCCTTTGCTGACAGCAGCGGGATCCAGAACTGGCTGTACCAGACTCAGGAGATCGGTTTCAAAATCATCGGGCTGATGAACTATATCCTCGGTGCCTATGTGGCTTACTCCATCGCCGGTAAAAAAGGCCTGGCGGCCGGTTTTGCCGCCGGTCTGATTGCCTCCCTGACCGGATCGGGCTTCCTCGGCGCGGCCATCGGTGGCCTGCTGGCGGGCTATTCGTCCGAATGGGTCTCGCGCAAAGTGCAGATCACCGGCTCTGCGGCCACCTCCGTCCCGCTGATTATCCTGCCGTTTATCACCGTCGGACTGCAGGTCGTGATTATGCTGCTGGCGCTGGGCGACGCGCTGGGCTGGCTAAACAACGCCCTGATGACCTGGGTGCAGCAGATGACCGAAGACGGTACCAGCACGGTGGTTCTGGCTGCGGTACTGGGCGGTATGATCTGCTTCGACCTCGGCGGTCCGGTCAATAAGGCGGCCTGGGGCACGGCTAACGTTCTGTTCCTCAGCGGCGTCTACCTCCCGGCCATTCTGGTTAACGTGGCGATTATTATCCCGCCGCTGGGCTATGCCGCCGCCCGCTTCCTGCGTCCGCACAACTTTAGCCAGACGCTGAAAGAGGCCGGGAATGGCTCGGTGATTATGGGCATCCTCGGCATCTCCGAAGGGGCCATTCCCTTCACCCTGAAAAATCCGGCGCGCCTGATCCCGCTTAACGTTCTGGCAGGCACCCTGGGGGCCGTTACTGTCGCCCTGCTGAAAGCCTACCCCATTATGCCCCCGCTGGGCGGGCTGTACGGCGGCTTCACCGTCGGTCATCCCTGGGCCTACTTTGCCGGGGCGCTGGTCGGAACCCTGGTGATCGCCATCGGCGCCAACCTGCTGGTCAATTTTAACGATGACGAATCCGCCCGCACCGCCGATGAGAAACATTCGACGGAAGAGATTGAAATTAAATTCGATTAATCGCTGAACGCTGTAAAGACGGGACCTATTTTATGCCAAAGAAAACCGTACATATTTATTCCCATACGCACTGGGACCAGGAGTGGTACTTCACCTCCTCGCGATCGCGCATTTACCTCTTTAACCATATTAAAAATGTGATTCGCGTTCTGGAGGAGACCCCTGAGTTTCCCTGCTACCTGCTTGATGCCCAGAGCGCGTTAATTGAGAGCTACCTGGAATGGGCGCCGGAAGACCGGGAGCCGCTGTTTCGCCTGATTGCCGAAAACCGCATTATTACCGGCCCCTGGTATACGCAAACCGACCAGCTGGTGATCCATCAGGAGTCGGTCGTCAGAAACCTGTACTACGGCAGTGAGATTGCCGCTGCCGCCGGGAACAGCATGCGTCTCGGCTACGTCCCGGACTGCTTCGGCCAGGGTGGCAACATGCCGCAGATCTATAAACAGTTCGGCATTAACCATGCCCTTTTCTGGCGCGGGATTTCCGATAACACCCTGCATGAAACGGAATTTTTCTGGGAAGGCGACAATGGCGATCGCGTCTTCGCGGTCCAGATGCCCTGGGGCTACCACTACGGCGGCCTGCTTGATGAAACCCCGGAAACAATGAAAGCGTTTCTGGACGACAAAATGGCGCTGATTGAATCACGCAGCGCGCGCACTAACCTGCTCTACCCGCACGGATTCGATCAGGCCCCGATCCGCGAGAATCTGCCGTCGCTGGTGAACGCCTTTAATAAATGCGATGACCAACGGCACTACCAAATCAGCAGCCCGCTGGAATTTGTGCAGGCCGTAGAAGAAGAAGCCGCCGCAGACGCCCGCGTGCTGAAGGGCGAACTGACCGAAGGGAAACACTCCCGCGTACACAAAACGATCTTCTCCTGCCGGGCGGATCTTAAGCTGCTGAATAATGAAATTGAGGCGCTGCTGGTCAATACCCTCGAACCGGTGCTGGCCGTCAGCCGCGGACTGGGCGAGGCCTATCCGGCGCAGATTATTGCCGATATCTGGAAACTCATGTTCTACAACGCCGCCCACGACAGCATCGGCGGCTGCAATAGCGATGACACCAACCAGGATATCTTCTTCCGCTATAAGCAGGCCCGGGATCTGGCCCTTAATCTGCTTGAGCTGCATACGCGGAAAATCAGCATGCGTATCCCGCGCGAGCATGACTATACCTTTACGGCCTTTAACCCGCTGCCGTACCCGACGGCGCAGCAGATCCGCTTTGAAGCCTGGCTGCCCGGCATTCCCTTTACCCTGCGCGACGCGGCCGGTAATGCGCTGCCCTATGTGATTGAGGAACAGGAAGATCTGACCGACTATGTTCTGAATCAGAGCATTCGCCTGAACCCCGGCAAGCCCTGGCATCGCCCGGAGAAGGTGTATCGCACCCGTCTGGTGGTCGCCAGCGATACCCTGCCCGCCCTCGGCTATACCCGCTGGCACCTGGACTTCTCCGCCGACGGTGCAGCGGTCACAAAAACCGATAACGAGCAGACCATCGAAAACGCCGTTTACCGGATTGAGGTCGAGTCCAGTGGACTGCTCGCCATCACCCATAAAGCCAGCGGCAAGCGCTATACGCGCCAGATGGAATTTGTGGAAAACGGCGACGACGGAGACTCCTATAACTACTCCCCGCCGCGTCAGGATATGCATATCAGCGCCGAAAACAGTCTGGTCAGCGCCCGTCGCAACGTGGACGGCCTGCGTCAGTCTCTGACCCTGGACTATGTGCTGAGCGTTCCGGCGGATCTTAATGACCGCGCGAGCGGCATCGCCGACCGTAAAATGCCCCTGTCAGCAACCGTGACGTTGCAGGACGATGAGCTGATTCGCTTTACCGTCGATGTCGACAATCAGGTCTTAAGCCACCGTCTGTGCGTCCGCTTCGCCACCGATATTATGGCCAGCGTCTCCTGCGCGGATCAGCTGTTTGGCGCCATCACGCGTCCGGTAGAGCTGAAAGAGTCCCTGCAGGTATGGGAAGCAGAGCAGTGGCATGAGAAACCCATCGCCATTGAACCGATGCAGAGCTACGTCAATCTCCATGACGACCGCCACGGGTTTACCTTCCATACCAACGGCGTGCGTGAATACGAAATCGTCGGCGATAACTTTGATACGGTCGCCGTGACGCTGTTCCGCTCCTTCAGCCATATGGGCAAAACGGACCTGCTCTACCGTCCGGGCCGCGCCTCCGGCGAGTCGGTGGTCGCCACCCCGGATGCGCAGATCCTGGGGCCGCTCTCCTTTGCCTTTAGCTGGCGTATCTACAGAGGCCGTTTTGACGACGCTCAGCACGCCCGCGTCTCGAAGACGCTGCTGACCACCTTCCCGGTGTACCAGGATAGCGACTTCCTTAACGGGCGTCTGCGTTTCTGCCTCAGTGATGAAGTCCGCGACTATCCCGAAACCTTTAGTCTGCTGACGCTACCGGCCACGGCCAGCGATGCGCTGGTCAGTACGGTAAAATGTGCGGAGCGTGATACAGGATATATCATAAGATTCTACAACCCGAACCTCGCCAGCACCGTCGCGCTGCCCGCACTGAGCGACGCCCGTCCGGTCATGCTCGACGAACATACGTCGATGCCGGATCGCCAGCTGCTGCAGCCTGGCGATGTTCAGACTCTGTATGTTGAAATGGATTAAAGGGAAAAAATGAGACTGTTTACCACTAAAAGGATGAGGGATATTTTCATCCAGATCGCCCAGGGACCGGTGACGCAGGCCGCTCTGGCAAAAGAGATGAATGTCTCTACGCGCACCATCAGAAGCGATCTTAAAGAGCTGGGCGATATGATGGGCCAGCACGGTAGCAGTCTTGTTTACGACCGGAAAAGCGGGTTTGGCATCGACATTCTTGATGATGCCCGCTATTCCGCCCTGCTTGAACAGTCGGAAAAGCCCTGGAAAGAGACGCGTTCCGCTGCAGAACGGCGGAACGCGCTGCTGACCCTGCTGCTACGTCAGCAGGGTCATGTCTCGCTGGAGGAGCTTGAGGCGCACTGGTTTATCAGCATCTACAGCCTGCGCAACGACATTTCGCTGCTTAAGCGCCATTTCTGGCTCTACCAGATTAATGTGGAATCGGAAGGCAACGACAGTTTTAAGCTCACGGGAGATGAGCTCGCCTTCCGCCGCTGTATCTATGATCATTTGCTCAGCACCAGGGAAACCGAAACGGATTACAGCGAGCTGTTTGGCCCGACCCGTAAAATGGCCGACGTCAAATGCACTCTGAGCCACCATCTGGTGGACAATCATCTGCAGTTCAGCGACGTCAATCTGCGTTTTTTCACCCTCGCCTGTGGTATCAGCATCGAACGAATTTTGCGCGAGTGCTGGCTGCTTGATTTTGAATTTACCGACGTGGATCCGCTGTGGAAAACCGTCGCCGGGGCCATTCTTGAAGAGCTTTTGCCTGGCACGGTATTGCATATCCCGCAAAGCGAAATCGACTATATGGCGATGACGCTCTCCGCCTTCTGCTCCACGCGTTCAGATGCGCCAGGCGCAGAGAGCGTCTGCGACGCCGAACACGCGGTGATGAATCACTTCCTCAGCTATGTCAGCTCCGTGTGGTTCTGCGACGTTAATTACGATGAACAGTCGCGCAAAAATTTGTTAAACCATATCCGGGCGATGCGGGTACGGGTGAATAACGGGATTACCATTATTAACCCTCTGCTGGCGCAGATTAAGCGCCACTACCCGCTGATGTATGAAATGACCCTCTCAGCGTTCAGCGAGATGGAGCACTTTTTTGTCGGCAAAATCAGCGATGATGAGATCGGTTATCTGGTGATGCATATCGGTGCGGTGCTCGAAGAGACGCACTATCAGGATCAGAATACGCGCCTTCGGGTGCTGGTTGTCAGCGATCAGAGCATTGCCTCCGCCCGACTCGTTAGCCAGAAAATTATCCGCATGTATCCAAACGTGGTGATAACAGACTGTATTTCCGTTGAACAATACAGCCTGCTGCCGACGATAGAGGACGATCTGGTTATCGCCCTGGTTAGCCTGGCCGAAAAAAATAAGAAGGTGATCCACCTCCCGCCGCTGCCGGAGCGATCCCAGCTGGAAAACCTGAAGTACCTGCTGACCCAGGAACAGACGCCGCCGGATAGTATGACTAACTACTTTTCGGCCGCTCACTTCTTTATTTTCGACCGCAGCGAACATAATAAAGAGTCGCTGATCAACGCCCTTTCCGCCCATCTGCAACTCACCGGTAAAGTGGATGCCAGTTATTTACCGTCGGTACTGGAACGGGAAGCTCACGCCTCAACCCTGCTCGACGAAAAAATAGCGATTCCGCACCCGATGGGGCTTGTTGCTTTACGGACGCAGGTTACCGTTGCGGTATTCCCAGAGGGTATCGAGTGGGATCCGGGTAAAACGGTCAGGCTGATTTTTATGCTGGCCATTAGCGAAGATGCTTTTGTCGACAGCATGCATATTTACGATTACCTGACCAATATTCTTGATGATGACATCATCGATAAATTAAGCCAGTGCCAGGACTTTAACGATTTTATATCACAGTCGGAGAGATACTTCGTATAAAGCAAATGCCGTACCCAATAAAAAATAACAGAAACCCTACAGAAAGAATCAAGGAGTTAAGGATGAAATATAGCAAATTCCTCTGTGCATTATTTGCCCTGTCCACCCCGGCTATCGCCGGTATCAACTTCGATACGCCCCAGGGTAGCCTGAAACTGTACGGCGACGTTGAATTTAACGTCGATGCCGCCAGCAAAACCGGGCAGCTCACCTCTCTGCGGACCAACAGCGGAAAAGACTGGAATGCGGGCGACAGCGAGCGCTGGGACGTCAATGGTCGTATTCTGATTGGGCTCGATGGCTACCGGACCACGACAAATAATCAGTTTGCCGGCTTTAGCGTACAGCCGCTGGCGGATCTCTCCGGTGATATGAATCTGGATGACGCGGCCTTCTTCTTTGGCCAGGAAAAAGACTGGAAGATCAAAGTCGGCCGCTATGAAGCCTATGATATGTTCCCGCTTAACCAGGATACGCTGATCGAGTATTCCGGCAATACGGCCAACAATCTGTACGACGACGGCTTCGGCTATATCTATATGATGAAAGAGGCCCGCGGACGCAGCAGCGCCGGAGGCGCGGTTCAGTTCAGTAAAATCAGCGGCCCTTTCTATTTTGAGCTGAACACTTTCGCCAGCAACGGCACGAAACTGTTCCAGGATAGCGAGTTCCACGGCAACACCCTGGAAAATAAAAAGAACGTGGTCTATCTGCGCCCGGTTATCGCGTACAACATCAGCGATGATGTTACCGCCGCCATCGCGATGGAAACCAACGTGGTGAGCAACGCCTACGGCTATACCGACGCTAACGGCGTATTCCACGACCAGTCTGAGCGCACCGGCTATGGCGCGACCCTGACCTGGAACGGGCAAAAAAATAACCCGGATAACGGCGTGGTTCTCAATATGAGCACCGCGTATCTGGATGCCACCGACGAGAAAGACTTTAGCGCCGGGGCTAACGCCCTGTGGAACGATATCGAGCTGGGCTATATTTACGCCAAAAACGATGTACAGGCCTTTAATTTCAGCAATACCGATATTGATAATATGGATGGCGTGATCCTCGGTAAATATGATATCCACACCGTGCATACCTCATACCGTATTCGTAACATTATGGAAATGGATAACTTCGATATTTATCTGGGTGCCTACTGGTCCCGCCTGGCCATGGATAATAGCCAGCAGGACGATAAAGATCGCTACGGCGCACGCGTTCGCTTTAAATATCACTTCTAATCTATAACGCTCGCTGATCTGCGCTCTGTTTATCGGGTACAGCGCTATTGCTTTGCCCGTTACAGGGCGTAGAACTCACTAATGGGATAAATAATGTACTCTCTGGGACTGGATATTGGCGGCACTAAAATAGCCGCGGTAATTATTGATAACACCGGCCGCGAGTATGGCCGCTTTCGTCGTGATACGGTGAAAAATAGCTACGGCGATTTTCTGCACGATCTGCTGCTGTTTATTCAGGAGATCAAAAGTACCGTACAGGAACCTCTCGCTATCGGCATCGCGCTTCCCGGCGGAATTTCCCCGATCAGCGGAAAAATAAAGAATTCCAATATTCTGGTACTCAACGGCGAAGATCTACAGTCGGACCTGCGTACGCGCCTGGGTCAGCCGGTAATGATTGAAAACGACGCCGCCTGTTTTGCCCTTTCTGAAGCCTGTGACGGCGCAGGACGTGGCAAAGAGGTGGTTTTCGGCCTGACGCTCGGGACCGGGTGCGGCGGCGGGATCGCTATCGGCCAGCGGCTATTTTCCGGCGCATGGGGCAACGCCGCCGAATGCGGCCATATCACCCTGCCGGGCTACACGCCGGAGACGGACGGCCCGCCGGTCACCTGCTACTGCGGCAAACAAAACTGTACCGAATCCTTTGTCTCCGGCACCGGGCTGGCTAAACGCTATCTTGAACGCTGCAAAACCGCGCATACGGCACCGGAGATCATCGCCCTGGCAAAACAGGGTGAGCCCCAGGCGCTGCTGCAGGTGGCGAATTTTCGCAATCAGCTGGCGCGCCTGCTGGCGACCATCGTCAATATCATTGACCCGCACGTCATTGTCATTGGCGGCGGTTTGTCGAACGAGCCGCTGCTGCTGGACGGAATCGACGACGAAATCGCCCCGCTGGTCTTTACGGATAGCTTTATGACTCCCGTGCTGACCGCGGTTCACGGCGACAGCAGCGGGATGCGCGGTGCCGCCTGGCTGGCGCTCAGGGCTGGATCGCCCGCTATCGACGATCGATTAACGCCCGTAATGAATTAAGCCTTCAGCGGCTGCGCTTGGCATGGCGTTCCCAGTTATCGAGCTTCGCCTGCGCCGATTTACGCAGCGTCACATAACAGGCTCCGGTGCCGCCGTCGTGCGGCAGCGCCGGACAGAAGGCCTGCACCTCTTCAAACTCCACCAGCCAGCGTGCCAGATAGCTGCGAACAATATTGGCATGAGACTGCAGGTCCCGCCCTTTGCCGTGGACAATTAGCAGGTTACGCGCGCCCTCTTCAGCAGCCCTACGGATAAAAGCAAACAGCTGCTGGCGACACTGCTCTACGGGCTGGCCGCGCAAATTCAGCGAGACTTGCTGCCCGTACTTGCCCCGCCGCAGTTTATCCAGCACGCCCTGCTGCAGACCTTCACGCTTAAATTCCAGGAGGCTATCGAGAGGCAAAACGTCGAGAAAACCGGTGGTGAGAAAGTTATCAAGCTGCAGCTGATCCAGCCGCTTCGGCGCACGGACGGTGCGGTTCGGCTGCCAGAGCGTATCACTACAGCATTTCAGGGGCTGGACATCTTCCATGGCGTCAAGAAACAGGGATTTGTCATCAGGGTTCATGGTCGCTCCTCCCGCTACAACAGACGAGCTACTATAAGCCAGACCCTCAGTCCGCCTCAACGCGTTTTATCCCCCGGACGATGGTTCGCGCAAGAAATATTCATGCACTAAATAATTTAGTCGAGCTAATATATCAAAATTAACTATCACTTAACTTAAATTAACTGCCAGTAATATTTCCAGTTTTCGTTAAGATTTCGTGAAATCAATCACTCCGAAAGCTGGCAAGAAATGTATTCGTTGCTATAACTGTATCTACCTGCAACACGGACAACAATGCAGGGAAGATGTATACGGATATATCGCTGTGTGATATTCGCAGGGCCTGACGATGTCGACAGGCCCTGGTTTTTATCCACGTGAAATACAGGTGTTTATTGACAAGAATATATCTGTCGGCACTGCCGACGGAATTGATTAATTAATGACTCGGTAAGCGGCGTCTGCCGGGAATCACGACGCTGGATGAGATAGTAGGTTGCTTTTGGCAAGTTATCTACAACGGGGATCATCGCCAGAGGCCTTGACAGAAGCGGGTCGCAGCCTAACTCCTGCGGCAGGATGCTCAGAAAATCGCTCTGTCCGACCAGGCTGATACAGGCAGAGAATGTCTCACAGACCACGCCAACATTGGGTTTTTGCGCACGATGATTAAATAACTCTTCGAGCTGTTTATAATAGCTACCCCGTGGCGTGGGCATCGTCCAGTTATAATCCAGTAACTCACTGATTGATTTTGCACCAATGGCCGGATGACCTTCCCGACAAAATACCGCAAACGGTTTCTCGAGTAATTTCTCAAAGCTAAACTCATGATCGTAAGGTCCTTGATAATACGTATTAATCGTAAAATCAAGTTCTCCCTGACGTAATTGATTGATCATCGACAGCAGCTGCCCTTCCATTATGCGCACCTTCACCTGCGGGTGCTGCAGATGAAAGCGAGAAATCACCGGCGGCATCAGGGTTCGCGCGATGCTGGCCCCCAGACCGATGTTGATCTTTCCTGCCAGCTGGCCATGACGCTGAAGAATGTCATCCTGCGCTGCGCGCAGCTCTTTGAGGATCAGGGTCGCGTGCTGGTAAAAACTCTCCCCGCACTCGGTCAACGCCACCCCTTTACTGCGACGAATAAACAGCTGGGCGGCAACGCCCTCTTCCAGCTCCTTAATCGAACGGGTCAATGCTGGCTGCGACAAATTCAGCACCCGGCTCGCGCCGCGGATACTCCCCTGGCGTGCCACCTCGACAAAGGCGCGTAGCTGATGAAATTTCACCTGAAAAGACATGCCATCTCCGATAACCATTGTTTATCAGACCAAAGAAACTGGCATCTACTTTAATGCAAATGGATATGCGAGGGTAATCAGTCGGCGGTTAAAAAATGACACATTGATGCGGGTGATAAGTATTTTTTATCACAACATGAGCCGATTCACAATTTCTACTGATGACAGGAAAGGTTATGCCGTTACTTGCTGAACAGATCAAAACCCTCACCCCGCAGCTGATCGAATGGCGTCGCGACCTGCACCTTTATGCCGAATCCGGCTGGGTCGAGTTCCGCACCGCGACCCGCGTCGCCGAGGCGCTACATAATATGGGCTATCAGCTGGCGATGGGCCGGGACGTGGTGGATGCCGAGAGTCGAATGGGGCTGCCCGACAGCGCGACGCTGGCGAAAGAGTACGAACGGGCGCGGCAGCAGGGCGCGATTGAAAAATGGCTTCCGGCCTTTGAAGGCGGTTTTACCGGTATTGTCGCCACGCTGGACACCGGCCGTCCCGGGCCGACGCTCGGTTTTCGCGTGGATATGGACGCGCTGGACCTCAATGAACAGCTCGATGGCTCCCACCGTCCGTTCCGGGAGGGCTTTGCCTCCTGCAACGCAGGGATGATGCACGCCTGCGGTCACGATGCGCATACGGCTATCGGGCTGGGGGTTGCGCAGATACTGAAGGCGCATGAATCCGAACTTCACGGCGTGATTAAGCTGATTTTCCAGCCGGCGGAAGAAGGCACCCGCGGGGCCAGAGCGATGGTCGCCGCCGGGGCGCTGGATGACGTGGACTATTTTACCGCGATCCATATCGGCGTCGGCGTGCCCACCGGCACCGTGATCTGCGGCAGCGATAACTTTATGGCCACCACCAAGTTCGACGTCCACTTTACCGGCGTTGCGGCCCACGCGGGCGGTAAACCGGAAGAAGGACGCAATGCCCTGCTGGCGGCGGCACAGGCGGCGATTGGCCTGCACAGTATCGCACCGCACAGCGCGGGCGCATCGCGGGTTAACGTCGGCGTCATGCAGGCCGGAACCGGACGTAACGTGGTGCCCTCCGGCGCACTACTGAAGGTAGAAACCCGGGGCGAAAGCGAAGCGATCAACAGCTATGTCTTCGAGCGCGCACAGCAGGTCATCGCCGGTGCCGCCGCCATGTACGGCGCGGAGGTTGATATCCGTCTGATGGGCGCGGCCACCTCCAGCTCACTGTCTCCGGCCTGGGTTGACTACCTCCGCCAACAGGCAAGCCAGGTCCCCGGCGTGCAGCATGCCATCGACAGGATTGCCGCGCCTGCCGGTTCAGAAGATGCCACGCTGATGATGGCGCGGGTTCAGGAGCGCCAGGGCCAGGCATCCTATATGGTGTTCGGCACCGAACTGAGCGCCGGTCATCACAACGAGAAGTTTGATTTCGATGAACAGGTTATGGCCCTGGCGGTGGAAACCCTCGCCCGCGTCGCGCTGGCCTTTCCCTGGCAGCGAGGTGTGTGATGCAGCCTGTCTATCAATTTGTTGATGAAGCGATCCAGTCCCGCCAGGCGCTATTCACCGATATTGCCGACGCCATCTGGGATCATCCGGAAACCCGTTTTGAAGAGTTCTGGTCCGCCGAAAGGCTGGCCAGCGCGCTGGAAGCCGAAGGTTTTCAGGTCACCCGCGAGGCGGGCGGCATCCCTAACGCGTTTATTGCCAGCTACGGCAGCGGCCAGCCGGTGATTGCCGTTCTCGGCGAGTACGACGCCCTGGCCGGTCTGAGCCAGCAGGCCCACTGCGCTACGCCGCAGAGCGACACGCCCGGCGCTAACGGCCACGGCTGCGGGCATAACCTGCTGGGCACCGCCGCTTTTGCCGCCGCGCTCGCGGCAAAAACCTGGCTGCAGCAGTCATCCCGGGGCGGGACCCTCCGCTTTTACGGCTGTCCGGGTGAAGAAGGCGGGTCCGGCAAAACCTTTATGGTGCGCGAAGGACTCTTCGACGATGTCGATGCTGCCGTGACCTGGCATCCGGAAGCCTTCGCCGGGATGTTCAGCACCAGCACCCTCGCCAATATTCAGGCCGCCTGGCGTTTTACCGGCACCGCCGCCCACGCGGCCAACTCACCGCACCTGGGCCGCAGCGCGCTGGATGCGGTGACCCTGATGACCACCGGCACCAACTTTCTTAACGAACACATTATCGAAAAGGCACGGGTCCACTACGCCATCACCGATACCGGCGGCATCTCGCCAAACGTGGTACAGGCTCAGGCCGAAGTGCTGTATCTGATCCGCGCCCCTGACATGGCCGACGTGAGGCAAATCTATGCCCGCATCGAGAAAATCGCCCAGGGTGCGGCGCTGATGACCGAAACCGGGGTCAGCTGTCGGTTTGATAAAGCCTGCTCCAGCTATCTGCCCAACCGGACGCTGGAAGGCGCGATGTATCAGGCGCTGCAGCACTACGGCACGCCCGAGTGGAGCGAGGGAGAGCGCGCCTTTGCGGCAGAAATCCGCGCCACCCTGAGCGATAACGATCTGCAGAACAGCCTGAACAATATCGCCAATACCGGCGGGGACGCGGGTAAAGCCTTTGCCCGTCGCCACCGCCAGACGCTACTGATCGATGAAGTCGCCCCCTGGGCAGAAACCGATAACGTGCTGGCCGGATCAACGGATGTGGGCGACGTAAGCTGGAAAACGCCGGTCGCCCAGTGCTTCAGCCCCTGCTTTGCCGTCGGTACGCCGCTGCATACCTGGCAACTGGTCAGCCAGGGCCGGACCTCAATTGCCCATAAAGGTATGCTGCTGGCCGGTAAGGTCATGGGCGCAACGGCGATCCATCTTCTGCAGGATAGCGCCCTACTGGCCGCCTGCCGCGAGGAGCACCAGCAGCAGTTAAATGAACAGCCGTATCACTGCCCAATACCAGAAGACGTGACACCGTCACCATTAAAATAAAACAAAAAAAACAATACGCAAACACAACAACAAAAACGCACGAGGAACGCCTATGAGTTTATCATCCATTCCTTCTCCGCCCCCTTCCGGCAAGCTGTACGGCTGGGTTGAGCGAATTGGCAATAAGGTCCCGCACCCTTTTCTGCTGTTTGTTTATCTGATCGTGGTGCTGATGCTGGCAACCGCCGTCCTCTCCTGGTTCGGCGTCAGCGCCAGAAACCCGGTGGATGGCTCGCCGGTAGCGGTTAAGAATCTGCTGAGCGTTGAAGGTCTGCACTGGTTTTTACCGAACGTGATTAAAAACTTCAGCGGTTTTGCCCCGCTGGGTGCCATTCTGGCGCTGGTCCTGGGTGCCGGCCTGGCGGAACGGGTCGGGTTACTCCCGGCGCTGATGACCAAAATGGCGTCACACGTTAACGCCCGCTATGCCAGCTATATGGTGCTGTTTATCGCCTTTTTCAGCCATATTTCGTCCGATGCGGCGCTGGTGATTATGCCCCCGATGGGCGCGCTGATTTTCCTTGCGGTGGGTCGTCACCCGGTTGCCGGTCTGCTGGCGGCGATTGCCGGGGTCGGCTGCGGCTTTACCGCTAACCTGCTGATCGTCACCACCGATGTGCTGCTCTCGGGGATCAGTAGCGAAGCGGCCAAAGCGATTGATGCCTCCGTACACGTCAGCGTGATCGACAACTGGTACTTTATGGCCAGCTCGGTGATCGTCCTGACCATTGTCGGGGGGCTTATCACCGATAAAATCATTGAGCCGCGCCTCGGTAAATGGGAAGGCAAAAGCGAAGATGCGCTGCAAACCCTGTCAACGGTTCAGCGCCGTGGGCTGCGGGCGGCCGGTATTGCCGCGCTGGCGTTTATCGCGCTGATCGCCGTGATGGTGGTCCCGGAAAACGGCATTCTGCGCGATCCGGTCCAGCATACGGTCCTGCCGTCACCGTTTATTAAAGGTATCGTGCCGCTGATTATCTTCTTCTTCTTTGTGGTGTCGCTGGCCTACGGCATCGCCACCGGCAAGATTGCGCGTCAGGCCGATTTACCCCAGCTAATGATTGAGCCCATGAAGGAGATGGCCGGTTTTATTGTTATGGTGTTCCCGCTGGCCCAGTTTGTGGCGATGTTTAACTGGAGCAATATGGGCAAGTTTATGGCCGTCGGCCTGACCGATGCGCTGGAGACGGCGGGACTCAGCGGGATCCCGGCATTTGTTGGCCTGGCGCTGCTGTCGTCGATTCTGTGCATGTTTATCGCCAGCGGCTCGGCGATCTGGTCGATTCTGGCCCCCATCTTCGTCCCGATGTTTATGCTGCTGGGCTTCCATCCGGCCTTCGCGCAGATCCTGTTCCGCATCGCCGATTCCTCGGTGATCCCACTGGCACCGGTATCGCCGTTTATTCCGCTGTTCCTCGGCTTTTTACAGCGCTATCAGCCGAAGGCGAAGCTGGGTACCTACTATTCGCTGATCCTCCCGTACCCGCTTATCTTCTTAGTGGTATGGTTGGTGATGCTGGTGGCATGGTATCTTGTCGGCCTGCCCATTGGGCCGGGGATATACCCGAGCCTGCACTAAGGAGAAGGGATGCTGAGATTACTGGAAGACAAGATCGCCACGCCGCTGGGTCCGCTGTGGGTGATCTGCGACGAGCAGTACCGTCTGCGCGCCGTCGAGTGGGAAGAGCACAGCGACCGTATGGAGGAGCTGCTGAATATCCACTATCGTGCCGAAGGCTACGAGCGCGTGGCGGCCAGCAATCCTGGCGGGCTTAGCCAGAAACTGGCGGACTACTTCGCCGGCGATCTCAGCATTATTGAATCCCTGCCGACCGCGACCGCCGGAACCCCTTTCCAGCGTCAGGTCTGGCAGGCGCTGCGTACCATTCCCTGCGGCCAGGTGATGCACTACGGCCAGCTCGCGGAGCAGCTGGGACGTCCGGGCGCTGCCCGGGCCGTTGGCGCGGCAAACGGATCTAATCCGGTCAGTATCGTGGTGCCCTGTCATCGGGTGATCGGCCGTAACGGCACCATGACCGGCTACGCGGGCGGCGTCTCGCGCAAAGAGTGGCTGCTGCGCCACGAAGGCTACCTGCTGCTTTGATGTTTTGTGCGCCGTGATGTCGGCGGCGTACGCATTTTCTAAATCACTCCCATTGCGACCAATAAATAATGTACTTATTATCAATAAGATAGATAATCCACACCCTTTGAATGCCAATTATATATCCCTGGTGCTTTCCCGGACTTACGTGCTCACAAAAAAGATGTTAAAATTGACTAATATCAATTACGGCTACGGCTTGGGCAGACCTATGATCCCGGAAAAGCGAATTATACGACGCATTCAGTCTGGCGGTTGCGCCATTCACTGTCAGGATTGCAGCATTAGTCAGCTGTGTATCCCGTTCACGCTGAATGAGCATGAACTTGATCAGCTGGACAATATTATTGAGCGCAAAAAACCCATTCAGAAGGGGCAGACGCTGTTCAAAGCCGGTGATGAACTGAAATCGCTGTATGCCATTCGTTCCGGCACCATCAAAAGCTACACTATCACCGAACAGGGCGATGAGCAGATCACCGGCTTCCATCTGGCAGGCGATCTGGTGGGCTTTGACGCCATCGGCACCGGGCATCACCCGAGTTTTGCCCAGGCGCTGGAAACCTCGATGGTTTGCGAAATCCCGTTCGAAACCCTGGACGATCTGTCCGGCAAGATGCACAGCCTGCGTCAGCAGATGATGCGTCTGATGAGCGGCGAGATCAAAGGCGACCAGGATATGATCCTGCTGCTGTCGAAGAAAAACGCGGAAGAGCGTCTGGCGGCGTTTATCTACAACCTCTCCCGCCGCTTTGCCGAACGTGGCTTCTCGCCGCGTGAGTTCCGCCTGACCATGACGCGTGGCGATATCGGTAACTATCTCGGCCTGACGGTCGAAACCATCAGCCGTCTGCTGGGACGTTTCCAGAAAAGCGGTATGCTGGCGGTTAAGGGTAAATACATCACCATCGAAAACGGCGATGCGCTGGCGCAGCTGGCCGGTCACTCTCGCAACGTCGCCTGATTTTCCCTTCGCTTTGAACCTCTTGCCGGATCGCTGAATTTATCTGATTTATTGATCTGGCAGAGGTTATCCTCTGTCTCAATCCGCATATATGGTTTACTCTTTGACTTACAGATTGTGGTGAACGCTGTAAGGAGACTCTGTATGGCAAAGTATCAGAATATGCTGGTCGCCATCGATCCTAACCAGGACGATCAACCCGCATTACGACGCGCTGTGTATCTACATCAACGGATTGGTGGCCGCATTAAAGCCTTTCTGCCGATCTATGACTTTTCCTATGAAATGACCACTCTTCTGTCGCCCGACGAACGGACCGCCATGCGTCAGGGTGTCATTAGCCAGCGTACGGCGTGGATCCGTGAGCAGGCGAAATTCTATATCGACGCGGGCATTCCCATTGATATCAAGGTGGTGTGGCATAATCGCCCCTTCGAAGCCATCATTCAGGAAGTGATGAGCAGTGAGCACGACCTACTGCTGAAAATGGCCCACCAGCACGACAGGCTGGAGGCAGTGATCTTCACCCCGACCGACTGGCATCTGCTGCGTAAATGCCCGTGCCCGGTGTGGATGGTCAAAGATCAGCCGTGGCCGGAAGCGGGTACCGCGCTGGTGGCGGTCAATCTGGCAAGCGAAGAGGACTATCATAATCCTCTTAATGAGAAGCTGGTCAGAGAGACGCTGCAGCTGGCCGAGCAGGTCAATCAGACCAGCGTCCACCTGGCCGGAGCCTACCCTATTACGCCCATCAATATCGCCATCGAACTGCCGGACTTCGACCCGAGCGTCTATAACGACGCTATTCGCGGTCAGCACCTGTTAGCCATGAAAGCGCTGCGGCAGAAATTCAGCATCGATGAAAGCAAAACCCACGTGGAAAAAGGCCTGCCGGAAGAGGTGATCCCGGACCTGGCTGAACATCTGCAGGCGGGGATTGTGGTGCTGGGTTCGGTCGGACGCACCGGACTGTCGGCGGCGTTCCTCGGCAATACTGCCGAGCAGGTGATCGACCATCTGCGCTGCGATCTGCTGGTCATTAAGCCGGATGCCTGGAATACCCCGGTCGAACTGGACGATCCGGAAGACGACTAATGTAAATTCCCTGCCTGCACCCGCAGGCAGGGATTTATCCCTCAGAGATTCGCCACGCCCCCGTCCACCAGCATTTCCGTTCCCACCATAAAGCGGGATTCGTCAGACGCCAGATACACCGCTGCATGGGCAATATCCGCAGGTGAACCTAGTTCTCCCGCCGGAACCAGTTCAACGATTGTTTTGCGCAGCGCGGCTTCCTCCTCAGCCGGTAACCCCAGTTTTTTCATTGCCGGCGTATCGGTCGGCCCTGGGCTTAAGCCATTGACGCGGATCCCCTGCCCGATTAACTCCCCGGAAAGCGTACGGGCCAGCGAGAGTAGCGCCGCTTTGCTGGCGGCATAGACGCTGCTCTGAGGCAGGCCAATATGCACGCTGGTCGAACCGCAAAGAATAATCGACGAGGGTCGGGTAAACAGCGGCAGCAGTTTCTGGATCAGAAAGAACGGCCCGCTGAAATTGGTATTGATCGCCTGCTGGTAGGTGGCTTCATTCCAGTCCGCGAGCGGAAGATGGGTCACATCGCCGGCATTAATAAACAGAATATCGAGACGCCCCCAAAGGCGCTTAATGGCCTGAGCCAGCTCCGCCTGCCCGGCAATATTGCCCGCGTCTGAGATCAGCGTAATCAGATCCGCCCCTAGCGCCTCTTTCGCTCTTGCCAGCGCCGCCTCATCACGGCCGGTGATCGCCACGATCGCCCCTTCTGCCATAAATTGCCGGGCGGTTTCCAGCCCGATCCCGCTGCTGCCGCCGGTGATCAGCGCAAATTTTCCCGTTAACCTTGCCATGATTGACTCCCCTTTTGTCTCGTGATGTTCTTATCATGAAACATGCAGTATACTTTTGGAAGTAGGTACCTTTTGGATACTAAAGGAGCATCAGGCAACGAATGAGCACCCCACAACGGCAGAAATGTCCGATGATTACCTTTGTGAATATGGTTTCCGGCAAATGGGCCATCCCGGTGCTTTACCGGCTGATGGTGATTAATGCCCCGGTGCGATTCAGCGATTTAAAACGGGCCATACCGGAAATTACCCAGAAAGAGCTGACCAAACAGCTGCGGCTATTTGAAATGCGAGGCATCGTTAGCCGTCAGATTTACGCCGAGGTGCCGCCAAAGGTGGAGTATCAAATTACGCCGCTGGGGCTGACCCTGAGAGCGACGCTGGATTCACTGGCGGGATGGGTGAATCAGAATGAAGACCAGCTGGCTGCCAATACGCAGACCTGGGCCGAACGGGAAAATAAAAAAGCCTGATGCGATCCGCACCAGGCCCATTCTGTTTAATGCAGGGAGGCGTCAGTGGATACCCAACCGCCAGGCAAAATCGATCTCTTCGCGCAGCTCGCTGGCTGAGAGCGCCATCAGATCGGCGAATTCCAGCTCAAGATGTTTTAGTTTTTTCAGGTACTGCGCCGGGGTTAAGGCGCTGTTGTCGCGGCGGAGAAACTCAATGGCCAGCTGTGCGGGGGTCAATTCGGTATCCATAGCATCCTCTCATTAGTTAACGTCCATTTAAGTATAGCATTTCATGCTGACCACTTTTTGACCAGAAACAACAATCCCGCTTCTGTGAATCGCAGGCAAAAAAATACCGCTCCGAAGAGCGGTATTTCATCGCGTTGAAAACGGGTTTTACAGCGCTTTCAGGATAGCGTCGACGCTGGCTTTGGCATCGCCGAACAGCATCTGCGTATTCTCTTTAAAGAACAGCGGGTTCTGTACGCCTGCGTAGCCGGTGTTCATGGAGCGTTTGAAGACGATAACGTTCTGCGCCTTCCACACTTCCAGAACAGGCATCCCGGCGATGGGGCTCTTCGGATCGTCCAGCGCCGCCGGGTTCACGGTGTCATTAGCGCCGATAACCAGTACGGTGTCGGTGTCGCTGAAATCGCCGTTGATCTCATCCATCTCCAGCACCACGTCATACGGTACTTTGGCTTCCGCCAGCAGCACGTTCATATGACCCGGCAGACGACCGGCAACCGGGTGGATACCGAAGCGCACTTTGATACCACGCGCGCGCAGTCGCTCGGTGATTTCCGCAACCGGATACTGGGCCTGCGCTACCGCCATGCCGTAGCCCGGGGTGATGATCACCGACTGAGAGCCTTTCAGCATTTCGGCGGTCTCTTCCGCACTGATTTCGCGGTGCTCACCCACTTCTTCATCGCTGCCAGTAGAAGAGCCATCGGTTCCGAAACCACCGGCAATTACGCTGAAGAAGGAGCGGTTCATCGCCTTACACATAATGTAAGAGAGGATCGCCCCGCTTGAGCCCACCAGCGCACCGGTCACGATCAGCAGGTCGTTGCTCAGCATAAAGCCTGCCGCCGCTGCCGCCCAGCCCGAGTAGGAGTTGAGCATGGAGACCACAACCGGCATATCCGCCCCGCCGATTGACGCCACCAGATGCCAGCCGAAGGCCAGCGCAATCAGGGTCATCAGCACCAACGCCAGCACCTGCAGACCTACGCTCTCGGTACGCACAAAGACGACCATCAGCAGGAATGACACCACCAGCGCAGCGAGATTCATCTTATGACGCTGCGGCAGCATCAGCGGTTTGGACGAGATTTTGCCGCACAGCTTGCCGAAGGCCACGATAGAGCCGGTAAAGGTCACCGCACCGATAAAGATGCCGAGGAAGACCTCCGTCAGGTGAATGTTGTCCAGCACCGCGTTCACGCCCGGTTCATGGTGCAGGTAGCTGTTTAAGCCCACCAGTACCGCCGCCAGACCCACGAAGCTGTGCAGGACCGCCACCAGTTCCGGCATCTCGGTCATCTCGACTTTCTTCGCCAGACGAATACCGATGGCCCCACCGATCGCCATCGCGACGATGATCCACGCTACGTTGCTGGTGTCAGGACCGAAAATGGTCGCCACCAGCGCGATAGCCATACCGGCCATACCAAACAGGTTGCCCTGCTTAGAGGTTTCGTGTTTCGACAACCCGGCAAGACTGAAAATAAACAGGATAGCGGCAACAATATATGCAGCTGTTACTAATCCTCCAGACATGTGCTACCCCTTAGTTCTTCCGGAACATTTTCAGCATGCGCTGAGTGACGGTGAAACCACCAAAAATGTTGATACTGGCGATCAGCACCGCGATAAAGCTGAAGAAGGTGATCCAGCCACCGTCGCCAATCTGCAGCAGCGCCCCGACAACGATAATCCCTGAAATAGCGTTAGTGACCGACATCAGCGGCGTATGCAGCGCGTGGGACACGTTCCAGACTACGTAATAACCGACCACGCAGGAGAGCGCGAAAACGGTGAAGTGGCCGAGGAACTCTTTCGGTGCCACGTTAGCCAGCCAGCCGAAAAGAATAATCGCCAGCGCCATAAACGCATACTTGCGCCACGGTGATGCCGGTGTCTCCGGGGCTTTTGGTGCTTCAGGCGCTTTTGCCGCCTGCGGCTGAGCGGAAACCTGAATCGGCGGAGCCGGCCAGGTCACTTCGCCGTCGCGGATAACCGTTACGCCGCGAATCACCACGTCGTCGAAATCGACAACCACGTTACCGTCTTTTTCTTTGCACAGCAGTTTCAGCAGGTTAACGAGGTTGGTCCCGTAAAGCTGTGAAGACTGGGTCGGCAGACGGCCCGGCAGATCGGTATAACCGATGATCTTCACGCCGTTCGGCGTGGTGACCACTTCGTTAGCGACGGTGTATTCACAGTTGCCGCCGTTTTGCGCCGCGAGGTCAACGACCACGCTGCCAGGGGTCATACTGTCGACCATTTCACGGGTGATCAGCTTAGGAGCCGGTTTACCCGGAATCAGCGCGGTGGTGACGATAATGTCGACCTCTTTTGCCTGCGCGGCAAAGAGCGCCATCTCAGCCTTAATAAAGGCTTCGGACATCACTTTCGCATAGCCGTCGCCGCTGCCCGCTTCCTCTTCGAAGTCCAGCTCAAGGAACTCGGCACCCATACTCTGCACCTGTTCTTTGACTTCCGGACGCGTATCGAAGGCGCGCACAATGGCACCGAGGCTGTTCGCCGCACCGATGGCCGCCAGACCAGCAACGCCGGCACCGATGACCATGACTTTAGCCGGTGGCACTTTACCCGCGGCGGTGATCTGCCCGGTAAAGAAGCGACCGAATTCGTGCGCGGCTTCCACGATAGCGCGGTAACCCGCGATATTCGCCATTGAGCTCAGGGCATCAAGGGACTGGGCACGCGAAATACGCGGCACGGCGTCCATTGACATCACGGTCACGTTGCGCGCAGCCAGTTTTTCCATCAGCTCCGGGTTCTGGGCCGGCCAGACAAAGCTGACCAGCGTCGTGCCGGGGTTCAGTAACGCAATTTCGTCATCTGAGGGTGCGTTGACCTTCAGGATCACATCCGACTGCCATACGCTCTGGCCATCGACAATTTCCGCGCCTGACTGGACGAATGCCTCGTCATCAAAGCTTGCCAGTTTGCCTGCGCCGCTCTCAATCGCGACGGTGAAACCCAGTTTTAGCAGCTGCTCCACCGTCTTCGGCGTTGCGGCGACGCGGGTCTCATTGGCCAACCGTTCTTTTGGTACACCAATACGCATAATTTTCCCTTCCATCGGTTTTTTATGATGGTTTGTCAATTTAACCGGCGGGATCTCACCGCCGGAGTTCGTCCGGAGGCAGAGATGCTCAGCCCGAAAAATAAAACGGTAACAAACTTTCTATAACCTACTGAAAATTACGGTTGTGATCCACCGCCAGAAAACAGAAATTCTCTTTTTTTCGCTGAAAAGTAATGATCGCAGCCCTCTGATAGCGATATTTGCCTTTATTTCATCTCAACGGCTGATATTTCGCTCACTGCGGGCAATAAAACATGATATTTCTCCAGGCATAAAATCGAGACTTAACATTACATTAACTTATAAAAGTCATATGGATTATCGATTTTGCTGGTCAGGCGGCTGTTTTTTCAACATATCACTAAAAGTTATCGTTGTTTGCCGTTGCGAGCGCATTATGCGCAAAAAATCCCGCAGACAGTTGCCCCGATTCAATGCCATAATCCCCCACGTTTTCAGTCAACAACAAATACCAGAACATGGTTTGCGCAAGGCGAAGGACTATCTTTATGAAGCTTAAGAACACACTCCTGGCGTCCGCACTTTTGTCGGCCACCGCGCTGACAGCTAACGCAGCGACAGAACTGACTCCGGAGCAGGCTGGAGCACTGAAACCTGAAGATCGCATCGTGGTCACCGGCCGTTTTAATTCCATCGGCGACGCGGTAGCGGCCGTTTCCCGCCAGGCTGATGCAAAAGGCGCGGCCTCTTTCTATGTTGTCGATACCTCAGACTTCGGCAACGGCGGCAACTGGCGCGTCGTTGCGGATATCTACAGCAAAAACGCGGCCAAATCCGAAGCGCCGTCAAATCGCATCATCAACGGCATCATGGAATTACCGAAAGACCAGGCCGTCATGCTTGAGCCGTTCGATACCGTGAGCGTGCAGGGCTTTTACCGCAGCCAGCCGGACGTGAACGCTGCCATCACCAAATTAGCGAAAGAAAAAGGTGCAGCGTCGTTCTATATCGTTCGCCAGTTTGACACCAACGACGGCGGCAACCAGCAAATCACCGCTTACGTCTATAAGGCCGACGCGAAAAAACGCGTCGTACAGAGCGCGGACGCCGTTCCGGCTGATTCCGACGCCGGTCGCGCCCTGCTGGCTCAGGGTGGCGAAGCCGCGAAGAAAGTGGAAATCCCGGGCGTCGCCTTTTCCGCTGAGGCAGGCTCAACATCTGAAGTGGGCCGCTTCTTCGAAACTCAGTCCTCTAAAGGCGGTCGTTACACTGTCACTCTTCCGGATGGCACCAAAATTCAGGAAGTGAATAAAATCACCGCCGCGCAGATGGTGCCGTTTGATAGCGTCAAGTTCACCGGCAACTACAGCAGCTCGACGGAAGTCTCCTACCAGGTGGCCAAACGCGCCGCACAGAAAGGTGCCAAGTATTACCACATTACCCGCCAGTGGCAGGAGCGTGGCAATAACCTCACCGTTAGCGCAGACCTCTACAAGTAATCCTTCAGAAGGCGGCGCAAGCCGCCTTCTTTTTTGCCCCACCGACGTATTTACGTTTTTCTGACTTAGCCCGTTGCAAGCAAGCCATTCTCTCCGTAAAATCCCGCGCCTTAGCGTTATTCACCTTATTTATGCGCTTTTACCCAATAATTATTCTTTACTCGTTCCTTGTTAATGCGGATGCCCATGGAAAAGAAACTCAGCCTCAGTGCCCTGACCGCCCTTGTTTTAAGCTCCATGCTCGGCGCGGGGGTATTTAGCCTGCCGCAGAATATGGCTGCGGTGGCCAGTCCGGCGGCGCTGATCGTTGGCTGGTCCATTACCGGCGTCGGGATCCTGCTGCTGGCCTTTGCCATGCTGATCCTGACCCGCCTGCGCCCGGAACTGGACGGCGGTATCTTTACCTACGCTCGCGAAGGCTTTGGCGAGCTGATCGGCTTCTGTTCCGCCTGGGGTTACTGGCTGTGCGCGGTGATAGCCAACGTCTCCTATCTGGTGATTGTCTTTTCCGCCCTGAGCTTCTTTACCGACAGCCCGGGCCTGCGCCTGTTTGGCGACGGCAATACCTGGCAGGCCATGCTGGGCGCGTCTGTGCTGCTGTGGGTCGTTCATGCCCTGGTGCTGCGCGGCGTACAGACCGCCGCCGGGATCAACCTGCTGGCAACCCTCGCCAAACTGCTGCCGCTGGGGCTGTTTATTATCCTCGCGGCCATCGCCTTTAGCAGCGACACCTTTAGCCTCGATTTTGAAGGCGTGGCGCTGGGTGTACCGGTCTGGGAGCAGGTGAAAAACACCATGCTGATCACCCTGTGGGTGTTTATCGGCGTTGAAGGCGCGGTGGTGGTCTCTGCCCGGGCGCGTAATAAGCGCGACGTCGGCAAAGCTACACTGCTGGCGGTACTGGCCGCGCTGGGTGTCTACCTGCTGGTGACCCTGCTTTCTCTTGGTGTGGTCCCGCGAACCGAGCTTGCCGGTATGCGCAACCCGTCGATGGCCAGCCTGATGGTGGAGATGATGGGGCCGTGGGGAGAAGTGATTATTGCCGCCGGTTTGATTGTCTCGGTGTGCGGTGCCTACCTGAGCTGGACCATTATGGCCGCAGAAGTGCCTCTCCTGGCCGCCAACCATAAAGCCTTCCCACGCATCTTTGCCCGCCAGAATAAAAACAACGCGCCGTCGGCGTCCCTGTGGCTGACCAACAGTGCGGTGCAGGTCTGCCTGGTGCTGATCTGGCTGACCGGCTCCGACTACAATACCCTGCTGACCATCGCCTCAGAGATGATTCTGGTGCCCTATTTCCTGGTCGGCGCGTTTCTGCTGAAGGTCGCCACCCGTCCGCTGCATCAGGCGGTGGCTATCGGGGCCTGTATTTATGGCTTATGGTTACTCTATGCTTCCGGCCCGATGCATCTGTTATTATCGGTGGTGCTGTATGCGCCGGGCCTGCTGGTCTTTCTCTATGCCCGCAGTACGCACGAGCACAACAGCGTGCTGCGCCGCCGCGAGCTGGCGCTAATGGGATTGTTACTGGTTGCCGCCGTTCCGGCAACCTGGATGCTGATGGGGTAAATCGCGATGCCCCATCGTTCGCCAATGGAGAGTTCGATGGGACAGACAGAGCCCCGCCCGATCCTGATAACCGGCGCAGGCCGCCGTATTGGCCTTGCCCTGGCCCACCATTTTCTTAACCAGCAGCAGCCGGTAATTATCAGCTACCGCACCCACTACCCGGCTATCGAGGGACTTTGTGCGGCGGGCGCGGTCTGTATTGAGGCTGATTTCGCAACGGATGACGGCATTCTGGCCTTTGCCGACGAGGTTAAGAGCCATACCCGGCAGCTGCGGGCCATTATTCATAACGCCAGCTGCTGGCAGGCTGAAAAGCCGGGGACGCCGCTCACCGACGTGCTGACGACGATGCTGCAGATCCACGTTCATGCCCCCTATCTGTTGAACCATCTCCTGGAAGATCGGCTCCGCGGCATCGGCCACGCCGCCAGCGATATTATTCATATTACCGACTACGTGGCGGAGCGCGGCAGCGACAAGCATATCGCCTATGCGGCCAGCAAAGCCGCGCTCGACAACCTGACCCGCTCCTTCGCCCGCAAGCTGGCACCGGAGGTGAAAGTCAACGCCATCGCGCCGTCGCTGCTACTGTTTAATGAGAGCGACGACGCCGTGTATCGTCAGAAAGCGCTGAACAAATCGCTGATGAAAATTGCGCCGGGTGAAAAAGAGATCATCGACCTGATCGATTATCTGCTCACCAGTTGCTACGTCACCGGCCGCACCTTCGGCCTCGACGGCGGTCGCCCGCTGCGTTAGTGAAAACGACTCCAGCAGGCGATCAGGATCCACGCGCTCAGGCTCCAGCAGACTACCGCGCCGGTTAACGCCAGCGGCAGGCGCAAAAAGCCGGTGAAATACCACAGCGACAGCAGATAGAGAAAATAGGGAATAATCGACCACATTCCGAAAACGATAGTGGCGCGCAGCGCCTCTATCCCGCGCTCGGTGGCGACGATATAGTGCGCAATCAGCGCAAAGGTCGGAAACAGCGGGATCAGCCCGGCGATATAGTAATTTTTGGTTTTTGCCAGTATGCCTATCAGTACCACCACCAGCGCCCCAAGCGCGGCTTTAATCAACAATCCCATCCCATTTTGCCTTACGTTTTCATTACCACTGCGAGCAGCATAGCGGAAGTGTATCAATTGATGAACGAGTAATAGCAGCCGTCCTGCTGGCGGTGTATGTTCTTTTCTTTTGCCAAAGCCTGTGGCGTATGAACAAAATCGTTTTTGTCGAAGATGATCCTGAAGTGGGCGCGCTGATCGCCGCTTATTTAAGCAAGCATGATATGGATGTGGTCATTGAACCGCGTGGAGACTGCGCTGAAGCCCGTATTGCGGCGGAAAAACCCGATCTCGTCCTGCTGGATATTATGCTGCCTGGTAAAGACGGCATGACCCTGTGCCGGGATCTACGCGGCCAGTGGCAGGGACCGATAGTCCTGCTTACCTCGCTGGACAGCGATATGAACCATATCCTCTCTCTGGAGATGGGCGCCAGCGACTATATCCTCAAAACGACGCCGCCCGCCGTGCTGCTGGCCCGTTTGCGCCTGCATCTGCGTCAGCATCTGTCGTCGTCGCAGGCCGAGCCCTCCCCGAACGCGCTGACGCCGCATAAGGCGCTGCGTTTCGGCACTCTGGCCATTGACCCCGTTAACCGCCAGGTGCTGCTGGCCGGTGAAAACATTCCGCTTTCTACCGCCGATTTTGACCTGCTGTGGGAACTGGCAACCCACGCCGGGCAGATTATGGACCGCGATGCCCTGCTGAAAAATCTGCGCGGCGTCAGCTATGACGGGCTGGATCGCAGCGTTGACGTCGCCATTTCGCGGCTGCGGAAAAAGCTGCTCGATAGCGCCACCGAACCTTATCGAATCAAGACAGTGCGCAATAAAGGCTATCTGTTCGCTCCCCACGCCTGGGATAACTAAGCGCAACCGGATCGGTTATGAAAAAACTTTTCGTTCAGTTTTATCTCCTGCTGTTTGTCTGCTTTCTGGTGATGACCATGCTGGTCGGGCTGGTGTATAAATTCACCGCTGAGCGGGCCGGACGGCAGTCGCTCGACGATCTGATGAAAAGCTCTCTCTACCTGATGCGCAGTGAACTGCGGGAAATCCCTCCCCATGAATGGGGCAAGACGCTGAAAGAGATGGATCTCAATCTTTCCTTCGATCTGCAGGTCGAACCGCTTTCTCGCTATCACCTCGACCCGGCCTCGATGCGCCACCTCCGCGCCGGTGATATCGTCGCGCTCGACGATCAGTACACCTTTATTCAGCGTATTCCGCGCAGCAACTACGTGCTGGCCGTCGGTCCGGTTCCCTATCTGTTCTTCCTCCACGAAATGCGCCTGCTCGATATCGCTCTGATGGCTTTTATCGCCATCTCCCTTGCGCTACCGGTCTTTATCTGGGTTCGTCCGCACTGGCAGGAGATGCTCAGGCTTGAAAGCGCTGCCCAGCGCTTTGGCGACGGACATATGACGGAGCGCATTCATTTCGACAGCAATTCCAGTTTTCTGCGCCTCGGCGTGGCTTTTAACCAGATGGCCGATAACGTCACCGCCCTGATCGCCAGTAAAAAGCGGCTAATCGACGGCATCGCTCACGAGCTGCGTACCCCGCTGGCACGACTGCGTTACCGGCTGGAGATGAGCGATAATCTGACGGACGAGGAGTCGCAGGCCCTGAACCGCGATATCAGCCAGCTGGATGCGCTGATTGACGAGCTGCTGACCTACGCCCGCCTCGACCGTCCCCAGAATGAGCTGATCCTCAGCACTCCCGACCTGCCCGCCTGGCTTAACACCCACGTGCAGGACGTCCAGGCCGTCAATCCCCAGCGCGTCGTGACCGTCGGCCTGCTGGATATCGCCGACTACGGCGCGCTGGATATGCGACTGATGGAGCGGGTGCTGGATAATCTGCTGAATAATGCCCTGCGCTACAGTCGTGAACGGGTCGATGCACAGCTAACGTGCCATAACGGTTTCGCCTCCCTGACCGTGGATGATGACGGACCGGGGATCGATCCCGACGAGCGCCAGCGTGTCTTTGAGCCCTTTGTACGCCTCGACCCCAGCCGGGATCGCGCCACCGGCGGCTGCGGCCTGGGGCTGGCCATCGTTTACTCTATCGCCCAGGCGATGGAGGGTGAAGTGACCTGCGAAGCCAGCCCGACCGGCGGCGCACGCTTTCGCTTTAGCTGGCCGGTCAGCCGCCCGCTGCCGCCGTTGATCCCTGCCTGACAACGCCTTGCGCCGATGCTTCAGTCGGCGTAAAGTAAAAAATCATAGAGTATGTTGTAACTAATGAGGGTCACAATGGCGCGATACGATCGGGTTGAACGGCTTAACGATACCTTCCGGCAAATCGAGCGGGAGCTGTTCACCCTTAAAGCATCGCTGGCAGAGCAGCGGCTGCTGGCCGCACGGGTGTTTGAGCTGCCCGAGGTCGCCAAAGGCGATGAGCACTCGCCCCTGGATAAAATCCACGTCCGCCAGCGCCTGGGTCGCGAGGCGCAGACCCTCGCCCTCGCCCATTTCAGCCATCTGTTTATCCAGCAGCAGTCGGAAAAACGCAGCAGCAAGGCCGCCGTGCGGCTGCCGGGCGTTCTCTGTTTTCAGGTCGACGCGGCGCAGCAGCAGGCGCTGATGGCGCAGATCCAGCATATCAACGCTCTCAAGAGCACCTTCGAACAGATCGTCACCGTCGAATCCGGCCTGCCTTCCGTTGCCCGCTTCGAATGGGTTCACCGCCATCTACCGGGGCTGATCACCCTTAACGCCTATCGCACCCTGACGGTGATTAACGATCCGGCCACCCTGCGTTTTGGCTGGGCCAATAAGCATATTATTAAGAACCTGACCCGCAATGAGGTGCTTGCACAGCTGGAGAAAAGCCTGAAGTCACCGCGGGCGGTCACGCCCTGGACGCGTGAGCAGTGGCAGGCAAAGCTTGAGCAGGAGTATCAGGATATTGCCGCTCTGCCGGAAAAGGCGCGGCTGAAGATCAAAAGACCGGTGAAGGTCCAGCCCGTGGCCCGGGTCTGGTATGCGGGCGAGCAAAAGCAGGTCCAGTACGCCTGCCCGACCCCGCTGATTGCGCTGATAAGCGGCACGGGTGGCGTCAGCGTGCCGGATATCGGGGAACTGCTGGATTACGATGCCGAAAATATTCAGCACCGTTATAAACCTCAGGCGCAGCCGCTGACGCTAATGATCCCCCGGCTGCACCTGTACCTGGCGGATTAATTCGCCGGTTTCATACTGCCGACCATCGACTCCGGTCTGACCCAGCTGTCGAACTCCGCTTCGGTGAGGTAGTCCAGCGCCAGCGCGGCCGCCTTAAGGGTCAGCCCTTCTTTATGCGCCTTTTTGGCAATTTCAGCCGCTTTGTCATAGCCGATATGGGTATTCAACGCGGTCACCAGCATCAGAGACTCGTTCAGCAGTTTCTCAATGCGCTCGCGATTCGGTTCGATACCGGTGGCGCAGTGCTCGTTAAAGCTCTCCATCCCGTCGGCCAGCAGGCGTACGGACTGCAGGAAGTTATGGATAACCATCGGACGGAAGACGTTCAGCTCAAAGTTGCCGGATGCGCCGCCCAGGTTGATGGCGACATCGTTGCCCATCACCTGACAGCAGAGCATGGTCAGCGCTTCGCACTGGGTCGGGTTAACTTTACCCGGCATAATCGACGATCCTGGCTCGTTTTCCGGGATGCTGATTTCACCGATCCCACAGCGCGGGCCGGAGGCCAGCCAGCGCACGTCGTTGGCAATTTTCATCAGCGAGGCCGCCAGGCCCTTCAGCGCGCCGTGGGCATGCACCAGCGCATCGCAGGTTGCCAGCGCCTCAAATTTGTTCGGGGCGGTGATAAACGGCTGGTGCGTAATGGCCGCCAGCTCCTTCGCTACCCTTTCGGCATATTCAGGATGCGTATTCAGCCCGGTACCGACCGCCGTCCCGCCCAGCGCCAGCTCGCTCAGATGCGGCAGGCCGTGTTCAAGATGGCGCAGGTTATGCTCAAGCATCGCCACCCAGCCGGAGATCTCCTGGCCCAGCGTCAGCGGCGTGGCATCCTGCAGATGGGTACGGCCTATCTTGACGATATCGGCGAAGGCGTGGGACTTTTCGGCCAGGGTCGTCGTCAGCACCTTAAGCTGTGGGAGCAGATGTTCGCGCACGGCAATCACCGCCGCAACATGCATCGCCGTCGGGAAGACGTCGTTGGAGCTCTGGCTTTTATTGACGTCATCGTTGGGATGCACTTTACGCTCCATCCCCCGGACGCCGCCCAGCAGCTCGCTGGCCCGGTTAGCCAGCACCTCGTTCATATTCATATTGGTCTGGGTACCGGAGCCGGTCTGCCAGATAGCCAGCGGGAATTCATCCGGGTGCTTGTCAGCCAGCACCTCGTCGGCGGCGTTGACAATGGCGGTGGCCTTCTCAGCCGCCAGCAGGCCGAGATCCTGATTCACTTTTGCCGCCGCGCGCTTGGTCAGCGCCAGGGCGTGGATTAGCGAGAGCGGCATTTTTTCCGTTGAGATACGGAAATGCTCCAGCGAGCGCTGGGTTTGCGCTCCCCACAGCTTATCTGCCGGCACCTCGATGGCACCCATTGAATCCTTCTCACTGCGATGCGTTGTCATTACTTTCTCCTGTCAGTCAAAGATGGTCAGTATCGACATTGCCCGCCTGCCAGCGGTGTTATCAGTATTGTCGCGAAAACGGTCGCGGTTTAGTGCTTTGTGCGCTTAAAAAAGGCGCAAAAAAACCGCCCCGAAGGGCGGTAGAGATTATTTAAGACAGCTGCTGCACTGGCCGGACTGGATCTGCTGGAAGAAGTCGTTGCCTTTATCATCCACCAGGATAAAGGCCGGGAAATCTTCAACTTCGATTTTCCAGATGGCTTCCATCCCCAGTTCCGGGTATTCGACGCATTCGAGGCTCTTAATGCTGCTCTGCGCCAGCACCGCCGCCGGGCCGCCAATGCTGCCCAGGTAGAAACCGCCGTGCTTATGGCAGGCGTCGGTCACCTGCTTACTGCGGTTGCCCTTTGCCAGCATAATCATGCTGCCGCCTTCGGACTGGAGCTGGTCAACGTAGGAGTCCATGCGTCCTGCCGTGGTCGGCCCCAGTGAACCGGACGCATAGCCCTCCGGCGTTTTGGCCGGGCCAGCGTAGTAGATTGGATGATCTTTCACGTACTGCGGCAGACCTTCGCCGCGATCCATCCGCTCCTGCAGCTTCGCATGGGCAATATCACGCCCCACGATAATGGTGCCGGTAAGGGAGAGACGAGTAGAAACCGGGTACTGTGACAGCTGACCCAGAATGTCGCTCATCGGCCGGTTGAGATCGACCTTCACCGCTTCCCCTTCTCCCGCCTGACGCAGGGACTCAGGGATATACTTGCCGGGGTTGCTTTCCAGCTTCTCAAGCCAGATACCGTCGCGGTTAATTTTGCCTTTGATATTGCGATCCGCCGAGCAGGAGACCCCCATCCCGACCGGGCAGGAGGCGCCGTGGCGCGGCAGACGCACCACGCGAATATCGTGGGCAAAGTATTTTCCGCCGAACTGCGCGCCGAGGCCCAGATTCTGCGCCTCTTCCAGCAGTTCCTGCTCCAGGGCGATATCACGGAAGGCCTGGCCGTGGGCGTTGCCTTCTGTCGGCAGGCCGTCGTAGTACTTGGTCGAGGCCAGCTTGACGGTTTTTAGCGTCGCTTCCGCCGAGGTGCCACCAATCACAAAAGCGATATGGTATGGCGGACAGGCCGCGGTGCCGAGGGTGCGCATTTTCTCGACCAGGTAGTTTTTCAGCTTGCCCGGAGAGAGCAGCGCTTTGGTTTCCTGATAGAGATAGGTTTTATTGGCCGAGCCGCCGCCTTTCGCGATGCAGAGGAACTTATACTCGTCGCCGTCAACGCTGTAGAGGTCGATCTGCGCCGGCAGATTGGTGCCGGTATTGACCTCTTTGTACATATCCAGCGCCGCGTTCTGAGAGTAGCGCAGGTTATCTTCGATATAGGTGTTGTACACCCCCTGCGCCAGCGCCGCCTCATCGCCGCCGCCGGTCCAGACGCGCTGACCCTTTTTGCCCATGATAATCGCCGTGCCGGTATCCTGGCAGGTCGGCAGAATACCCTTCGCCGCAATATCCGAGTTGCGCAGGAACTGCAGCGCCACGTAGCGGTCGTTTTCACTGGCCTGCGGGTCGTTAAGGATGTCCGCCACCTGCTGCTGATGGGCCGGGCGCAGCATAAAGGAGGCGTCGTGGAAGGCGTGCTGCGCAAGCAGCGTCAGGGCCTGAGGATCAACTTTGAGGATTTGCTGGCCGTCAAATTCAGCAAGGGAAACGTGGTCACGGCTTAACAGATAGTATTCGGTGTGGTCCTTTTCTAACGGGAAAGGATCCTGATAAAAAAATGGTTTATTCGACATTGTGCTCTCACTTACTGCCTGAAGGATTAATTACCGGGCAAATTATCCATTTGCTCTGTTCACCAGCGAGTCCGCTTATCCTACACAAATTTTTAACAAAAACTGAGACTAATACGACTTTTTATCTGCGCAGGTTACATCCCGCCGCTTTATTGGTTTAATACCTGCCATCAATATTTCTATTAACAACAGGGCTTGATGATGCAAAAACTGATCAACTCAGTGCAGAACTACGGCTGGGGAAGTACAACTGCGTTAACGGAACTCTACGGCATAGCGAACCCACAGGGGCTGCCCATGGCGGAACTCTGGATGGGCGCACATCCGAAGAGCAGCTCTAAAGTGCAGGATCCCGACGGCCATATCCACGTCCTGCGCGATATTATCGATGCGGATAAAACGGCCCTGCTTGGCGACGGCGTCGCCAGCCGCTTTGGCGAACTGCCGTTCCTGTTCAAAGTGCTGTGCGCCGATCAGCCGCTCTCCATCCAGGTTCACCCGAATAAGCAGAACTCGGAAATCGGTTTTGCCCGCGAGAACAGCGCCGGTATCCCGCTGGATGCGGCCAACCGCAACTATAAAGACCCCAACCATAAGCCGGAGCTGGTATTTGCCCTTACCCCGTTCCTGGCGATGAACGCCTTCCGCGAGTTTAGCGATATCGTCGCCCTGCTCCAGCCGGTGGCCGGTGCCCATACCGCCATCGCGCACTTCCTGCAGGAGCCGAACGGTGAACGCCTGAGCCAGCTGTTTGCCAGCCTGTTGAATATGCAGGGCGATGAGAAAAGCCGTGCGCTGGCGATCCTGAAAGCCGCACTTAATAGCCAGCAGGGCGAACCCTGGCAGACCATTCGCGCCATTGCCGAGTTCTACCCTGACGACAGCGGCCTGTTCTCCCCGCTGCTGCTGAACGTGGTCAAACTGAACCCAGGCGAAGCCATGTTCCTGTTCGCCGAAACCCCGCATGCCTACCTGCGCGGCGTGGCGCTTGAGGTGATGGCCAACTCGGATAACGTGCTGCGCGCCGGGCTGACGCCGAAGTATATCGACATCCCTGAGCTGGTCGCCAACGTCAAGTTTGTCGCCAAGCCGGCGGATGAGCTGCTGACTCAGCCGGAGAAGCACGACGGCATGCTGGATTTCCCGATCCCGGTCGAGGATTTCGCCTTCGCCCTGTATGACCTTTCCGTGCAGGAAACCACTATCGACCAGCGTAGCGCCGCAATTCTTTTCTGCGTTGAGGGCGAAGCCATTCTGCGCCAGGGCGACCAGCGTTTGGTCCTGAAGCCCGGCGAATCGGCATTTGTCAGCTATGATGAGCAGCCAGTCGCCGTCGGCGGCGTTGGCCGACTGGCACGTGTTTATAATAAGCTATAGTAAGTTACTGAAATTTTTAGTGGCTATTGCTAAGCTTTAGCCACGCCTCTACATACACAGCCGGGCGGAATTTTCCACCTGGTTTTTATTTTTTATGGACGATCCCTTATGAAAAAATCGCTTGTCGCCGTGGGTGTTGTTGCCGCTCTGGGCGTTGTCTGGACCGCAGGCGCATGGTTTACCGGAAAGCAGATGGAAGCACGCTTTGCCGATATGATTGCAGAGACCAACGCGCAGCTAAACAGCACCGCACCGGAAGCCGCCCTTGCATTAAGCTATCAGAATTACCAGCGCGGCCTGTTCAGCAGCCATTTACAGCTGGTTATCCAGCCTGCAGCCGGAAAAGAGAGCCCGTGGCTTAAGCCGGGTCAGCAGGTGGTGTTTGATGAAAGTGTCGATCACGGTCCTTTCCCCTTCGCCCAGCTGAAGTCCTTTAATCTGCTGCCTGCTATGGCATCGGTCAGCAGTACGCTGGTGAATAACGAGGTCAGCAAGCCGCTGTTTGACGCCGCCAAAGGGAAGTCTCCGTTCAGCGCCGAAACCCGCGTCGGCTACAGCGTCGCCACCGACTCCCGCATTACGCTCGAACCGCTGAATTATGAAGCGGAAGGTGAAAAACTGGCCTTCAGCGGCGGTACTCTGCGTATGCAGGCCGATCGCGAAGGGAAAGAGTTAGCCCTGAGTGGCGACATCAAGAGCGGCGATTTCGATACCCTCAATGAGTATAACCAGCGCGTTCAGATGAGCTTCAGCAATCTTAAAACCGATGGCTCCAGCGAGATGACCGATTTTTCCGAGCGTATCGGCAGCCAGAAGCTGAGTCTCGACAAGCTGACCATTGCCATCGAAGGGCAACAGATGGCGGTGATCGACGGGATGAACCTCGACGCCGCATCGACCCTTTCCAGCGATCGTAAGGCAATCAACACCCGTCTGGATTACACCCTGAATAGTCTGAAGCTGCAAAGCCAGGATATGGGCAGCGGCAAGCTGTCGCTGAAAATCGACAAGATCGATGGCGAAGCATGGCACCAGTTTAACCAGCAGTACCAGGCGCAAATGAACGCCCTGGCCGCCCAGCCGGAGCTGCTGCAGGACCCGCAGGTCTATCAGCAGCAGATGACCGCCGCCTTCTTTGGCTCGATGCCGATCCTGCTGAAGGGCGGACCAACCATAACCGTCGCGCCGCTTAGCTGGAAAAATGCCAAAGGCGAATCCACCCTGAACATCGCCCTTCAGCTGAACGATCCGTCCGGTGCAACCGGCGTACCGCAGACAATGGGCGAAGAAATCGACCGTAGCGTCAAATCGCTGGACAGCAAGCTGACGATCCCGGCAGCGATGGCGACCCAATTGATGACTCAGGTTGCTCAACTTGAAGGGCGCGATTCTAAGTCTGCAGCCAGCATGGCAGCGATGACGGTCGAGCGCTTTGCCGCCATGGGGCAGCAATTCGGCCTGACCACGCGTGAAAAAGACAATATCGTTTCTTCACTGCAGTACGGTGCCGGTAAAATCACGCTTAACGGTAAGACCATGACGCCGGAAGAGGCGATGATCATGTTTATGATGGCAAGACAGGGCCAGTCTACTCTGCCAGCGCAGTAAAACAGCTTAGCCCCTCGATGAGGGGCTATTTTCTGATAATCAGCCGGGGCGGGATAACCTGATGCCGCGCGCTGCTCGTTCCCTGAGCGATACGCATCAGGATCTGCTCCCCGATCCCTTCACCAATCTCTCTTGCCGGCGTGGTAACCCAGGTCAGCGGTAAATCGTCCAGCTCCTGTTCGGGCTTATCGGCAAAGGCCGCCAGAGTGACCTGCTGTTCAAAGTAACTCTCGACCCCATCTTCCCCACTCTGTTTCCCGCTGCGCACCAGACCAAACCAGGCCCCCATCGCGATCACGCTGTTGTCGCAGAGGACAGCGCTGATGGTCGGGTTTTGTCGCAGCAGAGCGGTAATCGCATCCGCCGCCTGTTTCTGACTGGCGGGACACTCCACCACCCACTCGCTGTGAAACGGCAGGCCATATTTGAGCAACATGCTGCAGTAGCCACCGACGCGTTCAGCGCGGGTCAGGGATGAACTGACCCCGCCCAGCCAGGCAATACGCTGATGGCCCCGGTGGATTAGATGTTCGACGATCATTTGCGCCGCCAGGGTGTTATCAGGGCGAACGGTATCCACATCGTCCAGATAGCCTGCGCGGGAGGCGAATACCAGCGGAATACCGTGCTCCTGCGCCTGAGCAAGCAGTTCGCCCGCATTGCCGGGGGAACCGGCAATCACAATCCCGTCCACGCCCTGGGATACCAGGGTATCGAAACGCTGCCGGACGTGCTCGCCCCGGCGACCACCCTGGGTAAGAAACACCATACGCCCTTCGGCTTCCAGTTTCGCCGTTAGACCGGTCGTCAGCTCGGCATAGAAAGGTTTGCACAGGTCGGCAACGATCAGGCCGATTACCCCGCTCTGCCCACCGCGCAGGGAAGCGGCCTGACGGTTGCGCACAAAGCCCAGCGTCTCAATGGCCGCATTGACCCGCTGCCCGGTCGCCGGGGAGATGCGCCCCTTGCCGCTGAGCACCAGCGAGACGGTGCTGACGGAAACGCCCGCCGCCAGCGCAACATCATTGATAGTGATCCTTTTTGCTATCGCCATGTCGATTATCCAGCCTGATGAATTGTACAGATAAAACGTTTTATCCATAGTTTGTATTTATAACGTGCATTATCACCCGATAATGTGATTTTACTCGCACTAAAGTTTGATAAAACGTTTTACCTTTATTCGCCATCACCCGACGATAGCCCCTAACAACAAGGAGTCGTTTTATGACGACGAAAGCCGTACAGAAAATCACCCTGTGGGAGTTTTTCCAGCAGCTCGGTAAAACCTTTATGCTGCCGGTAGCCCTGCTCTCCTTCTGCGGGATCATGCTGGGCATCGGTAGCTCACTCGGTAGCCGGGATGTGATCACCCTGATCCCGGCCCTGGGGCATCCGCTGCTGCAGGCGCTGTTTATGTGGATGAGCAAAATCGGCTCCTTTGCCTTTAGCTTCCTGCCGGTGATGTTCTGTATCGCCATCCCGCTGGGGCTGGCGCGGGAAAACAAGGGCGTGGCGGCTTTTGCCGGTTTTGTCGGCTTTGCGGTGATGAATCTGGCGACCAATGTCTGGCTGACCGCCCGTGGTATTCTGCCGACCACTGATGCCGCGATACTGAAGGCGCACAATATCCAGAATGTTATCGGCATTCCCGCAATTGATACCGGCATCCTCGGGGCGGTGATCGCCGGGATTATCGTCTGGATGCTGCACGAACGTTTTCACACCATCCGCCTGCCGGACGCGCTGGCTTTCTTCGGCGGTACCCGCTTTGTGCCCATTATCACCACCGTCGTAATGGGGCTGGTCGGTCTGGTTATTCCGCTGATCTGGCCGGTTTTCGCCGCCGGGATCGGCGGACTGGGGCGCATTATCAACAGCGCCGGGGATTTCGGCCCGATGATTTTCGGCACCGGCGAACGTCTGCTGCTGCCCTTCGGCCTTCAACATATTCTGGTAGCCCTGATCCGCTTTACCGAGGCGGGTGGGACGATGGATGTCTGCGGCCATAGCGTCAGCGGCGCGCTGACGATCTTCCAGGCCCAGCTGAGCTGCCCGGATACCCACGGCTTCTCCGAAAGCGCCACCCGTTTCCTCTCGCAGGGGAAAATGCCGGCCTTCCTTGGCGGCCTGCCGGGAGCCGCGCTGGCCATGTATCACTGCGCACGTCCTGAGAATCGGCACAAAATTAAAGGGCTGCTAATTTCCGGGGTGATCGCCTGTACCGTCGGCGGCACCACCGAGCCTATCGAGTTTCTGTTCCTGTTTGTCGCCCCAGCGCTCTATCTGATCCACGCCCTGCTGACCGGTCTCGGCTTTACTATCATGGCCGTGCTGGGCGTGACTATCGGCAATACTGACGGTAACGTCATCGACTTTGTGGTCTTCGGCATTCTGCACGGCCTGTCGACCAAATGGTATATGGTGCCTGTCGTGGCCGGGATCTGGTTTGCGGTGTACTACGGGATTTTCCGCTTCGCTATTACCCGCTTTAATATCAAAACGCCGGGCCGCGATCCTGAGTTAGCCGCGGCTGGCGGTGAGAAAGCTGCCGCCGTTGTCACGGGCAAGTCCGGCTACAATGTCCCGGCAATTCTGGAAGCGCTGGGCGGCGCAGAGAATATCATCAGTCTCGATAACTGCATTACCCGTCTGCGTCTGTCGGTCAAAGAGATGGATAAGGTCAACCCTGAGGCGCTGAAAGCCAACCGGGCCATCGGCGTGATCCAGCTCAATGCCCATAATTTGCAGGTAGTGATCGGGACTCAGGTCCAGTCGGTGAAGGATGAGATGGTCGTGCTCATGAACACGGTAGAGGCGTAATGAAGGCAGAACTGTTCGATTTCTCCATCCCGGTAGACCGACACGGGACCTGGTGTACCCAGTGGGATTACGTGGCGGACCGCTTCGGCGTCGCCGATCTGCTGCCGTTTACCATTTCGGATATGGACTTCAGTACCGCGCCCTGCGTGCTGGAGGCCTTACAGCAGCGGCTGGCGCACGGGGTACTGGGCTACAGCCGCTGGAATAACGACGACTTTACCGGAGCAATTTCGTACTGGATGCAGAGCCGTTTTGCCTGCAAAATCGATCCGCAAACCCTGGTCTATGGCCCGTCGGTTATCTATATGGTGGCGGAGATGATCCGCCAGTGGTCCGCGCCGGGCGAAGGCGTGGTGGTGCATACACCCGCCTATGACGCGTTTTATAAAACCATCAGCGGCAACGAGCGTAAGTTGGTTTCGGTTCCGCTACGCCACGGTGGCAGAGAGTGGCACTGCGATATGGTGGAGCTGGAACAGGTCCTGGCGCAGCCGAAGAACCGGGTACTGCTGCTGTGCAGCCCGCATAATCCGACCGGTAAAGTCTGGCGTCGCGAGGAGCTGGAAACTATGGCCGCACTCTGCGCCCGCTACGATGTGAAGGTCATCAGCGACGAAATCCATATGGATATGGTCTGGGGCGACAGCGTCCATACGCCCTGGTCCAGCGTCGCCCGCTCGCCCTGGGCGCTGTTTACTTCGGCCTCCAAGAGTTTCAATATTCCGGCTCTGACCGGAGCCTGGGGAATGATTGGCGACACTGATTCCCGCGAGGCCTGGTTTCAGGCGCTGAAAAACCGGGACGGCCTCTCTTCTCCCGCTGTTCTTGCGGTGGTGGCCCATATTGCTGCCTACCGTGACGGCGCGGCCTGGCTGGATGCCCTGCACGACTATCTGCAGGCCAATTTGCACTCCGTCGCCGACGCGCTTAATGCCGCCTTCCCCGCCCTTAACTGGCAGCCGCCGCAGTCCACCTATCTGGCCTGGATCGATCTGCGTCCGCTGGGTATCGACGGTCAGGCGTTACAGCAGGAACTGATCCATCACCAGAAGGTCGCGATTATGCCGGGCGAAACCTACGGCGCAGAGGGGCTGGGTTTTGTCCGTCTTAACGCCGGGTGCCCACGGGCAAAACTTGAACAGGGCGTTGAGCGGCTGATTGCTGGTATTCACGCCGTTATATGAACAGAAATAGCGCAACACAGTCTTTGTGTTGCGCAAGCTCGCTTTTTGCCCCCGAATCTTTTTATAATAGGCCGCACTTTAACTAAAAAAAGAGTGCGACCATGATTGACCTTAACTTGCCACTAACCGATATTCACCGCCACCTTGATGGCAACATCCGCGCACAAACCATTCTCGATCTTGGCCGCCAGTTTAATCTTGCCCTGCCCGCCGATACGCTCGATGCCCTGCGTCCCCATGTACAGATTACCCACCACGAGCCGGATCTGGTTAGCTTCCTGTCCAAACTCGACTGGGGAGTCAAAGTCCTCGCTTCTCTCGACGCCTGTCGTCGCGTGGCGTATGAAAATATGCAGGATGCCGCCGCCAACGGTCTGCACTACGTTGAACTGCGTTTCTCCCCGGGCTATATGGCCATGAACCACAATCTGCCGGTCGACGGCGTGGTGGAAGCGGTGATTGCCGGCGTGCGTGAAGGCAGTCGCGATACGGGTGTGCAGGCAAAACTGATTGGCATTTTAAGCCGTACCTTCGGCGAAGCCGCCTGTCTTCAGGAGCTGGAAGCGCTGTTGGCCCACCGGGACGGTATTACCGCTCTGGATCTGGCCGGTGACGAGCTGGGCTTCCCCGGCAGCCTGTTTCTCAGCCACTTTAACCGCGCCCGTGATGCCGGCTGGCATATCACCGTGCATGCCGGTGAAGCGGCCGGTCCGGAAAGTATCTGGCAGGCGATTCGCGAGCTGGGAGCCGAGCGTATCGGCCACGGGGTGAAAGCGATTGAGGATCCGGCTCTGATGGCGTTTCTTGCCGAACAGCGTATTGGGATCGAATCCTGTCTGACCTCTAATATCCAGACCAGCACCGTCGCCTCACTGGCGCAGCATCCGCTGAAGCATTTCCTTGAACAGGGCGTGCGGGCCAGCATCAATACCGACGATCCGGCGGTTCAGGGCGTGGATATTATTCATGAGTATCAGGTTGCGGCTCCGGCGGCAGGGTTAAGCCCGGCACAGATCCGCCAGGCGCAGATTAACGGCCTGGAGATGGCGTTTTTATCCGCCGAAGAAAAACAGGCGCTGCGCACACGCGTCAGCGCCTGATCGCACTCTGCCGCTCATAATGAACGGCAGAGGTATTACGCCAGGTTGAGCGTCGCGCGGTGTTTCGCCGACTCGATGCCCAGCTCAAGCAGCTCCATCACCTGAATGGCCTGGCTGGCGGGCACCGGGTTCTCCCCGCTGCCGTTCAGCGCGTCGCGGATCCCGGCATAATACGCCGGATAGTTACCCGGCAGCGTCAGCCAGGTCTCTTCGATCCGCTCATCGCCTTCCGCACGGGTCAGCACGCCATCGCGCATATCATAGCCCCAGTCTTCCTGCGGCAGACGTTCCCCGTTTTTCAGCCGCTCTTCCTGCGGATCCAGACCGTACTTCACATAGCTGCCGCGTGAACCGTGCACGATATAGCGCGCCGATTCCGCCGCCGCCAGCAAGGTACCGTGCAGCACAACCCGGCGCTGGGGATAATTCAGCACCGCGTGGAAGTAGTCTGTGGCCTTCGCGCCTGGGCGCAGCTGGGCCAGATCGACCGTCAGGCTGACCGGCAGGCCAAACAGCGTCAGCGCCTGATCCAGCAAATGCGCGCCTAAGTCGTACCAGATACCGCTCCCCGGACCGGCCTGTTCGCGCCAGCGGTCACGCACCTGGGGACGGAAACGGTCGAAGTGGGATTCAAAGTAGGCCACTTCACCCAGCGCGCCGTCAGCCAGCAGCGCTTTCAGGGTCAGAAAATCACTGTCCCAGCGGCGATTATGGAAGACCGAAAGCACACGTCCCAGGCTGCGGGCCAGCGCGTCCAGTTCCCGTGCCTGTGACAACGTCACGGTAAAGGGTTTATCGACCACCACATGTTTACCCGCCTCCAGCGCCGCTTTTGCCAGCGGGAAGTGCGTATCGTTAGGCGTCGGGATGACGATCAGATCGATGGAAGGGTCGTTAAATAAATGCCGGGGTTCAGCCACAACCGGGACGCCGGGCCAGTCCGCTTTGACTTTGCTCTCATCGCTGCTGGAGATGGCCGCCAGCTCCATTCCCACGGTGCCGGCGATCAGCGGTGCATGAAAGGTTTTACTGGCGTAACCATAGCCAATTAACCCCACCCGAATAGTATCACTCATCATTCAGCCTCTCTGGTCTGTGTTGCGCAGCCTCAACTCCCCCTGCGCAATCGTATGGAATAACGCGACTGTTCATAATTAAGGCAACGGACAGTGAATAAAAGGATAACACTGATATCCCACTTGCTGTTATTTAATGTGATGGGTAACATTGTTATCCCTTATGTAACTGTGATAAAGATTATGTCGTCTGTTTTCAACCGTCTTGTTGAATTAGCCGGGTGGGTCGTCGTGGGGCTCTCGGTCTGTTTGCTGATGATCGCTCACCATATCGATAATTACCAGTCACCGGAGCCAACCGCTCAGGTGCAAAAGAGCGAAGTCCACGGCTGACGCGGCAAATAGTGCATTCTGGACACCTGTTTACTCGCGATTCTGACAAGAAAATTCCTAAATTTCAGGCAGCAGGATGGGAACTATTTACGCTTATTTCTTTCCGTTTATTATTCAAATCAACAATACTCATTATAACCAGGGATGCTTTATAAAATGACGGTTCAGGACTACTTATTAAAATTCCGCAAAGTCAGCTCTCTCGAAACGCTGGAAAAGTTATTTGATCACCTCAACTACAGCCTGACGGATAACCACGAGATCATTAACATGTACCGTGCCGCCGATCACCGCCGTGCGGAGCTGGTTTCCGGCGGCCGCTTATATAATGTCGGCGAAGTGCCTAAATCCGTTTGGCGCTTTGTGCAGTAGCCCTGTCATCCTTCGCGCTTTCTGTTTTATACTGCACGCCGCTTTTCCTGCGCGAAATGATGATGAGGAGTTTTGATGTCCGTAAAGCCTGAAGAACGCATTGGCGGCTGGTTGCTGGGTCCACTGGCCTGGCTGCTGCTTGCGTTGATTAGCACCTCTCTTGGGCTGCTCCTTTTTGCTAACGCAATCTTAACGCCACAAACCTTTGCCGCCCTGCGTGCGCAGGACGCGCTGTGGTTTCTCTCCTGCGCTATCGCGGTCGCCATGTGGTATTACACCCTGTGGCTGAGCATTGCCTTCTTTAAGCGCCGCCGGATTGTGCCAAAGCACTATATTCTGTGGCTGCTGATTTCGGTGTTGCTGGCGCTTAAAACCTTTGCTTTTTCTCAGGTGCCCGACCAGTTCGCTCTGCGACAGCTGATTTTCCCGCTGCTGGCTGCGGCAGCGATCGTGCCTTACCTGAAGCGCTCTGAGCGCGTGAAACGCACCTTTGTTAATCCGTAATAACCTTACATCTGCTATGTTGTCGCCTGCCCCGGTTTGACCGATAATAGGCGGCTTTTTTCGTTTCAGGTCGAATAATGACTGACTATCTTTTGCTGTTTATCGGAACCGTGCTGGTCAATAACTTTGTGCTGGTGAAGTTCCTCGGTCTGTGTCCGTTTATGGGCGTTTCCAAAAAGCTGGAAACGGCGATGGGCATGGGGCTGGCAACCACGTTCGTGATGACCATTGCGTCAATCTGTGCGTGGCTTATCGACACCTGGATTTTGATCCCGCTCGATCTTATCTATCTGCGCACCATGGCCTTTATTCTGGTCGTGGCCGTCGTGGTGCAGTTCACTGAAATGGTGGTACGCAAGACCAGCCCGGCGCTCTATCGCCTGCTCGGGATCTTCCTGCCGCTGATCACCACTAACTGCGCGGTGCTCGGCGTTGCCCTGCTGAATATCAGCCTCGGCCACAACTTTATGCAGTCTGCGCTGTACGGTTTTTCCGCGGCGGTCGGCTTCTCGCTGGTGATGGTGCTGTTTGCCTCGATTCGCGAGCGTCTGGTGGTATCCGACGTCCCCGCACCGTTTCGCGGTAATGCCATTGCGCTGATCACCGCCGGGCTGATGTCGCTGGCCTTTATGGGCTTTAGCGGGCTGGTGAAATTGTAATGAGCGCAATCTGGCTGGCCATTATTACGCTCAGCGTGCTTGGATTAATTTTCGGTGCGATCCTGGGCTACGCCTCCCGCCGTTTTGAGGTGGAGGACGATCCGGTCGTTGAAAAACTGGACGAACTGCTGCCGCAAAGCCAGTGCGGGCAGTGCGGCTATCCGGGCTGTCGCCCTTACGCCGAAGCCGTCGCGGGCCAGGGCGAAAGTATTAACCGTTGTGCGCCAGGCGGCGAAGCGGTGATGCTCAAAATCGCCACGCTATTAAACGTCGATCCGCAGCCCATCGGAGATGAAGAAGCCCAGCAGCCTGCGCGCTTGCTGGCGATCATTGATGAAGATAACTGTATTGGCTGCACCAAATGTATTCAGGCCTGTCCGGTCGATGCCATTGTGGGCGCGACCCGCGCCATGCACACCGTGATTAGCGACCTGTGCACCGGCTGCAATCTGTGCGTCGCACCTTGTCCGACCCAGTGCATTACGCTGCAACCGGCGGCCACTACCACTGAAAGCTGGAAATGGGATCTGCAAACCATTCCGGTACGCATTATTCCCGTGGAACAACATGTTTAAGCTATTTTCCGCTCTGCGCAAAGACAGAATCTGGGATTTTAACGGCGGGATCCATCCGCCGGAAATGAAAACCCAATCGAACGGCACGCCGCTGCGTCAGGTTCCGCTGGCCAGCCGTTTTGTTATTCCGCTAAAACAGCATATCGGCGCTGAGGGTGAGCTGTGCGTGAAACCCGGCGACCAGGTCCTGCGCGGTCAGCCGCTGACGCGTGGCCACGGCCGGATGCTGCCGGTTCATGCGCCAACATCGGGCACGGTCACCGCTATTGCCCCTCATAGCACCGCCCATCCCTCTGCCCTGGCGGAGATGAGTATTATTATCGACGCCGACGGCGAAGACCGTTGGATCGATCGCGACGGCTGGCCCGACTATCAACGTCAGAGCCGCGAGGCGCTGATTGCCCGTATCCATGATTTCGGCGTGGCCGGTCTTGGCGGCGCGGGCTTCCCTACCGGGAACAAACTGCGCGGCGGCGGCGATAAGATCGACACACTGATTATTAACGCGGCCGAGTGCGAACCCTACATCACGGCGGACGATCGCCTGATGCAGGACTGTGCGGCGCAGATCGTCGAAGGGATACGTATCCTGGCCCACGTCCTGCAGCCGCGTGAGGTTATTATCGGTATCGAAGATAATAAACCTCAGGCGATCTCCATGCTGCGTGCGGTACTGAGTGACGTCCACGATATTATCCTGCGGGTGATCCCAACCAAATATCCGTCCGGCGGCGCAAAACAGCTGACCCAGATCCTGACCGGGAAACAGGTGCCGCACGGCGGTCGCTCTTCCGATATTGGTATTCTGATGCAGAACGTCGGGACCGCCTTTGCCGTTAAGCGTGCGGTGATTGACGGCGAGCCGCTGACCGAGCGCGTGGTGACCCTGACCGGCGAAGCCGTCAGCCGACCGGGCAACGTCTGGGCACGCCTGGGCACCCCCGTGCGTCACCTGCTGGAGTTTGCCGGATTCTGCCCGTCGCCCGAGCAGATGGTGATTATGGGCGGCCCGCTGATGGGCTTCACCCTGCCGTGGCTGGATGTCCCGGTGGTCAAAATTACCAACTGCCTGCTGGCCCCTTCGGTCAGCGAGATGGGCGGCGAAGCGCAGGAAGAGAAAGGCTGTATTCGCTGTAGCGCCTGCGCCGACTCCTGCCCGGCCGACCTGCTCCCGCAGCAGCTTTACTGGTTCAGTAAAGGTCAGCAGCACGATAAAGCAACGGCGCATAATCTTGCCGACTGTATCGAGTGCGGCGCCTGCGCCTGGGTCTGTCCGAGTAACATCCCCCTGGTGCAGTATTTCCGTCAGGAAAAAGCCGAGATTTACGCCATCGCCCAGGAAGAGAAGCGCGCAGCGGAAGCCAAAGCGCGCTTTGAAGCGCGCGCGGCACGTCTTGAGCGGGATAAAGCGGCGCGACTGGAACGTCATAAGCAGGCGGCCGTACAGCCTGCTGCGAAGGATCAGGCGGCCATTGACGCCGCCCTTGCCCGGGTGCGTGAAAAACAGCAAAACGCTGCCCAGCCGGTTATTGTTCAGGCCGGTGCCCAGCCCGACAACAGCGATGTGATTGCGGCCCGCGAAGCGCGTAAGGCCCAGGCTCGTGCGCGTCAGGCCGAGAAAGCCAGCGCGACCCGGACGCCAGAGGCAACGGCAGACGTCAGCGACCCGCGAAAAGCGGCGGTGGAAGCGGCGATTGCCCGGGCGAAAGCCCGCAAGGCTGAGCAGCAGACGTCAGCGACACGGGAGGTCACACCTGTCGCCGAGCCGGTCGATCCGCGCAAGGCGGCGGTGGAAGCCGCCATTGCCAGAGCAAAAGCCCGCAAGGCTGAACAGCAGACGCCCGCGAAGCCGGCGGTCACACCTGCCGCCGAGCCGGTGGATCCGCGTAAAGCCGCCGTCGAAGCCGCCATTGCTCGTGCAAAAGCGCGTAAAGCGGCGCAACAAACCGATAATGAAGAAGCTGCCAATGACGATCCGCGTAAAGCGGCCGTTGCCGCCGCGATTGCGCGCGTTCAGGCGAAAAAAGCCGCTCAGCAGGCTGTTAACGAGGATTAAATGGTTTTCAGAATCGCAAGTTCCCCCTATACCCACAACCAGCGACAGACCTCACGGATTATGCTGCTGGTGCTGCTTGCCGCCGTGCCGGGCATCGCCGTGCAAACCTGGTTCTTCGGCTGGGGAACGCTTATCCAGATCCTGCTCGCCAGCCTGACCGCATGGGGTGCCGAAGCGGCCGTGCTGCGACTGCGCAAACAGAATGTTGCCGCTATCCTTGGCGATAACTCCGCCTGGCTGACCGGCCTGCTGCTGGCCATCAGTATTCCGCCGTTCGCGCCCTGGTGGATGGTGGTGCTGGGCACCGCCTTTGCAGTGATCATCGCCAAACAGCTGTACGGCGGGCTGGGCCATAACCCGTTTAACCCGGCAATGATTGGCTATGTTGTGCTGCTGATCTCTTTCCCGGTGCAGATGACCCTGTGGCTACCGCCTTACAGTATTGCCGCCAGCGTTCCGGGCCTGATGGATGCGGTGCAGGTGATCTTCACCGGCCATACCGCCGCCGGGAGCGATATGAACGCCCTGCGGATGGGTATCGACGGTATTAGTCAGGCAACGCCGCTGGATAACTTTAAAACCTCCCTGCACGCGGGCCAGCCGGTGACGCAGATCATGCAGGGAGCGATTTATCAGGGCGCACTGGCGGGCGTTGGCTGGCAGTGGGTCAACCTGGCTTATCTGGCCGGTGGCGTCTTCCTGCTGTGGCAGAAAGCGATTCGCTGGCATATCCCTGTCAGCTTCCTGCTGAGCCTCGGGGTTTGTGCGACCCTGGGCTGGCTGTTCTCCGCCGACGGTCTGGCGACGCCGCAGATGCATCTGCTTTCCGGCGCAACCATGCTGGGCGCATTCTTTATCCTGACCGATCCGGTTACCGCCTCTACCACTAATCGTGGACGGCTGGTCTTTGGCGCGCTGGCCGGGCTGCTGGTATGGCTGATCCGCAGCTTCGGCGGCTATCCTGACGGCGTGGCCTTTGCGGTACTGCTGGCGAATATTACCGTTCCACTGATCGATTACTACACGCGGCCGCGCGTTTACGGCCATCGCTAAGGACGCCATCATGCTAAAGACAATGCGTAAACATGGCATCATCCTGGCGCTGTTCGCTGCGGGGACGACTGGCCTGACGGCGGTCATTAACGAGCTGACCAAATCAACCATTGACCAGCAGGCTGAGCTGCAGCAAAAAGCGCTGTTTGACCAGGTCCTGCCCGCGTCGCTGTACGATAATAATCTGCCTCAGAGCTGTTATCGGGTCAGCGCCCCGGCGCTGGGCAAAGGCGAGCAGCGGCTCTATATTGCGCGTCAGGGCGATACGCCGGTGGCGGTAGTGATGGAAGCCACCGCGCCCGACGGTTATTCCGGCGCAATCCGCCTGCTGGTCGGGGCTGATTTTAGCGGTACCATCCTCGGTACCCGCGTAACGGAACACCATGAAACGCCGGGCCTGGGGGATAAAATCGAACTGCGCCTGTCGGACTGGATCACCCGCTTTAGCGGCAAAGCTATCAGTGGCGAAAATGACGCCCACTGGGCGGTGAAAAAAGACGGCGGCGATTTCGATCAGTTTACCGGCGCGACCATCACGCCACGCGCGGTGGTTAACGCGGTAAAACGCGCGGGCCTGTATGCGCAGACCCTGCCCGACCAACTGTCCACCCTTCCCGGCTGCGGAGAGTAAACCATGAGCGAAGCCAAAGACGTTATCATCCAGGGCCTGTGGAAAAATAACTCGGCCCTGGTACAGCTATTAGGCCTGTGTCCGCTGCTGGCGGTGACCTCGACCGCCACTAACGCCCTCGGCCTCGGGCTCGCCACTACCCTGGTCCTGACCCTGACCAACTCGGCGATTTCTGCCCTGCGGCGTTGGGTCCCGGCGGAAGTGCGTATCCCAATCTACGTGATGATCATTGCTTCGGTGGTGAGCGGTGTCCAGATGCTGATGAACGCCTGGGCGTTCGGGCTCTACCAGTCGCTGGGGATTTTTATCCCGCTGATCGTCACCAACTGTATTGTTATCGGTCGGGCCGAAGCCTTTGCGGCGAAGAAAAGCGTGGCGCTGTCGGCGCTGGACGGCTTCTCAATCGGGATGGGCGCCACCAGCGCGATGTTTGTGCTGGGCTCAATACGCGAAATTCTCGGCAACGGCACCCTTTTTGACGGCGCGGATTCACTGCTGGGCGGCTGGGCCAAAGCCCTGCGCATCGAGATTTTCCATACGGATACGCCCTTCCTGCTGGCGATGCTGCCGCCGGGCGCCTTTATCGGTCTCGGCATGCTGCTGGCGATTAAATACCTGATTGATGAACGTTCTAAGAAGCGCCGGGCGCTCGCTGCGGCTGCTGAAACGCCGTTAGAGGGCAATACTGCAGGGAGTGCGCTATGAATAAAGTCAAGCGGCTGGAGATCCTGACCCGTTTGCGGGACAACAATCCCCATCCGACCACCGAGCTGAATTTCACCTCGCCTTTTGAGCTGCTGATTGCGGTTCTGCTTTCCGCTCAGGCCACCGACGTCAGCGTCAATAAAGCCACCGCGCTGCTCTACCCGGTGGCCAACACCCCGCGGGCGATGCTGGAGCTGGGCGTCGACGGCGTGAAATCGTATATCAAGACGATCGGCCTGTTTAACAGCAAGGCGGAAAACGTCATCAAGACCTGCCGTATCCTGCTTGAGCAACACGGTGGTGAAGTACCGGAAGACAGGGCGGCGCTGGAAGCCCTGCCCGGCGTCGGGCGTAAAACCGCCAATGTGGTACTCAATACCGCCTTCGGCTGGCCGACTATCGCCGTGGACACCCATATTTTCCGCGTCAGCAACCGGACTCGCTTTGCGCCGGGCAAAAACGTGGAAGAGGTGGAGGAGAAGCTGTTAAAGGTGGTTCCCGCTGAATTTAAGGTCGACTGCCACCACTGGCTGATCCTGCACGGCCGCTACACCTGTATCGCCCGTAAGCCCCGCTGTGGCTCGTGCCTGATTGAAGATCTGTGCGAATTCAACGAGAAAGTCGATATCTGAAACGATGCTGGCGCAGGCCAGCACGTATTTACCTGAGTTGCAGTCCTTTACCACCACTCCCGCGCTTATTCCCTGCATATTGTCCCGCGTTTAAACGCCCAGGCAGGTTAATCTTTTTTCCCTTAGCGAAAATTTATATCGATATGTGACGCACATCACAAAACCACTGCAATGTTAAAATTCGGTAACAAAACGGTTTGATAAACACGTTTCTGCGGGCTCTCCTGATGCACTAAGGCGATACAATAGACCAGAGTTTTTTAAGAACTTAGCCCATACAACCATAAAGGTAGCCATTTAGCAGTATATATCGCCAAAACCCGTCGGAGCGCCCCTTAACTCAGTGTAAAAAACCACTTTTACACTAAAGGTAAAATTAAACGCTAAATAACATTTGGATTGCCAATCGATTATGCCACTCTGATTATATGTAACAGAGTATTGCAAAGGTATTGCCTGATCGCCCTGGATCGGGAACATTACCCGCCGTTTCTCCCACCACTATAACGATCAGGCGAATGATGCTTCATCATTACGCTCTGCGCTTCCCCGTTAATATGGGATGTAAAAAAAGAGGTATAAGTGTCTACTGCAAACAAAAAACCAGCTGAAAGCATCAGCCTGAATGCTTTTAAACAACCGCGATCGTTCTATCTGATTTTCTCGATTGAACTGTGGGAGCGTTTTGGCTACTACGGCCTGCAAGGGATTATGGCGGTCTACCTGGTGAAACAGCTGGGGATGTCCGAAGCGGACTCCATTACGCTGTTCTCCTCCTTTAGCGCCCTGGTTTACGGTCTGGTCGCCATCGGCGGCTGGCTGGGTGATAAAGTCCTCGGCACCAAACGTGTGATCCTGCTCGGCGCTATCGTGCTGGCTATCGGCTATGCGCTGGTTGCCTGGTCCGGTCATGACGCCGCCGTGGTCTATATGGGGATGGCGACTATCGCCGTCGGTAACGGCCTGTTTAAAGCCAACCCGTCTTCCCTGCTCTCGACCTGCTATTCCAAAGACGATCCGCGTCTGGACGGTGCATTTACCATGTACTATATGTCCATCAATATCGGTTCGTTCTTCTCCATGCTGGCAACCCCGTGGCTGGCCGCCAAATTCGGCTGGAGCGTGGCGTTCGCGCTGAGCGTGGTCGGGATGCTGATCACCGTAGTGAACTTCCTGTTCTTCCGTGGCTGGGTGAAAGAGTACGGCTCTAAACCTGACTTTGCCCCGGTTCATATGGGTAAACTGCTGGCCACGCTGGTGGGTGTTGTCGTGCTGGTCGTCATCGCCACCTGGCTGCTGCATAACCAGGATGTCGCGCGTATCGCACTGGGCGTGATCGCTCTGGGTATCGTGATTATCTTCGGTAAAGAGGCCTTTGCGATGCAGGGCGCGGCACGTCGTAAGATGATCGTCGCCTTTATCCTGATGGTACAGGCCGTGGTCTTCTTCGTGCTGTACAGCCAGATGCCGACGTCCCTCAACTTCTTTGCGATCCGCAACGTTGAGCACAGCATCCTCGGTATCGCTTTTGAACCTGAGCAGTACCAGGCCCTGAACCCGTTCTGGATTATGATTGGCAGCCCGATTCTGGCCGCTATCTATAACAAAATGGGTGACCGTCTGCCGATGCCGCACAAATTCGCTATCGGTATGGTTCTGTGCTCCGGCGCATTCCTCGTGCTGCCGCTGGGCGCGAAGTTTGCCAGCGACGCGGGTATCGTGTCCGTTAACTGGCTGATCCTCAGCTATGCCCTGCAGAGTATCGGTGAGCTGATGATCTCCGGTCTGGGTCTGGCAATGGTTGCACAGCTGGTGCCTCAGCGTCTGATGGGCTTTATCATGGGCAGCTGGTTCCTGACCACCGCAGGTGCCGCACTGATCGCCGGTAAAGTCGCGAATCTGATGGCCGTGCCGGAAAACGTCACCGACCCGCTGGTCTCCCTGGAAGTGTACGGACGCGTGTTTATGCAGATTGGTATCGCTACGGCCATTATCGCCGCGCTGATGATGCTGGTTGCGCCGAAACTGAACCGTATGACTCAGGATGATGACAACGTCAAAACCGTGGATACTGCTTCCGCGTAACCTTGCCGCGTTATTACCGAATAATCAGCCGCTAACCGCACGTTAGCGGCTTTTTTTTTGCCCCTGGCCGAACTACCATAGAAGCACTTACCTGCGCCTTAAGGAGCGTCCATGAAACTGTATTACAAAGCCGGTGCCTGTTCCCTTGCCCCACATATTATCCTGCGTGAAAGCGGTCGTGATTTCACAATGGAAAGCGTCGATCTGATGCAGAAAAAGCTGGAGAATGGCGACGACTATTTCGCTATCGCGCCGAAAGGACAGATCCCGGCCCTGCTACTGGATGACAACACCCTGGTGACCGAAGCCGTCGTGATTATGCAGTATCTGGCCGACGCCGTACCTGACCGTCAGCTGCTGGCACCGGTTGGCAGTATTAACCGCTATAAGACCCTGGAGTGGCTGAACTTTATCGCCACCGAGCTGCATAAAGGCTTTACCCCGCTGTTCCGCCCTGACACGCCGGAAGACTTCAAGCCGGTTGTCCGTGGTCTGCTGGAGAAAAAGCTGCAGTATGTGAATACGTCGCTGGAAGGGAATGAGTGGATCAGCGGTCAGCGCTTTACGATTGCCGATGCCTATCTGTATAACGTGCTGCGCTGGGCGCATGCCGTGAAGCTGCAGATGGCGGGACTGCAGAATATTGAGGCCTATATGGCACGCGTTGCCGCACGTCCGGCGGTGGTTGCCGCCCTGGCTGCGGAAGGCCTGTCAGCGGCCTGACACGCGACGGTTCAGCCCACAAGGGCTGAACCTCTTCGATTACAGCCGGGTCGCGCTAAAGTAGTGTTCCGGGCTGGCAATACGATCCTGCGCCGCAACCACCTGCAGTTCATACTCTTCCATGCTCTGCGTGGTCACCATCACTTCGTACACCGCCGCCGTCACATGCTCCAGCGCATCGCGCAGCGCCGCACCCTGTAACAGCTTCACCAACAGCAGGCCGCTGGTCACATCGCCCACGCCCACCGGCTGACGCAGACCGAAGTCCACCAGCGGACGGCTGATATGCCAGGCTTCATCCGCCGTTACCAGCAGCATCTCAAAGCGCGTCAGATTCATTCCCGCCCGCGCCAGGTGCTTAACCAGCACAATCTCCGGCCCCTGAGCGATCAGCTCCCGTGCGGCATCCACCGCGTCCTGGACGTTATTCACCGCGTGGCCGCAGAGAATTTCCAGCTCGATCAGATTCGGCGCGATAATATCGCTGGCCGGCAGCGCATAGCGCACGTGGAAATCCGCCACGCCCGGCGCGACAATGCAGCCTTTTTCCGGGTGGCCCATCACCGGATCGCAGAAATACTTCGCCTGCGGGTTCGCCGCCTTGACCTTACGCACGATCCCCAGAATATGCTCACCCTGCTCCGCCGACCCGAGATATCCGCTCAGCACCGCATCACAGCGACTCAGCTGGCCAATATCGGCGATCCCCTGCACCACCTCGGTCAGATGCTCTGGCGGCATCACGCTGCCGGTCCATTTGCCGTACTGGGTGTGATTGGAGAATTGCACGGTGTTCAGCGGCCAGACGTTTGCGCCCAGACGGCGCATCGGAAATTCGGCCGCGCTGTTGCCCGCGTGACCAAAGACCACGTGAGACTGAATTGCGAGGATGTTCTTCATTATTTTTCCAGGCGGGACAACCAAAAAATAAGGGGCGTGGTTTCCCACGCCCCGGTCTTATAGACTGCCCCATTAGGCGTAATTGTCGCAGCCAGTTTGAACACGGACAGCGCGCAGCAACCGGAACGTACACGCAGTACGTGAGGATTGCGAGCACTGCCCAGGTTCGAAATGGCAAGTAAAATAGCCTAATGGGACAGGCTAATGATTATTTCCAGCAAACTAGACAGTAATTCTTCTTACCGCGACGCAGCAGCGTATAGCGGCCAAACAGAATGTCTGCATCCACAAAAGCGTATTCCGGGTCAGCCTGTTTTTCACCGTTGATGGTTACCGCATTGGAAGCGACAGTCTTGCGAGCCTGGCCGCGAGACGGTTGCAGTTCGGAATCCACCAGCGCCTGTAACAGATCGGCACCCTTGTCCATTTCCACCATCGGGACGCCGTCCTGAGCCAGCTGCTCAAAATCGGCTTCGCTCAGCGCGCTCAGCGTGCCGTTGAACAGGCTGTCGGTAATGCGTTTCGCGGCAACCAGTCCCTCTTCGCCGTGCACCAGGCGGGTCACCAGCTCGGCCAGCACATACTGGGCGCGCGGGGCTTTGCCGCTGTTTTTGTCTTCTTCTTCCAGGGCATTGATCTCGGCAATGTCCATAAAGGTGAAGAACTTGAGGAAGCGATACACGTCGGCATCGGCGGTGTTGATCCAGAACTGGTAGAACTTGTACGGACTGGTCTTTTTCGGGTCCAGCCAGACCGCGCCGCCTTCGGTTTTACCAAACTTGGTGCCGTCAGCTTTGGTGATCAGCGGCACCGTCAGGCCAAAGACCTGGTTCTGATGCAGACGACGCGTCAGATCGATACCGGAGGTGATGTTACCCCACTGATCGGAACCGCCAATCTGCAGGCTGACGCCGTGCAGGTTGTTCAGACAGGCAAAGTCATAACCCTGCAGCAGATTGTAGGAGAACTCGGTAAAGGAAATCCCCTGATCGTCGCGGTTCAGACGCTGCTTAACGGCTTCTTTGTTAATCATCTGGTTAACAGAGAAGTGTTTGCCGATATCGCGCAGGAAGGTGAGCACGTTCATGCCACCGAACCAGTCATAGTTGTTCGCCGCAATCGCCGAATTGTCCCCGCAGTCAAAATCGAGGAACGGTGCAACCTGGTGACGGATTTTATCCACCCACTCCTGCACGGTATCCTCGGTATTGAGCTTACGCTCGGCGGCTTTAAAGCTCGGGTCGCCAATCAGACCGGTTGCGCCGCCGACCAGGGCAACGGGCTTATGGCCCGCCTGCTGGAAGCGTTTCAGGCATAACAATGGAACAAGATGCCCCAAATGCAAGCTGTCGGCGGTGGGATCGAAGCCGCAATAGAGCGCGATCGGGCCCTGCGCCAGTCGCTCTGCTAACGCTGCTTCGTCCGTCACCTGAGCCACGAGGCCCCGCTCTTGCAATTGTTTAATCAAGTTACCGCTTGCCATCAAATTCTCCATGTAAAAACATAAAACGACTGCACCTTTGCCGGTACACGACTTTTCGCCAGACGCGAAAGAAAAAGGTCGTCTGCGCCGCAGCGGGGTTCGTTCACCCGTGCGACGCAGAGCAGACTAGAATAAAGCGCTGACAGCAGGAGTACCAGCGCTTAACGCAACATTTTGCCCTTATCAGGGCGCCAGGCGGTCAATTTTCCACGCCTGGCCATCACGCTGGTACAAAAAACGGTCGTGGAGGCGATGTTCACCCCCCTGCCAGAATTCCATCTGCTCGATGCTGATGCGAAAACCGCCCCAGAAACTCGGCAGCGGGACTTCGCCCTGCTGGAATTTTTGCTTCAGTTCGAGGAATTTACTTTCGAGGATACCGCGAGCGGAAATACGGCTGGACTGTTTCGAGACCCAGGCGCCGATTTGACTGTCACGCGGACGGCTGTGGAAGTATTTCACCACTTCAAGCGTGGAGAGACGCTCGGCCTTGCCGGTTACCATCACCTGGCGTTCCAGCATATGCCACGGGAAAAGCAGGTTCACACGCGGGTTGTGTTCAATATGGTGCGCTTTGCGGCTGCCGAGGTTGGTATAAAACACCAGCCCTTTTTCGTCATAGTGCTTGAGCAGCACAATGCGCTGATACGGCTGGCCCTGTTCATCGACGGTGGCCACAACCATTGCGGTAGGGTCGGCCAGCCTGGCGTCACAGGCCTGTTTAAGCCAGTGTTCGAACAACGCCAGCGGTTCGGCGGGAAGATCGTGGCGACGCAGGCCACCACGGATGTATTCACGGCGCAGGTGCGCGATTTGCTGCAGTTCATCGTTGTCGGACATGGCGTATCAGAGAGTTGTCAAAGGGTTCCGCTATTGTGCGCCGCCCCCGGCAAAATCTCAACGCTGCGCGCTGGCTAACTGGCAGTTATTCAGCACGATACGGTCGCGTTTATACACCGTAGCCTCTTCACCTTTTGACCAGAAGACGTACACGCCGTCCGTATAACGCGCACCGGACGCGGAGCGTCCCTGCTTCAGCGTGCGCGGCTGATTATCATAGATAAAGCTGACTTCCTGGCGGGTGTTGTTGAGGTGTACCGTAAGCGGTTTTTCCTCACACTGGTATTCGAGGGTGTCGGTGTTCATACGCTCCATAAACTGGTTGTAAGCGCTACAGCCAGCGAGCATAAAAGGGAGGGCAAGGATAAGCAGTTTTTTCATGGGGTTATTCCACAGACCGGTTTCATCGGGAGAGCTGATGCCCTCCCTCTCTTGTTTGTCTGCAGTGTACCGACTGGTTGTCAGAGAATAATTCAGTTAACTCTGATTATGTCGCGGATTTGCCGGGAAAATCGCCCCCAGTACGCTGGCCTCTGAAGCGCCGGTGACCGAGGGTAGATTGCCCGGCTGCCCCGCAAGGGTGCGCCATGCCAGCCACGCAAACGCCAGCGCTTCCATATCGTCACCGCTGATCCCGGCCTTATCGGTGGTGTCCACTTCCGTTCCCGGCAGCAGCGCCGCCAGACGGCTCATGACCAGCGGGTTGCGCCCGCCGCCGCCGCACACCAGCAGTTTTTCACAGCCGCCGCTGAGCTGGACCTGTTCGGAAATGCTCATTGCGGTCAGCTCCGCCAGCGTGGCCTGCACATCCTGGGCGGCAAGACCCGGGAAGTGCGCCAGCTGCTGCTCCAGCCAGCCCATATTAAAGTATTCGCGCCCGGTACTTTTGGGCGCGGGCGCGGCAAAGTAGGGATCGCTCAGCATCGCCTGCAACAGCGGGATAATCACTTTTCCCGAGCAGGCCCAGTCGGCGTCTTTATCATAGGGTTTACCGCGCTGCCGCCAGATCCAGGCATCCATCAGCATATTGCCGGGGCCGGTATCGAATCCGCGTACAGCCTTGCCGGGGATCAGCAGGGACAGATTGGCAATACCGCCGATATTCAGCACCATGCGTCGCTCAACGGGATGTGCCAGCAGCGCCTGATGAAACGCAGGCACCAGCGGTGCGCCCTGCCCGCCGAGCGCCATATCCCGACGGCGGAAGTCGCCGACCACCGTAACGCCGGTGCGGGCGACAATCTGGTTATTATCACCAATCTGCATCGTGTGCGGTGCAGCGCCGACAGGTTCATGCCAGACCGTCTGGCCATGGCAGCCAATCGCCACCACGTCTTCAGGCTTTAACTTTTGTTCATCCATCAGCGCCTGTACGGCATCGGCGAACAGGCGTCCCAGTCGGGTATCCAGCTGTCCGAGCTGAGAAAGCGTCAGCTGCTGTCCCTGACAAACGTCGAGAATCGCCTCTTTTAAGGCCATCGGGATCGGCCAGCTCAGGCTGGCCTGCTGGGCGACCATGGTTTCGTCGATAGCTGCGAGGACAACGTCGACGCCGTCCAGGCTGGTACCGGACATAACGCCAATATAACGACCCGATCTCATAGCCCTTCCTTAGTGTTGCGTCTTAGTGACCATCACTCCATCACAAACCGTGGGTTAATACCACGCTGCGTTGATACTTTTTAACACTCGGTAATAAAATACGCATAAGTGTTAAGGTTTATTGTTTGCAGAGGGTCGATTTTTACGCCGTTTATCTTTGGTTCAGGTAAAAAGCCGTATTATTTTTAAAATATTGTCGCCGAAGCGATGCGCGATGGTAAATTATTACCATATAATTACGTCAAGACGGATGCTCATAAGAGCGTTAGTTTGTGAACAGGAGATTCATAGATGATTTCACGTGTATTAGCCGTTTCCATGATTGGACTTTCGCTGGCTGGCTGTGTCAGCAACAGCGGCCTCTCAGGTGATGTTTACTCTGCATCCGAAGCTAAGCAGGTGCAGAACGTCACCTACGGAACCATTGTGCATGTCCGCCCGGTACAGATTCAGGGCGGCGATGATTCCAACGCGATTGGCGCTATCGGTGGTGCCGTGCTGGGCGGGTTCCTCGGGAATACCATCGGCGGCGGCAGCGGTCGTTCACTGGCCACCGCTGCGGGTGCAATCGCAGGCGGCGTTGCCGGCCAGGGCGTACAGGGTTCAATGAATAAAACCCAGGGCGTAGAGCTGGAAATTCGTAAAGATGACGGTAACACCATTATGGTAGTGCAGAAACAGGGCGATACCCGTTTCTCCGCCGGTCAGCGCGTCGTGATGGCCAGCAACGGCAGCCAGGTCACCGTTTCACCACGCTAAGCAAGATACTGAAAAAACGCGATCGCCCTGCGGTCGCTTTTTTTTTATGTCGCATCATCGAAAATACTTCGCCCCCCTTCGAAAAAACCGCTAAACAGCCTTCACGAAATGAAGCTTTTCGCGCTTTAAATACCACCGTGGCCTGGTAAAATATTGCTCCGTTACGCTGTCTTTTCCGAAGAAAATTAATGCAAAAAATTTTAATCACAAACAACCATTTACATGATATTAAAGGTTCGGAACTGGTCACCCTTGAACTCGCCGAAATGTTTTTACTCATTGGCTGGCAGGTGACGATTTATACCAATCTTTATATGCAGCCTTTATCTCATGAATTTTCCCGTCTTGTCGGCAGAGAGAATCTGCATATTTATCAGGACCCCTGCGAAGTCGTATCCGTAGACTTTGATATTATCTGGATCCAACAAAATACGATCCCCCCTGCCGTTATCGATGCGCTCGCCACCACGGGGTTACACACGTACATTATCTGGCATCATATGTCGTCGTTTATTCATATTGAATTGCCTCTGCTGGCAGACGTCGAGAATGCGCTCTGTGATGTGGTTACCTGCATATCGCCGGAAAGCGCCGGGTGTATTGCTCAGTATGGCATCGATGAACACAGGATCGCTCTGTTCGATAATCCCGCTCCCGATACGTTTGCCGATTATCCCCGTCCTGCCACGGCAACTGATAAACCCGCCTCGCTGCTGCTGGTTTCGAATCATCTCCCGGAAGAGGTCAGGCTCGCCATTCCCGCCATACAAAAACAGGGGGTCGCCGTGATCCACCTCGGCGATGGCAGCGCCGTCAAACGACTTAATCCGGCATTGTTGTCCGGTTATGATGCGGTGCTCACTATCGGAAAAACGGTACAGTATGCGCTCAGCATGGGGCTTCCCGTTTATGAATATGACCATTTTGGCGGGTATGGGTGGCTCACCGAAGACAATTTCGACTGTGCGGCACGGATGAATTTTTCTGGCCGGGCTTCGGGACAAAAGAAAACCTCGCAGGAGATTGCCCACGAAATTGTGACCGGGTACAGAGACGCTAAGGCGTATGTCACTGAAAATTCGGCGCAGCTTGCGGATAAATATCGCCTGTCGAATCAGCTGTCGCAGCTTCTGCAGCGGCTTAGCGCAACGCCTTCGCTGAAGAAAATATCCGCCAGACAGGCGCTACAGGTTAAAACCTTCACAGAGCTCCACCGTGGTTTATACCGGACGCTGATGTATTTCAAAATGCGGGTGCAGGAACAACAGTAGGAAGAAAGAAAGCCTTGCGAACGCAAGGCTTGTTAGATAGTGCTTAATCGCGGGTCTGTAGCTCAATAATATTGTGCTCAAGACGCCCTATCAGTTTCATCAACAAATCCAGTTCATCAGGGGAAATGCCGGAGAGAATTTCTCCGCGCGTTTTCTTAATCACCGTTTCCATTTTGTCGATAATCGGATTGGCATTTTCTGTCAGCTTGATGCGCTTTGCACGACGATCGTTGGCACAGGTCTGGCGAGAAATCAGTCCCTTCTCTTCCAGTTGATCCAGAGTACGTACCAGCGAAGGTTGCTCAATGCCAATCGCTTTGGCCAGTTGAATTTGCGACTGATCGGGCGGAAGCTGATGGATGTTGTGCAGCGTTACCCAGTGAGTCTGCGTTAATTCCAGAGGTTTGAGGCGATGGTCAATCAGAGCACGCCAGATGCGCACTAAGCGTGCCAGATCAGAACCTAATGGCGATTCCAATTTCATCTCCTTATAATTAGCTTGCTAAGTTATTATACTCATTTTAAATTAGTGTGCAGCATTTATATTTCTAAAACAAATGTAATGCGGCGTTCGTCCTGATTAATCGACTCTTTTACATTAGTCTACATTTCTCAGGGTCGGCGCATAACTGGACCGCCAGACCGCTATTGCAAAGGATTTCGCTTGTGAACTCGATTTTCACCTCGGCAGGCTTCCCCCTACAGGATCTGGTGGTGGGTGCCTCAATCTATTTACCACCGCTATTTAAAGTGGTGTTTATCGGTTTTTTTGTCTGGCTGATGATTCACCGTCTGCTTCGCGACTGGATCTACGCCGGGGATATCTGGCATCCCCTGCTGCTGGACCTCTCTCTGTTCGCACTGTCTTTATGCTTTGCGCTGCTTCTGCTGCTGCTCGTCGGGTAACCTTATGCCACTGAAAAAAATAAAATATTTCACCTCACTGCTGGTTGCCGCCCTCGCCCTTATCGCCGGCTGGCTGCTGTGGAATTACTATATGCAGTCCCCCTGGACCCGCGACGGGAAAATACGCGCCGAGCAGGTGAGTATTGCGCCGCAGGTGTCCGGCAGCATTACTGAACTGCCGGTCCGCGACAATCAGTTGGTGAAAGCCGGAGAGGTACTCTTTCGCATCGACGATACGCCGTACCGTATCGCGGTGCTTGATGCCACCGCCCAGCTGGAAAAAGCGAAGGCCGAGCTGGCCAGCGCCAGTCATGAGGCAACCCGACGACGCCATCTGCCCCAAAACTATATTTCTGCGGAAGATCTGGACGTCGCCAATATGAATGTTAATGCGATGCAGGCCAGCGTCGACGCCGCCAAAGCCCGACTGGAGCAGGCCCGGTGGCAGCTCGCTCAGACCGTGGTGAAAGCCCCGGTCGATGGCTGGGTGACCAATCTGTCGACCCGCACCGGCAACTATGCCAGCGCCGGTCAGCCGCTGTTCGCGATGGTAGACAGCCACTCGTTTTATGTTGTCGGCTACTTCGAAGAGACCAAACTGCGGCATATCCGCGAAGGTGACCGGGCGCAGATCACGCTTTACAGCCATCCCCTGACGCTGGAAGGACGGGTAACCGGTATTGGCCGCGCCATCTACGACCAGAGCGTGGAAAGTGACAGCGGCCTGGTGCCTGACGTGAAGCCTAACGTTCCCTGGGTGCGGCTGGCCCAGCGTGTACCGGTCCGCATCACGTTTGACAAACTTCCGGCGGATCTCACTCTGGTGTCCGGCACAACCTGCACCGTCTCTCTCGGCGGACAGTGATGGTTGTGCTATCCCATCTGCCCTGGCTGAAGGCCACCGCCGGCCAGTGGCGCTATGCCCTGCGTAACGCCATTGCCATGTGCCTGGCGCTGGTGATTGCCTACGAGCTGAATCTGAATGAACCTTACTGGGCAATGACGTCAGCGGCGGTAGTGAGTTTTCCGACCGTAGGCGGGGTGATCAGTAAAAGCCTGGGGCGTATTGCCGGGAGTGCGTTCGGCGCCTGTGCGGCGTTAATTATCGCCGGGCATACGCTGAACGATCCCTGGCTGTTTCTGTTCTGTATGGCCGCCTGGATCGGTTTCTGTACCTGGGCCTGCGCCCATTTCAGCAATAATGTCGCCTACGCCTTTCAGCTGGCAGGCTATACGGCGGCGATTATTGCCTTCCCGCTGGTGAATATCATCGATATTACCGAACTCTGGGAGATAGCCCAGGCGCGCGTCTGCGAAGTGATTATCGGGATCCTCTGCGGCGGCCTGATGATGATGCTATTGCCCGGCAGCCAGGACGGCACCTCCCTGCTTACGGCCTTAAAAACGCTGCATACTCGTCTTCCCGAGCACGCGATGCTGTTGTTAAGACCGGAAACCACCGAGGCCATCCGCACGGCGCATGAGTCGGTGATCGGCCAGATCCTCACCATGAACCTGCTGCGCATTCAGGCGTTCTGGAGCCATTACCGTTTTCGCCAGCAAAATGCCCTGCTTAATCATCTGCTCCACCAGCAGCTAAGGATGACCGGGGTGCTTTCCGGCCTGCGGCGGATGCTGCTGAACTGGCCCCAGGCCCCGGCATCCGTTGCTGAAAATTTGCCTCCGCTGCTGCACCTGCTGGCGCAGCCGAATACGGATGCCCTGCATATTGCCCGCGCCCTTGCGAAGCTGGCTCCGTCCCGGGATAGCGACTATCGTCATCACGCCTTCTGGCAGCGTCTGCGCTACTTTTGTCAGCTCTATCAAAGCGGCGGCCGCTGGCTGCGACGGCTGGAGTCGGCTACGCCGATCGCCCGGTTCAGGGTGCCAAAAAGCCCGGCGCTGGCCCGGCAGACGGATGATACCGAAGCGCTGTGGAGCGGCCTGCGTACCTTTTGCGCTCTGCTGCTGACCGGAGCATGGAGCATCAGTACCCAGTGGGATACCGGTGCCGATGCCTTAACCCTTGGCGCGATTGCCTGCGTGCTCTACTCCGTTTCCCCTGCGCCCTTTACCTCCCTGACACTATTGCTGCGTACCCTCGCAACCCTGTCGCTCTTCAGCTTTGTGGTTAAGTTCGGGCTCATGGTGCAGCTCAGTTCTCTGTGGTCGTTTTTGCTGTTTCTTTTACCGTTGCTGGCAACGATGCAATTGCTGAAGCTGCAGAGGCCCAAACAGGCGGCACTGTGGGGACAGCTGATTGTGTTTATGGGTTCGTTTATCGCGATTACCGACCCGCCGGTCTGGGATTTTGCCGAGTTTCTGAATGATAATCTGGCGAAGCTACTCGGCGTGGCGCTGGCCTGGCTGGCCTTTGCCGTGTTACGTCCGGGCTCCGACGCCCGCAAGAGTCGACGTCACATCAGGACGTTACGGCGTCACTTTATCGACCAGCTTAGTCGCTTTCCGCAGGAGAGTGAAAATCGCTTTGAATCGCGGGTCTATCATCTGGTCAGCCAGCTAAGCCATAGCCAGGATACGCAGGCCAGGCGCTGGCTACTGCGCTGGGGTGTCGTGCTGTTGAACTGCTCCCACGTGGTGTGGCAGCTGCGCGGCTGGGAAACGCGATCCGACCCGCTGTCGCAGGTGCGCGATCGCTGCATCGGTATGCTCAGAGAGGTGATGAGTGAAGGCGGTGTCCGTCAGCAGAGGCTGGGCGTCACGCTGCAACAGCTCCTGCACGTCAGCGAGACGCTGGCGCTGAGCCACCAGCCTGCCGCCAGAGAACTGGCGACGCTGGTCTGGCGGCTCTGGTGCGCCCTGTCCCAGCTGGAACAGGCGCTGCCTGAAGAGAGGTAAAGTCCGTTACTTGATGACACCACAGGCGACACGCTCCCCGCCGCCGCCCAGCGGTTTCGGGTGATCGGCCATGTTATCGCCTCCGGCATGCACCATCAGCGCTTTGCCTCTGACCTCATCGAGGGTTTTTATGCGCGGAGCCACGACCGACTCGCGGGCGTTGCCCTCGGCATCGACCCGAATAGCAGGAAGATCCCCGAGGTGCCCGTCGCCTTCAGGTCCCGCGTGTTTACCGGTGTTTTGCGGATCGAAATGCCCGCCTGCCGCGCCCGCGGCGGTGGCTTTGCCGTCAACGATAGCTGGCTGGCAGCTGCCGTTGGCATGGATATGAAAACCGTGTTCCCCAGCCGGGAGGGCTTTAAGATCCGGCGTGAACTGCAGACCGCCCTCGGTTTCAGTGACGGTCACCGTGCCGATGGATTGCCCGACGCTCTGGGCGGTGACCAGATTTAACGCCACCTTTTCGCTGGCGGCCCAGGACGCCCCCGAACAGGCCGCCATAATAAGAATTGCCAGACTAAAACGCTGCATAAGACCTCCGTTAGATTCTGTGTACCGGTTAAGTTTAAACCAGGACAACAGATTTCACCGGAAGGTGACCTTATTCTGGCGACCGGAGCGCCTCAAAAAAGCGTCGGTTGCTGCGGTTCATCCTCGGCAGCCGCCTTCGCGGCCCGCAGTTTACGCAGGCGACGCTGATGACACAGGCGCAACACATCCTGCTTCTGGACATCGCTCAGGCTTTGCCAGTTAAAACGTTCATCGCGGCTGCGCATACAGCCCCGGCAAAAGCCGCGCTCGTCCGACTGGCAAATGCCCCGGCACGGACTCTGGATGGGGAAAAACTCCAGCTGTTCTGCCACGTCCGGTCTCCTCAGCTTCGGGTATAAGATACATTGAAGACGTTTCCACGCCGTCGTGCAAGCCAACTTGCATTAGACCGAACGGTCTAGTACAGTGACCAACATGAATAAAGCCCCAGAACATGATACCCGCGAACATATCCTCACTGTCGGTGAGCAGCTGTGCATGAGCCGCGGCTTCACCGGAATGGGATTGAGCGAGCTGCTGAAAACCGCAGGCGTGCCGAAAGGTTCGTTCTACCACTACTTTCGCTCTAAAGAAGCGTTTGGCGTTGCGATGCTTGAGCGGCACTTCGCCACTTATCATCGACGACTGCAGGAACATTTCGCCTCCGGCGACGGCACGGCCCGCGATCGTTTGCTGGCGTATTACCAGCACGCCCTCACCCAGTTTCGTCAGCAGGGCATTATCAGCGGCTGTCTGACGGTGAAGCTTTCGGCGGAAGTCTGCGATCTGTCGGAAGATATGCGCGGGGCGATGAATCGCGGTACCAGCGGAATTATTGCCCTGCTGGCGCAAACCCTCGACGAGGGACGCGACGAGCATAGTCTGACCTTTAACGGCGAGGCGTTTTCCCTGGCGCAGGTGCTCTATTCCCTGTGGCTCGGTGCCAATTTGCAGGCCAAAATTACCCGCACCACCCTGTCGCTGGAAAGCGCCCTGGCGGTGGTTGCAACCCTGATTGCTGCGCCTGAACGTTAACAGGCGTTTTTATTTACCCGAACACTAGCCGACCGGTCTACTCAGGAGTCATTATGTCCTCACAGAAGCTCTTTACCCCATTGAAAATCGGGCCCGTTACCGCACCGAACCGCGTCCTTATGGCCCCGCTGACCCGTCTGCGCAGCATTGAGCCGGGCGATATCCCGACCCCGCTGATGGTGGAATACTACCGCCAGCGTGCCAGCTCGGGCCTGATCATCAGCGAAGCCACCCAGATTTCCGCCCAGGCCAAAGGCTACGCGGGCGCGCCGGGTCTGCACAGCGAGGAACAGATCGCCGCGTGGAAGAAAATCACCGATGCCGTTCACGCTGAAGATGGCCGTATCGCCGTTCAGCTGTGGCACACCGGGCGTATTTCCCACCATACCCTCCAGCCAGGTGGGCAGGCTCCCGTTGCGCCTTCAGCCCTGAGCGCGGGCACTCGTACCTCGCTGCGTGACGAAAACGGCAACGCGATCCGCGTCGATACCTCTCTGCCGCGTGCGCTGGAACTGAGCGAAATCCCGGGTATCGTCGATGATTTCCGTCAGGCCGTTGCCAACGCCCGCGAAGCCGGTTTTGATATGGTCGAACTGCACTCCGCTCACGGCTACCTGCTGCACCAGTTCCTCTCTGAATCCTCCAACCAGCGTACCGATCAGTACGGTGGCAGCCTGGAAAACCGTGCACGCCTGGTGCTGGAAGTGGTCGATGCGGTCTGCAAAGAGTGGGCGCCGGAGCGTATCGGTATCCGCGTTTCGCCGGTCGGTTCGTTCCAGAACGTCGATAACGGTCCGAATGAAGAAGCGGAAGCGCTGTATCTGATCGAAGAGCTGAACAAGCGTGGTATCGCCTATCTGCATATGTCCGAGCCGGACTGGGCAGGCGGTCAGCCTTACACTGAAGCCTTCCGTCAGAAGGTTCGCCAGCACTTTAGCGGCCCGATCATCGGCGCAGGTGCCTATACGCCGGAAAAAGCGGAAGACCTGATTGGCAAAGGGCTGATCGATGCCGTTGCCTTTGGCCGTGATTACATCGCTAACCCGGACCTGGCCGCGCGTCTGGAACGCAAAGCCGCACTCAACCCGCAGCGGCCGGAAAGTTTCTACGGCGGCGGCGCGGAAGGCTATACCGATTACCCTTCACTGTAATCTGTTGATTGATAGCGGCCCGGAGTGGCCGCTATACTAAAACAACGTTTCTCCTTGTCCGGAAAGGACAAATTACCCGAAGAGGATTTTATGCGCTTACTTCACACCATGCTGCGCGTTGGCGATCTGCAACGTTCCATCGAGTTCTACACCAAAGTACTGGGAATGGATCTGCTGCGCACCAGCGAAAACACGGAGTATAAGTACTCTCTGGCATTCGTCGGCTACGGCCCGGAAAGCGAAGAAGCCGTGATTGAACTGACCTACAACTGGGGCGTTGATAAATACGACCTCGGCAATGCCTACGGCCATATCGCGCTGGGCGTGGATAACGCGGCAGAGGCCTGCGAACGCATTCGTAAGAATGGCGGCAACGTCACCCGTGAAGCCGGTCCGGTTAAAGGCGGCACTACCGTTATCGCCTTTGTCGAAGATCCTGACGGCTACAAAATCGAGCTGATCGAAGAGAAAGACGCCGGTAAAGGCCTGGGTAACTAATCTTTTCGGGCGTCATTCTGGCGCCCGCTGCATTTCCCCTGCTGCACCCGGCGGCAAAATTTGCCATAATGCCCGCTTCTTTTCCCTGGCAAGAGACCCTGATGTCCGATAATGCTCAACTCTCCGGTCTGTGTGGCCGTTTTCGTGGTTTTTATCCTGTTGTTATCGATGTTGAAACGGCGGGATTTAACGCAAAGACCGACGCGCTGCTTGAAATCGCCGCCGTCACGCTGAAAATGGATGAAGAGGGCTGGATGCTGCCGGACAGCACGCTGCATTTTCACGTCGAACCGTTCGAAGGGTCGATTTTGCAGCCGGAAGCGTTGGCGTTTAACGGGATCGATCCGAACAATCCCCTGCGCGGCGCAATCAGCGAACACGATGCCCTGCACGCCATCTTTAAAGCGGTGCGCAAAGGGATCAAGGACCAGGGCTGTAACCGGGCGATTATCGTGGCGCATAACGCCACCTTCGACCACAGTTTCCTGATGGCGGCGGCTGAACGCGCCTCCCTGAAGCGTAACCCGTTTCATCCGTTTGTGACCTTCGATACGGCAACCCTTAGCGGGCTGGCGCTGGGTCAGACGGTGCTGGCAAAAGCCTGCGCTGCGGCGGGTATGGAATTTGACAGCGCGCAGGCGCACTCGGCGCTGTACGATACCGAGCAAACCGCCCTGCTGTTCTGCGATATCGTCAACCGCTGGAAGCGTCTCGGCGGCTGGCCGCTGCCGGTACCAGACGAAACCGAGTGATAAAAAAAGCGACCCGAAGGTCGCTTTTTTTTATGCCTGAGGCTCAGCCGGATATTTGGCCGCGGTCTCTTTGATCAGCGTCTGCAGTTCACCGCGCTGATACATTTCAATAATGATGTCGCAGCCGCCAACCAGCTCGCCATCCACCCACAGCTGCGGGAAGGTCGGCCAGTTTGCGTACTTCGGCAGCTCAGCGCGAATATCCGGGTTCTGCAGAATATCAACATAGGCAAAACGCTCGCCGCAGGCGGACAGCGCCTGAACAGCCTGTGCGGAGAAGCCGCAGCTTGGCAGCTTCGGGGAGCCTTTCATATACAGCAGAATCGGGTTGCCAGAGATCTGGCTTTGGATTTTTTCAAGAGTCGTGCTCATTGCTTGCTTCCTTTAACTTCTTTTACGGCAGTAGTCTGACATTGTAGCGTTTCAGGCTCGCGACGGAAAATAACATTTTGTTCACTAACTGCTATTTTATCGTCTGACGCCATAAGTTGCTTTATAAATATCACTTTAACCCGCTAAACGGTGGGCTTTTGCTCAGTCGATAACGAAAGTGTTTAGAACTGTGAAAAGGCTATTAACATCGCCTCTTTTTATGCTTTAGAATCGACGCGTTTTGTATATCATTTGCAGACTCTATTTTCTGCATCTATCAGGGGAATGCTCAGTGGCGCGGATTACCACAACCTCGATCACACTCTGTGCTGTGCTCTTTGCATCGCTGGCCTTTACGCCATTAAGTCAGGCGTCTGAACAGACGCGGACGTCATCCGTGCAGAAAAAGAGTCTCGCGAAGGCGGACGAGCGGAAGAAAAAAACCACCACGAAGAAAGCCGCACCGGCAACCACCGCAAAGAAAAGCACCAAAAGCAGTAAACCCTCCTCCGGCAAGACCACCAGCAAGAAAACAACGCGCACCGCAGCAACCCAGAGCAAGAAAGTGACCAGTCGCCGGGCGAAGTCGACCGTCGCTGACGTTACCGCGCTTGAAAGGCCAAAAAACTGCACCCTGCTGAAAGGGCGTAAAAATAGCTGCCCGCGTGGAAAGGCACCGACTCTGAGCGCCGCGCATAAAGCCCGCGTGCAGAAAGCACAAAGCAAAGCGATGTCGAAGTTGATGAATCAGATCGGCAAACCTTACCGCTGGGGTGGCACTTCACCAAATACGGGTTTTGACTGCAGCGGGCTGGTCTATTACGCCTATAAAGATCTGGTCAAGTTCCGCATTCCGCGCACCGCCAATGAAATGTATCACCTGCGCGATGCCGCGCCCGTCGGGCGCAATGAACTGCAGAATGGCGATCTCGTCTTCTTCCGCACCCAGGGCCGTGGCACGGCGGATCACGTTGGGGTGTATGTCGGCAACGGCAAGTTTATCCAGTCGCCACGTACCGGCCAGGAAATCCAGATCACCTCGCTCAGCGAAGATTACTGGCAGCAGCGCTATGTCGGTGCTCGCCGCGTTATGACGCCAACGACCCTGCGTTAACAACCCTGCCGCCAGGCGGCAGGGTTTTCCTCTGTTACTGACTTGCGCAAACGGCGTCTTCTGTCGGTGTGCGCGAAGAGAACAGCACCACCAGCAGCGCCAGACCGGCAATGATCGCCCCCATCACCGGAACAAAACCGTAGCCCAGCCCGCCGGAGATCACCGCCCCGCCGGCCGCCGCACCCAGCGCGTTGCCCAGATTAAAGGCACCAATATTCACCGATGACGCCAGACCTGGCGCTTCGCTGGCCACGCGCATGACCCGCATTTGCAGCGGCGGAACCACCGCAAAGGTTGCCGCGCCCCACACAACCATACTGATGGCTGCACCGATTTCACTGCGTGCCAGAAGTGGGATCGCCAGCATGATGGCAATCAGCAGCAGCAGAAAACCTTTCAGGGTGCCGCTTACCGAACGGTCGGCCAGCTTGCCACCCAGGTAGTTACCCAGCGAGAAGCCGACGCCAATCAGCACCAGCATGGCGGTGACAAACAGCGGCGTCGCATCGGTGAGGGTATGCAGGACCGGTGCAATATAGGTATAAAGGGTGAACATCGCTCCGGCGCCGAGCACCGTTGTCAGCAGCGCGGCCAGTACCTGAGGACGCATCAGCACCGCCAGCTCCTTACGCACGTCCGGACGTTCGCCCGCATTGCCCGCCGGCAGAGAGAACCACAGGCTGAGCATCGACACCACGCCCAGTCCGGCAATGGCAAAGAACGCCATCCGCCAGCCGATGGTGTCGCCAAGCCAGGTCGCCGCTGGTACGCCGCCGACGTTAGCAATGGTCAGCCCCATAAACATGGTCGCGACGGCGCTGGCCTGCTTGCCCGGCGGAACGACGCTTGCCGCCACCACCGCGCCGAGGCCAAAGAATGCGCCGTGGTTAAGGCTGGTAATAATGCGCGCAATCATCAGGGTGGCGTAATCCGGCGCAATCGCCGACAGCACGTTGCCCAGGGTGAAGATCGCCATCAGAAAAATCAGCGCGCTGCGGCGGGCCCGATGAGAGAGCAGCAGCGTCATCAGCGGCGCCCCGACCATCACCCCGACGGCGTAGGCGCTGATCAGCATCCCGGCGGCCGGAATAGAGACGTCGACGCCTTTCGCAATGGTCGGCAGCAGCCCCATCGGTGAAAACTCGGTGGTGCCGATCCCAAACGCGCCGATCGCAAGCGCCAGCAGGGGAAAATTCACTTTCATTCAATGACTCCGGACAGGCTGACGAAGAGTGTCAGCACACTAGCAGAAGCCAAAAGGATGACATCAATCACAAAAAAACAGAAGTGAAGGTTATGGCAAAAGATTTTTGCGAATTTGAGAATAATGCGGCGTGCAGGGAGAGGCAGGTAAAGGGAGGGAGAAGACTCTCCCTCTGGTCACTCAGTTCAGCGCAGCCGTCAGTGCGCCGGCAACGATCAGGCTCAACACGATAACCGTGGTGTAGAGCGAAAACTTAAGGTCTGTACTCATCAATTTTTCTCCTTTTAATTCCCACAAGAAAAGTGAGCTCGATCATTCTTGCACAGTTGACTGCAAAAATCTGCACACTTTTAGAGGGATGGAGAGTATTTTCTCTTCCCCTTTGCGCCAGGATAAGACAAAATTCGACGCTAATTTAGAAGCGTACCGGCCATTGAACCCCTCCCCGACGTCCTGTGTCGTTTTCCCGGCTTATGCAATCCCCTGGATTGTGCCGAGGGTGTGTAAAGGCAAACGTTTACCTTTAGGATTCACAGGCGTTCGGGCCGGGTCTGGAGTGACATGAATGGCGACAATTAAAGATGTTGCGAAACGCGCAAACGTTTCCACTACAACTGTATCACACGTTATTAACAAAACCCGTTTCGTGGCCGAAGAGACGCGCAACGCGGTGTGGGCAGCGATTAAAGAACTCCATTATTCGCCCAGCGCCGTTGCCCGCAGCCTGAAGGTCAATCACACCAAGTCGATTGGCCTGCTGGCCACCAGCAGCGAAGCCCCCTATTTTGCGGAAATTATTGAAGCCGTTGAGAAACACTGTTTCGAGAAGGGCTATACCCTGATCCTCGGCAACGCCTGGAATAACCTCGAAAAACAGCAGGCCTATCTGTCGATGATGGCGCAAAAGCGCGTCGACGGTCTGCTGGTGATGTGTTCCGAATACCCTGCTCCGCTGCTCACCACGCTGGAAGAGTATCGCCATATCCCGATGGTGGTAATGGACTGGGGCGAGGCCAAAGCGGACTTTACCGATTCGGTGATTGATAACGCCTTTGAAGGCGGCTATATGGCCGGTCGGTATCTGATCGAACGCGGCCACCGCGAAATCGGTGTGATCCCCGGCGCGCTTGAGCGCAACACCGGCGCAGGTCGTCTGGCGGGCTTTATGAAAGCAATGGAAGAAGCGCTGATAAACGTTCCGGAAAACTGGATTGTCCAGGGTGACTTCGAGCCGGAGTCCGGCTATCGCGCAATGCAGCAGATCCTTGGCCAGAGCCATCGCCCGACCGCCGTTTTCTGCGGCGGCGATATTATGGCGATGGGTGCGCTGTGCGCCGCGGATGAGATGGGTCTGCGCGTGCCGCAGGATGTCTCGCTGATCGGCTATGACAACGTGCGCAACGCCCGCTTCTTTACCCCGGCGCTGACCACCATTCACCAGCCGAAAGATTCGCTGGGGGAAACCGCCTTCGGCATGCTGATGGATCGTATCGTCAATAAGCGCGAAGAGTCCCAGTCTATTGAGGTGCATCCGCGCCTGATCGAGCGTCGCTCGGTGGCCGACGGTCCTTTCCGCGACTATCGCCGCTAATTCTCCTGCTGTCGGGAGCCGCTTACGCCGGTTCCCGCAGCCATTCCCTGTTCAGCGTCTCGCTATCCCCCAGATACTCCAGCAGCCAGCTTAAGGCCGGAGAGACATCATTTTGCTGCCAGGTCAGGCAGCAGGCGGCGTCAGGGAAGGGATTTTCCAGCTCCAGCGCCACCCACTCCCCGCGATCCAGCCACGGACGGGAAAAGTGCGACGGCACCATACCGATGCACAGCCCCGCTGAGAGGCAGGTCGCCGACGATTCCCAGTCCGGCACCACCAGCCGTTTCTGGTTATCCAGCAGCCAGGTAATACGCTTCGGCAGCGAACGGGAGGTGTCTTCACTCACCAGCGAAGGCCAGTTGCGCAACGTATCGTCGCTGAGCGGCCCTGACATCTTCGCCAGCGGGTGATGGCTGGCGACCACGCAATCCCAGTTCAGCATGCCCATATCGCGAAACGCATAGCGTCCCCCGACGGGAATCGCCTGCGTCGCCCCAATGGCCAGTTCGGCCCGGCCATCGGAGAGCGCATCCCAGACGCCGTTAAAGACCTCCTGCTGCACAATCAGCTCGACATCATCAAAGTGGCGATAAAAATCCACGATCAGCTGCCGGGTACGTTCGGGCTTTACAATGTTATCCACCGCAATGGCCAGCTGGCCGCGCCAGCCGTTGGCGATCTGCTGACACTGCTGGCGGGTGATCTGCATTTTTTTGACAACAGAACGCCCTTCCTTCAAAAAACAGGCCCCGGCGGGCGTGAGGATCACGTCCCGATGACGGCGTTCAAACAGCGGCACCGCGAGCCACTCCTCCAGCTGACGCACGGTATAGCTGACGGCCGAAGGCACGCGGTGCAGCTCCTGGGCCGCCGCGCTAAAGCTGCCGGTGCGGGCGACAGCATCAACCACTTCAAGGGAATATTCTGACCACATTTTCTGCCTGCAAAAAATTTGAAACCTGTTCGCAAATATTAGCGTTTCACAAGCCGGAATGCACTCTCTACACTCCGGCGCATCGTAACCTGCAGTAAAGAAGAGAGAAGAGATGCAACCAGGAAGAGGTTTTTTAGTCTGGCTGGCCGGCCTTAGCGTCATTAGTTTTCTGGCGACCGACATGTATTTACCGGCCTTTGCCGCCATTCAGACGGACTTACAGATCCCGGCAGCGGCGGTCAGCGCCAGCCTGAGCGTCTTCCTGGCGGGCTTTGCCGTGGCGCAGCTGGTCTGGGGACCGCTCTCCGATCGCTACGGGCGCAAGCCCATTCTGCTTAGCGGGCTAAGCCTGTTTGCCGTTGCCTGTATCGGGATGCTGTGGGTCAGCGACGCCACCACCCTGCTGGTCCTGCGCTTTATGCAGGCCGTGGGTGTTTGCGCCGCGGCGGTCTGCTGGCAAGCGATGGTCACGGATTACTATCCTGCCCAGCGTACCAACCGTATTTTCGCCACCATTATGCCGCTGGTAGGGCTGTCCCCAGCCCTGGCGCCGCTGCTTGGCAGCTGGCTGCTGGCCCATTTTAGCTGGCAGTCTATTTTCGCGACCCTGTTTATTATTACCCTGCTGCTGATGCTGCCCGCCCTGCGCCTGCCTAAGCCCACGCAGAAGGCCGCACACCGTGGTGAACGTCTGACCTGGATGACCCTGCTGCGTTCCGCCTCCTGGCGCGGCAACGTGCTGATTTACGCGGCCTGCTCCGCCAGCTTCTTTGCCTGGCTGACCGGCTCGCCGTTTATTCTTGATGCGATGGGCTATGGCCCTGGGGCGATTGGTCTGAGCTACGTGCCGCAGACTATCGCCTTCCTGGTCGGTGGCTACGGCTGTCGCGCCGCGCTGCAAAAATGGTCTGGCCCGCGAATGCTGCCGTGGCTGCTGACTATCTATGCCATCAGCGTGATCGGGACCTGGGTGGCAGGCTGGTTTGCCCCGACGTCGCTGACCTTGCTGCTAATCCCCTTCTGTCTGATGGCGATGGTCAATGGCGCTATCTACCCTATCGTGGTCGCCGAAGCCCTACGTCCCTTCGCCCATGCCAGCGGACGTGCCGCCGCGCTGCAGAATACGCTCCAGCTGGGTCTGTGCTTCTTCGCCAGCCTGGTGGTCTCCTGGCTTATCGCCACCCCGCTGCTGAGCACCACCAGCGTGATGCTGGCGACGGCGGTACTGGCGATCCTCGGCTACTTCATGCAGGCGCGCGCGGCGGCGGTTAGCGCGGAGCCGCTGCACTCCTGAGGGCTGTGCGCCCTCTAAGCCCGGAAAAGTCATATTAATTAGGCTGCTACATATTTTTATTGAACCCATAAAAATTGCAGCCTATACTAAATTTCGTTTTGACGAAGGTCACACTTTCACCTTTTGACGGGTCGCGGATCTCACCCGTTTCTCCCATGGACGGTTTGTCAGTCAGGGAGTCTCCCTCTCTCTTTTCTACGTCGGATAGCAGTCTCACGGAGCTTCCGTGGGTTTTCTCACATACCAAAGAATGCGTCTACGCCGCCTGACGTTCCCGGTCACCCGGTTGTGATGGAGAAGCTATGAGCACATCGTGTATAGAAGACATCGAACTACAGGACGATAACTGGTTTCGCATCGCCAGCGAATTACTGAACCGCGCAGGGATCGCCGTTAACGGCTCCGCCCCTCACGATATCCAGGTTAAGAACCCACTCTTTTTTAAACGCGTACTTCGGCAGGGCTCAATGGGCCTTGGCGAGAGCTATATGGACGGCTGGTGGCACTGTGACCGGCTGGATATCTTCTTCCATAAAGTGCTGCGCGCCGGGCTGGAAAACCAGCTTCCCCGCCATCTCAAAGATACCCTGCGTATCGCCGCCGCCCGCCTGCTTAATCTGCAAAGTAAAAAACGCGCCTGGATTGTCGGTAAAGAGCACTACGATCTCGGCAACGACCTCTTTAGCCGGATGCTCGACCCCTTTATGCAGTACTCCTGCGGCTACTGGAAAGAGGCCGCTACCCTTGAAGATGCCCAGCAGGCCAAGCTGAAAATGATTTGCGAAAAATTGCAGCTGAAGCCGGGGATGCGGGTACTGGATATTGGCTGCGGCTGGGGCGGACTGGCGCAGTATATGGCCCTGCACTATGGCGTCAGCGTGACCGGCGTGACCATCTCCGCCGAGCAGCAAAAGATGGCTCAGGCGCGCTGCGAGGGCCTGGACGTTACGATTCTGCTCCAGGACTACCGTGAGCTGAACGATCACTTTGACCGGATTGTCTCCGTCGGGATGTTTGAGCACGTGGGTCCCAAAAACTACGCGACCTGGTTTGACGTCGTGGACCGCAATCTGAAGCCGAACGGGCTGGTTCTGCTGCATACCATCGGCTCGCAGAAAACGGATAATAACGTCGATCCCTGGATCAATAAGTATATTTTCCCCAACGGCTGTCTGCCGTCGGTGCAGCATATTGCTCACGCCAGCGAAGCGCATTTCGTGATGGAAGACTGGCATAATTTTGGCGCGGACTATGACCGGACGCTTATGGAGTGGCATAAACGGTTTATCGGCAGCTGGCCGGACATCGCGGAGAACTACTCTGAGCGTTTCAAAAAAATGTTCAGCTACTATCTTAACGCCTGCGCCGGGGCGTTTCGCGCACGCGATATTCAGCTCTGGCAAGTGGTATTTTCACGCGGGATTGAGAAGGGTTTGCGGGTGGCCCGCTAGGGTGTGAACGGCGCATCCGGGGATGGGTGCGCCGGATTAAAGCTTACTCGTCGCTGGAAGCTACCTGACGCACAGCCGCAGCCTCTTTCGCCGCCAGCACGCGCTCGACCGTATCCACCACCGCCTGGGTCTGCGGGTCGATTTCAATATTCACCCGATGACCCAGTTTTTTCTTGCCGAGCGTCGTACGCTGCAGCGTTTCCGGGATCAAATGCACCGAGAAACGTGACGCTGTCACCTCACCTACCGTCAGGCTGATACCGTCAATGCCGATAAAGCCTTTATAGAGGATATATTTCATCAGCGCCGGATCGGCCACTTTAAACCAGATCTGGCGGTTATTTTCCGAGGTCAGGATCTTCGCCACTTCGGCGGTGGTCATAATATGACCGGACATCAGATGCCCGCCAATCTCGTCGCTGAACTTTGCCGCACGCTCAACGTTGACCACATCGCCCTCGGTCAGCTCCCCGAGGTTGGTGATGCGCAACGTCTCTTTCATCAAATCAAAGCTAATCTGGTTACCGTTGATGGCGGTAACCGTCAGGCAGCAGCCGTTGTGCGCAACCGAGGCGCCGGTTTCAATCCCGCCCAACATATCGTCGGGTAACTCCACCACGTGGGTACGGAAGTTCGGTTTTTCATCAATAGACACCACTTTTGCAGTGCCCTGCACAATGCCAGTAAACATGCTCGCTCCTGTGATCCAGCCATAGGGTCTGTCCCCATTCTCTGGTACAGCACAATAACAGGTGGAAAAAGAGGTTGCCAGCCTGTCTGCCCCCTGCGCGGTGATTTCACTAGATAAATAGCCAATCCTCGCTACAATAGCTCGCATATCCCCCACTACTTCTTCCTGCTGCCAGCGACGGCGGCTTTTTTGTCTCTTCAATAACAACAATCTATAAGGTGTTCACGTGCAGAAGTACTTCAGTGAAGCGCGTCAGTTATTAGCCCTTGCGATCCCGGTGATCATCGCCCAGGTCGCGCAGACGTCGATGGGCTTTGTCGATACGGTGATGGCGGGCGGCTACAGCGCCACCGATATGGCTGCGGTGGCCATCGGCACCTCGGTCTGGCTGCCGGCCATTCTGTTCGGCCACGGCCTGCTGCTGGCGATGACGCCGGTGATTGCCCAGCTTAACGGCTCCGGCCGCCGCGATCGTATCCATCATCAGGTGCGTCAGGGCTTCTGGCTGGCGGGATTCGTCTCGATTCTGATTATGGTCGTGCTGTGGAACGCGGGCTATATCATTGGTTCGATGCACAATATCGACCCGCAGCTTGCGGATAAAGCCGTTGGCTATCTGCGTGCGCTGCTGTGGGGCGCGCCGGGGTATCTCTTCTTCCAGGTCGCACGTAACCAGTGTGAAGGGCTGGCGAAAACCAAACCCGGCATGGTAATTGGCTTCCTCGGGCTGCTGGTCAATATTCCGGTCAACTATATCTTTATTTACGGCCACTTCGGGATGCCGGAACTCGGCGGCGTCGGCTGCGGCGTGGCCACGGCGGCGGTGTACTGGTTTATGTTCGTCACCATGATTAACTGGACCAGACGCGCCCGCTCTATGCGCGATATCCGCAACACAGCGGTCCAGAGTAAGCCAGATTTCGCCGTGCTGCTGCGTCTGAGCCAGTTGGGTCTGCCTATCGCCCTGGCCCTGTTCTTCGAAGTCACCCTGTTTGCGGTTGTGGCGCTGCTGGTCTCGCCGCTGGGAATTGTTGACGTTGCCGGACACCAGATAGCCCTGAACTTTAGCTCGCTGATGTTTGTCCTGCCGATGTCGCTGGCGGCCGCGGTGACCATCCGCGTGGGCTATCGCCTGGGTCAGGGTTCGACGCTGGATGCGCAGGTGGCGGCCCGTACTGGCCTTGCCGTCGGTGTCACCATGGCATTCTTTACCGCCCTGTTTACCGTGACCCTGCGCGAGAATATCGCCCTGTTGTATAACGATAACCCGGAAGTGATCACCCTCGCCGCCCAGCTGATGCTGCTGGCCGCGGTGTATCAGCTTTCAGATTCGATTCAGGTGATCGGCAGCGGCATTTTGCGCGGCTATAAAGATACCCGTTCGATCTTCTTTATCACCTTCACCGCTTACTGGGTGCTGGGACTGCCGAGCGGTTACATCCTGGCCCTGACCGACCTGGTGGTCGACAGAATGGGTCCGGCAGGTTTCTGGATTGGTTTTATTATCGGCCTGACCGCCGCCGCCGTGCTGATGATGCTGCGTATGCGCTTCCTGCAGCGCCAGCCGTCCAGCCTGATTTTGCAACGCGCCGCACGTTAATTATCCAGCCGCCGCCCGTCGGCGGCGATTTTCTCTCCATTTTGCGCAGTTGTTCCGCAATCGAGTGAAATCTGAAAGAAAAATCCGTTTTACCTCTTGCAAGCCACCTGAGCTGCCGCTAATATTCGTCCCCGTTGTCCAGTACAGCAATGCGTTCATAGCTCAGTTGGTTAGAGCACCACCTTGACATGGTGGGGGTCGTTGGTTCGAGTCCAATTGAACGCACCATTCTTCAGTGCGTCCGTAGCTCAGTTGGTTAGAGCACCACCTTGACATGGTGGGGGTCGGTGGTTCGAGTCCACTCGGACGCACCATTTCAGCAGTAAGTCTTCGTTTTATCTTCCTGATTATCACTTTTAAATAACGACCACGTTATCGTTGATGGTCTATGAATACATTGCCATTCAGTAAGCCCCTTTCGGTCACATCCTGGTAGAAGCCAATTTGCAGTCCCCGGCCAGTGACGCATAGGGTCAGTAAGCCGGATAAAAATGACTCATCAGCAGCATCAGCAGAGGCGTACTCAGGGTTGAAATCAGGGTGGAGATCAGCATGCTGGCGGCGGTGGTGCCCTGCATAACGCCAAATTTCTGCGCCATCAGATAGACGTTCACACCCACCGCCATCGAGCCGAGCAGAACCACAACCTGGCTCTCTTCGCGGGGCAGATGAAGCAGCAGCGCCAGGCCCCAGATCACCGCAGGCATCAGGGCCAGTTTCAGCAGGCAGATAGCCGCACTCTCTTTCAGGCCCTGGCGGATTTGATACTGTGAAAGGCTCATACCCAGCGTGACCAGCGTAAGCGGGGCCGATACCTGTCCCAGCATACTTACCGGGGTATCGATAATCGTTGGCAGCGGTCGCTGTAGTGCGCTCCAGACAAAGCCGCTAAAGATGCCGATAATCAGCGGATTGCGCAGCACGCTGAGCAGCGTCCGGCTGATACCCCGCAGTGAAAAGCTACCGTTCTGCGCCCACTCCACCGAAACCGTCACCAGCGTCCAGAGGATCAGGCTGTTAAAGACCAGCACCAGCGCCACGGAGGAAAGACTCGACTGACCGAGCAGAATAATCGCCACCGGAATACCGAGCATGACGTTATTAGAAAAGATCCCCCCAAGGCTGAAGACCGAGGCGGAGACTACATCCATTTGAAACAGCGTGCGGGCCACAACCCGTCCCACCAGCCAGACGATAAAACAGCTGCCGAAGTAAGCAACCAGCAGGCGCGCATCCACCGGCGGACTCTGGTAGAAGTTGCTCATGACTTTAAAGAGCATACAGGGCAGCGCGACGCTAAAGCAGAAGCGGTTTAAGCCTTCGCTTACCGAGGCAGGCCAGCCGGCAAAACGCCCAAGCGCAAAGCCAAGCGCGATAAGAACAATCAGCGGGGTGGAGAGGAGTATCTGGTTCCAGAGCTGTGCAAAGAAGCTGAGCGATTCCATCCGTTACTCTACCGTTTCGGGGTTTTCAGACCGGGGTTATTGTCGGCAGTATAAGAGATACCTGCCGTTTTACAATCATTTACGTTGCCCCCTCCCGCTTCGCTTTGCCCTGTGCAGGGCGGGGGCGGATGTAAAGAAATTCCCTGTCCGCCCTCCGCGGCTGTAGGGCCGACAGCCGCATCTGGAACCGCCCCGGTCGGCTGTGGTCTACTCTGCGGCATTGATGACGGAACAGGAAACGAAAATGAATAAACTGGCTATTCTGGCGCTAAGCACTCTTTCTCTGGCGCTTGTCGCCTGCGATGACGCAAGCAAAGAGAAACTGAACGCCACCGTTGAAGAGGCAAAGCAGCACGCTACCGGTCTGCAGGAGGAGGCGGAAAGCCGCACTCAGGCACTGACGGATTCAGCGAGTGACGCATGGCAAAAGACCAAAGACCAGGCTCAGTCCAGCGTCACGGAACTGGTGCCGGAACAGATCCAGCAGGCAAAAGATAAAGTGGCGGCGGTCGGGGATCTCACCGTGTCGGATCTGCTGGGGATGGGGGATTCAGAGAACGAACAGGACGCGGCTCAGGGCCCCGAAGAAGACGAGAACTGATAAACAGCAGCCTCTCTCCGTAAAGAGAGGCTGCCAGCATTAAAGCACTTTACTGAGAAATGCCGCGGTGCGCGGATTCTGCGGGGCGGTAAAGATCTGTTCCGGCGTGCCTTCTTCCTGAATCACACCCTGGTCGATAAAGATAACCCGGTCCGCCACTTCACGGGCAAAGCCCATTTCATGGGTTACGATAACCATGGTCATACCGTCGCTAGCGAGGTTTTTCATCACTTCCAGCACATCCCCCACCAGCTCAGGGTCGAGCGCCGACGTCGGCTCATCAAACAGCATAATCGACGGGTTCATTGCCAGCGCCCGGGCAATCGCCACGCGCTGCTGCTGCCCGCCGGAAAGGCTGGATGGCCAGGCATCGCGCTTATCGCTCAGGCCGACTTTCTCCAGCAGCGTCTGCGCCAGGCTCTCAGCCTGCGACCGGCTCATCCCCTGCAGCGCCTGAGGGGCCATCATCAGGTTTTCCAGTACCGTCTTATGCGGGAACAGGTTAAAACGCTGGAAGACCATACCCACGCTTTCACGCATTTTATTCAGATCCGTGGTCCGGTCGTGTACGGCAAAACCGTTAACCACCACTTCCCCTTCACTCACCGTTTCCAGCGCGTTCATACAGCGCAGGAAGGTACTCTTCCCGGAGCCGGACGGTCCGATCACGCAGACGACTTCCTGAGGGCGAATATCACAGCTGATCCCGCGTAGAACGTGGCTGTCGCCAAAGTGTTTATGCAGATTATTAATGTGAATCACTTTTGCCTAACCCCTTTTCCAGTCGGTTAACCACCTGCGCCAGCAGGAATGTAATGACCCAGTAGACCAGGGAGATGGCCAGGTAGGGTTCCCAGTAGGTCGCATACGCGCCAGACACCGTACGCGCGGCATAGGCGAGATCGGCCAGACCAATCGCCGAGGCCAGCGAGGAGTCTTTAACAATCGCGATGGCATTATTGCCGAGCGGCGGAAGGATACGGCGAAACGCCTGTGGCAGGATCACCTGGCGCATGGTTTTCCACCACGGCATTCCCAGCGCTCTGGAGGCTTCCATCTGCCCTTTGTCGATGGACTGGATCCCGGCGCGGAAGATTTCCGAGACGTAGGCGCCCGCATTCAGGGTGATGGCGACAACACAGGAGAGAAACGCACCGTACTCGGAGCGCAGTCCGCGCGCTACATCGCTGCTCATCAGACCGCTGGTGACCAGCAGGCCGTCACGCGGGTTGATAAACAGCGGGACCAGGGCGAAATGGACCACCATGATTTGCACAAACAGCGGCGTACCGCGAAAGGCGCTGACGTAAAAGCGCACCGGGAACTGAACCAGGTAGCGCAGAATATAGTGCCAGGGTCCGTGATCGGCTTTCGCCATACGTCCGAGGCCCAGCGTTAAGCCCCACAGCGTACCGAGGAATACGCAAATAATGGTGCATTTGATGGTCATCCAGGCGCCTTCCATAAACAGCGGCGCATACTCCTGGAGGATCTCCCAACGGAATCCCGTCATGGTGTTTTCCCTGAAAAAATACGGCTATCGCAAAACATCGCGATAGCCGGAATTAGCAACAGCCGTGATTACTGCGCAGGCAGCGTCGGCACGTTCTCGTCAAACCAGTTCTTATAGATGGTGGCGTAGGTACCGTCAGCCACGATCTTTTTCAGACCGCTATTGATTTTATTGCGCAGCTCTTCGTTACCTTTCGCCACGGCAATACCGAAATACTGACGCTCAAACTTCGCATCCGGCACCAGTTTGAACTGCTTTTCCGGGTGCTGTTTGATGTAGTACTTCACCACGCCCACATCGCCCACAGCAGCGCTGACGCCGTCTTCATACAGCTCCTGCAGCATCAGCGGGGTATTATCAAAACGCTTAATCGAGGTGCTGTTTTTGCCCAGCACGTCAGAAACGACGATATCGCCGGTGCTGGAGTTAACTACCCCAACCTTCTCGGTTTTCAGCGCGTCCAGCGAGGTGACTTTCGAGTCGGTCGGCACCACGATGGACTGCTCTGCCGGGAAGTACGGCGCGGAGAAATCAACCATCTGCTTACGCTTATCGGTGATGGTGATCCCGGAAATAATAATGTCGCGATCGCCAGATCCGAGGGTCGCGAAGATGCCTTCCCATGGGGTGTTGACCAGCTTAACGTTAAAGTTTTCTGCTTTAGCGATGGCTTTAATAATATCGATATCAAAACCTTCCAGCTGTTTCTGGCTGTTTTCAAATTCAAACGGACGATAGGTGCCGCCGGAACCGACAATATAGGTTTCCTGTGCAGCGTATGCAGCCCCTGAAAATGCGGCGACCAGACAGCACGCCTGCAATAATTTCCCGATCATTTTAACCCCTGTTTATGCATAATTTCTGCATAAAAATACACACTGCGCGACCGCAACGCAACCGTTAAACGGCGTGCTTTCGGTAAAACGTCATTTGCGAGTCATAAATCTGACATCTGTCCTGCCTATGCTGCGCCCAATGAGATCGATCTCATTTGCGTATTCAGAGAGGGACGAATGACAGATTTACTCAGCGTTGCACGCCTTGCCGGCGTCTCACGTGCCACCGCCGCCCGCGCCTTTGCCGAGCCTGAAAAGGTGCGGGAAAGTACGCGGGAAAAAGTGTATGCCGCCTCAAACACGCTGGGTTTTCGTCCCAACTATGTCGCGCGCCAGCTGCGCACCCAGTCGACGCGGATTATTGGCGTAATGCTGCCCACCCTGAGCAACCCGGTATTCAGCGAACAGCTTCAGGCGATGGAGAATCTCGCCCGCGAACACGGCTACTCGCTGATGGTTGCCACCACCGACTATCACCCGGACCGGGAATCGGTCGTGCTGGAGAATATGCTACGCCAGCGGGTTGACGGACTGATCCTCACCGTGGCGAATGCACAGCACAGTCCCTGCCTGGATCTGCTCTCCCGCGAGGCGCTTCCGGTGGTGCTGGCCCATAACCCGGATGCGCCCTCACCTTTTGTTACCGTCAGCGTGGATAACCAGCGTGCTATGTATCAGGCCACCCGCCATCTGCTGACGCTGGGCCACCAGAGGATCGGCATGATTGCCGGGCCGGTACAGCAGTCGGATCGCGCCAGCCTGCGCTATCAGGGCTACTGCCAGGCGGTAGAGGAAGCAGGCCATTCACCGCTGCCGCTGATTGAGATGCCGCACCATACGCGGGCGGATATTAACGTGCTGCTGCCGTGGATTGCCGCCCCGTCTTCTCTCACCGCCCTGCTGTGCTCGAACGACCTGCTGGCGATCAGCACCATCGGCAATCTGCAGCGCCGCGGTTTTAACGTGCCGCAGCAGGTCTCGGTGGTGGGATTTGACGGGATCCAGCTTGGCGAAATGCTTTGCCCGTCGCTGTGCACTATTGAACAACCGCAGCAGGCGCTTGGCGAAGCCGCCCTGACCAGCCTGCTGGCGTTGATATCCGGCGAAGCCAGCCCCTGCCGGACCCTCGATTTTACCCTGCGTCATGGCGAAAGCGTCGCCAGGGCGCAGATTTTATGATGTTCCAACACCCGGGAAATCCCATGAAAAAGTCAATAATTTCGTCGATTTGCCTTACCGGCGCGCTGCTGGTGTCGGCTCAGTCTCAGGCGGCAACTGCTATCTGCTATAACTGCCCGCCGGAGTGGGCCGACTGGGCCACCCAGCTTAAATCTATTGCCAAAGACACCGGCATTGTGGTGCCGCAGGACAATAAAAACTCCGGCCAGGCGCTGGCGCAGATCGTTGCCGAGAAAAACAATCCGGTGGCAGACGTGACCTATCTGGGCGTGACCTTCGGGATTCAGGCCGCCAAATCTGACGTACTTGAGTCTTATAAGCCTGCGGGCTGGGAGAGCATTCCGGCTGACCTGAAAGATCCTGACGGGAAATGGGTCGCGCTGCACTCCGGCACCATCGGTTTTATGGTCAATGTGGATGCCCTGAATGGCGCGCCGGTACCGACCTCCTGGGACGATCTGCTCAAGCCGGAATACAAGGGTATGGTGGGCTATCTTGACCCGGCCAGCGCCTTTGTTGGCTATGCGGCGGCGGTGGCGGTAAACCTCGCCAAAGGCGGGACCATGAACGACTTTACGCCGGGTATTAACTACTTCAAACAGCTGATGAAGAACGAGCCTATCGTCCCGAAACAGACCGCCTACGCCCGCGTGCTGTCCGGTGAGATGCCGATCCTGCTGGATTACGACTTCAACGCCTATCGCGCCCGCTATAAGGACCACGCCAATATTGCGTTTGTGATCCCGAAAGAAGGCAGTATCAAGGTGCCTTACGTGATTAGCCTGGTGAAAAACGCCCCCCACAGCAGTGAAGGCAAAAAAGTGATCGACTATGTGCTCTCCGACAAGGGCCAGGCCATCTGGGCGAACGCCTGGCTGCGTCCGGTCCGCGAAAGCGCCATGACCGACACCGCGCGTGCCCAGTTCCTGCCGGACAGCGACTACGCCCGTGCGCATACTGTGAACTATCAGCAGATGGCCGACGCTCAGAAAGCCTTCTCTGCTCGCTATATCAACGAGGTTAAGTGATGCCGCAACACGGCCTTAACGCCGCCACGCCGACCCGCCCTCGCGGGCGGCGTTTTCCACCCGGCGTGATTTTTGCGCTTGTTCCCGCGCTCTCCCTGTTCTGTGCGTTCTGGCTTCTGCCTTTTGCCTCGCTGGCGATCCTCGGCAGCGGCCCGGATAACAGTACGATGGTAAGCGGTTACTGGACTATCCTCAGCAGCCCGCGCTATCTGCAAAGTCTGCTGATTACCCTGACGCTATCAGCGCTGGTTTCGCTGGCGGCGGTGGCAATATCCGCCGTGGTAGCCTTTTTCCTGTCGCGCCATCCATTTCCGGGCAAAGGCCTGGTCCTGGCCCTGCTGACCTTCCCGCTGGCGTTCCCCGGGGTGGTGGTTGGGTTCTTTATTATTATGCTTGGCGGCCGTCAGGGGCTGTTTGCCACTCTCGGCATGAGCCTGACCGGCGAGCGCTGGATCTTTGCCTACAGCCTGGTTGGCCTCTTTTTTGGCTACCTCTATTTCTCTATCCCGCGGGTGATTATGACCCTCGTCGCCGCCTGCGAGAAACTCGATGCCAGCCTCGAAGAAGCGGCTCGCTCTCTGGGGGCCGGAAGCTGGCGTATCCTGTGTGACGTGGTGATCCCGGGCCTGGCACCGGCGCTGTTTTCCAGCGCGGCGATCTGTTTCGCCACCAGCATGGGCGCGTTTGGCACCGCCTTTACCCTGGGTACCGATCTGAACGTGCTGCCTCTGACAATTTACGGTGAATTCACTAACTACGCCAACTTCGCCACCGCCGCCGCGCTTTCGGTCGTGATGGGCCTGGTGACCTGGCTTGCGCTGCTACTGGCCCGCCGCTGGTACGGCTCCCACGCGGAGATGCCCGTATGACCCGACCGCTGCTGTTTACTGCTCAGCTCACGCTGACTCTGCTGGTGTGTCTGTTTCTGATGGTTCCGCTGGTGATGTCGGTGCTCGCCGGGTTTACGGAGAACTACTTTATTGGCCTGAAAAGCGGCCTGACTCTGCGCTGGATTGAAGAAGTCTGGGCGCTTTATGCCCCGACCTTCTGGCTGTCGCTGATGATTGCCCTGGCCTGCCTGGTCTGCACCGTGCTGGTCGGCGTGCCCGCGGCCTGGGCGCTGCTGAAAAGCCCGTCCCGCATGGCGGTGTGGATTGAAGAGTGCCTGATGCTGCCGGTGGCGGTGCCCGGTCTCGCGACCGCGCTTGGCCTTCTGCTGGTATGGGGCGGGATCCCCGGCCTGCGTAATAGCTGGATCTTTATTTTGATTGGTCACGTGCTCTTTACGCTGCCGTTTATGGTACGTCCGGTACTGGCAGTCATGAAAGCTTCCGCCCTGCCGCAGATGGAAGAGGCCGCTGCCAGTCTCGGTGCCGGTGCACTGCGTCGTTTCTTCACCGTGGTGATCCCCAACTCGCTTTCCGGCGTGCTGGCCGGGGCCTTTATGGTGGTGACGCTTTCGGTGGGTGAATTCAATATCACCTGGATGCTGCATACGCCGCTGACCAAAACGCTGCCCGTTGGGCTGGCCGACAGCTACGCCTCCATGCGCCTTGAGATCGGTTCCGCCTACACCACTCTGTTTTTACTGATGATTATTCCGCTGCTGCTGGCAATGCACTATTTCAGCCGCGCTAAAAAGGGAGCCTCCCGATGACCCAAATTCGTTTACAAAACTGCAGCCGTACCTTTGCCCACCACCAGGTGGCGCTGCATCCGCTGGATCTGACCATCCAGAGCGGAGAAACCCTGGTGCTGCTCGGCCCGTCCGGCTGTGGGAAGACGACCACCCTGCGCATTATCAGCGGCCTTGAGCGCTGTGACAGCGGCGGCGAGGTCTGGTTTGGCGACAATAACGTGACGGCCCTTCCCATTGAGAAACGCAATGTCGGTATGGTCTTTCAGAACTACGCTCTGTTTCCGCATCTCGACGTAGCCAGCAACGTCGCCTACGGCCTGCGTATTCAGGGCCTGCCACCGTCGGAGATTGCCACCCGAGTGGCTGAGATGCTGGCGATGGTCGATCTTAGCGATTACGCCACCCGTTCTATCAACGCGCTCTCCGGCGGTCAGAAACAACGCGTGGCGCTGGCCCGTGCGCTGGCGGCCCGTCCGAAGGTACTGCTGTTTGATGAGCCCCTGGCGGCGCTGGACGCCAAACTGCGCGAAAAGCTGCGGGAGGATATCGGCACACTGCTGCGCCAGCTTGGGATCACCGCCGTTTACGTGACCCACGACCAGCAGGAAGCGATGGCCCTGGGCGATCGTATCGCGGTGATGCGTCACGGCAGAATCGAGCAGATTGGCACCCCGCGTGAGATCTATCATCACCCGGCCAGCGAGTTTGTCGCCGGGTTCGTCGGTGCGATAAATCCGCTGACCTGGCAGGGTGAAACCCGCTACTGCCGCCCGGAAGATATTCGCCTGGTTCTGCCGCAGGAGAGCGCCTTCACGGGCGAGGTCATGCACTCGGTATTCCTCGGTCAGACCCAGCGCGTGGTCGTCCGCACCGCAGAAAGCCAGTCGGTGCAGGTGGACTGCCCTGCACGTGAGAGCTGGGCACCGGGCATGCAGGTGGGTCTGCATATCGACCCGCGTTCTGTTTTTTCCGTTCCTTCACCCTTAACTCCGCCGGGAGCTCTGCGTTGAAACCTGATTTCGTTCTTGCTCAGATAAGCGATCTGCATATTAAAGCCGGAGGTCGCCTCTCCTACCGGAAAGTGGATACCCTCGGCGCGCTAAAAGCCGCCGTTGCCCGACTCAATTCTCTGACACCGCGCCCGGATGCGGTGGCCATTACCGGCGACTTAACCGATTTTGGTACTCCTGAGGAGTACGCAGCGGTCCGTGCGGTGCTGGATACGCTGACGCTCCCGTGGTTCGCGATTGCCGGCAATCACGATAGCCGTCCCGCTTTCCGCGACGCCTTCAGGGACTGCGACTGGCTCAACCCACAGGCTGAGTTTATTCAGTGGTGTGTCGACCGTTTTCCAGTCCGACTGATTGGACTCGATTCCACCGTTGCGGAGCAGCCCTGGGGCGAACTCTGTCCGGCCCGGCTCGCGTGGTTACAGGAGCAGCTGGCCGCCGCCCCGGAGAAACCCACCATCGTGATGCTGCACCACCATCCGTTTATCAGCGGAATCGACCATATGGACAGGCAAAATCTGCGCGATGCCGATGCGCTGGCAAACGTCCTCGCCGACGCGCCTCAGGTGCTGCGGATACTGTGCGGTCATGTGCACCGTTTTATGGTGTCACAGCTGGGCAGCACCATCGTCTGTAGCGCACCGGGCACCTCTCATCAGGTCACCCCGGATTTTGCGCCAGACGGCCCCTCGACCTTTAGCCTTGAACCGGCCGGATTCCTGCTGCATCGCTGGAGCGCGGTAAACGGTATTGCTACTCACTACTGCCCCATCGGTCAGTTTGACGGCCCCTGGCCGTTTTACGATCAAAACGGTCTTATCGACTGATTCCACCTGCCGAAAAATCGTGCGCCGTATCCCGGCGCGCCATTTTTCCTCTCATATTCCCCTTAAGTCTGCCGATAACGTTTTTGCAGTGCCGCCTGGCAAACTGACGCAATCATCATTAGCCTATAAGTTATGGTGTCAGTTGGCCGTCCGGCCTGTTAACGGAAACTTTTTATGGCGAACAGATAATGAGCATCAATCGTAGCAATGCCGCGCTTTACCAGTCTGAAGGGCTTAAGCTTTTATATGGCAATTCACTGCTGGGCATTATCATCGGCTTTATCGCTTCCGGCATTCTGACCTTTACCTTCATCACTAACGTCCACTTCGCCGCCAAAATGACCTGGTGGCTGATGCTCTCTGCGGTGCTGTTCCTGCGTCTTATCGACACCCTTTTCTGGTTCAGAACACCCGACAGCGCAAAAAACCATACCCGCTGGCAACTGCGTTTTTCGCTTGGCTGTCTGTTCACTGCTGCTCTGTGGAGCGCCTATGGGGTGCTATTTTTCCCGTCGTTTAGCCTGGCTGAATTTACCACGGTGGTGGTTATCCTCTCGGCCCTGGCCGGTGGCGCCACCAGTACGCTGTCCGGAAATTTGACGATCGCCATTCTCTACAATCTGACCATTCTGGCCCCTTTTTCACTGACCATGCTGGCGCAGCCTGAAACCTGGCAAAGTAATCTCGGCATACTGGGGATGTGCTCTACCGCCGCCATGATCGTCGGCGCCATACGGTCGACCCGCTATACGCGGGAAGTCATCCTGCTGCGCGATAAAAATAAGATGCTGGTGAGCAATATGGAGGACACCATCCGCAAACGCACCCAGCAGATCTATGAGATTTCACATATCGATTCTCTGACCGGGCTCTATAACCGGGCGGCGTTTTTATCGGCGGCGGAGGATATCTGCAGCCAGTACCGCGAGAAGCATATCGACGGCTTCTGTATCTTTTTTATCGATCTCGACGGCTTTAAAAATATTAACGATACCCTCGGCCACGATATTGGCGATCGGGTTTTGCATACGCTTAGCGCCCGACTGTATGAATTCTACCGACCCGGAAGCCAGGTCTGTCGCTGGGGCGGAGATGAATTTATATTTCTGCTGGTTAACGGCGATAAATACGCCGCACAGCAGCTGGGAGACGAGATTGTGCGCAGCCTGTCGCGGCCCATTATCGTCGACGGGCAGAAGGTGACGCTGAGCGCCACCATCGGAATTTCCGTTTGCCCGGAGCATGATACGTCCCTGACCCGGCTGATTCAGCTGGCGGATATCGCCATGTATTCGCAGAAAGGTAAATACCCGGAGCGGGTGGCGTTCTATAACATGGAGCTGGAATCTAATCTGCTGCGCAAAATCGCCCTGAACGAGGCGCTGAAAACGGCCCTCGCCAACGATGAACTGCGCCTGATGTACCAGCCGATAGTCAATCCGCAGGGCAGGATCGTCAGCTTCGAAGCGCTGCTGCGCTGGCACTATCAGGGAAGTGATATTTCCCCGGCGGAGTTTATTCCGCTGATGGAACAGAGCGGCAGAATTGTGGAGATTGGCAAATGGGCGATGGAGGAAGCCTGCCGGACGCTGCTTGAGATACAAAAACGTCGGCCCGGCGTGGCGATGTGCGTCAATATCTCCATGATCCAGTTCTATGACAAGGAGTTCGTCTCCAACGTCACTCAGCTGCTCTCCACCTGGCAGATTGACGGAAGCAGCCTGCACCTGGAAGTGACGGAATCGATTTTCAATGCCGAACTGCAGGTGATTTATCAGAAAATCAGCGCCCTGCAGCAGCAAGGCGTACGTTTTTCCGTTGATGATTTCGGCACCGGCTACTCCAGCCTGTCGGTGATCCAGAACATTAACGTCGACTATATCAAGATTGATCGCTCGTTTATTAATAACCTGGATAGTAAAGGGCTGGCGATTGTTGAGGCAGTGATGAATATCTCTCAGGGTCTAAAATTTTACGTCGTCGCCGAAGGCGTTGAGACGGCGAAACAGCGACAGAAACTGATTAAATGCGGGGTGCACTTTATGCAGGGCTACTACTTCTCCCGTCCGCTGGAGTATGCCGGTACCCTGGCGCTGCTGGAGACGGACAGTCTGGACGTCGCCGCGCAGTAACGGCCCCCGCAAAACGAAGGCCGCTGTCTGGGTTAACTGCCTATCACGCCGCCGTCGGCTTTGACAATCACCACCGTGGACGAACGCGGACGGCTGTTTTTATCCCCGTCCGGCCAGGTCGATACCGCCGTCGGATTCGCCGGATCGCTGATATCATCCCCCGGCTCACCGGGATGCTGGATATTAATAAACAGGGTGCGGTTATCCGGCGTAAAGGCGATACCGGTAATTTCACACCCGCGAGGACCGGTCAGGAAGCGACGATACTCATTGCTCCCAGGCACGGTCGCCAGCATCTGGTTGTTCCCCATGCCCTCATAGGCTTTCTTATTGATGGTGCCGGACGACACGTCGGTCTGGATCCACAGCACCCCACGAGGGTCGAATGACAATCCGTCCGCGCTACCAAACTCGGCTCCCTTCATGGAACCTTTGGCCTTTTCGTCATCGGTATCGGTACGCCCGCCCAGGACCAGGATATCCCAGTTAAAGGCGTCGGCGGCCGGATTGTTGCCCTTCTCCACCCAGTGCATAATATGTCCGTAGACGTTATTCGCACGCGGGTTGGCGGCATCGACCGCAGCCTTGCCCTCTTTGCCACGATCGCTGTTGTTGGTCAGGGTACAGTAGACGCTTCCGGCGCTGTGGGGGTCGACGGCAATCCATTCCGGACGGTCCATTTTCGTTGCCCCGACGGCATCGGCCGCCTGACGCGTTTTCACCAGCAGTTCACCCTGGCTGGCAAAACCGTTGCTGGCCTCAAGCCCTGGCTGTCCCTGGACCAGCGGCAGCCACTGACCGCTGCCGTCGTCGTTGAATTTCGCCACAAACAGCGTGCCTGTTGCCAGCAGATCCATCGCCGCAGCGCGGTTAGCCGGATCGTATTTCCCTTCAGAGACGAATTTATAGATATATTCGAATTTCTGATCGTCGCCCATATAGGCCACCACGCGCCCGTCGCTCGCCAGCGTAATGGCCGCACCTTCGTGCTTGAAGCGTCCCAGGGAGGTGTGTTTGCGCGGCGTGGAATCCGGATCGTAAGGGTCGATTTCCACCACCCAGCCAAAGCGGTTAGGTTCGTTAGGCGTTGCGTCAACGCTGAAACGCGGATCGGCTTCATTCCAGCGATAGGAGTCGTCGCTGTCGCTGATGCCGTAACGTTTTTCAAGCGCGTTCGGCGCGGCTTTTTTAACAAAAATATCCGACCAGTTTTCCTCACAGGTGAGATAGGTTCCCCACGGGGTATGGCCGTTGGCGCAGTTCTGCATGGTGCCCAGGATGGTTTCGCCCTGCGGATCGGCAGCGGTTTTCAGCAGGTCATGGTGACGAGCCGGGCCGGTCACGCCCATCGGCGTATTGACGGTGATACGGCGGGCGTAGTTCGACGGACGGACAATCGTCCAGCTGTCGCCCTGCTTTTTCACCTCAATCACCGAAATCCCCATCGCATTCTGTCCCTTGCGGACTTTATCGAGATTCCAGTTGGCCGCACCGTCTTTAAACAGCAGCCCGTTATCAATATATTCATGGTTCATCGCCAGCAGTCCATGCTGTGCGCTCTCGCTGCCCGCCGGCAGGCTAAACCAGGCCATACCGTCGTGGTGCATCCCCGCCTGGGCGGCCTGTTCATCGGTGGTGTTGCTGCCGTCTTTATTAAATTCCGGCATATTTCCCGCGAGCCCCACCGCGTCGCCCCAGCGATAGAACGGACGCGCAATATACCCTTCCGGTACCCGCACCGTATCTTCTGTGGAAACCGCAATGCTGGTGAAGCCCAGCGAGGTCGCACGGGCGATGGCGTTATCTACCGCCAGCGCCGCAGGGGATCTTAAGAGCGCAGGAAACGCCGCAGCCGTTCCGGCCACCACGCCCATTTGCAGGAAACGGCGGCGGCTGAGAAAAGCGCTGACCACCGAGGAAAAAGCCGGGTTGTCACTCTGGTTGCTGATTTCACTGCTATGTTCTTGTTTGAATAAGGGTCTGCTCATGATTGCTTCCTGTCGGTATCCATCGTCGGAAGCAGGCAGTGTAAGAATATTCTGTTACATTTTTATAACCGTTACGAAACACAGAATAGTCTTAAGGGTCAGAGGGCAAAAATAGTCTCGATTTCGATCGTCAGATCCGGGGAGAACAGCCCGCTGACTTGCACCAGCGAACTGGCCGGCAGATGCTGACCAAAATGGCGGAACAGCACCACCCGCAGGCTGGCAATATCCGCAAGAGTGGTGACAAAAATGGTCACTTTAAGCAGCGAGGCCAGTGAGATGCCCTCCGCAGCCGTGATCTGGTGGAGCTGGCTGAAAATCGCCTCTGCCTGCTCGGCAATACTGCCCTGCTGCGCAGGGGTTCCGAAGGCGGTCAACCCTGAGACATAGAGGGTATCGCCGTGCTTGACGGCGTGGACATAGGGGGCCTTAACATCGCCCAACTGGGGATAATTTTTGCGTTCTGGCTGCATCATCATTTTCCTTTAATTATGCATGGTGTCCTGAGAGCGCCTCGATAACGCGCTCCATCGCTTCCTTTGTTAGCGGTGAACGCGGGATCCTCGGGTTTGCCAGCGATGTGCGGACCACTCCGGCGATGACGATATGCTTTGGCTCCTGGCCCAGATCGCGCATTTCCAGCACCACCTTACCGACCACCCGGCACATCTCCTGATATAACGCTTCGTCTTTCGCCTTATTGCCCATAGTCATCCGTCTCTGTTAATGATGTGTAACACAGGCATTATTGACATAAATGTAAGAAATATCAAAGAACAACGGTGAGATGAATAAGTGACGGCGTAACAAAACAGGCAGGAGAACGGGCAGTGGCGAACGCCGCTGCCCGGAGGGACTCAGGGATTAGCGGCTGTGGATCGCCAAATCACCCGGCAGATTTTTTTGCATACGGTGCCAGACCAGGCCGCTCTCGTGACCGTAGGTACGTACCGTTTCATAGACCTGATCGATAAGCCCCTCTTCACACACCTTTGCCAGCTGGTGGTAGAAGCCCAGCGCCAGGCTACGGGCCGCCGGGTTGGCAAAATAGTGGCGGCCGATACGGGTGTACAGCCCTTTCATCCCGTTGAGGATCAGGCCGTAAATCGGGTTACCGGAGGCAAAGGCCAGGCCGCGGAAAATACTGTAGTCCAGCTCGGCAAAGGCATCCGCGTGATCTTCTACAGCATTTGCGCTGGCCAGCACCTTCAGCGCCTCGTCGGGGTGCTGACGGAAGGCGGTACGAATAAAGATAGTGGCAATATTGGTGCGCACGGAGAGCAGATTGTCGATCAGCTGTGGAACGCTGTCGTGGTCCAGACGCGCCAGGGTTTCCAGGATATTCAGCCCGGACGTTTCCCAGAAGTTATTCACTTTGGTCGGCTTGCCGTGCTGGATAGTCAGCCAGCCGTCGCGCGCAAGACGCTGCAACACTTCACGCAAGGTGGTGCGAGTTACGCCGATCAGTTCAGAGAGTTCACGTTCAGCGGGCAGGATCGATCCCGGAGGGAAGCGACTATTCCAGATGCTTTCGATGATGTACTCTTCCGCGAAACCCGCCGGGCTTTGCGCCTTAATTACCATAGAGATTTTCCGTTACAGCGTTGCAATATTACCTTCATCATACCAGAGCTGATGGGGGTCAGATAGCACGGAGGGCCAATAAAAAAGGGATCGTGGTTTTATTTTTGTCAATTTTGTCATTCGCCTAAACACATGTATTGATCGTCGTTATACAGATGGCTACTCTTGCTGCACTTCAATAAAAATAATGTTTTATTCACGGCAAGGATCCCGATTTTGACGCTTTCATATGGCAGCGCGCTCTGGCGCAATTTCCTCGGTCAGTCCCCGGACTGGTATAAGCTGACGCTCATTCTGTTCCTGATTATCAACCCGCTGATTTTCTTTATTAATCCTTTCGCTGCCGGCTGGCTGCTGGTGGTGGAATTTATCTTTACCCTGGTCATGGCGCTGAAATGCTACCCGCTGCTGCCGGGCGGCCTGCTGGTGACAGAAGCCATTTTTATCGGCATGACCAGCGCCGAACACGTCCGGGAGGAGATCGCCACCAATCTCGACGTGCTTCTGCTGCTGATGTTTATGGTCGCCGGTATCTTCTTTATGAAACAGCTGCTGCTGTTTATTTTTACCCGTCTGTTACTGAGTATTCAGAGCAAAATGAGGCTCGCCCTGGCCTTCTGTCTGGCGGCCGCCTTTCTCTCCGCGTTTCTCGATGCCCTGACGGTCGTCGCGGTGGTGATAAGCGTGGCGATGGGCTTTTATGATATCTACCATCGGGTGGCGTCCCGACCGGAGCACGCTGACTCCGCCCAGGTCCGCGAGGATCTGGATCGCTTCCGCGCCTTTTTACGCAGTCTGATGATGCACGCAGGCGTTGGCACCGCGCTCGGCGGCGTGATGACGATGGTGGGCGAGCCGCAAAACCTGATTATCGCCAAGGCCGCAGGCTGGGATTTCACCGAGTTTGCCCTGCGCATTGCGCCGGTTAGCGTTCCGGTCATGGTTTGCGGATTGCTGACCTGCCTGCTGGTAGAGAAATTCCGCTGCTTTGGCTACGGCGAGCCGCTGCCGGAGAGCGTCCGCCAGGTCCTGACCGACGTCGACAACCAGAATCGTCAGCAGCGTACCCGTCAGGATAAGGTCCGTCTCTGCACTCAGGCATTGATTGCCGTCTGGCTGATCGTCGCCCTCGCTCTGCATCTCGCGGAGGTTGGCCTGATTGGTCTGTCGGTGATTATTCTGGCGACCTCCCTGACCGGCATTACCGACGAACAGACTATTGGCAAAGCCTTTAGCGAAGCCCTGCCTTTTACCGCCCTGCTGACCGCCTTTTTTGCCATTGTGGCAGTCATTGTCGATCAGCAGCTGTTCTCGCCGATCATTGCTTACGTATTGCAGGCTTCGCCGCAGTCGCAGCTTTCGCTGTTCTATATTTTCAACGGCGTGCTGTCGTCGATTTCAGATAACGTATTCGTGGGGTCGGTCTATATTAACGAGGCGAAAAACGCGCTGCAGCACGGTGCCTACGGCGCAGAGCAGTTTAACCTGCTGGCCGTCGCCATCAATACCGGGACAAACCTGCCCTCCGTGGCGACGCCCAACGGCCAGGCGGCATTTCTGTTCTTACTCACCTCCGCCCTTGCTCCACTGATCCGTCTCTCCTATGGACGTATGGTGTGGATGGCGCTGCCTTATACGCTGGTGTTGAGCCTGGTCGGACTGCTTTGCGTGGAGTTTGCGCTGGTCCCAATGACCGGCTGGATGACCGCGCAGGGCTGGATTGGCGCGCTCTCTGCGGGTGCCACGCCCTAAAGATGATCGGGCGCATTGTCGCCCGATTTGACTTGTAACATCATAAATGCCCGTTTACGTTTTATTTTTTTGTGCGCTACTGGTGTGCAGGGTAAATTCGTTTACACTGCCTTGTCTTAATATTTCCAGGAAAATGATTATGTTGCGATTTTTAAACCAGTGCTCACGCGGTCGCGGTGCCTGGTTACTGATGGCGCTGACCGCGTTCGCGCTGGAAGTCGTGGCGCTGTGGTTCCAGCACGTAATGAATCTCCAGCCTTGCGTGCTCTGCATTTATGAAAGATGTGCGCTGCTGGGCGTACTGGCTGCCGCACTGGTTGGCGCTATTGCCCCCAAAACGCCGCTGCGCTATGTCGCTATCGCTATCTGGCTGTACAGCGCCTGGCGCGGGATTGAGCTGGCGTATCAGCACACCATGATGCAGCTGCACCCGTCTCCGTTTATGACCTGCGATTTTGCCGCCAGCTTCCCGAGCTGGCTGCCGCTGGACAAATGGGTACCGCAGATGTTTGTCGCTTCCGGTGACTGCTCCGTGCGCCAGTGGGAGTTCCTGACGCTGGAAATGCCGCAGTGGCTATTGGGTATTTTTGCCGCCTACTTTATCGTTGGCGCGCTGGTGCTGATTGCTCAGCCCTTCAAACCCAAACGTCGCGACCTGTTCGGCCGCTAAAAAAGAGAAACGCGCCATTCGGCGCGTTTTTCATTTGCAGTACTGCCTTTCGGTATCCGCGTAGATTTTATTCAGGCCGTGATACGCCTCGCGCATTTTTTCATTAGACATCAGCGGGTAGATCGGCTTTAACATCACCACCAGCATCGGCTCCGGGTGATAAACAAACCGGGTTCCTAAGCGGCTTCCCGCCCGGCTGGTACCGGACGCCACGCCGCAGACGGCGGTCGTTTCACCCCGGTAAATTTTGATGTCAGAGAGCACAACCGGCTTTTCCCAGTCAAATATCCCGCCGCAGAGCTTCATCGCCATCTTGTTGGCCTCTGCGCCGAAGGCCTGCTCCTTCTTACTCATCACATCCGCACAGGGCTGTTTACCATTGAAAACCGCCATCTTCTTAACCACGGCGATTCGGGCCTCTTCCTTCAGAAGGTTGTCAGACTTTCCGGCGCAGCCAGCGGCCAGCAGCGGAAAGAGTAGCCATAAATAACGCATCAATCTGTTCCTGCAAATTCGTTAAATCATAAAGACCCACATAATGTGGGTAAATGTAAAAGCCATGATACCATCACGACTTCTCTAAGCGGTTTCTCAAGAGTATCATAGAGTTGAGTGGCTCTGTAGCCTAAGACAAAGGGATTAACTTTCCTGCCCGACGGCGCGATCCCGACGACTTACATTCACAGGGAGTATATTATGACGTTAAAAACGAAGCTTTTTCAGGGATGGTTTACCGGGGCAACGCTTTTTACCTGCGGGGCGCTCGGCGACAATGTGGGCTGGCGCTATTTTGACGGGTCCAGAATCCCCTGGCTGGTCTGCATGGCTCTGGCGATAGCGATTGTCTGGTGGGGATACGGGGTCATTAACGCGCTCAGCGCGTCGTCAGACAGGCCTCAGAACCGCGATGCTAGCGAATAGATAACGGTTTTCAGGCCGTGCAGACCAGCCGGAATAAAAACCACGGCCATAAAGACGTTTACCGCGCCGGAAGTGAATGCCATCACGCCGGGAGCGGTTAGCCTTTCTATGACGGGGGTAAGCAAAATCAGCTGCAGCCCGACCATCATCAGCCCCACCAGCAGCGCGTAGGCCAGAATACTCAGGCCCATAAACCGCAGCAGTTCGCCATAGCTTAATCTGGCCTGCCAGTGAAAAGCCTTTATGTACTGCAGAAACCAGGTGCGCATGGCTGCCTCAGTCCGCCCACTCGGGTTTGTTCAAAATATGATCCTGCCAGTCGCGGACTTCGGATTCTTTAACCGCGATATGGCGTACGGAAATACGTTCGCCGTGCATCGCCGCTTTTGAACCGGCGATCAGCGGATGCCAGGCGGGCAGGTCTTTGCCTTCCGCCAGCAGGCGATAGGCGCAGGTGTGCGGCAGCCATTCAAAGGTCGGCAGATTATCGCGGGTCAGCTTGATGCAGTCTGGCTCGTACTCGAAGCGGCGTTCGTAGTTACGGCACTGGCAGGTTTTGATATTCAGCTGGCGGCAGGCGACGTTGGTAAAGTAGATCTCATCGCTGTCTTCATCCATCAGTTTATGGAGGCAGCACTGACCGCAGCCGTCACACAGGGATTCCCACTGCGCGTCGGTCATCTCGTCGAGGGTTTTGGTCTGCCAGAAGGGTAAATCGCTCATCAAAAAATCCGCCTTTAACATCAAGCTGCACCTTATAACCACTCTGGCGTCCCGATGCAAGTTTTGCCGCCGCAAAGGGCGGCAAACTGGCGTTACAGTACGCGAGTGCTGAGCGTCAAATCGTTCAGACCCAGCTCCAGCGCATCGCCGCTGCTGAGCGGACCAACGCCTGCCGGCGTGCCGGTGAGGATCACATCCCCCGCCTTAAGGGTGAAGAAGCGGCTCATATAGGCAATCAGCGGCACGATCTTATGGATCATATCGGAGGTGCTGCCCTGCTGGCGCACTTCACCGTTGATTTTCAGCGTCAGGGTGCTGTTTTGCGCATCGCCCTCAAAGGATTCCACCGGGATAAAGCCGGAGATCGGGCAGGAGTTGTCAAAACCTTTGGCTTTTTCCCAGGGCTGACCGGCCTTTTTCATTTTGCCCTGCACGTCGCGCAGGGTCAGATCCAGCGCCAGACCATAACCGGCGATGGCTTTGTGCACATGATCTTCCGTCGCCTGGCGCAGCGTTCCGCCAATCAACACCGCCAGTTCAATCTCATGGTGGACGGAACCAAGGCCCTGCGGCAGCGCCAGAGGCTGACGGATATCACACAGTGCCGTTTCCGGTTTGATAAACAGCACCGGCTCTTCCGGCGTGGCGCTGCCCATTTCCTTAATATGAAGGGCATAGTTGCTACCCACACAAACGACTTTACTGGCCGGATAATCCAGCAGCGCACCCTGCCAGTTATGATGTTGATACATGCGTTTCCCCTGACGGTTAATAACGTGAAGGTAAGAGTGGGCTATGACTTCCCTGCCCCGGCCAGATGCTGTTTCAGCAAATCTTCCGGCGGCGGCGGCATCTGTAAATAATAGCCCTGTTCAGCCAATGCTTTTTTCACCTTTTCAAGGTCAGCATTGACCAGTTTTTTGCGTCCGTCCAGCGGCAGAAGCATCGCCAGCTGCGGCTGACCAAAACCGGACATCAGCTCCGGCGGCACGCGTGAGAAATCGTCTTTTTTCTCGACATATAAATAGGTCTGTTCGCGACGGGCACTTCGGTAGATAGCACAAAACATATGTTTACTCGGAATAAAACGGGATGGCGACTTGCCTGAATATAGCAGGGACTATAACATGCCTGATAGTCTTCGGAATATCGCCGCAGCGGGTGCGGTGAACAGCAAATTGAGTAAGGCCAGGATGTCAAACACGCCAGTTGAGCTAAAAGGCAGTAGCTTCACCTTATCAGTGCTTCATTTACATGAGGCAAAGCCCGAAGTTATTCGCCAGGCGCTAGCGGAAAAAATCGCCCAGGCCCCGGCCTTTTTACAGCATGCTCCCGTCGTGGTTAACGTGGGTGCCCTGCAGGGCCCGGTTAACTGGGTGCAGCTACAGCAGGTGATTGCCGAATCCGGCTTACGTGTGGTCGGCGTCAGCGGTTGTAAAGATGCCGAACTGAAGGCTGAAATCGACGCTGCCGGTCTGCCTCTGCTGACCGAAGGCAAAGAGAAAGCGGCGCGTTCTGCGTCCGCCGTCAAACCCGCTCCTGTCGATCCCGCTCCCGCTGCTGCCTCCATCACAAAAACGCGACTTATTGATGTGCCGGTACGTTCCGGTCAGCGTATTTATGCGCCAAACTGTGATCTGATTGTGACCAGTCACGTCAGCGCCGGGGCCGAGTTAATTGCGGATGGTAATATTCACGTCTACGGTATGATGCGTGGACGCGCGCTGGCAGGCGCAAGCGGCGAGCGAGACGCCCAGATTTTTAGCACCCACCTGGCGGCAGAACTGGTTTCTATCGCCGGAGAATACTGGCTGAGCGATCAAATCCCGGCCGAATTTTATGGCAAAGCGGCACGCCTGCGTCTGGCAGAGAGCGCTTTGACTGTTCAATCGTTAAATTAATCCCTTTTAACAAGGAATTTCTATGGCACGCATTATTGTTGTGACTTCGGGTAAAGGAGGCGTTGGCAAGACTACCTCCAGCGCGGCCATCGCCACTGGTTTGGCCCAGAAGGGAAAGAAGACCGTCGTTATCGATTTCGATATCGGCCTGCGTAACCTCGATCTGATCATGGGCTGTGAACGCCGCGTGGTGTATGACTTCGTCAACGTTATTCAGGGCGATGCCACGCTTAATCAGGCGATGATTAAAGATAAGCGTACTGAGAATCTCTTTATTCTTCCTGCCTCGCAGACGCGCGACAAAGACGCTCTGACCCGTGAAGGCGTGGAGAAAGTGCTGGATGAGCTGAAGAAGATGGAGTTCGACTTTATCGTCTGCGACTCCCCTGCCGGTATCGAAACCGGGGCGCTGATGGCGCTCTACTTCGCTGATGAAGCGATTATTACCACCAACCCGGAAGTGTCGTCCGTGCGCGACTCAGACCGTATTCTGGGCATTCTGGCATCGAAGTCACGTCGTGCCGAGAATGGTCAGGAACCGATTAAAGAGCATCTGCTGCTGACGCGCTACAATCCGGGTCGCGTCAATAAAGGCGATATGCTGAGTATGGAAGACGTACTGGAAATCCTGCGTATCAAGCTGGTCGGTGTTATTCCGGAAGATCAGTCGGTCCTTCGCGCCTCTAACCAGGGCGAGCCGGTGATCCTCGATGCGGAAGCCGATGCCGGTAAAGCCTATGCTGATACGGTGGAACGTCTGCTGGGAGAAGAACGTCCTTTCCGCTTCATTGAAGAAGAGAAGAAAGGTTTCCTCAAACGCCTGTTCGGAGGATAAGTTATGGCATTACTGGACTTTTTTCTTTCGAGAAAAAAGAGCACCGCAAACATTGCGAAAGAGCGCCTGCAAATTATCGTGGCGGAGCGCCGTCGTAGCGATGCAGAACCGCATTATTTACCGCAGCTTAAGCGCGATATTCTGGAAGTGATCTGCAAATATGTGCAGATTGACCCGGAAATGGTCACGGTGCAGCTGGAGCAGAAAGGCGACGATATTTCCATTCTGGAACTTAACGTCACCCTGCCTGAAGCCGAAGAGTCAAAGTAAGCGCCAAAAGGTAGCGGTAAAAGAAAAGGCAGAATCATTTCTGCCTTTTTTATTGTTTATCCGCGAGGATATTCGCTAAGCAGCGTTTTCAGGCGATCGGCCATCAATTCCCCACGCCAGCCAGAAATAAGCTCCGGCGGAAGGGACTGCGGTTTGAGCTGCCAGTGTCCGTTCAGCAGCTGGTTAATCTGCCGACGCGAGGCCAGCATTTCCGCGCTGATCCCCTGCTCTTCACTCACCTGCTGGACCAGGGCTTTAATCTCTTTAAAGACCTTACGGTAGCCCGGCATATCCATTAGGTTCAGCAGCGGCTGCGGCAGGCTCTCTTCCGGCAGCGCCTGCGCTTTTTCCACCAGGCTCAGCAGCGTTTTACCGTGGAAGCGGATTTCACTGCCCGAAAGCCCCATCCCGTCCAGTTCACCCAGGCTGCCCGGCATATAACGCGCCACCGACAAGAGGTGCTCTTCGCGCACCACAAAGTTTACCGCCATATCGCGGTCGCGTGCTTTGCGCAGACGCCATTCGGCCAGCAACTGCAGGCAGGCAAGCTGGCGAGGACGCAGCTGCCAGGCATTGGTAATATCGCGCCAGGCCTCGGCCGGGTCGGTCACTTCCTGGCGGCGCAGCATTGTTAAGCGACACTCGTCCAGTGCGGCCGGGAGCCAGCCCGCTTCTTCAGTTTCGGCCAGCAGTCGGTGGGCGATGGGCAGCAGATACCAGACGTCAGCGGCGGCATAGTCGCACTGACGGGTGGTCAGCGGACGTGCCAGCCAGTCGGTGCGGGACTCGCTTTTATCGATGACGATCCCTTCAAACTCTTCGACCATCGCGGCGAAGCCCCATGACATGGGGCGTCCGCAGAATGCGGCAAGGATTTGGGTGTCAATCAGCGGGTTCGGCATGCAGCCCAGCGTATTCAGGAACACTTCCAGATCTTCACTGCCCGCGTGCAGGAACTTAGTGACATCCGGGTTCAGCAGCAGCGTGCGCAGCGGTGCCCAGTCGGTAATGGTCACGGCGTCAATCAGCGCCAGGTGCTGTCCGTCAAACAGCTGGATCAGGCCCAGCTGCGGGTAGTAAGTGCGGGTGCGTACAAATTCGGTGTCCAGCGCAATGGCCGTGGCCTGGCCTGCAATTTCACACAGGGTAGCCAGCCCGTCATTGGTGGTGATCATCTGATAATTCAAATTGTCATATCCTGGTGTTTTGCGCCCATAAAAAACGCCGGCTAAACCGGCGTCTGGCGACTAACTCGAAGCTCAGCCCTTATTGTCCACTTTACCGCGCGCTTCGTCACGCAGTTCTCGCCGTAAAATTTTACCGACGTTGGACTTGGGCAGCTCGCTGCGGAACTCAACCAGCTTCGGCACCTTGTAACCCGTCAGCTGACGGCGGCAGAAGGTCACCAGCGCTTCCTCGGTTAAGGACTCATCTTTTTTGACGACAAAGATTTTTACCGCTTCTCCGCTGCTGCCGGACGGTACGCCCACGGCGGCCACTTCCTGCACGCCGCTGTGCTGCATCACCACATCTTCGATCTCATTCGGGTAGACGTTAAAGCCGGAAACCAGAATCATGTCTTTTTTACGATCGACGATGCGTAAAAAGCCTTCTTCATCGACGGTGGCAATATCGCCGGTATACAGCCAGCCATCCTTAATGATGTCGTCGGTGGCATCCGGGCGCTGCCAGTAGCCGAGCATGACCTGCGGGCCTTTGACGCACAGTTCACCCGGCTCGCCCAGAGGGACTTCGTTACCCTCATCATCAACCAGTTTCACTTCGGTGGACGGCACCGGCAGGCCAATACTGCCGCTGTGATAATCGATGTCGTGCGGATTCACGCTGACCAGCGGTGAGCACTCGGTCAGGCCATAGCCTTCCAGAAGATACTGACCGGTCAGTTTAACCCAGCGCTCGGCCACCGCCTGCTGTACCGGCATCCCGCCACCAGCGGAGAGATGCAGGGTGGAGAAATCGAGGTTCTGAAAATCTTTATTGTTCAGCAGGGCATTAAACAGGGTGTTCACCCCGGTCATCGCCGTGAAGGGATATTTCGCCAGCTCTTTAACCAGACCCGGAATATCACGCGGGTTGGTGATCAGCAGGTTCTGACCGCCCAGCTCAATAAACAGCAGGCAGTTCATGGTCAGCGCAAAGATGTGATACAGCGGTAGTGCAGTGACCACCAGCTCTTTGCCCCGATGCAGTAGCGGCCCGTAAGTGGCATTCACCTGTTCAAGGTTCGCCAGCATATTACGATGGGTGAGCATCGCGCCTTTCGCCACGCCGGTCGTACCGCCGGTGTACTGAAGGAAGGCCAGATCGTCGGCAACAACCTCGGGTTTAACATACTGCATGCGGTAGCCGTTATGCAGCGCGCTACGAAAAGAGATGGCATCCGGCAGATGGTATTTCGGCACCAGACGCTTGATATATTTGACCACAAAGTTAACCAGCGTCCCCTTCGCCGTCGAGAGCTGGTCGCCCATGCGGGTCAGGATCACGTGCTGGACCGGGGTTTTCTCAACCACTTTCTCCAGGGTGTGGGCAAAGTTAGAGACGATCACGATCGCCGTCGCGCCGCTGTCGTTCAGCTGGTGTTCCAGCTCACGCGGGGTGTACAGAGGGTTAACGTTTACCACCACCATCCCGGCGCGCAGGATACCAAACAGCGCTACCGGATACTGCAGAAGGTTTGGCATCATCAGCGCCACGCGATCGCCCTTCTTCAGCCCCAGACCCTGCTGCAGCCACGCGGCAAATGCCCGGCTACGCTCTTCCAGCTTGCGGAACGTCATCACCTCGCCCATGTTGACGAAGGCGGGCTGGTCTGCGTAGCGCGTGACCGACTGTTCAAATAGATCTACCAGGGATTGATAACGGTCAGGGTTGATGTCCGCCGGAACATCGGCGGGATAACGGTTAAGCCAAACCTTCTTCAATGCGTCACCTCTGAAATGCGTGTTCGTCGTCATCGCAGCACCTGCTAATAAACAAGTTGTTAACATAATATTAACTCAGCGTACCAGTTTATTAATTAATCACTTATCAGGTTGCGAAGCGTGTCACTAATTATTTTTATTCGACCGACTCAGACAAAGAAACAGCGGACAAGCCGCTGTTTCTTTTCATATCCCACAGAGTGTATTACTCCGTTACGACACTCTGAACCTGGGCCGGACCGGGGTGATACCATCCCCAGCCACCGTAGCGCCAGGCACCCGGCCCCGGTCCCCATAACCAGGGGTCCATCGGCTGCGGCGGCATCATCACCTGCTGGGTGATACGCCAGCGTTTATAGCCGTTAACCTGCATCAGCATAAATTTATAGGGCGTCTCTCCGACCTTGCCGTCAACCGCACCGCTAATCGGTCCGACGACGGTGACCAGCTGGCCGCGAAAATCGACCGGGTCAAGGAAACCGTTAACATCGGCATAAATACGACCACGCGACGGCTCGCCGAGGACCGGACGGGCACCGCTGTCCAGCGGGACAGTGGCGATTTCCAGCCGGGTTTTGCCCTGCTGATTTTCAATATTGACCACTTTACCGCCGAAGCGGGCTTCCTGGCCGACGTACAGCTGCGGGGCATTCATGACCCGCGTCAAATCCTGCTGCGGCGTCGGGCTGGTGCCTTTGATCGCATCCGGCACGGTGACGCAGCCGCTTAACGCGACGCTCACGATGCCGGCCATTGCCCAGCGGGTAAACCCTGTTTGAACCACCATGATGCCACTCCTCAAACGCAATCTCTTATCTGCTGAGACTCATTCGCGGCCAGGAAGTTTCTTCCACGCCACTTCGTTGCGTAAATATATCGGCTCGGCGTGCTCGACCGCCACAATTCGGCCTGCGCTGAACTGCTGCTGCGCCAGGGGAAGCATATCTTCCGCCGCCGGAAGCAGAACCTCGCCGTCAGTCAGGGTCAGACCGCTGTCGTTCGCCATATCCGGCCAGGCTGGCCAGCCGGTGCCAACGGTGGCCCAGCTGCCCTGCAGCTGGCGCAGTCGTTCACTGACCGCTTCAGGCTTCAGCACCGCTTCGGTCTCTTCCCCGTGCCAGATACCCTGCTCGTCGCGCTGATACTCGGCCCAGTACACTTCGCCCATACGGGCATCGATAGCGGCCAGAACGCGGGTCGCGCCGGTTTTACGCCAGGCGCCCTGGGCCATGGTCGCAAGGGTAGAAACACCGGTCAGCGGCAGCTCCGCGCCCAGCGCCAGCCCCTGAGCAATACCAATGCCGATACGCACGCCGGTAAAACTGCCAGGACCGCGGCCAAAGGCCAGGACATCGAGTTGTTCAAGGGAGAGGTCACCTGCGGTGAGCATATCCTGCACCATCGGCAGAATACGCTGGGTGTGTTCACGCGGGCAGAGTTCAAAGTGGGCGTGGGTCGAACCGTTGTCCGACAGGGCGACAGAACAGGCCTCTGTCGCGGTATCAATAGCCAGTATTCGCATAAATCGTTGCGCTCTTGCAATGGGGTTCTTACAAAATGGCGCGCATCTTACCACAATTACCGCACGGGTGGCACCGCGAGGAAGCGGACCGCCCGTGCAATATCGCGGGTGCGCGGCGCCGGTGGCAGGCTGGCCAGGAAAACGGCACCGTAGGGACGCATCACCAGCCGGTTGTCGCAAATCACCAGCACCCCGCGGTCATCAACGTCACGGATCAGACGCCCGACGCCCTGTTTGAGGGTGATCACCGCATCCGGCAGCTGAACCTCATCAAAGGGATCGCCTCCGCGCAGACGGCAATCTTCCATCCGCGCCTTGAGGAGCGGATCGTCCGGGGAAGTAAAGGGCAGCTTGTCGATAATCACCAGCGACAGGGTATCGCCGCGCACGTCCACGCCTTCCCAGAAGCTGCTGGTGGCGACCAGCAGCGCGTTACCGGCGGTGACGAACTGATTAAGCAGTTGGCCCTTGCTGGTTTCCCCCTGCAGGAGTACCGGCAGCGTCAGCATGGCGCGGAACTGTTCGGCCAGATCGCGCATCATGGCGTGGGAAGTACAGAGCATAAAGCAGCGGCCGTTGTTCGCTTCGATCAGCGGACGCAGCATCGTGGCCAGATGGCGCGCCGCGCCCGGCTGGTTGGGCAACGGCAGATTACGCGGCACGCAGAGCAGCGCCTGACTTTCGTAATCAAAGGGGCTGGGCAGCAGCAAACTTTCTGCATCGGTAATACCCAGCCGGTCGGTGAAGTGGTGCAGGTCGTCGTTGACCGACAGGGTGGCGGAGGTGAAAATCCAGCTGCCCTTCTGCTGCACCATCACCTCTTTAAATTTATCCGCCACCGTCAGCGGCGTAAGCGCGAGGGTAAAGTGGCGGGAGTTGCACTCATACCAGTAGCTGAAGCCGGGCTGATTGATCTCTTTTAGCCGCTTCAGACGTCCGCGGTAGATCGTCGCGCGTTCAAAGGCGGCATCCAGCAAGGCGGAACGTCCGAGAGAGAGCTTCGCCACGTCGTAGCACAACTCCAGAGCATCATCGAGCAGGACCAGCGCACGCTGAATATTGTTATCGGCCAGCAGCTCGCGCAGATTGCCGCGATAGCCGGGATCGCCCAGCTGCATGCGAAAATCCTGGGTGCTCTGGGCCAGACGGTCGGCGCATTTCTGTAGCTGCTGGGTATCTCTTAATTCGGTGCGGTAAGCGATGGTAAAATCTTTCGCCAGATCAAGCAGCTGACGGCTGGAGAGAGACTGGCCGAAATACTGGCTGGCGATATCGGGAAGCTGGTGTGCTTCATCGAAAATGCGTACGTCGGCCTCGGGGATCAGCTCCGCAAAACCGCTCTCTTTCACCACCATATCGGCAAGAAACAGATGGTGGTTCACCACCACCACGTCGGCATCCATCGCTTTTTTACGCGCCTTAACGACGAAGCACTCCTGGTACTGCGGGCAGTCACTGCCGAGACAGTTGTCGTTCGTGCTGGTCACCAGCGGCCAGGCCTGAGAATCTTCGGCCACGCTGGCGCAGGTACTGATATCCCCGTCGACGGTCTGGTTGGCCCAGCTGCGCAGCAGGATCACATCGCTCAGGGTCTGGACCGGCAGATCGCCGCCCGCCAGCGCCTGCTGTTCAAGGCGTTCAATACAGAGGTAGTTGGAGCGCCCTTTCAGCAACGCCAGTCTGCCGCTATATTCCAGGGCACGCGCCACGGTCGGCAAGTCGCGACTGTAGAGCTGATCCTGCAGCGCCTTCGAGCCGGTGGAGATAATCACCTTTTTGCCCGTACGCAGCGCCGGGGCCAGGTAGGCATAGGTTTTACCTGTACCGGTACCGGCCTCCACCACCAGCGGCTGCAAGGCCACAATAGCGCGCTCCACCGCCGCGGCCATCTGACGCTGCGGTTCACGCGGGCGAAAACCGGGTATGGCTTTCGCTAACTGGCCGTCTGCTGCAAAATCGTCTGTCACACTGCCCCCTGGTTATTTGGCCAGTGATTATGTCAGCCTCGCGGCGGTTTCGCCACCGGGGATGACGAATCGGCTGCGTTATGGCAGTCTTCACCGCACGCTCTTCATTGCACGATGCCGATAATAAAGGAATGAAAAATGACAATTGTACGTATTGATGCCGAGGCCCGCTGGTCTGACGTCGTGATCCACAACCAGACCCTCTACTACACCGGGGTGCCATCCAATCTGGATGCGGATGCCACTGAGCAGACCGCCAATACGCTGGCGCAGATCGACGCGGTGCTGGAGAAACAGGGCAGCGATAAGTCACGTATTCTCGATGCCACTATTTTCCTCGCCGACAGCGCCGATTTTGCCGCGATGAATAAAGCCTGGGATAGCTGGGTGGTAGCCGGTCACGCCCCGGTGCGCTGCACCGTGCAGGCGAAACTGATGAACCCGAAATACCGCGTGGAGATTAAGATTATTGCCGCCGTCTGAGGCGCATTACTCTTCTTCGTCTTCGTCCTCAAAACGCGCCACTATCCGCTCGCCGGTATGGCTGGCGCGTAATTCCTGGGCCACCAGGGCAATCGCTTCGCCGCTGCTCATGCCTTCGGTCATTAACTGCTGAATTCGCTCCACCGCTTTTTGCTGCTGCTCGTGGCTCAGAGAAGGTAAACCTGCAAACATCGTCAACTCCTGCTAAATTATTCAGCGCTAATTATTTCACGCCGGCCGGTGATTAGCCAGCGGGCGGTCAGAGTCAGGAATGCATGAAGACGTTATCTCCCGCTATTATCGCCCTGCCGTGGCGTCAGGACGCCGCCGAGTTTTATTTTTCCGCGCTGAACACCTCCCCCTGGGCCATGCTGCTGCACTCCGGTTTTGCCGATCATCCGCATAGTCGTTTCGATATTCTGGTCGCCGACCCGGTTGCTACGCTGGTCACGCACGGCGCGAGCACCACCGTCACGCAGGGCAACGAGCCGTTCGTTTCCGAAGACGATCCGCTGAACCTGCTCCAGCAGGCGCTGGACCGGATGAATTTACGCCCGCAGCCGGACCTGGATTATCCGTTCCAGGGCGGCGCGCTGGGGCTGTTTGGTTACGATCTGGGTCGCCGTTTTGAAACCCTGCCGGCGCGGGCGGCGGCCGATATCGACGTCGCCGATATGGCGGTGGGTCTCTATAACTGGGCGCTGATTGTTGACCACCAGCGCCAGAAACTCTCCCTGCTGTGCCACGGCGATGCCACAGCCCGGCTGACCTGGCTGGAACAACAGCAGGCAGCGTTCTCTGCGCCTTTCGCCCTGAACACGGCCTGGCAGGCCAATATGACGCGCGACGAGTACGGGGTGAAATTCAACCAGGTGCAGGCGTATCTGCAGAGCGGCGACTGCTATCAGGTCAATCTCGCGCAGCGTTTCGAAGCCGGATACCAGGGCGATGAGTGGCAGGCCTTTACCCGACTGAATCAGGTCAACCGCGCGCCCTTCAGCGCCTTTCTGCGCCTGGACGACGCCGCTATCCTGAGCCTGTCGCCGGAGCGCTTTATCCAGCTGGAAGACGGCAATATCCAGACCCGGCCAATCAAAGGCACCCTGCCGCGCCTTGAGGATCCGCAGCAGGATGTCCTGCAGGCGCAAAAACTGGCGGCCTCGGAGAAAGATCGCGCTGAAAACCTGATGATTGTCGATTTGATGCGCAATGACATTGGTCGGGTGGCGGTGCCGGGATCGGTTCGGGTACCGGAGCTGTTTGTCGTCGAGCCGTTCCCGGCGGTGCACCATCTGGTCAGCACCATTACCGCCCGCCTTTCGCCACAGCTTGACGCCTGCGATCTGCTGCGGGCGGCGTTCCCCGGCGGTTCGATCACCGGCGCGCCCAAAGTACGGGCGATGGAGATTATCGATGAACTGGAGCCACACCGACGCAACGCCTGGTGCGGCAGCATTGGCTACCTGAGCCTGTGCGGCAATATGGACACCAGCATCACCATCCGCACCCTGACGGCCCGCGACGGGCGCCTTTACTGTTCCGCAGGCGGAGGGATCGTTGCCGACAGCCTGCCGGATGCGGAATATCAGGAAACCTTTGATAAGGTTAACCGTATTCTGCGACAACTGGAGAATTAAGATGCAAACCCCCGGCCTGACGCTGGATCATTTCCTGTCACGCTTTCAGATGCTGCGTCCTGAACCCAGCCAGCATGTTCTCAATACCCGCCGCGCCGCCGTCCTGGTGCCGGTAGTGCGGCGTCCTGAACCCGGTCTGCTGCTGACCAAACGTGCGTCCCATATGCGCAAGCATGCCGGTCAGGTTGCCTTCCCCGGCGGTGCGGTCGACAGCAGCGACGCCTCGCTGATTGCCGCTGCCCTGCGCGAAGCTCAGGAAGAGGTCGCTATCCCGCCGGAATCGGTGGAGGTGATTGGCATCCTGCCGCCGGTGGATAGCGTCACCGGCTTTCAGGTCACGCCGGTCGTCGGCATTATCCCGGCGGACCTGCACTACCATGCCAGCGAAGATGAGGTCGCGGCTGTCTTTGAAATGCCCCTCGCGGAAGCCCTGCGCCTGAGCCGCTATCACCCGCTGGATATCCATCGTCAGGGTAACGATCATCGGGTCTGGCTCTCCTGGTATGAGCACTATTTTGTCTGGGGAATGACCGCCGGCATTATTCGCGAACTGGCCCTGCAAATTGGTCTGAAACCCTGACTATAATTAATGGCATACAGGGGTCTCCGGTCCCGGTGTTAGCGGCTTCGCACTATTAGTTTAATCGGGGGAAAGCATTAGTATTATTCATGTGAATAGTCCTGTTGCCATACCCGTTCCCTCTTACACTATGCGCAGTTATTACATCGTGACTGGAAACCCAGTCACCCTGTCAGGAGTGTTACCGTGATTAGTCTATTCGACATGTTTAAGGTGGGGATTGGTCCCTCATCCTCCCACACTGTAGGGCCAATGAAGGCCGGAAAGCAGTTCGTCGATGATCTGGTCGAAGAAGGATTACTGGAAAGCGTTACCCGGGTAGCGGTCGATGTGTACGGCTCGCTCTCACTCACGGGTAAAGGCCACCATACCGATATCGCCATTATTATGGGTCTGGCGGGCAATATGCCTGCAACTGTGGATATTGACGCCATACCTGCATTTATCCGTGACGTAGAAACCCGTGGCCGTCTGCTGCTGGCGCAGGGTCGTCAGGAAGTCGATTTCCCGCAGGATAACGGCATGCGTTTCCACAGCGACAACATGCCGCTGCACGAAAACGCCATGCAGATCCACGCCTGGAGCGGTGAAAAACTCGTTCACAGCAAAACCTACTACTCTATTGGCGGCGGCTTTATCGTCGACGAAGAGCACTTTGGCAAGGCTGACAGCTCGGACATTAAGGTGCCTTATCCCTTTAACTCCGCCAGCCAGATGCTGGAGTATTGCCAGCAGACCGGCCTGTCTCTCTCCGGGATGGTGATGCAGAACGAACTGGCGCTGCACAGCAAAAGTGAAATCGAAGCTTACTTCGGCGACGTCTGGCAGACCATGCAGGCCTGTATCGATCGCGGGATGAACACCGAAGGCGTGCTGCCGGGACCGCTGCGCGTGCCGCGTCGTGCCTCTGCCCTGCGCCGGATGTTGGTCAGCAGCGATAAGCTCTCCAGCGACCCGATGAACGTGATTGACTGGGTTAATATGTTCGCGCTGGCGGTGAATGAAGAGAACGCCGCCGGTGGCCGCGTGGTGACCGCCCCGACCAACGGTGCCTGCGGGATCGTTCCTGCCGTGCTGGCCTATTACGATCACTTTATCGAACCCGTCACGCCGGACATTTACATTCGCTACTTCCTGGCGGCGGGCGCAATTGGCGCACTCTATAAGATGAACGCCTCTATTTCAGGCGCAGAAGTTGGCTGTCAGGGCGAAGTGGGCGTGGCCTGTTCCATGGCGGCAGCCGGGCTTGCCGAACTGCTGGGCGCCAGCCCGCAGCAGGTGTGCGTGGCGGCAGAAATCGGTATGGAGCATAACCTGGGTCTGACCTGCGACCCGGTTGCCGGTCAGGTACAGGTACCCTGCATCGAGCGTAACGCTATCGCGTCGGTGAAGGCGATTAACGCCTCACGTATGGCGATGCGCCGCACCAGCGAGCCGCGTGTATCGCTCGATAAGGTTATCGAAACGATGTACGAAACCGGTAAAGATATGAATGCCAAATATCGCGAAACCTCCCGTGGTGGTCTGGCGATTAAGGTGCAGTGCGACTAATACCCACCCTCGCCCGTTCAGTTCCGGACGGGCGAACATTCTGCATGATTTATTTTACAGCGTGATTTAAATAAGGTTATTGCAGGAAGGTTAAAGATAAGGCATCACGGCCGGGCGGCCGTGATGCCTTTTTTACGCTTACTCTTCTTCGTCTTCGTGTTCCGGACGCTCTTTGACGACGCGAACCAGATCGATACGATAGTCGTTGGCTTCAACGATGGTAATGGTCAGCGGTGCCAGCTGAACCACATCGCCTTCGCGTGGGATCTGCCCGTTAACCGAAATCACCAGACCCGCCACGGTGGCGATATCTTCGTCTTCATCCACCAGGTTATCCATCGCCAGATGACGCTGCAGCGCGTGCAGGTCGGTGCCACCTTTAACCAGCCAGCCGTCGCCGTCGGCGATAATTTCCGGGGTTTCATCCGCATCCGGGAATTCACCGGCAATCGCTTCCAGCACGTCCAGCGGCGTGACCAGACCCTGAACGACACCAAACTCGTTGGTGACGATCACGAAGCTACCGCGTGCGCGACGCAGGACGCCAAGCAGGTTGATCGGGTCCAGCGTTTCCGGAACCACGATAGCCGGCGTTGCTGCAGCGATAGACGCCACGTCTTCACCGCTCTCCAGCGCCACCAGCATCTCTTTGGCGCGGACAATACCGATAACCTCGTCCAGCTCGCCCCGGCAAACCGGGAACAGGCTGTGCGGAGAGGACAGCAGCTGCTGACGGATCTCTTCCACGCTCAGGTTGGCATCCACCCAGCTGATATCACCACGCGGGGTCATAATGCTGCGCAGTGAACGCGAGGCCAGGGTCAGAACGCCGTTGATCATATAACGTTCTTCTTCGGCAAACGCGCCGTCCAGCACGGGAACCGGTGCCGTCGGGCTGTCCGATTCGCTGGTCTGGGTCGCCTGCTTATTGCGGCCGCCCATCAGACGCAGAATGGCATCGGCGGTACGGGCACGCAGCGGCTGCGAGGACTGATGACGCAGGAAGTTACGGCGCGCGATCTGGTTAAACAGCTCGATGATAATCGAGAAACCAATCGCGGCGTACAGATAGCCTTTCGGAATGTGGAAGCCGAAGCCTTCCGCCACCAGGCTCAGACCAATCATCAACAGGAAGCTCAGACAGAGTACCACCACCGTCGGATGCTGGTTCACAAAGCGCGTCAACGGCTTAGAAGCGAACAGCATCACGGCCATGGCAATCACCACCGCAGCCATCATGACCGGCAGATGGTTCACCATCCCCACGGCGGTAATTACCGCGTCGAGGGAGAAGACGGCGTCAAGGATAACAATCTGTACCACCACCACCCAGAAGCTGGCATAGCCTTTGGAATTGCCGGTGTCGTGCTCTTTGTTCTCTAGCCGTTCGTGTAGCTCCGTGGTCGCCTTAAACAGCAGGAACAAACCACCGAACAGCATAATGAGGTCACGCCCTGAGAACGCAAAGTCCGCAACGGTAAAGAGCGGCTTTGTCAGGGTGACCATCCAGGAGATAACCGACAGCAGGCCCAGACGCATAATCAGCGCCAGTGAGAGGCCGATGATACGTGCTTTATCACGCTGTTTCGGCGGCAGCTTGTCGGCCAGGATGGCGATAAAGACCAGGTTGTCGATACCAAGAACGATCTCAAGTACCACCAGCGTTAATAAGCCGGCCCAAATTGAGGGATCCATTAAGAGTTCCATGACGTGCTCCTGCTGACGGAATAACTAAACGGCGCCCTGTACATCTCAGGCGTAATGATTATCGCTGGGGGAAAAATAGTGTGCTGCACAGCGGCTGTGTGCATTCGGGTGAACTGACGTCGGTGACGGTCCATACGGTGGGCAACTGCCCTCTACTCCTGTTAGTTAAACGGCAGCTAAACATATCAGACAAAATATGGCCATGGCAAAGATTTACCTGTCTTTGCATTTGACCACATTTTTTGCGAGGCGAAATTTCGCTTAGGCTCTGCGCTAAATTACGGATCTTCATCACATTAATTATTTTTTCACTGTCTAAAATAATTCATCGAAGTAATGGGTTTCAGATTTTTATTGAATCGTTTTTTCACAGTAGAGACACATTGCAACTATATAAAGGTTGTACTCACGATAATTAAAGGAGGTAGCAAGTGACGATTGCTATTGTAATAGGCACACATGGCTGGGCAGCAGAACAACTGCTGAAGACCGCTGAAATGCTGCTGGGCGAGCAAGAAAACGTCGCCTGGATCGATTTCGTTCCCGGTGAAAATGCCGAGACGCTGATCGAAAAGTATAACGCGAAGTTAGCCGGGCTCGACACGCAGCAGGGCGTGCTATTTCTCGTTGATACATGGGGCGGCAGCCCGTTTAACGCTGCCAGTCGCATTGTCGTCGATAAAGAGCATTACGAAGTCGTGGCCGGCGTCAATATTCCGATGCTGGTTGAAACCCTGATGGGCCGTGACGACAACCCCACCTTTGACGAACTGGTGGCGGTGGCGGTGGAAACCGGTCGCGAAGGCGTGAAAGCGCTGAAGGCGAAACCGGTGGAAGCCGTAAAAGCCGCACCCGCGCCTGCCGCACCGAAAGCCGCCGCGCCGGCTAAACCTATGGGTCCCAATGACTATATGGTGATTGGCCTTGCGCGCATCGACGATCGCCTGATCCACGGTCAGGTCGCCACCCGCTGGACGAAAGAGACCAACGTTACGCGCATTATTGTTGTCAGCGACGAAGTGGCTGCCGATAACGTGCGCAAAACATTGCTTACCCAGGTGGCTCCGCCGGGCGTCACCGCGCATGTGGTGGACGTCGCCAAAATGGTCCGCGTCTGGAACAACCCGAAGTATGCCGGTGAGCGCATCATGCTGCTGTTCACTAACCCGACCGACGTGGAACGTCTCGTTGAGGAGGGAGTAAACATCACCACCGTGAATATCGGCGGCATGGCTTATCGACAGGGGAAAACTCAGGTCAATAACGCGGTTTCGGTTGATGAGAAAGATATCGAAGCCTTTAAAAAGCTGAACGAGCGCGGCATTGAACTCGAAGTCCGCAAAGTCTCGAACGATCCGAAACTGAAAATGATGGACCTGATCGCAAAAATCGCCAAGTAAGGCGACGGACCGATACCCCTCGTTTTCATCGTTAAGTCTTACGTCAAAGGAGAAGTACAATGGAGATTACCACTCTTCAGATTGTGCTGGTGTTCATCGTCGCCTGTATCGCCGGTATGGAGTCGATACTCGATGAATTTCAGTTTCACCGTCCGCTGGTGGCCTGTACGCTGGTCGGGATCGTGCTCGGCGATATGACAACCGGTATCGTCATCGGCGGTACCCTGGAAATGATCGCTCTCGGCTGGATGAACATCGGTGCAGCGGTTGCACCCGATGCGGCGCTGGCCTCGATTATCTCCACCATCCTGGTTATCGGCGGTCATCAGAGCATCGGTGCCGGTATTGCGCTGGCGATCCCGCTAGCAGCAGCGGGCCAGGTACTGACCATCATCGTGCGTACTATCACCGTCGGCTTCCAGCACGCGGCGGATAAAGCCGCCGAAAGTGGAAATCTGACGGCCATTTCGTGGATCCACGTCTCTTCCCTGTTCCTGCAGGCCATGCGTATCGCCATCCCGGCGGTTATCGTTGCCATCTCTGTCGGCACCAGCGAAGTTCAGAACATGCTCAACGCCATTCCTGAAGTGGTGACCAGCGGTCTGAATATTGCCGGCGGCATGATTGTGGTGGTGGGCTACGCGATGGTTATCAATATGATGCGCGCAGGCTACCTGATGCCGTTCTTCTATCTCGGTTTCGTGACGGCGGCCTTTACCAACTTTAACCTGGTGGCGCTGGGCGTTATCGGTACGGTAATGGCGATTCTCTACATTCAGCTGAGCCCGAAATATAACCGTTCTGCAGCCCCCGCCCAGGCGGCCGGTGCTAACGATCTTGATAACGAACTGGACTAGCAGGTGAGCACAATGGTTGATATGACAAAAACATCCGCCGAGAAAAAACTGACTCCCGGCGATATCCGTGCCGTGTTCCTCCGTTCAAACCTGTTCCAGGGGTCATGGAACTTCGAACGTATGCAGGCGCTGGGCTTCTGCTTCTCGATGGTGCCGGCGATCCGTCGTCTGTACCCGGAGAACAACGACGCACGTCGCCAGGCCATTAAACGCCATCTGGAATTCTTCAACACCCACCCGTACGTGGCGGCACCGGTCCTCGGTGTTACCCTGGCGATGGAAGAGCAGCGCGCCAACGGTGCAGAAATTGACGATGGCGCAATCAACGGGATTAAAGTCGGCCTGATGGGCCCGCTGGCAGGCGTTGGCGACCCGATTTACTGGGGCACGGTACGTCCGGTCTTTGCGGCGCTGGGTGCCGGTATTGCAATGAGCGGCAGTATTCTCGGTCCGCTGCTGTTCTTTATCCTGTTTAACCTGGTGCGTCTGGCCACCCGCTACTATGGCGTGGCTTACGGCTACCGCAAAGGTATCGACATCGTTCAGGATATGGGCGGCGGCTTCCTGCAGAAACTGACGGAAGGAGCGTCCATTCTCGGCCTCTTTGTGATGGGGGCACTGGTCAACAAGTGGACGCACGTTAACATCCCGCTTGTCGTTTCACGTATTACCGACCAGACCGGGAAAGAGAACGTCACCACGGTACAGACCATCCTCGATCAGCTGATGCCTGGCCTGGTTCCCCTTCTGCTCACCTTCGCCTGTATGTGGCTGCTGCGTAAGAAGGTTAACCCGCTGTGGATTATCGTTGGCTTCTTCGTCATCGGTATCGTAGGGTACGCTATCGGCCTGCTGGGCCTGTAAGTAAAGTCAAAACGCTTAACCGGGGGCCTGCCCCCGGTTTTTTTTCGGAGGAATAATGACGATAACGGATATCGTGCTGCTCATCTGCGTTGCGGCACTGCTGGCCTGGGCCATTTATGACCAGGCCATCATGCCTACCCGCAAGGGGAAAACCCTGCTGGCTATCCCTTTACTGCGTCGGGGACGCGTGGACGGCTTCATCTTCGCCGGACTGGTCGCCATTCTGATTTATAACAATATTACTCAGCACGGCGCATTATTAACCACATGGTTATTATGTGCGCTGGCCTTAATGGCAATTTACCTGTTCTGGGTACGGGTACCGAAAATCATCTTTAAAAAAGAGGGCTTTTTCTTCGCCAGCGCCTGGATAGAATATAACCGTATAAAAGAGATGAATTTATCTGAGGATGGCGTACTGGTGATGCAATTAGAATTAAGAAGGCTGCTCATTCGCGTACGCAATATCGACGATCTTGAAAAGATATATAAATTTATGGTTAAAAATCAGTAACATGAAGATATAGCCAGCGCTATGTTTTTTAGCATAGTGAATAAGGAAAGTGATATAGCACTGGCTATATCAGTACAAATATACACCCACCTTCATTAACGTTTTATTTACTATTAAATTGTAGTGATAATCGTTATCATTTGGTTAATAAAATAACGCTCGCGTGTTATTGTTTTATATTCTCAAAATATGTTAAGGTTGCGCCCGTCGTTGGGGAGTAGCCGATTTCCGAATAACCGGAAATGTACGTGTCAACATACTCGTTGAAAAACGTGGTGCGTACGGATTGAGTGTTCAGTCAGGCGAGACCATTGGCACATCAGCTACTTTTTACTGGGGGTGGCGGTGTGTTATATGGAATTCCCGGTCAGGACGCACGTATGAATCTTTCCGCTACTCTTCTTCTCGCCTTCGGCATGTCTATGGACGCCTTCGCGGTGTCAATCAGCAAGGGCGCTGCGCTCCACAAACCTAAATTCTCTGAAGCTCTGCGAACCGGCCTTATCTTTGGCGCTATTGAAGCCTTAACCCCGCTGATCGGCTGGGGGCTCGGCATGCTCGCCAGCCAGTTTGTTCTGGAGTGGAATCACTGGATCGCCTTTGTACTGCTGGTGTTCCTCGGCGGTCGTATGATTATTGAAGGCTTCCGCGGCGGAGATGACGAAGAGAGTACGCCGCAGCATCGCCACGGCTTCTGGCTGCTGGTCACTACCGCTATTGCCACCAGCCTCGACGCAATGGCCGTTGGCGTCGGTCTGGCTTTCCTGCAGGTGAATATCATTACCACGGCGCTGTTGATCGGCTGCGCAACGCTGATTATGACCACGCTGGGTATGATGATCGGACGCTTTATTGGCCCGCTGCTTGGCAAACGGGCTGAAATACTCGGGGGCGTGGTGCTGGTTGCTATCGGCGCGCAGATCCTCTGGGCACACTTCGCCGGTTAATCTTCCCGCTGCCAGATGTGCAGCGAAAAATCCGTCTGACAAAGGAACTGCGGCAGCGCTCTGAGCTGCTGCCAGACTTCGGTACTTGCCCGCCAGGCAAACGGCGTCATCTGCAGCAGCGCCGCGGCTTCCGCGCCGGTTAATGTCATCGGATAGGCCAGTGATTCGCTTTCGACCAGCGTAAAGCCCGGCAGCTGTTCTGAATGCGGCGCGTGCAGCCGGATCTCATCGTAGATCAACCCTTTCAGCTCCATCAGATGGCGCGGGCCTGGCGTGGCGGTAATCACCCACCCGCCCGCTCTGACGACGCGCGTCAACTCCTCAGGATTACAGGGCGCATAAATACGCACAACCGCATCGAGACTGTTATCGTCGAAGGGTAAACGCTGGCTTGACGCCACGCAGAACTGGACTGCCGGGTAACGTTTCGCGGCGATGCGAATCGCGGTTTTGGATACGTCCAGGCCAAAGGTTTCTTGCGCCGTTTCGGCAAAGGAGTGGGTGTAATACCCTTCCCCACAGCCGATATCCAGCAGCACGGCGGGCGAAACGGTGGCAAGGCGTGAACGAATACGGTCGCGCAGCGGCTGATAGTGGCCCGCGTCCAGAAACGCCCTGCGCGCCTGGATCATTTCGCCATTGTCGCCCGGATCGCGAGAGCGTTTGTGCTGTACCGGCAGCAGGTTGACATAGCCCTCTTTCGCCCGGTCAAACTGGTGCCCGTTGGGGCAGCTAAGATGAGTATGATTGTGCTGCAAGGCAGCGTGACATAACGGGCAACGCCAGGACATGACCACTCCGGTAACGGCTTGAAAGGGCGAGAGTGTAACCCTATTCACGCCTGCGGGGAACCGCATAAGCCTTTTGCCCGACAAGCGCCATAAAAAAACCCCGCCTGAGCGGGGTTTTTCAGCTGAACTGTGCAACGCCGATGGCGCTACAGAACTCAGTGAGTTTACATTCAGATTGCAGTTACGTTAACTGCAGCCGGGCCTTTCTGGCCGTCCTGAATTTCAAACTCAACGTTCTGGCCTTCAGCTAAAGTTTTGAAGCCGTTACCCTGGATAGCAGAGAAGTGTACGAACACGTCTTTGCTGCCATCAGCCGGAGTAATGAAACCAAAACCTTTGGATTCGTTGAACCACTTAACTTGACCTTTAATCTTTGCCATTTGCAAAATTCCTTAGAGAGTTTACTTCGCCCGGAGGCTCTACTTACAGATAAAACTGAGACATTACTGCATGAGGCACTAAATAAGACTCGGCAGAGAAGCGGTATTCAACGAAAACGTGTTTACTCAGGACTTCTTTACTGAAAATGCCGCACATAAACAGAACTGTACCTCGTTTAACCCAAACCGTGTTATCACATACAACGGAAATAATGGCAAGCCATTTTTAAACGTCAGTCGATCCGATGCACAAATTTTATCATTAATTGACGAGTCGCTGCACATTTATGCGTAAGCTTATGCATTTCTTGTCTATCAGTGCTAAGCCTTTTGCTTCGCAAGCCACCCTGCTTTTCGTCGATTTTTCGTCCTGACTCAGTCACTTTACAACGATGCCCTCGACCAGAAACGCACGCAGGATATAGTCTATATCATCAAAGTAAGCACTGCATAAACATGCACTTCAATTGACTAAAAAACACGCCTTGCGCTGTAGACAAAACGGCAGAAAAGTCAATATTCCGACCGTAATAACGTCCGGGAAATAACCGATTGCCCTGCACTAAAATAATGAAAATTTAATGACAGTGCCTCATTTGAATGCAATAAAATCGTTTCGCTAAAATTAAAACAACCGATAAATTGCGTATAAGAAGATTAGATAACAATCAGCGCGGCAGGCGCACGGGAAATGTCCATTCTAATAGCAGAAATCTGCGTTGACAGAAAAACAGAATAGTCCTGCAAAATAAGGGGCATATGGCGCACCAGAACGGTGCAGCAGCGTCTTCTGCGGAAATCGCTGCGCCACAAGGACGCGGCGATGTAAAACACCTGACACGATTATCGTTCGGCAACGATACGAATAAAATCGTCTTCTTCCTGCGCCGGTTCAGCGGCAGGCTGCGATGCAGTCTGTACCGGTTCATCACCCTGCTCAGGTTCGTTGGCTTCACAGAGCCGACGCAGCAGCACGGTCTGTTTTTTCTGCTGGATTAGCATCGACTCCAGCAGCGCAATCTGCTCCCCGGTGCGCGAACTTGCACGGTTGACAAAGAACCACAGCACCAGCCCCACTAACAGCAGGACCAGAGAAACCACCAGTGAAGCCAGACTCAAAGCTCCGGAACTCATTAACTCACTCATTTCACCACCTCAATCAAACCACGCTATTCTACCACCCGTGGTCAGGAAGGAAATGACTGACGAAAAAAATGCTCACCAGGGAATGAATTTGTTGATGGTGCATACGCCGCTGAAGAATTGCACGTCTTCATCACACAGGCCATTGAGCACCTGCACCCAGAGCAGCAGGCTGCCCAGAATGATGGCTGCCAGTATCGCCCACTTCGCTTTTTTCACCCCACTCTCCGCGTCAAAACATAAAGTCACCAGGTTAGCACAGGTTTTATAAACAAAAGCTAACCGTACCCTCTGTTACTATTTTAGGAATAATTAACTTGTTCCATCGCCACACCATAGTAGGCTAATCCCCAGGAATGACGTGCACAGGAGAGACATATGCGTCTGTTAATAAGAACAATTGCGGTACTCGCCCTGGTCTGGATCGGCATCTTGCTCAGCGGCTATGGCGTGCTGGTTGGCAGCAGCCAGAACGCAGCCGGTCTGGGTCTGCAGTGTAAATATCTGACCGCCCGCGGGATCAGCACCGCGCAATATGTCCACTCTGAGAGCGGGATTATCGGCATGAGTAACTGCCCGGTACTGCGTAAAAGCGAAACGACGATCGACAACGGCTAAACCACTCATCCTTGTCAAAAACAAAAACGCCGCGTTCAACGCGGCGTTTTTGCACAGATTTCACGATCTTCAGAACGGGTAGTCGTTATAACCCATCTGCGCGGAAATCTTGCGTGCGGCAACGTGCAGCATTTCAACGTACTCGTGCAGGCGTTCCTCAGAGAAACGCAGCGTCGGGAAGGAGATACTCAGCCCGGCGATAACCACACCAAAACGGTCAAAGACCGGTACGCCGATGCAGCGTAAGCCTTCTTCCTGCTCTTCGTTATCTTCCCCGTAGCCCTGAGCACGCACCGTATCGAGCATGATCAGCAGATCTTCGGTGGTAGTAATCGTCCGATCGGTGCTGCGTTTGTACTCCACGCCCTCAAGGATTTGCAGGACTTCATCGCGATCGCGCCATGCCAGCAGTACTTTACCAATCGCGGTGCTGTACAGCGGGTTACGACGGCCGATACGCGAGTACATACGCAGGTTGTACATGGAATCGATTTTATGGATGTAAACAATGCTGTCTTCATCCAGCGCACCCAGGTGGACCGTTTCTTTGGTCAGGTGCGACAATTCACGCATTTCGATATCCGCACTGCGGATCAGATCAACATTCTGCAATGCACGAGCGCCAAGCTCAAACAGCTTCAGCGTTAACGAATATTTTTCAGATTCCCCTTCCTGGGCAACGTATCCCAAAGACTTCATGGTCTGTAAAAAGCGATATACGGTGCTTTTTGACATCATGACGCGCTGCGACAGCTCGGTAATCCCTATCTCACGCTCTTCACCAAGCGCCTGTAAGATGCCAAAAACCTTCAATACTGAAGAGACAGAGTCTGGCTGCTTATCCAAATCTGCGACTGCCATTAATCACCTCATCGCAACTGTTTTATAAAAATTAGAACCGGTTTTTATTATAAATTCGCCCGACCTCTGCCGCAATCAATCTTCCGCGACTTAGTTATAATTCTGCGACATAAACACGAATTATCAATGCTAAAATCATTATCTGAAGAATAATTACGCCAGGCTCACACTTTTTCTATGGATAATCACGTTCTCGACGGGTTGCCGGTGCCCCGTCGTTACGGTGCAATCGTCGCCATCATTTTTGGGATCGCCATGGCCGTACTAGACGGCACGATCACAAACGTTGCCCTCCCCACTATTGCCCGCGATCTCTACGCCTCGCCCGCCGCGTCCATCTGGGTGATCAACGCCTATCAGATAGCGATTGTGGTCGCCCTTCTGCCGCTGTCGTTTCTGGGCGATATGGTTGGCTACCGCCGCGTTTATCAGTGCGGGCTGGCTCTCTTTACCCTCACCTCGCTGCTCTGCGCCTTCTCCACGTCGCTGGAGATGTTAACTTTTGCCAGGGTGCTGCAGGGGTTCGGCGGCGCGGCTCTGATGAGCGTCAATACGGCGCTGATCCGGCTTATCTATCCCCAGCGGCAGCTGGGACGCGGAATGGGGATCAACTCCTTTATCGTTGCCGTCTCGGCCGCGTCCGGGCCAACCCTTGCGGCGGCGATACTCTCCGTTGCCTCCTGGCAGTGGCTCTTCCTGGTCAATATCCCCGTCGGCATCGCCGCCCTGGTACTGGCCCTGCGCTTTTTGCCGGCCAACGGCGCACGCAGTCTGGCAACGCATTTCGATCTCCCCGGTGCGGTGATGAACGCCCTGACCTTTGGCCTGTTGATTGCCGCCCTCAGCGGTTTTGCCCAGGGGCAACCCGTGGCGCTAACGCTGGGTGAAGTCATCGTGATGCTGATTGTCGGTACGATTTTTATTCGTCGGCAGCTGCGCCTGCCGGTTCCGCTGCTGCCGGTTGATCTGCTGCGCATTCCCCTGTTCTCACTCTCTATTGGCACCTCAATCCTCTCTTTCTGCGCCCAGATGCTGGCGCTGGTCTCTCTGCCTTTCTTCCTCCAGGGGGTTTTGGGTCGCAGCGAAGTCGAAACCGGCCTGCTGCTGACGCCCTGGCCGCTGGCGACCATGGTGATGGCGCCGCTGGCCGGGTATCTGATTGAGCGGGTGCACGCCGGGGTGCTTGGGGCGCTGGGACTGGCGGTAATGGCCTGCGGACTGTTTGCGCTGGCGATGCTGCCTGCCGAACCTGCAGACATCGATATTGTCTGGCGTATGGCGCTGTGCGGGGCCGGGTTCGGTCTGTTTCAGTCCCCCAACAACCATACGATTATCGCCTCCGCGCCGCGAAACCGCAGCGGCGGTGCCAGCGGGATGCTCGGTACTGCCAGGCTTCTGGGGCAGAGCATCGGCGCGGCGCTGGTCGCGCTAATGTTTAACCTTTTCGCCACTCAGGGCACCCATATCTCACTGTGGCTCGCCGGAGGTCTGGCGACGCTGGCGGCCCTGGTCAGCGGGTTGCGTATCCGCCAGCCCCGGGCACAGGCGTAAAAAAAGCGCGTCACCAGGACGCGCTTTTTTACTTCAGAAACGTTACGACTATTTCAGGTATTCACCGCTGCGCAGCGCTTCAATACGCTTATCCAGCGGCGGGTGCGTCATAAACATTTCGCTCAGCGATTTTGACTTACCGTTGATGCAGAAGGCCATCATGCTGCTGGCTTCCTGCGGCTCATAGCTGGTTTTCAGACGCTGCAGCGCGGCAATCATCTTCTCACGCCCCACCAGCTTCGCCGATCCGGCGTCCGCATGGAACTCGCGATAGCGGGAGAACCACATGGTAATAATGCTGGCCAGAATACCAAATACCAGCTCCAGCACCATCGCCACGGCGAAGTAGATCATCGGGTTGCCGTTGTTGCTCTCGCCTTCATCGCGGTTGCCGCCGAGGAAGCCCGCGGCAATCTGGGCAAGAATACGCGAGATAAAGATAACAAAGGTGTTCACGACGCCCTGGATCAGGGTCATGGTGACCATGTCTCCGTTAGCGATATGGCTTATCTCGTGCGCAATGACCGCTTCAGCCTCATCGCGGCTCATATTCTGCAGCAGGCCAGTACTGACCGCCACCAGCGACGCATCGCGACGGGCACCCGTGGCAAAGGCGTTAATATCCGGGGCGTGATAGATAGCTACCTCCGGCGTCGCAATCCCGACCTTGCGGGACTGATTCGCAACGGTGTCCAGCAGCCAGCGCTCGCTTTCGTTGCGCGGCTGCGTAATCACTTCGCCGCCAACCGATTTCAACGCCATCCATTTTGACATCAGCAGTGAAACGATCGAACCACCAAAACCAAACAGCAGCGCCATGATCAGCAGGCCCGTCATGCTGCTTGACTGAATTCCGGTCAGGCTCAGCACCAGTCCGAATACCACCATAACCGCCAGGTTGGTCATCAGGAAGAGCGCGATTCGCATCATAATATTCTTTTAACCTCGATTTAACAAAACGCACTATGCGCTATCCCATATCGTATGGGTATGCGCGGCATTTTCAAGCATCACGGTCCGGTAAGTCACGAGAAAAACACAACTTTACATTTTGTAGCATCATGCTTACGTGGGTTCACAGAGGAAAAAAAACGGGCACAATTTCTTGTGCCCGTGGGGTCTTATTTGGCGGGTGCCGGGTTTTCCGCCGGCTTCGATTTATCAAGCTGCGACAGATCGAGTGCGATATGGACCGTCTCATCGAGATACGGATCCGGCTCCTGATAATCCTTCGGCAGATCGTCGAGTTTTTTCAGCGGCGCTTTGCCTTCACGCTTATAGCGATCGTTAATGCGCGCCAGACGAATCGCATCATCCTCTACGTTCTCTTTTTCACGCTGGGCGTAATTAAGAGAAACGATGTTTTTCTTCGCCTTCAGGGCGTTGAAACGGGCGATGTCTTTCACGATGTACTGGAACTCAGGATCTTTCGCGATACGCGCTTCATGCTGAGCCAGCAGCTGCGGGCCGAACGGTTTCAGATCGCCGGATTTCACCCAGCTTGCCGCGTTGATGCTATCCCACGGCAGGGCGTTATCTTCAAACTGCTCGCCGGTTTCGGTCTCTTCCGTACCGGTTGGCATCAGGATATCCGGCGTGACGCCTTTACGCTGAGTACTGCCGCCGTTGATGCGGTAGAACTTCTGGATCGTGTACTGAACGGATCCCAGCGCCGGCCATTCCGGGCGCAGCATCTGATCGTAGATACGGTTCAGAGAGCGGTACTGCTGCACGGTGCCTTTACCGAAGGTCGGTTCCCCGACGATCAGCGCCCGGCCGTAGTCCTGCATCGCGGCAGCAAAGATTTCCGAGGCGGATGCGCTAAAGCGGTCAACCATTACCACCAGCGGGCCTTTATAGTAGACCACGCCGTCGGTATCGCTGTCTTCGCGCACTTTACCGTTGTTATCGCGCACCTGCACCACCGGGCCGGACGGGATAAACAGGCCGGAAAGCGATACCGCTTCGGTCAGCGCCCCGCCGCCGTTGCTGCGCAGGTCGATAATAATGCTGCTGACGTTCTGTTTTTCCAGTTTCTGCAGCTGGGCTTTGACGTCATCGGTCAGGCCAACATAGAAGCCCGGAATATCCAGCACCCCAACTTTTTCCTTACCGACGGTCTTCACCGACATTTTAACCGCGCGATCTTCCAGACGGATGCGCTCGCGGGTCAGGGTAACGATACGGGTTTTGGTGCCCTTACCTGCCGGAAGAACCTCAAGGCGAACCTTGCTGGCTTTCGGCCCTTTAATCAGGGCAACCACGTCATCCAGACGCCAGCCGATCACGTCAACCATATTCTGGCCGGTCTGACCGACGCCGACGATGCGATCGCCAACGCTTATCGCCTTGCTTTTCGCCGCCGGACCGCCCGCAACCATCGAGTTGATCACCGTGTAGTCATCATCCATCTGCAGCACGGCACCGATACCTTCCAGAGACAGGCTCATTTCAGTATTAAACTGCTCGGTGTTACGCGGTGAGAGATAGTTGGTGTGCGGATCGATTTCACGCGCAAAGGCGGTCATCGCCAGCGAGAACACATCTTCACTGTTGGTCTGCGCCAGTCGGCGAATGGCAAACTTATAGCGGCGGGTCAGGGTCTCGCGAATTTCTTTATCGCTTTTCCCGGTCAGCTTGAGGCTGAGCTGGTCATATTTGACCTTGGCATCCCAGAGCGCATTAAGTTCGGCTTCGTTTTTCGGCCAGGGTGATTTGCTGCGATCCAGATTGAAGGTATCGGTGCCGCTGAAATCCATCGGACGTTCCAGCACCTTGAGCGCATATTCATAACGCTCAAAACGACGTTTCTGCGCCTGGTTGTACAGGTCGTAGAAAACCTCCAGCTTTCCGCTGCGCAGTTCATCGCCAATCTGGCCCTGCTTTTTCGCAAACTGCTCAACGTCACTGGCCAGCAGAACGTTATGGCTGTAATCAAGCAGATTGAGATAGCGCTGAAAAATTTTCGCGGAGAAGGATTCGTCGAGATCGAACTGACGGTAGTGAGAACGCGTAAACCGGGAGGTTACGCGCTCACTGACCGTGGCGTGCTCAGCTTCTTCCTTCATCAGAGGGATCTGCTCAACACGCGTAATATCTTCCACGGCAACGGCATGGCCTGTCACTAGCAACAGGCCCGCCAGCGCGGTGACTTTAAAAATTGTGTTCATGCCAGGCCTGGTCTCCGTATCAGAACAACAGGTGTTCCGCGCGTACAATCATCGACATACCAGAAGTTAGCTGTACACGCACGCCATCTTTGGTGATTTCCAGCACGGTGGCGTCCATTGCATTGTTGCCTGCTTTCACTTTCAGATTTTGACCCACATTCAGGGCGGACAAATCTGAAACTGGAGTATGACGCTCTTCCTGCACCACACGCGGCGCTTTTGCCGCAGGCTTATCGGTACGCGGTTTGCGATCGGCACCTTCGGCGCGGCGCGGAGCCGGACGAGGTTTGCGTTCGCGACGCGGCGCGTCAGTTTTGCCTTCAGCAGCGGCGGCTTCACGCTTTTTAGCCTGCTGTTCAGCACGCTGGGCCTGCACCCGCGCTTTCGCTTCTTCAAGCTGCTGACGTGCATGCTCAACGTGCTGCGCATCGAGTTCACCACAAGGGTTACCATCGAGGTCGACGCGGATTGCACCGAGCTTAACGCCATGCAGATAACGCCAGCTGGACGTGTAGAGACGTAATGCGGAGCGAAGTTGAGTTTTACTGAGATTCATCTCTCCCTCAACGCGCGTGACCAGATCCTGGAAGATACCAATCTTCAGGGGGCGGGCTTCGCCTTCAGCGCTAAAGCACTGGGGGAAACGCTCGGCCAGAAACGCGATAACTTCTTTACTGCTATTCAACTTAGGTTGATTTTCCATGAAATTTCCTGATTACAACGGACGTAGCCAACAAGCCGCAGGCATGAACAGGCGCCATTATAATGACGCCATCGCTAAATGCTACGTTATCCGTTGATTATCCTGCGACGGACGCAAAGAATTTTTGATAATCCGTAGAGACAAGCAGCTGTTCCAGGCCTGCGACAAGGGTCCGCAGCCCCTGCTCATCCTCAGCGGTGAAGCGAGAAAAGAGCGTGCTGTCGATATCCAGTACACCAATAATCTGATTTTTCACCACCAGCGGCAGTACGATTTCAGAATTACTGGCGGCATCACAGGCGATATGCCCGGCAAAAGCATGCACATCTTCGACACGCTGCACCGCATTCTGCGCCACTGCCGTACCGCAAACGCCGCGTCCAACTGGAATTCGCACGCAGGCGATTTTGCCCTGGAACGGCCCCAGCACCAGCGTATCGTCTTCCAGCAGATAAAATCCTGCCCAGTTCACCCCATCCAGACGCTCAAACAGCAGCGCGCTGGTATTGGCCAGCATCGCCAGGAAACTGGTTTCGCCTGCCATCAACGCCTGAAAATCACGGTTTAAGTCCGCGTAAAATTCTGTTTTGTTCATTATGCAATCACTATGTTGTCTTACTTCGGGCCGTATACGGCTTGTCTTCAGCATTATAAAATAAGCATTAAATGCGTTCAGGCTCAAGATGAATCCATTCATGAGTTAATATAGATCCATTCAATCATTTACTAGCGCGATAAATGGCCCTTAAAACCCCCCGGCTTACGCCGGACAAAAAAATCGCCGTTCATGCAATTGGCGATCCGCTGCCGCGGGAACATTACCAACGTTGCCCCCAGTGCGATACGCTTTTTATGCTGCCAAAGATGAAATCGCACCAGAGCGCCTGGTGTCCCTGCTGCAATGCAAAGATCCGCGATGGCCGCGACTGGTCCCTGACCCGTCTGGGCGCGATGGCCTGCACCATGCTGCTGCTGATGCCCTTCGCCTGGAGCGAACCGCTGCTGCGTCTTTATCTGCTCGGGGTGCGTATCGATGCCAACCTGCTGCAGGGGATCTGGCAGATGACCAGCCAGGGCGATCCTCTTACCGCCGCCATGGTGCTGTTCTGTACCGTCGCCGCGCCGCTGGTCCTGGTGCTGGCCATCGCGTATCTGTGGCTCGGCAATATCCTCGGTATGAATCTGCGCCCGGTTTTGCTGATGCTGGACAAGCTCAAAGAGTGGGTGATGCTGGATATTTATCTGGTCGGTATTGCCGTCGCGTCCATCAAAGTGCAGGACTACGCCTTCCTTCAGCCGGGCGTTGGGCTGTTCGCCTTTATCTGCCTGACCATCCTCAGCGTGCTGACGCTAATTCATCTGAACGTCGAGCAGCTCTGGGAGCGGTTTTACCCTCAGCGCCCTGCCCGTCGTGCCCATGAGAATCTGCGCGTCTGTCTGGGCTGCCACTTTACCGGCCTGCCGGATCCCCGTGGTCGCTGTCCGCGCTGTCATATCCCGCTGCGCGAGCGCCGTCGCCATAGCCTGCAAAAAAGCTGGGCCGCGCTGCTGGCATCGATGGTCCTGCTGTTCCCGGCGAACCTGATGCCGATTTCGATTATCTACGTCAACGGGGCGCGCCAGGAGGACACCATTATGTCCGGTATCCTGTCGCTGGCGGATAGCAACGTCGCGGTGGCCGCCGTGGTGTTTTTCGCCAGTATCCTGGTGCCATTTACCAAAGTCATCGTCCTGTTTACACTGCTTATCAGTATCCATTTCAAATGCGAGCAGGGATTGCGTGCGCGCATCGTGCTGCTGCGCGCCGTAACCTGGATTGGCCGCTGGTCGATGCTGGATTTATTCGTTATCGCACTGACGATGTCGCTGATTAACCGCGATCAGCTGCTGACGTTTACGATGGGCCCCGCAGCCTTTTATTTCGGCTCTGCGGTAATATTGACTATTCTTGCTGTCGAATGGCTGGACAGCCGGTTACTTTGGGATGCACATGAGTCAGGAAACGCCCGCTACGCCGACTGAGGCGCGAGTTACCACCAAACGACGTATTTCGCCTTTCTGGCTGCTGCCGGTTATCGCGCTAATGATTGCCGGATGGCTTATCTGGAACAGCTACGAAGATCGCGGGACGACGATCACCATCGATTTTATGTCGGCTGACGGAATTGTTGCCGGCCGCACACCCGTGCGCTACCAGGGTGTGGAAGTCGGTACCGTGCAGGAAATTCGCCTCGGCGAAAACCTCAACAAAATCGAAGTGGTCGCCAGCATCAAGGCGGACATGAAAGATTCCCTGCGCGGCCAGACCCAGTTCTGGCTGGTCACGCCCAAAGCTTCGCTTGCCGGGGTTTCCGGGCTGGATGCGCTGGTCGGCGGTAACTATATCGGCATGATGCCGGGAAAAGGCGAGCCGGAGGATCACTTCACGGCCCTGGATACCCAGCCTAAATATCGCCTGAATAACGGTGAGCTGATGATCCATCTGCGCGCGCCCGATCTTGGTTCGCTGAGCAGCGGGTCGCTGGTCTATTTCAGAAAAATCCCGGTCGGCCGCGTCTATGACTACACCATTAATGCCAATAAAGAAGGTGTGACCATCGATGTCCTGATCGAACGCCGCTTTACCAATCTGGTGAAGAAAGGCAGCCGTTTCTGGAACGTTTCCGGCGTGAAGGCCGATGTTAGCCTGGCCGGAGCGAAGGTCGAACTGGAAAGCCTCGCGGCGCTGGTCAACGGCGCCATCGCCTTTGATTCTCCCGACGAGTCAAAGCCCGCCGCACAGGATGATGAGTTTGGCCTGTATGAGGATCTGGCCCACAGCCAGCGCGGCGTGCTGATTAAGCTGGATCTGCCCGACGGCAACGGTCTGCGAGCCGGTGCCACGCCGCTGATGTATCAGGGGCTGGAAGTGGGCGAACTGACGAAGCTCAATCTGGCCACTGAAGGTGCCGTGACGGGTGAAATGACCGTCGATCCGAGCGTGGTCAATTTGCTGCGCGACAATACCCGCATCGAACTGCGCAGCCCGAAACTGTCGCTTAACAGCCCCGGTATCAGCAGTCTGCTGACCGGCAGCACCTTTGAACTGGTGCCGGGCGATGGCGAGCCGCGGGATCGTTTTACCGTGCTGCCCGCGACCAAAACGCTGCTGCAGGAACCCAACGTGATGACCCTCAGCCTGAACGCGCCCGAGAGCTACGGCATTGATGCCGGTCAGCCGCTGGTGCTGCACGGCGTCCAGGTCGGCCAGGTACTGGAACGCACGCTCTCCAGCAAAGGCGTCAGCTTCTCGGTGGCTATCGAGCCGCAGTATCGCGAGCTGGTACACGGCGACAGCAAATTTGTGGTCAACAGCCGGATAGATGTCAAAGTCGGCCTCGACGGCGTGGAGTTTCTTGGCGCCAGTGCGGGCGAATGGCTGAGCGGCGGTATCCGCATCCTTCCGGGTGCTAAAGGCGAGATTAAATCGCAGTATCCGCTGTATGCCAATCTTGATAAGGCCCTGGAAAATAGCCTGGGCGATCTCCCCACCACGACGCTAACCCTGACGGCGGACGTTCTGCCCGATGTGCAGGCCGGTTCCGTCGTGCTCTACCGTAAGTTTGAGGTCGGGGACGTGATTACCGTTCGCCCTCGCGCCAACGCCTTTGATATTGAACTGCATATCAAACCGGAATACCGCTCTCTGCTGACCAGCAATAGCGTGTTCTGGGCCGAAGGCGGTGCCCGAGTGCAGCTTAATGGCAGCGGGCTGACCGTGCAGGCTTCGCCGCTGTCGCGTGCCCTGCGCGGTGCCATCAGCTTCGATAATCTGAGCGGTGCCGGAGCCAGCGCACGTCAGGGCGACAAGCGGATTCTTTATCCGTCAGAAACGGCGGCCCGCGCCGTGGGCGGTCAGATTACCCTGCATGCCTTTGACGCCGGGAAGCTGTCGCCAGGGATGCCGATTCGCTATCTGGGGATTGATATCGGCCAGATCCAGACTCTGAAACTGATTACCGAGCGTAACGAAGTGCAGGCTACGGCGGTGCTTTATCCTGAGTATATGGAGACCTTCGCCCGCATCGGTTCCCGCTTCTCGGTGATCACCCCGCAGATTTCTGCAGGTGGCGTTGAGCATCTTGATACGATCCTCCAGCCCTATATCAACGTCGAGCCGGGCCGGGGTAAGGCACGTCGCGACTTTACGCTGCAGGAGACGACCATTACCGACTCCCGCTATCTGGACGGGCTGAGTATCGTGGTCGAAGCGCCGGACTCCGGCTCGCTGAATATCGGCACTCCGGTACTGTTCCGCGGTATCGAAGTCGGCACGGTCACGGGCCTGACGCTGGGCACTCTTTCCGACCGCGTGATGATTGCGATGCGGATCAGTAAGGATTATCAGCACCTGGTCCGTAATAACTCCGTGTTCTGGCTTGCCTCCGGCTACAGCCTGGACTTCGGGCTGATCGGCGGCGTGGTGAAAACCGGCACCTTTAACCAATTTATTCGCGGTGGTATTGCCTTTGCCACGCCGCCGGGCACTCCGCTGGCACCGAAGGCGCAGCCGGGTAAACACTTCCTGCTGCTGGAAGCGGAGCCCAAAGAGTGGCGCGAATGGGGAACCGCGCTGCCGCGTTAAGATCAACAAGCTCCGGCGTGCCTGCGCCGGAGCCTTTGTGATACACTGCGCACCCGTTTTTTCCCCTGTGGTGCGCCCGTGGCTCAAAATTCAGCTTATCTTCCCGACGACTTTCTGGCTCTGATGCAGGCGGCAATGCCTGCCCATCTGTCGCTCGATGATTTTATCGCAGCCTGCCAGCGCCCGCTGCGGCGCAGCATTCGCGTCAATACCCTGAAGATTACCGTGGCCGACTTTTTGTCGCTGGTTGCACCTTATGGCTGGCAGCTCAGTGCGATCCCCTGGTGCGAAGAGGGATTCTGGATCAGCCGGGAAGATGAAGAAACTCTCCCGCTGGGCAGCACCGCCGAACATCTGAGCGGCCTTTTTTATATTCAGGAAGCCAGCTCCATGCTGCCGGTGACGGCGCTGTTTGCCGACGGTAACTCACCGCAGCGGGTGATGGACGTGGCGGCCGCGCCGGGTTCTAAAACCACGCAGATCGCCGCCCGCATGGGCAACCAGGGCGCGATCCTCGCCAATGAATTTTCCGCCAGCCGGGTCAAAGTGCTGCATGCCAATATCAGCCGCTGCGGCATTAGCAACGTGGCCCTGACCCATTTCGATGGCCGGGTTTTCGGCGCCGCGCTGCCGGAAGCTTTCGACGCGATCCTGCTCGATGCCCCCTGCTCTGGCGAAGGCGTGGTGCGTAAAGATCCGGATGCGTTAAAAAACTGGTCCGCCGAAAGCAATAGTGAAATTGCCAAAACCCAGCGGGAGCTTATCGACAGCGCTTTCCATGCCCTGCGGCCCGGTGGCACTCTGGTCTACTCCACCTGCACGCTGAACCGTGAGGAGAACGAAGAGGTGGTGGAATGGCTGCTGGCGCGCTATCCCGGGGCGGTTGAACGTCAGCCGCTGAATGCGCTTTTCCCGACCGCCGGCGAAGCGCTGACGGCAGAGGGCGATCTGCACGTTTTCCCGCAAATTTATGACTGTGAAGGTTTTTTTGTCGCCCGCCTGCGTAAGACCCAGGCTATTGCGCCGCTGCCGGCACCGGGCTATAAGATGGGTAAATTCCCCTTCAGCCCGCTGAAAACCCGCGAAGCCGCCGATCTCACCGCGACCGCCCGCAAAGCCGGACTGGCCTGGGATGCCAGTCTCTCCCTGTGGCAGCGCGATAAAGAGATCTGGCTGTTCCCGACCGAAATAGAACCCCTGTTGGGCAAGGTTCGCTTCTCACGTATTGGCCTGAAGCTTGCCGAGACGCATAACAAAGGTTTCCGCTGGCAGCATGAGGCCGTTATCGCCCTGGCCGCTGACGACGCACACCGCTGTGAGCTAACGCCGCAGGAGGCCGAAGAGTGGTATCGCGGCCGGGATGTCTGGCCTGAAACGCTTCCGGCCAGCGATGAAATGATCGTCACTTTCCAGGGGATCCCACTGGGTTTGGCAAAAAAAGTGGGCTCGCGTCTGAAAAACAGTTATCCCCGCGAGCTGGTGCGTGACGGGCGTCTGTTCGCCGCCGGAGCATAACGGCGCGAAAAAATAGCACGTTTTGACTGGCACTTTTCTCTCCGTGGTCCAGGCTGAAAGATGGGGCGACAAACTGGTCGTACCACGAACCCAGCAGATCAACGGAGAGCATATATGAGCAAAACCAGTGTCCGCATCGGGACCTTTGAAATCGATGACGCCGAACTGCAAGGCGAACAGCAGGGAGAACGAACGTTAGTCATTCCCTGCAATTCCGACCCGGATTTATGTATGCAGCTCGACGCATGGGATGCCGATACCAGCATCCCAGCTATTCTCGACGGGGAACACTCCGTTCTCTACCGCCACCACTACGACCAGCAGTCCAATGCCTGGGTCATGCGTCTTGCCTGACTCAACAGGGAACCCGTCCGTCAGACGGGTTATTTACCTCTCTGAGTTTCCCCGCTCCGATTCATCCCCTACACTAACATCAGGTTGTAAAAATCTGAGGGTGGAATGTTCGCACTGGTACTTTTTGTTTGTTACCTGGACGGCGGCTGTGATGACATCGTTATCGATGTCTTCAATACGGAGCAGCAGTGCCTGTTTGCCATGAAGGACCAGCGCATGCGTCACGGTGGCTGTTACCCGCTGGAAGAGTTTATTGACGGCTTCTGGCAGCCCGCCACCGAATACAGTGATTTTTGATTACTGAAGCTGAACCAACGTCAGCGCCCCGCCGAAGACGGCCCCGGTGTCGATATAGTGCAAATTCGCCACGTCGAAACGCTGCTTCAGCGGCGTATGCCCAAACCAGAAGTGATCCGCGCCTTCAATCCCTTCCAGCGTCTGTTTTTCAAGCGCGGCGGTGAGCCGCTGGCGACTCCATAGTATTTGCTGCCGATCAACCGGCTGATGCCAGCGGTAGTGCGGCGCCGGATAATCCGCATGGGCAATAATATGGATCCCGTCCCGGCAGCGCGCTTCAATGATCCAGGGCAGCCGATGGCAGCCGTGAATCTGCGATGTCGCCTCTTTTCTCTGGGGCTGGGGCGTTTCGCTCAGCCAGGTACCGCCGTTAAGCTGCCACAGCGTCATCTCGTTTCCGGCCAGAGCATCCAGCGCCATCTGCTCGTGGTTACCGCGCACCGCGATAAACCAGGACTCATCCAGCAGTTGCAGGCAGCGCAGACTCTCGGGACCACGGTCGATCAGATCGCCCACGGAAATAAGCAGATCCTCAAAGGGATTGAAGTGACGAAGCCTGAGTTCGGCCATGAGTTGCTGATAGCAGCCGTGCAGATCGCCAACCACCCAGATAGAGCGCCATTTTTCACCGTCAATACGTTGATACATATGCCCTCCCGTTCTGAAAAATGGTGGAAAAAATATCGGCAATATTTGCAATAACGGATTTATAACATTTTGCTAATTTCTGCCATTATATAAGTTCTGACGCCGCCTTTTTGGCTTCGCCCAGAAATCCCATAGTTAAGAGGCCTATGTCGCACGAGCGGAGTGATGCATGTTTTCAGGATTAAACAGAAGCGATACCAAAAAACTTGCTACGCTGGAACTGCTGCGCCAGGAGGATAAACCCCGCGACAGGACTCTGGACGAGTTTGCCTGGCTGGCCAGCCAGCTTATGGGCGTTTCTGGCAGCTTTGTAACCATTGTAGACGACCAGTTCCAGTACATTAAATGCACGCGTAATTTGCCCCCGCTGGCGACAAAGGTGCATCTGGACGAGACCATGTGCCAGCACTCGGTCCACAGCTCGCGGGCAATTATCTGCAATGATACCCGGCGCGATCCGCGTTTTGCCTCGCATCCGCAGGTGACTAACGGCACGGTGATTTTCTATGCCGCCGCTCCGCTGAAGACCCACAAAGGGGACGTTTTCGGAACCCTGTGCTTAACCGATAATCAGCCTTCCTGTCCCAATCAGCTGCAGATCGACCAGTTTCTGCGGGTGGCAAAACTCACCAGCGAGTATCTTCAGTCCTGGTACTCCGTCGGGCGTATCGATCCCCTGACCGGCCTGCCCAATCGGGTGAGCATGCTGAACGAGATCAACCGCCTCGCCTTTTCTGACGTGCCAGAACCCTGGACGCTGGTTATTTTCGACTGTATTGATATGCCCCGCGCCTATGAGCTTTCCCGTTATCTGGGCCTGGCCGCCGTGGAAAAAATGCTGCGCAGCTTTGGTCCGCTGCTACGCTTACGCCTTAATTTAACGGAGGCCACGCCGCTGTATGCGTTCGCCACCGGGCGCTATGCTGTCCTGGTGAAAACCGATGAGGCGAGTGAGCTGCTTGAGAAGGCGCGTACGATCCCACATACCCAGGCGAAGATTACCGGCGATATCGAAATCCAGCTGCAGACGCATGCAGGCTACCTCACCTTCGAGCCGCGCGAAATTCCCGGTCAGGAAGTCTTTCGCCGTGGCGTAAGCGCCCTGCACGAAGCCATACGTCAGGATACAGCGCTGGTGGAATTCGATCCGGTGATGGATGACAAGCGCAATACCGATTTCCGCTTGCTGTACGATCTCGGCGAAGCAATAAAATCCAGCGACCAGCTCTATCTGGTCTATCAGCCTAAAATTTCACTGCATACGGGGAAAACCGAAGGCGTGGAGGCGCTGCTGCGCTGGAACCATCCGGAAAAAGGCAATGTTCCCCCATCGACCATTGTGGCCCTGGCCGAACGGACAACGCTGATGGCTTCGCTTACCCAGTGGGTCATTCGCCGGGCGCTGCAGCAGCTACAGATATGGCGTGCGCAGGGTATCACCATACCTGTCTCGCTAAATATCACCGTCAGCGACTTCTCCCGCAGCGGCTTCGCCCGGCAGCTTGCCGATATGGTCACCTTTTCCGGCCTGACGCCGAATGATATTCGCATCGAATGTCTGGAGACGGAAAAAGTGCTGGAAAGCCAGACCGCGCTGCTGGAACTGGATAACCTGAAAGCGCTGGGCTTTAAAATCCTGCTTGATGACTTCGGCGCCGGTTACAGCAATATCAGCTATCTCCGCCGTATTCCTATCGACATCATCAAGCTGGACCGCTCCCTGATAAACCAGATAACCACCGACGCCGGCAGTCAGATTATCGCCCGAAATATTATTACCATGCTGAAAGAGCTGGATTACCTGGTGCTGGCCGAGGGCGTCGAAGATAAAGAAACGGCCACCATCCTGCGTCAGTTTGGCTGCGATGAAGCACAGGGGTATTACTTTGCGAGACCGATGACGGCGGAGCAGATTGTGGAGTGGCTGGACAGGGATAGTGCGGTGGAAATGGTTCTCACTCTTCACTAGCTGACTTAAGCTTACATCCCTTCTGAAGCCCGCCAAAAGTGCGGGCTTTTTACTGATTACCCTGTCAGACAAACCCTATTAATTACCAAAAATAGCTGGACGTTAGCCTGGCAGAGTATGTTATGTTTTGAAGCGGATGTGGGCTTTCGAATTTTTTCAGGATGAAATCGCGAAGTAGCTTACATTTCATAAGGATAAAAAAAGACCAAATACGATTCCTGTATTTGGTCCAGGGAAATGGCTCCTGGGAGAGAGCCGTGCGCTAAAAGTTGGCATTAATGCAGGCGAAGTCGCCTTGCCACTTAAGAATAGATGACCGCGTCAGCTTTTCCAGTCCGCGGCGAAAGAGGCCCGCAAAACTGAGGGGTCTATACAAAAAACCGCAGCGCCTCTTTGCAGAAGCCTGCGGTTTTTTTATTTGCGACCAGTACGTTAGCGTAGAAAACTAGCAGAGGGTTTCCGCACGTTCAATAAAGGGTGCGAGGCTCATCTTCTGGCCCGGATGGTTCGGATCGTCTGCCAGGATGATATCAATGGACTGGCCTTTGCTTTCACCGCTGTCGACGCGCTTCTGCGCCACGTCATTGATCGGGTACTGGACCAGAGTGCTGGGGTTGATCACAAACAGCGCCTTGCCCGGTCGGCAGGTCAGCATAACTTCTTCACGCGTAAAGGCCCATTTATCCTTACCCATCTCAAAGCGGCTAACGGTGATCACCTGCGGCGCGGCCAGCGCCATGCCGGAAGAGGTCAGTAAGAGCAGAGAAAGTATAATTCGCTTCATGGTTTTATCAGTCCGTTCAGAAGGGTTCCAGAGTGGCAAACAGGCTGACCGTTGCCAGCACCAGCACCCCGAGCACCATTTCACTTTGTGTCATGCGGATAAACATCTGCTGCGCCTGGCTTGTGCCGGTGCGCATTCGTGGTACCAGAACATACCTGTTCACGAGGGCAATTGCCACCATCAGCAGCACTAACGCACATTTAAACAACAACATGCGCCCGTAAAGGCTGCCCGGTGCGATCAGCGCGCCCTGAATCAGCCAGCTGTTGATCGCCCCGCTGAAAAGCACGCCCGCCACGGCAAGGTGCCCATAGCGGGAAAAGCGCATCATGGTGTAGATTGCCGCCGGTCGCCAGCGCCCGTGGGAGAGCTGGATGCAGTAAAGCAGCGGCAGCAGCCCACCCAGCCAGCTCGCCGCGCACAGCAGGTGCAGGCCGCGATTAACACGCTGCAGGACGCCGGTAATGCCATCGTTCATGGCCGCATGCCCTACCCCGGCCAGCAACAGCAGCTGAACCACGCAGAAAATCAGCAGCAGTCCCTGAACCCGACGCGGCTGCATCAGCGCCAGGCCAAGCGTTATCCATGCCAGTACGCCCTGCCAGAGCAGGATGCTGCCGGTGCGGGTTGTCGCCACCGCCTGCCAGATCTCAGGCCGGAGCACATCCGCCCAGCCATCGCCCATCTGGCCGCCGAGCACGGCAAACATCAGGGTGGCACTGAGTGCATTGACGATCAGCGCATGCCGCTGAATACGCTGAAAACGTCGGGTCAGCAGCGGCCTGAGCGTTGACGGTGCCAGCCAGGCACAGTAAAGCGCCCAGCCAAACGCCAGCATCAGCGCCAGGAAATGGAGGAAACGCAGGCTTACCCAGGTCAGGGTTAGCATGGGCTAGCGCACGCTAAACTGATAGCGCCCTTTGGTTTTGTGGCCGTCCACCGAGACGACGTGCCAGTCGACGCGATACTCGCCGGGCTGTAGCGGCTGGCTCAGCGGAACAATAAGCTGTTTATTATCCTTTTCATTACGCTTCGCCTTACCGGTTTCAATCGCCGTTTCGCCGGGACCGGTCAGGGTCAGGCCGCTGAACTGTGGCTCTATGCCTTCGGAAAAATTCAGCGTCAGCGCCTGGGGCGCGGCATCAACCTGCGCATCCGCGGCGGGATACTGGTGTTCCAGGTGGGCATGGGCGAAAACGCCGGGGGTGACAAACAGGGTGGCGATAAGCCAGAGCGCCGGACGACGCCGTACAGAAATGAAAGCCATCTTTGCCATTCCTTATGGTTATCTATATTGCTAAAAGCATACCGTTGTATAATTGGGCCGTCGAGGTGGAATCGGGACAGGCTTGCCATTATGCGACAAGCTTAGTAAGTTCTGTGCCGCGAACTCAGGAGAAAAAAATGAACAAGAATCTGGCGACCCTTGAGCAGGAAGAGATGGACAAGGTGAATGTCGATCTCGCTGCCGCAGGGGTGGCATTTAAAGAACGCTACAATATGCCCATCGTGCCCGAGGTTGTCGAACGCGAACAACCCGAGCATCTGCGCGGCTGGTTCCGTGAAAGGCTGATTGCTCACCGCCTGGCCTCGGTGAATTTATCCCGCCTGCCGTGGGAACCTAAAATGAAGTAATCATCCACCTGCGTGATAAATCCCGGACGCGATGCGGCACCGCACCCGCGGCGAAACCGTATCCCGGGGTTGGCAAGGGGTGAGCATTCTATTACGCTACCCTTTTTACGGCCAGGAGTGTGCCATGTTACGCGTTATCGATACCGAAACCTGCGATTTGCAGGGCGGCGTGGTCGAGATTGCCTCTGTCGATGTTGTTGACGGTCAAATAACCAACCCCATGAGCCACCTGGTCCGCCCGGACCGCCCTATCAGCCCCCAGGCGATGGCCATTCACCGCATTACCGAAGCGATGGTCGTCAACCAGCCGTGGATAGAAGAGATCGTTCCCCACTATCAGGGCAGCCATTTTTACGTGGCGCACAATGCCAGCTTTGACCGTCGGGTCCTGCCGGAGATGCAGGGCGACTGGATCTGCACCATGAAGCTGGCCCGCCGCCTCTGGCCGGGGATCAAATACAGCAATATGGCGCTGTATAAATCCCGCAAGCTAAACGTCGCCACTCCGCCCGGCCTGCATCACCACCGGGCGCTGTATGACTGCTATATCACCGCCGCCCTGCTGATCGATATCATTAATACCTCCGGCTGGACGCCCGACGATATGGTAACCATCACCGGCCGTCCTGCGCTGCTGACCACCTTCCCGTTCGGTAAATATCGCGGTAAGCCCGTCTCAGAAGTGGCGGAGCGCGACCCCGGCTACCTGCGCTGGCTGTCCAATAATCTGACCAATATGACCCCGGAAATGCGCCTCACCCTGAAGCACTATCTGGGAGACTGATCAGACCGTCTGGCCCGGTAATGTCCCCTGGGCCAGCGCAATCAGGAAGCTATACTCCATCGCCACCCCTTCGTAGCTGCGAAAACGCCCGGATTTCCCGCCGTGGCCGGAATCCATATCGGTACACAGCAGCAGCAGCCGATCGTCGGTTTTCAGTTCCCGTAGCTTTGCGACCCACTTGGCTGGTTCCCAGTACTGCACCTGGGAGTCGTGCAGGCCGGTGGTCACCAGCAAATGAGGATAATCCTGCACCGTCACCCCATCGTAGGGGCTATAGCTCTTGATATAGTCGTAGTACGTTTTATCCTGCGGATCGCCCCACTCTTCGAACTCGCCGGTGGTCAACGGGATGGATTCATCCAGCATTGTCGTCAGCACGTCAACAAAAGGCACCTGCGCCACCACACCGTGAAACAGGTCCGGGCGCTGGTTAATAACGTTAGCCACCAGCAGTCCGCCCGCACTGCCGCCCATGCTGTAGCAGAGTGCCGGATCGCCATAGCCCTGAGCTAATAGCGCCTCGCTGGCGTCGATATAGTCCGTAAAGCTATTTTTCTTGTTAAGGAATTTGCCGTCCTCGTACCACTGCTGACCCAGTTCGCCGCCGCCGCGCACGTGAGCAATGGCAAAAACAAACCCGCGATCCAGCAGGCTCAGACGGCTACTGCTGAAGTCTGCATCCATGCTGGCACCGTAGGAACCATAGCCGTAAACCAGCAGCGGATTATGCCCCGGTCTGAAGTGTTCCCGATGATAAACCAGCGAGACGGGCAGTTCGACGCCGTCGCGGGCCTTCACCCACAGTCGCTCGCTGCGATAGTGACCCGCATCAAAACCGGCCACCTCACTCTGTTTAAGGACCTGCCGTTCACCCGTATCCATATCCAGCTCAAACAGCGTATCCGGCGTCGTCATGGACGAGTAGCCGTAGCGCAGGCGGGACGTTTCCGGCTCCGGATTACTGGCGATCCAGCTGACATAGGCCGGATCATCAAATGCGATCCCGGTACTCTCGCCGCTCTGGACATTAATCTGCCGCAGGCTGGTCAGGCCGCGCTGACGCTCGCCCACCACCAGCCAGTCGCGGAACAGGGTAAAATCTTCCAGCATCACCTCATCCCGGGCCGGGATCAGCGTCTGCCAGGCCTGCTCATCGCGTTTCGGCGTCTGATAGAGGCCAAAGTTTTTCCCGTCCCGGTTAGAGCGCAGATAAAAACGATGGTGGTAGTGGTCGAGATTATATTCATGATCCTTGCGGCGCGGCAGGAAGACCTGCGGCTGCGCGTCCGCCAGTTCGGCATCCAGCAACAGCGCCTCGCTGGTAGTAGCGCTGGCGAGGTCGATCACCACAAAATGGCGGGAGGTCGTTTTATGCAGGCTGACGTAAAAGGTTTCGTCGTGCTCCTCATAAATCAGCTCATCCAGACTGACCGGGTTACCCAACGTATGCCGCCAGACCTGGTACGGCAGCAGAGTCACCGCATGCTTGCGCACATAGTAGAGCGTTTTTGAATCATTGGCCCAGACCACATCCGGCTCAATGTTCTCCAGCACTTCCGGATACCAGTTTCCGCTTTCCAGATGGCGAAAACGCAGCCCGTACTGACGACGGGAGAGGTAATCTTCCGCCAGCGCCATCAGGGTATTATCCGGGGAAATGGCAATCGCGCCGAGCGTATAAAATTCGCTGTTCGCCGCCCGTTCGTTGCCATCCAGCAGCGTCTCCCAGGCATCCCATTCGGCGCTCTGGGCCGGCTGACGCTGGTAGATTGCGTACTCAAGACCTGGCTCATAAATACTGCGGTAGCGGTAGCCGTTTTTTACGTAGGGCGCGGAAATATCCCGCTGCGGCAGACGGTCGATAATCTCTTTCAGGACCCGGTCCTGCAAGGCCTGCTGGGAAGCCATCACCTTGTGGCCCCAGGCATTCTCCTGCTTGAGGTAGTCCAGCACGTCCGGCTGTGAGCGGGTATCGTCGCGCAGCCAGTAGTAGTTATCGATGCGGGTATCACCGTGGGTGGTGATAGCGTAAGGGATCGGTTTCGCTTTTGGTGGCATGACATTCGTACTTATCAGAGAAGACATTCCCTAAGGGTGGCAAATGTCAGCCACGATGCAAGCGAAACCTGTTGTCAGGGCAAAAATATTAGCCCGGAAGTGCCTGTTTTTGCTGTTTAAGATCCTGCTCAATGCCGTCACGCACGTCCTGAGGAATTTTCAGGGCGTCGCCGAGCGCGTTCAGGTAGCTGCGCTCCATAAAGTGATCGATATCGATGGCCGCGCAGCTGAGGAAGTAAACCTCAAGCGCTTCTTCCTCGTTACGGATATCCCGCGCCAGGCGCTGGGGATCTAACGGCTGCTCGATGGCCTGCGCAACCAGTGCCCGTCCCTGCTCTTCCACGCCCGCCTCGCGCATCTGCTGTTCGATAGCCGCACGCTCGTTATCGTCAATATGACCGTCGCTTTTCGCCGCAAACACCAGGGCGAGGATCAGCCGCTCCGTGCGCACGTCCAGAGGCGAGCTCTGCTGGCCGAACTGCGGCTCGCCCTGATGAGCGGTACGGATCTTGTCTTTATACTTGTTCCACAGCACGGTGCCGGCCACCGCGCCACCGCCAACCAGCAGCGCGCCGGTGCCGTATTTGGTCAGTAGCTTGCGCGATGATTTATTGCCGACCAGAAACCCTGCCAGGCCGCCCAGCGCGCCCGGTACCAGCAGTTTGCTGAGCCCCTGCTCACCGGACGAGGAGGAGGATGCGCCTTTCTGCCCCAGCAGCGACTGGAGTTGATTGAGCCAGTTAGCCATGATTTTCCTCAGATAGCTGATAACAATCCGCCCAGATTAGGTGAGCGGGCGTCAGGAAATGTCTGGCCCGGCTAAAGATGCGCAAATTACGCGGCTTTGACCCGCTTTGCCGCGGTGGTGATATCCACCGCATCGGTCCCGGTCGATTCCGTTTCCGCGTCGGTTTCCGCAGCAGCAGGCAGCTGACCCGACTTGAGGATTGCGCTGAGGATATCTTTGCGCTCGGCCAGCCACAGCGCCATACCCTCGCGAGCGGCATCGTCGAGTTCGACAGGTGCGGTACCCAGCCAGCTTCCCAGCACATCTGCCATATCGAGCATTTTGTCGTATGCGTCCGCATCCTTTTTGCTGGTAAATGACATCTTTTCCTCACCTTCGCGAATGACCACGTATTTCACTTCAACCGTCATGATGCAGCCTCATTACTGTGTATTTGTACAGTACAATAGCGCGCCGTTTAAACAAGCGCAAGTGTTAAAAGACAGACGCAAACGTTTTCGTTTATACTGTGGCGAAATTTTTTTGCTATCGGAAATCGGCTATGACGGTATTAGGAACGGCGCTGCGTCCTGCGGCAACACGCGTAATGTTACTGGGCTCAGGGGAACTGGGAAAAGAAGTGGCGATTGAGTGCCAGCGCCTTGGGCTGGAAGTGATTGCGGTAGACCGCTATGCGGATGCCCCGGCGATGCACGTGGCCCACCGCGCCCACGTTATCAATATGCTGGACGGTAACGCGCTGAAAGCGCTGGTCGCCGAGGAAAAACCCGATTATATCGTGCCGGAAATCGAAGCCATCGCCACCGATATGCTTATCGAACTGGAACAGGGTGGACAGAAAGTGGTTCCCTGCGCCCGCGCCGCCCGTCTGACCATGAACCGGGAAGGTATTCGTCGTCTGGCTGCGGAAGAGCTCTCCCTGCCTACCTCCAGCTACCGCTTTGCCGACAGCGAAGCGGCTTTCCGCCAGGCGGTGGAAGAAATTGGCCTGCCCTGCATTATCAAGCCGGTCATGAGCTCCTCCGGCAAAGGCCAGAGCTTTATCCGCACCGCCGATCAACTGGCTCGCGCCTGGGAGTATGCACAACAGGGCGGCCGCGCCGGTGCCGGTCGGGTGATTGTTGAAGGCGTGGTGAATTTTGATTTCGAGATTACGCTTCTGACCGTCAGCGCCGTCGACGGCGTGCACTTCTGCGACCCCATCGGCCACCGTCAGGAAGACGGCGACTACCGTGAATCCTGGCAGCCGCAGCAGATGAGCCCGCTGGCGCTGGAACGCGCTCAGGCGATTGCCAGCCAGGTTGTGCTGGCCCTCGGCGGACACGGCCTGTTCGGCGTGGAACTCTTCGTCTGCGGCGACGAGGTCGTCTTCAGCGAGGTCTCCCCTCGCCCGCACGACACCGGCATGGTGACGCTGATCTCCCAGGATCAGTCGGAATTCGCCCTGCACGTCCGCGCCTTCCTCGGTCTGCCCGTGGGTGGCGTTCGCCAGTACGGTCCGGCGGCCTCGGCGGTGATCCTGCCGGAACTGACCAGCCAGGATGTGACCTTCGGCAATATCGACGCGGCGGTTGGCGCTGGCCTGCAGCTGCGCCTGTTCGGCAAGCCAGAGATCGACGGAACACGTCGTCTGGGCGTGGCGCTGGCCGTTGCCGATACGGTTGAAGATGCGGTTGAGCGCGCCAAAAACGCGGCGGCAGCGGTGGTCGTTAAAGGCTAAAAAAAACGGGCCGCGTAAACGCAGGCCCGTTGGTGATATGACAAACCCGGCAAACCGCCGGGTTTTTTAATGCTTACAGCTTCGCGCCTTCTACGGCTTCGCGCGCCAGCTTAGTGATACGATCGTAGTCACCGGCTTCCAGCGCATCCGCCGGAACCAGCCAGGAGCCGCCGATGCACAGGACGCTTTTCAGCGCCAGGTAGTCACGGTAGTTGGCCGGAGAGATCCCGCCGGTCGGGCAGAAACGGACCTGCGCGAACGGACCGGCAATGGCCTGCAGCGCTTTGGTGCCGCCGTTGGCTTCCGCCGGGAAGAATTTGAATTCTTTCAGACCGTAGTCCATACCCAGCATCAGTTCAGACACGGTGCTGATACCCGGGATCAGCGGGATAGTGCCTTCGGTAGCGGCTTTCAGCAGCGGCTCGGTCAGACCCGGGCTGATGGCGAACTGCGCGCCCGCTTCGGTCACTTCCGCCAGCTGCTGCGGATTCAGTACGGTACCGGCACCGATAATAGCCTCCGGCACTTCTTTGGCGATAGCGCGGATAGCGTCCATGGCGCACGGGGTACGCAGCGTCACTTCCAGCACGCGTACGCCACCGGCAACCAGCGCTTTTGCCATCGGCACGGCGTGTTCCAGTTTATTGACTACGATAACCGGCACTACCGGGCCAGTTTTCAGGATTGTTTCAGCAGTTGTTTTCCAGTTTTTCATCAGAAATATTCTCTCGCCTGAATTTACAAATCTTGTCGTCTTAAAAGTCGATGCAGGTCGCGCCCTGTTCCGCACCGGAAAGTTTTTCCCGCAGTGCGCCGAACATTTCACGCCCTGTTCCCACGCGCGCCGCGCTCAGGTCAGGAATATGTGGCTGACGTGCCGCCAGGACTTCTTCATCCACCATCAGTGTTAACTCACCCGTCTGGCCGTTAACACGAATGATGTCGCCGTCATGCACTTTTGCCAGCAACCCGCCGTCATACGCTTCCGGTGTCACATGAATCGCTGACGGCACTTTACCTGATGCGCCGGAGAGCCGTCCATCGGTAACTAATGCAATTTTGAAACAGCGGTCCAATAATACACCAAGTGGCGGCATGAGTTTATGTAATTCTGGCATGCCGTTCGCTTTAGGCCCTTGATGTCGCACAACAACGACGCAATCACGGTCCAGTAAACCGGCGTCAAAGGCAGGTAAAACGTCGTGCTGGCTTTCAAAAATCACCGCCGGCGCTTCGATCACCTGATTTTCGACCGGGACCGCAGAGGTTTTCATCACCGCACGGCCAAGGTTGCCGCTCAGCACTTTGGTGCCGCCATGTTTCGAGAACGGCTTCTCAATGGTGGCGATGACCGCATCATCCAGTGAGGCGCTGGCACCGTCACGCCAGTCCAGCTCGCCGTTGTTCAGCCAGGGCTCGAGGGTATAGCGCGAAAGGCCAAACCCGGCTACCGTGTTGACGTCTTCATGCAGCAGACCGCCTTTCAGCAGTTCACGAATCAGCACCGGTACGCCACCGGCCGCCTGGAAGTGGTTGATATCAGCCGGGCCATTCGGGTAGAGACGCGCCATCAGCGGCACAATTGCCGACAGGTCAGAGAAGTCATCCCAGTTAATGATGATGCCCGCCGCACGCGCCATCGCCACCAGGTGCATGGTGTGGTTGGTGGAGCCGCCGGTTGCCAGCAGGGCCACGATACCGTTAACCACCACTTTCTCATCGACCATTTTACCCAGCGGCATCCAGCTATTACCGTTGCCGGTCAGGCGTGTTACCTGACGCGCCGCCGCGGTGGTCAGGGCTTCGCGCAGTTCAGCATCCGGATGCACAAAGGAGGATCCCGGCAGCTGCATGCCCATAAATTCCACGACCATCTGGTTCGTGTTAGCGGTGCCGTAGAAGGTACAGGTGCCCGGTGCGTGATAAGAGGCCGCTTCCGACTCAAGCAGCGCCATTCTGTCCACTTTTCCTTCGGCGTACAGCTGACGAATACGGACTTTCTCTTTATTCGGCAGGCCGCTGGCCATCGGCCCGGACGGCACAAAAATGGCCGGTAAATGGCCAAACGACAGCGCCGCCATCGCAAGCCCCGGGACGATTTTGTCGCAGACGCCGAGATAAAGCGCCCCGTCGAACATATTGTGGGACAGGCCCACCGCCGCCGACATGGCAATCACTTCCCGGCTCAGGAGTGACAGTTCCATCCCGTCCTGCCCCTGGGTAACACCGTCACACATCGCCGGTACACCGCCAGCAACCTGCCCGACGGCGTTAACCGAGTGCAGCGCACGGCGGATGATGTCCGGGTAGCGTTCGTAGGGTTGGTGGGCGGAGAGCATGTCGTTGTAGGAGGTGATGATGGCGATATTGTTGCGCAGCATGCTTTTCAGCGAGGCTTTATCATCGGGCTGGCAGGCGGCGAAACCGTGGGCCAGATTACCGCAGGCCAGAGTTGAGCGCTGGACCGTCTCACTTTTCGCCTGCTCGATACGGGCAAGGTAGGCGCTGCGAGTGTCGTGCGAACGGGCAATGATTCGTTGTGTTACCCGTAACAATTCAGGATTCATAAAAGCTCCTTAAAATTTATTTTTTCCGGGCTACGGGTTCAAACGGACGCTCACATTACTGAAACGTTGTTCCCTTTAGCACCAGGGGCAAAATCGCTTCAGCCAGTGTAATAAAAAAAGCCCCGCTGGTGAATCCAGTCGGGGCTTAAAAGAGTAAAAAATGTGCGGGATTCTGCCTTAGATCATGTTACCAGTAACGTAACAGGTATCTTGTGGCTAAAAATCACTCGAATTCGTTCCAGGAACGACCGTCGCGGGTGATCATCGCTACCGAGGCCACCGGGCCCCAGGTACCCGCCTGATATGGCTTAGGCGCATCCTGATCGGCCGCCCAGGCTTCAGTGATGGAGTCAACCCACTTCCAGGCCTCTTCCACTTCGTCACGACGAACGAACAGGGCCTGAATACCGCGCATGGTTTCCAGCAGCAGACGCTCGTAGGCATCGGCCAGGTGCGTCTCGTTAAAGGTCTCTGAGTAGCTCAGATCCAGCTTGGTGGTTTGCAGGTTGTGTTTGTGGTCCAGACCCGGAACTTTGTTGAGGATCTGGATATCCACGCCCTCATCCGGCTGCAGGCGGATGGTCAGTTTATTCTGCGGCAGCTCCTGCCAGGACTCTTTGAACAGGTTCAGTTCCGGGTTCTTAAAGTAGACCACGACTTCTGAACACTTGGCCGGAAGACGTTTACCGGTACGCAGATAGAAAGGTACCCCCGCCCAGCGCCAGTTTTCGATATCGACGCGGATCGCCACGAAGGTTTCGGTGTTACTGGTTTTGTTGGCGCCCTCTTCTTCCAGATAGCCCGGCACTTTTTTGCCCTGGGCAAAACCGGCACTGTACTGGCCGCGCACGGTTTTCTCACGGACGTTGGAGCGATCGATACGCTTCAGGGCTTTCAGCACCTTCACTTTCTCATCGCGAATGCTGTCGGCGGACAGGTCCGACGGCGGCGACATGGCGATCATGCAGAGGATCTGCAGAAGGTGGTTCTGAATCATATCGCGCATCTGACCGGCCTGGTCGAAGTAGCCCCAGCGGCCTTCGATCCCGACTTCTTCGGCGACGGTGATTTCCACGTGATCGATAGTGCGGTTATCCCAGTTATTCACAAACAGGGAGTTGGCAAAGCGCAGCGCCAGCAGGTTAAGCACCGTCTCTTTGCCGAGATAGTGGTCAATACGGTAGACCTGACACTCTTCGAAGTACTGACCCACCTGGTCGTTGATCTCGCGGGACGTCGCCAGCGAAGTGCCCAGCGGTTTTTCCATCACTACGCGTGCCGGTTTGGCGTTCAGCTTCGCTTCCCCAAGGCCTTTACAGATTGCGCCAAAGGTGCTCGGCGGCATCGCAAAGTAGTTAATGGTGATGCGATTTTCCTGGTCCAGCATCTCGCCCAGACGGGTAAAAGCCGTGGTGTCGTTGACGTCAAGGTTACAGAAATCGAGGCGACCGCTCAGCGTATCCCACAGGCCCGCATCGATTTTCTCCTTCATAAAGGTTTCCAGCGCTTCTCGCACCACCTTAGTCCAGGCCTCTTTATCCCAGTCTGCGCGACCCACCCCGATAATGCGGGTATCCGGGTGGAGCTGGCCGGCTTTTTCAAGCTGATACAGGGAAGGCAGCAGTTTACGACGCGACAGATCGCCTTTCGCGCCGAAAATGACCAGATCGCATGCCTGGGCTGTTTGCGTTACCGCCATGTCATTCTCCTCAGTTGGATAACCTGGTTCGTCTGCCAGGCCTTACTTGTAATTTTATTACGCTGCACTGTACTGTGTTTACGGCCTTGCCGAAAGCCCGGGCAGCGGTCAATGCGTGCTATTTCGCCCCGGATGCTGGCTTACGGGCTTTACGGATGAACAAACCTCAACCGCCGGTTATTATTCTTCGTCTGTAAAACCCGACTCTGATCATGTATTGAAAAAAAACAACATTTTTTGTCGCACTTGCCCATCCCATCTTACGGATGCGGCGGTATATTCTTGCTAAAACGCTTCACGATTTCATTTATTACTGAAATCGTTATTAATATGAGTGCACTTTTTGATGAATATGCTGGAAAAAGTCCAGGTACAACTGGAACACCTAAGCAAATCCGAGCGCAAAGTAGCCGATGTGATCCTGGCTAACCCGGATCGGGCCATTCATTCAAGCATTGCCGCACTGGCGCTTGAGGCCTCGGTCAGCGAGCCTACCGTTAACCGTTTTTGCCGCAGTATGGCGACCCGTGGATTCCCCGATTTTAAACTGCATCTGGCCCAGAGTCTGGCTAACGGCACGCCCTATGTTAACCGCAATGTCGATGAAGACGACAGCGTTGAGGCCTATACCGGCAAAATTTTTGAATCCGCGATGGCCAGCCTCGATCATGTGCGGCAGTCGCTGGATATGTCCGCCGTTAACCGCGCCGTCGATCTGCTGACGCAGGCCAAGAAAATTGCCTTTTTCGGCCTCGGCTCTTCCGCCGCCGTCGCCCACGATGCGATGAACAAGTTCTTTCGTTTCAACGTGCCGGTAGTTTACTCTGACGACATTGTGCTGCAACGAATGAGCTGTATGAATTGTAGCGATGACGACGTGGTTGTGCTGATTTCCCATACCGGACGCACAAAGAATCTGGTGGAGCTGGCGCAGCTGGCGCGGGAAAATGACGCGATGGTAATCGCCCTCACCTCCGCCGGAACGCCGCTGGCCCGCGAAGCGACCCTCGCGATTACGTTGGATGTGCCTGAAGATACCGATATTTATATGCCAATGGTGTCGCGGCTGGCACAGCTAACGGTGATTGACGTGCTGGCAACCGGATTTACTCTGCGTCGCGGGGCAAAATTCAGGGATAACTTGAAGCGTGTCAAAGAAGCGCTGAAGGAATCGCGTTTTGATAAAGAGCTGCTTCCCGGAAGCGATAACCATTAAAAGCTGATAACAAAGCTGTAACTTATTCTGTCGTTCGGTTAAGTTCCCATTATGCCGTTGCGGCATGCGGATAACCGAATCCCTGTTCACGCAACACCTGAGTTGTTTCACTCAACGGAGTATTACATGTCCAGAAGGCTTCGCAGAACTAAGATTGTCACTACGTTAGGCCCGGCAACGGATCGCGATAACAACCTCGAAAAAATTATTGCCGCAGGTGCCAACGTTGTTCGTATGAACTTCTCTCACGGGACCCCGGAAGACCATAAACTTCGCGCCGATAAAGTCCGCGAAATCGCCGCCAAACTGGGACGCCATGTGGCGATCCTCGGCGACCTGCAGGGCCCGAAAATCCGCGTATCCACCTTTAAGGAAGGCAAGGTCTTCCTCAATATTGGTGATAAATTCCTGCTCGACGCCAACCTTGGCAAAGGCGAAGGCGACAAAGAAAAAGTCGGTATCGACTATAAAGGCCTGCCTGCTGACGTGGTCCCGGGCGATATCCTGCTGCTTGACGACGGTCGTGTGCAGCTGAAAGTGCTGGAAGTTCAGGGCATGAAGGTGTTTACCGAAGTGACCGTCGGTGGCCCGCTCTCCAACAATAAAGGCATCAATAAACTGGGCGGCGGCCTCTCTGCCGAAGCCCTGACCGAAAAAGACAAGGCCGATATCCTGACCGCCGCGCAGATTGGCGTCGATTACCTGGCCGTCTCCTTCCCGCGCTGCGGCGAAGACCTGAACTACGCCCGCCGTCTGGCCCGCGACGCCGGCTGCGATGCCAAAATCGTGGCGAAAGTTGAACGCGCGGAAGCCGTCTGCGATCAGGACGCGATGGATGACGTGATCCTCGCCTCCGACGTGGTGATGGTTGCCCGTGGCGACCTCGGGGTCGAAATCGGTGACCCGGAGCTGGTCGGTATCCAGAAAACCCTGATCCGCCGCGCCCGTAAGCTGAACCGTGCGGTCATCACCGCGACTCAGATGATGGAGTCGATGATCACCAACCCGATGCCTACCCGTGCGGAAGTCATGGACGTGGCAAACGCCGTGCTGGACGGTACCGATGCGGTGATGCTCTCTGCCGAAACCGCCGCCGGTCAGTATCCTGCTGAGACCGTTGCCGCAATGGCCCGCGTCTGCCTCGGTGCAGAAAAAATCCCGAGCATTAACGTCTCTAAACACCGTCTGGACGTCGAGTTCGACAACGTGGAAGAAGCGATTGCCATGTCGGCAATGTACGCGGCAAACCACCTGAAGGGCGTGACGGCGATTATTACCATGACCGAATCCGGCCGCACCGCGCTGATGACTTCCCGTATCAGCTCCGGCCTGCCGATTTTCGCCATGTCCCGTCATGAGCGCACCCTGAACCTGACCTCGCTGTATCGCGGCGTTACCCCGGTACATTACGACGGCGAAGGCGAAGGCGTGGTTGCCGCTAGCGAAGCGGTTAACCTGCTGCGCGACAAAGGCTACCTGGTCTCCGGCGATCTGGTTATCGTCACCCAGGGCGACGTGATGAGCACCATCGGCTCAACCAATACCACCCGTATCCTGACCGTCGAGTAAGAACGGTACGCTACGGGTAAAAAAATCCCCCGACTTCATCAGCGGGGGATTTTCCTTTCTGGTCCAACCTTACGCGTGATTACGCTTCGGTATTCAGCTCTTCAAAGTTTTTCACCAGGTCATCAATCGCTTTAATCTGACGCAGGAACGGCTCCAGCTTCGCCAGCGGCAGCGCGGACGGGCCGTCGCATTTCGCATTTTCCGGATCCGGATGCGCTTCGATAAACAGACCGGCCAGGCCGGTTGCCATACCGGCACGCGCCAGTTCAGCCACCTGAGCACGACGGCCACCGGATGCAGCACCAAACGGGTCGCGGCACTGCAGGGCATGGGTCACGTCGAAGATCACCGGGGAGTTGTTGGTGACGTTTTTCATCACGCTGAAGCCCAGCATATCCACGACCAGGTTGTCATAGCCGAAGTTGCTGCCGCGATCGCAAAGAATCACTTTATCATTGCCGCCTTCGTGGAACTTATCGACGATGTTCCCCATCTGGCCCGGGCTGACGAACTGCGGTTTCTTCACGTTAATCACCGCACCGGTTTTCGCCATCGCTTCAACCAGGTCAGTCTGGCGAGCCAGGAATGCCGGAAGCTGGATCACGTCAACCACGTCGGCAACCGGCTGCGCCTGGCTGGCTTCGTGAACGTCGGTGATGATTTTTACGCCGAAGGTCTGCTTCAGTTCCTGGAAAATCTTCATCCCCTCTTCCAGGCCCGGGCCACGGTAAGAGTGAATAGAGGAACGGTTAGCTTTATCAAAAGAGGCTTTGAAGACGTACGGGATGCCCAGCTTCTGGGTCACGGTCACGTAGTGTTCGCAGATACGCATGGCGAGGTCGCGGGATTCCAGTACGTTCATGCCACCGAACAGCACGAACGGCAGGTCGTTCGCGACGTTGATATCGCCAATGCTAACCACTTTTTGTTTCATAAGATCGCCTTATCAGGGTTCAGATTTGAATCGGATTAATGCAACGTAGTATGTTTATGCGAAATCGAGTTGATTTGCGCCCGGATCATCTCGCTGATCGGATCTTCCGGGCACTGTTCAACAAAGTAGCTTAAATCAGTCAGCGCCACGTGGTCACACTCCAGCTGGGCATAAATCAGCCCGCGGTCGCGGATCTCATACGGGTCTTCAGGATTAAACTGCAGCAGCGCTTCGCTGGCGCGCAGGGCCAGCTCCATCTGCCGCTCTTCCATCAGCGACGATTTCAGGGTGTCGAGCAGCTTGCGGATCACCTCGGCGTTATCCGCCTCGTCGAGATCCTCATTAAACAGCTCGGCCACCGGGCTGATATTCCCCTTCAGCCAGACCTCAAGGGTATGTTCATCCAGGGTATCACCGTTAAACGGATTGATCAGCCACAGCTCGCCCTCTTCAGACTCGGTGCGCAGGATCAGCTGGGTGGGGAAAATCACCGGCACCAGCATAATATCCAGGCGATGGGCGACCCACAGCAGGATCGCGCCGAGAGAGACAGCGCTGCCCTCACGGTTTTTCAGCACCTGATCGAGCCACAGGGCATCGGACAGGCGATACACGCCGCGCTTATCTTTAAAACCCCATTCACCGTAGAACAGCTCAAGCAACGCTTCCATCTGAGTATCCGGGGACGACGCCTGGCAAATTTCTTCCCGCGCGAGGCGAACCAGCTGTTCCAGTTCGTCATACACGCGTTGCGCCGGGAAATCTTCGCGGATCAGTTCGGAAACCAGAACCATTCCTTCGCACAGCGGCGCTTTGTTAAACTCGAAATTGGCTAACGACCTCATGACTTACCCCAGTAACGGTATATGTGTTATGGCCAGTTTGATGATGATATACAGCACCACCAGCCCCAGCATAAAGGCAATAAAACCTGCCTGCTGGCTGCGCCGGACACGATGTCCCAGCGCAAAAAATCCTAAAACGATGTAGATAATAACGCCAAACAGCTTTTCCGTCAGCCACGTACCGTGCTCTGTAAACGGGAAGTTTTGGGAAACCCACATTAACCCCACGCCGCTGAGCAGCAGCAGCGTATCAACCATATGCGGCAAACGTCGTGCCCATCCCGCCTGCGCACGCGGATTACCGGTATAGCGCCACCAGTAACGCACGATAAACAGGGTGATGGTCAGCACCACGCAGGCGATATGGGTATAAATCAGCGCACGAAAAAGCATTATGCACTCTCCTGTGCAGGCAACCACCCAAGGGTCACGCGGTCATTGCCGCCATAATCGACGCAGGTTTCCACGCGGATGTAGCCTTCGCGGGTAAAGAGTGCCCGGACGGCTTCGCCCTGTTGCCAGCCGTGCTCCAGCAGCATCACGCCGCCTGGCAGCAGATAATCACGCCCTTCGCGGATGATATGCGCCAAATCGGCCAGGCCGCTGTCGGCGGCAACCAGGGCGCTTTTCGGCTCAAAACGCACGTCGCCCTGGGCTAAATGGGGATCCTGTTCGTCGATATAGGGAGGATTGCTGACAATCAGGCTAAAGCGCTGCCCGTGCAGAGCGGAAAACCAGTCGCTCTGTTCGATGCAGATATTGCCGATAGCCAGCGCCTCGGCATTACACCGGGCCAGCGCCACGGCATCCGCCACCCGGTCTACGGCGGTGACCTGGCAATCAGGCCGCTCGCTGGCGAGGGCCAGGGCAATCGCACCGGTGCCGGTGCCGAGATCGAGGATCGCGCAGGACGTATCGGTCAAACGCGCCAGCGCCTGTTCGACCAGGCATTCCGTATCAGGACGCGGGATCAGAGTAGCCGGAGAGACAAACAGCGGCAGGGACCAGAATTCACGCATCCCGACAAGATGCGCCACCGGCTCTCCGCGCTCGCGGCGGGCCAGCAGCGTATCGAGCTGCGTTTGCTGCTCAGGCAAAAGCAGGGTTTCACCGAAGGCGAGAATAAAGGTTCGCGCCTTCCCGGTGACAAAGCCCAGCAGAATTTCAGCATCGCGCCGCGGGCTGTCGCTTTCATGCAGGCGAACAATCGTCTGGCGCAGCCACTGCTGGTATTCCATCAATCCTGCTCGGCCAGGGCCGCCAGCTGATCGGCCTGGTATTCCTGGACAATCGGTTCGATCAGCATATCCAGTTTGCCTTCCATCACCTCGTCCAGACGGTAGAGGGTCAGGTTAATGCGGTGATCGGTCACCCTTCCCTGCGGGAAGTTGTAGGTGCGGTTACGGTCGCTGCGATCGCCCGTGCCAAGCAGGTTACGGCGGGTTGATGCTTCCGCCTGCTGACGCTTCGCCACTTCGGCAGCGCGAATACGCGCCCCGAGCACCGACAGCGCTTTGGCTTTGTTTTTGTGCTGGGAACGTTCGTCCTGGCACTCGACCACGATGCCGGTCGGCAGGTGGGTAATACGGATTGCGGAGTCGGTGGTGTTAACGTGCTGACCGCCCGCACCCGAGGAGCGGAAGGTATCGATGCGCAGGTCCGCCGGGTTGATATCCGGCATTTCGGCTTCCGGCAGCTCCGGCATAACCGCCACGGTACAGGCGGAAGTGTGGATACGGCCCTGAGATTCAGTCGCCGGGACGCGCTGAACGCGATGACCGCCGGACTCAAACTTCAGACGGCCATGAACGCCTTCACCGCTGATTTTGGCGATCACTTCTTTATAGCCACCGTGTTCGCCTTCGTTGGCGCTCATTATCTCGACCCGCCAGCGGCGCGATTCGGCATAGCGGCTGTACATGCGGAACAGATCTCCGGCAAACAGCGCCGCTTCGTCGCCGCCGGTTCCGGCGCGAACTTCGACAAAGGCGTTGCGTTCATCATCTGCATCTTTCGGCAGCAGCAGAACCTGCAGCTGCTGTTCCAGCAGCTCGCCCTTCTCTTTTGCGTCGCGCAGCTCTTCCTGCGCCATCTCGCGCATTTCCGGATCGTCGAGCATCATCTGCGCGGTTTCAATATCGTCCTGAATCTGTCGCCAGTCGGTAAAACAGCGTGACACATCGCTCAGCTGTGCGTATTCACGGGACAGCGCACGAAAGCGGTCCTGGTCAGCAATAGTACCGGCATCGCCAAGCAGCGCCTGGACTTCTTCGTGGCGCTCATACAGAGCTTCCAGTTTGGCAACAATAGAAGGCTTCATAGGCGTAAATGCACCCTAATAATAAAAATATGGTGGTGCGCTATTCCAGCCCGAGGCTGTTGCGCAGAATATCCAGGCGTTCATCATCCCCGTTACGGGCTGCCTGCTGGAGTGATTTGGTTGGTGCGTGGATCAGTTTGTTGGTCAGTGACCTGGCCAGATCCCGCATAATGACTTGCGGATCGCCACCCTGAGCAAGGGCAGCAAGCGCTTTGGCTGTGAGTTCATCGCGGGTTTGCTCTGCCTGTCCACGGTATTCGCGGATGGTTTCGCTGACGCTTTGCGCGCGCAGCCAGGCCATAAACTCGCTGGTTTCCTGGGCAACAATGGTTTCGGCTTCAACGGCCGCCGCTTTACGCTGCGCCAGATTGTGCGAAATGATGCTTTGCAGATCGTCAACGCTGTAGAGATAGGCGTTGGCGAGTTTACCCACGTCCGGCTCCACGTCACGCGGCACGGCGATATCCACCAGCAGCATCGGCTGGTTGCGACGGGCCTTCAGCGCCCGTTCGACCATCCCTTTGCCGATGATCGGCAGCGGGCTGGCGGTTGAACTGATAATAATGTCAGCCTCCTGCAGACGCGCATCGACATCGCTCAGGGCGATCACTTCCGCACCGACCTCATCGGCCAGCAGCTGGGCGCGTTCGCGGGTACGGTTGGCAATGATCATTTTGCGCACGCTATGCTGGCGCAGATGACGCGCCACCAGTTCGATAGTCTCCCCGGCACCGACCAGCAGGACGGTCACCGTGGAAAGAGATTCAAAGATCTGCCGTGCCAGGGTGCAGGCCGCAAAGGCCACGGATACCGCACTGGCTCCGATATCGGTTTCAGTACGCACGCGTTTGGCAACGGAGAAGGATTTCTGGAACAGACGCTCCAGCTCGCTGGCTTTAAGATGGCCGCGCTGGGAATCGGCAAAGGCTTTTTTCACCTGGCCGAGGATCTGCGGCTCACCCAGAACCAACGAATCCAGGCCGCTGGCGACGCGCATCAGGTGGCTGACGGCGTCGTTATCCTGATGCCAGTACAGGCTGTTGCGCAGCTCGTCTTCTTTCAGGTTGTGGTAATCGCACAGCCAGCGGATCAGACCATCATGGATATTATCCTGCTGCTCAACGCTGAGATAGAGCTCGGTACGGTTACAGGTCGACAGGACCACGCCGCCCTGCACCATGGGCTGGTCAAGCAGGCTTTCAAGCGCACGGTCGAGAGTTTCCGGCGCAAACGCAACGCGTTCTCGCAGGGAAACGGGAGCCGTTTTATGGTTGATGCCAAGCGCTAAAAGGGTCATGAGTGCGGGAATAGTACCAGCGTTGATAAGGTTAGTCTGAGCGCATCATACAGGATGGGATGGTGCAATAAAAGAGAATGCCCCCTTTTGGAGTACCAGGTGTTTTTTGATCCAGGATAATTTGACCGTAGACGCCACTGCCGCAGGCGGCTAGCATTACAGCTAAGCCCGTCTTACCTATCAAGGATTTGTCATCACTATGACCCGATTGATTCGCCTGCTGCCGCTGGCCAGCCTGATCCTGACCGCCTGTACCCTGAACGCGCCTAAAGGCCCGGGCAAAAGCCCCGATGCGCCGCAGTGGCGCCAGCATCAACAGGACGTGCGCAACCTCACTCAATACCAGACCCGTGGAGCCTTTGCGTTTTTATCCGATGAGCAGAAGGTCTATGCCCGCTTCTTCTGGCAGCAAACCGGCGCCGATCGCTATCGCCTGCTGCTGACCAACCCGCTCGGCAGTACCGAGCTGGAGCTGAACGCCGAACCGGGCGCAGCGGTGCTGATCGATAATAAAGGCCAGCGTTATACCGCTGAGGACGCCGAAGAGATGCTTGGCAAGCTGACCGGGATGCCGATTCCGCTTAACAGCCTGCGCCAGTGGATCCTCGGCCTGCCGGGCGACGCCACCGACTATAAGCTGGATGATCAATATCGCCTGAGCGAAATTCGCTATGCCCAGGACGGTAAAAACTGGACGGTGACCTACGGCGGCTATGACAGTAAAACGACCCCGGCCCTCCCTTCCAGCATGGAGCTGAAAGAAGGCAGCCAGCGCATCAAGCTGAAAATGGACAACTGGATCGTCAAATGATTACCCACTGGCCCTCACCGGCAAAGCTGAACCTGTTTTTGTATATTACCGGTCGCCGCGCCGACGGTTACCATAATCTGCAGACCCTGTTTCAGTTTCTCGATTACGGCGACACCCTTTCTATTACGCCGCGTCAGGACGGCCAGCTGCGTCTGCTGACGCCCATCGAAGGCGTGGCGGATGAGGATAACCTGATTATCCGCGCCGCCCGTAAACTGATGCAGGCCGCGCAGGCAAGCGGTCGCCTGCCCGCCGGCAGCGGTGCCGATATCGGCGTGGAAAAGCGTCTGCCAATGGGAGGCGGTCTTGGCGGCGGGTCATCCAATGCGGCCACCACCCTGGTGGCCCTGAATCAGCTTTGGGGCTGCAATCTTACGGAAGACGAGCTGGCGACTATCGGCCTGACGCTTGGGGCGGATGTGCCGGTGTTTGTTCGCGGGCACGCGGCCTTTGCCGAAGGCGTTGGTGAGATCCTGACCCCGGTTTCCCCGCAGGAAAAATGGTATCTGGTGGTGCATCCCGGGGTCAGTATTCCGACCCCGCTGATATTCCAGGATCCCGACCTGCCCAGAAATACCCCGATCAGGTCAATTGAAACGTTACTAAAATGTGAATTCAGCAATGATTGCGAGGTTATCGCAAGAAAACGTTTTCGCGAGGTTGATGCGGCGCTTTCCTGGCTGTTAGAATACGCGCCGTCACGCCTGACTGGCACAGGAGCCTGTCTTTTTGCTGAATTTGACAGCGAATCCGCTGCTCGTCAGGTGCTGGAGCAAGCCCCGGAATGGCTGCACGGTTTTATTGCGCGAGGTGTAAACCTCTCGCCGCTAAAGCAGGCCACTCTCTGAGTAATCCGGGGAAGCTGAGCTCCGGTGACAACGTCACCTTGTTCCAGACGTTGCATCGCGCTCTTTAATACACCGCCTGGTCAGGATCCCGCCCACCCGCTTGCAATGGCGGTTCCTGTCCACCACTGGACGCATGCCTGAGGTTCTTCTCGTGCCTGATATGAAGCTTTTTGCTGGTAACGCCACACCGGAACTAGCACAACGTATTGCCAACCGCCTGTACACTTCCCTCGGCGACGCCGCCGTAGGTCGCTTTAGCGACGGCGAAGTCAGCGTACAAATTAACGAAAATGTACGCGGTGGTGATATTTTCATCATCCAGTCCACTTGTGCCCCGACCAACGACAACCTGATGGAACTGGTTGTGATGGTTGATGCCCTGCGCCGTGCTTCCGCAGGCCGTATCACTGCGGTAATCCCCTACTTTGGTTACGCCCGTCAGGACCGCCGCGTGCGCTCCGCTCGTGTGCCGATTACCGCCAAAGTGGTTGCCGATTTCCTGTCAAGCGTCGGCGTTGACCGCGTTCTGACCGTTGACCTGCACGCCGAGCAGATCCAGGGCTTCTTCGATGTACCGGTAGACAACGTCTTCGGTAGCCCGATCCTGCTGGAAGATATGCTGCAGCTGAACCTGGACAACCCGATTGTGGTTTCTCCGGATATCGGCGGCGTTGTTCGCGCCCGCGCTATCGCCAAACTGCTCAACGATACCGATATGGCTATCATCGACAAGCGTCGCCCGCGTGCGAACGTTTCTCAGGTGATGCACATTATAGGTGACGTTGCCGGTCGCGACTGCGTACTGGTTGACGATATGATCGATACCGGTGGCACCCTGTGCAAAGCAGCAGAAGCGCTGAAAGAACGCGGCGCGAAGCGTGTCTTCGCCTATGCGACCCACCCGATCTTCTCCGGTAACGCGGTGAACAACCTGCGCAACTCCGTGATCGACGAAGTGGTGGTGTGCGATACCATTCCGTTAACGGATGAAATCAAAGCCCTGCCGAACGTCCGCACCCTGACGCTCTCCGGCATGCTGGCCGAAGCGATTCGTCGTATCAGCAACGAAGAATCCATCTCTGCTATGTTCGAGCATTAATCGAGCCCGGCACGAAAACCCGCTTCGGCGGGTTTTTTTATCGCTGAATATATTTGTATGATTTATGTTTCATCACCTGCCATTGAGATGACAGATGATGCTCTCACGGATGAAACATTATGCTGAAACTAACCGGTCTTTCTGATGTGATGCCTTTCCGCGCCATTATTGACGCCTGCTGGAAAGAGCAATATACCCTTGCCCGTTTTACTCGCGACCTGATTGCAGGGATAACCGTCGGCATTATCGCTATTCCACTGGCGATGGCGCTGGCTATTGGCAGCGGCGTTGCCCCGCAGTACGGCCTCTATACCGCCGCCGTCGCCGGGATTGTGATTGCGCTAAGCGGCGGCTCGCGCTTTAGCGTCTCCGGCCCGACCGCCGCCTTTGTGGTGATCCTCTATCCCGTCTCGCAACAATTCGGCCTCGCGGGGCTGCTGGTGGCGACACTGATGTCCGGCGTTTTCCTGATCCTGTTCGGGCTGGCCCGTTTTGGCCGCTTAATTGAGTATATCCCCCTCTCAGTGACCCTCGGTTTTACCTCGGGGATTGGGATCACTATCGCCACCATGCAGGTGAAGGACTTTTTCGGTCTGGAGCTGGCGCAGGTTCCGGAACACTATCTGGCGAAGGTCTCAGCGCTGACAATGGCGCTGCCGACGCTGAATATCGGCGATGCCGCTATCGGCATTGTGACGCTCGGGACGCTGATCCTCTGGCCCCGCCTTGGCATTCGTCTGCCCGGACATCTGCCCGCCCTGCTGGCCGGTTGTGCCGTCATGGTTGTCGTCAATATTGCCGGAGGCGAGGTCGCCACTATCGGCTCCCGCTTCCAGTATCTGCTGGCCGATGGCACGACAGGTCACGGGATCCCGCAGCTTCTGCCGCAGCTGGTGCTGCCCTGGGACATGCCCGGCTCCAGCTTTACGTTGAGCTGGGACAGTCTGCGCGCCCTGCTGCCCGCCGCTTTTTCTATGGCGATGCTCGGTGCCATTGAATCCCTGCTCTGCGCGGTGGTGCTGGACGGGATGACCGGAACCAAACATAAAGCCAATAGCGAGCTGATCGGCCAGGGAATGGGCAATATCATCGCGCCGTTCTTCGGCGGGATCACCGCCACCGCCGCTATTGCGCGCTCGGCGGCTAACGTCCGCGCCGGTGCCACGTCGCCGGTCGCCGCGATCATTCATGCCCTGCTGGTCATCCTCGCCCTGCTGGTACTTGCTCCGCTGCTCTCCTGGCTGCCGCTTTCGGCCATGGCCGCGCTGCTGCTGATGGTGGCGTGGAATATGAGCGAGGCGCATAAGGTGATCGACCTTCTGCGGCACGGACCGAAAGACGACATTATCGTGATGCTGCTGTGCATGTCCCTGACCGTGCTGTTTGATATGGTGATCGCCATCAGCGTCGGGATTGTACTGGCGTCGCTGCTGTTTATGCGACGTATCGCGCGCATGACGCGTCTGGCACCGGTTAACGTCAGCGTACCGGACGACGTGCTGGTACTGCGGGTGATTGGTCCGCTGTTTTTCGCTGCCGCCGAAGGGCTGTTCAGCGACCTGGCGGTACGCGCCGCCGGTAAGCGGATTGTGGTCCTGAAGTGGGATGCGGTCCCGGTTCTCGATGCCGGTGGCCTTGATGCCTTCCAGCGCTTTGTGAAACAGCTACCGGAAGGCTGTGAACTGCGAGTCAGCAACCTGGAGTTTCAGCCCCTGCGCACCCTGGCACGCGCTAACGTGCAGCCGATTGCGGGCCGTCTCGCCTTCTTCCCCAACAAAGAGGCGGCGTTAGCCGACCTGTGACCGACCGGATGCGATCGCCCGCGCTCGCATCCGCTCTCCAATCCCCTGCTGCAGCCACTGCAGCACCTCGGGCGTCATCCAGGTTCCCTTCAGCAAATGCGGATGTTCCTGCATCGCCTGACGGAATTTAGCGTGAGTCAGCGGATCGGTTCCGGCATAAGATTCAAAAAGCCTCTGCCAGTGTGCAACCAGCGCCTGTCCCTCTTCATCCGCAGGACTGAGTCCGTCCCGGCAGGCCTGATGCAGCTTCGCCACCAGCGGCGGCCACTCCATCAGCCGGTCAAAATAGTGCACGCGGGCAAACGCCATCTCCTGCGGGTTCAGATAGTTGTCCCAGATAGCCATCTTGCTCTCGGCAAACGCCCGGGTGATATAGTTCGTTATCGCTTCAGTGATGCCGGTCTGCTCCCGCATCTGCGCTTCGGCGCTGTGCATCTCATTCAGACGGGTTAAAAACTCCGGTCTGCCTGCCGTATCCTGCTCCAGGCGTTCCATCCAGCGGGTCGCCAGATTCATCGCTCGTATATCATCAGCGGCAACGCGCTGTGCCATCAGCGTATTCACCTCTGTAAGCAGCCCGTTCCATACCTCAGCCAGCGGCTCGCGCTGCAGGGCAAAAGGCAGCTGCTCCAACTCTTCTTTCGTAAACCAGCGATCGTACATATTCATTAACTCCAGAGTCTGCAACCAGGACTCGAGATCCGGCGTATCCCCTGCCGTTAGCCCCTCTTTAAGCTGGCATAGTTGGAAGCGCAAGGTACCGATCGCACGCAGCTGTTTATCCAGCATGGCGATCTGCACATCGAGGATCTCTCCTAACGGCAGGGTCTGCTGCGCCAGCAGGTCCCTGATTGCGGCCAGTTCCATTCCCGCCTTTGCCAGCGCCTGGATCGTATGCAGGCGCTGGACATCCGCGAGATTATATAAGCGGTAACCCGCAGTACTTCTGGCGCTGGGCAGCAGCAGTCCGGTCTGTTCATAATGATGCAGCGTGCGCACGGTGATCCCCGCCCGCTTCGCCAGCTCTCCGACCTGAATTAACATGGCTGCTCCTTTTCCGTTGCCAGTGGCGTCACTCTGGAGCCTTACGTTACGTGAGGGTCAAGCGGGGATGCAAAGGAAAATGCGTGCGGGTACGCAGTAATTTTAATCGCGATGCGTGTTATGGAATGAGCCTCGATAGATGGCGTGCTGAAGGTTGCTCTGTCAGACGGCTTTAGCAAAACTGCTGGCATGAAATCCCAGGGAGGGATGGAGATGCCAAACGGAACGGGTGTAAGTAAAGCCGCAAAAATTGCACTATCCAGTGCGAACACGCTGTTTATGCGGGGTGATCTCGACCTTCATGTTCAAACGCTTAACAAAATCGATCTGGACTGGTGTATTGCACTTCAACGTTTCCAGCCCGATGACCGACGGTTACCGTGGGACCAATGTGGCCGAACATTGTACGATCCCTGCGTTTTTGCGTTCAGTTTTAAAACCACTGAACACAGCCGGTTACCTGCCGCAGCCTGTATCTGTCAGTTCTGTGAGCCAACCGAAGCTGTTCCGGCGTTACTCAACCTGGAAATGCTGCAAAACTTCCGCCTGCAGGATTCCATACTTGACGGGAATACATTCAGATTCACGTTATATGTCGTAGCGATTTTTATGGCCATAACAGAATGTCGCGGGCTGCGTTTAATCGCGCCCGTTAACAATCGCGTAGCGACATATTATATGCGCCAGTACGGTTTTATTGACCTGACAGAGGGTGCCAGAGAGATTCTTTACCACGATGCCGCCGGGCTATATAGCGTGTTATCGGGTACGAGTACGCGTATTGAAGACGATTACTAATTAAGCAATAATGCAAACTCAAATGATCACGCGGGAGGCAATATCATGGGTAACACAACAAGGATGGGTTCTGAGCGCCCGAAATCTTATGCTCTCAGACTGTGCCGTCAGGCAGAAGACGAATCGGCAACGGAAAAGATAATATCATCTGCCGAGATTGACCGACTCACTCCGCCAGGAATGAAAATCACGGCATCTCTGGATGAAATGCTTTCCATGCTGACCGTATCAATGCAGAACATTAAAAGACAAAGCCATCCGGTGTACGAAGCTATCGGCTCAGTACGACTTCAACAGCCGGAATAAAATGCTGTAAACCAATGCCAGCACGGCTGGCATTGGTAAAATACAGCAGTGGTTAACTGTGTTTCTGGTGCCCGCGCTGGCAGCGTTTATCGTAGTGGCGGATCCACCAGTAGCGGTCACAGACCTGCTCACGGCCACCGATACGCGCACCGGCAAGCCAGAGTACGGCACCAACAAAGATACTCATCACCGCGCCGTGGGCAAAATATTCAGGCAGAGCAAACTGCGGAAGCTGATTTAAAATCGAGTAGCCTACACCACCGATCATAACGACTAATCCCAATCCCATCAGCACGTTACCGAGTAACGAAGCGTTTTTGCGTTTCATCTGTCACCTCCGGAACTTATGGGTTGTACGAGACGTATCCCAAATTATGATGTGTAAAGTATAGACAATCGCACTTTTCGCTATTGCGCAGGCGATCACAATTACGCACAACGAGGCAACATAACTTTACATTTAATCCCCTGAATTACATGAAATTAAAATAGTTGATCATGCTAATTATTGGATTTTCAGCCGCTCTGCGCCCTGCACTTTGTCAACCGCGTCACGACAACGTAAACTACGCGCCTGAACTCTCTCCCCCAGGAAAGAAACGTGACCATTAAACTGATTGTCGGCCTCGCCAATCCCGGCGCAGAATACGCCGCGACGCGCCATAACGCCGGTGCCTGGTATGTCGACCTGCTGGCCGAACGCTTTCGCGCACCGCTTCGTGAAGAGCCAAAATTCTTCGGCTATACCGCCCGCATTAATCTTGCCGGTGAAGATGTGCGTCTGCTGGTGCCAACCACCTTTATGAACCTGAGCGGCAAAGCCGTTGCCGCCCTTGCGACTTTCTATCGTATTAATCCCGATGAAATTCTGGTGGCGCACGATGAACTGGATCTGCCGCCCGGCGTCGCGAAATTTAAGCTCGGCGGCGGTCACGGCGGCCATAACGGCCTGAAAGATATCATCAGCAAGCTGGGCAATAACCCCAACTTTCACCGTTTACGCGTGGGAATCGGCCATCCGGGCGATAAAAACAAAGTTGTCGGTTTTGTGCTGGGTAAACCGCCGGTCTCCGAACAGAAGCTAATTGACGATGCCGTAGACGAAGCGGCGCGCTGTACCGAAGTCTGGCTGAAAGACGGCCTTGCCAAAGCGACCAGCCGTCTGCACACCTTTAAGGCGCAGTAACCCACCGGCGGCCGCTTTTTTGCCGCGCCCTGTGACGGTTACGTGTATAATAGGCTTAATGACGAACTTTTCTGCAATCCGTTCAATGTAACGGGTTGATTATCAAGATATTAAGGTGATTTAACTCATGGGATTCAAATGCGGTATCGTCGGTCTGCCTAACGTCGGCAAATCCACCCTGTTCAACGCGCTCACCAAAGCCGGTATCGAAGCGGCCAACTTCCCGTTCTGTACCATCGAGCCGAACACCGGTGTCGTGCCGATGCCGGACCCGCGCCTGGATAAGCTGGCTGAAATCGTTAAGCCTCAGCGCATCCTGCCGACCACCATGGAATTCGTTGATATCGCCGGTCTGGTAAAAGGCGCTTCTAAAGGTGAAGGCCTGGGTAACCAGTTCCTGACCAACATTCGTGAAACCGAAGCGATCGGCCACGTGGTGCGCTGCTTTGAGAACGACAATATCATCCACGTAAATAACAAAGTGGACCCGGCTGACGATATCGACGTCATCAATACCGAACTGGCGCTGTCTGACCTCGACACCTGTGAACGCGCCCTGCACCGCGTGCAGAAAAAAGCCAAAGGTGGTGACAAAGACGCCAAAGCTGAACAAGCTGCGCTGGAAAAATGTCTGCCACAGCTGGAAAACGCGGGCATGCTGCGTGCGCTGAAAAACCTGACAGAAGAAGACAAAGCGGCGATCAAATACCTCAGCTTCCTGACGCTGAAACCAACCATGTATATCGCTAACGTGAACGAAGACGGTTTTGAAAATAACCCGTACCTCGATAAAGTGCGCGAAATCGCTGCCGCTGAAGGCTCAGTTGTGGTTGCCGTCTGCGCCGCGGTTGAATCCGATATCGCCGAACTGGACGATGCCGACCGTGAAGAGTTTATGGCCGAGCTGGGTATCGAAGAGCCGGGCCTGAACCGCGTGATCCGCGCCGGTTACGAGCTGCTGAACCTGCAGACCTACTTCACCGCCGGTGTAAAAGAAGTTCGCGCCTGGACCATCCCTGTTGGCGCGACCGCCCCGCAGGCGGCCGGTAAAATCCATACCGACTTCGAAAAAGGCTTTATCCGCGCCCAGACCATCAGCTACGAAGACTTTGTCACCTTTAAAGGTGAACAGGGTGCCAAAGAAGCCGGTAAGATGCGTGCAGAAGGGAAAGACTATATCGTTAAAGATGGCGATGTGATGAACTTCTTGTTTAACGTCTAATAGTATCCATAGCCGACTGATTGCGAAATGACTAATTAGAACCTTAAAACTCAACTAACCCTATGAGTTTTAAGGTTTTTTCATTATCGACTGGAATATAGTTCTGAAATAGCTTCAGACAAAGAAATAAACATAATAAAAAGTGCTCAATGGAAGTCTTATTTCGACTCATATTCAACCCAACATAGGATAGCAAGAAAAGAAGAATATCATTGCACCAAAATAAAAATTGTTTTTTGTGAATTGACTCTTTATTAACGAGGGGCATTTTTGTCTATTGTTTCATCAAATTGTGCTTGGATTTGTGGAATCCAAATTTTAAAGACAAAGTTCTCCCAGTAGTCTCTCGATGAACCTTGCTTGCGAAAGGCGCTCTCTAGTCGCTTGAATATATTTTCTTCTGAAAAGTACTCATACCGAGGGAAATTTGCGAAATCAGCTACAGACTCATCCCAGTAGTGAGCCGCCAAATCCATTGAAAAACAACGTTCAACCTCACCCATATCTGATTTTTTGCTAACCACGGAATAACACTCATCAACAATCCCCTGCATTCCGAGTAAACCATCTTTATTATAAACAATGAATGCTTCAGTCACCCCTCTATATATATTATAGTCAATTCTTTCAGTTACTTCTGAAACACTATGGTTCACATCAGCATTTGAATTATTAATTGTGACTGGTCCATAAACACTCCCTATCTGAGTGTTATTATCTCCAGTAACCCCAGAAAAACTGACGGAAGGTTCTCGACTATCCTCTGCTGAAGGAGAAAAAAAGGTCACAACGGCTACTACACAGCTTATGATTGTAGCAATACCAACCCAAGTATTCCTTATGGTTTTTGCTGACTTTTTCAAAACCCCTCCTGAGGGCACGGATGCGGAATATATTTTTCCAGTTATAATATATAGAACGGTGACTTCAAGTAAATCAAGTGGTTATTATAGCCTCACAACGTGAGGCCATCAAGGTGATTGACATTAATTAAAACTCAGATCTTTTTTACACAAAAAATCAAAATGCATGATATAAAATTGCAAAAAAAATGTAATCATTTAACTCGCTACAAAGTTCAGCAAACTTAATGTGTAGATCTTACCCTCTATCCTTCACTGCCGCACCCTTCTGCAAATTCCCCCCACCCACCCCACCCACAAAAGGCAGCCTTAACCGCAGCGGCGCAAAGCCCACCCCCAGATTCAGCCCCAGAAGGTTAATCTCGAAACCTTCTTCCGCCCCAACCGTGACGCCAGCCACGCCAAGCACGGAGACCTGTACCCCTCGTCCGGAAGGCGGCAGCCCAATCGGATTACGCAGGGAGCGATAATCTTTCCCCACCGCATTGGCAGGCATATCGAGCTTAAGCGCAGGCACTTCGCGGCCAATATGGGCGATAAAGGTATTGCTGTTGGGACCCGGCCAGGCGTGGTAGGTGTCCGGCCACGGATAGGAGCCGATAGCGGCCTGAATTTGCGGGATCATCGCTTCGGCCTCTTTTCCCCGATGCTCCACCAGCAGACGAGGCTTTGCGCCGTACCAGTAGCCGTCCGGCTCATTGCTGTTTCGACGGACCTTATCTCCGCTGCCCCAGCTAATCACTTCATAGCGGGTATAGCGCTTTTCACCGGCACGTTTAAAAATAATCCACGGATGCACAGCCACCACGCCTTTCCAGCCCCAGGTCGGTGCGGCGTAGACCTGCACAATCGCCAGATCGGCGTTTTTACGGGGATCGGGTGCGATTCTGGCAGAATCACGCCGCGCGGCCCACCAGCCCTCCTGCTCGCGCGAATCGCGCTGATACATGGCGAGGGCAAAACTGGCAACAAAAGCGAGAAGAACAAAACCAAAAAAAGTCAGACAAAAGGTTTTTAACGAGATCATGACAGCCTGCAGTTAGGGTGGAGTGTTCAGACGACGCGCTATTGTACTGCCGTTTTTCTGTGCAGCAATATATCACCAGTGCCGCTATGCCAATTGCTTACAAATTTGTCAGCCAGCGGCAAGACTTCTGTCAGGCACAAACCTTTATAATGCCCGCCTGAACCAGGACAGAAAGCGAGCAAAGAGATGAAACTTCTGTTAATCGAAGATGAAGAAAAAATCTCTTCCTACATTAACACCGCCCTCAGAGAACAGGGTTACAACGTCGATATTTCCGCAGACGGACGCGAAGGGCTGTTCCTGGCAACGGAACTCGATTACGACGCCATTATCCTTGATATAATGCTGCCCACGATGGATGGCTATTCTGTTATTGCCCATCTCCGGAAAAGTAAGCAGACGCCGGTATTAATGCTCTCGGCACGCGGTTCCCTGGACGAACGCGTTAAGGGCCTGCGGCTGGGTGCAGATGATTACCTTACCAAACCCTTTTCACTGATCGAGCTGGTTGCCAGAATCCAGGCCCTGCTCCGCCGTCGTCCGACCGATGGCGCGGATATTTCACAGATCCAGATCCATAACCTGCAGCTCGATTTGCTGGCCCGCAAAGTGCATCGCAACGGTGTCCGAATCGACCTGACGCAAAAGGAGTTTGCTTTGCTGAGCCTTCTGGCAAGGCATCAGGGAGAAGTCCTGTCCAAAATGATGATCGCCGAGCAGGTCTGGGATATGAATTTTGAAAGCGATGCCAATATTGTCGAAGTGGCGATAAAGCGTTTACGCACAAAAATGGATACTCCGTTTACGGAGAAGCTGCTGCACACGGTCAGAGGCATGGGATACGTTCTGGAATCTCGCGAAGAAGATGGCGAAAATGCCCATTAAATTGTTCAAAAAATCGATATCCCACAAGCTGGCATTGACCTTTGCGATTGTCACGTTCTGCATCGCGCTGGCCTACGCCCTGTGCCTGAGGGTCACTTTGCGTGAGTCACTGCATAAGCAAATGTATAACGAACTCCAGTTCCGCTACTCGCTTATGGAGCCGTTAATTAATGCGGAGCATAGCGAGGCGGGCTGGCAGAAGCTGAAAGTCAAACTGCTGAATCTGGCGAACTCGGAAGGCGGACGCGTCAGATACTGGGTTCTGAGCGATAATCCGGCGTATCAGATTGGCGGCGTTCCCCCCAGCGAGCTCAATCTCGCGGCCCTGGAGGATGGCTTTAGCCGCATCGACAGGGATCATCGGGGCGAGTGTCCGCTGTTTATCCTGACCAAAACCATTCAGTACAAAGATAGCCAGACGCCGCTGCATTTTATCGTTGCTATCGATTCCACACCTTATATGGGTACCCTGAATGAGTTCACGCGGATACTGGTCTTTATTACCACCTTTGGCATTCTGTTCGTCACGTTTCTGGGCTTTATTATTTCCCGCAAAGGGATGCAGCCGCTTGAGCAATTAAGCCAGCAGGCGCATAAACTGGCGCCCGGCGTCGACGGTCAGCGATTAAATTCATCCGCGTTACCTCAGGAATTACGTGGCCTGGCCGAAGCCTTTAATGGCGTGCTGGCCCGTCAGGAAAAAGCCTGGACTCAGCTTGAAAGCTTCAATGCCGATGTCGCCCATGAACTGAGAACCCCGTTAGCCAGTATCACCGGACAAACGCAGCTTGCCCTCTCACGTAAAAGGACAAACGCCGAGCTGGAAGAGTGTCTCGCCTCCAATCTGGAGGAAGTGGACCGTATGGCATCAATCGTCAACGATATGCTGTTCTTGTCACACGCCCACACGGGCAAGCACGCCCCGAATTTAACCGAAGTCTCGCTGCGCGACGAAGCGCTCAAAACCGCTGACTATACCGAACCCTCTTTCACCGACCGTAATCTGAGGCTGACCATCGACGGAGATGTCACTGCCTGCGTGGATAAAAGACTCTTTACCCGCTCTCTGGCTAACCTGTTAGAAAACAGCGCCCGATATGCTTATGAAGACAGTCAGGTGGTTGTCACCCTGGCCAGCAATGAAGAGCAGGCAAGGGTTGAAGTGCGAAATTACGGCGATCCGATTGAGCAGCACCATCTGGAGCGGCTCTTTGAGCGCTTTTATCGCGTTGATAACTCACGAACGCAAAGTGTTACCAATCATGGCCTCGGGCTATCAATTGTTAAAGCGGTTGCCCATATGCACGGAGGTGAAACCTTTGTCACCAGCCTCAACGGCGTGAATACCTTTGGCTTTACGCTCATGCTGAGAAAATAAACCTCACGCATTCATATCCAGCCTCCTGACAGGAAAGACAGAATATCGTAACCTTTCCGTCAGCATCTCAATTATATAATAGCCGCGCAAACCTGCATACTTTCATCCAACCGAATAGATAAGGATCAGATTATGGATACGCGGACTATCATGATTATTGCACGTATATTAATCACACCACTTTTTTTATACAGCGGCACAGGAAAATTATTTAATTTTACCGACAATGTACTAAAGACACCTTTTGGTGATAGCTTAATCGGCCGCCTGATGATTATTGCCGCTATTATTATCGAAATCGGTGGCAGCATTGCTTTTATTAGCGGCTATAAAATTAAAGAGACCTCTCTTCTGTGGATCCTCTATGTGTTCCTGACCAGCGTCATGTTTCACCAGTTTTGGGCGGCCAGCGGCGCACAGCAGGTTTCGCAGATCGTGCAGTTTACCAAGAACATGAGCATCTGCGCGGGGCTGTTGAGTTTCTATCTCTACAGTCGGGATAACCTTAAAGACGCTAAGTAATGAAAAAGGGCACCATTAAGGTGCCCTTTTTTAATTGGCCAGTTATTATTTAAACAGAATGGCATTGCCGTAGAAATATTCACCGCCACGCGCAGAGACAATTTTATAGTAGCTGGCATTTTGCTGTTCCGCTTTTTCTTTAATTTGCGACTCGAGATCGGATAGCGTACCGGCATTCGATACGGAAATCATTCCCATCCTTACCAGTCCGGCCTCACTTTTAACCGGTTCAGCGGCCATCGCGCTGAAAGCAATGGCACAAGAAATAGACAGTCCGACAACAACGTTAGCGATCTTTTTCATACTTATTCTCCACGTAATTTAATTTATTGTTCAATATGTCCTCTACGGGATGAATAATACCCTGCCAACCCTGACCAGAAACTGACACATTAATAACAACTTTGTCAGGCACAGTTTTTTACATTACCCGACAGTTCATGAATATTGAGGTGGCAAAAAACCGCTTCAGTGACCTCCCGTTTAAGCTCCAAATGATAAATAATTGTTATGATTTCGTTAGGTCGATATGAAACAATATCGCCTAAGGTAAGCTACAACCGTTTCACCCCCGCACAGCAGGAGTTCCAATGCATAACAAACGACGTTCAGTTCCCGGGATCAGACACTATGACGGTCCCGCTGGCGGATGGGGAGCCTTAAAAGCCACGGCGATTGCCGTGCGTACGCAGATGGATACGTTCGAAGCGCCGGCAACGCTGCTGCGCACCAACCAGCCGGATGGTTTTGACTGTCCGGGCTGCGCATGGCCGGATAAAGAGCATAAGTCCACATTTCAGTTCTGCGAGAACGGCGCCAAAGCGGTGACCTGGGAAGCGACCAATAAGCGAGTGACGCCGACGTTTTTTTCGGAGAATACCGTGACGTCGCTGCTGGCAAAAAGCGATTTCGAGCTGGAGGGCTACGGACGCCTTACCCATCCCCTCCAGTATCATCCGCAGAGCGATACCTTTCGCCCAATCGCGTGGGAGCAGGCGTTTGCCCGTATAGGCGAGGTGCTGCGCACGCTACCTGCCGATGCGGTGGAGTTCTATACCTCCGGTCGCGCCTCCAATGAAGCAGCATATCTGTTCCAGCTGTTTGCCCGCGAGTTGGGCACCAATAACTTCCCCGACTGTTCCAATATGTGCCACGAAGCCACCAGCGTGGGGCTGCCGCGCTCAATTGGTATCGGGAAAGGCACCGTCTCGCTGGAGGATTTCGATAATACGGAGCTGGTGATTTCGATCGGTCATAACCCGGGAACCAACCACCCGCGCATGATGGGGACGCTGCACGAGCTGGCCCGTCGCGGGGTGCCGATTATTGTTCTGAACCCGATGCGCGAAAGAGCCCTGGAACGCTTTGCCGATCCGCAAAGCGTGGTTGAGATGGCGACCTACGGTTCGACGGATATCGCCTCAACCTATTTTCAGGTCAAGGCGGGCGGAGACGCCGCCGCGCTGAAAGGGATCGCCAAACATTTGCTGCAGTTTGAAACCGCGCGCGGCGACGTGCTGGATCGGGAGTTTATTGCCGCCCATACCCAGGGTTTTGACGCCTTTGCCGCAGATATTCACGCGACCGAATGGGACGCTATCGAGCGCGAATCGGGTTTATCCAGGCACGACCTGGAGCAGGTAGCACGGGCCTACGCCAAATCCAACGCCACTATTATTACCTACGGGATGGGGATCACTCAGCATAATAAGGGCACCTCAAACGTGCGCCTGATTGCCGACCTGCTGCTAATGCGCGGCAATATTGGCAAGTCCGGGGCGGGGATTTGCCCTCTGCGCGGGCATTCTAACGTGCAGGGCAACCGCACCGTCGGCATTACCGAGAAACCTTCCGCTGCGTTCTTGTCCCGGCTTGAAGAGGTGTTCGGCTTTGTCCCGCCGTCAAAACACGGGCACGACGCGGTCCAGACTACCCAGGCCATGATTAACGGCCAGTCGAAAGCCCTGCTCTGCCTCGGCGGCAACTTCGCGGTCGCCATGCCGGAGCACGAGCGCGTTTTCCAGGCGATGCGCAGTCTGGATCTCTGCGTTCATGTCGGTACCAAGCTGAACCGTACCCATCTGCTGACCGGCAAAGAGACCTTTATTTTCCCCTGTCTGGGCCGGACCGAACTGGATATGCAGCAGAGCGGTAAGCAGTCGATCACCGTGGAAGACTCCATGTCGATGGTCCACGCCTCCGCCGGTAAGCTGAAACCCGCCTCCCGCGAGCTGCTTTCAGAGCCGGCAATTGTGGCCGGGATGGCAAAAGCGACGCTGACAAACAGCAAAGTCAACTGGCTGGAGCTGGTTACGGATTACGATTTAATCCGCGATCTGATCGAAAAAACCCTTCCCGGCTTTGAGAACTACAACGAGCGTATCAGAACGCCGGGCGGTTTTCGGATGCCGCTGCCGCCGACGGAGCGTATCTGGCCGACGCCGACGGGTAAGGCCATGTTCTCCCTGTTTGAGGGCGTCGATGAGAACGCCAAAGGCGTGGGTGACGAGACCCTGAGGCTGGTCACCTTACGCAGTCATGACCAGTACAACACCACCATTTATGCCATGGACGACCGCTATCGCGGCGTCTTTGGTCGCCGCGATATTCTGTTTATGAACGAGGGCGATATGGCGCAGCTGGGTCTGGAGCACGGGGATCGCGTGGATATCACCACCGCCCTGCCGGGCAGCACGCTGCGTCTGGACGATATTACGGTGGTGGCCTACAGCATCGCCTCTGGCACCGTCGGGGCCTACTATCCAGAGGCTAACGTGCTGGTACCGCTGGATTATCTGGATAAAGAGAGCGGCACGCCCTCCTATAAATCCGTGCCCATCAATATCACCCTGCGCTCAAAAGAGATCCGGGCGCTGTAACCCTCGCGCCGACGCCTGGCGTCGGCGCACTGCACTTTTTTGTCTGCCGATTCACCACCACAGCAACATAATCCTGTCACAGCACAAGCTTCGCTAGCGGCTTCCCGTCTCGTCCATGACACCATGAAATCTCTTTTAGGGATAAGGTAGTCAAAAGATGGCGAGCTCTTTTTTTTCCATTCCTGACGTCTATTTTGGCGAGGAAGCAATCCATACCCTGCGTCGGCTGAACCATAAAAAGGTCGGGATTGTGACCGACAACTTTATGGCAACCTCCGGCAAAACCCGCTACCTGATCAACGAGATGCCGCAGGCCGCCGTCTCTATTTTTAGCGACGTCAAACCCGATCCAAGCGTCGAGGTACTCCAGGCCGGGGCAGCGCAGTTTAAAACGTTCCGACCGGAGGTCATTATCGCGCTGGGTGGCGGCTCGTCGCTGGATGCGGCAAAAGGGATAAAAGTGACGCTGGAAGAGTTTTTCCCCGGTCACGCCATCGAGCTTATCGCCATCCCGACCACCAGCGGCTCCGGGTCAGAAGTGACCGCCTATGCCATTATTTCCGACCCGCAAAACGGGCGTAAATATCCGCTGATTGCCGATGAACTGGTCCCCGACTGCGCCATTCTCGACCCGCATCTTGTGCTCTCCGTTCCCCTGCAGGTGGCCGTCGATACGGGCATGGATGTGCTGACCCATGCCATTGAGGCGCTGGTTTCTACCGACGCCAACGACTTCAGCGATGCGCTGGCAGAAAAAGCCATTGCCCTCACCTGGCGCAGCCTGCCCGAGGTGTTCCGCGACGAGAAAAACCTTCAGGCGCGCAGCCATATGCACAATGCCTCCTGCATGGCCGGGATGGCATTTAATTCCGCCGGTCTCGGGCTGGTACACGGTATGGCGCACGCTATCGGCGGCATGCTGCATATTCCGCACGGCAAAATTAACGCCATGCTGCTGCCGCTGGTGATTGAGCACAATGCTGAACGTTCGCCCCGTGCCGCGACCCGCTATCTGACCTGCGCCGCCATTATGGGGATCCGGGCCGCCACGCCGCAGCAAACGCTCGATGCACTGGTCAGCGGCATCCGCGATCTTAATCGCCGTTTTGCTATCCCCGCCACCCTGAAGGAACTGGGCACCGATATGGCGCATTTCACGTCATTACGCGCCTCGCTGACGGCGGCGGCGCTGGCCGACGGCTGCACGGCAACCAACCCCTATGAACCCGTTCCCGCTGATGTCGACGGGCTATTGACCCGTATCGCCGGATAAACCTTATTCACTCTTATTTCAGGTCGTTGACGTTATGAATGACAACCAGCAGCAAGCCGAATTGATCACCCGCCAGATCCTCCAGGAGCTGGCGGAGCGGGACACGCGCCCGGCGTCCAGCGTCGCTCAGACGCTGGATATTCCGGTCGGCATCTCCAATCGCCACGTGCATTTAAGTCGGGAAGATATGGATGCGCTGTTCGGGTACGGTGCCACCCTCACGCGGATGAAGGCCGTTAAGCAGCCCGGCCAGTACGCCGCAGAAGAGACCGTGATCCTGCGCGGGCCTAAAGGCGAGCTGCAGCGGGTTCGGGTGCTCGGTCCCCTGCGCAGCGCAACCCAGATTGAGATCTCCGTCGCGGACAGCTTTGTGCTGGGCGTCAAAGCCCCGGTGCGGATGTCAGGGGATTTACAGGATTCGCCGGGGATCGAAATAATCGGACCACGCGGGCGGGTAATGAAATCCGACGGGGCGATTGTCGCCTGGCGGCATATTCATATCTCCCCGTCCGACGCGGAGCGGTTTGCCCTGCGCGATGGTATGGAGATTGATGTGCGCATTAACGGCTATCGCGGCGGGATCCTCAGTCATGTGCTGGTCCGCGTCAGCGCTGACGCCGTGCTGGAAATGCATATTGATGTCGAAGAGGCGAACGGCTTTGGCCTGCGCAATGGCGACTGCGTCAGGCGCGTGGTCGCGGAATATCATTATGGCTGATCGGGGAAACAGGCTGACAAGTCGGGAGCGCCTGTCCGATTTCCTGGATGCGCTGATCCCTGCCCTGCTGGCACGCCGGACGATCCAGGTGGTCATCAGCGGCGAGGACCTGTCGACCCTGACCACCACGCTGACCTGCCTTACCGCGCTCCACCGCAGCGGCTATCTTCTGCGGCTGGCGTTTTCCCACAGCGCCTGTCACTCATCGCTGCAGGCGGCCTGTCTGGACGGCCTTGCCGTGCGTCAGATTCATGCGCTGTGCGACAACGCCGGACCGGAGTCCGATACATACTGTCAGCTCTATCTTCCGGCCCTCTCGACCAATAGCCTGAGCAAAATCGCCCTGGGGATAGGCGACAACCTCGTCTCCCGCTGGGCCTTCCACGCGCTGAGTCAGCAGAAACCCATTGTCGTCACGCTGACTCATCCTGTACTTCCAGCGGCGCTTCAGGCGCGTCTCGCAGAGTATGCCGCAACCCTGACCACCTATGGCATCACGGTTATCGGTCAGGAGAAGACAGCAAAACTGATTACGCTCAGCGATGCGCGACAGCTCCCCGCCGGGGAGCCGGTTCATATTGGTCGCCACACGCTGGTTACGCCCGCCGCCCGGGATGAATTCCGGACTCGCGGCATCGAACTTATCGCTTCCCGGGGGGAAATATGTATCTGGCAAAAGTGACCGGAGCACTGGTCTCCACCACCAAACACGTCTCGCTCAACGGCGCAAAACTGCTGATTGTCGCCCGCCTGGATGAACACTATCAGCCAACGGGAACGGCGCAGGTTGCGGTCGATTTTGTCGGCGCGGGCAACGGCGAGACGGTCCTGATTACCACCGGCAGTTCGGCGCGGATGAGCACCAGCAAGGAGCACTCCGTTATTGATGCCGCCGTGGTCGGCATCGTTGATTCCCTTGACCTCCACGGTCAGTGAGCCATCGGGAGAATATCATGCGTCAGGATTGTCACTCCGACCTCGACCGCCGAATCAACGAGGCGATTTCACGTCATCTCCCGTCAAATTCGGCCTCGCTCAGCCTGGCGGACGCGGCGGCGCTAGCACAGTACGCCCACGAGGCGGCTCTTGAGCACGCTGTGCCGGTTGTTTTTAGCCTGGTCGATGCCGGTGGTCAGCAGCGTTACTTTTTTAGCATGGATAACGCCCTGCTGGTCAGCCAGAGCCTGGCGGGCAAAAAAGCCTGGAGCGCGGCGGCGCTCAGAATGCCCACCCACCAGCTGGCAACGGCGATACAGCCGGGTGCAAGCCTTTATGGTCTACAGCATGAACCGGGTATCTGCTGCCTGGGCGGCGGGCTGCCCTGCTGGTCCGGCGGCGTGCTGCTCGGGGCCATCGGTATCAGCGGCGGCAGCGTCGAACAAGATATTGCTATTGCCAGCGCGGCGCTGGCGCGGTTCAGCCGCGAGCGCTTCCCGCTGACGGCCGTTAATGCGTCAATTTCCTGAAGGACAGGGGTCACTATGTCGTTAGCTTCACTGGTTCTGGTTATTAACTGTGGTTCATCCTCTCTTAAATTTTCCGTTATTCCGCGTGATGATGATGCGCCCTTACTCTCCGGGCTGGCGGAGAAGTTAGGTCTGCAGGATGCCTGTATGACATTTAAAGATGCGGCGGGGAATAAAACGACCGAATCCCTGACCGAGGCCAGTCATCACTGCGCCCTGAAAACGCTTTTTGCGAAGCTCGATAGTCTGGCCCTGCTGCCCCGCGTTTGCGCCATCGGGCACCGCGTGGCCCACGGCGGGAGCGACTTTACCCGGTCGGTGCGGCTGACGGCGTCGGTTATCGCCCGCATCCGGGCGCTCTCGGCCCTGGCTCCGTTACATAATCCGGCCAACCTGACCGGCATTGAGGCCACTTTTGCCCTGCTGCCTTCTCTCCCGCAGGTGGCGGTGTTTGATACCGCTTTCCATCAGACGCTCTCCGCCGAAGCCTACACCTACGCTATCCCGCTGGCGTATCAGGAGCAGCATCAGGTCAGACGCTACGGTTTTCACGGCACGTCGCACCGCTTTGTTGCCGCCGAAGCGGTGGCGCGGCTGAATCTGGACCCGGCCGACCATGGGATTCTGATCGCCCATCTCGGCAACGGCTCTTCCGTTTGCGCGGTGAAGAATGGCAAAAGCGTGGATACCTCGATGGGCATGACCCCACTTGAGGGGCTGGTGATGGGAACCCGCTGCGGGGATCTCGATTTTGGCGCTGCCGTCTATATCGCCCACGCGACCGGGCAGTCACTCGACGAGCTCTACAAAATGGTCAATAACCAGTCAGGGCTGCTGGGCATTTCAGGCCTGTCCAGCGACTGCCGCACCCTACAGGAGGCACGCAGCCAGGGCTGTTCCCGCGCCACGCTGGCGATTGATGTGATGGTCCACCGCCTGGCGCGCCATCTTGGGGGGCACCTCGCCTCGCTCCACCGCTTCGACGCCCTGATCTTTACCGGCGGTATCGGCGAGAACTCGGCCCTGGTCCGGGAGCTGACCGCCCGGCGGCTGGCGGTGTTTGGCGTACAGCTCGATGCACAGAAAAATGCGCAGATGTGCGGCGGCCAACAGGGGGTGATATCCCGTCCTGATTCACCGATTGTTGCGGTGATCCCGACCAACGAAGAGAAGATGATCGCCCAGGACGCCGCGGCGATTGCCGCCACGGTCTGAGCACGCTGGCGCAGGAGGATTTTATTGTCGCCCGCCGACGTGGAAAACAAGAAAGTCTCTCTGACGGGCAAAACATTTTGTCCTGTGCGCAATAACATCGTAATGCATGAATTATTACGTCAATGAAGGCACCCGCCGGGTTATTTCATGACTTGCTTTTACACTTACCTGGAATATTGAGGTCATTATGCAACAAGAAGCGTTAGGTATGGTTGAAACAAAAGGTCTGGTCTCGGCAATTGAAGCGGCTGATACCATGGTTAAATCCGCAAACGTGACTCTCGTGGGTTATGAAAAAATCGGTTCCGGACTGGTCACGGTAATGGTCCGTGGCGATGTTGGCGCGGTTAAAGCCGCCACGGATGCAGGTTCTGCTGCGGCAAATAAAGTCGGTGAACTGGTCTCTGTGCATGTTATTCCACGCCCGCATATCGAAGTGGAAAAAATTCTGCCGAAAGCGCTCGGTTAATAAAGCCAGAGGATACCGACCATGCGAGATAATCTTGTTGAACAGATTATATCTGAAGTAATGAATAAACAGACGGATACCGGCGCCCCGAAAAAAACGGCGGCCAGTATCGCTGGCTGCGGGCTGACAGAGTTTGTCGGCACGGCCCTCGGTCATACGATTGGACTGGTTATTGCTAATGTCGATCACCAGCTCCATGAGGTCATGAATATCGACAAGAAGTTTCGCTCAATCGGTATTCTAGGCGCGCGCACCGGAGCAGGCCCGCAAATTTTCGCGGCTGACGAGGCCATCAAGGCCACCAACAGCGAAATCCTCTCTATCGAACTGGCGCGTGATACGGAAGGCGGCGGCGGACACGGGTGCCTGATCATTTTTGGCGCATCTGATGTATCCGATGTTCGTCGCGCTATTGAAGTCGCGCTGGCGGAGGTCGAGCGGACCATGGGCGATGTCTACGGCTCCCCGGCGGGCCATCTGGAATTTCAGTATACCGCCCGTGCCAGCTACGCCCTGAACAAGGCGCTGGGTGCGCCGGTAGGGAAAGCTTTCGGCATGACCTGCGCCTGCCCGGCCGCTATCGGCGTGGTGATCGCCGACGCGGCGGCTAAGGCGGCGGTCATTGAGCCGGTGGGCTACGCCAGTCCGGCCAACGGCACCAGCTTCAGTAACGAGGTGATCTTCACCTTTGCCGGTGATTCAGGCGCGGTACGTCAGGCGGTGATTGAGGCACGCGAAACGGGGCTGACGCTGCTCTCCACGCTGGATCCGACGCCACTCAAATCGACGACCACCCCGTATATTTGATGGCACGCCGCCGCTGTGAAGTAAGGAATCAATAGCATGAACGATCTTGAAATTTCTCAGGCCGTCTCGCGCGTGCTGAGCAAATACACCAAAACAGCGCCTGAACCCGCAGCGCGCCCGGCGCAGGCGAATCCGGCGCATGACAGTATTGAGGCCATCGTTGCCAGCGTGCTGGCGAGCCGGACAGCGCCGGAGACGCCTCAGGTTAGCGTTTCCGGTGAGGGTGCTTTCGCCACTATGGATGAGGCCATTGTCGCCGCCCAGCTCGCGCAGATCCAGTATCGTCACTGCACTATGCAGGATCGCGCCCGCTTTGTTGACGGCATCCGCACGCTGTTTCTCAAGGAAGAGGTATTGCAGGATATCTCACGGATGGCCGTGGAAGAGACCGGGATGGGCAACGTCGCGGACAAGCTGATTAAAAATCGCGTGGCGGCGCAAAAAACGCCTGGGGTTGAAGACCTGGCGACCGGCGCATTAAGCGGCGACGGCGGTCTGACCCTGATGGAATACTCCGCATATGGCGTTATAGGTTCAATCACCCCGACCACGAACCCGACGGAAACCATCATCAATAACAGTATTGGGATGCTGGCAGCGGGCAATACGGTGATCTTCAGCCCCCATCCGCGCTCACGCAATGTTTCCCTGCACTGCGTCGCGCTGATTAACCAACGCCTGGCCCTGCTGGGCGCGCCCGAGAACCTGGTGGTGACGGTCAGCACGCCATCCATCGAGAATACCAACGCCCTTATCAACGATCCACGCGTCAATATGCTGGTCGCCACCGGTGGTCCGGCCATTGTCAAAACGGTGATGTCATCGGGTAAGAAAGCCATCGGTGCCGGGGCGGGCAATCCGCCTGCCGTGGTGGATGAAACCGCCAATATTGAGAAGGCAGCCAGAGATATCATTAACGGCTGTAGCTTCGATAACAACCTGCCCTGCGTGGCGGAAAAAGAGGTCATTGTCGTTAATGAAGTGGCGGATTACCTCATCCACTGCATGAAAAAAAGCGGCGCCCTGCTGCTGTGCGATAAGCAGCATATCCAGCAGCTCCAGTCGCTGGTGCTTAACGACAAGGGTACCGGGCCGGACACCGCCTTTGTCGGCAAAGATGCCCGCTACATCCTCCAGCAAATCGGCATCGATGCGCCGGAAGAGGTCAAGGTGATCCTGCTGGAGACAGAACGCGACCATCCTTTTGTGGTGCATGAATTGATGATGCCGATCCTTCCCGTGGTGCGGGTCGAAAACGTCGATGAGGCGATTGAACTGGCCATTAAAGTGGAGCATGGCAACCGGCATACGGCGATGATGCACTCCACTAACGTGGAGAAACTGACCAAAATGGCGCGTCTGATCCAGACCACGATTTTTGTCAAAAATGGTCCCTCCTACGCCGGAATAGGCGTCGGAGGCGAAGGTCACGCCACCTTTACCATCGCCGGACCAACCGGAGAAGGTTTGACGTCGGCGCGTACTTTCGCCCGGAACCGTCGGTGTGTGATGGTGGAAGCGCTCAACATTCGTTAATCAACGCAGGCGGGTAATCTACTGATGAAAAAGCGCGTTATCAATGCACCGACCCCGGAAACCCTGGCCATGCTGAAACGGCGCATGCCTTCCGAGTCGCGCAACCGGCTTGAGCTGGTGCGTATTGATGCCATCGGGCTGATTATGCTGCCGATACCTGACCTGTACTTTTATGCCGATCTGGCCAGTAAAAGCGCCCACGTTGCGGTATCGGAAATTTATGGTAGTTGCCCGCAGCATATCACTACGCTGGCGATATTTGGTGAAGTGGCTGCCGTCCACGAAGCCATGCGTTTTATTGAGGATGACACGGCGGCATTTTGAAATACCAGCGCATCTTTATTAATTGATTAACGAATGTGCCCGGCACTGCCGTGAGGTTAAAAATTCAGGCGTGGGGATAAACCCTGCCTATATCATTTCGGGAGTTATTCTATGTTAGAGAAAGGCTTTACTCATCCTACCGATCGTGTTGTAAGACTCAAAAATATGATTCTGCACGCTAAACCTTACGTAGAATCTGAACGCGCAGTGCTGGCAACCGAGGCTTATAAAGAAAACGAACATCTTCCGGCTATTATGCGGCGGGCAAAAGTCGCCGAGAAAATATTTAATGAATTGCCGGTGACCATCCGCCCTGATGAATTAATTGTTGGCGCCGTAACCATTAATCCGCGCTCAACGGAAATTTGCCCTGAGTTTTCCTATGACTGGGTCGAAAAAGAGTTCGACACCATGGAACACCGTATTGCCGACCCATTTATTATCCCGAAGAAAACCGCGTCGGAACTGCGCGAGGCCTTTAAATACTGGCCAGGAAAAACCACCAGCTCGCTGGCCGCCTCTTATATGTCTGAGGCCACCAAAGAGAGTATGGGCAGCGGCGTATTCACCGTCGGTAACTACTTCTACGGCGGGGTCGGCCACGTTAGCGTCGATTACGGCAAAATCCTGAAAATCGGCTTTCGCGGCATCATCAATGAAGTCACCCGGGCGCTTGAACAGCTTGATCGCAGCTCGCCTGACTACATTAAAAAAGAGCAGTTCTACCAGGCGGTGATCCTGACCTACCAGGCGGCGATTAATTTTGCCCATCGCTACGCGCAGGAGGCCACGCGCCTCGCCCGGGAAGAGCGCGACCCGACGCGTCAGCGCGAACTGGAACAAATCGCCCGCAACTGTACCCGCGTGCCGGAGAACGGCGCCACCACCTTCTGGGAAGCCTGCCAGACATTCTGGTTTATCCAGAGCATGCTGCAGATTGAATCCAGCGGCCACTCGATCTCCCCCGGCCGTTTCGACCAGTATATGTACCCTTACCTCGCCGCCGATACTTCCATCGACAGCACCTTCGCCCAGGAGCTGGTGGACTGCTGCTGGATCAAACTGAACGACATTAACAAAACCCGCGATGAGGTCTCCGCCCAGGCCTTTGCCGGCTATGCCGTGTTCCAGAACCTGTGCGTGGGCGGTCAGACCGAAGACGGTCGCGATGCCACCAACGCCCTGACCTGGATGTGTATGGACGCCACCGCCCACGTGCGTCTGCCGCAGCCCTCGTTCTCTATTCGCGTCTGGCAGGGTACGCCGGATGAGTTCCTGTTCCGCGCCTGCGAGCTGGTTCGCCTGGGTCTGGGCGTGCCGGCCATGTACAACGATGAAGTCATTATTCCGGCCCTGCAAAACCGCGGCGTCTCCCTGCGCGATGCCCGTGATTACTGCATTATCGGCTGCGTGGAGCCACAGGCACCGCACCGCACCGAAGGCTGGCACGATGCGGCGTTCTTCAACGTGGCGAAGGTGCTGGAGATCACGCTGAACAATGGCCGCTCAGGCAGCAAACAGATTGGCCCGGTAACCGGAGAGTTAACCCAGTACGCCGGAATTGACGACTTCTATACCGCCTTTAAAACGCAGATGGCGCACTTTGTTCATCAGCTGGTGGAAGCCTGTAACAGCGTGGATATCGCCCACGGCGAACGCTGCCCGCTGCCGTTCCTGTCGGCCATGGTGGACGACTGTATCGGCCGGGGTAAATCCCTGCAGGAAGGCGGTGCGATCTATAACTTTACCGGTCCGCAGGCTTTCGGTATCGCCGATACGGGCGACTCGGTCTATGCCCTGCAGAAGCAGGTCTTTGAGGATCGCCGTCTGACGCTGCAGGAGCTGAAAGGCGCCCTGGATTCCAACTTTGGCTATCCGGTTGGCGGCACCCCGCACGCCACCCCGGCCAAATCCTCTCTCGATGAGCAGGATGTCTATGCGGTGGTTAAACGCATTATCGACCAGCACGGTTCGCTGAACCCTGCCGCCATCAAAGAGGAAGTCTATCGCCAGTTGGCCGGAGCAAGTGCTGCACCGGCAACCGGTAGCGGACGCTATGAAGAGATCCGCCATATCCTGGAAAATACGCCGTGCTTTGGTAACGACATTGACGAAGTGGACCTGGTCGCCCGCAACTGCGCCCTGATCTACTGCCAGGAAGTGGAGAAGTACACCAACCCACGCGGGGGTCGTTTCCAGGCGGGGATCTATCCGGTTTCGGCCAACGTCCTGTTCGGGAAGGATGTCAGCGCCCTGCCGGACGGTCGCCTGGCCAAAGAGCCGCTGGCCGACGGCGTCTCTCCGCGTCAGGGCAAGGATACGCTCGGCCCGACCGCAGCGGCGAATTCGGTCGCCAAGCTCGACCACTTTATTGCCTCCAACGGGACGCTCTATAACCAGAAATTCCTGCCGTCGTCTCTGGCCGGGGAGAAAGGGTTACACAACTTTGGCGGCCTGGTCCGCAACTACTTCGATAAGAAAGGGATGCACGTCCAGTTTAACGTCATCGACCGCAATACCCTGATTGAGGCCCAGAAAAACCCGCAGCAGCACCAGGATCTGGTGGTACGCGTTGCCGGGTACAGCGCCCAGTTCGTGGTGCTGGCCAAAGAAGTTCAGGATGACATTATCAGCCGCACCGAGCAGCAATTCTGATCCTGTCCAGCCTCAGGGCCACGCACCCGCGTGGCCCTTTTCAGACCTGATGGTCGCGTTGATGATGAGTGATGTTATGAACAGAGTCGAACACGAGACGGAAGGCGTTCTTTTCAATATTCAGCGCTATTCCCTGCACGATGGTCCCGGTATTCGCACCATCCCCTTTTTCAAAGGCTGTCCGCTGGCGTGTAAATGGTGCAGTAACCCGGAATCACAGCGCCCGCAGCCCGAGCTGATCTTTAAAAAGAGCGACTGTATCCGCTGCGGAAAGTGCATTGATACCTGCAAACAGCGGGCGCTATCCCCCGGCAACCCTTTCTTTGTCGATCGCGAACGCTGCATCCAGTGTGGCGAGTGCACGAAGGTTTGCCCGACTCAGGCGCTGGAGATGAAGGGAAAACGAATGACGGTCAGCGAGGTTATCCGCGAATTACAGAAAGAAGAGAATTTGTTTCGTCGCTCCGGCGGCGGCGTAACGCTGTCGGGCGGCGAGCCGCTGGCGCAGCCAGAATTCGCCAGGGAGTTGCTGAAGGCGTGTAAATCGAAAGGGTGGCATACCGCCATCGAAACCACCGGCTTCACCACCAAAGAGGTCATAGAGGAAGTCTTCCCCTGGGTTGACCTGGCCCTGACGGATATTAAAGCCATCAACCCGGCGACCCATGAGCTGAACACCGGCGTGGATAACAGCCGTATTCTGGAAAACCTGATCCGGATTTCCTTTATTACCAAAGTGATCGTGCGTATTCCGGTGATCCCGGGGGTAAATGATAACCCTGACGAAATTCGCGGTATCGCAGAATTCGCGAAGCTGATGTCCGGCGTTGATACCCTGCATCTGCTGCCCTACCACTCCTTCGGGGAAAACAAATATACCCTGCTGGGCCGTATTTATCCGATGGGTGAGGCAAAATCTCACGCTGAAGAGAAAATGGAAAGTCTGAAAAAAGTCGTTGAATCAATGGGTTTTCACTGTCATATCGGCGGGTAATCCGCCGCAAAATAACAATAGCGTTTTCACCCTCCTCCTTTTGCACCTTACAAACATTCAGTGATGACCACGTGCATCACTGAATACAGGAAAATACGATGAGCCAATCTCTTACATCCGTAAAGGGCCCCTGCATTGCCGAATTTCTGGGGACCGGACTCTTTATCTTTTTCGGCACCAGCGTGCTCTGCGCGGTAAATCTGGCCGGGGCCAGTTTTGGCCTCTGGGAAATCAGCGTGGTCTGGGGCCTCGGCATTGCGCTGGCGGTCTATCTGACGGCCGGTATTTCAGGCGCACATCTTAACCCGGCGGTCACCCTCTCCCTCTGGCTGTTCGCCTCTTTTAGCGGTCGTAAAGTTGCGCCCTATATGCTGGCCCAGCTGGCAGGTGCCTTCTGCGGCGCGGCGCTGACGTATCTGCTCTGGCACAATTTTTTTGCCGACTATGAGCAGGCGCACCAGATAGTACGCGGCAGCCAGGAGAGCCTGGCGCTCGCGGGTATTTTCTCTACCTATCCGGCCCCGGCCATCAGCGTCTGGCTGGCTGCGCTGGTCGAAATCGTTATCACCTCAATTCTGATCGGCCTGATTATGGCGCTGACCGATGACGGCAACGGCGTGCCGAAAGGGCCACTGGCTCCGCTGCTGATCGGCATCCTGGTCGCCGTAATTGGCGCCTCAACCGCGCCGCTGACCGGGTTTGCAATGAACCCGGCACGTGACTTCGGGCCGAAGCTCTTTACCTTCTTTGCGGGTTGGGGAGAGATCTCGATGACCGGCGGCAGGGATATTCCCTATTTTATCGTGCCGCTGATCGCGCCGATTATCGGCGGGCTCCTCGGGGCCGGTATCTATCGTTACTGCATAAGCCGCTACCTGCCTGTTCCCGTTCGTCCTTAACGGACCGCAAACTCTGCAGACACAAAAAAACCACCCTGGGTGGTTTTTTTGCTTGCGGATATTGTTACTTTTTGCCCTTTTTCGTTCGCGGCTGCGGCGGCTTTTCCTCATCAGGTTCGGAGGCGTCGAGCAGCACAACCGGGATCGTCTCTACTTTTTCTTCCGCCGCCGTCGGGGTCTCTTCCGGCGCGGGGATTTCTGCCTGCCGGGAGGAAACGCCCCGGGTTTCCGGTGAATCAATCAGGCCGTCGATACCGGCGGCGGTACGGGCAATCACCTTCCAGGCATAAACGCTCCCTACCCGGCTGGCAGCAGCAACGCCCGCGGCCACGGCGGCATTCATGGCCCCGACTTCTCCCGCAAACTTGACGGTGACCAGACCGCCGCCTTTGGTCAACTCGTAGCCGACCAGCTCAACGTTTGCCGATTTCATTGCGGCATCGGCAGCCTCCATCGCGACCGTTAGGCCGACCGTTTCAATGAGTCCTAAACTCTGCCCGGACATCGCGTTCTCCTGTTAATGTCAGTTCACTGGGTAGGCATGGGATTGCGCATAAAGCGTGCCGCGGCATCCCGCAGCAGCGCCACTTTGTCCGTCTGTTCCCATGGAAATATTTCCCGGCCAAAGTGGCCGTAACATGCCGTCTGCCGGTAGCGCGGCGCAAGTAAATCGAGCTGTTGAATCATGCCGTAAACGCTCAGGTCGAAATGGGTATCGACCAGCCCGGCCAGCACCCCTGACGTAAGCCGGGAAGTACCAAAGGTTTCAATGCGAATGGAAACCGGGCGGGACAGGCCAATCGCCCAGCCCAGCTGGATCTCACAGCGCGATGCCAGCCCGGCAGCCACGATATTCTTCGCCACATAGCGCGCCGCATAGGCCGCCGAGCGGTCAACTTTGGAGGGATCTTTGCCTGAGAATGCGCCCCCGCCATGGCAGGCTGCGCCACCGTAGGTATCGACAATGATTTTTCGCCCGGTCAGGCCGCAATCAGCCGCCGGTCCGCCGTGGACAAACTGACCGGCAGGATTGATCAGCAGGCGGGTTGTGGCCGTCAGCCAGCGCGCCGGGATCGTCGGCTTGACAATCTCCTCAATTACCGCCTCCCGCAGGGTGGCAAGCGGCATATCCGCCCGATGCTGGGTGGAGATCACAATGGTGTCAGCAGCGAGGATCTGACCCTCGCGATAGCGCAGAGTGACCTGACTTTTCGCATCCGGCAGGAGGCCGTCGAGCCGCCCGGTCTTACGCAGCATCGCCTGGCGCTCCATTAAACGATGGGCATAAAGCAGCGGCGCCGGCATATGCTGCGGGGTTTCGCTGCACGCGTAGCCAAAGGTGATCCCCTGATCGCCAGCCCCCAGCGAGGCGGGATCGTCGGCGCGTATACCCCGGGCAATATCGCCCGACTGTCTGCCCAGCATATTGATCACCGCGCAGGTCGCGCCGTCAAACCCCTTCGAGGAGTGGTCGTAGCCGATGGATTTCACCGTGGCACGTACAACGGACTCAATATCGACCTGCGCCCGGGTGGTGATTTCCCCGGCGAGGATCACCGCCCCGGTTTTCACCAGGCATTCGCAGGCCACTCTGGACCCGGGGTCTTTCAGCAGGCAGGCATCCAGAATGGCATCCGATATCTGATCGGCCATTTTGTCAGGATGCCCTTCGGCAACGGACTCAGAGGTAAAAAGATAATCTTCCACGACGGGGCACCAGATTAAGAGCGTCTCTTATCTTAGCGATCTGCGCTTTTCGGGTGCGTAAACTATCTTGCCGCAATAGCGGACTTTCTTGCGCTTGCCGGGGAAGCAAGCGCAAAAAAAGACTGACCGCCCTAACGGGCTTCCGGCGAGATAATTCTGCGGTAGTCAGACGGGGCAATACCCGTCTCTTTTTTGAAGATCCGACAGAAGTAATTCGCATCCTGCCAGGAGAGCTCCAGCGCGATAGCATTAACCTTTAAATCACTGAACTGCAGTAGCGATTTCGCCATGCTGATTTTGCGGCTGGTGATATAGCTTGAGAAACCCGTTCCCATACTTTTCTTGAAGGCCCGGCTCAGGTAACAGGGACTGACAAAGACTCTGGCGGCAATTTCATCCAGGGTCAGGTTATGCAGAACATTTTTCTCAATATAAAATTGTGCGCGGCTCACGAAATCCATACTGCCACTGGCATGCTTAAAGACCTGCTCAAAGAGCTGCTCGCTGATATGCAACAGCTGATTAAAAACCTGCCAGTAGTTACCCGCCAGGAGTCCCTGCTGGCGTATCTTCAGTACCAGCCCGCTCAGCTCTTCGCGGCAGGACGTATATTTGTCACCGAGACCCGCCAGGTGCTGCTGGATCAGTTCGAGCGCGTCGGTTACCGTTTTCGAACGGTCGCTGCCAAAGGCCCAGCCGGTACAGGCCGCATCCAGGATGCTGAATAAAAAACGGTGCCAGCCGGGGTAATCGCAGCGGGTAATCAGCTCGCTAATTGTCTGTCTCAGTTCCCGCGTCGCGAGGGCGTCCTCTTCGTCGACCTGCAGCGTTTTACGGATCGCCTCGTGCAACACGCTTTGCTTAACCGGCTTAAGCAGGTAGTCATCCACTTTCAGGCTGAGCATATGCCGCACGATATCAAAGTCATCGTTGGCGGTGGTCACGATAACTTTGGTTCCGCTGTTTTTCTGCTTGAGGTATTCAATCACCTGATTGCCGTTAGGGAGCGGGATATTGATATCAACGAACATCATATCAATCTGCTCAAGCTGATCGATTAGCTGAATGGCCTTATTGCCGGTGGCGGCCTCATGGATAACGGCATTTTCAACGCAGCGAGAGATGATGCGCCTGAGGGATTCCGATTCGATATGCTCATCTTCAACAATCACAATATTGTACATGTTCACGCTCCTGGCTCAGGCGGGTACCAACGGGAACCGCAATTTAATGGTGGTGCCAAGCATAGGCTTGTGGGGACTGGTGATTTGCATGGCGTAGCTTTCACCAAACAAGAGTTGAAGGCGGTTTTTTATGTTATGAATACCGATGCCGCCTTTTTGCCGGTTCTGGTCCCCGGACAGAATGTTTTCAATATCTTCCCGGGATATCCCGTCACCGTTATCGGTGATTTCAATCGTCACATCCTTGCCGTCATCCGTCGCTCGCAGAAGAAGATGACTCTTCATTTCACGTGGCTCGACCACATAATTAAAGAAGTTTTCTACCAGCGGCTGAAGAATTAAAAAGGGGCAAACGACATCTTTGTATTTATCGGTAATGTCGCAAACATAATCAAAGCGATCGTTCATTCTCACTTTCTGAATGGCCATATAGCAGTTGACGTAATTCATCTCCTGGCCCAGGGTGATCAGGCCATTATTATTTTTGCGCAGTAAATAGCGCATCATATCGGCAAAGTCATGCACCATGGTTTCGGTGCGGCTGGCCTCCTCGAGAAACGCCAGCCGACCGATAGTATTCAGCACGTTAAATAAAAAATGCGGATTGATCTGGTAAGAGAGCGCCTTGAACTCGGCCTCATGCAATAAACGCTCTATCTCAACCCGCTTACGCAGCTCGGCGGTCAGCTCCTGCTCTTTCTGTCGAAGTTCACGTTGAATGTTGTTGGCATGTGCCTGTTCTACCAGATACGAAGCAACATGCAGCAGCGTATAAGCCGTCGATTCGAAACGTTCATAGGGCATACGCTGCGTCGTGTAATGGAGATCGCTCAGCCAGGGGTTTGCCTCCCACAGGGTGTTGTTGTCGAGGATATAAGGGATGCTATTTTCTTTCTCTTCTTCTACCTTGACCTGGCCGGAGATAAACGCCCCAAGATAATGATTGTTAATCATTATCGGCACCGCAAACTCGACAAATCCGCAATAGCAGCGGTAGACCACCGGTTTCCCGGCGCGCATAGCTGCCTCGCCGCCCGCCCGATCGCTGTCATAGCAGTGCCTTTCCAACGTTTCATTCATTCGGGAGCGTGCGCAAAAATCGGAAAAGCCGCTGGGACGCGTGACGGGCACGCCATCCTGGTCCACGACCACCAGCGCGATCATCATCGATTTACTAAAATTATCTTGCAGGGTCTGCAGGCGATCGACATCAAGAAACTCGTGCAGTTTATATTTGTTGCTCATGATATCTGCCCACTTATTTTAAATACCGGCAAACCATACCTTATTTATCAAATCAAAATAATGAATCCGCTCACAAACGCACATTTAATTGTGGCAGAAATGTTAATTGAGTGATACTTATGTTTTATTATTGTTTTATTTAGCAAACATTCGCCCCCAAAAAGATATTACCCAAACGTATCGTTCATTTATTATAAACTGTGTAATAAGCCAGGCTTTTGTAAAGAAAATCGGCTTACAGAACAAACGCTCCGGGATACGCCAATGCGAATGAGACGCTACGCCGACTCAACGAATTAATAAGATAAATGCAAAATCCTTAATGATCCCGACAATGCACTTTTGCCCCCCTCAGCACCGCCGATAGAATTCACCGAAAAACAATCAAATGGCAGAATAAAAACATATATAATCACATTTTAATAAATTAAATTGCTATGCTCAGGGTCAAATGTTTACATATACCTCATCGAATACATCAGAAAGTATCATCACTGGAGAGAATCAATAATGAGCATTCATCCGCAAAACATTCTCAACTTATATATTAGAAGTTCAAATAATGATTTGCGCAATATCGTTATTATGAGAATGCCTTTCTTTTGCGGCCTGCAAGAAAATTGACTCACATCAATAAAAATGAAAATGACACGTTTTTTATTTAAAAAAAACTAAATGGTTTTAGGCGCCTTTTCATTTCCATATGGGATGAAAGGTTAATTAAACTTGACTTATAGATACAGTGAACACAATGAATTGGATTTTCATAGCGCGAAGGCCGGTGATTACAGTTTTTTATTTTGCATATTTCACTAACGCAGACGGCATTGCGTTGCCTTAGGAAAAATGTTCTTATGCTGTCGAAAGGGAGAGAACGTCAGATGGGAATGTATTCAGTGCAGGTTGGATAACACTCTATTAACTTCACTCGCATAACGTACTTCATGCTATCAACTCTTATTGACAGGCAAGAACTCTACCAGATTGGCTAAAAGATGTATTTTTCCTGATGGTCGCCTTTACCGGAGCTCTCAGCAAAATGTTATTAACGACAATGACAGGAAAGTTTAATAGCAAAAATTATATCCTTTAGTGAATCTTGTGGCTGTAGCAAACACCTTCCTGATCGCTGTTGAATTCTTTCAACCGGTTAGCGGATGGCTATTTGCTGGATTAATGCATGCTGGGGAGAATGTTATGTCAGACAATACTGTTAGTGGGGTTATCCCGATGGGATACCTTATTGAAGGTAACACCTTTTACAGTTATGAAAAAAAGAGTTTAATTTCCATCGGCAGTTCGAGGAAAGGGATCCGTCTGCGAAGTACTCAGTCAAATGTTCTGGAATATCTGCTTGAGCATGCTATTGAATCTTTTGTCACGGATGAGGAGCTGATGCTGAATGTCTGGGAGAAAAATGACCTGCGTGCGTCAACTCAGCGCGTCTGGCAGGTTATCAATAGCCTCAGATTGAAAATCCAGGAACTGGGTATTAGTGATCACTTCATATTAAGAGTATCCAAAAAGGGTTTTTATATAAGGGAAAGCAGCATCAGAACGATTTACTGCAGCCCTGCGCAAAATCATCAACATGTCGAAGTGTGATTTTTTCGGCATTTAAACAACCTTTATCGCAACAGATAAGACAGAATCGACATGGATGTATTGACTCGTTCTGAAAAAGAAACGCTGTGCCTTGTCCTGACAGATAATCATTTTCTGTTCTACGGACTGTCATCGCTGTTCAATCATATTGAACTCCATCATATCCCCTATGATGGTGCGTTTTGCAACGTAACGACAGACATCCTTAGTGCTAAAAACATTACTATCCTCATCGACTGTAATATTTTTATTAGCGGCAAATGGCATGGTTATAAAGCGCTAAATCAATGCTACCCGCAGGCCAAAAGAGTCTGGCTGACGCGTTGGTCGCACTGGGCTATGTGGCCCAGTGAATGCATCAGGGACCAACAGTTACTATCAACCATGAGCACCCGCTTATTGTTTAAAAAGTTATCCCCAATGCTTAACGGACGCTCAGCAAACAACGCTGAAGGCGATGCATTAGACTTTCCTGAGTTTAATGTAAAAGAAAAGAAATTCCTCGCCAGTTTCCTGAAAGGAAAAGAGGTTAATTTTCTGGCCAAAAAATCGATGCGCTCAGAAAAAACAATATATACCCTGCGCTGCGCCATCCAATATAAATTCGGCTTCAGAACATCGGCCTGGATGGTTTCTATTTTTTATCGCAACAATGAAGTATTTAACGAAACGTGGATACATCAGCTACAGAAAGGGACGCCAATATAAGCATGCAAAATCGATTTACAAGATATTTATTTTATTGATTCCAACACCTAAAACAGTTTAGAGCTTATATCATGAATAGAATATTCAAAGTTATCTGGAATGCACAACTGCAGGTTTTTATCGTTGCTTCCGAGTTCGCCAAAGGCTATTGCCGAAGTGCAAAAGTTTCGTCTGATGCAAAGCACCTGCTAATGGGTATCGTCACGCCCCTCGCCGCAGGCTTACTGTATGCGCCGTCAATTAATGCCGCGGACCTGACTTTTTATGGATTCTCCCCTTCGGATCCCACCGAAATCACCGTCTCCGGCACTGACAATACTCTGACGGGCAGCTTCGCAAACGTGCAGAACGGGAGTAAAGGATTCAAAAATATCACGCTAGGCCAGGCACAGGCTGACGGTTTATTGGGCTGGAATGGCGACCTGGTTGGGCAGTATGATCTGCTGAAAATGGGCTCCCAGGAGAAATCCATTAACTATACCGATCCGCTGACCGGGACCAACCTGTCGATGAAGGTGTTTAACAGCGATAATTTCCTTACCGCTTCCCTCTCCGACTTCGTGGTGGCGGTTTCTGTTGCAGTGGGTAAAGATGGCCAGTATGTCGACAGAAACCTCTATAACATTAATGACGGCGGCTCGCTTAACGTCAATGTGGGTAGCACGGCCGCAGACTGGATGAACCAGGCGGAGAACCATTTTTCAGCGATATTAAAAAGCTCCGTAAAAGATAAAAATAACACCTCCGTCTTCCTGGTCTCCTCAACCGGAAGCGATGCTTCACTTAATTACAATGCCAAAACCGTTGTTCAGTTGGGTAATAAAAATAACAACTTTAAGGGTAACGAAACCTCCATTGCCAATGCGGTTCTCAATAAATATACCGGAACCTTTAGCAGTGTCCTGGGTCAGCAGACCGTCACCAGCCTTGATGAGTTTATAGCCTATAACAATGCCCTGGTTGCCGCGCTGCAAAATGGAGAGATCCATATGACAGAGGCGGAGTACGCTGCCGAACTGAACAAAGCGAGGGATACTAAGGCTTATCCGATCTATACCAATAATGACAGTATTCCTGCAGACGATGCGGTGAAGGCCCAGGTTAACCGGGATGCGGTCTCGTTTATTCATGCCAGCGGCGCCGGGGCTGTGGTTAATATCGATGTGGATGCCAACATTCAGCTGCTCGCCTCAGACGCCGCCCTGGTCAATCTTGAAGATGGCGCCACCCTGGTCAATAACGGCACGCTGGGCACGACCGGTAACACCCTGCAAGGCGCCTATGTTGTCTCCACCCGGAGCGGATCGGTCTTGCAGAACAACGGCGTAATTGATGCCGGAACGAATAACGAGATGCTCTCTGCGAATAACGACGTTGCTGCCGGAATGCAGACCGGAATCATGGCAAATGGCACCTCGGTGGTGAACAACAATGCCACCGGCATTATTAATCTCGCGACCAGCAGTAGTCAGAACAGTAATGACGGGGTGATACTCGGCGATACTGCCGCCATGACCAATAACGGTACCCTTAATGTAGCGGCGACCACTCAGGTCACCACCCAGGGGACGCCGGTAACGACTGGGATCAAGGCAACCCAGCAATCAGCGCTAATCAATAATGGTCTGATCTATATCGGTCGCGAAGCGCAGCGTAACGCGACGGACGTGGCCCAGGATTTACGCATCAGTAGTAAATCCGTCGGTGTTCAGGTCTCGGACTCGGCGACCTATACCAGCACCGCCGATTCGAAGATCGTGATCGGCTCCCTGACCTCGGATGCCAGGGCGCTGAGCATCGAAAGCACATCGACTTCCAGCCCTGTCGTGGATCAAAAGGGTACTATCGATATTAACGGTGCAGTTTCCGGCACCTCTGCGGCAAATATCGGGATTTCGGTCGGGAAAGGGACGAGCCTGGACAGCGTGACCAATAGCGGCGTCATTAACCTCAACGGCATCTACGGTATTGGTATCGACATTGCTAACGGCGGCAAAATAACCCATACCGGTATTATTAATGTCAATGGTGGCCCGGACCCCGTGTCCGCTTATCCCAACTACGGAATTCGCACGGACGGTACCGGATCGCAGGCCAACGTTTCCGGCATCGTCAATCTGACCGGTAATAATGCCATTGGTATTTACACGCTGAATAACGGTGAGATCGATGTGACTGGCGATGGTGCCGTCAATTTTCTTTCCGGGAAAAACCAGACCGGCTTCTATATTTACGGCGCGGGCTCATCGCTGAGTAACAGTGCGACCAGCGTGCAAAACGTGTCGACAGAAGACTCAACGCTGTATCGGATTGACGGCGGCGCTATCTTTAACGGATCGGCATCCTTGACCTCGCAGCTTATCGCGTCCGGTCTTAACGCCACCATTATCCGTACAACCGGTGCGGGAAGTCAGTTCGACTCTGGCAAGCTCAACTTCTCCGTAACGGGTGAAAATGCGACGGCCGTCAGGGTAGAAGGCGGCGCGGCTGGCACCATTTCGGCTGATACCGTGATAAGCCTTGCGGGAAAAAATACCACGGCTGGCGTGGTCGACGGCCAATACTATGCGCTGGATGGCACGGCTATCGATGCCGCCGCAGGTGACTCGGTCCTGACCAGCTATGCGGTGCTGGAAACGGCCAATACCGCAGCAGACGCCTTTGGTTATATCGCCAGAAATGGAGGACGTCTGATTCACCACGGCGCGATCAATTTCACCGCTGCGGACAGCACCGGCGTCCTGATTGATGGCGGCATTCTCGAAAACCACGCGGATATCAGCGTTAACGGCGTGGCGGTCAATATTCAGGGTGAGAACTCCGAGGTCACCAACAGCGGTACGGTAACGGCAACCGACGGAACCGCGGCTTATCTGGTTGGCAACGGTGCCTCCCTGAGCCTCGACGGAGCCGGTCTGACTCAGGCGGCGGGCAGTGCGCACGGCATTCTGCTGGCCTCTGGCGCAAAAGGACTCACGGTTGACGGCGCCACTATCAGCATGGCCAGTTCCGGCACCGGGAATGCGATAGAGAACGTGGCGGGGATCGGCGGCATTCAGCTGAAAGACACCACGATTAATGTCGGCAATGGTATCGGGGTTCATACGGGCGCGTCTCTGGCACAGACTAACTCCGGGATCATCAACGTTAACGGCAGCGGCACGGGGATTTTATTTGAGGGTCTCGCCGACGGGTCAGATACGGACCAGATGCTCGATACTTCCGACTCTGCCGGGCTGGTCATCAACGTTAATGCCGCTGACGGTCACGGGATCGTGACCCGCTCGACCGCCGACCTGAAAACCGGCGTCAGCGTAAATGTTCTGAATAAAGATGGCAAAGCGGCGCTGGTCGTCGAAGGAACCACACAAAATGTGGCGCAATCCGGCGTACTGACCTCGATCTCTGAGCAGTCGGCAGTGGTGGATATTGTCAGCCACGTCCTTGAAGCCTTTACCAATACCGGAAGAATAGAAGCTCTGGATGCCGCCCATAAGGCTCTGGAACGGCTTGAAGGTGCCGGAATAACCTTAATCAACGCTGCAGGCGCCAGTATTGTGGGCCAGGTTAACCTGCTTAGCGGCGACAACACCGTAATTCTTGAGTCGGGCAGTTCAGCCACCGATATCACCAGCGGCGCGGGTGCCGATCGCTTTATCCTCAAGGATATTCAGGCGGAGGATAGCGCCACGTTGTTCACCTCCCTGAACGGCGGTGCAGGCGACGATACGCTCCAGGTTGAAAACAGCATTTATACCCTGAGCAGCGCGAAGGCGATCAGCAGTATTGAGCATATCAGCCTGAGCGATAATTCGGTGTTCACCCTGGACAAGGTTTCTCTTGCCCTGGGGGATGACGGCCAGGATGCGACCGGCACCGGCTACCAGATTGACGCATCCAGTACGCTGCAGTTGAAAAGCGCAGCGGACCTCACGTTTAACAGCCATATTGCGGGCGAGGGTACGCTGGCGATCGATGCCTCCGGCCATCAGGTCTCCTTCAGTGACAATAATGCCGGAGATGGTTTTACCGGTACGGTTGCGCTCAGCAATAGCCTGTATGAGCTGGGCGGCAACAATGCACTGGCCCTCTCTGATGCGACCCTTCTCGCAGGCAGCGGCAGCGAGATCCATGTTACCGAAGGGGAACAACGCATAGGTGGACTGGCGTTCGCCGGCGGGACGGTGAAATTTGATGGCGTTACGCCGGGCGAATCTGCCGCCTCGGGCATTATCCGTACCCTCGGTATGGACCTGGCGGGACGCGGCGTTATTCAGGTCGATACCGGCAGCGTCAGTAATGACCGCCCCCAGGCGGAGACGCACCGCGCCATCCTCGAGCAGGATGACGGTGAGGCGCTGATTACGCTGGCGACGTCCGACACGGCGGTCCAGGGCGGCGCGGGCAATCTGGTCCTGCACGACAAAGACGGCCATGTCATCACCGATGCGGTCACGGCCGCGATTGCTCAGGACGGCCTCACGGTGGCGAACGGCACCTATGATTACCGCCTGACCAGCGGCGATAGCAATGACGGACTCTATATCAGCTACGGCCTGACCCAGGTTGAGCTGCTGACCCGCGGCAATCAGGCACTGATCCTCGATGCGGCAGGTAAAACGGGCAACGGGGCCGACTTAAGCGCCAAAATCACCGGCAGCGGCGATCTGGCGTTTGACAGCCTGGCGGGAGAGACCGTCACGCTGTCAAATATGGACAATGACTATACCGGCGTGACCGATGTTCGCAGCGGAAACCTGGCCATGCTTAACGACGGCGTGCTGGGGAATAGTAGTGAGCTGAAACTGGCGGCCGATTCCGGATTCACGATGAACGGGCATGCCCAGACGCTGGGGAAACTGACCAGCGAAACCGGCTCCCTGACGCAGCTTGATAGTGGACACCTGACCCTGACGGAAGGCGGGACGGTGTCCGGCGAACTGGCAGGTAATGGCCTGCTGACGCTGGCAGGCGGGACGCTCACCGTGGCGAATGCTAATAACGCCCTTGAGGCAAAAACCACCATTGCTCAGGGCGCAACGGCGATCCTTGGTAATACGCTGGGTCTTGGGAAAGGCGATATTGAACTGGCCGGTGCCCTGAACCTGCAATCGGCAGCAGGCACGCTCTATAACAACCTGTCGGAAACGGGAACGGTGGGTATTTCTTCCAGCGACGTTATTCTCGCCGGCAACAACGCCAGTTTTGCCGGAACCTTCGCGGTCGATACTGACGCCGCGCTGACGGCGACGGCCGCAGAGCAGTTGGGCAGCGCCAGCGTCGATAACGCGGGGAGCTTTACCCTCAACACCGATGATAACTGGTCCCTGGTAAATCAGGTTTCGGGCAGCGGCACCGTCGTAAAAGACGGCTCCGGCTCCCTCACCCTGGGCGATAGCGCGCAGTGGACGGGCACAACCGATATCAACGCGGGCGGACTGGTTCTGGGGAGCGCAGAGAGTGCCGTCACGCTTGCCAGCCAGCAGGTGAATATCCATGAAAATGGAGGCCTTTCCGGCTTTGGCGGCGTAGCGGGTAATATCCTCAACAACGGCACTCTGCGGGTCGGTAACGAAAGTCTCTCTGAGGCCAGCTCAGACATTGCGCTATTGTCGACCTCTGTCACAGAGCCCGCGCTGTTTACTATTGGCGGTAATCTGGAGAACAGCGGCGAAATCTGGCTGGGGAATACCGGCGCAGCGGCGGGTAACCAGCTGGTTATTAACGGCGATTACATCGGTAACGGCGGCGTACTGAATATGAATACCGTCCTCGATGGTGATGGCTCGACAACCGATAAGCTGACGGTAAAAGGCAGCACGTCGGGCACCACAGGCGTCAGTATTTCCAATGCGGGGGGGTCAGGGGCACAAACGCTTAACGGGATTGAAGTGATCCACGTTGACGGTGAGTCTGCGGGCACGTTCACGCAGAACGGCAGGATCGTGGCCGGGGCATATGACTACTCCCTGGTGCGCGGTCAGAACGACAATAGCGGTAACTGGTATCTGACAAGCAGTAAAACCGTGCCGGATCCGGTGAACCCGAATCCTGCCCCTGATGTGCGTCCGGAACCCGGAAGCTATACGGCGAATCTGGCGGCAGCCAACACCCTGTTCAACACGCGACTGCACGACCGCCTGGGCGAGACCCAGTATACCGATGCCCTCACCGGGGAGCAGAAGGTCACCAGTATGTGGATGCGTCAGGTGGGCGGTCACACAAACTGGCGCGACGGCAGCGGCCAGCTGAAAACCCAAAGCAATCGCTATGTACTGCAGATGGGCGGCGACATTGCGCGCTGGAGCAGTGACGGCATGGACCGTTTGCACCTGGGCATGATGGCGGGCTATGGCCATAGCAGTAGCAATACGCGTTCGTCGAACACCGGATATGCTTCCGACGGGTCGGTCAACGGCTACAGCGTCGGGCTGTACGGAACCTGGTACGCCAACGATGCCACCCACCAGGGAACGTATCTGGACAGCTGGGTGCAGTATAACTGGTTTAACAACCGCGTCAGCGGCGAGACGATCGACGGTGAATCCTATAAGTCGCATGGGATAACGGCCTCGCTTGAGTCAGGCTATACCCATAAGCTGGGCGAGTTTACCGGCAGCAAAGGTTCCCTGAACGAGTGGTACATTCAGCCTCAGGCGCAGTTGACCTGGATGGGGGTGAAGGCGGATGAATTCCGTGAGTCTAACGGCACCCGCGTCAGCGGTGAAGGCAATGGCAATATCCAGACCCGCCTCGGACTCCGCACCTTCCTGAAGGGGCATGACGCCAGCGATAACGGTAAGGATCGTCAGTTTGAACCCTTTATTGAGGCAAACTGGATCCACAATACCCGTGATTTCGGCACTCAGATGGATGGCGTCACGATTAAGCAGTCGGGCGCCAGAAATCTGGCAGAGATTAAAACGGGTGTGGAAGGCCAGCTGAATAAAAACCTCAACCTGTGGGGAAATGTCGGTGTTCAGGTTGGAGATCGGGGCTATAACGATGCCGCTGCCATGGTCGGCATTAAGTACAGCTTTAAATAATCCGCAGAAATAAGATCAAAGGCGAGGTGACGGATGCGTCACCTCGCCTTTTTACAGCGGCTTAAAAAGCGTATTTCACACCCAGCATCGCTGAGGTGTTGCTGTATCCCTTATCACCCACCTGCTGGGCCACGTTCCCCCAGGCGCTGACGTTGCGGGATAACCGGGCATCGACACCCGTTTTAAGTTCTGCAATATTACGGGTGCCGCCCTGCTGCACGGCGACACTGTCCATCATCACGCTGTAGCGATGGCTGTTATGCAGCCAGTTAGCTTCAACAAAGGGTTCAAATACGCGGTCAGTATGCGCATCCAGGCTGCTGGTTCCTTTCAGATAGCTCCGGACACCCAGACGGGTCTGGACGTTGCCCTCTCCCCCGCTTTTAACCCGCGTGCCGTTTTCCTCCTGGTGATCCCTGGCCTTAATATCCGACCAGATAACCTGCGCCTGCGGCCGTACAAACCAGCCGGATCCCTGCCCGGCGCTGCCCGTGATGCGATAGTCGTAACCGCTTTCCAGTGACGCGGACACGCCTGAAGATTTGTATTTCTCCGGGCTGAGATCCGCCCCCTTCACAGAGTGATTAAACCAGCCGTACTGTATCCAGGAATCAACATACGCGCCCTGCATCAGCGCCTCATTCTGCAACCATGATGCATAAATCCCGGTGCTATAGCCCTCGGTCGAGCCTTTCGAGGTGTAGCCCGTGCCCCGGGCTTTGGTTGTGCTCTGGTGCGTACCATAACCTGCCATCACGCCAAGGTGCAGGCGGTGGTTATCGCTCCCCTGCCAGCTGGCAACGTCTCCGCCCAGCTGCGCCACATAGCGATTGCCCTGCGTTTTCAACTGCCCGTTACTATCCCTCCAACGGTTGTGACTCCCGACCTGCCGCAGCCACAGGCTGGTGACCTTTCTTTCCCCGGTCAGGATATCCACATAGTCGGTCTCACCCAGCCTGTCCGCCATCGTCATGTTAAACAGAGTATTGGCCGCGGCAATATTATCGACATAGGAACCGCCTTCGGGCCTGAGCTGTGGAGGCGCATCCGGGATAACGGGTCCATGCTGGCCTGAAGCGGCGCTGATCAGATACCAGTTTTTATCGTCATCCCCTGTGCCACGCGTCAGATTGTACTCCCAGGCCCCGGCGACAATGCGCCCATACTGCTCAAAAATCCCGTCGGAGCTGCCGTTAACCTTAATGATTTCGATACCCTTATGGGTTTCGGCTCCCTGGCCGCCCAGATTATTGACCGCCACACGCGTAAAACCGCTGGTATTACCATTAACGATAAGCTGGTCCGTCGCAGAATCATCGCCTGCCAGAACGGTGTTAAACACTATCTGACCGTTATCCCCCCGATAATCACCGGTTACCGTCACGCGGTTACCTGTCGCAGGAGAGGCATTTTCACCGGAGACGATCAGTGAACTGTTGTTGAGAACCAACTGGCTGACGGTAGAATTGCCGCCTGATATCCAGGTACTCTCCCCCGAAAGGGCGATATCAGACCGGGCATCGGAAGAGGTCATCACGGAGCCTTTAATCACCGAGCCGTCCGTCAGATCCAGGGTAACGTTCCCTCGATCGTTTGCGATGATATTGCCCGCAATCGCGGCGGTGCCGGAGCCGGAAATCAGACTGCCTTGCCCCGTCGATTCCAGCGCATTCGCGGCGCCCGTCAGCAGAGTCGTGCTGCCTGAAAAATCAACGTGCCCGGCGGCGACGGCCTGTAATGCGACACCCTTCGTCGCCTGGACCTGCGTATTTTTAAGCATCACAGCGGCATTTTCCCCCTCTGCCTTCGCCCCCAGGGTATTCGCAAGGATCACACTATCCGTCAGCACAATTTTCGGCGTCTGTGTGCCTGAACTTCCCTCGTTGAGCGCCAACACGCCGCCTGCCAGGTCGCTGACCACCTGGCTGCCACCGTCGAGGACTATCGTGCCATTATGCGCTTCGATGCCGTTTGCCGCCTCACCCATGGTGTGCAGGTTCAGGCCGGTGGCTTTCAATTGCGCCAGCGACTGAACTCCGCTGTAGATCCCTGCACCACTCTTTCCACTGGTGACGATGGTCGTATTTTCACCCAAATCAATGGCGCTTGCGGCTCCGGTATTATCCAGGCTAACGCCCCGGGCATTCGACCCCGTGGCCTGAATGATAAGGCTGCTGGCGCTGAAGGTATTATTATTACCGCTCAGTGAGAGCCCACCGCCGCCTGAGTTACTGTTTTCTCCGGCATTTACGTTTATAACTGAGTGATTACCCAGATTAATATTGCTGTTATTTCCGGTAACCAGAATGCCGTTCGCCGTATTAGCATTGCTCTCAACGGTAATAGAATCGGCCTGCAGACTGCTGCCGTTAATATAAACGCCTGATGCCGCATATTTTGCTGTCACTACGGCGGAGGTCCCGTTGCCTAAATTAACCTGGCTGCCTCCCGTCGCATCAATACCAATTCCCGTCCCGGTAGAGTCAACGCTGACCTGTAAACCCGTAGCGGACAAATCCACTTTGGCCATATTCAGCCCAATCGCCGCGCCTCCCGTAGTGGCGGTGCTTTTTACGCTGATAGCGGTGCCGGACCCCAGATGATTACCGGTGGAGGCGGACATATCGATGCCACGCGCATTCGCCTTGCTGGTCTGCAGATCAACCTGGATACGTCCGGAATCCCCGATATTCACGGCGTTTCCGGCGGCAAAAATCCCCAGGGCGGTGTTAGCTGATTCATCAATATTGACGCTATCACCGGTCTGAATAGGGGTGACTGACGTATCGACGGTACGGTTATATTCTGTAGCACCGACGGAAAATGCGGCTCCAGCAAACAATGAAACATATAACTTCGAAAGTTTTAACATAAGGCTCCCATTATTAATACAAATAAAAAGAGTCGATGTGAAAGTGGATAAAAAGACATTCGACTGGCGACGGAATGAATACACCATCTGTGATTGAATAAACATTTGAGGGTATAAACCCTGTCACACTTTATATCGCCATTATAATTCGACGAGTTTAAATACCTTTTAAACGGGATTGATTAGATGTATTTATACATAGCAGGACTGACGATATCGTCCACACAACGATAAGGAGCTGAAGTGACGCACGAGATAAAAACGCTTTCTTCGGAGGTTATCTATCAGAATCAGTGGATGACCGTAAAAGAAGACCGCATCCAACGCGGAGATGGCAGCAAAGGAGTTTACTCTACCGTCGAGAAACCCGACTTCGTGGTGATTATTCCGCTGCAGGACGATCAGCTTTATGTGGTGGAGCAGTACCGCTATCCGCTGAAGGCCAGAACCCTTGAGCTGCCGCAGGGAAGCTGGGAACTGACCCCGGATGCAAAGCCAGAAGCGATTGCGGCCGGTGAGCTGCGGGAAGAAACGGGTCTGGTTGCCGGGCGTCTGACGTATGTTGGCTATCAGAAGCTGGCTCAGGGATATTCCGCCCAGGGCTACCATATTTATCTGGCGCAAGAGCTGACCCATAGGCAGCAGGATCTCGATCCTGAAGAGTACGGATTGACAGCAAGGCCTGTGACAAAGACGGACTTTTTAGCCCTGATTCTGGACGGGAAAATCAGCGATGCGACATCGGTGACCGCGTTTCTGCTGGCGCAGGCGAAAGGGATGATTTGAAGTCAGAAGAGCGTGCAGATAACTGCACGCTCTACCTGCCCGTTTAGTGGCTCAGGATCTGTTCCAGGAACTGCTGCGTACGCGGGTGCTCAGGCTGGCTAAAGAAACGTCCCGGCGGCGCGGATTCCACGATGCGGCCGTCGGCCATCAGGATCACTTTGTCCGCCACGGTGCGGGCAAAGCCCATTTCATGAGTCACCACAATCATGGTCATCCCGCCGTCGGCGAGATCCAGCATCACGTCCAGCACCTCTTTAATCATCTCCGGATCCAGCGCCGACGTCGGTTCATCAAACAGCAGGATTTCCGGCTCCATACAGAGCGCACGGGCGATAGCCACGCGCTGCTGCTGGCCGCCGGAGAGCTGTAGCGGGAACTTATGCGCCTGATCGGCAATATGCACCTTGTCCAGATAGTGCATCGCCAGCTCAGTGGCCTTCTTCTGGCTCATTTTGCGCACCAGGGTCGGACCAAGGGTCAGGTTATCCAGCACGCTGAGGTGCGGGAAGAGGTTAAACTGCTGGAACAACATGCTGATGCTCTGGCGAATACGGTTAATATTGCGCACGTTGTCGTTCATTTCGATGCCGTTGACCCAAATCTGACCCTGCTGGTGCTCCTCCAGCCGGTTGATACAGCGAATCAGGGTCGATTTCCCCGAGCCTGACGGGCCGCAGATCACCACCCGCTCCCCTTTCGCCACCGTTAAAGAGACATCGTTGAGAACCTGAAACTTGCCGTACCATTTGTTGACGGCGTTGATTTCGATGATGGGGCGTTGTGACATCAGGAGATTCCTTCGGCGTTACGGCTGGCGTCGATGCGTTTTTCTACCCAGATAGCGTAGCGGGAGAGCATAAAGCCAAACAAAATGTAGATAGCGGCAATAAAGATATAGGTTTCGATGTAATACCTGCGCCACAGCGGATCCTGCATCACCGCGCTGGTCGCGGTCAGCACGTCGAACAGGCCGATAATGATCACAAACGAGGTATTTTTCATCGCGGCGATAATATGGTTCGTCACCGCCGGCAGGCAGATACGCATCGCCTGAGGCAGAATGACTTTACGCGTGGTCTGCCAGTAGCTCAGATTGAGCACCGCCGCCGCTTCATACTGCCCACGCGGCACGGACTGCAGGCCGCCGCGGATCACTTCCGCCTGGTAGCAGGCAAAGAACAGCGCGATGCCGATGATAATGCGCAGCAGTTTATTGACTTCCATATCCGTCGGCAGAAACAGCGGGAAAACGTTGACCGCCACGAACAGAATGGTGATCAGCGGTACGCCGCGCAGCCCTTCAATAAAGATCACCGCCAGGCCACGCAGGAACGGCAGCGGCGAGCGGCGGCCCAGCGCCAGGGCAACGGAGACCGGCATCCCGATAATCACCGTCCCGGAGAACAGCAGCAACGTCAGCGGCAAACCGCCCCAGTCAGCGGACTGAACGGGCACCAGGCCGAACACGCCGCCGCTCATCAGTGTCGACATCAGCGCCAGCGATACGGCCCACAGCGGCCACAGAAAGCGCGAGTGCCAGCAGGCCGGTGACAGAGAGAGCACCACGCTGATAAACCAGATAACCATGCACAGCGCCGGACGCCACTGTTCGTCATAGGGATAGAGACCAAATAAAATAGGCCGGTACTTCTCGCCGATCACCGCCCAGCAGGCGCCCGCCGCCGCACGACACTCTTCCACGCCGCCGATAAACACAGCGTCGGTCACGCCCCAGCGCAGCAGTTTTGACCCAACAAAAAGGATCAGTGCCACCAGCCCCAGCGTCAGGGCCGATTGCAGCAGGCTGCTGAATAAATTGCGGCGCAGCCAGTAAATTGCAGAATGTTGCATTGCCCGTCCTCAGCGCTCTTTAATGGCGACGTAGCGGTTAAACAGGTTCATCAGGAGCGAGGTCGTGCCGCTGATAATCAGATACACCACCATCATGATGGCGATGGCCTCCAGTGCCTGGCCGGTCTGGTTCATCAGCGTATTGCTGATATTGGCCAGTTCCGGGTAGCCCACCACCACGGCGATAGAGCTGTTTTTGGCCAGGCTAACGTACTGGCTGGCCAGCGGCGGCACCATCACCCGCATCGCCTGCGGGATAACGACGTGGCGCACCCGCTGCCACGGAGAGAGCGAAAGCGAATTGGCCGCCTCAATCTGCCCTTTCGGCACCGACTGGATCCCGGCGCGGACGATCTCGGCGATAAACGCGGAGGAGTAGAGCGCAATTCCCAACAGCAGCGCGGTAAATTCCGGGCTAATGGTAAAGCCGCCCTTAAAGTTAAAGCCACGCAGTTCCGGACGGTTCAGCTCATGGGGCGCACCGCTAAGTAACCAGACCAGCAGAGGCAGCCCGATAATCAGCGCCATACGCAGACGGGCCACCGGCCAGATACGACCGTGCCGCTCCCGCTGGCGACGGGCCAGGGCCGAGAGCCCGACGCTCAGAGCCAGCGCGGCAAGCAGCGCATACAGCGTCAGCATCCAGCCAGGATGGTTCTGCAGGACGGCAAAGGTCAGTCCACGGTTGGTCAGAAAACCCACATCAGCCAGCTGAATAGCGTCTCGCGGTGACGGCAGATTGCGGATGATGACGGACCAGAAGATCACCTGCAGGATCACCGGCACATTGCGCAGCAGCTCAACGTAGCCTTCGGCAAGCTTCACCAGCAGCCAGTTTTTCGATACCCGACCGAGGCCGACGAAAAAGCCCAGGGTTGTTGCCAGCACAATGCCGCAGAGGGTGATATAGAGGGTATTCAACAGCCCGACAAGTACGGCGCGCGCATAGCTGTCGCGCGGGCTGTAGTCGATCAATGTCTCGCCAATGGCGAACTGGGCGCTTTGCTCAAGGAAGCCAAAGCCGGTGGCAATGCGTTGGGTGCGCATATTTTCCACCACGTTGCTGTAGAGCCACCATGAAAAGGTCGCCAGCAGCGCGGCAAGTAAAAACTGGTAGCACCAGGCGCGAGTGGTTTTGCTCCCCACCAGCGCAGTCAGGCGATTCATGACAGTCTGGCCAGTGGGGGTAGCGGGTAATATTTCAGCGCTGATACGATCGGTTTGATTGGTCATGTCAACATTCAAAAACAGGCAAAAGAGAAACGGTCCCTCCTTGCGAAGGGACGCGGCAATTAACGGATTGGCAGGCCGTACAGCAGGCCACCGTCGGTCCACAGATTATTCAGGTCGCGCTCAAGCGGTTCGCTGCTTTTCGGACCAAAGTGACGGTTATAGATATCACCATAGTTGCCCACCTGCTTCACGATGTTGTAGGCCCACTGCTTATCCAGGCCCAGCTTCTGACCGAAGTCGCCGCTCACGCCCAGCAGCCCCTGCACGTCCGGGTCGGCGGACTTCAGCTCGGCATCAACGTTCGCCTGGCTGACCTTCATCTCCTCGGCGTTAAAGGTGGCGTAAACTACCCACTTCACGATATCGGACCACTGGTCGTCGCCCTTGCGCACAGCCATCGCCAGCGGCTCTTTCGAGTAGATCCCCGGCAGAATCACGTGATCTTCCGGTTTCTCAGCGTCGAAGTTCTTCACGCCCGGTAGTGCCACCTTGTCACGGGCCAGCACGTCACAGCGTCCGGCCAGATAGGCCGCAACATACTCTTTGTTATTTTCGATCACCACGGGGGTGTACTGCATATGGCGGGAGGCAAAGATCTGCGCCACGTTCTGTTCGGTGCTGCTGCCCGGCGTGATACAGACGGTCGCACCGTCCAGATCTTCAATCTTCTTCACACCGCTATTGGCGCGAACCATAAAGCCGGTGCCGGTGTAGAAGTTCGGCGGGGCGAAATCCAGCCCCAGCGAAACGTCACGGGTCAACGACGCGGTGATATTACGCGAGAGCAGATCAACCTCGCCGGACTGGATCGCCGGGAAGCGCTGGGCCGTAGAGAGCGGCGTAAAGCGCACTTTTTTGGCATCGCCGAGCACGGCAGCCGCGACGGCGCGACAGAAATCAACGTCCAGACCTTCCCAGTTGCCTTTGTTGTCGATGGAGGAAAAACCATGACGTGCCGGGTGAACGCCGCAGACCAGCTCGCCCCGTGCTTTAATTTTTTTCAGCGTATCGCCGGCGGCGACGGGCGCGTCAGCGGCAAACGCCTGGGCCGTCAGGCCGCTCATCGTCAGCAGCAGCGCTGACGCACAGAATAAGGTTCTTTTCAGCATGTCCGGTCCTTTTTGCTATCAGATAACGGTATTTATTAAAATTTAAGAAAACTGCTGTGCAGCGCTTTACTATGCTCATCGCAACCCCGGGCGTTTGGCAAAGAACGAATACGCCGGAGTAAAGACCAAAAAGATCTAACGCAGCCAGCCCTCAACGCCCTGCCACAGCAGCTGCAGACTCAGCAGCAGCATCGTGACCCTGAAAGCGATGCGGAAAAGCTTCTCCGGGAGATTGTCGAGCAGCCGTGTCCCAAGCCAGGTCCCCAGTGCGCCGCTGACAATCATGGCGATCAGCACCGGCAGCCAGCTGGCCCAGGCAAAGCCCATCAGGCCAAAGGCGAGTATTTTTAGCCCGTGCTGGAGCACCATGCAGGTCGCATGCGTCGCAATCAGGGGCTGTTTTTTCAAACCCTGAGAGCTAATCAGCCCCGCCACCATCGGCCCGGTGGCGCCAACAATCATGGTCCCGATACTGCTGATACCGCCGCCGATCACAAACAGTGCGCGGTTCAACGGCTTAGCCTCCCCGCGCTTGCGCAGCACGGACCAGAGGATAAACAGCCCAAGCGCAATGCGTGCCAGACTGTCCGGGATCATCACCGCCACGGGCGCACCCAGCGCAATCCCGACGGCGCTGCCGAGTAAAAACCAGAGCACCAGCGGCCAGACGACATGGACGCGCTGGATCAGCGTTCGGCTGAAGTTGGATCCCAGCTGCACCATGCCGTGTACCGGCATCAGACTGCTGACAGGCATCCCCAGCCCCATTACCGCCAGCAGCGCGGTGCCGCCGCCCAGGCCCATTGCCGCCGTCAGCGCCGAGGTTAAAAAACTGCAAAACACCATCACACCGGCAAACAGCGGCGTAATCTCCGCAGGGATTAACTGCAACGTCATGTCAGCCCCGCTTAGCGATAGTCATCCTGCAGCAGTCGCTGATAGAGCGCCTGCGCCCCGTCCACGGAAAGTACCCGGCCGGCACAGTCGAGGAATTTCTCTTTCAGCAGCCCTTCCGGAAGCGGGATCGCCGGGCTGGAGCCGCGAGCCCCGGCAATGCGTTTGTGGAACTGCCGTCCGTCGGTGGCGGTCAGCGTGACGTACGCCGTGTGGGTGACCGCATCTTCGTGGGTCGTCAGGCTGACCCGACCCAGCAAGGCCTGGGTCTGCGGGTCAGCAAAACGCGCCTCGTCGATAAAATCATCCAGCGTCAGCGTGCCGGTCACAAACGCCCGCGCCACGCAGTAGTGCAGACTAAACTTGCCCGCCAGCGGATCCCGCGGCTGCGGAATATTGATATGCGGGAAGCGAATGGGATGAACCTGTACCTCAATACGTTCCACCTCATCGGCGCGCAAACCCGTCTCTTCGCGCAGGGCCAGGACGCCATCCAGCGGCGACAAAATGGCGTAGCAGCAGGAGAAGTATTTGAAGTTGTTACTTTTCTCGGTGTCGAGAATATACGGCGTGCCGTCCCAGGACTCGGTCAGCGCCGTCGGGTCGACATTTTCACTGCCGTTAAAGACGTTGAAGTAGCCGTGATGATGTTCGAATGCGGTCTGCCCGGCGCTGAAGCCTTCCTGCGCCAGCCGCACCGCCATCACCGCGCTGCGTGCCGCCTGGCCGACCACCAGCGCTTTGGTTTCGCTTCCGAAATTCGATTTAATCCCGCTGGAGAGCGAGGCGCAGATCGACAGCGCGGTCGCCGTCTGTTCTTCGGTCAGATCCAGCAGTACGGCACAGGCTGCGACCCCGGCAAAAATACCGACGGTGGTGGTCGGGTGCCAGCCGTGACGGTACTGGAACGGGCTGACCGCCTTCCCCATCCGCACGGCGGTTTCATAACCCGCAAGATAAGCGCGCAGGATCGCGTCGCCGTTCAGCTCCCGCTCGTCGGCCAGCGCCAGCAGCGCGGGCAGCACGGCAACGGAAATATGGCCGTGCAGCCAGGAGTTGGAGTCGTCAAAATCCAGCAGGTGTGACGCGGTGCCGTTCAGCAGCGCGGCATCCAGCGCATTCAGGCGCAGGTCGGTACCGAACACCCGGCTTTTTCCCGCCGCCGCTGACAGCACAATCACGCGACGCAGCTTCTCTGCGCCGTCCTGAACGCCGCCTGCCAGGGTCACGCCCAGGGTATCGATAATTGCCGTCCGGGCCTGTTCATGCGCCGCGGGAGAAAAAGTCTGGCGCGAGAAGCGCAGCAGGTTGCCGGCAAACTGTCGGGCAAGAGTCATGGGTTATTCCTTTAAAAAATCAGTGCGTTCCGGCAAGCAGCGCGGCAATTTTGGCCACGGAACCCGGGCGCTCAACGTGTGCGGCAGCCTGATACAGCGCCTCGCTGCGCTCCGCCCCGAGCGCCGGAAGAGTCAGCACGTCAAATTTAGCGCGCAGCTCATCGTCGGTAAGCGGATTTTGCGGATGGCCGCGATAGACGTCGGTATGGGCATGGATCACCTCGCCATCCTCCAGCCAGACATCGATAAACGCCGAGCTGGCGGACTGGCCGTCGACGGCCTCGATATTCAGCAGCTGCAGTAGCGCGCGCGCAGCCGGATCGTCCACGGTCTGCTGGGTGAAATCCGTATCGGTTAAGCCATAGCCCGAGAGCGCCAGCACGATACAGTGCGGGATACTGAATTTGCTCTCCAGCGGCGTTTTCGGATCCAGAATCCCGGCGTTGACCATCCCCATCGGGTGCACTCTGGCATCGATACGGGTGATGGTCCGGCCTTTAAGCTGCGGATAAATCTGGCGAGCAGTCTCGATGGATGCATGGGTGCCGCGGCAGCTGGCGTACAGCTTGTAGCCGTTGCCCGGAAGTTCCCAGTTCACGCCGAAATCGAGCGGTGGGATCTCCGCACTGCCGTCCTGGATAAAGATCTTCACCCAGCCGTCAGCCTCATAGAAATGGTGCGCCCCGACAAAGCCTTCCGCCGCCAGTTGGGCGGCCAGAATACCGTCCATTGCGGCTTTCCCGGCGTGGAAAGGTTTCCCGTGCGTACCGGAGGATTTTTGCAGGCCGCCCATCATGGTCGCGGCGGCGCCCAGCGCGTTGCGGATCTGCTCTTCATTAAGTCCGAGAATAACGGCGGCAACAGCTGCAGCCCCTGCCCGTCCGACCACGGACGTCGGGTGGAAGCCACGGCGCTGTAAATTGCGCCCGACGCCCGGCACCCAGCCTCCGCCAAGCTTAGCCATCACTTCAAACCCGGCAATAAAGGCGCGCAGAACGCGATCTTCGCTCACCGGATGCGCCTGCGCCATCGCCAGCGCCGTGGCCCAGCACGGACCACCGGGATGGCCTGCGCCTGCGGGATGGGTGTCGTCATAATCCGCCGCGTGGGCCATGGTGGCATTGACCATCGCCGCAATGCCTGGTGCACAGGTATCGCCAAGAATGATCCGTGCGCTACCGGTGGTATTCCAGGCCCGCGCTACCTGATGCACGGGAAGGACGGCCTCGTCATTGACCGCGCCCGTTGCCACGGCCAGATGGTCGATAAGCGCCCTTTTGGCTTCGTGCAGAACCTCGGGCGGGATCTCCCGCGAGGCAATATTATAAATAAAGTCGCTAAGCTGCTCGCCTCGTAGATGGGCGGCTTTTGTTTTGTCTGTTGATGTCATAGTGGTTACCCTGGTGCTGGCAAAAAAACTTATAAAACATGACAATGCAAAACTGAATTCATATGTATACAATAAAATACAGATTCACCATAGCAGCCTGGACGCCCCGTTCAAAAGACGAAAAATGGATAAGCTAAGAACAAAATTAGCGATAAGCCATTTCGCCTCTACGCAGGCATACCCCACATCAAAATACTCTCCGTAATATTCCAGCCAAACCCTGCCTCAACGAAAAGCCTAAAACCGGTTGTTATCTAACGCCGTTTCCCCCTGTTACAACAAATTAAAAGTGTGGCGTAACTTACATTACTCAGCATTGACTCTGCTTTTTTTCAGGAGTAGGCTACAAAAACACTGTATATAAATACAGTATTTAATTACGCCAAAAGGAGATAGACATGGCCTGGACAGGATTTGGTGGCAGTTGGTCAAATGGTGTACATAGCGGTGGTGATGATTCCGGGAGTATCGGAGGTGGCAGTGTCGGTGTACGCGCACCGAACACGGCTGATATAGCAGCGCAGTACAATAGCTATGGAGGAAAACAAATCACCGCGGCACAGGTATCAAATATCCGCAGTGATGGCTCAGGTGGATACAAAGCGGATATTCAGGGGGCCAGCAATACTGTCTCCACCGGAGGCGTAAGCCATACATCTAATACGCTGGGTAGCTTCTCTGGTGTGTTAACGACGAGCAGTTCAGGAAATGGAAATGGAGGCAGCACTACGGGTGGAAATAGCACCGGTAGCGCTCATGGCTGGAGCGTTAGCCCGAACAACTGGAGCAAGCTTCCCGATGGCTATGATACAGCTGTAGATGGGTTTAAATATCATGTAGCACTGGATCTCAGAGGACAGGCTACCTCCGTAAAACAAACAGCGCAACGGCCTTATACTAAAGGTGAAAATCTAAAAGTTGCGGTAGCAAAATCGCAAAATAAAAAACCAGGCGATCTCTATCCTGAGCTTGATTTCAGCCGGGGTGAACCCGAGCGGCAAGCCAGAGCCCAAAAAGAGGCTGAAACCGCATGGAAAACATTACCACCGAACATCCGATCTTTTGAACTGTCTGTTGATGGATTTAGCTATTCTGTCACGCTTGATAACTACGGTAATGTCACGTCCACAGTTAAAATCAAAGATCGTCCCTACACCAAAGCTGAAAACCTTAAAGTCGCCGTAGCTAAATCGCAAAACAAAAATCCCGGCGATCTCTATCCAGACCTCGATTTCAGTAAAGGTGAGCCGCAAAGGAAAGCTCAGGCTGAAAAAAATGCACAGGATATGTTTAGTTCGTTCCCAACAAACCCTATTAGCATTGCTTCTGATTTTTATAAATCGCTGGCGGATAAATTCGGCGTCCGCCTTTCTGATGAGGCCAAATCATTAGCTGAAGCAGCTACAGGAAAAAAAATCCGCAATGCCTCTGAGGCCATCGCCGCATTCGATAAGTACAAGGATGTCCTGAACAAAAAGTTCAGTCTTGCAGACAGAGAGGCAATAGCAAAAGCGTTAGAATCTCTTGATAAGCAGATGATGGCTGCCCAACTCAAAAAATTCAGTAAAATGTTTGGGATTGTGGGTGAAGCCTTGCAATGGAGTGATTTTGTTACCGGCCTGGTAAAAGGATTCCGTACGGGTAACTGGAACGATGCAATTATTGGAGGGGAAAAAATCGCTGCCAGCAAACTCGCCTCACTCGCAGTTGTTGTTGCATTCAGTAGCATGGCCGTAACACCGATCGGCATTATTGGTTTTGCGGCTATACTGGCAGTAACATCAGCCCTGATAACCGATGAAAGATTAAAAAAAATGAATGACTTTATTTTGAGTCGATAATTAAGCCAGATCGGAGGTGACCTATCGTCACCTCTTAATGATTTGGCGAACAAAAAGAACCACACCCACTGGAATTGACAGTACAAGGCACAACGTAAATACACCGTTGTTCCAGAAAGTTAACTCGGTCATTCTTGTAGTCATCGCCTCAACCCAATTAACAACAAAGGGGAAAAACACACTGCTGACAACACCGTAAACGATAAGTATGGAACTTTCGGACAGAGTCAGATCGGCGTTATAGATAACGACAATGCAAACAAGCGTGTAAAAACAGACACAAGTAATCAGATTGGTTATATATTTTATTTTTCCCATCGGGCCTCCCTTTGCCACTGATGTCCAGGTACCACCGAACAGGATAGACTGGCGCCGCACCTTAGCAGCAGATGTGCTTAACTGCCATGTTCTGGTCAACTGCACAAGTCTAGCGCAAATATTATCCATAAAAAAGAATATGCTGTTGCAATATGACAACAGCGGCAACGCCGGGTATATTGGCTCATACGTCTATTCATACACCCAACGACTGAATGATTAACTATAAAAACCATGAATTTAAAATCCGCTGACGCAGATGTGACATTGTCACCTTTCGAGGTATTAATTGCTGCTATTGAGCGCGGGGAACTGCAGCCGGGCGAACGTCTGCAGGAGATCCGCCTGGCCGAGCAGTTCGGCATTAGCCGGACGCCCATCCGGGAAGCCCTGCATCGTCTTGAAACGCTGGGACTGGCAGAGCCGGGGCCAAAACGGGGTCTGATTGTTGCCAGTCTCAGCTATGAGCGGCTGCGACAGCTGTTTGCGGTGCGGGAAGGTCTGGAGAGACTGGCCATGCAGCTGGCAGTGGCTGCGGCCTCCGATGAGGAGATCGCGCTGTTACAGGATATGGTTAATACGGAAAAAACGCTGACCGACAGCAAGGCACTGCACGATCATAACCGAATGTTTCATCGACAGATCTACCGTTCGACGCATAACCCCTATCTGAATGAGATGCTCGATAATCTGCGTATCCACCTCTCCCTGCTGCGCGGCACGACGTATGCGCTTTCAGACCGGACAGAAGAGGCAAAGCTCGAACATCAGGCCATTGTCGATGCGCTGTCACGTCGCGACAGCGAGGCCGCTCAGGAAGCGGGCTGCCTGCATATCCGCAACGGCTATCGCGCCCGGCTGGCTATCGTCAGCCAGCTTGAGAGATAACACGCTACGCGTCGTGGAAGGTAACGGCGAAGCCCTGCGCCTGCCAGTGGGCGAGCTGCTCCTGTTGGCTACGCAGCAGCGGCTTGCCTGACCAGAGAATAAGATGCTGACCGGGGAAAAGTTCCGGTCGGGGTGATTCCAGCGGTTCCGCCAGCACGTCGATATTCCATCCCTGCTGTGTCAAACGCCATGCTTCCAGCCACAGACGCGTACGGTCATCCCCGCGCCAGCCAACCAGCAGCGCCTCTTTCGTCGCGGACTTGCGCGCGCTGGCAAGCGACGAGACGGAAAATGCCAGCAGTGCGCCATCAAACAGGCTGCGCATGGTCAACGCCGTGGTCTGATCCAGGGTCAGCCTTTTGCGCACGGGAACAAAAACATGGTCAATCAAAATATCGGCGGAGTGTGTACAGCCCAGCGCCTCAATGGTTTCACGTAATCTGGCGGGACGGACCTGGCGCAGGATCGTCATCAGCTCTTCCTGCACCGCGCCCCAGCCATCGTCAACATCGACCTTCTTCTCTTCCAGCAACGCCTTAACCTTGCCGACGGGCACGCCGCTGTCGATCCAGCGCTTGATCTCTTCAATACGCTGGATGTCTTCTTCATCAAACTGCCGGTGCCCGCCCTCACTGCGCTGGGGTTTCAGCAGACCATAACGGCGCTGCCAGGCACGCAGTGTGACCGGGTTAATTCCGCATCGCTCGGCGACATCGCCAATACTGTAAAAAGCCATTGACTCCCTCATACTGAAATCCGCACGTCCCTGCTTTGATACAATTTGATTACTCTATATTGTACGAACAATTTCTGACTGTACAACCCTATATTCTCTCACTTACCAGCCGGTCTTTTTCTCAGGCCAGGCAATGGCCGAAACGCCGCCCATCACCGGACGGGCAAACAGATGCCCCTGGAACTGAATAATTCCGGCCGATTCCAGCCACATCCACTCCTCGGGTTGTTCAACGCCGACGGCGGTCACAGAGATATGCAGCGACGCACAGCAGTTGATAATGGCGTGGATAATCGCCTGTCGGGAGCCGCTTTTATGGACATCCTGAATCAGGGCGCGGTTGATTTTGATAATGTCCGGCTGAAACTGCGCCAGCAGCAGCAGTCCGGCAAATCCGGCCCCGAAGTGATCGATGGCCACGCGGATACCCGCCGCCTTAAGCTGACGTACCGCACCGGTAAACTCCTCCAGACGCGAAATGACCTCACTCTCGGTAAATTCTACGACGATCTGCTCGGGCACCAGTCCGTTAGCGGCAATTTCGTTCAGCAGGAAGTCAACCGCACCCGGTACCTCAACCAGCGTCATCGGGAGCAGATTAACGGAGAGCGACTGTGCCACCGGTGCAAGCTGCGCCGCCATGGCAAAGGCCACTTTTTTACTGCGCAGGTCGGCCTCGTAAACAGCCTGCCCGTGCAGACCGGCAAAATAGCGCTCGGGTGAATCGCCATCAGGCGTGCGCAGCAGCGCTTCCAGAGAGATAATCTCCCGGGCCAGCGGGTCGATAATCGGTTGAAAGGCGAAACGGCACTCGGCGGTATTATCGCCGTACGACGCGTCCAGCACGACGGCGCTGCTGTCAGGAATAAACTCCCAGGCGTTACCCGGCGGGATCTCAAAGTAGTTCTCTTTCTCCCGCGCCTCAACAAAGGTGCGGAAGAACTGAAGGGCGCGGTCGTCATACATCAGCTGATAGCGGGATGTCCCCTTATTCAGCACAATCTGCAGCACCTCGTCCCGGTCATACTCACGCAGATCAAAAAGCTCCATCCCCAGCTTACCGAACCGGCGAGCAGGAGCACGATCGCAAAACAGTTCCACCACATTATAGTGACGGCTATCTTCACGGATATGACGATAGATCTCCGTGACTTCCTCCTCCGGCCCTTCCAGCAACTGGAAAAAATGCGTGCCGTTAAACAGCAGGATCCCCGTGACGTCTGCCCGGCTGTTTTTGTTATTTGCTACAGTCACCATCTCGCCCAGAACGCTGGCCGAAACGCTGTCGCAAATATGGCTACGATAAATAATCGTGGTGAGCATACTACTTCCAGAGGAATCGATGAGTGAGGTGCAACAGTAGCAGATAAGGCCCGATACGTCTTGCGTTCGCCGGGACGTCCTCCTCCGCCAGGACAACTCTGAATGTTGTACAGGTTTCCCCTCAAATCTGGTTTCATCGTGGGTTTTACGACCCTAAAACAAACATAACCATATGAATTTAAAGCAATAGCATTTTTAATCAAAGCTAATCTGGCAAAATGTACAACTTTTAATGTACAGTTTTTAAAAGCTTGTATAACTTTTCATTCATTATCAAAAGACTGCATTTACAGGAGTGACATATGCGTCAGAACGGTTATATCCCGGACACAGCTAATGCCATTACCCGCTATTTCAATAAAGCAGCCCTGCCCACGCAGCAGGAGATACTGGGGAATATCGTGATGGAAATCCTCAGAGAAGGCCGCAATGTAAGCCGTAAAGCCATCTGTACCAAACTGCTGCACCGCGTAGAAGCAGCATCCGATCCGGATGAGGTCGCCCACTACCATACGATGATCGGTCTGCTTTTCGAGCGTTAACTTTTCCAACACCAGGGGCACAGTACTGCAACCCAGGACAGTCGTTATGAACAGAAGTGAAATCGAACAGCTGCAGGATGAAATCATCGGAGAAGCCGTCCTGTCTATTCTGAGGGACAACGGACCGATTAATAATAAGGCTGTTGTAGCGAGACTTGAGGCGATGGAAGCCAAAGAAGTCGACCCGCTCAAACGTGAGGCTATCGCTCGTGTTATTGAGGAAGTCAGTGACAAACTGGCCACCCGACGTCGTCCTGCGGCGGATGAGGTGAGCGAGCCGGACAGGAGCAACGTCTACTCCCTGTTTGGTGAAGAGAGTCAATCCCGAATCAGTAAAAAACACTAGCACGGCCTTTTACTCATTAACCTTAACGGTGTCAGTAAATGACTCAGACAACACTAAAAACAGCACAGACCACTATCAACCTGCCCGATTCAGCGCTCACGGACTATTTCCGTAGTGCGGGCGATCTGCTGACAGAAGAGCAGGCGATACTGGGCGCGGCGATCCGCAAGCTAATGGCCTCAGGCCGCCCGCTGACCAACAAAGAGATTATTCTGCGCTTAATTGATGAGATCGAAATCACAGATGATGTGGTGAGAATTGACATCATTCGTAAAACGCTCGAAATCGTGGTCGATCACACCCTGGACGACATCTAACGCGCGTACGCTATTTCTGCTGCTGCCTGAACCTCGCCACTTTCGCGCGGTTACCGCACAGCGCCATACTGCACCAGCGACGACGATGTGATTTCGTTCTGTCGTAAAACCAGAGGGTGCACTCAGGGTGTTCACACTGACGCACCAGTTCGAAGGGCGCCCGGGCGATAAGCCCGGCTGCCAGTTCGGCAACCGGCCCCAGAAGTCGCGCCGCCGTCTGACCGGTATAGCAGATTTGTACCTCCAGCCCACCCTGTTCATCCGCAACCAGTTTTTTAATACTGCTGACCGCGGCCAGGAACTGATTAAGCGGCTGTGCATCGACCGTCTTTCCCGCTTTTTTCTGCGCCACCAGCGTTCTGATGATCTCCCGCAGCGCCCGGGCCTCTTTGAGTAATGCGCCGGGTAGCACATCCGTTGTCTCATCTCCCGCACTAAACCCCGCCTCCACAAGCCAGGCCCTGACATCATCGTCAGAATGCCAGAAATCACAGGGCTGCCCGTCGACCTGGGCAACGGTATTAAGAAAATCAAGCGCGCGGTGGTCCGCCAGAAAAAGCGCAGCCTGTGGAAAAGTAGCGGTAGACATAGGGCGTCCTGCAACGGGAGTTCGTGGCAAAAGAGTAACCTATTAAAAGCAAAATTAACAGTTACAGACAGTGTGATAAAAATTTTCCGCCGCACAGAAAAATCCAGGGCTCTGATATTTCTCCATAAAGACGATCTTTCTTAACACCTCCCGCCGTAACCCTTAAAATACAACTTGTAAGGTTACACAAAATCGTCATACTTAAAACAAGTAACCCATAAAATACAGTTTAACAGTTACAGGAGCATGATATGACGATGAATACCCATTACCCGGTCAGCTATCAGTTTGCCGATGCCGACGGCGTGCGCGTTTTTTACCGCGAAGCTGGCGACCCGGCTAACCCGACCCTGCTGCTGGTACACGGTTTTGCCACCTCGTCGATGCAGTTCCGCGAACTTATCCCGCTGCTGGCGGATAAATTCCATCTGATTGCCCCGGATCTGCCCGGATTTGGCTTCACAGAGATCCCCGAAAAGCGGCATTACCATTACAGTTTCGACGCCCTGGCACAAACGCTGGTTGGTTTTGTCGATACGCTGAAACTCTCCCGCTATGCCCTGTACATCTTTGACTACGGTGCGCCAGCGGGCCTGCGGCTGGCGCTGCACTACCCTGAACGCGTGACGGGGCTGATTTCGCAAAACGGCAATGCCTATCAGGAAGGTCTGGGGGATGCCTGGGAACCCGTGCGTGCTTACTGGGAAAACCCTTCTGCTGAAAACCGCCAGCAGGTTAGCGATGCGATGCTGAATCTGGAGGGGATCCGCTGGCAGTACCTTCACGGCGTTAAGACGCCGGAACGGGTTGCGCCGGAAACCTGGACCCTGGATACGCTACTGCTTGAACGTCCGGGCAATAAAGAGATTCAGCTGGATCTGACCCTCGACTATGCCAACAACCTGACCCGCTATCCGGATTTCCAGGACTTCTTCCGCCAGGCACAGGTGCCGACGCTGGTTATCTGGGGCGAGCACGACCCGTTCTTTATTCCACCTGGCGCACAGGCCTGGAAGCGGGATAACCCGAATGCAGTGGTTGAGTTCCTCGACACCGGCCACTTTGCCCTTGAGACGCACGTAGAGCATATCGCTAAGCGCATTCGCCAGGTTATCGGCGGTGAAGCGTAGCCCGGCAGACAAAAAAGGCCGTCACCCTGAAGGGTGACGGCCTGCGTTAAAGATCGATAAACGCAACGTTCTCAGGAGAGAACCATGAAAATACCGTGTGATTAATGTGAGCCCCTGCGACGTAAACCCGCTTTTTCCCCCTTATTATCAGCGCTGCTTATTAACTCCCCGGTAGCGTAGCCCTTCACTGTCAACACTTGCCTCCGGGAATGATGAAGAAACCATCAAGGTGACTCCCCATGAGTAAACGTCGGGTGTTGATTATTGAAGATGATGCGGATGCGGCGAACGTGCTTGACGCCTATCTGAAGCGTGAGAATTATGATACCGCCGTCTCCGGCGACGGGCTGGCAGGGCTTGCGCTCTCCCGCAGCTGGAAGCCCGACCTGATTTTGCTGGATGTGATGCTCCCCTCTATGAACGGCACCGAAGTGCTGGCCGCCGTGCGCCGCAGCGGTCAAACGCCGGTAATCATGATTACTGCGATGGGCGATCTGCCGGACAAAGTGGGAGCCCTGCGCTACGGTGCCGATGATTATATCGTTAAGCCCTACGATCCCCGGGAAGTGATCGCGCGAGTGCAGGCGGTTCTCCGTCGGTATCAGGCCAGCAACGGTGGCCTGGAGGCGGTTCTGCGCTGGCAGGGACTGGAGGTGGATACCAGCGCCATGACCGCCACGGTGGCTCAGGAAGGCCAGCGTGCCCGATTCCTTGAGCTCACGCCAACCGAATTTTCTCTGCTCAGTGCGCTTATGCACTCTCCGGTGCGGGCCTGGTCGCGTCAGGCGCTGCTTGACCACTGTCTGCCGGAGAGCGATGCGCTGGAGCGCGTCGTGGATACGCATATTTATAACCTGCGCAAAAAGCTTGAGACGGCAGGCATCGACGACGTTCTGCTGAACGTGCGCGGCGTGGGCTATCGGTTCCGTCAGCCATGAATATCACCTCCCGCCCGTCCCTGTGGCGCTGGATCGCCATCCGCGTCTCGGTGTTCTCCATTGCCACCGTGATTGTCTTTGTCGCCTCCATCTGGCTTCGCTACGCGCTCCAGGCCGCGTGGCTGAAGCAGCAAATGCCTGCGGCGGTCCGGCTGGAGTACGAGCAGATCAAAGCCAGTCCGCCATCGGATCCGACCCGTTACCACCAGATCGTCGATCGCTGGTGGGGCATCAGCTATGTTGACCCCAATATTGCCTCCGGGGACTGGATGACCATCGGGATTCTGGTGCTCTTTCTGATCCCCGGCCTGGTGTTTCTCGGGCTAAAAACCGCCCGACCGCTGGTGGAGCAGTTTAACCGACTGATCGCCGCCGCCCGCGCCGTCTCCAGCGGCGATTTCACCGCCCAGGCGCAGCCGTTAAAAGACGCCCCGACGGAGATGATTGCCCTGGTGCGCGACTTTAATCAGATGGCCGATCAGCTGGCGCGCTATGACCGGGAGCTGCGCGCCTCCCATGTCGCGATGGCCCATGAACTGCGTTCGCCTCTGACTGCCGCAATGGGACGTCTGCAGGGAATGATGGACGGCGTTTTTACGCCAGACGAGCAGCAGCTGGGCATGGTGATGAAACAGCTGCAGTCGATGAGCCAGCTGGCGGATGCGCTGCAACTGCTCTCGCTGGCCGATGCGGACCACCTTATGCTGGATATACACCACGTCAATCTGAGCGAGCTGGTCAAAGAGAGGATCGCGTGGATCCGCCCGCGTGCGGATCGGGCCGGGCTGAATATCCTTCTCACTGCCCCGGCCTCCTGCCCGCTGGAGGCCGATGCCAGCCGAATCGGCCAGGCAATCACCATCCTTCTCGAAAATGCACTGAGCTACGCCGCCGAAGGCGAAACACTGCTGATCGACATCCGGCAGACCGACGCCACGGTTGAAATGGTCTTCCGCGACTTCGGCCCCGGTGTTTCAACGGCGTTTCTTGAATCGATGTTTGACCGTTTTACCCGGGCCGAAACCTCACGCGCACGCCATTCCGGCGGCAGCGGGCTGGGCCTGTCGATTGCCCGTGCGATCTGTCTGGCCCATCACGGCGAGATCCGCGCCGCGCTGGCAGAACCTTGCGGCCTGGAAATAACGGTCAGGCTACCGACTTTTTCGGCCACCTTGACGCACTCTTGATAAACCTTAAAAAGAATCTGGATTTTGCCGACCTTTAATCGCCTCATCTCCCTCAGAACAGGCACGATGATGCGATTCACTCACGCCGTTATCTTCACCCTACTGCTGCTGGTCGGCTGCGATGACGCCCCGACGGCGCTCGCTCCCGTCCCGAGGCCGGTTAAAACCGTGACCGTCTCCGATGCGGATAGCAAAAACGGACTGCGCCGGGTCGGCGAGATCCATGCCCGGGATGAAATTGCCCTCGGGTTCCGCCTGAGCGGACGTCTGCTCACCCGCGCCGTTGAGGCAGGCGATCGCGTTCAGGCCGGTCAGGTGCTGGCAACCATTGAGAGCCAGACGACCGAAAATCAGCGCCTTTCGGCAAAAGCCGATCTGGACAGCGCCCGTGCGGCCGAACGGGTGGCGGCCTTAACCCTGCGGCGTATGAAGCTGCTGATCCCCGGCGGCGCGGTCTCAATCGCCCAGCTTGATACCGCTCAGGCGGAGTGGCAGGCCGCGGCATCCCGCCGCAAAAGCAGCGAGGCCAGCCTGAAAATTGCCGAGGAGAATGTCAGCTGGTCGCAGCTGATCGCGCCTTCAGACGGAGTGATCACCGCCGTTAGCGCCTCTGCCGGGCAGGTGGTCAGCGTCGGTCAGACGGTGGCTACCCTGGCGGCCGGGGACCGGCGGGACGCCGTATTCTGGCTCCCTGCGGCAGATGAGCTGCGCGCCCGGCTGGGCGAGACGTTTACCGTTTCTCTGCTCTCTACTCCCGCCGTGGCGACGCAGGGGATATTGCGCGATATCAGCCCTCAGGCGGATCCCGGAACTCGAACCTGGCGCGTGCGCATGACGCTGATTGCGCCGCCGCCCTCGCTGGCGCTGGGAGCCAGCGTGCAGGCCACATTTTCTCGTGCGGGCAAACCCGCCATCGCGCTACCGGCTTCCTCCCTGACCCGCTCTGGCGACAACCCCGCGGTCTTCGTGCTGGACAACACCCACAGCCGGTTAACGCTGACCCCGGTCGCGCTGGCCGGATTTTCCCCGCAACAGGTGTTTATCGCCAGCGGCCTTCGTCCCGGCGATAGAGTCGTCATCGCCGGGGTCAGTAAACTGCGCGACGGTGAAACCGTTTCGCTCGGGGAGGAAAAGCCATAATGTTCCCGAACATTTCCGCATGGGCGATCCGCAATCAGCAGTGCGTGGTATTTCTGATGCTGATGATTTTGGCTATCGGCGTGAAGTGCTATGAGCAGCTGCCGCGCACCGAAGATCCCGCCTTTACCATTAAAACCTCGGTTGTTTCGGTCCGCTGGCCCGGCGCGAGCATTCCCGACACCATCAACTTTATTACCGATCCGCTGGAGAAACGCCTGCTGGAGACGCCCTGGCTGGATTATGTCGAAAGCGAAACCCGGCGCGGCAGCACCACCCTGTACGTGAACCTTCGCGACGATACGCCCCCGGCGGAAGTCAGTAAAGTCTGGTATCAGGTGCGGAAAAAAATGCAGGATGCCGCCTTTACGCTGCCAGCGGGCGCGGCCGGGCCGGTGGTCGATGATGAATTTGATGATACCTGGGGTTCCATCTATGCCTTTACCCAGGAGGGTTTCAGCCCTCGTGAGCTGCGGGATCGGGTGGAAAACCTGCGTCATGACCTGATCGCTTTGCCGAATATGGGAAAAATAAAGCTGCTGGGCGAACAGGAAGAGCAGGTGGTGGTGACCTTCTCTCCCCGTAAAATGGCCGGTATGGGGCTGACGCTGCAGCAGATAGCCGATGCCCTGGAGGCGCAGAACGCCGTGGTTGCCGCCGGGACGGTGCGTACGGACACGGAAACCATCGCCCTGCGGGTCAGCGGGGCCTTTACCTCGGAAGAGAGTCTGCAGAATATTACCCTGCACGTTAATCAGCGCTTTATTCCGCTGACGGATATCGCCACCGTTAGCCGGGAAATCAGCGAACCGCCCGATCCGCTTTTTCGCGTCAACGGCCAGCCTGCCATTGGCCTTGCCGTATCGATGGCGTCGACCGGCAATATTCTTGATTTTGGCCGTGCCCTTAACGCCCGGATGGAGGCCATTGCCAGGACCTTACCTCACGGGATCGAAATGACCCGGGTGGCGGATCAATCGGCGGTTGTCGGGCTGGCGGTGGATGACTTTATGCGCGTGCTCGGCGAAGCCATTCTGATTGTGCTGGCGGTCTCGTTTGTCTCCCTCGGCCTGCGGGCCGGACTGGTGGTAGCCGCCGCGATCCCGCTGGTGCTGGCGATGACCTTTGCCTTTATGCTGCTGTGGGGAATTGGCCTGCAGCGTATCTCGCTGGGCGCGCTGATTATTGCCCTGGGATTGTTGGTGGATGACGCCATGATCACCATTGAGGCGATGGTCAGTCGCCTCGAAGCGGGCGACAGTAAAATTAACGCCGCGACATGGGCCTTCGGCACCACGGCATTTCCGATGCTGACGGGGACGCTTGTGACCATCGCCGGGTTTATCCCGGTGGGATTTGCCGCCTCCAGCGCCGGAGAGTACTGTTTTACGCTCTTTGCCGTCATGCTGATCGCCCTGCTCTGCTCCTGGATCGTCGCCATTGTTTTCTCCCCGCTGACCGGCGTCTGGCTGCTGCCAAATGACGCGTTGCAACGGCATGCGCAGCACGGCTGGCTGCGGCGGCGCTATCAGGGACTACTGGCCTGGATTATGTCCCATCGCCTGCGCACGCTGCTGCTGGCGCTGACGGTGCTGACGGCCTCCGTTGGCGCATCGACCCTGCTCCAGGGCGGATTCTTTGCCGCCTCCGACAGGCCGGAGCTGCTGGTCAATCTGACGCTTCCGGCTAACGCCAGCCAGCAGGAGACCGAACGTCAGACGATACGGCTGGAAAAAGCCCTTGAGGGCAATCCCGATATCGCCCATTTCTCTGCCTTTGTCGGCACCGGAGCCCTACGCTTTTACCTGCCGCTGGACGTGCTGCTGGATAACGAGAATATCGCCCAGTTTGTGGTTGTTGCCAGAGATCTGAACGCCCGAAACCGGCTGCAGCAGGAGATTGCCCGGATCCTTGCCCGCGACTTTAGCGAGATTATCACCCGCGTTTATCCCCTGGAGCTTGGGCCGCCGGTGGGCTGGCCGATCAAGTACCGGGTTACGGGACCGGATTATGGTCAGGTGCGAAATATCGCACGGGAACTCGCCACCCGCGTCGGAAGCCATCCGGACACCCGGGAGGTTAATCTGAGCGCCGGTGAGCCTGAGCGGGTCATTACCCTGCGCGTCAACCAGACCGCCGCCCGCGCCGCCGGCCTCTCTGCCGACAATCTGGCCACGGCGTTAAACACGCTCTGGTCCGGCATCACGGCGACCGCTATCCGCGATTGCAACCGCCTGATTGACGTCACGCTACGGGCCAACAACGACGAACGTCAGGATCTCAGCAGTTTGTCCTCGCTGATCCTGACCGCCGCCGACGGTCGCAAAATCCCCTTGAGCGAGATTGCCACCCCGGAGTGGAGCCTCGACGACCCGCTGATCTGGCGACGTCAGCGCCTGCCGATTATCACGGTGCAAACGGATCTGGCTCCGGGTAAATCCGCCGACGCCGTTTCTCAGTCGCTGCATCCGACGGTTAATGCCCTGCGATCCACGCTGCCACCTGGCTACGCCATCGATGAAGGCGGGACGGCGGCAGAATCGGAGAAAGGCAATCATTCCGTATTTGCCGTGCTGCCTTTTTCGCTGGCCCTCACCCTGGCTCTGCTGATTTTTCAGCTCAAAAGCCTGTCGCGCGTCGTTCTTGCTCTCTCAATGGCCCCGTTCTGCCTGCCGGGCGTGGTACTGCTGATGCTGCCCACCGGTACGCCGCTGGGATTTATTGCCATGCTGGGTCTGATTGCGCTGTCGGGGATGATCGTACGTAACGCGGTCATTTTAATTAGCGAGGCGGACAACAATATTCGTCAGGGCCTGGCCCGCGATGCCGCCATTGTACGAGCCGCCGAACATCGGGCCAGGCCGATTCTGCTCACCGCCCTGGCGGCCATTCTCGGGATGCTCCCCATCGCCCGTCAGGCCTTCTGGGGCCCGATGGCCTGGGTCATTATTGGCGGTCTGCTGGCGGCAACCCTGGTCACGCTGACCGTCTTACCGGCGGCGCTCAGCCTGGTGGTTGGGGGGGAAGAGAAGCTGAGCCAATATCTGCGACGCTCGGGAACCCGGACCTCTGAGCACCAGGGATCAGCTCGTTAATCACGAGCCATCGAGCAACCGCCCTGATTTAAATCAATTTACCATCATTTATAAATCAAAAACCCGAGGTTTACTGGAGTCATAACAGATAGCCCTGGTATTTACATCTATCACAACCGAAACAGGTGCTCCCTCTCTGTTTTAGTGGTATTTTCTTGCGCCCAAAACAAGAATAAAAAACCTATTAAACGTAAAAATATAGATCATTGATCGAAATATTTAATTAATGGTAGTGTAATAATCCATTTTTGGTCATGTGAACCCCTGAACTGGAAATCATTAAACAGCAATATATAGAACAGAATTATGGGTCTCAGGGTAAACACCCATACAGACGGGAAAATCTGACCTGGTGCGCTTTGGTTACAGCGATGGGCGGTAGCGTGCCTGATAGTCCGCCGGGTAGTGGATGACGGAAGATGATGCACTTCCCGCTTGCGCTCAAAAATCTATTCACAGGGAGTCAGTGCCATGAGCTTGATGGAGAGTCTTAAAAATACACTTTCGGAGGCATTTAAATCCTCGCTAAACCGTTACCACCTTGATATCCCCTCCTGCCGGTCTTCACTCGATGTCGAGGAGTTTGTGGGCCAGGAATTTATAAGTGACCTGTATCGATACACCATTCGATTCACCAGTATCGATAAAGATATCGCAGTAGAGCAGCTACTGAATAAGCCCGCCATGCTGATCATGGGAACAGGTCCTCTGGCGACGATGACTGGCCTGAAGGTGGTTCACGGCACCATCACCCATTTCCGGAGGCTCAGCGGTAGCGAAGACCAGTCTACCTACCAGATTATTGTCGAACCCTTTCTCGCGCTGCTGGGCAGGCAGTTTCGCTCACACCGTTTTTTCGTCAACAAGTCGGTTCCGGAAGTGGTGACGCAGGTTCTCAGCGAACACGGTCTTAAGGGCTGGGAATACGAGTTTCGGCTTAAAAAAGTCTATCCGAAACGCGAGCAGATTAACCAGTATCAGGAAAGCGACCTGGCGTTTGTTCAACGCCTGCTCGCCGAAACAGGCATTTTTTATTACTTCACCCTCCAGCAGGACACACAGACCGAAGTGATCCACTTTGGTGACAGTCAGGCCGCACTGATATTTGGTAAAACGCTGGCGCTGAACAGTCCGTCGGGTCTGAACGACAACGCTTCAGACGCCATCTGGGGACTGACGGTAGCCAGTAACGTGGTGGAAAGCAGCGTCACCACGAAAGATTATAACCACCGTGAAGCACAGAACCTCCTGCAGTCTGCTCCGGCGGATATGACGCGCGGTGACGGCGACGAAATCAACTACGGCGAGGCATACCATTACCGCCCACGCCATGCAGAACGCGGTGACAAAATTACCCCGGAACCTGAAACGGCCAACTTCTGGGCTCGTCTGGATCACGAACGTTATTTGGTTAACCGGACAATCATCACCGGTAAAAGCACCGATGCCACCCTGGCGGCAGCCCAGGTGCTGAACATCACCGACAGTGTTCCTCCCACGCTTCCGGCACAGCTGCAGGTAGCGCCAATGCTCCTCACCCGGCTGGTCTTTACCGCTAACCGCAGCGAGGCGATGCAGGTCTTCATCGTGGGCGCGCCGCATAGTGAAACGGTGTGCTGGCGCCCGGCACTACTTCCGCGTCCAAAGGTCACCGGCACGATGATGGCACGTGTAACCAGCGCAAAAGAAGGTGATATCTATGCGTGGCAGAATGCAGCCGGACTGTACCGGGTAAGTTTTGATGCCGACCTTGATGGTAAAAACCGGGGACAGGAAAGCATGCCAGTGCGGCTAGCCAAACCCTATGGCGGGGATCAATACGGTTTTCACTTTCCGCTGATTCAGGGGACCGAAGTGGCTATTGCCTTCCACGAAGGCGATCCCGATCGCCCCTATATCGCACATGCTCTACATGACTCTCGCCACCGGGATCATGTTACCGAGCTGAACAGTACCCGGAACGTGATAAGAACCGCTGCATTTAACAAACTACGGATGGAAGACAAGCGCGGTGAAGAGCATGTCAAACTCAGCACGGAGTACGGGGGTAAGACACAGCTGAATCTTGGCCACAACGTTAACGCCAGGCGAGAGTTGCGGGGAGAAGGCGCAGAGTTAAGAACGGATAACTGGGTAAGTATCCGGGGTGGCGCAGGTGTGTTTATCACTGCCGATAAACAACCCGCCGCCGGCGACAAAATGCTGGCGATGCAGGAAACCATCGACCAGCTGGAACACGCGCTGGGTATTGCCAAAAGTCTGGCGTCAGCAGCAGAGTCAGCTCAGGCATTGTCATCGGATACAGAGAGTCAGGGAGCCTTGAATGCTGCGCTAAAAGCGCTTGAGAAGCCCGGAATGGTGCTGAATGCGCCTGAGGGGATCGGCATCAGCAGTCCGCAGGCGGTGCGTGTGTCTTCTGGCAGCGCCAGCGTGGGGATAATGTCGCAGCAGAATACCGATATTAGCGCATTAAAGCGCTTTACGGTGGCAGCGGGCGATGCAATCAGCATGCTGGCGGCGAAAGCCGGTATGAAGTTGTTTGCAGCGAAAGGCAAAGTGGAGATACAGGCGCAGGATGATGCGCTGGGGGCAATAGCGAAAAAGGATATTACCGTCACCAGCGTGGAAGGAAAGGTGGAAATTACGTCGGCAAAGGAACTGGTGCTGAACTGTGCCGGGGCCTATATCAGACTCAGCGGGGGAAATATTGAACTGGGCTGCCCGGGAAATATTCTGCTCAAGTCGGTGAATGTGCAAAAAATGGGCAAGACTGATTTTCGTGTACCGCCCCTGGAACTACCTAAAGGGTTCGAGGAGCGTTTCACGGTCAAAGATCAGAAGACCGGCGAGATCGTTCCCTTTGCACGTTATCGGATAACCACTGAAAAAGGCCAGATATTTGAGGGGCGAGCCGATGCGCAAGGAAAAACGGCCAGCGTTTATACCGCTTTGCCCGAATCACTAAAAATAGAATTACTGTGAGCCATGGACAGGAGAAAACAGCAATGACGCAAATACTGGGAACCGGATCGGGAAAAACATCCTCAGCCGCAAACGAGCCGGTTGTTGAGCGAGGATCCGCACAAGTCTTTTTCACCTCTGCTGCGCTGGCTGCCTCAGTGCGTGGTTCTTATGTGGGGGCGACAACAACCACGCTGGGAAATACGCTCATATCGAGAGTCGGAGCAGCAACGGGTATAGGTGCCATCTCGTTGGGACGGGTCGCGCCTCAACCTTTCACCGTCTTTCTTTTTACAATGTTCTACTCTAAAGGTCTGAATGAGGGTGAGGATGAAATGCTGCGGAATATACGTGGCGATCAGCTTTATCAGAACCTGATTCAGGGTCAGATGATGGTGGGGGCGTTTATGCGCCTGGACTCAACCGTCGCTGACGGGAATTATATCCCGGAATATCAGCTTCGGGAGATTGCCGAACAAAATGGCCGTGTTCGCACCCGAGTCCGCTTTCGTTTTGCAGAAGACCCCCAGACAGGGAAACTTAAAACCTATAGCTATCAGGTGGGTGAAGGTAGCGGCCTGGATCGGGTCCGGGTCCGGTTTGCAAAACAGCTGGATCCCGACACATGGAGTTTTGAGGATCCCTCGGTCAAAGGACGGTTTATCTGGTCAAGAGCTCGCGGAGAGGGAAGATTTGAGCAGGGAACCCAACAGACCACGATCCATGACGGCAATACGGGAGGATACACCTCGCCACCTACGCCGGTGCCAGAGCCACAGGGTTTATGGGGCTTACCCAACCCGGCACCTGAACCCTTACCTCCCCTGCCGGGAACGCCTGTCCCGGATGAGCAGCGACCCAATATTGAAACACTGCCCATCGAAGATCGGGATTTTGATGATTTTATCATTATTGACCCGATTGGGGATATACCGGCAATCTATGTTTATTTTCAAAAACCTCCGGTTGAGGATCTTGAAGTTGATTATTTTGATAACTTCAAAGGGCGTTCAAGACTGGGGTTATATGAGGTGGATCACATCCCATCAAAAGAAGCTGTTAAAATATATTTAAAAAACCAAGATCCTTTATTAGGTGATGCGGAGATAAATAGAATGATTAATAAAGTTGCTGCAGTTGCGATTCCAAAAGAGATTCATCGTAAGTGTAGTGAAACCTATGGCGGACGCAACAATAGTAATGTCGAAACAGAAAATGGTGAAATCATAAAACGAAAAGACTTCGATGCTAGTACTTTAGAAGATGCGGTGAATACTAACTGGGATGCGAATGCGGAGTGCCTTAAACGTGAGTATAATATCTCTACTGAGAAGGTCGAGGAGATTCGCGCTAAATTACATGAGTTAAACCGACAGATAGGATTATATTAAATGAGCGTCGATGTTGAAAAGCTAATAGAGCAATTGGGGAAGTCATATAAAGATATTTTTAAGGAAGGGTTAATCCCTTATAAAACAAAACCCTATGGTTCAGTTAGTGACGATACCGCCAGCCTGGAAATGAAGCGGGAAGGAATATATCTTTCTTTCTTTAACGACTCGGATAAAAAACTTAAAGAAGTTATGTTAAGACTGGAAGATGAAGAAAAAACTGACTGGCTATTCCCTAACCCAATGCCATTTGGCTTAGGGTTGGTCATGACCCAATTTTGGGTGAGGGAACACTTTGGATTACCTATGATTTATTCCGATGAGAAAAAAATCATGTCTTTTTATATAGGCAAGAAAGAAGTTTATGCCCTGCCAGCCCCCCATCAAAATATCGCAGCAATGTTCACTTACAATAAGAATCTATTTGCAGAGCATGTTATCTTTTTCTCATTAAATCACGCAAAAAAGATACAGTCCGACCTGGAGATAAAAAAGCTTAATGAAAAATAAGCATTGATATTAATAAATCGATTAAAAAATTGATGTGGGATTATATTAAATGAAAATCAACGTAGAAACACTAGTGAAAAAGTTAGGGGAACCTTATCAGGACATTCATGAAAGCTCATTAATACCATATAAATCAAAGCCACATGGGGATTCTGATGATAGTACCGCCAGATTGGATATGAAACGCCAGGGTATATATTTAGCCTTTACTAATGACAATGAAAAATTACTTAGAGAAGTGACATTAACACTAGGAGATGAAGTTAAAACCGAATGGATATTTCCTCACGAGTTGCCGTTTGGTCTGGAACCTGTGATGTCTCAGCAATGGGTACGAGAAAATTTCGGTTTGCCGATGATTTATGTTGATGCGAAAATCGTTATGACTATTTACATGGGAGTAAAAGAAATTTATGCTTTACCCATCCCCAATCAGTATATTGCAGCGGCTTTCACTTATGATAAAAACTTTTTTGTACAAAAAATCACATTTTACCCGATAGAGAGAGCTAAAGAGATCCAGAATGCATTAGAGAAAAAAAGGCTGAGTGGAAAATTAATATCGCCGATGATGCACGAGAAAAAAACATGAAATAAGCGATGATAAAACCGAGGAAATCAGGGCCAAAATACATAAACTAAAAAGAGACGCGGGGTTGTATTGAGATGACTATTGATGTTGAAATGTTAATCAAGCAATTAGGTGAACCATATCAAAGCATTTATGACAAAGGAGTAATCCCCTATAAAACCAAACCCAATGGCTCCGTGAGTGATGATGATGCGAGTTTAGATATGAAACGCGAGGGAATATTCCTCTCTTTTATCAATAATGAATTCAAGACGCTAAAGGCCGTTACTTTAAGGTTAGAAGATGAGGGTAAAACTGACTGGTTATTCCCTAATCCCATGCCCTTCGGCCTGGACCCGGTGATGAATCAGTTGTGGGTGCGGGGACACTTTGGAATACCCATGATTTATGTAGAATCTCAAAAGGTTATGAAGTTTTATATTGGTATAAAAGAGTTTTACCCGTTACCAGTTCCGAATCAACACATCGTCGCATCCTTTACTTATAATGAAGACTCTTTCGTCTCAAATATAACTTTCTATCCACTAGAGCGAGCCAAAGAGATCCAGGCCGCGTTAGAAAAAAAACGGTTAGATGGTTAGCCATTCCTTATAGCCCAGTATTATCTGGGCTATTCCCCATGTGATATTTTCAGACGCAGAGCGAGACCAAATGGCCATTAATACTGAAGAACTTATTAAACAATTAGGTAATCCTTATCAAGAAATTTTAAAAAAAGACTTAATTCCCTACAAGACAAAACCTCATGGTGCCATTGATGATGATATTGCCAGTCTGGAGATGAAGCGTGCAGGGATATACCTTGCTTTTTCCAATAACTCGGGAAAAATTCTTAAAGAGGTAACGCTGAAGTTAGAGGACGAAAGTAAAACCGATTGGTTATTTCCCAACCCACTACCATTCGGTCTGGAGCAGGTAATGTCCCAGCAATGGATCAGGAACCGCTTTGGCGTACCGATGATTTATGTTGATGCGGAGATCATTATGACTATTTATTGTGGCATAACTGAGTTCTATACCTTGCCAATCCCAAATCAAAATATCATCATTTCATTCATATACAATAAAGACCTCTTTGTTTCAGATATAAATTTCTATCCACTTGAACGAGCCAAAGAGATTCAAGCTGCGTTAGAGAAAAAAAGGCTGGGTGGTTAAACTCAATCACAAGGTAGATTTATATCACATGAATATTGACGTCCAGGCTCTCATAAAAAATTTAGGTAAGTCGTATTATGAAATTTACAGTAAAGAATTAATCCCATATAAAACAAAACCCTACGGACCCATTGATGAAGATGAAGCAGACCTGGATATGAAACGTGAAGGTGTGTTTTTGGTGTTCTTTAATGATTCCGAGAAGAAACTCAAAGAGATAACATTGCGGTTAGAAGATGAGTGCAAGACAAATTGGTCATTTCCTAACACCATGCCTTTTGGTCTGGAACCCGTAATGAATCAACAGTGGGTCCGTAAATTCCTTGGCTTACCGATGATTTACGTTGAAGCAAAAGTAGTGATGACTATTTCCCTGGGAGTAAAAGAAATTTATGCTTTACCCATCCCCAATCAGTATATTGCAGCGGCTTTCACTTATGATAAAAACTTTTTTGTACAAAAAATCACATTTTACCCGATAGAGAGAGCTAAAGAGATCCAGAATGCATTAGAGAAAAAAGCTGAGTGAAAAACTAACCGCTTGGTTTTTTTAGCTTTTATTTAAATAAAAAGGAATTTTATATGTCTACAGGATTTGTATTATTAGGGGACAAAACAACCCACGGCGGTGAGGTCATCTCCGCCTCTTCGACGATGATTGTCAACGGCAGAAAAGTCGCTCTGGTGGGAGATATGGTGAGCTGCCCCCAGACCGGGCATGGCCCCAATCCCATCATCGAAGGTTCGTCAGAATGGTCATCTGACGGTAAGGCGATTGTTATTGACGGGTGCAAAAGCCAGTGCGGCTGTCAGGTTATCTCGGGTGCACCTGAGTGTGCAATAGGATAACCCATGGGCTGGACAAGAACGAAAGCCTTAACCACAGAATTACCGCCAGCCCCTTCCCTGATACGGTGGTTTCTGAGCGGCGTGCTCATGGCCATCGCTGGGGTATTATTGTTTATTCTTCACGCGTCCGGCACGATGAAGATTCTCGCTGAATTCAATATCTGGTGGGTTTCCCTGGCGCCACCCGGGATCTGGTTGACCCTTTTCTGTCTGCGGGGCTGGCTATGGGGCAAGGAAGTTGATGAATATGAGTTTTTGCAGAAAGAGGCTGCGCGTGCTCAGAAACTGTGGGAAGCCTGGGCAGAACGGCACCTCGCCATCCTCGGTAGCTGTCTCTTTTTACCCGATAATATCTCTGCGGTATCTCTGCCCCATACATTGCCACAGCAATACGGTCTCATCAGAAAGATAGACTATCTTCCTGGCACAGCATCTCTGGAACAGATCGCGACTGAAGCTCTGCTTAAGGGTACGGAAGATGCCCTGCGTAAGCTACCCGCGGATCTCCCGCTGAAGGTTGTGCTAATCGCCGATCTTCCTGCGGCAGAAATGGTTAAAGCCTTTGCTGCAGTCTGGACGACATTATTCCCGGAGCGCGCGCTCCCTGATGACATTACGGTCAACACTATCCTGTCAATGGGACGGGTCGAAGAACGTCTGCAGCAACCCCTTCTCACGGTCGAACTGTTTCTGGTGGTACAACTGCGCGGCGGTGAAGCTTACTCCGACGGTCTGGCTGCGCTCCTGCTGACCAGTGACGACGTCGCGCAAAAATATCATCTGCCGCACCCTGCCCGACTGCTGCGTCCCATGCCGCTGGATATCGCCCGGTTTGACGAAGATCTCAGGCTGTTTCTCAATACCCAGACCGTGGCCTGCCGCACCACTTTTGTGCTGGAGGACCATCGTGGCTGGGAAGAGATGACCGCTGCGTTAATCACAACCGGACACGTACAGGGCGCAGCCTGGGGACCTTCCGAACGTATAAGCCTGGAAAAATGGAGTGGCATTCCAGGACCGGCATCCCCCTGGCTGCTGACAGCGCTGGCAGCTGACCTGGTCAGCCGGAATAAAACCTCTCTTCTGATGCTGCTTGCTTCCGGAGAAGAGCGCTTTATTAGCACCGTCACATCAGGAAGCGAAAATGAACACATCGGGTAGCCTGTATGGCTATTTCGGACGAACAGGCGTCTTTCTGGCCTGCGGACACCGAAGCTCCGGGTGCCCGTCTCCGCTGGGTAAGCACGCAGCCTGGTTATCAGGAGGAAAAAATGAAAAAAGAACAGGAAAAAGAAAACACGTTACGGAGGCTAACGTCAGGTGAAATTGCGCTGGCAAAATCTGTGTTTATGTCGAGTATTCCGTATCACAAAATCAGGATCTACCGTGAAAGTTATCTCCCTTCTGGGTTGCAAAGCGAGCGCGCCGAAAGAGTCACGGAGGATAAAATCTATTGCCGCCCTCTTCTGTATCGGGAAGATTACGCTCAGTCCCTCCCTGAGATGCAGCATCTGTTTATTCATGAGATGGCACATGTATGGCAACGAGAAAAAAGAATGAACGCGATTGACCATCGACAGGTTAGCTGGATTACTGGTTACAGATACCAGCTTGATGGTCGGCTTTTAGCAGAATATTCCATGGCACAGCAGGCGCAGATTATTGCTGACTCTTTCACGCTGGAAATGGAAGGGCACAAGGGATGGCGCGACCTCATAAGATTTTATGACATTACACTTGATGACGATCTTAGTGAGCCGGTAGCCAGACAACAATATCGCCATGTATTAACGAATTTCCCATGGGATTAAATGATAAGTGGTTATGCCATAGATTGCTGTAGTGCATTTGTTAAATGCACCTCCCTGCTTCGCCCTGATATCCCTACCCGTGTTTACTACTATGCACTTCTGCTCTCTCTGGCTGGAATCTGTATTTGTTATGTTATAACATAACGTAAATTCATGGCGCATAAAATGATTACCGCCAGCCATTGCCCTGAGGAGCCTTGTTCAATGTCAGAAACTGCCGTTCGTCTCACCCCCGATCTCCGCCTGCCGGTCACCGTGCTCTCCGGTTTTCTCGGTGCGGGGAAAACCACGCTGCTTAACCATATCCTGAACAATCGGGAAGGACGACGCGTCGCGGTGATTGTTAACGATATGTCCGAGGTCAATATCGACGCCGCGCTTGTGCGCGAGGGCGGCGCGGAATTATCCCGCACCGATGAGAAGCTGGTCGAAATGAGCAACGGCTGCATCTGCTGCACCATGCGGGAAGACCTGCTGCTTGAAGTGAATCGCCTGGCAAAAGAGGGACGCTTCGACCAGCTGGTGATTGAATCCACCGGTATCTCTGAGCCTCTGCCGGTGGCGGAGACCTTTACCTTTGACGGCGAAGATGGTCATAGCCTGTCCGACGTTGCGCGTCTGGATACCATGGTCACCGTCGTTGACGCATGGAATTTCCTGCGCGATTACCGCTCGACCGACAGTATTCACTCCCGCGGCGAGTCGATGGGCGAAGAGGATACGCGCAGCGTTGTCGATCTGCTGATCGACCAGATCGAATTTTGTGATGTTCTGGTGCTCAACAAAACCGACCTTATTGACCCTGCCCAGCGAGAGCAGCTGGTCGCGCTGATGCGCACCCTGAACCCACAGGCAGATATTCAGCTGGCGCAGTTTGGACGCGTGTCGCTGGATAAGGTACTGAATACGGGTCGATTTGATTTCGACAAGGCGGCGCAGGCGCCTGGCTGGCTAAAAGAGCTGCGGGGAGAGCATACGCCGGAAACCGAAGAGTACGGGATCCGCAGCTTTGTCTTCCGGGCGCGACGTCCCTTTCACCCTGTCAGGCTCTCGCAGGTCTTTGAGCATCAGCTTGACGGCGTGATCCGTTCGAAAGGCTTCTTCTGGCTGGCAACCCGTCCCGAGTACGCGGGATCCTGGTCCCAGGCAGGCGGCGTGGCGCATCAGGGCCTGGCCGGTATGTGGTGGGCAAGCATTCCGCAAGAGCGCTGGCCCGAAGAGGAAGAGCATCGCGCCGCGATTATGCAAAACTGGATCGACGGGATCGGCGATGCCCGTCAGGAACTGGTCTTTATCGGGATGGAGATGGATGAAGTTGCGGTTCGCGCGGCGTTAAATGCCGCACTGCTGAGCGATGCGGAAATGGCGGAGGGTCCGACAGGATGGCTGCAATACCCCGATCCGCTCGATAGCTGGTTTGAGTAAACGACGATGGCTTTATCATCAGGCGTGCTGACGCACACGGAAGTTCCCTGACGGCGGATGATACAGAAGCCTTTACCGATCCCTGGCCGCATAAAATCGGCCGCCTGAAAGGCCACATTTAAACTCAATGTTCTCTGGCCCTTTATAATAATTTGTGCAGCCGCTCGGGCTGTACAACCTATAGAGGAATTTCCCATGAGCACATTGCTGTTCAGTAAGACCCCAACGGTCACGGTTCTCGATAACCGCGCTCTGGCCGTACGTGAGATCGCGTACCACCGCCATCCCGACTCGCCGGACGCCACGGATGAGCGTATTACCCGCCACCTGTATGATGCCCGCGGTTTCCTGGCGCAAAGCGCCGACCCGCGCCTGCATGATGCCGGACTGACGAACTTCAGTTACCTGACGGATCTGGCCGGAAACGTCCTGCGGACGCAGGGAGCGGATAACGGCACCACCGTCAGCCTGAATGACATTGCCGGCCGTTCGTTTCTGGCTGTCACCCCGATAGTGACCCGTACCTGGCAGTATGAAGATGCAAAACGGCCCGGCCGTCCGCTGAGCGTGACCGAGCAGGTGACCGGCGAAACCGCCCGCATTATGGAGCGTTTCGTGTATGCGGAAAATTCCGCCGAAGAAAAAGCGCTTAACCTCGCCGGACAGTGCGTCAGCCATTACGATACCGCTGGCCTGGTGCAGACCGACAGCGTTGCTCTGACCGACACACCGCTCTCCGTTACCCGCCGCCTGCTGAAGGATGCGGAAAATCCCGACACCGTGGCCGACTGGCAAGGTGGAGATGCCTCCGTCTGGAACGATTGGCTCAGCGGTGAGGTGTATATCACCCTGACCACGTCGGACGCTACCGCCAGGGTGCTGACCACTACCGATGCCAGAGGCAACGTGCAGAGAGTCGCGTACGACGTGGCGGGCCGGCTGTCGGGAAGCTGGCTGACGCTGAATGGCGGTACGGAACAGGCTATCGTGAAGTCGCTAACCTGGTCTGCCGCCGGACAGAAGCTGCGCGAGGAGCACGGCAACGGCGTGGTGACCACGTATGAATATGAGCCGGAGACACAGCGCCTGACCGGGATGAAAACAGAGCGCCCTGCAGATGCGAAGGTATTGCAGGACCTGCGCTATGAGTACGATCCGGTAGGTAACGTACTACAAATCAGCAACGACGCCGAAGAGACCCGCTTCTGGCGTAACCAGAAAGCGGTGCCAGAAAATACGTATCTCTACGACAGCCTGTACCAGCTGGTCAGCGCCACCGGGCGAGAAATGGCCGGTATGACACAACAGAGCAGCAACCTGCCTTCCGCCATCATCCCCCTCCCGACAGACAACGCCTCCTGGACAAACTACGTCCGTACATACACCTATGATGCCGCCGGAAACCTGGCACGGATACGACATACCCCGGCCACCGGCAGCGGTTACACCACGGATATTACCGTCAGCGACCGCAGCAACAAAGCGGTGTTGAGTACGCTGACGACAAAGCCAGCCGAGGTGGACGCGCTCTTCACGGCGGGCGGCCAGCAGAAACAGCTGCTGCAGGGCCAGACCCTGCAATGGACACCGCGCAACGAACTACTGAAGGTGACGCCGGTGGTACGTGACGGCAGCGTGGACGACAGTGAAAGCTATCGTTATGACAATGGCGGCCAGCGGGTACTGAAGGTCAGCGTACAGAAAACGAGTAACAGCATGCAGACGCAGCGGGTGATGTACCTCCCGGGGCTTGAAGTGCGGACCACAACCCTGGGCACCGCTGAAAAAGAGAGCCTGCAGGTGATTACCGTGGGTGAAGCGGGCCGGGCGCAGGTACGAGCCCTGCACTGGGAGAGCGGCAGGCCGGATAATATCAGCAACGATGGGCTACGCTACAGCTACAACACCCTGACGGGCAGCGGCATACTTGAGCTGGACGGTGACGGGAACGTTATCAGCATGGAGGAGTACTATCCGTATGGCGGCACGGCCGTTCTGAGCGCACGCAGTCAAACCGAAGTGGATTACAAAACAATCAGATACTCAGGGAAGGAACGGGATGCCACAGGCCTTTACTACTACGGATTCCGGTACTACCAGCCGTGGGCGGGCAGATGGCTCTGCGCAGACCCGGCGGGAACAGTCGATGGCCTGAACCTGTTCAGGATGGTGCGAAATAATCCCGTAACGCTTGAGGACAAAGATGGACGTGCGCCTGTTGAGCATCACGCGGCGCCCGCTGAGACACCGCTGGCAGATATATTTCAGTGGGGTGATATTGTGTACGGGCTGGATAAACCCCGGGAACAGGCGTTATCCACGCTGAGTGCAGCGGGCTTTAAACGAAAAGAAGTGCTTAAACCACCGACTAAAAATATTTTTAAATCGATCAGGCAATCCTTCAGAAAGGTGAAAGAGAAAGCCAACATTACCATTCAAAATGATATTACCAATGCCGTCTGGGACGTTGCGAAGCCTAAGGAGTATTCTGATGACAAAACGATACGTAAACAATTAAACGATCCCGAACGTGCCATTCAGTTCAGGGAATTTATTGCGTCGCATGACAAATACAATGTCATCACTCAGGAAGAATCGACCAAACTCATGGCTGAACCCTGGAAGGCAATGCAGCTTGGCGTTCCGTTATGGAAAAGAACGAGCAAGGCCGGGCTGGCGTTTCAGCTACTGGTCAAACAAAAACCGCTGCATTTTATGACCGATATTATTGGTGATGATATCAGCCTGGTGATATCAAAAGAGGGCCACGGAGCGAGTATCACCTCCAGCGAACTTCGCTGGCTCTACCGACATCGGGATCTCCCTGAGGTGCAATCCAACCTGATCTTCTATCGTAACGGTAAGAAAATATCCCATGACGACGTTTTTGGAAAAAAAGAGTGGATAAATTACCATCCTAAAAACCAGTACAAACCGGGTCAAAAATAGGTATGTCTAAAATAACCCTCGCCGATCCAGACGGATCGGCGAGGGTTTCATGCCGTTCTTAGTGCGCCTTCCCTTCCTCGTTATGATGCTCATGCCCGTGTTCGCCGCCGTGTACTTTCCCGGAGCCGCCCACCGCCACAATATTAAACGGACGCCCTTCGACGCTGATTTCGCCACTCTCTTTAAAGGCCACGGCATCCAGCACATGGATTTTGCTCTTCAGCGGATCGGTGACAAAGATTTTATCGTCCGCGACGGCAATGCGCGGGCGCGGATCGTTCCAGTGACCGTCCATTGAGTACGGCTCGGTCACGCGGACGGATTTTGTGATTTCGCCTTTGATAACGTCCATCTGATGCAGCTTGCCGTCTTCGGTAAAGACATACGCAAACTTAGACCTTACGGGGTCAACGGCAAAGTGCACACGGCGCACCGGAAGCTGGACCAGACGGAAGCTGTCCGCTTCGGTCGGGTCGATCAGGACCAGGCGATCCGGGCCGTAGTTGCCAATAAAGTACTGCATCCCTTTCCCGCCGATCAGCGTCGAGGCGCTGCCTTCCGGCAGGCTGGCAGAATACGGCAGGTGCTTAATCTCCGGTGCGGCATTTTTCTGCGTAATCAGCAGCAGACCGGTGCTGCACGCCAGAGCGTAAGTATCGCCGGAACCGGCGGAGCCGTGCAGGCCTGCACAGGCGACGTCATTTCCCACTTTTTTACCCGCCATATCCACCACCCGCGCACCGATGGGACGCTTCGAGGCATCTTCAGGATTGGGAATGGAGACCACGCCATAGCCATCGTAAGGCACGGCAACGCCGTGGTGGGCCGCGACAACGCTGACGCTCTTCGCGTCTTTTTTGCCGTCCAGTACCGCCTGCTCACTAAAGAACAGCGCATGACTTTCGCCATCAAACCACTGGGCGACTTTACCCTGCCGCTCCACAAAATGACCCGGCTTCTTGCCATCGAAGGTCACGCTGAGCAGTTTCGGCGGGTCAACGTCGATATCGGCATGGTCACCGTGATCGTGAAACGCGATACCGGAGCCGATGACCGACACGGTATTCGCGCTGCCCTGTATGGCAAACACCGTTGCGCCGCTTTCGCTGCGGCTTAACGACGCCGGACCTTTTACGGTAAAGGTATTCAGGGTGTCACCGTCCAGGGCGTCGATCACCTTCACCGTCGGCTTGTCGTGGTCGGCGACAAATAAGCGCCATGCGTTGACGTTGTCGTCGGCAACCGCGCCGCCTGCCATGACGGATAAAATAGCCGAAATGGCCAGAGGTAATGCCAGCTTGTTCATCGTTATCTCCATTATTGATAGTTTCCGCCCAGAGCAGAAATAAGGGTTGCGGCGTTATGCTGCATCATCGTGATATAGGTTGCCGCCGGGCCTGAAGGGCCGGAAAGCGCATCGGAATAGAGCACCCCGGAAACCTTCATACCGGCTTCATCGGCAATTTGTTCCACCAGTCGCGGGTTAGAAATATTTTCGGCAAAGACCGCTCTGGCGCTGTTTTTCTTAATTTCACGCAGAATGCCGGCCACGTCGGCGGCAGAGGCTTCGGACTCGGTCGAGATCCCCTGTGGGGAGAGGAAATGCAGGCCGTAGTCACGCTCGAAATAGTGGAAGGCGTTATGCCCGACCACCACGGTGCGCTGGTCGGCAGGCAGGCTCTGCACGGCGTTTTTGATACGGCTATCCAGCCGTTCCAGCGCCTGAGAATAGGTTCTTGCATTTTCCTGGTATTGCGCGCAGCCGGACTTATCGACGGCGCAGAACGCCGCCGTAATATTGTTAACGTAGACTTTGACGTTAGAGACGGATTGCCAGGCATGTGGATCAAATGGCGCGGCGTGGAAAACGGCCTTGCCGTTATTAAAGTGATAATGTCCACCGGCAGGATCCTGAATGATATTCGCCCCTTTGGTAACCTCAATCACCGGCGCTTTGCTTTCGCTGGCCTCAACCAGCCGGTTAATAAAACCTTCGAACTGCAGACCGTTAATTAAAATCAGGTCCGCTTTCGCCATCGCAATCGCATCTGCCGGAGAAGGTTCATAGACATGGGCGTCGCTGTCCGGCCCGACAACCGTGCGCAGCGCTATATTCTGCTGGCCAATATTGCTGGCAATATCGCCGAGAATCGAAAAGCTGGCGACCACCTTAATTTTGGCCTGTAGCGGCCACGGCAATAGCGCTGCAATCACGGTGACGGCGGCGACATAACGAGAAAGGTTCATAGGTTACTCACTCCCTGATAATGGAACACGCGGATTCGCTTTACGGCTGCTGCGCGGCAGCGGGCGGGCATGTTTCACCATCACCGCAAAGGTCGAGAACAGATAAAACACCCCGGCGGCGAGGATAATGGCCGGGCCGGACGGCAGCGAAAAATGGAAGGAAAACAGCAGGCCGCTGATACAGGCGACAATCCCGAGCAGGACTGAGAGCAGGCACATACCGATAACGCGTCTGGCCCAGAAACGAGCCGTCACCGCCGGTAAGATCATCAGCCCAACGCTGAGTAGGGTTCCCAGCGCCTGGTACCCTGCTACCAGATTCAGCACCACCAGGCCTAAGAACAGAAAGTGCACCGGCGAACCAAGCCGCGAGACCGAACGCAGAAACAGCGGATCGAGACACTCGGCCATCAGCGCCCGCCAGAAAAGCACAAGCGCCAGCAGCGTGGCGATGGCGACAAGCGCGATAAGCCACAGTGCCTCGGCGTTAAGGGCCAGCACGGTACCAAACAGCACGTGCATCAGATCCACGCTGGAGCCGCGCAGGGAAACCACCAGCACGCCCAGCGCCAGCGAAATCAGATAGAAGGCGGCCAGCGACGCATCCTCCTTCTGGATAGTCATCCTTGAAACTGCGCCCGCCGCCAGCGCCACCAGCAAACCGGCAACCATCCCGCCGACGGTCATGGGGATAATCTCCAGGCCATAGAGCAGAAAGCCGACGGCGGCACCGGGCAAAATGGCGTGGGACATGGCATCGCCCATCAGGCTCATCCGCCGCAGCGTCAGGAAAACACCAACCGGGCAGGCGCTCAGGGAGAGCAGCAGTGAGCCAAGCAGCGCCCGGCGCATAAAACCGAATTCGATAAACGGCGACAGCAGAACGTCATAAAGGCAGGCCATCACGACAGCACCTCCGCCGTGTGGTTACCGTTAAGACGTAGCGTCTGCGGGAAATGGCGGCTGACCAGGTCGGGATCGTGGACCACGACGGCGACCGTGCGCCGCTGCTGGTGCCACGCGCCTATCAGCGCCAGCATATCGCGAGTAGTGGCGCTATCGACGGCGTTAAAAGGTTCATCAAGGAGAATCAGGCTGGCCTCCTGGACAATGACGCGGGCAAAGAGCGCACGCTGGAACTGCCCGCCGGACAGTTCGCTCAGGGACCGGTTTTCAAAGCCATCCAGCCCGACCGTGACCAGCGCCGCCGCGACGCGCAGTCTGTCCTGCGTCCGATGGCATCGCAGCAGACCGCGCTCGGGCCACAGGCCTAAGGAGACGAGATCCCGCACGCTGGCGGGAAAGTGCCTGTCCAGTTCCGCTATCTGGGGCAGCCAGGCCGTGCGCTCCCCCGCCGCCACGGTGCAGCGGCCGCTTAAAGGTTGCAGGATACCGGCGATCCCTTTTAGCAGGGTGGATTTACCTGAGCCGTTGGGGCCCGTCACGGCGGTCAGCGATCCACGCTGCAGGCAGCCGTTGATATTGGTAAGCGCCGGTTTACCGCGATACCCGAGGGTTAGATCGCTAAACCGGACAGAGACATCGGTCATAAATGTTATTAATCCATACAGATAATTACAATTGTTACGTTATAACATATCTTAATCTCTGTAAATGAACCGAAGGCTTCTTGACTTATTTTGTTAGCAGCGTACTTTTCAGGACATGAAAGACATTCTGATTATTGTGCCCGACGGCGGTATGCTGTTTGAGGCCACCGGCATCGCCGATATTCTGATGCAGGCCAACCGACTGCATGCGGAAGAAGGCGCGCCGCCGCGCTATCGCATCGATGTCGCCACGACGCAACCCCATCAGGTGATCCACGGCCAGTCGGGGCTCAATCTGCTGGCCGACTATCGCCTGCCCGAGCTGGACCCGCGTGCACCGCGTGACACCATTATCATTACCGGCAGAGGTACCAATGCCGAGGAGGGCTGCGCGGTGATCGACTGGCTGCGGCTGGCCGCACCGAGCACGCGCCGGGTGACTTCCATTTGCGGCGGCGCGATGCTGCTGGCCGAGAGCGGTCTGCTGGACGGCCGGCGCGCCACCACCCACTGGCGACTTCTGGAAGAGATGCAGACGCGGTTCCCGGCGGTCAACGTCGAGGCTGGCCCGCTCTATATTCAGGATGGTCCAGTCTGGACCTCCGGCGGCGTCAGCTCCGGGTTTGATTTAACGCTGGCGCTGGTGGAGGACGACTACGGTTTTACCCTCGCCCGCGACGTGGCGCAGAACATGGTGATGTATCTGCATCGCCCCGGCGGACAGCTCCAGTTCAGCCGCTTTCATCTGAATCAGGCCAGCGGCAGCGGCCCCATCGGCGAACTGCAAAACTGGATCCTGGAAAACCTTGCCGCCGATCTGTCGGTGGAAAATCTGGCCGAGCGGGTGGCCATGAGCCCGCGCAACTTTACCCGCGTCTTTACCCGCGATGTCGGTGTTCCACCGGCCCGCTACGTGGCCGAAGCCCGTCTGGCTGCCGCCCGTAATCAGCTGGAGCAGACCCGCGATACCCTCGATAAAGTCGCGGCGGAAACCGGTTTTGGCAGCAGCATCAATCTGCGCCGTCTGTTTGAGAAACAGCTCCACCTGACGCCCGGCGAATATCGCCTGCGCTTCCATGCCCGCAAAATGGCGTAAAGTGATCCTTTTTTGTCATTTACGCCATAACGCCGACCGCCTACAGTGACTGCAGACACCGCATAAGAGGAGAGCATCATGGTAAAAGTCGGTATTAATGGCTTTGGCAGAATCGGACGTAACGTCCTGCGTGCCGCGCTTAACAGCCCGGATATCCAGATTGTGGCTATCAATGATTTAACGGACAGCAAAACACTCGCCCACCTGCTCAAATACGACTCCCTGTCCGGCACGCTGCCGGTGCCGGTTGAAGCCGCCGAAGGCGAGCTGCGCGTTGACGGTAAAACTGTGCGCGTCTTTAGTGAACGCGATCCGGCACAGATCCCCTGGAGCAGCGTTGGCGTGGAGATTGTTATCGAAGCGACCGGTTTCTTCACCTCCCGCGACCAGGCCGCGGTCCATATCAGCCACGGCGGCGCTAAACGCGTGATTATTTCCGCTCCGGGCAAAGATGACGATCTGACTATCGTGATGGGCGTTAACGACCAGAATTACGATCCGGCGCGCCACTTTGTGGTCAGCAACGGTAGCTGCACCACCAACGGCCTGGCCCCTGCGGCGCAGGTACTGCATCAGCGCTTTGGTATTGAGCATGGCCTGATGAACACCACTCACGCCTATACCAACAGCCAGGCGCTGCACGACCAGCCGGAGAAAGATCTGCGCGGCGCACGCGCGGCGGCCCTGTCGATTGTTCCCTACTCCAGCGGCGCGGCAAAAGCGCTGGGTAAAGTCATCCCGGAACTGGATGGCCGCCTGACCGGCTACTCCCTGCGCGTGCCGGTCCCGGTGGTTTCCATCGTGGATCTGACCGTCACCCTGAAGCGGGATGTTACTGCTGAAGAGGTCAACGCCGCCTTCCGCGAAGCAGCGTCCGAAGGTCCATTGAAAGATATTCTGGGCTATAGCGATGAGCCGCTGGTCTCCAGCGATTATCAGGGCGATGCCCGGTCATCGATTATCGACGGGCTCTCAACCCTGGTGATCGGCGGCAACCTGGTGAAAATCCTCGCCTGGTATGACAATGAGTGGGGCTTCTCGAACCGACTGGTGGATCTGGCAAGACTGATGGATAAGCGTGGGGTTTGAGTGACCGGCGTAAAACAGAGTGCAGGAAGGAAGCCCCGGGATGGGGCTTCTTTTATGATGCAACGCGATTAAAATTCAAATGAGGAAGACAGCACAAAGGTTCGCGGCATCCCCACGGCCATTTGACCGCTGCCTGCCGCACTCCAGTAGCGTTTGTCGGTAACGTTATTCACCGTAAACCTGAAGGTGGCATCGGTGTTCGCTATACGCGTTTTATAGCTGCTGCCCAGGTTATAGACGGTATAGCTGTTCACATACGCCTGGTTGCGGCTATTGACCGGACGCTTACCGACATAAGACGCACCAGCATTCACCGCCACGCCCGGCAGGAAGTCGAGCTTGTGGCTAATAAAGAAGTTAGCGGCTTTTTCCGGCGTGTTTTCCGGGGCTTTCCCCACCAGCGCGCTGGTCGTTGAACGGGTGACTTCCGCATCCAGCAGCATCAGTGACGTGGTGATGGCGGTGTTCGCCGTCAGATCGCCCTGCAGGGAGAACTCGCCGCCGCGATACCGCGCTTCGCCATTGATCGAGTAGATATCGTCGTCGCCGGTGCTGGCAGAAGGCTGCGTCAGTTCAAAATAAGCCACTGAAGCGTACAGGCCATCCGTTAAGCGGGTCCGCACACCAACCTCTTTCTGTTTGCTGACCACCGCTTTTAACGACTCGCCCGCATTCGCCGCGGAAGAAGGCGCGGTGCCCGCAGATTCCAGCCCCTCAACATAGCTGGCATAAATGCTGATATCCGGCGTGGCTTTGTAGACCACACTCACCGCAGGCGTCAGCGCTTTGACCTTCTCGCTATCAGCGCCGAGTTGTTTGCTGGTATAGCGTCCCCAGCGCACTGCGCCGGTCACCTGCCATTGATCGTTCAGGGTGATCCAGTCCTGCATAAACAGGCCGCCATCGCGCACCGTCTGCTCTTTAAAGTCCCGGTCGCGCAGCGTGTTCTTCGAGCCTGTGGGTGAGCGCACCAGCGACGAAACCGTAATCGGATCGTACATATTCTGCGGCGCAGCATACATGGTGGTGGTAAAGCTCGGCTGGTAGAGTCGGTTCTGACTGCCCCCCATCAGCAACTGGTGCTCAACGGAACCCGTTGAGAAGTTACCTTTCACTTCAGCACGTACGTTCTGGTTAAGATAATCCTGGCCTGGCTGATCGGCACCATACACCGTACCTGCACCGGTTTTAGCATCATAGCTGTCGAACACCCACAGCCAGCGATCGCGTTTGGTACGTGACTGACCCACGGTCATCTTCCCGGTCCAGTCGTAGTTAAAGGCATATTCTGCCTGCAGGAGATGAGTTTCCGCCTCTGACTTTGTCGCCTTGCCGTTCATCGACAGCAGTTTCTTTGGATTGGGAATATCAGGCATGGTGACAATGCCTTTAACCGCCGTCGGCGTGGCAATTGCCGCCTGTTCGGTAATACGCGCTTTTACCTTCTCAAAATCATATTTCAGCAGCAGCTTGTCATTTACCTGCCAGTCAAGCGCTGCGCTGAAGAAGCGCTTATTACCGTGGTCGCCATCAATCGGCAGATGAATATTGTTGCTCATGGCGTTAATGCGCACGCCAAAATTCTTCTCATCGCCAAACCGTTCGGCAAGATCGACATGCGCCAGCGATGAGCCGCTATCATCCGTCGAGAAAGTGACTGCCCTGACCGGTTTACTGCCCGCGCGTTTGGTGACCATATTGACCACGCCGCCCGGCGAAACAAAGCCGTAATAGAGCGCTGATGCGCCCTTCAGGACCTCAAAGCGCTCTTTGTTTTCCATCGGAATGGGCAGGTTGTTATCAAACGGCAGCACGCCATTGAACATATAGCTGGCGCGGTTATCGAGGTTAATTCCGCGAATAGAGAGCTGGTCATAAGCAACGCCGCTCTGCTGCTGCCGCACTACGCCTGCCACATTGCGCAGCGCATCGTACATTCCCTGCGCCTGCTGCTCTTTGATGATTTCGCTGGACACCACGCTGACCGAGTTAGGCACATCCAGCATATCGCGTCCCTGAAAAGCCCCGACGTCGGCATAGGTCGGCGCATAGCCGCTTGGCGCGGCGCTTCCGCTCGCCCTGACTTCAATCGTATCGTCGTTGCCCGCTTTATTGCTGACGCTTTGCGCTGCAGTGTCGTTAATTTCAGCATGGCCTGCTGTGCTTAAGGCAATAAAAGGCAGCCCCGCCATGGCTAAAACCAGGCGTTTCTTTTTTATATTACGGAAGCTCATTTTTCCCTCAGTGGTGGTGCAATGCGAAGATTGACGTTGCTGTTGTTTTTATTCGTCCTGGCGGGTTATCCAGGGGATAGCGTAGCGTGGATAGGAATGATTATCATTCCAGCATGAAGCCCTGTAGTAGTAAACAACACGGCTGAGATACGGCGCGTCAACGCGCTGGGCGGGGGATTTTTATCAATTTTATGATTTTTTATTTTATTGATAATAAAAGATTTATTTATCACGCGATGACACTGTGGTCATTGCCTGCAGACGAAAATTCACGATCTGTAGTCAGCCATGAGTTTGACTACTACAGCACGCTACTACATGATGATTTTCAACAGTAAAGTGCGAATGCAAATCATTACGTATAAGGCCAATCGTGCAATGAGCTCAATGATTTATACAGCGGATTTAACGCCGCAGGACCCGGCGGTGTGCACGCTGGGCGCCTGTGAACACAGCAGCGACCTTGCCAGCCACCTGGTCACCGCGTTTAGCACGCGCCAGAACAGCACGCGCTATCTGTCCACGCCGCAGGGACAGGACGCCGTATTTGCTTATCTGATGACCACCCGAAGCGCGATGGCACTCACCGAGCGTGAGATGACCCCCTTTGAAAGCGTCCCTTATCGCAAACTGCTTAACAGCCAGCCATTCTCTATCCGGGTCGCCATTTGTGCGCCTGTTTCGGCGTGTGTTTATGTGCACCGCGCCAATCCACTGGCGCATATTACGCTGCAGCAGCTTAGCCAGGTGTTTAGCCGTGGCAATCTGACGGGAGATTACTCCACATGGGCGCAGCTGGATACCACAACAACCGGCGGCATCCACCCGCTACGTCTGCCCGATATCGCGCCTTTCAGCGTATTTCTTCAGCAGCACTTTGAGCAGCGCCAGCCGGGCTGGAACGGCGAGTATGTCCGCGATACCGATGCACTAATTGAACGGCTTGCAGCGCTCCCCACAGCGATAGGCATTGCCGAAGTCGGGCGTGAACATCCGCAGATCCGCGCGGTGCCGATTTCAGACGGACAGGGCCAGGTTTACAACGCCAGTCTGAAGAATATGCAGAGCGGGCATTATCCGCTCACCCGCTATCTGCATCTTTATCTGCCGCGAAATCCGCAGGGCGAAATCAGCCCGCCGCTGGTCGAATTTGCCGAATTTGTCCTCTCCGCTGAGGGACAGAAGCTCATCAACACCCGGACACGCTATGCGTCTCTCTCTGACGAAATGGCCCGCTCACAATCCAGGCTTATGGCGCACTGCTTATGAATATTGCTGTTACTACCCTGCCAATTATTGGCAATGACGGAATGGATTCCCTGGTTACGCCGTGGTGTGAGCATTTCCGCCTTGCGCACCCGGAGATCCAGTTCGCCTGCACCCTGGAAGGTTCATCTACGGCCATTATGGCGCTGGCGGCGAATGCCAGCTGGGTTGCGCCAATTTCACGCTCGCCGTGGCAGTATGAGCTCGATGCATTTCTGCAGGTGAAAGGCTATGCCCCAACCTGTATTCACGTCGGCTACACCGGACATGGTCCGCGTGCCGGTGCGAAAAGCCCTCCGGCGCTCTACGTCAACCAGCGCAACCCGTTGCGGGGTCTGTCGATGGCGCAGATACGCGCCCTTTTCGCCCGGGGTAATCCGCAGGGTGAAATCAGCATGTGGTCACAGCTGGGTTTACAGGATGAGTATCAGCATCGCCGCATTCATCTCTACGGCCTGCGGGACGATGGCAAGTACGCCACCGCGTTTCGTCATCTGCATCTGGATGGCCATCCTTATCCGCCGCATTATGAGCCCCTGCCCGACCGTCAGGCCGTGCTTGCAGCGGTAGCAGATGACCCGTTTGGTCTCGGCTCGGTTGGATGGTTTGATGCCGCGGCATTCAGCAAACAGGCGAGAATTGTGGCGCTGTCGGCGGATGAAGGTGCAGATTACGTGCTGCCAGACCTCGCCAGCGTGGGCCAGGGAAGCTATCCGTTATCCAGCTATGTCTCACTCTACTTCGATTTGCCGCCGGGCCGACAGCTCAATCCCCTGTTGAAAGCGTGGCTGACGTTCACCCTCTCAACGGAGGGACAGGCTATCGTCGGTGCCCAGACGCACAGCGCCGAAGGCTATATTCCGCTGGAAGCAACCCTGCTGGAAGCCCAGCGCAAGCGCCTCGCGCAGATGTAAATCGTAATGACAGACCGTGGATTAAACGTGGAAAAAGCCCGACCAGTGACCAGACGCAAGCAGCATAATATTTTTACCGAACGTCTTGAGGCGCGGCGGGAACAGCTTACCCCGCAGCAGCTGAAGGTCGCGCAGTATATTGGCGACCACAGTGCCGCCATGATGGAGAAGTCCGCGATGGAGATAGCCCAGCTCACCGGCTCATCCGATGCCACCGTGATCCGCACGATTCAGGCCCTGGGCTTCGCCGGCCTGCGCGATCTTAAAAACGTGCTAAGCCGCATTTTCGGCAGGACACTCAGCAGCTCGGCACGCATTGCGTCCACCGTGCATGAACTCTCGCCCGATATTAATGCCAGCATCGGTTTTGTGGTTGATAGTTACCGTATGACCTGCGATCTGCTGAGTGGGGAAGAAAATAGCAAAGCGATAACCCACGCCACCGGCCTGCTGCACGGCGCCGAACGCATTGCCATCTTTGGTATTGGCGCCTCAGCGCTGCTGGCCGATTACGCCAGCCGTCTGTTTAACCGCTATGGCAAACCGGCGTACGTACTGAACTGCACCGGGTCATCGCTCAGCGAGCAGTTGATTCATATGCGCCCCGGCGATGTGCTGATCATGATGGTACAGCGCAGTCCGCATCGTGAAGGCACGACCGTCCTGGAAGAAGCGCGCCGTTTTGGGATCCGCATTATTTTACTGACAGGTTCGCGCAACTCGCTGTTCTCACAACATGCCGACTGCACCATTTTTATCCCGCGCAGCGCCGCAGAGGAGAGAATTCCGGTTCATGGTACGCCCATGATCTGTCTTGAGGTGCTGGTTCTCGCCTTAGCGGCGACGGAACCTGCCGTGCCGATAAAAACCATCAACCGCTTGCATGAACTTAATGCCGCCATTCATCGCCCCAGAAAGAAAAGGCATGATGTGGATTGATGGGTGTTGCTGGCGATTGCGTTTTGTCAGACGCCAGCGTGACGTTCTCTGCTGTTCAGAATTTCGGTAAGCTCGCTGATTTCTGGGGTCGTAGACATTTTGACTATCGCCGGAAAAAACAGCTTAGGTGACGGCGTCAGTTCAACCACATGGCACTGCTGCAGATGATAGGCTTCTACCTCTGAGGCAGGCAGCAGCGATGCGGCTTCCAGACCTGACTCCAGACAGTCGATAATCGCTTTAGGCTGGGTGATGTGCATGATGATATTGGGGTATTTGCCATGTTCGGAAAGCAGGTCAATTAATCTTTCGTAGATGCCCGTCCCTTCGTAACGACGCAGCAGGATCAGCGGTAATGCCGTCAGCTGCGAAATATCTATCGGTGCTGTCGGCAACGCTGGCATTATTTTTTTACTGATTATCGCGACCGTTGGCACAGGTGAAAACTCGCAACAGTGAAACGCATCATCCGCGCGTGGTTTTTGAATAAAGGCGACATCAATAAGACCATCATGTAAAAAGCTCTCTAAATTACTGGAGTCTGATACGGTAATACGTAATTCCGTGCCGGGATTCCGTTTATACAACTCAAGAATAATGGGCTGAAAATAAGACTGAAAGAGATGCGTCAAACCAATGCGAAGAAATGCATTTTCCCGCTGAGCGATTTTGACCGTTTCCCGGGCAGCATCTTCTAGCTGGTTAAGGATTTGACAGGTGCGATGATAAAAGTAATTTCCCGCTGCGGTGATTTCTACGCCGTTGCTACTGCGCACCAGCAGCGAAGCGCCAAGCTCATCCTCCAGCTCCTGGATCCGCTTACTTAGTGGGGGCTGGGCCATATTCAGCTGGCGCGCGGCCTCGCTGATCGAGCCATGCTCAATCACTTTACAGAAGTACTTAATCCGTTTTAAATCCATCTGAAATTCACCTTTCCGCGTATCTCGCTTCGCGATTTATAGAGCAGCGCCGTTAAGGTTGTCAATGCAAACATTCTTTGCAATGCTTTAATAACAATTTATTAAACTTAATACTCCTTCTCGATTTAAATACCTGTTTCACTGCCCATACCTTTTTGGTGTAGCCGTTATGATTAAAACGGTATTTGTCCGCACCATTATTAATGGTTTACTTTTTTGTCAGCACTCACTTTCCATTTAATAAGGCATTGCTGATGAAAAATAAAAATCAGAACGATATTCACGATTTGCGCTCCGCGCTGGCGCTACTGCAACGTACGCCGGGTGAATATGTCGAAACCAGCACGGAAGTCGACCCGCAGGCTGAGCTTTCCGGTGTTTATCGCTACGTGGGTGCAGGCGGTACCTGCCAGCGTCCAACCCGCAAAAACGGCCCGGTGATGATGTTTAACACCATTAAAGGCTTCCCGCAGACGCGCGTTGCAATCGGTATCAACGGTTCGCGCAAACGCGTCGGCCAGTTCCTGGACTGTGCAGCGGAGCGGCTGGGCCATCTGCTGAAAGACTCCGTGTTAACCCCCATTGACCCGAAATTGATCCAGGGCGATGCCCTGTGCCAGGAAGTGGTGCACTACGCTGGCGATCCTGATTTCGATCTGCGCACGCTGCTGCCCGCACCCACCAATACCGAAGAGGATGCCGGTCCCTATATCACCATGGGGCTGTGCTATGCCTCCGATCCGGACACCGGAGAATCCGATATCACCATTCATCGTCTGTGCGTACAAAGCCGCGACGAGCTTTCCATGTGGCTGACGCCTGGCCGCCATATCGACGCCTTTCGCATGAAGGCAGAAGCGGCGGGCAAACCGCTGCCGATCTCGATCAGCATCGGCGTTGATCCGGCAATTGAAGTCGCTGCCTGCTTCGAACCACCCACTACCCCACTAGGGTTTGATGAGCTGAGCATCGCCGGTTCCCTGCGCGGACACGCCGTCGAGATGGTGAAGTGCAAAACCATCAACGAGCGTGCGATTGCCCATGCAGAAATTGTTATCGAAGGCGAACTGCTGCCGGATGTGCGGGTACGTGAAGACCAGAATACCAATACGGGCAAGGCAATGCCGGAGTTCCCGGGTTACACCGGCGAAGCCAAAGCCGCGCTGCCGGTGATTAAGGTAAAAGCCGTGACGCACCGTCGCAACCCAATCTGGCGTACGACGATGGGTCCTGGCGAAGAACACGTCAATATGGCGGGTATCCCTACCGAAGCGAGCATCCTGGCCATGGTTGAGCGCGCTATGCCCGGCAAACTGCTTAATGTGTTTGCCCACTCTGCGGGCGGCGGCAAGCTGCTGGCCGTCATGCAGTTTAAAAAAGCCGCGGCGGTCGATGAAGGACGCCAGCGTCAGGCCGCCCTGCTGGCCTTCGCCGCATTCCCGGAGCTTAAACACGTGATTCTGGTCGATGAAGACGTGGATATTTTCGACAGCGACGACGTGATGTGGGCAATGCAAACCCGCTATCAGGGCGATGTCGATACCGTGTTTATTCCCGGCGTGCGCTGCCACCCGCTGGACCCCTCTCAGGCCGCCGGTTACAGCCCTTCAATCACCCAGGATGGTATGTCATGCAAGACCATTTTTGACTGCACCGTGCCATTCCATCTTAAGGCGCATTTCCAGCGCTCGCGCTTTATGGACGTGGATGTGAAGCGTTTTCTGCCGGATTTTGAATAAGGACTCAGTATGACCACAGCACGCATTATTGTTGGCATCAGCGGTGCATCGGGATTTCAGTATGGCGTCAAAGCGCTGGAACTGCTGCGGGGGCACGGGCCTGAGGTCCATCTGGTGGTGTCAAAAGGTGCAGAAAAAACCTGCGAGCTGGAAACCGACTACCACCTTGATGACGTGCTGGCGATGGCGGATGTGGTCCATTCCATCGGCAACCTGGGCGCCGCAATATCCAGCGGCTCTTTTAAAACGCTCGGGATGCTGGTGGCACCCTGCTCCATGCGCTCACTCGGCAGTATTGCCCACAGCCTGACGGACAACCTGCTGACGCGTGCAGCGGACGTGGTGCTCAAAGAGCGCCGTCGTCTGGTGCTGATGGTGCGCGAGACGCCGCTTAACCTGAGCCATATCCGCAATATGCAATCGGTCACGGAGATGGGCGGCGTTATCTTTCCGCCCGTACCAGCGCTGTATCAGCGCCCAAAAACGCTGGATGAGATTGTTACGCACAGCGTGGTGCGCGCGCTGGACCTGTTTGGCCTCGACGTGCGTAGCATCCCTCGCTGGGGCGAAGAGGGACTGCCCGCGCAGCCGGAAAATACAATTCGCTAAGGAAATTTTATGTTGATCGGACCGTATGTTAACGGTGCCGCGGTGATTGCAGGCGGCCTGCTCGGCGCACTGGCAAGCGGCGCTATTTCAGAGCGGGTAAAGAACTCCTTACCGCTTATCTTTGGGCTTTGCTCGGTAGGCCTCGGCATCAATCTGGTGATTCAGGTGAAGTACATGCCCGCCGTGGTACTGGCAACGATTATCGGCACGGCCATCGGCGAAATACTCTATGTGGAACGCGGGATCGGTAAAGCGGCGGGCTCCACCCGCTCGCTGATTAATGCAGTACTGCCTCCGGTAAAAGGGTTAACCCAGGATCAATTTACCGAGAAGTTTGTCGCCATTTTGGTGCTGTTCTGTGCCAGCGGCACCGGCATTTTCGGCGCCATGCACGAAGGGATGACCGGCGATCCGTCCATTCTCTATATCAAAACGGTGCTGGATTTCTTCACCGCCGCGATTTTCGCCACCATGCTCGGCTTCTCGGTAATGACTATCGGCCTGCCGCTGATTGTTATTCAGGTCGCACTGGCGATGCTCGCGTCGGAGATCCTGCCGATGATATCGCCTGAAATGATGGCGGACTTCTCATGCGCAGGCGGACTGCTGATGGTCGCCACAGGGTTGCGTATCAGTAACATCAAGACATTCCCTGTCGCCAATATGCTACCGGCCCTGGTACTGGTGATGCCGCTCTCATGGCTGTGGGCGCATTTCATTGCCTGATCTGGACCTTGCCCGGCGTCTGCCGGGCTTTAAGTCTGAAATACCGCCAGGCGCTTACATGACGTCAGCGACATGCGAATTGTTTATGAAAAGGGAGAAACAAATGTCTGAACTACAAGGAAAACATCTTATCGTCATCGGCGGCAGTTCCGGGATCGGCTTTGCCGTCGCGCAGCTTGCAGGCCTGCAGGGCGCGGCGATCACGCTGATTGGTCGCAGCCAGGCGCGGCTGGATCAGGCTCGGGCTCTGCTGGTCGCGCAGGGCACCAAAGTGCGCGAGCTGGTGGTGTGCGATGCGCATGACCATACCGCCTTAACTGACTGTTTCAGCCGGTTGCCACCCTTTGACCACCTTGTATCCATGATCGGCGATGCCATGGGCGGTAGCTTTCTCGCCGCAGATATGGCAACCATTGAACAGGTCATTCACTCAAAATTCCTGACTAATGTCTTAATTGGCAAGCTGGCAGCGAAAAAGCTCAGGCCTGGAGGTTCTGTGACCTTCACCAGCGGCACAGGTGGTCGGGCGCAACACGCCTGCGCAAGCTACGTTGGCAATCTGGGTATTCAGGCGCTGGCACAGGGACTGGCTGCGGAAATCGCCCCTCGGGGCAGAGTGAATGCCGTTGCACCGACATGGACCGTCACCCCCTTCTGGCGTGAGCAGCCTGAAGAACAGGTGGAAGCAACCCGACAGCATTTCGCCAGCGTTATTCCACTGGGACGTACGGCAGAGATTGACGAACTTGCATCCGCTTATCTGTTCCTGATGACGAACGATTTTATTACCGGGCAGCAGCTGGCCGTCGATGGCGGCATTATGCTGGGTTAACGCCTGTGATAAAAAAGGCGTTGAATGAAGGCAAGAAGCCCCGAAAAGGGCTTCTTCGAAGCTTAAACAGTTACTTATCTGACCGGGTCAGGCGTGTGGAAGGACGCTTCACCTTTAGACTCTCACCAACGTAACGGCCATCAACGATTTTAATCTCACCCGCAGCAAGCTTATTTTTGATGTCACGACCTGCAGCTGCATGGAGTCGCTTGCCCATCTCAAGTGAGAGTGAGGTAAGGTGGAGATCGGTAACTTTCAGTTGTGATGACATAACCTCTGCTCCCTGTTGTGGTATCACTGAATGCCTGCCAGCCTGTGAAGAGCGTCGAGAATAGCCTGCTTTTCTTATGACCATCAACACCAAGCGCTCGGCAATAAATATCGACTAAATCCGTACTGCGTAATTGAAATGGATCTGGCGCGGCAGAGAATACATAGGCTCCCGCATTGCAAACAGTATAATGTTCAAGAATTGTACTGGCAACGTTGTATAGCGTCCTGCCGCCCATTATTCCAGGATGCTGAATATGCTGAAACCCTTTAAAATCCATCGTAAAAGGATCTATTTCATCAAAGACCACACCCCAAACTCCGCTGTCAGGAAATCTAAACTCTGGGTTAACTCTTCGAATATCTATCCCTTTTCGCACTAAGTCGCCCATCGATTCGATCTCTTCAAAACCAACGGCATAGAGCGTGCTACCGATGGCAAATTGACGATAAACCATCCCATCGCCAAACTGATTATTAAATGGTTGCAACCACCGGTATCGGTTGTTCACATAGCGCCTCCTTGCACTCAAAAATGACTTTGATACAGGAGGACCATAATGCCAATATTCATTTGTTAAAAGCCATTTTCCGCCCAAAACGAAACGGGAATGTAACTCTGGAATCTTCCCCGCAAAGTAGAGTGAATGCCCGAAAGGATTTATCACGACAGCATGATATTCATTACTACCGCCGCTCAGGGTCCGCTACTATAAAGCGCCTTAAGCGTTTGTCTTAACCAGACAATCCGCGGATTATGGCTGTTGCGTTTATGCCAGAGCACTGTGCAGGGAACGGCTAACTTGTCGCCTTGCTCTGCAGCAAGCGGCACCGGCCGCGCCACCAGCGGCAGACTATGAAGCTGGTTATAGCGCTGACAATAAAGAGGCGCGGTCGTCAGTAACTCATGACCAGGTTGGGCAGCGGCAAAGAGAGATTGTTCAAAGCCGGGCATACTCAAAGCGACATGACGGTGATGCCCCATTTCCTGCAACACATAGTCCAGCGCCCACAGGTCACTTTGCTCCCAGCAGGTATTGATATGGGAATAGCGCAGAAACGCCTCCAGATCCCATTCATCGCGCAAGGCCGGGTGATCGTCCCGTAGCCAGACCTGGGGTAAATCAGAAAACAGGACTTCATGATCGATCGATAAAGGCAGCAGGCTCAACAATTCACGCGAACGAGGATGGCTCTCACGGCCGGTCAGGGCAATGTCAATTTCCCCACGGGTTATCGCATCCAGCGAGTCATAATCCCAGTTTCGAACCTTGATGCTCGCCCGAGGATAACGCTGATAGATCTGCATGGATAACGCATTGAACTGACTCATGATTAATGCCGGTTCTGCTGCAATCTCAAATTTGAGACCGTCAGGCGTCTCATGGTTCGCTTTATCCAGAAGCTGGTTACCCCGCTGTAACCAGTCGGCAAGATCCTTTTCCATACTGATCATCAGCGTCGTAGGCGCAATTCCGAGGGGCGTATTCACAAACAGGGGATCGCCAAACCAGTCCCTGAGCTTTGACAGGGATTTACTCATCGCCGACGGCGTCTGGTTCATCAGCTTTGCTGCCCTGCTCACACTGCGTTCCTGCATCAGCAGTTGCAGACATACCAACAAATTAAGATTGAGGCTGGTAATCGACTTGTTCATTGTCAGGTAACGATCTGTTATGTGGAAAAATGATAATCAGTAAAAGACTGATAATACCGCAGCCGACAAGGGCACCCGTCAGCATATTCAGAGAGCTAAAACCTGCCACTGCCGACGCAGAGATCCACAATGACGAACCGCAGACCTGGGCAATGCCAAGCACTGAGCTGGCCACCCCCGCACGTCGGGAAAATGGCCCCAGCGCCTGACTAACCGCCACGCCGAAGCCCAGGGGGAAACCGACGCAAATCAGCGATAAGCCCACCAGCACCATCGCATCGGTGGCGCTCATCGCGAGGACAATGCCTGCAGTCAAAAACAGGAGCTGAGAGAACATCATTAACGTGCGTGGTTTAAGAAAGCTCAGGGCAAACGGCGTGGTAAAGGACACCGCCATACTGATGACGGAGGTCAATGCCATGATCGTGGCGTATCCGCTCCGTTCAAAGCGCATATATTCCATAAGCAGCACGGGTGAAGTGTTCACAAAGGTGAGGATGACAGAAATGCTCAGCGTGGTCACCACCACACGGCTGATAAAGAAGCGTGCGGTCAGAGACTCTGCTACAGGCGTCTCAGACATCCGTGATGCTGACTGTTGATGCCGGGTTTCCCTGAGGATAAAAACAGAAAGCATCAGAACCAACGCGCCCATACCGGCCATAAGATAAAACAGGCTTTGCCAGGGGAAGCTACGCATCAGCAGATACCCCAGAACCGGTGCCAGCACGGGCACAATGCAGATAATACCGTTCAGCAACGACAAGACTTTTTCACGACGCCGGTCTTCCAGGACATCGCGCATAATGGCGTATGAAACCACGTAACAGCACCCTGCTCCCACGCCCTGAACAAAGCGGCCAGCCATAAACACCGTGCCGGACTGAGCAAGCCCGCACAGCGCCGACGCAAAAATAAAAATCAGCGCACCGGCAATGGCGACGGGTCGTCGTCCGGATCGATCGGCACCTTTCCCGGCAAAAAACATCGCCAGCGCCATCCCCACAAGATAGAGCGAAAACGCGATATGCAACTGGGATTCGCTGGCGTTCAGACCTGACGCGATTTCAGGTAAACCAACAAGATACATATCGATACCGGCAGGATAGAGCAACACAAGAGCAAAGCTGCAGATAAGAAAGCGCACGATCATATTCCCGGAAGTTACAGAAGGCCTCAAGGATAAGGGAAGCGGATTCGATGCGTGAATTGCCATTCAGACAACGGTACTTTCCTGAAAGGAAAACACCTGCATCGCTACCCTATCCTGTCCTGATATCCGGTTTCCGCCTGTTGCTGCATCGACGCTTTGATTAAATCGAGCATGACGTTAAACGCAGGATTATCGTTGTCATCGCGCCAGGCCAGATAGAGCAGGCTCTCAATACCAGCCGGCAGCGCAATTGCCCGGAATATCATCTTATCAAACTGAATACGGGCGGCGCTTTCAGGCACCAGTGCGACGCCCATCCCGGCGTTAACCAGCGATAAAATCGTCAGCGTCGAGCCAATATGCTGCACATAATCTGGCTGAATAGCATGTGAACGGAACATGCCCGCCAGCAGTTCATAGAAGGGCTGCCAGGCAGAGAGCGCGTACATAATAAACGGCTGCTTATCGAGATGGGCAATCGACAATTCCACCTGAGTAGCCAGCGGGTGCTGAGACGGCACGGCCAGCACGAAAGGTTCGCGCACCAGCAACTCACTCTGCACACCGGTCAACGCAGAAGGCGCACGCACCAGGCCAATATCGCTTTGGCGTAAACGCAGCGCTTCAAATTGCTCGCCGGTCGTCATCTCCCTGAGCGAAATGTCGATATGCGGATAACGCATCTTTCCTTCAGCCACCACCCTCGGCAGAAATTCGTATACCGAGCTTGCGACAAAGCTGATGTTGACCGAGCCACTGCTGCCCTGGGCCATCTTCTGCGCGTTCAGCGTGGCGACATGGGCACGCTGTAAGAGATCCTGCGCTTCGATAAAGAAACGGCGGCCCGCAGCAGTCAGCACGACCGAGCGGGTTGAGCGGTCAAACAGTTCCACGCCCAGCTGATGTTCAAGCAACTGGATCTGCCTGCTGAGCGGTGGCTGCGTCATATTTAACCGTTTTGCCGCCCGCGAAAAATTCAGCTCGGTTGCAACGGCCAGAAAAAATCGTAGTTGGCTTAACTCGAACATTTATACAAATCCAGCATAAATCAATTCTCTTATTGGATTAGACAGTATGAGTCCAGGCGAGCAATTTGGTAAAGCCCCCCTGATAACTAAAAATGAGGTCTGATTTATGTCCACTGTACAAACTCCTGCCGACGCTTTTGACCGTATTAGCTGGATCAAACTCTCTTCCGTTAACGTACCGCTGAACACCGCGGTAAGCGATGCGAAAGTGCTGACCGGTCGCCAGAATGCCTTGAAAGATGTGGCGTTACTGATTGCTGAGATTGAAACAGAACAGGGCTATCGCGGCCTTGGATTTACCTACACGCTGCGTAATGGCGGTCCGGCACAGTTCAGCCACGCAAAAGAGATGGCACCGCTGCTGATTGGCGAAGATCCTAATGATATTTCTCGTCTGTGGAACAAACTGGTGTGGGCGGGTGCGTCCGTTGGCCGCAGCGGCCTGGCGACGCAGGCTATCGCCGCATTCGATACCGCGCTGTGGGATTTGAAAGCCAAACGAGCCGGGCTGTCGCTGGCGAAACTGCTGGGTTCACAGCGTAACGAAGTGCGTTGTTACAACACCTCCGGCGGCTACCTGCAGGCCTCGGTGGATGAAATTATCGACAAATCCCGCGCCTCGCTGGCACGCGGAATTGGCGGCATCAAAATGAAAGTGGGTCATCCGGATCGCCGTCAGGATCTACAGCGCGTTGACGCTATTCGTAAAGCGCTGGGCGATGACACGCCGCTGATGGTTGACGTTAACCAGCAGTGGGACCGCACGACCGCGCTACGTATGGGTCTGGCGATGGAGCAGTACAATCTGCAATGGATTGAAGAGCCGCTGGATGCCTACGACGTCGAAGGCCACCGTATGCTCTCTTCCCACCTGGTGACGCCGGTCGGCACGGGTGAAATGCTGACCAGCGCGGGCGAAGTCGCTGAATACATCCGTCAGGGTGCTGTCGACTTAGTGATGCACGACGCGCCGCGCGTTGGCGGTATCACGCCGTTCCTGAAAGTGCAGCAAATGGCCGAAGACTACGGTCTGATGATTGCACCTCACTTCGTGATGGAAATACACCTGCATCTGGCGGCCGCCTATGCCCACGAAACCTGGGTGGAACATTTCGAGTGGCTGGAACCGGTATTTAACGAACGCCTGGAAATTCATGACGGAAAAATGCTGGTCCCGACACGTCCAGGCCTGGGTCTGTCGTTGCATGAACAAACCGCCAGTTGGACGACGGCAAGCGTTGAAACTGGAAAACGTCATTAATGATATGACGGGCTAAAAGCCCACAGCCATTATACAGACTGGCACCTTACTGAATATATCGGGGATATTCTCCGCTGCCGGCGTGCGCCTGCAAACGCGCCCGGCCTCGTTCTTATTATTTATCTGTACGAGGGCTGTTTTAAAAATAATCAGACAGAACACTGTATTCTGTAAAGAGGTTTTCAATGACCCACCCTACAACGCAATCAATAAAACATAATAGCCATACTCGTTACGTTATATTAGTCATCGTCTTTTTAATCACCAGCGTCAACTACGCTGACCGTGCCACGCTCTCCATCGCCGGGAGCTCCGTTGCCAGTGAGCTGGGGCTTGATCCGGGCGACATGGGATTAATATTCTCAGCCTTTGGCTGGGCTTATCTGATTATGCAGATCCCGGGCGGTTGGCTGCTCGATAAATACGGCTCGAAAAAGGTCTACACCTGGAGTCTGTTTTTCTGGTCGCTTTTCACTTTCCTGCAAGGTTTTGTCGAGCTGATGCCGCTCGCATGGACGCTAACCAGCCTCTTCTTCCTGCGCTTTATGCTGGGGTTTTCAGAGGCACCGTCTTTCCCGGCAAACGCCCGTATTGTCGCCGCCTGGTTCCCGACCCACGAACGTGCGACGGCAACGGCCTGTTTTAACGCCGGGCAGTATTTCGCGCTGGCGCTATTCTCTCCGCTGCTTGGTTGGCTGACCTATGCCTGGGGCTGGCAGCATGTCTTTACCGTGATGGGGGTTATTGGCTTTATTCTGACCTTTATTTGGGTGCGCTACATTCATAACCCTGGCGAGCATCCCCATATCTCTCAGCAGGAGCTGCAATATATCACCGACGGCGGTGCCGTTATTGATATGGATACCCGAACGGGGTCGAAAAAATCCTCCGGCGGCTGGAATGCAGCGAAACAAATGCTCACTAATCGCATGTTGATGGGGGTGTTTTTTGGGCAATACTTTATCAACAGCATCACGTGGTTTTTCCTGACCTGGTTCCCGATTTACCTGGTTCAGGAACGCGGCATGTCAATTCTGAACGTGGGCTTTATTGCCTCCATTCCCGCGCTTTGCGGCTTTGCTGGCGGTATTCTCGGCGGAGTCAGTTCTGACTGGTTACTGAAACGCGGGATGAGCCTTACCGCCGCCCGTAAAATTCCCATCGTCTTTGGCATGCTGTTGGCAACGTCCCTGATTCTGTGTAACTACACCGAAAGCCATGTGGTTGTTGTCTCCCTTATGGCACTGGCCTTTTTTGGCAAAGGATTCGGTGCGCTGGGCTGGACGGTGGTGTCAGATATCGCGCCAAGAGAGGCGGTGGGCCTGTGCGGCGGTCTCTTCAATGCCTTCGGCAACGTCGCGTCTATTGCCACTCCGCTGGTGATTGGCTACCTGGTCAAGGAGCTGCATTCCTTCAGCGGTGCGCTGATTTTCGTCGGCGCATCTGCGGTGGCGGCAATGCTTTGCTATCTGCTGGTCGTCGGTAAAATCACCCGCATGGAACTGAAAGTGTCAGCCTGAGGATAATAAAGCGCGTTCTCTGCCAGGGTCGCTGGCAGAGAACCGAATAACGGCCAGAGTTCAGCGAAGAAGACTATGCAGTGAAAAAATAATCAGTAGCGCCCCGCCGGTAATATTCACATACTTTTTAAGCACAAACGGGCTGGCTTTTTGCGCAGAGAAAACCAGTATCTGACTAATAACGATAAGCCAGATACTCATTACCGCGACGTGAACAGACGCCAGGGTTAAGTAATTACCGACGCCGCCGGAGGTTCCGGCAAAACGGGAAACAACCGTCAGGTAAAAAACAATGGCCTTTGGATTGAGCACATTCGCGAGCCAGGCTTCTTTTAACGTCACCGGCGTCTGGCTGTTTCGGGTTGGGTATTGCTTTGCATTCCAGCCACTGCGGATAAGCATTCCGCCCAGCCAGAGAAGATACAGCGTTCCGGCAATTTTCAGGACACCGTAAATCGCTGGCGATGAGGCAATCGCGGCGGTGATACCCAATCCGATCAGCAGCGCGTGGGTGTAAATACCCAGCGCGGTTCCCGCCAGCGTTTTAAAAAGTCCTTTGCGTCCCCCTGCCAGCGCGCTGCTCATCACCAGCGTGAAACTTGCGCCAGGAGAGAGTGCAACGGGCAGGAGTGCAGGCATAAAGCCGAGAAGGTTGATATCCATAGGCTGTGAATACTAAGCGAGATTTTAGTCAGCTGCCACTCTGTGACTTAATGGACGACGGCTTTATCCCGGATAGAATGCTAAAGCGGTGAAATGGCTTCGACAACATGCTGGAAAACGTAAGGGTCAGAAAGCAGTTCAAATGCTTTGTCGTCCGGATAAGTCACTGCCACGTGATAGTTTTCCCCGGCAAATGCCTTTATCGATTGTATATCCTGCCAGTAAGTTGCCAGAAAAAAATGCTCCCGATTTCCCTGGGTTTCCCTGCGCACGAAAGCGCCTCTGTTTCCCGGGATACTTCTTGAATGCTCCACGCCCGTCTTCTCAAGATGATTCGCAAAACCTTCCGCATATTTAAGCGGAACACAACCGTGCCAGGTTCTTACAATCATTCGCTTTTCCTCTTTTGATGGTCAGAATATAACCCTATCACCAAAAGCCAGCGTTTTGAAAGCTGGCTGCTGGCTGAAATCACCAGCAGCGACAGGCCTGATATACGGTAATAAAACGTCAGGCCGGATGGTGCCCGAAGCCGATCTCACTTAAACCCATATTCAATGCGTCATACGCACGGCCCGGTGGCACATCCGTACATCATAAACAGCGGAAATAACGGTAACAGTGGGATCAGTGCGACGTTACCCAGGGCGCTCAGGGTTTGGGTTTTATCATTGATTGATACCACCACCGGCTGCTGCAGCAGGTAAGGGGGCGCAAGCTCCGGGGCGTAAGATGAGGACCAGGAACCCGCGGCTTTAAACAGAACCCCGAGGCGGTCGTTATCGATCTGAACCGCCTTATACTCACTGACCAGCGCGGTCTGCTGCCCGGCATCCAGTTTATGCTTATCCATCACCACCAGGTACTCCGCCGTCACCTCATGCTGCTTCACCACAAAGTTAACCCGAACCCCTAAGGACTGCTGATGAAAGCGGTCATAAAATGTATTAAAACGCTGATACTCCTGCGGCGTGCCGGTGCGGTTAAACAGGTAGCGATATTTAGCGGAGCTGGCGACAAGGCCGGACGCAAGAGGTTTGACAGCAATAATCGTATCGGTGGGAGGCAAATTTGGCGCACTGGTACAGCCTGTCAGCAGCATCACTGCCAGCAACAATACATATTTCAACATTTCAACCATTCCTTTTGACGAACGTCTCTGTGAAACCGGGTGCCAGCAGATCTGACGGCACTTTAGTCCGACATCATGTGCCTTTAAGCTAACGCGTCATAGAAATTTGTAAATACCGGCACTCCAGTACTCTTTTCCGGGGTGACAATGTTCTTTCCAGCCAGAGGCGATAAGTTCTTTGGCGATAAGCCGATTCATAATGCCGTGGCCCAGTAGCAGTACAGGGCCGTTGGCGTTTTTAGCCAGAGAATTGAGTAGGTCTGCGGCTTTAACCGCGCGCTTTTTCGCCATTCTGAAGCGCTCAACCTTACGAGAGAGGCCGCAGAGCCACATGATGCGGAAAAAAATCGCCCAGTTCAAAGGGGATAGCCGTAAAGCCGGTATCCGGGATACAGGGAGCTCTGCTTCTCTGAATACGCCGTCGATAATATCGGGGTCGCGCCCCAGAGCTTTCAGGGAAGAGATCGCTCTGGGTAGAGGGCTGCTGACGATCTTCGACGCGCTGGATGCCAGTAATTTGCTGGCCCCCGGAGGCGTATCGCTACCCGTATCTGAGAGATCATATTGTGCAATCCAGTCGATCATTTCAGCGCTCGTTACTTTCGGAAAACCCGTGTAAGTGGGCTTTCCGTGGCGCATCAGAATAATTTCCATATAGTGCTTCTTGTTTATTGTTGTCCGGGATGCTGCACCGTTTGCAAATCCATTCAGATTTTTCCATTCAGGCGGATCATTGGCCTTTTTATGCACTGTCTTTGGATGACGTCTCATCCAGGTAATCAAGATAATCGTTCCAGACCCTCTCAGGGCTGAAATCTTCATACCCTCTTTCATCGGCCATACACTTGCCGGAACCTACAGGAAGTGCAATGCATACTCCTGAATCCCTGATGGATTCCACCTCTTCACGGGTGAGCTGGCTTCCTTTTTTATTGTGGGCATTAATCACCAGAAGCACTAAAGGGGGGATAAAACAGAGTTCCAAGTCTTCATGCATTTTGCTTGCCTCTTACCATTTGAGTAGAAATATCCGCTACAGATGCTGGAATGATCAAATTCTCAGTGTATCAATAACAACCCTCAGCGCGGGCGACACATTGCGATGAGGGTAATAGAGGAATAACCCCTCCATACGCAGGCTGTAACGCTGCATAACCCGGATAAGCCCACCGCGATCCAGGTCGTCTGCAACCAGTTCGACCGGGACATAGGCCAGGCCGAGCCCCAGACGAGCCGCTTCGGCTTCCATATAGCTGTCTGAAAAGACCCACTGGCCCTGCGGCCGGTGTGTGACTTTTTTATCGTCCTGAGTGAGTTCCCACGGATACAGGCTTCCGTCGCCAAACTGGTAGGCAATACAGGGATGTACCGCTAAATCAGCCGGCGTCTGCGGAAACCCGTAGCGTCGGAAATGTTCGGGTGTGGCCACCACCGCCATTTCCATGTCGGGGGTAATACGTACCGCGATCATTCCGTTGCCGACTTCCGGCCCCAGACGCACGCCCGCATCGAATCTCTCCGCGATAATATCGACAAACCGGCTTTCATTCATCAGTTCCAGCCTGATATCCGGGTAGCGCTGTTTAAACACCGCAAGTTTTGGCAGAAGGCATTTATCGATAGCATGCTGGCTGGCGTTGATGCGCACCGTGCCGGAAGGCGTCTGACGATAGTGTTCCAGTGTGGCAAGCCCTGAATCTAAAGCGTCAAACCCGGACAGCGTTGTCTGATAGAGCTGTTCGCCTGCCTGGGTGAGCGATAATCTCCGCGTGGTCCGCACCAGAAGCTGCACGCCCAGCCGTTGTTCGAGGTCGCGTACAGAACGGCTGATCCCTGATTGTGCAAGCCCGATTCGTTGCGCCGCTGCGGTGAAGCTTCCTTCCTGCACCACCAGCATAAACAGATAGAGATCGTTATAGTTTTCACGTTTCGCCATCCACTCCCCCCTTCAGAACGCAATCGCTGCTGAGCAGCTATTTATAACAATATGATATCAATCCTAGCATTTTTCACCCTCTAATCAGCACATTTCCTGCTGACTATAATCGACGCATTGCAACAAAGCACAGCAGCGTTGTCCTTATGAAACCTGTATCCACCACGCGTTTTCAGGGAAACCTTTGATGAATGTTTTCACCCAAAAACTGACCGCCGCACTACCTGCCATGCTGCTATGCGCATCAATAAGTGGAGTCACCACCATGAGCTATGCTGATACGACCAACCCGAATGCACCCGTTTCGATGGTTGAAAAATGGGATAAAACCTTTGCCGAAAGCAACAAGGTGGATCATCGGAAAGTCACCTTCCAGAACCGATACGGGATCACCCTGGTGGGCGATCTTTATATCCCGAAAGACCGTGGAGAACGCAAGCTGGCAGCCATCGCTTTAAGCGGTCCCTTTGGCGCGGTCAAAGAGCAATCCAGCGGCCTGTATGCGCAAACGCTTGCCGAACAGGGCTTTGTGACGCTGGCCTTCGATCCCTCTTATACGGGTGAAAGCGGTGGTCATCCGCGCAATGTCGCCTCCCCGGATATCAATACCGAGGACTTTAGCGCAGCGGTGGATTTCCTTGGGTTACAAAAAGAGGTGGACCGCAATCGCATCGGCCTGCTCGGTATCTGCGGCTGGGGTGGAATGGCGCTGAATGCCGCCGCGATGGACACCCGCGTCAAAGCGGTCGCAACCAGCGTGATGTATGACATGAGTCGCGCGATGGGCCACGGCGTGGGCGATGGTAAAGACCGCTATTCCACCGCCGATCGCCACGCCGTCCTGCAGTATCTGAACGAACAGCGCTGGAAGGATGCCGAAAGCGGCACATTTGCCACGGGCGGCCATGACCTTGCCGTGGACGAGAAGGGCAACGTCACCGCAGCTAAGCGAATTTTGCCGGAAGCCCTGCCTGCAAATCCGCATCCGGTACTGAAAGAGTTCTTTGACTATTACCGGGTGCCGCGTGGTTTCCATGAGCGTTCCGTTAACTCGACGGGCGCATGGACAGCGACAATGCCGCTGTCGTTTATGAATATGCCGCTGCTGAGTTATGCCAGCGAAATCACTATCCCGACGCTTATCGTAACGGGTGAAAAAGCGCACTCGCGCTACTTTGCGGAAGATGCATTCAAGGCTGTGGGCAGCAAAGAGAAAGAGCTGGTAATTGTCCCGGGCGCGAATCATGTCGATTTATATGACAACGCGGCGGGTAAGATACCCTTTGCCCGCTTTGAGCAGTTCTTTAAAACCCACCTGAAATAACCCCGTGAGTCAGTAACGCTTAAAACGTCCTCTGAAGACAAACGTAAGAGGCAAATGTAAGGGGGCAAATCGCCCCCTTACATGTTTCTCCGGACATGGCTTGCGGATCATCCTCGCTAAATGGTTATAGTAAAGATGACTGCCCGGACCTTATAAGGATAAACCCAATGCTCCTGGAAAAGCTAAAAGCTCTCGAATGTAGCCTGCACGGTGACAAACGAAACGATCGCCAATGGCTCGAAGAGATACTGCATCCTGACTTTCGGGAAATAACCCGTTCGGGTGTTATGGTTGATCGCAAGGAGACGATTGATTCTCTGACTGGAGAAGAGAGTGGGCCGAATATTCTTAGCAGTGAATTCCGGCTCATCAGCATGAGCGAAAGTGTCGCCATATTGCAGTACAGAACGGTTAATTCGGACGGTAATCGCCCTTCCCTGCGATCTTCTTGCTGGGTATGTTCCGGTAACGGAAAATGGCTGCTGGCATTCCATCAGGGAACGCCAGCAGCGGAGATGTCATAGCGTGATTATCGTTGGCCGTTAAATCTGCGCCTGCCCACCATCCACATAAATTTCGGCCGCGTTAATAAAGCTCGCATCGTCAGACGCCAGAAACGCGACGGTTTTACCAATCTCTTGCGGTTCGCCCAGTCGACCGAGCGGCACGCCCTCTGCCAGCGCATCAAACAGGCCCTGACGCTGCTCTTCCGGGACAAGTCCGCCCAGGCCCGGCGTGCGAACAGGGCCAGGGCTCACGACATTGATGCGGATACCGCGCTCTTTAAGGTCAAGCGCCCAGGAACGAGCCAGACTGCGCACGGCGGCCTTGCTGGCACTGTAGACGCTGAAGCTGGCAGTGCCTTTCACCGCAGCCGTTGAGCCGGTAAGAATAACGGATGCACCGTTGCTTAACAGCGGCAGTGCCTTCTGAACGGTAAAGAGCAGGCCGCGCACGTTGGTGCCAAAAATACGGTCGAAATGCTCTTCCGTAATATCCCCCAGCGGCATCATATCGCCGCCACCGGCGTTAGCAAAAAGGACGTCCAGTCGGCCTGACTCACTGGCGATAGTCGCAAAAACGTTATCCAGCTCGCTTAGTACAGAGGCATCGGCCCGGATCCCCGTTGCTGCCGGTCCGATTAAGGCGACCGCTGCATCAAGCTCTTCCTGACGGCGGCCGGTGATATACACCTTCGCGCCCTGCTCTGCCAGCACCTGCGCCGATGCCAGACCAATACCGGTGCTGCCGCCAGTGACTAACGCTATCTTGTTCGCTAATTTTTTACTCATGATTAAATTCCTCAGTCAAAGTTCGAATCTGCTCTTTGCGGCATCAATGTTGTCGCGGTAAGAGAAGCATATCGACGTGCGGATCATTTCAAAATAGAATGATTTGAAACTCATCATTGCAAATTTGAAATGACAAAATTTCCCGATTTTGAAGGTCTCGCCATGTTTGCGAAGGTGGCAGAAGAAGGATCTTTTGCTGCCGCGGCCAGAGTGATGGGCGTCTCCGTCCCGACCGTGTCACGCGCCGTGGCGCGGCTTGAGGAGCGTCTGGGCGGTCGGCTCTTTAACCGCACCTCCCGCCAGCTTGCCCTGACGGAGTTCGGTCAGAGCATGGCGGCAAAGGCCTCGGAGATATACCGTCAGGCGGAAGAAGTGGAAAACGAAGCCTACGAACTGTCGGTGCAGCCACGCGGTCAGGTACGCTTAGCCGTGCCGATGTCTTTTGGTTTACGCTGGGTTGCTCCTCTGCTGCCGGAACTTATCCGCCAGTTCCCGGAACTCAGCGTGGATCTGCATCTGTCAGATGCGTCGGTCGATCTGATCGCCGAAGGCTTTGACGCCGCACTGCGTATTGCAGCGCTGCCGGATTCTTCTCTGGTGGCGCGCAGGCTGTGCGCGGTGACGCAGTATCTGGTGGCGTCCCCGGCTTATCTCGCGGAACACGGAGTGCCGCAGCACCCGCGCGAGCTGACTTCCCGGCAGTGCTTCAGCTATGCCTACAGGGCCAGGAGCCAGGTATGGCGCTTTACCCACGCTTCCGGTTTGCAGGAAGATATTGTGCCGAACGGCCCGCTGCGGGTTACTAACTCCGATGCGCTGCTGCCTCCCCTGCTGGCGGGGCTGGGCATTGCCGAACTGCCCGAATTTATGGCCGCTGAGTATCTGAAAGACGGACGCCTGGTGCATCTGCTTGATGCGTGGTCGATGACGCGGGGAGGACTCTACTTTGTTACGCCGACGTCCCGCAGTCGCCCGCTCAAGGTGAAGGTATTATCGGATTTCTTTGCCAGACATCTCAGTCAGCCTGAGTGGCGCTGGTCTGACACTGGCAAATGATGTAATGCCCATGTTTACAAAAAGAAAAAGCCCCATAAAGGGGCCTGGTGTTGAACAAAACGCATATCCGCGAGCGGCGCTAATTTAGAACCGATATTGCATACCGGCCATAATGGTATAGTTTTTATTGGCAATGCCGGCCGCCTCTCCACCAATAGAAGAGGTTTGGCCGCTGATGTTATCAATAACCTGCGTGCTGCCTTTGCCCTCTTCGTATTTGCTCCAGGTGAATTCAGCAAACACTTTGACGTTCGGCGCGATGTAATATCCAGCATCGACTGTCGTACCGTAATAACGTGAATTTGTTGATTTATCACGGAAGGTCAGGTCGCGCATATAGTGCTCATCGTTATCATGCGCCCGGGCCCAGTCACTGAATTTAAATAAGGCATTAAATTCAAAGTCATTAATACGATACTGGCCCGTGAGGCCAACGTATGGCATAGAGAAGCGCTGGCGATAACCAATACCCCGCTCACCTTCCGGGAAATTACCGGTATAAGCACCGTTGTCATAATTGTAAGAGCCACCGGTTGCCGTCCAGCTAAAACGGGTTTCCTGATAGCCGGCAACAACGCCCGCTTTATAGTTTTTATCCTTGAATAACCAGCCTTTTACATTGAGATCGTATTCATTGGCATAATTAACATCCGTGTTCGGGTGGGACGAGTGGTCTGTCCATTTTGCCTGACTGGCGTTCTGCCAGTCGTAGTCATCCATATGGCTGGAGCCTGAAGCCAGCGAGGTCCAGCCGCGAGCGTTCAGCGTCAGGAAAGAGTACGCATCCCAGGAGACATCACCTTTCACAATGCCGAGATTCTTTATTTTCCAGTCCAGCTGGCTGACTTTTCGACCTGTCCCTGCGTCGTAAACCAGCTCATGAGATTTCCCGTTCAACACACCGCCAGAGGTCGACAGGGTAAAACTTTCTGGTGAAAAATTCGGGGTAAACTGCACTGATTCCGCATACGCCGTCCCTGAAAGCGTGGCTATCATCATTACTGCAACAAGACTTTTATTCATTTTTATTACCAAAATCATAAGAGAATTAATAAGTTGAGTTTTGTATCTCGTACAAATGCCAGGGCAGCATCCATTTTTTATAATTATTTCATTCAAAAATCAGTGGAAAGGTATGCATCCGTTCAACACCCGCACCCTCTGCTTATTGACCTTAAATGAAATTAGCGATCACCTTTTAATGCGTTGCAATACAAAAGGTTAATGCTAAAAGGTAATAAGTATGGGTTAGCAAATATTCCACACAGTAAAATGCTGATTGGATATTAAGGTATTCGAAAGGTATTAATGATGCGAAATAAAGCAAAAACATGCTCGTTTTTCGCCCATCGAAAGTGGTGATTAAATGACCTGGAGTGATATGAGGTAATTATCGGAGCGTCGTTCGACGCTCCGGGAGGGACGTTGTTATTTACCCATAATTTCTCTACGGATAATTTCCGCGCCCGCACTTAACGCATTCAGCTTGCCGTTAGCAACCTGACGCGACAGCGGCGCCATCCCGCAGTTGGTGCACGGATAGAGCTTATCGGCATCGACGAACTGCAGCGCTTTGCGCAGCGTCGCGGCGACTTCCTCGGGGGTTTCGATGGTATTCGTTGCCACATCAATGGCCCCGACCATCACTTTTTTACCACGGATCAGCTCAAGCAGATCCATCGGTACGTGGGAGTTATGGCACTCCAGCGAGATAATATCGATCTTCGAGGTCTGCAGTTTCGGGAACGCCTCTTCGTACTGACGCCACTCGGTGCCCAGAGTCTTTTTCCAGTCGGTATTGGCTTTGATCCCGTAGCCATAGCAGATATGCACGGCGGTTTCGCACTTAAGTCCTTCGACGGCCCTTTCCAGCGCGGCGATGCCCCACTCGTTGACCTCATCGAAAAATACGTTAAATGCCGGCTCGTCGAACTGGATAATATCCACGCCTGCAGCTTCTAATTCCCGGGCTTCCTGATTGAGAATTTTCGCGAATTCCCAGGCAAGCTTTTCGCGGCTTTTGTAATGATTATCGTACAGCGTATCGATCATCGTCATCGGGCCTGGCAGCGCCCATTTGATCGGCTGCTTCGTCAGCGAACGTAAGTAGCGGGCATCCTCGACAAAGACCGGTTTCTGGCGCTCAACGGCACCGACAACGGTCGGCACGCTTGCATCGTAGCGATTACGAATTCTGACGGTCTCGCGTTTCTCGAAATCCACGCCGCTGAGGTGTTCGATAAAGGTGGTGACAAAGTGCTGACGGGTTTGCTCGCCGTCGCTGACAATATCAATCCCGGCACGCAGCTGATCGTCGAGCGACAGACGCAACGCATCCTGTTTACCAGTAATTAATTCTGCGTCCTGCAGTTTCCACGGAGACCAGAGCGTCTCGGGCTGCGCGAGCCATGACGGCTTGGGTAAGCTGCCGGCGGTGGACGTGGGGAGCAATGTTTTCATAGCAGGTGACCTTATAGTTTTAGTAAATCAAAGCGCGTAGCTGGCAGACCATTGCTCAAGAATATTCTTGTAGGGTTCGATGAAGTGTTTTTCCGTAAACTTCCCCTGCTCAATCGCCAGCTGGCTACGCTCTTCGCGATCGTAAACAATTTTGGTTAAGGAGTGATCCTGGTTGTTCAGGTCGGGCCGATAGTGGAGACCCGCGGCGGAGTTGGCGTTGTAAATCTCCGGGCGATAGATCTTCTGGAATGTCTCCATCGTGCTGATGGTGCTGATAAGCTCCAGATTGCTGTAATCGCTCAGCAAGTCACCGATAAAATAGAATGCCAGCGGCGCAACGCTGCCTGAAGGCATAAAGTAGCGCACCTGCAGACCCATCTTTTTGAAATAGGCTTCAGTCAGCGACGTGCCATCCTGCTGGTACTCATGGCCCAGCACCGGATGCTGATTCCCCGTGCGCTGATAGGTATTTTTATTGGATACGCTCAGGCAGATAACCGGTGCTTTTTTAAACGCATTTTTGTATTCATCAGAACGGACAAAATGCTTAAAGATATTCCCGTGCAGATCGCCAAAATCATCCGGAATGCTGAAGGCGGACTGGTTTTTATTGTGGTCCAGCAGACGCACGCTAAAGTCGTAATCACGCACGTAAGAGGAGAAGTTATTCCCCGTAATGCCTTCGATGCGCTGGTTGGTTTTTTTATCGATAATCGAGGTTTTTAAAATCTCGATTGCCGGGAAGGTTTTGCCGCTGCCTTCGATATTCATCTCAACGGAAATAATATCCAGCTCGACAGCGTAGCGATCGCCTTTCGGGTTATCCCAGCAGGCTAAGCTATTGAAACGGTTCTCAATCATCGCCAGAGTGTTGCGCAGATTTTCCTGACGGTTATCACCTCTCGCCAGGTTGGCAAAGTTAGTGGTAATACGCGTATTTTCGGAGGGGTTATAATTCTCGTCAAAACGACCGCTCTTAATGGTGAAGCTAAAATGTTTAGTCATGGTGATCCCGCATCCGACATTCTGGTATGAAAACTGACGTTCTCTCTTATTGGCTATAGTTTTGCCAGAGTCACCGGATAAGGGGAAGCGACGATATTTCACGGCAACATGAACCATCTTCATGATCTGGCGCAAGCCAGGTTCGGCGTTGTAGTATATTGAGAGTACTCTTTCTATCAGGTCTGACGCATGTCCTACTCTATCGGTGAATTTGCCCGACTTTGCGGAATAAACGCCACCACGCTGCGCGCATGGCAGCGTCGCTACGGCCTGCTTAAGCCCATGCGCACAGACGGCGGCCATCGCCTGTACAGCGATGATGATATCCAGCAGGCGCTCAAAATTATCGACTGGGTGAAAAAAGGTGTGCCCGTCAGTCAGGTGAAACCCCTGCTCTCGCGCCCCGGCGCACGTCGGACTAACAACTGGGTCACGCTGCAGGAGACGATGCTGCAGCGGCTGAAAGAGGGAAAAATCGAATCCCTGCGCCAGCTGATATACGATGCGGGTAGGGAATATCCCCGCCCGGAGCTGGTGACTGAGGTTCTGCGTCCGCTGCGCAGCAAAGTCTCGGCCAATATCGCGACCATGATGACCCTGAGAGAAATTCTTGATGGCATTATCATCGCCTACACCTCCTTTTGCCTCGAAGGTGACAAAAAAGCGCCGGGCGATAATTACCTGATTACGGGATGGCAGCTCACCGACCCGTGCGAAATCTGGCTCGAAGCGCTTAAGCGTACCGGCCAGGGACACCGCATTGATGTCCTTCCTAATCCACCCGCCGCACTGGCGCCGGAGATTTTCCCCGAGCGTAAATGGCTGCTGGTTACCACCGGCAAGCTGACGATTGCCCGCAAAAAACAGGCAGAGATCTGGCAGCAGCAGGTTGCCTCCCTCGATATCGTCCTTCTGTAATCCCCCCTCTTGTTTCTCTGGTCAGCAGCCGTAACGGGCTGCGGCTCTGTCACGTCCGTTGTATAACCTGCCAAAAACACCCTTTAAAAATCACAATTCAACCAATTGATATTAATAACAAATAAAAAATACTTTCACGCAAACTTGTACAACAAACAATGCTTGTGTAAGTTTTAAGTATGCCGCTATCGGCACCTCTCACTTCAGGGTTAACCTTATGAGCACCATCTCCACCGTTATTGACCGGTTTGTTAATTACTACACCGCGCTGGATAACCAGCCGCAATCGGCAATGACGGCGCTCTATCACCCTGAAGCCGAGCTTATCGATCCCTTTGGCAGCCATCAGGGCCTGTTTGCGATCCGCCGCTACTTCACTCACCTGCTGGTCAATGTTTCCCACTGTCGCTTTGACATCGATACCCCTCTGTCAGACGAGCAGCGTTTTGTCGTGACCTGGACCATGCACTGGTCGCACCCGAAGGTTGCCGGGGGCGAAGCTCTGGCCCTGCCGGGCTGCTCGGTGGTGACGGTGCAGGATGGCCAGGTTATCCGCCAGCGAGACTTCTACGATGGCGGCGAGATGCTCTACGAACATATTCCCGTGCTGGGCTGGGCGGTACGCAGCGTTAAACGGAGAGTGCGCGCATGATGACTGTCCTCATCACCGGCGCAAGCTCCGGCATCGGCGCCGGGCTCGCAAAATCGTGGGCGGATGACGGCTACCGCGTCATTGCCTGCGGGCGAGACCCGGCCCGACTGGCGGCGCTGCAGCAGCACAGCCCCAATATCTCGGTCTGCCAGTTTGATATGACCGACGGCGAGGCCTGCCGTATTGCACTGAGCGACTGCCGTCCGGATCTGGCGATCCTCTGCGCCGGAACCTGCGAGTATCTGGATCGTGGTGAGGTCGATGCCGCCCTGGTGGAACGGGTGATGCGTACCAATTTCCTCGGGCCGGTAAATTGTCTGGCGGCGTTGCAGGCGCAGCTGGTTCGCGGTAGCCGCGTGGTGCTGGTCAGCTCAATGGCACACTGGCTGCCCTTCCCCCGGGCTGAAGCCTACGGCGCGTCGAAAGCCGCACTGAGCTGGTTTGCCCGTAGTCTGCGTCTTGACTGGGAGCCAAAAGGCATTGCCGTTACCACCGTATCCCCGGGCTTTGTCGATACGCCGCTGACCCGCAAAAATGACTTTGCCATGCCCGGACAGGTCAGCGTCGATAGCGCCGTCACCGCCATTCGTCGCGGGCTGGCGAAGGGCAAGGATCATATTGCGTTTCCGGTCGGCTTTGGCCTGATGATGCGCCTGCTGGCCGCGCTTCCCGATGTTGTTCAGCGCACGCTACTGCGCAGGATGGTGCGCCCATGAAGATCGCGATTATCGGCAGCGGCATCGCCGGACTGACCTGTGCCTGGCGGCTGGCCGGACATCATCAGGTGACGCTTTTCGAAGCCGCGCCCACCGCTGGCGGGCATACCGCCACGGTTGACGTAACAACGCCGTTGGGGTCGTTTGCCGTCGATACCGGGTTTATCGTCTACAACGATCGCACCTATCCGCGCTTTATGGGCCTGCTCAGCGAACTGGGTATCCGCGGGCAAAAAACGCAGATGAGTTTTTCCGTGCATAACCCGAAGAGCGGTCTGGAGTATAACGGCCACACCCTCACCTCCCTGTTCGCCCAGCGGCGTAATCTGCTGAACCCGACGTTCTGGAAACTGCTGAAAGATATCGTGCGCTTTAACCGGCTGGCGAAGGCCGCGTTTACGGGCAAGGTTGACCCGGATGCGACGCTGCAGACCTTTCTGGAGCAGCACCGCTTTAATGAATTTTTCGCACGTCACTACATTCTGCCGATGGGAGCCGCCATCTGGTCGTCATCACTGCAGGAGATGCGCCGTTTTCCGCTGCCGCTTTTTTTAGGCTTCTTTGAGAACCACGGCCTGCTGGATATCACCCAGCGCCCGCAGTGGTATGTGGTGCCGGGCGGGTCGCGGGAGTATATCCGCGCCATGCTGGCACAGCTGGGGGATCGCCTGGATCTGCGTCTTAACGCGCCGGTTCAGCGTGTGACCCGCCATCATGACGGCGTGACTCTCCAGCTTGCGGGTTCAGACCATACCTTCGACCAGGTGATCTTTGCCTGCCACTCCGGCCAGGCGCTGGCGATGCTTGCCGACCCGACGCCTGCCGAATGCGAAGTGCTGGGCGATATTGGCTGGCAGCGTAACGAAGTGGTGCTACACGGCGACCGCCGCTGGCTGCCGGTGCGCGAGCGCGCATGGGCGAGCTGGAACTATCGCCTGAGTGACGCCGACCAGGCCAGCGCCTGCGTCACCTACAACATGAATATTTTGCAGGGTCTGCCCGAAGGCAGTCCGCTGTTCTGCGTCACCCTCAACCCGGAAACGCCGGTGGATGAGCGCTACGTCCGGCAGCGCTTTGTTTATGAGCACCCGCGGTTTAACCCGCAAAGCTGGCGGGCGCAGGCGCGTCGGGGCGAGATTAACGGCCAGCAGCGCAGCTGGTACTGCGGCGCTTACTGGTACAACGGTTTTCACGAAGACGGCGTGCGCAGCGCGCTGGACGTGGTGAAAGGGATCGCCGCCGGGGAGGATCGCTAAGATGAACAGCTGTCTCTATCAGGGCGTACTGCGCCATCGCCGCCTGCAGCCAAAGGCCCACCATTTCAGCTACAGCCTGTTTATGGCCTGGCTCGATCTGGACGAGCTGGAAAAGCTGCCAACGGTTGGCATCCGCCGTAACCGCTTTGCCGCCGCCGCGTTCCACGATGCGGATTATCCGCTGGGGACGCCGCTGAAAGAGCATGTTCTTGCCCGGCTACACAGCCTGACGGGTGAGCGTCCCGACGGTCGGGTGATGCTCCTCACCCAGCTACGTTATTTTGGCTTCCACTTTAACCCGGTCAATTTCTACTACTGCTATGACCAGGTTGGCATCCTGCGCTGGGTGCTGGCGGAGGTACGTAACACGCCGTGGAATGAGCGCCACTACTACGCGGTGAACGGCCTGGATGCACAGCCGATGGAGAAAGCCTTTCATGTTTCGCCGTTTAACCCGATGGATATGGTCTATCACTGGCGCTTTAACCGTCCGGGTAAAACCCTGCACATGCATATCGAAAATCATCAGGAAACAAAGGTTTTCGACGCGACCCTGGCGCTGACCCGGACGCCGCTGACGCGCACTAACCTGAGTGTTTTACTGCTGCGTCTGCCGCTAATGACTCTGAAAACCGCGCTGGCCATTTACTGGCAGGCGCTGCGTCTGTGGCTTAAACGCGTGCCCATTCACAACCATCCCGCCAGCAGGAGAGAACGCTCATGACCGAGCCCGTCTTTGCGCTTAACCCCGATTTTCCGCGCAACGCCCGCGTCGCACGCTGGCTGCTGTTCCGTCTGCTGAGCGGTATCCGCGAAGGCTCCGTGACCGTGCGCGAAGGGGCGCAGACCTTCCACTTTGGTGATACATCCGCGGCCCTGCGTGCCGACGTGGATGTCCTCAACCCGGGCGTGTACTGGCGTCTGCTGACCGGTGGCAGCCTGGCCGCCGCCGAGGCCTGGATGGACGGTGAGTGGGAAACCCACCAGCTGACAGCACTGTTGCAGATCCTGGCCCTGAATAGCCAGGTGCTGGGACGCCTTGAACGCGGTTTCCGGCTGCTGGGTAAACCCGTCGAGCGCATCCGTCACTGGACGCGGCGCAACGCACGTCGTCAGGCGCGGGAGAATATCGCCGCCCATTACGACCTCGGCAATGCCTTCTATTCGCATTTTCTTGATGAGGAACTGCTCTACTCCAGCGCGATTTTCACCGCCGATGAGCAGGATCTGGCCGTCGCCCAGCGGGCCAAAATGGCGCGCCTGTGCGAGCAGCTCGCGCTCACCGCCGACGATCATCTGCTTGAGATCGGCACCGGCTGGGGCGCGATGGCTGAATACGCCGCCCGCCACTACGGCTGTCGCGTGACCACCACCACGCTCTCGCAGGAGCAATATAACTGGGCCAAAGAACGCATTGCCCGCGCGGGACTTGCGGATCGCGTCGAGGTGCTGCTGTGCGACTACCGCGACCTGACCGGGGAGTACGACAAGCTGGTCTCGATAGAGATGATTGAAGCCGTGGGCCAGCGCTACCTGCCGACCTTCTTCCGCACCTGCCAGGCGCGACTGCGTCCGGGCGGCAAAATGGCGATTCAGGCGATCACTATTCAGGATCAGCGCTACCGCGATTACAGCAAAAGCGTTGATTTTATCCAGCGCTATATCTTCCCCGGCGGCTTTCTGCCGAGCGTGACGGCGATGAGTGACCTGATGACGCGCCATACGGATTTTGTGGTGCGTAATCTGTTTGATATGGGCCCGGACTACGCCCGTACGCTGGCCCACTGGCGGCAGCGTTTTGTCCAGGCCTGGCATGAGATCGAACAGCTTGGCTTTGATGAGCGTTTTCGCCGGATGTGGCTCTACTACTTTGGCTACTGTGAAGCCGGGTTTAACGCGCGCACCATCAGCGTGGTGCAGCTGACCGCGGAGCGCGTATGAAGCGCTATGTGCAGGTTTTTTTGCTGGCCGTGGCGTTCGATCTCTACTGGACGCTGGTGGTGATCTTTCGCGAACGCGGCCTGCTGCTCTGGCTGGCGCTGGCGATTGTCGCCTGGCTGGTACTGTCACCTGCACATCGTTTATACGCCCTGCTTTTGGCTGCGGCAGGCAGCGGCCTCGACACCCTCTGGGCGCTGACGGGGCTTATCGACTTTACCGGCTCGTGGCTGTTTCCCCTGTGGATGCTCGCGCTCTGGCTGATGTTCGCCAGCGTCTGGACCGCCATGACGCTCACCACAACCCTGCCGGGCTGGATCCTGGCGCTGATGGCCACCGTCGGCGGACCGGTAGCTTATGTGATTGGCGAACGTCTGGGAGCTATCACCTTTCTGGAGCCGACCTTTATTGTCGTCAGCTGGATGGCGCCGGGATGGCTGGTACTGATGCTGTTCTTTCATATTACGATCGGGAGGCGACCATGCGCGCCGCTGTACTGATCATGCTGTGGCTGTCAGCCCTTGCGCCCGCCGCCCATGCCGCGGACTGGCTAAGCTGGCGAAAAGTCGGGGATGCAACGCTCACATGGGGGCCGTTTACCCTCTATACCTCCCAGCTGCGCACGCCGGACGGCCGCTATAGCGGGCCGGAGCAGGACCGGGCGCTGATTATTACCTATAAGCGCGATATCGACCGCGAGGATCTGGTGGATGCCACCCGCGAGCAGTGGCAGGCACTTGGCGTTCCGGAGCAAGAACCACGGAGCGCGGAATGGCTGCGGATGCTCAACGCCCTGTGGCCGGACGTGACGCCGGGCACACAGCTGGCCTTTGTTGTTCACGATAAGCAGGGCCAGTTCTGGTATCGCGCCACGCCCGCGCAAAAGACCTTTACGCCGCTCGGCCCGGTCCAGTCTGACGCCTTCAGCCGAAACTTTCTGGCGATCTGGCTCGATCCCCGTACGCAATATCCCGAACTGCGACAGCAGTTGATCGGAGGTGAAAAATGAGACGTCTTCTGACCTTCATGGTGGGACTGGTCATGCTGCTGACAGGCTGCAGCACCGAGGTTGCCGACTACAAACAGCAGCAGCCCTCCCTTGATATCTTCCACTACTTCCAGGGCAAAACCGAAGCCTGGGGTATGGTGCAGGATCGCAGCGGTAAGCAGATCCGCCGCTTCCACGTAACCATCGATGGCGATGTGCTGGGTGACACCCTGACGCTGAACGAACGCTTTATCTATGACGACGGCGAGAAGCAGCAGCGAGTGTGGCATATCCGCCGCACCGGCCCGGACCGCTATGAAGGCACGGCGGGCGATATTGACGGCGTCGCCACGGGTCAGGCGGCAGGCAACGCCTTTCACTGGCGTTACAGCATGAACGTTAACGCCAAAGGCAGCACCTGGCTGCTGCATTTTGACGACTGGATGTATCTGCAGGATGGCACGCATCTTTTTAATAAAACCGAGATGAAGAAATTCGGTATCACCGTCGGGACGGTGACGCTTTTCTTCACCCGACATGAGCAGTGAAGAGGATAGCGCCATGAGCACTCAACCCCTTATCGGGATCAGCGGCTGTTTAACCGGCTCGGCCGTTCGCTTTGACGGCGGACATAAACGCGCGGGCTTTGCGATGGATGAACTGGCCGAGTGGGTCACCTTCAAACCCGTCTGCCCGGAGATGGCCATCGGCCTGCCCGTTCCCCGCCCGGCGCTGCGTCTGACGCAGCTGAGCGAAGGTGAGATCCGGATGCGGTTCAGTCATGAGCCCCATGAAGATGTGACGCAAAAAATGGCGGATTTTAGCGACGCGTATCTCCCGAGTGTCAGCAAACTATCGGGTTTTATCGTCTGTGCCAAATCCCCAAGCTGCGGGATGGAGCGCGTCCGGCTGTACGATGAAAAAGGCAATCGCGGGCACAAAGAAGGCACCGGACTGTTTACCGCCGCGCTGCTGGCGAAATACCCGTGGCTACCCGTCGAAGAAGACGGTCGTCTGCACGACCCGGTTCTGCGGGAAAACTTTGTCGAGCGCGTCTTTGCCCTGCATCAGCTGAATACCCTGCGCGCCAGCGGCCTGACCCGCGGTGCCCTGATCGACTTCCATAGCCGCTATAAACTGCAGCTGCTGGCGCACCATCAGGCTGGCTACCGCGAGATCGGTCCGTTCGTCGCCACCCTGCATGAGTGGGAAGATCTCGACGCCTTCTTTGTGGCCTACCGCGAAAAACTGATGGCGATCCTGAAACAGCCCGCCTCGCGGAAAAACAACACCAACGTCCTGATGCATATTCAGGGCTATTTCCGCGAGCAGCTTAACGCCCGCCAGCGCGGCGAGCTGCGCGAGGTGATCCTTAACTACGGCGAAGGGCGGCTGCCGATTCTGGCTCCCCTCACCCTGCTCAAGCACTATCTGGCGGAATACCCCGACCGCTATCTGCTGACGCAAAACTACTTTAATCCCTATCCCGACGATCTGGGTCTGCGGATAGCGGTGAACTGAGTATTAGTGACAAGAGGCTCTCTTAACCCACAAGAGCCCGGAATACCCCCGCTTAGACGACAGCCCTCACTGTCGTCTTTTTTTCTTCCAGGATGAGCAGACTTCTTAAGTTTGATTCGTAATCTGGATCACAAAAATGCACCTAAGCTGCAATCATTTTCATATCCGAATGAGATACCTACACCATTAAATAAAAAAATCACCCACACAAAAAGTGGTATCATGAATATATCGCAAATCTGATATAAACATAATTTGATATCAGACCTGTCCTGTTCATCTTTATTCACACAGCGATCATTGCCATTTATGATCTTTGATATATCACATATCAAGATATGAGGAATGTATGAAAATAAAAAGCTTACTTGCGCTATTAGCGCTCGCTTTAGTGATGAGTGGTTGTGCAACGAAAACACCAGAAAGCGCCAGTACCTCAAAGTCAGATGCAACATCTACGGGTGAGGAACAGGTATTACAAAGTACGGATATGAAAATCAGGTCAACGTTCAAGGGAATAACCACCTGGAATACCGGACAAAAGTTTATGAACATTATTGGTTCAACTCATGATCATAAGGTTGATGGTAAAACCTGGATAGCGTTATACAGGGAAAAATGTAAGGTTGATCCTGGCACCCACAGTATTACAGGCAATATTTGCCCGAATAATGCCCTTGGTGGGCACGTCGTTCAAAATGGGAGCTCCCAGTATCCTGGTGTAGGCGATCCTGCTTATATTGCACCAATTTGCACCGCCGAAAACAATGTGCCCAGCCTTGTTATGACGGTTGCTGCAAATACCTGCGTCGTCGTACTTAACTACTGGGAGAAATAATCATCCCGATACGTTATACGCCGCAGGGCGTATAACGTATCTGCCCGTTCAGTCCGGAGACGGCCCACGTTCAAGAAAGGTCGACAGCGCGATATAGCTGCGCACGGATCGCACGCCATCCAGGCTCTGAATTTCCATCAGAAAGTTTTCCAGCGATTCGGTATCCGCAGCCCGCACCTTAATAAAGACACAGCCATCCCCCGCGACCGTATGCAGCTCCTCAACTTCCCGCCGGTTTGTAAATTGCAGCAGCGCCCGCGTCGCCTGATAGCTGCTGGTATCGATAACCAGGAAGGTCAGTAACGTCCGGCCCAGCTTGCAGCCGTCCAGCACCGCGACGGTTCCTTTGATCACGCCGTCACGCTTTAACCGCTTCACACGGTCGTGCACTGCCGGAGCTGAAAGATTCACGATTTCACTCAGTTCGGTATAACTGCGGCCTGCATCTTCTGCCAGCGCGCCTAATATTTTTCGGTCGATCGCATCGAGTTCAGCCGGTTTGTGTCTTGTCTGCCGAATACCATCTTTTTCTTTATCAAATGCGCTCATTGGGCTTCTCATTCTGAATGAAAGTATGAATATACTTGCTTTTACCTAATCACATTAAGTAATCATATCTAAACTGGAGTTACAATGCCTGTCGCACTTTTCGCCCTCGCCGTCGGCGCATTCGGGATCGGTCTTACCGAGTTCGTTATTGCCGGGATCCTTCCGCAAATCGCTGCCGATTTTGGCGTCAATATCCCCACCGCCGGGTTAATGGCCACATCCTATGCGCTGGGCGTGTTTATCGGTGCCCCGCTGCTGACGGTGCTGGGTGCAAGGGTGCCCCGCAAAACCATGCTGATCGCGCTGGCGTGTATTTTTACGCTCGGGAACATTATTACCGCCCTTGCGCCAACATTGTCGCTGGCGATTGTGGGCCGGGTTATTACCTCATTTAACCACGGTGCCTTTTTCGGGATCGGCTCGATTATCGCCGCCTCACTGGTTGCACCAGGCCGTCAGGCCAGCGCCATTGCCTTTATGTTTTCCGGGCTGACGCTCGCCAACCTGATTGGCGTTCCGGCAGGGACATGGCTCGCGCAGATGTTCGGCTGGCGGCTGGTCTTCTGGGTGATTGCCGGTATCGGCCTGATCACAATGGCAAGCGTCGCACTGCTGGTGCCGCGTATCGCGAAGGGTAAGGCCGTCGCCCTGCGCGCAGAGCTACGTGCCTTTGTTGACCCGCAGGTATTGCTGGTGATGGGCATCACCATTTTCGGCCCGGCGGCGTTTTTCACCTCCATTACCTATATTGCGCCGATGATGATCGAAAAAGCCGGTTTCTCCGCCGGAGGCGTGGCATGGCTGATGGTGCTGTTTGGTCTCGGCCTGGCGGTGGGCAACTGGATCGGCGGGCGCTTTGCCGACCGCTCACTGTTTGGCACGCTGTTCGTCACCCTTGCCGCACAGGGCCTGGTGCTGCTGGTCTTCTGGGCCGGTGTTGAAAACCCTGTTGTTGCCAGCGCATCGGTATTCCTGATGGCGGCGTTTGGTTTCGCGACCGTGTCACCGATTCAGAAACTGGTGATGGACCGCGCCAGCCACGCCGGTGCGCCAACAATGGCGGCATCGGTGAATATCGGGATGTTTAATCTCGGCAATGCGCTGGGTGCATGGGCCGGTGGTGCCACCATCGCCGCCGGTTTTGGCCTGGCGTCACCGAACTGGGCCGGGGCTATTTTCTCCTTTATCGCGCTGGGCCTTGCCCTGCTGGCATGGCAGAGCGCGCGCAGAGGGTATGCGGTGCAGGCTTGCGCTGAGTAAAATCAACAAAGGGGGCTCGGTGCGGTCGCAGGGAACGCAGGCCGATCGTAAAGTCGCAAAAAGCATCGTCCCTGACAGCTCGGCTCACGCCATCCATGGCGTGAGACGCTTTACTCTTCGGCCTGCGTTCCCTGCTCTTTGGCTTTGTGCGTCGTCTGAAAGAGGAAAGCTATTATGCGTGCTGGATTTGACTAACGCCCTCTTCACTTCTTATCCAGCGTGGTGCCACCATTTCGTCAATAAAGTAGCCGGTCAGTTCGCAGAGCAGATCGGGCTGGAGCTGGCGCAGGGTCGCGTGAAGTTGATTGCTGAGCGCCTGGCGCTGTATAGGGTCGTTGCTTACACCCAGCGTATTGACGATGTTTCACAGGTTCTGGCCTGCTGGAAAAAATCGGGAACGGGCGTGAAAGGCTCAGAATGCGTGGAGCTGAGGGTTGTTGCCATGGTGGCGGCCTCCTATGAAGTGTATTGAATACCACACACGCAACGAAAAAAAGCTGACGCGTATAGTGCCATCAATGAGTTTTCAAGGATGCCAATCCCGGCATCTGATTTTGCAGATGCGGGGATACCATAGCGGCAGAATTCACACGTTAAAAGCCGTTTGATGCTGCAAGCGAGGCGGGTATGTAACTCTGGAATCTTTCTCGCAGAATAGAATGAATGTCTGTAATGCGTTATCACTGCTGTGTGGGATTCATTGCGTAGTCAGAAAGCCTGAGGGAGAGTCTGCTTTGTGCCGTTGAGTGGGATAAAGGAAGGTTGCTACAATGCTTCACAGTAAGGTGGTGCAGGGATAAGTGCCACCTTAAATAAGCGAAACCCCGAGAGGGACCAAAGTCTGTCTCGGGGATCTAAGTAGATTGTTGGAGGCGCTTAGTGTGAACACCAGAGGGGCCGAACCAACTGCTCTGACAAGGATTCTAAACACTCATGGCTGAAAGTCAAGTTCCTTACAATTACGCTGCCAACGAAGCAAGCATCATTGAAAACCTGTCGAAAGAGCGCTTTGCGCCCTACTTAAAAAATGCCGGGTTTAATACACAATATGCATTTAGTTTGTATCTTTATAATGCACGGCTGTCAAAATCCTTCCTTTATCTTCTACATATTCTTGAGGTCACTCTCCGGAACAGGATGAGTGAGATATTTAGCGTTTATTTCGATGAAAAATGGTTTGATCATAGTTCTTTCAGATCGGGGTTGTCAGCTGAAAGCATGGATGCGCTGGATCGTGGGATTAGAAGAGCTAAAAAACCCAACAAAGAAGATATTATTTCAACATTAACGTTTGATTTTTGGTCAAATCTGTTTAGACCAGAGTATGATAGATTTGTATGGCAAACAAACATGAAGCATTTATTGCCGAATGTCTCTATGACCCGAAAAGATTTCGAAAAAACGGTCAGGGACATTAACGATTTTCGAAATCGTATTGCACATTATGAACCAATACATAAAATGAATTTGAGCCAGATGCATGTTAACATATTGAATACACTGCAATGGCTATCAACTGAAACCAGTCTCTGGGTAAAGCATCATTCGACTGTCAACGAATGCTTGCGCATGAAACCATCACCTGGCGGAGATGCGAATGTTTTAATAAGTGAACGATGTGATAAAGATTTCTCAGTAGTAACACTCGATGAAACCATCAGCAAAATAAAAACCTCAAAATTTACAATTTGTGTTGATGAAGAAGGTGATATAAAGGCTGTTTTAAAAAATGAACACTTGGCTAAATATTTAATATCTCAATCAGAAGACGATGAGCTAATTATAGATCTCAAATCTCACAATGTAAGCAATCTCATTGAAAAACTGTGTGTTAGCAATACACATTGTTGCAGTGCAGGTGAAGCTTATAAAACCATTGAAAAATATTTCAAAAGCAGAGTCAGTTTTTTTGTCGTTCTGGACAAAGGACAAATCATGGGTGTAGTAGAGAAAGCACATGGGAGATATTAAAATTTTTATATAGTTAATCAGTTAATACAATTCTGTCTACCGCACTAGCGGCTTATTCATCCCTTCACAAAACCGACTCGCGGCCCCCTTTCTACGGAGTGCTTTCGAAAAACGCATCATCCGAGGGAGAATAACGTCAGTTCTTCGTTCAGAGCGGACATTAAGGAAATTGCGATATTTTGAGTGATGAAAAGCCGTTTCCACTCAATTTTAATGCTGAGCGCGGCCCCCTGCAGCGAATACAGAAAATGATAGATATAACGTTCACTCATTTACTTTATTAACGCTTTTCGCTGAACGATGCCGCATAGCGCCCGGCGGATATCCATTTATGCGCTTAAAAGCTCTGCTAAATGCTGCCTGTGAGGCATAGCCAAGACGTAAAGCTACCGTGTCGATTGAGATCTTATCGTGAATGATCCAGTGACCAGCGAGGCGCATTCGCACTTCCCTTGCATAGCGCTGAGGGGGTATCCCAATGATTGATGTAAAACGTTCAGCAAAAACCGAACGTGACACATGAGACTGAGCAGCAAGCTCAGCAACAGACCACTCCCGACTGGTATCGCGATGGATGGTCAGAATCGCACGGGCAAGCCGCGGATCACGTAGCGCTGCGATAAGGCCAGCGGCTTTCTCGCTGCCGTTTTCGATCCATCCACGCACGATCATGGCAGCAGCCACTTCGGCAAGGCGTGCCAGAATGCCCGCGAAGCCAGCGCGTCCGGAACAGATTTCAAATTTCATGGCGCCTAAAATGGGAACCAGCCCCGGATATATCTTTTCGTTTGCCTCAACCACTATGGTTTGCGGCATCAGTTTACCCAGGCCCTGCATTCCTCCCAGATCGAACTCCATACAGCCATAAAACAGAACTGTGCTGGGAGTCGGATGCGTACTGGGGCAGGTATTGATTCCGCTGACGGCCTCGCCTAAAGGCGCAGAGCCTAACGTATCGATATGGTGAATTGCACAGCCGACATCCGATAAAAGCTGATGCTCCTCACCCTGGGGCATAAATACCATGCTTCCGGCTTTCAGCTCATGAAGCGCACCATCGTTTGTACAAAGTCGCGCCGTTCCCACAGCAATGTAATGAAAATAGGCATGGCCCTGTCTATTGCTAAAACCGATACCAAACTCAGATCCAGTCTGTAAACGGCGGTACTGCACGCCACGCAGGCGCATTTCAAGCAGCAGTTCACTGATGAGTTCGGATGACAGAGCAAAATGTTTATTCACATGTAGTTCCGGCGTTTCGGGTAAAAAATAAGGACGTATTATCATAGATCGTCCGACCTCTCAACTCTAGACTTGGAACCTGAATTTTTTCTGAAAAGAGTGTGTTATGAGAAATGAAGCAACTGAAGCTGTATCCGCTACTCTGAATAGTTCAGAACCCAAAGAATCCGCATGGATGGCTGTTATTTCACTGACCATGGGTGTGTTTGGGTTGCTGACTGCAGAATATCTTCCTGCCAGCCTGCTGACACCTATGGCCGCCGATCTTGGTGTGACCGAAGCCCTGGCTGGTCAGGCTGTGACGGTTACAGCAGTGGTGGCCCTGTTTGCTGGCCTTATGGTTCCCCGACTGACACGTAATTATGATCGCCGAAATGTCTTGCTCGGTTTTACCGTGCTAATGATTGCTTCCAACCTGCTTGTGGCACTTTCATCGAGCCTGTCAATCGTGCTAGTGATGCGCATTCTGCTGGGCATCGCGCTGGGAGGTTTCTGGAGTATGGCCGCCGCCGTGGCTATGCGGCTGGTCCCTGCTAAAAGCGTTCCGCGTGCACTCTCCATTATTTTTAGCGGTATCGCCGTCGGTACCGTCGTTTCGATTCCACTGGGGAGCTATTTAGGTGGGCTTTACGGCTGGCGAAGTGCTTTTATCGCTGCAACCGCAGTAGGCATGCTTACACTAATTTTCCAGCTGTTTACACTTCCTGCTATGGCTCCGCGCAGGATGATGTTAACGGCGTCTGTCATGGATGTGCTTCGTCGCCCAGGCATAGTTATTGGAATGACAGGATGCGTTATTGCTCATACTGGCCAGTATGCACTGTTTACCTATATTCGTCCGGCTCTTGAAAACATTACTCACCTTGATGTAGACCGTTTATCTTTAATACTGCTTGGATTCGGCGTGGCTAATTTTATCGGGACGCTGCTGGCCGGTTGGCTGATGGAAAGAAGTCTGCGTTTAACCCTGATACTGATGCCGGCACTTGTCGGTCTGGCAGCACTGGGCATGATTGTATTGCCACTGGAAGAAAACGGATTGATATTGTTCGTTGCGTTGTGGGGCATGGCCTTTGGTGGCGTACCCGTGGCGTGGTCAAACTGGGTAGCACGTTCCGTTCCGGATCAGGCTGAAACCGCAGGGGGTATGGTGGTCGCAGCAGTTCAGTCTTCAATTGCTGCTGGTGCTGCGTTGGGAGGTATACTCTTTAGTATCAGCGGCGTAACAGGAGTTTTCATTACGGCTGGTTGTATAATGTTTCTTGCCACACTTGTTATTGGACTGAAAGTGAAGGTCGCGATGAGCTGATCGTTTCGAATATGACCCCGCTTTAAATAATGGCCAGCAGAATCCGACGGCTGGCCTGAATAGAAGCAATGAAATTTCCTACGGCTTTGCGCTCAAAATAATGTCCGCTCCTCGCTCACAGCGGACCTTCAACCGAGTAAACTCGTCCGCTCCATGCTAAAAGCGGGCCTTACCGTACGAAGTAGACCAGGAAAATCGTCGCCAGAACGGTTAAAAATATCTGACCAGGGCTGAAACGATAATCCCAAGGGTGATAGCAATCAAAGGTCTTTTAAAAACCAGCATCACGATAGCAGTGGTCAATAATGCCATCTGAGCACCTTTGTCGCCTGTGAGCGCAACGGGGGCTAAAATCGCTACCAGAACAGAGCCTGACATGTCCTGAATAAAGGTTTTTACCCGGTGATTAAAAGGAACAAAAGACATAATCCACACGCCACCCCATCGGGTAGCAAGTGTGACCAGAGCCATCACGGTAATAATAATCAGAGATCCCATCCCTGCTGTTTCAATGTTCATTTTTCTCTCTCATGATAATTCCAGTGATGCCTCCGGCGAGGGCTCCGGCGATCACATGACTATTTTCGGGCAACCATTTATACGCTATCAGGGATGCACCGGCCGCAGCAGCCCAGATAGTAAACATCCGCATATTTCTTTCTCCTTCGAACACCATGGAAAGGAGAAAACACCCCATGACCATATCAAGACCATAGCTTTTGGGATCCTGTATCGCACTACCGAAATAAAGCCCTACCAGGGTACCTGCTACCCAAAAGAACCATAACGCAAGACCGCCACCAAAGAGCAATCCCAGCCCGGCTCCTCCCCTGCTGAATGCCTGAATAGACATAGCCCAGTTAGCATCGGAGGCGACCATCATGATTCCATAACGTTTAGCGGGTGTTAAAGAGCGCAACCACGGGTATAAGGTGGCCCCCATCAACAGGTGTCTGGCATTAATGGCAAAAACGGTGGCTATCAGCGTTAATACGGGAACCTGAGATGTCCAAAGTTCTAACGCGGCAAATTGAGCATAACCGGCAAAAACCAGCAAACTCATCATTGCCGCTGACGTCGGGTCCATCCCTTTCTGTGATGCGGCCAGGCCAAAGGCAGCGCCAAAAATGGCGACAAAGAGTGAAACCGGAATAAGTTGCCGAAAACCAGCCCATACAAGGGAATGACTAAGTTTAGACAAATCGGGCTCGTGATAGCTCATCTGGGTCCTCATGATCAAAAGCAAACAGACAGTCACTATGGCAGCGTTGCAGAATCGATAAAAACGCATAATAATTTTTTTTACTATTTGATAATCGAATACAAGAATCAACGATGCCTTATCAGGACCTGCAGATGGACTGGCTCAAATGCTTTGTTGCGGTAGTGGATGCGGGATCGCTTTCGGCTGCGGCACCTGAAGTCCATCGCTCACAGTCTGCGGTCAGCATGCAGCTTAAAAAGCTGGAATCCGCATTAGGGTGTCAGCTTTTACTACGCGGTCCTCGTCAGCATCAACTCACGTCTGAAGGGCAAAAACTGCTGGGGTATGCCCGAAGGATGCTCGACCTTCATGCTGAAACACAGGCGGCATTCCACGGTAAGGAGTTGACAGGCCGTATTCGCTTAGGTGTCCCTGATGACTATGCAGCAAAATACCTTACACCTGCGCTGAAGCGATTTGCGCCTAACTTTGGGTCAGTGGAGATCGAACTGAGTTGCGAGCAATCTACGTCATTAATTCCTCGCGTTGAGAGCGGCGATCTCGATTTGGCGCTGGTCTCCCGGGAACACCCCGGTCAGGGCTCGTTATTATTTTATGAACCGATGGTGTGGGTAGGTTCTCCGCAGTTTGAGGTCTGGAGGCGCGATCCCTTACCCATTGCGGTATATGAAAGCACAAGCCTTGCTAAGCGTAGTGCGATCAACGCATTAGCATTACAGGGAAGGCGATATAAGGTGGTGTATAACAGCTCCAGCCTGTCGGGACAGATTACAGCAGTAGAAAGTGGCCTGGCTGTTGCCGTTCTGACCCAGTGCAGCGTGCCACCTCATTTGCAAGTGCTTGGCAGTGAACATCTTTTGGGGCCCCTTGAACCTATGGAAGTCGCATTGTTCAGAAGTCGTGCTTCTCAGGGCTCTTCTGCCGTGGACAGTTTGTATGATTTGCTACTCAGGACATTAAGGGTCAGAAAAGTTGAGACGATTTAGTCGATGTCCCAATGACGAAACACGTCCTTCATGTCGATAAACAATACAACCTTTGCTTTTGTCGCTAATGGTTTCGTGAGGTAATAAATAGGTTTGTTATTAGAGCGGTTTTCTGAGATACATTTTTCGGGTTATTTAAAAATCGTCAGTATGGAGAGATGTTTGATGAGTTGTGAGCTCTGTCAGAATAACATTCTCTTTGATTAACATCGGTTAGCATTAGATCACCCGCTATTTAAAGAGGAGCATACTCAGGCTGCTCACTATTAAACAAGAAAAACAAGACTACACATTTTATTATTTTAGTTTACTATTTAACTTTCCCTATCAAAGCTTCAGGTAAATCATGAATACGTGGATTGTTCTATTTATTGCGGTATTAGGCGAAGTCGTAGCAACAACAAGCCTCAAACTGAGTGAAGGATTTACCAGACTGGTACCTTCTGTTGTGGTAGTTATCGGATATGCCATTGCATTTTATTGCCTGTCCATTACTTTAAAGTCCATACCACTGGGTATTGCATATGCGGTCTGGTCCGGGCTTGGTATCGTTACGGTGTCCATACTGGGCTGGCTCATATTCGGGCAAAAATTAGATATCTGGGCCATGTTGGGAATGCTATTAATTATTAGCGGAGTTTTAGTTTTAAACCTTTTATCAAAAACCGCAGCACATTAGAAAACCCGGGGAACGAATCCCTGTATCTACATTTTTTCTTAACTCTAAATGTTTAACGAAACATAGGTGGATAAGTAGATATATTATTTACGTTCAGTCCACCTTGCTTTTTTAAGCGAGTTAAGGCATCTGAACAATTTAGAGATACCTGCAGCCTGGCGGTTTCGCTACACAGGTTGTCATCTTTGCGTCGGTAATCCGTTTTCTGATTGAGCAGGATAAAGGGAATCCAACGCAAAGGAGCGACACCATGTTACAAGACCCATCGCAAAAGTATTCCCCGCATATCCCCATTGCTCTGCCCGATCGCCAGTGGCCGAATAAACAGCTGACCCACGCCCCGCGCTGGCTTTCCACCGACCTGCGTGACGGCAATCAGGCGCTGGCGGAACCGATGGATTCGGTGCGAAAGTTACGCTTCTGGGAACTGTTGCTTAAATGCGGCTTTAAGGAGATTGAAGTGGCCTTTCCCGCCGCCTCAGAGACGGATTTCCAGTTTGTGCGCCAGTTGATTGAAGGTCACCTGATACCAGAGGATATCACGATTCAGGTGCTCACACAGGCGCGTACCGACCTGATTGAACGGACCTTCGCTGCCCTTGAGGGGGCGCATAACGCAACGGTACATCTGTATAACGCCACTGCCCCACTTTTCCGTCAACTGGTGTTCCGTCAAAGCAAAGAAGAGATCGTCCAGCTGGCCGTCAGCGCCACACAAAAAATTCGTGCGCTCTGTGAAGCCAGTCCACAGACCCGGTGGAATTATGAGTACTCCCCGGAAACCTTTTGTTTTACTGAACCTGATTTTGCCCTGCAAATTTGCGAGGCGGTCGCCGACGTCTGGGAGCCGTCCCTGGAAAGGCCGATGATCCTTAATCTGCCCGCTACCGTTGAAGTCAATACGCCGAATGTGTACGCCGACCAGATCGAGTATTTCTGTCGCCATTTTTCACGACGCAACGCCGTCTGTATCAGCGTGCACCCGCATAATGACCGCGGATGCGGCGTCGCCAGCGCTGAACTGGCTCTGCTCGCCGGTGCCGATCGCGTAGAGGGGTGTCTGTTTGGTAACGGCGAACGTACCGGGAACGTGTGTCTGGCCACGCTGGCAATGAATCTCTACAGCCAGGGCATTTCCCCGAAACTTGATTTCAGCGATATGAAACACGTCGTCGAAGAGGTCGAGCAATGTAACCAGCTGCCGGTCCATCCCCGTCATCCTTATGCGGGTAAACTCGCCTTTACCGCCTTCTCAGGCTCTCACCAGGACGCGATCAAAAAAGGATTCACGGCTCGCCAGCAATCCGCTTCAGAACGCTGGGAGATGCCTTATCTGCCCGTCGATCCAAACGATATTGGCTGCAGCTACAAAGCGGTTATTCGCGTCAATAGCCAGTCAGGGAAAAGTGGTGCTGCGTGGATATTAGAACAAAACCACGGTCTTAAACTGCCGCGCCGCCTGCAGCAGGACTTTAGTCACCATGTTCAGATGCAGACCGATCGCAGCGGTCACGAGATGACGCTGGCGGATATCTGGCAACTGTTCCGCACGTTATATATTCGCTATCAAACAAGCGGGTGGCAATTGCTGGATTACCGCAGTGAGAGCCTTGAGGACGGTGGAATCTCGCTTCGTGCACGGATCCAGACCGCAGACGGCATCATTCAGTTAGATGGAAAAGGTAATGGATTGCTCTCTGCTGCTGCCGATGCGCTGAAATCGCAGTTCAGGATCATCTTCGCGATTGAAGACTATCATGAGCATACGCTGGGCAGGCACAACGAGAGCCGTTCTGCGGCGTACATCTGCTGTACCTTTGCGGATGGCGAAAGCCGCTGGGGAGTGTGCATCGACAACGATGTGGCGCGCGCGTCATTGCAGGCATTGCTGAATGCATTGCCACCTTATTCGCGTGACTGAAAGTAATCACCCGGAGACGCCCCCAGAATACGTCGGAACATGGCACTGAATGCGCTGTGGCTCTCATACCCGAGCTCCAGCGCCACACGTAAAACCGATTGCCCCTGGGCAAGATAGTTGAGTGCAAGCATAAGCTTTGCACGCCGCACCCACTCGCTGAATGACAGCCCCGTTTGTTTTTGGAAATGCCGTAACAGCGTTCTCTCACTCATGTTGAGTTGGGCTGCGGCCAGAGCGACTGTCCAGGCCTTGCCGGGTTCGTTCTGAATCTGGTGACACAGCGCCTGTAACGCGGGCGTTGTCGGTTGCGGAAGGTTAAATGGCAGGACATCCATCACGCGGATCTCATCGAGGATAAGTTCGTAGATCCTCTCTTCCCGGGTTCCGGCATCGTACTGTTCGGGCAACGACAACGAATGAATGATCAGTTCTCGCAGCAAATCTGAAATCTGCACGACCTGACACACTGAAGGTAAGTCAGCCCGGGCAAAAGGGTCGATAAACAGCGTTCTGGCTGCAACATGCCCGGTAATGTTCAGACGATGGCGTGTCCCTGCTGGCAGCCATACGCCCCGGCTGGGTGGAACAATCCAGTGGCCCTGCTCTGTTTCTACCCTGACGACACCACTCAGCGTATGCAGTAACTGTGCGCAGTCATGACTGTGCCAGGGTTCCGTCGCGCCGTGAGGGTAATCATGGGCGAAAGGAATCAGTGGGCGCGTAGAGAAGTTAAACTGAATGCTGGTCGTCATGGCTTAATTTCTGAAATAAAAACGAAAGTAGCACAGAAAATGTAAGCTGAGGAAGTATGCCATCGGCCAGGTTCTGCCACATTGAATGTTGTGGACCTGGGGGGGGGAGATGTATTCAGGCTACTGATAGTCGCATGGCAATGAGGTACTCAGAACGGAACTTCTGTTCGGTGATTTAGTCCGCTTCGTGCTGTGAGTTCAATGGGTCAATGTAACGTTATCCTTAACCATAGAGTGATTAACTTGCTGCCAACACTCAGAAAATAAGAAAGCACGATCCGCGCCTCGCGGCATGGGTAGTAGCCGAAGACGCTAAATGGTTCTCAGCTTCTGGTAACTTCTACGTCCGTTGAACTCATAGCTCATAGCTCATAGCAGACATCCAGCCTACGAAGCCCTCCGCGTCGTGCAATGAGCGGACAGGCTGTCATTCCGTCAACAATAAAACGGTTTGCGCCTGCTTCCCTTCCGGACTGAAGCAGTTCCGCATATCACCAACGTGATAACTCATGTTTACGGTGGACAGGTTTGAGTTGCACGTGATTCCTTCGACGAACTCAGGTTGCAGGTTCACTGTTGTTTTCTTTGAGCCAGTCAGGGCGCAGAACCCCCATTACTATGCGGTCGTGCCGCTGATTATCGCGATAGACTGCCTTTCTGATAACGCCTTCTTTTATAAAACCATTTCTGAGATAGAGATTAATTGCGTTGCCGTTGTAAGCAATGACTTCCAGACCCAGTCGGAATAGATTCAATTCCATAAAAGCGTAACGCATGATGAGCTTAAGGGCTTCGTCACCAAATCCCTGCCCCCGGTCCTTCTCATTACCGATGCCGATAGCAAGAGTGGCAAGCTGATTATTCCACTCCAGACTATGTAATGTGGCAAAGCCTATTAGCCTGTCGTCATCAAGCGTTCTTATATGAAAATAAAACGCATCGTCTGTTCCTTTTATTTCTTTTTCAATTTTCTCTTCTGATAGTGGGTATGCCGGTTCTGTATCAACGCTGCGCAAATAAAAAGCATCGTAATACCATGCTGACATATGTTTTTCATCACCGGTTCTTGGTGCACAAAGCCTAATCCTGGTCGATCTAAAAATATCGTCTTTCATGTTCTTCCTTAAAATATCTAAGCAATAATAACATTATGTAACTGCTAGCATACACTGTTTCATACTGCAGACATGTTTACGTGAAACCTGACGTCCGCCCCTCACTCGTAACAGACCTTCGCAGCGGTCAGTTAAGTGCCAGAACCGGCCTTCAATAACATCTCTTTATCGTTAATTTTCACTCAGCAAACTATTTGCGTCCCAGGCCTTCATCGCAAATGATACCGAGGCATTAAGTTCCTCGCCTGTTACGCCATCACGCGCCTCAGTTGACAGGCCGGTCTCAAAGCTGTGCAAAAACGTGGCCAGCGCCCGTGCATCGGTGTCTGCGGCCAGTTCGCCCGAATCAATAGCTCTACGGACGCACCGAAGGAATCCTTCGCGGGTACGGGCGCGTCGTGCTTCAAGAATCCGGGCAATATGCTCGTGCCCGGGCGAACAGGTATTAATGGATAACGCGATAAGACAGCCGCCTGGATGCCCCTGCTCTGTCTGCATTTTTGCAGAACGACGCAGCGCCAGTTCAGTAGCCGCACGGGGGTTGAGACTGTCGTCCCAGAGGCAATCGTTAACCTGCCCATACGTTGACGAATAGCAATCAACAACTTCTTCAAACAGCGCTTCTTTCGAACCAAATGCCGCATAAAAGCTCGGTGCCGTTATGCCGTTACCGAGATTTGCTTTAAGCAAGGCAAGCGAAGTGGACTCATAGCCATACTGCCAAAAAAGGTACATTGCCTGACGAATTGCTTCGTCGCGATCGAATGTTCGTGGACGTCCCATCTTAGCCATACCCTCTCCTCGTCTGGCAAGTAATACATAAATACTAATCGATACATATGTGCTTGACAACCCGTAATGCGATCTATAGCTTCGAATATATGTACCGAACGATACATATGTGTGTTCGCAAAATTATTTTGCGAATTTTTCAGCTATTTCAGATACATCAAAAAAGGCTCATCGTGCACGCTAATACAGAATTTCCGACCACCACAACATCACACAGGTTGCCTCTGGCGCCCTTGCTGGCGTTTGCCATGACCGGCTTTATCGCCATCCTGACCGAGACGCTTCCGGCGGGCCTGCTTCCGGCTATCGCACAGGGTCTGGGCGTTTCACAGGTGATGGCGGGTCAACTGGTGAGCATCTATGCGCTGGGTTCGCTGCTCGCAGCTATTCCGCTAACGGTGCTTACCAGCGGATGGCGCCGTAAAAAGGTGTTGTTGCTGGCGGTGGGAACCTTTGTGGTTTTCAATACGATTACGACCGTTTCGACCAGTTACTCGCTGACGCTTGCGGCTCGCTTTATGTCCGGCGTGGCGGCCGGCCTGGCCTGGGGGATACTGGCGGGCTATGCGCGGCGCCTCGTTCCGGCTGATTTACAGGGCCGCGCGCTGGCTATTGCTATGGTCGGCATTCCGATTGCCCTGTCACTGGGCACTCCGGCAGGCGCATGGCTGGGCAGCATAATGGGGTGGCGAGTGTCTTTTGGTCTGATGGCAGCGCTGGCGGTTATTTTGTTTATCTGGACATTAATGGTGGTTCCCGATCTGCCGGGACAACAGGCTGAGCGACGTTTGCCCGTGTGGAATGTTTTCATGATGCCCGGCGTGCGCCCAATTCTGGCAGTCATCTTTTTATGGATGACCGCCCACAACATCCTTTATACGTTTATAGGGCCGTTCCTGGCGTTGTCGGGCCTGACAGAGCGCGTCGGTCTCATCCTGCTTGTTTTCGGTCTTACCGCACTTGTCGGCATCTGGATTACCGGAACGCTGGTTGATCGTCACCTCCGTAAACTCGTTCTGCTCAGCCTGGCGGCGCTGGCTACTGTTTCAGTGGTGCTGGCTGCGGGCATGCGAGAACAAATCGTTGTCATGCTGGCAGTCATCGTGTGGGGATGGTCATTTGGCGGCGCGTCAACCCAGATGCAGACAGCTGCGGCTGATGCGGCCGGTAACCATGTCGATGTTGTTCAGGCGATGGTGACCACCGCATGGAATCTGGCTATCGCAAGCGGCGGCGTTGTCGGGGGCGTGCTGCTCACTCATGCCGGTGCGGCATCCTTTCCCTGGGCACTGATGGTCTTTATAGCGGTCGCCTTTCTCATCGCTTACATCGCGAAAACCCACGCTTTCAGGCCAGGTGCCAGAAATCAATAAATGACTCAGTGGGCTGGATACCTGTCATGATTTTCCGCCTTATACATCAGCGCGGAAACGCTTTAAGAATGTAATCCCGAACGTAGGCGGTCCGGCTGTTATTTGCCGTCCTTTTGTTCCAGACCAGATAAAGATGATTAGTCGGGGCGAGGTCTGCCGGTGTCACTGAAATCAGACGTCCGCTTTTCAGGTCATCCGTACAGTGATAGTCCGGCAGCACCGTCCATCCGTGACCGCCGCAGACCAGGTCGCGGATAATACGCAAATCAGGAATGGTAAACGCAGCCTGCATGTCAGGCGCTCTCTGGAACAGGGTGGCCCACAGTGCTCTAATCAGTGGCAGCTCCTCGTCGTAAGCGATCAGCGGAAGTGAGGACAGCTTTTCTGCGTCTGGCTTTGATCCGATCCCCCCTGACATGGAGGGCGCATGCACCAGCAGCATGCGTTCTGTCAGTAAATGTGCATAGCCGTACAGCCGGTCATCAGGCATTGATGCGGTGACGGCAAGATCCACGCTTCCTTCATGCAGCAACGCGTAAATCCGCTGTTTATTGCCGGTATGAAAACGCAGGCGGTATCCCTCCCCCATCAATGGCGCCATAACTGCTCCAAGCCGGGAATGTATAAAATCCGGTGGACCGGCCAGATTAACGGTTCCTCCGCGAACCGGACCAGACCGGAAAGAGGACAGTTTTTCTTCCAGACCGTCAATGAAGGGGGAAACAGATCGTGCCAGCTCATCCGCAGCTTCGGTAGCCGTCACGCCTCTGGCCTGCCTGATGAAAAGCCGTTTGCCAACGAGCGCCTCAAGCGACTGGATATGCAGTGATGCTGCCGGCTGGGTGATGCCCAGCAGCTCAGCCGCCCTGGAAAATGAGCCAGAGCGATAGGCCTCAAGAAACGTTCGCAGATGGGTCAGATGGCTCATAGTGGAGCGCCTTGCTGATGAAGTTTGTCGATACAGGAAGCCTCATGCAGAGCAAGGGCCAGTTCACTCACGTAATCATCCTGTATTCCCCACGCACCGAGAGTGGCCTGCAGTTTCCATACATAATCTGCATTGGTGCCAATGTCTCCCCAGGCAGAAGCGATGCGCGCCGCCACGGTCGCTGTCAGATTGTCCTTTTCGTAGTGCGTATGCAACCGGTCTGACACAAAAGCCAGCGCCTGAATTTCCTCACCGCTTCCGAGCGAAACATCTGCCCAGACCGGACGGTACAGGCCGGTAATCATCTCGCGCGTCCAGACCATCTCCAGCTCATGAATAAGAGTCGACTCCGGTAGTCTGAACGCCATCCCTTCGGTTATTCCACCTTCGTCCAGAGATAACATCCTGCCGGGGACATCAGGGGTGGCACGTCCGGATATCAGCCGGATACAGAAACTTCGCTGCCATCCTTTCAGGCAGGCCCGTTGCATTTCCTCAATCGCCAGTGCGGGATTCCACATTAAAGATCCGTAGGCAAAGACCCAGACAGGAGCGCCCGTTGGGCGCTCCTCCAGAGTGGAGTACATTGATGCCCGTATTTTTTCGGCGTCCCAACGCATATGCGCCGGAAGCAGCGTTTCATGTGCTCTGACAAATGTGCCATTACGCATATTTTCACGGGTAAGCATATTATCCCCCTTTACTGGCTTACGCTTCAGCCTGCTGATATTTACTGCCGTGACTGCGACGGATTTGTGCAAGCAGCAACAGCAGGCCAAGCAGTGAGACCACCGCACCGCTGATACCGGTATACACGATGCCGGCGTGTGTGATGGTAATACCGCCCAGTACCGAACCCAGCGCGATACCGGAGTTGAAGCCCGCGATATTCAGCCCAGCAGCAACGCCATGCGCATGAGGTGCATGTTGCTCAGCCACACCAATCAGGCGGGCCTGCAGCGCCGGCACTGCGGCAAAGGTCAGCATACCCAGCAATGCCACCAAAATGCCCATGCTTACTGGTGAGGATGCCAGCAGCCACATACCCAGCACGACAACAACGATGCCGCTGATAATAAGGATATTTGCGCGATTGACCCCCATGCTGTCGGTGAGTTTCCCACCCAGAATATTGCCAACCGCAGCGGTGATACCGTAAACCAGCATAAACAGACTCACCGTTGCGCCAGTAACTCCGGTCACCTGAGTCAGAATTGGCGCGATAAAGGTGTAAGCCGTAAACGAACCTGCGTACGCCAGCACTGTCACCAGCGCACCGGCGAGCAACTTGCGGTTGAACAACATGCTGATATTCTGCATGGCTGAGCCGCTATGTTCGCCAGGCACGCTGCGTACCGGATCTTTCATGCCAAACAAAAGGCCAAGGAATCCCAGCGCGCCGAAAGCAGCAATAGCCCCGAGAACCGGACGCCATGACACTACGCCACCCAGCCATGTACTTAGCGGAACACCGATCGCCATTGCCAGCGTAAAGCCACCAAACACCACCGCGACAGCTCTGCCGGCTTTACCCGGTCCGGCCAGACGCGCCGCAGTACTTGATGCCGCAGCCAGAAACAGGCCGTGTCCCAGACCCGCAATGAAACGGGCCAACAGTAGCTGAGGCAATGTGGCGGCAAACGCTGCCGCCAGGCTACCGGCGGTGAAGACAACGGCGGTTGTCAGCATCACATTTTTCCGGCTCCAGTCCGCCGTCAACGCAGACAGGACAGGTGCAGCAAATGTTGCACCCAGTGCATAGGTTGTCACCGCTGCACCTGTCTGCTCCACGCCCACACCTAATCCCTGTGCCATGACATCGGTCAGCCCAATCGGGACAAATTCAGCAAGTCCAAGCGCAAAGGCACTGATAGTAAAAACATAAATAACGAATGGCATGACTGCCTCCTGATGTAAGTAAGGAGTGCAGTCTGATTTAGCAAGACAGATAAATAAAATAATGTAAATTTCAGGTGGTATAAAATTATTTATACATAAGGCAAAAATTCAATGACGGAAGAAGTGCTGTCCAGAGCGGTCAACATCTCAACCGACAATTATCTGAAGACCCGTACAACGGCCCCCGTTGGTCGGATGGAAGTCAACAGAGCACGCAGTGACCACAACGTAGAGATCTGTTTCAGCCCGTAGTACTACATTCCCGCCGGGAGGATTGTCCGACGCCATTACCTCAAGCTTACCGTCTGCCTGCGGTTCCGAACGCTGGAAGAAATTAACCGGGTCCGGGACGATGGGAAGTGAGATGTCAGCCTTCCTAAGTGCTAAAAGCATATTGTCCCGGCAGTTGGGATGATCGAGCAGCCCAGCCCGTTCGTAGAGACCAGGGTTACACGCCGGGAAAAGCATATCATGCGGACAGGGTGAATTATCCTGCATGAAAGTGAGTAAGGGCCGGGCTTTTTCACTGTAAAACGACTCTCCGGTTGCGGGAAATAACCGCTCGGTTATGTCTCGCGTCTGTGATGTGCTGAGCCAGTCCTTTTCGTCTGCGTCGACAGAAATTGCCCACAAGTCGGCAACCTGCTGACCCTCAGTATCCACAACACGGAACGTTTGACCTTTAGCAACCCAAAAGCCTCGGCCTTGCTGCGGAGGAATATCAATCTTTACCTGCTCACTCACGTCTTAACATCCATTTCTTTTAATTAAGTGTTATATCGTAACAAATACGCTACTACATGCCCAATTCTTGTGTATGCCAGCGCATGACCACGCCTTAAGCTTAAAGCTATAGCCGTTGGAGAAAACGTCAGGAAAAAGCCGACTTTAGCTGTTCAAGCCCCTGATGCAAAATATCTCTCGGACAGGCGAAATTTAACCGCTCGAATCCCTCTCCTTCCTTCCCAAACGTTTCTCCCCACGTTAGTCCTATTCGGGCCTTGTCAAGAATGACCTGTCTGAGCTCGTCCGATGTGAGACCCAGAGCCCGGAAATCCAGCCAGGCGATGTATCCGCCACCGGGTCTAATCAGTGTTATCTGAGGCAAATTTACCTTTAAAAAAGCATCCATGAAATCCAGGTTAGCCTGGAGATAGCCGTTAAGGTGTACGAGCCACTCCTGCCCCTTTTGGTAAGCAGCAGTTACGGCAGTCAGGCTGAAAATATTGGTCGCGAAATCAAAATCCATACCAACCCGGACATTTTCCAGGCGCTGCCATAGTTCCTTGTTCGGTATAATACCGATGGCATACGTCAGTCCCTGGAGATTAAAAGCTTTGGAGGGTGAGGTTAAGGTCACCGAGTTCAGGCTGCTGCTCGTTGAGACGCTGCCATAGGGCACAAATGCTGCATTGTCATAGGTTATATAGCTGTTGATCTCATCACTGACCACCAGTACATCATGCCTGTCACAAATATCAGCGATGAGGGATAACTCCTCCCGCGTAAATAGCAGCCCGGTAGGGTTGTGAGGGTTAACCAGGAAAAATAGTCTGACATTTTCTCTAACAAGGGTTTCCTCAAAACAGTTCGGATCGAAGCGGTAGCGATTCCCATCAAAAGTGAGTGCCTGCGTAACGACGTGGCGCTCAGCACCTTCAATGACGCTGATGGCAGGATGAAAATGCGGCGCGTGAATCAGGATATTATCACCCGGCTTCGTATAAGCGCGCAGACATAAAGAAAGCATGGCCCACATACCAGGGCAGTTAGTCAACCAGGCCCTCTCTATATGCCAGTGGTGATTGTCACTGAACCAGTCTGTTATCGCCTGATAGTACTCATCTGTTTTGTATTCGTACGCATAAAGACCACTCTCCGCTTTCTTTACGAGCGCATCTCGCACACATGCTGGGGACTTAAAATCCATATCGGCAGTACCGAAGGAAATAATACCGTGTTGCTGATATCTTCCCCATTTGATCGACGGTGAATCTGCCCGATTAATAATTGTCTCAAAGAGACGATCTGCTTTTTTCACCTTTAATCTCTATTTTGCGAAGTATTCTTAAAGCACTATCACAACGATCCTACTGCTGCAAGATGCTCTGTAGTTGCAGATGTACCAGGATAACCCATCATTAACACCCTGTCCGAAAGGATAAGCGGTTAGCGATAGTTAGATGATTGTTCGAGTGAACTGCTGCTCAGTAATGGTGCTGCCCCACTGATCGCCTTCCCATTCTTTCGACAATTCAAATCCGAATGATTCGTACAATCGCCTTGCCGCAGTAAGTTTATTAAACGTCCATAACTGTACCGAGGAGAACTTTTGCTCATCACAAAATCTCATCGCCTCTGCAATGAGTTTTCTGCCCAGTCCGCTGCCACGACACCCATCGTCAAGGATGAACCAGCGCAGATGCGCCTCATTATTACCCAGATCTTCACCGTCAATGGCAACTGAGCCAACGATCCGCTCGTTCACCATTGCCAGCCAAATCTGGTTACATGGCTTACCCAGACGGGCCGAGAAATCTGCAAGACCTGCGGCAACCTTCGCTTCAAAAAAATAGCCGAAGTTATGCTCTCTGGCGTAATAGCCACCATGCATTTCAGTAATGCGGCCAATCATACCTGCATGATAACCTGAGACTATCTTGACGCGGGTCGGCTCTTTTCCTGCGCTGTTTTCGCGACTGGCTTTCAGTGCGCTGGCATAAGAAGAAATGCCCTTTGATACAGCATCCTGGGTAAAGGGATCAAGTTTTCCGAGTGCTGCTGCTACCTGTTGATCGGCGTAAATATTAATGTTCCGCACGGTCTCTATGCCCTTTCCGGTCAGGCTTAGCCGCTTCGTCCTCGCATCGTCAGCGGAAGGGTTTTCTTCGAGTTCTCCGGCTTCGATAAGTTTAGCGAGCATACGGCTGACGCTGGACTTCTCCAGCCCTAAAATCTGTACCAGTTGAGCGGCTGTCATTGACCCATGTGTTTCAACTTCAAGCATGGCGTGAACGGCTGAGGGAGGATAGTCAGTTGTCGCCAGATTTTGGTTCATAAAACCCAGTTCTCGCACCATTAAACGTGATGCCGCACGTATGTTTTTTATGTTCTGTATTACTGACATCATTAGCATTGCCCTGCAATTATAGTTGCATCATACAACCATTATGACAGAGAGTTTGTCAATCCCTCACTTCATTCCCGTCTCTCACTCATGTGGCATTACAGCGCTGTGCCGGGATACAGATTAGGGTCCGGGTGGTAGTCAGGGTCTTCAAATCGGGAGTTCCTGAATCGCTTTTCTGCCGTTGGCCCATTGTATTTGTACGTCACGTCAGGATTGGGCGTGAGGTGCCATGTCGTGCCATTTTTGTCGCGTTCGATAAGAGAAGCGTTCGAGGTACAAACATCGCCTGCGCCTTCGTTCAGCATAAACTGATAATAGCGCCCTGCTTTTGGGGTGAACCTGATTGTGACGAAGCAAGAGCGCGTTCGCGGGCCTTCCCACATCATCGACACCTCGGTTTCTAAATCCGCTCGGACGCGGGTCTCGTAGTAATCGAAGGTTAAATCTTGCCCGGCTTTGGGCATGCCCATGTCCTGCGTGTTAATGAAGGGCAAGGGACCTGAGCGGATGACGCCCCCGGTGCGGACGCCCTTTTCATATTGATGGATACTCGCATGCTGCGTGTAGTTAACGATACGAACCCACGCGGGGTTTGGCTCATTAACCGGTGCAGTAAAGTAATGCGTCTGAGGGAAAAACTGGCAACCCCCTAACAGGGGGAGCGCCAGTAAGCACAGAAAATGGCGTGATGACATGGTGAGCATCCTTTGCAAGGTATCGGGTGTTCTTTCTAAAAAACACCCTACGTTAAGCACACATTCATCACATGGGACAATTCCCTAATTTTCAGCCTCCCCCTAAATCCTGGAGTATTTATCAACGAGGCCGGTCAGTACGAAAAGAACGACAAACAGATGACCTTTGATCTACCCGCCGTTGATTAATTCGCTCATAACAGACACAAGAGTGGCCCTGTCTGGCTGCGTCGTGCCAGCGCTTTATATATTATTAATCAATAACATTTAGTACTGGATTGTCTGCGTCTTAAGCCTGACAAAATCATTGGCCCGGCAATAGACATTATAATAATCGCACAACCTGCTATCTGGTCAGCGGTAATAGAATCAGATAAAAGTAGATATGAGAATATGAACGCTGCTGGCAACTCTGTAGTAACCAACATCCCGGCAAGCGAAGAATCCGTTCTCGGCATACCAAAACCATAAAGTAGCACCGGCAGAATTGACGAGAAAACGGCATTAAGAACAGACCACATGCTGCTTTCACTGACGGGAGCTATATCTATATTTTTGTTAAACAAAAACAATGATGCAATAAAAGCCCCAAATGTCAGAATTTTAGCTTTATCGATAATGCGAACACCGTTAGCAATATTTGAGGATGAAACTATCACAAGGCTATATGACATCCCGGCAGCCAGTCCCCACATAATGCCTTTAGGGTCTAAATGCATCTCTCCACGAAAAACACCTGTGGCAGTCACAACGCCAGCCATGATGAAGACAAACCGCACTATTTCACCACGAGATAATGCCCTTTTCTTTATAAGCGCATTCAGAAGTGGCGCAATCCAGGCAGACTGCATCATAAGTAGCGTTGAGGTAGGTACTCCAATGTAATAAACAGCGTTAAAGAAACAATAAGTGATGCATAACAGGGGGATCCCTGTGGCGAGAACGATGACTTTGTCTCTAAAATAAAATACCCCTGTGTTTTTACCGATCCTTTCAGAGAGTATGAAAAAAAGAACAAATGAAAACAGAAACTGCGTAGGAATAAGGCTTTCAATTTTTGCATTACTGGCGGTGGCCAGACTAAGTATCACTCCCGGCATTCCGTATGAAACAGCCCCAATAAATACGGATAATGCGCCGGCAGCTCCTGACGTTTTCAAAACATTCCCCCCTCTTTAACCCCTAACTTTGTGAATGAGCATAAGGGTGTCAGTCTAGCTCCTTTTGAATTTACAGCAAGCAAAATTATATAATTCTTATCAACCCGGGCGTTTCATTGCTTTCGTCGCTACTTTTGCTTCTTTGAAGCCGCATCAATTAATGACCAGGACTGATTTATAAAAAGTTGCATATGGTGAGAGTCTATGATCCCTTTCGAGGGCTTAATAGCCCGGCATTTGTTGTTGAATAATGTGCCGCTATAATCATCCAGCTGAGGTGAAATCAGTAAAGGGGTGATAACCTTAGCATATTGCTCAGCTGTTGAAGTAAATATGCCAATAATGGTTTCCAGCAGCCTGAATAACAACTTATTACCGCCTAGAAAATTTGAACGGATATTTGTTTTAATTAACCCAGGGTTCAGGCCGAACACACTGATGTTTTTGTGGTTATTGGCACCATCCAGTACCATTATTTCATTCCCGGCTACGGTGTTCATATGGACTTCCATCGGTCGGTAATGGTTCTCGGCATTTAAATCACCTAAAGTGCCCATTTTACCTGAGCCCGGATATCCCATGATAAATACGCGCGTTTTAGTCGTGTTTTCTGACCCCAGACGCTCTGCAATTTCCCGCATGATAACCAGGCGATTGAGATAGCTTACCGCCATATCGCGCTCCAGCCCTTCTGCTGTCCCCTGCCGTTTTGGCGCGGCAAATATCCCGGTAGTGAAAATGAGCATATCCAGTGTTTCAACCGGCAGCAACGCGGCAACCCGACGCGCTTCTGACATCAGGCTAAGGTCGGCTTTGATGAATTCAATTCCCTCAACATCTGCATCGCGAAATGTCTGACCGACAACGATTACCTTTGCCTGATAAGCAGCAAAGTGCTTACTCAATGCGCGTCCGATCCCTCCCGTTCCACCAATGATAGCTACGCTTTTCCCTCTCAGGGTTTGCGGTGAGCCCATGTCCAGCTTTGGGAAATTAGTATTTTTAATCATTATGTTACTCGTTTTAAATGAATTGCATCTCTTATGCCCTGCAGCATGAACTAATCTCCTGGCAGGATAAATGGGCTATAATGGATTTTATTTATCCAAAAATGGAACAATGTAGTGGAACGTTTGAATGATATGGCTCTGTTCGTCGAGGTTGCAAAAACCTTGAGTTTTAGACGTGCAGCTGAAGCTTTAGGCATCCCTGGCTCAACGCTTTCGAGGCGAATTAGCCAGCTGGAGAAAGAAATTGGCCTGAGACTGCTGCATCGCACGACGCGCAAAGTTGAGTTAACAGAGGCAGGACAGATTTATTATGGTCGTTGTAAGCGTATTGTTGAGGAAGCCCGGCTGGCGCATGACCAACTAGGTGAACTGTTGATGCAACCTCAAGGGACGCTCAAGGTTTCACTCCCTGTGGACTTTGCTGCCATTTTTTTGACACCTTTACTTGCGGAATTCAGCGGTCTTTACCCAGGGATACAGTTTGAACTCGATTTAACACCTCGACAGACCGATCTGATTACAGACAATGTTGATGTGGCCATTCGAATCGGCGAGCCTTCAATTTCAAACTTAATTGCCAGGAAATTAACGCAGTTCACCGGTCAGCTTTTTGCCTCACCACAATATATTGAGCGGGCAGGAAAAATAACTCATCCCGACGAGCTTGCAACACAGCAGTGCATTGGCTTCCTGAGAAAGTCTCACTGGACTTTGCTTAAGGAGAAGGAAAGAGTCACAGTGCAATGTCGGGGACGATTCAGCCTGAATAACATTGGCCTAATGAAGCATCTGGCTTTACAGCATCAGGGGATCATCTTTGTTCCTGCAGAAGCCGTTAAAACAGAGCTTTTAGCGCAAACGTTGGTACCCTTATTAACTGACTGGAAGGGAGAGGAAACACCTGTCTATGCACTGACAGAAACACGGTTATTACCTGCAAAGACCCTGCATTTCCTTAAATTCCTGAGTGAAAAATTCAGAGATAACGATAACATCAAACTAATCAACAACACGCTCAGACGGGATAATACGCTTAGCCAGTTTCTTTTGCAGAATGATCACGATCGCCGGGAACCCAGCTGCGGAAATGGCACTTAACGCCAGCAACGTGTTCACATTTTCTGATGCCATACCCTGTTCAGGCAATATATAAGCGGACAGGAAAAATGCGACGGTTGTAATCAGATACATTATTGATGTCTGCAATGAAGAGAATCCAGCTCGCTGCGTGTCATCAGGAAATTGAATTGTCACCACCGAAGATGAAACCAGACGGCTGTAAGATGCACCGAGAAATAAAATGATAAATAACGCCGAATGCTGATAGCCCAGGCCGGGTATAAGCAAACTCAGGATAAAGACCAGGGTTGAACCTGTCGCCAGAATCACAGCAGAAAAACGGGAAGTTAGCACGCCGGTCATTTTTGTCGACAGGTAACCGGCAACGCCCCCGGCGAAGAACAACCAGGGCAACAGATCTTGTGACGCGCCCAGCCGCAGCGTCATTAAGGGGACCAGAACAGGGATGACCAGCATCGGGCTAAACTGTACCAGCGCATTCCCGGAGGCAAACAGTAAGGTTTCCACATCAAGAGGCGGCGTACGGAGCCTGGGTGAAGAAACCGGGTCTTTGGGTATGACGGAGATAATCAGCGGCAATGCCAGCAAACAAAATGTACTAATTAACCACAACGCGATATGCCAGCCATAGTGTGTGCACAAAAAGAGTATTGCGGGCATTCCTGCAATACTGACGATCGAAAATGATGCAATCACCGTCGCCAGCATCTTTCCGCGCAGGTCAGCAGGTGCGTTGTTTATTAATATGCTGATCCCCACCCCCATCGTCGTACCGCCAACCAACCCGGCACAGAACCGTAACGCCAGCAGAACGTTAAAACTGGAGGTGAATGTCGTCAAAAGCGTCAGCAGGCCTAATAACGCCATATTGGCGATTAAAAAACCTTTCTTATTAAAACGACCAATCCAGTAAAAGGCAATAACGCCCGAAAGGACAGCCCCTGACGTATACATACCGGATACATAGCCGGAGAAGGATACGGGAACGGCGAAGTCTGCTGCCATAAAAGCAAAGACAGGGTTGAACATCATATATTCCAGCGCATTCGTGAACTGGATAAAAGCCATCACAATGGCTATCCGCATAAGGGCTTTATGGTTAAACGTTTGGGTGACCGGTGACATCGCAAGCAACCTGTGGATGAAAGATATCCTAGCTTAACTGCTATCAACCATGCTTATTAGATGGTAAAAATGGCAATGATTATTATCATTAATGGGATAGTTGATGCGCTCAGCTCTTGATTTTACGACCCTCAACGTGTTCGTTGCCGTGGTTGAAAGTGAAAGCTTTGTTGGGGCATCGAAAGCCCTCGAAATGCCGGCATCAAATGTGAGCCGCTGTATTTCGCAGCTAGAAGAAAAACTGAACCTCCAGCTTATTGAGCGCAGCACCCGACATATGAAGCTCACCCAGGCGGGGCACCTGCTCTATACCCGGGCGAAGCCATTACTGGAGGCGCTGGAACAAACCGAAACCGAATTAACGTTGCGGCAAATGCAGCTCAGAGGCCCGCTGCGACTCTGTATTCCCAATGAAGTGGGTCCCGCACTGCTGGGTTCAGTGATTGCCGATTTCGCCTGTCAGTACCCGGACCTGGAGATCAGCTGCATCACCAATTTGTCAGGTTTAGAATCCCTGCGGGACGATCTGGATTTGGCTGTCATTATTACCCGTGGCCAGATGGATGACAGCGACTATATCGCCCGTCATCTGATGACGATCCCCTGCACCATCGTTGCAGCTCCCTCTCTGATTCAGCGTTATGGCACCCCGACTGATATCCGGCAATTTGAAGAATTACCCTGTATTACAACGGTAAGTGCACTGAAAGGGGCTCCCTGGCAGTTTGTTAATTTAAAAGGGGGATTCGAGACCATTAAGGTTAAAGGACATTATCGGGTAAACAGCGGCGAGATGGCAGGACGCGCCGCAGTCGCAGGTGTCGGTTTTGCCATTCTGTCGACACAGGCCTGCCAGCCCTGGATTAGCGATGGACGGTTAATCGAGGTGAAGTTTGAGCAATCGCCAGCCCCATTGCAGTTGTTCGCCCTCTATTCAGACAGGCGGTACCTGCCCGCGAAAACAAGAGCGCTGATTGATTTTATGCAGCAGAAATTGAGTGCTATATCCTTAACAAAATAACATCATGCCATGTTAAGCATAAGGAACCCGATATGACCGCCTTTTATCAACTTACTGCCACTCGCCTGGATGGTCAGACTGTCTCGCTGGCCGACTATGCTGGCAAGGTGGTTCTGGTCGTGAATACCGCCAGCCATTGTGGCTTTACGCCACAGTACGGCGGCCTTGAAGCGCTGTATAAGAAATACGCCGCCCGGGGTCTGGTGGTGCTTGGCTTCCCCTGCAATCAGTTTGGTAAGCAGGAGCCCGGTAGCGCGGACGATATCGCCCAGACCTGTCACATTAACTACGGTGTAAGTTTCCCGATGTTCGGGAAAGTTGAGGTCAACGGAACCGTAGCGCACCCGGTGTTTCGTTATCTGAAAAATGAATTGCCCGGCGTACTGGGTAAGCGGATCAAGTGGAACTTCACGAAGTTCCTGATCGGACGCGACGGGAAACCACTTAAGCGTTTTGCACCGTTCACCACCCCGGAGAAAATGGAAACCGCAATTCTTGCTGCGCTTGAAATCTGAGTGAGCCAGGCCGCTTCTCGCTCATAGCGGACGGCGTATTTTTTCAGGCTGCTTTTTTTAGACCCTGTAGTGTCAACGGGTTGGTTCAGTAGCACGAAACAGGTGCGTTCTGCCTCACTGACACTCTTTAAAACGATACCTTGAATTACCCGATATGCCGGGGTTAATAGCATACAGGTCTCCGGCGTTCGGATACTGAATCAACTCCGGAACAGTCATAGCAAAACGAGCTGTGGTAATGAATAACGTCCCGAGACCCTCCCCACCGAAACAGCAGCTGGTAGGACGTGGAACAGGCATTACGACGCGCTCGCTCAGACACCCGTTCCTGTCATAGCGTAACAGGCATCCGCCATTGAACTGACAGACCCATAAGCCCCCCTCCTTATCCAGAGCGATCCCATCAGGACGTCCCAGCCCGGTGGGGGTCTTAACAAACAATCTGATTTGTTCCGGCATACCATACGCGTTGTAGGCCGCCTGAAAAATAGAGCAGGCGATCGAATCGACAAAATATAAGGTATTCCCGTCATCCGACCATGCAAGCCCATTAGGCAATGCGATCCCCTGCTGAATTACATAGGCGTCACCTGAGCAGCCGAACCGGTATAGCTCGCCAGGGCTGCGATCTGGCCCCTCATGCATAAGTCCGGTAATAAAACGGCCCTGCGGATCGCAGGCACCATCGTTGAAGCGACACCCTGTATCATCGTGAATAGCTGGACTGATGTGGCTCACTTCCCCGGCCTGTAGATCGAGCATGGCAACGCGTGCATCTTCTGTGAAAATGAGATTGCCTTTATCGCTGAGCGCCAGGGCACCAATACGTGCCACTGACTCATAAACGGTTTCTGTCTTGCCATTTTGCAGCAACACATGGATCCTTCCGCGAGTGATATCCACGAAATACAACACACCTTTCTGTTCATCCCAGACAGGGCTTTCGCCCAGCTCGGCGCGGACCCCGGCAACGCGACGCATAGCGTAATCGTCAGGCATTTCAGACCTCTTTTATCTGCTGCCACAGGCGGGCGACATCCGTAACGCTTGCACACTCGACGCGTTTCAGGTCTGTGGGGTAAACAACGTCTGGATTCTCACAAAAACGAGTGGCGGTGAACTGACCATTGCTGGCACGAAGGATGTAGCCGGTGTCCTGACATAGTGGACTCGACAGATAAAGGACTCCCGGCGCTACCCACTCCGGTTTGAGATCAACCGGAGGCTGCGTAATCCCCCACATGCGCGTTCTGGCAACCGGCGAGATAGCATTTACAAGAATGCCATGCTGTTCGCCTTCCAGGCTCAGGGCATTCATGATCCCTATCTGAGCCATTTTGCCTGCTGCATAAGCGACGAGACCGGGCTGTGCATAACGCTGAAACATGGCACGATCGGACGTATTAAGCACAATCCTGGGCGAGGAAGAGTGTTTAAGGTATGGCCATGCATATTTACTCAGCCAGATCGGCGCACGAAGACTGATATCGATGGCACGCTCAAGGAAATCCTCATCCTGGTCTTCAATAAGCTGATAGTCCACCCAGCCTGCGTTGTGGATCAGTATGTCCAGTTGACCTAACCCGGTGACAGCCAGTTCAATCAGCTCCCTGCACGCCTCCTCGCTGTCCAGCCGTCCACTGTGTGTGAGCAGTTGCCCCTTGTCGGCGCGCAGGGTGCGGGCAGCTTCAGCGATCACATCCTCAGAGGCACCTTCACCAGACCGGTTGGTGCCGGGGTCACTGATGACAACCCGCGCACCATTATCCAGCAACGACTGCGCGTATGTGCGCCCCAGGCCCTGTCCTGCTCCGGTGATGATTGCGACCTTATCTTTCAAAACCGTTTCTGTAGGCTGTTTTCTGTGGCTCATACTGAATCTCCGTAATCAGGAATGTCACGATGATCGCGTGTCACAAGCAACCGGTAAAATATATTATTTGTAGCCTGATAATATCTGTAACGTCTCAATCTATACTGAGCGCCATAGCCCTGCGTATCTCTTCGATTAATTTATCCCGGATTAAAGACGTCGAGTGCGCATTCCACCCCATCAGGAGTTCCACGTGCTGCAGTTCAGCCGGGGCATCGACACTGAGTGGTCTGAATATCACGTCTTCCCGTGCCTCGTGCGCCAGTGAGGCGGGTAACAGCGCGACGCCGAAACCGCTGGCAACAAGTGCAACGAGCGTCTGGAGTTGTCGGGCCTGTTGTGTAATGTGAGGTCTGAATCCTGCAGCTGCGCACAACTGAATGAGTTGGTCGTGAAAACCCTGGCCCAGGTGGCGCGGTGCTGAAACGAAGTTGTCGTGCTGGAAGGCTGAGAGATGAAGGGTTTCAGAATGTGCAAGAGGGTGTGCAGCAGGCAGAGCGAGCATAACTGGCTCACGCCATATGGTGTCGAAACGCAGCTCTGGAGCGCTCCTGCCGGGCGCGCGCATAAATCCAAGATCCGCGCGTCCCTGCTCAAGCGCTTCCGTCTGCTCCTGAGTCGTGGCCTCCAGCATCGTAAAGGAGACTGCCGGGAAAGCAGTCCGGAACGCTCTCAGTGCACGTAAAAGGGGAGCATAACTGACAATACTGATAAAGGTCAGAGTGAGATGGCCCTCAATTCCCTGTGACACGCGGCGGGTTTTTTCAACGCCTTCATCAAGAACACGTAACACTTCTCTCGCTGATTTGAGAAAATTGACCCCGGCAGGCGTAAGTGACACGCAGCGGTTCGTGCGTTCGAACAGCAAGACACCTAACTCCTGCTCAAGCCTGCGGATAGCCTGACTGAGGGGGGGCTGCGCCATGTAAAGTCGCTGCGCAGCCCGGTTGAAATGCAATTCTTCTGCAACGGCAATGAACTGGATAAGAAGCCGAGTTTCTATCATGAGATGCCATGGATACCATTGTGGTTTTTATGAGATCCATATCATATTACTAATGCAGATATATACCTTTCAAGTAGGGGAGCGGATGCCGTACCCGCCAGCATCCGGTTTATATGCATCATGCGGAGCTTAGTTATGGGTTCTTTTTCAGGTACTGTGCCGTCGTCAGATAGTAATTACGCGCGGTCGCATTAGCCTGCAGCCCGCCCAGCGCGGTGAGTGCATCAGCTTTTAGCTTTCGGGCCTCTGCGTTGTGCGGGTCGACGGCCAGTACATAGTCGGTCTGTTCAGCCGCCCACTGGTACTCGCCTGACGCCAGGGACTGACGGGCGCTATCCAGCATGTTTATTTTGCCACCGGTCATCGCCAGCAGACGCGTCGCCCGGTCTTTTTCAGTGAGCGGATACATGTGCGTGGCATTACCGTCGAACCAGCCCGCCTGCTGCGCAAAGATACCCCGTACGGTAAAGGCCACGCTGCCATAATACTCCTGCAGGTACGGATTTTTTGCCAGCTCAGCGGGTAGCTTCACCGTCTGCACCAGCTCATCAGGGGTCATGCCTTTGGCAATGCCGTCCATCGTCTGGTCCCATACGCTTTGTATCCCATCCCGATATGCCGTCAGTGCATTTTTTATCGCTCCCGAACCGCTTACCGGCTGCATATGACCCGGAATGACATAATCCGCATTCAGGGCAATCATTCTGTTCAGGCTCTCAATCCATTTCTCCACCGGTCGGGTCGGCAGGCCACGAAGCGGAGCAATATTGGGGAAGGTTTTCAGAAAGTCATCACCCGTCAGCAGTACCTTCTGTTCGGGTAACCACACGGCCGTATTTTCATCAGACTCGCCCGGGGTATGGATAAGCTCCATTTTTACACCGGCGACCGCCAGCTTTTTACTGGTGCCATCAAAGGTCTGCGTGGGAGGAAGAAAGCCTTCACGTGTATGGGGAGTTATTCGGCCGTATTCCAGTTGCGTTCCCGCATTAATAAACTGGTCATCCGGCAGCGAGGTGCCAAAGGCGTCCCCACCCTCTCGTTTTCCGCGCCCGGTATCCGGTTTAGCCATGACCAGCAGGCTGTGGCTGATAATGTCCGGCTTGTCATTGCCGGCAAAGACCGTCGCACCGCCGGAATGGTCCGGATGATTATGCGTGTAGATTATTGCGCGTACGGGATGGATCAGGCGGTGACCAAAGGCCTCAACAATCGCTTTCGCATCTTTGGGATTGGCTGAGGTATCAACGATAATGGAGCCGGTTTTACCCTAGATCAGGCTCACGTTAGCAGCCGAAAAACCGACGGCTACGTATACACCTGAAGTCACTTCCACAATCTGCCTGCGAAAATCAGCGTTATGTTCCTGCAGCACCTTCTCACCTGCTGTGGCTTCGTGCGCGAATGCTCCTCCCGGCGCGACCGTCGCCATCAGGGCCGTAACCATCAGGGGCAATTTTTTCAGGGTAACGTTTAAGGACTGTCTCATTTTTTTTCTCCAGGGATCGGGTGGCCATAAAGGGATAGGATTTAAAACAAAATACGGATAACGCACGGCTTGCGGCATTACACGTTATCGCGGGACTGAAGCCATTCCTCATGGATCAGCCGCACCTTCGCCCACAATGTGGTCAGTGATGCCTCGGGAACATTTTCGAAAATCAGGCCGAATTCGTCGCGCAGTACATCCAGCCATTCCGCCAGGGACGCCGAGGTGTGAGTCGTTACGACGTTTCCGTCAGTTTTGCTGAGAACGCAGCCTCGTAGTATCGTTTTACCGTCAGGTCGGCGAAGTTGTGCAGTGACAACTTTTGCATATCCCGACTCTGGCGAGTGCACGTTAAAGTGATGCCGGTCGATCAAATCCATCATATTTACGGGCTGGTCAGCCAGACTGACACCTGCGATCCAGCATGACGGGTCGGCCGTGAGATGCCAGTCGCCAACGCCATCCTCGCCTACAGCCTCCATTCCAAACTGCATCAAACCCTGGTTAACGGTGGTGTTCATAAGCGGCATCTGTTTATGCAGTGCATCGCCAAGACCAACATCAACCCACCATCTGCCATTGGGATTGCTTTCACACGGCATTCCCTCGGCGATGAGTGCGGCGTGATTTTCCAGCTTTATACGCTCAGGACCTTCAGCACCATGAACGTTTGCCGGGTTGAGACTCACACGATAACCAAGGTGGCTAAGCAGCATATGAAAGCCGCCATTAAGCTGAAAGCAGTAACCGCCTCGCCGGGTTGTCGCTGCCCTCCTGAAGCTCTCAATGGGGTCAATTCTCCAACCCTGTGCAAGGTGGATCCAGAACGTTTCGTACGGTATCCGCTCAACATGAGCCTGATGCAATCGGGTAAGTGCCTGGAGGGACGGCGGTTCGGCATCAAGACCAGGACGGTCCAGGTAGGCTAGTGCTATGTCTTTCATGTTACTGTCGTTTTCCTGATGGATATAAAACCCGGTCCTTTCATATCTGATAGCTTATTTCAGGATCCGGGCTTAGCGTTTGAGAAGATATAATCACGGCAGAAATACGCTAATGGTGCTTTTTACCCTATATTCCCTCTACAATCATGGCGGTTAATGATTAGGAACAGCGGTATTCTAATACCCCTATTCCGTTCTCTGTAGATCCTGAATTGGAAGTGATGTTTTCATATTTGAGAGGCCAGGATGAATTTAAATGCGCTAAAGATGTTTGTTCTGGCAGCCCGCTGCGGCAGTCTTTCTGCTGCTGCACGGCAAAATAACATCCCGCTTCCCACACTCAGTCGCAGGATCTCGGAACTTGAGCATGAGCTGAATGTGGTTCTGCTGGAACGAACAGTGAAGGGTTGCAAGGCTACAGAGGCAGGACAAAAACTGCTGAACCAGGCGAGTCCGGCCATAGATATACTTAATGATGCAGAGCTGTTTCTTACAACCGGCGACAACCATATTACCGGCCGATTGCGCCTGACGATGCCCCAGTCACTCGAACCATGGTGGGAGATCATCAGGCAGTTTCAGCAGACGCACCCGGGTATAGCCATTAACGTTTATACGACTGAACGCCGGGTGGATTTAATCTCTGAAGGCATTGATGTCGCGCTGCGGGTCGGGAGCATCGCTGATGATGATGTGGTAGCGCGCCATCTTATGGATTTCAGGCATATTCTGGTCGCCAGCCCGAAACTTTTCCTGAACAGCGATCTCCCCAAAGAACCGTCAGACCTCAGAAATTACGCCTGTGCCGCCTGGGGTTCAGTGATAGGCGCACGTCCGGCATGGATGCTCGGTGAGCATGCCTGGGATGTTCCTGCCACCTTTACGGTAAATGACTACCTTCATTTGCGTGCGGGAGCCCTGGCAGGAGCCTGGATTACCGAATTGCCTGCATTTTTTGCTGCTGAATATATTCACAGCGGACAACTGATTGAGATATTGCCTCAGACACGATTACCCTTCTCTTCATTGCATCTGGTTTATAAAAAACACAGGCATGTATCGGCGGCGGCAAGAGCTTATATAGAATTCTGTACGGATAACGCCTTCGTACTGAAGGAGAAATGCCGTGTACCGTCAGATGATGAAAATAAGCACTCGTAATACCCCTCGCGGGTTATCCCTCAGAAAAGTCGCGGGGAATAGAGTATTCTGCTGTACCTTGATCTCCCTGCTTTGTGACACAACGGAAAGTGAGCCATGATTAACCGCATTCAAATACAAAACTTTCGTTCGGTACGTAATATTGACATTGAACTTGGCAAACTGAATGTTGTCGTTGGCAGCAATGGCTGTGGAAAATCAAATATTTACAAAGGCATCCAGTTACTCTCGGCTGCTGCTGACGGTCAGTTTTCGAGACATCTCAGTGACGAAGGCGGGCTTGAGAATGTGATGTGGTCAGGGGAATCTCGCGTAACAGCCAGGCAACCAAAGCGCGTCGTCTTGTCCTGCCAGACTGATGATTTTGACTATGAAATGCAAATTGGATTTCCGGATAGGCTGCCCTATCCCACTCATTTTTACTTAGATCCTGTCTTCAAAGAAGAGAACATATGGGTTGGTCAGTCCGGACGACGTCCCGCTTCGAACGTCTTACATCGTAAAAATAGCGCCGCTTTTTTAGTCGATATTGATGGCCATAAAAATGCGTTTACGGATGTAGTCTATGAGAATGAATCCATTTTCGGTCACGTCGGCGAGCCTCATAAATATCCGGAGATCTCTCAGGTTAGAGAAACGATGCGGAAATGGCGTTTTTATCACGAATTTGATATCTCTAAAAAATCCGCGCTGAGGACAGCCAATGTCGGAAACCGTTCTCCGGTATTATTTAGTGACGGCGCCAATCTGGCGGCAGCATTTCAGACCATTATTGAAATTGGTGATTCAGAATTACTGACTGAAATACTTGCTGATGCGTTTCCTGAGTGCACATTTTATTGTGAGAATGTGAACTCCTTATTTGAGATGAAAATGCGACGACAAGGCGTACGTCGCCCTTTGCTGGCGAGCGAAATGTCAGACGGAACATTGCGTTTTTTATGCCTGGCCGTTGCGCTGCTTAGCCCACGTCCCCCTTCATTCTTTGCGTTAAATGAACCGGAGAATAGCCTGCACCCACTTTTGCTTCCGGCACTGGCGAAACTTATTGTGGAATCGTCGCGGTATTCGCAAATATGGTTAACCAGCCACTCTCCCGACCTTGCCGATCTTATCGCGGGGCACACCCCGTTTCATCTCTATGAGTTAGAAAACCGGACTGGCGAGACCGTGATCAAGGAACGATGCTGAAGAGATAAAAGCCGGTCTACTCATCCGGCGAAAAAGGCATTATCCGTCCGCTCAGTACCAGAAGCGGACGTTGCTAGTGCCAGCCTATGTTAATCAACAGGGGGCAGATCAGATGGGCTCTGTCACCAAAGGTTGCTTTCAGTTGGTTCATGTTCCGATTCCCAAACCTAATGAGGCATAAAAATTTAATTACTATTAAACGAATTAATATTCTATTCGGGAATGATATGGACGTAATGTGATGTATTAGCTCATACCTGAGCTAATACACACTGAATAATTAAGCTGCTACAAGGGTATCTATGATTTTTGCGGTTTTTTGTAATAGTTGAGCATCAGTAGGTAGAGAAATAACATTCCTATTCTTAGCAATATTTATAATCATTGGTTCAAATTCATTTTTTGCAAACAACGGGCGGTCAGAAGATGCATACATATCTCGCAAAAAATCTGGTACGTCCTTCTCTTTAAAGCCATCAATAACTGACTTTGCCTCTTGCTCACTTAACAGATAATTAAAAGCAAGTTCACCAAATGCTTCTTCAACTATTTTAAGCATTTCTTTAGCATCGTCCTCAATAAACTCATCGAGAATAGCTGAAACTGCAGCATTTGCAGCCGTACCACCGGCAAACGCACCTAGTAACCCCCCGATGATTCCGCCTGCAGCCGTGCCAACGAAAGGAATAAGTGAACCCAATGCGGCTCCTCCAGCAGCGCCTGCCATCCAGCCACCTGTTCCGCCAGCAACTCCAGATGCAGTAGCTGTAACATTCTTGAATAATTGAGCGCCTGAGCATCGGCCCTGAAACATTCGAACAAAATCTACCGAAGATATAACCAGAGTAGTGACAACACCTGTGACGATATTCCCGCGCAAAAGTTTGCTAACGTGGTTCATCGCAGCGGCACCATAAATCGCATTACCTGATCGTAAACCATTTGCAATCCATGCGGCAGCTTTAGGCCCCATTTGCTGAACGATCCAATCTGTAGCGCCACGCAAACTTTGTTCTATTCCTGTTCTGCCAAGTTGAGCAGTAATGATGCTACTAACCCAGGCTACACCACCCACTTTTAATCCAGCATAGCAAGATGATTCAAGAGCTTTATCCCAGTCTTCGCCATTCCATAGAGCGACAGCGAATGAAACAGCCGCAGAGATTCCCATTGCAGTACCAGCCAACTTAATGCCGTTTATTGCATCATAAGTTAAGCTTTCAATAGTACCAAATTTAGCAATATTCCTTACTTGTTCATATGTGAATGAACCTTTTCTGACAATATCTTTCGCTAATTCTGGATCTTTTATACCTGGCACCTGATTATTTTTTATTCTATTCTCCATTGCCTTCACCGCATCATCATATTTATCTGACGGTACTTCTATTTGCATAGGAGTACCATCAGTGTTTAAGTAGCGGAAAGTTCCATTTTCAAAACATTCACTGATACATTTTGAGCCTGAATTACAATATTTTGTTTGTATGTGAATGCCATCCACCAGTCTGTCAGCGCCATTTTTGACATTGTCACCGCCAACAATCTTTGCATTTTTCCCTGACATCACATCCTTAAGGTGATTCGCTTTTTCAGCAGCAAATCCATGACCTCTGGTTGCCCCCAAGACTACATTGTCTGCGTAATTTTCAGAGCTGCCAATTATACCAGCGGTTGTTCCGACAATACTTTTCTCATTCATGAGGTATATATCCAATCTCAGGCAATAGACGTTATATTTACTTAGTTATCGGCATATATATATCACTCTTTAGGAGCTTTATTCAAAAATATCAGCCGTTGTCGGGTTGATGGTGACATTAATGATCCACAACATACTGTAAAACATAGTTTTTATTGAGATGAACCGTACTCATCTTGGTGTACAGCCTGAGGGATAATTTAATTATCGATGGGAATGTAAGTATCCTGCATGATCATACCATTCTCCTTTAGAGGGCCTCTGGCATGTGGGTTAGGCACTGAAGTTATTGCGATACTTGATGAGTTGCAAAAAGCAGCATTTCCTTCATATCTCAACTAGTATAGGGAACATCTTCCAGACGGGTTAGATGATGTAGCTAAAATATTGTGGATGACCAATGGCTATTAAGGCGTGCAGCCCGTTATAGGAAAAGATGTCCGCTTCTCACTCATGAGGGACAGCCATACTCAGATCACCCACATTTCAGGAGATTTGAGTATGAACACATCACCGTGGAACAAAGACCGTATCATCGGCCAAAAAAGACCACTTCAGATATCTCATATCTGGGGGATCCGAATCAGGCTTGAACTGGAAGGTAAAACGCGCGATTTGGCTCTGTTCAATATGGCCCTTGATAGTAAGCTTCGAGGCTGTGATCTGGTAAAACTCAAAGTATCTGATGTTGCATATGGTAGCTCTGTTTCAAGCAGAGCTACGGTGCTACAACAGAAAACCGGCAGCCCTGTCCAATTTGAGATAACCAAAGGGACAAGAGAGGCTGTTTCTGCATTGATAAAGCTTGGCAATTTATGCAGTAAAGACTACCTGTTCCGATCTCGGGTCGGTACTAACCAACACATATCACCCCGGCAATACAACCGAATTTTTCATGGGTGGGTAGCAAAAATTGGTCTCGAAGATTCGCTTTACAGTACACATTCCATGAGAAGAACAAAACCTTACCTGATCTACAAGAAAACTAAGAATCTTCGTGTGATTCAACTCCTGTTAGGTCATAAGAAACTGTAAAGCACGGTCCGTTATCTGGGCATTGAAGTCGATGATGCGTTAGAGATTTCTGAATCGATTGAAGTCTAAGGTTGTCAGGGCTGCAACAGCAGCCCTGTGCCAGAAGCGGACTGTAATTAAAATGTTCGATAGTGCTTTGGAAACAACCTTAAAATATGTGTTGATATAATAAATATATACAGTATTATTATTTTTACTGAGCGCTCAAGTAACAAATTAATCTTTTAAAAAAAGAGGATTCAATGACTATTGAAGCTGAATTGATTGAGTTTCTTGATGGAAACATTAAAAGTGGAGGGAATAAGAAAAGAGATATAGAAATAATAAAATATTACTATGGGTTACATGAATCGCCTTGGCCAACATTAGATGAAACTGCAAACAGGTTTAATATAGGTACTAGAGAAAGGATCAGACAGTTACTTAATTGCAAGTTTAGGGACTATTCAAATAAGGATTCTATCACTTCATTGCGTCATTTTGTTGATATTTTACAATCAAGAGAATACTGGTTGACATCAGAATTTGAGAAACACATCACAGCTACCAACCTAATCAGCCAACATACACATGTAAAAGGAATATTTAATTTAATTGAAGATCTTAATATTGATTGTGGTTATGAGTTTTATTCGCCGGAGTTAAAAGTTGCCACAAGAAATTCAATTGGAATTAATAATGACACATGTTTGCTTAAAAAGGCTCATATCAATGAGCTTAGGAAACTACTAAAAAAGGCCCAAGGGCTACCAGGTCGTTGTGGGATAGCTAATTTAAATTATATTAAAGAAGACTTGGGTGACTATTACCAGCTTATACTTTTCCTCATTGAGAAATCTAAAAACTCATGGGTTAAAGCCAACGGGAGTGACTATTGGTACATTTTCGAAAATAGAGACAATACTATTATTAACTATTGCGAGAAGATATTCGGGGTTATTCATAGCATTGATTCCTATAAGTTAGCCTCAACATTTAGGAATTCTTTGGATGGGCGAAGTTACCATTACCCATACCCACCAGTTGATATGATACATGCTTATCTTAAAAGCTCTATATTTTTGGTTAACAGTAGCTCAGACGTTAAATTTATAGGTGAAACGACAAAGTTAAACGATATCGAGAAAGATATATTAATATTTTTCGAGAACCATACGGAAACATCATTCTCGGCATTAAAGAAAAATTTATTACAAAAAGGTTATGGGAGTGCAAATGTGCTTAAAACAACAAATCACTCACCACTTATTTACGTTGATAAAACCCAAGGCAGAACACGTTATACTTACAGCTTGATTGGTCGAAGAAAATTATTGCAGGATGAAATTCAAGAATTTAACTCTTATGAGTTGTATCTTCGTAGATTAAGAGCACTTCTTGAAGATGGGACTGATGATACAAGGGAACAAGTGGCAAGGAAAGAACAACATATTCTTCAAGAGTGGTTATTTAAAGATAAAACTCATGAGAATTGTGCTATTTGTGGGAGAGAGTTTAGCATTCAAAGTTTGGTGACGGCTCATAAAAAACCGAGAGCTAATTGCAATGATGCAGAAAGATTAGATCCATACATTGTTATGCCCGTATGTTTAATGGGTTGTGACTATTTTTACGAAAAGATGTTTGTCTATATTAACGGCATGGTAATAGAGGCAGGATTGGAGCTTCCAAACGCAAAAACTGAATCCAGCTATATAGAGAAAATCGTTGGAAGGCGAGTCGACCCTAGATGGCTGTTAGGCGAGCCATCTTTCTTTCGCTCCCCTAACATGCAATCTCCAATCAGCTGAATACTTTCACGCAAATACCTAAATCTACTTAGTTTATCAATATCAGCCTTTTGAAGAATAATATAGACGGACGTTATGAACGTCCGCTCTTCGCTCATAGCAGACCTGCGTGATGAACCGATCGTTTTGGGCCAGAGAGGACGTTATGCCACGGTTGGTAGATTATCTAAATATGTCTGGCCGCTCCGATTGGATATTTACATTGCGTCTAACAAACAACATGTTGCTATGAAGCAATGCCCCTAAGCTCACCTGGCTTTACGATTAGAAGATCATCTTTTTCTCGTTTTTTGCATTGTTTAGCAAAATTTACCGCCACATCTGGATTCTCCAGCAGAATATTATAGTCACTTTCACTTATCTCATAATATTCTTCGTAATCAATCATGTGATTGGTTACAGGAATGGATAAATAATATCGACCGCTCTCTTTTTCAATCCCTATCGAATATCTTTCCTCTCGACTAAAAAAAGTGTCTTCAAATTTCATTGTATCATCTCATTTTAATAGAATAGAGAAACGGTGTAGATTATTGGATTATACATTATTTCCTTCCGCTCCTCGCTCACTTCACCCCTGCAGCACGCCGCGCCAGCCAGGCTCCCCAGAACAGGCTGGAAAAGAAGCGTACGGGGTCTTCAAAGCCCGCGTCGCTAAGCAAGGTAAAAACGGCATTTTCCGACAGAGGTGGCTCTGCGCCCTGCAAAATTTTGTTCATTTTAGACTGGAGCTCTTCCGTCCCCGCGCCGTTCATGCGCCAGCGATTTGCCCATGCCGCCATCAGCAAAGGTTGCGAAGCGTACGCCCGGTAGTTTCCCGCAACAACCAGCGGCGCGCCCGGTTTCAGACGCATGGCAATCTGAGCCAGAATGTCGTGCTTCGCCTTATCGCCGGGTAGATGGTGCAGCACGCCAGTCATGATGGCGGCATCAAACGTGGGGGAAGCATCCAAATCTGCGAGCGCACCGAGAACGGTTTCTACCCGGTTTGCCACCCCTGCCCCGGCTATATTCGCGCGAGCAAGTTCCAGCATCGGCTGCGAGGGGTCGACGGCGACAAAAGACCAGTGCGGCTCCAGTGTCGCGGAGGCGATGATTTCACCAGCCGTTCCTCCGGCACCGACCACCAGCACACGCGCAGGCTTTCCTTCCCCCAGCGCAGCAGAGAGCATGCAGGCAGAAAGTTCGTGGCAGGCATCATATCCGGCCAGGGCAATCCGGCTTTGTCGTGCGTATTCTCCTGCGCGAGTCGCGTCGAATTTAGCGGCAGAATCTTGTGTCATGGCTTCTCCAGTCAATCGTTTAGGTCATCATAGGGCGTTGAAGTAGAATAAAAGATTCACGGTAAGGAGGTTTGAGAAAAGCATGATTGAAAGTCTGAATATGCCACGAAGATATGACCGGTTGACCGCCTTCCTGAAAGCCTTCCCCCTGCGGGTGGCGCATTGCGATTCGACCACTTCGGCGAACCTTCTTATCATCGATACCAATGGCACAGGCGCACCGAGCCATTTGCTCTACCGTGCCAGATCGTCAGGCGGTTTGCCCGTCGGGGCAACGTTATGCGCTGCCGCCAGAGTTGATTTTGGCGGTAGCGCGAATCCACTGGTCGGTGCATTGCCAGACGAGCTGTGCTTTTCCATAGACGAGATGCCGCAGTTACAAAGCCTGGCAGAGCTCATCGTCGCGGAGAGCGACGTTGCCCGTTGCGGTGGCGGTGCCGTGCAGACACGCCTGTGTGAGGTCATCGTGGTGCTGGCCATTCGGCGGGCCATCGCGAGGGGAACGGTTGATGCGGGATTGTTAGCGGGGCTTGCCCACCCCAGACTGCACATGAGCCTTGTCGCTATGCACGATGATCCCGCGCGGAAGTGGCAGCTCCCCGATCTCTCCGCTATCTCGGGGCTCTCCCGTGCGCAGTTTATTGAAGTCTTCAGGAAAACCGTCGGAGAACCACCCGGTGCGTATTTGACCCGCTGGCGTTTAGCTCTGGGGGCAGCCCATTTGCGATCCGGACGAAGCGTCAAGTCAGCCGCCGCGATGGTTGGCTTCGGCAGTGCCGAGGCCTTTTCTCGCGCGTTTCTGCGTAAATTCGGCTACTCACCGGGCAAGTGTAAATTAAGCGGAGCGAATGACGAAGTCAGCAACCAAAGACCAGACCTGGAGTAACATCGTGCCCGGTGGTTCGGGTCAATCATCAGACCCGTCATTGACGAGCGGCTCTTTGCTCAGATGTAACAGAGGATACGGCCTGCCCTGACTATCCCGCGCGGAACGCCCTGTAACCTGAAAGCCCATATATTGATAAAACCCGACGGCCTGCTGGTTTTGTTCATTCACATCGACGCTTAAATCAGGATGAAGCGCCAGGGCATGGGATATCAACTGTTTTCCGACGCCAAGCCCGCGAGCAGAAGCATCGACAAAAAGCGCCTCCAGATGACCATCATGCAAAAACATAAATCCCAGGGGATGGTCTTCCCGATCGGTAGCAACCCATACCGGGGTTTCTGAAAAAAAACCGATGACTTCTTTTTCGATCTCTTGTCGGTCTTTCGCAGTCAGAAAATCATGCGTGGCATCTACAGAGTTTTTCCAGATCTGTATAATTTCTGGCGCTTCAGAGGGTCGTGACATTCTGATTTTTAACATTTTTTCCACCTTAAGCCGGGCATCAGCGGGTACATTTACATATAAAACCTGCCCGCGCAAATTGACTATGCTGGCCTGTTTCAAACCAAGGTCCGCTTTTCACTGTGATTTCAGGCCTGGACCAAAGTAGGAGAACATCGAATTTTGCCTGCCAGCCTCTGTCAGCGTAATCGGGAAACTTGACCAGGAAAGAATGATCGTTCTACCCTCTATCATATGAACAAAAACACAACGAACACCCGGGACAAAATCCTCGCGTCTGCCGAGCAACTCATCTACCGGAACGGTATTCATGCTACCGGTATGGCGCTTTTGGTGAAGACATCAGGCGTAGCCCGCAAAAGTATATATCACTATTTCGCCAACAAAGACGAAGTGGCTGTCGCGGCGCTGAATGCGCGTGATGTACGCTGGATGGAATGGTTCAGGACCGAGTGCGACAAAGCCGATACGCCGCAGGCGCGCATACTGAATATGTTCACTGTACTAAAAAGCTGGTTTGAGTCAGAAGGATATCGTGGATGCGCATTTATCAACACCGCGGGTGAAGTGGGTGATAGTGCCGATCCTGTTCGCCAGATCGCCAGACTGCATAAACAGAAAATACGGGATTACGCGCTCGAACTTACCGGGCAACTGAATATTGAGCACGCCTCATCCCTCGCCAGACAATTGCTGATACTGATCGAGGGCGCCATCACCACATCGCATGTTATGGGCGATGACAGCGCCGCCGACGATGCAAGAGATATTGCTCAGCTGTTACTAAAACAGGTCTCGTAACAGAGACCTAAGCTCCTCAGATGAAAACCGTTTAACTATCCAGGTTTACTGGAGGCATGACTCTGTCTGATTCCCAACGCCATCTGCCTTGCTGATTAAACATCCCCTTGACCGGGTAGAACGATCGTTCTACCATCAATGCACAGTCTGAATATCGACAAACGGGTTATCTCTTTAGAGGAGTCTTTACCATGTCAGATACACAAAGCCGTCCGCCGCTTCCCCCCTTCTCCCTCGAGTCTGCGATTGAGAAGGTCCGTCTCGCTGAAGATGGCTGGAACAGTCGCGATGCTGAAAAAGTCTCGCTGGCATATTCGCTGGATACTCAATGGCGTAACCGTGCAGAGTTTGCAAACAATCGTGAAGAAGCCAGAGGGTTTCTTGAACGCAAATGGAAAAAGGAACTTGAGTATCGCCTGATTAAAGAATTATGGGCATTTGGAGGCAATCGTATTGCCGTCCGTTATGCCTACGAATGGCACGATGACTCAGGTAACTGGTTCCGTTCTTACGGAAACGAGAACTGGGAATTCGGCGAAGATGGTCTGATGCAGCGCCGTTTTGCCTGTATCAATGACATGCCTATCAAGGAAAGCGAACGCAAGTTCCACTGGCCGCTGGGACGTCGTCCGGATGACCATCCGGGACTATCAGAGCTGGGTCTGTAGGGTTGCTGACGTGGTTCTTGCCAAACGTTAGCGGTTCGTTTTGCGTCAGGCATACAGCACCTGACGCAAATTATTAATACCGAATTACGCTTTCGTCTGCAGAGCCTTGACCACGGCTTCACCCAGCGTTTTTGCCGATGCCGGATTCTGCCCGGTGATCAGCCGTCCATCGACGACAACTTTGTTTTCGAAAATCGGCGCTTCCTCGAAGGAGGCACCGTCTTTTTTCAACGCCGCTTCAAGCTCAAACGGGACGATTTTATCGTACTGGCGGGACTTCTCTTCTTCAGCGGTAAAACCGGTCAGGTGACGCCCCTTAATTAACAGCTCGCCATTGCTGAGTCTCACATTCAACAGCCCTGCCGGGCCGTGGCAGACCGCGCTGATAATGTCATTGTTCTCATACATGGTTTTAACGATGTTCGTTAATTGGGGATTATTCACAAAGTCCCACATGGGCCCATGCCCGCCGACCAGCAGGATCGCACTGTATTCAGAAGGGTCAACCTTTGCCAGCGGGATGGAATTAGCCAGCTTGTTGCGATGCCCTGGGTTGGTCCAGAAATCCAGATTCGCGCGGTCTTTCAGGTCAAACCCGTCGAAAGGCGGCAGCCCGCCTTTGGGGCTGGCGATATCGTAATCCAGACCTGCTTTGTCAAAAACCTCTACCGGATGAGTCAGTTCCGGAAGCCAGAAGCCGCCGACCAGATCCGGCGTTTTTTTATCCAGGCTCGAGACGACGATCAAGATCTTATCTGCTTTGCGATCGCCCTGAGCGAAAGCCGGGGATGCGGTTGCGAATACGGCTATTGCGGCGATAAGGCCTGCGCATAATTTAAAAACGGACATAGAAAACTCCTTTTGCGGGTGATGTCTGCCGACTATATCCGCGAGAAATGCCTGAAAACAGCCGGTAAAATCGGGACATTTTGTTTAATAAAACGATGTAATGATTTTTAATTGGCGTGGTTTAATCGTGTAAAATGGTTCAATCGAAGATTAATGACGAGGAAGCTTAATGGGGCAGTCCGACAGTTTTGATGGCCTGGCAGAGTTTCTGGCAATCGCGAAACGACTGAGTATTCGTAAAGCCGCGATGGATCTGAATAAGACGCCGGGAGCAGTAAGTCTGGCCCTGCAGCGACTGGAGCATCGGCTTGGCGTCCCCCTTTTCCACCGCACGACGCGAAAGATGGCGCTTACCGAGTCTGGTGAATCGCTGCTTCAGCGAATACAACCTGCGGCACAGGTTATTGCCACGGGTTTTGAAGAGATCGCGCAGTCGGCACAGACACCGTCCGGGACACTGAAGTTAATCGTCGAGCGTCTGGCGATCCCCCACGTTATTGAACCTCTCTTACCGGTATTTCGTCAGGCATGGCCAAACCTGAATGTCGATATCACGGTCAGCAACCGGCACGATAACTTCGTCTCCGAAGGTTACGACGCCGGTATTATGATTGGCTCATACATTGAGCAGGATATGATCGCGATCCGTCTTTCCCCGCCGTTTAAATGGGCGGTATTTGGCTCACCGGACTATTTCCGCCGCAATGGAAAACCTGAAGTCGTCAGCGATCTTGCTCGCCATGAATGCATCCGCTTTCGCCGCCCGGAAAAGGGCGATATTTACCGCTGGGAATTTATCGAAAATAAAGAAAGCGTCAGAATCGAGCCGGCGGGTTCAGTGACCGTTAATGATGGTGAGCTAATGCGAAGCCTTGCCGTCAGGGGCACAGGACTGATCTACTCCTCCACCTTTCATGCCTCCCGTGAACTCGCCAATGGCACGTTGGAAGCAGCATTGCTTGACCTCTCTCCGGGAAACGATGGGCTGTTTCTTTATTTCTCAAAGGCAGCACGAAACCAGCCTAAGCTACGTGCGTTTATCGACGTATGTTTGCAGATGGGCAAGTAAAAGCGGTGTCCAGGGTCTGTCAGAGTTCTTGCAGTTTACGAACAAGATGACCTTTTAGTTTGCTGCGTAGCAAGGTGGCAGAAGAGTGGCTTATATTCGCTTTAAGGCCGCTCTTGTACGCTTCTGCGCTAAGGGTATGAGTGTTCAACTCAGCAGAAACCAGGGCCTGTAGAACTTTCTTCTGACCGTTATCTGGGGTGAGAACCGTAGAACGTTGGTGCTTATTACAAGATGACATAGCAGGCTCTCCCCTCTGTAACTGTTTTATACGCATGGAAATCTTCTGGAATCAGAGGCCGTGGAGCTTTCTTCCGCAGCCCTGTACATATATTATACCGTGGTTCATTTTTCAACCCAAGCATATAGTCATAGGTATCTTCCAGTGAGGTACGGCGACCAATGTCAACAACCCCGCCAGATGCGGCCTGAAAAACGAAGCCACCAACGTTAAACGTCTCAAAGTGCGCGATTAATACCAGCGAAACCGTCTGCAAAACAACAGCTCCCCCTAGTCCCACAAACCTGACATGGCGAAAATCGCCCAAGCTATCAATGCCATCGAACACGTCAAAGTAGACTTCGGCCATTCCGTTAACCGGGAATGAGGACTTCATCGGCATTTTGTATCCAATTCGGGTAAAGGTCAGCTCGTCAGCCAGGCTGCCAACAATGACAGTGTATACCTCGTTACCGGCAACAAAAACATAGCTATGATGAATACGTCGATCGTAGACAAATCTCTTTCGCCTCATTCCATAATCATCAAGAAAAATCTCTTCTTCTATGCGCATTGCCTGTCCCTGGTATCTAATTTTGCCGATACCGAAATACCATAGTGACAGGCGCTATATATCGAAAGACGTTTTACGGTCAAAGAGAAATGGAAATGTAACTCTGGAATATAATTAGCAAAATAAAATGAATGGCTGTAATGGCTTATCAGTACAACGCGACACTGATACCCGCTTTCGTGCGGATACGGCCCCCGCCACAACGACTGGAATGCGTAGGATGGAGAGCCAGCGCTAATTGCGCTGGCGAAGTTTTCTTTTAATTGAGGCCCTTTATGCTGCTGATGCTACAAAGGTGAATTGTATTCTCAGCACACAGACCTCACTTCTCCCCCACCCGCTCCAGCCACTCCCGATACGCACTCTCCGTCCCCTCCGGCAGATTATCCCGGTGAGCACGCAGCTCATCGTCCATACCGAAGAGTTTCCACACCAGAGGTGCCAGACGCGCCGTCGGGCTATTGCTGTTTTCGGCTTCCCGCAGCAGTTCCAGCGTGCGGCGCTGGAATTCGTTGAGAATGCCGGAGCGATAATCGAAAGCTTTGCCAAGTCCGGAGAGATACATTAGCTTCGGCGTATCGATCTCCGGCCACTGCAGCGCCATCTGTAGCGGCCACTCCAGCATGGTCCGCTCACCCCACATCGCGTCGGGCGGGGTGATTTTATTGGCGACCATCGTCAGGGTGAATGCCTGGGCCAGTTCGCCAAGATAGATATCGATGGCCTCCACCGACGGACGCCGCCAGAAGGCATCAAAGGGCTCGGTACGCGGCAGGCCCGTCTGCGCCAGCAGGCGCTGTTCAAGCTCCAGTACCTGAGCGCCGAGTTGCGCCTGGGTTACACGCGTGCTTTCGGTGGATTTTTTCTCACGGGTAGCGCAGTCCCACAGGCTGAGTGAGATTTGCCACTCGCGGCGCTCCCCTTCTCCACTACAGCCCATCGCGCCGGTGACGAAGTACTGCATTTCAGGCGGGACGATATCGAACAGGTCATTGCCGTCGATTTCACTGCCCATCAGTACCGGTCCGCCGCCTTCAACTACCTGCACATAGAAGCGGCTGGCGCAGTCGCTCTGATAATGCGCGGCTTCGGCGAAATACAGCGGGATAGCGCGGGTCAGGCGGCCGATATCATCTTCACGCTGCGACTCGCCCTGCTGTTGGCCGTCGGTAATTTTCGACCAGGCAAAGAAGCCCACGATCGGGGCATCTTTCGGTTTCTGGCTGAAGAACCAGGTCGCATTGTTCAGGCCGTAATGCCAGATCGGCTGGGTAAGCGCGAGCGTGTTAATCTGCATCTGCGCCGGATCGGCGGGAACGCCGGATGATTCCTGCTCACGCATCTCCTGGAAGGCGCGGGTAAATTCGTCCAGATGCTGTTTCAGCGGCGTGTAACCCAGGGCATACAAGCGCTCCAGCAGCTTTTCGCCCTCGTCGGCATTGCCCAGCGCCTGCCAGGCGCGGAGTAAGTTGATCCCGGCCATCGGGTCGTGCCGCTGTACGTCGTAAACCGGCGCCACCAGCTCAATCATCAGCGGAATTTGCCCGCTATTACCGAGATCGCCGGTGACCATCATCAGGGCGTTTTCGTCATACAGTCCACCCGCCAGCACGTCCTGATACAGCGCCCGGGCCGCATCGACGTCGTTGTGTTGCAGATAATGACGCGCCAGCCACAGCTGCGCCCGCCAGCTACCGGGCAGTGCCGCAGCCCGGTTCAGTGCAGCCAGATACGCCTCGTCTCCGCCACGCTCCTGCTGAATAGTCGCCCACCACAGCAGGCCGTTATCCTGATTCGGATCGGCCTGAATAGCCTGCCACAGGGTGTGGTCTGCACGCTCTTCTTCCCCGCGTTCGGCAAATACCTTCGCCAGATTGGTCAGCAGCGTGCCGGTTTCACCCGCTTTAGCCATGCCCGCCCGCAGGGTGGTTTCTGCAGCTGACAGCTCCCCATTTTCCATAAGCACGATGCCCTGAATGGTATGGCTGCGCTCCGGGATATCGTCGATCTCCACCAGACGCGCGGCGGCAGGTATCAGGTCAGCGGCAAAGCCGTCGTTCAGGCCGTTAATAATGGCCTGATAGAGTCCGGCTGCATCATCGCGTTTCTCGTCCAGCGACGGCAGAAACACCTTCTCGCGCCACTCGCGGCGCGGGATCTGCATTTCGCGACCATAGGAATCGTAAGCGACAATCAGTTCGTCGTCCAGGGTGGGTTCGGTGGCTGGCGCTGCAGACGGTTGTTCGGGTGTTTTTTTGCCGCTGATGGCAGAAAGGAGACGCTTAAACATGGCGGTTGCCCGTTGGTTGGTGAGTTTTTTAGCAATAACAACAGATACTAAACGCAAACGCTCCTCGTCAAAAGCCCCTAATTACAAGGGGCTGGCGGTTTCAGAGAAGCGCTACGTAGACGTTACCGCGACAGCTGTCTTGCCAGCGCCTGGAGCTGTTCGGCAATCGCCTGCAGATTTTGCCCGCCCTCGTTTTTCGGCCCGGTCGAGTGCCGCACTACCAGGTTGGCAGGCAGAACCGCCGAAGTTCCTGACCCGTTAAGGATATGCCGCACGGCCTCTTTTCCCTGCAGATCCAGGTCGAGGGAGACCGTCGTCAGTGCCGGATAGAAAAACGAGCTTTCGTAGGTATCGTCATAGCCTACCACCGACTTCTCGCCGGGGATGGAGATCTGATGCTGATGAAACGCGCTCAGCACGCCCAGCGCCATCTGGTCGTTCGCCACCAGCACGGCGCTAAAATGCGGCGTTTCCCGCAGCATCTGTAGCGCGCCGGCGTAGCCGCTCTGCGCATCCCAGTTACCGTGGAGCGTCGTCACCGGCTTCAGGCCGTAACCTTCCAGCGTCTCCACCCAGCTTTTTAACCGCAGCCGGGCCGAGACGGAGCCTTCCGGCCCGGCCAGCAATGCGATATCCCGGTGGCCAAGATCGTAGAGATATTTGACGCTGGCACGGGTACCGTCAGCCGGGTTAAACGAAACGTTATACACGGAGCTGTAGGGATCGACATCGAGGAACAGACAGACAATATCATCGTTGTCAGCCGCGATTTTCTGCGCCTTTTCCGTCTCCAGCGGGACGTTGATAATCACTTTCTCCACCCGCTGAGACTTCAGTTCATTAAGCGAATCCTGAATTCCATGATTGACGTTCTCATCAATCATCGAAATCAGTACCTGCCAGCCTTCCAGATTAGCATAGCGTTTTACCGCCGCCGCCACCTGCGAGGGAGCATGAAGCGCCAGGGACGTCGTCACCAGCCCGACCGTCTGACTCTGCTTGCCGACCAGCTGCTGGGCAAGGCGATTGGGCACGTAGCGTAATAACTCGATTGATTTCTCAACCTTAAGCCGCGTGGCTTCGGATACGTTTGCCGACTTGTTGAGTACCCTGGACACGGTCTGGTAGGAGACACCCGCATGGCGGGCTACATCTTCTAAGGTCGCGCTTTTCGACTTCATTGTCAGGTTCCTGATATTGGTATCTCCGAATTGTAACAGGGACCATTTAAAAAAACGCTCACCGCCACAGCAACTCGCGTAGATAGCCCTTTAAAAGTATGACGCTCACAATACATCACATTGTGAACAGACTCACCTCTCGTAACAAAATACGCCTCTTTATTTGCAGTTAATCACACTATTTAGATCATTCAATTGCCCACCGCTTCGTTCAGGCATCTTATGACATCGATTATGTGAACGTCATACAAAAAAATAAGAGGATTGCTATGAACACTACGCTGCGCACAGTCTCGCTGGCGTTAGCCACCGCGCTGACGTCATCTCCCCTGCTGGCCGCTTCCGTCCCGATTGATTTTCACGGCTATCTGCGGTCCGGGGTGGGCGTCTCCCAGGATGGCGGGATGCAGGAGTGGCAGAAGAACAAGCTGGGTCGTCTGGGCAACGAAGCGGATACCTACGGTGAGCTGGAGTTAGGCTCCGAGGTGTATAAGAAAAACGATGTCAGTTTCTATCTGACCACCATGGTCAGCATGGTCTCCGACGGCTCGAACGACAGCGAAACCACCTTTGGTGACGACGCCGAGTTTGGCCTGCGCCAGCTGAATCTGCAGATCAAAGGCCTGATCCCCGGCGATCCAAACGCGGTGATCTGGGGCGGGAAACGTTACTATCAGCGCCACGACCTGCATATCATCGATACCAAATACTGGAACATTTCCGGCTCCGGCGCGGGGATCGAGAACTACAGCTTCGGTCCGGGGGCTTTCTCCATCGCCTGGCTGCGCGGCGACGCTAATGACGTGGACTACCGCGTGGATGGCGACAATGATGTGAATATCAACTATATCGACCTGCGCTATGCCGGCTGGAAGCCGTGGAGCGGCGCATGGACCGAGTTCGGCATTGACTACGCCATGCCAAACCCGACCGATAAGCAGAAAGACTACGGCGGGCTGTACGAGGCCGACAACGGCGTGATGCTGACGGGTGAGATCAGTCAGGATATGTTCGGCGGCTATAATAAGCTGGTGCTGCAGTACGCCAACAAGGGTCTGGCGCAGAATATGGTCTCCCAGGGCGGCGGCTGGTATGACATGTGGAACGACGTCAATGACGCCACCGGCTACCGCGTGATCAATACCGGTCTGATCCCGATTACCGATAAGTTCTCCCTGAACCATGTCCTGACCCTGGGCTCCGCCAACGACACGACGGCGGTCACCGAAAAAGCGCGCCTGATCTCACTGGTCGGCCGCGCTCAGTACCAGTTTACGGATTATGTGCGCCTGATTGGCGAGGTGGGCGGTTTTTACCAGAAAGAGAGCTACGCCGACGGCTCCCACTATAAACAGAGCGGCGAGAAGTATACCGTGGCGCTGGGTCTGGCCGACGGCCCGGACTTTATGTCCCGTCCTGAACTGCGCGTATTCGCCTCTTATCTGAATGACTCAGAACAGGGCAACGCCTTTAACGACGGCAAGGCCAGCGACACCTGGAACGTAGGTGTGCAGGTAGAAGCCTGGTGGTAATACCGCGCTGAATGGCGTCAGGGATAGCCCTTGCAGGCTATCCCTTTTTTACGCCCTACTCTCCGGCAAAATGCTCATCCAGCAGCTGACGCAGCGCGTCAGACTGTTTTCCAAAGACGGCATGCACCTGCTTACCCAGGATAATCACCCCGGCCGCCCCTTCGTTCTGTAGCTGCTGCGAACTGACCGCAGAGAGTTTTTTAACCGTGACCCGCAAGCGGGTAATACAGGCATCAACGTTCTCGATATTGTCTCGCCCGCCAAACGCCTCTATCAGACGAAGGATCTGTTGCCGATCGCCGGTACTTAATTCCACGCTGGGTTCGGGACGAGAGAAGTAGTGCAGAAAGGATTTCAGACTGACCATAGAAGGCTCCTGATGGCTGGATGTAAGAACGCCTGCCCGGATGGGCAGGCGTGGTAAAACTGCGGTTACGCCCTGGTGGTAAGAATACGACAATCCCACGGCATCAGCGCCAGCGGGCCGCTAAGTTGTGATCCAGACAAGGCATCGGCATAGCCCTGCGGCAGATGCAGGGTCTGCTGCTGCGCGGAAAAGTTCTGGATAAAGACATAGCGGGTTTCGCCATCGCTGCGCGCCGTCGCCACCACCGCAGGTGGGAAATCACAGTCAATGGCGCGCGGCAGCGCCAGCGCCTGTATAAGGCTGCCGAAGAAGTCGCGCTGGAAGGCCAGATCGTTGCGCGAGGCCAGATGCCAGGCCTTGCCGTTGCCAAAATGATTGACCGTCACCGCCGGTCGGCCCGCATAGAAGTCATCCCGATAGGTCGCCAGCGGTTTCGCCGTTTCCGTATGAATGAGCTCGCACAGATGACGGGCCTGATACGGCCCCTGCAGTCCGGCGTCGTTGCCCGCCAGACCCTGGACCTGGTTACGTTCGTGATCGTCCAGACAGTCGATCTCTTCCGCCCAGATCCCCAGCAGCTTGCGCAGCGGACCGGGGAAACCGCCCAGATAGCAGAGGTCCGTTTCATTGACCACGCCGGTCCAGTAGGTGGTGACCAGATGCCCGCCGCCGGCGACAAAGGCCTCGGCCCGTTCGGCAAAGCCCTCGCGCACCATATAGAGCATGGGCGCGATAACCAGCGCGTAGCCGCTAAGATCGCCATCGGCGTCAATCACATCGACGGCCACACCCTGTTCCCAGAACGGTCGATAGTGCTCGTTGACCGTATTCTCGTACTCCATCCCTTTATTGCGCGGACCGGCAGCGTCATCCAGCGCCCAGCGGTTTTGCTGGTCGAAGATAATCGCCACTTTTGCCTCGGTACGACAGCCCGCCACGCCCGGCAGGCGCTTGAGCATATCCCCGAGGGCCGTGACTTCCCGCCCGGTACGGGTATCGAGATGACCGACATGATCGATAATCGCCCCGTGGAATTTCTCCACCGATCCCCGGCTTTTACGCCACTGGAAATACTGCACCGCATCGGCCCCGTGGGCCACCGCCTGCAGGGAGGAAAGAATGTGCATGCCCGGTTTTTTCAGCTTGCTGGTCGGCTGCCAGTTGGTGGTGCCCGGCGTCGATTCCATCAGCACAAAAGGTCTTCCCCCTTTCAGGCTGCGCATCATGTCGTGGTACATGGCGGTGTAACAGGCCAGCGTGGTTTCGTCTTTGTCCCGGTGCCACATCGGGTAACTGTCCCACGAAATGAAATCCAGCGGCTGCGAAAGCTGCCAGTAATCGTAGTCGTAGAAGTACTCCATAAAGTTGGTGGTCACCGGCAGATCGGCATTCACCGCCCGCAGCGGCGCAATCTCATGGCGACAGAAATCCGTGACCTGCGCGGTATTGAAACGCCGCCAGTCGAGATTCAGGCCGTGGATCGACACTTCGCCCTGCGGTGACGGCGACTCGATCTGCGACCAGTCGCTGTAGGTGTGGCTCCAGAAGGTGCTCCACCAGGCGTGGTTCAGCGCTTCCAGGGTCTTGTACCGCGCCTGCAGCCACTCGCGGAATTTCTCCTGGCACAGATCGCAGTGGCACTCGCCGCCGTATTCGTTGGAGATATGCCAGCCCAGCACCGCCGGATGGTCGGAGTAACGCTCCGCCAGCAGGGTATTGATTTTCAGAGTCTTTGCACGGTAGACCGGCGAGGTCATACAGTGATTATGACGCCCGCCGTGCAGGGCCGGAACCCGATCGCGCCCCACCCGCAGCACCTGCGGATATTTCTGTGACATCCACGCCGGACGCGCCGCGCTCGGCGTCGCCAGCCAGACGTGGATCTTCGCCGCCCACAGCTTATCGATAATATTATCGAGCCAGGCAAAATCGAATACATCTTCCTGAGGCTCCAGCTTCGCCCAGCTGAAGATCCCCACCGACATCACGTTGCAGTTTGCCTCTCCCATCATGGCAATATCGCGATCAAATACCGCGGGATCGTTTTCCCACTGTTCCGGGTTATAGTCGGCACCATGCAATACGCCGCCGACCTTAGGACTAAAAGGCGCAAATTTATTCATATTTAAGATCCTGAAATACAGCTGTATTTAATTAAAGACTTTCATTGACGGTAAAACTTTTCCCTGACAATTAAACAGCGCCTGATTTTCCCGCGCGTTACCCTCTTTCCAGTGGTCTTCTGTATATTTCATGCCCGCGGCCGTGGCCCAGGTGGTGCCCGGCACGGCAATCCAGGTCGGCTCCCAGTAAAAGATGCCTTTGCCGCGCTCGCCTTTGACGTCAATAACCGCCTGCATCAGATCGTGGATATAGTTATATTGCCCCTGAACCGTAGCCGGATAGCCGCCGTCTTTTTCTTCTTTGGCCTGGAAACTATTTTCCGCGTTATCGCAGTTTTCCAGGGTATATGCATAGGCGGCCTCAACCACAATCACGTCTTTGTTATAACGCTGGCTAATATCGTCCATATTGCTTTTCAGCGCGCTGATTGGCCCATTCCAGTAGGTGTACATAGAAAGCCCAATAATGTCGTAGGGCACATTGCGCTTGCTGATTTCATCGAACCACCAGCGGAAGGTGTCGTTCTTCGTCCCCTCGGCCAGGTGGAGCATAATTTTGACCTGCTCGCCGCCCTTCAGGTTTTCTTTCAACCCGCCGATAGCCGCGTTTAACAGCCCCGCCAGCCGGTCAAATTCGCCGCCGTCCTGTCCCCAGCTTTTGCCTTCCGGCCACAGCATGCCACCGTTAATTTCATTGCCAATCTGCACCATATCCGGCAGCACACCCTCCTGCTTAAAGCGGGCGATGGTGTCGCGGGTATAGTCGTGGATAGCCGTTTTAAGCTGCGGATAGTCCATCTTCGCCCAGGCTTTGGGCTTAAACTGTTTGCCCGGATCGGTCCAGAAGTCGCTGTAGTGGAAATCGAGCAACAGCTTCATTCCCTGCGCCTTCGCCCGCTTTGCCAGCGCCACGGTGGTTTCAAGATCGTTAGCACCACCGCCGTAGGTGTTGCCCTGCTCGTCTTTCGGATCCACCCACAGACGCAGACGAACGTAGTTGACGCCGTTGGCCTTCAGAATGGCGAGCGCATCCTGCTGCTGGTTATTCTGGTTATAAAATTTCGCGCCGTGCTGCTCGGCCTCCAGCAGCGTGGAGATATCTGCCCCTTTGATAAAGTCGGCGGGCATCGCGTTAAAAGGACGAGTATTCACCGTGTCGGCGGCATACGCGCCAAAGCTCAGACAAACAGCCAGTAAAGCCGGGGTAAATCGTTTCATAGAATTATCCTTTTGTACTGCCAGAGGTCAGGCCGGAGACGAAGTACTTCTGCAGGGCCAGGTAGAGGATCGCCACCGGAACGGCGATCAGGACAGCGCCCGCCGCGTAGGTGGTGTAGCTGGCCCCCATTTTTTGCGCCACCAGGTTATACAGCCCGATGGGCAGCGTGTACTTATCCGGGGTACGCAAAATGGTGCTGGAGAGAATAAAATCACCCAGCGGGCCGGTGAAGGAGAACAGCGCCACCACGGCCACAATCGGTTTCGACAGCGGCATAATAATTTCGATAAAGATGCGGAAATTACTGGCACCGTCCATACGCGCCGACTCGTCCAGATCTTTCGGAATGGCGTCGAGATAGCCCTTCATCAGATACGTATTCATCGGGATCATCCCGCCGACGTAGATCAGCACCAGCGCCAGATGACTGTTAATCAGCCCGAGCAGCTGGGAGAGGACGAAAATCGCAATCAGCGCCGAAAACTGCGGGATCATCTGCAGCAGCAGAAACAGCATCAGCCCGTTCTGCCGCCCCTTAAAGCGAAAGCGCGAGAAAGCGTAGGCGGTAAAGCTGACGCTGATTAAGGTCAGCACCATGGTCAGGAAGCTGATTTTCATCGAGTTCCAGTACCAGGTGACATAGTTCACCTGACCGTTAAAGAGATCGGCATAGTGCTGGAAGGAGAGATTCTCCGGAATAATCGAGCTGCTGAGCAGGCTGTTACCGGCGTTCAACGACGCGCCCACCGTCCAGACCAGCGGGTAGATAATAATCGTCGAGACCAGCACGATAACGAGCCAGGACAGAGAGAGGCGGATCCACTTCTCGCGCCGGATACTGGGTGATTTAGCCATTGCGTTGCCCTTATGCCATGTCGTCGTTTTTGAAAGATTTGGTGGCGCGGAACTGCCACAGCGCCAGGCCGACGACAAAAATCGACAGCAGGATGGTGATGGTTGCCGCTATCGCATACTGCGAAGAGGACATGGTGAGTTTATAAATCCACGACACCAGGATATCGGTGCCTCCCGCATTCGACCCCACCACTGCCGGTCCACCGTTGTTAAACAGGTAAATAATGTTGAAGTTGTTAAAGTTGAAGGTGTACTGGGTGATGATGATCGGCGCGATGGAGTACAGCACCAGCGGCAGCGTAATGGTCCGCATCCGGGTCCAGCTGCTGGCACCGTCCATGGTGGCCGCTTCATAGAGGTCGTCAGGGATCGCCTGCAGCACGCCGGTGGTCATGGCAAAGACAAACGGGAAGCCCAGCCAGGTCTGCATCATAATCAGCGCGGTTTTGGTCCAGAATGGATCGGTCATCCAGGCCTTGGGTGCAATGCCGAAGAAATCCAGAATCGCGTTGTTAATCACCCCGAACGAGTCGTTAAACATCCCGGCAAAGACCAGAATGGTGACAAAGCCCGGCACCGCCCATGGCAGAATAAAAATGGTGCGTATCAGCGGCTTAAAGCGCAGGTCTTTCTGGTTAACGAGGATCGCCAGCAGCACGCCCACGGTGCACTGCAACGTGGTCGCGAGCAGCGTCCACACCACCGTCCACTGCAGCACGTCGAGGAAGGTCGAGCGCCAGATCGACAGGGTGAAGATATTGATAAAGTTTTTAAACCCAACCCAGTCCACCAGCTTCGCGGGCGGCGTGTGGTAGAGGTTGTAGTTGGTGAAGGCGATGGCAAAACCGAACAGGATCGGGAAGACCACCACAAACACCAGCAGGATAAAGCCGGGGGTGATCATCAGATAGGGGAAACCGTCGCTGAGCAGCATCTGATACTGCTTGCGGACGCTGTTGAGCTGCAAACCTTCGTCGCGCTTTTTGCCGTTCAGCCAGGCATCGCGCATCGACAGCCCGTACACAGTAAGCCCAAACCCGATAATCAGGACGCTGATAATCCCTTCCGCCAGCAGGAAGATGGAGTTATCCCGCGGGACTTCTTCGCCCAGGGTATACAGCCCCCAGAGTCCTTCTTGCAGGAAGTCGTAGAAGACGCCGACAAAACTGCTCAGCAGCACCAGGAAGATAAGCCCCTTGAGCCACTGACGATGATAAAACTGACCGAAACCCGGCACGATAGCCAGCAGCAGGCCGTACAGGGCGTGACGCCCCGCGCCCTGGGCTTTAGCAATGTTTTCGCTGGGACTGATAATCACACACGACTCCTTCTGTAAACGGGAGGTCGCCCTCCCGTCCGTTACGTCAACGAATTACTGATTGCTTGCCTGCATGGCTTCGATCTGCATCTTGATCTGTTTTTCGGCACCGTCGAGGGCCGCTTTCGGATCCTGTTTCCCGGTCAGGCTAAGTTCCAGCGCCGCGTTGGACGGCCCCCAGACTTCACCCATCTCGGCAATGCCCGGCATCGCCGTAGCGCGTGCGGCCTGTACCGCAACGGCGCTGGCTTTTTCATCGTTCTTAATCAGCGGATCCTCGATCATCGCCTTCTGGGCCGGGATTTCGCGGGTAGCGATATAACGGGTTTTCACATACTGAGGCTGGTTGATAAAGTCGATAAACTGCTGGGCCAGGGCTTTATCTTTACTCCAGGTAGAGACCACATAGCCCTTCACGCCGAGGAATGAACTCATCGGCTTACCGTCAGGCAGGTTGGGGAGCGGTGCCACGCCGTAGTTGATCCCGGCCGCTTCATAAGGCTGGAACGCCCACGGGCCGTTAATCACCGCCGCCGCTTTTTTCTCGGTAAACAGGGAGTCGATGGCGTTCAGGCCGTTATCGCCGATAATCCCGGTCGGGAAGACGCCGTCGGCATAGAATTTTTTCAGGAAGGTTACGGCTTCGACCGCGCCGGGCTTATTGATCCCCACGTCCAGCGGGTTAAAACCGCCCTTGTCGTTTTTGCCAAAGATATAGCCGCCCATCGGGCCAATCACGCCCCAGCTGTAGTAGATCTGGTCGAACTTGGCGAGCAGGCCGTATTTGTTTTCCGCACGCTGGGTTTTTGAATAGTCATACCAGGCCTGCAGGCTATCGAGCGGCTTAGCGATCAGGTCTTTGTTATAAATCAGCACCAGCGTTTCGACCGCTTTTGGCACGCCGTAGAGTACGTTGTCCATGCGGAAGGCGTTAATCGAGGACGGCGTAAAGGCATCCGCTTTCTCGACGCTGAGATCCAGCGGCGACAGCAGGCCCTGCACGACCGCGCCACCCAGCTGGTCATTGGGGATCACCAGTACGTCAGGGCCAATCCCCGCCGGACCGTCAAGGCGCAGTTTCTCCAGCTGCTGGGCGTAGGGCATCTCCTGCACGTTGACCTTAACGTTGTACTGTTTTTCAAAATCGCTGATGGCATCTTTAATACCGGCGGATTTCTTAATATCTTCCCAGACATTAAGCTGTCCCGCGGCCTGAACCTGGCCGATGGCCAGCGTGGAGAGGATAAGTGCAGCAAGTATGTTCTTTTTCATTACCAGCCTCATGTGAAGGTATAACATATTTGTGGTTTTTATGTGGTTACATAACGCAGGCACAAACCAGAAACAGCTGATATCTGGCGAGTTTAAACCTGTAACACCAACATCTCAGATTTGTTATACGCTACGCTTTGAAGGGGTTTAAAACTAGAGGAAACTGCGGGTTGTGTGATCGTGATTGCAGAAATGAAACATCGATATAGGGCCGATGAATACTGAAAGATATAGTCTTCGCAGCAACTTAACGCTGTTTCTCTGAAATGTTATACGTAATACAGAATGACATTTCAGGCGCCTGATTCTAACGGCACACAACGGCCAGACTTCGGGGAATGTGGATGTCGAGTATACAACTGAGAAATGTCACCAAACGGTTCGGAAATGCGGTGACCCTGCACAATGTCGATCTCGCGATTGAAGACGGCGAGTTCGCGGTTTTTGTCGGACCTTCGGGCTGCGGTAAATCGACGCTGCTGCGCATGATTGCCGGGCTGGAAGAGGTCAGCGAAGGTGAAGTGCTGATCGGCAATGAGGTGATGAACGACGTGGCGCCCGCGCACCGGGGCGTGTCGATGGTATTTCAGTCCTATGCGCTCTATCCGCATATGACGGTGGCGGAGAATATCGGCTACGGGCTGAAGGTCAACAAAGTCCCGAAAGCGGAGATCCGCCATCAGGTAGAGATGGTGGCCAAAACGCTACAGCTCTCCGCCCTTCTCGACCGTAAGCCAAAACAGCTCTCCGGCGGTCAACGTCAGCGCGTGGCGATTGGCCGGGCGATTGTGCGCAACCCACGCGTGTTTATGTTTGATGAACCGCTCTCTAACCTCGATGCGGAGCTGCGCGTCGACATGCGTCTGCATATCGCCCGCCTGCACCAGGAGCTGAAAACCACCATGGTCTATGTGACCCACGATCAGGTCGAAGCCATGACCCTGGCCGATAAGATTGTGGTGATCAACGGCGGTAAGGTGGAGCAGATGGGCGCGCCGATGGAGCTCTACTACAACCCGATCAATAAGTTTGTCGCCGGGTTTATCGGCTCGCCGAAGATGAACTTCCTGCCCGCCGTGGTGACCCACTGGCAGCCGGGCCAGCTTGCAGTCACCCTTAACGAAGGCAATAGCCTGACGCTGGATATCGACACCACGCCGCTGGACGTGGGTGCGTCGGTAACGCTGGGGATCCGCCCGGAACATCTCTCCACCGACACATCAAGCGGTGCGGTACTGGCGTTTCAGTGCGAAGTGGTCGAACGACTGGGAAACAATACGTATCTCTTTGGCCAGTGTTACGGCCACGACAATATTAAAGTCCTGCTGCCGGGCGACGCCCGGTTTAGCCCGTGGCAAGAAATCGACGTTGCGTTTGCGCCCGGCAGTTGCCTGGTCTTCGATGAAAACGGCCTGCGCATCAGCCAGAACCAACCGCACCATAGCTGAATCTCCTCAAGCCCGGCGCGCAGGTGACCGGGCTTTCTGCCGTATCGCCTATTGCCACTTTCCCTCTTTTGAACCACGCTGTTATCTGCGCAGAATTACCCTACAACCTTTGCGCCATTGCGATACCGCAGCCTCAGGCGCACATCATGGAGAAGAGAGATGCTCAATGTAAAAGGCTATGCGGCCCTGGCCGTTAAGCAGGACCTGGTTCCCCACAGCTTTGCCCGCCGCGACCCGCGCGAGACGGATGTTGTTATCGATATTCTCTACAGCGGCGTCTGCCACTCGGATATTCACAGCGCCTTTAATGACTGGGGCAATGCCACCTACCCGATGGTGCCGGGCCACGAAATTATCGGCAAGGTCAGCCGTGTTGGCAGCCGAGTAAAAGGCTTTAGCGTCGGGGATTATGTCGGCGTGGGCTGTATGGTCGATTCCTGTCAGCACTGTGATCCCTGTGCAAAAGGGCTGGAGCAGTACTGCGAGGCCGGGCCGACCCTGACCTATAACAGTATCGACCCGCACGACCAGCTCCCGACCTACGGCGGCTATTCAGACAAGATCGTGGTCAGCGAGAAGTTTGTGGTGAAAATTCCCGCCGGGCTGGATCTGAAAGGTGCCGCGCCGCTGCTGTGCGCCGGGATCACCACCTGGTCTCCCCTGCGTCACTGGAAGGTGACCAGCGGCAGTAAAGTGGCGGTGGTGGGACTGGGCGGTCTCGGGCATATGGCGATCAAACTGGCGGCGGCACTCGGCGCGGAAGTGACCCTCTTTACCCGCTCACCGGGCAAAGAGGCCGACGCGCGCCGTCTGGGCGCAAAACACGTGCTGTTCTCCACCGACGAGCAGCAAATGGCGGACGCTGCCAACCAGTTTGATTTAATTATTGATACCGTGCCCTACGCCCACGATCTGAATCCGTATCTGCCGACGCTGACGCTTGATGGTACCCTGGTGCTGGTCGGCTATCTGGGCGATCTCGACCCGATCGTCAATAGCGTCCCGCTGATTATGGGCCGTAAATCGATCGCCGGCTCGCTGATTGGCGGTATTGCGGAAACCCAGGAGATGCTTAACTTCTGCGGGGCGCACAATGTTACCGCCGACGTGGAGGTCATCGCCATGCCGGATATCAACCAGGCCTGGCAGCGGATGCTGAAAAGCGACGTGAAATATCGCTTTGTGATTGATATGGCGACGCTGTAATTGTCCGGCTAAAGGGCGAATTTCCGCCCTTTAGCCCTTATAGCGCAGCGCCTCAATCAGCCGGGCAAAGGCGGCGGTATGCTGTCGGCGGCTCGGGTAGTAAAGATAATAGCCGGGAAACGGCTCGCACCACTCTTCCAGCACCTTCACCAGCTTGCCTTCGCCCACCGCCGCTTCTACCGTATCTTCCGGCACCAGCGCCAGCCCCATCCCCGCCATAGCAGCCTCAAGCCGCGAGGAAAGGTTATTAAAGGTAAGCTGTCCTTCCACTCTGACGCGTAGCTGCTGGCCGTCGCGGGAGAACTCCCACGCGTACAGTCCACCCAGCGTCGGCAGGCGCATATTGATACAGTTGTGGCTCTGAAGTTCGTGCGGGGTCTGCGGCACGCCATTGCGGGAAAAATAGTCCGGGCTACCCACCACCACCATGCGCCAGTCAGGCCCGACACGCACCGCCACCATATCGCGGGCTACCTGCTCCCCCAGCCGGACGCCTGCGTCAAAACGACCGCTGACGATATCGGCCAGGCTGTTGTCGATGCTGAGCTCGACGTTAACATCCGGATACTGCTGTAGCCAGGGCTGCAGCGCGGGCCAGAGCGCATAGTGCAGAGCATGCTCGCCCAGCGTCAGCCGAATATTACCCGCCACGCGCTCGCGCATATCGGTGAGTGAAATCAGCTCCTGCTCAATATCATCAAAGCGCGGGCTGATATTGTTGATCAGCATCTCCCCGGCTTCGGTAGGCGCCACGCTGCGGGTCGTTCGCGTCAGCAGACGTACCGCCAGCCGCTCTTCCAGACCACGTATGGCATGGCTCAGCGCGGACTGAGAAACCCCCAGCTTCGCCGCTGCGCGGGTAAAACTGCGCTCGCGGGCTACCACGATCAGATAGAACAGGTCATTAAAGTTATCACGTAGCATGGGCGTTTCTCCGCAGGGACCGAGCGTTTGCCTGCTATTGTAGCGGGATGGTGGAAGCGCATTAATGAATTTTACTCATAAGACCATCCCGACAAGGGCGAATAATCGCAGCGGCGAAGATCTGCTAGCCTGAATATCACCGTTTCTTATCGGAGACTCACTGATGAAAATTATCCGCAACGCCTCGAACCCGTCCGTCGCCGGTCCCGAAAGCTACTTTAGCGGCCAGGTCCGTATCGATAGCCCTTTTAGCGCCAGCGCCCCTGCCCGCGTCGGCGGCGCTATCGTCACCTTTGAACCGGGCGCCCGTACGGCCTGGCATACCCACCCGCTGGGCCAGACGTTAATCGTCACCCAGGGCCAGGGCTGGATCCAAAAAGAGGGAGAAGCGGTAGAAACGATTAATCCCGGCGATATTGTCTGGATCCCGGAGAACGTCAGGCACTGGCACGGCGCAACCCGCAAGACGGCGATGACCCATATCGCCATTGCCGAATCGCTCGACGGTAGTACGGTCACCTGGCTTGAGAAGGTCAGTGAAGAGGAGTATCCGCAGAAGTAGCGGAGACAAAAAAGGCGACATTATCGTCGCCCTTTTACTGCTCACGTCTTAAACGTGTTTCTGCGCATCATTAATAATGCTGCCGCACAGCTGCGGGATCTCCTGCAGCACAATCCCTGCTGCGCCAGAAGGTTTGACGACTTTGTCATACCACTCTTCCCGCGACAGCTCGCCGGACAGGCGGTTAACGCGCACCAGCCTGGCGTAGTGCTGAATCGCCGATTCATTCAGGTAGCAGGCGTACTGTCGGCTCAGCACGTAATCGATAGCCAGCATCTTCCCTTCCGGGGTTTCCGCGGCTTCTCGCGCGGTGATATTTTGTTCGCGTGCGATGCGAATCAGACCGTGAAAGAGCTCTTCATCGGCTTTTTGCTGGGCCTCATAGATCCCTTTTGCCTGCTTAATCAGCGTTTTGATTTGCTTTTCTCTGCCTTTCAGCGTTCTGCGACGCAGGAACCCGAACATGCTGCACCCCTGAAATAGTAAAAATAGCGATAATCTACCCATAATGCTGCGCCGCACGCACGGACGCAAACGCGTAAACAGCGACTCGCTGCCTGCGCGGGGGTGTAATGTGCTCGTCGTCACAATCGCTGTCAACAGGAACCTGCTACAGACACTTTTTGTTAAACAATTTCTGCGCAGCGCCGATGCTAATAGCGTGTCAATAACCCTGACAAACTATATGGAGATGGTCGTCTGATGATTAGCCATGTCACTAACTCGCTGCAGGCCGCGCTAAGTCGGCTGAATCCAACGGCCCAGGTGTCGAAGGCCAGCGTCGCCCTGCCCGCCGCCGCGTCCGCCTCTGCAAAGGTGATGTTCGGCAGCCAGAGTTCAGAGATCGCCGAGATCTACAGTATTTCGCCGCAGAAACGCGTTACCACACCCGCCGGAATGAACAGCACGCAGATCCAGAATCTGATGCACAGCGTCATGACCAGCGGGCCATCAATCGGTTTTAACGGCCTCGGCAGCGCCCTGCTGGCGCAGTTACAGGATAATCCTGGCGATCTGACCCAGGTCCTGACCACCGCCCAGGTTGGCGAAAGCGCAGTCAGGGCCGGGCAGGATTCGGCCGTCGCGCTGACCATCACCACCCAGACCGGCGTCACCGTTAGCCTGAGCCTGACGCGTCAGTCGGACGGCATGGCCGTTGAGATTAAAACCAGCGGAACCCTGAGCAAAGATGAGTCAGAGGCTATCGCCGGACTGGGCGAAGCCTTCCAGAAAGCCCTTAACGGTCTGGCGCAGCAGCCGCCGAAAATGGATCTGAGCGGGCTGACGAAATTCGACAGCAGCATTCTCAAGTCCGTTGATCTGAAAACGGATATTCGCAGCGGTGATACCAAACTGCAGTCGCTTAACTTCCGCGCCGATGATGTCGAGCGCTGGGTCGCTTATCAGGATCAGGACGTCTCTCTGAAGATGACCAGCGACCGCAGCCAGAGCACCATCGGGGGTAATGCCGCCCAGCAGCTGCTCACCCTGAGCGCCTATGATAAGCAGTTTGATCAAGCGCGCAGCGATGGCCACGGCGATAAGGCGCAGATGGATATGCTGAAGTCGGTCTTCCGTGCGCTGAATGAGTCATCCCCTTCTCAGCAGAGCGAAGCCACGACGGCGGCCAGTACCGCGATTCGACTGGGCAGCACTGCCGCCTCGCGCCTGAGCGGTCTGAACGACTTCTCTCTGGAACTGACCCAGACGGAAAAATCGATTAACCCGTATCGTCAGGATGAGAAACAGAGCTTCTCTTATCAGGCCTCCCAGACGACGGAAAATAATCGCCTGTTTGACGGTTCCGGCACCCTCAAACAGACGAACCATGCGCATTTAAGCGCCTCCTGGTATAAACCGGTTGATGCCAGCATTCCGCTGTCGCTCAATATGATGAAGTCGTCGCAGAACTACTATTACCATCAGCTGGAACAGGATTCGGTAAACACCACCAGCCTGAACTTCAATACTCAGGGCCAGCTCGCCAGCGTCGGTACCACCTCGCAAATCAGTAACCGTGAGACGGTGACAAAATATGTGCTGGGCGAAGTGATCGAAAGTCTGACGACGCCGGAAGAAGAGAACAAAGAGAATCTGATTAAACTCCTGGAGGATAACTGACCCTCAGTTTCCTCTCTTTTCCTGCAGGCGAGCGCAGGATTCTCCTCCTCGCCTGCAGCCGCATCGGCAGCATACTCCTGTAAATATCAGGCCCCATCAGGCATAAAAAACCAAATACCAGGCAATTAATGAATTAAATTGCTGAGGTATTTTCCATTTGAATATATTGCACCCTGCCGGACGTTACCCGGACGAATAAGAAATCGTGTTACTTCGAGGGTGTTCAATATGATGTCTACATTTAAAAAATCAGTTTTGGCCGCGATCGGCGTGGCCGCAATGATCTCAGGCGCTTCGGCGGTAGAAGGCAGTCTGCATTCAGGGCAAAACCTGACCAACGTGAGTATCGGTCTAGGGCAAGGATCTACCGCACCCTAGAGCCATACACGCTGAGCCGAAAACGGCACCTGCGGTGACAAACCCGCCTGCGCCAAAGCAGGTATCCGCCCCGGCGCGGACGCTGCGCAAGTTTGCCTCCGCCATTCGAAAAAAGTGGTAAGAAGCAGACAGATATCGCTGAACTTGTTAGGGTCGTGTTGAAAATAAGCCGCCGCTTTTACGCTATGCTATTTGCATCGCGCCATCGTTGCGTTTCGCTCCGACTAATGAGTTTCCCATGCCCGTACAGTTTACCCTGAGAGTCACCGCCAAAGCCCTGCGCTTAACAAAGCGTATTCTGCTGTGCCTGCTGGTCTTGCTGGTGATGTTTCTTCTTGTGCGGATCTACGAAACGGAAAGAGGCCCGGCGCTGCACCCCTGGCATAAATGGGTGCCGGAAGAGATGAGCGAGAAAGAGATCGATCGCGCCAGCTTCAGGGAGTATCAGGCCGCAGAAGACAACCTGTTTCGCGAGATGAAAAGCGAGGTGACGGAAAAACTCAGCGCCGATGAGAAAACGCCGCTCAATCGCTATTACGAAGGCAGCCTGGTCTATCCGGAGACGTTTACCCGGGACTGGAACCGCTCTTATATTCTGATGCCGGAAGGAACGCCACGCGGCGCGGTTGTGCTGCTGCACGGCCTGACCGACACCCCTTACAGCCTGCGTCACGTTGCCGAAAGCTATCGCCAGCGGGGTTTTGTCGCCGTCGCTCCGCGCCTGCCGGGTCACGGTACGGTGCCCGCTGCGCTCACCCGGGTTGACTGGGAAGACTGGATGGCCGCCACCCGAATGGGCGTGCGCGAGGCCACCCGTCTGGCAGGCCCGTCAGTGCCGCTGCATATTGTCGGTTTTTCCAACGGCGGCGCGCTGGCGATGAAATATGCCCTCGATAGCCTGGATAACAAAAGCCTGCGTCGCCCCCAGCGCATTGTCTTGCTCTCACCGATGATCGGCGTCACCAGCTTTGCACGTTTCGCCGGTCTGGCCGGGCTGCCGGCTATTTTCCCGGCCTTCGCCAAAGCAGCCTGGCTGAATATCGTCCCGGAGTTTAATCCGTTTAAATATAACTCTTTCCCCGTTAACGCCGCCCGTCAGTCGTATCTGCTGACCCAGGCACTGCAGCAGCAAATTCTGAAATATTCTAAAGAAAAAAACGGCAGCCGCCTGCCGCCGGTGCTCACCTTCCAGTCGGTGATGGATTCGACGGTCAGCACGCGGGCGGTCGTGAACTCCCTGTATAACTATCTGGGCAACAACGGCAGCGAACTGGTGGTGTTTGACCTCAACCAGGCCGTCAGCTTCCGTCCGCTGTTCCGCCACTCGTCCTGGACGGCGATTGGCAACCTGCTGCCTCGCGCCCCGCGACAGTACACCACGACCCTGTTGACCAACGCGTCACAATCCTCGCTCAATATGGTGGCCAGAACCACGCTTGCCGGGCAAGACCACGAAAGCGTGCAGCCGCTGGCGCTTCAGTATCCGCCGGATATCTACTCCCTTTCCCACGTGGCGGTACCCTTCCCGGTCACCGACGCGCTCTACGGCAGCCAGCCGGAAAACAACGCCTATGGCGTTAATTTCGGCACCATCAGGATGCGCGGTGAAACGGCCGTGCTGGTGGTCGGCCTGGAGTCCCTGATGCGAGTGACCTCTAACCCCTTCTTCCCCTGGATGATGGAACGTATCGAACGGGATATTCCATAAGCTACGCAACACTCTCTTTTCCAGCCTGACTGCGGGCCCGCGCCCGCACCTCTCGACATGATGCAGATCACACTTCTTTAACTCACTGAAAAGACTTACTGATAAAGCGGATTATTACAAATCCATATAATTCAACACGTTAATTATTTCCCTTAAAAAACCTCTGCTTTCAAACATTAAACATTCTTTACATATCATTTTCGATAATGATAATCAGTGTCGAAAATATTCTTATTACGTGAACTTACTCTCATTTCGCGCTTTACCGCTGACGGGTTCGACGGCGCGGTGTGCATCGCGACGAAATGACACAGGGAAACTGAACGGATGACCTTCCGTTCACAGGATCGCCCACAGATGGCGGTCGCGATGATAAAAATGAGGATAGTTGGTATGAAATTGAAGCCTTTATATGGAATGATCCCGCTGCTGTTAGCCTCTCCCCTCTATGCCCAGCAAAACACGGGCGAAGATGAGATGGTGGTGAGCGCCTCGCGCACCAACAGTGAAAAGAAAGACTCAGCGCAGGTGACCCGCATCATCACCGAAAAGGAGATAGCCCAGCAGCGTCAGCTGACCTCCGACACCTCGCAGATCCTCAGCAATCTGCTGCCCTCCTTCTCTCCGTCGCGGCAAAAAATGAGCGGCAGCGGCGAAACCCTGCGCGGCCGTATTCCGCTGGTTATGATCGACGGTATTCCCCAGTCGAACCCGCTGCGCCCGACCGGGCGTGAGATGCATACCGTTGATGCCTCCATGATCGAGCGCATTGAGGTGATTCAGGGGGCCAACGCCAGCAACGGCGTGGGCGCGACCGGCGGGGTGATTAATATCATCACCAAACGCGCCAAACCCGGCAGCCTTAATCAGCACTTTAGCGTCGAGGCCACCTCGCCCACGTCTGAGCTGAACGGCAATACCATGAATTACAAGACCAACTACAGCGTCAACGGTAGCGAAGAGTACATCGACTACCTGTTTGCCCTCAGCTATGAAGATCAGGGTCTGTATAAAGATGCGGACAATCACGCCATCGGCGTGGATAACACTCAGGGCGATCTGATGACCTCCCGCGCCTGGGATATGATGGCGAAGGTGGGCTACTGGCTGGATAACGATCAGCGTATCCAGCTCAGCCTTAACCGCTACCAGATTAAAAACAAAAATGATTACCGCAGCGTCACCGGCGATCGGGAAAAGGGTATTCCGACCACCTCTGAGAAAGGCCGCCCGATCGGCTCCGCGCCGCACAACGATGTCTGGAGCCTCGGCACCACCTACGATAACTACAACCTTGCCGGCATGAAGCTGACGGCGCTGGCGTTTTATCAGCGCTATGAAGCCCTGTTCGGCGCCACCAACTCCGGCACGTTCCAGGATCCGGCGATTGCCCCAAGAGGCACGCTGTACGATCAGTCCCGCGCGTATACGGAAAAGTACGGTACCAAACTGGCGCTGACCAAAGAGGATATCTGGGACGATCGCATCAAGGCGACGATTGGCTTCGATACCCTGTTTGATAACTCGAAACAGGATCTCTGGTCGACCGGCCGTACCTACGTCCCGGAAATCAACTACACCGATTTGTCGCCCTTTATGCAGCTCGAGTTTAGCCCGCTGGAGTCCGTTAAGCTCAGCGGCGGCGTGCGCTATGAGTATGCCCGCCTCAAGATCGACAGCTATCAGACGGTCGCGGCCAATAACGGGGTCACCGTCGAAGGCGGCACGCCGTCCTTCAGCGAGACGCTCTACAATGCCGGGATTGTCTGGAACCCGATTGAGCCGCTCAGCCTGTTCGCCAGCTACTCCGAAGGCTTCGCCGTGCCGGACGTGGGTCGCGTCCTGCGCAGCATCAAAACGCCGGGCGTCCAGCTCGACAACTTCTCCAGCCTGCAGCCCATCGTGACCAAAAATAACGAAGTCGGCTTCCGTATCCAGCAGGCACCATTCGACCTGGAAGCCAGCTACTACCAGTCCACCTCGAAGCTGGGTAGCCGCGTTGACCTGGAGGGCGATGCCTTTGTTGCCCGTCGCGAAAAAACCAAAATCGACGGGATGGAAGTCACCGCCGGTTACGCGGTAAATGAAGACCACAAACTCAACGTCTCCTGGTCCCATATGCGCGGCCGCTACGACAGCGACGCTAACGGCAGCCTTGATGCGAAACTCGACGGTCTGAATATCGCCCCGGACCGCATTATCGCCAGCTGGTCCGCCAACTGGACGCCGGAGCTGAGCACCTTCCTGCAGGCGAACTGGGCTCTGAGCAAATCCTTCGACGATAAGGATAAAGAGTTCAGCGGCTATACGCTGGTTGACGCTGCCGTTGGCTATAAACTGCCTTACGGTAAAGTGAATCTGGGAATTAGTAACCTGCTGAATAAACAGTATATTACCTACTATTCTCAGAGCGCACTGGTTGAGCCGGATCGCTACTTCTCAGGTCGTGGCCGGACGGTAACGCTCGGCTACGGCATCGACTTCTGATGCCTCCGCTTTTTAATCCTTGTATGAACCGCCGCCGACTCTTGCAGTCGGCGCTGCTTCTTTCGGCCTTCCCGGCGCTGGCGGAGCAAAAAGCCGCCCCTCGCGTGGTATCCCTCTTTCAGGGCGCGACCGATAGCCTGGTCGCGCTGGGCGTGCGTCCCTGCGGGATCGTCGAATCCTGGGCCGAAAAACCGGTTTACCACTACCTGCGCCACGCCCTTGACGGCGTCCCGCTGGTGGGCCTGGAAACCCAGCCCAGCCTGGAAAAAATCGTGTTGCTGAAGCCGGATGTGATTGTCGCCTCCCGCTTTCGCCACCAGCAGATTGCCCCGCTGATGGAAAAAATCGCCCCGGTGGTCATGCTGGAGGATATTTTCGAATTCAAACTGACCCTCGCTACACTGGCGGAGAAGCTGCAGATGCAGTCCGCCGCTGCGGCCATCCTGCACCACTGGCAAACGCGCAGTGACCGAATACGCGAGACGCTGCGCCAGCGTTTTGGCCAGCAGTGGCCGCCGCAGGTGTCGGTGATTGAGGTCCGCCCGGACCATATTCGCAGCTACGTTGCCGGGAGTTTTCCCGGCGGAGTGATGTCGGAACTCGGCTTTACCTGGAACGAATCCGCCCGACAAACCACCAGCCCATCCCTGCGCTTCAGCAATATGGAGAGTCTCCCGGTGCTGGATGCGGATCTCTTTTTTATTCTGCTGCGGGCACAGAGCCCGGCCATCGAACGTCAGTATCAGACCCTGCGTAACCACCCCCTCTGGCAGCAGCTGCGGGCGGTGAAACAGGGCCAGGTATGGCAGGTCGACAGCGTGCCCTGGAGTTTATCCGGTGGCATTCTCGGTGCCAGCCTGATGCTGGGCGATATTGAACGGCATCTGCTCGGCGGAGAAACAGAATGACGCTGATCCATAAAATGGCGCTTGCGCTGCTGGCGCTGCCGGTCTGCATGCTGCTCAGCCTGATGACCGGTCCGCTGTGGATCGCTCCCGACGTGGCCTTGCGTGCCCTGCTGCACCCCAATCCCCTCGATGCTACTGACATAATCGTGCGCACCGCCCGTCTGTCGCGCACGATAATGGCGGTTTGCGTCGGTGCCTGTCTGGCGGTTGCCGGGGCGCTGATGCAGGCCCTGACCCGGAACCCGATGGCCTCGCCGGGCCTGTTCGGCGTGAACGCCGGGGCCACCTTTTTTATCGTGGCCTTCGGGGCCATGCTGAGTCTGAGCCACGCCTGGAGCACGCTGACGCTGGCATTTTGCGGCGCGACGGTGGCCGGGGTGCTGGTCTGGGCGGCCAGCCAGGCCAGCCACGGTCGGCTTAACCCGCTGCGTCTGGTTCTGGCGGGCGTCGCTATCAGCGCCCTGTTTACCGCCTTTAGCCAGGCCATTCTGGTCATGAATCAGGAGAGTCTCGATACGGTCCTTTTCTGGCTGGCGGGTTCCCTTACCGGAAACGATCTCTCCACGCTGATGCCCGCGCTAATGGCCTCCCTCGCCTTTTTAGTGCCGGGCCTGCTGATTGCCAGGCAGATTAACGTCCTCAACGCCGGGGATGAGATCGCCCGCGGACTGGGGCAAAACATTGCCCGGATCCGACTCTTTGCCAGCGTGCTGGTCGTTGGGCTTGCCGGTTGCGCTGTGGCTATCGCCGGTAATATCGGCTTTGTCGGACTGATCGTGCCGCATATTGCCCGCCGTCTGTTTGGCGCCGATCATCGGGTACTCCTCCCCGCCTGCGCCTTGCTGGGGGCCATTTTGCTGCTGCTGGCGGATATCGCCGCCCGGATCATTCTACTGCCGCAGGAGTTGCCGGTCGGCGTGATGACCGCGCTGATTGGCGCGCCGTTCTTTATTCTGCTGGCACGTCGGGGAGGCTCCGGTGAGTAAACCCGTTATCTTTCGCCTCGGTGCGTTCTCCCGCCAGTGGGCCCCGCGTCTGCCGCTGATGCTCTTCACCACCCTACTGGTCACCCTGCTGCTGGCGCTGTTTTCTCTCTCCTGCGGCGAGGTGTGGATCCCACCCTGGCGCGTGGCGATGCTGCTGGTCAGCCAAAGCGACACGCCGGAGGGCTTTATCGTCAACCAGCTGCGCCTGCCGCGTATGGTGCTGGCGCTGCTGGTCGGCGGCGGACTGAGTCTGGCCGGGCTGCTGCTACAGAATATGGTGCGCAATCCGCTGGCCTCGCCGGACCTGATGGGCATCTCCGCCGGAGCCAGCGCCGCCGCCGTGCTGTGGCTGGCCCTGTACGGCGCAACATACCTGCCCTTCGCGGCGATGGCCGGGGGCGCAATGGCCGTGTTGTTGGTGTTTATCCTGGCCTGGCGCCAGGGACTGACGCCGCTGCGGCTGGTCCTGACCGGGGTAGGCGTCTCGGCGCTGGCCGGAGCATTGACCACGCTGGTTCTGGTGTTCAGCCCGCTCACCACCACGCTTTCAGCCTGGGTCTGGCTGAGCGGCAGCGTCTACGGTGCCGGATGGGAAAAAGTCAGGCTGCTGATGGGCGTCTACGTCCTGGCCTTCCCTCTGCTGGTCTGGTGCGCCCGTCACGTGGTAACGCTCCAGCTGACCGACGGCACCGCAACCAGCCTCGGCGCACGGGTGCAGGTCAACCGTATTCTGCTGTTGCTGGTCTGCGCCATGCTGGCCGGGGCCGCCATTGCCACCGGTGGCGCGATGGCGTTTGTTGGCCTGGTCGCTCCGCATATCGCCCGGCTACAGGTACGTAACGGTTTTGTCGGCCAGGCCTGGGTCGCCACCCTGACCGGCGGCACCATTGTGATGCTGGCTGATGTGGCGGCCAGAGTCTTGTTCCAGCCGGTGGATCTCCCGGCGGGTATTTTTGTCGCCGCTTTTGGCGCGCCTTTTTTCCTCTGGCTTTTGCTCAGACAACGCGCCTGACTGATTGAGGTATATGTGTCGTTATCTACCCAACACCTGACGCTCGGCTATCAACAGCGTTCAGTGATAGAAGATTTGACCCTGTCGATACCGGCGGGGAAAGTGACCGTGCTTATCGGCAGCAACGGCTGTGGCAAAAGTACTCTGCTGAAATCCCTGGCCCGGCTGATGGATCCGCAAAGCGGTGCGGTGATCCTCGACGGCATCGATATTCATCAACGCCCGACGGCGGAAATCGCCAGAAAGCTGGCAATCCTCACCCAGATGCCCACCGCGCCGGAAGGGATTACCGTGCGCCAGCTGGTCAGCCTGGGGCGCTTTCCTTGGCAGAGCTGGCTACGCCAGTGGTCGCCGGAGGATGAAGAGTGCGTGGAGCAGGCTCTGCACCTCACCGGCATGCTGGAACTGCAGCATCGCCCGGTCGACGCGCTCTCCGGCGGTCAACGTCAGCGGGCGTGGATCGCCATGACCCTGGCGCAGAATACGGATACCGTCCTGCTGGATGAGCCGACCACCTGGCTCGATCTCGCCCACCAGGTCGAGGTGCTGGATCTGCTGCGCCGCCTGAATCGTCAGCACGGCAAAACCATTATTATGGTGCTGCACGATCTTAATCTCGCCTGCCGCTACGCGGACCATCTGGTGGCCGTTCATAACGGAGGCGTCTGTGCCGAAGGCCCGCCACAGGCGATTATGGATGAGGCGCTGGTGAAAACCGTGTTCGATCTGAACTGCCGGATTATTCCCGATCCCTTTTTCCATACGCCTCTGTGTATCCCCTTCTCACGCGAGGAGAGCCATGACGCGCACGGGGCTGACTGAGGCCCAGTGGCATAGCCTGAGTCATACCTTTCGCCTCAGGCCGGGAGAGCAGGCCGACGCCCGCAGCTTACCTGCCCGGGAGTGGCTTGATGAAGAGCGCAGTGAAGCCCTGCTGGCCAGGCTGGCTCCCGTGATTGGTGCGCCCGATGCCGCGATCGCCGCCTCCCTGCTGGTGAAGCGCCTGGCGTTTCTGGTCACCGGCAACGTGCTTTATGCCATGACGGTCTTTAATCAGGGCCTGCGGCTCGATCTTAACCGCACCCACCTGGAATATGCTCACGATAACGGTCTGTGGACCTCGGCGCTGCCGGTAGACGATCTGCGGTTCATACCCTGCCCGTCAGACAACCGCGAAGCATGGCGCGAGGCCACCGTCGCCGCCCTGTTTGCCGGTTTTTTCGCCCCCCTCTGCCATGCCCTTTCCCGCAGCAGCGGTCTGCCCGTCACCATCCTGTGGGAAAATATCGCCGTACGTGTCTACTCCCTGTATGAGGGCCGGATGGCTAATCTTGATGCACAGGCGGAGCGCCGTCGTCAGGATGATTTCGCCTGGCTCACAGAGCGGGCCTCACCTGCGCTGTTCGGGCTGGACAATAACCCCCTGAAACGCTTTCGCCGCCCGGCGAAAAAGCTCCCTGAGGGACAAGGTTATCGCCGGTTCCGTCGCACCTGCTGCTTTTACTATAAGGCGTCAACGCCGGTGGAATACTGTCTTAACTGCCCGCTGAACTGCGCAAAGCCACAGTGAATGCGGTTTGAGGGGGAATGAGAGGATTATTCGAACTCGCCTTCCTGGCGCATCTGCTCGGCCCAACGCTGGGCGGCGGCTGGCTCGCTAAAGGCCTGGGAACGGTGAAAGCGATTCTGCATTAGCACGAAGGCGACATACTTTCCGCGCAGTACCCAGACGTCACGAAACCCTTCCACCTTCGAGGCATGATCAGGCGGCGCGGGTTCGACACGCGGCACATAGCTGATAATACGACGGTTTTGTTGGCGATGCGGTTTCATAAGCGGCTAATTCACTAAAGCAGTTACCCGTTAAGGAAACGTCTATCATAGCCGATCCGCGGGGCCTGCGTCGCGCCCCGCGTGCTTTCTTCTGTGTTTCTGCGCGCTTAGCCTCAAAGGTCGGTGTACGTCCCCAGCCGGAAACCCCGCTCGGCTACCGCATATTTCAGCGCCAGGGCGGTCAGCACCTCCAGCTCCGCAAGGCGCGGATAGCAGTAGCTGCTACCCATGACCACCTTGTCGATAAACGCCGGATGACACATCACCTCCAGGGAGCGAGCCCCGCGCTGAACCGCCTCATCCAGCACCTGCAGAAACAGTGCTTCGGAGATAGCGTCCCCGTAGAAACCGCTGGCAAAATAATCGCTGGTCAGCAGGTTATCGACCGACAGCGCGTGCTGAGCCACCGCCTCGCGATCGACCCGCAGGGGGATCCCTTTCCGGCGGGCAAAATCGGCCACCAGGGGGAAGATCTGCGGCATCATATGCACGTGGTGATGACTGTCGATATGCGCGGGCTCATAGCCAAACAGGCTGACAAAGCGGCAGAACTGCGCTTCCAGCTCCCCGGCGATCTCCTCCAGCGGCAGCGGCCCCTGTTCCGCCTTCTGCCAGATCGCTTTTCCCAGCCGGCCCTCCGGGGCCAGCTCCGGCATCGTCGTCAGAGGCGCGCCCAGGGTCAGCACAAAGTGCATCCCCACGGACAGGCCGGGACAGCGACGGCTAAGCGCCGCCGCATGTTCGCCCGCTTCGCCGTTAACCAGCGCGGTGGTCGAAGTGACCAGTCCGTTATTGCAGGCTTCAATAATGCCGTAGTTCTGCCCCTTGCTGAGGCCAAAGTCATCGGCGTTGACGATCAGTAAGCGTTGCATCCTTCCTCCTTACTGGCGCAGTTTCTCAACGGCTGCGGCAAAATTCGGCAGCCATTTTTCATGGGCGAGGATCATCTCCCGGGCCAGTTTTTCCGCGTCGCTGTCAGACTGTACCAGCGGGCTGAGATTCAGCGCCAGCAGCACGTCGTTTAGCTCACCGCTAAGCGCGGCTTTGGCGGCAGCGATCTCAAAGCCTTTGATGGTATAAATCAGGCCCAGCACTTTTTCATCAAAATGGGTCAGGCGCGGGTGCGGCGTCGCGCCGTTGCGGCCGAGAATGCAGGTCATTTCGACCGCCCAATTGGCCGGGACATTGTCAATGTGACCATTATGCGGGACGTTGACGTAGTGCTCTTCCTGCTTGTCGTTATAGATGGCGTTAATGACTTCGCAGGCGGCATCAGAGTAGTAAGCGCCGCCCCGCTGCTCCAGCGCCTTTGGCTTAACGTTGAGCGTCGGGTCCTGATACAGCGTGAACAGCTCTTTTTCAACCTGCTGCACCACCTGAGCGCGCACACCGCCCTTGTAGTATTCCCCCATCTCAATGGCCAGCATCTCTTTCTGCTTGAAGTAGTAGAGCAGATAAGAACAGGGCAGCAGATTGAGGGAGCGGATCAACCCTTCACTGAACGGCAGATCGAAGATATTTTTCACCGAGCCGGCGACCAGTCTGCCGGAGGCCACGCCGTCCAGGAGCTCGGCGAAGCGCGACTGGCCGTTCACCAGCACCTCGCGGATAAACACCATATGGTTCAGGCCAAACAGATCGATGGAGAGCGTATCCTTCTCATCCAGCGCCAGCACGTCACGAATAAACATTTTCATGCCAATCGGAATATTGCAGACCCCGATAAAGCGACGGAAATCTGTATGACGGTAAACGGCTTCGGTCACCATGCCGGCCGGGTTGGTAAAGTTAATCACCCAGGCCTGGGGGCAAATTTCCTCCACGTCTTTAACGATGTCGAAAATCACCGGAATGGTGCGCAGTCCTTTAAACAGACCGCCCGCACCGTTGGTTTCCTGCCCCAGATAGCCGTAACTCAGCGGAATACGCTCGTCCAGCTCCCGCGCCTTTAGCTGGCCGACGCGCAGCTGGGTGGTCACAAAGTGGGCACCTTCCAGCGCCGCACGGCGATCGAGAGTTTTATAAACCTTTAGCGGCACCCCGGCCTTTGCCACCATCCGCTGACAGAGGTCGTAAATAATATCCAGCTTGGCTTTCCCCTCTTCGACGTCCACCAGCCACAGTTCACTGACCGGCAATTCATGATAGCGTTTAAGGAAACCTTCGAGTAATTCCGGGGTATAGCTGCTGCCGCCGCCAATGGTCACGACTTTCAGATTCTGGCTCATTTCTTTCTCCCTTTCGGTGTCGCGGAGATAGCACGGCCCCTTCGCCGCTGCTGTCGCGATGAATTAATAAGGATAGACATAGTGCTGCGGAACCGCGTCCCGCAGGCGATCAGTTAATTTCCGTCAGTTTCTTGCGATAATTACTCGGCGTAAATGACGTGAGTTTTTTAAAGGTTTTAATAAACAAGCTCGGGCTACTGTAACCCGCGTCATAGGCAATATCGGTCACCGAGTAGTTGGTAATTTCCAGCTGCTTTTTAGCGAAATCAATTCGGATATCGTTAATAATCTGCATCGGCGTTTTGGCATAATAGCGCTGGCAGGCGCGGGTTAAATACTCCTGCGATTTTCCCGACAGCCTTACCATCGTCTCCAGCGCCCCGTCGCCAAACTTTGCATTGTCATGCATCACCTCGACGGTGGCTTTTAACCAGGATGGGATGGCATCCTGCACAGGTTCCTCACGATGATGACGCAGGCGATTGATCACATAAAAGGTCACCTGCTCGATAAACTCATCGAACTCGCTGTCGCGGAAATGCAGCGACGCAATCACCGATTCGATATAGCTCAGAAAGCTGTGCTTAACCGGATAAACCTGCGACGCGACAAAGCAGGACGGCAGCAGCGGCTGATAGTGACGCTCGAAGAAGCGTTTACCTATCCCGACATTGAGGATGCGGGTCGGACCAAATTCATAGAAGCTCTGGTGGTGAGAACCCAGCGGAATAAACACAAAATCCCCACGCTCCAGCAGCACCCGCTTGCCGTTAATGACCTGATAGTAGCGACCCGTCAGCACGATAGTGAACTCGTAATAATCGTGCTGATGCAGGCCGCTGATGCTTTCGGTTTTGTTGTAGATAAACACGTGAAAATTTTTGCCGTTAAACAGCTGCTGCTCGCGGGCGGTGTTAATTTCCATTGTGCTCATCTCAACGACTCCTCGGGGTGAAAACTTAGTGTAGCTTCTCGTGAAGCTCAATCAACTCACAGACCAGTTCCCGCGCCAGCATCGAGGTCATCAGATGATCCTGGGCATGAACCAGCACCAGGCTCACCTTCATTTTCCCCTCGCCTTCATCGCTTTCTATCAGCTGAGTCTGTACCCGATGCGCCTCGCTCAGCGCCACGCGTGACTGTTCCATCGTGGCCTTCGCCGTGGCAAAGTCGCCCTGCTTGGCCTGTTTCAGGGCGTTGTACGCCAGGCTACGGGCGTGGCCGGAATTAATGATTAGCCCCATCACCACTTCTTCAAGCGCGTTCTCTTCAGTCTGTTCGTCGGTAATCGTATCCAGATCAAACACGGCTTATCTCCTTATCTTCAGAATTTCAGGGCATTCGCGATATCTTCTTCGCTCTCTTCCTGCTCGATTTTGCTCTGGGCCTTATTGGATATCACCACAAACGGCAGGTAGACCAGGGTCGCAACGCCGAGGTTAAACAGGGCCAGCAACAGGGCTGCGATACTGCCGTTGGTATTAAAGAAGGCGCCCAGCCCGGTCGGCATTGTCCAGGGGGCGATATTGGTCACCGGCGGAATAATGCCAAGGTAATACGCCGTCACGGTGATGGCGGCCAGCAGCGGCTGTATCAGTACAAAGGGGATAAACATCACCGGGTTCATGATGATTGGCAGACCAAACAGAATCGGTTCGTTAATCTGGAAGATACCTGACGGCAGCGCCAGTCGGGCAATCTGGCGATGATCCGCACGACGTGAGGCGATAAAGATAGCCAGAATCAGGCCCAGAGTCGCACCGGTGCCGCCGAGGAAGACATAGGAATCCAGCATCGGCTTGGCCCACAGATGGAACGTTTTACCGGCAGCCAGGGCGGCGTCAACCGAGCCGTACTGCTGGTAGGTCGCCACATTTTCCAGCGCCCAGGGGGTCATAATCCCGCTGTCCAGCGCCGCCAGTGCCAGCGAGCCGTGCACGCCAAAGAACCACAGAAGCGAGGTAAAGATAACGTATGCCCAGCCCACCACGCTGCCCATTGCCGCCAGCGGCGTCGAGATGCTGTCCATAATGATCTGGTGGAAGTTGGTGCCGTAGTGTGCCAGCGCCCAGGCGATAATCCCCATCACCGACAGAATGATAAAGCCGGGGATCAGCGCGGAAAACGAACGCGATACCGAGGCGGGGACGCTGTCCGGCAGGGTAATCACCCAGTTGCGGCGGATAACAAAGGCAAACATTTCCGCTACCGCCAGGCCTATCAGGATCCCGGAGATAATATTGGCCCCGCCGAGCCAGTTGGCCCCGACCGCGTAGGCGTCACCCACGCTGTAAGGCGTGACGGTCATAAAGGCGGCAACCGCCAGTAAACCCGCGGCAAGCGGATCGACTTTGCGCTCCTCGGCCAGCGCCATTCCGATAAAAAATGGTGCCATCAGCGACATAATACCCAGTGTACCGTTATACACATTGCCGCCGATGGCCTTAAACCCATTCAGGGTTTCAATGGTCGAGGGATCTAACCTGACACCTAATGAGAAGAAAAATGAGCCTTCACCAAAACTTAAAAACACGTTATTGATTAAAACAAACATCGCCCCCGCGAGGGTCAACGGCATTAATTTAATAAAGCCATTTTTAATCGCATTAACGTGCGGCTGCTTTCCTATTTTAACGGCAAAAGGAAGGAGTACCTTTTCAAGCGAAGCAATAACTGTGCTCATAGAAAATACCCTTAAAAAACCGCAATAACGTATTGCGGTGGATGTATGTGAAATTGCTCTTTGACGGGAAAATAACGAAATAAAAAAATAAAGTTAGTGCGCAGCCTGCTTTTTAATAGCAGCAACCGCCGCTTTCAGAACCCCTAAACCATCAACCTTGCCGTACAGCGCGGAATCAATCACCTCGACGGTTTTATCCGGCAGCAGACGCTGGATATCGGGCAATAAATAAGCGATTTGCGGCCCCAGCAGAATAACGTCGGCTTCCGGCCCCTTTTCCGCAGCGAAGGTTTCAGAGAAGGCCTCGATCAATACCGGAACCTCATACTTCTCTGCCTGAGCCCGCATTTTGCTGACCAGCAAGGAGGTGGACATTCCGGCAGAACAGAACAGATAAATACGTTTCTTTTCCATATACGCTTCCTCAGATTGCATCGGGTCACCGGCCAGCGGAGAGGGTTCCATCACGTCAGCCACCGAAATGTCGTGGCGTGCTGCGTTGAAACTGAGTATACGGGGTTGCAGCAACAGGGAATAATTCACGTCGGACAGAAATTGTCTCTCATTGACCTCCGCTTATGATTCCGTTCACATTTCTCTTAAATAATTCGCGAAGATAAATAAGAATTGCACCGACAATAAAAAACCGGCCAGTTGGCCGGTTTTCTCTATGCTCAGGCAAAATCAAAGGGTTATTACTGTTTTGGTGCCTGCGGATCCGTATCGTATTCTGCACAGGTCTGGTAGCCAGAGTTGATCACCCGACCGGTATCGTCCAGCGCGACGAAGTAGGTTTCTGTTTTACCTTCGCGTTGACCCAGGATGTAGGTCTGGCAGGTACCACGGGCGTGGATCATGCTGACTTCCGATGAAGGTTTGCCCGCCAGCTGCTCAACCTGAGCCCGGGTCATCCCCTTTTTAACGTCTTTTACAACAGGCTGAGAAAACTGATCTTTAGTACGATCATACGCCGTACAGCCTGCCAGCATCGCCATTACCGCCGCTGCACCCAGAATTCCTGCTACGTTCTTATTCATATTCCGTCCTCTTGTTTATCAGCGTGTAATAAGCCTGGAATAGATAACAATATTTTGCAACCCGGGCAGCGAAACGGCAGATCTTTCGGAAAATTCTTCATCGGGACGGGAATATCGCGAAAGTGGCGCAAATTACAGCGTTCAGGCCGGTGAACCTTGTCGTTTTACCGTCAAAGAGGTAGCTTTACGCTATTGTTCAGGTTGCTAAACGCTAACGATTCAGCAGATGGAGAAGTGAAATGGCTCTGCAAAAAGAGATTATCGAGGCACTCGGCGTCAGGCCGCAAATAAACGCAGAAGAGGAGATCCGCCGCAGCGTGGATTTCCTGAAAGCTTATCTGCAGGCCCACCCTTTTTTAAACGCGCTGGTGCTGGGAATTAGCGGCGGGCAGGATTCCACCCTGACCGGTAAACTGTGCCAGCAGGCAATCAATGAACTGCGGGCAGAAACCGGCAACACTCAGCTACAGTTTATTGCCGTCCGGCTGCCCTATGGCGTACAGGCTGACGAGCAGGATTGCCAGGACGCGATTGGGTTTATCCAGCCCGACCGTGTGTTAACGGTGAATATCAAAGAGGCGGTGCTGGCCAGCGAGAAAGCCCTGCGCGACGCGGGCATCGAGCTGAGTGACTTTGTGCGCGGCAATGAAAAAGCCCGCGAGCGGATGAAAGCCCAGTACAGCATTGCCGGAATGACCAAAGGCGTGGTGGTAGGGACAGACCACGGCGCGGAGGCGGTGACCGGCTTCTTCACCAAATACGGCGACGGCGGAACCGATATCAATCCGATCTTCCGGCTGAATAAGCGCCAGGGCAAACAGCTCCTGGCTCAGCTCGGCTGCCCGGAGCATCTGTATAAGAAAGCCCCGACCGCGGATCTGGAAGACGACCGCCCTTCTCTGCCGGATGAAGCCGCGCTGGGCGTGACCTACGACAATATCGACGACTATCTGGAAGGTAAAAAGCTCGATAGCACCATTGCAGGCATTATTGAGAACTGGTATCAGAAAACCGAGCATAAGCGTCGTCCGCCCATCACCATATTTGACGATTTCTGGAAACGCTAATCCGTCACACCGTCCCGGAACGCCTGCTTCCGGGACGTCGCTCAGTACCCCGGCTGCCAGTTAATTTCACTGAACAACAGACGGCCCTCTTCCTTTAACAGGCGCAGGGTATGTTGCCCCTCCTGCCAGCTGGCACCCTGATCGGCCGTCAGCAGCTTATCGCCCAGTTGCCAGGCACCGCTCAGCACGAAAACGACGCCGCCACGCGAGCCAAAAGTAGTAAAGGTGCGATCCGCGACCCGCACTTTCGCCCGACAGTGGTCGCGCCGGGTAATAATATTCAAATCCATCGACATCCGTCCTTCGGTCAGCTTTGCCTTTACCGGCTCTTCGCCCGCAAAGCTGAACGGCTGATGCCGTTTCAGGGTGTGACGAAAGGCCTTGCCCCCGTCAAGCAGCACCTCGCCCCCTTCCAGCAGCGTGATCACCCGATCGACGCCGGGAAGACTCGAAAACTCGCCGTTACCGGCAATAGAAGCAATACTCGCACGCCAGCTGAATTCTCTGGCTGCCGGTGGGAAACAGCAGATCTCACGCGACTCGCCGGCACCATTACGCCAGAGATTGACCGGCATTTTGCGAAGGTCAAAGAATTCCATCATCACTCCTGAAGGGCGCAACACACCCTGATGCCGTCGCAAAGGCGACAGCAAAAATTATTGTTATCATCAATTCCGCTCAGGTGCGTTATCGGCAGCGGCAGGGATTTGCCTTAGGCTCGCCTCGTCACAAAACGGAAATAATTCTGCTGGTGCTGTGATTAATCCCAGAAAAGGGTTACAGGAGAATAACCTGCTGGATGGCGTAAGCAAGAGATTTATAAAGAAAAAACCGCCGATCCTGCCCACGCCGGGGGAGGCGTTTGTGGGCAGGACCGGCGGTCTTATGAGGGGGCTGAATTACTCAGCAGGTGCAGGCATTTTACCTTCCGGCGCCGGACGTTCTGTCAGACGCTTCTCAAAATTGGCATTAAACTGCTTTTTCTGTTCCGGGGTCAGGATGTTGTAGACCTTGTTCTGGGTTTCCATATGCGCCAGCATTTGTGCTTTACGCTGGGCATCCATCTTGTCGATTTGCGCCTGGGCCTTCGCCTTATCGAAGGTGTCGCTGGCGATCAGGTCGTGCATCGCCCGGCGTTCTTCCACCGGCGGACGCTTCATCTGGTCGCGCTGGCCTTTCATGATCTCGCGAATCTGCTGTTTCTGGGCGTCGGTCAGATTCAGATCTTTAAACATCATCTCGTGATGCGGGCCGGGTTTGCCTTTATGGTGCATCATCGGCTTACCTTCTGCCGGTGCAGCAGTGGTATCGGCGGCGTGGGCCAGATTGGCAGCGCCCAGCGCCAGGGTAGAGGCAACAAACAGTGCAGTTAATTTACGCATATTATAATCCTTACTTTCAGTTCAGCCTGCCGTTGCAGACGCATTATTGCTTCGGCACATTGCCGTGTTGACGAGATTAACTTTACGCTCGCCAGCGTCAATAAATCAGAGCAACGGTAAAACAGTGAAAGTATAAAAAACACTTTATCGGCAATTGTGAGGGAAATAAGGATAAATAGTGGAGAGGGGAAACAAAAATAAACAACAGGATGATAAATCGAGAAATTATGGAGAATGATAACGCAGGCAGTAAAATTAGTCATCAGGTCAATGCAGAATAATCTGTAAAAAACACAGGGCGCAGAAAATGTTATTTCCCCGGCCTCTATGTGAAATTCACGCTTCACTACGACAACGCGCCTGCAGGCGTCAGCCCCCACCGGGCGCGGCCCGGGGCAGGTTAAGCGTTTAAAAAAAAGTGTCAAATGTTACGAGAATGATCATAAAGTTCCCCTCCGCCACGTCGATAATCTATCTGCACATCCCGCACACTGGTGGACAAAGAGTCATGCTCAAAAATATGCGCGTTTTAACAGGCATTATTATCGTACTGATGGTTTTTTGTGTTTTGCAATTGGTTACAGGGGGCCTTTTTTACTCAACGGTCAGCAACGATCGTCTTAATTTTCAACGCTCTGGTCTGCTGAATGCTCAGCAGGAGAACCTGAGCGACAGCGTGAATACGCTGGTTAAAACTCGCGTAACCGTGACGCGCGTGGCGATTCGCTATCTGAAGAACCAGCGCAGCCCTGCGGATATCGGCGGTCTGATTGCGGCTGCAACCGCATCGCTTGGCAACGCAGAGAAAAGTTTTGCCACTTACCAGGCCATCCCGAAGCTGGACGGGCAGGATAAAAATCTGGCCGCGAAGATGGAAGGCGACTACACCCAGATGCATGACGTGCTGAAGAATTCGATTCAGTACCTGCAGAGCGGCAACTATGAAGCCTACGGCAATCTCGACGCGCAGAAGGCGCAGGACGAGATGGAAGCCACCTTTAATCAGTGGCGCGTTGAGAATAACCGCTTCCTGCAGGAAGCCGCAGACGAAAACCAGAGTAGCTTTGCCGGGATGCAGTGGACGCTGGGGATTATTCTGCTGGTGGTGATCGCCGCCATTGTCTTTATCTGGCTGGGCCTGCAGCATCTGCTGCTGAAGCCGTTGCACAGCGTCATGCAGCATATCCGGGTGATTGCCGGGGGCGATCTGACTCACGCAATTCCGTCCAGCGGCCGCAATGAGATGAGCCAGCTTGCCTCAGGCCTGCATGAGATGCAGCAGTCGCTGATCAATACCGTGCGTGCGGTACATAACTCAACGGATTCTATTTATACCGGTGCCGGTGAAATCTCCGCCGGTAACAACGACCTCTCCGCCCGTACCGAGCAGCAGGCTGCGTCTCTGGAAGAGACGGCCGCCAGTATGGAAGAGCTGACCGCGACGGTGAAACAGAACACCGACAACGCGCGCCAGGCCGCACAGCTGGCGAAAACCGCCTCCGATACCGCAGCCCGTGGCGGCGAGGTGGTGAGCAACGTGATTCGCACGATGGATGATATTGCCGACAGCTCGAAGCAGATCGCCCATATCCTGAGCGTGATCGACGGTATCGCCTTCCAGACCAACATTCTGGCGCTGAACGCCGCGGTAGAAGCCGCCCGTGCCGGTGAACAGGGTCGTGGATTTGCGGTCGTTGCCGGTGAGGTTCGTACCCTCGCCAGCCGCTCTGCCCAGGCAGCGAAAGAGATCAAAGGCCTGATCGAGAACTCGGTCAGCCGCGTCAGCACCGGTTCACATCAGGTGGCCGAAGCGGGCGATACCATGAAAGAGATTGTGTCTGCCGTCACCCGAGTCACCGATATCATGGGCGAGATCGCCTCCGCGTCCGATGAGCAGAGCCGCGGGATTGAACAGGTCAGCCTGGCGGTATCGCAGATGGATAGCGTAACCCAGCAGAACGCCTCTCTGGTTCAGGAGTCCGCCGCCGCTGCGGTGGCCCTGGAAGAGCAGGCCAGCCAGCTGCGCCAGGCCGTGGCGGTCTTCCGCCTTAAAGGCGGCCAGGCAAGCGCGTCCGTCAGCGAAACACGTGCGAAGTCGCAGCCGCTACTGCGTCCTGCCGCCGCCTCTGCTGGCAGCAGCAGCGACGGCAACTGGGAAACCTTCTGATGACCTTCCCCCCGACTTCGGTCGGGGGGTTATTCCTCCTGCCACTTCTCCAGCATCAATCCTGCCCGCAGTCCCACCGCCACATTCGGATTCGGGAACAGCACAAACTCCCACGCTTTCTCGACCACCCAGCGACGTTCCCCCTCTTCCGCCAGCAGCGTACCGGCACAAAACGGGGTGAAGTTGAGGGTGTCATCGGACATATGCAGGCGAAAATCCTCGCTCGATCGCGTCAGCTGTTGCACCACCCGATAACGGATCGGCGCGGTCACTGCGCGACGTTCCATTTCCCCCGCCAGCAGCGCGGCCAGCGCCAGCTGAGTGGTGGCAAACTGATGCAGATCGTTGTGACCAAACGGCAGGGCTTTACCCAGCTCGAGCGTGCAGGACAGCGCCGAGAAGCGTTCAGCGCTAAAATGACTAAAGGTCCCGCCGGGACTCTGATGGAACACCAGCGCCTCCAGGCCCGCGCTGCCGAGCCAGTTCAGGAAGCCTTCATCCCAGGGCGACTGTCGCGCAGGCAGTACGCCAAAGCGTGGATGGAGTGAGCCACGGATCGCCGTATGCAGATCCAGATGCCAGCGCGGGCCATCGCTTTCCGGTGCAAAAAAATGCCCGACGTGCGCCTCCAGCCGGGCCGCACGGGCCGTCTCTTCGCAGGGCGGATACTGCTGCCAGCGCTCGCCGAACATGCGATTCATATCGTGCTGTAAATGACGCTTTCCGGCCCGCATCGCCAGCGGATTACCGAAGATCACCAGCAGCCGCAGATGCAGGGGCTGGGTACCGGCGAAGAGCGCCGACAGCAGCCTGTCGACCATCTCTACCGGGGCCGTTTCATTCCCGTGTACGGCAGCGGAGAGGACCAGCGATCCCTCCGCAGGCTGATGCGGGATGAGCAGCAGCACCCCTTCTTCGAGCCACTGCCAGTGAAACTGCGCCGTCTCACCGGATAGAGGATGCGGTGCGACGCCGGTCAGCGTCAGAGCCAAAAAGTTTTCCACGGTGACTCCTTAACGCTGAAAAGGGTAAACCGACCCCAGCCTGAGTATTTGCGTTAATGTATCCAGCGCTTCACGCCCTTCATGCAGCAGCCGGGGATCGGCCAGGTCGGCCTGGGTCAGCCGATCCCGGTAGTAGCGTTCCACCCAGTTATTGAGCGTATTAAAGAGTTGATCGTTCATCATTAGCGCCGGATTAAGCGCCCGCTGCTCGGCGTCGTTAAGCACCACCCGCAGACGCAGGCAGGCCGGTCCCCCGCCGTTAGCCATACTTTCGCGCAGGTCAAAAACCCGCAGTTCATTAATGGGATTGTCCGCCGCCAGGAGCTCATCAAGATAGCCCCGCACGCCCGCATGCTCTTCCGCCTCCTGAGGCAGAACCAGCATCATACTGCCGTCGGCTTTGCTTAATAGCTGGCTGTTAAAGAGGTAGGTTCTGACCGCCTCTTCCACCGATACTGCCCGCGTCGGTACCACGATTGGCATAAAGCCTGGCACCCGTTCCGCCAGCGTCTCCAGCAGCGCAGGCTGTCCGACAAAGGCCTCTTCGTGGCAGAAGAGCACCTGACGGTTACTGACCGCAATAACATCATTGTGAAAAACACCCTGGTCAATCACCGCCGGGTTTTGCTGGGCAAAGACAAGCTGGTGCGGATTGACCTGATTCAGCCGCGCCACCGCGCGGCTGGCTTCAAGGGTCTGGCGGGCCGGATAGCGCGCCGGACGCTGCGGCCCGCCCTCTTCCCGACCGTAAATAAACAGCTGGACGCCTGGCTGACCATACTCCCCGCCCAGGCGATTGTGGTTTGCCGCCCCTTCATCGCCGAACATCGCCACCTGCGGTAGCGCGGAGTGGACGCTAAAATAGTCGCGGTCGGCAAAAATCGCCCGCAGCAGCGCTTCCGTTTCCGGGGCCTCAAGATGACGGTGGAACTTGTTATTCAGGTTAGCAACGGTGAAATGTACCTTGCCGTCCAGGGCATCGGCAGACGGGCAAACGGTGGCGGCGTTTGCCACCCACATGGACGAGGCCGAACTGACCGCCGAGAGCAGCTCCGGAGCCTGGGCGGCGGCTTTCGCCAGCACCTGTTCGTCACTGCCGTCAAATCCCAGCTGGCGAAGCGCCGCGATATTAGGCCGTTCCAGAGGCGGGATCACCGCCTGCAGAAAACCGGCGTCGGCCAGGGCTTTCATTTTCAATAACCCCTGCTTCGCCGCCGTTTTCGGGCTGGAGACCTGAAAACGATGGCGGGTGGAGGCCTCGTTACCAAAGGAGAGCCCGGCATAATGGTGCGTCAGCCCCACCAGCCCGTCAAAATTCACTTCGCGGGCGCTCATGATGGTTCCTCATGGCGAAAATCGAGTCCGGGACTGAGCGTCACCGGCAGAGTCAGAGACGGCGTTTCAAGGCTCGCCATCGGCCAGGCACAGTAGTCGGCGGCATACCAGGCGCCGGGACGATGGTTGCCGGACGCGCCTACCCCGCCAAAAGGCGCGGTGCTGGCGGCACCGGTCAACGGTTTATTCCAGTTGACGATCCCGGCCCGGGCCTCCAGCAGAAGCTGGTCGAACTTTTCCCGCTCGGCGGAGATGAGCCCGCAGGCCAATCCGTAGCGGGTGGCGTTAGCCTGGCGGATGGCATCATCGAAATCGTCATAGCGCCAGACGCCCAGCAGCGGCCCGAAGACCTCTTCATCGGCAACGGTGACGCCAGCGGGAAACTCAACGATCCCCGGCGTTAAGAGTGACGTCCCTGCCCGCAACAGTTTTGGCTCAAGCAACGTCGTTCCACCGGCCTCAACGTAGCGACGCCAGGCATTAACCACCCGCTGTGCAGCCGGTTCAGATATCAATCCCCCGAGGAAAGGCTGAGGCTCTGCGTCCCACTCGTCGGGCAGCAGACGAGCAGAAATCTCCCGCAGTCGAGCCAGGAAAGCATCGCCTTTTTCGCCGCGTTTAACCAGCAGGCGACGGGCGCAGGTGCAGCGCTGACCGGCGGTAATAAAAGCAGACTGAATGGTAAGATGGACCGCGGCATCGATATCCTGCGGCTCATCGACGATCAGCGGGTTGTTGCCGCCCATCTCCAGGGCCAAAATTTTCTCCGGCTGGCCGCCAAGCTGGCGATGCAGCTGATAGCCGGTCGCGGAGCTCCCGGTAAACAGCAGACCGTCGATTTCCGCCAGCTCACTCAGGGCCTGACCGGTTTCCCGCCCGCCCTGGAGCAGATTAAGCACGCCGGGCGGCAGCCCCGCCTCTTCCCACAATCTGACCACGGCTTCGCCGCTCCAGGGCGTCAGTTCGCTGGGTTTAAACAGAACCGTGTTTCCGGCCAGCAGCGCCGGAACGATATGACCGTTCGGCAGGTGGCCAGGAAAATTATAGGGGCCAAAGACCGCCAGCACGCCGTGGGGCCGGTGGCGGAGGGTCGCTGTGCCGTCTGGCATATCATTACTCTGCTCGCCGGTGCGGCTATGATAGGAACGTACCGAAATGGTCACCTTATTGATCATCGCCGCCACTTCGGTGGCCGCTTCCCAGCGCGGCTTGCCGGTTTCACGGGCGATAATATCCGTCAGCGTCTCTTTATCGCGGCCCAGCAGCGCGGCGAACTTCTCCACAATCGCCTGACGTACGGTAAAAGGCCGACGCGCCCAGTCCTTAAAAGCCCCACGGGCTGCGTGGCCCGCCAGCGCTACCTGCTCACCGCTCGCGGCTCTGCCCTGCCACAGAGTATCGCCGCCCACCGGGTTCGTTTTGCTTATCTCAGCGCCCTGGCCAGTTACCCAGTCGCCGTTAATCCATAGCGTCATACTTTTTTCTCCTCGGGGCACAGGCGCACCAGACGTACCGGGTCGCCAGCGTGACATTTCAATGCATCCAGCTGTGCTGCCGTCAGCACCAGACGTGTGGCCTGCGGATCGGCCTGTATCAGCATGGCGCGAAATTCCTGATACCGCTCATTGGCCACCAGACAGGTCGGCCATTCACCGGGAGCGGGCTGGCCTTCCGCCGTCTCCACCAGCCGGCTTTTGCGAATGGCGCGAACGCGGTCGATGTCGCACTCCAGCGTCGGGCCGCCGTCGAAAATATCGACGTAGTTACAGTAACGAAATCCCTCTTTCTCCAGCACCGCCCGCGCGGGCGCGGTCTGCGGATGGACCTCACCGATGACTGCGCGGGCCTCCTCCGACAAAAAGTCGGTGTAGATCGGATGCTTCGGCATCAGCTCGGCAATAAAGGCCTTTTGTCCCGTGCCACACAGATAGTCCGCCCGGGAAAATTCCATTGAGAAGAAGCGGTTGCCCAGACTCTCCCAGAACGGCGAATAACCGTGCTCGTCGATAACGCCGCGCATCTCCGCCACCACTTTTTCATTAAAGCGGTCGCGAAAAGCGGCCATAAAGAGAAAGCGCGATTTTGACAGCAGATAACCGTTGCCCTCCTTGCGCCAGTCCGGATCGAGAAACAGGGTGCAGAGTTCACTGCTGCCCGTGTGATCGTTACTCAGAAAAAGCGTAGGCAGTGCGTTGTAAACATTCAACTCTTTCGACGCATGGACCAGGGTGCCGACGCGGTAGTTGTACCAGGGATCGTTCAGGCCAACGGCCACTTCGACGGCACAAATCCCCACCACGCTGCCGCTGTCGGTCTCTTCCAGCACAAAGACATAGCCCTGCTCGCTTTTCTCAAGGGTGCCCTGCCAGGTTTGCAGAGCACGCTCGATGCGGGCAGAGAGCGTCTCCCGGTCAGCCGGAAGCGAGGTCAGCCCGCCGCCGGTTTTTCCGGCCAGCGCCAGGAGTCCGTCGAGATCGTCTCGTGCCACCGGACGGATCACCATCATGATGTTTCACCCTCAAGGAAACGTTCACAGGCCCGGGCGAAGCGCGCCAGCCCTTCGCTGACCTCCTGCTGGCTGATATTCAGCGCCGGCGCAAAGCGCACCACGCTGGTCCCGGCAATCAGAACCATCGCCCCTTCTTCCGCCGCCAGCTGGCTTATCTGTTTGGCCTTCCCGGCATACGCCGCGTTCAGTTCGCAGCCAATCAGCAGACCCATACCGCGCAGAGTTTTAAACAGGCCGCAGCGCACATTGATGGCCTCCAGCTGCTCAATAAACCACTGGTGCCGCTGCTTAACGCCGTCCAGCATCGCAGGAGTATTGATGGTGCTCAGCACTTCCCCCGCCACCGCGCAGGCCAGCGGATTGCCGCCGTAGGTGGTGCCGTGGGTGCCCACGGTCATTACGCTGGCGCATTTTTCCGTCGTCAGCAGCGCCCCGATGGGGAAACCACCGCCCAGCGCTTTAGCGGTAGAGAGCACATCCGGCACCACTCCGTAGTGCATATAGGCATACAGCTCCCCGGTGCGGCCGACGCCGGTCTGCACCTCATCGAAAATCAGCAGGGCCTGGTGGCGATCGCACAGCTCGCGCAGCCCCTTCAGAAAGGCAGGATCCGCCGGAACAACGCCGCCTTCACCCTGCATCGGCTCGACAATCACCGCACAGGTGTCGTCATTGATCAGCTCGCGGGCAGAGTCCAGATCGTTAAAGACCGCGTGACGAATATCCGGCGGCAGCGGCGCAAAGTCCTGCGAATACGCAGGCTGACCGCCCGCGCTGACGGTAAAGAGCGTCCGACCGTGGAAGGCGTTGCGAAAGGCAACAATGCCGCTTTTCTGCGGCCCGACGTGGTCATGGGCATATTTACGCGCCAGCTTCAGCGCCGCCTCATTGGCTTCAGCCCCGGAGTTACAGAAAAACACCCGTTCGGCAAAGGTGGCGTCAATCAACTGCTTCGCCAGCCGCAGCGCCGGTTCATTGGTATAGCCGTTGCCGGTATGCCAGAAGCGGGATGCCTGCTCGCCAAGAATACGACATAGCCCCGGATGGGCATGTCCCAGGGCGTTCACCGCGATCCCCCCGGCAAAATCGATATACTCCTTGCCCTGCTGATCCCACAGGCGGGAACCTTCCCCGCGAACCGGAATAAAAGGTGCTGGCGCGTAGACGGGCATCATCCATTCATCGAAATTTTTACGAACCACAGGCTGGGACATAGGCACCTCTTCCGGTAAACAAAAGGTTGATTAAATGTTAATTAAAGTGATTGTTTCGCTGTAAATGTAGATTGCACAGTTCGTGCCAGCCAGCGAAAAAAGTGCATAACGAGAGGTGAGGAACGGAAAATCAACGGGTTAAACCCTATCGCTATTCACTTTAATTGCATAAAAAGTGAATATTATTATCAACGACGTGATTTACAGGGCAAATAAGAGAAAGGTTATTCATTGATAAAATATAATTCTGGAGTTGTGATCGCTCGCGGGATTTAACGGCAAAAAGCGCACCATGACGGCGCGTAACGCCACATAACAGTGCAGCAACAGCCATCCGGCGCAATTTCTGCTACCATCCCTGCACTATTCACCTGCAATGTGGAAGCGACCATGAAATTCGTCTCTTTTAATATCAACGGCCTGCGCGCCCGTCCTCATCAGCTGGAGGCGATTGTCGAGAAGCACCAGCCTGACGTGATCGGCCTGCAGGAAACCAAAGTGCATGACGATATGTTCCCGCTAGAGGACGTCGCGAAGCTCGGTTACAACGTGTTCTATCACGGCCAGAAAGGCCACTACGGCGTGGCGCTGCTGACCAAAGCGACGCCTGTTTCCGTGCGTCGCGGTTTCCCGGACGATGGCGAGGAAGCCCAACGCCGCATTATCATGGCCGAAATTCCGTCCCCCCAGGGCAATATCACCGTGATTAACGGCTACTTCCCGCAGGGCGAGAGCCGCGACCATCCGCTGAAATTCCCGGCGAAAGAGCTGTTCTATCAGAACCTGCAAAACTATCTGCAAAATGAGCTGAAGCGGGATAATCCGGTGCTGATCATGGGCGATATGAACATCAGCGCCACGGATTTGGATATCGGGATTGGCGAAGAGAACCGCAAGCGCTGGCTGCGCACCGGTAAGTGCTCCTTCCTGCCTGAAGAGCGTGAGTGGATGGATCGCCTGATGAACTGGGGCCTGGTGGATACCTTCCGCGCGGCGAACCCGGGATCCACGGACCGTTTCTCCTGGTTTGACTACCGTTCTAAAGGGTTTGATGATAACCGCGGCCTGCGTATCGACCTGCTGCTGGCCAGTCCGCCATTGGCAGAGCGCTGCATCGAAACCGGTATCGATTATGATATCCGCGCCATGGAAAAACCGTCGGATCACGCGCCGGTATGGGCCAGCTTTAAGCTGTGAGCCTGAAGATAATCGACGTCGTCGCCGCGATTATTGAACGCAACGGGCTGATCCTGCTGGCGCAGCGGCCAGCCCATGCGGATCAACCCGGCCTGTGGGAGTTCGCTGGTGGAAAAGTAGAGGCCGGAGAAACCCAGCCTCTGGCCCTGGCCCGCGAACTGCGCGAGGAGCTGGGCATTGATGCCCGGCCCGGGCGTTACGTGGCCAGCTGCGAGCGCGAGGTGTCGGGAAGGGTTATCCGTCTCCACGCCTGGCGGGTCAGCGATTTCGACGGCACCCCGGTCAACCACGAGCACAGCGCCCTGGTCTGGTGCACGCCACAGGAGGCGTTAGACTACCCGCTGGCCCCCGCCGACATTCCGCTGCTGGAAGCCTTTATGTCGTTACCCGACGCCACATCAGCGGATTAGTCCCCATCACGTTCGGATCGCGCTGGCACTGCAGCAGAATACCTTCCATCTTGATGACCGCACCTTCAGAGTAGTTCTGATTCTGATAGATACAGCACTGCTGGCAAGGCTGCGTTGTCTGGCCGCCGGAGTTAAACACTTCCGGCGGCACATTAACCTCAACATTGGGCTGACGATTGGCCTGCACCCCGACGGACAGCACCGCCAGTAACCCCGCAATCATAATCCGGTACATACGCTTACTCTCCTGAATCATTCCTGATGTTAACTATAACGGTCATTGCAGGCCTGGCCTTTAATTTCTTAGCAGAAGATCAGGGTGAAAGACCACGAGTTTACCCGTTTTTTTAAGTCCGCAGGGATAACCACCGGTTGCATACGCATGATAGAGCCTCTCCAGAAAGGTCTCGGGCCTGTTCCCGAGGATATAGCGCTGGAGAGACACCTGCATTAACTGGTACCAGGCCTCGCCGGCCACGGAAAAGTAAAAGTCATCAAATTCAGAGGCGCAGTGCCTGACTCTCTTTTTACGGTACGCCAGCGTTTTTTGATAATGCGCCGCCGTGTATCTCTCCTCAATATCACCCAGAGAGGCAAAGGCTTCATCAAAATGCGGGTCAAGGCTGAATTCAGCGACGGCATTACCGATTGCATCTTCCCAGACCGCAAATGCCTCGTGCGGATTTTGCTCCACGGAAAGCCTCATTGCCATTTTCAGGTCGTCGATAAATTCAAAACAGTCATCACAGCGGCTATGAGGTAAAACGCCCTGCATAAATCCCTCCTCCAGCGCCAGTCTGACAGGCTGGAGCACCCACACCTGCCCGGATAGTGCTTTCAACGGCAACGCCCTTCTCTTGTATTTAACATATTGGCTTAAAATCGCCGCTTACGGCGACTATTCCAATTGAGGTAATCCCAACAATCGTCGCATGATTACTCCATAAATCCAGCTCATCATGGATTGCTCCCGTAATGATCCACTGCCTGCCGAGGGTCTGAGCATAGGCAATTATCTCCACCACGGCGGCTGGCCATTCGCGGGCTTCGGCTCTGACAAGAAACCTCATATCCCCCCGACAACCGATATTGCAATCGCCATATTGCACGTCTAATAATTTTTTAACTCGCCGCGCTACTTTCTCTTTTGCGGCAGATGAACCTGCATCGGTAAAGAAATCAAAATAGATATCCAAAATAACCTTTGCGTCCTCATTGTTTTTTTTTAGTTTTCTGCAAAACCCGCTGCAGGAAGAAGGCATAGTACACCGAACGGCATCGCCTTCAGCCTACTAAACCTGCCAGCTTGCGCATATACGACAGGGTAAACCAATCCCACATCATCTGTTTTAGTTATAAATCCGCCCGGATAATGAATTTTCCTTTCTGGCGGATTTTTCCTTGCCTTACGCCACCTTGCCAGTGTTATAGTCGAAAAAGCGCGCAAAAAAGCGACGCATTCATCATAAAAACACATCCAACATCATACGAGACGCTTATAGTTATGGACCAAACTGCCTCCCTGGAATCATTTCTAAACCATGTTCAACAGCGCGACCCGCACCAGAGCGAGTTTGCGCAGGCGGTACGCGAGGTGATGAGCACCCTGTGGCCGTTCCTTGAAGAGAACCCCCGTTACCGGCAGATGTCCCTGCTTGAGCGACTGGTCGAACCCGAGCGCGTGATCCAGTTCCGCGTGGTGTGGGTCGATGACCGCAATCAGGTACAGGTTAACCGCGCCTGGCGCGTGCAGTTTAACTCCGCCATCGGACCTTATAAGGGCGGAATGCGTTTCCATCCGTCGGTGAATCTGTCGATCCTGAAATTCCTCGGCTTCGAGCAGACCTTTAAAAATGCGCTGACCACCCTGCCTATGGGCGGCGGCAAAGGCGGCAGCGATTTCGATCCCAAGGGCAAAAGCGAAGGCGAAATTATGCGCTTCTGCCAGTCTCTGATGACCGAACTCTATCGCCATCTCGGCCCGGATACTGACGTTCCCGCGGGCGATATCGGCGTGGGCGGACGCGAAGTCGGCTTTATGGCCGGGATGATGAGAAAACTCTCTAATAACAGCGCCTGCGTCTTTACCGGTAAAGGCCTGTCGTTTGGCGGCAGTCTGATCCGTCCGGAAGCGACCGGCTATGGCCTGGTCTATTTCACCGAGGCGATGCTTAAGCGCCACGGCCTGAGTTTTGAAGGTCTGAAAGTGGCGGTGTCCGGCTCCGGTAACGTTGCCCAGTTCGCCATTGAGAAAGCGATGGCCTTTGGTGCGCGCGTGATTACCGCCTCTGACTCCGCCGGTACGGTCGTGGATGAGAGTGGCTTTACGACCGAAAAACTGGCGCGTCTGACCGCGATTAAAGAGAGCCGCGATGGCCGCGTGGCGGACTATGCCCGCGAATTCGGTCTGACGTATCTTGAAGGTCAGCAGCCCTGGTCGGTGCCGGTAGATATCGCCCTTCCCTGCGCCACGCAGAACGAGCTGGACGTTGACGCGGCGCAAACGCTGATTGCCAACGGTGTTAAAGCCGTCGCCGAAGGCGCAAATATGCCAACCACCATCGCCGCAACGGATCTGTTCCTCGATGCGGGCGTGCTCTTCGCGCCGGGTAAAGCGGCTAACGCCGGTGGCGTAGCAACGTCCGGGCTGGAGATGGCGCAGAACGCAGCGCGTCTGAGCTGGAATGCGGAAAAAGTGGATGCCCGACTGCAGCATATTATGCGGGATATTCACCAGGCCTGCGTGGAGTACGGCGGCGAAGACAAACAGACCCACTATGTACGCGGCGCGAACATCGCGGGCTTTGTCAAAGTTGCCGACGCGATGCTGGCCCAGGGCGTAATTTAATCTTCCGAGCCGGGCTGCAGCGCGCAGCCCGGTTTACAGGGAAGGTGTCGCCTCATCGCCTGCCGGAGACGGCGGGCTTTTTTTCGCCCGGCTTTTCCCTTTAAACGGTTTTTTCTTGTCACCGCCGCCCGGCGCAACAAGACCACGGAACTGACGGACGGGCGTACTGCGCGCCATCTGGATAAGTTCATGCAGCGTGCCCACCAGCGGCTGCATAAAGTCCTGATAGCGGGACTGTTTCTCGCTGATTTGTGTCAGCACCGACTCCCAGTGGGCCGTCATATCCGGCCGCGCCGCCATTTCCGGCAGGGAATGGATTAACGCCCGCCCGGCGTCGCAGGAGTGAATATAACGTCCTTTTTTGGTCAGAAAACCGCGCTTAAACAGCAGTTCGATAATCCCGGCGCGGGTCGCTTCCGTCCCGAGTCCATCGGTGGCTCGGAGGATTTTTTTCAGCTCTTTGTCCTGCACAAAGCGGGCAATACCGGTCATCGCCGACAGCAGGGTGGCATCGGTAAAATGACGCGGCGGCTGAGTCTGTCGCTCCACCACTTCACCTTTCTCGCACAGCAATTCATCGCCTTTGGCAACAACAGGCAGCGGCGTACCGTCGTTGTCTTCGTCACGCTCCTTGCTGCCCAGCAGCGCTCGCCAGCCCGCTTCGGCCAGAAAACGCGCTTTGGCAATAAAGCGCCCGTTGGCGATTTCCAGATCTATCTGGCATTTGCGGAAGACCGCGTCCGGACAGAACTGCATTAGATACTGACGGGCCACCAGCTCATACACTTTTGCTTCGTTATCGGTCAGATTCACCTTTGCGCTACGCGCCGTCGGAATAATGGCGTGGTGGGCATCGACTTTTTTATCATCCCAGCAGCGGTTGCGGATTTCCGGATCCACCACCGGCTGCGGCAGCAACGATGCCGCATGAACACCAATCGCGTTCAGCACCGCATGACGCCCGGCGAAGTGTTCTTCCGGCAGATAGCGACTGTCGGAACGCGGATAGGTGATAAGTTTATGGGTTTCATACAGCTTCTGGCAGATATCCAGCACGTTCTGGGCGCTAAAACCGTAACGTTTTGCCGCTTCAATCTGCAGCGTGGAGAGGGAAAACGGCAGCGGAGCCGTTTCCGAATCACGCTTGTCATTATAGGCCGTCACCATCGCAGGCTGGCCGGCGATACGGTTTACGACATGGTCGGCGAGAGGACGATGCAGTAACCGCCCCTCTTCGTCCTGATAAGGCTCACAGGCTTCGCTCGGCTGCCAGAGGGCGACAAAACGCTCGTCCGCAGGCGTCACGATATGCGCTTTCACGTCGAAGAAGTCTTTGGCGACGAAGTTCTCGATCTCTTCGTCGCGACGCACCACCATCCCCAGCACAGGGGTCTGCACGCGCCCGACCGACAGCACGCCCTGATAGCCTGCGTTGCGCCCCAATAAGGTGTACGCACGGGTCATATTGATCCCGTAGAGCCAGTCGGCCCGGGCACGCGCCAGCGCCGACACGCAGAGCGGAATAAAATCGTTGTTAGGACGCAGGCGATCGATCGCCCGCTCCACGGCCTGAGGATTGAGGTCGTTAATCAGGCAGCGCTGCATCTGCTGGCGTTTTTCCACAGGCAGCTGTAGGTAGTCGATCACCTCATCCACCAGCAACTGACCTTCACGATCCGGGTCACCTGCATGGACCACTTCCGAGGCCTCGCCCAGCAGACGTTTAATCACGTTGAGCTGTTTAGCGACCGACGGACGCGGCTGGAGCTGCCACTTCTCCGGGACAATGGGCAGATCCATCAGGTTCCAGCGGGCATAGCGGCTGTCATAGGCATCGGGCTGGGCCTGCTCAAGCAGGTGCCCGATACACCAGGTCACCACCTGGCCGTTTCCGCACTCAATATAGCCGTCGCCGCGACGGTGCGGCTTGGGCAGCACATCGGCAATGGCACGGGCCAGGCTGGGTTTTTCCGCAATAAACAGCCGCATCGACTTAACTAATCTCAATCATCGGTCGACCTGCACGGGCTTCAACCAGTTCACCGATGGCGGTGAGCGTGACGCCTGCACCTTCGGCTGCTGCCATAACGGCGTCTTCGGATTCCGGCGAGACGGCCAGCAGCAGGCCGCCGGAGGTTTGCGGATCGCACAGCAGATTGCGCACCGCGTCCGGCATATCGCCCATCAGATGGCCGTAGCTGGCGAAGTTACGCTGGGTTCCCCCCGGCACCGCGCCGAGCGCAATATACGCTTCCACCCCCGGCAGCTTAGGGACGTCGTCGAAGCAGACACGGGCCTGCACGCCCGCGCCCTGGCACATTTCGCTCAGATGCCCCAGCAGGCCAAAGCCGGTGACGTCGGTCATGGCTTTGACGCCCTCCAGTTCGGCGAAAACGGCACCGGCCAGATTCATCTGGCACATCACTTCCGTTGCCAGGCCCTGATGCTCGGGTTTGAGCAGCGATTTTTTCTCGGCGGTGGTCAGGACGCCAATGCCCAGCGGTTTGCTGAGGAACAGTTTGCACCCGGCCTCAGCGGTACTGTTGCGCTTCACCCGCTCGGTCGGCACCACGCCGGTCACCGCCAGGCCGAAAATCGGCTCCGGGGCATCGATAGAGTGCCCGCCCGCCAGCGCTATACCGGCCTGACGACAGGCAAAACGCCCGCCCTCGATCACCTCACGGGCGATTTCCGGGGCCAGGGTGTTGATCGGCCAGCCGAGAATCGCAATCGCCATAATCGGCTTACCGCCCATCGCAAAGATATCGCTGATGGCGTTGGTCGCGGCAATACGGCCAAAATCAAAGGGGCTGTCGACTATCGGCATAAAGAAGTCGGTGGTGCTGATAACCGAAGTGCCGTTACCCAGATCGTAAACGGCTGCGTCGTCGCGGGTTTCATTGCCGACAAGCAGGTTCGGGTCGATAAACTTCGCCTGATCGCTGTGCAGGATGGTCTCCAGCACTTTGGGGGAAATTTTACAACCGCAACCGGCTCCGTGGCTGTATTGCGTTAAACGAATAGCGTGCTCGCTCATGGACATCTCCTGTCATTGCAATCCGGGCGGCTATGTTACCGCCGACGCTGCCGGGTGGTAAGTCATAGTGTCTTAAATCCAGCGTCTTTGCTCAGTAACTGCGCGATTGCTCGCCCTTTTTCGTCGACAAACGCAAAACGGCCCTGATTCAGCGATCGGGGCCGCGGACAGACGTAATCAGAAATGCGAAACGAACGGCGAACTGTCGGGCACGCTGACGGTGGTGGAGGCTTTCAGCTGGGGCGTACCGAGATAGAGGAATCCGACGATTTTATCCTGCTCGCGGCACTGCAGGCCCGCACGAACCCCCTCACTTTCCGTGAGCGGTCCGGTACGCCAGATCCCGTTGAAGCCCTGGGCCACGGCGGCCATTTGCATCGCCATCACCGCACAACCCGCGGACATCTCCTGCTCCCAGGCGGGGACTTTCGGGTTATCAACAATCTTCGCCACTACGGCAATGATCATCGGCGCACGGAACGGCGCATTACGCGCTTTATCAATGGCTTTCTCATCCTGACCGCTCTCAACGGCTCCGCGGGAGAGCAGCTCGCTAAAGCGCTCCCGGCCTTCACCTTCAATCACCCAGAAATGCCAGGGCTGGAGCGTGCCGTGATCCGGCGTGCGCATGCCGGCCTGGAGGATATTCTCCAGCTGTTCGCCCGCCGGGGCAGGCTCGGCAAGACGGGAGGCGCTGCGGCGATTCACCAGCAGTTCAAGTGCGTCCATTTGTTAACTCCTGTTATTCAATTTGCCCACGAAATTAACACGGGCTGGGATTTTGTTACAGCCTTAGCGGCGATTCCTGCTGACAAGGCGTCGCGGTATATTTAGGATAGCTTCACGATTTCGTCCAGGTTGACGATACCCATACAGTTTCAGGGAGAATACATGCGAACCCTTTGGCGATTTATTGCCGGATTCTTTAAATGGACATGGCGCCTGCTTAATTTCGTTCGCGAGATGGTGCTGAATTTGTTCTTTATTTTTCTGGTGCTGGTTGGCGTCGGTATCTGGATGCAGACGTCCACGGGCCAGACCGAGCACAGCACCCGGGGCGCCCTGCTGCTGGATATTAGCGGCGTGGTGGTCGACAAGCCCTCCAGCAGCAGCAAGCTGGGCGTACTTGGCCGTCAGCTGCTCGGCTCCAGCTCCGATCGCCTGCAGGAAAATGCCCTGTTCGATATCGTGAACACGATCCGCCAGGCGAAGAACGATAGCAACATCACCGGCATCGTGCTGGATCTGAAGAACTTTGTCGGGGCCGATCAGCCCTCGATGCAGTATATCGGCAAGGCGCTGCGCGAATTCCGCGACGGCGGCAAGCCGGTCTATGCGGTCGGCGACAACTACAGCCAGAGCCAGTACTACCTCGCCAGCTTCGCCAATAAAATCTGGCTCTCACCGCAGGGTGTGGTCGATCTGCACGGTTTCGCTACCAACGGTCTCTACTATAAATCGCTGCTGGATAAGCTGAAGGTCACGACCCACGTGTTCCGCGTCGGCACCTATAAATCCGCCGTTGAGCCGTTTATCCGTGACGATATGTCTCCCGCCGCCCGCGAAGCGGACAGCCGCTGGATCGGCGAGCTGTGGCAGAACTATCTCACAGCCATTGCAGCCAACCGGCAGATCCCGGCTCAGCAGGTGTTCCCGGGCGCGCAGGCAATGCTTGAAGGCCTGAGTAAAGTCGATGGCGATACGGCCCGCTACGCGCTGGACAACAAGCTGGTCGACGAACTGGCCAGCCATGCGCAGGTTGAGAAAGCGCTGAGCAAGCAGTTTGGCTGGAGCAAGCAGGATAACGACTACAGCGCCATCAGCTACTACGATTACGCCCTGAAGGCCCCGGCGGAACTGGGTAGCGGCATCGCCGTCATCTTCGCTAACGGTGCCATCATGGACGGCGAAGAGACCCCGGGCAACGTTGGGGGCGATACCTCCGCCGCGCAGATCCGCGAGGCGCGTCTCGACCCGCAGGTGAAAGCGATTGTGCTGCGCGTTAACAGCCCGGGCGGCAGCGTCAGCGCCTCCGAGATGATCCGCGCCGAACTGGCCGCTGCCAAAGCGGCGAATAAGCCGGTTGTGGTGTCAATGGGCGGTATGGCGGCCTCAGGCGGGTACTGGATCTCCACCCCGGCAAATTACATTATCGCCAACGCCAGTACGCTCACCGGCTCCATCGGCATTTTCGGGGTGATCAATACCCTGGAGAATACTCTCGGCTCTATCGGGGTGAATACGGACGGGGTGGCCACTTCGCCGCTGGCGGATATCTCCGTCACCAAAGCTCTGCCGCCGGAAGTACAGCAGATGATGCAGCTGAGCATTGAGAACGGCTACAAACGCTTTATCGGCCTGGTGGCGGATGCCCGTAAGAGCACCCCAGAGCAGGTAGATAAAATTGCTCAGGGCCACGTCTGGACCGGGCTGGATGCGAAAAATAACGGCCTGGTCGATAGCCTCGGCGACTTCGATGATGCGGTGAAGAAAGCCGCAGAGCTGGCGAAGCTGAAGCAGTGGCATCTTGTCGGCTACCAGGACGAGCCTACCTTCCTGGATCGCGTACTGGACAGCATGACCGGCTCCACGGTTCGCGCCATGCTTCCGCAGGCGATGCAGGCCTGGCTCCCGGCACCGCTGGCGGAAGCCGCCACGGTGGTGAAGGCGGAAAGCGACAAGCTGGCGGCCTTTAACGACCCGCAAAATCGCTATGCATTCTGTCTGACCTGCGCCAATATTCGCTAACTTCTCTCCCCTCCACACCGGAGGGGATTTTTTTCATTGATGTCTGACTGATAGTTACCATGCAAAAGAAATCGATCTACGTGGCCTACACCGGCGGCACCATCGGGATGCAGCGTTCTGAACACGGCTATATCCCGGTCTCCGGCCATCTGCAGCGTCAGCTGGCGCTGATGCCTGAATTCCACCGTCCGGAGATGCCGGACTTCACTATCCATGAGTACGATCCGCTGATGGACTCCTCGGATATGACGCCGGAAGACTGGCAGCATATCGCCGACGATATTAAAGCCAATTACGATAACTACGACGGCTTTGTGATCCTTCACGGCACCGATACCATGGCGTTTACCGCCTCGGCGCTCTCGTTTATGCTGGAGAATCTGGGCAAACCGGTAATTGTGACAGGGTCACAAATCCCCCTGGCCGAGCTGCGCTCCGACGGACAGATCAATTTGCTCAATGCGCTCTATGTCGCGGCGAATTACCCTATCAACGAAGTGGCGCTGTTCTTCAATAATCGGCTGTTCCGCGGTAACCGTACCACCAAGGCCCACGCCGACGGTTTCGACGCCTTTGCGTCACCCAATCTGGCCCCGCTGCTGGAAGCCGGGATCCATATTCGCAAACTGGGTACGCCGCCCGCCCCGCACGGCGAAGGCGAGCTGATTGTGCATCCCATCACCCCGCAGCCTATCGGCGTGGTGACCATCTATCCGGGCATTTCTGCCGACGTGGTACGCAACTTCCTGCGCCAGCCGGTGAAAGCGCTTATTCTCCGCTCCTATGGCGTCGGCAACGCGCCGCAAAATACCGAGTTCCTTAAGGAATTGCAGGAAGCCAGCCAGCGCGGGATCCTGGTGATCAACCTGACCCAGTGTATGTCCGGCAAGGTCAATATGGGCGGCTATGCGACGGGCAATGCGCTGGCTCATGCGGGCGTGATAGGCGGGTCTGATATGACCGTTGAAGCCACCCTGACCAAACTGCACTATCTCTTAAGCCAGGATCTGGATATCGACGCCATGCGCCAGGCGATGGTATCTAACCTGCGCGGCGAACTGACCCCGGACGAGTAAGGAGAAGAGGATGAAACAGCGTGCGCTGCTGCTGGTCGATTTACAGAATGATTTCTGCGCCGGTGGCGCGCTGGCGGTCGCCGAAGGCGACAGTACCGTTGAGGTGGCGAATACGCTGATCCGCTGGTGTGCCGCACGCGGCGAGCCGGTGGTGGCAACCCAGGACTGGCACCCGGCTAACCACGGCAGTTTTGCCAGCCAGCACGCGGTTCCCCCTTTTAGCCAGGGCGAACTTGACGGCCTGGCGCAAACCTTCTGGCCCGATCACTGCGTGCAGCACAGCGAAGGCGCTGAGCTACACCCTCTTCTGGAAACGTCAGGGATCGATTTTATCGTCCACAAAGGCGAGAACCCGGCAATCGACAGCTACAGCGCGTTCTTCGATAACGGCCAGCGCCAGCAAACGGCCCTTGACGGCTGGCTGAAAGCACAGCAGGTGAACGAGCTGATCGTGCTCGGTCTGGCCACTGACTACTGCGTGAAGTTTACCGTGCTGGACGCGCTTAAGCTTGGCTATCAGGTGAACGTGATTACCGACGGCTGTCGCGGGGTTAATATCCAGCCTGGCGATAGCACCAGCGCCTTTATGGCGATGTCCGCCGCCGGAGCAACGCTCTATACCCTGGCCGACTGGGTGGAAACCCAGGCGTAATCTGTGCAGGTCCTCTTCATCTGAAGAGGACCTGTGCCGTCAGGATTTGAAGGTGGCGATCGGCTTCGCCACAATGCCAAACTCTTCTTTCAGCTGCTGCTTACTCTTCATCACCATCTGACCCTGAGTGTCGATGGTCATATGCTGGGCATCGGTGTTATTGCGCGCCTGCCAGAGCATCACCAGCTGCAGACAGTTCTCTTTTTGTTCCGCCGTCAGCGCGACGCCGTCGGGCCATTTACCCAGCTCAACCGCCGTTGCCAGACGCTGATAAACGTCCTCTGTCATCCCTTCGATCAGGCTCTCAAGACTCATGGTGTCAGCCGCTCCTGTGGAATAATTTGCTGAATCGTTTCTTCAGCCTTTAACCTGCTCGCCGTTGTCGTCATCGGTAAAGCTCATCGACGCCGAATTCACGCAGTAGCGCTCCCCTGTCGGCTGAGGACCGTCCGGGAAAACATGCCCCAGATGCGCATCGCAATTGCTGCAACGGATTTCGACCCGCTGCATCCCATGCGTGTAGTCATTAATGTAACGAATAGCGTCATCGCTGACCGGCTCGTAGAAGCTCGGCCAGCCGCAGCCAGAGTCGTACTTGCTCTGGGCGTTAAACAGCGCCGCATCGCACACCAGGCAGTGGTAGACGCCATCGCGCTTGTTATGCAGCAAACGCCCGGTAAACGGGGGTTCTGTCCCTTTGTTCTGGGTGACGTAAAACTGCATTTCGCTGAGGTTTTTTTTCAACTCATCGGGGGAAGATTGATTAGCCATATGCTCACATCTCGCGTTTTATACACTCACATATCAGGCGGGATTCTAACAAATTTTTAACAGTGCCGTGCTAACTTTTGTTCTAAACTTAGTAGTCGCAAAAAGGCAGCCGGTTAATTGTGATCTGGTTCACAATTTAATCTCAGCCAGTCTTTAAAATTCCGGGCGCAGCCCCCATGTCGCGGATAGCCCAATGGAATAGTGAGGCGAGTCAGTCGTGCAAAGGTTAGACAGAGGATTGATTTGTCGCAATGATTGACACGATTCCGCTTGACGCTGCGTAAGGTTTTTGTAATTTTACAGGCAACCTTTTATTCACTAACAAATAGCTGGTGGAATATATGACTATCAAAGTAGGTATCAACGGTTTTGGCCGTATCGGTCGCATTGTTTTCCGTGCTGCTCAGGAACGTTCTGACATCGAAATCGTTGGTATCAACGATCTGTTAGACGCAGAGTACATGGCTTACATGCTGAAATATGACTCCACTCACGGTCGTTTCAAAGGCACCGTAGAAGTGAAAGACGGCCACCTGGTTGTTAACGGTAAAACCATCCGTGTCACCGCTGAGAAAGATCCGGCTAACCTGAAGTGGAACGAAATCGGTGTTGACGTTGTTGCTGAAGCGACCGGTATCTTCCTGACCGACGAAACTGCACGTAAACACATCACTGCAGGCGCGAAGAAAGTTGTTCTGACTGGCCCGTCCAAAGACAACACGCCGATGTTCGTTAAAGGCGCTAACTTCGAGAAATATGCTGGCCAGGACATCGTTTCCAACGCATCCTGCACCACCAACTGTCTGGCACCGCTGGCGAAAGTTATCAATGACAACTTCGGTATCATCGAAGGCCTGATGACCACCGTTCACGCAACTACCGCTACTCAGAAAACCGTTGATGGCCCGTCTCACAAAGACTGGCGCGGCGGCCGCGGCGCAGCTCAGAACATCATCCCGTCTTCTACTGGTGCCGCTAAAGCAGTAGGTGTTGTACTGCCAGAACTGAACGGCAAAATCACCGGTATGGCGTTCCGCGTTCCGACTCCGAACGTATCCGTTGTTGACCTGACCGTTCGTCTGGAAAAAGCAGCGTCCTACGAAGAAATCAAGAAAGCAATCAAAGCGGCTTCTGAAGGCCCGATGAAAGGCGTTCTGGGTTACACCGAAGACGACGTTGTTTCTACCGACTTCAACGGCGAAATCTGCACTTCCGTGTTCGATGCTAAAGCAGGTATCGCACTGAACGATCACTTTGTGAAACTGGTTTCCTGGTACGACAACGAAACTGGCTACTCCAACAAGGTTCTGGATCTGGTCGCTCACATCTCTAAATAATTGAGATGAACACCGATTCAAAAAGAGCGACTCCGGTCGCTCTTTTTTTTTAAACATTTGTAGAGACAGAGGATTGCATAATGATTAATAAAATTTTTGCACTTCCGGTCGTCGAACAGCTTACGCCCGTACTTTCCCGGCGCCAGATGGACGAACTGGACGTGATCGTGGTTGAACATCCGCAGGTTAAGGCATCCGTTGCCCTTCAGGGCGCACATCTGCTCTCGTGGAAACCGGCCGGGGAAGAGGAAGTACTGTGGCTGAGCGGCAACACCCCGTTTAAAGACGGCGTCGCCCTGCGCGGCGGCGTACCGATCTGCTGGCCGTGGTTTGGCCCGGCCGCTCAACAGGGTCTGCCCGCGCACGGTTTTGCCCGTAACCTGACCTGGTCCCTGAAAGCCCATAACGAAGATGATAACGGCGTGGTGCTGACCTTTGAACTGCTGAGCAGCGAGGCGTCACAGAAATTCTGGCCGCACGACTTCACCCTGTATGCCCGCTTTAAGCTCGGCAAAACCTGTGAAATCGAGCTGGAAGCCCACGGCGAGTTTGAAACGACCTCCGCGCTGCATACCTACTTTAACGTCGGTGATATTCAGGCGGTAAAAGTCAGCGGCCTCGGCGATCGCCTGATTGATAAGGTGAATAACGCGAAGGAAGATGTGCTGGCTGACGGCGTGCAGACCTTCCCGGACCGCACCGACCGCGTCTATCTGAACCCGGAAGCCTGCAGCGTGATCCACGATAGCGCCCTGCAGCGTAAAATCGAGGTGATCCACCACCACCATATTAACGTCGTGGGCTGGAACCCGGGCCCGGCGCTGTCGGCAAGCATGACCGATATGCCGGACGACGGGTATAAAACCTTCGTCTGCGTCGAATCCGCCTGCGCAACCGCACCGCAGAAAACCAGCGCTGACAAGCCGTCACGCCTGGCCCAGACGATCCGCGTCGCTAAACGCTGATCCTCTGCCCGCCCTCACCCGTTCAGGGTGAGGGTTACTCTCTGCTTACACCACGTCAAGCGGCGTTTTACGGTTCGGCGCCGGGAATGCGGCATCAAGACTTGCACGCTCTTCCGCACTCAACGTAATCGCCAGCGCGGCCGCGTTTTCTTCCACGTGTTTGATGCTGGACGCTTTCGGGATCGCCATGACGCCCTGATGGCTGATAACCCATGCCAGCAGGATCTGTGCGGCAGACGCCCGGTGAGCATACGCAACCTTATTGACCACGTCGTTATTCAACAGGCCGCTGCGCAGCCGACCGGCCTGGGCCAGCGGGCAATAAGCCATAACCGGCATGTGCTGCTGCTGACACCAGGGCAGCAGGCTGTACTCAATCCCGCGTGAGGCGAGATGATAGAGCACCTGATTGGTGGCACAGACATCGCCGCCCGCAACCTGCATCAGCTCCTGCATATCGTCATAATCGAGATTGGAGACGCCCCAGCGGCGGATTTTGCCCTGATCGACCAGGGTTTCCATCACCTCGACGGTTTCGGCCAGCGAGTAGCCCCCGCGCCAGTGCAAAAGGTAGAGATCCAGATAGTCGGTTTTCAGGCGGTGAAGGCTGGCTTCACAGGCGGCAATCGCTTTTTTACCCCCGGCATTCCACGGGTAGACTTTAGAGACCAGAAAAGCCCGGTCGCGCAGCCCCTGTAACGCCTCACCGACCACCTCTTCAGCACCGCCGTCGGCGTACATTTCGGCGGTATCCACCAGCGTCAACCCGAGGTCAATACCTGCCCGCAGGGCGGTCACTTCGGCCCGACGCTGACCGGCGCTCTCCCCCATATACCAGGTGCCCTGACCGATGGCGGGCAGCGCAATATCTCCACTAAAACGAATCGTTTTCTCTGTCATCTCATCCTCCTGCGACACTCGCTCCACCGTAAAACAAAACAGGGCGTAACGCCCTGTTTGAATGCACGGAATGCACTATGAGAATGCACAGTTAGAAACTGTAGGTGACTCCGGTTGAAAGCAGACCGCTCCAGGACTTATCGACCATCGGGCTGTCTTTAATTTCATCGGAGAGATGGGTATAACGTGCGGTACCGTAGACGCTCCAGTCGCCCAGGAAGCGGTAGGTCGCCGTCAGCTCCAGGTACGGATTCCAGCCGCTGTCCGCATCATAGCTATTCAGACCGCTGCGGCGGGATTCTGAGCCGGAAACACCATAGTAGTAGTCGTTCTGCTTGTCGCTGTTCCACTCAACACCGATGCCCGGCGTTAAGGTCAGGCCGCCGTTGGTATAGCTATAAAGCCATGCCAGATCCCAGACGAAACCGTTGCTGTTATCGAGCACGTCGGCCAGCACCGCGGTACGCAGGAAACCATATTGTTCCGTGGCATGAGTATAAGAGAAGCCAGCCATTGCGGTGCTTTTACGGCGATCCAGCTGACGCAGCTGGCGGTCATCGCTGTCGCCCGGCTTAAAGTGCATCGGTGAGTAAGCGGCCATAATAGAGAGCTTATCGCTCTGGTCATTCCACAGGTAGTAACCGCCCGCCAGGCCGCGGAACCAGAAGCTATCCCCTTCGTAGTTAACAACCGGGACGGGATACAAGTCGTTATCGTATTGTTTGTAGGGGTTTTCAACAATACCGATACCGGCTCCCAGCGTAAATTTACTTTCCGCCTGCGCAATCCCGACAGACGTCGCTGCCGCAACAGCTAAAGCCACAAGTTTGAATTTGTTCACAATCCTTTTCCCGTATCAAATAATCAGCGTCTCAAGTTTAACCGCGGTTTACCTTCAACCCAAAAATATTTTACCGATAACTTACATTGCGAAACCCTTCATTCTCCCGCGCCGGGATGACGCTCCCGTGACGGCCCGATGACAGCCTGATTAAACCCGCCGCAGCGGTATTGCGCATATATGGGAATTTATGGATGAGTTATTGATATGTCATTGAAATTAGTTTTGACCAGCATGCAAGTTTTGCAAATGCCATCTACGCTTAATTTTAAGAAGGTGTATCGCCGACCGGGCCCATGTTTCTCCCTCAACAACCTGGCATAAGGGTTGCTGGATGATGCGTATCGCCGTTCGGTTATCTCTTCCGGGAGCCTCCACTATTCATACGAACGGCTCTTTACCTGTGCTAAAAAACGAAAGGACGCATACAAAAATCAATGGGAACATTTGTGAAAAGACAAAAAAGAGGCCATAAGCCTCTTTTGTCATAATGAGCATTAACCTTTCGGTGGGTAAGGATCCTTCCCATGTGAGTCGCTATCTCGAATCTGTCCGTTAGGGCGATGAATAACTAATTCGTTCCCCTGATTACGAGAAATAACTCGCCCAGCATCTATAGCTTCTTGCTGAGTACTGTGAGTTGAAGTCACTCTTCCGTTGCCTGCACCTCTGACAGCCCATTGCCCGTTGTGAGGCACTACATGTTGGTTTTTACCCATAATGTTACTCGCTACATGAAGTACACCATATGGTGTCACCTTTAATTATAGACACTATATGTTGCGTTACGCTTGCTTGAAATCACATTTTTAGTACTCAACTGTCACTACCTCACAAATCATCGTTGTACCGTTCCAATCATCTTTGTAGATACTGATGTCGATACCGCAACCAGGATGGAATGTGTAACCGTATCATTCACGAACTTCTGGTGCTTAGATGTCTGTACTGAAGGGTCATATTACCTATGTCCAGAGTACTTAAGCCCTGCTGAACCCTGATGTACTATCCGTACCCCATATGAGGCAAAGTTACTGGCATGTTCAATCATCTTGTACTCAAACTCACTTCCCTTGAAACGGCCTGTATACGCTTCTGATGTATTGATCTTACCGAATGGTGGATTCCCATAAGCAACATCATAGAAACGGTCTGATGAGTACTGAATAGCGTCACAAGTGATCCACTCCGCCTCAGGTAGTACCTTCTTTCCAATCATCACGTATCTAGGGTTAAGTTCGACGCATGTAATGTCCGTAGGATTACTTTGGATGTGCTGGTAGTAACTGAGACGATCGGTACCCTTACGCAGTGCAATACCGTCACCTGTACAGCCTGCATCAAGTATGAAATCCCATGCAAGCATTTCAGGTGTGAAGAAAGCACCAATAGCCCCGACCCCATCGCCATTTGTAGTTGTTGAAGATAGACTCTTTATTGTCTTGCGTTAGTTGCTTATCAGAGTGGATTAGACACATCACCTGAATGTGTAATGCTGATTCCTTTTGAGTAATTCTTGTCATAAGATACCCTTTCACAGTAGTTGCACGGGTATTTATGAAATAATAGTAAAATCTCAATACACTTAATAGAGGAAAACTGAATTATGAATACAATAAAGCTGGGAGGCAATATTGGGATTATTGGAACACAATCTATCTCAAAAAGTAAACATGGTGACTCCACAAAAATTGAAATTATATCATCTGGTATTTCTCAAGCATACAAAATCCCTTCCGTCATTGTATTTTGCGAGGATAAGGTTGCAGAAGAATTAATTGCCAACGCTCTTAGCCATAAGGACATGAACGTAGGCTCTTTTAAATTCAGACGCTGCGGCTCATGGTCTAACATAATTGTATCGTTGGCAGGATGCATTCTCTACTCAGAGGAATTAATAAAATCTGGAAACACTAAAGCATTGGAAGTAATAGGAGTAATTGATGGTGACATAAGTGCTAATGACATACAACAGGTAATATCAGAGACATACGAAGGGGATTTTATTCCTGAGCAATTAAAAAACATAACTAATGCAATAAGCAGTCGCATAACCAGCTTTAAAATACCAAATGATGTTTTATCTAAAAGAAACACCAGAGGAAAACCTGAACTGAATTTAAAAAATATGGTGGAAGAGATTACTTCAGAAATGACTAAAAAACCTTTTCATAAAAGGGTTGAAGAGTTGAAAGGATATTTGGAAATAGCAAAGGATGACAACAACAAAAAACACATAGAGTTTGAGCTGGATGATATTTATAAGGAAATAGATGAAACACTAGAAATCATAAACATTTCAAAAAAAATCGCAATCCATGAAAGGGATGGAGTATTTAATTATCACCCATACTTCAAAAAGCTAGAAAAAGAAACCAATAATACATATTACATAAATTACAATTACACTCACCATCCAATTTTCTTAGTATACAAGATAGTATCTAAGTTTAATACAGAGCGTTGGGAGGAATACATAACCCCTGTCACTGAATTTTTAAAGTCCGTGGCAAAAAGACAGCAAGATACTTTTAGTCACAACACTTATAACAATACAGAAATAGATTAAGGAAAGCCCTGGTGGGCTTCCTCTTAACTACCACCTACCATAATCAATAGTACTTGCAACAATTGCCCCAATGGTACTTGTATAACCACGATACCAAAGGCATCAAGTAGCGGTACTATGATCCAGTTGTAAAGAATGATTAGCGTTAGTACAAATCCAAGAGCATTACGCCAATGGAAAGATACCTTTTCTATCTCTTCTTTGTTTACTTCAATTTGCCCTTCGGCATTAGTCTTTTTAATATCCTGTTCAATAGTTTTCTTCTTAACGAAGAAATCCATACCAGTTTTAATTAAATCTAGGATTATACTTATCATTCTACTATTCCTACACAATACGCCCAAATGTGTTTACCTTTTATAAAAAGCTTTTTAGATTCGATTAGGTAAACATCAATCTCTTCTTCTCTTAGTTTCCATTTCATAATGGTTCCTTCAGTAAAACTCTGCGACTTGTCATAGCAGACATTCATAAAGCAGTTTACTGTTAAACCTTCATTCTTTAGTATCTTCTGGAATTTCTTACCTAGAAAACACTTATTGATAGGCATACTATTAGCTATTGGTGTTTCACCACCTAGAGTAATGTATGCTGTTTGTTCTTCATAATGTCGTTCAAAATTCATTAACCATTCCTTAGTTTAAATGTACCGCGAATATCTGATAGTATCAGTACTGCCCCTTGTTCTGCTTTTTCATAGAAGTCATAGATCAATTGACGACGCTTTGATTCCTTCACACCAATGATACGTTTAGTGCGTTTCTTTGTGTCTTTCTTACTGGTATCGATCAATCTCTTCTTACCACCACTTTCAACAATGATATATCGCTTCTTAGATAAGTTATTTTTCAACCCAGAAATGTTACCCTGTTTAGTTAAACGGGCTGATGAAGTTGGTATAAATTTACCGAGTGATTTTGGTTTAACTAGTACTTCGTGTAGGTAGTTGGCTTGTACATCCTTGATTAGAATACTTGCACGTACACTACTTTTACCTGTCTTTTTAAATGTGAATAGTACAGAACGTTGTGTAAACGATACTGGACCTCTATCAACTGCATTATTCATATCAGTTTGCATCTGTACCGATAATGCCCTTGCCCTGGTAATAATTTCCTTCTGGAATTGATTACCTAACTTTTGACCAGAACGGTTAAGGTACTCCTGAGTTGTTCGTGTACCCGTTACTGTTGTCCTTACTCTAATCATGATAATTCCTCAATAATTTCCTGTAGTATATTGAATAATTCAATTCTATTTTTGGGCAATCTCGCCTTACACATGATAGCTTTATTGAGATTATCAGGATGAAGTCCAAAGAATGAAATCAATGCTGTTTCTACTATTGTTGCTTCCGCATCAGTCTTGAAACAATAAAGAATGTATTTCTCATAATCTTCACCTGCATCAATCATTGCATTAACGCTTTTACTACTACCTGTGTATGTAGGCCAGTTGGATGATTGGGTAGTACTTTTCAATTTGGCTATGTCGCGTAAGCCCTTATAAACCTGTTTTTTGCCTATATAATAACTACCATCATCAAACTTGATTACATAAACAAAACTTGCATATCTCCCACTTTCTACTTCATCTAGATTCCAGTTATCAGGATTATGCATATTCCAATTCTTATTAATTCTCATAAATACCTCTGAGTGTATTTATGAAAAGGAATTAATAATGAACCTACAAACAAGATTAGAAATATATGAAGGTACTAAAGAGTACCAACAAAAATTAGGTTACTTCCGACAAGGGAAGTTTTGGACTTATCAAGACAGCTTAGGATTTGAGACTATTGGTTATGGTCATCTAGTACTACCCGGTGAAGATTTCAGTAATGGATTAGAACCAATGGATGCTGGATTACTTCTGGCAAAAGACATTGAAAAGGCAAAAGCAGGTGTACGTTCACTGGGGCTAACAGTACCTACTGATTGGGAAGAATTTCTAGTAATAATGGTATTTCAATTAGGGTTAGGCGGAGTACGCAAGTTCCGTAGAATGCTTGAAGCACTTAAAGTACAGAATTACTCTGAAGCAGTACGACAGGCTAAGGATAGTCTTTGGTATCGTCAAACACCTAATCGAGTTAATGATATGATTAGACAACTAATCAACAAATAATAAAAGGGGCAATTAAGCCCCTTTTTTATTTTCTAAGATTGTTAGAATACGTTCAATTTTCAAATCGAGTTGGTGTATCTGCACCTCTAGATTTTTAAGTGACGTTTTCATTTCATCTTGTTCTTCTTGTAATCGTTCAATCGCACTATCATGTAAAGCTAAAGTTTTTTCAACATCAGACATACGGTCAAGTAGATCATTAGTATCTGATGTTCTATCTCTAAAGATTACCCACATAAGACCTAAACCAGCAATTACACAAGTTAATATAGTCCATACGTCCATTATTAATACCCATTATAATTATTATATAGTATTTATATTAATAACCAGTAAAGGATGCTATTGCTATGTTTAATCCATTACTACCCATTGCTTGAGTATAATTCTTTTGTAATTGATTAACATACTGTAATGAAAATGAAGTACTAGAATTCCTTCGAATTAGTATCCCCGAATAACCTACCCTATCACCATCGTCTGATAAGTTACCGGGGCATTGGCTTACGCAAATCCACGGATTAGCAAATGATGTATTGAGAGTAATAGCAGTACCTAAATTATGCGTTGGTGGTACTGTAAAGAAATCGCGTATACGTGGCATTGTACCAGCACTTGCAGCAGACCAGACCAAAGTACCGTTAGCATCATATGTATCAAGATAACCAGATACGATTGGTGTAGTGAAATCTGAAAACATAAAACGCCCAGTACCGGGATCGTACATATTCGCCCCCGGGAAGTTATAACGTCCGTCTACTGTTGGTTGAAACCAGATTAGCCCAGATGTAGGGAAGAAGTTTGCTTGCATAAATCCAAGAGTACTACCATTCCCAAAAGCACTATCGATTGAATAATAACCTCTGTCAGTAATAGTACCCATATTAGTCATTCTACTGGTTACAATTGACTTATTCGAAGAATCAATAGTCAAAAACCCCTTCGAATTATAAAGTTGAAATCCCGACATATTATTCACCGTACTTATATATATCAAAAGTTATAGTTTGTGGGTACGTTCCAGTTGTTGGTAGGTACTGAACCGCAAACGATTCATTTCCTGGAATACAATAAAATATATTGTTTGATGTAATTGTTAATCTCTGTACTGCTAACCAACCATTAACACGCATTCCGGGAAATGCAATATTCCATGATGTTATGTTTGGAGTAACATTAAGAGTACGTGTACCCATGTAACGCATATTATAATCACCAATATCAACGACCATTACACCGTTAGCATCCCAGCACTGTAATCCCTGTGCCATATCATTTCCTTTTAGTTAAGTGGGCATTACTCGCCCACTGTTATTACCACAACCCCATTCTTACACGTAGGACATTATTATTATCCCATATTTGAATGATGTTATTATTAATCGTCATTCGACCAGTACCACCAGTACCGTTAATTTGAATACTGCCAGCTTTATCAATCTGCCATCCTGATGTATTATTAACGAAGTTATTACTTTGTAGATTACCTACTTTAGCATTAGTGATTGCACCATCTACTACATTCAAGGTATTTACCGATCCATTCGCTAATTTTAAGTTTGTTATACTGGCATCCTGAATTAATCCAGTACCGATACTTGCTTGCCGTATGATTGCCGTATTTAGATATACCGAACCATCAACTAAAGAGAATGGAGGTGCTGAACCCGCCGTTACACCATCAGATGGTGTTATGATGAATTTATCAGCAGTGAAATATATTGCACTATTACTAGCTGGACCATCTGAAGCGAGTAGTTTGAAACCAGCTACAGTACCGTTAGCATTAACTGAAAGCGTATATGAACTGTTAACAGTATCAACGTCTGCTTTAGTTTCCATCAATTGGTTAACTGTTGCTACCTGATCATCAACTTCAGATTTTAACTGAATGATAGATTGAGTCTGAGCATTATTATTATCAACAATGGTTTGATTCATTTCGGTGATTTGTGCCGTAATGTTTTCATCAATATTGTTCTGTACAATTGTAATCTGAGTATTGGTATATTCGTTACTCTCATTCACTGCATTATTGAGTGTCTCATTAAGACGATCATCAAGATGTATAATGTCTTCAATCTCTGATGCATCACTTTCTGTAAACTGATACTTTGATGTAATGATTACCTGTTGTTCTGCTGAGTACTGAATGTTGTCCTGACCAAATACGTCAAAGAAACCCATCTTAACTAGATATGTACCATCAGCGATATTTGGTATTGAATCAAACTCTGGTTTATTAGAAACAAATAGAGTACTTACTGTATCTGAAGTTATGTTAATTACTGCCCCGGCATAGTCACGTTCTGTTGATTGTATCCATGTTGCAAACAAGTTACCAAAGCCACCCGTGAATGTGATAGTACCAGTAGGTGCTAAACATTGTTTGTTTTCTACTGTAATACTGACTTCATCAGAGAAAGTACCAGAATTATAACCACGTCCTGAAATCTTGATTGTTGGTTTACGAATCTTTCTTTCATTAATCGCAAGAGTAAAGTTAAAGAAGTTATCTTGTGTATAGAACGATTTAATAAACTCAGTACCATTATAAACATCAACTTGATAGTACTTGAAGTAATCAGTAAAAGTACGACCATTGATTAAAATATCCTTCTGGTTATCCCATGTAATATTAAAATCACTTGAATCCGTGATATATGGCGATGTAGTACTATTCGATAGCTGAACACTTGTAACTGACGGTAGAGCAAAATTGTATGTTGGTATAACCCCATCTAGTGAAGCCTTAGAACTTACTAATCCAAGATTATTGTATGCTGCTACAGCAAAATCATATTCTTCATCTTCTGATAATCCGTATATTTCAAAGTCAGTTTTCTGTGTTGAAGTACTACCGACATAAGACCATGATGAAGCAGTTGATAGCTTATAGTAGATGTTATAACCGCGAATGTAAGGATCTTGTGAAGCAGTCCATGAAACACTAACGGCTGAACCACTTGTTATAGTACCGAAACGTACCACTGATACATTAGATGGCGGTTGAACATTCAGAACTGGGAAATCAATAACCCCACCCGGTGAGAATACCCCATCATCAGTACCATCAAAAATATCATCAGGATATTCAACGGCACTAATGGTTACGTAACCGATGTTTTCTTGATCGGTTGATACGTTCTTAGACAGTACTTTGAACTTACCGCTAATAGCCAATTCTTCATTGGTAACTGTGATGGAGTCCCATACTGACAGATCCCATCCTTCACTAGTTGTGAAACTGATGGTACGTAGGCTGTAACGGCCCTTACGCAATTCTACGTTTACAAGACGTGCTAACGTGTCTTTGTCATATACCCAACTGTAATCCCTGCTGAGAGTGATTATCTGACCATCTGAACGTATTGCTTCATCAGTACTAATGTCTGGTGGCATCCGTAGAACGTCAGTGGTGTACATCGATTCAGTGTTAGTCCATTTAGCATCGATTGTGTTGAAGTAATCGGTGCTTCCTGACGTGCTGAGTTGCACTGAACCGAACATAGTACTTTCATCAAACGACGCTACAGGGAGCGTTTTACGGTCTGTGGTTAGGCATATCTGCCCACCATGCACGAACATGATCCCGCCGAAAGATTGTAGGATACCTTCGATATTCTCTTTGTAAGTACTTTGATAGCTCACCGAACCATTAGCATAATATTCAAGTTGTTCACAGTACGCTGCCGTTTCCTTGAATGATTCAATATTAATCAAAGCAGGATCAATACTCATTCCATAGATATTATTTGTTAGATAATCATAAATTATGGATGGTGGATTACTTGAAGCAAAACGGGTATCAGTGTTTAAATCATAAATCACTTGCCCTTTCATTTCTGCTGTCAATGTGAATCGATCATTTGTCAGTATATTGTTTTCAAGTGAATCTTGTGTCTTAAAAATGACAACACTGATACTAACGATACCTTTACCTAAAAATTGATTAGACCATTTAGGACCAGCATATTGACTAGCCAGGCTTTTAGTAGTGGTATAATCACCACCAAATCGTACCTCAAGCTGTAGATAAGGTGCAAAACGACTTGAAATAGAACTATTAGATACAATACCATCTTCTGTTACTGGATTAACCAGTACTGGTTCATTATCAATGTAAATCTGTTGAATGTGTTTTTCTACACCAGTGTATGAAACTGCTTGTTCACTGAATAGATAATATGAATCACCACCAGGGACGTTATACCAGCTAACAATTGAACCAGTGAGTATATATGATCCACCACTAATACCGTTTTTATGCGGTAGTTGACCACCGTAAAGTACTGGTAATCCGGTTGTAGGGGATGTTGAACGGCTTAGAGTATCTGTTACATCCCCGTACTGTTGAGTACCGATTTGACTCATCATACTTGTTGCTACAAGACTAAGCCCCCCTGCGGCTGCACCCCAACCTACGGCGGCTAATACTGTACCACCTGAAAAGTAGACCGCTGCCGCGACCACAATTGCAGTAACAATCGCCCCGATAAACCCCATTTTTGAAATACTGCCCATTTAGATCTTCCTTGTTCTGTAATATTTTCCTTTTGGTTTATTGATTAGTACAAACGTATCGTGTTCTTCATTAACGCCAAGTACACGCCCACTTACAACAACACCCATGATTAGGGGGTTATCATCATCAAGCCAAATATCACCATCTATTGTTACTGATACTTCATCACAATATTGATGTACTATGTCTTGAGTACTGTTAAAACCAAGTTCATTTAATTGTTTAATACCACTTCTTATAGTTTTATAATTCAAAGTAGTTGACCATTTAGTACCGGCAATCAGATCAATAATACGCATAACGATAATATTACAATCGTTCGTACCTACTTCATGTGGTTTTCCTAATGCTGTTTCGATGATTTTTATAATGTCGTTATGCTTAACTGTCATTCTTCCTATACCGCCATGTTTGAGACTGATTCACCTGTCCTAGTAAGCTAAAGTACTGATCACCACTATAATATGATTGATATACTGAGTTGGCGGCTATTACGGGGGCTTGTCTGTCTAATTTCTTATATACACTATTTACATATACTGTCATTTCGTTAATAGGTGAATTAGGATCGGCTACTGCCTGACAGTAATCAATGAATCCAGAAAACATTAACATTGAGTAGATAACAGTACTGTCAAATGGATTGAGGATTACCAGACGAATGTTCATCTTCGCATCTTTAAGAAATCCACCTAATGCAAGTTGGCGTACTGATGCATTCACATTGCTAATTTTGAAATTAATGGAATCATTACTAATGCCTTTTTCTTCACTAAATGATGGTAATGATTTTTGGATAATGTCTGGAAAGCTTGTGTAAGTGTTACCATTTAGTACTATATCAATTAGGCCATCAGTCCAGAAAAAAGCACTACTTCCATTTGGTAGAACATCAAAACACGTGACATGAACCCCCATAGACATTACATCTGTAATACTTAGCCGTGTTTTTTCTTTACCTTTCATTAAGGCCCAATACCTTAGAAGTACTGGGTTAGTTAAAATGTTATCATCCATTATGTGATGTGCTCCATTGCCTTTAGTTGAAGTACAGATACTGTTTCAACTGGCATCGAATAATCGTTCTCAGTGTCTAGTACTGCTTCAATAACTAAATTATCGTAAAATAATGGTTCAGATGCTTGAACTGAACTATTCAATGCCGGGAAGATAGTGATACTACTAGCTGATTGTTCAACTATTCGATATATCTTTTTATGATTAGTGAATTGTATCCATTCACCCACTGCTAATGTATTAGTACTGACAGGTATGATCATTGAACCTTTGTTAACACTTGTCTGTACTGTTACTGCTCCAGTTTGTGTACCTGTGTAAGTACTTAAATGACCTAATGACATTTGGAATGGTTTGCCTTGAGAGTATTCAGCAATGAACTTAGTTACTTCTGCACGTTCCTTAATGTTAAAAGATAATTGAAATTGTATTTGGTAATATTGAATTCCCGTACTACGAATGATTCGTTGACCAGTCCATGACTGATTTGAATAAATTGGTTCAGTACTTTTTATCTGGAAATTGTTTACCTTGATTTGATTTGAAAATGTAACCATGAAAACCTCTTTCTTATATGGGGTATTTATGAAAAAAAAGGCATGAAGCCCCTTTTGATGTGTTAGCGGTAGCACCCCAACAACTAATGATCTTTATAATAGAGATACTGGGGTGCTACCACTAAGATTAGGAGTTTCGTTTCTGACTGGATCGAACGGCCTGTACAACGCTGTTTTCGTGCTTCTTCAACATCTCATTGAACTTCGCATCATCCCCTGCTACATCGCCCTGGATGATCAGTGGAGCATTGACAATAATGTCACCTGCGGTTGCACCAGTACTATCCTGGCTATCGAGGAACTTAGTAAGCTTCTGGTTGGCTTCTGGCTGTACCACACGTTCCCCAGCTTTCAGTACGAACGACTTATTATCATACCCTGCTGGTAGTTCATCTATACCACCGTGGAACTGTCCAGCAGCTCCCTTGGCAGTACTGATAATGGACATACCCAAACTTAACACTTGAGCATAGGCCGCCAGTGAAGCCGGGAATGGCGTTGCCAGGGCTTGTGCTAATGCTGACTGGATAGAAAGTACTGTCTGTGCAATCGTAATACCGCGACTCAACATAAACGCCGCTTTCGCAGCACCAGACGATTCACCAAACGCGGCAACCATACCGTCAGATAATGACTGTGCCGCACCACTGAACACGCTTAACTGTGCCTGTGCGTTCTGTTGGCTGATCGTGATGGCCTGAGCATTGTACTTAGCGGTAATCTCCGCTTTACGTTTCTCATAGTCTTCATGACCCTGTAGTAACAAATCATTCTGCTGTAACTCAAGATTAAGAGCATCAGTATTATCTTTTAGCTTCTGTTCTGTATTGTCATATGCGAATGGATTATCACCATTGATACGTTGGTTTTGTTGGTCGGCAAGGAATCCAGTTTGTTGACTACTGAGATTACCACTTCCGATTAGTGCGTTAGTGTCTCTGAGTCCCTTATTAGGATCTTGATAACCAATCATACCGTTAACCATTTCAGTACGTTTAGCTGCTGCTGATACTTGTTGTTGAGATAGAAGATTAGTCAATTCACCTTGTGATAGACCTAACTGTTTAGCACTGTTTTTAATAGTCTTTACTAAAGCTTGTTGTTGTCTATCGAATTCAGATAACTGACGTGCATTACTATTAATAGTCATATCACTAATAGCTTTCTGAAGTTCCGTTTCTGCTTTAAGACGTTCGGCGGCGTTCTTCTTAGCTAAATTTTCAGCATCCTTTGCGTTCTTTTCTGCTTTCTTCTTAGCATCTTCAGCGGCTTTATCTTCTTCTGCCGTTAGTGCTTTAACCAACGCTTCACGGCTTTTCTGATACCCTGCCGTTAGCTTTTCAACATCAGCTTTCATTGCCTTTTGATCATTACCATAAGCACGAATAACACTCTTTTCAATTGCTTCTTTAGTTTGTTGGTACTGAGTATCAAGAGCATCAATCTTAGCTTGTGTTTGTTCCTTAGCTGTCTGAAAAGGTTTCATAGCCGCAGTGATAGTACTTTTCTCTATGCCAGCATTATATTGTTTGGCTAAGGTTTCCATATCGCTTTGAAGTTCTTCGGCCTGCTTTAATGCAAACTTGATATTTTCATTGAATACTTTCAGATTTGCTTTCTGATCATCTGCCAATTGCTTTCCATAAATTGAACTGTTAGATAGTAGTTCTTGTTGAAAGCCTTGCTGGTAGTTCTTAACAATCTCAATACCTTCTTTGCCTGTAGCTGTAGCTGCGGCTTCAATTGGCTTACTATTTAAAATACGTGTCATCAGGTTTAGTATTTCAGCTAGATTACCTGCTATTGGTGCGAGTACTGAATAGTTCCATTTCTCCCATGCATTAGATAGTTCATTAGTACTATCACGGTACTTTTCAAACTGACGGCTTTGTTCATCTGTTAACGCTGCCTGCTTACCTAATAGAGTATTATTGTATTCTTGCTCGTTATTATAATCTTTAAGTACTGTTAATCGTTTGGTTGCATCTGAACCCATAGTTTCAAACATATTAACCATCTGAGCTGTACTAAGACCCTGAGCTTTAGCTGCAAAGTAGATCTTTGCATAAACATCTTCACCTTGATCTGCCATCTTTTGTAGCTCAAGGATGTTCAATTTCAATGGCTGAATTACGTCCGTATACATTGATCCGGCATTGTTAGTTAATGCATCGCCTAATCGGTCCTTAATGTCCTTCTGTTGGTCTGCGATGTTTTCCATAGAAAGGCCAACCTTCGCATACATCTGTGCCATCTGTTGAATTTGGGTGATCCCCATCTGTGATAATGATGCTGCCTGAAACACTTCAAACGAGCGTTCAGCAGCATTCGCTACAGCAGCGAACGTAGCAGCCATTGACGCACCGGCAACCGCCACAACCCCAGCAACACCCGTTAACGCTAACCCAGCTTTTCCGAACGTACTAGATAGACGGCCTGCTAAGTCCCCAGCAGCCCCACCCGCATCACGACTGAAATCATCGAGTGTATCCGATGCCTCATTAAGAGCACGGTTAAGACCAGATGCATCACCATCAATATCAAATCTAATTCCATTATTTCTTGCCATTATTATTTTTCCCTAATGCCATTTTTTTCATTTGTTCGCCAAGTGCTTTAATGTCATTGGCTTGTTTCTCTTCCTTATCTTTCTTACGTTTTTCTTGTTTTTCATTAAAAGACAAATTATTTGCATTGAGAATATCCAAGAAATCGAAATCATCTACACGCAATGACTTCCGTAATGAATCAGTAATGTTTGGGTTATTAAGTGTCATGGTATAACACTGGTGAGCATGAAATAACATATCTATTCTTGTACCAGATGGTTCAATATATGCGTCATATATCATTAAGTACTCAAACAATTCAGGCTCAAGTTCATCAAATTCTGCGGGAGTAAGCCCCCGTTTATTAATCATTTTGAGATAATATTGTAAATGGGGATCACTTCTTACTTTTTTTCAATTTCATCAGTTTTATCAACTTCCAATAGTGCAATGATAGCTTCATAGATTTTCACCTGGAATGTACAATCAATACTATCGACATTAATACGCCCTTCTTCATCTTTGTCACTGAATACGGGATCACTATTTTCATCTTTAACACATAGAATTAGTGTGGATGGAATGTCAGTACATTGAGGCATATCGCGACCAGATGGACGATGAATATATAGTTCAGTACCTTCAATGTCGAACTTGTGTAGTTTTGGTTGTAGTTTTTTCTTTAACTCATTAAGATTCATTTTGTTTCTCCAATAAAAAAAGGGAAGATATTACCCTTCCCTTTATTTAGTATATTATGGTGTTACTGGTAAAATACCGCTAACGACTGCACCGCCATCTACAGCCAGGTTGAATGCCTTAGTAACTACAGCATCTTTATCACCTGCAATAGTGGTTGAAGATACGAAGCAGTTATAGACTACATAGAATCCAGTAGTATGTGTTGCATCTTCATAATAGCTAAGACGTACCTGACAACGTTTCTGAGCATCAGCTAGTGTTTCTAGCTCTTGATGAACTTCATCATCTGGTAGGTAGTTTACAGTTAGTTCAATATCGGGAATTGATTTAGTACCAAGTAATTTACGATTATAAGCACTGTTAAAAGTGACAACATCAATTACAGTACTTTCAAAGCCTGAAGTAGTGAATGCACCAACTTCCGGTACTTCTTTAAAATCCGTTGCTAAAGTAGTGCCAGCACTGCCAACCTCTACTTTTAGATTAGCACCTGAAAAAATATCCATTATTATTTCCTTATATAAGATTAGGTAAATTCCTTTTACCCATTATTTACTTTATTTATCATGCCTCCGATTTTACAGGCCACTCTTCACCATAAACAGTTGCTTTTACAGCTTTACTATAAGCCACCCAAATTGTGAGGCGTTCTTTATCTTCATCACTAATCATATCAAGAAGTAACTCAACACGTAAATCCGAAGTAATACGCACAGCTTCATCTAGCAAGAATATTTTTATTGATTCAAAGTCACGTTTCAAATCTTCTTCGGTTGGAATATAAGGAGGATCTTCAATCCAGATTTCTTTATCTGGATCATATGTTACATTCCCACCACTGAAATCATCTGATACCAGTACTGGTATGGTTTCACCACCCCATAATTCTTTATTCGTCCCGTATGATCTATAGTCACCGGTATATACATATATTAGTTTCATATTATTGTTTCACTCTCCAAATTTGTATGCGAAATTGTGTTAGACCAGAAATATTCCCTGCTTGTCCAGAACCGTCACCAGTTAGACCAGAAGATGTTCCGATAAAACTTCCGGCTTGCACTACTATTCCAGTACCTTCAATGTAACTTGCCATAACACCAAATGACTGATTGCTACTACTATTGTATATCCAGCCAGTTTTAAACCACATGCCATATACATATACTTCTGCTTCAACAATAACAGGAACACTCGCTCCATATGGATTACCAAGTACTACACGCTGCCCTGGGCTAATTGTTCCTGGTATTACTGTATGGTTAATTACTGCATCAATTTCACCTTTGCTGTATACGGAAAGATTAGTACGAGCACCTGCCGCAGTAACAGAACCAGTACCGCCACGATCAACACGAAGAGGTTTAGCTGCACCATCTGGAGCTACAATACAACCCCAATCACCGGCATTATTCACGAAAAGAATAGATGCACCATCTGGTGATGTTACTGTAGTAGTTTGTGCAGTACTACTAAATCTAGTTACACCAAGATTAGCACGAGCATCAGCAACAGACATTGCACCAGTACCGCCAGCAGTAATTGGTAGACCTATGTTATTTCCAAGTGAATTTTGGAAAAGGATTTGTCCATCACTTATGAAACCAATTCGACTTGCATTAGCTCCCGGCCCTTTGACAACTGTGTAACCATTAGTTTGCTCAAGATTATCTACCTGCAAATTCACTTTCGCATTAGAGACAGTAGTTGCACCTGTTCCACCAGAACTGATCGAAATAGGTACTGTTACCCCCGCATTTGTCTGAATGGCAAAGCCTCCACCATCTGCAAGAACTAATTGAGTACCGTTAGTATTAGTTGTACTTTGCAAACGAACGAATGTCGTACTTTGTGTAAAACGGTCAATCCCTAAATTAGATTTAGCAGTACTTACACTTTCTAAATCTCCAAGATTACTACTTATTTTCAACTGAGCATCATTAGTTACATTGCCAAGTCCTACATCACCTTTAGTAACTGTTACGTTATCTGACAATGCATGACCATTTATAGTAGTTACTTGAGCAACGAATTTATTATCAGACTCTGCTTTAGTGTATGCATCAATAGAAGGTGTAGCGTTATCGATATAATCTTTAAGTGAACCGTTGAATTCAGGGCTTGTAATATCACCAGGAAGTACTAAATCATCACCAGTCAATGTTAATGTATCAATAGTTACATCACCAGACAATGGTTGTCCATTTACTGTGGTTGTTTGTTTAACGAAAGTACTATCAGATTCTGCTTTAGTGTATGCATCAAATGTAATTGTTACATCACCTGATAGTGGTTGTCCATTTACTGTGGTTGTTTTAGGAACATAGTCCGACTCTACTGTTGTTAGTCTTGAATTAACATTAGATAATGAATCATTAGTACTTGTTTGGAATTCATCAAGATTAGTTTTTATTGAGTCAATTTCAGTACTCTGATCATTAATGTCACTCTGTATCTGATTATTGAGCTGGTCAACTTCTCCAGAGGAATAAACACCTAAATTATTACGTGCTGTTGCCTTGTTTGGTAGATCAGAAAGATTATTACTAATTGCTAGTGAACCTGTATCAGTACTATTCAGTGTAATGTTATCAGATAAAGCTTTACCGTTAACAGTTCGTGTTAGAGGTACATACTGATTAGCTATTTGTGTTGCAGTAAGTATACGTGTCCATGCTGTGTTTTGATTCTTAGCGAAAATAGACAATGAACCACTTTTCGTTAGTGCGATAGATGAAAATGTACCTTCATCAACCAGGGCAACACCCATCATATCAGTACCAGTAGGATTACTTTGCTGTGAAGCAGGGATCTTAATGAATGAGTTTCCAGTGGGTTCATCTGGTTCATATTGGGGTACAAATTGCCCATTGGAACCAACCCCATAGTCACCTTCATATAGTGGTGCTAAAGCATCGATGATCCCAGCCCTTGCTACCAAATCAGTAGTTTGGAATGTATAAGTTTTTTGAACTGCTGAATCCTTACCACCGCTAACACTAGCACCTGAGATCTGTCCGTTGACTATTGCATATGTAGTTGCTTCAGATGTTTCGCTGTACTTTAGAACTATTTGGAATTCCTGCCCTGTATCTGCCGCACTATCAAGAAACTGATGAGTACTGTCAGTTGGAATGTAATTAACTACAATTGCCAATGGTGCTATTTGTTGTTCAGCTAAAAGCTTAGTTGAATGATCATTATTATAAACTTCATATTCATTAACCTTAGAACTAACTTCAAGAGTTGGTAATGCAGCAAGTTCATTAATTTTTGTACTAAATGTAGACTGAGGGAATACATTCTCCAAGTCCGTAGTATAGGATAACGTAAAAACGTTACCAGAAAATATATCCATACATTTATCCTTATCTTGTCTTTTCTGTTACTAGTATATTTATAGAGAAGGACAAACTTACTGTGCCAGTTGTAGGATCAACGTCAACATCAGATTGTTCATATGAATATCCAAGTATGATCAAATCCGCATCTTTAAATGCTTGAGCTTTAGCAGAATCAAAAGCACTGATGATCTGATCGTATGTTACTGATGGTGCTGTATTGGTACTATCAGGATTAGGTGATACTAAGTACTGAATTGTACAATTAGCTACTTGTCTTTGTTTCCCGTATGTAATACTTTGCATATCAAAATTAAATGCAACTTCAGTGAATACATCAGCATCACGGGAAATAGTTAGATTCTTTTTGGCGTTAATCAACGTTTTCATTACTTGTCTAACTTTAGTTATGATTTGCATTAGTAGTTCTCCGCAAATGATTGTCCTTGTTCAGTGCGGTAGTAAACGTTAACCATTCCAGATAGGTCATCAACGATGTTGTAGACAACAAAGTTTTCACCTTCAATTATCAGTACTGAATTAATTGTTACTCCAGCAGTCACAATGTCTGCTTTTTTTGCACTTACATATGTTTCTTCACCTTCAATGAATCCACCACCACCCGTATCAATGGAAACGGGAATTACTTCTACAATTCCAGTAAAAGTAATTCCCGTAGAAGTTTCGATAGATTGACCAAAGGCATTTAGAAACACATTTAATTGTGATTCATTAAATGCCCTCATGGTTTTATCCTTATGCTAGTTTAACTACATAGAAAGCTTCATCGTGTGCTAGTGCATGGTCGATGTAAGCGAAGGTACGAAGTACGATACCTTGTGAAGCACGTAGAGTAGTATCATCACGGTCAACAGTTAGGCCGCCCCAGGAAGCTAGTACTACATTGCTAAAGTCACCGAATACGATTTGGCCTGCTGCTACTTGAGTAGATTCGATTACACGAACGGAATCACATAGCCAGGATTCAAAGCGGAAACCTTCAATCATGTATTTTGCTGCGGTGTTAGCACCAACTAGGGTAGAACGTAGGATAGCTGCGGTCGCTGGGTGTACGATTGCAACAACGTTATCGATACGTACATTCGCTGTTGCTAGTACTGCTAGAGCTTCTTGTACGTCTTCCTGAGTAGGAGCTGCGGTTAGAGTTGTACTAGGAGCTGCTACTACTACTTGATCCATAATTAGACGTTCAAGTTTAAGACCAGCACCACGAACCATTGCATCTTGTACGAAACGTTCTGCGGTATCTGCACTCTTAATTAGAGTACGTGTGATTGGTACGGAACCAGAGAAAGTCTGTGGTTTTAGAACTAGTTTTTCAAAGTTCGCATCAACTAGTGGTGAATCAGCATCTTCAACGATCATTGCGAACATTTGAGTAAAGTCGGTAGATAGCTTAGGTAGTACTAAATTACCTTCACCTTCTAAACCGGAATAAGTTTGAATTGGTAGTTGTGCAAAGATAGAGTTTGCACGAAGTACATCAATATAAGAATCAACATAAACTTCTTTAACCAAAGCACCACCAGTAGCCGGAGCAGTAGAGGTAGCACGTACTAATTGATTTACTGGAACCTCTAGACGGGAACCTTCAAATGGTTTACCTTCAGCGGCTGCACGAATTAGACCATTAATAATTGTTTTTTCCATTTTGTTTTCCTTAACTTGTGGATTTTTATTTGTATTTAGTTGACGTTTAAAATCAGAAACTGAAATTCCTTTTTCAATTGCCTCTGATACGTCAATGTTCATTACCTGACCAATGCTAGTTAATTCACGCTTACGTTCTTCTTCTTCACGCTTATCTTCTACTTCATCTGTCTCTTCACTATTTAGTGTTTCAGGTTCTATACCCTGTTGTAATTTCTTAAGTAGTTCTGGACGTTTAGAAACTAATTCTTCTAATTCACCATCACTTAGTTCAATGTTAGCCACACCACCATTTTCATCATTATCGACAATTAGAGCTTCCTTAATGTCGTATTCTTCATTATCAAGGCGGGTTTCTTCCATTCCCTGTTCTTCTTCCATGAGACGTTCCTCTTCAATAGTTTCATTACTACTATTTATGTTTTCGTCTTCATGGGCGGCTTCTAACTCTTCTTCTAATACATCACGAAGATTTTCATCAGAATCCATAGAGCGACCAATACCTACCGTTTCATCGGCTGGTACTGTTACAAGGGAAATTTCATATATTTCAAAGTTGGTAACGATAATATTGTTACCTTCCATACGATAATCGTAGATGTTATAGCCAATACTAATATGAGATAAGATTCCTTCCTGAATCATTTCCCACATGGTATTACCAAGACCTACTTTGCTTATCTGAAGAGTTGCACGACCTATACGATCAGAATCCATACGAGCATTAACAACTGCACCGAGTAATTTATCGCGGTCATGATTGAAAAGTACTGCACCTTTATTATTAAGACGGCGTAAATCTACGTTCTCTTCACCACATAGGAGGATTTCATAGTAGAGTTCATCATCGATAATACGGCTTACTGGTTGTTCTGAACAAAAGGCTACTTCTACTGTACGTTGTTCAGCATTAACTGCCTGTACTGGAATCGTTAGTTCCCTCTTCTGTTTGTTTAGTTTCAAATCCATTTGATTCTATTTCCTTATTATTTTCTTCCTTCTCTTTTGCTATCTCTTCCATAGTGATACGTGGATCACCGCCCATTTCACTGATGATTTGAGTTTTAGATTTAAGTCCTGCATCAAGTAGCATAATTTCAGCTTGAATATCCTTTGTAGGATCTAAACTGATTGGTTTAACTGGAATATAACGAGCACATACTAAATCGTCGAAATCAGAGAAAGAGAGATTAAGACTATTGTTATTTAGCATTTCGTTCTTCATCCATGCTAGATAGATTGGCTTTAGTACTTTACTAATAAGAGCATTAGTACGAGTACGGAATGTTGTAGCCTGTAGACGTTCTGCTAATTTGGCGGCACTAAATGAAGCATCGGCAGTACTACCCATTAGGGATTGCTTAGTAACGTTTAGACCCATACTGATTTGATTCATCAGTTCATCTGTAAACTCACCAATGCGATCAACACCACTTTGTGGATTTACAGTCTTAATGTCCTGATTCTTACCAAGTTCAAAGATGGCACCGGCTTCAAGGTATTCTGTATAGGTAGCAATTGAATCTTCTTCACCTGCCATTAAATCAACCTGGTCAGTTTCATTATTGTTATTAGTAATGAATGCTGTGGTACTCGCCGAAACACGTTTTGCAATCAATGTTGCTTCAGTGAAATTCTTCAGATCTTCCATAGTTTTTGCAGTACTGATCATATCCGGTACACCGCGTTCCTGCCCCATCGCATCAGCAATGAAGTAATGACATATTTCGCCAGCTGGAATTATTTCAAAACTAGTTGCATCGTAGGTATAGGTGATTGGATTGTAGATACAGAAGTAGTAATTAACAGGTTTATGGTACTGGTTAAATTCAATACCGTTACTGATATAGTTACCATTATCTAACCATTGGTTATTCAATTGTGTTAGTCGTGCTGCATCAATAATTTCAACTTTGATAGTACCGTTAACATTATGAATACGAATAAAGCATTCACCATCTGTTACCCGAACCTTTTCCACTGTTTGTTGAAAAAGATCGAGTGTCATTGAGCCGTCAATGCTAAAACGGTCTGCATCATATGCCCATCTGTCAAAAATCTTTTCAAGCTTCTGACTGAGTACATGGAGTTCATCGCTTTCCATGTTATCTAATGAAGGATTAGGTTTGATATAAACCCCTTCAGCACCAACAACACCATCGACACTAAGGTTCATGTACTTACGCCCAATCGGGGTTTTCATAACAGAATCACGGGATGCGTTACGCCATTCGCTTAGAAACCAACGGATGATGTTGTTTATGTTTGCTGAACCAGTACCAGACGTGAAACCAAAGCTAATTACTGGTGTACTCATACCCCGTACTGCTTGTAGGTCACGCTTTAAATTACTCTGGGGTGATTCAATGAAACGTTTTTTACTTGCCTGTGGTTTAACTACTGGTTTTTCTTCTTTTGGTTTTTTATTCCAGAACATTAGCGTGTACCCCATCTATTTGGATAGTTAGGATCACGAAACACCGTAACGCTCTTAAATGGTTTACCATTACCATTAACGGGTTGATCATTCATACTTGCCCATAAAGAATTTGCACGTTTGATATAACGGATACGCATATTCTCTAAGTTGGTTAGTGTTTCAGATACTAACGTTTTATTATTAATTGTTGTGCTGTATACGCCACCACCTGCGATTTTGACTGCAATCACTTCATCGATTTCTTTAATCAATTTAACTAACTGTGAATACTCTGTTGTGTATTTCTTAGGATCAATCAGTTCACTGACGAAGTTAGTATTAGTGCCTTTTGCATTATCAAAAAGAATACAGAATATCTTATCGTTTGCTCCAGTAATTGCGAATGTAATTAAAGTTGCTTCTTCTGTACTTGCAAAGTTATCAATAGAAGTACTATCCCCGGTAGAGAGATAGTTAACTACTAGTGTTGAATGTGGTGGCATACGTACATAAAAATCATATGGATTCATCGTCATATAGATTATTTCTGGTAAAATGTTTGCCATATTATCTCCTTATTTACCAAACCAATTACGTCCATGTGAAACTCTTTTAGGTCTATGTCGTTTTGCTGGTTCAGATGGTTTTGTTTCTGTATTATTTATCTCTACAGGTTGTGATTCTTCTTTAAGTACTGCTCTATACTCTCTTAACTTACGGAAAGGTTGATTAGTACCAAGTTTGCTCAAGGCATATTGAATGGCTATGATTGAGTAATTAAGACAATCAAGGGATTCATTACGTCTTTGACCTTGTTTAAGTCTCCAGACTAATTTACCACCAGAGGGTTTTAATTCTTCAGCCGATAGTTGTTCAAAGTAATCATGCGGTAAAGCACTACTAAAGAATAATTGAGTCGGTGCCAGTTCTGGATTATCACCTAGCATGTGATTTAACAGTTTACGAATGTTGTTCTTGCCTTCGTGAACGTTCAGTATCTGAAGTGCGTATCCTGCTTGTGTACTCTTCTTGAATAGGTCACTGGTAGTACTACTCGATCCCTTGATCGGATGGTACTTAGCCCAACGGCCTGTGAAGCGTTTTACTGTTTCTGTTGCGTTACCATTACTGGAGTCAACAAATACGGCTAGAGTTGGTATGTCACGGCCTGATGTGGTTTTAAACTGTTGCCTACAGAATCTATCAAGTTCATTCCAGGCTGGTGATTCTATCTTTGTTGTATCGTGTCCATAGAAGAACTCATGTGAGAGTACCCAAATGTTCTTTTCATCAAAACCAAGTACTGTTGCTTCAAGCCGATCTAGTTGTTGGTCAACACCAATAGCTATGCCTAATGTTTTTTCTGGTATTACATGAATGTTGAATGTGTCATCCCTTAGTTGTTCTAGTTGTAGAATATCTAGTTCTTTCTGATATTCGTCTTCCCATACTTCACCTAGTTCATTGTTATAGAACGTTTGCAGATTGAAGTTATAAAGACAGTCAGCATATACCTGTACCATCCCTTCAATAGTGTTTAAGGGCGAATACATACGGCTAATCTGATAGCCAACCACGCCTTTCTCACCTGATTGATTAGTTGCTTTCCACTTACCACCAGCTACCATCTGGTGACGTTTATGTTCGCTTATTTCTTCCTGACAATGAGGACATAATAATTTTGATGTAGTACTGTCTGGTATTGAACGACCGTTTTCTAATTGTTTATGTTTGAAAGTTACATGTTCCCATTCAAATGTGTATTCGTGACCGCAGTCATGAGTAACGAAGAAACGACGTTTATCACTTAGGTTGTATTCACTGTTGATTAAATCATTCTTGAATAGTGGAGTACTGGATACAACAACAAGACTGTCATCACCGAATGTACTTGTACGGGCTTCTGCAAGCTTGATCGGATTACCTTCTTCACCAATGTCTACGTTAGATACTTCGTCGAGTAGTACTACACGGCAGGTAACACCACGTAAGTTTCCTGGTGTGTTCAGGTTCATCCAGTAGATGAAAGTACCGTTCACCAGTTCAGTTTGTTTCGCGTTGTTCGCGGCGTTTTTGTCGTTCTTGTCGGTGACGAGAGTAGAGAGTACTGGTGAACCTTCGATGGCCGGGAGGAACTTGCCGTTCTTGAACTTCTTGATTTCATCGCCTGACGAGCTGGCAAAGGCAAAGTTACAGGGATCATTGTTCATAATCCCAAATGCGATAGATTGGAGTACGGTTGTTTTTAGGAGCTGGGAACAAGACTGGAGTACAATCTTTTTAGTACTTCTATCCTGAGCTATGTCAATTGGTTCACGTTGAAAATTGAATGGTATCCAGTCAAGACCCATTGCCGGACCATCAACCCATTTAACAACACCAGTATCTAGCCACTCACTCGTTTTCTGAATCTTCGGCGGTTGTATCGTCGGAAGGATCTTCTTCAGGAGGTTCGTTAATTTCTGTTTGTTCGTCTTCATTTATGATTTCCATATCTTCAGGTAGTTCGAATTCCATTTCGCCTAGCTGATATAAATTCTTGTCTATTTCTTCTTTCAATCGATCACGCATATCCTTAGCGTCATTCATTGCGAACAAATCTAGATATACTTTCGATGGTATTGCTCTAATACTGGTTTTAATTTTGAAGAGATAAGCAGTTATGACTTGTTCTAAGTATTCAGTACTAACTACAGTTTCTAATTGTTGTTGTAGTTCTAATTCTGCCATTTGACGTTCTGCCGTCAGCTTTTGTAATCTTTCCTGCTCTATCTTTTCTTTTACATCTGTATTGCGTAATGCGTCGATAATATTAGTACGTATCCAGTTATAGATTTCCGTTTCTGATTTAGTACAATCCAATCCCTTAGCAACCCATTCACGACTAATCACTGAAACATCAAAACCATATCGACGTGATAGTTCTGAATACGAAATTGTTAATTTAGACTTAGCCATGAATATTCCATTTGGTTATTATTGTTATGTATGATGTTTATTTTTGATATATGAATAAAATAAAACGGTGGCGAAAACTCGCTTTGCTCCGGGGCCGGGGGAGTACCTTGAAAAATTGAGAATATTTCTCATTAATTTAGTACTGAAATGTAGTTCAGATACCTCTTATATGTGAGTATCTAGTACTGACACGGTGCGATAGTCATTGACCGCCACACCGCCCATTGAATGCTCTGTAAGAAGTTCATGAAGCAGATCGTTCAGATACAATAAGTGTTTGCGTTCGCTACCCGTGAAACGTTCTAAGTCGCTAATGAGATACTTGTGCTTGCCGATCTTGAAGTACTGACCGTATTTTATTCTGATGTATTTATAGGAAATTATTATGCCATCGGGATATACGTGAACATGGTATTCACCGTGCTGTATGTTGATGGCTAGAATTGTTTCATTGCGGGATTCAGGTTCGTAACCAGTACTGCCTGAACTAGTGATATGAGTTGTGCCGTTGCGGTAGTGTTTGAAGATGTTCATGGAAATACCCCCATAGAGTGCCTATAGGGGTATTTAGGTCATTGTGTTATTAATCTATAAAATCTGCGAGTTTGCACTACAGCTACTATGAAGCACCCAATTATAAAACATATTTTGAGCATTGTATCATTACCATTAAGCCCCATAGCTATTGTGAATATAATATTAACTACGAGTAGTGTTACGTACCAATACAAAATGAAGTATATGAATGAAAAGATACGACAAAGAACAATACTACCCTTAATATCAAATAACTTAGCAGCAAGTGGTGTTATTGGTGAAAACAGCATTGCTATAAATCCAGGTAAAATAGTAAGCAGGGCAACAACACTGAACATTATGGGTAGTCTACCTACTGGAGGACTTTCATTATTCCATACGATAAGCACACCAGTTATGGCTGTTATTAACCCACCTAATAGTAACTGTCGCGTACCTTCGAACATTTGATTGATTGAATCTACTGTAATTTTCATAGCACCAGTCATCCCAAAGTAAAATCGGATGTGATGCTATCATATATGCCAGTTAGTTTCACATCACTCACAATCTGATGCAACGAAGATTCGTTTCGTCAGAGTATTAATCAAACGATATTCAAGTGTTTTATCTTTGATCACTCTCTCACGTTCAAAAATTAGTTCCTGGTTTCGAGAGGCTAGTACTATACCTTCTGCATTGTCGGCCTTGTACATGAGCACTGGAGAGTCAACGTTATATATGCTGACATTGATACTGAAACTGTTGCCATGATCAACTACTACGGCTTCATCCTCTATGGTGTCTTCATATACTGCGTGACCACCAACGATGTTGTATGTCGATAGATCACAATGTTTAACCCCTCTCTCATTTTCAGTAGGGTTGGCGGCGGCTTTCAGACGTGTCAGTTCAGTCTCATTCGAGTAAGCATTACTTGCAACAATAAATGTTAGCACTGCAATTATTTTATTGATCATTGTTCACACCTTATGCAGTTCATATGATGGTCCACGTCCCACCCACCCCAACTAACAAACCTACCCAATGTGGGGGGACGTGAATATGCAGTGTAAATGATTCATTATTTGGTGGTAAAGTACTAACACTGCACGTTTGCGTAGAAAACCACATGGAAATGAAGAAGCTCAATACCGCTCTGATCATCACGGTAATCGTTCTATTGATCGCCGCCATATTGGTACTCATCAAGATTTTGTTTTCTGACATGAAGGGTTTTGAATGGGGGAACGTTTCATCATGGGTTAGTGCATGTGGTACGTTGGGTACTTTGCTGATTGCCCTGATGGCATATCGAAAAGCCCCAGAGTGGATTAGTCAGAAGAAACACGATAGTGCCTTTGATATAGCAAAGAAAATAATAATTGAAGATCTTCCTGAGTTACAGGAATTGATTAGTACTGTATCTTCCCAGGCAAACAACCTAATATGGCAGTTTGACCTAATAAGTAATGATCCTAAAGATTTTATAACTCTCAATAATTGCACTCAGGCTTTAGCAATTTTTCATCCCCCTCAAATATCACCACGTACTTTCCGAAAGGATCTAAAAAAACTTAGAAAACTGGGATGGCGTATGAATCAGGATGCTCATCAAGAATTAGAAAAAATGAAACAATCATATATAAAAATACATAGAGCAAATGCAATGCTTTGGAATATATTGAAGAATCATGTCACTAATGAAAGTCATTCAACTAAGTCTATAAAAGAACGTACCTTAGATCTAATAAGTAGGGTCACAAAACATGAGGACGATTTCGAACAAGCATACGAAGAATTTGATAGATTACACTCAAGTTTCGATCAATACTTCGCTAAATGACTAATTTACCATCAACTTCAATTTATAGGTTTTAATATGTTAATAACAATGAACATTGAATACTTTGAGACTCTATTAGGAAGAGTACGCAATCAACATGGTTATATAGATGCAAGTCCCTCGGAAGTTAATAAGATTCATAGTGCATTTGAAAAAGCCCATGATATTCGCAAGTTTGAAATTGGTTTGTACTGGCAGCGTTCAGCTTACCTGTGGGGTTTTATTTCTGTACTGACAGCAGTATGTGCCTATTGTTTCACTAAACTTTTAGACCCGATTTCATATAACCAAAAGGCAATCATTGCTTTTATTTCACTTGTTACATCGCTTGTTGGGGTAGTATTTTCCGACATGTGGGTAAAGCTTTCTTCATCATCTAAGTACTGGCAGGAGAATTGGGAGTACCATATAAACATATTGGAGGATTACATATCTGGAAACCTACACAAGATACATTTTCACAATAATTCAAAACCATATAAACGATATTCAATACATGATATTTTCAATACAATAATTCGTAGGGTAAGTGTTATCTGGTGGTTCACTTCAATTATTTCATTCTTTACATTTATAAATTCCATAGCTCAGGGAAAAATAACAGAACGTATAATCAAAACCACAGAAATGTCCCAAGAGCTTTTTCTTGCTGCATACATTTTATTGTTGGCGGCAATATTTGTCGCACTAGCACTATTTTATATGTCTAAAGAAAAGCAATTGAAGATTAAAGATAAAAAGGAAATAGTTGATGACAGCTCCCTCACTTTCACATGTGACGATTTTACTTGCACGAAGGACATGGAGCAATAATGTACAACAAAATAGTAAAAGCATTAGTTGTGTTGATGATTGTACTCGTCATTATCACATTTACCAACATCATTCATTTTCAATTGAAGGGTTCCAATATGGAAATAGGAGCATGGAGTGATTGGGTTAGTGCGGCATGTAATTTAGTTATTGCAGGCACGGCATTATATGCCGCATACAGTGCTAAAAACTGGATTAGAGGACAGCATAATGCTACTGCATATACGAAAGTAAATGAAATAATGAGCGAGTATGATAAAATCACTCATATATTAATTAAAATGTTTCCAAAGGCAACAACAACCCTTCCAAATGATTCAGGGTTCACTGAACTGCGAATGGCTAACGAAATTAATGCGTATATGTGTATCGATGTAATTTCACGGCTCGAATCTCTCAACAGATGGCGTGTAAACTACGCTCCTGAAGTACATGATAAGTTCGAAGAACTGCTAGAATTCTGTAACACTTCCTACTATCTATTTGCTGCCGTAATAACGAAGGATTACGATTTGATAGCTGATGGCCAAGCAAAATTGAAATTAGCAATTGATAAGATTAATAAGAACAAAGAATTTTTTCAAAAAGATATACAAGAGCTATTCAGTTTTCCAAAATAATTAATTTAGACCATAACTGCCTGTCTCCTTCGCTGGAAACAGGTTGTTATGCCCTCAAGCTCTCACGTAGTTAGGCGGCTGTTTTTTGCTCAGTCTTAGCTGATAGCTGTTCTTTCAACTTCTCGATCTGTGGATGGATGAAGTTTGAGAAGTCCAGTTTACGGAAACGCAAGCCAGTGCGACTAAGGGCTTTGATTGGTAGTACTCTTACATTCTTACCCTGAATGCTTCGCGTCTTGCTCTTTGCCAGGAGGATGTACTTGCTTAGAATTTCCTTCACGGCTTTACTGGATTTGGCCTGTAACTCGCACACATGAGGATCTCTTTTATTAAGATCATTAGTACTGTAAGTGTGCGACTTGACTATTAATGAACCCCATGAACGACTTGAAAGCATCCGTTGGGCGTCACTGTTGAAGTACTCATCCAGTACCTTCTGAATGATTCCATCTGCGATGTGTTGCGATTCATGACTCTGTAGTTCAGTACGCCCCCCCACTTCAGAAATTACTAGCTCACGGATCGTGTTACCAGTCTGTACAAAATCTGCGTCTTCGTGTGCCTTAGCAAAGAATTGTTCGTCTTCGATGTAGCCCTCAATAGCTGCTGTGACATCATCCTTTTCAAGACCCTTAGCACATAGTTTAATGACACTTCCGTATGTCGCCGTGTAGAGTTCATGAGCGGTTGATTCGTCTTCAATGGTGTTAGCCTCAATGTCACTAATCAACGCCTCCAGAAGCATCTCACGCTCTTTCTTACGGGCTTCAGTAATGATGCGTTTATCTTCCTTGATGTCATCTGCTACAAGTTCATCACCATCAACCATTAGTGGATAGAGGACATTGAAACCAAACACACTTAGACGAGCACTGAAATGTGAGAAGTCGTTCCTGCTCTGTTCTGCTCTATGCTGTGCGTATTCATAGTCAACACCCGTATACGAAACACAAAAACGGCCATCATGGAAATACACAAGATCACGGGCCATATCCCCGATAAACTGGCGAATGAAACTACGTTTGAGTACATCATTACTAATACCCTCATAAAGCCCCTGTAACGACTCACAGAGTGTTGTAGCTTCATGTAGTACAACATTGCGTTCATAGTCTTCAAGTAGCTCTACGGGCTTCCTGTCAATGAAGTACCATACATTTTTAGTACTGCTCACGTTACGAAATCTGTTACAGAACTGTTCGATTCGCTCCGGTACAAGATCACCCCAAATTACAATGTCAACGTCCGATAGTTCATCTTCGATTGATAACCCTTCAACGATACTATTAGTACCAATGATAACGTCATGATCATTCATACGACGGCCCTTGAACAATTGCTGTACTTCTGGTGTGTTCTTGACATCAGCATTGACTACAAGACTTTTACAGCTAATGCGTCTGGACACTACTTCGCATAGGTCTTTGTTGTTCATCAGTACTATCGTTTTGTTAGTAAGACTATTGATATGATCAATCACTACTTCATCTTTCTTAGTACAGAACACACTTCGAATATTTTTGACTGCTTTTGATGGTTTGTGAACACGATAAACCTTATTGAATTGAATACTACTAAAGTTATCTGCCTCAACTGTACCACTCATTAGTATTGTAGATTTGAAGTACTTGAAGCTATCAATCAAACGATTAATCAACTTTGACTTATAACCATAGTCTTCAAATAGACCATGACATTCATCAACTACTAACGTTAGTTTTGCGAACTTTGTTTTGTCTTTTTCACGAATGATTGTCTCAATCTGGTTCCACGTCCCAACACCTGAGCCACTAAGCTTGTTATCATCAGTGAATGAGTTAACGATACTGGTCAATGGTGCTACAAACAGGTATCCACGCTTCGTACCAGTACATACACCATTTTCATCATAATCCATGAACTGTGTCGATTTACCAGTACCTACATCCGAGATTAGAAGATTGTTACCAGTACTGAAATCCATAAGATCAAACATATCGCTAAGATATTCATCCTGAGCAAGACGATATTCACCGTCATATATGGATGCCTCCATAACCTCCACAGGACGCACTATGCGTCGTTCAATAGCAGGGATACGTGTACCCTTTGCTACGTGCTTATAGAGTCCTTCTACGTGTGCGTAGAGCGGATTAGCACCACTTACAAGTACATTGTTTGGTGTGGTAAATCCTGGGGACGATACGGCATCCAGTACTTGTACCGCATCAAAATCATTCATACCAATGTGTTTCAAACGCTGGGCTAATAGACGGCGGTCCTCATATCCAAGACTATTCGCCTGGTGAGAAACAATTGCCGCTGCCAGTTCTTGAAACTCCGCATCTGTGAACTGGGTTTCATCGAACACAACGTTCTTCGTGACCAGTTCAAGGCTCTGTGTCTCAACATAAGGTAGGTCTTCGGGATTCTGATAATCGAACCACTGTCCGGTGTGGTGTTCCGCAATGAACTGATCCGCAAATGCCGTATTAAGCACTGGCAAGTACTGAATCTGTATTCCTTTTTTGAAACACTCGTCACTGTAGGAGAAACGTTCACTGAGACTGGTATTGAATCGCTTCCAATCACTGGCAGGCATTGGGGCGTTCAAGGGCATAATCACGCGAAAACGATCACCAGCTTTCAGGCCACTACCACCGCTACTATACATAACGTATTCGTACTTGCTCAAAGCATCACGAACATCCTGATAGGTAGCACCATCATCAATGTCCAGTACAATGGCATGGAACGCGATCACGTTGTCGGCTGTGCGACTGGTGTTAGGCTTCATTTCTGCCATAACAATGGCATCAAACTGTTCTTTTGCTTTTTGGTATGTGTCTTTGTCTGTAGCTGTAAAACTGTGCCAAGTAGACTTATCTGTGATCAGATCTACTACGTCTGACCATTCTCCTGATAAGTGACTAACACCGCCTTTAGTACTACTAAATCTGTTTTTATAGTGTGTATACTTCATACTAATTCCTTTTAGTTTTCTGGCATTCCTTGCCATTGAGTTATTTACTTTGAATGATAAAATCCTTTAGTAGTTGTTCAAGTACCTTACAATTGATACCTTTGTACATGTGTAGGTACTCTGGTTCTGAGCGTACTAACTTCCGAAAACCATCATAGAAGCACCGACTCATAAGTAAACCTGTCCATTCCTGACCTTCGTTAGCACCCATCAGGTTAAAACGAATATCATATTCACCATCTATCACATCATAGTGATACCCTACATCCGTGAACGCATAACGCCCCACTACTAAACTATCTTCATGTATTACAACATTCATTTTCTTTCTCCTAAGATTGCGTACTGTTGAACAAGGTAAATCAACGCCCCACTCTGTGAGCGTGCCTTACCTTCAGATACTAACTTTTGTAGTACTAACAAGTGTTCGTCTGATACCCGAACATTAATCTGTTTATCTTTATTCATTTGCTTCTTCCTTTTTAATGCTATACAATTCCCTCTTTCTCCCGACGAGAAAAAGCCCCAATGTCACATGGGGTACTTTTATATCAGGAGAGTTAATAATCGTATACGTGATTACTACCTATATTATACCGTAGAAAATCCGCTCGTTTCATTTATTTATCAAAATTCTTTGAGTTATCTTAGATATGATAACTGCGAAGAGTACTAACGCTAAAAACAAACAATATCCTACTATCAGATACTGGATTGCTCCAGAAACCAGAATGAACATACCTAACAATAGTAGTACTAACTCAACAAACCAAACCATCATGATATTTCCTTTTTAACTTACCATGATTATATTTAGTAGAGTAGTCATTAAAAACGGCAATAACCGATAGAGGATATTGGGATTATAGCACAAAATACTTTATCATTTCACAAAAGCACTAAGAAAGTAAGTACTAAAAACATAAGTTGATTTTAGTACTTACTTCCATCGACATTCAGAAAACTTCTAGTAAAAACACCATGTAACTAATCGAACCATTCAATCTGATCTTCATTTATTCCTGGATCAATACATTCTTTACTCAAGAAACCGATGTAACCTTGTATTTTATCTGAATATGGTTCTTCCCCTTTTCTCAGTTTTAGAGACCATAAAGACGTACTAATAGTTACCTCTGCGATGAAAACCACACCCATATCATCAGAAACTGAGTAAATACGTTCTTTTCCTTTTTCTTCAACTACCGCTTCAAAGATTACTTCACTTCTTTGACGTTTGTTATTGATAACTAGTATATGTGAATTAACATTATTGAAGTACTGTAGTTTCACTAAAATATTTTGGCCATACACCCAGTACTTAACTTCTTTAAGTACTAAACGTAATTCCTTTCGTACTTTTGCACGTAACTCAACATTCATAGGGTCAAGTACTGCTTCCATATCGAAATCTAGTTTTGGTATCTCTCTAACTTCCATCAACTGAGCTAGTTCACTTTCAACTTCGTCAATACGGTCCTGTACACCAGTCAGCCCCTCAGTATGTTGATACTGAATCCTTAACCCTTTAGCTTTACGTTCTTCAATCATCTGAGTAAAACGTACTTCTTCAGTACGTAGTTCAGATAGTTCCTCTCGCAGTACATCAATTGGTGATGTGTCGTTGCCAGTACTCTCCAACATGAGTTTTTGAAAGTCTACATTCCTTACGGTTTCTAGAATATTTTTTTCAATCTTCAAGTACTGAATTGATTTTGAATCACAAGATTTCTTTTCTTCGCGATTACGACAAATCACATACTTTGTTCTTACATGGTTGTAATGAATAGCAATGTTACCGCCACAAAAACCACATTTGAGAATCTTCGGAAACAAGTTTGTAATAAAGTCATCTTGAGCAATTGATATATCTTTTCGGATGCGATTGGCTACGCCATTCAAAGATAACTTTTGGTTTACTCGTTCAAAAGTCAAATTATCAATAATCTTCTCTTGGACAACCTTCTTATCACGCAGTACTCGCAATACATTAACAGTACTCCAACCTGCTTCTAGATCCTTAACGATAGCACCAGTACCCGTTCCTTCTTCATACAGTCGAAAAATCTTGCGGACGATTTCAGGCTCAAGTAGTAGATCTTCGCGTGGTTTCTTCTTCTCCATTCCTACACGATTCATCATGCGGTTTGCGGTTAAAAATAATTCTTCATCAATCACCACGGGGTAGACGCCAGCAAATACATCACCGTTTTCACGTTTATGCTCACCTAAGAGACGACGATCACGAACCCATGCCGATACAGTCACCATCTGAAGTTTATGTTCTTTGTGATGTTTTACAATCTCACCAGTGCTCATACCATTAGCATACATACGAAAACATGAACGAATCAGCTCTACCTTTTCTTCATTGATGCCATACTTACCATTATCATTTTTCAACCATACGGGCATACGACTTGAAATTACGTCCCCCGACCTAATGGCCTCTGTAATCTTTCTTTCCCACGCCGCCCTCGCTCGTAACGATTTCATGAGAGACTCATTGTGTGACCGCATTTGGATCAGTTCCATAATAAGCTTTGAATGAGCGTCATCTTTACGTAATACAGTACTGGCAGAAATATCGTGAACCTCAACCCCACTATTCACAATGAACCGTATCGTATCTTCTGACCAACTGGATCGGCGACTGATACGGTCAAGTGACATAACGATAAGTGCGTCGCCTTGGCCGTACTTGCGATTCTGCACATCTTGTAAAAAAACTCCGAGTTGTGACTCTGGCGAGATATTAGAATTTCTAAACGCCGACAACCCCATATCCTGAATGAAAATCCTTTCAGGGCTGAATTTATCAGAGTTATTATCTAAATACGCTTCCAAAGAAGATCTCTGGTCATCAAGACCACCACCTGCCGAAACTTGCTGTAACGAGGAAACACGTTCATAACAAATAGGACGCAGCATACTTTTTATCCCGTTGAAGAACTACGCTAAAAGTACTGTTTTCATATGTTCCCAGAGTATACAAAAGGACGGCATGCCATGAATATATTCGATCACTATCGCCAGCGCTATGAAGCTGCCAAGGACGAAGAGTTCACACTGCAGGAGTTTCTTACCATTTGTCGGCAAGATCGCAGTGCCTATGCTAACGCGGCAGAACGGCTATTGACGGCCATCGGTGACCCAGTGATGGTGGATACTGCCCTGGAGCCACGGCTTTCCCGTCTCTTTTCCAACCGGGTCATCGCACGGTACCCGGCATTTGAAGAGTTCTACGGCATGGAGGAAGCCATTGAGCAGATTGTTTCCTATCTGAAACATGCGGCTCAGGGGCTGGAAGAGAAGAAACAGATCCTCTATTTGTTGGGCCCGGTGGGCGGCGGTAAGTCATCCCTGGCCGAACGGCTGAAATCGCTGATGCAGCGGGTGCCGATTTACGCCCTGAGCGCCAACGGCGAGCGCAGCCCGGTTAACGATCATCCCCTGTGTCTGTTTAACCCGCAGGAAGATGCGCAGATTCTGGATAAAGAGTACGGCATCCCGCGTCGCTATCTCGGCACCATTATGTCGCCGTGGGCGGCCAAGCGCCTGCATGAGTTTGGCGGCGATATTACTAAATTCCGGGTCGTCAAAGTCTGGCCGTCGATTCTGGAACAGATTGCCATCGCCAAGACGGAACCGGGCGATGAGAATAACCAGGATATCTCGGCCCTGGTCGGGAAAGTGGATATCCGTAAGCTGGAGCACCATGCCCAGAACGACCCGGATGCTTACGGCTACTCCGGTGCCCTGTGTCGCGCCAACCAGGGTGTGATGGAGTTCGTGGAGATGTTTAAGGCACCGATTAAGGTGCTGCACCCGTTGCTGACCGCCACCCAGGAGGGGAACTATAACGGTACAGAGGGGATCTCTGCCCTGCCCTTTAACGGCATTATCCTCGCCCACTCGAATGAATCCGAATGGGTGACCTTCCGTAATAACAAAAACAATGAGGCGTTCCTCGACCGCGTTTATATCGTCAAGGTGCCTTATTGCCTGCGGATTTCCGAAGAGATCAAGATTTACGAGAAGCTGCTGGACCACAGCGAGCTGACCCACGCCCCCTGCGCGCCCGGCACGCTGGAAACGCTGTCGCGCTTCTCTATTCTGTCGCGACTGAAAGAACCGGAAAACTCCAGCATTTACTCGAAAATGCGCGTCTACGACGGCGAGAGCCTGAAGGACACCGATCCGAAAGCGAAATCCTATCAGGAGTATCGCGACTATGCGGGCGTGGATGAAGGGATGAACGGTCTGTCGACACGTTTTGCCTTCAAAATTCTTTCCCGCGTGTTTAACTTCGACCACGCAGAGGTCGCCGCTAACCCGGTGCATCTGTTCTACGTCCTCGAGCAGCAAATCGAGCGCGAGCAGTTCCCGCAGGAGCAAGCCGAGCGCTATGTTGAGTTTCTGAAAGGCTACCTGATCCCGAAATACGCCGAGTTTATTGGCAAAGAGATTCAGACCGCCTATCTGGAATCCTACTCCGAATACGGCCAGAACATTTTCGACCGGTACGTCACCTATGCCGATTTCTGGATCCAGGATCAGGAGTATCGCGACCCGGATACCGGCCAGCTCTTCGACCGCGAGTCGCTGAACGCGGAGCTGGAGAAAATTGAAAAACCGGCGGGTATCAGCAACCCGAAAGATTTCCGTAATGAGATCGTCAACTTCGTCCTGCGTGCCAGAGCCAATCACAATGGACGTAACCCGAACTGGACCAGCTATGAAAAACTGCGCACGGTTATCGAGAAGAAAATGTTCTCCAATACCGAGGAGCTGCTGCCGGTCATTTCGTTTAATGCCAAGACCTCAACCGATGAACAGAAAAAACACGACGACTTTGTCGACCGTATGATGGAGAAAGGCTATACCCGCAAACAGGTCCGATTGTTATGCGAATGGTATCTGCGCGTACGGAAATCATCATAACAACAGTATCTGCAGCCCCGGCTTGCCGGGGCCTGAATGATGACGACAACGTACGGAGGGGCCTATGACCTGGTTCATTGACCGACGACTTAACGGCAAAAACAAAAGCACGGTGAACCGCCAGCGCTTCCTGCGCCGTTATAAAGCGCAAATTAAGCAGTCGATTTCCGAGGCGATCAATAAGCGCTCGGTCACCGACGTCAGCAGCGGCGAATCCGTCTCCATTCCGACGGAAGACATTAACGAACCGATGTTCCATCAGGGGCGCGGTGGCCTGCGCCATCGCGTGCATCCGGGTAACGACCACTTTGTGCAAAACGACCGTATCGAACGGCCTCAGGGCGGCGGTGGCGGATCGGGAAGCGGTCAGGGACAGGCCAGTCAGGACGGTGAAGGTCAGGATGAGTTTGTCTTCCAGATCTCGAAGGATGAGTACCTTGACCTGCTGTTTGAAGATCTTGCGCTGCCCAATCTGCGCAAAAATCAGCATCGGCAGCTGACGGAGTACAAAACCCATCGTGCGGGCTATACCGCCAACGGGGTGCCGGCCAATATCAGCGTGGTGCGCTCGCTGCAAAATTCGCTGGCGCGGCGTACCGCCATGACCGCCGGTAAGCGCCGGGAACTTCGTGCGCTGGAGGACAATCTTGATGAGGTTGCCCGCAGCGAACCGGCTCAGCTGCTGGAAGAGGAACGGCTGCGTAAGGAGATTGCGGAACTGCGGGCGAAGATTGACCGGGTGCCCTTTATCGACACCTTTGATTTACGCTTTAAGAACTACGAAAAACGCCCGGAGCCGTCGAGCCAGGCGGTCATGTTCTGCCTGATGGACGTCTCAGGCTCGATGGACCAGGCCACCAAGGATATGGCTAAACGCTTTTATATCCTGCTGTATCTGTTTCTCAGCCGGACCTATAAAAATGTGGATGTGGTCTATATTCGCCATCACACTCAGGCCAAAGAGGTCGATGAGCATGAGTTCTTCTACTCTCAGGAAACCGGCGGGACGATTGTCTCCAGCGCCCTGAAGCTGATGGATGAGGTCGTGAAGGAGCGCTACGATCCCGCCCAGTGGAACATCTACGCAGCCCAGGCATCGGACGGCGATAACTGGGCCGACGACTCCCCGCTGTGTCACGAACTGCTGGCGAAAAAGATCCTGCCGGTCGTGCGTTACTACAGCTATATCGAAATCACCCGCCGCGCCCATCAGACCCTGTGGCGTGAATATGAAAACCTGCAGGCCACCTTCGAGAACTTCGCTATGCAGCATATTCGCGATCAGGATGATATCTACCCGGTGTTCCGCGAGCTGTTCCAGAAACAGAGCACCACCACCAGCTAAGCCTGACCTCAGCCTGCCTCTTTTCGCTGGCTGAGGTTTATTTCCCTTTTCCTCCCGACCGGATTACCCTTAGCGCTTTTGAGAACGGAGGCGCTATGTCAGAAATCGTTACCCGCAATGTCCATCAGCATCTTTTAGCCCTGCTCGACCAGCACCAGGCCCGCTACCGGGTGGTGGAACATGAGGCGGTGGGCAAGTGTGAAGCGGTATCCCTGCTGCGCGGTACGGCACTGGGTCAGGGCGCGAAGGCACTGGTCTGTAAGGTGAAAGGGAACGGGATTAACCAGCATGTGCTGGCCGTGCTTCCTGCCGACCAGCAGGCCGATTTATCGCGGCTGGCGCAGCATATCGGCGGTCTGAAGGCATCCCTGGCGAGCCCGGTCGAAGTGGACCAGCTTACCGCCTGCGTGTTTGGGGCGATCCCTCCCTTCAGCTTTCATCCGGCACTGCGGCTTGTTGTCGACCCGCTGCTGTTCACCCGTTTTGACGAGATCGCCTTTAATGCCGGTCTGCTGGAGAAATCGGTGATCCTGCATCGCGATGACTATCTGCGTATCGCCCAGCCGGAACAGGCACGCTTTCGCCGCTAGTCGTTGCGTTCCAGCAGCATAATCGACAGAACAATCGCCATTGCGATGGTGAAGAAACTGCCGGTGATAATCGTGGTTTCAATAAGCATCGGGTCGTTCATGGTAAAGCACTCTGTCAGGAAGATACCTCAGCAATAAACTGACCCCATGACGGTTTGATGACGCGCAGATGGCGGTTTTTAGACCGGTGCGGGTTATCTTTTCGCCCCAGGCCTAAAAAAACCGGCGGTTTATGCAAAAAAGTCTGCTAACTCACGGGATTGCGCGTAAAGTAAGCAGGCTTACTATTCGGCAAGGATCTCCCACAATGTTCGACACAACCCTGCTTATTTTACTGGGGCTGGCCGCACTCGGTTTTATCAGTCACAACACCACCGTCGCCGTCTCTGTTCTGGTACTTATTATTATTCGCGTGACGCCGCTGAACCAGTTTTTCCCGTGGGTGGAAAAACAGGGCCTGACGATCGGGATTATTATCCTGACCATCGGCGTGCTGGCCCCGATTGCCAGCGGCACCCTTCCCGCCTCGACGCTCATCCACTCCTTTACTAACTGGAAATCCCTGGTGGCGATTGCCGTAGGCATTTTTGTCTCCTGGCTCGGCGGACGCGGCGTGACGTTGATGACCACCCAGCCGTCTCTGGTCGCCGGTTTGCTGGTCGGCACCGTGCTGGGCGTGGCGCTGTTCCGTGGGATCCCGGTCGGGCCGCTGATTGCCGCCGGGATACTGTCTCTGATGCTCGGGAAACAGTAATTAGCTGACGCTCTCAAGGCCGGCCAGATAGCGCCCTGGCGTCTGGCCCAGCCCTTTTTTAAACATGGTAATAAAGGCGGTGGTGGAGTCGTATCCCAGGGCCTGCGCCGTCTGTTGTACCGACTGTCCGGCAATCAGCATCTGTAGCGAGAGGATCAGCTGGAGCTGGTGCCGCCAGCGGCGAAAACTGAGCCCCGTTTCCCGCACCACCAGCCGGGCAAGATTGCGCTCGCTCATGGCAAACGCCTGCGCCCACTGGGCCAGCGTTTGCCAGCGGGCAGGCTCTGCGGCCATGGTATCGACCATCTGACGAATTTTGGGATGACCGGAGACCGGAAGCTGTAGCTGCTGCTGTGCCGAACGCGGCAGCTCATCAAAGAGGACCTGAACCAGTCGCCCGGTCGCCGCATCCTGACGTCGTGCAGAAGAACGCGCCGCCAGGGTCAGGATCAGCTCCCGTACCAGCGGCGAGATCTTCAGCGTGCAGCAGTAGTCCGGCAGCGAAGCCGCGCCCGGTTCGATAAACAGAAAGCAGAGCTGCGCGCTCGGCGTTGCCCGATTGCTGTGCGGCAGCTGCCCGGGAACCCAGACCGCATAGTGCGGCGGCACCATCCACAGGGCGTTTTCCACCTCGCAGGTAATCGCGCCGTGCAGCGCCAGGATCAGCTGCCCTTTGCGGTGCTGATGTCGCGGAATATGCTGTTCGTCTTCGACGACCTGAATATGAAAAGCGACGGCAGGATCCTGCTCCAGGTCAGGATCGTAGCCGTCCAGTCCGAGTCCGTGCATTAAGTTGTCCGATATTAGCGATAATCTGTCATTTTAGCTTGATTCAATTCGAGGGCAAAACCGCTATCGTGTCGCCACATTTTGGCTAAAGAGAAAACCATGACCGTCATCACCCCTTCTGCCGGACGCAAAGCCCTGTGGCTTATCGCCGGTATTTTGCTGATAGCCACGACATTGCGAGTCACCTTTACCGGCGCAGCACCGCTGCTTGATATGATTCGGGCGGATTACGGCCTGACCACCGCCAAGACCGGCCTGCTGACCACGCTGCCGCTGCTGGCGTTTGGCCTGATCTCCCCGCTGGCCGCGGGCGTCGCCCGTCGGTTCGGCATGGAGCGCAGTCTGTTTGTCGCCATGCTGCTGATCTGCGCCGGTATTGCCGTACGGTCGCTGCCTTCTCCGGCCCTGCTGTTTATCGGTACGGCCATTATTGGCTGCGGCATTGCTCTCGGGAATGTCCTGCTGCCGGGACTGATTAAGCGCGACTTTGCCGGGCATATCGCGCGCATGACCGGTGCCTATTCCCTGACGATGGGTGCCGCCGCCGCCGCGGGTTCAGCGCTTGTTGTGCCTCTGGCAACGACGGGTGCTGGCTGGCAGGGTGCGCTGCTGATGCTGATGGCCTTTCCGCTGCTGGCCCTGCTGCTGTGGATCCCCCAGCTTCGCCAGCGCACCGCCGCGCAGGTTACCAGCGCGAAGAGCCTGCAAAATCGTGGGATCTGGCGTTCACTGCTGGCCTGGCAGGTCACGCTGTTTCTGGGGATCAACTCGCTGATTTACTACATCATCATCGGCTGGCTTCCGTCGATGCTGAGCGCCAACGGCTACGGCGAAGCCCAGGCCGGGTCGCTGCATGGCTTACTGCAGCTGGCAACGGCAGCACCTGGATTGCTTGTTCCGCTGATCCTCACCCGCCTGCGCGACCAGCGCGGAATTGCAGTGCTGGTTGCCATGATGTGCGCCGTCGGTGCCGCCGGACTCTGGCTCATGCCGGGACAGGCCGTGCTGTGGACGCTGATGTTTGGTTTCGGCTCGGGCGGCACGATGATCCTCGGCCTGACGTTTATCGGCCTGCGGGCAAGCAGCGCGCATATGGCGGCGGCGCTTTCGGGAATGTCGCAATCGGTGGGGTATTTGCTGGCCGCCTTTGGCCCGCCGCTGATGGGGAAAATTCACGATATCAGCGGGGACTGGCACTGGCCGCTTATCGCCTGCGCGCTGCTGGCGACGGCAATGGCCGGGTTCGGTTTTTGCGCCGGTCGGGAACAGGAAATCGGTGAGGAGTAAGGATTCTGCGGGCGCACGAGCCCGCAGAGTGAACGCCGTTTAGTCGCAGGCCGCGCGCAGCATCGCCTGTACCAGCGGCACCGGACGTCCTTCCAGCGCGCCACGCTCATGCTGGAACAGCGTCGCCACAAAGAACGGGTGGTTGGCCAGCTCTACCGCCCGGATCTCGCCTTCCGCATCCCAGCCGCTGACGCGCATATCGCTGTTTTCCAGCTCAAGAGCGAAGTCCGGCGCGATACCGTAGTTGCAGTGATACCCCTCTTCGATAGTCTCCCGGCCGTAGGCCCGGGCAATCAGGGTATTGGCCCGCAGTTCAATGGTGTCGGTTTTTTCCACCAGCGAACAGGTCAGTGGCGCAATCACCATCCGCCCAACGTGGTCGGTCTCGGCGTGGGCGGCATCGGCCCAGCCCATCACATGGCGCGCATATTCAATAATGGCGTGCTGAAAACCACCGCAGGTACCGAGGAACGGGATACCGTTCTCGCGCGCGTAGCGAATCGCAATAAAGGCACCGGCAGCATTCTGATAGGGGCTGGCGGGGACGACCCAGATAGCATCGTAGCCAATTAAGTCGTCCGCGCTCGCAATTTCGCTGGTCGCCAGCCAGTCATAATCGGCCACGCGTTCGAGCACGGCCGCAGCGTCGTCAATCGCTAACGGAATAGCCTGGTGGGCCAGCACGTCCGCGTTATAATCGCCAACTAAAGCAATGCGTAATGTCTCTTTGACCGGGGTAATTTCCATTGAGATAACCTTATGTGTGGCAATTGTCAGACAGCATAAGGAGCCTCACACTAACGATCTGTCCGCCTCATGACAATACATTAATTTCAGTGGGCAGATAAAAAGTACGTTGTACGCCCCATTGCGATATTGTCAGCATAGCATCACTCATTTGATAGCGCCGGGATCCCATAACGAAGTGAAAATGAAAACAAAAATTCTGGTCAGCGCCTGCCTGATGGGGTTTAAGGTTCGCTATAACGGCAGCCATAAAGACGAGGTCCAGCACACCCTCTCCCGCTGGCAGGAAGAGGGCCGACTGGTGGTTCACTGCCCGGAGCTGGCTGCGGGTTTGCCGGTTCCTCGCCTTCCGGCGGAGATCGTCGGGGGTGAAGGAAACGACGTCATGGCGGATCGGGCGAAAATTGTCGAGAGCGATGGCCGGGATGTGACCGCCCATTACCAGCTGGCCGCCTGGCTGGCGCTGGATGCCGCCCGCTCGGCCGGATGCGAAGCCGCGCTGCTGACCGACGGCAGCCCCACCTGCGGCAGTCGCACCATCTACAATGGACTTTTTCAGGGCGCGAAAAAACCCGGAGACGGCGTGGCCGCCGCGCTGCTGCGTCAGCATGGCATCAGGGTCTTTTCCGGCGAGCAGATCGACGAACTGATTCTGTGGGTAAACGAAAAGGAGAAGATGAATGATCCAGTGTAAACGCGTCTATGACGCGCAGAATAAGCAGGATGGTTATCGGGTCCTGGTTGACCGGCTGTGGCCACGCGGCGTGAAGAAGGAAGAGCTAAAGCCTGACGAGTGGTGCAAACTGCTGGCGCCTTCAACCGAACTGCGCAAGGCATTTCACGGCGAAGTCATTGATTTTGACAGCTTCAGCAAAGCCTACAGAGACGAACTGAATAAACAGCGTGACGAAGGCAAGCGGCTGGCGGCCCTTGCCGACGGAAAAACCGTCACGCTGCTCTATGCCGCGAAAGACACCGGGCAAAACCATGCTCTGGTGCTGGCAAAGTGGTTAGCTGAACTGTAGCGCGTCGTGCTGCTCGGGCTGGGTATCCGGCATCAGGGGCATCAGGTGTTCAGGACGCACAAAGGCAAAGCCGTGCTGGCAGCCTGGCGCGCTGACATCACCGGTAACCAGCCACAGAGAGCGCAGCGCGTCCCGAGGCAGTTCCGTCATCACGCCGTTGACCGGATTGATAAAGCGATCGCCGGGGTGGCATAGCGCAAACAGCTCGACGGATTTACCAATATTGGCCCGCCCGGCGGCGGTACGTGCACCAATAATCATCGCCACGGTGCCTGGCGTTAGCTGAAACATACTTCTCTACCCGTGAGTCACTTAATGTTTAAGATTATTCCTGGAGAGAAGTGTATCCTGGTTCAGCCCGCTCTGTCACTGCCCGCTGCGCACATGGTCTCGACGGTAGAGATCCCACTCTTCAATCGTCTCTCCGCCCGGTAGCTTACATTCCGTGCGTACGCCCTGTGGGGTCTGCACCGGGAAACGTTCACCGTGGCGCTCCAGGCAATAGACGGCGGCAGGGTTTGCCATCCCGACCTGAGCGGGAAGCGGCTTTTGCTCGGCTGGCGCGGAGCATCCTGCCACCAGCAGCGGCACAGCTATCCATAAGATCTTCATCGTTTTCTCCTTTGCGTCATTTGCAAACATCATGATATCTCCATCTTAACTGCATATTGTTCGTGTAAGGTTAGCCACGTTCACGCATAAAGATGAACATATCATTCCATATTCATTGAGTTTTGCCCCGTATCCCCATACGGGGCTTTTTTTTGTCCGCCCCTGATTTTAGGGGGAAGATACAGGATGTATTAAATTTTCCACATACATAGTTTACACTGTGCTGGTCGTCGAAAATTTCAGCATAGCGTGCGCGGTTTTTGCTCTGCGCACGGGAGTAAACCGTGTAATGTCAGATATCATCCTCGCTCGTGTATCACAAACGCTTGCCACGGAGCAGTCTCTGGAAGGACTGGTGCGTCAGCTTCTGGAAATGCTGGAGCTGGTCACTGAAATGGAATCAACCTACCTGACAAGGGTGGATACCGAGGCCCGGCTGCAGCATATCCTCTACGCCCGCAACAGCAAAGAAATGGAGATCCCCGAGGGCTTATCGGTCCCCTGGGATAACACCCTGTGCAAACGGGCAATCGATGAAGAGTGCTTTTACAGCAGTCAGGTTGCGGATCGCTGGGGTGATTGCGATGCTGCACAGGATCTCGGTATTACAACCTACCTGAGTACGCCGGTTCGGCTGGCCGACGGCTCCCTGTACGGCACCCTTTGCGCCGCCAGCACGGATGAACATGAAGTCAGCCTGCGCGGCGAACATGTTCTTCAGCTGTTTGCCGGGCTGATTGAGCAGTATATTCAGCGCGAATCCCTGGTAACGCAGCTGCGGGAAGCCAACGCGGCGCTGATCTCCCACTCCTATACCGATGCCCTGACCGGCCTGCCGAATCGCCGGTCGCTGTTTGAAAACCTGCCCACCCTCTTCTCGCTGGCGCGCCACCTGAACCGCAGCGTGATCATTGCCTATATCGATCTTGATAACTTTAAGGTTATTAACGACCACTATGGACACCAGGCCGGGGACAGTTTTTTACAGCAGATAGGCCAGCGCCTGACCTCGCAACGGGGCAGCGATGATATTGTCGCCCGCCTTGGCGGAGATGAGTTTCTGCTGGCTGCGCTCGGCGACAGCCTGGATAACCGACCCCATTCCGATCGAGTGGACACGCTGGCATTCGGCCTGGATCGGCAAATTCAGGGTGAGTACCGCCTCGGGACCAGCAGGATCTACTATCCCGGTGCCAGCATCGGCGTCATTGAAGTCGACCCGCAGAATATCGATACCGACAGCGCGCTTAGCGCCGCTGACACGGCGATGTATCAGGTGAAAAAGACGAAGCAGAAGGTGCCGCTTTCACATATCGAATAGTACAGAACGGCGTGGGGAAACCCACGCCGTTTCGGTTAGTGCGATTAAAGCCCGGTCCCAAAGGTAATCAACCCCAAAAGAATGCCCGGCGAATTGGCAATCACAATCGGCCAGTTTTTCTTTTCGCTGAGCAGTCCATAGCTCACCCACAAAATACAGTTAATGGCCGCGGCCAGCGGCTGGAGCGGGTTGGTTTTCAGACCGTGTAAATTATCCATAATCAGCGGAATATAAGAGATATACATCACGCAACAGGCGACCGTCGCCAGCCATCCCACCACGAAATGCGTTCTGTTGTCCTGCATACATCTGACCCTGTGCTCAAGGCCACTCAGACGGTGTCGCGTGACCTCACCGACTGCCGAATCACCAGCGCCCCTTCATGACGGCGAGGAGTGGATAGCGGCGTCTCTTCCTGAGGAGCAAGTATTCGTCTGACGGCATCGCGAATAATGTCATCCATGGGGATATGAATTGTGGTCAGCGCAGGGGTGAAATATTTCCCGATAACGGAATCATCGAAGCCTGCCAGAGAAATATCGTCCGGGATGCGCAGTCCGGCGTCGTGAAACGCTTTTGCCAGACCGATCGCCATATCATCATTGGCCGCCAGCACACAGCTAAACGCCTGTCCGCTGGCCAGTAGCGCACGGCCCGCGTCATAGCCGCTTTCCGTACTCCAGCTTCCCGTCACGATAAGCGCTGGATCCGGGGTGATACCGGCACGCTCAAGCGCGGCGTAGTAGCCCTGAAGACGGCTGCTGCCGGTGGGTGAACCCGCTGAACCGGCGACGAAGGCGATACGCCTGTGCCCCTGATCCAGCAAATAGTTCATCATCAGTTCACTGCTGCTGCGATGATCGATAAATACGGACTGATCGCGGTGGCGACAAAGTTCTCTGTTGATCACAACAATCGGGGTCGTGCAGGCGTCGATGATATCATCCAGCTCATCGACGCTGAGATATTTGGGGTAAATCATTATCGCTTCGCAGCGTAACTCCAGCAGCAGGTTGATCGCGTTGCGTTCATCCTGCGCACTGTGTTTGCCATCTGCCAGAACCAGCTGTCGGCTGTGAACTTCACTACAGGTCGCGGCCTGATAGATCATGCTGGAGAAAAAAGGTCCGTTATAAAGCCCGTTGGTGATCACAAGGCCCACCGAACGGGATGCGCTGGTTGCCAGCTGCCGCGCCAGTAAATTCGGCCGATAACCGGTCTCTTCGATGGCTTTGAATATTCGGGTCTTAACGTCATCGCTGACAAACACTTTGCCGTTAAGCGCCCGGGATACCGTCGCTTTCGAGACGCCGGCTTTCCTTGCGACATCCAGTATCGTAACCATACCTTTCCTCAGACAAACTTCGCTCACACAATGCGCTGTCGGCGTAACGTCTCCGGCCCGGCGCTGAAATATCACCTTTAATAATGCGTTGCCCTTCTCCACCAGCGGTGCAACTCTCTGCACCGCCGGGCCGATCCCTCTTTTTGCGCTACGTCAGGTCAGCGACATCAACGGCTGACCCACGCTAATCACGCCCTCAGACTGATGCCGGGTGAGGCGATACTCATCGCTGTTGACCACCAGCACAGGCGTCGTGAGATCGTATCCTTCACGCTCAATCTGCGCTTTATCAAATTCCAGCAGCGGCGTACCGGCGGCAACCACATCGCCCTCTTTCACCAGCGGGGTAAAATACTGACCCTGCAGGTTAACCGTGTTCAGACCGACATGGATAAGCAACTCGACGCCATTATCGCACATTAACCCAATCGCATGATGTGAATCGATTAACGTCTCCACGCGCGCCGCACAGGGCGCATACACTTTTCCATCATCCGGGCGGATGGCAATACCCTCGCCAAGCGCTCCGGAGGAGAAGGCATCATCGGCCACGCTTTCCAGCGGGATCAGTTCGCCTTTCAGCGGGCTGGCCATTTCTACGGCGCTCACCGTCGCGGTCGTTGCCACAGGGGCCGGACGGGATTCACTTTCCGTCGCCATTTCTTCTTCTACCGGATCGTCAAAACCAACAAACTGCACCATGACAATCGTCAGTACGATAGCCACACCGGCTCCGACCAGCTCCCCGATAAAGGACATTGGGGCTTCAGGGCTGATGGCGTTCACCAGGGTAAACAAACCCGGCAGCGCCGCATAGGCGTAGTAGAGTGAACCGAAGAAGCTGGCGACCACGGCCCCGATTGCCCCGCCGATACAGCCGCAAATAAAGGGCTTTTTGAAACGCAGGGTAACGCCATAAATCGCCGGTTCGGTGATCCCAAAAATCGCCGTGATACCGGCGGAGAATGCGGTACCTTTTAACTGCTTATTGCGGGTTTTCAGGAAGACACCAAATACGGCAGCCATCTGGCCGATAACGGCGATGGTCTGATAGGCCTGGAAGGAGTCGTATCCCTGGGTGTCGTAGTTGGCCATCACCACCGGGGTGATCCCCCAGTGCACGCCAAAGATAACGAAGACCTGCCAGACGCCGCCAATAACCGCAGCAGCCACCGCCGGTGCGGTTTCAAACAAGAAGTTGTAGCCACCGGCAACGCCCATCGCCGCCCAGTTGGTCAGCGGCCCGATCAGAATCAGCGTCAAAGGCACGATCACCAGGAAACAGATAAGCGGCGTAAACAGCGCGCTGACCACGTCCGGCATCCACTTCTCTACACGCTTTTCCAGCCAGGAGAGCGCCCAGACCAGGAACAGCGGCGGCAGTACCGAAGAGGTATAGACCGTTTCCGCCAGCGGGAAGAACAGGAAGTTAACGCTCTCGCCACCGGCAATTTTCCCGGCCATGACCGCCCATTCCGGGTTAATCAGCGCACAGCAGCAGAGCATGGCAATAAAGGGATTACACTTAAAATGCCGGGCGGCGGTCACGGCGATAAAGACCGGCAGGAAGCTGAACGGCGTCCAGGACATAAAGTTCAGCACGGCAAAGGTGCCGCTGGCTTTAAATTCGGGCATCAGCAGTGTGGCAACAATCAGCAGCCCCTGCAGGATCCCCGCCGCGGCAAGGATATAGACGATAGGCGCAAACACCGCAGACATGGTGGCGATCACCGCATCCAGCCAGCGGGTTTTAGGCTGCTTTGCCGAGCCGCTATTATCCTCTTTGACCAGCCCGGACATGGCGTTAAAGACATCCGCCACGTGGGTACCGATCACCACCTGAAACTGCCCGCCGCTCTCAACAACGGCGATAACGCCGGGCAGGCTCTGGATATTCTTCTTTGCCTGCTCCGGCGTGCTATGCAGCACCAGACGCAGACGTGTTGCGCAGCGGGTAAAGTTACTGATGTTCTCTTCGCCTCCCACTTCGTGGAGGATGTCACTGGCTAACTTAGTGTAATCCCTGATAACAGCCATGTTTTACCTTCTTATCATTGGAAGTTTATTGTGTGACCAATCGGTGAAACCGGTTTCATGCTAACCTGGCATCTTCGCCATGCAACCGGTTTCATGGAAATATGAGACACGAATCACTTTCAAGATGCTGAGTAATGTAAAAGTTTCTAATGAGTTGCGAGCTGGGTTGGAGATGTGCGTCTTGCAGTCGGCGGGAGAAAACGGGATGATAAGCGCCTGCGATTAACCCTGCACCGGGACTTCCCGGCAGATAACCCAACCGGTATTGCTATGAGAATTGGAATTCTCTTCCCTGTGGTAATTTTTATTGTCGCAGTGATCTTTCTGATATGGTTTTTTGTTGGCGGCTACGCGGCGCCTGGGAGCATAAAATGAGAAAAACCACGCTGATTATGCTCATCGTGGCTGTTGTGGCCATTGCGGGAAGCGGCCTGGGCTGGTGGTAACCGGCTGCCTGGCCGCTTACGCGTCAGGCCCGTTTTTACGTTTTGAGCAAACATACCAGAGGGTCGATGCGAAACAGAGTACATAGCCAAACAGCTCCACGCCCTCTTCCACCATATCCTTCACAATCCGGTTATACCCTTCCAGCATAATGTTGTGCCAGAGATGATTCATACCAAATAGCCGGGAGAAGATCAGCACGCACAGCAGACCGCTCAGCAACATGCCGTAGGCGGGGTGCCGCATAAAGGTGATCATCTGCGCCATGGCAGCAGACGCTTTATTGATGTTACACCCAATAACGACAGCGGCAGCGACCAGCGCGAACCACACCCATGCTCCGTGATGGAGTAAATCAAACACAAAGTCCATTTCACGAATTAACATGCACAAAAAGAACCCGGCAATGAGCGTCATCGCGCTACGCCGCGAGGGATTTTTCGCCTGCCACAGGTACAGCCCGACAATCATCGTCAGAATGACTTCCTGGGAAATTTCCGTTAGGGAGTTTTCTTTTATGCCGTTATTTAACCAGCTGACGTCAAGGTAGATTGCGAGAATAGCCAGAGCGGCGAGGAGAACCAGTAAAAGCGTAGAAATAATATGTTTAATAAAGAAAGACACGACAATAATAACCAATAAAATCAAAAGGTAATTATACGCCGAGGAATAATCTTATCTTTGCTATCCGTGCGTAATAGATTGTTCTATTTCTATGCTATGTTAAGCGAATGAGAGGCAATTATTAACGGTGAGAAAATGGGAAAAACCTTTTCCGGCGGGTGTTTATGCGGGCAAATACGCTTTCAGGCAACCGGCGATGCGCCAGTGCATCTGTGCTCGTGCGATATGTGTCAAAAGCATACCGGGGCATTAACCGCGGCATGGGCAGAGTTTGCTGCTGATAGCGTTCAGTGGACAGGTAAAGGTGGTCGTCCAGCGGTCTGGCGTTCATCGCCCCACTCCAGCCGGGCTTTCTGCCCACAATGCGGCAGCTCGCTGGGCGCTATCGACGATGCGCCAACCATTGCGCTACTGGTCGGCACCTTCGATCATCCGGACGACCCGACCCTGGTTGCAGAAGGTCACTCCTTTGAGGATATGGCACCTGGGTGGTGGCGGCAGCGGGTCAACGCTGGCGGTACGGAATAAGACTGGTGACAAATAGTCCTGTTGTTGCTCAATGTCAGTTGGTATCCAGTACCAGGTGTAATGACTTTTGCATGAGAGAAAGCCGTCGATAAATCGACGGCCTGTGATACTAGCTGCTTTGGTTAACTGGAGGTGTTGGCCATTTAAGATCTGCCGCAATTTCAGGATCAACAAGCTGAACTTCTTTTATATAGGCCAGCCATAGAATCAGGCTCGCCTTATCTTTATCGCTGATAATACCTAACTGTAGTTCTGTCTGCCATAGACCTATCGTTGCCTGTGCACCGATCAGTAACGCCGTTCTTTTCTGTTTTGCAGTTTCCACCTCCGCTGCATGTTGCGCTTCTGTATCGGTAGCCCACGCACTACCGCTCCAGATATCGTATGGGGTGGATGGTGACAGTGTGGTGGTATTTTTCGGGTAATCACCAGGTTTGCTTAAGGATATAGCAGCGCCATTTTCAACGTAATAAACCACCTCCCCACGATGATCAACGATCTGTTCCCAACCAGACTTATCCAATTTCCGACAAATTGCCCAGCCTTTCTTTTTCGTTGGAGGGCTATCAGTCGTAGAATACGCAGGGATTCCGACGCCTTTTGCTAAAAACTCAACTGAACTGCCAGTATATTCACGAGTGGTGGCATCATAGTTATACACAGTGATGGTTAAAGCTTCAGTTGCAATATTATTTTCATTCAACATCACACGGCCCTCACAATATAATTGTACGCAACGTTACGTGGACGAGTAGCACCATATCCAAACCCACTTTCTCCCAGCGCATATGGTGGCACTTTGATATTAAAGGGTACGAACTTTGTATTGCCATAATCTGCTGCGTCAACACTGTCAAAACCGGCATCTCTGTTCATAGACATTATTTGTTCTGTTATTGTTCCAGGGCGATTTATAGCCGATATCATCGAGCATAGGTTAAACGAGTCATATGATGGATCATGTATAGCAAGACTCCCCTTCTGCTGCGTTAGAATACCTCTGTCAGGATCAACTCTGCGCCCATCATCCCAGCCGCGAATAAATTCTCCCCGCAAGTCTGGTAGTATGAGATCGGGATAGGCCAGTGCAAGTTGAGGATATTGCGCGGCCATAAACGCCGCGCCGTTGCATTTGAGCCAGCCCGCTGGTGGCATGGCAGACGGCCATGGAACAGGGACGCCAACAGGCAATATAGAGCCTCCCCCCAAACCAAGGTATTCAAGAACCGCCGCCTTCGTCGTCGCCGCCAGAATATCCCTTCCCACCGGGGTCAGGTCCGTGAGCGATGCACCGTTGGCACCAGTGAAATACGGCAGTCGGTTAGCCGCCGGGACCAGAGCGCCCAGCGCCGAGGTGGCACCGGTTTTATTCTGGAACAGTTTGCTCAGCGCAGCGTTGAGCTGGTTGCGCTGGGTTTTATCCAGCGTATCGCCTGCCGCTTCGACGATGCCGACAATCTCTTCCTGCAGCATGTCAAAGTAGTCATCGTCCAGCTCGGTGGCCGGTACGCCGGTTTGCGGGTTCCCGCGGGTAAAACCATTCTTACCGACGCCGAATTTGTCTTTCTGCGCGGTGGAGGTATCAATTCGATGAGCCATAGTCTCTCCGTGTTACGGATAATAAAAAAGAACGTGTGTGTGGGAGGGGGAAAGTTTCTGCAGCACGCATTCGGCGACGGTATCGCCCCACATCCTCACTGGGGAGGTGCAGGTACCGGTACAGGTCATGGCGGTAATCACGGTCCGGGTTGGCATAGTGACCGCCCAGACGTAGCGCCACGCGACATCGTAAACCGCATCGGTACAGACGGAGCCACAGGTAAAGGGGCCCTTATCGTAGCGGGTGATGGTCGCTCCGGTGCGCCCCAGCGCGTCCAGCTGCGCCTGGTAGAAATCCTTGCTGATGCTGCCGGTCAGGTTCACTTTGGCATCCAGCCGCTGCTGGCGCTGGCGCAGGGTCTGGGTTCCCGCCGGGATGCACTCATCCGGCAGGCCCGTGATCTGTTCCCAGCGCCCAATCAGCTCCGAGGCTGCCCGCGGATCCAGTTCCAGGAGCAGATCGTCAAGACGCTGATGTACCCGCATAAGCGACGGAGCCAGTCCGCCAATCGCCGGATCGTTAAGCGACCAGGCGGGCCCCGGCGGCAGCAACCCCTCCAGCAAATGGCGGTAGTCGCTCAGGGCTATTTCCATTGCACATCCCCCAGCACGGCCAGCGCATTGCGGGCGATGGGGATATTCTCCGTCGGTAGCAGCAGCTGATGGCTGTACTCGCCGGTGGCAATGGAGATCGCCTCGTGGATGCGGGACAGCGCCAGCGTGCCCTCGGGCGTGCCATCCCGCAGCAGAAACGCCCGCAGCTCGGCAATCACCGCAGCGCGGACCGCTTCCGTATCCGGCGTCAGCCGAATCGAAAAGTCGACCGTCTGGCGCTGTGGGGCAAACACATACAGACTGGAACCCGCTACCGGAGCCAGCGGGGCGATATGGGCCTGTACCTCAGCCACAACCCCGGCCTCTGGCACCGGGTTTACCGGGTCGCTACCGGCCACCATCACGCCAACCGTCCCGGTCCCAAGCCAGTGGCGATAAACCCAGGCCCGCGTGACGCCGGGCACTTCCTTCGCCCAGATCACGTAGTCGCCGTCGGCACCGCCCAGCGGTGTCCATGAGTAACGCTCCAGTACCCGACCGCGCCAGGTCTCCAGCGGCTCGATATCAAAACCGCCGTTAAGCGACTCCGCCATGCCGATGGAGGGCAGGCCGCTAACCGGCGTGACCAGCCACAGAGATTCGCCGTCGTCCATATTGCCGCTCTCTCCCGCCGCACTGCAGGTAACAGGCACACGGAGTACCCCCCCGGCGCTGGTCGGCGACGCGGTCACCTGGTACTGAAGCAGATCGTCGCGCTGGATCAGGCTGCCTTCTCTGAGGGTGATGCCGTCGGTGACGCCATCCCAGCGCATATAGCCCGTTGCTGCCGTGGCCGTCTTGCGTGGGCAACGCTTCATTGCCGCATGGCGCGACAGCCACTCTTCATTGCATTTGTCCGGCAGCATATTGAGAGCCAGATGATCGATATAGCCATACAGCGTATGCAGGGCCGCGGCGTAGACCTTCGCCCGCACATCTTCGTCCATTCGCCGCAGCGTCTCGCTGATATCGAGCATGGCGAACAGGTCCGTGCGCAGCATGCTGATATTTTCCGTCAGCGTCGGTCGCTGAAATTCACTCTCCGCCATGGGTGATTGCACTCCATAAGTCGTCAAAAGAAATCGTCACCGGCCCGTCGCGACGCCAGAGCGTGATACGGTTGCCGAGTTCATTAATACCGGTACGCTGGATATCGAGATCGATGCGTGACACCACGCCATCGTCAATCAGCCAGCGCAGCGCCTCATTGATATAACCGCGCACGGTATTGACCAGCGCATTGGTCAGCGTGCTGCGCTGGAGCTGCCAGAGCCGCGAGCCGTAGCGATCGTTCTGCACCATCGGCCAGCTATCGCCCCACCAGCCCATTGGCATCTCCACGTTGTCGTCCGGCTCTGCCCGCCGCCAGGTGAAGAGCGAAATCACCACCGCGCGGGTAAGCCTGTCCAGAGGCGCGTCCGCACGGGTCCGACGGCCATCGACCGTTAACCAAAGTTCCATTAGCCCTCCATTTTCTGATTGGGTTGATCCGTATTGCTGCCCTGACCGTTTTCCCGATGCTGGTGACCGTTGTAGGCAACGCGCATGGCGGCCATGCTCAGACCATCGCCATCACACCGATCGGTAATCTGGCCCGTGGCTTCGATATCCATCTCAAAGCGGGCCTTCGGTGCATTGCGAAAAATCAACGGCATACCACCACCGTTGACCACGATGCCCTCCCGTGTCAGCGTCACCGACTGTCCTCGATCGTCATACAGCGCCACTTCGCCACTTTTCAGCCCTTTAAGCCGATAGCGACGATCGGAGACCGCGAGGGTCACCGCGTGGGATCGGTCGCCGTCAGGAAAGAGCACGATAGCTTCGGCCCCGGCATGCGCCCGGGCGGTGAATCCATAAGGCTCAATATGCTCAATGCCGCCCTTCTGCTCACCGGCGATCAGCGCCACATCCGCGCTCTGACACTTCCCCGAGGCATCCAGGCTGCTCACCACGGCCCGCTCGATAAGCCCGAGGATCTGCTGCTGCATCACATCAAATAGCCCCATTAGTCTGCCTCCTTACCCTTTCTCTTTTGGCGTCGGCAACCAGCCATCGACCGGCGCTACCTTCAGCTCGGTTCGGGTGCCATTCTGGTCCTGGATATACGTTGCCTCGGCAATCAGCAACTCACGCTTGTCGAAGCCGCAGGTGGGATCGCTGACGATAACGCGCTGATTAGGCTGCCAGAGCGTGCCATCGCCCTGCCGCCAGCCCTGCACCTCGTAGGTCACCGAGTCGGTCTTTGCCGCCCGCTTGCGGGCTTCAAACTCCGCCCGCTCAATACAGCTTGCGATGGTGGCCTGCCCGGTCTGGCGCAGGTGCAGCGGTCGATAGCGTGTAATAAGCGGATCCCCGGATTGTGCCCGCACGCCTGACGTGGTGGCTGCGGCGAAGTTGGTGTTGTTCCCGGCACTTTGACCGGCGACCTGGTAGCGGGAAAAACGTCCGCTGACGCTTTTTTCGGCTTTAGCAGAAAGAATGTTGTGACCCAACACCAGGGCGGTGTTTGCCACCTCCGCGCCCAGGCGGCCAATCACCATCTCCCCGAGCGGGCTGTCATAGATCAGCGCAGGCTGCTGGCCGAGCATTTTATTCAGCACCGCCAGCACGGTTTCTCCGTAGCCCGGCTGCACGCCCGGAATCGGTTTCTCCGGCGCACCCGCGTTCACCACCGCAATATTGAACGGCCCGGCCAGAGCTTCGGCAATCTGGATAAGCGAACGCCCGTTGAACTGGGTAGGCTGTGCCGAACAGTCGATCAGATCCGCCGTCAGGCTTCGCCCGCTGATGGCAACGGTGACGCTTTTCGCGTCATAGCTGACCGGCGTGGCTTCCACCCAGCCGGTCAGCACCCGTTCCTCGCCGATCAAAACCTCCACCCTGGCACCATTTTTTATGCCCGGCTCAAGAGTGCGGTTGCCCTCATCCCCCGGCCAGCTGCGGGTGATCCCGACGGTAAAGTCACGCGCCAGACGCTCGATACCGGCCCCGATACGCACCGTGGTCCATCCCCGCCACTCTTTGCCATTCACCCGCAGGGTGACGTTATCGTTCATCGCACCGGTACCCTCAGCGCACTGACGGGCACAAAGCCCGGATGGGCTACGCCGTTGCGCTGGATAATGTCGGTCTCACGCCCGGCAGCGTCATACCATGCCGCCGCCAGTACCAGGGCAGGTGTGACTTCCTCCGGAGTACGAACAACCGTTTTTTCGGTTTGCGCCAGCCGGGCGCTGATATCGATGTTCAGGCTGGATTTCAGGCGCCGCAGCGCCAGAAACACGCCGTCGTCGCTGGCACGCTTGATCTCCCTGTCCAGCGCCACATTCAGCGTATCGCGCAGATCCACCAGCGCATCCCAGGTGAGGAGTTCAGCCTGCGAATTTTGCGGTACGACCGCATTGTTGAGGGCCGGATGAGAGAGTGTCGGCCAGCCTGACGTCGGTGTCGTCGATTCCTGCGCCAGGCCCGCCGGTGCAGCCAGCGCGGTGACCGCCAGCGCTGCCTCGCTGAGCGCCGTGGTACGCAGAACGCTGGCCACCAGATTGCGCTGCTGCGTGGCGGCGCGGGTCGTGGCGCTGTCGGTTTTCCACAGACCGCGGGGAGCCAGACCATTATTCAGCGCGATCCCGGAAAGGTTTTTAATCCGGGTATGCAGTCTGCGGCTGTTGTCCGCCAGCCGATTACCGGCGTTCCACAGCTTTTTCACCCGCTCAACAAAACCCGTGCCGGATGAGGGCGGCGGCAGCAGAACGGAGATATCGCCTTTCAGCAAACGGATGACATCAAAAGCCGCCCTGTCAGCAAGCGTCACCGCAGCGGTGATCGTGTCGAGCATCTGACCGACATCATCGAGTACCTGGCCCTGAAGAAAATCCGGCATTCCCGCCAGCGAAAACCCCGCAAACAGCTGGTTCACCGCCTCATCAACCGCCGAACAGGAAGAGGTCAGAATATTGGCCGTGGCGGCATCCGCCTGGGGATAAGCCAGTTCACCCGCTTCAACAAAATGCAGGTCAAAGCGCACCATCCGTCCTTCATTGCTGGCGGTACTGACTTTGATCTGATCCGTCACGCAGACGATCATTTTCCCAAGCGTGGGATGAATTAAGGTGCCCGGCCCCGGTTTGTTCAGCGCTTCGAGTAAACGGTCACGCTGAGCAAGGCAGTCATCTCCCATCACGTAAGCCGTGATGTTGGGCCGCAACGCAATCCTGCCGAGATCTTCACTGTAAGGCTTGTCACGATTGGGAAATTCGTGGGTTTGTACGCGTCGACCAAAGCTGGCATTTTCACTCTCGATATGAAAGCTCACGCCACGGAACGACGCCGTTTCTAATCGTTCTTTCCAGACCATAAAATACTCCGGATATAAAAAAACCCGCCGAAGCGGGTCGTGAGTTGGATAAGCAACGCTCTCTAAAATGCCACTGCCTGGGCCGACTGGTTGTACAGGGTATAGCCGACATTGTGATCGACGTTAAGACCCTGGGCACGGGTATCGGTCACCCGCATTCCGGGGGGCGCATTCACGAAGTCCACCGTCAGACTACCGGTCGGACTGGATCCGGCGGTCTGCTGTATCTGGTACGGGTTAAAACCCTGATTCGCGACGCCGGTACCGTAAATCCCCGTGCCGCCCGGCGCCCATTGTTCAGCATTGAGATCGCCAACCATTTGCGCTTTCTCGCCGGTAAACCACTCAAAGATGGGGCGTAGCGTGGTCCACAGTCCCTTGAACCATTCAACGATGGGTCCCCAGTTATTAATAATCAGGCCAAGCGGCGACCAGTTAAAGACGGCCTGCATAACCTCCCAGCCGGCTTCGAAAAGGGGACTGATAAAATCCCAGACTTTTTTAAAGACGGGACCGACCGTCTCCCAGTTAGCCGCAATCAGGCCCGCCGCCATCGCAATGCCGCGCACGATCAGCCCAACAGGCGACATGCTGGCGATACTCGACATGATCCCAATCGCCACGCTGGTCGCCGTGGTCGCCATTCTGAGAACGGCGAAGCCTGCCGCGGCCCCCGCCAGCGCCTGCACCAGTCCTGGATGGGCGGTGATAAACTCCGTTACCACGCCAATCATCGGCATTAGCGCCTGGGTTCCGGCGTTAATCTGCGGCAGGAGCGCGTTACCGATGGCAATACCCATATGGGAAGCCTGGTTGCTGAGCAGCTGGAGCTGCGTGGCCGTCGTTGCCGTTTGCTGTTCCCAGACCTGCTGCATCGCACCACTGTAGCGGGTACTGTCGCTCACGATCTTCAGGTTGTTGTCCAGCAGCGCAAGGTTGTCGATCAGCGGCGTGATGGCTCCGGCCGACTCGCGACCGAACAGCGAATCCAGCGCCGATGACCGGCCCGACGCATCCAGCCCCGAAAGTGCGCCCAGCACCTGCTGGATAGTGCCAGCGGCATCCTGCTGCATTCCCGCCGCGACCGTTTTCGCCGACAGCCCCAGCGCCGTAAACTGCGCCTGCTGCCGTTTGCTGGCATCGCCGCCCGCCGTTAGCGCCTGCATAAAACTGGAGATGCCTGCGGTTGCCGCCTCCTGCTGCACACCCACGCCGACAAGCGTGGCACCCAGCGCGGCAACCTGCTCGCTCGCGCCACCGGCAAGCGGGCCAACGACACTGAGGATCCCGGCGACCTGCTGTCCGCCAGCGCCCCCGCTTGTGGAGAGTGCGGTGATTTTATCCGCCAGCGAAACCGCCTGCTCCTGAGTCAGACCAAAGGCCGAGCGCCAGTCCGACAGCATGGCCACCGACTGCTCCGCCGTCTGATCAAACGCGGTCCCCATCTTGACGGCATCTTCCGTAAACGCCGCCAGCTCGTCCCGAGCGATGCCCGCCTCACCCGCAGCCTGCACCAGCCGAGCCATATCGCCCGCCGCAACCGGCAGTCGGTCCGACAGGCTGAGAATATCTTCACCCATCTGCGCAAACTGCTGCGGCGTGTCGAAAGCGACGGCGCGCCGAAGCCCCACCATTTGCGCTTCAAAATCCATCGCCGAACGCGCCGCAGAGATAAACGCGTTATCGACGCCATTTAGCGCAAAATCGGCCATGCCGGTGGATTCGAGCTGCCCACTGATGTTTTCCAGACCCGCCTGCACCTTCGCTCTCGCCTCTTTAAATGAGGCAATAAGCGTGTCGAAACGGGAAACGCCATCCATGGCCCGTAGCATCTCGCCCATTGTCTGGTCCGGCGAGGGAAGCTGCATACTGCGGATCGTCTCAAGCGTGTTCGAGAGCGCTGGCAGTAGCTGGTTGATATCCGCAACCAGCTTAATCTGTTCAGTCGTCGCCATAGGCTAACTCCCTGTTGATCCGGTTAGCCTGCCCGGCCAGCAGTTCAAGCGCGCTGAATGGCTGGTCGAGCAGTTCAAGGGGATTGATGCGCCAGAATCTGGCGCAGTCAAAGTAGTGGTTCAGGAGCCGGACGGCGTCGAGGTCCCGAGGAAAAAACCCGCGACCACCCAGCTCACCGTATTGAGATCGACAGGCGACATCTCGTCCACGGCGCTGGGCGGAATGCCGCCCAGACGCGAGAGGTACTTGGCGATAACGCCCGCATCCAGCTTCAGTCCGCCTTCAGCATTGGCGTTATAGGGGAAACCGAGTTCGCGAACGTCTTTCCCTGTCGGCTCCCGCAGCTCCAGCACCCCGATATCATCGCCGTGCGCGCGCACCGGAACGGTTAATGGAATGGCTTTCATTACTGATAATCCCCCTCTTCGCCGCTAAATTTCAGCTTGATGGTGCCTTCAACCGCATTGTGGTTGGCTTCACCTTCCAGCCAGGCGTTTGACAGGACGTAGACCTGGCCGTTGGCCAGCTCTGCGGTGATAGTCATCTGGTCGCTGGTGGTGATTTTGCGTACCGGGAAGTCCTTCGGTACGGTGAAGGTGCCGCTAATATAAGGCGCGCGGTGCTTCTCTTTGTAGCCCACGCCTCCGGCAAGGTCGATCACCGACTCTTTGATGCGGGTGTTCATGGACACTTCAACGTCGCCGGTGAGCGACAGCTGCAGGCCGTCAATTTTGAAATAACAGGTGCCACCGATACGGGCCATTATGCGATCTCCTCTGAGTACTGAAGGCGGAATTGATTAACCACGGCAAAGACGCGCAGCTGGTTAATATAGTCAGGTGGATACAGGACGTTCAGGCGATTCGGGTCGCTGGCATCGCGCTCCACGACCAGGTACTGCTTGAACAGTTCGTAGTTTTCGACAACCCCGGCACGCTCCATCTGGCGGTAGGTTGCCAGCAGTTCGCCCTTGATCACCGCAGGCGTCACAATCGCCTGGCCCGGACCAAAGCGGGTACCGTCGTTGGCCAGCTTGTGGCGGCCATATTTGCTGGTGATCGTCGCGCGCAGCTTACGCATCACCCAGGCGCTGGTATGCAGGGTTTCGCTATCGCGGTAGCTGTTGTCCGCCACGCCCCAGGCATTTTTCTTCCAGGTGGTCACATCGCGCTGAATACGCAGAATGCCGCTTTCCACATAGGCGGTTGCCACGCCGTGGGTCAGCAGCGTCTGCTGTTCGGTCATGGTGAAACGCTTACCTTTAGGCGCAGGCAGCATTCCCACCAGCTCACCGGTTTGCGTCGGACGCGCCGGGTCGTTGCGCAGGAATACCGCCGCACGGGCGGTACGACTGGCGGCCAGTTCATCCGCCGGGGACTGGGTTTCCGGCTCGTAGCCTGCAAGAGTGATGTGCTGCTGGTTAAACAGATCCCCTGCGGCAACCAGCGCTGACAGCGTGCCGATTTGCGCGCTATACAGATGGCCGTATAGCTGACGGGCGTAGCTCCAGCGACCGCTGGTATCATTCATCTCCGTCGCCATGGCGTTGACCGAGGCGGCATCGCTGAAAGGCAGCGCAATATAGTCGAAAGGTTCATCGCCCATCGCAGCAATCGCACCGCTCAGATCCGGCGCGCCGGTACCGGCAGTTTTCACCGCAATGGCAATCTGCACGCCCGTCGGCAGGACTTCACCGCCGCCGGAGCCATAGAAGTTAAGCGTGACCGGAAGCGCATTACCGGACAGCCCTTTATGGCGAGCGGTCAGGGTAACCACGCCGTCCTGCGCTTCGGCGCTGAACGGCAGGGTCACATCCGCATTAATGGCGATAGTCAGGCTTGCCGCCACCGCCTCAGCATTATCCCCGGTGACCACGGCGGCCTGCACGCGGCTACGGCCAACGTAGAGGCTAACCGTGCCACTCTCACTCGCTTCGCCGGTGACGGTCAGGGAGACTACCGCCGCCGCACCGGCCGGTTCCGGTACGGCAATCACCCACACTTCACCGAAGGGATCGGTGGCACGGTATGCATCGACCATGCGAGCCAGCTGACTGCCCGCGCCGCAGACCTGCCGGGCATAATCCGCAGAGGGCATCAGCTCCAGGCTATTCATCGGGATAGATGCCCCGCTGGCCACATGCCCCAGAAGCAGCGACGGTGCGCTCTCCTGGGCCGTGCTGGCCGCCTCATTGTTCATTTCCGCATAAAACAGCGGCACCAGCGTGTTGCCGGGCACAGAATTAAAACTTACGCTCATTCGTCGTTACCTTCTTTTTGCTTGCTAACAGATTCCACATCGCCCGCCATCAGGCGACGCAGCCAGTAATTGTTCTCTTCAACATTTCGCCCGCTGGCGGGCAAAAGGTCGCCGTGGGCGGGGTCGGGAACCGACCGCCCTGCTACAGGTTTGACGTACATAGGTTTTCTCAGGTGGGAAAGGTGATAACACCGCGATAATCAACATTGCCGTCCGGTCGGCCATCTGCCGCTATCGGGTCAAGGTCAATCTCCAGCTGGTGAAATGTCTCCAGGGCCGCCAGTTCCTCATGCTGGCGGGTCATCTCTTCATCAATTTCTCTGTCGCAGGTAAAGTCGACCTGGTAACAGAGTCGCCCGTCTGTGACCTCCAGTAGCCGACAGCCTGCATAAACAATAATGTGGCCGTCCTTCTCCAGGCGCATCCCCAGCAAGGCTTTCCAGAGCTGCGTTTTTACCTCCTCCAGGGTATCGAATACGCCGTCATCGCCGTTTAACGCGGGTGCGGCATCCAGCAGCACCACTACGGCAAACGCGTCGGTTAGCGTCTGCCGGTAGTCGGTGATGGATTGCTGTGCGGCCGCGACCTCTTCACCCGGCACCACAAAGGCGGCGGGCAGCGTCGGAAACGCCGAAGGCGGATATTTCCATGCTGCAAGACCGCTTACGCGGCCCGAAAAAAAAGGGCACCGCTCGCGCAGCGCCCCAATAATCAGGGAGAGTTTCATGTCGGTTCCTGCTTCAGTGAGTGGAAGGCGCGCAGTTGCGTTCCCACACCCGGTTATGGGCGGCAATATCCCGCTTCGTTTGCCGATCCAGGGCCTGGATATCACCTGCCGTCAGATAAATTGGCCTGACCCAGTCGCAGGCGGTATCAACCACCGCCGGGACGCTGCCATTTTTCACGCAGCTCGCTGTCGATATCGTTATCAGACAAACGACCAAGACTTTGCTGAACATCGCTGGCTCCTTTTGTCACCTCAACCCGCCGCTGCGCTAACGCGATTGCGGCAGCCGTTTGCTCTTCGCTGCGCTGCCGCTCTGCATCCGCTTGCGCCCGGCGAGAGCCCCGAAACTGCCCCAGACTAAAGGCACCGATAACGGCCACTAACGCCGCAATAAAGCCTCCAAAAATCATTTTGAGGGTGCTCATACCAGCGCCTCCAGGGCGATCGCGTAGCGCCGCTGTCGGTCTTCCAGACCATTGCGGCCGCCGTTAATAATGCGGGTAACCTGCGCCACATCGCCGCGATGCTGCAGGCAGCCGTGGGCGACGTAAAACCAGGCGGCGGAGCAGGCAGCAACGCTCTCCTGCTCGAGCAGCTGCGGGCTGACAATCAGATCCTGCTTTAGCGCGGCTCCGCAGCGGCGATAGTTATCCAGACCGGTTATCTGGATAAGCCCCCTGCCGCGAAATTTCCAGCCGTCATCGGGCGCCTTATTCCCCAGCCGCCCGGCGTAGACAAGCCGGGCAATGGCCTCTTGTCGTGCCGGACGGCCACTGACGCGACCGAGCATATTTGCCTGATAAGGCGTGATCCGCCGCCCGAAGGTGGCCAGCAGCGCCTCCGGCGTATAGTTAAAACTCTCGACCAGCGCGCTAAACCCGGCGGACTCATGGCCGACCTGGGCGATAAACATGGCCCAATCCTCCGCGTCGGTAATGCCCCAGACCTGCATGGCGGCCGTGACGGGCATAAACCAGCGTGCAGCGGACTCATCACCGACAGCGGCCGCCCGTTGAAATTGTGTTTGATTCATCTTCGCCTCAGCATATCGACCAGCCGCGCCACGTTGCCTTTATGGCGCAGCAACAGTGCGCAGAAGATCAGGTTGCCCGCTACCAGCAGCCAGTGCGGCGAGGTGGACAGGCCAAAAAGAAAACCGAAGGGTGCGCTGGCCCAAATCAGCACCAGCAGATACGCCAGCAGGGAGATCGACGGCCGATGCCGTGCCTCTCCCCGTTGATAAAACATCAGTGTCAGCACGACCAGCGTGCAGATCAGCGCGTTGAGCAGCGCACAAAATTCATCGACTCCCATTGCCGTCGCCTCCTCTAAAGCGAGAGAACAGGCCGTTGAGATCCTGGCTGTTGAAGAATGTCAGCACCTTAATAATCAGCGCGGAGATCAGCACCGCGCCCAGCGCATCCAGCGGGCGTTCGCGATAGCCCGTCCAGTCGGCAAGCCTGGCGCCAACCAGCCCGGCCCCCAGCACGCCGACGGTAAATGAAGTAAAGAAGTAGCCAGCCAGCCGCACCCGGCTAATACTGGCCGCCGTGGCCACGTAGAAGACCGCCCCGGCAAAGGCGCCAAATACCACGCCATAGTCAAGGCCGGTCGCCAGGCCAAATAGACTGGCCCCCATCAGCCCCGCCGCCGCAACGGTGGTGCCGGAAACAGGATCGGACATTTAGCCTCCTCGCTATTTGTTGACTCCTCTTTAATAGAGGGAAATAAAAAGGCCACGCGATGCGTGGCCTGTAAAATGCAGATTGATTAATTCCCGTGTTGCGCTGGGAAAAACCATTTATCCGGATCGAGAGTGTATTCGTCATACAGAAGAAAAATATCCTGAGAGGCAATAACCAAATCAGTCAAAGGAAAAGACGAATCCGTCAGGAAAAAACCTGCAGCTTGTGCGTGTGGAGATAAAAAACCACTTTCATCAAGGACCTGCCCTGACAAACGTAATGCAATAGATGATAAATCACCTCCAGAGCGTCCAGAGTAAGGGTAGTCAAGACCATGATTTTCGGCAGCGTCGAGAATTAACATACCCTCGTCGCAGTCATAGGTTTCATTAAAAAAAGTATCTGTAATAGAGTATTTCATGATGCAATTTCCTTTTATATTAAGAATCAAAAATAAAAACTGAAAAATCACCTAACAAGGCAACCCGGAATTAATCATTGACTCTGATTCACAGCAACACAACGTAAAACGCCTCGTCAGAGCGAGGCGTTTTCGTGTTTGAGTTATCATGCCAACTCGGCATTTTTATAATTTACAGCGTATTTTGCGGACCGCGTTACTCTTTTTTATTTTTTTTCAGACAAACAAAAAAGAAGCTTTCGGGAGAGCACCGGTTAACGTCATGCTAAATAACCAGTGTAGTTACTTTACCCCACCTAATGCGGACCGCGTTAATGCTTTTTAAAATTAATTTCGCCCATAAAAAAGCCCCGCAATTGCGGGGCCGGATATTTATGTCGAGTGGCTAAATCACCACTTTGTATAGAGTACAGGTCTTTTCGCGGACCGCGTTACTGTTTTTTCTTGAGGAATTTCCCACTCCACTTCCGGGTCCATATCCAGACGTACATCGAGCATCGCCAGGCAGCCATCAATAAAGCCTTCCGCCATCTGAATTTCAATACGGACCAGTTTTTCATCCTTTTTACGCGCCCGCGCCATGCTGCGTTTAGACACCCGATACAGATAATAAGCCACCAGCAGCGCATGCTCCTCGGGTTTTTTCTGCCGCAGACGCGCCAGACAGCTCTCAATCACCAGCGCATCATCGTCGCTGCACGACAGCCGGGATTTGCTGGTCCAGGGCAGCAGCCCTTTAAAGCCAGCGGCAATCGGTGCATAGCCCAGGCCATTGCCGTCACTTGCCGCCCAGCCGCCCCAACGCTCCAGTACTTTTGCAATATCACGCATACTCTCTCTCCACTTCGTCAGTCGGCGCGGCGTTATGACCACAACCTGTAAAATGAACCGTTAGTACAGATTATACCGGAACTGAAAGTTCACGCAAGAGGGGTTATAATTGAACCTATGGTACAAGAAGAGAAAGCGCGTACAGAGTTCTCCCAAAGGCTGGCGCTGGCCTGTGACAACGCGGGGTTACCCGTACATGGCCGTCAGGCCGACATTGCGAAGCGCATGAAGCTCACGCCGAAAGCGGTAAGCAAGTGGTTCAACGGGGAGGCGATTCCACGTCGTGGCAAGCTGCAGGAACTGGCGGCCTTAATTGGCACGTCCTCATCCTGGCTGCTTGGCGATCGGATCGTCGGCGGATTTCCTGAGGGGCAAACTGACGTGAGAGAGAATGTGTATCGTGTTGAGGTTCTTGATTTAACCATTAGCGCCGGGCCGGGCGCCTATATGCTCTCCGACTATGTCGAAGTGCTGTTTGCTATCGAGTTCACCACCGAGCACGCCGTCTCGCTGTTTGGCAACCGTCCGTCACAGGATGTAAAAGTGATGACGGTCAACGGCGACAGTATGGCCACCACCGTCAACTCCGGCGACCGCCTGTTCGTCGATATTTCCATTCGCCATTTCCAGACCGACGGCGTCTACGCCTTTGTGTACGGCAAAACCTTCCACGTGAAGCGTCTGCAGATGCAGGGCACCCGACTTGCCGTGCTGTCGGATAACCCCGCCTATGAAAAATGGTATATCGACGAAAAAAATCAGGACCAGCTTTATATTATGGGTAAAGCGTTGCTCCACGAATCGGTGAAATATAACCGACTGTAGTCACGGCAACGGGCGGATTTCCGCCCGTCATTCCTGTCCTGAAGGCGTGGAGGTTAGTCATCTTTAACCGGCTGCAGCGTCAGATGGTTTTTCCCGGCTTCCACTATCCGCGGCCTGTCAGGCTCCAGCGCTTCACGTTCAAGCACCACCTGCCAGCTGTTCTTCTCCATATCGGGATGGCGAAACAGCCCGACGACGGCAATAAATTTTGCCTCCGCCTCCAGCGGCATATCGAGGCTGGTATCACCGCCCGGCTTAACCACCACATCCCGGCTGGCCAGCAGGTCATCTTTCAGCAGGGTATCGCCCTCCTTCAGAAGCTGCTGATAGACCGTTTTGTCAAACGTCTTGCGATCCTTCAGCTGATAGACGCGTATAACCACCGATTCCGAGAGCGAGCTGCTCTCCCGTGCGTCGGTGTTTAGCGCCCCACGGGCTGTGAAGTCCAGATGCAGTACCTTGATCTTCTTATAAAAGACGGCGTTAAATGCCGATTTAGTGCTATCCGTGACGCTCTGAGTCAGGCCACATCCCGTTAGAGTGAGCGCCAGCAGGGGCAGCAGCCAGCCCGTGGTTTTAATCAAACTTGTACGTAACACATCGGTTTCCTTGTTGTTGTGTAGCGCGCGGCAGACCGCTGTAATAGCCCAGGTCTGTGGTAAAAGTTGGCGGGATATCACCCGCAGACGCGTCATCATCGGCGCCCAGCACGCCGTTAATGCCGGGGCAGAATGCCTCGTCACCCAGAGGAGAGACGGCCAGCAGGCGGGTACTGACGGTCAGCTGAATTTTTGCCTTAAAGCGCCAGCCCAGATACACCCGCAGCATTACCAGAAAATCCTGATACAGCAGCCCCTCCGGTCTCCAGCCCCGGGCCTCCTGTTCATTCTCCGTTGTCAGGGCAACCAGCAACTGACTACCGGCATCCATCGCCTCATCGCCCAGAGGCGCATTGCCATCCAGCAGAAAATCCTCGTCGCCGTAAAAACCCAGAGGCTTGCGAATGTCCACCGGACGCAGACAGTAGGGGCTGACCTTCACCCGGGTGTCCGGGGCCAGGAGCCCCACCAGCGCCTGCATCCCTTCCTGCGTTTTACCCGGCTGACGTAATACCCCCAGCAGGGCCAGAAAGCGTGATACCGGCGTGGCAATATGGTTTGCCGTTCCCGGGATCCCCAGTCCGACCAGCCCAAGAAGCGACTGAGACAGCGCATCCGTGCCGCCGGGCTCGAAGGTTGCGGGCCAGGAGTATTTACGCCAGATACGGTAAAACTGCGTCAGAATGCGGTGGCTGAAAATGTCCAGGAATCCCTGTAACGCCTCATGCCCTTCCCTGCGCCGGGTGATGTCATCGAGATACGCGGTCGGCAGAGGCGAATCGACACCGTACAGGCCCATAAACGTGGTGCGAATCACCGGCGGTCGGCTCTCATCCTCTTCGTCATATTCGACTGCTTTCAGTTCTCCGGCCGGAAACCCCATTCCCGGATGCGGGCAGAAGCGCACCGGATCGTCGGCCGGATGGCTGGTGGAACCCAGCGGCGATTTTCCCGTCCGTTGTTTTTCCAGAAGCTGACAGAAGCGATAAAAATTAATCCGGGTCAGATCGGCTTCCAGCCCCGGGGTCAGCCGGGAATGCGGCGGTTGTGTTTCTCTTCCCATTCCAGGCGCTCTCCGGTCGGTTGCAGGATGATAATCAGACGGTTAAAGAGGTAAATATCGGTATAGAGCGCGAAGAAACGACTCAGCATCTCACCGAACAGGCAGATATCCCCTCTTCCGGCAAAACCGTAGCTGTCGAGCGTCACTTCAATCTGTACGCCGCGAACCAGATATCCCTGCTCGAACCGTTCTGTTTCGCTGTGCTTCACCTCCATGATGGCTTCCAGACGTCGGCGGTTAACCTCGCTATCCGTCCACTCGTACAGCGCCAGGGTTCCGCGCAGGACTTCCGCATTATCCATCATCGACAAAAAGCCGCTGCCCAGATGGCTTAATACCCGCCAGTGAAAGCGGTCTTTGTCAGGGGGATAACACGGCAGGGTCGGTGCGCAGAGGTTGCGTACGGCCAGGCGCGCCGTGGTGGTTTTCATCACCGTGTCCAGCAGGGTACTCTGCAAGGCCCGACGCGGCAGCTGGCCGTTAGTCCCGATCAGCGTCAGGGACAGATTTTCCTCTTCCGGCACCCGATGGTTATCGAAGGCTTCACCGCCAAGGATCAGCCAGGTGTTATGCAGCCCGGACGGCCCGCGGCGGACGCGGGTGTGATAGTAATATTCCGGCGCCTCGTGGCGCAGCATGCCGCCCTTATGGCGAAAGCTGGAAAACGGCACCCAGGAATGCTGACTGGCTGACGTCACCGAATCGACAGCATAAATCTCCGTGTGTCCGTCCTGGACGCGCATCGGACGCAGCAAATATTCGGTCTGCAGCGCGTCAGGCGTCAGCGGGTCTGACTCCAGCGGAAAGAGATTAATCACCGGTACACAGTTGAGCCGCAGATGCTTCCCGGTAAAGCTGAAGTCGTGCTCCCAGCGTCGGGCAAGCACCACGTCAATTTCAAACCACGGCAGTGCCGCCGGAAAATCAACGTGCTCAAGCCCACGCAGACCGGCAAACATAAACTTCTCGCGAAAGGTGAAATACTCCAGCAGGAGCTGGTAGCCGCTAAAACTGCTGCTGCCTTTCGGCCAGAGCGCATCATCGTCACCGAATCCCCCCGCGGTGAAATAGCCGTCGAAGGGACGCCTGTCCACATCGCCGGGCAGTCGCAGCCACAGCCGATCCACGTTAAGGGAAAAGGCTTCGTGCATGGCGCTGGCCAGCGGCGCATCGGCATCAAAATAGAGCGGAATATGACGCAGGTCGATGCGGGTCCAGTCGGCAAGACTGCTGCAGGCAAAGCGCAGGCTGACCACCGAGCGTCCCTCAGTGTCGGTGGTCAGCGCCACCTTTTCCAGCCGCAGCGGCAGCAGTTCGATCTCCTGGCAGGTCGTGTAGCGACAGCGTGTGCCTTTCTCCCCGATGGGTCGGGAGAGCACTTCGAAACCTTTGGCGACGGGCATCACCTCTTTCATTTCACGCCAGTCGGGAGTGAATTCGACAACCGACATCGACGGGATCGTGCGCAGATAGTGCGGCCAGATCAGGCTGACCAGCCCCTCGGTCAGCTCGGGCAGATCGTCGTCAAGCTTCTCGCGAAGCCGCCCCATCAGAAAGGCAAACCCCTCAAACAGTCTTTCGACATAGGGATCGCGCGCACCGGATTTATCAAGGTTTAACATTGCCGCCCGGTCCGGATGGGCGCGGGCAAACTCTTCACCTGCTTCCAGCAGGTAACGCATTTCAGCGTCGTAATAGCGGAGGGTTAGATCGTCCATAATTTCTTTTTCTGTTTATCCTGAGTATCCGCCGCAGCGTGCTGCAGCGCGTATTGAGCGACATTCTGAGAACACGTCACTCCTCTGTACCGATGTCCTCGCTGTTACCGCCCAGCGCCTGAGCCGCCGCGTCGGCATCAACGCTAAAAATCTGCGTCGGCAGGCTGAAGCCCCTCAGCGCCAGCAGGGCCAGCGGACCGTTGCCCAGCTCCGAACGCAGCACCCACTGGAGGGTAAGACCGTCCGGTGCGGTAAAACTCATCATCCACTGGCTGCTGTCCAGCTGCTGCCGCTTGCCCTGCTCCAGCCAGCGGATCAGACCCCAGGTTCCGCCATAGTCACCAAACAGGCACGCCCCGGCACGGGTGGAGGTCCAGGTCAGCATCGTCCCGGGTTTAAACGTCTCTCCCGGCCAGCGGAAGCTCTGCCAGTCGGCCATCTGGTTGAAGTAATGCAGCACCTGACCGTCGATCGTTAACCGGGTTTCCACCACCTGTGATACCGCTCGCGCCTGCAGATCGAAGCCGATCCCCTGCCTGCCGTCGGTGAAGAGAATATCCGCCAGCCGACTTAGCTGATTCACCGCCTTCAGGAACGCCGGGTTAAAGGTCAGACCCTGACCATGCACCGTATCCGGCACCCATTGGCTGCCCTCTTTGTGCAACACCCCACTCAGCTCCGTGGACAGGAACCGGTCGATACGCCCGCTGTCCCTGCGGATAAACTCTGCCAGCATCGGCAGGGAAGCGTCGCTCTGGCTGGCAGCAAACGGGAAACGCCCCTCAAAGGCCGTGTGCCAGTTCTCCACCATCGCACGATTCCAGCGCTGGTTGAGGCTGGCCGCCGACGGCTGCAGCACCGTTTCCCATGCCTGCGTCAGCGGCTGCACAAACAGCGTCCGGCCAAACCCGCTCCACTCCTCACCGAGGCTGGCTGCCATCAGGCTCCCGTACTGCTGCGTATCAGTCAGATCAAGGCTTTTTCCCTGGAAGACCGTCTGGGCCAGAGTCTGCATCCTCTCCTGCGGATCGGCGCTGCCCGCCACCTGCTGCAGCCGCAGTCGCACGCGGGTGATACGGGTGAGATACGCCTGCAGGCTCAGGGAGCTGTCCGCCGCCATCGCGCTACCGGCGCTGTTTTTGCCCATCAGCGTCAGCAGCGGCCCGAAGGTTTCATCCAGCGGTCCCTGCGGACCCGCGGCGCGCTGATCGATAGCCGGTTTGTTTTTGCTGCCTATCAGATCTTTTGCCGATTTAATGATGGAGTCCGACAATCTTTCGCTCTGCTGACCGGTCTGCCCCTGCCACGCCAGAGTATTCATCAGCGCGATCATCGGGGACTGACGCACGTCGCTCATCAACGTCAGCTGATCGGTGACATCGGCGAGATTGTGGGCCGGTTTCCAGTGCAAACCGTTAAGAAAGTTCAGCCAGCTCCCGGCAAAATCCGTAAAGTAACGCTGCGTCAGACGGGCTTTCAGCGCCTCCGGCGAAAGGTCGGCAGTCACGCTGTGTCGACTGTCGCTGAGTACCCAGTCAATCTCATCCCGACGGGTATTCGCCGCCTTCTCGATAGCCTGCTGGATGCCGCCTTCCCAGGCCTCCCGGCTGAACATCCCCGGTACGACCCGATCGGAGCTGAACAATCGACGCGCGTCGGTGTCACCGGTCATATCCTCCAGAGACAGGTCAGCAAAGTTACGCCGCACCGAGATGAGCATATTTTCATACAGAGTACTTTCGGCGTTACGGCGGCCAATCTGCTGCAGCAACACCTGGCGGCTCTGGCCGACCAGCCCTGGGTCGGGGGTGATTTTCCACTGCGGCTGGTGGGCGAGTTCAGCAAGATAAAATGCCCATAGATCCGCAGAAAGACTCTGCCACAGCCCGGTCGAGATCCCCGCCCGCGTAGGCTGTACCGCCGCCATGGTCCGCGCGTAAAATGCGCCGTCCGCTTTATCCGGACGGGCCATCATCAGCCAGGCCTTGAGCTGGTCGTACCCCGGCTTAGCCAGCGTCGCCCGCCGGTCGCTATTGGGTGCGGAGCTGACCAGCGCGGTCAGTTTCTGGTTCAGGGCCAGATTAGCCGGATCGCGGATCAGACGGTTATTCGCCAGGCCGTACCAGGGCAGCATCGCGTCCAGGAGTTGCGCATGGTGATCGAGGCCGAAGCGCAGATACCAGGGCGTCCCGTTGTTGATGCGCTGGCGCAGGCGACCGGCGTCGTTGCGGAGATCGTGCAGCGCCGTCAGCTGTTCATCCGAGACAGAAGGCTGTTCCACCAGAGCATGGGCTTTCGTCGCCACGGACGAAATCTGGTATTGGTTGAGGGTGAAGGAGAGCAACATCCCTGCCCCCCAGAGACCGATCGACGCCATCAGGGTCCAGGCCAGCGTCTGCTGCCAGGGCAAACCGACGCGGCGACCGCGCACGCGCGTGCAGTCATCGGTCACGCCCTGCCAGGTGGCCGGAAACGTCATAGCGTGCCGGTGCGCATTGTCAGCATCGTCCTCTGCCTGTGATGGTTCGGGTTCGCTCTCAAGGCTGAACATCAGCCCCCGCAGTGGAACACGCTGCTGCGCCCCATACAGCCACGGCGTCAGACGCGTTTTCCAGCCCTCGATATCCCCTTTTTCCAGCCGCTGCGCCAGGCGCAGCAGGAAATCATAACGCTGGTCTTCAGCAATCTGGGACAGCCCCTGCTCGCGCAGCTGTGGCAGCAGTTTTTTGAGCTGCGTAACAACATCGTCGGGCTCAGCCCGCAGCGGCAACGAAATCCCCACGGACTGGGATTGACGCTCCGTCTGCGGCCAGTCGCTGTCGCAAAGCTGCCACAGCCAGACTGGGGCAGAGTAACGCAGCGCCTCGCTGATTTTCTCCAGCCCGCGCAGGTCGCTGTCGCTCACGGATAGCGTAAGGTTCTGCTCCGCCTTGATCACCCGAATAATCCCGTCCAGCGGCCGACCACGGCGGAGCTTACGCAGCGCGGCGTAATGTTCGCCGTCAACGTCACCTTTCAGGCTACCGCCGTAAAGTAAAACGGTGCGGTTACCTTCCAGCCACTGGTGGGTACGCAGGTTTGGGATCAGCTGGTCAATAGCGGTTTCGTCACCGGCGATCAGGAGAATGCGGATTTTTGAGCGCCAGAAATAACCATAGCGTCCACAAAGATGCTGGCGCAGACCAGCCAGATAATGTGAATTCACATTCGAAGTCTGTCCCTGTGACGCCAGTTTTGCGCCATGGATCTTTTTAAAGGCTTCTGAACGCGCTAAAGCATTCCACCCCAGTAAAATAAATGGCGAAAGCCACATCAGTACCAGCCAGCCGCCCCCCAAACAGAACAGAAGCGTTTGTAATGTGACAGGGGGTAGCTGGAGCCTGTCCTTAAATAACCAGTACAGACATCCCAGCAGCACCAGTAATAATGTCACCGTGAGTGAATACCAGATGACCTGACGTAGGAGAGAACCTTGACGTTCCTTATTTTTTATCAACGCTAATTACTCCAGTAATATATTTGCGTTCTATATCCTGAGTTATCCATCCGCAGGGTTGTTCTATGCTCAGACTCTGGAAGGCCGCCAGCGTCATCGCAATAAAAGGCGATATCCTCTGGAGATCTCCCCAAAATGGCTCCTGAATATGTTTCAGTGTCGGCCATCCCCCCGACTGCAAATATTCAGCTGCGCTGCGATTAAACGACAGACAGTATTCTGGTGGCCCCGTGAGTTGTGCGAGCTTTTCAGCACGCCCGAGCAACAATTGTGCTGTCTCATCTGAAATATCCTGCCGCTCTGCACGCTGTACGCTCACTTTCCCCTGTGTTCCGACACTCCAGACAAAACCGGCCTCTCCCATAATCTGCGTGCTCTCTTCATGCTGCGGGCAATAAATCCCCGCGCAGAGTATGCGATTATTTTTATTCCCTGAGAGGCGATAATAATGATCGATAGCATCATCCAGCCGATCGATATCATTGAGGAGTAAAAGCGGCTGCTGGAACTGCCATCCTTTTTCCGATAGTGCCCGAATAAATCGCTGCCCTTCTTCCGGGGCACCGCACCAGTACAGGGTCGTAAATACCGGCGCAAGCGTGCTTTTTAAAGGGTAAACATCAAGCAGCGTTCGCACTAAATGCCGGGTTAACGCCGCTTCTCTGCGAGAAATATCGTTTTCCAGTATTTGTGGGCAGTGCAAAACAGGTAAACCCTGCCCGATAATCACGGGTTGCGGTGGGGGGGGATTCTCTGTCAATGCAGCCAGATGATACTCAGGTTTATCCCCGCCCGGCCCCAGCAAACACCAGGGCTCTATCGGGAGCCCGGCGGAGCGTTGCTGCCACCACTCCTCTTCCGTCTGCTGCAGAATATAACGATAGGCCCGCTGATTTCCTGACGCGACCTGATAAACCATGCTGCGTAAAGCAAACAGCAGTCCAGTGAGCAGCGTGGGGAAAATGGCAATCCAGAACCAGAACGAAAAAGTATGAATCGGTTGGTCTGCAGGCCACAACCAGAGGGTACAAAACACGCAGAATACAGTCCCCACCAGCCAGGCTACTCCCCATCGTTTTTTATCAGGGGGAATAATGACCCGATAGTCAGGGTAAAGCGGTGGATATTTCATGGCGCGATATCCACCCCCTGTAATGAACTCACCAGGGTACAGCCGCAGGCACAGCGGTGCCCATCCAGCGCCACGGCCTTTCCCTCAATCAGGGTGCCTGCAGCCCCTTCAGCGATCGTCGTCATTCCGTGCATATTGCACCGTACCGCATCCCCGACCCGTGCAATGGGTTTACCAAAGGCAAGATATTTTCCGGATAAAACGGTTCCACCGTACTCGCGCAGGGTATCGCCCTGACGCACTATTTTTTTTAACGTCCCCATCCGACTCTCCCTGTTACTGGCTGGCCTGCGCCTGACTATTCAGACTCTTTACCAGTTCATCCATTTGCTGTTGATCGCTTTCGGCTACGTGCTGGTTATAAATTTCTCGCAGCTGAGTGGCGTCGCGCACCGGGGATACCATATTGATATATACCGGCGCACGGCAAACCGCCCGACCACTGGCATCAGAAACCAGGCATGTCTCGATGGACGTCGACGGTTTTGTTTTTTCGACCACGCCACGAATAAAGGCATCCCCCAGCTCGCGGAGTTTCTCATTCCGGGCCGCGGTGATTTCAGTCTCCAACTGACGCGCCTGCTCTGACAACGCCAGACCCTTTTTCACCGAGTCACCCAGTTTTTCCAGCCCCTGTGTTGTTACAACGACGGCACGGGTACCTTTTTGCGCGGCATAAATATGTAACCCAATAAGGACTTCCCCGCTTTTTTGAGACATCTTTAATAGCGAGGTTTCCTTATTGCAATAATCGCCGCTGTAGATAGTGCGATAGCGAAAATACCCCGCCCAGATTTCGCGAGAGCCCATGGCAGAGTGCATAAACCACGCCCGGGAGTCATGAATATGGTCATCATACAGAGCACAAATCTGCGCACAGCGGCTATCATCGGTGAGGGCGCCATACTCATCCTTAAACAGCGTCCTTTTTAACGCCTCCCCCGCTTTTTTCATCAGGGTGTATTCACCGGCCTGATCGTCAGCGTCAAAAATATACGTCAGCTTCCCCAAACCAGCGTCCAGCACGGTCTGCGTCAGACCGCCGGTATTGTCACGGTTCATCCCCACCATAAAAGGCAGGAGGGACTGATAATCGGCCCGAAACTCGTTCGCCCCCTGCTGTAGTTGCTGTTGATCGAGAGCGGGTTCAAAAAGCGGTACCCCCGGCGTTTCCGGCACGGTTTTTCGCGCGTTCTCGCGCTTTTTTTGTGCCTCATCCCGTTTGTTCTCACTGGCCTTACGTTTGACCGGCTCAGCGTCCCCGCTGTTCCAGTCCGCGGCCTGATAAAAAGGCTGCCTCAGATAGCTGCCATTAACAAAACGGCCAATACGCCAGGCGGTCATCCAGGCCATCTGCTGTTCAACCACGCTTTCCAGCGGATAAGAGAGCGGAACGGGTTCATACCCCGGCTCCGGGGTTTGCGGCAGGTCCGCCTGTAGCGTCGTGCGCCAGAGATTAAAGCGCTTGCTCAAAACTCCGTCGATCTTAAACTCATCCTCAACCTGAGTGGACATAACACGGTCAGGTCCCGAAGTTTTTAGATACTCAGAGAGATACTGCGCCCTTACTCGAAAGGGAGCCCCTACAGCAAAGGCTGCAGCATACAAGTCATGCAGAACAATCTGCGACAGAATAAGCGCATCCTCGACGCCCTTCCCCTGCTCACCCCGGGCATATCCGCCCCCGACGTCCGAGTGCACCCCGGGATAGACCACCTCCCAGGTATTCGCCGGGTAGTGCCCCTCCTTGCGCCGCACGGAATCCAGCGGGAAGCACAGCCGCTGTTCATGGACGGAGACAAAATGGTAACAGCTGCGGATAAAACCGGGGTATTCACTCTCATTCGGCAGGCCCAGGTTATCATCCGCCCAGGCCATATGCCCCCTGGCCCCGGGGGCCACGCGCGCAAGCCCCACCGAGGCCACGGTATCGCACAGGCCAAGAAACTCGACGGAAATCGGCCAGCCCAGCAGTAAAGGGATATCAGGCGGCAGGGAAATCCTTTCAATGCTCCCGCCGGGACCATACACATATTGCGGGACCAGCGCCGCATCCAGGATATCCGTCAGCCAGTTGACAAAGGCCCGCGCCTCTGCGGCCCCGCGGGAAAAACCGTAGACAAAGAGTTTGATTTTAAGAATTTTAGGCTGATGGGTTTTGGCTCTGGCGCGCAGAGGGGCCAACAGCTGACTGAACACATGCTGCCGCTTTGCTTTCTTTGCCCAGGCGTCGCTGTCATTACCTACATACGCATCGGGATTTACAAATCCTTTCACCTCCTTATCCTTCACTCGTTTATTTATTAAGGTATGCCTCACGGCATCCACAATACGCAGCAGCGCCCAGTTGATACGCGCCTCTCCGCCGGTGGCATACTTCAGCCCCGCATTGCTGAAATCCATCTCCCCGATTTCCGGAAAGGCGGTTCCCACCCCGGGGATATAGTAGCGATAATATCCGCTCTCAATATCGTCCAGCGCCGCATGATACATCCGGGCAATATTGCTGGGGTTGGGGCGTGCAGCCTCAGAGCTGGCCTTTTCATTATTATTGGTACCGTCAAAAAACAGGCTGATATGCAGGCTTTTACAGCAGGGTGGCGTGTTGTTCAGCCCATTTTGGGCATTGAGTCGCAGCTTATACTCCTTCTCTTCACGGATTTGTAAATTCGCATTGGCCTGCACCTGGTCAATAGCGTCGGGTAACCGACCTTTAGAGGGGAAGAACGGCGGGGCCGATATCGGAGCAAAATTTATTACGGACATACTGCAGGTTCCTCCATTTTGTGGGGTTCTTTGATCGGATATTTAGCGGCACCATACGTCCAGCATGAGGCGGTGGCTTTAATTTGATTGCAGGGTAAAAAATGAACCGTCAGACCGCACTTCTCATCCCCATAGTCGGGAATATCAATAGTCATATTATGTTTTTGGTAGTTAGCGGCATGCCGTGCATAAGCTTCCTTTTCAAAACCAAAACCATTTTTGATACGTGGTAGTTCTTCATATGGATTTGGGTCTATCTCCCATTCAACTCTAGCCTGTAAACCTGGTCGCCATTTATTGGGCAGAGAAATACAACAAGACCCTCCTCCTTCACCAAAAGCGCCAATATTAGGCCCCCTGGAGTAGTTCACCTCAAAATAATTAATACCGTTTGCGGTATGATTAACACCGCGAAGATCTCCCCCGCTCCATTTTTCGGGTTCGTCACACCCGACCAGCAGTAGCGGACCGAACAGTAAAAGAACAGAAAGTCTTTTAAATAAGGTTATTTTGATCAAATCCATTTTAATTCCTTATTATCTTTAAGTAGAACGCTATCTGAGTGATAACAATATCGGGACGCTATTTATTTTGGACATATTGCTGGCTCCTCCATATCATAGGGCTCTTTAATTGGATACTCAGGTCTGCTTAGGGCCCAACATGAAGCGGTGACCTTAATCCGATTGCAGGATAAAAAATGAACGTTCAGGCCACATTTCTCATCGCCATAGTCGGGGATATCTACGGTCGTACGGTGCTTAACGATCCCTTCCCTGATTTTTTTTCCCAGGCTTCATATTTATCCCAGTCGGCATAGCCAGGAAATTCAACCCGGCCAGAATTTGTACTGACCTCCCACTCCACTTCAGCCTTTAAATCTGGTCGCCATTTATTGGGCAGAGAAATGCAACAAGAATTACCATTCAAACTCCCGCCATTCCCATTAACACTAAAACGGTTGATCTGCTGTTTCGTATGATTCACACCGCGAAGATCTCCCCCGCTCCATTTTTCAGGTTCGTCACACCCGGCCAGCAGTAGTGGACCGAACAGTAAAAGAACAGAAAGTTTTTTAAATAAGGTTATTTTGATCAAATCCATTTTGATTCCTTATTATCTTTAAGTAGAACGCTATCTGAGCGAGGACAATATCGGGGCGCTATTTATGCGGACATATTGCTGGTTCCTCCATCTCGCGTGGTTCCTTAATCGGATATTCAGCGGCACCATACGTCCAACAGGAGGCAGTAACCTTAATCTGGTTGCAGGGTAAAAAATGGACGGTTAGACCACACTTTTTATCGCCATAGTCAGGGATATCTACGGTCGTGCGGTGCTTAACGATCCCTTCCAGAAGGTTCTTTTCCCAGGCTTCATATTTGTCCCAGTCAGCGTAACCGGGGAACGCCATCCGGTCATAATTTGTACTGACCTCCCACTCCACGTCCGCCCTCAAATCAGGTCGCCATTTATCAGGCAGGGAGATGCAACAGGATCCACCTCCTTCACCATAAGAACCGATATTCGGGCCGCTGCGGCCATTGACCGAGAAACGCGGTATTGGCTGAGAGGTATGATTCACACCGCGTAGATCGCCCCCGCTCCAGGTTTCTGCTTTACCATATCCAGCCAGAAATGAGGCACCGAAAAACAAAATAATAGAAGGCAATTTCACTAATTTTATCTTGATCAAGTCCATTTTGATTCCCTGTTCTCTTTTCGGTTAAACGCTACCTGAGCGGGGAGAATTACGAATCGGAATTTATTCGGGGCAAATTGCAGGCTCTTCCATATCATAGGGTTCCTTAATGGGGTACTCAGGCCTGCTTAGTGCCCAGCATGAAGCGGTGACCTTAATCCGATTGCAGGATAAAAAATGAACGGTAAGGCCACACTTCTTATCACCATAATCAGGAATATCTACGGTCGTACGGTGTTTAACGAGCCCTTCCAGTATTTTCTTTTCCCAGGCTTTATATTTCACCCGATCTTTATAGCCAGGAAACGTCACTCGGCTAGAATTTGTACTGACCTCCCATTCAACGTCCGCCTTTAAGCCCGGGCACCATTGGTTGGGCAGGGAAATACAGCAGGTGTTACCATTCAAACTTCCGCCATTCCCATTAACACTAAAACGATAGATTTGCTGTTTCGTATGATTAACACCGCGAAGATCGCCCCCGCTCCAGGTTTCGGCTTCACCATATCCAGCCAGAACTGAGGTACTAAAAAGCAAAATGATAAAAGGCAATTTCACTAATTTTATCTTGATCAAGTCCATTTTGATTCCCTGTGATCTTGTCGGTTAAACGCTACCTGAGCGGGGAGGATTACGAGTTGAAATTTATTCGGGGCAAATTGCAGGCTCTTCCATATCATAGGGTTCCTTAATGGGGTACTCAGGCCTGCTTAGTGCCCAGCATGAAGCGGTGACCTTAATCCGATTGCAGGATAAAAAATGAACGGTAAGGCCACACTTCTTATCGCCATAGTCAGGAATATCGACGGTCGTACGGTGCTTAACGATCCCTTCTTTGATTTTTTTTTCCCAGGCTTCATATTTATCCCAGTCGGCATAGCCGGGAAACTTTACCAGACCATCGTTTGTACTGACCTCCCATTCAACGTCCGCCTTCAAGCCCGGACGCCATTGGTTGGGCAGGGAAATACAACAGGTGTTACCATTCAAACGTCCGCCATTCCCATTTACACTAAAACGGTAGATTTGCTGTTTCGTATGATTAACACCGCGAAGATCGCCCCCGCTCCAGGTTTCGGCTTTACCATATCCAGCCAGAACTGAGGTACCAAAAAGCAAAATAATAAAAGGCAATTTCACTAAGGTTATCTTGATCAAGTCCATTTTGATTCCCTGTTATCTTTTCGGTTAAACGCTACCTGAGCAGGAAAATTCCGGGACGATATTTATTGTGGACATATTGCTGGCTCCTTCATCTCACGTGGCTCTTTAATTGGGTATTCAGCGGCACCATACGTCCAACAGGAGGCGGTGACCTTAATCTGGTTGCAGGCCAGGAAATGAACGGTCAGTCCACACTTCTTTTCGCCATAGTCAGGAATATCTACGGTCATGCGGTGCTTAACGATCCCTTCCAGGATGTTCTTTTCCCAGGCTTTATATTTGACCCGATCTTTATAGCCGGGAAACGCCATCCGGTCAGAATTTGTACTGACCTCCCACTCCACGTCCGCCTTTAAATCAGGTCGCCATTTATCAGGCAGGGAGATGCAACAGGATCCGCCTCCCTGGCCATAAGAACCGATATTCGGCCCACTGCTGCCATTAACCGAAAAACGCGGTATTTGCTGAGAGGTATGATTAACACCGCGAAGATCGCCCCCGCTCCAGGTTTCGGCTTCACTATATCCAGCCAGCAATAACATACCGAAAAAACAAGGAGCAAAACTCCTTTTTACTGAAAACAGGTTGATAAGATCCATTTTGATTCCTCGTTGCCTTTCAAGGTGAGACGGCCCTTTGCAGGAAAATACGAACGCAGAGGTAGGGGCGTTTATCGCTGTGCGCTACTGACTGACTTCGGCAGGATTATTCAGGCTGTTTACCAGGTCATCCATCTGTTTTTTATCACTTTCTGCTACATGCTGGTTATAGATATCCCGTAGCGGGGCCATATCAAACATCGGATAAGCCATATAGTCATACGCCGGTACCAGACACACCGCTCGACCATCCGTATCGGAAACCTGGCAAGTTTCCATCGGAGGCATCGATTGAGTTATACCGGCCACTCCGCGGATAAGCGATCTTCCCATTTCACGAAGCTTCTCATTACGGGCAGCCGTGATTTCAATCTCCAGCTGGCGCGCCTGCTCTGACAACTCCATGCTATTTTTAATGCCTTCTTTGATGGTTCCCACTCCGCTTTTTATCCCTTCCAGGATTTGCTGATTTCTGGCCGCGGTAATTTCAGCCTCCAGCTGGCGCGCCTGCGCTGATAATTCCATTCCCTCTTTCACGAATGCACCCACTGGTTGCCCTACTGCTGCAATGGCTTTATTTCCCTGATAAGCGGCAAAAATAGCTACGCCAACAAAAACCTCGCCCCTTCTTCGTTCTATTGTTAACAATGACGCTCCCTTATTAGAATAATCTCCGCTATAAATGGTACGATAGCGAAAATATCCTGCCCACATTTCGCGAAAGCCCAGGGTAGAGTGCATAAACCATGCCCGTGAATCATGGATATGATCATCATAGAGCGCGCAAATCTGCGCATAATTTTTATCGTCAGTCGCGGTTCCATACTTATCTTTAAACAATTTACCTGTTAACGAGTCACCCGCTTTTTTCATCTTTTTATATTCGGCGGCCTGATCGTCAGGATCATAGATATACGCCAGTCTACCCAGCCCTCCCTCAAGTACTATCTGCTGAAAACCACCGGTATTTTCCCGAGTCATACCCACCATAAACGGCAGGAGACTTTCATAGTCGGCCCGGAACTCATTGGCTCCCTGTAGTAGCTGCTGCTGATCAAGGGCCGGTTCAAAAATCGGCACTCCCGGTGTATCCGGAACGGTTCTGCGGGCATCCTCACGCTTTTTCTGTTCATCATTTCGTTTATTCTCACTGGCCTCACGCTTGCCCGGTCCAGCATCCCCGCTGTTCCATTCGGCCGCCTGGTAAAAAGGTTGCTGCTGATAACTGCCATTAGCAAAACGACCAATGCGCCAGGCGGTCATCCATGCCATCTGCTGTTCAACCATGCTTTCCAGCGTTTGGTCGAGTGACACCGGCTCGTAGCCTGGCTCCTGGGTTTGCGGCAGGTCAGCCCGTAACGTCGTGCGCCAGATGTTAAAACGTTCGATCAGCTGTTGCTCGATATCGAATTCTCGCATTGCCTTAACCTCCATTTTGCGTGAAGGTTTACGCGACAATAAATTGGGTGGAATCACCTGCTCCGGCACACTTAAAGGGGCCCCTACTGCAAAAGCGGCGGCATACAGGTCATGCAGCACAATCTGCGAAAGAATAAGCGCATCCTCGACTCCCTTCCCCTGCTCACCCCGGGTATATCCCCCACCCACATCAGAGTGAACCCCCGGATAAATCACTTCCCTGGTCTCAAGCGGATAGTTCCCTTCCTTGCGCCGCACGGAATCAAGCGGGAAGCACAGACGTTGTTCATGGGCAGAGACAAAATGGTAACAATGCCGGATAAAATTGGGGTATCTGGCTTCGTCCGGCAAGGCCAGGTTATCATCGGCCCAGGCCATATGCCCCCGAAAACCTGGCGCCACGCGCGCAATTCCTACTGAGGCAACGGTGTCACATAGCCCAAGAAACTCGATAGCAATAGGCCAACCCAATAACGTCGGTTGCAATGTTTTCTCTTTCAGCAGTTCAGCATCGAGGATTTCTGTTAACCAGTTAACAAAGGCGCGGGCCTCAGCGGCACCGCGCGAAAAACCGTAGATAAACAGTTTGATCTTGAGGATTTTAGGCTGGTGGGTTTTCGCTTTAACGCGTAGCGGGGCAAACAGATCGCCAAACATCTTCTGTCGCTCCGCTTTCCCACTCTGCTTAGTCATGTCTATTAAAGCACTCGTCGTGTCCGCTGTATCTGTCGTGCCTGCAAGAATCTTCGTCCAAGGGTCTCTATCCAATGAAATGACGAGCCTCTTCGCCTCGCTATCGTCCAGGCGTTCTCCCGTTAAAGTATGTTTGACGCTGTCAACAATACGCAGCAGCGCCCAGTTGATCCGTGGCTCTCCTCCTTTGGCATACTTTAACCCCTCATTACTAAAATCCAGCTCCCCGATCTCCGGGAAGGCCGTTCCTACCCCGGGCATATAGTAGCGATAATATCCGCTCTCAATATCGTCCAGTGCCGCATGATAAAGCCTGGCAATATTGCTGGGATGAGGCGGCTCAGCCTCAGTATTTGCCTTTTCATTATTATTGGTGCCATCAAAAAACAAACTAATATGCAGGCTTTTACAGCAGGGCGGCGTGTTGTTCAGACCATTTTGCGCATTTAGCCGCAGTTTATACTCTTTTTCTTCACGGATTTGTAAGTTCGCATTAGCCTGCACCTGGTCAAAACTATCGGGTAAACGCCCTTCTGCGGGAAAATACGGGGGGGCCAATACCGGGGAAATTTTCATCTGGGACATTTTACGGATTCCTCCATATTATAACGTTCTTTAATCGAATACGCTGACTTAATTAGCTGCATTAGGCGGTGACCTTGCTCTGATTACAGGATAATCATGGACAGTTCAGCGACTCCTCTTAACGGGATTATCACCAATGATTTAAGAAAAATTTCACGATTACTTTACTATTCCGGATAAATACTCGATAAAAAAACTCTCACTATCCAGCACCGTTCTTCCATCCGTCTCCTGCGACCCTTGCCATAATCGCTCGAATAACAACTGCGGTGTAAATTCTGGATATTTAGTTTGATATTCACCAACAAACTCATCTATATCACTCATAATCCCTAACTGGTTATATTGTGCATCATCTATTGCGAGTAACACCGTATCCCGGAAGTCATACCCCTCATTTTCACCGGATAACCAAACGACGTGCCCATCGCGATTACGCCAGGTCCATAACCGCGCGACGGCTAAAAAATAATGTTTCTGTTGTTCGGTAAGCACGGACTCGATTAACGTTGGAAATACTCGCGTATCATAGAAACGCATTAACCCCTTTCGGCCTTCCCACTCAGCAATGGTTAATGCCTGCAGATGTTTAGCAAGCAGACTAAAGCTATTAGCAGATAGAAATACCAGTATTCGAGCAGGAGAGTAATATTGCCTGAGCAACGCAGATAGCCACTCTTTATGCTGCCATATATCAAGCCTTAGCTGCAGGAACAGCGGCGCATCATCAATGAATTCATTTTCTGGTTCATTTTCCAGCAGTGAAACCCAGTCGACTGGAGGTTTAAAACGCTTTAAATCATGAACCAAAGAGGGAATATCCCCCGCCTGATCAACAATAACATTGACTGAAAAAATGCCCAGGCGGGTACAAACCTGTTCAATCTGTGTTAGCCATCTCGATATTGAAACCTCGGTGTTGTCATCCATCTCATTTCCTTATTGATTAGCGAGGCACAAACCCGGCAGCAGCTTTTTGCGCTTTTTGCAGACACTCTTTACATATCGATTGCGGTAATTCTGGCAAAGGGAAATCCTGACTGGTCGGCCCTTCCATAACATGGTTCCCTTTCAGGTTTAATAAACCTGGTCCGTGTATTTCAATTTGACCATTGGGAGATAACCGAATATAGGCACCACCGCATGCCAGGGTAATGCCATTTTTGGCCGTCAACTGCAAATGTCCCTGTGTAGACTGGAGAGTTAAATCTTTTAATGCAGTCGCAGAAAGCGTTTCCGCGTGTGATTCCAGTTCGAAGGGACCTTTGCCCGAGACAATCCTTACCCCCTCAGTTTGTGACAGTAAAGAAATAGCCTGATTCGCATTAAGCGCAATCCGTTGACTACCGGCAATATGAACTTCACCCATACTTTGGGCATAGAGCGCTTTGCCTGCCTGTAACATGACGGTTTCTGGGCTAACAATACCCACGCCATCGGGTGCCGTAAGCAGCATAGAGGGCTGTTGAAGCCGCTCGGCCGCCTTCAGATAGCTCTGTAAGCTTTGCGCATCAGGCTGTAAGTTACGGTGGCTCTCTGCGATCTCTCCCCATTCCGTGACCTGCTGTACGGCACCTTTAATCAGGTTAATGGCCGGCTCCATCTCCAGCACCAGCCCCTGTGCCTTCGCCTGGCCGTCCGCAGAGATAAACAGCCCCTTCAGCGCCCGTATCGCCCCCCAACTGTCCGTCCTCAGCTCAAACCCCTCTCCCCGCTTCTTCTTCTCCGCATCCACCAGATGTCCGAGGCTGAGCTGGCTTTTGCCCCCATACTCCGTCGAGATCTTGATATGCTCCTGGCCCCGGCTGTCGTCGAGGCGGATTTTGTTGTTGGCCGGGGTCCGCAGGACGTTACGTTTATAGTTGCGGATGGTGACGTGGTCCGGATGGGCCGAGTCGTGGAGGACCCCGGCGATATAGGGCCGGTCCGGGTTGCCGTCTTCAAAACCAATCGCCACTTCGGTGCCCGCCAGCAGGGGCAGATGCAGGCCGTAGGTGTCGCCCGCGTACGGGCGGGACTGGCGGACCCACAGGCTTTCGTATCCCGTGTCCCAGGTCTCACGGTCAAACAGCATATTCACCCGGTAGCGGCCGTCCCTGTCGATATGACCATAGGTGTCGTTTTCGGTGGTGCTGGTCACCCGCGCGGGCAGCGTTCCCGCCATGATCGGGCGCTGGCCGGGCTGCGGCCGAAAACCGTAATCCACGCTGTCGGGGATGGCGCTGAAGTGAACCCTGAAATCTTCGTCGCGGCGCGCATGGCTGGTCATCCCGACGATCGCCACGCCCTGGCTGAAGGTCTCCGCCACTTCATACCCGCCGGTGACCTTCAGCGTCCGCCCCGGGGAGAGCATCGGGCTGCTGGTGGTGCCTGACAGCTGCGTCTGGCCGTTCAGATAACGTTCATGCCGGATGCGGGCATAAAACGCTCCCGACTCCGGGGACGGGTTGCGGTCGTAGAGACTGCCCGGCGTCAGGTAGTTGTCCGCATAGTGATACGCCTCGCCGTAGGTGGTGGCGTCGCCCCGGGTCGCATCCACCCGGGTGGTCATGTCCTCCATCGCCTCACGGTAGTTGTAGTCCCGGGTGCTGACCTCTTTTTCCACCACCCGGTGGTGGCTCTCCATCGCCCAGACCGAATCCATCCCGGCGGCGTGCTGACCGGACGGCGGGACCGACGGCAGGACCAGCCCTTTCTCGTACCCCTGGCGGGCGTCGTAAAACTCCACCACGTCGATCTTCAGCCGGGTATCGGTGGTGAAGCGGAACCAGATCCCCACCTCTCCCAGCAGACGGGTGATAAAGTGCAGGTCGTCCTCGCCGTACTGCATCACCTGCTCCCGTCGTGGATACTCCCGGGTCAGCGAGAACAGAAAGTCCTGCCCGCGCATGGCGTGCCGCTCGCGGAGGATTTTTTCCACAATCTGCGGGACGGACATATCCTGATAGATAGCGTTCTGGTGCGAGCGGTCAAGCAGCGCCAGCCGTGGCTGGAGCGTCAGGGCGTAGTGGGTCTCATCCCTGGAGGTGCCGAGGCGTTCAAACCCGGTGACCACGCCCTGAACCACCCGGACCGGCTGCTGTATTTTAATCCCGAAGCCCTTATCTACCGGGGCCTGCAGCGTCAGGGAGGCTTTTTTCATCAGCATCGTCTCCCGGGCAATCGCGTGGTCCGGGCTGGTAAATTCAATGCGATAGCTGAACGGCTGGCTCAGGGCTTCTTTCCCCTCAAAGGCCAGCACATCCAGCTCTGCCTCGCAGGCTTTGACCGTCAGCAGATGGTGGCTGTGACTAAAGCGGGTGATCGGATCGGCACTCATAAGTCTCTCCTTCTGTCCGGGACCTTCAGACACGCTACCGCCCCTCGCTGTTCCTTTAAGTAAGGGACCCAAAGCGCATCAGGTCAGATTTCTTCGATGGTGACGTCTTTACTCAGCGCCCGTTCTGGCAGACGCTCAGCAAAAAAAGACGGGCAGAGACGCTCTGCCCGTCTGAGGTTTAGGCGGTTGCGCGCTCATTCCAGGAATCGGAATGAATGATGTTGCCGTCTTTGTAGGTCCAGGTGATTTTTTCGTAGCGCAGTTCGATCTGCTCAAGGTGGTTATGCTTCTCGTAAGCGGGATCCTTGATGTCGTGCATCACCGGATTCACTTTCACCACCTTCACGTTCTCGAGTTTGGTGTTGAAGTACTCCACTTCCTGACCCGCATCGTTAATGCAGTACCATTTAAACTCCGCGGACTTCAGGGTCTGCCCGGTGGTAACGGCCTTGTAGAGATAGGGGCTGGAGGAGTCAGTCTCCTTGGTAATCAGGAACGGGGTGTGGATACGGGTGCCGGTCAGTTTGCCGGTGTTGTTGTCGGTCGGGATGTAGAGCTTATGTTCCTGTGCGACCACTTCGATACTGCCTTCACGGTCCTGAACGTCCACCGATCCTTTGATGTCCGCACCGCCGTCGTCCTTAAGCCAAAGATAAACGGGAATTGCCATCGTAATTACTCCATGTTGTGGTGAGTCACGTCATCATCCTGCGATAACGCGTGGGGAATGCCCGGTGTCAGACAGGCGTCTGCCTGCGGCACCAGGCTGATTTCGACTCGCCGGTTAAGCGCCCGCCCTTCCGGCGTATCGTTGGTTGCAATCGGGCGGCCTTCGCCATAGCCCTGTACGGCAAAACAGCTTTCCGGCACGTCGCCGGTATCGCGCATCCAGTCGCGCACCGCTTCGGCACGTTTCAGGGAGAGGGTCTGATTGAGCGGCGGATTACCGGTGTTATCCGTATGTCCGGCGACCACAATGAGCCAGCCGGGACGGGCTTTAATCCCCACCAGGGAGTTGACCAGCATTTTGGTGGAACCGGTTTTAAGCACCGATTTGCCGGAGTCAAACAGCGACATGCTGTCGAGGCGAACAATTTTCGGCACCGGCGGGCTGGACTTCTCAGGCGGAGGTGGGGGTGGGGGCGGCGGCACGTAAGTGCGAATCGCATCCAGCACGGGCATACGCAGGCGTGCTCCCTGATAGAGCCCAAGCCCCATGCGTAACGGTTCTCCGTTACGCGCCCAGGCATCAAGCCCGGCCGCATCCTGGCGCAGCACCCCGACGGCAGCCTTTTTCGGCCCGTGGTCATCCATCGGGATTCGGTCATAGTGCTGAATGTCAAAACTCAGCCGCTGCAGGAGCTGTCGGTTGTTCCAGCCGCTGCTGATCAGCGCGACGGTGGCTGCGAGAGTGAACGCCATCAGCCCACCTCGCCACATCCGCTGGCGAGGCGTCAGCCCACGGCCTTCCGGCAACAGCGGCAGGATATAGTCAGGGAACAGCGAGGTTTCAGTAGCCGATGAACCGATCGCCTGCCAGCCCGCCACGTCCCGTAGGCCGGTGCGTTCGGTCAACCAGGCGTTCCAGGCCGATGCCGTCAGGCTGCGATCCATCGACGGCCCCATGCCCCAGAGGACGAGGCCCGGCATGACCCGCGGGACGTCCGGATTTTCCCCGGTAAACACCCTTTCGACGTGCTGGTGGAACCAGTCCATCAGGCTGTTCATCAGCACCTGCTGCTGCATTGCCTCTGCGCCACCGCTGGCGACCCAGGCCGCAACAGAACGCGGGGCCGAGGATGCCTGCCAGACGCTGATACCGCCGCCAGGAGCAGCAACCTGCCAGAGCATCGCGTCCATCATGGCACTACCGACCTGGCCGTTCAGCACCAGCGGTACCGAATGACCGGTTTCCCGGCGCAGCTGGCTGATTTGCCAGCGCAGGGCCAGCAGACGGCGGGAAAGCCCTTTCGTATCGCCCTGTTGCTGCGGACAGACGTTAATCATCACCGCCAGCTGTCGCCCCCAGTCCGGCCGCTGCCAGAGCACCTGTTGGGCGACATCCTGCACATCCTGCCCCGCTTCGATGCGGATCCAGCATCCGTGGGCGGCCACGATAACCGGTGACGATTCAGGCCACGCCTGAGGCAGATCGCCGCAGACCATGACCACCGGCTGACGCCAGGTGGCCTCAGGCAGATTATCCAGGCTGAGGGTTGCGCCATGCTCAGTCCGACGACGGACGATATACCAGACCACAGCAATCACGCCCCAGACAGCAAGCAACAGCAGCGCCGCCGTAAAACGCGACAGGGGCAGAAATCCCAGACAGACCACGCCGCTCAACAGCGCGGCCCACAAGGCCAGCAGACGCCGTTGCACAGGATTCATGTCACCGTCCCGGGCAACAGAATTGCCAGCGACCGATCCAGCCAGTGATTAAGCCCCCACCAGAGTAAGGCGAGAAACAACACGCTCAGACCGAGACGAGTTGGCCACCAGGAGAGCCAGCCGCCGAGACGACTGCGCGCCTGGCTTTCCGCCAGAACGGGGCGCTCCGGCGGGCCGTTAAAAGGCGCGACCAGCTCCCCGAGAGCGTTGACCAGCCTTTGCCGCTCCGGGTCATCCAGCGTGCGAAAGCTTCCGAGAAAACCCAGCAGCATCACCCGCTGAAAGCAGGTCAGTACCACCGGCTCCGGTGCGGGTTCACGCAGGACATCGCGCATTCGGTCGCAGAGGGTATCCCCGGCTTCCATAGTGCCGAGAAAATGCCCCTGCAGAGGGATGTCATACCACTGAACGCAGGCGTCATCCTGCACGCCCCGACCTTTTACGACCTCATCCAGCAACGCACACTGGGCGGTAAGAATATGCCGGCAGCTTGCCGCATCCAGCTCAGCCTCTCTCAGCGCCTGCTGCACGCGTTCGACGTCCGCCAGGCAGCGTTCCCACAGCGTCCTTCCCTCCCCTTCGTTAAATTTAGGCCCGTGACGCAGGCTAATCACCTGTAGCCAGGTATCCTGTAGCAACGCATCGATATCAATGGGCGCGGTCATACCGCGTTTACGTTCGCTCATGTTCTCAGTACCGCATAAAGTTCAAGTTCAGGCTCGCCGAGCATGCCGGGGGTGTAGAACATGCAGCTGCCGCTTTCCAGCATCTCTTTTGCCGCCGGGTGCGACAGGTCGAGGGAGAAGTACTGATTTTCCAGACGCAGCGGAATGGCGGCCGGGACATGACGCAGCGCTTTGAGAGGGATCCCCTGACGGGAGGCATTCACCAGACTCGTGACGAAATCCGGGCTGCCCACGCGACACTGCTGCGGGAACTGCTCCTGGAGCTGCGCCACCGGGATGGGTGAACGCACGGAGAGATAATAGTCGGCCCCTTCGCGCAGGCGCGGATCCTCTAACCGGGCCTGCCACTGCCGCAGCCGTTTGTCATGGGTCAGCTCAATGAATACCACCCGCGACGGCAGACTGGCTTCCAGCAAATCACTCAGCAGGTCAAACAGCGGCGGAAATACCGCATTGAGCTGCTGATGCTGATAGGGCGGAATGGCACTCACCTGGTGGTCGAGTGAAAAGGTCAGCAGGCTACCGGCCAGACGCGCCAGCTCCGGATAGAGGCGCTCTGGCGCACTCTGCGCAGAGCGTTGAAACTGCCCGAGCACCGGCTCTGCGCTATTCAGTGCATTGAGCAGCCAGAACAGAGAGACATCCGCCACCGCGAAGTCGGCCATGCGTTCGTTGCTTTCACGGCGCATCGCCATCAGACGAGTCAGACGGGCCCGCAGCTGGACCATAAGCAATTCCAGCTGCGTCATTAGCCAGCGGCTGCTCTGGAGGGTGAGTATCGGCGGCAGATACGCGTCATTGAGAGTCCAGGTACCCTGTGAATCCTGCTGAAGGTGCGCCAGCGGACACGTCAGGTAATCGCTGTTGTCCTGATGCGCAAAACGCAGGGTCAGTTCGGGCTGCATCACGGCAATCTGGCGGGTATCGTCGCCAAACTGATTGCGAACATCGTGCCAGCGCTGACGATAGCGCACCGGCCGTTCGGCGACCTCGTCCGGCTTCAGGCAGTTACCACCGTTCGCGCGCATCAGCGGCAGTGCCAGCACAACGACAGCATCCTGTGCGTTGCCGTCCAGCGACAATACCGGAGGCAGTGCGTCGGCATTATCGGTATCAATCAGCACCCCATCCTGAAACCGAATAAGCAACCGACGGGCCTGCAGACGGCCAAGTTTCAGCGCCTCCGGTTCAAACGTAGACTCAATCACCCCCCAGGGATGGTTAAGCCCTCTTTGAGCAATACATTCAGCGGACCAGGCCGCATAAGCGGCCTGCTGCTGAAAATGCTGGGGCGAGACCATGATCCCCCTGCCCCACAACGGTTGTTCCGTTTTCATCAGCGTCCTGCCTTATGCTTTCGCCTTCGGCATCTGAGAAACCAGAGACAGGTTGACGTCCATCCCTTCGACCTGGAAATGCGGCACCGCATAGAGTTTCACCCGGAAGAAGCCCGGATTGTCCTCAATGTCCTCCACCACCACTTTCGCATCCCGCAGCGGGTGAGATGCCTGCAGTTCATCCCCCGGATCCGTCATCTCCGTCACCAGACCCCGCACCCAGGTGTTCAGCTCCAGCTCCAGCAGACGCCGGTCTTTGGTGGTGCCGATATTTTCTCGCTGGATAAGCTTCAGGTAGTGAGCAATGCGCGACAGCAGGAAGATATACGGCAGCCGGGCGTTGATACGGCTGTTCGCCGTCGCATCCGCGGTGTCGTACAGCGCCGGTTTCTGGGTCGAGTTCGCCGAGAAGAAGCAGGCGTAGTCCCGGTTTTTGTAGTACGACAGCGGGATAAAGCCGAGGTTGGCAAACTCAAACTCGCGGGTTTCCGGGATCATCACCTCTGACGGGATTTTTACCTGATTGCCGGTACCCAGATCGTACAGATGGATCGGCAGATCCTGCACCGCGCCACCCGCCTGCGGACCGCGGATCTGCACGCACCAGCCGTTGTTGATAAAGCTGCGCACCATATTCGCCGCGAAGGCGAACGAGGCGTTGGCCCACAGGTATTTGTCGTGATCCGGCCCCTTAACCTCTTCAAGATAGTTAAAGCTGCGGACCGGCACCGTATCCGGACCATAGGGCAGACGTCCGAGCACCCGCGGCATCACCAGACCGATATAGCGGGAATCGTCCGTGTCGCGGAAGGATTTCCACTTGATGTATTCCGCGCGGTCGAAGTAGTTGCCGATATCCTTGATGGCCGCCACTTCTTCCATGCTCTCTTTCAGGAAGAACGCCGGACCGGCGGAGCCGATAAACGGCATATGCGCCGCCGCCGAGACTTTGGAAATCGTGCGCAGCAGGGCCACATCCTGCGCCGAGGCGTCAAATTCGTAGGCGGAAATCAGCGCCCCAATCGGCTCCCCGCCGGGGGTGTCGTATTCCGCCACGTAGGTCTGCAGATAGAGGCCGCTCTGGATAACTTCCGGGGCATCCTCAAAATCCTGACGCAGATCGTCTTTTGACAGATCCAGCAGCTCGATTCTGACGTTCTGGCGGAAATCGGTTTTATCCACCAGCGACTTCGCGCCCCGCCACAGGGACTCCACGGC